>NZ_JBSSEO010000001.1:0-4752734 GCF_054061755.1 Mucilaginibacter sp. HD30
GACAGAGAACGACGAAAGTTCTTTTAAAAGATGCAATCATGTAACGAGCGGTAAGACGCGAGGGATTCGAAGCAAGCGCAAGCGAGTGGAGGAGAAATCAAGTCAAACTGTTTAGTTTAGAAAAGAAGAAGGATAGATTGAATATAGGGGGAAGGGTATTGTATAAAGATATATAATACAAATAACTAGAGATTCTATTTATTAGACAATTCCAAAGAATAAAAAGATAAGTAGAGTCAGGAAGTTATCAAACACAACATTTTACAATGGAGAGTTTGATCCTGGCTCAGGATGAACGCTAGCGGCAGGCCTAATACATGCAAGTCGGACGGGATTTGGGAGCTTGCTCCTAATGAGAGTGGCGCACGGGTGCGTAACACGTATGTAACCTACCTTGATCAGGGGGATAGCCTCTCGAAAGAGAGATTAAGACCGCATAACATTGCAATATGGCATCATAAAGCAATCAAATATTTATAGGATCAAGATGGGCATGCGGAACATTAGCTAGTTGGTGTGGTAACGGCATACCAAGGCTACGATGTTTAGGGGATCTGAGAGGATGACCCCCCACACTGGTACTGAGACACGGACCAGACTCCTACGGGAGGCAGCAGTAAGGAATATTGGTCAATGGGCGGAAGCCTGAACCAGCCATGCCGCGTGCAGGAAGACGGCCCTACGGGTTGTAAACTGCTTTTGCAGGGGAATAAACCTCGATATGTATATCGAGCTGAATGTACTCTGAGAATAAGGATCGGCTAACTCCGTGCCAGCAGCCGCGGTAATACGGAGGATCCAAGCGTTATCCGGATTTATTGGGTTTAAAGGGTGCGTAGGTGGTTTTTTAAGTCAGGGGTGAAAGACGGCAGCTTAACTGTCGCAGTGCCTTTGATACTGAAGAACTTGAATTAACTAGAGGTAGGCGGAATGTGACAAGTAGCGGTGAAATGCATAGATATGTCACAGAACACCAATTGCGAAGGCAGCTTACTATGGTTATATTGACACTGAGGCACGAAAGCGTGGGGATCAAACAGGATTAGATACCCTGGTAGTCCACGCCCTAAACGATGAATACTCGATGTTGGCGATATACGGTCAGCGTCTAAGCGAAAGCGTTAAGTATTCCACCTGGGGAGTACGCCCGCAAGGGTGAAACTCAAAGGAATTGACGGGGGCCCGCACAAGCGGAGGAGCATGTGGTTTAATTCGATGATACGCGAGGAACCTTACCCGGGCTTGAAAGTTAGTGAATAGAGCAGAGACGCTCTAGTCCTTCGGGACACGAAACTAGGTGCTGCATGGCTGTCGTCAGCTCGTGCCGTGAGGTGTTGGGTTAAGTCCCGCAACGAGCGCAACCCCTATGTTTAGTTGCCAGCACGTTAAGGTGGGGACTCTAAACAGACTGCCTATGCAAATAGAGAGGAAGGAGGGGACGACGTCAAGTCATCATGGCCCTTACGTCCGGGGCTACACACGTGCTACAATGGTCAGTACAGAGGGCAGCTACCTGGCAACAGGATGCCAATCTCACAAAGCTGATCACAGTTCGGATCGGGGTCTGCAACTCGACCCCGTGAAGTTGGATTCGCTAGTAATCGCGTATCAGCAATGACGCGGTGAATACGTTCCCGGGCCTTGTACACACCGCCCGTCAAGCCATGGAAGCTGGAAGTGCCTGAAGTGCGTAACCGTAAGGAGCGTCCTAGGGTAAAGTCGGTAACTGGGGCTAAGTCGTAACAAGGTAGCCGTACCGGAAGGTGTGGCTGGAATACCTCCTTTCTGGAGCAATACCCACCCTGATCTGTTCTTTCTGACAGATAACTGAGCAGGACAGCTCGCTACATGATTATCTTTTAAATTAGTTGAATAGAGATTAGTTGAATAGAGATTAGTAACCGAAAGGAAACAATCACTAATTCACTCAATCACTAACTCACTAATTACAAACACTAAGGAAAACCCAAAAGATGAAGCCACAGTGGCGATAACATCTGAGAGGCGGGATTGTAAGAAATTACGATTTACGATTTACGAGTTACGATTGACTAAAAATCCGAGATCGTAAATCAGCGATCCGAAATCGAGAAGTCCTGTAGCTCAGCTTGGTTAGAGCACTACACTGATAATGTAGGGGTCAGCAGTTCAAATCTGCTCGGGACTACAAGGTGAAGTACTTAGTAGTAAGTATCAAGTAGCAAGATGAGAGTCTTGATACTAAATACTAGCTACTTAATACTAAAATCTTAAGGGGGATTAGCTCAGCTGGCTAGAGCACCTGCCTTGCACGCAGGGGGTCAACGGTTCGAATCCGTTATTCTCCACGATGCCTCAAAGATGTGAGACATGAGACGTGAGATATGAGAAAAGACGTAAGTCAATCTCAATACTCAAATCTCAATACTCAAATCTGCGAAGCAAAACGTTCTTTGACATATTGGAAGAAGTAATTGAAAAACGAGAAAACAACAGTAGGGACGTTGTTTTTAAGAATCAAGAACTAAGAATTAAGAAACAAGATGTAAATCTTGCTACTTAATACTAAAACTTGATACTAAAAAAGCAACTGACTGAAATAATAAAGACATACCATGCCGAGCAAAAGGCGGCAAAGGTAGAAGAAAGTAAGAAAGGGTATACGGGGGATGCCTTGGCTCTCAGAGGCGATGAAAGACGTGATAAGCTGCGATAAGTTACGGGGATTTGCAAATAAGATTTGATCCGTAAATTTCTGAATGGGGAAACCTAACTAGTTGAAGACTAGTTGCAATAGCGCAAACCTGCTGAACTGAAACATCTAAGTAAGCAGAGGAAGAGAAAATAATAATGATTTCCTGAGTAGTGGCGAGCGAAAGGGAAGAAGCCCAAACCGGCTATGTTACGGCATAACCGGGGTTGTAGGACCACAATATGACTATCAAAATGAACCGGAACGGGGTGGGAAACCCGGCCATAGAGCATGAGAGCTGCGTACGGGTAAGTAATGATAAGATAGTGGTATCCTGAGTACCGCGAGGTCGGAGACGCCTTGTGGGAATCTGCCGGCACCATCCGGTAAGGCTAAATACTCCTGAGAGACCGATAGTGAACCAGTACCGTGAGGGAAAGGTGAAAAGAACCCCGAACAGGGGAGTGAAATAGAACCTGAAACCGTATACTTACAAGCGGTCGGAGCCCTTCTGGGGTGACGGCGTGCCTTTTGCATAATGAGCCTACGAGTTACTCTTCACTGGCAAGGTTAAGTGTTTAAGACACGGATCCGAAGCGAAAGCGAGTCTGAATAGGGCGCATAGTCAGTGGAGGTAGACGCGAAACCTTGTGATCTACCCATGAGCAGGTTGAAGGTGCCGTAACAGGTACTGGAGGACCGAACCGATAAACGTTGAAAAGTTTCCGGATGACTTGTGGGTAGGGGTGAAAGGCTAATCAAACTGGGAAATAGCTCGTACTCCCCGAAATGTTTTTAGGAACAGCCTGGCGGTTGAGTTATAAAGAGGTAGAGCTACTGATTGGGTGCGGGGGAGTCAAATCCTACCAAATCCAGACAAACTCCGAATGCTTTATAATATACGCTGGAGTGAGGCTATGGGTGCTAAGGTCCATGGCCGAGAGGGAAAGAACCCAGACCATCAGCTAAGGTCCCCAAATTACCGCTAAGTTGAACTAACGAGGTCCGATTGCACAGACAGCTAGGATGTTGGCTTGGAAGCAGCCATTCATTTAAAGAGTGCGTAACAGCTCACTAGTCGAGCGATCGGGCATGGATAATAAACGGGCATTAAGCGGTATACCGAAGCTATGGATTTGCAGTAATGCATCTGGTAGGGGAGCATTCTATTTGCGGCGAAGCAGGAAGGTAACTGACTGTGGAGGGAATAGAAAAGCAAATGTAGGCATAAGTAACGATAAGGCGGGAGAGAAACCCGCCCACCGAAAGACTAAGGTTTCCTGATCAACGCTAATCGGATCAGGGTTAGTCGGGGCCTAAGGTGAAGCCGAAGGGCGTAGCCGATGGACAACTGGTTAATATTCCAGTACGTTTTATAACTGCGATGCAGTGACGGAGTAGTGAAACTGACGCGAACTGACGGAATAGTTCGTTAAAGGCCGTAGGTATAGAGTTTGTAGTTAAGTACGCAGACTTTGCTGAAAGCCGATAGTACTCGGAACCTTCGGGGGATGGGATAGTTCAGGTAATCAGACTTCCAAGAAAACCTGCTAAGCTTCAGGTTATAAAACCCCGTACCGTAAACCGACACAGGTAGTCGAGGAGAGAATCCTAAGGTGCTCGAGTGAATCATGGCTAAGGAACTCGGCAAAATGGCCCTGTAACTTCGGGAGAAGGGGCGCTGGTAGCAATATCAGCCGCAGTGAAAAGGCCCAGGCGACTGTTTAACAAAAACACATGGCTTTGCAAAATCGAAAGATGACGTATAAGGCCTGACACCTGCCCGGTGCCGGAAGGTTAAGAGGGGATGTTAGTCGCAAGGCGAAGCATTGAATCGAAGCCCCGGTAAACGGCGGCCGTAACTATAACGGTCCTAAGGTAGCGAAATTCCTTGTCGGGTAAGTTCCGACCTGCACGAATGGTGTAACGATCTGGGCGCTGTCTCAGCCATGAGCTCGGTGAAATTGTGGTATCGGTGAAGACGCCGGTTACCCGCAACGGGACGGAAAGACCCCATGCACCTTCACTACAACTTAACATTGATATCGGATACAGGATGTGTAGGATAGGTGGGAGACTGTGATCTGGCTTCGCTAGGAGTCAGTTAGTCAACGTTGAAATACCACCCTTTCTGTATTTGGTGTCTAACTCCGCATAGCGGAGGACATTGTTTGGCGGGTAGTTTGACTGGGGTGGTCGCCTCCAAAAAGGTAACGGAGGCTTTCAAAGGTAAGCTCAGTACGCTTGGTAACCGTACGCGGAGTGCAATAGCATAAGCTTGCTTGACAGTGAGACAGACAAGTCGAGCTGGGTCGAAAGACGGATATAGTGATCCGGTGGTTCTGCATGGAAGGGCCATCGCTCAAAGGATAAAAGGTACGCTGGGGATAACAGGCTGATCTCCCCCAAGAGCTCATATCGACGGGGAGGTTTGGCACCTCGATGTCGGCTCGTCACATCCTGGGGCTGGAGAAGGTCCCAAGGGTTGAGCTGTTCGCTCATTAAAGTGGCACGCGAGCTGGGTTCAGAACGTCGCGAGACAGTTCGGTCCCTATCTGTTGTGGGCGTTGGAAGTTTGAGTGGGGCTGACCTTAGTACGAGAGGACCGGGTTGGACTAACCTCTGGTGAATCTGTTATGCCGCCAGGTGTACTGCAGAGTAGCTACGTTGGGAATAGATAAGCGCTGAAAGCATCTAAGTGCGAAACTAGCCACGAGATGAGACTTCCATTGAGGGTCGTAGCAGACTACTACGTTGATAGGTTACAGGTCTAAAGGTGGTGACATCATAGCCGAGTAATACTAATCGCCCGAAGCTTTCTTCGGTTGGAATATAGGGGTGCAGACTTGTCTGCACCCTGACAACACAACACAGATAGATTCTAATTAATGCTGTTGTTTTCTCGAATTCATTTGCTTCTTTCAATAATATGTCATTGTTTGGTTTAAGTATCAAGTAGTTAGTATCAAGTATCAAGATACAGCGTACAGATATAGAACAAACAAATAAAAAACTGTTGGTTAAGCGGTATACAGGTCTTGTTACTTGATACCCGCTACTAAATACTAACAAAAAATCTTCAGGTGCCTATATCGGCGGTGTCCACCTCTTCCCATTCCGAACAGAGAAGTTAAGCCCGCCAGAGCCGATGGTACTGCGGTAAAACGTGGGAGAGTAGGTCGGTGCCCAATCTTAAATCAGCTCCATATCGAAAGATGTGGGGCTTTTTTTATGCCTTACCTTAAGCTGCGCTGTCATTGGTCATTAGTTCATGGCACTCTTTACCATCAACCATCTCCACATCCCCGCACCGTCCCACCGTGCGGATGAGACAATGTGGGACAGCTGAGACACCTGGTTTAACTAAGCAGCTGGTAATAAACAGTTTGCAGTATATGCCTGGGACAAGTTGGGACAGGTGGGGACAAATATTCAAATACCTGTTAATTAAGGGAATTTTAGCCGCCACAAAAGCGGGTAAAACACATATTCAATAATAACGCTATGTTTTTGAGCGTTTCGAGCACTTTCTGGCACGTTTTAGCGTGTTTTTAAGGCCTTTATAAATACAGTATTTTAAAAAATAACAGCATCCGGTAGGCTTGTATCAGATCGAAAAAAGTAAATGCTATAACACCGGCGGCTACAAGGCTCCACCAGATATTGGAGCCATAAAAACGCCTGACGGAAAGGAAGAAGTATATTCCTACTAAAATTGGCGTTAATATGCCTACTAACTGGTCAATGTCGCTTTGGTGCTTGCCATTAAAAAAGGCTGCAAGCGGGAACATAATGCAATAAATTTCTAAAAAGAAAACGCATAAAATAAAGGCCACAAAATGCAGGGCGAATATAAGGTGCTCCACAAACATGCGTTTGTAGGTAATAAATAATAAACTGCACATGATGCCGTAAATTGGGATAAATGCAAAAATATAGGCCTTTGATTCGCTTTTTATTTTGGTATCAAAAACACCTGCATATAATTTCTCTGTAACCTTCAGATCTGCTATTTTTTGAGCCACAATGCGCTCGGTATCATAATTTGTAAAAGGTTTATAATGGGTGTAGTTATATAGCGAAAGGCTGTAAGGGTTAAACATCATCAGCATAAAAAACAGCAGGTTTATTACTATAAAAAACGCAATGGGTTTCATGTAACGGGTTTGCCGCCCTTCTACAAAGTCTGACGCGAGCTGACCGGGTTTGGTAAACAGCGTTTTTATGGTGCGCAAAAACTTGGTATCGAAATGGATTAAGCCCTCCAGCGTTTCTTCGGCGAAATGTTTAATGGTTAATTGATGCTTATCGAAGCGTTTTTCGCCACAGTTAGGGCAGAATGTTTCGGGCAGGTCGTGCTGGCAGTTTTTGCAAATTGTGGTAGTCATTACAGGCTGTGCTTATAACCAAATATATATATTTAATTAGTAGTTAACAAGCTGAGGTTGGATGGGTGTTGGTGCTATTATGCAGCCTCCAGGTGTTGTCATCCCACAAGTGCGGCAGTGGGCAGGATGTATGCGTTTCACAAAAATATACGACACATGCGAAACAAATGAAACGCCTTTTACCGTAAATGCCTGATTATAATTGGTTTGCAACTTTAGGGTGAAACAGAATGAAACTACTTATTCGTTAGGAAAATTTAGCTGTAAAATCGCGTTAACTTACTGTTTATCAAGTGGTTGGTAAAGATTGAATTTTCATCGTTTTTAGGGGGATGGTGAAACGCTTTTGAAACGTAGGGCGCTTGAAAAGACATGATAGCTACAAGAAAGTCACGAGTACTCCCACACCTTTGCCGCCCGCTGCATACTCGCGCCAGATTGGGAAGAGTAAAATTTAGCCGTGCTGCATACGCGCGTTAATGGGAGTGTAGTATTTTTATTATCTTTGGGCTAACCTAATTATAAATCAATGAGTTATTTCAGTGATAACTATGATTCTTTATCATATCCTATCCAAACAGGCACAAAAAAAGGGCTGAGAAATGCTCAACTTGGAGCAATCCATGCTATATCAAGTCACTTCACAATTCACGACCGAGAACCAGCTATTATTATTATGCCAACAGGTTCGGGGAAGACTGGAGTTCTATTCCTTTCTGCATTTGTTTTACGGGTTAGGAGGGTGTTAGTAATTACTCCAAGTAAACTCGTCAGAAATCAAATTTCTGAGGGATTTGGAAACTTAAGCGTATTGATAGATAACGGAATTTTATCCAAAAACATTAAAACGCCAAAAGTCAAAGAAGTTACTGAGGTTCTTGACACTGACGCAAAATGGAACGACTTATCAAATTTTGATGTCGTAGTCTCTACGCCAAATAGCTTGCCAATTAACAGTTGGCAGGTAAATCCTCCCGACGGTTTATTTGACCTAGTATTAATTGATGAATCTCATCACAGCCCAGCGCATACATGGAATTCTCTATTGAAACATTTTACAAAAGCTAAGAAAATCTTGTTTACCGCCACTCCGTTTAGGCGAGATAAAAAAGAAATAAAAGGTAGTTTTATATATAATTATCCGATTTCGAAAGCATTTGAGGATAACATATTTGGGCCTATTGATTTTATAGCAGTTAAAGAGTATGCGGGCCGTTCAAACGATATTAGTCTGGCAGGAGAAGCGCAGCGGGTTTTTGACGCGGATAAAAAAAAGGGTTTTAAACACTACTTACTAATCAGGACTGATACAAAAACACACTCCAAGGAACTTTTGGAGGTGTATTCAAAAAACACCACTTTAAGGCTGAAGCGCATCGATAGTACATTTTCGTCAAAGCAGGTTAATGGAATTATCTCGCAACTTCTAAAGGAGGAATTGGATGGAATTATTTGTGTTGACATGCTTGGGGAAGGGTTCGACTTTCCTCATTTAAAAATTGGAGTAATACATCATCCACACAAATCTTTGGCGGTCACACTTCAATTCATAGGAAGATTTGCGAGAACAAACGCTGCAAACATTGGTTCGGCAAAATTCCTTGCAATTCCGAATGAAATAGAATTTCTTAAATTAGAATTATACCAGGAAGGCGCGGTTTGGAAAGACATTATAGTTGAGATTAGCGAAAATACTATTGCAAGTGAATTAAACGTGCGAAAAACTCTCAAGGAATTTGTATCACAGCCGGTCGAATTTGAAGATGAAAGGGATATATCATTATACTCTCTGAAACCATTCCATCACGTAAAAATATATGAGGTGCCAAGAAGCATCAATATTTTAAAGCAGATTATAATTCCGGATAACAATATTGATAAGCATTTCGTCAGCGAAGAGTTATCTGTAGCAGTGTACATTACGAAAGAAATCCAAAAGCCGAAATGGTTATCCACAGATGAACTTATAAATGTTAATTTTAATTTGTTTATAATCTATTATGACTCCAATAGTCAATTACTATATATAAACTCTACACGAAAAACACTTGATACCTATAAACAAATTGCCGAACAGTATTTAGATGGTATACCTAAACAATTACCATTGGAGTTAATATATAAGGTAATTGCAGACTTAAGTAATCCTGAAGTATTCAATTTAGGATTAAGAAGCAAAAATACTATCAATAATGCTGAGTCCTATTTAATAAAAGCAGGGTCACATGTTCAAAACGCTATTAAGTCAAACGAAATAAACTTGTATGAAGGTGGGCATATGTTTTTGAGAGGTCAGGAAGGTGGATCTTACAAGACGATTGGGTATAGTAGTTCGAGCAAAGTTTGGAGTAATGCAACCTCGACAATCGTAGATTTTATAAAATGGTGTTCTGCCCTTTCCATAAAAATTCTTAATACTAAGGAAGTAGTGACAAATACTGACCTGGATAAAATTAGCATGAGAAAAGTGGTTGCAGCTATACCTGGAGATGTGATTTTTGCATTTTGGGACGCTCATAGATTTAGAAATCATTATTGATTTAGTTCAATCAAGTAAAAATGAGATATGCTTCTATATTGGCAATGAGGTATTCATGGAGCAATATAAATTCACTATAGAAGATTTCTTTGTTCGGAATTCCATTGGGTATAACAAACTATTTGTAATTACGCAAGACGCTGAGAGTATTGAATTATCCACCTTCTTACATGAATATCCGATAACATTTTATTTTAAAGATTTCGCTTCATTAAGATTAAACGAAATCAGTGAGAAGTCAATAAGAAATGGTTCGTCTTTCAATATCCAAAAAGTGAATGTTTTAGACTGGAGCGATACGGACATTGAGTGCGAATTTTCCGGCAATTCAGCTGGAAAAATTCACATACATAGAAAAATCGAAAACTTTTTGATAGGTAGAAACCCTGATGTACTAATTTATGACCATGGTTCAGGGGAAATGGCGGATTTCGTTTTCATTAAAGATGGAACATATTCGTTGGAAATCGAATTGTATCACTGTAAGGGATCAGGGGGTAAATTGACAGGAAATAGAGTTGACGACGTATATGAAGTTTGTGGCCAATCTATAAAGTCTGGCGTATGGACCAATTCAGCAATCCTAAAAGATAAAATAGAAAAGAGACTAAGTCGAACGAATCCTTCGACTTTTATAATTGGGGACAACATCCTCTTAAACAAAATCTTTGCCTTAAACAAAATGATTCAATTTAAAATTGTTGCAGTTCAGCCTGGATTATTAAAAGAAAATATTGCGCCCAACATTTCTGAAATATTAGCTGCGACGGACAGCTACATTGAAAACGGAGACTCTATAAAATTCAACTTAATTACTTCGTAATCTAATAAATTGAAGATAAACGGTATACATTCTCCTGCAGGCTTTCAATCGCTGCCGGAGTCCATTCCTCCATCGGCTGCACACGCGTACCGGGTGTACCGTCTCGTTATTGCAAACCGTCGCGTTATGCTACTGAACCAACAGTCTTGCGTTAGCAACGGATACCGGCCTCAGCGCCTAAGGCCTGCGGGCGTATGAGTGGATAGCGCGGGCCGCAGGCAACGCCATTGTTATTAATTGCGCATATGCCCACCGCGCTTACCTTGCCCCGCTCTGGCCGCGGAGGCCTTTTTTCTTTTTCTTGATAAAAAGAAACAAAACTAAGCGCAGCGATCTCATGAACATAAAAAACAAACAACAAGTGAATAAATCATTCAGCAGAAAATGCTTCTTTGCCGCACATGGCCTTTGCGCTGCAAAACGCAATGCGCCACGGCTACGTCCCGTTGCGGCGGGTTAACCAGTCCGCTTTGTTAGCCTGTACCGCAACGTTACTGATGCCTTTCCCAACGCGCGGGCCAGTTGCGCATTGCGTTTTCGCCCGAAGCTGATCTGCTGACGTGGTGCTTCTATAGTAATAGTGCAATATTTGGGCAATTGCAACTAATCACCTAATCAACCATCCTCCTAATCAACCATCCACTTAATCACCCAACCACTCATCACCTGCCACCCGCCACTGCTGCTACCTAAACTCACGCAAACCCCAATCTTAACCTACAAATGACCAAAGCTTAAAACTAATTAGCCTACTTTTGAAGAACATCATTTAATTATCTATCTTAAGGCCGCAACAGCAGTAAACCGCATGCTATCAGAATCAACTTACATACCCGCCCGTGTAGTGGCGCCAACTATTGAGGCCCATTTTGCTACTCACCTGGCTGATGCGCGGCTGCAGGGTGCGCTTGATTTGGGTTGCGAACCATCGGCGGCTATTATTGAGTCGGTAATTGATGTTTGTTTTTGGGCAAGTTTGCGTAAAGAGGAGGGTAAATCGCCAAAGATTTCGCTGGCGTTGCTGCCGCCTCATCAGGCTATACACCCATTGGTTTTTGGTAACCGGCTGCGCCTTACGCCGCACAACCTTACCAAACTGGCCCCGGCGGTTGAGAGCCCCGGGATACATTTGGGCGTTTGGTTTGACGATAACGAAGAGCTGTACGTGTGGGGCACCACGCTGGCCATACCGGGTATTTGCCTGGTTTTAGAGGTTATTGAGCCGGGCATGTTGGTGGTAAAACACAGCCGCATTGATGGCTATGGCAAGTTTGTAAACATTGCCGTTTTAAAAGGTGATGAGATAAAAGTGATTGACGAGCAGAACACGGGTTTGCTGCATTGCCCGGGCCTGTTAACGTCATTAGCCAATATGCCTTCGTTTTTACTGGAGGAGTCTGTTAATATTATTGTTGAGCTGGCGGCTGCCATGCGGTCGCACAAACGGGGGGGACTGGTATTGATTGTGCCGTCGTACACTGATGACTGGATGAAATCTATTGTGCAGCCAATTGCTTACCCTGTTACGCCGCCATTTACCGGCGTTGCAGCGCTGATGCAGGAGAACGCTACTGAGCGGCTGCGGTTGGGCTGGCGCGATGCCCTGCACCGCGCTATTGATACCGTGGGCGGCTTTACTGCTGTTGACGGGGCCACCATTATTAACCGCGATTACGAGGTGATGGCTTTTGGCGCTAAAGTGGCGCGGGCGGAAATGAGTTCGCCGGTGGATGAGATCATTACTACCGAGCCGGTTATTGATTCGGTGCCGCGCTACGTTCATCCCAGCAAAAGCGGCGGTACGCGCCATTTAGCGGCTGCCCAGTTTGTGTATGATCAGCGGGATGCGATTGCCCTGGTAGCATCGCAGGATGGGCATTTTACCGTTTTTGCCTGGGCGCCAGATATGGAGATGGTGCATGCGCATAGGATTGATACGTTGTTGCTGTAAACAGCCTGTTAAGGCCGACGCGCCTATCTTTCCCCGCTGTGGCCTTTTTTCTTTTTCTTGTATTAAAAGATGAGCTGCTAAATACATTACCTATCGCTGGCGAGGCTTTTACGCACTTGGCCTGCCCCGCTCATTTGCCGCGGAGGCCTTTTTTCTTTTTCTTGTATTAAAGATGAGCTGCTAACCACATTACCTATCGCTGGCGAGGCTTTTACGCACTTGGCTTGCCCCGCTCATTTGCCGCGGAGGCGTTTTTTCTTTTTCTTAATAAAAAGAAACAAAAATCAAGTCAGCAGAAAGGCTTCTTTGCCGCACGTGGCCTGCCCTGCAAATAAGGCAAAAACACGGGCTGTAAAATTTTTGCCCCGCTCTCGCTCGCGCGCGCCCCGGCTTCAGCAAAAAATTACTATGCCCCTGCTTGCGCACATGCCCACCGTCTTTTGCCTGATTTCGTCCGAAGCTGTCCTGCTGACGGGTTCTCTTCCAATAATAAATAGTGCTAAAAGAAAAGAAGCGCAAAGGCCCGTCAGGGTGCGCGGCCGGGAGTCTGGCCTGTGAAGTGGCAGCGATCAGCCTGACTTGATTTTTTGCTTCTTTTTTATCAAGAAAAAAGAAGAAGGCCTCCGCGGCCATAGCGGGCAAAGCAAGAGCGAAGGGCCAACCGTATGCAAAGCCTCCGCGGCTTGGCCAAGCGTGTTAATAATAGCCGGGTGTATAATTTTCTGAGATAGCGCCAACAATAATACCCTCACTAATTAACTAATCTCCAATTACTAATACCGATTTAGCAAAAAAAACCTAAATTTCTGTAACCAAATATTTTTGGAGGAGTTTACATGGATAATAACACAATATATTAATTGAACACGCTTACTGATAACGCCATTATGCTGAAAGTAAAAGCAGGGAATCTTGACCTGATGGGGCTGTTGTTTAAACGCCATCACAAGACACTGTTTAACTTTTTGTATCATATGACCTATCAGCGCGACGTTGCCGAGGATCTGGCGCAGCAGGTTTTTTACCGGATGCTGAAATACCGCGAAAGCTTTACGGGCAGCGGCGAATTTTTGCACTGGATGTTTACCATTGCCCGCAATGTGATAAAAGATCAGGGCCGGCGTAAAAAACTGCCAATGGCTGCCGCGCACATTGATGATATGATTGATATGGTACCCGGTCATACACATGTAGAGGAGGCCCTGGAGCGAAAACAAAGCGCCGAGCAACTGCGACGTGCGATGAGTGCTCTGAATGATGCTGAACGCGAGATATTGTCGTTAAGCAGGTTTCAGGAGCTGAAGAACCAGGAAGTGGCAGAGATACTTGGCATAACAGAGGGGGCGGTAAAAGTTAGACTGCACCGGGCCATGCATCAGTTAAAGCATGTTTATTTAACAACATTAAACAAAGAGCGCTATGAAATGTGAGCATTATGAAGAATTGTTTATAGGAAGATTACAAAATACACTTAACAGCGAGCAAGCTGCCGGGCTGGAGCAACATTTAAAAGCATGCCCCGCCTGCCGCGAAGAACTGGCAGCGTTAAGCATGGTTTGGCAGGATATGGCAACCATTGAAACGCCCGAACCTTCACCGGCAATGGAGGACAATTTTAACGCCATGCTGCAAAACTATAAGCAAGCGGAGGCCAAACAAGGTGCGTTGGCTAAACTTCGCAAAGGTTTAGCGCAATTATGGAACCGGCCTTCGGCATGGCCATTGAGTTACCAGTTGGTGGTTGTGTTGCTGAGTTTTTTCTGCGGATACATGGTTTTTTGGCAAGGAAAAGGTGCGCAGCAGGATAAACAGCTTGCAGAATTGAGCGGCCAGGTAAACGAGCTGAAGCAAACCATGATGCTGGCCATGCTTGAGAATCCATCAGCATCTGAGCGGATGAAGGCGGTTAGCTATACCGAAGAGCTGGACAACGCAGATCAGCAAGTTATTGCGGCTTTGTTAAGCACATTGAATAATGATGCTAACGTAAACGTGCGGTTAACCACATTAGAGGCCCTGGCCAAACTTGCCGACCATCCGGAGGTTAGGGAAGGATTGATCAGATCCGTAACACAGCAGGAATCGCCTTTAATGCAGTCGGCCATTGCGGATATAATGCTCAAACTGCAGGAGAAACGGGCCGTAAAGCCGTTAAAAAAGCTGCTTAAAGCACCCGGTTTAAATGAAGGTGTACGCGAGAAATTAACAGAAACCATCAAGAGTTTAATTTAACCCATTACAACATGAAAAGGATAATATTGATCCTGCTGATAGCAGGGTGGGGCAACTGTTTTGCCCAAAAAAAAGGCGAGTTTACCGCTACTGATCACTTCAGCAAAAAGTTTACACTTACTACTGCTGCAGCTAAAACCACTTTCGGGCTTTATAATACGTGGGGCAGTATAACGGTAGAGGGATACAACGGAAACGATGTAATAATTGAGGCAGAACAAACCATCTATGCCAAAACCGCCGAAGATTTGCAAAAGGCTAAAAGCGAGTTTAAAACAGGATTTATTCAAACTACCGATAGCATTATAGCCTACACCGCCGCGCCGCAGAATAACCGACCGGGTTTTAGGAATGTATATAACCAATGGCAGGGTTATTATGTAAAGCTTAACTATACGGTTAAGGTGCCTAACAATATCAATTTACACACCGTTACCATAAACGATGGCAACATCAGCATAAACAATGTGTACGGTGGCTTAAATGTAAGGAATGTTAACGGCGGAATAGCTATCACCAATGCTAAAAGCGCTACGCAGGCACATACCGTTAATGGCCCCGTTACTGCAACTTACCTGGCTGTTCCTGCTGAAGCTTCCAGCTATCAAACCATTAACGGCAAGGTAGAAGTTACCTACCCGGCAGCATATGCAGGCGATGTACAGTACAAAAGCTTTAACGGTCAGTTTTATACAGATTTTGACAATGTGCAGGGGGTAGCTACACAACCGGAGGTTACAAAAAATAAATCTGGCGGAGGTACCACTTACCGTATTAATAAAAACAGGCGTCTGCGAATTGGCAACGGCGGCAAGCTAACCACTTTTGAAACATTGAACGGGAATATCTACCTGAAAAGATCATAAACAAATTATTAATACCCCGACTTGAAAAAACCGATCCTGATATTGTTGATTGCAAGCTGCGGAAGTTCCTTTTTAGCAAAGGGACAGGCGAGGAATGATTTTGCCAGGGCAAAAAGCAATTCATCAAAGTTGTTGGATGAGGCGCTTGACAGCCTTAAAACACCATCAATTTCTGTTGCGGTGGGTATCAATAACAAGATAATTTGGACAAAAGCCATTGGTTATAAAGATCTGGAAAAACAAGAAGCGGCAGACATTAAAACTAAGTTCAGGATAGGCAGCTCATCCAAATCCATAACATCTGTGGGATTGGGTAAATTAATAGAAAGCGGGCAATTAAACCTTGATTCAGGCATTCGTTATTATGTTCCTTTTTTTGATGCCGCTAAGCCCCGTATCACTGTAAGGCAATTGGCTTCGCATTCTTCCGGTATCAGGAATTACAAAGATAAAGAGTTCAATAGCGATGCAGAATATCCCGGTATTGAAGAAAGTATGAAGGTTTTTATGTACGATACGCTGTTGTTTAAGCCCGGCGAAAAATTTGCTTATGCGACCTATAACTATACTGTATTAAGCGCTGCCATGGAGCAGATCACCAAAACCAACTTTCTTGATTATATGCAGAAAACTGTGTTTGCGCCATTGGGCATGAATAATACCACAGCTGATTATAAGTTGCGGGCAATAGCAGACAAGGCCGAGTTTTATAACTATGATGCAAAAGCAGGAAAGTATAAAAAAGCGCCCGAAGTTAATATCAGCAACAAGTGGGCCGGTGGTGGCTTTCTGTCAACACCGTCAGATATGGTAAAACTTGGGAACGCGCTTTTATCGGGCAAGATCCTGAACGCAACAACCACCACCGTTTTGTGGACGCCACAAAAGCTAAACAACGGAAAAATTAATGGTATAAACTATGCCATTGGTTGGAAAGTGGATACAGTTAAACTGTTTAACGGAACCAAGAGTGTAAGGCAGATCCATCATGGTGGAAGCGCAAGCGGGGGCACCGCCATGTTTGTACTATTCCCAGACTATCATTTGTCTGTGTGCATTCTGGCTAACCGCGATTTTGCATCAGCCGATTTTTTTAAATATGTCAATAAGATAGCCGAGGAATTCATATCCGAAAAAGAAAATAATAATTAATCATATATTTAATACATAATAAAATGAAGACAATAAAATTTATAGCACTGCTGCTAATCAGCACAATAATGGGTGGGCCATTAATGGCGCAAACAACATCGCAATTGAAAATACCTTTGACTAATCCGGGTAAGCCGTTTACATTAAATGTAAGCTTTCTAACAGCCACAATTGACGTTACTGCTTATGATGGGAATGAAATATTGATAGATGTTGTGACTGATGATACAAAACCCAAACCGACCACCAACTCAGGCGGCATGCGTGTTATTGGCGGAGGCAGTACCAGTGTTACCGCCATTGAAAAAGATAACAAGGTAAATATAACCGGCGATGCCATGGCCAAGAGGGGAAATGTGAAAATTAAGGTGCCCAGGGGCTCTAATACGTTTAAATTGAGTACCGTAAATGCACGCGGAATTACGGCAACTGATATCAGCGGCGAAATTGAAGTGAGTAATACCAACGGTGGCATAAAACTCAGTAACGTTTCCGGCTCAGTAGTAGCTAACACAACTAATGGCGATGTTATAGTAGTTTTTAGAACTATTGACGCAAAGGCCCCGATGGCGTTCACCACCTTAAATGGAAAGGTTGATATTACTGTGCCAGCTACAGTTAAAGCCAATATTAAACTACATACCGACAGGGGAGAGATCTTCAGCGATTTTGATGTGGCAGTAGAAGCAAGCACCCCAACCACAACACGCGGAAAAGACGGAAGCTACCGTTACAGCGATCAGGAATGGGTTACAGGCAAGTTAAACGGAGGCGGTCCTGAATTAACCATGAGGACCTTTAACGGCAATATCTTTATTCGCAAGGCTAAGTAAGCAGGCAAAAAACACCAGCATTTATGAAAACCAAAATCTTCGCTTTTTTAAGCGCATGGCTTTGCGTTGCCTTAACTTTAGCACAGGCACAAACGCCGGCAGGCAATATATCAGGTTTGGTACGCGAGGTCGGTGGTGAACCTGCAATAGCAGCCACCGTTAAGCTTATCCGGCTGGCTGATACGTTAGTAGTGGCAACCACCCAGACCGATATTAAGGGCAGGTTTAATTTTAATGATCTAAAACCCGGTGATTTTAACGTTGAAGTTAGCGCCGTTGGTTTTAAAGGTCAGCGCAGCGCATTGATTCGCTTAGGTACTGAATCAGCTGCTGCGGACGTGCCCGTTATTACTTTACAGAAAGATGCGGTAAGCCTTAACCAGGTAGAGATTGCCGCGCAGCGCGATGTAATAGAGCAAAAGGTTGACCGTACAGTGGTAAACCTTGGCGCCTCCATATCAAGCACCGGTGCAAGCGCGCTGGAAGTGTTGGAGAGGATGCCCGGGGTATTGGTTGACCAAAGCGGCAACATTACCTTTAAAGGAAAGACAGGTATAATGGTGATGATAGATGATAAACCCACCTACCTTTCCGGCGAGAATCTGGCTAATTACCTTAAATCAATCCCTGCTTCGCAACTGGAGGCCATTGAACTGATGCCTAACCCGCCTGCGCGTTATGATGCATCGGGCAATGCGGGCGTCATTAACATCAAAACAAAAAAATCAAAAGCGGCGGGTTTTAACGGTACAATTAACGCTTCAGCAGGTAAGGCGGCTTATCCTTTTACTAATGAAAGTATCACATTGAATTATCGTAAAGGCAAGTTTAATGTGTTTTTAAACGGTGCTTACAATCTGCAAAATTATTACCGCAAGCTTGATCTGGTAAGGCGTTACTTTGATAACAGTGGCTTGCAAACAGGCAGTTATACAGAAGAAGCGTATTTCCATTCCAAGTATAATAACGGCAACGTTAAATTGGGCGTTGATTATGATCTGTCGCCAAAAACTACTTTGGGCATTGTATTCAGCGGGAATTTTACAAAGGGTGGTACGCCCAACCCGGTGACGAGTAAGCTAACAAATGCCGCCGGCCTGGTAGATTCTACTATCGTAGCTGATAATGACACCCGAAATAATTACAAAAATGGCGGTGTTAACATTAACATGCTGCATAAATTTGATAGCCTGGGCAGATCTATCAGTTTTGATCTTAATTACCTGGGTTATGATAATAACCGTACGCAGCTTTTTCAAAACACTTCATTTAACAAGTTTGGTTTGCCGGCTACATCACAACATATAATTGATACACTGCCTACACGCATAAATATTTACACAGCGAAAATTGATTATTCGCAACCACTGGGCAAAAAGGCAAATCTGTCCGGCGGAGTAAAAACAAGTTATGTTAATACCGATAATGCAGCTCGCTACTATAATGTAAAAAACGGGGCTGAAACTGTTGATGAAGGCCGTACCAACCGCTTTTTATATAAAGAGGCCATACAAGCGGCTTACCTTAATTTTAATAAAGAATGGAAGCGCCTGTCTTTTCAAAGCGGTTTAAGGATGGAATATACTGACGTGCACGGGCACCAGTTAGGCAATTCAAAAGGCGCAGATTCGTCGTTTGTAAATCGTTATGCCAGTTTTTTTCCTACGGCTTATGTGCAGTATAAGTTAGATACAGCAGGTAACAGCTCTGTCCGCGCATCATTCGGCAGGCGGATTGACAGGCCATATTACCAGGATCTGAACCCGTTTGTGGTGATATTGGATAAATACAGCGCCTTTGTAGGCAACCCTTTCCTCCGTCCGCAATATTCAAATAACTATGAGCTGAGTTATAGTTATAAAAAATTGATCACTGTTTCAATGGTATACAGTTTACTTACAGATTACCAGGTAGAACACGACTATCAGCAAGGCGATATCTTTTTTGCCAGTTCCATTAACCTGGGTAAAACTATTTCCAAAGGGGTAAACGCCAACCTTACGTTCCCCCCGGCCAAATGGTGGAACTTTACTTTGTATGCTCAGCTTTACCGTAACAGTTATGAGGGTCAGCTTAAAAACGCTTACCTTACTTCTGCCCGTACGTTTTTTTATACCACCACCACCAGTCAGTTTACTTTCGGCAAAGGCTGGAGCGCTGAGCTTATGGGCACCTACCAGTCTAAGAACGTTTGGGGGCAGTTTATTAGCCAGGCGCGTAAACAGGTTAATATCGGCCTGCAAAAAAAGGTTTTAAATAACAAAGGCGCTATTAAACTAACTGCACGGGATATTTTCAGAAGCAGTTTCTCGGCCGGGGAGATCACCAACCTGGGCAATGTAAAGGCCACTTACCATAACGATAACGCCAACAGGCTTGTTATTTTAGGCTTTAGTTACAACTTTGGCTCAAGCACAAAAAATCAAAGAAAACACGATAGTACCGGGGCAGAGGCAGAGGCCGGAAGAGCAGGGAATTAATAACAAAGCAAGGAAGCGAAGATGGCTTAGTTATCTTCGACCGGCAGGGTAAACCAAAAAGTGCTGCCTTTGCCTACTTCGCTGTCTACACCTATTTCGCCGCCGTGTTTGCGAATGATCTCTGCCGATATGTAAAGGCCAAGACCAAGCCCGGAGAACTGCCGTCCGCCGCCTTCTGCCTGATAATAGCGTTCAAACAAGTGCTCAATTTTATCAGGCGGAATGCCCGGGCCCGAATCGCTTACGGATATTTTAATCCTGTCATTAAGTTTTTTCACTTCAATTAAAATTTCTCGTGAGCGGGGCGCATACTTAACAGCGTTGTTCACCATATTAACAATTACCTGATCAACCAATTGCTCATCAGCCAAAACCTGCAATGTATTATCTCCCTTAAATATGATGTCATGCGTTCCGGCAGCACGGACATGGTCGCAGCATCCGTTAATAAGATCAACTAACAGAAATTGAGTTTTATGGATAGGAAAGCGCCCCTGGCTAATGCGATTACTGTTAAGCAGGCTGTTTATCAGTTCGCTCAATTTATTAAGGCTTCTGTTTGCCTGGCCTACCAGTCGTTCATACTGCTCGGGTTTAACATTTTTATCCATCCGTTCCAGCAATTGTAAAGAAGCTTTGAGCGCCGTTACCGGCGTTCTTAACTCGTGGCTGGCCACGCTTATAAAATCATCTTTTTGCTGTAATATCATGCGGCGGCTGGTAACGTCAGTAAAAGTAGCAACCCCCTCGTTAACAGCGCCCGCGTCATCAACCAACGGCGCTGCGTTAATTGATATGTACATAATATCCTTGCCAGGTATGCGGATCCCTATTTCTTTATCGTACACCGCATTACCGGTGCGCATTGCAACATAAATAGGGTGTTCTGCACTCGGCAGCGGCGTTCCGTCTAAGCGTTCGTTCGTCCATTGGGCATCATTATAACTGCGTGCTTTTATGCGTTCTTCGGGCAAACCCATAATGCGCTGGGCCATGGCGTTGGCATAAGTTACGTGAGCATTTACATCCGTTATTACAACCCCTTCGGCCATGGTATCTAATATAGCGCTGCAGCCTTTGCTGGCTGGCCTGCAGGCCTTGTTCAAGCACCGTTTTCTCTGCAATTATAGCTTCCAGATTTTTGCGCGGGTTATGCACACTGCTTGGTTATAGTTCACAAGCTTATTATCAATACAATTGTCAGACAGAGAAGCGGACCTTCAGGCATGAAGAGATCATTCAGCAGGTATTAGCGCATCGCAGATTACAACCACGAATAGGAACCAGAAAGCTGTTTGAGCTGATACAGCCTGGTATAGGTCGTGATGCTTTCTTTGAGCTGCTCAGAGATAACGGACTGCTGGTGCGCAGAAAACGGTACCGGGTAAGAACTACTTTTTCATCTCACCGTTTCAGAAAGTATCCTGACCTGAGGCGCGATCTGGTACCGGAACGCGCTAATCAGCTATGGGTAAGTGACATTACCTACATTCGTATTAAAGAAGACTTTGCTTACCTGAGCCTGGTAACGGATGCCTACAGCCGAAAGATCATTGGCTTTGAATTGAGCCATGATCTTTCTACGGACAATTGTTTGAGTGCCTTAACGATGGCTTTAAGTACACGTCTTACAGATCAGCCACTGATACATCATTCAGACAGGGGTACACAATACTGTAGTAAGGCATATACTGAATTGCTCAACAAGAAGAACATTACTATCAGTATGACCCAAAGCGGTAATCCACGGGACAATGCCATAGCTGAAAGAGTAAATGGCATACTTAAAATGGAGTTCTTGGACAAAAAATACAATAACATTAATATCGCTTATAAAGCTGTTAAAGACGCTATACACATCTACAATACTGCACGTCCACACAGTAGTTTAGATATGCTTACTCCTGAGAAAGCACATCAAGGAACAGGGCCGCTTAGGCGTAGATGGCGCAATTATTACCCTGTAAGAGAAATGGAGGTAGGTATGACTATATAATTGTGTAAACCTGTTTTAGGACTAAACTAAAAAGTGTAAATCAGGTCCAGTATTAATAACCAACAGTGTAAACTTTTTTTAGGACGGGTCAATTCAAAAAAGTGTTGCAAAAGTGTTGCTATTGTGTTGCTAAAGCGTTGCTAAATTGTTGCAGAAAGTGTCAATCGGTTCAATTATCAATTAATTGATAATTAGTGTTTTAGGTATCATTTACAGCTAAATTTGCTAATTTAAATTTATGGTAGTTTAAAATGCTAAACTAATAATTATCATTAAATTGCGTTTTTAAAATCCGGGGAACACATTTTTTCTGTAACACCCGCATTTCCTGTTGATAAACGCTTCGCAATTGTTTTTCCGATTTTTATTTATTTTAGCGTTATGTCTGTTTATACTATCCCGCTTAAGTACCGGAAGATGGAGAATCTTCACATCGTTTTCTGGATCTTTAAAGATATAGGCTGGTGCCTTATCTGGAAGCCTTTAGGCATTATGATGATATTCCCCACGCTGATTATCTCGATTGTAATAGCATGGCGCACCCGCCATATGATGGCCGAGCTGACGCATAACCTGGCCATTACATTATGGATCTTAGCTAACTCCTACTGGATGTCGACTGAGTTTTTAGGGATAGACGCATTAACGGTGTATGGCGGTATAACCTTTAAGCAAATGGCCATAGTGCCATTCTTGATGGGTGTATGCAGCCTGGCTTATTATTACATCCTCTGGGCCCCACGCCACCCGGAGCATGTTGAGCTGTATGATGTTGGTAATGATATGGCAATTACTAACCCGGCCTTGGTTGAAAACAGAAATAACGAATTGCAATAATATCGAATCTCGAAACCTGAATAATAAAGTTTCAAATTCGAAATTGAAAATTCGACATTCGAAATCCTTCAGTCTCCCAGCAGCGCCTTCAAATTCTCCAGCGTATCGGCCTCTTCCTTAGGTTTATCATGCCGCCAGCGCAGGATGCGTGGAAAACGCAATGCAATACCGGATTTATGCCGGGTTGAGCGGTTAATGCCTTCAAAACCGATCTCAAAAACCAGTTCCGGTTTAACCGTACGCACCGGACCGAATTTTTCCAGCGTATTGCGTTTTACAAAGTAATCCACCTTGTTTATCTCTGCATCTGTCAAACCCGAGTAGGCCTTGGCAAAGGGCACCAATTTGTCACCATCCCAAACGGCGAAGGTATAGTCTGTGTACAGATCCGCCCGGCGGCCATGACCCTTTTGCGCGTAAATCATAACAGCATCTACAGACAGCGGATCTATTTTCCACTTCCACCAGTCGCCACGTCGGCGACCCACCTGGTAGGTAGCACTTTTACGTTTTAGCATTATGCCTTCCGCAATCATAGCCCGAGATTGCGCGCGTATCTCGCCCAATTCATCCCAACTGTTGAATTTTATGAGGGCCGAGATCCTGAATATTTCAGGATGCGGCGTAGCGCTTTGCAAGTCTTCCAGCAAAACCCGCCGCTCTGACTGTGTTTTATAACGGATGTCTTCGCCCCTGTATTCCAAACAGTCATAAGCTATCACCGCCACAGGGCTCTCTTCCAATATTTTTTTACTGATATTTTTTCTACCGATCCGCGTTTGAAGCACATTGAAGGGTAGGGGCAAACCATCGCGAAAGCTAAGGATCTCCCCATCCATTACCGTCCCATCTGGCAGCGCGTTTAAAAAAGGGTGCAGCTCGGGGAATTTCTCGGTAGCAAGGTCCTCACCCCGGCTCCAAATAAAGATCTGCCCATCGCGTTTAATTAATTGCGCTCTTATGCCATCCCATTTCCATTCGGCTTGCCACTCATCAGCCTCGCCTAAAGTCACCTTTAACTCATCTGCTGATTTTTGTTTGTCTGATGTTTCTTGTATAGGATAGGCCAAAAAGAAAGGGTAGGGCCTCGAGATATCGTCAGAGGCACTTTCCTTTTGCGTCAATTGCTCGTAGGAGTAAGTGTCGGGCATCCAGTTGCCCATAATGCGGTGGGTAAGCGTAGCAGCATCTATACCGGAGATATCTGCCAAGGCCTTAATGACCAGGTTCTGCGACACACCAACCCTAAAACTTCCTGTGAGCAGTTTGTTAAATACAAAGCGTTCCTGGGTGTCTAATATGGCCCAGGCATCGGTGAGCCAGAGCTTACGCTCTTCTTCCGTTTTGATGCTTAGGGTGTTTAGCTCCGCCATCCAGTCGGTAAGGGTTTTGTCGCTGCTGCTCACAGTGTTTTGTGGTAGCAGCAGTGCCATCGTTTCGGCAAGGTCGCCCACTATATGGTAGCTCTCTTCAAATAACCAAACCGGAATGCCGGTAACAACATTTGCCCACGTACGGATCTGCGTGGCGTTGATAACCCGCTTGGGTTTGCGCCCCGTAAACAAGGCCAGCATGTGCATCTTATCAGAATCGGGTACGCAATTGAGGTAGTCTTTTAAAACCTTAACCTTTTCGTTAGTTTTATTTGTCTCGTCTAACGAGAGAAAGAGTTGAGCGAAGGCTTTCATATAGCAGCCCCCTCCCGGCCTCCCCCGGCAGGGGAGGAGCTCATCAATTCCACAGGCAAAGTCTCCCCTTCCGGCGGAGATTTAGAGGGGGTTTCTCCCTCTTCCACAGGCGTAACGTTGGTAGCTTCATCATCGCCAAATAAAGTATGCACCTCATGAGCGTCGAAGCCAATTTCGGTAAGGTACCGCGCAAAAGGTGCTGTATAGCCGTGGGTAAGGTAAACTTTTTCGCAGCCTGTGGCATCAATAGCGCTTATCAGGCCATTCCAGTCGGCATGGTCTGATAGTACAAAGCCACGGTCGGCAGCGCGCCGGCGCTTCGCGCCGCGAAGCGCCATCCAACCAGAGCAATAGCCAAAACTATAAGGCTGAAACCTGCGCATCCACGGCGTACCTACTGAAGACGGCGGCGCCAGTATTAAGCCCTTGCGTACTTCTTCTTTCGCCGTTTCGGGTGTTATGCGGTGTGTCTCGTTTAATATAATGCCGTTTCTGCGCAGAGCTTCGTTGGTGTTTTCAATTACGCCGTGGGTATAAACCTTGCCAATAGACAGGTCAAGATTTTGCAGAATCCGTTGGGCTTTGCCTAAAGAATAACCAACCAGCACGGTGGCTATATTATTTTCAGCATTTTGCCGCCACCAATTATTTACATCATCAAAAAGCTGCTGCTGTGGCTTCCATTGAAACACAGGCATCCCGAAGGTGCACTCCGAAATAAAGTGATGGCATTTTACAGGTTCAAAAGGGGCGCAAACACCGTCATCTTCCGTTTTGTAATCGCCTGATATTACCCAAACCTCACCCTTATATTCAATTCGCACCTGCGCTGAGCCAATAACATGGCCTGCCGGATAAAGCGATATCTCTACACCATTCTTCAGGATCTTTTCGCCGTATTCTATGGTTTGTAAGCTAATATCCCCAAGCCGGTAAAGCAATACTTCTCTTGATAAATGATGAGCCAGGTATCGCTTGTTTCCCCACCGGGCATGGTCGCTGTGTGCATGGGTTATTACCGCATCATCAACAGGTTTCCAGGGATCAATATAAAACTTGCCTTGTGCACAGTAAATGCCATTATCTGTAAACTCTATTAGCGGTTTATTTGCCATGTATAAACAACCCGTTTCTAAGCAATTGGTTTTAACACAAAAGCCCTCGCACTAAGGCGTGGGCTTTTGCATATATACGGTTAAAACGTACGGTTTTAAAAGGCAGGTTTATTAACACGTGCTACTTTATCGGCAATGGTAATATAATCAACCAATATCTGACCAGCCTCGAACTTTATAGCGTCCAAATCTTCTTTTTTAGGTTTAGCTTCGCCTTTTTTCAAAGCAGGGCGACCTAATGCAATGCGTAAGGCATTGTCTCTCTCAAAGGTTTTTTGCTCGTCTTTCTCGCGCTGAGATTTCAATTTGTCCAGATTTAATATAATAGTTCTGCTTGCTTCATTCTTTCTGAATTCGGATATATCCTCTTGCATGTTTTTAAACACAACGCTGTTTTTCATACGATCCTCGTGAAGTTTGGTAAGCTGCGGCAAAACTGGATTAAAATCGCCAACTGTAGCATACTGGCTTTTTGCAATTATATCAAAAGGCAAGGCAGAAGGATCGGTATCTTCTCCGTATTTATCAAGTGGTATAGCAGTTGGAAATTTAATGTCAGGGATAACACCTTTATGTTGTGTTGACCCGCCGCTTATCCGGTAAAATTTAGCAATAGTAAGATTAAGCTGACCGTAATCCTGGTCTTTATCTGCCGCTCCGCCGGTTATTTTTGTTGCGGTTGACGCGATCCTGTTGCCCAGTGACGACGCTACAACTTTATCCAGATCTATTTGTGTTTGTACGGTGCCTTTGCCATAAGTTTGGGTACCTAAAACTATACCGCGACCGTAATCTTGTATAGCGCCTGCAAAAATTTCGGAAGCAGAAGCGCTAAAACGGTCAACTAAAACCGCTAACGGTCCTGAGTAGGAAATTTCCGGATCTTCATCTTTGTCAACTTCAATATCATTTTTGGTATCACGAACCTGCACCACCGGACCTGATTTTATAAACAGGCCGGTAAGTGAAATAGCTTCTGTTAATGATCCGCCACCGTTTGAGCGCAGGTCAATTACAATGCCGTCAACATTTTCGCGCTTAAGCGAATCCAATATCATTTTAACATCGTGTGTGGTACTTTGATAATTTGGATTGCCGGCACGGGCCGCCTCAAAATCAACATAAAACGCAGGTATATTTATAATGCCTATTTTAAGATTTTTGCCGTTTTGCTGATAATTGCGGATCTCTTGTTTTGCTAACTGATCTTTCAATACAATCTTTTCGCGAATAATTTCTACCGTTTTGGTTGGATCAGAAACTGCCTTTCCCTGTGGCAGTAATTTCAACCTTACAAGGGTACCTTTGTTGCCGCGAATCAATTTTATAGCGTTATCTATCCGCCAGCCAATAATATCCTGAAATTCGCCATCCTTGCCTTGTGCTACAGCTACAATACGGTCGCCTACATTAACTACGTGGCTTTTGTCTGCAGGGCCACCGGCTACTAAGCTATTGATGCTGATATACTCATTTTTAGTTTCTAAAGTGGCGCCTATACCCTCAAGCGAGCGCGACATTTCCATTTTAAACTGCGCCTTGTTAAACGGATTAAAATAATTGGTGTGCGGGTCAATGGCTTCAGTAAAGTCGTCCATAAATATCTGGAACACATCATCACTTTGCAATTTGCTGTTTTGCGATAAGTAGTTGTCGTAGCGTTTCTTTAAAGTTTCCTTATTCTTAGCCACATCCTGGCTGGCAAGCTTCAGGTTGATCAGGTCATATTTAACACGTTGTGTCCAATAAGCATCTATCTCGGTTTGCGATGCCCATGGCAACTTTTCCCGGTCATAAACAAAAGCGTCATCCTTAGTAAAATCAAATTCTTTATTCAGTTGCGCTAATGAGTAATTTTGGCGCTCGGCATACCGTTTTTGAAATACATTAAAAATGTAGAATACATTATTAAGGTTGCCGGCCTTAATGTCATCATCAAGCTTTGTTTTGTATTTATCAAAATCAGCGA
Source organism: Mucilaginibacter sp. HD30 (assembly GCF_054061755.1). Classification (NCBI taxonomy): domain Bacteria; kingdom Pseudomonadati; phylum Bacteroidota; class Sphingobacteriia; order Sphingobacteriales; family Sphingobacteriaceae; genus Mucilaginibacter; species Mucilaginibacter sp. HD30. The sequence goes on from NZ_JBSSEO010000001.1 coordinate 27,541, forward strand.
TATCAGATGCTAAAAGGTAAACATGGTTTTCATCCATGCTTTTCAAAAAGCGATCGTATATAATAGCCGACAAAGAGTCGTTCAATGGAACTTTTTTGTAGTTGTAGCCTGATATAAGCGAAGCCACGGCCTTAACAGCTGTCCTTTGCTGCTCGGTTGGCTCTAAATTGAGCGAACCATCAACCTTAACAGGTTTTGAGGGTGCAGCATTGCAGGCAAGCGCGCCGCCAAGGGCCAAAACGAAATAAAATCTCTTAAACATATCCTTTACTGTCTTAAAATCAGGAACTAAATCAAACATCAATACAATACTTGTGCCTAAAGCAGGCTAATTAAATATAAACAAAAAAAGACAGTCTTAATTGTCTGCCTCTTATTTGAGAATAACAATATTACAATAATGTTTTGCTATTTTAACATAACAACAGGTTTTTTACTTTATTGTTATATAGAGACTAATTTTGGGCAAAGATGTTACATCAAACATTTAAATTGCACGCCTGATGAAACCAATTATTGAATGCGTACCTAACTTTAGTGAAGGTGTTAATACGGATATAATTGCCCAGATAGCTGCAGAAATAAAACAGACAAAAGGCGTTGAATTGCTTAATGTTGATGCCGGCCACGACGCTAACCGCACTGTTTTAACCTTCGCCGGAGCGCCCGAAGCTGTTATTGAAGCTGCCTTTAACTGTATAAGAAAAGCTGCTGAGCTGATTGATATGCGTACCCAAAAAGGTGAGCACCCGCGTATGGGTGCCACTGATGTTTGTCCGTTGGTGCCGGTAAGCAATATAACTTTGGCAGAGGTTGATGTTTACGCCAGACAATTGGCTGCAAGGGTAGATGCCGAATTGAGAATACCTGTTTATTTATATGAGTATTCGCAGCCTGATAGGCGCCGAAGCAATCTTTCGATTATCAGATCAGGCGAGTACGAGGGTTTTTTTGAGAAGATAAAGCAACCAGGGTGGCAGCCTGATTTTGGCCCGGCAGAGATGAATGCCAAAGCGGGGGCTACAGTTATAGGCGCAAGAAATTTTTTAATAGCTTATAATGTTAATCTTAATACTGCTTCAATAGATTTAGCTGCTGAAATTGCTGCGGATGTACGCGAATCGGGACGGTTAATAGCGAATGAAGAAGGGAAAAAACGTGTTCCGGGTTTACTTAAGGGAGTAAAGGCGATAGGCTGGTATATGGAAGAATATAAGTGCGCGCAGGTATCAACCAATATTACCGATATCAACCTCACGCCGATACATCAGGTTTTTGAAACTATTGCTGATCGGGCCAAAGTTTACGGGTTAGAGGCCAAAGGCAGCGAGTTGATAGGGCTTATACCACTCAGCGCCATTAGGCAAGCCGGGCAATATTTTGCTGATAAAGAAGGGGAACAGGTCGTATCGGATGAAGAATTAGTGAACTTTGCTGTTAAAGGAATGGGGCTGGGTGTTACGAAACCTTTTTACCCGCAAAAACGTATATTGGATTACCTGCTTGAAATTTAAATTGAGGCTAAAACAGGAAGTAACAATTTTGTTAAAATTTTAACTGTCGTGTAAGTTTAAAAATGATCTTTTTATTTAATTTTTATATTTAAACTAAAATATGTTTTTTAACTCTAAGCGGCATGCGTAGATCTAATATCTTCGCGGTTTAAATCAAAATGAATAATATTTTTCTAAATCTTACACGTTTTATATTAACGATACTATGGGTATGCGCGGTACCGGCTGTGTTTGCCCAAGGCGTTCGTTTAGATAATGGCCAGCAGTTTAAGAGTTTTGATAAAGCTTTGAACAAATCGGGCATTGCTTTTACGTTTCCGGTTGGTTTTAAAGAAATAAAAGCAGTTAGTAACCGCGATTTTAATTTTAACTACGCCCTGGAACTTCCGGAAAAAGATTTTGAAATATGGCTGCGTGTTAACTCTCCAAAAGAAAATAAAGAACTTTTAAAAGACAATAACCTGCGTATGCCGGCAGATTCGGCCTACTCATTTATTATAAAACAGCAAGCGCTGGTTTTTTCTAATGATAATGATTGGCTCACACGCCCCATTCCGCCGTTTATTTTGTCGCGATACAATGCTGATGTTGGTAAAACCTATTTAGTTAACCTAAAAGATTCGCCGGTAACAAAGCATTATAAGTACGCTTTGATGATTGTTTTAGCAAAATTTAATACAGGCAGCGTATTTGCAATTTGCCTTAGTAATAACAAGGGTCCTGAGTTTTTCAGGAACATGTTTGAAGCAAGTAATTGCCTGAAATTCAAGTCATCAGACAAGGGAGAGAAATAATGTTAATAAGTTAGTTTATTTAACGCCCTTATTCATCCTCTAAATTTTATTTTTGCTGTCAGCGTCTTTCGGCGCTAATATATCATATCTGCATATGGCTGAGGTTAATTATAGTGAAGACAGTATACGGTCGCTCGACTGGAAAGAGCACATCCGCCTGCGCCCGGGCATGTACATTGGTAAATTAGGTGATGGTTCTGCTTATGACGACGGCATTTATGTTTTATTAAAAGAGATCATTGACAACTCTATAGATGAGTTTGTAATGGGCGCCGGTAAAACCATTGAGGTAACCATAAGCGACCATAAAGTGTCCGTTCGTGATTACGGCAGGGGGATACCTTTGGGTAAGGTTATAGACTGCGTATCAAAGATCAATACCGGCGGTAAGTATGACAGTAAGGCTTTCCAAAAATCAGTAGGCTTAAATGGTGTGGGTACAAAGGCGGTTAACGCTTTGTCAACCTCATTCCTTGTACAATCATACCGCGATGGACGCACCAAAATAGCCGAGTTTGAAAAAGGGGAATTAGTACGAGACGAGGCCGAAAAAGAAACATCGCAACGCAACGGCACCGCTATTAACTTTTTTCCCGACGATTCTATCTTCAGGCACTACCGTTTTATCCCGGAGTTTATTGAGAACATGATATGGAACTACGTTTATCTAAACTCGGGCCTCACCATCAACTTTAACGGCCAAAAATATTTTTCGGAACGTGGGCTTTTTGATTTGTTAACCAAAAAAACCGATAATTCTGAGACCTTACGTTATCCCATCATTCACCTTAAGGGTGAAGATATTGAGATAGCCATGACCCACGGGCAGCAATACGGTGAAGAATATTATTCGTTTGTAAACGGGCAGCACACCACGCAGGGTGGTACGCACCAGGCAGCTTTTCGTGAGGCGGTAGTTAAAACCATTCGCGAGTTTTATGATAAAGATTATGACGCGGCCGATGTACGTGCATCAATTGTAGCGGCAATAGCCATTAAGGTTCAGGAGCCTGTTTTCGAATCGCAAACCAAAACAAAGTTGGGTTCGCAAAATGTTGGTCCGGAAGGGCCGTCTGTGCGAAGCTTTATAGGCGATTTTGTAAAGAAAGAACTGGATAACTACCTGCACAGAAATACGGCTACAGCAGAAGCTTTAAAGGCGCGCATATTACAATCAGAGCGCGAGCGCAAGGATATTGCCGGCATTAAAAAATTGGCCAACGAGCGGGCCAAAAAAGCATCGTTACACAACCGCAAACTGCGCGATTGCAAAGTGCATTTTGACGATACCCACGAGCGGAAACAGGATACAACATTGTTTATTACCGAAGGTGATTCGGCATCAGGCTCAATCACTAAATCGCGTGATGTAATGACGCAGGCGGTGTTTAGTTTAAAGGGTAAACCACTTAACTGTTTCGGCCTTACAAAGAAAGTGGTGTACGAGAACGAAGAGTTTAACTTGTTACAGCATGCGCTTAATATTGAGGACGGTATTGATGCCCTGCGTTATAACAACATTGTAATTGCTACTGATGCCGACGTGGATGGTATGCACATACGTCTATTGCTTATGACCTTCTTTTTGCAGTTCTTCCCTGATTTGGTAAAAGCCGGGCATGTATCTATTCTGCAAACGCCACTGTTCAGGGTCCGCAACAAAAAAGAAACTATTTACTGCTATAGCGACGAAGAGCGCCGCAACGCAATTGCCAAATTGGGCGTTAAGCCCGAGATAACCCGCTTTAAAGGATTGGGCGAAATATCACCTGAAGAATTTGGTTTGTTTATTGGCAAAGATATGCGCCTTGACCCAGTAATATTAAGAGATGCCAACATAAAGGGCCTGCTTGAATATTTTATGGGCAAGAATACTCCCGCCCGTCAGCAGCATATTATTGGTAATTTAAGGGTTGAAAAGGATGATGAGACGGTTAACCCAATAATAGTTGCTAAAGAAGAGGATGATTTGCCGATAGCGGTATAATTAGATAGCTCCTGTAAAAGATGTCATTTAGATAGAGCAGAGATGGGCATTGTGTTAACGCGAAAAAGAAACCTATACACATGCCAGGTCCACGGAATAGCTTGCGTATAGGTTTCTCTACGGTCGAAATCGCAAACTTAAAAAGTGTCTGTTACCCTCTGGCCATTCTCTCCAACGCATCAATAAACGTTGGCGAATCATTAAGGCTTTCCACTAACTGAACGTGTTCACCGCCCAGTGCTTTAAACTCGTCGCCATATTCAACGGTAACCTCATAAACAGTTTCAAGGCAGTCAGCAACAAAGGCGGGGCAAAATACCAACAGGCGTTTTTTACCTTCTTTGGCCAATTGCTCAATTACTTTGCTGGTATAGGGCTGTACCCAAGGGTCGTTACCCAGGCGCGATTGAAAGCAAACCGTATATTTTTCTTTAGGCAGATTTAATTGTTCAGCAATAAGGCGCGCTGTATCGTAACTCTGTGCCGAATAGCAAAATTTATTGGTATCATTCAAAGTATCGCAGCAGCCATCCACCTTCAAACAATAGCTGCCGGTATGGTCGCATTTCATTATCTGGCGCTGCGGCAGGCCGTGGAAGCTGAACAAAATATGATCAAAAGTTTCGGGCTGATACTTTAGCGCGTTTTGTGCAAAAGTGCTAATCATCAGGTCATCGTCGTGAAACGAATTAATGAAGGTTACATTAGGTATAGTTTGCCAATCGCTCACCAGTTTCATCACCTTATCATGCACAGAGCCTGTACTTGCCGATGCGTATTGCGGAAACATGGGAATAACCTTGATATCGCTCACCAGGTTCTTCTTCAGCCTTTCTAATGCAGCTTCTATTGAAGGGCTTTGGTAGCGCATGGCCAGCTCAACCTGGTATTCATCGCCCAGGCGCTCAACCAAGGCTTTATGTTGTAAAATACTATAATGCAGCAATGGCGATCCTGTCTCTTTACTCCATATCGCCTTATACAATTTAGCAGATTTTGGTGCCCTGAAGGGTACAATTATGCCCCTTACCAGAAGAGCACGCGATACGGGGTTAATGTCAATTACCCGCCCATCCATTAAAAACTCGTTAAGGTATTTACGCACGTCAGCCGTTTCGGGGCTATCAGGAGTGCCAAGGTTAACCAGTAATATGCCTTTTTTTGCCATAAGGCGCAAAAATAACAAAAAAAGCACCTAACCGCTTAAAGCTTATTTTTAATTACAAAACGATTAAAATTTATAACGCTGCGTTATTGTTTGTTCAAAATTTCTGTAACAATACGCCCAAACCATAGTCTTACAATTAGTTTTTCTATATTTATACCATGCCGGTAAAAACCAGTTTTCGCGAGAATGTTTCTATAGCCCTGCAATCTATTGCCGGTAATCGTTTACGCACGTCGCTTACAGCGCTTATTATTGCTATAGGTATTATGGCGCTTGTGGGGATATTAACTGCCGTAGAGGGTATAAAACAATACACAACAGATGCTTTTTCAAGTTTAGGCGCTAACTCCTTCACTATTCAAAACCGTGGCTCGGGCATACGTTTTGGCGGTGGCCGCAGAAAAACCTATCCGGCAATAACTTATAGCCAGGCAGCTCGTTTCAGAGATAAATTTAAGTTACCGGTATTAACAGCAATCAACCTCAATGTATCAGGAACGGCCATTGCTAAATATGCCAGTAACAAAACTAACCCTAACGTTAGTATAACCGGCTCAAACGAAAATTATTTACAGACCAACGGCTACAAGCTGGCACTGGGCAGGAATTTTTCGGACACAGAACTGCAGCATGGCGCTAATGTGGTTATGATCGGCGACGAGGTGAAAGAGAAATTATTTAAAAAAATTGACCCCATAAATAAATCTATTTATGTAGGTAGCAATAAATATAGGGTAATAGGGGTATTTGCCCCTAAAGGGTCGGCTGTAGGTGGCGGGGGCGACCGTATGTGCCTTATTCCCATTTTAAAAGCAAAGCAAATTGCGACAACCGCTAATCCCTCATTCGCTATTGCAGTAATGGTTAAAGGCCCCGAGGCGCTTGACGCCACTACCGGTGAAGCCACTTCTATGTTCAGAAACATACGCGGGCTTAACGTGGCTGCGCCAGACAATTTTGAGATTGTGCGTAGCGACTCCGTTCAGCAGCAACTATCCGGTCAGATTACCGGCATGACCGTAGCCGGATTTGGCATTGGTATTATTACTTTGCTGGGTGCGGCTATAGGGTTAATGAATATTATGCTTGTATCTGTAACCGAGCGCACACGCGAAATAGGTGTACGGAAAGCCATAGGCGCAACACCGGCAGTTATACGTAAGCAGTTTTTAATAGAAGCTGTTGTGATATGTATTATTGGCGGTATAGGCGGCATGATATTGGGCATGGCCATTGGTAACCTCATAGCCGTTGGAATAAGCGGTAAATTTGTTATTCCGTGGATCTGGCTGTTATCAGCATTTTTAATTTGTACATTTATTGGGCTGGCGTCAGGATATTATCCTGCAAAAAAAGCATCTAAGCTTGATCCGGTGGAAGCGCTGCGCTATGAATAATTTCCGATGTTCGATTTCGGAGTTGTTGTCAAATTTGATGTCATGCTACAGCGCTAAGCTTTTCATCACACGATAGGAATACAATCCGCACTTCTTCGTATCTACCTATCTGCAAATTATAAAAGCCCTTTATTTTTTAACGGATAATCGTCAAAAAGTAATTTTTCAATATAGGGGCTCAATAATGCATCTTTTAATGCATCAGCATGGCGCGGGTGGTGCATATCGCTTGATATAAAGTCAACCAGTTCCAGATCCACCATTTCTTCGGCGCGTTTTTTTGTTTCGCGGCCGTAATAACCTGTAAGCGAGACGGTGTTCATCTGCATGTTACAACCCCATCCACGCATCATCGACATGGTGTCGGTAGTTAAGTAAGGATATCTTTCGGGGTGGGCCAAAATGGGTTTATAGCCTGCCTGCGTCATTTTCCGCATGGCTTCAAACCAGTTTTGGGGTTGATTTACAAACGAATATTCATACAACACATAATTATCGCCAAACGTCAACAGTTTACCTGCGTCTATCCGCGGTTCAAAAGTTTCATCAAAATAATGCTCGGCCGCGGCTTCAACCGGTATGTCAATGCCTTGTTTTATCAGTTCTTCTTTTAAAAGCGTTAACGCGTTCCCGATGGTTTCGGGCGTGTTGCGGTAAAAATCGACCATAACATGGGGCGTAGCTATAATTTTTTTAATGCCGAGGTCTATCATCCGCTTTATAAGAATGACAGATTCTTCAACATTTTGTGCCCCATCATCAATACCCGGTAAAACATGCGAGTGCATATCTACCGCAATAGACTCATAGTTAAATGTAGGTTCTTTTTTAGGTTTGTCTTTTTTCTTAAAAAAATTAAACATTATCTATCGTTATATTGATCGGCGTAATATGCCTGGTAATGGCCTGACGTAACATCGTTCAGCCAGTCTTCATTCTCAAGATACCAGTCAACAGTTTTTTCCAGTCCTTCTTCAAATGTAATTCCCGGCACCCAACCCAGGTCATTTTTTAATTTTGTTGCATCAATTGCATACCTAAGATCATGCCCGGCCCTGTCGGTTACATAGGTAATCAATTTTGCAGATGTACCCGGCTCTCTGCTAAGCTTAGTGTCCATTACACTGCAAAGCAGTTTTATCAGGTCTATATTTTTCCATTCGTTATGGCCGCCTATGTTGTAGGTTGATCCTGCTTTTGCATTATGAAAAATAACGTCGATGGCACGTGCATGGTCTTCAACCCAAAGCCAATCGCGTATGTTTTCTCCTTTACCATACACAGGTACAGGGTTATTGTTTTTAATGTTGTTAATGGCCAGCGGTATTAGCTTTTCCGGAAAGTGGTATGACCCATAATTATTGGAGCAGTTAGATATAACCGTATCCATGCCATAAGTGTCATGATATGCCCTTACAAAATGATCAGAACCTGCTTTTGATGCAGAATAAGGTGAGTGCGGATCGTAAGCTGTTTCTTCAGTAAACATGCCTTCATCGCCTAAACTGCCATAAACCTCATCAGTTGATACATGATAAAAACGGGTTTTATCATAATTGCCTTTCCATGCCTCGCGCGCAGCGGTTAGTAAATTAACGGTGCCAACCACATTGGTCATCACAAATTCAGCAGGATTAGCGATTGATCTGTCAACGTGAGATTCTGCAGCCAAATGTATCACCGCATCGGGCTTTTCAGTCTCAAACAGCTCGCTAATAAAAGCTATATCAACTATATCGCCTTTTACAAACTTATAATTGGTTTCGTTTTCAATATCCTTTAAGTTAGCCAGGTTACCGGCATATGTTAATTTATCAAGATTAATGATATTATACTGCGGATAATTCTTTACAAACCTGCGTACCATGTGCGAACCTATAAAGCCCGCACCACCGGTAATAATTATCGTTTTCATTTTATAGGATTAGCTTTAAAAGATTGCTCCCACACCCATGCTGATCGCATCATGTCTGGCAGCGAATATACTGTTTCCCATTCAAGTTCCTGGTTGGCTTTAGTAGTATCTGCATATACTGCTTCAACATCACCACCTCTTCGCGGAACCAATTTATAGTTTATTTTAATACCTGTTGCTTCGGCAAAAGCATTTACCATGTTTAGTACCGAATAGCCCTCGCCGGTGCCTATATTAAAAACATCATACCAACCTTGCTTGTCGTTTTCTTTAAACAGGCGCTCAACTGCTTTTATGTGGGCACGTGCTACGTCGCTCACGTGTATATAATCGCGTACGCAGGTGCCGTCCGGCGTATTATAATCGCTGCCAAAAATATTTAGCGCTTCGCGTTTGCCCGACGCTGTTTCAGTAATGTAAGGTATCAGGTGATGCGGAACACCATGCTGCACCTCGCCAATAAGCGCACTTTTATGCGCGCCAACAGGATTGAAATAGCGCAGCGATATGGCGTTGATATGACCTGCCTTTGCTGTAAACTCTATTATTTCTTCGCCCATTTGCTTGGTATTGCCGTAAGGCGATGCCGCCTTTTGAATTGGCGTTTCTTCTGTTACCGGCAATATTTCGGGGTTGCCATAAACTGTGCACGATGATGAGAATACCAGCGGCTTTATTCCAAATTTACGCATGCATTTCATCAGGTTGATCTGTGAATACAAGTTGTTCTCAAAATATTTTAACGGTTCTGTAACCGACTCAAAAACTTGTAAAAACGCAGCAAAATGTATAACCGCAGCAATATCAGGGTGCTTTACAAACACGTGCTCCAGTTCATCATAGTTGCACATTTCCGTTTTGAAAAAAGCGGGGCGTTTGTTTGTTATCTTTTCGATACGGTTTAACACATCCCTCGAAGAATTAGAGAGATTGTCAATTATCACAACGTCATAACCTGCTTCTATAAGCTCAACAACTGTATGCGATCCGATATAGCCGGTCCCGCCGGTTACTAAAATCTTACTCATAATTATTTACTATAATGCTTAAAATCTTTATGTTCTACTTTTTCAAGTGTTTCTTTTGGTAATGATTTAAAGTACTCATAAGTAATTTTCAACCCTTCGCTACGTGATACTTTAGGCTCCCAGTTCAAAATAGCCCTTGCTTTGGTAATATCCGGTTGGCGTTGCTTAGGGTCGTCTGTTGGTAATGGCCTGCCCTCCAATTTCTGATCGGTACCCGTAAGCTTAATAATTTCTTCGCCAAATTGGCGGATGGTGATCTCGTCGGGATTTCCAATATTAACAGGTTGAGCATAATCACTAAAAAGCAGACGATAAATGCCTTCTATAAGGTCATCAACGTAGCAGAAAGAACGGGTTTGCGATCCGTCTCCAAACATTGTCAAAGGCTCGCCACGTAGGGCCTGGCCAATAAAAGCGGGTAGTACACGGCCATCATTAAGGCGCATGCGGGGGCCGTAGGTATTAAATATGCGTACTATGCGCGTTTCTACACCATGAAAAGTATGGTAAGCCATAGTTATAGCTTCCTGAAAACGTTTAGCCTCGTCATAAACGCCCCGCGGGCCTACGGGGTTAACATTGCCCCAGTATTCTTCGGGCTGCGGGTTAACGTTCGGGTCGCCATATACTTCAGATGTTGACGCAATTAGCATACGTGCATTTTTTGACCTTGCCAGACCTAACAGGTTATGCGTACCTAATGAACCCACTTTAAGGGTTTGGATAGGTATTTTTAAATAGTCTATCGGACTTGCAGGCGATGCAAAGTGCAATATATAATGCAGGTCTCCGGGCACATGCACAAAATTAGAAACATCGTGATTATAAAATTCAAAGTTTTCCAGTTTGAACAGATGTTCAATGTTTCGAAGATCTCCGGTTATCAAATTATCCATGCCAATAACATGATAATCTTCCTTAATAAATCTATCGCAAAGGTGCGATCCTAAAAAGCCGGCTGCACCGGTAATCAATATGCGTTTACGAGCCATAATTTGCTTTGTGGTGTCCGATTTTATACGCGGCTATTCAATGTAATGTTGCCGCTAAGATACTTATTTAGATTAAAGATTTAATAAATAGAAGCACGTATGAAAATTGATTTTATATTTTTACACGTAAACTATTACGAACTCTTTAATTTTTTTATAATTCCTTTTGTATTTTAAATCGCAATTAAGGTGCATTGATTTAAATTTTTTGATTCGTTTGGAACTAAGATAGTAATTTAGCATTAATGTTGCTCCTTTATAATACAACCATTCATATTTATTATATGCTGATCTGTTTGGCATCCTTATTTAATAATAAGGCTGCTTTATGGTTGCGTGGGCGCAAACATCAATCAATTAAGCAGCACAAAAAAAGTTTGTGGTTCCATTTTGCGTCGTTGGGCGAGTTTGAGCAAGGCAGGCCCGTGCTTGAACAGCTGAAAGAACAATATCCTGGGCATGAAATTGTTGTTACATTTTTTTCGCCTTCCGGTTATGAAGTTAGGAAGAATACCCCCCTTGCCAACGCAGTTTATTATTTGCCTTTCGATACAGCTGCCAATGCCCGCGATTTTATCTCAAAAATAGACCCTGCTTTAGCTGTTTTTACCAAGTATGAGTATTGGTATCACTTTTTTGCTGAGCTAAACCAGCGCCGGGTGCCGTTGTATATTATATCTGGTATATTCAGGCCCGGTCAGGTATTTTTTAAATGGTATGGCGCGCTGCATCGTAAGATGCTGCATTTTGTAAATTATTTTTTTGTCCAGGATGAGCGATCTGTACAATTGCTGCGCGAGGTAAATATTACTAATGCCGCCGTTAGCGGCGATACCCGCTTTGACCGGGTTTGGGCCAATGCCCAGCAGCCTAAAAACATTTCCCTTATTGATAAATTTAAAAACGGGCAAAAGCTGTTCATTGCCGGCAGTACCTGGCCGGCTGACGAAGCATTGTTGGTTGATCTGCTAAAACAATATCCCGAATGGAAATTTGTTTTTGCGCCGCATGAGATAGGAGAGGACAAGATAAGCGGCTTAATTAAACTGCTACCTGCAGGTAAAACCCTCAAATACTCACAGATTGAATCTCACATCTTACATCTCAAATCTCAAGTCTTAATAATAGATAACATTGGCATGCTATCGTCGCTTTACCAATATGCGGATTTAGCGTACATCGGCGGCGGATTTGGTGCAGGTATACATAATACGCTTGAGGCCGCGGCCTTTGGCTTGCCGGTAATATTTGGCCCTAAATACAAACGTTTTAAAGAGGCCTGCGACTTAATAGCTGAGGGGGCCGGTTTTACCATTGCCAATGAATATGAACTACAGAGCGTTACCAAAAGTTTAATGAATGATGCCGTCGCTTTAACTTCGGCCGCTCGGAAGGCCCAGGTTTATGTGCAGCAAAATATTGGCGCTACCCAAAAAATAGTTGATCATATTACCTCGCAAAAATCGCTGTAAAGAGCATTACTTATGCTTCGGGCCCATAAAAAAGGTCAACTCACCACCACTCATTATGTCATCATGATTTAAAAATAACGCGCTAACGGGCTTACCGTTGAGCAGTAGTTTTTGCACATATACATTCTTATCGCTTTGGTTATTTACCTTAATGATTAAGGTTTTGCCTTTACCCACTTGTATCAGTGCACCATTAACCGCAGGGCTGCCCACAGCATACTGATCTGATCCCGGTGCTACAGGATAAAAGCCAAGCGAACTAAAAACGTACCAGGCACTCATTTGCCCGGTATCGTCATTGCCGCCCAAACCATCAGGGGTTGGCCTATACATTTTTGGTAATATCATGCGGATGCGCTCCTGCGTCTTCCAGGGCTTGTCTGTCCAGTTATACAAGTAAGCCACATGGTGTGATGGTTCGTTGCCATGCACATAGTTGCCGATGATGCCGTCGCGCGTAATGTCTTCCGTCTCTTCAAAAAATTTATCGGGCAGGTGCATGGTAAATAATGAATCAAGATACCTAACAAAGCGCTTGTTGCCACCCATCAGATTGATCAGTCCCGCCGGGTCATGCGGAACAAACAGGGTATAGTTCCAGGCGTTACCCTCAATAAATCCCTGACCAATGGTTGTAAGCGCATCAAACTTTTTACGAAAACTGCCATCATCCAATCGCGGATGCATAAAGCCCGTAGCGGGATCATAAACGTTTTTATAATTCATTGCCCGTTTGCTAAACTCCTCGTAGATCGCTGTGTTGCCCAGCTTTTTTGCCATTTGCGCAATGCACCAATCATCATAAGCATATTCCAACGTAGAAGATACCGAATTGCCATCCCGCTCATCAGGAATATACCCTCTATCCATATATAAACCTATGTTCATGTATTTACGGCCCCGAGCGGTGGTTACGCAAGCTTCTAAAGCGGCATCGGCATCAAAAGGAGCGTTACCCTTTACAACGGCATCAGCAATAACAGCAACGCTGTGATAGCCGCTCATACACCAGTTCTCGTTGGCGGAGTTTGACCAAACAGGCAAAAAATGCTCAGGGCTTTGCTGATAATGGGCCAACATAGAACGCACCATATCCGCATTGCGTTCAGGTTCAATAATATTAAACAGCGGGTGTAATGCCCGGTAGGTATCCCACAAACTAAATGTAGTGTAGTTAGTGAAACCTTCGGCACGGTGAATGTTTTGATCAATGCCTTTGTACCGGCCATCAACATCCATATAAACCGTCGGGTTAATAAGGGTATGGTATAAGGCAGTGTAGAAATTCTCTTTAGTTTCCTGGCTACCTGCAATTTCAATTTTGTGCAGTTCTTTCTCCCACAACCGCTGCCCGTCTGCTCTTACCTTATCAAAGTCCCAACCGGATACCTCTGCGCGCATATTGTTCAAGGCACCTTCCATGCTTACCGGCGATAAAGCTACTTTGATGTTTATTTTTTCGCCCTCGTTAGCTTTAAAATCGAAGTAGGCTTTAATCTGCTTACCCGCAATTTCGGGGAAATTTTTTCTTTGATCAAACCTGCCCCAAAACCCGCCATAAACATTACGCGGCGTATAATTAGCAAAGCCATGCGAGATAAAGGGCTTAGAAAACGTGATAGCAAAATACTGCGTACGGGTACGCGCCCAACCATTGGTTTGGCGGAAACCAATAACCGTTGTATCATTCACCACGCGCAGGTAGGTCCACACATTTTTATCGGGGTAATTGTAAATGCCAGCCATCATATCCAATACAATATGCGCGCTGTCTGTTTTTGGGAAAGTATACTGATGAAAGCCTACACGGGTACTGGTGGTCATTTCGGCCGTAATGTTATATTCATCCAGCTTTACTTTATAATAATTGGCTTCGCTAATTTCGTTCTGGTGTAAGAACGGCGAGCGGTAACCGCTATGCGGCACATCCGCCCTGCCGGGATTCAGCTTAAGCTTGCCGATGGTAGGCATGATCAATACATCACCCAGATCTGAATGTCCCGTGCCGCTAAAATGAGTATGACTAAAGCCTACTATGGTTTTATCGTCATACTGATAACCAGCGCAATATTTGTATACCTCCGGGTTGTATTTGCCGTTCAGATCGTAACTAACGGTATCAGTTTCGGGGCTTAATTGAACCATACCGAAGGGGACGGTGGCACCCGGAAAGGTATGCCCCATGCGCTGGGTGCCCACAATGGGTTTAACGTATTGTACAAGGCGGGTTTGAGCATTAGCAACAAAGCCCGAAAGGGCAATGCAGATAAATATGAATTGCTTCATGAGGATACGATCAGTTAATGTGGCGTAAATATAAGACTAAGATTTAAAGGATGAATACGATGGTAGGATCAAGTTGACAATGCCGCACCCTTTGGTTAATTGCGAGTTTTGAAAATCTGTTTTCGCAATCTAAAAAGTTAAATAGATTAATGATAAGCTTCTGAGTGAGCGTTTCATTTAACATTATAATTCCTTAATTTTATAACATTCTGATTATCAAAATTATATATAGTAATTGCAGCTAAAAAAACTGACTTAAAAGTAGTTTCAGGGCGTTTTATACCCTACTGGTAACCACTTGAAAATAAACGTAATAACAAAAAAAGCGTTTCATACGTTTCGCCCGTTTTATATATTTTGTGAAACGATACGCCTGACTCTTTCTACATTGTAGCAGGTTTGTAGCAGGGTATAGCACCCTACCTGCTATGCTACACTTAACTATAATGTTTGCTAAATTACATGCCCCTAACAACCTAAGCCATCTAAACTTGTTATATTTACATAATACGCCGAAGTGGCAGGTTTTACATAGCTTGTAACAACGGTACGTGTTTTGTAATCTAATTTCAAAAAACATCAATAGAAAATGAAAAAGTTACTCACAGCAATATTAGTAATAGTAGGTGCAATGTCTTTAAGCTCATGCAGCTATAACAGTATGGTGCAACTGGATGAGAATGTTAAAGGCAAATGGGGTGCGGTACAAACCCAATACCAGCGCCGTGCCGACTTGATACCTAACCTGGTAGCAACTGTAAAAGGCGCCGCTGATTTTGAAAAAAGCACTTTAACTGCAGTAATTGAGGCCCGCGCCAAGGCTACTTCTGTTCAAGTTGATCCAACTAAATTAACGCCTGAGTCTATACAGCAATTTCAGGCAGCACAGGGTCAGTTAAGTTCTGCTTTGGGCAGGTTACTGGCAGTTTCAGAAGCTTATCCGCAGTTAAGAGCTAATGAGAGCTTTATGGGCCTGCAGGCGCAGTTAGAGGGTACTGAAAATCGTATTACCGTGGCTCGTAAAGACTTTAACGATGCTGTGCAGGATTTCAATACTAAAATACGCAAGTTCCCGGCTAATTTAACTGCTAAAATGTTTGGCTTTACCGAGAAAGGTTACTTCCAGGCCGAAGCCGGATCAGACAAAGCGCCTACTGTAAAATTTTAATCTATTGAGTGAATGAGTGAGTTAATGAGTACCGCTTTCGGCATTCAGCAATCGCTAATTCACTCAATCACTAATTGTATCAATGAGCCTATTTAACGACGACGAACAGCAGCAGATAAGCGATGCTGTAGCTAAGGCGGAAAAAAACACCTCGGGCGAGATTCGCATCTGCGTGGAAAAAACCTGCAAAGATGAAGTGCTTGACCGCGCTGCTAAATATTTTTATCAGCTTGATATGGATAAAACCAAATTGCGCAATGGTGTGCTAATCTACTTAGCTACTGTTGACCGCAAGTTTGCCATTATTGGCGATAAAGGTATAAACAAAATGGTTCCGGTTGATTTTTGGGATACCACGAAAAACGAGATGCTGGAGCAGTTTAAGCAAGGCAACTTAATTGAAGGAATAGTAATAGGTATTACCCGTGCCGGCGAAAAGCTGGGTACATTTTTCCCTTGCGCAACCGACGATGTAAATGAGATATCGGACGATGTGGCATTTATGGACGGTGAATAAACGTAAACTCATGTTTAAAAAACTTCTGATATTTTCTGGTCTTCTTTTGATGGGCTTGTTCTCTTCCGCGCAGGATTTCCCGCCAAAATCAAACACGCTGGTAACCGACTATACCAACACCCTATCTACTGTTGAAAAACAGCGTTTGGAGGATAAGTTGGTTGTGTTTGATGATTCTACCTCTACGCAAATAGCAGTTGTAATAATGCATTCTATTGGCGATTATGATGTAAACGAATACGCTACCGGGTTAGGCCGCAAATGGGGAGTGGGGCACGAGGGTAAAAATAACGGTATAATGGTGTTGGTTGCCAAGGATGACCGCAAACTTTCTATACAAACCGGCTATGGCGTGGAAGGTGCTTTGCCCGATATTATTACGCAGCAGATCCGCGTAAAAGAAATGAATCCCCGCTTTAAGGAGGGTGATTTTTATGGCGGGCTGGATGCCGGTACCGATGCTATTATTAAATACACTAAAGGCGAATACAAGGCCGACGCCAAACCTGCCAGGGTTAAAAATAACGATGGCAATGGCTCGCCAATAGGAATTATAGTAGTTATAGTTATAATTATATTGATTGCCATTTTCCGCAAAGGCGGCGGTGGTGGGGGCCAAATAATTGGGCGGCGCGGCAGCGCAAGCCCGCTGTGGTGGATGTTGGCAGGTTCCCTGATGAATAGTGGTAATAATCGTGGCGGCGGTGGTTTTGGAGGTTTCTCAGGCGGTGGTGGTGGTTCTGGCGGCGGTGGCTTCGGTGGTTTTGGCGGGGGCAGCTTCGGCGGTGGCGGTTCCGGCGGGAGCTGGTAGCTTTTACTTAATTTTTATATAAATGTATCGAGATATGGTGGTGGATGAGATGCGTAAAATGGCGCTGATCCTAGCTAAATTAATGGGCATAAAGGCTCAAGGTACCCAACAGGAATTCACCAAAGAGTTTGAGAGTATTCTTTCAGAAGAATATAATACCGAACTGGAGGCGCTGCTTGTTTTAAATGAAGAACAGTTTAAAGAACTGATCACCTCCGGTAAATACAACTCAGAGAAGCTAAACGCTTTAAGCCAAATGCTATATATGTTTGCCGAGCCTTTTAAAAACGACCGAGAAACCGATTTGCTGCTAAAAAAAGTACTGGCTATTTTTGAACTTTTAGAAGAAAAATATCATTTTCAGTCTCTTGACAACATTGCAAAACGAAATACTATATACAGGTATTTTGAAATAAACTATGAATAACAATTTAAAGTGGACACTGCTTAGTTCACAATATATACATAAAGGCCCCTGGGCCACTTTACGTGCGGACAAATGCGAAATGCCCGATGGGCGTATTGTTGATGAGTATTTCGTTTTAGAATACCCCAATTGGGTAAACGCGGTGGCGGTTACTCAAGAAGGCAAGATCCTAATGGTAACACAGTATCGCCACGCCGCTAATATAGTTTCGTTAGAGATACCGGGAGGTGTTATTGATGGTGATGAAAGACCCGAAGAGGCTATGCGCCGCGAACTGCTGGAAGAGACCGGCTACCAATTTGATAATGTGGAATCCTTATGTACAATTTATGCTAATCCATCTACAGCTAACAATAAAACCTTTTGCTACCTGGCCACAGGTGGCGTTAAGGTGCAGGAACAGGCATTAGATGAACACGAAGAGTTGGTGATTGAAGAATATACCATTGATGAGGTTAAGCAATTGTTGGCTGATAATAAGATAGTGCAGGCCCTGCATTGTACAGCTTTGTTTTATGCTTTGGCTAAAATGGGCAAGTTGTAGTTTTAAAAGCTTGCTGTCAGATTGAGCTCTAACCGTCAGTAAACGTTTGCATATCTATTAGCTTACGATATAAGCCATTATGCAGTATAAGCTGTTGATGTGTGCCTTGTTCAATAATCTTTCCGCTCTCCAGCACTACAATAATGTCTGCGCTTTGGATAGTGCTTAATCTGTGGGCTATAATAAGCGATGTGCGGTTCTTCATCAGGTTGTTCAGCGCGTCCTGCACCAGTTTTTCCGATTCAGTATCCAGCGCTGACGTAGCCTCATCTAAAAGCATAATGGGTGGATTATTCAAAACTGCGCGAGCTATGCAAACGCGCTGCCTCTGCCCTCCGGATAGTTTTGCACCTCTATCGCCAATATTAGTTTGGTAGCCTTGCTCGGTTTCCATTATAAAATTATGGGCGTTGGCTATGCGCGCGGCTTCTTCAACCTGCTGGGGGCTAACATCCGTTTTGCCAAAAGCAATGTTGTTATAAATAGTATCGTTAAAAAGAATGGAATCCTGGTTAACTATGCCCATTAAATCCCTTAGGGAATGCGCTGTAACTTGTTTAAGACTGGTGCCGTCAATCAATATGCTACCCCCTTGCGGATCCATAAAACGGGGAATCATATCCATCAGGGTTGATTTACCCCCGCCCGAAGGCCCAACTAAGGCGATGGTTTTCCCTTTAGGAACGATAAGGTTTATATCAGACAATACCGTTTTATCGCTGTAGGCGAATGATACATTTTTAAATTGAATTCCTTCGTTAAATCCGGTGAGCGTAACGGCATCCGGCGCGTCGGTAATAAGTGGTTTTTCGTCTATTAGTTCCAGCACCCTTTCGCCTGCGGCGATGCCCGAGTGTATGTTACTAAATGAGTCAGACAGGGCCTTGGCCGGGCGCATAACCTGAGAAAATATGGCGATATACGCGATGAAATCTCCGCCCGACAGGGTAGAAGTACCGTCTAATATCATCCCCCCACCATACAAAACAATACCAGATACCATTAGAACGCCCAGCGTTTCTGATACAGGAGAGGCCGACTGCTGCCGTTTTGCCATAGAACGTAGTATGGACGAATACCGCTTATTTTCGTCGTTAAAGCGCTGTTTAATAAATTCTGAGGCGTTAAAGGCTTTAATAATACGCACCCCCGAAAGCGCCTCGTCCAGGTAGCTTATCATGTTGCCAAACCTTTGTTGCGATTCAACTGCCTGGGCCTTTAGCCGCTTAACAATGCGCGATATGATGAAGCCGGATACTGGTACAACAAGAAGCGAGAAAAAAGTGAGTTTGGGGCTAATCAGAAATAAAGTAACTATATAGAATATTAATTGCACAGGTTCTTTAAAAACCACTTGTAACGTGCCGGTAACCGAGTATTGAACAACGGTTACGTCTGAAGCTACTTTTGATATAATGTCGCCTTTTCTTTCGTTGTTAAAAAAACCAAGATGCAGATCCATCACGTTGTCAAACACGGCCTTTCGCAAATTTAAAAGCGTATGCAACTTCAGGTTTTCCATAATTCGCTGCGATGCGTATCGGAAAATATTGCTTAGAATAACTGATCCCACAATAATCCCGCAAACTACCTTCAAAGCAAACTTGCCATTGTAAGTTGTTATAAGATCCTGCACAAAGAATTTAAACATACCCATTATATCAAGCCATGATTTGGGTTTTACTATTGCCGCTACCTCTGTTACACCGGCTTTTGTATCAGAGAACAACGTCTCCATCAACGGCGCTAAAAGCGCAAGGTTAAGTGTGTTAAATAAAATGGCAAAAAGGGTAACAATTACATAAGGTATAGCAAATTTTTCAATTGGCTTGGCAAAGGAGAGTAGTCTGAAATAAGTCTTCATTTAAAAATTAATGCTGCAAAACTATGCAAATTACAGCCTATTGCTGCATAACCTGTTTGTAAACATTTATAGTTTGCTTTAAAGTATTATCAAAATTAAACAAGCTTAACCGTTGCTTACCTTTTGTTCTTAACTCTGATTGCAGGGTTTTATTACTTATAACGGCATCAATAGCTGCAGTTATTGATTGTTTACTCATTGGATCAAAGTACTGTGCTGCATTGCCCCCAACCTCGGGCAATGATGATGTATTACTCATAATTACCGGGCAGTTATTGGTAAAAGCTTCTAAAACCGGCAAGCCAAACCCTTCATAAAGCGATGGATAAATAAATGCCTCTGCCTGGCTATAAAGAGCGGCCAACTGTGCATCGCTGGCTGATATTTGCTGTATGCGATCGGTTATATCAATACTATTAAAAAGTTGGTGTTCGGCTGCTGTAAAATCGCCGCCTCCCGAGCAGATGAGCTGCAAATTATATTTTAACAGCAAGGGTGCCGTAGCCTCAACAAACAACTCGAAATTTTTGTAACCAGCCCTGTCGCCAACAAATAGTACATATTTATAGTTTACTTCAATCCGGTGCGAAGAGATACTATCATCGCTTAATTTATAACCATGATATATAACAGTTATCTTATCATCAGGTATAGAATAAAATTTTTGGAGATCGCGTTTGGTGCATTCTGATATGGCAATGATATGATCAGCTTTATTAATAACCTGTCTTTTATATCCTGCCGTTAAAGCATCCTGCTTTGCAAAATAATGCGGATACAGCTCATGTATCATATCATGCACAGTTATAACAAAAGGCTTTTTAACCGAATCTAAAAAATAGGGATTATAATAGGTGGGGTGAAAAACATCATAATCGCCTTGCCTTAACAGGTGTCTGCAATACCATTTATTGTACTTATTACGGCGTGATTGCTTTTTTATGATAGGTTCAAGCAATCCTCCCGCGGGCAAACTTTTTTTATTGATGTAAGCGTTATGCGTAAACACCAAACCCAATTTGGATTCTACATTAGTCTTAGCACGTAAACCATAATGCAGATTAGCGAAATACCTGGATATTCCGCCATATTTTTGGTTTGAAAAAGTTTGATGATCAAAAAGTATTTTCATGTATTGATGTAAAATCATAACATGGCAAAGCCATACGCCCTTTAAAGCAGCCTGCAAATATCAAAATAAAGTACGGGTTTAGGATGTTTTATTACGGCGTGCTAAACACCCGTACTTGTTTACTTATTACTATTTCTTTTTACCAATAGACGAGTCGTCTTTTGAGGCTGATTTTTTACCGGCCTGATAGTCTGAAGTAGATGTTTTACCGCCAACAGTTGGGGCTTTTTTTACATTTTTCATGCCTTTGTCTTTGCTCATGATGTTAATTTTTAAATTGTTAAATAGGTTGTATAATATAGGAAAGCGTAGTCGGGATAAAATGTAAAAAAAAAGCACCCCGGAAGCCGGGATGCCTACACGTAATTAATGTTTTATGATTAAATAACTTTAACGTTTATGGCGTTAAGGCCTTTTTTACCTTCTTCTACATCGTATTGTACATGATCATTTTCGCGGATCTCGTCTATTAAACCCGATGCGTGAACAAAAATATCACTTCTGTTCTCGCTTTGTGAAATGAATCCAAAACCCTTTTGGTCGTTGAAAAATTTCACTGTTCCTTCTTTTTGCATTTGTCTTAACTTTAATAAGTGAGCAAGGTACGCATTAAGATTGGTTCATTTTTACCTTTGGTAAAATATTTTAACAATTTGTTAAATATTGCATATGCCTGTTAATGGCTATTATTAAGTAAGGGTAACAAAAAAATAGCCACCTGGTCAGAGGTGGCTGTAGTAATTATGATCAGTTAATCAGAGGATTAAAATTTAAACCCGAATGCAAGCTGTAAGGCCTGATGTTTGTATTCGGGCACATAAGTGTTACCATTGGCATTAGTACCTTTCAAATCAATGGCATATCGCGCGTTAAGGTTAACGTGTGTGTTAAGGTCTATTCCTGCACCTATAACCCCGGCGAAAAACGTTTTTACACCGCTGTATTGGTAAAAACTACGCAAAGATTCATCAAAACCTTCATTATAACGGTTGCTTGACGATAGCAGGTAAGACAACTGCGGGCCGGCAAATACATTGAAGTTACGGCCTGCCTTCAGCTTAACATAAACAGGTATGTCCATAAACTGCGAACGTTGGCTAAACCTACCTGACTGCGTGGTGGCGGCGTAGCCCTTTTGCGAATAAAGTGCCTCGGCATCAATTGAAAGCAGGTTAGAAACGGGATGGTTATAGGTAAAGCCCATGCTAAAGCCTGCCGTAGCACCTGTATCGTAATTGCTTTTTGAGGATGGTATGGCATTTGAAAACGCTGCGCCCATAGTAAAGCCAAAACGCGGCCTGAAAGAATCGTCAAAATCTCCACGTGCTCCAAAAAATTGTTGTGCACTGGCGTTAGCAGTAATAAATAACCCAATAATTAAATAGAGAGCTTGTTTCATAATATTACAATTTACTATCGTTAAATTATACTGTTATAAAGTCTCTCTGCGCAGAAATTAATGTTGTATACGATGTTTATGACAAAGAGTTGCACCAGTCTGTATTTTTTTAAATTACTTTTGAAAAAGGATATGAGATCATTAAAAAGAAATTCAGCTTTCGGCATTTTTATAACTATTCTATTTTTTGCAAATACTTTGTTTGCTCAACAGAAAACCTATATTCAACTATTGAGTCAGCCCAATCAATGGGTTGATTCTGTTTACAACAAACTCAATAAAAAGCAACGGATAGCCCAGTTATTCTTCGTTCGCGCGCATACTAATAAGGGTAAAAAATACGAAGATTCTGTAGCTAAAGTTATTCATAATCAGCATGTCGGTGGTTTAGTATTCTTTCAGGGCGGGCCTGGTAGGCAGGCTAATCTGATAAACCGCTACCAGCGCGAAAGCAGGGTGCCCCTGTTAATAGCACAAGATGGAGAATGGGGAATTGGTATGCGGCTGGATTCAACACTTTTATACCCCTATCAAATGACGCTTGGCGCCATACAGGGCGAAAGTTTGATCTATAAAATGGGCCAGCAAATAGCTTATGATTTTAAGCGCCTGGGTATGCATATGAATTTTGCGCCTGTTATGGACGTGAATAATAACCCCAATAATCCGGTAATTAACTACCGGTCTTTTGGCGATAATAAATATAACGTGGCAAGTAAAGGGCTTGCTTACCTAAAAGGCATGCAAAGTGCGGGACTGTTAACTGCTACAAAGCATTTTCCGGGGCATGGTGATACCAATGTAGATTCTCATTACGATTTGCCATTGCTGCCATTTTCACGGCAACGGCTGGATTCGTTGGAGCTATACCCTTTTAAGCAGGCTATTGAAGCAGGTGTTAGCGGAGTTATGATTGCCCACATGGCTATACCGTCTTTAGATGATACTAAGAATCTGCCATCCACTTTATCGCGCAGGATAGTTACCAACCTGTTAAAAGACTCATTAGGTTTTAAAGGACTGGTTGTTTCTGATGCTATGGAGATGCAGGGCGTTATTAAATATTTTCCTGATGGTGAGGCTGAGCTTAGAGCCTTTATGGCGGGTAATGACATTATTGAGTTGTCAATGGATTCTAAAGAAGCTATTCATAAAATATTAAAAGCCATGCGCCATCATCAATTACCCATTGAAGAGTTTGAGACGAAGGTAAAAAAAGTGCTGATGGCCAAATACTGGGTGGGGCTTAATAAACGGCAGGACGTGAATGTTGATAATGTGGTGGCTGATCTGAACCGCCCTGCAACTAAGGAATTGATAGAACAGTTAAGTAATGCCGCTGTAACGCAATTGCGCGGCAGCTCCCGCGATCTGCAGCTAAATCCACTTTTACGTACCGCCATAATTGGCGTAGGCGTCACCAATCCTGCGGCATACGAAATTGAACTAAGGCGCTGGTACCCTAACAGTACGCTTTTTTTAGTGAACAAAAGCACGCCTGTTGACGAGCTGAATGCGATAGTTAAAAGTTTGCAAGAGTACAGCCAGGTATTTGTGGGCGTGCACGATACCCGCACGCGCCCACAAAGTAAATTGGATTATAGCGCAGGTGTAACACAATTTATAGCTGGATTAACGGCGCACGAGAATACGGTTATCAGCTTTTTTGCTAACCCCTACGCAATAGCAGGTGTAACAGGTATTGAAAAGGCGCGCACGCTATTGCTCTGCTATCAAAACAGCGAGGAGATGCAGCAAGCAGCCGTAAAGGCAATTACACAACAAATTAAGCCAATGGGTAAATTACCTGTTAGTATAAATGAGTTTTTCCCTACAGGAGCGGGGCAGGTGGGGTTGTAGGAAACCAAACCGTCATGCCGAATTTATTTCAGCATACCATTATTCAGGAGAACTCTTGAAAGGGATCATCAGAAAAGTTTATAAAACTATCTTGCGTAAATGCGGTGTGGGATGCCGAAATAAATTCGGCATGACATTCGTTTAATTTTAACAATGCCCTGCCATTTTCTATCTTTATTCTCCTATGCAAACCGATCCCACTAAATACAATATAAAATTCCAAGAGGCACTGGCGGGTTTAAACCCTGAGCAGTTGGCTGCCGTTAATAAAATGGATGGCCCGGTGCTGGTTATTGCCGGCCCCGGTACAGGCAAAACACAAATACTGGCCGCCCGTATCGGTAAAATACTAACCGACACCGATGCCCTGCCCAGCGAAATTTTATGCCTTACTTATACCGATGCAGGAGCGGTTGCCATGCGCAAACGGTTGTTCGAGTTTATTGGGCCAGATGCTTACCGGGTTAATATCTATACTTTCCATGCGTTTTGTAATGATGTTATCCAGGAGAACCTGGAGTATTTTGGAAAGCTCAATCTGGAACCCCTATCAGACCTTGAGTCGGCCACGCTTTTTCGCGAATTGGTTGACGAAATGCCTAATGATCATCAGCTAAAGCGTTTTACCGGCGATACTTATTATGATGTGCCCCGGTTAAAAAATCTTTTTTCTGACATGAAGCGCGAAAACTGGGACGAGGCATACATGGCTAAGGCTATTAATGAGTACATAGAAGATCTTCCCAACCGCGAGGAATTTATTTATAAGCGCGCCAATGGCCCAAGAGGAATTAAAGCAGGCGATCCTAAGCAAAAAGATATAGACGCGGCAAAGGAAAAAATGGCCACCCTGCTTGCCGCGGTGGCAGAATACCAGCGTTACTCCACAAAAATGAAGGACCTAAGCCGGTATGATTATGACGATATGATCATGTGGGTGATAAAGGCCTTTCGCGAAAACGGTGAGATCTTGCGCCGCTATCAGGAAAGATATCATTACATATTGGTAGATGAGTTTCAGGATACCAGCGGTTCACAAAACGAGTTGCTTAAGTTTTTGCTGAACTATTGGGAAACACCTAACGTTTTTGTGGTGGGTGACGATGATCAGTCTATCTACAAATTCCAGGGTGCCAACATGAAAAACATCCTTGATTTTGCTGGTGATTACGTAAGCACACTGTCTACAGTGGTGTTAAAGCACAACTATCGCTCAAATCAACATATTCTTGATATTTCAAAGGTGCTTATCGCCAAAAATAAAGAACGCTTAACAGTACAGCTGGCGCTCGATAAGGATCTGCGCTCGTCGCATAGCCGTTTTCGGGAAGAAATTGTTGTGCCTGTAATGCGCGAGTACAATAACGCCGATCAGGAACTGGTTGATGTGGCAATCAACATAAAACACCTGGTTCAATTGGGCACGCCGCCCGGCGAAATTGCGGTAATTTATCGTAACCATGCGCAGGTTGAGGACCTGATACAGTTTTTAGATGCGCATAAAATAGCAGTTAACACCCGCCGTAAAATTGATATACTCACCGCTCCGTTTGGCGAAAAGATCATTAACATCTTGCGGTACCTGGCTATGGAGCTGGATTCGCCGTACAGTGGCGATGAGTTGTTGTTTGAGATTATGCACTATGATTTCTTTAGCATCCCGCCGATAGAGATAGCCAAAGTGAGCGTTGCGGTATCAAAAGAGAACTTTAGCACCTCAGCCAACAATCAGCCAAAAACATCAATGCGACGTTACATTACCGAGATGCGGGCCCCTGCGCAGCCCGGTCTTTTTGATAATGGCAGCCATACAGAGATGAAGTATTTCATTAATAACATTGAGTTGCTGCTTACGGAGGCCACCAGTGTTACCCTACAGCAGCTTTTTCAACAGGTGATATCAAAAATGGGGATCCTGCGGTATATCATGCAGCAGACTGACAAAGGATCGTACATGCAGATGCTGACCAACTTTTTCGATTTTCTGAAGGATGAAAGCCGGAAATTGCCTGAGATTAAGCTACGTGATCTGTTGGAGATAATTGATTTGATGAAGCGCAATAAAATCAGAATGGAGCTTAACAGGGTGATCTATTCGGACAACGGCGTTAATTTTTTAACCGCCCACGGATCAAAAGGCCTGGAGTTTGAACATGTGTTTTTTATTGGATGCGACAAAAAAACCTGGGACGGCAAAGGCCGCAGTAATAGCTTTACTTACCCGGATACGCTAACACAGGCACCAACCGATGAAGTTGCTTTGCGGGAGGAAGCCCGCCGCTTATTTTACGTGGCCCTTACGCGTGCAAAGCAGCACCTGGTAGTATCTTATTCTGCTAAAGACAAAAACGGCAAAGATCAGGAAGCTTCGCAATTTATAGGTGAGATATTGGCAGAGACGGATATTGTTCCGCAGCATCCTTTAGTGCACGAAAGCGCAATGCTTGAGTTTTACGCCACACGCTTTAACGAAGCAGATAAACCCAAAGTGCAGTTGCTGGATACCAATTACATTAACCAGCTGCTGCAAAACTATACACTATCTGTAACGCATCTGAACAACTACTTAGATTGCCCGCTACGTTTCTATTTTCAGTGTCTTATTCGGGTGCCATCAGGTAAAAGTCCATCGGCTACTTTTGGGCAGGCCGTACACTGGGCGCTCAATAAAGCGTTTAGATGGCTTAAGGACGATGACGATAATTTCCCGTCTACCGAACAGTTTATGAAGGAGTTTAGGTGGTACATGTACCGCAACCGCGACTCGTTTACCAAAGAGGAGTTTAAACTGCGTAATGATTATGGCGAAAAGATTTTACCACCATATTATGAGCAGAACATTTTAGTATGGAACAAATTTGCGGTAACAGAACGCCCTATAAAAAACATTGAGGTTGAAGGGGTGCCTATAAAGGGAAATTTGGACAAAATTGAGTTTGTAGGTAAACATGCAACCATTGTTGACTATAAAACAGGCAAAGTAAAAAACGCGCTTAAAAAATTAAAGGGGCCGGATGATGAGCAACCCAACGGGGGAGATTACTGGCGCCAGGCTGTTTTATACAAGATATTGATTGATAACGACCGCAGTAATGATTGGGAAGCAACCACTACCATTTTTGATTTTGTAGAGCCTGATGGAGATGACTATCGCAAGGAAAAAGTAGTGATAAGTCCTGAGGATATTGATACAGTAACAGAGCAAATAACCACAGTTTACCAAAAAATACAGGTGCATGATTTTAACACCGGCTGCGGTAAAAAAGAATGCGATTGGTGCCACTTTGTGCGCAGCAATTTTGCACAGGCGGAAGGGGTATTGATTAGTGAGGAAGAGGAGGAATAAAGACCCTTTACGTCATTTTTAGCGATAGCGAAGAATCTTATACGCTGTGCTACAGGCGCAAGGTTTGTGTACAAGATTCTTCGCTATCGCTCAGGATGGCAGTTAACTTTTAGCTATCCTACGATATCTTGTCCCAGCTTAACCCGGAATGTTTGGATTGAAAAGCCTGGTTCAAAACCTGGTTCTCGGGTGCAGCCAGCTGCGGGTCTTTGGCAAAAATATCTTCAACAAATTTTCTTATTTGGATCAGCAGTTCCTGATCTGTGGTGAGGTCTGCCACTTTAAGATCCAGCAGGCCACTTTGCTGTGTGCCTTCAATATTACCGGGACCGCGCAGCTTAAGATCAATCTCTGAGATTTCGAAACCGTTATTGGTTTTAACCATGGTATTTAACCTCACACGCCCATCGGGACTAAGTTTATCTTTGCTCATTAGCAGGCAGAAGCTTTGTTCGGCTCCGCGACCTACCCGGCCACGTAACTGGTGCAATTGCGAGAGGCCAAAACGTTCCGCATTTTCAATGATCATTACCGATGCGTTAGGCACATTTACACCCACTTCAATAACGGTGGTAGCTACCATTATTTGAGTTTGACCTTTTATAAAGCGCTGCATTTCGGCCTCTTTCTCTGCCGGCTTTAATTTACCATGCACTATACTGATGTGGTACTGCGGTAGTGGGAACTCGCGTCGCATTACTTCAGTACCGTCTTCCAGATTTTTAAGATCAAGCTTTTCGCTTTCCTTTATCAGCGGATAAACAACATAGATCTGCCTGCCCTTCGCTATTTCCTCTTTCATAAACCCGAACATCCGTAGGCGCCGGCTTTCGTAAAAATGCAGCGTTTCGATAGGTTTGCGCCCAGCAGGCAACTCATCTATTACAGATACATCAAGATCGCCGTAAAGTGTCATGGCCAACGTGCGGGGGATAGGAGTGGCCGTCATTACCAAAACATGCGGTGGGATGGTATTCTTGCGCCATAGCTTGGCGCGTTGCTCTACGCCAAAGCGATGTTGCTCATCAATTACAACAAAACCCAGGTTTTGGTATTGCACCTTATCCTCAATTAACGCGTGTGTGCCTACCAATATTTTAAGTTCGCCGCTTTCCAGGCGCTCATGTAATATTCTTCGTGCTTTTTGCGGAGTAGAACCTGTAAGCAGTGCCACTTCTAAGAAATCATCGCCAATAACGCTTTTTATGGTTTGATAATGCTGATTGGCCAATATTTCGGTGGGTGCCATAATGCAGGTCTGAAAGCCATTATCAATTGCTATCAGCATGCTCATTAACGCCACAATGGTTTTGCCACTGCCAACATCGCCCTGCAACAAACGGTTCATTTGCACGCCACGCTGGGTATCCTGCCGTATCTCTTTTAAAACACGTTTTTGTGCATTGGTTAATTCAAATGGCAGTTTGTTATGATAAAATTCGTTGAAGTACATGCCGACCTTATCAAATATATTGCCTTTAAATTTTTGTACGCGCAACAGTTTGGTACGCAGCAGCTTTAGCTGCAATACAAATAGTTCTTCAAACTTCAGGCGATGCTGAGCTTCTGCTAATTTTATCGCATCCTCAGGGAAATGGATATTGCGGTAGGCGTCGGCTCGGCTCATTAGCTTAAACCTGTTTAAAATATACTGGGGTAAATTTTCGGGTATGGTGTTACTATATTGTTCCAGCAAAATAGCGACTAATTTTTGCAGGCCCTTGCTATCCAGCGAAAACTGTTTTAGTTTTTCTGTAGAACTATAAACCGGTTGCAAAGTAAGGTTACCTTTACGTTTAATCACCTCGGGCGAGTATAGGTCCATCTCTGGGTGCGACATTTGCGCCTTCCCATTAAATGAACCCGGCTTGCCAAATAAAATGTATGCCTTACCGGGTATCAGCGCTTTCTCCACCCATTTTATACCCTGAAACCATACCAGCTCCATAATGCCCGTGTCGTCTTGTACAACGGCTACCAGGCGCTTGGTGTGCTTTTCGCCCAAGATCTCCTTACGCAGCAAACGGGCTATTACCTGCACATAAGGCAGGTCGTCATTAATATCCTTTATTTTGTAAAAGCGGGTACGGTCAATATGCCTGAAAGGGAAATGCTTCAGCAGATCGTCAAAGGTATAAATGGCCAGCTCTTTTTTAAGCACTTCGGCGCGGGTTGCCCCAACGCCTTTTAAATACTCAACAGGGGTTTGTAAAGCCTGGCCGTTCAAGATGTGCGTTTATCAGGATTTTGTTGCTATAACAGATATTTCAACGCTAACGCCTTTAGGCAAAGCCGCTGCCTGCACGGTTTCTCTCGCCGGGAATTTATCAGTAAAGTAAGTGCCATATACCTCGTTTACTTCAGCAAAGTCGGCCATGTTTTTTAAAAAAATAGTGGTTTTTACTATGTTGTCAAAATCAGCACCTGCTTCTGTTAAAATAGCGCCTATGTTTTCCATCACCAAATGTGTGGCAGATGTTATGTTATCCGTAACCAGTTCGTTAGTAAAAGGGTGCAAAGGTATCTGGCCTGATACAAAAATAAGGTTGCCGGCTACTATAGCCTGGCTGTATGGGCCTATTGGTGGCGGGGCATCGGTTGTATTTAATACAGTTTTCATGTTTATTATATAGGTATTGTGCTGGTTATTTTTTTAGTACAAACCACTGTAGCAGTTTCCATACAATCCCTCCAATGAACATTATAATGGCTGTTGCATTAATAATGTGCATTATTTTAAGGTTGATGTTGTTGGGCCTGTTAGGATCTTTTTTTCTAAAAAAATACATATAAGCAAATTTACAATATTTTTTTGGCGAAGTTAATGCAAAAAAAGAAGGCTTTCCGATAAGGAAAGCCTTCTTAATATTCTAAACTGAATCAAAAATTATTTTTTGAATTGAACACGACGGTTTAATACACGTCCTTCTTCAGTTGAGTTATCAGCAATTGGCTGAGTTTCGCCAAAAGCTTTAACAGTTACTTTGCTTGCAGCAACACCAGAGTTAACTAAGTAAGTTTTTACTGAGTTAGCACGGTCTCTTGATAATTTCAAGTTGTGAGCAGCAGTACCTTCAGATGATGCAAAGCCTTGTACTTCAACAGAAGAACCAGTAGTTCTTAAGTCAGAAGAAGTTGCATCAAGCACAGGGTAAGAAGAAGTTCTTAATACTGAGCTATCAAATTCAAACTGAATGTTGCTGTAACCAGCAGTCATTGGAGTAGCCATTGCCATTGGTTCTGGTTTAGGGAACACAATTGGGCAACCTGAACCATCAACAGGGCTTGTACCTGCTGGTGTACCTGGGCATTTGTCAAATTGATCAGCAACACCATCACCGTCAGAATCTTTTTTCAGATCGTTAACTGCGTTTTCAACGTTAGTAACGCGACCTTTTAAAGCTTCAACTTCACGACGTAAAGCAGCATCGTACAATTCGTCATACATCATAGCTACTGGGTTAACCCACTCTAAAGCTGGTTTTGATTTTGAACCCAGAGTGAACTCTAAGCCAGCATAACCATAACCGTAACGATCTTTAGTAGGGTAGCTTTTACGTACACCATCAAAGTTGTCACCGTCAATAAAGTTTTCGGTATAACCAATGTTTAATGAAGTAACGTCTGATAATTTAAATTTAGTACCTACACCGATAGGGATAACCAATTCGCTGATAGAACCTCCGTCAGCAGCACGGTATTTTTCCCAGGTACCGTTGGTACCGTCAGTGCCGTAACCTTTAATATCTGGTTTGTAAGTTGCAATACCTAAACCTGCTTTACCAAAGAAGTTAATGGCATTTTCGCGGTGAAGGAAATCAATAGAACCGATGTTAACAGTACCACTGATGCTTCCTTGTAAGAAATTAGTTGAAGAGCTTACAAAACGTTGGTTTGTAACACCATCACCAACAAACGGTCTTTGAGCAATTTGTCCCGGTACACCGTCGCCAGCGTTAGCTCTAACGCGACCAGCGTTCAAATCTAATTGAATGCCGAAAACATGTGATAATTGATTTTTTAACGATAAACCAAAGCCTGGTCCGATAAGCACTCCGTTAAAATCACTTGATCCGCCTGTTACAAGAGCAGGAGAGGTGATACCGGCATTAACGCCGATGGCCCAGGTTCTGTACTGTCCCGCGCCGCCAAACAATTTGGCGCCTGAGGTGGTCGATCCCATTCCTGTGGTTTGGGCACTAACGGCACCCGCTACCAACAGAGACGCAAATGAGAAAGCGACTGTTTTTTTTAATGTAGAATAGTTCATAAGTTTTAAGATTAAACAATTTTTTAATTGTGATTTTTTTCAAAAATACTAATTATGTTTGAAACGATTACCAAATACTGTTCCAAAAATTACAAATAATAACACAAATAAATGAAAAATGTTGTATAAATAGTACACATTGCAATTAACGCTATGAAATATCTCCCAGTTGATAATAATTTATTTACAAATAATAGAAAAAATTTCGTTTTAAGAATAAAACCGGCTTCTATAGCGCTCTTCTATTCAAACGATGAATTCCCGCGTAGCGGCGATCAGGCCTTTTTATTTAAGCAAAATCCTGATTTTTTTTATTTATCGGGCATAGATCAGGAGCAAAGTATTTTGCTGCTTTTTCCAGATTGTCCTAATCCACTATACAAAGAAGTACTTTTTTTAAGACAAACTAACGAACACATTGCAGTTTGGGAGGGACACAAGTATACCAAAGAGGAGGCACGTGTAGCATCGGGTATACAAAATGTATACTGGTTAACTGATTTTGACAATATATTACATAGTATTATTAACTACGCAACCCATATTTATATTAATACCAACGAGAACGATCGCTATGCACATACGGTGCCCTATCGCGATATAAGGATGTTGGAAGACCTGCGCAGAAAGTATCCTTTACATCATTACGAACGTTCTGCGCTCATTATGCGCGATTTGCGTGTTGTAAAGTCAGAACCGGAGATAGAATTGACCAAAAAAGCATGTGCTATTACCCGCGATGCCTTTGTAAGGGTACTTAAATTTGTAAAACCGGGTGTAGCAGAGTACGAAATTGAGGCCGAAGTAATACACGAGTTTATCAAACAGCGGGCAACCGGGCATGCGTATAGCCCAATTATAGCTTCGGGCAAAAATGCCATTGTGCTGCATTATGTAGATAACAACCAAATATGCAATGACGGCGATGTGATATTATTTGATTTTGGTGCCGAGTATGGTAATTATAATGCTGATATGAGCCGGTCAATACCGGTTAACGGCCGTTTTACACCGCGCCAGCGCCAGGTTTATGATGCTGTGTTACGTGTGATGCGTGCAGCTACCCAAATGATTGTGGAGGGTACCGTATGGAATGAATATCATGACGAGGTTGGTAAGATAATGACAAGCGAATTGATAGGATTAGGGTTATTAACCAAACACGACGTAGAAAAACAGGACCCAAAACTACCTGCTTACAAAAAATACTTTATGCACGGCACATCGCACCACTTGGGTTTAGATGTGCACGATTTTGCCAGTCGCTACAAACCATTTGAGGTGGGTAACCTGCTTACCTGCGAGCCTGGTATATATATCCCTGCCGAAGGCCTTGGTATTAGATTAGAAAATAATATCCTGATAACTAAAGGTGGCAATATTGACCTGATGGCTGATATTCCGGTAGAAGCGGAGGAAATTGAAGAGATAATGAATTCTTGATTTCTAATTTCGGATTTTCGATTTCGGATTTAAGTTTACTTACTAAATAGGAATTTGTCATTCTGAGCAATAGCGAAGAATCTTGTACGCTTTACGATCCAAGCGCTCGGTATATCACGGTTTACAGCATTTCTTGCTATTGCTCAGAACGACAACTTTAAAAATTGATGTAGTAGTTTTCTACAAAACCGTACAAATTAAATCCATCATCACCCATTGCTTCCCCAATATCCTGTTGCAATTTTCTTTTATCAATCCCCGCCATACGTTTTTGCTGTATCAGCCTGTAAGCTTTTTCGGCCAGTAGCATGGCCTTGCGGCGGTTATTATCCGGTTTGGATGATAAAATATAATCGGCTACCACATCAATACCAGCGCCCGTTGTACCAACTGTTTTAAATACAGGTATTTCCTCACCGGGCTTTTGGTGAATTATCTTTTTCAAATTATTGGCAAACAGGTTGGCATCGGGCCGGTCGGCTTTGTTGATCACAAAGGCATCGGCAATCTCCATTAATCCTGACTTTATGTTCTGTACCTCGTCACCAGCTTCGGGCACCAACACAACCAGTGTTGTATCGGCCAAACCGGCTATCTCTACTTCTGATTGTCCTACCCCTACGGTTTCAACCAATACATAGTCAAATCCTGCAGCGCGCAAAACATCGGTCATCTCAATTGTTTTTGCTGACAGCCCACCCAAGGAGCCCCGCGTAGCCAACGAACGGATAAAAACATCAGGGTGGTTAAAATGAGCAGACATCCTGATCCTATCGCCAAGTAGCGAACCAAAATTAAAGGGCGAAGTAGGATCTATAGCCAATACAGCCACTTTTCTTCCCTTGGCAAGCAACCGGTTTATCAGCTCGTTCACCACGGTGCTTTTACCTGCGCCCGGCGGGCCGGTAATGCCAATTATAGAAGAAGGCTTGGTAAACTGGAGATTTTTTAAAAGTTCATCGCTTCCGGGCAGGTCATTCTCTACAATGGTAAGCGCCCTGGCAACGGTTTTAAAATCGTTGGAGGTGATAGTTGCCTGGGCTTTTTGCGCGGATGCCATTTATCTGCAAATGAATAAAATTATCCTAACATAAATTAATATACTTTATAATTGCATACATCAGCAAGATAAGCAAATAATGAAGAAGCCAGCCGTTTTAGTAACGTTTGATTCAATGAAGAACCCTAACTCGGGCTACTACTCATTCGGCAAAGGGCTGGGCGATGCGCTGTTGAAACAAAACAATGACCGGTTTAGCTTAACATATTATTTATTTAGGATAACTACTTATTTTAATAAGCGCGTTAATATTATTCACCTTTTCAGGCTGCACCGCTTATTTTTTCCGCATGGGCGCGAGTTTGATGTAGTACATTTTACTGATCAAACCTGCCGCCTAAGGCCATATCGCGTTAGCGGCAAAAAAATAATGACCATACACGATATTAACAACGTGCATTTGGGTTTTAAATCAAAAAGAAACATTGAAAAAAGAGTTAACAAATTGCGCAAGTTTATAAGCTATTGCGATAAGGTGGTGGCTATTTCAAAATTTGTGGCTGATGATGTAATAAGTTATATCCCGGAGGCTGCCGACAAAATGAGCGTAATTTATAATGGTGCGGGATAAACTGATAGTGCCCGAGGGACATCAGCCCGTACACGCGCCGGTTAAACCTTTTTTATTTACCATAGGTTTGTTGTCGCCGCAAAAAGGATTTCAACACATCCCGGCATTATTGCAGGATAATGACCTGCACTTGATAATTGCCGGAATTGAAACCCCCCATAAAGCTACTATAATTGAAGCCGCAGAAAAATTTGGCTGTGTTGATCGCGTAACTATAACCGGGCCCGTTAGTGATAATGATAAGGCCTGGTATTTTAAAAACTGTTTGGCCTTTGTATTCCCATCAATAGCTGAGGGTTTTGGGCTGCCGGTTATTGAGGCTATGTACTTTGGTAAACCTGTGTTTTTAGCTAATGCTACCTCGCTGCCTGATGTTGGTGGCAACGCGGCCTACTACTTTAATAATTTTAACCAGCAACACATGCAGCACGTTTTTAAAACGGGCCTGCAAGATCATATTGAAAATAGCAGGGCAGCGGCCGTGATGGCGCATGCTTCAAGATACTCATGGGATAATGCCGCGAAACAATATATGCAGCTATATGAGCAATTATTAAATGCTTAAGGTTTTTTACTTTTCAACGACCGCTTAAACTTCCAAAACAGATAACGCAGCCAGATCCTTGAGCCAAAGTATTTACGTACCAAAGCGCTGCGGTCGGTTTCAAAATCTTTATCTGTTGATGTGCTTGATACGCCCGTTTGGTTAAAGTTGGCCACCAAATGATCTTTAAATTCAAAAGAGAAGAGACCGCTATTAAATAGGCTCATGTTAAAAGCATAATCAGCGGATATTTTGTAGCGCGTATCAAATCGCCGGCCGTTAAACACCTCTTTAGGGTAGATCATAGCCTGATGGCATAAGCCATATTTGGCAAAAGCATAAGCATCAGCTGGTATTGTTGGTCCGCCAAGGGTCATCACCCGGCCGTAATAGATCAGTTTATTATTCTTTAACTCTGCACACAGATAACTAAACCCATCAAACAACACATCATCGGCGCCTAAAAAATAAACCCAGGCGCCGCTTATATGTTGCAGGCCTTTGTTCATGGCATCATAAATACCGGCGTCTTTCTCGCTAACCCAATAGCCCAGCTTATTAGCATTTTGCTTTATAATGTCTACAGTGCCATCGGTACCTTTCCCGTCGATTACAACAATCTCAATGGCGGGGTATTTCTGCTGGTAAATGCTATCCAAACAAGCCTGTAAGGTTTTTGCGGCGTTGTAGGTTACTATGATGATGGATACCTGCGGGTTTTCTTTCACTATGCTATTATTCAAATTATTTATAACAGACAATGTATATTTGGTGCTTGCTGTTTAAATAATAAGTACACAAAATAAGTACTTTATTTAACGTAAAACGCATACAATTTAAATGAAGGTTGCCGGCTTTACTTTTATACGCAATGCAGTAAAAAACGATTATCCTATTGTTGAGGCCATTACTTCTGTACTGCCGCTTTGTGATGAGTTTGTTGTGGCCTTAGGCAATAGTGATGACGAGACAGCCGAATTGGTAAAAGCAATCAACTCGCCCAAGATAAA
This sequence comes from Mucilaginibacter sp. HD30, assembly GCF_054061755.1. NCBI lineage: Bacteria > Pseudomonadati > Bacteroidota > Sphingobacteriia > Sphingobacteriales > Sphingobacteriaceae > Mucilaginibacter > Mucilaginibacter sp. HD30. The sequence goes on from NZ_JBSSEO010000001.1 coordinate 64,060, forward strand.
AATAATCAATACCGTGTGGGATGAAAGCCTGCGCGAAGGTGGGACGGTATTTGCGCAGGAAACCGACAAGGCTTTTGATGTTGTAGCTGCCGATGCTGACTGGGCCTTTTATATCCAGGGTGATGAGTGCGTGCACGAAAAGTATCATGAGGTGATAAAAAAGGAAATGCAGGACAATCTTAACAACCCAAAAATAGAGGGGCTGCTTTTTAAATACCTACACTTTTATGGCTCGTATGATTATTATGGACATTCGCGCAGGTGGTATCGCCGCGAGATAAGGATAGTGCGCAATAATAAAGGTATCCGGTCATACCGCGATGCGCAGGGTTTTAGGTGGAATGATAACCGCAAGCTGAATGTTAAGCTGATAGATGCGTATATTTATCATTATGGCTGGGTTAAACCACCGTCGGGCTTAAAACATAAGCTGCGCAGTTTTAATAAGTTTTATCATGACGATGCTTGGATTGAGCAGCACGTGCCCGAAACCTACGAGTTTGATTATAAAAATGCCGACAGACTGATCCGTTTTACAGAAACGCACCCAACCGTTGTGCAAAAACGTATTGCGGCTACCAACTGGAATTTAGATATTGACCTGGACCAACTGCATAAAAAAGCAACCTTCAGGCGCAGGTTGCTGCAAAAAATAGAGGATCTTACCGGCTGGCGCATCAGCGAGTACAGAAATTATAAGCTGATAAAATGAAAAAGGTACTTTATTTCTTTCCGGATAATGTAGCTAAGCAAAACGCGGGTAATAAAACGCGCGCCTTAGAATTGCTTAAATATTTTAAAGAAAGAGGTATCGAAGTTGATTTCGCCACACTGCAGTACGAAGATGCCGACAGAGGGAGCCCGGCTGGGACGATTGATTTTATAAAAGATAGGGGCTTGGCACAAAATGTTTACTTGTTGCCGCGTAAGCCGGGTAAAAGCAATCCGTTGTTTTATTTTCTAAGGTATAAATTGTGGGACCTTATTTACTACTGGTTCACGTTCCCGTTACGATCAGACATTCCCACATTCATGACATTGACGCTTAAAAGCGCTTTTGAGGGCTTGCTGAGAGATAATAAGTATGATCATATCATTATCAGTTACATTTACTACGCCGAACTGGTATCAAACAAAGCATTGTTAAAAGGTGCGAAGACGTATATTGATACGCACGATTTTATAACCGCACAGTTTAAATACCGCAAAAGCTTTAACCTGGGTATAACGTTTCAGGATGAAATAAAACGTCTTGACCGCTTTAACGAGGTTTGGGCCATCTCAGGCGAAGAGCAATATGTATTCGGGCAGTTCTGCAAAACCAATGTGCTCCTTGTGCCGTTAATGATGAAACCCAAAGCGGAGCAATACAAAGCAGCTGAAAAAGTATACGACCTGATCTATGTCGCCAGCAATAACGTGCATAATGAAAGATCGGCCCGCTGGTTTTTTGACGAGGTTTATCCCCTGCTGCCAAACACCATTAGGATATGCCTGGTCGGCGGTATCAATAAAGTTTTGGGCGAAATGAAAGAAGCACAACAGATAGCTTTTGCCGATGATCTTGACGGTTTGTATGCGCAATCCAAAATTGCGCTTTGCCCAATGCTCACAGGTACAGGTGTAAAAGTAAAAGTAGTTGAAGCATTAGCGCATGGCTTGCCTGTTGTATGTACAACCCGCGGAGTAGACGGCTTGCCCAACAAAACCATGAATGGTTGCTTGGTTACCGACGATGCGAAGCAATTTGCTCAGCATATTATTTTGCTGCTTAATAATGCCGACGTTTATATTGAGCAAAGCCTTATGGCTACCCGGGCATTTAACAGCAGCTTTAGCACCGAGGTTGTTTATAAAGAACTGGATAAGGTTTTTATACCTTTTGATTCAGGCCTATAAGTCTGTTTTAACTGGACTTTGGGCTATACGCACAAAATATGCCTTATATTTGCAGCACATCTATGCAGAATCTGATCAACGAGGCTCCGACTAAGAAAAATTACGATTTTATTGACGCTATACGCTGCCTCGCCATGATTGCCATTGTGGCCGAACACTGTATTGGCAGTTATAATTTCGCAAAGGGTACCGATAATTACTGGGGCTACATCGGCCTTGTGCAGCTTACAAAATTTGGTACAGTAGCATTTTTTCTGCTTGCTGGATTTTTAATAAGCGATAAATTTACGGCCTATTCGCCCGCACAATACTTAAAAAGGCGTATCTCTACAACATTTGGTCCCTGGGTTTTTTGGTCGCTCATTAATGTGGCAGCCATGTTAATAAATATGGCCGTTAAAGAGCGCATTTACCACCGCGGCGAATTTAACCTGGCCAATATCCTTTTTCGCATTCAGGAGGTATACCTTTACAGTAATTATTGGTTCATCATCAACTTTTTAATAAGCATTACCATACTCCTTATTTTCCGGCGCTACCTGTACTCTTTATATCTGGGTATTCCGCTGCTACTTTTTACAGTTTTTTATGCTGTTAACATCCATTTTGAGTGGATAGAACCACGCCATACCACAGCTATTTTAGGCTTTGTGTTTTTTTTATGGCTTGGGGCGCAACTGCGCAGGCATTTGCACCAGGTAGAATTGATTATTAAAAAGCTGCCGTACGCACTTATTATACTTATGCTGCTTGTAACTTACGGGCTTTCGGTTCTTGAAACCTACCAATTAACCGGCCGAAGCGCTGATATAACTAATACTTTGCGGTATAGTAATCTTCTTTATTCTTTGGTATTTTTTGCGCTGCTGTTAAAAATAAAAACATTTGCTTTCACGTCTTTTTTAAAGCCAAGGCAAACCACATTTGGCATATACCTTATACATTCTATCATAGTGGCATTTGTAGTGCCCGAGATATTTATCCATTTTAATCTGGATGGCAAAACAATGAACGTTCCGCAGTTTGTGGCATTTAAAATAGCAACGTTAATAATAGCTTATTCTATCACCTTCGCGATGGTTTCTTTAATAAACAGAAGCAAAGCAAAGGTACTGGTGGGCAATTAATAATATTGTGTTTGCCGCTTTGTTAATAAATTGATAGATAATACATCCGTTATAAACTTTAAATAGTTAACCCGTAATTGGCCTTGAAAATAGAATCATCAAAACATATTTTAGATAGCTACACAATTAACAGGGAAATGCCCGTAAACTACGTTGAGGGTGAACTTGATTTTTGCAAAAAAGAATTCTCTTATCAAACCTATGATGTAAGAATTATCGAGCTGAAAAATTGTGTGGTTAACTACATGGGCTTTGCTTACGAACAGGGTAAGTTTATGCTAAATAAATTTTCTCTGTTGGATGAGAAACGTTATAAAAAAGATCTCACCTATAAGCATTACGTTAAACGCGTAATGTTCAAAAGAAAAAGAAGTTTAGGTGAGGGCAGATACCTTTTAGCTTTTGATGAGTGGTCTAATTCGCATTATCATTGGTTTTGCGACGTAATTCCCCGTCTTTTTTCAATGAGGGAATTGGTAAAAGATTATATACTCTTGCTGCCCGATTCAAAATACATCAGAGAAATTGGCCTGGCTACTTTAGCGTTTTTTGACTTAAATCCTGCCGGCATTGAGTTTATACAGGAAGGAGAATTGGTAAGGGCTAAGCAATTATCAATCATCACGCACACCTGTTTAACCGGTTACACTAATGATAAGGTGATGCGAGAAATGCAAGGGTTTATCCTGGCAAAGCAAAAAATTGCAACTGTACAGCATAAAATTTATGTAAGCCGCGATAAAGCCAGATACAGAAAGGTACTCAATGAAGAAGCCGTATTAGAAGTGGTTAAAACACATGGATATGAGATAGCGCACTTTGAAGACTTAAGTTGGGTGGAGCAAATCTCTACAATGGCTTCAGCTAAATCTATGGTTTCAATGCACGGTGCCGGGCTTACCAACGCCCTGTTTATGAACAGGGGTAGTGCTGTTTTAGAATTTAGGAGAGACAGGATCTATCATAACCAATGTTATTGGCACTTATGTGCGGCCATGAATTTAGATTACTATTATTTGTTTGGCCAGCCGGATAACGAAGATCTGGTGTTGGAGGGTGTAGACTGCTGTAATTTAACAATCGACCCGGAAAAACTGCATAAAACATTGTTGGCTATTGATAACGGCAAATAATTGCTATACCGGCGCAAATACAAATAGGCCTTGTAAACTGCATGATCTTTAATTACGTTTAACGCTTTTTTGACGTTGAAAGTGAAAAAGTTTGCATATTAGCCTATGCAAAGCAAAATAACCGGCGGGCCAACCCACTTAATGTTCACTGCCAAAGTGCTTAATAAGTACGATGTTAAGTTTTATCGCTGCGCGGATACCGGCTTTATTCAAACCGAGGAGCCATACTGGTTGGCTGATGCTTACTCATCGGCCATAACCAAACTGGATGTGGGTATGGTGTACCGCAACCTGCGGTTGGGCGAAAGAACCAATAAGTTACTGCTTTCTTCTTTTAATAAAGACGCACTGTTTTTAGATTACGCCGGTGGTTACGGTTTGTTTACCCGCCTTATGCGCGACAAGGGCTTTAACTTTTACCATACCGACCCTTATTGCCAGAATTTATTTGCAGAGTATTTTGACATGAATACGCTGCCTGCAAATCAGCGTTTTGAGTTGGTTACCGCTTTTGAGGTTTTTGAGCATTTGGCTAACCCGCTGGAAGATATTAAGCGAATGCTAAGCTATGGGTACAACCTGCTTTTTAGTACAGAACTGCAGCCTGAAGGTGTGCAGGCTGTAGATGACTGGACTTACTTTTCGCCGGAAACTGGGCAGCATATATCATTTTATAATCAAGCATCATTAAAAGCTATTGCCGTCCGATTGGGATATAATTTTTATACTGACGGCAAGTTTCTGCATCTTTTTACACAAACTAATTTTGACAGCAATCCGTTGGCTCCAAAGAAAGAAGGTTTTTTACTGAGGAAAGCAAAAAAATATATTAGAGGTGCCGAGAAAAAACGGGGTCAGCCCGAAAGTTTAATGATGGCCGACTGGCAGTTTATTAAGGATAAGCTGAATGGTAAAAGTTAAACCCTTGTTATAAATTTAATTGCAAGGGATATTACGTAAGCGATAGCAATTACTCCATAGGTAGCTGACAGCAGGTTTTTTAGAGGCTCGGTGAAATTGAATTTCGCATATAACTGATCTTCTATATCGCGAAGCAATGCAAGTCTGTTAGTGACAACTTTGTAATTGATATACATAAAATTGATCAGCGAGAGTGCTAAAAGGAAAAATAGCGCCCAACCGGATACACCCATAGAAGGTGCAATTGGCTGCCCCAGTTCATTAACTTCAAAAAGATTGGGTTGTACAAATGTTTTGAAAAATGAAATGAAGCATACAAATGTGAAGGAAACAGGGGCAACTAACGTATTTAATTTTATCAGTAACGATTTCGATTCAAAGTAGTTTAAAAATCCAATAACCAAGTAGCACTGGTACCAAGCAATAAGACAACCATTTAGCAAATATATTGATCTGAATACTCCAGGGTTGTTTTTGAAATACGACGAGTAAATCTCCAAATGTAAAGTGCGTGCAACAGTAATTAAACATAAAGACGAAAAGAGCAGCCAGGTTTGCCAACGGTTTAAAGTCAATCTCATGTGATAGTCAGGTTATTTATTGGAATTGCTAATTAACACAACTGTCCTTTCTTCTCGTATCAACAATATAAATGATCTTCCATCCGCCTGCCGTTTTCATCAACTGAAAGACATCTACACCGCAGTGGCTAAATTTATCGTCAACATAAAACTTATAAGGTGCCCAAACACTGGCCAGTTCGCCATCTACCTTTATATCATCAAAAGTGATGCGTTCATCGTAAATACCTTTATGCGGTGTGCCAACGCTCTTAACAAACTCATCCGCGCTTTCCGTTATTAAAGCAGTACCACCATCTTTAGCTTTGCCTATGCTGTGCAGTATCATGTCTTTTGCAAAGGTAGATCGTAGCAGCGTGCTGTCGGTTTTACGCATTGCATCAAATAGGGTTGTTATGGTTTGCTTTATAGCTGCGATATCAGTTTGCTGGGCGAAGCTTACATTGAAGCAAAGCAAGAATATAATAAGGAAGTTAAGTTTTTTCATGATACTAATATAATGTACATGCAATGGATAGTTTACTATGTGATAGCATTTTAATTTTTTTAAGTAAGTTTGTGTATGTCGCAAATTGATTATAAGGAGTACATTGAAGTTAGCCCCGATGTAAGGTTTGGTAAGCCTGTGCTAAAGGGTACACGTATTACCGTTTACGATGTTCTGCAATGGCTGGCCTCTGGGTTAAGTCACGAAGCGATAACTGCTGATTATCCTCAGCTAAGCGAGGAGAAAATATTAGCGTGCTTATCGTATGCCGCTAATAAGGAACGGATTATAAAGGTTGCATAAACATGCGACTGATTGCGGATGAAAATATTTCATGGCGATTAAAAAAGCTTATTCCCAATTGGGAAATTTTGCCTGTCAATGAGATAACCCCTATAGAAAGGTTATCAGATAGGATGATATGGCAATTTGCAAAGGCAAATAATTATACCATACTGACATTTGACGAGGATTTTTCCGACCTTCAAAATTTACTTTCCTTTCCACCCAAGATAATCTGACTCAGAACCGGTAATGTATCAACTGACCAAGTAGCAAATGTACTTATCAAACATAGCAGCAGGATATTGGATTTTTTAACCGATGAAGAATCGGGATTGTTAGAACTTTACTTATAACTACTTCAATTGTTCTGATATTCGTGACTGCCTTTTTAAAGATTAGTATTACATTAGCTTGAAATGGCATCAACTCAAAATACCTACATCCTTGTTATCAACGGTAAACCCGAAGGGCCATTTACTATTGACGAACTAAAGGAACACAAAATAAAACCAACCGACTTTGTTAAAACAGAGGCTATGGTTGACTATAAAGAGGCGCATGAAATTGCCGAATTAAGGGAGTTATTTGGTTTTAGCAAGGCAGCTTTGCTTATGCAATACTATGGCAGGTTTGACCAGCGACTAACCGCATCAGCTATTGATCTGTTTTTAGTATCAACGGTATGTGCCATTGTTATGTTTATTGGTGTAATGATCATCAATAGTCAGCTTATCCGGATTTTAATGACGGTGGGTCTGATCATCCTTATCCCGCTGGTAAATTTAATTTATCATACAATTATGGAGCGTGGGCGCAAACAGGGTACATATGGCAAGCAACTGCTGCAAATACGCGTTTGCGATATGGAGGGTAATCGCCTCACCTTAGCACATAGCGCGGGCAGAAACTTGGCTAAAGTCTTTTCCATGCTTACCCTGTGCATTGGCTATGTATACATCTTTTTCAATAAAAAGCAGCAGGGCTTGCATGATCTTATTGCCGGTACATTGGTTATAAAAGATCGGTTGGAATAACCAACGTAGTAAGAAAACTTATTTAAGCAGCGCTAAGCAAACTGAAAACTCACAACTGCAAACTACTCTTTCACCACCGTCACCTTCGAAACATCCTTGCCCAGGGTTTCAAAGATCATGCTGCCATCTTTAAAGTTCGAAATATAAAAAGGGAAACTGCGTGTGCTGCCATCAGGCAAAATTTCTTTGTATTGGATGTTGGTTCCATCAACCGCAAAGGTGCCGTGCGAAAGCAGCTTTCCACCCCAAAACATGCGCAGGCTATCTGCTTGGGTAAATTCAATATAGGGAGCTTGTTGCTTAAGTTCAAGAGCAGACACGCCGGGCGTAGTTTGGCCTGGATTTTCAATCTTGGTGTAGTTCCATTTGCCGTACAGGTCTGTAGCGGTAACCGTATGTTTGCAGGCGCTAAGCAGCAAAGATCCCAATAGAATAAGGCTGGCGTAATTTTTTAAGCTGATAGGTTTCATCAGGCTAAAATAATAAATTATCTGCCTTTGTTTTGTTGCTTTTGCGTGTTGCGTTCGGCTTGTTTTACTTCGTCTTTTTCGCTCATGGGGAAGTCGGTTTTAATCTCTTCGGGCGGGACGGCATTTTTGGGTTGTTCGCCGCTTTTGGCTGGCTGTTTGGTGTCTTTATCGCTGGTTTTCATAGCACTGATATTTAATGTTAAAGCGTAGCAGGAACATAGTATAAACAAATAAATTAGGATATGTTCTTAAAAAAAATCGTCCGGTTTACTGTAACAAACAGAAATAGTTAGTGTCAAATAAACACTATATAGCTAAGGTCCAATAAAAGCTGTAAGTATTGTGAGGGCCCGCACCTTAAGGGTTCCGGAAAAAATCAAATAATTAATGAATAATTTAGTTCTCCGGTTATGGTGGGTAATAACCTCCTACGTACACGCTGGTGGGCAGTTTAAATTAGCCGATACAACCAAAAGTTGTAAACAGGTTTTGCCATTTTTAGATGCAGATGATAACTAAAGATGGATATTTGAGCGGCCAAAAAGTTCAAAAAATAATGTACTTGGTTATGAAAAATCTTCGACAGCAAGGCTTTTAATTCCTTTCGCTAAACAACACACTTTATAGTTAAGGTCTCAACAAAAGCTATACGTGATCAGTAGGAGCCCGCACCTTAAGGGATCCGGTTTATAATTTCAATTTAAAATGAATAATTTAATTGTTCAACTGTGGTGGGCTGTGCCTGTCATAGCCCTCGCATTGCTGTATAAATCAGTTTTGCGCGTTTTTTGCGGTATGGTTATCGTTCCAGATGACCGTATTGGTTTGGTAGTTAAAAAATTTACCCTGTCAAACAGTAAGCGACTTCCCGACGGTCGCATTGTAGCCATTCACGGCGAGGCCGGTATGCAGGCACAAACCCTGGCACCGGGTCTGTACTGGCGGATGTGGCCATGGCAGTATGAGATTACTATGGCGCCCTTCACTATTATAGAGCAGAATATGCTGGGCCTGGTAAAAGCCAAGGATGGTGCTCCGCTGGATATAGGCCGTGTACTGGGTAAGCCTGTTGATTGCGACAAGTTTCAGGATGCCATAGCTTTTCTGGATAATAACGGGCAAAAAGGAGCTCAGGCCGCGTTTTTAACACCGGGTAGCTATCGTATCAATAATTTTTTGTTCGAGGTGCAAATGGTGCCTGTTACGCAAATTCAAGATAACAAGGTAGGTATTGTAACCACCCGTGACGGCGAACCCCTGGGTCAGGGCGAAATTGCAGGCATGCCGGTAACCGGCCATAAAAACTATCAGGATCCGATAGCCTTTATCAACGCGGGTGGCATGAAGGGTTTACAGGAAGATGTTATACTGGCGGGTACTTATTACCTTAACCCTTGGTTTGTAACAGTGGAACAGGTGGATATGATCTACATTCCTATTGGGTATGTAGGCGTAGTGAACTCGTTTGTTGGGCCGGAAGGAACCGATACCAGCGGCGAGAGCTTTAAGCACGGTAACATTGTTAAAAAGCAGGAAAAAGGCGTTTGGGACGAGCCCCTTGATCCTGGTAAGCATCCTATTAACATTCACACCCACGCGGTTGAGATAGTGCCTACTACCAACATTGTGTTAAACTGGGCCAACAGTCGCACTGAGGCGCACGAGTTGGATAAAAATCTGTGTACTATAAAAGTGCGTTCTCATGATGGGTTTACCTTTAATCTGGATGTATCACAGATCATTCACATCCCGCGTAACGAAGCACCAAAGGTGATAGCAAGGTTTGGTAATACGCTTAACCTGGTATCGCAGGTGCTGGAACCTACCATTGCTAACTATTTCCGCAACTCCGCGCAAAAAAGCGATGTGATAGAATTCCTGGCTAACCGGATCCAAAGGCAGGACGAAGCAAAAAACCACATCAGCAAAGTATTGTCAGACTATAACGTGGTAGGTGTTGATACCCTGATTGGAGATATTGTGCCACCGGAAGCCTTGATGAAAACCCTAACCGACCGTAAACTGGCCGAGCAGGAAAAAATCACGTACGAGATACAATGCAACGCCCAACTGGAGCGCCAGGAATTTGAGAGTGCCAAGGCCGGTGCTGATATGCAGCCCGAAGTGGTAAAATCAACCCGCCAGGTTGAGATCAACACACAGTTGGCAGCATCAAAAGTGGCTACAGCGCGTGGCGAGGCCGAGTCAAAAACTATTAACGCCAAAGCGGATGCCGAAGTGAAGACCATTAATGCCAAAGCGGATGCCGAAGTTAAAACCGTTAACGCTACCGCCGATGCCAACTCTACAACTTTGAACGGTACCGCCGAGGCCGGTAAAATTAAGGCAGTAGGCTTGGCCGAAGCCGAAGTTACCAAGCAAAAAACAGATGCCATGGGCTCTGAACAATACGCCATTGTACGCGTAGCCGAAACACTGGCCGCTAACCACATTAAGTTGGTGCCCGAAATTTTGGTAAGCGGCGCAAGCGGCCAGGGTAATGGATTGATAGATGCTTTGATAGGTAGCGAAATGCTGAAGAAGATCCAGTCTGAAACTGTTGCTTTGCACAGCAAAACAGATAAGCCTGGTAAATAATTTCACCTGTCCTTATCTTAGAGCGCCCCTTTCGGGGCGCTTTTTTTGTAGTATAATTTTTAGGATGGTTTGCGCTTAAATCTTAGCGCTACTTTTCAGTCTTTTCATATAAAAAAACATAACGACAGGCAGTACAAAAAACTGAACCAGCAGCACAATTATGTTTTCAAACAAGGTATAATGGGTGCCCTTTGTTGAGGTAAGCAATTGAGGGCCATTTGGTCCACTGGAAAAAATAATATTGGTTACCATGTTCCATCCAAAATGTAAAGCTATTGGCAGGTACAGCGAATTAGTTTTGACATAGGCAACGGCTAACACGTAACCCATTATACCCGTCCCGATAAAAAGGTAAACCATAAAAACCACGTTGCCAAAAGCGCCCATGGAGAACCAGTGATATACCCCGAAACAGACCGCAGAGAGTATACACGCCCACTTTGACCCCAATTTTTTTATGGCGATGTAAAGTAAGGCCCCTCTAAAGATCAACTCCTCGTACAATACCGATTGCATTGTCCACCACGTGCCCGAGAGAAATTTTGGCAAGGTATATGATTTGTTGACAAACCACGAAGATCCTGAAAGCAGCGTTTGCACAAAGTAATAAAAGCCGCAGCAACATGCGGCTATAACAAAGCCTGTTAGCAGTTGTATTAACCTTTTTTGCGTGGGGATTATGCCTAATACCCTAAGATCTTTTTTCTCAACCAGCAGCAACAATATCCAGCTGATAGACAGCTCAACCAGCAAGCCGTTGCTTAAAAAATACCCTGCAACCAATAACACAATGGGCGGGATAAATTTATAAATGGATGCGTAATTGATGGCCATAGGTTAGGAGCTATGGCTGTAAGATATACAAAATGCTTAAAAGTTACACCTTTAGCTCAATTTGGCACGCTCATACTGGCTTGGCCATTTCACATCTTGCCCAAGCACATGAGCAGCATGCAGCGGAAAGTAAGGATCGCGCAGCATTTCGCGTGCTAAAAATACCATGTCAGCTTCGCCGGTTTGTATTATCTCGTCGGCTTGGGTAGGGGTGGTTATTAAGCCTACAGCGCCGGTCAATATGCCTGTTTTACGTACGGCTTCGGCAAACTCAACCTGGTAGCCTGGTTTTAAAGGGATCCGCGCCAGCACGTTACCGCCTGATGATGTATCTATAAAGTCTACGCCCTTATCTTTCAAAATATTCACCAACCGAACAGAGTCGTCAATGGTCCAGCCACCTTCGGTCCAGTCTGTTGCAGAAAGGCGCACAAACAGTGGATTTTCTGCCGGCCAAACCTCTTTAACGGTATCAATAACCTCCAACAATAAACGGATGCGATTCTCAAAACTTCCGCCATATTCGTCAGTACGGTGGTTGCTTAAGGGCGAGTAAAACTGATGAAACAAATACCCGTGGGCACCATGGATTTCTATCACCTTAAAGCCTGCCTGCAAAGCCCTTTGGGCGGCAGCTTTAAAATCAGCTTTAACTTTTTCAATGCCTGCCTTATCCAACTCCACGGGTGGCTGCTGCCCTTCGCTAAATGGTATAGCGCTGGCCCCGTAAGTTTGCCAGCCGTTAGGTTGATCTGGTGAAATCTGCGCGTTACCTTTCCACGGCACTTCATGACTTGCCTTGCGGCCCGCATGCGCCAGCTGTACACCCGCTATTGCGCCGTGTTGATGAATAAAGTCGGTTATTTCTTTTAGCCTGGTAATGTGTTCATCTTTATATAAACCCAGATCGGCATAACTTATACGCCCTTCGGGTGATACCGCCGTTGCTTCGGTAATGATGAGCGCGGCACCGCCAACGGCGCGGCTTCCCAAATGCACCAGATGCCAGTTGTTGGCGAAGCCGTCTTCGCTGCTGTACTCGCACATGGGCGATACCACTAAACGGTTTTTAAATTCGATATTTTTTATTTTTATGGGAGAGAAAAGGTGTGCCATTATATTTTTTTAGCGAATATGAGTAATTAACCTTAGCACACGCCTCATAGTTTTGTCAAACCCGAAAACGGAAGAAATTTTTACATTGGAATTAGTTTTAAGGACATCATTTAAGCGGAACACTGAACCATTGTACACCCAGGCGGTACGCTTGCACGGGCGACGATTTACTTTTGACTACCTATTACATAGGCCACCCCGCGTTTTATTTCCCGGCGGTTGTTATCTGATATGGCGGGAATTTTAAGATCTTTTTGGTCGCCAAAACCTAAGGCAATTGTTTTGACCGGACTACTGAGTAAAGTCGTTAGCTGTTTATCCTGCACAACAGCTACCAAAGATAATCGCAGAAATCCATGATCATCAAGCGCGGTATACTTAGCAACATCAAGCGGAAAATGGCATACACTATCGTTTTTAAGTGTAATGTTAATCTCCATTGTTTTTAAAAGTCTCTCTGGATAGCTTTCTAAGGCCCTTCCCTCCACAAATTCAATAAGTTTTTCATCCCCCTTAGCAAAAAAGTTTAACTGCTGTCCCATGCCGTTACCCAACAGCGTTACCGCCGATCTGATCTCTTTGCCTGTTGTTGCATCTGTCTCGGTTTTTAAAATTTGCGCCCCCGCGGCCGAGTTTATAACAAGACCGATAAGTAGTACGTAAAGAGATTTCAAATTTGTCATTGTGATATTTCCTCAAAATTAAACGTTAAACTGGCGCGAATGATGATCGGTATGTTTATAAGCCATGCGGCCGGCTTCATCAGCGCTTAGCTTACCAAAGAACGGATGCAAAAAACCGGTAGCTTCCTGATAATCATGTTCGGTAAGCAGATCTATCCATTCTTTTTTTGCATCCTCAACATCGCCGCTGCCTTTAATGTCAAAACCGGATACCGTGGGCAGGTTGCGTTTGGCCGGTTCGTCTTTCAACATATCTTTCAACGCTATTTTTCCTACTATTTTGCCTAGTAATGATTGCTTATACTGTGTTTTATTTAACAGCATATCTTCCCACTTTATGCAATGTTTAAGCATTTGATAAGCTGTCATTTTACCCCATTGGGGCGTGCTTTTTTCATTAATGGCACCTACCCTGTTAATTATTTCCTCGCGGGTTGATTTATCAAATACGGTTTTCATCGGGGCGTAACTATACTGAATGTTAACGGTTGTAATTCATAAATGAAGTTAAGAAAATGTTGAAATTATTTAAGTGGTAGTGCTTAAAATTTTGTGCGTGCGGCGGCATTCTTAGGGATTTAGATGATAAACAATTGTATAGTATAAAGATAAAAGTATCTTTATACCAATAGTACCAACCTAACACTCATCGGCCTATGTTAAAGCGCTGCATTACCAACATTTTCCTCACTTTCATTATAACTTCTTTATGCGTTATTGCACGAGGCCAATCTTTACGCGCGATAGGCCAGGAAGTTGCTGCCATTAATAATTATAATACCGACCATACACCTGAGAAGATTTTTATACAAACAGACAAGGGGAGCTATTTTAAAGGAGATACTCTGTGGTTTAAAAGTTATGTGTTTGATGCCGAGCTGGCGGCATCTGCAAAAAGCGGGTTAATGTATATTGAAATTGCAGATGCCAGCAACCGAGTACTTACCCGTAATATGGTATCGCTTAACAGCGGCATTGGTTGGGGCAACATTGCGCTAACAGAACTCCGTTATCCTGAAGGAGCATACATTTTACGCGCGTATACCAACTGGATGCGGAATTTTGGTGACCACTACATTTTTAGCAAACAGTTTAACATTGAAGGTGCCCTGGAAGAAAACTGGATGGTAAGTTCGCGTTTTGAATTGAACGTAAAAAATGGGATTAACAATATTAAAGCCAACCTCGAATTTGTCGGAAACAACGGGCGTAAAATGTTTGCTGAGGATCTTGGCGTGCGTATTACAGCAGCACGCAGTTCACTATATCGTACTAAGTTAAGGACCGGGGTTGACGGGAGTTTGGCTTTTGATTTTAATTTGCCTGATAATACCAATGTAAACCAGTTAAATATTCTATTTTCCCAAAAAAGTAACAACAGCGATGTAAACTTTAATGTGCCTGTTATTATTAACCGAGATGAAAAAACAGATGTGCAATTTATGCCGGAGGGAGGGAGCATTATTGGCGGGATGTTGAACCGCATTGCATTTAAGGCTATCAATGAAAACGGCAAGGGCGTTGAAGTAGAAGGTAACATTTACAACAGTAAGGGGCAGCAGGTAGCAAGTTTTAGATCATCGCATTTGGGTATGGGTTTATTTGAGCTGAACGCAGAAACTAACGAAGTATACACAGCCAAAGTTAAATACAGAAATAAAGATCTGAGCTTTAGTTTGCCGTCTGTAAAAAGTTCAGGTTTAAGGTTACAAGTTAACAATGTAGCTTACAAAGACTCCATTATTGTTACAGTAAACCCAACACCCGATATTAAGTTGGCCAGCGGCATATATTATGTTATAGGGCAAACCGGTAGCAGGGTTTATTTTGGAGCGCTGGTAAACGCCCGCAAAGGTCTAAACCGCTTTAGTCTGAACCGATCTGCTTTCCCAACCGGCGTAGCACGTTTTACGGTGCTTAATCTGGCTAATAAACCGGTAGCAGAACGTCTTATTTTTGTTAACCGGGAAGATAATATCAGCCTGAATATTGTTTCATCTAAACAGATCTATGGCACACGTGACAGTGTGAGCCTTAAGGTAGTAGCGAAAGATCAAAATGGAGCACCCGCGGTGGGTAGTTTTTCACTATCAGTAACTGATGATGCCCAGGTAAAAACAGACACTGCCGGGATAGATAACATAACCGTTAACCTGGTATTAACAACTGATGTGAAAGGATACGTTGAAAACCCAAGCTGGTATTTTTCTAAAGGCGATACATTGGCTAAAGCGAACGCGCTTGATAATTTACTCCTTACACAAGGCTGGGTTAACTATAATTGGGATGAGGCATTTGATGATACCAAACCCGATTTAGCATTTAAGCCCGAACCGGAATTTATGATAAGGGGTAACGTAAAAGGTTTTTTAAGTAAACCGGCCGCAAAAATGCGGGTAGTATTACTGTCAACAAAGCCAACCTTGTTTACAGATACAACCACAGATGATAAAGGCGAATTTACATTTCGCGGTTTGTATCCTGCTGATACCGTTGTTTATACGTTACAAGCCAGAAATAAAAATGATAAACCAGCAAATGCCACAATTGATGTGCAGGAATTTAAAGCGCCTTCTTTTCCTCTGCCTCAGCATCGCCTTATACCGTGGTACATAAACAATGATCCGGAAAGATTCAGCACCATTAACACCAGGAACTTATACAACCAAGAGCAGGATAGCTTACTTGGCGTACGGCAGATGCAAGAGGTGCAGATAAGGAGTAAAAAAATAGTGAAGGACTCAAAAAGTTTAGTTGGACCCGGGGAAGCCGATTTTACCATGAATGAGGAAGATATGCGTGCCCAAGGAAAAGCTACTTTGGGAGATGTATTAAAGAAAAACATAAAGGGGTTTAGTGATATGCATAAAGGCGAGATGCTTTATAATATATACACCCATTCAACAGTTTTTATTTTTGACGGAATTTCTACGCTGGGAATGTTTAGTGATTCCGATGGTTACGGTAGTTACGCCAGGTTCCTATCAACGATATTCAATTATATTACCGCGGAAGATGTGAAAGGGATAGAGGTTATGACGACCGGAAACAATCAGATGCCATACACCACCACCTATGTTAGTCCCAAAGCCAAATCATCTAATTATACATTTGTCGAAGTTACCACCTATTCCGGAAACGGCATTTTTATGAAAAAAACACCTGGCTTTTACCTGCACAGGCCCTTGGTTTTTGCGTCGGCCAAAGAATTTTACTCACCTAAATACACATTTAAAAATTACGCTCCAACTTTAATTGATAGCCGCGCAACTGTTTACTGGAATCCAAATATAATTACCGCTCAAGACGGATCGGCGACCGTAAGCTTTTATACCGGCGACAAAGGTGGAACTTATACATTAACTATCAATGGCGCAGATATGCGCGGGCTGGTGGGGAGTAAGCAAGCCAAAATAATGGTTAAACATTAACATTATTTATCTATGAGTTTAAATTTGAGTGTTTTAAATCTGAAGGGAAAATACAGGATGCATAGCTCGTCTTGTACCGGAAGTCGCCGACAAGTTTGACGTAGCTTTGTAGGGAGGCGTTTTTCCACCCGCTCAAGCGTGTTACTTACATGTTGGAAATTCCGGAATAGAATTGCAACAAAATTCGCGTAATGCAGGGGTATCGGACTAACCCCTCCCCGCCAACGCGCAATTCAACCGCACCCCTCCCAAGGGAGGGAGTTTACGCCACAAAAAAAGCATCGGTCTTGTGCGATTCCCTCCCTTGGGAGGGTGTAGGGAGGGGTTATTGGCAAACCCGCCTCCGCCAAAGCAATTCAACCGCATGCTGCCAAGGGCGGTAGTTTTAATAAAACTAATTTACAACTTTCGCTATCGCCACCGCCCATGCATAATCCCCATCATGCGTAATACTTAAGCTAATGCTGATGTTAGAAAGCTGAGGCTGGTGCAAAATAACATGCGGCCTGCCGCCAATTTTTTCGCGGATGATCTCTATCATTTTCCAGCCTGCTGTTGTTCTATCCAATTGTTTAACGGCTTTGTAAACTGCCTCTTTTGCTGCCCAGGTAGATGCGTAGCGCAGCAACGAGTCAGCAAACTGCTCGCAGTAAGCCATTTCATCAGATGTATAAACTTTGTTTTTAAATCCGGGTGTTAAGGATGCTTCAAAGCCCGGTACAAAAACCAGGTCGTTGCCTGCGGCAAATTGTTGTGCGGCTAAGCTATCAAGGGTATCAGTTAGTTTTGTCTCCATCTACACCAAGCCCCATAATGTTAAACCCACCATCTACATAATGAATATTGCCGGTAACCCGTTTAGATAGGTCAGAGAAGTAATAAAGCGCCGTATCGCCTACGTCGCTTGCGGTGATATTGCCCAGCGGCGCAGTAAATTTGCCTATCTTTCGTAGCGTGCGTACACCGTTTATTCCGCCTGCCGAGGTGGTCATCACCAACCCTGCAGATATAGCATTTACGCGTATTTTCCTTTTCCTGAAATAGCTGGCCAGGTAGATCATGATATTTTCCAGCGCCGCTTTGCAAATGGCCATGCCGGCGTAGGGTGGAAACACCCGTTGTGAAGCATTGTAAGTGAGGGTAAGTATGGAAGCGTCATCGGTGCAGAATTTCTCGGCAACGCGGGCTATCCGCAGCAAGGAGTAAGCGCTGATGTTGAACGCATCCATAAATTCCTCAAATGGTATGTTGATGTATTCGGGAGCGGCTTCGTCAACGCCGGGAATGGTGTAACACATTACATTCTGACTGCCGAAAGCTACGCCGTGGAGTACATAATTTATTGGGCCAAGGCCATCATGCGCAGCTTTTATAAAGGCGGTTATCTGATCCTCATCGCGCACATCAACTTCAGCAGCGAATGCTGTGTCCATGCCGTTTTGTTCCATCAGATGCAGCACCTCGGCTTTGGTATCGGCCATGTAGCTTAATGCCACTTTACAGCCCGATGTGTGCAGCTTTAAAGCCACATCCCATGCAATAGAGCTTTCGTTACGAACGCCAAAAATTACCGCTACTTTACCTTGATTATTTATCATGATGCTTTAAACGTCTCGTGATAGGGCAAGGGCGCTGTTAGTGCCGCCAAAGCCATAGTTTAAGCAAACTATCTGGTTTATTTCTTTTTCAACTGTTTGCTGTGGTATCAGGTGCCTGTATTCGGCAACAGGTTTCATTGGGCCTTTCCATGCATCTTTTAACTGGAAGAACTCTAATTCGGTATTCAATGTTTCCGAATTTATACAAGGCGACACTTTCTGTTTGTCCAACATCTGCAATGCAGCGATCAACTCTACCGATCCCGCAGCCCCCAGCATATGGCCAAACTGCGATTTGGGTGCCGATATATGGTAGCCACTTTCGCCCAATACATCGGCAACACTCAATAATTCTATAATATCACCAACAGGAGTAGAGGTGCCGTGCACTTTCACCACATCGGGCTTAATATGCGCACCACCTGCTGCCAAACCTGCCCATAAACGTTGCTGACCGGCAAATGATGGGGCAAACATATCGCCGTCACCGTCAGAGTTATTGAAGTATTCGTCAATAACGCCATATATTTTTGCGCCGCGCGCTTTAGCCATTTCATACTCCTCTAAGGCAACAACGCCGCTGCCAAATGAGCAGACAAAGCCGTTGCGCTTAAGGTCAAAGGGCCGTGAGCTTTCTTCGGGACTAAAGCCTTTTGCTAAAACCTGCATGGCATCGAAGCCAATAAATGTTTCTAAGGCTGTACCCTCAATTCCTCCAGCAACGGCGCGATCCTGCAAACCAAATTTTATTAAACGATAAGCGTAGCCAATGTTACCCAAACCCGTTGCACAGGCAGAGACAATAGATTCGCAAACGCCACGGTTTTTTATCAGGCAGGATACATTAGCAGCTTCACGATAGCCCATAGCGCGGTCTACCGTATGTGAGCCGGCGTAGCGCGTTTTTTTTCCTTCCTGGAAAAAGCCATGCCATGCCACCCGTAATATTTCGTGCCCGCCACCGCCGGATGCCATAACAACCCCGGTATTTTCCGATCGGGTTTCGGCTTCGGTCCAACCGGCCATTTCAATAGATTCTTTTGCGCCTATCATGGCCCATATGCTGCCCATATCGGCAGTGGCCAGGTTAATATCGGGTATGCGGCCCAGCAGATCAATAAAGGTCTCCGGGTATTCTTCCGAAATGGAGTTGTATATTGGCTCCAGGTCCATCTCTTCGGGGGTAATATAACCCGCTACGGTAGAACGCATTTGTTTACCGCGTGCAACAGCTTTGTCCCACAAACGGATCATGCTTTCGCCGGCAAATAGCTTGTTGCTAAAATTATCAAGCCCCTTACAAGTGGGCACTGCGGCACTCATCCCAACTACAGCAACTTTTCTACCTTGTATAGGCATTATTTACTTCTTTCTTTAGCTAATATTATCAGATCAATAACGTCTTTAACCTTTGATCCCAAACGGTCTATATCGTCATCTTCAAACTCAACATCAAATTTCTGCTCAACCTTTACAGCAATATTGATCAGCTCGGTGCTTGGTGCATTCATATCTGCCAGGAAATCTGTTTCTTCGGTTACACCTTCCAGTTTTGCCGGATCAATTGTTCTAACAGTTTTAAGTACTTCTAACAGATCGTTAAGTATTTGTTGTCTATCTTCCATGCTGTATTATAAGGAGTTAAATATTTCTTTTTTTATGGCCTGGCCGGTTATATCAAACAGTTCGGCTATAAGTTTAAAATCTTTTGGGAGATCGTATGCTAACAAACGTTCCTCGGTAAAGGCGCTAAAATACGCATCCAAATCTAAACCGGGTGGTACTTTGTAAATTCTTCCGTCGCAAATCATCTGCCTGAACTTGTAGAACTTGATGATACCAATGTTAATAAATGTTTCACCTTTTTGCAAATAGTTATGGTAAGTAACACTGCCAATACTGAGGAACACGGGCACAAAATCGTCCCTTAGATCAGCCGGCTTACAGTTCTGCTTTTTACATTGCGCATAAGTACCGCATGATGCAATACTTGCCTGCGCAAATGATTCAACCTGGTCAACACCTCTGAAAATGCCGAAGTGATCTTTAACGTCGCGCTCTTTGGGTGTATAACTGGCTATTACGCCTACTTTAGGCGAGTGATAGTGGTATTTGTCTATTAATCGTTTGGTAGCGCCATGCAATAGCCATTGTTTAGGCTTGTCGCCAACCAGTGTTTCGTGATAAATAGGTTCTTTAGGATCGGCCATAGATTAAAATAAGCCTCCGTTAATATGCACGTTGGTGCCATTAATATAAGAGGCCTTGTCTGATAGTAAAAAACAAATGGTTTCGGCGACATCATTCGGGTTTCCTAAACGTTGCGCCGGAATCATTTTTAAATATTTCTCTTTCATTTCGGCGGGAATATTTGCCGTCATATCAGTTTCAATATAACCCGGCGAAACGCAAAGCACACGGATATTATGCTGATCACTAATAGCAGCGGCCTCCTGAGCCAATGATTTGGAATAGGCCACCAAGCCCGCTTTTGTAGCCGAATACACCGCCTGAAAAGCGTTACCGCTTTGGCCCACTATTGAACTCATGTTAATGATGACCCCGCCACCGTTGGCACTAAACAGTTTCATGGCCATTTTACAGATCATGATAGGTGCTTTGAGGTTAACATTCAACATGGCATCAATATGTTTTTCGGGCTGATAAATGATTGAATTATCAAAGGTTACCCCCGCATTATTAATAACACCATATAACTCGCTGCCGTGTTGTTTTTTTAATTGTTTACAGAATTCAGTCAGCTGTTCGGCGTCTGATAGATCAGCGCATAATATATTACTGTCAGGAATTTTTTCAGTAAAACTTTCAGGGGTCGACGCGTGCAATATCAGATGATAGTGTGGGGCTAATAGTTTTGATATTGCCAGGCCCAGGCCTCTGCTTGCGCCGGTGATAAGTACCTTTTTTTTCAATTTGGTAAGGGTGTATTTATTGCCGCGTTCGCAACGTCGTGATTATTAATTTATCGGATTAAATATAAATATTTTTTTAATCGATTATATAATACTTGCAATCGACCTCGCTTAATTACTTCACAATAACAAATAGCTAAGTTAATTGTTGCCCAAAACAAAAATAGCCCTGCGTTTGCAGAGCTATTCAAGCGTTTTTATTTGATGTTGATGTTATAATATCGTTCGTTTTATACCCATTTCAAGGCCACGCAGTTCTGCCAGGCCTTTCATCCTGCCGGTTACAGAATAGCCTGGGTAGGTATCGTAATTATAATCATCTAATATCTTATGGCCATGGTCCGGGCGCATCGGGATGGCCAGATCTGTCCTTCCGCTGTCTGCTCTTTTCTTTTGCTCTAAGATAAGGGCCTTCATTACGGCATACATATCTGTAGTGCCTTCCAGGTGATTGTCCTCGTAGAAGCTGCCATCGGCTTCGCGCCTAACATTACGCAGGTGTATAAAATGAAAATGCTGGCCCAATCGCTCCACAATACCCGGCAGGTCATTATCCCCACGGGCGCCTAACGAGCCGGTGCAAAACGTAATGCCATTGCTTGGCGATGGTGCAGCATCAACCAAAAATTTCAGGTCAGCCTCGGTAGAAACCACACGTGGTAAGCCTAATATCGCAAATGGTGGATCGTCCGGGTGAATGCACATTTTTATACCCAGCCTTTCACAATCAGGCATAATGGCCTGTAGAAAGTAAGCAAGGTTAGCCTTAAGCGTGGCCGCGTCTATGTGCTCATATTTATCAAGATGTTCTTTAAACTCCTCAATGGTAAATACATCAGTAGTGCCCGGCAAGCCGGCCATAACGGTATTGGTTAGCAGGTCTTTTTCTTCGGCGTTAAGGCTATCCAAATATTCTTTAGCTGCTTTTTGCTGCTCCGGCGTAAACTCATCAAATGCTTCCGGGCGCTGCAAAATATAAAGATCGAACGCGTGCAAAGCAGGAGCGTGGTAACGCAATGCCGAAGCATTGTTCGGCAGCCTGAAATCAAGATTGGTGCGTGTCCAATCCAATACAGGCATAAAGTTGTAGCAAACGGTATAAATACCGGCGGCTGCAAGATTCTCCAGCGTTTCTATATAGTTTTTTATCGCTTCATCGCGGCCGGGGCTTGCAATTTTTATGCTTTCGTGAATGTTAACACTCTCCACAACAGACCATGTAAGGCCCGCCGCTTCAATTATATCCTTGCGTTTTTTTATCTCTTCCGGGCTCCAAACTTGGCCGGGTTGTATGTGGTGCAAGGCGTTAACTATGCCTGTTGCGCCGGTTTGTTTTATCGCCTGCAGTGTAACCGCATCGTTGGGGCCAAACCACCGGAAGGTTTGTTCTAAATCTGGTATCATGATATTAAATCAAAAATTAAAAACCTATAGAGTTACCGCCATCAACAGGCAATACTACACCTGTAATGTATTTAGCTGAGTCAGAAGCCAGAAAATAAACTGCTTCGGCAACGTCCTCGGGGACACCTAAGTAACCCATAGGCGTACGAGACATAACTTTGTTTTTACGTTCCGGGTCACTGTCTAAAGCTTTTGCGCTCATGGCAGTTTTTATAAAGCCCGGGGCCACGCAATTTACGCGGATGCCTTTTGGCGATAATTCAACAGCCATAGCTTTTGTCATGCCGTCTATCGCTGTTTTAGCGGCGGTATAGGCAATAACGTATGGAATGCCGTATTGTGCCGCCATAGAGCTGATATTAACAATGGTGCCTGCACCTTTAGCTAACATGATCTTTACCACTTCGCGACTTACAGTAAAAACCGAGTTTACGTTAGTTTGAATAATGCGTTGAAATTCTTCATCGCTAACTTCTTCAAATTTCTTCTTCAGGTTGATGCCTGCGTTATTAACCAGTATGTCAATGGTGCCAAATTCTGCTTCAATTTCTTTTATTAGGGCAGGAATAGCAGCCAGATCGCTCAGATCGCAAACTTTATAGCTGCAAAGCTCGCCTAATTCATCAGCGGTTTGTTTCAGGTTAGCTTCGTTGCGGCCAACTATTATTGTTTTGACATTTTGAGCTACAAACTTTTTTGTTGTTGCCAATCCCAGTCCGGATGCGCCTCCGGTAACAACAGCTACTTTGGCATTTGTTGATAAAGACATTTATATAGTATTTGTGAAGATGCGATCTCATCTTCTTATGTAAAATTCGGCACCAATATAGGGAGCTTTTAAATTATTAATTATAAAATGGCAACACTTTTTATACTAATACGATGTAGTGAATTTAATAAATATATTCACTGTGCAAAAAAGCAATAATTAAAATTCCCATCATATTAAGGCTGGTGATTAAATGCAATTAAATACTGACCATTAAGTCATTTTTGAAAAATAGATATTGCTTTAATGGAAACTAAATTTTAGTATTACTTAAAATTTAACTGAAATGAAAAAGACACTTTTAACTCTAGTCGTAGTAAGCGTGTTAATGATCGGCTTACAATCTTTTGCAGCACCACAGCCTGCACATTATTCTTTTAAAAAACCAACTTTAGTCTGGTTACCTGGTTACAATGGGCAAATTGCGCTCAGTGGGGGCAGAACGCTTTACATTAACGGATCTTATCCGGGAACTATTACTGACATGGTGATACAGAACAGTGACACTAGTTTGACCACTGTAACCAGTTGGTCAAGCGGTACTACCGATGATACTGTACATGGTGGCTATAAATACATAGGGCATGTTTACTACCTGAATTCGTCATACGAGAATGTTTTTATGTTTGTTTCAAGTCATATAGAAACGGACTTGTAGTAAAATAATTGATAAAGCCACCTAATGATATAGGCGGCTTTATTAATTATTGTTATGCGGTTATATTTACACAGCCTTTAAACTGGTGTGCTTTTGAATTATTTTTTCTGATACGCCGCAACCCGCTCTGCCACAGTAACCATTGGGGCAACCCAAATATCTTTTTCATTTCTTTTCAGGTAATGCAATAGTTTACTGTGCGCATCTAAGCTGACATTGATATTGTGTCCGCCACCTACTCCGTGAAAAAGGAATACTACAAGTTTATGAGATTGTTGCGCTTTCTTTACCAGGTCTATCATGTACTCTGCAGACTGCCCGTTTATCATATAACAATCAATATTATTCAGATCAACTTCGCCTGCGCTCTGAGTGCCTGCGGTTGTGCCGCGTGCGCCTGCAAAGTCTTTTTCAAGATCTTTATAAAACGGAACGCCGTTTATGGTAAGGTCGCCGCAGGGATAGGCATACGTGCGTTTACTTTTGCCGTCAATTGCTTTTAAAAAGGTATTGTAAACACGTATCTCATCAACCGCGCGTACAACGGTATATTTGCTCAGATCATGATCTGGTTTAACAAACGAACGCCCGGCCGGGGTGCCGTCGCAAGGGTGAAACAAACCGTGATTGCCCAGTTCGTGCCCTTTTGCTGCTATTTTGCGCCACTCGGGCAGGCGCTTTTCAATTACAGACGATGAGCCTATCAAATAAAAAGTTCCCTTAAGGTTTAAAGAGTCAAGCGCGGGCGCAACATTGTCAATGTCTATATCAATAGCATCGTCATAAGTAAGCACTACAGCGCATTGTTTATTGTTCCAAATTTTGGTGTCTTGTGCAAAGGCGCCAGCTGCTATTAACATAAAAGCGACTGATGCAATAATTTTTACAGTTCTCATTGTAGGGGTTGATTTTTTAATGGTGGGTACAAAGTACGATGTTCCTGATTTATTTGGCGCGTTAACACCTTATAAATAACGCAAACGAATGCGATATTTTATGCAACTCATTAAACCTGTAAAATTTAAATTTTGAAACAAAAAAGATTAATATTGTATCACGACGATTACAATGGCAACCTCTAAAGTTATTGCGCCGCATAAGTATAAACTATAAAACCAATCAAACTGAAATGAATAAAGCATTTAATCTATCAGCGTTAGCCTTACTGCTTGCGCTTGCCGCTTGCGGAGGGCAAGAAAAAAAAGAAGCAGCAGATTCTCCAAAAGTCGCGGTACAGGACACAGGAAAAAAATATTTAGCCGAACCGCTAATTCGCGACATTTTTACTGCCGATCCATCAGCGCATGTTTTTAATGGCAAGATCTATATTTATCCTTCGCATGATATTGAAGCCGGTATAGCTCAAAACGATAATGGCGATCATTTTGCTATGAAGGATTATCATATCCTATCAATGGATGATGTTAACGGTAAGGTTACTGACCATGGCGTGGGCCTTTCTGTATCAACTATTCCGTGGGCGGGCCGCCAGCTTTGGGCACCTGATGCTGCATTTAAAGACGGCACTTATTATTTATATTTCCCGGTTAAGGATAAGCAGGATATATTCAAGATAGGTGTGGCTACTTCTACCAAACCCGAAGGTCCGTTCAAAGCAGAACCCCAACCTATTGCAGGCAGTTACAGTATTGACCCTGCCGTATTTACTGATGACGATGGCACAAGCTACATGTACTTTGGCGGTATCTGGGGTGGCCAGTTACAGCAATGGAAAGATGGTAAACGCGTTAACGAATCAAAAACCGATCTGGAAAAACCTGAAGAAGCTGCTATTAACTGTCGCGTGGTTAAAATGACTAAAGACATGAAGAGCTTTGATGGCAAAGTACAGGATGCTGTTATTTTAGATAAAGATGGCAAGCCATTGTTAGCTAAAGACCACGACCGCCGTTTCTTTGAAGGATCATGGATGCATAAATACAACGGCAAGTATTATTTAACCTACTCAACCGGCGATACGCACTTTTTGTGTTATGCTACAAGTGATAAACCAATGGGCCCATTTACTTACGGTGGTAAATTTATGGAGCCTGTTGAAGGCTGGACAACCCACCACTCAATTATTGAATGGAAAGGTAAATGGTACATTTTTTATCATGATACCGAAATATCAGGCAAAACTCATTTAAGGAATATCAAGGTTACTGCGCTAACCCACAATGCTGATGGCAGTTTGGCACTCATAAAACCATAATTGTACTCATTAAACATCCCAGAAAGGCCGCTCCGCTATAAATGCAGTGCGGCCTTTTTATTAAAAAGCTCGTTATCCTTTTTCAATTATCTCTCTAACCATTTGCCTTATTTTAAGGCTTATGGCATTGCTCTTTCGCTGCGAGGTTTTTGTAAAAATTATACCCGCGACGTGATGTTTGGAATCTTGCCATGGGTGAGCGCCGAATAGTCCGGGACTGCTGCTTTCCACCACATTTCCGGCCGCATCTACTACATCCAGCCAGTTGCCCACACCGTATTTAACGCTTGCTACTACCGGCTTTGTATATGGATTGGCAGAATATGGCGTTCGTTGTATAACAGCTTTGCGGGTTTGATCGCTCGTCATTATGTTGATGGCATTTTCGCTTAGCACCCGTTTGCCCTTATATGTGCCGCGGTTGGCAATCATTACTAAAAAGTTAATATAGTCTGCTGCCGATGTACTCACACCACCCGCCAACAGTGGGTTTTTTATGCTTAACTGTAAATACACCGCCCGCATCTGGCAAGGTTGAGCTATCTTCTCATCAAAAAGTTGCTGCCATGTCTTACCTGAAACTACCTCGGCAATACCCCCGCCAATTTGCATGGAGGTGCTCCCGTAGTTAAACTTTGTACCCGGTGCGTTAACCAATGCTGTGTGAACCGCAATCGAGTCAACAGCCTGCGCAAGCGTAATATTGCTGCGGTATTCAAATTTACGGCTTAATGATAATATTGAACCGGCATCACCTCCAAAACCTGCCGTGTGCGAAAATAGCTGACGGATGGTGATATTGCCTTTATGATAGGTGCTGAAAAGAGGAAGAAACTTGCCAATGGTATCGTCAAGTGATAGTTTGCGCTCATCAACCAGCGCCATAATAACCCCGGCCGAAAGCCATTTTGATGCAGAGGCTATTCCGTAGTTGGTGTTAACAGTCATGTTTACTTCTTTACGATAGATAACCTCGTCGTTTTGGGTAATCAAAACAGCTACATGGTTATTGTAAGCAGCGATATTTTGCTCTATATATTTGTCAACAGATGAGAAGTCGTATTTATCGACCCGTTCTCCATACTTTACGCTTCCGCTAAACAGAAATATAATAAGCGGTGCCAGCATTAAAAAAAGCCTGCCTGTCATAAGCTTGTTATTTATTATTTGCCTGTCTTAATTCTTTTAGCTCACCACGCATTTCGTCTTTAAATTTAGCGTACTCTTTAAACTGATCTTTGCTTAAAACATCTTTCATCTGTTTATCACGAGTGGCGCTGATTTGTTTGAACTGCTGAAATTTAGCTATACGCCGCACATCACTCTGCTTTAGCGCTACCAGCCCCACAAGGTAAGCAGAATCAATTGCCCTTACTTTTATAGCCTGCTCGTCAGCCAGATCCAACTTTTCTTTATAGGTTTTAAACCGTACCATTAATTCAGACTTTTGGTCCTGTGTCAATTTGGATTGTGCCCTTGCGCCCTGTATGATAAACAAAGAGGCCATTCCCATGATGAATATTTTTTTCATTTCGGTTAATTAGTTAAATGTTAAACAATTTTTTAATAAGCTACCGGCCTATAGCCGCAGGGAAATAACAGCCCTTACTACAGCGCACTTAACAACAATATTAGCCCGCCATTGCTTATAGGGTATGGCCACCAGCGCGCAAAGCAGGTTAAATACGTCTCTTTGTAGCGTCTTTATGTATAGGACGTTGCCAGGGCACGTTTGGTGTCACACAAAACATCATCAAAATAAAAAAAGCGGCGGGTTTTAAGACCCGCCGCTTTTTTTGCCGTGCTAACGGCTCATTTATGATTAGGTTCAGGATGTTTTGGTTTTATTAATAGTCTGTATTTGCTTTAAAATATCATCCACATTATAGTCGGATAGCAGAATGTTGTAATCTTTCCAGAACCTCTCGCCACCACTGCTTTTGTAGTTGTTGATACTCTCGTTACGGCCCATGGTAGATTCAAACGGATCTGCTTTTGTGTCAACAGTAGTTATTTGATAATTGAAATTGATCTGCGCATTAAAATTGTCTTTAGGCGTCGGGCCGTTCACGGCTACTGAATCTGTTCCCTCTACTGATGCAAGCACATATTTATTATTTACCTTTTGATAATTAACCCGCATCCGGTCGCCCGTTATTTTAAGGCCAACCCCATTTATACCTATTAATGATTTCAAAACAAAATTATTTTTGGCAGGTGTTTCCAGCCCTGCAGGGCTAAGGCTATAGTCAAAAGATATAAAAGCGTAAGTTTTTGTATCAATATACATTACCCCGCGGTAAGTGTCTTTTGTTTCACCGCGTTTTTCTTTAAATTCAAGTTCAAACGCATCGCGTCCTTCAATGTCAATTACACCGGTAACTTCATACTCGTGCCGCTCCAGCCCCTCCTCGTTTAAAAAGCCCCAGGCAGGCAGGTGATTCACTATATCCTGCTCAAAAATGGTATTGGGTTTTTGACCAAATTCAAGCGAACTGAAATCGCGGGTGTTCTTTTCGTTGCGGGCCTTTATCAGCTTGAAAAGGTCAGCACGTTTATCGCCATAACCAAAGTTAAAAACGTCAAAAACAGCTTCTGATAATTGCAACGGGGCATCCTTTTTAAAGGTATACATGCGGTAAAATCCGCGCAGCAAATGAGGCTGGTTTATATTATTTTCCGGAATGCGGGCTATCGCTTTTTGCAGGATCTTTACCGCATTGTAATGCGTAATGGTAACCTCCATCAGCTCAATAGTGCTTTTAGCAATTTTTATATTGAGCTCCTGTTCGTTTTTCAGATCAGCCACAGGTATGCGTTTGCTGTCAAAGCCAATGCACGAAACACTCAATGTGTCATTAAAATTGGCTTGCGGAATAAGGAGTATAAATCGTCCTTCATCATTTGTACCGGTTCCTATTCCTTTGTTGTTGATACTGATGCTTGCCCGACCGATAGGATCTCCGGTTTTTTCGTTGGACACTTTACCACTAATAATAATACGCTGCTGCGCGGATGCTGAATTGAATACAGCAAGCAGCAAAAGCAATACAAAAGGATAAAAAATGGATCTATTCATGGCACCAGTTATTATTACAATGCTAAGGTGATTAAAAGTACTTGATAAACAAATTAATATAGACCATGCACAACATTTAAGCGACCACAGGAGCCTCTTTAACGACAACCCGAACGCATAAAAAACAAAAGCCCCGGCATCTGGTTGGTGCCGGGGGCTATACGCTTGTTGGTCTGAATGGCTTATTTCAAATTCTGTTTAAAGAAATCAATTGTACGCGTCCACGCCAGCTCTGCAGCGGCTTTATCATAGCGCGGGGTGGTATCATTATGAAAACCATGATTGGCACCTTCGTAAACAAAGGCCTGGTACTTTTTGCCGTTCTCTTTTAGTGCCGCCTCAAAAGCAGGCGCACCGGCCATTATCCGGGTATCTAACGATGCGTTGTGGATCATTAGCGGCGCTTTTATTTTAGGCACATCAGCCGCAGCAGGCTGGCTGCCATAGAAAGGTACCGCTGCAGCCAGGTCTGGCACGCGTACAGCCAGCATATTTGCTATACCGCCGCCATAGCAAAAGCCAACAACACCAACCTTGCCGTTGCAATCTTTGTGGTTTTTTAAATATTCGTAGGCCGCTATAAAGTCTTCTTCCATTTCTTTGGGGTTGCGTTTACTCTGCATGGTGCGTCCTTCATCGTCATTGCCAGGGTAACCACCCAATGGCGAAAGCGCATCCGGCGCAAGCGAAACAAAACCTGCAAGAGCAGACCTTCTGGCTACGTCTTCAATGTAAGGGTTCAACCCGCGGTTTTCGTGCACTACCAGGATGCCACCCAATTTTCCTTTCGCGTCTATCGGTTTAGATAATAAGGCTTTTATGGTGCCGCCGCCTTTAGGCGATGGATAATTGATGAACTCAGATTTAAGGCGGGGATCATCTTTCTTTATCTGGATGTTCCCTTTATAATCCGGCATCAAAAAACTCATTAACGACGGCACCGTTAAGCCGCCCACGGCATACAGTGAGAGTTTTTGCATAAAATCGCGCCTGTCAAGGCGGTTGTGTGCATAATCGTCGTACAGGTCAAATACCTCCTGCTTAATATCTTCTTTGTTTACTTCGCTCATAATTAAAGGCTTTGTTCAAATTTAGTAAATTGATGTGATGAGTTATTGAAATACGTGCTAATTTTAAACTTATTAAGAAGGCAACCAAGTTATTATCATGACCGTTACAGAAATACTCAAACAACTGGAAGCGCTCGGCAACGAGAAAGTGCGGGCCATTAACAAAAAGCAAGGCGCCCGCGACGATCAGTTCGGTGTAAAGATGGGCGATATACGCGCGTTGGCTAAAACAATCAAAACCAACCATGAGCTGGCTAAAGAGCTTTGGCAGACCGGTAATATTGAGGCGCGCTTTCTGGCGGTGCTGATCATCAACCCGAAGAAGCTATCGGTTGAAGAGTTGGATTACATGGTACGCTCAGAACCCTTTGCGCATTTGGCCGACTGGTTTAGCTCGTACATTATTAAAGAACATGCTGATAGGGAGCAGCTGCGCCTGCAATGGATGCAGAGCGACCACCCTATGGCTGCCCGCGCAGGCTGGAGCCTTACCGCCGGGCGCATAGCCCGCAGTCCGGAAGGGTTGGATATACCGGCGCTGCTTGACAGCATTGAAGCTGAAATGCCCACCGCACCGCCCGAAACCCAGTGGACCATGAATATTGCGCTGGCCTACGTAGGCATTCACCACCCGGCGCTGCGCGAGCGTGCGCTGGCTATTGGCGAGCGGCTGGGTATCTATCGCGACTACCCAACACCAAAGGGTTGTACCTCCCCGTTTGCGCCTTTGTGGATAAACGAGATGGTGCGCAGGCAGGGATAGTCTGTCCCACCGGTGTGTGAGACAGAGCAGAACAATATGGGACAGTTTTTTTATTAAATATTTGATAATAAGCAGCTTGTTATTTTTTGTTGGGACAAAGTGAGACTACTTATAAGTCAGGAAAATTAGCTGTAAAGCTTGATCAACGAGTTTATTTACAGGTGATTGTGAATCTTCATGTTTTTGTCCCAAAAAGTAAAAAAACAAAGCCCTTTGCGCATCTGCTGTCAATCTAACGGTTTTATTATAACCGCAAAAGAAGCAGGGAGATGCGCAAAGGGCGCTGAGACAATTAAGTGCTTTAAGCCGCGTTAATGGCGTTAAACCTATCGCCGTCTGCTAAAGCATAAATATGCGCGGTATCGCCCACATGGATCTCGTAGTTATCGTTTTCAAATGCGCTGATCAGATCATTGGCAACCTGGCTTGGTGCTATGCCGTTCTCGCCACCTATCTCTTTTGAAAAATCTGTATTAACCAAAGGGGGCATCAGCTCAAAAACTTTAACGCTGGTATCTTTAAGGGCAAACCTTAACGATTGTGTATAAGAATGCAAAGCAGCTTTACTTGCAGAGTAGGTGGGGATAGTTGAGCGCGGTACCAGGGCCAGGATAGACGAAACATTCACCACCGCAGCTTCAGCAGATCTGTGCAGCACGGGCAGCAACTGTTCGGTAAGGTTTAAAATAGAGAAAAAGTTGGTGTTAAACTCCTCTAAGCCTTTTTGGTAGGTGTTTGAGTCGGCATCTATGCTATAGTAATGCGCAAATCCGGCATTATTTATCAAAACGTCTAAACCGCCAAAGTCTGCTTGTATGGTAGCAACCAAACGTTTAACATCATCTTCATTGGTAACGTCGGCTGTTATCGCCGTTACATTTTTAAGTGTGGCTGCTGCTGCCTGCAACGTTTCTGCTCTTCTGCCGGTTATAATTACTCTGTCATTTCTTTCGCTTAATTTTTGTGCAATTGCTAATCCAATGCCTGATCCTCCACCGGTTACCAGCACTGTTTTGTTGTTAATGTTCATGATATTGTTTGTTTTAATTATTGTGAATATTTTATACCAATCGGTATATTTTATGTTAAATTTTTTTACTTCCTCAATTGATTGATTAAATTTTCAACCGTATTTAATACCTGCTGTAAACTACTGCTGCTGTTGGTTACCTTTGATATCATTACGCCGCCTTCAATCAAGGCAATAATGGCCAGAGCATTTTCTTCAGCATTAATATCAGCTTTAAACTCTCCGGCTGCTATACCGCCGTTTATCAGGCTAACTATATTTTTTTTCCATCTTAATATAGCTTGTGCCGCTTTAATTTTTAGCGCTTCGTTGGTGTCGTCAGCTTCAACCGCAGTGTTTAAAATAGCACAGCCACCGTGTGCAGCTAATCGGTCATCGTTATAAACACGGCTATATACCATCAGCTTTTCAAAAAAAGTATCAGCTACTTTCATGTGCTGTTCTACCATATCGCTCACGCGGCAGGTGTTAAAATCAAATACAGCCAGCGCAACCTCTTCTTTGTTTTCAAAATTACCATAGATGCTACCCTTGGTAAGGCCCGTAACCTCGGTAAGGTCTGATAAGGACGTACCTGCATAACCCTTTTTATTGAATACCGGCGCGGTAGCTTCAATAATGTATTGGCGGGTGCGTTCTGCCTTTGATAATTCCTTATTCATTATACAAATATACCAATCGGTATATTATTGTGTGTCTTTTTAATGTCACAATTGGGGTTTTTAAGATTAAAGGATTTTAAGCTTAGAATCCTATAAATCTTAGTTCAGACAACACATACCTAATCACTATCTTTGCCGCGTGAACGATACGGAAACACAGGCAAAGGTATTTGATTTTGCCGCGGGCGAATTGCTGCTGGTAAACAAGCCTTATAAATGGACCAGCTTTGATGTGGTTGGCAAATTGCGCAACTCGTTTAAGCCGCTTAAACTTAAGGTGGGCCACGCAGGTACGCTTGATCCGCTGGCTACCGGTCTGCTCATTATCTGCACCGGCAAAATGACTAAGCAGATAGATACTTTTCAGGCCGAGGAGAAAGAGTATACAGGTACACTTGTACTTGGCGCTACCAGGCCATCCTATGATATGGAAACCGAAGCTGACCAAACTTTTGATACAGGCAACCTTACCAATGAGGCAATACGTAATGCCTGTGCACAGTTTACCGGCGATATCCAGCAATACCCCCCGGCACATTCTGCCATAAAAATTGATGGCGAGCGCCTGTACGAAAAGGCCCGCCGTGGCGAGGAGGTGGAGCTGCGCCTGCGCAATGTAACTATAAGCCAATTTGAAATAACCCGTATTGAATTGCCCGAAGTTGATTTTAGGGTAGTATGCAGCAAGGGCACTTACATACGCTCTTTAGTTAACGATTTTGGTAAGGCGCTTAACAACGGTGCATATCTTTCTAAATTAACACGTACCCGCAGCGGGAACTTTCATATTGATAATGCCTGGGAGGTAATGGACCTGGTTGCTTTTATTAAGGAGCAGAAAATAATGAGTGAATGAGTGATTTTTAAGTGAGTGATTCTAAAAAATACCATCAAAATCCGAAATTGAACATTCGAAATAATAATATTGAATTATTGATTCCAGCTATTCAAAATTCGAAATTGAACATTCGAAATCCGAAATCTAAATGAAGATCTACCACAATATAGATGACTTTAAGCCGGTTAAAAACGCGGTGGTTACCATTGGCACATTTGATGGAGTACACGTTGGCCACCGAAAAATTATAGCGCAAATAAAAGAGCTGGCGCAGGCAGCAGGTGGCGAAACAGTTATTCTTACGTTCTTTCCGCATCCGCGGATGATCTTGCATCCCGAGGATGAAAGTATTAAACTCATCACCACTATAAACGAGAAAGCGGAACTAATGGAGCAGTTAGGCGTGGATCATTTGATCATAACGCCGTTTTCGCGCGATTTCTCTAACCAAACTGCCGAAGATTATATCCGCGATGTGCTGGTGAATAAAATTGGCACCCGCAAAATAGTAATTGGCTACGATCACCACTTTGGCAAGGACAGAAAGGGTGGCCTGGCTGATCTGCTCAAATTTTCTGCAATTTACGGTTATGAGGTAGTGGAGATACCCGAGCAGGATATTAATGATGTTGCTGTAAGCTCAACCCGCATCCGCGAAGCGCTGGCTGAAGGCAACTTTGAGTTAGCCAATGCTTGCCTGGGTTATCCCTTCTTTTTAACCGGCAAGGTTATGCGTGGCGACAGGATAGGCACGCAAATAGGTTTCCCTACGGCCAACATCGCTATTGAAGAGAAGTATAAACTAATACCCGGCGACGGCATTTTTGCGGTGAAGGCGTTGGTTAAAGGCAAAACACATACCGGCATGGCTTACATAGGTAGCCGCCCAACGGTTAACGGCAGCACCCGCAATATTGAGGTTAACCTGTTTGATTTTGATCAGGATATTTATGGCCAAACTATACGCATGGAGTTTCACCACTTTGTACGCGGAGACATGAAACTCAATGGATTGGATGAACTAAAGGCCCGTATTGCCTTGGATAAGGAAGAGATACTGAGGTATTTTGGGTTGTAGTTGATGGTTCATGGATCATAGTTGGTGGTTCCTGGTGTGGCAATGTGATTAAAGAGGGCTGTCATGGTGAGCTTGTCGAACCATGGCGGGAGGGCCTTTACGCGCGGCTTTAGACATGCTCAGACTGACCCTCGCCCCAACATTTTCATTTTCTCTTCATTAAAACCTTTTACTTTGCAGGTAAGTTGATATAACAGATACCTATCAAATGACTAAACTGAAAGTAGACAAGCAGGAGAACGATTTTCTGAATGAAACTATTACACATTGGGAAAAAGGCGGGCTGCTCCATACCGATAAAGCCGCCGAGCTGCGCTCAACTTTAGAAGTTAAAGGTTTTGACTGGATGCGCCTGGCAAAATATTCTTTCTGGATAGCGCTCATTTGCGGCGGCGTATCATTTACCTTTCTGATAGTTAACGATACCATTGTAAGATGGCTTAAAAACCTTTATTACACCCCCGATATTGTTATCAGCATAATTTCCGGCATAGCTGCGGCCTTTCTTTTTTACCTGGGTCGCAGGCGCGAGCGGCTTTACCCGGAAAAAGTTTTTAGCAACGAGGCTGTTGTTTTTACAGGTGTACTATTTACCGCCTGCTGCATTGCCTATTTAGGCAAAACGTTTGATAACGGATCGGGCCATTATTCTTTACTTTTCCTATTATCAGTTTTTGTATACGGCTTTTTAGCCTCGCGTATGCAATCCAGGTTAATATGGTTGTTCGCGCTGGTATCATTAGGTAGCTGGTTCGGTACAGAAACGGGCTATCAAACCCGCTGGGCCGATTATTTTTTGGGGATGAATTATCCGCTGCGTTTTGTACTGTTTGGATTACTGCTGGTGGGTGCCTGCCAATTATTGCGCAACAGAAAATGGTTTGCTTATTTCTGGGAGAATACTTATGTGGTAGGTTTATTATATCTTTTCCTGTCCTTATGGATGCTCAGCATTTTTGGCAACTATGGCAATCTGGATAGGTGGTACAACGTAAAGCAGATCAGCTTTTTTTATTGGGGTATTATATCGGCTGTTGTGGCGGGTGGTTTTATGCTATACGGCTTAAAGCGCGGCGATACCATAGCGCGCGAGTTTGGTATAACGTTTCTCATTATATTTATCTACACCAAATACGTAGAGTACTTTTGGGACAACATTAACAAAGCCGTGTTCTTCGCCATTTTGGCTGCTTCGTTCTGGGTGATAGGAAGAAAGGCGGAGAAGATCTGGAATTTGAAGGGGAAGAGTTAAGCGAAACTTGGACTGTGCAATTCCCTTCTCGAGAGGGTTGGCAATGCCATTAAGTTAAGACATGGTCTTTAATATTAAAATTGAACTCAGAATAGTTGCGAAAAATATACTATAAAGAAACCATGCCCCAGCGGGGGCTACCTGTTTGTAGAAATATAGTTACCGGAATCTGAGCTCCGTAGGTGCTGCCCCCGTTTCCAATTACCGCTATTATGGGTAGCTCCTACAGAGCAAAAACAAATAATACGTGTATGCTACAAACAGGTAGCCCCTAAGGGGCAATGTCATAAAAGCTTCTTGTTACCTTAACTTAATGTCATTGGAGGGGGGGGATGGGGTGTTATGCAGGCGGGTTAATACACCCAGCAGCTGCACATTCAACGGGCTCCCTCTCAAGAGAAACGTACTAAAATAAATTATTTTTCTACCAACCAAACGTTCCTATGGAACGAAGAAAGTATAATCATTCCATAGCAAAGTTTGGTTGGTAGTATTAAAGTTGTTAATCACCTGCGTTCCGTAGGAACGTTTAGTGAATTTGACGCCATGTTGCAAATTTATTTGCCTGGTAACCTCCTGCTTATCCCTCGCGGCCAAATAAACCCGCTTAGCCAAATGATATCCTGCCAGGCCAAAAAAAAGTATAGCTACTGCTGTATTAATTAAACGTGTGCTTAACGCAAACTTATTCTGAATGTAAAGCGCAAATTTGGCGTATAAAAAAAGGCACAGAAAAGAACCCGCCGCCGACCCGATACTAAAAATCACCAGCGCCAAAGGTCCGTCTAAGATCCATTCGTGCGTAATAAGGTAGGTTCCGCATATCATCCAAAAGGGCACCTGCATGGGGTTAATAAAGCCTAACAGCAAACCGTATTTAATGCTGGCGTGGTTGGAGTATTTGGTTTTTGGCGGCTTGTTACC
Organism: Mucilaginibacter sp. HD30; assembly: GCF_054061755.1. Lineage (NCBI taxonomy): Bacteria > Pseudomonadati > Bacteroidota > Sphingobacteriia > Sphingobacteriales > Sphingobacteriaceae > Mucilaginibacter > Mucilaginibacter sp. HD30. The sequence goes on from NZ_JBSSEO010000001.1 coordinate 100,932, forward strand.
ACTTAGCCACGTAACCAACCCCAGCGTTAAAAACAATGCGAACATCACCCAGTCTATCACCACATCTAAATGCACCTGTGCCGAGAGCCATTTAGCAGCGTGCATAATAAAAAACGTAAAAAAGAACTCTACAACAGAAAATGCCGTAATAAAGCGCAGGGCCTCTTTAAAGCCGCGGTTAATGGTGATACGTACCAGCGTGAGGTTGATATTTCCCGGCGGGATGTAGCCGATAAAATTAGCCAGCAAGCCCAGAAAAAAGGTGAGTACGATCATGAAGTAAAGATAGGGTTTGGTTTTAAGCCCAGAATTGATGTGCAAATGTGCGCATCGTTGTTTTAAGTTAAAATTATCAATACATAAATTTTATTATTATCCGCACATTTGTACTTTGCGCAAATACCTTTGTTTACTACATGCTTGAACTTACAGAATACCAACGCGAGAGATTAGAACTGATTGAACACAAATTAAAATTTGTGACCGATAAGCCCTTAGTGGCATGTATTGAAGGCCCCGGCAAGGTAAGATCAGCAGGTATTTACATGGACGAACTGGTGGCGCTTGCCGGAGAGGGAAGCCCCTTGTTTTTACCGATGGTAAAGAAGTGTATGACACTGTTGTGGAGCAAAACCCCGATATTTTAATTGTGATGCCAGTAGCAGGATCGCCAGTTGAAGCCATGGGGGCAATGCCTCAGTTATTGCAGCAACCTGGCTTTACTGATATTAAAGCGGTAAAAACCAATAGGCTTTATATTACTGACGCCGATTTTTTTATTTCGGAAACTACGGATGTTGTAGATAAAGCAGAATTGTTAGCCGAGATAATTTATCCTAAGCAATTTATTTTTGGCTACGAAGGCGAGGGCTGGATTAAATTTGGTTTGTAAATAATAAGCGCAACTATTTTTAAAATTGCAGAAACACTTCTCAAAAATTAATAAGAGGCCCGAATTATTCGGGCCTCTTATCGCTAATTAAAATATCACGTTCATACCGCCGTAGTAGTTACGCGGTGGCGAAGGGTTGAAGAACCTGTTACCAACCGGGTTAATATCATTACCCAATCCGTAAGCTTTATTTAAAATGTTATCTGCTCCTGCAAAAACCTCCAGTCGTGCTTTAGCTGATAGTTTGTACTGCCAACCTACCCGTGCTTGCAATAAATCATAAGGGGCAGAGTATACAGTATTAGCATCATTTAGCGGGATGTAGCTGGTGCGGTTATATTGTATAAATGCGTATAATGCAGCCGGGAACTTGATCTGCGCGCTTGGCACCAATACGTGTTGTGGTACGCCTGTTAGCCAGTTGCCGGTAAAATTAGCTGCGCCTGTATTGTAGTTGCCAAATTTAAAGCGGCTGCGGGTGTATGACAGGTTTAACTGCAAGCCACGAATAAAATCATTATCGTTTTGCTTTATGGCCCACCAGGTAGCGTAAGCTTCAATGCCCAATTGCTTGGTCTCGCCGGCGTTTAAGAACGTGGCCGTTTCGCCGGGGTTGTTACGTATTACTATGGCGTTCTTTAGGTGATAATAATATATCGAAGCGTCTATCAGCAAGCTCTCGTCTTTGGTACGGAACCTGAAACCCGACTCGTAGTTCCATCCTTGCTGTGGCTGTAATCCGGTGTTAACTACGTTGTCTGTCGAGCGGATCTCGGCAGTAGTAGGGGTAGAATAGCCTTTGCTAACAGATGCCCGCCAAACAAAATCGTGAGTTATAGCGTAAGACAATGCTATACGCGGCATAAACTGTTGGTCAAAAGTGCGTTTGGTAAACGCGCTTTGGTTAGCAGGGAATATGTTTTTAAAGTTATAGCTATAAAAGTTTAAACTGGCAGCCGCTTCTGCGTGCAGCTTACCAAAAAAAGTAGCCTCATAACGCGCAAAGAAAAAATGCTGATCAGTATTTACTTTATCCAATGCCTGGGGGTTGCCTCTTACACTTTTATCATTATTATAATTGTTGATATCAGAGTTGGTTTTTTGCCACTCCAAACCTAAGTTGGCTTTCCAATCTAAATTTGGTGTTTGATTACCCTTAAGCTCAAAGTAGGACCGCATGCCGAAAGTACCTTCATAGCGCTGCTCCCAATTGGTAATAAACGGATTAGTGAAGTTTACGTAGCTGCCGTAAACCGATAGAACATTACGCAGGTTTTCGGTTAAATGCACCTCGTTAACCGCGCCGCCTAAAAGCATTTTGGTGCTTACTTTTATATCTTGTGTAATAGCACTTGGCAGGGTAGGAGTGGCCGGCCTTGAGCCACGTGGATTAGCGGCTAACTGAGCTGCTGTTAAACCACCGGGGGTTTGATAGCCCAGATCTGAATAAAAGCCCAATACTTTAAGGCTGTTGGATTTACCGTAGCCAATCTTGTCAGACGCTTGCACAAATATGCGCTGCATGTAGCTATGCTCGCGGTAGCCGCCATAAGTTTGATAAGCCTGGCTTAGATTGAACTGATTTCTGCCCTTAGTTTGCTGGGTAGAAAAGTTTTGTTGAAACAGCCCGTACGAACCAAAATTTACACCTGCTTTAACAAAGTTTTGCGTAACGTTGCGATTAACCGGGCTTAGTAAAACCACACCGCCGGAGTTAGCGCCAAATAAGCTGCCGTCTGGTCCCTTTAGTATTTCTACACCTTGTACTGCGTTAAAATCAAGCGAGTTTAGGTAAGAGTTGCCGCCGGCATCGGTAAGCGGGATCTCGTCATAATAGATCTTTACATCGCGCACACCAAACGGCGAGCGTAGTAAACTACCACGAACCGATAAACGATAGCTGCCCGGAGAGCGCTCTTCCATACGCACGCCCGGTACTGTATTCATGGCGGGTACCAATGTAGCAGGTGCCTGCAATTGTAACTGTGATGGCGTAATAACGCCAACCGATGCGGGAGTGGTTAACATGGGTCGCTCTGAAAGATAGCCCCTTATGGTTAACTCTCTTATCGTATCAGATTTTGCAATATCGTTATTGGTTTGTGCTTTGGCGGTTGTAGCGGCAAAAGCAAAGCCACTGAGCATAAAAATGTAAAGTCTTTTCACTGTATAGATTCTATTAGGTGGAGCAAAAATATACCTTTTTGCTTCCAAAAGATTCTAAAATTGTTGTAAGATGTTAGATACACGCCAATGTTATAGCCCTGAGGCACTAATTAATTAGGAAGTACCCGCCATATGCAGTTACCCACATCGTCAGCAACCAGTAATGTGCCATCCTTAGCAACAGAAACGCCCACCGGGCGACCATGAACTTCTTTTTCGCCTGATTTAACAATAAAACCTGTTAAAAAATCTTCAGGCATGCCAGCTTTGCCATTGGCAAACGGAACAAACACCACTTTATAACCAGACAATTGCGACCTGTTCCATGACCCATGCTGACCCACAAATGCGCCTCCATTATATTTAGCCGGGAATTTTTTGCCACTGTAAAAAGCCAGCCCAAGCGATGCAGTGTGAGCCCCAAGCGCTACTTCCGGCACAATGGTGCGGGCAATTAATGCTTTATCAACAGGGCCTTTGTAGGATGGATCTGCATTGGGTCCAAAATAAGCCAATGGCCATCCGTAAAATCCGCCGGGTTTAACGCTGGTCAGGTAATCGGGCACCAGTTCATCACCTAACTCGTCGCGTTCATTTACAGCTGCCCATAATGTGCTTGTTCCGGGTTGTATGGCTATACCTACAGGGTTGCGTAAGCCACCGGCATAAACGCGTTTCCCGCTGCCATCAGGGTTTATTTCTAATATTGCGGCGCGGCTAACTTCGTTTTCAAGCCCGTGCTCGGCAATGTTACTGCCAGATCCAACCGAGATAAAGATTTTAGTTCCGTTTGCATTGGCCAACAGGTTACGTGTCCAATGGTTATTGTATCCGCCTGCGGGTAGTTCCGTTATCAATTTGCCGGCGGCTGTAATTTTGGTATCGCCTGTTTTATAAGGGTATCGCCATAAACCATCAGTGTTGGCTACGTAGAACCAACCGTTTAATATCAGCATGCCAAAAGGCTGGTTAAGGCCGGTTAAAAATACTGTTCTCGTATCAGCGTTACCATCGCCGTTAACATCTCTGAATAAAATCACGCGGTTACCGCTTTCAGATAGTTTTTGCGATCCGGCTGCGCCGTTCAACTCGGCGCCAACTTTTTTAATGCCGCTAACCTCTGTATTGGCCTCGGCTACAAAGATATCGCCGTTTGGTGCCACGTAAATATTACGCGGATTGTTTAGCGCACCTGCAAATTTTTCAACCTTAAAAGCTGCGGGCGCCACAGGCGTTTGGTTTTTGCCCCAACCCACAACTTTGCTATATAACGTCGTTGATTTTGTCTGATATGGGGCAGGCAAATTTACCTTCTGCCCATTACGGGTTGTTACTGTTAAAGCTTTTGCAGGGTTGGGCTGTTTGTTTTGGCAAGCCGCTGCTGATGCAGCAAGCACGGCACATAACACTAATATATTGCTTTTCATAGTACGCTATTTTGATAGCAAAACCTATGTAAAGCACGGTTTGTTTTAAGGCAATGAATTTAACTTGTAGTTATTGATGCTTTTTGCCAAGCAGATAATTTATACCAACACGGTAGCCATCAACATTAAAAGATTGGCCGTTTTCGTTATAGTTGCCTAAGTGGGCACGTGTACTATACCCCGCATACAGTTCAACCAGGTTGTTTAAAACAACGCCGGCTTTAAAAATGGCTCCGAAGTAAACCGTTTTTAAATAAGCATCGGTGCGGTGAGTATCGCTAATTAATGTATTGTTCAGATATTCCATCAAATGGTCATCAAAACTGCTATAATTAGTTAAATTAAGTTGAGCACCGCCAGACAGGTAGGCTTTAAAGTTGGATCTATGAAAAACATTATAAATTAACTGCGGTGTTAAACTTACTGTGAATTGGTTAAACGACAATTTATTGTCTTGCACAAAACCATTATTATTATCCGCCTGGTTGGTTGTCTTTGCTAAACGTACATTATTTGCAGATAAACCTATTTCAGTTCTGAATATTAAATTATCTGCATTTTTACTAAAAGACATATCGACGCCAAAATTTACCCCCGGAAGTATAGATTGAGATGGTTTGCTTTCCGCTAAAAAATCATCATTGCCTGCTACAGTCGTTTTAAAATAGTTTGCACTTAGTCCGGCAAACAGTGCCATTCTGTTACCAGAACTGGTCGTTTTTTTGAGTTGGTTACTTGAGCCATCTATTGTCAATACCACGTTTTCAATGTTGTCAGCGCGGTAAAGTGCTTTCTTTATCTCGTCTGCAAGTTTGCCGTTGTCCGGCTGATATTTTATGGCCAGATCAAGCAATTGCTGTATAAAAACATTGTTTTCTGTAATCCTGTCAGACCGCTTAGTGTCTAAATAAACATATCGTTTTAATTCAACCGGTAAGCCATTTTTTTCTGAGATAAAAAACCTTGTTTTTATTTTATCCTTATAAGCATATAGTGCAATATTTTTGCCTTTAACCACGCTCCTTAAAAATACAGTCTCGGTTGCAAATGATGTATCTATACCTTTACTCAGGTTCTTTAGATTTACAGCTCCTGTGGTTATTGGGCCGGTGTATTTTTCGTAATTTTCAAACCGATCAATACCAAAGCCTTTTATGTTAGCAGGTGAATATTGTTGAGCAACAGCTGCCAGTTTAAATAATACAATCTGCGGGTTTTGATCCCACTTTTTATAGTCAACAAACCCCTTGGTCGTATCGCCCTTAATACTTACTACATAACCTGGCTTAAAGTTGCCCTGGGCATGTAATTGAGAATAAAGTAAGCTGAATAAAAAAAAAGCAAAGAGTTGTTTCATAATTGCGAATAAGGTACACAAATATAAAAGAATAGTAAAGGCTGATGGTAGAAGCGACTAAAATGAGACAAACTTGTCTATTTGCTCGTTAGTGAACTTTAAGGTATCGTCTTTAAACAGATCGCCGTTTTCGTTAAACTCTGCCCTTATATTGGGGATGTGTAATTTTAAAGCCATTACATGCAGGTGCATATAATGGCACACGCCGGTAAAATGATCAATGCCGCGTAATGTTGCCATATTTGCCTGATGACAAGCCCACAAGCGCCGCTTTTTTCTCGTAAAAACTTTGCGGAAAAGCACATGCATCAATAAAAAACTTAAGTATACCGGGGAAACTGCCGTTATATTCGGGAATTATAAAAAGGAATTTTTGGGTGGCGGTTACCCGTGCCTGTATCTGCTCAAATTCAGGGTTGCTTTTACCATACATATTGGTTTCTATCAGGTTGCCAGGCAATTCCGTCATAGAAAGAATACCGGCCTCAATACCTTTTTCGCTTAGCTTTTTTTGATAATATAAAGCCAGCTTATAAGTTGAGCTGCCCGGGCGGTTGGTAGATGATATGATTGTAATCATTGTTTAATGAGTGATTGAGTGAATTAGTGATTGAGAGAATAATGGATAATTTGTACTATTCGCTACTGGTTAATGAATATAAAAAATCGCTCATTCACCAACTTACTCATGCACTAATTGCCTGCAATATGTTTGTAATTTGCCAAAACCTGTGGATTTTGCGTTGTATTAAATCCGTATCTTAGCGCCTGCTTTAAAAAAGTTTTCCGAAGGTAGAAATTTATATGGCTACTTTTCGTTGTTATAACCACAGTTTACACAAATTTGAATATCTGTAATGAGTAAAATTATTGCTTTAGCCAACCAGAAAGGCGGCGTGGGTAAAACCACATCATCCATTAATCTGGCGGCAAGCCTGGCCGTATTAGATTATAAAACATTGCTGGTTGATGCTGATCCGCAGGCCAACTCAACATCAGGCATCGGGTTTGACCCACGCAATGTAAAAAACAGCATTTACGAGTGCATAATTAACCAGGTTGATCCGCATAAAGCTATAATTAAAACAGAAACGCCCAACCTTGATCTGTTACCTGCGCATATAGATTTAGTAGGTGCAGAAATTGAGATGATAAACCTGGAGAACCGCGAGTTTAGAATGCGCGAGGTGTTTGCTCAGATAAGGGATGAATATGATTTTATTATAATTGATTGTTCGCCCTCATTGGGCCTTATTACCGTTAACGCGTTAACTGCTGCCGATTCTGTTATTATCCCGGTGCAATGCGAATACTTTGCCCTTGAAGGTTTGGGTAAATTATTAAATACTGTTAAAATTGTACAAAACCGTTTAAATACCGCTTTAGCAATAGAGGGTATTTTGCTAACCATGTATGATGTAAGGCTGCGCCTTTCAAACCAGGTAGTTGAAGAGGTGCGCTCGCATTTTGAAGACATGGTGTTTGAAACCATTATACAACGCAACACCCGCTTAAGCGAGGCCCCAAGCTTTGGCCTGGCGGTTATTATGCACGATGCAAACTCAAAAGGAGCTATTAATTACCTTAACCTGGCCCGCGAAATACTGCGTAAAAATGGCCTTGTAAAAGATGCTGTACAGCACACTACCGAAACCGTATAAATAATGAGTGCAGAAAAAAGAAGAGCTTTAGGCAAAGGGTTAAGCGCGTTGTTAAATGATAGTGATGATGTACTGCCTTATAAAAGAAGTAATAATACAACAACAACCGAACATGAGGTAAATAGCCCCGGATCGGTAAATGAGATAAAGCTGGATGAAATTGAAGTTAATCCTTTTCAACCACGTACTGATTTTGATGAAATAGCATTAGGCGAACTGGCCGACTCAATAAAGCTACAAGGTCTTATACAGCCTATTACCGTTAGGCGGGTTAACGCGCATAGTTACCAACTTATATCTGGCGAACGCAGGCTGCGGGCGTCAAAAATTGCGGGGCTTAAGAGTATACCTGCATACGTGCGCACCGCTAATGACCAGCAAATGCTGGAAATGGCACTGATAGAGAACATTCAGCGCGAAAACCTTAACGCTATTGAAGTTGCATTAAGCTTTCAGCGTATGCTGGATGAGTGCAGCCTTAAACAAGAAGAGTTGGGCGATCGCGTTAGCAAAAACAGATCTACCGTAAATAATTACCTGCGCTTGTTAAAACTGCCGCCTGCTATACAGGCAGCCATACGCGATGGCGGTATTAGCATGGGCCACGCCCGCGCTTTAATAACCGTTGATGACCCGGCGCAGCAGCTGTATATTTTTAAACAGATATTACAGCAGGGTTTATCGGTAAGAAAGGTAGAAGAAATTGTACGCGATCTGCAAAGATCAAAAGTGAAGAAGGAAGGAAAACAACCCGAGCCGATGTCATTCCAGGTACAAAAAATACAAGATGATCTTGCTTCAAAATTTAGTACCAAGGTAAGGTTAAAAATAAACGCACAGGGCAATGGCAGTATTGAAATTCCATTCCTGTCAGAAGAAGATCTTAACCGCATTCTTGAAATGCTTGACTGGTAAAATGCAAAGAACGGTTTTAACGTTTTTAATAATTTTTGGACTGGCAAGTGCGGCATGTGCGCAACGGCCGGACTTTAGCCCGCCTAAAAGCAAGGCCGATAGTGTTAAGGCTAAACAGGACTCGCTAAAATCTAAGGTTTTTGCTCCAAGTATTGTCGATGAAAAAATATATCATCCGGATAGTACGCATAGCCCGCGAAAGGCGGTTATGCATTCGCTCATGATACCCGGCTGGGGCCAGGTTTATAACCACAAATGGTGGAAAGTGCCTATCGCTTACGGTGCCCTGGGCCTAATTGGCTGGGCTTATGCCTTTAATCAAAAATACTATGCAGAAAATTTGGCTATAGCACAGTATCGCAAACGCGGCTACGTACCAAAGGCTACTGATCCTTATTACGAAACTTATAATCAATATGCACAGTACGGTTATTCCGACGCCACCATTAACGATGCCGTTAGAGGTTACCGCCGTTACCGCGATCTAAGTATTTTGGGCTTTGCAGGTATGTGGGGCATACAAATAATTGATGCTTATATTGATGCCAAATTTATCCACTCCTACACCATGGATAATAATTTGTCGTTCAGGGTAACTCCGCAGTTGATGACCCAGCCAATGTATGCTTATGGCATCCAGAGTGCTTATGTTCCGGGTTTAAAAGTTACCTTTACACTTAGATAAATTTTTAACCACATTAAAACCTCCTGTCTTTTATAAGAAAGGATCAATACGAGATGAAAATTGCATTATTAGGTTACGGCAAAATGGGTAAGATCATTGAAAAGATAGCCCTTGACCGTAAGCACGAAATCGTTTTAAAAATAGATCACGATAACATAAACGAATTAACTGCAGACAACCTGCAAAAGGCCGATGTTGCAATAGAATTTAGCACACCGCACACGGCGTTAGCAAATATAACGCAGTGTTTAAATGCCGGCGTGCCGGTTGTAGTGGGTACAACTGGCTGGCACGATAGCCTGCCTGCCATAAAACAACGTTGTGAACAGGAGGGCCTTGCATTTATTTACGGTACCAATTTTAGTGTGGGCGTAAATATATTCTTCCATGTAAATAAAATGCTTGCCAAAATAATGAACGGGTACAGTTATTATGATGTGCAGGTAGAAGAGATACACCATACCCAAAAGCTGGACTCGCCAAGCGGAACGGCCATAACCATTGCCGAGGGCATTATTGAGAACCTTGATGCGAAAAAGCAATGGGTAAACGTTTTAACTGCCGAGGGCCTGGAAGGGACAGACAATATAACTGCTGACGAAGTTTTAATAGAATCATACCGTATTGACAGTGTACCGGGCACCCATACCGTTATTTACGACTCGGAAGTAGATGCCATAGAATTTAAACATACCGCCCATAACCGCAACGGCTTTGCTTTAGGCGCCGTTATAGCTGCCGAATGGATACAGAATAAGCAAGGGTTTTATTCTGTAGAAGATATGTTTGATTTTACCCTAAATAATAGATAACATTGACACGATATTTTAAAAACAAATGAACTGGAAATTCTGGAACAGAAAAAAAACTAAAACCGCCGATAAAAAGAAAAAAAGCACTACCCGCGAGTGGACAGATGCTATCATCTTTGCCGTTATAGCTGCTACCCTTATACGTACCTTTTTTATTGAGGCTTATACTATACCTACGCCATCAATGGAGCGCTCACTGTTAGTAGGCGATTTTTTGTTTGTAAGTAAGTTAAATTATGGTCCGCGTACACCAATGACGCCTATCGCGTTCCCGTTTGCGCATCATACCATGCCCATTATTAATACCAAGGCTTATTGGGATGGTTGGGAGTTAGGCTACCATCGCCTGCCTGGTTTTAGCGAAATTAAGCGCCAGGACGTTGTAGTGTTTAACTACCCTATGGAGGCCGATTCGCCTTATTTGCGCCCTGTAGACAAGCGCGAAAACTATATTAAACGCTGTATAGGTATTGCCGGCGATACGGTGAAACTGATAGATGCGCAGGTATATATCAACGGCAAAGCTGTAGAAGACAAGCCCGGCCAGCAAATTGATTATGATGTTACAACAAGCGGTGTAGATATTAACCCCGAGGTTTTAAGGGAGCTTCACGTTTCTAACTATGAAGGCAACCCGTATTACACCATGACCAAGGAGGCTGCCAACACTATAAAAGGTTATTCAAACGTAACTTCTATAAAACCGCGCGTGCAGCCTAAAACCGGCGGCGATCAGGGTGTTTTTCCGGTAGACTTTAAATATGCTAACGACCATAAGTTTGGCTGGAATGTTGACAACTTCGGGCCGGTAATTATCCCCAAAAAAGGATGGACTGTTAAATTAGATAGCTTAACCCTGCCTCTTTACCGCCGCGCTATCACCGTATATGAAGGTAACATCTTAAAAGAGGAGGGTAGCAATATCCTGATAAATGGCGTAAAGACCGACACCTATACCTTTAAAATGAATTATTACTGGATGATGGGCGATAACCGTCACGATTCGTTGGATTCGCGTTTCTGGGGTTTTGTTCCCGAGGATCATATCGTTGGTAAAGCCTTATTCATCTGGATGAGTTGGGATAGCGATGGATCTTTCTTTAGCAAAATACGCTGGAACAGGTTGTTTAGAGGGATAAATTAAGAGCCCACAGCCCCCTAAAGGGGGAACTAAGAGTTTTTGAGCCTTGCGGTATACCGCAGGGCTTTTTTGTGCACAAACAATAAGTTCTTAAGTGTTAGTCCGGATTTATAATCCTGGACTCAAAACGCAGGCGGATTTGCAATCCGCGTAGAAAAATCCTTACATTTAATTATGGGCTTTAAATACCGTATCACAGCTAACGACGAATTATACTTTTTAACAATAACTGTTGTAGACTGGATAGACGTATTTACCCGTAAGGAACTTTGTAATGATTTAGTGGAATCGCTAAAATATTGCCAGCAAAATAAAGGACTGATTATTTATGCATGGTGTTTAATGCCAAGTCATTTACATTTAATAGTATCCGTTAACCAGGGTGAGTTCACACTTTCAGATGTAATGCGCGATTTTAAAAAATTTACCTCAAAAAGAATCATCCAATCCATAATTGAAATTGCTGAGAGCAGACGCGAGTGGTTGCTACGGCATTTTGCTTATGCCGGAAAATATAATCCCAAGATAAAAAACTATAAATTTTGGCAGGACGGTCTGCATCCTATTGAGTTGACAACGTCTAAATTTATAGAACAAAAGATCAACTATATTCATGAAAACCCTGTAACGGCAGGTATGGTATACAGGGCCGAAGATTATGTATTAAGTTCGGCAGCTCAATATGTAGGTGAGTATAACGCAATGCTTGAGGTTACAGTACTTGAAGATATTAACACCGGATTACGGGGATTGCAAATCCCCTGAAATTTAAGTCCGGGATTATAAATCCGGACTAACGTGAAATTTAAGTCCGGGATTATAAATCCGGACTAACGTGAAGGCGAGCAGAGTCTCTTAGCAAAAGCGTTTCAATTATAAGCGTAAATCGAACTATTTCGCAAACAATTAATTTCCATTTATTTAATGAATATCTACAGGTAAAAAAACTGACTTAAAAGTAGTTTCATGGCGTTTCAATAGTGGAAGTCAACTAACTGATAATCATTGACCCAGCCGAAAATCGCGTTTCAATCGTTTCTTCCGTGTCGTATGTTTTTGTGAAACGCCACACGTGTTCATTTACCCGCCAAAGTTCCCCCTTCAGGGGGTTAGGGGGTTAACGTTTAGTTTTTTGGCCACCTCATTCAAATCATCCACCACAGCATCAACCAGTGGTATACCATTAGCGCGGCGGTCAATTTCCGCTTCAAACTCTGGCTCGCCTGGTATAATTACCTTTTGATCTTCGTTAACGCGCGATGCCGATTTAAAGCGGCTTATCCAGTTATCGATATGGTCCTTAAAATCCTGAGCCGGGCGGAAGCCATCTATCCGCATAGCGCCCACAAAATGGCCAATGCCTGCGCCTACGGGGTCGGTAGGCGGTTCTAAAAAAGCCACAAAAGGCGGCACCCAGGGCCCGTAGTTAGCACCCGAAAGTACACCCGACAAAATATCAACAGCAGCAGCCAAGCCAAAACCTTTATGGCTGCCATGCTCGCGGTCGCTACCTAATGGCAGCAAGCCGCCACCACTTTTTAACGCAAACGGATCGGTAGTATAGCTGCCGTCTTTGGCTTGTATCCAGCCTTCCGGCACGGGTTTGCCTGCCCGTTGCGCTATCTCTAATTTACCATTGGCCGCCGCGGATGTAGCCATATCAATAATAACAGGCGGGTATTTACCTGCCGGGAAACCGTAGCAAATAGGGTTGGTGCCTAACATACGTTCGTTAGAAAAGGTAGGCACCACCAACGGACTTGCGTTGGTTAAGGCATAGCCTATCATGTCCTGCTCAACAGCCATTAAGGCATGGTAGCCCGCTATGCCAAAATGGTTAGAGTTACGTATAGCCACCCATCCCGAACCGTATGTCTGTGCTTTTTCAATAGCCAGTTGCATAGCAAACGGCGCCACTACCAGGCCCAAACCCGCGTCGCCGTCAACAGTGGCGGTGGTGGCAGTCTGGTGCACTATTTTTATATCGGGTGTGGCGTTGATGCGCTTTTTCTCCCACAAACGTACATAGCCTGTTAAACGCGCCACTCCGTGAGAATCTATACCACGAAGATCGGCAAGCAGTAATACATTTGTTGCCAGTTCAGCATGTTCCGCACTGCAACCCATGGCTAAAAATATCCCGTTTGTAAATTTGCGTAAAGAGGTTTCTTTGATGAGCATTCACAAATATATTGCTTTCCGCACCATTGCCGTACCAGCTTTTTAATACAAATATTAATCCCTATCTTGTTTCCCCCCGTTATAACATTAGCTATCGGGTAAGAAAAAAAGAATGACAAACCACGAAATAAAAATATCCTTTCAGGAATACGAGTCGGTAAAAGAATTGGATGCGGCAGATCAGCAGCTGTGCCAACAGGCGGTAAATGCTATGGAAAACTCGCATTCGCCTTATTCAAAATTTAGAGTGGGAGCGGCCCTGCGTTTGCAAAGTGGCAAAGTTATACTGGGCAGTAACCAGGAAAACGCGGCCTATCCTTCGGGTTTATGCGCCGAGCGGGTGGCGCTGTTCCATTGGGGCGCCAACCATCCCAATGACCCTATTGAGGCCATGGCTGTAACCGCGTTCACCGAAGAATTTGCGCTGCTTAAGCCGGTAGCTTCCTGCGGATCATGCCTGCAGGTGCTGGCCGAGTACGAGAAGAAGCAAGGCACCCCTGTAAAAACCATATTGTATTGCCTTGAAGGGCCAACCTGGGTAATTAACGGCATTGAAACGTTTTTGCCATTTTTGTTTTTTGAGGAACGCCTAAACGGTTAACAATTATGAAAAGACTTTTTTTATTTGCGCTTCTAATCACTTGCATTTACTGCGGTGCGTATGCACAGCTAAGTTTCCCTTTTGCTAATGAAGTTAAGCAATTTCAACACCAGGATAGTCTGAATTTCCCTAAGCCGGGTGCTGCTCTTTTTGTTGGCTCATCATCAATAAGGCGCTGGGCCGATATAGAGCAGCGCTTTGCCGGTGTACCTATTATCAACAGGGGCCTTGGCGGCACAGAGATTGGTCAATGGGTGAGCTATTATGTGCCTTATATGGTAACGCCTTATCAACCAGGCAAAGTATTTATCTACGTAGGCGACAATGATTTGGCTAAAGGAAAATCTGCACAGTATGTAGCAGATCAGTTTAGCCTGCTTTGGCAAATGATAAGAGAAAAGCTGCCTGATGCCGAGATCTATTTTTTAGCTATCAAAAAAAGCCCCGCCAGGGCTAATGCATATAATAATGTAGTTATAGCTAATAACATGATAAAAGCATTTATAGCTACAAAAGGCAAAACGCACTTTGTTGATACCGCTACACCTATTTTAAAAGCAGGCACCGCTCTGCCAGATTCTGCTTTATTTGTTCAGGATATGATTCATTTTAACAGCAAGGGTTATGACAAATGGGAAGCCGTTTTAAAGCCCTACTTAAAATAAAAAACCCGCATTTTGGGTGCGGGTTTTTCTATATGTTTTTTATAGTTAATGTACGCTTTGCGGATATACCCGCTCAATCTCTACAGCATCAGGCGCGGTGAGCATCAGCGGTACTTTTTCAATCGTAACAAAGCTTAGGTCAAGCCCAAAACCGCGCTCTTCAGACAGACTCAGGTTTTTTAAGTAGCTGTAAAGTAACATGGTTAACTTTTCGTAAAGCGATAAGTTATGTGAGCGCGACAATACTTTTTCAATCACAACAAAACGGAAATCGCCAACAATTTTATGTTTATTTAAAGATTTGTAGGTGCTTGTTATATCAACCTCGCCATTTTTTACCAGATCCTCCACAACACGACGGAACAGCAGGTTTATCTGCTGCTCTACCCTGAAACCTAATTTAAAGTCTATCCTGATGAGTTTGTTGGGCACTAAAACGTCAACTTCGTATTCGCGTTTGTAAGGTTCATCCACCACGTCAACATGCACCAGCCAATATACATCTGCCCGTTTAGGCTGTTTTTGAAGGATGGAGTAAATAATTTTAGATTCAACTTCTGAGTTGAAATTGGCACTGGTTAAATACACCAGTTGCGATGCATATTTAGGTACGGTTTCATCGTCGCTTAACTCCTTTAAAATGCCGTAATAATCCTCTATCTCAATAAATTTAACATACCTGTTGCGGATTTGACGAGCGTGATGCCAGGTCCACATTACTATGAAAAGAACCAAGCCCATTGAAAGTGTGAACCAGCCGCCTTCTGCAAATTTACCCAGGTTACCCACCAGGAACGTTCCTTCAATAAGCAGGTACATAACCAGGAAGAGTGCAACCAGATATTGCGGTACTTTTTTGCGCGTTAAAAATTTGGACACCAATATGGTGGTCATTAACATAGCCAGGGTAATACTTAACCCATAGGCTGCTTCCATTTTTGACGATTCTTTAAATAACAATACCACGCCTATACAACCCAGGCAAAGTATCCAGTTTATGCTGGGTACATATAGCTGACCTTTTTGTTCGCTCGGGTATCTTATTTTAACCTTGGGCCATAAGTTTAAACGCACGGCTTCGGCTATTAACGTGAAAGAACCAGATATAAGCGCCTGGCTGGCAATAACAGCAGCGGCCGTTGCTATGGCTATCCCAATTATTAAAAATTGTTCAGGCATTATCTGAAAAAACGGATTGAGTTTGTTAAGATCAAGTACCTGGCCATCATGTTGCAATAGCCATACCGCCTGCCCTAAATAGTTTAATATCAAACAGGTTTTAACGTATATCCAGCTTATTTGTATGTTTTTGCGCCCGCAATGCCCAAGGTCTGAATAAAGGGCTTCGGCTCCGGTGGTACATAAAAAAACCGCACCCAAAATAGCAAACGCCGAAGGATTGGTACTTAACAATACAAACGCATAGTGAGGGCTTAACGCTTTTAATACCGCCGGATGCTGCCATATAAAATGAATGCCTAAAACACCCATCATGGTAAACCAAAGAAACATTATAGGGCCAAAGGCCTTGCCCACCAATGATGTGCCGAACTGTTGAATAATAAACAGCATAGCTATAATGATAATAACTATAGCTTCGGTGTATATATTGGGGTAATAGGTCTGTAGGCCTTCAATTGCTGACGAGATGGTAATTGGTGGCGTAATTATACCATCGGCCAGCAAAGCACAACCACCAATAATGGCCGGCACTATTAACCATTTTGCCTTGCGTCTGACCAATGAAAATAAAGAGAAAATACCACCCTCGCCTTTGTTATCAGCGCGAAGTGTTATTACTACATATTTTAATGTGGTCTGCAAGGTAAGCGTCCAAAAAATACAGGACACACCGCCGTATACTAATACTTCAGAGATACTTTGCGAACCGACAATGGCTTTAAATACGTATAGCGGTGAAGTACCTATATCACCGTAAATTATTCCCAAACTGATCAGGAGCCCGGCGGCTGACAGTTTTGACAGATCTTTATGTTGCGACACTATTTTTTGTTATAAAAAGCCCAAAATTAAAAAAAATATGATTACCAGAGATTATAAAAAGCTTAGAACTAATTTTTAGTAAAATCGTATAAATCAACTACTCAATTAAACCTTGATTGTTAAAAAGTGTTAAAATGGGTAACAAAATTATCTGTTTTAAAAGTAATGAAGCGTTTATTTATACTTTTGCGTGGGATTTAATATGAGGAGACTTTTTACGTATACATGTTTGTGCATAAGTATCATCGCAATAGTGGTGCCTGCAAACATTGCGCGTTCATTTGCCGCCCCTCCCCAACAACGCGATACTACTTTCAACGTTTTCCCAAAAAAGAAAACCAAAAAGAATGCGCTTAGTTTTACCGTGCCACCGTGGAAAGCAGGTACGATATCAAATATTAAGTTAAGCGTACCTAAACCCGACGATAAATTGCTGAGCGGCATTGAGATTTATCCTAACCCAATAACCGACCAGATAAACCTGCGCTATTCTATATCAAGAAACACCAATGTAACCATAAAAATGGTTGATGTACTGGGTAATGACGTACTTACACTGTTTTCAAGAAGGGTTGACCCCGGCGAGCAAACAGGTTCTTTCCCTATAAGTAAAACAATGAACAAGGGGTTTTATTTTATACGTGTAATAGCCGGTACGGAATCTGTTATAAAGCGGATATCCATTTTGTAATTAGTGAAGGAATGAATTATTGAATGAGTGAGTAATTGTAATTATTCGATTGCCGCATCAGTAATTATTCTTTTTATCATTATTTTGGCCGGCGAAGCATTCACTCAATCACTCATTAATAACTATGAAGATCATCGCTATCGGCCGCAATTATGCAGAGCATGCTAAAGAACTTAATAACCCTGTGCCAACTTCGCCGGTTATATTTATGAAGCCTGATACCGCGTTGCTAAAAGATAACAAACCTTTTTATCACCCAGATTTTTCGCAGGATGTACACCATGAGATTGAAGTTGTATTGAAAGTAAGCAAAGAGGGAAAACACATAAGCGAGAAATTTGCAGGGAGTTATTTTGAGGAGATTGCCCTCGGCATTGATTTTACCGCCCGCGATATTCAGCAGCGCCAAAAAGAAAAAGGGCTACCCTGGGAACTTGCCAAAGCGTTTGATAACTCTGCGCCGGTTAGCAATTTTGTACCCAAGTCACAATTTGCTGATCTGTATGCCATTAATTTTAATTTGGATGTAAATGGCGAGAGCAGGCAAGTGGGTAACACTAAAGATCTTATATTTTCTTTTGAATACCTTATCTCTTTCGTTTCCCAATACATCACCCTAAAAAAAGGCGACCTGATATTTACTGGTACCCCCCAAGGCGTTGCCAAAGTAAACATAGGCGATAGGTTAGAGGGTTACCTTGAAGGCGAAAAGCTACTGGATTTTTACATAAAGTAGTTAAACAAAATACCGAATTTGGGCTTATGTTATTTGTATAACATATTAACTGTTCAATTTAAAAGCAGCAAAACTGCTTTGTCCATTTTCTGCTGATGAATAAACTTTTAACCCTGATTTTTTTAAGCTGTGCTTTTTTTGCAAATGCCCAAACCATACAAAGCAGGCAATATCCGCAAGGGTTTTTTAAATACCCGCTTGATCTTGCGCCAAGTACCGCTGGTTCATTCGGCGAGTTAAGGCCCAATCACTTTCACTCAGGGCTTGATTTTAAAACCAACCAGCGTACCGGGTATCCTGTACATGCGGTGGCTGTTGGGTATATCTCAAGACTGCGCGTGCAGATTGGTGGCTTTGGCAACGCTATTTATATTACGCATCCCAATGGGTTTACCAGCGTTTACGGGCATTTACAGAGTTTTAGTCCGCAACTTGCTGAGGCTGTGCGGCAGGCTCAATACAACCAACATAAATATGATGTTGATTTTCAGGTGCCTCCGTTGCATATGCCGGTAAACCAGGGGCAGGTTATTGCCATATCTGGTAACACAGGCGCCTCTGCCGGGCCGCATCTGCATTTTGAGCTGCGCGACGCTGCTACCGAGCAAACCATTAATCCGCAACTGTTTGGATTAACCATAGCAGATAAAGTGCCGCCAACAATTACAGCAGCCGCAGTTTACCAGTTAGGCGATAAGCCATTTAGCGAGAATACACAACACAAACTTTTGGCTGTTACCGGTAATGCCGGCAATTACCGGCTAAGCAAACCGCAGGTAATAGAAGTTAGCGGCAATACAGGTTTTGGTATAAGTGCAACTGATGTTAACAGCACTTCGGCCAACCGCAACGGCGTGTACTCAATTGAGTTAAAAGTTGATGGGCGCACTGTTTATACATTTGCGGTGGAGCGCTTTGCCTTTGATCAGACGCATGCCATCAATGCCTATATTGATTATCCTACTTATTTATTGCAGGGCAGGCAAATACAAAAGTGTTTTATAATGCCCGGCAGTAATATTTCGCTGTACCCACAATCAGAGAACCGGGGTATTGTAACTTTTAATGACGTGGCCGAGCACGATGTAGCGTACGTGGTAAAAGACATAGCCGGTAATACATCAACGCTTAAATTAAAGGTGCGGTCGGTAATTAAACCATCTGTTGCTGATGCACCTGTAAAAGGCACATTGTTTAGCTACAATAAAAAGAATGATTTTACTACCGATAAAGTTAAAGTAAGCGTAACGCCCGGTAACTTGTATGATGATGTAGACTTTAACTATACATTGCTACCCAAACGTGAGGGCGCTTTTTCTGCAACGCACCGCATACATAACCGTTTTACACCAATTCATGAAGATTTTGAGCTTTGGATAAAGCCGGATGCGGATATGGGCAAGCTAATTGAAAAAGCTGTAATTGTAAATACTGCCGGTTATTGCGACAGTACAACCATAGACGGAGCGTTCCTTAAAGCTACTCCCCGCGTTTTTGGCGATTACTATATCAGGGTAGATACCGTTGCGCCAGGCATTACGCCCATCAATATACAAACAGGTAGCAACCTGGCGGCAGCAAAGAAGGTGTCTTTTAGGTTAAGCGATAATCTATCGGGCATAAAAAGTTATAACGGCTATATTGATGGTAAATGGGTTTTAATGGAGTGGGATTATAAAACACGCGTGTTAAGTTATACCTTTGATAGCGCTGTTGCCGCAGGTAAGCACTTGTTTGAGCTAACCGTAAGCGATTATAAAAACAACGCAAGACAATTTAAAGCCGAATTTTACAGATAATGTCACAATTAAAAGCAGGCGATAAAGCGCCCGGGTTTACCGCTAAAGACCAGAATGGAACGCCGGTTTCTTTGATCGATTTTAAAGGAAAAACCGTTGTACTTTATTTCTACCCGAAAGACGACACGCCTACCTGCACGGTAGAAGCCTGCGATTTCAGGGACAATTACCAGTCGTTGCTTTCTAAAGGCTATCAGGTAATTGGCGTAAGCGCAGATGACGAGAAATCGCACAAAAAATTTATTAAAAAATACAGCTTGCCTTTTCCCTTACTGGCAGATACTGATATGAAAATTGTAAATGCTTACGATGTTTGGGGCGAAAAAAAGCTTTTCGGCCGCGAATATATGGGCATTATACGCACAACATTTATTATTGGTGCTGATGGCGTTATTCTGCATGTTATTGATAAAGTTGATTCGCAGGCAGCATCACAGCAGGTGCTTGATCTGGTGGGATAGCCCAACCCTCTCCGGAAGGGAGGGCTTTTTGATTTTACATTAAGAACGTCAAAAGTCTCCTCTGCCGGGGAGATTTAGAGAGGGCTGAAACAAAAAACCTTTAAAACTATTTAATACGTAGTTAAAATAAAAAATATGTCAACACAGGTAGAAGATGCAGAGATATTAAGCAAATTTCAGGATGAGCGCACCCGCAATGAGGCGTTTAACCTGTTGCTTAAAAAATATCAGCAAAAAATTTACTGGCACATACGCCGTATGGTCCTGGACCATGATGATGCCGACGACCTGGTGCAGGACGTATTTATTAAAGTATGGAAAAACCTGGCCACTTTCCGCAGCGACTCGCAGCTTTATACGTGGATGTATCGCATAGCCAGTAATGAGTGCATTACATTTCTGAACAAAAAGAAACAAAAGAACAACATATCATTAGATGATGTAGACTACTCGCTGGCCGATACCCTGGTAGAAGGCAGCTACTTTAATGGCGATAAAGCACAGAAAAAACTACAGGAAGCCATTATTACCCTGCCCGAGAAGCAACGCCTTGTATTTAATATGAAGTATTACGAGAATATGAAATACGAGGAAATGTCTGATGTATTAGGTACCAGCGTTGGTGCTTTAAAAGCATCATACCATTTAGCAGTAAAAAAAATTGAAGCTATTTTATTAGCCGAAGAATAAATTAAATTTGTTGTTAAACCTTTTCATCTAAATTTCATCTATAGGGTATCATGACAATTGATATAGAAAATAAAGAATGGCCGGAAGACGGTAAACTGCCAGATCTGGTTGGTAAAGCCAACCCGTTTGCGGTGCCCGATGGTTATTTTGAGGGATTAGATGAGTGTATAATGGCTGCCGTGAGAATGGAGGAGCTGAAAAGTGATGCTGCAGAATTTACAGTGCCCGAGGGGTATTTTGAACAGTTAACCGGCAATATACAAGCCATAATAACTGTTGAAGAAGCTCTTGATAAGCAGGATGTTGGTTTTGCAGTGCCTGCCGGTTATTTTGAAAATTTAAGCGATAATATACAAAGCCGCATTGCGGTTGAGGAAGCAATGGAGGCCGGCGAAGCTTTTGAGGTGCCTGTTGGTTATTTTGAAAGCCTGAGCAGCCAGATACAAAGCCGCGTGTTTGTTGAAGAAGCCTTGGCCGATGAGCAAGCATTTACTGTACCTGAAGGTTATTTTGAGCAGCTTAATGCCAAAATTTTAAATAAAACAGTTACACAGGAAGCGGTACAACGCAAGGGTGGGGTTATCAGATTAATGAGATCTACCGCGTTTAAATATGCTACTGCCGCTTGTTTTGTATTGGTAGCCGGGGCAAGCTTTATGTTGTGGCCATCGGCAACAAGTATTGAGGCACATAATGCAACGTATCTGCATAAAGAGTTATCAAACGTACCGTTGGATGAGCTGCAAGGATATATTCAGGTAAGTATGGATGGTGGTGATGTACAGCATACTGTAGGTATTGAAGAATTGCCGGTTAAAGATGCGGCCTTTAACGCCGAGGTAAAGGATTATGTGGATGAGCTATAAATTAAGGATAATGAAAGCGTTTACCAAACATATTTTTATTGCTTTATTACTACTGGTTGCAAGCTTTGGTGCCAAAGCGCAGGGTATTCCGCGTAACAGTTTCCGCCCCGCAGGACCTGATAACAGGCAGCCACGTTTTAACCAGATGCCTAATGCAGGCGGAGTACAAAAGTTGCAGGCAATAAAGCAGAAATATCTTGATCAGAATCTTCAGCTTACTACTGATGAGGCGGCACGTTTTTGGCCCATATACAAACGATACCAGGACGAAATAATTGAGGTGCGCAGGTTAAAAAGATTAAACAATTCTGACGCGCAGGCCAATGGTCGCGAGCAGGTAAAAAAGGATCTGGAATACGATGGCCGTTTGGTGGAGATAAAGACCCGGTATAACGGTGAGTTTTTGAAGATACTGCCGCCTGAAAAGTTAAGCAAACTTTACAAAAGCGAACGTGAGTTTAGTGATGAAGTGATAAGAATGGTTGGCGAACACCAATAATAAAGATAGTAATACCTAAAAGGCCCGTCGCATAAGTGACGGGCCTTTTGTATTTTTGGGCCATGCCAACGCTTCGCCAGTTATTTTTAGCCAACAACGCGCAAACTACCAACTTCCCGCTGCTGCTGGAGTTTGAACGCGCGGAGGGTATATATTTATATAACAGCGAAGGTAAAGCCTATACAGATCTGATATCGGGCATTGGCGTAAGCAGTTTGGGGCACGGTAATCCAAAAGTTATTGAAGCGGTAAAGCAGCAGGTTGATAAATACATGCACCTGATGGTGTATGGCGAGTACGTGCAAACCCCGCAGGTGCGCTTTGCAGAAAAACTGGTATCGGTGCTTCCCGAACGTCTTTCTTCGGTTTACTTTGTTAACTCCGGCGCTGAGGCTGTAGAGGGCGCGATTAAGCTCGCCAAACGCTTTACCGGAAGGCAGCAGATTGTAGCATGCCACAATTCTTACCACGGCAGTACACACGGTGCATTAAGCGTTATGGGGAACGAGGAGTATAAACAGGCATATCGTCCGCTTTTACCCGGTGTTAGTTTTATAAACTTTAATAATGTTGATGACCTTCAGCACATCACTCATGAAACTGCCTGCGTAATTATTGAAACAATTCAAGGCGAAGCAGGTGTAAGGGTTCCGGATATTGCGTACATGCAAGCGTTACGTAAGCGCTGCACAGAAACCGGAGCATTATTAATATTAGACGAGATACAGGCTGCTTTTGGTCGTACAGGTAAACTCTTCGCTTTTGAACATTTTGATATTGTGCCGGATGTTTTGTTATTAGCAAAAGCTTTAGGCGGCGGTATGCCAATAGGGGCCTTTGTCACATCAAACCATATTATGGATGCGCTAAAAGACAACCCAATACTCGGCCATATCACCACTTTTGGCGGGCACCCTGTTTGCTGCGCCGCGGGGCTGGCCGCATTAGAAGTGTTGTTGGATAGTAATCTTATAGAGGGGATAGGCGAGAAGGAACGTTTAATGCGTACCTTGCTTGTACACCCTGCCATTAAACAAATACGAGGCATGGGCCTTATGTTAGCCGTTGAATTTGAAGATTTCGACCTCAATAAAAAAATAATAGACCGCTGTATAGAAAATGGCGTAATTACCGATTGGTTTTTGCACTGCAGTAATGCTATGCGTGTAGCGCCACCGCTCATTATTACCTCCAGCCAAATAAAACAGGCTTGTGCAGTTATAATTGAAGCTATTAATTTTTATTCCTGACCAGAAAGTCGGTTTTTAATTTTAAACCAAACATTTTCAGATTATTAAGTTTATTCCTATAGGGCGAACATTCCTGTACGCTCTATTGTTGCCGCGTTACCTAACTATTTGGTATAGTTTATGCAATTATAGCAGGATAACCGCAAAAGATGCCTTTAAGGGCAGAAAATGCATATTTTCTAGCCAATACTGATTGCTTTTATAGTCAATTGAGTATACACATATAAAATAGTTATGACCCACTATAGCCATCTATTAAAAAACATGAAAATAGCCTATATCTCAACCTATCCGCCACGTGAGTGTGGAATTGCTACATTCAATCAGAACTTAATGCGTGCAATTGGCGCAAATTTCCCTGAAAGGAAAAATTTGCTTGGAGCCGATTACGTTGTTGCGCTTACCGATTCGGAAAATCTGAACGAGTACGAATACCCGGATGAGGTAAAATATATTGTGAGGCAAAATCATCAAAAAGACTACATCCGCGCAGCTAACTATATAAATACCAGCACCGCTGACGTTTGTATAATTGAGCACGAATTTGGCATTTATGGGGGCGAGAGCGGTATTTATATATTACCACTAATAAATCGTTTAGAAAAGCCGCTTATATCTATCCTTCATACGGTACTTAAAGATCCAAGCTATGTTCAACGGATCATTATAAGGGAAATGGCTGAACAGTCTTCGAAAATTATTGTGATGAGCCAACGTGCAGTGGAGTTTTTAACCACCATTTACGACATCCCTGCTGACAAGATCCAGATAATAGAACACGGCGTTCCGGATCTGGAAGCACCCAAAGACAACCCGATAAAAAATCTTACGCCTTTTAAAAACCGCAGGGCTTTGTTAACCTTTGGTTTAATAAGCCGTAACAAGGGCCTTGAAACCGTAGTAAGAGCATTACCGAAAATTGTTCAAAAGCATCCGGATGTTACTTATGTTGTTTTAGGTAACACACATCCCGGGGTTATAAAAAACTCTGGCGAAGAATACCGCGACCATTTAAAAACATTGGCCGGCCAACTTGGGGTATCTCAAAACCTTTGTTTCATTAATAAGTTTGTAGCCGAAGAAGAATTGATACAATACCTGTCGGCTGCCGAAATTTATGTTACGCCTTATCTTAATGAAGCGCAGATAACCAGCGGCACATTATCATATGCTGTAGGATCAGGTGCGGCAGTGGTATCAACACCTTACTGGCATGCCACGGAATTGCTGGCACACAACCGCGGAAGATTATTTGATTTTAAGAACGCTGAAGCACTGGCTGATACCGTAATTGAGCTGCTTGACCAGGACCGTGTGCTTAACGAATTACGCACCAATGCCTATGAATATGGCCTACATTTACGCTGGCCTGTTGTAGGTGCTGAATTTATTAAAGTTGCGCAGGAAGCCTGCTACAGTCACGATTTTAGGGACAAAATATTAAAGAACAGTATTGTTGACCCGGAAGTGATGCCGAAATTTAGCCTGGGCCATGTTATTCGTCTGACCGATGACACAGGAATAGTACAGCACGCTAAGTATGGCATACCTAACCTGAAGGAAGGTTATTGTTTAGACGATAACTCGCGCGCACTTATAATGGCTTTGATGGCGCACAAGCGTAATAATAGTAAAGAAGCCTTTGATCTGCTGCCTATCTATTTGAGCTACATTCACTACATGCAGACTGATGATGGCAACTTCCGCAATTTTTTAAGTTTTAACCGCATGTATCTGGACGATATTGGTTCAGAAGATTCATTTGGTCGTACCATTTGGGCATTAGGATATTTGATTGGTGGCGCATCAAGTAACTCTTATCGCGAATTTGCAACGGAGATATTCCAGAAGTCTTTCCCGCACTTTAGGTCGCTTAGGTACCTGCGCGGCATGGCAAATACTATTATAGGTATTGCGCATTACCTTAAGGTGCATCCAACCGATGAAGGTATGGTTAAAGAGATGATACGCCTTACCGATCCGTTAGTGGAAGCTTATGAAAACACCCGTGCTGACGATTGGGAGTGGTTTGAAGAAGGCATGACTTATGACAACGCCATTTTACCGCTGGCTTTATTGCACTCTTGCGAAATAACCGGCAATGAGCGTGTAAAAGAGATAGCACTTACCACCATGGGCTTTTTGGATAAACTAACCCTTTCTAACGGTTACCTGAGCCCTGTGGGCAATGATGGCTGGTACTATCGCGGGGGCACATTCCCGACATACGATCAGCAGGCCATTGAAACCATGGCCATGGTGCTGATGCATTTTCAGGCGTACCAGATCTTCAGGAAACCGGAACATATTGAAAAAATGTTCTTGTGCTATAAATGGTTCCTGGGCGAGAATACTTTACGTGCACCGTTATATGACCACGAAACGAAAGGCTGTTGCGACGGCTTGCTGCCAACCGGAATTAACCGTAACCAGGGCGCAGAAAGTACATTGGCCTATTTAATATCGCACCTTACCGTATTGCAGGCTTTTGAGCTGGAATATGAATATAACAAGCTGTCTCAAAAAAAACTGATAGGCGTTAAATGAGGGTAGCCGTTTTATCTCCTGTTGCCTGGCGCACACCGCCCAGGCATTACGGGCCGTGGGAGCAAGTGGCTTCAAACATAGCCGAGGGTGTAATAAAATTAGGTGCAGAAGTTACTTTGTTTGCCACCGGCGATTCAATAACCGAGGGTAAACTGGAATCAGTTTGCGAAACAGGGTATGAAGAGGACAGGTCGCAGGATGCCAAGGTGTTGGAGTGCATGCACATAAGCAACCTGGTAGAGAGGGCCAATGAGTTTGATATCATCCATAACAATTTTGATTTTTTGCCGCTAACGTATTCGCGTTTAGTAAAAACACCTTTTATAACCACTATACATGGCTTTTCATCGCCGCGTATTATTCCGGTGTATAAAAAGTACAATAGCACCAGTCATTACGTTTCTATAAGCAATTCAGACAGAAGCCCGGAGTTAGAATACCTGGCTACGGTTTACAACGGACTGGATGCCTCGAAATTCATTTTTAACGAATATCCGCAGGACTATCTGTTATCCTTTAGCCGCATACATCCTGATAAGGGCATAGCCGAGGCCATAGCCATTGCCAAAAAAAGTAAATGCAAATTGCTTATTGCCGGTATAATACAGGACGAGGGCTACTTTAGAGAAAAGATAGAACCCCTGTTAGATGAGCAAATACAATATATTGGTAGCGCAGGACCAGAAAAACGGAATTGTCTTTTAGGCGACGCCGTTGCGCTTTTACACCCTATAAATTTTGATGAACCCTTTGGCTTGAGCGTAGCCGAGGCCATGCTGTGCGGAACGCCGGTTATTGCTTTCAACCGCGGTTCAATGCCCGAATTGATAAAACATGGCGAAACAGGGTTTTTAGTTAAAGATGTTGACCAAGCCGTAGATACGGTTAAGGATCTGAAAAATATAAGCAGGACCTATTGCCGCGAATGGGCCGAGAGCAAGTTCTCCAGCAAGAAAATGGCTGAGGATTATTTTGAGTTGTATAAGAAAATATTAAGCTAAAGCGTATGTGTCCAACAATTACGAACTTTTAATACGGTCTATCTTTCCTTAAATCTCCATTATTAGCTGTTACCTGTAGCATTGTATTGTTAAACGCTTTTAGTTAAATTTGTTATATGGAAACATTGATAATTAACGTACCTGAAAAAAAGAGCACTTTAGTAAAGTTGCTATTAAAGGAATTGGGCGTTAAGATCCAGAATGGTACTAAAGCAAGGCTGTTAGCTCAAGAAATAACAGAGGGCATTAAACCAGGGCTAAAGCCTGACATGGATGAAATAGTCGCTGAAATAAAAAATATGCGCGACGGTTTGTGATGGTTCTTGTTTTAGACTGCAATATTTGGGTTACACTAACTTTAAACAAGCAGTTAGAACTTATCGCTGACTTATCTGATGAAGGCTTTATTTTGCCAACGTGTATTGAGTTGCGTAGCGAAATAGCCAACGTTCTTAACCGGCCAAAATTTTCAAAGTTTATTTCTCAGCCGGATATTAAAAAAGTTATCGAACTCCATGACCTTGTCACAAAAGTTTATAAAACGGGAAAGCTTATAAAGATCACCTCTGACCCTAAAGACGATTATTTATTTGCCCTAGCGTTAAAAGCGAAAGCACACTATCTGGTAACCGGCGATAGGTTATTGTTAAATGTTGCTAAATATAAGCGAACGCAAATTATTACGCTTTCGCAACTAAGGGAACTAAGACAAGAATCTTAATGTGTTCTTTTCTAAAATATAAGTTAATCTACCCCGTCTTCTTTAAACTTAGCCATCAAATCATCCAGGTCAACTTCTGCAAACGAGGTTGAATAATCTGATAAGCCGTAAGGTATTATCAGTTTGTTTTTATGGATGATAGATCCGCAGGAATAAATAACATTGGGTACGTACCCTTCGCGTTCGTCGCTGTTGGGGATCAACAGGGGCTCTCTTAGACGGCCTATCTCCACTTGAGGGTCATCTAGTTTAAGCAAGCTGGCACCAAGCACATAGCGGCGCATTGGGCCCACGCCATGGGTTATAACTATCCAGCCATCCTTCGTTTCAATAGGCGACCCGCAGTTGCCTATCTGCACAAATTCCCAGGCAAATTTTGGCTTTTGCAACAAAATAGGTTTCTCCCAAATGTTGATCTTGTCTGAGTACATGATATAATTGTTGCACCCATCAATACGCGATATCATAGCGTATCTGCCATTTATTTTACGCGGAAAGAGCGCCAGGTTTTTGTTTTGGGCTCCTGCACCATACAAAGGCATTATTTTAAAATTGTAAAAATCATTGGTTTGCAAAAGCTTGGGCATTATAAGCGCACCATCATATGCGGTGTAAGTAGCATAATAAACAGAGCTGCCATCATCGTTTTTAAATTCAACAAAGCGGGCATCTTCAATACCTTTGCGTTCGTATTCTGATATCGGGAAAATTACCCTGTCAGATATATCGGTATCCAGCGAGAAAACAATTTCGTAATACGAGTCTGCCAACCATAAGATCTTATCGTATTCCAGCTTTTTTAAATCGCTTTCCTGCAGGCGCTGCGAGTCCAGAATAATTCTTCTGAGGTTGGCGTATTCAAAGTGATGATCCAGTTTTGATTCTAACTCATGCAACACATCAATATTTATCTGTGTGATGGCAGCCTTTTCAAAAAAGAGTTTTTTGTTATAAACGGCGTTGCGTACAATTTCGGCCTCGTCTATATAATTGCCGGCAGGCAGTACCGTAATGTTGTTATCTTTATCAATAAGTGCCCGGCGAAAAGTTATGGATGATATGTGCCCCTCGCCAACCGCGCGGAAGCTCATTATAACACGGCGTTCGCCTTCTGTAAGTTCAGACTGGTCGGGATCATCAACTATTGATGGATTGAAAAACGCGGCAGATTCAATAGAATATTCGTGTGTAAAGTAAGAGCCAATAAGCAATTTACGGTAAACAGTAAGCCCGTCAAAATCAATACCCAGGTCATCAAACAATGGTTTTAACTTGCTGCAATGCCTGTTAAGCACACGGGTTATATTTCTGTGGCGTTTAGAATATTCCTGCAATAATGGTGATAAAATACTAAAAGCAGCCTCTTCGCTTACATTCGTCACTCTCTCTATCACTTCTTTGGCGCGGTCGTTTCCGTTAAAAAAAAACCGGGCAATAACACGTTTTGGATCTGGATTTACCCTTACAGGCTTGCGTTCAATAGCTAACTTCATATAATTATAACAGCGTGAGTTTTATAGTTAACACCAAGTTAAACAAATTGATTTCGATAATTTGAGAAAGCTTGAAAATACAAGACAGCCGTCTGTTTCCGGTTAAAAATTCCACCGCGTTTCTTTATTTTAAAACATGTACAATATTCTCCATTGTTAATTATTATACGTTTTTGATTAAAAGTACCGCTACCTTAGTTAAACCTCTATTAAATACATCTACCCTAAAGAAACTATTTATTTATTAAGCAATCCTGCTGCTAAGCCGGATAAATAACAACATTGTGCACAATGTTGGAACCAATTATTTTTTAACCTTTTTATTTATTGTTATGAAAAAGAAAACATTACTCTTAATCGGGATGGCGTGTTTAAT
The DNA here is from genome assembly GCF_054061755.1 of Mucilaginibacter sp. HD30. Taxonomy (NCBI): domain Bacteria; kingdom Pseudomonadati; phylum Bacteroidota; class Sphingobacteriia; order Sphingobacteriales; family Sphingobacteriaceae; genus Mucilaginibacter; species Mucilaginibacter sp. HD30. The sequence goes on from NZ_JBSSEO010000001.1 coordinate 130,569, forward strand.
GGCCTGGTCATCATGCAAAAAGGACAATAACAACAATGATGATGAATATGTAGCATCAGACATTTTTGATCCCGGCAGGTTGGTCGCGGCAGCCGCTAAAGGAAAGTTAGACACTGTAGCTCGAGATTTCGGATTTCCGGAGGGACCTGCGGTGGACAAGCAAGGCAACATATTTTTTACGGATCAGCCCAACGATAAAATTTTTAAATGGGATGTGTCCAACAGTTCGTTAACTACATTTTTGGTGGGTACCGGCCGCTCTAACGGGATGGCTTTTGATAAGAATGGTTACCTTATTGCTTGCGCTGATATGTATGGTGAACTGTGGAAGATAGCGCCCAACGGCAATAAAACCGTGCTTGTAAACAAATACAACGGCAAGTTACTAAACGGCCCTAACGATGTTTGGATCAATCCGGTAACGGGTGGTTTATATATTACAGATCCTATTTTTCCGCGTGGTTACTGGGCACCCGGCGATCCGCGGCAACAGCCTTGGGAGCCAACACACTCCGAGCAGGCGGCTACAGGTAAAGGGGGGCATGTTTATTACCTGGCTCCGGGTGCAACTGCGCTGGTAAGGGTAACATCCGAAGCCGCCGGTTGGGATGCTAACTCATGGCCAAATGGCGTGGTTGGCACACCCGACGGTAAAAAACTGTATGTGAATAAATGGGCGGGTAACAACATGGGCGGCACCTGGGTGTTTGATATTAATGCCGATGGTACGCTTACTAATATGAAAAAGTTTAATGATATGGGTGGCGACGGTATGTCAATGGACGAAAAAGGGAACGTCTACATCAGCAACGGCCTGGGCATAACCGCCTTTGATCCCGCCGGAACAAAGGTGTTGGGCATCCCAATTAAAGGTGGCGCAAACAATAACGTTTTTGGTGGAAAGGATAATAATATCTTATTTATAACCGGCCCATCAGATAAGTTAACCTCTGTAAAAATGAATGTTAAAGGGGTAGAGAAGTTTTAAGTGTATGGCATAAAAAATAGCGATGGGTTTTAAACCCATCGCTATTTTTTTATGATCGTGTTAAACCTCTCTGCGTAACCTCGCTACCGGGATATTCATTTGTTCGCGGTATTTGGCAACGGTGCGGCGGGCTATGTTATAGCCGGCATCTTTTAGTATATCTGTCAGTTTTTCATCGGCAAGGGGGTGGCGCTTGTCTTCTTTGCCTATGTGCTCTTCTAAGATTTTCTTAACTTCTTTGTTTGATACTTCTTCGCCGCTTTCTGTTTGGATGGCTTCAGAGAAGAACGACTTCAGCAGAAATGTACCATGCTCGGTTTGAACGTATTTAGAGTTGGCCACGCGCGATACAGTAGAAATATCCATACCTATCCGGTCGGCTATGTCCTTTAATATCATCGGTTTTAAATTCTTGTCGTCGCCGGTTAAAAAGAACTCATACTGATATTGCATTATGGCGTTCATCGTTTTAAGCAAGGTTTGCTGGCGCTGTTTAATGGCATCAATAAACCATTTGGCCGAATCCAGCTTTTGCTTTACAAACTGAACGGCTTCTTTAAGCTTCTTATCTCTTTGCGATGCCTTATCATAATGCTGAAACATTTCCTGGTAAGAGCGGCTTACCCGCAGCTCAGGAGCATTTTTTGAGTTAAGGGTAAGTATCAATACGCCGTCGCTGTTTTTTATATGGAAATCCGGAATAACCTGCATTTGCTTGTTATTCACCTCGTTTGAATCGCCCGGTTTGGGGTTAAGTTTCAATATTTCGTTCACTACTGCACGCAACTCCTCAGATGTCATGTTCAGCGAGCGTTCCAACTTATCGTAATGTTTGCGGGTAAACTCATCCAGGTAGTCTTCCACCACCATAATGGCCTTTTTTATGATCAGGTCATTCGGATCTTTTTTGCGCAGCTGTATCAGCAGACATTCCTGTAAACTGCGCGCGCCAACACCCGCCGGGTCAAAACCCTGTATCACCTTCAGCATATCCTCAACTTCTTCGTCCTCGGCCATCACATTTTGCGAAAATGCCAGATCGTCTGTAAGCGAAGTTATAGGGCGGCGCAAATAACCGTCATCATCTAAACTGCCTATTATTTGTTTGCCGATGATAAAATCTTTGTCTGATAAGGGAAGCATATCCAACTGTGCCTGCAAACTTTCAAAAAACGAATTTTGGACAGCCAAAGGCATTTCCTTACGTTCTTCTTCGTCGTCGCCATTCTGATCATAGCGCGAGCCATACTCGTTTACGTTGTCTTCCTGCAGGTAGTCATCAATATTAAACTCATCCATTTCACCGTGCTCTTCGTCGCTGTTAAAGTTGTCTTCATCAGGGTCGCGGTCCGGATATTGTTCTTCGGGTTCGTTCAGGTTGGTAAGGCTCAGATCCTCCAACGCGGGGTTTTCTTCCAGTTCCTCTTTTATACGGGTATCTAAAGATACGGTAGGCACCTGCAGCAATTTTATAAATTGAATTTGCTGCGGCGAGAGTTTCTGTAATAATTTTTGTTGAAGGTTCTGTTTAAGCATAAAATAGATTAGGGCAAATCTACATCAATTACCATTAAATTTGAAAACTTAGTTACTATGGTTACATTTATCTAATAAATAGCAAATCAATTAATTTGTTTTTGGTGCATTAATAATTTACTAACACTTTTTATAACCTCAATTTTAGATGCCATGGCTATTGTAAAAGAGTTTAAAGAATTTGCCATGCGTGGCAATGTGGTTGACCTGGCGGTTGCCGTTGTAATTGGTGGTGCCTTTGGTAAAATTGTTAGCTCACTGGTTGATGATATTATCACGCCGGCAATTTTAACACCAGCCCTTAAAGCAGCCCATTTAACCAACCTGGCCGAACTGGTAATACCCGGAACGGCAGTTAAATATGGTAATTTTCTATCGCAGGTAATTTCTTTCATTATTGTGGCTATTGCTTTGTTTATTATAGTTAAAGCCATTAACTCAATGAAAAAGAAAGAGGAAGTTGCCCCGTCTGCTCCACCTGCGCCAACAAAAGAGGAAGTGTTACTTACAGAGATACGGGATATTTTGAAAAGTCGATAGTTGATAGACCATGGTCCATAGTAAATTGACCTGATTTCGACTGGTAGAACAAAAAATCTATGGACTATGGACCACCGGCTATGGTCTATTTTGATGAAGTCAAAATAATAAAGTCTGCCTTTTTTTGATAGGTGCCCCAGTCAATGTTGTTCGGGTCTTTTTCGGCATAAGCATTAACGGTAACAACGCTTGCTTTTGGCGCGTAGTTTTTTAGCTGTGCCACTATCCCCATTTTTTCCTCGCTGTGAAAGCCGCCGTTAACCTGCATTATTTTGTAGTCTTTATGTTTTTTGTAGAACCGGGCTATTGACCACGCCATGGTAGCATCCCACAAACTTTGCGATTGGTAGATGTGCATACCACCCATTGCGCTGTGCCCGCCCATTTCTGCAACAAATTTTTCATAATACGGCCCCGTTGCTGTATCAATTGGTAAAGGCGGCAGATAACTTAGCGCAGTTTTACTTAATACCTTTAGTCGGTCAAAGGCGCCTGTTGTAACCATATTAGTGTAACGGGCGGGTGCATTAGCGGCTATTACAGGCATGCCGGTGCTTTTAGCCAGCTCAACCATGGGGCGGTAATCAGTTTTAAATCTTGGCCATGCGCGGGCATCAGTTATCATATTCTTTTCGCGGATGAAGCCACTCAGGTATTCGTTTAATACAGGTTGCACATCGGTTTCAAACATTTCCATAGATAGGGCAAGTTTGCCGGGATATTTTGCTGCCAGCGCTTTAAGCAGGTCAAACTCGGCAACGTGGCCCAGACTGTCATCGTGCAACTCGCCAAAAAATACTATATCAGCCTTGTTCATTGCCTCTGCAACATCATTAAGTGTTACTTTACTTTTTGTGGACGTATTATAAACTGCATAGTTTTGCCCGTAAACAAAAACAGGAAACACAAGCAAAAGCAGGGCTAAACGAAGGTTCATCATGTTAAGACAATAAGAGGTAATTTACCCGGTAAATTTATCAGAATAAAATATGTGCATAAATGTATTTGAAAAGTACAAAATTACCACTACATTTGCGCTCTTGTTTTTAAAAACAAAAAGAATAAAAAGTCATGAAAAGAACGTTCCAGCCTTCTCAAAGGAAAAGAAGAAATAAACACGGTTTCCGTGAGCGCATGTCAACTGCTAACGGTAGAAGAATATTGGCAGCCAGAAGAGCAAAAGGCAGAAAAAGATTAAGTGTATCTGACGAGCGTCGTCATAAAGCATAAACCCTCCGGTTGCTTCTTATCAGCATATAGAGGCCTGAACCGGTTATTTTAAACAATTTCGGTTCAGTACAAGAAAATGCAAACCTTTAAAAAGGAAGAACGGTTATGTAATAAAAGGCTTATTGATGAGCTTTTTCATAACGGTTCTTCCTTTTTATGTTATCCTTTTAAAGCTTCGTGGTTAGTGGTTAACGGGCCTCAAGAGGTGCCGGTACAGGTGTTGTTTGCCGTGGCAAAAAAACGGTATAAACGCGCTGTAGACCGCAATGTGCTAAAACGCCGCATGCGCGAAGCCTATCGCCTGCACAAACAAATGCGCTTGTATCATCTTTTATCGCAGGCTGATAAAAACATTACACTTTCAATAAGTTACATCGGTAAAGAGATCAATGAGTATAAACTTATTGAAAAGAAAATGCTGAAACTGTTTGATCTGCTCTGCGAAGGGATTGCCAAATGAACGCCGTAGGTAACATATTAAAAGCGGGCATAGGTGCAATATTTGTTTTGCTGATACGGTTTTACCAGTATTTTATTTCGCCTTTAACCGGCGCATCTTGCAGGTATACGCCTACCTGTTCGCAATATGGGTTAGAAGCAGTTAAAAAATATGGGCCGTTTAAAGGCGGATGGTTAACTTTGAAACGGATAGGCCGGTGCAACCCCTGGGGCGGACATGGCCATGATCCGGTGCCTTAATAGTCATTAATCATTAGTGCAATGGCAAGTATCCAATGACTATCAACTAATGACTGATGACCAGTGACACAATAACCACTGACCAATGAAAATTCTACAAATAGAAACAGCCACAACCGTATGTTCGGTAGCATTAGCTAACCGCGGCGAAGTTATTGCCTTTAAGGAAATAGACCAGCGTAACATACACGCCGAGGTGATAACTGTTTTTATTGATGAGATACTTAAAAACGCAGGGATAAAGTATAATGAGCTGGACGCTGTAGCGGTAAGCAGCGGACCAGGATCATACACAGGTTTACGTATAGGCGTATCAACAGCTAAAGGTTTATGCTATGCATTGGATAAACCTTTAATAGCAGTAGAAACATTAGAAGCTATGGCTGAGGGTATAATAGCGCGCGGGGTTAACGGAGATATACTGCTATGCCCCATGATAGACGCCCGCCGCATGGAGGTGTATACTGCTTTATTTGATGCCGCAGGTAACCGGGTGCAAGCTACTAATGCTGCAATTATTGATGAAAACAGCTTTTCTGCACAATTAGAGAAAAGTAAAATTTTATTTTTTGGAGATGGCGCGCCTAAATGCCGCGAAACATTAAGCGGCAATGCCAATGCCCTGTTTATTGGTAACTTTACCAACTCCGCCGTGCACTTAACAAAAAAGGCTTATCAGAAATTTCAGGCTGGGCAATTTGAGGATGTGGCGTATTATGAGCCGTATTACCTGAAAGATTTCCTGGTAACAAAAAAGGCTTAGTAATTTTTGTCTTTCCCTTTAAATATCTTATTCCATATCCTGCCTAAAAATCCCTTGTCATCCTCGCCATCCGGTATAAAGCTGGCGTTCATAGGATGCTCTATCAGGTTACCAAATTTAAACGATACACCTAAAAATATATCTACGCCGCTGTAGTTGTGGTAGCTGCGCTTTACCTGTTCGCCAACCAGGTTATTGCGTGTTGCCTCTACTACCGCACGCGTGGTTTGATACAAGCGCTCGGTACCAATGTAAAACTCGGCATTGGGTGTTTTATACATAAACTGCGCACCGTAATTAAACAAGCCAAGTGTATTGTATGATGTAGTGCCCGTAATGCTGTAATTATTGTATGAAAACGGCACCACAGCGGCAACTGTTGCATCATCATACCACAGCGCTTTTGAGGCAATAAGCGTTGGCGAAAGTTTAAGCCTTTTATCATAATCAAACCAATAGGTTTTATTTACGCTCACTTCGGCAATTGCATTGGTTTTGCTGTAAAAATAACCGCGCGCCTCTGTGTTACCCCCTGTTATGTTTTGTACAGCGTTTAAAATATTGGTTTCGCGCTGCCCGGTTGAGATGTTTTCTATAAGTGTCCCTTCGTTTACAAATTCAGCGCTGTTTGCTCCATCCGCCCATCTTATCACCCCCAGATCTTTTAAGTTATACTGAAAGTGGTACCCGCTGCTATTAGTATAGCCCGCGCCAAAGGAAACGGCCAGTCCGGGATTTCTGAAATTATACCACTTGTTATACTCTGCTGTCTGGCCCTTTCCTGCTAAAGAAATAGTGGCGGCATCGTTGTCCGGGTCAAATACAATGCCCGATTGGTTGATGTTTACCTTATTATAGGTAAGCCCCATTAAAGCGCTGAGTTTTACCCCCAAAGCCAAACGTTTATTAATCTGTTCACGATAGGAGAAAGAAAGCTGATGATAAGCCTGGTAAGAATAATTATCATTGAAAGTATTTGTGTAGGCCAGCTTGTCAAAATTTAACGCGCCGTTAAACAAAGCTATTGATTCGTCAGTAATATAACCCCTTACCTCGGCCCTGCTGCTCAGGGCGACACCAATTTCGCGGTTGCCGTTAAGGCTGGTAAAAATTTTTAGCATGGCCCAATACGCGTTTGTATTGCTGCGAATGTTACTGTATTTGCCTTTACCCACCTGTACCGCAGCCGTATTATAATAACCCGAAAAAACTCGATCAAATAGGGCGTCCTGCGCATTACCTGTTATAAAGTTAGCAGTACTAAAATTTGGAATAAAAAAGTTAAACGCTACAGACCTGCTTGAGTCTGGTATAAAGGAGCGTTGCGATGGGTTTTCAAAAGAATCAAACAAAGTACCCGTATTGTATTGCGAATACTGCTGGGCAAATAGTTTCACCGCTGATAATAGCAAACAACTTAGTAGTATCGTTTTCTTCATCCTGCGTTTTATGGGTACTTTATTTAAATATAAAAGAAAGTTTATTTGTTTGCGGCGGTTGTATCCGGCTCATTAAAATTCATACAAAAAACGGTATAAAAGTTTTTATCCGTGGCCGATAATTGATATGATGCTGCATAAAAGTTCTTCCACCCGGGCTGGTTGCCATTAAATGCTTTATAAAAATTATCACTCAGGTCGCGTTTAAAAATACTTCCGCTGTTTTTAAAATTGATGTACCAGCTCACATTGCTTCGCTGGGTAAGTAATTTGTCAAAATTAATATAGGCCTGCTGCTTGCTTTGAACTTTGCTGTTAAAGTAGCTGTCGCGGTAGCTTATCAGCTCGTTTTTACTGTTTGCCAGTACGAGGTAATTATCCACTATCATAAACCATGGGTGATGAAACATGCTGAACGCATCGCCTAATAAAAAGAAAGGTAGTTTGCCATAATTGAATTTGCCAATCTCATCCCCCTCCATGGTGCTTATGTTGTTCAAAACCGGCCTTAGGTCAGATCCATTGGTAAGCGTTACCAGGGCCAGCTTTTCCATAAAACGCGTGGTTACAACGGCAAATTCTTTACCTAAAACTTTGTTAAACTCAGGTATCAGTTCAATACCTGTTTCGGTTTTTATTTTATTGAAAAGCGAATCCTTTTCGTGTTGTAATCCGGCTTTTGCCTGCCATTTAGAAAGGTCTGTTTTAAATTTCTTAGGATCAGAAACTGCGAAGTTTGCACTGTAAGCCGTTGTTGACGGAAAAATATCCTTCAGGTTATTAACAATAGGCTGCTGCGCTAAAAACAGGCTGATGTAACTTGATGCCTTAGCGGGGTCGGTCTCGGTAAAGCCGCTAAACATAAGGGCATCACTTTTAAAGTTAAGATCGAGCACGCCCAGTGCCGGCAACATGCGCTGGCTTTTAAAAATATCGCTGTTTTTATTTTTCAGCAGTTTATCAAACAGGGGGTTTAGCTGAGCATAGTTTATATATAGGTTGCCCAATGAATTCGAAATTTGCTGTTGCGGCAGTAAAATAAAGTTTTTCTCATCCTTTTGCGGCGTGTAAGCTATAAAGGCATCAATCATTTCTTTTGAGAAACTGCCGGCGTAAATACCCTTCTCTTTACTTGTTAGGTAGAAATGTTTCTTCAGTACATCCAGATAAACATCATAACCTTTGTTGCCGCCATAGTTTGCCGCGGTAATTTTTAACCCCGGCTTTTGTTGCTGCGTAATTTTATCGAGTGTAGCCGGGTCTGTTTTCTTATCAACAGATGTGGTAAATAATAGGTTAATGGTATTGTCTTTGCCGGGATGGAAGGACAAAAAGACATTCTGACCATCAAAAAACGGCCTGAGTAAATTATTAGCTAATAATTGTTTCCGCAAAGTATCCAGTTCACTTAACTGCTCATCGCCTATAACGGCGGCAAACAACTTGTTTCCGTTATAGATCTCGTAAAAACTATCCTCGTTATTAAACCCGAAAATTAGCGCCGCATTGTTGGGGATAGACCGTAACACACTGGTGGTGCGTGAGCCTGGTGTACTTAAATTCCTGAAGTACAACACAGCTAAAAACACAATAGCTATAAACAGTATTACCGATAGTATTATGTGTCGCCTCATGTTTGCTTAGTATGTGCAAGTTAGGATTTTTAGCCGATAGCATTCAAGTAATACTTTCAAATTGGTTAATTTAGCTTTTTATTAAAAGCATGGATAAGCAGATAATTATTACAGCATCAATTTTCGGGATGCTGGCAGTTGTAGCCGGAGCATTCGGAGCGCACGCGTTAAAGGCAGTTTTAGCTGCCGAGCAGTTACAAACCTGGCAAACAGCGGTACAATACCAGTTTTACCATGTTTTCGCGCTGCTGTTTCTGGCTTTCTTCGCGCAGCAAAACAGCAGTTATACCAACGCGGCTTTTTACCTGTTTACGTTTGGTATTATATTCTTTTCCGGCTCGTTGTACCTGCTGTCATGCCGTTACGCGCTGGGCTGGGAATGGCTAAAGTTTTTTGGCCCCATTACGCCCATAGGCGGCCTGCTGTTTATTGGCGGCTGGTTAATGCTGTTACTATCTGCTTTAAAGCAAAAGTAGGATGCTTGAATTTGCCGACGCTACTTTCCACTCGCGTAAAACCTTTTTTGTTGAGGTGATACTGCCTTTGGCGCTCGCCAAAAATTATACTTACCGCGTGCCGTTTGAAATGAACAGCGCCGTGCAGGTAGGTAAGCGCGTGGTGGTGCAGTTTGGCAAAAGCAGAATGTATACCGCTATTATTGATAAAATAACTGAAACCCCGCCAGATAAATACGAAGCCAAATATATACTGGAGGTGCTGGATGACCGCCCCGTTGTTACCGAAACACAACTCGGCTTTTGGAAATGGATGGCAGAGTATTATATGTGTAATGATGGCGAGGTAATGAACGCAGCCCTGCCATCAGCATTAAAACTGGCCAGCGAAACTAAAATAACGCTTAACCGCGAGTTTTTGGTTGATAAAGCAGAACTGAACGACCGCGAGTTTATGATAGTGGACGCGCTTGACCTGCAGCCCGAACTTACAGTAAGCGATATTGCCAAGCTGCTGGGCCAAAAAACAGTAATGCCCATATTGAAGCTGCTGTTTGAGAAAAACGTTATCAACATATCCGAAGAAGTAAGCGAGCGGTACAAACCCCGCATGCGTACCTTTTTGGCGCTTAACCCGGTTTATCAAAACCAGGACCAACTAAGGGAGTTATTTAGCATTCTGGAAAAACGTGCCCCCAAACAGGCAGATGCGGTACTGGCCTATATTAAATTATCGCGGCAGCAAAAAGCTATTTCAAAAAACGAATTGATAGAAGCAAGCGGTGCAGGAGCATCAAGCATCAGCTCGCTGATTGAGAAAGAGGTTTTTATAGCGCAGGAGAAAAATGTGAGCCGCTTGCATATGGAGGATGAAGGCATATTTGACGTTTTTGAATTGAGTGTGCAGCAACAGGAAGCCTTAGCAAGCATTCAGCATCAGTTTGAACAAAAAGATGTAGTGCTGTTGCATGGCGTCACTTCGTCCGGCAAAACGCAGATCTATATTCGATTAATTGAGGAAGCCATAGCACAAGGCAGGCAGGTGCTTTACCTTTTGCCGGAGATTGCTCTCACCACACATATAATTGAGCGTTTGCGCCAGTATTTTGGTGCCAACATAGGTGTTTACCATTCGCGCTTTAATGATAATGAAAGGGTAGAGGTTTGGCAGAAAGTACTGAACAATGAGTACAAAGTAGTGCTGGGCGCACGCTCCGCAGTATTTTTGCCTTTTCAGGATCTGGGTTTAATTATTGTTGATGAGGAGCACGAAGTATCTTACAAACAATATGACCCTGCACCGCGCTACAATGCCCGCGACGCGGCTATATTTTTAGCTAATATGCACAGTGGCAAAGTACTGTTAGGGTCGGCCACGCCATCGTTCGAGAGCTATTTTAATGCACGCACCCACAAATATGGTTTAACAGAACTTACCGAGCGTTTTGGCGGTACAGCGTTGCCAGTTACAGAAGTGGTAAGCATTGTAGAGGAAACTAAAAAGAAAACCATCCAATCGCACTTTACCAGCGTTTTAATGTTAGATATACAGCAGGCGTTGGCAAATAAAGAGCAGGTGATACTGTTCCAAAACCGAAGAGGTTACGCACCGGTGCTATTGTGTAAAGTTTGTGCCTACACGCCTAAGTGTATTAATTGCGATGTAAGCCTTACTTACCACAAACACAGTGGCAAATTGCATTGCCACTACTGCGGCTATAAAGAAGATACGCCATCTGTTTGCCCGGCTTGCGGATCAACACACCTGGAATACAAAGGCTTCGGTACGGAAAAGATTGAGGACGAACTGGCCATGCTGCTGCCCGATGCAAGGATAGCAAGGATGGATTTGGATACCACCCGCTCGCGCAACTCGCTGCAAAATATATTGAATGACCTGGAAGAAAAGAAGATAGATATTTTGGTGGGTACCCAAATGGTAGCCAAGGGGCTTGATTTTGCTGATGTTACCGTTATAGGTATTATCAATGCTGATAGTATGCTTAAATTCCCGGATTATCGTGCCAATGAACGCAGCTACCAGATGTTGGCCCAGGTGAGCGGCAGGGCAGGCCGCAGGGGCAAGCAGGGCAAAGTAGTGATACAAACCTATGATATTAAGCACCGTGTAATTAAACAGGTTATTGAGAACGACTACCGCGACCTTTATTTTACCGAAATGGAGGAGCGCAAGAGTTTTAATTACCCGCCGTTTTACAGGGTTATTAACCTCGACATAAAACATAAGGACCCGGAGATGTTATATAACCAGGCGGCTTATTTGGCTACCGAGCTGCGCAAAAGCTTTGGCGATAGAGTAATTGGTCCGGAAACGCCTTTAGTTAGCCGTATACGCAACTATTACATCAAATCCGTCATGCTTAAATTTGAAAAGGATGGCGTTTCTGTAAATAAGGTAAAAGCCACCATACGCGATGTAATAACGCAGTTTCAAACAACAAAACTTAGCAAGGGTAGTATTGTGCAAGCGGATGTTGATCCGTATTAAGCGCAGTCAAAATAAGAAATTGTCATGGTGAGCCTGTCGAACCATGGTGAGCGGGCCTTTACGCACGCCCTTCGACAAGCTCAGGCTGACACCTACCTCACGCGCTGTAAAGATTATAATTTCTTACCCCATATTGATGAGTTTAAACCCATCGATATGGGGTAAGAAGGATAACCTATCTCTTCTTTATCTCCAACAACGTGATCTCGGATATTTTTTGACCCCATCCGCACTCAAATTTTGTGGTTAATGTGCGATAACGAATACTTACTTTAAGCTCGGTTTGTTTAAACTCCTGGCTTAAGTTGGTTGGGCTATAGTTGGTATCGCCAATTTTTATTACCCATCCGCAGCCATCTGCTGCAACTGCGCCGGCGTTTATAACGGTAGCATCAGTAAATACAGGGTTGTCTTTTTTGCACGCCGAGATGCTTAGCGTGAAGATCAATGCAGTTAGCAGTAGTAATTTAAAGTTTAAGTTTTTCATTGCAGGTTTTTTATTGATGAAACGTACGCTAACGCTTGTTTGCTACAATAGCCGCATATTAATTTACTTGCTGAACGCTCAAAATATTTATTTGCGTATAACCTTGTAAGTCGGCCGGGCCGGACGCGCATTGAATAACCGGCATGTCTGGAACAGTATAGGTTATTTTTACATGCATCCCGTCTGTTTGATATTGCTGGGGCAGGTTAACGGGTTTTAAACTATTCTGCGCGTTAGTTATGTCAGTATCGTCCTTTACCTTTACTAACCAGCCGCAGCTATTTACTCCCGGATTTGATCCGCTTAAAATTATTGCAGTGTTAGCATGCACTTTTTCGTCTTTTTTGCAAGCGGTTGCGCCAATAGCAAGAATGGCCGCTGCTAAGGCGATGTTTAAAAATCGGTACTTTTTCATAGGGGTAGGTAACTTTACTAAAACACTACTTTTGAATATATTGTTTTGATGGAAGTGAATCGCGTTCCCATACCGGTGGGTTTGAAACTATGAGTGTTCGAAAGATTTAAAAAGAAGCGGTGGGCGGTGCGATTCCCTCCCTCTGGGAGGGTGTAGGGAGGGGTTTTAGCCACTTTATTAACCCCTTCCCGCCATTTCACCACCAGCCGCACCCTTCCCCGATGAAGGAGTTCTAGTGGCTAACAATGTTTTGAACACTCATAGTTTCAAACCCATCGCTATGGAAAACTCAAAAAACGTTAACTTGCAATTAAATTGCCTCAAGCTCGTTTTTAAACAATGCGCCCATTTGCTTACATATTATTACTGGCATTATTAACCGTTCAAAATGCGGCAGTTGCACAGCAAAAGCCGCCCCTGCTGGCCTTTGCCAGTGACACGCAGGAACCCATGTGGGTAGAGAAACTTTTTCTTAAAGCCGACCATAACCTGGAGGCTACTCAAATGATATTTAAGGAGGTTGGGGCACGGCGACCCCGGGCGTTTTTTATTTTGGGCGATGTAGTATCATCCGGAAAAAAAGCGCGGGCCTGGAAAAATATAGACCTGTACATGGGGCAGGCTTCGAAAGATTCTATCCCGGTATACGCCACGTTAGGTAACCATGATGTGATGTTCAATGCCAAAAAAGGCATGAAGAATTTTAAAACGAGGTTCCCAACCTACGAACCAACGGGCTTTACTGTGGTGGTTGATTCAGTGGCTGTGGTTTTGCTCAATTCTAATTTCGGGGCAATGATTGCGGCAGATATCAGCAAACAGAACAGCTGGTATAAACAAAAACTAAAGGATCTTGATGCCGATCCGGCTATAAAGCTCATCTTAGTTGGGTGTCACCACTCCCCTTATACCAACAGTAAAATTGTTAAGCCATCTGCACAGGTACAGCAATATTTTGTGGAACCTTTTTTAGCGTCGGCTAAATGCGCCTTATTCCTTTCGGGGCATTCGCATAACTACGAACAGTTTAAAGTACAGGGTAAAAACTTTGTTGTTATTGGGGGCGGCGGCGGTCTGCATCAGGATGTGCGACCCAATAATGCCGTTATGAACGATTTGGCAGCCGACTATAAACCCATTTTTCATTACCTGGAAATACGGCGGCAAGGCGCCAAACTGGATGTGCTATCGCGCAAGCTAACACCCGATTTTACTGCCTTTGCAGATGGGCTAAGTTTTGAGGTTAACTAAGCTTCAAAAAACGGTGTTGCAAAAATGTTGCTAATCTGTTGCTATTGTGTTGCACAAAGAGGCGAGAATACGCAATTTTTAAAATTTTCAATTTCTTGATAATCAATATTTTAAGATGTATTTACAGTTGAATTTGCTTGCTTAGGTTTATTGTGCGTTTTAGGCTTAATTTGCTTTTAATCAACTAATTAACTTTTTTGTTGCATGGGGAACGTGTTTTTTTTGCAACACCCATATTTAACTGTAAAAATTGAACAAAACAGATTATCAGGCACATACTTAAATCTGCCTTGCTTCAAGGTTTAAATGCGCCAAATCGTGTTAACTTTGCTATAGAATGGCATATAAATACGTTGATAATTACCGGGAGCAGGGCGCGCGCAAAAAGCTGGTTGATGAGCTGAAAAAGAAGGGTATTGAGGATCGCCAAGTGTTAGAGGCCATAGGTAAAGTTCCCCGCCATTATTTCTTCGACGAAACCTTCTGGGCGCAGGCCTACAAAGACATTGCCTTCCCTATAGGCGAGGGGCAAACCATATCACAACCTTATACTGTAGCCTACCAAACAGAACTGCTGCACATTAAAAAAGGCGATAAAGTGTTGGAAATTGGCACAGGCTCCGGCTACCAAACCTGCGTGTTAATTGAGGTAGGCGCCAAAGTCTACACCATTGAGCGCCAGGAAAAACTCTACGAACGTACCAAGCAGGTATTGCCCCATATAGGTTACCGCGCCCGCTTTTTTTGCGGCGACGGCTCAAAGGGCATAGCCCTGCATGCACCATTTGATAAGATCATTGTAACCGCCGGCGCCCCTACGGTGCCTGATGTGTTACTCGGTCAGTTGAATATTGGCGGCATATTGGTTATCCCTGTTGGTGATGCAGAATCGCAAAAAATGGTTACCATCCTAAAAACCGCTGAGCACGATTACGAAAAGCATGTATTAGATACCTTCAGGTTTGTACCGTTGGTAGGGGAGAGAGCCTGGTAGGGGATTTCGAATTTCGGATGTTCGCTTCGAATTTAAAAGGTTTGACTTGGTATGTAAAGATGTAAATCCGAAATCGAACATTCGAAATCCGAAATCAAACCTACCTTTTCATCGCCCTATCCATCTCCACCTTAGTATCGCGCTCTTTGAGGCTTTCGCGTTTGTCGAAGGTTTTCTTGCCTTGGGCCAGGGCTATTTCCAACTTTGCAAAACCGCGCTCGCTGATAAAGAGGGCGAGGGGCACAATGGTTAATCCTTTTTCTTCGCCGCGGGTTAGTAGCTTCTTCAGTTCTTTTTTGTTGAGGAGCAGCACACGGTCGCGTTTGGCTTCGTGGTTATAGAACGAGCCGAAGGAGTATTCAGAGATATGCAGATTGCGCACGTACAACTGCCCGCCCATAAAAGTGCAAAAGGCATCGTTTATGTTGGCCTTACCGTCTCGGATAGATTTTATCTCGGTACCCAGCAATTGTATACCGGCGGTGTATTTATCCAGTATCTGGTACTCAAAATAGGCTTTCTTATTCTTTATGTAGACTTTATCCTGACTCATCGCTCTGCAAACTTATGCATTTTAGTGATTAGTTGATTGGTGATTAGAGATTAGTTGTCTGCGGCATAGTTGGCATTACCTTCAGAAAAGCAACTAATCACCAATCAACCAGTCACTAGTAAACTACCTCAACGGCTTAACCACCAATACCGGCACATCTATCATATGCCTTACTTTATTTACTGTGGTACCGAAGATGAGGTCCTTTAGCGCCTTATGCCCATGCGAGCCCATCACTACAAACTCTATCTTTTCCTCAAGCACTATCTTGCTTATTGATTTTGCTGCCATGCCAAAGCCTACTTTAGCCTGTGCGTTGTAGCCCAGCTTTTGCATAGCAGCCACATACTGATTAATATTGTCTACGTCGCTTTGTGTTTCATGGTCCATTACCTCAACGCCGTTGTATTGCGCGCCGGCTGTCTCTACTACGTGTATCAGGGTGTACAAGGCTTTGTTACCGCCCTGCATTATGCCATGCCGTATGGTATTGGTATCGTTCTTAGAAAAATCAATAGCTATGCCTATATGGTGATACTGTATGGCATCCAGATCACTAATCACAGTTGCAATACCATGCGGAACAAATATCGGGTTATCCTTATGTTTAAATAGTAGCGGCCTTAAAAATACGTACAGAAGCAAAGTTACAATCCCTGCTACCGCAGGTATCACCAGCGCGTAGATTAATACCAGCGTTATACCTGACGATTCATTTATCCACCCATAGATCTGCTCGTAAACCAGTTTGCCATTGAGCCCTACAATTACAATGGCGCTGGCCCATGCGCCTATTTTGGCCCATTTGCCAATTGCGAATTTGCCCATCTTTTTTTTGTCGCTGGTAAAGTGTATGAGCGGGATAACAGCAAACCCCAATTGCAAACTCAACACTACCTGACTTAAAATAATAAGCTTACCCAAACCATCTTCGCCATAATACAATATGGTAAATACAGCTGGTACAATGGCCAGTATCCGTGTTAACAGTCTGCGCAGCCAGGGCTCAACGCGCAGATTGATATGGCCCTCCATGATGATCTGGCCCGCCAGGGTGCCGGTTATAGTAGAGCTTTGACCGGCGGCTATCAGCGCTACGGCAAAGAGGACAGGTGCAATTTTACCAAAAATGTGCTCCAGTAACTTATACGCATCCTGTATTTCAGCAATTTGAAAGTAGCCGTTTTTGAAAAATGCACTGGCAGCCAAAATTAATATGGCAGCGTTTACTAAAAACGCAAGGTTGAGCGCAATTACGGTATCAAAAAAGTTGAACTTTATGGCTGTTTTAATGCCTTCGTCGGTGCGCACTATCTGGCGGGTTTGCACTAATGATGAGTGCAGGTACAGGTTATGCGGCATCACGGTAGCGCCTATTATACCTATGGCTATGTAAAGCGCATTGCCTGATAAATTGCCCGGTATAAAACCTTTGGCTACCTCCACAACATCCGGCTGAACGATAAACATTTCTATCAGGAACGATAGTCCCACTATAAATATCATAGATACAATAAATAGTTCCAATTTGCGCATGCCCTTGTTCATCAAAAACAGCATCAGCAGGGTGTCTGTTATAGTAAGCGATACTCCCCATATCAGCGGCAGGTCAAATAACAGCTGTAAACCAATAGCCATACCTATAATCTCAGCCAGATCACAAGCTATAATGGCCAGTTGCGCCAGTATATATAGAAAGAAATTAACTATGCCGGGATAGGTGTTTTTTGACGCCTGTGCCAGATCAAGCCCACGCACTATACCCAACCGCGCGCTTAGCGATTGCAAAAGCAGCGCTATGAGGTTAGAGGCCAGCAACACCCATATTAAACTATATCCAAAGGCGCTGCCACCGGCAATATCTGTTGCCCAGTTGCCCGGGTCCATATAGCCAACGCTTACCAGGTAAGCCGGACCAATAAAGGCCAGGATCTTTCGCCAGCCGGTTTTGTTGGCGGTTTGCACAGAGCTGTGCACATTGCTTAATGATTCCTTCCCTGTGCTCATAGTGCTATTAATAAATTACTTGCCACTTCGCGGCTTATGTTAATGCTGTTGCCTTCCATGCTCAACACGACTGATCTATCATAATTAATCACATCAATAACAGCTATTTTTTTTCCGATAATAAGTTGCAGCTTTTCAAGATATTGCAAAAATGCAGGCGAGTGGTCGCGCACGCCTGATACTATTCCGCAATTATTTACTTCAAGCTCGGCCACGCTAACAAGGTTGTTCTTTTTAATATTACCATTACGGTCGGGTATAGGGTCGCCATGTGGGTCGTGCCTGGGGTAGCCCATAAATTTATCAAGGCGGTCTATCAGTTCTAATGACGAGATATGCTCCATTTCTTCGGCCATATCATGCACCTCGTCCCACTTAAAATTTAATTTCTCTACCAAAAAATATTCCCAAAGCCGGTGTTTCCTTATAATGTTCACTGCAATTTTTTCACCTGCCGGTGTTAAGCTAACGCCTTGATATTTAGCGTAATTTATCAGAAGTTTTTCTGCAAGTTTTTTCAACATATCCGTAACCGAGGCCGCTTTTGTGTTTAGCGATGCAGCAATTTGATTGGTGCTCACACTCACGTTGTTTAACGATAAGTGATAGATGGCTTTTAAATAATTCTCTTCGGCTAATGTATTCATTTAAACAAATCTAATTATAAATTTAGACTTGTCTAAAAAATTGTAAAGAATTTTATTCTTTTTTTGAACTTTTAAAAAAATATAATTTTGTAAATTGTACAAAAATTTGTCACCATGGCCGCTGAATTAGATAAGATTGATCTGCAGATACTTAAAATTTTACAGGAAAACGGAAGGATAACCAATCTTCAGTTATCCAATGAAATTGGCCTGTCGCCGGCGCCCACTTTAGAGCGCGTGCGTAAATTAGAAAATGCCGGTTACATTAAAAGCTATCATGCACTGGTGGATGAGGAGAAGCTTGGCCTTGGTATTAAAACTTTCATCCAGATCTCGCTTGATTTTCATCAGAAAAATACTATACAAACGTTTATCGACGAGATAAAGAACATAAAAGAAATAACGGAGTGCCATCACGTAACCGGCCAATGCGATTTTGTACTGAAAGTTTACGTGCGAGATATTAAATCGTATGAACAGCTCATCATGGAAAAGATCAGCCGCATAAGCGTAGTTAAAACCTTCCAAACCATGATGATAATGAGCACGAGTAAGAAGGAGCCTATAGTGCCGCTTGAATATTAGAATCAAGAATCAAGAGTCAAGACATGAAATTTAATCTTGATTCTTGGCTCATGATTCTTGCTTCTCTAAGAAATTTGCCAATCAATAGCTTTCTTCCCCGTCTTCTCTAAATAAGCATTTGTTTTTGAGAAGGGCTTTGATCCGTAAAAATTACCTTTTATAACAGCCATGGGCGATGGGTGGCTTGATTTGATCACCAGGTGTTTTGTATCATCTATCAATACACTTTTTGATTGCGCGTAGGCTCCCCAAAGGATAAATACTACGCCCGTTTTTTTATCAGATATGGTTTTTATCACTGTATCTGTAAATTGTTCCCAGCCCTTTTTTTGATGTGAACCAGCTTCGCCGGCGCGCACGGTAAGCGTGGCGTTTAACAGTAAAACACCTTGCTCGGCCCAATGGGTCAGATCTCCGCTTCGCGGGATAACAAAGCCGGGGATATCTGTAGCTAATTCTTTGTAGATATTTTGAAGCGATGGTGGAGTTGATATGCCTTTTTGCACAGAGAAGGATAGACCATGCGCCTGGTTAGCACCATGGTAAGGGTCTTGCCCTATAATCACTACCTTAAGTTTATCAAAAGGTGTTTTCCAAAATGCATTAAAAATGTCGCCTCCCTTTGGGTAAATAATTTTGCCGGCTTGTTTCTCCTCTTTTAAAAACTGCTTCAGTTTTAGCATGTAATCTTTTTCAAATTCATTACCCAAAACTTGCAACCACGAAGGTTCTAATTCTATCGCCATAAATATTAATGCAGCTGTTGATTTACAGTACAAATAAACGGATATTTGCACTCTGAATTTTAACAGGAACAAAAGAAAATTATGTCAAATATTATCCGGCTTGTAATAGCTTGCGCAGTTTTAGGAGGATCAATAGCACTTTGTGTTTTTGGTTTTTGGGGATGGGGTGTACCTGTGTTTTTTATTGGGGGCCTTATCCTGCTTACCTTTTTCTTCAATGAGAATATGCTGATAGCGCAATATTATTTGCGGAAAGAGAATACTGAAAAATCTGAAGAGTGGTTATTGAAAATAACCGATTACGAAAAGCAATTGCATAAAAACCAGCACGGATATTACAATTTGCTTATAGGTTTAATCGAGTCGCGTAAGGCACCATTGAAGTCTGAAAAGTACTTTAAAAAGGCTTTGGCGCTGGGCATGACCATGTCTCATAACACAGCATTGGCTAAAATAAGCCTTGCAGGTATTTCAATGGCAAAACGAAACAAACGCGAAGCACAGATGTACTTATCAGAAGCTACTAAGGATGATAAAAACAAGCTGCTGGCAGATCAGATAAAGATGATGAAGGGCCAGCTAAACCAAATGGATAAGCAAGTAGTAAAAGGCTTTCGCCCGCAGTATTAAGGTATAGGTAAATGGGTAAAATAAAATAGGCTTTAAAACCAACGGTTTTAAAGCCTATTTTTCTTCGATAGAACCGAAATAGCCTGGTTCAGATCTGCTGAAGTCAGCTCTTGATGTATATCTTTCTGTTACTTCAGCTTCGGCAGCCGGATCAGCAACCTCAACAATTTTTAACAAACTTCTGATAAACGACAGATTAAAATTTTGTCTGTTTAGTTTAATCAGGTATTCGTTTTCCGTGATCTCTAAAATAGAATTAGTCATAACTTATCTAATAAATGTGTGTTCGTAAAAATACTCAACACATTCAATGCCAAAGTTTTGATAATTTTATGTTTATATTAAAGAATTGTTAATAACTGATGTTAATTATTAGTTAGGTAACTTGCTTTGACTTTTATGCTGTCATGCCGAACTTGTTTCGGCACCCCATCATACCCGCAGGCTTAAGTTTGTGAGGTGCTAAAACAAGTTCAGCATGACAGTGGGAGATCACGCAAACCAAGCCATCACCTCTTCTTTAGTTGGCATGGTAATATCCAGCTTTAGTTTTTTACGCATCCCGCCTAAATCATTAAACACCTTGTTAGGGTTGCCCGCTTTTAACTCTTCAACAGTGTTAAAGCCCATTTTATTCAGTACAGGCACCCATTCTGCTGGTACGCCAATGTTAATAAAGTCATCAGCTGTAGCAACTTTTGCTTTCTTTTCAGGACGCATTTGCGGGAAGAACAATACTTCCTGTATGGTACTTTGGTTGGTCATCAGCATAACCAGGCGGTCAATACCAATACCCAATCCTGATGTTGGCGGCATGCCATATTCAAGCGCGCGTAAAAAGTCATCATCCATCGCCATCGCCTCGTCGTCACCTCTGCCGGCCAAGATCAATTGTTCTTCTAAGCGCCCGCGTTGGTCTATCGGGTCATTCAGTTCTGAGTAGGCATTTGCTATTTCTTTTCCGTTTACAAATAATTCAAAACGCTCTACCAAACCCTCTTTGCTGCGGTGCTTTTTAGCCAGCGGGGTCATTTCAATAGGGTAGTCGGTTATAAAGGTTGGCTGTATCAGGCTGGCTTCAACTTTCGCGCTAAAGATCTCGTCAATCAGTTTGCCTTTGCCCATAGTAGCATCTACCTCAATCGCCAGTTCTGCACATGTTTCGCGCAAGCCTGCTTCGTCCATGGCAGATACATCAATGCCTGTATATTTCAGGATAGAATCATACATTGATAAGCGGGTGTAAGGCCCTGCAAAGTTGATCTCGTTACCACCCACCTGCACAGCAGCAATGCCGTGTACGGCGCGGGTAACCTTCTCCAGGCAGGTCTCTACCATGTTCATCATCCACACATAGTCCTTATAAGCTACATAGATCTCCATGGCGGTAAACTCCGGGTTATGGGTACGGTCCATGCCCTCATTACGGAACATTTTGCCAAACTCATATACGCCATCAAAACCGGCAACAATAAGGCGCTTTAAATACAGCTCGTTAGCTATGCGCAAATAAAGAGGCATATCTAAAGTATTATGGTGCGTATTGAACGGACGAGCCGCCGCACCACCATGTATGGCTTGCAGTATGGGTGTTTCCACCTCCATCCATCCCTGTTGGTTAAAGAAATCTCGCATGGCGCTGATAACTTTTGAGCGTTTGATGAAGATCTGTTTAAAATCAGGGTTAACTGTTAAATCCACATAACGCTGGCGGTAACGCATTTCAGGGTCGGTAAACCCATCGTGGATGTTGCCGTCCTCGTCGCGTTTTACAACAGGAAGTGGTTTTAATGATTTTGCCAGTATGGTCAACTCCTCGGTATGTACAGAGATTTCGCCGGTTTGGGTGGTAAATACAAAGCCTTTAACGCCTACATAGTCGCCAATATCCAGCAGTTTTTTAAATACAGTGTTGTATAAAGTTTTGTCCTCGTCAGGGCAAATGTCATCACGTTTAATGTACACCTGCATACGGCCGGTGCTATCCTGTATCTCAAAGAAAGAAGCGCTGCCCATAATGCGGCGCGTCATGATGCGGCCGGCTATGGTAACCTGTTTATACTTATCCGGCGCAGAATTAAAATTATCGGCAATGTCCTGTGCGAAGGCGGTAACCTTATACTCTTCGGCAGGATAGGGGTCAATACCTAAAGCGCGAAGCTGTTGTAAAGATTCGCGACGAATAATTTCCTGTTCGGATAATGCAATACTCATGTTGTGTAACGCTATTTTATTAAGGCTGCAAAAATAGGATTTTTTATTGGTGTGCACAGGATTAGCTTAACTTTGACTTATGTACGCTATTGATACCGAAGTTGTAATTCCTAAATATCCGCTCGCGCCTGATCTGGCTACCGGCAGTAAAATGTTCAGCATTGTAAAAGCTGATGGAACGGTTAACCTTATCCGCGCAGATTTTTTAATACCGCACCGTAAGGATTATTTTTTTTGGGCATTTGTAAAGGAAGGCAGCAGCCGGCATTGGATAGACACCAAACCTTACCAGCTTACCAACAATTCTTTTCACTTCAGTACCCCGCACCAGGTGCATTTAAAAGAGGAAGCCAAGCCCGTAAAGGGGATAATTGTGGCGTTTACTGCAGAATTTTTAGCCATGGAAGAGAATAGTTTGTTACGGCAATTACCCATAATACAAAACCCGCATAGCGAACATGAGCTTAGTTTGAACGAGAAAGACGTGGAATTTGTTGAGGATATGCTGGAGAAGGTGTACGAAGAAAACCTGGCCGGGGGCAACTGGGCCAACAGCATGTTAATGGGCTATATGCGCATTCTGTTTATTTATTTAAGCAGATTATATACTGAACAATTCAGCCCGTTTGGTTTGCATGCAGACCGGGCGCTGTTAAAAAAGTATTTAGAGAAGATTGAAAGCGATTATTTAAAGCAACATGAGGTAGCGGCATATGCCGGCATGCTAAATATAAGTGCAGGCCATTTAAGTGATGTTGTTAAAGAGCAAAGCGGCAAACCTGCCATTGTACATATACATGAACGCATTATACTGGAAGCCAAACGCCTGCTGTTCCATACTGATAATTCTATAAAAGAGATAGCTTTTAACCTGGGTTTTGAAGATGCATCTTACTTCAACAGGTTCTTTAAACGTATTGTTCAATCAACCCCGGCGGCTTATCGTACAAACATCCGCAAAATGTACCATTGAAACCTATGATAGTGACATTGCAGCGTAAAGCTGGGCTGTACCTTTGTATCATACAATCAAAAAGATACAGAAATGAAAAAAGCATTGATAACAGGGGCCAATAAAAGCATTGGCTTTGAAACAGCAAGGCAATTATTAAAAAAAGGATACTTCGTTTATTTAGGCAGCCGGGATGCTTCGCGGGGCGACGAGGCGGTGAATAAACTAAAAGGCGAGGGCTTTGATAATGTTGAGTTATTGCAGATAGATGTAAGCGACCCTGCATCTGTTGAAGCGGCAGGTAAAAAAGTAGCAGAGCTGGATGTATTGATCAATAATGCCGGTATACTTGGCGGCATGGAGCAAAGCGCACAAACGGTGGACTTAGGCACTATTCGCGAAGTGTATGATACCAACTTTTTTGGCGCTATAAACGTAACGCAAACCTTTTTACCCACTTTAGAAAAATCGGCAGCGCCAAGGATCGTTAATGTAACGTCCGGTCTTGGTTCGTTAACCCTGCACAGCGATCCCAACTGGCAATACTATCAGGTTAAAACTGCAGCTTACGGCACATCAAAAACGGCGTTAAACGCTTACACCGTTGTTTTGGCTTACGAATTGAAAGACACTGCCTTTAAGGTAAATGCGGTAGATCCCGGCTATACCCAAACAGATTTTAATCATCACAATGGCCCGGGCAAAATAGAAGATGCCGCTGCAATTATTGTTAATTATGCTACGCTGGGAGCTGATGGTCCAAACGGAAAGTTCTTTAGTCAGGATATAGAAAGCGACAACCAGGAAAGCCCGTGGTAAATAGTGACTAGTTATTGAAGATTACAGGTTATTTAATGCTGCAATCGAAAGCTTAATATCCAATCTTTAATCTTCAATAACTAATCTTTAAATTTACCTCATGAATATCAAAGTTATAGCTTTTGATGCCGATGATACCCTTTGGGTGAATGAGCCCTATTTCAGAGCCTCAGAAGAAAAGTTTTGTGCCCTGATGGGCGAGTACATGAGCGAACGCGACCTGGAGCGGGAGTTGCTGAAAATTGAGATAGCAAACCTGGGGTTGTACGGCTACGGCATTAAAGGATTTATTCTTTCGATGATGGAAGCCGCGTTAACCATAAGTGGCGGTACAATTAACGCCCAGGGCATTGCGCAGATATTAGAATTGGGGCGGCAAATGCTTAACCAGCCTATTGAGCTGCTGGATGGGGTTGAGGATGTGCTGTCGGCTTTAAAAGGCAAATACCGTTTGGTAGTAGCCACCAAAGGCGATCTGCTGGACCAGGAACGTAAACTTAAAAAATCTGGTCTGATGGATTACTTTCACCACGTAGAGGTGATGTCTGAAAAAGATGAGCCTAACTACCTGAAACTACTTAAACACCTGGATATACAGCCGGATGAGTTTTTAATGATAGGCAACTCCCTTAAAAGCGATGTGCTGCCAGTGCTCAACATTGGCGGCCACGCCATCCATGTGCCTTTCCACATCACCTGGGCGCACGAGCAGATTGAGGGGAGCATTGATAATGAACGCTTTAAAAATGTGGAGGGAATAAGGGAAGTGTTGGAGCTAATATAACCTTTCTGTCATTCTGAGCGATAGCGAAGAATCTTATACCCTTTCAATTTAAGCGCTTTGCTTAGCATTACATACAGGATTCTTCGCTATCGCTCAGAATGACAATTTTATTATTTTATTAATCCGCTTCTACTTCCTGCTTATACAAATCCTCTATCGCATCTGCATACTTCTTCTCAATTACCTTGCGTTTGGCTTTCATGGTGGGTGTTATCTCACCTTCTTCCATGCTGAATGGTTTGCGTTTTACCTTAAAGTTTTTAATGCGCTCAAACTTAGCCAGTTCGTTAGAGTAGATCTTGATGTCTTTCGCTATCCAGTCTTTTATCTCTTTATCTTCAATAAATACATCGGGTTGCTCAAAGTAAGCTTCTGTAAGCTTGAAGGTTTCCTGCAAGGTTTCTCGTGCCGGGATAATAATAGCGGTAATGTGTTCGCGCTTATCGCCAATTAAAAATACACCTTCAATTTTGGGGCTTTTTAAGTAAGTGTTCTCTACAGGTGTAGGGTAAATGTTCTTGCCATAGGCGTTAACCAGCATGTTTTTAAGTCGGTCTGTAATCTGTAGGTTGCCCTTAAAATACCTACCGATATCGCCGGTATGGAGCCAGCCATTTTCATCAATGGCGGTCGCAGTTTCTTCGGGCTTGTTGAGGTAGCCTTTCATTACACAATGGCCACGAACGATGATCTCGCCCTCATCAGACTGAAAATCTTCTTTAAAAGTATCGTGCGTTTGTATCGTGTAGATGTGTTTGGTATCTACATTTTGGATCCCGACTTCAATACCCGGTATAATCCGGCCAACCGTTCCATAAACCTGACGGTGATATTCGGTAACAGCCATAACGGGCGAAGTTTCTGTAAGGCCAAAACCTTCCAGTATTTTAATGCCCAGATCGCCAAAAAATTCGCCAATATTCTTGGGTAAAGCACCGCCGCCAGATATCATAAACTTCAAGCGGCCGCCGGTCTTTTCTTTTATCTTGCTGAACACCAGTTTTTCTGCCAGTGCATATTCGGCACTCAATATTATACCGGGCGATTTACCGGCTTCTTTAGCTAATCGGTAAGCACGGCCAATTTTTAGTGCCCATAAAAATATCCTGGCCTTTATGCCGCCTGCATCAGTACCACTTTTAATGGCTTTATCGTGTATGCGCTCCAGCAGGCGCGGCACGCAGTTCATGATGGTTGGTTTTACCTCGCCCATGTTCCGGGCCAGCAGTTCCAGGCTTTGCGCAAAGGCAATTTTACAGCCAGCATACAAGCAAATATGGTAAGTGGCGGTCCGCTCAAAAACGTGGGATAGCGGCAGGAACGACAGGAAAAGGTCCGTCTTTTCAACAACCGGGATCTGGATGAGGCTGGTGCGCACATTCTCAACCAGGTTGTAATGCGTAAGCATTACACCTTTTGGCGTGCCGGTAGTACCAGATGTATAAATAAGACAGGAAAGGTCAGACGGCAAGATCGCTTCGCGGGCAGCATTTATAGCCTGTTGATATTGGGGCAATAGCTTACGGCCCTCATCAATTACAGCGTTCAGTCCGGTTAAGCCCGCTTTTAATGTTGACTTTTCTTTATTTCTTTCGGCGCGGTCGCAGGCTATAATGCGGATCAGTTCGGGGCAATTATCTGCCACTTTTATCACTTTACGGAACAGAAAAGTACTGCCCACTAAAATGGTTTTGGCCCCCGAATCATTTAATATGTACTCAACTTCAGTTTCAGAAAGAGTAGGGTAGATGGAAGTATTTACGCCGCCAATTTGTTGCAGCGCCTGATCATACAAAATATAATCGGGACTGTTGTCCATAATAAGAGCCAGGCGATCACCCTTTTTGATGCCGATGCTTAAAAACCATGCAGATATGGCATCAATTTTTTCTAATGCCTCGGCGTAAGTAATATCAACCCAGGTATCGCCCACTTTATGGGATAAAAAAGGCTGCGTATCCGGGTGGATATTTTTTACCAGATATCTGATTAAGCTGGGTATGGTTGGGCGCTCGGTAGGCTGGCTCATTGGTGGTTAAAAGTGGTTTATACCAACAAATCTAATAAAATAATAATGGCGTTATGGCAGTTGATTACCGTAAATAACTATTGGTATTGCTGTTTTTTTGGGTTTTGCCTATTATCAATAAAGGCAATCAGTTCAATAGTATTACTTTTTGGTTTGATACGGTAAATCAAAGAAACTTGCTTGATAATAACACCAATATGAGTATGCTTTAATCGAGTTGACTTTCGGAACATCAAGGGCTGGGTTTTAAGCGTAACTAAATACTCATTAACCCGTTCGCTGAAGTTGAAAATTTCCTTTTCGGTCCAATTTTCCTGTAAATAATTTATTCGATGACTAAAGGTGTTGATAGCCTTCTTGGTCCAAATTATTTCAGGCCCCATTTTGCAAAAAGCTTCACTGCTTCAGTATGAGTTACTGTTTCGCCATTGTCTGCCTGTGCTAAGCCTTCCAATACATCAGTTTGTTGCTCAATTGTTAGCTCATCAAACCAATCAGCTTTTCTGCTTCCCAAAAAAGCTTTTACATCCATAATAAGCCCTTCGTCAGTTGTGCTCATTATAGTTTGCAAAATATTCATTTTTTCTGCCTGCAAATCCATAAGTAAATATACAAAATTGTTAAACAACAGCATATGTAAAGTATTGTATGCAGTGTTAATTAATTATCTTTATACCATAATTACTATCATCACATACTAAGTACGGATCATCTCTGATCCATCCTATCAAAGGGCGAATGCCGTCATTGCGGCAGGTATGTCGCTTTGCCCAAATTCAAGCAATTATATTATCCCGGCGGGTAAAACCTGCCACAACAACACAATGTGATGGAACAAACATCCAATAAAAACATAATAGTCGGTTTTTACCGGCAAGTAGTACGCGAGCGCAAAAGTGAGCTGATACCCCAATATGTTCGGGAAGACTATATACAACACAGCCCCATGGGTAAAGATGGCCGGCAAGGCCTTTTTGAAATGGTGGAATTTTAAAAACACTGCCGCCAGTAGCAGAAACAGACAAGTCGCCTATAGAACATCTTATAGAAAACGGCAACCTTGTTGTAGCGCACCTTGACCTGCACTTTATGGGGAAAGATATAAGGGTAATTGAAGTGTTCCGTATGCAGGATGGGAAAGCGGCAGAGCATTGGGATGTGACCGAGGAACAAACAGCGATACCAAGCCCTTTATAAAAGTTGAGCAGAATGTTGTTGTTGACGACACGAAGCTTTTCTTAACCCGGCTTTACGCTAACCACGCAGTGACCATTCATCGTATAATATCAGAAGGAAATCTTACAGCAATTCATGCCGAAGCGAAAGATGGCGAGCGATCAATAGCCTTATTTGATATTTTTAAGTTTGAGGGGAGAAAACTTACGGGGCATTGGGGTGCCAAGCAACCTGTGCCCGAGAAGATGATGCATGAAAATGGGATGTTTTGATAAACCTCCCGTCTTGCTGAACTTGTTTCAGCATCCCAAAGGACAGGAACGCGCGCTTAGCGTGTGAGGTGCCGAAACAAGTTCGGCATGACAAATGTGTAAAAGAAAAGCGCTCCACCATGGTGGAGCGCTTTTAATATCTGTGCAATTAGAAATTAATCCGTGTAATCAATCAAAAAAATTAAACCGAGAAACTCTCGCCGCAACCGCAGGTACGGCTTGCGTTAGGATTGTTAAAGGCAAAACCTTTACCATTTAATCCGTCGCTAAAATCAAGCTCGGTTCCAGCCAGGTATAAAAAAGATTTCATATCCAAAGCCATACGTATGCCGCGGTCTTCAAAAAACTGGTCGCCCTTTTTTTCTTCGTTATCAAAATCAAGGTTATACGATAACCCCGAGCAACCCCCGCCCTGAACAGATACCCTCAGAAAATACGAAGCATCAAGCTCCGAATCGTGCATCAGGTTATCTATTTTTTCCTTTGCTTTATCAGTTATAGTTACCATTTTGGAGATTTGAGATTTGAGATCTGAGATTTGAGACAACAGCCACACATCACACCCAAACCAGGTAATAATTAAAATCAGATATAAGTCTCACGTCTCATATCTAACGTCTCACATCTAATTTATTAATGGTGTGATTTTTCAAGCTCTAAAGCTTCCATACCGTTTTTAACGCGGTAATCATTAATGGCTGCTTTAATAGCATCCTCTGCTAAAACAGAGCAGTGAATTTTTACCGGTGGTAATGCCAGCTCTTCAACAATATCCATGTTGTCAATTTTCATAGCATCGTCAATGGTTTTGCCTTTTAGCCACTCTGTAGCTAATGATGATGAAGCGATTGCCGAACCGCAGCCAAAAGTTTTAAACTTAGCGTCGGTAATTACGTTGTCTTCGCCAACTTCTATTTGCAGGCGCATTACGTCGCCGCACTCAGGTGCACCAACAAGGCCGGTACCTACTTTATGACTGCTTTTGTCTAAAGTACCAACGTTGCGCGGGTTGGTATAATGATCGATTACTTTATCTGAATATGCCATTTTCTTTTTAATTATTGAATTAGTGATTGAGTGAATTAGTGATTCTTCTCAAATCACTCGTTTTTATATTTTTAACAAGCATCTGCACATTCGCACATCTGCATATTTACAAATCCTCTTAGTGTTCTGCCCACTCAATTGAGTCAAGGTCTATGCCTTCTTTAAACATTTCCCAAAGTGGCGACATGTTGCGCAAGTTGGTAACCGCTGTTTTGGTTACTTCAATTGCGTAATCAACTTCCTCTTCGGTAGTAAATCTGCCTAAGCCAAAACGTATCGAAGAGTGTGCCAGATCGTCTGAAAGACCTAAGCTTTTCAATACATAAGATGGCTCTAATGATGCTGATGTACACGCAGAACCTGATGATACCGCAAGATCTTTCATAGCCATCATTAAACCTTCGCCTTCAACATATTTAAAGCTGATGTTAGCTACGTGCGGTAAGCGATGATCAACGTTGCCGTTTACATAGCTTTCTTCTAACACGCTTACGCCCGCCTGTAATTTATCGCGCAGGGCTGATAAACGTGCCGCTTCGCTTTCCATTTCAAGTAAGCAAAGTTCGCAGGCTTTACCTAAACCAACAATACCCGGTACGTTTAAGGTGCCAGAGCGCATACCGCGTTCGTGGCCGCCACCGTCCATTTGCGCAGTAACTTTAACACGTGGTCCTTTACGGCGTACGTATAAAGCGCCAACGCCCTTAGGTCCGTAAAATTTATGTGCCGATAAAGCCAAAAGGTCAATACCGTCGCGGTTAACGTCAACCGGTATTTTACCAACAGCTTGTACAGCGTCAGTCATAAACAAAGCGCCATGTTTGTGGGCAATGTCTGATATTTGTTTTACAGGTTGTATCACACCAATCTCGTTGTTACCATACATTACCGATACCAGGATGGTTTCGGGCGTCATGGCAGCCTCTAACAAAGCAAGGTCAACTAAGCCGTCTTCTTTAACCGGCAGGTAAGTTACTTTGCCACCTAATTTTTCAACGTGTTTGCAGGCATCTAATACTGCTTTATGCTCGGTAACCGTTGTTATAATGTGGTTGCCTTTTTCTTTATACATTTCAAAAACGCCCTTAATAGCCAGGTTATCCGACTCGGTAGCGCCCGAAGTAAAAATGATCTCTTTTTCGCTTGCACCTATTAATTTTGCTACCTGCTCGCGCGCATAGTCAACGGCCTCTTCGGCCACCCATCCAAAATGGTGGTTGCGGCTGGCTGCATTACCAAACTTATTGGTAAAATAAGGCAGCATAGCTTCAAGCACCCGTGGGTCCATTGGGGTAGTAGCATTGTTGTCAAGGTATATTGGCAATTCCATAATTGTACTGTATATTATATTACACAAAGATATTAAACTTTTATTTAAAATCATTCTATGCAACTGCACTAAGCTAATAATTTACAATATTTGGACATGAACAAAATAGAGCATATAGGTATAGCCGTTAAGGATATGGCCTCGTCTGTTGTTTTATACCAGAAGCTGCTAAATACCGTTGTGTACAAAACCGAAACTGTACTAACAGAGCAGGTAACCACAGCCTTTTTGCAAAGCGGCCCCAATAAAATTGAACTGTTGGAAGCCCTTTCAGCAGATAGCCCAATAGCCAAATTTTTAGAGAAAAAAGGAGAGGGCATACACCACATAGCCTTTGAGGTGAATGATATAGTTGCCGAAATGGCAAGATTACAAAGTGAAGGTTTTGTTTTGTTAAGTGATGACCCCAAGCCGGGTGCCGATAATAAACTGGTTTGTTTTGTGCACCCGAAGAGTGCGGGTGGGGTGTTGGTGGAGTTGGTACAGAGTATTTAGTTAGCAGTGGGCAGTTTTTAGTTGGCAGTTTTATGAACGATGATTTTTATGGATTTGAGGACTATAGAGAATGTCGATCAAGATATAAACGGTTGGTTTGTGAGAGTTGTGGTTATTTATTGAACATACATGAAAAATAATCAATTATATAAGTCAACCATTATACTGTCTTTTTGCCTCATGCTTTTGTTCTTACAAGGCTGCCATCCTTTGTTTTGTATGTGGGATATGGGTTTCAAAGAAGTAAAAGATGTTAAAGAGCGCGAGTTGATTGGCAGTTATAACCTGACCGATTATTCTAAAAAGGTAATGAAATATGAGGGTAACTACTCAAGAATTTCAAATAGCACTATCAATTTGAAGGATGATAAGACCTGTGAAATTGTAAATGCCCCTGATTGGCTAACGGACGATTTTGGAGAACCTAACGGTCAATATATTACTAAAGCTGGAAAATGAGGTTTAACTTGTGATAAAGGCGTTTGTATTATGGAGATCGATGGATTACAAACAGGTAATTTGATTTTCAAAAAATCAAATATATTGTACATTCTTTTAAGTGTTGGTGACCCTGATGGTTGCAGAGGGTTAGCCTATATGAAGAATCCATAATCCAAATTATTAACTTCCCCAACATATTCTCTTGTTGCGTTAGCGATAGCAGCGGATACCGGCCACGAGCCTAAGGCCTGCAGGCGTATGAGCGGATAGCGTGGGCCGCAGGTAACGCCATTATTTGTCTGAACTAAGATTCGTATGATTTTAGGATTATAGACCAACGTTTAAAATCCTGAAATCTTTTAATCCTATTAATCCTGGTTCAGACAATGCGTTAGCGATAGAAGCTTTATGATTATTGACTTTTGAAATAAAACACACTATCTTTGGATAAAGAGGAGGAAACGATGATTATCACACGCGATAATGACAATATAATTATCAAAGCAAACCAATCAATAAATATGACAGCGGTTCAGCAGCTGATTGATTATATTAACGTTTTGGAGATCGCTTCTCAAAAAAAAGGATCAGAGGAAGAAGCAGCTACGCTTGCCGAAGAAGTTGATAAAAAATGGTGGGCAAATAATAAGCACCGTTTTCTTAAATGATTATTATTGTTGATAGTAATATTCTTTTTAGTGTTTGCATTGCCACAGAGAAAAAGAATAAGCTTTCCGAAATATTTTTCAGAGCATTTCCTGATGTACAGCGTATAAGTTGCCATTATGCGGTTGATGAACTTACCCAACACCGTGAGAAACTTATTAAAGCTTCCAAGCTTCCGGCCGATAAATTAGACGCCCTGCTTTTTGAAACGCTGAAACACGTGACGTTTTATGATGAAAGCACGATTAGTCCGAAGTATTGGGAGCAAGCTGACCAGCTTACAAAAGATGTTGATAGTAAAGATATTGCTTTTGTAGCACTGGCATTACAGACGGGCGGCATATTATGGACGGGTGACAAAAAACTTTCAAATCATATTAAAACTATGGGGTTTGAACGCGTAGTGAGTACTGCAGAACTTGCATTGTTGCTTAATATAGAATATTAAATTCATAGCGCGGGCCGCAGGTAACGCCATATTGTCTTATAAATTTACTCGCGTTTTTCTCGATTACCTTGTAGGTTCATTAGATAATCTTTATCAAATATTTGATTAAAAAGATTTTCAAATGTCAAAAAAATCACTACATTTGCACCTCTTTTATAAGAAGTAAAGCAATGAAGAAAGATCTGCATCCATCAAATTATAGATTAGTTGTATTTAAAGATATGTCTAACGACTACTCTTTTGTAACTAAATCTTGCATCGATACCCGCGAAACAGTAAAGTGGGAAGACGGTAACGAATATCCATTAGTAAAACTCGAAATTTCGCATACTTCGCACCCGTTCTACACCGGTAAAATGAAACTGGTTGATACAGCTGGTCGTATCGATAAATTCCGTACACGTTACGCTAAAAAGTAATAGCGGTATAAATTATTTGAAAGTCCCTGGCCTTTGCTTCGGGACTTTTTTTATTTTTGTTGCATGGCAATTATCCTGTTTGACGATAACTCGCATCAAACTTTATTACCTTTAACATATACCCGCCCTGTTGCCGACCTCCGGATAGGCATACTTACTATTGCCGAAAAATGGGCCAAATACTTCAATTTAACATATTCTTTTAGCACCGCTGATTACCTTCAAAACAAATTTCCGGTCCAAATTGAGGAAAGTAATTTGTTTATCAATGGTTCGGTTTGTCCGGATAAGGAACTTTACGAAGCCATTCTAACGCTGCATGGTTCCGAAGCATTGGTTAAAGATGGTTTGTTTATTGCCGTTAAACTAAACCAATGGGATGCAAAAGAATTTGACGACAACAATTTATCTGCATATAAAAAAGTTGATTATACAGGCGAGCCGGTAACCATAAAATACTCCGAAGACATTTTTAAAAAGAATGACGTTGAGCTGCGCAAGGATTTTGAGCTGCTAACTGCAGGTCGGATCAGCGCAACTATATCGTCAACCAACGTTATTATTGGCAATGATTTTTTTGCCGAGGATGGCGCGGTGGCCGAATGCTCTACTTTTAACACCACTAACGGCCCCATTTACTTAGGTAAACATACCGAGGTTTGGGAGGGTACCCATATCCGCGGCGCTTTTGCTTTGTGCGAGCATTCGCAGGTAAAAATGGGTGGAAAAATTTATGGCGCTACAACCATTGGGCCTTACTCAAGGGTAGGGGGCGAGATCAGCAATGCGGTTATCTGGGGTTATTCATCTAAAGGGCACGACGGCTTTTTAGGTAATTCTGTAATGGGCGAGTGGTGCAACATTGGCGCCGATAGCAACAACTCTAACCTTAAAAATAATTACGGCGATGTAAAACTGTGGGATTACCCATCAAAGCATTTCCGTAAAACAGGTTTACAGTTTTGCGGCCTGATAATGGGCGATCATTCTAAATGTGGTATTAACACCATGTTTAACACCGGTACTGTGGTAGGGGTGAGTGCCAACATATTCGGATCGGGTATGCCGCTTAATTTTGTACCTGATTTTGCCTGGGGTGGCGGAACAGATTTTGGCACCTACTCCCTCAAAAAAATGTTTGAAACCGCCGAGCGTGTGTACACCCGCCGCGACCGTCTTTTTGACGATACAGAGAAAAGCATCCTGGAGAAGGTTTTTGAACTGACGCAGGAGTATAGAGAGATATTTTAATTTATAGTGAG
Source organism: Mucilaginibacter sp. HD30 (assembly GCF_054061755.1). Taxonomy (NCBI): domain Bacteria; kingdom Pseudomonadati; phylum Bacteroidota; class Sphingobacteriia; order Sphingobacteriales; family Sphingobacteriaceae; genus Mucilaginibacter; species Mucilaginibacter sp. HD30. The sequence continues at coordinate 165,031 of NZ_JBSSEO010000001.1, forward strand.
TGGTTGATTGAGTTAAGCGGTGAGTGGTGGTAAGAAAAACTAACTGATCAACCCAATAAACTCAATCAACCTAATAAACCAAAAAAGATGAGAAAAAAAATAGTAGCCGGTAACTGGAAAATGAATATGGATTACAACGAGGGTTTGTCCTTGTTTTCTGAAGTGATCAATATGGTTAAAGACGAAGCTACCGGCAGCCAGCAGGTGGTGGTATGCAGTCCGTTTATTCATTTACACAGCCTGGCGCAGCTGGCTAAAGGTTATGCTAATATAGCGGTAGGTGCACAAAACGCGCATCAAAATGAGTCGGGTGCGTTTACCGGCGAAACTTCTGCTAAAATGGTAAAATCTGTAGGTGCTGAATATGTTATTTTAGGGCACTCAGAGCGCCGCCAGTATTTTGGCGAAAGCAATGAACTGCTGGCTAAAAAAACAGATACTGCCTTAGCTAATGATCTTAAACCCATCTTCTGTATTGGCGAAACCTTGAAGGAGCGCGAAGCTAACCAGCATTTTGATATTATAAAAAGCCAGTTGGTTGAAGGTGTTTTCCATTTAGATGAAACGGCTTTTGCTAAAATAGTTATCGCTTACGAGCCCGTTTGGGCCATAGGTACAGGCGTTACCGCATCATCTGCACAGGCGCAGGAGATCCATGCTTTTATCCGCAAAGAAATTGCTGCAAAATATAGCCAGGCTCTGGCTGATGCTACTACCATTTTATACGGAGGCAGCTGCAATCCTAAAAACGCGGCCGAGCTGTTCGCACAGCCTGATATTGATGGCGGTTTAATAGGCGGCGCATCACTAAAATCGCGCAATTTTACGGATATAGTAAAGGCTTTCAACTAATAAAGATTAGCATTTGAAGATTAAAGATTGGTTACAAAGCAAACAAAAGCCAATCTTTGATCTTTAATATCCAATCTTTTATCCTGCCAATGAAAACCGTTTTAAAGCTGCTCCTTCCTACACTTATCCCGTACCTTATATTCGCGAGGTATACCGCTTTGGATGAAGCGCATAAAGACATTGCAGGGCAATTAACAGAAATATCCCTCGCCAGCCTGATGTATTATTTCAGGTACGCATCTCCCTATTTATACGTTATACTTTTTTTAACGCAATACGTTGTTGTCCTCCCTATTTGGGACAGGTTAAATGCCAGATTGTTTCGTGCAGCCTTTATCACGCTGCTGTGGGTGGTATCGGCAAGTTTGGTGTTGGCTGTAGGTGTTAGCTATGCTATTTGGGATAAGGCTTTAGGCACAGACAGTTTATACCGTTCAATAGGGGCGCTGTTTGGTGTGCAGGGAATGTACTGGCTTATCAATGTTGCGTTGTTATTTATTATAGACCTTATCATAAAAAAAACACAAGCGAAGAAAGAAAAAGAAGCATGAATTATTACGAAATATCTTTTACTGTTGAGGACGATGAAGGCTTTCGCCGCGACCTGTTGATCCACGCTTTAGGCGAAATAGGTTTTGACACTTTTGAAGAAAATGAAGAGGGCTTTAACGCCTATATACCTGCCGATACCTTTAACGAGGAAATGCTTACCGCAACGCTTAATCCTTTTTTTGAGCAGTTTCCGTTTAGCCATAAAGACAATTTAATTGAGCAAAAAAACTGGAACGAGGTATGGGAAAGTAACTTTGAGCCATTGGTTATCGGCGACCAAATATCTGTGCGCGCCACTTTTCATGAGGCCAGGCCGGATGTGAAATACGAGATAGTTATAGACCCTAAAATGGCGTTCGGTACCGGGCATCATCAAACTACATCAATGATATTGCAATTGATGTTGGATGAAGACTTCACCCATAAAAAAGTGTTGGATATGGGCTGCGGTACCGGTATTTTAGCTATAATGGCTGCCAAACTAAATGCAGGTGATATTACAGCCATTGATTATGATCCCGTTTGTTATGAGAGTGCTATAGAGAATGCGCAATTGAATGGCATAGCAAATATTAAGGCGCTATGCGGATCAAAGGAAGCCATTCCTGCGGAGCAATTTGATGTTATATTGGCCAACATTAACCGTAACATCCTGTTAGATCAAATGGATAAATATGCTGAGGTATTAAAACCGAATAGCACCATATTTTTCAGTGGTTTTTATGAAACACCCGATCTGGATATTATAACGCAGGCTGCCAACCAATGTGGTTTAAGCTATATAGCACACAAAAAAGATAAAGACTGGGTGGCGGCAAAATTTATAAAACTCAGCTAAAAATAATAGGGTATGAGGATACATTTTATAGCTATAGGCGGTGCGGCAATGCATAATCTTGCCATCGCGCTGCATAAAAAGGGATTTGAGGTAAGCGGATCAGACGATGTGTTGTTTGAGCCTTCCGTTTCTCGCCTAAAAAAACATGGCATATTACCTGCCGAAAACGGCTGGTATCCTGAAAAGATAACAATCCAATTGGACGCTGTTATTTTAGGTATGCACGCGCGGATAGATAACCCCGAGCTGCTTAAAGCACAGGAATTAGGTTTAAAAGTATACTCGTACCCCGAGTATGTATACGAGCAATCAAAAGATAAGCAGCGGATTGTTATCGGCGGTAGCCATGGCAAAACTACCATTACATCCATGATCTTGCATGCCTTACAGGCGGCCGGTAAAGATTTTGATTACCTGGTTGGGGCGCAAATGGAAGGTTTTGACACCATGGTGAAGCTCACGGCAAAAGCGCCGGTTATGGTTATTGAGGGCGATGAGTATCTGGCCTCGCCAATTGACAGGCGACCAAAATTTCATCTTTACAAGGCTAACGTTGGCATTATAAGCGGCATTGCCTGGGACCATATTAACGTGTTCCCAACTTTTCAGAGCTATATTGATCAGTTTAAAATATTTATTGATACCATACAACCCGGTGGCAGGTTGATATACAGTGAAGATGACGAGGTTTTAAATAAGGTTGTAACGGAAAGCGCGGCACCCGTTGATAAGCTGCCTTATACCTTGCCTGAATATGTTATTGAAGACGGCATCACCACCATCTTATCCGAAGGAAAAAAATACCCTTTACAGGTTTTTGGCGAGCATAACCTGTTAAATATGCAGGCAGCACGTTTGGCTTGCGAAAGTCAGGGTATTTCATCGGCCGATTTTTACAGTTATATAACCACCTTTAAAGGCGCAGCGCGACGGTTGGAGCTGGTGGGCAAGAATGATACCGCCAGTTTATTTAAAGATTTCGCGCATTCGCCGTCCAAGCTTTCTGCCACAATTAAGGCTGTTAAAACACAGTTTCCGCAACGCAAACTAATAGCTTGTATTGAACTGCACACTTTTAGCAGCCTGAACAAAGATTTTTTAGCGGAATATGCCGGCACAATGGACGAAGCCGACGAAGCAATTGTCTTTATAGATAACAAAACTTTCGAGCAAAAGAAAATGGAGCCCTATCCGGCAGAGATTGTTGAGAAAGCTTTTGCAAGAAATATTATATTTTTTAACCAACCGGCAGCTTTAAAAACCTACCTGGAAAGTATTGAAGTGCTGAATGCCAATTTGTTAATGATGAGTTCAGGAAATTTCGGGGGATTGGATTTAATTGAACTAAAAAATAAAATATTATAATTAGTGTTTGGATTTCAAAAAAAATAGTAACTTTATTAACTATTGAGAAACCCTTACCACTATTTGAGCTGAAATGAAATCATTAGGAAAAAAAATCAGGTTATTGCGTCATCAAAAAGGATGGAGCCAGGAAGATGTTGCAAAAAGGCTTGACATATCTATTCCTGCTTTTTCCAAGATAGAAACCGGAATAACAGATATTAACCTGTCTCGCCTTGAGCAGATCTCTACATTGTTTGACATGTCTGTTGTGCAGCTGCTTACCTTTAACGACCACGAGCAAGAGCAAAAATTTGTGAATGAGCTTGAGGTGGTAAACAAAAAGTTAACCGATAGAGAGATAGAGATAATTGACTTGCAAAAGAAAGTTATTGAACTTTTTGAAGAGCTGCGCCATAATAAAGCAACTGCTTAACTGCTAACCCATTGTGTTTAAAATATACAACGCATTGTAAGATGTTTGTTGGCAAATGTAGCACCCATTGAGTGGTGAAGCGCCAGCATTTTCTCATTGAAGTCTCCTACCCACGATAGTTCCAGCGTATCATACTGATCAAGCGGTAAAACATAATCGCCTAATGTGATAAACAGCGCCGACTCGATGCCGTGATTTTGAAACTTTTTCTTGGTGCCCATTACAATGGCGCGCATACGGTTAACACCCTTCCATCTGCGATAAGCAAATATCAATTTACCTATAAGGTTTAGCTTACCTTTTAAGGGTTTTATCATCTGGTTGGCATCAGGCAAAACAATGTTAAATGCTGCCGGTTCGCCGTTTACATAGGCAAACCATATTAGCTTTTCATCTAAAATGGGTTTCATTTTATTAAAGCTTTCTAATATGGTGCCATGGTTTATGGGTACAAAGTTTTCAAAATCGCTCCAGGCGTCATTATAAATTTCAACAAAGTCTGCAGCAAATTTTTCTATCTGTTTAACCTTTAAGTGCTTAAACTCATAGCCCGGCTTTTGCGATACCCAGCGTGCAATTTTTTCAAAACGCGCCGGGAACGGAACACGCGGAGATAGCTGGTTGGTTATCTGTTCGTAAAGTGTTTTAAAACCATAACTTTCAAAAAGGGCAAGGTAGTAGGGCAGGTGGTAGTTCATGCCGTATGATGGTGGATTAAAACCATCAACCAGCAAGCCCCAAAAGGTATCATTTTCGCCAAAGTTAATAGGGCCGTCCATAGCTTGCATGCCATTTTGCTGCAACCAGCTTTTCGCGGTATCAAATAACAGGTTGGCTGCGGCCTGGTTATTTATGCATTCAAAAAAGCCAATGCCACCCGTTGGCTGCTCATAGTTAAATGCTTTTTTATTATTAATGAAAGCAGCAATGCGGCCAATAAGTTGCCCCGCGTCATCTTTTAGTATCCATCTTACACACTTCCCAAATTGGTGGAAATTATTTTTTTTAGGATCAAATACCGCCTCAACATCATTGTCAAGGGGGCAAACCCAGTTCTCATCATTTTTATAAATAGCGCGCGCCACATCTAAAAACGCCTTTTTGGTTTTGCTGTCTGTTACTTCTAAAACTGTCATTCAATATTTAAAACCGTCTGAATATAAAAAAAGCATCCGAAGGCATTAAACCTGCGAATGCTTTTAAATCTCTATTTATAATTTATTACTTAAAAGTCGTCGTCATCCTCGTCGCCGAAATCTTCAAAGGCAAGGTCGTCTAACGGGCCGTCAAAATCGTCCTCATCTTCAACTACTTTTCCTTTTGTGCCCGTCTCTAACGAATCATCATCGTCATCATCTTCCTCTGTGCTTTTAGGAATGTTTTTGTCTGCAATTTTTTTTGGCGCTCCCATGTGCGTTGAATTTTTTGTGTATAGTTTTAGTACTGGTTATAGTGTGGTGTTATTATTAGTAAAAATAATTAAAAATCATTTTTAAAGAAAAACAAATACAAATTATTCTACCTGCTCGCCAATAATTGATGAATTGTCTGCAAGTTCCTTTAAATGAGGTAATTCGTTTATACTGTTTATGCCAAAGTAATCCATAAACTGCCCGCTTGTGCTGTAAAGAAGCGGTTTACCTACCGTATCAGATTTGCCCGCAATGCTTATCAGTTCCTTTTCCAGCAGTTTTTGTATGGAGTAATCGCAATTAACCCCCCGTATCTGTTCAATCTCTGTTTTGGTTACCGGCTGCTTGTAAGCAACTACCGCCAGGGTCTCTAAAGCGGCCTGGCTCAGTTTCTTTTTAGCCCGCTGTAACTGCAACAAATTTATTATCGGGTGATATGTTTTTTTTGTCAGAAACTGGTATCCGTTATTAATATTTACCAGTTCAATAGCCGTGTTATTTTCTTTGTATTTAAGCTCAATGCTGTTAATATAGCCGCTCACTTCCTCGGTAGTATAGTCGCGTTCAAATACTGTTTGCAGGCAATACATTATCTCTTCAATACGTATGCTTTGTTCTGATGCGAAGATCAAGGCTTCAATATAAAGTTCCGGCTGCTCCATTGTCCTAAATTACTAATCTTTCTGCCCACTTCAAACTATATGAAAATGATGGTTTTTACTTTTCGGGAAATATAATTTACTCCATTTTGGAGTGGCTTATACTTGAAAGAAAGATTTTATTCCATAAAGAAGTATCAAATACTTGCCCGCGCAAAACCGTAGTATGAAAATTGCGTAGATAATGTAAACAAACCTACCAGTATTTAATAATAAAGTAACATCATTATGAAAACAGAAACACTATTCGAAAAAGATGGCGCCAGCCTTGGGCGGCGGTCGTTTTTGCGTTACGCAGGTGCAGGCCTTGCCGGGGTTGGCATTTTAGCAGCGGGCGCTTGTAAAAAAGATGAGGGCGGAGTTGTAGGCGGCGGCAACGTTGGCATTGACTTAGGCGCACAAGGCGATTTTGCCATACTTAACTACGCTTATGCCTTAGAGCAATTAGAAGCAGCATTTTACACCCAGGTTACTGCCAATATGTATACCGGCGCATCTGCTGATGAGATAGCTTTATTTACAGACATCCGCGACCATGAGCTGGCTCACCGCGAATTTTTTAAAGCAGCTTTAGGCAGCAACGCCATACAGGCACTTACGCCTGATTTTACTGCTGTAAATTTTAGCAACAAAGCAAGCGTATTAGCTACTGCACAGGCTTTTGAAGATTTGGGCGTATCTGCATATAATGGTGCAGGCTTTATGATAAAAGATGCTGCTTATTTAACTATAGCGGGTAAAATTGTTTCTGTTGAAGCAAGGCACGCGGCTTATATACGCAATTTGGTTAACCCGGGCAGCTTTGCAGATGCCACCATTCTTGATGGTTTCGGGATGGATAAACCTAAAACAATCCCTATGGTATTAGCAACTGCCAACACCTTTTTGAAAACTAAGGTGAATGCTTACGCTTATGGTTACACCGCTTAAAACATAACGATCATGAATTTATTGAACATAATTGAAGAAATAGAAAACGTTGATCCGGAGTTTAAAGACAGGATCAGCCCACGCCGCGCAGCAATACGCAATATTACAAGCTTTGGCTCAAAAGTAGCCATAGCAGCTATGCCATTTGCGTTTGCCACTTTGTTTAAAAAAGCTTACGGTCAAACGGCTACTCCGTCTGTAGCTGATGTGCTTAACTATGCTTTAAAATTAGAGTACTTAGAAGCTGCGTTTTACAACACAGGTGCTGCATCAAGCCTTGCTTTTTCTGCAAGCGAAAAATCATACGTGCAAACCATTCAAGGTCACGAGAATGCACACGTTACCTTTTTGAAAAATGTTTTAGGTAGTGCCGCTGTTGCGCAATCAACCCAAGGTACAGCCGGTGTTTACGATTTTACAGCCGGTGGCACGTTCCCAACAGTTTTTACCAGCGTTGATACTTTCTTAGCGGTTGCACAAGCGTTAGAAGATACAGGCGTACGTGCTTATAAAGGACAGGCACCTAACTTACAAAAAGATGGTGTGGCACTTTCTGCAGCATTAAACATTCACTCGGTTGAAGCACGCCATGCGGCTGCTGTGCGCCAGTTGCGCAGAAGCCGTGGCGCTACCGGCACCAAACCTTGGATAACCGGCGCCAATGATACAGGCATATCTGCTGTAAATGCTAACTACGCAGGCGAGGATAACATAACACAAGGCCCTGTTACTATAACAAGTTTAGCAGGCGTAGGCGGTAACATTTCTATTAACGCTGCAACTGCCAGCTTTGACGAACCATTAACCATGGCACAAGTGCTGCCGTTGGTAACGCCTTTTGGGGTTAAATAAGCAAAAAGATCAGTTAATCTTAATTACAGCAATGCCCGGTATATCACCGGGCATTGCTGTTTTACAACATTCCCATAGCACTTTGTCACATTTATTTTTTGATGGCCAAACTGTTTGCTTCCTTTGGTAAACGGTCAGTCAAAATGAATAAGAAAATCATACGCTCAACAATAATTCACATGCTGGCATGGTGGGTTATATTGAATATCAATTTTGTTTTGCCTTACGTATACCGTGTACATCTGCATGGTAATTATCTATGGAAAGCCGATGGTACCGCTACCACAGCCTGGGAGTATTTCCTGCTTTTGAATTACTACCCAAGCAATGTATACTACCTTATATGCAAACTTTTTCTTTTTGTTCCGTTAGTGGAAATTACCTGGTGGTTTCTATTCAGGCGAAATTTGATGCGTTCCGCTATACTGTCTTGCTTTGCTATTGGTATTTTAATTGCAGTAATTCATCACATCCCCTGGAATCGGGACCGTTTTAATAATGAGCCGTTTTCAATAATACAAGCCACGCTGGTTTTTGCCTGTTATGCTTTAGCATATGGATTTGTGCGCAAAGCGTTGCATGAACGCGCGCTATCAAAAGAAATGAAACTTCAGCGCAGCGAGAATGAACTGAACGCGCTAAAATCGCAGTTAAACCCTCACTTCTTTTTTAACAGCCTTAACTATTTGTATGGTACAGCGCTTGATGAAAAAGCTGGTAAAACTGCCGAGATTGTTAACATGATATCCGAAATGATGCGGTATACCATTGCAGGCATGCGTAATAATTTTGTGCTTTTAACAGACGAACTAAAATTTGTAAACAATTACCTATCGTTACAACGTGCGCGTTTGCCCCAAAAAGATTCTATCAACATAAAAACCTATGTAACTGCATACAATGGTAACTACCAAATAGCGCCGCTTATACTCTTACCTTTTATAGAAAATGCTTTTAAATACGGTATTAGTATTGATCACCCCTGTTTTATTGATTTAACGATAGACATACGCGATGGATACCTCACCATGAGCATTAAAAACCGTATAATAACTGAACACGTTGACGTGGGAGGCAATAACACCGGTATTGTCAATACCCGCAAACGGCTTGAACTACTCTACGAAAATAACTATTCGCTTCGGCATGAAGACCCCGGCGAAATTTATAAAGTAGAGCTCTCTGTTAAACTTATTTAACCAATCAATATGAAAAATTTTAAAAGCATAGCTTATATGCTAAGCATTTGCTGTATCATTTACTTTCCAAAAGTAAATGCGCAAGCTACCAGTGCAACGTTGTTTATAACATCTGACGGGAGCAATCCACAATTACTTGTAGCAGTACCCGATAAATACGGTATTAGTACTGTTACCGATACAGTTAAATTGAATAGTGCCGAAAAGCTTAAATACATTGTTAAAATAAAAGCACCGCAAAGTGTTTACCTGCGGTACGGAAAATCAACTGTGCAACTGTGGGCGGTACCCGGCAATTCGCTTAATATTGACCTTAAGGCTAAGCCGGAATTTAGTGGCGACGCAGCAGTGTTTGCTAATTATTATGCAGATGATCGTGATTTTTGGAGAAAGATTGCGGCTGAGTACAACAAAAGAAATCCGGATTTTGAACGTGAATCTAAATTATTCAGCGGTAAATATTTCTTGGTACAGGATTCAATAACAAATGATAGGGTAAACTTTCTTAAAATTTATTTTTCAAAAATAAACCACGCTGAAAAACAGCGGTTTATTGAACAGCAAGCCAACGGTTTCCATTATATGGACCTTTATTATAAGATGACCTTTGAGGGATCTGACTTTGAAAAATTTAAATTCATTCAGAACAGATATAAGATCAATCGCCCGGATCATTATCAATATTCTGACGTCGCTGAATTTAACGATCCTAAACTTTTATCACTCAATTATTACCGCTCGTTCTATTGCACGCTGATACGGGATATGGCCCTCAAAAAAATAAAAGTAACCGGCGAAAAGTTTTCAGATAATAAATACCTTGATCTGTGCATGAATATTATTGACGAGCTAACAACAAATACTAAAGTTAGAGACGATTTTAAAGCTGTATTTTTAAATGATGTACTTGTCGATGTGAAGTATAGTAAAGATGCAAAGAGGGCTGCCGTTGTCAATGATCTTATCAAGGTGCTTTTACGTAATAACAACACGAATTTAAAAATTGTTAAAGCCAATATAGATAAGATAATTGCTGATGTCAGGTTTGCTAAAGGAGCTCAGGCTCCCGACTTTATTTTAAAAGATACAGCAGGCAAGGTATATACCCTGGACAATTTTAAAGGAAAAAAACTATATTTTGATATGAGTGCATCATGGTGCGGCCCCTGTATTGCAGCTATACCCGCCTGGAATAAGCTGGGTGCGCTGTATGGAAATAATGAAAATGTGGTATTTATTACAGTTTCTTTAGATGATAATGAAAGCGAATGGCGGGCGTTTATTAAAAAATATCCAATGAGGGGCTTACAGCTATACGCAGGAAAGGGCGGATTTAAAAATGAATTCGCCGGTGATTATGATATAAAGGCCATACCACATTATTTGTTGATAGACGAGAGCGGTAAAATAGCGGCGTATACTGCTCCAAACCCGGATAGTGATGAAATTTTAACTTTTTTAAAATAACGAAAACCTATAAATGATAAAGGCAATTGCTATTGACGATGAACCCATGGCGCTGAATATCATCCGCAATCATGCAGAACAAACCCCGCTTTTGGACCTTGTAGCTACTTTTTTAAGTGCAGCAGAGGCATTAACGTATATCAGGAGCAATCCGGTGCAGCTTATTTTTTTGGATATTAACATGCCCGATCTGTCGGGTCTTGAATTTGCGGGTTTGGTAAACCGGCGTGCGCAGATTGTATTTACAACTGCGCACCCGGAGCATGCTATAAAAGGTTTTGAGCTCGCCGCCACTGATTATTTGCTTAAACCCATTAATTTCGGGCGGTTTTTGCAAGCGTGTGAGTTAGCAGAAAAAAGATTGTCGGCCCCCGTTCAGCAGAGTGTTGTAAATGATAACAGCCTTTTTGTAAAAGATGGTTATGATTGGGTGCGAATAAATATTGACGCTTTGCTCTACGCCGAGGCAGAGGGTAATTACGTAACTATTGTTGAAGGGCAAAAGAGTACTTTAACGCGTACAACTCTCAGTAAACTGTTGCTTAAACTGCCGAAGGATGAATTTGTACAGGTACATAAATCATTCGTTGTTGCGGTTTCAAAAGTTGAGAAGGTTGAAAAACATCAATTGACTGTAGCAGGAAAAAAAATATCGGTATCAAGCTCGTACCGGGAAGCTTTTTTGCAGATTTTAAATAAAATTTAATAGTTAATAACCTGTTCTTCCAGTTCTGCAGGAGTTTCGCGCCATTCGTATTTTTGATTGCGCAGCTGCGGCTCAAAGCCTGCTTCGGCAATGGAGTTTTGAATGCCTTTAGCCGTAAAACGGTGGGGTGCGCCTGCGGCAGATACCACGTTCTCTTCTATCATTATAGAGCCAAAATCATTAGCACCTGAGTGTAAACACAATTGTGCAACCTGCTTGCCAACGGTTAACCACGATGCCTGGATGTTTTTTATGTTAGGCAGCATAATGCGGCTCAGGGCTATCATACGGATATATTCATCGCCCGATACATTATTAGTTATGCCGCGAACTTTACGCAGCAGCGTTCCGTCATCCTGAAACGGCCATGGGATGAAAGCAACAAACCCATAATGCCCTTCGGGCTTTTCGGCCTGTACCTCGCGGATCCAAACCAAATGCTCAAAACGCTCTTCAATGGTTTCAACATGCCCAAACATCATCGTTGCAGACGAGGGCAGATTAAGTTGATGGGCAGCACGCATAACATCCAGCCACTCCTTGCCACCGCATTTGCCTTTTGATATCAGGCGGCGCACCCGGTCGTTCAATATTTCTGCTCCCGCACCTGGTAATGAATCCAATCCTGCGGCTTTCATGGCGCTGAGCACATCAAAATGACTCATGTTCTCCAACTTGGCAACGTGCGCAATTTCAGGCGGACCTAACGAATGCAGTTTAAGCGAAGGATAAAGCTCTTTTAGCTGTTTAAACAGATCGGTATAAAACTGAAGACCCAGATCAGGGTGATGACCGCCTTGCAGCAACAGCTGGTCGCCCCCGTAACGGAAAGTCTCCTCTATTTTTTGTTTATACGTTTCAATATCGGTTATATAGCTATCCTCGTGCCCAGGTCGGCGAAAGAAGTTGCAGAACTTGCAATTGGCTATACAAACATTGGTGGTGTTAACATTCCGATCAATCTGCCAGGTAACCTTACCATGCGGCACCTTTTTTTTACGCAGCTCGTTAGCTACATAAGCCAGCTCGGCAGTAGGGGCGTTGTGGTAAAGATAAACGCCCTCCTCCATACTCAAAAAATCAAACCCGGCGGCGCGTTGTAACAGATCGGCTGTATTCATAGTACAAATATACATAGTGGCGGCTTAAAGCAGAAAGGTTAAAAGCGAAAGGTGTTGATGGGGTGACAATAGCGAATTTTTATAAAAAATCAGATTTTTGGGACAAAAAAACCCATTTTCACAACCCACTGAAAATGAATTTATTAAATATTGTTTACAGCTAAATTTCCTGACGAATAAGTAGTCTCACTTTGTCCCACACAAAAACTGCAAAGTGCTTGTTGCCAGCCGATTAATAAAAAATGTGTCCCACGATGTCCCGCTATGTCTCACTCCCACGTGGGACAAGCGAGACACATCCTTTACCTTCGGGTGATGAAAGCTGTTCGCTATTCACAAGTAATATTCACATCTTGCAGTTTAAGCAACAACCGCACAAAATGACAACCACAACCAAACCCGCGCCAACCCTTTGGGTAATCATCGCCTTTGCGCTGGTGTATGTGGTTTGGGGGTCCACTTACTTTTTTATCCAGGTTGCTATCCACGGTTTCCCGCCGTTTTTAATGGGTGCGGTGCGCTTTATTGTAGCAGGCGGGCTAATGCTGGCCTGGTGCGGCATAAAAGGTGATAAACTTTGGGTTAAAGGCGATGTTGCTACCGCCGCGGTAAGCGGCTGCCTTATGCTGGTTGGCGGCATGGGCATAGTTATCTGGGCAGAGCGCACCATCCCCAGCGCTATGGTGGCTATAATTGTATCCATCGGCCCTCTGTGGTTTGTGATATTGGATAAACCCAACTGGAGCAAGAACCTGCGCAGTGCAAGTACAGTTGGCGGTTTGGTAATAGGTTTCGCAGGCGTTTGTATGCTGTTCGGTGAAGCCATCCTACAATCACTCGATGGCAGCTTTACCCGCGAGCAATTGATTAGCCTGGGCTTGTTGATATTTGGTCCGGGCGCCTGGGCGTTAGGCGGTTTATACTCAAAAAAGCGACCGGGCAGTAGTCCGGCGCGTATAACTACCGCCTGGCAAATGCTTACGGCGGGCATAGTTTATCTGCCCATAAGCGCATTGCATAATGAGTTTGCCGGCTTTAATCCTTCCACAGTACCTACACAAGCCTGGCTGGCCATAGGCTTTTTAATCGTATTTGGATCTATCATAGCATTCACCGCATACGTTTGGCTGCTCTCGGTAAGGCCCGCTACACAGGTGAGCACCCATGCTTATGTTAACCCTGTAATAGCAGTCTTGCTGGGCGTTTGGGTGGGTAATGAAAACATTTCTGTGTGGCAATTGGTGGGTTTGGGTATCATACTTTTAAGTGTGTTGCTCATCAACTATAAGCAATACACCAAAAAGTAGTGTTTTATTCTATAGGGTTGTTTAATGATATATGTTATCTATTATCAATAATGTGTACATTAGTTACACCAATTAACTGATTATGATAATAGAAGACGCAAACCATTGGGTGAAGCATCTGCAGCTGCATGCTCATCCCGAGGGTGGCTTTTACAAGGAAGTTTACCGCTCGGCCAAACAGATTATGCGTAACCCACCAGGTGGCCTTAAAGCGGCTTGCACTTCAATTTATTACTTGATAAGCGAGGCTGATTTTTCAGGCTTTCACCGTATCGAATCTGATGAACTATGGTATTTCCATAAGGGCGGACCACTTCATATTCATGTTATTGACGTAAACGGCGGGCTTACAACACATGAACTTTCCGACCAAATAACCGGTGATCTGCAGATTGTGGTTGAGGCTGGACAATGGTTTGCGGCAGACTTGCCCAGTGGCGAAGGCTATGCATTGGTGAGTTGTGCGGTTGCGCCTGGGTTTGATTTTAGCGAGTTTAAAATGGCCAAAAAGGCCGATATGGTTCAACAATACCCACAGCACACGACGCTGATTAACAGGCTTTGCCGTTTGTAATATTCTTGTTATCAGTAATTTATTTAAACAATTGGGCAGGCGCTTATATTATATTTGTTATAAACCACCCCGAATCTAAAAAAGAACCCATTTAACGTTTATGCAATGAAAAAGATCTATTTAATGAGTACTGCGGCCATAGTTGGCGTGTTGCTCTTTGCAGGTATTAACCGCAAACCCGCGTTGCCTTATGGTTTTACAAGTGGCACGCCCGAGGTAAAATCAATTACGTCTTTAGCTTTTGGCCCGAATGGAGTATTATTCATCGGCGATTCGCAAAATGCGAGCATTGTGGCCTTTGACACCAAAGACACTAAGAAAGCATCAAACGTAAAGGCATTTGATCTACCTAAAATAGATGAAAAAATTGCCGCTGCTTTGGGTACAACCAAGGAGAACATTACCATAACAGATATGGCGGTTAATCCGGTTTCAAAAAACCTGTATGTAGCTGTTAAAAGCGCAGATGGAACGCCGGCACTACTTTCTATGAGTGCCGATAACCAAATAAAGGCAGTTTCGTTAAAGGATATAAACTTCTCAACCGTAACCCTTAATAACGTTGCCGGACCGGATGAAAAGGACCGTCGCGGAAATTTAGTGCGCTTGACCTCAATATCTGATATGGGGTTTGCAGATGGTAAATTAATGGTTAGTGGTTTAAGTAATAAAGAGTTTAGCTCATCATTCCGCACTATCAGTTTTCCGTTTACGGCTAACAAGCAGGATGAAGCAAGTTTAGAAATGTACCACACCTCTCACGGCCGTTACGAAACCACTTCGCCGATACGTACTTTTACCACCACCACTATTGATGGTAAAAATTACATGGTGGCCAGCTATACCTGTACCCCGTTGGTTCTTTTTGCGATGGATGAGTTGAAAGCGGGTGCGCATGTTAAGGGCCGCACAATTGCCGAAATGGGCAATATGAATACTCCGTCAGACATGATCTGGTTAAAAGGAACCGATCAGAATTACCTGGTAATGGCCAACAGTGCCCGCCCTGCGGCTAAAGTTGGCTATAATGATATTAAGCAATTTAAAGAATCCTTAACTGCACCTATTCCGGGTTCAGGTGGTACAGTTTTTACCAAATTGCCTTACGAAAAGGTATTGCAATTAGACAAGCTTGATGATGGCCGGGCAGTGGTGATCCAGAAAAAAGCCAATGGCGATGTAGACCTTTGGACCTCAGATGGTAAGACTATATAATTTAAATTTTATAACGAGCACCAGGTTATTCAAATATAGCCTGGTGTTTTTTTTGTGCTTTATTGCCGCCTGCCAATCGCATAGGTCGGATAAAATCACTTTGGTATGGAAAAGTGGTTTAGCTAAAGGCATCCTCATCCCCGAGCAGTTAATCGAGGATATGGATAAATACCCGCTTGCTGTATCGCTAAACGGAAGCGACCACAACGTTTTAGGGGATTTTATTAAAACAGATAGCGGTACATTATTTGAGCCGCTTATCCCCTTATCGCAGGGAATGGAATATGGCGTTTTACAAAACAACAGGGTAGTGGGCAAAATAGCGGTGCCAAATAGTTCCGGCAAGCCGCCAATCGTGCGCACAATTTATCCGCAGGCTGATACCGTGCCGGAAAACTTACTCAAGTTTTACATCGAGTTTTCTGAGCCTATGCAAACGGGTAGCGCACTTGAGCACATTTTTTTGCTGGATAAGAACCGTGATACCTTGCAGCGAATATTTTTGGATCTAAAACCCGAACTGTGGGACCCCGCAGACAAGGTTTTAACCGTGTGGATAGATCCAGGGCGTATAAAGCGCGATCTGGTTTTGAATAAAGAGTTAGGTAAACCGTTGCATAGCCACCAGGCGTACGAGTTAGTGATCGCCGGTAGATGGAGAGACCGTCGCGGCTTGTCTCTCCAGAAAGGCATCAGCAAAAAGTTCGTAGTAGGTCCTCGTGTCGATGCGCAGCTTAATATTAACCAATGGCGCATTGCAGGGTCCAAGGCGGGTACCAAAGCGCCGGTTATTGTTTCTTTAGGCTACCCGGTTGATCATTATCTTTTGCAGGAGTCGTTAAGTATTTTAACGGAGAGCTGTAAAACTGTTGAGGGTAAGGTAACGCTTGCTAATAAAGACAAGGCATGGATGTTTACGCCCGATGCTGAGTGGCCCATGGGAGCGTATAAACTGCGTATTGCGGCACGCCTTGAAGACCTTGCCGGCAACAACCTGAACAAGGTTTTTGACCGAGACATCTACAAGCAGAAGAAAAACGACAACCCCTATTATGAGCGGCAGTTTGAGATAAATAAATGACGATGCATTATGGTGTAGCGGAGCAAGGGGGGCTACACCCTGCTACAAACCTGCTACGGCCTTTTTTGGTACTATAGTTGCACGCTTAAGCAAAACACACAACAATATGCCCGCTTTATTAACCCAGGTTGCCTGGCTTTTTTTATTGGCCATACCCACAGCCTGCATTGCATGGACAGTTACGCACGAAGAGGTTTTTCGAGAACCACGCGAATATTGCACCAAGCAAAGCACCACCCGCAAAACCATATTGGGGCGCAAGTTTTTTTACCTGTTTACCTGCGAGTATTGCTTTAGCCACTATGTTACAGTTTTTATGCTGATACTTACGGGCTTTAAATTTTTACTGCCCGATTGGAGGGGTTATTTGCTGGCTGGTTTCTCGGTGGTGTGGATAGCCAATATGTACATGAGCATTTACGCCTTAATCAAGATAGACATTAAAAAAGAGCGGGCAGAAATAGAAAAGCAGGATAAAACCAATTAAGGCTTTAATAATTTTAAATTTTATAATAGCTTTATCGGCATACTTAGATCCAATTAAATACCACCAATGAAACTTATAAGATGGGGCAGCACCGGTAAAGAAAAAACGGGCGTTATCATTAACCAAAAACGCTATGACACTTCGGCTTTTGGCGAAGATTACAATGAGCTGTTTTTTGAATCGGAAGGCTTAGACCGCCTGGAGAAATTTGTTGCTGATAACGAAGCCAAACTACCGGTAATTGCTGATGGTGAACGTTGGGGCAGCCCAATTGCGCGTCCGTCAAAATTAATTTGTATCGGCCTTAATTATGCCGACCACGCTAAAGAAACAGGCGCAGCAACGCCTGCCGAACCGGTTATTTTTATGAAAGCCACCAGCGCTATAGTTGGTCCGTTTGATGATGTGGTTATACCTAAATACGCACATAAGGTAGATTGGGAAGTTGAACTTGCTGTGGTAATTGGTAAAAAGGCAAGTTATGTTGAAGAAGCCGACGCTTTAAATTACGTAGCCGGATATACCTTGCACAACGACGTATCTGAGCGCGAGTTTCAGTTAGAGCGTGGTGGAACATGGGACAAAGGAAAAGGCTGCGATACTTTTGCACCTATAGGACCATTTGTGGCTACTGCAGATGAGATTGCTGACTCTGGCAACCTTAAATTGTGGCTGTCTGTAAACGGAAAAATGATGCAGAACGGCAGCACAGCCAACTTTATATTTAATGTGCCGTTTGTGGTGGCTTACGTTAGCAAATTTATGACCTTGTTACCAGGCGATGTGATAACAACCGGTACACCTGCAGGGGTGGCTATGGGACTTAAACCACCCGCATATTTACAGCCCGGCGATGTTATGGAACTGGGCATTGATGGGTTAGGAACATCAAAGCAGACTGTAAAGGCTTATTCAAACGCTTAGGATCTATATAAGTAAAGCTAATATCATGAAAAGAAACCTACTCTTGCTGCTGTGTTTAACCGCATTTGTAGTTAATGTAAAAGCGGCCAAAATTGACACCGTTGAAACCTACAGCGATGCAATGAAAAAGAAAATTAAGGCTGTGGTGGTTACGCCTGATAATTATGCTGCCGGCACGCAATACCCTGTAGTTTATTTATTGCATGGCGCAGGTGGTAATTATGCTGATTGGGTTAAAAAGGGCGGTAAGGTGGCAGATAACGCCGACCTGTACAATATAATAATTGTATGCGCAGACGGCGGCGTAACCAGTTGGTATTGGGACAGCCCGGTTGATCCTACCTACAGATACGAAACTTATATAACCAATGAGCTTATACCTTTTATTGACAAAAGCTATAAAACTATAAAAAACCGTAGTGGCCGCGCTATAACCGGCCTTAGTATGGGCGGCCATGGCGGCTTATACTTAGGCATTAGGCATCAGGATTTGTTTGGCGCCGCGGGTAGTATGAGCGGAGGAGTTGATATCAGGCCCTTCCCCAAAAACTGGGACATGGCAAAGCGTTTGGGCGAATATGCAACTAATCCGGACAATTGGGAAAAATATACGGTGACTAACCAATTGCACCTGCTTACGCCAAACTCTTTGGCTATAATTTTTGATTGCGGCACAGAAGATTTCTTTTATAAGGTGAACACTGAACTACACGACAAGATGGTGGAGCGCAACATAGCGCATGATTTTATAGTTCGCCCCGGCGCGCACGACTGGAGATATTGGTCGAATGCTGTTAATTATGAGCTTTTATACTTCAGTACATTTTTTAAAAAGAATAATCCGCAGGTAAAATAGAAGTTAAAATTTATAATGTCATACATCCCTTCCCCGGCCCGCTATCAACAAATGGAGTACAAGCGCAGTGGCGCGAGTGGATTGAAGCTGCCAAGAATATCATTGGGTTTGTGGCAAAACTTTGGCGACTATGATACGCCACAGAATTGCCGCGAGATTTTACGCACCGCTTTTGATAATGGTATAACGCATTTTGATCTGGCTAATAACTACGGGCCGCCACCGGGTTCTGCTGAGGAGAATTTTGGGAGGATACTGCATACAGATTTTCACGATCATCGAGACGAACTGATAATTTCCACAAAAGCGGGCTACACCATGTGGGATGGACCGTATGGCGATTGGGGCTCAAAAAAATACCTTGTTTCAAGCCTTGACCAAAGCCTTAAGCGTATGAAACTGGATTACGTGGATATTTTTTATCATCACCGGCCAGATTCCGAAACACCGTTGGAAGAAACCATGGCTGCCCTTAGTTTGATAGTGCGCCAAGGCAAGGCGTTGTACGTTGGTTTATCTAATTACAGGGCGCCCGAAGCAAAAAAGGCAATAACGTTGCTTAAGGAAATGGGCACACCCGCAATTATTCATCAACCCAAATATTCAATGTTTGAGCGATGGGTAGAAGATGGTTTGCTGAATCTGCTTGAGCAGGAGGGAGTTGGTTGTATTCCTTTTTCTCCGCTGGCGCAGGGCCTGCTAACAGACAGGTATGTGCATGGTGTCCCGCCTGATTCCAGAGCATTAAAGGTCGGTGATTTTCTTACTGTGGATAGCATAAAACCCGAAATTATTGAGAAGGTAAAAAAGCTGAATGAGATTGCGCAACAGCGCGATCAAAAGCTGGCCCAAATGGCGCTTTCGTGGATCCTGAAAGATAACCGGATCACTTCCGTTTTAATAGGGGCCAGTAAGCCATGGCAAATAACAGATGCCCTGAATAGCTTTACCAAAACTAATTTCGACAGCAAAGATTTAGTTGCTATAAATGGCATATTGGGTACGTAATAACGGCCACAAAGCCTTGGGGTTTATTATCGCTTACACATTTAGCTATTTAAAGCTTATCTTTGGAATGCAGCCGTCCTGTTGTACCTGCTGCTTTTAATCCTCCATGTCACTAATTACATTTTACGTTAAAACATTTCGGCAGTTAAAGCGGCTGCCCGGATTATTAAGCGTATTATTCATTATAAGTCAGGGCTCCTTTGCAATGAATGTACCTGCTCATCCGGTGGCAGAAAATGGTGTGCTTGATCTGCGCTCGGCCGCATTAACAGATAAGATTGAACTTAACGGAGAATGGCTTTTTTATTGGCAACAATTAATAGGTCCTGGAAATAAGGCCAAGGGCAAGCCCGCTTTAATAAAGTTCCCTTCACTTTGGACCACAGGGAATCAGACAGGCGGTAAGAAATTGCCCGCATTTGGCTATGCCACATATCAACTTACCATTCTTTTGCCGAAACGACACAGCGAATTGCGCTTATCTGTGCCTGATATGTATAGTGCATATAAATTGTATATAAACGGCGTACCCGCCGCAGATAACGGTAAAGTAAGCCAAACTGCTGAAGGGTTTGAACCCCATTGGCAGTACAAAACGATAGACTTTAACGAAAACATTGATACCCTTAACTTGGTATTGCAGATTGCCAACTTTGTGCATAGCAAGGGCGGAATAACCAAGCCCTTATATTTCGGTGACAAGGAAGTAATAAGACTTGACAGGCAGCGTAACGAAGCGATTGATCTGTTACTTACTGGCTGTTTAATTATGGGCGGCTTATTCTTCTTCGGTTTGTACCTGTTTGGTAACCGGGATAAAGCTATTCTGCTTTTTTCGGTATACGTAATGGTTTATAGCTACCGTATTATTGGTATTGATAATTATGTATTGCACACACTTTTGCCCGATTTGGATTGGTACATTACCGTTAGGTTGGAATATGTTACTTTATTTGCCGGAATAGGGTTATTTGGCCTATATAGCAGGTACTTGTACCCGCTTGATGTACACATGCCAATTCTTAACATAATCAGCGCCATATGTTTCACTTTTGCGTTGGCTTCGCTAACACTTCCGCCATACTATTTTACGCAGCTTATCAATCCTTTTTTGGTATTGATGGTGTTTTGCCTGGTTTATATCCCCTTTGTTTATCTGCGGGCTTATAGGGGTAAGCGTCCCGGCTCTGTGTATTCATTGCTAAGCTCTATTTCATTGATGATAGTTTTTGCCATATCGCTATTTCATTATTGGGCCTTTATTCCACAGTTGCAAGTGGTTAGCTTTTTGGGCTACGTTAGCTTTTTCTTTCTGCAATCGCTGGTTCTCTCGCACCGGGTGTCATTCATCTTGAAAAGTGCGCAACACCAGGCAGAAGAGGGGCTTAAGGCCAAAACAGAGTTTTTAAGTACCATGAGCCATGAGATAAGAACGCCGCTTAACTCGGTAGTTGGGATGAGTCATCTATTGCTAAAAAACAATCCGCGCCAGGACCAAAGGGAACAACTGGATGTAATTATATTTTCTGCCAATAACCTACTGGGAATTGTAAACGATATTCTTGATTATAACAAAATTGAGGCGGGAAAAGTAACCTTTGAACATATTGAAACGGATGTAATTGCTATTGCGCGCAACGTAGTAAATAGTTTACAAACATCAGCAGAGGATAAGGGCATAGCACTTAAATTGACAACAGATGAACTGGTAAAAAGTAAAGTGCTGAGCGATCCTATCCGCATGTCTCAGGTGATAACCAATCTGGTGCATAACGCTATTAAATTCACGCCATCCGGATATGTAGAGGTTAGCATAAACGCGATAGAGCAAAGCGAATTAAACATCAAACTGAAGATAGCTGTTAAGGATACAGGCATTGGCATATCTAAAGAGAAGCAAGCATTGGTATTTGAACGTTTTACCCAGGCAGATTCATCAACTTCAAGAGGTTTTGGCGGTACGGGTTTAGGGCTGGCTATCAGTAAACGCATACTGGAACTGCAAAATACAACGCTGCAACTTATTAGTGAAGAGGGAAAGGGATCTGTCTTCTACTTTATCCAGAGTTTTGACAAAGCGGGCGAGTCATTACCCGAACAAAAATCTAAAAACCAATTACCAAAACAGGGCAAGCCTTTTGCCAATATGGACATTTTACTGGTAGAGGACAATCCGTTGAATGTGATGGTTGCGCAAACTTTCCTTAAACGTTGGGGCGCCGGTATTGATGTAGCTGTAAATGGCGCAGAAGCATTGGAGAAATTAGATATTAGCAAACACAAACTCATTTTAATGGATCTGCACATGCCTGTTATGGACGGTTATCAGGCGGCGAGGGCGATGCGCGAAAAAGGGGTTACCATACCAATAATTGCGTTAACGGCAAACTTACCAGACGAAGTAAAACAGGAAATACAAGATGTAGGAATTGATGATATTGTTGTAAAGCCTTTTTTGCCCGATGAGCTATATGGCAAAGTGTGGTATCATATTTTTAAGTAGAATAACTGGCATAAAGTTATTGCTATTTGTACAGCCCGCGCAACTTCATTTCTTCGATGGATTGCTCATAATTGTCTGCCTCGGTTTCCTGTGTATTAACCCATTTTGAAAACCTTTCTATTCCTTCTTCAAAAAACACCTTTGGTTTATAGCCAAGAATAGTGCTTATTTTGGTGAGATCTGCATAATTATGCCTTATATCTCCCAACCTATAGTTGCCCGTAACGTTAAGCTTCACCTTTACATTATAAGCTTTAATTAAATGGTTGGCTACAGCAGTAACCGGCGTGGCTATGCCCGAGCCTACATTAAAAACTTCGTTATTTGCTTCTTCTCTCTCAATACCCAGTAAGGTAGCATCCACAATATCATTAATAAAAACAAAATCTCGGCTTTCCTCGCCGTCTTCAAAAATGTTAATATCGTTGCCGTTTTTTATTTGAGTTGAAAAGATGGACAATATACCCGTGTATGGATTTTTCAAAGACTGCCCCGGCCCATAAACGTTTTGATACCTGAATGCTACAGCATTAATGCCTATTGATTTACAAACCGTCATGATGAGTTGCTCCTGGGTTTGCTTGGTAATGCCGTACACGGAAGATGGATGTATTTTCGATTCTTCGTCTGTCGGCATCAGATAAACGGTTTGTTTATTAAACTTTACCTCAAAATCGCCGCGATCCATATCCACGGCCGAACGATGATGAGGATACACCAATGTGCCGTCAATCAGTTTATACTTACCTTCACCGTAAATAGCCCGGGAAGAAGCAACAATTACTTTTTTAACCTGATGGTTCTCGTTAGCCAAAATATCTAACATCAAGGCCGTGCCACCCACGTTTATATCTGCATATTTTTGGATGAGGTACATAGACTGGCCCGTACCCGTTTCGGCAGCTAAATGAACAATTACATCCTGACCCTGGATGGCGTTACTCAAATCTTCACGGCTGGTAACAGAGCCGCGAATAAATTTTACTTTTCCATTTATTGATTTGAACAGATCTGATGTGCTTTCGGGATCAGCGCCGTGTATTTGGATGGAAAGGTTATCTAATACTGTAACCGTGTGGCCCGTTTCAATGAGTTTTAAAGCTAAGTTGCTGCCAATAAAACCAGCACCTCCGGTTATCAGTATGTTCATATCTGTCGCGATTAAAGCCTTCCGTTAACCAGATGGCGATCTAAGCATGATTTTGTATCAAAAATAACAGAACTCTGGTGCTTTTTAAGGCCTGCATAATTTAAATCTTTAAAGTCATCATGGCATACGGCCAGCACTATAGCATCGTATTGTTTGTCAATACTATCAATCAAAATCAAGCCATACTCGTCACTCACTTGTTTTTTATCAGCATAAGGATCGTAAATATCAACCGTCAGGCCGAACTGAGAAAGCTCGTTATAGATGTCTATTACTTTAGAGTTTCTGATATCCGGGCAGTTCTCTTTAAATGTTACGCCTAAAATAAGGGCGTTTGCACCTTTGACCAAGCCCCCGTTGCTTATTATCAATTTTACTACTTTGTTGGCCACAAATATCCCCATGTTATCATTAACTCTTCGTCCAGAAAGAATAACTTGGGGGTGATAACCTAAAGCCTGTGCTTTATGCACCAAATAGTAAGGGTCTACCCCAATGCAATGCCCGCCAACCAAGCCTGGTGTGTATTTTAAAAAATTCCATTTTGTGCTGGCAGCCTCAATAACATCTGTAGTATCAATATCCATTTTATCGAAAATAAGGGCCAGTTCGTTCATAAACGATATGTTAATATCGCGCTGGGCATTTTCTATGGCTTTGGATGCCTCTGCAACTTTTATACTGGGCGCCTTATGGGTGCCGGCAGTGATAATACTTGCATAAAGCGCATCGACCTCATCTGCAATTTGCGGAGTTGAACCCGACGTTACTTTTTTTATGTTGGTAAGCGTGTTTACTTTATCGCCGGGATTTATTCTTTCTGGCGAGTAGCCGCAGAAAAAGTCTTTATTATATTTTAGACCAGACGCTTCTTCCAATATGGGTACACATTCTTCTTCAGTGCAACCGGGATAGACTGTTGATTCGTAAATCACAATATCACCTTTCTTTAGCACACTCCCAATCATTTTTGATGCATTTAATAAAGGAGACAGGTTTGGAGATTTAAATCTATCAATTGGAGTGGGCACCGTAATGATGTAAGTATTACAGTGAGCTATGTCTGTCAGGTTGGATGATAATTTCAAAACAACATCGTAACCGGATAAAACCTTTTGTAACTCCGTTTCACTAATTTGAGAGGTTACATCACATCCGCTTTGCAAGCTTTTAACTCTTGATTTGTTAATGTCAAAGCCTACAACTTCGTATTTTTTAGCAAATTCAATCGCAAGCGGAAGTCCCACATATCCTAAACCTATAACAGCAATTTTTTTCATGTAATTGTTAGTGCAAAGCCAATGGAGCAACCCTTTTTGAGTTCATGTTAAGTTAGCAATATAAGGTTATTTAGCAAAACCTATTACGGTAAACATTGATTGCCAAATCACCCTTCATTATGCATATCATCAACAGGGCGATCACATATTCACAGCACTCAAATTAAGATCCAGTCTTCCCATACAAACTCATACTGATTAATTGGGCGGTGTGTCAGCAATAAACCTTCACGAATTTTATTCATTTTATTAAAAGAGTCTTTTTCTAATTCATGAAATTGTATTTGAAGGCGTTTTATTTTACTGATCAAGCCCGACTCTATCATTCGGAGTAAGATATCGTATTCACCACCTTCAATGTTAATTTTTATCAAGTCTGCCCACACAACTTTGTTTAGCTCAAAAACCATACAATATCCTCAAAGTTGATCGTTTCTTTATTTTCAGATTCAATAAATACTGAAGACCCATCTTGCGATAAGTTTATCATCTCCTGTCTCTTTGAACTACCAAGCACATAATTAAATACAGTAATATTTTTATTTAGTTTAAAGCGGGTAGAATTTTTTCAAAAAAAGTACCGACAGGCTCAAATACCAATATTTGCAGTTATACCTTGTATATATGTCTGATGCCCATTGGCCCAAATAACCGCCTAAATCAATAACCAAAGATTCGCTTGTTAAATCAAATGTGTAACGAAACATCTCATCGCCGCCATCAGCAAAACAGCGCGCAACCTCTCTATCATGTATTGACGGAGGAGGAGTGGTTTGCGCCGCAGATGAAGAGATTTTTAACTTTTTTAAAAGTTTCTTGGCAGTTGAGCGCAACTTCATTGTGTTAATTGCTTGTTAAAAATGCATTTCAAAAGTGACTTCCAACTTCCCCATGTTTAGATGATGAAACTAGAATTAAATTACAAGGGCCTTTGTTTTTTGATTCAGTTATTAAGCTGGTTAGTTTCGGGGAAATCTCAAATATGGTCGGAAAAAACTTTCAAAAGTTGTAGCTTGAAGGTTTTTGAAGCTTTTGGAGAGTTTTCAGTGATGCCGCTGGAACCACTTGTATTTCTTTAGCTAATTGATTGTTAGCTGATTAACTTACTCTTGAAATTTGCGCCCTTTATAGACACCTGAATTTTTCTTGGTTGGAAAGAACTTATGTAAATATAGGGAAAAGTGGTGGAATTGTGGAATATTGATGGCTGATTTCATAACAACTTATCACCAGCATCTTATTTATCTGCAAAAGAAGCTGCTGTAATCTCAAGTCCATTTCTTGCGGATAACGGTAAATCTTTACCAATAGCCTGCTTAATTTTCTGATTACTGACCACGTAGCTTTCGGTTAGTTTATTTAAACGTTCCGTAGTTAGGGGTAGGTGTAGTGCATCCCCAATTTTTGCAACGGTTTGGATTAAACCGGGGGGTATTTTCCAGAGCTTTGGTTTTTTATTAATAGAAGCAGATAGAATACTTACTACTTCATTTGTAGACAAAGGCTCGTCATCAGCAACATGATATACTCCTGAAGGAATATTATCTTTTTCGATCAGTTCTTTAATAATAAAGCATAAGTTTTTGACACTTAGGAATGATCTTTTATTATCAAAACCGGCTAAAGGATAAGGGATGCCTTTTTTAACAAACTGATATAGTAAATTAAGGTTCCCTTTGTTCCCTGGGCCATGAATCATACACGGCCTTAAAATATAATATGATTTACCATCCGGCAATGGCTGGCTTTGGATGTACTGCTCTGCCATTAGCTTGGACTTGCCGTAATCTGTTTTAGGATCAGGGTTAGCATCCTCTGTCAGAGTTCCATCAACGCTATCGGCTGCTGCTTTAACTGAGCTGACGAAAATGAATTTTTTAGCATTAGACTGTAAGAAGGCATCATAAAGTTTTTGGGTTAACTCATAGTTCACCTCATAATATTCGCGAGGGTTTGAGGCTTTTTTGAGATCGTGGGCTTTGCCGGCGAGGTGGATAAAAACAGATTCTTGTTGTAAAGGGAAGGGGGTATAAAGCTGCTTTCTATCAATTACAGAAATGCAAAGCTGACTTTTTGTAAGATAGTTGATGAGATTTTTCCCAACAAATCCTGAATAACCTGTTATTTGAATTGCGGACGTCATGACTCGTATAATTTCAGATAAGATTCGGCAAGTTTCTCTATAGAAAAGAGTTTTGCTCGTTCTTTACTGTTAACAGAAAATTTATTATATACTTCTGAATCATTTAAAATATATTTTAACGCTGACGTTAATTGCTCAACATTTCGCGGTTCTACTGTTAACCCAGTAACTTGATGTATGGAAACAAAAGGAACTCCAGATTTTAAATTGGTATTTATTACTGGTAAACCATTGGCCATCGCTTCAAGCTGTACCACTCCAAATGCTTCAGCTTCTGTAACAGATGGCAATACAAATAGGTCTGAATTTTTATAAATATTTGAAAGTTCCTCATCGCTAACATTTTTGAAAAAGCGAACTCGTGATTCTAAGCTCAAATTTGCGACTTGCTGTTTAAGGGAGTTTTCTTCTTCCCCATCTCCAACAATAGTTAGTAAATAATCGGTGTGAGTAATAGCATCTATCAAGTAACACACACCTTTATACGCCCTAAGTTTTCCAACAAAAAGGACATTGCGGGGCCGATCAATAATAATTGTTCGGACAAAATCCTCGCTTACATTCATTTTCGGGCTATAACTTAGCGGAATTACTACGACCTTTTCTTGGTGTTTTTTTAAAATATCTGAGTATTCTAATAATTGGGGGGATGTAACAACAATAAATAAGGCAATATTTAGTAGCTTCTCTATTAAAGGGTCGTATATGTTTGCCAACATTCGCCATCGTGAATTTTGAATATTAGCGTGCCAGGTAATTATTAATTTTTTTGTTTTTAAAAGATCTAAATTCCTGATGAGAGCAAGTTCCATGTTTGGGAATGGATAATGATGATGAATAATATCAGCATCATCAATTAGAGATCGTAAGCTTGAATATCTAAAATTCAAAGGTTGACTTTTGAACAAAAAAGGAGTTATTTCTTTAATAATTTTAATATTTCGCTCTTCAATGATCTCCTTTGAGTTCTTATGGTTATGGTTTGCATATATCGTAAATTTTGTATCAGACGTAATAGCAGATATGCCCTCAACTATATTTTTAACAACGGTTTCCATACCGCCTTTTGACGGAAGGTAATATTTTACCGTTTGAAGAACCTTCATATTTCTATTTAATAATTAACTTAAGTTTTTGATTTAAAGCCGAAATTTTTTGACTTTGTTTTAGATTACAATTAATAAGTGTGTAAGTACTGTTTTCGTTCCCTTGAAATGACACACCTTTGCCACCAAAACCTATAAAAATGCACTTGTTAAAAATTGTACTACCGTCTGCAAAGAAAAAATTGGTTTGATGTCCATTTATTGTTGAGTTTTTCACCTCTGCCAATCCTACAGCACTTTGATAAGCTCCTTTTCGACCATTAAAATCCAGGAAACAACTATCAACGTAAACTTTAGCTTTACTTTCATAATTCAGAAAAGCCAAAGCATCTCCATTATCCTGTCCATCGGAAATACCAACATTTATTTGGCATCTTTTAAAAAACACTTTAGTGTTGTTATTTAATACATTAGCGATGCCAAAGTTAAAATCAGACATTTTCACTTTTTTTACCGTAATTATAGTAGGCGCTGGTTCTTCTACATGAATACATTTCGCAAATCCCGAAATCGTTAATTTTGAAAGTGTTATCTTATATGGGCATGTTGAATACTCAAAGGTAACGGCAGACCGACTCCTTATATTTTTAAATTTTAACCCATTAAAAGTACAATTTTTTACTTCAATGCTCCCATTACTTTTAACGAGTGCAAAATACACTCCATCTCCTAAACCATCAAAGTCAATCTTTTGAGCATATGGTGTTGCGCCTCGCCCGCCTACGTTTTGAAACGTGCAGTTAGCAACTACTGCATTCTTGAGATTGTGCACTCTTAAGCCATACCCAAAAATATTTTTAAAAGTACAATTCACGATATTGACATCTTCTGATAATATCTGAAGGCCAACAAAAATGTCTGTATTAAATGATGCAGATTCTAGCTTTATCGGCATATCACTCCCGTCAAAGGTAATTCCAGAGATACTAACCGCTGTTTTAGTGCTAAAGTTGAACATACTAACATCTTTAATTGAAGTGATTTGTTTGCCAATTGACATAAAAATGTGCTCTCTAAAGGATGTTAAATTATAGGCTGTATTATTAGTGGGTATTATTAAAGGTTTAATAACGGCTCCATTAGAATTTATTTTCACATGTTGCCCAGGATTAATTGATACTCTAATAGTTGAATTGATTTTATAAAATTTGGTTGTTTTAGGTATATAACAAGTTCTGTTGTTTGTTATACAAAATGCTAAAGCTTTCTCAATAGCTCTGCTGTCATCACTTATTCCGTCTCCTTTTGCTCCAAAACTTAATACGGATACTTCTGTTATTTTAAGTTTTGTAATCGTAGTATTTGATGAATGTGCCGCCTGCGTAGTTGAAATACCAGCACAGAACAACACAATTAAAACTATAGTTCTCATTTTTATTAACATGTTTTAAATTCAATCATGAAAGTAACTTGCGCCTTAAATATTTTACTTCTTCAAGTAGTCTAAGCATTGCGTAATTTATTTTGGATAATTTCCTTTCTTCAAACAAAGACTTATAACATATTATCATTCCTTTGTGCATATTGATCAAATTTCCAGATAGACCTTTCTCTCCAAAAATCTTTTTATTTTCAATGTTTGACGAACCAATGTATGGGAGTAAATAACCATCAGAATCATGAACAAATTTAAGCCACAAAAAATAATCTTCACCAAAACGCATATTTTTATCAAAGCCCCCCAATGCCTGGAATTTTTCCTTTTTTACAATCACTGCAGGAGTAAGAAAATAATTTTTTAACAATTGCATTTTAAAAGAAACGTTTCCGCTATAGTTTATTTTTGCCGACTTGTATTTAGTAGCGATAATATCATATGAAGGACAATTTAATGACTGTAAAAAAGTTTTGTGCGTAGTTATATGGTTTGCATACCAATAATCATCGCTATCAAGAAAAGCAATATAATCAGATTTTGCAGCGTTTACTCCAACATTTCTCGCAACTGAAGGTCCGCTATTACCCTGCTCAATTAAGATACTAACTATATCATTTTTATTTTCAGTAAACAGCTCTTTTATTTTCAGTTGAGATCCATCGGTGCTTCCGTCATCTACAATGATAATCTCGTTTACTTTGTCAGTTTGTTCAAATACTGATTCGATGCACTTTTGTATTGTAGTGATAGAGTTGAAGCAAGGTATAACAACTGCTATAGTAATATCTTTATTCATTTTATTACAAAACGAGAAGCAATTGCCTCTATACTGTTGTTTATTTTAAAGTTTGAAATATTTCTATGTATGTTATCTATTTCATTGTTCCTCTGCCCTTTCAAAATTGATAGCACTACGGCTTCCATTTCGTTTAAATCGCGACATAAAAAACCCATATATCCATACAACGAAAATAACCAGTCGAAATAATCGTTGTGAATGGAGATAATTGGGATATTTGCATTAATCATTTCAAAAATAGCTCCACTTGCGCATAACTTATAAGCTTCATTATCGTAAAAAAACAATGCAAAATCAAGTTTCTCAAGCTGCTCATCAAATATGTTAGTAGGAACAAAACTATGTGGATAAATATGGTTAACAAGTTTATTATCATACGGTTCTATTTCTGGTAAAACCATTCCGATAGTCACTAAGTTAATTTGTCGTGTCTGAATTTGATTTTTTATTTTTGAAGCTAAATGAAAAATATTTTGAGAATTCTTTATTAGCATTTGCGTTCCCACCGCTCCAAATGTGACTGGGCTATTTATAGTTTTTATTGTATTTGCTACCGCATGATTAGACTTGTAATTATACGGATGCACAATTGAAACTAGGCTGTCGGCTAAATCATTATTAACATAGGCGAAAAGGTTTTCTTTAATACGATCTCCCAGAACTATATATTCAACATTTTTCTTACTTATGTTTAATGCTATTTTTAATATTTTCCCTAAAACAAATCTAAACCTGTTGGATTTTTTTGCTTTTAGATATTCTAATTCACCATGTAAAACAATAACATGCTTCTTTTTTGTTCGCTTGAAAATTAGCAATAAATTAAGAAACAAGTGACCAGTTGGAAACAGGCAATTCCATATGTAAATATCAGCGCCAAGTTTTCTGCCAATCTTTAATGAACGATAAATTTCAATTATTTCTCCTTTAATCCGCTTGGCCCAAGAATAAGACTTCGGATTATAATAAGTTTGAAAATCTAAAAAACTAATGAATTTGGAATCTTCATCCATTTTTTTTTTGACTGCCCGGCAATGGGTCGCTTCGGCTCTGAAGGCAATATTAGATTTGTTATTTTGGAGATAAAATATTTTTAAAAGTGCTGTATTAATCTCTAAGTGGACTTCTCCCGGGTGAACAACCTCATTAATCAGAATCATACTATTCTAAATCACGCTTAATATTTTTATCAAATATGGAGTAGTATGGAACATATAAATCATAATAAGAATTGATTAATGCATTAAACCTACTCAAAGCAACAAAAGACATGGCAACGAAAACTATGGCCAGTTTAATTTTTGAACTTTTAAAGTAGCTCATAGTATAAGCAACTAAAAATATTTCAAAGAATAGGAAAGGCACGGATGCCCGTGCAAAAACGGCCAAATCTTTTGCGAATAAAAAGTAGACAAAATTTCCTACCATATAAAGGTTAAAGTAGCCGTTTAAATTTGTATTATTATTATTATTAGCTTCATTTTTAACCCAGACAAAGATAGGTATGAATATAAACCGCTTTAGGGTTCCTAATAAATAAATTACTAATGGATTATTATTCGTGTTTAGCGTATCATTATCTCCACTCAAGTAACCTGTTATTTTTTCGCCTACATGGCCTGTAACCCCGACTATCTGAAGAAGTCCATTCAGCAAAATTGTACCCACACCAACTAGCCCCAATATTACAGCAATTATTATTAGAATGTAAAAAGTTCTGTCTTTAATAGGCCGCCAATAAATATAATATGCACTAAAATATAAAGCAGAAGTAAAATGAATGGATGTAGCTAAAGCAACTACTACAATAAATAAAATAGGTTTTCTTTTAATAATAAAAATTGTACTGATTAATGTAAGCGAAATCGAGAGATTTTGTCTTACTGCAAATATGTCGGCAAAATAATAACATAAGAAAAGCAAAAGAACGGTAAATAATGTGTCTTTATGATACTTATTAATGTATATAAATTTTAATGATAAGCAGAGAAAAGAGAATATCAGGAGGTATACGGTGTAATTGTCTGTCAAACTTCTTATGAACGAAACCAAATAACCGAAACCGGGCTCAAAGAGTTGTCGATAAATTTCTGAAAAATAGGTAAAGGTGTCGTAATATGAATTCCAGTCAGTTCCGGTTTCCCATCTGATCGTGGCTAACAACCACAAAATTAAAAAACATAAGGTTCCTCCCACATAAACTAATAGCCATCGTATTTTGGGCATTAGTTTTATATAGTCTAAAAAACTCAGACCTAAAAAAAAGAAATATAATGCTATGTATAAAATCAATTATCAAATTATTTTATAAGCGGTAATTTACGCTTTAAGTTTTTTGAATTTTACAATAAGACATAAAAATTTAAATACACTAAGAGGTAAAATATTCCTTATTACTATTAACAAATTACTTTTGCCGTAATAAACTTTTAATTCAGAGCTTATGTAAGCTCTAAAGCCTCTTTGGCGTATTTTATCATTAAATGTTATATGCTCGCACACAGCTTCCATATATATATCTCCGTTTTCAAGTGCTTCATAATGATTCCCAGAAATAGCAGCCCATTTGTAAATCCCTATACCTCCAAAAGCAGATATAACAGGAACAAATTTAGCTGCCTTTAACTTTTGGTTCATTGTTTTCTTCAATGCAAAAGCAGCGTTATATGTAAAATAAGGTTTCTTTGCAGGTATATGTTCAGCATAGGCATACATGTCATGATACATGGTATAAATCGGTGTTTTAAATATCCTGGTATCCGTATATCCATTTGCAAAAATACCTCCCCAATTTAAAGGAGCTGTTGTTATTGAAGATATAATTGCATCAACCGAAAAGCCTTTAATATCCACATCTATAACAATAACAAGATCAACCTTTTTATCAGATTGCTTGATCCATTCTAAATACATATTGCGATAACTGGCCATTTTGCTAATCCGTTCCAAACTGGTTTGAGGGAATGGATTTTCCTGCGATGCATTTGGGATGGTTGGACTGTTAAAATCATTCGAAATGACAGTTACATCATTCTCGGTTTCGCTCCAGTGCTTTAGTATATGTTTGGTCAAATCTTTGCTATCATTTTCTATTACAATAACTGACGATGATAAAAATCGACTCCTCAATTGTTCAATTTTAGGAATATTTCTTTCCAATGCAGTGGCACAATCACGGGCCAACGCACAAATAATAACATTAAATTCTAATTTCTTTTGCAAACTATTGTCTTTTAAACTTATCGATATTCTTTTTACTGATTAAAAAAGTTTGACGTTCTAATCTATGGTATTCAGTAAAAAACACTAGTATATAATTATAAAACTTAATGCCGATTAATTTTTTCAGGAATTTCAAAAATAGAATTCCTTTTTGTATTTCTTTGTCCCTGGTACGTATAATGTTAGGATTAGAATTGAAAGAAATTGAGATTTTTGTATTGGTTAAAAGCTTATCATCTTTCATGATTTGATAAAACGAGTCATTAATATCAAACGGGTTTTTACATTCAATAACTTTTTCGATTTCTCTGAATAGGCGTCGGTGCAATGGTGTGATTTTTTCGAAATCATTAAAAGTATTATAGCCATATTGCAGAGTTATAAAGCGGTCATAACCGGATTCAAACAACAATTTTGTATATTTGTTAAACAGTAATTCAAAACTTGGAAAAGTTTTGAGGCTGTACTTCGGATGCCTTCTATTGATTAAGGTAGGGTTATTAGGGTTAAAACCCGAAAAATGAAAGAATATTAAAGGATATGTTTCATCGGTATCAACATTTTTTACAAAATATTTTCCATCTTTTAATAATAGGTCTCTTTCATGTAAGTTCCATATAGCCGTGTTAATCCCACAGTGATGAGATATATGCACTTTGTCGGGGAAAAATGCAGGGATAAAGTCAAACCACTTTTGATCTACATGAAGTGCATCAAATTTATCAGCATAGCACTTATCATGTAATCTCTTCATCCACCATTTGATCATTTTGTTAAGGGTTTCCGATTTTTTTACTGCCAAGAAGCCCAAATTGCAAATTCCAACAAAAAGTATTTCTTCTTCACTTACAGCACCTGTAAAAACTTCTTGTATATTGTTGATATGAGGGGTGATCATAATATCCGCACTATCTAAGCACTGAAAAATATAATCAAAGCTATGAGTAGCATAAGTATCAGGATCTACAAAAATTATCTTATCATATTTTTCTTTAAGTAAATTGATACAAAAAGGCTTAATTGCTGTTGAGTATTCTATAACATTATATTTAAATGCCATCTTTTGCCAATCACTAATCCAGGATTCATGTGGGAAAATTACATCTACGTCCTCAATTCCAGATTGTGTGTCTGAAACAAATATTACGAAGTCTTTTTCTGGATTAGTTTCTAATAAAGATGCTTTCAGAGCTAGTGCTTGTGATAAATAATTTTTTGCACAAATTGTAAATATTACTTCCGTCATAAAGTTAAAGAAACATTAAATTGCATAAAGGTAAGAATATAATGGCAGTTATAAATCCATAATTTTATGCCATGATGGGGAATATATCTCTGAAACGATATCATTATTTAAATATTTAGCCGGACAAATTACAATTTTCTTCTCATTACTATTTAACCAGGCCCCCCACCAGCTGAATGTACTATTTGATATAATGTTGTGTTTACATTGGGTCATTAAATACATGTCTTTCCATGAATCTTTAGAAGAATTATTTGTCACATAAGTAACATTCTTAATGTCAAGGTTTACTTTTACCCATTCAACATCGTTTGAAAAAACAAAGTAATGAGGATTATCAATACTGCCATTCATAATGGAGATCGCATTTTCAAAGTATTTTTTCGTAGAAATGTTTCCAAAGATTGAAATATTTTCTGTGTTAAGGTAGTCACCTCTTCTAACGTGCAAGGCTACACTATTAGAATGGTGAATATTGTCAAGGTGTTCAATATTTAAAATATCGTTATCATCAAAATGAGTAAACTCAAATGTATTTTTAACTATTGTTTCTGAGGCATTAAAATATTTTTCAGAATGCCAACCTCCATAAAAGAATGTAATTCCCGCAGATGGTAATAAATACTCGGGTTTAAAAGTGTAATCAAAATTTTCGTAAATAATGCGACAATTCATTTTTTTTAGAACCTGCCTTAAAGGAATTGTAAGAAACAAATATTTATTAACGGTTAGGAATTTAAAAATCAATTTAAAAAAGTACGTTATAATGTTCTCTTTTACAATTATACCAAAAACGTTCCCAAGCTCAAATCCATTATGACTTTTGCTTTCACATAGATTTAGTAAATAAACTGATTTTGATTTTTGTTTTTTATTTAGGTAATAGGCATACTGTGACATTTGGTTACCTAAACCATTAAAAATAATTATTACGTCCATTAAGAAGTTTTGCTTTTAATAAATTTTGCTGGGTTTCCACCCCAAACTTCGTTGTCAGGAATATCTTTGCTTACTACTGATCCTGCCGCTATAACTACACCAGAGCCGATAGTTACACCTTTCAATATTATTGAATCCATACCGATAAATACATCATCCTTAATAACTACGGGCATTTTTATCATATGATCATAATCTGCCATTGTATGCCAATGATCAGAGTTTAAAGAGTGAAAATCGGTATCTACAATTGTCACGCCACCACCAATAAGCACGTTATTTCCGATAGTAATAGATAAAGTGGCTATTATTGCTGTATTACTCATTCCTACCTTATTTCCAATTATAAGTTTGCCTCCTGACCATACAACGAATTTACATCGATTGCTTTTTCCGAGTGTAGCATATCTTGCAGCACTTACTATACCAACGTCAGTTCCTAATTCACAACTTCCTTTTAGATCAACATCTAATATCGGGATCCCGATAGCAGAAAAACTATTGAATTTTACGCCGTTTAATTTAAAGGAAAGCTTAGTAACAAAATGACAATACCTTAAGTATAAGAAAAAATAACTTTTTTTTAAGTAAATAAATGTTTTGTTCATTACTATTAATATTTAATCATTTATTCCACACACCCAAAGCTTTCCCTTTTAAGATCATCTGAGTTTGAACATATAATATAGATCCCATCAAAAGAACCATAAAAAAGTTAGAAAAAATGACACCGGATATACCCCAAACCTTTGCTAGAATGATAGCCAAAGGTATATTAATGATTGTACTAACTACATATAAAATTATTTGTACTCTTATTTTTCCTAACCCATTTACAAAATAATTGTGTATGGTCATCCAGCAAACCCCTATCGCATAAATAGCCATGATTGTTGACGCCATAAAACTAACTTTAACACTATTTCCAACCCACAGATTATAAATATAAGGTGATAGAAACAGCATTATTAGAGTTCCTAATATAGTTATCCCCCATACTTTATATATTTTAACAAAGGTGTGGTTTATCCAATCAAAATCTTTTTTTGTATAGGCGTCTGTAAATGCAGCCCAAAAAGGGTCCATAAAAATGGTGAAGAATGCAATAATCATATAAAATAACCGATAAGTTACATTAAATGTTGTTACTTCTTGAGGCCCGAAGACTTGCGTTAACACAATATTATCTGTTTGAAATAATAATAAAGCACCTATCTGGATAAAAAAGAAACCTCCTCCGATGCTTAATAATTTACCTGCATATTGAAAATCAACATCACTGTATCTAGGAAAATAATTATGAAACTTGCCTAAAAAAAATATTATAGAAGTAATAACCTGACAAAGAATAGGACAAATAATTAGTACTAGTACTAAATATAATAAGGATGGGTGTGCAAATTTCGTCAGTAAGAACACAGATATCAAAGAACATACTTGTCCCAGTCCATTTACTACAGAGACAATGGATATCATATGAAATGCTGTAAGTATACTAAAAATAAGCTGTGTTACGAGTTGAAGGCAAAAAGCACCAAAAACAATTAAAACGAGTGTGGATAATTTAATGTCAGATAAATCGGATGTGTTGAGCACTTTTGTCCAGTCAATAAACTTGCTTATAATTGAAAAAACGATAAAAATTATCAGAGCAACTGCTGCGATAATTGTATATGTTGTACTGATATATATTCTTGATTTTTCGTTTTCACCCAAAGCATTGCTCTCCGCTAACCTGTTTTTTAAGCCATGCCCCAATCCCATATCAAAAAAATTGAACCATCCAACAATGGAGCTCAATGTTAACCAAATACCATATTGTTTAGGATTAACATAATTGATGGTCATCGGTACCAATAAAAACGTAGCGCACATTGACCCGCCCTTAGCAATTAGCGATATAAGGATGTTTTTTTTAGCTATTAAGGTTCTTTGGTGGCCTTTTATAAAGAAACTGGAGATTTTTTTTAATGATGAATTATTCACTAATAAGACCTTTAATAATTTTTCTAATTGTAAATGATAAGGTAAATAAAAGGGTAGAAATCAATCCGAACAAAAATCCTCCCACAATCATTCCTTTAACTCTGCCTGTTTTTTCTTTAACTAATGGATAAATTGGTTGGTCAATAATTTGTATCAGTGGCGTTTCTCGTCTTATCGAAATTTTAGCCAGTTCGAGGTTTTGTACTAATTGTGTTAATATCGCCTTATTTGTTTCTACATTTATTTGAGCGCGTTGAATAGGAATACGAAGTACTTGTTTGTTTGGATTTAAATTAGGTGTTGCATCTGTTGTAGAACCGGTATTATAAATAGCATCATTTAATATATTCCTTACTGAATCTGTTTGTTTTTGTAAAACTGATAAATTTTGTAAAGCCTTCTTAGTTTTAGTTTCTATGTAAAAATCGTTTACAGTTTTTACAACTTGCAAATTGAAGTTTTTTGCAAAAAATTCATCTGTTGATTTCGTTTCCACCTCAATAATGCTTAACTTTTTATCTGGTCTACTTACATTTAAATTATTTTTACTGATATCGTCGGTAATCTTATCGATCACGCTATCCTGCAATCTTGAGAATGATATATTTGGCTTTACATCAAAGTTAATATACTTCAAAGACGGGCTTGTCCACTGTTTCTTTAAATTACTAAAATCAATGTAATAGTCTATCAGTTTTTTATTTGTCGTGTTTTCAATAGAACTTAATAATGCGCGACGTATCATATTTCTTGACTTATATAGCTCAAGGATATTATCACCCTGAAAAATTCCATTATTACCTCCAGCCACGTCTATACCGACCATAGATGCTATACCTCCATATTGTCCTAACAAACCTCCAGATTTATCGTTGTCTTCTAATACAAATGTAGTATCAGCAACATATATAGTTGGTTTATAGTAAGTATATATTAAGCCAAACAAAACGCCTACAAATGTTATAGCTGCTATTAGTAGCCATTTTGACATTAGATATCTGTAGACTCTTTGTAATGATGCAAACACTTCCTTTATTGACATTTCATCGTTGTTACTTTGCTTGCTTAATATGTTTGAATTTATTTCATTCATTAGTGGAACACATTGGATTTTAATAATGAACTGGGGGTACTCCGTATAATTATTGTATAAATAAATATCATGGCGAAATAGCTTATTGGCGTTTTAATAAAAAAGTTCACATTAATTTAATGAGTTTTGTCAAATCTTTTTATAATTACGATTTTACATCGCGCATAATAATAGTAATAATGCTCGCAATTTAACATATTATGCCCAATTTGAATAAATAAACACATTTTGTTTTAAATTAGGATTGTTAAATAACTACTTTATGTTTTGTAGATAAAAAAACATTCAACAATATTTTCTAAAAATAGCAACATTTAGTCAAGATGATATTTATTGTTTTTATGTGATGCCGAATCCACATTGTGCTATGATTTAGACTGTCAAATTTATAATATGCCAACACACAGACCCTACTTCAAATTCCGCAACCCATTTGACTTTTCACCTCACCGTTTCGAGATAGGTAATGCCATTATCCAAAACAAAGGGCTTGCTGACAACTTTTTTTTGAAGAAGCTTTATGATTTGGAAGAACAAGAATACGGCCCATATTACTACTTCCACTTTGATTACTTTTCAAAAAGCCTCCCTGACCAGGAAGAACAGTACTTTAATCATGTGACGGATATCGTCATCAACCGTATTGATCATTATAAGAAAAAGGACCCGTTTTCATCCAGCTATCCCAATCACATGGCAAGCGTCAGGAAGCTGGAAGTATTCCTGAGCTTTATTAAAACCGTTGACCGCTGGCATAAGCTTGAACCTATTGAATCAGTCATAGCAGAAAAAGACCGGGAGATCGACAGGTTGAATTCTAAAATTGAAATATTGGAAGCACAATTGAAAGAAGCAACCAAATATGATGCCAGTGAAAAGATCGTATTAAGCAAGGGCGGCCTAGCTCCGTTCATACATGTTATACATCAGATACAGGATTTGAAATTGCCTAATGACAATAAGCTAGGCCGCTCACAAGGGCAAAGTCCCTGGTATAAAATGATCGCTAAGTATTTCAAACACGGCGATAAGGACATCTCCATTGACACTGCCCATAACTACTTCCCGGCTAATAAGGATGATAAACCTGCCAAGTATATTAATATCGCTGAAGAAGACAAGCTTTTCAAAATAGTTCCTAAAGACAGGGAATAGCGTTTGCCCTTCAAATCTGACCAAACGCCATCATTGGTCATTCATTTCGCTCTTTTGCCCTTGACCTTTGAACCATTGCGTTCAAGGGAATCCAAATGATCGTTCCCGCGAACCGGTTTAGTTATTAACCCAAAACACGGAGGGCAGAATGAATTTAGAGATCATCACCAAAGAAGATTTAAGAGAGTTTGAAAGCAGGCTATTAACAGAGATAAAAAAGCTTGTGCAACTTGATGGGCAAGGCGCATCCAAGAAATGGCTGAAAAGTAACGAGGTTAGGAAGCTGCTGAAAATCTCGCCAGGTACTTTGCAAAATTTGCGTATCAATGGCTCACTCAGCTTTACCCGCATCGGCAGCATCATCTATTATAAGCTTGAGGACATCAACAAGCTGTTGGAAGGTGGTATGAAATGAAGGCGACTGTTTTAACACCAGAACTTTCAGGCTATGCAAAATTGCTCCGATGCATGAGTAAAGACGAACGGTTAAACGCAACTCATGTTAGCCTTTTTACCGGACTGTTCGTCCACTGGCGGCGAAGCGGCTTTGTTAGTCCATTTGCCATTACACGCAAGACACTGATGGCTTACAGCAAGATTGCATCGATAGCGACTTACCATAAAGGTATCAGGGAGCTGGATGCTTATGGTTACATCAGCTACCAACCGTCTTATCATCCAAAACTCGGCAGCCAGGTTTGCTGGCCCGACGACTGGCAAATCTTAAAATCTTGATGAAAAAGAATATCTCTATATCGACCGATCTATGGATCGACCTATCGGGGTATCTCATGTGCTTCCGCGAAAGCGGGGGGAGCGAGCGGAAGTCGGGCGCACCCGACTTTTTCCGCTCGCCCTGCGGGGCTAAGGCGGTTTTGCGTATACCGATGGTATACTTTGCCCCCGCTTTCTACTATTAAAAAGGAAATCAGTATACCTGGCGGTATACCAGACAATGATAATGTGTGAATGATGGCAACAAATGAAAATAACAAGACGATACGATTTTTGGAGAAAACGGATAATAAGCTGCAAACAGTCGCTAATAAATGCGGGCTATCGAAGCTGGATTTGTTTACTTACATGGTAGATTATTTCTATAAGACCAAGAAAGATCCAAGGGACTTGAACGATGATTTGCTAAAGAACGCAATCAACCGTAAGACCGATAACATCGTGGCTTTTATCAAAACGCAGGAACAAGATTTATTGATACCGATCAAGAAGGATGGTGAAAGAATGAGTGCGGCGCAGGGTAAGATATTGGATGGCTTTAACCAGCATGTTATCGTCCATAACAAGCAGCAACGGGAAGCTTATACAGGACAGGTAACGGCTATCAATCGTATTGCCGAGTTTTTAAACAGGTTAGATACCGCACAGCTTGATAAGAACAAATTAAAGAAACACTTCAGCGGAATTCTGGAATATTACATGACCGAGCGGGAAAAGATGACCATGCTCAGTAAGCAGGCGGATAAAGACGAACTAATGCGCTTTACCAGGGAACAGGTAAATAATTTATAGATAATTACGTATACGGAGCTGTGACAATTTCAAAAATAACGATTATGCACATTAATATTACTAAGAGCGAGACCGGCAACAACAAAGGCAGCAGCAGTCAACTGGTTGCTTACCTGGAAAAGGAAAACCGGCTGGCCGAAAAGCTGGATCAAAATCATCAGCCGGAATATTGGTTCAGCCATGACCGGAATAACATTCAGCCTTATGAGGTCAGGCAGGGCATCGATGGTAATATAGCAAAGCTTTCAAAGGACGATACCAAGTTCTTTCTCATCAATATCAGCCCAAGCGAAAAGGAAATCCGATACCTAAAGGAACTGTATGGCGGACAAGGCGCGAAGGCTTACCTGAAAGATTATGCTAACCTGGTCATGGATGCTTATGCCAGAAACTTTAAGCGCAGCGGCATCGATAGCAACAAAGACCTGGTTTATTACGGCAAGTTGGAGCAGAACCGCTACTATACTTATAAAGACCTGGAGGTAAGAAAAGGAAAGGCAGCTAAAGGCGACATCAAGCCAGGCGAACAGATGCACGTTCAAATCATTGTTAGCCGTAAGGACGCGAGCGATAGAATAAAGCTGAGCCCGCTCAATAATTCAAAAGGGAAAAATGCCGCTCATAGCCAAAAGGTCGGGCAATTTGACAGGGTTGCGTTTAAGCAGATGTCAGAAGCTTTGTTTGACCGGATGTTTGATTACGACCGGGATGTCAAGGAGTCGTTTAAGTATGCCAATACGCTTAAACATGGCTCTTACGAGCAGAAAAAGGAAGTAAAAGAACAGTACCGTGTGCAGCAGGCTAACAAGATTGTTGTCGAGCAGGGTCATAGCCATGGTGCCAGCCTGATTGATATCTTGTTGAAAGGTGGTCAGTCTATTGGAGGCTCACCTACTCAGGATGACCACCAGCGGCGGAAAAGAAAGAGAGGTCGCGGCTATGGACACGATAATGATCAAAGTCAGGGATATTCAATGTAATGGAAAATAAACACTATGCGGCTGCGGCAGGTTGCTGCATTGCACCACGCGCTTAACGCCGGGTTCCATTCAGCAATCCGCCTCGCCGACTCACGCAGGTAGTATTTGTTCCTCCTACACGCCTGCTTCTCCAACGCACATAACAAGTACGGTCACCGCACCGCCGTCACAAAGATACCCGCGCAGTGAAATAGCCAAGGGTATATGAACAACGGCTATCGCCGTTGCCCTTGACAAATTCCCTGCTTCCGGCTCCGGTTGTTTAAGCGGTGTAATGACCTAGTGTGTACAGATCAATATAATACTAGCCATTACTATATTTCTTCTTCAAAACAGCCATGTCATCGCTCACCTTTTTATCCAATACCTTTGCATAAATTTGGGTAGTTCGCAAACTACGGTGGCCAAGCATTTTGCTTACGGTTTCGATAGGTACGCCATTAGTTAAAGTAACTGTGGTGGCAAATGTATGACGCGCACAATGGAAGGTCAACTCCTTCTGTATGCCTAAGCAATCTGCTATTTCTTTGAGGTAGGCGTTTACTTTTTGATTAGTAATCGAAGGGAAAACAGTACCGGCATTAAGGGCCCTCGGATCATCACGATAACGGGCTATAATTTCTAAAGCTTGAGGCAGTAGTGGTATACGTGATAAGGTGCCCGTTTTTGTACGGGTGGTGTTTATCCAAATTTCCCGGTCAATACCGATAACAAGATCTGAAGGCTTCAACGCGATTAGGTCGGCATAGGATAGCCCCGTAAAGCAACTAAACAGGAAAAGATCTTTAATCAGTTCGAGGCGAGCGGTCGAGAATTTCTTTTTTGTCAGTTCTTCGATCTCCGTTTCACTCAAATAGGCACGGTGTGTTTCCCGTGTTTTTATTTTGTAGGCCATAAATGGGTCTTTCACCAGCCAGTCATTAGCTACGCATTGACGGACTATCTTCTTCAGCTTTTTGATCATTCCCATAGCGGTATTATGCTGGATGTTGTTAACCGTCTTTAAATAATATTCGTACTCGGTAATAAATTGGTGATTCAACTTGTCCAGCGACAAATCATTTACCTTGTATTTATGCTTGATAAACGCTTCTAACGATTTGTAGGCCGTCTTGAACTTTTTCAGCGTACCTATGGCAAACTCTTTGCCCACCAAACTGGCAAATTGATCGTTATGATATTGATATACTTCCAAAATTTTATGGATTGGAATATCATCAACGGATTCGCCGTTATAAAGGCTTCTGATTGATTTGGCCGTCACCTCTTTTCCGGACGCAAGCAATTCTCGTTGTGTTTCATAC
This sequence comes from Mucilaginibacter sp. HD30, assembly GCF_054061755.1. Taxonomy (NCBI): domain Bacteria; kingdom Pseudomonadati; phylum Bacteroidota; class Sphingobacteriia; order Sphingobacteriales; family Sphingobacteriaceae; genus Mucilaginibacter; species Mucilaginibacter sp. HD30. The sequence continues at coordinate 208,662 of NZ_JBSSEO010000001.1, forward strand.
AACTTTGCGTTCAATTGTTCCAGCCAGGCATTAGTTGCTTTCGCTTCTTTACTTGTTCCCGAAATCCGGCAGGATTTTGTGCTCCATTGCTCTGCGCTACACATTCTTTGTGTGTTCCATTCCACCCGTTTGCTGTCTACTGTTAATCTTAAATAGATCGGAAATCGCTCTTCTTTGGCTGTTCTTGACTTTTTGAGGTAGAACAGCACCTTAAATGTCTTTTTCATTTTTTTAATTTTAAAGATGAATAAAAGTAGTCCCTGTGTTCTTTCCAGTCAAGATGTTCAATTAATGAACAAGTTGATAAACAGATGTTTATGAGCTAAATCGGGAGTCGATTAATTTCATTGGTACCGACTCCCGATTTAGCCCCTTTTACGCCCGATTTTAATGGATTTTTTGATGTAATCTGAAAACAAAAAACCCTTCAAATCGTGTCATTTGAAGGGTTTTGCAAATTTTGGAGGGTCTTCCAGTGATCCCGCTGGGATTCGAACCCAGGACCCCAACATTAAAAGTGTTATGCTCTACCAGCTGAGCTACGGAATCATTTAAACGTTTTGTTTAAAGTGGTGCAAATATAGGATTTATCAGTACACGCTGCAAGCTATTTTTTAATATATTTTTAAGCACTTCATTAACAGTAAACTACGGGGTAAAAATGCCAATTTTACCTTTATCTCCCGCCAATAAAACGAGCCTTCCGCTTTTTGCTTTACGACAAACGTTGAAACTTGTGGTATCAATTTGGTGCCAGGTAACGCCATGATCTAGTGAAATATTACTGCCAGGTGTGCCGGTAGAAAGGTAAGTTTGCGGAGCAACTAATTCAACACATGATTGGTATCCTTTTGGACCCTGTCTGCTTTTGACATATAGTGTGTGACCTGAAAAGTAAGAACTTATAGAGTCGACATATTTGTCGTTTGAATAGTTGCCACCAACAATTACAAGCCCACCTTCTGAAACTGAAAACGCTCCGTTGCTTGCTTTTCCTTGGGTAATAGGTAAATCATAATAGGCCCATTCTTTAAATGGCTTTTCTAATACCAAATGTCGGGCAATCGTGCCTCCTGTTACGATGGAAAAAAACTCACCACCATACCTAATTCTCAGACACGTCCCACTCGCGGCAAAAGCAGCCTCGCCTTCTTTTGCATCCGGCAGATTGGCAAACTTATGCCAGCTATCTCCACCATCATTCGTTTCCAGCAATAAAAACTTTTTATCGATAGGATCGCCTAAAATTAAACCATGCTTCTTGTTTGAAAAATCCATGGCATCTAAAAAATAGGCCTTGTCATCGTTCCGGTATTTCAACTGCCAGTTTGCGCCCCCGTCGGTGGTTTTTAATATTAACGCCGGTGTGCCCGAACTCATTATAATAGCTTCCTTGTCAGAAAACGCCTCTATGTCTCTAAAATCGGCCTTTTCAAAACCTTTAACCTGTTGCCAGTTCCAGGTATGGCCACCATCGCGCGTTATTGCTGTGTAACCACTGCTGCTGCTTAGCCAGGCCACTTTATTGGTCACAACAGACAAGCCGCGGATGCTTACCGGTTTATTTGTTTCAATCACCTGTATCTTTTGCGCGTTTAGGCGGCCTATCATCATCGATAAAACAAAGGTTACAACCAGCGGATATTTAACTTTCATGTTGAGATGTATTTAACCTAAATTAAGTTATTTAAGCTATTGAAAGTTTAGCGCAGCATATTTTATTTAAATAAATGGCAAATTGACCGAAAGCATTATATTTGCATCCCCAATAAGTGGCCGGTTTTTGCCGCTTACATGCCCGGATGGCGAAATTGGTAAACGTTGCGGTCTCAGAAGCCGTTGAGAATTGTCTCTTGAGAGTTCGAGTCTCTCTTCGGGCACATCCAAAAAGAAAAGTCCGGATGCATAAATCAGAATTTAGATTTAGCATCCGGACTTAGTGATTACAGGCCCGGGTGGCGAAATTGGTAGACGCACCATCTTGAGGGGGTGGCATTCGTAAGGATGTACGAGTTCGAATCTCGTTCCGGGCACTTCTCCTTTAATATATTATCTAAGTAACTTTCCCAGAAAAGTAAATTTCTGTGTAATCCAGATAAGAACACTAACCAACAATATTATTATTATCAAGCTAAAGCTAAATGTGGTGTTACCTGAAACTTCTTTTTTAGTGTGTTTAACAGTATCGCTTGTTTTAACAGCTAATTCACTTTTAACATTAACGTCAGCTTTTTCTTCCCTTGTTAGGTTGTTATAAACAGCTATCCGCTCAAACACTTTTGCTTTTATGGTTTTTACTTTTGGAATGGCTGTGGCTGTGGCCTTACCGGTCCTATCTATCTGAAGAAACAGATTTAAATCGTCGTTTTCAAAATGCGCACTTGTGTCTTTGTCTAACGAATGAGAGCGAACTAAATAACCGCTAAGCGCTTTGCCGGTAACAACTATATTAGTATCAATTGTTCTGTTAATAAAGGTGATGGTTTTGTCGGTTATTAAAGATGTTTTGTGCTCTGTTGAGTCTGTGATCGCTTTAATTTGATGTGAAAGTGTGTTGCTATCTGCTAAATAAGTTTTTTTAGCGCAGGCAGAGAGTAGCATACAGGCCAATAATAAGAAGTGACTATTTTTCATTTTATAAATCGGGTTACGGCGTAGATCTGCCTGGTTAATCTTATTTTTCTGTAAACGCCATCGCCTTCTCTACTACCGGCATCGTTGGTATTTCCTTCAACCGTAATTACGGTTTTGCTAGTCCAACTGTCTACGAAGCCAACATGAGCGACGCGCTTTTTCTCCGGGAAGTAAATTCCGAAGACGTCACCCATTAATGGGATTAAACTAGTTTTTGACATGCGTTTCCATATTTTGTTCTGAGCAGTGAATAGTATGGGGCAATACCCACTTTTAGGGTTAGCTACGTCGTTTTGACCAAGCACCCAGCAAACAAACGCCGCACACCAGGGATTGCCTTTTTGCAGACCAACATACTTTAAATAAACTTCCACCTGCTTACCGTCGTTATTGCCCGTTAGCTCGTGTATGCCTACTTGACTGGCATAGGTATGCTGTACGCTTGCCCTTGTATTACCTGGTTGAGCAGCACCAACGAAAACATTAATAAAAAGTAAACCAATAATGAGATAATAATTTTTAACCATGAGGGAAGCTGTTTAAAATCGTAAATAAATTCTTCTTCAAAATAAGTGCGAAGCGATAACCAGTTTAACTTCATGGTTACCCACACTACCGACTGAAAAATGCAAAAGCTTATAATTGCGGTTATAGGTATTTGTAGCACGCCCACATCATAACTTCCGGCGGTAGGGTCAATGGCCCTTAATACAAACGGCGAGAGCCAGAAAATCAATATTGCTGATGCAAGCAACAGATATTCGTTGTGTTTTAATAAGTACTTGTAAAACGGCGATGTTGAGCCGGGTTTAGCTTTGTTTTCCATATAATTGATATTGAAGGTGATTAATGCGGCTTTCCATCTGGCGGATGGTAGCCTCTAATTGTTTTATTTTAGTGAGGTGCTCACGCTCCCGTTTTTGCTGCAGGTTAATAATGCGCACGTTCTCTGTTTCTTTTTTCTGTAAATTAAGGATCTGTTGTGCCTGATTTTTTAACTGTTCGCCCTGCATATTAAGTTGCGCACGCAGATCACCCAACATGGTGCTATATATTTCGGTGTTAAATAATTGCGTTTCGGCGTTGTTTTTTTTTCGTGTTGCAAATAAAGTTAGCAATGTACCGAACGCGGCCGAGCACAGTAAGGGTAGTAGTGAGGATAGCGGCATGGGGATGGTATTGTTTTTTAAATGAATACATACTTCAGCCGATTGGCTGGAAGCAATCGCAATGAAATTTGTGGGTTTTATAAGAAAAGGATATTCTGGTACCGGATAATTGGTGAAATGGGCTATTTCATGACAGTAATGACAAACATAGCTGTTGGTTAGTTTAAGTATTGTTAGCACATGAAAAGAGTATATAGTTTTATTCATGTGATACAATTTGTTTTTGTTTATTTGTTTATGATGAATCGACTGGACTGCATCACAATTTTAAGAGCTGTGGCTATTTTGATGGTGCTATTGGTGCATGTCGGAATGTATTCAGACGGGATGCAGCACATTCACCCATATATACTTTCTGTTTTTGACAATGGAGCGAGAGGCGTTCAACTCTTTTATATTTTAAGTGCCTTCACATTGTTTTTGTCGTTCAGCAATAGAAAGGGTGAAAAAACACCAATCAAAAATTACTTTATTCGGCGTTTTTTTAGAATAGTCCCGCTATTTTTTGTCGCCGTTGGCTACTATCTTTGGCTATATGGAACCGGGCCCCGCTATTTTTTGGGCAATGCGTCAGGCATAACTGTTGGCAACGTTTTAAGCACACTAACATTCACCAATAGCTTTAATCCATACTGGATAAATAGCATATTTCCAGGGCAATGGTCAGTTGCAATAGAGACAGTGTTTTACTTGTTTATGCCATTTTTATTTAACAAAATAAGGCATTTGGAGCATGCCTTCATCTTCGTAGTGTTTACTATCTGCTTACGCTTTGCTTTACACATTACCTTACAAAGGCACCCGTTAATATCTGATACGAGGCTATGGAATGATTATTTGTTCTTATACCTACCGAGCCAATTACCGTGTTTTAGCCTGGGCATTTTATTATACTTTGTAATCTACAAAACGGATGATCGCATTTCGCCTAAAGTTCTTTTTATAGGAACGTGCATTGTAACTTGTGGTCTGGCGATTGATTTTTCAAATTTTATGCCAGACTATCTTTTAATAGCAGCGGTATTTTCGATGATAATATTTTCATTGCATCGGTATCATAATGGGCTATTGTTCAACTCTTTTTTTAAATTAACTGGCGAGTTAAGTTATACCATATTTGTAACGCATTGGGCCGTGCTTTATCTGCTGCAAAAGTCTGCTGCATGGAACACTATTGGCGCGACAAATGAACCCACTGCTATCTTGAATTTTATCGTGAACTATTTATTGACATTTTCATTAAGCCTTATAATTTCAATACCGCTATATCATTTAATCGAAATACCTATGCAAAAAGTCGGCAAGAAATTGATTTCTGATTAGCCTACCATTTCCACTAGCAAGCGGGTCACTTTCAATACTTTGGCTGCGTCTGCCGTGTCCCACTGCGCTGTAACATCATAGGTGCCATTGTAATAACCATTATTCAATCCGGTTATTAAAGCACCGCCATTATTTAATTGCGTCATTTTTGGCGCGGCGTCGTCTCCTACTGAATAAGTAACTGCGCCGTCTACATAAGCCTCGCCGGTCAGTACATCTTCACCCGGACTTTTAAACTTTGTAACTATATTACATTGACCATCAAATCTCAAAGCGCTTGCGGACGCTGCCAACCCTCCTAAAGTACAAGTGGCTACATTAGTGCCGCAGTATTTAATCCGGAAAGTTATAGCCCCGCCTCCAACAGGCGTAGAATATACCCCACTAAACGTAAACACAAAGTGCCGCCCTACTAAATTTGGGTAAGGGTAATGCAAGGATGCTGATCCGTTTCCTGTCGGCGTAACACTGCCTTCAGCGGCGGTGTTGCTTCGCGTAGCCGCGTCACTGTTAGAAAAACAAGCGCGTCGAAACGTACGACCCGAAGCCCTAACTATTCCGCCGTTACCGCTATTACCCATCTCTAAAACATCGTAAGCCGCGCCACCTACATAATCGGAACCTATACCTTTTACACTTATACCTCCTTCTAACGCCAGACTACCATCGAGTCCTAAAACAGCCATAGTACCACCGCCGTATTTTGTAAATGCTACGCTCCCCATAGAAGTGATATTCCAGCCGGTAGCACCCGCACCTATAAAATTAACACCATCACCGCCGTCTGCTGAATTATAAAAGTATATTTGATCTGCATCATATTGCGCTTGGGGCCGAGAAGATGTACCCCCCGCGTTACGTGCTACTCTCAAATAGCCCTGTATACCAATATTTCCAACCTGTAATGGGTTCGGAGTTCCTTTTGTTAAATATTTAGCGTCGCTTTGCGTCTTTGTGTAAACATCTGGTGTGGAGTGCTCTAATATACCACCGTCGCCTTCGTTTGTAGTTACAAGTTCTGCCATTGTCATATCAGCAACCGCTACCTTTAGATGGTACGTTGACTGCACCAGCCCATTAATCACCCCTGCGTAGAATAAATAGGTTTTGCCATTAGCTTCTACTACATCTGCATCACCTACCTGGCCGGGTGAATTGTTCACCCCCTCATCGCTCATTAACCGTTTTAAAATAGGTGCGCCAGCAGCGTTTATTGTCCAATTAATTAAATCGGTTGAGCTAAATCGGTAAAGATCAGTAGGAGTTTGAGAATTTGGAACGGAGGTGCCGTGACACCACATATAAAAGGTAGAGCCAACCTTATGGATATTGGGGCCACCCCACGAACGTGCACTTAAGGATAACACAGGATTGCTCCCGTATTCTGTCCAAATAATGCCATCCGTAGACGTATAATAGCCCAAAGAAGCCACTCCTGTCCCTGCGTTATAACCTTCTAAAATCATCTTCCAGGTGCCCGAATCGTAAATAACACAGCTATTTTGTACGGTACCGCTATTCCAGCTGCCGGTGTTTTTTACTACAACACCTGTGTTAGTCAGCGTCCACGTTACGCCATCTGTAGACGTTAAGCGGTCAATTCGCGCGGCTCCTTTGTACGCGGCGTACATATAGTAAGTAGATCCTACCTTAAGGACAGTGCTGCGATAGTGATCCACAACCACAAAGCCCGAACGACGAATCCACTTTATGCCATCCAAGCTTTCAGCATAACAAATATTAGGATTATCCCAGCCTACCGTAAACCAGCATTTGAAAACTTTACCATCCTGTGTGGTTGTAAATATAGTTGCGGCGGTTTCGTACAATACAGTAGCTTCGCCAGTCACATTTTCGTCAGTTGGTAACTCAGCTTCAATAGCGACGCCCTTACGGTTCCAAACCGGTGTTGTAGTCCCACCGCCCGTTATATCATCTATAGTTGCTAAAATCTTATTTCCTGTTTTATTTGGTAACCTAAAGGTACCGTTGCCTGTTAGTGTTCCATCGTTAGGCCTTATCTCTTGCCAGTAAGTACCTAAATCCCTAAACGACAATAAGCCTTTACTTACCTCCGTGAAATTTGATGTACCGTCAACAACAGTGCCATCACCTGTGATGATTTTAAGGCCATCAGCAGTCAAAAAAATACCCCTGGTGTTGTTAGTACGGTTTATCGAAATGAAGCCATTATTTGTTACAGATATCGCTTTTGTATAAACTATGTCAAAAAAGTTGGTGATTTGCTTTTGCAGCTTACCAAAGGCGCTCAAAAAGCTATCAGTAGCCGTAATTGCAGTAGCGTCGCCAAAGCCAATGCCGGTTAACAGTGATGCTAAAGCCCTTGCCGCAGTAAAATATTTATTAGCGCTCCCTTCGGGTACTGCATCAGTACTACCCGGTGAAGCAACTATCTGAATATAAGCAGATCCACTCCATCGGTATTCAAAGTTAGTATCCAGTGTTACGTATATTTTGCTGGTTTCGCCGGTTGCCGGCAGTGCGGCAAAATTACTAAACTCCAAAACGTCATCTACATAACTGGGCAGTTGCGCCGATGGAACTTTGCCGGCTACCAGATCAGCTTTGCCACCTAACGCAGCCAATAGTGAAGCATTATCGTTGACATCTCCTGTTATATTCTCAAACGCGACATCAATATCGCCCCAGTTCGCATCAAAATCATCATCGCTGGTTTTAACCAATGCCTGGCCGGCAGTACCACCATTAGGAATGCTGGTTCCTATTAAAGACATCCCATCTCCCCAAACACCTCCGGTTTTTGGCCCGTAAATGGTGTAAGTTGACGTATTAATATAAAAGTCGCCATTTACGCCGGTGCTTATATTGGAGGGAGTGGTGGTGCCATTAAGTACGCTGAAACCGTTTGTTCCGTTGGTGCCATTGGTTCCGGCAGTACCTTGTGGTCCCTGCGGCCCGGTTTGCATAGAAAATGCCTGGTTCCAGCTTCCTGCAGTCTTTTTATAAAATATCCCGGTACCTGTGTTAATATAGGTGTCGTTATCACTACCTGTGCCACTTCCCGGCGCGCCTACGCCATATAAAATGGTGCCGTTTGTTACCCCTGTAGATGACGGTATAGTGTAAACCACCGTCCAAACCCCTGAGCCTTTCTGGGCAAACGCGCCGGTATCCGTTTTAATAAAAAGATCGCCGTTTTTACCGGTTGAATTTGAAGGCATTACTGTGCCGACAGTTACTTTTGCCCCAACGTTAAGATTACTGCCAATAAATTGCAGCAGCGTGCCGAACGCGAATTTATAGTCGGTGCCATCGCTTACCAACAGCGATATATCTTCGGCGTTTATGGCGGATGTTAAAGGTAATTCGCTTAGTTTTTTATCTGCCATTGTTAATTATTTATGGGTAAGTAATCAGGTTGATTAAATAAGTCGCCCGGGTAGTTATAATCCGATTTATCAACACTACGTATCCGCGGTCCCGACTGCCTTGCGCTGCGGTTTTTGCTCCCAGGTTCCCAAAGAGGAAAGTCAGCGCGATGATCCCATAGAAATTTATCAACATCGTTAGCGTGAGCATTAGCAACGCTGCGCTGTTGCTGAACCAACTTTGTAATTTCGGAATGTGATAGGCGAATGCTTTGGTCGGCTTGTTTTTGTACCGGCCCTGTGGCGGTATACCTTATGGCATCAGCCTCAATAAATCGCGAAAAAGCAAAGTATAAAAGCGTTGGTAGCAACCCTTCGTATAAAACAATATGTCCGCGTTTGTCTAAATACTCACTGCCATTCAAAAGATCCTTGTAATGCTGCGAGGCATCGTCTTTTATCGTGCCGTCTTCATTAAAATGCTTGATAAAATCATAGTAAAGCGATCTGCCCAAAAAAGGCTTAAGATCAAGATCCTGGGCTTTGGTAACGAAAACTTTCAGGCGTTCGGGTTTTATGTTTGCAGAGATATCCTCGTACCGCTGAAACGTTAGCTGGTCTATTAAAATCATATATATTATTTATTGCGTGGCCGATGGATTATTGAGTCACCATGCTTTCCGCCTCGTGTTGTTTAAAGCCGTATGCGTAAACCATTATGGCTATTTTATTGTCGGCAGGTAGATCTGACAACAGTAATTGATTGATGCTTGAACCGGCGGTACGACCCGGACTGTCATCGGCCACAGTTGCCGGAACCGGTATAATGTTCCAGTTAGCTGACGGGTTGATAGGAGTGCAGAAGTTATTGAATATTTCCTCAAAGCTTTCTGATAAGGCCGACCTTTCTGCTGCAGTGTTGTCATTAAACTCCCTGATGGCTTGTTTCTTCTCGCCACCGTTACTTAGGCCGGATGATTTTTCGGCATTGATAAGTTCTTTCGGTACAGAAAAGCCTTTAATTATCCGCGCTTCAACAGATTTCTCGGTCGCTTCAAAAAGCTTATCGTTGTTTTGAATAGAGTAAGGTTGAAACTCTGGCTTCTGGCTTTCATCCTCATACTCTATAACGATGATCTTTTGAGCACTTTTTGCTCCTTGGAAAGTTCCAAGGTCTTTTTCAAGTTGCGATATTTGATTGCCCGCGCTTTGTTCAACATCTGGCCCTGCATTGTCCGCCTCTTCCCTGCGCGATTGCATAAACAACATGGTTGATGGCAAAAAACCCGTAGTTACCTCGCGATTATTGAAGGTTTTTATACCGGCCTCGGTTTCAAAATCTTCCCAAACGCTGTCGGCCTCTATTAATGGGTAATCATCAACAGCAGGATTAAAGTAGTAAAGCTGCCCTTTGTAATTTTTCCAACCGCCCGCTTTGGTAACCTGTTTTTTTATTATTCCGGCGTCCGGATCGTACTTATCAATAAAGGCTATTTTGCTGCGCGAGACGTGTTTCCAAGTTTTTTTACCCCAGTCAGAATATATGCCGTATTTATCAGCAGTTTCAATATTGTCAATATCGCCCATGCGGATATCTTCAAACTTAATATAGTTAACGGAGCTTATTTTAAAGTTGGCGTTGTAGTTTATATGGATGCCAAAGCCGGTGAACAGCGCCAGATCCTGCGCCACAGCCTTAAGTAATTTAGCAAGAGTGAGGCCATTGGGGTTTATTATTTGTTTGCCCAGGTCTTGTTCTTCAAAGCCATTACCTGCAATGAATTTCGCGCGCTTGTTCCAGCAATCTTTAGCAGTTGGCGATTGCGCCACCAGCTCAAGCATGCGTTGAGGGTAAGCGTTGTCCAGATCATAGTTAAGTATGCCAAACGTTTGGTTGGGTCTCACTAAAATTCGTCGCTCAATTTGTGGCAGATAGGTTTTCATGTTGTATTGATTGTTTTACGTTTATAAAAGGACTTGGTGATTCCGGCGACAGGCTGTATCACCCCGCCGCCGGAAATAATTAGGATACCAGGGCCTCTAATGCTGCAATAGTGCTCGCATAGGTAGCGCTTCCGCTAACTGGAGGGATAGAAACCGCGCGTGGGGGGTAGGGCTCCTTCAACTTATCAGGATTGGTTAGCTTTAATTTGTAGCCGCCATCAAGGCTTTCATCAGCTGCGTTTCGCTCTGCTTCGGTAAGGATCAAGCCGTTTACCGCACCGAACAACTCAATTGCCGAGTCGCTTGATTTGTAGTTGTTAACTAACACGGCGCATACACGTCCGTAGCCCATTGCTTGCAATTGTGCTTTGATATCAACAGAAAGACCGGCAATGTTAAAGTCTATTTCTTCCGTATAACGCGGACCGACCGCTGTTTTAGCAATTTTTGATATGGAGTTAAAGCTGTTATTTGTGCCTTGAAACTTGTAAACTTTAGCTGATCCGACCGCTGTAAGATCTTCTACTATCAGGGGATTAAGTGTATCGTAAGAGATGGTAATGTCATCCTGATTAAAGATGTAGATCACATCCTCAACCCCGGAGGTTATAGGGTCATCAGCACCCAGGGCAAAGCCTGCATTTATTTTATTGTAAATTGACATAGAGTAATTATTTATTTAATTAGTGATTGAGTGAAGGAGTGAATGTGATTGGTGAGTTAAAGACAGCAATCGCTAACTCACTCAATCACTAATTCACTCATTAATATTACGCCGACAGGTAAAATAACTCGTTAGCAAATTTGTAGTTAACCGCAGCTTTCATACGGGCTTTCATGCGCACCACATTGTCATTGGTGTAAGGCTTCATGTAAACGGTTGAAAGTTCTGAAGCATCGCCCAGTAAATCAACACCCAGGAAAAGGTTTGATGAGCGGGCGCCCAAAATGGTATTGGCCTGCCAGTGGTTCATCAGTTGCAATGGTAAACCCAGGTAATCCATTTTCTTTTTGTCGGTAAAGGCGTTCAATACGTTCACCGCTTTGTTAGCCTGCGCTTGTGCGTAAGCATAACCCACGTGGAAAGGTATCTGCAAATTGAAATCATCCTGACTTCTATCAGCCGGATCCAGCTGCGCATAAACTCCGCTTAGCACATCCAGCACATTGCTTGCGTTAATGTAGCTTACAGTGGCGGCGGTAGAAGAGCCAGAGAATGCTGCCGCTTTGCGTGTGTTGATCTCGTTGTAATTGCGCACCAATTGAAAAGTGGTTGAGCTTAGTACCTTTATGAAGTACGATTGTCCTTGCACGTCAATTCCGCCACCTCCATTTGTGGTGTCTTTGCTTGATCCGGTTACTGCCGTAATGCTTACAACATCACCGTCTGCCAGTGTTGCGGTGCTTGATACTGTTACTATGCCTGACGCGTTGATAGCGGTTGCAGCCATTGAAGTTGCCAGCTTGCCCAAGCCCACTTTGTAGACGCCTGAGGCGCCGGCGATGGTAGGCAGTAAGCCATCAAAACTTGCCGTAAATGCGGCCTCTCTTGTTGATGCTTTTCCCAACCAGTACAAACGCTCGTTAGCAATCTGTATTTTGGTAAGGTAACGCTGCACCATAAAGTCAGACAGGTCTACCACGCCTTCGTAATCCATAAAGGCGCCTGGTTTAAGGCTTTGCGCCTCCCATGATTGTACTAGCTTATCCCATTGTTCCTGTTTCATAAATTCGTACACAACAGGGTCCAGGTAGCTTTCTTTTTGTGATGCGGTTGTGCCCTGGTCTGTAAAGGTGCCTGATGGATTTTGCAGCACCACATCGTCGTCAACGTCAAGTATCACCTTGCGCGATTTTACGTCGTTGATAACGGTTAGCAAACCGCGCTTAACCGAATCGGCCTCAAGCAGCGTGCTTGCCATAAACCCGGCCAGCGCTTCGCCGGCGTAGGTATTGTTTGTAAATGTAAATTGAGCCATTAATTTTTATTGAGTTATTAGTTGATTATGTTTATTAGGTGAGTGCTTGTGAGTATCGAGGAGGGGTAAGAGCTATTTAACCTAATCAACCACTCACTATTCACCACACACTATTTAGAAACTGCTTTCTTAACCGCATTTTGCGCCAGGGTGGTTTTTGGCGCAAAAAAAGGTTGGGTTTCGGTCTTTGCTTTGCTGCTGCGTTTTGAACCTTCGGGTGTAAAGTCTGATTTAATTTCGTTCTTAATTTCGGTGTGGGTTTTGTTTAGCCTGCGGCCAGCTTCTTCCAACGCGGCTTTTGCTTCGGTAAGTAATCCATTTTGGGCATGTAGCTTAGCTTTTATTTCCTGCACGCGATTTTTAATTTCTTTTTGTTTGCCAGATTTAAATATGCTTTCCGGCAAAATATCTTCTTCTTCCTCCGCTTCGGGGTCTGTATCTTCGCCGTCAATCTTCTCAACCTGGCCGCTTTTTATCTTTATTTTTTTGCCGGTTGCTGTAGTGTAGTTGTCGGTAATTGCGGGGGTGGTCATTCCTCGTCCTGGTAAACTTCTGTGCCTTCGCATAATTCACCGGCGTGGTGCAGGGTGCCTTTGTCTGTAATAGTTTGTTTGTTTACCACTTTTTTAAAGAAGTTCATAATCTTGTCCAAAACCGAGGCGGTTTTCTGGATCAGTTCTTGATTTTCTGTGTTCATACTGTTGTTATTGGGTTTTTGTAAGATTTTGTTAATGTAGCGCTGATAAAATACTGGTGCAGTTGTGGTGTAATTCTGAATAATGGCGGTATTGGTTATTTCTGCCTGGTAATCCTCAATCTGGTCAATAAACCCGAGGTCAAGCGCCTGGTCGGCAGTAAGCCAGGTGACGGAGTCGATCAAACTATTAATAGTGACGCCGTCCAACCCGGTTTTGTCTTCATAAATTGCCGCCAGGCGCGATTGTACCACATTTAGTAACTGAATATCTTTCAGCAATTCGTCTGCATTGCCGCCGCTGCCCACCATGGGTTTGTGTATCATCAGCAGGGCATATTTGCTCATCACAACGTCGTCACCAGCCATGGCAACAACCGAGGCAGCTGAGGCGGCCAGCGCATCAATGTAAGTAGTTACATTGCCCGGGTATTTCTTCAACAGATCGTAGATGGCTATGGCATCAAACGCGCTGCCCCCCGCCGAGCTAATGTGAACGTCTACATCCTGGCCGGCCGCTGCTGCTAACTGCAATTTTATTTGGGCGGATGACAGCTTGCCCGATCCGATACCCTCGGTATCAGTATCATATAAGTAAATTTTGTAGTTCATTTTTTTGGGTCCGGAAGTCGGGAAGACGGAAAGTCCGGAAGGTTTAATTGGTGTAAAAAAGATTGCTTGGTGGCTGGCTTGCCGCCTGGTGTTATACAAATGTCGGTACTATTTTCCGACCTGATGGTGACACTGTTTTGTCAGTAGTCTCAATTCGCTGGTAGTAATCCTATAATCCTTAAATCCTGCGAATCTTTGTTCAGATGTGAACTATACAAATGTCGGTACTATTTTCCGGCTTGGTGGTGACACTGTTTTGTCAGTAATCGTTTTTGTCATTCTGAGCGATAGCGAAAAATCTTATACGCTTACTAACCGAGCGCGCTGTACAGTTATGGTTTACAAGATTCTTCGCTGTCGCTCAGAATGACAGTGCAGGCTAATTGAAAACTATGCCTATTGGCATATATCAAATGTCGTAAAATTATTTTTATCCAATGGTGACACCGTTTTGTCACCATCAGTAAAGCTGTTCAATGCCCGCCAAATGGTGCGTTCGTCTTTGTCGAACTTAACTTCGGCCTCCAGCACCGCCTGGTTTTTTGTAATGCCGCGTATCTGCATCTGGGCCATTACCCATAAATAGATCTCGCGATATGTAAATACCTTGGCCGTTATAAAACCGGCTTTATATAATTCAGAAAATATGCCTTCATCAAATAAGGCGTTAGCTGTTTTTATATTCATACCCCTCCCGTCCCCTAAAGGGGAAGCTTTTTTATTGGTTAATAAATAGATTTTTATTTAAGCTGATAATTCCCACTTTAGGGGGTTAGGGGGTTAGGGGGCTACAAATTTACCCTATCCACCGTCCTGGCCACTATGCTTTGTTGTGTGTTAATATCTTTAACATCTACATAAACAGGAGGGAAGTTGTTGATCATTTGGTAAGCCAGCGTGTTGGCTAAATCTTTAACATCATTAGCAGGCTGACTGTAATACCTGTTAGCATTACCGCCATCAGTAAATATGCCACCAATAGCGTAACCCCTGCCCGGATTGGCAACAGAGAAATCCCTGCCGCCATGGGCCACGTTAATAGCGCTTACCAGGTTACGCGCCCAGGGGTTGCGCATAGCTTCTGATACTACCACAGCCTCGCCCGAGCGTAGGTAGGCATTGGTGTCGTCTGTGCGACTATAACCGGATAGGAGGGAACCTCTACCGTCTGACCGAAACTGACCACCGCTTGCAAAGCCTGGTTTTTGTTTGGCAATTTCTGATATTGACATGGCACCTTGCGCACCCATAAACACTGCCTGGGCTATGCCTAAAGCCTGCCCTATGAACGGAATACCTGCGTAGGCTTTAAATGATTCCATTACGGCACGTTTGGTGCTGATAACGGTATCTCCAATGGCCGTTGCTTTTTTGGCCAGAAAAGCCGCTTTATAAATGGCCGAATCTTTTTTACTGTTCTTTAAAGCGGCGTCAATAAACTTATCACCGAAGTTTATTTTGGCTTTGTTTAAGCCTTCTTCTAAGGCTATTTTTTTCTTTGCAGCTTCGGCATCAAGCTCAGAAACACGCTGAATAGTTCGTTCTGTGCTTTTAACTATCGCGTTACTTTTAGCATCTAAAGATTGCTGGACACTTTGATCAAGCGAATCTTTGAGAAATTTGCCTGTGTTAAACTCTAAGCCGGGCATTGCCTCCCCCATAGTTTTGTTACTATCGGCTTCAACAGACTTCGGGGCTTTGGGTCGGTAAGTTTTTGTGCTGCCCCTCCTCATACCTAATGAGACAGATGTATTTGCACCACTGTTTTCCGTCGCTGCCGCAGCGGCAATCTTATTTGCCCCACCGCCCAGTTTGGTAAAACTTTCAATAAGTTTATTGGTATCGTTAATTATTTTTCGTGCTTCAGCAATGCTTTGTTGTTGTCGTTCATCGCTTTTCTTTTTCTCCTCATCCACTTGCCACAACGCGCCTAATCCGTGTCCGCCGCCTCTTTTTGCCTTTTCCTGCAGATCTTTTTTCTTGTTATTTAGTATTTGCTGTTCCTGCGCGTGTGCGTTTTTTATTTTCTCTATTTTATACTCAGCATCCAGGACCTTAGCAGACTCTTCTGTAATTTTATTCAACGCTGCCTTTGCGCGGGCATTTTCAATTATTGTACGGGTAAGTGTTAAATATGTGGTGTTTGCTCTCCCGTTTTTAATCTCCTCATCTGTTAATTTGCCAAAATAATCGGGATACTCTTTTTTCAAAAGTCTTATGCTTTCCGCCCTGGCTTCATCTGAGTTTTTTACATCCGTTGCCGATTTATAAAGTAAGTTAAGCTTGGTGGTTTGCGTAGCAGTATCGCTGTTAGCAGCTTTAATTACCTCGTTAAAACCTTTTATTTTATCCGTCATTTGGGCAACGGCCTCTTTGCCTTTGAAGAAGGAGGACACAAGACTAATAATCTCAGGTGCAAAAGTTAGTAGTATGGATAGGCCGCCGGTTAACGCAGTTGATAAGGTTAAAGTTCCTGCTTTTAAAGCTTCTATAGCAAATTTAACTTTCTCAATAGTCTCTTTAAAGCTTTTGTAATTTGCCGCTACATTAATTATTGACTCACCAACTGAACTGTTTTGCTTATTCAAATCACCGACAACTCCGGATAGTTTAGATATTTCACTATTAAGTTTATTTATTGGTTGTGATAGATTATTTATTGATGTTCGTAACGTATCAAATGCAGCTTTGTATTGATTGATATGTTGCTGCCCGGAAGCATTGATTTCTATATCTATAGATATGTTTTTGTTATTATCTGCCATTATTTTTATTATTGATTAGTTTTAATATACAGCCATGAAAATTGTAAAATCTGAGACATTTGCCGCTCATTACGCATTGACAAAATTTATTAATCAACAAAATATCCAGCGAGAAGACATTCTCACTATTGTTACCGAACCTGGAGTTAGCTCAAGTAATTACGTCATTTTTTTTTATGGCGACCCAAATGTTGAGTTGCCTAAAAAAGGCTTTTGGGATTTGTAGTACGCATGGAATTAACGTGTTATTGTTACCTAAGCTGCAATCGTCCAGCTTTCTGCAACCTGCTGTACTTTATACTCAGCATCCAGAATTTTGGCGGATTCTTCAGTAATCTTATTCAATGCGGCTTTTGCCCTTGCGTTTTCAATTATAGTGCGCGTAAGTGTTAAATAAGTGGAATTTGCTCTTCCGTTTTTAATATCTTCGTCATTTAACTTACCAAAGTAATCAGGATATTCTTTTTTTAATAACCTAATACTCTCAGCCCTGGCTTCGTTAGAGTTCTTAACATCTGTTGCCGATTTATAAAATAGATTAAGCTTTATAGTTTGCGCGGCGGTATCACTGTTAGCGGTTTTGATAATCTCGTTAAAGCCTTTCATTTTGTCCGTCATTTGTGCAACGGCTTCTTTGCCTTTGAAGAAGGATGTGGCAATGTTTATTATTTCCGGCAAAAAAGCTAATACCAGTCCAATACCTCCAGTTAAGGTCGTATTTAACGCAGCTGCTTGTAATTTAAGTAATCCAAGTACCTCTCTCACACCTTCCGTTATACCTTTCAAACTAGAGAATGCAATACCCACGTTCCCGATAGTACTACTAAGTGAAATATTACCTTCACCTAGCTTATTGATTGAGTTGATTATGATCATCCATGGCTGGTAATTTTTGAGTGTAACGTTATATAATAGAAAAGACTACTATGAGGGATGTAGATAAGGACCCATCCTTATGCTTTGAGTAATTGCATATAAACTATAAATAGACCGCTTGTCTTAAAAGTGAAAATTATGCCGTTTGGCATATGTAATCATATACCGCATTGCCCTCAAGCACAATACCTGCAATATTTATTTGAACTTAATATCAGTAATGCTAAAGTCAAATACCGGATTTCTCAGGATGCCTTCGCTTCCTAAGGAAGCGAAGGCATAAGATTTGAAAGTAATATTACCCTCAGCATCTTTATCAGTCAAAAAATTACCACTTACTATCACATCATAGCCCTTTTGCAAAGGCTTTATCAGATTTTTTAGTCGTTCGTCGTTTGTTATACTGCATTGTAATGCAATCGCCTCGTACTCCGGAATTTTTTCGTCAAATTGAAATCCTTTGGATATTATTAAGTCTATAATTATAACATCATCATCTAAATTAATCTCCTGAATTCGGGCTTCCCAATTTTCGGCTTTACCTTTTAAGTCGTTTACTATAAAATGAGAAATTCTTTTCACGCTCATTTCGTAAGCCTCATTCTGCGTTATCTCATTAATTTGAGCCCTATAATTGGAGTCAGCTATGTTTATTTCCCTTATTAAAGCCAGTTCGCTTTTTGGACGGCTTTACTTTTGGTGTCACCCAGGTTACAACTACAAGCAGTTACAGCAATTAAAAAAACGCATAGGATTTTTTTCATTTTAATAAAGTTTAGATTTGCTAATTTTTTTGGTAAATATAATTTTAAGAGATACACCAAGCAAATAAAATTAACTTTTTTATCCCAACTTCACCAACTCCACTTTGGCAGCCTGCCCCTTGCGCCAGGCATCAATTTTATTAATATAGTAATAGGCGCTGTCTTGCTCCAGATAAACAGGTATCATCAGGTCAAGTTCTAAAATATCGCGCGGGCTTAGTAAAAAATAGCGTACTAATTTCTTGGTTTGCTTTAATATTTTCTCTAACTCAGGATAATAACGTTTACGCAGGTCGTCAAACTTAAGACTGGGCTGGCCATATGTGTCGTTTAGTTTGGGCGCATCGGGTTTATAAAAGTAGGGGGTGCTTATGTAGTCGTTAACCACCCGGTTGTTGCCTTGCCCGTCAATAAACTTTACGGTTTTACCATCTTCAAGCGGCAGTTTTTGGTCAATTAAAATACGCGGCGTTACACCCGTGCTAAAATCGCTGCTGTCGGCATCGTTCATTTTTATTTGAGCTACGCTGCTGCTTAGGTAAGGCGTGTGAAGGGTAGGAGCAAACTGGCTCTCAAACAGATCTGCCGAGGCGGGTAGCGTGGCATCATTAACCTTTATCACCGCATCGGCGAAACCTGCGGGCAACACAGCTTCATCTTCCTTATATTTCAGCTTGTTCTCCTGCGCGTAACCACCTAATTGAAAGCTAATACTTTTACCCTGATCTAAACACTTACCCGACCAGTTTTTGGCCAGCGGGATGTTATTCACAATATCCCTGAAGGAGTTGAATGTAACAGTACGTTTGGCATTATCAGTCTGGCAAATTATGCCGAAGCGTTGTAGGGTGTCTTTTAGCAGGTCCTTGGCAGATATGTCATGGAAAATGCGTTCGCATTGTACATCGTGCCCAAATAACACCTTTTGGCGTTTGGTGGTAATTGTTAGGGTGCTGTCTTTTTTAAGGGTGATAACGCCATGCTTATTGTGATTAACGTTGTACTCTACATATACTCCCTCGCCGGTTGCCAGGTCGAGGTCATAAGACAGTTTGATGTTGTTGGCCACCCGCTTATAAAAATTAACTGATACATGCTGTGTATTACTACCCAGATCAATAGTTATATCATTTATCGGCTCCCAGTAGCCCGAAGTAAGTAGTTTCCTCAAACGCAGCACAATGCCAAAGTGCTCGCCTTGTTTGTTTTTACTCAGGTCGCCTGTTATCTCCACAGAAAACTCAAGCGTAACCGACGCTGATATACTGGCAGGTGCGCGGTAATATTGCTGCGAATTTTGCCATAAATGGTTATTATCTTCAGACTGGTTATAAAAGGCCACCCTACCCACATAAGCATTATTGTCGCCAAAGTTTTGATCGGCGTGTGTTTTTACAAGGCAGGTGTGTGGGTTATTAGCATTATCATTCTGATAATCTGAGCCATGTTCCCAACTGCTGTTACTAAACTGCGCTATCAATTTTGGATACAGGGGATCTGTCAATAAAGAGCCACTGGCTTTATAACCTGTTGATTTTACTATCTCATCAATCGCGGTTTTTATAAAAAATCCCGGCCGTAAATTATTTACGTTGATATCATTAGGATGGCTTGGCAAATTGCCGTAATCAATAACCGGATAGATCCATCCCGTTGTACGGCTTTGTGATGCTGCAACATTCTCCACATTCCATTTATGCTCATATTGCTTAAAGGTTTTACCCATATCATACAGCTTAGCATCGACAGCGTCAAAAAAATCAACATTGCCTGAAAGTACTGTAAGGCTGGCGGTATCATTATCAACACCGTTCAATTCGGCAACCCCATAGGGGATGATCTCCAAACCATCCTGCACCAACTTGGCCGGATACTTTTTGTAAGGCGCTTCTGAACATAAGGCAACATCATCTGGAAAACCCAATATGCGCTTATTGTGCTGCGTAAGCGGCAGCTTAAATTGGTTGGATGTGTTGCCCTGCTGGTTCTTTACCTCGGCCAGGTTATTGATCTGGAAGGTAAGCGCAATGGGGCTGTCATCGCTCAAGTCGACGAGGGAATCATTTATGAAAAGTTGAAGTTGGTTCATTGTTTTAGTATCAAGTAGTTAGTATCAGGTATCAAGTATTTTTTTGGCTTAGACTTCCTTCCAAATAAGTAAGCTATTGGTATCAGATATAGCGTTTTCAATATGTTAAGTCTTGCTACTTGATACTAACTACTTGATACTTAAAAAAAACTACTGTGTCTGTATATTAATGGATGGCAGATTAAACGTAACGCTAAAGGGCGCCTGCCCATTACGGGTTTCGTACTCGCTGAAGGTGGCGGTGTTAAGAACAACTGTTTGCCATTTAACCGGGTTTTTGTTCACCAGCATTTGCACTTTGGGCGAGTATTTAATGGATTGCAGCCCTTTAATATCATTTACGGTTAAATCCTCTGCCATTACTTTTATTTTTTGCCCGGCAGATTTGCTGATCACCTCTTCAATACTTTCCTGGTGTTCCCAATCGCTAACATAATTTTTAACGATTGTTGCGTTTTGCACATCTAAGGACACTTCCTGATTGTAAACAAAGCGATAGTAGTTCCATGACCCGCTTAAACCTATCCAGCGCAGGTAAACAGAATTGTCATCAATAGCATCATCAATGCGTATGGTTTGTGTTTGGGTAACAGTGTGCCTCACATCATTATCATCGTTATATTTAATGGTGAGGGTAAAATAATACGCCTCCGGCGCAAAACTACTGTTGATGAGTAAACGGTTTAAACCCAATTGCTCTGCCAGCGGATTGATTGACGCCGTTTGGTTAGCAATTACATATCTACTGCCATCCTGATTAAGCAGCCATGAGCCATCTTCGTTTAATAACTCAATGGTCTCGGTTGCACCACCTACTGGATTTCTATTGATATCGAGTAGGTTCAACTCGCAGTATAGTTGCAAGCCAAGCAGGTCTTCACTATAAATAAAGCCAATATCAAATGGATAAGCGTTAGAATAAGCCGGCTCTACAAAATCTGTTATCCAGCTTGCAGGTTGCGCCCCGCTTGTAATTGTTTTGAATGGCACATACTCAGCCAGGTTGCCACCGTAACGTTGCCCCAGTTGCTTTGCGGCATAAGCCACAAAAAAGGTATCTGCAATTTCTGTGTATTCTGATGTTATTTCTTTGCCGTTTTCGTCATCCCACTGCTGGGCAAAACTTATGCGGTAGCTGGCGCTCAGGTTGGTATCTCTATAATTTATGTTCGTAAAGTTGCTGTCGTCCTTCGTGCTTATCAAGCTTTGCAAAAAGTTAGAGATATCCGCCTTAACCATACCAGCATTATTAGGCCGGTTGGTTGATTCTATTGTTTTTTGCTGACCGGTAACGGGGTCCTGGTACGTGATTTTTGTGTTGATGGCATAGTAAGGTCTCAGTTTATTAATGTTGATAAACCCTGTAGCGTTTGCTGTGAAGGGGGCATCAATAACCAAGGTATTATCTGCCGGGCTGCTTACCACCTCAAAAACACCGTTATAATTGCCCGCGTTTACATAAACTTTGTCGCCATTCCTCAATTTATCTATAGGCGCGTTGATGAGCAATTTGGCCTTGCTGGTCGCGCCGTCCATCCCAACGCTGTAAACCTCAAAGTCCTGCCGTTGATAAGTAAAAACGATCGGGTTAAACGCCGCATTCCAGCGGCTAACGTTTCCGGCAACGGTAACAGAGGGGTCGCTTACTAATAAGCTATTAAGTGTGCGTACAGTCACGCTTTGGTTAACCGCGCAGCCAAAATTGTTAGCGTCAGTAACATAAACCGTTTTTAGGCCGCCGGCTACCCCTGCAAAAACATTTGAAGATTGAAAGGTTGTGTTATCAATACTATAAAGAATGGGCAAGTAACTTGATGTGGCATTAATCGTTATCTGCGCATCATTTGCGCCGGGCGAGGACTCAAATTTATCAACCAGAACATTAACTATCTGCAAATCGCAGGCGTTTACCGGTGGCGATGGATCTGGTGCATCGCCTACGCCTATAATCAAATAGGAGCGGTAGTAAGTAGGTATAAGATTGTCAAACTCATCATACCCGGTCACAAAAGTTGGCACCCCCGAATCAATTAACTGTGATTGCCCCGCTATGGTTGCGGTGTGCGTACTGTAGTGTTCGGTCCCATCAATCAGTTCTGTAAGCTGGTAGGTTACTACAACATTATCACCATTAACAGGCAAGTGAGTAACCGAATCAATAAGGTTTATATAAACATCTGACCAACGGGTAAAGCCCCCACTACTTGAGTGTTCATCCAGATATATATTAGCTATAATTGCCATTTAGAGGTGTTTTAATAATTATCGAAATACATGGTGGCAAGCGTGATGGTAAGCGCAATGCCTGTTGTGTTTGCATCAAACTTGTTGTAAACAGGCAGGCATTTTGCCTTTGTGCCGGCCTTTATCTTAAAGTAGCGCCCGTCAGTCTCCCGATAGGTTGACGCTTTTACAATAAACTGATTGGCTAGTCTCAGTGCCTGGCTAACGTAGGTTTCATTGTCGGCGGTGTATTGGTCAAATTCTGTTTTAAAGAGAAATTCCAGCGTAAGGGTAAACGTATTGTTTACCGACCCGTTAATATGCGGCGATAGTTCAATTGGCTGCACAGGATACATAAACACACAAAGGAATGAAGTGATATCGTCTGCCAGTGTGTTGAGTTCGTTTACAGTGCCGTACGCAAACGCCGGACTATCGGTTAACGTTTGCACAATGGCTTCTATTTGGTTACGTATGGGCATGGGTTGGTCAATAGGTTATTATTCATTTGGTTATTTAGGTGTTTTTAATGCTGGGCGTGCAGCAGTTCAGAATATCTACGCTGATATTCAGCCTCGGTTTTATTCAGGAGCAGTTTGGTGAGCACGCGTTCATACGGCGTGTTCATGATGTCGTCCCATTTGGTTACGTCGCCGTTTGCAAGCGCGTTAACTGTGTTAATGTATCTAAAGCGTTCAAAGCTGTGTATGCCTGCCTTTTTCTCCAAAAGGGTAGGAGCCGATGCCAGAAGCTTGTTCTCGGCTTCGATAAGTTGGGATAAACAGTAAAAAAATGTTTGGCAATGGGCAGCGCCTCCGTTACCCGTAGTTGTTTTATCGCATCACAAAAGGCTTCGATTTTGTATTCGTTATACCGTTCGCCGGTTACCCGGCAATAAAAATAATGGGCCAACACCTTGCAGCATGCTTTCAGCGATGGATTGAAATGCTGCTGCCAATCTTCCTCGCCATGGGCCTTTACATGTTCGTTTATCTCTGAAGCTATTATCTCGCGCGATGCCAAAAATGCACCTGCAGGCTCAACTGACAAGTTATTGATAAGCTTAACCTCAACCGGAGTTTTCTCATGGTAAAAAGTAACGTTTTTGGGGATCTCATCGCTGTTGTACAGATACCTTATTTGTGTTGAAAGTGAAAGCACAGCCTCGCCAAATACGTGCATATCATTCGCATCTTTAATGTTTTGCAGCTCATCAATTGGGATGCCTGACAAAATGCTGATAGCGTCCAGATCGCTCAGATCGGTTTTTTCCTGCATGGCCATTAACTGCCCAAGCGTGAGTTCGTTTAAAAGCGAGGGTATCTTTATAGTGATCTTCCCTTCAATGGTTTTTATGGTTTTTTCTATCATATAGATAACATTTGGTTAAATGTATTGCTGCTGAATGATTCTGTTTTAAACGGCAGTCTTGATCTGGGTTGGCTTGTATGAGTAACCTTTAACTTATTAAGCGCCACGTATCGTAACGGATCTATTAGGTGGTTCCACCTGTCAATAGGTTCATTAAGGGCTTTGCCTGACGTGTCTGTGCGCCACTTGTAACGTTCCAGTTCTTTTCTAAGGTTAACGCTGGTTCGGGTTATATTTAGTTTATAGCGTTTAAGCAGATCAATTGAGTGCTTGATGCTATCGGCGCCTTTTTTAGCCCCGCTTACCCGCCAGCCCAGTCGCCTTAGTTCTTCAATAGATTTTGGCTCTGCAGAATCTGCTATTATTTCTGTGTTTTTACTTAATCCTGCTTCCGTCAGTCGGCCTGATATATCCATATTGGTTAATCGGGTCTCGTATAGCAGCTCGTTTATCCATAGTGCTCCACCGCTTTGGTAAACTATCAGGCAGCCGGTTTCGTCATTGGTAAACCCAAAATCTAACCCAACCGCCACCAGTCTCGCCCCCGGCGGAATGTTATCGCAAAGAAGCCAGTTGGTCAGCACCATTCCGCTTACCTTGCCGGTTAGTCCCCGGGCGTAAACTTTCCATCGCTCCAAGTCCTCTTCTTTATGCGATTCAATTTTTTTCCGCATTAAGTCGTCCAGAAAAGGATTGTGCCGGTGATCGGATATAATAAGTTCAACGCCTTCTCTGCCTAATACATTATCGTGTACCCAAAATGCTGTGTTGGGGTTATAGTCAATAAAAATTTGCTTCTTTGTGCGTATGGACAGCTCTGTATAAATGGGCCAGGTAATGCCATTAGCCTCATTAATAAATAAATAATCGCGTTTTCCCGATTTTGCATCCTGGGCATCGCCGTAGCTTTTAAACTCAATTATACTACCGTTATGAAACTCAAATATCCTGTCGGTTTTATTAAAACTTTTTACAGCGCTTTTTAACTCTTCAGATCCGTTAAAAATGTTCAACGCGTCGCGTAGTGCACCAGCCTTTAAATTGGGAACGTCCTGAGCAACTACAGTAATAACCTGTTTCTCGGCCTCGCATGCTTTGCAGAAGAGCACCTGCTCAATAGCATATGTTTTACCCGAGCTGGTGCCACCCTGGTTAACTACCACATGAGCGGTTGAGGCATAGTTGTGCTTAAACAGCACAGATGCTGCTGCTGTATTCTTCATAAACGTAGCGTATTTGTAATATTAAAAGGTCTTAGTCCAGTATCACTTCGTTCTCATCAGATACAGGTTTGTGGCCTGTCTCGATAACTTCTATTGTGAGTTTTTTAGACACCCCATTCACTGCTTTTTCTGTATCTGCTTTTTCATACCAGCCCAGATTTTTTAAAGCGAACATAGCACCGCTTGGCGATGGCTGAAGCAATCTTTTCTCATAAGCCGCTTCCACCTGAAGGCGGGCACGTTTTAGTATTGCAGCGTATCTTCCCTTTTCTTCTAAAGCCTCAAATTCTTCGCGGCTGTTAAAGCCTAAATGAAGTACAAGGGCTGCAATGGTAGCGGGCTCGGCATCGCGAATAGTGATTTTTCGGATTGTTGGCTCTTCGTCAGCCTTTTTGGCTGCTGTTTTTTCTATGCGGTATTCACCTTCAATATACTTAAAGTAGCGCTCAACCAAAGTGCAAAGCTCCGCCCTGTTGTTAAATGTTTTTTTAAAATTCTTCATTATGATTTATGTGCCGAATGGCATAGAAGTGATACAAATATAACTAAAATATTTAGCATTTTAAAGTGGTTTTAAATTTATTTTTCTTTTATCAGTTAAATTGTGTTAAAGTTACACTCGCACACAACTATATATATTATATTTGTTATCTGTGTATTAGCCTATGAAGGTTTTTAAAAACATCGTTTTTCTCTTTCTTCTTTTGGCTGCATTCTCGGCTTGCCAAAAAGAGGATGAAATACCTGTTGGTTTAAAAGCCGGCTCTAAAAACGACTCCATCAGCGCCGCTATAAATGTTGACGCCCCGGGAACTTTTCTTGCTATTAATGGACTGTTAAAAATAACTGTTGAAGACTCAACCTACATTTTTGATGCTGCTAAAGATTCTATTGCTTTTGTAAGCGTTGATTTGGACAGCAGTAAATATTTTGGCATTACGGCTATAAATAAAGCCCATACGGTTAGTTTCGGTATCAGTTCTGCAGGCGTAGCCAGGGCCGACTCAAATTCTGTGATAGCCGGCAGCCAGTTGTTGGTTAATGACGATGACGTTCCATCTGTACAGTACACATTATCCAAATACATAAGCGCCCGCGATATCGGGAAAATTAATTTGATCAAGTTTCAGCAGGATAGCACACTTACCAAAGGAACTTTTTATACGATACTTTCCAGGCAGGGAAAGCCTTCTTCATTTTACAAAACCACCGGGACGTTTGATCTCCGGTTAAAATAATCATTCTTTGCTTAATTGAGGTACATACAAATATACGAAAAATTATTTTATGTTTGATATGCTAAATAGCATATTTTATTGCTGTATCAGCCACTTCGTTTTCTACAAGTTGGGTAAGCAGGGTTTTTACAACCGCTTCGCGTGCCCATTGTTGCTCCGTTAACGATGCATCTTCTTTGTACCAACGCACCGGCTCATTCACTTCAATACGGGTTTTGTAGATGAATCCTTTACGTGGATGCATTTTGGTTCCTTCATAACTGTTCATGCCTTCGGCCCTTATCACTTTAACCAATGCTTTTAACGGCAGCGTCAGTTCCAGGCACTCTTCCAACGTGTTTTTAAAGTCGTGTTTGTCCTCCAGCCACAGGGTTAACATGTCATCACTAATTTCATGGTCGGCTATGCTGATGCGGCTGTAGTCGTAATCTACCGATATGATCATCCACCATATCGCGTCTTTTGTTTTTTGAGAGATCTTTATCATTTTTTTTAATTAATGTGCCCCAGGCGGGGCAGGTTACTGGTTTTGTTATTTCACCGTTCAAAGCGCGGTTTCCAATTAGGGAAGTATTTTTGGATGGCCGCTATCTCTTGCCGGTATTTTTTGCACACAGATTTATAAGCTTTATAACGCAGGTGCTTTTCGTGTTGATTAGTTAATTCATCGGTATCAGGTGGTACCGTTTGTTGTAGCGCAGAATAGATAAGGTACATGGTATTATATTATAAGTTTTACTGGTAGTTAACGTTAATACGCGATCATTTTAAGCGGGTAAATTCATATATTCTTTATTTCTGTATTTTAATTTGGATTATTTAAATATAAAGATTAATATTGTTGTGTTGAATACAAATATATAAAGAATAATCTTTAAAATAAAGAAAACTTAGAAATAATTATCAACATTATGGAAGCTATCGAAAAACCCAATAAGATTAAAACAATACGCTCTGAAACATTGGAGTTTATCATTTTATATAACCAACTAAAGGGGAGGGCTTTCACTGGAAATGCACAACTTGCAGAGATACTTGGATTCAATTCTGCAAGCTCTATTACAGAAATTATTAAGAGCAGGCAAAACATTGATCCGGAGAAATTCAGGGCATTTAAAGAACGTTTTAAAGATTTCCTGAAGCAAGGTAAGCCGGCAGAAAATCTAACAGTGCAGTCCACAGGTTTAGGGATACCCATGTTTGAAGTAATTGCTACAGCATCAGGCGTTGAGGTGTATAATGATATCAACGATAAGCAAGCAGTTGGCCGGATGAATTTCCCTGGTATTGAGGACTGCGATTTTGCCTTACCGGTTTGGGGGCATTCTATGTACCCTTACCTGGAGAACGGCTGTTGGGTAGCTTTAAAAATAATTCATGACAAAAAGATCCTTCCCGGCGAAGTTTATTACATAGAATGGGGCGATTATCGTATGTACAAGAGGCTTTTGGCCGGCAACACTCCTGATGAGGTGATAGCCCACTCAGATAACGTTACAGAAATGGTTGGCAACACGCTTAAATACGCGCCCTTTGTTATCAAGATTGACGAGATAAAAAAGCTTTGCCTGGTTAAAGACATCCATAAAAAGCATAACCATTAATTAATATAAACGGCACCTGCCTTTAGAGCTTTTGGGGTTAAAATATTTGTAAAAAAATATCTTTAACCCCTTTTTTCGTAATTTATATTTCTATAATATAGCGCAACAATTATTACCTTTTATTTAATATGCTTGTAAGTATAAAGCAAACCCGTTAATATAATTTTTACATGGATTATTTTCCTTATTTCCTGTCATCCGGCTTTTTGATCGTTTTAATAATTGTTATTAATCATAGAAAACAAAAAAGAAAATTGAAGGAATTTGTAAAGCAACCAGACGAAGTGCCTTCGCTTTTTATGGTGCAGTCGGTTGATCGCAAGCTGAAGGTAATTTATGGTAAATTGTATGAGAACGGCGTTAAACCAGGCACTGCTACTAACGCAAATGAAGTGGCCCCCACAGGACGCAGGCTACAATTAATAAAGGCGCTGGAGCAGCTGGAAGCAACGTATGCAGGCAAGAAAATATCACTAAGAGATTACAGCGATAAACTTCAACAACTGCAAATGAAGGTGCTTGAGCTCTAAATAAGATCACCTGGCTTTTATATATCGATGTATTTCTGTTTTGAATTTACATTGTTTATAATTGCAGCCGTATGTTGTCTGACGAAGGTATCGTAAAGCGTATCAAAATAATAGTTAAGGAGCATGGTGGCCAATTAGGGCTTGCCGGTGTTATTGGGGTTGATCAGGGTTTTATAAGCAAGGTCATTAACAAAAAACAGGAAGTTAGCTATTACCTCATCCGCAAACTTTGCCTGCAGCTTAGGTACTCGCCTGAGTGGCTGATATTAGGCACCGGCGATAAGAATATCAACAAACCCGAATCGGCAAAGCTCATTACCGAAATACAAATGATGCGTACAGAACTGGATATTCTGCACGCCCGTATGCGCGCCTTCGAGATGGAAATAAAAGAGCTGAAAGGTGATCAGGATAGGAGCAACCGCCAGGTAGCCGGCTAACCTACCAAAAAATTAATTCCCTAAAAACCTGCTGACATAGGGTTGTCACCAGCTGATGGTTTCTTTGTTGTATTAAAACAAACAAGCCATGACAATCATCGAAATTCTTTTAAAAGAAATTGAGCAGGAAGCTCAAACTACACGTAAATTCCTTAAACTGATCCCTGAAGACAAGTTTGACTGGAGGCCGCATCCTAAAAGTATGAACCTGCAGCAATTAAGCACCCATATTGCCGAACTGCCTGCATGGGTAACCATGGCAATAACTACTGATGGTTTAGATTTTGCAGCAGTGCCATATGAGCCAAGTAAAATAGATAATACTGCGGACTTGCTTGAATTTTTTGAACAATCATACGCAGACGGCAGGGCGCACCTGGAAGCTTTTAACGAAGCGGATCTGAACAAGCCATGGGTATTACGCAATGGCGAACATATTTTGGCCGATATGAACAAATATGAAACCATCAGGGTAGCTATTAGCCAAACCATACATCACAGGGCGCAGTTGGGTGTGTTTTTACGCCTGTTGGATATACCTATCCCTGGCAGCTATGGCCCAAGTGGCGACGAAATGCCGAAATAAATAAAAAAATCCGCCCTGGGTTTCGGGGCGGATTTTTTTATTTGGTTGTATCCCGTTCTACAAGGTCCATGCCGCATTTGGAGCATACACCGGGCTTATCAGATCCTATGTCGGCATGCATGGTGCAAACGTATTTATATTTCTTCCCCGAATGTTTTGATTCCGAACCGCTGCAGGACGCCAAACCCAGCACTACAAATGCAAAACCGCTTATTATTATCGCTCTCATTACTGTTTATTTTTTATAAAGGCTGTAAGGCCCAGTAAAGATACCACTAAAATGCCGAGGGCTGCCAGCATACTTATTATATCACGGATGTCCTTACCAGCCCAGGTCATCCAGAAAAACTTGTGCAAAAATATAAAGGTCAGGCCTTCGGCGCGGTCAATACCGGTTACTTTTGTAGCAAGTTTTGCTGATGTAGTTTCAATATACCAGTCCTCGCCGCTGTCATAGCTCACTTGCTCAACAGGCAAACGCTTGTTTATAAATCCATAATCGTTAGTGAATTGTTTTACCGGACTAACCACTACGGCATTTGATATCTTATCACTTTCTGCGTTCTTCCCATCTGTAAAGTTGCGATAATGCGCAGCCAGATAACGTGCATACGCCGCATCGCCATCTTGTAACTCCTCACCGTTCGTCGCATCAATATAGCGTACCTGTTTTTTATTGGTTAATATCTGGTAATAAGTTTTGTTATTAAACTTTGCCAAACCTATTCGCAAAATATTGCTGTCGGCAATAGGTAAATCAAAATTTGAAATCTTCAGATCCTGCACATTAGCCAATTGCTGATAGTCGTTGCTTTTTTCTGTGTAATTATGCAGTGTAATGTATAGATGGAACGCCCCGCTCACAAAAAACATCAACATCAGCGCTGACATGATGAGCCCTAACTGCCGATGATAGCGGTGTATAATGCGTTTATCTTCCGCTCCGTTATTTTTCTTTTTCTGTGTTACTTCTTTAAATTTTTTCCAGAACAAGCCGTAAACAGTTAAGCCGCTTAGTATAGAAAGAAACAAAATGCCCACTACAACCATTAAAACAATCAGCCGGAATTGTTCACCGCCAATATCAGCTAAGAACTGCCAGGTGTGCAATTGTTCAAACAACACCAGGAAAAATTTGCGGGTGTTGTTATTGAAGGTACCCATGCGGCTTTGCGCGGTTTCAACATACACATCCATTCCGTCCGGGCGGTCAAACGTAACTTTCCAAACCGGCAGCAAACGATTTATAGGCTGGTAGTGACTATCAAAACCGGTTTGTAACGACATTTTCTTTATTTCGGATGTGCTGTCCTGCGTAAAGTAACGGGCAAGGTATTCGGCATATTCCTTGTCGCCATTGCGTAAAAGGTTGCCGTCAGTAGTAGCGTAATATTGATAAATACTGTCTTTATCTAATACCTGATAGTATGAGCCCCTATTGAACTTTACCAAACTGAAGTTTCTAACCTTTGCAATATTGTGCATAGCCATAACCTGCTGCAGCGATACTACAGGGGCAATTTGATCTTGTGTTGCAGGAACAAACTGCTCCTTAGCTATGGCCGGCCGCAGCCAGTTTGACATTAACGGGTGCGAGAGCCCGCTTATGGTCCAAGCGATAATAGGTATCAACGCGGATAGCGCCAATACCCTATGCCACTTATAAAAACGCCTTTTTACCGCCTGGCTGTTGGCTGTGTTTTTTTTCATCATCAGTTTTTTGAGAAGGAATAACTTAAACCCAATGTGTAGGTGCGTGGCGGCGCTGCGGTGTAGGTATCGCCGTACTGATTGCTGGTAACATTGGTTGCGTAAAGTTTATTAGTTAAATTCAATACATTAAACCAAATACCAAAGCCTTTTAGCGCATTCTGCTTAGCGTCATAACCTAAACGCAGGTTATAAATGTCATACCCGCTGTAAGTTTTGGTATTGGCAGGATTGGTAAAGAACTTGTCAATATGCTGCCACTCGCCGGCTACTCTGAAACCCGGGATAAACAAAGGTTTATAAGTTAGCTCGCTGTTGGCTATCCACGCCGGGGCATTATTCATGCGATTGCCGTTGTACACCATCACAGTGCTGGTGTTAGTGGCAAAGTTGGTGCTCACCTCACTGTAATCCAGGTAAGAGTGTTTGGCATTGGTGCCGCTAAATCTAAAGCTAAGCTGCCCTGATGGTGCATAGGTAAGGGCATACTCTATGCCACGGTGGCGTGTGGCACCCGCGTTTTTATTCTGCGTGGTGTTATCAGGTAGTAATTGATTAATAATCTCGTTCCGTCCTTCCAAATCGTACAGGCTTATTTCCACGTACACTTTCTTATTCAACATTGCCAACCATCCGCCTACTTCATAATTGTTAAAAGTGGCTTGTTTAAGTGGCGTTAATTGCCTTGCGCTGTATAGGTCGCCTGTTTCAGGTGGTTGAAAACCTACGCTGTAGTTGGCGTATATACCAGTATTACGTCCAAAGTTATAGGTAAGCCCAAGCTTTGGTGCCACTATATTAAAGTCATTCAGCTCATGCTGTTTATATTTTGTGCCCGCTGTAAGGTTGTTATTAAAGTTGTAGTGAACATGGTCATACCTTAAGCCTAAAACTATCCGCAGAGGCTCAACAGGGTTTATTTCGTATTGCGCATAAGCAGCGGTATTAAACAGTTTAATACTGTAATCATCTAAATATTTGCCGTTGTTAGTAAAACCGGTATAATAGTTTTTGGCCACATCTTTTTGAATATCCAAGAATTGCGAGTAAAACGAACTCGGACTGTTATCCAGATATCCCCCAATAATTAAACGCGAATTCAAAAAATCCATATTTACGCGGTGCTGTGCCAATAAGCCATAGCTTTGCAGGCGCTGATCATTAACCTGCCCGTTTGAACTCAGATAAGTACCTGTATTGCTACGCACATCTGATATAAAATAGCTTGGCAATTGCGCGGTAGAGTTAGCTCGGGTAAAGGCCGTAATAAATGTGCTGCTCTTTTCGCTCCAGTTATGTTCTAACTTAAGCGATGCCCTGAATGCTTGTACCCTGCGATAGGTAAAGCGCTGGTTGCTGCCATAACTGCGACTGTAAAATTTTATTTCGTCTAAACTGCCAGGTGTTTGGGTATTAAGGTAGTTATAAGCCGATGAAAAAGTTAGTTTGGTGCGATCAGTTGCGGCATAGGTCATTTTTAAATTGATGGAGTTTTTATCAAAGTCTGAATAATCCTGCCAGCCATCTTTTTGCTTTACCATATACCCGCCCACGTATAGGCCAAATTTGCCTTTGGTAAAACCGCCGTCTGCGTCAACGCGGCGATAACTGTAATTATCGCCCTGTAAGGATACATTGCCTGCATAACCGGCGGGTGGACTTTGGGTTATAAAATTGATGGCGCCACCAATGGCATTACTGCCATATAGGGAAGATGCCGGTCCTTTTATAACCTCTATATCCTTTACGCCCGACATGTTGATCTCGTACAGCGAATTATGGTTAAATATGCCCGTTGGGCGTATGGGTAGGCCATCTTCCATATACAGATATAAGGCATTGTAAGTAATAGGCTGCCTTATAGACATGGTATGTTGCTCATTACCCAAATTAACCATGTAAACGCCGGGTGTTTTGTTAATCAGCTGAAATAAAGCGGTTGCCTTGGTGTCTTTTATCTGGGTTGAATTAATCTTACTGATGGCGATTGGAGCATCGCGACGATCCTGTCCCTCGCGGTTGGCCGATACGATAACCGTTTGCAGATCGGTTGTTGAAGGTTCTAATTCAATGCTCAACATAGCACCATCAACAACAATTACGGTACGGGGCGTGTAACCAACCATACTTACTTTAATAGTTGTTAATGATGATTGCGCCACGCTAAATTCTCCGTGTGCATTAGTCTGCGTAAGGTTTTTGGCTCCATCACTTATAAGCGCGCCTGCCAGCGCTTCGTGTGTTACGGCATCAGTAACTGTGCCTTTTACTTGACTGAACGCAGCTACAGTAAGCAGGTTCAGCCAAAGCAATATGTAGTATTTTTTCACCTAAGAGTTGTTAGGAGAGAGGTTTTACTCCCTGTGTTAGCAAATAATAATTTGATGCTTGTGGTGTATAGTGATAAAACGGCAAAGCATAGCCAGCCATTAAAACGAATACAATAAGTAAAGTTTTATTATTATGCTAATTGCGGAGGATGAAACACAACGCCGGGAAAAGGTGTAACGGCAATTATTTTGTAAGGAGTAGAAATGGTATTAACAACGTTGGAAAAGAATTTTACAGAATTGGAAGATTTTACAAACACTTCCTGAAACAGGTTTTTTTGCGTTTCGCGCTCATTGTTTTTATCTTTTTCCTGCGCCTGTTTAACTTTTTTCATAAAGTAACATTTCCCGTCGCAATGCAGCAGGGGCTTATCCCTATTCTCGCAAAGTTTGGTTACAATGTATCGTTTGTTCAGCTCAAAACCTGCATATACAAACAAACGCGAAAAGTTGGCCGACAACAGGGCAACAAGTAAAACGATGGATGTAACGCGGTTTAACATGCGCAACAAAAGTAAGGTAGCAAAGGGGGAAAAGCAAATAAAAAGGGGCAGGCAAAAATTTTGCCTGCCCCTTTTTATTATTGAACGCTATTATTGAGCGCGCACAAGCTTAACATGGGTTTTTTGGCCCTGAAACTCTGACGTTATAACGGTTGAGTCGCCATAAAATTTACCGGTTTGCGGCATTTGCTGTCCTTGAATATCTAAAGCAAAAGTAAAATCACTTCCTTTGATCTTTCCGTTTAAGATCGGAAGTTCGCCTTGGTCTGTAACACAGGCACCTGTTACGGTTTCGCCATCAACTTTAAAGTTATAGGTTAGTGGCAATTCAAAATCGCCAAATTTTAGTGTGCCTTTCCATTTTCCATTAAGGTCTGCAAATGCTGCAAATGCAACAACAAAGCTGCAAACAAGCAGCGCGATAATTGAGAATCTTTTTTTCATAGTACTTGGGTTTTCGGTTTTATTAGTGGATTTTTCGGTTTAATATTTTTATTGAGCGCGGGTAAGTTTAATGCGGTTTTTCTGGCCCTGAAATTCGGAAATTACAATGGTAGAATCGCCATAGTATTTACCTGTATGAGGTATTTTTTCTCCATTAAAATCCAGGGAAAAAGAAAAATCGGTTCCCTTTATTTTACCATCAGAAATGGGGTTTTCGCCCTGGTCAGACCCAATTGAGCCGGTTAGTTTTTCGCCATCAACTTTAAAAGTGTAATTAAGCGGAATCTCCATGTCGTTAAATTTTAATACGCCTTTCCATTTTCCGGATAGGTCTGCAAATGCTGCAAATGCTACAGCTGCGCAGCACACAAGCAGTGCTGCAATTGAGAATTTCTTTTTCATAACTATTTTAGTTTTTTTCGGTGGACTAAATATAGAATTTTTTTTTAAAAGCGCTATGGCGTTTTATAATAATATATGGGTGCAAACACGCCTTCGCTTGTGGTATAGAAGCTTTTACCGTCAGCACTAAATGCTACGGCTTCGCCTAATTTCTCCTCTTCATAATGTGGGCTAAGCGGTTTGCGTTGCATGGCTTGCCATATGCTCTCATTGTCCTTGCGCTCCCAGTAATAAAGCTCTTGATAGCTTTTTATTAAAATGTGTTTACCGTCTTTTGATATATCGCCGGCGGTTATCCACTTTAAGGGTTTTATGCCACTAAACGTTAGCGTAGCGCGTTTGGTTAATGTAACTGTATCACCTAAGGCTGAATTCAACGGCGCGGTATAAATGCCCACAGCATCGCCTCGTTTGGTTACAATACAGATCAGTTTTTCTACCGGGTCAATCATCAGGGTTTCCGCATCTTTCGGCCAATCAGGATATCGTAAAAATATAGGCCTTGCCTTGGCGGTTTTATTTGTACCGTTAAGCAGGCCTTCATTTTCTTCTATCCTGTATATGGTTATGGCAGGTCTGGCCGCGCCGTTATCACCCATATCGCCGATATAGATATAGCTTTTGCCGTCCTTAGGCCCTGGCCCCACAGCAATGTCTTCGCAATCAAGAACGCCGTTTTTTAAGGTAGTGTCAGCCCTATAATAAATTGTATTGAAAAGTTTTCCTTCTGCATTTATAACAAAAAAGCGGCTTGTATCGCCGCTGTCATTATGGACATAAAATAATTCTTTGTTAATGCCCGAAGCAGCCATGCCCGATGTTTCACTCATGGTCCTATCCTGCAGCTGGCCGATTACAGTGATTTTTGTAAGCAAATAGCGGTGGCGCGCGTAAGCGCCAAAAAACAAAAAAATTACTACAGCAGCTATGT
This sequence comes from Mucilaginibacter sp. HD30, assembly GCF_054061755.1. Classification (NCBI taxonomy): domain Bacteria; kingdom Pseudomonadati; phylum Bacteroidota; class Sphingobacteriia; order Sphingobacteriales; family Sphingobacteriaceae; genus Mucilaginibacter; species Mucilaginibacter sp. HD30. Next base: position 244,396 of record NZ_JBSSEO010000001.1, read on the forward strand.
ATTTAAGTTTTTTGCTCCTGCGCATCCGGGGGAATAACATCCTGCAAAAATAAATAAAATTAAGATGACCTTAATTTAGTTGATCTGCATTTCTACGTCGGGTTTTGACACGTCGGTTAAAGCCACTTTACCTCTTTCTTTGCGTAATATGCGGTTAAAAAGAGAGATCTCTTTGTCAAACAGAAAACGGAAGAACAGCATGGTCCATGATTTATGATAGAACAGAGTATCATAGTACTCAGGCGCTGTTTTCTTTATCTGCGGAAGCTTGTTCCATGGGATAGAAGGAAAATCATGGTGCTCATTATGAAAGCCTACATTAAAAGCAACCTTGTTAAGGCCGCCATAATAGCTGTAGGTTTCCTGCTCAACACTATGTGTTAAATAGTGTTCCTGAATCCAGCGCGCACCCAGCGGATGCAAGCCTACCGAGAACGAGAAGCTTAAAAGCAGGAACGCTAATGAGTGCCATCCCATAAAGTAATATATAGCAGCTGTAAATGCCACCTGCACCAATAAGTTAGCTACTATCCATATATCAAAGGTCTGAATCTCGCGTAAGCGCGATAAACGGAAAACCTGAAAAAGTGGGTAAAAAAGCAGCCAAAGGGCTTTACCTAAAAACGAGTTGTTGATCAGTTTAGCTTCCCATTTGTTTGGCAAATCGGCATCAAGTTCATGCACACCCTGAAACGAGTGGTGTTTTATATGGTAACGCTCAAATGAGATAGAACTTGGGAAAATTTGAGGCGTGTTGGCCAAAATACCCGCCCAGCGGTTAGCCGTTTTATTTTTAAATATTAAATGATGCGCGCACTCGTGTATCATTACAAACAAAGCATGGTCTGCAAAGGCACCTAAAAAATAAGCTGCGCCAAAAACCAACCACCACGATTGATCGCGAAGCAACCAGGCCAACACTATCTGAAACGATACAAGACCAACAATTGCCCAAATAGTGTTTGGATTTTTACCGATCAGATTCCTCAGAGAAGGAAATTGCTTTAAAATTTGCTTTGTGCGTTTACGGTGTGGTTCAGAAGCATCTGAGTAAATAAAATCGGTTTTTTTAGCCATTTTTTATTAGAAATATTCAATATTCAGGTTCGCTTATCCTATACAAACTCCAGTTTCCAATAATAATTATAAAATTTTACATAAAAGTTATAAAAATTTAATTTGTGATAAGCATCATAAAATTATAAACCATAAGCTTAGCAAATAGCTGTATTTGCAAATTTAACTATGAATTTGATGAAATGGCGATACCATGAACCAATAATGACCAATGAATGATTTACCGCCACGCGGATAAATAGGGGTTTTAACACCAAGGCAATGATTTTTTGCTAAGGAGATGTAACTTTGCAGCAATTGTGCTAAAAAAATCAACCGAACACAGAACGCCGGGGCAGTTGCGCCTGGCAAATGCAGTTTTCTTTTTCCTTTCGGGCCTTGGGTATGCTACCTGGGCGTCGCGTATCCCTAACATCCAAAAGCAGCTTAACTTAAACGAAGCAGAATTAGGCGGCATTTTGTTTGCCATGCCCATTGGATTGATGTTAACCATCCCAATAACCGGGCAGTTGCTTAGTAAGTTTAGCAGCCGTACGGTAATGCTAATTGGCGCTGTTTTATTTGCCGCGGTACTGGGCGTGCTTGGTTTTGCCACAACAGTATGGCAATTGGTACCTGCTTTGTTTTTGCTGGGTGCATCGCGCAATTTATTTAATATATCAACCAATGCGCAGGCGGTAGAGGTGCAGTCTTTATACGAGCGATCTATAATGGCCAACTTTCATGGTATATGGAGCCTGGCCGGTTTTGCAGGTGCAGCCATAGGCTATTTTGCAGTGCATTATGGCATAAGTACCTCTTATCACTTACTGGCGGTAAGTGTTTTACTTATTGTATGTTCATTCTGGTTTATCTCGGGCACAATTTATCAGCCGCCTATACCGCAGCCCAAACGAAAAATATTTACACTTCCTGAGAAATCGCTTATTACGTTCGCCCTGATCTGTTTTTGCTGTATGGCTTGCGAAAATACCATGTACGATTGGAGCGGCGTATATTTTGAAAAGGTTATCCACGTAGCAAAAGGTAATGCTACCGAGGGTTTTGTTGTTTACATGATTGCCATGACCCTTGGCCGCTTTGTTGGCGACGCGATAGTTAACCGTTTTGGTATTAAAAATATGCTGCGCGGCAGTGGCGTTTTAATATTTACGGGCTTGCTGTTATCGGTTGTATTTCCTAATCAACTAATAACCGCTATAGGATTTATAATGGTAGGCTTTGGTGTATCCTGCATAGTGCCAATGATCTTTCAACTGGCCGGGCGCTCAAAAACAATGAGCAGCGGCACCGCGCTGGCATCTATATCTTCTATTGGCTACCTGGGTTTTTTGCTGGTACCACCATTTGTAGGCTTTATAGCCGAGGCGATAAACTTACGCGTTTCGTTTGGTTTGATCGCTTTGCTGGGTTTGATGATAGTGTTGCTGGTTTATCGCATTGACGAGGAGCACAGTTAAGCTACTTGCTGATCAGGTACACCTTATCTAAAACAGTATTGCGCTTTTCCTTATTGATAAAAGCGGGCAGTATGCGCTCCTGGGGGTAGTTGGTAAATGATGCCACTATATTAAAAGGGATATTTTGCTGCCGCAGATAATCTACCGATTGCTGGTTTGCGTAAAAGACAGCATTTGCTGATACTGGTCCTCTTAATCTATCCAACGGGAGGTAACCAACCGGCCTATCACACGCAAACTGAAAAACATTGTTTTGCTGTTTTAACGAGTAGATGCTATAATCTTTGAACTTTGACTGATTTACATACTTTGCCGCAGCTATTTGACCGTTATATGCAGCCAACAATGGATACAAGTTGGTTATGATGTAGAAATTAGCAAACAAAGCTGCCGATATGGCAATAAAAAAGACCTGTTTTATAACTTCCTCTTTCACCCTGTTGTTGATGAATGATATTAAAGCAAAAAAAAGAATACATCCAATAATAAAAAGCAGGTAGCTATCCGGTTGTAAAAAGTAATTGATAAAAAATACACCCACTGTAAATACAGCTATGTAGAGCCACCATGAAATGATGCGAATGCGACTGCCCCATATGTTGAGGCGTTCAAAACAGTAGGGCGCAGTAAGTAAAGCAAACAGCGGGAAAAGGATATTGGTATAAAAAGGCAATTGAAACCGCGATAGCGAAAATAACAATAGTAAAAGCAGGCTACCGCTCAGGGTATAATATTCGGCTTGTTTTTCCCTTTGTATTATGCCGCGTAGGCGTTCATATAAAGCATAGTAAAAGATAAGGCACCAAGGGGCAAACGCCCAAAGCAGGGTATGAACATAGAAAAACACATCGCCGGATTTTTGCTGACTAATTGGTCCGCTATTAACAAACCGGCCAAACTGGCTATCCCACAAAAACCATTTTATGCCTGATACACCTTGCCTGCCAAAAACAAATTTCTCCGGATGAAGATCAAACTGAACGTAAAGCGCATAAAGCTCAGGCGAGGTAAACAGAACAGTAAGCAAGAACAGGCCTATCCATTTTATTGAAAAAACCTCGCCAAACTTTTTTTGAAAGATTAGCTGCCCCAGCAAACTGCCATAAATAACCACCAGTACAAATATGCCTTTGGTCATAACTGCGCAGGCGGTTAGCAGCGCGGCAAGCAGTAGATGTTTATAGTTAAACCTGTCATAAAGATTGGTAATGTGATAAATGGCGCCGGTTATCAGGCCCATTAAGTAAGGCTCGGCCCGCACATCAGTATTGCTCATTATAACATACTGCGATGTAAGTACGATGAGCACGGCCATGAAAGCTATCTCTTCTGTATAGAATTTTTTGCCCAGCAAATAGGTATACCACAAACCCATAGCAAAGAACAGGAACGCCGGCAGGCGATACGCCCAGGCACTTATACCAAACAGTTTAAAACTGGCAGCAGCCATCCAAAAAGGAAAATGGGGTTTATCCAGCCAATCCTGTCCGTAACTATATAACGAAAGCCAATCGTGCTTATAAACCATATTTTTGGCAATAGAGGCGTATAGGCCAGGGTCATCAGTAAAAAAACCATGATTAATGCCGCTAAGGTTAACGGCAAAGGCAAGCAGTATAAACAGCAGGTAAAACAGCTTTTCCTGTTTTTTCATGCTTCAAATTAAAGTATAATAATGGTTTGTTGCTACGGCCGCGCAAAATAAAGCGGAAACAAAAAACCCCTGCCTCGCGGCAAGGGCCAACTCACAACAATTGTTTAACCTTAGGGTATGGTTAACCTTACGGTCAATTCCTAACTGCAATGCAAGTCAGATACATAAACACAGCACCGTAAGGTTTAGTTTTAAAGAATTAACATATTTTTAAAAAATCAGCGTTTACTAACTAATCACTTATATTAGCAGCACCAAGTTTTTAATTTATATTTGTTTACCAATCAACAATAAGCTTAAAAAGAAACCATGAAAAAAGTATTTCAGTTAGTTGCAACTACATGTTTTGCATTTGCATTATTCCTAACATCATCAACAGCATTTGCACAAGGTGCCAAACCTATGGCAAGCCCGCGCGATAGCGTTAGCGCTAAAGTGGCCGGTGCTACAATCAGTATTAACTATGGCAGTCCGTCTGTTAAAGGACGTAAAATATTCGGCGGTTTAGAGCCTTATGGTAAGTTATGGCGCGCCGGAGCCAACCAGGCAACGGTATTTACTACAGATAAAGACATTACTGTAGAAGGTAAAAAATTAGCGGCAGGCAAATACACTTTCTTTGCCATGCCTGGCGAAAAAGAGTGGAAAATAGTATTTAATTCGCAAGTTGGCCAGTGGGGTATCAATGGTCAAGGTGCCAATGCTGATCCTGCTAAAAATGTATTAGAAGCTACAGTTAACGCTAAAACCGCACCAGCTACCGAGCGTTTAAAATATGTTATCACTGCTTCAGGTTTCTCATTAATTTGGGAAAATACAGAAGTACCGGTATCAATAAAATAATTACAGTTAAAAAATTGTATAAAAGGAGGCTGTCCCAAAGGTAGCCTCCTTTATTTTACAATATAGAAGTAAAAGGATTATTGTTTTCAAAGCATTCAATCCAAGCTCAAAGCGGGCAACTCGCCCCTGAATAAATCTCAGTAAACAACATGAGGCTATCCCTTTCGAGACAGCCTCGTTTACTAAACCAATTATAAACCATATGAAGAGAGAGGCGTGAGAATGGGTTCGAACCATTGTAAAGAGTTTTGCAGACTCCCACCTAGCCACTCGGTCACTCCGCCTTTTGTTATTTAATTCGTTCTATCGGCATAAAAGGTTTTGCTATCAGCGTAAAACAATGCGTTAACGGCATCGTCTGTATATATCATGTGGCCCGCGTAGTAATAATTGCTGCTTATTTGCGCGCCAGCTACATCCGCAACAGATTTTTTAATGGTTTCAACCGGGGTAGCCAGATCATAATAGCCGCCAACCACATGCACCTTTAGAGTCGGGTTGTTTTTTATCAATTGCCTAAGCGTTGGTATTACATTAAGAAAATAGTTAGCCTTTTTTGAGCCGAAGTTCCAGTCGGCTACGGTAATGGTAGCGCGGTAGGGCGTTTCATTGTCATATTTAAGCTGATTTTTAAAGTAATGATCAAGCGCTTTAGGATAAACGGTGCGTAAGGCAGCCTCGCTTGGGTCGCCTTTTTTATCTGTACCTGCCATACGTGCATCAAAAATTCCCGTTTTGTTATTGCCCTCGTTCAATACCAGACGGGCAAATTGGTGGTCGGTTACGCGGCCGTTGTGCTGCTTTAGCCAGCCTTTATCAATCCCCGTAAAATAGCTAAGAGAATCTAAGGTGTTATCAAGCCCGGTTGTGTCGCCTTTAAGCAGATCAGCATATTTGCCATTGGCAAAAGCTTTAACCTTGTTGGCTAAAACTTTTGGCGCAAGGGCTTGCAGCTGTGGGGGTAACCGTTTATGAAATTGCGCTATTAACGCATAAGTAGGTAAATATAGCGGGTAGGCAGCATCTTGTCCGGTTTTAAATGTAAGCAACTCATAATTTAATGCGGGCGAGATCAGTGTTAAACCCGCCACATTAATATGATAATCATTTTGCAGCTGTGCCGCCAAACCAACGGCACGGGCTCCGCCGTAACTTTCGCCGGCCAGGTATACATCACTGCGGCTGCGGCGGGTGCTGTTTAAATATTGATCAACAAAGTTCGCTATTGCACTTATATCCTCATTAAAACCAAAGAACTGGTTTTCGGTAACATCATCGGCAGCACGACTGTAGCCTGTACCAACAGGGTCAATAAATACCAGATCTGTAAATTGCAGCCAGGTGTTTGGATTGTCTTTGTATACGGTGTCGCCACTTTGCACCCTTACCGGCGCCAAAGAGCCCATGTGCAGCCATATAGAGGCCGAGCCCGGGCCGCCGTTAAATACAAAAGTAACAGGGCGGGGGGTATTGCTGTTTAAAGTGTATGCCGAGTAAAATATTTTGGCGACAAGCTTATTGTTGCTTTTTATAGGGAGATAGCCCGCCGCCGCCTGGTAGCTGTAGGCTATGTTGTTAAGTGTAATACTATGGTGGCTAACTTTAGGTGTAAAGGAATTACCGGCAGTAAAATTACCCCACGAGCTTAATAACAATGCAAAGGGTAGTACCAAAAAGCTAAGCGTAAACACACGCCCTAAAAACGGGAAAGAAGAAGTAAACATGGAAATTGATATTAAAGTATTTTATTATGCGTTGGCGGCGTGGGCCGCGGAAATTAGCAGCAACAGCAGCAACACATGCCGTGTTGTGCCATGCGCATTCGCATCAAAAAATAGCTTATAATACCTTTAACTAACATATTGTTGTTTGTTGATCTGCCGTGCAGACGCAACAAATGTAAAAGGCATTTTTAACATATCCAAGGAAAATCTATAAAACCTATCTATTATATAGACTATTTTTATAAATCGCTGATTTTGAGAAAAATAAAGTGATAAAAAGATAATTAGACAAAATGACCAATGACTATTGACCAATAAACCAATGACCACAAAAGCAAAACAGGAGGCCACATCTTGCGATGGGTCTCCCGTTTCAAACTTTTCGCTCAACCGTAGTCGTGCGTAAAGCAATCAGGTTGTTGTAGCTATAACCGGCTTGCTTTGGCGGGCGTTCCCTTACGGGTGCTGCCATGTGCGAAGCCACTATTACCACTGCTTATCTCCGTAAAAATTAGCAGGGCCAAATAATACCTTATCCAAATTACATTTCAGTTCTGCGGCTATCGCCGTTTTTTGTTTTGTGTAAATCAGGCGGTCCCATGATCTTTAGCTCGTCCGAAGATTTTGCCCGATTCACTTTCCGTTATTCCTGTAAGGCTGTTAAAGTACGTCGTTCCCGATGATTCTAATATCGCAACACCTAACAGGTTTTGCAAATTTTTTTAAGCGTTTTTATAAACAGGATATTAACATAGGAGAGGGGGTTGTTAACAGTGGCTTAAAGCCTGGTGTCATTGCAGGTACGAAGCAATGGCGAACTGTGCATCGTCTGCTTTTCTCTGTGCGATGCTTCGTGCCCCGGAATGACAAGCAGGTTATTAACACCCATCCTATAAACAATTGTAGCAGTTTAAGAGGTGGTTAGCGATTGGAAAAATGCCCGAAATTGATGTTGGAGCAGAAATTTTGTTATGTGAGGTGTGAAAATTGAGCGTTAAAGTGTGGTGATTGAAGGAAGAAAGACAGAAGAACACCGAATGCTTAATATCGAATAATGAAGTGGAAGTTATTGAGCTTGTATTGCCAATATTGAGAGAGGAATTAAAATTATCCAACTGTCTTGAAATCCGATATCCCACACTCAAAATTCAAAATCAAAAAAATCCTCTTAAAAGCAAAACGGGAGTCCGGCTCTTTCAAGTGGATCTCCCGTTTTTAACTCTAAATCAACCGTAGTCAATTATAAAGCATCAAGTTTTGTGTAACATCGCCGACCTGCTCTCATCTTCGCTTAACCAACCGATTACCTACAACCCCTAAGGATATTGATAATTATAGTTTTGCTTTACTCAATCTGTTGCTGCCCGCCTAAACGGACTAACCTATCTTTCCTGCGCTACCTTTGATCTATCTTTAGTCCTTGCGGATTTTTAATAGTTCCTGGTGGCTTTTGCTCCAATTGCTTCAAGGTCATTAATCAAACTGCCGCCCTCCATAGAGAGCTTCGTTTTCCTAATACCCCGCTAACCGTACGCTATACTGGACCCTCTCGGGCGCTTCATTTTGTACTGATTCAGGCTTTCCCGTGATCTTTAGCTCCTCCGAAGATTTGCCCGATTTCACTTTCTGTTGTCCTGTGAGGCTGTCAATGTACGTCGTTCTTGATGATTTCAATATCGGGACAATCTTCAATTTTTGCAAATTTTTTTACTTGCTTTTTTAAACAGGTTATTAACTTAAAAGTTATAGTTATTAACATTGATATAGTTGGCGAAATTTGTGTTAAATAGTTCATATGTAATTTGTTATTAATAATAACATACGATACTGTTTGACTTTATTAACATTTTTTTAATTAACAATTGTATACTAAAATTGACCTTGCAATTACTCGCAAAAAAGCGTAAAATTGTTTGAAACCTGATTTTTATACTCCTTTCTCACCAAAATTTGGCGAAACACAAGGCCACCTAAACCTGTTATATTATTATGACAGTTACAGAATTTAATGCTACGTTAACCGGCTCGGATGGCGAGGTTAGCGGTGTGGTGAAACATATGCCAAACGGCGTTTACCGCTTTACATCAATTGATGAATCGCTGGTGTTGGTTATTGCAAAAGATGCTGAAGCACAATGGCAGCGTATTGACGGCACAGAGCCATACTTTGCAAGCTGGGTAGAAGAGTTGGCGGAGCAAATAAGTAAGGAGGAAGACTAGTATGCTCGTGGTGACAATAAAGTAAAAGCCCCGCTCTTTTAGAAGCAGGGCTTCACTTTATAATACTTTAACTAATCTCTAACCAACTAATCTCTATTCTCTAAAACCTACCAAACCCTTATCCTATCAGCAGGAGCTTTGTACATTTTATCGCCGGGTTTAACATCAAACGCAGTGTACCATGCATCAATATTAGTAATTGGTGCGTTTACACGGTGCGATGCAGGCGAGTGCGTATCTGTTGTAATCCTTTGTGCAGTTGCTTCGGGGCGCATAATGCTGCGCCAAACCTGTGCGTAAGCCAAAAAGAAACGTTGATCTGGCGTAAAACCGTCAATTTTTTCTGCTGATTGACCTTGTTTGGTTTTTTTGAAGGCCTGATAAGCCACGTTAACGCCACCTAAATCGGCAATGTTCTCGCCTAAAGTTAGTTTACCGTTCACATGCAGGGTATCTAAAACGGTAAGGGCATTGTATTGGCCCACTACCTGGTCTGCACGTTTGGTAAATTTATCGTTATCGTCTTTGGTCCACCAATCGCGCAGGGTACCGTCACCATCAAATAACCGGCCCTTGTCGTCAAAGCCGTGTGTCATTTCATGACCTATAACCGCACCTATGGCACCATAGTTAAAGGCATCATCGGCACCTTCTGCAAAGAAAGGGAATTGCAGGATCCCCGCAGGGAACACAATCTCATTATTTTGCGAATTGTAGTAAGCATTAACAGTAGGCGGTGTCATGCTCCAGCGGCCTTTATCCACTTTTTTACCTAAGCGGGTAATATTATAATTATAGCGCCATGCAGCAATGCGTTTAACATTGCCGGCATAATCACCGCGGTTGATAATTAAGCCATCATAATTTTCCCATTTATCAGGATAACCAATTTTTACTGTGAAAGCCTGGAGCTTTTTAAGCGCTTTGGTCTTGGTATCGGGGCTCATCCATTCCAAGCCCTGCAGGCGTTCGCCTAATGCAACCTTCAGGTTATTTACCAAACTCAACATGCGTTGCTTGGCGGCCTGGGTAAAGTATTTTTCTACATATAGTTGGCCCAACAATTCGCCTATGCTGCCATCAACAAGGGTGGCCATACGCTCGTTACGCGGTGCTTGTATGGTTTGGCCGGATAAAACCTTGTTAAAGGCAAACCGGGCATCAACAAATGGGGCGCTTAAGGTAGCGGTGTTATTTTTAAGGATGTTCCAGGTTAAATAAACTTTCCATTGAGATACCGGAATGGTAGCCACCATTTCATCGGCCGTTTTAAAAAAGTCTGGATCATCTACCAGCATGCTATCCTGTGGAGTCGCTTTCATCATTGTGCTTAATTTGACCCAATTTAAATGCGGAGTTTTTTTGCTGAAATCGCTCACCTTATATTTATGGTAAGTAAGATTAGGATCGCGGCGGTCAACCCGGCTCATTTGCGCCTTTGCAAGGGTAGTCTCCATGCTCAATATAATATCGGCATTCTTTGCAGCGGCAACAGCGGGTGTGCCCGTAAGGGTAAACAAACTTACTATGTATTTTTTATAAGCTTCGCGTATGGTTTTTGTGCGGGCATCGTCCTTTAAATAATAGTCGCGATCGGCAAGGGTAGTACCCCCCTGATCAGCATCTATCATATAATGCGCTGGGTTTTTTGAATCGCGCGCCGCGCCAAAACTAAACAGGGTACCGCCTTCGCCGTTTACACGCGCAGTGGCAACTTCGTTTAATACGCCGTTAATGTCGGTTATTTTACTAACGCGGGCCAGTAAAGGTTTTATGGGTTCGTAACCGCGTTTTTCAATAGCAAGGCTATCCATGCCGCTGGCGTACAGATCGCCTACGCGTTGTTTTAAACCTCCTTTAGCTTGGGCGGGCATTTTGCTAACCGCATCAACCATAGCTATCAGCTTGTCGGTGTTTTCCTGTATCAAAACATTAAAACCACCCCAGGCGCTTTGCTTGGCGGGTATAACGTTGTTTTTGGTCCAGCCGCCATTGGCATACAAATAGAAATCATCTCCGGGTTTAACAGACATGTCCATATTAACCGGGTCAATATATTTAACGGGCGGATCAGACTGTTGCCTCTCGATCACAAATGCAGACGCGACAAGGCATACAATACCTGCCGCAAAAAAATGGGTGTACTTTACTTTCATGGAAATAATAAAATCAGTTAACGCAAATGTAGCAGATAATAGGGAAAATTAAAATTTGAGGATGTGGAGGAGATCCACCATAACGATGGGTTTTAAACCAGTGGTGCTCTAAAAATTGATTACCATCACCCCCCCTCTTGAGAGGGGCGCGTTGGAATTGTGCGGCCGCGGGGGTGTGTTAAGCCGCTCATATAACACACCCCTACACCCCTCTCGAGAGGGGACTCGCACTGCCCTCCGCTTTTTTTTTAAACCTTTCGAACTCTTGGTTTCAAACCGATAGTTATGCGTTAAAAGGTTTCCCTGAATAAAAAGTTAACAGGTTATCCTCAAAAAAATTAATTTAGCGAAGGATTTTACACCCTGCTTGTTGTTGACCGATATAACCAACCAAAAAGACCAACCGTTATACTATATATAAAACCAATTACCAATATGAAATTTCATTACAGACATTTTTTATTAGCATTGATAATTTTACCCTGCACACTTTTTGGGCAGGCGGTAAAATATCCATACCAAAACACAAAACTTAGCTTTACCGTGCGCGTTAACGACCTTGTTAAACGTATGACGCTGGAAGAAAAGGTGAGCCAGATGCTTAACTCATCGCCGGCTATTCCGCGCCTTAACGTGCCCGCATATGATTGGTGGAACGAAGTGTTGCACGGTGTGGCGCGTACGCCTTATAAAGTAACTGTTTATCCGCAAGCAATAGCTAATGCCGCAAGTTTTGATAGAAATGCGCTTTATGCTATGGCAGATTACGCTGCTTTAGAAGGTAGGGCCGTGCATAATAAAGCAGTAGCACAGGGTCGCGCAAATGAGCGTTACATGGGTCTGACCTATTGGACACCTAACATTAACATTTTCCGCGACCCACGCTGGGGCCGTGGACAGGAAACTTATGGCGAGGACCCTTATCTTACTGCCACCATGGGCAGCTTTTTTGTAAGAGGTTTGCAGGGCAATGATCCTAAATATCTTAAAGCAGCAGCATGTGCCAAGCACTATGCTGTGCATAGCGGGCCGGAACCAACGCGGCACGTTTTTAATACAGATGTAAGCAATTACGACCTTTGGGACACCTACCTGCCTGCTTTTAAAAAGTTGGTTACCGAAACCAATGTTGAAGGTGTGATGTGCGCATATAACGCATTCCGCACGCAGCCTTGCTGCGGCAGCGACGTATTGATGGTTGATATTTTGCGCAACCAGTGGGGTTTTAAAGGCTACGTAACATCTGATTGCTGGGGTATTGATGATTTCTTTAAAAATCATAAAACACATACCAATGCAGAAACAGCTTCGGCAGATGCTGTGTTACACGGTACCGATTTAGAGTGTGGAACAGATGCTTACCTGTCATTAATTGCTGCCGTAAAAAATGGCCGCTTGTCTGAAAAAGATATCGACGTATCTGTTAAACGTTTGTTCATGACGCGCTTTAAACTGGGTATGTTTGATCCGGTTTCGATGGTTAAATATGCGCAAACGCCTGCATCAACGTTAGAGAGCGCAGAGCATAAAGCACTCGCCTTAAAAATGGCGCGCCAGTCTATCGTAATGCTTAAAAACGCTGACAATGTTCTTCCGCTTAAAAAAACAATAAAGAAAATAGCCGTAATTGGCCCCAATGCTGATAACGGCATAGCTATTTTAGGCAACTACAACGGTACACCAACTGATAGGGTAACTGTATTGCAAGGCATTAAAGCTAAGTTGCCAAATGCAGAGATTATTTACGAAAAGGCAATCAACTTTACTAATGATACCCTGCTTGATTACCGCGATGTTGCCCGCCAATACAACATAGACGGCCACCAGGGTTTTAAAGCCGAATATTTTAATAATGTTGAGCTGAAAGGCACTCCGGTTGTTGCAGCTGAACCAGAGGTTAACCATTTCTGGCAAGAGGGCGAGTCTGTTAGCGGCAATATTAAGGCTAATAACTTCTCTGCCCGTTACACCACCAACTACACTGCAGGTAACGAAGGTTTCATCACTTTTGAGATTGATGGCGATGACGGCTGGCGCTTTTTGGTTGATGGTAAAGAAGTATTAAACATCTGGACCCGTAACCGTTGGGGAGCTCAGCAATATAAACTGATAACAGAACCAGGCAAAAGTTACAAACTGGAACTGGAGTTTTGGCAAGGTGATGGCAAGTCCAACATCAGAATGAGTGCCGGCACCTACAAAAAAACCGACTTCGCAGCACTAACCGAACGTATTAAAGATGTAGATGCTATTGTATACGTAGGTGGGATCTCTCCGCAACTGGAAGGCGAAGAAATGAAAGTGCCATACCCAGGCTTTGATGGTGGCGACAGAACTTCTATTATGCTGCCTTCTGTTCAAACCAACTTAATGAAAGCCTTTAAAAGCACAGGCAAACCTGTTGTATTTGTTATGATGACTGGTAGCGCGGTGGCTATTCCCTGGGAAGCTGAGAATATCCCCGGGATTGTAAACGCATGGTACGCGGGGCAATCTGCAGGTACCGCAGTAGCCGACGTTTTGTTTGGCGATTACAATCCAGCAGGCAGGTTACCGGTAACTTTCTATAAAGGCGACAGCGATCTTCCGGATTTTAACGATTACTCTATGACCAACCGTACGTATCGTTATTTTAACGGTACACCTTTGTATGGCTTTGGTTATGGCTTAAGCTATACCAACTTTAAATATGATGCCGTTACCGCACCAGGCATTGTTAAAAGAGGCAATAAAGTTGTGGTTACGGTGGCGGTTACCAACACAGGTAAAATGGCCGGCGACGAAGTTGCGCAGTTGTATTTAACCTACAACAACAATGCTCAAAAAACACCGCTTAAAGCGTTAAAGGGTTTTAACAGATTATCGCTAAAAGCAGGCGAACGTAAACTGATAACGTTTACACTTTCAGCCGCTGATCTTTCTGTACCGGATGCTAATGGTAAAATAACCCCTTTAAAAGGTAAATTAACCTTAAGTGTAGGCGGGTCGCAGCCCGATGAGAAGAATTTAACTTCAGGCAACATGGTTAAAAAGACAGTGACCATGATGTAATATAAAATACATTCAAACGCAAAACGGCTCCGAATTTTCGGGGCCGTTTCTGTATAATACTACACACAAATAGAAAGTCATGCCGAATTTATTCGGCATCCACGCGCTAAGTAATCCGCCATGCATGCTTTTCAATCCATCAACTCACTACCTGCTAATGGGTGCCGAAACAAGTTCGGTATGACGTTTTTGCCTAATTAAAGTTTTGCACTATTAATAACCGGATTCTGGCTGGCATTAACCTGGTAAGTATTAATAGTATTATCTACTGAAATCTCAAAAATACGATAACCTTTGTAGGTCGTTCCCCAGTTGCCGCCGAAATGAGCATCGAATATGTGGGGGAATTTGCCTGTATAACGTATATTATCTATAGTGTGGTCGTGCCCGTGTAATACAGCTTTAACGTTTGGATAGCTGTGCAGTAGCTCAATAGTTTCGGGGCAATCAACAAAGTTCGTTTTATCCTCAGGTAACCACTGGTGCGGTGGTACATGTAGCACAACAAAAACAATAGGCTTGCTTTTAAAGGCATCTAATGATCTTTTTAAAAAAGCTCCATCAGGGCAAATGTATTTGCCTTGTTTATCAGTAGTATTGGCTAATACAAAACCAACTTCACCTTTGTCAACTACATGGTTGTCCTCATAACCAAAAACAGCTTTCCACATGGCAGCATCAACATGGTCATGGTTGCCGGGTACTGTGTAACACGGCACGGGTAATTTGTCAAAGTAAGTTTGTTTGATCTTGGGTAGCAGGTCAGGGCGATCATGCACCAGGTCGCCGTTGATGATCACCAGGTCTAAATGATTGTCCTGATGCTCTTTCGTTAGCCATTTTATCAGATCGCCATAAAATTTATCGCCATCAGTACCCGGCTGGGCATAATGCCCGTCGGATGCTACAGCAAAACGAAGCTTAAAGTCAGCAGGTTTTTTTATTTGTGGCGATGCCCCCGCAAACAGGTTTAGTGATGGTAATAGATTTAAACCGGCAATGGCAACGCTTGATTGAAGAAATTTACGGCGACTGTTCATACAGGCTAATTTAGCGTTTACTTGTTAAATCAATTTTAACAGCGTAAATAATTTCTTCATTTTTTTGTACCTTAACAGTATCATTCATAAACCGTAAATTACCAAATGACTAAAAGAGCCAACGTTTTATTGCTAACAGTGATTGGTTTAATTTTATTTGGATGTAAAATAGACCATTCAAAACCGCTGCTAATGACGATATCCGCATCCGCCTATGTTGGTAACGACAAAGTGTATGCAAATTTTGCGGTTTTACAATCAACTGATGCTGCAATAGTTAGTAATGAAGATACATTAGCCGAATATTTTAAAACACATCCCGGGTATAACACCTATATGCTGGAGTTTTACGAAGCTGGCAATTATATAATTGCTATTCAGCTTCCGGTAGGTTCGCCCCGTGAAAAACTATACACCTATCGCAACATCACCGTAAGCAACGGCCATCCATCTACTGAAAATAATATGCTGTTCGATCTGACAACGACGGGGAATTACCAGGTTTGGAAAAATAAATAAAGCGGTTAAAACGTTTGCTTAGCCTGGGCTATATGCGCCAGATGGTGCCGACCATGCCAGGAGTAAAGGGCAAGGTTCCTTTTTAGCAAAATAGTTGCACCACTTTCGGGATGAATAAACGTGCGGTTAAAATCTTCGTCTGTAAAACTATCAAGCAACGCTGTAAGGCGGGCATGGATACCTTCCAGCATTATCAGCGATGGTTCTATAGGCAATTTATAATCGGCCAGTTTTGCCCATAGGTCTTCATGATAAGCTTTTATGGTTGGGTTATCCTCGGTCATGGCCCATTTAAAACGGATGATAGAATTTAAATGACTATCCGCTACGTGGTGCACTACCTGCCTTATGGTCCAACCGCCGGGTGCGGTAAGGGGTTTCCAGTTGTTCATCGGTTAAACCGGCAACGGCCTGCTTTATCAGCACGGGTAACTCTTTAATATCGTTTTTCCATTGGGTAATAAGCTCTTCTCTATAAGCATCAGGTACTATAAATTTACCAATGGGGTATTTCAGATTTTCGTCTGTCATTTTGGGTAAGGGTTATCAGGTATAATAAATTAGCGCTTTATATAAGCTTTGCGCTAAATTAGCGTTTTGTAAATGCTCTTATCTCAGCCAATGGTAAAAAAACTCCTTGTATTCATCCTGCTTTTTAACTGTTGCCTGGCTTATGGCGAAACCATTAAAACTGATGTAGTTGTAATTGGTAATAACTCAAGCGCTATTGCGGCTGCCATTCAAAGCGGGCGCAGCAAGGTAAAAACTTTATTGTTGCTAAACGGCCCGTGGTTAGAGGAATTATCATTACAAAAAATGATTACGCTTAACGATCCTACTTATGCCCCATCCGGCATTTGGGAGGAGGTGGATAAAGAGCTGCGGGACTACTACAAGAAAACACCGGGGTACGATACCTTATCAAAAACTCTGAAATTTGAACCCTACGCTGCTGGCGCTGCCTTAAAAAGAATGGCCGATTCGGTAAAAATGCTAACATGCAAAACCAATGTCACTTATACATCCATAGAAAAAGATGATACGGGCTGGAAGTTGGAGGTAGCAATAAAAGGCGAGAAGGTAACCATAAAAGCCAAGGTTTTAATTGATGGTACCGAAGACGGTGAAATGATAACCAAAGCAGGGGCAACTTTGCCACCTGATATTAAAACATGGCTGGATAAAGGCGCGTCAACCCTGTACCGTACATCAATAGCATCGGGTACTTATAATAATAAAGTTGGGCCGTCAAATTATCCAAATGGCTTTGTCTACTATATTCCGCTTACAGCTGTAGCTGTGAAAGATGCCGATAATTTGTTAACCATCAATAAAACACTTTTCCCGGCGGGTACTAACAACCTTACGGCTAAAATAGCCTTGGGGCAGGCGGTAGGTGCAACGGCAGCATTTTGCGCTTTTTTTAAAACAACTACCAAAAAGCTGGATGTGCGGGTGATACAAATAGAGTTGTTAGATTTTAAATCGTCTCTGCTATATTTTACTGATGTAGAGCGTAGCGATGCTTATTACCGCTCCATACAGCAAATTGCTGCCACCGGATTGTTGAAAGGCAGCCATGTGAATGGAGTTGCGGAAAACGCAGCATTAGAATTCAATTTTATGCCCGATTCAGCTGTTACCACGGCAGAAATTAAACCGGTGCTAACAGAAATATACTCCCGTGCGTTTTTGTGGATGAACAGGGAGCAACCCGGCGAAAAGTTTACCGTTGGCAATTTACTCTCGTTGATAAGCGAAATAACGTTAACAGATCCAATCGACTTTAAAATCACCATGCAAAAAGCGTGGAAAACAGAATACAAGTTCAAATCAGATTTTGATATCAACAAGCCCGTTACCCGCCGCGAGTTTGCGGTATTAGCTAACAAATACCTTAACCCTTTTGCAAGAGCGGTTGATATTAACGGAAGATCATTAAATTAGAGGCCAACTAATCAACTATTCTCTAATCACTAATTAACTAATTACGCATCCACACTATCAGTAACCATTACACGGTCAACGTACTGCTTAACATATTTAGCCAAAAAATCTTCGTGAATAGGGTCCACCTGGTAAGCGTCCTGATCTGCTTTACTGTTAAACAAGGTAAGCAGCGATACGTGGTAAGAGCTTTCTACAATCGGCTTGTCGCTTGGTACGGGTACGCCAACATGCACATCGCGCAGGTGAGTTATTTTGGCAAGGCCTTTAACGCCCTCAACAAAGGTGTTAATGTCGGCAGGGTTTTTTAACCAGAAATATACGGCGTGTACAAAAGTATCTTTAATAAACATATTGGTATGGGTTGGTAATGGCGCTAAATATATAAAAACCGTAATGTATTAATTGAAAAGTGCGGCCAATTTGTTTACGCTTAGCTCGGTAAAATCATTTATTACCAGCGAGGTGGGTTGCAGCTTTTCGGCGGTATTGCCCGTGGTTATGCCAATAACTTTCATCCCGGCAGCATTGCCGGCTTTTATTCCTGCTATTGAATCTTCAATAACAGCACAATTTTGCGGTGACGTCTGCAGGTGCTCAGCAGCTTTTAAAAATATATCCGGGTTGGGTTTTCCTTTGGTCACCTGGCTGCCATCAATAATCACATCAAAATAATCTCTAACATGTATGCGCTCCAGTATAAAATCAATATCGTGTATAGATGCAGATGACGCTATGGCTATTTTAATGCCATTTTGCTTTAACTTGTCTAACAATGCTATCAATCCGTTTATCGGGGCAGCATGGGAAGTATAAAGGTTTTGATAAATAGATTCTTTTTCTTTCACAAGTTGAGTAAGTGCGTCGGCATTGCGGTTACCCGCGAAAAGACGCTGTACTGTGTCCATAACAGGCACGCCGCTAAATTCAGAATAATAAGTATGTGATGATAGTTCACCCATGCCATATTTTTCAAACATAACCTGCCAGGTTTTATAATGGTAGGGTGTATTATCTACCATGGTACCATCCATATCAAAAATAACTGCGAAATTTTTCAAGTATAATTAGTTTACCAGTTGATTAAACTTATATCAGTAAGATGAGTGAAATGCCTGTCGCGGCTAATCAAATCCAAATTGTATTGTTTGGAAAGGGCGGCTATCCATATATCATTCTCGGGTATGGGAGTTCCTTGGTTTCTTAAAGTTGCTTTTAAGAGGCCATATATTTTTGCAGTGTCTTCATCAACAATCAGAACATCATAAGCGTCAGATAATTTGCTTATGTTACTTTTGTTTTTGTCGATCTGTGTTGAATATTCAGCGCCATAATAAAGTTCACCCAACACGATCGAAGGGAGAAATATTTCTGAAGCTGCGTCTATTTTATCAATTAGCGTAGTGTCGCCCCTTAGCAAAGCGGAGATTATGTTGGTGTCCAGAAGTATCCTATTTCCAGTCATCTGGGTTAATTTGTTCGCAGCCTTGTTGAATAGCTTCTTCCATCAATTCAATATCTTTTTCCGATATTTTCCCTACAAACTGTGCCGACGAACCCAGTGGTTGCTTACGTGTTACTGTTTTTAAGATGCGCTCAATTTGCATCAAAGCATCATCACTTTTTAGTTTGATGACCTCTTCTATCAAATGTAATTTCCTTGCTTCTGAGTACATATATGATTGAGTCTTATCTAACAAAAATAATTAAAAAAAAGAAGAACCACCAAATGCCTACATTGACTATAGGAATATAAAATGTTACCCCGGTGTCAAATATTGGTGATAAAACAATAATTAATCTAAATAATATGCAAATTTGTTGATCTAAAATTCATGTAGCGCCCGCGTTTTGTTAATATGAGTGAAAAAACAATTTTGGTTTGGTTCAGAAATGATTTACGTGTCCACGATAACGAGATACTGTTAGAGGCGATGCGTAAAGCCGATAAGGTACTGCCTGTATATTGTTTTGATCCGTATTATTTCCAGAAAAACGCGTCGGGTTCTGCTAAAACAGGTAACATACGGGCACGTTTTCTGCTTGAATCAGTAGCCGATCTTCGTAATAACCTGCGTATGCTGCAGAGCGAATTAATTATACGTATAGGTAATCCCGCCGAAGTTTTGCCACAACTGGCTTTAGAATATGGTGTTAACGAGGTTTATCACCATCGTGAGGTGGCACACGAGGAAACCGAAGTATCTGAACAGGTTGAAGCAGCCCTGTGGAAGATAAAACTCAACTTAAAGCATTTTATTGGTCATACTTTATATCACAAAGAGGATCTTCCCTTTCCAATAAAGGATATCCCGGATAGCTTTGCTATATTCAGGAAAAAAACGGAACGCGAGAGCGCTGTGCGCCCCGTTTTAGATACGCCCGATGCCGTTAACACCCCGGTTATTACTGATGCCGGAGATTTGCCTACGCTTGCCCAATTAGGTTTGGAGGAGCCCCTGGATGACGCACGATCACGCACCAGATTTGCAGGCGGCGAAACCAGCGGACTAATAAGGCTTGAGCAATATTTTTCTGAGCTTGCGCAAGCTAACTCGGGGAAAGGCGTGCGTAATGCCTCTAAATTGTCGCCATGGCTATCATTGGGTTGTCTTTCTATGCGGCAGGTTTACTGGGCGGCTAAAAGCCACCACAGCGATGCGCTTGAACTGGAATTGCTATGGCGCGATTATTTTAGGTTTATGTTTAAAAAGCACGGTACTCAATATTTTAATGCCGGCGATACCGCTGTTGAGGATAACAAGGTTACTGACGAGCTTTTTGACAAATGGAAACTGGGCAATACAGGCGTTCCGTTTGTTGACGCCAGCATGCATAAATTGAATGCAACCGGGTACATCAGCAATTTTAGCAGGCAAATGGTGGCGGCATACCTGGTGAATGAATTAGAAGTTGACTGGCGCCGTGGTGCCGCTTATTTTGAAGAAAAGCTGATCGATTATTCGCCCGCAAGTAACTGGGGCAATTGGGCCTATGTGGCAGGTATAGGGCGTAACACGCGCGATGACCGCTATTTTAACAGCGGTAAAAACCTGAATGAGTTAGATACCAAAGGCGATTTTATTACCAGGTGGCTTCCCGAAACTCCTGCAGGCCAGCCTCCTTTGGCGCAGGCCGTATAATTTTTTTACACGTTGTAAACAACATTTTCTGCTTAGTTACGTATATTTGACATATGAACTCTTTCGAACAATTTACGATTATCATCGGTCTCCTCGCCGTTCTTTTTGAGGGGATATCTTACGTTCGCTCGTTTTTTGCGAAGTTCCTACACTAAAGATTACGAAAAGGATGTAGTTCATCCATCAGTTTTATTAAAAACCTATCAGCATATTGTTTTTGCAATACAAAAAGTATTAAATCATTTACAATTTAATTTAAGGTTTATTGCACCTTATGATTACTTTTGTAGCATTGTTAAGAATGGTCGACCATGAATAGCCTCAATTATATTAATCAAGGAAACGCAGCCTTTATAGATTCTTTATACGAAAATTACAAGCAAGACCCCGAATCAGTTGATTTTGGGTGGCAGAAATTTTTTGAAGGATTTGATTTCGGGAGAAGCTCTGAAGCCCCCGCAATTAGCGCAGAAACACCACAGCACTTTTTAAAAGAAATTAACGTACTTAACCTTATAGATGGTTATCGCGGCCGGGGGCACCTGTTTGCAAAAACAAACCCTGTACGCGAGCGTCGTCATTATTTTCCGGGTAAAGAACTGGAAACTTTTGGTTTAAGCCAGGCCGATCTGGACACTGTATTTAACGCCGGGCACGAAGTAAAACTGGGCCCTGCCAAACTACGCGACATTATACAAATGGTTGAAGATACTTATTGTGGTACAATAGGTGTTGAGTACAAATACATACGTAACCCCATAAAAGTTAAGTGGTTTGAAGACCGCATGGAAAGCACGCGCAACAAGCCGTCGTTTTCTAAAGAAGACAAAAAGCTGATGCTTAAAAAAGTAAGCGAAGCAGTGATCTTCGAAAACTTTTTAGGTACCAAGTTTTTAGGTCAAAAGCGTTTTTCGCTTGAGGGCGCCGAAGCGCTGATCCCTGCAATGGATTCAGTTATTCAAAAAGGTGCTACTATTGGCATTAAAGAATTTATTATAGGTATGGCTCACCGCGGTCGTTTGAACGTGCTGGCCAATATCATGAAGAAAAGCTATAAAGAGATCTTCTCTGAGTTTGAAGGTAAGAATTACGATATGGATTCTCCCTTCGGCGGCGACGTTAAGTATCACTTAGGATATTCAACAGACGTAGATGCCGAGAACGGAAACAAAGTGCACCTTAGCCTTTGTCCTAACCCATCGCACCTGGAAGCAGTTGCCCCGGTTGTTGAAGGCCTTACCCGCTCTAAGATCGACTTTAAATATAACGGCGACCATACAAAGATTGCACCAATAATAATACACGGCGATGCTTCAGTGGCGGGCCAGGGTATTGTTTATGAGGTGTTGCAAATGGAGAAACTGGATGGTTACCGCACTGGTGGTACCATACATTTGGTTATTAATAACCAGATAGGTTTTACCACTAACTTTAAAGATGCCCGTTCAAGTACTTATTGTACTGATATTGCTAAAGTGGTACAATCGCCCGTATTCCACGTAAACGGTGATGATGTTGAGGCTTTAGCATATGTTATTAACATGGCTATGGAGTATCGTCAGATCTTCCATGAAGATGTATTTATAGATATTTTGTGCTACCGTCGTTATGGGCATAATGAGGCGGATGAGCCTAAATTCACCCAGCCTGTATTGTACAAAGCCATTGATGCGCATCCCAACCCGCGCCAGGTATATTTGTCGAAATTATTGGCCGAAGGCAGTATTGATGATGCCACTGTTAAACAGATGGAGAAGGAATTCAGAGATCTGTTACAACAACAATTAGAAGAAACTAAAGCAGAAGAACGCTTTACAGAAACAATAGAAATGTTTGCCGGCGCATGGCAAGGTCTGCATTTGGCAGAAGAGCAAGAGGTGGTGAAGTCAACCGACACGGCAATTGATAAAGATACTTTGTTAAGCATAGGTAAAAAACTAACAGATTTGCCTAAAGACAAGGAGTTCTTTAAAAAGATAGAAAAACTATTTGAGGATCGGGCCAAAATGGTTAATGATACTCACACTTTTGACTGGGCAATGGGTGAGTTGCTTGCTTATGGTTCATTACTAAACGAAGGCAATAGAGTTCGTTTAAGCGGTGAAGACGTTAAGCGTGGTACTTTCTCACATCGCCACGCGGTAGTAACACTACCCGATACCGAAGAAGAATACACGCCACTGGCAACTATAAACGGCGGACAGCGTTTTCATATTTATAACTCACTATTGTCAGAGTACGGTGTATTGGGTTTTGAATATGGTTATGCTTTGGCTAATCCGCATGCTTTAACCATATGGGAAGCGCAGTTTGGCGATTTCTTTAACGGAGCGCAAACTATTATTGACCAGTACATTGTAAGTGGCGAAACCAAATGGCAGCGTGGTAACGGATTGGTAATGTTGTTGCCACATGGTTATGAAGGACAAGGCCCTGAGCACTCATCAGCACGTATTGAGCGTTTTATGGAGCTTTGTGCCGATAACAATATCCAGGTAACAAACTGCTCAACACCGGCTAACTTCTTCCATGTTTTACGCAGGCAGTTGGCGCGCGATTTCCGCAAACCACTAATCGTGTTTACACCTAAGAGTTTGCTGCGTAATCCAAAATGTGTATCGCCGCTTGCCGACTTTACCGATGCGGGTTTTCAGGAAGTGATAGACGATAACTTTGTTGATAAGAAAAAAGTTAAACGCGTATTGTTCTGCTCTGGTAAGATCTATTATGATCTGTTAGAAAAACAACGTGTGGATGATCGTAAAGATGTAGCCATTGTACGTTTAGAGCAATTGTACCCTACTCCGGTAGATCAGATAGCTAAAATACGCGCTTCTTATACCAAAGCAGAAGATTTTATCTGGGTACAGGAAGAGCCGGAAAACAGCGGTGCATGGCCGTACCTGTGGCGCAAATCGCGCACTGAGGATGCTTTGAAGTTTGACGATGTTCTTGCCCGTTTAGAAGCAAGCAGCCCGGCAACAGGCTACGCTAAACAACATGCGGCGCAGCAGTTGCACATCATATCAAGAGCGTTTGAATCGCCTGCAGGAAAAAAAGTAAAGGAAACTGTGAAGGCTACAACAGCTAAAATGGCTACTGCCGGAGCGGATTAATAAGTTTGGTAAGTTATACGTTTGACGTGATACGTTGTACGTAGTTGATTGCAAAATAAAACGTAGCACTTATAACGTATTACGTACAACCTAAATAGAACTACAACAAAAAAAATATGAGTTTAGAGATCAAAGTTCCGCCGGTAGGCGAATCAATCACTGAAGTTACCCTGGCAAACTGGATAAAAAAAGACGGCGACACGGTAGCGATGGATGAAGTTATTGCCGAGTTGGAATCAGATAAAGCCACATTTGAGTTAACTGCCGAAAAAGCAGGTACTTTAAAAACTTTAGTTAACGTTGGCGATGTAATTGCTATAGGTACTGCAGTTGCAAGCATTGAGGATGGTGGCGCACCTGCGGCTGCTTCTGCTCCCGCAAAAGAAGCTGCGCCTGCACCACAGGCTGATGCGGTAGCTGCTCCTGCTGCGTCAACAGGCGGCGCTGCATCTGCAATAAAGGTTCCGCCGGTAGGCGAATCTATCACCGAGGTTACTTTATCGCGCTGGTTGAAAAAGAACGGCGAGACAGTAGCAATGGATGAAGCTATTGCCGAACTGGAATCAGACAAAGCAACATTTGAATTAACCGCTGATAAAGCAGGCGTTTTAACTACCATTGCCAACGAAGGTGATGTGTTAGCCATTGGCGCTGAGGTAGCAAGCATATCTGGAAGTGGCGCCGCTGCTGCTGCACCTGCTGCCGCCGCTCCGGCACCTGCCGCTGCAAGCGCACCGGTTATTGCTGATAAAAATTATGCATCGGGCACGCCATCACCCGCTGCCGGAAAAATATTGTCAGAAAAAGGCATTGATGCTTCTGCTGTTAGCGGAAGCGGCGTAAACGGACGCATTACTAAGGAAGATGCTGTACAGGCAAAAGCTGCCGCACCAGCACCTGCTGCTAAACCAGCCGCTGCACCTGCTCCGGCTGCTGCCCCTGCAAAAGCAGGAGCGCGTGATGAGCGTCGCGAAAAAATGTCGCCGCTGCGTAAAACCGTAGCTAAGCGCTTAGTTGCTGTTAAAAACGAAACTGCCATGCTTACCACTTTTAACGAAGTGGATATGCAGCCAATAATGGAACTGCGTGGTAAGTACAAAGATAAATTTAAAGAGAAGCATGGTGTTGGTTTAGGCTTCATGTCGTTCTTTACCAAAGCGGTAACAGAGGCATTAAAAGACTGGCCCGCTGTTGGCGCTCGTATAGAGGGCGAAGAAGTTATCTACAGCAATTTTGCTGATATTTCTATCGCTGTTTCGGCTCCAAAAGGCTTGGTTGTTCCGGTTATCCGCAATGCTGATAGCATGAGTTTGGCCGAAATAGAAAAGGCGATCATTACACTTGCAGGTAAAGCCCGTGAAAGCAAACTTACTTTAGACGAAATGACCGGCGGTACTTTCACCATTACTAACGGCGGTGTGTTCGGCTCTATGCTTTCAACACCTATTATTAACTCGCCGCAGTCTGCTATATTGGGTATGCACAATATTATTGAGCGCCCTGTAGCGGTAAATGGTCAGGTTGTTATCCGCCCAATGATGTACTTAGCGCTATCATATGATCACCGCATTGTTGATGGTCGTGAATCGGTAAGCTTCCTGGTAAGGGTTAAACAATTATTAGAAGATCCTGCAAGATTGCTGTTAGGAGTTTAATAAACGTTATAATATTGAAAGGCCTCCGATTTATCGGGGGCTTTTTTGTTTAGATACAGTTGAGTATATTTGTGTTATGGCGAAAGTAATAGAGATAGATAAAAAAACCAGTCGTAAAGAACTTGATGATGCACTAATCAATGCACCTAAAGCCAAATCCTCAATTGACCTGAGTAAATATTTTGGTAAGGTTAAATTCGGTGTCGATGGATTAGAATATCAACTTAAGAGTAGAAATGAGTGGAGATAGGATTGTTATAGATACATCTTTAATAATAAATCTATTCAACGGGGCTACAGAAGTTCAGGAACTAATTGTCGGACGTATTCTGTTTGTCTCAGTTATCTCTGAAATTGAAGTTTTGAGTTTTCCGCAGCTTGCAGATAATGAAATCGGCTTACTAAAATCTTTTTTATCCGAATGTTATATCGTGGACATTGAGCCTGCTATAAAAGACCTAACAATAAAAACCCGGGCAAGGCATAAAACCAAATTACCAGACGCTGTAATTGCGGCTACAGCAATGTATTTCGATATTCCATTATTTACAATGGATAAAGGTTTTGAAAAGATAGATGATTTACAATCCGTAATATTATCTGTTTAATTGTATTTTTCTACATAGCATCACGCAACCAAAATCTCCCCCCTCAAATATGTAACTGCCTTTCCGCTCATTAATACCCTGTCACCTTTTAGTTCGCACCATAACTCGCCTTTACGTGCAGATAATTGATAAGCATGTAATTTGTCTTTATCAAATATTTTGGCCCAGTAGGGGATAAGGTTACAATGCGCAGAACCTGTAACCGGGTCTTCTGGTATTCCGGCTCCGGGCGCAAAGAAGCGTGAAACAAAATCTGAATTTTTCCCCGGCGCAGTAACAATTATACCCACCGTATCCATCTTTGATAGCGCGAAAAAGTCTGGAGATAGTTCAATTATATCTTCTTCTGTATCATATACCACAAAATAATCTCTTGAGCGTAAAATAGCGGTAGGCTCGGCGCCACCCAATGCCTCTACCAGCCCATTTGGCGTTTCTATAGGTATTGGAGGGCGTGATGGGAAGTCCATGGTATATTTGTCGCTATCTCGCCTTACAGTAAGCATGCCGGCCTTAATGGTATCAAAGTTTATAACATCGCCGCCGTAAGCCAGCTCGGTAAATAATATATGCGCCGACGCAAGTGTGGCGTGCCCGCATAGGTCTATCTCGTACTCCGGCGTGAACCAGCGCAATAAATAACCATCATCGTTCTTTACAAAAAAGGCGGTCTCGGCTAAATTATTTTCTTTGGCAATTTGCTGCATGGTAGCATCAGGCAGCCATCCAGTAAGCGGACAAATAGCAGCAGGGTTGCCGCCAAACAGTTGATCGGTAAAAGCATCTGCCTGGTAAATTGGGATGATCATAACATATGGAGCTTAAGTACCACTAATGTAGCCATAAGTAGCTAATTCGTCAACATGCTTAATGTGTTTGGTGCTGCCGTTATTTAAAAGGATAATACGGTCGCTTACATCCAAAACGTTGTAATACTGATGATCTGTAATTATAATGCCCTTGCGCTGTGCGCAGCGTTTTAAAATGGGTTTAAACTCCTCTGTTTGAATAGGAGATATGTGGGTAAAAGGTTCGTCGAGTAAAATAAAGTCAGCTTTATTATATATAACTAACATGGTTTCCAGTTTCCTGAGCTCGCCGCCTGATAATTCATTAGGTGTTTTTTGATAATGATTTTTATAAATCGGTAATTCTGAAAACTCATCCCAGTAAAGCGGATCAACTAATATTTTTGCAAGGGATTTTATCGTTAGGCTCCCGGGCAAATAACTATGCTGCGGCAAATAAGCAATTTTGTTATTGATATACCCTTTCTTTATGTATTCGTCATTAATGCTGACATACTTATAGGATGGTGTAAGGCTACCGAATATGATCTTTAACAAAGACGACTTACCCGAGCCGTTGCGCCCAAGCAAGCCTATTATCTCGCCCTGTTGACAGCTCAAATAAACATCTTGCAATATTTTGCGGTTGTCAAACGCCAACTGTACACTATCAACTTTTAAGGTAAGTGGTTGCATTTAGGGCCATATTAATTAGAATAAGAAGTAGGATGCAGCAAACAGTTTCTATTATAAACGCGCTTAGCATAACACGTTTGGCGCTAAACCCGGCGTTACGGTAAAAAAACAATGTTTTTGGGGCCAGAAAATATTGCAGGCTTGCTGCCGATAAATAACCGATGAGTTTTGAAAAGAAAAATCCAATTCCGCTTACAATGGACGCGGGGAAAGCCATTACGATAACGAGCAGCGTAAACACCACATTGTAAGTTAGTAACAGCCGGTAATACTGGAAAGTTAACTTTAGTAAACGGTTCAAGTAAAGTGTGATATGATAGTAGGTTATAAAACAGACAAAGTTGCCGTTTATTGTAAGTCGCGAAAAAAAAGTGACAAACAAAAAAGCCGCCCAGGTTATCGGAGCGGCTCTTGTATCTTGGTTCTTGTCTCTTGCTTCTAAAGCTTATCCTAAGTATGATTTCAGGATTTTGCTTCTTGAAGTATGACGAAGGCGTTGTAAGGCTTTGTCTTTTATCTGGCGTACACGCTCGCGGGTAAGGTTAAATTTCTCGCCAATCTCTTCAAGCGAAAGCGGATGGTTTGTACCCAAACCAAAGAATAATACTATTATTTCGCGCTCGCGCTCTGTTAAAGTTGATAGCGAACGTTTTATTTCTTCTGATAATGATTCGTTGATCAGGATAGAGTCTGTATTCGGTTCAGCGTTTTCTAATACATCTAACAATGTATTTTCTTCACCTTGTACAAACGGCGCATCCATTGATACGTGACGACCTGAGTTGCTCAGCGTATCAGAGATCTTGTCAACGGTAGTTTCCAGCATATCAGCCAGTTCTTCCGGTGATGGTTCGCGTTCATATTCCTGCTCAAGCTTTGAAAAAGCCTTGCTTATTTTGCTTAATGAACCTACCTGGTTCAACGGTAAACGAACTATACGTGATTGCTCTGCGATAGCCTGTAAAATTGATTGGCGGATCCACCAAACAGCGTATGAAATGAATTTGAAACCTTTGGTTTCGTCAAAACGCTTGGCGGCTTTTATAAGCCCCAGGTTACCTTCGTTAATCAGGTCGCCTAAGGTAAGGCCCTGGTTTTGATATTGTTTAGCTACTGATACCACAAAACGCAGGTTGGTTTTAGTTAAACGCTCAAGCGCAGCCTGGTCGCCCTCCCTTATCTTTTGTGCTAAAATTACTTCTTCTTCGGCAGTTATCAGGTCAACTTTACCAATTTCGTGCAGGTATTTGTCAAGCGACTGCGACTCGCGATTGGTAATGGATTGGGTTATTTTGAGTTGTCTCATTTATTATAAACCTCGATTCTTGTTATTAGAATTGAACGTGCAAAGGTATGAAAAGTTTTGCCCATATTTTGTACTAAAAAAAATATTACATTATATTCATTTTCAGCTGATAATTGCATGATTTTTGTGGTAAAAATCACACCTTATTTAGCCCAAAAACTTCATTTAAACGGATGCCTTTTTCGGTGTTTTGTAAAGTGCAACACTCGTTTACACTGTCGTGCTCCAAATATAAAATGTAATCGTTGGTAACCGCCTCTGTTAAGATATTTTTTTTCTCCTGCAGCGTTTGCATCGGGAACATATCATAGCCCATTACATAAGGTAACGGTATATGCCCTGTTGATGGTATAAGATCTGCCATATAAAGCACCTGCCGGCCTTTATAATTTATTTGCGGCAGCATCTGCGCTTCGGTATGCCCATAAATAAAACGCACTTTTACGTTGTCGGTAAAAGCAGTACCATCAATCTCCTCAATAAATTTTAACTGCCCGCTTTCTTGTATCGGTAATATATTCTCTTTTAAAAAAGATGCCTTTTCGCGCTCATTAGGATTAATGGCCCAGTCCCAATGTTTTGCGTTGCTCCAGTACGTTGCATTTTTAAATGTTGGGGCCAATAGTTCGCCACTACGCTCAACAGCGCCGCCTACATGGTCAAAATGCAAGTGAGTTAAAAACACATCAGTTATGTCATTGCGATGAAAGCCATGCGCAGCTAACGAACTATCCAGCGTAGCTGTACCGTGCGGATAGTAATAACTAAAAAACTTTTCGCTTTGCTTATTACCCATCCCCGTATCAACCAGGATCAAGCGTTTACCGTCCTGAATAAGCAGACAGCGCATGGCCCAGGTACACAAATTATTCTCGTCGGCCGGGTTGGTTTTGTTCCATATGCTTTTTGGCACAACGCCAAACATGGCGCCGCCATCTAATTTGAAAAAGCCGGTGTTAATTGTGAATAAGTTCATGGTTCATTGATCATGGTTCATGGTAGTGTAGTTGGTTATATAGAATTTCTCAGCGCGGTGATCATTTTAACTAAAATTTCATGATCGTTGTATAGTGGACGGAAAACATCTTCTGTTATGTAATCACGTCTTTTCGCAATTATTAAGCAGCTTACTACTTCAATAGCAGAGCGTAAGGAATAATTCAAAAAGGTCTTAAAAACCGGTTTGGTTTGCCCTGTGGAA
Source organism: Mucilaginibacter sp. HD30 (assembly GCF_054061755.1). NCBI lineage: Bacteria > Pseudomonadati > Bacteroidota > Sphingobacteriia > Sphingobacteriales > Sphingobacteriaceae > Mucilaginibacter > Mucilaginibacter sp. HD30. The sequence goes on from NZ_JBSSEO010000001.1 coordinate 274,600, forward strand.
CCTTCTGCAATGTTCAGCATTACCGAATCAGAAGCTCTTTTTATTTGGGAAGTAAGGATGAATAACTCATCCTTGGGAAAAGATTTAGTTAAAGAATTGATCCGGTCATTTAGATCCATGGCTTTTTGCCATACCAGCAAGTCCTCGAATCTAAATGCCATATCAATTACTGTTGTTATCTATGATCCATTAACTATAAGCCATGAGCTACCATGAACCATGAACCACCAACTATAAACTTATAAATGTATGCACTCGCCATACGCTTCGGCGGCGGCTTCCATAATAGCCTCGCTCATGGTTGGGTGCGGGTGTACGGTTTTTATGATGTCATGGCCGGTAGTTTCCAGCTTGCGTGCAGCAACAACTTCTGCTATCATTTCTGTAACGTTGGCACCTAACATGTGCGCACCTAAAAACTCGCCGTATTTGGCATCAAATATCAATTTAACAAAGCCATCCTTAACGCCGCCTGCACTTGCTTTGCCTGATGCTGAGAATGGGAACTTACCTACCTTAATTTCGTATCCTGCCTCTTTAGCCGCTTTTTCAGTATAACCTACTGATGCAATTTCGGGACTGCAATAAGTACAGCCGGGGATATTATTATAATCAAGCGGCTCGGGTTTTTGGCCCGCTATCTTTTCAACACAAATAATGCCTTCGGCAGATGCAACATGTGCTAAAGCTTGTCCTTTTACTATATCGCCTATGGCGTAAACGCCTTCAACGTTGGTGCGGTAATAATCATCAACCAACACTTTACCTTTGTCGGTTTTAACACCGGCATCCTCCAGGCCAATGCCTTCAATGTTAGTGGTTATGCCTACTGCAGAAAGTACGATCTCTGCTTCCAGTACTTCGGTACCCGAAGCGGTTTTAACACTCACTTTGCAAAGCTCGCCGCTGGTATCTACAGATTCAACGTTTGAACCTGTTTTGATATCGATGCCTTGTTTTTTAAGGATGCGGGCCAATCCTTTTGATATTTCCTCGTCTTCCAGGGGAACAATATTATCCAGATATTCAACAACGGTAACCTTGGTACCTATTGAGTTATAGAAATAAGCAAACTCAATACCTATGGCGCCAGAGCCAACTACGATCATTGATTTTGGCTGCTTAGGTAATATCATTGCCTGGCGGTAACCTATTACTTTAGTGTTATCCTGTTTAAGGTTAGGCAATTCGCGCGAGCGGCCGCCGGTTGCTAAAATTATATGCTTGCCATTATAGTCTTTAACTCCGTCAGTCCCTTTAACTTCAACTACACCTTTGCCTTTTAAACGGCCAAAACCGGTTAGTACGTCAATTTTATTTTTCTTCATTAAAAACTGAACGCCTTTGCTCATGCCATCGGCCACGCCGCGGCTCCTTTTAATAACCGCCTCAAAATCTACTTCGCCTGGGTTGCTTACTTTAATGCCGTAATCAGCAGCATGGTTTATATAATCAAACACCTGCGCGCTTTTTAATAAGGCTTTGGTTGGTATACAGCCCCAGTTAAGGCAAATGCCGCCCAGAGATTCTTTTTCGACTACAGCGGTTTTTAGGCCGAGTTGAGAGGCGCGTATAGCGGCTACATAACCACCCGGACCGGAACCAATTACAATTACATCGTAGTTCATATCAGCGTATGTTCGTTTAAAATTTTAAAAGCCAAAGCTAACTAAAAGGCCTGAAAGCAAAAAACACCTTCCGCGTATTTATATCATTAAATTATCATATAAGCAGGCCCATAAATTCTACTATTTACATGGATTAACTAAGTGTTAAAAATCTGCATTTTGATGCTATATTTTCATTATATTAATCATATTTTTTGATGAGTTGTTAATTTTTGTATTAATTGTTGATAAATACATAATAATTTTTAAAATTAATTAACATGAATTTAATATAAGGAAAGGTTTATGTGTCTATCTTTGCCCCGGTTTAGTATACATTATTTAACAGTTTAAAAAACACAAAAACGAGTATGAGGAAGTTTTTACTTTTATTAATTACGGCCGTTTTTACTACTGCTGCATTTGCACAGGTTACTACCAGTAGTATAACGGGTACGGTTAAAGACGCCAAAGGTCTTGCTTTACCTGGAGCCACAATCAAAGCAACACACGAGCCGTCTGGAACGGTTTACGCGGTTGCCACAAATTCCGATGGTTATTTCAACATCCCCGGTATGCGCGTAGGCGGACCATACATAGTTGAGGTTACCTTCGTAAGCTTTTCAAAGCAAACCTTTACTAACATTACATTGCAACTTGGCCAGCCTTTTCTTTTAAATGCTGAGTTGACAGAGAGCGGTACCGAACTAAAAACGGTTAACATTAGCGCTGTTGGTACAAAAAGAATTGTTACTGCCAAGCAAGGTGCAAGCACCAACATTAACCGCACGCAATTGGCTACTTTGCCAACTTTTTCGCGTAGTGTTACAGATTTCACCCGTTTAACGCCACAATCTAACGGCGGTACAGGCTTTGCTGGTCGTGATGCGCGCTATAACAGTATTACTGTTGATGGTGCTAACCTTAACAATACTTTCGGTACATCAAGTGATCTGTTGCCAGGTGGCGGCGCTCAACCGGTTTCTATAGAAGCTTATGACGAGATCTCGGTTAACATTGCTCCGTTTGACGTTCGTCAATCAGGTTTTACAGGTGCCGGTATCTACGCTACTACTAAGAGTGGTACCAACACTTACCATGGTTCTGCTTACGGTTTTTATAGAAATCAATCTTACAACGGTACCAAAATTGGCGACGTTGACTTGAGCATACAAAATGCTAAAGCAACTTCTAAAACCTATGGCTTCACTTTAGGAGGCCCAATACTTAAAAATAAATTATTCTTTTTTGCTAACTTTGAGAAAGAAGTTTCTACTACTCCCGGTATCAATTATTCTCCAACAGGCGGTTCAGGCATAGGTACTGTAGCTGCTACTACAGTAGGCGATCTGCAAAAAGTATCTGACTATTTGAAGACTAAATATGGTTACGAAACCGGTGGTTATGATAACTTCCCTGCTTTTCAACCCAAAAATACTAAAGCTTTAATCCGCTTTGATTATAACATTAACGATAAAAACAAGCTGACAGTAAAATACAGTTACTTAAACGCAACAAGCGACCAGACTGTAAACAATGCCAGCACGCCAAATAACGCTGCTTACAGTGTTACCGGTTCTAATGGTTCGCCTCTTTCACGTGCAAGCGGTGGTTTAGTTAACAACCGTTACAGCAACAGATCTATTGCTTTTGCTAATTCTAACTACGGCTTTATTAACAAAGTACACACAGGTACTGCCGAGTTAAACAGCACCATCAGCCCTAAAATGTCAAACCAGTTGCTGGTAACCTTTAAAAAGTACAGCAACCCACGTTCAACCAGGGGCGAAACTTTCCCAACCATTGATATCTACAATGGCGCAGGTGATAACTATATTACTGCAGGTTCTGACCCATACACCAAATACAACGACGTTATTGACAACACTACCACTTTGTATGATAACTTTACCTACTATGCAGGTAAGCACACTATAACTGGTGGTATTAGCTACGAATATCAAAAAGTAGGTAATGCCTTTATGCCGGGTGCAGCGGGATCATACATCTACAACAGCCTTGACGACTTTTTGACTGACAAAGCTCCGGTACAGTTTACTTATAACTACTCACTGATCCCGGGTCAGGATAAAGTATTCTCTGCCAACCTTCGTATTGGTACTATCAGCCTTTACGCTCAGGACGAGTATAATGTAAGCCCGAACTTTAAATTTACTTACGGCTTACGTGCAGACAAATCTACCTACTTAGAAAACCCGGTAGAAAACCCTCAGTTAACAGCATTGCAATTCCCTGATCCTTCATCAAATACAGGTGCAATGATGAGCTACAACTCAGGTGGATGGCCAAGATCACCGTGGATGCTTTCACCTCGTGTTGGTTTCCGCGCCAGCTTGCTTGATGATAAATCATTGGTATTACGTGGCGGTATGGGTATCTTCAGCGGTCGTATCCCTTATGTGTTCTTAACCAACCTGCCTTCAAACAGCGGTATGTATAACTTTGGTGGTGTTGCTACAACAGCACAGTTGGCCGGTATTAAACTGGTAAAAGATCCAAGCACTTATGCTAATTTGTTCCCTCAATCAGCAGGTACAGCTTACCAGTCTGCCAGCGTTGTTTTAGATAAGAACTTCAAATTCCCACAGGTATTCCGTGTAAACTTAGGTGTTGATAAAAACCTGGGTAACGGTTTCAATGCAACTTTTGAAGCATTATACACTAAAGACATCAACGCTGTGCGTATGCGTAATGTTAACTTGAAAAACCCAACCGGAACTATCCAGGAAGGCGATTTCACCCGCGCACGTTTTATCGGTACAGGAACAGCTACAACTGTTAACGGTTTTACCAGTGTAGGCGTAACAACCCAGGATCGTAACATTTATCCTAACAACCCTGCACTTTCTGTAATAGCGTTAGAGAACACTAATAAAGGTTATGCTACTTCTTTAACCGGCCAGTTAAGCAAAACATTTGATAATGGTTTCAATGCTTCAATAGCCTATACTTATACCAGTGCTAAAGAAGCTTTCTCAACTGTAGGTACTACTGCAACTAACGTTTGGACCTCAACTTCTAACGTCGGCACTTCAAATGATGTAGAATTGGGCAACACAGCGTTTGTTATCCCTCATCGTATAGTTGGATCTGTTTCTTACAAATTCAATTACCTTGATCACGCATCAACCTCTATCGGTTTATTCTACCAGGGTTCTGCCCAGGCATCATCAGGCAACGGTGGTTACAGCTACACCGTACAGGGCGACCTGAACGGCGATGGTAACGCATCTACAGATTTGATGTTTATACCAACCAGAGCAAACCAGGTTACTTTTATGCCATATACGGCAACTGTTAATGGGGTTGCTTACACTTATACAGCTCAACAACAATCTGCAGCGTTTGAGCAATTTATAAACAATACACCTTACTTAAAAGACCGCAGAGGTAAATACGCTGAAAGAAATGCATCTTACCTGCCTTGGTACAACCGTATAGATGCTGATGTTAAACAAGAGTTCTACATCAAGTCTGGCGGTATGAAACACACCTTGCAGATCAGCGCTACTATTATCAACTTACCTAACTTGTTAAATAACACCTGGGGTATCCAAAAGCAAACTACTACCTCACAACCATTGGCACTTGTTGGTGTTGATGCTAACGGTAACGCAGCTTATAACATGCGTCAGCTAAACGGAACGTTGATCAATACGCCGTTCCAGAATGTTTATACAACTGGCACAACCTGGAGCATCTTAATGGGTGCCAGATACAGCTTCTAATAACAAGGGATAATTGTAAAACAAAAAAGAAATGAAAATGAAAAAATATATAACGATAGCTTTTATGGCACTGTTAACATCGGCGATGTTCTCGTGCAAGAAAGAAGCTGATATTGCAGGTACAGAAGCAAAACTTCCGGCCATTCAATTAAGCAGTCTTGGCTACACCCAGTTAAGTCCGTTTACTATAGCTGCTGTTAGCGCATCGCCAACTGCACCGGCTACTGTTGCCACCATTTTGCAGATTAATTTTGGCGCCACAACTACCAATAAATCAACAGGGAAATTCACCCTGGAGTTTTTTGATGGTACTACTATAGGCGCAACAGCTGTACCTGTAAAAACAGTTACTTTCAACGCCTGGAACGGTTATGACGATACTTCAGATCCGACTAAAAAACCAACTCCGGTGCTTAACCACAGCATCAGCTATACCTTACTGCCAACTACGTATGCAAATACTAAGATCTATGGCGGTAGTATGTTGATAAAATTAGGCTTGTTAGGTTTAACTGCAGGCAAAACTTATTCGGTTAGAGCCACTGCTTACACTGACGATGCTAAAACATCAGTGTTATCACAAACATCATTCTTTAAAACCATATAAGGTTTATAGAAACGATAAAATAAAAACCCCTGTCGATTAATTTCGACAGGGGTTTTTTATTTGAGGAAAGCTACGCTTAGGGTTTTAAAAACGCTGTTGCAAAAGTGTTGCTAAACTGTTGCTATAGTGTTGCAAAAAAGTATAAATATTGTAATTTTATAAGAGTTTGATATACTGGCCGTTAAAGCTGTTTTACAGCTAATTTTTCGGACAAATAAGTCAGTGAAAAATTTTGAGCGATAAAATTTTAATTAATTGATAATCAAATTATTAAACAAAAGTGTTGCAGGTTTTTAATAGGGAACGTATATTTTGTGCAACAGCTGCTTTTATCAGTGAAAGCTAGGCTTAATTATAAACAAACTCGCCAAACTCAGACGTAACGGTTACCTGCTTCTTATCAGCAGCCTCAACGTGGCCGATGATCTGCGCATCAATACCAAAGCTTTTTGATATAGCTATCAAGTCATCAGCAATATCAGCAGAAACATACAGTTCCATGCGGTGGCCCATGTTGAACACTTTGTACATTTCCTGCCAGCTGGTTTTTGATTCTTCCTGTATCAGCTTAAACAAAGGCGGAATAGAGAAGAGGTTGTCTTTTACTATATGCAGGCCCTCAACAAAATGCAATACTTTGGTTTGCGCCCCGCCGCTGCAATGCACCATGCCGTGGATCTGGCTGCGGTGATTATCTAATATTTGCTTTATAACCGGCGCGTAAGTACGGGTAGGCGATAAAACAAGCTTGCCCGCTGTTATGGTTTGCCCGTTGCCAATGTCTATTAGGTCTGTAAGTTGTTTGCTTCCCGAGAAGATCAGATCCTGCGGAACGGCCGGATCATAAGCTTCGGGGTATTTATTGGCAATGCTCTTGTTAAACACATCGTGGCGGGCAGAGGTTAACCCGTTTGAGCCCATACCGCCGTTATATTCTTTTTCGTAATTGGCTTGCCCGTAGGATGCCATACCGACTATCACATCGCCCGCTTTAATATTATGGTTGCTGATAACGTCGCTGCGTTTCATGCGGCAGGTTACCGTAGAGTCTACTATAATAGTACGCACAAGATCACCAACATCAGCGGTCTCGCCACCGGTTGAGTAAATGCCGATGCCCGCTTCGCGTAGTTCAGTTAGTATTTCTTCGGTGCCGTTAATTATGGCTGCTATAACCTCACCCGGGATGAGATTTTTATTTCTGCCAATGGTAGATGAAAGTAGGATATTGTCAATAGCGCCTACGCAAAGCAGGTCGTCAAGGTTCATTATTATAGCATCCTGCGCAATGCCTCTCCAAACAGAAATGTCGCCGGTTTCGCGCCAGTAGGTGTAGGCTAATGATGATTTTGTGCCTGCGCCATCAGCATGCATAATATTGCAAAATTGCTCGTCGCCGGTCAAAATATCAGGCACAATTTTGCAAAATGCCTGCGGGTAAAGCCCCTTATCAATGTTTTTTATAGCGTTATGTACATCATCTTTTGAGGCAGAGACGCCCCTTTGATCATATCTTTGCGAAGAAGTCATGGGCAAATATAACGCTTATAAATAGTTTGCACAGTCAAAAATACTTAGTTTTGCAATTCCTATGGATCTTCCCGTCATTGTTAAAAGAGGTGGCGCCCTGGTAAAGGCGCAGCTAAAAGCCTCATACGATCGTGTAAACAACCGCAAGCTTAAGCAAAACCTGCTGCAGGCTGTACCCTTTTGGATAGCATCAGTAATAACGGGTTTAATAGCAGTGGCTTATGCTAAACTGTTTTCATTAGCAGAGGGCGTTACGCATTATATATTTGATCATAATGCCTGGCAGATATTCATTTTGTCGCCGGTATGTTTTGTTGCTGCATGGTGGATGGTTAAAAAATACGCGCCCTACGCACGCGGCAGCGGTATCCCGCAGGTGGCTGCAGCGCTCGAAATAAGTAATCCCAAAAACGAAAAACTGGTTGATAAGCTGTTAAGTATCCGTGTAATAATCGTCAAGCTTTTTTCAAGCCTGATAATGGCCATGGGCGGCGCGGCTGTAGGCAGGGAGGGCCCAACCATACAAATAGCTGCATCGGTGTTTCGTAAGGTAAATGATGTGCTGCCTGTATGGTGGCCCAAAATTGCAAAAAGCAATGTTATAGTTGCCGGAGCCGCAGCCGGTTTAGCAGCCGCTTTTAATACCCCGCTTGGCGGGATAGTTTTTGCTATTGAAGAACTTACCAAAACGCATTTTAGTTACTTTAAAACGGCCATTTTCTCCTCTGTTATTATTGCAGGTTTAACCGCGCAGGGCATGGTTGGCCCGTACCTTTATTTGGGGTACCCTAAAATTGCGGGCGTGTCGGCCTTCGTTTTTGTAGCGGTTATTTTAGTAGCGATACTAACTGGCTTGGGCGGCAGCATCATGACGAAAATTATAATGGGTGTATTTAAGTGGAAAAAGCGATTAAAGTTTAACTACCAACTGGCTTTATACGCTTCTATTTGTGCATTAATTTTGGCTGCGCTGGCTTTTTTTATTGATGCAGGTACCATGGGGTCGGGTAAAGACCTTATGGTGCGGACCTTATTTGGAAACGACAAACATGTTGCATGGTATACCCCTTTACTTCGAATTGTTGGTCCAATTTTGTCGTTCACTTCGGGTGGGGCAGGGGGCGTTTTCGCCCCGGCCTTAAGCGCGGGCGCCGGTATTGGTGCAATGGTATCAGGCTGGTTCAGTTTAACAGATGTTGATACCAACATGCTTATACTTGCCGGTATGGTTGGCTTTCTTACAGGTGTAACACGCTCACCTTTCACTTCCGCCATCCTGGTGCTTGAAATGACCGACAGGCACAATGTAATATTCCATTTAATACTGGCGGGAATGGTGGCAAGTTTGGCCGCATTGCTGGTAGATAAACATTCCTTTTATGACCATATGAAAAATCAATATATCCGTGAACTGGCGGAGGAAAACAATATTGCCCAGGACAAGCGCGACGTTGATAAAGAAACGCCACAATAGGTTTCTTTCAGTATAGTTTTATTATCAATCCAATTATAGCGGCTATTAATATTACATAGGGCTCCTGCAGCTTCTTTATATAAATCAATGCAACTATAGTTGTAATGGCAATTAAGGCTGTTACTACATCAACAATTGAACGGGTGGCGATAACTATTACCGAGCCCACCAAGGCACCCACCACCGCTGCTGTTATACCCTCAACAAAAGCTTTTATACTCGCGTTCTTAGCTATTTTTTTAAATGATGGCGCCAAGGCTACAGTGAAAAAGTAACAAGGCAAAAAAGTAGCCAGGCCAGCCACGCAGGCTCCGGGAAAGCCAGCCACAAGATACCCTATAAATGCCACGGTAATTACAACCGGACCCGGCGAGATCATGGCCACTGCCACGGCATCAACAAACTGATGTTCATTTAACCAGCCGTATTCGGTAACAACGCCGCCATGCAAAAACGGAACAATGGCCAGGCCGCTGCCAAATACAAAGGCCCCTGCTTTTAAGAAAAATACGGCAATCTCCTGTAAAACGCCCGGTTTGTAATGCCAAAAACCTATCCCGCTTAAAATAATACCCGGCGCGGTAGTGGGCTTTTTAAGCCACGCGGGGGGAGCTTTTACCAGCATATAGACCAAGCCGCAAATAATAAAAAGTAAAATCTCTTCCCGTTGCGTAACTACGGTTATAACAATAGCCAATAAATAAAATAGCCACAATAACCACCTCGACCTAAATGCGGCAAGTTCAAATTTACCTACAGACTTGATAGTGAGTTTATAAGCGCTAAGCGATATTATGCCAATAACGGCCGCGCCAACACCATAAAGCACAGCCTGCATCCACGCCAGGCCGCCATACATTTGGTAAGCTATGCCTAACAGCACAACCATAATAAACGACGGAATAACAAAAGCCAGACCTGTTAGCGTAGCGCCAATTAAGCCATGGTTTAAAAACCCTATATAAATACCTAACTGCGCCGCCAGCGGGCCGGGTGCCAACTGCGCCAATGCCAGCCCCTCTTTATATTCTTCTTCTGTTAGCCACTTTTTACTTTCAACCAGGTCGCGATGCATATAGCCCACCAGCGCAACCGGTCCGCCAAAGCCCCATGTGCCCAGCTTTAAAAAGTACAGGGTGATGTTAGCGAGGGAATATTTTATTGCAGTATTGTTGCTCATTATGCAATAGTAAACACACGTAACTTAAGCAAATAGGATAATTTTAACCATTTGTATCCTTTTTACTTTTTAGCAGGTCTTTTTTATAGACCGAAGGGTTTTTTCCGGTGTGTTTTTTAAATATGCGGTTAAAGTGGCTTTGATCTGAAAAGCCTGTTAAATAAGCTATTTCTGTAAGCGAATAGTTAGAAGTGCCCATTAGGGTAATAGCTTTTTCTATCCGTAACTTGCGGATATACTCGCCAAAAGTAAGGTCGTCAAAGTATTTGGAAAACTCCCGCGAAAGATAGGCCGGGTTAATTTCCAGTTCTTCTGATGCCTTTTGCAAAGTAAGCGCCATGTTGGTATCAACCTGGTCCTGGATGATAGATCTGAGTTCGGTTGCCCAATCCGGTGTTTTTTTGTCTTTACCTATATAAGTGTTTAACGCCGCAAGCAACAGTTGTTCCGTTGGGTTCTGTGTATGTTTAAGCTGATACAGGTGCTTGGCCCAACTATACAATCCATCATAAATAGTCATCCCAAAATTCAGCAGTTGCTGGTCATCATCAAAATTATAGGAGAGGCCCGAGAAAATGGCTTCTAATCCTGCTGACTGTGGCGCTATATCGTGCCTGTCTGTATCTGCGCCACGTACAATTGCCGCAATGCGGTTTAGGGCAGGGTCTTTTAATTTGTGTTTTTTTATGAAATAGTCAAACGTGCATTGGTCGTTATAGTGGCTGTATTCTGTGCCTGCTACATCAAATGGTATGGCATTAAGTTTTGTGGCGGTGGTGAGCACGTCATCAACCGGAACATAAATTATTTCGGCATCTGCATCTATAAAACGCTTTATCAGCCAGGGGCATGCAATCCGATCAATTTTTGGTTTTTCGCGCGTTATCCACTTCATTTTATTAACCTAAATACTTTCAACATAAAAAAAGCGACCCAGCAGGTCGCTTTTTATTCTTTAAATTACTTCCCTTATCTAACAAATAAGAGTTCTCTGAACTTTGGCAGCGGCCAAATTCCATCGTCAATTATCTGCTCCAGCTTGTCAACATGGTAGCGTATAGGCTGGAAAAAGCTTTTTACCTGTTCATCATAAGCAATTGCTTTATCGCGGGCATCTTCAATTTTGTTTGCTTTTTTGCGCTCTTCAACCATTTGCTCCACGTTTGATTTGATAAAATTAACATGGTCTGCAATTTGCTTAATTATGCTAAGCTGCACCTGGTAAGTTGAAGCATCAAGCCCCAGGTCTTTTAGGCCGCGTGCATTTTCTACCAGTTTTGTTTGGTAGGTTAAAGCTGCCGGGATAATGATATTAACCACCATATCGCCAATAACGCGGGCCTCTATCTGTAGTTTTTTATAGAAGCTTTCCAGTAATATCTCGTGCCTTGCGTGGGCCTCGCGACGAGTAAATACACCGGTTTCGGCAAACAGTAGTTCAGACTTTTCGGTAATCATGGCATCAAGCGCCTTAGGTGTGGTGCGGATATTAGCTAAGCCGCGGGCTTCTGCCTCTTTCTCCCACTCGTCACTGTAACCATTGCCCTCAAATCTGATAACTTTAGACTCTTTGATGTATTTTTTTATCACCATTAATAAAGCGACATCTTTTTTCTCGCCCTTCTTTAGTAATTTATCTACATCATATTTGAATTTCTTAAGCTGATCGGCAACGATCATGTTCAGCACCGTCATAGGGCTGGCTGAGTTGGCCGACGATCCAACAGCGCGCAGCTCAAACTTATTGCCGGTAAAAGCAAACGGCGAGGTGCGGTTACGGTCTGTATTGTCTTTTAATATTTGTGGTATTTTAGGTATACCCTGCCATAGCATGGCATCGTCTTTTATTTTTTTGCTGATGCGGGATGTCTCTATCTCATCAAGCAAATCACTTAACTGTGTACCTAAAAATATGGATATAATAGCGGGAGGCGCCTCATTGGCACCCAACCTGTGGTCGTTATTAACTGATGCTATAGAAGCGCGCAAAAGATCAGCATGTTCATAAACCGCTTTTATAGTATTTACAAAAAAGGTAAGGAACATCAGGTTGTTCTTTGGCGTTTTTCCGGGAGATAACAAGTTTTTACCTGCATTTGTTATCATTGACCAGTTGTTGTGCTTGCCAGATCCGTTTATACCTTCATAAGGTTTTTCGTGTAATAAAACCTGGAAGTTGTGCCTTTTAGCTACGCGGTCCATAATGTCCATTAACAACTGGTTATGGTCAATGGCAAGGTTCATTTCCTCGTATATCGGCGCGCATTCAAATTGAGATGGAGCTACTTCGTTATGGCGCGTTTTCAATGGAATTCCCAATAACAAGGCCTCAGTTTCCATATCCTGCATAAAGGCGTAGGCCCTGCTGGGTATCGAACCAAAGTAATGGTCTTCCAGTTGCTGGTTTTTTGCAGACATGTGGCCAAATAATGTGCGGCCGGTTAAGTAAAGATCAGGGCGTGCATTAAACAATGCACTGTCAACCAAAAAATACTCCTGCTCTATACCTAATGAAGCATTTACTTTTTCAACACTTTTATCAAAATAGTGGCATACATCAACAGCAGCTTTATCAAGCGCATTTACTGCTTTTAATAGTGGTACTTTATAATCAAGCGCTTCGCCGGTGTAGGATACAAATACAGTTGGTATACATAAGGTACGCGACATTAAAAAAGCTGGAGACGAAGGATCCCATGCGGTATAACCGCGTGCCTCAAATGTATTTCTGATACCTCCGCTCGGAAAGCTTGAAGCATCCGGCTCTTGCTGGGCAAGCGCATCACCAGAGAATACCTCAATTGCGCCGCCATCAGATGTAGGCTCAAAAAAAGCGTCGTGTTTCTCGGCAGTGGTACCTGTTAGTGGTTGAAACCAATGTGTATAATGGGTAGCACCCTTGGCAATTGCCCACGATTTCATGGCAGTAGCTACATGCTCGGCCATATCACGCTGTATGGGCTCACCCTTTTCTATCGCCGTAATAATACTTTGGTAAGCGTCTTTTGACAGAAAATCTTTCATTTTCTGCATATCAAAAACATTGGCGCCGTAGTAGTCTGATATCTTTTGAGAAGGGGCTTTTACATCAGGCGTAGTTCTGGTAAGCACAGCCTCCAGTGCATGAAATCTAATATTAGGCATAATATACTTTTAGGAATTGGTTTTTTAAATCAAAATTAGAATTATCATTTAAAATATCGCCTAAATTTTTAAGTAATAAATTTTGTAAAGGACAAACAGCGCCAGCGGAGGTGAGATTTATCGGTGTTATTGTAATTTTTTGCCTTTCCGTTAAAATTATTTAGAAAAATAGTGTTTGGTTAAATAAATTCTACGATTGTGCGTTTAAGGCAATTTAAAAGTGGATTTTTATTAAATAGGTTATTAAATAGCATTTTTAACTGGTTTTAGGCGGAATTTTATTGATAATCACATAAATAAATTGACATTTCATTACAAATGATTGGTAATTTTTGTTTCTTTTTTAAATTTTTTTGTATTTTTTCTTGTTTTTTATAAAATACATACATACTTTTATGAAAATTATAACAAACTATTGTTATAAATAGGAAAAATTTAAAAATGCATTGCAATTTTTAAATAAAACTATTCGCAATAGCGGGTTTTAAGAACAAAATGAATTTGAATTTTATTGAAGCAACAAAACAACTTTATTAGAAACATCAATTAATTATCAACAACACTTATCAAATTAATCAACATGAAAAAAATCTTACTATTATCATTGATCGCTTTAGGAACGCTTACGGTAAAGGCTGCCACTATTGGCTCTACCAGTAAGTTGACTATGGTTGCCGATACCGGCGACACCCCTTTAACTATCTCAGGATCGGTTGACGCGTATTACAAATACGATTTTGCTAAATCAAGCCAAATTGGTACCAGCTTCGCAAGCGATCACAATTCATTCTCAATTGGTATGGTTGACATTGCTTTAAAGAAAACTACAGGCAAAACATCTTTCGTAGGTGAGGTTTCTTTTGGTCCAAGAGGTCAGGCTCAATCATTACCAAGCGCTGATGGTTTGTACGGCGAAACTTCAAACAGCTTCCACATCCAAAACTTGTATGTAAACTTTGCTGCTACAGACGCACTTACCTTTACCATGGGTTACATGGGTACCTTTATTGGTTATGAGGTTATTAGCCCTGCTGCAAACTTTAACTACTCTACTTCATACCTGTTCACTAACGGTCCGTTCCAAAATGCAGGCTTTAAAGCTACTTACGCTTTCTCACCAAAAGCAAGCTTAATGGCTGGTATATTTAACTCTGGTTGGAACGTATACACATCAGGCGGTAAAATTGATAACTTCGGTGCTCAATTATTTGTGTCGCCTGTAGAGGGTTGGAACGCTTACCTTAATGTGTTAACAGGTTACACTGCGGGTACTGAATTTGACTTAACTACTTCTTACCAAATAACCGAGGCATTTAAATTAGGTTTGAATGCTGCCGATTATAAATTGGGTGGCGGCGTTAAGGGTGGTTTCTCTGGCGTAGCGTTATACCCTCAATTAGCTGTATCTCCAACTGTAACCTTGGGTTTAAGAGGCGAGTACTTCAAAGTTAAAACAGGTTCAGGACCTTACAGCTATGTAGCTGGTGGAACTTCAGTAAATGCTTTAACAGCTACTGCTAACATCAAATCTGGTAACTTAACTATCATCCCTGAATTCAGACTTGATAATGGTTCAGACATGACATTCTTTAACAAAAGCGGCATGCCAACTAAAAAAGCTTCACAAGCGCTTTTAGCAGTTGTTTATTCTTTCTAATATTTGATAGGTATATAATTGTTTGCAAAGGCCGCCTCAAAAGGGCGGCTTTTGTTTTATATTTACATTATGAAAAAAATAGTATTAGCTGTTACTTGCCTGCTTTTTAAGGTTGCTACCGCCTCGGCACAAGCCGATTCGCTGGTGATGGACGAAAATAACAAATATATATATTACCAGGTAGTTGCACAGCCGGCATCAGCTGCCGATAGCTTGCAGGCACGAGCCATTGCTTTTGCTAAGAATGCATTTGAGGCAAGTAAACTGAAATTTAAGAAGAACGATAAAGGAACTATACGTGCTACCGGCGGTGTGTTGGTATCCAAAAAGTCATCAGTAGCTATGCACGAGGATGCCCGAATTGATTATACCATGACGATTGAGGTGAAAGATAACCGATACCGCTATTGGTTTACTGATTTTGTTATAGTACCATACGCCCGAGACCGTTACGCTAATTTTGTACCGGTAACCGGCAAAAACCTTCCATTAGAGAACGGACTGTCTACCCTTTCAAAAAAAGACTTTGATGGTTACAGCGCCAAGCTGTTTGCCAACATTAAGGACATTGGTAACAGGCTAAAAACTTATATGAAAACTCCGGTAGCTTCTTCTATTAAAAAAGAGGTTAAGAAAACGACTATACCGGCCACCAACTGGTAAAAATTTGCGGCGTAGCAAGAGGGGTGCTACAGTTTAAGTTGTCTTTAGACGAAAAGTATGATAACTAAACGAAATAGTTTGGTATACATTACTTCAATCAGTTTATCATAAATAAAAGCCCTTTTTACGAGAACAACTTTTGGGCTTTTCCCGCCAAAACGCGGCCCGCGCGCAGAATTTTACCCTTTTTGATTTTTCTCCTGGCCATTTCACATCCAATACTCGCCTAACCACGGGCCATTTCATTACAAATATTATAACTAAGCATTTAGTTGATTGCATTAAATGATAGCAAAACGCAATATTGTTGCAATAATAATAAAATGCAATAATGTTGCAACAAGTTGAATTTTGGACTCGTTTTAATAGTAAATTAGGATACGTTCAATTAGTCAATCTAAATTAAAACAACATGCTTATCTCAAACTTCAATTTGTACAAGAACGAGTGGCTCGATCTTGTATTCGACAAACGTAACAAAGAGTACGGCGCCTACAACATCAGGCAACATTACGCAGAAAATTTAACCCGGGCGCTGCTTATCTCGGTGGTAGTGGTGGTGGGTGGGGCGGTGGCAGTGGGCGCGGCCATTAAGGTGGAGCCGAAGCTTACAGACAAAGACAGGGTGGTTACGGTGGTGGATATTTCGCCTCCATCTACCCCACCAAAAAAAGAGGAACCTGTAAAAGCGGAACTGGAAAAACCCAAAGCGGCCGAGCCGATAAAAACCAGGCAGTATGTAGAAATGGTGCCCACTGCAACCCCGACTGATGTAGAACCGGCAACTATTGATGAACTAGTAAACGTTGCGGTAGGACCGGCTAATGTTGACGGGCGGGATAATGGGCCTAAAAATGTTTTGGTTGAACCCAGTACAAGTGGCGGTCCGGGTACTGACATTACAGAAAGCACCGAACCTCTTTCGCCTGGTGTGCTAAGCGTTCTGCCTGCTCCTGTTGGAGGCGATGAAGCCTGGACAAAATTCTTGAAAAGGAACTTGCGTTATCCCGACCAGGCGGTTGACGCAGAAAAAGGTGGCAAGGTTTGGATTAGCTTTGTAATTGAAAAGGATGGTACGTTAACAGATATAAAAATAATCCGAGGCCCCGGCTACGGAATGGACGAAGAAGCCCTGCGCGTGTTGAAAAAAGCACCGGCCTGGACACCCGGCATACAACGCGGCAAACCGGTAAGGGTGGCGTTTACCCTGCCTATAAATTTTGCGTTGCAATAAGATAGTGAGTGGTAAATGGTGAGTAGAGAGTGGTTGACGAATTGGAAGGTGATCGTATCGTTAAACTCTGCTCACCATTTGCTGTTTTATTTTCAAACCGTGGTATCACACACTACCAATCACTAATCTTCAATCTCTAATCACTAATCTTTCCTCCTTTCACCTTAAATCCCTACTTTTGGGCTTCCTTTCAAAACACATATAAAATTGGAGACCCAGGAACTTACCACCGTTGAAACAGCCAAAGAACTTGGCTTACAATCTCAGGAATTTGACCGCATAAAAGAAATATTGGGTCGCACGCCTAACTTTACCGAGCTATCTATCTTCTCGGTAATGTGGAGCGAGCACTGCTCTTATAAAAACTCTATCACCTGGCTTAAAACCCTGCCTAAAGATGGTCCGCGTATGTTGGCCAAGGCAGGCGAGGAAAATGCGGGTTTGGTTGACTTAGGCGACGGCATAGGCTGCGCTTTCAAAATAGAATCACACAATCACCCTTCGGCTTTAGAGCCTTACCAGGGCGCTGCCACCGGTGTTGGTGGTATTAACCGCGATATTTTTACCATGGGCGCACGCCCTATCGCGCAGCTTAACTCACTGCGTTTTGGTGATTTGACCCAGGAGCGTACTAAATGGCTGGTTAAAGGTGTAGTAAAAGGCATTGGCGATTATGGCAACGCTTTCGGTATTGCAACTGTTGGCGGCGAATTGTTTTTTGACGATTGCTACAATGTTAACCCTTTGGTAAACGCTATGTCGGCAGGTATTGTTAAGGCGGGCGAAACCGTTTCTGCAACATCGTATGGCGTGGGTAACCCGGTTTATATAGTAGGGTCTGCAACAGGTAAAGATGGGATCCACGGTGCGGCTTTCGCATCAAAAAATATCACTGAAGATTCTATAAACGATTTACCGGCTGTGCAGGTAGGCGACCCTTTCCAGGAAAAATTATTGCTGGAAGCAACGCTTGAAGTTATTAAAACCGGCGCTGTTGTGGGTATGCAGGATATGGGTGCTGCCGGTATTATCTGCTCTAACTCAGAAATGTCTGCCAAAGGCGAGCATGGTATGAAGATTAATTTGGATGCCGTACCAACCCGTCAAGCTAATATGCTGCCGTTTGAGATCTTGCTTTCAGAATCGCAGGAGCGTATGCTTATTGTGGTGCATAAAGGCCGTGAAAAAGAAGTAGAGGCGGTTTTTGATAAATGGGACCTGAATTGCGCTATTATTGGCGAAGTAACCGATACCAAACGCCTGCAATATTATGCGAAAGGCGAATTGGTGGCGGACGTACCTGCTGATGACCTTGTTTTAGGTGGTGGCGCTCCGGTTTATGAGCGCGAATACCGCGAACCTGCTTACTATGCAGAAAACCAAAAATTTAAAATTGAGGACGTTCCTCAACCCGAAAACTTAATTGATGTTGCCGAGCATTTGATCTCCCATCCAAATATTGCATCTAAACGTTGGGTTACAAATCAGTACGACTCAATGGTAGGCGTGGCCACCATGACCACTAACCGCCCTTGCGATGCCGCTGTAGTGAACGTTATAGGCACAGATAAAGCCATTGTTTTAACGGTAGATTGCAACTCACGTTATGTAAATGCCGACCCGCAGAAGGGTACAGCCATTGCCGTAGCCGAAGCTGCCCGTAACATTACCTGCGCAGGCGGCGAGCCGGTGGCTATAACCAATTGTTTAAACTTTGGTAACCCATACGTGCCCGAAGTTTACTGGCAGTTTGTAGGTGCTATTAAAGGCATGGGCGAAGCTTGCACCAAGTTTGAAACACCTGTTACCGGTGGGAACGTTAGCTTTTATAACCAGTCGTCAGACGAAGGACCTGTGTTCCCGACTCCTACTATTGGCATGTTAGGTGTGATGGATGATGTGACCAACATCATGACGGCAGACTTTAAACAGCCGGATGACCTGGTATACCTGATAGGCGAGTCCGTTAATGATATCGCATCATCACAATACCTGGCATCTTACCATAAAATATCAGCTGCCCCGGCGCCTTATTTCGATTTGGATAAAGAGTATGCCATGCACCAGGTGGTAAAAGAATTGATAAGGCATAAAATGATCCAATCGGCACATGATGTTGCCGATGGTGGTTTATTTATAACGTTGGTAGAATCGTCAATGCCTAACGGCCTTGGCTTTGATATCGCATCAGACAATGGCGTTCGTAAAGACGCTTTCCTATTTGGCGAAGCACAGGGTAGGGTAGTAGTGAGTGTTGCCCCGGCAGACCAGGAACGTTTTGTTGAGATGATGGCTACGAGCGAAGTTGATTTTAGCTACTTAGGCACCGTAAGCAATGGCTACATGCACGTTGATGAGCAATCGTTCGGTCATATTACTGATGTTAAACTGGTTTATGATAACGTGCTTCATGCTATTTTAGGAGCATGATACCGCGGATAAACCGGATCCATCATATAGCAATTATTTGCTCAGACTATAATAAATCCAGGCACTTTTATACAAAGGTGCTTGGATTTGTTGTTTTAAGGGAAGTTTACCGCGAAGAAAGAAAGTCGTACAAATTGGACCTGCAGGTGGGCGACCAATATCAGATAGAGCTCTTTTCTTTCCCCAATCCTCCTGCTCGTCCGTCGCGCCCGGAAGCCTCAGGGTTGCGCCATTTGGCTTTTGAGGTTGATGATTTAGACGAGGCTATAACAGCTCTTAAGCTGCATAATTTAACAGTTGAGCCTATCCGTGTTGATGAGTTTACCGGCAAGCGCTTTACGTTTTTTGCCGACCCCGATGGGTTGCCTATTGAGTTTTATGAGCGGTAATCCCCGGTTTTATTAGCTGAAACAATTGGTCCATTGTGATTAAGGTAGGTGAGAGACGTTAGAAAGAGTAATTGTCATTTCGAGTGATAACGAGACATCTATAAACGGTTGAGCCACGGGACGGGCTCCTGCATAGATCTTTCGCTACGTTCGAGATGACAACAGCAACGAGAAATTGACGTGATTGAGCAAGATAAAAACCATGTCATGCTGTCATATATAAGAAAATAGATCGTTAATAATCAGACATATAAAGTATTGGATATAAATAATTACATAATATCAAGTTGCAGCATAGCGGGTAATGCTGTTCATAAAAATGGCGCCGTAGTATTTGCCCATGATGCGGCTACTCCTGTAGATTTTCTGCTCTCAGCGTATCAAAACTTCCAGTTGAGTTATCCTAAGTTTTATAAAATGGACGTGCTCAGTAAGCTGGGCTGGCTGGCAAGCGAAGTGCTGTTGATGGACAGTTTTGATAAAGCTGCTTACTCCCCTGCCGAGGTAGGTATAGTGCTGGCCAACGCCAACTCAAGTTTAGACAGCGACCTAAGGTACATGAAGAGTGTTGCCGATATAGCAAGCCCGGCCTTGTTTGTTTACACACTGCCGAACATTATGATCGCCGAGATCAGCATCCGGAACGGCTTCAAGGGCGAGGGGGCTTTTTTCATTTCGGAAAAATTTGATGCTGCTTTTTTTGAAAACTATGTAAACGATCTTTTTATTAACCGCAATCTAAAATGCTGCATTTGCGGTTGGGTAGATGTTTTGGGCGATGAATACAAAGCGGTATTGTTTTTGGTAGAAAAAGAGCAAAAGGAAAACGCGGTGCTGTTTTCAAAAAACAATATGGATAGTATATTTGACGGCGATAAGTAACAGCATGGGTTCAACAGTGTATATAGCAGGTGTGGGGGTGATTTCGGCCATTGGTAACAATGTTGCCGAGAACCTTGCGGCTTTTGAAAAGGAACAGGCGGGTTTGGGGCCGATAACCCATATGGAAACCAGGCATAAAGGCGAGTTACCTGTAGCAGAAGTAAAACTGGATAATGATGCGCTGGCACAACTGGCCGGCATGTCTGCACAGACCAGCAGAACCAAGCTGCTAAGTGTTGTAGCTGCCCGCGAAGCCCTGCGCAATTCGGGAGTTGAGAATATACCCGGTCTGCGTACAGGTTTTGTGTCTGCCAATACCGTAGGTGGCATGGATAAAAGCGAAAACTTTTTTGTAGAGTTTATTAAGGACAACAATAAGGGCAAACTCAGCCGCATTTTTGACCACGAATGCGGCAGCGTAACCGAGGTAGTGGCTGATCAGTTGGGAATAAGGGATCATGTATCTACTATCAGTACGGCCTGTTCATCATCTGCTAACGCGGTGTTCTACGGCGCACGCCTAATCAGGAATGACCTATTGGATGTTGTTGTGGCCGGAGGAGCAGACGCGCTTACCAAATTTACACTGAACGGCTTTAATACGCTGATGATATTAGACAAGAAGTTTTGCAAACCATTTGATGACAACCGCGAAGGTCTAAATTTGGGCGAGGGTGCGGGTTATGTAGTGCTGGTATCAGATAAAGTTGCCGCTCAATTAAACAAACCTATGTATTGTACATTAAGCGGTTATAATAACAGTAATGATGCCTATCATCAAACGGCATCATCGCCAGAGGGTGTAGGCTCTTTTATGGCTATGCAGGGTGCGCTAAATAAAGCCGGTTTGCAGGCATCAGATATAGATTATGTTAATTTACATGGTACAGGTACGCCTAATAACGACAGCGCCGAAGGGACAGCTGTAAAGCGCCTGTTTGGCAACGAATATCCGGCCATGAGCTCAACTAAATCTTTTACCGGGCACACGTTGGGAGCCAGCGGGGGCATTGAGGCTGTTTATTCAGTATTGGCAATAAAGCATGGCCTTATTTACCCTAATCTGCGGTTTGAAACTCCTATACAGGGCATTGATATTGTTCCGCAAAAACGTTTAGCCAAAAATGCCAAAGTACAACACGTGCTATCTAACTCATTTGGGTTTGGTGGCAATTGCACATCATTAATTTTCTCAGCCTGCTGATATGAGTATTTACATCCGTTCTGCAGCAAGCGTATCTGCCCAAAATACTTTAAGTAACGATGGGTTTTTAACTGATGTTGTTACTTATACAGACACGCGCCTGCCGGCTATTGAGCCTGACTATAAAAAATACATCGACCCCAAATTAATAAGGCGCATGAGCCATGTAATTAAAATGGGGGTGGCTGCCGCGCAGGAGTGTTTAAGCAAAGCACAGGTTGAGATGCCCGGCGCTATAGTTACCGGTACAGCTTTTGGCTGCCTGGAAGATACGTATACCTTTTTGGGGCGCATAATTGAAATGGACGAGGAAATGCTTCCTCCAACGGCTTTTATCCAATCTACCCATAACACGGTGGGGGCGCAGGTAGCGTTGATGTTGAAGTGCCACGCTTACAACAATACGTTTGTGCATAAAGGAGTATCATTTGAGAATGCACTATTAGATGGCATGCTATTGCTGAAAGAGCAGGATGCCGATAATGTGCTGGTAGGCGGGATTGATGAAATGACCGATGCCAGCTTTACAGTTTTAACCCGCCTCGGCTTATATAAGCGCCAACCCATAACCAATCTTCAGTTATTCCATTACGCCTCAAGAGGCACTATAGGCGGCGAGGGAGCATCGTTTGTACTGCTGACGGATAAAGCCTCATTAGAAAATATGGCCGAGCTACAGGCCTTAAAAACGGTGTTTAAACCAACGCAGCCTATAAGTGAAATTGTTGAGGCGTTTTTAGCGAAAGAAGGGGTGAGGATGGAAGATATTGATGTGGTGGTAACAGGCAAAAACGGCGATACAAACAATGATAATGTTTATGATTTTGTTCCGGATCTGTTTAATGCCAGTGCGATTGCCAATTACAAACATCTTTGCGGCGAATATCCAACCTCGTCGGCATTTGGCTTATGGATGGCGGCAAACATTGTAAAGGGGCAGAATATTCCGGCGGTAACTGTTCAAAGAGCTTCTGATGCAGGCAAAAAACCAAAGAAAGTGCTGTTTTATAACCATTACCAAAACGTTTATCATTCTTTAATGCTACTTTCCGCCTGTGATTGAGCCAGTTTTCAAAATAATATCGGTAGAGTGCAAAGAAAACAGCATTATAACCCTTTTGCAGGTTGATGCGGAAAGCGATATTTTAAAAGGACATTTTCCTGATCAACCCGTGGTTCCCGGGGCTTGCATGCTGCAAACAGTAAAGGAAATATTAGAAAATAATTTTACAACTTCGCTTAGGCTGATTAAAGCCGACAATATCAAGTTTCTGAATATGGTAACCCCGGACAATACCGGCCTGTCCATGAAGATCAGCTATCAATTGATGGATAATCAGATGAAAGTTGTTGCTGAACTGGCTGGTGAGGCAGTAGTTTTTATGAAATTGCAGGCGATATTTACAGCAAAAAATTAACCTTACAAATGCTCAAATGGTCGTTACGTTGTTTCACTAACAGGGCAAAAGGACAATTTGCTAATTGCATTAATAATCAGATGGTTAAGAAGGCTTTACAGCTAATTTTCCTGACGAATAAGTTGTTTCACTTTGATTCAGTTCTAAATGTAAAGTGCTGAAATTCAATTGCCTAATAAAAAAGCTGTTTCATTTGTTTCATACAATGTCATATCCACGTGAAACGAAACAGCTTACAAAATCCCTATTTTTTGCCGTGCTCCAGTATGTAGTCGGCCATGGTATTAATGTCAGTCAACGCTTTGCGGCCCTCTTTAGGATCATTAATGCTGATGCCGTATTCCTTTTTAAGCAGCACTATCAATTCAAGCGAATCAATGGAGTCTAAACCTAAACCGTCGCCAAACAGGGGCTCATCGTCTTTAATATCGGTTGGGGTAAGGTCCGTAAGGTTTAAAAACTGTATAATTTGTGTTTTTAGTTGCTCTTTTAATGCTGCTTTTTCCATCAGGCAATTATATTAAATTTTTTCTTTTCAGGCCGATGTAAGTTATAAACTGAAAGGCCCCAGTAATAAGTAATATGGATAGGATATTGTTTATGATATCTTTTAATTGTGCGCCCTCTAAAAACAGGCCATAGTAAGCCTCAAGCACCCAGTGCATTGGCGAAAAGCTCGCGAGCGTTTTAGCCAAACCCTGCATGGCAAAGCTGGGCACCATCAACCCGCCAATACACGCCAGTATAACAATGGATATAGCACCAAATCCATTCGACTGCTCGTGGGTTGATGCAAAAACACCCACGCAAATAGCATAACTAACCGCGCACCACCCGCAAACAACCGTTACCACAAAGGTGCCGAAAATGTCATTGGGCACATTAAGTGCAGGCAACCCGATTACAGGGAAAAGCCAGATCCCCATGGAGAAAATTACGGCGGCCTGCAGCAGGGTTACCACCAGATAGGTAATCTGCTTTGATATTATCCCCACCGCATAATTAGTAGGTAGTGTTTTTAAACGGATAAAACTGCCGCTTACCTTTTCCCTAACAACACTGCCTCCTAATGACATAATAACAAAGAACATGGCAAATATGGTCCATGCCGGTACGTTGTGTTGAGCAGCATTGGGTGTAGTGTGTGTGCCGTCTTTAGACGCTGCAATCATGTTGATCTTTGTATCGGCACTTAACATTTCTTTCTCCAGCGTCTCGGGCATTTCCTTTTCGTTGGTATTGTAATAGAGCGTTCGGAGGGTTTGGCGGCTCTTAACCAATTGCATTGCGCTTTGTATAGCTCCCTGTATTGAAAAACGTAACGATTGCTGTAAAACCGGGTTATAATACACAGTAAATGCATCTATCCTTGGGGCGGTCGTGCTTAAACTATCCGCGCTGCCGTTAAACTCCGCCATGGCTTTATCCGCAGAGTTGGCTGCCTTAGCTAAAACCTGTGCAGAGTAGTTGTCGGGGATGATTATGCCAAGCATAGCGTCATTCTTGTCCATTGCTGGCATAAGCTGATCGGCCTTATCTCCTTTTAGGGTGACGACTTTAAATAGGCCTATTTTATCAATGTCTTTAATAAGTTGCGTACCCAGTTTGCCTGTATCAAGGTTAAAAACAACTGCGGGGATCTTGTTTTTATTAACCAGTTGAAAGGTGCTGTTTTGGATACTGGTTACCACAACCACCAAAACAATAGGCATCACAAACATCAGCGATATGCCAATCCTATCGCGGAGCAAGATCCTTACATCTTTCTTTATGGTGAGCCAGAGTTTAAACATTAGTCGCGCAGGGCTTTACCGGTTAGGTTAATAAATAGTTCTTCCAATGTTTCGTGGCGGTGTTGCAGCAATACTGTTTCAATATCACCCTCGGCAATAATTTTCCCTGCATCAATAAAAGCTATGTGCTTACAAAGATCTTCCGCTTCGCTTAACTGGTGCGATGTGTATATAAGCGTGGCGCCTTTATCATTTAAGGTTTGCAAATATTCCATAATGGCGTGGCGGGTATGTACATCAACGCCCACAGTGGGTTCATCCAAAAAAATTATCTCAGGATTGTGAATAACGCCGATAGCCAGATTAACCCGCCTTTTCATTCCCCCCGAGAATTTACCTACGGCTTTATCGCGGACATCGTTCAGGCCCAGAATTTCCAAGAGTTCATCCGTACGCTGCGCTATTTGTGTTTTATTTAAGCCGGCCCATGCACCAAAAAATTCCAGATTCTCGGCAGGCGATAGTTCATGATAAAAAGAAAAATCCTGAGGTACAAAGCCGAATAAGCGGTTAGCTGCCTTGTCTGATGCGTTTACGTCTCTACCTGACAGTTTTACGCTGCCGGTGTCAGTTTTGAGCACGCCGGTCATCAGGTTCATTAATGTGGTTTTACCGGCACCGTTCGGCCCGAATAAACCAAAGCGTTCGCCCTTTGCAACCTGCAGGTTAAGGCCCGAAAACGATACGTGATCATTTCCCGGATATCGAAATCCGAGGTCGTTAATACTTACCGCCCAATCGCTTACTGCCATCTTATATTTTTTAGCGCTATAAACGCTTTTTTCTCCACTTCGGCAATCTCTAACAGGTAATCGCCCATGGTATTAAAATCTTCCTGACTACCCAAACGACCCTTGTAAATACCTGCCGCATGAACAGCTGCCGTGCGCCATAGGTCGCCGCTGGCGGTAAAAGTTTGCGCTATGTCTAATAACTCATCCTGTTTTGTATAAGGATGCGCCTCCTGCAAAAACGCACCGTAAATATAACGAAACCCCCCGCCACCCGTGCCTATTTCTTCCTGCATGCGCACCAATTGCGCCAAGTATAAACCGGCATCTTTAGGGCCTAACTTGTCGCGCCAGTTTTTTATGCGCCGGCCGGCAAATCTTATCCCATTGATGCCTGCAATTGGCCCCGGCATCAGCATATTGCTTACGTTCTTTTTTATCCCACTAATAATGCCGCGTTTAATCTGCTCATCCGTAACCTGTTTGTGTTCTTTTGGATAGTACAACTGGCCCTTTGGCGCTAAAGCTCCTTTGGCAAAACGCACGCGTTCCAGTTCATATGGCGACAATATGTTGGTGCCTTCCATTACCGGGTCGCTCACTTGGTAGTTGCCATTTTCGTTGCCAAAAACAATAATATTATGGGCATTAAAATGGAAGCGGTATTCTTTTGGAAAATAGGGTAGATAGTAAACCCCAACCTGGCAACCCACTGGATGCCCTTCCGCCAGGCGATCTTTTAAAAACTTTTCGGCGGCTTCTCTTGAATAAAATTTCTTGCGCACCACAGGTATATCCAAAGCTTTGCAGGTACGGTTAAATATCAAACCCGGCAGCGTACGAAATGCAATTACCGGCCCGTTATTTATTTTAAGTAAAGGAATATATACAAAGAATAACCCGGCGCCTATACCAAAGGCCAAAGGTTCTGTAATTTGCTGAACGCCGCTATGTTTTAATAAACTGGTAGTAACGCCGTTTTCGCAGTGCGCGGCTTGTATATGATTAAAGTCAAGCGTCATTAAAATTCATGTTTTGCAAATCGTTAACGCTTACATTAAATACTTCTGCATATTTCTGCAGCTTTTTTTCAGATAACTGCTTAAAAACGTCGGGTTTTAAGTGCCTTTTTACCTGCCATTGCCAAAAGCCGGTGTATTGGGCCAATAGTGCTGTATCCATCAGGCCCTTCTCCATAAAAAATAGTAGGGGACTTGCCTCTCCATTCAATACTTTCTGTTGGGCAATTTTAACACGGTCGTCAATTTCTTCCCAGGCTTTGTCAAGCGCGGTTATTTTAACGTCCCAACCGTCGCTTAATTGTGTGGTGTATTTGCCTGTTTCGTCCGTAGCATAGCAAACCTCTTTGGTAATTTTACCCAAAGCGCTCATGTCCTGCGGAACTTCTTCTTTTCTCATTGTGTTACACCACCGTCAGCATAGCATACATGTAAGAGAAGCGCGAGCTTTCTGGTACAAGCAGCAATATTTTTTCACCCTTTTTTAGTTTGCCGCTATGAAACAACTCATCAATCATTAAATAAACTGATGCAGCGCCCACATTGCCTACCGTGTAAAGGTTAATAAACCATTTTTCATAAGGAATGCCTCCGCCGTAGATCTCAACCAGGTCATAGATCTTGCTTTTGAAAAAATTGCTGGATATGTGCGGCAAAAACCAATCAATGTCTTTGGCAGATAGGCCCTTACGGTCAAATATTTCCTTTATTTTTTTGCCGCCAAGCGCAACTATATTATCACTTAACAAATTAATATCCTGTTTTATGCTAAAGATAGATTTGGTCATGATCTCATCAGGCGTAAAATCCATAAAGCCTTTTATGGTGCCATCTTTCTCTTTTTCGCAACCCATATACATACAAGCTTCCATCTCGTTAGCGTAGGATACACCCTCAATCCAGTCAATACGCAAACTTATACCTTCTTTGTTTGGCTCGTCTGTTAACAAAAAAGCTGATGCTCCATCTGATAACATCCAACGTAAAAACTCTTTTTGAAAAGCAATGAATGGATTTTCGGTCAGTTCCTTCAGCTTTTGAGCTTCCTCCTCAAAAACGTCTGCCACTAATAAGCCCGAAAAACGTTCTGATCCAGTAGCAATGGCTTGCTTTACATCGCCGGTTTTAACAGCCATATAGGCGTATTTAAGCGAGTGCATCCCCGCGCAGCATACACCCGCGGGTGATACAACTTCGGTCGGTCCCATTTCTGGCAGCCAGCCGTGCGTCATTACGCCATGCGATGGCATCATTTGATCAGGTGATGAAGTACCGCATGAAAGCAGGTCAATGTCCTTTAATTTTTCAGGATCATCTTTAAACAGCTCCTTTACAGCAAGCGCCGTCATTTGCGCATTAGTGTGGGTAGATTTGCCGCCTTTACTTAAAGCGTAGTAGCGGTTAGTGATGGCGTTATTGCGCAACACAATACTTTTTGATTTGGAGGGCTTTCCGTTAATGAAGCCCAGGTATTCTTCCATGTCGTTATTAGCGACAGGTTCATTCGGTAAAAATTTAGAGGTATCTGTAATGTAAACGGGCATGCCTGTTTGTTTAGTTTAAACTTAAAAAATGTTGTTTCCTTGCATTGATGCGTTTGGGCGAGGTGAACCTGAACAATATCCCATCAAGCGTAATTAAAATTGGTGCACCCACAAAAAAAGCAATTAACAAGTAATATTTGTAGGCCCTTATCCATGGCAGCTTATTTTTTCTTTTAGAAATAAAATTTGCCCAGACCTTGAATATTTTACCTGCTGCCCCCTCAATTACCATCAGGTTATAATTTAACACCACTGCTTTTTGGGCATCCAGTTTATGTTGTAAACCGTCCCAACTATTAATGTTCAAATGCTCAAGTACACTTGCGCCAAATACGCGCGTATTTTTAATGTCCGCTTCTGCAACACCCGGAAGCGGGAAAATGTTTAGCAAACGGTCTTTTTTTCCTTTTAACATCCAGTGAAAGATGGTAACAAAACTAACAGGGTTGGGGTGTTTATCAACCAAAGCTATATTACCCACCAGTTTGGCACCGCTTTCTCTTATCAGTTTTTTTACTCTTACAAAGGCGTTCAACCACATGTTGCGGGCGCCGGTTGCTGTAATTACGGGTGTGTCTTTAAGTACTGCTCTTAATTGCGGAGTTAGCATTAAGGAATTAAAAGGGATACTCGGCGATAGGAACCAGGCCTGGTAACCTAATACTATAAGGTCATATTTACTTTCTTTCAATTCGAAAGGTTGTAATTCAGCCGGAACGTCCAACTGGCAGTTGGGCATTACGCTAAAAAAAGTATCGCCTGTCCACGGGAAATTAGGTTCATCCACCAACCTTACCCGCACCGTTTCAACTGAAACGCCTGCCTCAACTAAAGGTGAGGTGAAATTTTCAATTATCTCGACCAATTGGCCGGATTGCGAGTAATAAATGGCCAATACTTTTTTACCCATGTTAGTCAAGGTCCTGCGCGTTCAATAATTGTGAATTTTTGGTGTAGCTTAAAATGGCCTGTTGCACAACAGGAACAAGTTTTCTGTAGCTTATTATAATAAACTGTCTATCGGCTTGTAAGTCTTTATTGTATTTTACAATTTTAGGGGCGTGCTCCTGTATGGCAAAACGTAAAAAGCGCAATTCAGCATTGTCTTTATCATTCACTATGGCGGTTTCAAACTTTATCCTGCCGGCTTTAAAGAATTTCAGCTTTTCGGCGGGGCGCTTTACTAAACCGGCTTTACGCATTAACAATGCGCCTTCATAGCCTTCTTTATTTGGAGTTGACGATGCGGTAACAACATCTATCTCTTTATTGACCTCGTCCAGATCGGCAGATGACATTGCCTCGTAGAAAGCCGCTTTATCAAATTTTTGTGATTGGCTTTTTACGTTTACTGATATCATCATCAGCATAAAAAAACAAAATGACCCAATTTTAAAACCCATAATAGCAAATCAGTAAACGGTGAGCAAATATAATTATTTATGTACAGCGGCCTAATATCCGTTAGGTCTCCCTAAAATATCAGGATTTAGCTTATTTTAGACGTTTATTTTTCAGAAAGGTTAAGTGGATAATACAACAAAGCAATTTTTAGACAGTTGGGCCATTATTTTGGGCGGATCAAGCGGGTTTGGTTTCGCCACAGCGGAGAAGCTGGCCCGGCATGGCATGAACATAGCCGTTCTATATCGCGAAATTGCAACTGCCGATAAAACTGTTAAACAAAGTTTTTCTGAAATAGCCAGCCAGAATGGTGTAACTATACTTCCGTTAAACATCAATGCCTTGGATGCCGGCGCACGAAAGACTTTTATTGCTGATTTTGTGAGCGATAAAAAGCATAAGGTTACACTACTGCTGCACTCTATTGCCCGTGGTAACTTGAAGCCGCTTGCTGCCGATGGGGGCGCATCGCTTACGGTTGACGATATCCAACTGACTACTTACGCCATGGCTACCAGTATATTAGATTGGGCACGCGATCTGCAAGCTGCAGGTGCTTTTTGCGATGATGCCCGTGTTATCGGCCTTACCAGCGAAGGATCGCACAAGTACTGGGAAGGCTATGCCGCAGTATCTGTAGCCAAGGCATCGTTAGAGAGCTTGAATACTTATATGGCCGTTGAACTGGCCAAATTTGGCTTAAAAACCAATTTGATACAGGCGGGCGTAACGGCTACACCGTCGCTTAAACGCATACCCGATAGCGAGCGTTTATTGGAGGGTGCCATACAAAGAAATCCATTTAAAAGATTAACAAAACCCGAAGACGTTGCAAACGTTATATACCTGCTTTGCACGCCCGAAGCCGCTTGGATAAATGGCGCGGTGATACATGTTGATGGAGGAGAGCATTGTTGTTAGTTGATTGTTCATGGTTGATAGTTCATAGCAATCAAAGTAACCAATGACATAATGACCAATGAATATTAAAATGAACGACATATTAAACCATCTTCCTTACAAATCGTCTTTTCTGTTTGTTGATGATATATTGAGCATTGATGATAATGGCGTTACAGGAGAGTATACTCTAAAGGCTGATTCTTTTTTTTATGAAGATCATTTTCCGGATAACCCGGTTACGCCGGGTGTTATCATTACAGAAATAATGGCGCAGATAGGTTTGGTGGTTTTAGGAATACATTTAATGATAGGCAATACTCCGCATGAAGGATTTGAAATGCACGAAGATTCTTTCCCGCTGCTTACATCAATCAATGTTGAGTTCTATAAGATGGTATTACCCGGCGAAAAAGTTAGCGTCACTTCAAAAAAGGTGTATTTCAGATTTGGTAAACTAAAATGTGCGATAGAAATGTATAATGCCAAGGCAGAATTAATTGCTAAAGGCGTATTTTCAGGAGTTATAAAAAACGCGGCTGTCTACAAGCATGAATAATCGGGTAGTAATAACAGGTTTGGGCGTTGTGGCTCCAAACGGAACCAACGTGCCTGATTTTTTAACGGCTATACAAAATGGCGTTTCGGGTATAAAACACTTTCCTGAATACGAGGATCTGAAATTTAATTGCCAGGTTGGCGGTGTACCAGATTTTGAATGGGATTTGCTGCGTAACTATATTACCGAAACCAGTTTATATGGCCTTAAAGGCAAAGGTATTGCCTATGGTATAAAGGCCGCGTTAGATGCCTGGACAGATGCAGGCAACGAAATTGTTAGCGAACAGCCGCTTTGGGATACAGGATGCGTTTTTGGCAGCAGCGTTGCTGACACGGATGTAATAAAGAACGCCATTAATCGCGTTGATGCCCATGAATCTAAAAAGCTGGGCTCGCGTGTGGTGGAGCAGATCATGAATAGTGGGGTTACCGCATACATTTCGGGCCGCTTAGGTTTGGGTAACAAGATCATCAATAACTCTGCAGCTTGTGCAACGGGAACGCAATCTATATTTATGGGTTACGAATATATAAAGTACGGCATGGCTAAACGCATGCTGGTAGGGAGCTGTGAGTTTGTTGACAGGTATGTTTTTGGAGGATTTGATTCTATGCGTGTGCTATCACGTAAATATAATGATGAGCCTGAACGTGCTTCGCGACCGATGAGCGCTTCTGCCGGAGGGTTCGTACCGGGATCAGGTGCAGGTGCCCTGGTTTTAGAAGATATGGAGTATGCTTTAGCACGCGGTGCTAAAATATACGGCGAAGTACTCGGCGGATCAACCAACTCTGGGGGGCAGCGTAATGGCGGTTCTATGACGGCCCCATCTTCTGAAGGTGTGGTTAGATGCATACAAGAGGCTATGGCCGATGGCGGAATTACACCTGATGCTATAGATCTGGTTTGCGGGCATTTAACGGCAACTATAGCTGATAAATTGGAAATACAGAACTGGGTTAAGGCACTTGGGCGCAGTGGCGACGACTTCCCTTTGGTTAATTCTTTAAAATCAATGATAGGGCATTCCCTAAGTGCTGCAGGTTCAATTGAAACAGTTGCTGCAGTTTTGCAGTTAAAATATAACTTTGCGCATCCAAATTTAAACCTGGAAGATCCGATGCCGGAAATTTTAGACGCAATTGGGTCAAATAATTTGCCCACAACTACGGTAAACAGGCAGATTAATACTGTGGCGAAAGCCAACTTTGGATTTGGCGATGTGAACGCCTGCTTAATATTATCAAAATTTAACTAATGGACAGAAAAGAAATTCTGAATGAATTAAAAAAAGTGTTGGTGCCGTACACAGAAGATAAAGCAATGCTGGAAGGATTAACGGAACAAACAGATCTGATAAAAGACTTAAAAATTAATTCAGCCAATTTGGTTGATATTATTATTGATGCCGAAGCACAATACAATATTGAGATAGATTTTGATGCCGCAGAAAAAATGTACAATGTTGGAAATTGCATTGACGTAATAGCCGATAAAATAAATAAAACCGCTTAAAGGCATCCACGAAAATTTTATTGCTCTTCCTTACTGTAAAAATTTACTTACAAAACTTTACTAAACAGCCTTTGAGTGATGTAGCGCGGGCTATCTGTATTTTGCAGGTAATGTGTGGTGTAGTGTTGCTTGCTATTCTGTTACAATAGATTAAATTTGATTACCGATTAATCTATAGCTATTATGAATCGAGTTTCCATCTGCCTTGCAAGTTCATTATTTGCGCTGTTCACAGTTTTTACTGTTAATGCGCAAACCATCATCCTAAAAAATGCGCCCGCTGCTGTTAAAGTTGATGGTAACGCCGAAGAATGGAAGGGATATGATGAGAACGTAAATGAAAAATCCCACATAACCTATATAATATCCAGTGATAAGGATAATTTATACCTTGTTTTAAAAACTAAGGATAGAAAGAAGCAACAGAATATTTTAGGAGCCGGGGTTACTTTCAGCATTGATCCCAATGGTAAGAAAAAGGAAACATTCAGTGTTGCCTTTCCGCAACCCGATATGGATGACCTTAGCGAGTTTGAGCACCTGGACGACGCCAATTTTAAGATGAGAGTAGCATCAATGGAGTTCAAAAAGATCCATGCCACAGGCTTTGCAGGCATTCCTCCATTTTTCGGCGCTCAAAAGAACGAGCAAAATATTTACGCTTCTATAAAATCTAATGCTGATGGCGAATTGGTTTTAGAAGAGGCCATACCATTAAAGCTGTTTGCTGCCAATGCCGCAGCAGAAGAATGGGCCTTCAATATTAAAATAAACGGTCTGTTTATCAGACTAACGCCGAGTTTCGGGGCCGCTGCAGCAGCAGCAGCCGAGGCTTCTGCTCCGGCTGCCGCCGTCAGCGGTGGTCGCAGGGGTAGCACCCCTGCACGTTCTAACCCCGCTGGAGCAGCAATTTTTGCCGCGAATAATCAAGGTACACCAATAACTTCGTCATCAGATTTTTGGGGTAAGTTTGCTTTTGCGAAGCAATAATTATTTGGCAATTATTTTAAACTCTGTTCTGCGGTTTTTACCGCGCCCATCTTCGTTATCATTGGGAGCAATAGGCTGAGATTTACCGTAACCTTTAAATTGTAGTCTTTCAGCATCTACTTTACTGCTTATTAAAAACCGGTAAACCGCTTTTGCCCTATTTTGAGATAAGGTTTGATTAGGTTCATCATTGCCAATATTATCGGTATGGCCCGATATTTCTATTTTGATTGACGGATTGTAGGCTAAAAAATTGACTAGTTCCTGCAGCTCGCTCCGCGACTCAGGTTTCAGATCAAATTTATTAGTGTCAAAAAATATGTTTCGCAGCACCACCTTATTCCCTATCTCAATTGGTTGCAACAGCACGCGGATATTGAAGGGTTTATCTGATTTATAGCCAATAAGCGAAAAGTTTTCTGAATAAAAAAGATACCCTTTTTTTGAAATATTGAGCCCGTAGTTTCTATCAGACGTTAAAGTCGCTAAAAAATCGCCTTCTGTTACCGAGCTGTAATTTTGATATACCGGTTTGCTATCCTGCAGAGCAACAATTTCAACAGCGGCTTCCAAAGGGTTTTTTGTTTTAGCGTCAAACACATACCCTTTAACATAGATAACCGGTTTGGGCCTCAGGTTGGAAGGTATTTTGAATGAATAAATATCAAACCCACCCAATCCCTCTAACTTATTAGAAGAAAAAAACGCGTAATCGCCGTTTGCAGTTAAACTTAAGCCCGTTTCATTACCGTGAGAGTTAATAGGGTAGCCTAAATTTTCCGGTTCCTGCCATTTGCCATCCTTGCTTAAACGGCTAACAAACAAATCCTGCCCGCCCATTCCGGGCCATCCGTCTGAACAAAAATATAAAGTGCTGTCATCAGGATGAATAAATGGCGATTGCTCGTTATAGGGTGTGTTTATAGTTGGTCCTAAATTTTCAGGAGTTCCCCAGCCCTTTGCACCCAATTTTGATTTCCATATATCATAGCCACCATAGCCGCCCGGCCTGTTGCTCACAAAGTAAAGCGTACCGCCATCCGGACTGATGGATGGCTGCGATTCCCAACCCGCAGTGTTTAACGGCGAACCTAGGTTAAACGGTTTGTCCCAGTCGTCACCCTTTTTTTGAACTACATATATATCGCACCGGCCCATCCCGTCGGGTCTGTTGCACCCGGTAAAGAACAAATATTTTCCATCCGGAGATATTGCTTCAGAGCCTTCATTAAAATTAGGTGTGTTTATTCTGGAACTTAAATACTTCGCTTTTTGCCATATGCTGTCTGTTTTATTGCTGTGGTAAAAATCTTCGTTGGCGTTTATCTGTCTGGTAAAAATAATTGTCTTCTCATCGGCCGTTACAACAGGCGAGTATTCATCTGCTACTGTATTAATGGCTGCTCCAACATTAAGCGGATTAAAAGCCACCGGATGACTTTGTGCATTAATACTAAAAGTACAATCCTTAGCAATCTTGTCGGCGCGCGTTTTGTCTTTAGTAGATATAGATGAGTAGGTAAGGTACTTTTGAATATGTTGAAGCGCGTCCTGATATTTAGCTTGACTCAACTCAACCTCAGCCAAATTAACATAGGTGGCCCGGCTAAAGTCGGGGTTTAAGGCCAAAGCCTTTTTATATTCTTCAATAATAGTTATTGGGTTTAACCGTCGTTGCCGCATTACATCAGCCAATAAAGCGTGTGCTTCTACAAATTTGGCGTCGGTTTCTATCGCTTTTAACAGGTTGGCTATCGCTTCGTCATAAGCCAGATTATCCAGGCTTTGATTAGCTGTAACATAGTATTTTATTGCTGTTTTGTTACGCGTAGAATAGCCTTGCTGCCCGTAACAAAACGCGGATATAAGTATGAGTAATAATATGGATATAAATTTCCTCAACCCCTTAATTAAAACGATAGTTATTAACCTAAGTTACAACTATTAGGGAATATTAAGGTATTTATGCGTTTGTAAAGATATTTCCCATTTAGGGTTATTCATTACATAATCAACAATAAGCGGGGTCATTTCTTTTGAGCGCGACCACTCAGGTTGCAAATACAATTTACATGCGGGTTTTACGCGTAATGCATACTCTTCTGCAAAGGCGAAATCTGATTTATTGAAAATTATAACCTTCAACTCATTGGCAGCGTCTGCAACCTGTTGCATTGGTGCCTTGAATTTTTTCGGTGATAAACAGATCCAGTCCCAACTGCCTGAAAGGGGATAAGCGCCGGATGTTTCTATAAAAGTTTGAATACCGCTTTGCTGCAACTGCGCTGTTAGATAATCAAGATTGTAGATCAGCGGTTCGCCGCCGGTTACCACAACAGCTTTTGAAGGATGTTTAGAAGCGTTTTCAACAATTTGATTGGCTGGTGTTAGTGGGTGCAGTTCAGCATCCCAGCTTTCTTTAACGTCGCACCAGTGGCAGCCAACGTCGCAGCCGCCGAGGCGTATAAAATAAGCAGCTTTACCGGTATGGTATCCTTCTCCTTGTATAGTATAAAACTCTTCCATTAATGGAAGCGATGTGCCGTCTTCCGGAACCTGATGCGCCATAGCCTGCAAAGGTAGGTTTTTAGGCGGAAAGCTTAAAGCGCAAAGCCAAAAGCAAAAAAAGTATGACTTAGTATCAATAATGGCTAAAAATGAAGCTTTTAGCTTTTAGCTTTATGCTCAATAGCTTATATTTGATTTAGCATGAAGAAATACCTTACCATTTTACTTTTTTTTGTAATGCTTAGTTTCAGCTCTTGTGTTGATGTAGAGGAAGTTTACAATTTTAGTGAAGATGGTTCTTGCAGAGTAGTGTACGGGTTTGACATGAGCCGCGCTATATCAGTATTCATGAATTTAATGCCTGACTCTGTCAAGTCAACGCCCCAGTTCTCGCTGGTTCAAGACACTACTCTCAATTTCCTGTCGGCTCTGCCCGATAGTTCCCGAAGAAAATTAAGTACAGAACAAGTAACCATGGCTATTAATAGTGACCTTTCTGTAAAAATGGATCTAAAAAAGAGCTTAATGAAAGTTAGCATTGCCCATGTTGCCAGAGACGCAAACGATTTGCAATATTATTTAAATCACCTTTCAAGTTTATCTCTGAACAGCCAGTTAAGCCAGATGGCCGGGAAATCGACGATAGCTGGCGGAATTAGTGCTCAACCTGCGCTATCAGCCGGTGCTGATTATTATTCGTATAAAATAACATCCAATAAATTTATGCGGATAATTGATAAGGATAAATTCAATGTTTTTCTTAAAAAAACACAGTCTGCATTATCGGCCGCGAAAGCTATGCTGATAGATATGCCTTATAAAGTTGTACTAAATTTTGCCAAGCCTATAAAAAAAGTAGATAACCCGAATGCCGTATTATCGGCCGATGGAAAACAGGTAACGCTATCTGCCACAATGGACGAGGTTATTAAAGACCCCAATGTTATGGATCTTAACGTTGATTTTTAGGTTGTATGCATTGGTATAAGGCTTATGATGGTAAATTAAAAACAACAACTTTTCTGCTAAAAATTAAAATAAACGGTAAGAACCTTTGTCTGGTGGGTTACGAAGGCAGTGTTTATGCGGTAGGGGCTACATGCCCCCATGCAGGCGCCGACCTGAGCGGAGGGTGGTGTAAAGACGGAAAACTGATTTGCCCTTTTCATCGCTATTCATACAATATAAAAACCGGGAAAGGCGACCCCGGCCAAAATGATTATATAGATACTTATCCGGTAGAGTTGCGTGATGACGGCGTGTATGTAGGCATGTTTTCATTTACTGAAAAAATGAAGATGATGTTTAAATAAACGGGTATGGGCCGGTGCCTTATATTATCGATGTTAGTTGGAATAACGCTAATCTAACCCGACGCCCTTCTTTGTCAAAGAAAAATCCAACGTCAGCTATTTTTTAACTTTTAAGTAACGATAGGATATCGAAATATCATTAAAATAATATTATTGGGTATTATTCTGTTGATTTATACTTGCAGATTTAACTTACCTTCTTTCTTTTTAGTAAATTTTAATGAGATTTTAATCGTATTTTAATATTTCGTAACTTTTTTGTGGCTATCTTTGATACATTAACCCCCATAGATATGATAGCGACCCCCGATCGTGAAAAAAAGGCTTACCCTGCATGTCCCAAGTGTGCAAGTCAAATGGATTCCCGTATTTCCCGCGGTATTCTGGTAAAAAGTTTATTGTTTTTTTTGCCATTGAAGCGTTATAAATGTTTGGCGTGTGGTAGAAAAAAATATGTTCTCAATTAAAATATTTTGCCTGGGTTTAAAAAGCCGGTAGGATCGAAGACGTTTTTTATACCCTGCCACAATTGGAAGTGTACCTGCGAGTATTTTATCGACATGAACTCGCGTTGAACAAGTCCTATTCCATGTTCTCCGGATATTGTGCCTCCCAATGAGGCTGTTAATTCAAATATCTCGCGGATACCGTCTTTTAACTTATTATTCCAATCTTCATCGCTCATGCCACCTTTCAGGATGTTAATGTGCACATTGCCATCGCCCGCGTGTCCGTAACAAACAGATTCAAAACCATATTTTGCTCCTGCATCTTTAATGCCTTTGATTAATACAGGTAGAGAGGCCCGAGGGACAACACAATCTTCTTCCTTGTAAATAGAATTAGCTTTTACAGATACGGCCATTATGCGGCGCATGTGCCATATCTCTTCTTTCTGAGCTGCGGTTTCGGCAAATAATACCTCGTTACAACCAAATTGCTCTAACACTATGTTTACCTTTTCAGCCTCGCCAAATATCACGTCGGTATCAGTGCCATCAAGTTCTATCATCAAGAACGCAGCTGCATCGTCCTTCAGGTCAAAGTAAACGCCTTCTTTTTCTTTAACCCACTCAATACCCCTTCGCTCCATAAACTCCAAAGCGGAAGGTAAAACGCCCGCCCTGAATATAGCTGACACAGCAGAAGCCGCTGTATCATTATCAGGAAAGGCTGCCAGCATTAAAATATTTTTTGTTGGCGCAGCAATGAGCTTTACCACTATTTTGGTAACAATGCCCAGTGTTCCTTCAGACCCGATAAATAATTGGGTTAAGTTATAACCCGAAGCATATTTTAAGGTATTGGCACCGGTCCATATAACATCACCCGATGGTAACACAACTTCAAGGTTAAGAATATACTCTCTGATGGTGCCATATTTTACAACCCTTGGTCCGCCTGACCCGTGCGCCACATTGCCCCCTATAAAACAACTCCCTTTGCTTGATGGATCGATTGGGTAGAGCAGGCCAAGTTCTGCAACCCGGTTCATAAATACTTCGGTAATAACTCCGGGTTCAACTGTAGCCTGCAGGTTTCGCTCATCAATTTCCAGCACCTTATTAAAACGTTCCATGGCCAGCATTAAACCACCCATAATAGCAAGGGCACCGCCAGCAAGGCCTGTTCCACCACCGCGCGGCGTAACCGGGACATGGTGTTTTCCGCACAGCACAAGCAGTGCCGCAACTTCTTGCGGCGTTGCAGGTTTTGCAACTACTTCCGGGTAATATTGCAGATCCTCGGTTTCGTCATGGCTATATCTTTCCAGTTCTAATTTTCCTGTTAAAACGTTTTCGGCGCCAACTATGGCAATTATTTCGGCAAGTATCTCGTCTGTTATTTTATTAAATGCCATTTTATCGGGTGTAATTGATAATTATCTCGGTGTATTTTACTTTGGCCCCAGCTAAAGGGTTTAATTTTTTTATGCCCACGGTTATTTTCTGTGCAAAGCCGTATTGCGCCTTAACGTCCTCTAAAATAAATGTAGCTACAGTTTCTATCAGCTTTTGCTGCTGTTGCATACGGCTGGCACATATATCATAGAGTTTCTCATAATTAACCGTGTCATTAAGATCATCTGTGGCAAGTCCGCCACTTGCCGAAGCCTCAAATGATACTTCAATATCTACAATAAAAGAATTACCCGTGTGTTGCTCTTCAGGATAAAATCCGTGGTAAGCAAAAAACTCTGCTCCGTGTAACGCTACAATCATAGGTCAAATTTATAATTTTAGTTGATTACTGTGCGGCGATGAACCGCCGGTTTACTAAACATTTATTAAAATGGCCCGTTAATCAAATCATTTACCTTTACATATATTTGTTTATGGCTAAAACAGACCAATTTGAATCGCCCGATTATTACCTGTTAGATGAACTGCTTACTGACGAACATAAGCTGATCCGCAAAAGTGTGCGCGATTGGGTGAAAAAAGAGGTGAGCCCAATTATAGAAGACTACGCCCAACGTGCCGAATTTCCGAAACAAGTGTTAAAGGGGCTTGCTGAAATAGGGGCGTTCGGGCCAACTATCCCCGAGCAATATGGTGGCCTTGGGCTGGATTACATTGCCTATGGACTGATTATGCAAGAAATAGAACGCGGCGATTCCGGCATTCGTTCTACAGCATCAGTACAGGGTTCATTGGTTATGTACCCGATATATGCCTACGGCTCAGAAGAGCAGAAGATAAAGTACCTGCCCAAATTGGCCACGGGTGAGTTAATAGGATGCTTTGGTCTTACCGAGCCTGATCATGGTTCTGACCCCGGCGGAATGACCACTAATTTTAAAGATGCAGGCGATCACTATTTGCTTAACGGCGCTAAAATGTGGATCTCAAACGCACCATTCGCTGATGTTGCTATTGTTTGGGGGAAAAACGAACAAGGAAAAATACAGGGATTGATAGTGGAAAGGGGAATGGAAGGATTTTCAACCCCGGAAACACATAATAAATGGTCGTTACGCGCATCGGCAACAGGCGAACTGGTTTTTGATAACGTTAAGGTGCCAAAAGAAAACCTGCTGCCAAACGCAATTGGCTTAAAGGGGCCGCTTGGCTGCCTTAACCAGGCACGTTATGGTATTGCCTGGGGTGCAATAGGCGCAGCTATGGATTGCTACGATACGGCGTTACGCTATGCAAAAGAGCGTAAACAGTTTGGGAAACCTATAGCCGCTTTTCAGCTTCAGCAAAAAAAACTGGCCGAAATGATAACCGAGATAACCAAAGCGCAGCTACTTGTTTGGCGCTTAGGGGTGTTAAAAAGCGAGAACCGGGCTACGCCTGCTCAAATTTCAATGGCTAAGCGCAATAGCGTTGAAACGGCCATTAACATTGCCAGGGAGGCCAGGCAAATATTAGGCGGTATGGGTATAACCGGCGAATACCCCATTATGCGCCATATGATGAACCTGGAATCTGTAATAACTTATGAAGGTACCCATGATATCCACCTGCTGATAACCGGGATGGATATTACAGGTGAAGAGGCGTTTAAATAGGAAAGATTGGTGTTTGAAGATTAAAGATTGGTAAATGAAGATTGAGCAATAACGTGAGAAAATGATTGCAACCTTTAATCTTTAATAACTAATCTTCAGTAACTATTCTTTTATACCCTTCAAATTTATAAAAGCATAGCTATTATGGTTAATACCAAAGGTATTGCCGGGTGTTATGTGAAAATAAGTTTTTACATAATTATCTAAAATAACCTTTATAGTTTCGTTGCCTCCCTCTGGGAGTGTCCACATAGAGTATAAATAATTTACTTTTCCTTTGTAATCTATAACAACTACCAGCTCCGGGTAGTTAAAATTCTTGTATTTGTTTTTGATAGTGATATCGTATTTAGGCAGATCGTAATTATCGTAATTGTTCATTACCGTAGCTTTTACTTCAATTTTTTTTACGGTGGCTAATGGTGTTCTACTGGTAAATACAGGTGAATTAGTTGCAATGAAAGCGCTGTCAGGGTGGGCATTAACCTCAGCCGTACGCTGTTTAATAAATGATGTATCGCTCTTGGTTTTGCCCATTAAAGCTTGCGGAACAGTATGTAATACATCGCGAATATATTTGTCTGAATACAAGGTTAAAAAAACCTGCGACTTATCCAGATAAATTACTTTGGATTGCACTTTCATAACCTGCATAACAAGGCTGTCCTTAGTGATTTTTTTTGCCCTGAACCACGAGCGTGCAACATGAAAAAGGGAATCGTGATCAAGGGTAACATGAAAGCCCAAAAATGCATTTGCATCCGGACTGAACACCTTTGCAGAATCATCCGAATAAAAAG
The DNA here is from genome assembly GCF_054061755.1 of Mucilaginibacter sp. HD30. Classification (NCBI taxonomy): domain Bacteria; kingdom Pseudomonadati; phylum Bacteroidota; class Sphingobacteriia; order Sphingobacteriales; family Sphingobacteriaceae; genus Mucilaginibacter; species Mucilaginibacter sp. HD30. Next base: position 316,364 of record NZ_JBSSEO010000001.1, read on the forward strand.
ACATTTTCCATGAAGGGGTAAGGCCATAGCCATACTTGCTAACAGATAAACCATCGCCAAATCTGCGTTTAACTTCAATGTAATTAACGCCCACCACGCTTTTAAACGATATGCGGTTACGGTTAGTTGGTTTATCGTATTTACATGCTGCTGCCACAGTTAAAATTAACAAGCAGAACCAAAGCAAACGGGGTATCCCTGTAAAAACACGCATACCGCTAAAATAGCAAACCTGCGCTTAGATAAAATGGTGTAACTGATATTTTAGGAAAAATTAAACAGGTAAAAAAAAGAAAGGCCGCCCAAAAATGGACGACCCTTCAAACTAAACCAACATTACTTATGAAAACTGTCTTATTTTTCGGTAACCAAAGCCGGCGCTGCTCTGCATCAAATCGCTCTCCCTGCCGGATCTAAGGTTGCTCCGAAATATTATTTTAAAGTGATCTCTCTTGAAAGATTCTTTGCTTCTTCCTTTTTAGCGATGCTAAGTGTTAATACACCATCAACATATTCCGCATCAATCTTGCTGCTGTCAGCACTTTGAGGCAAGGTGAATGATCTGCTGAAAGAATTGTAATTGTACTCCCGTTTGCTGAATTTCTTATTCTCATCAGTGGTTTCAGTTTTCTTATCCGCAGAAATGCTCAATACATTCTTGTCCAGATTGATCTTGATATCTTCTTTTTTTAAGCCAGGTACAGCCAATGCAACTTCAAATGCATTTTCGTTTTCGGCAATATTAACTGCAGGTACTGTGGCGGCAAATTTTTCGTTAAAGAACGAATCGTTTAACAAAGAATAAACGTCGTTATAAAATGGGTTTACCAATCCGTTTTTGTGTTCTTTACCAAATTTTACTAAAGTCATTTTTATATCCTCCTAAATTTTTTCTTTTTACTAATTTCGTAAGCTATTGTTCAACTCTCGTACCAACGCCTGATTTTTTAAATTATACGACAATGTGTCGTCTAAAAAGCAAATCGTGCAGACATATTGACATAAAATGCCTGAAAAACTATCTGATTATAAATTCAAACACCCTATATCTATCCGCTTTTCGGATATTGATGCGGTAGGCCATGTAAACAATGCAACGTATCTTACATATTTTGAAGACACGCGCCTGCATTACTGGAAAGATGCTATAGGCTGGAACTTTGAGAAATGCGGAATTATAGTGGGCCGATCAGAAATCAATTACCTTAAACAGGTTACCTTGTTTGATAAAATTACCTGTTACGTGCGTGTAGTACGGATTGGCAACAGTAGTTTTGATGTAATGCACGTGCTGGTTAAAGAAACAGCAACGGGGCATGAGATCTGCACCACAGGCAAAACGGTATGTATCTGTTATGATTATTCGGCTAAAAAATCAATCCCGATACCCGAAACAGAACGTAACCGTATGATTGATTACGACGAGCCAAGGCTGATATTGAATACTAATTAGGTTATTGATATACTTCTTTCTTAGCAGAAGCCAAAGTATTTTGTAAAAGGCCAATTATGGTCATCAGTCCAACACCACCCGGTACCGGAGTTATCCATGACGTCTTTGGTGCTACGTTATCAAAATCAACATCGCCATATAATTTGTAGCCAGATTTAGTTACGGTTGATGTTTCGCGGTTCATACCAACGTCAATAACAACGGCGCCTGCTTTTACCATATCGGCAGTAATAAAATTCTTTTTACCAATGGCAACAATTAGTATGTCCCCTTGCAGGGTCATTGCTTTAATATCGGGTGTGCGACTGTGGCATATGGTAACTGTACAGTTGCCGGGCGTAGTATTACGCGCCATTAAAATGCTCATGGGCGAACCCACAATATTGCTGCGACCAACTACCACACAATGCTTACCCGCAGTTTCAACACCGTATTCCTTCAGCATAAGCGTAATGCCATACGGCGTAGCCGGAATGAACGAAGGTAAATTGCGTTGCATACGACCCAGGTTTACCGGGTGGAATCCATCAACATCCTTACGATAGTCAATGCGTTCTGTTACTTTTTCAGGGTCAATGTGTTTTGGGAGAGGAAGCTGAACAATTATGCCGTCAATATCAGCATCTGCATTAAGCTCTTCTACTTTTTTAAGCAGTTCTTCTTCGGTAACAGTATCTTCATAACGCACCAGCGTTGATTTAAAACCAACCTTTTCGCAGTTTTTTATCTTGCTGGCTACATAGGTTTCGCTTCCGCCATCATGACCTACCAGCACAGCAACCAAATGTGGTTTGCGGCCGGTTTCTGCTAAGATCTTAGCCGCTTCTTCGGCTATTTCAATCTTAAGTTTTTCTGATACGTGTTTACCGTCGAGTAATTGCATGTTTTTTATAGAGTCAAGAGCCAGGAACCAAGAGTCAAGATATATAACCTGCTGGTCTTGATTCTTGGCTCTTGATTCTTGTCTCTAATAAATTAATCCAGTTTCAAAACCGCCATAAACGCGCTTTGAGGTATCTCTACGTTACCCACCTGGCGCATGCGTTTTTTACCTTTTTTCTGTTTCTCTAACAGTTTTCGCTTACGCGATATATCGCCGCCGTAACATTTGGCGGTAACGTCTTTTCGTAAGGCTTTCACCGTTTCGCGGGCTATGATCTTGGCGCCTATAGATGCCTGTATAATGATCTCAAACTGCTGACGCGGTAAAAGCTCTTTCAGTTTTTCGCAAATCTTTTTACCAAAATCATAAGAGTTGCCTCTGAATATCAACGACGACAACGCATCAACCGGTTCCGCATTAAGGCGGATATCCAGACGAACCAGATCTGAGGTGCGGTAGCCTATCTGATGATAATCAAACGAAGCGTAGCCTTTCGATATAGTTTTAAGCTTATCGTAAAAATCAAATACAATTTCACCCATCGGCATTTCAAATATCAGCTCCACCCTGTCAGACGTTAAGTACGACTGGTTTTTGATAAAGCCACGTTTTTGAATACAAAGCGACATCACCGGTCCGACAAATTCAGACTTAGTAATAATGGTTGCCTTAATATAAGGCTCCTCTACGTGGTCTATTTTGCTTGGATCGGGAAGATCAGATGGGTTGTTTACTACAATTTCTTCGCCACGGCTTGAATAAGCCAGGTACGATACGTTGGGAACGGTAGTAATAACCGTCATATCAAACTCGCGCTCTAACCGCTCTTGGATGATCTCCATGTGGAGCATCCCAAGGAAACCGCAACGAAAACCGAAGCCCAATGCCGCAGATGATTCAGGCTCAAAAACCAGCGAAGCATCGTTTAGCTGTAGTTTGGCCATGCTTTCGCGCAGCTCTTCATAGTCTTCGGTATCAACAGGATAGATACCGGCAAACACCATTGGTTTTACTTCTTCAAACCCTTGTATACCTGATTCGCAAGGACGGGTAATGGTGGTAATGGTATCGCCCACTTTAACCTCCCTCGATTCTTTGATGCCGGATATAATATACCCCACATCGCCGGTTTTAATTACATCTTTAGGTAGCTGCTTGAGTTTAAGCGTGCCAACCTCTTCTGCAATATATTGCTTCTCGGTAGCAAAGAACTTTACCTTATCGCCTTTACGGATTTCGCCGTTAACTACTTTAAAGTAAGCTACTATACCGCGAAATGAGTTATAAACCGAATCAAATATCAATGCCTGTAACGGCGCTTCCGGGTCGCCAACAGGGGCCGGTACGCGCTCAACAATGGCACGTAAAATATCATGCACGCCCATGCCGGTTTTACCTGATGCAGCCAATATATCCTCGCGTTTGCAGCCTATCAGTTCAACTATCTGGTCCTTAACTTCCTCGGGCATAGCGCCGGGCAGGTCCATTTTGTTTAGTACCGGGATGATCTCCAGATCATTCTCTAAAGCTAAATAAAGGTTAGAGATGGTTTGTGCTTGTATCCCCTGTGCAGCATCTACAATCAGCAAAGCACCTTCGCAGGCAGCAATAGACCGCGAAACCTCATAACTAAAGTCAACGTGGCCGGGGGTGTCAATCAGGTTGAGAACATATTTTTGCCCATCAAGCTCATAATCCATTTGTATGGCGTGGCTTTTAATGGTAATACCGCGCTCACGCTCAAGGTCCATGTCGTCAAGCAGTTGCGCCTGGCTTTCGCGCTGGGTAATGGTGTTGGTATATTCTAATAACCTATCGGCAAGGGTGCTCTTACCGTGGTCAATATGTGCTATAATACAAAAATTGCGTATGTGCTTCATTCAGCCGCAAAAATAGCTTTTTTAAGCGATATTTGTAAGGTACTTTAGTTTTAGCTAATTTGACCCCATGACACCATCCAAGGGTATTATATCAATAGTTGAGCAGCATCTTTCTGACACTATTACGGGCTCGCGCTTTGTGAGTGGCGGCAGCATCAACATAGCTTATGAACTGCAAACCGCCGGTGGTAAGTACTTTCTCAAAGTTAACCATAAAGCACTGTACCCCGGCATGTTCGCGGCGGAGGCTAAGGGGCTGGCACTGCTTGCACAAACAAACACCGTTAAAGTACCTGTTATTGTATTGCAAGGTGATGCCGGTAATGAAAGCTTCTTACTATTGGAGTGGGTTGATGCCAAACGCGGTTCGGTGCAAGCCACGCGGGCTTTAGGGGCGCAACTGGCGCAAATACATAGCAATACGGCAAGCGAGTTTGGGCTTGATACTGACAATTATATAGGCTCTTTGCCGCAGTCAAACAAAAAGCATGGTAAGTGGAGCGATTTCTTTATACAGGAGCGATTACAGCCCATGGTGAGCTTGGCGGCAGATAAACGCCTGCTTGAATATGCCGATGCGGGCAACTTTGAAAAGCTGTATGGTAAACTACCCGAGTTGTTTGAGGAGGAAGCACCCTCCCTGCTGCATGGCGACCTGTGGAGCGGTAACTACCTAACAACACCTGCCGACGAACCTTATTTAATAGACCCCGCCGTTTACTACGGCCACCGCGAGGTTGATCTGGCTATGACGACCTTATTTGGTGGCTTCAGCAACGAGTTTTACATGAGTTATAATGAGGCTTTCCCGCTGGCTAAGGGCTGGCAGCAGCGCACGGATCTGTGGAACCTGTACCCACTATTGGTGCATCTTAACCTGTTTGGGGCCGGGTATTTAGATAGGGTACGGGATGCCTTGAATACCTACTTGTAACGGGTGTCGGCGTTTCACAAGAATATATAACACACACGAAACAGTTGAAACACATATTTATGTATGTGTTTGATAATCAATAGATAATAGCTTTTCGATGAAACGCAGTGAAACTACTTATTCGTCAGGAGATTTAGCTGTAATCCCTTGATAACTCGCTATAAATCACGGGTTTGTATTTCATTAATATTTAGCCCTTTTTGAAAATCTTCTGAAACGCTTTTTGCAACTTAAACAGCAACTACTCAAACTGTAGTTCCCACTGATCTTCGCCGCCATCTACTACACGAAAAATTCTTTTCTCTACCGTATGCAGGCCATCAGACGAAACCAATTGTACAACTTCGTGGTCATGGAACTCTTCTGTTTGCGATACCATAACTGCTGTTAGGGTATGTGGATCGCCGGGAATGGTTATTGATTTCATAATGTTGGGTTTATAAAATTAACAACAAGTATTTTTTAAAATAGTTTCTACATTACATCGCATTACTGCACCGCGCCAATTGATGGCGCCGCCGGGTTAAACGGCAGTTGGTGATAGTCTAAAGGATCAATCAAATGCCCGCTCAATCCTTTGTTTTTAGCTGCCGATTTGTTTAATAGCTTTAAAGTGCTTTCGTTAAAGCCGGCTGCTGCGTCATCTGTATAATAGATGTTTTTATTTGCTTTGGCCTGAGCTTCAAGCGCGGTGTCAGAGAATTGAAAGATGCGATGAGGTATGCCTGTTGCAGTAAAAGTGTCGTATAACATATTGTTATAAACCTCTTGCACAGACCCGGCAGGCATACCATAATTATCAACCAAACAGGCGCCAAATTCTGCATGGTCCTCGTAATTAAGGTGGCCGGAGGTGTTGTTGTTTAGCTTAATATTAACATAAGTGGTGTTAGGCGCGGCAACAACATTCAAACCCTCTGTTGACTGCCATTCAAACGGACTATATTTGCGCGAGCCGATATTGATGTTATCGTATATCAGGCATTCTGCAGGCGTAGTGCCAAAACTAATAGACCATAACCTTAAAGCGTGACCCTGATACGTTTTTGCATAATTACGGTAATAATCAGCATTGCCTATTATCAAAAAAAAGCCGTTATCGTTATTATTAGTAGGGTTTATGTTAGTAAAAGCATTATCGTGTATGTCCATAGCGTCTGTAGCGCCGGCAAATACCAGGCTGCCCGCGTCGCAATTGGTCCATTGGTTATAGGCAAATTCAATATTCTTGGTTAGGTCGGTAATCTGGGTTGTTGTTACCTGCCCGCCTAACTGGATGGTGCCGTTGCAATTGTCAAACTTATTCCCCCTAAACTTTAGCCCCATATTTTTAACCGACGCGTCTGTGCCGTTCCAAACCGCGCCGCTGCCATATACTATCACGGGATAGTCGCCAATATTTTTGTAGGAAAAGTATTGTAGCGTTACATTTTTATTGGTACCTGATATAGAAGTGGGCCTGTAAAAGTTATCATGTATGTAAAAACCAAAACTATCTGCCGACCCATTACCGCTGATCAATAAATTGCTGCAGTTGCTATAATTTAGGCCGGCATAAATATTTTGAGTTCCGCCCGCATAATTGCCACCATCCATTGCTACCACACCCTTGCCGTTTTTAATGGTGATCTTTGTCGCGGGATTGATATTCTGGATATTAATGGTGCCGTATACACCGGGTGCAATTACAATAAGCGAATTGTCCATATACGTTGTCGCGTTTCCGTCGATAGTAAGGTCACCCGTCCCGGCGCCAACCTTATAAACCTGGCTGAAGCTTTCCTGAGTAGTTGTAGCCATAACATCGCCCAGTTTTTTACATGAAAAAACTGTGCTTAAAGCAAGAAACATGATCAGGAAAATGTACTTCTTCATGGATGATTGTCAGATAGGGTTTATCGCAGAACATCCTGCGGTTTGTGTGATCTGTGGAGTTTATACGCAGCATATGCTGCGGAGGTTTCATTTAAGGAAACCGTGTGCAATGCCATAACGAATAAAACGTAGATCTGTCTTCTCTCAATGCGTTCGAGATGACAAATTCCGTAACCTAATGACATTGCCCTGCGGGGAGGGAGCTTGGGAATGTTCTAAAGATGATTGTAATCAATGGTAGGTAAGCCACTTTGGTATAGTACCTACGGCACGATAATCTTCTTTTCCTTTATTTTCTACCTACCTTTAACTCCTACGGAGGTTCAACTCAATAGCATTAAAGAGAATCTGTGGGACTGAGTGAAAAAAGATAGCCGCTAAAGCGATGGGCTTTAGCGGCTAAATATTGTAGCGTGTAATAATTTTACTTCTTATAATATTTCATAGCCTCTGGTATGGCTTTTTGAATATTGGCTATACGGGTAGCATCGGCAGGGTGGGTGCTTAAAAACTCGGGCGTTGAACCGCCTGTTTTCTGAGCGGCCATACGTTGCCAAAAAGTAACAGCTGTATTCGGGTCATAACCGGCCATAGCCATAAAAGTCAGGCCCAAACGGTCGGCTTCTGTTTCCTGGTCGCGGCCATATTTTAATAAGGCTAACTGACCGCCAACGCCATACAAAGCGCTAATTATATTGGCTGATGATTTATTGTTTGTAGCTGCACCAATAACGCTTCCGCCGGCTTGTGCTGCCAACTCCTGCGACATACGCTCGGCAGAGTGCCTGGCAATAGCGTGTGCAATTTCGTGGCCCATAACTACTGCAAGGCCTGCGTCTGTTTGCGTTACCGGTAATATGCCGCTATAAATAGCTACTTTACCACCCGGCATACACCACGCGTTCACTTCTTCGCTTTGTATTAAATTAAATTCCCAGGCAAACTGATATTGATTAGCATAACCATTTTGATTGAGATATTTTTCAATAGCTACGGCCAATTGTTGCCCAACACGTTTTACACGTTGCGCATCGGTGGTGTTGGTGCTGATTACCTTCGTCTTCGGATCAGACAATAACTGCTGATAACTTGCTGCTGCGGCCTGATTAATTTGCGAATCGTCTACCAGGCTTAATTGCCTGCGACCTGTTAATGGCACGGTTGAGCACGAATAAATAAAGGTAACGGTTAGAAGGGCAAGGATAAATTTAGATATTTTCATAATTTTAAAGGTCGCTGAATACTAATTGTTAATTTCACTATTAACTTAATAAAACAAAGAATGTTTGAGGAGTAAATTAAACTTCTTTCTTCCGGAAGAAATTAACTTTTGATTCTTTACCTCTTATAAGGCGCTCAATGTTTTTTTGGTGGGTAACCAATATTAATACGCACATACACATGCCGTATATAATAACTGATTTTATATAGGTGGGAAATATAAAGGTAACACCTATGGGATACATAAACCCGGCCATTATTGAGCCTAAGGATACATACCTGGTAATAAGCACAACAGCAATAAATATTGATACGCAAAGCAGGGCCGAAGGCAGGTTAACGGCCAGTATCATCCCAAATAAAGTGGCAATACCTTTGCCACCGCGAAAGCCGGCGAAAACCGGGAACAGGTGGCCCATAACAGCGGCTATGCCCAGCGCCAGTTGAAAGTTAGTAAATGAAACTGAGCCAACGGGGCCGGTGGTGGAGATGCCTATCATATAGGCCAGGTTGGTGGCTGTCCATCCTTTTAAAATATCAAGCAGCATAACGGGGATGCCCGCTTTTTTGCCCAGTACCCTAAAGGTGTTTGTAGCGCCCGCGTTGCCGCTGCCGTACTCCCTTACGTCTATATTAAAAAACGCCTGTCCTATCCAAACCGCCGTAGGGATTGAGCCGAACATATAAGCTAAAATAAGTACGGAAATAGAATAGACATTTATCATTCAAAAAACAGATAATAAGCGATCAGTTCACTTAACAAGTTTAATAATATTTAAGCGCGGTTGCGTAAATTTTTTTGATATATATAATAAAAGTTACAGCTACAATAAAAGTTATTAATAAGCCGCCTTTAAACTCAGGTCAAGGCTCTTTACCGAATGCGTTAACTCGCCTATAGAAACATAGTCTACGCCACAATTGGCAAAATCGCGTACGGTATCAACCGTTATCCCGCCTGATGCCTCGGTTATGTACCTGCCTTCAATAATATTAACGGCCTGCTTCAGTTCTGCAAAGTTAAAATTGTCAAGCAATATTCTGTTAACGCCCCCCGTGGCTAAAACCTGCTCCAACTCATCCAGGTTTCTAACCTCAATTTCAATGGCTATTTTTTTGTTTTGTTCTTTTAGATATTGATGGGTGTTTTCAATAGCATTTCTTATGCCTCCTGCGTAATCAACATGATTATCCTTTATCAGGATCATATCATACAAGCCAAAACGGTGGTTCACGCCTCCGCCAATGCGTACGGCCCATTTTTCAAGATACCGTATGCCGGGTGTTGTTTTGCGTGTATCCAATACTTTGGTATTGGTACCTTTAAGCAAATCAACTATATGCCGGGTTTTAGTAGCAATACCACTCATGCGCTGCATGCAGTTAAGTACAAGGCGTTCTGCTTTAAGTATGCTTTGTGCATCGCCCTCTACCCATAAAACTATGTCTTTTGGTTTAACAAGCGCTCCGTCGGTTATCAATACTTCTACTTTTAATGCAGGGTCAACCTCTTTAAAAATAAGGAGCGCCAGTTCAACACCGGCAATTACGCCTTCATCTTTTACTAATAATTTGGCTTTCCCCTGCGTGCCGTGGGGAATGGTTGCCAATGATGTATGGTCGCCATCGCCAACGTCTTCGGCCAGGGCATTGGTTATAAATCTTTTTAAAAGTTCCGTATCCAAATTGTACAGGGGTTTTATGCCTCAAAAGTAATAACATTTTTTATATGCTGGCATCAAATTGTCCTTTCGGGCTATAGCGAGAGAACTATACACGCGTTGAGCCACAGGACGGGCCGGTGCATAGATCTGTCACAGTGTTAAAGAGTACAAGTGTTTAAAACCCAAAGCCTAACTGCACACCACCATGCATCAACTGAATGTTTTCTGAAGAAACGCCGCTAAAAGGAATTTTTATAAAAGGGGCAAAATTTAATTTACCACGGCCAAAGTTGATTTTTTTGCCTGCAGAGAGTGTATAAAAACCAACATAACCGGCAATTTTCTCGTTGCTTTTTGCAGTGGTTTCTTCTGTAACTACGCTGATGGCGTTAGCTAAGCCATTGGCAGACGATGAACTTACCGCATGGTTACTTATTAAATTATAGGAAAGATCATTGCCAATTACAGACATGGCCGAGACACCTGCGCTCACAAAAAAGCCGCCCTTAGTTTTATATTGAAAACTAAGCGGAATTTCAAGACCGGATAAAGCAAGTTTTACATCTTTTACGCTTTGTGTAGATGTTGAGGAAAGAGATTGAGATGGTGAAGCGTATGAGGCGTTATATCCCTGCAAACTATAGTTTCGTGTAGCATCGCCGGGGAGCGCGTTTCTGTTTGATCCGGCATTTACATAAGCATAGGCTATGCCACTGCTAACAGAAAAGCTTTTATTTATATTATAAGCTACCTCTACGCCGGTGCCAAAATTCATTTTCTGATTACCTACAGAAGGCGATACCATGAGCGCGTAACTTAAAATTTTGTCCTTCTTTTTATCAGCAGCAAATGGTTTTGGTTTGTTAAGGTCGGCAAGGCTGTCGTAGTTTAGTCTTTGCGCACCTCTTTCATAACGTTTAGGTTCTGCCTTTACAACAACCGGCACGTCCTTAATTACAACAAATTGATCTGCTGTATTTTTTGAAGCATTAATAGCATTAGCAACCGCGGTAGAATCCGTCTTTAATTTCAGCAATTCTGCTATGTTAGTTGTACCGACCGGTTTTTGATTACCATCTGTTTTAGTTACTCCGGCTACAGCATCTTTAACAACTTTGCGGTTTAAATTTTGTTCGGGAAACCCAGGTGGTAATGGTGTGGTTAACAGCGAAGGAGCAGTTGCTTTACCACTACCGCTTTTTTGGGGCACAACAGGTTGGTTTATGGCCAAACTGTCGTGCGCCGGGTTGGTTTCAGGGTAGATATAGGGTGGTTTTGTAGTATTTTTTGTTTGATTTTTTTCTTTATCAACCGGTGTTGAAGGTTTAAAAAGCCACGCAGCGTAACCCAGGAATAGCAATACAGATGCCGCAGCCACCAGCCGCAGATATACCAGGCCTGGCCTACGCTTTTTCTTTTTCACAAATCCTTCCCACGCACCCGGTACGTAAGCATCCTCGTGAGCATGCAGCACGTTTTCTATCTCGTAAAACAGATCCTTCTCGTCTTTCATCGTGCGTGTTGGTTACCGTTATAAAGCGCCACGAGTTTTGCTTTTGCTCTTGTTAAGTATACTCTGCTGGTACTTGGCGGGATATTCAATTTAACGGCTATCTCTTCGTGCGAGAAGCCTTCAATTGCATGCATGTTAAATATAAGCTGCTGTACATCAGGCAAGCGGCCAATAAGCGTCAAAATATCCTGGTAGCTAAGGTTATCAGGGGTTTCAACAGCAATATCAGTTTGGGTATCGCTGCCTAAATCCTCTAAATATATAATGGAACGTTTTGCGCGTATGCGGTCAATTGCAACATTGGCGGTGATGCGGCCTATCCACCCTTTAAATGCTTTGTGCTTTTCGTCTGGCGGGCCATTGAATGCGAAACTGTCCAGCTTTTTAAAGATTCGAACGAATGAGTCGTTGATCAATTCAACCGACTCATTGCGTTCTTTTGTATACCTGTACGCCACACCCGATAAATAACCAAAATAAGTTTTGTACAAAAGTTCCTCACTCCTGAAATCCTTTTTTATACATCCCTCAATTAGTTTTTCTAATGTCTGCTCTTTATTTCGCACAAGCAAATATCATAACCTCGCCGCAGTATTAGTGCAAAAAGCCCCTCTACTTTAATAGTTTACAATCACATCGCCGCTTAAACCTGTGGCGCCTGTGCCGGTATAAAAGCCTTTTGCCACAATAGTGTAAATACGACCGGTTTGTATGGTTACAGACGGAAGTAAAAATTTATCAACGGTTGAACCACTTTGACGAATAACGAAGTTATAGTTTTGGTTACCGTCAATAGCTGTAAAGTCGCTATTTTCCTTGTACGCTCTATTGCTCACAACAGTAGCACCGCTGCTGGTTACCAGATCAAGTGAGGGAGAGCCAACACTCATATTAACAAAACGAACATTGGCTTTGCCCGTAGCAGGGTTGGTCAATTTATCTTCCAATACAACAAATTCAGGCGTTGCCCAAGGTCCGGTTAACCAGGCAGAATATATAGCACCCTCCTGAAATGTGGTGGTAATACTTAGTTTTTTAATTTCGCGTTGATAAGCAGCTAATTCCCTGGTCCCTGCAATCGCATTCACATAATACCCATAAGTGCCATAGCCTACCGAATCACTATTTAAAACGCTGTTGTTTAATTTGAACGAAATTTTTGGCGCATCCGGCGATACGTGGTAAACGGCAAAGGTTGATACCGGCTGCGAAGGTTCATTATCGGTCTTGGCACAACCTGCTGCCAGTAAAACGGCAAACCCCGCTATCGCAAAATTTTTAATTGATTTAAAGTGTTTCATAATATTAAATTTATTCGTTATCCTGCTGTTAAACGAAGGTAAACTTCATTTCGCTACAGGGATAGATTTTTTTTTAAAAGAAATAATGTTGACAGACGAAGCGCGCAGAATTTACCGGGATGCTATTTAACCATTTCGGGCTCTATCAGCAATTTTATTAGCTGTATGGCACCGTTTTCATTTTTAAGATTAAAAGAAACCCGGTATGGTCCTTTAGCTGTTGAAAGAATAACTACACCGTACTGAAAGCTGCTGCCATTAATTATTTTATGGAGCACTTTAGTGCCAAGCGGCTTATTTTGTGCGAAAAATTTTTCTAACATGCTTTCTGCCGCGGCCCTGGTGAGCATGTCCTGATCTGAGCCCGGCAGTCCAATTTCAACTTCGGCGGGAAAAAGTTTAGCAATTTCGTGCACAGCACCTTTGCCTAACAATTGCGCAACGGTGTCTACAGTATCAGCTGGTGACACAGGAAAAAACAGAAAGGCGAGCAGTGGTAAGTAAAGTAATTTCATAGCAGGTAAGACAAGGTAAACAATGTTTGCGCAAATAAGCGCAGCTATAAATTATAATGTATACAACGCGACATTTATATTTGCATTGTGGAAAATACGAAAAAACTTGCATTAATTATATTGGATGGCTGGGGTTATGGCCGTAACGACCAATCTAACGCCATTTTGGCGGCAAACACCCCTTTTTTTGATCATTTAATAAACACTTATCCCCACTCAAAGCTCGAGGCTTCGGGAATGGCTGTTGGTTTGCCTGACGGGCAGATGGGCAACTCTGAAGTAGGGCACATGAATTTGGGTGCCGGTCGGGTGGTTTACCAGGAACTTGGCCGCATTAACAAAGCTGTAGATGAGCATGAGCTACCCGGTAACCCCGTTTTACAAGATGCCTTTAACTATGCCAAACAAAATGGTAAGGCTGTTCACTTCATTGGCTTGGTGTCTGATGGTGGTGTGCACTCGCATATAAAACATTTAAAAGGCTTATGTGATGCGGCGGGCGAGTACAATTTGGATAACGTTTTTATCCATGCATTTTTAGATGGCCGCGATACTGATCCTAAATCGGGATTAGGTTTCATTACCGATCTGGAGCAGCATATTGCTGGCACTAAGGTTCAATTAGCATCGGCCATTGGCCGCTACTACGCCATGGATAGGGATAACCGTTGGGAGCGTGTTAAACAAGCTTATGATGTAATGGTTAATGGTGTTGGCGAAGCCGTAAATGATATTCCGCAGGCTATAAAAAGCCAGTATTTGCAGGATGTTACAGATGAATTTATGCCGCCAATTGTTAAAACCAACAGCACCGGGCAACCCTTAGCTGTTATTAAAGAAGGCGATGTGGTTATCTGCTTTAACTTTCGCACAGACCGCGGGCGCGAGATTACCCTGGCTTTAACTCAAAAAGCCTTCCCGGAATATAACCTGCATCCGCTAAAGTTGTATTACGTAACCATGACCACTTATGATGAAACCTATCAAGGTGTTAAAGTAATATTTACAAAAGACGATCTGACAAAAACATTAGGCGAGATTTTGCAGGATGCCGGTAAAAATCAGATTCGTATTGCTGAAACTGAAAAATACCCGCACGTTACCTTTTTCTTTTCGGGTGGGAGAGAGGCAGAGTTCATTAACGAAAAACGTTTGCTGGTACCATCGCCAAAAGTTGCTACTTACGATCTGCAACCCGAAATGAGTGCCCAGGGCATCCGCGATGCTATTATTCCCGAGCTGCAAAGCGGCTGGCCCGATTTCATTGTACTTAACTTTGCCAATACAGATATGGTTGGCCATACCGGCGTATTCAGCGCGGTTGTAAAAGCTGCTGAAACTGTTGATGCCTGCGCGCAGGCGGTTATTGAAACCGGTATAGCCAATGGCTATTCATTCATAATACTGGCAGACCACGGCAATGCCGATTATATGATAAACGACGACGGATCTCCAAACACGGCGCATACAACTAACCTTGTGCCTTGTATTGTTATTGATAAAGATGTAATACATGTAAATGATGGTAAATTAGGTGATGTTGCACCTACCATTTTAAAAATATTAGGCGTTGCCATTCCCACCGAAATGAGCGGGAATGTTTTGGTGTAATTGAGCGTTTTAGAATATAAAAAAGGCCGCGTTGTTATTTAACGCGGCCTTTGCTGTTACTGAGTAGGGCCTCTCGTAGAGGGCCCAGCATAGGCGGAAATTGTAAAGCCCGAACACCCTTATGGGTACTTTTTCTTATATTGTGACGCTAAAATTGGTAACCATGAGACCTAAGATCATCCTTTACTTTTTTTTTGTTTCATTGCTTATTATTTCCTGTAAAAAAAGCCAACCCAATGTTGACAATACAACAGCGGATGTGGCTGTTGCGGCGGGAATGGAACACTCGTTAATATTGAAAACCGACGGAACTGTTTGGGCCTGCGGCAGTAATGGTTTTTTAAAGACTGATGATGGAAGTACTACCTATCATCGCCCAAAATTCACAAAAATAGCAGAGCATGTGAAGGCCGTCAGTGCAGGCTTTCAACATACCATGCTGCTAAAAACAGACAATACGCTTTGGGCATGCGGCTATAATTTTGACGGTCAGTTGGGGATAGGTACCAAAGAATTAAGTAATAGCATGCGCAAGGTGGCTGATGGTGTTAACGCGGTGGAATGTGGTAACCTGGCCACCCTAATATTGAAGGACGATAATACGCTTTGGGGCTCCGGCAGAAATAACTATGGCGAGCTGGGCAATGCTACAATTGGTGGTACTACCTCTTTTGCAAAAATAGCCGATGATGTTACAGCCATGAGTTTAAACGGGCATTTTACTATGGTCATTAAAAAAGACAATACACTTTGGGCAGCTGGAAATAACACTTACGGGCAACTTGGGAATGGAACTCAAACAGATGTCAACACATTTGTTAAAGTTGCTGATGGCGTTAAAGCGGTAAGCGCGGGGATATTTCAAGCCTTAATTATAAAAAATGATAATACGCTTTGGGCTAGCGGCCTTAATACCAGCGGGCAGTTAGGTGATGGTTCCTATACAGACAAATCTTCATTTGTAAAAATTACCGACAATGTTAAGGCTGTTTCAACAAATTCGTCTTATTCATTAGTGTTGAAAAGCGATGGTAGTTTATTTACCTGCGGGACAGCGTTTATTTATCCCGATCCTACAAATAAATCGAGTAATTACCCTAATCTTGTAAAAATTGCATCAGAAGTGAAAGCGATAAAGGCCGGAGCAGGTCATTGCCTTATCATTAAAAACGATAATTCTGTATGGGCGGCTGGTGGTAACTCAGAAAATCAGTTAGGCGATGGCACAACCCTAAAAAGGGAAATATTTGTGCCTGTGCAATATCAGTAGTTTTAAATACCAGTGACATTCTCATCGCTTGTCGAAGCCTTGGCTTATTCATAAATGCGTCAAGTTTTAGCTTCACGCAAGCAGAATGCTTGCATTGTTTAGGCTCGAAAGTTGACAACCTTCGACCAGTTGTAAAAAGGCTGCGATATTAAATTTACGTGGCCTTTTTAGTTTTTATCAACCCGGGACAGGCGCTTAATGCGGCAGCCTGCCTTTAAGCAAACCGTACAGGTACGTGCCTAACAAAGCGCCAATCACCACAATGATCATGGTTATATATCCATACCCAATGTTTACGAACATTGGGCCGGGGCAAGCGCCGGTCAAAGCCCATCCCAATCCAAAAATCAAGCCTCCAATAATGTGCTTTTTAAAGCTTTTGTCTTTATCGGGCAGGCTGATGGCATTGCCATCAGAATCTTTTAAATTGAATTTTTTTATCAGGTAAACGGCCACTGCGCCAACAATAACTGCCGTACCAATAATGCCATACATGTGGAATGATTGGAAACGAAACATCTCCTGTATGCGATACCAGGATACTGCTTCTGATTTTACCATCACAATACCAAAGATTATCCCGGCAAGTACAAATCTAAAGCCCTTCATATTTTGAAGATCAGCGGAAAAAGTAAATGAGTCATGATAAGGCCGCCTGCGAAAAAGCCGATAACGGCCAACAGCGATGGCAATTGCAGGTTGGATAAGCCGCTGATGGCATGGCCTGATGTGCAGCCGCCAGCATAACGCGAGCCAAAGCCCACTAACAAACCACCGGTTAACAGTAAAATCATGTTTTTTATGGAAAGCGCTTGGATACTATATAGTTGCTCCGGGTTCAAATGCCCGTCAAAATGGATGCCTAAGGCGCTTAGATCGTTTATTGTAGCGGCAGAAAGTTGCAGCGGACCATCGTTTCTTAAAAGCGTGGCCGAAATAATGCCTCCCATAACAGAACCTATTAAAAACAGAAGGTTCCATTTTTGGGTCTTCCAGTCAAAATCAAAAAACTTTACTCTTTTACCTGCGCCTGCCATAGTACACATGGTGCGAAGGTTAGCCGAAAACCCGAATGATTTACCGTAATACAACAGTAAAGTCATAATCATGGCAATGGATAACCCGGACACATACCATGGCCATGGTTGTTTCAAAAGTTGCAGCATTATATTATTATTGATTTATAATTTTTAAAGCCTGGTGGTTGGGCAAACATAATTGCTCGTGTCAAAACGCCCGGATTCTTTAAGCGCTTTAAACCCACCCTTAACATCTACAAGCTTGTTAAACCCACGCGCCCTTAACATGCTGTTAAATATCATAGAACGGTAACCCCCGGCACAATGCACATAATAGGTTTTTGTTTTATCAAGCTCTGCCAGGTGGTCATTAATGTCTTCAAGGGGAAGATTTTCAGCCTTTAAAAGATGTTCAGCATTATATTCACTTTGTTTGCGTACATCAATAATATTTACACTGTGTGCGCGAGCTATATCTGCAAGTTCTTCGGCTGATAAAGACTGTATCGTATCGGTCTCTTTGCCTGCTGCTATCCATGCCGCTACGCCATCTTTAAGGTAACCGATAGCGTTGTCGTAGCCCACCCTGGCCAGGCGGGTAACGGCTTCTTCCTCACGCCCATCTTCGGTAATTAGTAATATTGGCTGATCAATGTCGGGGATAAGAGCGCCTACCCACGGCGCAAAACTACCATCAAAGCCAATGTTGATGGAGTTTGGAATAAATGATCGGGCAAAATCCTGCGCAGTGCGGGTGTCAAGCAACAGGGCACCTGTAGTATTCGCAGCAGCCTCAAAAGCATCAGCTGTTAATGGCTGTTTACCTTTATACAACACATTGTCAATGTTTTCGTAACCATCTTTGTTCAATTTAACATTGAGTGGAAAATAAGGCGGCGGAGGCAGGAGGCCGCGAGTTACCTCAACAATAAACTCTTCCTTAGTCATGTTTTCGCGCAGCGCGTAATTGAATTTTTTTTGATTGCCTAAGGTATCAGTAGTTTCCTTACTGATGTTCTTACCACAGGCTGACCCCGCACCATGTGCCGGATAAACAATCACTTTATCGCTTAATGGCATGATGCGGTTGCGAAGCGAATCAAACAAGTTTCCGGCCAGATCTTCTTGTGTTACGCTGCCGGCCTTTTGCGCCAGATCCGGGCGGCCAACATCACCAATAAACAGTGTATCGCCAGAAAATAAGGCTATTTCTTCACCTTGTTCATCAATCAGCAAATAACAAACCGACTCCATTGTGTGGCCGGGCGTATGCAAAACTCTAATGGTAATTTCACCTACTTTAAATTCTTCATTATCCTGAGCAATGTGGGCATCAAAGCCTGTTTCGGCATTAGGGCCATAAACGATAGTTGCACCGGTTTTCCTGGCCAGATCAATATGCCCGGATACAAAATCGGCATGGAAGTGTGTTTCGAATACGTATTTTATTTTCGCTCCAGATGTCTGTGCCTTTTTGATATAAGGTTCCACCTCACGAAGCGGATCGATGATAGCCGCGTCGGTTCCGGATTGGATATAGTAAGCTCCCTGCGCTAAACATCCGGTATATATTTGTTCTATCGTCATTTTTATACTGTGAATAATCTCTACGCAAATATCGGTATGTTATCTGCTTTTTAGCGGCGACTAAAGTCATCCGGCAGTTATTTCTTTCAGGGTTATAAAAATAACTCTTTGGTAATAATATAAATACCCATAACCAGCACAAACCAGCCAAACCCTTTTTTTAGCTTAACGCCATCTGCTTTTTTATTAATGGCATCGCCTATAAATGTACCCGCAACGGCTATTGCTGTAATTTTTATTAGAAAGAGCCAGTCTATTTTAAAATGCCCAAGATCGCCGGTGAAACCGATAAGTGAGTTAAGGGCAATGATAAGTAACGAGGTGCCAATAGCTTCTTTCATGGGCAGGCCGACAAATAATACCAGCATTGGGATGAGCAGAAAACCGCCACCTGCACCTAATAAGCCCGTTACTAAACCAATAGCAGCACCATAGCCTAAAAGCTTGGGTAAATTAAGCAACTTGTTAGTGGGAATATCATTCACATCATTTTCCCGCCCGCTGCTTATCATGGCAATTGCCGCCGCTATCATAAGCACGGCGAACAGTATCATGGTCAATATATTTTCGGTAAGTTCAAATGACCCGATCTGGGCAATATGCTTTGGTAAACGTTGAATAACGAATTTACGGGTAAAAAAAACAGTAGTTATAGAAGCAATACCAAAAAGCAAGGCCGTTTTTATGTTTACCAACTCCTTGCGATAATTATTATAGGCGCCAACCATACTAGTAGTGCCAACAATAAACAAAGAATACGAGGTTGCCAGCAACGGACTAATGCCAAACAGGTAAACCAGCACTGGTACCGTCATGATAGAACCGCCGCCACCTATCAGCCCTAAAGATACACCGATGAGGGCAGAGGCGACGTAAGCAAAGATATCCATGCGCAAAAATAGCATAGTTCTTGCGCCATTACCTAATGCGATAGTCAAATCTCGCTTTTGTATATGTAACTTGCTGCCAACTACTTCGTTTTCGTAAAAAGTCTGTATATTAATTTCATAAATTGTGAGTTGCCAAGTGTATTTCGCAGATTTATACCTGTATTATCAACCCGATAATATTGATATAAACCAAATAGCCCTTTTATGATGAAAGCATCGCTTATAAAATTTATTTTTATCCTTACGGCTGTGTTGTGCAGCACCACCCTACACGCTGAAAATGGATATGACCTGTGGCTTAGAAAAGGCCCTGCAAAACCTGTTAAGGTTGTTGTGTCAGGCAAAAAGTCGGCTACTTTAGATGTGGCAAAGGAAGAACTCGCTAAATTTTGGCAGGGCACCCCAAATGCCACTGTTCAGCTGGTGGTGAAAGCCGATAAGGCGCTTAAAACCGATGGCTTTAAAATTAATGGAGGTGTAATTACTGCCGGTAACGATGCAGGTATTCTTTACGGAGTGTATGATATGCTGCGCAGAATGGCCAGCGGACAATCAACCGATAATATATTGTCAAATCCATCGTACCAGCGCCGCGTATTGAACCACTGGGACAACCCGACCGGTAATATTGAACACGGCTTTGCCGGAAAATCGATTTTTTGGCGTAACGAGAAAGATTCTGTAACTGTTAACGCAGGCGATATAAGCCGTTGGAAGGATTACGCGCGGCTTAATGCATCTATCGGTATTAACGGCGCTGTTGTTAATAACGTAAACGCACAGCCCATGATGTTATCTGCACCTTATCTAAAAAAGTACGCCGCTATTGCCGCCGCCGTGCGCCCATACGGCATGAAGATCTATATGGCGCCAAACTTTGCTTCGCCAATACGCCAGGGTGGATTAAAAACAGCCGACCCGCTTGACCCTGAAGTTATTAAATACTGGCAGGCAAAAGCTAAAGAAATATATGCCTTGATACCAGACTTTGGCGGATTTTTAATTAAAGCCAACAGCGAAGGGCAACCTGGTCCGCAGGATTACAAACGTACACACGTAGACGGCGCAAATATGCTGGCTGATGCGCTTAAACCTTACGGAGGCATTGTTATGTGGCGGGCATTTGTGTATGCTCCCAACGATCCCGACAGGGCTAAACAAGCCGTTCAGGAATTTATGCCGTTTGATGGGCAGTTTAGAGATAACGTTATTATCCAGGTAAAAAATGGTCCGGTTGATTTCCAGCCGCGCGAACCATTTAGTCCGCTGTTTGGTGCCATGAAGAAAACTTCGGTTATGCCCGAGTTTCAGATCATGCAGGAGTACCTTGGGCAGGCCAAGCACCTGGTATTTTTATCAACCATGTGGGAAGAGTGCCTTAAAAGCGACACCTATCAGGCTGGCGCAGGCAGTACTGTTGGTAAGGTTACCGATGGCAGCATCTATCCGCAAAAATATACGGCTATTGCAGGTGTATCAAACATTGGTTTAGACAGTAACTGGACAGCACACCCGTTTGCCGCAGCCAACTGGTATGCGTTTGGCAGATTAGGTTGGGATAATACACTAACCAGCGCGCAGATAGCCGGCGAGTGGTTGAAATTAACCTTCGCCCCGGTTACCGACGAAGGTAAAGCTGCCATGGCCACCAAAAACTGGGATGCCGGCTTTTTGGCCCCGGTAAAAAAAATGATGTTAGACAGCCGCGAGGCCGCGGTTAATTACATGATGCCGCTTGGGCTTCACCACCAGTTCTCGGCTTCTGATCATTACGGACCGGGTTCATGGTATGCGCCGCCACGTACGCGTGCAGATTGGACGCCGCCATATTACCATAAAGCAGATAAACAAGGCATTGGTTTTAACAGAACTAAGACTGGGACAGATGCCGTTAGCCAGTACCACGAGCCCCTTAATACAACTTATTCATCACTGGAGAATATCCCCGAAATTTATTTGCTTTGGTTCCAGCACGTACCATGGACATATAAAATGAAAAGTGGACGCACCTTGTGGGATGAGCTTTGCATTAAATATGATACAGGCGTCAAGCAGGTAAGGCAGTTTCAGGTTGTTTGGGATATGGCGCAGCCCTTTGTGGATAAGGAACGCTTTGAAAATGTTCAAAGCCGCCTGCGCATCCACGCGCGCGACGCGCAGGTTTGGAAAGATGGCAGTATCCTTTATTTCCAGACATTTAGCGGTATGCCCATACCTTACGAGGTTGAACGCCCGGTAAGGGATCTAAGCTATATACAGAGTGTAGCCCCGGCGAGTATAAAGTAACTCAAATGTTTTATCTTAACAAAATTGAAGGCTGCACCTTATGGTTGCAGCCTTTTGTTATAAGAAACGGTGGACCGTGCGATTCCCCTCTTGAGAGGGGTGTAGGGGTGTGTTATGGAACTAACTTAATAAATTATATTTTAGCTGTTCAGCGCAATGAAACGTAAACTTATTCCTTACAAGCCATATTTAAAAGAACTCGCCAGAAAGCTAAGAAACGATAGTACGTTAGGTGAGGTTTTGTTGTGGAGAGAGTTAAGCAATAAGAAAATGTACAGCTTTGATTTCCATCGTCAG
Source organism: Mucilaginibacter sp. HD30 (assembly GCF_054061755.1). Taxonomy (NCBI): domain Bacteria; kingdom Pseudomonadati; phylum Bacteroidota; class Sphingobacteriia; order Sphingobacteriales; family Sphingobacteriaceae; genus Mucilaginibacter; species Mucilaginibacter sp. HD30. Next base: position 338,563 of record NZ_JBSSEO010000001.1, read on the forward strand.
AAACCGCTTTTAAATTACATAGTTGATTTTTATTGTTATGAGTTAGATTTGGTGATTGAAATAGATGGGTTTTATCACACACATGAAGAGATAAGCGCGACTGATAAAAAACGTGAGGATGAATTGAGACAGTGGGGTTTAATTATATTACGTTTTAGGGAACAGGATATTAGAAAGGATATGGTAAACGTGTTAAGAACAATTGATGCCCATATTGCGGGATATATTTATGAGAAGAATTAATAGTAATGATAAGTAATACTTTTTATAGCGGGAAAACACACCCCCGCCAATGCTCAGGCTGCCGCACCCCCTCTCAAGAGGGGAACTTGAATGCTTTTAGAATATTTAAAAGTGTGGTAATGATATTATTCTTCGCGTCTTCCCTTCCTTCCTGCAAACCAGATAACCTAAAGGAGGGCGCTGTAAAAGAATATTTCGACATTAAAGGTTATTTTGAAAAGAACATCGCGCAGCTAAAAAAACAACATCACACCGTTACTAAAACTGTTGTACATAACGGAACAACTGAAAGCAAAAGGGTTGAAATAACTAATTGGAACATCGAATTGGCTTTGTTTACCGAGTCGGACATTAACAAGCCTGCATGGAGTGGGAGTTATGCAAAGCGAGATAGCGAAGGAGCAATTATTTATACGGCTAAGGATACTGAACTAAGGACGCGCCGTGTAGTTATTTGCAAAACAGCAGATGGGAGCATCAAGCAGATCTCTATTTATAACCAGGTTAACAACGCACTCTACAACACACACGAAACACTGAATTACTACCCTGACTCGGCTTACGTAATAGAAAAATATCAAAAAGTGAAGCTGCTGGGCGCTAATACTTACAAGATAGCCGGAAAGTTTAATTAATGATGGCCATTAGCGGTAGCTAATTTCTCTTTGGTTACCTCAAATAGCGAGGCAATATCGCTCCGGCCCGGATCCGAATCCAAAACTTTTTGCAGATCGTTCATTGCCGCTCTTAACGAATTAAGCCCCCGCGCTCTGTCATATGGTTTTGCTGCTGTTTCTAACTTAAACATTCCATAGTCGCGGTAAGCAATAGCCCTGTTTTGAAAAAAACTTGCAATTTTTGTGTCGGTAGGACTAAGGTTAATAGCTTTGGTAAAATCAAAAATAGAACCTAATAAATGCTTTTCCCGGTCAGCCTGTAGCTGGCTGCCTTTGCCCAAACGATATTTGGCCATGGCGCGGTAATAATAAGCAGCAGCATCATTAGGTGCAATGGCTATCTCTTTAGTAAACGCGGTTACCGATTTTGGTAAATTATCACTGTGATAATAGGAGTAACCCAACATCCATAGTGCATTTGCATCGGTAGAATCTATCAGGCAGCCTTTCTCCAACTGCTTTATGGCGGCTTTAAAATTACCGTCAATATAAGCCTGTTGCCCCAATCTAACATAGGCATTTTGTGATGCCGCATGCTCAACAGAGGAGATGATTAAAAAGGATGCAATTACCGTTAACCTCATTTACAAATTAACTGTGGTGTAAACAACAGTATACAAATAACTTATAATAGTTTAAATTATTATAAGCGGCAGCAATTTTATTTAAAATATCCTGCTTTTTTATGAAAGAGTTTTCCACAATTGTACCTGACTTTTTTTCATATGCAACATTTATATTAAATAAAATGTTTGGGGTGCCTGGTTTTTGTAAATTGCATGTATTCAGATCAATACGCCTCATTCGGTAAATATTCGGCATCTTGGCATATTAGTTGAAACATAGTGCCATATTAAATTAATTGCATACGTCAGCACAAGTTGGCGGCCATCCTGCATTTGGAGGCTGACAATATGACGTTTAACCAGAAAGGTATTTGATGAGTTTTGACCCGTTTGATTTTAAGAATACAATGCCCGTTATAAATGAAGATTCTGAGTTTTTTCCGCTCATGTCATCAGAGGATGAAGAGGAAATGAACAATGAACAGATTCCCGATATTTTATCTATACTGCCTTTACGCAATACTGTTTTGTTTCCGGGCGTAGTAATACCTATTACGGTTGGCCGGGATAAATCTATCAAACTGATACGGGATGCCAACAAGGGCAAGCGTATGATAGGCGTGGTTGCGCAAAAAGATGTTGCCAATGAAGACCCAACCTTTGAGCAGTTAAATAAAGTAGGCACTGTTGCACTTATTATTAAAATGCTGCAAATGCCTGACGGTAACACCACCGTTATTTTGCAAGGTAAAAAACGCTTTTTTTTAAAGGAGGAGGTTCAGTCTGACCCTTACCTTAAAGCCACTATTGAACCTTTTAAAGATGTAAAATCTAAAGAGGACCGCGAATACAAAGCCATGATATCTTCTATTAAAGACATGGCAATGAATATTATTCAGTTATCACCCAATATACCCAGCGAGGCTGGAATAGCTATCCGCAATATTGAAAGCACTTCGTTTCTTATCAATTTCATATCATCAAATATGAATGCTGATATGGCTGCTAAGCAAACTTTGCTTGAAACCCGCAACCGCCGCGATCTGGCCAATTTGGTATTGGAGCATCTTACAACCGAGTTGCAGATGCTGGAACTGAAAAACCAGATCCAAACAAGGGTAAGGGTTGACCTGGATAAGCAGCAGCGCGATTATTTTTTAAATCAGCAGCTAAAAACGATCCAGGAAGAGCTGGGTGGTAATACGCCTGATTTGGAGATAGAGAGCCTGCGCCAGCGTGCAGCTAAAAAGAAATGGAAAGTTGAGGTTAAAGATCATTTTAATAAGGAAGTTGAGAAATTGGCGCGTACCAATCCTGCTGCGGCTGATTACTCAGTACAGATAAACTACCTGGAGCTTTTGCTTGACCTGCCTTGGAATGAGTTTACCAAAGACAACTTCGACCTTAAACGAGCTCAGAAAGTTTTAGGCAAAGATCACTTTGGTTTAGATAAGGTAAAACAACGCATAATAGAGTATTTAGCGGTTTTAAAGCTGAAGCATAATATGAAAGCGCCTATACTTTGTTTAGTTGGCCCTCCGGGCGTAGGTAAAACATCGTTAGGTAAATCAATTGCCAAGGCTTTGGGCCGTAAGTATGTACGTATGGCTTTGGGCGGTATCCGCGACGAGGCCGAAATTCGCGGGCACCGCAAAACTTATATAGGCGCTATGCCGGGCCGTATTATCCAATCTGTAAAAAAAGCTGGTGCAGCTAACCCTGTATTTATTTTGGATGAGATTGATAAAGTAGGCAGCGATTTCCGCGGCGATCCATCATCAGCATTGCTGGAGGTGCTTGACCCGGAACAAAATAGCTCTTTTTACGACCATTATGTTGAGATGGATTTTGACCTGTCCAACGTAATGTTTATTGCTACAGCCAACTCATTAAGCAGCATCCAGCCAGCTTTGTTAGACAGGATGGAGATAATTGAGGTAAATGGCTATACCATTGAAGAGAAGATAGAAATAGCTAAACAACACCTGTTGCCTAAGCAACGCGAGGCGCACGGCCTTACTGCCAAGGATGTTGTGATAAAACCTGATGTTATTGAAAAGTTGGTTGAGGATTATACACGCGAGTCGGGTGTGCGGGGATTAGAGAAAAAAATAGGATCGGTGGTGCGGGGTGTTGCCAAAAGCATTGCCATGGAAGAAACCTATAACACAACGGTAAGTAAAAAAGATGTTGAGCGCATTTTAGGTGCGCCTATTTTTGATAAGGACCTTTACGAACACAATAACAACGCAGGCGTGGTTACGGGCTTAGCCTGGACATCTGTTGGTGGCGATATTTTGTTTATTGAAGCCAGCCTTAGTCCGGGTAAAGGTAAATTAACCCTTACCGGCAGTTTGGGCGACGTGATGAAGGAGTCGGCAGTTATAGCTTTAGCTTACCTGCGGGCGCATGCCGTTAAATTCGGCATTGATGGCCGCCTGTTTGATCAATGGGATGTGCATGTGCACGTTCCGGCCGGCGCCACACCTAAGGATGGTCCTTCGGCTGGTATAACTATGCTTACGGCCTTAACCTCTGCGTTTACCCAACGCAAAATAAAGCCGCATCTGGCCATGACAGGCGAGATTACGTTACGCGGCAGGGTATTGCCGGTAGGTGGTATAAAAGAGAAAATATTAGCAGCGAAAAGAGCGAATATAAAAGAGATCATCCTTTGCAAATCAAACCAAAAAGATATCCTGGAAATTAAAGAGGGGTATATTAAGGATCTGCAATTTCATTATGTTACCGAAATGCGCGAGGTGATTGAACTTGCTCTTTTACATGAAAAGGTTACCGATGCGATAGATTTGACGGTGAAGGCTGAGCCGGCAAGAGCGGAGTTGAACTGATGATGAAACTCAAACATATTTAATAAGCAAGCCGGGGAGCTATTCCCGGCTTTTTTTTATTTTTGGCACACTAATGAGCTTAAATTTAAAATTTTCGATAGCAGCAATATGTTTAATTGCAGCTTTTTTAACTACAAAAGCGCAGACCCATGGGAGCGAAATTGGCTTGCAAACCGATAACGACTCTTATCTTTTTCAAGGATCAGACCGTTATTATACCGACGGCATTTTCCTGTTTTACAGGCACGCATTAAAAACCGACAATAACAAGAAGCTGCAAAATAAGGTGCTCGGTTTTGAGTTGGGACAAAAAATATATAACCCGCGAACAGGTAATATACCAGCTGCCACTTTTGTTGACAGGCCTTTTGCCGGATATTTATATGCAGGCGGCTCATTAAATTTACTTTATAAAGACGAGAGCAACCTTAAGCTTGGCGCGCAGATAGGAGTTATTGGCCCGGCTGCAGCAGGCGAAGGGACGCAAAAGTTTATCCACAATACATTTGGCTTTTATCCCATCAATGGCTGGAAGTATCAAATTCAGAATGCGTTCCAGTTAAATCTTTCTGCGGAATATAATCGCTTGCTTACACGTAGCGATGGGTTTGATGTTTCTGTAAGCGCCTACGGAAATTTAGGTACAGGTTTTACCGGGGCGGGAGCAGGGCCGCTTTTTCGTTTAGGAAAATTAGGGCAGCTGTTTAATTCCATCAGTACCCAGAGTACGGTTATTACCAAAGAAAACGCGCCGCAAACTAATAATGGCGAGTTCTTTATTCATTACAAACCGCAGTTTAATTACATAGCTTATGATGCTACCATTGAAGGCGGATTGTCTGATAAAAAAGAAGCAGGATCGCTTGAGGTTACAAGTGTGCCCAACCGTGCTATATTCAGTAATCAGGTGGGTGTATCGTTTGTTGGTAAACGTTGGGTGCTTGATTATACTGCAACATTTCCTACCACTGCTGTAAAGCATCAGGTTTACAGCCAGCAATGGGCAAGTGTTACTGTGCTTTACCGCTTTAATTAAGCATCAAAATCTTTTAGCCGGCGACTCTCCTTTTTTTGCGATGCGATCTTTTTACCGGCAAGCCGGGCCTCTTTAGCCTGTTTACTCACTTTGGTTGCTTTACGGGGTTTTGGTTTTTGAAGTGCGCGTGTAAGCAGCGTGCTTAATCGTTCTAAAGCTATTTGTTTATTCAATAGCTGGCTGCGTTCCTCATCGCATATAACCTGCACATAACCATCTTTGTTAAAGCGCGATTGTAGTTTTTCTTTTATCAACAATTTTTCATCATCAGTAAATTGAGTGGAGTCGTCAACAGAAAACAAAAGTTCTACTTTGGTAGATACTTTGTTTACGTTTTGCCCCCCTTTGCCGCCGCTGCGCGATGTTTTATAGCTCACCTCTTTTGCAAGGGTCAATTTTGAAAAATTCATGGCGCAATTTAGTTAATAGTTGATTGGGTTGATGAGGTGATCAGTCGAAATTTACGTGGTTCTATGCCAAAACACCAGCGCCAATATCCAAATTTTGTTATCTTAGCGGCACATGAGCAGCAATATTATGGTAGCCATTGATGGCTATTCTTCATGCGGCAAAAGCACGCTGGCAAAGGCTTTGGCAAAAGAACTACATTTTATTTATGTTGATAGCGGCGCCATGTACCGTGCTGTAGCCTTATACTTTTTGCGGAACAATGTTGACCTGAAAGACGAAAGTCAAATAAGGGACGCATTGAAAGATGTCCACCTTAATTTCCACTCGCGCGATTATCAGACGCATATAACGCTGAATGATGAAGAGGTATCTGAAGAGATAAGGCTGATGCCGGTTTCTGCAATGGTTAGTCCTGTAGCGGCATTGCATGATGTGCGCGTTGAAATGGTAAGGCAGCAGCAGCGCATGGGCAAATCAAAAAACGTGGTAATGGATGGGCGCGATATTGGCACCGTTGTATTTCCCAATGCACAGGTAAAGTTTTTTATGACCGCCGACCCTAAGATCCGCGCTGAGCGCAGATATAAAGAGCTGCTTCCTAAAAATCCTGAAATTACGTTAGAAGAAGTATTCGAGAATTTGGCACACCGCGATTACCAGGATACTACCCGCACAGAAAGCCCGCTTACCCGTGCGGATGATGCTATTATATTAGATAACACCGACCTTACCCCGGCCGAGCAATTAGCGTTTGCTATTAGCAAGGTAAAACCTTTTTTGGATAAGAATTCCCCGCTAAGATAGTTTGCTTCAAGATTAGTTGTAATTATAGCGTTATTGCACAATTAGGCGATACCGCTATGAACTGCTACCGCATGCGTGGCATTTTTAATAAGATTGAAGGCTAAGTGTTCACGCGGTTAAACGTGAATACTATTCTATCTCACTGATCTTGATTTAGAAATACCTTATTTAATCTGCTCTTAGGCTGTTGGCAGGATTAGCCATTGCAGCTTTACCGGCCCTTACGCCAACGATGACAAGTGCAATAATTATCATAAACAAACCGCTGATTACGAACAACCACCAACTTAAGGGGGTGTGAAAAGCAAAAGTTTGCAACCATTTACTCATTTGCCACCAGGCAATGGGCACAGCAATTGCAAAAGCCAATAACAGCAATTTTGCAAAATCAGCGGAGAGCAATGCCACAATCTCGGTAATGGTTGCGCCTAATACCCTCCTTATGCCTATTTCCTTAACACGTTTGTTCGTCATGAAAATTACTAAGCCCAGCATACCCAGGCAGCTTATCAGAATGGCAACTCCGGCAGACCAGGCCAGTAGTAAAGATAATTGCTGCTCGGTCTTATAGAATTTTTCAATCTGCTGATCCAGAAAATTATACTCAAAATCCACATCGGGGTATATGCTTTTCCAGGCGCGTTGCGTTTGGTCAATGGTTTTTTTCCAGGTGGTGGGATCGGGAGCCAGTGCTACGTGAATCATATAGCCAAATTTTGGAGCTGCATAATAGATCAGCGGTTCCACATTCCTGCGAACAGAGGCTTGATTGAAATCGTGCATAACGCCAACTATGGGTTTGGGGCCGCCAAAGTTAAGGGTGTGTCCAACTGCTTGCGCCGGCTGCTTAAAGCCCACCTGCCTGGCCAGGGTCTCGTTAATAAGCAGCTCATTCGCGGTGTCAGAAGCAACGATGTTTCGCCCTGCAATCAGCGGTATCTGGTATACTTTTAAAAAGGAAGTATCTCCGCTGCGTGAGGCTACAGAAAGATCTATGTCTTTGCCTTTTTCTTTATACGAAACACGTGTTTGCATTGATCCGGCAAAGGCTGGTGATTGAGCACCCAAACTAACGGCTTGTACGCCGGGCATTTGAGCCAGCTCGTTCTTTAGTATAACACCTTTATTATCTGGATTGAAAAAATTAAGAGGTATATGGAAATTAATAACGGCATTTTTGCGGAAGCCCATATCTTTTTGCACAGCAAAATGTACTTGTTTATTAACTACAAGTACAGCAATAACAAATACCTGGGCTATTACAAACTGCGATACGATAAGCGTACTACGCAGCCATGACCCGCGTGTAGCACCGCTGCTGTTGACAACCGTATTTTTTAATACTGAAATAGGCTGAAAGCGCGTAAGTACTAAAGCCGGATATAGCCCCGCCACCAAACTAACAACAATAATCAATAACAGCAGAAACAGCCACACCATAGGCTCGCGCAATATATAAGTAGCGCCCAAACCTTCAGGGATAAAACTGCCAAACACCATCAACAAAAGCGGCAGTAAGGCAAGGGATACGAGAGCAGTAAAAATGGTAAGTAGAAATGTTTCGGTAAGAAACTGCGCTATTAGCTGACTTTTTAGGCTGCCCAGCGTTTTGCGTATGCCTATGTCTTTGGCCCGTTCAGAAGCCTGCGCGGTAGATAGATTGACGAAGTTGATGGCCCCCAATGCCAATAGGAACATAGCCAGTAAAGCCAGGTTACGTAAAGTTTCGGTATTTACCTGCCCTTCATAATCAAGGTTGGTATGGATATCAGACAAAGCCTGTAACCTGTGCACTGTCTTAGAGTTATCGTCTTTTGCTTTATGCCTGTTGAAAATGTTGGTTATCTGTTTATTAACGCTGGCTTCAGAAACCTTAGGAGATAGCTTTACAAATACCACGTTGGATGAACTAGTATTATCCCACTTTTCGGTTTGATAAGACACTTTTAAACCGGTGTTATAAACGGTGTTTATAGAAATAAAAGCATCATATTTAAAATCGCTGTTCTCAGTCTGGTTGGCCACAATCCCGGTTATGGTTGTTTTAACCGTATCATTAAAGACAACTGTACGCCCTATCAGCTTATCAGACGGCATATTGGGGAAATATAATTGTGCGCGTTGTGCTGATAGCACCAAGGCGTTGGGTTGTTTAAGAGCAGAAGCCGCGTGGCCCGCCAGCCATTTATGCGGAAAAATATCAAAATAGTCGGCGTTTGTAAAAACTATGCCTTCCTGTTTTTTAAATAGCTTATCCGGTTGCTTGCTGTTCTCGGGTATGGTTACAGGCGTATTCCAGCCGTAGGTAAACATAGGGGCAACTTTTGCTATACCACCTGCATTTTGTTGTAAAGCCAAGGGAAACGGAACCGGAACGCCGGCGTTTTTCCAGCCGTCACCATCAGTCACAACACGAAAGATGCGGTCATTGTCTGGCTGGAATTTATCAAAACTATAGTCGTATTTAACTATAATAAAGATAACCAGAGCAGCGCTTATCCCTACGGAAAGCCCCAGAACATTAATGGCAGCGCTTAGCTTATGTTTACTAAAATGCCTTAAGGCGGTTTGTAAGTAATGCTTTAACATATCTCAAGAGGTTTGAATCAACCTAATGCCAAAATTAGACCAATTGATTAACTAATTGGCAATCAATATTTTATTTGGTGTTTGATTGTTAAACTGTTCGAAAACGTACGGTGTAGTTCGGGATCGATACAGTGCTTTTATTATTGCATGCCTTTTAAAATGTGTTTTTTTGAGTTAACGGGCTCAATGCCCTTTTCAAAGCCATAATATATCCAATATGCATCCCCTCATGGTATGGTAAAAAGGCATCAACATCGTTAACGTTCGTTATGTCAACACCCGCCCTCGTTGTCCAGTGCGTGTAGTTATTGAATACACCGGCGTGTATATCAAGTTCATAACGATCTAACGACGTAAAAAATAACTCTTGTATGCGCAGTACTTCTTCCCCGGTTATCAATCTTTCAGGCTTGGTACCTGGCGCGTACATATCAACAAACTCGGTATCAACAACTGTATCGACCCGTGCTCTGCGATAACATACTATTTGCTGTGTGGCTATCAAATGGCCCATATTCCAGATGATGTTATTGTTGAAACCCGTTGGAATCTCATTAAGTTGCTCAACGCTTAACTCATTAGCGATGTTTGTTAATGTTAAACGTGCTTTTCTTATAAAGTCGTGGCCTTTGTTCATGGTTGCGTAAAATATGGGTCTAATTTAAGGCTTAAACTTAATTTATCTACATTTGATACGTTTTACTTTACCAGATGCAATTGTTCAGCGCACAAAAAAATCTTAGGTCTGCCCAAATACTCACCTGTTTTTTGATATGCTGGACGTTACTGAACATTGTACAGGCTTTTACCCTCGAAATTCATGCCGACGAGGCTTATTATTGGATGTATTCGCGGTTCTTGAGTTGGGGGTATTTCGATCACCCGCCTATGGTGGCCATCTTTATCCGGATAGGGGATAAGCTAATGCATAACGAGCTTGGTCTGCGTCTTATGACAATAATTACCAGCAGCCTTTCCATCTACATCCTCTGGCTCATCCTTAAAAAATATGCGGTAGAAATTTTACCATTTATAATGGTGACCGGTGGCATTTTTATCTTTAGCATTTATGGCTTTACTACCACGCCGGATGCGCCCTTGTATTTCTTCGCCATCCTCTTTTACTATGTTTATCAAAAGTATATTGATGATGATAACTGGCTGCTTGCAATAGTTTTAGGGGTATTGATAGCCTGTATGCTGTATAGTAAATATCACGCCGTGTTATTGGTAGCGTTCACGCTGGCATCAAATATCAAGTTATTAAAAAGGCCGTCGTTTTATTTGATAGTAATACTGTCTATCCTCTTATATCTGCCGCATATTTTATGGCAGGTGCAGCACGGTTATCCATCGCTTAACTACCATTTGTATGAGCGGGCGGCCAGTATTTATAACGCTGATAATACATTCTCTTATATACCCGGCCAACTGCTAATGGCTGGGCCGCTTATTGGTTGGTTTTTGTTTTATCTGGCCTTTAGTATTAAAATTAAAGATGCCTTCATACGCTGCTTGCTGGTTAATTGCATCGGCACGCTTATCTTCTTTTTTATAACCACTTTCAGGGGCGAGGCACAGCCACATTGGACCTTGATAGCTTTTGCACCGCTAACTATGCTGGCATTAATCCGCTTTAAACAGGTGGGCGCTGTGCCGCGCTGGTTTTATCCGCTGGCAACTATTAATATTATAATTATTGTAGCTATAAGATTATGCCTGGCATTTGCTGTGCCGTTTGTAAAACAGTTGGGGCAGATAAAAAGCTATTATGGTTTTAAGGAATGGTCGGCAGTGGTAAAGCAAAAGGCAGGGGATGCTTATGTGGTAATGACCGATGGTTTTCAAAATCCATCTAAATACAATTATTACACCAATAGCCTCAAAGGTTTTTCGTATGATTCGCGTTACTACCATCGCACGCAGTTTGATATTTGGCCTGTTGAAGAGCAAATGCAGAGCAAGCGGGTGCTTTATCTAAATGATGTTAAAAGCTCTTTAACTACCGATTCAATTGTAAACCCGCACTGGGTATGGTATACAGAATGGGTTAACGATTTCAGAACTTATCAAAAAGTAAAGATCGAAACCGAACCGGATAAAATAACTGTTAAGCAGGGGCAGGAACTTAGCATCCCACTTAAAATCACAAATCCTTACCCATACACCATTAACTTTAATAACGCCGGCCGTAAACAGCACGTATTATTAGGGGCCTGTTATTTTATGGGCGACAGGCTGATGCATGCACAAAAAAGCGACTCGTTATTTAATAAGATCACTATAAAACCAGGCGATAGTAGCCCTTATAATTTTAACATGTTTGCGCCAAAGCAAAAAGGCACCTATCAGTTGATATTTTCAATAAAAACAACTCCTTTTGCAGGGAGCACTAATAGCCGTACAATAAAACTCACAGTAGAATAGCTTAGCCGCCACCATGACCAGAAAAATATATTTAATACTCTTTTTATTCATAATCACCTCCACTGCTGCGCTTGCTCAGCAAAGTCTTGATATACACTTTAACGGTTTAGGATTTTTGGATAACCGGGAGTACAAGGCATTTATACCCCGCTCGCATACCTATTCGGGCACGCGTATAGCAATTGATCTGGGAATTAACCTGGATAGTTCCAATCATTTTATTGTGGGTGCCAACGCCTTGCACGAGTTTGGCGCTAAATCTTTTTTTGGCAAGGCCGATCCTGTAGCCTATTACAGCTATACCGGCAAAAATTGGCTGTTTAACGCCGGCATGTTTCCGCGCGAAGGTTTGTTAACCAACTACCCACGTGCCATTTTGAACGACACGCTGCGCTACTACCGCCCCAATGTACAGGGATTATTAACACGTTACAGCAATGAGCATTTTACCGAGACGGCATGGCTGGACTGGGTGAGCCGCCAAACGACTACAGACAGGGAACAATTTCTTTTCGGCTTTGCGGGAAAGTATAAACCTATAGTAAACGGGCCGTTTTACATTTCGCACTATTTTATGTTGATGCATGATGCCGGGGCGGAAGTATTGTTACCTAATGACCATATTGGTGATAACGGCGCAGGGCAAATAAGGTTGGGGCTTGACCTAAGCAACAAAACTATGTTTGATTCGCTTACCGTTGAGGTAGGGGGGATGGCCTCGTTTGAGCGGGTAAGAGGTGTTGACGGTGCCCGTACGCCTACGGGTTTTGTGGCAAGCGCTTATCTAAGTTATAAGCGTTTTGCTTTATATGACGAGTTCTACAGCGGCAAAGGCAGCAACGTTATTTATGGCGACTCCTATTACTCAAAGCCAACATACAATCGTTTGGATATAATTTATACGCCGTTTTTATTTAAGAATATTAAAGGGCAGTTTATATTCAGCTTCCATTTCTCGCCCGGGTATAATAACGATAACCAGCAGGCATTCAGAATTACATATGATCTGGGCCGAAAGGTATTAGCGAGGTTTAGGTAAAAAAGCAGGCCCGCCTAATCCTTACGGAAGAGCGGGCTTATAAACAAAAATTGTAGTCTTTCTATGGGCGGTTTAACAGGGCCTGTTACCCTTTAATTACCTGGCCGCCGCCTGATTTTGATTTGGTTATGGTTTTTGGATTTCCGTTGTAATGCACGCTTCCTGTACCCACAACCTTTGCGTTTAAACTTTTTGAAGCATTTACGCGTGCAGTACCAGATCCAATAACTTCTACATCTGTAGTAATAGCCTTTAAATCATTAGCTACAAAGTTGCCTGAGCCAGCAAGCTTTACTTTGGCATTCGTAGTAGTACCACCCAGTTTTATATTGCCTGATCCGTTTAAATTGCAATCCACTGTTGACACATTTATATTACCGGTAAGGTTACCGGAACCTGATAAAGCCAAACGCAATGCAGAAGTAATTAAAAGGTTCTTAACGGTTACATTGCCCGAACCTGACAGATTGATATCGGTGATCTCCCGGGCCGTGATGTAAATATTTACTTTTTCGTTTTTAGACATGGCACCTAAACCGGCAGCCTTTTTTTCGTACACGCTCAGGGTGCCATTCTTAACGTCGTTTACAATATAGGGTAAAATGTTTTTTGACGCTTCTATCCGTAATGTTTCGCTTGTGCCCATTGCAATGAAATAATGGTACGGGCCTGATACATTAATCTTAGTAAACCCATAAACTTGCCGGGTTTGTGCGGCCTGCGCCTGGTTATGGGGCGTTAATGGTTTTGCCGATAAATGCGCGGCGCTCATAATCAGCGCGCCCGCCAATAAAAATTTAAAGCTAATTTTCATGGTGAATTTTACTGGTTTGTTTTTATAAAAATTTGTTGTAATTGGGTAACAAATTTAAAAATCAACCATGAAAATTAAAAAGCAGGTAAAAAAACTTCTACCCTCTGTTAATATCGCCGCTGCCCGATTTAGACTTTGATACACTTTTAGGGTTGCCACTGTAATTAATATCACCAGAGCCTGATAGTTTTGCATTAAGACTTCCGCTGGCATTTACACTGGCATCGCCAGAGCCCACCACTTCAACATAGGTATTAACGGCTTGCATAGCGCGGGTAGATAAGTCGCCCGAGCCTACCAGCTTTATTTTAGCATTTTCTGTACTGCCTGACAGGGTTAAATCACCAGATCCGGTAAGCGAACAATCAACTGATTTAGCGGTAATTTTTCCGGTTAAGTCGCCAGATCCGCTCATTGAAATGTGCATTTCACTCGTGTTTATGCCTTCTTTAAAATAAACATCTCCCGAACCTGAAAACTGTATGCTGTTAACGTCTTTAGCAGTGATGTAGATAGCTATTTTTTCGTTGTTAAAAACGTTGCCCCAGTTAGTGTGGTTTTTGGTAGTAACGTTTAATACGCCGCCTTTAACTTCGGTAACAATATAAGGCAATAGTTTAGCAGGCGCTTCAACGCGCACTGCGTTAGTTGAACCTTGTTTTATGTAATAATCATATGATCCGGATATGCTGATGCCATTAAAGTCTGCAACCTTACGGTCTTCAATATCTGCAAAACGTACGTGAGCCGGTTTAACAGGCGTAGCAAACGATGTGCCTGTGCTTACTAACATTGCGGCGGCCATTATCAGTTTAAAGTTTGTTTTCATAGTTGTATTGTTGGTTTTTATTAGGACGTTATTGCCTGGTAAATAGTTACACCAAATTTAAACTTTACGCTTAAGGTGTTGCAAAAAATATGCGTTACCCCTGTTGTAAAAGTATAATTATTTGGTTATCAAGTAGTTGTTATTTTCAATTACAATAACTTATTCGTCAGGAAATTTAGCTGTAATAATTCCTTAAATAGCTGATTATGAGTGAATTGTAAAACGATGAAATTAGGCATTTTTTGGCATTTTTTGCAACACTTTAGCAACACAATAGCAACAGATTAGCAACACTTTTGCAACACCACAAATTAAGTGGTTTACAATTAGGCCTCTAAAATCCTTTTAATATTATCTTATTTAGCTGCCGTTAGCAAACCATTGGTATCCATCCAGCCTTTGCACCAATCAAACCAGTTTTCTTTGCTTTTGCGGTTGTTAATACCGAAACCATGGCCACCAGCCGGATAAATATGCATTTCTGACGGTACCTTATTTTTAACCAGCGCTTCATAAAACATCAGCGTGTTTTGTACGGGTACAGTAGTATCATCCTGTGCATGGATAATGAAGGTTATGGGCGTATTGGCCGTTACCTGTTTTTCGTTTGAATACAGATCAACCTTATCCTGGGTAGGAGTAGAGCCGATCAAGCCCCTTCTCGAACCACCGTGCGCCAGCTCGCCAAAAGTGATAACGGGATATATCAGTATCATGAAATCCGGGCGCAGACTAACGCCTTTATTTTCAATAACAGGTTTATCAAAATGGGTACCCTCTGTTGAGGCTAAGTGCCCACCGGCCGAAAAACCCATCATACCAATGCGGTTAGGGTTAATTCCCCACTCGGCAGCGCGCGACCGTACTAAAGCCATAGCTGCCTGCGCATCCTGTAGCGGGCCAATACTTTTGTCATTCATTATATCGTCACTCGGTAAACGGTACTTTAACACAAATGCGGTAACGCCAATGTTGTTAAATTCTTTAGCGGCCGGGAAGCCTTCGCCCGTCATTGCTAAAAATCCGTAACCACCGCCAGGGCAAATAATTACCGCTGTTCCGTTGGCTGTGCCCTTTTCAGGAAGGAAAGGAATAAGTGTAGGTTCCGTCACCTTAGAAACTCTGCCGGTGACATCCTGTTCAACATAGGTATCGGGGCCTTTTTTTGAATTGGGGACACCGTTGGCATATAATGGTATCTGCTTAGCGTCCTGGGCATATGCCGACCCGATAGTTAGCAGCAATATTGCTGCTATTAATGACTTAAATTTCATTTCGGTTTTTAATTGGTTACAACAAATATAATAACCAACGTCGTTCCGGATGTTTTTTAGCCAATAATTAGTAAGAATGGTTAATAGCCGCTGCGCACTACCCTAACCAGTTGCCTGTGTCTGCGGGCGGCATAGTAATCATTAGTGACTAATACCGCATGAATAACGCCTGGTATCCAAAAGCATATTGTTAATATAATGCTGAGTATGAACGCGCCGATACGACCGGTTGTAAGTACAGCCAGCGGCGGGAATATCAAACACAAAAAGTAACGCATAACATTTAATTATTTATACCATTTAGATGGATATCCGCCTCTGTTGTTACAGTTATATCATGCTGTTCCTTTTGATGAGGTATGATCTTAAAATATCATAATAGCCATCCTGAACAGAGGCATCAATAATATCAATATGATATTGGGCGCATTTCAGTTCCAGTTCGCGGCGGTAATGTTGTAATGAAGTTTTATAAGCGTGACGAATTTTTCCGGGGTGAACCTTTACTTCCTCGCCGCTTTCCATATCAATAAAGTGATGTGGGCGATTGTCAAAGTTAAAGTCCATTTCTTTTTGCTTATCATTCACATTAAATATAACAACCTCGTGCTTATTGTATTTTAAATGCTGTATAGCCGCAAAAAGCGCCTGTAGCTTGGCGTTATCCATATTATTCTCCAGCATATCGCTAAAAATAATAACAAGCGAGCGTTGATGAACCTGTTCTGCAACATGGTGCAGCACCTCTGCAATATTAGTGGCGGTGTTAGTTTTTGGCTCCTGATAAAGTTTTTCCAATTGAGCATACAAATAGAACAGGTGCGTTGAAGCTGATTTAACATGGCTCAAGCTGTCTATCTTATCAGAAAAGGTGCACAATCCAAAGGCATCGCGCTGTTTTTTAAACAGGTACATTAATGATGCTATGGCGTAGATAGAAAATTGCAATTTATTTAACCCCTGCTCGGGGAAATTCATAGACGATGAGGAATCCAGCACCAGGTAGCAGCGTAAATTGGTTTCTTCTTCAAATTGCTTTACAAACAGTTTGTCGGTTTTAGCAAATAGTTTCCAGTCGATATTTTTTACCGATTCGCCATTATTATAAAGGCGATGTTCGGCAAACTCTACCGAGAAGCCATGAAAAGGGCTTTGGTGCAGGCCGGTTATAAAACCTTCAACCACCTGCCTTGCAAGTAGTTCAAGATTGGCTAACTGCCTTACCTGCTGATCTTCGTTAAGTTGCGACATATAAAAACTAATGTACCTAAAGATTTGACAACTTTTTTAATTTGTCAAATCTGATGCATAAAAAAAGCGTTACAATTCAATTGTAACGCTTTTTAAACGAATATTTTATGACGATTAAGCCAGTTGCTTATCCAATTTACCGGCTAAAACCGATTTTGGAACAGCACCTATTTGTTTATCAACAATTTCGCCGTTTTTAAAGTATAACAATGCAGGTATATTGCGGATGCCATATTTTACAGAAATGCCTGGATTATGGTCAACATTCACTTTCCCTACAACCGCCTTATCAGCGTAATCTTTTGATATTTCTTCTACTACCGGGCCAACCATTCTACAAGGACCGCACCATTCAGCCCAAAAGTCAACTAATACGGGTTTATCTGATTTAAGCACAAGCTCCTCAAAGTTTGCGTCAGTAATTTCTAAAGCCATGATATTTAAATTTTATGTTCAACAAATATGAGTATTCAAATTGCTTGCCACAAGTAGCGACCTGACAATCTGACAAAGAAATTACTAACACTGTTAGAATTATCAACCGTTAAATTTGAAATTACTTTGGATCGTGGTAAGTACCTAATTTTTCTTTGCTGATAAGGAGATTGTGTTTTTTTTGACACCTGGCGCAAAAAAACGTTTTTATCGGTAAGAAAAATAGTAAACTGCTTGCCCACCATGGTCTGGCCATCCTGAAGTGATAGGGGGCTTTGCATGTTGAACAGCGTAAATAAGGCTTTTCGTTGCTTAAATTCACTGTAGGATATGTATTAAAACTTAGCTAATTGGTCAACAGCCTTACATGCTGTGATACAAGGTTATATAATTTTATACAAATACGTACAATAAAATGTTTTGGTTTGCTGTTAAGAGAAAACAATATAGGTGTTAGGTTAATGTTGCCTGACTATTAATTAATTAGATATTATTCGCTACCAAATATTGGCCGGATACGCAATGTGGATGTATTTTTAAATCGGGGTTTAATTTAAAATAGCCGGGCTATTGGTTAATTGCAATATATCAGCCATCAGGTCGTCGCTGGGGTTAACCTTAAAGGTTTTAGAACCCATATCAACCAGTAAAGCATCGTCCCGGTCTTTCACAACAAATCTAAGGGAGCAGTTTTTTACCGGATATTTTTCGTTGTTGATGTTTACAATATGCTGTATTTGGTTCATCAACTGCGCGTTTATGGCATTCAGATCCAATGCTACAGTAACCGATTTGGTTAGTTTATCGCGCATTTCTGATAGCAGGCTCATGGTAGTTATACGCAGATCCCAATTATCCTTTTGCCTGAATTTTTCTTCTATGTTACCTTTAATGTGAAGGAAATAGCCGTTAACCATCAGGTTTCTGAATTTAACATAGTCTTCGCCAAACATTGCAAATTCGTAAGATTCATTGTAATCTTCCAGTACAAATGTGCCAAAAGGTTTACCAGTTTTGGTCATTTTATGCTGCACATTACCTACAAGGCCGCCAACGCATACTTCGCCCCGTTTTCTTAACTGGGCAAAAGCCGCCATTACGTCATCACCACCCTCGCCGGAGCGCGCTTTTTGCATGTTTTTCAACTCGGCAATGGTGGTATTGCAATACTTATCCATCTCCAGCTTATAATTATCCAGCGGATGCCCGGTTAAGTATATGCCAATAACTTCCTTTTCGTACTTAAGCTTCTCTATAAGTGGCCATTCTTCTGCATCGGGCATAGCAGGTTCAGGTACATAGGATGCTATTGATCCGCCGAAGAGCGACGATTGCGAACTGTTCTGCGTGTTCTGATAATCATTAGCGAATTTTATTAAGCGCTCTACACCCGTAAGCAGCCCATTCTCTGTTTTGGCAAAAAACTGGGCCCTATTTAAACCAAAGGCATCAAACGCGCCGCCGTATACCAAATTTTCGTATGATTTTCTGTTAACGCTGCGGGTGTTGCTCCGTTTGGCAAAATCATAAACCGACAGGTAGGGGCCGCGCTCAATGCGCTCTTCAATAATACTCTCTACCGCTTTATCACCAACGCCTTTAACGCCGGTTAAGCCAAACCTTACCTGTCCCTTTTTATTTACCGCGAATGATAGATCAGACTCGTTAATATCTGGCCCTAAAACCTCAACACCCATACGGCGGCACTCCTCCATAAAGAAGGTTATCTTTTCAATATTATTCTGGTTATTTAATACCGCCGCCATATATTCTGACGGATAATGCGCTTTTAAATAAGCCGTTTGGTATGCCACAAAGGCATAACAGGTAGAGTGCGATTTATTGAAGGCGTATTGCGCAAATGCTTTCCAGTCGTTCCATATTTTGGTAAGCTTATCTTTTGGATGGCCTTTACCTATGGCGCCATCCATAAACTGCGCTTCCATTTTGTTAAGCACTTCAATCTGCTTTTTACCCATGGCCTTGCGCAGTACGTCGGCATCGCCTTTACTAAAGCCCGCCAGTTTTTGTGATAAAAGCATCACCTGCTCCTGATATACCGTTATACCATAGGTTTCGCCCAGGTATTCCTCCATATCGGGTACATCAAAGGTTATTGCCTCGCGCCCGTGTTTTCTGCTGATAAAGTTGGGTATATACTCAATAGGCCCGGGACGGTACAACGCGTTCATGGCTATCAGATCCTCAAACTTATCGGGTTTAAGGTCGCGCAGATACATTTGCATACCATCACTTTCAAACTGGAACGTGCCATTGGTATCGCCGCGCTGATAAAGCTCAAAAGTTTTTTGATCATCAAGCGGAATGGTATCAATATCAATTTCAACCCCGTGATTTTGCTTGATCAACCGCAATGCATCTTTAAGAATGGTAAGCGTTTTAAGGCCCAAAAAGTCCATCTTGATAACGCCGGCATCTTCAATTACGCGGCCATCATACTGGGTAACCAACAGGTCCGAGTCTTTTGCAGTAGCTACGGGCACTATATCAGTCAAATCATATGGCGCAATGATAATACCAGCCGCGTGTACGCCGGTATTACGTACAGATCCTTCCAGTTTTTCCGCCTCACGTAATACAATGCCTTTTAGATCTGGTGATTTGTAGATGGCCTGCAATTCTGCCACCTGCTCAATGGCAGTTTTAAGGTTGATACCCAAGGTTTCAGGCACCAGCTTTTTCAGCGCTGTAACATCAGATAGTGGCATATCCAACACTCGGCCCACATCCTGAATACTGGTACGGGCAGCCATAGAGCCGTAAGTGATAATTTGCGCTACCTGGTTTTTGCCATATTTATCAACTACGTAGTCGATAACTTTCTGGCGGCCCGCATCGTCAAAGTCCGTATCAATATCGGGCATTGATTTACGGTCGGGATTTAAAAATCTCTCAAACAGCAGGTTGTATTTTATAGGGTCAATATTTGTGATGCCAATACAATATGCAACAACAGAACCAGCCGCCGAACCACGCCCCGGACCGATAAATACACCCATATCGCGCCCGGCCTTGATAAAGTCAGCTACAATTAAAAAGTAGCCGGCAAAGCCCATCGTTCGTACCGTAAACAGCTCAAAGTTGATACGTTCTTCAATCTCGGCTGTTAGGTCGTGGTATCGTTCTGCAGCGCCTTTAAATGTGAGGTGCTTTAGGTACTCCCATTGATTTAACGTGTCAGAATCGGGGGTGATTTCGCTATGTATTTTAAACTCGTTAGGGATAACAAAGTTAGGCAGCAGTATATCGCGCTTTAACTTTAATACCTCCACCTTGTCTACAATTTCGTTGGTATTATCTAATGATTCGGGCAGATCATGAAACAGTTTGCCCATTTCATCCTGCGTTTTAAAATAAAACTGGTCGTTAGGGAAACCAAATCGGTAGCCCTTGCCGCCCTCTTCATCAGTAGCAATAGGCGTGCTTTGCATGTCGCCTGTGTTTACGCATAGCAAAATGTCATGCGCGTTGGAGTCCTGCTGATCCACATAGTGCGAATCGTTAGAGCAAATCACCTTTACATTATATTTTTTGGCAAATTTTAGCAGTACATTATTAACTATTTCCTGATCGGGGATAGCGTGGCGCTGCAGCTCTATATAATAATCCTCTCCAAAAATATTCAGCCACCATTTAAACTCTTCTTCCGCCTCAGCCTCGCTCTTTTTCAGGATGGCTTGAGGCACCGATGCGCCAATACAACAGGTTGTGGCGATTAAGCCTTTATGGTATTTAAGTATAAGTTCTTTATCAATACGGGGCCACTTGCTGTACAGGCCTTCCATGTAGCCCAACGAGCACAGTTTAACCAGGTTTTTGTAACCTTCCGGGTTTTTAGCCAGCAAAAGCTGGTGGCAACGCACGTCTTTTTTCTCTTTGGTGAACTGCTTTTTATGGCGGTCATCCACCACATAAAACTCGCAGCCCACAATGGGTTTAACGTTGTGTTTGCCTGCCTCTGCTACAAATTTAAACACGCCAAACATGTTACCGTGGTCGGTAATGGCCAGCGCTTTCATGCCATCCGCAGCCGCTTTTTTGTATAGCTTGGATATGTCGGCAGCGCCGTCTAATAACGAAAACTGGGTATGTACGTGTAAATGTGAAAACTCTGGCATAATATCTCGCTGTATCTCCGTCCCTCAAATCGGTAGTATACAAATTTATTAAAAAAGTAATGGGAGTGGAGGCGGTGTGGAAAAGTAAACTACCATTTTGAAGTTTATTTGTGTGAACCAGGATTTATAGGATTAAATGATTTCAGGATATTAAAGCGCTCTTATCATCGTGAAATCTTAAAAGTCCTTGTTCAGACAAACTCACTATTTATGCTTTATCTTATAATACAATATTATGCTTGCCAACACAATGGTAATAGTATTAGCAATTACCACAGGGTAGCTGCCTATCATTACGCCATAAATTAACCATAACAATGTGCCTGCTGCAAATACGCAATACATGCTTAACGAAATGCCGGAGGTGTCGCGCGTGCGGATAGTTTTTATGGCCTGTGGCAAAAACGAAGTAGAGGTGCACAATGCTGCCACCAAACCTATTATATCAATAAAATTCACTTGCTAATTATTTTGTTTAGCTAAAACACTGTTTTTGTAGCTGTAAGAAAAATAGATAACCAGGCCTATTATCAGCCATACTAAAAACCGTATCCAGCTCTCGTATTCTAAAGATGCCATCAGGTAAAAGCAGCTTAATAGGCCCAGCACCGGGATAAGCGAGAGATTTTTGATAAAAGATGCAATGGCTAACCCGGCCGCTATCAACACAAAAAGAAAATAAGGGAAATTTTTGTGGATCTCTTCATCAGAGAAGAGGTTGATAAACTGTTTATTGAAAACAATTACGCCAACTATAAACAGGGCAGGGGTTATAAATTTGGAGTTGATGTAAGGCATTTTAAAACGACCTTTGACTGCTGCTTCCTGAGGCAGCAATAGAACACCTCCACAAACCAGTACAAAGGCAAATAAGGTGCCTATACTGGTTAGGTTGGTAACCTCGGTCAAATTCATAAACAGGGCGGGTATAGCCACTACAAAACCGGTAACAATGGTTGAAAATGATGGCGTGTGATATTTTGGGTGGATGCGCGAAAATGCTTTTGGCAGCAAACCATCACGACTCATGCTCATCCAAATACGGGGTTGCCCCAATTGAAATATCAACAATACACTGGCAGTTGCAATAACTGCGCTTATGGATATTACGTAACTTATTTTGGTTAAACCCACCTTGCCGAAAACAAACGCCAGCGGATCTGCAACCTGTAGATCTTTATAGCTGACCATGCCGGTAAGCACCAGCGCCACCAGTATATATAGCACCGTGCAAATTACCAGAGAATATATCATTCCGCGTGGCAGATCGCGGCGCGGGTTTTCGCATTCTTCGGCGGTGGTTGATATGGCATCAAAACCGATGTAAGCAAAAAATACGCCTGATACACCTTTCATTACTCCGCCAAAACCGTTAGGTAAAAAGGGGTGCCAGTTGGCAGGCGTAACATAAAAAAAACCGATAATGATAACAGCAATTACTACAGCAATTTTCAAAAACACCATAGCATTGGTGGCTTTCTTGGTTTCGCGGATGCCGATATAGACCAGATAGGTTACAATTACCACTATGATCAATGCCGGTATATTTGCTATCAATTTAAAACTACCGGCACCCGGCGCGGTTGCCCATGCCAAGGCTGCCTGTTTAACATCAGCGGTAATTTGTGCTGCCTGGCCACTTGCCGTAAGCTGCTGAACATGCTCATGTGCCTTAAAAGCCGATAGGTAATCCATTGTAAGGTAAACAGGCATGTGGATATTAAATCCTTCTAACAAATTGACAAAATAGCCGCTCCATGATATGGCTACGGCAATATTGCCGATGGCGTATTCCATAAGCAGATCCCAACCTATTATCCAGGCAATCAACTCGCCAAACGAAGCGTAAGCATAAGTATAGGCGCTACCTGCTACCGGTATGCGCGATGCAAACTCAGCATAGCATAAGGCCGAAAATCCGCAGGTGATGGCTGTTAGCACAAATAATATACTTACGCCCGGCCCGCCATAAAACGAGGCTTCGCCTATTGTAGAAAATATACCTGCGCCAACTACGGCCGCAATACCCATCAGGGTGAGGTCTTTAACTTTTAATTCTTTATTGAGATGGACGCCGGAGTGTTCTGCGTCGCTGAAGCCGCTGGCAACATCAGCCAATATTTTAGTAATGGATTTTTTGCGAAATATGCTTTTAGACATTTACGTAAGATCAGTCAATGGATACCAAACATAATGATTTTTTTGCTCAGTATAAGTATAAGCTTTACTTTGCAGCATGAAACAGATTTTATATCAGTTACGGTGGTTTTTCATTCCTTATCTGATAGCCCTGGGCCTGTGCCTTATCATTAAGTTAACCTACACCCGCGAGGAGATATATTACGCCGTAAACGCCATGTACAGCGGTTGGGCGGATGCAGCCGCTCCGTATATAACCAATTTGGGCAGTGGTTGGACGGTGGTAGTTTTAACACTCGTATTGCTGCTCTTCAGCTTTCGTAATGCTTTTTTATTTGCTACCGCTAATATTGTGACCGCTCTTATAGCGCAAACACTTAAACATTATTTTGATGCACCACGCCCACAGCTATATTTTAAAGATCAGCTTGACCGTATTCATTTTGTGCTTGGTACCGAACAGCTAAGCCTGCATAGCTTTCCTTCTGGGCATACTGTGAGCGCTTTTACATCGGCAATGATGATCACTTATTTGTGCCGCAACAAACTTTGGGGCTTTCCGCTTTTTTTATTGGCTGCTTTGGTCGGTTATTCGCGAATGTATCTAAGCCAGCACTTTTTTGAAGATGTTACTGCCGGTTCGGCCGTTGGCGTAGTTGTAACAGCTATATGGCTTTATTGGGCCGAGGGCCGGGAATTTTTAAGATCAGAAAAGTGGAACACCGGCTTAACCAAGATCGGCAGAAAATAAAAAAGGATTTAAGAATTGTAGCATCTACAATCCTTAAATCCTATAGATCTAAATTCTAACTGAATATTAGGCCAAAGCGTTCCTGCGTTTGTTGATGAATACGATCACCATCGCAACTATTAATAACGATCCACCCGCAATCAAACCAGTCTTAACAACCGGCGACATGCCTGTGTCGTTTGAAAGGTATTGATCGTTTCGTTGCAGCTCAGGCGATAACTTTATCGATGTTAAAAAGGTTTTTAACTCGTTACCTATCACACCGGCACGCATACCAGGGTAGGCATACTCAAAAAAGTAACTTGCTGTTGTGGTGTACAATAACACAAAGTTTTTAAACTGAACACTGCTGTCGTCCGCACGATATTCCAAAGTAAAGGCCCTTGCCTTAAGCTTCCCTACAGTAGTATCGCGAACATTTTGAGCGCTGGCGTCTTTGTATTGTTGCTTAAAGTTATCAACGTAATTATTCATTACCTTGTTAAGGTCTTTCTCCTTTGCCAGCGGCTTATTAGTTTTGTCGGTTGCTTTTACAACCACCATGTAACCATAATCGCTGTTTGCAGAAAATACCTGCTGATTCAGCGTGTCAGTCTTACTATAATCGGCCGGTAACGACACGGTTACCAAACTATCAATTTTTACCGGTTCAAGTTCCTGTGCAAATCCTGCTGTGGTAAAAAGCAGCAAGGCGGCACCTAATACTATCTTTTTCATACAGACCGTAACCCCAAAACCGTACCAGTTTTGTATATAGTGAGTAGTAAATGGTGGGTGGAGAGTGGTTAATGATTAGATAAACATGGGAGTAAGAGACGAGTAAAAAGTCTTTAAGTTGATAGACTAAACCACTCACACTTCACCATTCAACCACTCACCAACCTATAACTTTTCTATCTCCGCCTTTACAAATTGGGCCAACTCCTTAACGTAATCAGCGCTGAAATCAAATTTGATACCTGCTGTCTCGTAGATCTCTTTAATGGTTTTGGTGTAACCCAGTTTTAGCGCGTCCAGATACTGCTCAAGGGCCTTTTCGGGGTTTTCCTTATAGTTTTTCCATACGGCTATAGCTCCTAATTGAGCCATGCCGTACTCTATGTAGTAGAAAGGTATCTCGAAAATGTGCAACTGTTTTTGCCATAGATTCGCCTCTGCATCCTCTAACCCGCTCCAGTCAGCAAAGCCGGCACCGAAGGGTTCATAGATCTGTTTCCAGGCGGCGCGGCGCTCATCAGCGGTATGTTCAGGATTAGTATAGATCCAATGTTGAAACTGGTCAACCACGGCTACCCAAGGCAGGGTTTTAAGCACATCAACTAACTGGTCGCGCTTGGCGCGGCGCAGATCATCCTGATCAGTAAAGTAGACATTCCAGGTATCCATTGATACCAGCTCCATCGACATGGATGCCAATTCCGCCACCTCGGATGGGCAATGTTTAAAGTCATTCAGCTCCAGATCAGCAGTCAGGAAGGTATGCACAGCGTGCCCGCCCTCGTGTACCATGGTAGTCAGGTCGCGAAAGGTGTTAGCCGAGTTCATGAAGATGAACGGTGCGCCGGTTTCAGACAGCGGATAGTTGTAACCGCCGGGTGCCTTGCCTTTGCGGCTCTCCACGTCAAACAGGTTGTTGGCCTTCATTATCTCCAGGCGCTCGCCCAAATATTTGCTGATGTTGGTAAAGCACTGTATGGTTTTATCTATCAGTTCGTCGCCATTGCTAAAGGGTTTAAGCGGCGGCTTGCCGGATGTATTTACGTCCATATCCCAGGGGCGTAGCTCACTTAAGCCTAATGCCTGCTGGCGTTGGTGCGCATGCTCCTGCAAAATTGGCACCACCTCGCGCTCTATCGCCTCGTGGAAGGCATAGCAATCCTGCGGGGTATAGTCAAACCGGCCCAGGGCCTGGAACATGTAATCGCGGTAGTTCTCGAAGCCCGCATTAAGGGCCACCTGGTGACGAAGCGTACGCAAACGGTCAAACAGCTCATCAAGCTTGTCTTTGTCTTGCAGGCGGCGGGCGGTTATGGCCTCCCAAGCCTGGTGGCGCTTATTACGGTCGGTGTCTTTTAACAGGGCACCGGCTTGCTCAAGGGTATACTCTTTGTCGCCGATAGTGACAGACATGGCGCCGCTTATTTGCTGGTACTGCTGCGCGGTAACCTGTAGCTCCGTTTGCAATGGTATGTTCTCTTCCCTGAAGAGCTCTAATGCCTTTTTAACACCGCGTAGATATACAAAATACTTATCGTGGTCCAACTGTTCAAAATAGGGGCTGGCTACCAGCTTCTTGTTCAGTTCGTTGCTGTAGGGTGCTGTTTTAGGCTCAATATCAGTGGCAAAGTATTGAAATGCTGCCAGCTTCTCCTCGCTGTTGGTATCGCAGGTCATGCGGATGTAGCGCCAGGCAAAATCCTCTTCTAAAGCGGCTTCAAGCTCGCTACGGTCGCGCATCCAAAGCTCAAGGTCGCCGGCATTGTCTATGTGGCGGTTTACCAGGTCAAGGTAAAGAGGCTCAAGGTTCTCCCATTTAATATCAAGGTCGGCAGGTATGTATTTTCGTGTTTTCTTATGGATCATGTTAGTTGATGCGTGAATATGCAGATATGCAAATGTGCAGATTAGTCGGGAAGTCTGAAAGTGGTAAATGAGTAAATGTGCAGATGTGCAAATTTGCAGATGACATGAAAGATGCGATAGTTATGCCGTCGTTCTGTCCCACGCGCGTGTGAGACAGTTTGAGACACTTTGGGACGGAATTTTACGTAAATGTTTGGTAGTAAGTACCTTGCCACTTTATGATGGGACAAAGTGGGACTACTTATTCGTTAGCAAATTTAACTGTAAAATTGGTTTAATATATTGATATTCAGTATATTGGTAAGTTACTTGTTTTTGTCCCAACAGAAAAAATGACAAGTCATATCAGGACGAAGTGCGGCCATTTACTTATTAAATCCCTGCGCCACTTCAATGGCTTTCTCTAAAAATTCGTCTCTGCCTTCCCTAATTCCCTTTATGGTTTTATTCACATAAATATCGGGCTTTGTGCCAACGCCATGGTGTGGTGAGCCGTCCAGTTTAACCACTTTCATACCGGTGAAGACAATATGATAGCCGCCGGGCAAGAACAGATTATTTATGTTACCGTTTGTACCCGCCGTAGGCTGACCAATAATGGTTGCCAGCTTATAGTGCTCTATAAAGCTCATATAACTTTCGGCCCAGCTAATGGCTTGCCCATCTGTTAAAAAAATAATTTTAGCATTTAAATGCGGTTTGCGTGGTCTTAACTCAAAGCCTTCCTTAGTATACCCCGCTATTTTTTCCTGATCGGGATATATAATATGCGGAATTTGCATCCAGTTGGCAGCGGTATCCTTCTTTGTAAGCAGGTATTCTATAAAGTTGTTATTGTCTTTCGGGTAACCTCGCAGATCGCAAATAATAGTCCTAGCGTTTTGTAATTGCGGCAGTGCGCTATCTATCACTTTCATGTAAGCGCTGCCAATGTTAATGTACATTATATCATTCGTCAACATTTTAATATCGCCATAAGCCGGTGAGTCAAATTGCTGACTGGGCATGCTCCGCTTAAGCAATACATCACTGGTTGCGCCCGCTGTATTTGAAACCGTCAATTTCAGCTCACTGTCCCTTTCGCCCAACAAACTTTCTGTCTGCGCCCGGTGGTTTAAGTATCCTGTAGTTGCTGCCGATATGTACTGCGTTACCGTTTTAAAGTGGTCTTCTGGTTTTATTCCGTTTATTGCTGTTACAATATCGCCTTTTTTTAATGCTATGGCATTATCAATAACATGGGTTATAACCAGTTTGCCTTCTATCCATTCCCATGCAATGGGTGGTATAAAAAGGTCTTTGTCTCCTCGTGTCTGCCTTATAAAAATATGCCCGTCTTTTAACCGCGCGGTTAATCTTTGCAGGTTTTTCTTAAAATCATAGCTTGTTTTATCCGCATATGCGGTAGTTATAGCGTCCCTTAGATCGGCGGCCCAGTTGGTTTGGGCAAAATCAAAATATGGGAAAAAGTGCTGTAAAACATTCCAGGTGATACACAGGTCTGCCAGGCGTGTGTTCAGGTCGTCGCCGGTAATCATTGCATCCGGTATTTTACTGTAATTGCTTTTTAAGGCTGATAATTTGGCCGTATCTGCAAGTGGATAAGTGTGGAGGGTAGTCCCGTAAAGTGCAAGCGGAATAATAGCATTGAGCCCGCTGCCTATATTTTTATTAATGAACTCGCCAACAGCAGGATAAGCTTTAAAATAAGTGCTGTGTTTTTCGGCAATTTCTTTTGGTATACTTGTAATTGATGTCCATTTTTGTTTCGGCGCTGTTTCATCCTCAATAATATTGTATGAATATTCTGCATTTGCGTAAGCATTTATGTTAAACGGACCGTTTTTTTTACTATTGACCTCATCTTTAAATATCTCTTTCCATTCGCCGCCTTCTTTTACAGAGACTTTAAAATTATCAAATAAAAATTCACCTGTGCCAGATAAGAAAGTTCCGGTTACAAGGCTTACTGCGTTAGTGTCTACCACGCCTTTAATGGTGTAATCCTGCCATTCGTTTTTAATGATCGGATCTTCCATCATATTATTAAAAAAGCCGGATTTGCGGTTATCCAGATCAGCGCGGGCCCACAAATGCCCGGTGCCGGTACCGCTAACCATTTTTGCCCGTGCCTGCAATTTAAACTCCTTGCCGCGGTAGGGCCTGGCATCAAGGCCGCTTACTATCAATGCGCCGGCTTGTAAAGGTATCTGCTCAAAAACAAGGTTACGGTTAGTACGGGCACTTTGGTAAGGGCTACGCTTATCATTTACTAAACCAACACCCAGGTGCTGCCACGCTATGGTTTTATAACCACTAAGGGATGAAGGAATGAGCTGCGCTTTGTTTAAACTTAAATTTTTATCGCCAATTTGTAAAGTAGGGGCGATGGGCAAAAACAGATCTTCAAGGGCGGTTTTGAGTTGTTGATTGTTGTTACATGCCGCAACCTTTTTACTGCCATATATCGCAAACTTGTCCCAGTCTATCCCCGCCGCTTCATCACTCGGATTAAAGTAACGCACATAACCATAGAGTTTGGTAAAGGCTATTTGATTATCAATTTGCTGTTGCGTTTGTGCATCAGCTTTAATATAAAGTACAAAAGCTAAGAGTAATAAGGTGATCTTTTTCAATTGGCCGCTTTAAAAACAATTACCAATTTTACCGCATTTAATTCAGTTATAGTAGAATTTAACAAGTTTTAACTAAGTGCGTTGCCTGTTAATGTTGTTTGTAATATTTTTCAAGCTCTTTCAGTCGCGCAATTTGCGTAACGCGCGGATTAATAAAGGTGCGTACTTTTTTTACCAGTGCAAATGCATCCTGATACGTAAGGCCCGTGCTTAACAAATAGGCAATTGCCATGGTTGGCCCGCGCCCAAGTCCTTGCCGGCAATGCACATACACTTTTCCTCCTGCCTTAATTTCGTTGCTTATAAAATCGGCTCCTTTTACCAGTGTTTCCAAAGGGGGTGGCGTATTATCTATGGTAGGCAAATGCAGGTACTTGAAACCCTCGTATTGCGACTCAGCAAAAATTGGGTTCTCGCGCATGTTGACGATGGCGGTTACGCCCAAAGCTTTCAGTTTTTGTAAACCCAGTAAACTGTATTGGCTACCAAGAAAAAGATCTGCTGTTATCTGGCTGCGTTTAAGCGTGGGTATTCCGTTAAAAAAACGGTAAATGTTGTCCCATATCTTCTGCCAGAAAATAACTATCAGGATGGCAACGCTTTTTATTTTGTTTGTCATTACGAGGTTTTTAATGGTACCGAAACAGTTAGTGATGCCGGAACGACTTTAATGTTTAGCTCGCTGGCCGTGTCCTCGCAATCATCACACAAATAAGTTTGCTTGTTGGGCAATTGCACTGTAATATTTTTGCCCTGCCAATGCGCAACCGCATCGGTTTCTTTGCCTAACAAAGCGCCCCCTGTGGCTTTTACAATTGATAAAAAACCGGCATCTTGCAGTAAAACAACATCCAGTAAGCCGTCGCTTACACTAATGCCCGAAACCAATTGCAACTGACCGATACCCATACTGCCCGAATTGGTAATGGTTAACGCCACGCCTTCTGTATTTATCGTTTGTCCGTCTATGGTCAACTTGTAGGTGGTTGGTTCGGCATTTACTACGCTTTTAACGGTAGCAACTCCGTAAGCCAACTGGCCTATCTTGTCTTTCAGGCCGGGATCTGTTTCGGTTATCATTTCGGCCATTATGCCTAAATTGATACGTAGTAAAAACGGTCGGCCATTGATTGTTCCCGTATCTATCTTGGTAAGTTCATAATTTCCCTCTTTAAGCAACATAAGGGCCTCTTCAGTATCTTGCGGAATGCTGAGTTCTTTTGATAACACATTGGCGGTACCACCCGGAATAATAGCCAGCGGAAAAGCAGTATTGATCAAGGCCCCTGCTGCCTGCGTAACGCTGCCATCTCCGCCATATACCGCAATCAGCGTTTTGGGTTTTGATGCCATGCGGGCAACTTCTGCAGGATCTTCATCTATTTTCAAAATATGAACGGTGGTTTTCAGCGCAGAGTTTCTAAAAACATCAGCTATCAACTGTAAAATAGGTTCGTCTTTACCGGCAGACGGGTTAACAATAATAAATATATGATCGATATTCATGTGTTTGCTTTGTTCTGTAACAACGCACCCATAAAAATGATTGGCTTTTTTAGGTTAAATCAGCGCAGATAT
Organism: Mucilaginibacter sp. HD30; assembly: GCF_054061755.1. Taxonomy (NCBI): domain Bacteria; kingdom Pseudomonadati; phylum Bacteroidota; class Sphingobacteriia; order Sphingobacteriales; family Sphingobacteriaceae; genus Mucilaginibacter; species Mucilaginibacter sp. HD30. Next base: position 369,636 of record NZ_JBSSEO010000001.1, read on the forward strand.
TAGGGTAGGTGGCAAACATAACACTGGCTTAACATTTGTAAAACACAAAGGCCATCATCAATTTACAGCGGCCTTTATGGTTTGTTAGGTTATCTTTTATAATATGAGCCTGAAGGTAAGGTTAAGGCGCGCTTTCATTGGCCTGGTAGATTTGGCTATGCGGTGCTGCCAATGCTCCTGTAACCCGCTTTTCATCAATAAAAACGAGCCATGTTCCAGTTTTATCGAATAATGCTCTTTGTGATCGTCTTTTTTGCGGATATCAAAACTACGTACCTGCCCAAAACTTATTGATGCAATTACAGGCTGGCTGCCCATAATGCTTTCTTTATCGCTGTGCCACGCTACCGAATCGTTCCCATCGCGGTAATAATTTAGCAACACGCTGTTAAAGCGTATACCTGCCAGCGGTTCCACCACTTCGCGCAGCGCTTGCAGTTCGGGCGTCCAGGGTAGGGTGCCTTCAATACGGTTGGTATCGCCATACCAGCAGGTAAGGCGGGGCGTCAAATATTCCTTGTCCCAAAGCTTTTGGGTGGTTTGTTGCCAGGGTGTTTCGGCAATTAGCTTTTCCAATAGCCTGTCGCTTTCCGTTTCGTTAAGTAAGTACGGGTGGTATTCCAGCAAATGCCCGGGTAAACCCCTGCTTTGTCCGGCCTCAGCAAATAACGCCAGTTGTTCTATCATAAGCGGTCCATATAATTGATAATAAAACCCGCCAGTTGTTCTTGTTCAGTAACACTTAAATGGTGGCCGTCATAGATCCAGTAACCCTCGTTGTCAAATAAAATACGACCTAAATTATCGGATGTTTTCTCAAAGGATGTGTACAGTTCATAACACTGCATGCCAACCGGTGCGTACGACGGAACAACACGAATAACCTCGCCGCCATTTGGCCTGTTTAGCCATGCCTTCGCTTCGGCGGTAAGGTAAATTTTTGCTTTAGTTAGTTGCATTATAAAAAGCTTTACAGCTCAAAATTAATAATTTACTAATAAAATTAGCAAATTATCTCAATAAAAAAGGGCAACCTATAAGTAGATTGCCCTTTTTTATTGAGATAAATTATTTTTATTGTTTGCTAAAAGTATACACTATATAGGCCGTTCTGGCACCATTGGTTATTGGCGATTTCAGCGTCATAGAGGTATTATCTGCCTGTACAACGTTAAGTACGTATCCTTCTGCTATGTTTTTAGCTTTTTCGCCCTCATAAATTTTCTTAAACTGAAATGTAGGGTTCGCTTTATCCTGGTTGTTAAAACTCCAGAAAATCTTTTGTGAAGTTCCGCTTTGTAGAGTATATGATCCGTTACCGCTGTTAGATAAGTTCCAGGTACTGTTTACAAAGGCTGAGGGCGGCGCCTGATCAAAAACACTTTGTACCGCATTAGCCACAATGCCTTCGTAGGTAACGTTGGTTAATGTCCAATTGCCATTAACAGGGCCATTTTGGGCACCTACCAAGCTTTTGGTGGTTGAGCATGCCTGTAAAATAAAAGTAAGGGCTAAAACGCTTAGGCTAAGTTGTAATATCTTTTTCATAGTTGTGTTGTTGGTATTTAAGTAAATAGTACATAAACCCTGCCAAAAATGAAATATAAAATAAACCACTAACCGGTCTAAAAAAAAAGCCGCAGCGGTAATCCACTGCGGCTTTATTATTTCGAGGCTTTATGGTTATTACATTGGCCCAATCAGTTCAATAAAGTTACCATCCGGATCCTGTACAAAAGCAAACTGACTTTGCGCATTTAGGGCGGTTGGTGTGCTGCCTAATAATTTAACGTTCATTTTAGCCAGCTTGTCTATCACCGTTTTTAATGATTTTACATTGATGGTTATGTACTGGGGGCGCACATCATCCTGTATGAAATTTTGTTTGGGATGTGTTGCTTTAGCACCCTTTATGCTGATGAGTTTCCATTCGTTAGCTTCGGGGCTGTTTTCCAGCTTTAAAACGGTTACTGCAAAAGGTACCCCGTTTGATAGACCCGAGCGTTTAGCAAAGTCTTCGGCAATATTAAAGCTGCTGGCTTTTACCATGCCTATACCGTTAACATAAAAGTCGACAGATTTTTCAATGTCGGCTACAACTACGCCAATACCAATTAGTTTACTGCTAAAATTAGATTGTGCTTTAACTTTAAAACCCAACACCAGGGCGAAAGCAAGCGAGAGAAATAAGTATTTTTTCATAGAGATTTATTTGGGCTATAAAGTTGCAGATTATTTTGAAGTTTTTTGGTAGTAAGAGATTGTAAATTATGAGTGTTCGTGATATTCCAAAGGCCACTTTTTGTTATCCTGAGCGATAGCGAAGGATCTTATATAACTGACAAATAGCGCGGACAAACCACAGGATTGGCAAAGCGTATAAGATCCTTCGCTATCGCTCAGGATGACAACCGAGTTTTTGTCATGCTGTTGATTTGTAAATTTAGACCAACGATATATCGGGACTTCCCGACAAAAGCGAATTTTCAGACTAACCCAGAGTCCTATCCAGCAAAAACAAAACTGCGAACACTACACTGGCAATGCCATTAGTGGTCATAAAGGCAAAGTTTACGCGGCTCAGGTCATTAGGTTTAACCAGCATGTGCTGATAGATGAGCATGGCGCAGAAAAACGCTATCCCGATATAATACAATACCCCCACATTGGTATAAAATACAGGTAGCATGATGAACAATGCCGATAATACATGTAAAAAGGTAGATAGCCTTAACGCATTTACCTTACCTAAATAAGCGGGGATGGAGTGCAGATTTTCGCTGCGGTCAAAATCTTCGTCCTGAAGGGCATAAATAATATCAAAACCACTTACCCAGCACAATACAGCTAACGAGAAAAAGATGGGCAGCAAAGCAAATTCCCCTGTTACTGACAGGTATGCGCCTACAGGAGCCAGCGAAAGACCGAGCCCCAATACCAAATGGCAAAGCGCGGTAAAGCGTTTAGTGGCGCTGTAACCTAATACCACAAGCAGGGCCACCGGCGATAGGTAAAAACAAAGCGGGTTAATGAACCATGTTACAACAATAAAAAAGGTGCAGTTAATAAGCGTAAAGGCCAGTGCGGACGTGGGGCTAATACGACCGGCCGGTATATCGCGTACTTTAGTGCGGGGGTTTTTAGCATCAATCTCCCTGTCAAGATAGCGGTTAAATGCCATAGCCGAGTTGCGGGCAAACACCATGCAAAGCACCATCATTACCAGTTTTTGCCACACAAAGGGGTGATTAGTGGTAGTCACCGCCAAAAAAAAGCCGATAAAGGCAAAAGGCATTGCAAATATGGTATGCGAAAAGGTTACAAGCGATAGATATTTCTTCATTTAGCAAAGGCTGTTAGCGCTGCAAAACTAACCAAAACTTTAAACAAAAAGTAAAGCACCCTTTAAGCCACTGTAGCCATGTAGTTGTTAATTATATTTTCAGAGTCTTTCACTATCTCGCAGATCTTTTGGTCAAGCTCTTTTACAGTATATTCCAACATGTCCAGGTAATCGTTGCTGTCTTTATTCCGCTCCATTTTTATCAGCGCCATTATGCCTAATAATGATGCAACCGGCCGCCGCAACTCATGCGATTGTATAATGGCTATCCGCGTTAGCGCAGCGTTCTGTATGTTGATCTGGTCCTCATGCATTTTGCGTTCAGTAATGTCAGTAGAGTTCATGGCCACGCCAATAATATCGCCGTTTGGCCCGTTAATGGGCATAAAAGTGAGGTCTTTCCAACATTCAGGGTCGCGGCCGGGGCACACGTTCCATTCACGCCTTACAGTTTCGCCGGCAAAAGCTTTTTTAAAATGCCTGGTCATTGCCTCAACTATTTCCGGTGCCGTAAAGTCGGTAACATAAGCGCCTGTTTTCAACCGTTTGCCATGTTCTGCTATACAAAACTCATCGGCTGCTGTGTTAAAGGCCAGTATCTGCAAATTTTTATTAACCAAAATGTGTGTATCATTTGAGCTGTCAAAAATGGCCTGCAGTTTAAATTCCGATTCTTCTATCAGTTTTTTCTGTCGGTCGGTTTCAGCGTTGCGGTCTTCCAAGGCACGTATGGCCCAGTTTACTTCCATCAGGTGCATAACCTGCTTTGAAAGTATTTTTAAAGCGTTGCGCTGCAACTCGTCAAGCTGGTGTTCCTCCATATCAATCACGCACAAACTGCCTATGTTATGGCCATCTTTAGTGGTTAGTGTGGCACCCGCGTAAAAACGAACGTGGGGCGCTTCGGCAACCAGCGGATTATCGCGAAAGCGCATATCAGCCAAAGTATTTGGCACCACCAACAAATCTGGTTGTTGAATAGTATGGTTACAGAAGGCCATGTCGCGGTGGGTGCTTTCCATATCAACACCTTTGCTGGCCTTAAACCACTGCAAATTTTCGTCAATAAGCGTAACAAGCGCCACAGGCGTGTTGCAGATCTGGGCGGCAAGGTCAACAATTTCGTTAAGATCAGCGGCTACGCGGGTATCAAGGTTTTTAAATCTGCTTACTGCGTCAAGGCGGCTTTTTTCGTCACTCATACTAAATGCAGGCAAGGCTTTTATTGTGTCTCATAAGTATATGTTGTATACGCAGCAGGGATAAACTCGGTTTTTAAATGTCGTGGTTACATTATTATTCTGCTGTAACTTTTGTAATACAAATGTTACCTATCAGTTATAAATTAACTATCGCGATATTTCGATGTCTTTCAACGTTATGTTTAACTTTTTGCGGGCTGGTGTTAATCATTTAATACTTTTGTAGCGCATAAAAATTATAAAATATGAGGGCCTTTATATTCGACCTGAATGGTACCATGATAAACGACATGGAGTTTCATACCCGCGCATGGATGCATTTAATGAACCATGACCTGGGCGGGAATTTTACATGGGACGAAGTAAAGGCGCAGATGTACGGCAAAAACCCCGAGGTATTGGTGCGCATGTTTGGCGCCTTCAGGTTTACTGAGGATGAAATGAAAGAACTCTCTTTTGAAAAAGAGCGCCGCTATCAGCAGGAGTACCTGCCGCAGCTGGCCTTGCTGCCCGGTTTACATCAGTTTTTGGATAAAGCACATAAGGCAGGTATCGTAATGGGGATAGGATCGGCGGCTATTCCGTTTAACATTGATTTTGTGCTGGACAATTTAAATATACGCCATTATTTTAAGGCGATAGTAAGCGCCGATGATGTGGCCATAAGCAAACCCCACCCCGAAACTTACCTGCGCGTGGCCGAACTATTGCAGGTACAGCCCGAAGATTGCCTCGTATTTGAAGATGTGCCCAAAGGTGCCGAAGCTGCGCTTAACGCCGGGATGCAAGCGGTTATTTTAACCACCACCCATCAACAGGATGAATTTGATAACCTGCCGAACGTGATACACTTTGCTGATGATTTTACAGGCGGGTTTTTTGAAGGACTGGTAGTATAACAAGCGCTGTTTGTTTGGAATAGATATTACAGACTTTTTTTAACTTGTATACGTTAAATCACCATGAAAATACAATTACCTATTATAATTATTGCCGTGTGTATGTTGCTGAGTTCGTGCTCGCAGGTATACACCCCGGCGCTTTATCATCAGGATATTGCTTATCTGCCTAAGCCCGCATCATTTGATAAGGAAAGCACTGCTAATTATGCATCTGCAGGTTTAAATATGTATACCAACACTAACATTAACGACGTGTTGGTGAGCGGACAACTTAACCTAAGCCGTGCGCATACCTTTGAAAATTTTAACGTGGCGTATGGTGCCTTCGGCGTTTTTGGCGACTATCAAACGGGATCAAACGATAAGGCAAAGGCCAACTATTTTAGCGACAAATTTTTTGGTGCAGTAGGTGGGCGGTTTTCGGCTAATTTCTATGTTAATCAGGACCGGGCCGATATCCGTTTTATTGGTGTAGAGGCGGCTTATAGTCATGAGTTTGGCGATTATGCTGACTTTCGCAAATATTTAATAACGCAGCCCGGTTATAAAGTTGACGCGCGTACAGATCTGTTAAGCATAGGCCTAACCAGCGAAGTACTGTTCCACAACCAGAACGATACCGATTTTCAGCACGGCATACGCGGTTATTTGGGCACAACTTTAGGTTATAATCCAATTAACAATGACTTTTACAGCGGCGATACCGCAACGCAGCGCATGTTCCGTAATATTTACCCTAAGGCAAGTTACTTTATAAAATTTAAAGATTATTTTGGTACAATTGAAGTAGGGAGCGCAGTATTTTTAAGGGCAGGGTTGAAATTTTAAAAAAGCTGAACAGGGCGCTTACTCAGTTTCTAATTTAACAGTAAAACCAGTCTTTAATAACAATTCTTTAATCTTCAATAACCAATCTTTAATCTTCAAGTATTAACTTTACCAATAATAAAATAAACACACAACATTATGAAAAGAACAGCAAAAGCCCACTGGAACGGCACTTTAAAAGAGGGTGCAGGTACAATAACTACCCAAAGCACTACTTTAAACAACACACAATATTCTTTTAAAACCCGTTTTGCAGATGGTGTTGGTACTAACCCCGAGGAGTTAATAGCGGCTGCACATGCAGGTTGCTTTACTATGGCCGTTGGCGCTGAACTTACCAAAGCCGGTTTTACCCCAGGTGATCTGGATACGGAAGCAATTTTAGAATTGGATATGGTAGCACTAAGCATTACCGCTATTCATTTGGAGCTGAAAGCATCTGCAATTGAAGGCGTATCTGCAGAACAATTTCAAGCAATTGCAGAAGGTGCAAAAGCTAATTGTATCATATCAAAAGTACTGAACGCGCCTATTACATTAGGCGTTAGTTACCAATAAGAAACTACTTTATTTTAGCGTCGTTGTGCAATAAATCTATTCACAATGACGCTAATAATTTAAAGACTGAACTATCTTTCGCTGTTCAAGTCGCTGCCTGATGGGTTTAAAATGTATTCAAATTTTTCGTACCCGTTTTTTACGATAAATTTTAATCGGGATTTTGGTTCATCAATATCCAGTGACAGAGAGGCAAGAGTAGACGGCAAATTGTCGCGTATCAGTTTCAAATCAGTAACATGCGGCATTTCTATAAAAATGTCATCGCCCAGAGCCGTGATTGTCCATCCTTTTAGTCCGACGCTGTTTAACACATCAATCCATTTTTGCTGGTAAACATTCATATTAACTTTTTATTATAAAATATCCTTTCGGCACGAATAGTTTTGCTACCGGTATATTTTCTTTATATACCATTCAAACTTCACGTACGCTTTACTTTACCTAACAATTACAAATGTAACTTTGCGGTATTAATCATTTGATTAATTTTGCACCGAACTCAAACAACATACCTATGTGTTTGTAGATTATAATACATTAAATAATACCTTTGCCGCCATTAATGGATATACAAAGCACCGAGGCTCCAGTACTTAAAAAAAAGAAAAATCAACCGCGTAAAAAGGCATTAGATTTTTTTGTTACGCTTTATGATATTCATAAGTTCATTATCCGCTTTTTTAAAGAGGCTTTTGTACCGCCATTTGAGTTTAGAGAGATAGTAAGGCAATGCTTTGAAGTAGGCGTAAGGTCGTTCACATTAATATCCTTAACAGGCTTAATTGTGGGCCTTATTTTCACCAAACAATCCCGCCCGTCGCTGGCGCAGTTTGGCGCAAGCTCATGGCTGCCATCGTTGGTATCAATAGCTATCATGCGTGCGCTGGCGCCTTTGGTAACAGCGTTGATAGCTGCCGGTAAAGTAGGGTCAAGCATTGGTGCAGAGTTAGGCTCCATGCGCGTAACCGAGCAGATAGATGCAATGGAGGTATCGGGCACCAACCCTTTTAAATTTTTGGTTTGTACACGTGTGCTGGCCACAACCTTAACCATCCCCATTTTAGCAACCTACACAGGGTTAGTAGCCATGTTAGGTGGTTATATTAACGTGGCTCTTAATGAGGGTACCAGTTTCAGAACTTTTATACAGGAGTTTTTTGATCCGCTGAGTTTTATTGATTTTAACGCATCGCTTATAAAATCAATTGTTTTTGGCTTTACCATTGGTATAGTAGGCTGTTACCAGGGTTACAACTCAAATAAGGGTACTGAGGGGGTAGGTAAAGCGGCTAATGGCGCAGTAGTTACCGCTATGTTTTTAGTTTTTATTGAAGAAATTGTAATAGTACAGATAACCAGCTGGTTTAGATAGCAAATATGCGCAAGGCAAAGGCACCCATAGATAAAGGCAACGCGGTTATTAGCATTAAGGGATTGGAAAAATCCTTTGGCGACTATGACGTGCTACGGGGTATTGACCTTGAGCTTTACCAGGGCGAGAACCTGGTGGTGCTGGGCCGTTCCGGTACAGGTAAATCTGTTTTGATAAAGATCATATCAGGCTTGCTTACATTGGATAGCGGATATGTTGAAGTATTGGGTCAGGATATCAGTAAGATCACGGAACGCGAGTTGCGTGAATTGCGCGTTAGGTTGGGCTTTTCTTTTCAGAACAGCGCCTTGTATGATAGTATGACGGTACGTAAAAATCTGGAGTTCCCGCTGGTGCGTAATAAAAGAAATTTAACCCGCGGTGAGGTGGATACAGCGGTTGAGACCGTGCTGGATGCAGTGGGCCTTTCGCAAACCATTAACCAGATGCCGTCAGAGCTCTCGGGCGGGCAGCGTAAACGTATAGGGATTGCCCGTACTTTGATACTTAACCCGGAAATTATGCTGTATGACGAGCCTACAGCGGGGTTGGACCCCATTACGTGTATTGAAATAAACGAACTGATAAACGAGGTGCAGGAACGTTATAACACATCGTCAATAATAATTACACACGACTTAACCTGCGCCAAACAAACCGGCGACCGTATTGCAATGTTATTGGACGGGCAGTTTCAGCGCCAGGGCACTTTTGATGAGGTATTTGATACAAAAGATGAACGGGTAAAACCATTTTTTGATTACAATTTTATAAAGTAGATTTAAAGAAGATATTTATGGACAGATCAGACAATAAAACCGCGATAACAGTAGGCATATTCCTGGCCATAGGGCTGGTTGTGTTTTTACTGGGCGTTTTTACACTGGGCAGCCAATCAAAAAGTTTTTCAAAAAGCGTGCGCATCAGTGCTGTTTTTGATGATGTTGCCGGTTTGAAAAGTGGTAACAGCGTCTGGTTTTCGGGCGTAAAGGTAGGCAGCATCAGTAAAATAAAATTTATTGGCGCCGGCCAGGTTGATGTGGATATGAAAATTGACGAAGGCAGCCAACCTTATATACACCGCAATGCGGGTGTGCATATCGGTTCTGACGGGCTGATAGGCAATAAAATTATTGTTATTGACGGTGGTACGCCACAGGCTCCGGTTATTGCAGAAGGCGACGTTTTACAATCGGAAAAAATGACATCGACTGATGACATCATGAAGACCCTGCAACAAAACAACCAAAATCTACTATCAATAACCGGCGACTTTAAATTATTAAGCCGTAAGATATTGCAAGGAAAAGGCACTGTAGGCACGCTGATGGCCGATAGTTTAATGGCGGTACAACTGCGTAACTCTATGCGTAATTTGGAAGCAGCTACAGGCAGCGCTGCGAGAATGGCTGTGCAGTTGGATAGATTCAGCAATACGATGAACACTAAAGGCGGCTTAGCTGATAAGCTGTTTACAGATACAGCTACATTCAACAAGCTAAGCGCATCAGTAGCGCAGTTACAGCAAACCGCTAAAAATGCGTCTGCCATTACAGATAACCTTAACAAGGCAACCAATAAATTTAACACCAACGACAACGCCATCGGCATTTTATTAAACGATGGTGCCGCCGCCGGTCAGGTCCGCAGCACTATCAGTAATCTACAGCAGAGCTCTGTCAAATTAAATGATAATATGCAAGCGCTTCAAAGCAACTTCTTTCTTAAAGGTTTCTTTAAAAAACGCGAAAAAGCTAAACAGGATAGTATAAAGGCGGCGGAGAAGTTGAATAAGTAGGTTTTAGTCCGGAGTTTCGCATAAGTTGGGAAGTTTTAGAATTACTTATATTTAAAAGCGGCTATAACTGCTTTATCGCAATTCGTTTTTGCTAATTTTGCTCTCAAGTCTTCAAAAAAACTCCGACCGCTTTTGTAATTGAGATATAAATTCTTTTTATTATTAATAATAATGCGATAGTCGGATTCATTGTCTTTTCGCGAAACCAAATGTTTGCTTGCTTCGGTAAAATTTCTTATGGTTTCAAATGTTTTCATATTTGTTTTAACGCTTTTACCCAGGTAGTGATCAGTCATTCTATCCCTCGGAATTATTTTTTTTTCGACACTGATGGCTAAAGTTCCTATTGGTTTGTCTTCCTCGCCGATATGAACAAATCTGATTGAATGTAAAGTTTGCGCGAAGCTTACATTGGTAATAAATGCGAAAAAGAAAATTTTTAGACCAACTACTAAATTCATGACTGCTACCTACGTGGGAATTATTAAAAATAGATAAAATTATATATCAATTTAATCGCTACCATTCAGAAATTCCCTATTTCAGCTTAAATGTTTATCTTCACCGCCCGAAAAGGATTTTGAAAAGTTTATGAAATTATTAGCAGGAAAAACCGCGCTTATTACAGGTGCATCAAAAGGAATAGGTCGCAAAATTGCCGAGAAATTTGCCGAGCACGGCGCTAACGTGGCTTTCACCTACTTATCATCAGTTGAAAAAGGCCTGGCCTTGGAGCAGGAACTGCAAAGCTTCGGTACACAGGTTAAAGGTTACCGCTCTGATGCATCAAAATTTGATGAGGCTGATAAACTGATAAACGATATAGTCGCCGATTTCGGCACCCTGCATATTGTGGTTAACAACGCCGGTATAACCAAAGATGGTTTGCTGATGCGCATGACGGAGCAACAGTGGGATGATGTGATAGAAGTAAACCTTAAATCTATTTTCAACGTTACCAAAGCGGCATCAAAAATAATGATGAAGAACCGCACAGGTGTATTTATTAATATGAGCTCTGTTGTAGGTGTAGACGGTAATGCCGGGCAAGCCAACTATGCGGCATCAAAAGCGGGCATCATTGGGTTCTCTAAATCAATGGCTAAAGAGCTGGGTTCGCGTAATATCCGTACCAACGTTATAGCACCGGGATTTATCCGCACCGAAATGACAGAGGTTTTAGACCCTAAAGTTGTTGAAGGCTGGGCAGCATCCATCCCGCTTAAACGTGCAGGAGAGACAGAGGACGTAGCAAACGCATGCGTTTTCCTGGCATCAGACATGGCTACCTACATTACCGGGCAGGTTATCCCGGTTGATGGGGGAATGTTGTAGGAAGGATTTCGAAATTCGGATTTTCGATTTCGGATTTTTTGAATTGCGATTTTAAATTGTTAGAATTTTTAAATTATACAAGCGCCTCGGTTTTTACCGGGGCGTTTTACGTACAACGTCAAACGTAATTCCTGCAACCCCAAAATCCCACTCTGTAACAAAAACATTTCAACCATTTAATAATATTTTTTGCATTTTGCGGTAACGTAAACGTACTGCGTAAAACGTAAACCTCAAAAATGCTATTATTTTCAATTACCTGGGGCGCTGTTTCTGGTTGGTGGGCGCCGGTTTGCCTGCTGCTTGGTGTGGCGTATGCATGGTTAATGTATCGTCAGCCTGTAAATTTGGGCGAAAACTTCAGGAGGGGCTTGTTTGCCCTGCGTGCTGTAGCTGTATTTGTTATAGCATTGCTGTTGCTATCGCCTTTGCTGCAATCGTTGAGTTATCAGCCGCAAAAACCGTTGATTCTGGTTGCGCAGGATAATTCGCAGTCTGTATCGCAGTTTAAACCCGCCGGTTTTGATCCTGCTGCTTTTGTAACCCAACTGGGTAAACTCAAAGAGCTTTTAGGGGATGATTACGATGTGCGCGAATTTAATTTCGGCGCCAATCTTAATAATGGGCTTTCTAATACATTTAGCGCTCGCAAAACGGATATATCGGCAGCCTTACGCCAGTTTAATGATCAATATACCAATCAAAACATTGGCGCTTTGGTTTTAGCTACCGACGGGATGTACAACCAGGGGGCCGATCCGCAATACGATGCCCGCAACATAAAATCTACCATTTATACCATTGCCTTAGGCGATACCGTTGCCCGTCGCGATCTGCTGATCGGCAACGTTAATTACAATAAAACCGCTTACCTGGGTAATAGTTTTGAAATTGAGGTATTAACAGAAGCCTGGCAAAGCAGGGGCGAGGCCATGCGCCTAACCGTTAGCGAAGGTGGCAGGGTTGTGCATTCTGAAAATATTGAGGTAAGCAACGATGCCTTTAAAAAGGTAAGCACCTTTCAGCTTACTGCAGATAAAAAAGGAATTCATAAATACAACATCAGCATTGCGCCTGTAAAAAATGAACTGTCCACTCAAAATAATTCTGAAACTATTTATGTTGAAGTTTTAGATGTACAGCAGAAGATCTTGCTGCTATATGATGGCCCGCACCCGGATGTAACCGTTATTAAGCAAGCTATTGAAAGTAACAAGAACTTTGAGTTAAAGGCCGGCCTTACTGCCGATATGGGCGCAGTAAAATGGAGCGATTACAGCCTGCTCATCCTTTATCAGCCATCGTATTCTACCCTTACCTTGCTTAAGCCTGAACTGGCTAAAATACGTATCCCTATCTGGTATATGCTGGGTGCGCAGGCGGATATTCGCGGGTTTAATACCCAGCAAAAATTAGCAGGCATAAGCAGCAACCGTTTTGATATGCAGGAGGTTTTTGCCATGACGGCGACCGACTTTTCATCATTTACGCTTAGCGATTCTACGCTGCAAAAGATCAATAAGTTTCCGCCGTTGATGGCGCCTTATGCCAATTACAGTGTAACAGTGCCTAATGGGGTATTGCTGAAGCAGCGTATTGGTGCCGTGCCTACATCGTACCCGCTGTTAATGTTTGGCGATGACGCGGGGCGCAGAAGCGGCGTTTTTATGGGCGAGGGTTTGTGGCGCTGGCAATTATCAGAGTATCAAACTTACGCCAACCACCATGCGATAGAAGAGCTGTTTAGCCAAAGTGTACAATATCTTACTGCTAATACTGATAAGCAGCGCTTTAGGGCCTATCCCTCAAAGAATATTTTTGATGAGGGCGACAACGTATTGCTGAACGCTGAATTGTATGACGATGCACTGCAACTAACCAATACGCCTGATGTTAAAATGGCTATAAAAAGCGCAGAGGGTAAAAGTTATAACTTCCTGTTTACCCGCATAGGCCAAACTTACCAGTTAGATGCAGGCAGCCTGCCAATTGGCGAATACAGTTACAGCGCCACAACCTTGCTGGGTAACCGGGCCTTTAATGCTACCGGGCAGTTTACCGTTAAGCCGCTTAACCTGGAGATAAGACAAAGCGTAGCCAACCGCCAGTTGTTAAATAGTATCTCCGCACAAAGTGGTGGTAAAATGTTATTCCCGCAGCAAATGGAAGAACTTGCTGAACTAATAAAAAAGAACGAGAACATTAAAACGCTTGTGTTTGAGGATAAGCACTACAGCGACATGATAGATGTGAAGTGGATCTTCGCTTTTATATTTGTACTATTAAGCATTGAGTGGTTTTTGCGCAAGCGCGAAGGAGAAGTGTAGGAGATTTCGGATTTCGGATTTTCGATTTCGGATTTAGACGCTTTGTCATTGCTCCGTGCCACGCAATGATAAATTAATATATCAACTTATAAAATTTCACTTCCACATTAGTTTATTCGGCAAACATTTTTATTTTTGTGCAGTAAAATAAATCAGCAACATGATATCACCACAAGAAGCAAACGCACCACGTCATTACATACTGTTAGTAGTTGCCATAGTTATAGGTTTAGTGGGTGTTTACCTTCGCTTTTTCGATTTTAAATACGCATCGGGCATAGCTAACGTAATTTTGGTTATAGGCACTGCTATAGGTTTAAAAGCTGTGTTTGCTATAATAAAGTAAGCAACAAAATAGTATATCAAAAATAGCGATGGGTTTTAAACTCATCGCTATTTTTATTTAGGGCGATACTTAGATGCGTTCAATATCTTCTGCGCATCAGGCTCGGCCATTAACTGCTGCAGGGTAACATCTTTATGTTCTGCCATATATTTCCGAACAATCTGCCAACCGGTCCATATGCCTAACTTGGGCGATGAATCATTATGCTCGCCAAGCCCCGGAGTAAAGGGCGCTTCGTTAAGGTAAGTTTGTATTTTCTGATAGTCAGTTTCGTACAGCAGGTTTTCCTCTAAAAAATAACCCCATATTTTTCCTTCAAAATCAGTGCACCATTTCATTTGTTCGGTAGTGTAACCAATTTTTACTGAGTCGGCTACACTGGGCAGCATTTGGTCCATAAAATAAAGGACCTTCCCGGCGTAGACCATTTTAGATAAAAGGCTGCGGTCCTTATCATTTTCGGGAAACATATCCTCGCGGGCAATACCCTCTACCACACGTGTTGCAATATAGTCAGGCGTAAAGCGGCGCGAAACGTAGTGCGGAAAGGTTTCCCTTAGCGCAGGGTAAAAGCGCGAATCAGCACCTAAAAACATATCCAGGCCAATGCCAAAATAACCGTCGCCGATAGATGTTTGCGCTTTAAAGCCGGAAAAGTAAGCATAAACTTTTGGCAGGTTTTTTTGCGGATAATAATACTTTATGCGGCGGAAAGCATCTGTAAGTTCTTCATTCTGCTTTGCCATATCGCCCGGAAAAACAGCGTCTACATCGTGTTTCAGGTCTTTGTAAGCATCACCGTCAAACACCTTGCGCAGCACATCAAAATAAGCGGTATCATTTGGGTTGCCAATTTCCAGTATCTGTCCCACATAATCGGCATAAAAGTTGCCGTATTTTCTCTGCAGTAACAGGGCCTGCTGAGACATGGGTTTTTGACGCAGCTGATCAAAATCGCGGTCAAAACGCTCAATTTTAACCTCTACAGGTATATTACTCACATCAATATTTTTATCGTTGCTACATGATGTAAATAATACGCCGATAAAAAAAATTGAATAAATTTGTTTGACCTTGCAGTAGGTTGCTGTCATTTTTATACTTTCAGCAAAATTAGCTTATTATTTGCATTTGGGTGCAATAGTTAACCGTTATACACTTATGAAAATAGCCTTAGCCCAGCTTAACTACCACGTTGGTAACTTTGAATCAAATACAGCCAAGATAATTCAATCTGTAGATGAGGCCCGCTTAAATGGTGCCGATCTTGTTGTTTTTGCAGAACTCTGCATTAGTGGTTACCCTGCCCGCGATTTTTTAGAACTGAATGAGTTTATTACGCTTTGTGATGAATCTGCCCGTGCCATAGCAGCCGCCTGTACCGATATTGCTTGTATAATTGGACTGCCAATACCCAATAATAAGCCCGAAGGTAAAGACTTAAGCAACGCCGCCTGGTTTATTGAAAACGGCGAGGTTAAGGCGGTAGTAGAGAAGGCATTACTACCTAATTATGATGTTTTTGACGAATACCGCTATTTTGAGCCGTCAACCGAATTTAACTGTATTGATTTTAAAGGTAAACGCATAGCGCTTACTATTTGCGAGGATCTTTGGAACACCATTGAAAACCCGTTGTATATTACCCGCCCCATGGATACGCTTATTGAGCAGCAGCCCGATGTGATGATAAACATTGCCGCGTCGCCTTTTGCTTATAACCACGATGAGGAACGTATAGCTATTTTAAAAGATAACGTAACGCGCTACAAATTGCCGCTGCTGTATGTAAACCACGTAGGCGCGCAAACCGAGTTAATATTTGATGGCGGATCGCTGGTGTTTGACAATGAGGGAAACCTGGTTGATGAGATGCCTTACTTTAAAGAGAGCATAGCTTATTATTTATTGAACGATGATGGCGGAATAACATTCGATCATCCAACTACAAAAAAACAAGAACGCGACAGCGATATCTCTCAAATTCATGATGCCCTTATATTGGGCATTCAGGATTATTTTAAAAAGTCTGGCTTTAAGCAGGCCATTTTGGGGCTTTCGGGCGGGATAGACTCTGCAGTGGTGTGCGCCCTGGCAGCAAAGGCCCTGGGTCCGCAGAATGTGATGGCGGTATTGCTGCCCTCGAAATTTTCAAGTGACCACTCGCTTAAGGATGCGCAGGACTTGGTAGATAACCTGGGTTGCATGAGCCAGACGGTTGCAATTGAACATATAACCGATGCATTTGAAACAGCCTTGCATCCGCAGTTTCAGAACCTGCCGTTTAACATAGCCGAAGAAAATATACAATCGCGCAGCCGTGCTGTATTGCTGATGGCAATGTGTAATAAGTTTGGCTATATACTGCTCAACACATCCAACAAAAGCGAAGCTGCGGTAGGTTATGGTACATTATATGGCGATATGTGCGGCGGTATATCTGTTATCGGAGATGTTTATAAAACACAGGTGTTTGAGCTGGCGCGATTTATTAATAAGGATGAAGAGATCATCCCGGTCAACTCCATTGTAAAACCACCATCGGCAGAGCTGCGCCCGGGCCAAAAAGATTCGGACTCGTTACCGGAATACGATATTTTGGATAAAATAATTTTTGAGTACGTAGAACAACGACGCTCATCAGCAGAGATAGTAAAAATGGGTTATGACGAAGCAACCGTAAAACGCGCTTTACGACTGATAAACATAGCTGAACATAAACGCTACCAAACCCCGCCTATTTTACGTGTATCGCCAAAAGCTTTCGGTATGGGCAGAAGGATGCCTATAGTTGGGAAGTATTTGCAGTAGGGGCTTTCAATTTTTATTGTCATTCTGAGCGACAGCGAAGAATCTTGTAGACCCTGCTAAGTCACGCGCTCGGTTAGTAAAGCTTATAAGATTCTTCGCTACCGCTCAGAATGACAATTTTTTATTGTCGATGCCTACAATATCTCGCTCAATTTCTTTTCCAGATCAGCTCCGCGAAGGTCGCGGGCTATTATACGGCCCTCTGGGTCCAGTAAAAAATTAGCTGGTATTGCTGATATATGGTAAAGCATGGCTACTTCATTGTTCCAGAATTTTAAGTCGGACACCTGTGTCCATACCAAGCCGTCGTTTTTTATAGCGGCCAGCCAACTGTATTTGGCGTCGGGCTTATCAAGCGATACACCTAAAACAGTAAATTTTTTGTTTTTATATTTATTGTATACCCTGACTAAATTAGGATTTTCCTGACGGCAAGGCCCGCACCACGATGCCCAAAAATCTATCAAAATATATTTCCCTTTGAATGATGAAAGCGATACAGGTTTGCCCGTAGCGTCATTCTGCGTAAAATCAGGGGCTATAGAACCAATGGCGGTTGCCTTGGTCATTTCCATAGTAAGCTTAAGGTTCATACCCGCACTGGTATTTTTAAGTTCAGTGGAGAGCAAACTGTATAGCTTTTCAAGTTCCGTAAAATTGGGCGAGCGGCTGCCTAAAATCCTTAAGGCAATCAAGCTCACATAGCTATTAGTATGGCTGGTAATAAAGTTTTTTAATATCCTGTTGCGCTGTTCCTGTAAGATAGCTGCCCGCGCTTGCAGATCGTTTTTAAACGAAATGGAATTTTGGTCCTTAGCTGAAGCGGCACGATATTCGGAATTTAATTTATTCGCATCGTTTTCAACCCTGAGCAGTTGCATATTCAGCTCCTTGCCCTGGCTATTCAACAAATCATTTACATCAGCCGTACTAACAGAGTCGTTACTGCTCAATATATCAATATTCTCGTTAGAAAGAATGAAAGTTAAAACATCAACATTCTTATCGCCACTTAATTGCTGAATACCAACACCTTTATGATCTATAGCCAGCTTTGCCATATTGGGCTCTGAAACCTGCCCTTTTACGCTAAACACGCCGTTAACTATGTTGGCAGAGTCTACCATTTGGTCAGCGCCAATTTGGTAAATCAAATAAGCTTTGGCAGGGGCGGTAAGGGAGCCTACTTTGCCATTAATTGTAAATTGGGGGGTAATTGTTTGTGCAGTTGCAAACAACGGCAGCGCAGCCACCGCGAATAACCAAATCTTCTTCAAATCAAATTGTTTTTGTACATAACGTGCAATTTGGCACTCAATTGCATGGCTAAACTAATTTTTGATAAGTGCGCCACCAAAGATCGGGCATTTCGCCGGATACAGCCGTGGTATAATCATCATACCGGCACGGTACCAAATGGAATCGCTCGTTTAATGATCCGGCTGTAGGGTAGGGTACCTGCATCCACCACCGGTCGGTTTTTTTACTTTTCACAAATACCAGCTCATGGTCATCGTGCTTTAAACTGGTTTTATAAATAAGGTACTGCGATTTTGGATTAAGCGGGAAATCTTTTTTGCGATTATAAAAGCCGTCAATAAAACACCATATCATTTGCGCCAAAAGCATGGCAGTTTGGCCATTACTGTCGTACGCCGGGTTAAACTCATAAAAGCCAATTGAGGTAAGCTTATCATTGATACCAGCATAGCGGCAGATCTGACAGGCTTCCTCGCCATAAAAACCATTAGGGCCGGCGTTGGTATTACCCATTGCATCTGATGAGCGAACCGAACCCATATCAAAGCTTATCATGTTAGCATTGCGGATGATAGGCTCTGTAACAGTCACTTGTCCACTTAATTCACCTAAGCGATGGGCATCAAAATATAGCTTCTCCATCACCCGCAGGCTATCCTGACTGGTGTAATAGGTTTGATAACCCAGGTTGCTGTAATTGAAAAGGTAATTGGGCTGGTGTAATAATATTTTTTGCAGATAAGATGCTGATGTGGTTTCAATCGTTTCCGGATGATCATCATCATCCAGATCAAAGCGTGGATCAATTATAACCAGGTCAACCTTTTGTTCCAGTGTTTCATAAGCCAGGTATTGGGGATAGGTAAGGTCTTGCCCTCCGCCTATTATAATTGGCAGAATATCTTTTTTTATCAGCTCGTTAACAACAGTTTTAAGCGCGAAATAAGTGTCGGTTACCGTTTCGCCCTGCTTAATGTTACCCAGGTCAGCAATTTTTGTAGTATAGCCGCCCTCGTTAAGCAGGTAAAGTTTCTCGCGCACGTAGTCGGGGCCTAAGGCGCAGCCCGGGTTATTTACCGCGTTACGATCTTCCTGCACGCCAATAATGGCTATGTTGATTCCTTCATCCAAATCCGGAAAATCATTAGCATACAGAGCGATCTTGCTTCCTAAATGACTGGTGTAATAACCGTTTTTCGGAAGTATTTTATTAAGATCGACAGGCGAAAAAAAATCGGACAGGGACATGGTACTTGATGTGCAAAATTATGTGATGTGCAGATGCGAAGATATGCAAATGTGGAGATGATTTATAGCGATACGGGTATTTATGGTAGCACTTGGTGCGCAATCATTTAGTGGCAAATGATAAAAACATCTAAACATTCGCATAAAAAATCTGCACATCCGCACATTTGCACAATTGCACATCTATACGCACATTTGCACATGCGCATATTTACAAATTTACAATGATACTCGTTACCGGCGCGACAGGTTTTTTAGGGGCAGAGGTTGCCAAACAGTTAGCCGAAAGGGGCGAGGTAATTCGTTGTACTAAACGAAGGATTTCTGCTATTCCGCCATTATTGCAACCTTTTAAAGCTATTGAATGGGTAGAAGCCGATATGCTGGACTTTGCTGCCCTTGAAGATGCTTTTATTGGTGTTGATAAGGTTTACCATTGTGCGGCATGGGTGTCGCTTAAACAGGCGGATAAAAAGCAAATGATAAACGCCAATATTAGCGGTACCTCTAATGTGGTTAATCTCTGCCTTGAAAATAACGCGCGACTGGTACATGTAAGTTCTATTGCCGCCATTGGCCACGCCAAACCCGGCGAGTTTACTACCGAGCGTAATGAATTGGATATTAATTTAGAAGATGATGGTTACGCCATATCAAAGCTGGAAAGCGAGATGGAGGTATGGCGCGGTATTGCCGAAGGGCTTAGTGCAGTTATTGTTAATCCATCATTGATCATCGGGCCTGGTGCAGGCACCAGAGGCAGTGGTCAGTTATTTGAGGCGGTGCGTAAAGGATTAAAATTTTACACCGAAGGCGTTGCCGGTTTTGTTGATGTGGAGGATGTTGCCAGGTGTATGATATCTTTAATGGAAAGCGATATTACCGCGGAACGGTATGTTATTAGTGCAGAAAACCGCAACTACCACGAGTTGACCACTGAAATTGCCGCATGCTTTAATGTAGCACCACCTACTGTTTATACCAAACCATGGATGATGGAAACAGGCTGGAGGTTGGCGCGCTTTGTATCACTTTTTACAGGTAAACCACCGTTTTTAGATAAGATAGCAGCCCGGGCAGCCAGCCAGGTACGCAACTTTGATAACAGCAAGATAAAACAGGCTATCGGTATTGAATTTAAACCGGTAAGTGAAACGGTGAAGGAGATTTGCGAGAGCTTAAGCCCCTTAACCCCCTAAAGGGGGAATTCTTGTGGCCACTGCCTCACTAATATTTCCGCTTTACGGGGTTAATCAAATTCCAACGGGCCTATTATTTTCATATTTCTTTTAATAAGGTATTGACGGTGTCTCACATAACGGCTCGGATTATTTGGCGACCAATGCAGCGGACTTGGAAAAATAGATGCTATGGCCGCACACTGTGACCGTGTTAGGTCCTTGGCATCTTTATTATAATATTCCTGAGCTGCAGCCTGTACCCCGTAAATGCCATCGCCCATTTCAATAACGTTAAGATAAACTTCCATAACGCGCTCCTTGCTCCAGAATATCTGTATCAGTACCGTAAAATATGCCTCAAGGCCTTTACGCAGCCATGAGCGCCCCGACCACAGGAATACGTTTTTAGCAGTTTGTTGGGTGATGGTACTGCCGCCTACTACGTGCTTTCCTTTGCCATTGTTTTTTGCCGCCCGTTGAATAGCTTTAAAGTCGAAGCCAACATTATTTAAAAACGTAGCATCCTCGGCAGCGACAGCTGCCCTGGCCATGTAAGGAGATATTTGGTCAAGATCACGCCAATCTTTGTCAATTTTCCATTCCTTGTCAGCTGCCTTGCGTTCAAAGCCGCGCCCAATCATCAGCCAGGTAAAAGGCGGATTAATAAAACGGTAAGCAATAACGCTTAAAACGCTAATGCCAATAAATGCAAAAGCAAATATTTTAACAAAGCGCCAAATAAGTTTGCCAAGGCCTTTCATGCAGCTAAAATATCTGATTAATCCGAAATTCTATCACAAAGCCCAATGAATTTATTTGCGGGGTATGTTAACGTGCCGGTCTTGATCTTCCGCTCATGCTGCCTTCTTTACGGGGTGCATTACCGCTGGGTTTGCGGTCGGTGCGGCCAAACCCACGCCCGCGTTTCGGGCCACCGCCGCCGCCACCTCCTCTTCCGCCTTGCGCCGGTGGAGGTAAAGGAGTAGCAATAGCTTTCGCACTCATAGGGTAGGGCTGGTCTTCAATAACCGGGATCTGCTTGCCTATCAATTTGTGGATGTCTTTGATATAACCAATCTCTTCCTGGTCGCAGAATGAAAGGGCTATGCCATTTGCGCCCGCGCGGCCGGTTCTGCCGATACGGTGTACGTAAGTTTCGGGAATGTTAGGTATCTCGTAGTTAATTACGTGTGTCAGCTCATCAATATCAATACCGCGCGCGGCAATATCAGTAGCAATTAATACACGTGTGGTACGGTTTTTAAAGTTAGTTAATGCACGTTGCCTTGCATTTTGCGATTTATTGCCGTGGATAGCCTCGGCAGTAACGCCAATTTTATGAAGATCCTTCACTACTTTATCAGCACCATGTTTGGTGCGCGTAAATACCAAAGCGGTTTTAATGCCCTTGTCCTTCAGTATATGCGCAAGTAAAGAGCGTTTGTCATTCTTCTCTACGTAGTATAATTCCTGTTGAATGGTATCGGCAGTTGATGACACTGGTGTAACCTCTATCTTCTCGGGGCGGGTTAAAATGCTGTCAGCCAGTTGCTGTATTTCTTTAGGCATAGTTGCCGAGAAAAAAAGCGTTTGTCTTTTTACAGGAACCTTGGCTATTATCTTCTTAACATCATGCACAAAACCCATATCCAACATACGGTCGGCTTCGTCCAATATCAGAATTTTTATATGGTCAAGGCGAATGTAGCCCTGGTTCATCAAATCAAGCAAGCGGCCAGGTGTAGCGGTTAATATATCAACGCCGCGGCGTATTGTGTCTACCTGCGGGTTTTGCGATACGCCACCGAAAATTACGGTATGTTTAAGGCCGGTATGCTTCCCGTAAGCGGCAAAACTTTCATTAATTTGTATGGCCAGTTCGCGGGTTGGCGTTAATATTAAAGTCTTTATCGTTTTTTGCTCTTTGTGTTGCAGTTTGTCTTTATACAAGGTTTGCAAAGTAGGGATAGCAAACGCGGCAGTTTTGCCGGTACCTGTTTGGGCGCAACCTAACAGGTCACGGCCTTGTAATATAATGGGGATTGCTTGTTCTTGTATTGGGGTAGGGTTTGTATAACCCTCGGTTTTAAGAGCCTTTAAAATAGGCTCAATTAAATTTAAATTTTCAAATGACATGTAATGTATCTTAATATATAGATGCTAACGCGATTGCATAAGCGGATCTGAAGAGTCTCTCGTCGTGGAAATGATCAAAACCGTAAGCTAACGGGTATTATTTTTTGCAAAGATACGGTTTTAATTCGGATGTTAGAATTGAGTGAAACCAACGGCAACTTTTACAGTTATAATCTAAATTGATAATCATGCCTGAATTACCCGACTTGCAAGTATTTGCCCGTAACCTTAACAAATTGTTCAAAGGCCAAACTTTAGAAAAAATTGAAGCGCCCAACCAAAAGAAGTTAAATGTTACAGTTAGGGAATTGAAGGCTGCGCTTGAGGGAAAGGAATTAACCAACGTAAAACGCGTAGGTAAGGAACTACACTTTGAGTTTAATAAGCGTGTGCTTGGCTTGCACCTTATGTTGCATGGTCAGTTTCATACATTTGATAGCGCCAATACTAATAAATATGCCATTGTTGAGCTGCATTTTAAGGGCGGAAAAGGCCTTGCGTTAACCGATTACCAGGGAGCGGCTACACCTACACTTGATCCGGAGGAGAAAGACATACCAGATGCTTTGGATGTGAAGATAACTTACTTGAAAGAGAAATTTGGTAAAAAACGGTCGCCTGTTAAAACTGTATTAATGGACCAGAAAGTGCTGCGTGGCATAGGCAATGCTTATGCCGACGAAATATTATGGGAAGCACGGATATCGCCTTTTTCACCGGCCAATAAATTACCTGATGCAGCCTTGAACAAATTGATCGAATCTATAAAAGATGTTCTCGAAGACGCCGAAAAGCAAATCATTAAACACAAGCCTGACATCATCAGTGGTGAAGTGCGTGATTTTTTAAAAGTGCATCTACCAAAACAAAAGCAAACGCCCACAGGTGTTGCTATCCACCAAAAAGAGTTGGGCGGACGCAGTACATATTATACTGATGAGCAGGAGTTGTTTGGGTGATTATGCAAGGGTGTGATTCTTGTTCCTTAAAACTTCACCAATATATTTCCCGGCAATAACACCTAATACCAGCGCAGAAACGTGAAAGACCGTAAAATAGGTATTACCGCTGTTCATATCAGCATTAATGCCAGCGCTGGTCTCTATTGTAAAACCTGCAACAGCGAATACAACCAGATATCGCCACGATTGCTTTTCGTTGTAAAATGATATTAGGGCTGAAAATGCCATATATACGACGCCAAAAATTGCACAGCTAAAGATAGTACCAAGCACTTGAGGTAAATTATGTGGCAGTCTGATGGTGCGTGTACTGGCGGCCAGAATTTCAACTACAGCACCGGATATAAAAAGAAAAGTCATTGCGGGTCTTTCAACTAAGCTTTTTAAGCTTAGTTTCTCAAACTTACTTATACTTGCCACTAAACTTATTGCAGCCAATGCAAACGTTATAAACACCAGGTAAAAGCTCCTTTCTACCCATGAACTGTGAAAACTAGCGATCATAGTAGAATTTATATTTGGACCTGTAAACCCGGGAAACAAAAAGCTGGAGATGAAGGTGATAGACACGGGCAAAAAAAACGACCATGCCACCGTCCGGAGTGGTTGTTTTTCAACGAAATTTTCGATAAAGCGGGCAATGCGATGCTTTTGCATTACTGCATATATCATTGCTATGCAGGCGCAAATATTTAAAGTTGTTACCACAACCGTTGTCGTTATCGATGCGGAATACATACGCAGCATCCAATTACTGGCACCCACCAGCAACGTAAAAACCACAAGGGGTGCCGCATAAAGCAAGTTGAAGCCCAATATCATATAAGCCCACGTCCGGTTTACATTAAGCGATGTATTAACCTTGCTATACTCATTGTGTAAAACATCATCAGTACCCAGCCGCTTTGCTGAGATAATAAAAGCCTCTTCAACAGTAAGTTGCTGCTTAATTAATGCTTCGCTAGAGTCGTACAGATGGCTGCTTAATTCTATACCGTCTGCCGCCGTAATACTGCCCTTGTTTTGCAGGTTTTCCACATGCGTTTTGATAGCCGCATCTAAATTGAAATTTCCGGTTT
Organism: Mucilaginibacter sp. HD30; assembly: GCF_054061755.1. Taxonomy (NCBI): domain Bacteria; kingdom Pseudomonadati; phylum Bacteroidota; class Sphingobacteriia; order Sphingobacteriales; family Sphingobacteriaceae; genus Mucilaginibacter; species Mucilaginibacter sp. HD30. Next base: position 394,327 of record NZ_JBSSEO010000001.1, read on the forward strand.
CCATAATTTTGTGATAAGGTTATTTACATAGTTCCATTGTGATAATTGCTCTTCCAGTTCTCTGGTGCCTTTTTCAGTAATGGCGTAGTACTTACGCTCCCTGCCGGTGTCGGCCTTTTTCCATGAACTTTGCAGCCATTGTTTTTCTTCCATTTTTTTCAGAACAGGATACAGGGTGCCTTCTGCAACAGCCAGCTCACCGCCGGTTTTATCTTTTAGCTGCTGTATAATTTCATAGCCATAACTCTCCTGGCGCTTAAGTATCAGCAACACCATTGGCGCCAGTGAGCTTGCCATCAAATCCTTGTTAAGTTCTTGCATATACAATTATACATAGAAGTTCTAAGTATAGAAAATGAAATTTGAATATTTTTTGATTACACATTGTTGGTGGTTTGTAATAAGGTAACCATGGTGCTGAAAGCCAATACTATTCAACCTTAAACTGCGTTTTGATTGGAAGAATAACAACGTTGCAGGGATGCTTTGCCCCATAGCATATCACAACAATATCATCTCCATTTACCACTATGAGGAAACGATTTCAACTGACCCTAACCATCAACAATTTTAAATTGTTAATGAAATACTATTTTTCAAAAGGACTTTCTGTTTTTAACAAACGCAAGCTATATGATGAGTTAAATGATGCAAGCATAGTTAAAGATGATGCTTTGCCGCTCAATATCGTTCGCCCGGGATCAAAAGTACTGGTACGGGACATTGGCAAGCGCCAAACTTATAGGGTACATATTGTTGATGAAAGCCAGGAATCCGGAAACAGCCTGAATAAAATACCGGTTACGGATCCTCTATCAATAGCTTTATTGGGCTACGGTAACGGGCACAAAACGGAGTGGGAAATGGCGGACGGTATACACCAGTTTGAGATTGTATCTGTTAGCTGACCCAGTTATTTGTGAAAAAATACTGCAAGGCCTTTTGTAATGCCGATTTTATTGCAGTATTTTAAGCAAGATAAGCGGTATCACAATAATGACATCAATTTTTAGTATTGCCTTTACCAAACGTGGCTCTCTAACCACCTTTGCTCAACTATTTTATCAATATACTGCCGACATTGCCATATTAAGGACCATGCGGTGGCTGTTAAACTTAAGCAACAGGACGCTTTAGCAGGTAAATATCAATGAAGAAAGAATTGATTACTTTCAGAACATTTGATGACCTGGCCCTGGCAGAAGACATCGCTAATACGCTTAAGCAAAACAAAATACAATACGAGCTTAAAACATTTGCCCCTAAAATTGACATCGCTACCATGACAAGTGCGCCTTTGCTGTATGCAATTATGGCCTACGATGATGATTTTGAAAAGATAAATGATTTATTACAACAAAGCGTACTTGGAGATATTGAAAAGGTAAATAGCGATCACTACCTTTTTGCCTTTACTGACGAAGAGCTGTTCGCTGTTTTAACTAAAGCTGATGAGTGGAGTGCCTTTGATGTAATGCTGGCACGAAAAATTTTAAACAATCGCGGCGAGGATGTAAGTGACAGGAAAATTAAACAGATACACAAGGATAGAATTGAAGAATTAAGACTACCTGGGCCTTCGCCAACTTTTTGGATAGTTTTAGGATATGTATTTGCCCTGATGGGAGGCATAATTGGTGTTTTTATTGGGCGACATTTATACGCGCACAAAAAGACTTTGCCCAATGGCGAAATGGTGTTCATTTATAGCGAAAATGATCGTAAGCACGGACGCAATATATTTTATATAGCTACTGCATGTTTTGCATTGGGATTGTTTCTTAAATTTATGGGTAGTTTTTAGTAAAAAAAATCAACATCGAAAATGGAGAACATTCAACAAGAAAGAATTCAAGAACTGGAAAAACCGCAAGGCTCACAAAAGAATGTTATTATAGTGGGTTATATATTTGCCTTGCTTGGCGGACTGATAGGCGTTTTTATTGGGCAGTATTTAGCGGGCTACAGAAAGACCTTACCTAACGGCGAAGTAGTTTTAGCACACAGCGAGAGTGATCGTAAACAAGGGAAATATATTATGACCATTGGTACGATAATGCTGTTAGTTATGTGTTTTTTAAAATTAACGCATAAAATATAAGGCACAAAAAAGGCCCTCCAATCCGGAGAGCCTTTAACCTTTTAGCTTTCGCCTTTTACCTCAAAAGCTTATTTCTTATAAGCGTATTTAAAGTTTTTGCCGATGAATTTAGCGTTCTCGCCCAATTCTTCTTCAATACGCAATAATTGATTGTATTTAGCTATCCTGTCTGAACGTGAAGCCGAACCGGTTTTGATCTGGCCGCAGTTTAATGCAACAGCTAAATCAGCGATGGTAGCGTCTTCAGTCTCGCCAGAGCGGTGGCTCATTACTGAGGTATAACTGCTGGTTTGCGCTAATGATACCGCGTTGATGGTCTCGGTTAATGAACCTATCTGATTAACTTTTACCAGAATAGAGTTTGCAGTAGCGCTATCAATACCTTGTTGTAAACGTACCACGTTAGTAACAAACAAATCATCACCAACCAATTGTACTTTATCGCCAATTTTGTCGGTTAATATTTTCCATCCGGCCCAATCATCCTCAGCCATACCGTCTTCAATAGAAATAACAGGATATTTACGGGTTAATTCGGCAAGGTACTCCGCCTGTTCTTCGCTGGTGCGGATAGCGCCTTTTTCACCTTCAAACTTGGTGTAATCGTATTTACCGTTTACATAAAATTCTGAGGCAGCACAATCAAACGCAAGGCAAATTTCTTCACCAGCTTTGTATCCTGCTTTTTCAATAGCCTGTAAAATGGTTTCAACGCCATCTTCGGTACCGCTAAAAGTGGGAGCAAAGCCACCTTCGTCACCAACTGCTGTTGAAAGGCCGCGGTCATGTAATATTTTCTTTAATGTATGGAACACTTCAGCACCCCAGCGCAAAGCTTCAGAGAAAGAAGGTGCGCCAACCGGCATGATCATAAACTCCTGAAACGCGATAGGCGCATCAGAGTGTGAGCCACCGTTAACAATGTTCATCATTGGGATAGGCAGCGTGTTAGCGTTTACACCACCAATGTAGCGGTATAAAGGCTGGCGACTTTCTTGCGCAGCAGCTTTAGCAGCAGCTAATGATACACCTAAAATGGCATTCGCCCCTAAGTTGCCTTTATTATGTGTCCCGTCAAGATCAATCATTATTTTGTCGATGCTGTTCTGATCAAAAACGTCAACACCTTGCAGTTCTTTTGCTATAATATCATTTACGTTGGCAACCGCTTTTAAAACACCTTTACCCAGGTATTTTGACTTATCGCCATCACGAAGTTCAACTGCCTCGTGTGCTCCCGTTGATGCGCCTGATGGCACAGCAGCACGACCAACAAAGCCGTTTTCGGTTAACACATCAACTTCAATAGTAGGATTACCGCGAGAATCAAGTATCTGGCGGGCGTGAACATCAATTATTAAACTCATTTTCTATTTAGGATTAATTTATAAACTCAAAGTGTAAAGTGTACACTTTGATTATTCAAAGATACAAATCTTCAATAAATAAGCCTAAAAACTTTAAATATTAACAATGGCTTAATACGAAAGCTTAGTCCGCCGATGTTGGTATTTGTTCTTTCGATTTTTTGTGATCGCGGTGTATGCGGTAGTTGATATTAATGGCCAGGTTGTTTTTAGCGCCTGCTGTGGTAAGGTTATAGTTATACTGATTGAGCCAGCCTAACTGTAAGCTAAGCGACTTATCAAACTGATAACCAAGCCCAGCCGAGAAGCGGTTACGCTCAAAATGCGGCGCTTTATTATTGAAGAAAACCTCATCAAACATGCCAATGAAGAAAGTGCCGGGCACAACTTTTTTATTATTAAGCGGAATTACCATGCTTAAACGATAGCGGAACCGATTGCGATAAATACCGTTAACCCAGCGCTGCTCGGCACGGTAGCGGTGCTCAAATTTAACCCTATCCAAAAAGCTGTTAACAGTCATTTGTTCCCACATTCTAAATTCAGTATTAGGCGTTAAACCCAGATCATTTTCATCGGTAACATAACGGCCGGCTCCCAAAAGTGCTGTGTAATTGTTAGCTATGTCATAGCTTATGCCGCCCTTGGTTTCGTAATAAAAAAACTGGTTAAAAAACTTATTAGAGCGCGTTTGTAATTCTATATAACCACCCCAGCGGGTAACGCTATCGCCCGGCATTGTTATGGTGGTTATGCCAAAAACGCCTGTTTTATTGTTTTGAGCCGTAGCCGAAAAAGAAATAACAGAAAGTAGGGAGAGCAGAGCGAATAACTGCGCCTTAAAGTTTGCCATGTTAATTTTGTGTAAATTCTGATGGCAAATGTATTTTGTTAATATTACCTCAACATTAAGTTTGTGTTCTCCAATGTTAAATTTGTGTTAACAAGCTATTAGTCGGTATCTTCTCCATATTGCCACTTCGCCGCTTTGTTTTCACGCCAAGCATGCCAACCATATTGCAAGTAGTAAATTTCATTAATAGACGGGTCTATTTGGGTAATTTGTTCGAGGCTAACCACCTTACTATCATCTAAGTTCGGATTCAGACTAGTATGGAATTGCCAATCGCCATCTTCATTGTGATAAACATATAAAATTGCATCGCCGTCGAACGCCTGCTCAGTAGTAAATACAGCGACATTACGTTCTTCGTAAAATTTAAAGTCAGAATCACGATCTAACAGTGGTTGTTTAAATTTCCAATCAGAGTTAAAACCTTCATGCCACGGGAATTTATGTTGTTTATCGGGCCATACTAATTGCAATGCAGGAAAGTCAAAAGTGCCGTAATACCAACCTCCATAACCTAAATAATTAGGGTAAAAAGAAGCGTTTACATCTAAAAATTGTATATCATAATTTTGCAAAAAGTGCGCGTATTTTTCGTTGGTTGTAAAGATAGTTCCCTCTTTGATCTGGGCACATGCATCATTAATAATACTCGCCGTAACATTTATGTTGAGGCCGAAGCAAATGATTTCGGGGTGATTAAAGCGTTCAAATAACCCTATGGAATAGACAAATCCCGGCAAATAGTTATCGGGTTCTATCAATACTAAATGACAACCAAAATCTTGTATGTTTTTTTCAATGACGTCACGGTCTTCAGTATGTGAACAGCTTACTGACATATTATTCCCACTTAAACAGCTTCACTGCGACAGCATAGATTACCACACCCCAAATCAACAGGATCAAGATCTGGTGAGTGACATCAAATAACCCGGCACCTTCAAAGGCTACTTTACGCAGAGCATCATTTAAATAAGTGAGGGGTAAAGCACGGCTTATAGGCTGCAACCATGATGGAAAAACATTAATAGAAAAGAAGGTGCCCGAAAGCAGGAACTGCGGTAGTGTAATAATGTTAGCAATTGGCGGCACGGAACTTTCGTTTTTGGCTATGCCAGATACCACAAAGCCGAAGCCCATAAAAACTATAACCCCAAGGGTAGAGAGCAGCAGCATATTTATTACTGTGACCACGCCATGTATCAGTGTAAAACCAAATGCGAAGTGACCTATCAATATAATAAACAGGGCACCAATTAACGCAAAGGAAATACGGGCAATAGCTTCGCCTAAAACAATACTATAGCGTTGTACAGGGGTGGCAAAAAAGCGTTTAATAACCAAGGTTATACGCAGACTTAAAAACACAAACGCGGTACCAAACACGCCCGTGCTTAACAACGAAAAGCCTAACTGGCCAGGCAAAATAAAATCAATGGTTTTATACTCGCGGCCATGTACGGTTGTTTCTTTTAACTCAGCAACCGGGGGAGGCATCTGTCCACCGCGAGTGTTTGCCTGGTATATGATATTATTCAGAATGGATTTCAGGATGTTTCCTTTTTCCAGCGATGCATGGGTGTATTGCACGTCGATGGTAAACGGAGGCGCAGACTGATTCTTTCTTATGTTGATGATCGCATCAATGCTTCCTTTTTGAAGGCTTTTATCCATCTCATCAGTCGGGAGCTTATCATTCATCCTGATAACCCCGCTGCCTTTCAACGCTGTGTATATATAATTGGATGTATCGCTGCCTTTAGCCAACCCCACATCAACAGAAAGCCCACCGCCCCCGATAAAACCAAACACCAAAATAAATATCAGCGGAAACGCCAGACTAAAAACTACAGCCGAAGGGCTGCGCATGATTGATCTGAAAGCGGCCTTCGCTATAGCCAGCGTGGCGCGAACATTGTTGTATGGTTTGTTGTTGTTGGTCATTGGTCAATAGTCATTAGTAAGTTGTTGTAACAGGCAGCAAGGCAGAAAGCTCAAAATTGAACATCCAAAATTCGAAATCAAACTACCCGCGCCATTCCTTCCCGGTCATGTTAATAAATACATCTTCCAGGTTAGCGGCTTTGACCTGTTTAGGGCGTTCAAAGCCGGTAGCCACAAGGTTATCAATAAACTGGTCGGGGGTGTCAATGCCTATAATACGGCCACCATCAACAAAAGCCACACGGTCGCAAAGCACTTCAGCTTCGTCCATATAATGCGTGGTTATAACTACAGTTGTTCCATTGTCGCGTATCTCTCGTATCAAATCCCACAGATTACGCCGAGCCTGCGGATCAAGCCCCGTAGTAGGTTCATCTAAAAATACAATGCGTGGGTCGTTAATAAGCGTGGTAGCTATAGAAAAGCGTTGCTTTTGCCCGCCAGAAAGTTCTTTGTATTTTGATTTGGCTTTATCTTCAAGTGCTACCTTAGCCAGCATTTCGGCAGGGGTTTTATCAACACCATATAAACCGCAAAACAACGCTATCAATTCTGATAAGTTAAGGTTAGGATAATATCCCGCGGCTTGCAGTTGTACGCCTATGCGTTTCTTTATTTCGCCGGACTGGCTGTCAATATCGAACCCATCCACAGTAACGCTGCCTGATGTTTTTTCGCGCAGGCTTTCAATTATTTCAAGCGTGGTGGTTTTACCGGCACCGTTAGGGCCAAGTAAACCAAAGATCTCACCCTCATAAACTTCAAAGCTTATATCATTTACAGCCTTAAAATCGCCATAATTTTTTACCAGATTTTTTACCGTGATAATGGGTTGTTTTGCCATAATGTAAAGGTGCTGCAGAAAAACCTACAAAGCAATAATAATTTAGGTTAATTGCATTTTTTTGCCTGTTTGCGTATTATTTAACCAGATGACCTATCAGTTGAATTGCCAAAGCAACATGTGCAATAAATTTGGCAGCTATAAAGAGTAACGATGCAGTTAAAAACTTTTCCATTGCTATGCGATTGATTATACACCAAAATTGGCTCAAATCAGCATAATTACACACAGTTTTTAGGTAAACGCAAGCTAATTGTCGGTAAATGCGCGGCGAAAGCGGCGAAGGTAGGGGTATGGTTTGGCGATGGATTTTAAATATAGATTCTTCGAAAGATGGATTTGTCATTCTGAGCGATAGCGAAGAATCTTATAAATAATACTACACCCAGCGCTCGGCTTGTAAAGCGGATAAGATTCTTCGCTATCGCTCAGAATGACAAAAAGACTTTTGGAATATTTCAAATACTCCTGATTTTAAACCCTGGCTTTAAAAAATTAGAGCTTTATGCTTTCCGCAATTCACTTTCTGATTTCAGCACTTTACCGCCATCATCTTGTTTAACCTCATACGCCGGGTCTTCCTTACTGGCATTGCGTTTTACATGCGCTCCCTTTATTGTTTTTTCAACAGGTTCGTCGTGCTTTTTTACTATCTCGCCTTCGGCAGATCCTTTGCCCCATTTCCAGGTAACTTTATCTCCTTTTTTCATAACAGAAATGGCCCCGTATAAGTCGGAGCCATTTCTGTAAAGCAAACTTGCTGCCAATTACTCAATAAGGGTACCTACATAATAATTGAGCGTATCAATTTCCACATTGTCCTTGGTAAGGCCCGGAAATTCCAGTGGCCTTAACACATTGGTGGGGGTAACAAATTTATACTCGCCACCTTTTATACGTATTTTAACAGGCATGGTAAAACCTGGCGCTTCTGCTATCCAGCGGTAATATAAGCGACCCCTAACAACTTCTATATTAAATACAGGTAAGGTTTTATAATGCAGATATTGATCAAAAACAGGCGCTAAATTTATACCTGCCTCTTTCGATATGTAACCTGTTATATCGTCGTAAGTAACCGTTTTACGGCCAAAAGTTTTATTAAGCCCTCTCAGTATATCGCGCCATTTAGCGTCGTCATTAATAATAGTACGTATCGTATTCAAAAGTACCGACCCTTTAGGGTACATATCGCCCGATCCTTCTTTGTTAACATCGTAAGGTCCTACAATTGGCCCATCGTTATCAATACCTTTACGGAGGCCAAAATTATACTCCTGCCCGGCCTGTTTGCCATAATGAGTGTCAATAAACAAGGATTCGGAATAATCTGTAAAGCCTTCGTGTATCCACATATCGGCAATATCTTTAGATGTAATGTTATTGCCAAACCATTCGTGCCCGCTTTCGTGCACAACAATATAATCCCACTTTAAACCCCAGCCTGTGCCAGAAAGGTCTTGCCCCAAATAACCATTACCATATGCATTACCATAAGCAACCGCGCTTTGGTGTTCCATGCCTAAAAATGGTGTCTCTACCAGTTTATACCCATCTTCATACCACGGATAAGGGCCAAACCAATATTCAAATGATTTTAGCATTGGTTTTACATTGGCTTCAAAGTGTTTCCTTGCTTTATCGGCGTTGTAACTCAATACCCAATAATTAAGATCAAGGTTGCCTTTTTCGCCTGCGTAAGTATCATTTATGTGTACATACTTTGCTATGTTTACCGCAACGCCATAGTTGTTAATAGGATTACCAACAAACCAATCGAAACGTGTATAGCCGTTGTTCAGATCCGTTGTTTTACGCAGGCGACCGTTTGAAACCTCTGCTAAACCTGTGGGCACACTTATGCTGATAAGCATGCTATCTACTTCATCAGCCTGATGATCTTTATTGGGCCACCAAACGCTGGCTCCAAGCCCCTGGCAGGCCGTTGCAACAAAAGGATTGCCTAATGAGTCGGTTTTGTAAACCACGCCACCATCCCATGGTGCCTTTTTTGCTACTACGGGATTGCCTGAATAATACACCGTAAACTCGCCTTTGGTGCCTTTAACAATGGCCCTAGGGAAGGTTACAAAAACCGCGTTAAACTCGCGTTTAAAAGGAAGATTGGCGCCTTTGTAAACTACCTTTTCAACTTTCAGGTTGCTGAACAGGTCAAACTGCAGTTTAGTAAAATTCTGTGTCGCTGTAAATTTAAATTGGTTATTGCCGCTGATGAACTTGTTGGCTATATCAAATTTAACATCAAGGTGATAATAATTGATATCATAGCAGGTGCGGAGCGGGGTAAGCATGCCACGTAATGTGTCGGCACGCGTAAATTTCGGCTTCGCTTTAAGCAGTTGCGCTTGGGTACAAAAGGGCACAAGCCCTAAAAAGATCAGGAGGATACGGGTAAGTTTCATAATTTGCAGTTAACGGACTCAAATATAATATTAAGTGGCAACTATATCAATTTGCGCGCTTAGATTGAATGATAAGTAATCAATACTCTAAGATATTATTATATGAATACGCTGCTGAACTTTTGCACCTACAATTAGGGAAGTAATTTGCGCAGGAAGTACGTGTATAATACGCAATAGCGCGCTGTAAATACGCTATTTAAAATGGTTTGGCTGTATATCAAGCCAACATTAAAACAAGTATTAAAAATATGGAGCGTATTTTGTTGTATTACAGCAATATACCAACATGAAAATAATACATCCTACTAAATCAATTAAAGAGGCTCTTAATAAACACGGATTGCCTGAAAATCTTATAGTCTTTTCTCACCTACGATGGGATTTTGTTTACCAGCGGCCACAACATTTATTAACAAGATTGGCTAATGATTTTAACATAACTTTTGTTGAAGAACCTTTGACCGGTGCGGATAAGAAGCCTTATTATTCTTTTAAACGGCGCGAAGGCATTGTCATTATTACGCCTCATGTTTCTGATCAACTTTCGCCAAAGGATAAAAATGATGCATTGAAAGTGTTATTTAATGAATACATGGCAAACAAAGATCTGCTAAACTATGCGTTTTGGTATTATACTCCTATGGCGCTGGAATTTAGCGGTAAGTTTAACCCTGCATTAGTGGTTTACGACTGCATGGACGAGTTGTCGGCTTTCAAATTTGCGCCTGTTCATTTAAAAACTTTAGAACAGGAACTGCTAAGAATAAGCGACATTGTTTTTACAGGAGGCCGTTCTTTGTACGAAGCTAAGAAACATCAGCATGCCAATATATACCCTTTTCCCAGTAGCATTGATAAAAAACATTTTAACCGCGTAAGACAGATTGCCGGTACTACTAAAAAGTCAGGTGTAGCGAGCGTTACGCTGGGTTTTTATGGCGTTGTTGATGAACGCTTTGATACAAATCTTATAAAAGAAATAGCTGCCGCACGCCCTGACTGGGAAATTCAGGTCATAGGTCCGGTGGTTAAGATCGATGAGCGAACCCTACCACACAACAATAATATCAGTTATTTAGGACCTAAAAGTTACCAGGATCTACCTCAATACATGGCCGGGTGGGACATTGCGCTTATACCTTTTTTATTAAATGAATCCACCCGCTATATCAGTCCCACAAAAACGCCGGAATATTTAGCAGCGGGCCTCCCTGTTATATCTACTGCCATAAAAGATGTTATAAACCCTTATGCCGGTAACAATCTGGTGCAAATAGGTGCCAACGCAGCAGAGTTTATTAAGGCAGCCGAATATTATTGTGCGCTGTCTTCTGAACAAAAAAAAGCATGGCTAAACCAGGTAGACCGGTTTTTAAACCTTAATTCCTGGGATAAAACTTGCAGTAAAATGCTTACTGTTATTAAAGATACTATGATACAAAAAACACAAACCCGGATTGCAAGAATAGTTTAATGCTTCAAAATATACTAAAGTCGTTCTGGATGGCTGGCTTTGAATGTGCCGACCATCTAAATGCCGAAGGCAACCGGGTGGATATGTTAGCGATAACAGGGCATCTTGACAACGTGGCCGAGGATTATGAGCGGCTACACAGCGTTAACATAATTACAGTAAGGGAAGGAATTTGTTGGAGCCAGGTAGAGAAACGTCCTTACGAGTATGATTTTACTGTAGTGAAGTCTATGCTAAAAGCAGGTGAAACCGCTAACATTCAACAAATATGGGATATTTGTCACTTCGGGTTTCCGGATGATCTTCATCCGTTACATCCACTCTTTACCCCACGTTTTGTGTCACTTTGCGTCGCCTTTGCTAAGTTTTATACGGCTCAACGTCCAGGACGGGAGTTAATAGTTACGCCCATAAATGAAGTAAGTTTTCTGTCCTGGCTGAGTGGAGAAGTAGGAAACACCACACCATATTGCAAAAACAACGGTTGGAATGTTAAGTACGCTTTGATGAGAGCTTATATCCAAGGCATTCGCGCCATGAAAGCCATAAGCCCGCAAATAAGAATATTAACTACCGAACCAATTGTAAATATTGTGCCGCCATTAAACGCTTCGCAAGAGGAAGTTCTGCAAGCACATAGGGTAAATGAGGAGCAATATCAAACATTAGATATGCTAATGGGCACAATATGCCCCGAATTAGGTGGCTCGTCCGATCTGGTAGACGTGCTGGGTTTCAATTTTTATTACAATAACCAATGGGTGCTGGGCTTTGAAGAGTTTCTGCCGTGGCTAAATGAAAGCAACGATCCGCGTTGGAGACCCTTATCGGATTTGATTGCTGATGCCCACGCACGATATAATAAGCCTATCGTTTTAAGTGAAACCAGTCATCCCGGAGAACATAGGGCAAATTGGATAGAATTTATAACCGGAGAGACTTTAAAAGTACTGAAAAGCGGCATTCCGTTTTGGGGTATATGTTTATATCCTATAATTGACCGCCCGGATTGGGACAATTTGAAGTACTGGCACCATAGTGGTTTGTGGGATCAGCAATTGCCTGACAATACATTGAACTTGCGCATACTTGATGAACCGTACGCACAATCGCTGAAAAGGTGTCAAGGCATTATCAATAATGTTTTACGTCAACAGACACAATCCTTTTGTAACATCTTACGGTAAAAAATGTAAAACTTTGTTTTCCCGGTAACTAATCTCTATTTCGCTGTTCGCTAATTTGTTAAAAAACTTAACTTTGGGCACCAAAACAATAATTATGCAATATGATGTTATCGTGATCGGCTCGGGGCCGGGTGGCTATGTGGCTGCCATACGCTGCGCCCAGCTGGGTTTAAAAACTGCCTGTATTGAAAAATACGCTACCTATGGCGGTACCTGTTTAAATGTTGGTTGTATACCATCAAAAGCTTTGTTAGATTCTTCGGAGCATTTTTACAATGCGGGCCACACTTTTCAAAGCCATGGCATTAACCTTAAAGACCTTAAGGTTGATATCGCCCAGATGATGAAGCGCAAAACCGAAGTTGTGCAAAAAAACACTGCCGGCATTAGTTTCCTTTTTAAAAAGAACAAAATAGATGGCTACCAGGGTATGGGGTCGTTTAAAGATAAAAACACAGTAATTATTACTGCTGCCGATGGCAGTACAAAAGAGATAACGGGCAAAAATGTAATTATCGCTACCGGTTCAAAACCGTCAAGCCTGCCATTTATCCAGATAGATAAAAGACGCATCATTACATCAACCGAAGCTTTAACGCTTACTGAAGTACCTAAACATCTGGTGCTAATAGGTGGCGGGGTTATAGGCTTGGAGTTAGGTTCTGTATATGCCCGTTTAGGTGCCAAAGTATCTGTAATTGAGTTTATGGATGGCATTATCCCAACTATGGATAAAGCACTGGGTAAAGAGCTGCAAAAGGTATTGGCAAAACAAGGTATGGAGTTTTACCTTGGTCATAAAGTAACCGGTGCTACTGTTAAAGGTAAAGAGGTTACCGTAACTTTTGATTCTCCGCAAGGCGAAAAGAAAGAGCTGAAAGGCGATTACTGTCTGGTAGCCGTAGGCCGTGTAGCTTATACAGATAGCCTTGGCTTAGATAAAATAGGCATCACCGTTGAAGAACGCGGTCGCAAAATCACTGTTAACGACCATATGGAAACCAGCGTAAAGGGTGTTTACGCCATAGGCGATGTGGTGCGCGGTGCAATGCTGGCCCACAAAGCAGAGGATGAAGGCACCTATGTTGCCGAAACCATTGCAGGCCAAAAACCGCACATCAACTATAACCTGATACCGGGCGTTGTTTACACCTGGCCGGAGGTTGCAGCTGTTGGTCAAACCGAAGAGCAGTTAAAAGCGGCGGGCATTAAATATAAGTCAGGTTCGTTTCCATTCCGCGCAAGCGGAAGGGCAGTAGCCAGCGGCGATATGGACGGCTTTGTAAAAGTGTTAGCTGATGAAGCTACTGACGAGATTTTAGGCGTTCACATGATTGGTCCGCGTACTGCCGATATGATTGCGGAGGCCGTATGCGCCATGGAGTTCCGTGCGAGCGCAGAGGACGTTACCCGCATGAGCCACGCACACCCAACCTACACCGAAGCCATGCGCGAAGCTTGTTTAGCAGCTACAGCTAACAGGCCGATACATATTTAGATTTAGGATTTATGAATAGTAAAAGGCTCACGATTTAATCGTGAGCCTTTTTTATCACCTCTTTTGAACCGTTTGTTCATTCGGTACTAAAAATCGAAATCCGATATTCCCTAATACTTAAACACCTTACCATTAGCCATAACTTCCTGCGCTTTCTCGTCAAACGTGGCTTTGTAGCCGGTATGAACGGCAGCGCTGGTCATTATGTTGGCTATGGAGTGGCTATAGCCTGCTTCAACAGGCGCGTTAGGCTGCTTGCGGCTGCGCACACATTCCATCCAGTTGCGTATGTGGTTAGAGGTTAGCACATCGGCCCCGGTATTGGCAGACGATACCACCGCTTCGGTATTCTTCAAACTGATCTCGGGCAGCAGGTTAGCTTTCATGCCCATAGCCGAGGCGTTGCGCTGTGTAAGGCCGCCCGTTGGCGAGATCTTATTGGTGATCAAATTCAACTCGCCGCCGGTAGAGTAGTAGATCTCGGCCGGCTTATCATCACCGTTGTGCTGGCGCGACATAAAGCTCACCTGGAAACCATTGCTCATATCATCCAACGGACCGTAATCAAACGCGGCCGAGAGCGTATCCCAATTGCGACGACCATCCTTCCAGGCATAGATTCCCCCGTTGGCGGTAACGCTGCGTGGATGGCTAAGACCCGTAAACCAGTGCACCGTATCAATCTGGTGCGCCATCCACTGACCCGGCAAACCCGACGAGTACGGCCAAAACAACCGGAACTCCAGATACTTACGCGGATCAAACGCCTCGTAGGGGCGGTTCATCAGGAAACGCTTCCAGTCGGTGTCGCTTTCTTTTATCTGGCCCAGCAGGTCGGGGCGGCGCCAGCGGCCGGGCTGGTTAACGTTCCAGGTTAGCTCAACCATGGTGATGGGGCCAAACTGACCCGAGCGTATAAACTCATTGGCAGCGTGGTAGTTAGCGCCGCTGCGGCGCTGCGAACCTATCTGCACTATCTTGCCGCTCTCCTTAACAGCCTTAAGCGCCGCCTTGTTGTCAGACATCGTCTCGGCGAAGGGCTTCTCTACATACACATCGCAGCCGGCTTTTACGGCCTCTACGGTGTGCAGGGCGTGCTGGAAATCTGCCGTGCTGATAAACACCGCATCCACCGTTTTGCTGGCGTACATCTCCTCGTTATTGCGGTAGGCTTTAACGTCGTTTTGCATGCGTTCTTTCCAGGTGGCGGCGCCTTGCTCCCGGCGTTTGTTCCATATGTCTGATACCGCAACTACCTCAAAGTTAAGCTCTTTATAGTGGTTCATAAAGCAGGGCAGGTGCGAACTGCGGTGCCTGTCTGAGTAGCCCACCACGCCAATACGCACCCGCTCGTTAGCGCCTATAATGCGTTTATAACTCTTGGCACTCCAGCTTTGCTTGCTTACCAGCAACCCACCGGCCGCCAACGACGCCTGTTTAATGAATTTACGACGCGATTCTTCCATTGCTTATGCTATTTAGTTGGTTACGTTTAAATTGGTTATAACCGGCTTTGCTGCATTAGGGTGCAGCGGCTCGCCGGCCATTTAAAAGTACAAACTTTAGCCACAATTCTGCAAGTAATGCCGCGTGTTTCGTCTCACACGTTTGCGAGCCAGTTGGAGACACCGCGGGATACTCTTTTTTAGTAAGCTATTGGCAGTTACCAGTTTGCAGTTTTAAGCTGAGACAATGTGGGACAAAGTGAGACTACTTATTCGTCAGGAAAATTAGCTGTGAAATTAGGTTAATGTGTTGATATTCAGTATGGCTGCTGATCTTACTATTTTTGTCCCACGTTTGGGACAAAAACCTAACGCCCACTGCTGCTGCAAACTGCCTACTACCAACCGCCAACTAATCCTCGCACCTTAACGTAAGATACCGTACCTTTGCGAAATTGTTGCATTTACACGCAATAATGCAATAATAAAAAAGCATGAAAAAAATTGTTGACCACCGTAAGCTATTAGGTGTAACCGGCGCGGCCGAACTACAGGAACTGAAAACATCCTACCGATCATTGATGAAGACATGGCACCCGGATAAGTTTCAGGAAAGTGCAGAGGCCAAGCTGGAAGCTGAAGAGAAAAGTAAACAGATTATTGAAGCTTACCATTTTTTAGTAAGCATTGCCCCCGAAACACACGCACAAACGCTTACCGAATACAACCTTACTACCACAACATCAAACATGCTCGATTTTGAGTACCGCTCGCAGGTGCTAAAAGTATCGTTTGTTGATGGCAGCGAGTACGAATATTTTGATGTGCCCAAGGCCATCTATGTAAAGCTCATCAATTCCGATTCGCCGGGGCGCTTTGCGCGCAGGCATATCTTTAACAACTACCTGTACCGCAGCGTTAGCAAGCTGGTGGCTACGGCGTAGGGGGATTTGAGATTTGAGATTTGAGATTTGAGATTTGAGATTTGAGATTTGAGATGTGAGTTGTTGCTTATGATTGCGGCAGTTGGCAGGGGTGCGGCCATAGGTTACCCTCAACTAAGCCTAATCACTAATCAACCAATCTCTAATCAACTAACAATGGCCGGGCTATCCGCTCATACGCCTGCAGGCCTTAGGCTCTTTTTTTAGTTGGCAAAATGCAACTGCACACTGCCATCTGCTACTGCCAACTAAAAAAGGCCGGTATCCGCTGCTATCCCTAACGCGGAAAAATCAATTGTTTTTGTAATAAACTTGATCAAAACTCGCACGTTCTCGCGCGTTTTTGGGATGTTCTGTGACGAAGCAAAAATAATAAAGCGTTATTGGGGGGATACGAAGCAATCTCTACACGATAGGCTGTGGAGGATGTTGATGTTAGTCACGAGTACTCAACCGATTGCCTTGCGCTACATACACACGTCAGCATAGGAGTTCGTTAACCCCGTGTATACTTACCTAAAAAAGAAATTATATACAGTTGGTCGCTTTTTACGTGAATTTTTCTATATTTATAAGTACTAAATGATTATCACAATTATGAATGTTTTTCAGAAACTTACTGTCTTCTGTGTTTTGGTAGTAATCAACCTATCCATTGCCCAAGGTCAGAGCTATACTTATAAATCAGTTTTCGACAAGGCAGATGAAACTGCTTCTAATGCAATAGACAGAATGTCGCTTCGTATGAGACAATTAATGGATCACGCTATAGACCGACAAGACTTTATTTTGGAAGCTCGAATGAAGGATGTCGGCTTAATGTTAGATGGAATGAAAAATTTTGTTGAAAACCAAGGCATTAAAACTCTGGATAAGTTGAGCGAGGAACGTCAAGCTACATTAAAGCAACTGGATGGTATATTGGCCAAGACTGTAGACAAGTCTACGGTAAACTTTGAGCAATTCCTGGCTACTTCATCGGCCAATTTGCAAAACATTGTTAACTCATTGCCTACGGTTAAAAATCAATTTGAAATCTATATGATTGATGGCATTACCCAATCTTTTAAAAATGACGGCGTATATGAAATTACGTTTACAGGAAATGCATTTGTTAATTCAGTAAATCAACATAAAGTTGTTGTTGGAGACAAAGAATATCCCCTACATACTCGTGCAAGCACATCAAGTGCATATATCCAGATACCCGCGACTGATCTAACGGGTCATTTTAGTGATACTGAGGCAAGGAGGATTAAATTTACTATTACAAGTAAGCGGGAATCAAAAACTATCGTAAGTTTTTCCAGCACAATCCTTTTACATCCTAGGTATCCATTCAAATATATTTTAAAGGAAATAGATAATACTTATAGACTGAGTAATAAGGTCGAAATTGGCGTATTGAGCCAAAAAATGACTGTAGCGGATACCGAAACAATGATAGAGGCTAGCGTTCCGGACGGTGCTGAAATAGATTCTGCAACAACAGAATTTTATGATGGCGGCACTAAAGCATCATCAGGTATTTCTACAGCAGAATATAACCGAATGAAAGAAGTAGGATGGTGGCACGATGCTCCAAGATTGATAAATTCAAACAAGACAATAATAAGGCCCTACTTTAGTGCAACACAGCGAACAGTTTGGATCTTACCACATTTTAGAAGGAGGGAGCAAGGCGAGAAAAATGCTATAGTTCGCTATCTGAACTATACTGACCCAGTTACTGGAGGGTTAAAGCAATTAACAAACGGTTATATTGCATATGGCACTTATCGTAGTGATTATTTTACCAACGATTACGTCTCTTACGAGCTAATTTTGAAACCTTTTTTTGGAGATTCTATAACTATTAATCCAACATCGCCCGGATCATCCGCTGACTTTGTCGAAGCCGAGGTAGGAGCGGAGCGTCGTCTAACGATAAAAGTCAAACCAGCAGCAAGATATTGATCAGTAGTAAGCCTTCCCTGGCGCGCTACTATACAGCGCAACCCCCGCTCCCGCAAGCGTCCCGCTTGTGGTTAATGAAGTGTTCGGTTGTTGTAAACTGTTGCGTTTTCTTACCGAACGAACATTATAGCCTTAAGCTACTAAGCAAGTAGGGTACGAGTATGCAAACCGCAGACCTACGCTGCGTACTGGCGCTAGTCGGGGATCAGATTTAAAACTCTCGATGATCCTGCATATGCGGTATTATCACCATGTCTTCCGCCGTTCCTGAAATGATGTGAGTTATTTCTTCTGTGAGTTCACTGCTAGCGACCGTTGTACCCTTGAATACCGCGCCCTCGAAGATCCTGGATATTTTATTTGACCGTTCCATCTTGAATAGCACAAGTTTCTGACTATTTATCGGAAAGACAATTTCCGTTTCAAAGGCTATCACAGAGAATTCATTTACGTGGTTGAGTACGACGACCGGATTGTCGCAAGTGATCCAAAATTTACCCGGATAGGGCTCAAGGATATAATACTGGAAATTGCCTAGTCTATGCAGAAAATAGTCCCAGAACAAAAAACGTAGCATATTCGTCTGATTCTTCCTGCTTTCAAAATCGGGGTGATTCATCATCTTTTTGAACATAACCTGGTCCGCATCAGCATGATACCATAAACATTCATCAAGCAGCCGTTGGAAACCACCGACGCTAATAATGTCAGCTAGCCAAGCATCGAAATAAGAGGTGCGGACAAAAAGATTGGACGCAAAATGTGCTAGGATCGATTCGCCCTTGTTCGACAAAGGTCCCCTTGCTGCAAGCTCCTGATACAGTTCCGGCAGTCGCGTTTCTACTTCAGAATTTGCTGATTCAATAATTCGAACAAAGGGATCACCTTTGGGACCATCAAAATCAAAAAAGTCGTTTCTTGCTAACAAGGAGCCCACGCTTTTATGTGCAATCCAACGCTTGTTGTTCTTCGACATCAGGTGAAACTTCGACTTCTCCAATACTGCGACGCGCCATTGCGCATTTTTGTCTTGGTAACCGAACTGCTTTAGATAAACTTGGGAAATCAGATGCTGGTCCATTAAGGAAAGGTACGAAAATCCGTATTGCCAGTAAAGCTGAAGTTTCCCATCGCTCCCGCAAGCGTCCCGCTTGTGGTTAATAAAGTGTTCGGTTGTTGCAAACTGTCGCATACCCTTACTGAACGTACATTACTTATCTTTATGCTCATCAAAATAGCTTTCGTGTACCAGGTAAAAGGCGTGTACGCTGCGGGTGCTTAGCTTAAGGTCCTTATTATACATTTTGGTTAGTTCGCCTTTTTCTATCTCAATTTGCCTTTTGCAAACGCTTTCTGCGTATCTGCGTTCGCGGTACATGTTAACCATGGCAAAATTCAGGTCGCCAAATATTTTATTGTCCTGGCAAATCAGGTACACTTTTCTAAACTTACGCGGTGGCATTAGTTTCTCCCTCATCGACTTTCTGCTTCAGGCTATCGGCCTTTAGCTTAATCTTCCAGTAGTCCTGTCTTTCAAACATGCCTAAGCGTTGCTGTACATCGCCCAGCAGATCAAGCGCTTCGGTTAAAAGCTGTTCATAATTTACATTGTGCTTGTTTGCATCTGCCATAAGCCATTCTTTTTTATCTCACAAATTAAAAGAATAAGCCTTGTAATTGCTAACATTTTTAGCAATTTTTGTATGGTAAAGTATAAGGATATGGAAAAGTTTAAAGTAGCTACAGAACAAGGAATAACGATTATAACACACGTGGAAGCCAATTTAAAACTGCGTGTATTAGATGCCGCCACCACCACTTTACCCGGCGACACACCTGTTATTGAGGCCACCTTATACATTGAGCAGGGCGGTTTTATACCCAAATGCAGGTACTTTTTTGAAGTGACGGACACCGTTACCAATTTAATGAATACCGAAGCAGACATTGACAATTTTAAGGCCGCTGTCGACTTCTTTTTCAACTCAGTATTAGGTACAGACCTTTACGTTAAAAGAATTCCTAAAGCATCAAGCCTTTGCCCCGCCGAGCGCAAGCATTATCATTATTAATGAGGTGTTGGGTTGTCGCAAAGTGTCTCCCACTCTGGCGCGAGTATGCAGCGCAGGCCAATCGGGCTGAGCACTCGTGACAAACAGCCTCCTATTCCTATCGCTCGGGGATTGCTTCGTTCCTCGCAATGATGCTCGGAGAGGGGTAAACCTAATCACCAATCACCATTCACTAATCAACTAACCCTGTTCGTTTGTTGCAAACTATCTCATTCCCTTACCGAACGAACACCGGGTGGCCACAAGCGGGACGCTTGCGGGAGCAGGGGGTTGATACCCCTTAAAACAACTTGCTTAATCAGTTTTTCTGATTAAATTGCATTTTATTGCTTTATAAATCAAATCACTTTTAACTAACCACCCAAAAAACCAATTACTCGTATGAAGAAATTATTTATCCCGTTTCTATTCCTGGCTGTTGCAGTGTTTTTTGCCTCCTGGAGTGGAAAAGACACCAATCCGGTACTTACCGTTGAGGGAGGACAAATTAAAGGAGTTCCGACCCCCACTAAAGGAATTATTGCCTACAAAGGAATTCCGTTTGCAGCTCCGCCTGTAGGCAACCTGCGTTGGAGCGCACCTCAGCCTGTATTGCCCTGGAAAGGCGTAAAAACAGCTGACAAATACGGAGCAGCAGCTATGCAGGTTACCTGGGATCCGAACAGTTTTTATGGTAAAGAATGGCGTGCCAGCGGCAGTGTTCCGTTTAAAGAAGATTGCCTTTATCTGAATGTATGGACACCAGCAGCTGGCCAAAAAACTAAAAAACTTCCGGTTGCTGTGTGGATTCATGGTGGCGGCTACCGCGAAGGATTTGCTTTCGAACCTGAAATGGACGGAGGTGAAGATTGGGCTTCTCGCGGCGTAATTCTGGTATCTGTTACTTACCGTCTTGGAGTGATGGGCTTTTTCTCTCACCCGCTTTTGTCGGCTGAAAGCCCGAACAAAGTATCAGGCAATTATGGCTTGATGGATCAGGCAGCAGCCGTGAAATGGGTGTACAAAAACATTGAACAATTTGGTGGTGATCCTAAAAATATCACCATTTTCGGACAGAGCGCCGGTGCCGGTAGCGTACAATCTTTATGTGCTTCTCCTGTCTCTAAAAGCATGATAAGTAAAGCCATTAGCATGAGCGGTGGCGGACTTAATACAAATGGCAGGCCAGGACTTTCTTTAGACACTGCGCAATTACAAAACAAAAGAATGATGGATCACTTCGATAAGAAAACGCTAGCCGAAATGAGATCCCTATCTTTCGACGAACTGCTTCAAATGTCTCAAAAATACACTGAAGCTACCAAAATGCGTTTGGCTTGGAGCCCTGTTATTGACAACTACTTCTTAAAGAAAACTTTTTCAGAAGCTGCAATGGCCAGAGAGATACCAGATATCCCATATATGATTGGTTTTACATCTAATGATCTAAGTGACATGACCAAGCCAATCAGCGATTTCGCTGCATTGCGTGCAGGCCAGAGCACAAAGCCAACATTTGCTTATATGTTTCAGCGTCAGCTTCCGGGCGATGCAAGTGGCGCTTTCCACTCTGCCGACCTATGGTACATTTTCCACTCGCTACGCCACAGCTGGCGCCCGTCTACAGCCGGCGACGAAGAATTAAGTAAGACAATGGTTGACTTCTGGACCAATTTTGCTAAGTCAGGCAACCCTAATGGTAAACTGGGAAGTACCTGGAAACCTTATACCGCTCAAAACCCGCAATTTTTGTTGTTGGATGCAGATAAGGACAAGGCAGTATTTAGCATGACTGCGACTCCAGCGTATAAGGGAGGGCAACGACCTAAATAGAAGATAAAAATATGCCGCAAACACGGTAGAAACTTCTCTTTTAAGACTTAGTCTCTTAATAGAAATGCCGCATTTATAATTGAATGCGGCATTTCTATTTATTAAAACCGACAATTACATCTCCCGTATTGTTGATTTAATATATTCAAGCATTTACTCCGCTCACGCAAGCGTCCCGCTTGTGGTTAATGAGGTGTTCGCTTGTAGCAAACTGTTTCATTACCTTACCAAACTAACACTAACCAATTTGTCACACGCGGCACGCGTGCGCCAGCTATGGGGACTCTATTTTATCTGGGAATCCGTAGAGCCCTGCGGAACTCTACGGATAGTGAGGTCTTTACTTCAACTCGAAAGTATACGTCCGGTCCGCTCCGGCGGTTTCCTTCCCTTGGTCCGCGGTGCCACGCTTAACGAACGTGATCTTTGGTTTCTGGCCTGTAAAGGACACGACCACAGCATCCTTTTCATGCTGGTGCGCCGATGGTTGAGCGCCCTGCGCGGCAATGTCCTCCCAAATGATCAGGCGGTTGCTTTCGCGCACCTGCTTGCCGAGCCCTGTGGAAGCGGTGGTTGCGCCGCCCAACGCCGCGGGTTCCTTAAGCTCAAGAAACACTGCCCGCAGCACATCCGTGCCCACCCCTTCTTCACTGTGCGTTACGTCCCTGCGGTAAAAGAAATGATCCCAAGCGGTGCTGTGGGTTGGCGAACGCTGGCCTTGCGGAGACACTACGACCCGGTCGCCGTTGGTGTAATAAACGCCGGCATAGTCGTATAGATGTTTGTGTGTGGGATAGGCCTTTTGCAACCAAGAAACGTCCCAAACTTTAACACGATCGTTCTCAAACAATTTGGTTGCGCCTTCGCGGTCAAACGGCTCGGGATAAGTCTGGGCAGTTTGGGGCGAAGACTGGGCCGGGGACGAAGTCTGGGCAGGCTGGGGCGTCTGGGCCATAAGAACTGCACTGTTAAAAAAGAGTCCTATCGCTAAGGCGATGGGTTGAAAGTTTTTTTTCTTGTTCATGAATTAAATTTTAAAGTAGAATTATAATCAGCTTATCGAAGATATAAATCTTAGTTGAAACTAAGCCTATCTCCTTGCTCCTGAAATGTAATATAGTTGATAGATTCAGCCCATGGTCGGTGTTGTCACCGCACCATTAGGGCAGCTCTCTGCACATTATTTACAAAATTTACATTTTAATTTACAATCCAAATTAGCCGCGTCGGAAATTATCAAGGTAGATTCGCTAAATCAATTTTGATACCATATGAAAAACAAAAGAATTGTTTTGTACAGCCTGATTGTAGTACTAACCGGCGGTATTTATTTTGCCGTACAGGCTCAGCAAAAAAAAAGTACCCAACGCGCTAACTTTTCGGGCGAATGGAAAGCCAAGGAGTCGATAAGTATGGGCGGAAATATTGTTTGCTTATATGACGAGGCTGATCGTATGGAATTTAATACCATGAAAATAGCGCAGCAGCAAAATTTTCTAACCATAGAAGTACCCAACCTGTCATCGGGCAACGCGGGGGCTAAAAGTCGGGAGAAGTTGGCCTTTAACGGTAAAGCAAGCGAAATTATTCGTGGCCCGAGAAGAGGAAAAAAGTTTATCGCAAAGTTGTCTGCTGATGGCCAGACTATTACTATTAACACTATTGTAAGCCTGATGATAGGGCCTCCAGAATATTTTGGCAAAAATACGCAGAAGCAAGAGTTAACTAATGTAACAGAGGTTTGGAAGTTGAGCAATGATGGAAGGTCTATTTCTGTTCAGACGAATGCGAAATCTGGCGTAGTAGGTGAGGAGCGTTCCTGGAAGAGCGTGTTTTATAAAACCGATTAGTATTAAGTTTTTTCCATGCCCTCGCTCCCGCAAGGGTCACGCTTAAGGTTTGTATGGTGTTCGGTTGTTGCAAACTGTCGCATTCCCTTACCGAACGAACACTAACTAATTTTGTCACACGCGGCAACTATGGGATTTTCTTTAGTTCCAATTTCGTTTTTCATCTTTGTCCAAATTTCTGTTGATATAACCTTTCAAAATTCGCTATAACATCATCATAGCCTGTACGGTCAATAAATACATCAGGGTTATAGGGATCACCCGGCTTATGCTTTTCGTGCATTTTAAACTGTTCCGCATGCGAAGACAGGAACAGATCAAACTGTTGCTTTTTTAACAGATCAAAAGTGTACTTATAGTCTTTATCAATATCAGGATAAGTAGCCATTCCATGTAAATTGGCATCATCATACACGGTAGGCATATTGGCTATAAAAACCCGGTAAGTGCGCTTATCATCCTTTACATCAAACAAAAAGCTGTTAGCACCCAGGGTATGCCCAGGAGTATGCAAAGCAACTATTTTCATGCCACCCAATTTTATGGTATCGTGCTCATGTAATATTCTATCCGCTTTAACTGCTTTAAAAGTAGGCCCCTTACTACCAAAAACATAGTCGGATGCACCACCATCAGCCAATACAGGGGCATCATGTTCGTTTATCCAAATTTTGGCATTTGTCTCTTTTTTAATATCAGCCATACCTGCAACATGATCCCAATGGGCATGGGTGGCTAACAATATCTTGATATCACTAAACTTAAAACCTAATTGTTCAATATGGTCACGTATCATTTCAGTTACGGGTGCCACGCCTGTATTTATCAAAATATTTCCCTGCGGTGTA
Source organism: Mucilaginibacter sp. HD30 (assembly GCF_054061755.1). Taxonomy (NCBI): domain Bacteria; kingdom Pseudomonadati; phylum Bacteroidota; class Sphingobacteriia; order Sphingobacteriales; family Sphingobacteriaceae; genus Mucilaginibacter; species Mucilaginibacter sp. HD30. The sequence goes on from NZ_JBSSEO010000001.1 coordinate 418,948, forward strand.
GTAATTAGATAGCAAGCCAAGTCATAAGTACCTACATAATATAGATTACCCGCAATACGGAATGGCTGGTAGGGGTAAGACCAGTAGGCCGGCTTAAAGGGCGGGGTCACCAGCGTTTGGGCCTTAACAAATGAATTGACAAACAAAAAGTTAACAGCCACTATGGCTATCTTAACCGTGATTTTAAAATTAGGCATGTTGGTTATAATTGTTATTAAAGGTATGATTTATCTAACCACATCTGAATAAAAAAGCCCCCCGGGAGCTTCCGAAAGAACTCATAAATATAAACTTATCAGCAATTAATAATTTCGGCTCACCACCCCCACACAGGCGCGAGTATGCAGCGCAGGACAAGCGGGCTGAGTACTCGTGACAACACCAGCTACCTAACGTGTATAGTTTTCAACGCTATCGCTCGCAATGACAAATGGGATTAATCAATAAAAAAGAAGCGCAAAGGGCTGTCAGGGTGCGCGACCGGGAGTATGGAATGCTTTGGCCTTTGTAATGAACAACACTTTGGTTTAGCAGCAAAGCTTATCTCAGCAGATAAGCTTCGGGTGAAAATGCAATGCGTTGGTGGCATGTGCGTTTGGCAAAGGCGTCAGGAACGTTGCGGTTACAGGTTAACAAAGCGATGATTTAGTCCGCCGCAACGGGACGTAGCCGCGGCGCATTGCATTTTGCAGGGCAAAGGCCATGTGCGGCAAAGAAGCATTTCTACTGACTTGATTTTTTGCTTCTTTTTTATCAAGAAAAAAGAAGAAGGCCTCCGCGGCCCTAGCGGGGAAAGCTAAGCGCGAGGGAACGCCCGGATTAAATGCAGCGAATTACCAACATCTGTATCAAACAACATGTGCCCAGGCCGTCGCACCGCTAAAGATTGCTTATTTTTACAGCGGTGTTTAGGCAATTAAGGCGTTTGTTGGTTTACAGGTGGAAGCATTTTAGGGTACACGAAAATGTCGGCGATGCGCTGCGCAATACAATTTTGGTGCTGCTGCCGCTTTTACTACTCTACACGTGCTACCCCCAACTGGCTACGGGTATGGCCGTTGGCACCCTGCTAATCAGCTTAACAGATTTACCGGGTAACCGGCGCAATAAAACGCTTACCGCGCTGCAAAGCCTGGCCATTATTTTGGTAACGGCTGTGGTGTTTTCGCTGAGTTTAAACAGCCCCGTAACAACGGGTATTACGCTTGTTGTGCTCACCTTTGTGCTGAGCATGTTGGGCGCCTTGGGTGGCCGGTCTACAGGGGCGGGGGGTATGGGCATAGCGCTGATGGTGTTTATGTTGGGTTTGCACCCGGCGCATCCGCTACAATTTAGTTGCTATATTTTTTTAGGCGGAACGTGGTTTTACCTGGTGAGCTTGGTGCAGGTGTATGTGTGGCCCTTCCGGTCGTTACACCAGGCGCTGCGCGAGGTGCTGGCCGCTACAGCCGACTTCCTGGAAGCCAAAGCTGCCTGTTATGATCCGGGCGTGCCGCTGGCAGAGAGTTATAAGCGCACCATTGTGCTGCACCTGCGCGTGGCCGAAAAGCAGGAAGTGGTAAGGCAGATTTTATTGGGCGATGATCTGGCTATGCGCGCTTCGGGTGCGTATGTTAAAAGTTTGATCAATACGGCTATACAGGCTATACGGCTGTATGAGCAGGTTACGGCTACGCATTATGATTATGTAGAGGTGCATCAGCGGCTGCAACAATCGGGCGCTTTGGCTATTACCGCACAGCTCATCCGCTTACAGGCCGCCGAAACCCGGTGGCTAAGCAGGGTGGTGCCCATTAGCAAATTGTTAGCTGCGCCGGGCGGTACAGACCAATATAACAACTTGGTGAACCGCTTAACCACGCTGGCAGGGCAAATACCACAACCCGATGCGGCAGTGATAAACGGCTTACTAATAAATGCCGATGCTATCCGCAATCTTTTAGACGCCATCCGCACCAAGCGCGAGGATGCTTTACCGCAATTAGATACAGGCCGACCGGAAAGCGCTAACCTGGGCATATTTCTGTCGGGAGCGGGTAGTTATAGGGCCAAGATAGTTTCGCATTTAAATTTCCGGTCGCCGGTGCTGCGTTTTTCGTTACGGCTAACGGTGATGTTTGCCGTGGGCTATTTGGCTACGGTGTTGGTGGTTAAAGACCCATACACATATTGGCTGCTGCTTACTATATTGATCGTATCGCGCCCCAAGCTGGCCATTACCTGGCAACGCAATCTGGAGCGACTTGCAGGTACCATGGTGGGTGTTGCGCTGGCCAGTTTAATGCTTTTAATTATATCGTCGCCAGTGGTGCTGCTTGCCATAGCGGTGTTAGCGCTGTTTGGCTTTTTCACCTGGAACCGGTACCGCTATAGCTGGTGCGTTTGCTGTGTAACCATATCGGTAGTGTTGTGTTTAAGCGTTTACCACGGCGGGCCGGTAATGATACTTTCGGCCCGTATAGGCTATACCCTGGCGGGATGCGCGCTGGCTTTCGCCGGGATCTTTATTTTCCCGGTATGGATACGGAGTGAGCTGGATGGACTGGCCCGGGCCGCGGTTGAAGGCAATAAAATGTTTTTATTAGCCGTAGTTAATGAAGATGCCCAGGCAAAAGTGTGGCTGGCCCGCAAGGAGGCCCATTTGCGGCTGGCGCGATTGTCTGAAGGAATCCGCCATGCCCGCGTTGAACCGGGTGTCGTTGATCTGCCCCGGCTGGAGCAGATCCAGGTGTTGAATTATAGGATAAATTCGGTCATAATCTCGTTGTTCCTGTCGCCAAGGCGGGCAGGTTTAAAGCGTTCATCCATAACTTTGCAACGGACTTATGCATATTTGGATGATTATATCAATGGTTTGCAAGCCGAAACCGTTAGTAAGGTAAATAATGAGGAAGAGCTGCTAAAAGGCATAGCCCTGCTGGAAACATTGGCCGCTGAGCTGGCGGGTTATACTGCCAATACCCCATTAACTTAAGTCGGCGAAATTTTGACATTTTAACTGAAAAATTTTCAGTCGGAAATGAAATTTTTTCAGTTAAAAATACCACATTTTGGTTTGGCACAAGGCTTGAAACAGGGTAGATAGTTTAATTAATTATAAGTTTTAATCATTAACAAATTAAGGAGGAAAGACCTATGACGTTGGTTAAATTTAATCCCGACAAAAGGAACAATGGTTCATTAATGCCAGGCTTTAATGACGTGTTCGACTCTATTTTTAACGATACCTTTTTTAACGACCGTATGACTGTGCGGGTACCTGCCGCCAACATCAGCGAAACTGAGGACCACTTCCATGTGGAGCTGGCTGCTCCGGGCTTAAAAAAGGAAGATTTTAAACTAAACCTTGACCGTAACGTGCTGAACATTGCCGTTGAAGTACGCAATGAACAAAACGACGTTCAGAAAAATTACAGCAAACGCGAGTACAGCTACACCCAGTGGGTGCGCTCTTTCACCCTGCCCGAAAGTGCCAACGCCGAGCAGATTGATGCCACCTATACCGATGGCGTCTTAAAAATTGACATAGCTAAACGCGAGGAAGCTAAAGCGGTACGCCGCCAGATAGAAATTAAATAAGTGTTTATTCTTTTTAAAGCAGCAAAGGCCCCATTTGGGGCCTTTGCTGCTTTATATCTATCGGGTGGTGTCAACCTGAGCTTGGCGAAGGTCACGCAAACAAGCTCTTAAACTCGCGGTAGTAGTTTTTTATGTGCTGCTCCAGCTGGTCCATAACGCTTTTTTTAAGGTCTCCGCTGCGGCGTACGCAGGTATGGTCTGGGGTAAGGTCAACTTCGCCTAATACTTCACCGTGTTCCATCACCCTGAAATGGCCGTCGTTATGGGGTAAAACGGTTAGGTTAAGTTCCTGCCCGGGCAGGTTAATTAACACATGAAACTGACGCTGTGGCAAAAACCCTAATTGCTGTAACATATACCCTCCGTTTTTTATAGATAGCTGTAATTTTTTATGCAGATGCTTATAATTGAAACATTATTCCGCGCAAAATATTGCGGTGTGAATGTTAATTATGCGTTAAAAATTATAGTATAAATTTAAAAGACTTAAATAAAGCGGGCGCTAAGCCTGTATTAAGTTTACAAGTATTGTGTTAGCACCTGTTGCAGCTGCGCTGCCTGTACCACGCCGCTTTGTCGCCACTTGCTTTCGCCGTTTTTAAATACCATTAGCGTGGGTACGCTTTGGATGCGGTAAGCGTTGGCAACTGTGGGGTTTTTATCTATATCGATCTTTATAACCGTTACTTTATCGCCCATTGTGCTTTTAAGCTGCTGCAAAATGGGTGGCATCATTTTGCATGGCCCGCACCACTCGGCCGAAAAATCTACCAGTACCGGTTTATCTGATGCTATTATTTCGTTGAAGTTTGCCATGATGATATAACTTATAAAGTTTTAAAAGGTTTTAGCCCCCTCTAAATCTCCCCCCTGTGGGGAAGACTTTAATATTCAAACACCGAACGCTGAATGTCCAACGCCGATGTGTTAACTTCATTATTAGAAATTCAGCATTCGGTGTTCAATATTTAGCTTCTACTAAAGCTTCAAATCTAACCGCTTGGCTTTAGCCTGTGCCTGCAGTGCCAATTCGGTGGCTAAAAGGCAGTGGGCCTGCGGCATGGCGGTTTCGGTACGGTTAACAACATCGTTTACAAACTGCTCGCCAAATGGCAACACCTGGGTTGAGCAGTCAATATATTGTATGCCTTTTTTATCAGCCAAAAACAAATGACTACCACCCGGGCGACCGGCTATATCAATGTACTTACGCACTTCTATATACCCATCGGTACCCAGAATGGTAAGGCGGCCATCGCCAAATACGCTTACGCCATCCGGTGTGAACCAATCTAACCGTACGTAGCCCATACCACCGTTGCCGTGCACCATTGCATCGCCAAAATCTTCAAATTTGGGGTATTGCGGGTTATGTACATTGGCTACCTGCGATGCTGTAACCTCAGCCGTGGTAGAGCCTGTATAAAACAGATACTGATCAAACTGATGCGAGCCGATGTCAGTGATTATTCCACCGTAATATTTAGTGTCAAAAAACCAATCGGGGCGGCTTTTGGGCGTCATTTTATGCGGGGCTATGTTGATGGTTTGCACCACCTTGCCTATGGCGCCTGCCTGTACCAATTCGCCGGCTTTAACGCTGCCGCGGTTTTCCAGCCTCTCGCTGTACATTATGGAGTAGATACGTTTGGTTTGCTTTTGAACTTTACGCACCTCGGCCAGCTGGGCCAGTGTTATCACGCCGGGTTTATCAACCAGGTAATCTTTACCATGCTGCATCACTTTTACGCCCAGCGGAGCGCGGTCTACCGGAATTCCGGAGCTCAATATCAGCTGAATGGAAGGGTCCTCTAATATTTCCGTATCAGTTGCGGCTTTTTTGGCAGTTGGGTATCGGCGCATAAAACCGGCAAGCAGATCGGCTTCTTTGGCGTAAACAGCAACTAATTGCCCGCCGCCGCGTGTTACGGCATCAACCATGGCGTTTATATGGCTGTGGTTAATACCTATTACCGAGAAACGTATTTTGGCATCTGCTGCTTTTACAGCCGGTGGAGGAGGGGGTGAAGCAAATGCAATTGCCGGTGGAAGAAGTATACTGCCTCCGGCTACCATAGCCGTTTGCTTTAAAAATTGTCTGCGGGAATTTTCATTGATATTCATCAGTAGGTTTAATTGGAATTTAAAGTTATATATATCCAACTAAAACAGCGTAAATAAACTACGCAAACGTTAACGCCGCACTAGTTACTATCGCGCAACCAAACGTATCTGCCTTTACTGCATTTTGCACAAAATAGCTTCATTATAGGTAAAAATGGCAGAAATATTCGTACAAAAAGCCCGCGGCGTTGTTTAAAATGAAACGGAGCGCCGCATTTAGGACATTTATAGTCTGCAGACTTAACAACTTTGGGTTTCAATATTTGAGTGTGTTTTGCGGTTTATGCTGCCACAAGGTAAAATAAATAGTCTGGTAAAACGATATAAAAAAATGTAATAATGTTTTTACGCTGTTATTTATCTTGTTTTTCGTTGTTCATGAAAGCTATCACTTCAGCAAATTTAACCTGGTAATGGTTGGTTTTATCGCTTAGTTTTTTATTAAGCCCGGTCTGGCCGTTTTTTTTGCTTAAATCGGCAAGCTCTTTCAGTATTTGTATACCGGTAACAATATTATAGCCATTAACGCTGCCGCTATGCAATTGCCGTGCGTAATAGTCAAGCTGGTCTGTTACGTAATTATCAAGGCCTTCCGCCATTTTTGTGCCGATGGCTTTTTGGTTTAATTGATAAGCCAGTTTGGTTATAGTAAGCCTGTTATTTGCCCCCCGCATATCTGCAAATATTTCGGGCATTTCTTTGTCATACTTGCGGATAACGTTGGCAGCCAGAGCAGAGCGACCTTGTTTTATCAGATCGTTTGCCAGCAACGTAAAGGCATTTGTTGTTACCGAGTAAAACATGGTTCGGCTTTCTTCGTCCAGGTATTTTGCATTTTTGTAGTTGCCAAACCTGAATTTATTCATCAGGTTATTATACATAACCGCGCTGTTGGTTTTCAACGTTTGGTCCGCCAGCGTTGTATCTGATTTCAGAGGCAAAAAACGGTAAGTGAATCCTTCGCGATACAGATAGTTTTGCAAGCCCGCCAGGTTTGCATTGCCTATAGTAACGGTAAAACATATCGGTCGTTTCCAATTGTTATGCGCCAGGATATCTAAAATGGCCAGATCATCTTTCATTATATAGTCGGAGTTGTACCGCCATGTAACGCTGTCTCCTAAGTATGCTCGCTGCTTAGAATCTACTACATTGTTTCTTTTAACTGCTACGCTGTCAACGGTTATTTTAAGGTCTTTTGTAGGGAGGGTATTAAAAACTGCACCGTTTTGCCCTTTAAAACTGCCTTCGTCTGAAATAATACCATCAAAAACGTCTTTCAGCTCCTTACAGCCCTCTGCGCCGCTGTCGTGGTAATAAACTACGTCGCGTACACCGGTTTTGTATTTGCTGAATGGCATGGTAATAGGCAAGGCCGCAGATTGATTCATTGGTCGCTGCATTTGGCGGATGTACCAATCTGCTGATAGCAGGCTGATATTCACCACACGCACATCGGGCCTAATGTTTTCTACCTCCTGCGCGTACCATAAGGGGTAGGTATCGTTATCGCCATAAGTGAATAATATGGCATTTGGCGGGCAGGACATAAGATAATTGTAAGCTATATCGCGGGCAACAGTTTTGGTAGACCTATTATGGCCGCGCCATTCCTGGCAAGCCATTAAAACCGGTGCCATTAACAGGCATGCAGCTAAAGCAGCTACAACGGCTCCTTGTGTTGTCAGCATTTTTTTAAGCAGCGTAGCTAATGCTATTGCACCTATGCCTACCCAAATTGCAAACGCATAAAACGAGCATACATAGGAGTAGTCTCTTTCGCGGGGTTGTACGGCGGGCTGATTAACATATAATACAATGGCCATGCCCGTAAAAAACCAAAGCAACAGCACAACAATAGCGTCGCGCTTGCGGTGTTTAAAATGATACCACATACCCAGCAAACCAATTATAAGCGGTAGCCCGTACAGTGGGATGTAATTAGTGCCCTGGGTAACCGATTTAGGGAGCTGTTTAAAACCATCTAAAATGCCGGTGGTCCAGTCGCCATCAACATAACCTTTAAAGCCGCCCATGTGCTGCTGCCCATCCATCTGGTTAATCCTGCCGGCAAAGTTCCACATAAAGTAGCGCACGTACATCTGGTACGTTTGCCAGCTTAAAAAGAAGCCAATATTGTCAATAAAGTTAGGTGCCCGGTCTGCCGGAATTTGCTGCCATTGGCGATAAAAGCCCACGTCGCCGCCGTCACGACTGAAGATACGGGGGAAGAACGTATTATGATCATATGTATAAGCAGGCCTCTTGCCCGATTCTTCGTAGCGTTTCTCTCCTTTAATATACATGGTGCCGTTATCCTTCCGCTCAACTATGTTGGCATCAAAATAAGGCCCGTAAAGTAAAGGCATTTGCCCGTACTGGTCGCGGTTTAGATAGCTGTTAAGCGTGAAGGCATTGTCGGGGTTTGAGTTATTCATGTTGGTACCTGCTGCTGCCCGGATAGGGATATAAGCAAATGAGCCATAACCGAAATAAATAAATGCAGTACACAGCAATATAAGGTTTAAAGTGGGTTTTTGCTTTTTTATGCTGTAGATGATAGCGCAGACTAATACCAATACCAGCACTATAAAAAATAAAATGGCCCCGGTATTAAAGGCAAAGCCAAGCGAGTTAACAAAGTAGAGATCAACATAAGCGGCTGCCTTTATGGTAAACTGCCTTATGCCGAATTGTACTACAGCTAAAATAATTACGCTTACAAAAAGGGCAATGACTAATTTTTTTAAGGTAATTACCTGGTTGCGTCTGTTAAAATACACCAGCGTAATAGCCGGAATAGTAAGCAGGTTAAGCAAGTGGATACCAATGGACAGGCCAACTATATAAGCGATAAATATCAGCCATTTATCGGCGCCGGGCTCATCAGCATGAGCATCCCATTTTAATATCGCCCAAAAAACAACTGCGGTGCATAGGGCCGATAAGGCAAACACAATGGTTTCTACCGCCGAAAACCAGAAAGTATCAGAAAAAGCAAAACAAAGTGCGCCAACTAAACCGCTACCCATTATTAAAAGGGTTTGCTGTTGGCCGGTCCATTGCTTACTATTTGCCAGTAATTTTTTGGCGATGGCCGTAATGGTCCAGAACAAAAACATAACCGTTGTTGCACTTGCTATAGCCGAACCTAAGTTGGTAAAATAGGCAACTTTAGTTCGGTCGCCGAATGAGAGTAGTGAAAATACTTTGCCCAACATGGCAAAGAGGGGATAGCCCGGTTGGTGGGACACCTGTAAACGATAGGCGCATGAAATAAACTCGCCGCAATCCCAAAAACTTACGCTTGGCTCTAAAGTAAGTGTATAAGTTATGGCGGCAATGGCAAAGCACAGCCAGCCTAATAGGTTGTTGAGTTTGTTGTATTGAGAGAGCATTGAGGGGTAAATATACAAATAGCGATGGGTTTCAGCCCATCGCTATTTGTAGTCATGTTTCGTCTCAAAGGTAATTACACCTTTTTAGGCGGCAGATCAAACGCTATAGCGTTATGTTCAAAGTGCCCTTTGTGCGATCCGTCGCAAAATGGTTTGTTGGCAGATAAGCCGCAGCGGCATATAGATACTACTGTTCTGCCTTGCAAGCCGTAGGCATTGCCCTGCATATCTACTATTTCAAAATCGCCGTCTATTTTAACCGAACCGTTATTGTTAATGGTAAGTTTTGTTGCCATGTATTTATAATATTTAGGGCAAAGATAATTTTATGTGGCCGTGCTGCACAGGCTTTGTGCTATTCAGAATGTATCTAAAGCTTAACAGTAAATTTGAATGTTGTAGTAGTTTGCAATGATGTGTTCTATTTATCTCATAGATAGAAAGCCCTGCCAATCTTGCGGCCAGTCTGCGCTTTACCTGTCAGTTTTATAAGGTTCTTCGCTATCGCTCAGAATGACAAAATAGTTTTCATCACACCCTTAACACTCCCCTAAATCCCCTTGCTGCGTAGTATGACTCTGCGCCGTTATGATAAACAAACACCGTATTATACCTACGGTCGCAAAAAATTGCACCGCCTAATTTTCTGATATCTGCGGGCGTATTTATCCAGCTTGAAGTTTTTAGATCAAAGCTGCCCAACTTTTGCAGTTCGCGGTATTGGGCTTCGTTCAATATTTCAACACCAATTTCTGCAGCCAGATCCATCGCGGTATTTTCAGGTTTGTGCTCTTTTCTACCTTCCCATGCTGCACGGTCGTAGCAAACGCTTCGGCGCCCTTTGGGGCTTTCTGGCGAGCAATCAAAAAAAATATACTTGCCGGTTTTATCATCAAAGCCAACCACATCCGGTTCGCCGCCGGTAAATTCCATTTCGTTTAATGCCCATATTTTTTCAGGATCGGCCACCAGTTTTCGCTGTACGTTAGCCCAGCTTATGCCGCTGTGGCGCTGCATATGGCTTTCAAAACGTGCTTTAAGGATGCCCAGCAATTCTGTGCTTTGCTGTGGTGATAATGTTTTTTTGTTGCTCATAATTTATTAATTAACGGATATTACCCGCTTTTCTGCGGGCCTGAAATACCACGATACAATGGTTAATACTATTAATAACGCGGGGCCAAAAAGCGAGATAGCTTTATCCCCGACGACCAAATGCGAATACACTGCTCCCGACATAGCGAAGAAAAAACCCGCGTAGGCCCATTCCTTTACTAAACCAAATTTAGGAATTAGCAATGCCATCACGCCTAAAATTTTCCATATGCCCAATAGGTTAAGCAGATATAAAGGATAACCCAGCATCGCCATCATGGTTGCTTCATCCTTTACTTTCAATAATTGCACTATTGCGGTGGATAACATTCCTAACGACAGCCAAAGCGTGGCTATCCAATAAATTATAGTGTTTCTCTTTGTCATGGTGTTATTGTAATTTATCGGCTATCTCTTGTAAACGATTATGCGCCATATTAATGCCTTGTTTAAATGGCATTTGCAGTACCGCGTCGCGCTGCTCAACAGAGCGGTAAATGGTATGGATGGTGAGTTTGCTGGTATCATCTGTCAGTTTTTCAAACTCCAGAAACTCCAGTTGCACATCAAAGGGCATGTTCTCAAACTCAAAGGTGCGGATTATCTTTTCATCGGCGATGAACTCATGAATAGCACCGTTAAACCCATATTTATTACCCTTCGGGTCGGTAGTTTCAAAGCGGTAACTACCGTGCTTTCTGTTTTCCAGTTTAAGCACCTTGGTTCCCATCCACTGTTCTATAATTTCGGCCTCGGTGTAGGCTTTGAAAAGTAAGGCCACTGGTAAATCAAATTGGCGGGTAATGGTAAGATCGTGCCTACCGTCGTCGGCAGCAACTTTTGTTTTTAGTTCCATAAAAGGTTTATTATTTTTTCTGCGGATAGGTTTTCATAATGGCTTCTAGTTTGTTGAATCTGTCGTCCCACATTTGGCGGAAGGGTTCAATAAACGCTGCTACTTCTTTCATTTTTTTCGCATTAATATGGTAGTGAACCTCGCGCCCTGTTTGTGTTTGCGCCAGCAATTCGCATTCCGTAAGGATCTGTAAATGTTTAGATACCGTCGGTCGGGCTGTATCAAAATTGGCGGCTATTGCACCGGCCGTCATGGTTTGCGATGCCAGCAAAAGTAAAATGGCTCGGCGGGTAGGGTCCGCAATGGCCTGAAATACATCTCGTCTTAAATTCATTATGTAGCTATTTGACTACAAATATATATGTAGTTATTTAACTACGCAAATTTAATTAAGAAAATGTCTGAAATTGAGGTTCGCTGTTTATTGCGAGGGTTTGAAAATAAGATTGTTTGGAGGATTTAAAAAGAGCGGCGGGCGGTGCGATTCCCCTCTCGAGAGGGGTGTAGGGGTGTGTTATGTGAGCGGATTAACACACCCCGCAGCCGCGCAATTCCTACGCACCCCCTCTCAAGAGGGGAGTTTTGTTGGCATATCATTTCTTTCGAACATTCAAGGTTTCAAAACCATTGCTATGTTAAATACCCGCCGCGTCCTTATTATACTTACTCCTGTACACCAACGGCGAAACACCTGTAAACTTTCTAAACACTTCGCGGAAAGCCTTCAGATCAGAATAGCCTACCTCATACATAATTTCGTTAATTGATTTGCGGGTGGTTTCGAATGCTTTCTTTGCTGCCTCAACTTTAACACGCTGCATATACTCAATGGGGGTGTTTCCCGTAGCTTTTATAAACCGCCTATCGAAATTTCTTCTGCCTACTGCAAATTTAGCAGATAGGGTCTCAATGGAGATCTTGTCCGTCAATTGGCTTTCTATGTAGGCCTGTGCATCCTTCACCATTTCGTCGCTGTGTTGTTTTTGCCCCTTAAAAATTATAAATGGCGACTGGCGTTGCCTGTCTATTTCAATCTGGAAGACTTTGGAGCAAAAAATGGCTGTTTTGCGGTCGTAGTATTTCTCAACCAGATAGAGTACAAGGTTTAAAAAGGAGTAGGCGCCGCCGTTGGTGTAGATACCGTTTTCATCGGTTATCAACTCATCCGGCTGCAGGTTTACATTAGGAAATAATGCCCTGAATTTATTGGCATAGTTCCAGTGGGTAGAGCAGCTCTTGCCATCCAATAAACCGGTAGAGGCAAGCATAAACGCGCCGCTGCACATGGTGGCTATTTCGCTGCCGTTTTTATATTGTTTTGTTATCCAGTCTGCAATTTCCGTGTTGCCTTTTTGCGCAATCTCAAAACTCTCTAAAGATGGTATGATGATCAAATTGGTTTTACCAACATCGTTAATATGGATATGTGTTTTAATAGAGAAAAGTCCACCTGCCAACCCTGTATTTTGAGATAGTCCTGCTATCTCAATTTTAAACACCTCCTTGCTGCCGCTCTCTTTAAAATATTGAGTTGCCCTGGTTAGTATTTCATAGGCACCCGCTATACAAGCTACGGTACCCAGGTTGGTCTGAGCGTCGGGGGCAATTATAGTAATGTGTTTCATGTCCGTAAAGTTAAGCTGTTCGATTGTCCAAATCAACCCATCATAATGTCTATTTTACCCTATCCCGGGTGCCTGTATTACATTTAGATTTGCTTTATAAAATTCAGATACGCATATGAAACTAAAAAAATTAATAATCGCAATATGTTTAATTATGGCCGGTCATTTTGCAAAGGCACAGGTAAAAGCAGTTGATATTGTAAAAGAATGGGAAAGGTCAAAAACTTACACCCAAGAGTATATGGATGCCATGCCCGAAAGCGGTTACACATTAAAACCAACGCCCGAGATGCGATCATTTGCTGAACAACTATTGCATCTGGCAGATGCTAACTATGGCCTTACTTCATCAGCTATAGGGATAAAGAGCGCATACACGGTTGGCGATCTGGAAAAGAGCCCGGATAAAACCAAAGCGAACGTAACTAAAGTAGTATTGGCCAGCTATGATTTTGTTATTGATCAGATAAAAAAGATGCCCGAAGCGCAGTTAGACCAGAACGTTAAAATGATAGGAAGCTTTGATATGCCTAAAAGAACAGGTTTAGCCAAAGCTTTAGAGCATCAGGCACATCACAGGGGGCAGACCACTGTTTACCTGCGCCTGGCAGGTGTTAAGCCGCCGCCGGAAAAATTGTTTTAAATAGCGTAATCGTCTAAAAAAATGTCATACTTAATATTAACTAACATGCAAGCATCAGATTTTACTACTACCATAACGGTAGATCAAACACCAACAGAAGTTTTTGACATTATTAACAGCCCGCGTGAGTGGTGGTCTGGAGAATTTGAAGGTGATACCAAAAATCTTGGTGATGAATTTACATACAGGTACCAGGACATGCACTATTCAAAGCAACGCGTGGTTGAATCAATCCCCGGTGAAAAAGTGGTATGGCTGGTTACGGAAAGTGAGATCAATTTTGTGGAGGATAAAAATGAATGGACGGGTACGAAAATAATTTTTGACATCAGCAGAAAAGACGAAGAAACGCAGATCAAATTTACACACCTTGGTTTAGATACAAATGTTGAATGTTTTGAGGGCTGCTCAACTGCCTGGAAACAGCTTATTGAACATAGTCTGTTTACGTTAATTACTACCGGGGCAGTAGAAAAGCCCGCTTTGTAAAATCATTATGGATCACTATCAGATATTTTATAACCTTCATCACCAATCAAAGCCGCTGTTAGTTGGCAATGCCTGGAATGCCAGAAGCGCTCAGATCATTGAAAAAACAGGATTTGACGCGGTTGCCACATCAAGCGGCGCCATTGCCGACTCACTGGGCTACAAGGATGGCGAGCAAATCCCGTTCGACGAAATGTTGTACATCATAGGGCGGATAAAATCGGCTATCAATGTTCCCTTATCTGTTGATATGGAAAGGGGTTATACAAATGATCTGGAAGAACTAACCAGTAACATCCAGCAGATTATTGACATTGGGGCGGTAGGCATCAACCTGGAAGATAACCAGGGCGAGGAAATTTATTTAGAGAAGCTATATGCTGTTAGCGAATACCTTAAAAGCACTAATCAGCAGTTATTTATTAATGCCCGTACTGATGTGTTCCTTCAAAAACTACCCGATCCTGTAGAAACAGTGATAGCAAGGGCAGGGCGTTACAAGCAGGCCGGTGCTAATGGTTTGTTTGTAACGGGAGTAAGCGATACCGGAATAATTAAAGAAATTGTATCAGCAGTTAATCTCCCTGTAAATGTTGTTGGTGTATCCGCCATTGCCAACGTGCAGCTATTAGCCGATTGCGGCGTAAAGCGAATAAGCATGGCAGGTATATTGTATAATGCCGGCTACATAAAGATCAATGAGTTGGTTGCGGCTATCAAAGAAGAAAATTCATTGGCTAAACTGTATTAATCACAATGGTAAAGGGTGGCTGTAATTTATTTCAGACCACCCTTTATTATCGTCGTGTTACAAAATATAGAACATGACGTTATTTTGCGGCGCAGTTCCGGGTTCAGATACTTTGGCGTACTCATCTTTAAGCAGCTGGCGCAGGTCATTTTCAATTTTTTTACTTATCGCCGTCATAGGCGTGTCCGTAGGTTTGTTCTCAAACGGGTCCTGTAGATGAATAGCCATCTTCTCTATCAGGAAGAACGATGCCGATATAGCCACAACCAGCGGGATCTGGAATATGCCAAAAAACTCTATCAAACTAAAGGGCATCAGCAGCGCGAACAGTATCACCAGCATATGAATGTACAAGCTATAAGTAACCGGGAACACGGTATTCTTTATCCGCTCGCAGGCACCCATAGCGTTAGAGAAGCGGTTAAGCGTTTCGTCCATGGCAATCTGCTGGTATTCATTAACCCAGCCCAGGCGCAGCAATAAGCGCAGGTCATTGCCATGTTGCTCTAACAACGCCAACGGTGTGTTATCAAGCCTTAAAACCGCCCGTTTTTCTTCCTCAGATATCAGGTTATTAAGTGTTTCGTGCGCGTTTTGCCCCCTTAGGTGTTTGCTTAAGCTGTAAACCCAGGCAATTTGTCTTTTTATTATACGTTCGCGCAAGGCAGACCTGTCTTCATCATCATATGAATTGTCAACAAAAGTAAGTGTCTGACGTGCGAACGATCTCGAATCGTTTACGATTGAGCCCCACAACGTGCGGGCCTCCCACCAGCGGTCGTACGCCTGGTTAGACCTGAAAGCAAGCAATAATGATATAATGGTACCCAATATTGCAGGTATGGCAATAGGTATAGATACGCCGGGAAAATTACATACGGTATGGGCAATATATACTAAGCTGGAGTAAATGCCAAGTAGTGCCAGTTCCATTTTTATTTTGCCTACAACGTAGCTTACCGGAATGTTTTTCTTTAGTAACATAGCGTTTTTAAGTTTGGTTATACATATTGGTCAGCAAGCATAGGTTCTTGTTCCCTCTCTCTAATCACTTCCGGTTTTAATGCAACCGGTTTTATCTCCAGTTCTATGCCATTTATCGTCGCTATCTTTTTGCCGCAACGACCAATCATTTCATCAGGATTTATGCTTGATTTATTAAGCATTTGGTATTTATAGTCTTTAAGCGGCAAAACGGCATCAATGTTATGCAACTCCATAAAGTTTTTAAAAGCTACCGTAGTATTGCCGTAAAAAAACTCCAGACGGATGTTATTAAGCTGATGCTGGTGCTCGTTTTTAAGGCTGATGCAGGCCTTGTAAAAATCATCAGAAATGTGTTTGTATTCTTCAGAGCGGCGGCTTAGCATCAGCAGTTCCCTAACACAGTCGGTAACGCTCATCATGTGCACCATAACTACGTCAACCTTTTCAGGATAGAACTTTGATAATAACTTAGGAATGTATTGTAGTGATTCGGTTCGGTAGTCGGTTGGAATAAGTACTGTTTTCATGTTCTTGAAGCTTTAAGTGAGCACTAATTGTTATGTTACAATTGTACTCCGAGCTTATTAAGAACCTTTAAGAGACTTATTATATTTTAATTAGAGTTTAACACCATCAAGCGGTAAAAATACCTGTATCTCTGTACCTGTGTTTACTTCAGAGCGTATGCCAATGGTGCCATTGTGTAAACGGATGATATTTAAGGTTAAAGGCAAACCTACGCCGTGCCCACTATAGTCGTGTGTGTTTGATGCCCTGAAAAAAGGCTCAAAAATATGTTGTACCTCCGTGGCGGGTATGCCAATACCCTGGTCGGTTACAGAAAATACAATACTGTTATTCCTACAAAACAGTTTAACGTTCACCATATCGTTGTGCGAGTACTTACATGCGTTGCTGATAATATTAGTGGCGGCCAGGTTAAGCAGGTTTAAATTGCCTGATACATGCAGGTTCTCAGCATCCGGTGGTAAGCCCGAAAAATCTATTTCAATTTTGCTTGTCGGGATAATTTTTTTTACCGATTCAACTGCTGTTAAAACAAGTTCGTCCATGCGTATAGGCTGCCAGTTTTGTTTTTTACCGTCAAAGCCGGTTTGTGCTAATGATAATAAACTGTTAAGCATCTGTATCAACTTGTCGGTTTCATTGTGTATGACGCTCAGTGCCTCGTGATGCTTGTCGTCAATCTGACTATTATTAAGCGCCAGCTCAAGCTCGCTGTTTATTACCGTTAATGGAGTACGCAACTCGTGTGAAGCATTGCTGACAAAATTGTTCTGCGTTTCAAAGGCGGTTTCCAACCGGTTAAGCATGTCGTTAAAAGTGTGCGACAGTTCCGCTATTTCGTCTTTACCGCGAGGCTGGTCAAGCCGCAGATGCAAATTATCAGACGTAATACCGTTAACCTTTTGGATAATTTTACGTACCGGTGCAAATGTGTAATTAGAAAATGCCCTGCCTACAAAAAATACAATAACCAGTGCACCAAAAAAGCCAATCAATAATATTTTTTGCAATTCTACTATCTCTCTCAGGCCGTATGCGTTTAGTGCCGTGGCTATTACTATATAGCTGTCGTTCTTTACTTTAAACACTTTGCCGGCAAAAAACTTGTTTCCCTTACGGTAAGTTATGCTGTTAAGATCAATAATATCCTGAAAAAAAGCTTTGGGTACCCCGGGGTTTTTATAGTGGCCTTTTTTATCTGCTTTAATAATATATTCTGTTTCGCCGTCAAGGCGCTCCAGGTAGCGGTTGCGTACTTCCTGGTAGGCATCTTTATCGCCGCCGGGCAGCAAATTTATCTCGGCTGTAAGATTAGTACGGGCCTCAAGTCGTTTAAAAAAGTCGCGGTAATTAAATTGGTATTCAAAATAGAGGATAAAGGCGTTAAGCAACAGCAATATACCTGTAGACAAGACCAGAAAAAGCAAGGTTATTTTGCTGGTGATCTTCAATTACTCTTCCTCCTTTAGCATGTAACCCATACCAAAAACGGTTTGGATATAACGTGTCAGGTTAGTTTTATCCAGCTTTTTGCGCAGGTAATTTATGTACACATCAACAACGTTGGTGCCTAAATTAAAATTTATATCCCAAACGCTTTCTAATATCTGTACCCGCGACAGTACCTTTCGGGGGTTTTTCATAAAATACGCTATTAACCTATATTCTGTGGGCGACAGGTTAAGTTGCTTGCCATTGCGAGACAGTACCTTGGCATCCATATCCAGTTCAAGGTCCTCCCAGGTATAAGTGGTAGCATCTTGTTTAGGCTCGTTTCCGCTGCGCCTTAGCAGCGTTTTTAAGCGGGCTGCAAGTTCGGCCATTTTAAATGGCTTTGCCAGGTAATCGTCTGCGCCGCTTTCAAGCCCCATTACAATGTTTTCGGTAGAATCAAGCGCAGTAAGCATCAATATGGGGGTGCGTGTGTCAATAGCCCTTATGCGCTTGCACAACTGTATACCATCTATATTGGGCAGCATAACATCAAGTATAATAAGATCAAACGGATAGCCTGCAGCCATTTGCAGCCCCGTAAGGCCATCAGTTGCTACGCTTATGTTATCAAAACCATACTCGGCAAGCCCGCGCTTAACAACCGATACTACCTTCGGCTCATCTTCTACCAATAATACTGACATGCTAATTATTAACGTTATTTTCCTTTTGCACGTGGTTCAGAAATACGCCATTACCACTTCAAAAGTCGTGAATTTAACAAAAAAATAATGTTTTTGTTGGGTGTGCGCCTAAATGCAGTAATTGGCATTTACGCAAAAGTGGATTGAAAGCGCCGGTATGCTCCTTCTATCAACCAGAGCATTTGGGTGGCATGCGCAAATGGCAGGCTAACTCAGTTCGCCAGCAACTGGCAAGATGGTGCAGCTGCGCCGTTGTTTGTTGCCGTACTACTCCCTGTACTTAAAGGAAGCTTTTAATGAGTTTATATATAGCGTCTGCAATTACAATTAAGATGAGCAGACCAAACATAAATTGCAGCATGTTCTCAAATGTCCTGTTTCTGACGGGCATAATGCATAGAATTAAAAGGTAGACGATTGAGACGCTATTGAGAAACAGCTTCTTTGCGTTTAATAGGGCCTGAGTTATTTAACCGTGTGCTTAGGATTGCTCGCCAGGTATGTAAAACCAGGCACAAAAGCAAAAGCACATATTCCCATACGCTGTCGGATGGACCTTTGTTAATTATTGACTGGATAGAAACCATTGTTATGATAACTAATGTGAGCGTTATCAAACCTATTGATGAGAAGATTTTAATAATCATGACTTGGGGGTTTTGCCGTTTTACGTTCAAAAAGCCAGCCAATTGCTCTTAAATTAAACTTTGGTCGTTTTAATTTAACTGTTTAGAAACTGTGGAATTATTGCGATTTTTTTTACCCAATAGAATATTCAGTTTCCACAACTTGTGGGAATTTAATTACATAACTGATTTACACGAGCTAAGTTGATGTTTGCATAAAACAGCTTCAATCCGTTTGATTTTTGTCTAACAAACGGCGATGATAATTAATTTGGCCAAGGTGGTACATAAGGTGCGATGAAAGATGGCTCAAAAAATATCCTGTAGTAACCGTTTCCTCTGCAACCAACTGTGGATACTCTTCGGCTAAAATATCATCA
The DNA here is from genome assembly GCF_054061755.1 of Mucilaginibacter sp. HD30. Classification (NCBI taxonomy): domain Bacteria; kingdom Pseudomonadati; phylum Bacteroidota; class Sphingobacteriia; order Sphingobacteriales; family Sphingobacteriaceae; genus Mucilaginibacter; species Mucilaginibacter sp. HD30. The sequence continues at coordinate 438,167 of NZ_JBSSEO010000001.1, forward strand.
CTTAATTTATCAAGCGTTGTAGCAATCATGTTAATGGTGTCATCAATACTTTTTAAAAGTTCAGCACGCGGTACATCGCGCAAAGAAAATTCCGATGGCCTGTTACGAACAAATCCTGTATTACCTAACACGCCACCAATGTAAGCATTCAAATTCCCTACTAAGTGCAGGCAAAGGTTTCCCGCTGAATTGGTGATACCCTCCTCTGTATACCAAAGTTTTTGCTCATTGTGGTATAGTTCGATCTCGGTGCGAAGTTTACCCAGATCACGCAGATAAAGTTTTTTTAGAATAGCAACAAACATGGCAGAGTTTTTTTAACTGACCAAAAGTATAGATTTAAAATCAACCAATAGCCTGAAAATACCAAAAGAGGATTGGTATTTCCGGCATACCTGTTGACTTTCCCTCGCTGAGCGCATAAAGTAATGTCAGCCTTTATAATATTGGAGATTTGTGATTGATTAGTACTATTATAGCTCAAATCTGTTGTTGATCAAACTGTTAAATGATCGGCCCGATGTCAGTTTTACTTCCGGGCTATGATCCATCACAAATATCCTGGCACCATTAAAGCCTTTTCTTATCTCTTTTATAAAATCAGTATTGATAATTGCGCCGCGATTGATCTGTATAAACTGCTCGCTTAGCTTTTGCTCCAGCCCGCTAATGGTATAATCTGTTATATGCTTTTTACCATCATTTGTATAAACAAATACGTATTTGTCTTCCGCTTCGGCATAAACTATGTCTGCAGGTTTTATGAGCAAGATTCTGTCGCCGATCTTTACCGTCAGGTTTTTTGCTGAATTTTTTGGTTGCAATTGCTGCAATAATGTTGCTATCGGAATTTGCTGCTGCTCCTGTTGATGCGTTTTTAAGCGTGCTACTGTTTTTTCCAGTCTGTCCTTTTCAACGGGCTTCAGCAAATAATCGATCGAACCTTCTTCGAAAGCCTTGATAGCATATTGGTCATACGCGGTAGTAAAAACCACCTTTGGCTGTGTGCTTAGCCTTTCTAACATCTCAAAGCCATTTAACACAGGCATTTCAATGTCTAAAAAAAGTAATTGGGGTTTTAATTTTTCAATAAGGTTTAAGGCCTCCAGGCCATTAGCCGCCTCGCCTATGATATTTATCTCGTTAAATGGCTCCAGCAGACGTTTCAGGCGTTGCCTGGCCAGTTGTTCATCATCAACTATTAGTGTTGTCCAAATCATAACTCAATTGCTTGCGGGCAGGCTTATCCTGATCTGTTTTTTGGGTTGATTGAATATTTGCACCTGGTAATTATCCGGATAGATCAAGTCGAGCTTTTCATACGTGCTCTGCAGTCCATAACCCATATCCATTTCCTCCGGAAAAGCGCTTCCGTTGTCAGCCACATTAATCTCTAATACTGCACTATTTTTGAATATGCTTACTTCCAAAAGGCCATGCTCTGCCACATTATTTAAGCCGTGTTTAAAAGCATTCTCAACCAGCGGCTGCAGCAAGAAACGAGGGATCTTTTCTTCATATAAATCTTCAGCAACATCTATTTTGAATTTTATCCGCTCGCCAAAACGAACTTTTTCTATTGCCAGGTATGTTTCCAATATTTCTATCTCCTGCCTTATAGTGCACAGGTTTTCTTGGCTGGAGTTGAGGCTGTATCGAAAAAGCCGCGAAAGGTTCAATGTCATGGCCTCGGCTTTATCCGCATCTTCATGGATAAGGCTGGCAATGGCATTAAGGGAGTTGTATAAAAAATGCGGGTTGATCTTCGATTGAAGGGTTTGTAGCTCCGCCTGCGTTTTAAGCTGATTTAGTTTAACCAGGTCTAATTCTGTTTTACTGATCCTGTTTTGAAGCGATACCTTTTGAACTCTGAACAAAAGCATGGAGGTCCCAACAATCAGCACAATTACAACGTTAAATCGGTAGTCCTGCAAGTGGTTTAAAAAACTGTAATGTGTTTTAAAAATTACTGATACAATAAAATAAGACAACTCAGCGCCTATTACCATACCAATCAGGTTGCATAAGTAATACCCGGCAATAAAAGCCCATAAGTTACTTTTACAATTACGTAAATAACGTTCGTATACAAACACGCTGTTGGTAATGCTTAGCGATATAAACAAGCTGAACAAAATGTTTAGTAACATTTCTCGCATAGACGAAAAATGGGCGTTGAGCGCGCTGATGATAATATTGATAATTACTCCAATAGCGATCCCTATGAGCCCGTACCGGATGTTCCATACCCAGATACTCTCACCCTTAAAAGACATATTTTGCCCGTACATTTATTGCTCTAATTTACTAAAATACAACATTTGAATAGAATGTCTATTTGCACTGGCTTAATAAAACCTGGCAGCGCTCTTTACCCCATGATGGCTCTATACCTGTAATGTTTTCTTTTGCATATTTTTCCAGCGCCTTAACAAATAATGGTTTGGCGTTTGCGCTGCCGCCGCCAAAAGCAATGGGCATGTAAAAAGTGTTCTGTCCCTTAACAAAGTAGGGGCGTGGGTTCTCCGGATTTAATGCAATCGCCAGATCTAAATAACCACTGGCTTCACCCATCATATTCATGGCCCTGTTTGTTGGATCAACAGCCATTTTCATAAACGTTACGTAACCCATTAGGGTAGCAATCTCGCTGTTTTTCGGGCTCAGCTTATCCGCTTTCTGCGCAAAATCCATGGCTTTATCATACAAAGCATCTTTTTGGTTGGGTTGTTTAGCATCAATAGCTACAAGCAAATTACAATAGCCGGCATAATATAAGGGTAACCATTCCTTTGATTCTGCCAGTGCAATGCGCTCAAAATAATTGGCAGATTGCACCAGCTGTGCCGATGAACTGTCGCTTTGAAAAGCTGTCAGACCTTTTTTCATGGCGTTTAAGTAATTGGCGCCTGATTGTGCGTTTGCGCATATTGCAAACAGCAATATGGCCAATGTTAATTTTAGTGTTTTCATTTTTTTATCGTTTTTATGTTAGTGATTGAATGTGTTATCGCCTATGGTAATGAGCACGCCCATAATAAAATCGCGTTTTGCTGCGGGAGTTATGGGTACCCGCGACTGGCCGTTCGCCGAATAATTATACCCATACACATTATTGAAACCCGGCAGGTTACTTGCTGACGCATATATTACGGCAAAGTTGTTAAACAAGCGGGTAAGGTAACTGATGTTAAAACTGAGGTTATTAAAGCTCTTTGTCTCATCTGCTAAAAACACCGCGTTATTAGGGTTATAATATGTGCGCCCGCTGCTATAAGAATAGGTTAAGCCAATTTCTGACGTGACAGAAGGAATATATTGTTTGTAAACAGCGCTCAGTGTATGTTTTGCGGCAAATGGAGGCGTTACCTGCGCCGGATAGTTTCTAAAATCTCGTTTAGTGTCCAGGTAAGAATAAGAGATATAATAATCCCCGCCAGAGATGGTTTTTTTATCCCGCCAAAAAATGTCTATTCCTTTTGCATAGCCTGAGCCGCCGTTGTTAAGGTTGGTAAAGTTGATAACCGAATAGGTAGGCGCAATGCCGGTAAAATCATACTTAGTAAGGCCATTATAACTTTTGTAAAAGGCTTCCACCCTAAAGGTTCTGCCATCATCTACATGCTGGTAATTAACCAGGAAATGGCTGGCCTGTTCGCTGTTAAGCTGCTTGTTTTGGATCAGGTATTCCTCATCCGGATTTTGGTAAAATTTACCGAAAGCTAAAGACACCTGGCTCTTGGCACCGGTTTTTATACCCAGGGATAAGCGTGGAGCGGCAGTCCATCCTTTATTAAAATCTTGATACTCTGCTCTGAAGCCGGTGCGTGCTATCAAAAAAGTATTCAGCCTGATCTCGCCTTCAACAAAGCCCGCCGCCATTTGATTATTAAAATTGCGGCTTTGCATGTTCCAGCTTTCTAAGCGGCCGCTGTTGGATACTTCGCCACCGGCTCTTATTAATGAGCCACCACCCAGATAATGGGTAAGTGTGATCCTGCCTTGCAACAGGTCGGTGTTTTTTTGGTAAGTATTGTTATCAATTAAACCTGTCTCGTGCGTGTTGCCGTATCCCACACCGCCTTGTATCTTCCAGTTTTGGCTCAGCATATCCTGGTAGGTGGAGTTGAAGTAATAATTTTTATTGTGGTTAATGATGTGTGCTGAATTAGCCACAGCATTATTATTTGTAAACAGAGACGCATTTTTGCCATCATATTGAGCAAACACCCTCAGGAACCCATTTTTTGTCGGTTTCCATTTGTACTGCACATTGGCGGTAAGTTGATCTGGTGCCACATCCCAGTTAACATTTTGCTTAAATACACTATAGGCCGGGCCGAGGTTGTAATAATTAGCCCCAACTGTTAAAGCACTATTTTCTTTCCGTTCAGTATGCGCTGCGCCGACTCCAACAGTCATTAATGAAAACTCAGTAGATGTTTTGGCCGGCAGGTCCTTAGTTTCCAAAAGCAATGCTGATGACAGCGCCTGCCCGTATTGGGCAGAATAGCCGCCTGTAGAAAAGGTAGTGCCTTTAAATAAAAACGGAGAAAAACGCCCTCTTGAAGCAAGATCTGGAAGCTGGCTGCCAAATGGATCTTTTACCAGCAAGCCATCAAAATAAGTTTGTGTTTCTGATGCTGCACCACCCCGTACAAACAGACCATTTTCGCCGAAGGCCTGGCTGGTGCCCGGCAGTGTTCGTAGCGCCGAAACAACATCGGCCAATGCACCGGCAGTAGTAGCTACATCCAGCGAGTTTAAAACAGCGCCTTTTTTACTATCGCCGGTTTCCAGTGTACCAGCAGTTATGGTTACTGCATTAAGCTCATTTGCGGCTTCTGCCATTACTAAAGTTAATTGGATGGGCTGGCCTTTTACATCAATAGTAATACTGTCGGTTGTCAAGCCAAGCGCTGAATAGCGGATAGTGAACCGGCCTTTTTCAGATGTCAAAAAACTGAATCTCCCTGCGGTATCGGTGGAAGCGCCGTCGTAAGTGTTGACAAGGGTTACGTTTACACCAATTGCAGGTTGATTGTCTTTTGTTTTTACCGTACCTGAAATTGTGGTTTGTGCAATAGCGCCAAAAAAGGCAAAGATCAGCATGATGATGAGAGACGGCGTTTTCATATTTACGTGATTATGAAAACGAATATGCGGTGTATCGGGAGTTTTTAACAGCAATTTCCGATGAACGTAGTTTTTAAGCGTACCAACTGCACAAAAGAATTACTTCTTTGCTGATGCATTTAGGGAGGGCATACGGAATACCTCAAATCAAACTGGTGATTACTTAGTTAAAAATTGCGCAGTCAAGGAAATGATAGGCATGTTTAAAAAAGATCCTGTTAAACGGTATCGCGGTAATTGTGATCTTTATTAGCCGTTAATTGCTGCTCCTCCCCTTTTCTTCAGCGTCTCCTCGATCGCGCTCCTCGGTCTGGCGAATTTTGGTATTGCCAAATCGCCAGGTGAAATTAAACGACACCCGGCGACTCTCAAAAGTGCCCAGATCGGTATAATTCAGGCTGCCGAAACTTACACGGGTATAATTACGCTGCGTTTTAAAAATATCGCTGATACCGAAGCGAAGGGATGCCTGTTCTTTAAATAGTTTATGGCTGATACTTAGGCTGACATTGGCGCTGCTTTGCTGATAATAGATCAGGTTTTGCGAAGCAGAAGTATAACGTCCGCTCAGCTGCAGCTGGTAGGCGCCCGGCAGAACGAAACGCTGGCTGGTGGATAACTGGTATCGCCATTTATCCAGATCTAGGCGGCCCTGAAATAAAGCGCCGTTAAAACGATCGTTGCCAACATTAGCCTTATTTAGCATATTCCACCATTTGCTGACCCTAATAGGATAGTTAAGATCAAAGTTAAGCGTTTGCATTTTACCGGTATTGCCCGGCATCGCTATCAAAATATTGCCGGCTTGTTGATAAATGGTACTAAAGTAGTCATTGGCCCGGCTGTAAGTGCTTAGTAGTGTAATGCGGTCATTGAAAGTGTAGGCCAGCTCTGCCTGATCATTGCGCTGCACCCGCAGGCCGGGGTTGCCCGTTTGCAGGTTCAAGGGGTCCTGTACGTATACAAAGGGTTGCAGGTCACCGTAATCCGGCCGTCTGATGCGGCGGCTTACCGATAACCGAAAATGATGTTTGGCATTGGGCATCCAGGTTAGGTAAGCTGAAGGCAGCAGGTTGAAATAACCGGTATCAGGTTTGATGAGTTGCCTGGTTTCTCCTTTGGCATTAGTTTGTTCCACCCTTAAACCCAATTGCCAACCCCATCTGATATAGGATTTGGATAAACTGGTATAGGCAGCATGAATTTGCTCGCTGTAATGGAATTGGTTCATGTCCTGGCTATTACCGGTCTCCACACCGGCGATCTTTAAACCTGCTTCGGCCTTCAGTTTGTTCTTCCAGCTATGTGCATAATCCGCTTTGAGCGTGTTGATTCTGATAGTGGTAAGGGTGGCATAATTGATCGGGGCCTGACCGGTAGTTAGCAAAGTTATCTGGCTGTTCTTGCTAAAATCAGCACGGTCAAGGTCTACGGTCAGTTCTCTACCTAATGTATCAATGTAGCGGTAGTTCAGGTTATAGGTGTTCCAGTGGCGGACATTAGGATTTTGACTGATGGTATGGTAACTATTAGTCTCCTGCTGTGAGTAAGTATCATAACTGCCGGTATTGGTACTGGCTTCCCGTTCAATGATACCGCCAAAAGTACTGTTCCGGTTAAGCCCATAATCCAGAGCTACTCTGAAAACGGGATCGCTCCATTTATCAAGGTTAATGTTTTGCTGATTTAATACACCGGGATTTAACTGACGTGCTTTGACGTTCTCCGTCAGGTAGCCACCGCTATGCCAGGCTGCGTATCCGCTAACCGCCAGTTTACCTGCGCCGTAGTTTAAGAGCCCCGAAAGATCGGCCCAGTTATGGATGGCCTGAGAGGTGCTCAGGTCTGCGTTACCGGTAACGCCTTTTACCACGGCGTTAGTTTTAATGTTTATAATGCCGGTATTCCCATTAACCTCGTATTTAGCGGGCGGATTACTCATTAACTCCACCTGTTTGATGCTACCGGTTGGCATTGCTTTGAGTAGCTTAGCCAGGTCGCCTGCCGTAATTTGAACCAACTTATCATTGATAAAGATCTGAACTTCTGATTTGCCGCTCATCATGATGGCGTCTTCATTGTCACTGATGGTAATACCCGGTGCAAGGCTCACAATCTCCAGCCCGTTAGCCGCCAGTTTTTTAATCGCGTCGTTCACGCTGATTACACTACGGTCGGTCTGTTGGTGGATCAGGGCCTGTCTGCTCTGGATGCGGATCTCTTTAAGCTGATTGACGGATGGTTGAAGACGTATTGTACCTAAAGACCGTTCCGCAGAGTAAATCGTATCGGGTATAAAACCTGTGGATGTAATGATCAGGTGGTCCAAATTTGGCACAGGCACACTAAAATAGCCCGCTGTATCGGTTAATATTGTTTTGCTAAGCTTTGTTTGGGTAAACAGGCACACAACAGCGCCTGGTAAAGCCATACCATTATCATCAGTAACCTTTCCGCTTACCTGAGCGGCTGCAGTTAATGTAAAAAAACTAAAAATAGCGAGCAATGATTTTTTCATGGCTCAAAAGTGGGGGTATCAGGCAGCCTCTTCGCTTCAAAACATGATTTGAATCCACTAATTGACCAGGTAATCCTTCGGGCTTTTACCCGTCACTTTTTTAAATGCCCGGTTAAAGGTGGATTTGGAGTTGAAACCTGCATCATAAGCGACGGCGAGCAGACTGAAATTCTGGTAACCGGGTGTTTGCAGCAAAGCGATAGCCTCCTGCACCCGGAACTCGTTCACATAGTCGTTGAAGTTTTTATTGTAAACTCCGTTAATAACTTTACTCAATAAGGAGGGATTCGTGCCGATCTTTTTAGCGAGATCAGTTAGGGTTAGCTCTGGTTCAAGATAGATTTTTTGTTCCTTCATCAATCCATCTACTTTTAACTTCCAGTCCAGCATCCAGGACTGGTCCTGGTTGGGAACATCGATTGTTCCGGAGATTAACAACAGCGGCTCGGTATAAGTGGTGAGCAGCCGCGGCTCAAAATTAAGTTTGATAATAGGTTCGGCACTGTAGGCGCTGATCGCCATGTAATAGGTTATCAAGGCGAAAGCGAAAAAATAATACCAGGAACGTACATAGAACAATTCGATAAACAGGGAGACGATATGTTCGGAAAGCAGCAGGACGGTCAATAAAGAAAAGGCATACAAAAAATTGCGCAACCATTTAAAGCTGGCTGTATCTGCAAACGAATACTCAAAATCAGTGAAGATTATATATTGGCGGTAGTACCGGATTGATAAGATCAGATAAAATAGGATACTGGCACCCCATGTCCAGCCGTACCAGGCATCAAAGTCAGGATCCGTTTCACCATTCATCAAATAGTATTTTCCAATCAACAGCTTATCTGTGACTACAATGATCATGCACCAGACCAGGTATAAAGCTCCCGGTATGAAATGAAACCAGTCGCGACGAGTTAAGCGGTATTGCACATTGGTCAAACTTTTAAGATAGAAAAATAGTAACGGACCGAAGAACAGCGCATGAATAAAGGGTGTATAAAAAAGGATCTCCCTGTAGGGTTGGCTATCATACCAACCGGCGAAACCTGACATCCAGGGAAAAATAAAAAGGGCTGACAGTAAACAAAAGGCCCCTAAAATGTTGTCCGACAGCCGTTCCTGCCGTATGCCGCGTTTCCAAAAAAGAAAGGCATAAACACACAAATGCGTGAAAAAGATTAATAACAGCGAACTGCGCAGCCCAAACTGAAAAAGCATACACGAAGATAAGTCTTATGGTGACTCAATTTATGTCAAAACATGATCTGACACCAACAAGTAGAAAATATTGGCATAGGCATTAGAACGTTGTTGGATTTAAAGGCGTTTTCTATAAATATTTATGCCGGGATGGTAGGGGAGGCAGCACGGTCTGGTTTACATTGCCCATTGCGAACTAATCCGTGTTTCAAATAAACTGAATTAGACAAGCCATTGAATAATATTTGCAGTGTTCGGCATCTTTCATCACTTTAGCATTTCAATTATAAACTTTTTCATCATTATGGTTTTCTCCCGAACATCCTTATCAAAACTTATGGCAGGCCTGTTAATTAGCACCGGTTCGGCTTTTGCTCAGCAAAAATCTATATACCATAAAGGATGGGTTGATTTCAATAAGAACGGAAAGATGGATGTCTTTGAAGATCCTGCGCGGCCGGTTGAAAACCGGGTGAATGATCTGTTAAGTCAAATGACTATTGAAGAAAAAACCTGCCAGTTAGCTTCATTGTATGGTTATAAACGGGTGCTAAAAGAAGAGATGCCCGGTCCGTCCTGGAAAAACGAGATTTGGAAAGATGGTATTGCCAATATAGACGAGGAGTTAAATAACCTTACTTCCCGTACCGATGCAGCAACAACTCAATACAGTTATCCCTATAGCAAACACGCCGATGCTATTAATACCATACAAAAGTGGTTTGTAGAGGAAACCCGTATGGGTATTCCTGTCGACTTTACCAATGAAGGCATACATGGCCTGAACCATGACAGGGCAACGCCCTTACCTGCGCCGATTAACATAGGCAGTACTTTTAATAAACAATTAGTACGGCAAGCAGGCCAGGTAGTAGGCAGGGAAGCTAAGGCTTTAGGTTATACCAATGTTTATGCACCTATTCTGGACCCAGCCCGCGATCAGCGATGGGGACGAGTAGTTGAATGTTATGGTGAAAACCCTTTTCACATTGCAGAAATGGGTAAGGAAATGACGCTGGGCATACAAGAAGAAGGCGTTGCATCTACGTTAAAACACTATGCCGTTTATAGTATTCCAAAAGGTGGCAGAGATGGTTCGGCAAGAACCGACCCGCATGTGGCTCCGCGGGAAATGCACCAGCTCTATTTATATCCTTTCAGACGGGTGATACAGGAGGCACACCCGATGGGGGTAATGAGCAGTTATAACGATTGGGACGGGGTGCCGGTAACCGGCAGTCATTATTTTTTAACTGAATTATTACGTCAGCAATTTGGCTTTAATGGCTACGTGGTATCAGATAGCGAAGCCGCCGAATATTTGTTTAGTAAACACCATGTAGCTGCTGATCGTAAGGAAGCCGTTCGGCAGGCATTTGAGGCCGGCTTGAATGTGCGTACCAATTTTAGTATGCCACAAACTTACATTCTGCCGTTACGTGAATTACTTGCCGAAGGTAAAGTATCCAAAAAAACGCTCGACTCACGCGTTGCTGATGTATTGCGGGTAAAGTTTCGGCTGGGTCTATTTGATGACCCTTATGTAAAAGATCCTAAAGCGGCAGACAAAATTGTTTATAATGAACAGGCTAAAGCCATGTCATTACAAATGAACCGGGAGAGTATGGTATTGCTTAAAAACACCAATAATCTGCTTCCGCTGGATCTAAAAAAGACACCGCGCATATTAGTTGCGGGTCCGCTCGCCGAAAATATCGAGTATGCCACCAGTCGTTATGGTCCGTCTCATCAACCGGTAACCAGTATCTTAAAGGGGATACAAGATTATGTGGGTGATAAAGGCACCGTAGTTAGCGCAAAGGGTTGTGAGATAATAGATGCTACATGGCCCGAAAGCGAAATTATTGAAACGCCGTTAACTGACAAAGAGCAAGCAGATATAAAGAATGCTGTGGACAAGGCTAAAGATGTTGACGTAATAATAACCGTTGTAGGCGAAGGTGTTGACCAGGTTGGCGAAAGCCTTTCGCGCACCAGCCTGAATTTACCCGGCAGACAGCTTAAACTGATACAAGCCCTGCAGGCTACAGGAAAGCCGGTTGTAATGGTTATGATAAACGGGCAACCTTTAACGATAAACTGGGAGAATAAATATGTACCCGCTATTTTAGAAGCCTGGTTCCCGGGCCCGCAAAGTGGAAAAGTAATTGCTGAAACCTTGTTTGGCGATAATAATCCCGGTGGTAAACTGCCTATAACATTTCCTAAAACTACGGGGCAAATAGAATTGAACTTCCCTTTTAAACCTTCCTCTCAGGCAAGACAGGGTGGTTCAAATGGCTGGGGGAAATCGAGTGTAGACGGTGCACTGTATCCGTTTGGTTACGGCCTTAGCTACACTACTTTTGATTACAGCAACTTAAAGTTGGTAGAGAAGATTCACAAACAGGCTGACCTTGAAGTAAGCGTAGATGTAACCAATACCGGTAAATTTAAAGGTGATGATGTAGTGCAATTATATTTGAAAGATGAACTAAGCAGCGTTACTACTTATGAATTTGACCTGCGCGGGTTTGAACGGGTAACACTAATGCCGGGCGAGACGAAAACTGTACGATTTACTTTGCATCCAGATGATCTGGCCTTGTTGGATAAAAATATGAACTGGACCGTAGAGCCCGGCAAATTCCAAGTGATGATAGGCCACTCATCAGAAGACATTAAGCTAAAAAAGCAGTTCACAGTAGAAGAGTAAAATGCTATAATGTTTTTGTTAGGGAACTGCTTAACTATGTTGAACCGGACGGTGCGAAAAACATTAATTATACCCTGTGGCGGCAATTATCCTAACCTGTTAGATTTAAGTAAAGTAAAACAGACTCGTATAAACCTATAAATTTGAGCGGTATTTTCGGAAATGGCTTGCTGGATTCATCTATTATAAGATGGTTTAGAATTTTTTGTTATATTCAGAGAACATTCAACAAGAGAATTCAATGCTTTCACCGAAAATCAGAAGAGATATCAAACGTATCATTCCTTTCGGCGTGTTATGGTTTGTTTTTAGCCTGTTATATTGCATGTTGGAGAAAAGTCTCCTCGCAAATCTTGATCACTACCCCTCATCTGGTGTTAAGTATAATTTCGCAGGAAACATCGCGGTAATTCCTGCCGCTGGCTTGATAATGGGATTATTGACCGGTGTCCTGGAAATCAGTTATTTCAATAAAAGGTTTATTAAAAATAGCTTTACCAGAAAGGTTTTACTGAAGTCAATGGTTTATCTGGTCATCATCATGGTGTTCCTGATCATCCTTTCGTTTGTCAATGCGTTATTTGCGAACGATGCACAATCTTTCTTTAAGTTATCATCGCCAGTTTGGACATTTTTTACAAATTACTCTGTAATCGGCATTTTGCTATACGTCGCTTCTATAGTTGTAATCACACAATTCTATGCTGAGTTCAGGGAAAACATAGGGCTAAATACATTGAATAACTTTTTTCTGGGAAAGTATCATCATCCCGTTTACGAAGAAAGGGTGTTTATGTTCGTTGATATGAAGTCATCAACAACGATCGCTGAAAATTTGGGACACGTCAAGTACTTCGAAATGTTAAAAGAATACTTCTTTGATCTTTCAGGTGCTGTGATCGACCATGCCGGTGCAATCTATCAATATGCCGGTGATGAAATGATCCTTACCTGGAAACTAAAGGATGGATTAAAAAACAACAACAGTGTAAATTGCTTCTTTGATATGCAACGCAGGCTCCAAATACAGCAAGATGAATATATCAGCAAATTTGGTTTACTGCCCGGGTTTAAAGCCGGGTTGCATTATGGTACAGTTACTGCCGGAGAGATAGGATCGCTTAAAAAGGAAATAATATTTACAGGTGATGTCCTGAATACTTCAGCCAGGATACAGGGCCTATGTAATCAATTCGGTGCCGACCTTCTGGTATCCGAGGACTTGGTTAAAGTACTTGATCTCCCTGCTGGCTACGAGGTAACAACAGTTGGAGAGACCGTGCTTAAAGGCAGGAGTAAGCCAATGGAACTATTTGTCATTTCAATCTTGGTTTAATAAGTTGAATACCATAGCAGAAGCACGGATGTAAAGGGTAGTTGCGTTTTAGTTGACTTGATTATTAAAGTTCAATTTTTCGGGCTTATGCATTATATTGCAGTCAATTAAACTGGCTGGCGATGAATAATAAACAATCAAATCGGTACCCGGTATTTTTTAAATATTTCTTTGCAATTCAAAGTCTGTTTAAAATAATACCTGTGCTATGCTTATTACTGTGTACAATTAATTTGTCGGCCTTTTCGGGTCATAACCACTCAACTGAGGGTGGAGCCAAAGCTAAAGTTTGGGTAGGTACATGGGGTACCGGACTTCAAGCCGTTGAAGCAAGGAATATGCCACCGGCGCCCGGCCTAAGCAATAACACGCTACGCCAGGTGGTGTGTGTTTCCATAGGCGGGAAAAGGCTGCGGTTAAAGTTCTCCAACCAATTCGGCAAAAGCCCTGTTATTATGAAAGCGGTACAAATAGCCGTATCAACAGGCGGCAGCGGAATTGATCCAGCCACCGCTAAAACTTTAGCATTTAATGGCCGGCAGGATGTTACAATGGAAGCGGGCGCTGAAATTGCTGCAGACCCGGTTGCGTTTGATCTGAAACCGAGAATGCAGGTTGCCATCACCATTTCTTATGGAGAAACATCTGCGATTATGACCGGTCATCCCGGCTCGTTTACCACTTCGTACCTGCTTGCCGGCGAACATGCTGCGCCGAACGCGGATTTTAAGGAAGCCCTTATGACCCAACATTGGTACAGTATAAAAGGCATTGACGTAGAAACATCAAAATCTGTGGGTGCTGTAGTTGTTTTTGGTGATTCAATTACCGACGGAAATGGATCGGGCACCAACGAGCAGAATAGGTGGCCGGATGTTTTGGAGATCGCTTTGCTCGAAAACAACGTTACTAAACAGGTAGGTGTGCTTAATATGGGTATTGGGGGCAATTGCGTGCTTAGGGCAGGTTTTGGCCCATCCGGGCTCGACCGGTTCGACAGAGAGGTAATTCAGCAGTCAGGCGTTCGCTGGTTGGTTATATTTGAGGGTATAAATGATCTGGGCGCCACAAGGGACAGTACCAGCGCTGCAGAAGTTGCAAAAAACCTCATCGCCGCGTATGATAAAATGATTATACAAGCGCATGCGCAGGGTATCAAGGTGTATGGCGCTACCATAACCCCTGTCAAGCGTTCGTTTTATTACACAAGCTATAAGGATGCGGCACGTAACGCAGTGAATAAATGGATCCGCACCAGCGGGCATTTTGATGCCGTTATTGATTTTGACAAAGCGATCAGGGACCCTAACGATGAGGCGGCCATCTTACCTGCCAACCAATCAGGCGATTACCTGCATCCAAGTAAGCTGGGTTACCGCGTCATGGGCGGATCTGTAGATCTTTCGTTATTCAAATAAGTATGTTCTAAATGCGGCATATCGAAAAAATACAATAGGACGCTTTTTAACCCACTATGCGATACCCATCCGATTCAAGGACACACGAGTTCATTTTCACAAGGTAAGCAACCAAAAGCGGAGGCCTGGTAAATATCCAGAGCCCCCGCAAAAAACAAAATAAATAGCCCGCTGTGGAAGGCCTATACTTTTAACAAGGCGGGTTATTTAATCGTAATTGGCAACGATGCAGATGGTAAGCCATCGGCTGTTGCTGTTATTATCACCGTACCCGGTTTACTTTTAGCGCCAATAATTGCAAGGGCCAAACCATTAAATGCTTTACGATGATCTGCTTTGAAAGATTCCATGCTGGTTTGGCTTCCATTATCAACGCCTGCCAGGAAGCTATCTGCTCCTGATAATTTAAATTTGATATCATTATCAGCATTAGGCACCATTATGCCATCCTTATCTACAATTTTAACGGTGATATAAGAAAGATCATGATCGTTTTTACGTATGCTGCTCCTGTCGGCACTTAATTCTATTCTGGCCGGCGCCCCTGCGGTTTTAACTTCGGTAGTTTTTACAACTTTGCCATTTTTGCGTGATACGGCCTTTAGGGTACCCGGTTCATATTTTACTTTCCAGGCAATGTGCAGACTGTCCGCCTGTTTTGATTTTGTACCTAATGATTTGCCGTTTAAAAACAGTTCAACCTCGTCGGCATTACTGTAATAGGCCCAAACATCAACCACTTTACCAGCTTGCCAGTTCCAGTGCGGTAATAAATGCAGCACTGTTTTATTGGTCCATTCGCCCTGGTACAAATAATAAACATCCTTAGGGAAACCGGCAAGATCTACTATCCCGAAGTACGAACTGCGCGATGGCCATTGGTAAGGCCATGGTTCGCCAATGTAGTCAAACCCGGTCCAAACGAACTGCCCTGATAGAAAAGCATATTTTTTATATATTTTCAAGGTTTCCTCGTGGGTAAAGCCCCAGGGTGCCGAAATGTTATCGTAAGCGTTAACGGTATTATTGGTATTCTTAGGCATTCTTCTTCCCGGCCACCGTTGAATTGTATCAGGCGATGTAATGTAAACACCGCGACTTTCCAGCGCCGAAGCAGTCTCAGTACCGATGAATATTTTACCGGGATAGTCCTTCTGGAAATTGGCCAGTCGCGGGTTATGGTAATTATAACCTATCAAGTCAACAGCACCCGATTCAACAATTTTATTGCCGGGGCCGGGTTCGTTATTAGCTGTGGTGATCGGTCTTGAGGTATCCAGTTGGTGGATGATACCAGAAAGCTCGCGGGCTATCCGCGTAGCACTGGTATCTCTTTGCTCGGGTATTTCATTACCAATACTCCATATCATCACCGAAGGGTGATTCCTGTCCCGCAGTATCTGATCTACCAAATCGCGTTTGTGCCATTCATTAAAAAAAAGATGAGAGTCAAATTGAGGTCTTTTATGAACCTGCCAAACGTCAAATGCTTCGTCCATAATAATAAAGCCCATACGGTCTGCAAGGTCTAAATATTCCGGTGCGGGCGGGTTATGCGAGGTACGTATGGCATTTACGCCGAATTCTTTTAATATTTTAAACTGCCTTTCAAGCGCGTGCACATTAAATGCTGTGCCCAGCGCGCCCAGGTCATGGTGCAGGCAAACGCCGTTTATTTTCATATCAACACCGTTCAGGCTGAAGCCTTTATCTACATCAAAATTGAAATAACGGATCCCCAGCGGCGTTTCATACTGATCAACCACCACATTATTCACCAATATTTTAGTTTGTACTTTATACAGGAACGGTTTGTTAACCGACCATAATACCGGGTTATTAACACCGAAATTTTGGCTTACAGTAGTAACCGAATCCTTTAAACTAACGCCGGTAAGGGTTTTGCTTGCTATTACTTTACCATCAGCATAAATACTGCTGACAACAGTGGCAGGTTTAGTACTGCCGGCCGCGTTTTTTATGCTAACGCTTAGGTTAACATCGGCATGGGCGGCACTTACCTTTGGTGTGGTTACAAAAGTACCCCACTGGCTAACGGCAATTTTGTTGGTGCTTATCAGCCAAACATTGCGGTAAATGCCCGAACCGGAATACCAGCGTGTATTTGGCTGTAAAGAATTATCAACCTTTACGGCTATCACATTTTTACCGCCATAATTTAAATACGGCGTAAGGTCATATCTGAAACTAATATAACCGTTTGGCCTATAACCTAAATGATGTCCGTTTATCCAGACATCGCTTTTTTGATAAACACCGTCAAAAGCAATATAGATCATTTTGCCTTTATCAGTTTGCGGGATAGTAAAGTTTTTACGGTACCAACCTATACCGCCCGGTAAAGCGCCACCTTCAACAGTGGTAGGGTTTTCTTTTTTAAATTCGCCCTCTATGCCCCAGTCATGAGGTAAATTTAATTTTCGCCAGCCGGCATTATTAAAATCAACGTTTTGGCCGTTGGCTACGTCGCCAAGATTAAACGTCCAGTTTTGATCAAAATCCAAAACCGACCGCCCGCTTTGCGCATGCACAGCAGCTGATAGACTGATCAGGATAAACAGATAAAATAATTTTTTCATTTTGGTTTATAGATAATAATTGGTTGTAGCTATAACAATTCCATATGGCGGCAAAATACGCGTGGAAAGTTTTCTTCTCTCACAAATATATTAAACAGTCCACGCATTGACTTGACTAAAACAGACTTTTTTATTACGAAATTTTACCGAAAAAGACTTTTGACGGGATAAAGGTGGTGGGAGTGGGCTTTATAACAAACCCAAATAGTAGAATGCATTTTACCTCGCAAAACAATTGAAATAAAACGCACTAAGTACCCATTCGTAAACTACATTGAATAAGTGTGAGCGATGCGTTGTTTATATGCACCGGGAGATGTACCAGCCACTTTTTTAAAGGTCCTGGAGAAATTGGATAAGCTTTTAAAGCCGGTAAGCTCTGCTATGGATGCGTAAGAAAGCCTGCTGGCTCCTATCATATGTTGCGCACGTTCAATGCGCTTCTGTGTTATATACGCAAGCGGCCGGGTACCGGTATGTTGTTCAAACGTTCTTGAAAAATATTCTGCATTTTGGTTGGCCCTGTCTGCAAGGGACTTGACGGTAAGCGGCAGGTGAAGATTGGCTGAGATAAATCGCATGGCATCAAGGATTTTTTCCGGCACATATTGTTGACCACTTTTTTGAAATATTTCCGGAAGTGCAAATCTTGACAAAAATTGCAAAAGAATGCCCTGGGTTTCAAGAAAGATAGCTAAACTTTGCTGATTGTTAAGCTGCTGGTACTCATTATAATAAATATGTTTTTCGTATACCTGTGGGTTGTCTGAGCGATTGATACCCCTTCCGGGGTTGATGGCGATTAATCTTCTGAAGTTTAAAGCATCAACTTCGCCCGCCTTGACCTTTAATATGGAAGGATTTGCAGGAAACAAAGATCCCCCTTCCAGCGACTCCTCAAAAAATTGAACGAAATATTGACTGAGATAGTTGGGGCAAATCAAATCACACAGCGTATAGCTTGGAATGATATACAAATAGCCGGCTTCTAATTTTAGCGTTTTTTCAGAATCGGACAGTTCGCCCTCCCCATCATCAATAAAATAAATGCGATGATATGGACTGATCACGTTACGATAATTCCATTTGCTGCTTAACTTTACATAATCCACATTTAAGAGGGAAAATGTGTGCCTTAAAACTCTCCTGACAAGCATAAATTAGTCCTGCAATAATATTGTCATCCAAAGTTATTTGTGCCGGATAAATTTAACGGAAAAACATCGACTGTTTATACTAAAACAGACTTTTTGTTCCCAAAATGATTTTATAGACAAGTCAAATCCAAAATAACGAACCGCTCGGTGTGGTTAACCATTAGAGCGAGCACGTTTACAGAATAATGGTTGAAGACGTGAAACAAATGGCAACCAAAGACATAAGTGCTTAAAATTATATAATAATGTTGTTGCTCCCTGAGATGACTATAATTTAGGAAATATTGCTATAGTTAAATTGCAGCAGAATTTCATCAGTTAATAATACCACTTTTTACCGCCAATTTAACCAGTGCTGGCGTGTTGCGAACACCTGTTTTATCAATCAGCGATTGACGATGCCCTTCAACCGTACGGCGGCTGGTAAATAACTTATCAGCAATTTCCTGGTTGGTGTAACCTTCGGCAATAAGTTCAAGGATCTCCAACTCGCGTTTTGAAAAATCAATGTCAATTGGCTTGTCTTCTATTGTCATTGTGGGTATGTTTATCATACGCGTAAGCAACCGTTGGGTTAGTTCAACGCACATATATTTTTTGGCGTTATGCACTTGTTGTATAGCAAAAAGCAGCTCGGTTGCGCTGATGTTTTTAAACAGGTAGCCCATTACTCCGGCATTAAATGCTTTTATAACGTAATTTTCATGGTCGTGCATAGTAAGCAACAACACTTTTATCAAACCCGAAACGCGTTGTAATTGCTGCGTAAGCTCAATGCCACCCAGCACAGGCATATTCATATCTGCCAGTACTATGTCTGGGATAAGGCCATTATTCAGCATATCCAGCACTTCCTGCCCATTTGTAGCCTCGCCAATAATCCGAATGTCGTTTTCTTTCTCGAGCAGATTTTTTATTCCGTTTCTTACGATGTTATGATCGTCTGCCAGTATGATTTTTATCATGATGGATTTTCTATTACGAATTTTTTTATGTTGACAGTATTATTCCATTAAAACCTTTCAGCATATAAAAGAAAATGAACCTGCAAAAAATGGATAATAGTTAAACATTTTAACAGCCATTTATTTTAAAGGTTTAAATTTTTTGAATAAATACGCCCGATATTTTGTCTAACACCTTTAAGTTTTTCAAAACGGGTAGTTTTTCAAGCCATTTCCCGTAGTTATCCCACAAACCCCGCGTGCTATAAACCTGTTGAACTTTAAAAAAAGCGAACGCTGTCTGTGCAACACAGGCAGTTATAGCTGCTACAAGTTGGAACGGCTCCTTCTTGCTACACTGTTAAGTATGAAGATATTCACATGGCACATTCACGGTAGTTATTTATACTACCTATCGCAAGGCGACTACGAAATTTACATCCCCGTAAAAGAAAGTAAAACTGAAGGCTATTATGGACGGGGCGAAACCTTTCCGTTTGGACCGAACGTAATTGAGATTCCGGCCGAAGAAGTGCGGCAGCAACAGTTTGATTGTATATTATTTCAAACCAATCACAATTATCAGGTAGACCAATACCAGATCCTGTCAGAACAACAACGGCAACTGCCACGGGTATACCTGGAGCATGATCCACCACGTGTGCACCCAACCAATACACGGCATATAGTTGATGACCCTGATGTTACCGTTGTACATGTTACCCATTTTAACCGTCTTATGTGGGATAATGGAGATGTACCTACACGCGTAATAGAGCACGGAGTAATGGATCCAACAGTTCAATATTCGGGGCATTTAAATAAAGGTTTAGTAGTGATTAATAATTTGGCTACACGTGGCCGCCTTTTAGGGTATGATATTTTTCAGCAGGTAAAAAAGCAAGTGCCGATGGACCTGATAGGAATGGGTACCGAAGACATTGGATTGGGCGAGGTGCTGCATCCACAATTACCGGTTTTCCAAAGCAAGTATCGGTTCTTTTTTAATCCAATAAGGTACACCAGCCTGGGCCTGGCTGTTTGCGAGGCCATGATGATGGGTATTCCGGTAGTTGGCCTTGCAACTACAGAACTTTCTGCCGTGATAGATAACGGCTACTCCGGTTTTATACATACCGACATTGATTACTTAATTGATAAGATGAACATGCTGTTGGAAGATGCCGAACTGGCCCGCGATATAGGGCAGAACGGGCGCGAAATAGCCATGACACGCTTTAACATCAAACGATTTACAAACGATTGGCAACAACTCTTTTCTGAAGTAATAAATCGCGAAAATAAGTTAACAAAAAGTAGCAGTACCTATGAGCAAGCATAAAACAAGAATTGCGATGATAAGCGAACACGCGTCTCCATTAGCCAGCTTGGGAAGTGTTGATACCGGCGGCCAGAACGTGTATGTAGCGCAATTGGCCAAATATTTGGCAAGGCAGGGTTATGTTGTTGATGTTTACACCCGTAGAGACGATACTGAAAGTGATGAAATAGTAAACTGGATCCCCGGCGTAAGGGTGATCCACATTAATGCAGGTCCGCAAGAAAGCATTATTAAGGAAGAAATGCTGCAGTATATGCCTGAATTTAAAGACAATATGCTCCAATTTATAATTGGCCGTCATTTGCATTACGCTTTAGTGCACGCCAATTTCTTTATGTCGGCGTTGGTGGCTATGGGTATAAAAGAAGAGCTTGATATTCCTTTCGTAGTAACATTTCATGCACTCGGCCAAGTGCGTCGGTTGCATCAGGCAGGGAATGACAAATTTCCGGTTGAACGTTTAGCAATTGAAAAAGCAGCAGTAGATGAAGCCGCGGGCATTATAGCCGAATGTCCGCAGGATAAGAACGATCTTATTGAATACTACGCTGCTAATGAACAAAAAATAACCATAATACCGTGCGGCTTTAGCGACACCGAATTTTATCCGGTTAAAAAAGAATTAGCGCGCCGCTTAACACGTTTGCCGCAAGACGACCATGTTCTGTTGCAACTTGGCAGGATGGTGCCGCGCAAGGGCATAGATAATGTAATAAAAGCGCTGGCATATTTGCCAGAAAGCAGTAAGCATTATCGCCTGGTAATTGTAGGGGGCGAAAAGGAACTTGAAAATTGCGAGGAATATAAACGCCTT
Source organism: Mucilaginibacter sp. HD30 (assembly GCF_054061755.1). Lineage (NCBI taxonomy): Bacteria > Pseudomonadati > Bacteroidota > Sphingobacteriia > Sphingobacteriales > Sphingobacteriaceae > Mucilaginibacter > Mucilaginibacter sp. HD30. The sequence goes on from NZ_JBSSEO010000001.1 coordinate 459,351, forward strand.
ATGAACATAGCAGCAACTTGCGGCGTTCAGCAAATGGTTAAGTTTATAGGACCCCGAGATCGTGATCTGTTAAAATATTATTACTCCGCAGCAGATGTGTTTATTACCACGCCATGGTACGAACCATTTGGCATAACACCACTCGAGGCGATGGCGTGTGGCACACCGGTGATTGGAGCCAACGTTGGCGGAGTTAAGTATAGTGTTGCTGATAATATCACCGGCGCGTTGGTGCCCCCGGATGACCCGCAATCACTCGCTCAAAAAATATTTGAGTTGATAAGCGATCAGAATAAATTAGATCAAATGGGGCAAAACGCTATTGAGCATGTAAATACAAACTTCACCTGGCACAAAGTTGCAGAACAGGTAGGAGCGCTTTACCGCCAGTTAACCACAAAACCGGGCGTTGGTATAAATATTGGAGCGATGGAGGAAAGCAGAGCAGCTTAATGAACAAGGCGATATTTATTGATAAGGATGGCACATTGGTTCCTGATATACCCTACAATGTTGATCCGAAAAAAATAATCTTAACAAGTAATACAGTTGGGGGCTTGCAGCGTTTAAAGAAGGAAGGGTATTTATTGATAGTTATTTCCAACCAGTCGGGGGTGGAGCGTGGATATTTTAAAGAGGAAGCTCTTGTTAACGTCGAAGCAAAACTACAAGTCTTATTAGCCGGGTATAATTTGCGATTAGATGGCTTTTATTACTGCCCGCATTACGCTGTTAAGTGTGACTGCCGCAAGCCGCTGCCGGGCATGATATTAAAGGCGGCGCAAGAGCATAACATCGATTTAAACAGCTCTTGGATGGTAGGTGATATTCTGAACGATGTAGAAGCCGGAAATCGCGCAGGCTGCAAAAGTATTTTAATAGACAATGGCAACGAAACGGAATGGATTGGCGATGACTTCCGAACGCCAACAATGACTTGTAAAAGCATTAACGAAGCGGCTGACTACATCTTACAAAAACAATTAGCGTAATGGAAAGCTGGGCGGACTGCAAAAATATTCTCTGTATCAGGCCCGACAACATGGGCGATCTGATTATGAGCGGCCCCGCTATTCGAGCACTAAAACACACCTTCAACTGTAAAATCACTGTGCTAACATCATCAATGGCGGCAGCCATTGTTAAACATATGCCAGAGATTGATAACACTATAGTTTTTGATCTGCCCTGGATAAAAACTGATAAAGCCGATGATGATCTTTCGGGAATTGTAAGCGAACTCAGACTAAGGTACTTTGATGGTGCTGTAATATTTACGGTGTATAGCCAAAGCGCACTTCCGTCAGCTATGCTTGCCTACCAGGCGGGTATTCCAAAAGTATTGGGATACTGTCGCGAAAATCCGTACGGCTTACTTACCCACTGGGTTCCTGACAAAGAACCTTTTGTATTAATAAAGCACCAGGTACAACGAGATCTTGACCTTGTGAGCACGATAGGCGTAGAAAGCGCCGGGGATAAGTTATGCCTTACCGTTGATGATGATTTGTGGAAACACAATGTGCTTCAAAAATTAACACAAAAAGGCATAAGGCCCCACTCGCCGTGGCTAATTTTACACGCAGGAGTAAGCGAAAAGAAAAGAGAGTATCCCGTACAAAACTGGATTGCTGTTGCAAAACAATTTATTGATCGTGGTTACCAGGTGTTGTTTACCGGCTCGGCTACAGACAGAAATCTTACAGACGAATTGCAATCAAAAACCGGGGCAGGCAGTTATTCGCTTAGCGGCGTTTTTGCATTGGATGAATTTATTTGCCTGATTAAAAATGCACCCCTGATAGTGTCAGTAAATACGGGCCCTGTTCATATTGCCGCTGCCGTTGGTACACGTGTAGTTGTGCTTTACGCTCAAACCAATCCTCAGCATACGCCATGGAAGGTGCCATGTAAAGTGTTACAATACAGTGTTGAAGGGCATATGCGTAGTAAAAACGAAATCATCCGCTGGGTTAATAATGAGTTGTATTCATCACATGCGCCCATTCCATCTGCCGACGAAGTGGTGAAAGCAGCAGAAGATTTAGCGCAAGGACAATTAAAAAATATTGAGGTTTAATTAACCTTTGGCCGTCTGATCCTCTAATAAAGCGACTAAATCTACGGTCTCTCTGAAAACAGCATGAAAGTCCGGTAGCTTTAACCAGTTAATTGTGCGGTGTAGGCGTTTATTCATCGGTCCCCAACGTTCGGGCTCGCCATCCATGCTAATGACAATGCTTGGCGTTTTAAAGGCGGCTGCTATGTGCGATACGCTCGTACAATTCGATATCAACATCGCCGCGTTTTTTATTAGTACGCCAATTGCTCCCAATGATGTTTTACCCGCCGCGTTACCTGGCTCATTCTTCATTTTTGAACTAACCGCATCTACTATCGGCAACTCGTCTTTGGTGCCCGTTAGTATCACCGTAAACCCTTGCTCCGCGAAATAATCCGCCAAAGCTGCAAAATTTTCTATCGGCCATTGCCGCCACGCCCCCCGCGATCCCGGGTGTACGCAAACGTATTGCTGTGGCTGCAGATCAGGGTAAACCGCCCGCAATTCGTTGTAATCATCGTCGGTTAACGGAAATTCCAGATCACTGCCTTGTGCCGGTATACCCAGATATTCCATCAGCAATACGTGCCGTTCAATTTCGTGTAAACTATCCGGGTAGGGAAGAAAAAGGTCATTGTCGGGCGCGTAATGTCCCGCAACTTTAAATCCTGCTGTTTGTTTAGCTCCCAATAGCTGAACCATTGAATTTACAACAGATCCGTTACCCTGCATCTGTAAGATCAAGTCAAATTGCTCTTCATGTATGCGCGGCAAAAATTCAGCAAACAACGTCGCGTTAAAAGGCTGTTCCGGCAAGCCGGGATATCCGGGAAAATGGATAAGACGGTCAAAGTATTCATTAAACCGTTCTGTAAAACCTTGGGCCCATGGCAATCCTAACAAAACAATTTCTGCTTGCGGATAAGCAGCGCGTAAAGCCCGTATAGCCGGTATTATGCAAAGCATATCACCTAACTGCAGTGCCCTGAAGATCCCTATCTTTTTTATACGCGGTGATAATTTCATCATTTAAATAAATAACACTTTGTACTTAACTGCGCCATACCATTGCCAGTAAACCGACAAAAACGGAATAACCAAAGACGTAGCGACCATCTCAATTATGTGCTTTGGCGACAAACTTTTACCATACAACCGCTTAATAATAAAATGAATGTACAGGCCCGCCCAAATGGCAAAGCCAAAAGCGGTAACGTTGCTGCTATGTACAAGTACGCCTGCCAGCATAATAAAAAAGGCCAGGATAATGGCATAATACAATACCGGCGGGACGGGCTGTATTTTTTGCCGATATAATTGGGGATACTTTTTATACAGCAGTGCGTTGTACAAAGTTTTCTTCTGCTCTTTGATACTGATCCCCCAATCAGTTTTTCTTACCGGATGGGTCACTATCACAGCCTCTTCTCGTTTTATAGGAATCCTTTCTAAGAGTAGTTTGAACTCCAGATCGCTATCCTCACGCCAGGCCATGCTGAATTGTTCATCAAAACCGCCTGTTTTTAATAGGGTTAGCTTGCTGCATGCGCAATTCGCGGTTATAAAATCGGCGGTTTCCAACCCTGCGATATTTTGTTCATAATCAGTAGGACGTTTACTGCGGGGTACAATCACTTTTCCGGCTATGGCTTTTAGTTTATCAGGTTGTAAGCATACCGCAATTTCCCTTAACCAATTTTTATCCGGAATACAATCATCATCGGTAAAAGCTATTATTCCTCCCTTTGCGTTCAGCCATCCGTAATTACGCGCTGCAGCGGGGCCTTTTTTTTCGGGCAGGCACAGGTAGCGTAAATTAGTGCCGCTGCCGGCATAAGCATCTATCGCGTGTTTCGTTTGTTCGTCGGGTCCGTCGCTAACTATAATTACTTCAAAATCCCTTTTATCGAAATTTGGGGCCGATAATGCATTTAAGCATTTAGTTAACAAGTGCGGCCTCTGATAGGTGGGGATTACTACCGATATTCTCATTATCCTTTTCAATTACAAATGAACCAATGATCAATGCGTCAAACGGCGATGACCAAAAACACTCAATGGCGTCGCGCGGGGTACAAACAATAGGTTTGCCAAGGGTATTAAAGGAGGTATTTACCAACACAGGTACCCCTGTCTTACGCTGAAATGCTTTAAGCAGATCATAATATGCTTTATGCTGATGCTCATTAACCGTTTGTATGCGGGCCGTGCCGTCTGTGTGTCTAACAGCTGGTATCTTGTCTGCTTTGTCTTCCAGTACATCATAAACAAAAAGCATAAATGGAGAATAGACTGCATGTTTGAACCAATTGCCGGCTTCTTCTTCCAATACTACCGGTGCAACCGGCCGGAAATCCTCACGGTCCTTTACCTCATTTAAGCGTGCCTGCATTTCCGGGTTTATGGGCGATGCCAATATAGATCGGCTACCCAGCGCGCGTGGCCCAAATTCCATGCGTCCCTGGTACCAACCGATTATCTTGTCCTGCGCCAGGATTTCGGCAGCTTCTTCAGCCACGTTATCCAACTTGCGGTAAGGCACTTTGCACCATTTCATAAATTTCTCTATCTCATCATCGCTATATTCAGGGCCCCAATAGGCGTGCTCCATCACAAAGTCGCGCTGGTTGCTTTTACGTTGTTGGGCATCAATCCATAACGCGGCTCCTAAGGCAGTACCATCGTCGCCTGACGCTGGCTGTACCCAAATGCTATGGAACAAACCTCTATCGCGAATGCGTGCGTTAGCGACACAGTTTAGCGCTACACCCCCTGCCATGCAAAGGTTGATTTCTCCGGTTTCTTTTTGCAGCCAACTTGTCAATTCATGCAGGGTTTCTTCCAATACCAACTGTAGTGAATGAGCGATGTTGAAATGGTGTGCAGTAAATTCTTCGTGGCGCAAACGTCTCGGGCCGAATCTTTGCTCAAGGCGTTGATTGGTTACTGTGTATTGCCCGTTTATGCCGAGCTGTATCATCTCTCTGAAATCCTTAACAAAAACGGGCTTGCCGTATGATGCCAGGGCCATTACCTTGTATTCATCTGAGGAGTGAAGAAAACCTAAATAGGTAGTAACTTCCTCATATAATAAACCCAATGAGTGCGGCATGTTTACCTGGCCAATGCGATTTAATTGCTGACCATTGCCAATATTGTAAGTGGTAGTGGCCAGTTCGCCGCGCCCGTCAACCGTCATTACTGCGGCGGTTTTGTAAGGCGAACAGTTAAATGCGCTTGCCGCATGTGCAACATGATGCTCTACATAATGCCATTGTTCTGGTTTGATGTTGGCGCCAATGAATCTTTTTTGCAGGTGATGCGGATAGCCATCGTTAAGCTGTTGGCGGGCGTTAAGTATTGATGATAAGAACAGCGGATCCCAGGGATTAAGCCATTGTTGATAGGGTAAGCCACTACCAGGTTCAAATGGTATTTCAATCGTAGGTTTGCCCTTATGCTGTTCGCCAATCAGCAGGTACGGATCAAATGAGTAGGCGACATGATCAACATCATTGATATGAATCCCCGCCACCTTTAAACAATAGTCAATAGCATGAAAGGGGAGTTCCCAAGTAGAGAACGGCACAGGCCGTTTACCATGTTTAATATGTGTAAAGCGCTCTTCCTCTGATGCAGCCAGCAGTTGGCCATCCTTTATAATGCAAGCCGCCGAGTCGTGAAATACGGCATTTATTCCTAATGTGTACATATGTAGCTGTTAATTGTTATGGGTTAAGGTTGGCCTTCTCCGCCAGCAGCGCCGTAGATCTGGCCGGTAGAAAAGCTTGCGTCGCTTGCTGCTAACTGAACATATATGGACGCCAGCTCTGCCGGTTGCCCTGGACGTTTAAACACCGTTTGCGAACCGAAGTTCTTAAGCTTCTCCATTTTTGCGCCGCCGCTTACCTGTAGTGGTGTCCATATTGGCCCGGGGGCAACACCGTTTACACGGATACCTTTTGGCCCCAGCTGTTTAGCCAAAGACCGTATGTAATTGGTGGTAGCTGCCTTAGTTTGCGCATAGTCATACAGATCTGGTGTTGGATCCATGGCCTGAACAGAAGTAGTACCTATGATGACCGACCCCGGCTTAAGATTAGGCAAAGCAGCTTTAATGATCCAGAACGGGGCGTAAATGTTGGTCTTCATGGTCCAGTCAAACTGTTCGGTAGAGATGTCCAAAATGGAATCATGTGCCTGTTGCCTGCCGGCGTTGCTTACCAGAATATCAAGGCCTCCTAACTGCCGCACCGCGTCATCAACCAGCCGTTTGCAGAATGACTCCTCGCGCAGGTCGCCGGGGATGGCTATGGCCTTTACCCCCTCTTTCTTCATCAGGGCTATCACCTCTTGGGCGTCCGGTTCTTCGGTGGGGTAGTAGTTAATGGCTACGTCGGCTCCTTCGCGGGCGTAGGCTATGGCTGCCGCACGGCCCATGCCCGAGTCTCCGCCGGTTATGAGCGCTTTGCGCCCTTTAAGCCTGCCGGAACCTTTATAGCTGGTTTCGCCATGATCCGGTTTTGGGTCCATTTTGCTGGTTAAGCCGGGCCAGGGCTGAAACTGTTCTTTAAAAGGTGGTTTTGGGTACTTGTTTGCCGGGTCCTCCAGCGCCTGGCTTCCGGCATCATATGTATTATTGGATGTGCTACCCGCCAAAACGGGCGAGATGGCAACCGCAGCCAACGTTGTGCCTATGCCGCCTATCGCGGTTCTTCGGCTCATTTTATTGTTCTCTTCCATAGGTGTAGTTTATAAAGGCAACAAGGCTAATTGATTACATGTTTTGGAGGTAAATACGGTATTTGGGATGATAAATACGTGTTATGCCTGCCAAGGCAGGCAACGCCATGTTTGTCCCACGTGCGTGCGGGACAGTGTGAGACATGTTGGGACACTTATTTAAGTAACCTATTGTTATTTAAATATTTAGCTTTTTATGGTGGGACAAAGTGAGACTACTTATTCGTCAGGGAATTTAGCTGTAAATTCCAGCTAATTATCTTAAAATCAGTTGCTTGTATTTAGCCGGTTTTTTGTCCCAATTTTTAAACCTATTTCAGGATTAAGAAATACATGCTATAAGCCTCTCCCAATAAAAAAGTTTACCGGCCATCGCAACGTGGCGACGATCCGGTAAACACACTACAAATGCTAACAAGGGCTATTTGATATTCATTTTTGCTGCAATGGCCTTAATTTCCTGCAAATGCATTTTTAAAGTAGGCAGCGTTTCGCTTGCAAACATTTTTACATCGTTATCAGGTAAAGTTCCGGCAGCTTTTTCAAACATAGCCACATCCTTTTCATGGTCTTTTACCATCATTTGCACATATTGGCGATCAAACTCTTTACCGCTTGCATTGCTCAGCATGTCATCTTTCATGGGCGGCATGTTGGGTACGGTAATGGCTTTTGCCTTTACAATGCTCATTAATTTTTCATTCGCTTTTGAATGATCGCGCACCATGCGTTCGCCAAAGGCTTTCACGTCGGCGCTTTGCGCTTTGCTGGCAGCAAGCTTACCCGTGGTAACTTCCATCATACCGCCCTGGCTGGCTTTGCTAACAAAGTTAAGGGTGGCTGTATCTGTGGTGGCTTGCGTGGTAACCTGCGCTGTTGCACATTGGATACTTATTGCACCGGCTATTGCCAATAGATTGATTAGTTTTTTCATGGTTTAATAATTAAAATTATCTACGCGGGCCGCTACCATTACCGCTACCACTGCCATTACCGTTTGTACCGCTGCCGCTTCCGCCGCCGTTACCGGTTCCGCTGCCACTTCCCGTTCCGCTGCCGCTACCCGTTCCGCTGCCACTTCCCGTTCCACTGCCGCTGCCCGTTCCACTGCCGCTGCCACTACCGTTGGTACCGCTTCCGTTGCCATTACTGTTAGTACCACCGCTGCCGCTATTTTCTATACCGTTTACACCGCTGCCGCTTCCGTTAGCGCCGCCACTGTTCATTTGGCCCGCAGTATCAGTCCCCATTCCGGCGGTGTCTGTAGACATGTTGTCCATTGTGTTTGCCGAGTCGGCTGTGGTGCTGTCGGCATTTTCGCCGTTTTTGTTGCCAGAACAGGCCGTAACCGCCAGGCTAATTGCCATGGCTGTAGTTAAAAGTTTGAATCCGTTTTTCATAGTTTTAGATGTTAATTGTTAAAAAAGTTGTGAGTTATAATATGTTTGTGTCGTTGTTATCGCCTTCTTTTTTCAGCTGATCGAGCGACAGGTTAGTAATGCCGCCAAGTTCGGCGCCGCTTCCATCATCGCCGGGTTGGTCAATTTCGCTCCGGTTAGTTTGTCCGTCACCAGTATCCAAATTTTCATCTCCTGTACTCGGCTCGGTGCCCTGTTGGGTAGCTTCCTCCCGGGTACCTTGTGTTGATGCTGTTTCTTTCAGGCTATCCAGCTGACTTTCGTTATTAGCGCCTGAAATGATCTCATCGCCTGTGCGATTGTTTTGCGATGCCTGTTGTTGACCATTGTCGTTTTGCATGTTTTTCTTTTTTTAATCATTAACACGCTTTATTGCACCAAGGGTTTCTATTAAAATCAAAACGGGTAGTTTCCGAACCGGCGGCTGTTATAAAACGCATTTAATCAGGTAAATACCGTAGTTATACCTGCAAACACCAGGCTGATATCGCTGTTTTTATAATGAACAAACAGGAATTATCATCATGAAGATCAGGATTACAAAAGGAGCAGCAATAGCAGGCGTATTAACTTTTACATTAGCGTCATGCGATCCAGAAAGGAATAAAGCATCAGCAGGTGGATCTGCCGATACTGTGTTTACAGAAAGCGCCAAACACTTAGACAGTGCGCGCAGACAAACAACCATTGATACGCCCAACACAAAAAGGGACAGCACAACCAACAGTGGCAACGCCGACCCAAGCGGACGCGTAAAAAATCAAGGGGAGCATTAATTGAGTGGCTTGTATTGACTCACCCTGCTTTGCTGCATTAAAACTGTTCTTTTCAGCGTTGGCGGAGAAAGCGAGTGCGTCAGTTACTACAACTCCGCCGGCTCTTTAAGCGCCTGCGGATCTAAAGGCATACGTTCTGATGCTTCGCACCATTCATGGTCGGTTGTGATAGATTTGGCTACAAATATGCTTGCAAACTGTATAACGGCAACGCCAAGCAGGGCATAACGCAAAGCCGCCTGTTCACTTACGTTGCGCGAGATAATGATAAAGGCTACGCAACCAATTAAACGGCCCATATACAACCCCACCTCGTGGTTAAAAATATAGGCAAACTGGTTACGTTTTTCTTTGCCGGCCACACAATCAATAACACCCAATTGAATAGGGAAGTAAGCCAGATCAAGCAGCGGGCGCGCAAACACCAGGCAACCCACAAATATTATGGCGCCCAGGGCGTTGTATAGCGCCATGTTAATTGTTGCGCCTATTACAAACAGGCCAAGGCCCCCTGCAAATATTTTTAGTCGATGTTTTGGGCTGCTTTTTCTTCCCAAAAAATAAAGCATGCCCGCAGAGAGCAATGCACCGGATGATTGGATAGAGCCTACAGACCCTTCCTCGCCAACCAAACGCATAACCAGCATTACCGGCGCGGCAATTACAAAGCCCTGTGCTACGCCTTTTAAGGCAGCCAGGCCCGACATTTTTTTCCACAAGCGGTGAAAGTTAAAGTAAATAAAGCGGGCCGCGGGCGGGTTAGTATAGTTGCCCCTATGCACAATTATAGAGGCGGCTATAGTTAACACAATAACCAATGCTGTAAGTACATAGTAGGCCATATTAACATCGCCACCTAACCAGCCTAGCTTTTGCGTGGCTGCAATAAAGTAGCCTGCCATTAAGGGCATTATTATAGATGCTATTGTAAAAAAGAAGGTTTCAAGGCCATAGTAATAATTACGGTTATTGTTATTGGTTACGTTCAGCGCCAAAAAAACCCTGTTGGCCCAAAAAAAGCCATAAGATAGGCCCATTATAAAACCAATAAGCGCTACCCCGCCTATCTGCAACTCCGGCAGCACCATCATTACGGCCATATCTATCCCGCTGATGATCATCCCGATGGAATAAAGGGCCGCTATAGAAAAGCGCCTTAACAAAAATCCGTTTAATATAAACGTTACGGGGATGCCGGTGCCTTGGGCCAGCTGATAAACCATTACCAGGCTTACATCATTAGATTTTCTGATGATGTATGCGCCTAAAAACAGCTCAATAACCGGGATAACCAGTGCGTAAACCATGTTAGTAAGCAGCAGCACCCGCATTTGCCGCGACTGTGAGCAAAAAAAATTGTATTCGCTGCGTAGCTTACTCATTCAATAGTTGGGTTAATACATATCAAATTCAATTAACAAGGCCGCTTAATACCTGTTTTTGAAATAAATACCTGATTGAAATGTGGCAAATACCCAATTTTGCATACTGCATCATCATTATTTTGCTTTAATTGTTGCTTATAAATGGAAGACACTTTGCAAAAAATTATAGCCTTTGCAGACAAAGCGCACGACGCGCAGATGCGAAAATACACGCCTGAACGCTATATTGTCCATCCGGTACGGGTGATGAAGATCTGCCGTGAGTATACCGCTAACCCGGCCGCACTTGCCGCGGCTGTTTTACATGATGTGCTTGAAGATACCCAGATAAAGGCCGGCCAAATGTTAACATTCTTATACGCTGTAATGGATGCAGACACGGCGGTTGAAACCGTTAAACTTGTTGAAGAATTAACGGATGTTTATACCAAAGAGGCCTATCCGCAATGGAACCGCAAGAAACGCAAGGCAATGGAGGCGGAGCGCACGGCCCATACAAGCGCGATGGCGCAAACTATTAAATATGCAGATGTACTTGATAACTCAAAAGAAATTGCAGAATATGATCCTAATTTCGGTCCCCGTTTTTTAAAGGAGTGCCGGGAGTTATTGCAAAAAGCTGATAAGGGCGATGCCGTACTTCGGCAAAAAGCGCAAGCCGCTATTAACGCAGGTTTAAAAAAGCTATCTGTTAGATAAGATGAAGAAGGTAAAATGCTGATTAGTTAAAACACAGGCGGGTTATTGTTAAATTTTTATAAAAAATTAACCATTTATTTTATGATATTTGTGTTAGTACTTTTCTGCGACCAACTAATTTTTTGCTATTTATCTTACTGTTAAGCTTGCTTTTGTACCCCATTGCAGGCTGATACCAATGATATCCGTGGTGAACCTATAACCGGTTTACTTTTAATTCAACTGATCTTACTACCTGCGTAAGTACTATATAAGAAAATACTATGCCTGAAAAATCTGAAAAAAAAACCGGAGCCAAAGTCACACCAACTCAAAAAAAACACAGCGCGGGTAAGTCTTTCCCAATAATAGCCATCGGTGGCTCAGCAGGCGCTTTTTCGGCGTTCGAAAAGTTTTTCAGCCATATGCCGGCCGATAGCGGGATGGCCTTTGTGATAGTGATGCATTTAGACCCTAATCATAAAGGGCAAATTGGTGCTATCGTTGCCAATTATACATCCATGCCCGTTTTAGAGGCAACCGATGGTCTTTTGGTACAACCGGACCATATTTATGTAATACCGCCTAATAAAGACATGGGCATACATAACCGCAAGCTGTTGCTGCTTAATGCGGCTACGCCCAACGGGTTTAGGCAACCTATTGATTACTTTTTACAAAGTTTGGCAGAGGACCAATGGAACAAAGCGGTTTGCATCATTTTGTCTGGCATGGGATCTGACGGTGAAACAGGCTTGCGCATGATAAAGGAAAAGCTGGGTATGGCCATGGTGCAGGACCCGGAAACGGCACAGTACAACAGCATGCCAAAAGCATCCATAGGTACCAACCTGGTAGACTATGTGTTGTCTCCGGAAGAAATGCCGCTCAAGCTGATCCAGTACCTTAACCACCCGGTGTTGGCAGAGGAGCCCACCGAACAGGCACGCTCAGAGATCCGTAACTCTACCTCGGTTCAAAAAATATTGATGCTGCTGCGGTCGCATACCGGGCATGATTTTTCGCTTTACAAAAAAAGCACCATTTTAAGGCGGATTGATCGTCGTATAGCTTTCCACCAACTGGCTGATTATGTAAAGTATGTAAACTACCTGCGCGAAAACCCGCTGGAGATTGATGTTCTTTTTAATGAATTACTGATAGGCGTAACCAAATTTTTCAGAGACGGGGCAGCCTTTGACTCGCTTAAACAGAAGTTATGTCAGCTTATCCAACAGAAAAAAAGCAATGACCCTATAAGAGTTTGGATTGCAGGCTGTTCTACCGGCGAAGAGGCTTATTCTGTAGCTATGCTGCTGATGGAATGTATAGACCTTAACCCTAAAGTAAGAGCGCCCAAGGTGCAGATCTTTGCCACGGACCTTGATCCTGAAGCTATTGAGACTGCCAGAGCGGGCAGTTATCATCATAACATTGCGGCAGACGTTTCTGTTGAGCGGTTAAAGCGATTTTTTATAAAGACGGATGAATGCTATAATGTTCATAAAGATCTACGCGAAATGATAGTTTTTGCGCAGCATAATTTAATTAAAGACGCACCTTTTACCCGGCTTGATCTGCTTTGCTGCCGCAACGTTATGATCTATTTAACTACCGAACTGCAAAAAAAGATCATCCCTATATTCCATTACTCGCTTAACAACAAAGGCATAATGTTTATGGGCCCGGCAGAAACTATTGGCGGTTTTACCGAACTTTTTTCGTCTATCGACCCTAAATGGAAGCTGTTTGAGCGAAAGGACGGAAGCGCGGCGCTAAATAAAATGATAGATTTCCCTTTTCACGTTGCCAAACAACCTGCTTCACTGCTTCGCACTTATGATCAGGAAAAGTCAACAGTTAACAAAAAAAACTCAGTGGCCGACACCTTCAATAAAATCCTATTGGAGAATTTTACTCCAAACTCGTTGCTTATAAATGATAAGGGCGATATTTTGTACACTAACGGAAAGACCGGTAGTTACCTGCAGTTGCCTAGAGGCGAAGTGGCAATGAACATTCATAAAATGGTGAAGGAGGAGTTGAGATACGTACTGGGCAATGTGATACACCAGGCCCGCAGTCAGAAAGGTTTAGTGAGTATATCTGACATCAGGTTTAAAGAAGGCAACGAAACCAAATTGTTAACGCTGCACGCCAGCCCGCTGGATGAAAATAGCCCGCAAGGCTTTGTGCTGGTGGTAATAGAGGAAAAGGGAACTGTAAAAAAGAGCAGCAGGAAAAAGAACGGTGAGGATGGAGGCGAAAGCAGGGCCGCAGGCGAGATGGAAAAAGAGCTTGTTTATACCAAGCAGCAGTTAAGCAGCACCATTGAGCAGATGGAAACATCGTTAGAAGAGTTAAAATCAACCAACGAAGAATTGCAAAGCACTAACGAGGAGCTGCAAAGCACTAACGAAGAATCGCTGACAACGAAGGAGGAGATGCAATCGCTTAACGAGGAGTTAATGACGGTGAATATGCAGTATCAATCTAAAGCGGAGGAATTAAGCAGGCTGAACAATGATATGAAGAACCTGCTTGATGCCACCGAGATAGGCATCATATTTTTAAATAACAACCTGGAGCTGTTACGTTACACGCCGCCGATAAAAAAGATGTTCAATATCATCCCGAGTGATGTGGGGCGATCTTTGTCGGACATTGTATCCAATTTTGATTACCAGCATGTAGAAGAAATAATAAAGGAAGTAATTGACCGATTAGCCACCAGGGAGGTAGAGGTTAAAACCAAAACCGGCGAATGGTTCAGCGTTAGAATAATGCCTTACCGCACCATGGACAATTTTATATCAGGCGCGGTATTAACTTTTACGTTGTTAACCGGGTATAAAAATATGCAGTTCCGTTTACAACAACAAGGGCAATACCTGCAGACTGTTATACACCAGCTAAAGCAGCCCGCATTGCAGTTAGATCAGCAGCAAAAGGTTGCGGCTGTAAATCAATCATTCGCGGATACTTTTGCTGTAACCGAGCATGATATAAAAGGGAAGCACTTTGGCGATTACTGCCGCGATAACTGGAAGGCACCCGGCGTGTTAAAACTAATAGAAGAAAGTGAGAAAACTGCGGAAACGGTTTCTATGACCGTATCTGTGGGAGAAAAACGGTACGATTTTTCTGCTAATGAGTTGCGGGACGGTATTAACAACCAGGTGTTATCTACATTAATAACTGTGAGTGAATTGCAAAATTAAATAACGGTGAACAAAAAAAACGACGTGAAATTTGCCGGACTGCGTAAAACCGCTGAGGAGTCTTTTACGCGGTTGCAACCGCATGACAAACCTGCCGATGCAAAAGACGTAGAAGTTTTATTGCAGGAACTGCAGGTGCATCAAATTGAATTGGAGCTGCAAAATGAGGAATTATTGCGGGCCAGCGAAGAGACCGAATTAGAGCGCCTAAAGTTTGAAGGTATTTACAACCTGGCACCGGTTGGCTATTTTATTTTAGACCAGTTTGGCACCATTGAGGATGTTAACCTGGCCGGGGTAAGCCTGTTGGGCGCGGGTAAAGGAAGTGTGAGGGGTAAGCGGCTGCAAAGTTTTATCAAACCCGATGAAACTGACAATTTTTACCTGTTTTTTAAAGAATTACTGAGTAGTGATGAAAGGCATGGGAGCCAGTTTAAGTTTATAAATACGCACGGGGATGAATTTTATGGCTTGCTGGAGGGGCGTTTTGTTGGGTCTTTGCAAACCTGCTATGTAGCATTAGTAGATGTAACGGAGGCAATACTGGCACGCGCCAGCTTAGCCGAAACTAAAGACCGTTTGCAACTGGCGCTTGAAGCATCAGCAGCCGGCACCTGGGAGCTGCACATACCCGCTATGCGATTTTATCTGGATGAAATTAATACCCGCATGTGCGGCGCCACAGCATTTGATGGCACCTATGCCGGATTTATCCAATTGGTTCATCCGGATGATAGATATGAGGCGGATCAATACTTTCGCAAAGCCATTAATTCAGAAAGCGAGATAGACCTTGTTTGCCGGTTTAACGACGCGAACGGAAACCTTTGTGTCGCTAATATTCGCGGGCATTTGGTTAGGGGAGAGACAGATGCGGAAATGCGCTTCATTGGCATTATGTGCAACATTACCGAAAAGACAAAACTGGCAGAAATAGCTAAAGATGAAGAGGTGATGCGCCAGCAGGAAATTACCCTGGCTGCTTTAAAAGCAGAAGAGAAGGAACGTGTGCGCATCAGCGAAGCCCTGCACGATAGCGTTAGCCAACTGCTATATGGCATCAAAATACAGCTGAGCCAACTTAGCGGTCAGGATGTTCAGTCCACTGCGGCCAAGCTGCACCAATTACTGGATCTGGCTATTCAGGAAACCCGGAATATCTCGTTTGAGTTGGCCCCATCCATTTTAACTGATTTTGGCCTGGCTTCGGCAATTGTTGAATTAGCAGAGCGGCTTTCTTCGTCTAAAATGAAAATATCGGCTGTTTGCTCGGGCTTTTCTAACCCGCGCAACCTGGTGATGGAAAGTATGATCTTCCGCATTGTTCAGGAACTGATCAATAACTGCATGAAGCACTCGGGGGCCAGCGCGGTACAAATACAAGTTAAGAAAAACAAATACATTGATATAGTTGTAAAAGATAATGGGATAGGCTTTTTGCCTGCGTCTGATAAACCTACGCACGGTGCCGGTTTAGCCAGCATCAGGAACCGGATCAGCTTATATAAGGGAACAATGAGTATTGATGCCGCTGCCGGTAAGGGCACCGTTATCCGCATTAAACTGGAGGACAATGACCAATCAAAATAACGACACTGATATTAAATATATAATTGTTATAGGCGCATCAGCAGGGGGCTTTAAGGCCGTTACTGAGCTAATATCGCGCTTACCGCCTGATCTGCCAACGGCCATATTTATTGTGATGCATTTGGCGCGCTCATCATCGCCTGAGATCATCCGGCACCACCTGGAAAAGTTTTCTTCCTATGAGTGCCGCATAGCGGTGGATGAGGAAGAAATTCAGAAGGGTAAAATTTACCTGGCCCCCGCAGATTTCCACCTGCTGATAAAAAAAGACAGGATGAAACTAACCAAGGGCCCGCACGAGAACCGGTACCGGCCCTCTATTGACGCCCTTTTCCGCTCGGCGGCAGCTAATTATGACTCGCGCGTTATTGGCATTATACTGAGCGGCATGCTTGACGACGGAACATCCGGTATGTCTGCCATTAAGCGGAGCGGGGGTACTTGCCTGGTGCAGGACCCGCAGGATGCTACTTACCCGGATATGCCTGCAAGCGTGCTTAAACAGGTTGATGTAGATCACCGTGTGCCGGTTGCAGATATGGGCTACATTTTGGATGATATATTTACGCGGCCAAGCAAACCCCATGTATCCATTCCGGATGATGTGCAGTTGGAAGCGGATATTACCGAGCGCATGATAAGCGACGTTGACGAAATGGCAAAAATTGGCGAACACAGCAATTTTACCTGCCCCGACTGCGGTGGCGGGCTGTGGCGCATAAAAAATGATCCTATTAAGCGTTACCGTTGCCATACAGGCCATGTTTACACCGAAGGAACGCTTGCAGAAAAGCAGAATGAAGCGCTTGAGGAATCGCTATGGGTTTGCATTCGTATGCTGGAAGAACGCAGGAATTTGTTGATGATCATGGCCGGACGTACAGGTAGCAATGGTCAGACCATAAGCGATAGGGATGAGCATGGCCGCGCGGCCGAACTGCATATGCACATAGAACGTTTAAAAGAACTTTTAACATCTATCAGCAAAGATAAATATCCCAAAGACGAAGGATATCGGTAGTGTTAAAATTTAACAGGCATTAATCATGATAAGGATTATTCTGGCAGAAGACCACAACATTGTACGGGATGGCCTGCGATCATTGATAGCCGGGGAGCCTGATCTGGAGGTTGTTGCAGAAGCGATCAATGGGCAAGAAGTGGTAAAATTGCTGGAGGCAGGCTTGCCTGTTGATATCATCCTGACTGATATGAATATGCCTGTATTAAGCGGATTAGAGCTCACCCGCCTTATAGAAGAAAAATATCCTCATATTAATACCATAGTTATAAGCGCGCTGGATAATGAAAAATATGTCATCCAATCGTTTAAAGCTGGCGCAGAGGGTTTTGTATTAAAAAGTGTTACCACCCAGGAACTGCTTTTTGCTATCCGCCATGTTTTTAATGGCAATTATTACATCTGTTCAGAACTTACCACAAAATTTTTAAACCGCGTACTGACTATCCCTGAGCCTGTTGATAACCAGCTTATAATTGACGCACCTTTCTCCCAAAAAGAGGTGGAAGTTTTGACGTTATTAGCTGACGGGTTAACTAACCAGGAAATTGCCGATAAGCTTTTTGCCAGTAAAAGAACGGTTGAAGGTTATCGCGAAAGCATGATCAGTAAAACCGGCGTTCGCAACACTGCCGCCCTTATTCGCTTTGCTATGGCGCATGGCGTAATCAACTAAAAGTTACGTTATTGAATAATAAGAAATTTTTTGCTACTGATAAGAAAATCAGTATAGGCTCACCATTTTCCACCGTATAAATACGGTAACCGTAACTTTCTAAGGCCCTACCTTTACACCATTAACGGACCCCGCATGGAAAAAATATTGGTAATAGATAACGATCCTGCCATTTTAGATATAATGCAGGAAGCTTTGGGCTATGAAGGTTTCGAAGTGACTGTAGTTGAAGAAACGCAGGATATTTGTAAACTGGTAAAGGCAATCGACCCACAGTTGGTGGTTATAGATTATATGCTTAACGGCATTAACGGTGGGGAACTGTGTCATCAGATAAAGTCTTTTCCAGAAACGGACAAATTGCCGGTTATCCTTTTCTCGGCTTATCCAAGGGTGTTTAATTCATTAGGAACCTATGGCTGCGATGCTTTTATAGCTAAGCCTTTTGATTTATCGCACCTAATTGATCAGGTACAGGCGCTAATAAAATCCAATACAAACAAGCGAACGTTAGGAGTTATACATGAGTAATGCATCCGGCGTAAACAAAATATTTCTGGTTGGTTGCGTAGAGACAACGCCCAAAAAACATACAAATAATGGCGGTAATCAACGCATCCACTTTGTGTTAAGTACAAGTGAGGCTATTAAAAAAGGCAGCCAGCAAATAGAGCATGTAGAAATGCACCATGTATTTATTGATGGCCAGCATCAGGACATACATGGATTAGAAATTGCAAAGGGAGCAACACTGCATATTACGGGGAAAATTCAAACCCGCACGATAATAGACGCCGAGGGCGTTAAGCAATACAAAACCGAAATAATGATTCAACAGCTTACGCTTTTGCAAGTTCCTGTTGAAGCTTAATAATAAACCTCTTTTATGGTTGTTCGTTACCTGTGTAAACTGCTCCTTCAGTCGCACCACTGGCTATGGTATGCCTTAACGGCGTTATTGTTAACCGCGCTTGGCAGCTGCATCAATTTTTTCTATTTTGTTACTGAAGGGTCTGCGGTAACGGTATTAATTAATTTAACCGTTATATTTCTAAGCGGTGTGCTTGGCGGCTGGCGAACGGCTCTTATCAGTTTGATTTTAACCATCAGTTGCATTTGGCTGCACCAGGTTTATAGTGTAGATAGTATATATCCGGATAATTACACCCTGTCAGAGGTCGTGTTATTTTGCATGGTCGGGTTACTGATTGTTACGGTATTTCATTACTTACAGAAACTCTTAAATTCGGTAACGCAGAGCGAGGAGAAGTTTAGGCGTATAATAGATAAAAGCGCAGAGGGCTTGTTACTGTGTAACGCCGATGGACAAATTATATATAGCTGCGCAGCAGCCGGCCGCATGTTGTCTCTTGATGCGCCGGATTTATTGGAAAGATCATTTTTTGATTTCGTTGCTCCGGAGGATAATAAAAATTTCCGTTTCCAGTTTCTCCGCCTGCAGGTGCAGCAAGGCAACTCGTCAAAAATTGTACAAGTCCGTATCAAAAACAAAGACGGGGCGGTAACATGGGCCGAGTGCTGTTTAAATAACTTGCTTAATGATGATTTGGTAAAGGCGGTTATTATTCATGTGCGCAATATAACAGAACGCATGAATGCGCAAAAGCAGCAAGAAGACTTTGTGCATATGGCGGCGCACGAGCTTAAAAATCCCATTACCGCTATTAAGGGCTACTTACAACTCCTTAAGATGCAGTTGAAAAAGGAGGATAACGGCAAATACTTGAATGTGCAAAGCCGGCTTGAATTTCAGGTAGGTAAACTGCTCGGGTTGATTGATGATATGCTTAACGTTACCCACATTAAGGCAGGAGCATTACAGTACCATTTTGAAGAGTGCGACCTTCGCGAATGCGTTACAGAAATTGTAGAGGCCATAGGTACCACTACAAGCAGTCATCAGTTAAGACTAACACTGCCAGATCAGCCCGTAAAACTCACCATAGACAGAACCCGTATTGGGCAAGTGATAACTAACCTTGTTAACAACGCTATCAAATATTCGCCGGACGGCGCGAGTGTAGAAATTGATTTGAATACAGTTGATGGCCGTGCATTATGCCACGTTTGCGACCATGGTATAGGAATACCCGCAGATAAGCAAAAACGGATATTTGATAGATTTTACCGGGTAGATACCTTGCCACCGGGAAAATTTGACGGGCTTGGGCTTGGGCTATTTATATCGGCGGAGATAGTTGCCCGCCATCATGGCAAAATGGGGGTGGAGAGCAAAGAAAATGAAGGATCTGATTTCTGGTTTAGCCTGCCTTGCTGATCTCAATGCACAGCGTTTGTAAGCTTTTGAGCAATATAATTCATCACCTTATGATAAATATCAGAGACGATGGGTAACGAGAGCAATGGGATTAATAATATAGGAAAAGCAATTATTATCAGGTCATTTAACACGCTCTGATGCCATATTGGAAATCTAACCGAAAATGATTTTACTAAAAAGCCATGGAAAATATATACAGTTAAAGTCCGGGCTCCTAAGGCGGTAAAAAATATTTTTCTTGCCGGTGTTAATGTAATAACTGCAATCCCTATTAGCGCCGATACGATCATTAGCATTAAACGAATAAACAAGCCACTGCTGTTACTGTAGCCTGCAAAATGATAAGGGTCTGTCCAACCTATAATGCGATAATTGGGGTGATAAAAGGCCACAACATAGGCTATTGTGCAAATGGTAATTAAGCCTGCTACAGCTAAATATTTACGCTTGTGGATGGTATGTAATACCGATGATGAACAAACGGTACCTAAAACAAAAAAAGGTAATAACGAAAACGTTCTTCCTAATGATGCGGTGTTGCCGATAGCCGGACTGAGCCCGACAGCCAACGATATTGTGAAACAGACAATAACATAATGTTTAATAGTTTGTACCACCGGCAACAACAATTTCCAGCTGAAAAGGCTTAACAGGTACCAGAGGTGGAAAGTAGGTGACAGCAGGTCAAAATCTAATGTACGGGTATGAATGTTCTCTCTTAAATGCCAAAGAGAGCTGAAAATTATATAAGGAATAAGAAGCGTGGTTACCATTTTGTAAGCACTTATGCTGTTGTTTGATTTAGATAAGTAACCAGATAAAAAAACAAACACGGGCATATGAAAACTGTATATACATACAAATATGATCTCGAAATAAGCCGCCTGATGAATGTAAGGTTCTATAAAGTGGCCTATCACCACGCAGCAAATAAGAACCGATTTTAAATTATCAATTAGATAATCTCTATTAATGTTGTCAGTTTTCGAGATCACGACAGAGGTGTATTTGTTTTATAATTGAGGCGCAGCGCCCGGTAATTTGAAACGCTGAATTTGATTGACAAATAAGTAAAGCAGCATTAAAACGAACAAGGCATAAAAATTACTGCGGTATCTTATTGCTGAGCCGGGGTTTAAAAAACCAAAGGGATAGTGAATAAATAAAATACCTATAATGATTATGAAGTAGGTTATAAATATTGTTGGGTTAAACCTTAAGTGTTTTAAAATATACCCCGACCTCGGGAACACCAATAATACCAGGCAGATAATCATAACAATACTTTCTAATCCGGCGATCAGCTGCGCTGGTTTTGAAAGCATTTCAGAAAGAGTTGGGCCAAAAAAAGCGATGAACATGCCGTATGGCGCAGCATAAAAAAAGCCGTATGGCATTAGCCATGGCGCTTCGCTGCGGGTTGAGTGGGCCAGGTTAGGGTCACTGCTTCTAAAGTGAATTGCCATGCCTTTGGCAAGGCCATCAACCAGGTCTCGCAAGTAATAAAGTGCCAGAACGTTAATGGCGATGAACGCTATGCCGAGCGCCAACGGGAAATATTTTTTATCGCTAAACCTTTTTGTGATAAATAGAAATACAAACGCCTGCATAATGAATAACAGGTACTGCGGCTTAAAGATAGCGCACAGATATAGTGCTGCGTAGTCAATTAACTTTAACTGATATTGACCTTTAATTTTTTTGATCAATATAACGGCTATAACACAACTAAAAAAGCAGCCAACGGCTTCCTTGCCTAAAATGCTTGTCCATACGCCAAAATTGGGGAGCGAGAAAAGTACTAATACATAGGTAGCGTATGGGTACAGGTTCAGGCGGTCTACAGCATAGTACACGCCATAAAACGACAGTAACATAAAAGGCAAACACGCTAAAACATCTGCCCTAAAGATTAGCTTACATACTGCACCTAAAAACTGCATCATAGCAGTTGATGAGTAAAAAATTTTTGGCGAAAAGTATAGGGGAGCGTGAAGATAGTCGAAAGTATCGCCCAGTGTGGTTAAGCGGGAAAAAACAAATATGGCAAACACCATATAAAATAGCTTAATGCAAAAGTAAACTACCCATATATTACGGAAGTGGATTTTGCCTATCATAAGTTATTATAAAGCTGTTTCCATTTATCAATAACAACGGGTATTCCGTAATTTTCGGTTATATGTTTTCTGCTATTGCAGTAACAAAGCCATCCGGTTTGGCTAACGGCTACCATCGCCTTAGCCAAACCAGCTACATCCCCGTTATCAACCAGTTTTCCTATGCCGCCCATTACTTCCTTAACACCGCCGCAGTTAGTACTTATCACCGGTAGTTGCATGGCCATAGCTTCCGCTACAACCAGTCCAAACCCCTCAAATTTAGAGCTGAGAACAAAGCAATCGCTCATAGCCATTAATGCCGGTATGTCGTTTCTACGGCCTAAAAAAACCACCCTGTTGTTTAAGTTTAGTTCTACACTTAAAACTAAAAGTTTTCCCAGATCAGGGCCTTCTCCTGCTATGTATAGTAAGGCATTAGGTATTTTATGGCATACGATGGAAAAAGCTTTTAATAGATCAGGGTAATTTTTTTGGTAATGCAGCCTCCCTGCCGAAAAGAATACATAGGCTTCGTCGTCAACACCAAGATCCCTGCGAATCAGCTTTTTTTTATAATTAGTCGGATCAAATACAGCAGTATCTGTCGCGTTCGGTATAAAAGAAGATGTATGAGGGCTAAAGTATTTCTTTTTTATAAAGTGATCAAAGGCTTCCTGGCTTACATTCGTCGACCAGTCAACAACTTTCTTCACAAAGTGATAGCCTGCCATGAGCAGTCCGCTCCCTTCCCGAACATTGTGTGCTGTACAAATAACCTTGGTGTTTTTGTTAAACAGCTTAAAATATGCCGCAAGGAAATTAGCATGGATCATATGTGCATGCACAACGTCGGGCGTAAAATTGGTTGCCACCCGTTTCAATTTTTTGTATGCCGCCGGTATGGATTTAATGCTGGTTACATCAAGGCCATGCACTTCAATTCCACTTTCCACAAAATCCCGGGCCATCACGCCGTTTGACTCCATTGCCGCTACCAAAACAGTATTACCTGCAAGTTTCATTTCGCGGGCCAGAAGTAATAATTGCTTCTCGGCGCCGCCAAGCCTTAAACCCGTTATCAAGTATAATATCTTCATATCCTCACGGTCAGATTGTTGTTAGCAGCTTTTCCCACTTCTTAATGATACTTTCGATGTTATAATCTAACGCTCGCTTTAAAGCATTTGCACCCATTTCAATACGTTTAGCGTCATCATTTTTCAAAGACAGCAATGCTTTTGCCAATGCCTGAGTATTGTCTTTTGGTACCAATAGCCCCGTTTCATTATGCTTAATGATTTCTTTCGGTCCGGTTTCGCAATCAAAACTTACAATTGGCAAACCGAAAGTTTGCGCCTCCAGCAACACCATCGGAAAGCCCTCATATCTGGATGAAAGGCAATAGATACCTGCCCTGTTGAAATGTGGATATATTGCCGGTGTAGCGGGGATAAGCTTTACACTGTTTTTTAAGTTTAAATCCCTCACTTTTTGTTCGAGTTCTTGTTTTAACTCGCCCGAGCCTATAATGTGCAGTTGCCAATTGCCGGTATTTTTGGAATTTACTATATGCCACGCATCAAGTAGCAGGTCAAACCCTTTTTGAAGATTTAATCTGCCCACTGCAAGTACAACGAGCTCCCGGCTTGAACCAGCCTGAAGATCTGCGGGTATTGGCGGCGAAGGATTGTTGATTGTTATTACCGGCGCTTTACAAAGCTGGTTGTTGGTCCAATTGCTGTTGTCGGCATTGGTTAAGGTAATTATCGCGTCACTAAATTTACCGGCCAATTTTCTGGATAAAATTCTTGCAACTGAATATCTACCGGCATTGTAATTAAAATGCTCCCATACCAAATTCTTTATTTTCAAACCTACGCCGGCTACGGCTGAATAAACAAACAATGCAGAATCTACGTTTATCAGTACGTGGGGTGCGATGTTTTTTAGCTTTTGCCTTACTTTAAAAATAGTGGCCGGAATTAATATTTTGGAGTAACTTTTTTTGGTGTGGACATAAAGCGTAGTAACATTACTATCAAGATTAAAGAAAGGCTGGCCGGCATACATGCATAATATAGTCACCAAAAAGCCCGATTGCGACAGATGGTTAGCTATCTCTGTGCACACCCTTTCTGTACCACCGGCGTTGCTTAATGATGAAATAAAAAAACATATTTTCTTTTCTTTCATGCCTTTCTATTTCAGTATTTTACGGTAAAGTAACAACAATGAGTAAGCCGCAGCAGTTAGAAGGCCTCCTACAACGCAGCCTGTTATAATGGCCTTTGCACGACTCTCCCTGCGTTTTTCAAGTGGATAAACAGGCCCGTCAAGAATCTGGATCAGTGGGGTTTCTTTACGTAAAGCCATTTTAGACAGTTCCAGATTACGTACCAGTTCATTCAGCATAGCCCGGTTGTTTTCGGCCTCTACCTGGCTGCGTTGTGAGGGTAAGCGTAACACCTGCCTTGCGGGATTGGCATTAATGGTAACATCCGTAGATGATGCCACGCGATACATGGCACCGTTTAGGGCCCTGTTTATAGAATCGGCCTGGTGTTGTATCAACCTGATGTTTTCAGTTGATCTGAGTGTTTTTGTCTGGATGTAAAAATCATTTACGGTTTTTACAATTTGCTCATTAAACATTTTTGAAAAATCTTCATCAATAGACCGAACTTCCACGCGAAAGAGACTTAATCTGCCCATATGATCAACACCCAAATAATTAGCGCGGATATTATCTATAAAAGAGGTCATCAAGCTATCCTGGATGCGGGTATACTTTTTATTTCCCTTTTTAAAAAAGTTGATCTTGTTTAGGGATGGATTTTCTTTTTTCCAATACTCGCGCAAGCCATTTATTTTAATGTATCTATCAACAAAATGGTCGGTACTATCGGGTACTTTGCTTAACAGCGCATTCTTTATCATGAAGCGTGAGCGGTATAACTCTAACAGGTTATCCCCTTGAAATATACTTTCGCCGCCACCGCCGTTATCAAGGCCCAGAAACGATGCTATGCCGCTTGGCCCCGCGGGTTGAGCACCGCCGCCTTCCTGCAAAACAAATGTGCTTGCAGCAACATACAACAAGTGTTTTCTATTGGCCTGGATAAAATTGTAAACCCCAAACGCAATGGCAACCAGCAAGATAATTTTCCATTTAGACAGGATGTATTTTATCCAGGCAGTGATGCCGAGCACAATTTCTTTAAATGAGATCTCCTGATTTAAAGAGGTATCGGTTTTGTCTATGTTACGCTGCAACATACTCATTGCCTTACTTAATTAACGCCACAATTACTACAGCCAATGATGCCAACGCAGAACCTAAGCCAAGTGCGGTTTGTAAATTAAGCCGTTCTCTGGGTGGGCGTTTTGGTACAAAGATTTCGGCACCGGGTTTTACTCTTGGATAGCTGTGAAAGAAAAGCACCCTTTTTGTGGATTTTATTGAGCCATTAGCATATTCAACATAGGCCCCGTTCTTTTTTGCGTTAAATGTAAAGCCGCCCGATTCATTAATATAATCCTGAACGCTCTTGCCTGGCTCATAAACAATGTTGGTCGGCTTTAAAACCTCACCTGATATACGCACCGTTTGCAGCTGCTTAGGCACTCGTATAACATCGCCGTCTTCTAATAAAAGATCAAATCTTGAACCTGGTTCTTGTAGGATTTTAGAAAGATCTATTCCCACCAGGTCACTTTTTATAATGGAAGGATCTCTGCTTAACGCGGTGGTATCAGTTAGGCCTGCCTGCTGTTGTATTTTTTGCACACTTAATAATCTATCGCGTTCCTCTTCGCGTGTCTCTATGTAGGTGCTGCGTGTTGCAGTACTGTCCGGTCTTTTAATTGATGGGCCCGGACGTCGTAAAGATGCTCCGGCGGGAAACGCCATGGCAGTTAATCCACCTGCGCGTTTTATCAGATCTGATATTCTTTCATCCTTTCGCTGAATTGTATATTTACTCGGAAACAACACTTCTCCTTCAATGGTGACATTTTTCTGCACCGTGTAACCTTCGGAACTCTTTACTGTAATTATATCAAAAGGTTGCAAAGTGAACGGCGGACCTATTGTGCGTAGGTTTTGGTCGATATTAACTATAAAAATTTCTGCTGTAGCGGCAGTTTTAGACAACGCATCGCTATTACGGACACGGCGCGAGATCTCGATTCGGTTGGGTGTTGCGCCTTCTTTAAAACCACCGGCCATTTGTATGGCCGATTCGACGTTCATATTTTCAGCATACCTGAACGTACCCGGCGTTCTAACTTCGCCTTGTATCTCGACCAAATATTCATCCCGCAAATCAAATATCGACGAGATGGTAACTTTGTCCTCACGTTGCAAAGGGGTGTCGGCTTCGGTGCCCTTTAAAACTTTATCCACGTTAAAAGGAATAAGCGAGAGCGTATTATCTGTGTTAAGGCGGTATATATAAGCATTGTTAAGAAAAGCATCTTCTCTTATACCGTCCGCTTTATTAATAAGGCCCTTTAGCGTCATGCCCTTTTCTAACTGAAAACTTCCGGGCCTGAAAACTGCGCCGCTTATTTCAACCCTGTTTTCAAACCTGTTTAGGATAGAATCAACCACATACTTGTCGCCATTTAAAGGTTTGTGTGTAGCAAAGTCTCCTTCGCCAATATCAAGAATACGTCGTTCGCGACTGTTATTCTGAAAAACCTTTACGCGTGCGCTGTAAGCTCTGCTGGTAAATCCACCTGCAAAGTTGATCACATCTTGCAAATGTTCATTACCGGTTACTTCGAACAATGCCGGGCGTTTTACCTGTCCGCTCATTTCAACCCGGGTTTGGTAAACCGGTACATTAATTACGTCCTGATCCTGTAGACGAATGTTGTTCTGTATGCCTTTCAATAAAAAGTCGTAAACATCAATGGTTGATATTACACGGTTGTTACGTACCACTTGTATGTTACGAAATGAACCATTTTTGTTAGGTCCTCCAGATGCATATAACGCGTTAAACACAGTAGCTAATGAGGTTAGCGTATAGGTGCCCGGCTTTACAATCTCGCCTATTAGCGTAATTTTAATCCCCCTGATGTTGCCCAAGTTAACGGCTATACTGGTTTGGCCGCTGGTTAGACCGGGATATGTTTTGATCATGGCCCGGCGAATTTTTGCCGTGGCTTGTTCAATGGTAAGCCCACTCACGCCAATTATGCCTACATATTGAATTCGCACGGTTCCCTCAGGGCTCACCTTTAGATTATAGTTTGCTTCGTTATTGCCGCTTAGGTCAATCAGCAATTCATCATCAGGGCCTATGATGTAATTGCGTGGTGTTGTCATTCTTAAATTAGGTTCGAAACTTATTTTACTGTTTCTAAAAAGTTCCTCACCAAAAATCTGGGGGGACGCGTTACCGTACCCGTTACTATAAGCAGTTGTAGCGCTTATAGGGTTCCCCGAAGTATCGATGTTTGATATTCTACTGTTTCCGGGTGTTGCCTGGATATTTTGAAAACTTCTGTTCTCCTGTTGCAGTATCCTGCTTATTCGTGTTCTTAGTTTCTCAATCTCGGCATTTGGCATGCCTTGGGCAGCAAACATTTGGGGTAGCTGCGCATCACTATAACCAATTGATGCACCACTTTCCATAAGTTGCCTTACCTGCGCATCGGTAAGTTGGTCTACCTTAATATTTGAATAGTTGTTTTGTGCTACCGCCGGAAAAAAACTCGCCAGGATCAGTAGTAGTAATAAAAGTGTTTTTATTACTTTTTTGTATGTCATAGTTGCCCTGATGTTTTGATTAGATATAGAAGGTATCTAACAAATGCGGCAACAACAAATATGTTTTCAGAAGAACGCAAACACGTAGTTTCCTCATTTTACGCTCGTATTTTTACGTAAACACGGCGTGTTAATTCATAATAATCAGGTACTTACACAGAAAACCTATATACCCCGATGCTGTTTTTTCAATAGCATTTATAACAAGGTGTGGCTTACGCCACGGTATAGTTGACAAGGGAATTTAAACTGCTGATCAAATCGTTTTATTGCGCTTCCATTTCAAACTTGTGCTCATATCTCTTAGCGGTGCTTAACAATGAACAGGGAACATGAGAATATTATTAATCATTACAGACTACGGAAGTTTTAACAATTTTTTGTCTGAGCTGGCGGTAAAGCTTGTTAGCAACAATTACGAAGTGCATGTTATCTGTTCGCCGGCCAAAGTAATTAATACTGTAGATAAACATCCGTATGCCGAACTGGGGATCAAGTTTCACTACGTTAACTTTCCGCGATCGTTCAATATGTTTAAGCAATTAGCCGCTTCCAGAAAAATACATACCATCATAAATAACATTAACCCATATTTAATCAACGTACATTTTACCACAGGCATTTTCACCACTTTATTGTGGCGTAAACCCACGCAATTTACGGTGGGC
Organism: Mucilaginibacter sp. HD30; assembly: GCF_054061755.1. Classification (NCBI taxonomy): domain Bacteria; kingdom Pseudomonadati; phylum Bacteroidota; class Sphingobacteriia; order Sphingobacteriales; family Sphingobacteriaceae; genus Mucilaginibacter; species Mucilaginibacter sp. HD30. The sequence continues at coordinate 487,772 of NZ_JBSSEO010000001.1, forward strand.
ACCATCCACGGAGTAGGCTATCCCATGATAAAAAGTACTGTCAAGAAGGCGATTTTTCAAGCGGTTGAAAAATTTTGTTTCAACAGGCTTGATCAAATTTATTTAATAAATGATTTTGACTTCGATTTAGTAAGACAAATACATCCCGAAAAAACCTTCAAATATAAATCCTACGGTGTAGGAAACGACCTTGAAAGATTTGATCCTTTTAACGTGGCTGAAGAGACTAAGGCTGCAACCCGCAGCCAGCTATTGATTAAGGACAGTGATTTTGTACTTGTTTTTACCGGGCGCTTTACATCCTTTAAAGGCTTTAATAAATTAATAAAAGCATTTAACTCATTAGTTAATCATTACAGGCTTCCGGATATTAAATTACTGATTATTGGGGGCGAAGACCCCATACACTCAAGCGGATTAAATTTACAGGAACTGGTTGAGTACAAAAATAACGAGCACATAGTGAAAATTGATTTTACGGCAGATGTGAACCTTTATTTATCTATTGCGGATGTGTTTGTATTCCCAAGCGAAAAAGAAGGTATGCCGGTGTGTATTATGGAGGCCCTTTCAATGGGCGTACCTGTAATTACGTCTGATTCAAGAGGATGCCACGACCTTATCCGACACGATTTTAACGGCCTGCTGCTAAGTGATAACCCTACCGTTTCTGAGATACGCGAAGCTATCTTAAAGCTATACCGTAACCGCGCATTAGTAAAAAAAATGTCTGTTAACGCATTGTCTAAGCGAACGGATTTTAGCAGGCAGGCTTATGTTGACGACCAAATTGCAGCTTACAACCAGGTATCACAAAACAATAATTTAAAACTTGCGTAAGCATGCACAAATACCAATTTCATATAGCATTTAATGATAAAGCAAATACTGCTGCTTCAAAGGCGGTGCAAGATTGCAAGAGCATATTGTCTGAATTAGGATACCAGGACGCGAGCATAGAGGATATCAATCTAAACGACCGCTTTTATTTCCCCAAGTTACTCAGTCGTGTTGTTAAGTTCTTTTTTAAAATAAAACCCAACTCCCTTGTAGCTATTCAATATCCGTTGCTAAGTGGGAATTCGCAATTCAAGTATTTTATAAGAGCGGCCAGGGCAAAGGGTATAAAATTCTTTTGCGTAGTTCACGATGTTGATGACCTACGGAATGGCATGAATACGCCAAAGAGCAAAGACGTTGAGGCGTTAAATAGCTATGATAATGTAATTGTGCATAATGATGCAATGAAAAATTGGCTGCAGGATAATGGGTTAACATCCCCTGTGCTTGTGCTACATGCTTTCGACTATTTATCGGTAGTAGATAATGTCGCTCCAAATAAAATTGAACTGCAACCACTTAATAAAATCGCCTTCGCCGGTAATTTATCTAAAAGCCCGTTTATATATACACTTGATATAATTGATAAGTGGGAGTTCAATTTATACGGACCTAATTATTCGCCGCAAAGGGCTGCGGTTGTAAAAAATATTTGCTGGCACGGTTCCCTAAGCCCGGATGAGATACTCACCAACATACGTGGCGCTTTTGGCCTGGTATGGGATGGGGAATACATAGACCGGTTAGATGCCGATTATGGCAATTATCTCAAATATAACTATCCGCATAAACTGTCGCTTTATCTGGCGGCCGGCCTCCCGGTTATAGCCCCACGTGAATCAGCCATTAGCAGTTTTATTAAAGACCACGGCGTTGGTATCCTGGTAGATGACCTTATTAAGTTACAAGATTTTGTCATTACAAAAGAGGACTATCAGCAAATGAGGGAGAACGTAAGAAAAATAAGCAATGATTTACGGGTAGGAAAATATTTTGCCACAGCTGTAGCGCAGGTAGAAACAGAAATTTTTATGGAAGAATTCAATCTCCAGGCTAATTCAATACTTCAATAATTATGAAAAAGTGCATCACCATTGGAAGTTCGGGGTTTATCGGGAAAAATCTCATCAAATATTTAGAGCAGGAGGGCCAAACCTGTATCAATTTAGGCAGGAAGCAGTTATATGACCTCGGCAAAATTGATTTCGATGCTTGTGATACCGTAGTACACGCTGCCGGGTTAGCTCACGATTTAAAACGCGGAGCCAATAAGGAAAGTTATTATAAAGCCAATTTTGAGCTTACTAAACGCTTGTATGATAGATTCTTAAACTCAACTGCAAAAAAATTCATTTTCATCAGTTCGGTGAAGGCGGCAGCCGATGAAGTGGATGGAATATTAACGGAAAGCATGTTGCCTAACCCTAAAACAGAATATGGCCGCACCAAGCTTATGGCTGAGCAATATCTGTTAAGGCAACCCTTACCTGTAGGCAAAGCATTCTATATCCTAAGGCCCTGCATGACGCACGGGGATGGGAACAAGGGTAATTTAAACTTATTGTATAAAATTGTTCACAAAGGAATACCTTATCCTTTAGCGGCCTTTAATAACAGGCGGTCATTTTTAAGCGTTAATAATTTATGCTTTATAATCAATGAAATTATAGAGCGAGACGATATACCGGCTGATGTTTATAATGTGTCTGATGATCAACCCCTTTCTACGGCGCAAGTGGTTTCCATTCTGGCTAACGCGGTTAACAAAACGCCAAAACTCTGGAAAGTTCCTACCATGATGGTGAGCTTTTTTGCACGGGTCTGCGACGCACTACACCTTCCGCTTACTACAGACCGGTTAAATAAACTTACCGAAAACTATGTAGTTAGCAACGCTAAAATAAAATCGGTATTAAAAAAATCTTTGCCTTTAAGTGCAGCAGACGGACTTAGACTTACGGCAAATTCATTCAATAATGCGCTTTAATTTAAAGTAGATGAGTAAAGTTACAGTTGATTATACTGCAGATGCCGAATATTGGAACATAGTTGTAAAACCACATGACAATGTATTTAAACTACGATTAGGCCAGGTGTGGCAATATCGTGATTTGTTTTGGCTGCTGGTACGCCGAGATTTCGTATCATTTTATAAACAGACAGTTTTAGGGCCACTATGGTTCTTTTTACAACCGGTATTTACTATTTTAATATATTCTTACATTTTCGGGTCATTGGCCGGAATTGGCACTGATGGCATTCCGAGACCAATTTTTTACCTGGCCGGTATTACCTGCTGGCATTATTTTGCCGAGTGTTTAAATAAAACCTCAGGCGTTTTTGTAGAAAATGCCCATGTGTTTGGCAAGGTATATTTCCCAAGAATTATTATGCCGCTAAGTGTTGTTTGTAGCAACCTTATAAAATTTGGCATATACCTGCTGTTAATGTTTTTAATGATGGGCTGGTACCTGCACAAAGGCGAGTTGCAAGGCATGAACAACTATGCTTTGTTATTACCCGTGCTGCTTTTATTAATGGCAATGCTGGGGCTGGGGGTAGGAATGATAGTATCTGCATTGACCACCAAGTACAGAGATCTTTCTTTTTTAGTAGGCTTTGCTGTGCAATTGTTAATGTGGGCATCAACAGTTGTTTATCCGCTATCAGCGGCACCCCAAAAATTCAGGCACCTGGTAGCATTAAATCCCATGACACCACTTATTGAAACCTTTCGCTATGGTTTTCTCGGGGCAGGCACTTTCTCCTGGTCGTCGCTTGCAACAAGCGCAATAGTAATAAGCATCATAGCCTTAATCGGCGTAACGTTTTTTAACAAAGCGGAGCGCACTTTTATTGACACCGTATAAATTTTTAGCTGATAGCATGAGCGTTGTAATTAGAGCAGAAAACATATCAAAAGTATATCGCCTTGGCGAGATAGGTACCGGTACCCTGGGGCACGACCTGAACCGTTGGTGGAGCAAAGTACGTGGCAAAGGCGATCCTTTTTTAAGAGTAGGAGAGACCAATGACCGTACAGTAAAAAGCACCAGCAATATTGTATGGAGCTTAAAGGATGTAAACTTTGAAGTTAAACAAGGTGATGCCATAGGGATTGTTGGCCGTAACGGCGCCGGTAAAAGCACACTGCTAAAACTGCTTAGTCAGATCACCGCACCTACAACCGGATTAATTAAGGCCCATGGCCGCATAGCCAGCTTGCTTGAAGTTGGCACCGGCTTCCACCCGGAACTTACGGGGCGCGAAAATATCTACTTAAATGGTGCCATTTTGGGGATGCGTAAACACGAGATCAAACGCAAATTCGATGAGATAGTTGACTTTTCGGGAGTTGAGCGGTACATAAATACACCTGTTAAACGCTACAGCAGCGGGATGTATGTTCGCCTTGCCTTTGCTGTTGCCGCGCATCTGGAGTCGGAAATATTGATCGTTGATGAGGTGTTGGCTGTAGGCGATGCGGAGTTTCAACGGAAATGTTTAGGCAAAATGGGCGACGTTACCAAAGGGGAAGGCAGAACCGTTTTGTTTGTGAGCCACAACATGTCTGCAGTTAGTACACTTTGTAATAGCGGCATTTATCTTAAGAACGGGCAGCTGATAAACAGCGGCAAAATAAACTCGGTAATAGCGGCTTACCAGGGCGATATAGAGACAATTGACAGGCAGGAGTGGATTGGGAGCGAGGGTAATAGGGATATGCGCATATTCAGAACCGCTGTTTATCCGGCTGATGCAATTAACGGGTTTCACACCAACACCGATGTATTTATTGAAATAGAAGGGGAAGCATTCAGGCCTATCATGGATCTGGTAATGGGTTTCCGGCTGTGGTCGCCGCATGATTATGAACTGGCTTATGTTCTGCATGATGATGCCGAAAGCGAGCATACCCCATTTGCGGCGCAAAAATTTAAAAAGCGTTTTAAGATACCGGCCAATACGCTGGCCGAAGGTTCTTACAAAATAGCTTTTGATTTTGGTGTGCATAACAAGGAAGCGATAATAGATGATAACCGGTGCAACCTGTCATTCAGCCTGATAAATATTAACGGCCTTGGTAGAAAATATCTGGTAAATGCACGTGGATTCACAGGTTTAGTACGCACTAATTGGCTGGTTGAAGAATGATTAAGAGAATGAAAGAAATATCATTTGTTGTACAGGGGCCGGTAATTGCCAACCCCAAAAAAGAGGCTGGCGTATATACTACAGCCGAAGTGTTAGAAAGTATAAGAAAGCACTACCCGGAAGCGGAGATCATATTGTCTACATGGAAGGGCACAGATACGAGCAACCTTGTTTATGACAAATTGGTTTTAAGCGAAGACCCGGGCGGCTTTAAGCTGGGCGGACTTACCATGAATTATAACCGTTTAATTCTGAGTACCAAGGCAGGGATTGAAAAAGCATCGCATCGTTACGTGGTAAAAACACGTACGGATATCATTTTTACTGGTAACAACCTTTACGACCATTTAGGGCATATCACGCCGATTAATGGCAAGTACGTAGTCTTTAATAAATACGTGCTTTCAACAATTTACTATGTACGCAATCCGATAAAACTCAATTTGGTTTTTCATCCAAGCGACATCTTTTTAATGGGCGAAAAAGACGATATTCTGTCTCATTTTGACGTACCGTTACCACCCCGTGAGTATTATTTTAATGATGACGATACAACCAAAATAGTTTCTGAACAATACTTCTTTGTACACAACATTTACCGCAAAAAACAACTGAATTACAGTATACCAAAATGGGGGTATATTAATCTGAAGTATTTTTTAGCGTCGGAAAAGTACCTGTTCAACAACTTTATTTTTTTTGATACCCATGAAATGGGAATCCAATTTCCTGACCGGCTGTACGCTGTTTTCAGGCCAAAATCAAATTATACCCTTGCACAGGCAAAGAGGCTTTCTAAAGTATTTATTGATCGCCCTTTGTATGGTCCCTTAGTCATCCTTTCAAGAGCGACGCAATATTTCGTTTACCATTATATGCTTTACTATCCCAAAATTTTGTGGCATCATGGCATTAAGCCTTTAATTGGTCGTACTAAGCATTACTTAACAAATTAACCTATGGAAAATCTCAACATCATAAATAATATCTCTGTGGTTATACAAGGGAAGGTGTTTGGTGCACCGGGAGACGCCTACGAAAAGCAGTTCACCCTGCAGTGCATTGAAAGTGTACGAAAGCTGATGCCGAATGCCGAAATTATTATATCCACCTGGGAGGGAAGCGATGTTTCGCATTTACAATACGACAAAGTGGTGTTCAGTGAAGACCCGGGTGCTACTGCTTATCACATACATGATCCTTCGTTTTTTAATAATAATAACAGGCAAATTGTGTCAACCTACGCTGGTCTTAAAGCCGCCACAAAAAAATATGCTATAAAAATGCGTGGCGACTGCAAAATTGAGCATACCGGGTTCATAGCATACCTTAAGGATTATCCAAGGGCTGATCAATATAAATTCTTTAAAGAGCGTGTAATTATTTTAACCCACTTTTCCCGCAATCCACGGCGCATACCACAACTTATTCATCCCAGCGATATATTTCAGGTTGGCCTGTTGCAGGACCTTCTAAATTTATGGAACATTCCTTTACAACCCGAACCGGAAACTACCAGAGCTTTTCCTATTGAAAAACGCATCATTAACAATTCGTTGGAAAACTCATTTTACAGGATGAAGTTTGGGTCAGAACAATACGTATGGTATGCGTTCTGTAAGAAAAATGGCCTTGATATGGAACTGAAGCATTTTGGTGATCTTCCTGTCGACACGATAGTAAACTCGGATATGTCCATCATCAACAACTTTGTTATTGCAGACCCCAACGAGGTTGGCGTATTAATGCCCGAGCGCTTTATTAAGTATCCTTTTGATGATTTGTATACCCATGAAGAATGGCGGAGTTTAAGCAAAAAATATGCTAAGGGAGTCTCTCCATTATTCAAACTGGGTTTGATAACGCAGGTATATGCAACAAATGTTGCACTGATTATTAATCGCGCTAAATCAAAACTGCTAACCCATGGCTTAAGTAAGTTTTTTACAGTGCAGAAAGAACCACTCGTGTTTGAACAGCCCAAAGCATAACCTTAACAACTACCTGAATTTAAATGAAAAACGTAATTATACTTGCTGCCGGCAATATATCTAATAAGCTTGCTTTTATTAAGCCTTATTATGCTTCGCCTGCGCTTATACCTATTAATACCAAACCACTCATACTTTACCATCTTGAATTTTATAGTAGTTATGATTGCAAAATTCATTTGGTTGTAAACCAGAAAGACACGCTGTTTATACAGGAAAGCGTAAACCTAAATGAGTTTAACTTTGATATAATAGAGGTTCCCAACTCGCACGGGGTAAACGCATCACTGCATTTTGCGCTCACACAGATTGAGGACACCGCTCAAACCGTAGTAAATTTAGTAACTACTATCCCGGTAGTTTTTCCACATGATCAAACGGTTTGCCTGGAGAGCCAGCTTTCGTATAATAACGATTGGTCTTGCATTAATGTAAAGGATGAAAGAATAGAATTCCTGTTTAAATCAAACCCAACAAAAAAATTGGGTAATGCATTTACCGGTGTTTTTAGCATTGATACAGCCATTTTGCACAAAGCATTGAATCAGATCGTTCACCGGTCTGACCTGATGGAGATATTTGCCTATCTAAACCAGCAGGACCGGTACCTGGCAAGCTATATAATGTTTGTTGAGAACGAATGGATTGATGCCGGGCACGATATTAATTACTATCCGTCTAAGTTAAAACTAATATCCAGCCGCTCCTTTAATTCTGTAACGGTGAGTGAACTTGGCATATTGAGGAAGCAGTCAAGTAATCATGAAAAGCTAAAAAACGAGGAGGAGTTTATATCCTCATTGCCGCCAAGGTTGGCGGTATTGTTTCCGCGCATTATTAACGGCTTTTCTTATGATACCGAAAACAAACGCGGCTGTTACAGCATGGAGTTCTATGGTTATCCAAGCATTGCCGAGTTACAATTGTTTTGGGACCTTAAAGACGAGCTATGGACACGCATTTTTTTAGACATAGAGACAGTATTTAAACTCTTCCTTTCTCATAACTACTCCATAGGAAAAAAAGCCTACCTGGAGTTTTACGCCGGAAAAATTGATGAGCGTGTTAAAGAGTTTTACGGCCAGCTTGGCGAGGACTGTAAGTATTTGGTAACTGATGATCTCACCATAAATGGATTGACTTATGAATGCTTCGAAAAAATAAAGCCCAAGCTTTATGAACGTATTGAACAGCTTTATTCTGAAGACGATTTTTGCGTTGTGCATGGCGATTTCTGCTTTAATAACCTTCTTTATGACGTCTCGCACCGACTGATCAGATTGATAGACCCTCGCGGTAGCTTCGGCAACAAATACAAAGGGTTATATGGCGATATAAAATATGATCTGGCCAAGCTGCTTCACTCGGCCGTGGGCGGATATGATTATCTGGTAAACAACCTGTACCAGATTGAATTTAACGGCCACCAGGTAAATTATAAAATATTGAAGAAGGACAGCAATACCATTATAGCCGATAAAGCCGAGCAGGTTGTTACCAATCTGGGCTACCGGGTTAAAGATATTATGCTCTTGGTTGGCACCCTGTTTTTAACCATGCCACCTCTCCACAACGATTCGGCTACCCGACAAAAAGTAATGTACGTACACGGAATAAAATTAATTAACGAAAATTTATAACACCTATGAGAATTTGTATCGATCTGGACGGCGTGATATGCCGCCTTAAAAACCCCGGCGAAAAATATGAAGACCTTTTGCCGGTTGACGGAGCCCCCGAAAGCCTGCAGGCCTTAAGAGACAGCGGCCATTATATTATTATAAATACCGCCCGCCACATGAAAACCTGCCAGGGCAACCTAGGGCAGGTGGGCGCCAAAATAGCTTTGGTAACGCTTAATTGGCTGGAAAAATATGGCGTGCCCTATGATGAGATCTACTTTGGAAAACCTCATGCCGATGTTTATATAGATGACAACGCTTACAGGTTTAGTAGATGGAATGACATAGAAAGTGATGGAAGCAATTTACCCATGTCTAAAGAAAAACAACTGCATAAAGAACCCGCCGTATGAATTTCGTAATCCCTATGGCGGGGCATGGCGCCAGGTTTGTTCAGGCCGGTTATAAACTACCTAAAATGCTACTGGAGGCACATGGCAAAACGTTGCTTCAATGGAGCCTCGATTCGCTACCGTTACAATTGGCCAATGTGGTAGTATTTGTGGGGTTGAACGAGCACAACGAAAAGTTTAACCTTCAAGGGGTGATTGAGGAGCTATATCCTGACATGAACTTCAAATTTGTTTTTTTAGATGAGGTTACCCGTGGCCAGGCCGAAACTACATGGTTAGGACTGGAGTTTTGCCATCATGACGAACCGTTGATCGTTTTTAATATTGACACTTTTTTTAGCTCATCAACACTGACTGAGAAACTACAGGACAAAAGCGTTGACGGTATTTTAGGGTGTTTTAATAGTGTCGAAAATAGATTTTCATTCGCTGCCCTTGACGAAGATGGCGAGTTTGTGAGTGATGTACAGGAGAAGGAGCCTATATCTAACCATGCCTTAACAGGTTTGTATACGTTCAAAACAGTGCATGATTTCGTTGAAACATATAAGTTTCATACAGACAATGAGCTAACTACCAAAGGCGAATATTATATCGCCCCAATGTACAATTATCTCATACAAAAAGGCAAAAAGTACCGACTCGACAAAGCAGAGAAGCATTACATATTGGGTACGCCCAATGAATATGCAGCATTTTTGGATTTAGAAGAAATTTAAGAAAAGTTATGGTAAAAAAAGGCTTGTTGACTATCGGCGTACCTACTTACAATGGTGGCCATAACCTCACCCAGTTGTTGGAGTCGGTAGCCAATCTTGGGTTGCCTGCGGAAGCTTACGAGGTACTTATTGTTGATAACGGCTCGACAGATGATACAGCAAAGGTTATCGAAATGCTCAAAAGCAATTATATCAATATTGTTTATCATAAAAACGAAAGCAATGTTGGGCGTATTGAAAACTGGAACAGGGTGCTTGACCTGGCAGGCGGAGAGTATTTGATTTTAATGAATGTTAACGATCGTTTTTTAAAGTTCAAGGTTGCCGAATGTCTACAATACTTAAAAAATAACCCGGGAGCCGCCTTGGTGATGAACGATGTGATGTGTGGTGACTATCAACATCCAAATTGGCAGGAAGAGGCTGTTTTAGAACTCAGTGATTATATTAACAAGACTTTCATAGATATTGATTATCTGGAGTTTAATTCATTGGGCGTTTTGCAACAGCACATTTTCCGCACGCAGGTTCTCATCGATAATGGCATCCGTTTCGACCCGCAATTGCCACGTACCACTGACAGGGTGTTTATTGCGCAAGCCATAAAGCACGGTGGTGGTAAATTTTATTATACAGGGCAACCAGTAGTTAGTTGGCAACTTAATTCAAACAGGTATCATAACCAGGTACATAACGAGACGACTGCTGCTAATATTGATCAATTATGGGGGAATGAGTACCGGGCCAATGTAGCAGTTGCCAGCCTGGCAAATATTCCCTATCTAAAAGTTTTGGAAAGTCAACTGATATTTGCCGCCTTTATGCGCCTTGCAAAATTATTCCGTGCGGTTAAATACCGGTTTACCAGGCAGGCCGCGCCTGATAAGAGTAGGGAAATTGCTACATCAGATCTTTATTATCGGCATCTCAGCAATATGGCTAAGGCAAATAACGCTCCGGTAAATTATCTGATCATCAACTTACGCGCCCTTAAACGCGCCGCTGTCTGGCAATTGGCCTCCTCCAACTTATACCGTAAAAAGCCGCGAACGATAAGTGATATCAAGGCGCAGCAATTAACCATGATAACCGCTTAAGTATATGTTTGATTATTTGATAGTAGGAGCGGGTTTTGCCGGAAGCGTTTTAGCAGAAAGGTTGGCAACAGTTGCTAACAAAAAAGTATTGCTGATTGATAAGCGCAGCCATATTGGCGGTAACGCCTATGATTATTATAATAATGACGGTGTCCTCATTCACAAATACGGACCGCATATCTTTCATACCAACAGTAAAGAAATATACCATTACTTGTCAAAATTTACAGAATGGCGCAACTATCAGCATAAGGTTTTAGCACACATAGACGGCCAGATGGTGCCAGTTCCCATCAATCTTACCACAATCAACTCTTTATATAACCTTAACTTAAGTAGCCGTGAAATTGAAAAATTCCTGGCAGAACAGGGCGAAGACATCAAGCAGGTAAGAACGTCTGAGGATGTAGTGTTAAAGGCAGTAGGGCGTGATCTTTATGAAAAATTTTTTAAAGGTTATACCAAAAAGCAGTGGGATCTGGATCCATCTGAATTGGATGCGTCCGTAACGGCAAGGATACCCACCCGTACAAATAAAGACGATAGATATTTTACGGATACATATCAGGTAATGCCATTGTATGGTTATACTAAGATGTTTGAAACCATGCTTAGCCATCCAAATATTAAAATAATGCTGAATGCCGACTTCAAAGAACTTAAAGAGGAAATAAACTATGGTAAAATAATTTATACCGGGCCAATTGATGAATATTTTGAATGGTGCTATGGCAAACTCCCATATCGATCTATAAACTTTAAATCTAAAACGTTTGATCAGGAAAATTTTCAGCCAACAGGAACAATTAATTACCCCAATGATTATGCGTTTACCCGCGTAACAGAGTTTAAACACTTAACAGGCCAAAGGCATCATAAAACCAGTGTTGTTTACGAATTTCCAACGGATGACGGGGATCCTTATTATCCCATTCCCCGGCCTGAAAATTCGGCGCTTTATAACAAGTACATGGAACTGGCGCGGCAGTCAAATGTGTATTTTGTGGGCAGATTAGCTACTTACAAATATTATAACATGGATCAGGTTGTGGCACAGGCGCTCAATACATTTAAACGCTTGCAACAGGACACTCCTGATTAACCTTTAATGTTTTATTGAGCTTCTTGCAGTTTTAATATCGTCGATGTCTATTGCCTTGCCGAGCTCCTGATTTAAAATTTGGCGTAAACCTTGGTAGGCCTAACGGATGCATGGCCCGTTAATTTGAAAACATACCCGCACGGTTAGTCCCTTTACGCCTGAACATGCCGTTCGCGTATGTCTGCCGGAAGTTCCATGTCTTTTAATTGTTCATTTGTTTTCATCGGGTTTGTGTTTTATCTGCCAGTTAACGTAAGCGCCTGCATGCGATTGAAATGAATTGGGTTGAAATTTAGACCGTTGAAACTTTAAAAAGAAGCTTTAGGAAAGCCAGTGAGTTGTGATACGCATTTAGAACTACGCTATTAAAATAAGGAACGTCGGAAAATGCATAGTCGCAGGCTATTGCCAAAACCAAAGACAGGAAGTTAATCAGGCAGGTCGTTTTCATCGTATGATTTGATTAAATTTGATAGGACAAACATCGCAAGGTGGCGAACCACATAATTGTAAGAAAACGAAAGGAAGTAATGGAACAAACTGATATAAACGAAGCATTATTTTTGGTTGAACCACCATTAGACGAGGTGATCACCAGCTTCTATCACCTGTCTGTTCCGTCAGACGAAAAACTTGTCACCAGGCACGTTTGCCCCAATTTGGAAATGATGCTGATATTTAACTTTGGCATACCTGTGCGCGTGTCCTTTCATAATTACCCGCTGGATACTGAAGTTATCGGGCGTACCACTGTAATTGGACCACTCCGCCAAATGTTGAACTATGAACTGCTGCCCGGCGCAGACGCTATAGTTGTCAACTTTAAGTTCAATGGTTTTCAACGCCTGTTTGGTATGCCTTTAACAGGATTGACCGGCAATAACCTGACAAGTGCAGAGATTTTACCAGATGGAGGCCGTTTTGATAGTCTTTGGGAAGAGTTAGCAATGCTTTCTACAACTGAGGAAAGAGTAAGCTTATTGAAACAGTCGGCCATAGGTTTGCTAAAAGAAAATGATCAGGTAATACAAACGGTAATCGGTAACCTCGCCCAGTTTTTCAATCCCCGTGTTGACCCGGTGAAGGCCATAGCGGCTGATACCCGTCTTTCTGAAAGAAGCATTCAACTGAAGTTTCAAAAGCATACCGGCTATTCTGTTAAAGAACTGCTCCGGTTTTTACGTTTCAAAGAAGTTATCGCTTATATATTGGCCAGGAGCAGTCAGAAAATAGACATTTTTGAGCTGATCGCTACGCATGATTATCACGACCAGAGTCATCTGATCAAAGACTTTCAGTATTTCCTGGGCCTGGCCCCCCAGCAATTTATTAAAAACTTAAACAATGGCAGTTTCTGCGTAGTTGCCGATACGTATCCGGGGCAGCCATAACTGAGTAGCCATTTCGTTTTCTTACAATTTCGCCCCGGTCTGTGCTGATACATTTGTACTGTTCATTCAAATTAAACAGCAGCAAAATGGAATCACTTACAAAAAATCAGCAAAACGCTCAGCCTTTAACACCAAACAGTTTTACTACGACAGAAGTCATCATGCCAGGTATCATTGAGCCAGAGGGCCTATTACTTGAAACCCGTATATTAGCTAACCCTGCTGCCGGGCAGGTAGTTGTAAAAATGGAAGCAAGCGGTATCGCTTTTGCTGAGCAATCTATGCGCCGTGGCAGGTATTATGAGCAACCTAAGTTTCCATTCGTCCCGGGCTATGATCTGGTTGGTACCGTGGTTGCAGCAGGCACCGGCGTTGATCCAAACTTAATTGGCAAGCGTGTTGCTGCCATGACGAAAATTGGCGGCTGGGCAAGCCATGTGCTGCTTTCGGCCAGCGACCTGCTGCCTGTTCCTGAAGACATTGATCCTTTAGAGGCTGAAACGTTAATTGTTAACGGCATTACAGCCTGGCAAATGCTGCACCTCAAAGCCCGGATCACGCGCGGACAAACGATCCTGGTTCACGGAGCTAATGGTGGTGTCGGAACAATTCTGACACAACTGGCCATTCATGCCGGCGTCCGGGTAATCGGAACTGCTTCACCTCGCCACCATGAAACATTGCGCGCACAAGGCGTAGAACCAATAGATTATAACGATACTAATTTACCCAAGAGTGTTTTAAAACTCGCACCCGGTGGCGTAGATGCAGTATTTGACCATTTAGGCGGGCCAAGCTTTGCCCGGTCTTTCGGCCTGCTTGCCAAAGGTGGCGTGCTGGTATGTTATGCCATTGCCTCAGCATTAAAAGATACCGGTAATGTTTTGCTACCATTTATAAAAGTAATAGCGCAGTTAGCTTGGTGGAACATTTTGCCTAATGGCCGTAAAGCTTATTTCTACAATATCTGGGATGGAAAAGGAACCGAAGCTTTCCAAAAACAGTTAAGGGAAACTTTCGCGGAACTCACCACTTTGCTGGCGGGTGGCGTGCTCAAACCGCAAATTGCCGCCCGATTCCCTTTGACCGATATAATAACCGCCATGAAATTGGCCGAATCACGCACAGCTTATGGCAAAGTGGTACTTGTACCCTGAGTTGAGGGGCGGTATGGCAAGAGCAATTTCATATGCATTCTACATTCAATCGGTCTCAATATCCATTTGGAACAAGAGATCATCTTTTACCTCATAGACGTGTTTAACATCACCATCAAACAATACATTGCCTTCAAGGTCTTTAACCAATTGATGAACCAGGACTTCCACTTTTCCATTTTCACGTACTGTGATGGCTTGCGGTTTTACTAAGGGATTTATTTCACTCCATTGTCTTGTCCAATATTCTCTAATGGCTTCCTTGCCAATTACATATCCGCCTTCGAAAGCTTTTGGCCAGCGAATATTTTGGTGCATAAGTGGCAGAACACTGTCAATATTCCTACTATTGAAGCCATTATATGCTGCTGCAATTAAGTGTTGGGTTTTTGACATTTGATCGTTGTTCATAAAACATATTAATTGGTGAAACTAATTAATATAGTGCAATATTTACAGCAAATATCACCCGGCACATTTGCTTTCGTGTCTTTTACTGAGATGGAGTTGGTTTATATCAACGTCCGCTGCTTCATCAATCAACTGATCGCCCGTTAAAATATCATCACTGCCCATTTCATAACACTGTCCGTAAGCTTTCGGTTCATTCAAAACAACTATTAAATTATTAAACAAGGTCGTCAGTTATACCCTGCCAGAAAATCGCGGAATTGGTAGTCATTAGATTGGGCAAACTTGTTAGAAAGGGCGGGAATTTATCATTGGGAGGGTTTTTCTTTTGGGGTAGTGATTGACCGTCAAAGCCATGGAAACAAATCTGCTGTGAGATTTACGGTATATACCTCTTTTTAAGTAAGTTTGGAAGTCAGGACGCAATGGAAGATTATAGCAGATACAGTGATTCAGAACTTGTTGCATTGTTTAATGCAAATGATGATGCTGCTTTTAGGGAGATCTACCAGCGTTTTGACAAGTTATTGTACATTTTTGCGTACCGGAAAATAGGGGACTCAGATGAGGCCATGGATGTTGTTCAGGATGTGTTCACCGGGCTTATCGCAAAAAGAGGAAACTTCACTTTGAACACTTCGCTGTCCAGTTATTTATATAAATCCGTGTTAAATAGGATCTTTGATATTTTCAGACGTCAGCAGACTATTAGAAAGTACATTGCTGAGGGCAATCATTATATTGATGTAGATACGAATGAAACGGATTACCTTATCAGGGAAAAGGATATCACGGATATAATAGACAAAGAAATAGCAGCAATGCCCCCAAGAATGCGGCAGGCTTACGAGTTAAAATATAAGTTTAAGCAGTCGCCACAGGAAATCGCAGAACAAATGGGTATCTCTGAGCATACTGTCAAAGTACAGTTGCAGCGCGCCCTTAAACACCTAAGAAGCAAGTTAGGGCTTGTAATTTACGTGATTTTTATAGTGAATAATTAGCGTTTCGCCCACCTGTTGCACGATTATTACTCCTTTTCGCTGCAATTTTAACATCAATTTTAAATTTTATGTAAAAAATGTTACTTCGATGTAATTTTTTTGGCTATGTTCTGCGTCTTAGTAATTGTTAGGGCGAAAATAGTCCTCAAGAAAATGAAAAAAGACGACATTAAGGAAGTTCTTAAGAAAGTTGACTCGGGAAATTGCACTCCTGAAGAGGAGAGAATTGCTAAACTCTGGCTTTTTCAACTTAACAAGGATAAAGAACTTGACCTCACAGAAAAAAAATTGAATTTGGCAAGTACCAAAATGTGGGCCACCATTAAAAAGGATCTAATTCAAAAAAGTGATTACCATACAATAAAACTATGGCCCAGAATTGCTGTAGCGGCACTAGCGCTACTGTTCATTGGTGCCGGTTTGTTTTATTTTAGAAGCCTGACCAACAATCAGGTTTCAATACAGCATAATGTTGTTCAAAATGATATTGAGCCGGGTAAACAGGGTGCCACCCTCACACTGGCTGATGGCAAAAAAATCAGGCTATCTGATGTACTGAACGGAAAGCTTGTAGAACAAGCCGGTGTTACTATCCGCAAAGCAGCAGATGGGGAACTTGTTTATGAGATAACCGGTTCGGGCACTGAAACCCACCAGCTCAACACGATAAGCACCGCCAATGCAGAGACCTACCGGGTCAAATTACCAGATGGTTCGCTGGTTTGGTTGAATGCCGCTTCAAGCCTAACTTATTCGCCCGCCTTGACGGAAGCCGGAGCACGTAGGGTTAAACTTTCAGGAGAAGCTTATTTTGAGGTGGCTAAAGACAAATCGCATCCTTTTATAGTGCAGGCCGCTGGCCAGGAAGTACAAGTGCTCGGAACGCATTTTAATGTCAATGCCTATATCAATGAACCCGCGTTGGTTACCACCTTATTAGAAGGCTCGGTCAAAGTTACTACCGGAAGTTTAAAGAAACTATTAAAACCCGGCGAACAGGCTGTAAATGCTGATGGCGTAGTAAATGTAAGCGAAGCAAATATCGATAAGGCAATGGACTGGAAAAATGATGAGTTCTACGTAAATCATATCGATTTCAAAACAGCAATGCGTAAAATAGCGAGGTGGTATGATGTAGAAGTTATTTACAACTCATCGGTTCCTGACGACATGGAAATTGGCGGTTGGGTATCAAGAAATGAAAAATTATCGGCTGTCCTCCATTCTATTGAATCAGCCGGAATTGTTCATTTTAAAGTAAATGGACGAAAAATATATGTTAGCAAATAATTGTATGCAGGAAATTAAAAAAGAAAGGAAAATATCGAAAAAAAATTACCTCAAAAAAACGAAAAACAACCAGACCTTAAAGTAAGGCCTGGCTGAAGATTGGTACAAGTCAATATTTCTATTAACCACAACAGTTTTGCCCGCGCCGTGGAAAGTTAAGGCAACAACTAAAACCAAACTCAACAAATGTATAAAAATTATACGACCAAACCTTGGTTACTAAATTCCCTATGTGCTAAAATATTGTTGATTATGCGCTTAACGACGGTTATCTTAATAGCAACCCTTATGCAGGTGAGCGCATCCACATTTGCCCAACGTATAACGATGGACAGGCATAATGTAAGTCTCGAATCCGTCTTAAAGGAAATAAGAAAACAGACCGGGTATAGCTTTATCTATGATGCAAAATCTGTTAATGAAGTTCAGCATGTGAGTGTTTCCGTTAAAGACGCCGACCTTACTGATGTGTTAAAAAAGACATTAAATGGCCTTGATCTTGCCTTTGAAATTGAGGATAAGATAGTTTCCATTGTTAAAATTAAGACTACGTTACCAGTGAGCCAGGGTAATTCCGCTTTTCAGGTCACCGGGATCGTCTCCCTTAAATACGGGTCTCGTCTTGGTAACGTTACGGTATCGGTAAAGGGGATTTCTTTAGCGACAATGACCAATGATGATGGTACCTATTCCATTGAAGCCCCTGATCCAAATGTGGTGCTTGTCTTTTCTTGTATTGGCCTTAAAACGCAGGAAATAGCCGTTAATGGCCGCAATAAAATTGATATAGTGATGGAGGAAGAGGTATCAAACCTGGATGAAGTTAAACTGGTTAGCACCGGTTACCAGCGCATTAAACCCGAACAAAGTACCGGAAGTATCGCAACTATTAACGAACAGCAATTCAACTCCAGAATTAATACTACAGATTTTGTAACCGGCCTTCAGAATAAACTTCCGGGTTTGTTAGTTAATAACGATATTACATATGAAGGAGAGCCTCTTTTTCAAATTCGTGGTATCTCTACGTTCAACGGCATAAGAAAGCCGCTTATAGTAGTAGACGGTTATCCTACTGAACTGGATCTGGAATCCATCAACCCCAATGAAATTGAGTCTGTTACAATTTTGAAAGATGCTGCTGCTGCTACCATTTATGGGGCGCGCTCATCAAATGGCGTAATTGTAATAGAACGGAAAAAAGCAAAGGTTGGCAGATCTGTAGTGAATTTTAGAGCGACAACCAGTGTTAAACCGAAGGAAAACTACGAGAGGTACCGTTGGGATAAAAACGGCTATAAGGCGATAGTTGAAAATGCAAGGGTTGAGAGTGACTTTCAAGGCCCATTGCTTTGGGAGTTTCTGCCCGACATTTACTTAGGCTCTTATTTTACCTACCCGGAACCTGTAAATATTCTGGCGCAGGGCAATGCCGGCATACTGACGGATGCCGAAGTTAACCAAAAGCTGGAATCGCTTGGGGCATATAACAATGCGAAAGATTACAGCCGTTTATTCCTGCGCCCTGCCGTTACGCAGACTTACAATGTAGATTTATCCGGCGGGAATGAGAATGCACTCTATTATTTCTCTGCTAATTATGTTGGGGGTACTTCCTCACAGATCAAAAACGATAATAACCGCTTCCAGCTCACAGGCCGTACTTCATTCAACCTTTCAAAAAAACTTTCGGTTGACTTGGGAATCAGCTACCAGGAGTCAAAAAACAATGCCGCACCTGTGCCTGATATCGCATCGCTTTACCCTTATGAACGTTTACAGGATGCCAACGGCAACCCGGCGCCTGTATTTAGTAGATCATTGGTCAATCCCTATTACAATCAAACCATAATGGCTGCCGGTTTGTCTGACAACCTTTACTACCCCCTTCAGGAAGTTAACGAAGTATCAGATAAGACACACGGAATAAACAACAGAATTACAGCTGACCTAAGATATAAAATTACAGATGGCCTGAGCATTAATATTGGCGGTGTGTATGAAAGAGCAAAGTCAGAAAATAACTATCTGGCCACGGAGAAATCTGCTGTTGTAAGGCAGCTGATGAATTTTTATGCTGAAGACGACTTTATAGGAGGATTTAAATTGAATTTCCCTAAAGGCAGCTTCCTGAAAAACAACATGGGCGACAGCCGCAGCTATACCGTAAGGGCCCAGGTAAACTATGACAAGTTGTTGGGTACAGATCATGCTATCAATGTAATCGCCGGCGGAGAAATACGGGATATAGTGGATAAATCAAACTCGTCTGCCGTTCTCGGGTACGACGATCAGACACTTGTTCACCAATCTGTCGATTATAAGTATTTAGAAACATATACCGGTAACTCCATGTCGATATATGCACCCCTTAACCCTTATATATCTTATCAGGATCTGTTTAAATTATCCTATGCCGAAAACCGTTTTGTCTCTCTTTACTCCAACCTCATCTACACGTTCAAAAACAGGTATTCGCTCTCCAGTAGTTTAAGGGTTGATCAATCGAATCTGTTCGGCACCGATCCGAAATATCAATATAAACCGCTTTGGTCTGTGGGCGCAGCATGGAATATTGATAGGGAAAAGTTTATGCAAGATTTAAAGTGGTTAAGTTCTTTGAAGCTTAGAGCGGCGTATGGTTTTAACGGAAATGTGGCTAAAAACTCCCTTCCTCAGGTTATCGCACTAACATCCTACAATTTTTTCAATCAGAACAATCCTATTCCGGCACTCGCATTGCTGTCTCAGGCCAATAGCGGATTGAGATGGGAGAAAACAAACAACATTAATTTGGGGCTGGATTTTTCCATTTTCCGAAACATCTCCGGCAGCTTTGAATATTACCGGAAAAAGAGTACCGACCTGCTTGCTAATAGTCAGATCGATCCATCCAAAGGAGGAAGTTTTGCCGTAGTTAACCAAGCTTCTGTACAGAACGACGGAGTGGAGTTTAATCTGAATGGCACTTGGATAAACAAAAGAAATTTTAGTTGGAACACAGGCTTAGTAATGGCGTACAATACCAATAAAGTTCTACAATACTATAGTCCAGACCCCGTGCTCCGGTCCAGGATTATAGGTCGTCCGCTTTCAGCCATATTTAATTATCAACAGGCAGGTATTGATGCCGACGGGGAAATGCTGATTACCGATAAGAACGGTATAACCCAAAAAATTACCCCAGCGCTCGTCACAGATAATCTCTCTTATGCGGGAAGTCGCATCCCGATGTTCAATATGGGCTTAAGTAACCGGGTAGACATTGGCAGGTTTTATTTATACGCCATGGTTAACTATTTCGGTGGAATGCGCACCCCACTACCTATTCCTGACGCAACCTCGGTAAGACCGTTGGAAGGGGTAAACAATTATTGGAAAGCGCCGGGGGACGAGACCAATCCGGATATACTTCCAAAACAACGTTACCTGTATACCAGCTTATTAGGCCGTTCAGACAAGTACACGGTTAACGCCGCATATTTTACATTAGGAGATGTTACCGCTTCTTACAGTTTTAAAGGAACAGGATGGGCCAAAAAGGCCGGGCTTAGCAATCTTGAGATAAAAGTTCAGGGCTCTAACCTTTATACTGTGGCGTTAAACAAACAAAATTATAGTCTGGCTACAGGTTCCTATGCAAAGTCATACCTGACGCCAACTTATACTTTTTTAGTGAATGTCAGTTTCTAGTTTTTTAACCACTTAAATGTAAAAAAGATGAAATTATATATATACAGGCGGTTTTTGCCTATGCTGATGCTGGCATTGATGTTAGGTTCCTGCAAAAAATATCTTGACATAGAACCCAAAGGCGTGCAATTGCTGAAGACCGTACAGGATTACGATCAGTGGTTGAATAGTCTGGAATTAACTACAGGCTCGCCCGAGGCTTTAAACCTGCTAGCAGATAATACAGACCTGACAACTGTCGATCTCCCCTTAAATCTGGTTGACGAAAGAGTATTTACCTGGCAGGCGCAGTTTGCTGAAGACCAATTTGCAGGTGAAGCAGCGATTTGGAAAGACTTTTACAGACAGATTTATTATTGCAATACCGTCATTAACAGGATAGATGAAGCCGTTGATGGCACCGCTGCACAAAAGAGTTCTCTTAAAGCGGAAGCTTTACTTGGAAGGGCTTATTGTTACCTGTATCTGGTTAATTTATATGGAAAGCCTTTTGCTCCGGCCACTGCCGCTTCAGATCTGGCAGTGCCATTCGTAACCTCGCATGACCTGAATGATGCTACACCGCCGCGTGAAAGCGTGAAGGAAATCTATGATCACATCATCAGCGATCTTACTACTGCTATTCCCAATCTGCCTGCAAATAATGGCCAAAATCGTTTCCGTGGAAGCAAAGCGGCCGGATACGGGGTCCTGGCACGAACTTATCAATACATGGGCAACTCTGTTAAGGCGGCTGAGAACGCCCAACTGGCACTTAACGCTGGTCCTAAAGTCATCATGGATTTTACTACAATGAGCAGCGCCCAACAAATTGGCGATCTGACTGTGCGGCCTGATGTTATGTATGCCAGAGTGAGCAGGGCTTATAATCAGGATAAGATCCCCACTGTCAAATTCCTTAAAACTTTTGATATCACAGATCTTCGTTTAAAATTTTATTACAACAACCTGGGTAATTATACTTTTCCAACCCGTGGAGTGGTGAGGTATCGTTCAACGGGTTTGCAGGGGGGAACAGCTACGATCAGTTGGGGGCCTACGGTTGCAGAAATGGAATTAATTATTGCAGAATCAGCTGCGCGCGCAAATGATCTTCCCACAGCGCTCAGTCATCTGGATATCCTAAGGAAAAAGCGATTCCCGACTAACACCTATCAAAAATACGTTTCTGGTAGTCAGGATGAAGTTGTAGCCAAGATCTTGCTCGAAAGAAGCTTTGAATTCCCTTATAACGGCATGCGGTGGATAGATATGCGCAGGCTCAATGCCGAAGGCAAAATGCCTGAGGTTACGCGGCTTGATAAAAACAATAATTTGATAGCAACCTTGCCGCAGGGCAGTGCGCGCTATACACTGCAAATTCCTGTGCAGGTAATGGTGTTTAATCCCGGCTGGACGCAAAATCCTTAAGTTGATCTAAAACTTCAAAAGACATTCACATTTATGGACAAATCATTAATTAGCGTGAGAGATCTCTCTCATCGCTACAATACGCAATGGGCTATAAGGGGCATTAGTTTCGATCTGCCCAAGACCGGAGTTTACGGCCTGCTCGGATCAAACGGTGCCGGAAAGTCAACCACCATGAACATTATAAGTGGTGTATTGAAACAAACAGAGGGAGAGGTGCTTGTTAACGGCATTAGTTTAAGCAGCGATCCGATTGCTGCCAAAAAACTGATCGGGTTTCTACCTCAACATGCACCCTTACATCCCGACACTACCGTGCAGGAATACCTGAGTAATTGCGCCCGGTTGCGCAAGATTCCAGCAAATGAAGTGAGATCGGCAGTGAATGAGGTGATGGAGAAGGTTTCCATTGCTCATTTTGAGAAAAGGCTAATTCGTAACCTTTCCGGCGGGTACCAGCAAAGGGTAGGCATAGCGCAGGCTATTATACATAAACCCGCCGTTATTATTTTGGACGAACCAACAAACGGCCTTGACCCCAATCAGATCATTGAGGTGCGCAAGTTGGTTAGAGATATAGCAAAAGAGCGGGCGGTTATATTTTCCACTCATATTCTTACCGAGGTGAATGCTATCTGTGATCACATCCTGATGATTGACCGGGGTAAACTGGTTTTTTCGGGCAAGACCCAGGAATTCGACGATTATCTGAAACCGGATACCCTCTTTGTGCGACTGCTTGCAGCACCACCGGCAGAGCACATCATGCAAATAGAGGGCGTTACGGGAGCAGAAGCATTGGGGGGTGGCGAATACAGGTTGAAGATAGCCGGAAGCGGCCGTATAGCCGAACAATTTATCCTGGAGTGTGTGACGAGGAATTGGAGATTGGAAACCATTCATCCGGAGAAAACTTCCCTGAATGATGTGTTTTCGGAATTGTCAAATAAAAATGCATAGAAAATAAAATTATGAAATCTATAATAGATGTTGCCAGAATAGAACTACAGAAAATGTTCTATTCTCCCATCGCCTGGCTTATTCTAATTGCCTTTGCCTTGCATACCGCCGTGCTTTTTATGTTGGGCGTTAACTACTATATCAATTCGAAAGAACTGGGCTTTCCTATTGAGAACATTACTTACAACCTCTTTGCGGACCCTAATGGTGGATTAATTCCAGGGCTTGCCAGTACCTTGTACTTGTATATTCCCCTTGTCACTATGGGGCTGCTAAGCCATGAATTTTCGTCGGGTTCCATCAATTTACTCTACTCTTCGCCGGTAACCAACTTGCAAATTGTATCGGGTAAGTTTTTAAGCATGATGATCTTCAACTTGCTGATGGTCATGTTGATCGTTCCCGAGGTACTATTCGCGGTTATCAATATTGAAAACTTTGATTACCCTACCGTATTAACCGGATTGTTGGGGATATACCTGATGATGTGTACGTATTCAGCAATAGGTTTGTTCATGTCTTCTTTAACATCCTATCAAATTGGCGCTGCCATCGGCACGCTCGCCGTTCTTTCCGGGCTGAGCTTTATTGACAGGTTATGGCAGGATATCGATTTCGTGCGCGACGTTACTTTCTGGATGAGCATCGGGGCGAGGGTAAGCTCTATGTTAAGTGGTCTTATTCTTAGCATAGATATGATTTACCTAATCCTTATTCCGGCATTGTTTATTGCCTTTACAGTATTCAGGTTAAAAGGTGTGAGAGAAAAAACCAGCAGAGCAATATCCATATGGCGATACGCAGGAAGCTTTGCTATTGTAGCTGTAATAGGTTTTATATGTACCAGACCTGCCCTGATGAAGTTTTATGATGCTACAGAAGCAAAAGTACATACTCTGACCAAGGAAAGTCAAAAAGTTATGGCACAACTTAAAGGCAAGGTCAAGATTACCACTTATGTTAACCTTTTTGAATGGGGTAATTTCGTTTCACCATCTACACAGATGCTGGACATGCTTCGATATGACAGGTATAATTACTTCTACCCGAATATCAAATACCAGTACAAATACTATTATGGGATTCAAACAAACCCTTATTTCCTGAACATACACAAATCAAGGTTCAAAGGGCTCACCTTAGATCAGACCATAGAGAAAGTTGCGAATACCTATGAAGTGGATAAAAGCATTTTCAGGCCTGGTACAGATTTCCGCAAAGAAATAGATCTTGTTGCAGAACAAAATAGCTATGTAGCCAAGATCGAGACTGAGGAAGGAAAATCATCCCTATTAAGGACCTATTATGATGGGGATAAATTTCCTGGAGAGGCGCAGATGACCGCAGCTTTTAAAAGGCTGGTTATGCACTTGCCGAAGGCGGGTTTTGTTACAGGGCATCAGGAAAGAACCTTGAAAGATATTGGTGATCGTAGCTATTCAATTTTAGCCAGCGAAAAAAGATCGCGCATTTCCCTGATCAATAATGGCATGGATGTACAAGAATGTAACTTATCATCCCCTGTTCCTACAGACATTGAAATTTTGGTCATTGCTGATGCCAGTACGCCCTACACCACTGAAGAGATCAAAAATCTGAATAGTTATGTTGATCGCGGCGGCAACTTATTAATTGCCGGCGACCTGAACAGACAGGACGCTATGAACCCACTCGTGGCTCGTTTTGGCGTCTCTTTTCTTCCGGGGCAAGTTGTAGAACATAACGTTAAACGTCAAATGGATGCAATCACCTCATCGTTTACAAAAGAGGGCAGCGAAATGTCCTATCATTTTTCGGCTCAAGATTGGTGGATCATGATGCCTGGCACGGTAGCAATATCTTATAAGCCTACCGGCGATTTCAAATACACGCCTATGTTGGTAACAGATTCTTTGAGTGATCTTAAATTGGTTGATTCTGTTGGCTCCTGGAATGAATTAAAAACGAAAAATTTTATAGATGACGTACCGAAATATAATCCTGAAGAAGGTGATGCAGCCGGACCTATGTTGACCGGACTTGCGCTAACCCGTACCCTCGGTCAAAAAAAGCAGAAGATAGTAATTTTTGGTGATGCCGATTGGTTGAGCAGTGGACTTATTTCGGATGCAAAGTATGCTAACCGTAAGATTGCCCCCGGTGTTTTTTTCTGGTTATCTGACGGAAAAGTGCCCGTTGATGACCGGCGGCCGGATCCCATCGATAATGATATACGCGTAAGAAAAGCGGACGCGCCTTTTTTAAATTACTTGTATAAATTCATCATCCCCGGCATTCTGGCTGCTGTTTTCATTATTATCTGGCTGCGCAGAAAACGACGTTAATCAAGAATAAAATGCAACTACAAACAGACGAACAAACCATTGAAGATCTTCGGCTATTTTCCAGGCAGCAGCAGAAAGGGATCTACGAACTATATAACCGTACGTTCACCAGAGGCGGTGAGTTGTTGTTGGAAAAGATGTTCCGCAGCCCTTCGTCCAATCGGGAGGCCATACAGAACAGGGCGGGTATTATATCAGCCTTTAACGAGCTTGAGATTCGTTTTCCCTTTGAGAGCTGGCTATTGGACAAGGTGGAAAAATACCTGTCACACGCAAATGAAATTGGCGATGCAAAAAAGCCGGAATTGGGCGAGAAAGAGATAAGTGAAAGTGTTAGTGCGGTGATCGAGTTGTTCCATGTTCTGCGAAAATTCGTCGGGAACAGCGATTTGAACCGAGTTAAACTTATGGAGGAGGAACTAGCCGGGCTATCAGCACTGTTAAACGAAGTTGCACTGGCGCCGGTATTTAGCGAGCAGCCCAAAACAAAACTCTCGTTTTCTGCTGCGACAGCTTATGATGCCTTGTTCCGCCTGCGCGAAAAAGAAAAATTAGCCAAAGTGCTGCAGTTCATCTACCTGATTGATGTCTATATTTCCGTTGCTGACGTCGCGCGCAAACACAATCTTGTATTCCCTTTTGCGCTTCCAAAAGATTCGGGTATTCTCGCGATTGAGGGGGTATATCATCCCGAGCTTAAGCATGCTGTGCCCAACAGCCTATTGATGAACAGCAATGAAAGCGTGGTATTTTTAACGGGAGCTAATATGGCGGGTAAGAGCACCTTTTTAAGGTCAGTAAGTACTGCGCTATACATTGCGCACATAGGGTTTCCTGTTGCTGCCAAACGCATGGAATTTTCTGTAATGGACGGCATATACACCACCATAAACCTCCCGGATAATTTAGGCATCGGGGCCAGCCATTTTTATGCGGAGGTTTTGAGGGTAAAAAAGATCGCCACGCAGTTAGGCGCGGGCAAATCATTATTTGTTGTATTTGATGAGTTGTTCAGAGGCACTAATGTTAAGGACGCGCACGAAGGGACAGTAGAGGTGACCAGCGCATTTGCCAAAATGAAAACAAGCAGGTTTATTATATCATCACACATTGTTGAAGCCACGGATCAACTAAGTTCGGAAAATAATATCTGCTTTTATTACCTCCCAACGATCATGAATGGAACCACGCCGCAGTACACCTATACTTTACAGCGCGGTGTAACGGATGACCGCCACGGAATGATCATCATACGGAATGAGGGTATTTTGGAAACCTTAAAAAATGGAAAGAAAAATGGCGAATGATATAATTACGGAATTCAGCATCGATAAACAGTCCTTAGATGAATTGAATTTACTGGGTAAGTTCAGCCCCGGCTCTGTATTCTTCCTTTTCAAACAGGTAAAAAGCAGCGGCGGCGAACGACTTTTAGATGAACTTTTTAGAAATCCACTCCTTGAGGAAGAGGTGATCAATGAAAGGTCGGCAGTATTTGAGTTTTTTGGCGAAGCGAATATCACCTTTCCGTTTGATCCGGAACAATTAAGTATGATGTACGATTACGTTGACGGTGTAGTTACAAGTACACATCTTGGAAATTATGTAAGTGTGCTGTTCAAATTGATCACATCCAGGATAACCCGGGATGAACAATTTAAGCAATTGATACTCGGCTTACAGGCAGCGATCGCCACATTAAAGAAATGTTATGCCCTATTGGTGATAATAAATGGCACTGAGACCATCCCCGATTTTTATAAGCGCCGGGTTGAGCAGCTAATGCAGATCTTCAAAAATGAAGATTTGGCCAAACTAATAGACACAGACATTTATCGCGCTATCTCGCCTAAAACCATTGCGGTATACGATTATTTGATAAGGTATACCCTCAGCGATCAGGTAGCGGCTTTACTCTATTTTATTTGCGAAGTGGATGTTAATATAGCAGTAGGCAAAGTGGCCAGGGCAAAAGAGTTCGCCTATGCAAAGGCTTATCCAAAAGAAATCAATATTCTCAGGGCTACCGACCTTCGTCATCCGGTTATTAACGGTGCAGTTGGAAATAATATAGAGATGAGAAGCGGTTCAAATGTTATTTTTTTGACGGGTGCGAACATGGCCGGAAAGTCTACCTGGATGAAATCCATTGCCATCAACCTGTACCTCGCACACATCGGCTTTCCAATTGCGGCTAAATCGATGGAGTTTTCCGTACGAGATGGCATTTATTCAAGTATCAATGTAGGAGACAACATCGGTGCAGGATATAGCCATTTTTATGCGGAAGTATTAAGGGTTAAACAAGCGGCAGAAGCTACTGCAACGGGGAAACGGCTGCTCTTGATATTTGACGAACTGTTTAAAGGAACCAATGTTAAGGATGCTTATGATGGAACCTTAGCCGTAACAGAAGCGTTCGCGGAATACAATAAATGTTTGTTTATCGTATCCACCCATATCATAGAAGTAGGCGAGGCATTGGAAAAGCACCCGAATATTCAATTTGCATACATGCCTACTGTAATGGAAGGTGTAGTCCCGCGCTATACTTATCTACTGGAGCGGGGCATTACGGAAGACCGCCAGGGAATGATGATCATTAGAAATGAAAATATCCTGTCACTGATGGGCATAACACAAAATCAATCTTAAAACGATAATGAACTTAAAAAAGATCTTTTTTTCAGCCCTAATATTAGGACTGAACTACATCAGCCATGCGCAAACATTACCCTTTGACCCTGCGGTGCGCACCGGAAAATTGCCTAATGGCTTTACCTATTACATCCGTCACAATGAAGAACCTGCCAACAGGGTGGTTTTTTATCTGGCCAATAAGGTTGGCTCAGTGTTGGAAGATGACGACCAGAGGGGACTGGCGCATTTTTTGGAGCACATGAATTTTAACGGCACTAAAAATTTCCCCAAGAATGAGCTGGTAGATTATCTGCAAAAAACAGGTGTGCGATTTGGCGCCGACCTGAACGCTACCACCAGCTTCGATGAAACCATTTACCAGTTGCCCATTCCCTCTGACAAGCCTGAGATTGTACAACATGGCTTGCAGATCATGCGGGATTGGGCTCAGGATGCAACGCTTGATGCGACGGAAATAGATAGAGAACGCGGCGTAGTACTTGAAGAAAAACGCCTTAAAAAAGGCGCGTCAGAACGTATGCAAAACCAATACCTACCATTATTGCTTAACAAATCAATATACGCGAACCGCCTGCCAATAGGTACGGAAGAAGTGCTGACCAACTTTAAACCCGAAGCGATCAAACGCTTTTATCAGGATTGGTACAGGCCCGACCTGCAGGCGCTGATCGTAGTAGGGGATGTTGACCTTGATCTGATGGAGAAGGATATAAAGGCCAAATTCAGTGACCTTAAAAATCCTGAAAAGGAGCGGGCAAGACCGCTATTTACTGTTCCACTAACAGGGAAGGATCAGTTTATGGTGGTTACGGACCCGGAGGTTACGCATACCAGCGTGGAAGTAAACATTAAACAGCCGAGATTGGAATTGCACACCGCAGCCAATTACCGGGAATTTACCGTGCGCCAGCTGGTAAATTTCATGATAAGTGAACGTTATGCTGATCTTCAACGCCAGCCCGCCCCCCCGTTTCTTTCAGCAGGAGCCGGAATGGGAGAGTTTTTAGGGGGACTGGATAATTATTCGCTGTCAGTAACGGCCAAAACCGGGGAATTAGAAGCCGGTTTTAAAAGTGCCTGGCGCGTGAGCGAGCAGGCAAAGCAGCATGGATTTACGACAACAGAAGTGGAGCGGGCAAAAGGTGCTTATTTCAATCAAATGGAAGCAGCGTTAAAAGAAAAAAGCAAAACTCCGTCTGACAATTACGTAGCAGAATATGTGCAATATTTTTTACGCGGTACGGCATCGCCAGGTGTTGAAATAGAGTTTAAGGTGTTAAAAGATGTATTGGCCACCTTGAGCGCCAACGACATGAACGCCTATGTTAAACAAGTGATAAAAGCCACAGATCGTGACATACTGATAACCGCTCCTGAAAAGGATAAGGCTGCTCTGCCAGCTGAAAATGTATTTTTGGGGTGGATGAAAGCTGTTGAAAATGAAAATATAACAGCGTATAATGACGGTGCCAGCAAGCTGGATCTTTTAACTAAAGCGCCAGTAGCCGGCAAGATTATAAAAAGTCAATATAATATAGGTTTGAACATTACAACCATTACCTTAAGTAATGGCGTTAAAGTTTTATTAAAACCAACCAATTTTAAGAACGACCAGATATTGTTTAGCGGTTTATCTGCCGGTGGTACTTCGTTGTATAGCAATGCCAACTTTCGCACGGCAGATGCGGCTAATATTGTACCGGCCTTTGGTGCCGGCAATTATAATGACGCAGATTTGTCAAAATATTTGTCGGGCAAGCAATTTAGCGTTCGCCCGGCTATCAGCGAACGTCTTCAGACTATAAATGGCGCAAGTAATGTGAAGGACCTGGAGGATGCATTGCGTTTGATGTACGCATATATTACTCAGCCACGCAAGGATACCGCCATGTTTAAAAATATTATAGCGCGGTCAAAAGCTGGGCTTGATAACCGGCAGAATGATCCTGCACAGGTATTTAACGATACCGTAAATGCTGTATTAACTAATTATGATGTACGCCGCGCCCCCCAAACCGCCGAAGACATGGACCGTATTGATCTTGATAAAGCGTACAATATTTATAAAGAGCGTTTTGCAGATGCTTCAGGCTTCACTTTCGTGTTTACCGGAAGTATAGATACTGTAGCAATAAAGCCATTGCTTGCCAAATATATAGGCAGTTTACCCGCTCTACATAAAAATGAGCAGGCAAAAGATCTTGGCATTACTACTCCTGCGGGAAAAATTACCAAGACAGTTTATAAAGGTACCGAAGATAAAGCCAATGTAATACTCACTTTATCCGGGCCGTTCGATTACAGTTTTACTAACCGACTCAAGCTCGACGCTTTGAAAGAGACCCTGCAAATCAGGCTCATCGAGCGCCTGAGGGAAGATGAGGGAGGTGTTTATTCGCCAAGCGTGCGCGCCACATCCAGCAAATACCCGCAAGCACTTCTCTACTTAACGATTTCATTTGGTTGCGCGCCTAAAAATGTAGGGAAACTGATAGCTTCTACGCTTGACGAGATCAGCAAAATAAGAACAACCGGCCCTCTGCAGACAAATCTGGATAAGTTTAAAGCCGAAACGCAACGTAGCGTCGAACTGCAGCTTAAGTCTAACAATTTTTGGCACAGCTTTATCGTTAGTCAGATCCAAAATAACGAACCGCTCGGTGTGGTTGATCATTACAGCGAAGAGGTCGGAAGAATTACGGTTGAAGACGTGAAACAAATGGCAACCAAATACGTGAGTGGTGAAAATTATATAAGAATGGTGTTGCTCCCTGAAACGGCCAAATAGCAATTAAAAGCATTTAAAATACTTCATTTGTTCTTTCGGTAATAGTTAATTTTAGTTATGAGGGCGCCTGCGTGAAGAAGCAGGCGCTTTTTTAAAAAACGATACCGATTTAAGAGGTCAATGACCTTGGATTTGACTAGGTCAGCTGTATTTTAACGAGACGCGAATCCGTATCAAATTTCACTGGAGGAACCGCAGAATTGTATCGGATTTACCGACGCGCTGAATACCGATCAAAAAGAACATTAATAGTTAAACAGGAGTAGGGCCCACTTTGCGATTGCCGAACTGGCGCCCTAAATATAATTAACTAATGCCCAATTGCGACAGGGCACCATTTAGCTTGGTCTGGAATGATTTGTTTGTTTTTTTTGCGGATTGGCGCATACTGCATTTAAACTGCATTTAATCAGAAAAGGCGCATTTTCATGCGCCTTTAGACTTTTAAACCGTTGACCATTTTTTGAGGTCCTGGTGATCCCATCAGGATTCGAACCTGAGACCGACAGATTAGAAATCTGTTGCTCTATCCAGCTGAGCTATGGGACCATCGCCACCGATACCCCGGTGCGGTGCAAAGATGCTTATTTTGTAGCAAAAGGGCAATTTTGAATTGAAAATTTTATTTCAACCGAATACAAGGGCGTAATCGGTGCTTATTTAACATCAAAATTAAATACGCCGACCCGTGCACTGCTATTGCTAAGGCCACGTACAATACCCTAATACTCCGAGGGGTTAAACGAATAATGCCTTTCCGTAGGAAAAGGCTTTACAATCGGCAATAAAAGCGATTATCTCTTTTAAAAACGTGCGAGAAAAAGGGCCTTTTTAAACTATAAATAGAATTTTACGCCGGAAAACTATATTTTTAGCACATATAATATTTAAGAGGTATGATAATTATTGCTGACGGCGGCTCAACCAAAACTAACTGGTGTTTAATTAATGACGAGGGTAGTAAAGCGTATTTTAATACAGAGGGGTACAATCCGTATTTTGCAAGTATTGACTATATTATTAATTCTCTTAAACATAATTTACCTGCCGATCTGCAGCTTGATAAAATCTCCGAAGTAAACTATTATGGCGCGGGTTGCTCAACAGATGAGAAACGCGCTCACGTTAAAACGGCCCTTAGTGCTGTTTTTACTCATTCGGAGGTTAATATCGACCACGATCTGATGGCAGCTGCCCGGGCCTTGTTGGGCAGGCAAGCGGGTTTTGCAGCTATTTTGGGTACCGGCACTAACACCTGTTTATACGATGGTGCAAAGATCACAGTGAACATTGACTCTGGCGCCTATATTTTGGGCGATGAGGGCAGTGGCTGTTATATAGGTAAAAAACTACTGACAGACTATTTGCGCGGATATATGCCCGAAGCCATTAAGCAAAATTTTTGGGACACTTATGAGCTAACCCGCGATGATGTTAACGAGCAGGTATATACTAAACCTTTGGTAAGCCGTTTTTGCGCCGGCTTCAGCAAATTTGTTTATGATAACATGAACGTTAATTTGGGCTATTCACACGGGTTGGTAAAAACATCATTTCAGGATTTTTTTAAAAACCTGGTAACGCGTTATCCCAATTATCAACAGCATACTTTTAACTGTATTGGCTCCGTAGCGTATAACTTCCGCAATATATTAGAGGAGGTTGCAACAGAAAATGGCATGCAGGTAGGCAATATTATTCGCTCGCCTATAGATAGCCTGGTGAAGTTTCATTTGGAAGCTAAAAATTAGAAGCAGGAGCCAGGAAACAAGAGCAGACAACGCAGATAATAATAAGTCTTAATTCTTGGCTCTTGATTCTTGCATCTGTATAACTATCGCCTATTGCGCAGATGGCCCTATTTCGTTCTGAAATATCTTGGCATACTTTCTTCTGTCAAACTTATACAACTTAGCGGCCCGGTAAGAAACGCCTCTTTGTTTTTCAACCAGCTCCTTCAGATATCCGTAGCTCAGCATTTTTTTGCGAAAGTTTCGCTTATCCAACTTTTTATCCAGCATAGCTTCATAAAGCCCCTGTAACTGGGTGAGCGTAAATTTTTCGGGCAGCAGATCAAACGCTATAGGTTGGTGCGTTAAGCGCCTCCGTATTTTTGCAAAGCCTGTATGGAAGATGTCGCTATGGTCAAAAGCCAGCTTGGGCAAGGTCTTTACCGGGTGCCAGAATGCTTTACGCGCCATTGAACTGATTGATCGTAATTCCTTTTGTCCGTTTATACGGATAAGGGCGTAATAACCAACTGTAATTACCCGACCTTTAGGGTGCCTGTCAACATCGCCAAAGGTATGAAACTGTTTCATGGGCAGCTCGCGCAGGCCCGTTAACTCATATACAATACGTTCAGCAGCATCGTCAAGACTCTCCTCCTGTTTTACTATATAACCCGGTAGTGCATACCAATCTTTAAAAGGTTCTTCACTTCTTTCAATCAATAATATTTTCAATTCGCCGGCTTCGTAACCAAACACCAGGCAGTCAATAGAAAATATCGAATTAAAGGGGGGAGTATTATCTTCCAAACTGGTAAATATTTAAAGTTATTAATATAAGGGCCTTAATTTGTGGTACCAAAAATAAATAAAAATAAATTTAATGGTGTAACAATCACACCTTATATTCGTGCAAATTATTCCTAAGTAAAACGATGCAAAAAATTTCAAAACTTGGCGTGCTTACTTCCGGTGGCGATGCTCCGGGAATGAACCCCTGCATCAGGGCTGTAGTGCGTACAGCTATTTACAATGGCATAAGTGTTGTGGGTATAAGGCAGGGTTATAAAGGCCTGATAGAGAACGATATGTACAGCATGGAAACCCGTTCTGTAAGCAATATTCTTAACCTTGGTGGTACCATTTTAAAAACTGCACGTTGTGATGAATTCCGCACTCCGGAGGGGCGCGTAACAGCCTATAACAATTTAAAGCAACAGGATATAGATGCGCTTGTTGTGATAGGCGGAGACGGTACTTTTACCGGAGCGCTTAAATTTTCGCAGGAATATGCGGACATAAAAGTGATGGGTATACCCGGCACTATTGACAATGATTTGTATGGGTCAACCTATACGCTGGGTTTTGATACCGCTACAAATACAGTTATTGAAGCGATAGATAAAATTCGTGATACTGCCGATTCTCACGACCGCCTTTTTTTTATTGAAGTAATGGGTCGCGACTCGGGCGCTATAGCGCTGCGGGCAGGTATAGCCTGTGGGGCCGAGGGCATTTTACTTCCCGAAAAATCTACAGCTATAGATGAATTGATTGATTTGCTAAAAAAAGGCGAGGTCAATAAAAAATCATCAAGTATAGTAATTGTTGCCGAAGGCGATAAAAGCGGTAACATTTATGATCTGGCTAAAAAAGTAAAACAACAGATCACTAATTACGATATTAAAGTTACTGTGTTGGGCCACCTGCAAAGGGGTGGATCGCCCAGTAGTTTTGACCGCGTTTTAGGCAGTCGCCTGGGGTATGCAGCAGTTAATGCCTTGTTAGCCGGACATACTCAGGAGATGGTGGGACTTGAGGCAAATGTTATAAAAACGACACCGCTTTTTGAGGCCCTTACCGGACACCAGTTTAAGTTGGAGGACGACTTGTTGCAAATGGTTGATATTTTATCAATATAAATGATAGCGGTTGTATACAGCGGATCATATCATGCCGACTGGCGGCTGGCTGATAAAGGAAGAACTTTTGCTTCTTTTAAAACCAGCGGCATCAACCCTTATTTTATGGACGAAACGCAGATTTTAAATTTGCTCAATAAGAATATTAAACTTATACATCACGCCGAAGAAGTAAAACGCGTTTATTTTTTTGGCGCAGGTTCTTCTGCTGATGAGTTGAAAACTATTGTAAGCACGGCGC
The DNA here is from genome assembly GCF_054061755.1 of Mucilaginibacter sp. HD30. NCBI lineage: Bacteria > Pseudomonadati > Bacteroidota > Sphingobacteriia > Sphingobacteriales > Sphingobacteriaceae > Mucilaginibacter > Mucilaginibacter sp. HD30. The sequence goes on from NZ_JBSSEO010000001.1 coordinate 522,693, forward strand.
TTTCATCGTTCTTTAAATTTGCTAAGGTTTCTGTTGCGCACGATGTGGATGGTGCGGCTATTGCCTGCTGTCGTAATTCACCGGGGATTATAGGCATCTGCGGGAGCGGTTCAAACGCCGCCTGGTTTGACGGAAAAAAAGTGAAACCCAATAATTATGGCTTAGGTTATATTTTGGCCGATGAGGGATCGGGCAACTGGCTGGGCAGGCAATTGATAAAAGGTTTTATGAACGAAACACTTCCGGAAAATTTAAGGAAAAAGTTCACCATAAAGTACGATGCCGACCGCAATAATCTGTTAGAAAAAGTTTATCGCCAAAAACAGCCTGCAATATATCTAAGCTCATTTGCTGAGTTCTTTTTAGAGCATCAGCATGATCAATATCTTGTTAATGTAATAAAAACCGGGTTTAATAAACTTATAAATACATACTTGTTACCTTTGCACAAGCAGCATCCGCAGGCACCACTGCATTTTGAAGGCTCGGTAGCCTTCACTTTTCAGGATCATTTGCGTGATGAGGCCGCGTTGGCAGGGTTACAGATAACCAGTATAATAAAAGAGCCAATAAATAATTTGTTAACGTATTATTCAAATAAAAATTAAAATCATGAAAATAGGAATTAACGGTTTCGGCCGGATTGGACGCCTGGCTTTCAGAGCTGCTATTGAAAGGCCCGACGTTGAAGTTGTTGGTATAAATGACCTTGTTGAGCCTGACTATATGGCTTATATGTTAAAATACGATTCAACTCACGGGCAGTTTAAAGGCACTATTGCTGTTGAAGGTGGCCATTTGGTTGTAAACGGTAAAACTATACGTGTAACTGCTGAAAAAGACCCGGCTAACCTTAAATGGAGCGAAGTTGGTGCTGAAGTGATAATAGAATCAACCGGTTTATTCTTAACACAAGAAACCGCTCAAAAACATATTGATGCTGGCGCTAAAAAAGTAGTAATGAGCGCACCGGCAAAGGATGATACCCCAACTTTTGTTATGGGCGTTAACCACAAGCAATTAAAAGCTGATCAGCATATCGTATCAAATGCATCATGTACTACCAACTGTCTTGCTCCAATTGCAAAGGTATTAAATGACAAATTTGGTATTGAAGAAGGTTTAATGAGCACAATCCACGCCGTTACTGCTACCCAGAAAACAGTTGACGGGCCATCTGCAAAAGACTGGAGAGGTGGCCGCGGCGCTTACCAAAACATTATCCCTTCATCAACAGGTGCAGCTAAAGCAGTAGGCTTGGTGCTTCCTGAGTTGAAAGGTAAATTGACAGGTATGTCATTCCGTGTTCCGGTTGCTGACGTATCAGTAGTTGACTTGGTTGTGCGTCTTAAAACACCAGCCACTTACGAAGATATAAAATCCGCTATGAAAGAAGCTTCAGAAGGCGACTTGAAAGGCATTTTAGGTTATACTGAAGACGAAGTAGTATCAGAAGATTTCAAAGGCGATGCGCGCACATCAATATTTGATGCTAAAGCGGGCATCGCATTGAATAACAACTTTGTAAAAGTTGTATCATGGTATGATAACGAATGGGGTTACTCTAACAAACTGATTGATTTGGTTCAGGAGTTAGGTAAATTGTAATATAAATCCTCCGGGGCATTATAACAAAAAAGCGATGAGTGTAAACCCATCGCTTTTTTTGTTTGCCGGTTGGAGCCTTATGCTTGTTGTATAGAATCGTTTACATTGTCGGCGGCGCTTTTCACTCTCGATTTTGCATTGTCAACATGGTCTCTCACATCACCTGCGATGTTATTAGCCCGGTCGCGCACGTCACTTTCAACACCGTCTCTGTAATTGTACAGGTCATCTGCCGCGCTATTAAATTTAGATTTTACTCTGTCAACAGTATTATTGCCGTAATCTTTTAACTCATTAGCTTTATTGCGAGCCTTATCAGCCAAATCGGTTGCTAAGTTCCCAATTGAACCTCTGGTTCCTTCTCCGCTATCGGGTGCAAATAACAATCCCAATACAGCACCTGCTGCAGCGCCAATTAATAGTGCTGCTATAACTCTTGATTGATCTTTCATAATGTTTTTCGTTTTGTAGTTATATACACTGATACAACAACGATGCCAAGCCTGAATGCTTACTGTTTAGCGTGGTATAGCAGCAAAAATTTTATAAAAACCTACACTTTTGCTAAAAGTGTCTATAAATGCCTTGCTGATGTGAAGTGTAGGAAAATTAAGTGCAAAAAAAACATCCGCCTTTTTGGGGCGGATGTGATACGTTTAATTGTATTATTATAATTAAATAACCTTTACATTTACCGCATTTAAGCCTTTTCTGCCGTTCTCTACTTCAAACTCCACTTTATCGTTTTCACGAACTTCATCGATAAGACCTGTTGAATGAACAAATACATCTGCACCACCACCGTTAGGTGTGATAAAACCAAATCCTTTTGTTTCATTGAAAAATTTTACTGTTCCTTGTTGCATTATAATTTTATTTTAAAGTGCGCAAGGTAGCACAATTTAACTTATAAAAACAAGTCCACTTTATATTTTACTGTGTGATGTCTTTAGTAATCGGTACGCAGGAGCACTTCTTTTAGTCGAAAGTTGGTTGTGGGGGTACTACAAAATGCCGGTTGGTATCAGCAATAAAGGCAAGCACCTTATCGCGCCCATCGTGCGTTTCTGATGATGTTACAAAGTAGGGTGGCACCTCTTCAAAAGTGGCCATCATTGCCTTTTTAAACTTGGCTATATTCTGATCAGTTTTAACAGCAGACTGTTTATCAGCCTTGGTGAAAACCAGTACAAAGGATAAACCTTTTTCGCCGAGCCAGTTACAGAATTCGATATCTATTTTCTGTGGCTCAAGCCGGCTATCTATCAGCACCATAACGCATTGAAGGCTTTCGCGTTTATCAAGGTAAGTGCGGATAAACTTGTTCCAGTCTTCTTTTCTGTCTTTAGATACACGGGCGTAGCCATAGCCCGGTAAGTCAACAATATACCAATTATCGTTGATTAGAAAATGGTTGATAAGCTGTGTTTTACCAGGCGTTTGCGACGTTTTTGCCATGCCTTTCTTAGCCGCAAGCATATTAATAAGCGAGGACTTGCCCACGTTGGAGCGGCCTATAAAAGCGTACTCCGGCATTACAGGCGGCGGTAATTTTGAGATCTGCGTATTGCTGCAAATAAACTCGGCAGTTTTAATTAACATGTGGCAAAGATAGTGATTAGTTACTTAGCGACCACCGAACACTGCCCTGCCACGCTTTATAACCCCATTGTAATGTTATGATTGTCAATTGGCCGTTTATACATCCGTTAATTATACTTGTATAAATAATAGCACAAATGACGGATTATAAAATACCCGCGGCCACACGCATCGGGCATGTACACCTAAAAGTAAGCAACCTGCAACGCTCGCTTGATTTTTATTGTGGGTTGCTGGGTTTTGAGTTGATACAAACCTATGGCACTGATGCCGCGTTTATATCAGCAGGCGGGTATCATCACCATATTGGGTTAAATACATGGCAGAGCAAGGGTGCCGGGCCGGCGCCGCTTCATGCGCCGGGCTTGTTCCATACCGCTATTCTTTACCCCGAGCGTAAGGACCTGGCGCAGATAGTAAAGCGCTTAATGAAAGCTAAGTATTCGGTAACCGGCGCTGCTGATCACGGCGTATCTGAAGCGATATACCTGGATGACCCCGACAAGAACGGCGTTGAACTGTACTGGGACCGGCCCAAAACGGAATGGCCACGCAATGAGGATGGCGAACTGGATATGTACACCCGTCAGCTGGATATGCACGGTTTACTGGCGCTGGCGGAGTGATGCTTTGCCTCATGCTGTCCCGCGCCGTTGCTAGAAAAAATGAGACACCGCGGGACGCCTTTTTTGATAAGATATTGTAAGTAAGTATTTTGCATTTTTTGAGTGGGACAAAGTGAGACTACTTATTAGTCAGGGAGATTTGCTGTAAAATTGTGTTAAGTGATTGATAAACAGACGTTTTGCAAAAACTTAATATTTTGTCCCACTCATCAAACTGTCTCGTCCTGAAATAGGTTTACACATTAAGTAAACAAAGATGGACGAAAGAACAGCAGAATCGATACTTATGGATCGTAATTTATTGGGATTAAATTACCGAGCTTTAGAGAAAAAGTACGGAATATCCCGTGCGCAAATCCACCGGATGGTGATGTCAAAGCAAAAGAAAGAAAAGAAGCCGGCAGCAATTAAAGCCATTTCAGTAGAAGACACAACCTTACCGGATGATGTTAAGACGCTCCGTGAGGAGCTTCGAAAAGCTCGTCTGAAGATTGAGTTACAGGATCTGATGATCGATATATCCAGTAAGGAGCTGGGTATAGACCTGCGAAAAAAGCATGGCACCAGGCGGTCCAAATGAAAATGCAAAGCTGCTCACGGGGACTTCGTGAGCTTTACAGACTGCTTGGTCATTCGCCACAGGCGTATTATCAATATCAAAAAGCATTAGGAAAAAGTGTACTGGAGGACGACCTGATAATCGCTCAGGTGCTTGCTCACCGCCTGCTTCAACCGAAACTTGGAGGACGAAAGTTGTATGCGATGATGGAGCCATTTATGGCAGATCATCATATCGTCAGGGGCAGAGATCGGGTGTTTGACCTGCTGCGTGAAAACGGTTTGTTAAACAGAAAGCGTAGGCACAGTAAGCCCCGGACAACGGACTCGAATCACTGGATGAAGAAATACCCCGACCTGATAAAGGGTATCGTATTAAGCCGTTCAGAAGAATTATGGGTGAGTGACATTACCTATATACGACTGAAAAAGAGCATATTCGCTTATCTGAGTTTGGTTACAGATGCTTACAGTCGTAAGATCGTGGGTTACCACATGAATAAGGACCTATCAGTTCAGGGGCCTGTGGCGGCTCTGGAAATGGCGCTTAAAGAAAGGACGGGTAATGAACTGTTGATCCATCATTCAGACCGTGGTTCACAATACTGTTGTGAAAACTATATCGGTTTGTTAAATCAAGCCGCTATCGCTATCAGCATGACCCAAAGCGGTGATCCCAGGGATAATGCCATTGCAGAAAGAGTAAACGGAATACTAAAGCTGGAGTTACTTAAGGAAGTATATCCCCACCTTACAAGCGCCCGGGAGTCGGCAGTAACAGCTGTTGAGATTTATAACAGCGTGAGGCTGCATAGCAGCATTGATATGATGACCCCTGACCAGGCACATGGGCAAACCGGCCCGATCCAACGTAAATGGAAGAGTTGGGTTAACAGACCCTGCAGAAATCGGGTACTACAGTTTTAAACAAAAGAAAGGAGACAGTAAAAAGAAAAAAGAAGCAAAAAACGAAAAACATGTGGAAATATGGAAAACTGAAGGAGTTTCCCACATTCCCACACAACAAGCAAACAACAATAGTTTATTCTTTATATTTAGAAAAGTGTAAACCTATAACAGGACTAAAATTAAAGTGTAAACTTATCACAGGATTAATCATTAAAAGTGTAAACTTTTTTCAGGACGATACAAACCTAAATTGACATCGTAAAACCAAAACAAATCATACCAATGATTGATAATTACACCATACAACCTATTTTCAATAACTACACAGACCAAATAGTTGAGCTGATAACCCATATTCAGCAAAAGGAGTTTAATATCCCTATCACTGTGCGCGACCAGCCCGACCTGTTGGATATTGAGGCAAATTACCATGCAGGCGGCGGCAATTTCTGGGGTGCCTTTAATGGCGAGGAGCTTGTTGGCACCATAGCGCTGATCAATATTAGGCATAACGCAGGTACTATCCGCAAGATGTTTGTAAAGGATGGACACCGGGGCACCGGCATTGCGCAACGGCTTTTAGATACATTGATACAAGAAGCAGCTAAAAAGCAAATGACAGATATTTACCTCGGCACATCGGCAGTTTTGAAAGCAGCCCATCGCTTTTACGAGCGTAATGGCTTTGTTTTAACGGATATTAATGAGTTTCCTTCGTATTTCCAGCGTGTGGCAGTCGATACGATGTTCTATCGATTAAAGATTAGTTATTAAAGATTAGTTAATTGAAGATTGGTTTTGTAATGTTCAATATCCAATCTTTAACAACCAATCTTCCATAACCAATCTCTAACCACCAATCACTATCTTTGCCCCCAATGAGCAAAACCGTTACCCCGTACCAGGATCAGCAGGGCACCAAGAAAGAGCAGGTGGCCGATATGTTTAATAACATTTCAAAAACTTACGATTTTCTGAACCATTTCATGTCGTTAGGGATTGATATCATCTGGCGAAAAAAAGCAATTAATGAACTTAAAAACGACAAGCCACAGCTTATTTTAGATGTAGCTACCGGTACCGGCGATTTTGCCTTTGAGGCTTTATCCATCCTAAATCCAAAAAAAATTATAGGGGTTGATATCTCTGAGGGCATGCTTGACATCGCGAAGCAAAAAATAGAAAAACGTGGATTAAGCGATAAATTTGAAGTAAAGTTAGGCGATTCGGAAAAGCTACCCTTTGGCGATAACGAATTTGACGCTGTTACCGTGGCGTATGGCGTGCGCAATTTCGAGAACCTGCAACAAGGCCTGTCTGATATTAACCGCGTGCTTAAACCTGGAGGGAAAGCCGTAGTGCTTGAGTTTTCAAAACCTAAAGGTTTCCCTGTAAAGCAACTGTATCATTTCTATTTTAATTATATCACGCCGGGCATCGGCAAACTGTTTTCAAAAGATTCGAGGGCATACACTTACCTGCCCGAGTCGGTAGCTGCTTTTCCCGATGGCGAAAAGTTCACCACGATAATGAAAGCCGCGGGCTTTAAAAATACCAAAAGCATGCCTTTAGCGTTTGGTATCTGTTCAATTTATACAGGCGTTAAATGATAAACAGGTACCTTATCCTTATAGGTTTACTGATGTGCTGCCAGGGTTTACTGGCGCAGTCTGTACCGGTATGGGGAGGAGGGGCCGATCAGAAGGATTTTAGCGCCGGTTTTAGTTTTAGCTACGTGAGCAGCTATTATAAAATTGACAGAAAGCCCGAATGGCGGCAACCTTATTTTGACGCAGGCGGAACTAAGGTCACAGACGAGCTTACCAACATTACGTCAGACAACTCGCCGGGATTTGCGGTTGGTTTTTTGGGCCGCTATAGTATTAACGACCACCTTGAAGTGCGATTAATGCCAGGTCTTATTTTTGCCGACCGGGGCGTTAAGTACCAATACGTAACACCAGAGCAGGATCAAACAAAATCTATTCGCGCTACGCTGGTTGATCTGCCCTTACAATTAAAATTAAAATCAAACCGACTTGGCGATTACCGTGCCTATTTATTAGGCGGAATAAAATATTCAAAAGCGCTTGGCAATAAAGAAAACTCAGATGATAATGCGGCACCTTCTGCAAAATTATTGAAAACGATAAACGGATATGGATCATACGAAGTAGGCGTAGGCATGGATATTTATTTTGAATTTTTTAAACTATCGCCCGAAATAAAGATCTCCAACTCGTTTGGCAATCTGTTGCTGCGCGAGAATAACGCATTTTCTGCTCCTATTAACAGTTTGGGTTTACATACCATTATGTTTAGTTTGCATTTTGAGTAAAATTTGCTACCGATTTCTATTTTGAATGTTACGTTCTACCATCCGAAAGTCGCAATTTGTTCCAGCGGAACAATTGGTTGGTAGAAAACAGTTTCTTGTTTTTTACCGTATGAATGATTGATGATAGACACAATTGTGTTTAGTCTGCATTACGAGTAAACTTTGCTACTGATTTCTATTTTAAAATGCCACTATTTACTATCCGAATGCTGCAAGTTTGTTCCAGCGGAACAATTGGTTGGTAGAAAAATAGTTTTCATTATTTTCGTTCCATAGGAACGATTGGTGGTAGACGCCTTGTAAATAATAATTTTAATAATATGGCTAATAGCTATACTCAAATTCATATTCAATTTGTTTTCGCGGTTAAGTACAGAGGCGCCCTTATAAGCGCGGATTGGAAGGAAAGGTTGCACCAATATATAACTGGTATTTTTCAGGAAAATAAACATAAGATGCTTCAAATAAATAGCATGCCCGATCATATCCATATATTTATTGGAATTAGACCACATCAGTCTATTTCGTCGCTCGTTCAAAATGTAAAGACAGAAAGTAGTAAATGGATTAAAGCTCAAAAGCTGTGTTCTTCACCATTTGCATGGCAAGAGGGCTATGGAGCGTTTTCTTACGCTAAGAGCCAGGTCCGTGATGTAGTTACTTACATTAAAAATCAAGAGAAACATCATCAGAAAGAAACATTTTTGGATGAGTACAGAAGGTTTTTGACACGATTTGAAATTGAGTGGGATGAACAATACATCTTTAACGAACCGGAATAGCACCAGGCGTTCCTATGGAACGCTAACCAAAGGCGTATATGCGTCTACCAACCAGATGTTCCGTTGGAACAAATTTTACACGACAGTACTTGAAATATTAACACCGAAAGCTGCAATTATGTTCTGATGTAGCAATGCTTAAATGAGAATACCTCGCAATGAGAATAAGAAGACTTGCTTTGCTACGCTTATTTAATTGTTTATTCTTACGTAAAAAGCATAATTTCGTGCCACATACACTGAAACTTATGGCAAAAATCGCATTAATTACAGGTGCAACAGCTGGCATTGGCGAAGCCTGTGCTAATTTGTTTGCCCGCGAAAAATATGATCTGATCCTCACCGGCCGCCGTTTAGATCGTTTGGAAAAGTTGGCAGCTAAACTCCATAAAAAATATAATGTTGAAGTTGCTATAGGAAACTTTGATGTTAGGGACCGCGACCAGGTGGTAGAGAACTTGGAAAAACTGCCCGCCAGATGGAAAAAGGTTAATGTGCTGATCAACAATGCCGGGCTTAGTCAGGGTCTTGACCCGATACAAAATGGTAGCTTTGACGATTGGGACACCATGATAGATACCAATGTTAAAGGTTTATTGTACGTAAGCAAGGTAGTATCAAACTGGATGATTAAAAATGGTTCAGGGCATATTATCAACCTCGGCTCTATTGCCGGCAAAGAGGTTTATCCCAACGGAAATGTTTATTGCGCAAGCAAGTTTGCGGTTGATGCTTTAACTAAAGGCATGCGGATTGATTTGGTGCAGCATGGCATAAAGGTTAGCACCGTTCAGCCGGGTGCTGTTGAAACAGAATTCTCTGAAGTGCGTTTTAAAGGAGATAAAGAACGCGCGAAGAAAACGTACGACGGTTTTGAACCGCTTAATGCAGAGGACATAGCAGAAACCATTTGGTTTATAGCATCAAGGCCTAAAAATGTTAACATTAATGATATTGTTGTAATGCCCACCGCCCAGGCAAGCGCTACCAATATTTTTAGAAAATGAGAGGATGTGCAGAATATGTATATGTGCAGATATGTAAATGTGCAGATGTGCAAATAAATAATAGCGAAATTCGAAATTGAACATTCGAAATCGAAATAAAAAAGAAACAAATCCGGGATCGAACATTCGAAATCCGAAATAAGATAATCAGAAATAAACAAAAATGTCACTTACAACAAAAATTGATCAGGATATAAAGCTTGCTATGCTGGCTAAACAAGCCGATAGGTTGCAGGCTTTAAGAGCCATAAAAGCTGCCTTATTATTAGCCAGAACAGAAAAAGGCGCTGCCGAAGAAATTACAGAGGATGCCGAGGTTAAGGTATTACAAAAGTTGGCTAAGCAACGCAAAGAGTCTGCCGAGATATACAAAACCCAAAACCGCGATGATCTTTACCAGATAGAAGCAGGCGAACTGAAAGTAATTGAAGAATACCTGCCGCAGCAAATGAGCCGTTTTGAAATTGAAGGCTATTTGCAGGAGTTAATAGGCCGGATAGGAGCCACATCAATACAGGATATGGGCAGGGTAATGGGCATGGCCAATAAAGAACTGGCCGGCCAGGCTGATGGCAGAACGATATCAGAGGTAGTAAAGCAATTATTAGGATAGCGTTATTATTTAATTTAAAAGGTGAAACAAGTAATATACCAGTATAAATAATTGCTTATACTTGCTTCGTTCAACAGAAATATTTGTTTTTAATATTTTATAACGCTCACAAAATACATTTATGAAATTCGTGCTTAAAGAAGGCCATGGTTTTACTTACATTGACGAGGGCGAAGGGCAGGTACTGTTGCTGTTGCACGGGTTAATGGGCGGTTTAAGCAATTGGGAAATTGTTATAGCAGAGTTTAGCAAAAAATACCGTGTTATATTACCCATACTGCCTATTTATGACTTCCCGGTTTTAACAACGGGTGTAAAAACGCTTTCCAAGTTTGTTCATAAGTTTATCAAATTTAAAAAGCTGGAAGATGTTGTACTGCTGGGCAACTCACTGGGCGGCCATGTTGGCCTTGTGTATGCTTTGGCGCATCCGGCTAAGTTAAAAGCCCTGGTACTTACAGGTAGTTCCGGTTTATATGAAAACGCTTTTGGGGGTACTTTTCCGCGCAGGGAGAGTTATGATTTTGTGAAAGAGAAATGCGAGTACACTTTTTACGATCCGGCTGTTGCTACCCCGGAATTAATTGCCGAAGTTTATAAAACCGTAAACGACCGTCATGCCGTAATTAGGTTACTGGCTATGGCTAAGTCGGCCATAAGGCATAATATGAAAGCTGACCTGCATAAGATCCGCTTGCCCGTATCGTTAATATGGGGGCGAAATGATAAAATTACGCCACCTGAGGTAGCCGAAGAGTTTCATCAGCTATTGCCCGATTCGGAACTACAATGGATAGAAAAGTGCGGCCATGCGCCCATGATGGAGCATCCGCACGAATTTAACCGCCTGCTGAAGAATTTTTTAGAGGGTCGGAATATTTAAACTAAGATTATGTTTGCAGCCGAACTGATCAACGACGATATAATCCCTCTGCATACCTCTGACACCATTCAGCGGGCTATGGAGCGCATGACGGAGTTTCACGTAAGGCACCTGCCTGTTGTAAACGAGCAGCAGTTTTTAGGTTTGGTAGCAGAGCCCGATCTGATAGCTGAACCGGATGCCCAAACAGCTATTGGCGCTATAGCCCTATCATTAGTTAACCCTTACGTGCGCGAAGATCAGCACATATACGATGTTATACGCTTGTTTTATGAACAGCAGTTAACCATTGTGCCCGTGCTTGATATCAAAAAAAATTACCTGGGCTGTATATCAATCAATGCCATGAATACCTGGTTCGCCAGGATAACCTCGGTTACTGATCCGGGCGGCATTATTGTATTGGAGATAAGTAATAAAAATAATTCGCTGGCGCATATGTCGCAAATAGTAGAGTCTGATAACGCGCAGATCTTAAGTTCGTATGTGCGTTCTTTTGCAGACTCAACAAAGATGGAGGTTACGCTAAAGGTAAATAAGCAGGATATTTCAAGTATTATAGCCACTTTTTCAAGGTACGGCTACGAAATTAAAGCCACCTTTAACCATAACGAAAACCGCGACAGCGCGATGGATAGGTACGACGCGTTAATGAATTATCTTAATTTGTAGTAGAAAGGTCAATAGTCGATGGACCATAGACCATGGAAAATAACGAATTTAAAACTATGGACCATGGACTATGGTCTATTGACTAAATAAAACATGAAAATAGCTATATACGGCCGCCAGTTTAATGATGCGGCAGTATTTCCATACATCCAACTGGTGTTTGACAATTTGTTGCAGCACCAAGTTGATATATATGTTCATCATCAGCTTAACAAGCATCTTGAAGGTAAAATAAGCACCTCGGCGTATAAGATCCTTAATGCTGATGACCAGATAAAAGGTTTTATTGACGTTTTTTTAACCCTCGGTGGGGATGGAACATTGCTGGATATGGTTAACCTGATAGGCAACACAGGTGTGCCTGTTATGGGTATAAACTTCGGCAGACTTGGGTTTTTGGCCAGCGTTAACAAAAACGACATAGCCTCCGCCATTCAGGCAGTGGTAAATAAGAATTTTACGTTGGACAGCCGGGCGCTGCTGAGCATTGATTCTGAGCAGCATATTTTTGGCGACAGCAATTTCGCGCTTAATGATGTTACTATTCACAAGCGCGATGATTCTGCCATGATAACTACCCATATGTTTTTAAACGGCGAGTTTTTAAATTCGTATTGGGGCGATGGTATAATTATAGCTACACCAACCGGGTCAACAGCTTACTCATTAAGCTGCGGCGGGCCGGTTATGTTCCCGGCATCAAATACAATAATAGTAACGCCTGTATCTCCTCACAATTTAAACGTGCGGCCCATAGTACTGCCCGATAACAGCAGACTATCATTTGAAGTGGAGTGCCGTAGCTCAAATTACCTGCTCTCGTGCGATTCGCGCACAACGGTGATTGACAGCACCATGCGGTTTAAAGTGCATAAGGCAGACTTTGAGCTTAACCTTATCCGGTTAAGCAATGAAAGCTATTTATCAACGTTAAGAAACAAATTATTGTGGGGATTGGATACCCGCAATTACTAAATTTGTTGGATGCCCAAAATTTTAACCGGTATATTTTTAACTTTTATATGCGGCCATGCCTTTGCACAAAGCTGGGAAGTTGGCGCACGCTTTGGCGGGGCCGGTTACATGGGCGATCTGAATACCAACAATCCTATAAAAATATCAGGTATTTCTGCCGGGGGCTTTGTTAAGTATAACTTTAACCCATATTTATCGGCTAAGCTTGGGTATACTTTTGGCAATATTAATGCTGCGGATAGTCTCTCATCCAACTCGCAATTCCGGGACCGTAACCTGAGTTTTTCAACCAACCTTCATGAGGTGAGCCTAACCGGCGAGTTTAATTTTTTAGATTACGTACCATCTGTAAGCAAAAACGTATTTACGCCGTTTATTTTTGCCGGAGCGGGTTTGGTGCGCTACAGCCCCACGGCTGTTTATGCAGGTAACAGGTACGACCTTAGATCACTCACCACGGAGGGGCAAGGTACACCTTACAGTAAAATGGCGGTAGCGATTCCGTACGGAGCCGGTATTAAATACAATTTTTCTGGCCGGTTAAATTTGATTGCAGATATAGGCTACCGCAATGTACGCACTGATTATCTGGATGATGTTAGCGGCAACTATCCCGATCCTGTTAATCTGCCCAATAATCCTCTTTCGCTTGCGTTGTCTGATCGCTCAGGCGAGAGAACAGGTGTTTACCTGGGTGCCCCGAATACGCAAAGGGGCGATAACAGGCGCTTTGATACCTACTTTTTTGTGGGGCTTTCCTTATCATACACCTTTATTACGCCAAAATGCTATTATTAGCATTTACATGTAAGCCATTGTTTTACGTTCAAAAACTTAAAATTTGCCATCATTTATAACGGTATATGCAATTAAGTTTTCTTTTAAGCGCGTATACTAAAAAAGTACAAAGGAAGTTTTACCTTTGTCACCTGAAAAAATGGAGAAGTGTTATCGCGATTAAGTGATGGGACGACCGGATAAAGATGAAATATAAAGACCAGATTGATTTGTTGAAACTACCCAGGCACATTGCTATTATAATGGATGGTAACGGCCGGTGGGCTAAAGAGAAAGGCAAATTAAGGGTTTTTGGCCATCATAACGGGGTAGTTTCTGTGCGCGATGTTGTAGAAGGTGCGGTTGAAGTTGGTGTTAAATACCTTACTTTATATACCTTTTCTACAGAGAACTGGAACCGCCCCAAATTGGAAGTGGCAGCTATAATGGAGCTAATGGTTAATACTATCAATAAAGAAATAAAAACCTTTATGGATAATAACATCAAGCTAAATGCCATTGGCGATCTGCAGTTGCTTCCGGCTAAATGCTTTAAAGAACTTACCAACGCCATGAACACCACTGCTGCAAATACCGGTTTGGTGCTTACGCTGGCATTAAGCTATAGTTCGCGCAACGAGATTTTACAGGCCGCAAAAAATATTGCAGCTAAGGTGAAGGACGGTAGTTTGAACGAAGCTGACATTGACGAGCGCGTTTTTGCGGATAACTTATACACACACAATATGCCCGACCCTGAGTTGCTGATAAGAACCAGCGGCGAGTACAGGATAAGTAATTATTTGCTTTGGCAGATAGCTTACGCAGAATTGTATTTTACACCAAAATTATGGCCCGATTTCAGGAGGGAGGACCTCTTTGAAGCAATACTTGATTACCAAAAACGCGAGCGCCGTTTTGGCTTAACAAGCGAGCAGATCAACTAAATTTTCTCGTTTAACAAAATTTAACAACTGTATAAATTATTTTTAGCCCACTAAAATATTCGAATGAACAAATTTCTGTTTGCTATTCTTTTTTCCATAATAAGTGTTGCTGCCCTGGCCCAGGTACCGGGTCGAACTATTTCCCGACCCTCATCAACATCAGATACTTTAATTATAAATTATAACAACCCCAAAGAGTTTATTATTGGCGGGATAGCTGTTACGGGCACTACTCACCTGGATAAAGACATATTGATCCAGATATCAAAACTGAATGTAGGGGATAAGATAATGTTACCCGGCGAAGCTAATTCAAACGTTATAAAGGACCTTTACGCGCAGCAGCTTTTTGATGATGTACAGCTTAATATTACAAAGATAAATTTGGATACTGTTTATCTGGAGATACAGGTAAGCGAGCATCCGCGCCTATCCAGGATGCGTTTACTGGGGATAAGCAAAGGTAAGGCAGACGATGTGCAAAAAAAGCTAAACGACAAAACCGGCAAAATTGTTAACGAAAACCTGCTGAATACAACTACATCAATTATAAAAAGGCACTTTAAAGAAAAAGGCTATTTTAATACCGAAGTTATAATAAAACAACGCCCTGATCCGAGCGATACTACCAGTGTTATATTGGATGTGAATATAGACAGGAAGAAAAAGGTGATGATACATAAAGTTACCTTTGAGGGTAACAAAGACTTTTCAAAAGGAAAGCTTAAAAAGTTTTTAAGTAAAACACGCGAACGCAGGTTCTATAATATATTCGGTTCAAAGAAATTCAAGGAAGATAAATACCAGGAAGATAAAGAGAACCTGATTGCTAAAATGCAGGATAAGGGTTATAGAGATGCTGCTATTTTATCCGATACAGTAACTAAACATGATGACCGCACAGTTGATGTTAAGATAAATATCTTCGAAGGCCATAAGTTCTATTTCGGCAACATAAAATGGTCTGGAAACGCGCGTTATCCTAACGATATATTGACACGTGTGCTCCGCATTGAAAAAGGCGATGTTTTTAGCGAAGAATTACTTAGCAAAAGGTTAAGTGGCGGCGGGCCAAGCGGAGATGATGTATCATCTTTATATATGAATGATGGTTACCTTACATTCAACTCAGACCCGGTGCAAACCAGGTTGTATAATGATACCATTGATCTGGACATAAGAATTTACGAGGGCCCGCAATACACCATTAACCGTATAACAATTAAAGGTAATGATGTAACCAACGATAAAGTTATACGCCGCGAATTACAGACCATCCCGGGGCAAAAATTTAACAAAGCACTGCTAATTGAAAGTACACGTATTATTGGGCAGTTAGGTAATTTCGACGATACCAAAACAGAGCCGCACCCCGAAAATCTAAATCCTGCAGATGGTACTGTTGACTTGCTTTATAACGTGGTTGAAAAACCATCAGATCAGGTTGAGCTTTCCGGTGGTTTTGGTGGTGGCCAGTTAGTGGGTACGCTGGGGTTAACTTTCAATAACTTCGCGTTAAGAAATCTATTTAATCTAAAAGCCTACAGGCCTTTGCCAAAAGGCGATGGCCAGAAGTTAAGCATACGCGGGCAATCAAGCGGTAGAATTTATCAGAACTTTTCGTTCACTTTTTCTGAGCCTTGGCTTGGTGGTAAAAAACCAATTTATTTTGCCTTAACAGCATATACCCAATTGAGTTCTACCGGGCAGTATTACGCCAAAGACAACCCTAACTACAATTATCTTAGAATAAATGGCGTGGGCGTTACCTTGGGTAAACGTTTAAGATGGCCGGATAACCATTTCCAGCTTAACTACTCATTAAACCTTGACCACTACTTCCTGGATAACTATAATGGTTACCTGTTTTCTAATGGTACGTCATACAACATTAAACTTACGCAGGATCTGAGCCGCAACTCGCTTGATGCGCCTATATATCCAACCACAGGGTCAAATATTAAATTTACGGTGCAGGCTACACCTCCATATTCGTTATTTAATAAGGTTAACTATAATGTTGCTACACCGGCAGAAAGATATCATTTTGTGGAGTATTATAAGTTTAAGTTTGATGCGCAATGGTTTACCAAATTAACCGGCAAGTTGGTGCTTATGTCGCAAATACGCTCAGGCTTCCTGGGTATGTATAACTCAAAGGTAGGCCCATCACCGTTTGAACGCTTTAAGCTCGGTGGCGACGGTATGCAGAGCTATCAGTTTTTACAAGGTAGCGAGATCATTGGTTTGCGTGGTTATACCAACTTCTCTATAGTGCCTTTAGGTAGCAATTATACAGCGTCTAATAACCCTGGTAGTACTATTTACAATAAGTTTACTATGGAAGTTCGCCATCCTGTTATTGCCAGCCCGTCTGCAACCATATTTATGCTGGCGTTTGCAGAGGGCGGTAATACCTGGAACACTTTTTCACAATATAATCCGTTTAATATAAGACGCTCTGTAGGTGTTGGAACGAGAATATTTTTACCTATTTTTGGTTTACTGGGTCTTGATTACGGTTATGGCTTTGATGCTATACCGGGGCAACCTCAAGCCAATAAAGGTCAGTTCAGTTTCTCTATCTCGCAGAGTTTAAGTGGTGGATTTAATTAATTGGAAAAAAAATGAAAAGAAAGATAATTTTAGTTGTTGCATTAACGTTCCTATCGGTAACGGCAGCATTGGCACAGCGCTTTGCATACGTAGACTCGGAGTATATACTAAAACATATACCCGATTATATTTCGGCACAAAAGCAATTAGGTGCTTTGTCTGATCAGTGGCAAAAAGAGGTTGATACCCGTTTTCAGGATATAGACCGCTTATTTAAAGCTTACCAGGCCGACCAACCTTTAATGACTGCCGAAGTAAAGAAAAGACGTGAAGAGGAAATTGTGGTCAAAGAAAAAGAAGCAAAAGATTTTCAGCGACAAAAATTTGGACCCGAAGGTGAGCTTTCGCAGCGCAGCAATGCCATTATAAAGCCGATACAGGATAGGGTTGCAAAAGCTGTGCAGGCTGTGGCCGAAAGCGAAAATCTGGAAGTGATATTTGATAAAAACAGCGAAGTGATAATGTTATACGCTAATCCGCGTTATGACAAAAGCGCTGAGGTAATAACACGTTTAGGTTTAAAACCCGGAGTACTTGCTAAATAAATTTATTATATATATAATCGCACTATTAATTAAACACGAGACAAAAACAATGAAAAATGTATTTAAAGTTGCCTTAGTTGCAGTATGCATGATGTTAGCGGGCAACTTTGCCAAGGCACAAGGTAAAATTGGTTATGTAGCACAAGACGAGGTAATAACTGCACTTCCTGAGCTGAAAACAGTTCAAACTCAAATGGCGGCTTATCAAAAAACCTGGACCGATCAATTGCAAACTATAAATGAAACTGCTAATAAAGTAATAAAAGAGTATCAGGATCAGGAAAAAACAATGACCGATGCTGTTAAATCTACAAAAGTTGCTGAGATCCAGGATATGCAAAGAAGATATCAGGAGCAACAGGAATTGGCTTCAAAAAGCGTTCAAACTAAAAGCGATGAATATATGAAACCGCTTTTTGATAAAGTTAGAGCTGCTATAACTGCAGTAGCAAAAGAAAAAGGTTATTCATACGTTGTTAATACAAGCACAACCGAACTTTTGGTTGCACCTGATGCTGATAACCTATTGGCACCGGTAAAGCTTAAATTAGGTTTAAAATAACCAATCATTTAAAGAGCATTATAAAGCGTTCCAATTGTTGGGACGCTTTTTTTATTTTTGAGGAATAGATAACACCGAATTAAATTTTTAGGGCCAATCTTTTATCTTCAATTAACTAATCTTCATGAAACCCATAGGCATTTTTGATTCGGGCATTGGCGGGCTTACTGTATTCAGATCTATTGCTGCCGCCTTGCCGGAGTATGATTATATCTACCTGGGCGATAATAGCAGGGCGCCATACGGTAACCGCTCATTCAATACCATTCATCAATACACCTGGGAGTGCGTGCAATGGCTTTTCGCACAGGGCTGTCCGCTTATTATACTGGCCTGTAACACGGCTTCAGCAAAAGCCCTGCGCACCATTCAGCAAAAGGATATGCAGGCGCTTGACCCCGCAAAAAGGGTATTGGGCGTTATTAGGCCAACGGCCGAGGTAGTGGGTAACTTTTCAAAAACGGGCGAGATAGGAGTGTTAGGTACTAACGGTACCGTGCAATCAGGGTCATATCTCCTGGAGATAGAAAAATTCTTTCCTGAATTGAAAGTATATCAGCAAGCATGCCCGTTATGGGTACCCCTAATTGAGAGCGGCGAATATGAAAAGCCGGGGGCTGATTATTTTGTGAAGGAATACCTTGACGGAATAATAACGCAATCGGCCAATATTGATACACTATTACTTGCCTGTACCCATTATCCCCTTATTCAGGATAAAATAGAAGCCTACCTACCCCAAAATATAAAGGTGCTGGCCCAAGGTGACATAGTAGCCAATAGTTTGGTTGATTACCTGCAACGTCATCCGGCAATGGAGAAAAACCTAAGCAGGGGCCAAAATAAAATGTTTTACACAACCGATGATACCGCCGAGTTTGACCGCCATGCTTCGCGGTTCTTTTCAGCAACTGTAACGTCATTGCATGTTTCTGTCAGCAAACTGGCATGTAAGTAAGTCGGTAATAAATACTACCAATTTAGTCAACTTATTTAGGTAAGCTGCCTTATTTTATTTAGCATTTGTTAAGTTTGCATCCAAAGCAAACCAAGGGTTGAATTTTTACCTAACATATATTTTAGTTGCAGCGGGCTTATTTGCGTTTTCGGCAGTATTTGCACTATTTGCTGTATACGCCGAGCGTAAAGTTTCTGCTTTTATACAAGACAGGCTGGGGCCAACAGAAGTTGGTAAATTTGGCATGCTGCAAACTGTAGCCGACATTTTAAAGCTGCTCCAAAAGGAAATGATAGTGCCATCAGCAGCTGATAAAGTGCTGTTTGTAGCTGCACCGGCTATTATTTTTATAGCTGTTTATCTGGGCTTTGCTGCGTTGCCATGGGCGCCGGGTTTGGTCCCTTCCAAAATAAATCTGGGCTTATATTATATTTTTGCTATTATATCCATTGAAACCCTGGGCATTTTAATGGCAGGCTGGGGGTCTAACAATAAATACTCCATATTGGGTGCCATGCGGTCGGCAGCGCAGATCATTTCGTACGAGATACCGGCAGGTTTTGCTATAATATCAGTAGTAATGATAGCACAGACCCTTAACTTGCAGGATATAGCCATGCAACAGGGGACACTATCAACAGAAGGCGTAAAATTTTTAGGCTTTTGGGATGTGTCGCACACAGGCGGTATTCTAGCGTGGAACATTTTCAGGGCGCCGCATCTTATCATTGCCTTTGTTATCTATTTTATAGCATCGCTGGCAGAGAGCAACCGGGCGCCTTTTGACATCCCCGAAGCAGAATCAGAATTAGTATCAGGTTTTCATACTGAGTATACCGGCTTGCGTTTTGGTTTGGTATTTTTGGCAGAGTATTCTATGATGTTCCTGGTATCAATGGTAGCAGTAGTGTTGTTTTTAGGCGCATGGAACACGCCGCTGCCAAATATTGGTGCAGTGCATTTAGCAGATGGCACAACCGGAATTGTATGGGGGATATTTTGGATAGCAATAAAGACTTTAACGTTGGTTGGTGCACAAATGTGGATCCGCTGGACCTTGCCGCGTTTGCGGGTTGACCAGTTAATGGACCTTTGCTGGAAAGTGCTAACGCCGCTATCATTTGCCTGTATGCTGGCATCGGGCGTGTGGCGGTTGTGGTTAATGTAGTTTTTTGATTTCGAATTTCGAATGTTCGATTTCGAACTTAATATTTAAGTATAATCTGTGAGATCACTTAACTAATCTGTGAAATCACAATAAATAAATGATAAATAAAGCACTAAACGGATTTTCAACGGCATGGAAGGGGTTATCTCTTACCATCAGTCACCTTTTTGCTTCAAACGCGAAGCGCAAGGTAATTCCTGTTAGTGACGATAATTATTTTAAACAACTGGAAGGCACCAACACTATTCAATACCCTATGCAGGCGCTGCCAAGCCCGGAAGTGGGCCGCTACCAGTTGGATGTGGAGATTGATGACTGCATTGTATGCGACCTTTGCGCTAAAATTTGCCCGGTTGATTGTATTACTATTGAGCAGGTAAAAGCTACGGAATTGATCGGTCACACGTCAGACGGATCACCAAAACGGATCTACGCCGCTCAGTTTGATATTGACATGGCCAAGTGCATGTATTGTGGCTTGTGTACCATTGTTTGCCCTACGGAGTGCATAGTGATGACAGACCAGTACGACAAGAGCGTATTTGAACTGAAAGATCTTAACTACGAATTTTCTAATATGTCGGCCGAGGAAGTCGCTGAGAAAAAAACTTTGCTTGAAAATCAGTTAGCAGAAAAGCAAGCCGCCAAACTTGCTGCCATGAATAAAAAGGAGGGCGGCGCATGAACTTAGCCCAGGTGCTTTTTTATGCAATGGCTTTTATCGCCGTGGCATCAGCATTGTATGTAGCGGCAACAAAAAATTTAGTACGCGGCATTTTTATGTTCTTCGTGACGCTATTCGCGCTGGCAGGATTATATGTTTTGGCAGTGGCCGATTTTGTAGCCGTTACACAGGTAGTGATATATGTTGGCGGTATTTTGGTGCTGATACTGTTCGCGTTTATGCTATCCGGCAAGGATACACTAAATAGCCTTGGCGAGCAAAAGGATAAACTAATAAGCAGTGGCAAAATACCAGGCATTATATTGGCCGTTTTGTTTTTTGCTGCGATGGTAGCCATGATATTAAAAATGGATGCGGATAAGCTGGGCTGGATAAAACAAGCAATTGCTGCTGATAATATTATAAAGCCCACTGATAACGGTTTAAATAACATCGGCATTAACTTAATGACCACCTATTTGCTGCCTTTTGAAGCGATTTCTATTTTACTGATGATGGCATTAATAGGCGCGGCGCATATATCAAGAAAGGAGCCCGACGCATGATATCATTAAATGATTTTCTGATAGTTGGTGCGGCTTTATTTTGCATTGGCTTATATATACTGCTAACCAAGCGCAACGCCATTCAATTACTAATAGGGATTGAACTGATGTTGAACGCAGGCATTTTAAACCTGGTGGCATTTGGCAAATACGATAAGATCAACAACGGCGGACAGATCTTTGCTTTGTTTGCTATAGTGCTGGCCGCAGCTACCACAGCCGTGGCGTTGGCTATAATTTTAACTGTTTACAGAAAATATAAAACCATTGATCCGGGTAGGGTCAATAGTTTGAAGGATTAATATTGGATACCTTTCAACCATATCAGCAAACTTTAATAATACTCCTTGCGTTGGCGGCGGTGTTGCTACCCTTGCTTGCCTTTTTAATTAATGTTTGTTTACCCGGCAGAACTAACAAAGCGGCGGGTTGGGTGTCAACATTGGCTATTCTGTTAAGTTTTATAGGCGCAATTATAATCTTTACCAAACTGTGGAACCAGCCTCAATTGCACTGGCAGTTTAAGTGGTTCACCATTGGCACTACCAACTTGTACGCGGGTATGTGGCTCAATAACCACTCGGTAATTATGCTGTTATTGGTGCCCGCCATAGCATTACCCGTGCACATTTACTCTACCGCTTACATGAAGCACGATGAGCGATACAAGCGCTATTTCACTTATTTAAGCCTGTTCTGTTTCAGCATGCTGGCGCTGGTAGTCGCCGATAGCATGATAACGTTCTACGTATTCTGGGAGTTGGTTGGCTTTTCATCCTACCTGCTTATTGGTTTTTGGTTCACCCGCGAAAAGGCCGTTATGGCTAATAAAAAGGCTTTTATAGTTAACCGCATCGGCGACGTTGGTTTGCTGATAGCTATAATGATAATTTTTGTGCAGTCGGGCAGTTTTGATCTTAACCAACTGTTTGGCAGTTATGGTTTAATTGTGCAATCGCAAACGGTTAACGGGCTTTGGGTAGGAGCAAGCACCACGCTGCCGGTATTTTGGCAGTATGTGGCCTGCGGCGGCGTATTTTTAGCCGTAGCAGCAAAAACAGCTCAGTTCCCTCTACACACCTGGCTGCCTGATGCTATGGAAGGGCCAACTTCGGTTTCAGCTTTAATACATGCGGCAACTATGGTGGCGGCAGGCGTTTTCCTGTTAGGTAGGCTATATCCCCTATTCACACCAACAGAGCTGGATATTTTAGCTGCAATAGGTTGTTTTACTGCGTTTATGGCGGCAACTATAGCCCTAACGCAAAACGATCTGAAACGCATACTGGCTTATTCCACCATATCCCAACTGGGTTTTATGGTCATGGGTATGGGAATAGGTGCATACGCGTCTTCGCTTTTTCACCTGGTTACACACGCATTCTTCAAGTGCCTGATGTTTTTGGTTGCGGGTATAGTAATTCACCAGGTGGCGCATATCAAAGAAGATAATGATCTGGATATAGATCCTCAAAGCATCCTTAACATGGGCGGCCTGCGTAAAAAGCTGCCATTCACTTTTATGACTGCCTTAATTGGTGCTGCCGCGTTAATTGGTTTACCCCTTACCTCTGGTTATCTCTCAAAAGACGGCATCCTGATACAGTGTGTTGACTGGGCCGAGCAACGTAGTGTATGGCACATGCTGATACCCATTGGCGCTATATTAACCACAGGTTTAACCGCTTTTTACGTGAGCAGGTTGATAGTAAAGGTATTTTTCGGGCAGTTTAAGTTAGAAAAATTTCATCCGCATATTAAATTTCACATCAGCGATGGTGGATGGCAGTATAAAGTACCTTTATTTATGCTGGCAGCTTGCTGTTTGTTCCCGATATTCTCATATAATCCGTTTGTATATGAAGATGCCTGGGTGTTCAGCGGTTTTTCTACCGAGACAGGTTTGGATAGGGTAAATATCTACCATACCATTATTCCGCTGGGGGTTAATATTGTAAGTGTGTTTGTTATCTATTTTGCTTACACGGTTTACGTAAAGCGTAATTCGTGGTCTGCACCGCAGCATTCGTTTCTATTTAAGTTGAGTTATAACGAATGGTATTTTGATGCTTTTTACAAAAAGGTTATAGTTGGCGGCGTGCTGATGGTAAGTCGTGCGTCGTCGTGGTTTGATCGTAATATAATCGACGGCTTTATCCACCTGCTGTCAGATTTCATCATTGGACTATCAAAAATTGCCGCGTGGTTTGATTACTATATTATTGATGGCCTGTCGCGACTGCTTACTTTTATTGTACGGATAACGAGTAACTTTATACGCTATTTTCAAAGCGGCAAAATACAGTATTACCTTTTTAGCATGATGGCAATTGTGTTGGTGCTGTTTATTTATTTACTTTTTTAGATTTGAGAATTGAGACATGAGAATTGAGATTTCAAACAGGCTTTTAAATGTTGATTGCAAAGTAAACCGTTTTGGTATGCTTTCTGTCTCCCCTATCTTAATTCTGGCTTACCGAAGAGCAAATGGTTTCTCAAATCTCAAATCTCAAATTTCAGATCTCAAATGATATTAACCCTGCTGATATTTATCCCTCTACTGTTCGGCGCAGTTATAGCTGTTATCCCGTCTGATTGGCGCCGCAGTTTCAGGTATATCACCTTGTTGGCAACGCTTGTTCAGTTAGCCATCAGCATTTACATCTATCTAAACTTTAAAACTGGCCATGATTTTGCCGGTGTTGCCAAGGAAGCACAATACCAGTTTGTACAAAAACTACCATGGATAAACCTTAACCTGGGCTCATTAGGCAGAATGCAGATTGAGTACTTTGTAGGGATAGACGGGATTTCGCTGCCTCTGCTGGTTATGACCTCGCTTGTGTTAGTTATAGCTGCCCTTGCATCGTGGGAGATAAAGAGCAATATTAAAGGTTTTTTCATCCTTTTTTTGGTATTGGATATGGCCGTTATCGGCGTGTTTTGTGCGTTAGATTTCTTTCTGTTCTATATTTTTTACGAGCTGATGCTGCTTCCGCTCTTTTTCCTTATAGGTATGTGGGGTGGTGTGCGCCGCGAATATGCCGCAATAAAATTCTTTCTGTATACCTTATTCGGTTCCGTGTTTATGCTGCTGGTAATGATAGGGCTTTACCTATCCGTTACAGATCCTGCAACAGGCAATCACACCTTCAATATGGTGCAGATGATGAACCCTAATAATTACGCCCCTGGTTCTATATTTTCTGTAATGACACAGCAAACGCTGTTTGGCGTTCCGGCGCGGATAATCGGCTTTATTGTTCTGTTTGTTGCCTTTGCAATTAAGGTCCCCGTAGTACCATTGCACACATGGCTGCCCGACGCGCACGTAGAAGCACCTACGCCGGTGTCTATAATACTTGCTGCTATCTTGCTTAAAATAGGCGGGTATGGCATTATCCGCATCTGTATCGGTATCTTCCCTGATGCTGCCGTTTCCGGTGCGTTTTGGTTAGGGCTGCTGGGTGTTATCTCCATACTATACGGGGCCTTTAACGCCCTTGCACAGCGCGACCTTAAAAAAGTGGTAGCTTATTCTTCCGTGTCGCAAATGGGTTTCGTACTATTGGGTATTGCCTCTCAAACGGCCGAAGGTTTAAGTGGAGCCGTGATCCAAATGGTGAGCCACGGCTTTTTATCGGCCATGCTGTTCTACCTGGTAGGGGTGGTGTACAACCGCGTGCACGACAGGGATATTTACAATTTCAGAGGATTAAGCAGTTTAATGCCTAAGTATACAGTGTTCATTATGATTGCCTTTTTTGCTTCGTTAGGTCTGCCGGGTTTTTCCGCTTTCATAGCAGAGGCGTTTTCGTTAGCCGGAGCGTTCAAGTCGCCATCAGTTAATGGCTTGCTGCCTTACTGGATGGCGGTGTGTGGTGCTGTTGGAATCTTGTTTAGTGCCGCTTACTTTTTGTGGACACTTCAACGCGTGTTCTTCGGTTCGCTATCATTAAAAGGCGGCGAGATCTGGAAAACCGCACTTGTTGACCTTAACCGGCGCGAATTGGTAGCACTGATACCACTTGCCGCTGCCACTTTAATATTGGGCATAATGCCATCATTGGTTTTTGATAAGATAAACGATTCTGTGTTGGCCCTCGTTCAGTTTTTACAGATAGGTAAATAAACATTATGCACCAACTGCTGCCACATATATCAACGCAATTACAAGGCATTCTGGGCGATCTAAATGAGTTCGTGCCCGAAATATACCTGGCGGTGATATTTGTGGTAGTACTTTTAGCCGACCTGCTGGTTGGCAAAACATGGGCAAAGGTATGCAAGGCGCTGGCCTTAATGGGTATGCTTGCTGTTATAATTCAGATTTTAGGTCAGGTGGTTGAATTGAAGAACGGCGTTGGGCTTTTGTTTGGCGATATGCTGCTGCAAAGCCACACTTCGTTAATATTCAGGTTGATCATCGACGTATCCGCTTTTATACTGCTTTTGTATTTTGATTGGGACAAGAAACTAAGATTGCACGGGAAAGGTCTGGGCGACCTTTATTCCATAACCATTGCCTCAGTGTTCGGCCTGCATTTAATGACGATGGCGTCCAACCTGCTCTCCATGTATCTTTCGGTTGAGATGGTTTCCATTGCGTCGTATCTAATGGTAGCCTATCGTTCAGAAAACGCCTTTAGTGCAGAGGCGGGCTTAAAGTACGTGTTATTTGGTGCAGCAGCTTCGGCAGTGATGTTATATGGCATATCATTATTATATGGCTTATGCGGCACGCTTGGCTTGTTTGATGCGGGCTTTATATCAGGTTTGAATCAGGCTAATGCAGTAGCGGTATCATTTGCCATCGTGCTTGTTTTAGTAGGGTTAGGATTTAAACTGTCATTTGTTCCGGCACATTTTTGGGTGCCCGATGTTTACCAGGGTGCACCAACACCTGTAACGGCTTACTTATCAACCGTACCTAAAATAGCAGCTTTTGGCTTACTGATTAACTTTTTAACACCGTTCATATCCTCCGCCGATTGGAAATCTTTTGATTTTAGAGTAGCGCTTTCCGTCATCGGTATAATTACCATGATAGCCGGCAACTTTGCTGCGGTTATGCAAAATAACGCTAAACGTATGCTGGCCTATTCAAGTATAGGGCATACCGGCTTTGCTTTAATGGCAATTGTAACTTTTAGTGCAGAGGGGATAAGTACCTTAACTTTTTATCTGGCTGTTTATGCTGTCGCTAATATTGGTGCCCTGGCACTGGTCAGCTATTTTGAGCATATAACCGGTTCTGATGATATTGCAAATTATAAAGGTTTGGGTCTTAAGTATCCGGTTGCTTCAGTTTGTTTTGTAATTATCCTTATTTCATTAACGGGTTTGCCTGTAACTGCGGGGTTTAATGCTAAATTATTGGTGTTTTCTTCGGTATACGGCGTTTATCAGCAAAATAATAACCTTTTATTGCTCTTTTTAACCATAACTGGCGCATTAACTACAGTGGTATCGCTTTTCTACTACATAAAAATACCGCTAAACCTTTTTCTAAAACGCTCCGAAGTTATTGACGCGTCCCCCGCGCCAACAAATTTGCTAATGCTGGCAATTATAGTAAGTATTGCGCTTGTGCTTTTCGGTATTTTCCCGGCACTTATTGTGAATATTTTATAAAAAATTCGTTTTTTATTAACATTTATTAATAAAAATTAATTTTATTTGATTTATATGTGATATAAATCATAATTTCAGCCACTTTTTAAAATTAACTACAAATTATTCGATGAAACGTTACGTTCCTTTTAGTATTATAGTAATTGCGCTGATATTAACCTTTGTTTTTCCTTCTGTGGAAATAGATAAGACCGCAAATGCTACTTACAACACCGGCGACGTTGCCTGGATGCTAATGTCTACGGCGCTTGTTTTGATCATGACGCCGGGCCTTGCGTTCTTTTATGGTGGTATGGTTAACAAAAAGAACGTTATTTCTACCATGCTGCAAAGTGTAGTATGTATGGTTATCATCACCGTAATGTGGGGCATATTCGGTTTTAGTTTAGCCTTTGGCGATAGCATTGGCGGTATTATAGGCAACCCCGCTACCTTTTTTATGATGAAGGGTATGTTGAGCAACAACACCTGGCCTTTGGCCCCAACAATACCTTTGCTTTTATTTGCTATGTATCAGCTTAAGTTTGCCATTATTACCCCGGCGCTTATTACCGGCGCATTTGCAGAGCGCATCCGCTTTAACTCTTACATACTGTTTTTATGCCTTTTCAGCATTTTTATTTTTTCTCCTTTGGCCCAC
The DNA here is from genome assembly GCF_054061755.1 of Mucilaginibacter sp. HD30. Lineage (NCBI taxonomy): Bacteria > Pseudomonadati > Bacteroidota > Sphingobacteriia > Sphingobacteriales > Sphingobacteriaceae > Mucilaginibacter > Mucilaginibacter sp. HD30. The sequence goes on from NZ_JBSSEO010000001.1 coordinate 550,343, forward strand.
TCTACCTGGCACCCTGATGGTATTTTATTTAAAATGGGTGTACTTGATTTCGCTGGCGGAACCGTTGTGCACATGTCGGCCGGCTGGGCCGCTTTGGCATCAGCACTATATTTAAAGAAACGTAACGAACAAAGCCATTCACCGGCACGCATTACCTACGTTATAATAGGCACAGGCTTGTTATGGTTCGGATGGTTCGGTTTTAACGCAGGGTCTGCTTTTGGGGCAAATCATTTGGCTGTAACAGCATTAGCTACAAGCACGACGGCCTCTGCCGCGGGTGGTATAGCATGGATATTTTTTGATATGGTACGCGGTCGCAAACCGTCTGCTATGGGTACATGTATAGGTGCCGTAGTAGGTTTGGTAGCAATAACTCCGGCGGCCGGTTTTGTTTCAGTGCCGCACTCGTTGGCAATCGGTATTATATCATCTGTAGTTAGTAACCTGGTTGTTGAATGGCGCACCCGCACATCTATTGATGATACGCTTGACGTGTTTCCTTGCCACGGCGTAGGCGGTATGGTAGGTATGTTGCTTACCGGCGTATTTGCTCATTCCAATGTAAACGCCGCTAATACTACAGGCAATGGTTTGTTCTTCGGCGAAACTCATTTATTCCTGGTACAATTATTTGCTATGGTTATCGCATCGGTATTTGCGTTTTTCGGCTCATTGTTGTTGCTTAAAATAACAGATATGATCTCTCCGCTGCGTGTGTCCAGCGAAGAAGAAGTAATAGGTTTGGATATTAGCCAGCACGGCGAGAAATTGTAACCTTGATTTGCCTTATTAAAGGATTTTAAGATTTTTTTAATAAAGCCGGGATTTATTCCCGGCTTTGTTCTTTTTTTCATTGCGACGCAACGCATCTTATGATCCTTAAATCCTGCTGATCAAGGTTCAGACAATATTATACCAATTAATGACATTTAGGTTAACGCATCTTTACGATAAAGTTATAACTTTGCCCGCTCATTACCAATCATGAGCGATCAGATTAAGCATGAATGCGGTGTGGCATTTATCCGTCTACTAAAGCCACTTTCTTATTATCAGCAAAAATACGGCACTGCGCTGTATGGCTTAAACAAACTGTATCTTTTAATGGAAAAACAACACAACCGGGGCCAGGATGGCGCAGGCGTTGCTACCATTAAATTAGATGTAGCTCCGGGTAAGCGGTACATAAGCAGGCACCGTTCTATGGCATCAAATGCCGTGGCTGATATTTTTGAATACATACAGAAGAAATTCGCTGATATTCAGAAAGAAATGCCTGAGAAAATGGCTGATGCCGACTGGCTGAAAGAACATGTTAGCTTTACCGGCGAAGTGTTATTAGGGCATTTGCGTTATGGCACACATGGTAAAAACAGCATTGAAAGCTGCCACCCATTTTTACGCCAAAACAACTGGATGACGCGTAACCTGGTAATTGCAGGTAACTTCAACATGACTAATGTTGATGAGCTTTTACAGCAACTGTATGACCTCGGTCAGCATCCCAAAGAAAAAGCCGATACCGTTACTGTTTTAGAGAAGATAGGGCACTTTCTGGATACCGAAAACCAGGGCTTGTTTGATCAGTACAAACGTGAGGGCCTTGACGATAACATGCAGATCAGTAACCTTATCGCCAATGATATGGACGTAGCCAAGATCCTTACAAAATCTGCGCGTAACTGGGATGGTGGTTACACCATTGCCGGTATATTTGGCCATGGTGATGCCTTTGTAATGCGCGATCCGGTTGGAATTCGCCCAGCTTATTACTATTATAACGACGAGATTGTAGTGGCGGCCTCTGAACGCCCTGCCCTGCAAACCGCCTTTAATATCCCTATTGACGATATTAAGGAGATAAAGCCCGGCCATGCCCTTATCGTTAAGAAGAACGGTAAGATAACGGAGAGCATGTTCAGCGAACCACAGGAAAGAAAAGCTTGTTCGTTTGAGCGCATCTACTTCTCGCGTGGCAGCGACGCGTCAATTTATAGGGAGCGTAAGCAGTTAGGTAGATTGCTTTGCCCACAGATATTAGATGCAGTTAATAATGATATCAAAAACACTGTATTCTCTTACATCCCTAACACAGCCGAGGTTGCTTTTTATGGAATGGTTGAGGGCGTGCACAAATACATTAAAAAGTACCAACGCGACCGCCTGCTTAACCGTGAGGACAAGATAAGCGAAGAAGAACTAAGCGAGGTGCTGTGTATGGCGCCACGGGTAGAGAAGATAGCCATTAAGGACGTAAAACTGCGCACCTTTATTACGCAGGACGCCGACCGTAGCGAAATGGTGGCACACGTTTACGACAGCACTTACGGCCTCATTAAAAACGGTACTGATACGCTTGTGATTCTGGATGACTCAATTGTTCGGGGGACTACCTTAAAGCAAAGTATCCTTAAAATTCTGGACAGGTTAGGCCCTAAAAAGATAATTGTGGTATCATCTGCGCCACAGATCCGGTACCCTGATTGCTATGGTATTGATATGTCGCGGATGGGCGAGTTTGTTGCTTTTGAGGCCGCTATCAGCTTGCTGAAGGAGCAGGGCAAAGACAGCGTTGTATTAGATACTTACCAGAAATGTAAAGCAAGCGCATCTTTACCAAAAGAAGAAGCAAGCAATTACGTTAAAGCTATTTACGAACAATTTACAGATCAGCAGATTTCTGACCGTATAGCGAAGATCATTACGCCGAAGGAGATCAACTGCGAAGTGCATGTAATTTATCAAACGCTGGATAACCTGCATATAGCTTGCCCTGACCATACGGGCGACTGGTATTTTTCGGGTAATTTCCCAACTCCGGGTGGCAACAAGGTGGTTAACCGCGCCTTTGTTAACTGGATGGAAGGTAAGAACCAACGCGCTTATATGTAGTATTTAATAGAGGTGTTGCAAAAAATATGTATTACCCTCTACTAAAAGCGCTAAATAATTGAATATTAATTAGTTGAAATTTTCGGGTTCTATAACCTAAAAGTGCATATTTAGCTGTATAAGGATGTTAATGAATTGATTATCAATTAGATTGAAAAAGGAAATAGAGTTTTTTAGCAACAGTTTTAGCAACACAATAGCAACAGATTAGCAACACTTTTGCAACAGCAAATTCGCTTAAAAAGAAAGCCCCTTTCTGTTAAGAAAGAGGCTTTTTTGGATAGAATATTTTTGCGAACAATTAAGTCTTAGAACAACATCTCTGCCGGCGGCGTAACACCTTTTAAACGAAGGTAAGGTGTGGTTTGGCCGCGGTGGTGGGTTTGATGTTCGAAAGCCTTAGCTAAAGCAAGCCCTTTAGTGGTTTTCATGTTAAACAGGGTTATCTCCTGTGTCATTTCTGCGGCGGGAATACTCTGTATGGTGGCAATTGCATAATCATAACTATCTAATACCGCCTTGGTAACAGCCTCTTTAGTTGGCGTTACAGATTTTTCAGCATCGGCTGCGGCTGGAGGTGTTTTACCTACCGCACTGGCGGTAAACATGTAATTAGCGCCTGCCAGGTGCAGCATTTGTTGTGCGAATGACCGTACCTCAGGCGTGGCTTTAAACGCATATCCGTCTGCAGGCATGGCGTCTAAATAAGCTTTGGTATAAGCTTTTGCGCGGGTCCATTCTGCAATATTTTGTTCTTTAGTTATTTGCGCGAAGGCAGTTGTACAGGCAATAGCAAGCAAACTGAATAGAAGAGTTAGTTTTTTCATGTTGTTGGTTTAATGTTTTTTGTAAAGTTAACTAAATCACTGTAATTACTTCATCAAAAAGGCATCAGCCTGTTCCCGAAAAACAGTTCCTTATAAGCCCGCCATTCCGGATGCTCTGCAAAAGTTTCGCGGTGTAATATGGTCAGGCTGGTGGCTTTAAAGTTGGTTTCGTACTTACTGTTTTCAAAGTGGGGCCATAATTTTTTAAAAAGGGAAGGCGAAATGTTTTTTACCACGGTGATGTGCGGAACAAAGTTAACTACTCTTATGCCCATTTGCTGGCGCAGCAGCTTAAACCAGTTATGATTGGGCGGTGCCACATTAACCACGGCATAAATGGTAAAACCAACCGCGCCGTGCGTAAAATAATTAAAACCTTTAATCTGCAGTTCTACAGGCTGCATACTAAGCAAGCGTTTTTCCATATTTAAAATAAATGGCTCAGCCATAAACGGTTTGCAGCGTTCCTGGTGGGTTATGCTGATGTGCGCGATAGCATGCATGCCCTTAAACAGTCCTATCTTATTGGCCGAGGCGCGCTTGTATTTGCTTATCTGTTTAATAACCTCATCGGGCGGAGAAATGATCATTAAATAATCTTTATAGCTTTCCATTTATAATGCAGATAAGGGCAGCTAATTTTGCTAAAAATATTAGTATTTTAAAATTTATTTATCGACATTTGTGTTATGGAGCACAAGCGGTGGATAGTACATATTGACCTTGATTCATTTTTTGTTTCTGTTGAACGAAAATTTGATCCGTCGCTAAATGGCAAACCGGTTTTAATAGGCGGCTCTGCCGAGCGGGGTGTTGTCGCGTCGTGCAGTTACGAGGCGCGTAAGTTCGGTATCCACTCGGCTATGCCTATGAAACAAGCTTTGCGTTTGTGTCCTCATGCTACCGTTATACGGGGTTCGCATGGGCTCTATTCCGAAGCGTCGCGCGAGGTAACAGAGATTATTCATGACAGCGTGCCCCTTTATCAAAAAACATCAGTTGATGAGTTTTATATAGACCTGACGGGGATGGACCGATACCATGACAGCTATCAGTTGGCTTCTGAACTTAGGCAACGGGTTATCCGCGAAACCGGCCTGCCTATATCTTTTGGTATGGCCTCAACCAAAACCGTTGCAAAAATGGCAACCAATGAAGCCAAGCCTAATGGACAATTATTAATACCGCACGGCAGCGAGGCTGCTTTTATGGCGCCCCTGCCCATACGTAAAATACCTATGCTGGGCCAAAAAGCCTGCGAAAAATTGTACCAGTTTGGTATTGAAAAGATAGGGCATTTACAAAAGGCCGACGTACGTTTTTTAGAAACTATTTTTGGCAAACACGGCCGGGACATTTGGGAGAAGGCGCACGGATTGGACGACGGCGAAGTAGTTGCCGGTCACGACCGGAAATCCATGTCGACCGAAAATACATTTCACACTAATGTAGCCGACCTTAAAGCCTTAGAAACATCGCTGGTATCAATGACGGAAGAACTGGCATCCAAACTACGAAGGGAGGGCTTGGTAACATCGTGCCTGGCCATAAAATTGCGTTACGCCAATTTTGAAACGCATACCGTGCAGGAGAAGATCCCCCTTACAGCGGCAGAACATATTTTGATCCCGGGCGTAAAAAATCTGCTCAAAAAAGCCTGGAACCAAAACCGGCCGGTGCGTTTAATAGGGGTAAGGTTAAGCAATTTATGCCCCGGTAGTTACCAGATCAACCTGTTTGAAGAAAACGAGGAACGCATCCGCCTGTACCAGGCTATGGATAATATCAACGGTAAATTTGGCGATAAAACCGTTTGCCGCGCTGCGGGAATGGCGATTGGTACACGAAATTTTAATCCGTTTATGCGGGGGTGAGTGATTCAAAGGCAACTCAAGATTGTTGTTTGAGCAATATAGAAATTTGGACTAGTAATTAAAAGGAACAATTAGCGAAAGAAGTCGTTGGTGCAAATCACATTTAGCCGTGTATATTCTTATATATTAGGGAATTATTACATATTTGTGGACAAAACCAAGCCGAACTTCCTTTAAATGAATTTTACAAAGATCACAATTAAGACTACATGCGATTGTTTTTCAGATGCTGAAGAGAATTTAACAGATACTTTTGTAAGAAGGGTAAGCCGTTCAGGAAACCTCAAAGATTCCGATTTCAAAAACCATATAGAGAGAAATAGAGTTGTCAGTGAGCTTAATAGTTGCGAAGATATTTGTGGCTACCATGGAGTTTCCATTGAAATATGGAATGAGCAGAGTGCATCGTTATTAAAGGGTAAGTATTTACAAACTGCCATAATTAGTCCTCAGTTTAAAAAAAATCTATGCGTTATTAAATTGAAACCCAATTGTGGCTTGATAAAACATACGCCAAATCAAATTGAAGAATATAATGAGTTCCATTATGATTTTTATAAAGACGATGATTTTTTGGTAAGTAAGATCGAACTTATTGCAATGATTCCGTTAATGGCCGAGTAATGTTTGATATAAAAGATCAGTATAATGTTGTTACTACTTTACCTGTAATTAGGGATAATTACAGAGTGCTCCATTTTGATGAATATCCTATATTATTTTCGGGAACAAATAAATACGGAAATATACTTCTTAGCTCATTGGCATCAGAGGAAGATGATATTTTTAGATATTTTACCATCGAGCTAGATGATAAACAATATTCAGATTTTATTAATAGAAAAGTATCTTATCGGGAACTGATAAGGGCTAATCAAGAAGTTTTTGTTGTTGATAAAGACATAAATGACTTTGAAATAGCAACATATCAAGTACCTTTAAACGACATACCATCTGACTACTTACCACATCCTAATTCATACATTCCAGAACAACTATTTTCATCTTCATTAAATTTCACATTTAGTTTAAAAGGAAAGTTGGCTGATTTACATAAAGCTTTTGTTTATGACGTAAATAGTGTGAGTGAAAAAATCTACGCCTATTTAAAAGAAAGTCTCGAAAGTTTAAGTCACTTGGCATTAAATCCGCTTGTTTATTCTCAGCCCTCCAAAATTGGAAGTTACCAATTGAATTTTGACATCGAATTTGAGCAAAGAAATCAAATGGAAATGTTTCCCATTGACCAAGAAAAAGTAAAGCAATTTATTAATCAGTATTTGAATTATATAACGTATAGATTACCAGATGAAGAAGGGCTTAATTTGGGCGATATAACTTACAATTCTGAAGCGTTTAGAAAAATAAAGGATACTTTAATAGATGTGTACGAGGGTAGCGGGCGTATTCCGCCTCAATCAACAATGGACGAGAGGTTAATTGAAAATATTCAAAATTCTGCAATTAAACTATCGGATGTAACTGAATATTTAAAGTCTAACAAAAGTTTCAATACAATAGAATTAGGACATTATAGCGAAGAGGGAAATTTTTCATCTATAGGGGTTATAACGGATGATTATAAGGACGCTATTAGTTCAAAATTATTTTTGGAAGATGAGTTGCTTTTGGAATCCGCTGATGTAGAAGCTGATGAAACTCAAAAAGATTATAGAATATTAGTTTATTCATTAAATAGGGAGTCAGGAAATGGCAGAGCGAAGTTGTACTTACATGATGAGGTTTACAATAGAATAATACTTCACGTGCACAGAGGTGAGAATGAGTTATCTAATTCCGTATATACAAAGAGCTTAGATGAAGACAAAGTAGTTGATGTTAAAGGGATCGCTACAAAAGTTGCGGGGATATATAAAAAATTGGACTGCTATCTTAAATAGTAGTTATTTAGTTAAGAAACACCTATTATTTAGCGAAGGTTAAGAGTGCTGTTGTTTCTTCAGCTTTGCATTGCTGCTGTTTTTCAGTTCCCACGCCTGTTTCCGCATTTGTGTTAAGGAAACGTTGGATTTTTTTGATTTGGCTTGCTTGGCCAATTGGTTCATCTCCGAGAACGATATGTTGTAATTCATCTTTGACGTTTTTCATTTATGTTCAATCAAAAATACAGTTTTATCTTAATTTAAAAACCGCGAAGCATGTTGCCTAATCACACCTACTTCCTTATATCAATCACCGTCCCTGATATCACATATTTAAACAGCGTATCCATGTCTTTATTGCTTAGCGCGATACAGCCGTTGGTCCAGTCCTTAGCCCCGACTCGATCCGGGCGTGTTCCATGAATCATTATCCCTACACCCGGTTTAACGTTCCGTGTAATAGCGTCCGCCTTATCTGCGGCATTGGGATAGGATATCCAGAAACTTTTATAATATTTATCGTCCCTGTCGGTTTTATTATCTACGTAGTAAACTCCTTCAGGCGTACGCCCGTCACCATCACTTTGTTTATCTCCCAGGGGATTTCTTCCGAGATTTATCTCGAACTGAAAAATAGCTGCACCTTTTCGCTGAAGTAGCATCATTCTACGACCTTTAAACACCAGGATACTATCGGCCATTAAAAATGTTGCAGCAATATCCCTGAATTTTTCTTCGTTTGTTTTTTTAACCTCCCTTGTATTGAAAGCTTTCTGACGGGGCCAACGGGCGATAAAATCGTGCTTTAAGGTTTCTAAGCCCATTTTTGTATACCGTTGCAACTTAAAAACCTCGCGGTTTCTGTAAATCATCCCTTCATTATTAAATACAACGGCAATGTATTGCCTGAAATTAAGTTTATTGCCCGCGTCGTCCACCACCACATTTGTCGTATCAATACCTGCCGGCATCATTTTTATGATGGTATTTGCATCGAGTGGCTCAATGCCAGGCTTACCTGTTTGGCAGGCCACTATACATAGCGTTAACACCAGGGCCGGTAAAAAATAAGGTTTTAAAAAAGGCATAGGTTAAAGATAACGAAATAGTTAGTTATAGCAATAGTGGCTGTATATACAAAGGATACTTGTAAGTAAATAATGCTTATCTTAATGCCGCTATTAAAGCATCACAAAACTTATGGCAAATCCCGGTACAGAACAGTTAAAAAGAGTTTTAAAGCCGGTGCACCTATGGGCCATAGGGGTGGGGCTGGTAATATCGGGCGAGTACTTTGGCTGGAACTACGGTTGGGGCGTATCCGGCACCATAGGCATGCTAATAGCCACACTGGTTATCACCGTAATGTACATCACCTTTATTTTTAGCTATACCGAATTAACAGCGGCCATACCGCATGCGGGCGGCGCGTTTGCCTACGCTTATCGCGCAATGGGGCCATTCGGCGGGCTTATTGCCGGCTATGCTACCTTGATAGACTTTTTGCTTGCTACCCCTGCCATTGCCGTTTCGTTGGGGAGCTATATGCATTTTCTGTATCCCGCTATACCCATAGTACAGTCGGCACTTGTTTTTAATACCGTCTTTATTTTGCTAAATATTTCGGGCGTTAAAGAGTCGGCTGTATTTTCCTTGTTCATAACCGTTTTGGCGGTAGCAGAATTGCTGTTATACATTGGTGTAATAGCGCCTCATTTTAAAATGCAAAACTACCTTACCGACCCTATGCCTTTTGGCTGGGCCGGCGTATTTGCCGCCTTGCCTTTTGCTGTTTGGTTTTATCTGGCTATTGAGGGCATGGCCATGGTTGCAGAGGAAGTAAAGGAACCTAAAAAGAACATTCCTAAAGGATATATCTCTGCCCTGGCAACGCTGGTGCTGCTGGCTCTGGCGGTAATGATATTAACCGGCGGCGTATCAGACTGGCATAAATTGAGCAACCTTGATTACCCCCTGCCCGAAGCCATTGGGCTGGTTATGGGTAAAGCGTCGGGCTTAACCAAAATATTTGCCAGCATAGGCCTTTTTGGCTTGATCGCGTCATTACATGGTATTATCCTGGCATCGTCACGGCAAATATTTGCTATGGCACGCAGTGGTTATTTACCTGGCGGACTGGCGCAGGTAAATCATAAATTTAAAACGCCGCATTGGGCCATAATAGCAAGCGGTGCGGTAAGCTTTATAGCCATAATTAATGGTACCACGGCGCAGATAATTGTACTATCGGTATTAGGCGCTGTTATTATGTATATGATGAGTATGCTGAGTCTTTTTATTTTGCGGAAGAAGGAGCCTAATTTAGATAGGCCTTTTACGTCGCCTTTTTATCCTCTTTTTCCGGGTATTGCTTTGGTGTTATCGGCAGTGTGCCTTGTTTCAATTATCTATTTTAATGTTGAATTAAGCCTGATATTTTTTGCGTTGTTAGCTGTGGCGATAGTTATTTTTATGCTGATGGGAAAACACAAAACTAAAATAATGAATGACGATTTATTGAGTTAGTGATTGAGTGATTTGATTTATATAACCATTATGCAACTAATACCAAAAGCCATGATCTATGAACCACCAACTATGAACTAAACATCAACCACCAACCATGAAATAAACATGTACCGCCATACCATTAAAAATAAGGTATACAGCTTTGCTGATCTGAAAGCGCTGCTGGCAAAGGCATCGCCGTTTCGGTCGGGCGATGAGTTGGCGGGGCTATGTGCCTCGAGCTATGAAGAAAGGGTTGCGGCGCAGATCACATTGGCCGATGTACCTTTAAAAGCTTTTTTGAACGAGGCGCTGATCCCTTATGAAAAGGATGAGATAACGCGGTTGATAATGGATAGCCATAAGCAAACTGCTTTTTCACCTATCAGTCATTTTACCGTTGGCGGGTTTTATGACTGGCTACTAAGCGAGGAGACGGACAGCGAAACACTTAAAGCAACGTCAGCGGGTATTACGCCCGAAATGGCAGCAGCGGTTTGCAAGCTAATGCGCAACCAGGACCTTATCGCGGTAGCAAAAAAAATAGCGGTCGTTACTAAATTCAGAAATACTATAGGCCTGAAGGGGCACTTCTCAACCCGTTTACAGCCCAATCATCCCACCGACGATCCAAAAGGTGTGGCGGCCAGCATTATTGATGGTTTGCTTTACGGTAGCGGCGACGCCGTTATTGGTATAAATCCCGCAAGTGATAGTCCTGCTGCCGTAGGAAAATTGCTTAGCCTAATGGATACCCTGCGGCAGCAGTTTTCCATACCTACCCAAACCTGCGTTTTAAGCCATATTACTACCACTATGCAGCTGCTTAATACCGGCGCCCCTATAGACCTTTGTTTTCAATCTATAGCGGGTACACAATTGGCTAACAGTAGCTTTGGGATAAATTTAAATCTGCTGGATGAGGCCTATGATGCCACATTAGCATTAAAGCGCGGTACTGTTGGCAATAACGTTATGTATTTTGAAACCGGGCAGGGCAGCTGCCTCTCGGCCAATGGCAATTGCGGCGTAGACCAGCAAACCTGCGAAGTGCGGGCTTATGCCGTGGCCCGGAGGTATAAGCCCTTGCTGGTTAATACGGTGGTAGGTTTTATCGGGCCGGAGTATTTGTATGATGGCAAGCAGATCATCCGCGCGGCTTTGGAAGACCATTTTTGCGGAAAGCTGCTTGGCTTACCCATGGGTGTTGATGTTTGCTATACCAACCATGCCGAAGCTGATCAGGATGATATGGATAACCTGCTTACGCTGTTGGGTGTGGCGGGCTGCACTTTTGTAATGGGTATACCAGGCTCGGACGATGTAATGCTGAACTACCAGTCAACCTCTTTTCACGACGCGGTATACCTGCGGAAGGTGTTAGGATTACGCCCCGCACCAGAGTTTGAAGCATGGTTAATGCAGCAGGGAATAATTGGCGACAAAGGCAACTTGCTTGAAGTTAATGCAAGCCATAATTTACTTAAATCCGGAGGGTTTTAGCGTGGGCAACGAAGAAATAGGAAAGCAGGGCCTACTACATGCCTTAAGGGCATTTACCCCGGCCCGAATTGGTTTGGGTCGCACTGGATCGGGAATACCGCTGAAAGCTTTTCAGGAATTTAAACTGGCCCACGCCCACGCCCGCGATGCTGTTTATTCTGAGTTGGATGTTGATGGTTTGAAAGCTGATCTTGACCAATTTGACCTGCCTTTAATAACTTTACACAGTGCAGCTGCCTATCGCGAACAATACCTGCAAAGGCCCGATCTGGGAAGAAAGCTTGATGAAGCATCAGCAGAAGAAATAAGCAATTACCATTCGCCCTGCGATGTTGCTATAATTATTACAGATGGCTTATCGGCTACGGCGGTTAACAATAATACTATACCATTACTGCGATTGCTTGTGCCGATGCTGGCCGCGGTTAAAGTAACACTCGCTCCAATAACACTGGTAAAACAGGGCAGAGTAGCCATCAGTGATGAAATTGCCTACGCATTGGGCGCAAAATTGTCCCTGATACTTATTGGTGAGCGACCAGGATTGAGCGCTGCTGATAGTGTGGGCGCTTATATAACTTTCAATCCCAAACCTGGGCTTACAGACGAATCGCGCAACTGCATATCTAACATCCGGCCGCAGGGACTTAACAGCACCGCTGCCGCAAAGAAGATCTTTTACATAATACAGGAGGCCTTTAAAAATAAACTGACAGGCGTCAGGTTAAAAGATAACGAAGGCTTGCTGCAAGGTTGAGATGCCTTTTTTGCCTTGGTAAATTGTGTGATGCTAACCTTAAGCAAAAACTTGCAGAGCACAGCGCTGAAAATCATAATGATTTGTCTTGTACAATATCAGTACTGTTGCTCTCAACAACACCGACAAATTGTTGAGATGTTCCGTTCCTTACGTACAATTGCGCATAACCCGATCTGTCCACGTTTAATTTAAGCCTCAATCCATCGAAGGTTTTGGCAACTATAGAAACTGTCCAATTTCCTTTTTTATTTACCTCAGCTTTGTAGTCAAAATCTGTTACTAAAACTTTATATACAGACCCGTTTTGCTCATATGGATCCATAGATCCCATATCATACCTGTGAAACAAAGGTAATAACACATGAAGTTTACCATCAGATATAGTAACTTCGTACCTCGCAGGTAGTGGCCTTCGCTCCAGCTCGGGAGTGTAAGCTGCATTAGCCTTAAAAATATAATTGCGAGATTTCATTATCTCATTTAAACTAACAACCTTGTTCGCTACAAGCTGCGCTTTTGTAGTTTGAGCGCTGCTTGAACCAAGTATGGCCAGCCATAACACACTTAAAATGACTAATTTTTTCATAATGGATGTGGTTTGACGTTTTGAATGGATTAGGTTTAACTATTAGTATTAAAGTTACCAAAATTGTCATAATAAAACAAAGAAGCCATTCTGAAGTTTTTTAGAATGGCTTTGTAGCATCAATTTTTGGTTTTATTTCTTCCAATGTTCCACTAAAAGATATTGGCTGCCGGTTAAGCAAAGTTATCTGCAAATTAGCATACCCTCCCGCACTCACTGTTAAGATCATTCTTTGTACATCAGCCGGTGCCCGTTGTTGTAAATCCAACGGCTTAAATACGATCTCCATACTCCCCTTCTTCTTTTCGGTCACCTTGTAATCAAATTTTGTTGTTTTTAGTTTTATGCCACCTTCTGTTGGGTTTAATGGTGCCGTGTAGGCTACTCCATAATAAGGTAAAAAGGCAGTCAAAGTGTCGTTAGAAAGTGTCAGATCATACGTGCTTGTAAGCGTTACAGACCCACCACCCATCATTGATGCAAGATTACCCGCCTGTATGGATGAACCACTCACCTGCACAGATGAACTACCCGTTGGATTGGCAGAATTAGCTTTAAAAACATACTTCTTCCCCTCAACTATACGTTTAAGTTCTGCTGCTTGCGCTGCTTTTTTATCAGCTTTTGTGTTTTGGGCAAAACCTGTGCCTGTGCAAAACAAACAAATAAGAATAGCGTAATTAATATTTAATAACTTTTTCATAGTTAACTTTTAAGGGTTAAAAGAAAGGGCAGCAGACGGTATATAAAATTAAGTAAAAAACAGCATAAACAAAAAAAGCTGCCCTCGCTCAGTAGGACAGCTTTTGCATTAAATGGTTTAAAAAAATTATATCAGGTTAACGCTGCGGTTTACAAACTCTGTAAGTTCAGCGCCTGTAAGCAGTCCTTGAGATAAAAGCGCCAGATCAAATGCCTGCTTGGCCAGTTGCGATTGCACATCTTCGTTTTCTTCCTGCGCTATGCGGCTCACCAGTTTATGGTTACCGTTAACCACTACATTGTAATTATCGGGCATGTTGCCGTAAAAGCCCATACCGCCGCCCATGGCTGCCATATCTTTCATACGGCGCATAAACTCATTCATGGTTACAGTTACAGGTAACTCGTCAGGGCTTAAGCTTTCCAGCTCAACCTTGTAAGCAGGTTTGCCTATGGCTTTATCAAAAACGGTTTTTACTTTGGTTGCTTGTTCTTCGGTTAAAACATGCGCAGGTGCGTCGTCTTTTTTGATGAGTTTATCAGCTACATCAGAGTCAACACGCTTTAACGAAGTTTTATCCAATTTTTGCTCCAGGTGACTGATAAAGTGGTTATCTATCGGCAGAGTTCATCAGCAATACATCATAACCCTTTTTATTAGCCGACTGGATAAAGGCGTCCTGCTTGGCAGCATCATTGGTGTATATGTAAACTACCTGGCCTTCTTTATCAGTTTGTTCTGGTGCAACTTTATCCTGGTATTCGGTTAGGGTAAAGTTTTCTTTGGCGGTATTGGTTAGCAATACAAAGTCTTTTGCTTTATCATAAAACTTGTCTTCACTTATGAAACCATATTTTACAAACATGCCAATGTCGGTCCATTTTTCTTCGTAAGCTTTACGGTCGGCTTTGAATAACTCAGCCAGTTTGTCTGCTACTTTTTTGGTGATATAGCTGTTTATCTTTTTAACGTTGCTATCGGCCTGTAAAAAGCTGCGCGATACGTTAAGCGGAATATCCGGTGAATCAATAACACCATGCAGCAACATTAAAAACTCAGGTACAATGTCCTTCACTTCATCGGTAATGAATACCTGGCGAGAGAATAACTTGATCTTGTTTTTCTGCATCTCGAAATCGTTCTTCAATTTCGGGAAGTACAACACGCCTGTCAAATTAAAAGGATAATCGACGTTCAGATGGATCCAGAATAAAGGCTCCTCGCTGAAAGGGTATAGCTGTTTGTAAAAGTCGAGGTAATCCTCATCCTTCAATTCAGAAGGCGCTTTGGTCCAAATAGGGTTGGTATCGTTAATAATGTTATCAACCTCAACTGATGTGTATTTGGTTTTACCTTCTTCGTCAACACCATCTTCAACACTTTCTGTTTTAGTGCCGAATTTAATAGGCACCGGCAGAAAACGGGCATATTTATCCAGAATTTCCTGTAAGCGGTGTTTGCTCAAAAACTCTTCAGACTCAGCGTTTATATGTAAAGTTATCTCAGTTCCTCTTTCTTCCAACTGGCCAACGCCTATTTCAAACTCTGTGCTGCCATCGCAAACCCAGTAAGCAGGTTCTGCACCATCCTGGTAAGATAGCGTTTGAATCTCAACCTTATCAGCCACCATAAAGGCAGAGTAGAAACCTAAACCAAAACGACCAATGATCTCGTTGGCATCTTTGGCTTCTTTAAATTTCTCCATAAACTCGGTAGCGCCCGAGAATGCTATCTGGTTAATGTATTTTTTAATTTCTTCAGCGGTCATGCCCAATCCACGGTCGGATATGGTAATGGTTTTTGCAGCTTCGTCAAAAGCTACTTCAACGCGCAAATCACCTAACTCGCCATTGTACTGACCCAGTGCTGCCAGGCGCTTAATTTTCTGCGTAGCATCAACAGAATTTGATACCAGCTCGCGCAAAAATATCTCGGTGTCCGAGTATAAAAATTTCTTAATGATCGGGAAAATGTTCTCGGTATGTATCGAGATCGTTCCTTTTTCTTGCATAGTGCTATAGTTTATTTTTTCGGTTAAATATTCAAGTATCAACCCTGCTTATCAATGCCTGTTCCAAAAGGTAGTTTGTTGTCAAATTGGCAGATGCGGGTTTCTTACCTTTACGTCAAAACCGCTTATATTCGTCTATGCTAAGCCAGGAAGATCTTCAATTTTACATATCCCTTTTAAAAGGTGTAAGCATTGCAGATGTTTACCGGCTTTTTAAAACGGCAAAGATCAAAAAGCTGCGCGCCGGAGAGGTTTATATTGCCGAGGGATCTACCTCCACAAAAATGGGTCGCATAAAAAAGGGCCTGATAAGAGGATATCAGCTTAAACCCAATGGCGAGGAAATAACCCTTACACTGAGTTGGGAAAACCAGTTTGTAGGATCATACGACAGTATTGCATGGCAAAAACCTTCGCGTTTTATTTTTGAGGCTGTGGAAGATACCACGATTATGGAAATTGACTACAAAATAATGCAGGAATTTGCAGATCGTAATCCGGCTATAGGCGTCCACCGTTCTAATATCCAGTTGCGAATGCTGGAGAAGGCGATAGACAGGATAGAATCATTTGTACTGATGTCAGCAACCGAAAGGTACTTAAAACTGGTACATGATAAACCTGATATAGTTAACCGGGTGCCTGATAAACACCTGGCCACTTATCTGGGTATTACGCCGGTTTCGCTTAGCCGAATCCGCAAACGGATAGCACAGGGCAAGCAGCATTAATTAGCATTTGTTAATTTTTTTTATGCCGCTCAGCATTAGGTTTGTGTTACAATAAACCATATATCACCATGAGTAAAAAGTATAATTTACCAAGCGGCGTAAACAGACTAGTAAGCATTACAAGCGCTTATAAAATATTAACCGACCCAATTGCATTAGTCAATATGAGGTTAAAGCGGTTTGGTGGCACTTATTCTGCCTTTATACCGGGAAGGGGTCGGACCATAATTACGCAGAATGGCGATTTGATCAATTATGTGCTTCGCGAAAATCATACAAATTATAAAAAGCCCGACCTGGTTACCGCCGAAGCTGTTAAGCAATTTGGAAGCAGCGTGCTTTTTACCAATGGCGATGACTGGCGCAGGCAAAGGCGGTTGATACAACCTGCTTTTCATCAGGGCAATATACATGCTTTATACAAAACTGTTATTGATACTATCAACACATTGTTAGCAGATTTGCCACAGGGTGATAAAGTGGATGCGTTTCCATTAATGCGCCAGCTTTCGTTTTCTGTTTTGATCAACTCGCTTTTCACTATTGATATTTCTAAGCAAATGACAGATGAGCTATGCAAGACTTTTGTAGATATGCAGGCCTTTATGCTGAAAGATATTTTCCATCCGTTTAAAAAACTGATGTACCCGTTTACGGGTGAAGAGAAAAAGGTGGCACAGCAGTGGATACGTATCAGAAAAATGCTGAAAGAAATTATTGACCAAAGAAGGGGCGACGATAAGCCGCATAACGACCTACTGAATATGTTGCTAAGCGCCAGGTATGAGGATACTGATGAGGGTATGGAAGACGACTTGCTGATGAGCGAACTTTTGGTATTGTTGTTTGCCGGTCATGAAACAACCGGCGCTACGCTTTCATGGCTGTTATATCTTATCGCGTCGGATAGCCAGGTTTTAGAAAAGTTGAAAAGCCGTGTGGCTGAGATAGATATAATGGATAGCCCACGGGATAGCTATATAAATGCCGTTATCAATGAGAGCATGCGCTTATACCCGGCAGTTTGGCTAACTGAACGGCAAACAATAAACGACGATAACTTTAATGGTTACAGCTATCCCGCCGGTACCACTATATTGGCTTATTTTTATGGCATGCACCGTGACAGTGCTCATTGGGAAGACCCTGAGAAATTTAAACCCGAACGCTTTATAACAAGCGATGGAACTATTAATAAGAGTATAAAAAACTTCTTTCCATTTGGGGGAGGCCCGCGTATGTGCGTAGGTAATAACTTTGCTATGGCCGAGATATCGTTTATACTACATGCCATTTTTTCCAAGTTTGATATTAAACCTACATCAGCAATACCTAAAGCATGGCCGTTACTTACTATGCGCCCGCGTGAGGTTATTCTCGATATTAAAAAAAAGTAAAGCGTTATGCCAGGTACTACGCCAATACTACCTCAAAACATTTTGCGTTTAATTTGTTATACTCATATAATTTACCACCTACCATACCGCGGATAGCTTAAGTTCTCTTCTACTTACCCCATCAACCATATATTAGGTTAAATACAGAGTTTTGAATAAACGTATTTTAATTTTAGACGATAACCGCGATATACTGGATATTGTGACGGAAGCGCTTAGCTATGCACAGTTTGAGGTAATGGATATTTCGTTGGGTAGCAAACTGTTTGATGCTGTGCGCGACTTTAAGCCCGACCTGATCCTGCTGGATCATCGCTTGTCAGACGCTAAAGGGAGCGACCTTTGCCGTCAATTAAAGGCAATGCCCCAGTATAGCCATATCCCGGTTATTATATTCTCGGCTTACATAAACCCCGGCGACGCTTCAGTTGCCAATTGCGATGGCTATTTGTATAAACCGTTCGACCTGGATGAGCTATTTAATACTGTACGCCGGATGTTGCCTGCGGTAAAGGAAGTAGCATTATGAAAAATGAACACTTTAAGCTCTGCCTTTATGTAGTCGGCGATTCTTATAAATCTAAAACCGCTATTGATAACCTTAAAAAATATTGCGAGCAACATTTAAATGGTGCTTATACTATTGAAGTTATTGACCTACTGAAACACCCCCATTTAGCAGAAGGAGAGCAGATCGTAGCCACGCCCACACTTATTAAAAAGCTGCCAGCGCCTGTGCGGTTAATGGTTGGCGACCTGTCGCAAGAAAACAAGTTCCTGGTAGGGTTGAACCTGATGCTTGTTAAGGACTGATTTTATAGACCTTAATTGGAAACAAATTGTATGGTGACGCTTAATAATAAATTGCTTTTTTAGCTATTATAACCAAAAACGAGTTAATTCAGCCTAATTCCCTCAAATATGCAATAGCGGACGGCTTATTGCAGGGTATATGTAAATAGATGCTATGCCCAAGAAAATACTCATCATTGAAGATGATGCAGATATATCAGAAATACTGAACCTTATACTTCAAACGGAAGGTTACGAAGTTGTACTTTCTACAGATGGCGAAGCTTGCCATCATTTAAAAGATATTATGCCTGACTTAATATTAATGGATGTGCGCCTTAAACCGCCTGGCCAAAACGGCGATGCTATTTGCATGCAGCTAAAATCTGATGTAGACACGCGTTGTTTCCCCGTAATGCTTTTATCTGCAGAAACTGATCTGCGCGCACTTAGCCATGCTTGCGGAGCGAACGGTTTTTTAAGCAAACCTTTTGATATGGCGGCACTTCTTTGTCAGGTAAAGGATATGATTGGAAAGAATGTTGCATAACCAATCTGCGCGCATTATTACAAGTATTTAAAAATCATTATCTTTGCGCCCTAACCCCGCTGCGTGAGAAAGAAAGTATTAATTATTGAGAATGACACGGATATACGGAATATCATGGAGTTTATTCTTGAAGAACAAGGGTTTGAAACCTTAAGTACACCCGAACCGGAGAACCTGGATGAGATAATTCCATTCAAACCTGATCTTATCCTGTTAGACGAATTTATTAACAATCACCCTGGTCATCGCCTCTGTAAAAAGATGAAGCAAGTAAATGCTTTAAAAGATATTCCGGTTATTATCCTCTCTACAGCTAACGATATTGAAATAATTGCCACCGAGTGCAATGCTAACGACTATATCAGCAAGCCGTTTAATGTGTCAGATATGATTGATAAAGTAATGCGCCTGGTTAACAACCTGCCACTGGCTTATTGATATCAACGCGCTTTTACCGGCAGTGTAAAGAAAAAAGTTGAACCTTTTCCACGCTCACTCTCCACCCATATCTGCCCCTCGTGGCGCTGAATGATCTCGGCGCTAAGGTATAACCCAATTCCGAAGCCGGAAATGTGACGCGTATGGTTGCTTTCAACCCGGTAATAACGGTCAAAAATATGATCGCAATCCTCTGCACTGATCCCTAACCCTTCATCAGTAACACTCACACAAACCTTGTTAAGCTGCAAGCTGCAGGCTACTGATATTTTAGAGCCTTTGGGCGAGTATTTTACGGCGTTACTAAGCAGGTTAACCAATACCGAACTTATTTTTTCCCTGTCAGCCAGCAATACCACTTTATCGCATTTTTGGAGTTCGATAATATGAGCCGGCCCTGTGAGATTAATTTCGCCAATTACCTCCACAATAAGATCGCCGATGATAAAGGGTTGTTTATTTATCTGGATCTTTCCCGATTCAAGCCTTGAAATGTTGAGAAACCCGTTTATCATGGTGCTCATTCTTTTCACTTGCAAGTTGGCCCTGCTTAAGGCTTCGGGCACAAAGGCGTCGTCTGATCTTCTTAACTTATTATTTAATACCTGTAAAATGGCGGTAAGGGATGTTAACGGGGTTTTTAGCTCGTGACTCACCATGCCGATAAAATCATTTTTTCGTGCCTCATCTTGTTTTCGCTCAGAGATATCTCTTGCTATTTTTGACAGCCCGATCAAATTGCCGCGGCTATCCTTAATAGGCGATATGGTGAGCGACACATCTATAGGCCTGCCATCCTTGGTTTGTCTTTTAGTTTCGTAATGTTCAATGCGCTCTCCGCTTTTTAAGCGCGATAGTATCATGGGTTCTTCGTCGTGCCTGTCTGTAGGGATCAGTTTATAAATGGTCTCGCCAATCATTTCATCGGCAGTGTAACCAAATATCCGCTCAGCAGCGTCATTCCAGGTCATAATAACACTTTCCAGCGTTTTACTGATTATTGCATCGTCAGACGATGCTACAATAGCTGCTAAACGGGCGCTTTTTTCCTCTACCTGTTTAAGGTCTGTAATATCCAGCACGGTACCCATAAAGCGCACGGCAACATCCTGTTCAAATTCAACGGTACCTTGCGCATTTACCCAACGCACCTCGTTATTATCAAAGCGGGTAATGCGATGACTAACTTCGTAACGGCCTGTAGAGCCTGGCTGAAGGCTCTCATTGATGCGGGCCATTACCCATTCCCTATCGTCCGGATGGATGTGCCGTGTATAAGTATCAAAGTCTACCGCTTGTTCTTCACTAATACCAAATATGTTTCGACATTCCTTAGACCAGTGAAGACTTTCTCTTGATGGGAGATAATCCCATGTTCCAAGCCCGGTTGATTCCACTGCCATGCGCAGCCGCGATGCGCTGGCCGCCATTTCACGATTAGAGTCAACCAAATGTTGCTGTATCTCTACAAGTTCTTGATTGCTTGCGGCCATCTCTTCATTTACGGCTGCCTGCTCTTCGTTGGCCTGTGCAAGGTCATGTGTGCGTTTGGCTACCCGCTCTTCCAGCTGGCCGTTCAATGTATTAAGCTGCTCCTGTGTTTCGCGCAGATCCATATTGGCAGCAAGCAGGTCTGCGTTAAGCGCTTTGATCTGTTCCGTGGTTTCCACTTGCTCCATATGACTTTTAAGCAGCGCGCGTTCAGACAATATCTTATCAGTTACATTAGTAGCCAGCTGAATGATGTAGGTTATATTGCCATCACTGTCTAAGACCGGCGTATGGCTCGGGTCCCAGTAACGTTGAATAAAATTGCCCGGATTATCAATGTCCGGTACATCATACCGCTGTATGCGCATTTTGTCGGGTTTTTTGGTACGCAGCACGGTTTGTAAAGAGGCGTTGATATTTTGCACACCGTCGGCATCGGGCAGGCTGGGGTTCTCTGGAAAAGCCTCAAAAATATGCTTCCCAACTATTGCTTCACGGGTGGTTTCAGTTGCCTGTAAATATAGGTCGCTGGCCGTCAGGATGTACAGATCCGGCGACAGTATTAAATACATATTTGGCGCTGTTTCTAACGCTTTAAGGGTCTCGGTCGAAGGTACTTTAGTAGCAGGCATGTTTAAAGCGTTATTTCATGTCTCTTGTTGGGTTTCAAAATCAATTAGTATGCCGAACGTTAAACACACAAATAAAAACTTTGTTCGCATGTAATCAAATAAACGCCGTTTCGATTACTGACGTAGCTTAATAAGTTAACCTATAAGGCTAACATTAAATGTGCGATTAAAATAAAAGAAGAAAACGTTAGATTGCGGACGTAAACCTACCCGCATGAGTCGTAAAATTTTGCTTAGCATCACCCTTGTTTTTTTTGCCGGAATAACCATGGCGCAGCTACCCATTGTAGCATCATCCAATAAAACCATTCGTCAAAACTTATCAGGTACCGATAAAGATCATACCGTCAACTGGGATTTTTTCTGCACCAAGGGCCGTAAAAGCGGGCAGTGGACAACTATCCCGGTACCCTCAAACTGGGAGTTTCAAGGCTTTGGTGGCTACAATTACGGCCACGACAAACAAAAAAACGATGAGGAAGGCTTATACAAACACCAATTTAAATTAGGCGCTAACGCGCAGCACAAACGTGTTTTCATTGTGTTTGAAGGTTCGATGACCGATACCGAAGTAAAGATCAATGGGCAGTTAGCAGGCCCTGTTCATCAGGGTGCTTTTTACAGGTTTAAGTATGATATAACCGGCCTTGTAAAAAGCGGTGATAACCTGCTTGAAGTAAAAGTGAGCAAGATGTCTGCCGATGCATCTGTGAACCGCGCTGAGCGGAATGGCGATTTTTGGATATTTGGCGGGATCTATCGGCCGGTTTATTTAGAGATAGTCCCTGAAAGCTACGTAGATCGTGTTGCTATTGACGCTAAAGCTAACGGCCAGATAAGATTGGATGTGTTTGATAAAAATGCCAACGCCAGCCAGATTATTCAGGCTGAAGTGCAAACATTGAAAGGTGTTCGCGTAGGTGAATCATTTACTATAAAGGCTAAGGGCGACAGTATCACTTTACGGGCCGGCTTTAAGAACATAAACACCTGGAATCCTGAACAGCCAAACCTATATAACCTGGTTGTTTCAATTAAAACAGGTAATAAGGTAATTCACCAAATAACCCAGCGTTTTGGCTTCCGCACGGTTGACCTGCGCAAAGGCGATGGTATTTATGTTAACGATAAAAAAGTGATATTTAAAGGTGTTTGCCACCACTCTGAATGGCCCGAGTCTGGGCGAGCGTTAAGCAAGGCTATTGATCTGTTAGATATCAAGCAGATAAAGGAAATGAACATGAACGCGGTGCGGATGTCGCACTACCCGCCTGATCAGAGTTTTTTAGATGTTTGCGATTCTTTAGGTCTTTTTGTGCTGGATGAATTAACCGGCTGGCAGGCCAAGTACGACAACAACGTTGGCCGTAAACTGGTAAAAGAAATGATGGTGCGCGATGTAAATCACCCGAGTATAGTGCTTTGGGACAATGGTAACGAAGGTGGTTTTAACCGCGATCTGGATAAAGATTATCCGCTGTATGATCCGCAGAAACGTACGGTGATACATCCCTGGGAACGTTTTAATAATACTGATGCGAAGCATTACCCGGTTTACAATTACGTTGTAAACAGCAACCTGTACGGCAGCGATATCTTTTTCCCTACCGAATTTATGCATGGCCTTTACGATGGCGGGCATGGCGCCGGATTAGACGATTTTTGGAACCTGATGCTCAGCAGTCCGCACAATGCCGGGGGCTTTTTATGGGTATATGCCGATGGCGCCATTGTGCGTACCGATAAGGATAATATTTTAGACGCCGATGGCAACCACGCCCCGGATGGGATTGTTGGCCCGCACCGCGAGAAGGAAGCAAGCTTTTATACGATTAAGGAGATCTGGTCGCCGGTTTATATTAGTAATAGCGCCTTGCCGCAAAACTTTGATGGCAGGCTGAATATTGAGAACCGCTATCTATACACCAACTTAAGCCAATGCAGTTTTAGCTGGAAACTGGTGAGCTTTGCATCACCGCAGAGTAAGGCCACTATGCCAACAATCAATTCGTCGGGTACGGTAAAGGCTTACAATCTGGCTCCGGGCGAAAACGGTTACCTTAAACTACAGCTGCCAACCAATTGGAAAAACAGCGACGCGCTGTTGCTTACAGTTAGCGATGCGGCAGGCAAAGAAATAGTAACCCGCAGCTGGCCTATAGCAGTTACGCAAACTATTGCGGCCAGGTTTACCGCAGGCAGCGCTGCAACCGCAAGCAGTTTGAAGGAGGAGAATGGGCAGATCATTGTAACCTGCGATGCCATTAGCTATTATTTTGACACTGCTACGGGTTACCTCAAAAAAGTTAAAGGAGCAGCGGGTGATATTTCCCTATCAGACGGGCCGATATTGGCAGGAGTGAGCATGCAGTTTAAGGAAATAAGTAGATCTGTATCTGGCAATAGCCAGGTGATAGAACCTGTATACTCTGACGCTAATTTCAAGGTAAAATGGACCTTTACCCCCGGCAAACCTGTACAGTTGCAATACAATTACCTGCCCAGAGGCAATGCGGATTTCTATGGTATCACTTTCAATTATCCAGAGCAGAACATTACCGGGATGAAGTGGCTGGGCGATGGCCCTTACCGCGTTTGGAAGAACCGTTTAAAAGGCGGCACACTTAATGTTTGGCAAAAGGATTACAACAATACCATAACGGGCGAAAGCTGGACCTATCCCGAATTTAAAGGCTATCATGCCAACCTGTATTGGGTTACAATCCAGAACAAAGAGCATCCTTTTACGGTGTATACCGGCGATGAACACATTTACTTGCAAATGTTAAAACCCGCCAAGCCTGTGAGTGCGCCTAATGATAACACCAGTCCCGCGTTTCCGGAAGGAAACATTGGGTTTATGACGGCTATCCCGGCGATAGGCACCAAGTTTAATCCTGCTACTGATATGGGGCCGCAAAGTCAGAGGAACGTGCAGTTAAACACAACGCCGGTATCGGGTACATTGTGGTTTGATTTTAGATAAGGTAGCTTGAGAATAACCCCGTTTCGTTTCATGTAGATATATCAAACAGGCGAAACAAATGAAACGTTATCTTTTATAACTGTCTGATAAATAAACGTTTGGCTTTTTAGGTGAAACGCCATGAAACTACTTATTCGTCAGAAAATTTAGCTGTAAAAATTGCTTAACTCGTTAATTATTAAATATTTATGGAGTATGGCTTTTTGTTTTTCACAAAGAAACGCCAATCTTGTCTGTAATTGGCATGGCTATAACTCACCGGGGTATGGGCCAAAAAGAAAATATCTTATCCTACCTGTCCAATTACCAAAAATCAATCGTCATTAGTTTTTAACCAACAAAATTTCAAACTAATGGAAAAATTTATGCTCTTATTCAGGGGTAGCGATGTCTATCAACCTGATCAATCTCCGGAAGATCTACAGGTACTTAAAGAAAAAATGATGAACTGGGTGTTTGACCTTGTTAACAAAGGGCTTCATGTATCCAGCGAGCCACTGGAGCAGACAGGTAAGCAGGTTAAAGGCGCAGAAAAGATTGTAATTGATGCTCCTTTCGGGGAAGGAAGAGGGGTTATTGGCGGCTGCACCATTGTGCTGGCAAAGAATATTGATGCGGCTATTGAACTGGCTAAAACCTGTCCCATTTTAGCCACTAACGCCAATATTGAGGTGCGGCCCATACAAAGCTTTTAAATTTTAATTAATAACCATGGGAAAAGTAATAGTGCTGATCAGCGTAACCCCTGATGGATTTGCTGATGCCGAAAATGTGATTGCTAATGCAGAATTCTTTGAGTTTACACATGGGTTGATGGCCAATGCGGACGTAGCTGCATTTGGACGGCTTACATTTGAGATGTTTCAGGACCGATGGCCCGGCAGGCTAATTAATGAAGACACGCCAGGCTGGGTTAGGAAAATGGCCAAAGCTTTGCACCACATACCTAAGATCGTATTCTCATCAACCCTTAAAAATACAACGTGGCATAACTCAAGCATAGTTGATCAACTTAACACCGACTATATTAACGCCTTTAAACGCGATAACAAAGGGGCATTGTTAACTTTCGGCAGCCTGAGTCTTATCGAAGAATTAACGAAGATGAACCTGGTAGATGATTATTATTTTAATATACTGCCGGTTCTGCCGGGTAAGGGCCACGCACGTTTATTTAGCAAGCTAAATTCAGATCTACCACTTGGGCTTAAATTTATAGATAGTATAAACTTTGCTTCAGGAGCACATGTTATGCACTACCAAAGTGACGGCGCTAATCCATAAATCTTGCAAATGGGGTAATTAGCATTTTCTAACCTGTCTTAGTCATTGTTTTTAATAAACCTTGCCCCCCAACAGATTTAGCCGTTAGTGAGGATGGGTGCTAACGTATCAAAGCTGATATGCGTAAAATGGGAAAGTACCGGTACCAATAGTTAAAATAAACCCGCCGGTTCACCCCCGGACTGGAAGTTTCTAATTAAGCCGATAAGCGCTGCGCCATATAGACTGGCCTTATGCGGGCCAACACCTTTTATTGCACCAAGCGCTTTGAGTGTTGCCGGTAATTTTTCCGCAATAGCTGCTGAAGTTTTTTCGGATAGGACCATGCTCGGCATGACTTTTTCGGAAGCCGCCGTAGTTTCTCGCCAGATCAGGATCTGTTCGTATAGCGCTTCGTTTGGCACCGCGTTCAGTGCTTTGAGATACGAATGGTTATGACTATTCAGTTTGGTTTTGCCGAGGGCTAAATAACTTTCGGTTGAAAATGGATTTGTTGCAAAATGGTCAAGCAACCGCAAGCGATTCATCATCCAGATAATCAACTGATCAGCTTTTGCCGCTTTGTCTTTGGATTGGTTAATCAGCTGCGGTAGTTGCAAGTGTATACTTTCTACCGCTGAACGCAGTTTCTCCAGGAAATAGCCGGCCGCCTGCTGGCTGCGTTCCGCATTGATTCGCTGGATGAATTTTTCGGCAACATCCACTATCTCTGTTTGAAAGGTCGGCAGCATGATATCAAAACCTTTGAGTCGCGTTTTTAGCGGCACAAAATTGAATAGTTCACTTAGCAGGAACAGGCGATATTGTTCCTGGTCGCGTAATAAACTGTTAGCATCAGGTTTGATCCATTCGGCTTTTTCATTAAAGCGGGCTACAGCAGGGTCACCAATAATATTGTGAGAAGCAATAGGACTGCGTAAGACCATACCACTCAAACTTCGGCATCTGCTCAGCGCCACGTAAGCCTGGCCATGGGCGAAAGATTCTGCGACGTCAATTATAGCTTTATCAAAAGTAAGGCCCTGGCTTTTATGGATGGTGATGGCCCAAGCCAGTTTAAGCGGAATTTGCGCAAAACTACCGGCGTTGGTTTCCTTAATTTCCTCGTCGGTGGCTTCATATTTTACGTTCGTCCATTCCAGCGCTTCAACGGCAATTTCTTTACTGCCACTTTGCACAAAAACCGTTTTGTCTTCAATACGCGTTATCGTACCTATCTTACCGTTATAAAACAGTTTTTCTGCCGAACTATCGTTCTTAACGAACATTACCTGTGCGCCAATTTTTAATTTAAGGTTGGTTTCGGTAGGGTAGCCATCTTTAGGAAATTCACCTCGGATGGTAGCTGCAAATTCAACTTCTTCACCGGGCAAGGCGCTCAACCATTCCGAATTGATTTGCTGAGCAATATTATTGTGCGTGGTAAGTGTAATATAGGGATCGTTAGCATCTGGTTTGAAATCAGCTACATAGCGCTCGTTTAATAAAACAAGGCTTGTTTCACTGAGCCGTTGGTTACGTACTTCGTTTAAAATATCAACGAAAGCTTGTTCTTTTTGACGATAAACATGTTCCAGTTCGATACGTACATACGACGCCTTCTGTAAGACCTGGCTGCTGAAAAAATAAGGTGTGTGGTAATAAGGCCGTAGGATGCCCCACTCGTCGTCGCGGATGATCGGGCTTAATTGCGAAAGATCGCCGATCAATAACAGTTGCACGCCCCCGAAAGGATGGCCGGAACCTTTTATATTTCGCAGAATTAGATCGATCTGGTCAAGCGTGTCAGGCCGCACCATACTAACCTCATCAATGATCAGCAGTTCCAGGTTTTGTAAAAGTTCCCGCTTTTCTGCGCTGTAAAAACTATCCTGACCGAGAGTTCCCGGGATAACCGGGGCAAAAGATAGCTGGAAAAAAGAGTGCACGGTCATGCCGCCAGCATTGATCGCAGCCACACCGGTAGGTGCTATGATCGCCAGTTTCTTTTTGGAAATGCGGCGAAGGTTTTGAAGAAAGGTAGTTTTACCCGTACCGGCTTTGCCTGTTAGGAATACGACGGTGTTGGTCGATTCCAGGTAGTCGGAGGCCAGTTGCATGGCGGTATTCAGTTCACTCATGGGTAATACCGCAAATTTATACTAATAGATTTAGTATTGTGCAAATTTTTTACATTTTTGGTTCCGGCGGTGGTCTCTCATATAGTAGCGCTGCGAACTGCCAGAAATCAGGGCAAAATCAGTATAGCCTTAACCACAGCACCCGCTGCACCGCGTCAGACGAGACTACTGTCGCTGTTATTTCGGATCTCGGTTAAAATTAGGTTCTGAATTCGATGGCAGACGTTTGTAAATTAAATTTTACTTCTTTAATCCAAATTTACGTGGGTAATAAGCAAGGGTTAGCATAAAGTATTGCTGTAGTACATTATTGCTGCTACTGGTGATGATGTTATTATATACAGTGTTATAAATAGCCTTATTTTGATGGAGGATATCTAAAACCGAAAACTTTATTTCGGCATCATTGCCTTTCAAGAAACGATAGCCAATATCAGCATTCCAGATGGTGAAATAAACGTTGTCTGCTTGGCCCGACGATTTAGTGTTATTGAAGTTTACCCGGGTGTTAAAAAACACGCTGCGTGGAAAAGCGAATGCCAAGCCGGCGTTGGTTGTCCATTTATAATAAGATGACTTGTTTAATCCCAATTGCTCGGTTTGGTTGCCTTCGAAATTTTCGCCAAAGCTTGCAGACCATATTGATTTATACGTGTAGTTTAACGTTGTCGATATGTTGAGTGTTTGGGTTTTAGTTTCGCGCGTTTGCCCGTTTAAGTTTAACAGGTACCGGTAATAATTGGTGATTGGCCTTGCATTGAAAGAGAATTGATGATCTTTTAAATTAAGCGCTTTGTCAACACTACCGCTTAGGCTAAAATATTTTCTGTCGCCAAGGTTAATTGTTGAACGGATGTAGCGGCCTACCACGCCGGTATTGTCATAATTTGAACTATCAGACATATTGTTTTTTATAACCCCTGCCGAGGCTGACAGTTGCCATCTAAATGGATTTTTTGTGGTAAGGCTATAGTAGTCGTAACTAAATGACACTTTATGATCATATGAAGGTTTTAAACGCAAATTTCCTATCTGTATGCTATAAACATTGGCATTGTCATTAAGCGGTGCTAATTGCGATATCTCCGGGAAATTTACAGCGGTATTGTAGCCTAAGCTATAAGTCTGGCTACTGGTGCCATACTGGTAGTTTGAATAACGAAAAGTTGCCGAAGGAATAAAATAGTAATAATTGCGGTTTATGTTTTGGAACAACTGCAAGGCCGAGTTACGCTGCATAAAAAACTGGTTCTCTGCCATCAGGCGTAGATCCCAATTTTTAGAATAACGGTTATCCAGGCCTTTATTAAAAGATTTAACAAACTGTAATCCCGGCCGCTCATCAATGGTTTTTAAATGGGTTATGTTGGTTAAGCCCGCGTTGGGCGTGTAATTGGGGTTGCCCGCCAAAATATCGCTAACATTGTTGTTTTCTTTATAATCCTTTATTTCCAACATGTTTTTAAAATCAATGATAATAAATGGGGTGCGGCGCTGTAACAAGCCATTTATGCCATTTAGAGTGGTAGTTATGGTGTGGCTTGCAGATGTATTATCGTTTAAATAACGGCGGTTAATGTATTTGTTTTGCGTAATATCTGTTGCCTTTAAGTCGGTAATATTCTTACTATCCCTGTCAGCGTCGATAATGTCAAACCGATAATTGATGGTGGCGCTAAGCGATCGTTGTTTCTGCTTTGCGTTATCCCAATACCTATCAGTAGAAAATGTCACGTCGCCACTTAAATGCCTTGTGCCTGCGGTTGAATTGCTTTGTTGCAAATTCAACGACTGATTGCCATTATTAACATTAATTGAAGTATTGGTAGTGTTGCTTGCAGAAGTGGTGTTACCGTTACTGTAGTTTACCGAGCCCATTAACGAGCCATGCAAAAAACGTTTATTGTAGGTTGCATTACCACGTTGGCTGGCTTCGTTATTTGTGCTATTATTATAACCTTGTTGTACAATATCGCCCGTGTTTAGCTGAATGGTAGACATGCTTTGCCTTAGCGTATTGTTAGCAGCATCGCGTATAAAGTATTCGCCGCGCAAATTATTGGTTTTGTAATAGCTTTGGCGGGTATCACCATCTTTACTAAAATCCTGAGATACTGTAAAGCCACCCCCTTTAAACGTATTTGACCCCGGTTGCGTAAAATCTGTATGGTAATCATTATTTATACCCTCACCTTTAAATGAGTTGAAGTTCATCAGGGTGTTAACGTAATAAGCTGTTTTGTTTACATTATTATATGCGCCTGCTACCGCTACCTGCGTTTTTGGCGAAAAGTAAGTCATCATTGCATCGCCCGCATAATGATCCTGCGTGCCGCTACCCAAACCAAACTTTCCAAAAAAGCCATCTTTTTTGCTTTTCTTAAGTACAATGTTCATTTCGGTTTTAGGAGAAATGGGGTCCGGATCTTGTTTGTTCTGATACACCTGCACTTTTTGTACCGCATTCTTTTGGATGTTTTGAAGTGCGATCCTGTTGTCGCCGCCAAAAAACTCTTTCCCGTCAACCAATAACCTGCTTATTGTTTTGCCATTAACGGTTATTGCACCGTCGCCCCAAATGGTTACCCCTGGCAGTTTACGCAGCAAATCCTCAATTACGGCATTGGTATCCAACTTAAAGGCACTGGCATTAAATTCAAGTGTATCACCCCGCATTTGCATAGGCGCCGCCGCCGCAGTTATAACTACTTCATTAAGGGAATGTTCAACACGCTCCATGTTGATCGTTTTAAGCTCTACCGCTTTTGTTTTAGGCGATATGGTAAACTCCACCATTGATGATTGGTAACCAATATAAGTAACTATAATACGCAGGGGTATGCCCACCGGTATTAGTTTAAATTGATACTTACCATAGTTATTTGTTAGCTGATAGCTAACCAACTCTTTATCCTGAGCTTTATAGATAGCAAGCGTTGCGGCTTGCATAACGTAGTTGTGTAGGCTATCTCTAACCAGGCCGGTAACCTCGCCTACATTTATAGTGTCTTTTTTCTGCGCAGCTGTTTGGGCCGATGCTGCATTAAATGTTAGAATTGCTGCTATGGTAGCAAAAAGCAGCTTAAGTTTTATCTTCACGTTTGAAGGTTTATAATTGTGTTAGGTTTAAGTGTTTATTGTGGCGGGACTTGATTGGGTTACAACTGGTCCTTTAACTTTAGTTGCAAAATGACAGGGTTATCTTTCATACTGCCTTTTTTGAAGTATTCGGCCAAAACCGGTGGATATGTTACTTTTTTGTCGGCGTTACCCTCATATGCTTTAAACATGCCCACGCCTGATACGCTGGTGTATAAGCTACCTCCTGTACAAGCCAATATCCCCCTGTCATTAAACGTCCAACCCACCTGGTCATATATCGGCATAAAGTATGACCGTTCATCCTGCAGAATATGTTTATACGCTATCACGCTGCCTGATTTAAGGTTATAGATCAGGTTATCCTCCTTGTTATTATAGCCATTTCTGGAGAAAGTTTTAAAGACAAGGTTATTACCCGTTCTGAAAAAATTGCCTAAACCAGTTAATACGTTCCCGTTTTTTTCTGTCCACTCCACTTTTTTATCAGCGTAAAGTTTATTGGTCATAAAATCAGTAGGCAGCGATATTAATAATGGAAAAATAAACTTATAAGTAAACTTTATGGTATTAGGGGTTACTGTATATATGGCGTAATCCCACGTTTTTGAATAAAAATAAGCGGTATCAACACCAAAACTGGTTAGGGGACCTAAACCATTATAGGTATACTCTATCTTTCCTTCTGATTTTTTGAACGGCAGCCCTTGTGCGGTTACTTTATGGTCAGTCTGCGCATATATTATAAGCGATTTAGCGAATGGTTTGTAGTACTTATCTGTAGGCTGTAGCCTGTTTTCGCTTCCGACGGTTACGCTTTTATCGGGTCCTAAAAAAAAGAATTCGCTCTGGCTTATTTCGTCTTGTGCGGTTTCGCCCCCCAATTTTGTGGTTTTAATAACCTTTCCATCATAATCACAATAAGTTAGATTTTTATAACCATCGGCGGTAAAAATTATCTGCTTATCCCATTTATTGACAGAGAAATTGTAGATATAATTCTGGCTGTTTTGCGAGCTTTTAATTTTAGCATGAAACTTACCTGCTTTGGTAAAAATAAGTATGGCGTGGGTGTTATAATCTAAAATAATGAAGTAATCATCAGTTATCTCTAATTTAGATATACTTCCAAAAAGACTTTCTTTAGTAGTTTCTAAGGGAATATAATTTACTTCGCTGAAAAAGTCAGAAGCAACGCCGCCAACGGCATTTGATGGATCTATCCGCAAAGTTTTAACATCGCTTGAATCCACTTTAATAACTTTTTGGGCTAACACTGCCGGGGCCAAAGCAAAAAAAAGATAAAATGATATAGTAAGCACGATAAGTAGTGACCGCATAGGTGATTGGTGTATAGGTTTAGTTTCTGTTTCAATGATAATCAAATTATTTTTAAATGAAAGAAAGGCGTGTGTTAAAATTAAATTTTACAGGAATTTCGTTGGCGCGACCATGCACAACCTACTAAGGAGAGAAGTTGGACCCCTTGTGAATACTTAAAAACACTAATTCAGTTTAAATAACAAAGCCTGCCCGCTATTGCGGGCAGGCTTTGTTATTTAAGTGGAGGCGGAGGGATCTGAATTGCCTTTTTTGATGCTGATATTCAATATTTTAGAATTGGTTGATTTCTTATTCACCGAAACACTCACCAATTTTTTGAGTACAGATTAATTGCAAATCTTATAAGTGAAGATATGAACATTAACTAAATTACAATGTAAACGGCTTCAATAATTATTTTATGTTTGTATTAAAAATAATCGCTTCTCCTTACCGTTATTTGTATTTTTAATAAAAGAAGGGCGTTGTCAGGAGCGAACTACTTTTCAGAGCCCTCCTCAAAAGTATCCTCTTTTTGGACTAGGATCATTCAATGGACACCCTTGGAATCTTAAGCTGTGATCTTTTGTATTACAGTTTTGAATGCGGTTAATTGCCTACTTCAATTCTTGAAATTATTATTAACTTTTAAGTCAGATAGGGGCCTTTTTGTTGACGAAACTACTTCATATCATTAAGGGAGAATGCAAATTTGCTTCCTTTAAGTGCAATGTCACCTAGTTCGGTTTTTTTTGTGACAATGACATTTCCGCTTGCAAGCCCTTTTCCTGAATCTTTATCGTATTCAATAAGTTCCGCCTGTACTTTGAATTCCTTATATGTAAATTCAGCATTGCCATAGCCAAACACTTTAGCTAATTTCGTTACTGTAGAGTCTTTTCCGATTAAGTTAAACGTCACGTTGGTAGAATCTTCGGTAGCCTCTTTATTGTATGAGAAAAAAATGGCAGGTTTCTCATTGATTTGATTTCCTCTAGTGTTATTATTTCTGTTAAGGAGTATATGATCTCCCGATGGTCTGCTTTTGGTTATCTCCTGTAGTTTATTTTTCAACGCCGAAACAACGGTCTGTTTAGCTTTAAAAATAAAGACCACTGGGTTAGTGCTATCAAAATGATAAGATAACTTATCAGCTTCTTTAGAAGTTAAAACATAAATATCGCCGATATCTTCTGAATGCAATCGGCCAATGTTTTCTTTTGGCACGCTTTCCCCCTCAAGGACATAGTTTGATGAGTCACGGCTATCTGACGAAAAAAGAACTTTTGAAGTCGCGGCATGATCGGATACATCAGATGCAAGAGCAACGGTTGTTATAGGTTTCTTTTGAGCATAAGCGTCTGTCTTGTTAAAATCTAAGGAAATTATTTGTTTTGGTATATCCAGATTGTTGATAGCTTTGACCGCATTTTTAACTACTATCGGTGCCGACAATGTAAAACATAAAAGCACTAAGCTCAATATCGGAACAAGAAGAACATACCTAGCCAATGTGAATCGGGATGACTTCTTGGCATTCATCATCACAATCCGTTTTTTTAAAGTCAAAAAGTTAAAGGAGCTTGTAATATTAAGAGAATTTGATGCGTTGACGCTCACATTTAAAAGGCTATATTGGTAGGCCTTACTGTCTATACCTTTTTGCAATACCTTTTGGTCTGCAATGAAC
Source organism: Mucilaginibacter sp. HD30 (assembly GCF_054061755.1). Classification (NCBI taxonomy): domain Bacteria; kingdom Pseudomonadati; phylum Bacteroidota; class Sphingobacteriia; order Sphingobacteriales; family Sphingobacteriaceae; genus Mucilaginibacter; species Mucilaginibacter sp. HD30. The sequence continues at coordinate 584,426 of NZ_JBSSEO010000001.1, forward strand.
TCAATATTTTCTCGCATTGCCTTTTTTATAAGCCATATTCCGGGATTGAACCAATAGAACACCGCACTTGTTTCAGCAAGGAGAATATCAATGGTATGCCATTGCTTGACATGAATCTGCTCGTGCTTAATAACATTTTGCAGGTTCTCATTACTTAGTTTTGTAGGATTGATATAAATGTTTTGCAGAAATGAAAACGGACTGATGTCCTTTTTAATAATCCTTACCGGTTGCCCACACAACTCGCCTGGAACTGACTCTCTGTACAACCGGTATAAAGAAAGAAATTGAAGTAATAATCTTAAAGCAAATGCGCCAACTCCAAAGTAAAACAGAGCTTCTGTCCAATGCCACCGCTGTGCTTCCTGGACCACTGGCCGTATTAGGTTTATGGTAGGTTCCTTAAAACTCATAACCACGCTCTTTACAGGCATAACAGCCTTTTCATGCTGCCGGAAAAAACCATCGAGATGCACAACAGGATAAACACTGGAAAAAACGATGGCGGCAACCAGGTATACCCTGTTAAGCGAATAAAACGTGAGTCTCCTAAGCACGCAGTAATAACCTAAGCAGAACAGGAGCAATGCCATATTTATTTTTAATAAAAAAACAAACAGAGCGGGCATGTTTTAAGATTTAGGTTTTTCGATAAGATTAATAATTTCTTGTAGTTCGCCAGCGGTTATTTTCTTTTCTTTAGCGAAGAAAGTCACCAGGTTTTTATACGAATTTTCAAAATACGTATCCACGAATCCGCTCATAAAGCGCTTTTTATAATCTTCTTCCTTGATAATTGGCTTATACCAAAAAGACCCGCCGAGTTTTTCACTTTTCAAAAACGATTTACGTTCCAAATTTTTGATAGTTGAAGCGAGGGTGGTATAAGGCGGTTTTGGATCTTCGATTCCGTTTAAAAAATCTTTAATAAAACCCTCCCCGTACTGCCATATCACTTGCATAGCTTCTTCCTCTTGGTGTGACAATTTTTCCATTGCTTACGGTTGGTTCGTAAAGTTATGATTTACAAACAATATAACAAAAATGATATTAGTATTTTAGCAGTAGTTTTTTTAAATAAATATCTCCTATGTCAGCGTATTGGCTTAAAGAATCGGTTCCATCGGGTTCCGGAGTTCTTTCCAAAAGAGAATATGACCATCACTGCTTTGCCAACAACGTAGCTTTCTGGCAAAAGCCCCCATACCCTGGAGTCGGTTGAGGCAACTCTATTATCTCCGAGAACAAAATAATAGTTTTTGCTGAACATGTAGGGCCTTGCAGAGTTATTCACCCACCTTTTCGATTCAAACTGTGCGATGGTATTTCGGTATAAGAGTTTATTTTTTCCCTGAAAATCAATTGTTGATCCTTTCCTGGGTATCCAAAGTGGTCCGAATGTAACGCTATCATTTTTTGAACTGTCAACAAGAAATTTAAGGGACGGAATAGATTGCAGCTTCAGTTTTTGCATGGCCGTAAGTGAAATTTCCTTATGAGTATTGTTTCTGCTTAACCAATCCTCGTTGTAAATAATACCGGCATTCCGCATTGCTTCCGAAAAGTTCTCCCCATCATAAACTATCTGAAAGTTATTTTTTATATTTTCTGTTTCCGCATATTCTTTACCGTTAATGCAAATTTTATTATTTCTCATGGAAACTGATTGCCCTGGCAAGCCTATGCATCGTTTAACGTAGTAGTTGTCGGCGTCGTGGACATTATTAAAAACCAGAACATCATTAGCAGAGATTGTTCCAATGCCTCGCAGACGTCTTTCAGACGGGTTTACTGATTCACCATTAGAAAAAAAATTGAGCCACGGTATCTCAGAAATTTTAGAAGGAATTCGTGGCCCATAATTAATTTTGCTTACCAGGACATAGTCGCCTTCAAATAAAGTGTTTTCCATCGATCCACTGGGTATATAATAGACTTCGAAGAAAAATACTCTGACCAATATACAGCCAATAAACACCGCCATAAACAGGATGGGTACTTTTAAAATCTTTAAAACACCTTTTTCTTTAGCCTTTCCTACATGCCCGATGACCATTATGAGTGAAAACAGCATTAGAAATATAATGGCCCATGCCAATATTGTAATGACTAAGACCAATTTATTGAAGGTTTTTTATCGTCTTTGCATAAAGTTCGCTCAACGCGGGATTTAAAACAGGGTCGCCTATAAGCAGCACTTTCCCTGATGAATTGACAAGCGCCGTCTGGAATCGTTTATCATAAATGCCGTTGAGTTTTACTATGCTGGAGTTTTTGTCAAAAAGCCACGGAAAGCCGAGATCTAATTTTTCAATGGCGTCCTTCTGGAAGTCGTTCGCGTCAAAAGCGAAAATGTATGGCAGAAAACCACACTTAGAATCCTGTATGTTATTTGCTTTTAAGAAGTTCTTCCAAAATAACAACCCATTGACACAAGTGCCGCAGGTGCCGTCTACATAAGTAATAAGCTTATAAGGTTTACTTTGATTATATTTGAGCAAGCCGTTCTTGTCATTAAACACGGGAGCCTCTTTCGGACAAGAAAATTTCTTGTGTTCCCAGGTGGCAACGAATTTTTCGGCCTGATTATCCCATTCAACCTGCTTTTTGTCTTTACATGAGATAAGAACTGAAATCAACATAAAAAAACATACTTTTTTCATAATTATTTGAGATTGAATTTTATAATTTCTGGTGAGTCGTCACGTTTATTTACAGCTATTGCATATAAAAATCGGTCATCCGCCGATACTGCGATTCGTTTGATGAGACGGTTACAATGGTATTCTAACGCCTGTTTGCCATCCCAACTTATGGCCCTGATAGTATTTGCAAACTGGCGGTCGGGATCGCCACATCTCTTACCCGAATATAAAGCATAAAAATATCGATTGGATGCGTCCGTGTGTAAATACCCTTTGATGGTTTCATCTGTTACGAAATATTGTATTGCATTAAGAAATTTTTCGACTTTGATGTTATTGGGTAAAGAATAGTAATTTGACCAAACCGAATCGAGGCCCTGGGAGGAGACGTGCATGATGTTCAGCATGTCACAGTTATAAGTTGCCATGCCCACCTTGGTTTGATCAGGACTGATCGCAAAAGAGGAACTAAATAATTTCGCATTTTTCTGGTCCGTCAGTTTTTTGTTGATTTTTGCCGGATACCGCAAATAATATTTTGTTTGGTGATCGCTTTTATTGAAAGACCATATCCTGCCCTTTGGTGATGCACTTTCGCTGATAATAAACTTATTGGTGACCATCTTTTTTTCATATTCATTCGATCGGGAACCTACAACATCGGACAATATATTAGGCTTCCCCACCGGGTTTTTGAGCAAATTGTGCAACGTGAGGGTGAAAACATTGCGCGAATGCATATCATTGACGTACAGCAGACCGCCTACATCAGTGCTTTGTATTAAGCCGACGAGGGTTATTTGCTTTTGATCGGCTGGGAGTCCTTTTGAGATCAGCTTCCCATTCGTGTTATAAATTTCAAGAAGTGGCCTCCCCCCAGCATTCGCCACAATCAAAAGCGAGTCTTTTAATTCTATATCCCAGGGGTCAATTAGTTTTTTACCTTGAATGATGACCTGGGCAGTCAACTCCTTTTGGGTTTTAAATATATTGATTTTAGGTTCCCGGCTACACGAGGCACAGGTAAACACAGCTGCTATGAGTAGAATAGGTATTTTCATTTAATCATATAATTAATACAACCAGCAACAAAGTCGCTGGTTGTATACATGATACTACCGGTCAAGGCTTATCCTTTACCAGATCAATAACAACGTTAATTAGTATTTAAAAATTAGAATTAATCTTTGTACCAAGGTTGACCTTCACCCTCGATTAACGTTCCGCTTGGAGTGGTTATACTGCAATACACCGATGAAGTCTTGTCACATCCTGATTCACCAGCCGACGCTTGTAACGCTTTGATATTGTTAAATGACAACGCAGTTGATGATGATGAACTGGTTGTTTTTGCGTTCAATAAATTGAAGCCCATTACACCTACCGCAAAGGCGGCAAGCATTACTTTTGTAGTTGTTTTCATACTGATTTGTTTTTTTTAAGATATGTTTATAATAGTTGTTATTGATCAAAAATTGATGAAAGGCTGTCCCGTACCCCTAACAGTAACAGCACCGAGGGATGCCTCACAATAGCTTTGAGTCGTATTATCACAACCGACTTCCGATGCGGATGCCTGCAATGCTGTTATATTGTTAAGTGTAAGAGTGGTGGTTTGGTGCTTCAAAAGATTCTTTTTTAAATTAAATGATAGAATCGCGACCGCGAACACTATAAGTAACAGCCTGGTTAAAGTTTTCATGGTGTTTTATTTAATTGATAGGTTAATTCTTTCATTTCCTGTTTTATTTCAGTAATTGCCGGCGATGGTATCCGAATTCTTTTTTCTAATACTTCATGTGCCATACGTAGCGCCTTAGCGGGTTCTTTTGATCTGTAATAAAGTTTGGCGAGCAGATACGGAGCATAAAAGCGCGAGGGCATCATACGGTAGGCCATCAGATACATCTTCTCAGCATCGACAAACAACTTTGCCTGCATATAAATGTTACCCATATCGGTATATATAATCGGATCCGCGCGATAAAAAAGACTTTCTTGCAAGATTTTTACGGCATTAGCATATTGCCCACTCATTAGCAGGGCTTTTCCGTAATGTGCGAGGAAGAGCCCATTATTATTGAGGGCTGGATAGGCTTTTCGATAACTTGTGACACTTTCTTGATAATATTGCTTATTGTATAAGAGCGAAGCATATTTCCAACTATGGTACGAGTCCCTTTTTTGATTCAGTTTGATCCATAGCATCGGCACAACAAGGCATACCAGGAGACCAAACGGAATCACTATTGTTTTTTTTACAGTGGAGTTTAATTTGTTTATTGATAATGGCTTGCCTAGGTTGCTAATTCCCGCAAGTAAGAAGACAGTATTGACAAGTACAGGCCATATTTCGAATGGATATGAAAAACAGCTGAACACCAGCAGCGATAATAAGGCGGCTCGGAGCATATAAATAAGATGACTGTCTATTTCTTCTTTTTCTGGCTCCTCTGGTTCGAAAAACAATATAATGACCAATAGCGTGCAGATCAGTAAGCCGATGAAGCCAAACTCAATAAGTATGTGTAGCGGCTCATTAAATGGATAATCAACGTTTTCGGTAATCGAAGAAAAAACATCTGACGCGCCGCCCCTTGTGATGTAGTTGGCCTGCTGTTTCATGTATTCAGCTTTGAATTGCTCAAAACCATAGCCTAATAGCGGTTTTTCCCAAACCATTTGTAAAGAGGTCCTCCAGATAAGTAGTCGGCCGTCAGCTGATGTTGTTCTTATCTTATAAAGACCAAAAGTCAATGCTAGTAGTGCGAACAATCCGATGAACATAATTGCGTATTTTTTACGCTGAACTATGAGATTGTTCGGAAATCTTTTCAGAATAAGATAGATGAAGGAAATAACAAGCGCGATAATTGCAGCCCTTGACGCAGTTGACGGCAGAATGCAAATGATAGCAACCACTGTAATCGCGGCGATTGCTTCATAAAATCTTATCATGTTAGTGGAGGCTTTCTCCCTGAAAAGGAGGTACCCCATAGCAATAGGAAAAGCAGTAATAAGATAGGCAGAGTAGGGTGCGGGGTTAAAAAAACCTCCGGTAATTTTAAAAATATTATGATATGATGGTAGCAGATCATAAAGCTGGAGCATCCCGTAAATCGCTTGCCCTATCCCCGCGATCATTAATGCAATCAACAGATAGATTAAGAGGTCGGTTTTCAATAACCTCACAGTCAAATATAAAGGCACCAATGCGAAAATCCCCATCGCTTCAATTGGTGCTCTTGACCTATAGAACAAATAAGTATGAATAGAGAAATAAAACAGCAATATGAATAGCAAGATATCAGGAAATGTAATACAGCTAAGAACTCTTTTAGAATCAATTATAGCGTAAAGCGATACTAAAACAGCTAACGAAATTCCGCAGATAATGAGAAAGAATAATTGACCGTTTTGGGTAGGATAGAGCGTGGCTCGATCAAAAACAAAAGAATTAATTAACAGTATAGCGGCCATCAGCCCGCCCATTAGCATATATAAGAGTTTCTTAGAGAAGTTCACGTTTAAACAGGTTGAGATGTATACACAAACCAATTAGGTTCGATAAAGTGTATGTTGTTGGTTTAGATTTCTCCTGCAATTTCTCCTAATTTTTTTGATTAATTATCAGGGTTTTAGATGTATTTAGAATTTAAGGTATCTCATCAAGGATTCACATTAAATCACCATGAATTACAGGATTTATGTGAAAATCTGTTATTCCTTATTTAATAAAATTTTAAATTTATTTGCAACCAAACGAAATGATCGTATCTTTACGTAAATTTCGTACCGAGGCTGTGCCTAAACTGCTTTCGAATTACCCCTTCTATAGATTGAAAAACTCTATAGCGAAATGAATACCAACTAAACTAAATATATCACCATATGAAAATTACATTATTCCTCGCTTTGCGAAAAGTCAGTATTCTGACGCTTTTAATTACCTTTTTGTTCACAATTACCGCCTTTGCATCAGGAAGCCAATTTTCAAAACCGGATGGCTTTGAACAAAAACGGCTTATGTATCTACAATCGATGAATAACTTCAGGGAAAAACTATCGGATACCAGCGGAAACTTCATGAACAAGGTGAGTGATGGTAATGGCACCAAAATGCTTTACTTTCTTGATGGAAAATCCGTTAGCGAAGAAATAGTACTGGGTCTTAAACGCCGGGATGTTTTTAAATCATATGTATTGACAGATAATTCACTGCTAAAAAAATATAAGACAAAAGAGGCCATATACATCATTACGATGAAAAACAAGGATTCCGAATCAGTTAACAACTTCGCAACCCAGATTACTGATCTTACGGAAAATAAACCGGCAAAAACAATAATGGGCCAAACCTTGCCGAAAAGCGCTATAAAAAAAAATATGGCGACAAGTGTCATTTCAATAGATACAAAAAATAATGCTCGTGGAAAAGCGAATATTGTTTCTAAATATTTGATTTACCCGAACCGCTATGATAGCGACGAATTCGGACGAATCAGTGATAAATTAAGCGAACAAGGATTTACTTTAAAATCCTCGCCGACATACATCCTGGGAAAACTTACGAAACTCGAAATAACATTAAAGTCCGGTCAAGATATACAGACCAAAAGCTGGGAGGCAGATTTAGGTAAAGATGACAGTAAATTCCTTGTGGAAACAGATTCCGGAACAGGAAAGGTGTTGCTGAGGGTTTTACCAGAGTAGTTGAAGCTTTCCGCAATACACTCTTAAACGCTTATTAACCTATGAAACCTATCCTTATCACATTTTTCTGTTTTATTACAATCGCAGCAGCTGCCCAAAATACATATTCTATCAAAGGAATGGTGAACGACAGCACAGAAAAAATCGCGTTGGCTGATGCTTCTGTCGTAGTTATCAATTCTTCTGATTCTATATTGGTCAACTTTATTAGAGTATCGCCTGAAGGAACATTTAAAATCGACGGCCTCTCGTCTGGAAAGTACGCTCTCATTGTTAGATACCCTCAGTATGCAGATTACGTGGAAGATTTCACAGTAAACAATGATAGTCGATCAAAAGACTTTGGTTCAATCAATTTACAGTTGAAATCGAAGTTGTTACGCGACGTTATCATAAAAGGCGAGGTAACGGCTATCAAGTTCAAGGGGGACACCACAGAATACAACGCACGAGCTTTCGTTATTCAACCAAATGACAAGGTTGAGGATTTGTTGAAACAATTGCCTGGAATACAGGTAGACAAAGATGGAAAAATCACCGCACAGGGGCAAACGATCAGCAAAGTTTTGGTTGATGGTGAAGAGTTTTTTGGTGATGACCCGACCTTGGTAACAAAAAATATCCGTGCCGACATGGTTGACAAAGTCCAACTATTTGACAAGAAGAGTGATCAGGCAGCCTTCACGGGTGTAGATGATGGAATAAAAACCAAGACATTAAATGTCAAACTCAAAGAGGACAAGAAATATGGCTATTTTGGAAAGTTGGAGGCGGGTAAAGGAACGGACGGTTATTATCAAGTGCAAGGCATGTACAACGCTTTTAAAGGCAAACGCAAGTTTGCTCTATACACAACCAATGGCAATACCGGCAAAACCGGCTTAAGTTTTGATGATAATCAAACTTACGCATATGCTAACAATGTGCAAATAATCGATGGGAGCGTCTTGATCAATATGACAGGGGGTGATAATGACCTTGATTCATTTGACGGCCGCTATAATGGGCAAGGAATTCCCAGTGCCAAAACCGGAGGCGCCCATTATGATAATAAATGGAATGCTGACGCACTATCGCTGAATGTGAATTACAAATTCGGTTGGCTCGATGTGAACGGCGATAAGAATGTGCAGACCCAAAAGAATTTTTTGAAAATCAAAACCAATACAGTCGAAAATCAAAATTTTAGCAATTCTATTTTCCGTCAGAAATTCGACTTTTCTTATCAAATCGCTCTCGATACAAGTTCAACATTGAAGATAACCTTTGATGGTACTCAAAGAAACAATTCCACCCTAACCAACTACAATGCGTACAGTTACCTAGGCATGGATACGCTACAAAATAAAAACATCAGAGACATAATGAACAGCGGCCACGAACATTTTTATAACGCTGGCCTTTTTTACACAAAAAAATTCAAGAAGCCAAACCGGACCCTTTCAGCCTACTTGGGAGGGCATAGTGATGATAGCGATAGTCAAGGGTATCTTAAGTCCTCCACAACTTATTATAATCCTTCGGGCAACAATCAAGTCGATAGCTTAACCGCTATTGATCAGTATAAAACAAGCCTCAGTAAAAACAATATACTGTATACTAATCTGACTTACACTGAGCCGCTCGGAAAGATATTTACCGTGGTGATTAATTACGGGTTGGTGATTAACCGGAGCACCTCTGACCGTAAATCTTTTAACGCTTTAGTTCCAAATGTATATAGCGCCCTTGATGCTGCGTTAAGTAACAACTTCAATCTTAACCAAACGATAAACCAAGCCGGGGTTATTGTTAACTATAAAAGAAAAAAAACGGTCTTAAACTTCGGCAGCAAAGTGGCGGATGTGGCGTTCAACCAGTTGAATGTAAATAATTCAAATACACTAAATAGGCATTTTGTTAATTGGTATCCGCAATTTTCTTATTTATACAGGATTTCCCAGCAGTCAAACTTCTCTTTCAATTATAATGGAAACGCACAATCCCCTACAATCATGCAAATACAGCCTATTCGTACTAATACAGACCCGCTTAATGTCTTTTTAGGGAACACAGGCTTGAAGCCCTCTTTTTCTAACAGGTTTGTGATTTCTTATAGTTCATACCGCACATTAACGAGCCAGTTTTTCAATATTGGCGGTAATTTTTCCTATACAACTAATCAGGTTATTAATTGGACGGTCACAGATGTTGCTACCGGAGCCAGTACAATCCAATATGTTAATTTAGACAAACACAAGCCATATGTTTATAGTTTTTATACTTTTTGGGGGAGAAAGATCAAGGGGCCCGATTTTAATATAGGTGTTAGCATCAATGTTTATGGTAACTCGTACTATAACTATATTAACAATGTTTTAGCTCAAAGCACATCGTCAACCTATTCTGGGTCAGTTAATCTGCATAAGGCTGTATTAAAAAAATATGACTTCACTATTTCTATGGGGCCAACCTATAACCAGAACCAATCTTCACTTCAAAAACAGTTCAATGGCAACAGCAGCGGTTTCAATGGCAAGAGTTCTTTGAGCTTATACTTACCAGCAAAATTACAGTTGGCTACAGACATCACATACACTTTTGTCGGTAAATCACGAAGCTTTGATGAAAACTTCAAACGTACCCTTTGGAACGCAACTGTAAGTAAGAGCTTTTTGAAGGAAAACAATTTAAAGTTATCCTTATCTGCATACGATCTGTTGAATCAGAATAACGGATTTAGCAGGTCTGCCTCCGGAAATATCATTACACAAAGCAATTTCACAACAATAAGAAGATACCTGATGTTCTCCATTTCCTGGGATTTTAATCAGGTTAACAGTAAAAAACAATAAACAAACCATGAGAACGACCTTTATGTTAATAGTATTTACGGCACTGGCCATTTTCAGTTCCTTTGCCCAACGTGTCAGGTTTATCAGGAGCGGGACCATAGAATTTGAAAAACGTATTAATATGTTTGCGCTTATAGCAAAGACGTATGCAGAAAACAAGGATGGCGTAACAGCACAGGTAATTGAACAATATAAAAAAACCCAACCGCAGTTTAAACCGCTTATTGCTAATCTTAGTTTTAATGATCATATTACCGTATTTTCTCCTGAACCCGAACCACCTTCATCGGACAGCTTTTTCGATCTGCCCATGGCTCACCAGCATAAAATAACTTATACCGACCTGCGAAGCCATAGCTACATTAGTCAGCGCACCATACTTGGTGAAACGTTTTTAATAAAGGACACCTCAAATAAAATTAAATGGAAACTAACTGGAGAAACGCGGGATATTGCTGGCTATGCCTGCCATCGCGCCAATGGTTTGACATTGGATTCAGTCTATGTTGTCGCCTTTTATACTGATCAGATACCCGTTTCCGGCGGCCCTGAATCTTTCTTTGGTCTGCCTGGAATGATCCTCGGCATTGCTCTTCCCTATGAAAATGTGACATGGTTTGCGACAAAGGTAACCAACACGCAAGTGCCTGCTTTGAATCTACCCGGAAAAGGCAATCAATATGATGCTAAAGGGTTTCGGGCCAAAATTGCGCCCTTAATAAAAAACGGCTTACGGAATCAACAATCATACTATAAAGCAATGGAGCTATGACTTGAACACGACGACAGTACCCTAACCTAACCTATAAAAACATATGACACTTAATAATAAATTACTCATTCCGCAAAGCGATTATCTCTATTTGATTGATTTTCATAAGATCATTTTTTGCAAATCTGAGAACTGTTATACTACCGTGTACACGGTAGATGGCAATAATCTGCTACTTGTAAGGTCGCTGGCCAAAGTAGCAAGAGACGATCTCCATGCAATGAATTTTATTAGGGTGAACCAGTCTTACTTGATAAACAAGGATCATATTCAGGCAATAGACAAAAAGCGAAAGTTTATAAATATGAGCAAGGACTATTCTATTCCGTTTACCATAACATTAAAAGAGCTGATGGAACTGCTATAAGAACTTAAGGAGTTATGCGGTAAGCCTGAAATATCGTTTTGCAGGACTCAAATCAAATCTGAAAAAAAATCAAAAGGGAATTGCTAATGATTGGTTATTTATAGCCAAAGTTATATTGGCCAATCAATTTAATGTCTAACCATGTTAAAGTGCGTTAAAGTTAGGACGTACCGGCCGGGGCTTGCATGTATATTTGCGACATTCTGCTAAAAGGCGTTCGAAAACTGCCCTTATAGAATAATGTATAGTCTCTTCATTTGATTAAATAAGTAGCCCACACTTGGCTTGTTTTGAACTGTTTCTTGGAAGATTTGCGCAAAATTGCTTTTTAAGGGATAAATTATAACATCGGTTCCAACCCGTTTTTGGGCCTTTATGATGCGCTACCATGTCTGATAATCCATTTAGATAAATGGTTAATAACCCAATGATGTAATAACGGAGTTGTTGATAAAATATGGTATGGTTTGTAATCTCTTTCAGTGTTTTGATCTAAAGCAATCTACCAACTTATCAGCATTGCCAGGATTTTTCAGTTTATCATGTTTTTTTCAAGTGATTTGCTAAACCGGTTTTATGCTATATATTTGTTACACAAAACCTAACCTTATGACCACTGAGAAGATAATTTTATCACAACAGGATAATATTTTTTTTGTACATCCCGACGAAATTTTATTTTGTCAATCTGATAGTTGCTATACTAGCATTTATTTAATTACAGGTAATAGAGTTTTAATAGTAAAGTCGCTCACAAAGTTTCAAAGCGAATTAAGTCAAAAAGACTTTATAAGGGTTAATCAGTCCTATTTAGTTAATATGCGATTTGTTAAAATAATTGATAAGAAAAAGCGCTGCTTAGAATTGGAAAATGACCATGTCATACCTTTTACAGTGACATTAAAACACTTATTAAATATGATGGGAAGAAACGTAATAACTGATTAGTAATGCCTCATTTTTATGTTAGTTAAGTACTCATAGTTGATTTGTTAGAAACAAGGAAGATAGTCGGTTTTAGTTGCAGTCTAGCTAGCTGATGCTATTATTCTGGATTCGGTAGGTGATAGATTTTTAAACAGAACAAATTGCCAGTAAAAGTGCACCATAATCGCCGAACTTTTTGCGTAGTAAAAGAGATTATGCCTTAAACTGGTTAAATATCACTTGAAATCATCACCAAAATATCTGATGATCATTCTTGTATTGAAAGATTCTTTGCTCCTTTCCCCCTGCTGTATTTTCCACTAACAACAGTGCGTTTTTGGGTGCCTTATCAAATACAACACTGTTTGGGTTCTCCGCCTTTTTCTCACCAAGCGAAATCCACCGATTATCCCAATAGTAAAGGCGGTAGGTGTCTCCGGTAACGACACTATTATCGTCATTGTGTGGCAAATAAACTATTCGCGTCACTTTGGAAGCGTTGTTAGGCCCAAGATCTATCCCAATGTATGTGAACGGATCTTCTAAAGCGCTTTTAAAATAAGTTGCCCTGTCTCCATCATACAACGTTTCAATACCATGTGGGTAGGCCCCTTTGCTCCCTATAAGTTTGCCTTTAAGCCTTACTTCCTTACCTTCACTATTGAGTCCGAAAAACGCTAACTCCGACATCTGAATCTGCTGCATGCCTTTGAATTGAAATACCAAAAACCTATACTTACGGCTGTCACGAACGTTCAAGTCGGTAAAATTAAATGTCAAATGTTTAACGGTGTGACTTGTCACACTGTCCGACAAGTCTGGCTTGTTAGCGAATTGAAACCGCCCCCCAACAATCGAGTATGCGTTAGTCATCTCATTTGGCTTAAAGGGAAATTTTGCATAGAGGGTAACGGCCTCACGCTGGTTGGCATTTATTATACTGACCACTTTTCCATTCGTACCCAAAAGAAACGGATCTGCGGCAGGTACGATTTGCTGATCTTGGTAGTACGCAGGAAGATAAACTATGTTTTTTCCCATTTTCTTAAAATTAGCGACAACGCCATAAACTTTGCTCCATGCTACAGGTACCCATCTCTGGTTATCGAAAACACATAAATAAGCATATTTCTGGCTAATGTTTGTTTTTCTCAACGTGACAGTGAGATCAGCAGTTTCCACATATTTTTCTGTGACGTCTTGTATCCAAGCGCTATTCAATTTAATTGGAACTTCATCATTAAGAGATTTTATCGCACCAAGGCTATTACTCTGCCGTTCAAAACATTCACGATAAACCTTAGCAACAGTCCTACAGTATCTAATTTGTATATTTTCAGGCCGATCTTCATATTCCGGGTCATCAAACGATGTCGAGGTCATTATATGCTGTGTTGGCTTTCGAACATTGATGTTTGTTAGCTTGCCTTTGACGGTGTCATATTTCGGGGCAATTAATTTATACCAATAGTGAGCCATATTAGAATTACCCCAGTTGGGAACAACATCCATCACAACCGGAATTCCCATGGCCCTCATGGCAGTAATGCGAACCGAATTTGCATCCTGACATTCCCCGAATTTTCCTTTCAGCAAATTGGAAAACTTAATAGGACTTAGGTATGGGTATCTTATTTGAAGTGAGGGGTCTTCTTGAAACCACTTGTCCATTTCCTTGCAAATGAAATCCTTCGCGACAAAAGGGTTGCTTGTGTTTTTTACTGAATCCTTAAGGAATTTATATTTTCTAAGAAAAAACTCCCTGGCATCTAAGGAATAGGTTGTAGAGGTCCTGTATGGAAGAATATATTCACAAAATTCTTTAAATGATACATTTTTAGCCCAAGGCATTGATTTCCAGACAAAAATTGCGTTGTCTATGTTTTTAATTAGAAATTCCTCTGTTACTAAGTCGGCGTCATTTACATACCGAACGTTCGGATTCTCCTGAGGAAGATTGTCGGCTTTGTTAAGGCTATCAATTATTCTGGTTTGAATCGGATATCTAAACCCGACTCTTGGCTTTTCATGCAACCAATGATTGTAAATCAAATCGAAATAGACTTGGTTTGACTCTATAGATGAAGTGTCGAGAGTCATTTGTCCCTCAATATTTTTGATGAGGAATTTCGCGGCCTTCAATTTTAAACTGTCTGCAGGATTTTCGCTGTAATGCTCGATTACTGCATTGAATTTATCCTCCTTTCCCAATTTACCTCTGCACCTAAGAAACAATGTTGCTGAAGCAATTAGTAATATTACGGCTAAATAAAAAAAATGGTTTTTACCGGATTTCATTTTTTTGTGATTAAGGTTTAATTAAATAAAATTAAAAATTATAATCAATATTCAAAGATTAATTATAAAAACAACGCTTTGCTTCCTTGGATGCGTGCTAAGAACAATTATTTGAAAAAGGGGAATCGTTCAGGATTTCTTCTTAACTTTCTTTTCGCTCCCGCCGTCCAGGCGTACATGACTTTGTAGTTAAGCGTGGGTTGTTAAAAAAAAGATATATGCGTTGTACAGACGATCCCATTTTTAACGCTTAGGCACCAAAAGCGCAAGGCGGGTGAAATGTCAAGCAGGAGCACCGCTAAAAAACAAATTAAAACGCTTCGCTTGTATAGCCTTTACGTTTCATCCGCAAGTCGGTAATTTTGCCAGACGCGGTGAAAGGGGTATACCTTTCTCGGAAGGGGTAGGGCAGGTGTGTTATGAGGAACGAATATCACTCCTGCCAGTGGCAGCGAGGCTAACGGCGCAATGGAACCCGGCGCGATAGCGCGAGGTGAAATGAAGCCGTCTACCGCAGCTGCATGGGCAATCAGCAGTACCACGCAATGTCATCCGTTAACATCATTTATATATTGACGGTAAATTCTTTCGGCCACGTTATTTAATTTTGCCACCTGCTTGAATAGCATGCTTACCGAATCCACGTCAGGATTAACGGAGCTGTTGTCACGCGATTGGGATTACGCATTTTGCAGCAACTGATTCGATTCCCTTATGGGATATTGGGTTAGTATATACAATGCCTGTTAGAACTTAGAGAGGACTATAAATATAGGATCGGTGTATCTTCACACAAAAAATCTTTTTTTTCGAGATCGTCCACGTTAATGTTATCAACGCGACATTGATCCACCTTATTAAAAATGACTATAAATCAGTTGCTTGCAACCTATTAATTATGGAGGATTAGAATCTTATTAAACCAATCTAACCTATTTTTTTTGCACTACGATAGTAGTGCCGTTACCCTGTGACGATTGTATTTCGACAGAGTAATTAATCTGTTTCGCCCTATATCTGATATTGTTTAGTCCGTAGCCCCCGCTTTGAGCCAACGTATCAAATCCAAGTCCGTCATCGCTAATGCCCAGTGTTATTTTTTGGCCTGTTTCTGATTTAATGAAAATATGCAATTTTTGGCATGTAGCATACTTGAAACAATTGTTGAAAGCTTCTTTGGCTATCAATAGAAGGTTTCTTTTTTCGATCTTCGACAAGGCCACATCTGCCACACGGGATTCCACATCACAGCAGAAGTTGATCTTTCGGGCTTCCGCCAATGGTTCAGCAAAACGCCTGATTCGTTCGGCCAGGTCCCCTGCCGTATCCTGCGTTCCCTCCAATACCCAAAGCATATCCCGTAAACCGGCCGCCGTATTGCTGATCAGATTCTCGATTTCATTCAATGCATCCAATTTACCAAGTTGACCGATGGCCAGATGCGTAAATATTTTGATCGCGTTGAGATTGCCACCCAGATCGTCGTGAAGATCATTGGCTATCTCCCGCCGAATACTGTGTTGGATCTTGATCTGTTTGATCCGGTATTGATAAAATGCGGTAATGATAGCCGCCACCAATAAGATGATCGCGATTTTGAACCAGATTGTTTGGAACCATTTGGGTTGTATATATAGAAGAAGCGACCTGGGCGTACTCCAGTAACCGTCCTCATTAGCTGCTTTAAACTCCAAACGGTAAGTAGCCGGCGGAAGCCCCATCAGGCTGATCTGGTCGCGAAAACCATTGCTAACCCAACTGGTATCAATTTCATTGATCCGGTATTTAAAACTGACGCGTTTGGGGGCCGTAAAATTAAGCCCGACAAAAGCAATATTAACCTGCAGCCAGTCGCTTGGTATTTTCAGCGAATGGATACCTAGTTCGGTATTAACCAGATTGCGTCCGTTTGATAATTTAATGTCAATATTCTTAATATAAAGTGTCGGCGGGGTTTTGTGATAGCGTAGTTTATTTGGTTCGATCACTGTGAATCCATTGATGCCCCCCGCGTAGATTTTCCCTCGTTCGCGAACCGCAGTTACCTCTTCAAAGCTATTCGATTGTAAGCCGTTCTCGACGTAGTAGTTCTTGGACATGTTCTTTTTTAATAAATAATGAGCGAGGCCATTATTGGTTGTTACCAGTAAACTGCTGTCACCAAGGTTAAAAATGTTGTAGACGCCGTCATTGCTCAGACCCTGTCTCGTTCCAAACTGCTGTTTAACTTGCAACCGCTGATCGAGTTTTATCAGCCCGTTCCCGTAGGAAGTGAGCCAGTAATTGCCCCCGGCTTCACACATATCAAAAAACAACTCCAAATGTGCTAAATGAAGTGGTTGAGCTGATAGGAGGTCAGGCGAAAGGATAGTGATCACCTTATCGGACAAAACCCAAAACCGGCCGCGTTTGTCACGGTAAATATTGTTTACGGAATTAGAGGCCAGCGCCGGCTTGGAAAAGATATCCAGTTTTCTCACCTGATGGCGTTTGTAGTTCCAAAGCAAAATGCCGTTGTCATTCTCTGTTCCTAATACTACTGCAGTATCACCGAGCAGGATATGGCTGTTAACCGCGTAGGTACTGTAGCGGGAGAACTCCCGGTAGGTACGCGTAAGCGGGCTGATCCGTCCCGACGCAAGTGTGAACATGCCATCTTCCCTGAACAATAGCACCGGACTGCCGGGAAATGAAAAAATATGATGATAAAGGTGCCTGCGGTCTAAAAATGTAAACGCGTTATCTGCTTGCTGTATTTCCACCAGGCCACTGCTCAGCCCCGCCAGGATATCATTATTCGGTTTGACATAGATGGAACGCAAATGCTCCAGTTTGATACCTGTTTTTTCATCATAGTAGTATTTGGTAAAAGGACTGGCGTCCAAACGCATCATCGCAGCACCTTGTTGACAACTCAGCCAAACCTCGTTTCCCTGCCGGAAGATCGCCTGAACATAATTGATCCACTTGCTCTCTGCCTGCCCGATACTTTCGTCGTAAACAACATACTTTTCAAGAAGTGCGTCAAACCGGTAGAGGTTGCTGTTCCCCGAAATCAGCAACTGTCCGGGGCCGATAATGCACACCGCATCCGTTTGTACATCGTTCAGAGTGCTCAAAGACCTCACTGGTCGGTCATCAGCCTTTAAAGTGTAGTTTTTATCAAAGCTAACCTTTCGTAAACCCTGCGTGGTCGCCATTAACGCCTCGTGGTCATTCAGGAAAGCCATATCATTAACTCGGATACGTCCGCTAGCGTTATGGTCACCAAGTTCGCGCACACGCATAACCGCTAATTCGGCAAAGCTACTACCGTCATAAACCACAACGCCATATCCTGTATAACACACCCAAACATTATCAGCATTATCCCTGATAATAAAATTGGCTTCATAAATTCCCGTGGCACTGCGCTTTTGCTGCATATGCCGCGGCAGGCTAAGAAAACGCCGGTGCTTTAGATCAAATATCTTCAGGCCGCAAAATGAACCGATCCACAAATTGTTACGGCAAGCAGCCATCGTAATATTCCAGTCCTGCGGATGGTATGATGGAATTGCAAAATGTTTCAGCACTGTTCCGTTGTTGGTTCCTATCATATCCAGGCCATTCCGGTCCGGTAAAACAAAGAGCGCATGTTGATTTGGTTCTTCAACCAATGCCCGTATATCAGCTCCTGATAACTGTGACGCCGCCGGGGCCTGTTTAGTGTAGTGTCTGAAATCGCGTCCGTCAAACCTTGCAAGCCCATCTTGCGAAGCGATCCATAAAAACCCTTTTTTGTCTTTTAAAATATTCCTTATATTGTAGCTGGAAAGGCCTTCAGATTGCCCGTACTTCAATAACGACAATTTGAGTTTGGCCTGCCCTAAACAGTTCATACTTAAACCAATCAATAAAAAAGCAATATGGCAGGCGCTCCGGATACTCAATCTAAAAGGTGGCTAATAATTTTTTTAATTTACGCAGATTTTACGACACCTGATAATGTAAAAAAAATCGAAAAGATGAAGGTTGGCTTGAATAGCCTTTTTGGCGAAATTATCACTACGCCGATAGATAGTAAGCAGTCCCGAATGTTCGTTGCGCTCAATAGTGTCAGATATTTCCCGGAGACAACGAATAATCATATCAATGATTTAACATGGCTGCTTTCCATAGAAAATTCCGGGAGTCAGAACAAGATCTGTGATTGGACGCCCATCGATAATAGCACTTATCTTGGTGGTTCCGCACAGGGCAATCACCCACTTCAGCAAAGTGAACGGATTTTACGTATCCTGAAAAAAACAAACGTAGCCGAAGATGAGGAGGTTATGCTGATGACCTGGGATCACGGTTCATCTTTCGGCATTTTCAGGCAGCAGGAGCAGACGTTGAAAATTACCGACGCTAGGGACCAATTCTATGCTAATTTGCCTCAATTCCCTTTTTTAAAATACTTTTTAGACGAAGTGCAACTACATGATTGGGCGGAAAAGCGCGCGTCCGACCATGCGTTTATCAGTCTTTATATTGACGGCGATCTTGCTGGAGCTCCAAAAAGTGCAGAGAATACGGCTATGCTGGATTTTCACCTGAAAAACAAGACCCCATTCTATTATAACAAACAAACAGGCAAACTTTCATTCCAAAGGCAGAAGAATACCGAATACCCGGAAGGTACCATGGACGGTATTGACGCCACGCCTCTGGTACCAGAGATATTGAAGAACCAGGAACTGGATGCTGCCTTGAAGGCTTGGATACCCAACAAAAGAGTTGGTGTGTTACTGATGTACAATTGCTGGATGATGAATTTGCATACGATGTACGCTTTTAAAGATTCTGTGCATTGCCTGGTGGCACCGCAGGGCGATATCGATCTCCCAGGTTTCAGTGTTAAAGACATCCTCACCTACATCAATCCCCAGGATAAACCAGGCAAGTACAGTGTGGATGCTGTTTCCTTAGCCAAAGTTTGCGCAGAAACGATAGATAGTGCCTATTCGAATGCCAAAGCAGTGATTCTTGATCCTGCTGAACCGGATGTGATCAACTTATTCAAAATATTTGCGGTAGACTTGACCAGGCGGATCGGTAAAAAACCGATATTGGAAATCCAGCTAAATCGCTGGGATAAACTCGTTCAGCAACTGATCAACGAGATTTTGAATCCAACAATGCCAAGCAACGAACTCAAATATTTTCTTAAATATATCAGGTCCGTCTGTTTCGATTTCAGTCATGGTGTTACCAAATCGGTCGATCTTGTAAATTGGGTACGTGGAATCCGTTCCGCTGATGCTTGGTTCAGCGGAACAAAACGTATGCTCGTGAACCCGATCATCACACCAATACAAGATCTGCTAAAGGTCACAAAGGTCAACAAAAACCCACTGATCATCGCTCGGTCTTCCGGTAGCCGGATCTATCTTTCCGGCAACGATTCGGGAGACCAAGCAACAATCCCGTACGAGCCAACTGGTTACAGCATTTTTTTTCCCCTGCAGGACTGTAGTGATGATGCTAAACTGAAGGACAATGTGACAAGCGATCCTCTATTGAATCACTACAAAAACTGGCAGAAATTATTAACGCTTCTTGATCCCGCTATCGTCAACGTATTTTTGCGCTAACATGGCGCTGTTACCTTCGCGCCCTTTCGTGCCGTCTGTTACTACGTCGATGTCGGATTTATCAGATGCCATCATAACCTGATCGTTATTATCGGTCCGGAGCGTAATATTCGCCAATTTATTAACCTTTTTAAATTTAATGGGATTAGCTGTAATAAAAACTCCAGCATTTTCATACTTGATATTCGCCGGGCCTACCTGTAAATTATCCTTAGGCTTATTCAATTTGTAAGTGACGATAATATCCATTGAAGAGCCATCAGGACCGATGTTGACAACAATGCCTTTTGTCTTGTTGATAGAAAAGCTGGCGCCCTCCTGTACAGCGTACTCGCCGTCTTCTAATTTTAATTTTGCCATGATTGATTTATGGTTAAGTTGATATTTAAGTTAAGTTCTTTCATTTCTACAGGGTAACCAGGTTCCTTTTAATGGCATCCAGCGCCATGCCTGTCCGGCTTTTGACGTTCAGTTTCTGAAATAGCGAATCGCGGTATCCGTCGATCGTTTTTTCTGACAGATACATTTTCGCGGCGATTTCTTTGTAAGTGTAGTCGCTGCAGGCCAGTTTCAGAAAATCCTTTTCCCGCTCGCTAAGTTTGATCTCTTCCACGTCCCCCCGCAATAATCTCCGGCGATTACGGGCAAGCATATCTCCATTATAGTAGCCATACGCTTTCACTTCCGTTATCGCTTCCTTTAGTTCCCTTGGGTGCACATCCTTCAGCAAATAGGCCGAACAACCCGCTCTCAACATCCCTAACATCGAATGATCATCCTCTCTCATGGATAAGGCTATCGTCGCGATAGCCGGGTATTTTGCGGTGATCTCTTTGACAGTCGTCGGGCCATCCATTACCGGCATTTGTACATCAATCAGAATAATATCCGGCAATACTTGCAGTGTTGCCAAATTCATAAGCAGTTCCTGTCCATTCAGAGCCTCGGTCACCACTTCACATTCGGGAAACGAACTGATCAAGTTTGACAAGGAGCGCAGAAACAGTTGCTGGTCATCGGCGATACCCATAGATATTTTCATGTAAGGACGATTTTGGACAGGTTCAGGTTTGATGCTTTGGGGGCACGCTACCTTTTTATATACTGTTCTAATATCTAATTTATTATTCAATATTACAAGCACCTATGGTCATATTTTCATAAGCCGCTTTTCCCGATCCGCATCCCAAAGGACATCATTCGTTACAACTTGTCATACAGGAAAATCCCTGTTTTTATTTCAGGAGTTTTCCTGAGGCAAGCCGCGTAGCACCTCGGTAATTTTGACCTGTCTGATCAAGTTCAGCGACCCAAAACGATGATGCATTCACCAACCGTTAAACCTGTCCGGCTGAGCCATTTATGGCAGGCTGTTCTTTTGATTTTCCCGCTCGCACTCTTAGGCGGTGCTTATGCATGGATATCCCCTGGTGAGGTTCTTTACAGGGGTATTGTTCAACTCGCTTTTTGTTTATGGTTCTCGATATTATTGTTTATCGGCATAGCGGCAGGGCTCAGAGCGACCTTTTATAAAAAAGGTACGCTTAATTTTCTAATCGGCGACGGCGGCTCCTATAGCCTATCTCGTCTGCAGGCAGCTATCTGGGCAGTGGTAATCATGGCTTCGCAGTTTTGTCAAATATTCAGCTTGCTATTTAATAAAAATGGCAACCTGTTCCGGTATTATGAACCTACTTTCTCCGACTCGGCTATGTGGCTGCTTGGTTTGAGTTTGACCAGTTATGTCGCCGTAAAAAGCGTAACGGTCAATAATATGCAGCAAAGTCAAAATCCGGTGAACGCTTTTAAAACGAAGGCGCAGTGGAGTGATATCATCTCAGGCCCCAATGGACTGGATTTAAGCAAATGCCAGATGCTTGTCTGGACATTGCTGGCTATATGCGTTTTTGAGAGTAAGGTTTACGATTTCGACTTCGCAGTAATGCACGCAAAACCTGAAGACTATGTTAAGATCGCCTTACGGATGTATGATGAAAACAAAGTTCGTGAGGGTGATTTTGGTAATGTACCGTATGTGCCTTTCCTGCCCTGGTCCTTTGTAGTACTGATGGGTTTAAGTCAAGGCGTTTATGTGGGTAAAAAGCTGGTACCTCAATTCAAACTTGATGAGTTGAAAGCAGCGCGGCAATCTCAGCTGGAGGACACTACCGCGCAACTCACACTGCAAAAACAGTACCTGGGTAGCATACTGGACAACCCAAACTTCGACGAAGACTCACAGGTTGACAGGTTCAGTGCGGCTGCGCTGAACAAGCAGATCACCGATCTGCAGCAACAGATAGCCGATATTAACGGTGATCTCAATACCATTAATAGTTACACTAAAGCATACTGACTCTTATGAAAAAGATAAACGTTACAGTTGGATTGAGCGATTTCTACGCTATATCCCGGAATGGCCTGCCGCCATTGCCCTTTGTGTACAAGAACATTAAGGACCTGCAGAGTTTGCTGGAAGTCAGAAACTGGAAAAATACCTTCTCATTAGTGGATACTGCTGCCACCGTACAGCTGATTTCAGCTAAGCTTACAGAAGTTATAAATGGTTGTAAGGACAAGGATGAATGGGTGCTTTTTTATTATACAGGGCACGCTACCAAGTATTTCCTTTCGGTAGATCCGGTGAAAGCCAAAACCATGTGTGTGACTTATAACGCGCAATTAAAACCTACTTATACGCCAGACATTCATGAATTCTATTCAGAGGATAACTTCCGTCAAATCATAACCAGCTTTGGCAATCAGGTGCCTAACGGGCATCTGATACTCATTCTGGATTGCTGCTACGCCTACGGACTGATCGGAACCTTTGCGGCTCAGCACCCATTCCTTACCGTGATTGCAGCATCTACTACGGAGATCCAGGCAGGTTTTGATACTAACAGCTTTTTCTTTAAAGCATTCTCTCAACTCGCCGGTACCCCGTTCGATCAATTGCAAGCCCAACTGGACAAGATCTATTTACAGCAAAACTACAAGGGCAAATGCCGGGTTAGCCCGGCCCCAAGCTTTAAATCTTTAACCCTATAACCCAATAACTCATGAAAACAAAACTTTTACTCACTCCGCTGCTTTTCGTTTCGATGGCAGCCAGCTTGATGGCGCAATCAGGCGTCAATCAAACTTACGAAGCGAAGCGTCTTTCTTGCACTTTAGCAAATAGCGCGGCTGTTAAACTTGTAAATTCGCTTTCAGCGGATAATCTGGTTACTTACCAGGCTTTAACGGCTTTTTTAGCCGCCGGGGACAACTCCCTTTCTACCACGGGCAATGCCGCCGACCTGGCCGCATTAAAAGCAGAGATATCCAGCGCTTTCACGGATAAAAGGGCCGGAGTAATTTTTGTTTATCGCAGAATGGTTGCGACTACAAATGCTGCCGGCATAACTACTTTTGCTCCCGACCCCGATCAAACCAACACGATTACCAATTCGATTGTCTTTCATAACGTAACCGCAAACAGCATTTCCAATTATCTTTATGAAACCAAAAAACTTTATGTAGTCCTAGTAGATATGCCCGACAGTTTCTATGCTGCCGGCAGTGCGGCAGATAATGAAAAGAAACTATCCGGAACCAGTGTTAAGATCAATTATAAAAAAAGCTATTTCAGCCAAAGCTTTTCCGATCTGTTGACCGCAGTAAGAGCGATGGGTGTGATGGGAGCGGCCAATGAGATCAATTTAGGTATTACCCTGGTGAAAGTAGACCCTAACAAGGTGCGTACACCCTGCGACCTTGTGTTAAGTAATCCGTCGTTCAAAAATGACCTCACTTTCAATATACATGAAAGCAACGTGGCCAGTTTCCAGATCGGGGTAGCCAATAGCCAGCTTAATGTGAAAAATATCAGCATTTCAGATAATAATCTAGTAGTAAAACCCAGCAGTGATCAGGCCACTTCCTGGAAAAGTGATGCTTATGCGTTATTAGAGATCCATCTGCCACGCGATGTCGATAATTTTCGCCCCCTTTGGTCATCAGTCGCGCACAAAGATGGTGAAAGAGAATCCCGCAATGTTTGGCACTGGCTGGGAGATAATTTATTTGAGCGGACCGGGCTATATGGCGGGATCAAGATCGCGAAAGATCCTTTATCGAACATCTATGCCGGCTTTAATTATGCCGTCACTAAGGATTTCGCTTTTAACTTCGGCTGGGTTTGGGTGAACGACTATGCGACACAAGTGACTGACGTTGGCAGTATCGGCTCTGTAAACGATGCGCTTAAATATGCCAAGCGATCCTATTCCGGTGGTAAATTTTCGGTAGGCATCAGTTTTTCCCCATCGTCATTTATCACTTCCCTGGGCCTGAACAAAAGTGCCTCGCCAGCCATAGCAACAAAATAATTAACAACTTAAATAATAAGCGATGAAAACTTTATTGACCTTGGCTTGCTTAGCCATGAATACCCTAGCCGCAAATGCTCAAAATAATGAACTCATTGTGGGTGTTTCGGAGATATGTTACACCCAATTCTGTAGCAAAACTGACCACTGTTTGCTGGCAAAGAAATGCAACTCATGCTTTAGTGGCGTAAACAAAGATTATTATTCGCCGATTCCATTTATCCTGCTGCCGCTTAAGCTATAACATCTTTATTTTTTTAGAAGCTTAGCACTTGGGTAAGTTACCGGGTATGTCCCTTGGTTGATGGGCGCTTATCGCTTAAATAGGCGTTCTAGGGCGACTTCACGTACATACTGAGGCTCCCCCGGTCAACTTGCTTCCTTAGTGAGTTTGATGCGGAATACCCTAGTCACTTTGAACCCGGAATAGGTGGTCACTTTAAATCGGAATCAGGCGGTCAGTTTGAGCGAAATCTGCAGGATAGGCCCAAATGATGCAAAAAACATCGTGATAAGTTGGTTAAGAAAATGCAATGAAGAAAAAGATCAATTGATTTTATAGCCAACATTACACCGGTGGTGCGACGGAACTATCGTATAGGCGTACCTATCCACGGATTTTATCAGGAGATATTGAACAGCGATAATTTAAAGTACGGTGGAAGTGATGTGTTAAACGGATCTGATAATGACGCTCACCCGATACCAATGCATGGCAGAACACATTCGTTAGCGCTAACTCTTCCGCCACTGGCGCTTTTAGTTTTGAAATATCTAGAAGCAAAGCGACTGATGATGCTTATCGCTTAGGCGCGATATAAACATCAAGAAAACGAATTTCTTATAGTAATAGCTTCCAGATAGGGTGTTAGTCTAACACTGTCAGCAAATGAGTGAACGCCGATTATTTGATCAGTCCATACACAGTAGCATACTTCTACATAGAAATTTTCAATAGCATAAAGTAACGTATAATGGTCATCAAACTTCATGTGGCCTAAGAAATCGGTTCCGTAAACCATTTTTGCACGATCGCGAACTTTCATTGAATTGAACTCGTTTATATCCATAATAGAAACAAATTAATTAACTACAATACCCAATGACATTACGTTATTTACCTTTACCCTGTACCATTACTTTTACGGTTCTAAGAATTAGTTTCACATCGGAGTTTAAACTAATGTCTTGCAAATACAGTAAATCATAATGCATTCGTTCACACATTTGATCAATGTTTTCCGCATATCCATAATGCACCTGCCCAATAGATGTTATTCCGGGCTTAATAGCAAGCAGCTGTTCATATTGTGGCTTCCTTTCCGTAATTTTTTCAACATAATGTAAGCGCTCTGGGCGCGGACCAACAATAGACATGTCACCTTTTAGAACATTCCAAAACTGAGGTAACTCATCTAGACGCGTTTTACGCATAATTCTTCCCCATCTAGTTATTCTGGGATCATTATCTGTGGCTAATTGAGGACCATGTCTTTCAGCATCAACGTACATGCTTCTAAACTTTATAATTTTGAATGGTCTGCCATTTAGTCCAACTCTTTCTTGCTTATAATATACCGGGCCTTCAGACGAGAATTTTGTAATAAGGTAAATGATTACATAAATAGGCGAAAAGGCGATCATTAAAACCGATGAGAATAAAATATCAAAAGAACGTTTTGCTATCTTAACACTTTTTCTTACGTTGAATTCATGCTTTACTTGAAGCACAGGCAGATTGTCGTAGTTAACAATGCGGGCATAATTGTTAGTCAATATAAGATCAGAGACCTGTTTTATCCTGATGGCATAACGAGCTCCGAAGGATATTAAGAAACTTAAAAAGTGTTCGTCAATTTGCTGATAACAAACAAATATTTCGTCAGGATTCTTCTGAAGCAGGCGCTCTTCTATTTCAGAATCGCTATAATTGTTTATATCTTCTCCGAAAGCGTTGTCTATCATGTCATAGCCATATTCGGGGTGATTGTTAAAGTGTTCTGAAAGCCGGTTAGAGATGCTCTCGTCGCCTATAATTAAAATGTTGCGGCAATTATAGCCGAGTCGTCTGATGTAATTTAAACCCGCTGACAAAGCATTTCGGTGAAAAAAAACAAGTAATATGAAAATACAGTATGTAATCGTTATCTGGCGTGAATCGACGGCGTGATACTGGTCACTTACATAGATATAACTTGCAAAGCCCGCGACATGAAGGAGCAGCGCCTGAAAAAATTTATTAAAGCTGTCCTTTAAAAACAGTGGCCTTGAGAATTTATAGATCCTGAAAATAGGTGCAAGTAAGACCCATAGTAAATTAGCAATGATCAGGAAGTTTGAAGGAACCTGCTCTATATAGCGAATAGAATCACAAAGGGGATACAGAGCAATATTCAATAATAGGAGGTCGCAAATGAAAGCAAACGCCGGTAAGTATTTTGAGTAACGATATGCCATTTGTGTTTATTAAAGTATTCTTACAAGCAAAATATTTTCTTATAAAAATCATTTAACAAAACTCACTCCAGTTATAGTTTAAAGATAATAATTCGTGTCTTAGGACAATTATTCAAACAAAACGCTGTTATTTAAGTCGATTTGAATCTTTTGATTATAATTTATTCTTAAAATAATAAGAAATACAATTAATAGTTAAGTTGGTGTTCTAAATAAAATACAAGTTACCCTACAAAATTTCTTTTTTTAGTACAGATATGCACTGGTGTCTTGTTAGTGTCTCTTTGTTGTTTTCTTTAAAGCAAATACAGGTCTGTTTTAAAGAATTTAATTCAATTAAAAGTTGAATTCGTTATTAGCAAATGGTAATTACACTCAAATTATTCCTTAAAGAAATAGTAGGACGATTTATTTTTTATACATTTGAACGTAACCTATTATAGTCATAGGTTCAAATATCAGCCGATACATTATGCTTGAATTAGGAAAGAAGATCAGATTATTGCGTCAAAAACGTAATTGGTCGCAAAGTGATGTTGCGCAACGCTTGGGTATATCTGTCGCGGCGTTTTCTAAAATAGAAACCGACGTTACGGATGTTAGTATTTCTCGTCTTGAACAAATAGCAAATGTATTTGATCAGACTATAGCACAGCTTATACTGCAAACTAATGAGCTTAGTGACCAGGAAGCGAGTGAGTTAGACGAAGCCAGACATACGATAAAAGTTAGCCAGGCCAAAATTGTAAACTTACAAGAACACGTTATTACTCTTTACCAGGAACTGCACCAATATCAAAAAAGTTCAATTTCTTCCAGTTAACATTTCTTGGCCACAAGCCGTATTCTAACGTAAGGAACGTATTTAAGCAAAACTGGTAGATAAAATGATTATTTCATTCTTTCTACCAGTTTCGACCTTATAAAGCTATACAATTCTTTAATAAATCTGGCTGCGCTAAAACGTTCCGCGTTTTGCCTGATAATAAACGGGTCAAAAGATGTATCCTCAAAAACCTTAATTGCCGCATGGATGGATTCAACCGTTTGCTCAGGATAAAACACGCCGGTTATCCCATCAACTACGCTCTCTAACACACCACCTCTGCCATAGGCAATTACGGGCGTGCCACAAGCCTGCGCTTCTACAGGTACAATCCCAAAGTCTTCTTCGGCTGCAAAAATCATTGCCCGGGCATTTGACATATACCTTTTTAAAACATCAAATGGTTGATAACCTAATAACAATATATTGTTCCGAGCAAGCTTAACAACCTTATCAAAATCCGGCCCATCGCCAATAACTATTAGCTTTTTATCTGGTAATTGACTAAATGCTTTTACAATAAGATCAATTCTCTTATACGGCACAAACCTTGAGCATGTAAAATAATAATCTTCCTTTTGTGTAACCACGTCAAAATCTCCTATTGCAACATTCGGGTAAATGGTAATGCTATCGCGGTTGTATATTTTTTTTATCCGCTTGCCAATAAAATTAGAATTGGATATGAAATAGTCAACTCTCCCACTGCTTATTACGTCCCATAAGCGTATTTTATGCAAAATATACTTAGCTATAAATCCTTTTAGCCCCTTAGTTAAGCCAGCCTCCCTCATATACTGGTGATGTAGATCCCAGGCATAACGTATAGGCGAATGGCAATAACAAATATGCGTTTGGTTGGCATTGGTCAATACCCCTTTAGCAACTGCATGTGATGACGAGATAATCAGGTCATACCCTGATAAATCAAATTGTTCTATGGCTAAAGGGAAGAGGGCGAGGTAGGCTTTATATTTTGTTTTAGCAAACGGTAGGCCCTGTATAAAAGAGGTATGGGTCTTGTTAGGGTTAATGCCAAGTTCAGTAAGAGTTTCCCGCTTAGCAACCAAGGTATAAATATCGGCGTTGGGAAAAAGACACGCAATTTCTTTAACAACCTTTTCAGACCCACCAATCACCGTTAACCATTCCTGAATAATGGCAACTTTTCCAAAAGGCTTTACATCGTAAACCGGCGCATTAGCGCCGGCATAAGCGTCAGGTTGTGATTCCAAATTTTCTTCGGTGAAATTATTAGGTAGACCAAACATCATGAAATTTTACTTTAAAACGTGCTATTGTTAAAATTGTTTATGATTAGTCTCGTTAAATATAATTAATTATCGTTAAACAAGAATTATACGCTGCAAAATGATAGGCATGTCATTACGAATTTGGTTACAACAAGTCTTTGAGTAATTGAAGGTGTTTTTGAGCAGATACTTCCCAAGCGAATTTTTTAACGCGCAATGCCCCCTTGCTAACTAAATCTCTTCTAAGCCGGCCGTTTCGCAAAACTTTCATGATCTTAAACGCCAGATCTTCTTTATCAAAAGGCTCAAAAAAAATAGCAGCGTCACCACACACCTCTGGCAGGCTGGCGGCGTTGGAGGAAATTACCGGACAATTATTTAACATAGCCTCCAACGGCGGTAATCCGAAACCTTCATAGAAAGATGGAAATACTAAAAGGGATGCCGCTGAATACAATGTATCCATATCGTTGTCCTCCACATATCCTGTAAAGATCACATTGTGCTTTAGCTCGCTGTTTGTATCAATAAAATCAAATAAACTGTTGTCCCCTGTTATAAAACCGTCCTTTTTGCCGGCAATTACAATTTTATATTCATCCTTTATGCTGTTAACCAGCAATAAGTAAGCATCTAAAAAAATCTTTAGGTTCTTATGTGGCTTAACGTTGCCAACATATAAAAGATATTTATCAGGTAAGCCATACTTTTTGCGAACATGATTAAGCGGCCGGAGCGTTGTTAATTGTTTAACGCCATTATGGATAACAGATATTTTTTCTGGAGAGCAACCTGTGTATTTAATGATCTCAGTTTTAGAAAAGTCTGATACAGTAATTATCCTATCACTCAATTTGACAGATCTGTTAATAGCCAAGTTTGCATAGAGTTTTTGCGTGTAAGATAATTGACTATAATAGGCCAAGTGGTAAACATCATGTATAGTGACCACCCTTTTTTTAGCGCGCACTGGCAAAATAGGGCTGTTGTAATGTGGCGAAAAGAGTATATCAACGGGTGGTAAAGTGATGTATTTTATTTGCTCTTTGATAGAATAGATCGGCGCTTCAAAATTTAGGATCTCAAAATTATTGTTGATACCTGTTAGTACATCAGGATCATTTGTTAAAAGAGTAGTTTTAAATTGTTGGCAAATGGCGGGCAAAAGCGCTCTTATATATGTGCCAATGCCAGACGAGTTAATCATCCTGATATCAAACAGCATGCCTCTTGTAGGTTATAAAAAATAATCGAAGAATATATAAGAGTATAAACACAACTATATTTACGTAGATACTGAAAAATCCGGCTGTTATAGGCAAGGCGGAAATTATCATGCATGCTACACCTGCAATTGTTGCTTCTATATAGTTTCCGGTAAAAGCTGCCTCTTTAATCTTAAAGTCAATGTATCGCCATGTATACCCTAACAATATTCCCAAAATAACCACTCCTATAATACCAAAGTTTAAGAAAGATTCTCCAAACATGCCTGGCCTTATCCCTGGGTGCTCTTTTGGACTATAACCGGCCATTATAGCCGTTACTTTACCTATAGACCATTCGCTTCTGAAAGCTGAAACGCTACTGGGGATAAATGAAATGAAAGCGGCCAAATATGTTTTTCCGTAAAAATATTGCCCGTTCCATACAGAAAGCACCCAGGAAAAGTCACGCAGATCAGAAAATGTGTTACCGTAAAATATTTGCACAAAAAAAGCGCTCATCATTACTTCCATAGAAAATTCGCCGGCACGTAAAAAACTCAATACCAGTATTAAACAAAGCATGCCTGCCAGGAAGAAACTAACCTTTAGCATATTTACCTTGCCCTTCATTTTAAAATAGACTAATGAGGTAAAATAGCCTAGCAAAGGGCCTATAATGCCTCCTCTGGATCCGATAAATAAAGTTGCAGCTATAAACAAAGCGAACAATAATTTATCTATTACCTTATTAAACTGAAATATGCGGGCTATTAAAAAGCCGCTAACAATACCACTTAAGGAATTGACAAAGTTAAAAAGGAACAAAAATTGATTGTTATGTGCGTAATATCCACGCGGGTCATTCAATTTGCCACCACGATAGGCGAAAAGTAAAGCTGCAAACAGCGCGAGGAAATAGAAGAATGTTACAAACCTGCTTGTCTTGCGGTTAATGGATATATCTTTGTACAAACTCCCCAGGGTTATCTTTACAGGTCTAATTAAAAAGCCGTATATAAGAGTATTGTTATTATAGTATTTGAAAACAGTCCCGCCCACGAAAATGGAAAAATAACCTACCAGGGATATGCAATAGGCCAACGTGATGGATTGCTGGGCGAATTGAAGGTTACGATTTCCTATTACTAATGCGTTCAAATTGGCAGAGGCAAATGGATACATTAATAAAAAAGTTACGAAGTAACTTAGAAAAAGCGTAACATGCCAAAAATCAATTGTCCACCCCGTTTTAAGAGAAGACAAATACCACGAGACAAAAAAATGCACAATCAGGATACTATTGATTAAAAGCAACCAGTTATTTATGCGCAGCATACCGTTAAGGTAATCGTGGTATTCCATTTCAATTAGTGATAAGCATTTTTACCAACTCATTAATTTGATCATTGTTTACAAATGTTATTACTCTCAGATCGCCGGCTTGTTTAAGTTTAATCGTTTCAAGCATAGCATATTCAAACGCTGTTGGATCAGTTAAAGTGATATATTTTGCTTGGTTATAACTGGCTTCTCGAAGCTCCGGAATATCGGTAGTTACCACCGGTATTCCACATAAAATAGCTTCTCTGACAGGGATTCCGAAACCTTCATAGGAGGACGGAAAGACAAATAGATCGGCTCCATTGTATAAGTAAGGCATCATATCATCAGGAATATAGCCCAGATGCTTTACGTCGTCACCATAAACTTGTAACAACTGATCGATCTGATCAGACTTCCATCCCTTAGATCCTATCAAAAGTAATTTATAGTCACTCAAATGTCCTTGGTCTTTTAACGACATAAATGCTTTTATGGTTTTGTCAAGATTTTTACGAGGCTCTTGGGTTGCTACAGATAATATGTAAGGAAAGTTAATCGATAAATCAGCCAGCTTCATTTTAACTTCATTCTTAGGTAATATTATATACCAGGGATCAATAATAGGATGGATAACTAAATCCGCTTCAATATTGATGTATCGTTTAAGCTTGTCTGCAGTTCCATAGGAGTTACAGATAATGGTGTCTGCTTTACGCAAATCTCTTTTTAAAAATAATTCATCAGTAATAAGTCTTAATCGCGGCATTGTTTCCCGTGCAATAACTGAGTTTAGGTCATGTACTACTGATACTATTCGCGTTTGTTGTAAAAACAATGGAACAAAGGCATCACCAGCAAAGAATATATCAGGCTTGTCCTTATTAATAAGATAGAAAGAAAACAGTTTTGACCACACCATTGGCTTTATTTTCGCCATTATACTGTTACTGTTAAATATCTGCACACGGGAGGTGCTGAATTGGCAGGATAGCGGTCTATTGGTATAAATACTGAAGAAAATTTTTTTATCGTGTGAGCATACAAAGTTTATCAGGTTTAGCACATACTTGCCTACACCTGTTAAATTTCCTTGCAGTAACCTGCCATCTACGCCGATCTTTATCATTAAACGCTGATTAACTGATCTTCTACTTTTTCAAGAGCTGTTAAAAAATATTCACCCCTGGCCACTTTCTTTTGCAAACGGGCGACATTCATCTTCATTGCCTGGTAATCATCTAAGTTAACATCTATGCTCTGCAAATCATTTAGACGGTTAACCAACAAGCCTATTTTGTGCTGATTTACAAAATCTGCTATAGCAGCAGTTGTAGGTACAATAACCGGTAGCCCTGCTGCAATGTATAGCGAAAGTTTATGTGGGTTGTTGTATTTTAAATAGTTACCTAACACGTCGTCCATTTTATCAATATCATCTCCGTCCCATACAAGGCCAAAATCGCCATGCAGCTCGTTTACAATTTGAGCAGGAGAAAATTCTCCATGCCAGGTGGTATTGGTCTTAGTATCTGAGGGTGTATAGTTTGGCCCATAAAGGTTGAATTTCCAATTGCTTATCATATCTAACGAATTTACAAATTTGCTCTTTCCCAAATTACCGGCGTACGCTATACTGTTGGAAAACGCAGCGTTACTTTTTTGTGGGACCATTTCAAAGATGTAATCAAATAGCTGAAGCGCTACCATTTTTGTAGTAACACCATTCATGCTAAGCCATTGTTTCATTTTATTGTTATGAACAATGATGCTGCTATAGTAATTTAAGTTCTTTAACTCGGTAGCTACTGCTGACCTTTCTTTACCTCCTAAACGTAAAGATTCGATGTCGTGAATTACGCAAAAGAATTTTATGTTTTTTGAGCGTGCAGCAATGATGAAGTATTTAAATACATTGTTTAGCATTGGGTATTGTGTGCCAACCAACGCGCGATGCTTAACTCCCAATAAAAAGCTAAGCACTCCCTTTAATACCGATATATAGAATTTAATCCCACGTTCGGAGTTGTTATTGAAGGTAAGCATATGGTCAGCATAACCTTTTTCACTGAATAGCCTGCTGCAATCAAGCACCGCTTTTGTTGCAGCCGAGTTATTGGTTTTGCTGTTATATTCAAATATGCTGAAATGATACTTAGCTACCCGTGTTGGCATAACTGGATTGAATAGTGGATGCATTAGAAACGTCGCCAAGGCAGGTTTTAACCTTTTTAAGTGCAGAGCCTATTACCTGGTGCATATCATAGTATTGATACTCTGCAAGGCGTCCACCAAAAATTACGTGCTCTTCTTGTGATGCTAACTCTTGATACTTTTTATAAATTCCTGAATTTTTTGCGTCGTTTACAGGATAATAGGGTTCCTTTTCAGCCGACCACTCCATTGAATACTCCTTTGTTATTACTGTTTTAGGTTGTGTACCAAACTCAAAATGCTTGTGTTCAATAACCCTGGTGTAAGGAACTTCGCGCTCGGTGTAATTTACAACTGCATTGCCCTGGTAGTTTTCTACGTCATGTACCTCATGTTCAAAGCGCAAGCTTCGATATTCCAATTGCCCATATCGGAAATCATAATATTGGTCTATTTTGCCCGTAAACACCACTTTCTCGGCAATGGAATCCCAGTAGCTGCGGTTCTCAAAGTAATCAATGTTCAATTTTACCTCAATATTTGCTAGTAAGCCATCTAAAAGTTTGTTATATCCGCCAATGGGTATCCCTTGATACTTATCATTGAAATAGTTATTGTCATAAGTAAACCTAACGGGTAATCGTTTGATAATAAAAGCCGGGAGTTCAGTTGCCAATCTTCCCCATTGCTTTTCGGTATAGCCTTTAATCAGTTTTTCATAAATGTCTGTTCCAACTAATGATTGTGCCTGTTCTTCTAAATTTTGAGGTTCTTTAATGTTCAGTTTTTCTACCTGTTGTCGTATTTTTTCCTTAGCCTCCGCTGGAGTACGCACTTTCCACAGTTGATAAAATGTATTCATGTTAAAGGGCAGATTATACATCTCATCCTTGTACACGGCTAGCGGGCTATTGGTATAACGATTAAACTCTACAAACGAGTTTACGTAGTCCCAAATTGCTTTATCATTAGTGTGAAAAATATGGGCACCATAAGTATGCACATTAATCCCTTCAACATTTTGGCAGTGCACGTTACCGCCTGCGTGCGCGCGCCTGTCAATAACCAAGCAGGTCTTACCTCTCTTATAGGCCTCGTGTGCAAATACAGCTCCGAATAAGCCAGACCCGACAATTAAATAGTCATATGTAAATTTTGATCCCATTTGTCAAAAAGATTTTACCGGCCTTAATTTTACCTTGGTACGACTTATGAAAAAATTAGCGCAATCATTTATCTCATATAAATGGCCTAAAACTTTATAGGCCAGCTTAAGAGATTGCGTAATCGACGAGGTTTGTTTTGTGACGTATAATATGTATGATAAGATAACATTACCGAAATGTGCTTTGTCAAAGTAAGCTACATTGTTATTAGCAATAGTGAGTTTTTTGAGCCATATAAGATATTCCTCCAATTCCAATAGTTGCAGGTGGCCGACTTGAACCATGCCTAACTTTCTATGCATAATCAGTTCGCGTTGACTGAAATTAATGCCTAATTTATTCAGGAAAATACTGTATATGTTAAAATGAATACTATCTAAAACGGCTTTGTTACTCTCTTTAAAGACTGATACGTTGGTGTCATGTATACGGTATTTTAACAACACAGTCGGGATATTGGCAAACTTTACCTTATCTATTAGCCTAACCCACAGTCCGTAATCCTCTGCGTTGGTATACTGCTCATCATAAACCGACGCATTTGCTTGAAGCACATCCCTGCGGAACATAATTGATGGATGAAACATTGGGTTGACGAAGAACAGCCGCACTTTTATGTGCTCATGCTCAATTGCTGCCCGCATCACTTTATTTTCTGCGCCAAAGGTTTCTACCCATGTGCCGCAAATGCCGATTGTGGGATTGCTTTCTAAAAAAGCCACCTGCTTTTCCAGCCTTTCAGGATGCGAAATATCGTCTGCATCCATCCTTGCTATATATTCACCATGTGAAAGTTGAATACCCTTATTAAGCGTTTTCACTACTTTTAGGTTGGCTTTATTACGGATTACCCTTACACGAACGTCACTATTAAACTGAGTCAAGATATCTGGAGTAGCGTCGGTCGAACAATCATCAATAATTATTAACTCAAAGTTTGTATAAGTTTGATTGAGTATACTTCTTACAGCTTCTTTCAGAAATTTCTCGCCATTAAACACGGGCAAGATCACACTTATCTTAATTTTTTGAATCTCCATTGATATAACTTTAATTCAAACAATATCTTCAATAGATAGTTTTGAATAAATATAGAATTTTAATACTAAAACAATAATTACATTCTTTAAAACATAAAGCGTACAACTGAAATGATAAGAATAGCGATATTAGTACTGGCCCATAAAAATCTGCCGCAATTAGACCATCTGTTAGGAAGACTTTGCCAAGATTTTGACGTGTACCTTCATCTGGATAAAAAATGGAACATTGACGAAAATCATTTTAAGAAATACGATAACGTTTACCTGACCGAAAGATATACCATAAACTGGGGGAGCTATCAGCAAGTGCAGGCTGACGCTGCTTTGTTTACCATGGCTTTTAAAAAAGATTATGACTATTACTTGCTGATAAGTGGACAGGACATACCCATAAAATCAAACCTGCAGATAAAAGAGTTTATCGCACAAAACAAAGGCAAAAGCTTTGTCGATTACGAAGCGTTTCCTAAAAAAGCATGGCAGAGGGATTTTGAAGGTGGATATTCGAGGGTTAGTTATTATTATGGCTTTGACTTTAACAAGGATTTACGGGGACTTATATTAAAGAAATCCTTCGCGGTAGTACGGTTATTACAAAAAATAACAGGCTTTAAAAGGACGTTGCAGCCGCTCAAGTACTATGGCGGATGGAATTGGGTAAACATTAACCGACAAGGTATGGCGCACATTATTAACTACTTAGAAAAGCATCCGGAGTTTTTAAAATCATTTAAATATACGTTATGTGGCGACGAAGTATGGATACAAACGGTACTGCTAAACTCAAAGAACAAAGTAACTAACAAAGAACTGCGTTATACAGACTGGAAGGGTTGTGTCGAGAATCCGCGAACGTTAACCATGGAACATCTGGAAGAGATAAAAGCATCTGACGCGTTGTTTGCAAGAAAATTTGACAGCGATGTTGACAATGAAATTATTTCACGGGTGTATGAAATGACTGAAGAAAAACTTGACGTACCTGTGGAGAATAACTTGATCGCTTAGTAAGCGCCTACAACATCTTGTTTATCTAATACCTGAGTTGTTGATCTATCAAATTTAATACTTGTTCGCCGAGATCTATATCGAACTTGCGAGCGTATAAAAAGTTGCTTTGTTGCGCCTTAATTTCATATAGGTCTTCAGTGGTAAAGGTAACGGGTAAAACTTCATTTTTCCGCGTCCAATTGGCGTACGTTAAGCACGCCTTAATTGGTGTGTCAGTGGGTAATATGCATTTAATAATGGATTGAAAAAAAAATTCGTCAGGAACAAGGCTATCCCTATGATACTCAATGTAATCAGGGTGTTGATTTAAAAAGCTCATAATAAGTTGCATGGTTTCTGCGGTAAGCGCCCACCACTGGTGGCCCCCATAGGGCATTAAATATGTGGGAAAGGTTCTTTTTCGCAACAGCTTTTTTAAAAATGAAAAGTGACCACGTATTATAAGTTTACCTAGCTCTTTTATGTAAAACGCGTTGTAAAACTCTTTTTCCAGCAATGAAGGAAAAAGAACAAAATCATAACGACTGGGTGATTTACGAAAAAGGTACTTGTCTATTCGCCCTAAGCCATACGGCGATGGCCACCATGGTTTAGATGGAACAGTAAAGACGTCGATATATTCGGTGCCATAGTTGTCGCTAAGCAAAGTGTGGATATAAGCTGGGCTCTTAACGGGGTAATCTTGCCCGCTTAATAATATGTTATAGCTTTTTTGGCTAAAGTTTGGAATTATAGCGATAGTATTAAGCGTTGCCTCTACCAACTCAAAACCGCCCCATTGGCCTGCAATACGTTTATCATCAGGAACAAAGAAAACGTTGGCAAAATCAATCAGTTGTTCTTTAAACGGTGTTATATCTATCTTTTTATCTATGTGTAAAAAGAAACTGGTGTGGTTATCCAACAGTGACTCTATCAGTCTTTTAACCTGCCTGGGAGATTTATGTATTAATATCAGATAATTTATATGCATATCACTCCTTAAACATGGCAGGTTCGCGCAGTTTTAAAACATCTAATATCTTTATGTAAACCTTTCTCATTATTTCTTTCAAATTACGATCGGGATACTGGTAGTGTTTAAAAGGAGTAAGCTTTATATAATCCCAATACAGCGATTTATAAGGATGATCGTGTACATACAGCCATGGTTTGGCCAAGCCTGCATAATGGATAACCGCTGGCGTTACAGGTAATTTCCTTCTCAGGTGAAGCGCATTGTATGTATCACTCATTGGTTGCCAATCTTTATAAAAATACATATTCAATATATCCTGATCCCACCAGGCCAGCCGCTCCATATATTCATTAGCGATATCAATAAACTTGGCCGATAGCCCGTTTATACGCCAAGCACTGACATTTATCAGTAAAACACCGGCATTAAAATACCTCGTAACTGGAAAGCCCATTGCATTAAGGCGTGCAACGTGCGTTGTTACCTCCACATCGTCGACCGCTAAAAGATACTCATCGTCTTTAAACTGATGCAATGCAAGTTCTCTTAGCGAACCTGCAACCACTACATCTGCATCTAAAAACAAGGCCTTTTCTACTGATTGCGGCAATATCTCTGTAATTAACAACCTAAAGTATACGGCCTTTGAATAATGAAGCGATATTCTGTAATTGTTAAAAATGCTGTTATCAACTTTAATAAGTTTTAACTCTATTTGGTAATTATCGCGAAAGAAAGACGCTGTGTTATTCAATGTAGCCGCGTCTTCTATATCATGAAGCACATAAATATCAAGAGAAATATCTTTATTGTTCTCTAGCAGCGATACAAGGGTAACAGTAAAATGTTGAACGAACCGGTCATCAATTGTAAAAACAACGCTAAGTGAAGTATTCATATATTTGTAGTGTTAAGCTATTTCCACTTAGATAATTTTACCGGGTGAATGTATAGCGTTTTGGGCGGAAAATTATTGAATAAGCTATCCAGCGCACTGTTGTATTCCTCTTCCATTTGTTTTGTTTTAGCTGCGTTCCACAGTGTAAGTCCGTTATAGTGTAGGTCTTTCTCCTGAACCACCTTTTTAACC
Source organism: Mucilaginibacter sp. HD30 (assembly GCF_054061755.1). NCBI lineage: Bacteria > Pseudomonadati > Bacteroidota > Sphingobacteriia > Sphingobacteriales > Sphingobacteriaceae > Mucilaginibacter > Mucilaginibacter sp. HD30. Next base: position 623,459 of record NZ_JBSSEO010000001.1, read on the forward strand.
GCCAAAAGCAATGCAGTGGGTATAGCAATCTCCACAAACAGATCAAGCGCGGCCATAATGCCGGCATAATGGGTAAAGGTTTCAACACTATTACCTGGAATAATAACGATATCCGAATACGAACCCACCATTGGATAATGAATGGTGCGCCGCTTTTCGTTATTAAGTTTATAATTATTTATAAAACAGTTGGCTACGTGGGTTGCATAAGTTTTAACATCGGTAATATTCTCGGCCCCCCATGCGGGGTAATTTACGGTTAGCAGCTCTTTATCCAACACCGGTTTAAAGGCATAACCATGCTGAAGTAACAATGAATAAGCCTGCTCAGGCGTTGGGAGCTCATTTTGTATCTCCATGCCGTTTTTTTGCGGGCGAAAATTGACAGCATTTAAATTCCAGAACCAATGCGGCGCCTTCCGCATAAGTCGCCGTGGCGTAACTTCGTCATGCAATAAAAAAACCTCCGGGATAAAACCATCATCAACACCAAGGTTGAAGTACTCGGTGTAGTTTCGCTCGTTAATTTCCGGGTTCAGAATTAAATCATCCCCAATTATTATGTAATGTTTCATTCCGGAGCGTTTAATTCTTTGTAAAGCCTGTGCTATATATCCTTGAAAGTAGAATGAGTTTTCATAGACACTTATCACCTCAGGCTCGTTGCCTTTATAAAAAGGCATAATAAAATATATACTACTAAAACGCCCGGAATAGATTTGCCGTAACCGGGGCACGTTTCGTTCAAACTTGTGATTAAACAATATGATTAATACTACCTCCATTTTATCCGTTTCTGTTAACCGCCATAATTAGTTTTTGATAATCTGAGCTTTTTCAAATCAAATAATGTAATGAGGAACTGATTCTTAAATAATGTGAGATGGAGACCTAAAAAACTAAGAGCATAAACGCCAACGGTTATAATTAGCAAAAAAAGCGAATGTACCGTTCCTCGTATTAATACGCCAAATGACAATGATATTATCAAGCTAAAAGTGATAAGTGTCAAAAGTGAACCGTCAAAAATAATTTTAGTTCGCTTTTTGGCGGAGAAGTAGACATACATGCAAACCGCTACTTCGGCGGCAACACAAGCCATTGCAGCTCCAAGATGTTTAAAGTGGGGTATTAGTGAGAAATTTAATACCAGGCTTATTATCAAGCCGACAATGGTAGCGTGCAAGATGCGTTTCTCGTGTCCAATTGGCATTAAAAATTGGGATCCTAATACATTGCAAAAACCAATTATTAACGGCACAATCGATAAAATTTGCAGTGCGCCAATTGTTTTAAGGTACTTGTTGCCTGCTATTACCATTAATATCTCTTGCGGAAAAACCAAGCAGAAACCTGCAAAAGGAATGGTTAATAAGAAAACGATATTGCTGGATTTTTTGATCAATTCAACAATAGCTTCCTTATCGTCCTTAACGAACAAATGAGCCACTTTAGGGATTAGCACAACGCCAATGCTTCCTACAACGGTCCAAAACATTTTAACCAATTTTAAAGGCACCGTGTATAAACTTACGGTACCCGGATCTGTAAACAAACCAAGTATTATGGTATCAAGCACGGTGTAAACGCTGATAGAAATGTTTATGCTAAATAAAACCAGCAAAGATTTTAAATGCGGCTTGATGCTTAATGTGCCGATAAATGGCTGATAAAATTTGCGCAGAAAATAGATGAAATTCCATGCGGCATTCAAAAAAATGGTCAGGGCGGATATTAGATAATAAACGTTATGGTCATCAGTAGCTTTTACGAATAAAAAGATGCTAATAACATTAAGCAGTTTAGTAAACAGTGAGCGACTGGTGATGTAGCCGAAGTTTTCAGTGCCCTGGAAAAACCAGTCGATTGAAAATGAAGAAGCTATTATAATGATGCAGGCTATTTTGACAAGGCCGTAGTTGCTGTGAACAGCAGGGATATAAAATTGAATAACCAAAAATACCACCGAAAAAAACACGGAAAGGCAAAGCTGGAAACCGGCTAATTCAACAACTAGCTTTGAATAACGTGCGGGCTCATCCTTCACCTTGGCAATCTCCCTAATGCCATAAAATGGTATGCCAATGCTAGCAAATGTTAAAAAGTAACTTGTAAATGCATCTATAAAAGATATGCGACCGTAACTATCATTTGACAAAGTGTGCGTAATATACGGGAAGGTAATTAGCGGAAAAAGGACGTTTGATGACGTTAAGATCAGGTTACTGACCATGTTTTTTCGTATACCCATTGTGTTTTAGCTGTATGTATCGGTGATCTTTTTTACCAGGTCCATGCTGCTTTTTATACAGACATCCATATTATAATACTGCCATTCGCCAAATCTTCCTAGGGGATACACTTTATTTTCAGTCAGGTAATTTTTAATTCTTACTGTTGAGCCTTCGTAATTGTCATCAAACACTACATAAGCATGATCAGAGACATTATAGTCAATGGGCCGGATTAGAAAAGGGTCTTTTTTACCGTTTTCCACCATTTCATCATATGTTTTCTCGCCGACTACTTCTGTTATACTATAATTGCCTTTCGGACTAAAAAAGTTACCGATGTGAATATAGCGGTGAAAAAAGTTACCCGATTCGGGCACATACGTCCAGGTTCTTTCAGTGGGTTGGGTTTCCCACAACATGGTAGTCACTTTGTTGTACTTTAGTTTCTTTGCCTCTGCTAATATATTTTCCGGAGCATTTGTAATTAGCGTGGGGGCGATGTTTAAAGGGAGGGTGCTAACAACTATATCGTACTCCCTCTCTTTATTGATAATCCATTTATTACTATTGTTATTATACGTTAAATCGGTAACTTGATAATTATAAACAATAGATAGGCCTTCTGCCAGGCTATCAATAAATGTATTTTGATTGTTCGTGTCAGGATAAAAAAAGCTTGAATGGGGCATCATATCGCTTTCATTGCTTATTAGCCCCTTAAAAAACGACTTTTTATCGGGTATTGGCAGCTTACCTTCCACCCAGGCAGGACTCATTTCAACAGGGGGTCTGTTCCATATTTTGGTGTTGTATGGTATAAAATAGATGTCGGCTAAAGTGTCGCCAAACTTTTTACGGAACCAGTCTTCCAAGTTTTTATAGTCATAATCATCGCTTGCACCTAAAAAATCGGTAGTAATGTTCATCGCCAATTGCGGATCAAATGTGAAGATCTGCTGAATAGCGTACTCTATTGGATAACTCACTTCATTTCCCTGCATTTTTATGACGGCATCACGTTGTACATTGTGCCATTTGTCCTTTGGTAATACGGTTTCAAAAACAAAGTCCATCACTTCAGGATACTTGGAATTAAAGCAATGGCCCCCAACCACATGATAAGCTACACCGTTAGAATTCTTGGTGCGGGCAATGCCGCCGTGTATGCTATTCCGCTCCAAAATTTCTACATCGAACTTATCTCCAACTAATCTGGCAAAACTTAATCCCGATACTCCTGCTCCTAAAACACCTATTTTCATCCGTTTCTTTCTATTTAAATGCCTTGTTTTGAAACACTCTTTTATACCATGACCTTTCCTCAGTTGGTTCTTCATAGTAACCGTACCCGCCGTTATATCTTTCGCCCTCCGCAGCAATGGCGTTGAAGATGATGCTCATGTTTTTGAATTTTCTTCGTACAAAGAATCTGTTGATAATCTGAACATCTTTTTTTAATGTGTATTTATCACGAACAATAAACATTGTTGCTTCCGCAAAACGCTCCAGAATTTGCGCATCGGTAACTAAGCCAATCGGTGGTGCATCAAACAAAATGTGATCAAAATCCATCCTCAATTGATCAATTAACAAATCAAGCTTATTGCTGATCAGCAATTCAGCAGGGTTAGGTGGTATAGTTCCGCAGGTGATTATAAAGTATCCAGGCTGTTGCACAACAGGCTGAATAATTGTTTCACGATTCAGCTCACCGGTAATAAAGTCTGACAGGCCTAACCTGTTTTCAATATTTAAATTAGTATGAAGCTTAGGCTTACGCATATCCAACTCAATAATCAACACCTTTTTGCCGGTAGCGGCCAAACTTGCACCAATGTTTAGCGACACAAACGATTTACCTTCGCCGCTTACACTTGAAGTAAACAAGATGGTTTTAGGAGCGATATTCCCGGATTCTGCACTCAAGTTGGTTCTGAGTGAGCGTATTTGCTCCGCTACTATTGAACGCGGTCGCTCGGTTACAGGTAGGGCGGTTTTATCTCTTGAATAAGATATCTCTGCTATAACCGGGACGGATGTAATTCTTTCAATATCACGTCGCGCAGTAATCCTATAGTTAAGCACATCTTTAATAAACAAGACTACTACAGGAAAAATTAATCCTAAAAATAAAAATACCAGGTAAGAGATAGTTTTTTTAGGACTTACGGGATGTTTGCCGGATCTTGGCGTATCTACCACATGAGAACTGGAAATATTAGAAGCCAGTGCAAGCGATGTTTCTTCTCGTTTTTCAAGCAAATAAATAAATAAGTTGTTCTTGATATCCTGTTGTCGCATCACGTCAATAAGGCCTCTTTCCTTTGCGGGTACTTTTTGCATAACTGACTCAAACTGATTACCCTTTGTTTGCAACCTGTTTCGTGTAATCAATAAGCCCGATTTGATATTCTGAACCCCGGCATATACAGATTTTTTTAGCAAGGATATCTGGTCATCAATGGATTGAATAATCGGATTACCCTCAGGTATGGTCCGCAAAAGGCTTTGTCTGTTATTTAATGTTTCACTCAACTGCCTTACCAAGCCGTTCAAGGTGGGGTCATCCAGATTGAGAGTAGAGGGTAAGCCTGTATTCTGTTTGCCCTGCAGGTAATTCTCAAGGTCTTGTATTACATTTAATTGTATTAAAACGCGGTTTAGTGTCGCATCGTTCTCCCGTTGGCTTTCCAGGTAAATGCGAGATTGGTTGCTGATGTCTGTTATGTTGTTACTTGATTTGTACTGTTCGACATTCTTCTCCACGCCGGTTAATTCTCTGGCAATCGAATCTATCCGCTCCTCAATAAATCTCAAACTCACCGAGGTTATCCTGTTTTTATCATCAATTGAATTAATGTTATAGACATCTATCAGTTTGGTAATAAAGTCCTTACCACGCTGCGGCACAGCATCCTTTAAACTAAGCACCAGTATAGAGCCTTGTGAAGATGCTTGCTCAACCGAAAGCGAGCCGTTGTAATAATCTATAAGGTCTTCTATGTCATTAACTTGCAGCAAAAGGGTTTTCCCAATATATTTATTAAGGCTTTTACCCTGAGTGAAAATAAACGAACCATAGGGTGTGGATACAAGCGTGTTAAAGTGATACGTCTTACCGTCAATACTAAAATCAGTGGCAGAGACAGGTGTTAACTCTATATAATCTTCAAAGGCGCTTGCCTTTGGCTTAACCAGATTAACTCTCAGTGGCGAATTAGCATAAAGATCTACCTTGTTAAGGTTCTCTTTGAATAAAACGTTTGTTTCTAAATGCAAATCTTTTATCGTTCTTTCTAAAAAGGTAGACGACTTTAGCAGCTCAATTTCATTATCTAAGACTTTTCCTGACGAAAACAAGTCAAATCCGTTTAAACTGGCTGCAGTTGGTGCATTACCCGTGTTAGCTTTTGCATTATCCCTGATAAGTAACTTCCCCTTGATTTCGTACATGGGGGGTTGAAATAGGATGTAAATAAATCCAATTAAAAGAAATGTCAGTACGGACAGTACAAACCAATACCAGTGAGATAAATATCGGGACAGTATATTATTCAGATCGAAGGAATCATTTTCTTCCACCGGGACTGAGGATACGGAACTATGGGAAGCCATATTGGTTAAAAACGATTATAATTAATTGCGGAACGTTTGAAATACTACTATTAAAAGAGAGAGCCCGCTAAAAACAACCGGCAGTAATGCATTCGTACGGTCGGTTTGTGCGCTTCTGGCCTTTACAGGCTCTACATATACAATATCATTTGGCCGCAGGTAATAATACGGTGAGGTGAAAATTTCACGTTTAGTTAAGTCGACATTTGCAAATTGTTTAACGCCCATCTCCTCTCTTATTATCATAATATTGGTACGTTTACCATAAATGGTGAGGTCGCCCGCCATAGTCAGTGCGTCAGGAAGTGAAATTCTCTCGTTCGGGATTACGTATGATGCAGGCCGATTAACCTCCCCAAGTACAGATATTTTAAAATTTAGTAACTGAACGTTAACTATAGGCTCTTTGAGGAGGTTGGTTAACTTACTTTTTATCAGGTTTCGGGCTTGCGATGTAGAAAGACCTCCAAGCTTTAAGGCCCCTATTAAGGGTATCTCTACCATCCCATCATCATCAACTATATATCCGGCTGCGCCGTTGCGGGCAAGCCTAACCGCTGAGTTTGCATCGAAATTAGTTCCAACTGCAGTTGCGGGATCTTGCGAGATGTTGCCGCCTGCATAGGGGTTAAAAAAGCTGCTCGCTGCCGGATTTAGCGACGTAACATAGATGGATAAAATATCTCCGGGCTGAATTTTTACAACATAAGCCGCCGGCAGGTTGATACTATCGCCTTGCCCGGCTGCCTTTTGAAAATACGTTATACTTTTGGGGCTGCCGCACGACGATAACAAGAATGTAGTTACCACAATGAATGCTATATAAATCTGTAAATTTTTGATCATGCCAATTTATCGGTTTGGTTGAATTTGTCAATTATAAACTGATGTTTTAATGGAACTATAACATTTTTGTACAAAAATTGTTTATTTCATAGTTACAAATTGAATATTTCTACTTTAATTAAAATATCGGGCGCTAATTTGCGAGGTTCCTCCTGCAATGTGCGCTTTGAGTTGTCTTTGATGATGAAGTCAAAATCTGAACGTCATACCTAACTGAGCGTGGAGGTTATATACTGAATTATTAGGAACGTAATATTGGCCGGGTGCGTAGTTATTCAATATCCATTGATAATTTAGCGATTGCACACCTTGAATTTTACCGCTGAATAGAACGTTTTTATAAGTCCATTCTCCTTCTAAAGCCATGACCAGATCAACCCACCTTCGACTACCGCTGCTTAAGTCGGGCAGAAACGCCTGTTGAAAGTCGACATCGTGCTCATACCGTTCAAAGGATACGCCGATCCTTTTTAATTTAGATACCCAACTAACTTCTGCTGATTGGATATTGCCGCCGGGTCCGGTGCCGGCACCAAGCACCTGGCCTAAATGTGTATGCCCATCTCTAACCGCACTATGTATGTACAGAAGCCCTTGCTCCCTTATTGATCTTTCTGCATGTTGTGATAATTGCGTTATCTCCCCGCCTATCAAAATATGCCCGCCGAAGGAGCTATTGACTGGTATCATTTTTCGCAAACCGAACACGTAGCCTCTGGAGTGGTCAGGCGCGCCTATAAAATCTCGCACGTTATAAGAATTATCACCTAAACCATACTCAAAATAAATTTCGGCCTGCGCTTTCGCAAATAACCATCTGGCGTAAAAGGATGTGAGCTGGTCGCGCGGATAAGGATCTCCCTGCGGCACGCCATCGGCGTCGTTAGTTGCAGCTTTTGCAAAGGGCGTAAAAAATGGTAAGTATCCGCCAAAGCCCTGCACATCCTTTTTGTACGCATTAAATGTTCTGGCCATTCCTAACGTCAGTCCAGGTATCCACCTTGGGTGATAGTTAATATTGTAACCGGTAAAGTAACGCCAGTCATCAGGTTTGGCATTAAATAGATTGGTGCCGTCTTGTAGTGCATTTGTTGTTAACGGAGATAATCCCGAGCCTTCCAGGCGCCCCCCAATGATTTGTCCTTCAAAATGTCCCAGGAATGTTTTGACGGGACGTATGGTATTTAGGGTAAGGTGCTTAAAACCGGGCGCATTGTTGCTTAATATCAAAGCGTTTTTAATGCCTGGCCCCCACCATAAGCTTTCATTAGATAGCCCCGCTGATATAGGGCCAAAAGTTAACCTTATGCTACTTTGGCCCCAAAAGGCCTTTTTATAAGGGCCGATACCGTGACGCTCAGGATCGTCAATTAAATTATGGAATGAATAATAATATTTAAGGTCTAATTCGTCATGCCCTGATGCATATCCATTAAAGTTTTGATTGGCTGCATATACATATTCGGGTCTGAATTGTATGCTTAGCGGGCCATATTTAAAAAAGAAACCACCGCTAATCATGGTTTGGTAACCTTTAGCCGGAATCATGGCACCATCATTCCAGCCGTATGGATGATGGGAATTATATTGTTGCTGCCATGTAAGCGGCAAAATGTGGAAAAAGCCATGTCGTTTAGCAAACGAAACCGGTTTTGCTCTTACCCAGTTATTTTGCTCTAATTGTGTATCTGGATCAAACATGTCATTACCTTCAGAAGACACGGCAGGAAATAATGGGCGTACAGTAAATGAGATATTGGAATCGACCTCACCAAGCAATTGCATGCGCCTGTAGTAATCATTTAATAAAAGCGTCCCTACCGGGATGGTTTGTGCAGCAGCTTTATTTGTAAATAAAGTAGCCGAAACTTGAAGTATAATAAATACGGTGAAAATTTTCTTCATAGTGCTTATTAACAGAATTGATAATAATTCTGCTTTATCCAACTGAATCATCATCCCAGAATTCGCTATTATACTTGGGACGCTGTGCAGATTAATGTTAACTGGGGCTCAGCGCTTAATTCAAGCAACGTTGCTAACTTGTAATATATAAAATCAACTAACTGTATTCCAAATTATCGTATATAACGAATTTAATTCTACAAAGTTTAATTTTATTTATCATAACAAAAAATTGTCGATAGATGTTGCTAAGTATTGGTCAGCTTAACTGATAGATAACCCAATGCACTGTTATAAAACCTGGTTATCACCGGTCGGGACAAAAGGAAGATCAAAAAAATGGGAAATGCAATGATCACTAAGTCACGCCAAAGGTTTTGATGCCACAAGGGAAACCGCCTGGCAAATGATGCTACCAAAAATCCGTGAAAGATATAAACGGTTAGCGTTCTTGAACCGAGAGAAGTAAATCGCGTCGACACGGAAGGGGTGAGAACAACAATTGATACACCGATTAATAATGCTGATGCCATTAATGTGGCACGAAGAAGGAAGCCAGCACCATTACTATAACCGATTCTATGATAAGGGTCCATCCAGAATAATATATTAAGGCTAAAGTCAAAGTGCGAGGAAATATAAATTATTACTGACAACAGCAATAAACCGAAGAAGGCCAGGTATTTCTGTTTGTGTATAGAATATAAAGTAGACGCTTGGCAAACTGTTCCCAGAATAAAGAATGGCAACAGCGCCATGGTTCGGCTCAAAGACAGCGTATCGCCTATTACGTGGCTAAATCCGGCAGTTAACGATATTATGAAACTTATTATAATATAATGTTTAACAATCCTCAGTACAGGCAATATAATTTTCCAAAAGAACAAACTAAGTAAATACCAAAGATGGAAAGAAGGCGAAAGAATATCGACATTTAATACCCCCGAATGAACGAAGTCTTTTAAACGCCAAAGCAAACAAAAAAGGATATAAGGGATAAGAGTGCTGGTAAGTGTTTTACTTGCATTTAAACTAGCTGATTTTGAGAGATACCCGGATACAAAAACAAACAGGGGCATGTGAAAGCTATATATACATATAAATATTACTTTGAAATAGGCTGCCTGATGGATATATGGTTCAATAAAATGGCCAACTACAACAGTGATAATTAGGAATGCCTTTAAATTATCAATAAGACTGTCCCTGCCGAGTTTCGTAGTTTGTGAATCCATACTTAACAACTGTAGATTATTTGATGTTTCGAACGAGTTGCGTGTTTAATAGAAGGGTCAACAAACGACGTACACTTCCTGATTTAAAAATGTCAACTCGAATATTTTGTTTCATTGACGATAAAATTATAAAAATACTTAATTGGAATGTGTTGCAGAAACTCAGGGGTACGGATAATTTTCTGACAGATTTTAGCTGCAACATGTATTCGCGCTTTTAAAAGCAGAGGGTCACTGGTTCGAACTCAAAAACAGCCCCTGCCGCACCGGCAAATTGCGATTTTCACCGCTTATTGTTTAATTTCCATAAGTCTGAAAGCGCTTTAATATCTGAATCAAAATAGCCGCAAGCACGCAGTAATAACCTAAACAGAACAGGAGCAATGCCATATTTATTTTTAATAAAAAAACAAACAGAACGGGCATGTTTTAAGATTTAGGTTTTTCGATAAGGTTAATACTTTCTTGTAGTTCGCCAGCGGTTATTTTCTTTTCTTTAGCGAAGAAAGTCACCCGGTTTTTTATACTAATTGCCAAAATACATATCCACGAATCCGCTCATAAAGCGCTTTTTATAATCTTAATGTATTTCAAACTCTGGTGCCGAGGTTGCCAGCAGGGTGTTGTCAGCGGTTAAAATATCGCCGCGCCAAGTTTCGATGGTCATATACTTAGCGGACATTGAGTATTCCTTACTCCGCCAATGTGGAGATTCCGCTGAAATTGACCACCCAATTCCGATTTAAAGTGACCACCCATTCCGGGTTCAAACTGACCAAGTTAATCCGGCGCAAACTGACCACCCCTGATTTTGAAACTCATGCCGTCAGATCACCCCTGTGATTCATAAAGGCTGTTGAAATAAAAAGAAAGCCCTGGAGGTCTCCGTAGAGCCAGCTGGCTTGAGATAGTTCCAGAAGATCAATTGAAGGCGCTGTGGCGCTTTATATCGCTCCAAAATATACTCGATCCAGAGTGGAAGGTGAGTCAAAACGCTAACAGATTAAAAGGAATTTAGAAAAGGAGTATCAGAAGAAAAAAAGCAGAATGCCTATCTTCGGTCATGCTGCTTCAGCATCTGCTGCATTTCTTTGCCAACAAATGGGTGGTCAATTTTGCAACGGAATAGGGTGTAACATATTGCCGGAACGTCCAAATTACGCACCTATTTGTTGCGATTTGATGAATAAAATGATCATTTCGTCAAAATAAAAAGCCTGCAATCGTTTGATTTGCAGGCTTTTAGTCTGTTTTGACATTGAATTCAGTGGAGCCGGAGGGATTCGAACCCTCGTCCAAACATGGTATAAGGTAAGCTTTCTACATGCTTAGTTCTGTTAAATTGTAGGGAAGGGGAAGGTCAGTAACTCACCTATACCTTCTTCCGTAGGTACTGTTTCTCGTTTGCCTTCCGTACCACCGGCAAACCAGTTTCATCTTTCGATGCCCCTGATGCCGGCCCGATGAAACGGAAAACCGGCGGGACAAAAGCTATGCTAATTCTAAATTAGGCAGCTAAGGCGTAGTTATTTTCGCCATTTGTAAGTTTGAACGTTCAGATTTAAGCGCTAGTCGTACAACGCGCTGCATGCTTACCTACTTATCTCCATCCTGTCAATTCCGGTCGACCCCATTTGTTAGTCGGCAGTTTTTATAGTTGCCAGTTTGCAGACCTCAAATATACGGCTTTTTTAGCCATAGTGATAGCAAAACGCTCATTGCGTTTGCTTTGTTTACAAAATGTTGTTATTATTTTGCAGCAGCCAGTGTCTCGGTAACCTGCCCGCAGGTTAGCATCTGTTTACCGTAATAAGGGTTTTTAATGGCGGCAGTTTCGCTTAGCCAGCTTACCTTTTTCATAGGGCAGTATTGCTGATAAACAGGCAATGCATTAGCCTTAACGGCCTTAGTCACAGTTATCATATTATCAGATAGAATGGCAAAGTAATCGCGCTGTCCGTCTATATCCTTAGCTTCGCTAATGCGGGCTGTACTCAGTGCAATTTTTTTCCAACCAGGTAGCTGCGCGGCAGGTATTTTATCGGTAGGTACTGCTTTTATAGCCGCTGCTAATTCTGTTGCATGTGTTTTTGTAGTTGCTGCATCATCAGCCACCAGATCGTTTTTTAGGGTGAAATAGGCCGCCAATACACCATTCACCGATTTATCCTGCGCGCTGACCGTGCTTATACACAGAACAAGCGCTATCGACAACAAATACAATTTATATAGTTTCATAAATATCAATTACAATAAAAGCTTAAAGCTTTTCGCTTTCAGCTAACTTATTAATGAACGCTTTCTGCTTTCAGCTCCCCGCTTTTAGCCACTCTTCCCGGATACACCTTTAATGCTTCGGCAAGGCAGGTCATTGCTTTTTGCAGATCGTCGTTATTCAATACATAAGCTAACCTAACCTCGTTTAAACCTAAACCCGGCGTACTGTAAAAACCCGTAGCAGGGGCCATCATCACCGTTTGATTTTGGTAGGTAAATTCTTCCAGCATCCACTGGCAAAACTTATCAGAGTTATCAATTGGTAGCTGCGCCATTACGTAAAACGCTCCGCCCGGGTTGGGGCAGTAAACGCCCTCCATTTTGTTAAGGGCACTAACAATGGTATTTCTGCGGCTGTTATACTCCGCTTTTACGTGCTCAAAATATTCATCAGGCGTATCAATAGCAGCTTCGCCGGCAATTTGCTCTACCATGCCAGGGCTTAACCGGGCTTGGGCAAATTTGATAGCGGTTTGCCAGAATTTTTTGTTTTTGGTGATGATACAACCCAAACGCGCCCCGCAGGCGCTATAACGCTTGCTTACAGTATCAATTATCACAACGTTCTCGTCCAACCCATCCAAATGCATAGGCGATACAAAAGGCTGATCGCCGTAAACAAACTCGCGGTAAGCTTCATCAGCAAATAAATACAGATCGTATTTTAATACGAGCGTTTTTAATGCTTCCATTTCGTCGCGCGAGTACAAATAACCTGTCGGGTTATTGGGGCTACAAATAAATATGGCCTTGGTTTTTGGTGTGATATGCTTTTCAAATTCAGCAATAGGCGGCAATGCGAAACTGTCTTTTATATAAGATAAAATGGGTGTTACCACGATATCGCTTTGGCTGGCAAAGCCGTTATAATTTGCGTAGTACGGTTCCGGTACCAACACTTCATCACCGGCATCAAGGCAGGTCATAAACGTGATGGATATAGCTTCAGACCCGCCGGTAGTTACAATTATATCTTCGGGGGTAATGTTGTACCCGTTTCTGTTATAGTATTTGGTTAACTGGTTCCGGTAAGATAAGGTCCCTTCGGATGGTGTATAGGCCCAGACTTTAAAATCTATATTTTTTATGGCGCTGATCATACCTTCGGGTGTTTCTATATCAGGCTGACCAATGTTTAGATGATATACCGTTTTGCCTTCCCGCTTAGCTTTATCAGCAAAAGGGGTTAGTTTACGGATAGGGGAAGCAGGCATTCGCTGCCCCTTTTTGGATATATTTGGCATAAAGGCAAAATTAATAAAAAGATAATACTGTGACGGATTTATACATAACAAAAAAACGGCCTCTGTTACCAGGGCCGTTTTCAAAATATTTTTTGTGACCCTATCTCCCGGTTAAGAGATCAAGGGTGTGGTACTTAAACTCTTAACGTGTGCTTGTTGCCGCCGCTGCCGCTGCAATTACTTCGCCAGATATTACAAGATTTTTTTGTGGGGTTGCAGCATTTGATGTAACCACAATGGCTTTGGTAAAGCCACCTACAGCCGCAGCATTATAGGTAATAGTGATTGTTCCCTTCTCGCCTTTTTTAACAGGGGTTTTGGTATAATCAGCAATAGTGCAACCACAAGTAGGTTGAACGCTGGTTAGTATCAATGGCTGCTCACCAATATTAGTAAACAAAAACTGAGTGGTAACAGGTTTGCCCTGAGGTATTTTACCAAAGTCGTGCTTTTCTTCATTAAACTTAAATTCCGCCTTGGCACCGCCTTGCGCAGCTGCATTAAAAGCGAAGCCTAAAACTACAGCGAAAATTAAAACTAATCTTTTCATAATATCTGTTTGATTATTACAAATATAAAAGGTTTAACCTTAAATCAAAACTAATAGTTACACATTAAGAATAAATACAACGTTTAGGTATACTGATAGAATTTTATAATTTTACAATTCTAAAAAAATATTTATGCCCGAGGCTGCAATTATAGATCACGATAAATTTAACGTTGCTGAGCTTAGCTTTGACGACTTTAAATCTATTGTTATAAATGATTATCGAATAGCTTACGAAAGCAGGCAGGCCAGCTTATTGGGTAGGCGCGAAGTGCTTACAGGCAAGGCAAAGTTTGGCATATTTGGCGATGGTAAGGAAATAGCCCAGTTAGCAATGGCCAAGGCCTTCCGCAAGGGCGACTGGCGCGCGGGATACTATCGCGATCAAACCTTTATGTTTGCTACCGGGATGACCAATATGAAAGAGTTTTTTGCTCAATTATATGCCCATCCTGATACCGAGAAAGAACCAGCATCTGGCGGCAGGCAAATGAATTGCCACTACGGCACCCGCTTTGTTAATGCTGATGGTAGTTGGATTAACCAGGTAGAAGCCATGAATTGTGCGTCGGATATTTCTACCACAGGCGGCTCTATTCCACGGTTGCTGGGTTTGGCCTACGCCTCTAAATTATACAGGCAGAACGAAGAACTTTCTGATTTGACCAATTTCTCTGTTAATGGTAACGAAGTAGCTTTTGGCACAATAGGCAATGGCGCTACATCTGAAGGTTTGTTTTTTGAGGTGTTAAATGCCGCCGGCATATTGCAAGTGCCTATGGCGCTGTCTGTTTGGGACGATGCTTACGCAATTTCGGTTCCGGCAAGTTTGCAGACCGTAAAAGAAGATATATCTGAGGTTGTAAAAGGCTTTCAGCGAGAGACCGGCACAAACGGTGTCGAAATATTTAAGGTACGGGGCTGGGACTATGTTGCCCTTTGCGAAACCTACGAGATTGCGATAAAACTATGTCGGGAGGAGCATGTCCCTGTTTTGATCCATGTTACAGAAATGACCCAGCCGCAGGGCCACTCAACTTCGGGATCGCATGAGCGTTATAAGTCTGAAGAACGGTTAGCGTGGGAGGCCGAGCATGATTGTTTGCTGCAAATGCGCAAATGGTTATTAGAAGCAGCCATAGCAACCGAGGAGGACTTAGAACAATTAGAGGCTATTGCCAAGAAAACTGTACGCGGCTTTCAGCGGGAGGCCTGGAACGAATTAGGCGCCGAAATAAAAACAGATATAGATGAGGCTGCGCGGTTGCTTGACAACCTGGTTAATAACTCGGCCTTTGGCGATGATATACATGTGATTGTAGCAGCGCTGCGCGCCTGTGTAGATCCGGGGAGAAAGGATGCCATAGCTGCTGCCAGAAAGGCTTTGCGCCTAACCGCTACCGAAACTACAGATGCCAGAAAGGCCCTGGCTACCTGGCTTGTTGCAGAAAACGGGAAGAATCACCAGCGCTTCAATACCAAGCTGTTTTCTGATACACCTGAGTCGCCTTTAAAAATTGAAGCCGTGCCTGCAGTATACGAGCCTAACGCCCGTATGTTGGATGGCCGCGAAATACTTAACGCATGTTTTGATGCTAATTTTGAGCGGGACAAAGCTATTGTAGCTTTTGGTGAAGACTTAGGGGCCATTGGTGATGTTAACCAGGGCTTTGCAGGCTTGCAGGCCAAGTTTGGCGATTTGCGTATATCTGATACCGGTATTCGCGAAACTTCCATAATAGGGCAGGGTGTGGGCATGGCCATGCGCGGCTTACGCCCAATTGCCGAGATACAATACATGGATTACCTGCTGTACGGCCTAACCGTTATAAGCGATGATTTGGCCAGCCTTAGCTACCGTACGGCAGGCGGGCAAAAGTCGCCCGTTATTATCCGCACACGCGGACACAGGTTAGAAGGTATATGGCATTCGGGCTCGCCTATGGGTATGATATTAAGTACCATGCGCGGACTGCATATTTGCGTACCAAGGGATATGACACAGGCAGCCGGTATGTACAATACGCTTTTGCGTGGCGATGAGCCGGCGATTGTGGTGGAGTGCCTTAACGGTTACCGCCTAAAAGAAAAGTTGCCTGCTAACGTGGGCGAGTTCACCGTTCCGTTAGGCAAGGCCGAATTAATGCGCGAGGGTAGCGATATCACCATAGTATCTTACGGATCAACATTGCGTATAGTAATGGAAGCTGCTGATGAACTGCAAGAGCTGGGTATTAATGTTGAGATTGTTGATCCGCAGACCTTATACCCTTTTGATACCGAGAACTTATGCGGCAGCTCATTAAGCAAAACCAATAAACTGCTTGTTGTTGATGAGGACCTACCCGGTGCGGCATCAGCTTATATATTGCAAAAGGTTATTGAAGGGCAAAACGGTTATTATATGTTGGATTGCCCACCCAAAACACTTTGCGCCAAGGATCACCGCCCGCCATACGGAACAGACGGTGACTATTATACCAAGCCATCTGTAGATGATGTAATTGAAGCGGTGTACAGCATGATGAGCGACAGCGACCCTGCTAAGTTCCCGCCGATATATTAGCATTTTACGGGAATATAAATATACTTTACAACCCATTTGAACGAAGGACGTTTATATGAGCGAGCACTTCAATACCGTAGCTGAAATAATTAAAAGCCGCCGTAGCGTAAAACCCTTCATGATGAATGGCGGTAAAATTCCGGACGCGCAGGTACAGAGTTTACTTGAACTGGCCGATTGGGCACCCACACACGCCTTAACCGAGCCCTGGCGCTTTATTATTTACGTTACGCCATCCGACTTTTGCCATCAGCATGCCGAGCTCTACAAACAAAACACACCGGCTGTTGAATTTATACAGGGCAGTTATGATAACCTTTATACCCAGGGCGATAAGGTATCGCATATTATAATTACTATAATGCAGCGCGGCAATCTGCCTAAAATACCCGCGTTTGAAGAAATATCGGCTACAGCTGCTGCTATGCAGAATATCCTGTTAGGCGCAACCGCACTCAACATTGCTTCGTTCTGGAATACTGGTGGCATGGTGTTAAAACCCGCTATGCATTCGTTTTTAAACCTGCGCTATGAAGACCTGGTAATGGGCGTTATCTATTTAGGTTATGCCGATGAATATCCCAAGGGCGTACGTAAAGTGCCTTTAAGTGAGAAGGTAGTTTGGAGGTAAGGTCGGTTTTAATTCAACATTTGCTTTTTAAAATAATTCGGACTAACGCCGACCTCTTTTTTAAACAGCCGGGAGAAGTAGGAAAGATTTTCAAATCCCAAAGCATACGCTATCTCTGATACTGATTTATCTTTACCGCGTAGCCTGTTCTTGGCTTCAGAAATTAAATAGATATGAATATGTTCCAGGGCTGTTTTTCCGCTTTCCTGTTTTAAAACATCTGATAAATACCCTGCCGAAATATTCAAACGCCCGGCCATATCATGAACAGATGGCAACCCTTTTATACCTAATAACCCGCTGGCAACATACCGTTCAATTTCCTGATTAAACCTGGTAACGGTTTTACCCGATAGTTCGGTCCGGTTAAGAAACTGCCGTTTATAAAAGCGCTGGCTGTATTTCAGTAATGCATCTACGTGGGCCAAAATCAGCTCGCGGCTGTATTCATCCTGATTATTGGTATATTCTGTTTCTATTTTGCGGTAAAGGTCCCATATTGTTTTTTCTTCGCTGGGCGATAAATGCAGCGCCTCATGGGTCTCGTAATCAAAGTAATGATACTTTTTGATCTCATCGTGCAACGTATGCCCGTTTAAAAAATCTTCGTGAATGAACATAAGAAACCCGTCTTCCTCTAACTCTATATTTTTTAATTCGATGATTTGCTGCGGTTTAAAAAACATCATAGAACCATTTTCATGGTCATATTTGGTACGGCCATAAAGGATAACACCGGCAATCATTTTTTTAAAACCCACCATATAAAAATCACTGGTAAACTCCCGGTTGCCAAATGCGCATACACCCTTGTTATTACACTGGTAAATACTAAACAGTGGGTGCTCAGGCGGCGGAAAACCATTATCCTTATGCAACTCTATCAAACTTTTATAATGTTTCATGCTCAAACCAAAGCTAATAAACCACAAGCTATATAAAATCTTATATAGCTTGCGGTTCTATTTTTTAAATGATATTTTAATGACCGTGCGCTTCTACCGCAACTTCCTTCCATGCCTCAAAGTCAGCCACCCGCTCCGCGTACACTTGCTGCGCCATGGGGTAGGCTACTTTACCCAGCAAAAAGTGCAATGGTGGGTTCTGGCTGTCTATCAGTGCAAGTACAGCTTTAACTGTTGCCTCGGGCTTACCCCAGCTTTCCGCCGGCGCACCTTCTGCAAATGCCTTTTTAATTGGCGCATAAACCTCGTTGGCTTCTGTTTGGAAAGCAGAAGCGCCCGACCAATCTGTTGAGAAACCATTAGGTTCTATCAGGCTTACTTTTATGCCGAAGCTTTTAACCTCGGTAGCCAAAGTTTCGCTTAACCCGTTTACTGCATATTTAGAGGCATTATACAAGCCCAATACCGGTAAACTTACCAAACCTAATACGCTTGACACCTGGATAATATGTCCTGATCCTTGTTCGCGCATAATTGGAACAACAGCTTGTGTAACCCAAAGCAGGCCAAAAAAGTTGGTTTCCATTTGGGCACGCGCCTGTTGTTCGGTTGTTTCTTCTATGGCTCCAAATAAACCATAACCTGCGTTATTGATCAGTGTATCAATACGGCCGAAGTGTTGTTTTACGCGCTTTACAGCTGCAAAAACGGCGTCATGATCATTCACATCCAGTTGCACAGGGAATACTGCATCGCCATAAGTTGCTACTAAATCGGCTAAATCTGCTGTGTTTCTTGCAGTGGCAGCTACTTTATCGCCGCGTTCTAAAAGGGCCTTAGCCCAAATTTTACCAAAGCCGCGTGACGCTCCGGTAATTAAAATTATTTTTGACATTGTGTTTTTTATTTGTTGATATCAAAGGTATTACCTTTAATACCGTGCAGGTTTGCACAAAACACGGAAGAACTAACACATATTCAAGATGCTTATCTTTTAAAGATAATCACCCATTTTATACCAACTTCTGCGTAATAGCATAAGTCGTCAGCTCCGCATTGTTTTTCATGCGCATTTTTTCAAGGATGCGGGCACGGTAGGTGCTTACAGTTGGTTTGCTCAGACAGAGGCTATCGGCTATTTCTGAAACTGTTTTTCCGGATGCGATTAGCAGCAGCGTCTGGTACTCCCGGTCTGATAACAGTTCATGCGGGTCCTTATCACTGGTATCATCAAGCAGATCCAGCAGTTTTTCTGAAAGCGCCGGTGAGACGTATTTTTTGCCATCCATTACCCTTTTTACAGCCTTAACCAGTTCAAGGTCTGCCGCGTCTTTAGACAGGTAGCCGGCCGCGCCGAGTTTAAGTGCCCTCACCGCTATCTGCTCCTCGCTGTGAAAGCTAAACATCAAAACAGGAATTCTCATCTTTTCTGCCTTTATTTGCTTTAAGATATCTAAACCGTTGCGTCCCGGCAGGTCAATGTCAAGGATCAGGATGTCCCAGGTACCATTTTTAAGTTGCTGAAAAACCTCTGTGTAATTAACCGCTTCGCCAAAACGCATGCCGGGAAATTCGTTTGCGCAAATTTGCTTTACACCTATTCTGATGGCCGAATGGTCATCTGCTATTAATATACTACTGGGCATGGTTAGTCAATGTTAAAATGATAAGTGTGCCGCCGGCAAAATTGCTGCCCACTGTTAATTCGGCGCCAATTAAATGGGCGCGTTCCTGCATATTAAGCAAACCCATAGACAAAGTATTACCCGCTTGGTTTGCGGCAAATCCCCGCCCATTATCGCCTATGATCAATTGCCATTGATCGTTCTTTTTTTCGACGAGCATCGTAATTTCGGTTGCACGTGCATGCTTTGCAGTGTTGTTGAGTGCTTCCTGGCATATCCGAAAAATATTGATCTGGGCCGCCCTGTCCATTTCGGGTGGTTCCTGCTTAAAGTAGCAAACTGCAGCAATGCCGGTTTTTTTTGAAAATTCTTTTGCCAACCACTCCAGCGCCGGAAACAATCCTAACTTATCCAGCAAGGCAGGACGTAATTCGTTAGCAATTTTACGAATAGACGTTATACTGTTGTTCACTTCTTCCAACAGGCCCTCTATTATTGTCTCGCGTGCCATACCTTCAGGTTGGCTTCTTTTAAGCGCGGTTAATGACATTTTGAGGCCTGTAAGTTGCTGGCCAAACTCATCATGTATTTCGCGTGCAATACGCGACCGTTCTTCTTCTAATACCGTATTTAATTGCGCGGCAAAGCTGCGGGCACGGTTTTCCGACGCTTCCAGTGCAGAAATTACCTTTTTTCGCTCTGCGCTATAAGCTATGCTCTTGTATAGCGCTGTGCCTGTCAATTCATCTTTTAACAGGTAATCAGATACACCCATCGCTAATGATCGCACACCAAAGTCGAAGTCCGTCATGCCGGTTAATACAATTACCGGTGTATCGCGGCACAACTGCATCATATCCTGTATCAATTCTTCGCCGGTGTTATCGGGTAAAGTAAGATCCACCAATACAACGTTATAGAAATTGCCTGCTTCAATCAACCCTTTAGCTTGTTTGAACGTTGTGGCCCGGTGCACCACGGCGGTCATTTGCTCCGCAATCATTTCTTCAATAAGCATAAAATCTCCCGGATTATCCTCCACTACCAGTACTTCATAAAGTTGGTCCGTATGTCTGATCATAGTTATCGCGGTAATTGCTTAAGTAAATAGGTTGCGTTTTTTGGTCTGATTAAATGTAGCGATAATACTCCAATTAAAAATTTTTAAAGCAGTGATTGTGTCTGGGCAACCCCGGTTCTAACTGCTATCATATCAATTATATCCTTTACATAAGGCAAGTTCCATACCGAATTAATTGCTTTCTGTTTTTCGTCTTCACTATCAACCTCGCCTTTAAGCTGGGCTCTCCCTTGATCTACATTTAGCCGGAGGTGGTAATTTGTTATTGTACTGAAACTATCTAATGTTTGCAGAATTTTTTCGGCAATAATGGCATCGGTAAACTTCTCTTCAAAAGGTAATATCAGATCAAGCTGATCAACAAACGCCCTAACGCCCGGTACGTGCCAAACAGCCTGTTGCGCCGTTATTTTTTGGGAATAGCTGGTTACCCGACCACTTAATGTTACCACGCCCTGGTTAACGCTTACGCCAATGTTGGCTATATCCAGGTTGGGTTCGGCATCAAGAGCTGCCATTACCTCTTTTTGTATTGTTCTTCCTGTTTTCATACAAATGAATTTATAAATTTCTGTATAGATACGTTCCTGTATATTTTTAGCGTTATATAATAGCTAAGCATTTTAAATGCCTACCTGAACGCCAATACCACCAAAATTATTAAGGTATGATTTAGCGTTTAAGGCTATATGTTTTGTTATAAAGTACTTAGCTGATACTGTGGAATAAAACATTCTGCCATATTCAAATCTGTTTCCGCCTGTTTTATAAATGTAGCGTTCATATCCGCCTAAATAATAGCCGTAGCTGCCGGAAAAAACTACCCTGCCCAAACGCAGGTCTATACCCGCATTTATACCTACATTAAGATTACTGTACACCGGCGTGTAATTTCCCTGGAATGTTTGTATAAACCTTGTGGTATCGCTGGTGGCAGATCCTAATGGGGATGTTTTAGATGAATAAACTATATCGGTTCCTACTTTAAGGCCCAGCACATTATTTAGGTAATGGTTATAGGAAGCAGATAGTCCGGCTTTAATAATGGGCGTTGTTGATTTTCGGAATGATTTATCCAGTTGTAAATTAACACCGTTTAGCTGGTAAAAACCTGTAGTTATCTGGCCGGTATATCCGGCAATAAGCTCAAACGAAACAGGGCTTCTGCCTAACTTAAACTTAGGAGCGTGTACACGGCTTGACGACAAGCCTTGTGTTATGCCGATAAAAGACTCTATTTTGTTTAAGCCTACATTTGGTTTGCTGGTATTTGAATTTGAACAATGCGCTATAACGGCCCCTATTTGCAAATTAGTATTGTAAGCTACCGGCAGAACCAGCTTTAGCTTAGCGCTGCTTATAATATTTAAACGGCCACCCATAACCTGGTTTACACCGCCGGTGGTAACATAGTCCTTAGTAGAATATAACAGACCCAGGCCAGGTGCAAATAAAACTTTAAAGCCATTAGCATTTAACAGCCTGATGTCAATACCGCCTGATACTGCCACATGGGTTCCAAAATATCCGTTCTCGCTAAACTTTGGATTGTACGCCGTTAAAGCAGTACCGCCGCTAACCCCGTCCATATTATATAAAGTGGCATCAATAGTAATGTTTTCTACATTCAACATCCTTGTCCACTCGGCCTGGCTATTGGCAGTACTTATATTGTAATTAAGGCCAATCCCCTTATAAGCACCCTGTGTGGCCAACATTGTGGCACCATACATAAGGTTTGCACCTATTGTGTTCCTGTTTTGCGCATATGAGCCCGGTGTTACTGCCAATAGTAATAGCAGCATTTTTAGCTTGTTTTTAAGTTTCATGTTCCAATAGTTTAATCAGCATCAAAAATGTTCAATACGATGATGCTGTGTATTAGAATGAAATATGAAAAGCTTATCGTTATTTGATTGACAAGGGTTGATGATTTTGTAGACCAAATTATTACGTCTTTTTCATTGTCGGTACTATAGCTGTAGGTTGTAAGGTTGAGCAGTTTTGTCTGTATAAACAAACCATTATTAAACCAAGAAGAACTCACCTAAATACTGTATTATGAAAAAGTTATTGTTGTTACTGACAGTAGTTGTTATGGCAGGTTGCAAAAAAGAAGCCTCGAATATTATTTACCCAAGCGGCACACAGTTTAACATTAAAAATATAGCGCTAAATAGCTTAGCCGTATCCAACAATGGCGTTATGGTGATACCCGAAAACCCGTTTACTGTTGATGAGCTTTGGCCAAATGAAGCATCTGACATTAAGTTTTACGCCTGCCACAGCGCAAACGGTAATGCATATAAAATGCCCGAAAGCAATATGGCTATCATATCAATACCACCCTCAACATCAGGGAGGTGATTGTAAATTACTATTAACGGTATCTTGATCATTCCGCTGATAAATCTATAACAAAAAAGCGCCCCGGATCATTGATCCGGGGCGCTTCAATATCAGTTTAAAGGATACTACTGCTTAGAGATCTTATAAAGCTTACCGCTATCAGTTCCTGCATAAATAAAACCATCTTTACCGGTAGCAATGCAGCGCCAGCGTTCTCTTTTATCAGCTAACAAGCGCTCTTCGCCAACTACTTTATTTTTTTCAATAACAAGGCGGGTAATAAACATACTGCTTAATCCGCCAATAAACATGTTGTTTTTCCACTCGGCAATGTTACCGGTGTAAAACATCATACAGCCGGGCGATATTACCGGGTCAAAGTAGTAAACCGGCTGTATCATGCCTTCTTTTTGCTGTATGCCATCATAAACCTTTACGCCCCTGTATTCAATACCATAGGTAATTACGGGCCAGCCATAGTTGCCTCCGGGTTTTATTAAATTTACTTCATCGCCGCCTCTTGGCCCAAACTCAACTTCCCAAAGGTCGCCGGTAACAGGGTGAAAAGCCATGCCATCCTGGTTACGGAAACCATAGGCATATATTTCGGGTTTAGCACCGGCTTTGCCAATAAAAGGGTTGCCGGCAACCGGTTTACCTTCTTTAGTGATGCGGAGTATTTTTCCGGTGGTAGTGCCAAGGTCCTGCGCTTTTACGCGTATGGCATCATCCATGCGGTCGCCAGAACTAACAACGATGTTGCCCTGCTTATCAAACAATAAACGCGAGCCAAACTGACCGGCGCCTTTGTAACGCGGTGTAACTTCATATATCACTTTTACATTTTCCAACTTGGTTTCATCGGCAGAAAGTTTGCCTTTGGCAATTGCAAGGGTAGCTCCTTCTTCACCGGGTTGGGCGTAGGTCCAGTAAATCATGCGATTTTTAGTAAAATCAGGATCAATGTTTACATCCAGTAAGCCACCTTGATTGGCAAATTGCACATCAGGAAAACCTGTGATGGTTTTATCTAATTTACCATCAGCGGTTAATATCTGCATGTTGCCGGGTTTACCGCTTATTAATAAACGCCCATCTGGCAAAACATGAATACCCCATGGGCCTTTTAATTCGGTATTAATAACTGTTGCCGTGTATGGCGTTTTGGTGGTAACACTGCCAATACGCGTTTGCCCTGCTACAGCGGGTTTATAATCGCTGTTGGCTTTGGCTTTTTCTACGGGTTCGCCGGTTTGGGCCATGCCCGCGGTAGTTACCGATATCATTATGGCCGCCAGTGCCAGCGGTTTATACAATTTTGATCTCATAAAATCTGTTTTGAATTAATAAGCGCAATTTACAATGTTATAGTATACAACTGCAAATGCTATATGTTTTAAACTTTACTGTCGGTAACAATTAAGGTACCAACTACTTGTCTGTAAGCGTCAAACACAAAAAAGCCGGGTACTTTAAGTATCCGGCTTTTTAATTAATTAGTTTAAACTATTAGAATTTGTAAGACAATGTTGCAGAGAACATACGCGGAGGTATTGGATTTACACTGTAATTCTCATGAACCATAAAGTTAAGCTCGTCAGTTATGTTTGATACTTTGGTTAATAACGATAGCTTTTTGTAAGTGTATCCTGCCGACAGATCAACAGTAACGTAATCGTCAAGGTTAACAACGGCGCCACGTGCAGCAGCAGGCGCTTTAAGCGTGTTAAAGCCCATATTACGCTTGCCGGTATAAAAGCCGGATGCACCCAGTTTTAATCCTTTTACAGCACCTTCTGTAAAGGTGTAAAATATTGTTCCGTTAGCAGTATGCGGGGTAGTGCCGATAATACGTTCGCCTTCTGTAATACCTGCGGTGTAAGTAAATCTGGGTGTACCGTCCGGGTTATTAATAGGATTACCACTGCCATCAACAACGCGTGTTGCAACAACCGGTGCCGTTTTGCTGTAACGGAAATAGCTGTAGCTATAACCTGCAATAAAATATAATCCTTTAGAAATTTTACCTGTTATATCAATCTCCAAACCATCGCTTTTGGTGGCACCGGCAAATTCTCTGAAAACCGGTGATGTAACGCCATTTATAATTGCGGCTTGTGCAAAGCGGTTATTGGCTATTCTGTAAGCGGTAACATTCACTGTTAATTTACCGTCGAGGAAATCATTTTTAACGCCTGCTTCGTATTGGTCAATAATAGATGGGCCCATTGGGTTATTATTTACATCAACACCGGTATTAGATGTAAAGTTGTTGGCGTAGCTTACGTAAAATGATGTTGTTTTTATTGGCTGGTAAACCAAACCAAATTTTGGAGAAAACGCCTTGTCTATTTTAAAGCCATCTATACCGGTGTTGGCTAGGGTAGTTACACCGGTATCTTCGTTATAAGCGCTTGATTTTGGTGTTCTTTGATAAGTATATCTGATGCCTGCCAATACTTTAAATTTGTCGCTCAAGGCTATCAGATCCTGTGCAAAGGCACCCATACGGTATATTGGCGCGGTGGTGGTTTGATATACGCGTGTATAAGGAATATCTAAACTTGTTGCATAAGTAGATGGATCAAGCAAGTTTACTGGCGTAGCAGTACCTGTTGTAAGCGACGTACTCAGATCTCCATATTTAAACGCATTGGTTTTGGTAAGCGACTCATCCGCATCAGCACCAAACAAAAAGGTGTGCTTTACTGACCCGGTTGACGCGCTGCCCGTAAGTGTAAGCTGTTGATTGTAGGTAAATTCATCCGTTTTTGACCTGGTTAAAGCGCGTGCTGCTAATACAGGTGTACCATTGGCGGCTGTTGTTTGCTGCGGGCGCTCGGCACCGAAATAATTACGATTATAGTTTTGAACTGCAGTTATAACGTTTAGTTTCCAGTTATCATTAAAATGATGAGTTAAGTTCAATTGCCCGCTGCTGGTATTGGTATTGTTGTACGCCCATGAGGTGTTTACAAACGCGTTACGGCCAATGTTAGGGATTTTACCGTCAACAGTGCCTAAGCCAAAGTCGGGAGTGTAATTGCTTTTCAGGTAGTCGCCCTGAGCAAGCAACTCTGTTTTTTTGCCTAATTTAAACAGCAATGATGGGTTAACATAAAAACGATCTGTTTTTACCACATCGCGGAAGCTTTTAGCGTTTTCTTTTGTCGCGATGATCCTGAAAGCCACGTTTTTAGAAATAGGACCGTAAACATCAACTGTTGGTTTGTAAAACGAATAGCTTCCCACACGCATGCTTACCTCGCCACCGTAGTTAAATTTAGGTTTTTTGGTAACAAGATTTATCACCGCTCCGCCGGTTACACCACCGTAAAGTAATGCCGCACTACCTTTTAAAACCTCTACCGACTCCAGTGTACTGGCCTCGGGCGAGCCGCCGATTGTTGTGCGTGCGCCGTTTTTTAATACGTTGTTACCGCCAAGCGAATAGCCACGCGCAAAAAATGTATCGCCTGTTGAGCCTCTGTTTTCACCAAGAGCAACGCCGTTTACGTTTTTCATAACGTCTGCCAGGCGGTTTATCTGCTGATCAGTAATTATAGTGCTGTCAATCACCTGTATAGCCTGCGGGATATCCATTGGCTTTAAGCCTGATTTGCCCACGCTAACAGGTTTGTGAAGTCGGTTAGAACCTGCAATTACCACCTCGTTAAGTTGCGAGGAGTTCTCTGAAAGCGTGAAGTTAAGGACGCTTTCCTTACCCGAAGCTACAGTTACTTGCTGTTGCTGTGTTTGCATCCCTACAAAAGAAACTCTAAGTGTGTAGGTACCCGCCTTTATGCCCGTAAGTTTATAATTACCGTTATCATCGGTAGTTGTGCCCTTGTTAGAAGCGGTTATACCAACGCTTACAAAAGCGGCAGGCTTACCATCGCTGGTTTGAACATGGCCCTTTATGCTACCGTTTTTTTCTATTTCGCCGTCATCGGCCAGGGTTATACCCGTTATAAATAAGAGAGAAAGTAAAATTGTGTAGAGTTTGTTTTTCATTGTATGTTTATTTAGACTAATTCTTAATTGGCTGCAAATATAGATGTAGAAATTAATTTGTCAAGGCTATTTAGATTAATTTTAAATAATATTTTTATTTAGACTGATTACTATTAACTTTGAGGACTTTAAAAAATCGACATGAAAAAAATACTTATCGCATTTTTCGCTTTAGCTGCATTTACAGCGCAAGCCCAGCAGAATACGCTTTTAGAGGCTTCGTTTTGGCAGGGCGCACCTTCGGTTGACGCTCTAAAAGCCGAGATAGCTAAAGGAAATAACCCATCGCAGTTTAACGCAAACAGTTTTGACCCTGTAGTTACGGCCATTAACGCCAATGCGCCTACAGAAACTGTAAAGTATCTTATTGAGCAGCCCGGCAACGACGTTAATAAATTAACGCACGATGGCCGAATCTATTTACATTGGGCCGCCAGTCGTGGTAATGTTGAATTAGTAGAGTATCTGTTGAAGAAAGGTTCAAAATTGGATCTGGTTGACACACATGGCAGTACGCCGTTGTTATTTGCTGCCAGCCAAAAAAATACCAAAATATTTGATGCGTTTATAGCCAATGGTGCAAACCTGCAAAAAGACGTTAACCAGGATGGCGCCAACATACTTTTGCTGGCCATAGCTAACGACAAGGATTTTGTATTGACTGATTACTTCGTATCAAAAGGTGTTAACCTTAACAGTACAGACGCTGCGGGCAACAACGCATTTAGCTATGCGGCACGTTCAGGAAACATAGAGTTTTTGAAAAAACTGGTTGAAAAGGGAGTGAAGCCAAACGCTAATGCTATGTTAATGGCAGCGCAAGGTGGTGGCGGCCGTGGAGCTGCCCCAGTAACTACAGGTATGGCTATTTTTGAATATTTAGAGAGTGTTGGTATAAAGCCAACTGCCGTTGCAAAAAATGGCGAGAATGTATTACATGCCATTGCCCGCAAACCTAACCAGGCAGAACAAATAAAATACTTCCTTGCAAAAGGCGTATCTGCCGACCAGGTGAACGAAGATGGTAACAATGTATTGATGAGCGCGGCTGCGGTTAACCACGACCTTGCAGTGTACGAGTTATTGCTGCCTAAAACAAAAAACATTAACCAGGCTAACCTGCAAGGTCAAACTGCATTAACCTTAGCCGTACGCGCCAACTCGCCCGAGGTGGTTAGCTACCTGATAAGTAAAGGTGCAGATGTAAAAGTATTAGATAAAAAAGGTAACAACCTGGCTTTTTATGCGGTTGAGTCGTATCGTTCAGCAGGTGGCCGTGGTGGCGCCGGCATGGGCGGGCCTAAACCAGAGGATTTCGACAATAAATTAAACGCACTTAAAACAGCCGGTTTGGATATCACCGCGCCGCAAAAAGATGGTAATACTTTATATCATTTAGCTGTAGCAAAGAATGATTTGTCGTTAGTAAAACGTGTGCAGCCTTTAGGTATTGATATTAATGCCAAAAATAAAGAAGGCATCACTGCCTTGCACAAAGCAGCCCTGATAGCTAAGGATGATACAATGTTGAAATATCTGCTATCAATTGATGCTAAAAAGGATGCTGTTACCACCTTTAAAGAAACAGCATTTGATCTGGCAAAAGAGAACGAAACACTATCAAAAAATAAAGCAGACATTACCTTCTTAAAATAATATGATAACTAATATAATAAAAACCGCATTTGTTGCCTTAGCCATTATATGTGTACAATCAGCCGCGTCGTTAGCGCAAACTACCAAGTACAAATGCATGATACAGATGACCAATTACATGGGCGATGGCGCTTATATAGCCATATCGTTAATAGACAGCAAGGGCGCTTATGAAAAAACGCTTTATGTGTTAGGTTCTGACAAGAAGTGGTACAAAACCATTAAAGAGTGGAACAAATTCTACTTAAAAAAACCAGCTGCAGTTAACGCTATAACAGGTGCATCAGTAACCGGTGGTGATCGTGCGGTAAATGTAATAGAGATAGAGAACGCCAAGGTAAACGCGGGCTATAAGCTGCGTTTTGAAAGCGCTGTAGAAGATAAAGCCTACAATATTAAAGACGTTGAAATACCATTGACTACCGAGGCGCTTGCTGCCAAAACCGATGGCACAGGGTACATCAGGTATGTAAGGTTTAGCGCCAACTAAAATTACGAATAACATAAAATATAAATTGTCATTGCGAGGTACGAAGCAATTGCACGGAGAAAGGTCCGCATGCAAAGTTCGCGATTGCTTCGTCCCTCGCCATGACAAATAAATATTGGGTTACAATAAATTGCCATTGCAACCCTGACAGCCAGCAGATTTTATAACATAGTATGACAATTTCTGTATGGAGATATAGCCATTTAGCACTGGCCATATCTTCTTTTCTTTTACTAACGCTGGCTTCGGTAACGGGTGTTATTCTCGCTTTCCAGCCCGTGACGGAAAAAATGCAGCCTTACCGCGCTGCCGACCTTGATAAGGTAACGCTGGCGCAATCCTTACCTGTTCTCCGCAAAACCTATCCGGGTATAAGCGAATTAACCGTAGACGCCCACCAGTTTGTACAGATAAAAGGCAGCGATGCAGATGGTAAAGCACTACTTGCCTATGTTAACCCTAGTACCGGGAAAGTATTAGGTACCCCAAAGCCTGAAGATGAGTTTTTTCAATGGGTAACGGCTTTGCACCGCTCCTTATTCATCCACGAAACAGGGAGGTTTTTTATAGGCCTCACAGCCTTTTTATTGTTATTGATAACCATATCAGGCACAGCGCTTATTATCCAGCGGCAGCGGGGCGTAAAGCGGTTCTTCACACGCATTGCCCGCGATAACTTCGCACAGTTTTACCACGTTGTTTTAGGGCGATGGTCGCTGATTCCCATATTTATCATTGCTTTAAGCGGTACCTATCTTTCTTTAGCACGCTTTGGTTTAGTCGATATCAATAAAGCATCTACCGATGTTGATTTCGATAAAATTAAATCAGGCCCGGTGCGCAATGCTGCTGATTTTAGTGTTTTCAAACAGACCAAACTTTCTGAGGTGGAAAGCATTGAGTTCCCTTTTTCAGAAGACGTTGAAGATTATTATACCATCAAACTAAAATCCGGCGAATTGGCACTAAATCAAATTACCGGCGAGGTGTTAAGCGAGGTGAAATATCCAAAGGCGGTAATACTTACCAATTTGAGCCTTGACCTGCATACAGGCAGAACCAATATAGTTTGGGCGGTTATTTTAGCTGTGGCTTCGGCAAATATTCTTTTCTTTATCTACTCCGGCTTTGCCATAACCTGGCAACGGCTGCGCAACCGCAAAAAAAACAAATACAAAGCTGAGGAAAGTAAATTCATCATCCTGGTGGGATCTGAAAACGGTAACACCTTCAGTTTTGCGCAATCCATTCATCAGCAACTGCTTAAAAGAGGAGAAAAATCGCATATAGCGCAATTAAATGATTACGAGGTATTCCCCAATGCCGAACATTTAATAGTAATGACGGCCACTTACGGTTTAGGTGATGCGCCAACCAATGCCACTAAATTTGTTGATCTGCTTAAAAAATACCCTCAGGTTAATTCGGTCACTTATTCAGTAGTGGGTTTTGGCTCGCATGCTTATGCTGATTTTTGTAAGTATGCTTTTGAGGTAGATCAGCAGTTAGCCGCCCAACCATGGGCAACGGCTTTGATAGATATTCATACCGTAAACGACCGCTCACCCGAAGAATTTGGCCTGTGGGCCGAAGCATGGTCGCAGCAAGCGAACGTACAGCTAACAACGCTGCAACTGAACAACACTAATAATAATCGCCTGGAAACTTTTACAGTAACTGCTAATACAGCCGCAACAAGAGTTGACGGAACATTTACCCTCAGCCTTAAAGGGCGAAAAAGGCTTAAGGTTACATCAGGCGATCTGCTGGCTATTTACCCGGCAAATGATCACCGCGAACGGCTTTACTCTATAGGGGTGGTTGACAGTAACATTCATCTGAGTGTGCGCCTGCAGCCAAACGGATTAGGCTCAGGTTTTTTGCATGCCTTAACTGCTGGCGAGAAAATACGTGCGCGTGTGGTGACAAACAATCATTTCCATTTCCCTGCGCAAGCGCGAGAAGTAATTATGATTGCCAACGGCACCGGGATTGCTCCCTTTTTAGGCATGATAGATCAGAACGATAAACACATTCCCTGCTATTTATACTGCGGTTTCAGAGAGCGGTTATCTTATACCGCACATCAGGACCTGATTTTGGGGAGTAAAGCCACCGGTAAGCTTAGGCGACATACCATTGCTTTTTCGCGAGAGGGCAAAAAGCAATATGTAAGCGACCTGATAAAAAACGATGCAGACTTTGTTACAGATGTTTTAGAAAGGGGAGGCGTTTTAATGATCTGCGGCTCTTTAGCCATGCAGAAGGATGTTTTTGAATTGTTGGATATTATTTGCAATGAAAGAACGGGCAAAACGTTAAGCTACTACCGCTCCAGAGATCAGATCCGCACGGATTGTTATTAGGTGAGTATAACAAAAGAATTGTCATCATTCGCTATCGCTCAGGATAACAAACGTCCTTAACTATTACTTAAAGCTTCCGCTTTTTAATACCCAATTGCTTTGAAGCTATAATCTCCCCGCTATCCGTAATAATTAAGTATTTAAAGGCCGGAAACTGTTTGATGAATTTTAACGCGGCATCCTTGCCCAACACCATCATTGATGTGCTGAATCCATTGGCAGCCTCGGCACTCGGCCCAAAAATGGTAACGCTTGTGAGCCCTGTGGCAGGGTAGCCCGTTTTGGGGTTAATAATATGACTGTAACGTTTACCATTAAACTCAACAAATTTTTCATAACTGCCTGATGTTACTACCGAACCCTGCTTTAGTGCAACCACCTTGATAAGTTCCGTTGTTTTAGCGGGGTTTGTTATGCCGATGGTCCAAAACTTTCCGTTGGGTTGCTTGCCCCAGGTACTCATATCGCCGGATCCATTCACAATTCCCGCTCTGATGCCTCGTGCCAGCATCATGCTACGGCAACGGTCAGCAGCGTAGCCTTCACCTAAGGCGCCAAAACCTATCTTCATCCCCTTTAATTTAAGGTAAATGGTAGAGTTTACGCTATCCAAAAAAATGTTTTTGTAACCTACTTTTTCTACAGATCGTTTTATTGCCTCGGGGCCGGGCATCTCTGTCATGCTGCCATCAAACTTCCAGATCCTGTCCATTGCGGCAAAGGTGATGTCAAACGCACCACCTGTTATCTGCGATAAATGTAAAGCGCGTTTAGTCAGTTCAAATACTTCAGCAGATACTTTTACCGGTACTACGCCAGCGTTGCTATTTACCTGCGATACCTGTGTTGCGGGTATCCAGTCAGATATCAAATTCTCTATCCGGCTAACCTCGGCAATGCAGGTATCAATGTTTTGTTCAGCGGTCAGGCTGTCCTTGGCTACTATGGTAAAATCCCAGCGGGCACCCATTAGTTTGGTGGTGCGCTTGCGCAATACCTGGGCACTGGCGGTAAAACAAAAAAGGAACAGAAGCAGCAGGGAGGCTTGTTTCATAACTTAGCAAATATCTGCATTAATACCACGAGCTTTGTCAAACACTTATCAAAAACGTATGTTTAGTGGGAAGACGCGCCAGAAAATGCTTGAATATTGACCTGATGCCGTTTTTCATTTTGTAATTTAGCCCACATGGAAATATTTACGCAGGCCGACACCTGGATATCACTTTTAACGCTTACCGTGCTCGAGATTGTATTAGGGATAGATAATATTGTATTTATATCTATTCTTACAGATAAACTACCAAAAGATCAGCAAAAAAAAGGCCGTACAATTGGCTTATCCGTTGCCATGGTAACCCGGGTGCTTTTGTTGTTATCTATAAGTTGGGTAATGACGCTTACCAGCCCAATTTTTAACGTGGCTAACTGGGTAGGCGTAACCAACGAGCAATGGGTTGCTAATTTGGCCATATCCGGGCGAGATCTTATTTTATTGATAGGCGGCTTGTTTCTGATTTATAAAAGCACTGCCGAAATTCATCATAAGCTGGAAGACGAAGACGAAAGTATTAGCGCCGGAAAGGGCCGCTCTTTTTGGGGCACCATAGCGCAAATTGTAGTGTTAGATATCGTTTTCTCGCTTGATTCTGTTATAACCGCAGTAGGTATGGCCGAGCATGTAGAAATCATGATAATTGCGGTAGTACTGGCCGTAGGGGTAATGCTTTGGGCGGCAGGTGGCATAGCCAACTTTGTTAATAAGCACCCTACCGTTAAAATGCTGGCGCTTTCTTTTCTGCTTTTAATAGGGGTGTCCTTGTTGGCCGAGGCGCTGGATCAGCATATACCTAAAGGTTATATCTACTTTGCCATGGCTTTCTCTGTATTGGTAGAGGTGCTGAACCTGAAACTGAAAAAGAATAAAAAAGCGTAATTTTTAGAAAGGCTTAACAAAACGTTTAAAGTCTTGTTATTAACAAAACAATTGACTTATGACCGATAAAGAATTTCGCGAAGAATACAAACCCTTGAACGTGCCCGCACATTTTGATGCTGCTGCAGCTATAGAAGATCAAACCTTGTATGCTTTAGGGCAATTAGGCAATGCTACTGCCGATGAAGTAGCTGCGAAACTGATGGACCTGCATAATGATGCGGCAGGAAAAGACCTGATAGCAGGCGTGCACCATATACTAACAGAATGGCATACAAAAGGATTGATTGCTGCTACTGATGAGGACGGCGGTTTACGTTATAGTCTTCAAAAAATAACTGAAGCGAATGACGGCCATGTAAACCCGGATCTGCTGGCGCCGGGGTTAGATTAATTACCTCAGACTGGCGTAATTATAAAACTGCAGTTTACCGTTGCCGTTAATTTTAATGGTTTTTACCTCGTCTATTCCTTGCGGATTTTTAAGTGTAATGCTGATCTGATTCTCGCCTTTTTTTAAGGCGATGCGGGCGTAAGATATACTTCCGGGCAATGATTGCCAGCTCCGCGTATCCGCTTTTTCTGATAGCAGGCTATAAAGCTGCATGCCATAACCTAATCCTTCTAAAAGTGTATTGGTTTGGCCGTTGCTACTTTTGGCACTTTCGCGCAAGGTATATTCGGCTATTTTTTTAACCGCTAAACGCGATAGTACCTTTGCGGCTTCGCTTAAGGTGCGTTGCTGTAGTGTCTTAATAGCTATTTCGTTCACATCTTCCGTTTTTTCAAGGCCTACCTTTACAGAATCGTTGCTGAGTACTGCACTTGTAAAATAGGGGTTCTGCGGGATGTATTTAGGGAATGCTGCCCTTAAACTCTCTATCGATTTGGTATTTACCCGCCTGCGGTCGCCGGTATAATTAAAAGGAATCACCCAGCCGCCGGTAGCATCGCTAAAAAACAGGTCGCCGTTGCTGTTCCTTATCAACCCGAAATACATATCTACCTGGGTTTTAATAGGGGCAGGGCCATTTTCCCAAAAAAATATCAGTTCGCCACCAGCCGATGGCGGTATTGGCATATACGTAATGCCATACATTTTCTCATACATATCGGCATCAGCAGTAAAGCCGTTTAGCTTAGCGGTGCGTATCAGGTCAAGTTTTAGTCCAGCTGGCATACTTGTACCGTACCATGTTTTATCCGGGCTGTTTTGATATAGTTCTGCAGCGTTGCGGTAGGATATAAAAGCATTGTTTATGTCGCCGTCACTCTCATAAAGCATTCCTTGCAGCATCAGCGAAAACGCATCATTGCTGTAACGATTGGTTTTGTCGTTAAACTTATCCCCTTGTTCCTGTGCCTGCAAGGTAATACGGCGGGCCTCAACAATGGCATCTTCCTTTTTGCCCAGGTAGATGTAGTTAAGCGCTTTGTAATAGTGGATCATAAATTTCTCCACGTCTTCGCCCTTGTAACGTTGCGACATGGAATTGACCAATACACCAACAGCGGCATCGCCCGCATCAGTTAGGCCCTTCTCTAATAATGAATCAGCCCCGTTAAAATACTGGTTGCTCTTTTCGTACTCGCCGTTTAAATGGCTAATACGGCCCTTCTCCATTAAAAACAGCAGTTGGTTACGGGGTTTTTGAATAAGGCTGTTTTTGTTCAGTTGCTTTTCCGCTTTAGCATAATTGCCCGTCCGCACGCTTTTATAATAAGGCAACACCTGCTCATTATACGTGGCGCAGCCCGATAAAAAGAGCATCAGTGCTATAAGGCACGATGCTCCAAAAAAATACTTTTTAATAAATGTCATTATAAAATTTGATCTGCCGTAAAAAGGGGCAGGGCGGGGGCATACATTAGTAAACTTAGTTCTTAACGTATTTGGCAATTTTCTTTTCGCCTATCCAAACCACTTCGTTCGTTTGTATGTCGGTAAGCTCTAAATTAACCTGGTAATAAACAACCTTTTGGCGTTTGTGCGAATCAACAATAGAGTTGATAGAGCCTTGCAAAATATAATCAGCGCCGTTCTCTAAACCAAATTTCTTCATGGTTGATACGCTGGCGTTGGTTTGCTGATCTGCTTTTTCTGCGCGCAGTTCTTCACGTTTTTTACCGCCTTGCACTAATCTTACACGCTGGGTGTTAACAAAGGCACTTTCTACATCTTTTATAAAAGTTTCGGCCTCAATGTGCTCGTGGCTTTTATTTTGAACCAAACCTACAACTACGGTAGGTTTTTTAGCCGGATGTGCTTGGGCGTAGTTAGTTATCCAGGGGCCGTTTAGTACCTGGTTAGTAAGGTCCTGCGCCACCATACGCGAGTCGCTGTTGTTCCATGAGCCGCTTACATCTATTGTTTCATCAGTGCTAACACGGGTAACTTGCCTTGAGCAGGCAGTAAAGAACAATGCCGACGCTGAAATAGCTGCAACGGCTAATAGATTATTGATTTTCATATATATGAATTGTAAATGATTTAGATTATTGAACGTTTTACCAGCTGTAGCCAAAACCTACACCCCAGCGACCACCCCGACCACCCCAGCGGTTACCATAGCCATAACCATAGTTACCAAACGAGTTGTAAAACGGATAGTAAGAAGAATAACCGCTATACAGGCTCCATCCGGGCGAGTAGTTATTATACCCGCCGTAGGTATTGCGCCACTGGCGGTTTTGCTGGCGGCGCTCTTCACGGGCGGTATACCAATCGTAAGCCTTATAAGTGTTTTGCACGGTTGTACCTTGCAGGCGGTTTATCGAGTCGGCCACAAGCATATACCTGTTGGCGCTTTCATGATAACGCGGATTTTGATCCGGAGCTAAAGCAGCTTGCTGTGCCATGGCCGTGCCTGCAAACAAACTTCCTGCTAAAATAATTGTGATGATGAGATTACGTTTCATCGGCTTTAAAATTATACTACAAAATTACGGGTTAAGCTGCCATATAAACGCCAGTTTAGTGTAAATATTTTTGGCGGTTATGCGGGCACACTTCCCTATTTATTAGGTAGACGATAGTTAGTGACGAAACGTTACAGCGGATAAGCTTTTTTTAATGTTTATTAATAATATCAACCAGCGCTCCCACAAGTAAAGCTATAACGGTGAACGTTATCATCCCAAAAAGGTAGGCGATTAGTGCTTTTACATAACTCATTACCTTTTTCCTGTCGAAAAAGTTACCTATAGCCCATGAGCAATAAAGCACACATGCATAACCGCCTATTTCCATCAATTTAACTTTAAACAGCCCGTCAATAGCAGCAACTATGGCTAAAATTAACATACCCATTCCCATGGCGAAACACAGCAGTATCAATATTTCAAAAAGGTTGAAAGCATACCGTTTAAAAAATATTTTGATCCACACCGCGATGAAAACGCCCAACATAATGTTTGCGTAACCATAATGGCCTTCTATCCATGAAAAAATAGCGCTGGTAGCCGAAACTTTGTCTGAACTGTAGTTAATGTATTCTCCTTCTATATGAAAAAAATGTTCGGCTGTTGAATAGATCAGTGAGGCAATTATAAGGAAGATAACAGGCTTAACAAGGCGGCTGCGGTTAAAAGAAATAAAATCTTTAACGCTCGTTCCCGGCCGGATAAGCAATTCTTGTATGGTGTAAAGAAAACCTTTTTCAAAATGCAGCAGGTGCTGTACTTCGTGCCAGACGTAATGAAAATCAACTCTTTTTACATGAACTGCCTGGCCGCAATTGCCGCAAAATTTCTCCGTAACTGCATTATCGCAACTTCTACAGTTGTTTATATCACTCACCATATTTAAAATGTAGTTGCGGTAAATTAGCTTATTTCAGCAATAAAAAAAAGACAAAGCTAATAATTGGTGTACTTTTAAAAATTACGGCCAGCCTTAGCTTTGCAACCACGCCCAAAATTTTCGCTTATTTAAATAATCCGGCTCTTTTTCGTGCCTGTAAGCTTCGCGTTCAAAGGGGATTTGCATGTAAGCTTTATGATGGTTACGTAAGCGAATTAAATTATAGCAATAGCAAAGTAGATACATCAAATAAAACGGCAGTATCAATAACTCTTTTTGCTGCTGCAGGTGGATCTGTTCGTGGCGGATCAATACCTTGTCCTTTTTTAGCTCCTTTCTTTTAACCAATATAAAAGGATAAA
Source organism: Mucilaginibacter sp. HD30 (assembly GCF_054061755.1). Lineage (NCBI taxonomy): Bacteria > Pseudomonadati > Bacteroidota > Sphingobacteriia > Sphingobacteriales > Sphingobacteriaceae > Mucilaginibacter > Mucilaginibacter sp. HD30. The sequence goes on from NZ_JBSSEO010000001.1 coordinate 661,148, forward strand.
GTGCCATACCTGCAGGTTTCATAAAAGAGACAACAAAGATCATTATTTCAGCAAAACAACATTGGATTCATCAAAACTCAACACTTTTTATAATTAATTGTTGTGAAAGTATGATTGACGTTAAAAAAGTTGTAGAAAAAAAAGAAGCATGGACATTAGATAAGTTATACGATCACGCCTATAACTGGATGCTTGATTATGGCCCCAGGATAATTGTTGGCGTATTGGTTTTATTTATAGGTTTAAAGGTAATAAAGTGGATAGTAAACCGCTCGCACCAAAAAATGCATGATAAGGATGTAGCAGACTCTGTAAAACCTTTTTTGCTAAGCTTATTGGGTGTGGCGCTGCGCATTCTGCTTGTATTGGGCGTAATGCAGATAATAGGGGTTGAGCTTACGTTGTTTACAGCCATTGTTGGTGCTTTTGGCGTTGCTGCCGGTTTGGCATTGTCTGGTACCTTGCAAAATTTCTCCAGCGGGATATTAATTTTGCTGCTAAAACCATTTTCGGTTGGCGATAACATTATTACACAGGGTTTGGAAGGCACAGTTACAGAAATAGAAGTGTTTTACACCATTGTAACCACTTTTGATAACAGGGTGGTGATAGTACCTAACAGCAAACTCTCTAACGAGGTAATAATTAATATAACAAGACAGGGAAACCGACGCCTGGATATTAATATGAAAATTCCGAATGCTATTGATATCAGGGAGGTTAAAAAAGTAGTTAACCAGGCAATAGATCATTGCGAAAATGTACTGGTGAAACCTGAGCGAAGGATAGGAGTTGGCGAACTACAACCCGATGGATATTTGCTTGCAATAAATGTATGGGTAAATGCGCATGGATTTCAGGATACCAGGCTGGCCATACAGGAGGCAATATTGCAGGACGTAAAAGATGCGGGCATAAAGTTGCCGGGAATGTAAGTTGCGATTTAAAACAAAGTGTGTTAAAGCGAACTCCCGTTTTGAGAGGGGGTGAGTTTGACTGCGTGGCTGCGGGGTGTGTTATGCCGCATATATAACACACCCCACCACACCGTCTCAAAGAGGGGAATCGCTCCAACCACCGCTTCGTTCTTATTCGTCGAGCATTCGTCGTTTTATCTTATTATTTTATTGTTTCCCTTGCCTTTTTAGCTGCGGCCACCATGTTTATTAAAGCCGCCTTTGTTTCAGGCCATTTACGGGTTTTTAAACCACAGTCCGGGTTTACCCATAAATGCCGTACAGGCAGCAATTCTGCCGCTTTAGCCAAAAGCAAAGCCATCTCATCTGTTGTTGGCACGCGGGGCGAATGGATATCATACACACCGGGGCCAATCTCATTCGGGTACTTAAACTTCGCGAAAGCCTGCAAAAGCTCCATTTGCGAGCGCGATGTTTCTATAGTGATAACATCAGCATCCATAGCGGCTATATGTTCAATAATGTTATTGAACTCGCTGTAGCACATGTGTGTATGGATCTGGGTTTCATCGTTAACGCCGCTCGCCGTTATCCTGAAAGCTTTTACTGCCCAATCCAGATAAGTAGGTTGTTTAGCTTTACGCAGCGGCAAACCTTCGCGAATGGCGGCTTCATCTATCTGAATAATACCGATGCCAGCCGCCTCCAAGGCTACAACCTCATCATGAATGGCAAAAGCAATTTGATTGGTAGTTATATCCCTCGGCTGGTCATCGCGCACAAACGACCATTGCAAAATTGTAACCGGGCCGGTTAACATGCCTTTCATGGTTTTGTTGGTTTGTGCCGCCGCGAACCTGGTCCAGCGTACAGTCATGTCTTTCGGGCGACTTACATCACCATAAATAACTGGCGGCTTTACACAACGGCTGCCATAACTTTGCACCCATCCGTTTTTGGTGAATAAAAATCCATCTAACTGTTCGCCAAAATATTCAACCATATCGTTGCGCTCAAACTCGCCATGTACCAGCACATCGAGGTCTATTTCTTCCTGCCAGCGTATTACGTCAATGGTGGCCTGCTCTATTTGTTTTTCATATTGTTCTAACGTCAGATTGCCTTTTTTAAATTGAGCGCGTAACTGGCGGATATCATCAGTTTGTGGGAACGAACCAATTGTCGTTGTAGGGAAAGCCGGTAGCTTAAAACGCTCATGCTGTATATGCTGCCTTGCAGTAAAGGCGCTGTTGCGGGTAACATCTGCATCGGTTATGGTGGCTACACGGTTTTTTACAGCTTGTTTATGCACTTTTTGCGATGTGCGCCTGCTTTCAATGGCTTTTTTATTGGCCTCAAGCAACCCGGTATTGCCGTCTGCTATCTGTTTCAGTTCACTTACTTCATTCAACTTTTGCTCGGCAAAGGCCATCCAGTTTTTAATTTCCGGGTCGATGGTGGTTTCGCCTTCTAAATCTATGGGGCTATGCAGTAATGAGCAGGAGGGAGAAATGATAATTCTATCAGCCCCCAATTTTTCAACAGCACTGTTGATCAGGCTTAGCGATCTTTCGTAATCGTTCTTCCAAACGTTACGCCCGTCTACCACACCAATAGAAAGTTGAAGGTTAGCCGGAATAATGGCAAGCACTTCATCCAATTGCTCGGGTGCGCGCACCAGGTCAATATGTAACGCAGCAACCGGCAGGTTAACGGCTAACAGTGCGTTATCCAACAGGGCCTCAAAATAGGTTGCCACCAATAACTTAACGCCGCTAACCCGGTTGGCAATGCTTTTATAAGCCAATTCAAATGCCTCTTTTTCTTTTTTTGTAAGATCAAGCGCCAGGCAAGGCTCGTCCAGCTGGATCCATTCTGCACCCAGTTGCTTAAGGCGATTGATGATCTCCACATAAACAGGCACCAGTTTTTTTATCAGATCAACGCGTTCAAAGCCCTCTTCTTTTTCTTTGCCCAGCAGCAAATAACTTACCGGGCCTACCAGCACAGGCTTGGCCTTTTGGCCAAGCACCTTTTTAGCGCTTGTATACTCGCCAAAAATATTTTCATTGAACAGACGAAACTCCTGCTTAGCTGTAAATTCAGGTACTATGTAATGATAATTGGTATCCAGCCATTTGGTCATTTTCATAGCGGTAATGTCCAGGCCGTCTTTTTGATAACCCCGCGCCATGGCAAAATAAAGGTCATACTCGTTGTTGGTAGTTAATTTGGACAACAATGGCGTATAACGATGCGGGATAACGCCCAGCATTAAGCTGGTGTCTAACACATGGTCGTAAAAGCTAAAATCATTGCAGGGAATAAGGTCTATACCCGCATTTAATTGCGTTTGCCAATTAGTTTCTTTTATTTGGCGGGCAACTTCTTTTAATTCGCCCAGGGTGATTTTGCCTGCCCAGTATTGTTCGCAAGCTTTTTTTAATTGTCGTTGGCCACCAATTCGCGGATAGCCCAGGTTTTGCGTTAGCATTTTAGATAGATAAATTGAAAGAATAGAACTTACATTACGGTGAATTAAATTCTTTACAAAGCTATTTATGTAGATTTAAATGCTGTATTTGATTTTATAATCAGTAATAAAATCTATATTTGATAATTATTAAAGGTAATTAGTCTTTTGAATTAGCCTAATTTAAAACGAAACAGATAATTATTCTATGGAGGAATTAGACGAAACCGATATACGACTGCTGAAAATGCTTGGCGAGGACTCTGAGATCACTATAAAAGAGTTGGCCGCAAAGGTAAACCTATCGCCCTCGCCGGTCTTTGAAAGAGTTAAAAAACTAAAAACAGGTGGCTACATAAAAAAATACATTGCCATAATAGATGCTGAAAAGCTTAATTACGGATTAATAGTTTTTTGTAATATCAAGCTTAAACAGCATGATAAAAGCATAGGGCATAAGTTTGTAACCGATATAATGAAGTTAAACGAGGTGGTGGAATGTTATAACATTTCGGGCGATTTTGACTTTTTATTGAAGGTTTACGCCAGGGATATGAAGCACTATCAGGATTTTGTATTCAACAAATTAGGATCGGTAACCAGCATAGGCAGTACGCACAGCACCTTTGTAATGTGCGAGAATAAACACAGCTATAATATTAATCTTTAACAATTGATAATGGGACAAATTGTGTATCGTCCTGAAAAAAGTTTACACTTTTAATGATTAATCCTGTGATAAGTTTACACTTTAATTTTAGTCCTGTTATAGGTTTACACTTTTCTAAATATAAAGAATAAACTATTGTTGTTTGCTTGTTGTGTGGGAATGTGGGAAACTCCTTCAGTTTTCCATATTTCCACATGTTTTTCGTTTTTTGCTTCTTTTTTCTTTTTACTGTCTCCTTTCTTTTGTTTAAAACTGTGGTACCCGATTTCTGCAGGGTCTGTTAACCCAACTCTTCCATTTACGTTGGATCGGGCCGGTTTGCCCATGTGCCTGGTCAGGGGTCATCATATCAATGCTGCTATGCAGCCTCACGCTGTTATAAATCTCAACAGCTGTTACTGCCGACTCCCGGGCGCTTGTAAGGTGGGGATATACTTCCTTAAGTAACTCCAGCTTTAGTATTCCGTTTACTCTTTCTGCAATGGCATTATCCCTGGGATCACCGCTTTGGGTCATGCTGATAGCGATAGCGGCTTGATTTAACAAACCGATATAGTTTTCACAACAGTATTGTGAACCACGGTCTGAATGATGGATCAACAGTTCATTACCCGTCCTTTCTTTAAGCGCCATTTCCAGAGCCGCCACAGGCCCCTGACCTGATAGGTCCTTATTCATGTGGTAACCCACGATCTTACGACTGTAAGCATCTGTAACCAAACTCAGATAAGCGAATATGCTCTTTTTCAGTCGTATATAGGTAATGTCACTCACCCATAATTCTTCTGAACGGCTTAATACGATACCCTTTATCAGGTCGGGGTATTTCTTCATCCAGTGATTCGAGTCCGTTGTCCGGGGCTTACTGTGCCTACGCTTTCTGTTTAACAAACCGTTTTCACGCAGCAGGTCAAACACCCGGTCTCTGCCCCTGACGATATGATGATCTGCCATAAATGGCTCCATCATCGCATACAACTTTCGTCCTCCAAGTTTCGGTTGAAGCAGGCGGTGAGCAAGCACCTGAGCGATTATCAGGTCGTCCTCCAGTACACTTTTTCCTAATGCTTTTTGATATTGATAATACGCCTGTGGCGAATGACCAAGCAGTCTGCAAAGCTCACGAAGTCCCCGTGAGCAGCTTTGCATTTTCATTTGGACCGCCTGGTGCCATGCTTTTTTCGCAGGTCTATACCCAGCTCCTTACTGGATATATCGATCATCAGATCCTGTAACTCAATCTTCAGACGAGCTTTTCGAAGCTCCTCACGGAGCGTCTTAACATCATCCGGTAAGGTTGTGTCTTCTACTGAAATGGCTTTAATTGCTGCCGGCTTCTTTTCTTTCTTTTGCTTTGACATCACCATCCGGTGGATTTGCGCACGGGATATTCCGTACTTTTTCTCTAAAGCTCGGTAATTTAATCCCAATAAATTACGATCCATAAGTATCGATTCTGCTGTTCTTTCGTCCATCTTTGTTTACTTAATGTGTAAACCTATTTCAGGACGAGACATTGGGACGAAAAATCATTTTTTTTCAATTCGCTTGTAATTAAGTAGTTATGCCAAATCTGCAGGTAATTTTCCTGACGAATAAGTAGTCTCACTTTGTCCCACTACAAAATTGCAAACTGCTTACTGCCAACCATTTACTACAAAATGCGTCCCATCCCGGCCCATTTTGTCTCACACGCGTGTGGGACAGCGTGCACGTCTAAAACAAATTATGTAGTTTTGAGCCCTTTTTAACAATTATGCTAACTGTAGAGAAAATTGGCGGCACCTCAATGAGTGCGCTTCACCAAGTAATAGATAATATTGTATTATACAACAAAACCGGCGCAGACGTGTACAACCGTGTTTTTGTTGTATCGGCGTTTTCTGGCGTAACCAACGTGTTACTTGAGAACAAGAAGACTAAAGCGCCCGGTGTATACCAAAAACTGGCAAGCCACGAAGATTTCCGCGCGGAGTTAAACGCTGTTGCTGTGCATCTTAAAGAGTTGAACAAGCAATATGAGCCACTTGGCCTTGATTTGACACAAGCCGATGCCATGGTTGACAGTACCATGCAAACTGCCCTTAACTACCTGGAGGGTGCGGTTACCATGCTGGCCTCAGGATACCTGAACGAAGGCATTTTACTGGCAGCCAGGGAGATTCTTGCATCGCTTGGCGAAACACATTCTGCTTATGTATTATCAAGTATCCTTAAGCAAAAAGGTATAAATGCCCATTTGCTTGACTTAGCCGGCCTTAACGATGCCCGTGCGCTTACCATCAGCGAGCGCATAAAAGACGCATTTTCAACAATCGACCTGAACAGCTGTGTGGTTATCGCTACCGGCTATGCAAAAGGAACTGAGGGTATTATGCGTGAGTTTGACCGCGGTTACTCGGAAGTGACATTCAGCAAGATAGCTGAGATACTAAAGCCACAGGAAGCTATTATTCATAAAGAGTACCACCTATCTACTGCCGATCCCGGCCTGGTTGGTATTGAGAACGTACGCCCTGTTGGTCATACAAACTTTGATATTGCAGATCAGCTTGCTGATGTGGGTATGGAGGCTATCCACCCAAAAGCCGCCAAACCGCTTGAAATGGCCGGCATCCATTTACGCATAAAAAACACCTTCGAGCCCGAGCATCCGGGTACGCTCATAACAAACGGTTATGTATCTACCATAAAAAGGGTAGAAGTTATAACCGGAACTGATAAGCAATTAATGATTGATATTTACGATCCATTAATGACCGGCAACGTAGGCAGCGACTTACGCATAATGCAGGCTTTTTATAACCATGGTATCAGCTATACCTATAAAGTTACCAGCGCCAACAGCATCAGTATTGTTATTTGGGAGAATGACCTCAAACAGGAACTGATAGACGAGCTGCAGCAAAATTTTGAAAGAGTAACTACTGAGCCTGTTGCGATGGTTTGTCTGTTGGGCAGCAATATGGATCAGCCCGGGTTGTTAGCTAAAGCAGCGGCAGGATTGGCAAAAGCAGATATCAATATCCTAAGCGCCGGCGTAGCCAAAGGCAAGGTGAATATTCAGTTTGTAGTGGCTAAGCAAGATTTTAAACCAGCTATTATCGCTTTAAATCAGGCGGTAGGATAGATGCTTCTATAGATCGTGATTCATTGTAATAAAAGAGGTGAAAGATCGTGTCGTGCGTAAAAGATTTTGATTTTCCAAAAGCCGAAAACGATATAGTATTTTAACATTTTTTTTTTGGAAAAAGGAACCTAAGTAATTGTGGATAATGGTATTATTGCCATCCGCAAATACAAGGAACTTAATGAAGAATTTTCTCGATGACAATTTCTTATTGGATACTAAAACGGCGCAGCTATTGTATCATGACTACGCAGCCGGTAAGCCTATTATAGATTACCATTGTCACTTGCCTCAGGATGAAATTGCCTCTGATAAACAATTTGCTAACATCACCCAGATTTGGTTAAAAGGCGATCATTATAAATGGCGTGCTATGCGTGCCAATGGGGTAAACGAGGCCTACATAACTGGTAATAAAAGTGATAGAGAAAAGTTTGAAATGTGGGCGGCCACAGTGCCTTATACCTTGCGTAACCCGCTATTTCATTGGACGCATCTTGAGTTGCAACGCTATTTTGGAATTAAGGATGTTCTTTCGCCTGCAACCGCTGCAAGGATATATGATGAATGTACTGAAAAACTTCAATCGCCTGAATATAGTGTCCGCAGCCTTTTGAAAAAAAACCAAGTTGAGGTTGTTTGTACAACAGATGACCCTTTAGATAATCTGGCTGATCATAAAAAAATAAAAGAAGATAATTTTGGAGTAAAAGTGCTGCCTTCCTTTCGCCCGGATAAGGCCATGAATGCAGATAGCGTTGCGGCGCTAAATGAGTATATAGATAGGCTTGAAAAAATCTCTGACACGCACATCACCAACCTCGACGAATACCTTTTAGCTTTAAAATCACGGCATGATTATTTTGCCACCAACGGAGGCAAACTATCAGATCACGGCTTAGATTATGTTTATGCGGCTGATTATACCGATGCCGAGATAGTGCAGATATTTAAAAAGATAAGAAGCAATAGCGAGATCACTGCAGATGAGAATTTAAAGTTCAAGTCGGCCCTGCTTTACCAATTCGCTTTGTGGGATCATGAAAAAGGTTGGGTGCAGCAGTATCACGTGGGTGCTTTACGCAATAATAATACCCGTGCGCTTTCAACTTTAGGACCGGACACTGGCTGGGATTCGATAGGAGATTTTACACATGGCAAAAGTCTTTCAAGGTTCTTAGACAAGTTAGATACCGACAACAGATTAGCAAAAACTATTTTGTACAACAACAACCCTGTTAACAATGACCTGTTTGCTTCAATGGCTGGCAATTTTAACGACGGATCTGTAGTTGGAAAAGTACAGTTCGGCTCTGCCTGGTGGTTTATGGATCAAAAAGAGGGGATGATCAATCAAATGAATTCGCTCTCAAATATAGGCTTGCTAAGCCGCATGGTAGGTATGCTTACAGATTCGCGTAGTTTTATGTCGTTCCCGCGGCATGAGTATTTCAGAAGGATACTATGTAACCTGTTTGGCAATGATATAGAAAACGGGGAGTTGCCTAACGACATTGCGTGGACAGGCAAAATTGTAGAAGATATTTGCTACAACAATGCTCGCGACTACTTCGGGTTTTATCAATAATATTGCTTTTTTATTCTTAGTAATTAATTTTATTAATTGCGATGTATGCTTTGGCGGGCTATTTGATATAGTTTGTTAAAGCATATATTATTATGAATAGTATCAATCAACAACAACCCGAAGACAATAAAAAAGATCTTGCCGGCCCGGAAGCGGTAAAAAAATTCAAAGAACTCGCTGATAAAGCTACCTGCTTCTTTTGCAGCAACATTAAAACAGGCATCCCTTTTTCCACCAGGCCAATGGCTGTGCAACAAATAGACGACGAAGGTAACTTCTGGTTTTTGTTTGCCAATGATAGCCATACCTTCCAGGAAATAAATGCTGATCCTTTTGTGCATATGTTATTTAAAGGCTCAGAGCACTCAGACTTCTTAAATATTTACGGCGTGGCTTCATCAAGTGCAGACAAGCAAAAAATTGCTGAGCTATGGGATCCTTTAATGAAAACTTGGTTTACCGAAGGACAGGAAGATCCGCGTATAGCGGTATTAAAAGTAGAACCCTCCGAAGGATATTATTGGGACAACAAACACGGTAATGCGGTAGCATTTGTTAAAATGTTAGTGGGGGCCGCTATCGGTAAAACACTTGATGATTCCATTGAAGGGAAAGTAGAGGTGTAGAATCAAGAGCCAAGAACCAAGAGTCAAGATGGTAAGTCGATAAATAGGCTTAACTCTTGGCTCTTGACGCTATATAATACTCGCCATCTCCAACTCAATCTGCATTTGCTGTTGTAGCTTAAGTGCTTCGGCGCGGGCGGCATCTGCAAAATCTTCGCCATTACTCGCGTAGATAATTCCGCGCGATGAATTTACCAGCAAACCACAATCTTTGGTTATGCCGTATTTGCATACTTCTTGCAAACTGCCACCCTGCGCGCCTACGCCGGGTACCAGTAAGAAATTATCAGGAGCGTATTTGCGTATATCTGTAAACTCAGTGCTTTTTGTTGCACCCACCACGTACATTAGCCGATCGGCACCTGCCCAGCTGTTGGCTTTTTTTATTACAGTGTCGTATAAATGCCCATCCGCTGTGGGTAAATACTGAAAATCTTTACTACCTACAGACGACGTAAGCGCCAATATAATTATCCATTTACCCTCGTATTTCAAATAAGGTAAAATGCTATCATTACCCATATACGGCGTAACCGTAATGGCGTCAAAGCTCATTCCTGATGAGGCTTCATCTAAAAATGCCTGGGCATATTTATCAGAGGTATTGCCAATATCACCGCGTTTGGCATCAATAATAGTAAGGCAATCTTTGGGTAGGTATTCCCATGTGGCTATCAAGCTTTGCAGGCCTTTTATGCCCCGGCACTCATAAAAAGCCGAATTGGGTTTATATGCAACACATAAGTCCTTTGTTGCGTCAATAATCCGTTTGTTAAACTCAAATACAGGATCCGGGTAGGACAGCAGAAAGTGTGGTATCTTGTCAATATCGGGATCAAGGCCGACACATAAAAAAGATTTTTTTTGCTTTATCTGGTTTATCAGTTCCTGGCGCGAGATCATAAGTTAATTGCAGGGGATTAAGTATTTTCGGTGGTTCAAAAAAACTAAAAATTAATACAACAGTTCATCTATTAAGCATATTTTTTTTAAAAATTTGTTTTTTAAAATTATTTGAGTAGAATTGCACTGTTTTCCTGAATTTTCTTGCACTAAAGAAACAAATTTTAAATCCCACGTTATTTAATTATAATATAAATTTCCCGGGTTTAAATGCTGAAACACAAGTTGCAGATTAAATTTCTTAATTATTGTCTATCCGATAACTTTACATGTTGCGGAAAGATTATTTCAAAAAACAAACTGTAGAGCCGACACGCGTATAAAAACTGACGCTCACCAATAATACATACAAAAAAAATTCCCCTTTGAATTAACTTCATTTATGTTTGATACAACCGAATTGAACGACAAGCTCGTATCTGAGCTGCGCGAAATTGCAAAAAGTTTAGGTATAGCCGACGCCGACGAGCTTAGGAAACCACAATTAATATCCGGCATTGTTGAAATGCAGCAGCTTATTGAAGCTGCGCGTTCACAGCAAGCTACCGTTGAAAATAATTACACACCTGTTAACGCACCGGTGGGTGAAGATGCAGATGATAAGCCGCGTAAAAGAAGCCGCGTTATAAAAGGCACAAAACCACGTATTGAAGTACCGTTAGACGATACTAATCTGTTTGAGGCGGAAGACGAGGCGCCTGCCGAAGATGTTGAACCAGAAGCGAGCCCTGTTGCAGCAGAATTTGAGACGCCGGCACAAGCACCGGAAGAAGCTGCTGATACACGCCCGCAGAAATTTGAACGGAGAGTTAATAACCAGCAAAAACCACAGGAGCCTGCCATAAATCTTGATTTTGATAATGTTATAGTTAACGAAGGTGTTTTAGAGATCATGCCTGATGGCTACGGTTTCCTGCGCTCTTCTGATTATAACTATTTAACATCTCCTGATGATATATATGTATCGCAATCGCAGATAAAGCTTTTCGGCCTTAAAACAGGCGATACCGTGCGCGGTAGCATTCGCCCGCCAAAAGAGGGGGAGAAATACTTTCCGTTGGTACGCGTAGAAGCCATTAACGGCAGGATACCTGCCGAAGTACGTGACCGTGTTCCGTTTGACCACTTAACACCCTTGTTCCCATCAGAGCGATTGAATTTGTTTACTGATCCGGGTAATTATTCAACCCGTATAATGGATCTTTTCTCGCCTATAGGTAAGGGGCAGCGTGGTTTAATTGTGGCGCAACCTAAAACAGGTAAAACCATGTTGTTAAAGGATGTAGCCAACTCTATTGCTAAAAACCATCCTGAAGTATACTTGATTATTCTTTTGATAGATGAGCGCCCTGAAGAGGTGACCGATATGGCACGTAGCGTACGTGCAGAAGTTGTATCGTCAACATTTGATGAGCCTGCTGAGCGCCATGTAAAAATAGCCAATATTGTTCTTGAAAAAGCTAAGCGTATGGTTGAGTGCGGCCATGACGTGGTTATCTTATTGGATTCTATCACCCGTTTGGCGCGTGCGTATAATACCGTGGCTCCTGCATCAGGCAAAATATTATCTGGTGGTGTTGATGCCAACGCGTTGCACAAACCTAAACGCTTTTTTGGTGCGGCACGTAACATTGAGGATGGCGGCTCATTAACTATTATAGCTACAGCTTTAACAGAAACAGGCTCTAAAATGGATGAGGTTATCTTTGAAGAATTTAAAGGTACCGGTAACATGGAGCTGCAACTGGATAGAAAATTATCTAACAAACGTATATTCCCTGCTATTGATATAACTGCGTCAAGCACACGTAGAGACGATTTATTGCTTGATCGCGAAAGCCTTCAACGCATCTGGATATTGCGTAACCACCTTGCTGATATGAACTCGTTGGAAGCAATGGAGTTTCTGCAAAGCCAGATCAGGGGTACAAAAACCAATGAAGAATTCCTTATTTCAATGAATTCTTAATAGTTTTGGTGGGTTAAGTGAGTGGTTTATAAGGTTGATTGAGTGGTTTAGCAACCTTTACATTGCTAACTATTCACCTAATCAACCACTCACCATTAACTTAATAAGCAATTATTAATTTATTTAAGGTATTAGCTTTACCTTAGCTGCATAATGAGGAAACGAGTTAGAAAGCATATCCCCAATTTTATCACCTGTGCAAACTTGTTCAGTGGTTGTGTAGGGATAGTCTTTGCCTTTCAGGGAGAACTTATTTTTGCAGCATACGCGCTTTTTTTAGCTGCCATATTTGATTTTTTTGATGGCTTTGCTTCAAGGGTTTTAAAATCATTTTCAGGAATTGGAAAGGACCTTGATTCGCTTGCAGATATGGTAAGCTTTGGGGTGTTGCCATCTGTAATACTTTATCAACTATTTTTACAGGCTCCGCAAATTGATAAGGTAAGTACCTATTTAAATTTCTCCGCGTTTCTTATTCCGGTATTTTCTGCATTAAGGCTGGCAAAATTTAATACTGATACCCGGCAGGCAGAAATATTTATTGGCCTGCCTACACCGGCTAACGCTATTCTTATCGCTTCTTTTCCGCTTATTTTACAACAGTATCCGTCGCTGTCGCGTTTCATTCTCAATCCATATGGCCTTACTGTATTTATTATTGTGATGTGCGCCCTGTTAGTTATGGAAATGCCGCTAATGTCGCTTAAATTCAAAAACCGCGATTTTAACAGAAATATTTACCGTTATTTATTACTGCTGTTTTCGGCAATATTGATACTATTTTTTAAATTTGTCGCTGTTCCGGTGGTTATTTTTATCTACATCACCCTATCTATAATTCAATTTAAATTTGCAAATGACAAAGTTCCAGGCTGAAATTGACGTAATGCCAAAAAAAGAAATTCTTGATCCGCAAGGAAAAGCGGTTACAGGAAGCATGAAAAATTTAGGATTATCCGAAATTCAGAATGTACGTATCGGCAAACATATTTCATTGCAAATAGAGGCCGAAAATGAGCAAGCTGCCCATGCTAAAGTTGATCAGGCATGTAAAAACTTGCTGGCAAATTTAATAATGGAAAGCTACAGCTTTAAATTAGAACAGGTTTAGGCTCCTGCGTCAGCTTTTATTTTAAGTAATCTTTTTGTGTTTTCGGCAAGATTAGCCTCAACCTGGTTAAATTGTGTCAAAACCTCGGCAACGTTCGGCGAGCCACCTTTACAGCTTAACTCAATTTGATGGATAAGCGCCTGGCTTTCCAGCATTCCAAAAAAACCAAAAGTTGATTTCATTTTGTGGGCTGCCGATCCGGCTGTTGGCCAGTCCTGCGCGTTGATGGCCTCAATTACCTGTTGTAATGATTCCGGAGTTTGTTGCATGAACATATCTATCGAGTCAACAATAAATTCATCGCTGCCATCAGCTATCTCCAATAACAAGGCCAGGTCAAAGTCAGGTCCGGAAGGAATTTCTGTCATATAAAAGGTTAATGATTCAAATTTATAATTTTTTTACGATCAAACTGTCTGTCAGATTTTTTTTCAATTCTAACATTGTTTTATTAAGCAGCGGGTGAACCAGTTCGGGCGCTATCTCAACAAGGGGTTCTAACGTAAATCTCCGGTTATGCAATTCAGGGTGAGGTACTACTAAGTCATTTTGCTTGATGATCTCATCATTATAAAACAAAATATCAATATCTATCAATCTCGATCCCCATTTTTCGTCGCGTATGCGTCCCATACTGGTCTCTATTTTCAGTATTTCATTAAGCACCTTATTTGAAGACAGTTGAGTTTGTAAAAAAACAACTTGGTTCAAGTAATCAGGTTCGCCCGCCTTCCCCCATGATTGTGTTTCGTATAAGGCTGATTGTTTCAATACCCCGCCAACCCGCTCTGCTATCTTCGTTACAGCCATTTGTAATAACAGCTTTCTGTCTCCCAGATTGCTTCCCAATAATAAAAAAACGTTATTCATTGTTGTAACAAATATAAGGAGCAAGGCTCTTAATACTAACTTAATATCTTGCCTTTTATTAAGTTTGCATAGTTATATAATAATATTAAATGAAGCAATTTTTCAAGTTTGTATTAGCAACTGTTGTTGGCGTAGTTTTGTCGGTTTTGGTATTGACGCTGGTTTTGGTGCTTATTTTGGGGGGAATAATATCATCTGCCGGTGGCGAAAAAAGCGCTATTGTTGATAATAATAGCATACTTTATATATCGTTAAAAAACACAATTGAAGAACGCACGCCTCAAAACCCGCTTGAGGGCCTTGACTTTTTAGGCCTCGGCGGCGATAAGAATATAGGTTTAAAGGATATTTTGGCCAATATAAAAAAGGCTAAAACCGACAACAAAATAAAAGGTATTTTCCTGGATGAAGGCTACATGCAATCAGGGCAGGCCACTACTGAAGAGATACGCAATGGGCTTATTGATTTTAAAAAGTCGGGTAAGTTTATAGTCGCTTACAGCGAAGTCTACACCAAAGGGTTCTATTATCTGGCATCGGTAGCAGACAAGATCTACCTTAACCCTAAAGGCATGCTTGAATTTGATGGATTTAGCTCAGACGTAACTTTTTATAAGGGCGCGCTTGATAAATTGGGGATTGAGGCACAGGTAATTAAGGTGGGTACTTATAAAAGTGCTGTGGAGCCTTATATCCTCACAAAAATGAGCGATGCCAATCGTTTACAGGTAAACTCATACATCAATTCGCTGTACAACCATTATTTAAAAGGTATCGGCGCGAGCCGCGGCATAAATAAAGACTCGTTATATAAATACGCCGATGATCTTTATATAAAAGAGCCCGAGGACGCTGTCAAGTACCGCTTGGTAGACGGTTTGAAATACAAGGATGAAATTATAGCCGATTTAAAAAAACGTACCGGAGTAAGCTTAAAAAGCGATTTAAATACCATTGATCTGGTTGATTATACCAACGCAGCAGGTAACGAGGATAGCGAAGTATCAACTAACCGCATAGCTATGGTTTACGCGTCGGGAGAAATAGCAGGGGGAGAAGGAAGTGATAATAACATCGGCTCAGAAACCCTTTCAAAAGCACTGCGTAAAGTTCGTACCGATGATAAGATCAAAGCCGTTGTACTACGTGTAAATTCGCCGGGAGGCAGTTCTTTAGCGTCTGATGTGATTTGGCGCGAGGTAATGTTAACACGCAAGGTAAAGCCGGTTATTGTTTCTATGGGGGATATGGCGGCGTCGGGCGGGTATTATATCGCTTGCGCGGCAGATTCTATTTACGCTCAGCCTAACACCGTAACGGGTTCAATTGGGATATTTGCTATACTCCCTAACATGCAAAAGTTGTTAAACGATAAACTTGGGATAACCTTTGATAACGTAAAAACAGGCAAGTACGCAGATATGGGCTCTGTTGACAGGCCGCTCACACCTGAGGAACGTGCCATATTACAGGCACAAGTTAACAGAGGATATTTTGATTTTACCAAAGCTGTAGCAGACGGCCGCCATAAAACCCGCGAATACATTGACAGTATTGGTCAGGGCCGTGTATGGACAGGCGAACAGGCTATAAAAATAGGTTTTGGTTGATCGTTTAGGCAGCCTTAATGACGCAGTTAAGTCTGCAGCTAAAATGGCCAAATTAAAAGAGTATCGCGTGGTAGATTACCCTGATCAAAAAAGTGTATTGAAAAGCCTCGGGGCAAATTTTAGTGCTAAGATCCGCGAAAGCATGGTACAATCCGAATTGGGAGAAAATTACGGTATATACAAGCAAATAAAAGGGCTTACTCAAATAATGCGCATACCCCAGGCGCGCATGTTTTATAATGTTGAAATAAAATAGGGTACACATCGGCGGCAACAAACAATAGCTTATGTTGTTATCGTTATGAAGTAAGCGACAGCTTTTGTACTTTTACTGCTTCAGCTAAATTATGGAAAACAAAGCCATTGCACGCAAACTCCGATTGCTTTCGCAGCTGATGGAATTGCATGATATTAACCCATTCAAAATCAAGTCTATAGCCAACGCATCTTTTAAAGTTGATAAACTGCCATTTAAACTTGCAGGTAAAGACTATGCCGAACTGGAAAAGATTGACGGCATAGGTAAAAGCCTGGCCGCAAAAATTGTTGAGTTGCTGGAAACCGGCACCATGGCAGAAATGGACAACCTTATTGATAATACCCCTGCCGGTGTGGTTGAAATGATGGGCATAAAAGGCATTGGCCCCAAAAAGGTAGCTATAATATGGCGCGATATGGGCATTGAAACCGTAGGCGAGCTTTATTATGCTTGTAACGAAAATCGCCTTATAGAAGCAAAAGGTTTCGGTTTAAAAACTCAGGAAGATATACTTAAGGTGATAGAATTTGTAATGGCAAGCCATGGCAAGTTTTTATATGCACAGGTAGAACCTGAAGCCAAAGCGTTGATGGGTGAGATAAGGAGTGTTTTTGACAATGTTTTAATAGATTTTGCAGGCGAATACAGAAGAAAATGCGAGATCATTACCGAATTGGTGTTGGTACTGGGCACGCGAGATCCTGATATGGCTGCCCATACGCTCTCTACATCATCTGCTTTACATAAGATAACAAGCGACGGCGACTGCATTATTGCAGAAACGGCTAACGGCCTTAAAGTAAAGATACACTGTGTGGAAAGGCGCTATTTTTTCAGAACGCTTTTCTTTAAAACAGGGAATGACGAACATGTTGCTGCAGTAATGGCACGCGAAACAGAAGAGTCTGATCAGCCGGAAAGTGAGTTGCTTATTTATCAGAAAGCGGGTTTGGCCTACATGCAGCCTGAGCTACGCGAGGGTGATACGTTTATTGAAAAAGCTGCAACAGATAAGCTTCCGCAATTAATAGGATTTGGTGACCTGAAAGGATCATTACATAACCACAGTACCTGGAGCGACGGCGTTAATACTATAGAAGAAATGGCTGCTTACTGCCGGGATAACCTGAATCTGGAATATTTAGGGATATCAGACCACAGCAAGAGCGCCGTGTATGCCAAGGGGCTTAGCATAGAGCGCATTTTACAACAGCATGAAGAGATAAATTATTACAATAAAAATCACGAAGAGTTCTATGTATTTAAAGGTGTAGAGTCGGATATTTTGGGCGATGGATCTTTAGATTATCCAGAGGAAATACTGAAACGTTTTGATTTTATTGTCGCCTCCATCCACTCAAACTTGAAAATGGATGAGGAAAAAGCCACGGCAAGGTTAATTAAAGCAATAGAAAATCCATATACCACCATGTTGGGCCATCCAACAGGCAGATTGCTTTTAAGTCGTAACGGTTATAAGATCGACTATAAAAAGGTAATAGACGCATGTGCTGCAAATAATGTGGTGATTGAAGTAAACGCTAATCCCCTACGCTTAGACCTTGACTGGCGCTGGCATCAGTATGCTTTAGATAAAGGCGTTTGGCTCTCAATAAACCCGGATGCGCATCGCATTGAGGGCTTTAACGATATGCATTACGGCGTACTGGCTGCACGTAAAGGGGGATTATATAAAGAAAGATGTCTGAATGCACTTTCACTGGTAGAGATAACCAGGTTCTTTAAAACCAAAATATTAACCGAAAACGCAATAAATGCTTAAGGATAAAGTACTTTCTGTACGCGATAGCAAAGCAGCACCAACTATATTAGTGATAGGGGATTTGATGGTTGACCATTATATATGGGGCGAGGCCACGCGGCTTTCGCCGGAGGCGCCTGTTCCTGTTGTAAATGTCAAGAACGAATCGACCACTTTGGGTGGGGCCGGAAATTTAACCCAAAACTTGGTGGCGTTGGGTGCTAAGGTGATATTGGCCGGGGTAATTGGAAATGACGCAACCGGCAACCAATTAAAAGAGATATTGCTTGCAGAAAATGTTATAACAGATTGCATAATAACTGATAATAGCCGACCTACAACAGTAAAAACAAGGGTATTAGCCGGTAGTCATCAATTGGTGAGGATAGACAGAGAAGTTGCAGATCAGGTTGACATCTTAATAGAGAATGATCTGATAGAAAAGGTAAGTAAAAATATTGACGCCGCCGATATCGTTGTTTTTTCTGATTATAATAAAGGGTTATTCTCGCCGGTTCTTACACAGAGATTGATGCAGGTTGCGAATGAAAAGCAAAAGAAAGTGATTGTTGATCCGAAAGGATTGAATTACGACAAGTATAAAGGAGCCTACCTGATAAAACCCAACCGTAAGGAACTTGCCGAGGCAGCTAAAATTGAAAAAATTAAAGATATTGACGACCTACAGGAAGCTGCAAAGGTAATTTTTGCTCAAACGCAAACAGCTTACCTGGTGGTAACTTTATCTGAAGAGGGAATGGTTATTTTAAGCGAGCTGGCATATAAAGCGCTGCCGGTTAAAGCTACGCAGGTTTTTGACGTTACCGGCGCAGGCGATACGGTACTTGCTGCCATAGCGTACTTTATGGCCGTCGGGTTTAGTGTGGAGGAGGCTTGCGAGGTATCTAACCACGCAGCGGCTATCGTAATAAGGCAAGTAGGCAGTGCATCTGCAACAATTGATGAAATATTGAATGATATGACCGTTTGATCATATAATCCTTTTAAAATAGTATAGATGAGATTACAGTTAGAAAAAACCTTGTTGGATAAAATAACAGATATTTCATCACTTAAAAGTAAGTTGGCTGCCTGGCGCTTTCAGGATAAGAAAATAGTTTTTACCAACGGTGTTTTTGATCTTTTGCACACCGGGCACATAACATACCTTACCAAGGCAGCAGAATTGGGAGAGAAGCTAATCGTTGGTTTAAACGCTGACGCCTCTGTAAAGCGCTTAAAAGGCCCTGACAGACCCGTGAATGATGAGAAGAGTCGCGCATTGTTATTGGCCTCGTTTTTCTTCATAGACGCGGTAGTTTTGTTTGATGATAATACACCGCTTGACCTGATTACTCAATTAATGCCCGACATATTAGTTAAAGGCGCAGATTATACAATTGACAACATTGTTGGCGCAAAACAGGTGATTGCAAATGGCGGTGAGGTAAAAACTATAGATTTTGTTGATGGTTTTTCATCTACCTCTATTATCCAAAAAATCAAAGGTCATTAACATTTAAGCACAATAGCTTAAATGTTTATCTTTGGCTTTGTTATTTTAATATGTTTAGCGAGCAGTGCAATAAAATATTTGAACAGGTTATTACCGATTATCATCGTTTTAACGATATAGACTACGTTGCCGAAAACCCCTTTAAAGCTGAGACCTTAGAACACTTGCTTTATGCCAAATGCTGGATAGATACAGCCCAATGGCATATGGAGGATGAGATCCGTAATCCCTCTATAGTTCCGCAGGTAGCTGTGCAATGGAAACGGAGGATAGATAAGTCAAACCAGGACCGTACCGATATTGTAGAAGTTATTGACGATTATTTCTTCATTAAATATCAGGATGTTAAACCTAAAGCTTCTGCGCGTTTCAACACAGAAAGCCCTGCCGGTGCTATTGATCGCCTTTCTATTCTTTTATTGAAGATATACCATATGCGCGAGGAAACTACACGCGCCAACATTGATGAGGAGCAGCGCAAAAAGAACAGCACAAAACTGGCTGTACTTTTACAACAGCGAGATGATTTGTCTTTAGCTATTGATGAATTGTTGGAGGACATAGAAAAAGGCGATAAGTACATGAAAGTATACCGCCAGATGAAAATGTACAATGATCCAACACTGAATCCTGTTTTATATAATAAGCAATAAATGACTACGCCCAGGCACTTACTAGTGATGCGCTTTTCGGCAATGGGCGATGTTGCCATGACCGTGCCTGTTGTTAAAACGTTGTTAAACCAGTATCCTGATCTTACGGTAACTTTTATTTCGCGCCCGGGTTTCAGCAGCTTTTTTTCAGAAATCCCCAGGCTTAATTATTTTGCTGTTGATTTTAAATCGGAATATAATGGTCTTCCCGGGCTTTTAAGGTTGTATAATCAGCTTAAAAGCAAGGGAACTTATTATGCGATTGCCGATCTACATAATAATTTACGTTCAAATATAGTAAGCTCATTATTTAAATTTTCTGGGATACCCGTTAAAAGGGTTGACAAGGGCCGTAAGGAAAAAAAGCTCCTTACCCGTTTTCCCGGCAAGGTTTTAAAACCTTTAAAACGTACCGCACAGCGTTACGCTGATGTTTTTACAGGTCTAGGGTTTCCGCTTGAACTAGACTATCAATTACGTAGAAAGGCAACGGTTTTAACGGACGAAATAAAGCAAGTATCAGGCGAGAAGCGGGAAGCATGGATAGGGATAACACCATTTGCGCAGCATACAGGGAAAATCTATCCCGAAGAAAAAATGGCGGAAGTACTTAATCTGCTGCAACAGTATAAGGTGAAAGTTTTTCTTTTTGGCGGTACTCCGCGCGACAAGGAAATTTGTGAGCTTTGGGAGCAAACTTTTGCTAATGTCACATCAACTGTAAATCGTTTAAATATGCAGCAGGAATTGCAGCTAATAAGTAACTTGAACGTAATGCTAAGTATGGATTCTGCGGGAATGCATTTAGCCTCATTACGGGGAGTTCCGGCAATATCTGTTTGGGGTGCTACTCATCACTTTGCCGGCTTTTTGGGCTATGGGCAATCCGAAGAAAATATCGTTGCAGATGATATAGCTTGCAGGCCGTGTTCCGTTTACGGCAAGAAGCCTTGTTTTAGAAAAGATTACGCATGCTTGCATAACATAACACCCAATGTTATTGTAAATAAATTACTCAAATTTGTATAATGACAAAGCGCTTATTTATTTTATGTTTTTTGCTTTTGATAGGCTGTACAAACCTGAAGGCACAGATTTTATATGGCGTACGCATATCCGGTGGACTTGCATATCAGGAGGTTAAAAGTTCAATTGTGCGCACAATCGGCAGCAGCGTTAAAACATTTAACGTTTACGGTTTTGCGCAGGCGCCTTTAAAAAATGATTTTTGGTTAAGCGCAGGCTTAGGTATAGCCAATAAAGGCTCTGTTGTTTATGATGATGCGTTAACTACCACAACGCATTTAACTTATTTAGAGATGCCGGTAAGCGTGCTTAAAAAATTCACGTTTGGCAACACCGGTATATTTTTCATTGGTACTGGGGGGTATCTGGCTATGGGCTGGAAAGGGAATCTTGATTACGAAACGCCGGGTAGTTATACATCAGATATAATAAAATACGGTAAGGATAATGATGTTAAAAAATTTGATACAGGCCTTTATTTTTCGACCGGGTTTGAACTCCGTAACCGTTTGGTATTTAATGTAGGATATTCGCTCGGCTTAAATAATATTGCATCATTATCGCAACAAGATAGCGGTACAAGTGTTGTAAAGAATAGGGTATTCTCTGTTGGCTTGGGTTACCTTATAAAGTAATACTATTATGAAGAAGCTTGTAATTATAAGGCATGCAAAAGCAACCCACGAAAGTGGCTATGTCGATTTTGAAAGGCCATTAACATCCGGCGGCATGCACGATGCAGCAATAATGGCGGGACGTTTAAAAGAGAATAAACAGGCTCCTAAAATGCTAATATCCAGTCCTGCGCTGCGCACAATAAGTACGGCCAACATATTTTCGCAGCATCTGAGTATCCCTGCAGCCGAAGAAATAAAAGGCATTTATGAAGCGGATATGGATGATCTGGTTGAAATAGTAACAGAGCTTCCCGATGATATTGACTGCATTGGTTTGGTAGGGCACAACCCAGGAATAGGGCAATTACTCTATTATTTTACCGGCGCGGCCCAAGATGTGCCAACGTGTGCGGTGGCAGTTATTGAATTTGATGCAGAATTTTGGGCTTCGGTTACTTCAAACAGTGGAAAGGTAGTTTATTACGATTATCCCAAGAATCATTAGAAGCTAACAACGCCGCGATTTTTCAATATTAATTCTGCTATCGCTATATCTTCCGGAAATGTTATTTTAATGTTCTGATGATCCCCCTCAATAAGGTGTATATCAAAACCAGCAGCTTCTACCACGCTTGCATCGTCAGTAAATGCATCATTATATGGTTGTAAATAAGCCGATCTTAGTTGATCAAATTGAAACGTTTGCGGCGTTTGTACCAAATAGATGTCTTCACGTTTCAGCGCCAAAGACTTACCCCCATTTATCTGCCGAACAGAATCCCGGCTTTTAACAGCCACTACAGCATTCCCATCCCTCTCGGCCTGATTATATGCTGCATCAATTAAAGTGCTTAACGTAAGCGGACGCACCGCATCATGAACGGCAATTAAGCTATTCATATCAGTTATTGTTTCAAACGCTGCTTTTACAGAATGGAAACGTGTTTCGCCGCCCTTAACTAAGGCGTGTGGAATGTTAAAATTGTGGGTATTACACAACTGTTTCCAGTAATCGTGAAAATCGGCATGCAGCGCTAAAATAAGTCGGGGTTTTAAAGTGCTGTTATGAAATGCTAATAAAGTATGCATTAACACAGGCAAGCTGTTTAACGACAGGAACTGCTTGGGCATTACAGAACCCATGCGTGTGCCTGATCCGCCGGCGACGATAATTGCGTAATGTGATTGGAAATGAGTCATGGTTGCTATAGCAAAAATAAAGAAATATGAAGCAGGTTAATCAATGTCAACCTTTACTGTATCAATGTCTTTGCGTTCAAAAGTTAAATTGACAGATCGGCCATTTTTGGGTCTTGTACAGTGAATGACATTTGCAGGAATAGTAAACAACTTGCCCGGTCCAACTTCAACGGTTTTATCTTGCAATTCAATAATCAATATGCCCTCTATCCCAAAAAAAGTTTCGTCGGAATTGGGGTGGTAATGCCAGTAAAATGCCTCAACCATTATACTTAGCCTGACATTGTGATCATTAACTATTGAAAGCGGAATATTTTTATAGGAATCAATACCGGCGATCTCATTTTTAATTTCAATTAACTCGAGTACTTGTGGTATCATAGCTTCGCATACATAACATTAGTAAACAAAAAATGTGAGGCCGTTTCCAATCTCACATTTCATAATTTATATTTTCAACTAATTAAATAATCAGCATTGCATCACCATAGCTGTAAAAGCGGTATTTTTCTTTTATAGCAACTTCGTAAGCATTCATCACGTGCTCATAACCGCCAAATGCTGATATCATCATCAATAAAGTTGACTCAGGCGTATGGAAATTGGTGATCATTGAGTTAGCTATGCTAAATTCATACGGAGGGAAGATAAACTTGCTTGTCCAATCGTTAATTGGCTTTAATATTTTCCCTGCAGATACTGCAGATTCTATAGCGCGCATACTGGTAGTGCCAACAGCACATACACGTCTTTTACCCTCAATGGCTTTGTTTACAATAGCTGCCTGTTTGGCCTCTATTATTATTTGCTCTGAGTCCATTTTGTGTTTGGTAAGATCCTCTACTTCAACAGGGCGGAATGTACCCAGGCCGACGTGTAGAGTAACCTCTGCAAATTCAACACCTTTTAATTCAAGGCGTTTCATCAGCTCACGGCTAAAGTGCAATCCCGCGGTTGGGGCTGCAACTGCACCTTCGTGTTTAGCGTAAATGGTTTGATAACGCTCTTTATCTTCGGTAGTAGCTTTACGTTTAATATATTTAGGTAGCGGTGTTTCGCCTAATATTTCTACGTTACGACGAAACTCTTCATCAGTACCATCAAACAAAAAGCGTATTGTGCGGCCACGTGAGGTTGTGTTGTCAACAACTTCTGCAATCAGCAGATCGTCGTCACCAAAATAAAGCTTATTGCCTACGCGTATTTTACGGGCCGGGTCAACCAGCACATCCCATAAGCGTAATTCTTTATTAAGTTCCCTCAATAAAAAAACTTCAATAGTAGCGCCGGTTTTCTCTTTGTTGCCGTACATACGGGCTGGAAATACTTTCGTATTATTAAGGATCATTACGTCCTTATCGTCAAAATAATCAAGTACGTCTTTGAAAACCTTATGCTCAATTTTACCAGAATCGCGGTGTAAAACCATTAAACGAGCCTCGTCCCGCTCTTGCGAAGGGGTGTGGGCAATAAGTGATTCGGGCAGATTGAATTTAAATTGAGATAACTTCATTGTTTATATAAATAGGAATTTTTCAGGGCGCAAATGTACAAATATATTTGTTGATTATGCTGATTATATTGATGAACACATTGATATATTGCTTAATTACATACACTTACTCAAAGCTTACAAAGGTTTTAACTTTATTAATTAATTGATGTAACTTAAGGGCGTTTTATAAATCTAATATATAACACAGAATTTTCAATTGAGTTTGAAAATCTGTGAAAATCAGGCTAAAAACAAGCAATAGGTAATATGATATTCTTAAAACTCTTCAGGGAAAGCTTTTTGTTCGCGTTTGATGCCCTCAGGCAAAACCGCTTGCGTACAATGTTGTCTTTACTTGGGGTTACCATAGGCATATTTACTATTATAGCAGTTTTTTCTGCTGTTGACACTTTGCGGGACAACCTGCAAACCAGCGTTGATAAACTGGGCAGCAACAGTGTTTATGTTGAAAAATGGCCCTGGGTAGGTGATAGCAGCTTCCCGTGGTGGAAGTATATGCAACGCCCGGTTTCTAAATTGAAAGATTTTAACGAGCTGGAACGGCGTAGCCAAACTGCCGAAGCAATTTCATATGAAGTAAGCATTTCTAATCGTACTATTAAGTATAACAGCAACTCGATAGAAGGTGCTCAGATCTACGCTACGTCTCATGATCATGATAAAACGTGGAATTTTGACTTACAAGACGGGCGGTATTTTACCGAAATGGAATCAAGGAACGGCGCACCTGTTGCTGTAATTGGAAATGATATATCTGAAAACCTTTTCCCTGGTGGTAATGGGGTAGGGAAAAAGATAAAGGTAATGGGCAGATATGTTACCATTATTGGCGTTTTTACAAAAGAGGGCGATGATATGCTGGGTATATCAAGCGATAAACAGGTTTTGATTCCGCTTAATTTTGCCCGTAACGTTATAGATGTTCAGGCAGAAAGATATAACCCATCTGTGGTGGTAAAAGGTAAAGCGGGTATCCCGGTAGAAGAGGTAGTTGGCGAACTGCATGGCCTTATGCGCTCTATCCGAAGCTTAAAACCCGGGCAGGATGATAACTTCTCTTTAAACGAGAGTACTATGCTTACTGCTCAGTTGGATATCGTTTTCAGCATTATTAATAAAGCAGGGTTATTTATAGGTATTTTCTCCATTTTGGTGGGTGGTTTTGGCATTGCCAATATCATGTTCGTTTCCGTTAAAGAGCGCACCAATATTATCGGAATTCAAAAATCATTAGGCGCAAAAAACTACTTTATCTTGCTTCAGTTTCTTATTGAGGCAATTGTGCTTTGCCTTATGGGTGGTATAATAGGCTTATTACTGGTGTACGGCGGCACGTTACTTGTTACAGCGCTGGCCGATATAACAATTAAGCTGTACATGAAAAATATCATTATTGGTATTGGGGCATCTGTAGGGATAGGCACTATATCAGGTATTGTACCGGCGTGGTTCGCCTCAAAACTTGACCCTGTAGAGGCCATACGTACTAATTAATAGAAAATCCGTTTAAGCAAATTTCTCTGCAAATTTTTGAAGGTGAGTTTTAAGCCCCTCCCAATTTTGCTGTTCTATTAAATTTTTGTCGAATAACGAGCTGCCTAATCCATAGCCGTCCGCACCAGCGTTCTTAAAGGTTTCTATATTCTCAAGAGTGATGCCTCCTGTTGGTACTAACCTTATTTTATTTAGCGGGGCTTTTACCTCTTTAATATAGTTAGGTCCCATTTGGGTAGCCGGGAATACTTTTACCATATAGGCGCCCATTTCCCATGCATTATAAATTTCGGTTGGCGTAAACGCTCCCGGGAATATCGGTACACCCATATTTACACAACGCTCAATAATTTTTTGGTTTACAACGGGTGTAACTATAAATTGTGCCCCGGCGTTTAGTGCGCTGTCAAGCTCGGCCTGGGTGCAAACTGTTCCAGCGCCAATGTTAAGTTTGTTGCCAAAGTTATCTGTAATAAACGCTATCATTTCAGCAGCGCCCTCGGTATTCATCGTTATTTCGATAGTGCTAAGCCCGGCATCCGCATAAACAGAAAGGATGTTTTTAATGGTGTCAAAGGGCATTCCTCTTACTATGCCAATTATGGGCACTTTTAGAAAAAGTTCTTCAGAAAATTTATGTCCTTTCATTTGCCGATAAGTTTAACTTGCCGGCAAATATAAATGTTAGGGCCGTTTAAACTACCTGTCGTTTTGCGGAAAAATTCTGACAGTATACATATAACGCCCCTGGTAATAGGCATTCAGTGGGGTTTCTGTTACGCCATCGTCCTTACCCGATGTAGAGTGAAGAAAATTGATCTCTTTGCCGGGATTAACTTTAAGGATCCCCATATGGCCCACAACTTTTGTAGTGCTGTCGGTGCCGGTAAAGAGGATCAGGTCGCCAGTTTTGGCGTTTTTTATATCTATATGCCGGTTAACGTAAGTGAACCCAACCGATTGCCGGGGTACTGCCACATTAAAATGATTAAAAACGTAAGTAATAAAGCCCGAGCAGTCAAATCCTTTCGAGGGGTCGATTGAACCGTACAGGTAAGGAACTCCCTTAAATGTTTCGGCATATCGTATTAACTCAGGTGGGGCTAATTTTCCGGTTGCAATACTTGTGTAGCCGGCGCCGTCTGGTTTTAATGGAGCCAATGCAACGGCGTCCGGGGCTGGGGCATCAATTTTATTGGTTACAGGTGCAGTATAAACAAAATTGGGTTTATCTTCACCATAACAAGAGCACAGAAAGATCAGAACGGTACAAACATACAACAGCTGTTTCATACACGTAATGACACGGCAAGCCTTATAATGTTTTGAAATAGACTTAATTAAAGTCTATACCGTAAATTCAAACAATTATTTAGCTACGGTGACCATTAGAAGAACTCTCAATAATCAATACTCAGCCGTTACATTAAAACCTACACCTGCAATACCCAATTTTTCCCAGGCTGCCTGGCTGGTTTCGCGAGATATGATGGGATTGCTGAAAAATAGTGATGCCGAAAACATAAGTCCACGTCCCGGCACTGTTTTTATCCACTCTAAACCAATAAAAAATTTATCTTCCACCATAATGTTGTATGGGGTAAGGTCCACATCAATTGCTTTCTGGCCCTTTTTAACCGTTACAAAAATGTTGTCATGCAACAAGCTTTTAACCGGCAGGCCATCCTTTACGCTGTAAACATTAAGGCGTAGTTTTACAGAGTCGAGATTATTTTCGGTAAGCGACGCATTAAAGCTTTTCAACCAGGTAGGGGATCTTTTTATTTTGATGATAATGCCTATCTCATGGCCAAGCGCATTGGTTTGAAAACCGGCATTGGTTGATTGTGATTTTGTGGTATTACCCAAAACCGCCGTCTTCCATTTGCGGTTAGTTACCTTAACTTCTCCCAATTGTTTAACGTCTGGCACCAGCAAAATATTTAAAGCACTTTGCCTGATAGCCAGTTCTTTAACAGCAAAAGCCTGCGGTTTGTAACCAATCATAGAAAATCTTAGACTATCAGATTCATTACTGTTTAATGTAATGCTATAATTGCCGGCATCATTACTAACGGTACCTATAGCCCGATTGATGATGCCCACGTTTACATAGGGCAATGTTTCACCAGTTTTAGCATCTTTAACGCTACCTTTTATCACTTGGGCGTTTGCAACCACGCCAGGTAAGATTAATGCGATAAGGAAAGTACTTTTCATCAGTTTATGCCATTGCATACAATTCATCCCTTTGTTTTTGCACCGCATCGCTGGTAATATATTCGTCGTAAGTCATTAACTTATCAATTATACCCCCCGGTGTAAGTTCAATAATACGTGTGGCGACAGTTTCTACCAGCTCGTGATCTCGCGAGGTAAACAACATGGTGCCCCTAAAGTCCTTCATGCCGTTATTTAACGCAGTGATAGATTCCAGGTCAAGGTGGTTGGTGGGTTCATCAAACATCAGCAAATTAGCTCCCTGAAGCATCATGCGGCTAAACATGCAACGCATTTTTTCTCCTCCGGATAGCACACTGCTTTTTTTCAACACTTCTTCCCCCGAAAATAGCATCCTGCCTAAAAAGCCACGGATGAACTGATCGTCCTTCTCGCCCGGAGAATATTCTCGCAGCCAATCTATCAGGTTGTCATTCTTGCCTGCAAAATATTCCGCGTTATCCATCGGAATATCGGCAGTATTAATGGTTACACCCCATTTAAATTCGCCTTTAAAATCTTTATCGCGACCGCTTAAAATACTGTAAAGCGCGGTGGTGGCTAAACTGTTTTGGCTCAGTACAGCTATCTTATCACCTTTATTAACCATAAAGTTAATATTGGCAAACAACGGCTCCCCATTAAGGCTTTTGCTTAATTTCTCAACCTGTAATATCTGATCTCCCGCTTCGCGGCCCAGGTTATTAAATATAATTCCCGGATATTTGCGGTTTGATGCCTGTATTTCAGTAATATCAATCTTTTCCAGCGCTTTTTTACGGCTGGTTGCTTGTTTTGATTTAGAAGCATTGGCGCTAAAGCGGCGGATAAACTCCTGCAACTCTTTTACCTTATCTTCAGTTTTCTTGTTTTGGTCGCTACGTTGTTTCAGGGCCAACTGGCTCGATTCATACCAGAACGAGTAATTACCGGTATAAATGGTCATTTTACCAAAGTCAATATCAACCACATGGGTACAAACAGTATCCAAAAAGTGCCTGTCGTGCGATACCACTAAAACAATGGCTTCATAACCGGCCAGGAAATCTTCTAACCAGCTAACTGTATGTATGTCGAGGTCGTTGGTAGGCTCATCTAATAACAATATGTCTGGCTTGCCAAAAAGGGCTTGCGCTAATAAAACACGTACCTTTTGGGTATTATCCAGATCTTTCACCAGGCTGTAATGAAATTCTTCTTTTATACCGAGGTTACTCAATAGGGTGGCAGCGTTGCTTTCGGCGTTCCATCCATCCATTTCGGCGAAGAGATTTTCCAGTTCGCCGGCCCGTTCACCATCAGCATCGTTAAAATCCTCTTTTAAATAAATGGCATCTTTTTCCTTCATCACTGCATACATCTCCTTATGCCCCATCATTACTGTTTCCAGAACGGAAAACTCATCAAATGCGTAGTGGTTCTGGCTTAAAACGGCCATGCGTTCGCCGGGCGTAAAACTTACCGAACCGCTTGTTGGATCAATATCCCCCGACAGTATTTTTAAAAAAGTAGATTTACCCGCGCCGTTGGCACCAATAATGCCATAACAATTGCCTGGGGTAAATTTTAAGTTAACGTCTTCGAATAATGTACGCTTTCCGTAGCGTAAAGATAGATTGGATACTGTTATCATGCTGCACCTGTGTTTGCCGCAAAAATACAGTTAAAAAAGGGTTAAACAAATTGATTTGAGTTTGCGTATAAGTAGAAAGTATTGCACCAATTTTATAAGCCGAAACATATTTGAGGAAGCAATTACTCACTATTTTGTTGCCTTAAAGTAAAAATCTTGTTAATTAATAATGAAAACGCGCTTTTTAAGTTTTTACTTTAAGGCACGAGTTTTGTATTCTATCAATTATAAATAACCAATTAACCCCAAATTGTAAAACTATGTTAGTAATTATAATAAGCTTGGTAGTTGTCAATATTTTGGTACTGGCAGGCAAGGCGAGCGAGTCTAAACAAAGAATATAATGGTTTATTTCAGCAGGTTAACCAATGCCTGCGTTTGATGTTGGGCTAGCTTTTGCAGAGGGCCTGACGCCATCATCTTCATCATCATATTCAAATCAGCGGTAATGGTAAAAGTAACTTCACTGGTATCATTACCGCTTTTTATTTCCCAATTTAAGTTTACGGCAAAAGGCGGTTTTTCTACAGGCGAAATTTCAATGAAACTGTTGGGTCTGCGCTCAGTTATCTTCAAACTAAGCTTTAACATATTTGGCACCTC
Organism: Mucilaginibacter sp. HD30; assembly: GCF_054061755.1. Taxonomy (NCBI): domain Bacteria; kingdom Pseudomonadati; phylum Bacteroidota; class Sphingobacteriia; order Sphingobacteriales; family Sphingobacteriaceae; genus Mucilaginibacter; species Mucilaginibacter sp. HD30. The sequence continues at coordinate 691,514 of NZ_JBSSEO010000001.1, forward strand.
GAAACTGGCATCATCATAGCCGGATGACCAATTAACTACATTATCCGGCATTAAATCCTGGTGATTATTAAAATCTGCCAAAAAGTTAAAAACTTCTTCAGCATGGTGATTAATGGTTACAGTACTTTTAAAGGTGCTCATAATAGCGATATTATACTCCCCACGTTGAAGGGGATTCCCTCCACGATCTTAGCATATCCACATCCTTGCGGGTTATATATTGATGTTCCTCTGCGTAATTTACAAGTGCTGTGTAATTAGAAAGCGTTACGTAAGGGCAATTGGCATTTTTAAAATTCTCTTCGGCAATATTAAATCCGTAGGTAAAAATAGCGGCAAGCCCGGCAACATTATATCCGGCTTCGCGTAAGGCTGTTACGGCCTGTAAGCTGCTTTGGCCTGTTGATATAAGGTCTTCAATAACAACAATGCGTTTACCGGTCATGCTGTCGTCGCCTTCAATCATATTACCACGGCCATGTTCCTTAGGTTTAGCGCGTACATAAATAAAAGGTAAACCAAGTTCCTGGGCAACTAAGGCGCCTTGGGGTATGCCGGCTGTGGCAACGCCTGCTATGCAGCCAACAGAGCCAAATTTTTCTTGTATAGCTTTTGATAACTGCTGACGTATATAGGTGCGCACAGTTGGATGTGATAAAGTAATGCGGTTATCGCAGTAAATTGGCGACTTCCAGCCCGAAGCCCATATAAAAGGATTATTAGGTTGTAATTTAATTGCTTTAATTTGCAGCAGGAACTCCGCTACTTGATGTTCAGTTTCACCGGTATTCAACATGGCTCAAAAATACAGAATTTATATTAACGAAAAAGTTATCTTATTAACAGAAACGCTTCCAGAAGCATTGGATGACTATCAACAAATTGACAGCCAGACCTTTGATTTGAAAATTATTTATACCTGGATACTTGCTCATAAAAGCAAATTGTTTTACGTATTGTGCCCAAACGCTAAAGCTTTTTTAAAATTAGTGAAACAAAGTGTCACACTGATAAAAGCAGCCGGTGGCTTGGTTAAAAACGAAAAAAAGGCTTTTTTGTTTATATATCGTAATGATAAATGGGACCTGCCAAAGGGTAAAATAGAAAAAGACGAGACTGTTAAAGAAGCTGCCGTACGTGAGGTTGAAGAAGAATGCAGCATAACTGTTAGCAAGCTTGACGACATAATATGTAAAACCTATCACGTTTATATCTCAAGGGGCGAGGTGGTGTTGAAAAAGACCTGGTGGTATAACATGAGATGCAAGGGGCAAAATAAACTTAAACCACAGCTTGAGGAAGGCATAACAGATGTACGCTGGTTTAAGCGCGATGATATTGATCCTATCCTTTCAAATACCTTTCCGTCAATAATGGATGTTTTAGAGAAAGCTAATCTTATTAAAGAAAGGCAATGGCCTCTTTAGGGATAAACTGACTTACATCGCCGTTGTAACGCAAAATTTCGCGCACAATGGTTGAACTGATGGAAGAGTAACCTGGTTTGCTAACAATAAAAATACTTTCAATATCGGGCGCAAGCGAGTGGTTCATTTGGGCAATAGCTTTTTCGTATTCAAAATCTGATACTGTACGTATACCGCGTATCATATAGCCGGCACCAATACTTCGGCAAAAATCTACAGTAAGGCCGTCATAGGCTATAATATGAATTTTGGGTTCAGTGTCAAAAATGGCGCGCAGCATTAGCTCCCGTTTTTCAATAGACAGCAAACCTTTTTTGGAGCTGTTGTCGCCGATACCTATGTACACTTTATCGAATAATCCTACCGAGCGTTTAACAATGTCAACGTGGGCTTTGGTAACCGGATCAAACGATCCCGGAAAGAGGGCGATTTTCATGAACTGGGTATTTTAAGTAAAGTTACAATTTATAGGTATTAGCTAAGATTTTTTATTGGCTACCTGAAAAACGAAAACGAAGAATGCCCGTACTTGCGCTGCTCCACAAAATTTGGATGATTACTTAAATTCTGCATGGACTGATGCTCTACTATCAGCATGCCATCCGGTAATAACAAATTCTTTTCAAATACAACCTTGGGTATTTCGGGTATACGATTAAGGTCATAAGGCGGATCTGCAAATATCAGGTCGTATTTTTCGCTTTCCACATCAAGGTATTTAAAAACATCAGCCTTAAAGGTTTTTATGTTGTTAAGCTGATGTTGCCTGGCGGTATCCTTTATATAATGGATGCAATGGATACTGCGATCAACAGACATCACCTGTTCTGCTCCACGCGATGCAAATTCAAAGGCTATGTTACCGGTGCCACTAAATAAGTCAAGCACGTTTATAGTATCAAATGTTATTTGGTTTTGCAGGATATTGAACAGCGCCTCCTTAGCCAGATCGGTAGTAGGGCGAACAGGTAAGTTTTTTGGCGGATTTAAGTGCAGCCCTTTTAGTGTGCCTCCGATGATACGCATAGCAGCAGTGCAGATAATTTGAGCCACTGGCCGGGGTTCAGCTCTTCCGGCAGTTTTGCTATTATTAACTTATTTGTATCCACCACCGGGAAAAAATCAGTCAAACGGGCTTTATGTTCTTTGTTTAATGCAGAGCCGCTTAAACTCAAATGAATTTCTCTTTGTAAAACCCCCATTTGTTTAAAAACCATTGAGACAGCGTACGCAAGGTCGTCTGTTGTATTATACTCAAAAGCGTTATATAACCTTATCTTGCCATTTTTAAACCGCAGCAGTTCTGCGCGTCCTTCTTCAATATTTACGTAAATAGTATTATAAGCCGGATCAGTGTTTGCAATAGCATTTATCCACCCCTTGCTGCTGTATATACAACGGTTTAGGTCAAATTTTTCAATGGCGTTAAAAACAGGCGCGGTAATTTTGTAAATTATAAAATTGTCGAGGTCAAGCTGTTGGGCTAAAACTTTTTCATCTTCTTTTACATCCAAAAAGCGAGCGTAGCCGGCAACCTTGTCTGCATGGTATAATTCAACCGGAACCAGGGTAAAATTATCAGCATCTACACCCACCACAATATCCTTAAAATTAGCAAAAAGCTCATTTGCCATGTCGGCGGGGTTAACCAACTCGTCAAGGTTGCAATGCTCGGCCAGCGCCATTAGCTTGTCGTCGTAAAGAACGGCATAAGTAAAGCGGGTACTGTTTACCTGTAGTACTAATGTATAGTAATATGCCAGGTTAAGGTTAAAATCCTCGTGCTGATAGGAATAATTTATTTCGCCCATGCTATCAGCAAAAGTAATATTTTTTGCATTACCTAATTAGGCTACTTATCAGCATTTTTGCAGCGTGTCAGCAACCGAACATATTCGTAAAGCATTTCCGCACGAGCCTACCGATCAGCAATTGCAGCTCTTTGGCTTGTTAGACGACTTTTTAAATAAAGACGAAGGCGACGAATGCTTTATTTTGCGCGGTTATGCCGGTACCGGTAAAACAACTATTGTAAGCGCACTGGTTAAAGCGCTGCGCAGTTACAATTTTAAATCGGTGCTGCTGGCGCCAACCGGCCGGGCGGCTAAAGTAATATCTTCATACTCCGGCCGAAAGGCTTTTACCATCCATAAACGCATCTACCGCAAAAAAACAGCGCTCGACATTGACGACAGGTTTATGATAGCCGAGAATATGGCTAATAACACCCTGTTTATTGTAGATGAAGCATCTATGATATCTGATCAGTCTAACGGTAGCAACCGCAACTCGTTACTGTACGATCTGGTAAATTACGTATACAACACCAAAAACTGCAAACTGATGCTGGTGGGCGACACCGCCCAGCTGCCGCCTGTAGGTTCGGATGATAGCCCTGCCCTTGATGCCGTTTTTGTAAAAAAGGAATACGGTCTTGATGTACACAGTTTTGAGCTTACCGATGTACTGCGCCAGCAAAAGGACTCAGGTATACTTTATAATGTAACCCGCGTACGCGATATCATCCGGCAGGAAAAAGAGAGCATCCCTAAGATAACCACGAAAGGCTTTAAAGATGTTTTCAGGATGACGGGTGAGCGACTGCCCGAAGGATTGGAGTATGCTTACGGCAAATACGGGCATGACGATACGCTGGTGATTTGCAGGAGTAACAAGAGCGCCAACTTGTATAATATGCAGATCCGTAATCGCTTGCTTTACCGCGAAGAGGAACTAACTGGCGGCGACCAGATAATGGTGGTAAAGAACAACTACTTCTGGCTGCAGGACAAAGAGGAGGGAAGCACGGCCTTTATTGCCAATGGCGATATTGCCAGAATACGCAAGGTGCGCAAAATTGAAGATATGTACGGTTTCCGCTTTGCGGATGTGCAGATTGAGCTGACCGACTATGCGGAGGACCCTATATTGGATTGCAAACTGCTGCTGGATACGCTGTATACCGAATCGCCGGCATTAACGGCTGATGACCAGAAGAGGCTTTACCAGGAGGCCATGAAGGATTACGACCATATACCCAACCGCCGCGCCAAGCATAACGAGCTTAAAACCAACCCCTACTATAACGCGCTGCAAATAAAGTTTGCCTATGCCATTACGTGCCACAAGGCGCAGGGCGGGCAGTGGGGGGCCGTATTTGTTGATCAGGGCTACCTTACCGACGAGATGGTGAATACCGACTTTTTGCGCTGGTTTTATACAGCCTGCACGCGGGCAACTCAGGAGCTTTTTCTGGTTAACTTTAACCAGCAATTTTTTGCTACACCGGCAGAAGAAATATGAAAAAATGCAGGTGTTGCAAAAAATACATGTTCCCCAGAAATTAATAGTTAACTATCTATATATCAGTTGACTAAATATTTATTTGTCGCGATTTTTTGTAGGTAATTTACTCGTAAAATAGCTTAATTCCCTTATTATCAGATCGATATCAGATGATTGCGCTTTATTTTTATGCAACAGTTTAGCAACAGTTTAGCAACACAATAGCAACACTTTTGCAACAGCGTAAATTTATTTTTCGCATCGCTTCCATGTATTTGTGTAAAGCAATTTTGTAAGTGTAAATATTAACTATACCTTTAGTATACAAACCTAAAGCCATTAAGCCTGACCCGTAAATGAAAATAAAGGTAATGCTATCGCTGTGTATGTTTTCCATGTACTTTGCAAGCAGTGCATGTGCGCAAACGAAAGACATTAACCCCGATATTTTACAGACCAAACTTACGCTTTACTCAAAAATCAATGCTTCGGGGCTGCTGTATGTACATACAGATAAAACCCTTTACACCAATAACGAGCCCATATGGTTTGCAGGATATTTAATTAATGATGGATTAGGCGGCAATGATGCCCACACAATAATGTCTGTATCGCTGATGCGGGAGGATGACCGGCGGATAGTTTGCCAGCAACAAAACGTAATGGAGCAGGGGCTTAGCAATGGCAGTTTGATAATACCAGACAATGTGCCGCCCGGTAATTACCTGTTTAATGCCTGCACCAACTTACTTGATCAATATGGCAAACCGGTAGCCGTATTCTCGCAGCCTGTTACTATTAAAAGCATTTCAGACCGCAGATTCAATGCTACTTTGGCCCTGCTGGATACCGTTGCGGTAAATGGTTTTGTAAGAGCAAGCGTTATATTAAACTTTAAAGACGAAATAAGACTGGGTAAACCTACCATAGCCTATACAGCGGGAAGCAGCAAAACACAGCTAATTACCTTATCAGACAAGCAAAGCAGCGCCAGTTTGATCATACCTGTGTCTCAAATAACCGGCGTTGATCCTGTTTTGCTTACAGCAATAGCCTATAACTATGACACGCTTTACCTGAATGTAAAGCTGCCCCACATGCAGCCAAAAGGGCTGAATATACGCTTCTTTCCGGAAGGAGGTAACATGGTTTATGGGTTAGAAAGTACCGTAGCGATAGAAACCACTACAAAAACAGGTTTACAGGTACCCTTAACCGGTATATTATATAAGAATGATACAGCCATTGACACCTTAAGCACCAATAGTTATGGCATAGGGCGTTTTAATTTTAAGGCGGATAAAGGCAGCCGTTATAGTTTCAAGGTAAAGGCTAACAATTACCTTGATAAAGACAGTACTTATCACCTGCCAAACATAATTGAAAATGGCGTAAGTATGCGGTTTAACCAGGCCGTGGTAAACGATACGCTACGGATGATACTTTACAGCAATGCACAAAGAAAGGTGCAGGTAGTTGTGCATAATTACAAAGATGTTTTTTCGCTGTTTGATACGGAAGTTTATCCTGAAGGCAAAAAGTTAGGTCTCGTGCTGCCAGCTTTGCCGAAAGGTGTATGTACCGTAACAATACTGGATGAAGAAGGCCGGCCGATTGCCGAGCGATTATTCTTTGCACATTATGACCAAAAAATAACCGCGACCATAAGTACTAATAAACCAATTTACAGTAAGCGGGATAGCGTAGCGGTAACCATTGGCTTAAAAGACCATAGAAATACCCCGGTGCAGGGTTTATTTTCTATAGCTGCCATTCAGGAAAACCGGATAGAAAGAGCCAAACGGCAGGATATAGAAAGCTATCTATACCTTACCCACGATTTAGGCAACCTGCCGCCCGACCCATTGGGCAAAGGTTTTGAAAACCGGCCATACCTGGAAGATATGTTCCTGGTGCGCGGCTGGCGCAGGTATAGCTGGCAAAGCATGATGCAAAGTAACGCTACTGATACCTTAAGCGTTGGTCCTACTCCGCTGGTTAAAGGCAGTTTAACCTACGATGGTAAGCCGCTAAAAAAACCGCGCGATATAGCAATTTTCCGCAATACACTTATTGATAAATTTAGTACAGAAAAAGACGGTACTTTTATTTTAAAGCAGGATCAATTAGAAGTTGAAGAAGGCAAAAATGTGCGTCTGTGGATAGATATGAGTGATGCGAAAGGGTATGATCTTAAGGTAATAAATCCGTTTGTCGAGATAAATAGGCGTATATCGGAAGATGTTGTGCTAATAACAACGGGCACTGCCAAAGCCGCAGAAAGCAGTATAGATCAGCAGCTTAAAGGATCTGAGAAGAGCATCCTTTTAAAGGAGGCAAATATCAGGGCTAATAAAAAAGATGAATCCATGTATGGCCATGCAAACGCTTGTGGGGATTATATATGTCAATTTAACATCCTGAATTGCAATAATCACAAACCCTGGAACAGTAACGTGAGGCCACCTGTTAAGGGTGAGATGACTTCTGCAGGGATATATCAGGGATGTACAGAAAATGGGCAACAAGTTCCGGCAGTTTTTACCACCCGCGAATTTTATGGTCTTAATCGCGAGCCGGATGGTTTATTGGAGCCACAGTATCTTTCTACCTTATTCTGGCAACCCGGTTTAATTACTAATGAAAAAGGTGAAGCGTCTTTTTCTTTTTTTACAGGCGATATTACAGGTAAGTTTAAAATAATTGTTCAGGGTGTAGGTGTGAATACTGTAATTAATGGCGTGGGTGATTTGACGGTGAAGTAAGCTTAATATCCCATCGCGTTATGCCGAACTTGTTTCGGCACCCCCATGGATAGGTAACGAGCTTCGCCCGTAAGATAGACTAAGTAAATGTCAATCGCCTGCCCAACCTTGCAGCTTGGACATAAATAATTTAAGCGTTTTCGCTTAAATTATATACGTTGACGTTTAATAGGAGGTTTAATTTAAGCGGGACGCCTATACCTGTTGGCATCCAAGCAAGATGCTTGGATGGGCTGACCTCCGCTGAACCTGGTTCGGTGCCTCATTAAATATAAATAACGTTCCATGGTCGTTTATGTACAGCGGTTTGCTTAGCAAGTGGGGTGCCGAAACAAGTTCGGCATGACGGAAGTCGAACAAAACAATATCCTACTTCAACACCTTAAACATCTTCCCCCTTATTCCACTGGTTGATCCATTATAATTATTCACTATAATAGAAAAGCACAACTCACGTCATGCCGAACTTGTTTCGGCACCCCACGGATAGGTAACGAGATTTGCACGTAATATAGACTAAGTAAATGTCAATCGCCTGCCCAAGCTTGGAGCTTGGACATATATATAATTTAAGCGTTTTCGCTTAAATTGATTTCCGTTGACGTTTAATAGGAGGTTTATTTAAGCGAGACGCTTAAACGTGTTGGCATCCAAGCAAGATGCTTGGATGGGCTGACCTCCGCTGAACCTGGTTCGGTGCCTCATTAAATATAAATAACGTTCCATGGTCGTTTATGTACAGCGGTTTGCTTAGCAAGTGGGGTGCCGAAACAAGTTCGGCATGACGGAAGTCGAACAAAACAATATCCTACTTCAACACATCCAACACCTTAAACATCTTACCCCTAACACCACTGGTGCTGCCATTATAGTTATTCACCATAATAGAAAAACAGAGCTCCCGCCCCTGGTGCGTTATAAAACCTGTATAAGCCAGCACGTGGTAAATGCTGCCGCTTTTCATGTGCATGTCGTTATAAATAGGCAGGCTATCATAAAACTCATTATACCAGGCCTCCTTGCGGGTACTTTGCATAATGGTGGCTATGGTAAGCGATGTAATGCGGTCGGCAGGGGAGAGGCCGCTGCCATCGGCAACGTCCATACTGTGCGGGTCAATTCCACGGCCTTTCCAGTAATTTTGCAAAACCTCAACAGCGTTGTTGGTAGTTGCAGTTTTCCCGGCTTTAACGGCCACAGCTTTCAGCAATTCCTCTGCGTATAAGTTAACGCTTTTTCGGTTGGTCCAGTAAACAATTTGGCCCAGTGATGGCGAAGTAACATTGAGCAGGTTATTGGCTATAACAGGCATTGGTTGATCTTTAGCGGCTAAAGTTAAGCTTGATTCGGACGTAGCATTAACTGCAATACCCAGGCGCTTTAAAGTATCTAACAAGCGGTAGGCCATATCAAAGGCGGGATCAGGAATGGCAGCTGCTACCGATTTTTCAGCTTTATCAATAGCATAGGTGCCACGCAGGTACATTAAATTGCTTGCTGCAGTTGGCAGGTAAGGATAGGCCTGGTCGCCGGTACCGGCTGCGCCCGTGGTCAATTCACTTTTAAAAGTAAGATAAGGCATTGCAGGTGTTGAGCCTGTTACGCTCACAGGCGAGCCGACAGCAGCCGTGCGCAGGTTAATATCAAACTGGTTTTCGTGCCAGCACAGCGCGTTAACGCCCGCGCCATAATAGGTGCCGATATCTTGCAAGATCCAGCCATCCGGTATGGCCTGTGTGCCGTACAAACCGTCATCGCCAATAATTCTTCCGTTTATTTTAGTGATGCCCGCTTTTTTTAGCGCCCCCACCAGCTGATTTAATATGTTAGGCCGATTAGTTGTTGCCCAGCGCCAGCTGCCCAGTGTCGGGTCGCCGCTGCCTTTAACAATAATATCTCCATTCAGCGTTCCGTTGGTTACGATACCTGTATATCCGAAGGGTGTTTGATAAGTAAAATTGCTGCCCAGCAGGTTATATGCAGTAATGGTGGTAACGGTTTTCATGGTAGAACCCGGTGCCATACCCACATTGGGGTTTCCGGCAAACACCTGTTCGCCGGTTTTAGCATCAAGTACCGTTAATGATACCGTACCATACTTGCACTGTTCATCCGCTTGCAGCTTATTAAACGCCGCTGATATTTGCTGCTGCAGCGTTACTTGTGCAAATGCCGTGCATGCAGTCAATAAAAGTAAACTAAGTACTGCTAACCTCTTGTTGTCCATTATTAAAGTAACGGTTGGCCACAAAGTATATTGGGATACCTATTAAAACTATTATTAAACCGCCCCACGCGTATTGTGGCTTATATAGCAAAAGTAAAACGCAAAACGCTAAACCCAGTATTATATATAAGGCTGGCAAAACCGGATATCCAAACGCCTTGTATGGTCGTTCGGCGTTAGGTTGTTTGGCGCGTAGTATAAATATGCCGATGATGGTAAGCATATAGAAGATAACTGCTACTAATGATATCATATCAAGCAGATCGCCGTATTTGCCGCTGAGGCAAAGTATGCAGGCTATAAGGCACTGGATCCATAAACCAAAGCTGGGTACTTCAAACTCGTTTAGTGTGCCGGTGCGTTTAAAAAACAAACCATCTTTAGCCATTGTATAATACACTCGTGCGCCCGACATAATCAGGCCATTATTACAACCAAAAGTTGATACCATTATCATTAACGCTATAATAAGTGTGCCTACATTGCCAAATATTACCTGTGATGCAGCCACGGCTACACGGTCTTTTTCTGCTGTCGCGATGTCAATTAAAGGCAGCACACCGGTATATACCAGGTTAATGCTCACGTAAATTATGGTAACTATCAGCGTTCCGAAGAACAAGCTTAACCCTACATTACGCTTCGGATTACGCATCTCGCCAGCTATAAAAGTTACGTTGTTCCATGCATCGCTACTAAATATGGAACCAACCATGGCGGCGGCAATAGCGCCTAATGCGGCGGCAACGGTGTAAGGTACAGTGCTACCGTCTTTGTTAAGCTGATGGATATCCCAGGCATTGGTCCAGTTGGCGGTCCAAACATCGCCCTTTAGCATAATGAAACCAAAAATTATCAGGCCAAATAAGCTGGCCAGTTTGGTAACCGTAAACGTGTTTTGTATGATCTTGCCACTTTTTACACCCCGGGTATTAATAAAAGTAAGGAAACAAATAAGCACAATAGAAACACATTGCGCCGCGTTGAGCTTAAATTGCCATGACCCTATCATGGTAGTGAAAAGTATATTATCCTCGCTTACCGCAGGAATAAGATAAGCTGTAAATTTTGAAAACGCCACCCCAACGGCTGCTATGGTGCCTGTTTGTATTACTGCGAAAAGGCTCCATCCATATAAAAAAGCAACAAATTTGTTGTAAGCTTCTTTTAGGTAAATATATTGACCGCCTGCTTTTGGATACATGGCGCTTAACTCTCCATAGCTTACGGCAGCCGTAAGCGTCATAAAGCCGGTAATGAGCCAAACTGCTATAAGCCAACCTGCTGAGCCAACATTACGAATAATATCCGCAGCTACTATAAATATACCTGATCCGATCATTGACCCGGCAACCAGCATGGTGCCGTCAAGCAAACCCAGAGAATGTTTTAGTTTAGGTTGATCAGTTGTTTTACTCATGAAATTTGAGGGGTTTAAAGTTCTAAGCTATCAAAAAACTTTAAATTGACATACTATTGTAAAGAAATTAATTTTCTCTATTTTGCGTCACCAATTATAAACCTCAGTCCTGATACTGAGAACCAAAACTAACTGAATAATTATTATATGGATTTTTTAAACACTTACTTAATTTACCTTATTCCCGTATTTGGTTTAGTGGGAATCTTATTTATGGCCATAAAATCGGCCTGGGTAACCAAACAAGACGCCGGTAGCGGAGAAATGGCTGAGCTTTCAGGCTACATTGCCGATGGTGCCATGGCTTTTTTAAGAGCCGAATGGAAAATATTAGGCTATTTTGTAGCTGTAGCCGCCATATTATTGGCCTGGAGCGGTACAACAGTTGTTAATTCAAGCCCGGTAATTGCCGTATCATTTATTATTGGCGCGTTCCTTTCTGCTTTTGCAGGATATCTTGGTATGCGTATAGCTACAAAATCAAACGTGCGCACCACACAGGCTGCAAAAACAAGCCTGGCACAAGCGTTAAAAGTTTCTTTTACAGGTGGTACAGTTATGGGCCTTGGCGTAGCTGGTTTGGCTATAATAGGATTGGGCTCATTATTCATATTATTTTACACCATGTATGTTAAAAGCGTTGGCGGCGATGTAAATGGCGAAGCGATGGCTAAAGCATTGGATGTATTGGCCGGGTTTTCTTTAGGTGCAGAATCCATAGCACTTTTTGCACGTGTAGGCGGTGGTATCTATACTAAAGCTGCCGATGTGGGTGCTGACCTTGTAGGCAAAGTAGAAGCGGGTATCCCTGAAGATGATGTGCGTAACCCTGCAACTATTGCCGATAACGTAGGCGATAACGTGGGTGACGTTGCCGGTATGGGGGCTGACTTGTTCGGATCGTACGTAGCTACAATGTTGGCCACAATGGTATTGGGCCGGGAGATCGTATCGCATGACAATATGGGCGGAATAGCACCGATTTTATTACCAATGGTGATAGCCGGTTTAGGTTTAATTTTCTCAATAGTAGGCGCTGCATTTGTCCGCATTAAAAATGAGACCGATAGTGTGCAAAATGCGTTGAACATAGGTAATTGGGCATCAATAGTTTTAACAGCTATTGCAACTTATTTTGTAGTACAATGGATGCTGCCGAATGAAGTCCTTCATCTTAAAAGAGATTTTATAGCCGGAACGGATACGCTAAAACCGGAAGCACTATCTTTTACAAAGAACGGTGTATTTAGCGCTATAGTAGTTGGTTTAGTGGTTGGTACCTTAATGTCAATCATTACTGAGTATTATACCGCCATGGGTAAACGCCCCGTGTTGAGCATTATTAAGCAATCATCAACCGGCCATGCTACTAATATCATTGGTGGTTTGGCAATCGGTATGGAATCAACCGTATTACCTATAATTGTTTTGGCAGGAGGAATATATGGCTCTTACCACTTTGCAGGCTTATACGGTGTTGCTATTGCAGCTGCCGGTATGATGGCTACAACAGCTATGCAATTAGCTATTGACGCTTTTGGCCCTATTGCTGATAACGCAGGTGGTATTGCCGAAATGAGCCAGCTACCTCCCGAAGTTCGTCACCGTACAGACAACCTGGATGCCGTAGGTAACACTACTGCTGCAACAGGTAAAGGTTTCGCTATCGCTTCGGCGGCATTAACTTCCTTGGCACTGTTTGCTGCTTTTGTTGGTGTAGCCGGTATTGAGCATATTGATATTTATAAAGCCGATGTTTTAGCGGGTTTATTTGTGGGGGGTATGATCCCTTTCATCTTCTCTGCACTTTGTATCTCGGCGGTTGGTCGTGCGGCTATGGCAATGGTTGAAGAAGTTCGCCGCCAGTTCCGCGAAATTCCGGGCATTATGGAGTACAAAGCTAAGCCTGAGTACGAAAAATGTGTGGCCATCTCTACAAAAGCTTCTATCCGCGAGATGGTTGCCCCGGGTTTGATAGCACTGATCACACCAATCATCATAGGTTTTGCTTTTGGTCCTGAAGTACTGGGCGGCCTTTTGGCAGGTGTAACCGTATCGGGTGTGTTAATGGGTATTTTCCAAAGCAACGCCGGTGGCGCGTGGGACAATGCAAAAAAATCCTTCGAGAAAGGTGTTGAGATAAACGGCGAGATGCACTACAAAAAATCAGAGCCACACAAAGCATCAGTAACAGGCGATACCGTTGGCGATCCGTTCAAAGATACTTCTGGTCCATCCATGAATATTCTGATCAAATTGATGTCTATCGTATCATTGGTTATTGCACCGCACTTAAACGCCAATAAAGCTACTGTAGCCATAGCAAAACACCAGTTAAATAAACCGGTAGTTGCCGCGCATGTAATTAAAATGGATAAAAAGATATAATAAACCGTTTTTAAAATAAAAAAGGGGAGGCCAAACGGCTTCCCCTTTTTGTTTATAAGCAATACTTAGCTATTGGTAAAGCTTATTTTTCATTAGTTAGGTCGACTCCACTTCGTATCGCATTTTCAAGCACATCAATGTTTATACCTTTTAGCGTTTTAAATTTAATACAATAGCCGGTTACGCTGGCTTTGCCTATTTCTTTCCCAAAGGCTTGGGGCAAGTAGCTTTTATCTTTAATACCCATGACGTAAATAGATATGCCGGTTGTGTTAGCACTCAGACCAATTTGAAAAAACTCCCTCATCTTTCCATCAGCATATTTTATGGTGTATTCGCCGTAGCCTATGTTGGGGTTGGCAACAATTTTGTTTTCGCTGTTTTTACCATCCTCAAACCATAATTTACAACCTGGTAAAACTTTAAGGATGCGTTGGTGCAGCTCCTCCATTTCACTACGTTTTGGCTCAGGTTGGCTAGCGATATAATCTTCTATTTGTTCTTCTACGCTCATAAAAATTACATTACCGACTTGTTTGCTCTTCTCTCTCAAAAGTTAGCTTTATTTTTAAAAATACAATAATTTTAAACAGCTTGGTTAAAATTGTGCGGTACGCGGTTCCCAAACATTTTTTTAGCGAAAAATTAACTATGTTTGAGATAACATTAACTGACTTTTTATTTAAACATGAAGCTATTTATTAAAAAACCACTTGCGCAATTAATGGCCGCTTCCAAGGAGGGGGAAAAAACATTAAAGCGCACACTCGGTGTTGGCTCGCTCATCGCTCTGGGTATTGGTGCTATTATTGGTGCCGGTATTTTTGTTCGAACGGCAGCAGCTGCAGGCCAGCACGCGGGCCCGGCGGTTACCATCTCTTTTTTAATTGCAGCAGCAGGTTGTGCCTTGGCCGGCCTTTGCTATGCTGAGTTTGCCAGTATGATTCCTATTGCCGGTTCGGCCTACACTTACTCATATGCTACTATGGGCGAGTTTATTGCCTGGATAATAGGATGGGACCTTGTATTAGAATATGCATTGGGTGCAGCTACAGTTGCTATCGGTTGGTCGCAGTATTTTAATACCTTTCTCGACACCTTCTTTAACGTCCATATACCCTTTGCGCTCTCCCATTCGCCTTTTGAGGTTTCAACCACCAATACGGGCATGTATGCCAGCGAGCTGGGCACCCATGGAATTGTAAATTTACCTGCTATTTTTATATTGTTGATGCTTACTTTGCTGTTAATAAAAGGTACAGCAGAGTCTGCAGCGGTAAACAATGTAATTGTAATTGTAAAGGTTGCCATCGTATTAATGATTATTGGTTTGGGATGGCACTTTATCAACCCGGCTTTCCATACACCTTATATGATACCTGCTGATGCGGGCATCGTTAAAACAAACACCGGCACAGTAAATTATGCTGATACATTTAACCACGGATGGTGGGGTATATTGCGTGGTGCAAGTGTGGTTTTCTTCGCTTTTATTGGTTTTGATGCTGTATCTACAGCGGCCCAGGAAGCAAAAAATCCTCAGAAAGATATGCCGAAAGGTATTTTGATCTCTTTAGTGTTTTGTACAGTGCTTTATATCCTGTTCTCGCATGTGTTAACCGGATTGGTGTCTTACAAAGACTTTCTGGTTCAAGGCAAAGAGGCTTCTGTTACCTACGCTATACAGACTGCCATGCATGGTTATGGCTGGCTGGGTAAACTGGTTACTATTGCTATTTTAGCTGGCTTCTCATCGGTGATTTTGGTGATGTTACTTGGACAAACCCGGGTTTTCTATACCATGAGTATTGACGGTTTAATCCCACCTGTATTTTCTAAATTACACCCCAAGTTCAGAACGCCCTACAAATCGCAATGGTTGTTTTTTGTGATGGTTTCTATATTCGGAGGCTTTATTCCAGATAGTATAGTTGGCGACATGGTGAGTATAGGTACATTGTTTGCGTTTGTATTGGTATGTCTGGGTATTTTTATTCTGCGCCAAACTGACCCTACAATTGTTCGCCCTTTTAAAACGCCATTCTATTTCATTGTTTGCCCGTTAGGTGCAGTTATATGTTTGTGTATGATGGGCAGCGAGGGGTTAGACAACTGGCTGCGTTTATTTGTATGGATGGGAATAGGAATGATAATTTATTTCACCTACAGCATTAAGCGCTCACACGTGCGCCACGGAAAAGTTGACGGCACTAACGATCCGCCGAATCCAAAATTTGTAGAATAATTTTACAAAGGCTCCCGGTTTATCGGGAGCCTTTCTTGTCTTTGCTGAGTATTTTTGATTTAAACACCTATTATGGAATCATTCGCTTTAAATTTTAGAGAGATACTTTCTGTTACCATGATCCTGTTTGCCATAATTGATATTGTTGGCTCTGTACCGGTAATTATTGAAATGCGGCAGCGCGCGGGCCACGTAGAATCTGAAAAAGCAAGCGTGGCGGTATTGGTGCTCATGATAGCTTTTTTAATGGTAGGCGAGAAGATGCTTGATATTATTGGCTTAGATGTAGCATCGTTTGCTATTGCCGGTTCGCTGGTGATATTTATCATTGCTATGGAAATGATATTGGGCATTCATCTTTTTAAAGCTAATGATAACCTGCCGTCCACATTGTCTATCGTTCCGCTGGCTTTTCCTATAATTGCCGGGGCAGGCACCATGACTACGCTGCTGTCGCTTAAATCGCAATATGCTACCCAAAATATAATAGCGGCTATAATTATAAATACGCTGTTTGTTTACCTGGTGCTTAAAAATGTGAAGTGGATTGAAAGATTACTTGGCGTCGGCGGTATTGAAATCCTGCGTAAAGCTTTTGGGGTTATTCTTTTAGCTATAGCTATTAAGTTGTTCAGAAATAATACCGGCCTATAAAAGTTAGCGTAAAAACTCAAGAGCCAAGAGATAAGGGATCTTAATTCTTAATTCTTAATTCTTGTGTCTTGATTCTCAACGTTACTCCGTCCTCAAACTTTTTACCGGGTTAGCAGACGCCGCTTTCATGGTTTGTACTGCTATCAATACTGTGGTTATAACTAACAGCAATAACACCGAAATCCCAAACGGCATCACATTTAAAGGCGTTTTATAAGCATAAGCATTAAGCCAACTGCTCATCATCCAGTAGGCCAACGGGCAAGAGATAAGGCCGGCCAATGCCACAACGCTCAAAAAGTCTTTCAAAAACAAAACAATTATGTTGCTGACTGATGATCCCAGTACTTTACGTACACCAATTTCGCGGGTTCGTTTTTGAACGCTTAGTGATATTAACCCTAAAACACCCAATAACACAATTACTATAGCCAGGCCGCTTGCCAGATACGATGCCTTTTTCAATTGCAATTCTGTTTTGTAGATCTTGGCCAGCGCATCATCCATAAAATTATATTCAAATGGTGCACCGGGCATAAGCTCTGTCCATTTTGTTTGCAGGGCCGTAAGGTTGGCCTGTGTGTTACCGGGTTTAAGCTTTATTGAAAAATAACGGTACAGGTTGTTTTGATGAACGTTCATAAATGTCATCGGCATAACAGCTCCGGTCATCGGGCCGAACTGAAAATCGGCCACCACGCCGCAGACGGTAAACGTAGGGTTGTTTTGGGCATTAAATTGTTTGCCTATGGCATCCTTTGGGTATTTAAAACCGAGCGCTTTTGATTGCGTTTCGTTGATCACCACCAGGGCAGAGTCAGGTTGCACATATTCTGGTTTAAAAAATTCACCTGCTTTTAGGGGTATATTGTAGGTTTTAGCATATTGGTTATCGCTTATCATTAATTGCGATGCAAATGCCTGTTCAACGTTATCTTCGGCTTTATACGTTTGCAAATAGCCACTGTTGCTGCCATCAGGTATCTCCCACGACAGCGATACAGACTCTACCTGGTTTAATTGCGAGAGCCTGTAACGAATGTCCTCCATTTTCTGCACTCCGGCTTTCGACCAATTGCGGGGCAGCTGAGCGTATACCACATACTCTTTATCAAACCCAAGGTTTTTGCCGAAGAAAAGATCGATCTGCTTTGAAATAACTATAGCGGCTATCAGCGCAACCGCTGCTGTTGTAAATTGAAACATGATCAATGCCTTCCTGAAGAAAACGTTGTCTTTTACGCGGTCGCGTTTACCTTTTAACGAATCGACAGATTTTAAGGATGATAATACCATTGCAGGGTATAAACCCGCTACAAGGCCAATCACCAGTGCAAATAGTATAAGGCCCAAATAGAAATAATAAGGGAATGATAATACGCCGGTCATCTCGGTAAACAACAGGTTTGCAAAAAAAGGTTTGGTAAGTACATATATTCCGGGCGCTAACAGCGTAGCAATCAATACCATCAGCACCGACTCAGTTAAAAACTGACCTATAAGTTGCTGCCTTAAACCACCCAATACTTTGCGGATACCCATCTCTTTCATACGCTCTGCCGAGCGGCTGATGCAAATATTTATAAAGTTGATAACAGCCATCAGCAGAATAAATAAAGCGATGCAGGTAAGCGTAAAAAGCGTTTTTTTTACTACCGGGGCATCCTGATAAAAGCGCTGAATATTAACCAGATAAGGGTCAAGATTTGCTGCAATTTGCGCAGGTGCATTCGCTTTTATAAGCATCTTCATCGGCATTGCAAGATCCTGCGGTTTAACCCCCTGTTTCAACTCTACTAAACCAACAATGCCGGTATTGGCCCAGTTGTCAAGATCGCGCCCCAAAAAATTTACAGCTAATGCCGGTAAAAAGAAGGTGCTGTTACTTTGTTCAATTACATTGGTTACTGAGTTTTTGCTGTATTTAGCCAATACGCCGGTTACCACAAAGTCGTGCTTATCGCCCTTAAAACTTTCTATGGTAAGCGTTTGGCCAACGCAATCTGTTGTGCCAAAATATTTTATTGCCTTTTCTGCGGTTATCACAACAGAAAACGGGTCGTTTAAAGCCGTAGTAGCATCGCCATGCAAAAGTTTAAAACCATACATGTTTATAAACGAGCTATCGCCAACCTGCAGGCTTTCGCGAAAAGCCTTGCCGCCTTTTGAAACGTTAGAGGTTACGCCATCCCAATGGTAATAATTGGCAACCAGGTGCGGGTAATTTTGTTTTAAAGCCCGTGGCAATCCGGCAGGTGTCGCAAAATCATAACCCAGGCCCGCTTGTTTCCAGCGGCTTTTTATAATATATTGATTATTGGCGTTTCTTAATTGGCCGTTAACTGTAGATTCCTGCCATACATATACAGCTATAACCAGCGTAAACGAAATACCTATGGAAAGGCCAAATATATTAATGAGCGAGAAGAATTTATGTTTCCATATGTTTCTCCAGGCAAGAGTTAAGTAATTTTGCAGCATAAGGTACGCGTTATTTACACGCTAAAATAAAGCCTAACGTGCAGATAATAAAAAGATTAACATTTTTTAACTTTTGGTACGATCAGGATAGATAAGTGATGGCCGGAAAAAAAACTAACAATGCAGCCTTATAATGGTGAGGTGATTCATCAGCTGTTTTATTACTTCTTTTTGCTATAATTGGATAGAAATAAAAGCCTTATCACAGTAATGATTAAGTACGTTTTAGGATTATTGTTTTTTTGGAGCTGTGCAGCATTCGGCCAGACGTTTTATGTTGGCACCAATATGGGTCAACTTAAACGAGTTACAATAAATGGCAACAATGCAACTTATCAGGACATAGCAACATGCCCCGATCTATCTATGGGATCTATGGCCATCCATAAAAATGTATTGTATACTGCAAACGGCTATGTACAATATCAGGCTACTATCTCTGGCAATACATTAATCAACTGCAGCCCGATCTCAAATATACCGCTTTCAAATGCCCTTACCATTGACAAGGAGGGTAACTTATATTCTGTAAACGGACATTATTTATACAAAACCGATCAGAATAGAGTAACCACTCTACTTGGAGAAATGCCTTTTACTTCAGCAGGCGATCTGGCTTTTTTTAACGGCGTTTTATATATGGCGTCTCCAGCAGGGATTGTTGAAATAAATTTAAGCGACACCCAGTTAAGTAAACTTACAATACCAAGTAATCTTATAATTTTTAGCATAACCACTGCAGCATATAGCAGTACGCAAAATAAGTTGTACGCCATGGCTGTGAACAACAATGTAACCAGCATTTACGAAGTTGACATACCTAATAAAACTCTTGGAAGCATTATCGCTACCTTGCCTTTTCAAAGTGACGACGCTGCAAGCGATGCCGAGGATGGAACGCTGCAGCCAATTGCAATCAGAACGGTACAAACCGTTAGCGACTGTCCGTACACTGGTAGGGGCACCGTACAGATTATTTGCGACAACGCATTGATTGACTATAGCTACACGCTAAACGGTATAACCAACAACACAGGTGTTTTTAACAATGTTCCGGCCGGTGCTTATACTGCCACGATAAAATCTCCCGGTGAAACTGTCACAAGTCCTATAGCAGTGAACTATGTTGTTGAAAAACCAACTTTAACCATTACACAAAATAATCCTCTATGTGCAGAAAAAGGCAGAATTAAAATAGCAGCCCTACCTGGCGATAATCTTTATAAAATTCAATACAACGGTAATCTTTACAATTTAGGCCAAACCTTCACAGATCTGGCTGCCGGAAACTATCATTTTTCAATATTAAACCAAAGTGGTTGCGAGGTTGATAAAATTGATTTGGTTTTAACCCAGCCGCCATGTCCGGTAACCATCTCACAAATATTAATAAACGAAGAGTGTAATTCGCCGGGAAAAGGCAGGCTTCAATTAACAACAACTGTAACCAATGATGTTTATACTTATACTTTGGGAGCTTCTGTTAATAATATAGGCTTATTTACAAATCTTGATCCGGCCAACTACAACATTCATATAGCATCGTCAAATGGCCAGTTTAAAGATATACAGGTTGTAGTGCCCGACTATAATGCTGCTAAACCTATTATATCAACTGTTGCAACCAATGTTCAATGTGATGTATTGGGTACCATATCATTTACATTGCCTGTTGCTGATTTTGCTTCTTACACAGTTAAATACTTATCTTCAACATTCCCTTTGGCTCATATGTTTACCGGTTTTGTAGCCGGCACTTATCAGTTTAGCATATATAAACCCGATGGTTGCCTTTTTGCTGTTAAAGAGGTTGTACTGATAAAAAATCAATGCGCTATACAATACAGCGCAACAGATATTGCCGAGGAATGCAACAATCCCGGCAAGGGGGTAATTAATGTCAAAACGCTGCCGCATACAGACATTTATAACTATTCATTAGATGCTAATCTGACCAGCAATACAGGTGTTTTCAACAATATTATAGCTGGAGATCATGTTTTGAAAATTACCAATGCTGATGGCGAAAAAATAATTACAGTAACGGTACCGGATTATAATGCCACAAAACCATCGGTACAATTTGAAGTAAACAACTTATTATGCGATGCCTCAGCAAGTGTTAAATTTGTAATTTCCGACGGAAAAGAAGGTCCTTATAAAATTAAGTTTAGCACTAATATTTATGCTTTTGACCATATTTTTTCCGTCACAATTGCAGGAAGCTATCATTTTGAAATTATAAAGCCCGATGGTTGCGTACTAAAAAAAATTGACGTCCCGGTTAGCAGAAGTAAATGTGAAATAGAACTTTTAGCCCCAGCCATTGAGCAAGAGTGCGACGTTATTTTTAAGGGCCATGTACAGATTAACAGCAAGCCGCATACCTACGCCTACACATATAAACTGAGTAGCGGCGGTGTAAATAATGATGGGTTGTTTACCAACTTAAGTCCAGGGAATTATAGCGTAACAGTCTCATCTATTGAAGATAGCAAACAATTTGATATTACTATTCCTGATTATAAGGCATTATCGCCTGCCGTTTCTATAAGTAAAGCAGATGCCGAATGCGATTTGCAGGGACTTGTTAAATTCAATATTTCGGCTAATAGTAATGGGTATATAATTAAACTGCATAACTCCATTTTTCCCTTTGATCATCAATTTAAATTAAATGAGGGGGGATATGACTTTGTTGTATTTAAGCCCAATGGCTGCATTTTTGATTCTTATCATATTGATGTAGCGAAATTGCCATGCGATGTAATGAAATTGCCCTCAGCATTTACACCAAACGGCGATGGAATTAATGATATTTTTGAACCTAATCAAGGCAGTGATGCTGTTAACTATAATTTAAAAATTTATAGCAGAAACGGCATGTTGCTATTTAACTCAAATGCTTTGCAAAATGGTTGGCGGGGAGAACAAAATGGCAAAGCTGTTGCTGCAGGTGTATATTACTGGATGGTTACTTACACCAATAATACTGGGAAAAATTTAAGTAAAAGTGGTTCTGTAACGCTGCTCAGGTAATTAACCTTGCCACAAACATGGTATCCGCCTTGTCCTCATATCCTTTTAAGACTTTCATTTCTTCCAGCTTTAAACCTTTTTCTGTTATCAAATAATTAACAACATCTTCGTTTTCGGCCTTAAAAGCAGAGCAGGTGATATAAATAAGTGGCTTGCCGGGTTTAAGGTATTTTATAACATTGGCCGCTATGGTCCTTTGCAGGCGGTGAAAGAATTCAATTTTATGGGTATCAAATTGAGCTATCATTTCGGGCGTTCTGCCCCAGGTGCCCGAGCCGCTGCAAGGAGCGTCCAAAATAATACCGTCAAAGGCGTAATTGTATAATTCCTGATCCACGTTTTGCATCAGGTCCAATTGCTTTTTTTGATATTTTAACAAGCCCGCCGACCGGAAACGCTCATCCAGATTAGCTAAGATCGATTCTCTGATATCTGACACCACTAACCTTAAATTGGGTTCTAAACCATGCAACAAAAGAGATTTACCACCAGATGCTGCGCAGGCGTCCCACCATGCATCCCATTTGTGTGGTTTAAAGTAATTAGCTGTTTGTTGTGATGATTTGTCCTGCACCTCATACCAGCGAGGGTTGGATATAACCGACTCAAGCCGGGTGCCGTTGGGTAAAGCCAAACAGCCATTACCTTCATCTCTAAAAATTATGGAAGCATTACCCAGTTCCGCCTTAACCAAATGCTCAAAGCCCGGATTTACCCTGATAAAAAGGTCGGGCTGTATAAAAAAAGACCTTAAAAACGCTTCGCGGTCAATTCCCTCAGAAAGATCATTAACCCAGGGGAAAACATCTGTCAAATTAAACGTAGGGTATGTTTTTTTTAGCAGATCTATCTTCTCGTCAATATCAAAATTAACACAAGCAGCCCAGTCGGGCTTAAAATGCTGAAGGAAAGAGTTGGTTTGCGTGTTGCATAGAAATTCAGCTACTACAATGCGTTCGTCGGCAGGGAAATCGCTTAAAGCCCGGCCTAATCTAAAGTAATTGTAAATAAGTCTGCCTGCCACACGCCGGTCTGTCGACCCCATTTGCTTATTCAGCCGGTAAAAGCCGGGTAAAAATTTGCTTAAAGGCGTCTCTGCCGGATATTCATCCACAATCCGCTGAAACGTTTTAAGCTGGTTTATTGCCTTCATTCTACCTTTTTTAAATCGAAATTGGCGTAAGTTAACACATCTACAGCGGTGTTTACCCATCCCACATAAGGTAGTCGCACAAAATTAAAGTTGTTGTGAATACCTGTTAACCGGTTTTTCTCCAAATCGGGTTTTATATTTTCCGAAGCGCTGTTGGCAAGCAACTTACCAAAATACATGCCTTCGTCAAATCCTTTTATCGAATATTCCGATGGTTCGATTTTGTATACCCTGCGATAGTTACGTAGAAAGCTTAAAGTTGACGTGGCCTTGTAGTTTACCCTGTCTGAACTGGTAATGTGCGTTTTAAGGCGTTGCAGCAGATCTATTTTTAAGAAGGTATATTTTTCCCAGTTAGGGTGCCCAAATAATATTACAGGGTATTTGGTGCTCAAATCATCAAGCGCATGTAGTGTCACCATTAAAAACTGCTGATTGGTTGAAGGTACAATAAATACATTCTCTGTTGTTGCTGAAAGGCGAGGGATAATAGCGCCCAGGTCGCCTTTTGAAACAATAATTTCGGTAAACTGGACTGTTTTTTTTGTGAGACTATCTACCGATCTTTTGAAATAACCAAGATATTCCTTGTCTGCCGTGGAGCCCGAATTTAAAATAAATATCCTCTTGGCCTTTATTTTGCCGGTGGCATATCGTGCAGCTGCTAAAGCATGATATTGTAAAGGTGGAGCAACAGTTATTAGATTTTGATTGCTGATAGATGACGGAGCGGCGGGAGACAGAGGCGAAACTATGGGATTGCGCTGCCCTGTCAATACACCCGCGAAGGTCTTCATATCATCAGGAAATACCGGGCCCACAATCAGATCGCTTGCCCGCACCTGCGAATTATAGGCCAATGCATGCGCCTGGCTCGCTTGTCCCTGCGAATCAAAAACGTAAAGCTGATAATTATAACCAAATGAGGTAAGCGAATCAAGCGCCATTTTAAAGCCCTGATAAAAATCAACAGATAGGTTGGCCTGTTTAAGTCCATCATTTGTGTAGCCGGAACTTAAATTGTTTAGCGCAAAAGGTAATATCAACGAAATCACACTTGTTTTCGCGGGTGGCGTGACAACGGGTTTGGGTTGTTCCTTAACTATCTCGGGCTTTTTTTCAGTTTCTGTTTTTACTGATGGGGCCGGGGGCTGCACTTTTGGAGAACATGCACCCAGCCCAATCACCATTAAAAACAACCATAACCATTTATTCCCACTCAATTGTAGCAGGTGGTTTTGAACTGATATCATATACTACCCGGTTAATTCCTTTTACGTTGTTAATAATCTCGTTAGAGATTTTAGCCAGCACATCATACGGTAAATGGCACCAATCGGCCGTCATTCCATCTAACGATTCAACCGCGCGCAAACAAACTACGTTTTCGTAGGTACGCTCATCGCCCATAACACCAACAGATTGCACAGGCAAAAAGATGGTTCCGGCTTGCCAAACCTTATCATAAAGACCAGAAGCGCGTAAATTGTTTATATAAATCGCATCAGCTTCTTGTAAAATAGCAACTTTTTCCGGTGTAACCTCACCTAATATCCTGATTGCCAACCCAGGGCCCGGGAAAGGGTGACGACCTAAAATATTTGTGTCAATATTTAAAGCCTTCCCTACGCGGCGTACCTCGTCTTTAAACAACGTATTTAAAGGTTCAACAACCTTAAGTTTCATAAAATCTGGCAAGCCGCCAACGTTATGATGCGATTTGATAGTGGCCGATGGTCCCTTTACTGATAGCGACTCAATAACATCCGGATAAATGGTGCCTTGTCCTAACCATTTAACATCCTGCACCTCGTGCGCTGCATCATCAAATACTTCAATAAACACGCGGCCAATGGCTTTACGTTTCTTTTCAGGGTCGCTTATACCTTGCAGGGCATCATAAAAGCGTTGTTTGGCATCAATGCCCTTAATATTAAGGCCCATATGCTGATAAGAATCTAATACCGATTGGTATTCATCTTTGCGCAGCAAGCCATTATCAACAAATATGCAATGCAGGTTTTTGCCAATAGCGTGGTGCAGTAATACCGCCGCTACAGACGAATCTACTCCGCCTGATAATCCTAACACCACTTTATCATTGCCCAGTTTTTCACGAAGTCCAGCGATTGTAGTTTCAATAAATGAGTCTGAGGTCCAGTCCTGAGCGCAACCGCAAATGTCAACCAAAAAGTTTTCCAACAGTTGTCTTCCGTCAATACTGTGGGTAACTTCAGGGTGAAACTGTATGCCATAAGTGTGCGTACCGCTTATTTGATAAGCCGCAACGCGAACGCTGTCCGTACTGGCAATAACCTCAAAGTTATCAGCTATTTTGGCGATTGTATCACCGTGCGACATCCAAACTTGTGAGCCCGGATAGATCTGTTTAAATAAAGGATTAGCGTTTTCAATAAACTGCAAGTGCGCGCGGCCATACTCGCGGGTGCTTGATGGCAAAACTTCGCCACCGTTAAAATGTGCAACATACTGCGCGCCGTAACAGATAGCTAAAATAGGCAACTGACCATGATATTTGGCAAAGTCAAAGTGCAATGCATCTTCTTGGCGCACCGAATAGGGGCTGCCCGAAAGGATGATGCCTTTGGTATCGTCGTCAATTTCTGGAATGTGATTAAAGGGATGAATCTCGCAGTAGATGTTGAGTTCTCTGACACGGCGTGCAATTAGCTGAGTAAATTGAGAGCCGAAGTCAAGAATGAGGATTTTTTCTTGCATGGGCAAAGATAGGATTTTTTAAGGATTTTGGATTTCGAATTTTCGATTTCCAATACAAAATCTTTAATAGCATGGCGGGTAAGTTTTCAAATAGCGATGGGTTTCAAACCCATCGCTATTTGAAAACACGATCTTTCTGCAATTGCCAATTTTTACTACCTTTGCTACCCATTAAAAATAAAGAAAAAGCTAACATCATACTATGAGCAAAGCAATTATAAAAACTGAAAAAGGCGATATGACAGTTGAGTTTTACGATACTGACGCCCCTAACACAGTAGCAAATTTTAAAAAACTTGCGAAAGAAGGATTTTACAACGGATTATCTTTTCACCGTGTTATTCCAAACTTTATGGTGCAAGGTGGATGCCCGTTCTCTAAGGATGCTGCAACCGCCTATAAAGCAGGCAGCGGCGGCCCGGGTTATCATATAGATTGCGAGCTTACCGGAGAACTGCAACATCATGATCGTGGTGTACTGTCAATGGCACATGCCGGCCGTAATACAGGCGGTTCACAATTCTTTATTTGCCACAGCCGTAATAATACTGCTCACTTAGACAGAAACCACACTTGCTTTGGTAAGGTTATTGAGAATGTTGATGTGGTAGACGACCTTAGGCAGGGAGATAAAATAACCAGTATTGAAATCACAGAAGAATAGTATTCTAAGCATATGAATTTACAGGCAATTGTAGCGGTATCAGGTAAGCCGGGGTTATGGAAGGCTTTAGTGCAAAATAAAACTGGTTTTATTTTGGAAAGCCTTGATGCGCAAAAAACCAAGATGGTGGCTAACCTTTCAACAGCTAAAATGGCTGCTTTGGATGAGATAACCGTTTTTGGTGACAATGACGATATTAAGCTAACCGATATTTTTGAGCGAATTAAAAGCGCCGCTAAAGTGCCGGAAGCGAAGGCTGACGGAAAAACCTTAAGGGTTTTTTTCAGGGAAGTTGCGCCAGACCATGATGAAGAACGGGTTTATTCTTCCGATATAAAAAAGATCATTACCTGGTACTATATACTTAAAGATCTGCCGTTGTTTAACGAGGCGGCTCAGCAACCGGTTGCTGAAGAGGCAGTAACAGAAGAAACTCCGGTTGCAGAGGTATCTGCTGTAGCAGAAACTCCTGTAACAGCTAAAGCCGATACGCCTGAGGGAGAAAAAGCACCAAAAGCTAAGAAAGCTGCTGCAAAAAAAGCGTAGTTAAAACATACTTGACAAAAAGCCTCCGATAGTTCGGAGGCTTTTTTGTTATGGGTAGTAAATATCAGCAGTCCTGCTCGTGGCATTTTTCATCGACAAACTCAGGCTCAAAAGTGCTGTGACTTATATTCAAGTGTTGCAACCGGTGCCGCAGATCATGTTTTATCGCATCAAATGTATGTAAACTGTCTTTCGATACCACTACATGGGCGGTTAGCGCATTCTGCGTTGTGCTTATTGCCCAAACATGCATATGGTGCACATCAACTATATTGGTGTTTTTAAGCAGTTCTACTTTTACCTTTTCCAGGTCTATGTCGCGCGGTACGCCGTCCATTTCTAATCTCAGGCTATCCTTAAACAGCCCCCAGGTTCCACGCAAAATTACTATGCCTATTATTATACTCACAACGCTGTCAATCCACCAAAGGCCTGTAATCCATATTATAATTCCTGATATCACCACACCTAATGATACCATTGCATCAACAGCCATATGCATGTAGGCACCTTTGATATTAAGGTCCTTATCTTTATCTTTTATAAACAGCCATGCAGTAAATCCGTTTATGGCTATTCCTATCAGGGCAACCCATACCATTGCTTCTCCCGAAATTGGTTCCGGGTGCATAAGCCGAACAATGGCCTCATAGAAAATCACCAAAACCGTTGCGACCAAAATAAAAGCGTTAAAAAACGACACTAAAATTGTAGCTCTTTTATAACCGTAAGTATACAACTTGGTGGCGCCAATCTTAGCCATTTTAAAGGCAAGCAGTGCCAATGCTAAACTGGCAACATCACTTAAATTATGGCCCGCGTCAGTTAACAGTGAAAGTGAGCCGGTTATAAAGCCTGCTGCAGCCTCCACTATCACAAAGAGAGAATTAAGTACTATGCCCCAAATAAAAGCCTTATTAATATGGTCAAGCTTTGGGGTATGGTCATGGTGATGATGAGAATGATCGTGGCTCATAGAAAAACAAATTTATAACACGCGGTCTCTTACCTTCGCCGCCGGGTTACCTTGGTAAACGCTGTAAAGTTCAAGGTTTTTTGTTGCTACGGATCCACTTGTTAGTACCGCGTGCGATGCAATTGTAACTCCTTGATTTATAATTGCTTTTGCACCTATCCAAACTCCATCTTCAAGGGCAATATTGCCGGTTATCAAATTAAAGGTATGCTTTTTATAATTATGACTGCCGGTTAGTAAAAGCGCCCCTTGCGATAAACATACGTTAGAGCCTATGGTAACCATTACCAGATTGTCAATCCAAACCTCTTCGCCAATCCAAACGTGGTGGCCTATGGTAAGCAGCCACGGATATTTTATATTTACGCAAGGCTTTATTTCAACTCCTTTGCCAACTTGCGCTCCAAAAAGCCGAAGTATAACATTCTTAATCCCGTAGAAAGGGAAGAGACTGCTTTTAAATACTATCGCATTAACATAGTACCAAACAAGTCGTTTTAGCATATTACCCCCCGGATGATAGGGCGAATTGTTATAAGCAGAAAGTTCTATTTTTTGCATGCTTTTTTTATCGTCTCTGTACCCAAAAGTACGCAATTAACCTGAACCCTATAACCAGCGCCTGTTCAATTAGATTTAGCGGAGATTACCCTATTTACCAAGATCTGATTTACTGCCCACATAAGCTTTTGCTGCGTACGTTATCAGCAGAACGCCTCTTCTTAAATTATAATTGTTTACCTATATTAGCCCACCTTAGTAATTGCAGTCGAGGGCGTGTCAACATTATCTTTTTTATGAAAGTAGATGTAAGTAAAGCGACAGAAAACATGAAATATGTGTATATAATGCGAGGCGGTTTTTACAGTTACGCCAAAAATAAAAGAAAATGCCGCTATAACTTAGCCTCTTTTTTATAAGAATGCAGGATATAACTATATCATTAATTACCGTTGCTTACAATGCAGAGAAAACCATTGAGCGTTGTATCCGGTCGGTAGTTAGTCAGGATCATTCGCGGCTTCAATACATCATTATTGACGGGAATTCTTCCGACGGGACACTGAAAATCATAAGTGGCTATAAAAGTAATGTAGAAATTTTAGTTTCTGAACCCGATAAAGGTATATACGACGCAATGAACAAGGGAATTGCCTTAGCGACTGGAGACGTTATTGGGATATTGAATGCTGATGATTATTTGGCCGATGATAAGGTTATGAGCGATGTGGCAGAAGTATTTGCTGATCCTCAGATCGATGCATTGTATGGTGATCTGGATTACGTTAGGCAGGATGGCACAGTTATTCGAAAATGGCGTTCTAAGGCGTATAGGCCGGGTTTGTTTAATTTCGGCTGGATGCCTCCTCATCCCACCTTCTATTGTCGTAAATCTGTTTTTGATCGGTTGGGTAATTATGACATTCGCTACGGCACTGCGGCAGATTATGAGTTAATGCTTAGGTTTATTCATTTCCATCATATAAAGGTGGCAATATTAAAAAAAACGATGGTTAAAATGAGTGTTGGCGGAGTAAGTAATAAAAACCCGGCAAACCGTATCAGAGCCTGGCATTTTGACTATAAGGCAATGCGCAATAACGGGGTTTTATTTCCGGCCTTCGCTATTTTGTGTAAACCGTTTCGTAAAATTCTTCAATATATCTTATAAATCACTTTGCTTTTTATGCCTCAGATGGTTGACTACGATACTGCGGACGTAGACTTTATTTTAACGATTTTACATAGGTTTGGGTTTGCCACAGCAATGGATGCGGGCCTAATTATGCCCCGGAGTTAGGATAGACCATTGCTACCACGCGACAGATAAAAAATTTAACCGAATACCCGCAAAAATGTTAAATTTGGAGTTGTTGTTTTTAACAAAGTTAGATGAGTTTCCAAAAAAATTATTTCAACATAATCATATTAGCCGGTTACTGCATACTTTTTTCTGCCTGCTCTCAAGTGCAATATCAACCTCTTTTTCAAGCGGCGAATAATTTTAAAGACAACGCTTATATACAAGTGGACAGCCTGGAAAATTACAAGATCAAAGCCCAGGATATTATTCAGGTAAGGAATTTACAGAGTGGTGAAATACTGCTCAATAATATCAATACAAGTTCAGTAGGGCTTAAGGGCACTGGATCGGGTACCGCGCCTGCGGACCTTCAAACTTTCCAGGTAGGTGATGACGGTATGGTGCTGCTGCCAGCCATAGGTAAAATAAAAGTTGCCGGCTATACGCGGCAGCAAGCGGAAAAACTGGTTGATCAGGCTTATCGAAAAAATGTATTTACAGACCCAATTATTGAGCTTAAGATAACCAGCCTTCAGGTTATAATTTTTGGTGAAGCGAAAGCCCAGGGGAGTTTCCGCCTGACTAAGGAACATATGAGTCTGACAGAAATGATAGGCGCTGCCGGCGGACTCACGGAAAGAGCTGATGCAACAAATATACAGATAATAAGAGGGACGCAGAAAAACCCGAAGGTAACCATTGTTGACATGACTGATATACAAGCCATCAATGATCCTAAAGCGATATTACAGAATGGAGATATCGTTTATATCTCCCTTAATAAACGTGCGGCAAAAAGTGCAAATTTCCAAAACTTTTCATCGTCTAACCTTCAACCCTTCCTATTGATTATTAACGCAGCTTTAATTCTTTATACGCTGATTCGCCGCTAATGGAAGAAATAAAAAAACCGCAGCCTAAACTGCCTAATCAGGAAATTGACTACATCAAAATCTTAAAGGTTGTTTGGAGTAGATGGTACCTCGTTGCCGGTTCTGTAGCGGTTTGTTATGGGATAGCATTGCTTTATTTGTGGTATATGCCCAAGACCTACGCCACGGGCTCAACCCTCAAGTTTGAAGAGAAGAAATCTGAGATAGCCGACTTGATAAATGTTCCAGGCACAACAGATCGTAACAGCGTGTCAAAAATACAGAGCGAAACCATCGTGTTGCAAAGTATGGCGCTGATCACCAATGCCGTAAAGCAATTAGATTTCCGGATAAGCTTTTATGTGGTTGGGCGGGTACTGGGGCGTACTAATGAGCTCTATCCCCAAAAGCCCTTACAGATTGACCTGATAAAATTTGACAGCCTGAATTTTTACCATGACCTGATTACTTTTAAAGCTATCAATAACGTTTATTTCAGCGTTACTTACCAGGAAGCCGGTAAGGAGAACGTTAGCCGGCAACGTTATGACGAACCATTCACCATCGGGCCTACATCATTCAGTATTAAGCATTCAAAAGACCTTCCACTTAATTCGGTTATTCTTTTCAAGCTTAACGCGCCCGAAGACTTCTACGGCAGGGTGAGGGGGGGCTTGCGTGCAGCAGAGACCGCAAAAAATTCGAATATCATATCTCTGACCGAATCGGATGCCAATCCGATATTTGCAGCTGACATTCTAAATGCCATCATGAAGCAATATCTACTTTACGATGTGGGCCAAAGAACCCAGTCAGCATCGCAAATGATCCGTTTTATTGATAGTCAGCTTGAGTTTCTGGCGGCGGAACTAAAGAGGCCGGATACCTCAAGAATGCGGAAGCCTGACCGCGACAAAATTTTAAACGTGACTTCTAATTCAGAGCGAATGATGGAAAAGGCAAACGTTTTAGAATCTCAGACATCATTACTTAAAATTGACATGGTCGCGCTTGATCAGCTCAAAAGCGAGGTTGCCCGCGTTACCGATGCCCCGCTGCCCAATTTTAATTTAGGTACAGTTGAACAGAACCAGGCCAACACCGCAATAACCAATCTTAATAATCTGATTGCTGAAAGAAAGGTGGCCACAAAAACATATACCGTAAATTCCGCTTTTATCAGAGATATAGATCAGCGCATCCTTCAAATAAAAAATGATCTGATCAATAGCATTAATGCTACCCATAGTTTAATTGAAAACAAGATCAGATTTTTGCAAAACCAGCTTACGCCGGTAAATAGCCAAATAGCCCAATTGCCCTCTGCGCAACGCGAATTAGTCGGTCTGCAACGCGATTTCGAGATCAATAACAAAGTATATTCTTTACTTTCAGAGAAAAAGCTTGGTGCACAGATCACAACCGCGGGTATTTTGCCTGGTGCAACAATCATTGATTTTGCCCAGCCGAACATGAACCCCATTGCGCCCGATGAAGGTAGCGTGAAACGAATGGCAGAGGTGATGGGTTTGGCGATAGGTGTGGGGCTGATCATACTAACCCGGGTTTTAAATCCATATATCTTTGACAAGGAAACAATTGAAAGCCTTACCTCCGTGCCAATAATTGGTGTGATAAAAAAATATCCTGAAGCTATAGACGAATACAGTTCGCAGGTACTGGCGCTGAGTCATCCCAAATCTGTTTTTGCGGAATCAGTGCGTTCTGTCCGCACCAATTTGAGCTTTCTGGCCTCGGAGAAAACGTCTAAAGTTATCTGCATCACCTCGGAGATCGCAGGCGAAGGGAAATCTTTCGTTGCTATTAATCTTTCCAGTACCCTCGGATTGATAGATAAAAGGGTAATTTTGATTGCCGGTGACCTACGCAGATCAAAAATGCATAAAACATTCGGCGCCGATAATTCTGTGGGTTTAAGTAGTTATCTGGCCAGGCAATGCGAGATGGAGGAGATCATCCTTCCTACTTCACAGCAAAATCTGGATGTGATAGTCTCAGGCCCCGTGCCGCCTAATCCTTCAGAATTATTGCACTCCGCCAGAATGGTTGAACTTATTGAAAAACTGAAGACTATTTACGAAATTGTCATGATAGATACAGCGCCGATCGGGTTGGTTTCCGACGCCATTCCTTTGATCCGGGCTTGCGATGTTAATCTCTTTGTCATCCGTGCCGGTAAATCAAAATATTATGCAGCAACGGTTCCTCAGCGTATTGCCCACGAATATCAGCTGGATAATACCCTGATCATTTTGAATGCTTATAAACAAAACCTTTTACATTCCAGGTATTATACCACTAAGTTTTCAGGTGACCCTGATAGCAAATATTACTATTATTCAGATTATAACGGATACGAAAGCTCTGGTTATTATGTAGAGAACGAAAGCAAAAAATGGTGGGATAAACTGTGGTTCAAGTAAAGCATGGCTGAATTGAATGAGATTGAATTGAAATGGTATCCTGTTTGTACAAAAGCCAGGGCGGAAAAAAAAGTAGCTGAAGCATTAATAAATAAAGGGATAGAAGTTTACTTACCACTTCAGCGTCAGTTAAAGCAATGGAGCGACCGTAAAAAATGGGTAGAGGAGCCACTTATCCGCTCGTATTTGTTTGTTCAGATCGGGGAACAAGACAAGCATAATATATTAAATACAAAAGGTGTAGCACGGTTTATTTATTTTTCGGGTGAAATTGCATCCATGCCCCAACGCCAGATCGAGTCGTTAAAATTATTAATGGCCAGCCCGTGCGAGTTGGAGATCACTACCGGAGCTTTGTTGCCCGGGGAAAAAATAGTGGTTAAGGCTGGCCCTTTAAAAGGATTGCATGGCGAGGTAGTGGGCCAGCGATTACAAAAAAAGATCATTGTAAGGCTGGAGAGTATAGGATGTTCCATCATTATCCATATGGCGGCATCCTATATCGGAAGGTTATAGATAATAGCGTGTTACAGGATTTAAATCTTTGTAAATCAGTAAGTTGCATTTAATTTATGTGACTTACCAGGCTTTGCTTTGCCAATACTTTAGGAAATGTGCAGGATTGCGGGTATAATTGACAAAAGGCTGACCTATAGTGAGTTAAAGAAGCGCGTGGCTTTGATGTGCCGGGCACTTGAACCTGGAGGACCGGATGATGAGGGCATTTATTACAATGACGCGCAACGATTGGTTTTTGGGCATCGTCGCCTGGCAATTATAGAACTGAACGCCAGCGGCCACCAGCCCATGTCTGACGTGCAGCAGCAAACATGGTTAACGTTTAACGGTGAGATCTACAACTACCGCGAACTTCGCGCAGAAGTGGCCAAGCTGGGTTACCGCTTTGTAACACAGACCGATACAGAGGTTATTCTTGCCGTGTATCTACAATGGGGTACAGCCGGTTTTTCAAGGCTCAGGGGTATGTTTGCCTTTGCTTTATTCGATTCGATAAAGGGCCATACCTATCTGGTTCGTGATACAGCAGCCATAAAACCACTCTACTATTGCGTTAAAGGCAGCCAGTTGAGCTTCGCATCAGAAACCAGAGCCTTTGTTGCTGCAGGTATAGCCGTAGATACAGACCCCAACTGGACGGCAAGGTTTCTGGCTTTTGGCCATTTGCCTGAACCCTACACACAACTAAAACATGTATTCAGTCTCCCTAAAGGTCATTATTTATGTTGGGATCATAGCAAAGACAACTATACCATAGCTGCTTACCCCAAACGGCGCTTATTACCAGAGATAAAAGACCCGGCAGAGGCCAGGGAACTGGTGAAAAGCGCAATGGATCTAAGTATACAAAGACAGTTGATTGCCGACGCCCCGTTGGGTGTGTTCCTTAGTGGCGGTGTCGATTCAAGTCTTATTACTTTATTGGCGAGCCGGCAAAAGAAGCATTCGCTTAAATCGGTTTCCATTTGCTTCGATGAAAAAGCGTATGACGAACGGGCTTTTCAGCAGCTTATACTGCAGAAGACCGGTATAGACAATTGCCTGCACATGGTTACACAGCAGGATTTTGAAGCTTTTTTTCCGCAGGTTATGTCTGCCATGGATGTACCGACCACCGATGGTATAAATAGCTGGTTTATTAGTAAGTATGCTCATGAAAACGGCCTTAAAGCGGTGTTATCAGGCATAGGGGCCGACGAATATTTTGGCGGTTATCCATCTTTCGGCCGGATAAAATATTTACAACGAATGAGGCAACTGCCTTTACAGATATTATCTGGTTTTAATAGCCTCCTGCCCGATTCTTACAAAAAATTAAGTTTTTTAAATCACGATTCCGCAGCCGCTGATTTCCTTTCGCTACGCGGTTTTTTTTCTTCGGAAGAGATAGCCCGAATACTGGATGCAGGCACCGGGGAAATAAAGAACATTTTATTTGATGCTGTACCTGCAAGGGCGAAGGATATGAATACTTCTGTGTACGCCTCGTGGTTAGAAGTAAACTATTACATGCAAAACCAATTACTGCGGGATACCGACGTAATGAGCATGAGCCATGGGTTAGAGGTGCGCGTACCTTTTCTGGATGAAGATTTTACGGACCTGGTTGAGAGTCTGTCGCCCGAGATCCGATTTGACGCCCGGCAGCCAAAAAGCCTGCTGGTTGAAAGTTATGGCGACTTATTGCCCGAGCAGGTTTGGAACAGACGCAAAATGGGTTTTTCCTTCCCGCTTCAGCAATGGATGAGTAACTATCCTACAATTAGCGAGGACAGTTTTTATAAAGGCGCGATCGCTAAAAACACGATAAGAAAATTTAAGGCAAATCGTGTCCACTGGTCAAAGGCTTTTGCGCTCTATCAAATAAGAGATCATGTCTAAAAAAGTGCTTCTCTTCACATTAGAAACTTTTAGCGCTACGGGTGGCATTCAAAAAATGTGCAGGGCGTTGGCTTATTCTTTGTCGCAAATATTGGGGAAAGGTGCCTGTAATTTCGAGCTTTGGTCGGTTTACGATAAGCAGACGGATATTTTCTCGCACTATCTTGACCCTTCCTGCTTCAGAGGATTTGGCGCTAATCGCAGGTTTTTTTCAATGCGGTCAATCAGCATGGCTACAAAGGCCGATGTATTTATTTTTAGTCATATTAACCTTGCTGTTATTGGCCTAATAATAAAAACAATCAATCCATCTTGCAAAGTATGGCTTATTGCGCATGGCATTGAAGTATGGCGACCGCTTTCGCCAATAAAGCGATATTTTTTACAGCGTTGCGATAAAATTATATGCGTTAGTAATTTCACCAGAGAACAAATGATTTTGCGGCATCAAACGCCGCCAGACCTATGCGTGGTGTTAAACAATATGGTTGACCCATTAATAAAATTGCCGGCCGAAATATTAAAACCCGCTTATTTGCTTGATAGGTATCATTTAAACCAGCGTCAACCTGTTATTTTTACCTTGACCCGTTTGGCTTCTACCGAGCAATACAAAGGTTATGAACGTGTTATTGAGGCGGTGAGTGCTATTAAAAACAGATACCCCGATATTAAATACATACTGTCTGGAAAATATGATGCGCCGGAGCAAGCAAGGATACAAAAGCTGATTAAGCATTATGACCTGGCCGACCATATCATTTTAACCGGCTTTATTCCGGATGAAGAGCTCGCTGATCATTTTTTGCTTGCCGATCTGTTTGTATTACCTAGCAAAAAGGAAGGTTTTGGTATTGTGTTTATAGAAGCAATGGCCTGCGGTCTGCCTGTAATATGCGGTGATGCCGACGGCAGCATTGATGCTATACGCGGCGGGGAATTGGGCAGGGCTGTTAATGCTGATGATGCAACCGAGCTGCAGTCAGCAATTATTGAACAATTGGAACAGCCGCTTACAGCCATAGAGCGCCAACAACTGCAACAAAAATGCCTTTCGTATTTCAGCGAAAGCCAATACCGGCAACGCCTTAAAACAATGTTAACAGAATGAATATGCAACCGGATGAAGAATGGGACATAGAGCTGACTCCAGAAAACCATTGGTTTGATCTGAAGATAAAAGAGATATGGCACTACCGCGATCTTTTGTTATTGCTGGTGCGGCGTGATTTTGTATCTTTTTATAAGCAAACTGTACTTGGCCCGCTGTGGTTTTTTATCCAACCGCTTTTTACGACAGTTATTTACACTTTTGTATTTGGCGGGCTTGCCGACATTTCTACCGATGGCCTGCCGCAACCTTTATTTTATCTGGCGGGTATTACCGCCTGGAATTATTTTGCCGATTGCCTGTTAAAAACCTCATCTGTTTTTACGGCCAATGCGGGGCTGTTCGGAAAGGTTTATTTTCCGAGACTGATCGTTCCTTTAAGTATCGTTGTCTCTAATCTGATACGCTTCGGTGTGCAGATGCTGCTCTTTATCTCGATGATGGCTTATTTCGCTTTAAAAGGCAACGCATTTCACCCCAATGCATATTTGCTATTGTTCCCGGCACTATTAGTATTAATGGCCATGTTGGGGCTTGGTTTGGGTATGATCATATCGGCAATGACAACCAAATACAGAGACCTGTCTTTCCTCATCGGCTTTGGTGTGCAACTAATAATGTACCTTACTACGGTAATTTATCCACTGTCTA
The DNA here is from genome assembly GCF_054061755.1 of Mucilaginibacter sp. HD30. Classification (NCBI taxonomy): domain Bacteria; kingdom Pseudomonadati; phylum Bacteroidota; class Sphingobacteriia; order Sphingobacteriales; family Sphingobacteriaceae; genus Mucilaginibacter; species Mucilaginibacter sp. HD30. The sequence goes on from NZ_JBSSEO010000001.1 coordinate 728,805, forward strand.
CAGTGAAGGTAAAATATCCTAAATACCAATGGCTGGTAGAATACAATCCAATGACCGCGATCATTGAATCATTCAGGTATGGTTTTTTGGGGAGAGGTACCTTTACGATGACTTCGCTATTGGTTACTGCCGTCTCAACCATGGTGATCTTGTTAATAGGCATCATCATATTTAACAGGGTGGAACGCAATTTTATTGATACCGTATAACCATGTCTACAGCAATAAAAATAGACCATCTTTCAAAAGCCTATCAATTAGGTAATATTGGCACGGGGACGCTGTCACGTGATCTGGAACGGTCATGGGCTAAACTACGCGGAAAAGAAGACCCATTTTTAAAGATAGGAGAGGTTAACAACCGGGCAGAGAAGGGCACCAGTGATGTGGTTTGGAGTTTGAATGATATAAGTTTCAATGTTGAACAGGGGGATGCGATCGGGATAATCGGGCGTAACGGAGCGGGAAAAAGCACTTTGTTAAAGATACTCAGCCGGGTAACGGCACCTACCACCGGATCGGTTAAGATAAAGGGCCGAATTGCGAGCTTGCTGGAGGTTGGCACCGGTTTTCACCCGGACCTGAGCGGCCGGGAAAATATTTATCTGAATGGCGCGATACTTGGCATGCGCAAAGCGGAGATAAAACGCCAATTTGATGAGATACTGGACTTTGCAGGTGTAGAGCGATATATAGATACACCTGTTAAACGTTACTCGTCGGGCATGTATGTGCGCCTGGCTTTTGCGGTGGCTGCTCATTTGGAATCAGAAATTATGATTATCGACGAGGTGTTAGCCGTGGGCGACGCGGAATTTCAAAAAAAATGCCTGGGCAAAATGAAGGATGTAAGCAAAGGCGAGGGCCGGACAGTTATATTCGTTAGCCATAATATGGGTGCTATAAACCAACTGTGTAACCGGGGGGTTCTATTAGAGAACGGCATGCTGACCATGAACTCCCCCGTGAATAAGGCGGTAGATCATTATCTTAAAACCGATATTGTATCTGCGCCTTATACAGACCTTCAAACAACAAACATCAAGCGGCTGGGCAACGGCAAGGTACGGTTTACAGAAGTATCGCTTACCAATCAAAATCAAACGGAACGGAACCGTATATTTTCTATCGGCAACGAATTGTATATCTCATTTACCCTGCAGTTCAATAATCCAAACCAGTCATTGATTCGTACATCCATAGAATTAAAAACGGTAGACGGCATCAAAATTGCCAATATGATCGATCAGGATTCAGGATTCGGTGTGTCTGCAACGGGCGACCGGTATAGTTCCTACCGTGTTAAACTGGACGATATCAGATTTTATCCGGGAACCTATTATTTAAGCCTTTACGCGGGTGATACATCGAGTACAGAAATATATGATTATTTGGAGGATTGTATTTCGTTTGAGGTGATAGATGGTGGGAAGTTAACAGGACGCAGCCTGCCCAAATCAGCCGGACTACTGTTTTTAACACCGGTTTGGGCAAAGACCAGTGATAGCAAATGAAGCGATTGGTAAAAATATTTAAGTTAAAAACCAGGACTGTATCAAAACAAAATGAATCAGCACAAAATGATATTAACTTAAATAATGATATCCGGTCTACCTATGTGGCGCAAGAGGCATTAGTGGGGCACCACATTACGGTAATGAATGGTTCATGGATTTGTCAAAACAGTAGTGTTGATAGCTATAGTTATATTGGCATAAATACGTTCATCTCTAAAACAAAAATAGGCAGATATACTTCCATAGCAAATAACGTCAATATTGGCCATGGCGAACACCGGCTGGATCTTATATCAACAAGTTCGTTCATCACTAATATGGGTTATGAAGAGCTTACCCAACTTGATTGTTGCATTGAACACGATGTTTGGATCGGTTCTGGTGTTACGATCAGAAGAGGAGTTACGTTGGGTATAGGATGCGTTGTAGGCGCGAACGCGTTTGTAAACCGTGACGTTCCGCCATATGCTGTTGTAGGCGGAGTGCCAGCCAAAGTTTTAAAATATCGTTTTTCCGAAGAGAAGATAAAAAAGATTCTCGCTTCACAATGGTGGACCTACGATAAAGAAGAAGCGCTATTAATAGTAAAGAAACTTGAGGAAGAAGATCAAAGGTCTGCTACAGATTCATAACAGCGGTACTATTATTAGCTATGTTAAAAGCTAAGGTGATAATTAAATTACAAGGCGGGTTGGGCAACCAGATGTTTCAGTACGCTGCAGCAAGAGGGCTGGTAAATGGGGTAGCGGAGGTTGGTTTGGATACTGGTTTTTTGCTTGCGCACAGTTCTGATACAGCGCATTTCACTGCGCGGGAGTTTGAGTTGGGCATCTTCAGGAACCTCAGCGTATATTCTGCTACTGCCCATAAACTGTCTTTGTTTAAAAGTCAGGCCATCTATTATAAACTACTGCGTGCCTTTCAGAGACGGAAACCGATTTATATAAAACAACCGGACGCGAACTACATGGCCCTGCCAGATTTTCAGCAGTATCAGATCTACCTGGAAGGATATTTCCAATCTGCCAAATATTTTGAACATATCAGGCAGCAGCTCCTTAATGATTTCGAATTTCCTGCACTGGATGATGACAATAAAGCTTTACAAGCTGGCATTAACACCACCATCAACGCGGTAAGCATACATATCCGCCGGGGAGATTATGTCCGTTCAAGTGCTATCAGAGATGTTCACGGCCTGATCCCTTTATCTTATTACAAGCAGGCGATAGCTTATCTGAAAGCAAAATATGATCAACTTACATTTTACGTTTTTTCTGATGATATAAGCTGGGCCAAAGAGAATCTGAATTTACCAAACGCTTATTTTATAAGTCATAACACGGGCAAAGAAAGCTGGAAAGATATGGCGCTTATGACTAAATGTACACACCACATAATTGCCAATAGCAGCTTTAGCTGGTGGGGGGCCTGGCTGGCGCAAAGGCCTGGAACTACCATTGCTCCGGCGCAATGGTTTAATCCGCGCCAGGTAATATTCAATATAGACGACTACATTCCCAAAAACTGGATTGTGATAGCCAATGCCAGCTGAACCGCTCATTTCTATTATAATGCCGGCATACAACGCCGGCAAATATATTGCCGAAAGTATTAAAAGTGTACTGGCACAAACTTATGCCAATTGGGAGCTATTGATTGTTGACGATGGCTCTACCGACAATACGGCATCGGTAATACATACCTTTACAACAAATGATACCCGTATCCAATATCTGCACCAACACAGGGGTCGCCAGGGTAAAGCAAGAAATTTGGCCATTCGTAAAAGTTCCGGAGAACTAATAGCATTTTTAGATGCTGATGATAGCTGGCTGCCGTGTAAACTACAATTACAATGGCAGGTATTGAGTGCCCGCCCTGATATTGATCTCGTTTTTTCCCCGGGATATATAGTTAGCGATCAAGTGGAACGCGAATTCTTTTATGTTACTGTAAAAGAATGGAGCAGGGAGCAGGACAGCGAAACTTTTATTGACCTTAACCAGATACCCATACTTTCGGCACTGGTGAGGAAGGAAGCGTTACTACAGGTCGATCTTTTTAGCGAAGAACCTGTTATACAGAACAACGAAGATTATCATTTATGGCTCAAATTGCTCTTTAAAGGATCCCGATTTTTAAGTATTCCTGATTTTTTATTTAACTACCGGGTTCATGGTGACCAAAGCAGCAAGCAAATTGTAGCTAATGCGTATGGGCTATTACATTGTTATATGGATCTTGTGCAAAGCAAGGTTATTCCTGCCGAGAGCACGGCGCTAAAGAACAGACTTAAATGGCTCATTTTTCAACCTATTGATACGGACTACTATCTTAAACATATAAAGGTTGTTTTTGGCGATAGCAGCGCACGACTGGCAGTTCTTAGCATATTAAGCAAGTTTTTAGGCAGCAATCAGCTGTTAAAAAAGATTGTATTTCGTTTATTATAATGCTAATGCCCCTTATAAGTGTATTGATGCCGGTTTACAATGTGGAAGCGTTTGTAGGGCAGGCCATTGAAAGCATATTAAAGCAAACATTTACGCAGTTTGAGTTGCTTATTATTGACGATTGCTCCACAGATAGAACCGTTGACATGGTGGAGAAATTTAAAGATGAACGAATAGTTCTTATAAAAAAGCCACAAAATACGGGCCTGGTGGCCAGCTTGAATATTGGCCTTGAAAGGGCGTGCGGAGAATTTATAGCTCGGATGGACGGTGATGACATAAGCAACGAATTGCGGCTTGAAAAACAGCTTGCATATATGCAACAGCATAGCGATGTGGACATATGTGGTTCCGCTTATCGCTCTATAGGTTCTGATAGAGAAGTTTACTTTCCCGCAACGCATGACGAGATCAAATTTTACATGCTCGACTTTTGTCCAATGGGACATCCAAGTGTATTCATGCGCAAATCATTTATTACCGGGCATCAACTGCGGTACGATGCTTCGTTTACCGGCGCCGAGGATTATGAATTGTGGACTCGGTGTGTTTGGTTAGGCAAAATGGCGAACCTGACCGACATTTTGCTCTGGTACCGGGAACATCCACATCAGGTATCTAAAACAATTAAGCCCCTACAGGTTGCAAACTCTGACATTTGCCGAGTGAATATGTTACGCCGCCTTTGGGAAAATGCATCTTTAACAGATCTATATACCCGCGAATTTTTGTTTCGGGACGCTACGTTAAATAACATAGAGGAATTGAATACCATTGTGAAATGGATGGACAATATTGTAGAAACAAACAAAGAAGGTAATTACTATGCGCCTCAATTATTTGATGGCTATGTCCGCACAAAAAAGAAAGGTGTAATTCGTCGTTTTTTTCTAACGGTGCCAGCCTATACTCCTAAATTGTTTTTAAAGCAAATCAAAGCTCAAAATAATTATCGACAGTATTTTACAAGTGTTGAATATGTAAAACTGGCCCTAAAATGCATGTTTTTCTGGCGCCTGAAATTCGCTACTACGTAATGGCTCAAGGAAAGAAAAAACATTTAATAATTACCAAACTATATGATTTTGGGGGCACCAATAATCACCTTAAGCAATTAATTGCCTATTTGGGAAAGGATAATGTTATCCTTGTTCTTGCCACCGCTAATGAACTTAACTATTTAAAGGAAATTACGGATGAGGCGGATGTAAAAGTGATTTTACAACCCAATTTACACCCTTACGCCCATTTACGGTATCGTTTTACCACTAACGTAAAGGAGTTTTTTAAAATTATCTCCACTATTGCGGTAATCAAATTATTGAGCCTGAAGTATAATTGCGTTACCGTAAATATATGCTCGGCCGAGTCAGAAAAGTATCTCTATTTGTTGTGGTTACCATTTGTAAAGGTGTTTTATTTTCTACATTCCACTCCTCAACCAAAATATACAGGTTTTACATCCTTTACCTGCAATAAAACGCTCGGACAGAAGAAAGCAATTGTAACCGTATCAAATGCCAACCGCCTTGTAATTTTAAAAAACTGGGAGATAACAGATCCCAAAAAGCAGTTTGTTAAGGTAGTGTATAATTGTTTGCCGGCCGATTACGAAAAGGATATAAAACCCCACGTTAAATCTGAAAGCCAACAAGTTGTTTTAACTCTGGGGCACGTTATTGACTATAAAAATCCAACCACATGGTTAACTGTCGCCAAAATGGTTACAGCAAATAACGCCGATGTTGTTTTTAAATGGGTAGGTAACGGACCGCTTTACAGCGATTTCGAAAAATCGGTTAGAGATTTTGATCGCATACGTTTTGAGGGTTACAGAAACAACCCTAAAGACTATTTGGCAAGCGCAGTAATTTATTATCAGCCCAGTATTTACGAAACACATGGCATTGCTGTAGTAGAAGCTATGGCCCACGGTTTACCCTGCATTGTTTCAAATGCCGGGGGGCTGCCGGAATCTGTGGTAAACGGTTACAACGGGATTCTTGCAGATGCAAATGATGCAGAAAAGCAGGCTGGTGCCATGCTACAATTACTTAATGACGGCGATGAACGTACCCAGTTTGGACATGCGGGATACCAGCGGTATAAAGAGATTTTCACTTATGCATCATTTAAGAAAAATATGGATGTCTTATATAGTACCTAAGTAGGGTTGATGGAAAAAGGAGTGTCTGTTGTTGTATGCTGCTTTAACGGTGCTGACCGCTTACCGCAAACCATTAAACATTTAGCTTTGCAGCGCGTACCTCCATGGGTAAAATGGGAGATTGTTATTATTGATAATGCATCGACGGATAATACAGCACAATTGGCAATATCTGAATGGGCGTGTCATCGTATGCAAGATGTGCCATTCCGGGTGATTGCCGAACCAGCTGCCGGTTTAAGGTATGCAAGGGAAAAAGGCTTGCTCAGTGCTGCATATGAATATCTAATTTTTTGTGATGATGATAATTGGCTGTCAGACCAATATGTAGCCACGGTTTACGAAATAATGAGTGCTGACGATAAGATAGGTGTATTAGGCGGCTGCGGCATATTCAAACCTCAGGAGCCTGTATGGGCGGACGCCGAAAAATACAAATCTTGTTATGTTAACGGGTCGCAGACTTGGGCAAGCACACAGCATTGGGTGTATGGCGCTGCCGCAACTTACAGAAAAAGTGCATTAACGCAATTTTATAAAGACGGATGGCAGCCTATCGCAGTGGGCCGAGCTGGCAACACCATGGGCGCGGCTGAAGATGTAGAGATATGCTTTATGTTTTTTTTAAATGGATATAAAATTGAGGCTGACGACCGTCTGCAATTTGATCATTTTGTTCCCACGGCTCGTCAGAATATTAATTATTTACTTAAACTGGAATATGGCATTGGTTATTCGTATGTTTTATTAAGTAATTATCTGGCAATAATTGAGCAGGATGAACGGACGATAAAACAAAAACTGCGTGATTGGCTTATTTTTGCTTTAAAGAAACGCGCCAGATTGTTTTATCAAATTACAAAGCAAAAAATATTGAAAGGCGAACCTGCGTTGCTAAAGCAACGCCTGGATCTTCAATCGTGCAGGGGAACTATCGCCTCGCTTGTTCAAAATAAAAAAAGAATTATTGAGCATGCTGCTATGCTTAAACGCATTTTAGGGGTGCACGCCGGCTAATATTGTATATGTTGTCAACGCCGATACTGCTGCTCTTATTCAATCGCCCGGAAGCAACCGCGCAGGTTTTTGATCAGATACGTAGCCATAAGCCCAAGAAATTATTTATTGCCGCAGACGGCCCAAGACAGGACAACGCTGAAGATGCTGTCAATTGCCGGTTGGCGCGTGAGGCTGTTGAGACAATAGATTGGGACTGTGAAGTAGCAACACTTTACCATGATGTCAATCTCGGTTGCGGACGTGCTCCTGCCACAGCTATCACATGGTTTTTTAACCATGTGGATGCGGGTATCATCCTGGAAGATGATTGTTTGCCTAATGATAGTTTTTTTGGCTATTGCGAAATGCTGCTGGATAAATACACAAACGAGCCCCAGGTAATGATGATTTGCGGAACGAGCTATCAGCCTAAGGCGTTAACCTCGGATTCTTATTATTTTTCGCGATATCCTCACGCCTGGGGTTGGGCCACCTGGAAACGGGCGTGGGCAAATTATAGTTTTGAACTTATTAAAGACGGCGAAGTCGAGCGACTCGCAGCTTTAGGAAAAGTTTTTACGACCCGTCGCGAAGTAAGGCTTTGGAGAAATAATCTTAGAATGATTGATAACGGCCTTGACGCATGGGATTATCAATGGATGTATTGGATGTGGAAAAATAACGGCGTTTGCATCGTTCCCTGGAAAAATATGGTCGCCAATATCGGTTTTGGACAAAACGCTACCCATACTACCGATCAATATTCGGTTCAATCAAAAATGCAGCGCTATGATCTGACAGAGATACGCCACCCGACTGCAATTGCGGTAAACAAGCAGGCGGATAAGTATGAACGTTACCACATATTATTGGATCCAACCCTGAGGTTTTATACAAACCGTATAAAGCATATTGTAAAACGGGTGATTGAAAAACTCAGCGGGAAGAAATGAAAGATACGGTAGCAGTTGTTATCCCGGTTTACAAAGCGCAGCCTACCCATACAGAACTTGTATCACTAAAACAATGTTTAAGTGTTCTGAAAAATCATCCTATTATTTTTTTTGGTCCTGAGAGCATGGACACCACGGCCTACTCCGCTTTATGCGATGACAAGGTGCCATTCGTATTTAAAAGATTTGAGAATAGCTATTTCGAAAATATAGCAGGCTATAACAGACTGATGTTATCTGTTTATTTTTACAATTCATTTAAGAATTACCGATATATATTGATTCATCAGCTTGACGCTTATGTGTTTAAAGATGAACTGGTTTATTGGTGCGATAAGGGTTTTGACTTTATCGGCGCGCCGCATCCGCCCCATCAAAACGCGGCAGGCGAAATGCAGTTCTTGAAAGGATATACCAGGTTTATTGGTGCCGTAAACCGCCTTTTTGGTACAGAACGCCGTATAAGCAATGTAGGGAATGGCGGATTTTCATTACGCAATACCGCAAAATGTATCTGGCTGCTAAAATTGCTGCATTCAAAAACGCTGCGATGGGGCACTAATAACGAAGATGGATTCTTTAAATACTGGGGAAATTTGCTTCATCCACTATTTCGGCTTCCGCCGGATGATATTGCGTTGCGCTTTGCCGTAGAGCATTCAGTGGCCGAATCACTAAAAAAATTGAACGGCCAACTTCCTTTTGGTTGCCACGCCTTTGAAAAATACGAGCCGGAATTTTGGCAGGTTTATATCGAGTTCTAAAATTTTACAAATTACACGTCGTTTGAATATTAAGTTACCTGATCTTCAAGGTTATAAAGCCGAATTCGAACAAAGGGGCGTTAAATTACCTTTGCCAACAGTGGCATCCTACCCTGGAGGCATATTGCGCAAACTTCCTACACCTGAAATACAACACACCGGGTGGCCATGGACAACAGAAGTAGATCCATCGCTTTACCATACCCGCGCTGATTGGCCTAAACTTAGCATCGTTACACCATCGTTTAACCAGGCGCAATTTATTGAGCAAACCATTCGGGCTGTATTGCTGCAAAATTACCCTAATCTGGAGTTCATCGTTATAGACGGTGGAAGCACAGACAATACGTCTCAGATACTAAAAAAATATGAGCCATGGATAAGTTATTGGCACAGCGAAAAAGATCGGGGTCAAAGCCACGCAATTAACCAGGGTTTTAGCCTGGCAGCAGGCAGCTATAATGCATGGATAAACAGTGACGATTATTATACTGAAGAGGCTTTCTATAAAGCAATCAATACCTCTATCAATTCGAAATGTGATTTTGTTTATGGTTACTCGCTTGACTACCTTGTGGAGGAGCAAAAATTCAGGCCATTGAATAAAATAGTGCCCATTAATGACCACCTCATCCGCTTCCCATCCCTGGCGCAACCCTCGTGTTTTTGGAGCGCTGCTATACACCAGCCAATATGGGAAGAGCTGCATTGTTCTCTTGATTATGAACTTTGGTTGCGCATGGTAAAAGGTCAAAAAAAGAAATTAATTAAAGCGCTGCTGTCTATAACTAATGTACATGCCGATGCCAAGACATCTGATCCAAAAATGGAGGCGAAGTGGCAAGCAGATCATTTGCTGATATGCAGCACGGATGCACATGGCCCTGTTCTAAATTGGAACAGGTTGGCAATTATCAACCGCATTCGTAACAAGATCTATAGATGGTTAAACTAACAAAACAATTTAATTACATATTTTGCTAAAGGCCATAAAATCTGCCGTAAAACGGGCAATGTTCAAGCTGGAGTACTTACTGTTTGTTAAAATAGTAAAAGGCAGAAATGCCTGGCGCTTGTTTGATAAAGCCGGTATAGAAGGATTTGGTGTAAATATCATCCGTTTATACTTCCCCATTTACTATGATAACAAAAAAGGGCGCGATTCTTTTTCCGCACCTGTTAAAACCCAGTTTACCGGTTTACTAAGCGCCACCGAAGATAAATATCCACTCAGCGCAACTATCGCAATTAATGTTGCGCAAATTTTGGGTTTACCCATACAGGAGCAAGATCACACTTTGCCCTATCTTGACAATTATTACTTCGGCGTATTTGATGCTGCAGTTTTAGGGGCGGTAATGCAAACATTTAAGCCCGCAAAAATAGTGGAGATCGGTTCCGGCATATCAACCCGGTACATGAAGCTTTATAAAGATAGGCTGACTTTAGATACCAAGATCATCTGCATTGATCCATATCCGCGTGCCGAAATTGATAATGTGGCAGATATGATCATCCGCCAACCTTTTGAAAACATAATAAATGATTCTTCATTAGCTCTGCAAAGCGGGGATATTTTATTTTTAGATGGCTCGCATTACGTTTTTCAGGGCAACGATACGCTATTGTTTTTCTTTAACTTTTTGCCGTCGGTGCCTAAAGATGTTATAATTCACATACATGATATTTATTTACCATTTGACTACCCCGAAAATGTTTCGCGTCAATTATGGAGCGAGCAGTATATTTTGGCGGCGCTGATGCTGGGCGGTTTTAACGGTTTTGAAGTGGTGTATCCTGCTTATTATATGTCGCAAAATGATGCTGAGATTGTCAATACACTTAAGCTTGCCAATGCCGAATTGAAAGACAAAAACTTCAACTTAAATATTGATCATACAGCCGGTTTCAGCTTTTGGATGAAACGCACGTAAGAAAAAGAATGAGTTACGCCATCCTTGTGCCTTGTTACAATGCAGAGCAATTTATTGAAGGCTTCCTGAATAATTTGACACGACAAATTTTGCCATTTGATGAGGTTGTTTTTTATGACGATGCCAGTACAGACGGCACTTACAATCACTTAACAGCTAAGGGTTATAGCGTTTTAAAAGGCGATAAAAACCGGGGACCCGGGTATGCGCGAAATCAACTGGCTGCAAACTGCAAAAGCCAGTGGATACATTTCCATGATATAGATGATGAACTTGAGCCTGAATATTTAGTTAAAACTTCGGCCATAGTTGAAAGTAATGCATCTGTAGATGTAGTACTTTGCAACGTAGATTGGCACGACGCGGCGTCCCGGCAAGTTTTACTTAGCTGGTCATATTCTAACAGCCAGATCAATGAAAACACGGTTGCTTATACAATCGCCCATCCAATTGGCGGAATCAACGGCTTATACAGAAAAAGTAAATTTACTGAGGCCGGCGGTTTTAATACCGAGATAAGGATATGGGAAGATGCTGACCTACATGTTAAGTTGGCCGAAAACAAATCTAAATTTCATGTAATAGAAGAAGTGCTTTGCCGGGCGCTGCGTTATAATAATTCTGCAAGTGCAAATCAGCATCATGGCTGGCTTACCCGCCTTGATCTGTTAACCGCCTACGCTAAAAATTTTAAGGGCAGGGCAGAGCAAAAAGAAATAGGCCGGCAGGCAAATTTGGCGGCAAGCAATTTTATACTTCTTGGCGACGCATCTGCAGCGACAAAGGCGCTTAGATTGAGCGAATCCTGCGGCGTTACGGTACCAGACAACAAATCAACACTTTGGCGTATTTTAAAAACCGTACTGCCGGCGGGCATAAGAATACCGTTAAGAGTTTTTCAATTACGCACAGCATTTCGCAAATAGCTTGAATAGTTTAACCTCACCTGTCTACAATAAAAACCTTGAAGGGTTAAGAGGAATATGCGCGCTTGTTGTATTTATTGCGCACTTTTTTGGGTTTAGTTTTTTTGGCATCGAAAAAAATACGGTAGTAGACATCATCATACATACCCAATTTGCTCAGGTGGCTGTCTTGATATTTTTTATAATCTCAGGCTATGTAATGGGTATTAATCATATCTACACACCATTTAATGTACAAAACGTAAAAACCTATTTAATGAAGCGCATAGTAAGGCTATATCCCATCTACGTTGTAGCTTTATTGATATGCGTGGTTTTTGGTTATCGGTCTCTATATGCAACACAGGTTATCGGTCATGTATTCTTTTTGCAGGAGGTTTTGGTAGAAACACTATCAAGCAACACGCCGCTATGGTCGCTTAGTTTTGAGTTTATTTATTACCTGTTATTCATTATTGTTTGGGCGTTTAATGGCCGCTCCAAAAACCTTTATATTTATATATGCTTAATAATTTTGATTTGCGCGTTATTTATTGGTCATAATAACAATGCTATCCGGTCATTATTTATTGGTTGGGTATTTTGGTTGGCTGGCCTGTACCTGGCGCGCTTACAGAAAAAGAGCGTAAATAGTAAATCTATGCCGTTTATCAGTTATATACTCATCATACTGGCAACTTACCGCCTTCAATCGGGTGGGTTTTATCTTAGGCTGATGCATTTAGATTTTGCCGGCATTGAACATATTATGCCCGCTGATCTTGTATTTATACCCGTATGCTTGCTACTGATGCTAAATATTACTGGTCGAGATTTTAAATATGAACTTTGGCTAAAAATTGCAGCTATTGTAATACCAGCGCTAAATATTGCTTGCCTGGTTTATTTTAAGCACGACATCCGCCAAAACAACGACTGGATGTATGGTACAGTTTTCTTCTGTTTAAGCATGCTATTAATGTGGCTTAAAACTAATTACCGTTATTTTGAAACGCTGGCGCCAGTAGGAAAAATATCCTTTGCTGTTTATGTACTTCACTTTCCCATATGCTATTTTCTTAATATCGGGTTATCACAGATATATTCGGGGCCAACATTGTTGATAACCGGATTTATAATGGCCATCGGTGCTACATTTGGTTTATCTTATGTAGCTGAAATAATTGTTCAACCCCGCATACGTAATTTATTTTTTAATAAAAGGCAGGTAACGGCATGAAAGTCAACTTTCTAAAAAAAATAATGACCGTATGTTTTTCTGATACTCCCTGGCGTATCAGGCCATTTCATCAACTTTACCGCCAGGTGCCGGGAGCAGCCGTAGATCGTCCGGAATCACTTTCTGCTATAATGGTTCAACAAGAGGGAGAGATTTGCTATTACAACCAACCACGATTTTTAAATGACAAGTTCTGGGTAGAAAGGCATTTAAACGGCTTGCCGCGTTTTAAGGCACGAGGATTTTTCAAAGCTCCCGACAGGGTAGTTTATAGCATATCGGGCGCGAGCATATTGGGGCAAATGGGCTTGGTTTACGATCCTGACAAAAGATGTTTCATTGCTGAATCTACTGCTGACTGGACGCTTGACCTTAAAGATCTTCCCTATACAAATGCTTATCGGCTATCTGGCCACGAACATTTACCCGGCATTACCCTGTCTTTTCTCACGCTTGGTGCCGACGGCGGCTTCTATCATTTTCTTTTAGAATCATTGGTGAAAGCCGGAATGTTTGCGGGGATGATGAAGCATGCAGATCATTTTCTTTTTAACGGGCCGCAAACTGCATGGAAACAAAAGTGGATAGACCGGGCTAACATTGACAGTTCAAAGATTATTTGGGTGACAAATGCGAGCCACTATTTATGCGATCAGTTATTGTTTACCAATAAGTTGATCGGCGATCAACAAGCCAACCAGTGGTGCGTTGATGCCTTAAGAAGTTTAATGCGCAGTGAGAAAAATATAGCTGTCAAGGCGCAACAAAAAGCGATTTGGATCAGCAGGAAAGATGCCAACAGCCGGACCATAACATGGGAACAAGAGGTATTGGCATTGTACGCTAATATCCAACCTTTGGACCTCTCAGAAATGAATACCGAGGAAACCATATTAGCTTTTCAAGATGCAACGCACGTAATTTCACCCCACGGCGCGGGGCTGAGTAACTTATACTTATGTTCGGAGGGGACAAGTATTCTTGAACTCTTCCCGGAGGGAGATTCGTTCAAACCCTGTTACCAGCGGTTGGCTGAAGTATGCAGGCTCCAATATCAGGCCTTTTATCTTGATTTTAAGGATAAAACAAATACTGACTTGGGAATAAAAACGCTTTCAGCCACACTTAATAAATTTTTATGTTAAGATTTATTTCCTTTATATATGCCTGCTTCTTTCGTATGTGCGGAATAGTAATTGAAGGCAAAGTTAAAATTTGGCCTTCGACTTATATTTCCAGGGGATATGCCAACGGAAAAAAAGGCGAGGTAATTATAGGGCCTGATTGTGAGTTATCACAAGGGGTTGTTTTAAAGGCTTACGGTGGCCAAATCAATATTGGCCGTAACACGTTCTTAGGCGAATATTGCATAATTTATGGTCATGGTGGTGTGGAAGTGGGAAGTAATACCCTCATTGCCATGCACACTGTTATTGTGAGTGCCAATCATACAGTTCCGACGCAAGGGATATTGATCAGATCCCAGCCGGATATACCGGCCCCGGTTAAAATTGGGAACGACGTTTGGATTGGGGCGGGGGTAAAGATATTGGCAGGAGTAAGCATAGGCAACGGCTGCGTTATTGGTGCAGGTTCTGTAGTTGCTAAAAGCCTTCCCGCGTATTCGGTTGCATTAGGCACGCCATGTGCGGTGATAAAACAGCGTGATGAATAAGTTAATTTCTGTTATTATTCCATCATTTAATCCGGATGCGGGGCGTTTAAGCGAAACCTTGAATGGTCTTCGAGAGCAGTCGCTGGAGCTTTCGCAGTGGGAACTTATTCTGATAGATAATAACTCCACCTTACCGATAGAAGCGGATCTGAGTTGGCATCCACATGCAAGCATAGTAACCGAAAACCGACAGGGCCTTACCTACGCCAGACTAAAGGGCTTTGAAGTTGCTGAAGGGGATATAATTGTGATGGTGGATGATGATAATGTATTAGATAAGGACTATCTGAAAAACATGGCGGCGTTGTTTGCGGCTCACCCCCGTCTTGGTACCGCGGGCGGCAAGTTAGCGCCACGCTTTGCAAGTCCGCCACCGCAATGGCTGAGGCCGTTTTATGGTAACCTTGCCCTTCGCGATCTGGGTGAGACGGTATTAATCGCAGAATGGAACAATACCTATCCCTCAAATGCTCCGGTTGGAGCAGGAATGGGCATCAGACGCATCGCATTGACTCAATACAGATCAGACGCAACAAATTCGCATGCTGCTATTGCCGACAGAACGGCAGGGCAACTCAACTCTGGCGGCGATAATGATATTGTACTGGCAACACTCCGGGCCGGATGGCAAACAGGCTATTTTCCGCAATTAAGCTTAACGCATATTATCCCGTTGGAACGCACTCAGTTTGCGTATATCTGCCGGTTAGTAAATGACACCGGCAAATCGTGGATACAGGTGCTCAATAAACATCACATTAATCCCTGGGAAAAAATTCCGTCATGGACCGTTCCACTTAGAAAAGCCAAGGCGTGGGTTAGTTTGCGCGCATGGGCAGGTAAAGAAAATTATATTAAATGGAAAGGTGCCTGCGGGCAATTTGATGGGTTGGCATCGATCTGAACAATTGCAAAAGCATAACTATTCGCTTGATGTGCTTCGCTTCGTAGCATCGTTCATGGTGGTACTGTTCCACTTGAACCAAGCCGTGCAACCGGTAGATAACTGGTATCGTGATCTGGTTAAATACGGTTGGTTGGGTGTGCCTATGTTTTTTGTTATTAGCGGGTACTGTATCGCCTTGTCGGCAGATCATACAGATAATGCGCGTGATTTTCTGGTCAGGCGGCTTTTACGCATTTTTCCTCCTTACTGGATAAGCCTGGCCATTGTATTGGTGGCGGCATGCTTTCAACGGTATTATACAGGTGCTAATGCAGTGCAAGGTATCCCCCGCAACTTTGAAGGTGTTGTTGCGGCGTTAACCCTCACTACAGAACCTTTTACCGTTATTCCTACCATGAACTGGGTTTACTGGACCTTAACCTGCGAATTGTTTTTTTACCTTACCGTTGCCCTGGTAGGTGTGTTTCCCCGGCGGTTCAGGATCTATTTATTAATAGGAGTTTCATTCGCGTCAGTCTTCATTGGCCCGCCTACCGGCCCTTTGTTTTTTTTAGCACAATGGCCCGCGTTTGGCCTGGGCATAAGCGTTTACTACTTTTTTCATTACCATAGCAGGCTGTATTACGCGGTCCCGCTGTTTCTTATTAATATCACCGCATTGTTCATTAAATTCGGTTATTCCACTTACGCTGTCTTTACACTTGCAACGCTATCGCTCATCGTTTTAAGTCATTTCTTTACATCCGGCCCAAGCTTTTTTTCGATATTGGGGCAACATGCTTATTCTGTTTATCTTATCCATGTACCCATAGGGGTTTATATAATGGGCGTTTTGGCAGGGCGGTACAAGACGCAACCCTTACTCAACTTACTTGGTGATCTGGTGGTTTATACCTTCATTAGTGTATTGGCATGGCTGATGTATAAGTGGGTGGAACAACCGTCTATACTGGCCGGGCGTAAGCTGACGGCGCGTACTCCGGCAAGCTAAATTAACCATATGCTGCAAGCAATTATCAACGTTTTATACCGGTATCCGCTCTCTTACCTGAAAAGGGTTAATAGTATGGGGGGAATTCTTAGTTACCGTAGTATGAAGCAGGGGCAAAGGCAAATGCGCAGCGCTGCATTTAAATTATCTCCGGTACATTCTTCTGCTAACGGGTTGCCCGTTTATTTTCTGACGGGTAAAAATTATTTGTACCAAACTCTGTTTTGCATAACATCGTTAACCAAATGTTCAGCAGAGCAATTCAAGTTTATTCTGATCGATGATGGTAGTTTTGATGAAAAACTGATCTCGCTTATAAAAAGGCAACTCCCGGGAGCGGCCATCATTCAAAAGCAAAGCATTGAAGATAATATTCAGACAGCATTGCCTGCGAATAAATATCCTGTTTTAAACCATAAGCGCGCCGAATATGCTCACATTAAAAAACTGACGGATGTACATACCCTACCAGGCAAGGACTGGAAATTAGTACTCGATTCGGACATGTTGTTTTGGGGGGAACCAACACAACTGATAGCCTGGCTAAAGAACAGCAGCAAACCTGTACATATGGTAGACTGCACCGAATCTTATGGCTATCCAATAGCACTAATGGAGCAGCTTGCTTCTGCAAAAATACCGGCATTACTTAATGTTGGCGTTATCGGTCTGCAAAGCAGCAGCATCTGCTGGCAGGAGCTGGAAGATTGGACCGCCACGCTTGAAACACAGGAGGGAAAAACATATTACCTTGAGCAGGCGCTTTCTGCCATGCTGGTAGCTAAACAAACATGTTTGATTTTAGATAAACAGGATTACATTGTTAATCCGGGAGATGACGCTGTCAGCCATAATAAAGGCATTTTGCATCATTACGTTGACCAGTCAAAAAAAGCATATTATACCACTGCGTGGAAAAAACTGATTTAAAAGCCACGCTTCCGTTGGTTTCTGTTATAATACCTGTTTATAACGCAGAAAGGTATATCGATGCAGCCATAACCTCGGCTTTAAGTCAGTCATGGCCCTGTATTGAAGTGATCGTTGTGGATGATGGTTCTACTGATTCCTCTTATGAACTGGCGAAACGGTATCAGGCCAATAACGTTAAAATCTTGCAGCAATCAAACAAAGGTGCCAGTGCGGCCCGCAATAAAGGGCTTTCAATAGCAGGCGGCGCCTATATTCAGTTTCTGGATGCAGACGATTTGTTAAGTGCCGATAAAATAGCGGAACAGATGGCAGCCCTTCAAAATAACGCGGGTAAAATAGCGGTGTGCAGTACGGTTCATTTTCAAGACGGTTTTGAGCTTGAAGCGAGTCAGCCCAGCGCATATGATGAGGGTTTTTTATATAACTGCGACAACCCTGTAGATTTCCTGATCCGTTTGCTGGGTGGTTATGATTTCCGTGGATCGATGGTACAACCTGCAGCGTGGCTTGTGCCGAGAGATATCATTGACGAGGCCGGCCCTTGGAACGAAAGCTTAACATTGGACGATGACGGAGAGTTTTTTGCGCGTGTTATGCTGGCTTCGGCTGGAATTATTAAAACAGATGGAAAAGTGTATTACCGTAAATTCTCTGCCGGCAACCGCAATTTATCATCAACACAATCCGTCGCGGCATTGCAAAGCCTTTATCGTTCTATAAAGCTTAAAGCCGAATATCTTTACCGCTTTGGCGAAACTATCCCAGCTAAAAAAGCCACCTATAAGCAGTTAGTAGAGTTGCAGATCACGTGTTATATAACTCAACCTGGTTTATATAACACTATTAGCAAAGAATTATCTTTTTACCCGCAGTGGAGATATGTTCCGGTAATGGGAGGCAAAATAATTAATACAATAGCAGGCCTTTTTGGATGGCGTGTCGCCAAAAAATTGCAGCGGCTTTACTCAAAATATAAACGGTAGAAACATTGAGCATTTTACGAAGCGCTTATAAAGCAAGAATAGAATTATTGGCGCCATGGGGAAAATATAATAGTAAATGATTTTAACCAAATTGCCCAAGTGCCGCATTTATTTATTTACCTATAACAGAAATCGACTGTTGCCCCGTGCTGTGAATAGTTTGTTACAGCAAACTGTTCAAGACTGGGTTTGCGAGTTGCACAACGATAATCCGGAGGATCCTTTCCCCGCGACTTACGTTCGTGGATTAAATGATGATAGGTTCATTATTGTAGATCACGAAGTTAACTTAGGGGCGGTTCGTAGTTTTAATTTAGCGTTCGCCGGCTGCAACGAACCCTACGCCAGCATGCTGGAAGACGACAATTGGTGGGAGCCAGATTTTTTAGAAAAGATGTTAAGTATATTGGTAAAGCAGCCACAACTAAACGTGGTGTGGGGTAATATGCAACTGTGGCAGGAACAGCAGGACAACCAATGGGTTAATACCAAACGCACCACTTGGCCAATATTACAGGGCACAAGTTTGTTTAGCTGGCCCGCAAAGCAGCAGGCCTTTTCAGCACTGCATTCTACAAGTGCATTGCTTTATAGGGGTCCGCATGCATCAGCTTACCAGGTACCAGAAAACGTGCTTTTGAACGCCGTGGAATTGATCAGAGAGCGTTCTTTTGAACATCCCCTTTGCCTGGTGCAACGCCCTTTGGCTAATTTTGCAATTACACTGGCTACCAACCGTTCAGCCAACCCTTATGTATGGATAGCCAACCAAATAATGATGCTGGCAAGTTTTGTTGAAACCGCACCCAACCCGGAGGATGAGTTTAAAAATAGTTTATATTTTTATCGCTCACAGCAGCCAAGCCCCATAGCCAATTTCTTTTTGGCTAATGTCCTTATATTAAAAAGAACTTCTTATCTTAAGTATTTCAGCCTGCGCGATTGGTATATTACAGCAAAGTGGCTTATCAAAAATGGACATCAGTTGCCTTTCATCAAAAAGTACCTGAAATCACAATTAAATGTTTACGATTTTTTGATCAAGCAAACCGGCTTGCGTTTTAAAGAATCGATGCGCAGTAAATAACCTGTTTTGAAGATCGCCATCATTGTCAATCCCCTCATTCCCGTGCCGCCCACACATTATGGCGGTATAGAACGCATAGTTTATATGCTGATACAGGAGCTCATAAAGTACGGGCATCAGGTAACGTTGTATGCGCATCCTGATTCTGATCCCGGTTGCCAGCTGATTCCATATACTGAGGATAAATCCTACACTTGGAAAGATCAGATAAGGATCAACAAACTCACCTTTGAAATAGCACGAGGCGGCTATGATATTGTGCACACCTTTGGGCGGATGAACAATATAGCCTTGCTGATGCTGAGCCGCATCCCTAAGGTGGTATCCTACCAATTACCACCTACACTATCGCAGGTACAAAAAGCAATGCGATTTGCTCGTTCAGGGTCGCTTCATTTTACGGCATGCAGCAATTACATTGCCCGCCAAATTGCTGCCGTTGCTCCGGTTACCACTATTTTTAACGGAGTAGATATTACAGAATATACCTTTACCAGTAAAGTTGAGGAAGATGCCCCGCTGGTTTTTTTAGGGCGAATACAGCAGGAAAAGGGTACGGCTATTGCCATAGAAGTGGCCCTTAGTTCACATCGTAATCTTATCATTGCAGGCAATGTTCCCAACGAAGCCATCCATCGCCGATACTTTGAGGAACAGGTGAAGCCCTATATAGATGGAGAAAAAATCCAATATATTGGCCCGGTCGACAATGTTCAGAAGAACGGACTGCTGGGCAAGGCGCTGGCTTTTCTAATGCCAGTAACCTGGGATGAACCCTTCGGGATAGTGATGGCAGAGGCCCTGGCCTGCGGTACACCTGTAATAGGATTTGACCGCGGAGCGCTGCCCGAAATTGTTGATAATGGAGTTGACGGATTTATCTGCAGTGACGTTGCAGCAATGAAAGCAGCGGTATTAAGGGCCGCTGAACTTAGCCGCGCCGAATGCCGCAGAAAAGCGGAAACCAAGTTCAGTGCCACCGTGTTGGGCAGGCAATATGAGGAGCTTTACAAGAAATTGATAACCGCCCATTGAAACGCGTTACATTTATTACAACCGGCCAGCCCACCACCAATCCGCGTTTGGTAAAAGAGGTGGAGTGTTTAATAGAGCTGGGGTACCAGGTAAGGGTGATCTATTGTTTTTACCAACAATGGGCGCAGCGTTTTGATGAAGAGCTGATTTCAAATCACGCCGGAGTGTTTATGACCTGCGGCGGAGATCCGGTTAATGATAAAAAAACTTACCTGAGAACGCGTATACGTCAGAGGTTTAGCAACGTACTGTTTAAATATCTGAACTTGCCCGGGATAGCTGAAAATGCCATCAGCAGAACGCACACTGAAGCGCTTGCCCTGGCCAAAACCATACCAACCGACATTTTTGTTGCGCATAACCTTGGGGCCTTACCGGCGGCGGTAATGGCAGCCAAAGTTATGGGCGCAAAAGTGGGCTATGATGCAGAGGACATGCATTCGGCTCAATATAACTCCAAAAACGAACCTGGTTATCGGCTTAATAAATTTATAGAGGAGCGGTATTTCGGCTCTACTGATTACTTCAGCGCTGCAAGCCCGCTAATTGCGGAGTGCTATGCAAAGTCTTATCCATATTTAGCGCCTGTGGTAATTAATAACGTATTTCCGAAGGTCAAATTTAGTATCAAGCAGCATTACGGCCAAGGCAAGTGCCTCAGACTTTTCTGGTTCTCGCAAACTATTGGGTCTGACAGAGGGTTGGAAATGGTTATCAAAGCCATGGCGAAAACAGCAGGTAGGATAGAACTGCACTTAATGGGCTACTGCGCTGACCAATACCGGTCGGCATTTCTCGCGCTGGCGCGAGAATGTGGCTTAAATGATGGCGCAGTTCAATTTCATCATCCGGTTGCGCCGGATGAGCTTTTTAGCTTTGCCGCCAACTTTGATATCGGTATCGCAAGTGAGACTGCTTCGACTGTGAACCGTGACATTTGTCTCACTAACAAGATATTTACTTACTTACAATGCGGCCTGGCTATTGTCGCCAGTGATACGCAGGCGCAAACGCTGTTTTTGCAGCAATATCCTGATACCGGGAGTTTATACATTAAAACGAGCGAAGTATCATTAGTTGAAGCTTTGGATCATTATTTGAAAAACCCAGATGAACTGTATAGAACCCGGCTGGCAAATTATGAATTGGGACAAACCACATTAAACTGGGAAAATGAGCGCTCAAAATTTGTAGACCTTATTGAAGGCATCTGACATGAATAAACGTGTGCTGATCATATCTCCTTATTTTGCACCGCTTAACACGGCAGATATGCAGCGCGTACGCACCAGTTTACCCTATTTTGCCTTATTTGGTTGGGATGCAGAAATAGTAATAGTAGATGAACAATATGCCGATGTGAACCGCGACGATCTGTTATTACAAAGCGTACCACCACAAACGAGGATACACAAAGTAGCAGCGCTAAAAAAAAATCTGACCGCTAAATTGGGCTTGGGAAGTATCGCATTGCGGTCGCTTTGGTATTATAAACAAAAAGTAAACGAACTGTTGGCGAGAGAAAAATACGATCTTATCTATTTTTCTACCACTCAGTTCCCGGTTTCCACATTGGGGGCATATTGGAAAAAACGTTTCGGCGTGCCGTACATAATTGATATGCAAGATCCTTGGCACTCTGATTTTTATCAGGGCAAGCCAAAGGCAGAGCGGCCACGTAAATACTGGTTCTCTTACCGCCTTAATAAATATTTAGAACCCGTAGCCATGCACAAAGTAGATGGTTTGATCAGTGTGTCTGCGCAATATATTGAAAGCTTAAAAACACGCTATCCGAATATTAGCAGTATACCTGCCGCCACCATCACTTTTGGCGCGTTTGAGCCCGATCTCCAGATCGCGGCAGCTAATAAGGCATTGTTCGCTCCTTTATTGCAAGATGGCTTTATCAACGTCGTTTATATTGGCCGGGGTGGTAAAGATATGCAAGGGGCCATTGAACCGGTTTTCGCCGCACTGCAAAAAGGGCTGCAAGCCAATCCTGCGCTTTTTCGTAAATTAAAGTTCTATTTTATCGGCACCAGCTATGCCGCGGCCGGTAAGGGCATACCTACTATTTCGCCTTTGGCAAAACAGTACGGAGTGGAGGATAGCGTTGTTGAGATAACCGACCGCTTTAGTTATTACCATGCCCTGGCTACCCTGCAACAAGCTGATGCACTGTTTATCCCCGGCTCAACAGATCCACAGTACACGGCATCAAAAATTTATCCGTACATGCTTTTGAAAAAGCCTTTGCTGGCTATTATGCATGAAAAAAGCAGTGCGGTTGAGATTATCAGTGAATGCTCAAAAAATGGGCAGCTTGAAACGTTTAGTGAAAGCCGAGGTATTACCCAGGAAGATGTTTACCGGGTTCTGGAACAATGGGCATCAGGAACATTAATCGCTGTAGAAACACTGCCGGCTTTTGATGCTTACAGTTCGCGCAACCTTACCCGCTTGCAAACGGATGTTTTTAACCTTGTAATTGACCAACATGCAGCAACGAATTGAGGCATTAGACGGCTTAAGGTTCCTGGCGGCAATGGGGGTTTTATGGATCCATTGCTGGACGATACACCACAACCCGAGGTTCTTTATCGGCTCTGTTGACATCGCCAATTTTTTAGCTATTGGGGTTAACGGCGTGGAGCTTTTTTTTGTGATCAGCGGTTTTTGTATGTATTATTTTTATGCATCCAGAACAGGTTTTTCGTATGCTGATCTGTATCGCTTTTTATTAAAGCGGTGGCTCAGGCTGTCGCCCGCTTTCTACGTGGCAAGCCTAATTTATATTTTGGTAGATAAATACATCTACCATCGCGATGTGAACCTTGTGATGAACATGGTGCATAGCTTATTCTATCTTGATCACTTATTAGGCAACTATTTTACCGCATCGCACTTTTGGACGCTTACCGTGGAGTGGCAATTCTATTTTGTGCTCCCATTTATACTGATCTGGCTAAACACAGCAGGCTTTAAAAAATGCTTCTCAGCTATTTTTGGGATTGTTTTTTTAGCGGCAGTAATATCTGTACTCATTTTAAAAAACGGAAGCGACTATCTTACCGGCACTTTCCTTTTCCGCGGCATAGAATTTGGATTTGGTGTATTGGCTGCCCGGTTGCTTATCAATAGCAATAAATATTTTTAAAAACCGTGTTCTGTGGTTTATTCTGTTTCTTATCGTTGTTTATGCGGGCAGGGTGCTGGTTTCCGGGCAGGTGCTAAGGTTGTCACTTAATTACTATAATTTGTTCAAACTGGCGGGTTTTACTTTAATGGGGGCAGGGTTTGCAGGTATCTTATATTTGTCCATTACATCCACTCAAAAATTGCATCGTTTTTTGGGAAACAGGTTGTTTAAAAAAATGGGACGAATCTCTTACAGCTTTTACTTACTCCATGCTTTGATTTACCCCGGTATAACCGGATGGGTTATTGCCTATCTTCCTGCTTTGCACGGAATTGCCGCACCTATGGCCACAACGTTTATAAGTGCTGTGGTTCTTTACCCCATCGCTTTGCTTAGTTACAACTTGCTGGAACGACCGTTTTTAAAAATAAGACTCAACCCACGCAAGGAAACACCAGGCGCAATACTTCCCGAACAGCAATGAAACGGCTGGCCATTATCACAACACATCCTATACAATATTATGCACCGGTTTTTACGCTGTTGCAGCAGCGGCAAAAAATACAAATTATGGTATTTTATACGCTGGGACAGCATGCTGTACAGTTGGGCCATGATCCGGGTTTTGAAAGAACCATTAACTGGGATATTCCTTTAACCGAGGGCTATCCCTATACCTGGGTAAACAATACGGCAAAAAAACCGGGTTCTCATCATTTTAGCGGCGTAAAAACCCCGGATTTGATTGAGTGCGTGGCGGCGTGGCAGCCCGATGCCTTGTTGGTATTTGGCTGGAGTTATCGCGGCCATTTAGGTGTTATCAGATATTTTAAAAACAAGGTTCCTGTAATTTTTCGCGGAGATTCTACCCTGCTGGATCAAACCGGCGCGGCGCGGTCGCTTTTAAAATACCTGTTGTTAAAATGGGTATACCGGCACGTTGACGCAGCATTATATGTCGGCAGTAACAACAAGGCTTATTTTAAACATTACGGTTTAAAGGATGATCAGTTGGTATTTGCACCGCATGCGGTAGACAATGAACGCTTTGCGACAAAAAAGACAAATAGCAGGGATATCCGCAGTGAGTTAGGAATACCTGCCGATAGCGTGCTTGTGTTGTTTGCCGGTAAGCTGAGCACAAAAAAAGCGCCCCTGCTGTTACTGGATGGTTTTATGGCAATCGCTGACCCAAACGTACATTTGCTGTTTGCCGGAAACGGCGAGTTGGAGGCCGAATTGAAATTAAAGGCCGATGGACAATCGCATGTTCATTTTTTAGATTTTACTAATCAGTCTGAAATGCCGGCAGTGTATCAAGCCTGCGATGTTTTTTGCCTTCCTTCCACCGGGCCCGGAGAAACCTGGGGACTTGCAGTTAACGAGGCTATGGCCTGCGGAAAAGCGGTATTGGTCTCCGATAGGGTGGGTTGTGCGAAAGATCTTGTGAGCGCCAAAGTAAACGGGCTGGTATTTGAATCAGGTAATGTGACCGACCTGGCAGAAAAGCTTCATTTTCTAACAAAAGATCGTAACATTTGCGTAAGTTATGGAAAAGAATCTGTGGCCTTAATAAAAGACTGGAACTTTAACGCTATTGCTACAGCCATAGAAAAGACATTGATAAACATAACCAATGGACGAACAAAATAAGCTGGGCAGACATTTTATTCTTTTTTTGCCCTGGATGATGTCATTGGTACTTGAGCCCATTCCCATAGCTTCGTACCTGGTTGCATGGTTAGGATCGTTTTTTATTTTTTATGTGAGTCTTATCGGTAAAATAAAACCCTTGCCCAATGACAGGACCTTCGCAGAACAACTAATGCGGCCCATCATTATTGTCCAGATCATCTTTGCCGGTTTTATGGCTTGTTCATCCATATTTTATTTTTTAAACGTTTTAGGATACAAGTACCTTAGTAAAGAGATTGGTCTGCTCGTTTTCGACGAAGATACTTTGGTGGTAACCGCTAAATGCCAGCAGTACTATTGCCTTGGCCATGCCGCCTTCGTATCCGGTATTTTGATATTTATGAAGTACCCTGTTAAGAAAAAATACTATGTGGAGGGTGACGTGATAGCGAATTTACTGTTAGTAACTGCGCTTATTTTGTTCCCGGTTTCGTTGTTGTTTTTGCGTCTGCCGGGCCTGTCGCAATTTTACTACCAATGCAGCTCATTAAGCTTTATTGCCGGTACGCTGGCGCTGGCGTTTGCCATTCCTTTAAAGAAATATACCAATACGCTCATTTGCCTCGGCTTATATTTTTTTAACTTTTACCAGGCGTTAACTTCGGGTTACAAAGAACCGGTAATTGTAAGTGTGCTGGTTTTAGCAGTCTTTCTTTATCCTAACTATAAAAAAATTGTCACCATTGTGTTCGTTCCGGCGTTGGTCATGCTCTTCCTTATCCTTCCTACTTATGTAAATAGTTTCCGTGGGAACGTTTGGGCAGAAGGGGAAGAGGCAGGAGCAGCCAGCCAGGCTGCACTGGACGCCGCGTTGAACGATGAAAATGATGACACGAACTGGAACTTTTTAGTTTACCGTTTTAGTGAGGTGGACATGTTTACAAAATTTGTAAAAAACACTCCCGAAAAAATTGATTTCTATGGTTTTCAAATATTGGAGCAGTCTGGGATTGCCTTGGTACCAAGAATATTTTGGCCGTCAAAACCGAGTACGGAGGAATTAGTTATGCAGCGGGTTTATGATGCCGGTGTGGTTAACAAAAACTCAAGCGTTTCTGCCAAACCTGCGTTTATTGTAGACGCCTATCTGTCGTATGGCGCGACAGGAATTCTGGTGTGTTTGTTTTTATACGGCGCTGTTGCGCAATTTATAGCCGTTAAAGCCGAAGAGCTGTTTGGAGGCTATGTTTTGGGTACTGCTTTGATCTACAGCGGTCTGTTTCAATTATTATGGAGAGGGCTAAGCTTTGAATTCCTAATTAATAATGTATTCTGGAGTTATGTAAGTATGTGGATAGTGTTTAAGATCTTACGGTCGCGTAATATATTGCAAAAGGTTTGAGGATATTACAAATTTGCGCCGCATATAAACCTGCCTTCATATACGGAGGGCCAACCATGTCTGTTTCTATGTTAAGCGAGCAACTAAGCTTATTTGGAATAGCTACGCAGGTTTATACCACCACAGCTAACGGTAAAGAAGAACTAGCGGTTACTACGGGGATGGCGTTGGATATAGATGGTGTTCCGGTAACTTACTTCAAACGATTGACAGGAGATCATACCCACCTTTCGCCCGCCCTGTTGAGGAAGATATGGGTGCATGCCGCAGACTTTGACATTATCCATATACATGCCTGGTGGAACTTGGTATCACTTGGCGCCTGCCTTATTGCGCGGATGCGCGGAATAAAGACTGTCATTTCGCCAAGGGGCACCCTCAGCGATTATTCTTTCACTAAGCGGAACAGCTATGCAAAAGCGATCATCCACCGGCTTGCCGGCAAAGCATTGCTGGAGCATGCGCACATCCATGTAACTTCAGAACGCGAAGAGTTAGCGATATTAAACATCATCAGGCCAAAAAGTATATCAAATCTGCCAAACTTTGTCAAACTGCCCTCAGAAAAAACGGACCTATCATATCCGCCATCTACCGGGGCCTTTCGCTTGCTGTTTTTCTCCCGCATTGATGAAAAGAAGGGGGTGGATTTACTGATCAAAGCATTGCCTTTCCTTGATTTTTCATTTACGCTAACTATAGCCGGTCCCGGTGAAGCGGAATATGTAAATCAATTAAAAGAACTGGCGCAACAAAACGGCACAATGGAGCATATTACATGGCTGGGCTTGCAGAGCGTTGATAAATTCGATTTGCTCGCAACGCATCACCTATTAATATTACCTTCACAGGATGAAAACTTTGGTAACGTGTTAATTGAAAGCCTGAGCCAGGGTACAGCAGTATTAGTAAGTCCCTTTGTGGGTCTTGCAGATTATATCACTCATCATGATCTGGGCTGGATCTGCGCAGCAGAACCCGGCGTGATAGGCAAGACTATCAATACTATTGCCGCTGACGAGGATAAAATTCGCAGAATAAGGAAAGACGCACCGGATATTATCCGCGTTGATTTTGACGAAGCTGCCCTTGCCGGGCGTTACGTTATGTTATACGCTGATATAGTAAATCAAAAAGTAAAATGAGTGCGTATGTAAACCCGCATTTTTCTTTTATCATACTCACTTATAATGAGGAAATACATCTTCCCGCATTATTGGCTTCTATTGTTGATCTGCGGGCGCCTGTGTTTGTTTTGGATTCGGGCAGCACAGATGGCACGGTTACCATTGCCGAAGGCGCCGGGGCCATTGTTCAGCAACATCCTTTCCAGAACCATCCGAAACAATGGGCTCATGCTTTAAAGTGTTTTGCTGTTACTACGCCGTGGGTAATTTGTCTGGATGCTGATCATGTTGTCACAGATGAACTGAAAGCCTTATTAACAGAATTTGAGCTCGGCGAATATATCGGTACCGATGGAATCTATTTTAACCGGAAATTTATTTTCAAGAATAAGTGGATCAGACATGGTGGTTATTTTCCGTTTTACCTGCTAAAAATGTTTAGATATGGTGTCGGCTATTCTGACCTAAACGAAAACATGGATCATCGCATTGTGGTGCCCGGGAAAACAGTGATATGGAAAACCGGCTATATTGTAGAACAGAACCATAAAGAAAACGATATCAGCTTTTGGATTGCCAAACACAACCGTTATAGCGACCTGCTGGCCACAGAAGAGATTGAAAGAATGCAAAAGCTACGTAGCCAAACAGTTGCCGATAATTTCTTCGGCTCGCCGGACGAACGTACAGCATGGCTAAAAAAAAGGTGGTGGAAACTGCCGCGATATATAAGACCTGTGTTGTATTTTACATATCGTTATATATTTCAGTTAGGTTTTCTGGACGGACGAACAGGTACGATGTTTCACTTCCTTCAGGGATTCTGGTTTAGAACACTCGTGGATGTTAAAATTGGCGAGATATTAAAAAAGCAACGATCGGGAAGATGAAGTCGTTATTAAAGCGAGTTTTACCGCAACCGGCTATCACCTTCATCAGGCAAATATTTCCTTCTGAAGTGCAGAGGCAGATAACAGCTGCAAAAAAGGCTGAGGTACAGCAACGAGCCAATTTTTACAGTTCCTTTCTTAAAAAAGGCGAAGTGTGTTTTGATATTGGCGCCAACATGGGCAACCGTGTAGAACCGTTTTTGTTGCTTGGTGCAAAAGTAATAGCTGTTGAACCGCAGCAGGATTGTATTGCTTTTTTAACGAAAAAATTCGGGAAAAAGATAGCCATTGTGCAAAAAGGCGTAGGGGAGATTAAGGGCATAAAGTCTTTTTACGTATCTAATGTGTCTCCAATGTCGTCGTTTTCTGAAGAGTGGATCAGTTCTGTGAAAGACGACAGATTTAATATGTATACCTGGGCCGCCCAGCCTGTTGACATGGAGATGACCACCTTAGATGAACTGATTGCACTGTATGGCCTGCCTGCTTTTATAAAGATTGATGTGGAAGGTTACGAATTGGAGGTTCTGGGTGGGCTTACGCATAAGGTGCCCATGATGAGTTTTGAGTATACTGTACCTGAACTAACACACAAAGTTGTTGAATGTATTAACCGCATACGGCAATGCAATGCTGATATTGAACTTAATTACAGCGAGGGTGAATCTATGGAACTTTCCGCCGGTGAATGGTTGAATGCAGACGAAATGATAATGTTTGTTAACTCACCCAAATTTATCGAAACCAGATTTGGCGACATCTATGTACGTTCCAAATCAACTGAGAAGAAAGTTTAACAACTTTTTTAAATGACAGGGCGGTCTGGCCAACCGCATGCACCTTCCATTGTGCCAATGTTCTGATAATAATGACTCTCTCCTGGTCTGACAGCGCAGAATTAACAATCGCAGCTGCCTGCTGAGCGACAATGAGTGCCAATTTCACATCTTCCTATAAGCCCGACTACAAGCTTGCTAATTAATTAAATGGCAAAATTAGCTTTTACATCTTTTTTATCGCCGTTGGCAGTAACCCAAAAATAAAGGCCAATTGCTATAATTATGTATATAATGCTATTAAAAACAATATGGTGGTCAATTATGTGTTGAGCTTTCCTGCCCCAAAACAACGCTACCAACGCCATCCGTAAAACATTAAGCACCTGAATTATAACCAGCCCGGCAATTAAAAAAACTAACTTCTTTTTGAACGGCTTTGGGTAGGCTATTACAAAAGCGGTAAAAAAACTCATTAAACCTAACCCAAGGCAGGAATAAATTAACCTAATCCCCCCGCGTCCTGCTATCAGCAACTCATATTCATTTGTAACATTACTAAAGCCTACGCAGCGTAAAAAGAACGAGGTGCAAAACAACAATATGTGCCGGAGTAAACGTATATAATTAAAATTAGATGCTATAAAGCTATTATAATTTGCAGATTGCGCGCTTGTGATACTAAAGAAACCTGTGTTGAAATAATAGAAGGCAAGAAACACCGCAATAAACGTTATCGAAAACTTTACAGCCTTACTTTTTAAAATCATCATGTGTTTAAGTAGCTCATTAAATTTTTAATTTGCAATCAGACATGAACCATGTCTCTTTTGTAAAACAGTCCGCCAAACCTACGTTTTCCCACCAAATTTTTCTTGCGAGATAGCAATGCAAAAAAAAGCATGTTGCCTATAGATTAGATCTTGTATTACGCTCTGAAACCAAGTTACTAAATATCCTGATCAATCTTTTTCATCCGGATAATTTTTTTGGGCACCGCACATAATCAAATGCTTTTTATACACTTTAACGGTCAAAAAAAAGCCTAAAATCCGTGCTATTGTAAATTGCTCCAAAAGTTGTGTTCCGTAGGATGATACCTCTGCTGGTGTCAATCTCATAAAATCATTTAATAGGGCATTAAAATTGCGACTTATTGTATAGTTGGAGTATTAAATGCCGACGATTGTTCTACTGATAAATGGCGGTAATTGGTTAGCTAAGGCGTTTATAAACAATGAAGTAGCAGTGCTGACGACATTCGGGAATACGTAAAAACCAAATGAAACTATAATACGTAGGTGGCAATCAGGATTTATAAAGGTATTTCGTTTACAGGGAATAGATGCTGCAGTATCCGAATTTTTAATACAATTTGTTGATTTTCAATGCATTGGGTGTTTAGAGCAAAGTTTAACACTTTGCATGGAGTGGATTAATCTTGAGGTTCATGTATCTCAATAAGGTAATTGCTTTTAACTAAACACGTTTAGCGTTTAAATGGTATAGTGAGAGCCAAATAATTAAATTTCAAACATCCTGATAAATGTTTGAAATTTACACAGATGGGTAAAAATGGGGATTTATTTCCCCATATAGCGTAATTTTTTAACCATTACGAAAATTGGTGCAGTACTTTTAAATACGAATTACAAATGTGTTAATATGTTTATAAATTAAAACATAGCATATTAACACTTATAATAAACCTCATGGCCGATATCCTTCTTACTAATCCACTGTCCTATTCCATTTTTGTGTTTTTATTGTCCATGGGTTTTTCCTGGGCTGTTATACCATCTATATTACATGTAGCCCGGGCGCGTCATTTATATGATGATATCGGACATTTCAGGAAGCAGCATGATCATGGCATACCCCGACTGGGTGGTGTGGCCATTTTTGTGAGTTTCGCTCTGGTTGCTCTTTTATGTTCTAGAATTGATAATAAATTTCCGGTAGGTTATATACTGGCAGCGGCTATAGTACTTGTTGTAATGGGCCTTAAGGATGACCTTTCGGGGGTAAACCCAAGCACTAAACTTGTTGTGCAAATAATAGCCGCTTTAATTTTAGTTATTTGGGGCGATGTACGGTTAACAAGTATGTACGGTGTTTTAGGTGTATATGAGCTTCCGTATACAATGAGCTGCATTTTAACAGTATTGGTTATAATAATGCTAATTAATGCATTTAACCTTATAGACGGTATAGATGGATTGGCCGGGGTAACAGGCATTATTACTCATGTTTCGTTTGCTGCGCTTTTTATGTACACACATCAGTATCATTTAGCACTTATTTCGGCCATAATGGTTGGTGCAATTGCCGGATTCTTACGGTTTAACATAAATCCAGCTAAGATTTTTATGGGGGATACCGGGTCGCTTTTCATCGGTTTGATCTCGGTTATTATGGCTATTGAATTTATTGAGGGTAATAAATTCTCTACCTCCGGCTCTCCGCTTATCTACTCGGCCCCGGCACTAACTGTGGCCATTTTAATAGGGCCCATATTTGATACGTTAAGAATATTTTTTATACGGATTTTAAATGGTGTACCACCCTTTACGGCCGACCGTAACCACATCCATCACCGTATGTTGCGGTTAGGATATACACATTTGCAAACCACCTTTATACTTGCTACAATAAATATCCTTACTATAGCAATTACACTTTTATTTACCAACCTGGGCAACTACACCCTTATTTTAATGATATTCTTTATATCCATGTTGTTTAACTGGATGGTAACGTTCCTTATCCGCTCAAAAGAACGCGAAAGTATTGCGCTGCGCAATTTGTTTGTTTAATCTTAATGTCTGTTTTTGTAGGGCCGTGTTAATGTAACCCTTCTTTTTGGTAATTTTGGGCTTTAACCAATGCCTTCAGAATGAAGATAGCTATTAACGGATTTGGCAGAATAGGCCGCATATTTTTACGCAGTATTTTAACAAAACCCGAAATACAGGTTGTAGCAATTAACGATCTTACGGATACCGGCACGCTGGCGCATCTTTTTAAATATGATTCGGTACATGGCGGGTTTAAAGGCGATGTTAGCTGTGACGACGAATACCTTTATGTTGATAATCAAAAGATAAAGATCCTTGCCGAAACTAAACCCGAGGCATTGCCGTGGAAGGAATTAGGGATAGACCTGGTTATTGAAGCAACCGGCAAATTTACTTCAAGTGTTGGCGCTCAAAAACATATTACTGCCGGTGCAAAGCAAGTGATACTATCTGCACCATCAACAGACAAAAGCGTCCCTACTGTAGTTTTAGGAGTTAACGAGGATGCTATTGATCTGCGTTCCCCAATACTTTCCAATGCTTCATGTACCACTAATAACGTAGCCACAATGGTAAAGATATTAGACGAGAACTGGGGCATTGTTGACGGCTACATTACTACCGTACACTCCATGACCGGCGACCAAAATCTGCACGATGCGCCGCATAAAGACCTGCGCAGGGCAAGGGCGGCTTCTACATCAATCATACCAACTACTACGGGTGCGGCCAAAGCCATTACGTCGATATTTCCTCATCTGGAAGGTAAACTGGGTGGCGCTGGCATTCGTGTTCCTGTTCTTAACGGATCACTAACTGATTTTACTTGTCTGCTTAAAGCAAAACCAACAGTAGGCCAAATTAATGAGGCCTTTAAAGCCGCAGGTCAAGGCGGTTTGAACGGAATTTTAGAATATACCGAGGACCCTATTGTATCGGCAGATATATTGAATAATACTCACAGTTGTGTATTTGATGCGCTGCTTACCTCAATAGTTGGCGATATGGTTAAAGTAGTAGGCTGGTATGATAATGAAAGCGGCTATAGTGCCCGCCTTGCCGACCTTGTTGAAAAAATACGCATGTTAAATTAATGATTAGGTTTATAACTGTTGAAGAGGCTTTACCGTTACGCAACGTTGTTTTGCGCGAAGGAAAATTAACGCCCGATGAATGTCGATTTCCTTCGGATAATTTACCGGGTAATTTTCATCTGGGCTATTTTGATAATGAAAAGCTCATCTGCATCGCTTCTTTTCACCCTCAAAATTATGGCGAATACCAAGGCAAGGGTTATCAGCTTCGCGGCATGGCTACGGCTGATGGCTACAAAGGAAAGGGCAATGGTAACCGGCTTGTGGAATTTGCAAAGAACCATTTGCTAAAGACCAGAGCGGACTACGTATGGTGCAATGCACGCCAGGTTGCTGTTAAGTTTTATGAGCGGTTGGGCTTTGAAATAATCTCGCCCCAATTTGAAGTGCCGGGCATAGGGCCGCATTATGTGATGTACGTAAATTTGAAAGAGCAACACTAATTGCAAGCAGGTGCAAACACCAATTAGCCCACTGCCGTCACCGTCACTCATCTCTCACCTAATATTTTCACTTAGCATTGGAGTATTAGAATTAAAATGCTGATTTTGGCCGCTGCTAAGCTCAAAACATAAATTGGTATGAAAACAATAGATCAAATAAGCTTTTTAGGTAAAAAAGCACTTATACGTGTAGACTTTAACGTTCCGCTTGATGAGAACGGTAATATAACCGACGATAACCGCATTACAGCGGCACTACCAACTATAAAGAAAATTCTTAAGGATGGTGGTGCGGTAATATTGATGTCGCATTTAGGCAGGCCAAAAAGCGGACCTAACAAAAAGGATTCACTAAAGCATGTTATAAAACACCTGTCAGACTTGTTGGGTCAACAAGTTGAGTTTGCTGATGACTGTATAGGCGAAGACGCTGTAGCTAAAGCCAAAGAGCTGTCAAACGGCGAGGTGTTGTTACTGGAGAACCTTCGTTTTTATAAAGAAGAAGAAAAAGGCGATGCCGAGTTCGCTAAGAAGTTAGCCGCCTTAGGCAATATTTACGTGAACGATGCTTTTGGCACAGCTCACCGTGCGCATGCTTCAACTGCTGTAATTGCTCAGTTTTTCCCGAACGCTAAGTACTTTGGCTATTTAATGGGAGCTGAGTTAAATAATGCCGAAAAGGTATTGAACAACCCGGAGCGCCCTTTTACAGCCATTATGGGCGGATCAAAAGTATCTGATAAGATATTGCTGATAGAACGTTTGCTGGATAAGGTGGATAACCTGATAATAGGCGGCGGCATGGCTTATACCTTTGCTAAAGCCAACGGCGGTAATATAGGTACATCATTAGTGGAGTTGGACAAGCAACAGCTGGCGCTTGATCTAATTCAGAAAGCGAAAGTTAAAGGCGTAAACCTTTTATTACCGGTTGATAATGTTACCGCTGACGATTTTAACAATAACGCAAATACAGGCATAGCCAAAACCGGCGAAATTCCTGATGGATGGATGGGATTGGATATTGGCCCGGAAACCGTTAAACTATTTAGCAAAGTTGTTGAAGAATCAAAAACTACACTATGGAACGGCCCGATGGGCGTGTTTGAAATGGAGAAATTTTTAATAGGAACCAAAGCTATTGCCGAAGCAGTTGTTAAAGCTACAGAAGCAGGAGCATTTTCGTTGATCGGTGGCGGCGACTCTGCAGCAGCGGTATCTAAATTTAACATGACTGGCGATGTTAGCTATGTTTCAACAGGTGGCGGCGCATTGTTAGAATATATGGAAGGTAAAGAGTTGCCCGGTGTTAAAGCTATTAACGAGGACTAAGTAGTTGACTAGGATTAGTAGCATTGGAGGATGAGAGGATGCTCCGTTTCTGATGAGTTGACCCAATTTAAATTAAACAGTAAAGCCACCTTTTTGGGTGGCTTTGTTTGTTAAAATACTTTAGGTTTTGAACTATATATAGTTTAAAACCGGCGATCCTCGCTGTTGCAAAAGTGTTGCTATTCTGTTGCTAAAGTGTTGCAAAAAACCTCAAAAAGTCGCCGATGCAGACGTTTTTCAACACGCTTATTATAAGTACGTTACAACCTATTTATAGCTGATTTCCTAACGAATAAGTACTTGTATATAAAATTAGCAACTTATTAATAATCAGTTAATTACCTTTTTAGCAAATGGCGAGCATATATTTTTTGCAACACCCGCATAAAACCGCTCATTCACAAATGTTAGTCTACTTTCTTTCCCTTCATGGCATGGCTTATGGCGGTATCCATCAATCGCTCGGCAAAGGGGCGAGTATACTCGTTAAGTGCGTCAATAGCTTTGTGGATGCGGTCCTTGTCGCCGGCTGTTAGTTCTGTTCTCAAGGTATCAAGCAGTTTGTTGGTTTCTACAGCTTCTTCAATGGTAACGTGCTCGCCGTTCTTTTGTAAAAAGCGCTCAACAGTATAGATCATTTGCTCGCCTTCGGTACGGGCCTCAATAACCATGCGCTGCGCTACGTCGTCTTTTGCATGGGTAATGCTGTCCATCAGCATTTGTTCCACCTGGTCGTCTGTAATGCCGTAGGTCGGCTTAACTTCAACCTCCTGTTTAACACCTGAGCGTAACTCAATTGCCTGGATCTTTAAAATACCGTCAGCATTCAGCAAAAAGTTAATATCCACTTTAGGTAAACCAGCCGGCATAGGTGGGATGCCTTTCAATTCAAACTCGGCCAGTTTGCGGTTCTCGCTTATCAGGTCGCGTTCTCCCTGGTAAACAGCTATCTTCATGTTTACCTGGCCGTCTTTAGAGGTGGTATACTGCCTGCCGGCCTTAGTAGGTACCTTGCTGTTACGGGGGATGATGACATCCATCAACCCGCCCATGGTTTCAATACCTAATGAAAGGGGTGTAACGTCAAGCAATAAAATATCCCTGCGGTTACCCGCTAAAATATCCGCCTGAATGGCGGCACCCAGGGCAACCACCTCATCAGGGTTCACATCATCATGCACCGGGCGGCCAAAAAAGTTGGATACCATTTTCTTCACCAATGCGGTACGTGTTGAGCCGCCTACCATTACCACTTCATCAATCTGCTTCACGTTTAATTTGGCATCTCTCAGCGCGTTCTCGCAGGCTGTGATAGTTTGCTGCACTTTAGGCAGTATCAATTGCTCAAAAGTTACCTTATCCAACGTGCACCAAATATCACCAACCTTCTCGTTAAACAAACTTTGGTGGGAAAGGGCTTTCTTAGCTTCCTCCGCTTTTAAACGTAGTTGCTGCGCCAGTTCGCGGTTTTGGCTTACTTCGGTGGTGTTCAGTTGGTTTTGCTCAATCCAGTAGTCAACAATGGCGCGGTCAAAATCATCGCCACCTAAAAAGGTATCCCCATTGGTTGAAAGTACCTCAAAAATGCCGTTCTGGATCTGCATAATAGATACGTCAAACGTACCGCCGCCCAGGTCATAAACGGCTATGGTTTTAGTTTCATCAGGATTTAAGCCGATGCCGTAAGCTAAACTTGCAGCTGTTGGTTCGTTCACTATACGTAAAACGTCTAATCCGGCCAGTTTACCTGCATCGCGGGTAGCCTGCCGTTGCGAGTCATTAAAATAAGCCGGCACCGTAATTACAGCCCGGTTTACAGGCGTTTTAAGCGCGTGCTCAGCACGTGCTTTCAATTCTTTTAATATCAGTGATGATAGCTCTATAGGGGTGTAAAATTTATCGCCTACGTTTATTTTAACCAGGCTCTCGCTGTCATCGTCAATTACTTTGTAAGAGAAAAAGTCTTTGTAATTAGCCACGTCTTTGTAAGACCGACCTAACAATCTTTTAACCGAAAATATAGTGTTCTGCGGATCAGTTATCAGGTAATTCTTGGCTTCGTTACCTACCTTGATATCTCCGCTTGCGCCAAAATGCACAACTGACGGTACCAAAACACCCTTGCCTGTATCGTTTATCACCTGTGGGTTTTTGTCGGGATTGATAAAGGCCACCAACGAATTGGTTGTACCCAAATCAATACCTACAATAATTTCTTCTTTTTGTAGAGAGCCTGTTGCCAGGTTGATAGAAACTTTAGCCATGGTGTTACGTTAACAAGGGGCAAAGGTATATAGTTTTGCCCTATGCTGTGTCATGATATTGTGAATTGCATCAAAAGGCATAAATTGCGTAGCATAACAAACATGAACACCAAATCGCCTGCCGGGTATTTTCTAATTCTTTTGCTGTCAATTACAACTGGTACAAGGGTAGTTGCCCAGCAGTTCGGCGGCAACCCGCCGTCTGTTAAGTGGAAACAAATTAATACACCTGCTGTAAAGGTAATATTCTCTCAAGGTCTGGATTCAATGGCCTTTAACATTGCCGGAATTATTGATCGCATAAACCCATCTGTGCAGCCCACCATAGGCAGCAAACAAAAGAGAGTGAGCATACTTTTGCAGGATAAAACCACCATCCCAAACGCGTATGTTGGCCTGGCACCATTCAGGAGCGAATTCTATTTAACTCCAGATCAGAACAGCTTTGAACTGGGCAGCCTGCCATGGTCAGCTCAGCTGGCTATACATGAATACCGGCATGTGCAACAATACAATAATTTTAATGTAGGGTTATCAAAGGTAGCGTCAATCATTTTTGGTCAGGGCGGGCAGGCAGTGGCTAACAGCCTATCCATACCCGACTGGTTTTTTGAAGGCGATGCTGTTTATAATGAAACACTTGTTAGTAAGCAGGGCAGGGGCCGGCTGCCTTATTTTTATAACGGCTACCGCGCGCTGTGGGCAGCCGACAAAAATTATAGCTGGATGAAGCTGCGTAACGGCTCCTACAAAGACTTCATACCCGATTGGTACCCTATGGGCTATATGCTGGTGTCTTATGGAAGGGAGAAGTATGGTAATGATGTTTGGCGCAATGTTACTCACGATGCGGCATCTTTTAAGGGTTTATTTTACCCAATGCAAAGTGCTATCAAAAAATATACGAGGTCAAATTTTAAAAATTTCAGCACTGATGGCCTTAAATATTTTCAACAACAATATCAATATAAATTAGCAACTCAACCCTCCAATAATTCAGTAATTAGCCAGGAGTATCCTGCTTATGTCAACGATAGTACACTCATATACGTTAGATCTGCTTATAACAAGCTACCGCAGTTTACCATAAACCAAAATGGTGTTGAAACTAAGGTAAGTGTTCGCTCGCAATCGCTAGATAATTATTTTGATTACCGTAATGGCAAAGTTGTTTATGCGGCTTACCGCCCTGATCTCCGCTGGACCTATCGCGACTACAGCGAACTGCGCATTTTAGATCTCAACACACGTAAAGAACAGCAACTTACCCGGTCAACTAAATATTTCGCCCCGGCTTTTAATACCGATGGCACCCTGGTAGTTGCTGTGAAAACGGTTGCGGGCCAAAGTTGGCTGCATATTTTGGATGCGACATCTGGTAAAATTATTAGCCAAATACCCAATCCGGAAAAGTTACTCTATACTTACCCGAAGTTTTTTAACAACGAAACACTGGTAACGGCTGCTAGAACCCCAACAGGTGAGATGACGCTGGCATTTATTACCATAAAGACCGGCGCAGTTAAACACTTGCAGCCGTTTGGTTATAACCCAATTGGTTTTATTGCTGTTAAAGACAATCTCATCTATTTTTCTGCTACATCCGGTAAAAACGATAGGTTATTTTCTTTTGATCCGGCAACCGAAAAGCTGTTGGAATTTAATGCAGATGACTCAAGCCTTAACCAATATCAACCTGCTCTGTCAGCCGGTAAAATAGCGTGGGTTGAGTTTACGGCAAATGGCTACAAGGTAAGCCAGGTTAACAACAATACTGCAAAATGGGCAAAAGCACCATTCCCTGTTAGTCAACTGCTTTCCAACTTCAACATAAGCGTGCTCCAAAAAGACTCAGCAGCAAATTTATTAAGTGACGCATCGACACCGCAACTCACCGTTTCTAAATACAGCAAGGCGCATGGCTTATTTAACTTTCATAGTCTGATACCCGACTTTAGCGACCCTAACTACAGCCTTTCTTTAGTGGGACAGAATGTGCTGAACACGTTCCAGTCGCAGGTTTCATTTAACTACAACCGCGATGAAGGCTATAAGCAGTTTGGTTTTGACGCGGTGTATGGAGGGCTGTTCCCATTTATAAGAGGCGGCGTTAATTACACGGTTGACCGGCGCAGCCTGTTTAACGGCGAACGCATTTATTTTGATGAAAAGGATGTTTATGTTGGGCTGCGATTGCCCTTAAACTTCAGCAACGGCAGGCATATTACATCACTTTCTGTCGGTAGCGACGTGTATTATACCAGCAATACCATTCAGGACGCATTCCGCTCCCGTTTTCGAGATCGTGATTATACCTACCTTAATCATTCAATAACGTTTAGCAACCGCATACAACAGGCAAGGCAGCATATTTATCCACGTTTTGGTCAAAGCATCAGTTTAAGTTATCGGCATGCCATCACCAATTTAAACGCCACTCAGTTTCTGGCTAATGGAACGCTTTATTTGCCGGGTGTAATGCTTAATCATAACCTGGTAATTAACGTGGCCCATCAGGAAAAAGGGCAGACCAATGCGGTAGGTTTCTCTAACAATTTCCCATTCTCCAGAGGCTACACGGCAGAAAATCTTCGTCAGATGAACAGGATCGGCATAAACTATCACCTGCCATTATTTTACCCCGATGCCGGGCTTGCGCAAACGGTTTATTTTATGCGGATACGCGCCAATTTATTTTATGATTATACCCGTGCCAGCGATAAATTTAGTAATGGAACACCCTTCAGTGTTGATTTTCGCACAGCCGGCGCGGAGCTTTATTTTGATACCAAATGGTTTAACCAGCACCCGCTTACATTTGGTCTGCGTTACAGTTATTTAATGGATGATGATATTTTTGGAGGTTTAGGAAAAAACAGAATAGAGTTGATCTTGCCGGTAAGCTTTTTTTAATCCCGTATACATTTCTTAATTTGGCAGATAATGAACCGCATTGACCGTATAGCCGCTATTTTGATACAACTGCAGTCGCGCAGGGTAGTAAAAGCGGCAGATATAGCCGAGCGTTTCAACATTAGCTTGCGCACCGTTTACCGCGATGTAAAAACTCTTGAAGAAGCAGGCATACCCTTAATTGGCGAGGCCGGTGTTGGGTACTCCATAATGGACGGCTACCGCTTGCCGCCGGTAATGTTTACCCGCGAAGAAGCTACCGCGTTTTTAACTGCCGAAAAATTTATAGAAACACTTACAGACACATCTACCAGCGCAAACTACCGCTCTGCTATGTACAAGGTAAGGGCTGTGTTGAAAAATACCGAAAAGGAACTGCTGGAAGGGATGGATGATAGGATAGAAGTGCTGAAAAGCATGGCGCGTGCAAACGTAGCGCCTACAGATCATATACAAACCATCCTTTACAGTATATCCCAAAAAAAGCTGCTTACACTTAACTATTTTGCCCAACATAGCCAGGAGCTAACCAAACGTTATGTGGAACCTGTTGGAATATTTTTCTTATCGGGTTATTGGCATTTAATAGGTTGGTGCAGGTTGCGCAATGCTTACCGCGATTTTAGAATAGACAGAATAAAAAATCTGGCGATTACCGAAGAGCATTTCACCAGCGAACACCCTACCTTAAAAGATTATATAGCGCAAACCGCGTGCGAAAGACAGATGGAACGTGTGGTGATCAATATAAACAAAGCTATTCATTCGCATCTGGAGCATCAAAAATACTACAGCGGTTTTGTATCTGAAAAGGCGATGGGAGATATTATTGAAATGACTTTCTTGACGACCTCGTTAGAAGGTTTTGCCCGATGGCTAATGATGTTTGGCGATGAAGCTGAGATCATGGAGCCTGAGAGTTTAAAAGATCGGATCAAAAATATAGCCGAAGATATTTTAAGAAAAATAGAAAGCCCGGTTACTCTACTGACATAGGGTTGTCAAATCATAACGTTTTTTTGCAAACAGACTGGCATAAAGCCCGTTAAATATAAAAGCAAAAAAGTCATGGAAAATGTAAGCTTAAAAACAAAGATTGACATAAACGCTCCCGCTGCGGAGGTTTGGGATGCGCTGACAAACCCGG
Organism: Mucilaginibacter sp. HD30; assembly: GCF_054061755.1. Taxonomy (NCBI): domain Bacteria; kingdom Pseudomonadati; phylum Bacteroidota; class Sphingobacteriia; order Sphingobacteriales; family Sphingobacteriaceae; genus Mucilaginibacter; species Mucilaginibacter sp. HD30. Next base: position 770,313 of record NZ_JBSSEO010000001.1, read on the forward strand.
CAATTATTAAACAATATTTTTTTGGAACCGACCTTAAAACCGACTGGAAAAAGGGAAGCCCTGTTATATGGAGCGGCGAGTGGGAGGGTAAGACTTATGAGGATAAGGGCGAGGTGCTGGAGATTGATGCCGGTAAGTATGTTAAATATAGCTACTGGAGCAGCATGAGCGGCACGGAGGATAAACCGGAAAACTATCAAAACGTTAGCTATACCTTAACCGAAAGTAACGGCATTACCACGCTGGAAGTGGGGCAGGATAATATAAAAGATGAAGCCGCTAAGCAACATTCAGAGCAAAACTGGCAGGCTATTTTTGGTAAAATGAAAGAGCTGGTTGAAGGGCAAACAGTAAAGTGACGAACCTGGGTGTCACGCTGAGCCTGTCGAAGAGCGGCGCGTAAAGGCCTCTCCGCGCTACGGTTCGACAGGCTCACCATGACACCCCGTTAATATTCTATCTATCAAAAGTCATCCGTTGCCCAGATTCATCAGTAACAAAAGCGCCCTTGCTCCAGGTCAATTTACCAGATACAATAGTGTGTTCTACGTTTGACCGGAATGTTGAGCCCTCAAACGGGCTCCATCCGCATTTATATAAAATATTGTTCTTATTTACCTGCCAGGGTTTGTTTATGTTAACAAGTGTTAAATCGGCATAATACCCCTCCCTGATAAAACCACGCTTAGCTATTTGAAAGCAGATAGCCACATTATGTGCTGTTTTTTCAGCAATTTGTTCAAGCGTTATTTTACCGTGATGATAAAGTTCAAGCAGGGCGGGCAAAGCATGTTGCACCAACGGGCCGCCGGATGGTGCCTGTAAATAAGATTGCGCTTTTTCTTCAATAGTATGGGGTGCATGGTCGGTAGCAATAACATCTATCCGTCCATCAAGTACAGCTTTTAAAATGCCGTCGCGGTCCTTGGCCGTTTTAACCGCAGGGTTCCATTTAATCAGGTTGCCCTTTGTTTCATAATCTTCACTACTGAACCATAAGTGGTGCACGCAGGCTTCGGCAGTAATGCGTTTATCTTTCAGTTGCGTAGTATTATCAAACAGGTGTGTTTCCTTTTCTGTCGAGATATGGAGTATATGCAGCCGTGCGTTATGCTTCTTTGCCAATGCAACCGCCATTGATGATGACAGGTAACAAGCTTCCTCGCTTCTGATTTTTGGATGCAATCTAACCGGTACGTTTTCGCCAAATACTTGTTTGTAGTGTGCCAGATTGCTTTTTATGGTGGCCTCGTCTTCACAGTGGGTCGCTATCAACATGGGCGATTGCGAGAATAAATTCTCTAATGTTGTTGGGTTGTCTACCAGCATATTGCCGGTTGAAGAACCCATAAACACTTTTATGCCGCACACATTTTGGGCATCTGTACGCAAAACCTCATCCAGGTTATCGTTAGATGCACCCATGAAAAATGAGTAGTTGGCCAATGATTGTTGTGCGGCAATATCATATTTATCCTGTAACAGTTGCTGCGTAAGGGTATTGGGCACGGTGTTAGGCATCTCCATAAAAGATGTTATTCCACCTGCAACTGCCGCCCTCGATTCTGAATGTATATCAGCTTTGTACGTAAGTCCCGGCTCGCGGAAATGCACCTGGTCATCGATAGCCCCTGGAAGAAGATATAATCCTTCTGCGTTAATGGTCTCATCGGCAAGTACATCAATTTGCCTGTCAATCCGTTCAATAAGCCCGTCTTTAACAAAAATATCGGCGCTAAACTGTTTGCCTTCGTTAACTATAATAGCTGATTTGATGAGGATGGTAGACATATAGCAAATATAGTTTATGAAGCCGAAAGCTGAAGGGTTGGTAATATTATTTTGCAGGGGGCTCACAAATACTCACACGGCTCAGCCGGCTCACAGCCACCCCTATAGACCCCAACAAGCCTTTTGCCTTTCAGCTTTTACCTTTCTGCTTTCAGCCTCAACAAAAAACCTATCTTTGCCAAATGGCAGCTACTTTTGAGGATTTTGATTTTAACAGGCAAACGTTAAATGCCATTGCCGATGCAGGCTATACCGAACCTACGCCCATACAACTAAAGGCAATGCCGCCTATTTTAAATGGGCAGGACGTTATGGGCATAGCGCAAACAGGTACCGGTAAAACGGCTGCTTACGTGTTGCCTATAATTATGCGCCTTAAATATGCCCAGGGCGATCACGCCCGCGCACTCATCCTGTCGCCAACACGCGAGCTGGCCATGCAGATTGAAGAGAATGTAAAAACCTATGCGAAATATACAGATCTGCGTGTGGTGACCGTATACGGCGGGCTTGGCCCCAAAACGCAGATCGAAAATATTAATAAAGGGGTTGATGTTATTGTAGCTACTCCTGGCCGTTACCTGGATATTTACCTTGCCGGGCATATTGTTACCAAAACACTGCAGGTGCTTGTATTAGATGAGGCAGATAAAATGATGGATATGGGCTTTATGCCCCAGATAAACAGGATATTGGAGATTGTGCCGCGTAAACGGCAAAATTTGTTGTTCTCTGCTACCATGTCTGACAAAATACACCAGCTATCGGCTAATTTCTTGGAATTTCCTACAGTAATTGAGGTTACGCCCCAGGCTACACCGGCGCAGACTGTAGAGCAGAAGCTTTATTATGTGCCAAACGTGCGCACAAAAATAAACATGCTTAAAAAGCTGCTGGACGAAGAAGGGGACATAACCAAACTCATGATTTTTTGCAAAACCAGGACCGCCGCAGAAGATGTTTATAAATTTTTATCGCGCAAATTTGGGGAGGATAAGGTAAAGGTGCTGCATGCCAACAAAGGGCAAAACACACGCATCAACGCTATGAATGCCTTTAAAAATGATGAGGTTAAGATATTGGTGGCTACCGATGTGGCGTCGCGCGGTATTGATGTAAGTGATGTAAGCCATGTTATTAACTTTGATGTGCCAGTTGTTATTGAGGATTACGTGCACCGCATAGGCCGTACAGGCAGGGCACTGCAAAGTGGCGTAGCCATTACTTTTTGTAACCCGGCAGAAGAGTATTATTTAGGAAAGATACAGAAGCTGATCCGTCAAACTATACCCGAGCATAAAATCCCTGCTGATGTTTTTATAGAAGAAACGCCTTATGAGGAAAGACAGGATCAGGCTAAAGAAATAGACTTGCAAAAGCGTAAAGAAGATCCTGACTTTAAGGGCGCTTTCCACGAGAAAAAAACACTTAATCAGCGTAAAAAGTTCGATGCTGCAAAAGCAAAAAGGGTAGGGCATGTTGGGCAGCCAAAAAGATCAAAACCCAGGAAAAAATATTAATGAAGATAAAAATTACCCCCTTAAACTTTGCCGCAGCCTTTTTTATCATACTGGCGGTGCTTGTTTTTACAAAGGCAGTTAAGATTGCTGGAGTAGCATTCGCTAACATGTCGATCGCTATTAGTTTGATATTTTTGCTGTTTGCTTTTGTAGTGTCATTTCTGGATATAATCTTCCGTAATTTCTTCAGTGATACCAAAAAATTGTGGCTAATAGAGTTAAGCTTTATAACTTTGGCTCTTGTTATTTTTTTACTTGTTAAATAGAACTTCTTAATGAAAACTGCCGAAATAAAGCTTATTGTGGAATTGGATGATAATAACGTTCCGGAACGTATAATGTGGGAATCAACAGATTCTGCAAATAAGGAGGCCCTTCCTGTAAATTCGTTTATGCTTTCTCTGTGGGATCACCACTATAAAAATACTTTACGTATTGACTTATGGACGAAAGATATGCCTGTTGATGAAATGAAGCGTTTTTTCTACGAAACACTTCAAACCATGGGCGATACCTTTTTGCGTGCGACCGGCGAAAAAAACATAGTAGAAGACCTGCGCGACTATTGTGCCCACTTTGCTGATAAAATGGAGATCACCAGATAATCAAATTCAAATGCGGATAAGTTCGTTTGTATCATTTTTTGGCTTTGTACTATTAATAGCAGGCGCCTATTGCCCTTTGTTGCGCCCGTTCGGCTTGTTTAACATGAATCTGTTTAAACTAAGCCAGCCTTACGGTATGGTAATATTGTTGGTTGCAGTAATGGGTATAATAGGTACGGTATTAAACCGCCTTCAATTGGTTAAATTAACGGCCTGGTTATCTTTGGGGCTTGTTGTATTGTTGCTTTTAGCGGCGGTTTTAAAGGTAAATACCAGTTTTAGCTTTATCCCATTTAAATCTCTTGCAGGCTTTTTATCCAGGCAAATAAAATTTAAATGGGGTTGGTATTTGCTGTTTGCGGGACCTGTTATGGCTTTAATAGGCGCTTTTTCAACCAGGCAATTATCAAAAGGGAATAATTCTGTTTTATAAAACTTATATCTTTATAAATCGTCTAATAAACATCCTGCGTATATATGCGGGGCAACTATATATTTAAATCATAAACACGTCCGCGAATGTTTAAATTATCCTTTCGTAGCCAGGTACTTATTGGGTTTGGGTTTTCTATCCTGCTTGTTTTTATTGTAGGTATACTTTCTTACAGTAGTATAAACCAGTTGGAGAGTGACACCGAGATGGTTGAGCACACCCAACAGGTTATTAAACGTTCAAACAACCTGTTGCAAGGATTAATTGATGCGGAAACCGGTATGCGTGGTTATGGCGCAACCGCAAAGAAGGTGTTTCTACAGCCTTATAGAAAAGCTATCCCTTTAATTAATAATGACCTAAGAGAGTTACGGGACTTGGTTATTGATAACCCACAGCAACTGGCAAGAATAGACTCTTTACAAGAAAATGTCGCCGATCAGCTTGATATCTTAAAAACCAATATTGAAACCCGCGAAAGCAAAGGGTTAGAGTTTATGGTGCAAAACAACATGTTTGTTAACGGCAAGCAAAATATGGATAATATCCGCAAGATTATTACGGCCATAATTGATACCGAAAACAATCTGCTTGCTATACGTAAGGATAACTCAAAACAAGCATCAAGTAACGCCATAATATTCATTGTCGCGGGGTCATCCGTTTTTCTTATTATTATCATTCTACTTTTCTATTACATACAAGGACAATTTGAGAGGCAGAAAAAGGTTGAGCAGGAAATTCTGGTGACCAACGAAGAACTGGGAAAAGTTCTGGCGGAAAACGAAACAAAAAACTGGCTGCTTACAGGTACCGGGCAGCTTAATGAAAAAATGCAGGGCCAGCAAAATGAGAAGGAACTGGCAGCCAATATATTGGCCGAAATCGGTAAATATACCAGTGCCTTAGCCGGTTCTTTTTATTTATATAATGAAGCTGAAAGCCGGCTTGACCTTTATGCCACTTATGCGTTTTCAAATTTAAGCGCGGTTAAAAGGACAATATCAGCCGGTGAAGGTTGGTTGGGGCAGGTTTTACTAACCAAGCAAGCCACTTTAATAAAAGGTAAAATAAACGACAGACTCAGTCTGGAGTCGTCATTAGCAAATGAAGAACTTGCTGAAATTTACCTGGTTCCCTTCTTTTTTGATAAAAAGCTTAAAGGGGTGGTTGAACTTGCCTTCCGTAACGAAATTGTAGGTAATGTAAAAGACTTTATATCCTTAATATCCAATGATATTGGTGTGGCGGTTAATACTTCGCAGGCGCGAACCATAATGCATGATCTGTATGAAGAGACGCAACAGCAAGCAGAAGAATTATCTGCCCAGCAAGAAGAGATGCGTGTTACCAACGAAGAACTGGTAAAGAAGACAGAGATGCTGGAAGCATCAGAAGAGGAACTTCGCGTGCAACAGGAAGAACTGCGCACTACAAATGCCGAACTGGAGGAAAAAGCAAGTCTGCTGGAAGAAAAGAACCAGGCTATTGAGGAAGCAAGGCAAGCTATCAATACGAAAGTGCAGGAGCTGGAAACTACCGGTAAATACAAATCGGAGTTTTTAGCAAACATGAGCCATGAACTCCGTACACCACTTAACAGCATACTGGTATTGGCACGCATATTAAAAGATAACAAACCCAATAATCTTTCAGAGGATCAGATAAAATATGCAAGCGTAATCTTCAACGCCGGTAATGATCTGCTCACGCTTATTAATGATATTCTTGATCTCTCCAAGATAGAATCCGGGAAGCTGGATATGCAGAATGAGGACATCAAAGTAGCTGACATCCTTTATGATATGGAGATGCTGTTTGCTGAGGTTGCAAGTAACAAAAAAATAAGTTTTACAACATTAACAGAAAATACGCCAGCAACTATATTTACAGACAAAGTTAGAGTTGAGCAAGTAATTAAAAACCTGCTTTCAAACGCTTTTAAGTTTACACCCGAAAATGGTGTTATTAGTATCAGCGCACTGCCGGGCAAGGCACCGCAAACCATCAGCTTCCGGATACAAGACTCTGGCATTGGCATACCTGAAGATAAGCAGAAAATAATTTTCGAAGCCTTCCAGCAGGCTGATGGGTCTACCAGCCGCAGATATGGGGGTACGGGCCTGGGCCTTTCTATCAGCCGCGAATTGGCAGCGCTGTTGGGTGGTTCAATTTCGTTAACCAGTAAGCAAGGCGAAGGTAGTGTGTTTACACTAACCATTCCGTTTGCGGCAAAGGCAACAGTTAAGAGTGAACAGGAAGAACTATTGCCAACAGCTCAAACATTTATACCGCAAATACCTTTACAACAGGCTGTCCAACGTACCGCTGGCCAGGAAGGCAGGGAACCTTTAGTAGTTATTGTTGAAGACGACAAAAATTTTGCGGGCATTTTGCATGATTACGCTACCGATCATGGTTATAAATCGGTTATTGTAAACGAAGGTACCAACGCGGTTGAAGTTGTAAAAGAACATTTACCCGATGCGGTAATATTGGATATAATGCTGCCCGGAAAAGATGGTTGGCAAATATTAAAGGAACTGAAGGCTGACGAGAAAACTGCGCATATTCCGGTACATTTAATGTCCGCAGGTGATGCTGCCGCTAATCGTGTAAGCCGCGAAGGCGCTATAAGTTTCCTGAAAAAACCTATCGATACCAATACACTCGACAAGCTGTTTGGCGATATAATGGTAAGTACCGGTACCAAGTTTAAGCAGATATTGCTGGTTGAAGACCATAAGGCGCAAAGCCAGGCGCTTAAAGAGATGATGCAAAACAACGGCATATCTGTTGATCAGGCCTTTGACGGTGAGTCGGCATTCCGCATGCTCAACCTGAACGACTATCAATGCGTTATCCTTGACTTAAATCTTCCTGATATTTCGGGCCTTGACCTGCTAGACAAAATAAAGGAAGTTGAAAAGTTTGCTTCTCTACCTGTGATCATTAACACCGCTATGGAGCTGGATAAAACATCAGTAACACGGCTAATGAAATATGCCAACGCGATGGTGGTAAAAACCAATAAATCGTCTGACAGGCTGATAGACGAAGTGAATCTGTTCTTGAATAAAATAAGCAGTACGCTTCCACCGCCCCCAAAGGCTAAATCTTCGGTTTCAACTATCGGCAAAACTGGTATAAAAGGCAAAAAAGTGCTGATTGTTGACGATGACATGCGCAATATATTCGCATTAAGCAGCGCCATGCAGAGTTACGAAATGGAGGTTGAAATTGCCGGGGACGGCGAAGAGGCTATTGCAAAGCTGGAAGATATAGCGGATATCGATATAGTGCTGATGGATATAATGATGCCTAAAATGGATGGCTATGAAGCCATGCGCCACATACGTAAACAAAACAAGTGGGCAAGGTTACCGGTTATAGCACTGACAGCAAAGGCAATGAAAGACGACAGAGAAAAATGTATTGAAGCGGGCGCCAACGACTATATTACAAAGCCGGTTGATATTGACAGGCTTATATCATTAATGCAGTTATGGTTGGAAAAATAATATGCAAACGCAAATCGATATAACCATTCAGCAAATTACTGAACTGATTGCTCTGATTGAAAAGTTATATGGGTTTGATTTTGGCAACTACTCAAAGGCATCACTACGCAGACGCATTATCAGGATAATGCAGCTTCAGAAACTGCCTTTTTATGATTTAAAACACCAACTGGTTAATAAACCCGATTTTTTTCAGCACTTTTTAGAAGAGGTGACGGTTAATGTAACCGAGATGTTTCGCGACCCGAGCTTTTATCAGGCGCTTAATAAACAAATAATACCTTACCTGTCATCCTACCAGCACTCTAAAATATGGTGCGCCGGCTGCTCATCAGGCGAGGAAGCGTACTCGCTTGCTATATTACTTAATGAAGCCGGATTACGGAAAAAGGCTTTTATTTATGGTACGGATATTAACACTGAGATGCTTAGCGAAGCCCGCAAAGGCATTTATAGCCTGCGGAAAATAAAGAGCTATGCTGAGAATTACCAAATGGCAGGCTTAAGCGGATCTATAATAGACCATTTTACCGTTTTGTATGATGCAGCCACAATTCATAATGAATTGAAGCAAAACACCTTGTTTTCTGTGCATAACCTGGTGTCAGACAGTGCGTTTAACGAATTCCAGTTAATAAGTTGCCGCAATGTTTTTATATACTTTGAAAACGCACTGCAAGAACATGTTCTTGAGCTTTTTTACAATAGCCTGGCGCCGTTAGGCTTTTTGTGCCTCGGCACAAAAGAGACTATAAGATCTGAGGCGTTTAGAAAAAGGTTTAAGGTTATCAATCAAAAAGAAAATATTTACCAAAAAATTGGCTCTTGACGAAAATATAATAGCAAAATGGCGCAAGTCTGAGTTCCTGGTACTTGGGGGATCAGCCGGTTCCTTCAAACATATCTACAACGCCGTACGCGTATTTCCGGCTGATCTTAACAAAACTGTTTTAATTATTATTCACAGAAAAAAGAACTTTTTTAGCGAAATAGAAAATCTGTTTGCAGAAAATAGTCGTATGTCTTTACGTGAAGTTAGTGATAAGGACGTTATATATAAAAATACAGTATACATAGCGCCGACAAATTATCACACACTAATAGAAAGCAAGAGTAGTTTCGGTCTTGATGTATCAGAGGCAGTATGGTATTCAAAACCATCTATTGACGTGAGTTTTGAATGCGCAGCCGAAGTATTTAAAGATAAGTGTACTGCTGTACTTTTTTCGGGGGCTAACCAGGACGGTGCCAGAGGCTTGCTTTCATTGCGGAATAACGGAGCACTGACGATAGCGCAGGACCCGGACGAAGCTGAAATGCCCGAAATGCCAAGGGCGGCAATTAAGTTAAACGCCGCTGAATATGTATTAAAAACAGACGACATACTTGACCTATTTAAAACATAATTTTAATTCCCCTCACAATTTTTCATGCCGACCCCTGTAAATATCCTGATTGTTGATGACCGCGAAGAGAATATAGTGGCTCTTGAAGCGCTACTTGCCCGAGACGACATCAAAATTTTTTCAACCACCTCGCCTAACGAAGGGCTTAAAATAGCCTGGGAAAATCAGATCGCTATTGGATTAATAGACGTACAGATGCCTGAAATGGACGGTTTTGAGTTTGTTGAAATGCTTAAATCAAACCCACGCACCAAAGACATACTGATACTTTTTGTAACTGCCATATCCAAAGATACTAAGTACGCGGTTAAAGGGCTCGGTGTTGGGGCTGTTGATTATCTCTATAAACCACTTGATCCATATATAACTTCAGCCAAAGTTGATTCCTTTATTCAACTGGCCAGGTATCAGGCAGATATTATCCAAAAAAATGAAGAGTTGCAGGATTTTTCATTGATAGTTAAAAATTCTGCAGATATTATTTGTGTGGTTAACGCTGAAAATTTTGGCGTTATTTCAATTAATCCGGCGGTTGAAAGAATATTAGGCTTTAAGCCTGCCAGCCTGGTAGGAACAAGTGTGATTGATCGTGCTGCCGATTCGGATAAAAATGCATTCAGGGCGGCCTTAGGCACCTTGATAAAAGACAATATCGCATCATCTGTTTTTGAGTTCCAATTTGTTACATTTTCCAAGTCGGTTATTTGGGTTGAATGCCGGATAGCCTACCGTAACCGCACTTTGTTTTTAAACATAAGTGATATATCTGCCCAAAAAAGCTATCAGGAACAGCTTATCAAGTCGAAACAATTAGCAGAGTATGGTAAAAAGGCTAAGGAAACATTTTTAGCGAACATGAGCCATGAATTGCGTACGCCGGTTAACGGAATTATTGGTTTGAGTAACCTGTTACGTAAAACCGAACTAACCGATCAGCAAAGCAGTATGATAGAACTGCTTGAAGTATCTTCGCAGTCATTACTTGGTGTAATTAATGACGTTTTAGATATTTCAAAGATAGATGCAGGAAAGTTCAGTATCGTACGCTCGCCCCACAATCTCTATGATGTACTACGCTCTGTTTATCGGTTGCTGAAGTTTAAGGCAGATGAAGAATTTATTGAATTCTTTTTAGAAATTGATCCTGACGTTCCAGAATTTATAGTATTTGACTCATTACGATTGAACCAAATATTAATGAATTTATTGAGCAATGCTTTAAAATTTACCAAACGCGGGCATGTAAGACTTAAAGTAACAGTTGTAGACACACAAAAGAATAAAGCGCAAATTAAGTTTACGGTTGAAGATAGCGGAATTGGTATTCCGGCACATCGCTTAAATGCCATATTCGACTCTTTTGAGCAAGCAGAAGATGATACCGCCACCAAATTTGGCGGTACAGGTTTAGGGCTGGCTATTGTTAAAAAATTAGCCGAGTTAAAAGGCGGGCAGTTAACGGTTGAAAGCCAAATAAATAAGGGAAGCGTGTTTACTTTTACAAATTGGTACAATCTGGCTGTTAAGCCTAAGGAAGAAATTGTAGCTGGCAGTAATCTTCATGAATTTGACAACTTAAGTATTCTGGTTGCCGAAGATAATCTAATCAACCAGTTTATGTTATCTAAAATATTGAAAGATTGGAATGTGAATGTTGATATTGTTAGTAACGGCGTAAAGGTGCTTGATAAACTTACCGAAAATAACTACGATATTATTCTGATGGATACACACATGCCCGAGATGAATGGGTATCAAACCGCCCGAAAAATCAGGCTTGACTTCGCCGAGCCTAAGCGCAGTATTCCTATTATCTCGTTATCCGCAGCCTCTTTTGACCATGAGCAGCAGGAAGCAATTGCCGCCGGGATGAATGATGTGCTTTCTAAGCCGTTCCAACCAGAGCATCTGCACCAAAAAATTCAACACCTTGTTTTTGAAAAAGGCGAAAAAAATTAATTGCATAGCTATGTGCCTTTGCTTTAAAATAAGAAATCGGCAGGAAATCTAATCAACCAATCGCTTACATTTGCTGCATGAAACTTATTGACCAGACCTGGTATCTTCTTAAAAAAGAAATATTACTGGAGTGGCGTTCCAAATACGCCTTTAATGGCGTTTTGTTATACATAGTTTCAACCGTTTTTATTTGTTATATTTCATTTCACCTTACTCCCGGCTTTTCTTCTAAGGACTACAAAGGCTATAAAATAGTGTGGAACGTTTTGTTCTGGATAATAATTCTTTTTGCCTCGGTTAATGCCATCGCTAAAAGTTTTATGCAGGAAAGTAAGGCCCGGCTGCTTTATTATTATTCAATAGCAAGTCCGCAGGCAATAATCTTATCAAAAACGCTATACAATGTGGCGTTAACGATGTTGCTTAGCACACTGGCTTTATTAGTTTACTTGTTGTTTTTTGAAAATACGCTCGGCGATCCGCTGTTTTATTTTATTGCAGTTTTATTGGGCGCCTTCAGCTTTTCAACTGTATTCACCATGATATCGGCAATAGCATCCAAAGCAGGCAATAACGGCACCCTTATGGCTATTTTAAGTTTTCCGGTTATTATTCCAATAATATTAATTCTTATACGTTTAAGCAAACGCGCTATGGATGGAATAGACCGTAGCTTTAGTTACAGTGATATGGGCGCTCTGGCTGCAATAAATGCAATTGTAATTACTACAGCCTTAATTTTGTTTCCGTATTTGTGGCGCGACTAACGAAAGAAATTTTAAAGAGCTGTTTTGTAATTGCTTATTTTAGAATTATTTTTCGTCGCTAATAATAACCAATGCTTGTCAGACGGATTTTATTTCTGTTATTTTTTGTGCCTGCAATTTTGCATGGGCAGGGCTTTACAATTAGCGGTAAGATAGTTAGTAAAGAAAGTGGCCGCGGCCTTGCCGGAGCAAGCGTTTTTTTAAGTAATTCATCATTCGGCACCACTTCATCTTCCGAAGGCGTGTTCACGCTAAATCGCCTTAAACCTGGCCAATATACCCTTGTAGTAACCGCTGTTGGCTTTGCTGAGTACAACAAAGTTATTATGGTAAATGGGGATATTGCAGATATGACCATTACCATGGAGCCGAGGGCGATAATGTTGCGGGAGGTAACTATATCGGGTTCCAGCCGTGCAGACTGGAACCGTAATTATGCCTTATTTAAAAGTGAATTTATAGGTACCGATGAGAACGCAAAAGAGTGTGTAGTAATAAATCCGAAAGTGTTGGATTTTACCTACCGAAAATCAAAGCAAACCCTTACAGCAAGCAGCGACGAGTTTTTAATTGTAGAAAATAAAGCCTTGGGCTATCGGGTTAAATTTTTGTTGAACGCCTTTAGTTCCGATAAAATAGAGGGCAGGCTCTCCTACCAGGGGAGTCGTCTTTTTGAAGAGTTACCCGGCAGCTCGGCTCAAAAAAAGAAATGGCAGATTAAACGAGATCGCGCTTATTATGGTTCATCAATGCATTTTTTTAGATCGCTTTACCAAAATAAGCTAAATCAGGAAGGTTTTGAAACGCGGAGGTTAAGCCGCGAACAAGACCCTATGCGCCCATCAGCAGCCATTATTCAGAAGAAAATGCAACAGTTTAACGGCACTATGATGCGCGACTCTTTTATGTATTGGTATAATCTTTACAACAGCCCAAAATACGTTCATCAAAAAATATCAACCATACCGTGGTTTAGCCTTGAATTACTTCGAGAAGGGCCACAGCCGGGGTTATATGCTATCACCTTCCCCGAATATTTATATGTTATCTATAAAAACCGGGAAGAGACCGAAGCTTTTAAAGATGTTTATCGCCCCCTTGATATGCCTAATTATGAAGTGAGCATATTAACGTTATTTAATAACCCGCCTTACGCCCTATTTGATAGTAACGGAATTGTGGTAGGTGAAAGTCCGTTATTTGAAGGCTCCTGGTCAAAACCGCGTTTGTCTGAACTGTTGCCGGTAGATTATACACCATCCGCGCCGCTAAATTGAGGTAAACAATTTACAAAGGCACAATACAAATAATTACTACATTTGTGCCCTATAAATCAATATGAAGTTTATTTATCAAACCTGGTGGAAGGTGCTTGCTGTTGTAATGATATTTTACACATTAATAGCAGGTTTTTTAGGAGGCGTGCCAAAAACGTTCATTTTGCACGAAACCATCAGAAATACATATTTCCACGTACCTATGTGGATAGCTATGTTCACGGTTTTTACCATTTCGGTAATTTATAGCATCAGGTACCTGGCTACCGGTAAAGAAGAATATGATCTTATAGCGGTAGAAAGTGCCAATACCGGGCTGTTCTTTTTTGTGTTGGGATTAATAACCGGCATGATGTGGGCCAAATATACCTGGGGCGAATATTGGAGTAATGACCCCAAACAGAATAGCGCTGCTATTGCCTTTTTACTTTATTGCGCTTACTCTGTACTGCGCACCTCAATTGATGAAGAGCAAAAACGTGCAAAGATATCTGCCATATACAACATTTTCGCTTTCCCGATAATGATAGTATTGATAATGGTGCTGCCACGGTTAACCGACTCATTGCACCCCGGTAATGGTGGCAACCCTGCTTTTGGTAAAATGGATATGGACAACAGGATGCGGGTTGTATTATATCCTGCCTTTATTGCATGGGCCTTATTTGCTGTATGGATAGCTACAATACGTTATCGCATCCGTTTAATTGAATATAAAAAGAACGAAATAAATTAATGAAAAAGTTACCTGTATTCCTTTTACTTTTATTGAGCTACGTAACTTGTTTTGCGCAGAATAACGAAGTGCCCGAAATGGCGGATGTTATGCAGAGCAATGGTAAAATCTATGTAGTTATAGCAACTATAGTTATTGTTTTTGCAGGTTTATCGATATATCTTTTCACTATAGACAGGCGATTAAGAAAGATCGAAAAAGAAAAATAATCCTCCTAAAATAATCTATGTTTGTTTAAACATAGTTTTCATACCATTGTTAATAACAGTATAAAAATAGTTCTGCTTAATAGTTTGCAATATTGATAAAAATTGTACCACATTTGCGTTCTATTTTAAGAAAAATATAATTATTAACACACTATGGCTACTCTAATTTCAGCCGCTGATAGCGATACTCACTTTTTTGCCGATGTCTGTAAAAACTTTGATTATGCAGCGCAATTCACACAACACAATGCTGGTTTATTAGACCAGATCAAATCATGTAACAGCGTTTACCGTTTTCGCTTTCCTATTCGCAGAGGAAACGGTTTTGAAGTTATAGACGCTTGGCGCGTTGAACACTCGCACCATCAATCGCCAACAAAGGGCGGTATCCGTTACAGCGAGATGGTTAACGAGGACGAAGTAATGGCGCTTGCCGCCCTTATGACCTATAAATGCGCTATTGTTAACGTGCCATTTGGCGGCGCAAAAGGCGGTATAAAAATAAACCCGAAAAACTACACCGTTCAGGAACTTGAAAACATCACCAGGCGATATACAGTTGAACTGATAAAGAAAAATTTTATAGGCCCGAGCATTGACGTTCCGGCTCCTGATTATGGATCGGGCGAGCGCGAAATGGGCTGGATAGCTGATACCTATGCTACCATGAACCCCGGCCAGCTAGATGCTATGGGCTGCGTAACAGGCAAGCCGATAGCGCTGCATGGAATTCACGGCCGCCGCGAGGCTACCGGAAGGGGAGTGGCTATTGCCACACGCGAATGCGTTAGCGTTGCCGAAGATATGGCTAAATTAGGCCTTACTCCGGGTATTGCAGGAAAAAAGATAATAGTGCAAGGCTTGGGTAACGTGGGTTACTATTCTGCAAAATTCCTCGCTGAATTCGGCGGCCTGATTGTAGGGATCTGCGAGTTTGAAGGTGCGGTTTATAACGAGGATGGTTTAGACGTTGAGGAGGTTTTCCAACACCGTAAATCAACAGGTTCTATACTTGGGTTTAGCGGTGCAAAAAAAGAATTCAACAATTCGGGCGAAGGGCTTGAACAGCAATGTGACATCCTGGTACCTGCAGCATTGGAAAATCAGATTACCGAGGCAAATGCGGCCAATATCAAGGCAAAGATCATAGTTGAGGGAGCCAACGGCCCCACTACTCCCGAAGCTGAAGCCATTTTTTATAAAAAAGGCGGCATTGTGGTGCCAGATCTGTATGCCAACGCCGGCGGTGTAACCGTATCATATTTCGAGTGGCTAAAAAACCTTTCGCACGTTGCGTTTGGCCGTATAAACAGGCGCTTTGAAGAGAACTCTAACCTTAACCTGGTAAATATGGTTGAGGGAATTACAGGTCTTTCGCTTACACCTTTGCAAAGGGCAACTATTGTTAAAGGAGCGTCTGAGCTTGAGTTGGTTAATTCGGGTTTAGAGGATACAATGATCCGCTCTTACCATGAGATTAGGGAGATCTACAAAGCCAATCCTAAGATAGACACTTTGCGTACAGCAGCATTAGTGGCTGTAATTAACAAAATAGCCATATCCTACCAAAATTTAGGTGTATGGCCATAATGAAATACGATAAATACGATAAGGACCTGCGGAAGTAGGTCCTTTTTTGTTACAAACAAGTTGCAACCTAATAACTTGTAAATTTCATTTCTAAAAGGTTAAATTTACCTTATCCAAAAAAATGAGCCGACTGTTTAAACTTCTGGTTACCATATTAATATTTGCCGGGAGCGGAGTTTACGCGCAGTGCCCCGAAAATATTGGTTTTGAAGACGGCTCCCTTAAAAACTGGCAAATTTATGCGGGCCAAGAAAGTAGGGCGGCCTCATCACCCGTAATTGAAGTTAGCCAACCATTGGGCTCTCGTGTAGTAATTATGAAGGCCAGCAGTGAGGCACTTGACCCCTACGGGCATTTTCCTACCACAAGTCCTAATGGTAGTGGTTATGCAGTGCGGTTAGGAGATGCGCAGACCGGCGGAATGATTGATAGGCTCACTTATACTTTTACCGTACCCGAGACGGGACAATATGGCTTGATTGTGAACTACGCAGCCGTATTACAAAATCCTAATCATACCGACGTCGAACAACCAAGATTTGCAATTAACGCCTATAATGTAACAGATGATAAGGAATTAGCGTGCCCCGCGTTTAGTTTCACTGCTACGAATAATTCCAGGTTTAAGCTTTCTGATGTAGAAACTACAACCACTGGGCAGGGAGGTAATACCAACGTTACATCAATATATTATCAGGACTGGACAACTACTACTATTAACCTTTTAGGTTATGCGGGTAAAACTATTCGCTTAACCTTTAACTCGAATGATTGTAAACAAGGTGGGCACTTTGGCTACGCATATTTTGATATAAATGAGCAATGTACCAGCCCTATTACAGGAAATACCTATTGCGAAGGGCAAAGTTTTTTAACGCTTAGAGGCCCCCGTGGATTTAATAGTTACAAGTGGTATGCTAAAAATGATATGAATACTGTATTAGACACAACGCAAGTATTGAAACTAAGTCCGGCACCTGCGCCGGGCACTGAATACAGCCTGGTGATTGATGCTATACAGGGATTAGGATGCCGCGATACTTTATATACAACTATCTTCAAATCGCCCGCATCATTTACTTTCAAAATAAAGCAGCCGGTATTTTACATTTGCGAGGGGGGGACGTTTAATTTAAAAGCGGCTTACATTACCGAGGGCAGTTCTACCGGGTTGCTTCCGTTTGAATATTACACAGATCCCGTCACAGAGGAGTATTTGCGCGATCCGGATAAAATAACAAAGCCAGGCATTTATTACATCAAGGCAACCAATGCTGAAGGATGTTCTAACACTTTACCCGTAGAATTGAAGTATTATGATCCGCCAAGTATAGTTATTACTGATCCGGCACCTGTGCCGTATCCCGGCACGATAGATCTTTCCTCAACTTATGTAAAGCAACCCGGCTATAACTATTCTTTTTATAAAGATGCAAAGGCAACCATCACGGTTGAAGATTATCAAAAGATAGGAACAACCGGCAGATATTACATTAAGGCTATAAGCGCAACCGGTTGCGAAAAAATTGTTTCGGTAATTATAAGCATAACACCGCCAGACCCTTATTCAATTTTGGCCCCAACTGTGTTTACACCTAATAATGATGGTATAAATGATATGTTTAATATAACTATTAAAGGTTATGTAGATTTTGGCACATTAAGTATCTTTAATCGATCAGGGCAGGTTTTATATAAAACCAATAAGCAAACATATACCTGGGATGGTTACATTGGCGGCCGCCCGCTGCCGGCGGGTACTTACTACTGGCTGTTTGAGGGGACGGACGGATATTACCACACCAAATTTAACAGAAGCGGCTATGTAAGCATCATTAAATAGTGGTGTTTATTAATAACAATTCTAAATAAAACATATCCCACGTAATAAAAATTATTAACTCAACGTTTTGTATTTTTGTGGTCGCTAATTAAATAGGGATAAACCTGTAATGAAAAAGAGTTCAATTTTTGGTTTAGTGATAATTGCAATAGCTATTGCGGTTATTATAAGCGTGTACAGCAGTGCCAGCACGTACGGTTTTTTTGAAGATGCAAAAAAAACCGAAAGTGAGTTGCAGGTAAAAGGTCAGCTAAACAAGCAGAAGGATTTGCATTATGACGCAACTAAAAATGCCAATTACTTTTCATTTTATATGAAAGACGGTAACGGCGAGGAGTGCAAAGTTATTTTTTCCGGCACAAAACCACAGGATTTTGAACGGTCTGAAGATATTGTATTAACAGGCAAAATGCAGGGCAAGGAGTTTCATGCATCAAAAATATTGATGAAATGCCCTTCTAAATACACAGATGGTAAAGTTGAGATCACAGAGGTCAAAGCTAAGCAAGCCAATATATAACCAATTTTAATGGATACAGCTTTTAAAGGCGAACACCTTTTACCGGGCCAGTTAGGCCAGTTTTTTATAGTTTTAGCATTCGGTTCTGCGCTATTTTCTGCAATTGCTTACTTCTACGCTACTAATGACAAAACCGGCGATAAATCATGGAATCGCCTTGGTCGTATTGGTTTCTACATAAATTCAATTTCGGTTGTTGGGATAGGCATATGCCTGTATTACATCATTTTAAATCATCTTTTTGAATATTATTACGCTCACGAGCATTCCTCAAGAGCGCTGCCTGTTCAATACATCGTCTCAAGTTTTTGGGATGGACAGGAGGGTAGCTTTTGGCTGTGGACCTTCTGGCAAGCTGTATTAGGTAATGTTTTAATCTGGAAGGCAAAATCATGGGAGGCGCCGGTCATTACGGTTGTTGCATTCTCTCAGGCAATGCTCGCTACTTTTTTAATGGGCGTTGAAATATTTGGCACTCGTATAGGTTCGTCACCTTTTATCTTACTCCGCGAAGCAGTTGATCTTAAGTCTGCACCAATATTCACCACTAATCCGGAGTTATACTTAAATTATCTAAGCTATATCAAAGACGGCAACGGCATGAACCCGCTGCTGCAAAACTATTGGATGGTGATACACCCGCCAACATTGTTTTTGGGCTTTGGATCAATGATAATACCATTTGCTTATGCCATTGCCGGCTTGTGGCAAAAACGTTATACCGAGTGGGTAAAGCCTGCTATTCCTTATGGCTTATTTGCCATGATGGTTTTAGGCACGGGTATTATAATGGGCGCATTTTGGGCGTATGAGTCGCTTACATTTGGCGGTTTCTGGGCATGGGACCCGGTAGAGAATGCCTCTATCATTCCATGGCTAATATTGGTTGGTGCGGTACACGTGCTTATCGTTTACAAAAACTCTGGCCACTCCTACATTACAGCCACCATCATGACGCTTTTGAGTTTTGTGCTGGTACTTTACGCGTCTTTCTTAACCCGTAGCGGTGTTTTGGGTGATACCTCAGTGCACTCATTTACAGACGCAGGTATGTTCTGGCATTTGGCTATTGATGTGATACTATTCCTGGTTGTAGCCATAGTTTTACTGGTAATACGCTGGAAAGAACTGCCTACCACCAAAAAAGACGAAGACACTTACTCGCGCGAGTTTTGGATGTTTGTGGGCTCGGTATTTTTATGCCTGTCGTGTTTCCACCTGGTTGTAGTTTCTTCTATCCCGGTATGGAACGCTGCTTTTGGCACCAAGCTGGCACCGCCTACTGATCCCATAAAACACTACAACATAATTCAGGCATCATTTGCAATAATAATTGCTTTGCTTACCGGCTTTACCCAGTTTTTAAAATATAAAAAGACGGATACCACGCGGTTTTTAATTACAACCGGGGTTTATTTAGGCATTGCTGCACTTTTAACAGGTGCGATAGCTTACTTAACCGGAGTATATAAACTCAATTTTGCGTTTGTGCTGGTTATGTTGGGTAGCATTTATTCTATTTTAGCTAACGGTAAAATATTATCCGAAGCTATAAAGGGTAAATTTAAACTGGCAGGATCTGCAGTGGCGCATATTGGTTTTGGTTTGATACTGGTTGGTGCGCTTATATCTGCGGGTACCAGTAAGGTGATATCAGAGAATACTGCCGGTGTGCAATATTCCGAGGATTTTATCAAAGGGAAAAACAATCCGCTTGAAAATGTTACCATGTATAAAAATACACCGGTGCAAATGGGTAAGTATCAGGTAACTTATGTAGGCGACTCGATAGCGCCACCTAACCATTATTTTAAAGTGCAATACAAAGCGTTTGACAAAGATGGCAAGGTTAGCGAAGACTTTATATTGAAACCCAATGCGCAGGCCAACCGCAAAATGGGATTGATCTCATCGCCTGATACGCGGCACTACCTGTTTAGCGATATCTACACCCATGTAAACATGGCCAACTCTATTACTTACGATGAAACAGCCGAAGCTGATGCGCACGAGGGAGAGGAGGATGACAGTAAGTACGAAGCGCCACTGGTATACGAGGTTGCTGTAGGAGATACCCTTCCATTTAGAGAAGGCTATGTATTGTTGCAAAGCATTACCAAGATCAATAAAGTAAAAAGCATTGAGCTTGGCGAGAAGGATGTAGCTGTTGAAGCTAAATTACAGGTGGTATCAAACGGTAAAACCTATGAGGCCACGCCAATTTACCTGATAAAAAATAACAATGCTTTTGATTTTGCCCACAAAGTGGATGACCTGGGTATTAAAATGCGCTTCTCTAAAATAATTCCTCAGAAGAATATGGTTGAAATTACGCTCTACCAACAGCCGCCAAGCGCGCGTAAGTATATCGTAATGCGCGCTATTCAGTTCCCTTTTATCAATTTACTGTGGGCCGGAACTATCGTAATGGTGATAGGCACACTAATGGCTATATTCAGAAGAAATAAGGAGCTAAAAACAGTATAAATTATACCTTAAGTGGTAATGAAAGATAATTCAAATCATCGTAAAGCCTTGTTAACGCAAGGCTTTACTGTTTTAAATGAGATTTATACTGCCGACGAATTAAAATGTTTAATTTCAATCATTGATGCTGTAGATCAATCCAAAGATACCTTCAGAAAAAGTGATGATCTGTTTGCCATAAGGCAGTTCTTAAAAGAAATTCCGGCGCTATTGCCTTTTATATTTAACGAAAAGCTAACTGACCTAATAACTGCACTTTTTGGCGCTGACTACTTTGTCTCAAAATCTATTTACTTTGATAAGCCACAAAAATCTAACTGGTTTGTAGCATGGCACCGCGACCTTACTATATCAGTTAATAAAAAAGTAGTACTGCCAGGTTTTATAAATTGGACAGTAAAGCAAAACCAATATGCTGTACAGCCACAGTTAGGTATCTTAAAAGAAAACTTTACTATCCGCATCCATCTTGACAATACCGATAAAGATAACGGCGCTTTAAAAGTCATTCCCGGCTCTCATTTGGTGACGGAATTGATCACAGATGGTGTAAGTAACAGTGGCGAAGTTTACTGTGATGTTAAAGCTGGCGGGGTTATGTTCATGCGTCCGTTGCTGATGCACGCGTCTAACCGGACGGTTAATGATAGCAAACGACGCGTTATCCATGTTGAGTTTAGCAAGGCTGCATTGCCGACGGAAATTGACTGGTCTGAGAGAATTGATATTAATTACAAACAATAACCCCTGAAATCTACAACGCCTTTAAGTAATCTAAAAAAAGGTGCAATGCTTCTTTCTTATCTTCGGTCAGATCGAAATCTATTTTATTCATTAAGTAATCCTGAATATCAAAGTCATCCCTTGCAGGTATTTCTGCAAATAAAGCTTCGCGATGCGCCAAGCCATATTTAAGCGCAGCATTAAACTCGTCAATAAAAGCTTGCGAAACAGGCTTATTAGCTATCCAGGCCGCAAAAACAAAGGGTAGACCGGTAAACTTTTGCCACTCTTCTGCAAGATCATAAGCAAACGCAAATTTGCCTTTTTTCCCAAAAGTGCGATCGCCTATTTGTACAAAGGCAGTTTGATTATCAGTTAAATTTGAATAATCAGGCGCATCTGCTATCAGCTTAGGATCTACTTTCCAGTAATTTTTAAGCAGTACCCTCGCCAGGTTGTTTGATGTGCGCGATTCTGGGTCCAGTTGAAGCCGTTTTACTTGCTGTATTTCGCAATTACTAAATATAAAAACAGAGTTTACAGCGCCTTTTGCCCCTATGCAGTAATCTGCAACAATATTCCAGTACGGCATATTAAGCGTAGCAGCAACCGGGATAAGGCCGATATCAACCGTGTTATCAATTACCTTTCGCGCACAATCGGCCGGTATATCAAGGCTAAGATCTATTTTATTTATAATATCGGTATGTTGAATGCCGTATATAAAAGGCTTTGAATTGGTATAGCTAACTGCTGATATTTTTATTTTTTCCACGTATGGCGCTTAGTGATCTTTTAAATGGTCGGCGTTATTAAAATCGGCAATTTTGTATTTCTCGCCATCAAAGATAATTTTGTACAACACAAGATTCTGGTGCGGGAAATCTTCTGCCTCGCTCGCAGGCTTGCCGGTTAACAGGCATAGAAACAAACGCATTGCCCTGCCGTGCATGCATATCAAAACGGTTTCTTCCTCCGGATGAGACATAATTACATCAAGCGCTTCGCGCTGCCTGGCCTGTACTTCGTTGGGGCTTTCTCCGCCTTCAAATTTGCTATCCAGGTTTCCGGCTACCCAATCTCTAACTATATGTAAAAATGCAGCCTTTGTTTCGGGTGTGCTGGGTTGCCCTTCGTGTACGCCCCAAGCCAGCTCATCAAGGCCTGTGAGTTTCTCATAAGGTATTCCAAGGTCAATAAACTGCTGTATGCTTTGCTGTGTACGTTTTAGCGCCGAGATGTAAATCTTATCAAAAGCGACATTTTTGTACGCCTGGTAGAATTGGTTAGCCTGTTTACGGCCCTCATCGTTCAGGTCGGTATCCTTACCGCGCCCCTGTACTATACCCAGCCTGTTTAGTTCTGTTTGCCCGTGGCGGACTATATAAATTGTTTTCGTCATTTAGCCCCGTCTAAATCTCCCGCGGTAGGGGAGACTTTTGTTTGTTTTTGCCCCGATCAAAAAGTCCTCCCTATCGGGGAGGATTTAGGTGTGGCTTTAATTAATCACCGGCAGCTTATAAAACTGCGGTTTTGCTTCTTCGGCAAACTGATGGTCTTTATAATCTGTAACCACATTATATAAAGTATCACGTTCTATGGGATGGCGGCCAACTTGTTTTATCAGCTCTACCAATTCCTTAGTGCTCATGCCCGGTGTTTGCTCTTCTGCGCCTGCCATTGAGTATATTTTGGTGGTATCATCTAGCGTACCATCAATGTCATCTACACCAAAATTGAGCGATAATTGCGCAGTGTTACGGCTTATCATGGCCCAGTACGCCTTTATATGGTCAAAGTTATCCAGATAGATACGTGCTATGGCATAATTACGCAGATCCTCAATAACACTTACCTCTGGCACGTGCGACATCTGGTTATCTTTATTGCGGAATTTAAGCGGAATAAATGTTTGGAAACCGCCGGTTCTGTCCTGTAGTTGGCGCAAACGCTCCATATGGTCAACCCGGTGATGGAATTCTTCAATATGCCCGTATAACATGGTAGCATTAGAGCGGCCGCCTAATTTGTGCCATTCCTGGTGTATATCCAACCATTGTTGTGATGTACACTTATCCTTGGCTATCTGATCGCGGATGCCTTCATCAAATATCTCTGCGCCGCCACCGGGGATAGAGCCTAAACCGGCGTCCATCATCATTTTCATGCCGGTGGCGTAATCTATTTTAGCTTTTTTAAAGATGTAGTGATACTCTACCGGGGTGAGTGCCTTTACATGTAGGTCGGGCCTGTGCGCTCTTATCCTGCTAAAAAGTTCCGCGTAAAACGGCACATCATATTGCGGTAATACACCGCCAACTATATGTACCTCTGTAACAGGTTCGCCATCGTATTTTTTAACGATGTCGAACATTTCATCCATTGTATATTCCCAACCTTCAGACCGTTGTTTGATCAGCCTTGAGTACGAACAGAATTTACAATCGTAAACACAAAGGTTAGTAGGCTCAATATGAAAATTACGATTAAAATAAGTTACGTCGCCATGGCGCTGCTCACGGATATAATTGGCCAGTGTGCCAAGATACGCCAGCTCTCCTTTTTGGTACAGTAAAACGCCTTCGTCAAAACTGATGCGCTCAGTATTCAGCACCTTCTCTGCAATTCGTTTCAGATCAGCAGAAAGGCCGGGATCTTGTAGTAATATTTGTAATCTGCCTTCAGCTCCCATTAAAAAAACTTTTGGCAAAAGTAACAAATGTTAATGTAATGGTAATGCAACTTTTGTGGATAAAGTACAGCTGTGAATTGAAATTTGCCGTCGGCTTTATAAAAGAAGAAAGTAATTCAGTACAGCTGTAACCAAACGTTTCAACCCAAAAGCGTTTCATGCCCCAGATGAAAAGGGCGGGTTTTATAAGCATCTGAAAATTAGTGGCCTAAACGATATTTACAGCTAATCTTCCTGACGAATAAGTAGTTTCACTTTGTTTCACTCGAAAAAATAAGCTGCTAATATTTAATTACTTACGAAGTAAACCGTTTCGCTTGTTTCCAACAATGTTATATTCACATGAAACGAAACACCCTTCAAATCTGCTAACATACCAAATCAAAAAACACATTGTAATGATTTAAGGTTAAGCCTATTTAATTAAGTTTGCCTTTATGAAGCAGGAAACCATAGCCATACATGCAGGCAACCATACCGACGAATTTACCGGTGCGGTTGTACAACCCATAACCCTGTCAACCACTTTTGAGCGGATGAAAGATGGCAGCTTTCGAGAGGGATACATCTACAGCAGAGCATCAAACCCCAACCGTGCATCGTTGGAAAATGTATTGGCAAAGTTAGAAAATGGTGTTGATGCAGCCGCGTTTTCATCCGGCAATGCAGCTGGTATGACTGTTTTTCAGTCGCTGGCACCCGGTACGCACATTATTGCGCCTGATGATATGTACCATGGCCTGCGTAATCAATTAAAACTATTATTTACCGGCATACTTGAGTTTGATTTTATTGATGTTAACAACAGCGAGGTATTAAACGCGCATATTAAGCCTAATACCGGTTTAATATGGATAGAAACGCCATCTAATCCGCTTTTAAAAATAACCGATATCAAAAAGGTAGTGGCCATTGCGCGCCAGCACAATATAAAAGTGGCCTGCGACAACACTTTTGTCTCGTCGATTTGCCAGCAGCCATTGCAATTAGGGGCTGACCTGGTGATGCACTCATCTACCAAATATTTTGGCGGCCATAGCGACCTGATGGGAGGGGCATTGATAACTGCTGAGGATAACGATTGGTGGAAAAGAATCCGCCAGATCCAGACGATGGGAGGTGCAATACCGTCGCCACAGGATTGTTATATGCTTGCCAGGAGCATAAAAACGCTTCCTTACCGCATCCGCGGGCATGTGAGTAATGCGCAGGCACTGGCAGAGTTTCTGCAGGAACAACCCGGTGTTGAACAGGTTTTATACCCTGGCTTGCCATCCCATCCCGGTCACCAGGTTGCAAAGGAACAAATGACAGGTTTTGGCGGCATGTTATCGTTTACTTTAAAGGATGGCCCGGAAGCCGCTGATCGCGTTATCAATAAACTGCAATTGTTTACCCGCGCCACAAGTTTGGGCGGTGTAGAAAGCCTTATTGAGCACCGTGCAACAATGGAGGGACCCGATACTAAAACTCCTTTCAATTTACTGCGGATATCAGTTGGGTTAGAACATATTGATGATTTGACTGCGGATATAAAGCAGGGGCTTTCGGTGGCTTAAAGCGGAAAGCTAAAAGCCTAAAGTAATAATGATAGTACACAGCGCTCCATAGAATTTTGCCTTTCTGCTTTAGCTTCTGGCCTACGGCTTAAATAAATTTGCTTTTACACAATCAAAACCTATATTTGCAGCACATTGCAATAGCGATGTAATTGATCAGTATTCCTTTCAGGCATATTTGATTTATAAAGAAGCGGCGAGAGATCAGGCTCAATGACCCGCTGGCAACCCTCTGCAAATGCAGAGAAGGTGCCAATTCCTGCCCCGGTAAATATCCCGGGAAATATAAATTAACAATATGGAAAATTTAACAAACACCCTTCAAGTAAACTTTTTTAATACCTGTTTAGGTACGTCGCATTGCTATGCCATGGGCATGTATATGCGCCGCTGTTGCTGATACAGTTAATCATCCGGCTTTGTGCGCTGTCGCAAGGCAAAAACGGATCAAGTTTATCTAACCACTTTTACACTAATGATCGCAAAGACCTATAAATATTCACAACCTTTTGAACTGGAATCGGGCCAATTGCTGCACGGGCTGGAAATTGGTTATCATACTTATGGTAAGCTAAATGCGGATGGCGATAACGTTATTTGGGTATGCCACGCCCTTACCGCCAATTCTGATGTGCTGGACTGGTGGAAAGGCTTGTTCGGAGAGAACGACTATTTTAATCCAACTGATCATTTTATAGTTTGCGCTAACGTGCTTACTTCACCGTATGGTACCAGTAACCCGCTCAGCATAAATCCGCAAACCGGCGAGCCTTATTATTTAGATTTCCCTAAGGTGTCCATTCGCGATATGGCTAATGCGCATCAGCTGCTTGCCGGATACCTGGGCATTGACAGTATTGAAATTGCCATAGGCGGTTCGCTGGGCGGACAGCAGGCATTAGAATGGTCTATAATACAACCTGATCTGATAAAAAACCTGATAATTATTGCTACAAATGCACGTCACTCCGCATGGGGAATTGCATTTAATGAATCGCAGCGATTGGCGTTGTTAGCTGATGAAACTTTTTTACCGGGCATGCCCGAAGGTGGTAAAAAAGGATTAAAGGCAGCGCGTAGTATGGCTTTATTATCCTATCGCACTTATAAAACATACAAGATAAGTCAGCAGGAAGAAGATGATGCCGTTCAGGACGATTTCCGTGCATCCAGCTACCAATGTTACCAGGGCGATAAGCTGGTTAATCGTTTTAACGCTTATAGTTACTGGTACCTGTCAAAAGTTATGGACTCGCATAATGTTGGTCGCAGCAGGGGCGGGATAGAAAAAGCGCTTAGTATGGTAAAAGCACGCACATTAGTCATCGGCATTCGTTCTGATGTGCTTTTTCCTGTTGATGAGCAGGAGTACCTTTTCAGGAACATTCCTCAAGCCGCATTTGCCGAGCTGGATTCGTTTTACGGGCATGATGGTTTTTTGATTGAGACTGATGCCCTTACAAAAATTATTACTTCATTTTATAAAACAGATGTAAAAGGAAAGATCATCCGATTACAGAAAACCGCGTAATGAGCAAAAAACTTACTATTGGCCTTTTTGGCTTCGGAGTTGTGGGACAGGGACTTTATGATATAGTCAAAACCAAAAACCTTAATATCGAAATAAAGAAAATAGCAATTAAAGATGCTGCTAAGGAGCGTTCTTTACCGGAGAGCTATTTTACTACTGACAAAAACGAATTACTGAATAACCCCGAGATCAATACCATTATTGAACTTATTAATGATACCGATGCTGCTTTCGAAATTGTATCAACAGCGCTTAAATCGGGTAAAAATGTAGTATCTGCAAGCAAAAAAATGATAGCGCTTCATTTAGAAGAGCTGCTTAAAATTCAGGAAGAGTATGGTACTTCGTTACTTTACGAAGGGGCCGTTTGCGGCAGTATCCCTATCATTCGTAACCTGGAAGAATATTATGATAATGAGCTCCTGCACTCTATTTGCGGTATTTTTAACGGATCATCCAACTACATACTTTCTAAAGGGTTTTTAGAAGGGATGGATTATGCAACCGCGTTAAAACAAGCCCAGGATCTTGGCTTTGCCGAAACCGACCCTACCATGGACGTTGGGGGCTATGATGCTAAATTTAAACTGGTAATAGCTGCTGCACATGCCTATGGCGTTGTGGTTGAGCCTGATGCGGTATTGAATATCGGTATAGAAAATCTGGCCGCCAGCGATATCCAATACGCCCGTGAAAAAGGTTTGAAAATAAAATTGGTACCGGTAGCTAAAGAGTTAGACGACCAGCACGTAGCGCTGTTTGTACTACCAAAGTTGGTAACCGAAAACGAGTTTTTATATAACGTAGAGTATGAGTATAACGGCGTAATAGTACAGGCCGCCTTTGCAGATCAGCAATTTTTCTTCGGGAAAGGAGCTGGAGGACATCCAACCGGTTCTGCTGTACTGTCTGATATAGCCGCGCTGCGTTATGATTATCAATACGAGTACAAAAAACTTAAGACCAACACCGGCCTTAAATTCACCAATGATATTGAGCTTTGCGTGTACCTGCGTTATGAAAATGATGATTTAATAGCTGCCCTGGATTTTAAAGAAATAAAAGAGCGCTATTATTCAGGCAGTTATAAATATATTATCGGAAAACTAAATTTGAGCAAACTGATTGACAATAAGCAACGTATATATGATGAAAAGGCATTCCTTGCCTTTGCCGATCAGCTAACGGGGGTCAGCTTAGTTTCGGTAAATTAACATAAGCCTTACGGCTTTGTTGTACAGAAAGGCTCTTAAAAGGAGCCTTTCTTATTTCTATCCATTTTTCCTATTTTCGCTCACCAAAAATCGCCCTTTATAAATGGATAAAGTTACCCGGGTATTAACAAGCAAACCCTTTGTGCTCACCTTATGGTTCGGGCTTTGTTTGTTTCCGGTAATTAAAAGTGTTATTGAGGGGCATAGCCATATTCATAATAATTACTTTGTATACAAAGGCAATTTTTTCCACGTAATACATCAACAGAACCTGTTTTCCTATTATCCAGATCAATATTTTGATCTGAACCATTACGGTCCTATATTTTCGCTGGTTATTGCTCCATTTGCTGTACTGCCAGATTGGTTAGGCGTGTTACTATGGGTGGTTTTTACGGCATGGCTATTGTTAAAGTCGGTTGAGCAATTGCCGATTAAGAGCGAACATTACTTGCTTATTATCTTGTTATGTGCGCATGAATTGATGACGTCAACCGCCAATGTGCAGATCAATCCGCTGGTGGCGGCGCTAATTATTTTCAGTTTTACATTTATACGTACAGAGAAAGACTTTTGGGCCGGGCTGACTATTGCTTTAGGTATTTTCATTAAGCTTTATGGGGTGGTTGGGCTGGCATTCTTTTTCTTTTCAAACAATAAGATCAAGCTGATAGGCAGCCTGCTGTTTTGGTCTGCTGTGTTGTTTGTTTTGCCGATGCTGATCTCTTCACCATCTTTCATCGTTAAAACCTACCACGATTGGTATCTTGATCTGGTAGCCAAAAATGCGGAGAACGAAACCTCAACCCGTGTGGATGTATCAGTAATGGGGATGATCAGAAAGATAGCTTTCCCAAATCTTTCTAATGTTATTGTGCTCATCCCGGGAATTGCATTGTTTGCATTATCCTATTTGCGCATAAAGGCGTTCAGAAATCTCAATTTCCAATTGCTGATACTATCATCAACGCTTATCTTTCCGGTGATATTTAGTACCGGTTCCGAGTCGCCCACATATATCATTGCGTTTGTGGGTGTGGCAATTTGGTTCATTAATTCCGCGCGACCGTTGAGTAAATTGGATATAGGGCTGTTGGTGTTCGCGCTGATATTAACCAGTCTTTCACCGTCTGATCTTTTCCCGCGGTACATAAAGAAAACCTATGTCGAGCCTTATGCTTTAAAGGCCTTACCCTGCTTTTTGATTTGGCTGAAGATCATATTTGAAACATTATTCCGTAATTTCACTAAAAAGGATTTAAACTTGCCATCACAGACGGTATGAAGAAAAAACTTTCCATCGTGATACCTGCTTACAATGAGGAGAAGAACATAGCTCACCTTATTGCGGAGCTGAGCAAATCAATCAGCAGCACAGGATATGATTACGAGCTTATTTTTGTGAATGATGGAAGCAGGGACAATACTTTAGAGGCTATACAACAGCAGGCAGAAGTATATCCGCATGTGTTCTTTATAGAGCTCTCAAAAAACTTTGGTAAGGATTACGCCCTAAAAGCCGGTATTGACGCAGCTAATGGAGATGCTATCATAACTATGGATGCCGACCTGCAGCACCCGCCGAACCTGTTGCCCGAGCTGCTTAAGAACTGGGAAGATGGTTACGATATTATTTACACCTACCGCAACGAGGCTAACCGCCATGCCAGCGCATACCAACGCTTTGCCTCTAAAACATTTTATAAAATTGTAAATACCTTATCAGATATCAAACTGGAGAATGGTATATCAGATTTTCGTTTGATGGATAAGAGAGTAGTGGATGAGTTGAAGCAGATCAACGAATACGAGATCTTCTTCCGCGGCATGGTAAAATGGGTGGGTTTTAAGCAAAGGGGAATACCTTATACACCTGCCGAGCGCCATACCGGCGAAGCCAGTTATTCTTTCTTCCGGTTGTTTAAACTGGCGGTGGGAGGTATAATGGCATTCAGTGTAAGGCCCTTATATATTGCAACTGGTTTAGGACTTTTCTTTTCGTTGGCAGCAGTCCTTTATATTCCTTATGTGCTTATCAGCTATTTTACAGATTACGACAAGGTATCTGGCTGGGCATCATTAATTGCTACAGTTGCCTTTTTTGGCGGGTTGCAGCTTTTGGTGCTGGGCATAATCGGATCATACTTGGGCAAGATATTTATGCAAACCAAGCAGCGCCCAACTTATATCGTACGATCAACTAATCTGCCGAAGTAAACATGATACTGTTAGGCTTTGATGTGGAAGAGTTTGATATGCCGCTTGAATACGGCAAAACCCTGCCTTTTGATGAGCAATTAGCTGTATCTACCAAAGGCACCAATACCATTTTGGAAATATTGGATAAAGCAGGTATTAAGGCCACGTTCTTCTGCACGGCTAACTACGCCGTTAACAAACCCGATATCATCAAAAAGATAGTGGATGCCCGGCATGAACTGGCCTCGCATGGATATTACCATTCTGAGTTTAAGGTGGAGCATTTGTTGCAATCAAAACAAAAGCTGGAGGAACTCTCAGGTGCCGATGTTACCGGGTTCCGGATGGCGAGGATGATGCCGGTTGATGAAAGGGAAATACAAAAGGCAGGATATGCGTATAACTCATCTATCAACCCAACGTTTATTCCCGGTAGGTATAATAACTTTAGCAAGCCGCGCAGCTGGTTTTTTGATCAGGGGGTACTTCAAATACCCGCTTCAGTTTCTCCCTTGCTTCGCTGGCCGCTGTTTTGGTTAACTTTCCATAACCTGCCCATGTCTGTTATTAAATGGATGGCAGCTGCTGCTCACCGCAAAGACGGCTACCTTAATTTGTACTTCCATCCCTGGGAGTTTACCGATTTAAATCAGCCAGAAAAATACGGTTTCCCCGGTTATGTCTCTAAAAACTCCGGCGATGCCTTTGTTAAACGCATAAAGAATTTTATTGCCTGGGGGAAGAGTAAAGGGTATGAGTTTGGGAGAACGGATGAGTTTGCTAAGAGTATTATAGATTCGCAAGGAAAGTGAAAATGATTGCCATTACGCACGCAGCTTGCCCCGCTATGGCGACGGAGGCCCTCTTCTTTTTTCTTGAAAAAAAAGAAGCAAAAAATCAAGTCAGCCACGATGCTTTTTTTCGCACAAGGCCTTTACCCGCGATCAGGTAAAACCACGGGCTGTAATCTTTTTGCCCCATTTGTCGCACAGGCTCTTGCTTTAGCAAAAATTTACTATGCCCTTTCCCACACACAGGCCAGCTGTTTTACCTGCTCCTTTCCGAAGCTGCGCGGCTGACCATTAGTGCTTCACTATAGAATATTGCGATAATAAAAAGAATACCCTAATAGAATTTACACACTTTTTTCCATTTTGAAAAATTCGTAAGCAGATAAGCTTCGGCTGAAAACGCAATGCGCAGGTTGGGCTTGTGTGTTGGCAAAGGCATTAGGAACATTGCGGTTACAGGTTAATGAAAAGATAGGTTAGTCCGCCGCAACCTAGCGTAGCCGTGGCGCATTGCGTTTTGCAGGGCAAAGGCCATGTGCGGCAAAGAAGCCTCTCTGCTGACTTGATTTTTGTTTCTTTTATCAAGAAAAAGAAAAAAGGCCTCCGCGGCCTTAGCCAAGTGCGATGGGTCAATCAAGCGATAAGTAACGAATTTACACCTTCCCAAACACCACCGTAGCATTATGCCCGCCAAAACCAAAGGTATTGCTCATGGCATATTTTACATTGTGCTCAATGGCTTCGCCTAAAACTATGTTCATGCTATCGTGAATAGCGGGATCAAGGTTTTGTGTGTTAATAGTTGGTGGGATAATGCCATTACGAATAGCCAAAATGCTCAAAATACCTTCAATGGCACCGGCAGCGCCCAAAAGGTGACCCGTCATAGATTTGGTACCGCTTAGTTGGATGTTATTCTTTTCTCCCCCCGTAAGGTTCAACACCGCGTTAATCTCTGAGAGATCGCCCACAGGGGTAGAGGTTGCGTGCATATTCAGGTAATCCAACTCGTTGGTTGTTATTCCTGCCTCTGCTAAGGCCAGTTGCATGGCTTTGGTGGCACCTTTACCTTCGGGATGGGTACTTGTCATGTGGTAAGCGTCGGCTGTCATAGCGGCCCCGCAAACCTCTGCGTAGATAGTTGCTCCACGTTTAACAGCATGTTCATATTCTTCAAGCACCAAGGCGCCTGCGCCTTCGCCCATTACAAAACCGTCACGGTCCACATCAAAAGGGCGGGATGCCGTATGTGGATCATCGTTACGGTGCGACATCGCCTTCATCGAACTAAAACCACCAAAAGAAGCAGGAGAAACAGGCGCTTCTGAACCACCTGTTACAATGATCTTAGCCTTGCCTAAACGGATGTAATTAAAAGCATCCATTATGGCGGTGTTTGACGTAGCGCAGGCCGAAACCGGTGCATAATTAACACCCATATAGCCGTGACGCAGAGAGATCAATCCAGACGCCATGTTGATCAAAAATTTAGGAATAAGATAGGGATTAAAGCGCGGATGGCCGTCGCCTAAAGCGTACTCCCGCACCTGGGTTTCGTAGGTTTCCATACCACCCTGGGCCGATCCCCATATAACACCCACGTCAAATGGGTCCATTGTGTTAATGTCAAAGCCAGAATCTTTAATGGCTTCGTCTGAAGCTATCATGGCATACTGTGTATAGGCGTCCGTTTTTTTGATATCGTTCCTGTCTAAAAAATCGGCAACGTTATAATCCTTGAGCTCGCATACCACCTGCGATCTGAATAACGAAGCATCAAAACGAGTAACCTTGCCCGCACCGCTTACGCCTTTTATAGCGTTATCCCAAAAAGTTTTAACATTATTACCTAGCGGGGTTAGCGCGCCAATGCCGGTTACTACAACTCTTTTTAACATAGTATTTAAAAAAATTTCACAAAGGTATAATTATAATGCAAATGTTGAAGAGACTTGCGGGGCGCCTATTTTGATTTTGAGCGATAGCGAAGAATCTTGTAAAACTGATAATAAAGCGTGCCAGTCCGCATGATTAGTAGGCCTATAAGATATTTCGCTATCGCTCAATATGACATACCATACTAACAAACACCTCTGGTTTCCAACCCATCGCTATGATCATGACCGTGCTACCCATCCCAACATAAAACATGTAAAATTCCGTTTTTAAATCATATCCAATTAATTATATTTAAACATGAAGAAGATATTCCTTTCGGCGCTGGTAATATGCACGTTAAGCTTAGCTGTTTCTGCTATAGGACATAGCTACGCCAAAGAAACAACGGCATCAAAAAAACATGATGATCTGCAAGATGGCGATATCATCTTTCAAAGCTCAAACTCACCGCTTAGTGTTGCTATCCAATTGGCTACCAAATCCAAATACTCGCATTGCGGAATAATTTTTAAAGAGAAAGGCGCGTGGTATGTTTATGAAGCCGTACAACCTGTGCGCTCGACACCGCTGGATCAGTGGACAGCCGGGGGACAGGGTGGCAAATTTGTTATAAAACGGCTAACAAATGCAAGCCAGGCGCTAACCCCTTCTGCTATAAGCAAAATGAAACAAACCGGAAAGCAATTTATGGGTAAGGATTACGATGGCACTTTTGAATGGAGCGATGACCGCATCTACTGCTCAGAACTGGTATGGAAGATCTATAAAAAAGGCGCGGGCATTGAAGTGGAACAGCTGAAGAAACTGAAAGATTTTGATTTGAGCAGCCAGGCTGTAAAGGGGAAATTAAAGGAGCATTACGGCAATAACATACCGTTAAATGAACCTGTGATATCGCCTGTTGCAATTTTTGATAGTCCGTTATTAATTACAGTAAAAGCCAACTAAGGCCCTAATTATGGCAAAGAATACAAACAAAACGACCGAAACCGAAAGCAGCGTAGCTGATTTTTTAAACGGCATTACAGACGAAGGAAAGCGCACTGATAGCTTTAAAATTGTTGAGCTGATTGAAAAGCACACAGGCTTCCCGGCCAAAATGTGGGGCCCGGCTATTGTTGGCTTTAGCAGCTACCATTATAAATACGAGAGCGGGAGGGAAGGTGACGCGCCTTTATTTGGGTTTTCGCCACGTGCAAATGCCATTTCGCTTTATCTTTCCAGTAGCTTCCCCGGTCGCGACGAATTGCTGGCCAAATTTGGTAAACATACTCAGGCTAAGGCTTGTGTTTACATAAAAAGGCTGGCAGATGTTGATACAGATATTTTGAAGAAGATGGCAGCAGATTCAATGAAATATATAGCAGAGAAGTATAGCTAATTTCTCAACCGTCATGCCGAATTTATTTCGGCACCCCGTCATACAGGTAAACGCAATACAAGTTGTAAACCAACAAGGCGTGAATAACTTGTGAGATGCCGAAATAAATTCGGCATGACATCGGATGTTAGCTTTCGCATTTTTACCTTTGCCCCGTGCCAGCAAGAAAACCCAATGCCAAACCCATAAAGAAAACCCCGGTCAGGAAAAAGAAAGCCGCTAAGAAAAATTATTCGTGGAAGTTGCTGCTGGCTGGCGTATTACTCATCCTGCTTTCACCTTTTTACTACGGTTATGTGCTCAAGTTTTTTAGCGCTACGTGGCGCTGGGTAACTGATATTGGAGAATCTCCAAACTACCGCACCTATCAGAGTTTCGATATCCGCATCCCGGTTAATTATAAGATCCATGGCATTGATGTTTCTTATGCCCAAGGCAAGATCAACTGGCAAAAAGTGCGGGCCATGGAAGAAGACAGTGTGCGCATAAAGTTTGCCTTTATTAAGGCTACCGAAGGTTTGTTAACTGCCGACCGATATTTTAAACGGAACTGGCGCGAGGCGGCCAAAGCCGGGATTGTCTGCGGCGCTTACCATTTCTTCAGACCCAAGAAAGACGGCTTATGGCAGGCGTGGTTCTTTTTACAGAATGTGAAATTGGAGGCGGGTGATCTGCCTGCGGTAGTGGATATAGAGGTGCTTGATGGCGTATCTCCGGAGAAGATGCGTAAGGAGTTGAAGGCTTACATAAAAAAGGTGGAAGTTGTAACCGGTGTTAAACCCATTATTTATACAGGAATCAGTTTTTACAAAGACTATCTCGCCGGGCATTTTGATGACTATCCTTTATGGATAGCTCATTATTACCAGGGTGAGTTGAAACTGGCCGCCAACACCAACTGGTGGTTCTGGCAACACTCTGATAAAGCGACGATAAATGGCATTAATCATGTGGTTGATTTTAATGCCTTCAAGGGGGATAGCTTAGACCTGCAACGGCTATTGGTGCGATAGGTATAATCTCTGTTGCTTTCGGAGAACCTTATACCCGCCAAAACTCCCCTCTTAAGAGGGGGCGCGTGGGTAAAGTGCCGCTGCGGGGGTGTGTTAAGCCGCTCACGTAACACACCCCTACACCCCTCTCAAGAGGGGAATCGCATCGCCCAACCCTTTCTTTAAACTTAGCTGTTGTAAGCCGCAGCAAACTTAACTGCAAAATCTTCCAGTTTAGTTTTGCCAATTAACTCGGCTTTATCCAGATCAAAATCATCCCAAATTAAACCGGTTCTTATAGCCGCACCCATTTCTACATAGTTTTTGGCTATATTCTCAGGGAGGCCCGCATCTGTCATGCCGGCAAAAGCTTGCTCATCTGTAAACTCAACCCAAGGTAGTTCCGGTTGGCCAATGGCCTTGCCTAAGGTGGCTGCAACTTCGCCAAGTGTTGGCGTTGCGCTTACTGTGTACAAAACGCTTTGACCGGTAAATCCTTTCTCAATATACTCTACTGCTACTGCCGCAATATCCTCCGGGTCAACCATCGCCAATCGCTGATCTGCACCATAGTTTGATCCTATAATACCCGCATGTTTTATCATATTGATATCGGCATAAAAATTATTGTAGAAGTAAGATGGGCGAAGCATAAGCAGATCTACGCCATCCAGTTTTTTCAGTATCTCTTCTACCCGGTGTATCCCAACAATTGGCCCTGTACCTTCTGCTAAATGCGCACCCAAGCTGCTTAGCATTACCAGTTTTTTAACGCCTGCCGCTTTTACGGCACTGGCATAATGCCCGCCCACTATGGCTATATATGCTTTAATATCGGGTGCTGAAAAATCGGTAGGTACCATAAGGTAAACTACATCAGCGCCTGTAAAGGTTTTGGTTAAAAAATCTTCGTCAGTAATTGAGCCTATTGCCGGTGTAGCATTAATGCTTTTTATCTGATCGGCTTTGTTGCTATCGCTGCTGATAACGGTTACGTTATGACCATTTGCTGCGAGTTGTGTTGAAAGTGGGCGGCTTATATTGCCTAATGACCCTGTGATAATTATTTTCATGATTGTATTTGTTTTTGTTGAGAGCAAAAGTATATTTGTACTTACTTTTTTACAAGTACTTACCCTAAAGTATGTATCATGACGGCTATAAAAGAATCTTCAACCATTAACATTAACAAAAGAGCCAACAGGGCCAACTGCCCGGTTAGCTTTGTTATCAGCAAATTGGGTGGTAACTGGAAACCTCTCATCTTGTTTGAGTTAATGCACGGACAGAGGCGATATAGCGAACTTAAAAGGGCCATACCAACGGTAACCGAAAAGATGTTGATACAGCACCTGAAAGAACTGCAGGAAGATGGATTGATCAACCGCCATTCAGAAAATGTAGTGCCACCTGTGGTAACTTATAGCTTAACCAAAGATGGCGAGGAGTTGGGGCCAATGATGGATGAAATGGTGAGATGGGCGGAGGGCAGGTTTAAAGGCGGGAGTGTAGATGCGTGGATGTAGAATTTTTCTTTTATTATGTGCTTCTTTTCCCACCTTTGTAATCTATGATAGACTACAATCCTAAAAGCTGGTTCACATTTATTTTTCGCGTTCATAAAGCCGACACCTTTCGTAAGCTGCTGCCGCTGATGCTGGCGATAGCCGTGTACTCCGGCGTTATAGTTTACCTGGAAACGAATGTGTTTCAATTATCTCAAAACAGTCATATCAAAAACATAAGCCTGGTACATACCATATTGAGCTTTGTTATCTCCATGCTGCTGGTTTTCCGTACAAACACGGCTTATGATCGTTGGTGGGAAGCAAGGCGCATGCTGGGCTCGCTCACCAATACCTGCCGCAACCTGGCTATTAAATTAAAAGCAGTTAACATTGATAATAGTCAGCGTGCTTTTTTTACGGCTGCAATACCTATGTATGCTGATGCACTGCGCCAGCATTTGCGTAATGAAACTTGGGATGTTGAAAGTGTGCCAACTATCCTTGTTGATCCTGAGATGCATGTGCCTAATCAGATAGCTGGATTGTTAACGGATCGTGTTTATAGTCTACATCGCGAAGGCGTGATAAGCAGGGAAGAGCTGTTGCTTATCGGTCCCGATCTGGCTGGATTAACGGATATTTGCGGCGCTTGCGAACGGATCAAGACCACGCCGATACCATTTTCATACAGTGTATTCATCAAAAAATTTATCTTCTTTTTCACCATGACTTTGCCTTATGGCTGGTCGTTTAGCTTAGGATACCTGGTGGTGCCGTTGGTGGCTTTCGTATTATTTGTATTGGCCAGCCTTGAGCTTATTGCCGAAGAAATTGAAGACCCTTTTGGTTATGACGCTAACGACCTGCCAGTAAACCGCATATGTGCCAACATACATAAACATGTAGGCGAGTTGCTGGGATAACCGTATTAAAATTATGAGCAAAACCTATAAAATATTCTGCGCTGATAACCTTCCGTTTTTAGACGAAGTAAAGCATCTTTTTGAGAATGTTAAGATTGATTGCTGGTCTGAACCAACCACCATTACTGACGATGCCTACAGGCATGCATTCAATAATTACGAAGGCGTAATAACCACCCATACTGTAAAGATTGACAGCAGGTTATTTGGTGATAATAGTAAAGTAAAGGCAATTTCAAGCTATGGCACAGGGCAGGATTATATGGACAAGCCTTTTCTGGCGTCAAAAGGTATTAAAATAATAGGCATAGCTACAGAGCACGTGTATGCTACGGCAGAGCTTGCTTTGGCTTTAGGTTTAAATTGTATTCGCAACATTAGCAGCTCTAATAATTACGTAAAAAGGGGGGAGTGGGACAACACCGGGTTAACCCTTTATATGGGCGATAATTTGTACGGTAAAACCTGGGGCATTATGGGCATGGGCAAAATTGGGGTTGCGCTTGCCAACATGCTTAAAGCTTTTAATTGTAATGTTATATACACGGCCAATAGCGATAAAAATAACGGCTGGGAGTATTGTACCAAAGAAGAATTGCTGAGGCGAAGCGATGTTATATCCCTGCATATTCCGCTGAAAGAAGATACCGTAAATTATATTAATGAAGCCGAGCTAAAGCTAATGAAGAAAACTGCCATACTGGTTAATGTGGCCCGTGGCAAAGTGATTAACAATGCAAAACTATATGAGTATTTGAAAAGTGGTTTAATAGCTTCGGCGGCATTGGATGTCACTGACCCCGAACCATTGAGTGATGTTGCAATTGCTAATATTCCCAATCTATTAATTACACCGCATATTGGCACTGCAGCAGCTTATACCCGCAAGCAAATGACGGAAGCTGCTATCAGAAATTTGATATCTATTCTTTCTTAAAAAGCTTCAGCTCTTCACTGATAAAGTAGTTTACCATATCTGAATATAATTTTTCAATCATATCCGGGCTTAAACCTTGTTGTTCTGCCCAGGTCCTGCGTTCAACCAGCATGGCTTTGAATCGTTCAGGTGCCTTTACCGATGTTTCGCTCGTTTTAAATTTTGCAGCGGCTTTTACGTATTGATACCGCTTGCCAATTAATGTAATAATGTTTTTGTCAATGCTATCGATCTCTGTTCTTATCTCCAGCATGTTTTCGCATTTTTCGGGTTCTATCATTTTTTACTGATCTGAGATTTTAAACTGAAGGAGTGATGTTAGCACCAATACTAAAGTAAATATTACAGCTACTGTTCGTATAAGGTGATAAAGCAACCAAGGTTTTTCAAAAGCCGCACGCAACTCACTCATTTGTTGGGCAGACAATTTTTGCAAGTCAGCGGCAGCAAGTTGGCCATTAAGCGGAACATTACCAATTACTGTTACGCCAAAAACAGCTACCACATAAATTACTGATGCAGCCAGCAAAAGATAAAGCCGAGGAGTATTGCCTGCGGAAAAATGTAACCAGGTGCTTACAGGTAATAGTATCAGCGTGCCCATAAAACTGGCAAAAAACCAGGGATTTAAAATAGCCGCGTTAATTTTTTGCATTGCATTTAGATACTCATCATCAGGCAAACGGCCTAAGCCTATGTTTACCGAACAGCTGTAGGCATAAAATAGTCCTGCAATAAGCGCTGTCATCAAAGCCGTTATCAATAAGACAAAATCGCTCATTTTTTTTTGAGTTGTCATGTAGGTGGCAAAGTTATAATAAGTTTAATTTCGACATGCAATCAGCTTTCAAACTTTAATTATAAGTACCCTTTAGCCTGCAATCTGAACAACTCGGCGTACTGGCCGTTTTTTGCCAGTAACTCATCGTGGGTGCCGCTTTCCAATATTGTGCCGTTATTGAGCACCAAGATCCTGTCTGCCAATCGCGCGGTAGAAAATCTATGCGATATTAGCACTGCTGACTTGCCTTGCGTTAATTTAGCAAACCGCTGAAATACGTCGTATTCTGCTCTGGCATCTAAAGCCGCGGTTGGCTCGTCAAGTATCAATACCTGGCTGTCTTTCATGTACGCGCGCGCCAGTGCTACCTTTTGCCATTCGCCGCCAGATAGCTCTACGCCATTGTTAAACCGCCTGCCCAGCGCTTGCTCATAACGTCCCGGCAATTTTTCTGTTAGCGCATCAGCCAAGCTTTCCTGCGCTGCTTTTTTTATTAATGGCGCGTTAGCTATTTCGTTAATATTGCCAACCGCTATATTTTGCGATAGCGTCATTTGATAGCGCAGATAATCCTGAAAAATAATACCTATGTTTTGTCGCAGGCTTGCAAGATCATATTCTTTCAGGTCAATGCCATCTAACAGTATTCGTCCCTCGGTGGGATCATACAAGCGGGCCAATAGTTTTACCAGCGTGGTTTTACCTGCGCCGTTCTCTCCAACAAGCGCAAGTTTCTCACCGGGACGCAAGGTAAAAGTAAGATTCCGGTTAGCCCATCTTTCCGCATTATGATACCTGAAGCCAACGTCCTCAAAAGTAAAACCTTGCGTTATTGGGTTTGGAAAGGGAATAGCATTTTGCTTAACAGTAATGTTAGGTTGTATTTCAAAAAATTCTAAAAAATCATTTAGATAAATAGCACCCTGCGAAACACTTGTAAAGCGACTAAGCATAGTTGCCATCAACGAACTTAACTGACGGAACGAGCCCGCCAAAAACGTAAGCATACCAACCGTAGATTGGCCGCTTACAGTTTGATAAATAATGAACCCGTAGGCAGCGTAATATCCCACGCTCCCCAATACAGAAAAAAACGTTCCCCAGCCAGAGCGTTTAATCGCAAGCTTGCTGTTATCGGCATAAAATTTATCGGCCAGCGATTTAAAGCGCCCGATAATAAAGTCTGACAGGCCAAAAATTTTAACCTCTTTGGCGGTTTCGTCGCTGGCGCCCAGGTAACGCAGGTAATCCAGTTCGCGGCGTTCCGGCGTTTGGCTACGGGTTAAAGCGTAGTTTTTGCTATTGAAATATGATTCGCCTAAAAAAGATGGGATAATGGCAACTAAAAGCAAAACGATAAGCCAGGGATTAAAGGTGACCAAGCCAGTAAGCAGCAGAACCATAGAGATGAGATCCTGTATCTGGCTCATTACCTGCGATAGCAGGATAGAGCGCCCCACAGTTTGTTGCCTTGCACGTTCCAGCTTATCATAAAATACAGAATCTTCAAACTGTTCCAGATCAAGCGTGACAGCGTGGCGCATTATCTTAATAGAAGTATAGTTAGAAAACAAGTCGCCAAGTAAACCATCTACTAAAGTTATAGCGCGGTTAAGAGCATCGGTCAGTATAGCTAATCCAAACTCAATGGTAACCAGTCGCCACAGGTCATGCTGATCGCCGCCATTTCTGTTTAAATTAACTACCTGGTCTATAATAAGTTTACCTACATACAACAAGGCAACAGGCATGGCAGACCGTAGTATGCGCAGACTAAAGCTTAAAATAGTTTTTTTTGGACTGCTTTGCCATACCAGACTAAAAAGTGCGGGCAGGTTTTTCAGGGCAGAAAGCCGCTGTTGAAAAGTTAGTTCTGTGTCGTTAAGCCGTTTAGCCATTTATTAAGCGGCAATAGATTTTCTTCCCAATAAATTAATGGCTATAAACGAAACCACGACGGCTGCTACCCCATAACAAGTGTAAACAATGCTGCTGTTTTGATTGGAGACCGAAATGGCCAACACAGCCCAGATGCCCACAAGGCCATAAGTATATAACTTTTTTGTATAAACTACCAATACGTTAACTAATCCCGCTGTACACAACATAATAACGGTCCAGTTTATAGCCGGAATTCCCCAGCCGCTCCAACCCAATTTAGTAAGATACGCGGCAACATCAGCTATAAATGCTACAGATACCCAGCCAAAGTAGATGGAAAATGGCCAGTAGACACATAGCAAGGTTTTAGTATTGGCCGATCTATTACTTAATATTCCGGCGTTTTGTAAGATCTTTAACAATGAAATGAACAATAAAGTCATCAACAGAACTGATAATCCTATCTGATCGTAAAGCCAAACCACCACCCATAAAGCGTTGGCTATACAAGACAAAACAAACCACCAGCCAATTTTTGATGTGGTTTGATCGCCTTTTTCATTAACGGTATTCCAGCTGTAATAAATAAAACCAGCCAAACCCAAATAGATTACTCCCCATATAGAAAACGCGTATCCTGCTGGTGTGAAGTAATTTTCATACCTGTCAGAAACTGTCTTCATCGTATTACCGTTGATCAATCCCGTGTTAGAGAGGTAATTTACGGCTATAGTGATAGCCAAAGCCAGGGTATTGCTAATTGATAATGTTTTTCTCATAAACAGATGCATTCAAAAATAAAGCCGAATATACGTCAAACTAAGCCGTAAGCATATATGCTGAGTTTGGCGCACAACTTGTAACTATATGGTTCCGGCATCCTTGCAAAACAAAACTCAATCTTCTTTATTATATAAATACATCAATATATCATCTATCATGAATAAATTTACCAGAACACTGGCGTTTTCTATAGGCATTGCAGCAATCACTAATGCGGCCAATGCACAAAGCACCATGAAAAAAGATATTGCAGGCGCTATGCAGATCCAGGGCATGTTTCG
Organism: Mucilaginibacter sp. HD30; assembly: GCF_054061755.1. Taxonomy (NCBI): domain Bacteria; kingdom Pseudomonadati; phylum Bacteroidota; class Sphingobacteriia; order Sphingobacteriales; family Sphingobacteriaceae; genus Mucilaginibacter; species Mucilaginibacter sp. HD30. The sequence goes on from NZ_JBSSEO010000001.1 coordinate 813,052, forward strand.
CGAGAGCAAGTTGGGGCCGCTTAACGGTATTTTAAATGCTAACGGCATCCCATCGTTGCCGGATAACAATTACTGGATAAACCTGTCAATGAACCACGTGCATAAAAAATTTGTATTTGAGGACGGTATCGGTGGAAGTTTCACCTCCACTTCGGCGCCTAACAGCACAAACGGTATCCATGCCAAGTACAACCAATTGCAGGTTTATACAAGGGCCGGCTATAACGTTGCCGCACGTGAAAACATGCGTTTGTTTCCTTTTGTGGGATTAAATTTTTCGCAAGCCCTGTTGCGGATCCGAGATGACAAACGCACGCAAAGCACCTCGGACTTTTCGCAGGAATTGTTAAATTCAACATCCAGTAAAACGTTGTGGAATCCCCGCTTCGGATTGGAGTTTGGCGGTGGTTTTGATTACCTTATCCCGGTAAAAGACAAACAGGTAGACAACTATACCATCCATCGCAATATCCCTATCGGCGTTAGAATAGGTTATTATCTTCAAGCCACAAACAGTAACTGGAAAATTGACAATAACTACAACCTTAACAACGGACCTAACAATAAGCAAAGTGGTGTTTTTGTGAATGTTAATATTGGGTTGGGGTATAAGGTGCAAAGGCCGTAAGGCAATCAACTCTCTTAAACAAACAAAGCCTAATTCAATTATATTCATATTTGCTTAAAAGTCTTGATTATGAAAAAAGTTATTTCATTATTTATATGCCTATTAATTTGCTTGTCGGTTTACGCACAAAGTGAAAAAGGGATGGCGGTTCCTTTGGCCAAAAATGAAAGAAAATCGGACGGAACATCAGAAAATAATTACTCAAAAAGCAACAACAAAATCAATGTTGCTAATAACGATATTAAGTCAGATAAAGCAAGTATTCTTCATATAAATTGGTATGGTCAAAGCTTATCCGTTTTGGGCAGCAGAGGAGTGCCGGCTACTTTTTTCGGTGACATGAAAACTTTTGCCGGTGGTGTGCTGACAGAATATGATCCTGACAGTGCGGTGGCGCGGGATGCATATTACGGTACTGGACTTATCGCTGTGCCTACTACGGGAAAAGATCGCACTAAACCGGCAGCGGCAATCATCAAGAAACTCATTCACGACGAAAACGGTACCGCTGCGGGAAGTCATGTTACAATGTTGGTTAACGCAACGGGGGTGTCAGGTGAAAACTTTAACAACCTTTCGCTTAAAACAGGAAAGCCTTACCGCCGATTATTGGAGTCTATCAAATACGCGCATGACTTTGCGTTGAAAGAAAGGAAAAACTACGATCTGTTGTGTGTAGGCTATTTTCAAGGCGAGGCTAGTTCGGATAAAAACAAGACCTATGTTCAATGGTACGGAAATTTAAAATCACTGTTCACTGGTCTCAATACGGATATTAAGGCGCTTTTAGGTAAAACCAAAGATCAGTGGTTTGTAACTTATCAAATAGCATCATTCGCTAAAAACACTGCAAACAACACCCAGGCTAGCGTCCAACCCTCATTGGCAACGTTACAAATTTCGATGGATATGCCAAACGTGATTTTTGGCACAGCTATGTATCAGTATAAATACTCAGATGCGCTGCACCTAACGTACGATGACTTTATGGTTATGGATGCTACAGTAGGAGTAGCAATAAAACGGAGTGCGATAGACGGTAAAAAGATGGAGCCGATAAAGCCACTGTCATGGAAGGTTGATAAAAGCACGGATAATACAAAATGGGTACTCTCAATGAAAATGCACGTCCCCTCAGGGAATCTGGTTCTTGATACATCTATCAATTCACAGTTCACTACGCCTTCTTCAACCTACGGTTTTTTGCTATTAAACGCTTTAGGCGTGAATATCATTAAAAAAGTAACTATTTCGGGCGGCAATACGCTGATTTTTGAGTGTGTGGAAAACCCAAAAGATTTAAAACTTACATACTGTATTGATGGGGTTGTATCAGGTGGCAATTTAAGAGATACTCAAGGCGACACGATCACAACCGTAACAGATAAGGGAATAAAAAGAGTTGATAATTGGTGTCCTATCTTTGAACTATATTTATAACGCTCCACTGTTCACTACCATAATTATACAGTCTCTTAAAAACATGCTCTTTTGTCCCTTCTGGTTAAGTCGTTACCGGTTAGGTTTAACCGCAATAATTGCGCACAGCTGATCGTCGCCATCCAGTGTGCTGGTGCATTAGAGGGAAGTTGGATAGGCCAATACCTGATGACTTGGTATAAGCCGAAATGAGGAGGACCCGAATAAGTGTATACCCTCTTAATTTGGGGAAGTTGCTGATCATACCTAAAGAACGCAAACGGCATTGGGAAGATAAACGACAGCGATATCTAATAGTACGGCGTGCGCATACCACTTCAATGCAGCTGCTACTTCTTCAGCTTGAACAACCGGTGATACGATTTCAAACGCAACGCTATTTCCGTACAACAAAAACTTGTCCCATACCGGTGTAAATGGCAGGCTGAGGTCATGCACTAAAATCTTCACTGAAAGCGAATTATTGCTGATGATATTGTCAGCAAAATAGAAATCGGTCATACTTCAAATTAACAAAATAGATTATCATAGTTTATTACCGTATCACATTAAATTAGATGTTAGCCATGTAAATGAAATTTATTTTTCATTCTATCCTTATGTAGCGAAATTGAAACGCCTCCTTCCTTTATCTGTTGCCAGATTGTTTTCATGGACGCATAGTATTCAATAACCCTATCATAACGGTAAATGTAACTGGATAGAAGAACATGAAGTTCCATAAGTAGTTTTCTCGCTAAATCGATGCCTAAAACGCTTATAAGTTCGTCAGAGCGTTCTTTGACAAAGTTTGATTGGACTTTCTTAATATTATTAATCTCCTCTTGAGCCTTTTTTAATAATAATTCGGGGCTTGTCCGCCCAAGCGTCTCTAATAGATCAACTAAAAAATAAACAACTATATCTGCCTTCTCTCTTTCTAATAATTGCGGATTCACAGATATTAATGTGATCCTTAATTCTTCATGGGAATTCCAAAGAGGATAAAAATTATCATTGATATCCTCGATATTATTTGAAATTCTATTATTCAATTCCTGCAGGGCTTGAATATCCGCAATATTGGATATTACTTTGTTGAACGACTCCAAATGTTGCTTAGTGCCAAACAACGGACGGATGCCAGAGAAATATGCTTCAAACAAAATTGGGTTGTTTACAAATTTTAAAACTTTTAGTTGAGGATAAAATATTAATGGATAATCAGGAGCAGAATTCACTTCAGTTTCATTCAATTGTGAAATGAATCCATTATTAATATCCATCATTAGCAGATCCAAATTCTCTTTATATTGACTTCTTACTTTGCTTCGTTTCCGGGAGGAAAGGATATGGTTTAACAATAAAGTCAGAAAAAACACTAAAACAGGTGTGCCCACTGAAAATAGTTCAGCTCTAGATAATTTGGCCGAAGCTGCTATATTATCTATAATATCCGGATAGCTTTTTTTAAGGGAATCAAGTGTTGATATAACAGGTAAGAGCGGGATTAAATTAATCATCGTGACAAGACAGATTTATACATGCAAATTATCCTTTTTTGCACCAGCGGCAGTATAAAAAAAAGAAAAAACTTAAAAAAAAATATTTGTCGAAACGTATTGTTACAACGTTACAGCGTTACAAATTGTGTTACTTAATTGAATATCAATTTTTTGTGTTGTAACACTCAGTAACAGTTGTAACAATAGCGAAACAGTTTGTAACGTTACAATTCGTATTGTTACACGTTTTGTTACAAAATTTTCGCCTTTTAACTTCAAGTTAATCAGATATTTACCTTACAAAATTTAATTCTGTAACAGTTGTAACACTCTTTTCTTATAAAAAAGAAATTTAGAGAATTATAAAACGCAAAATAAAGTTTGGCAAAAAGCAAAAATTCGCGCGAACAGCTACCCTCTCCCATCAAAAGAAGGTGCGGCTTTCGCCAATAAAGAAAAAATCGTTCTTAGATCATATGGTGTTCGGTCACTGTTGCTCCCTCTTTAAAGGCTTTAGAAGCAGGTTTTGAAATGTCACCAAATCAAAACCTGCCTTAAAGTACCCAGCGCCGGAGTCGAACCGGCACGGTTTCCCACAGGTGTTTGAGACCAGCGCGTCTACCAATTCCGCCAGCTGGGCGTGCTGTTGAGGGTGGATTTAAGTCCTCAGAAGCGGGATGCAAATGTATTTAAACTCTCCTTAATTCGCAACAGATATTTTTGCCTGAAATAAATATTTGCAATATTGTTTAACTTACTCTCTTTGGCTTTATCGTCCAGCTGCTCGTAACCTGCTGTAAGTGTGCTTAATTGATCGTTCAGGTCGCCCTCAATGGCAAGCACCTCATTGGTTAAATGTGATAGTTCATCTTTATCATCTGTCTCCATTAGTCGCTCGTTTATATCCATCATCTCCATCAAAAAATCGCCGGGAAGCTGCGGTTTAGCCCCGTCGCTTACCAGCTCGTGTTGGCGCAGAATATATTCCAGTCTTTTATTGGGATCTGATAATGTCTGATAAGCTTTATTATTAATGGTAGACAGCTCCAATATTTCCTGCTGCTTTTCCTCGCTCTCATTAGCGTGAAAATCAGGGTGATATTCTTTACTTAGCTCGTAAAATTTCTTTCTCAAAAAAGCTGCGTCCAGATTAAAGCTTTCCGGTATGGCGTAAAAATCAAAATAGTTGATCATAAGGCAAAGTTATACGTTTTAGGTGGTAGGTGTTAAGTAAAAGCGTAAAACTTACGCCGTATTACGTACAACCTATAAAAAATCTATCTTTGCTCAAAATAAAGCCTGATATGTTATTTGACCAGATGCGGCAAAAGCCGTTTTTTATACTTGGCCCATGCCAAATGGAGAGCCAGGATTTGCTATTTACGGTTGCCGAAAAGGTGGCTTACATAGGACAGAAATATAGTGTCCCGGTTGTTTTTAAATCATCTTTTGATAAGGCTAACCGTACCTCTATCCACTCACAACGCGGGCCCGGCATTGAAAAAGGCATGGAGATGCTACAAAAAGTAAAAGAGCAGTTTGGCTTACCCGTTACTACTGATATTCATGAACCATTGCATGCGGATATAGCCGCTCAGGTAGTTGATGTTTTACAGATACCGGCCTTTTTATGCCGCCAAACAGATTTGCTGGTGGCCGCTGCTAAAACGGGAAAGATAGTGAATGTTAAAAAAGCTCAGTTCCTTTCGGGCCAGGATATGTTTTACCCTGCACAAAAGGTAATTGAAGCAGGCAATGAGCAGGTGATACTAACCGAGCGTGGCAACATGTATGGCTACAACAACCTGGTGGTTGATTTTAGAAATATCTATGACATGAAAGGCTTTGGTTATCCGGTTTGCATGGACTGCACTCATAGTGTGCAGCGTCCGGGTGGTGCCGGTGGCAAAACCGGTGGCGACCGCACTTTTGTACCCATGATGGCGCTTGCAGCTAAAGCTTTTGATGCCGATGGTTACTTTATGGAGGCGCACCCTGACCCGGATAATGCCCTGAGCGACGGCCCTAACATGGTTAAGCTTCACTTGTTGGAAGAAGTGATTAAACCATTGCTGTAAGTTTCAATTGATAACTCTAAAATGAAAGCGATAGCTAAACGTGTTTTTGATATTGAGATTGAGAGCCTGCAGAAGGTAGCTGCCTCTTTGGATGATACCTTTACCAATGTTGTACAAGCCATACTGCAATGCAGCGGAAAGGTTATTGTGGCAGGCGTAGGTAAGTCGGGGATTGTTGGGAAGAAGATATCTGCTACTTTGGCAAGCACAGGAACACCCAGCTTTTTTCTGCATCCCGGCGACGCTTTTCATGGCGACCTGGGTATAGTAGGAACCAATGATGCTGTGTTACTGATATCCTACTCTGGCGAGACCGATGAACTGCTGCGCATCATCCCATTTTTAAAATGGAACAATAACCTTATTATCAGCATAACGGGCAACGCGGCATCAACCATAGCTAAAAACAGTAGCTACCATTTAAACGGCACTATAACGCGCGAGGCCTGCCCACTGGCCCTTGCGCCTACATCATCAACCACGGCGGCTTTGGTAATGGGCGATGCTTTGGCGGTTGCCCTGATGGAGCAGCGCGGTTTTAAGGAAGAAGACTTTGCCCGGTTTCATCCCGGCGGTAGTTTGGGCCGTAAGCTGCTTACCAAGGTTAAGGACCTTATGCGTAGCGACGACCTGCCTTTTATAGCAAATGAAGCCGCTTTTACCGATGTTTTAATGCGCATGTCTACCGGGCGATTGGGACTGGTGATTGTTGGCAATGCCGATAGGGTAGAAGGCATTATCACAGACGGCGACCTGCGCCGTGCTTTGCTTAAGAATCCTGATACTTCAAAGCTGAGCGTTGAAGATATGATGACAGCCAACCCGGTTGTTGTTAATGATGACGAGTTTATCAGCGCGGCTGAGCAGGTGATGATGGAGAAGAAAATAACCACCCTGTTAGTAGGCTCAACAGAACAACGAAGCATTAGTGGTGTATACCAGATCTACAACACCGCGCAGTAACGTTTGTCTCACGCGGGTGTGAGACAGATCGGGACAAAGTGGGACACCTTTTTAGTAAGTATTTGACAATTAGTAGTTTGATGTTTTAAGTGGGACAAATTGAGACTACTTATAAGTCAGGGATTTTAACTGTAAAATTGCTATAAGTTGTTGAAAATCAATTTATTGTTAAATGCCTGCTTTTTGTCCCAATATGTCTCGTCCTGAAATAGGTTTAGCCTTTTCGTCCAATACCGGTTAAGGCACCAGTAGGTAATACATTAACCAACATATAGCTCCCCCTAAAATGGCTATCAGCAGGCCGTTTACTTTTTTCTTCTTTAAAAACAAAAGCATCACCAACCCACTTAACGAGATCAGAATTAGGAATACTGCCGAAACATCAATTAGCCAGCCCCAGCTCTTACCCGTGTCACGGCCCTTATGCAGATCGTTTAATACGGCACCCATTCCCATTTTAAGTTCCGTCAATTCAAATTTTCCGTCCTTTCGTTCAATAAAGGCATTGGCGCTATAGCCCGGGCCTTTAAAGGATATGGAACATTGGTCGTCCTGAATCATAAAATCACTTACATAGCCTTTAATGCTATAGCTTTTCCTCAACAGTTCAACAATTTCCAGTTTTTTTATGTGGGAGGTATCGGTGGCGTTCACCCAGGCAATAGGTACATTTCCGGTGTATTTCTGTTCAATTTCTTTTCCGTCAAACCAGGCGGCATGGTTAAGGGTAAGCCCCGTTACCGAAAAGAAAAGCACCACCACAAAGCTGAGCATTGACAGGTAAATATGCAGCCAGCGCGAAAACGAAGCGGTTTTTTTCTCAAAAACGCTTTTGGGTTGTTTTATCGTCGTATCAGTTATGGTCCTCTTTCTCATTCTGCTTTTTTACGAAGATCTATTGACGCTGAGCTAACCTCGATATTTCCTGCTATGTCAAAATGCTGCGGCTGCGGTTTACTTACCGTTATATCCTGTTGCATCAGCTGATGGGTGCCATGTTCACGTGCAGCCTCAATGTACACCGTATAAGTTCCCTGTTTAACCAAATTGCCCTTATCATCTTTACCGTCCCATTTAAGCGTGTATTTACCTGCCGGCCTGGTGGCGCTCGTTGTTGAGCTGACTGATGGCTTATCAGTAATCATATCTCTATAATAAATTGCATACCATGATCGCAGATCCCACACATACTTCTCCTTATCTGTACGCATCCAAAGCGCTATTTGGCGCACAGGCTTTTTATCGGCATCAACTAACCAAACCGCAATATAGGGGCGATTGGAGCGCATACCCTGTTGCGTTGCCAGTTCTATATTAATGGCCAATTCATAATTCGGGTCCCAGCTTTGTTGTATAACCGATGCTAAAGGTGTTGTAATTTCAGTTTTTACAGATGGGCGTTCCAGTTTTTTCCAACCCGCACTTTCTACACGTTTGCCATCGGCAGTTATCAGCATAAACTCGGCACCCGGTACGGTTGCTACCAATTTTTCACCTTCTGCGGGGGTTAATACATTTAGGGCAGTTGCTAACGCGCCTGCATCGGTAGCGTTAGCGGCTACCACCGTTGCACTTATAACCCCGCTTGCCGGTTGGCCGGTACGTGGATCAATTATATGCGAATACCAAACGCCCCCGATCTGCTCACCACGGCGATAATTACCGCTTGTTGCCACCGTTTTACCGGAGATCATTAACTCCGCTATCGGAGCAGCGTTCTCGTAGTCGGCTTTAGGGTCGCTTACGTTTATTTGCTCGGTATGGTCGCCACGTATCAAAATATCGCCGCCAATATTCAACACTAACCCGTTAACTCCACTAACGGCCATGGCAACTTTCGCGGCTTTATTCATGATATAGCTTTTGGTGAACGAGTTGAGCATTAAAGGAGCGTCATCAGTACGAAGCGCGGTATGCGCAGTAGCATCTAACACATAATGCTGCTGATTTACCTGCGCCAGTGCTGCTTTTAATGGAACGGTAGAAGGCAGGCTATTTTTAGCGGCAGCTTCGCGCCAAACCTTGTTGATGGTTTCGGCTGATGCATTGAGCGCGCCGCCTGTTTTTTCGTGCCAGGTATCAAACAAAGCTAATACTTCATAGAGCTCGGTTGACACCTTTACAGGTTTTTGCGGAGCGCGCATCCAACTGCTAAACTCACTGCCGGCGTCGTATCCGCTTAGAATTTTATTTAACCTGTCTATTTCTGCCAAAGCCGCTGCCTCGGCCTTTCGGGCGCCGGCATCGGTTTGGGATTTTATTTTAATTTCAAAAGATGTACCCAGCACATTTTCAAAGTTAGCTATGTACAGTTTGTTTTTAGGGGGTGTGGCGGCTTTGGTAGCTACCGCAAGCATTATAAATGCTGCAAGGGCAAATAGGTGTATCCTCATGTTCATTTAAGTTCGACTTAAAAGTATATAAAAAATATAATGCACACCATTAAAGTAGACCAATGCGCGTATTTGCGAGACGAAATTGTAAGGGGTTAAGTTAAATGGCAGGGGCACAGCCCGGTAACTAAAAATGTTAAATTACTTTTCTTAATGTGTTAAATTACGCTATCTTTGCCACTCATTAAAAATCCTAATGCGGAAGTGGCGTAATTGGTAGCCGCACCAGACTTAGGATCTGGCGCTTCACGGCGTGGGGGTTCGAGTCCCTTCTTCCGCACATTCTTTGCAAAGCCATAACCGGCGGCGAAAGATTTTAAAAAGCTGTTAACTGAATAAGTTAGCAGCTTTTTTGTTAATTTAACTTCGAAAAATTACTTATCATGACTGGAAGTGAAAAGAGAGTTTTAATGAACAATACCATAAAGGAAATAACAATTCCATTTTTAAGAGAACAGGGCTTCAAGGGATCTCTCCCTCATTTTAGAAGATTTCAAGATGATCGGATTAATCTTTTAACTTTTCAATTTAGTTTAAATTCATCAAAATTTGTCGTAGAAATATCTAATTGTTCTCCAAATGGAATCGTGACACCATGGGGCAAGGAGATTAGTCCGTCAAAATGTAGTGCTCATGATATGTATAAACGACTTAGGATTGGCAGTATAAAAAATAAAGGTGACTACTGGTTTGATTTTAGTAAAGAGCCTCTTTTGGGTAATATCTATAAAAAAAGAGCAAAAGAGATAATTGATTTGTGGGATGAAGCCGAGATGTGGTGGAAAGAAGATCCACTGGAACAGCGATTCGCAATGGCGCCGTCAAATTAACATTCCCCAATTATCGATTTGATTACTAATAAAATATCCTCAAGGTGTTCTAACACCTGCACAGGTTCCGCACTTAATGAAAGAAACCCGGTCAGCAATGGCTGGGTTTTTTGTTTTAAGGTTACTGAGACAGTACCAACGGGAGCTGAACATTAATCATAGCTTACGTTGCGAGTAGTAATTTACGTGTTGTCTAAATTTAATTATCATTTAGTATATTTGATTGTTCGAGTATATCTTGATAATTGTTGCTTTAACAGACCATTTGACAATCAGTTAGGTATACGCGTTAAACTTGAAACTGACGCTAAATTGTATGTTCAGACGATTATTAAAGAGCGGAAGATAGAATTGGCCTGGTCGTATATCCTCGACTTTGAAAATGAAGCTAATCCTTTTTTGGAACGGAAATATACGATAGAAAAGTGGAAATATTTGTCGGTTATTGACGTTGAAGAAACAAAGCAAATATTGCAATTAGCGGAAAGCTTCGTCGATAAAGGACTCAGAGGTAAAGATGCGCTCCATATTGGATGCGCTATTGAAGCACAATGCAGGTATTTTTTAACAACTGATAGCCTTATACTGAAAAAGTTAAAAGGCATAGAGGAGATCAATGTGATTAATCCCGTTGAATTCATCACCGAAATAGAGGAACTATGAGTACTATAACAGATACAGATATCAAAAAAAGAGGCTTGGGTGCGCTAATGGATGCTTTGGGTGAAGTTGACGCAGAGCGTTTTATAATGCTGCTCAATCGCGACCCGTTTGATTATACGAGTTGGCAACATAACTCATTCAAAAATACAGATATCCGGCAAATAAGCGCCGAAGCTATGGAGATGCGTAAAACTAAGAAATAGGAAAATTACTTCACGACGTGGGGGCTCCAGTCCTTTCTTCCGCACTTAATGAAAAAAAACCCGGTCAGAAATGGTCGGGTTTTTTGTTTTTATTTCCTTCGAACCAATTTATCTAACCAACTATCCCGTTCTTTGACAACCCCTAAGTATTTGTGATACCTTAAACCGGAAGTTTCGGCAGTTGCATTTTGTTCTGCTAATGCTTCAAAATAGGCAGCCTTTTCAAAATCCTTTCTGTAACTATATATAATCGAAAGAATAGAGTATCCTTTGTAATTTCTCAATTGGAAAAAAGGATGTATTAACTCTTTCTATTATAGTTTTCTCAACAAAATCATAAAATTCTGTTTTTTGGGTTTTTACAACCAATTCTGAGAAGTCACTGTAGGCTTGTGTTTTTACCTGGGGATATACCAACTCAAAGTCAAGAGCCTCTTTGTAGTAATTTATAGCTTTATCGAGATTTCCTTTCAGTTTGTAAATATCTCCTAATGTCACGAGCGAACCGGGGCGATTAAATCTATCGTCGGGGTACTCTGCAAATAATTTATTGATAAGTTCTTCAGCAACATCAAGTAGCTGAGGATTTTCGGTTGCAGTTAATTCGATTGCCTGAATTTTCAAATATTGAGCACGACTATATTTTCTTGCGCGTGCAAGCTTTGCGAAGAAATATTCTTCATCTGACTTCGACCAGCTTTTATGCCTATACCAATCTGACATATTTAACGCAAGAAGTATAATTTAAGTATGCTAATCGACCACTATACCATACATTGCCATCGCTATAGTAAATTGTTACCTCCATAATTTACTACTGGCTTGCTATTTGCCTATCTTCTGAAAATAATATCAAGATACTTATGAAAAAGCTAATTTTATATACCGGAATTGTAGCCTCGTTAATGTTTACAGGCAACCTGGCAAAAGCACAGGTAAGCGACCAGGGTAAAGGCGCAATAATTGGTGGTGCAGCCGGCGCAGTTGTTGGCGGCATTGCAGGTAAAAATGTGGGCGGCGCGTTAATTGGAGGTGCCATTGGTGCAGGCGGCGGTTACGTTGTAGGTAACGAAACCCGCAAGGCCCGCGAAAAAAGAGAACGTGCGGCTTACCGCAAAGCATACTATAAAAAACATGGTCATTATCCAAACGCTTACGTTTACGTAAAGCCAAAAAACTAAGAGATTACGCTCTTAATAGAATGAAACCCGATCAGAAATGGTCGGGTTTTTTGTTGATATCATGCATAATCAAAAAGCCGGTAATTGTTAGTTACCGGCTTTTTTGTGCAGTTAAATATGCTTATTTTACTCGCTCGGTATATTCTCCGGTGCGTGTATCTACCCTTATTTTATCGCCTTGGTTCACAAAAAGAGGAACTCTAACTTCAATGCCATTATCTGTTGTTGCCAACTTAAGTGCGCCCGATGAGGTATCACCTTTAACTGCGGGCTCTGAGTAGGTAATTTCCAGTTCTACAAAATTAGGGGCCTGCGCCATAATGGGTTCTTCGCTTTCAAACGAAACGATCACGCTCATGCCTTCTTTCAGAAATTTTACAGCCGGGCCAAAAAGTGCTTTCGGAATGGTATGCTGCTCAAAGCTTACATTGTCCATAATCACCATAAAATCGCCATCTTCATACAAGTATTGAAAGTCATTGGTTTCAACACGGCAAATCTCTACTTGCTCGTCTGTGCCTAAACGTGCCTCTACAATTTTACCGGTTTTAATATTTCTAAACTTGTCCAGATAAAATGCCCCACCTTTTCCCGGGGTGCGGTGCATTACTTCAGTAACGGTTACCAGTTCGCCATTGAAGCGTAGTATATTGCCTACTTTAATTTCGGATGCTTTTGCCATTATATATATTTTTCAAAATTGAGCCCAAAGATAAACTAACTTATGATATAGGAAAGGATGGCCCAACTATTTGGATTCTTAATGCTAATTATTACCTCATTCAAAATCCCACCAAACAGTACGCTTAGGCGCATCACCCAAAGTATATGGCTCGCCAATACGCGGAACGTTTAACGCAATCCCCGCCTTTTCAGCTGCCGGGATCAATTTTTCTATAGGTTCGTTCCAGGGATGATCGGCAGCTACAAATTTGCCCCAGTGGATAGGTTGTAGCAAACGCGCCTGCAGGTCGGTGGCTGCCTTGGCAGTTTCGCCGAATGTAAGGTGCGTCCATGCCCAATTTGGGCTGTATTGCCCGCATTCTAATAGTGCAAGGTCAAAAGGGCCATATTGCTTACCTATTTGCTTAAAATGCGGCCCATAGCCGCCATCGCCACCATAAAATAACTTGTATTGGCCTGCCTGTATTACATATGCTGCCCAAAGTGTTTTATTGGCTGTATTGTAGGTTGTTCGATTGCTTTTGTGCTGTGCAGGGGCGGCCGTTATTGTAAGGCCACCTGGTAACGTTGCAGATTGGTTCCAGTTTAGTTCGATGATCTTTTTACCGTCAAACCCCCAGTAACGCAGATCTGCGCCTACACCCACCGGCACTATGGCCATTTTAATGCGATTTTTTAATTTTTTCAGCGTGCGAAAATCAAGATGATCATAATGGTCATGCGATATAATGAGCACATCAATTGGCGGCATGTCCTCGGCGTTATAGTTCGTGGTGCCTTTAAAAGCCGTAACCAGGCCTGGTACCGGCCCCGCATGATTACTAAAAATAGGATCAATAAGGATATTACCCTGCCCGGTTTTGATCAGCAAAGAGGAGTGACCGAACCAAACAACGGTAGGGGCAGGAGCAGCCAATGCTTTGAGGTCAGTTTTAACCCATGGCAGCGGTTTTGATGGTCGGATGGTGGAGGGCCGCTTATGCAGAAAGAGCCAGCGCTTGTAAGTGACTGCCGAGTCGAGCCGTTCGCTGAGGTTTTGAAAAGCGCCTTTTTTGTAATTCGGCAAGGTGTCCCACCCATTAAGTGCGGCACCCTTGGGATTCCTTCCCACTGAACGTATAGGGCCACAGCTCACACTTGCTGCTAACCACAATAAAATAATGCCATAAGCTAAATAGCTTCTTCTCATTCCCCCTCGAAATGCAAATAACGCGCCAAGGTGTGTTATTATTTCAATTTTAACGTGGTGATGTAATATTGTTACCGCGAGAAACTAAACTTTAATTATCTTGGTTGTACTAATAAATCAATATACCATGGAAATAAAACGCAGCGGCTCGCAATCTTCGGGAAAAGGCCCTTTAGAATATTTTACCGGCTCAGTACGTATCGACCCGTTATTTGCCCCGCCCGAGCCTGCCCGCGTTGCCATGGCACTTGTTACTTTTGAGCCCGGAGCGCGCACTGCCTGGCATACGCATCCATTGGGTCAGACGCTAATTGTTACAGCAGGTGCAGGCTGGGTACAGCGCGAGGGAGAGGAACGGCTGGATATCAGCCAGGGCGATGTAGTATATTTTTCGCCCGGCGAAAAGCATTGGCACGGTGCCACAGCTACTACGGCCATGAGCCACATAGCTATACAAGAAAAACTTAACGGATCGCCGGTTGACTGGATGGAACAGGTGACGGATGAGCAATACGGTGTTTAACTGCTATTAAAAAAGCCGCTTACGTATAAATAAGCGGCTTTTTAGTCAAAATATCTTATTAATCAAATACATATTTAGCCAGCCAAAGCTTTTTAAAATCTTCGTCGTGACCTAAATAGGTTACGCTGTTTTCGGCTTTGTTAAAGTATGATTTGAAATCTTTGCGCAGGTAATATTTCTCATCGCCAAGGGTTTTGAACTCGCCAATTGTATTGGCAGCCAGATCAATTTTTGCAATGCGCGGGAAATACACTGCGTATAATGAAGGCGAACCATCATAGTACGCGTTTAAAAACGATTGGTATCCCTTAACGCCTTTAACTTCCTGAATTTCCCAATAAATGCTCTTTCCGTCTTTACTCAGGCGAAAATCCTGGAGCATATCAAAGATCTCGCTCTTTTTATCGTTGTTAAGCTTACCTACACCGAACTGCGTTTTAAGTTGCCCTGCCTTGTCAAAATAAAGGCAAACCAGATCTTCGTAAGATTTTACCGGATTACCCATGCCCATATTAACAGAACTTGTTAATTGCCCGGCTATTAAATATTCCTGGTTGGGTGTGATGAAGAAATTCTCAACAAAAAACCTGTTGCCTTTATATACCGATGCGCCTTTACCCGATGCTACAAACTTTGATTTAAAAGCATCTATGGCGGCTGTCGAGGCAAAATCAAGTTGGTTGCCGGTAAACTTAAGCAAATGAAAGCTGTCCATTTTTTCCTCAGCATTTTTTTGCCATTTAATATCAACCTTATTTGCGCCGCCCTGCGTAGAGCCGGGATTGTAAATAGATGCAAATTCTGAAAAGACTTCGTCGAAAGCATCGGATGATTTGGTAGATGTGCCGCAGAAGTAAATCGAGCCCATGGCTTCGTTTACGTTCATAATAAGCAGGTTGGTTGATGGACTTTTAAAAGTGGCCTTCGTTTTAAATTCACCCTTTTGGCTGTATCTTAAATACGTGTAGCTGCTTGCATCGCCGTTACCTTTTTCGGGTGCAAATACCATTACAACATCATTGCTTCCCTGTAATTGGTCGCAATACACCAGCGTTTGTGCGCCGGTCAGCTCAACAGGCGTTTCTTTTATTTCCAGATTGCTGTTCACATTCAAAACATAGTATTGGTTACCCAGTTTTTTGTCTTTGTTGTCATTAGCTGCCAGGATAAACAGATCATCCTGGGCGCCTTGCGTTTCGGTTACAAAAGAAGCATAGCCTTTGTAAGTTTTACCGTTATCGTTTTTAGGTTTAATGGCCTCGTTCTTTAACACCTTGCTAACTACGTAAGCCTGCTTTTCATGGCTCCAGCTTTTTATAAGCTCTTTACGGTTAAGCTTTAATTTCATGCTTAATACATCAAATGATGATGAACCACCCACATAGGCAAAAAACTGAGTAACATTTATATCCGGTTTTTCCTCTTTTGCCACATTGGTGTTCTCCACTTTAACAAATTTGTTGGCGGCATCAAAACTGTACGTTTCAAACAGTGCATCGCTGTTCTTTTTTTCTCCAGGTATTTTATAGGTGATGCTTAACGCGTTGTTTGTGTTTTTAACATCGTATAAATAACCTTTATAAGCCTGTTTTGATAATTCTTTTACTGTCTCCTGTGCCTTAATTTGCGTTGCCGTTAACAGTAGCAGCAATGGCAATAAACTGATCTTTTTCATTTTTTATGTGATAAGACGATTAAAGTGTGCGTTTAGCTGTAAATGTTCCTTGATTGTCTGATCCTTTGTAAGTTCCGTCAATCTGGTCAGACGTAATGGTACCGGTAACAGTAGTGGTAGGGCCGCAGTTGCAGTTAATGGTGTTGCCGCTTATGGTGCCATCTGAAGTAGAGATAGAGCCCGAAGCATTGTCTTTTGACAAACCAAACCAAGTGTTGGTTTTGCCGGAAGTAATGATATTAAGCACCGAGCTTTGCAACACGCCCGAATTCTTTTTCCCTTCGGTTGTACCCAGGTAGCATTTTATCAAATTGTCTGAGGTTTCTTTAATGAGTTGAAAAGAAATAGTAGGGTGACCCGGAATAGTGTAAGAAGATGTAGATGGGTTGGTGCCATTAGCCTGCACAGTAAAAGTGAAAGAGTAGTTTTGACCGCCAGCAGTACCGGTAAAGCCTGCAGTTAACGGTGTACCGCTTGCCCACACTGCGGTAGAACTTAAATTGATGGTTTGTCCGTCTAATACTAAGGTAGCCGCAATGGTTGAGCCTCCGTTCAATACGTCAATACTAATGGTTCCGGTTGAACCTACTACTACGCCTTTGTAAACGCCTTTGCTTATAACGTTGTTTTCAGCCTTCGCATCGGGTGCGGTTTTGCAATTGGCGCAGGTAAAGGTCGGTTCGTTAGATTGTTTGTCTTTTTTGCAGCTTACGGCGCTCAACAGTATGCAGCAGGTAAAGGCGTAATAAATACTTTGTTTTAGTGTTTCCATGATTTTGCTTTTAAGGGTGATTTTTTATTTCTCAAACCTAATCAGCAAGCGGGTGGGCATCAATTACACTTTAGTTGTAATTGTAAGGGTCGGAGCGTTACCAGGTGATACCGCCTTTAGTAATTTTATTAAGCGCATCAGTACGGGAGTTTACCTGCAGCTTATCATAAATATTGTGGATGTGTTTGCGTACTGTTTCTATGCTGATAAACAAAAGGCCCGATATTTCTTTATAACGATAACCTTTTGACAGGTACTGTAAGATCTCTTGTTCACGCACCGATAGTTTCTGTAATTCTGAATTAGCGTTTTTATCGGGTTGAAACGAAGCAACTACCTTGCGTGCTATCTGGCTGCTCATGGGCGCGCCGCCATTATAGGCGTCGGTAATGGCATCCAGTATTTTTACAGGCGAAGATGATTTTGAGATATACCCTGCTGCGCCCGCTTTAAGGGCGTTGAATATGCTTTCGTTATCTTCAAGCGAAGTACACATTACGAAGTGTGTATCTATACATTGTTGCTTTAACTTACCAACACAGCTTATGCCTGATTGGCCGGGCAGGTGGATGTCTACCAAAACCACATCCGGGTTAAGCAAGGGGATGGAAGTGATGGCGTCCTCCGCATTTTCAAATGCGCCGGCACAACTAAACCCGCTGCTGCCATTTATAAGTACCACAAGCACATCGCGCAGGTCCTGCTGGTCTTCTATTATCGCCACATTTATTGCCATGCTATAAAATTATACCTATATAACAATACCATCAATTACACTAAAGTAGTATTATGGTATTGGGGCATATTCGTGTTAAGCCAGTTGTATACTGGTTTGTATGGTTGTACCCTGGCCCAAGCCGGAGTTAATTGTAAATTTTCCGCCTATTGATTGCATCCGCTGCTGCATATTACGCAACCCATTGCCTTTGCGTTTCAACTCATCGGCTTCAAAGCCTTTACCACTATCTGTAACGCTAACGGTTAGCAAGCCGTCCTTAAAAGTAAGCCCGATAGTTATTTTGTCGCAATTGGCATGTTTCACACAATTGTGCAGGGCTTCTTTAATGGTTAAGAATATATTGCGCTGTGTTTGTTGCGATATGCGCACATAAGGCACATCGTGTTGTATATCCAACTCAGTTTTAACCAACAGGCCGTCAAGGTAGTCTGAACAGTGCTCGCGTATACGTGCCACCAAATTATCAAGGGTAGCATTTTCCGGGTTAAGCACCCAAATAAGATCGCGCATATTGTCTACCAACTCCTGCGATATTTGCTTTATGCTGCTGATCTCTTTAGTTCCGTAGCCGCTTGTTTTTATTTTCTCCTCTATCATGCCCGACATCAAAATGATCTTTGACAGGCCCGAGCCCATATCATCATGTATATCTTTAGCAATACGTGTGCGTTCTTGTTTTTCGGTGTCGGCTATCGCCTTCAGTTTATCTAATTGCTGCCTTGCGCGCTGCCGATTATTGTACAAATAGCCAAAAATTACCAAACTGATAGTTACACCTGTTATAGTTAATACCTGGTAATTTCTTTTTTGCAGCTGCAATTGCTGCTGTTCAATATTAAGCGAGCTTATTTGCTGTTGTTGTTTTAATGTGACGATCTGATTTTCCTTTTTCTCGGTTTCATAGCGGGTTTGCATTTCTGCCATTTGGCTTGAGCGTTCCACATTGATATATTCGTCTTTAACGGCAATAAATTTATTCTTTAGTTCTAAAGCTTTTTGCAAATCACCTATTCCCGCATAATCATCTGCCAGGCTACCGTAAGCTTCTACCATAATATTGGTCGCTTTAATATCTTCGGCAATTTTTAAGCCTCTGGTATTAAATTCTATTGCTTTAGGGTAATTGCTCATTAAGGCATACACATTGCCCATATTATTAAGGTTAGCGGCCACAAAAAAACGATCACCCAATTTTTCAGAATATATAAGCGACCGGTTATAATACTCAAGCGATTGGGGAAATTTTTTCTGGAATTTATATACGATACCAATATTATTTAAGCTAAGCGCTATCCTGTCAGGTATGTTCAGCTTTTGGTAAATAGCAAGCGCTTTTTTATAAACCGCCAAGGCATTATCATATTTCAATTGCTGTTCGTAAATAATACCCCTGTTATTATAACAGTCGGCTAATAACGATTGATCTTTAATTGCTATGGCTATATCCTGTGCCTTATCATAGTAGGATAGGGCCTGCGTGAAGTTTTTCTGTTCCTCGTAAAGTGCGCCTATGTTTTTTAAGATCTTCCCGGTGCGTTGTTTGTCGCCGGTTACTTCGGTCATTTTTATAGCCAGCTGATAATTCTTCAGTGCTTCAACACTTTCGCCCAATTGTGAATAAGCCTTGCCTAAACTATTATACAGAACTATTTTGATGACGTTTTCTTTGTTTTTTTGAGCCAGGGTAAGCCGAGCTTCTAAAACAGAAATAGCTTGCCGGTAGTCGGCTTTTCGGTAAAGCGAATCAGATTTTAATATAGCGGGATCTTCTGCAAATGAAAAAAGAGGAAGACAAAGGAATGCAAAAAAACGTAAGCAGAATTTCTGCAATAATGCACAATACCGTGTCTTCATCAATTAAAATTGTAATGGTTTATAAAGCGGGAGCTTGTGCAATATAAACAATTATAATCGCAATAGGGTGTTAACCATATGTATAGATGTAAGCCTGAGCGATAGCAGCTACCACTAATTAACAATACGCCCCATACTTATTAATAAATATCAGGCTTATTATTAACAGTTTATACAAAATACTCGTTATTGAAGATGCTTGAGCACAAAATCTGCTGAGTAAGCTTTTACCATATTTCTCACGCTTCTAAACTCATCCAGTATTTGCTCTGCCGAACCTGTTGCCTTTGCAGGGTCAGGAAAGTTTTGATGAAAGCGCTGCACATTACCGGGGAAGTAGGGGCAAGCCTCGTTAGCATTATCACATACGGTTATAACTGCATCAAAATCTATAGCGGCGTATTCGTTCACATTGTTGGATGTATTACCGGATATATCGATATCATCTTCTGCCATAACCTTAATGGCCTTAGGGTTAACGCCATGGGTTTCTATACCCGCGCTGTAGATCTGTGCGGCATCACCAGCAAAAAACTGTAAATATCCGTGTGCCATTTGGCTGCGACAGCTATTGCCTGTGCATAGTACTAAAACTTTCTTCATATATATAAATTACACTAATAACCATATAAGATTGATGATGAAGAATTTTGCATCCCAACCAAAGATCAATTGCAAAACCACAACTGATGTTGTGATTACAATTGCCTTTTTATATTTAATAATAACGGCTAACATTTAACAGCAGCCCGAACCAGGTGTACAACAATCAGTAGCAACCGCCAGATTTTTTAATTGGGTAATTGGTTTAGCTGCTGTAACGGGTGTGCAGCACTCATCGCCTTTTTCATCGGTACCGCAGCTGCCACCTCTTTCAATTGCCTTGCACTGCACTGTGTCGGGCCGAAGATCCACCACAAGATTATCTCCCTCAATAAGCAAAGCCTGCGGCAGCATTTGCCGCGTATCAAATTTTGAGTTACCAAACTCTATTTTAACTATGCCATTTGGGTTTAAGGGTAAAGCTTTTTCAACCACAGTAATTATAGATAGCGCTTTGCTTACTTGCATGGCTCTTTCTGTTGCTTTACCCAAAGGTTCCCAAAGCTGCACTATAATTTCGGTCCAGGCATTCATTACGCCACCACAGTCTACAGAGGTGATGGGTGCTTGTTTTATCTCTGTTATATGATAAGCGGCACCTACCCATTTGTCTTCGGCGTATTTAAATTGTAGCGTTAACGCTGTATTGGCAATTAATTGTTCTTTAAACATTTGCCATTTTATTGTTTCCATGCTAACTGTATATAATGTGTTATTGCAATATTACGATGGTTGTATTCAAATTTTTTTAGCAGCAGCTTTTAGGCTCGGTATACGAATCGAAAAACTTATTCAAGTTTGTTTTTAACATGGCCCAGGCCTTAGGCTCAATACAGTAGCAAACGCTTGCACCTTCAATGGTGCCTTGTATAAGCCCTGCATTTTTCAGTTCTTTTAAGTGTTGCGATATGGTTGCTTGCGCAAGTCCCAGTTCATCTACCAAATCACCGCAAATACAGGCATTGGCTTTTATAATGTGTTCCAGGATAGCAATGCGTGCCGGATGCGCAATAGCTTTCAGCATAACCGCTAAACGGTTTTGCTCATCAGAGAATATATCTGTACGTGTTACGCCCATTATTATATCGCAATATTACGATATGATAATTTGAATAGCAAATCGTTAAAGGATTTTGTTGAAAATGAAGCCTTTTCAGTTAAATTTTAGTTCAAAACGGGTAGAATTTTATAACTGAAATTACGGTAAAATCGCAGTAAAAAACACGTTTGTCAGCAAAGTGTCATTGTGTTAAATTGGTGTAAAAATGGCGTTAGAATTAAAATTTGGCACTTTTTGGTCTGTTTTAGGTTTATGTTAGTGTGTTTGTTACACAATTGAATTTTCTTATTGTATTTTATACACTAAGCTGATTGAAGATATTGTAATTTGTACACCTTGTTGTTTGAAAATATGAAAAAATAGCATCCCTTATTACCCATTGTTATGAAATTTTCATAAAAATTCAAATTTATTTGCCAAATCATTAACGTTGCCTTACTTTTGTTATGGATTTAAAATTTAAGACTATGAAAAAATTATTTATTACAGCAGCAATCGCTACAATGTTTAGTGTAACTGCGTTCGCAGATGGTGGAAAAAAAGCTAAAGCTGATGGTGAGAAAAACGTATCATATACTGCACTTACCAAATTCTCTGCCGAATTTGAAAATGCTTCAAATGTTGTTTGGACAGTAACTCCAAACTGCCAAAAAGTTGAGTTTGTTACCGAAAGCGGAAAATTCACTGCATTTTATGACCTTGAAGGAGATTACCTTGGTCGCACCCAAGAAGTATCTTTATTGCTTTTACCTGAAACTAACCGTAAAGAGATTAAAGCTAAATACGCCGACTATACTGTTAGCCATGTTATACAATACGAAAATACTACTGTAGAGCCATTGGTTTATTTTGTTGACCTGGTAAAAGGAAATAAAGAGGTTATTTTGAAAGCAGTTCCAAATGAAGGCCTTGCTTTTTTTCAAGCTATTAAATAAGCACATTACAAGTTACCCTTTTTAGTTTTTGTTTCCGTCCTGATTTTATCAGGGCGGATTTTTTTTCTTAAAAAATATTGGAACAATAAAAAAGCCTTCCGGAATTAGGGAAGGCTTTTTTATTAGAACATAAGAGGTAAATTAGCGAGGACCGCCACCACCTTGCATACGTGCGGCTTGTGCTTTTTCGTAAGCTGCAAACTGGTCAGCAGTTAAAATAGTTTTTAACTTTGCGGTCGTAGCTGCAGTAATCGGAGCCATTTTTTCTCTCATAGCACCAAAATCGCCATTTAAAGCAGTAGTTAAACTATCTCTGCTTTTAGCAGCAGTTTGGTAAACAACCATTAATTTAGCTGTTTGATCATCGGTGATACCTGTAACTGAAGTTTTTAAACGCTCAATTTGTTGTTCAGGTGTACCACCTCTTCTGCCGCCGCCCTGGCCACCGCCTTGTGCGAAGCTAACAGCGCTGATGCCTAATACGAAAGCGCCTACTAATAATACTTTTTTCATTTTTCTACGGTTTTTATTGTTTTAGTGTAAGATAAAGGTATACGCTAAAGGTTTAATTTTTACTATGTAACTTAAATGTTGCTGTATAAAATCATCAACTTTTGACGCCATTATTTATCCCCGCAATAGAATGATCTAATTTTTATTTTGCTGTAAATTGCTTATTGATCTTTGCATCTGCGCCATCATATTGGTGAGGCTTTCCATGGTAGGCTCTGGCGTAGGCTCTGGTAATTGCATAGATATATAGGCTTTGGCCTTCCATAATTCAAGCACATCCTCCCCGTTTATTTCGTAAGGATCGTAAACAGGATTGTCTGATACCAGCTTTAGTTTCTTATTGTCTTTAAATTTATTGCCTATGCGTTTATAAACCACGCCTTCCGTTTTTGATACCACCACATACGTTTGGCCGGGTTTAACATCTGCCCAGTTCTCAACATATTCGCCTATTATGGTTGTGCCTGATGTTAGCGGCAGCATAGAGTCGCCATTAATTTCAAAAGCCCGGTAAGTCCCTTGTTTAAACATCGGCAAATAGAACTTGGGCAGCTTGGCCACATATTCCGGATCAGCATATCCATTTAAATAACCGGCGGCGGCTTTTACAGGCACCATTTCTATATTCTCGTTATCTTCTTTATCTACTGATATGCTGAGAATGCGCAAATTATCAGGATTGCCTTTCGGTTTGGGCGCCCATTTTTCGTTTATTTCTTCATTAATAAAGTCGTCAAGACTAATATCAAAATATATTGCTATTTTTTTTAGTAAGTCATACTTGGGTTCTGCGCGTTCTTCTTCATACGCACCCACTAATGACCGTTTTATACCTACCTCATCTGCAAACTGTTGCTGGGTAAGACCTTTTTTCTTCCGGAGGAATTTAATATTTAAAGAAATATTTGCCATAAAACTTGGAATTGCTAAAATAATTAGTAATTTTATGCTCATAAAGTTAGTAATTATTTTTTCATCAGCAAATTTTATTATCAAATGAAGCGCTTTATTTATATCATCACCGACAGAAACCGCAATAACCTGCATGTTGGCCTGTGTTCAGACCTGTTAAAAACCATCAAATTTTATAATGAGATGCCTACTTTGTTCTTTGATAACTCAAAGCAGCTAAATCGCCTGGTTTATTTTGAAGAGATAAATAACGAAGAGATGGCGATGGAGCGCTTTAAAATGGTAAGTACATACACCCGCCCGCAAAAAGAAAGAATGATCAGGCCTGTTAACCCTGATTGGATAGACCTTACTGCAGCGCTAAATTTTGAGAGTGGTGTTAGAAGGCCGCAACAAGTGCGACCTTCAATTAACGTAAACAGAAGGCTTACTGCTTGATAAATTTAAGCGCACCCGAATTCATGCAGTATCTTTTGCCGCCGCGAGACTTAGGGCCATCATCAAACACATGGCCCAAATGCAAGCCGGTGCTACGCTCAATAACTTCGTCGCGCTCCATGCCGTAGCTGTTGTCTACAACTATTTCTACTTTTTTAGCATCAACGGGTTTTACAAAACTGGGCCAACCCGTTCCGCTATCAAATTTATCTTCTGATGAAAAAAGGACTTCGCCGGTTGCTGCGCTAACATATACACCTTTTTGGTGATTATCATGATAGGCATTTTGAAACGGTTGCTCGGTACCGCTTTCAACCATAATATGGTATTGGTTAGGCGTAAGTATCTTTTTCCACTCCGCATCGGTTTTGGCCAATGTTCTTTTAACCTGCTGGCCATTGCTATCCTGGCAACCTACCGCAACTATGCTAAATAATATTAACAGGCTTGCTGCTATCTTTCTCATATTTTTTATTGTGTTTATCAAAATTACGCAAAACCTAAGTTATCGGTTTGTCATAAAAAAGTAGATTTAAATGGCATCTCACCAGTTAAAGACTCAATTTAAAAAGACTGTTTTGCCAAGAAATGTGTCTGGCTGTTTTAAAAATCAAGTAGCTAACAATAAGAAAATAGTGCTCCCTAATTAATAAAAACGGTTTTGTGATACATAACTTTTAGCTTAAAACGCCTACATTTTACCAATTCTTATTACATTGTTAATGATACATTTATTGGTTAGTTGCAGTTTGTCGTCATAGGTCAGATTTCAAAGTATGTAAAAGATAGATCGGCAGTCTACAATTAAGAAGATGAAATATCACACCAATTATTTTGAGTTTCGGCGAAACCCGCTATTTCCTCACAGATTTCTGTTATTGAGGTTTTTGGTGCCCAATCCCATGTTTTTTTTGCATTTGAGTAATCAAGCACCATCCATGGAATATCAAATGGGCGTTCTGTATTGCTTGAAATAATCTGTTTTTCTCCGTATCTTTTTACACACCAATGTGTTAATTGAGCTAAAGACATGCTATTTTCAATCCCCCCGCTTATGTTGATTATGCGTGGTTGGGTGCTTAATAGTGCTTCCATAAATTGTTTTTTAAATAATGGGATCAAATCCTTAGGGTGCAAACAGTCTCTTACCTGGCTACCGGTACCATTAAATCCAATATATTTAAGTTCTTTTTGTTCTTTGAAACTATGTATCCAATAGGCGAAAATTCCCTGCCCCGGATGACCAAATTGCCCAGCTCCGGCCATAACCCCACAACGATTTATCCATACAGGAAAACCAAATGTTATGCCATACTCTAAAGCTAACTGCTCTGAACTAAGTTTTGTACAGCCGTATAAAGAGATTGGCGATGCTGTTGAGAAATTTTCAGATACTCCGGCACCGCTTAAACCTGTTACAAAATGCTGGTTCTCATCAGGTACGTACCCACCGTTCACTGTTTTAACTTTAAGAGAAGCAAGTGGTGGTATTGAATAAACCCTGCTGGTAGATAGTAAGATAAAGCCCGCGGTATGTTTCTTACAATATTCTAATAAATTAATGGTGCCAAATAAATTATTTTCAATTAACTGTAGCGTACTGGTCTTGCCGTCCACTCCTGCTAACACGCTTGGGTTTGCGGCTGCGTCAATAACCCAATCTGCCCGTGGCAGAACCTGCAAATCGCTGGCTTGGCGCACGTCTGCGTGGTAGATCTCTATGCCTATACTTTCAAGAATTGGTTTATTAATCCAACTTCCTGACCTAGAAAAATTATCTACTCCGAAAATTTCTGCACCAGGATTGTCTTTGAGTAATTCTTTTGCGATTGAAGATCCAACAAAACCGCAAATACCGGTAATCAATATTTTCATGTATCATTTGAATTATATAATTGAAAAATTGGCATAATATAATTGTAAGTGCCGGTAAACTTGTCAAAGAGTATTTTTAATTAGTCCCATTTCTTTTTAAAGTCACTTTTTGAAAAAAACTTTTCAATAAGTACATATAATAAAATAAAAAGGTAGCGGCTACCCATTTCCTTTATATTTAAATTAGATCTACCGGCTTTTCGGTTTCGCCAGGTATTAGGAACCACCACATAACTATAACCTCGGACTATAGCCTTTAATGGTAATTCAATTGTTAAGTTAAAGTGGGGTGCTAAAAATGGTTTTATACCATCTATTGTATGCCTTCTATATAACTTAAAAGCATTAGTTGAATCATTATAACCAATGCCGAGGCTAATATTAATAATAGCGTTTGCTATACGGTTGATGATTAATTTCAACTTAGGGTAGTCATAAACTTTGCCTCCTTTTATAAATCGCGATCCAAATACGCAATCCACTTTGTTAGCAAGCATTGTATAATAATACTTAACCAAATCGTCAGGACTGTCAGAAAGGTCTGCCATCATTACTGCTACGCAGTCTCCCTCAAAACGCTCTAAACCGTAACGCACCGCAAAGCCAAAGCCATTTAGTCCGGTATTAGTAAAAAACTTTAAAGACGGAATGGTTAAAGAAAGATTTGTTAAAATTTCTAATGTGGCATCTTTTGAATTATCGTTTATTACAATAATTTCATGATCAATATTTTCCTCAGATAACCGTTGATAAAGCGTGGTAATCGTTTCGGTAATCGTCTCCTCTTCGTTGTAAGCAGGTATTACTACACTTAATTTGAGCATTCTATTTTGATTTAGAGAAAATTAATTTTTTCCTGACGATATGCATCCTTTTAAAAGCATAACTCACAAAGCTTCGTACACCTTAAAATCAATCACATCTTGGTAAGAGCCTACGTTGGCAAGAAATTTTATACCCCGTATATTTGGTAACTTAGTAAGAGTGGAAGAAGTATTCATTAACTTAAAGTAGTCGTTATAATCTGCGCAGTATTTGTTTAACACACATGGATGTTGAAGTAAATCCGATACTAAATTAAAAGTAGTATCTCTTCCGCCATCCAAAAATAGTTTTACCCTTAAATAAGGCATGCGCTTAATCAGCGAAAGTAATTTTGATTTCCTAGTATAATCAACTGTAGCTATAAAAAATAAAAGTTTGTTGCTATCTGCGTTTACCTGGTAAACTTCATTAAGCTTAATTACTTTTCTCCTTATTAACTTTAAATTGAGTGACAAACGTTTCTGTCGTTTGGAAGCGATAAATAAGGAATCGTTAATTTGATTCTTAACGTAATAACTTTTTAAAATCTCTAATTTACTTAAAGGCTCATCATACATAAAATATCTACCATCAATTGTGTTAATCCCGCCAAATTCTCCAGTTTTATTACTATGAAAAATGATGTTATCTACTTTTTTATTAGCAAAGAAAGAGGCATCTAATGAATCTAATTTCTTCGTATAAGCGGAGTATGACTGCAAAACAGGTCGGGGTAAATACCTTAATCCGTTGCTATAGCAAAGAGATGTTAAGTAAGGGTATATGTCAAAAGTTTCAGATTTATTTAAAAATTTTGAAGGTATCTTACTGTAGAAAGTTTTTTTCTGAATGACGCTGGTTTTATCCGCGTAAAATACAAAGCTCAGGAAGAGAATCAATATTATGACATTGTTAGACTGCCGTGAGACAACATCATTGCCGTGAAGAGTGGATAACCAAAATAAAATTATAGCAAAGAACGACACATTGAATATAAGTCCTCCGGTAAAACCACGGGTGTAAGAATATATAAATAGAAAATAAATGGTCAGAAAGAACAACGGAAGTAATAGAATATTCTTTTTAACAAATTCAACCGGAGTTTTTGTTAACAGCAATCCCGTGGAAAGTAGTATTAGTGCGATGCTCAGGTATACATCGTAACTATAGTTGGGCCACGTAAATATTTGATTGGCCTTTTTGTATCCATTAATGATTTCTAAAGAATTGAGAAGGTAGCCTGATAAATTGATATTAGTTGATAAATAAATAACAGTAAAAGTCGTTATCGCGGATATCAAGAAAATAATACTATTCTTTCCTTGTTTCTTAATTAGAAATGCCATTAATACTAAAAAAGACACTAAAATTAAAAAAGGGAAGAAGCTAACCTTTACAAAAAAAAGCATTGATGTTGTAAAACCTGTAAATGCGGCAACAAGTGTTTTTTTAAATGCCAGGAACGCGAACAGCGGCGATTGTAAACGATCCGAAAGAATCACTATCGTTGAATGAATTAGACATATCAAAAAAAATATTGTGAATTCACCGTACACTGCGAATTTAAAAAAAAACCAGGGTACCAAAATATATTTGACAACCGTTGACAAATCTTTCGACTCGTTTTTTATTATTTTATTAGCAACATCAGCGATTATAAAAAAGAAATAAATTGAATACCCACTTTTTATAATAATAGAAAGGAGTAGCAAAGGAATATCCAGTCCGGCGACAATGCTATTATATCCAAGAAATCCTAAAGGACCGTAAGTAAATACAATGTCGTTACCATACATTAAATTGTGCGAAGACGCATAATTTAATGTAAAGATCCATGATGGGTCTAGGTTATCAAACAATTGGTATTGGTAATTTTTGAACAAAAGGAAACCAAAGAAAAATACACATAGGAAAAGAATGTATCTGTTTTTCTTGTCAAGAATTTGGTTCTCCATGTCTATGCAACGGTTTAAGTTTTGTATTAAATCAGGTCACCTTATTTATTTAAAGGTAAACGGATTTTAGGGTAGTTAAGATAAGCGTCTTGATCGCTTCCCGTTTGCTACCAAAGATAATATATTTGATAGACAAATGTTAATTTATAAATCAGATGTATATGTGAGCGGTTATACTTGTGTCCAAAAAAGCCGATTCTTTTGATTTGCATTAAAGTTAATTTGTTACTCGCGCTAAAAGCTCACATTTGCAATTTTTTATAGTCTATGAAATAAATTTAAATCTGTTTTATTTTAGGTATCAACGCAGCCGAGACCAGATGTATCAGGCCATTATGCTGTTTCAGATCGCTTTTTTGAATAGTACTTTTACCACCAGCTTCGTCAATCAGTATAATATTTCCGCTCTCGTCAAACTGTGCTTTTAGCGAGGCGCCTGAGAGTGTTCTAAAAACAGCCAGTCCTTTGCCCCGACCTATTTCTTTAGCAATATTTTTAGCAGAAACTTTACCCGGTAAAACATGGTAAGTTATTAAAGAAATTAGATCGTGCTTTTTTTTAGGCGTTAACAGGGCATCCAGCATACCGGGCGATAATTTATTAAACGCGCTGTCGGCTGGTAAAAAAACGGTTAACGGTCCAGGGTTATTGAAGGTTTGAGTTAGGCCACTAACATCAAGAGATCTTAAAAATATAGAAGATTGCTGTAGCGCTAAGATATTTGCCGGAATGTCTTTTTTAGGATCCATCAGCTCATCCGGTCTGTTTTTTACAGCGATAGGAGTGGGGGTTTGGTTTTGTGCAGCAGCTGTATTTATAACTGCACAAAAAACGATGCCTAACAGTATCAATTTCATAGTCTGTTACAGTATGCCAATACCGTGCCTTGAGTTGGCAGATGTAAGAATTAAACTGTAATTTATTTAACACAACAATGCCTATATAGGGCGTTTACCAGGCTTCATACTTTCAAAAGTCAGAATTTCTTACAGGTTTGGTGTTAAAAAAGATTAAATTTTGAAATCTAAACGATGCCATGAGCAAGGAGGCACAGGCAGAGAGAGAACGTAGAGCAAGGGTTATACTTGGGACTGCCGAAACAGAAATTGCAGAGGCAAGCCTGCACTATGTTAATAATCCGGTGGCCTTGCATCTTAGAGGGATGAATATGTTGTTTGAAGGGTTAAAAGAAAAAGGGTCTATGGTTATTGTACCAAGTTCTGCATTAGACTCAATGAATCTGGGAGCTATGGGAGGGTTGATCTCGTTAGCTAAATCAAATGAATCGCCGCAGGTACCTCAACCTGAAAAACAAAACAAGTCCGGAAAGAACGTCTAATGTAAAAAGCCTCAATAGGTACAGTAATCTTGATCTAACGTATTAAAACAACAAAGCCCGATACGGGCGTGTATCAGGCTTTGTACTCAGAGCGGGAATCGAACCCGCACTCCGTTTACGGGAACAGGATTTTAAGTCCTGCGTGTCTACCAGTTCCACCATCTGAGCAGGCGTTAACCTTTTAAAAATAAAACCCCTCTGTTAGTTCAGAAGGGAGTTATTGGAGCGAAAGACGAGATTCGAACTCGCGACCCCGACCTTGGCAAGGTCGTGCTCTACCAACTGAGCTACTTTCGCATTTTGTATTTCCGTTCAACACATTCGCGTTTGCGGAGTGCAAATATAGACAGAAAAGGATATTCTGCAAGGGAAAACTATATTTTTTTTGAATGTTTTTATAACTCGCTGTCTTTCAAAACCTCCGTTATCAGATCGCTTTCAAAGCCACGGCCCAACGCGTATTGTTGCAGCTTATAACGGCGTTTATAAGCATTGCTTTCGTTCAATATAGTCGATTTCTTTTCAATTATAATGCGCAAGGTTTCCAGGTAGTCATCGTAATTAATTCCGTTTAGCGCTTTCTTTATCAAAACATCAGGCACCTTCTTTAGTTTAAGACCCTGTTTTATTTTAATTTTGCCCCAGGCCTTCTGCCTGAATTTACCTGTAGCATATGCTTTAGCAAAGCGTTCTTCATTTAAAAAGCCATCACCAATAAGCTTTACAATTATGTTTTCTACCGCGGCAGGCCAAAGACCCCACTCGTATAATTTATCTCTAACTTCCTGTTGTGAGCGCTCCTGGTAGGCACAATAATGCCCGGCCTTGTCAAGCGCAAGCTTCTCATCAATTATTTTTTGTTTTTTCGGAACGTCCATTAAAACCAAAAATGCCAAAAATTTCTTCTATTGGCAGAAATATAAGCAAATTAGCGTCATATATGCTCAGCAATCAGTACTCCATTCAGCAGGTTAAAGATATTATTAAGGCCGAAGGCGATATTATTATAGATGACGTTATAAACGTATTGCTTACTGACAGCCGCCGCATTACCAATGCTGCCGATGGTTTGTTTTTTGCACTGAGCGGCAGGCGCAATGGGCATGCCTTTATTGCCGAGGCTTACGCTGCCGGTATTCGAAATTTTGTAGTAAAGCAAGGGCCTGAGATAAAGTTACCTCTTGCAAACTTCCTTATCGTACCTGATGTGCTTTCTGCATTGCAGCAATTGGCTACCTATCATCGCGATCGCTTTAATATTGAAGTAATAGGCATTACAGGCAGTAATGGCAAAACTATTGTAAAAGAATGGCTATACCAGTTATTTGCCATTGATAAAAATGTAGTGCGTAACCCCAAAAGCTATAACTCGCAAATAGGGGTGCCCCTGTCTGTGTGGCAAATGACTGAAAAAAACGAATTGGGCATTTTTGAGGCCGGTATTTCTGTGCCTGGTGAAATGGAGCGGTTAAAACAGATTATCAAACCGTCGGTTGGTGTACTTACCCATTTGGGCCCTGCCCACAATGAAGGCTTTGAGGATTTTAAAGGCAAAGTGCGCGAAAAATTGAAGTTATTTGTTGGCTGCAGATTGGTAATTTATAATTACGACCAGGTAACAGATTACAAAGACGAAATAATAGCTGACACCTGTTTTACCTGGAGCCGCACCTTCAGGCAGGCTGATCTGTACGTTTTCAGCGAGACGGTTATCTCCAAAAATTACTACTTGCGGGCAAAATACAAAGAGCAGGAAATAGAGTGCCTTATTCCATTTACTGACGAGGCCTCTGTTGAGAACGCTATAACTTGCTGGGCAACAATGCTGGCATTGGGTTATTCGGCGGTTGAAGCTGATAAGCGTATTGAGCGGCTTAGTCCCGTGAGTATGCGCCTGGAGCTTAAAACCGGGACAAATGATTGCTCTGTTATTGATGATACTTATAATTCTGATATCCAATCTTTGGAGATTGCACTTAATTTTCTAAATCAACAAAATCAGCATAAAAAGAAGACACTTATTCTATCTGATATCTTTCAGTCGGGATTGACGGATGATCTATTGTATAAACAGGTGGCTGAGCTTGTGCATAGTAAAACCATAGACAGGTTTATTGGCGTGGGAGACGCCCTTATGAGAAGGCAGGATGCCATTGATGTGCCAGAAAAGCATTTTTTTGCTGATACCAATGCCTTACTGGCTAAACTAAGTAGCTTACGGTTTAGAGACGAGACCATCCTGATAAAAGGCTCGCGCAGTTTTGAGTTTGAACGGATAAGCAGATTGCTATCGCAGAAAAACCACGAGACCGTGATGGAGATCAATTTGAATGCTTTGCTTAATAATCTGAATTATTATAAGGCCAAAATAAAACCAGGTGTTAAGGTCATGGCCATGGTAAAAGCATTCTCATACGGCAGCGGGACTTTTGAGTTGGCTAATATGCTGCAATATAACAAAGTAGATTACCTGGCTGTTGCTTACGCGGATGAAGGAGTTTCTTTGCGACAAACCGGCATAACGCTGCCTATAGCAGTAATGAACACCGAATATTCTGCATTTGATAAACTGATTGAATATAAATTGGAGCCGGTTATGTACAGCTTTGGTTTGTTGGATGAATTTGTTAAATATGCCCAGCTGAATGAAATTTCTGCCTACCCGGTACATATTAAGTTAGATACGGGTATGCATCGCCTTGGTTTTGAAGAGTTTGAGGTTGATACGCTTTGTGATATGCTTGAAATAAACAAGTACATACAGGTTAAATCGGTATTCTCTCATCTGGTAGCAAGCGATGCCGCGGAGCACGACGGTTTTACCGAGACGCAGATAAAACGGTTTGACGCCGCCTATAAAAAGATAGAGGAAGCTTTAGGATATAAAGTAATTAAACACCTGTGCAATACATCAGGTATTACGCGCTGGCCCGCAGCACAGTATGATATGGTGAGGTTAGGGATTGGCTTATATGGTGTTGATGCAGCTGTATCGCCTACAGAAAGTGGCTTACAACCCATTGCTACTTTGAAAACCAGCGTTTCGCAAGTGCGCAAGGTGAATGCCGGGGATACGATAGGTTACTCGCGAAAAGGTTTGATGGCTGATAACGGCAAAATAGCCACAGTGCGTATAGGTTACGCAGATGGCTACTTGCGCGCATTTGGCAATGGCGTTGGCAAAATGTTAGTTAACGGTACCCTTGTCCCCACCATAGGCAATATATCAATGGATATGACCATGATAGATGTTACTGCGCTAAATGTAGAAGAAGGGGATGACGTTATAGTTTTCAATAATGAATATCGTATAGAGGAGTTGGCCACCCAAATTGGAACCATACCCTATGAAATTTTAACTAATATTTCACAACGCGTAAAAAGGGTGTACTTTTACGAGTAGAAATATTCGGAAAACATGAAGAGGATACTTGGGGCGCTGTTAAATTATTTTCTGAAAGGTGTGATAGTTGTTATTCCTATCGGCGCCGCTATGTTTTTGATCTATTGGGCAGTATCAACAATTGATAACGCCCTTAATTTAAGTGATGTTATCTTAGCTGATAAAGAAGGCGAACCCATCCATATTCCCGGATTGGGTATTCTAAACGTTATTGTTGTGATAATGATTGCCGGCGTGCTGGTAACCAATGTAATTACTGATCCCATTAAAAAATGGTTTAACAGATGGATCAATAAGCTGCCGTTATTTAAATTTCTATACTCATCTATAAAAGATTTGACTGTTGCTTTTGTAGGCGACGAAAAGAAGTTTAACGAGGCAGTAATTGTTGAAGTAAACGAGGTCGGCTTAAAAAAAATAGGTTTTTTGGTTCAAAAAGATCTAACAAAACTTGGGCTGCCGGGGGATGTAGCGGTTTATTTTCCTTATTCCTACTCGTTTGCAGGGCAAGTTGTAATTATAGCTGCAGATAAAGTTAAACCCATTGATAGAAATGCAGCTGATATGATGAAGTTTGTTATTTCTGGAGGGGTAAGCGGACTGGATTAGGCACGCGCTTATGCTTGGCAGCATCAGCCTTTCTGAAACTTCTTATCACAATAAACATCGCAATTAACACCATTAAGGCGCCTATCAGGTAGGAAAAGCCTGGGAAATACCACGCGCCATTTTTATTAGTAGAGGCATAAAACGTATAACCAAACAGCAAGGGGCCTATAATAACACTCAGGCTGTTAACAATCGTTATTGCTCCCTGTAGTTCACCCTGCTCGTTTTTAGCAACCTTTTCTGTAGCAAATGCCTGCAAAGCCGGGCCGCCTATACCACCAAGACAATAAGGGATCATAAACAAATACATCATCCATCCCTGGGTTGCAAATGCTATTAGAATAAGCCCGACTGCATAAAAAATCAACCCTGCCACTATATTTTTTTGCTGACCAAATTTAGGTATGGTGTAACGGATCAGTCCTCCCTGTATGGCAACAAGCAACACACCGATAAAAATACCCAATGTTCCTACGCTGTTTAGCGTCCACTCAAACTTCTCAAATAGATAGAACGATAAAAGGTACTCTACGGATTTTTGCGCCGTGTAAACCAGCGTAAGCACACTTATTAATCCCCCCAATT
Source organism: Mucilaginibacter sp. HD30 (assembly GCF_054061755.1). Lineage (NCBI taxonomy): Bacteria > Pseudomonadati > Bacteroidota > Sphingobacteriia > Sphingobacteriales > Sphingobacteriaceae > Mucilaginibacter > Mucilaginibacter sp. HD30. The sequence continues at coordinate 847,382 of NZ_JBSSEO010000001.1, forward strand.
CAGGGTGGCGTTTAAAAATGGTAATCAATGCACCTACAGGATTTGCCCGGCGCCATTCAAAATTGCGGCGGTGCTGTGGTTTTAATGATTCCGGCAGTACAAAGAATCCGTACAAAGCATTAAAAAATGCAAACCCGGCGGCAGCCAGGAACGGAAATTTTAAATTGAGGTCGCCCAGATAGGCACCCAGTCCAATGCCAATAATAAAGCCAAAACCCGAAGCGGCACCCACTAAACCAAAGTTTGCAGCACGTTTATGGCCGGTACTGATATCAGAAATATAGGCCGTGGCCGTAGCATTACTTGCACCGGCAACACCTGCTATAAACCGGCCCACAAACAACCAGGCGATAGAAGGGGCGAAGGCCATAAACAGATAATCTATACTAAAGCCAAATAAAGAGATGAGGAGTACCGGGCGCCTACCATATTTATCGCTAAGGCCGCCTATAATTGAGGCAAACAGCAGTTGCATACTGGCATATACAAAATTGAGCCAGCCGCTGTATTTTGAAGCTGTGCTTACATCTATATGGCCAAGTGTTTCTAAAAGCTTAGGTAATACAGGTACAATTATACCCAAACCCAACACGTCAATAAAAATGGTGATAAAAATAAAACCTAATGCCGCCGAGCGCTTTTTGCCGGGTTTTTTTGCAGAAACATTATCAGACTCAGGCGGAAGTTGTGCAGACATATTTTAAAAGGCCGAAGTTAAATTTTACTAATAACCACTAAGTTAACTTTGTGTTTCTTTTAAAACTTCTTATCGCTAATAATGCCCCTATCAGCATTAAAAGCGAGCCAATTGCAAACGGTGCCCCCGGAAAATGCACTTTATTATCAGGCCGCGTAAAGTAATAAAAAGACTCTGTCATCACCAATGGCCCGAATATAGAGCTCAGGCTCATTAACCCGGTAAGGCCGCCTTGTAAATTACCCTGCTCATTTGCGGGCACCTTATTACTCATATAACCCTGTATGGCCGGCCCGGCTATACCGCCAAGGCAGTAGGGAACCAATATTGCAAACATCATCCAGCCTGTTGTGGCAAATGCAAAGAGCATTAATCCTACAGCGTATAATAACAAGCCCACCCAAATGCTGCGCTGCTCGCCAAGTTTCGGTAATATTATTCTTATCAAACCGCCCTGCACCACCGCTATCATCAATCCAACAAAACCTAAAGAGTAACCCACCCAGTCTTCGTTCCAATGAAACTTATACATGGTATAAAATGTCCATACGCTTTGTACGGCTTGTGCAGCAAAATAAACCAAAAATAAAACAACAGCCAGGCCAACTACGGAATCATATTTTCTTAATTGAAAAACAGATGTAAACGGATTGATCTTTTTTAGGTCAAGCGGTCGCCTGTGCTCAATAGGTAATGATTCTGGTAGCATAAAGTATCCGTATGTTGCATTGGCAAAAGCCAATAAAGCCGCGGCTATAAACGGGTAATGCATATCATGCTTGCCCAGTACGCCGCCAATTACAGGCCCTATAATAAAGCCGAGACCAAAAGCCACTCCAATCATTCCGAAGTTTTGCGCGCGCTTCTCAGGCGCGCTTACATCAGCTATATAGGCGGTGGCTGTGGTGAAACTGGCTCCTGTAATACCTGCTACAATTCGCCCTACAAATAACCAGGCGATCGTTGGTGCAAAAGCAGAAAACAAATAGTCAACACCAAACCCTAACAAAGAAAATAACAACACCGGCCTGCGGCCAAACTTGTCACTTAAATTTCCTATAAAAGGGGCGCATGCAAACTGCATTATCGCATAAGCTGCCGTAAGCCAGCCTGCATAAGCTGAAGCATCGCTAATGTTGCCGTGTATAAGATGTGCAATCAGTTTGGGTACAACAGGTATAATAATACCCAAGCCCATAACATCAATAAGTAAAGTGGCAAAAATAAAGCCCAGGCTTGCTTTCTTTTGCTTTTCGGGTAGTTCCATTAATTAAGATAAGTGATTGATTAAAAATTAGGTTTCAATACATACTTATCATAGAAACGGAAAACATGTTCAGTTGCTTCTTCTGCGGTATCAACTAAACGGTATAGGTTCAAATCGTCCGGATGTATGTTGTGTTCTTTTTCAAGCATGTTTTTTGATACCCAATCAAACAAACCGCCCCAGTAATCGGTGCCTACAAACACTATCGGGAAACGGGCTATCTTACCTGTCTGTATCAGTGTCATCGCTTCAAACGCCTCGTCCATTGTGCCAAAACCACCTGGCAGCACAATAAAACCCTGCGAGTATTTCATGAACATTACTTTACGAATGAAAAAGTAATCAAACTCCAAAATCTTATCCCTGTCTATATATTTATTATGAAACTGCTCAAAAGGTAGTTCAATATTCAATCCTACAGATTTACCGCCGGCCTCGTAAGCGCCTTTGTTGGCGGCTTCCATAATTCCCGGCCCGCCGCCAGATATTACTCCGTAACCTCTTTCCGAAAGTAAACGGGCAATATCTTCGGCCATCTGATAGTACATATGATCGGTTTTGGTACGTGCAGATCCAAAAATAGATACGCATGGGCCAATTTTAGCCAGTTTTTCAAAGCCGTCAACAAATTCGGCCATTATTTTAAATATCTGCCATGAGTCGGTAACCTTTATCTCTTGCCAGTTCTTGTTATCAAATGCTCTTCTTAATTTTTCGTCTCCGGTCATATCTCTTTAAACCTTAATAATGTATATCTGTTTCAAAAATTCTTTCTGTAAATCAGGCGCTAAGTTTCCCACTTTTTGCTGTTGATGTAATAAACAGCCCTATAAAAGTTATCAGGCCGTTTACCAATATTAATTCGTTATCAAATGTATAACCAAAAAGCGCTGTTGAGTGCGAGCTTAGATAATAACATATTGCCGGCGATATCAGGCAAATAAACGGTACCAACTTATCCCTTACCTGCCTATTGGCCATAAATAAGCCAAATGAATACAGACCGAGCAACGGCCCATATGTGTAAGATGCTACTTTGAAGATAGCGCTAACAACCGCATCGTTGTTTATAGCATTAAAGATAACTATCGTTAATAATAGCAAAACTGAGAAGCCTACGTGAACGTAATGCCGCGTAGCCACATTTGCTTTACTGTTGACATCTTTGCCCTTATTGAAGTTTAAAAAGTCAACACAAAAAGATGTGGTGAGCGCCGTAAGCGCTGAATCTGTAGTGGCAAAAGTAGCCGCAGTTAACCCAAGCATAAAAACTATTGCCGGTATAACCCCAAGATACTTCAGCGCAATGGTAGGGTACAGATAGTCGGTTTTTTCAACAGTAACACCGTACTTGGCCGCATACATATACAGCATAGCGCCAACGCATAAAAAGAAGATATTGATCACCACAAACACCCCGGTAAAGCTGAACATGTTTTTTTGCGCTTCGCCGATGTTTTTTAAACTGAGATTTTTTTGCATCAGGTCCTGATCAAGGCCAACCATGCCGATGGTAATAAAAATGCCGCCTATAAACTGCTTGCCGATGTGGAAGTGGCTGGTCATGAAATCATCAAAGAAAAATATTTTAGAATAGCTGCTGTTTTTTACCGCTTCCACTGCCTCAAACACACTCATATCAAGGCTGCGGCAAATAAAGTAGATGGACAAGAAAACGGATGATACAAGGAACAACGTTTGCAAACTGTCTGTTATAATAATGGTTTTAAGGCCACCTTTAAATGTGTAGGCCCATATCAGCAACAAACAAATTATTACGGTAGCAAAAAACGGTATGCCGTAGCTGTCAAAAATAAAATGCTGCAAAACAATAACCACCAGGTAAAGCCTGAAAGCTGAGCCAATGGTACGGCTTAGCAAAAATATACCTGCTGCAGTTTTGTAACTCCACGTACCCAAAGCATGCTCAATATAACTGTAAATAGAGGTTAGCTTCATGCGGTAATACAAAGGCAGCAATACTGTTGCAACCACTATAAAACCTGCAGCGTTACCTAAAATAAACTGGAAATAAGCAAATTGGTCGCCACTTGGTGCACCAACTTTACCGGGTACAGAAATAAAGGTTACTCCGCTAAGCGCGGTACCTATCATGCCAAACGCCACCAAATACCATTTGGAATTGCGGTTAGCAGAGAAAAACGTATCGTTATCTGCTGATTTGCGTGATGTTATCCACGAGATAACCAGTAGTACCAGGAAATAGCCAATTATAAAAGATAATAATACTCCAGATGACATATTTGCTTTTTATTACGGAAGTCGGAAAGTCCGTTAGTCCGAAAGTTTGACGACAAGGTATAGATAACGAAAATACATTCCAAATTAAAGTTATTTCCGAAATGTGTAAGTCTCCATAATTTAAACTCATTAGACTTTCAGACTTCCCGACTTCCCGACTATTACCTATCTTCGCCATATGAATTTCTCATCCAAACTTTTGGAAAACGCAGTTGCCGAATTTGCCAAACTACCCGGGGTAGGGCAAAAAACAGCGTTGCGTTTGGTGCTGCACCTGCTTAACCAAAATAAGCAGGAGGTAGAGCAATTCAGCCATGCTATTACTAAGTTGCGCAACGAAATACAGTTTTGCAGTCGTTGCCACAACATATCCGATCAGGCTATATGCGAGATCTGTTCATCGCCAAAGCGTGATGTCAGCGTTATTTGCGTTGTTGAGGACACACGGGACGTTATGGCTATTGAGAATACCAGCCAGTTTAACGGCTTATATCACGTATTGGGCGGCTTGATTTCGCCCATGGATGGCATAGGCCCGGCAGATCTGCAGGTTGATTCTTTAATAGAGCGGCTAACGGATGGTGAGGTTAAAGAAGTGATATTTGCCCTTAGCGCTACCATGGAGGGAGATACTACTATTTTCTATCTGCACAAAAAATTAAAACATTTCAACATAAACATTTCAACTATTGCCCGTGGCATAGCATTTGGAGGTGAGTTAGAGTACGTTGATGAGATCACTTTAGGGAGGTCTATTGTAACGCGTGTTCCGTATGAAAACTCATTAACCAAGTAGTATGAAATTATCTGTAGTTGTAGTAAATCATAACAGATGTGATCTGTTAAAGCTTACGCTTAATTCTTTAATTAAATCCGCAAATGGGGTTGATAATGAAGTAATTATAGTAGATAATGCATCTACAGACAACACCGTTGAAGTACTTACCGCAGATTACCCGCAGTTTAGGCTGATAACCAACAACATTAATGAGGGGATAGCCAAGGCAGCTAACCGGGGTATACAGGCTTCAAGAGGAGAGTATATTTTATTAGTCAACCCTGACGTTATTTTAGGAAAAGAGACCTTAGAAAAGGTCACTGACTATATGAATGAACATGAGGATGTTAGTGGCTTGGGTGTGCGCATGTTAGGGCCTCAAGGAACATTTCTTCAGGAGTCAAACCGTGGGCTTACAAAGCCCTGGATAAGCTTCTTTAAACTGACCGGTCTGGCAAAGCAATTTCCAAAATCGCGCCTAACCAATCGTAATAACAAAGAGTGGGTTCAGGAGTTCCAAACCTCTGAGATAGATATTCTGAACGGCGCGTTTATGCTGGTACGCAGAAATGTATTTAATGAGATTGGTGGTTTTGATGAGCGTTTCCAATTGTATGGTTATGATATTGACCTGTCCTACAGAATGCGTTTGGCGGGTTTAAAAAACTACTATTACCCAAAAACATATGTTATCAACTTTAAAAGCCAGTACAATCCAAAATTTAGCTGGGCGTTCATAAAGCATTTTTATGGTGCTATGATTATATTCGCCTCCAAGTACCTGTTTAAACTGCCTGAGATAAAAGTACCGGGCATACAGCTGTACCCGGCGCAATATGAAGTTGAAGGATAAAACAGTTATTATAACCGGCGCCTCTTCGGGCATCGGCAAAGCATTAGCCATTGAATTTGCAAAACGCGGCGCCAACCTGGTGTTGGGTGCGCGACAGTACGTAGCACTGTGCGAAATAGCGCAATCTCTTGAAAAGCAATATGCTGCGAAGGTAGTAGCTGTGCAGTGTGACGTTGTTTCAGAAACTGACTGTGAGCATTTAATTAAGCAAACCATTTTAACTTTTGGCAAAATAGATGTGTTGATAAACAATGCAGGTATATCTATGCGCGCGCTGTTTAAGGATACAGATGTACAGGTGCTTAAATCATTAATGGACGTTAACTTTTGGGGAATGGTATACTGCACTAAATACGCCATGCCCGAGCTTTTAAAAACAAAGGGAACGCTGGTAGGTGTATCATCAATTGCAGGTTATAAAGGTTTACCCGGCCGCACAGGTTATTCGGCGTCAAAATTTGCTATGAATGGTTTTTTAGACGCATTAAGGGTAGAGAATTTAAGAACAGGCGTTCATGTGCTTACGGCCTGCCCGGGGTTTACCGCCTCAAACATCCGTAATACGGCGCTGAACAAAAATGGCGTGCAACAAGGAGAGAGTACTTTGCATGAAGAGAAAATGATGACAGCAGAGCAGGTTGCCGCTGTTATTGTTGATGGCGTGGAGAACAGGGCTCGCACTTTAATTATGACGGGTCAGGGCAAGTTAACCGTTTTACTAAGCAAAGTTTTACCTTCCCTTTTGGATAAACTGGTTTATAACGTTTTCGCCAAAGAAAAAGATGCCTTGTTAAAATAGTGTACCTGATGGCTTACCCGCAGGTAGATCTATCCTGAAGGCAGTTCCGTGGTTTAGCTTCGTCTCAAGTGTCAGTGTGCCTCCGTTTTGAACGATCATATCGCGGCAAAGTATCAAACCCAATCTATTACCTTTTTCGCCCTGGTCACTGGTGCTGATAGCGTGCTCTAAACTGAATAGTTTTTCCACCTCGGCTTCACTGATACCTGGTCCGGTATCTTTTATAATGATAATGGCCCTGTCGCCTTCAATGTTGGCCGCTATTTCTATTTTGTCGCCGTTTTGACAAAACTTTACGCTGTTTGATAAAAGGTTTCGTACCACGAGCCTTACCATATTCGGATCGGCATATACAAAAACAGGTTGTTTAACCTTATTGGTCACCTTGAGCCCTTTTAGGTCTATTTTGGTTTTAAACAAATGCACGTTGTCTGTTATTGTATCCGTTATATTAAAATCAACAGCCCGAACAACTATGCCTTCCAACTGGCTTTTTGACCACTCTAATAGGTTATCCAAAAATGCACCCGTAGTTAATATAGTGTCTTCTAAACGGACAAGCAGCATGCGTAACTCGCTTTCTTTTATATCGCCCTCACGATAAATGCTAAATAAGGATTGCAGGGTATTAAGCGGCCCACGCAGATCATGCGAGATGATAGAGAAGAATTTGTTTTTTACCGCGTTAAGCCTTTCCAGTTCTGTATTTTGAGCCGATGTAAGCTCCATTTGGGTATTTATCTCTTCATTAAGATACTCAAGTTCTTTGTTTATCTGCGCTATTTCTTCCTTTTGGTGGAGCAACTGCTGGTTGGCTAATTGCTTTTCCTTGTTACGCCTGTACAACACAATCACAATCAGCACAACTGACGCCAGTATCGCCGCAATAACTATAAGAATATTAGTATACTGCTGTAATTTTGTAAGATAACTTGTGTTTTCTGATGATATGGCCCTATTGTTGTCGGAGAGAGCGGCATTCTCACTCCTGGTGCGTTTAATTTCTGCAAGCGTTACGTCTTTTAGCTGCTTCTCAATTTTTATGCTATCCTGAATTACTACATATTCTGATTGATATTTGAACGCACTTGGTATGTCGTTTTTGCTTTTGTAAACACTCACCAGTTTTTCTAAAAACAATGAAGTGCCGGATTTTGACGCTATGTCCCGGGTTATCTGCAATCCATTTAGCCCATAATATTCCGCTTTATCTTTATTCCCCATGGCTAAATACACATCAATTGATGCCAGCATCATTGCTGCCTCCTGGTATTTATCGCCCAACTTTTGCATGGTGATGCGCGCGCTATCTATATTGGCTATGGCTTCACTATAGTTTTTAAGATGATAATAAGCGAGCCCTTTAGCCCTTTGCACTACACCTATTCCGTTGTCGTCGTTCAGTTTTTTTCTAATGGCAAGGCTTTTATTAAGGTAAGTTAATGCAAGTTGGTCTTTTTTAAGCGCCTGATAACAGCTGCCAAGCGTAAATAATCCGTAGGCAATTCCCTTTTCATCTTTTTCTGCAGTAGCAATTTTCAGACTTTGTTCAAAGTAACTTTTCGCAACTTCGTTCTGACCGAGGTCAGAATAAAGCGAACCGATATTAATGTAACACTGGTTTATTCCGGGCGAATATTTCATCCGCTTAAATACTTCCAATCCCCTAAAATAATATTGTATAGCTTCCTTGTCGTTGTCCAGCCTATCATTAAGCAGGCCTAAATTGGACAGGCACTTGCCCATAACCATGTCGTATTTACTTTCCTCGGCCTGATTATAAGCTTTGTTGTAATAATAAATAGCGCTGTCGTTAATTCCGCGGATGGTGTAAGCTACGCCCATATTTAAAAAGGCGTCGGCTACAGATTTATCGTCGTGTATTTTAACCGCCAGATCTTTACTCAGGGCAGCATAGTACAACCGTTGTTTCAGATCAATAGGAGTGTAGGCGGTGGCCATTTTTTTTAATAGCCTAATGCGCACGGTATCGGGAAGGTTCTTTTTAAGTTCTGATTTTACACTGTCAATTTGTGGGGTTTGGGCAGAGCATGGGCTTATGAGTAAAAGTGTTAACCAGCAACACTGCTTTAAAATACCGCAAATTTGCAAACGAAGGTTGATCATTAGTTATCCTCAATAGCACGGATGTGGGGTAGGTATCCGTTTTACTGATGGCTAATATAATTATAACCCGGAGCTTGGCAAATTTAATAGCTTTTATATTTAGCTCGTTTAATTTTGACCGGCTGATTGTTGATACTTATAATGAAGACGTTTTAAAGTATCTTCTGAGGCCTCATCGCTCGACGCGCCATAACCAGATACCAGTATGCCTTTTAAGCCGGATGGTGATGCCAGGGCGTAAACTGTGGCTTCATCTCCTGGATCTGATTGTCCTTCATATCGGTATACATCCACAATTTCAAATTCATCGGCAGTATAGGCTTGTTCGCCAACCAACAATTGGTTTTGTTTAAGATTAAAATCGCAGGTGAAGCCTTGTTTGCGTAATTGCGCTATAGCTTCGGATACAGTGGCGTAGTGAAATTTTTGTTTTTCCATGGCAGATGATTCAGATGTATAAAGTTACAAAAAATATTACAAGACCGCTTTTATCATCCTATCCCGACCGCTCATGTCTTTTCGTAATTCAATTTCTTTAAACCCCTTATTTGTCAGCATACTAACCGTTTCAATGCCATAACTCTCATTTATCTCAAAAAACAACAGGCCGCCTTTAACCAGCTGGTCAGTAGCTAAGTCTGCTATCGCTTTATAAAACAATAATGGATCTTGTTGCGATACAAACAGCGCCGTATGCGGCTCAAAATCGGTTACGTTAATGTGCATCAGTTCCTTGTCAGTCGGGGTAACGTAGGGAGGGTTGGATATTATAAGGTCGTATTTGAGTTGCAGGTTTTGGGTTGTAGATGATAAGTTTAATACATCTGCTTCAACAAAATTAATCGGAACACTGTTCAGCTCAGCATTTTCTTTAGCCGTTCTTAGTGCTGTTGCTGATATATCTATTGCCCACACCGTCGCATGCTGCAAATTCTTTTTTAAGCTGATAGCAATACAACCGCTGCCGGTGCCAATATCTAAAATATTAATAGCTGATGGCGGCAGATCGCTATTTAATACCCAATCAACCAATTCTTCTGTTTCCGGCCGGGGTATCAATACAGATGGATTTACTTTAAATGGAAGACCATAAAACTCTGTATGCCCAAGCACATATTGAAGTGGTTGTCCTGTTATTAACTGATCCAGAATTTCCTTCGGCTTAACCTTTATGGCAGCGGTAATTTCATAATCTGGAAATGCCTTTAAATAAGCATTTGATTTACCTGTAACCTCTTTAAGTACCGTTAAGGCTATTGCATCAGCTTCCCGCACATCATACAAAGACTGTAATCCATTTCTGTAGGCAGCAAATACATCTTTAACGGTTTCCATAGCGCAAAGTAACATAAAAAGCTACTTTTGTACCATGCCGACTGACGAATTGTATATGCGCCGTTGCCTTGACCTTGCCGCTTTGGGCAAAGGCGTGGTTAGCCCTAACCCAATGGTTGGTGCAGTTATAGTTCATGACGGCAAATTAATAGGCGAGGGGTTGCACCAAAAGTACGGCGGCCCGCATGCAGAAGTTAATGCTGTAAATGATGCCCTTAAACGGTTTGAGAATGGTGAGGAGTTACTCCGGCACTCCACAATTTACGTTTCCCTGGAGCCCTGCGCGCATTACGGCAAAACACCGCCTTGCGCCGATCTGATCATTAAGCACCGCATCCCTAAAGTGGTAGTTGGCTGCCGCGATCCGTTTGACCAGGTGGACGGTAAAGGCATCGAAAAACTGCAAGAGGCAGGGATTAGCGTAACTTTAGGCGTGTTGGAGCAGGACTGCCGCGACCTTAACCGTCGCTTCTTTACCCGGGTACAAAAGCACCGCCCCTACATTATTTTAAAATGGGCACAAACTGCCGACGGCTTCTTTGCGCCTGATGATAAGAGACAGTTGTGGATAACGGGCCTGGAGTCGCGCAAGTTGGTGCACCAATGGCGGGGTGAAGAGGACGCTGTGCTGGTGGGTAAAAACACAGCTGCTATTGATAACCCGCAACTGAATGTACGCTATGGTAACGGCAGAAATCCTAAGCGGGTTGTCATAGACCGCAGGTTGGAGTTGAATCATAGCCTGCACATGTTTGACAACTCGGTTGAGACACTGATATTTAACCAGGTGGAGACCAAAACAGTTGGTAAAAATAAGTACATAGCCCTGGAAGATTTTGACCGGTATGTACCGCAATATATAATGTACCAACTGTATCTGCAGGATATTCAGTCGGTTATTGTCGAGGGTGGCGCGAATACGCTGCGAACTTTTATAGAGGCGGGTATGTGGGATGAAGCGCGCGTTTTTACAGGCACAACCATTTTAGAAAAGGGCATACCCGCGCCACAAGTAACAGGTGCTAAGCATGATGAACATCCATCAGGTGATGACCTGTTGGAGATATGGTATAACGCGTAGTTTTGCTGTATGCTGTTTGACGATACCTACGTAACTATAAAAACTAATTCTGAGGGTGTATTTCGTGACCGCGGCAGTAAGTTTATGGCTTTTGCCTTTCCAATTACATCTGATGCCGAAATCAAGGATGTAGTAACCCGCCTAAAGGCAGAACACCCAAAAGCTAACCACCATTGCTGGGCAATGCGCCAGGGAACAGACCGCTCCGTTTTTCGTGTAAACGATGATGGCGAACCGTCCGGCACGGCCGGCAGACCGATTCTGAATGTGCTGCTTTCCCGCGATGTAACTAATGTGCTGATTGTTGTTGTGCGTTACTTCGGCGGCACGCTACTGGGCGTTCCCGGGCTTATCAACGCCTATAAGCAGGCCGCAATGGATGCTCTTGATAATGCTACCATAATTGAAAAATCTACACAGGATATATACGACCTCCAGTTTGCCCATGAGCAGATGAACGATGTGATGCGTTTGGTTAAAGAGAATAATCTAACCCTTTTAAGCCAGCAATTTGATACCCTTTGCACCCTTCAAATAAGCATACGGAAAACTAAAGTGAACCAGGTATTAGGCAAGATGGAAAAGATTCAAGACCTGAAGATCAAATACGACAAAACTATTTAAAAAGAGGTGTTGCAAAAAAAATGCGTCCCCCAAAAAAATAAAGTTCAATTATCTGTATATCAGTTTATTAACCATTTTTGTTTGTTGGTAATTTAAGCCTGAGAATTATCTGTAAATCAAATAATTTCCTCATTATCAAATAAATATAAATTATTGGTCTTTGTTTTTGTGCAACGCTTTAGCAACACAATAGCAACAGTTTAGCAACACTTTTGCAACAGCGTGAAATCTCTTTTTTTCAGAGCGGCTCTATAAAGTCGTTGGGTCAGAGACCGCAACAGCACAAATCGATGAGGCTACTTGTCTTGTTTTAACTTGATGAATTTAGTAAATTTACTTGCTTCCAAGTACCTTTTTACCTTGACCATTAATGCTGCAAGCCAAAAATTATCACGTCAAACGTTTACCCTTTTGTCTGCCGCTTTTGTTTTTGCTAAGCATTCATGTATCATTTGGCCAGTCCATATCCGGCTCGGTTAACGACAGTCTAACCCCTTTAAGTGGAGCAATTGTTAAAAATATCTCAATCCAAAAATTAACGTTAACTGATGTTAAGGGGAACTTTAAAATTAACGGCAGTAAGGGCGATACGCTGGTAACTGTTTTTTTTAACTGTAAAACCGATACAACTATAGTTAGTGGTCAAACTCTTTTTGCAATTACTTTACAACCACTTTCACGTGTATTGTCCGAGGCAACAATAAACGGCCATAGGTTAAGCCCATTAGCGCAATTTAGAAAAAATCAGGAAAACTACAAGCAAATATACCGTATAGGCGACAACAGCCATTTGTTTTCATTCAATGGTGATTACCGGCATATGGGTGTGGGCCTTAGCCTTGATGCACTTTACAGCAATTTTAGCAAGGAGGGTAAAAATGCACGGCGCTTGCAACAGGTATTTGTAAGCCGGTACAACGATGATATAATAGACAACAGGTTTACTAAAGATTTGGTAGGCAGAATAACAGGATATCAAGGCAAGCAACTTGAAAATTTTATGGCAGATAACCGGCCTTCTTTCGATTTTATCCAATCAGCCACTGATTATGATCTTATTCAATTTATACAAAGACGGGTCCGTGGCGTGATTTTGCCAACCGATAATCCGGCCATTAGAAAAAAGGAAGGTAGCGGGTTTAAAATAGTATTCAAAAACCCCGACATTAAACCTAAAACCGTTCCGGGAATCCGCTAAAGAATTAAACTCCGGAGGCGACTAAACATTGGGCTGCCAACTACTTGTGATAGCCAACTATCAGTCTTGCAGGTTTTTATTACTTTTTTAATATAACGTTTATTGTCTTAATTTTAATATTGTCCTCAGCACCTGTAAAAGCCGCCTGATCGCTCCACCTCCAATAGATCATAATTTTATCTACTTTGTCGGCACGTAAAACATGCGCGGCAGAGAGTGGATCATCGCTGAAAAACTCCTCGCCGTCAAGCAATAGCCGTTGCAGTCTTTCGTCCTGCGCATATATTTTGCCCTGGTTATCAACCGTTATGCCGGGTAAACGTTTTAACAGATCATCTAATTTATCATTTGGCTGGATAACGTAAGCGCTGGTTTTATATACCAGGGTATCGGTACGGCGACTGATCATCCCATTGTTATTGGGCATTGCACCGACTTGGGCAAACAATTCATCGCTGAACAGAAATAAACAGCTGAGCAACACAAATTTCATAAATAGTGATTTTTTCATTTTGACGAGATTTGGCTTATCGAAAGTACAATAAAATGTAACGAAACCCAATTAGGTAATATAAAATGCAAATGCTGTAATAACGCTGAATGACTATGCCTGTAGTCTCTGACTACAGTATTTAAAATAAATCATTTACAAATACGTCTCCAGCTCACCCTTACCTTCACGAACGATCTCAAAGTCGCCGGAAGTGCAGTCAACAACCGTAGATGGTACATTGTCTCCATAACCGCCGTCTATCACCAGATCAACCAGATCCTGGTACTTTTCATGGATAAGTTCAGGGTCGGTGGAGTATTCGATCACCTCATCATCATCGTGTATTGAGGTGGATAGGATAGGGTTGCCAAGTTCTTTTACAATACAGCGGGCAATGTTATTATCGGGCACGCGTATACCCACCGTTTTTTTATTGGAACTCAACAGCTTGGGCACATTGTTATTGGCATTAAAAATAAAGGTAAACGGCCCCGGTAAAGCCTTTTTCAACACGCGAAAAGTGGCATTATCAATAGGTTTTATATAGTCGGATATATGGCTCAGATCATAACATACAAAAGAGAAATTGGCTTTTTCCAGTTTTATGTTTCTGATCTTAGCTATTTGCTCAATGGCCTTATGATTGGTTATATCGCATCCCAACCCATACACCGTATCAGTAGGGTAGATGATCAATCCGCCCCGGCGCAATACTTCCACCACCTGCTGGATGGTTTTCTCGTTAGGATTTTCGGGATATATTTTGATCAACATGTTTAATTCGGAATTGCTGCAATATACGATAAATGCAAATCTGGTTTTAATACATTAACGCAAGTCATGCCGAACTTGTTTCGGCATCTCAAATGGTTAATAGCAAGGTGCCTTGGATGATGAGTGCTGAAACAAGTTCGGCACGACCTGATTTTTTAACTGCCTAAAACCAAAAAAGCCTCCCCGATAATTCAGGAAGGCTTGATGTACTAAAATTAGCCGAAAATTATTTTTTAGCTGCGGTAGCTTTTGCTCCCGCTTTAGGTGTATTCCAATAGATAAACACGCCACGATTTGTTGCGGTAACAATATCAACAGCGCCATCTTTATTCAAATCTGTGGCCAACACATCTGATCCCACACCCGAACGGTTGTGCACCAGTTCGGGAACAAATTTGGCACCGCCCGGTGCTTTGGCATCGCGTACGGTTTTGTACACATATACAACCGGTGCTCCGTATGGGTCCGGATCTAAAAACGTGTCCAGGTGGCTATAGTAGCGTTTGCCCGTAATGAAATCCATTATGCCGTCGCCATCAATATCTGCAAATGCGGCGCCATGCGCTTCAGAAAAGGTTACGTCGCCGGCGTTCTTTGTAGAATAATCGTCTGCTATCATGTGTCTAACAAATGATATTTTACCGGCAGCATCGCGTTTTTGTTCAAACCATGCCAAGCCGAAACCGTGTGCATTCAGGCTGGTAACTACATCATTCAATTTATCGCCGTTAACATCATAAACACCCATTGCAGAACCACCTACGTGCGATCCGCGGTGTCCGTAACGGCCAAAAGCCTGGGGATGATATTCCCATAATGCTTTGCCATCATAATTTTTTGGATGTTCCCACCAGCCGTTAACATTCAGCACATCTAACAGTCCATCGCCGTTTACGTCACCTACTCCAATACCGTGGGCATTGGATGTGCCGCGCTCTGATATGGCTGTTTGGATCCATGGTTTTGTTGGGTCCGCAGGGTCGGGTTTGGCAAACTTCATTTGTCCGCCGCCTCCATATATCAATTCGGGTTTGCCGTCGCCGTCAATATCTTTAAACAGAGTTATTTCTGATTGTACGCCAGGTACAACTGTGTATTTCTCCCAACGACGCGATTCTCCTTTAGGGTTAATAAATAATGAACTTGTTGAAGGGCCTGTTAACACATCCGGCCAGCCATCTCCGTTAAAATCATAAGTATATTGGCAGTTATAAGCTGTAAAGTTTTTTGACGGACTTACTGATGACGCAAATTCAATCTCGCGCGATTTTGTAAAATCAGGTCCATAATAAATTATTGGACCCGCAACCACGTCCATGATTCCATCGCGGTTAAAATCGCCTGCTCCAGCTGCCCATGAGTAATACATATCCTGTATATGCTGAACTTTAAAGCGCGACGAACTCTTTTCATCCGGCATTTTTTTCATAGCAACATCGGTGTAACCAAATTCACTAAATTGTACTTCGCCGCTGCCGTTTACCATCAAAGCTATCGCGCCAAAACCGTTGCTCTCTTCAGTTGCCGTCATATTCTCGCCACCGTCATTAAAGTAGGCGCGCATCACGTCAAGGTCAAGTATATCTTCAAACTGGTTCCATTCGCCGGGTTTAACAGCCGTATTAGGGCGGGTTAATGGTAACTGAACAGTTGCCGCGCCTGCGCTACCCGGTCCGCCCGGTCCTCCGGGACGAGGGCCTGTGCCACCAGGCCCACCGGCGCCCCTTGCAGGTGCATTAGGGTCAATCACAGGTGCCTGACGAATTATACCGTTAACATTGCGTAGCTTTTCGCGACTTTTTTCCTTGCCCTGCGCATCGAGTTTTACTTTGTATGATCCTATTTCGCCACCTTTTGAAGACACAAGGATGCCCTGCATACCGTCGGCTGTTTTTTCAAGACGAAATAAAAACCCTACCTCGGTACTGGCATCAGGTTTAAATAGCGTACGGATACCCACATCCTGAAAAGATTTGTCTGAAATAAGATAACCGGTACCGCTTGCCTTTGCTGTTATAACGCCATTATTAGCCTGCCAGTTAGCGTTCCCTAACGTGTGCCATCCCGTAAGTGCCGATCCTTTAAATACATAATCGGGCTTAAGGTTTACGCTCTTGCCGTTAAAGTCACCGTTAAAATCCTGCCCGTACGAAAATGCAGCCAGGCCGGCTAACAGTAGGGTTGAAATAGTACGTTTCATTTTTTCTCTATTTAGATTGTGTGTAATTGGCTGTTCTTCTTCAATTGGTTAAGCAATTTATTTCTTTTTATCAGGTAATGCAAACACCATATATCCCGCAGGGTAAAGGCCGGGTATTTTTGCACGGGCGCCCGCTTCAACCCCAAACGCGCTCATGGCCGGAACTACCAGGTACTGCTTGCCGTTAACCTGATAGGTAGTCATTGGTGCGTCTGTGTCTTTAGGCAGGTTGTATTTCCATAAAAGCTTACCGTTATCTGCATCAAATGCGTATAACTGTCCGTTGGCTATAGTAGCAAATAGTACACCTGTAGCGGTTACTATCATACTTTTGCGCTGCGATCCCGCAGGTACTCCCATTTCTTCCTGACCCGCTTTTAAAGGAATTCGCTCGTCTTGCCCGAAGGGTTTTTTCCAAAGCACTACACCTTTATTAAGATCGTATGCGGTAATGGTTGTCCACGGCGGGCTCACCAGATCTGTGTTTGCAAGGCCATAAGGTGTGGTATACCTGTCAAAATTAGCAACGCCTTCCGGGTAGTCATTCATGGTTTTAGTGGGCCTTTGCGCATTAAACGCAACGGCGTCAGGCGCGCCTCCGGTAGCTACTACCGGTCCTTGAGGTACAGTAGCTGCGCGCGGCGCACCGCCAAAAGCGCCGGGCCTTGCACCACCCGCTCCGGCAGGAGGGCCGCCGACTCCTCTGCCTGTAATAAAGCTGTAGATCCCCGCTAACGTAGTCTCGTCTATATGCGCAAAAGGAGGCATCTGGCCTTTACCCGTAGCTACCAAAGATTTAAAAGCATCCAAATTAATGCGGGCCGCAATATTGTTTATTGCCGGGCCAACTGCACCTTCGCGGTTAGCGCCGTGGCAGGTTTGGCAATTTTGTACGTAAGCAGTTTGCGCTGCCGATAATGCAACTGAAGACATTGGCGTATTGCGCGGCGGGGTTTTAGTTAACTTATAAATAGAACCATGATTCATGGATGCTACGTAAACTATTCCCTTTTTAGGGTTTGATGCCGTGTTACCCCAGTTAGCGCCACCTACAGCTCCTGGCATAGCTATAACTTCATATTTATCAGATAGCGGCAAAAATAAACCGGATTTAGATGCTGCCACCCTGCGCTTCATAGTGTCGGCATGACCTGGACTCCAATAAGGGTTAAGGTCATCAACCGTAACTTTTTGTCGTGTAAAGGCAGGTAAAGTTGAGTGCGGCTGAGTTGGCCAGGCCTGCTCACCTGCTACATCGCTTTTTGGTACCGGGCGTTCTTCAATCGGGAACAAAGGTTCGCCTGTTACACGGTCAAACACATATAAAAAGCCCTGCTTGGTTGCAATGGCAACAGCATCAACACTTTTGCCGTTTTTATCTACAGTAATTAATTGTGGGGCTGCAGTAATATCATAGTCCCATATATCATGATGCACAGTTTGATAATGCCACAAGCGTTTACCTGTACGGGCATCCAAAGCCACAATACAATCGCTGAACAAGTTTGCGCCTATTCTGTCGGCACCATAATAATCATAAGTTGGCGAACCAAGCGGAACGTAAACAATGCCGCGCTGGGCGTCTATAGACATTTCGCCCCAGCAATTAACACCGCCAATGTATTTATAAGCTTCTTTTGGCCATGTTTCATAGCCAAATTCGCCGGGCTCAGGGATAGTATGGAACACCCACGCCAGCTTCCCGGTAAGTACATTATAAGCGCGGATATGGCCCGGAGCAGAAAACAATCCTTCGCCGGGAGATGAGCCCAGTACGATAACATCCTCAAAAACCTGCCCAGGTGTGCCTGAAGCAGCTCGGCCAACACTTTCAGGATCGCGGTTCAGATCGTTTTTTAATGAGATATAGCCATTATTGCCAAAACCGAGGATAGATTTACCGGTAAGCGCGTCAATCTCTTGCAGGGTATTATTTAATGAAAAGATAAGGCGGCGATCTGTGCGGTCCTTACTTTCCCAGTAATTTACTCCTTTACGGGTAATGCCGGCCAAATTAGCGTGGATCCATAGTTCTTTGCCATTAACAGCGTTTACAGCTATGAGGGAGTTGTTTTTACCCATCAAATACATTATGGTATCTATAACAATAGGATTAAAGGTATACTCAACGTTATCCATGGTAGGGTAGTGCCATGCAACCTGTAGCTGGTTTACATTTTTTTTGGTGATCTGGCCCAGCTCCGTATACCTTGACATATCAACGCTGCCGCCATAGGTTGTCCATGTTTTAAAAGGGACGATTCCGTTTATGGTTTTCACCATCGCATCCTTGCGCGACATACAGCCTACGACGACTATCGTGCACGCCAGTGCAGCCAAACCGATCTTTCTCCACGTTCGGCGGGATGCTTGTTTGTAAAAGTTTGAATTCATATAGAGTTTAGTATAATTGGTTAATAACAAGCACTATTTTACCCGAACGCCAAAAAAAGGCATTAAAAACACCTTTCTAAAAAACAGAAAATAACAAAGCTGGTGGCTTACGTAATTGGTATAATAGCTGGCTTAAATATACTAAGTATGGCCAAAAGTTGACCGCTACTAATATATTAATTAGCTTATAACAAAGAAATTAGATATGAGCAGATTATCATAAAGCATAACTTAAATGTTACAGGAACGGATGGAAAGTAGCAAATCTATCACCTCTTGATAAGAAAACGAATAGTGCTGATTAAGGGGGTTTTATATCAATGGCTCGGTATTCCGCTCTCTGAAATATTCAATTTTTGCCATAAACATATCAGCCATGGCTTGTCCGCGCCGTTTGGCATCTTCGGCTATCGGTCCTTCAAAGAAACTATCAACGGTAGTTCTCCAAAGCAATAACCAGCTTTCAAAGTGAGCCTCACTTACCGGTAACTTAGCATGCGGCGGAAAGGGGTTGCCGTAATAAGTATGCTCCTGCAGTAAAACAGTTTGCCAAAAAGTATACATTTTGGCCAGATGAGGCTGCCAATCCTTTATCACATTATTGAAAATTGGCCCTATCAGCGCGTCAGTTTGCACCTTTCCATAAAAAGTGTTAACCAATAGTTTTATATCATCCAGATGTGTTATATCATTTTTCATAGCCTAAACTTTGCGAAGGTAAAATTACAGCAAACATGGTGCTATATATCATTTAATTTAGCCAAGTTGTTGTAATAACTTTTTCCCTTTCACCTGTATGGCAGCCGTCCCATCGCGCATTAAAAAGCGGAGTTGCTGTGCAAGCTCATCCTTAACCCAAGGGTAACGGTCTTTCATATTAAATAAAGCTTCGGCCGCAAAAGCTTTAACGGCAATTTTAATTTTAGGCGCTATTATCCATTCAAACAATTGTTCAACAACCGGTTCCAGATCTATTTGCTGCACTTTTTCTTTTATTATTTGCGGAGCAGAGGGCTCGGTAATATGCATCACAATTTTGGCATAATGCCGCTGCGGACCAGGATGTTTTACGCGGGTAATGCCGCTCAGTAGAAAATCAAGCTCGTGCAGATAAGCTTCCGGATTATCTAAAAAAACATTTTCCAGCAACCAGGTAGCTCTAAAAGCAACATCTTTATTGTGGTGGAAGGTAACGGCTATCAGGTCGCGCAGATCAAAGTTTCCCTCCACCAATATTTTGCTCAAACCAAGCACTTTTACTTTGCCAATATTATCAGCTATTTGTTTGATAAGTTCGGTTTGGTCCATACTTTGGATGGTATTTACGAGCTAAATTAAAAATTACTTAAAAACGATTAGGTGCAATTATCTAAAATTATACATTTGCCAACTGCTATTATAATAATATTAATACATGGTTAAATTCAACCGATTTACATTAAGCAATGGCCTGCGGGTTATTGTACACGAAGATAATACTACGCCCATGGCGGTTCTGAACATACTTTACGATGTAGGATCGCGCGATGAGGACCCCGAACGCACCGGCTTTGCCCATTTATTTGAGCATTTAATGTTCGGCGGATCTGTGAATATACCAAGCTATGATGAGCCTTTACAAAGGGTAGGGGGCGAAAATAACGCGTTTACCAGTAATGATATTACCAACTACTATATCACCCTGCCGGCCGCTAATTTAGAGACAGCATTCTGGCTGGAGAGCGATCGTATGTTGAGCCTGGCCTTTAGTGAGAAAAGCCTTGAAGTGCAGCGCAACGTAGTGATAGAAGAATTTAAGCAACGCTATCTGAATCAGCCTTACGGCGATGTTTGGCTTCGCCTGCGTCCGATGGTTTATAAAAAGCATTCCTACCGTTGGGATACCATCGGCAAAAACATTGAACATATTGCCGAGGCCAGCATGGCCGATGTAAAAGCCTTCTTTAAGAAACATTATAATCCACAAAACGCCATAATGGTAGTAGGCGGCAACATCAAAACGGAAGACGTTAAGCTGATGGCCGAAAAGTGGTTCGGCCCCATACCTGCGGGCGAAAGATACAACCGCAATCTGATACAGGAACCTGAGCAGCACGAAGAGCGCCGCGACAGCGTTACTGCCAAAGTGCCTTTAAATGATGTCTACATCGCTTTACAAATGCCGGACCGCAGAAGTGAGGAGTTTCATGCTGTTGAGCTGTTGGGTGATATCCTATCGCGTGGTAAATCCTCACGTTTATACAGGGCCTTGGTAAAAGAACAGCAATTGTTTAGCGAGATACATGCTTACCTTACCGGTAGTTTAGATAAAGGCATGTTTGTAATAGAAGGCAAGCCACTTACAGGTATTGCTGTTGAAGATGCCGAGGCAGCAATATGGCGGGAGATTGAGAAATTAAAAACCGAAGAAGTGCCCGCAGAAGAGTTGAACAAAGTGAAGAACAAAATGGAATCGACCATGGTGTTTTCAGAAATGTCTTTACTGGATAAAGCCATGAATTTGGCATATTTTGAACTACTGAGCGATGCGGAAAATTTAAACAGCGAAACAGATAAATTTTTGGCTGTAACCGCCGCTCAAATAAAGGAGCAAGCCAATAAATTGTTCCGTAAGGACAATTCATCTACCTTAATCTATTACGCTGAAACCAATGACTAACGAAATATTAAACAGAGGTATTGCGCCTGATTCTAAGGCTATAGAAAATATCCACCTAATAAAACCGGAGCATACCAGGCTCCCTAATGGTTGCGAGTTGTATTGTTTTAACTCCGGCGACCAAGAGCTGGTGCGCATAGAGTGGATTTTTGGTAATCTAAGGTTTGATCCTTCAAAACCCTTGTTAAACATGGCGGTAAACACCATGCTTACTGACGGTACAAGTACTTTAAGCGCTGCTGAAATTGCTGATAATATAGATTTTTATGGCGCTTTCTTTTCTACAGAGTATGGTTTTGACCATTCGCAGGTAACATTGCACAGTCTTAACAAACATCTTAAAGAAGTTTTACCCATTGTTAAGGATGTTTTAAGCGATTCTGTCTTCCCTGAAAACGAATTAGAGACCTATGTGCGCAATCAACAGCAAAAGTTACAGGTAAATCTGCAAAAGAACGATGTGGTGGCCCGTCGTGCCTTTAACAAAGCTGTATATGGCGATACTTTATACGGATTGGCTGTAGAGCCTGAAGAGTACAATGCTTTAAGGCGTGATGATCTGTTAGCGCACTTTAAACAAATGTATCAGCCGGCTAACTGTACACTTATTGTAGCAGGTAAAATAGATGATGCCACTTTGCAACAGCTTACACAGGTTTTTGGTAATGATTGGCAAAATGCCACAGATGTCGCCCTCACCACGCAACCTGAAGTTGCACCCACTGAGGAAAAATTTTATTTTATTGAGAAGCCCGAAGCATTACAATCGGCCATACGTATTGGCATACCATTTATTAAACGGGATCATCCCGATTTTGCGGCTATGCAGGTGCTTAACACTGTATTAGGTGGTTATTTTGGTTCAAGACTGATGACCAATATCCGCGAGGAGAAAGGCTATACCTATGGCATAGGCTCGGGTATGAGCTCTTTAAAACACGGTGCGGCATTTTTTATAGCTACAGAGGTTGGTGCGGACGTTTGCCGCGATGCCGTGGCTGAAATTGAGAAAGAAGTTAACCTGTTAAAGAGCGACCTTATCCCTCAAGAGGAGATCTCGTTGGTGCAAAATTATATGCTCGGATCACTTTTGGGCAGTTTAGAGAACGTGTTCTCTCATGCCGATAAATTCAAAAATCTTCATTTCTCTGGCGTGGGTTATGAGTATTACGATCATTATGCTGAAACGGTAAAAGCCATTACCGCAGATAAGTTACAACAACTGGCTAAGCAGTATTTTAATTTTGATGATTTTTATAAGGTAATAGTAGGCAAGTATTAAGGATTTCGAATTTCGGATGTTCAATTTCGAATTTAAAAGGTTGGTAAATTAAAACTTATAAAGCATTCAAATCCGAAATACATATGCCATGCAACAGTAAATTAAAACAAAATTCGAAATTGAACATCCGAAATCCGAAATAATCATTAGCTTTGCCCGGCAAATAATATCTCCAAAATCATTGTTTGCTATGCAGTCTTACAACTCCAAATTTGTTGCCGAAGGATTAACTTACGACGACGTTTTACTACTCCCCGCTTATTCAGAAGTTTTACCGCGCGATGTTGACACCGGTTCTTTTTTAACCAAAAAGATCAGGCTTAACATTCCATTGGTATCCGCAGCAATGGATACTGTAACCGAGGCCCAAATGGCTATTGCCATTGCACAGGCCGGTGGTTTAGGTATGCTGCATAAAAACATGAGTATACAGCGCCAGGCTGACGAAGTACGTAAAGTTAAACGCTCTGAAAGTGGCATGATACAGGACCCGGTTACGCTGAACGAGAATGCCATTGTAGCGGATGCGTTTAAGATAATGAAGGAGTACAAAATTGGCGGCATCCCGGTGGTTGATGATAAAAAGACGCTTAAAGGTATAGTAACCAATCGCGACCTGCGTTTTCAAAAAGACATGAAGCGCCCGGTACGTGATGTAATGACCAAGGAGGACCTTATTACTGCTCCAAAAGGAACCACCCTTACACAAGCCGAAGAGATACTGCAAAACTATAAAATTGAAAAACTGCCCGTTGTTGATGATAATGGCGTATTGATTGGGCTTATCACGTTTAAAGATATCCAAAAATTCAAAAACTTCCCTAACGCCTGTAAAGACGAACTGGGCCGTTTGCGTGTAGGTGCCGCTGTGGGTGTTACTGCCGATACGATGGAGAGGGTAGACGCCTTGGTTAAAGCCGGCGTTGACGTTATTGCAATTGATACGGCACATGGCCATTCAAAAGGTGTTATTGATAAATTGAAAGAAGTAAAAGCAGCATATCCGGATCTGCAGGTTATTGCAGGTAACGTAGCAACCGGCCAGGCTGCTATTGATCTGGCCAATGCAGGTGCAGATGGCGTTAAAGTAGGTATTGGTCCAGGTTCTATTTGTACTACACGTATTATTGCGGGTGTAGGCGTACCGCAACTATATGCGGTATATGAGTGCGCCGAAGCGTTAAAAGGTACCGGAGTTCCGGTGATTGCCGATGGTGGCATAAAACACACCGGAGATATTGCTAAAGCGATAGCAGCAGGCGCTGGTACCATAATGGCAGGTTCTCTATTTGCAGGCGTTGAAGAATCCCCGGGCGAAAGCATTATTTACGAGGGACGTCGTTTTAAATCGTATCGTGGTATGGGCTCAATTGAGGCTATGGAGCAAGGCTCAAAAGACCGTTATTTTCAGGATGTAGAGGATGATATTAAAAAGCTGGTTCCGGAGGGTATTGTAGGCCGGGTGCCCTATAAAGGTACATTGGCCGAAGTGATCTACCAGTTTGTTGGTGGTTTGCGTGCCAGCATGGGTTACTGCGGCGCTAAAAATATTGAGGCATTACAACAGGCGCGATTTGTAAGGATAACAGCATCAGGGATCCGCGAATCACATCCGCATGATATTACCATAACTAAAGAAGCACCTAATTATACAAGGTAGGTTATATGTTGAATTAGGTTGATTAAGTTAGTAGTTGTAACTTAATCATCCCAATCAACTACTCACAAATCAACATGAAATCAATTTGCATTTTCTGCGGAGCCAATTTTAACGGCGATCCGATTTTAAAAGATACAGTTGAACTATTGGCCGAGACTATGGTAAGCCAGGGTATTACGCTTATTTATGGCGGCGGCAGGGTAGGCGTAATGGGTATTTTAGCAGATGCTGTTTTGCAGCGCGGCGGTAATGCGATAGGTGTTATCCCACAATTTTTAATGGATAAGGAAGTAGGCCATACTGGTTTGACCGAATTGCGTGTTGTTGAGAATATGCATCAACGCAAACAGGTAATGAATGACCTATGCGAGGGCATTATTATGCTACCAGGTGGTTTTGGCACACTGGAAGAGTTTTTTGAAGTGTTAACCTGGCTGCAACTGGGTTTACACAACAACCCTGTAGGTATATTAAATATAAATGGTTTTTACGATCTGTTGCTAAAGCAAATGGACCTGATGGTAGAGCAGCGTTTCTTAAAACCAGCCAATCGCAAGTTGGTATTGTCTTCGGGCGATCCCATAGAGTTGATCAGCATGATGAATACTATCGACATAAAACCGGATGAAGTGTGGTTCAAAGACAAGAATCTATCTTGAATTTTGTAAAACATGGGGCGAAAGTTCGGCAAATAAAAAAAAGTTATACCGGTTAAACAAAAAAGCAGTTCTCTGGAACTGCTTTTTTTGTTGTTGTATATTTTCTTGGTCTATTGCTTAGCCAAAGTATATTTACCCCAAAAATCTGTAGGAGCGGCTAATTCAGCAAAGTTAATGTTGCCACGTGCGCCGCCGGCGCCACCAGGACGCGCGCCGCCGCCACCAAATCCACCACCGCCGCGTGCGCCACCGCCGCCGCCACCA
Organism: Mucilaginibacter sp. HD30; assembly: GCF_054061755.1. NCBI lineage: Bacteria > Pseudomonadati > Bacteroidota > Sphingobacteriia > Sphingobacteriales > Sphingobacteriaceae > Mucilaginibacter > Mucilaginibacter sp. HD30. The sequence continues at coordinate 872,788 of NZ_JBSSEO010000001.1, forward strand.
AATCCGCCACCGCCACGTGCGCCGCCACCGCCGCCTCCACCAAATCCGCCGCCGCCGGCACCACCACCGCCGCCGCCAATGTTCCCACCACCGCCGCCACCGCCAACAACAATTTCGCGATCGCCACCGCCGCCGAAGTTACCGCCACCCGGGCCACCACGTCCAGCTATTTGTAACCCGTTAAGTTTAACGTTGTAGGCAATTTCTTTACCATCGCCCGGGGTTAAACCTATTTGTTTCAGCGGGATTGCTATTTCATAAGTAAAATTACCCTCAGCGTCAAAATCCATGGCTGCTTTAATGCTATATTCGTTATAGACAGAAATTAATGAATCGGCGATGTCTTTAAACCCTGATACTTTTATTTCTTTCGCTGCAATTAAAAACCTCTTTTCATTTTCTTTCCTTGCAGAATCAGTTGTAGCACCAAATCCCGGAATTCCACCGCCGCCACCACCAAAGCCACCTGCCCCGCCAAATCCGCCTCTGCCGCCGCCAGCTGCGCCACCACCAGGGCCACCCGCTCCACGTTGTCCGCGCGCAGCTCTCGTAATAACAGGGAATGTCACCAGAAAGGCGTCTTCCTCTTTCTTTTTATCAGAAGTATTTAACGCGAAGGTTATGGCACCAGCCTGTATCTTGGCTATAGTGGTTTGATCTGTCGTTTTTAGCTGTAAGTAAATAAATCGAGCGTCGTTACTAATGGTATAAAAAGATTTGACTGTTTTATTATAAGCTTTAAATGAATTATTTAGTTCAGTGAGCTTGCCGTCAATTTTAAGGCCCGTAGCCGCCCATTGCGGGGTTTCCTGCACATCTTTTAGCTTTTCCTGTGCTTTTACGCTCAGGCCGGTTATAATTATGGATAAAAATAAATAAACTGCTTTTTTCATTTTTTTTAGGTTAAGCTTCGGTGAGCTGATTTTTATGTGAAATTACAACGAAGTTTGTTCAATAGTTATTTGTAATAAAAATGTTAGTCTCGTGTCATGCAATTGTTGCATAAATAGACACCATGTTTTTAAAATAGTTTAGTTTTTGCGGCAAAAAAAAATATAAAATGCTAAGGGTAAAGCTGATGCAAACTTCTTTAAAAAATTATTTGCAACAGTAATTTTAAAGCTTACCTTTGCGTTCCCTTTCGGGATGTAGCGTAGCCCGGTATCGCGCCACATTTGGGATGTGGAGGCCGCAGGTTCGAATCCTGCCATCCCGACGAAAGTCGGATTTTTAACGATCCCTGACCCTGTAAATGTCTCATTTACAGGGTTTTTTGTTTTATTCAAATCCTTTTCAGTACATACTATTCCATGCTTTATGTGAACAAAGAGGTGAACAGATTTAGATTTTTAGATTTGTTCACCAGAAGGGGTCTAACCTACTGATGTACAAATACTTGCATCATTTAAACTTAGACTAAAAAGGACGCATTTAGATCGCTTTTTTTTCTTTCCGGTGAACAGTTTTGGCTATAAGAGTTCAAAACAATTTTTTTATTAATCTAAAAATCTGGAAAAGATGAGGACAAGTAACACATTCGGAATTCACTTTGTACTGAGGGAAAACCGTGGAAAGAATGGGCTATCGGCAATTTACATGCGGATAGTCGTTAACAAAAGCCGCTCAGAAGTAGCGTTGAAACGCCAGGTCGCTGCCAGTGACTGGAGCGAAGCCAAAGGATTGGCGAGGCCAAAAAATGATGAACTGCGTAAATTGAATACGCACCTGGAGCAGCTTCGTGGCATGATGGCCAGCCATTACCAGGACCTGCAACTGCAAAAAAAAGTCATCACCGCCGAGGTTCTTAAGAATCTTTTTGCCGGTGTAAAAGATTCGGAGCATACACTTCATACGATTGTTGAGTACCATAATACCACTATGGTGGAGGTATTGGCTCCGGGCACGATGAAAAACTATTATACAACTGCCGGCTATCTGAAAGAGTTTGTCAAGCTGCACTATAAACGCTCTGACATTTACCTATCGGAACTTGATTACGGTTTCATAAGTAAACTGGAGCATTTTTTAAGAAAGCGCCAGCCGGATGACCATCAAAAGAAATTAGAGAACAATGGATTAATGAAACATCTGGAACGCTTCCATAAGATAATCAGACTTGCGGTTAAAATGGGATGGCTTGATAAAGATCCCTTTACCATGTTCCAGTTAAAATTCGATAAAACAGAGCGAGGTTATCTGACAATCGCTGAATTGAACAAAATCGAAACTAAAAAACTGCGCATCGAACGCATTGCATACGTCCGTGACCTGTTTGTATTTGCCTGTTATACAGGCCTGGCTTATATAGACGTAATGGAATTGACCTCCGATAATTTAGTCCATGGTTTGGACGGTAACCAGTGGATCAAAACAACCCGCGAGAAAACCAGGATACCGGTGAACGTACCCCTGCTGCCCCAGGCTGCAAAGATCATCGCAAAATATAAAACCCATCCAAAGGCCGTTGCTGGTGGTACTCTATTACCCCATATATCAAATCAAAAATTAAATAGCTATTTAAAGGAGATAGCGGACCTCTGCGATATTAATAAAACCCTGACCTATCACGTAGCCCGCCACACTTTTGCGACTGCGGTAACGCTCTCTAACGGCGTCCCTATTGAAACGGTCAGCAAAATGCTTGGCCATACCACCATCAGAACCACACAGATCTATGCTAAGGTGGTTGAGCGCAAGGTTAGTGACGATATGAATGTATTGCGGGATAAACTGGCACCTAAGCCAGTAACAGCAAGAGCGGCCAAAGGCAAATCAATTGAAAAAAATAACCTCAAAAAAGCCTCTTAGCCATGTCAACACCAACAAAATTAATAGAATTATTGAGTGGCAAAGTGTGCAAAGTCCGCGGCCAGGCCGTGGTACTCGATTTTGATGCCGCAGCCTTATATGAAGTAAATATTGGCACATTACACCGAACGGTAAGCAAGAATTCAAAACGCTTCCCAGCGGACTTCATGTTTTGGCTAACGCTTGATGAATGGCAAGATATTGCTGAACAAATATCTCCTGGCTTGTCGGTTTCAAAACCGCTGCCGCCGCTGGCTTTCACGAACAGCGGGTTGTTCATGTTATCCAGTGTGCTAAAGGGGCCACGTGCTGCACAAGTGAGTGTGCTCATTATTGAGTCGCTATTTTCCTATAAAAAAATCATTTAACAAGTTGCCCAATTTGGCAACTTTATCTAAATTTGTATGGAACGAATTAGAAAAACAATTTTTCACAAACGATACTTTCTGGACTTTTATGAAGCGTTGAGTCCGACAGTTAGGAAAAAAATAAACTGGACACTCGATCTGATTGAAACCCATTACCTGGTCCCAGAGCAATATCTGAAACATCTCGAAGGAACCGATGGCTTATACGAGGTCCGCGTTCAGGCGGGCAGCAATATTTTCAGAATATTCTGTTTTTTTGACAAAGGGAAATTAATAATTCTAATGAATGGCTTTCAGAAAAAGACCGGAAAAACACCGCCTAAGGAAATTGAAAAAGCATTAAAAATCAAAAAAGATTATGAAAACAGTAAATAAGGATATCACCACATTTGATGAATTAAAAGATCGTGAGTACGGACCGTTGGGTAGTCCATCCCGTAATCAGTACGAGAGAGAATCGGAAGAGTTTATTCTTGGTGTGATGCTGAAAGAGGCCCGGCTTTCTAAAGGAATGACACAGGAGCAACTGGCGATAAAATGCGGGACAACCAAAGCCTACATTTCAAAAGTCGAAAACAATCTGAAAGATGTGCGCTTGTCTACACTTCAAAATATCGTTGAAAACGGTTTAAATGGCCATTTAAAATTATCAGTTCTGTTATAATCAAAATGAAAATATTCATCGTAAAAATTTACCATGAAGAAAGAAAAGAAATCCGATAACAATATTAAATGTGATGGGCATGTCACCGTAGTGAAGCATATGAAAAACTATGCAAACGATCCCACTTTTCTTAAACAGTTAGAGCGGGCCAAAGCCATGGTAAGCAAAATAGATTTTTCCAAATTACCCAAATAAAATCCGTCTATCCGATTTTAATAAACAAAAGTTCACATAATGTGAACTTTTGTTATTTTTGCTTCATTTGAAAATTGAGCGAATGGTTGAATTAAAATATAAGGTCATTAAGGACACAGAGCAGTATAACGCATACTGCATGATATTGGACGATCTTTTAGATTCAGAAATCGATGCCATGATCCAGGATGAGATCGACCTGCTTACATTGTTGATCGAAACCTATGATGATGCGCATAATTCATTTAAAGAACTTGACCCTATCGCTTTGTTGCGGTCTTTCATGACTGAACATCATTTAAAGGCACAACAACTGGTTGACTTGCTACATGTAAGCAAAGGATATGTTTCTGATATTTTGAATTATAAAAAAGGATTGTCCAAAGAAGTGATCCGAAAATTGGCTGACCACTTTAAAGTGAGGCAAGAAGCCTTTAACAGGCCATATGATCTGGTCACAGCAAGCTCTATAAATGCTTAGTAGAAGGTGTCGCAAATTGCGGCACCTTTTTTATTGCTGTTCGTTTTAGTTTATTTTAATCCTTTTCCACCTAAAAATAACGCCACCCTTTCAAAAGTTGTCATTTTATGATTTTTAAGCTTCCGAATTTTGAAGTCCTTAAAAAATCAAGTTATGGAAAAAGCAACTGAACAAAGATCGAGAATGGGGATGGTTCCGACGCGGAACCAGATATTGACCCTCGGTGACCTGGAGGATTTCAAGAATGATATGCTCCAGGAGGTTAAACGTATCATTAAAGAATGCGCCAGCGGGGTGCCCGGCAAAAAATGGCTTAAATCTGCCGAAGTCAAAAAGCTGCTGGGTATATCACACGGGTTCCTGCAATCCCTGCGGGATAGCGGCGTATTACCCTTTACTAAAATAGGCGGCTCGATCTATTATGATTATGAAGATATCACCTTCATGATGTCAACCAACAAAAGCGCCTGATGTTTTACCGGCCGGGCCTGCCCGCCAGTGTCCGGCCATATCTTATTCCTATGTTATTTCAAACACCCAAACGTAAAGCTAAAAGGGTGCCTGCAGAGCGCAGGAAATCCGAACCCGTTTTGCAAAAAGGGTTTGGCACCGACATGCCGCCGCAAAAGATCCTGGTTGATATCTATTTTGATCAAAAAGGGCTTGCCGCCGAGGCAGACGTGTTTTATACCCATTACGAGAAAGCGAATTGGAGCAGTCCTAAAGGAACACCTTACCGTAACTGGAAGTTGTTAGCCGGTGAATGGATCTTCAATTACGAGCAGGAACAGAAACTCAAAAAACGGCAGCGGGAAAACGCGCTGCTATCATCCTAGTAAACTATAAAAATATCAAACTATCATGGCAAAGATCATCACCATAGCCCACCAAAAAGGTGGCGTAGGTAAAAGCACCCTAGCGATCAACCTGGCTTTATGTTTCCAGGATCAATTATCAGTAGCCCTTGTAGATACCGACTTACAGGGAAGTTTATACCACATCCGCGAGGATTTTCCCGATCTGGCTATTATCGGGGTCGATAGCTTACAGGATGTTCAGCAATTAGCTTATGACCTGATCATCATAGATACGCCGCCTTATCTCTCCAATCGCTTACCCGAATTATTCATTTACTCTGATTTTATTTTGGTGCCGACCAAGGCAGGTTTCTTCGACGTGATGGCCATTCGTTCAACGCTGGCACTGATCAAAGAAGCACAGCAAAAGGCACCGCAGCTTAAAGCCGGCATCGTACTCAATATGATCAAGCCGCGATCAGGCATCACCCGGGATGTGGCCGAACTGCTGCAAAGCATGGATACACCCTTGCTGAAAACAAGGGTGCATGACCGGGTAAGCATTGCACGTTCGCCGATGACGGCAGGCATTTTAAATGGTAACGACAGGCGGGCAAAAGAAGAAATCATGGCACTGACGGAAGAAGTCGTTGAGCACATCAGCACTGAAATAGTAATATAGTAAACTAGCTTTTTATTTAGCTAAGCAGCTAGCAAGATCGCAAACTATGATCGTAGCATTTTAGTAAGCTAAGGTCATAGCAAGCTATCAAACTAGCTATCGTTGATAGGAAACTATCAAGCTAGCAAACTGGCAGTAATTGCTAACAAACTATCATGATAGCAAATGGAAAATTATAAAAATAAGCTCGGCAATCTGGCCTACAAACTCAAACAGGAAAGGCCCGCTACCCCTATCCAGGAGGTGATCCCGGTTAAGACTGCACCCCTTTCAAAAGAGCCCGAAGTGCAGTTCAATAACCGAATACCCAAAGGCCTTTTAAAACGGCTTAAAACATTTGGATTGGAGTATGATGAATCTCTTAAAGACATCAATATACAGGCGCTTGAACTTTATCTCAGCCATCAGGCGAAGCCGGAGGACACAACAAAAAAGGCAGATTAAAATCACTGATAGCAGGATTAGACCGCCCGCTTCGCGGCAGTCAGTATTCTAAGACTTTAACAACAAAAAAATAAAATATAAAAAAATGATCGAAAATAGCTTCAAAAACCAGAATGCTAGGGCAAAACAAAGGCCTACGCCGAATTTTAACGCAGCGTTACAAGCGCATTTTAAGCTGTTTAGCTATGCTGCATATTTAGCAATGTCAACATACGGGCTTTTGCGTGTTGCGACCGCAAATGCCCTGGAAAGGATCTTATTACGGATGATGTTTAATGTTGCCATCTTGCTTTTCCCGCCCTGAACACGTTTAACGAAGTATGCGTTCAATTCCGCATCAGTTCTCGAAGCGCTTAAGGCTGCTAGATGAAGCATTTTTTTGATCTGCTTATTAGCGAGTGAACTAACTTTCGTTTTTCCCAGGTAGGTAACTCCAGATTGATTTTCAAACGGAGCCACACCTGCATAACAGGCAAATTTGCGCCACGTAGCAAACCGCGTAAAGTTATGAGTGTAAACGATAAGATAAATGGCAACTGTTTTACCAATGCCCTTAATACCGGTGATCAGGTCAAACGTTTGCTTCAGTTCCGGATCAAGTTCAATGATCAGCTTCATCGATGCATCAACCCGCTGAATTTGTTCTTTTAAAGTATTAATCACATGGCCATATACATCTGACAGGTCTATTGAATGCGTTTTACACAGAAACCGGGCCTGTTCATACTGGGTAGCTTCCATGCCAGCCCTTTGACGAACCAGGCGGTCACGTAAAGCTAATAGCGGCTGTAGTTGCATCATCTCCCGTGAGGGCATCTTTGTAAGAGCCAGTTTCTCACGGTACAGGTAAGCATATTCAGCAATACGTTTCGCATCAACCTTGTCATTTTTGCCTCTAACCAGCCCTAAGGACCGTTTGATCTGTAAGGCATTGATCATGGAGAAGGGGACCTGTCTATCTTCAAGATAGATGGCCAACGGCAGTGAATAAAGCCCGGTGTGTTCAAAGCTTATATGAACATCTTTTAGTTCAGCACCGGGTGTTAAAAGCACTATCCATTTACAGAGGGCGTCGAATCCCCTGCTGAGATTGGGGAATTGTTTGTGATGATTAGTACCATGAATGAAAGCATCAAAAGTTGACTTCGAGACATCGATACCGACGAAGATTTTGTACTGCATAAATAAGTTGTTTAAGGTTAATAAAAATGTTGCCCGACTAAAACTATTATAAGGCCCGTGCCTAAAATTCTAACTGGTCACTAGCAACGTGTACGCAAGAACAGGGACTCATACTGACTAAAGGTCTTACCTGGCAAGATGTAAAGTTCACCCTGCTCCGCATACAAAGCTTATTCAATCGACAACCAAAAACAACGCACTAATAGAGTTTAATACAATACTCAAAAACGGACTTAAAGGATGGCTTTGAGGTGCCGATTAATTACCGTCGAAGGTAATAGCAAGATGTACGTTTGTATTACAAACGAATCTTGCCCCGCCCTCCGCAGTCGGCGCGGTCCAGGCAAAAAGCCTCCTAAGTCGGCTTTTTTAAAGAAGTTATGGGAACAGATGCAGAAAAATTAACGCGTGTCCTGCTGACCAGATTCAAGCAGGCCGAATACGACCAACTCAACAAGAGATTCAAAAACACACGCTTCCGAAAGCTAAGTGAATATGTCCGGAGTATCTTATTGAATAAGCCGGTAACGGTCAATTACCGGGACAAAGCTATGGATGATGTGCTGGAGGAAATGATCCTGCTGCGGCAGGAATTGAATGCTATCGGCAATAACCTGAACCAGGCGATGCGGAGTATTAACAGCGCTCACGGTAATGCTGATACGCGGCTTTGGATGAATCTACTGGGAGTCATTAATACCAAACTCGAACCATCCATCTCAAAGATCAAGGAACGGATGGACCAATACGCGGATATATGGTCGCAAAAATTAAGAGCGGTAAAAGCCTGATCGGCGCGCTAAACTACAATGAGAACAAAGTGAAACAGGGCAAAGCAACATTGATCGCAGCGGTCAAATATTTTAAAGATAAGGAAGACCTGTCCTTTGATGACAAGCTTTTGCGGCTGACCGATCTCGCCGCAATGAATCAGCGCGCCAAAACCAATACGGTTCATATCTCTCTGAATTTTCCAAGCGGGGAAAAGCTTGTTGACGAAAAGTTAACCGAAATAGCCAAAGATTATTTGGCGGGTGTTGGCTTTGCCACGCAACCGTATCTGGTGTATCGTCACGAAGATGCCGGGCACCCGCATATTCACATCGTCACTACCAATATCAAACGGGATGGTGAACGGATCAGTTTGCACCACCTTGGCCAAAATGAATCGGAGAAGACACGCAAAGCGATTGAAATCAAGTACGGCCTGGTTAAGGCTGATGAGCAGGCCAAACAAAAACCAAATCTGAAAGGCGACGTTTCGGCCGCTGATTATGGAAAAGCTGAAACCAAACGGGCCATCACTAACATCCTGGGTTTTGTCATAAGGGCTTACAAATTCACCAGCGTTCCCGAACTCAATGCCGTCCTCGGTCTATATAATATTCAGGCAGACCGGGGTTCCAAAGACTCCCTCATGTATGCCCGCGAGGGTCTGGTTTATTGGATACTGGATAAGGAAGGCAACAAAACCGGTGTACCGATCAAGGCCAGTACGATTTATGGCAAACCAACGCTCAAAACGCTGGAGGAAAAGTTTAAGCTGAACGCACAATTACGCAAGCCATTTAAAGATGAACTCATCAAAATATTGAATGGCATATTGACGAAGCCGCTAACCAAAAGGGACTTTCAAAAAGCCCTAAGCGAAAAAGGAATTCACTGCATCCTCCGGCAAAATGAGGAAGGTCGCATTTATGGCGTGACCTTTATCGATCAGAAAAACAAAACGGTTTTTAATGGGAGTGACCTGGGTAAAGCTTACAGCGCTAATCAACTCAGCCCGCAATTTCTATCCGAGCCTGTTAAAGTTAAAGTCAAGTTTCAACATCAAAATGAAGTACAGCCGGCTCAAGAATTCAGTCAGTCCTCAGCAGGCAATGAAATTTTACAGGTGTTGTTTGCCGCAGAGCGTGACGACCTGGCGGCGCTTAACAAATTCAAAAAGAAAAAACGTAAAGGACAAAATCTATAGATTATGCAAACCGGAGAAAACGAACAGGCCCTGCGTAAGATCATCGATTTTACCAGGTTATTAAGCATCGCCATATTGGCAATACATTTCTATTTATGCTGTTATGCGCTTTTTCAACAGCTTCATTTAACGCATAAAATCGTTGACCATGTGATACTCCCGCTTTCCAAAATGGGTATATTCAGAACGTTGCTAATCGCTAAATTGAGTGCCCTGACATTGCTGATCGTGTCGCTCATCGGATCGAAAGGCAAACGCGATGAAAAGATCAGGATTAAAACGATTGTTACTTACTGTATAACTGGTTTGATGATCTATTTTTTCAGCAACTATGTGTTAGAGGTTCCATGGCTGTATATCGCCGCAACCTCATTTGGTTACCTGCTCTTTATGACTGGCGGCGGATTATTGTTCCGGATGCTGAAACTTAAGCTAGGCGCCGATATCTTTAACAAGGAAAACGAATCCTTTCCGCAGGAGCAGCGTTTGCTTGAAAATGAGTACTCCATCAATCTGCCTGCTCAATACATTTTCAGGAGCAAAACCTACAATAGCTGGATCAATATCATCAACCCCTTCAGGGCCACCCTGGTCGGGGGCAGCCCCGGTGCCGGTAAATCTTATTTTGTAATCCGGCACATCATTACGCAGCATATCAAAAAGGGTTTCAGTATGCTGATCTATGACTTTAAATATGATGACCTGTCCCGCATCGCCTATAATGCGCTATTGAAACATGGCGGGCGGAAATATTTCGTCATTAATTTTGAAAAGATCATGCACCGCTGCAATCCCCTGGAGCCGGAAACCATGGCTGATATCACCGATGCAATAGAATCCAGCCGGACAGTCATGCTCGGGTTGAACCGCGAATGGATCAAGAAGCAGGGCGACTTCTTTGTCGAATCGCCGATCAACTTCGTCACGGGCCTGATGTGGTTCCTTAAAAAGTATCAGGGTGGCAAATATTGCACGTTGCCCCACGTCATCGAACTCTCGCTGGTGGACTACAAAGATTTATTCGCTGTGCTCACGACTGAGCCGGAGATCGAAGTGCTGATCAATCCATTTATCTCAGCCTGGAAAAATGAAGCCTACGAACAACTCGAAGGTCAAATTGCCAGTGCAAAAATCAGTCTGGCTAGATTGTCCTCACCACAACTCTATTATGTATTAAGCGGCAATGATTTTTCATTAGACATCAATAACCCGGATGATCCCAAGATCGTTTGTCTGGCTAATAATCCGCAAAAATCACAGGTTTACGGTGCCGTACTTTCACTGTATGTTAACCGCATCAATAAACTGGTCAACCGCAAGCAACAGCAGAAGTGCAGCCTGATCTTTGATGAGTTCCCGACCATTTATTTCAATGGCATCGACAATCTCATCGCTACGGCACGCTCCAATAAAGTGGCGGTAACGCTTGCGGTACAGGATTACAGTCAGCTCAAAAAAGACTACGGCCGGGAACAGGCGGAAGTCATTATGAATATTGTGGGCAACATCATTTGCGGGCAGGTCACCGGCGATACAGCTAAACAGCTTTCGGAGCGCTTTGGAAAGATCAACCAGCAGAAGGAAAGCGTGTCGATCAATTCCTCCGACACCTCGATCAGCCGTTCTACCCAATTAGACTATGCGATACCGGCCTCTAAAATAGCCGGTCTATCCTCTGGTGAGTTTGTTGGCATGGTCGCTGACGACCCTACGAATAAGATCGAATTAAAAACCTTTCATTGTCAGATACAGAACGACCATGATGCGATTGCACAGGAAGAAGCCAGCTATCAGGAAATACCGGCTGCACGAGATATCAGCTCAAACGAAGTGCTGATGAATTACCAGCGTATCAAGGAAGACATTCGAAACTTAGTGGATACGATCACAAACCGGTAGACTTATCCACACCCATTGCAGCACCTTATAACGTTCACTATTTTCGCCCGACCATTATGAAAGTTATTATAGCCGAGAAACCATCCGTAGGACGTGAGATCGCCAAGGTATTTGGTGCAACTACCAAGCATGAGGGCTATTTGGAAGGCAAGGGTTATACCTTCACCTGGGCTTTCGGACATTTACTGCAATTAGCAGCGCCGCAGGAATATGGCTATTATGGCTGGAGTGTGCAGAACCTGCCGATGCTGCCGTCAAAATTTAAATTGTCCCTGCGCAAAAAGGATGGCAAGGAGGATCTGGGGGCTAAAAAGCAGCTGGACATTATTAAAAAGTTATTTGATGAGGCGACCGAGATCATCGTTGCAACGGATGCGGGACGGGAGGGCGAACTGATATTTCGCTATATTTATTACTTTTTAAAGTGTAAAAAGCCTTTTAAACGGCTATGGATCTCATCTCAAACCGATGAGGCAATCAAAGAGGGCTTCCGGAACTTGAAGCCAGGCAGTGATTACGATACTTTGTTTAATTCGGCGCATTGCCGCTCGCAGTCGGACTGGCTGGTTGGCATGAACGCGACGCAGGCGCTGAGTCTGGCCTCGGGTAATAAAGGCGTTTTGTCATTAGGCCGGGTGCAAACCCCAACGCTTGCCATGATCTGTGCGCGCTATTTGGAAAACAAGAATTTCGTGCCGCAATTGTATTACCAGGTCGCCATACAGCCGGACAAAGACGGGCAAGCTTTCCGGGCGATCTCGGAGAAAAGTTATAAGTCCAAAGAAGAAGCGCAAGCGATATTGGATGCGGTGGAAGCAACCGGCAATATTTCAGCAGTGGAGGCCAAGCCACGTAAGGAACCACCGCCCTTACTGCATGACCTGAGTAGTTTGCAGCAGGAAGCCAATAAACGTAAAGGCTTTACCGCCGATCAGACGCTGGGCTTATTACAGAATCTGTACGAAAGTAAATTGGTGACCTATCCGCGTACCGGCAGCCGCTATATCGGGGATGATGTTTTTGCGGAAGTACCAAATCTCATCGCCAAATTAACCGAGCATCCGACATTTGGTAAACAGGCCACTGTGTTAACCAGCGCCAAACTCAACAAGCGCAGTGTGAACGCCAAAAAGGTGACGGATCACCACGCCGTATTGACCACGGGCGTTGCGCCATATCAACTCACACCCGATCAGCAGGCCATTTACGACATGGTCGCCGGACGCATGCTCGAAGCTTTCCACCAGGATTGTATCAAGGAGATCACGAAAATTACGGTCCAATCCGGTTCCAGGTTCATGGCCAGCGGCACGGTGATCAAAACACCCGGTTGGCGTGCGGTCTTCAACGACAAGGACGAAGAAAAGCAGGATGAAGAAAACGCAACTTTACCGAAAGTTGTGCAGGGCGAAAACCTGCCTATCCTGAACAAAGCAGTACTCGAAAAGCAAACCAAGCCCAAAGCCCTATATAACGAAGCCAGCTTGTTAAAAGCGCTGGAAACCGCCGGCAAAGAAATTGAAGACGAAGAATTGCGGGAAGCCATGAAAGAAAGCGGCCTGGGAACGCCAGCCACACGTGCGGCGATCATCGAAACGCTATTAACCCGAAAATATATCGTGCGCGAGAAAAAGAATTTGGTACCTACCGAGACCGGCCTCTCTGTTTATGAGATCGTCAAAAACCAGCGCATCGCGCAGGCGGAACTGACCGGCAACTGGGAAAAACGGCTGGAAGAGATTCGAACGGGTGCTTCAGTCAATGAGTTCCAGGAAGAGATTAAAATATACACCCGGAGTATTACCCAGGAATTATTGGAGTCGGGCAAAGCCATGAAAGCTTAAGCCTGCTCAACTCAATGGACGTTTGTTAAAATTAATCGCAATTTGTAAGATCCACAGTTAGCACGTCACCATTTTTCCACTTTATCCATCCCTCAACTTGTTTGAAACCCTCGTCTTCACCTGAACAGTTTTGTACTGATCTGATCTTTATCTCGTCGCCTTTTACTTGTGTTACGGTATAAAGCATCTCTTGATTAGTTCCCGCAGCCGGTAACATATTGCAAGGTTTAAGGCGTATTTCCTGGAGTTTCAGGTAGTCGTCCCAACTGCTAAAAGTAAATTTCACGTCTGCCTTTTTTACTTTTCGTTTTTCCTTGTTCACGTAAATAATAAAGTAATCTTTATCGGTATTGGTAGCTTCCGCATCAAAGTCAAATTGTGCCTGGTCAGCTATCGGTATTACCGCCCTGGCAATTGTTTTTATAGGCATATCCAGCATGTAATAAGTTTGATCATCATTATAAACAAGGAAGCCGAATTTAGAGCCATCTTCGTCATAAATATCCAGGCGGTTATTAATGCTGAGGTGGAATGATATCACTCCAACACCGCGCATTTTATTTTCCGTGTAACTGCTAAAAACGCCTTCTTGAGAGTAAAGAAGCGTGTCAGTTGACTGACAATCGCCGATAGTTGGGGCGCTTTTTGACGCTGCCTCAGGTTCGGCTTCAGCGAGGATAGCTTGCGTGCTGTCTGCGCCTGTGTCCTGTTTTTTTGCGGAGTTGCCACAACCAGTCGCGAAAGCAATGCTTAGCATAGCCAACAACAAAATCTTTAAATGCGTGTTACCGGTTATATTCATTTTTCTTAAGGTAATATCTACTTGAACGTTTGCAGCAATGAAACACCTTCTTATCTGGAGGCTAACGATCCTGGCGCTGATATTGTTTTCAGATAATGCCTGATAAATGTTAAGCACTTACTGATTATGCACGAAACCATTTCTGTAGATGAAGCAATCAAAAAAGGCATTTATACAGTAAATCTGCCGGCGCTATTGATCTTAATGATCGGACTGATCGCTTCTTTTTCCATGGCATTTATACTATTCCGACCGTATGGAATGATATTCGGAATGGTTGTTAGTTATGCACTGGCGACGGCTTATCGCGCAATTATGGCCGCAAAATGGCGCATCTGGGCGTTCGATAAGGTGCGTAACGTGCACGAATTGCGCGAGCGTGCATTGTCAGAGAAGCTAATGTATCTTAAGAACAGGCCTGGTTTTGGCATTATCAATTACAATTCAAAAAGGCAGGAGGAACAATGGGAGCAACTTCAGGCAAAGTTTCAACATCCGGATATATTTATTGACGACCAGTCGGTGCCTGCAGAAACGGTGATCCGGTATTCCGTGGTAAAATACTTGATCTGGACCATCATGTACCTATTAATGACAATCTTTGGATTCTACCTATGCACCCTCGGTCAAGTAATATCTTACATCATTGGGATCCTGCTTATTTTGATAGGTGCCGTGAATAGCTATATGAGGATCACAAAGATGTTTAATCGTGAGCCACAGATCATCCTGAATAATGATGGTATGAGCACTACCGGCACATCTTTTTACAAATGGAACGATATTGCGAACGAAAAAACGATCAGGGAAGGGACTGGAAAATACGCGATGTACTATCTCTGTTATGATCATCAAAAGAGAAGTACTAAATTTCACTTGAATGATTTAGAGGTGAGTTTTATGCAATTGCAAAAATTATTACGGGTGTATCGCGGACGGAATTTCGGTGTTTAAATTAAATATTTGATGATAATGCAGAAAAGAACATTAAAAATTTGCCTGGCTATCACGCTGCTAATTTTACTTCACAGCTGTGATCAACCAAAGAAAATGGTTATTGAGCCAATAAGCGAAGAATTCAACAAGGAATACCTCACCGGCAAAGGCTTAGATACAAATTTTTTTAATAACACTGACGTGATGCAATATTATCAGGTGTCCAATTATGGTGGTTTGACGGCTGATCAGATCCTTGGCAACTTAAATGAGTTTTCCATAGCGAGCTATCCGCCAAGCAAACTAGCTGATATTCAAACGCTAACTTTATTATTTTATGAAAAGAAGCTGTTTGTTGATTACCGTGATCATTTGTATGAATCAGCAAGAGATAATGACACCAGGCGGTTATATGATTACGGTGATGAGTTATTAGCGAGTATAACCTTTGAACGGCTAAAAGATGATCCCCGAAAAATGTCGTTACAAAAGATCGTTTACGATAAAGATAAACTTAAGAAGGAGGTGGTTGATACGGTCTCAGTACCATAGTCGCCAAAGACAAATTAGTAATAAGCTAACGTGTTATACTTTGCTTAACCCATTCCAAAATCTCTTGTTTTTCAGCTTGTTTTAGTACGCCTAAGGCCGTTAATGGCAGTATCCCCGAGTCTAATGTAATATAAAGCTGCCAGCCCGCCCAAAACGTTTTTTTGAGCGCAATATCCCGAATGCTTTTGTATGGCACAAAAGTAAGCGGACCGGCGTCCATTGCCAATTTACTCGCACCACTGCCTTTAGGTATTTCCCGGTAATAAAGCCCTTCATTATCGAGCCTGGCGCGTTCCACGCCATCTGCGTATTTGATGAAGAAGTAGCCTCCCAGCAAAAAGCCTAATTTAAACGCAAGCATTAATAACGATCCCAAAAATTCAACTACACCTTCAAAACTGAGCAGGACCCATTGAACATTATTCCAAAATGAATTTTTAATATCAACCCCCATAAAGGTAAAAGCAAGCCCGACGATGATCAGAATGACGCCAATGGTTAAGGAGCGCCAGGGTGGCAAATAATAGCTCTTTGATGTTTCCCCGTTTTTCATTTGAACAGAAAATGCTTTAAGGTTTATTTTTATGAAACAGCAAAGCAACTACCCGGCCCTTTTCCCGGTACTTTGCACGGATGGTATTAGGCGCTTCTGTTCCTTCGTCGATGCCAGTTAATATGAGTTCCCACTTATTAGATCCCGAACTTGAGCTCAACACAAAGTTCCCGTTAGCTTCGAGTGTACCACCATCAGGGGTGAATACCTTTGTTTTTTGCCAGTTGCTAACCAACCTGATCTTGCTGGCACCTATATATCCATCCGCGTAATCTAAATGAAATACGCCATTTTTGATTCTTGCGGTATATTTAACGGTTTCATACGCTTTGGCCTGCTGAGCCATTGCCGTGCTTGAAGAATAACAAAGGCTGCAAAAAAGGATAATTTGAAATAAGATAAGTTTCATTATTTATTAAGATGGAATCAATCACTTTTTGTGTTTTTGTACCAATCAAAACCGGATAAGGTCATCCAGTCTTTACCCGACGGGCCGGACTCTTTGAGCACCGTTAGCGTCGCCCCAAAACTTTTACGGTTTTCCTTTTGTGAATAGAGATAACTGATACCGTTAGGCTGATTATCCCAAACCTGAACAATTTGCTTTTCATCCGGCTTGGGGGGGACAGCATTGCCGTTCTCGTCAATAGTCAATGATCCGTCCGGCCATTTTTTCTTAAAGCTTGGTTTTCCCAGCTCATTAAGTTCTTGATGAAGCGCATTCGCCTGATCCCGGGTATACAATATCACCTCAAAAAAGGCCAGTTTATTCGTTTTTTCATCGTAGTGGAGTAATACATAATTTTTGTTATTTCCATCAGCCCCGGATAATCGTGCGCTCCCGTATTTCAGTGCTTTTGAATCGCAACTTTTTACACGCTCATATCCCATCAAAGTTTTGTCGGTGTCTGTCACCGCTTCCAGTTTTATTTGCTGTTCCTTTACAATAGCTGGAATATTTTCTTTTAATTCCAGTTTAGCCAGGTCAAATGGCCCGCTATAAGAAAGCGGTGCAGCTTTGATCTTTGAAGAATCGGCATCAGCCTGGGATTTAGGCTTGGCATTACAGGATAACAACAGCGGTATCAAGAAGAGAACTGGTACTATATATTTCATATCCTAATTTCGATTTGATTGGTAAATTGATCTATCAACTTCCGGAACCACCTTTTGTTTGGTTTGACAATTTGAGGATCAGTTACCCGACATGCTTTTTGTGTAACCTGTTTTTGTTGGCGGTTTTAACATTTTGATAATTTCCGCATTAGTGGGTTCCTGATTACGCAGCATGCCCAGGTCATTCCAGGTCAGTTTTATACTATATGACGTCTCGCGATTTTTGCCTGTTTCTAAATAACTTTCACGCCACTTCACCGGAGCACGTTCATTATGGTCGTACAATATAGATCTGTTAGTGGTTTGCCTGCTCTCGATATTCAGATAGGTATCAACTCGTAATGATCTGTCTCTTAAATAATGTATCTTTTTAGTGAATCGGATCTCTTCGGCCGATCTGGCGACAATCGAATCGAGTTTTTGTGATCTGTTGTAAAAGTATCGGCAGGTCCAAGTATCGATCATATCCGCTTGGCTGCGTTGTGACTTGATGATAGCCTGCTTGATCTGTTTCGCTACAACCGGTCTATAATTGACCAATGGTAAAGTTGCAGAGATCGGGTAGTCTCCTAAACCGTCTGAAAGCAAATTTAATAAAGCCATGATGGAATGTTTTGCGGCCGTTTCTTCTCTAAAACGAGCATAAGAATCGACAAACAGCTCATAACGATCCTGCTCATTGATGATGACAGTAGTTGTTTTGTCCTGAAAATCTACGCGAATACTGTCTGTAGTGGACCCATCGGACAATACGGGACGACTGTACAACCATAAGCCGCTGCCGGCTGCACCCAGCCGGTAAGCGGTTCCCTCCGAAACCACGCCGCCAGCTATGGTGTACACGGTAAGGCGATCGTCACCCTGGTTCCTGACATATAGATACCGGCTCGTATCACGGCCTGTGGACCCCAGTTGAATTTTGGTTATGACAATTCCGTAGGAACTATCATTCGTTTGGCAAAAGCTAATGGAGGTAAAACAAACAAGGCAAGCCAGGAGGCAGAATTTTAACAGCATATAATATCACAACCTCCTAAACAGATTATAGTTTGATTAAGCGCTAAGGTCGCTCTATCTGAAGATCAGCGCCGAGAGAGATATCTGCTGGACGGCGGACAATCATTGTAAGGCGGCCATTGATCAGAATGATCTTCCCGGTAGCGGTCAGGCTGGTGTCCAAGGGTGATTCTACCTGCCGGTTTAGGTCTCTGCGAGCCTGCATTGCAGTCAGGATCTTTTTCCTGGCTGTACCAGTTAAGCTGATGACTAACGATTTCGCCGGGTGCTTGGAATCCAACTTGAAGGTTATTGTCCGGCCATTGTCTATAGTATGATAGCGCAGACAGTTCACCTTGATGATCTTGTCTGTATATTTTGAGACTTCCTCCAAAGGAACTGTTGTTTGTATTAGACCTGTGATTAATATATAAAGCAGAAAGATCATTTTTGTCATGCAATGCCGTTTATTTTGATGCTATAAGGACTTATGAATAACAATATATTCATAACTATTTTCAGTTATTCTCTTCGCCAATCTTCAACAGGAAATCACAACTTTCCAGCAAACGACCTAAATTAACCGCCATTGCGTTTTCTTTGCCACCGTTGTCCACCCATTGTCCATTGGAATTGGTAATCACAATAGTTTGGCTGTCCAGTAAACAAGTGTAATATACCTGACTGTCCGTTTTATCGACATTGCCCCAAATTTTCAGGCTACGCGGTTCTTCAGTAATGAAATCTGTCCAGCTAATTGAATATAAAGGTCCTTCATCCATAGGGTTTAGTTTTTCAACCGACACAATTCGTCGATCATTTCTTTGATGGATTGATCAGTATAGCCATATAAACCCTGGCCTATCCTTTTCAGTTCTGGCCGCGGAAGCACTAGCTTTCCATCTTCTTCAATGCTTACGCCATCCTGAAAATCCAGGTGATGCGAGGAAAAAGAAAGCAAGTATTGGTCTTTCCCCCTGTTGAGTTTTATCCGGAATAACGACGGAGATTCTGATTGCTCAGGCAGCATTTCAAAAGAAAAGCCGTGCTGGTGAAGCGTTTCATTGCCTACCCGGTTAAATGCTGTCCAATAGTTGCGGTGTACTTCGTTCATTATGCCAATAACATAAATCTATTTCTATTGTTCATTAGGTAAGATATCCATAGCCGATAAAAAAGCACTCAAAGCAGCGTGAAAGCCTGGAAACTAATGATATATAGCTATCCGATTCTTCTCTTAAGCCTAACCTTCACGACAACGGTAAGGTAAGAACATCTCACTATTTGACGATGAGAATCAACCTGCATTAAAAATAAAAAGAGGTTACTTCTTTATCATTTTTATCTACCCATAATGTGTACTTCCTTTCACTTAAATAAACGAGATAAATGTTTAAACCATATTGTATGCTATCAGGATCTTTTACAATTTTGATAGCTTGATTATTCTTTAAGTTATCAATGATGATCGGAGCCTTAAATTCCTCATCATTAATTGTAATTGTCCCATTATATACGTTTTCAGGGATCTTATAATCTTTAGGATTCGCTTCTTGTTTTTTTATAAATAGTTGAGCTTGCTCGATTTTGTTATTTGACACCCAAAATCTAATGCCTTGCTCATCAACAATGTACAAAACGATTTCCTTTTCCAGCTTAATCATCCGATAACCGCTGTTGATTCCTTTTAGGAATTCGTCTACTGAAAGCTGTTTCCAGTTTATTTGCAAATTGTTGAATATTGTATTCGAGTTGGTAATTTTAAGTTCATTCATATCCGTTACTGTTTGCCAGGGATTATTTCAAACTAAACGCCATGCAAACTAAGTTTTCCCCAATAATCCCCGGAGTATTTCATTCATCATAATTTACAACATAAACAGGTTTGTATTGTTCATTAACCAGCATGATACACACCAGTGAACAAGCCTTGGAAGCAGCCCGGGAAATCCTTAAGCGATATGAGATCAAACATACCGGTATTGGCACACCTGAACCCAAGGCCGGCTATCAACATCAAACCGGCGCTCCGGTAATGGATGTCTGGGTAGTCAATTATACCTATATGGTTTTTCAGGAAGAAGATGCGTTTATTTATTTGAATGACCAGGACGAGCTTAAGCTCATCTATATTATGACCGGGCATGGGTATTTAACTACCAATGACCTGTTATCAGCTAAAAAAGATAAGACCCGCAGAAGGCGAAAATAACTCAACAAGTAATCGCAACATTATGAATAAAGTTATCAAATCGCAGTTTCACGATATCGTGCTGGAGTTAACCGGGTGGGATGAGCCGAATAACGGGCGACTGTTACGAACCTGTGATCTGAAAATAAATGGGAAACTCGAAAACGACAAATATTTTGAAAACTGGAACCGGCTTGATCAGCGATTGGATAAGCTCAGATTTGATTCTCCTGATAAAAGATATGTTTACATTCCCGCCGAGTCAGGTGGTTTTTTAATTGACACGAACACATTGAACAAAATTCAGCTGCCTTATAAATCCTTGTCGACCTTAACATTTATAGAGAATTATTTCGATAATGACGTATTGGTGCTGGTATATAGTGATGAGATCATCAAATTCAATTTAACCGATTAGTTTTATCACTCGCTAATTCAGTGTTTCGGATCTGCGTTTCTTCGCTGCCGCTACGGCCTCCTGAATGGCTTCAAAACAGCGCATTTTTTCATTTTCAGATAGTAGCAAAACAATCTTATGTGTTTCCGACCCCGTGCGTATACTGATCACCCGGTTCACCAGGAATTGTTGCTCCATATCCATATCGGTCACGTCACTGTAACTGATGTTGCCGTAATTTTCGGAAAGCATAATTCCGCCACGTACGCCGCCAGGCAGATAACGCAGGCCTGAGCGGTTGATCTCTAACTGTACTTTTTTATAAAGGCCCTTGAACATCCAATAGGCGAAGAATGGAACTGCAAGCGCCCCAGCGGACGCGCCCAATATGAACTTCGCCGTTTGACTCCAGTGCTGCCAAAAGTCCGGAGGGCGCTCATCGTATAAATTAACGATCGTCCATAGGAGTATGTAAAACGCTCCGGCGAACAACAGCCCAAAAAAGCAATAGCGCCAAAAAGCGATGTAAACGACGGTCGTACCGTCTGGTCTTTTTTCGATTAGGTCATACATATGGAATGCCAAGCTTATCCTTACTTATTAAACGGTATACCCAAATCTGATAAGATATATGGAGCCATAAATCCCGCGACAAAACCACCGATAATGCAAAACCCACAAAGTGCGAACAAGGGAATAGCACCTATCATGTAATATGTTGGTCGGCTTTCCCGCACTTGTATAAAATACTGGCTGTAGTCTACCGGTGTATCGGGGAATAATTTTAAGAACAGTCGCTCAAAAATAGATACACCCGATCCCTCTACGATTTGAATTCTGTACTTTCCGGGTTCAGCATAGAACCGGTTGGTTTCCACCCGTGCGGTATCGAGACTGTTAAGATAAGGGCGGAAAATAGATGGTCCCATGGAAACTAACTCACCGGATGGTTCGTGAAAAAGCTTTAAAATGAATTTATCAACCGCTGTACGCTGAAATAACCGGCCCCTGTGCCAAACAGCATAGACGCCTGCATTATTAATTTCAAAATGGATCTCTTTATCGGTAAATGGCTTTTCCGCGATCACCTCTCCGTTAAATACGTTCTTTAGCATACGGATGGCTTTGACAAGTATAAATATGCCTACCGGTACCAAACAAAAGAAAAGTATTCGGAATATAGTTAAGCTCATAAGATGTGCTATGATAGCAACGGCATTCACTGTCCAAAGTTTTGTTTAGGGGCAACAATAAGTGATCATACCAAACTCTTTTGATAAATCAATAGTTATAAGTGCATCAAAAATGACCACCTACCAAAAAACAAGCTTAATATCCGTTGACGAAGCCATCACAAAAGGACGGCAAATGTTGCTGCTGCCGCGTATCGTCATGGTCGTCGGCCTGTTTTTGTTTTTGTTCCCAATAACACTGATCTTAATAGGCATTTTTGAAGGACCTCCTTTCACCACCAACGTTTGGCTGGTCTGCACTGCAGTTACCGTGTTTTGTTTTGTGGTGTTTTTTTATCTGCCGTATCTGTTCTGGAGTAAAAGAACAACCCGCTGGAAGTTGTGGGCCTTTGACAACGTGGATGACGTACACGAATTGAAGATTATGGCAACGGAAGCACATCTTTGTCCCGCTTATGGCACGGTGATGGACAAGTTGCAGTTCCAGTCTACTGAAGAAAGAGAACAATGGCGAAATTTACAAGATCGCTTTAATTTTAGGAGCGCCTTCAAAGATGATCCTGACATCCCGGCCAGAATAGAGGTCTTCTATTCAAAGCTCCATCTTATTATAAATATTCTGTTCGCGTTGCTATTTGTAGCAATTGGATCGGTCATCGAACATTTGACAATAAAGCATGATGGCCCGACAAGTTTGAAAATAATAGCTGCGGTGATCGCCCTGGTTCCGACTTTCTTGGTATTTAGGTCCGTTCAACGAATGATCAAGAAACAGCCTGAACTGGTGCTCGATAACCAGGGTCTTTACTCCGAGCAGACAGGTTTTCTGAACTGGGATCTGATCTTTAACGAAAAAGTGACCCGGGTAGATCAGGGAAAAAGAGGGGTTAAATTTACTTTTAGCTTTCAGCATCCCGGAGGCATTGTTAATATCGATATCAGCGATTTTAACATCAGTAAAGGCCGCTTGGAAAGACTGGTACGCGTGTACAAGGGGCGGTACGGCAGTTGAGGTTCATAAATATCCGGTTTACTTATTTTCAAAAGACAATAATTTTGCAAGGTCCATTAACTGATCCCTTCGAAGGCATTATGGATCTCTCAACGATCAGAAAGCTCGGCTACCGTCCACTTGTGCCCATTTTTTATGTGGCACGCGACCTTGATATGCTATGATCGACTGTATTGTTTGGGCTTCAGGCCTATATGCGCCTGGAAAACCCTCGAAAAATGGCTGAGGTTGGTAAAGCCAAGCCTGTAGCCTACGGTGGAAACGGAAAGCCGCTCGTCCTTTAATAAGCGGGTGGCTTCCTTCATACGGACTTCCTGATAATAGCTGAAAATGCTGTTACCGAAAACCTGACTAAATAAACGTTTGAGCTTGGTTGGGCTCATTGCGGCGAGTGACGCCAATTCTGCAATAGGCGTTGGTCGTTCCAGGTTTGCCAGCAAGTGGTCCCGTACCCGGTATAGCGTCCTTACGTCCTCGCTAAGTACAGGATAAACTTGTTGTTCTGCCCGCTTATCCAGTTCCATAAGTAAGCGGCATATCAGTTCCTCGGCTTTGATCCGCAGCAACAGTAGGTCAAAAGACGTAGCGCCTTGCGCCAATACCATCTCGTCGGCGATTTTTTGTAATGCCGGCTGAATGACTAGTTCAAACAGCAATGGCTGCGCATTCAATAACAATTCCTTTAAGAGCCGTGATTCGGGCTGCAAAAGTCCTTTCAGGTAGTCGGCATCCACTTCTATATTTATGGTAGCTATATTAGAGTGGATACCAATCAGTTCATCCGTATTCAGACGGCTGGTCGCGATCAGTACGGCTGGTACACCGCTATACCGCAATTTAAAAAAGATCATTTGTTTAGACCGATTCAGCTCGGGGTTTTCAACCGAGAGATCCTGATGCAATTCATAATCACTTATCAGCAGCCGGAGATGGGGGTTAAAAATAAAGCCGGCGCAGTAACCCCTTCCAAATTTTTCTGGAATGTTTAGCCGGTGTCCTACGACTGTCGTGTCCAACAGTTCCGCCAACTTGATTAAAATGCCAGGTACCATAAGGGTCTGATGCGACTAATTTATGGTCAAATGTAGCTATTTTATCTTCTGGATACACGGCAACTTTGTATCATGTTATTACAGGATAAACAAGTCGCCATCATTGGCGCCGGGCCGGTAGGCCTGATCATGGCGAAATTATTACAACAAGAAGGGGTCAACGTGACGGTTTACGAACGGGATAAAGACCCGCAGGCGCGGATATGGGGCGGTACACTTGATCTTCATCAAGACTCGGGGCAGCAGGCGTTGGAAAAAGCCGGTTTGTTAGAAAAGTATTATGAACTCGCCTTGCCAATGGGTATCGCCTTTGCTGACCATTATGCTCATATTTTAGCTACCCACCCGCCACGGTATGACAACCCCGAGATCAACCGCAATGAACTGCGGACCCTAATATTGAACAGTTTAAAACCCGGTACCGTTATTTGGAGCAGGCACATTACGGAAATACCAAAGGCTGATCTCGTCGTAATTGCTAACGGCGGTATGTCCAAACTCCGGTCCTTAGTGACAGATAGCCAGCCGGAAGAAACAGGCACCTTCATCATTCAGGGAGATGTGCCTGATCCCGAGCGCAATTGCGCTGATTTTTATGCGCTATGCGACGGCAAAAGACTAATGGCCGCCCATAACGGTGACTTATTGGTTGCCAATCCTAAGAATAATGGCGCTTTGACCTATGGTATAATTATCAAAAAACCTGAGTTTATCCCTGATGATTATCAAAGTTTCCTGACGCAAAGGTTCGCCCACTGGCACCAGATCTACAAGGAGTTATTCCGCGCTACTACCGGCTTTGTTGGACTGCCAACGCGTAAATTGCCTTTGGCACAATCCTGGAAAACGGAGCGCCCATTACCGATCACGCTGATTGGTGATGCTGCACACCTCATGCCGCCTTTCGCCGGGCAGGGTGTAAATACTGGTTTTATCGACGCTATGCTTTTAGCTGAAAACCTGATTAGCAGCCGGTTCAAAACCTTACCCTTGGCTATCAGCGATTATGAAAGGCGCATGAGGTTTTATGCAAGCGAAGCACAACATGCCTCCAGCGAAAATGAGCTCGAAATGCTTGCGCCAGGCTTTTCATTCAGGCAATTAATGAAATAGCAAATGCTGCGCCTTCTGCCAGCTTGCCATTATATATGCAGCAACGGCTACCAATGCGACCAGCACCCATCAAAGCGATCGTTAGCTAAACGGACTAAAGCGACGTCAAGATCGGTCAGCTCGTTCGTACGAACGCATAATGTCCTCCGCTGCGGCCACCCTTAGGGACTTGTAGTTCTCCCGGCCGGGCTTCGAGACCGCCTTCTCGACTTTCTTTTTTACCGTTTTTTCTTTTGAAAACACCTTTTAAGGAAAATCAAAAATAAAATGCCTGCTGTAGTAGTGCCTTGTCTTAAGTTTTAAATTATATCCTCTCAATGGAGCAAGTTCCTGCAATGCGGGGCTTTGTCATATCTATATATTATAGATTGAGCTTTACAACAAAGCAAGTTGAGCTTCACAACAAAACGTTTACCCGTAAACTGTGCTACTTTTGTCTATATTTAAAATCAGAAACATGACAAAAATTTGGTTCATTACAGGTAGCTCCCGGGGATTGGGACGAAGCCTGACAGAAGCAGTATTAGCCAATGGTGACAAAGTAGCGGCAACAGCCCGGAATATTGAAAGCTTAAACGACCTTGTTGCGAAATACAAGGACGCAATCTATCCTTTGCAACTTGATGTTACCGACAAGGATCAGGTGCTGAAAGCAGTTGCTGATACGGTCGCGCATTATGGCCGGATAGATGTATTGGTGAACAATGCTGGCTTTGGGATAACGGGGGCTGTCGAAGCACTGAGTACAGAGCAGGTTCGCAGCCAACTGGAGACTAATCTTTATGGTCCCATCGAGATCACCCGTGCGGTACTGCCTTATATGCGGCGGCAACGTTCAGGTCACATTCTGCAGGTAAGTTCAATGGGCGGCCGTACCGGCAGCGGCGGTGTTTCCGTTTACCAGGCAGCGAAATTCGGCTTGAGCGGATTTAGTGAAGGACTTGCTATAGAAGTGGCTGACCTGGGCATTAAAGTCACCTGTGTTGAACCTGGTGGTTTTCGTACAGATTGGGCCGGTGACTCCATGACCTATGCGCATGAAATAGACGGGTACGACATGGTCAACAAACGCATCCAGCTTTTTAAAAGTGGTGGCTTTAAACCGATCGGTGATCCTGATAAGGCTGCCCAGGTGATGGTGGATATAGTAAATCATCCTGAGCCGCCATTGCATTTGCTTTTGGGCAGCGAAGCTGTGGCTATAGTCAAACACTCAGAGGCCGCAAAATTGCGTGAATTGGAAAAATGGGAAAAGATGAGTCTTTCAACGGATAGTGATGATGCAGAGAATTTTTTGGAAACCGAAGCAGGGAAACGCTTCCTGACTTTAAAGAAATAATATGATGGCTGTTAGTGAAAGACCGAAGATCGGGTATTCCTGTTATTATACCAGGAGCAGGGACGGAGAACAGTTCGTCCCTGAGCATGTATTCAGTTACCAGATATCCGGCAGGCTTACGTTAACGGACAATCTCGGGCAAACGCACATTTTCGATGAGGGCGATTTCAGGTTGATCAGGCGTAACAATTTTGTCAAATACATCAAGGAACCTCCGCCCGGAGGGGAGTTCAGATCTGTCTCTATCTATCTCGACCAGCAAAGCCTTCGCAACTTTAGTTTACAGCATCCAGGCAAAGAACTTACGGCAACTTCACCTGAAATAATAATTAAGTTAAGCTCAAACGCCCTTTTTGCAAGTCTTATGAATTCGCTTCAGCCTTATGGTCAGGATGAGCCATTAATTGGTGAAGAATTGCAACAACTGAAGGTCAATGAGGCCATACTGGTTTTGCTCCAAACGAATCCCGGGTTATCGGGTTCGTTATTTGACTTCAGCGAACCCGGCAAAATTGAACTGGAAAGCTTTATGGAAAAAAACTTCCAATTTAATGTACAGATGAAAAGATTCGCTTACCTGACAGGACGTAGCCTGGCAACTTTTAAACGGGACTTTGAAAAAGCATTCAAGACTACGCCCGGACAATGGTTGCTGCAGCGGCGGCTACAGGAAGCGTTTTATCTCATTAAAGAAAAGGGACGGTCACCCTCTGATGTCTATCTTGATCTCGGTTTTGAGAACCTGTCCCACTTTTCGTTCGCGTTTAAAAATAAGTTTGGTGTAGCACCGTCAAAAGTGATATGATCCATTTTTTGAACAGATCCTTTTATGGGCTGAAATTACGCGGTTTCGGCCCTTACGAAAGCCCGCCGTCACAAGCGATCACTTTACCGGTCATGTAGGGATTGCCTGCTGCAAACAGGATGGCATCAGCGATTTCCTCCGGCTGGCCAACGCGTCCAACTTTGATCTGCTTGGAAAATGCCGCAAAGGTTTCGTCCTTTTTATCTGCGGGCAGGAAATTCCACCAACCGGTATCCACAACGCCGGGAGATACCGCGTTGACACGAATCTGGTCAAATTCTTTCGCCCAGGTTTGTACCATAATTTCTAAAGCACCATTGATAGCGCCCAGCCCGGATGTGCCGGGCAATTTAGCGATGCCGGATATCGCGGTTACCAAGGTAACACTGCCGCCTTTGTCGATATAGGGGAGTGCGGCTTGTACCGTATGGAGGTTAGCCCAGAATTTTTCCTCAAAGCCTTCCCTTAAAACCTGAAGTGACAGCTCGGAAAAGTTTCCCATGCCTTTGCTGCCGCTCAGGGATATGACAAGGTGTTGTATCGGTCCGTAATTTTTAAAGAAGGTATCCAATGCATTCCGGTCGGTGCTGTCCACTTTTGCAGTTACCAGTCCCTGCTTTTCTGCATGAATTAATTTTTCTGTATTTCTGCCGGTAACTGTTACTGTACCACCTTGAGCTTTGAATTGAAGCGCTGAGGCAAGACCAATGCCGGATGCTCCGCCGGCAACGATAATTTGCTGATTATTGAATGTTGCTGTCATAACTGCTTTTTGTTTGTACAAAAGTGCAGTGCATGACGCCCGATTCAATTTACCCGATTCGCCCTTGTATAGACCTAATTAGCCTTATTGCGATAATTTACTGGTGTTTCCCCGCTGCTTGCTTTAAAAAACCGGTTAAAGGAAGCCGGATCACTAAAACTTAAACCATAGGCAATTTCAGCAACCGTTTGTTCCGTATACCTGAGTTGTGATTTGGCTTCGAGTAAGAGCATATCTTTAATGGTATCAGAAGCGGTTTTGCCCGTGATGGTTTTGACCACCCTGTTCAGATAGTTCGGTGTCACCGATAAAAGGTCCGCGTAATCGGCTACCTGGCGCAGAGAAAGATAATGGTGGCCAACCAGTCTGGTAAACCCGGCCACCAGCCTGTTGCTGTCATTTTCAGCGATAGTTAAATGCAGCTGCTGCCATTGGTAACTCCGTTTAGCTTCCAGCAGGATGAGGTACAGATACATTTGCACGGCTTTAATCTTTTCAATCTGCGTTCGTCGCAGTTCCTGGTCTATCTGCTTAACCAATTCGATAACCTTCGTGAGTTCCTCCTGAGCAAGCACAAATACAGGTAATCCGGAAAGGCTGTAAAAGGGAAATTCTTCGCCAAACTTAACCGGAGGCACCAGATCGTTCAGGAAGTCGCGGCTGAAAAGCATATAATAGCCAAAAGCGTCTTTGCTGATATTGTTTTTAGCGAAAAGCTGCTGGGGATGGGTAAAGGATACGGTGCCCGGCTGGTGCTGATAATGCTCCAGGCCGATCTGCATATCGAGTGTCCCGCGGCAGGTAATGCTCATCCGGTAAAAGTCGGACTTTAATGGCCCGACGGAACCGACCAGGCCTTTACTGGAATAAAGCTCGAAACCGGGAACATGGTAAGCCGCGTCGAGGTTGTCATAACCAAATCTGGAGTCGGTTTGTTCCCGGTGCACATGCCGGAACTTCGTCAGATCATATAAGGGAATGTCTTTGTTGTTCTTCATCTCTTATAGCAATACATGAGCTATTGGACTAAACTTTTATGCTTGTTGCCCCAGGCACTCAATTGCTTGAATATGGGTAAAAATTCCAAAGCCATGGGTGTTAATTCGTATTCCACACGTGGCGGTACTTCAGCGTACACGGTACGTTTAACCAGCCCGTCGCTTTCCAAAGCACGCAGTTGCAGCGTCAGCATGCGCTCTGTGATCAATGGAAAGATCTTGCTTAATTCACCGAAGCGGAGCTTGCGATCCGCTAATTTGTCAATGATCAGGATCTTCCACCTGCCGCCGATCTTATTAACCGCGTAGGTCAGATCGCATTCTGTCAGAAAGCTTTCATTTAAGGTAAATGTTGAGTTTAATTTACGTTTTCCCATTACTTACATTTTTGTTTGTACCCCACAATTCGTTGCCAGCAGTTAAAAATAAATGTTGCTGCTTAATTTTGAAAGCACATCAAATAAATACTACAATGGACTTACACTTAAATGGAAAAACAGCGGTAATAACAGGCGCCAGCCAGGGTATAGGCAAAGCTATAGCGAAGGAATTAGCCTTGGAGGGCGTGAAAGTTTTCGCCGTAGCCAGAAACGAAAACTTGCTGCAAACATTACAGCAGGAGGTGGAAGCCTCGGGGGGCGTTATCCCCGTGACTTTCGTTCAGGACCTGCTGGCTACCGACGGACCGCAAAAGATCGCAACCGAGGCGATGTCGGCCCTTGGACAGGTAGACATCATCATTAATAACGCGGGAAAAAGTCAGCCGGTAGAAGTTGTTGGTCCGGAGGAACCCTGGATAGCATCCATGCGGCTGGATTTCGATTGTCACAGGCAATTAACGGAGGCGTTGCTGCCGGATATGATCGCGCGA
The DNA here is from genome assembly GCF_054061755.1 of Mucilaginibacter sp. HD30. NCBI lineage: Bacteria > Pseudomonadati > Bacteroidota > Sphingobacteriia > Sphingobacteriales > Sphingobacteriaceae > Mucilaginibacter > Mucilaginibacter sp. HD30. The sequence continues at coordinate 902,816 of NZ_JBSSEO010000001.1, forward strand.
AAAACCGGGACGATACTCAACATCACCAGCACCTATGAATTGCGCTTTCTTAATGTTTCTTCTATCGCCAAAGCCGCCATTGTCATGTGGTCCAAGCAACTGGCAGGACAGTTGGGGCAATACGGGGTAAGAGTAAACTGCCTGCAGCCGGGACTGATCGATACCGAAAACACCCGGAGGATCTTTACCCCTGAAGAGCGCAAAGTATACTCTGCTAGCGAAATTCCTTTAGGAGATTTCGGCGAGCCTCAGGATATGGCCAATATGGCTGCCTTTCTGGTTTCCCCGCGTGCGGGTTACGTAACCGGAACCGTTGCGTTGGTAGATGGTGGCGCCAGGCGCTATGCTTTTTGATAGCGAATGAATATACAAGCGGACGGTCGGGGTTACGACCAGCCGCTTGTTAGCGATATAATTAGATAGTTTATCATTCAGTACGCTTGTAGCAGGCGATTGGTTAACCGGTCTTGGACGGCTGATGTGAAATACAAGTTATCTAAAAGTAAATTGAGCGGTAGCAACTTTCAGTCCGCCATTAGCTTCGTAAAAAGAAAGTGCTTCCGGATCGTTTGCTTCAGCTTGCACGTAAACATCTCCATATCCTTTTTCCTCCGCATAAACCTTGACAGCATCCAGTAATTGAGAACCTATTTGCCGACGCTGATAATGGCTATCTACTGCAACATCGTAAATATAAATTGACGGGGTATTGCTATAATATTGAGGCAAAATATAGGCAGTTATCCCACCGACAATTAGGTCACCCTCCTGGGCTGCGAATACTTTAAAAGTGTTGCTTTTGAGTAAGTGACTTAATTGTTCATCACCCGCAATTGAATCAGGGTTTTCAAATACTTTGTTAAAAAGTACGATGAGGGCTTTGAATAAGGTTAAGTCCTTATGACTTAATAATGAAATTATTGCCATAGCTATTTTTAATTTTAGTCGGATTGGCCATAAAAAAAACCCGGCCGATTTTTTTATCCTCATCCACTTCGATGGATACTAAAAGGTGAGGTAAACTATCACTTGTAAACTTGTAAAATGCCGCGCCTGAAACACCGTTTATCGAAACAACTTCTACCTTTTCGAAACCATCCCATTGATCCATACCATGGCTAAATAATCTTGAAATATTTTCCTTACCAAAAATAGGTTTCAAACCTCCATTGAGCGCACCGCCACCTTCTGAGTAGACCACTATGTCTTCCCGCAATAAGGCGATCAATTTTTCCGTGTTTTTAGTGCCGCAAGCGTTTAAAAATTCCAGCAGGATTTCTTTATGCTCCAGCGTGTTAATTCGATATCCTGCGTTTTCTACTATTAACTTCTTTTTTGCCCTGCTCAAACACTGGCGGCAGTTCTCATAAGAAATATCGAAGTTCGTAGCAATTTCCTGGTGTTTCAGATCAAATGCTTCTTTAAGAATGATAATACCCCGCTCCAGCGGTGTAAGTTTTTCTAAGAGGTACATGAAACCAAATGTTAACTTATCAGGATCACCGTCAATCTGTGAATCAGATAAGTCAGCTTCCGGTAACCATAATCGGAGTTGGGCCTCCCGTTCTTTTTTAACCTTATTCAAATGGGCAATACATTTATTGCTGACAATTCGGATCAGGTAAAACTTAGGGTTAATTACGTTGGATTGGTCGGTTTGCAACCAGCTTACATAGGTGTCTTGCACCATATCTTCTGCATCACTAATGCTACCGAGCATATTGTATGCAATGGAAAAAAGGGTACGCCGGTACTGATAAATGTCCATTTGATGGTCTTTAATTCAAATATAAGAGTAGTTCGATTAGCTTTTGTGACATAATCTGTCACAAAATATCGATCGGCTACTCTTCTGTTTATTTAACTAGATAAAGTATGAAAGTATTCTTAACAGGCGCAACAGGCGTACTCGGCCAGCGCATCATTCCGCTATTGAAGGCACAAAATCATACCGTGGTAGCATTGGCGCGCTCCACACAAAATCAAAATGATCTTGGTCAACTTGGTATAGAGGTTAGAGCAGGAAATCTTTTTGTAAAGGAAGATATGGTAGCAGCAACCCGGGGCTGTGACGTGATATTACATTTGGCAACAAATATTCCTAAAAAGTCACTTTCCAAACCCCGCGATTGGGAAATGAATGATCGCATCCGAACAGAGGGGACCAAAAATTTGCTGGAAGCCGCCGCTACTAACCAAATTAAACTTTTTGTTGGACAAAGTATAACTGCTATTTACGGACAACAAAATGGCAACTGGGTGAATACTGCAACCTCATTGCCTGAGAAGCAACCTGGCATGGTTGCGTCAGTTATTGAAATGGAAAAAATGATTGTCAAAGAATTTCCGGGTAAGTATATTATTTTGCGCTTTGCCGGCTTTTATTCAGAGAACGATTTTATAACTGATAATCTGATCGCAAGTATTTCCAAAGGTCAAATGCCGATGATCGGAAGCGGTGATTTTTATACCAATTGGATTCACCTGCAGGATGCAGCGAGCGCAATTGTATTCAGCATTCAACATGCCGAAGTTTTGAAAGGCAAAACAATCGATGTGTCTGACGGACAACCATTGTTATATGCTGAAATGCTGACTGAACTTTCTAAACATTTTCGAAATAAACGTCCTTTCTATTTGCCCGGCTGGTTAGCAAAATTAATTCTAGGAAAAAATACCTTTGCTTATCTGACAAATTCCTACAGGTTAAAACCAGACCCCCTTTTGAAGGACTGGAAACCGGTGTTTACAGACTTTGTTAAGACGATAAAAGATATGTCCTGAATTAAGGAATTCCACAATCAGCATATAGGGGCTTTTAGCCTGAATCTCCAAACACTCACTGCGGGGTATTCAAACCATACTGTATCAAAAACGGCTGTCTTGGTGACAGCCGTTTAAAGTTGGTTTTGAAATAGAAAACGCTCTTCTTTATAACTTAATAGGCGACCTCCACGGTCTTTTTAATGATTACTTCATTACCTAAATTGTTAACAATGAAATGCGCTACGTCAGCACGAGAAATTGAAAGACCATTTTCCAGGAATCCGTTTGTCGACATTCTGTAATTACCGGTTAACGATTTATCTAATAACCTAGGAGGACGCACGATTGTCCAGTCAATATTACTTTGTTTGATGATATTTTCCATACTGCGTTGATCCGCATAGGGGTTTCGTAAGATTAATTGTAGGATATATTTAGTAGCCAGCCTGACCAATAACGGATGTTTCGGGTTGACATCCAGTCCTGACGCTGAAATAAAGAAAGCGCGTTTAACGCCTGTTCTTTCCATCGACTCGATCAGGTTTTTACTGCCCTGGGAATAAAGTGTGGTCTTCTTAAATGAGTTTTTGCCGATTGCAGAAATAATGACGTCTTTACCCTTTAAATGTTCGTCTAATGTACCGGCCCGCATTATATCACCTTGAATGACTTTTAAATTCGGATGCTGAATAGTTAAATTATCTGGTGTTCTTAAAATAGCGGATACATCATAACCGGCGATTAAAGCCTGCATCACGACTTGTTTTCCGATGCCACCGTTGGCGCCCAAAACTGCAATATGTCGATGATCAGATTCTTTATGTTGTTCCATGTTGTGTTGTGTTTTTAACAGCATTTATTTTATAATTGAGTTCTCGCTACGCTTAATCAAGCGAATAACTAAATTCAACATACACCAATGAATTACCATTGGTGTGTGGATAAAAAGTTTTAATTGACGCCACTTCCTGTTTTCCATAGGTGCCGTTTTAAATTAATCCGCAACTTTAAGATAAATGTGATATATGTCCTGGTCCTCCGGCTTTTGCTGACCAGAAAGCAACTAAGTAATGAATTGTCGCTACCAGTATATGCCGTTTCTAAAAAAGCGAAGCGGATTTTCCCCAGTGAATGCTTTGAACTCTTTTATAAAATGTGATTGATCAAAAAAACCGGCGTTATAGGAAATTTCTGTCAGGTCCGCTTCTGCCCGGTAGTCCTTGATAACCGCTTTTAACCTGGAAATAGAGGCATACTGCTTTGGAGAAATACCCATCTGCGCTCTGAAATGCTTCTCCAGCGAGTTGACATTCGTGCTCAGATTAGAGGCCAGCTCCTTTATTCTCAGATTGCCGTTAAGTGATTTGATCAGGTTTACTGCCGCGCTAACCCTGGGGTCGAAAACTGAAGGATGCAGATTGGACAAAAGGAATTGTTCGATAACGCTGATACGCTCTGCATTAGTTGAAGTACTCCCCAGCAAATCCTCCGTTTTCATGATTGAAGCCGTATCCATAACTTCATCAAGGCTAACACTTAATCCGGAAAGCTCATTGAGCGGCTCCTTACAGAAAGCCAGGGCGCCGCCTTCTTTAAACCGGACGATCAACACCCCGCTATTGGCCTCGTAACGGATAAGACGTAGTGTTTTTGAAACGCCTGTGATAGAGGCGGCCGGCATTTTTTCATCTGCAGACAATCCTCCGAAGGTATTTCCTTTAAAACGAAATCCAATAGTTAAAATGGGTTCCGGTAGTATACGGTTCGTAATCTGATCGTCGCTTTCAATGATCATGAAACTTTCGATATATGGTCTTAGAATCTTATCTGGGGAAAACTTTTCGATCTTCATATCATTGGATGCTTTTATACTACCAGCTTGTACAGCCATTCAATAACCTGATTGAATTTAGCTAGAATAGACATATTATTAACTGAAAAGCCATCATATTAAAAACTTTGCAGCTAAAGGACAATTGGGTACACTAAAAATCAAGTTACTAAAAGTTCTTGATTTTTAGTCCTTTTATCCTTATCAATTGATTCCAGGTTAATTACAACTTATACATCAATTTTAAAATTATAAGCTATTTTGATGCAGGGGGCGCGGGAACCAAACTTGCGGGGATAGCGCCAATCTGAATGAGTACGCCCAATCGATCACCCTGCAGCCAGGCATGAATGATTTTTCCTTCATCATTAAATTGATAGATAACGATTGCATTATCGTTCACCGGGTTGTTACTTGCCGGGATACCGCGAAAAGGTTGCGTATTGGTACCTTTCCATGTCCACCTAACAACAACTTTATCTCCGTCAGCCAACAGGTCTTCAATATTCCATTTCATATCGGGGAAGCCGGAGATTATAGAAATTACAGATTCCTTAAATCCGTTTACTCCCTTTTCGCCGCGAATTCCTGTATAATCTTCAGAGATAACGGTATTTAACTTATCGAAGTTCCTTGCGTTTAGCAGGTCATGATAAAGATGACGGATGCTGGCTTTATTTTTTTTCAATGTTTCTGTGCTCATTTTTGTCGTTTTTTTAAATTTTAAATTGTTGTTTTTAATCTTCTGCTGCGCTGTTAGCTCCGTGCTGAACCATGATAAAAGGATCATAGGTAAAGCCATTTTAAATATTAGTCCCATGCTGCTTATTTTTTAATCTTTTTGTACCAGGCGGCTATCGCTGCACCTATTTCACCAGGGGAATCTTCCTGAACGTAGTGGATCCCTTTTACCGTAATTTTCATTTGCGCCGGCCAGGTATTGCACAATGTCCTCGCATTCGGTTGCATGGTACCAGGATCACTCTCGATAAATAATTTCGGTATTTGGCTTTTGCTTAGCCAGTTCGAATAATTGTTGACGATGGTAACAACGTTCGAAGTATCTCCCTCAAATGGCAATTGTCTTGCCCAGGATAACATTACGCGCCTGCCTTCGCCCGGCTGCAAAAACGGACGACGATACTCATCCATTTCTTCCTTTGTAAGCGCCCGTTGAATGGTATTTGGTAAATTAACCTCTATAAAAGAGTTTTGCTCAAGCACTAACTTTTCTCCGGCTGGGGAGCGTAGCATTTTAAAAATATTTCTGCCCATTTCCGGCATGCCTTCCCAACTTAGCGGAGTTACAATCGCTTCCATATAAACGATACCTTTAACCGCGGCAGGATGACGATACGCCCAGTAAAATGCTAATGCCGATCCCCAGTCATGTGCAACAAATGTGATTTTTTTATTTACTCCAAGTTTTTCCAGCAATGCATCTAGGTATTTACTTTGCTCCAGGAATGAATACGCTTCAGGGCCGGTTTCCTGAAGTTTTTGGGAATCGCCCATCCCTATTAGATCGGGTGCGATACATCGGCCTTGTTTTTCAAGATAAGGTATAACGTTGCGCCAGAGATAGGATGAGGTTGGGTTTCCGTGCAGGAAAACTATCGGATCGCCACTACCGGTTTCCACATACGCCATATCTTTACCAAGCACCACGGTGTGTTTTTTAGGATAATTGAATTTCGAGCTGATCATTGGATTGATTTTTTTGATGGGAATCGGGCTGCTTTGCTGTGCATTCACCATAGTGGTGAAAAACAGAGATAGCACACTAACAATTGCCGATAATTTTTTCATGCGTTCTAATTTTATAAAGACAAAATTACCTGGCACGGTCTCCCCGAAATTGTAAAAAATCAACTATTAAATGGCGATGTGCTAATTGTTAGGTTAGTGGCAATAAGTCATATTTGCAGACGAACAGACGATGGGTTTGCAATTGGAAGGAAATTGCAAGCAATATTTCTGAAATAGGATGACGAGTCAGGCAAAGAATTGATAAATTTCGTCATAAAAGAGGCTGCTCATGACCCAGCCTCTTTAAATGTTAATTCATCAATATGTCGATCAGTGTTCTGGTAAAAGGCGCCAAGTCAACCGGACCCCTTGCAGTGATCACGTTTTGGTCGACAACAACTGCTTGGTCCAACACGATGCCGCCGGCGTTGCTCAGGTCTTCGTGCATCGCCCACCAGGCCGTTACTTTACGGTCTTTTACCAAACCCGCACTGATCAGCACCCAAGGCCCGTGGCAGATGGAGGCTACCGGGATGTTATTTAGACTGGCCTTTTTAATAAACTTCAACGCGTCTTTATCGGCACGTAAAGCATCCGGGTTCCACGCACCTCCCGGGATATAAACCAGCTGATAACCTGTCGAATCGGCTTCGTCAAGAAATTTGTCAATCTTGATGTAATTGGCATTTTGCATCCAGTTGACTGTGCTGATATGCGTGGCGCGTTTGGCCGGCACATAGGCTCCGAACATCGGCGGATAATTGGGTTTTCGGGGCGATATAATGTCGACCGTTGCACCGCGCTCCTGTAAAATTCGCTGTACCAGCGTCAGCTCAATTTCCTCCACGCCGTCAGTTACCACGATGGCCACTTTTTTCCCTTCTAACTGACTGATATCCGGTGTTTCATTCAAAAGTTTCTTTAATTCTCTATTCGGTGTTGCGCCGGCGTTGACCAGCCACTCGACTTTAACACCCATTACATCATCCGCAGGCAGGTTGACGGCCAGTTTTTGAAGCTCCAGTTTTTGAATCTCGCTCGCCACTGCTTCGCCGACACCTTTTGCTGAGGCCGGGTTTTGTCCGGTCACTAAGCGCTTGTCGGTCACCACATGATTTTGCCAAAGCCCTGACTTTTCAAATATAGCCCCGCGTTCAATCAGTTTGTTCTCCAATAAGAATGGCACTACTTTGTCGAGGGCCACCGCAGCTTCTTCCTCATTGGTAAAAGCATTCACCTTTTTGCCCTCCACCAGATATTGACCATTGCTCAGCTTAATGTTCACCAGTGCGGCAGGACCATGACAAACAGCAGCAATTACGCCGTTATTTTCATAAATGGTTGCAGCGATATTTGCCAGCGCGGCATTCTCAGGGAAATCCCACATGCTGCCGTGTCCGCCCGCATAAAAAATGGCGACGTAGTCCTCAGGTTTTACCTCCTCCGGCTTCATCGTGTGTTCCACTTTGTTCCGGTAGTTTGCATCTTCCCAGAAACTTTTATTAACAGGATCGCTTAAATTAAAACCGTCGACCGGTGCTTTACCGCCCTGTGGACTAACGAAGTCGATTTCATAACCTGCATTGGTGATTACTTCCCATGGATGACTCACTTCTGCTAAATAAAAACCGGTAGGGTGCCCGGTAGATCCTTTTTTGTCGTGGCTGGTAATTACGAATAAGATTTTCTTTTGCATATCATTTCCTTTTTGTTGATCCAAAATTCCATATAGCTGAACCAACGACACAGGAGGCAAATCACAGGTTTGCTGTGACAAAAATCACATAGCTAAGAAGATAACCGGCTGAGGGTTTCCCTTGAAACGCCCAGGTAAGCAGCAAGAAGGGTTTTGGGCACCCTTTGAAATAAGGATGGATATAAAGTAAAAAGCTGCTCATAGCGCTCTTTAGGTTTGTCATTGAGTAAGGACAAAATGCGGCGCTGCAGGGCGACGTAACCCCAGTTACCCTTCCGGCGGAAAAAGTGTTCCATTTGATGCAACTCCGAACAGATCTTATCCCGGTTTTGCAGCGACAAGCAGAGCAATTCCACATCTTCCAGGCAATCAATATAAAGCGAAGCGGGTGTTTGGCTGAAGTAAGCCTGGTAATCACTAACCCACCAGTCCTCAAAAGCAAATTGCATAATGTGCTCCTTACCTGTATGATTGACGTAATACGCTTTTAAAAGTCCTTTGGTAACGAAATGATCGTTGTTTACCAGATCATCCTGCTGAACTAAAAACTGGTGCTTTTTAAGTTTCCGTGTGGTGAAGTGCGAAAGAATATAGTCGAACTCCTGATCCGTGAGCGGGGTGATCTTTTCTATATGTTGCCTTAATGCCAAACTCATTGATCAAATATATAAAATTGCCACATTGCCCGACAAGCCCAAATTACCGTTTCGCCATCAGCTTTTCCCGCTTCACTGTTTGTTGGTTATAATGGGAAAAATTAAAGCCACACAAAAATCATTCGAAATGAAGGCTGTTGATCTTTTTCAGTTTAACCAGGATGGCAAAATAGGTCGCATCAGTTCTTTTTTTGATGCATCCGGATTGTTATAGGCAAAAAACATTATCAATAGGCAATGAAATACAGAAAGGTTAGCAATTGTGCAATCGCTTTGCTCTGCCCCGAGCTTCATTTTTTAAGGGTTGATCGCAGAACCACACGGTTTTTTTCTGCTCGGCATTGGCGTAAAACGTGAACGTCAATGCCGCATTAACGCTTGGTTAGACAGGCAGCTAAATGCGTTGCCGTTTATGATGGTGTTGGCCGTTCGACTATTGTGGTCGTCAGTTCCGCGCGCTCAAACGTTATATTAACTGACCTGCTGCCCTTTGGCAGCGTACGGTGAATTACATTTTTAGGAATAGTGAAGAGTTGATTGGGTAAAAGTTCGATCACGCGATCTTCCAGTTCAATAATAACTATTCCTTCAACGACCAGGAAAGTTTCGTCAGAATCGGGATGCAAATGCCAGAAATAGGGCTCCGTCATGATACTCAGTCTTACTACATGATCATTTACAGCGGCAACCGGTATATTTTGGTAGTTGTCCTCGGTGGACGTGTTTTTGGCAATATCTATAACAGTTAGCGGCGAAGCGTTCATGTTTTAAAAACTGCTGTCTGGAAATTTTGTTTTAGCGTAAGACCTTTACTAATTTTTGTTGTACCTCGTGAAGAAATCAGGTAATCCTATCATAACAAACCTTTACACTGCCGATCCCACTGTGCTGGCCTTTGAGGATACGGTATATTTATATACCGGCCATGACGAGGCGCCGGTTGGTACAGAAAACTACTTCATGAGAGACTGGCTGTGTTTTTCTTCCCGGGAAATGGTCACCTGGCAAGATCACGGTTCGTTATTAAAAGCAACCGACTTTAGCTGGGCAAAGGGCGATGCTTATGCCTCTTGTGTCGTAAAGCATAACGATAAGTTTTACTGGTTCGTCGCGGTGACACATGCTCATCTACCCGGTAAGGCGATTGGTGTAGCCGTCGCATCAAAACCGGAAGGGCCCTTTCAGGATGCGAAAGGGTCGGCACTCATTACCCATAATATGCTACCGCCAACTGACAACGAAAAAGCGAATCTGGATCCCAGTGTACTCATAGATGATGACGGTAAAGCTTATATATTTTGGGGGAACGGCCAATGCTATTTCGCGCAACTGGATGAAACGTTGCAGGGACTGACTGGAACCATAATAACCTTAGATCTGCCCGGATTCCAGGAAGGTGCGCATATTCACAAAAATAACGGCTGGTATTACTTATGCTATGGCCAGGGCATGCCGGAAAAGGTATCTTATGCCAGGAGCCGAAAGATCGAAGGTCCCTGGGATTATATGGGTATCCTCAATGAGATCGCCGGTAACTGTGAGACGAACCGGCCGGCGATCGTAAGATTTAAAGGCAAGTCGTATTTTTTCTATCACAACGGCGCTTTGCAGAATGGCGGAAGCCACCGCAGGTCGGTTTGTGTAGACGATCTGTTTTACAATTCCGATGGCACCTTAAAGCGAATAGTAATGACCTCTGAAGGCGTGGACGCTATTGAACCTGTTGGCTAGCGGCCCACAGGCCGGGCTTCATTTATGGAAATCTTCGCTAATCCGTTTTGCATCAGGCAGCTGTTCGTCTAATGATCTGCGGTAATGGATACAGCCTTCCAAAAACTTTGGCCATTCCGGGACCGCAATATCGGGTTCGGTTTTTTCAGGCAGAAGGCCCCATAGCGCAGGGTGGTGCCAGCATAATTCATGGCCGCTACTGTCGCGGTGCGACCTTATCGCATCCCTTAGTTTTTTCACTTCCTTTATAAGTTCAGCCCGTGAAAGGGAGAACAAGTCCTGATCCAAACCTTCCATAGCCTTATTATATTTTTTGGTTGTATTGATCCTTGTTTAGTACATAACCTGTTTGTCAATAAATGGTTTGCCGGGTGAACGGTGCCTTAACCATCCGTACTTTCCGGTTCGATTTTCGCCACTCCTTCCGCAAATACCAGGCGGCGTTTCAGCGCCTGCTCTTTATAAACGAGTGCCTTCGCATAATCTTCCGAGTTATACCATTCCTGGATCACGACCATAGAAGCAAATTCGACGATGACGAACAGGCGATCGTTTGTTTCGCCTTCCGCCACTGTTGGAGTGGCGCCACGAACGAGATATTTTCCGCCATATTTGGCGATAGCTGCTGCGGCAAGCGTCCTGTACTTATCGGTTGCTGCGGCATCCATAAATTCCACTTCAGATATTACGTATGCAGACATAATCAAAGCTGTTTTAAGAATCCGACAATAGCATCGTTGACTTCCTTTGGCTGTTCCTGTTGAACCCAATGCCCGGTATGCGGCAGGATGACCAAACCTTTTAAATTGCTCAAACCTTTTTTGGTAGCCTCTAAACTGCCGAATTTGATGGCCGCATCATTTTGGCCGGCAATGAAGAGTGATGGCTGGCTGATCTCCGGTTTATACCTGCCTTGTAGTGCAGCAAAATCCCGGTCAATATTTCTATAAATATTTAAAGCGCCGGTAAATCCTGTCTTTTTAAAGCTGTTGGTATAATAAGCCAGTTCCTTTTCGGTCAGCCACGCAGGCAATACTTTCGGTTCCGGCATTTCATCGAGCAGTTTTGTAGTCGCCGACTTTTTGGTAAATAACGTATTGACAAGTGTATCTGGCGCAGTTCCGGAAAGCGCATAGAAAAACCGCTTAAAAAAATGACTGACATCTGCATTGATCTCCTTTTCGGCGAGACCGGGTTGCTGGAAGTAAACAACAAAATTGAATTTATCTTTAGAAAATTCTTTGATCCTGGCAACCGGCCCGATAGGCTGGGGATAAAAAGGTACACTTAAAGTCACCAATGCTTTAACCTTTTCCGGATTAAGCATGGTCATGGCATAGGCGATATTGGCTCCCCAGTCATGACCGATCAGTATCGCTTGTCGCTTATGCAGGCCATCTATCAGGTCATTGATGTCTTTAACCTGGTTGACTATACTATAGCTACTTACATCAGCTGTCACGGTGCTTTGCCCGTAACCACGGAGGTCAACTGCTACCACGTGAAAACCCGCTTTTGCAATTGCAGGGATTTGTGACCGCCACGAATACCATAATTCGGGAAAGCCGTGGATAAGAATAACCAGCGGCCCCTGACCGGCTTCAACATAGTGCATATTGATGCCATTTACCAGTTTAAAGCGGTGGAATAGCTCTACACCGCCTAATGATTCTTTAACTTCTTTCATAGGAGTTTGGCTTAATGAGCGGATCGGCGTCGACAGGATCATACCGGTGACCACCATAAGAATTAATTGCTTCATACCTGTAGGTGCTACTTTTCAATGGGCAGTTGTGTGTTATCTGCTGTATAATGGAGCAGAAGGAGTTTCCAGCCATCCGGAGTTTCCACCCAGGTTTGACTGATCCTGAAAACACCGTCCGCGTTATGGCCCTGGAAAGTACCGGTTTGGCTCAGCTTAGCTACGATCACCACGGTGTTCTGACTGCTGATCAGCCGGGGTTCCGAAAGATCGAAAGCGCTGTATTCCTGATGTTCAAATCGTTCCAGCCATTGTTGTTTGGTCAGCACAAATCCCCGGGGACCGACAGCCAGAAAATGATTTGATAGTAGCACATTTAATTGAGCGATATCCCGTTTTCGCTCGCCTGACGCCCAATGTTTAAGGAGGGTGTTGTCTTTAACGTCATTCATAGCTAAGTAGTTTAATTATTTCAATTACGAATTAACATTCAAATATATATTACAATATTGAAGTTATTATGTTTTTATTGTAATAATTTTTTATAAATTAGGTTCGGAATTGAAGTAATATGGAAAAAACTTACCTGACGCTTTTGCAAGCTCATGCCGTATTTGAGGAACAGCATCCGGGGGCCAGCCTGGAGGATTTTTATTGGCACATGGCGAATCAAAAAACGAATAACGCCAGGCAACCGAAAACGCCTCCTGATGATTCGGCACGGCTGACGAAGGCGATGGGAAGGATAAGCAGCCTGTATCAGATCCATCTGCGGGCGGCGCTTAAAGGATTGGACATGAAAGTGCCTGAAGGGTTTCCGTTTTTGGCCAGTTTGCATCATTACGGGAAAATGCGTAAGACTGACCTGATCAGTTTTGTACTGGTCGAATTCTCCACCGGTTCTGAAATAATGAGCAGATTAAAGAAGCAGGGGCTGATCACTGAGATGCAGGATGAGAACGATAAACGAGCCAAAATCGTGGCGATCAGCGAAAAAGGCCAAACGGTGATCATTCCATGTTTGAAAAGAGCTGCCGAAATCAGGTCATACTTATTCGGGCATACGAACAGGGATGAAATAAAAGCAGTGATTGAAGTTTTAGAGCCGCTGGAGGAAATAATAGCGAAGCTGCCGGTTCGCCACCAGATTACGTAGCGGCCAGGCAGGGGAGGCATTGGTAAATAACCTAAAAGATATTTACCCCGGCTTTTTAGAAATGGCCGTAGCAATTTGTAGTCAAATCATTAGCCATATGTCAAACCTGATTTTTTATATTAAGACTACCAACCCGGAACTTGCGGATTATCCAAAACTTTTCAAAGGTTTAAATCTTTGTTGATTTTCGATAGTAACGTTTGGTCTTTTCCGCGTTGCCGCAAGACCTCATCGAACACCACCTTTTTTGGTGGTTTTTGGTCTTATCGATAAATAGCCATTCACAGCCTGCGCATTGTTTGATATAAACCTCGTCGGCATTTTTTAGTATAAGGAAGGCAGATAGCAACAGCGTTCGTACGGGTAATGACAGATCCGTCATCGTCTGCTCGAAGTCGTACGTTAACTGGCCATCAGTTAACTTGAAAGTTTGTGCGGGCAGATATCTTTTCATTAGCCTGTTCAGTTCGCCCAATATTTCTGATTCAAGCGCGCCTGTGGGATCATGCGCTAAAGCTGAAAACACCCGGTAAAGTGTAAGCCTGACGTTTCTGGCTTCTACCAGTGCATCTTCAGCTGCCTCCCCATCAACAGAAGCGAGTTCCGTCAATTGCTTTAATAGGGCAGGAGCAACAATTTCCATTCGGGAAACAAGTGCCAGCAGGTCGCTGTAATCGTGCAAGCGTTCCTGAATGGTATCCTTTTCCCTGTCATAGCCCGAATTAACAAAATCCAGGCAGGGCGCCCCTCCGTCCAATGTCATTGTATGAACTGTTGATAAACCATGCATGCTCAAATATAAAAATATTCACACCATCAAAACAATTATTGCTGGTTTATTATTAATTTCACACCGCCAAAGATATTTTTACTGGTTGTGTTATGGAAAAGAAAAAGGTTTCATCGTTATTGCTGATCTTCGCCTTTGCCGCCATATATGTGGTCTGGGGCACCACCTACCTGGCCAATCGTTACGCGTTACAGGGATTTCCGTCATTTCTTCTTTCTGCGTTCCGTTATCTTTCAGCGGGACTGATCCTGGGAGTTTGGGCGATCTGTACAAAACAGGGCTGGCCGGACAAGCGCGAGCTATGGCCGATGGCGGTTAGCGGGATATTAATGCTGGTTGGCGGTTCGGGTTTGGTCGTACTGGCAGAACAATACGTGGACTCCGGTTATGCGGCCGTATTGATGGCGACCGAGCCTCTGCTTTTCATTTTACTGGACCGGAAACGCTGGGCGCTATACTTTACCGGTAAACTGATCATCAGCGGTATCGTCCTTGGTTTCTGCGGGATCATGATGTTCACCCATTTCGCCCCTTCAGCAAGCGCTACCAACGGGCATCAGCTCTTAGGTACCTTATTAGTCCTTCTAAGCGCACTCCTTTGGGTGACCGGCGCATTGTACGGCGACCGGCATCTTCGCGCGGGTGGCTCGACCTTTAACCGGGCACTTGTACAGTTGCTGGCGGCTGGCCTGGTCTCCGTAATGATCGCTGCAGGAACGGGGGAGCTGGCCGGTTTCCATCCGGGGAACATCAGCGTTCCGGCTTACCTGGGATTACTTTACCTGGTCGTCATGGGGTCTTTGATCGCTTATCTCGCCTACGCCTGGCTGCTGAGCGTGCAGCCTCCCGCCATCGTCAGTACCCATACTTATGTGAACCCGGTGATCGCGATCTTTGCTGGCTGGCTGCTGGCATCTGAAAAAATAGCGGGTTTGCAATTGCTGGCCTTAGTGATCGTGCTTGCGGGCGTTTTACTTACACAGTTAGGCAAAAAGCAATTAGCAAAGAGCTAAACGGGGTTAACGTGTATCAGGGGGCAGATGGAGGTGGCGCTGACCTCCCTTATATTCCCTGCATTAATAATATTTGAGAGATTAAAAGCAAAATTGAAACCGATCATGAATACCAGACACATATCCTACGTTCCATATGTCATGCTATTTATCACCCTTCTTTTAATAGCAGGTACAACGTTCTATCTATCCTATTCTGAAACTACGGAGCAAACGTTGCTAAACGATAAGCATATCGTTCTGTTGAACGGGCCATGGAAATTTAAAATTGGGGATAGTATGGAATATTCCAGGCCCGGCTATGATGATTCGGATTGGCAAACCATGGATCTTACTGCGCCCGCGGGCGTACATGATGATGATGTGGGGCTTTCAGGCTTTATACAGGGCTGGACAACCCAAGGACATGCTAACTATGCTGGTTACGCCTGGTACCGCCTGAAAGTCCGGCTGGATAGTTTAACCCGAAACAATTTGGCTTTAGCCGCGCCGCCTGCTGTTGATGATGCCTATCAGCTATTTATTAACGGCTCACTATTAGGTAATGCCGGTGATTTCTCCGGTAATGTCCCGAAGATTTACAGTATCCGGCCCCATATGTTCGTCTTGCCCGAAAATGTGAAAAAAGGCAAAGACGTCACAATTGCTTTCAGGGTATGGATGAGTCCGGCTAACTTAGGCCCCGGTACAGGCGGGATCCATATCGCCCCGGCGCTTGGCGAAAAAACTCATATGGAAAAAAAATACAGCTTTCAATGGAATCAAACCATCAAAGGTTATATCGTAGAGGTTATTTTGCCGGTGATGTTCATCCTGCTGGCGGCAACAGTTTATTTGGTGAACAAAAACAGTAATCAAACAAGGTCATGTAAATGGTTTATCACCGCTTTGGTTTTGTTAGGGCTGGTCCGACTGAACCAGGCTACTTACTATTGGTTTCAGTTTGAGAGTGCAGATCTCGCAGTTATTCTTGGAACAGCTATACTCAGGCCGTTGATGCTTGGAAGCTGGCTGATGGCTTGGCTGGAATGGTTCGGACTGCGTCAGCCGAAATGGCTGCCTATAATTATTGCAATACTTACTTCATTATATATGACAATCCAGGTGCTCGGGATTTCCTGGGTCTCAAATAGCACAATTCATTTACATTATGAGGCAATTGCAGGTTATATCAGATTATTGCTTTTGGCTATATTGCTTGTGATCGCATGCCTCGGGATTCGTAAACAGGGCATAAAGGATAGGTTGGTTTCAGCGGCATTATTGTTCCTGACTATAGCTTTATTTCCAGCCGAGGTATCAGCCTTGCATGTTATTCCAGGCATTTGGTTCCCTTATGGGGTAGGCGTATCGCGCGGGCAGTTTTTTTACGTATTTTTTGTTTTAGTGATGTATGCAGTATTGATCCGAAAAAATAGAATAGTGGAAATAGCTTAACAAGTGAAAACGAATATTTGCCTTTTGGACCTCGCGCCTCCCGATTCAGGATCGTCAACGCGATTGAACGCTTCCTATATGAAAATGGAGCGTATCCGAATAAGCGCGCGTATTTATGGGTGGAAAAAGTTTAATTAAAAGGGGTTCAAAAATTGTATTAGTGTTGCAATTTTTTAGTCATCAATGTTTCGTCAAAACCCACACCATAG
Source organism: Mucilaginibacter sp. HD30 (assembly GCF_054061755.1). Taxonomy (NCBI): domain Bacteria; kingdom Pseudomonadati; phylum Bacteroidota; class Sphingobacteriia; order Sphingobacteriales; family Sphingobacteriaceae; genus Mucilaginibacter; species Mucilaginibacter sp. HD30. The sequence goes on from NZ_JBSSEO010000001.1 coordinate 919,552, forward strand.
TGCTCGACAGTAAAGTCTTTCACCTTTTCCCAGCCATTTTTGTAATAAAATGAAAGCCCTTCAGGGGAAGCTGCTAATTGAAGTTCGGATAGTCCCTGGCTTTCTGCATAGGACTCCAGGCTGCTCATGATGAATTTGCCGATACCTTGATTGATATATTGCAGCCGCGTATAAAAACCAACAACGAAGTTTCCGTCAAGGGCTGCTGTACCCAAAATTACATCGCCCTGAACAGCGCAGAACACGACCTGTTTGGCTATCTTCTCTTTCAGTACCTGTTCAGAATAATATTTGATAAAGATTGCCCATTGCTGCTCCGTGTAGTGCGGTCTTAATAAGGCGTGCGCGGTTTCGCAAATCAGGTCACTTAATATTTTGGCATCTGCTTGTTCCGCGCGCCTTGTTTGCAAAGCATAGGTTTTTAAAATATACATCCAGGCTTTCTTACCAGATGCTAAACGAACGCTTGTACGGATATAATCATCTACTTCATATGCATCTGCAAGCGCCAGCTCCTCCGGGCTGATCTCAAAGACCATTCCTTCGATCTTATCCTTTTCGTCCCCGGAAGGAATGGCAGCAGGGTGGTACCGCTCGCCGCTTTTGGCCAGCACATCCGCATCTGTGATCTCCACCTTGGTGATACGATACCTGTTCAGGCAGTCCTGTTCGCCATTCAGAATTCTTCCGAAGGAAGCCAGCTGAACTTGCGTTGATCTCAGGGTGCCGTAAGAGAAAAGTAATTCGGTCATCGTTAATAAAATTTTGCTCAAGTTATAAAATTGATCTGTTCAAATCATATCCAGATCGTCAGTCAACTCCTCATCGACAAACGCTCAGATATGGTGCTGTTTGGAAGGATCAATAGGCAAGATCTACCGTCTTTTTTACTACTGCCCGATCTTCTATATGAGCAAGCAGGTAAGCGGCGAGATCGGCCCTTGATATTTTGGGGATCCCCTTTAGCGGCAATCCGGTAATATCCCTGAACTTGCCCGTAAACTTCCCATCTGATAGTTTAGGGGCGCGTACAATCGTCCAGTCCAAATCCGAGGCTTTCAGCCTGTTTTCCATCAACCGCATGTCCGAATAGATGGGTTTGTATACGCGCTGGAGCACATTCTTAAGCAGGAAACTCATGATAAAGGAACTGCCCGGCGGGATGTCCAGCGCACCGGAGGAGATGCACAGAATCCGTTTTACCCTGGTTTGCTGCATGGCTTCTACGATGTTACGCATCCCGGCGGAATAGAGCGTAGTCTGCTGGATTTTTGGGATGCCCAGACAGGAGATGACAGCGTCCTGTCCTTCCAGTTCATCGCTGAAAGTTGATGGTATTAATACATCGCCCTTAACAATTTTTAAATTGGGTTCTTTTATACCTAAGGCAGCGGGGTTCCGGACGATAGCAGTCACCTTAATACCTTTTTGCAGGGCCATGGCCACCACTTGTTGACCCGTACCACCCGTCGCACCGAACACTATAATTTTCTTCATACAGCTTTTGATTTTGTTTGAAATCAAAGTTATATTTGAACTTACTTTATTGCAAGTACGCACCGAAAAGTAAGTGTAAAAATGAAAGACGTCAAAGAAACCTCCACTTTCCAGTTCAACAGGAATAATGTTTTTAAGCTTTGCCCGGTCACCTTTGTCATGGAAAAGATCGGCAATTACTGGAAGCCGATCATTTTGTTCCATCTGTTATCCGGAACCAAGCGATATAGTGAACTTAAGAAGGCGATGCCGCATATCACGGAAAAGATGCTCGCCCAGCATTTAAAGCAGCTGGAAGCTGATGACCTTGTACTGCGAAAGTCAATGAATGTGGTGCCGCCGCATGTGACCTATAGCCTTACCGACGCCGGTCAGCGCTTGCGGCCTGTACTGCTGGCCATGGCCAACTGGGCCATCGCCGAGGGACAAAAAATGGAAGAACCGCTTTTCGGCAATATTGCGGAATTCCCGGGTTAAGCAAAATTTCAACTTATTTTGTAAATGTAACGGGCACTCGTTGAGCTATCTAACAATATCATCACACCTTCGTTCCGGCAACCGCAGATGCGGGAACTGATCGAAGCCGGATAGGATTAAGGAAAATAGGGTAAGCACCGTTTTTAAGTTGTACTTACTTTGGCTGGTTATAGCCGGTTGATTTTTACTTCGACGGGGCGACCTTATTCAAAATATGTTCACGATGTTTTATTCCCCATTTACTGAGTTCGCTGATAATAAAATCAAGGGAGTGCCCATATTCGGTGATGGTATACTCGACAATTACAGGGATCGTATCCTGCACCGTTCTCTTTACCAAATCATTTGCTTCTAGTTCCCGTAGTTCTTTGGAAAGCATCCTGTCCGTTATTTTCGGGATATCTTTTGACAGCTCACCGAACCTTTTAGGACCGAAAGACAAAGCGATCAGGATCGGCACTTTCCATTTGCCATTAAGCACGTACATCGTATCCGCAACCGGCCTGATTTTTCCCATACAACCGGAAAAATGCTCCTGGGTTTTATGCTTCATTTTTAAGATAAAAATTTTAGTTACTATACTCATTGATAGCACTATACAATAGTATAGTACTTACTTTTCAATAGTGAAGGTACATATCTTTGGGTCATTAAATACAACAAAATATGAAAAACATCTTAATGGTAACATCCAGTGCATCAGGGGAGAATTCCAACAGTAACTGGCTCGCTTCGTTATTGGTAGAAAAATTATCCGCAGGCTATGAAGACCTGGCTATCACCGCCCGGGCGGTAGGAACAGACCCTTTGCCTTATTTGAACGCGGGCATGGTCAACGCTATCTTTCTTCCCGAAGATCTGCATTCCGAAACACACCGGGCGTCTTTGCAGTTGTCGTCAAGTCTGATCGCGGAGCTGATGTCTGCCGAGGTCATCATTATAGGCTTGCCTATGTACAATTTCGGGATACCCGCCGCGCTCAAGTCCTGGCTGGATCATATTGTCCGCCCAGGGAAAACCTTCAATTACACGGAGAAAGGTGTGGAAGGCTTAGTCAGGGGCAAATCAGTTCTCTTAGCGATATCGACAGGCGGCAATTATACTGACGGCCCGCTGCAGGCCTTTGATTTCACGGAGTCGTACCTGGTGTCAGTTTTAAACTTCATTGGTATAAATGATATTAAAACTTTCAGAATCGAGGGAACGGCGATCCCGGGCGGAATAACTACTGCCAGAGCTAAAGCGGAACAGCAGGTCGAAGCAGCGGGCTTGATTAATGAAATAGTTAATCGCTGAGACCTCTGATAAATAAAAATCGCTCTAACAATGAATGTTTCCGGAAAAAGCGGATAAAAGAGGCGTCAATCTCGGTCAGCCGTTTTGTGCGAACGCATAATGCCCGTCACGTTGTTCCGGTCACCCTCCGGGACTTATAGTTCTCCCGCTCCGGCTTTACGACCGCTCTTTTGACTTTCTTTTTTACCGTTTTTTCTTTTGAAATACCTTTAAGGAAAGTCTTCAGGAAAATAGGGAAGCAGAAATGCTATTCTGTATATTTTTTTCTGGAACTACAAATGATTCTTAGCATTAGCCTCCATTTGATGGATCCTGAATGCCGTTATTTCCGGCAATCCGTGGTGGCCTACTACCAATTGATAGTTAAGCTTTTGCGAACGGAGCATTTTGAAAAAATTGATGTTTACCGGAATTGCCGCAGTTGTCGTGTGATCCTCGGGAAGTGAAAGCAAGTCGCCCTGATAGATGATTTTCTCTGTAGGCAGGTAGGCGAAAGACATACCCTTTGCGTGGGTATTGTCGATAGCATAAAATTGAACACAATTCCCTGCACGCCCCAATTGCAGGGTTTTTTTGATATAAAGAAATTTTGGAATGTATTTTTTATCCGTGCCGGAAAAGGTTTGACTGATCAGATCCATCACCGGCTTACCTGTTTCAGGCGTACAAATAATGGTCGCTCCAAGAGCAACCAGTTCAGTGATCCCGGCAATATGGTCCTTATGAAAATGAGACAAGTGTACATATTTGATCGGTTTATCCGGAAATACGGAAGCGATCTTAGCGATGATCTCCTTAACAGCTCCGGGTGATACCGGAGCTTCCGTAAGTACAATGTGATCCCCCATATCCCTGAAAATAACATTCCGGTCACCATCTATTTTCTCGATGATAAAAGTGTGCCCGGCTAGTTTTCTGACAAGTAAAGCGCCATCATATTCTTTTGTCCGGACATACTTTGCAGGCAGTTTCAATCCTGACGCAACACTGCCTGCATTAATCCTGAAATCTTTTAAGGTATCTCTATAGACCAGCTGCCGGTTAACCGACAGGGAAGTCAGCTGTGGAACCGCTAATTCGTATTGTGTTTGGTAATCCTCAAAAGTCTGCACGCTGCTCGCCCCATTGTTCACTATGACATACTTTTCCAATAACAGATTTGACCGGTTTAACCAATATTCGCGGCCGGATGACTTTAGCACCAGCCAGCTTTGCGTCGTGTCTAACACCAGGTCTTTGAGATTGGAGGCGTCCTTTAACAGGTAATAAGGCAACGACCCTGACAGCAAGCTCTTGCTTTTGCTGCGATAAAGATCCTTTCCGAGATCAAGCAGGGCATTCCCGGTCCTTGACCGGGCGCCATCATATACCCAGTAAACCGAATCCAAACCCAATCGGTTGGTATCAAACACATATCCTCCCGGGTAGTGATTTACAGTATGATTTTCAAAGTTGCCGGCAGAAAGGTCGAACTTTATCTCGAAAATATCTTTTTGAAGCACCAGGTGATCATAATCGTAACCTTGCCATTGATCGGCATTTAAACGGTTGGTGCGCAAACTCAGGTTGCTGACAGAAGCCCAGTTCCCTTGTTTATCAATTGCACGCTGAAGGACTTCCGGTGCATGCTGCGCATAAGTGCCTGTTATGGCAAAAAAGGTAAACAAATTGATTAGAACCTTGATCTTCATAGATAATCGTAAAAATGATTCGCGTCTTACAAAAGTAGGAAGAGTTTGACTTTGATATTTAAATCTTATGTAAAATCTGCCCGTTCGTAGTTTGGACACCTATCAACAGCATTCAGTTACCTGGAATTGCAATGTATTTATAATTGTTTTGCCTTAATAAAGTATTGTTTCCCTCTAAGATTTTATAACTCGTTTCTCTGATCGATACTTTATCAACGGCTTTCCATTTTTCCAGATCATTTTCGAACTCCTTGTGAAAAATTTCCCTTGACAGGTCGCGGATGATGTAATAGTTACTCAATTGATGTCCGTCTTTTGAATTTTTATTTGAATTGAACATAAAGGAATAAATGACGTCGTGTAAAGTAAGGTCCACCATACTCAGTTCCGTGAGCTTCGCCCGGTACTCGAGATCGGGGTTGGATAAGCCAGGAAAATCATGATAATCCTTGAGGTGTCTGCCTTCATGGGATAGGAAGCTTAATAAAAACTTTTCGCTGGTCAGATCATAAGAGGCTTTGATGCAATAAATGCTTTGATCTCCGGCCCATCCCCCGGGATGGATCTTGTCCGCAGTAGCATAGGCTTGCCAGCCGTTCGTTACAAAATCTTCCATAAATACAACAGGGCAGTCGATCGTTTCGTCCTTAAGCTTGAAATGATAGAGCGTATCTCGTTCCGTTTTCCAGACCTGCAGATCATAGTACTTCCCTGTTTTCGAAAAACCTAAACTATGATAGCCCTTGCTAAGAGTATAAGCTTTCATTCGGCGATCGATCTCCTTTTCTAAGGTGGAATCATTGAGCTGGCTCTTCTTTTCGATCTTGAAAAAACGGCTCAGCTCTTGTTTGAGCTGAGCATCCTGATTCGCAGGAAATTCTTTGAGGGATCTTCTCCAGTAGGCTATAAATTTAAGCAGCAGCGGATCGACGGCTGAATGGTGAGCGCGGGTAAAATCGCTGCGATCCGTTGCATAGGTAAACCGGTTGTTGATTTCGTTTTTTAAGATCAAATGCCTTTTAATCAGCAAGGAATCGGGGCTGGCATTCATTATTTTTAATGCTTCCGGCATATTTCCATTTAAAATATGATTGACGGCTAACGGAAAATTGATGGAGACACTGTCTTTTTTTTGCGCTGCTGCCTGATGAAATGTGATCGCGTTTAACAGCACGATGGCTATCAAAAAATGTTTTGTTTTCATTACTGAGTTTTAATACGCCGATCCACGTTAGTTCAACGGAGGTGCCAACATTTAAAAAGGAGCAGACGCGTGCACTGATCCGCTAATTTAGCTTTGCTCATGATCGGATCTTTGTAAATTTACGACAAAATAAAAGTCTCATTTCAGCGATAAACAACCAGTTCATCCGGACATCATTGATGGCCGTTCCGCTTGCCTCTGCAACTCATACACCGGCTAGGGAGACCTTCATTTCTGTCCTGATTCCGAGCGTAATTATGCCAGCTCATAGGTACTTTATTTAATTTGATAGGTCAATAGCTTTCCTTTGAGCGTTTCAGGTATCAGCAGCCTTTTCCGGGCATGGTCTAACCAAATATCAGCCGGCCCGGCGATCGCACCTGGCAATTTCAATCTGGTCGATCTGCCCGTTTTAATGTCAATTTCATAAAGTGCGCCGATAGGCGACTGCAAAGATCCCCAGTCGGAAACGATGAGATGACGATCGTCCGTTACCGCAACGCCGTCGTAAAAACCTGGCTTAACCGGGATGGGAACATATTCAGCCGCAGGTTTGCTTAAATCGATGTAACCAATTTTGCCCGTTGGGCGCTGATCGGTAAACAAACCTAAGCCAACAATATAGAGTCGTTTTGATCCCCGGTCATAACAAATGCCGTTGGCACCAATTACCGGTGAAATTTCAAGGGGCGTAACGCTGATATCCGTTCCGATATTCACCTTGAAAACCTGATGGATATCTGTTGCCGTCGCGTAAAGTGTAGTGTCGTCGACACTAACGATATCATTCACTAGCTGCGTTTTAAATGAGGCGAAGCTGATCTCCCTAACCAGTTTGCCATCACCTAAGGAGATGCCCACAATGCGATCAACATCGGCGGTATACAAGACATTTTTAACAATTGCCATACCCTTTGGCGCATGCAGTATTGTTTTCGCAAAGTTGGCGGTTAATAATTTGCCTGTTAAGGACAATTTCCGGATACTGCCATTGCCATCTTTGGCTGATGGCTCCAGCGTTTTACCGATATTGGCTACATAAATGAATTTTCCGTCCGTGATCACACTTTCGGGATACTGCATGTTTTTTGATAGGACGGGCAACTGTGCAAAAGCGCTCAAACCTGTGCCTACCAGGCAGAATAAAAAGGAGACTAATTTCATAACTCTGTTTTTTATACAAAGTTAGCTTAGCCGGTTATGGCAAGATAGCGCAGAAAGCTCAGATTATAACACTTTCCGTTCGTGCGGCATTGGGTGTGAACCCGAATTGCCTTTTAAATAGCTTGATGAAATGAGACACATTATCGAAGCCGGCAGCATAAGCAATCTCGGCGACACTGTCATTAGTGTTATGCAGCAATATGGACGAATAAGCTAAACGTTCCTGGTTGATCCATTGACGCGGCGTACATTGGAATTCCCGCTGAAAGTCGCGCTTAAACTTGGCAAGGCTGCGTCCCGATACCCGGGCCAGTTGCCCGATACTTAATTGTTGCAGCAAATATCTTCTCATGAGATAATCGAGCGAAAGCTGATGTTCGGCCAGGGCAGAATGCAAAAATGACAAGACCTGCTTCTTTAAAGATGAACCTGATAGTAATAAAAACAGTTCCTGGAGTTTTACGTCCATTATTTCCTTGAGGTGAGTTACGTCCTGATCAAAGTAACACTTGTATTGGGCCTTAAAACTGTCTAAGAGGGGACTGGATGGGATAATCAAATAATCCGTGACAGGTAATTGCGGACTTTGCTTCCCGTTAACATGGTCATGTAAAAACCGTCGGATAAAACTATCCTTAACAAAGATCACGATGCATTCATAAGGCTGGTTACCGGCCACACATTCGGACAATACATGCACCCCGCGTTTTAATAATATGACCTGTTTAAGGTCGACCTCGATCACACGATCTGGAAAATGCAGCTTTTTATGACCCTTTAAAACAAATATCAGCATGTGTTCCGTCAGAAATATGGAGCGCTGCTGAATATTCTTTTCCGTTTTGAAGAGCGCAAAAGGCACCTCCCCGAATTGCAATTCTGCACTGGCCGCGCGCTCAAACATCTCCGGAAACTTTGTAACCATGGCTAAAGTTAGTTAATTAGCGGTGAATTGTATTTGATTGCTCGTATCTAAAGCCAATTACTTGCTCTTATGACCTGGTTGAATGCAGAAACAGACTTCTACGGATGCATTGGTTTAGAAAATTCAAGTTACCTTAATAGAAGTTTCAGCAGATCATTTTACTTACCTTTCTGGACATTATTTTACGAATTACTCGATGACTGGAATTTTGCTTTATATCGTTTAAATAGTTGTAATCACTCACAGCTATAATGAATTTATAGAAAAGATAGGACGCCTCATTTAGTTTTTACGAAAAGGCCTGAATGCTTCTCTCAAGTCCTCAGTGTACAATTCCGGTTGTTCCATCGCTGCAAAATGCCCGCCTTTTGGCATTTCCTTAAAGCGAACTACATTGTAGCCACGCCTGGCCACTGATATAGGTGCATGTGTAAAAGCGAAGTCGTAAGGGTATTTAGAGATCATTGTAGGAACGCTGACATAGCCAGGCCAGGATGATTTCATTTCTGTCATTGCTCCACGATAATACCAGAAGCTGCCGTCAATGCCATTCTCATTGATGATATAAAGCATGATATCAGTCAACAGGCGGTCTTTCGATATTACTGCATCCAGATCACCTTTATTATCTGACCAGGTCCAGAACTTTTCCGCGATCCATGCTGCTGTTCCCAGCGGGCTATCATTAAGCGCCACTGCCGGCATCATCGGTTTACGGGCCTGCATCCGCCAATAGTCCATACTGGCCGTTCTGAAATCGTGACCTGCTTTGAAGTATGCCTTTTCCTCTGCTGTTTGTTCTTTTTCAGGTACAGGAACACCGGGGAAGAAGTTAAGATGAATACCTTTTACGTTTTCCGGGTAGTTGTGGGCCAGCAGAATGGTCGCGCCTGCTCCCCAGTCACCGCCCTGGGCGTAATAGTTCTTGTACCCGATCACTTCGGTCACCAGTTTATTCCATAAACGGGCGGTCGTAATACCGTTAACCGGTTTACTCGGCATGGAAGAAAATCCGAAGCCAGGCAAGGCAGGGATGATCAGCGTGAAAGCGTCATCCGCTTTGCCGCCATATTTAGAGGGATGGGTAAGCGGGCCGATCACATCAAAGAATTCAAAGGTGGAACCAGGCCAGCCGTGCGTAATGACCAATGGCAAAGGGTTCTTGCCTTCACCTTTGATATAATAGAACTGAATATCCATGTCTTCGACATGTGCTTTGTAAAGCGGGTAGCTGTTCAGCAGTTTCTCCTGCTTGCGCCAGTCATATTGCTTGATCCAGTAGTCGTGAAGTCCGGCAAGCCATTTCATATCCATGCCGGTTTCCCAGTTGGATTCCGCACCTTCGGAGGCAGGCATTTGTTTAGGTATCCGCGCATTTTTAACCCGTTCCATAACAGAATCCAGACGGGCTTGGGAAACTTTAATTTGAAAAGGTTTAACTAATTCAGGCTGGGCAAAATCAGCCTTGCTGGCTGAAGTTTGAGCTGATAACACAGCTGCTGATGTATTTAATAACGTCGTTAATATCATGAGCTTTTTCATAATGATTTTTTTAGAGGTCGATAAAAAAGCGGCCCGGCTGCCAATGGTAGTCGGGCCGGCGGGTTGATCAGGCTGTGTATTTTGCCAGCCATTTAGCCTTAGTAGCGGCTCTTGCGTCGATGAACTCCTGGTCAGTTCCCTCGGCAATAGCGTCCAGTGGGAAACGTAAGGGGCGGGTTCCGTCCTGCATGTTCACCAGTTTCAGGATACCGTCTGCAATAGTTTGCGGATCCATGTTGTACTGCGCCATCTTACCGAAAAGCGCGGTACCGATGGCATTGAATTTCTCTGTCGCGGCGTCGCCGTAGGCAGCGGTGATCTCCGGCTTATCCGAATGCACGCCGGCCTTTGATCCGTTGGTCATTTCTGTAGGATAAACTCCCGGCTGAATAGTTACATTCTCTATATTATATTCAGCCAATTCATCCTGCAAGCCTTCCGATATGGTTTCAACACCGAATTTAGAGGCCAGATAAGGGACCATGAATGGCAGCGTATGGCCGCTTGCGCCGGAAGTAATGTTGATTATGAGGCCTTTCTGAGCCCGGCGCATGGCGGGCAGCACTTCCTGGTAAGTCCTGATGACGCCATAGAAATTAACCTCGAACATTTGTTTGATCTGATCGATGCTGTAAGCTTCCAAAAGGCCGAATCCTGTTACCGCGGCGTTGTTGATCAGCACATCAACACGTCCGTATTTAGCCAGCACCCCGGCAAAGGCATTTTTAACCGAATCGTCATTGGTTACATCTATCTCAACCACATCTACTTTAGGTAATGCGGATAGTTCTTTTGCAGCAGCTGCATTTTTTCCGGCAATGTCACGCATGCCTGCAATTACGGTATAACCCGCTTTTGATAAGGTAATGGTTGTCAATTTGCCAAAACCTGTACTTGTTCCTGTGATGAAAATTATCTTTTCCATGATCTTATTTTTATTTGTTTTTGATTACTCAAAATTGCGTACAAGTGGTTAGCCCCACATTGATGTATGATAAAAAGGAGCATTGATATATGTCAATCGAAAGCGCCGGGAAAGTTGTAAAAAAGACGGGCAGACAGGTTGAAATTCATCGGTCAGTCAAATCGATATATTTAAATATGGACGTTACAACAAATAAAAATTGAACACCACAGCAAAGTCCAATAGATAAATTAGCCGGAGATTTGCTTAATTAATTACAACAGCAATGGAACAATCGAAAAAAGAAACAGTATTGGTTACCGGAGGATCCGGCTTCGTGGGCAGTTACTGCATTATACAGTTACTAAAGGAAGGATATACGGTCAGAACGACGATCCGGTCATTAGATAAAATAGATTCATTAAAAGAAACACTTTTGGTCGGCAAGGCTGAAAATATGCAGAATCTGACCTTTATAGCAGCTAACCTCACGAGCGACGAGAATTGGGATCAGGCTGTCGAAGGATGTGATTACGTTCTTCATGTGGCTTCCCCTTTTCCGGCAGGAGAGCCTAAAGACGAGAATGAGATCATTATACCGGCACGGGACGGCGCTTTAAGGGTTTTGCGCGCAGCGCAAGCCGCAAAGGTAAAACGTGTGGTTTTAACCTCGTCGTTTGCAGCTATAGGCTATACCATTGATCCTAAGAACCATGTTTTTACAGAGGCCGACTGGACAGACCCCAATGTAAAATTACCGGCCTATATCAAATCCAAGACGATCGCAGAACATGCTGCTTGGGATTTTATGGAAAACAACGCCGGTGCTATGGAATTGGTTGTCATTAATCCTGTTGGTATCTTCGGACCGGTTTTAGGAAAAACTTTTAGCAGTTCGATCGGCATGATCGTACAGTTACTTTCAGGAAATATGCCTGGAACGCCGAAATTATCTTTCGGCATCGTGGATGTTCGTGATGTAGCCGATATCCATATCAAGGCAATGAAAAATCCGGCAGCCAGCGGCCAGCGGTTCCTGGCAACTTCAGACGGAATGATCTCATTTCCGGGAATTGCCAAAGTTTTAAAAGCTGATCGTAATTTACCTGTTGACAAAGTGCCGTCTAAAGTGCTGCCGAACTGGGTGGTAAAGGTCAGTTCATGGTTTAAGCCGGAATTGAAACCTATTGTCCCGCAATTGGGTGTGGTGAAAACGCTGTCAAACGCAAAAGCTAAATCTGTTCTGAACTGGAGCCCACGACCCAAAGAAACGACCATTAAAGAGACGGCAGAAAGCCTGGTCAAATTTAAGATCGTATAAGAGTTCTCTTTTATTATAGGCTTTTAACATTTCATTTGCGAAATTTGATCATATGATACCAGCGCATGAAAACCCTCAAATACTGATCTCTTGCTACTACAAGAAATCTGTAAATGGTGAGGATATCGTTAACCGGCATGCTTTTGCTTATCAGATCACCGGAAGCCTGACCGTTCAGGACGGACGCGAGAAAGTGATCTTTCAGCCGGGTGACTTTCGCTTCAATGTCCGGAACAGGTTGGCCAAATTTGTGAAACAACCTGGTGAGAGTGATCCTTTTAGATCACTTTCACTACAGTTTGACGAAGGAACGCTGCGGGAGTTTGCCGATGAGCACCATCTGACGGCTGAAGCGACATCTTATGTTCCACCCTCGTTCCAACTCAAAAAGCACCCGCTTCTTCAGAATTTTGTGGATTCACTGCAGCAGTCACTACCTTATTTTAGTGAAGGAAATAACGACCTGATGAAAATAAAGTTAAAAGAGGCTTTGATCGTTCTGCTTAAAGTGCAGCCTGAATTAAAAGATATACTTTTCAACTTTCAAACTCCGGGCAAGATCAACATTAAGGCTTTTATGGAGCGGAATTTCCGCTTTAATTTAAGCCTGGCGCGGTTTGCCTATCTCACCGGCCGGAGCATTTCGACCTTCAAACGTGATTTTTTAGGGGAGTTTTCAATGACACCGGCAAAATGGCTGCAGCAGAAAAGGTTAGACGAAGCTTATTATTTGCTGAAAGAGGAAAAGTTTAAAACCACTGATGTCTATTCGGAAGTGGGATTTGAAGACCTGTCTCATTTTTCATTTGTGTTCAAGAAACATTTTGGAATCAATCCCTCCAGTATTTCCTGAACCGCAAAAGCTGTCTCAAAAGGAGCAGCCACCTCTTTAACGTTGCAGCGCACAGGAAAGAACTGGGACCATAGGCTGACGGAACGGTTTAACAAACTGCTTGCCGAAACGCTATAGGTGACAGCTGAGTTTTACTTTTAAATAGTTTACTAAATGATTGCGGGTAATCAAATCCGAGGGAATAAGCAACTTCGCTAACCGATAATCCGGTATTTGATAGCATTTCCTTTGCAAGATCAATCAGCTTGTCATGGATGTGCTGCTGTGTGCTTTTGCCGGTAAGCGTTTTCAGTAATCCGCTGAGGTAATTTGGAGAAACATGAAGCGCATCTGCAACAGAGATTACAGTCGGCAAACCTTTATTTACAAGATTTGCAGGATTGAAACATTCATTAAGAACAACTTCAAGACGGCTAACCATATTGTGACTGCTAACACTACGGGTTAAAAACTGGCGCTGATAGAAACGTTGGGCATAAGCAAATATCACGTCTAATTGACCCACAATAACGTTTTGTGTGAATTGATCGACACTCCGGGTATATTCGGCCGCTATATTATGTATGATGCCGGTAATGATCGCTTCTTCCTGTTCTGAAAGAAAAAGCGCTTCGTTAACAGCGTAATCAAAATACTCGTATTGTTTAATACCTGTAGCCAAATGGGTATTCCATAAAAAATCGGGATGAAAAACGAGCAACCATCCGGAATGTTGGATAGGCGCATCAGCGTCTGACTCGATTCCGATCTTCTGCCCGGGAGACATAAAAGTCATAATACCTTCGTCGAAATCATAGAACTGTTGGCCATACTTCAACTTAGCATGAAAATCATGTTTCAGCGCAATGGCATAAAAATCAAGCACCCAACTCGCCGGGTGCTCAGGGGTGCATCTCATATCTTCAAACCGTACTACACTAACCAGCGGATGCACCGGCCCAGGTAAACTCCGGAGCCGGTGAAACTCGGTAATGCTTTTGATATGTTGAGGTTTGCTATCGGGCATGCGCTAAGATACCTGTTTTTGATAGGCTAAGGCAAAATCTTTGGCAAAATCGTCAATCTTGATCTTACCCAACACCGGCCTATTTTTTAAATAGTCTTCAGCGATCAAGCCTTTATGGTGACCCTCCTGCAACTCTACCAACAAAGATGCAGATTGCGGAGGTAAGCCTGCCGCTTCAAGATCTTGCCGCGCTTTTTCGGCAGAGATCAATTCCCATTGCAGGTCGGGTTTACCGATTGCCTCACCTAAAGCCCTTGCAATCTCGTTGCAGGTCAATTCGTCGCTGGCAACATATCTAATATTTCTGCCAACATCGGTTTTTTCCAATTCTTCAGCTACAGCCACAGCAATGTCTTCAGGTGCAACAAGTACGGTGTGATCTTCGCCGCCATAACCGGCTGTTATTTTGCCCTTATATCTTATAGCCGGGATGAAACTTAAAAGATTGTAATAGAACGAAGCCGGGCGAATATGGGTAATGCTTACATCGGTAGATAAACTGTTCATTATCCGTTCGTAATAATAAGTTCCGACAATTCCGCCCGTTCCGTTATCACGGTGCGCACCCCAGCTGCTCAGGTTCACAACACGTTTAACGCCTGCCTGCCTGATAGCATCGACATAGGTTCGTGCGGTTTCGCTGAATTGCTTTATCGGGTCAATATCCGTGTCCATGTAATTTACAGGTGGCACCATGGTATAAACAGCGTCAGCACCTGCAAATATCTTGCTCAAAAACAGGGTGTCCTTAACGGAACCTAAGGCAGCTTCTGCTCCCAGGTTTTCGATCTCTACCTGCTTTCCGGCATCCCTGCTGACTACGACCACTTTATGGCCTTTATCTACCAGTGTTTCTGTAAGCGGTTTGCTAATGTGCCCTAAAGAGCCTGTTACAATGATCTTCATTTCGATATGTTTTAATATAACACAAAGGTCTGTGTATCATTAACCGCATACTTAACCAAATCTATCCTTGTCGTGTCAATATCTCAGTTGTTCATTTAAAACAATTTAGCTAGTGATCGGCGTTATCACCTCATCGCTAATTTATTAAAACCACTAAACAAATTTGATACTTCAAAGCGAACTATTTTGATAAGGGAATAGCAATGCGTAATGTTGGCCTGTTTCCTTCAAAACGGTTTCTGGCACCAGTCTCAAAGAACATTTTCGCTTCGATCAGTACACCGTTCGGGGCAAAGTAAGCCAGTCCCGGGCCAACGCCCAGGACGCGTTCTTTAGTGCTTCCGATACCAAATTGGTCTGCATAATAATGACGGTTCCCGGCATAACTGTCCTGGTTTAGCTGGTTTAAAAAGTACGCAGCCGCTTCAACTTTGAAGCCTTTAGCCACATTATAGTCAACAGAATAGTTTCCATTATAATAGATCCCCGGTTTATTTTGCTGACCGATAATATGCGCATTATAATTGAACTGGTTTCGTGAGCTTAAGCTAAGCTTATCGCTCACGAATAAAGTAAAAGCATGATAAGCCCCAAAGGCGTAAAGATGTGAAGATGCATTTATATTATACCTGCTGTCATATGATCCGGTCGGAAGCGTTACATCAAACTCAGCACGATGGGAGAAGGGTTTTCCAAATAGTTTCTTATTCGACCACTGTATCGCTGTTCCCTGCACGATATCCCCAAGCGCGCCAGGGTTTACAGTTGGTGCCGGCCCGTTCAGGTTGGATGAGTTGATCTGTACTACAGGTACAATTACCGTGAATCCCAGGTTCCCGCCCAGTAATTTCACAGGCGTCAGATAGATCAGTTGGTTTAGAGAAACTACCGAATTGATCTTTAGATCTGATGAAGTCCTGTGACCTGATCCATCTGCAAAATGTTTAGTTTCAAAAGCTTGTAGGTAGCCCTGATAAACCCAGCCTGGTTTACCGGCAAAGCCGTCATATACATTGGACAAGCCGAGATTGGTTGGTGGTAATACCGGGTCCTGGGCAAATGCATAATCTATATTGACCAATAAGCCGATAAGTATGGCTGCAAAAAATACCCGGTAGGCAAACCCACCTGATCGGGAAGCTAAAGAACTAAACGGCTCGATGGTCGAACCCAGATTATTAACTGTCGTATTATGCTCAAAGATTTCCTTGAGATCTTCGGCATTTTTATGATTTAGAGATGGTGTTTTCATACAGCAAACCTACTGGTGGAGGGAAAACTCCCGAATGATGTAAGGCAAGAAATTGGATTGATAAATATCAATTGGCGCTATTGCCATCAGTGATCAGGTAATTCAACTTACGTTTGCTGGGTTCAGATTCTGGTACAAACCAATTACAGTTTCATTGCTCAACAGCAAATGACAATAAATAAATGCATTACATACCGTTTCGATGTTACCCAAAAGTTCAGCTCCCGCATTTTGCATCAATGATACCATTTCGTCCAGATTGTCAACTTTAAAGCCTACAACCACATTCGTGTTTTTAAACAGATATTCCGGATAGCAGGCTCCGGGTCCGTAAAACTCCATTATTGTTCCATCATCCATGCTATAAACTGTTAATCCCGGCTGAACCGGAATTTTCTTCAGTTTAAGCCCCCCGGATAACAATATTTTAAACAGGTCACCATCGGCGGTACCCGTTTTAACCGAGATCCGGGTTATCGTTTTTGTCTTTTTCATATTCAACTTCATTTAAACCGGGATTGGCCAGCCGCAGCGTTAAGATTGCACTCGGCCTTTTCCGGCAAACAAAATTGAAAGATCGGAACCAGTAAAAAATTGATATAAAATAAAATAGCACTTGATAAATGTCAAGTGTTATCAATATTGCGGAACTTAAATCAGCGTTTAACGATCTGTTTTCTGACCCGGCTTAACGTCTCTGCGGTAATGCCTAAATAAGAGGCGATCATGCTCTGCGGAACGCGCATAGTGAGATGGGGAAATTTTTCCAGAAAACTTAAATATTTATCTTCAGCGCTGAGGCTGATAAAGGTATGGATCCTGTTTTGAGCAACGAGGAAGCTTTTTTGTAATATGGCATTGATCATATTGTTGAATGCGGGCACCTCGGCACATAGCCGGTCAAATTTTTCCTTGCTGATCAGGGCTACTTCTGAATCTTCTATAGCATCAATATTATAGATCGACGGCTGCCCCGTTTGAATGCTTTCCCGGTCGCCGATCCACCAATTCTCTATAGCAAAATTTAAAATGTGTTCAACCCCTTTTTCATCAACTGTGTAGGTGCGTAGGCATCCCTTGGTGACAAATGAGTGGTTTTTGACAACATCTCCTTCCTGGCTGAGATATTGTCGTTTTCTAACCTTCTTTATAACTGCCGCCGCCGCAACTGTTTCCAGTTCCTCGGCAGTATAGTTGCCTTTTCCTTGTAAATAAGTTTTAAATACCTCGATCACTAGCTGTTTTTTGGTGAGTTAACGATTAAAGATAAAGAAGAAATTTCACTATATAAAGAGTTGTAATGAAGGATTGGCATCGGCGCGCATAAGTCATTTGTAAACAATTGATTTAAGTCAATTTCATTTCTTACGATACATCAATTGTGATCCGGAGCGCACAACTCATCTTTGTATTGTTCAAACGACAAACACAAAAAACAAAATAAATTAATCACAAATTCTTTAATCATTAAAACCATGTCAACATTAACCAAATGGGTTTTAGACCCCATGCACTCAGAAGTACAATTTAAAGTGAAACACCTGGTGATTTCCACAGTGACCGGTTCTTTTAAATCTTTTGAAAGTAACCTGGAAACCGATAATGAAGATTTTACAGGTGCAAAAATTCAATTCAGTTTAGACGTAAGCAGCCTTGACACCAACCAGGAACAACGCGACGCCCACCTCAAGTCTCCTGACTTTTTCGACGCGGAGCAATATCCGAAGATCACCTTCGTCTCAACAGCATTCACCAAAGACGGAGAGGATTACACTTTAACCGGCGACCTGACCATAAAAGACGTGACCAAAACCGTAACCCTTGCAGTAGAACATGGTGGCCTTGCCGGAGATTTTTACGGCAATACCAAAGCCGGGTTCGAAATAACAGGCAAAATTAACCGCAAAGAGTTCGGATTGACCTGGGATGGCGTCACCGAAGCCGGTTCGATCGTAGTAGGCGAAGATATTAAACTGCTGATCAACGTACAGTTTGCAAAACAAGCTTAAAATTTCAAAATATGAGTATTAAACCCGGACTTTAAAATAGTCCGGGTTTTTTCGTTTGTTCGGATGGGATGAACACATTCATCAAAACATGACGACCCGACCGGTAGCGTTTGCTGAACCGCTACAGTTCTGTTATTAAAAAGCCTCAGGGAATTGATATAAATCAATCCTATTTCTTACGATAGGTCAATGGAGGCCGACTGTGAACAAGCCATCTTTGTATTGTTAAAACAACATAAAACATTTAAAAAATAAAGACATGAAAACTGCAAAAGAATTATTACTGGACTATCTGGAAAACGTAGGTAACCCTGATTTTCAGATCGAATTATTTGCTGACGATGCGGTATTTGAGCTGCCATACCTTGCCAGCCTTGGCATACCGGCCCGTTGGGAAGGCCGTGAAGTACTGTACAACTTCTTAGGTAACCTGCCAAAGACTTTCCCCGGATTCAAATTCAAGAACATTCAGATCCATATTGATACGCCTGATCAGGCTTTTGGAGAATACGAGGCAACTGCTGTTATAGCGTCAAATGGCAAAGATTACGCTCAGCACTATATGGGCCGTGTGGTAGCCGAAAACGGTAAGATCAAATTGATCCGCGAAGCTTTGAATATGGTACCGGTCGTTAGAGATATTAAAGGCATCGCTATTAACTAAACAATAATAAAGCCTCCTGCACCAGTCGTGAAATAAACCATTTGTGCAGGAGGTCTTTGGTATCAAACGTTTTAAAATTATTTTAATCTTTATCGTCATGAAAAAACGTCCTGTACTTAATTTCTCCTTCCTGAATATCTTGTGTTTGTTTGTATCACTGAACAGTTTTGCTCAGCAAAATATAAAAAAAGGCACTTCAATGACTTTACTCGAAGTGCAGAAAAAATATGACCTCGATCCTTCCCGTCCTTTGTTAAAACGTATTTCCAGGACACCAGATAAGGTTATTAAAATGTTCCAGGACGCAGGCATGTTACCAACTGAACACCAACTGACCAATGAAGAAGAAATCATTGTTGCTTCGGAAATTTCGGCGCTTCCACCATTGCATCAGCGGGTTTTGAAACAACATTTAAAAAGCATCAGCTTTTTAGATAACATGCCAAATACGGCACTAACCTCAACGATCACTACAGATGGAAGCGTTAACCTTTACCATATCACTTTCCGAGCTGGTATATTGCATCAAAACATAACTGAATGGGTAAATGAAAAAGAGGCCACCTGTTTTTCAGGAGGCGACTCCACACTTTTAGTTTCTATCCAGGCAGGCAAGTTAGAAGCATTGACCTACGTTTTGCTTCACGAAGGAACACACGTTGTAGATGGCTCAATGCATCTGATCTCAGCAGACTCCGAAGCCGGTAAACCACATATGAATGATTTTACCCGGAAGTTTTCAAATGGAATATGGAGCAACATTAATACACTTCAATGGCCTGTCAAAGATTCCTTAGTTTTTAAAAGCAGGTTCAGGCGGGGAGGTCGACAATTTCTCAATATAGAAGCTTCACAGGTATATGCTGAATTGGTTAAAACACCCTTTGTTTCAATATACAGTACAGCAAGCTGGCATGAAGACCTGGCGGAACTTTTAACAGTATACCATCTGACAAAAGTGTACAAACAGCCTTTTCGTATTACCATAAAACGTTCCGGAACGGTGGTCGAGGAATATAAACCCATGAGTTCAACTTTTGTAAAGCATCGACTGGAATTGTTGCGCAGATTTTACCTGTAGGTTTAAAGTATTTAACAATTTGCACCAAACCTGGCTGTTCTCCGCCTATACAAATATTTTTTTTACTTTAGACTCGTGGCGCCACCCAGATCAAAGCTTCCTTATTACACGGACATCAACGAATTCCTGGCTTCTATTCCCTGGCCCGACCGGACAACGGACCCGGATTTTTACTGTTTACGCTTAAAGCCGCTTGAACAAGCCGTACAGGTATACCGGCCCCCTTTTAAAAGATCGTTTTATTTCTTCGCGTTATTTCTTAATTCGGGGAAGATCGAAGTAAATTATGGCGAACGAACCGTGCAGGATCCGGATGCTTATCTGGTTTTTCATTCGCCTGATCTGGTCTACAGTTTTGCGCATAATAACGCTTTAAAGGGTTATGTCATTTACTTTAAACCGGAGTGTTTCACCTTCTTCAAACCCGACTTCAACGGGGAGTTTCCGTTGTTCGATATCCTGCATACCAACTTATTTAAGTTCGGGAAAGAGGCCTTTGAAAGGTTAGCCCCGCATTTTGAAGACGTATTTTTGGCCTATGAACGCCCGGACAGCGCACAGCATATGGAGGCCCGGGTCAAATTACTGGGCCTGCTTTACCATCTGCATAGTTCGCCGCTGCTGGCGCCGGCTGCTAAGCCGGTCAGCAGCCAGCATACTTTGCTGCGCAGCTATCTGCGGCTGATCGATCATCATTATCTGGACAAGCGCACAGTGGGGGAATATGCCGCCCTGCTTTCAGTTTCCGCCAACTATCTTTCCCAGGCCGTCAAACAGGCCTCGGGTAAGAACGCGCTGAGCTTTATCGCTGCCCGGGTGGCTACCGAAGCCCGGTCGCTGGTACTGCATACCCATCTCCACATTGCTGAGATCGCTTACCAGCTTAACTTTTCCGATTCAGCTAACTTTAGCAAATTTTTTAAAAAGCAGACCGGTAAAACGCCATCTCAGCTGCGGAAACCGTGAAATTTACCGGTATTTCCAGGTTTTCGACACTTGTTTTTTGATCGCAACCGCTTTCTTTGTGTGATGAACCAAGACCCTGCCACCGACGCTTATATCGCTAATGCCGCTGAATTTGCCCGGCCCATCCTGGCGTACTGGCGCCACCTGATCAATGAGAACTGTCCTGATGCCGTAGAAGCTATTAAATGGAGTTTTCCGCATTTCGACTACAAAGGTGACCATATGTGCATGATGGCGGCTTACAGCAAGCATTGTTCCTTTTCCTTTTTAAAAGCAGAGCTCATGAGCGACGCGCGTTTGCGCGCCGATAAGGACCTGAAACCGATTCAACGTTTTTTTGGCAAGGTCACCAAACTGGAGCAGTTACCGTCGGATGAAGAATTTATTGCCATGATCAAAGAAGCCATGGCGCTGAACGAAAGCGGTGTGAAGATCAAACGGGAGAGGCCCGTATCCGATAAACCCAAGGTATTGGAAACCCCGGATTATTTGCAGGCTGCGCTTGATGCTGTGCCAGCGGCAAAAGAGGTCTTTGAAAGTAAATCTAATTCCTTCCGTAAAGATTACATTATTTGGATCACTGATGCCAAAACCGAAGAAACCCGTCAAAAAAGGATCAGCGAAGCACTGGAATGGATCACCGAGGGTAAAGGCCGTTTCTGGAAGCACCAGAAGTAGTTAGCCAACGGGAAACCAGCTATCGATATCGTTTGTGCCTTGGCAGATCGCTCAGGCACTTAATTTAGCGAGTTTGTCGGCCACGGCTTTCAGTAAACTGATACTGATGACATTGGACGTAACCGGATTTTCCGGCGTATTGATGGCCCGGTAACTTCCTTCTTCATCAGGCTCGAAGGTAAAGGTATGCTCATCCACCAGTACGGCGATCCGGTGCGTGTAGCCATAACGTTCGAACCGCGCTTTGAACTCGTGTGCTGTTCCCAGAAAATCAACCGGAAGAATAAACGTCTCTGTCATAATCGTTACTAAAATAATACCTGCCGGTCAGATCACCAACCGGAATGTTAAATTCACCCGGGGCTTCATCGTTTTGGCAGATTTGGCAATGCGGTGTTCCCATTTTTCCTGCAGCCCGCGTTTCATCAGTAAGAAAGAACCATGTTCCAGTTTGATGGAATACTGCTCGGCATGTTCCTGCTTGCGGCGGATATCGAAGCTGCGTACCTGCCCGAAACTGACCGAAGCAATGACGGGCTGGCTGCCCATGATGCTTTCCTTATCGCTATGCCAGGCTACCGAATCGTTGCCGTCGCGATAATAGTTCAGCAGCACACTATTGAATTGGATACCGGCGAGCGGTTCTACCAGTTCACGGATCATCTGCAATTCCGGTATCCAGGGCAAAGCACCGGCGATCCGTTCCGTTTCGCCATACCAGCAGGTTAATCTCGGTGTGAGGTATTCTTTATCCCACAGCTTTTGCCTGGTTTGCTTCCAGGGGGTATTGGCTATAAAGTGCTGCAATAACCGGTCACTCTCCGCCACAGGAAGCAGGCCCGGCTGATAATCCAATAAATGTTTCGGCAGATCTTTACTCTGCCCGGCTTCCGCAAAGAACGTTAACTGTTCCATATAATCTTTCTGCTTCCTGTTCAAATAGGGTAGAATCCTTCGGTATCTCTTTTACATACAGATCGGTCTTTACCACAGTGGCAAAGTAGTCATCTACGACCCGTTTCAATTTTTCGAGATCGCACTCTTCGGTCTCAAATACATACATTTTTTCTGGTATGAAACCGCCTTTGATGATGTATTGCGTGACCAGGCAATAAGCGGTATTTGCCGGCGGTTGCCCCGTCTTCTCATATATCCGTACCATCGTTCCTCCTTTTATGTTGACAAATTTATGCTAAAATTATTAGCATTTTAAAATATGTTTAAATAATTTTGATGCGATGGAAAAGCCCGCCGATGTTAAGTATACGGAAGAATTGCTGCGCGAAGCGATGGAACTGCTCGAAGATCTTTATCCTAAGCTGGGCATGTTTGAACGGCAGCATTTTATGGAACTGAAAAAGCGGGTGGAACAGCATGAGGCATTAACTGTGGATCTAAGAAAAGCGCTGAACGAGATATGTTGAGGATAAAAAAACAGGCGACGAAAAGGGATGTACTGGGCTTCCGGTTACCCATGCTTACGCATGAAGAGCCGGCCCTGGATATTTCAGATATTACCGTGGTTGACCCGGACAACACCTATTATATGCGGATGGGCAGCGGGTCGATGACCGGGTATCATATCCTGGAGGATCATGTACTGGTGATCGACCGCTCACTGGCACCCGTCCCGGGCTGCATTGTGGTGTTTTTCCATGAAGGTGATTTTTATGTGCGGGAATATTGCCCGGAGCATGGTCAGTTGTCCCTGAAGGCGAATACCCGGGCGGAGACGATCATAATAGCAGCAGACAGGTGGGAATGCTGGGGCGTGGTGATGCTCACCCTTAACCCGCTTTTACAACCGGCACAAAAGACAGGAAGGTACGGCCGTGTTTGCGCATGTTGATATCAATAATTGCTATGTGAGCTGCGAGGCGCTGTTCAACCCGACGCTTCGCGGCCGGGTCGTCGTGGTGCTGTCGAATAACGATGGCTGCGTGATCGCCCGGAGTAACGAGGCGAAAGCTGCCGGCATCAAAATGGCCGACGCTGAATTTATTGTCCGGCAACGATTGAGGGAACTCGATGCGGTGATCTTCAGCAGTAACTACGCGCTTTATGCAGACATGAGCGCGCGGATGATGAATAACCTGGCCCGCTACACGTATATGCTGATGGTCTACAGTATTGACGAAGCATTTCTGGCTTTAGGGAATTTGGCCGGAGTCGACCTCGAAGGGCATGTGACGACCATCAGCCGGAACGTGATGCGGGATACCGGCCTGTCGATCACCGTCGGTGTCGGGCCGACCATGGCGCTGGCCAAACTGGCCAATAAGGCGTCCAAAAAAATGAAGCGCGATTTTTTGGTATTGGATACTGCAGAAAAGATAGATGAGGTCGTTAAAGATTTTCCGATCGAAGATGTGTGGGGTGTTGGGCGGCAGTATTATGAGAAGTTAAAGGAACAGGGCGTGGTTACTGCAGGGGATTTCCGACAGCTTAAAGCTGACTTTGTCCGGCAGCAGATGACGGTGCAGGGCTGGCGGCTGCACCAGGAATTATGGGGCAAACCCTGCAATGTCATTAAAGATGTGGCGGATCGTTCGAAGGGTATTGAATCCAGCCAGAGTTTCAACACGTACCAGACCGAACTGGAAAAGATCGAGGAAGCGGCTGCTATGCATGCGGCGACGGTCGCCGTCAAACTGCGGCAGCAGCAAAGCATGGCGCTCACCCTGACCATTTACCTGCGCACCAATAAACATAACGTGTCCCATGACCAGCATTATCCGAGTATCACCGTTAAAGTGCCGTTTGCGACGAACAGCACGCAGGAACTTACCCGCATTTGTGTGCAGGCGCTGCGCGCAATTTATCAGCCGGGTTACAATTACTTAAAGACCGGCGTGAGGGCTACCGGGATCATCCCTGCCGGCGAGGGACAGTTCAACCTGTTCAGCGATTATGATAACAGCCGGCAGCAGGCCCTGAGCGGGCTAATGGATGACATCAATGCCCGTTACGGGCGGGGGGCTTTACGCGTCGCCGCTGAAGGTTACGACAAAACCTGGAAGATGAAACAGGAATTCCTGAGCAAACAGTACACCACCAACTGGAATGATATCATCGTGGTCAAATGAGTTACGGACAGGAAAAATTCTACGGCATGCTGAAACAGGCATTGATGAACTGGGTCTGGAACAATCCGCGTTTGCTGCATAAGATCACCAAACGCAACCTGGAGTTACTTTTCGAGTTCGACCCGCAGCGTGGATTGTCCATCGATCTGCGCCGTTTTGAGCTGGATTTCTATAAAGCTGCTTTTTACCCACCCGAGGAAAAGAAAAAGCATATCGATGAATTTGTGCGTAAGGTCTGTATCATTATCCATCAAAATTTAAAGGTTGCCGGTCGGGCTGATCTAACGATCACCATTACTGTGCGACATATGATCTCCGAAATTAGCCATTGGAAGACCTTTTATATCAGTGAGCGTTTTGATCCGGACCCTTTAAAATCGCTGGCCGAAAAGGAAACTGATTGGCATTATCGTTTTCGATAGGTACCGGGTTGTATAATTTAAGGGATTGTTTAACTTTAAACCATGCACTTGGTACTTAACTGGATCACCGTATTGCTCGCGTTGATCATTTCTCAGTCATTACTGGCATCCGGCCTCTTGTTTTTCGCTCGGGATAACCGGCGGTCTAATCGTATCCTGGCATTGCTGATCTTTTTACTGGTACTATGGCTTTGCGATGATCTGATGCGTATAGGGCGCATCTACCGTCAGCAGCCTAACCTGTATTTTCTGCCTATCTTTTATTCTTTCGCGTTCGCACCGCTCATTTGGTTCTATGTGCAAAGCCTGACCCAAGAGATCTTTCGTTTTAGGTGGCTGCACTTGCTGCATTTTTTGCCGGTGATGTGCCAGGCCCTGCTTTACTGGTCATTGACGTTCACTTCGTACCAGACCAAGGCCTGGTATTGGGAGCATATTCACCAACCGTATACTTACCGGCTGGAATTTGACGGCACCTGGCTTTCGCTGCTGATCTATGGCTATTTGTCGCTGCGCCTTGTGCGGCATTACCAGATGTGGGTCAGCAATAACTTTTCCGCGGTGGCGAATATCCGGTTGAACTGGCTGATGATCATTTTGGCGGCTTTATTGCTGCTTTGCCTGCAGTGGTTGGCGGAGATCGTTATGCGGGATGGATTCAATTACTATTTCAACTATGATTTTACCGTGCAGTTCCTGGGTGTGCTATTGCTGATCCTGGCAATCGGCGGATTGCGCCAGTCGAGTTTGAAAGGAATTCAATATGTAGAGCCGGTTGCGGAAAAAGAAGTGTTTACGCCCGAGCCCGCCATCCTGCAAAAGATCACGGCGGCGATGGAATCCGATCAATTGTACCTGAACCCCGCACTGACCCTGACCGAATTGGCGGCGCACCTTAAAATCAACAGCCGCCTGGTATCGCGGCATATCAATAGTTGTTTTGAACTATCCTTCAACGATTATGTCAACAGTTACCGGGTGGAAGCGGTGAAAGCACGGATCGACGCCGGTGACCTGCAAAAGTTTACCTTGCTGGCCATCGCTACGGATTGCGGCTTTAATTCCAAGACCAGTTTCAACCGCACCTTTAAGGAAATGACCGGTATGCCGCCGTCTGACTATAAATCATAGGTGCCAAAAACAGTTTTTGGCACGTAGCCGGTTTGTTTTGCCATGATCCCTGCGCGCATCTTTGGGGTATGAAAAAAATCATCATCGTATTATTGTTGCTGGCCGGAAGGGTCAGCGCCCAGCAGGTATGGACCGATCATTCGCGTTTGTTACCTGACCAGTTGCGAAATATCCCAACGGCTATAGCGATATTTCATGACCCTACACCGGTTTACCCCGAGCGAAATGCCGACACCGTAAACTACCCTGGCAAATTCATTTGGAAACATCGCACTACGGTAAGTGCAACTCAGGAGTTGGAGGTCGTTGCCGCCGGTAGCTATATCTGGTATGGTGATAAAGGATGGATCAAAAATATAGAACTGGATAAGGCAGGTTTTGCCGAACGCTTCAGATGCGCTGGGGGCAAGATCAGATCGGGGCAGCATTATACTTTTGAAAAGAACTGGCGCTATGGTGACCAGGTTTACGCAGGCGATGCGCTTTGGTTTGTCCTGGCTAAAGACCAAACCGGTAAATTATACAAAGGTATCGCAGTCGTAGAAACCGAAGGTGTGATGAACCCGCGTGACCTGGAAAGCCTGTCTGGCAAGGCTTGGAGCGGCACGTTAACTTATTTGGATTATGGCACGAACAAATTGACTCCGATACCGACCGAACTGACCGTTGCCACTAAACGACTGGGTGTTTATGAATGGATCACCGCTTATCCTAAAGAAAAAAGCCACAATAGTATTGATACGATCAAAATTACCAATGGCGGTAATGTGCTGGATGATGAAGCCGTCAAAGAGCGTAGTTTTGCTAACGGCAGCCTCAAGATCGTAACTGAGAAAACCGGCAGCGACAATAATAAACCGGCGCGTTTTCGCTACACCTACCTGATCAGCCCAAAGACATTCTCCCAAAAAAAGGAAGTTTGCTATCAGGGACAGGCCGCATGGTTTGTTCGTAACGAATTAAAGTTGGAGGCCAAATGAAAAAGTTATTCATGGCTATTTTGAGCTTACTTAGCTTCACGGCTTTTAGTCAAAAACATACCGTTGATGCCAAAAACAGTTCGCTGACCTGGACCGGTCATGCCCAGACCGGCGTATATTCACCCAAGGGTACTTTAGCGATCAAGTCAGGGACGCTAACATTTTCAGGGAGTGAACTGACGGGTGGAACGGTTACCGTAAATATGACCAGCCTGAAAACAGACAATGCTGAGATGCAGGAACATTTGCGCAACAAAGATTTCTTTGATGTTGAAAAATTCCCGGAGGCCACACTCGCCTTAAAATCAGTCAGCGGAAATGCGGCTAAAGGGACATTGACGATCAAGGGTATCACGCAACCCATTGTATTTGATTTGCAACTTGGTAAAGGAACTGTCCATGCTACTGCCACTATTGACCGCACGCTTTACGGGATCAAATATAATTCAGCGTCTTACTTTCAGGATCTGGGTAGTTACGCGATCCGGAATACTTTTGAGATCGACATTACCCTCGTTACGTTGTAAGTAAATTTATTAATTACTAAAATAATTAGTATTTTCGTCCGTTTAAATAGACTATGTGCGGAAGAGTTTTAATAGGCGAACAAAAAGATATTGTGATCACTGGGCGGGACGGCCGTCAGTTTAAACCCAAACCGAATGCTGCCGGGAGCCCGGGAAGCATGCTGACTGTCGTGACCGATGCGTTGCCGGATAAAGTACAGCAGTACCGCTGGGGTTTATTGACCGCGGATGACGAGAAGATCCATACGAAGCATAAGCATGCGAAGATTGAGAATCTGCATACGGTTTGGCGCAGGCAGTTGGGGCGGAAGCATTGCGTGATCAGGATACAGGCTTTTTTTGAATACAATAAAGACCAAAAGAAATCTTACCGGATCGAGCGCGTGGATGGCAAGCCTTTTTATATCGCCGGGCTCTGGGACATCTGGATGGATGTGGAGACGAATGTCTTACTGCCGACTTGTTTGATGATCACTATGCCGCCGAACCGGGCGATGGCGGAAATTCATGACCGCATGCCAGCTATCCTGGAGCGCAGCGATATCAAGACATGGCTCAACGGAAATTTGACCGGACAACAGCGCACGGCTCTTTTAATCGGTAAACCCTGTTTGCCGGAAACGCTTAAGATCACCGGGCAATAAGCTAAGACACAAGTCTGCCGGATCAGATTTTTCGTCTGCCTTGTCCCGCTGCAGAAGGAGAGGCGTTTAAGCTTCCGGTAGCGTAAACCAAAATATGCTGCCCTGACCAGGTTCGCTGTCGACGCCGATTTTCCCGCCATGTTTTTTAATGATCTCTGCGGAAATGTATAAACCAAGACCTAAGCCGGCATACTGCCCGCCCTGCTGCTCACCGCGGAAATAACGGTTGAATAAATGCGGAATTTTTTCCTTGGCGATGCCGGGTCCCTGATCAATGACGGATACTTTAAAGTAGCCAGGCTCCTCATCAACTCGTATGGTGATGGTTTTCGAGTTGGTGGCATACTTAACGGCATTGTTGACAAAATTGACAATCACGCGTTGTATACGCTCAGAGTCAGCTTTAACCAGTTTATCTTTCAGGCCATCTTTCACGATGTGGTGAACTCCTGTCGCCGTCACATGCAGGCAGCATTCATCGATCGCTTTTGACAAGTTGAACTTTGTTTTTTTCAGCTGCAACTGGCCTTCAGCCAAGCGGCCGGCGTTCAGCAGTTCGTCTACCAGGACCGTCACCTTGTCCATGCTTTTGTTCGCCTGGTCCACTAATTTCGGCAACATGCCAGTAGGTGCGTCTTTCATTCGGCCGATCACCTGCAGGCTGCCTTTCAAGGCCGTCAGCGGCGTTTTGAGCTCGTGGCTGGCGATGCTGATAAAATCATCTTTTTCGCGTTCAGCAAGTTTGTCCCGGGTGATATCATAAAGCGTCCCTAATACGCGTTGGTTTTCAGCACGGCCCTGCAAGTTAATCCATTTGACTATTCCTTCGTTGGTTTCAATACGGCCCTGGAAGTCGAAATTATCTTCCGGCTTGAGCTGCTGAAGGATCGTTTTTAATTTGATTTGATCTTCCGCAAAAAAGAGCTTTACCAGCATTTCCTCCGTCCAGTCTCGTGATTGGTTGATACCGAACAGGTGATCGAAACCCTCCGAACTGGTGATGGTACGATCGAGAAGGTTCAGTTCCCAAACGGCCATTTTGGAATACGCCAGCGCCATGCTGAGCCGCTGTTCACTTTCCTGCAACTTCTTCCAGGCGGTAAAATCGTCCAGGACCGTATGTGCATAGGATACGCCGTTGGCCTCGAAGGCGATGGTCGTTACGTGTACCCAAATAAGCGTTTTGTCCTTTTTCCATAGGCGGGCGTCCAGCTTAAAGTTAGGCTTACCTTCCTGCCACATGGCGTGCTGCAATTCCTGCCAGTGCGGTTTATCTTCTTCAAAGGCATAGTCCATGATCTGGGTACCAATAAGTTCATCCTCAGAATAACCCATTAGTTCCGTCAGCGCCTCGTTAACTTTTAAAATGGTGAGTTCGCTGTCAATGACCTTACTCGCCGCCGAGGTCAGGCCGAAAATGGCCTCAAAGCGTGCGTTACATTCTTTAAACTTATGTTTGTAGTCTGTTTCCATTGCCTTAAATAACAGGTAAACCTTCGAGCCGGTTTTAGCCAAATGAAACAATTGGACAGCAGGCCGGTGCAACTGATATATTTACTCCCTATTTAGCTATCCGTTTAAAGCAATAGATGTGCAGTATATTAATCAATAAAAAAGCTACAGCGCGGAAAGGCACCTACTTCATTTTCATAACGTAAGGTGGCAGCACTCGTAATGAGCTAATTAAAACGCGGCCGGGGATAAAATGAAAGCTGGGCGGACAGCTGAAGTAGGTTAGCTGATCACACGACCGGTTAGCCAATCAGCTGCAGCAGATCTATTATTGAAAAAAGCGACCTGTACCGCATCGTAGGCAGAAGGTAAGCTTTTGTCGGCTGCGATCCTGCTGAAAGTGCTTGGTGAATAGATCCAGGCGAATTTCTTCAAGCCTGCCGCCGCCATAGCCGGGAACCAAACTTCGGCACCCCAGTCCGAGGCTTCCGACCAATTGCCTTTGACACGCGTATTGTCGTTCAATACTTTAGTGCAGTTGTTTTTTTGCATCAGGTCAAGCATGATTTCACAGCCTTTAACGACCGAATCATAGTTTTGATAACCGAACCAGTCCACATCCAGGTATTCACTATCCGGCTGGTAACGGATGGTAATAAAGCTGCCTTCATAATAAGTATGCTGATCGGTGCTGATGTCGGTAAACTGTTGTTTGCCGGTCAGCGGCAACAGGTAATAAAAAGTAGAGCCTGTCCCCGGTTCGCTTTCGATCCAAAAACTGCCGCCGTGCCTTTTCACGATCTCCGCTGAAATAAATAAACCCAGGCCCAGGCCCTGGAAACGGGCCGAAGTATTGTCGACGCGGTAAAAGCGGTCAAAAAGGTCTTTAAGATGTTCTTCGGCAATTCCAATTCCAAAATCTTGCACCGCGACGATCAGGTTCTGTTGCTCCAGGGTACAATTTACCAGGATACGTTCCGCCTGCGGCGAATATTTGATCGCGTTATTTAGTAAATTGATGAGCACCTGCTCAAGCCGGTGCCGGTCGCCGCGGTAGACGATGTTGCAATCAGTCTGCAATACAATTTGATGAGCCATCGTCTGCTGCATGCTTTCAACGGTTTCGCTCAGCGCCTGACCGAAGTTGAAATCCTCCATGTTATAGATCATCTTACCGGCATTTATCTTAGACACATCCAACAGGTCTTCGATAAGGCGGCCCAGTCTTTCGAGTTGACGTTCGGCTTTCCCGACAAACTGTCCGGCGACCTTTTGTTCGCCGACTTCCCGTTTAGTTAACTGGAAAAAGGCTTTGATCGTGGTGAGCGGCGTTTTTAACTCATGGCTGGCAATACTGATAAATTCGTCTTTTTGCTGCTCATTGGTTTTTTGCTGGTGTATATTGGTATTCGTCCCGATCCACAACTTCACTTTGCCGTCCTCGACGAGCGGAAGCGCGCGCGCCAAATGCCAGTAATAATCGCCATCCGCAAATTTTAAACGAAATTCGGTAAGGTATTGGTGGCCGGTGCTCAATGCCCGGCGCCACTTATGCACCGCGCCAGGCAGATCCTCCGGGTGAACGAACTCCTGCCAGCCATGACCTACTACCGAGTCAGCCGTGTGCCCGAAATCCTCGCTGATGACCTGATTGACGTAATCCAAGGTGCCATCCGGTTTCGCCGTCCAGACCTGCTGCGGCATGGCATCCAGGAGAAAGCGGAAACGACCCTCACTACTTTCCAGTAATTGACGTGCCAGCATCTGCTCACTTACATCCTGGCATAAGACCATCACGCCCGACACCGTACCATCGGCTTCCCGGTAAGGTTGATAAACGAGGTCGAGAAACCCTTCGATCGTGCGCCCATCTTTATAAACGAAGTAGGGCTGGTCATATAAATAAAGCGGCTCCCCGCTATCTCTGACCCGTTCAATGATCGGGCGGAAAACCGCCTCGGTTTCGGGTATGACCTCGAAAAGCCGGCGACCTTCTAATTCACCGGCAGTACGGCCAATCAGTTTGCCATACTGGTCGTTAACGATGGTTACCTGAAGGTCTGGTCCTGTGAGTAAGATAATGCCAACTGTGGCATCGCGTACCAGATTGCGGAAGCGTTGTTCACTTTCCGCTAAGCCGTCGAGCGTTTGTTGTAACCGCCCTTGCGTATCACTTAACTCTTCGTTTGTCGCGATCAGTTCTTCATTGGCTGCCAGCATTTCTTTATTGGCCGCACTGATCTCTTCATTAAGCGCCTGCTGTTCTTCAAAACTTTCTGCTAATTGACTCGTTCGTTCGCTGACACGCTTTTCCAACTCGAGGTTCAACTGATGAAATTGTTCATTGGTTGCGGTTAATTCTTCGTTGGCCGCCTGCAGTTCTTCATGGATCGCCTGCAGTTCCGTTAAAGAATTACTGAGTGCCAGGCGCGTGGCTACATGACCGGTAACTTCATATTTGAAACTTAATACGGCATCCACCTGTCCATTGCGATCATATAATGGTTGATAAACCGTGTTAAAGTAATGATCCGCTACCGGTGCGCCGATTAAGGGCGCCAGCGGTACATGTAATTCGTCTTTGATAAATGGCTGCCCTGTTCGATATACGGTTTGCAGGATCTCCCAGATCGGCTGGCCTTCAATTTCCGGTAAAGCTTGCAGCAAGGGTAAACCCAGTATTTCGCGGCCCGGAAACAGTTCCTGTTGGTAACGCGGATTGACATAATCAAAAATGAGCTCAGGCCCGCGCACGATGGCGATCTGGGCTGGGATATCATGGAAAAGCCGTTCCATTTGTTCCGCTTGAAGATGGGCAGTTTGCGCCGTTTCCTGAAGTTGTTTCTCTTTAATGATCGCCGCGCTAACGTCTGCCGTTTCATGAATGATATAGCGCATTTCTCCCATAGCGTTCATCACCGGCTGATGAACGGTTTTCCAATAGCGTTCCTGCAGTGTTAAATTATTGCCCGGAGTATCAAAGCGGATAATGGGCATCACATCACATTTTTTGGTTTGCAACACCCGTTTCAATGAATCCAAAATGCCACCCCGCTGTTCCGGCGCCCAGCCCGCTGTTTCGGGAAAAATATCAAAGAGGTAACGGTTCGTCAATTCGGCGCGTTGTTTGCCAGTGAGTTCAAGGTAGGAATCGCTAGCAGCCAGGATATGCAATTTAGGCGACAGCAGCAAGTAATTGCCTGGCATCGATTCAAAAACAAGTAGATCCAGGGCGCTTGGCCCCTGCTGTTCAGTAGCAAGCATGTGATAGTTGACGGAGTAAAACACGGTTTAAACAAAGTTTGGCTGCTTTTTGTTTTCCGGTCAATCCACAACCTGTGGGAGTGTGTGAGTTGATGCGGCAGGGATGGATTACAGCGATCAGATGATTTTGAAATGCGTTTAAAGATGCTGGTCAGGCCGCCTGTGTGGTAAGATGCCTTCACGTAGACAAGTACTGATCAAGCGGTAAATGAATGATCAAAGCTGAATGGCTATAAAAATGAATAAAGATCAAAAGGACTGCGGTTCCTTTGATATTTTTATTAAGTGCTCTATAATGGACAATAATGCCGAAATATCAAAAGGTTTCGACATATAACTGTCGGCACCGGACAACCTGGCCAACTCAGCAAGGTCTTGATGAGCGGACATCAGGACGACCGGTATATGACTGGTCATACTGTTGGACTTGATCTCCCGGCAAAGTTCATAGCCGAGGCCGTCTTTCAGCCGGTTATCTAATAAAACCAGGTCCGGACGGTTGATGATAATGCCTTTCACAGAATTTTTATCGGGGAAGGTTATCACCCGGTAGCCCTCCTCGTTAAGTATCTCCTGAAGTATCGCTAAAATGTCGGGATCATCATCGATGATCATAATTCTTTTCATAATTGGTAGCAAAAGAACAGGTCATAAATAAAAATGTTTTCACAGAAAGTGATAGCATTGCTGGCTGACGGGAATGTATTTGGCTGTTAATCGTTTGGGCGCTGAAATAACCGTTGGCGAATACGGCTTAGGGATGGAGGTTTTACGCCTATAAACGAAGCGATATAATATTGTGGCACTCTTTGAACGATATCGGGAGATTGATCTATAAATTTGCTGTAACGCTGCTCCGGGGTATCGGTATAAAATGATGATAACTGGTTGATAGCACTTAGAAAAACCTGCTCTATCGCCAGCCGGCCAAATCTTTCGCCGTGTTCCACGTTCTTGTAAAGTTGCGCTATATGGTCGCTGCTTATCCGGTAGGCTACCGTTTCTTCCAAAGCCTGGATACCGATTTCAGAAGGCAGCTTCGGCAGAAAACTCCGGTAATTACATACGAACTCATCCTCTTTGTTGAAATAATTAGTGCGTTCTTCTCCGTCATTGATCATATAATACCGTACAAGGCCGGTTTCTATGAAGAATACATATTTGCAAACATTTCCAATTTCGAGCAAATGTTCACCTTTTGTATAGATATGGCTTTGAAAGAGCTCCCTTATGACTAAACGATCATTGGATGATAACGGAATAATATTTTCGATCGATCTTATCAGCTTTTCCACACGACCAAATTACCAACTTTCCTGCCAATAAAATAGTATCGTTAAAACTTTGCGGAAAGCCATTCTCTACATTTGAAGCAATACGACGCTGCAGAAACGCTCTGTATAAGTGCTTATCGCATGGCCGCCATTATTAATGACAGCATAGCCATGGACAGAATTCCGGCACGGTAATAAATCGCACTTTCCCACTTTTGCTGCAGGATCCGGATGTCATCAGGAACAACGTTCTTCAGCGCGGCTTCAGACATCATTTTGTTAATAGGTTTGGCCAGGATCATGTAAAGTGCCAGGTGCGCCAAAAGCATGAGCAGTGCAAAGCCGGACAAAATTGCGACAGACGTATGCGTGTAATTGATGGCCGTCATCAATGCCGTCGATACCAGGCCGGTAATGCCGATGAACGGCATACGCTGGTCGGCTATGTAATGCGTATGGCCATAAACATCAGCAATGGAACTGTCTTTGCTCATAGCGGTCGCCTTTTTGCCCGCCACCGCGTGGAACATGTCTGTTCCGTAGATGACGCCAGCGGACAAAATAGAAATAGGCAGCAATATGTCTGTGATCAATAAGGTGTTCATCAGATTAAGCGTTAAGCGGTTTATCATTTTCCCGGAAGAGCAGAAAGCTGGTGATCAGCATGAACAGCGCTGTGCCACCGTGAACCGCGAGGTGCAGCGTATTGCCGGAACCTTTGTGAAACAGGATCATCAGAAAATCAAAGGATGGTACCACAACGGCGGCGGTAAACACCCAGGCGGTAGCTTTTCGCAGCCGCAGCCAGAGCAGGGGCAAAAGTAAAAGCCCCGAGAATGCGTCACGTATGCCTTTGATCTGTCCGTATACCGCGTCGCTGTCATTGGCAAGCGAGATCCCAAACCCGGTTGCGCCCGCCAGCGGGTGAATGATAAAACGTACGCCTATGAACAGGATCCCTAAAGCTATGATCAGGACGTTCCAGTAAGACACCGACCTGAAGCCCCACTGGGAATGACTATTTTGTAATTTCATGATATAAATATTTAATTACCCAAAATTAGGTCTTGTAGGCTCCCGAGTGATTCACTTGGGTTAATAAATGCATTCACCAGAAAAATAATTATATGATAGGTTTTACTGTTGTCCTGCGGTAATTCCCCTTGGATTTATATACAGCTATATGACAATGGCTTCACTTGTTTACCCGCTTTGTTACATCGCTTACCTTCCTGCCGCACTTCATTTCCTGCTGGAAATGCTAAAAGAGCGTTCTTCTAACTAAAACATTTCTTTTTATTAAATGTCATTTAAGCATAGTTTACCAACTCTCTCAGCGCCCGGTGACCTTCTTCGAAAAATATCAAAGCCTCTCAGTTCAATTGTATCAAGCCGGACTAAATGCCCGCGTGCTTTATTATTCCTTAAAAGGTGACAAAGGTTTTCTGAGTATTGATCAATGCGACAGGTACCTGGAATTATTTGATCACTATATGTCACTGTGTAGTGAATATGATCTGATGACTGAGGCCTTTCACAGCGGTGCGGTTGGCCATCATGACGAATATGAGTTTTAAAGGCAGGATTTAACTTGATCTGATTTTTGGGCCTCGTATTAGCTGCTGTCATCTTTGTGATCTGAATTAAAACGAATCGAAGCGGCGTCAAGATCGGTCAGCCCGTTCGTACGAACGCATAATAGTCTGCGCTTCGCTACGGCAACCCTCCGGGACTTATCGTTCTCCCGGCCGGGTTTTCGACCGCACTTTTGACTTTCTTTTTTATCGTTTTTTCTTTTGAAAACAGTTTCCGCTATCGGTTCTTGGGACGATTAATAAACGACTTGCTGCAGTTTGTTGATCGATCAGAACATTTGGTTAACTTAGTTTTAGCGGTCAGTATTAAATGTAAAGGGATAAATGAGTGTTATGAAAACTAAGGCGGATATGATTACCATATCGTTCGATTCAGCAAGTACCTGGGAGCAATGGCTGGCGGCTAATCATGCAGCTTCAGACGGGATAGGACTGCGTATATTCAACAAAGAATCCGGTGAAGAAACCGTGACCTATGCCGAAGCTCTTGACGAAGCACTTTGTTACGGTTGGATCGACGGACAAAAGAATAAATTTGACAAGGATTCCTGGGTGCAAAAGTTCACGCCGCGCCGGGCGCGAAGCATCTGGTCGAAGCGGAATATCGAACATGTTGAACGCCTTATAAGCGAAAACAGAATGAAGGCTGCAGGATTGAAAGCCTTTAATGAAGCCAAAGCGGACGGGCGACTTGACGCGGCCTATGATTCGCCATCCAATGCGGAAACGCCAGACGATTTTCTTAAGCTGCTTAAAAAGAACAAAAAGGCAAAAGCTTTTTTCGATTCGCTTAATAAAACCAATAAATACGCGATCACCTGGAGATTGCAAACGGCAAAAAAACCCGAAACCCGTGAAAAGCGCATGAACATTATCCTGGAAATGCTGAGCAACGGTCAGAAATTTCATTAACAGCGTTTAGGCAAGGCGAAAATTACTTTGAGTGGTTTTTCTGCGCAGCCCTGATAAGCTCAAGACGCAAATCAGTGAACCCTATCTAAAACTAAATCAATACCCTGTTGTTACTAAATAAATTAGTAAGCATATGATACCGAGCAATGATAACGAGGAAAAACTTTTTCGTGGAGACGAAGAGGTCAACAGTGAAACCGGGAATAAAGGTTCGAATACGATTAAAGATCCGGATGACTGGACAACCGGCGACGAGGCCATGACAGGCGCCCAACATTCCTATTTAACGACCCTGAGCACGGAAGCCGGCGAAACATTCGATGAAAACCTGACCAAGGCGGAGGCGTCAAAACGTATCGAAGAATTACAACAAAAAACTGGTCGCGGTTGGGAAAATGACTAAAGAGCGGCCATTTATTATTGGATAAGAGAGCAGCTTCAGGGCTGCTTTTTTATGCGTACCCGCCATACGTTGAAAGGGTGTTAGACGCGCATAAATCATATTCAATGCTATAACTTTGACAGGGGGAGAAACAAGTACCCGTACAGGTGGTTTAAATTTTATGAGCTGGACATGTCCGAAATGTGATCGCGAACTGCCCTGGGCAGAATACCGGCATTATTGTGCGCGGGTGAGCCTGGACAGCTTGTTCGAAGGCCGTTCCCCGGAACTGATCCTGACCTTTGATAAAATACTCGCCGAGGTCGCAGACTGGCCAAAAGTATTGATCGGTGTAACCCCTAACTGCATCGTTTTTACCCGTCGCGTAGGCTTCCTGATCATCCGGCCGATGAAGAAAGAACTGGACATCAAATTCTATTCCAGCGTGTCGCACCCGGAAAAGCCGGTCAAAAAAAGTGTGGCTTCAGGCAAGAAATTTGAGAATCATATCCGGGTTTCATCCCTGGATGATTTGCGGCCGGCTTTGTTTACTTATATTCGGGAATCCTACGAATTAAAATGACGCTATACGAATTTAATGCTTTAAGTGCCGGAGACCA
The DNA here is from genome assembly GCF_054061755.1 of Mucilaginibacter sp. HD30. Classification (NCBI taxonomy): domain Bacteria; kingdom Pseudomonadati; phylum Bacteroidota; class Sphingobacteriia; order Sphingobacteriales; family Sphingobacteriaceae; genus Mucilaginibacter; species Mucilaginibacter sp. HD30. The sequence continues at coordinate 957,277 of NZ_JBSSEO010000001.1, forward strand.
GGCCGCCTTTGCCATGCAGGGTAATTTTGTAGATGTGCGAGGGGAGGAGGGATTAAAGGTTGCGCTTTACAGTCACCCTGAATTTTATACCGAAGTGTATTATGACGGCCAATCAAATCAGGTGGTTCGTTGCCGGGCGTTTAAGTCGGCGAGTCAATTGGCCGCCTACATCAAGCTCAATTAACTTATTCCTGGAAAATCTCCATGGGGTCAAATCCTAAATTGCTGACCAGTTGGGCGTGGCTAACTTGCCGCTGAGGCAGCAGCGCCCGCTTTTCCGTCGGCAGGTTAGGCATCCAGTAACACAAGAGTTCCTGATCATATTGAATGATCTTATAGTAATGGCTCGGGACCGTAATGGTCACGCTGTTTTTGGTATAGGTTTGTTTACTACCAAACGTACCGCACCAGATGCGGATACTATCTGTGTGATCCGTGAGTTTCCGGGTCAGTTCTTCCGTGGCGATCTCCGTGCCGATGTTCTGCCCCTGGTATTCAGCGGCGGCATTGAAAGTATAGGTGTCCGATAGAATTGCGGCATCTGCACACCAGGCCAGTAAGATCCAGGCCTGGCAGTGACCTTTGGCGATCATGTCCGGCGATTCCACGTTAGCCTGTTTATAGACTTTGGTTTCATCGGGCTGGCCGAAGGCGGGATGCCAGGCGGCGTAAATACCGGTACGGGGCACGTTGGCCGTTTCCTGTTCGATCCGGTGCGCCTGGGTATAAATATAATACGTGACCAGGGGCAGGTGCCGGGCCGTATCTGCGACAGATTTGTAATAAGGATTGACCCATAATTTACAGGCCGGGCACAGATCGGATTTTTGAGTCGGGTATTGTTGGTACAGCGCTTTGACATAAGCCGCGTTGATGGTTTGCGCCCTGATGGGGCTGGCGGAAACGATAAATAACAGAATAGTCAGCAGCTTTTTCATGGATTCGTGTCAGGCGGCGGCAAGATAATAATAAAAGTCCCCTAAACACTCGCTGCCGGGGACTTTCAACCTAAACCTTATCACAATAAAACCGGCAAGAATGCCAGTTTTTTAAGATGCGGTAAATTTAATTTTAAATTTTTATTTTAGCGCCTTTACCTTGCTTTTTTGCCGGCGCATCCTCCTGATTCTGCGCTTGTTTATTGGCTTGCTTTTGCTCTTTCTTCACTTCAGGCTTCTTATAATGCTCCAGTTGCTGCGCTTCGCCTTTCCAGTTGGTCAGGTTAACGCGGTGCTCAGCGGGGTTGGCCTCCAGGTACAGTTTTACTTCCTTGCCATCCTTCATCGCCGTAACCTGGTGGCGGTTACCTTTTTCCAAAGACTTTAACAGCTTTTCGCGCGCACCTTCTTCGTTGATCCCCACGATGTCCAGTTTGTCGATGGCCCGTTCGGGTTTGTAATTCCAGCCATCCGTGAATGGGCGCAGTTTATAGTTACCATTCTCGGTTTTATTTTCTTTATCCAAAACGATCCAGGCATTGTATTTCTGGCCTTCCAGATTCTCCAGTTCTTTGTGGACGGCGCGCCCTTCCATCAGGTTATAGGCTTCCTTCGCAGTGATACCGCTGCCCTTGTTGATGTAAAAGGTCTGCTGCATTTCCTGGTCTCTTAATGAAGCATCGTACTTGTTAAAGAAGTACCTGTCATTCTGGTCACCGGCCTTATAATGCAGGATGTAGTCAACAGGCTGTTTGTTGTACTCCTGTTCCGTCGTCAGGGTGAATTCCTTCTTACCGGCTTGCATGTTCTTTTCTAATTCTTCATTTGCTTTCTCGCCAAACCCCAGGTTGAGCAATTGCTTTTGCAGATAACTTAAATTTTCTGTGTTCATAATACTTGATTTTTAATTAACGATTGATTTTTAGAAGGACGGGAAATTCGTCCTTCAGCTTGACTTTGATTTTCTTGATCTTTTTATTGAATAAGCCCTTAGCGGCATTAATGCCGCCGGCAGCAGCCTGCGCCCCGAGACTTTGATCCATAGAAAGGAACTGCATACTTTGGATAGCATTGTCGGCACCGTTACCTGCGGCGCCGCCCAGTTCTGCTTCCGGTGCCGGAATGCCGGGCATGCCATCTAAACTAAAGACGGTCAGGCTGACCGGAATGATCTGTTTGTCTAACCGGATGTTCTGGATCGTGAGCAGCAGGCGCTGGTTGGTCACCTGGCACACGCCGAAGAGCTCCTGACCTTTGGGCAACAGCTGCTTCTTGATCGTAACCGTATCCGTTAACTGCAACCTGACAGCGGCACCATCAGCTACCTTTTGCTTCCCGGCAATAATGGCCGGGATGGCGCGGAAAGGCTTCCCGGCTTCCGGCTTAGGTGCCGGAACAGCAAGCGATGAAGGATTTTGAATAGCCTGTATCTTATCCAGCATGTTATTGAGTTGCTGCATTTCGGGATCCGGCCGGCTGCCGCCACTGTTCATACTGTGCATCATTTTCTTTAATTGCTTCACCTGTTGCGGCTCGGGTTCATCAAAGCTGCTGCCCGGCGGTGTTGGCTGAGGCTGGCTGAGCTGCCGGTTCAGTTGGGCAAGTTTTGCCTGGATCTTTTGCGCCTGATCATCGGGTGTGGCTATGGAATCGGTGTTCGGAGCAGATTTGTCCAGCCCCATCGATTTTAAAAATGCCGGACTTACGCCGTCTTGCGTGGAATCGTGCTGGGCGGCCTGGTAGACGGCCATTTTATCTTGTTTATCCTTGTCCCGGAATTGTGCTTCCGGCAGGTCCGTATCGAGGCCGCGGCTGTTCACCACTTGCTGATCTGGAGTTTTGCCGCCGCCTAAAGCCCAGAAGGCCATGGTCATAAATGGTAGCACCAATAGCGGCAGTACCAACAGGAATTTTCGTTGCTTTTCCATAATTATCTGTGTTTAATTGTATCTGTTTTGAACCGGGGTTGTGCGATTGTTCCGGTATCCAGGCGCATTTGCTGGTAGCCGATGCTCAGCAAAAGCAGGATCAGAAACAGCAGGCAAAACATCACCAGCATTCGTTTTTGCTGTGCCGGTCTTAACTGGTTAAACCATTGCTGAAACTTTTTCATGGTGCCAGCGTGGTGTCGCGGTTAGTGATGGTTTCCCAGCGTTCGATCAGGAAACCGTGCGGATTATTATCCGAGCGGCTGACATTGCGCAGATAGCCCTGGGTGACCAGTACCTTGTTGATCGTCGACGTTGCGCGGATCAGTTTTTCGGTCGCAAAGCACTTAAAATAGTAGGGCACACGGTTGATGTTCAGCTGTATGCTGTCTACCGTGATCTGCTGGCTGATATTGCCGGAGATCAGGTTATTGTAATAGCTTTTTTCTTTGAGCCCATTATACTGATTGCTCGCACTCTCGTCAGCGAGATACAAGGCTTTGGTGATGTTGCTTTGAATAACTTTTTCGTCGGGATCCAGGGTGAAAAAATAATGATGAAACATTTTGATATGATCACGGGCTTCCACCGGAATATTGTCTTTGCGGTCGGCGGCAAAAGCTTCCAACGCTTTACCGTTGGCCAAAACGTAAATATGGCCGGAGGCTTTCTGGTAGGCCGCGAACGAAAAATAGATGGCCGCGATAGATACCAATGCGCTGCTGATAATGACCAGCGCGACGATGCGTTTGTTCTGCTGAAAAGCAGTTTCGATATTTCTGAGGTGTGTGAACATGATGTTATTTTTTAGCGTTTTTGTTTAGTTTTTCCGCCTGCACTTCGTTTGAACCTGCCGAGCGGTAGCCTTCGGCAATACGGCCGGGTGCCTGGATGATGTTGGTTGCCCCTTGCGCCATCCGGCCTCCGGCTGCCATACCGGCGGCATAGGAGGAAGATTTAACCGAGCTGAGACTAATGGAGGTGAGGTTGGTGACTTTATTTAGTAAACCGTTGCCACCGCCGGGATTGATGATGTAACCTGCGACCGCAGGCACGGTGAAATAGCCGACGATGCCGATCAATAAAAAGATCAGGTAGGCCGTATCGGTCGAATTAAAGAAAGTATCGCCGGCGCTTTGCACCTGCTGGATATCCAGCTTCAGCATATTTTCCTGCACTTTACCGATGATACTGCCGAAGATATTGGCCACAGGTAACCAGAGGAAAACGTTCAGATATTTAGCCAGCCAGGTCGTGAGGGTATGCTGGAAACCGTCGAAAACCGATAGGCCAAACACCAGCGGGCCGAGTATCGCCAGTACGATCAGGTAAAAGGTGCGGATGGTGTTGATGCAAAGCGCCGCAGCTTCGTAGACCACCTGTAATATTTCCGACATCCATTGCTTCACGCTGTTACGGAATTTATAGCTGGCTTTATCCATGGCGAATTTGACGTCGTTACCAAGCCCGTCAATTATCCCTTCTTTCTTATGTTGCAAATCATCTGGATGGGTGTATTTATACCATTTATCACGGTCGCCCTCGCCGTCATCACCGACGTATATTTGCCAGGTGTCCGTTTTTTCGATGGCCGCTTGTTTTTGTGCCAACAATCGTTCTATAGCGGCGTCGGAGTTTTTGACCATGCCACCGGTTACGGTGACCACCGGGCTCATAATGCCGTTGATAACCGCGATCACTGTTGGAAATAATAGTATGGCCATACCTAAGGCAAAAGGCCGTAGCAAAGGATAAAAGTCAACGGCTTCAGCATTGGCGATGTGCCGCCACACCCGGGCGGCGATGTACCAGAGTGCGCCAAATCCGGCTATCGCCCGGGCCACGCCGATCAGCTGGCTGCACATGGGCAGCATTTCGGTATAAACGTTATTTAGCACGCCCTGCAGGCCATGAATATTATCCGCCAGGCCGTCGGCCCGCACAATTTGCGGCAAAGCAGTGGCTGCAATCGCCAGTAAAGCGATCAATGAAGTTTTCTTTTTCATGATTATTTAGTTTATGCCGTAAAGGCTTTTGAGCGTCGCGGTGTCATGCCGTTCTTTGCTGCGTTGCAAGCTGACCTGCACGGCTTTGCGGTTAAAGTACCGGAGGAATTGCAACTGTTCCGTACTGTTGTTATAGATCCGGTCGATCGCCCGGAGCCGGTCGTCATCGGACATTCTTAATTTCCCGGCGGTCGTGACATTGGCGAGTTCATCGATATTGTTATCGCTTTGCTTCACAAGCTGCTGATAAACATTATTAAAGTAGCTCAGCTCTTGAATATTGAAGCTGCCGCTTTGCCGGAACAGGCCGGCGTATCTGCGGTATTCGCTGAGGATGTCACTCTGCTGGCCTACGATTTGCGCGACCCTGGGATTGTTCCGTACCGCAGGATTTACCGCCATCAAGCCGGTCAGGTAAACATTGTGCAGGTTGAAGTTGCCTTTCGACAAATTGGATATCGTGCCATAGCCTTGCTGATAGATCTGATAACCCTGCTTCATATCTGATAAAATGGCTTTAAACTGCGTGAGTTTTTCGACATTCAATAGCAACTGCTGCAGTTCGTCGCTTTGTGCTTTTGTGTTATAGGCCATGAGCATGACGGCTAATAGGATAGCCGCACAGCGTACTAGTTTTCTAACGGTTTGCATATAAATTCTTTAAAGTGTTTTGATCATTTTTCTCTTGCTCTCTGTTCCGGACGTAGAGCTGTAACTGCGATCTGAAGTTGGCCGCGAAACGGTAGTTATCTTGCATGGCCTGATGAAGTCTGGCGACCTGCCTGATGCGTTCCTCATCGCTCATTGCTACTTTACTATCGGATAAGATCGCTTGGAGATCCTCGAGACGGGCATCGCAATCACTTAATAAGGCCCGGCAAACTTTGCCGGTGTAGGCGTTTTCTGTAGCCGTCAAACCGGTTTGTTTCCTGATGGCTGCTGTTTGCTTCAATATATCCTGCTGCCATCGCATGATATTATTTACTTGCGGATTACTTTTGACGGCTGTATTGACCGTTTTGAGGTGGGTATAATAACTGCCATGCAAGCCGTATTCATTGCCGACATAACCTCCAATGGAACTCAGGCCGCCTTTGGCGATGCTGTAGCCCGTCTTCAGATAGCCGCTATAAACCTGAAGTGCTGCGATCTGCTGTAACAGATACTTTTTTTGCGTTTTCTTTTGACTGAACCATTCGGCAAAAGTCTGCGCCTGGGCACAATGGCTCATTGCCGCCGTCACTAAAACGAAGGCCAGCAAACTCCTGGCTTTACTGCGAAGATTTGTCGCTCTTTTAATGCAATCCATAATAGTTTCTGATCGTTTGTAATTCATTCAGGTCCTTGCTCCGGTGCAAGCTCAGGATCATATTCTGATTATTATATTGTTTCAGGTCACTGTAATTCTCATCCAGGAGGTCCCCAGACCTGTTAATGGCGTCCAGCCGCTGCTGGTCGCTCATCTGGGTTTTGCTGGGATTGATCACCATTATGATCTGATCAAGGTTTTTGGCACTCGCATCCAAAATGCCGGTGTAAACCCGTTGCATTTGCAAGATCTCTTCTGGCCTGAAATGCTTGTCCGATAGAAAAAGCTTCCAGGCCCTTTGATATTCACCGACTAAAGCTACCTGTCTAAACGTCAGGTCCTTGATGCGTTGGTAATAGGCGATCGTTGACTTGACCTTCCACAATTCCTGGTAATAGTCATTGTACAGGGTCTTTTGCTTCTCTGACCAGTTTGAAATCTCAGTAAGCCGAAATTTCGATAGCTCATTCTCTATCGTCTTTTGGGCGTTCTGCAGCCAGATGGTTTGGTTTTGCATCCGCTGAACTTTCAGGTCAATGGCTTTAATTACTTTTTTTACCACCGAAGTGACGACTTGATATTGAGCCATTGCAATTTGTGCATGAATTAAAAGCACAGTTATGATTGTAATCTTGAAAAGTTTCATCTTAATATACCTTTCTATAAAAGTTACTGTTGGCAGTTACCCCATTGTTTTTGAAAATGATAATTGGTGTTCCGGGTTCATTTAATCGCCATTGCTTTGTAATGAACTGTCTAGGTTTTATCTGACCATTCCGAATTCTGTTATAACCGACTTTATTTGTGACTATTCCATCTTTTATGATCAAAGTATCATCACCAATCGTAAACTCATTTTTTCCATGATACACAAACAGTCCTTCTTGCTTTACTTGACCGCAAGAAACAATCAATACGATGCAAACGATAATCAACTTTCTCATGCGGCGTCATTTTTAGTTTGTTGTTCTTCCTGAACGATGACCGCTATCGCTTTGCGGATATCGCCATATTTCTTTTTGTAGGCTTTCACCTTAGCCTTCTCGGCTGACTCGGTGGTATAGGTCCAGTATTCTTCCCGGCTAACCTCCGTGCGGTAGACCCGGGATAACTGGCCATTCAGGCTGATAAATACTTCTTTGTATTTGTAGCGTTCATCATTAGCCCGGTTCATACTCATAATGAGCGCCGTCTCCTTATCAGTGATCCCCAAGAGCTGCTGGATCTTGGGAAAGTCATTCTGATATTTCCGCTGGTCGAGCAGGATTTTACAGTCGCTGTTATTAATGATGGCTTGTTTTACAACAGGGGAGGAAATGATGTCCTCAATATCTTGTGTAACCACCAGCGCTTCACCAAAGTACTTCCGCACCGTTTTAAACAAGTACTTGATATATTCGGCCATGCCTTCGCGTGCAATGGCTTTCCACGCTTCCTCTATCAGGATCATTTTGCGGGTCTCTTTCGATAGTTTCCGCATTTTCGAGACGAAGGTTTCCATGATGATCAGGGTAACGACCGGGAACAGAATGGGATGATCCTTAATATTATCGAGCTCAAAAACAATAAAGCGGCGTTGAAGCAGGTCCAGGTTCTCGGTCGCATTCAGCAAATAATCATACTCACCGCCCCGGTAATAAGGTTTGAGCACGAACAGCAGGTTGTCGATATCGAAATGCTGGTCCTTTACCTTGCTTTGCTTCATGGTTTCGAAAAAAGGACCTTTCAAAAATTCATAAAAGGAGTTGAAGCAGGCAAACTCGGGCTCGCTTTCATAATAATGGTACAAAGCGTCGGAGATGGCAATATATTCCGAACGTAATACGCCCTCATCTTCTTTTTTCCAGAGCGCCAAAATCATAGCCTTGATACTTTCGCGCTTCTCGGTATCGAGTGTGTCACCCTCGCCGACATAAAAGGGGTTGAAACTGATCGGGCTGTCTTCACTGTAGGTGAAATAATAACCGCCTACGAATTCGCAAAGCCCTTCATAACTATGGCCAACGTCTACCAGTACGATGTGGGCATCCTGTTCATAATAGCTCCGCAGCAGGTGATTGGTAAAAAACGATTTGCCGCTGCCGGAAGGCCCGAGAATGAATTTATTACGGTTGGTCGTGATACCATTCTTCATCGGCTCATCACTCAGGTCCACATGCAGCGGCTTACCGGAAAGCCGGTCGCCCAGGCGGATGCCGCAGGGTGATAAAGATGAACGGTAATTCGTTTCCAGGTTAAAGAAACAAGCGGCCTGTTCAGCGAACGTATCAAAGGTGTCATTCATCGGGAAATTCCCGCTGTTGCCGGGCAGGCCGGCCCACCAGATCTGCGGTGCACCATCCGTTTCCTGTTTGGGCTGCGCATCCAGCTGGGCCAGCGCCGAGCTTACTTTATTTTTAACGTCTTTAAGCTTGGCCTTATCATCGGTCCAGGCCAGGATATTGAAATGTGCCTTGACCGGAAGCCGTTGCTGGCTGATCGCTTCGTGCAGGAACTCCTGGGTGGCATCACGGCCGATTGCGTTTTCGCGGGAGTATGCCGACAGCGACTGCAGGCGCAGCTTTTTGGCTTCCAGTTTTTTAAGGGTTTTGGCACTGTCTTCAATAAATAGATACTGGTTGTAAATATGGTTGCAGTTCAGCAGCGCGCCGACAGGGCTGGCAAATCCGGTACTGAACTTCGTTTTATCGGTACTGTACTGATCATAGGTAATACGTGGTCCGCATAACGCGGGCAGGTTTTCGGGATCGGCGAGGGTGTAGAGCTGGCAGCGGTTATCACCGATACGGATCTCTTCCTGTAAATGGATATCCTTTAATTCCGGCGCTGCCTGTTGGTCGAGCAAAAAACAATATTGTTCTAAAATGCCTGGTTTGACCAGCGTGCCGGACAGTTCGTTATCGTTTAATCTGCGCAAATTGACAAGGCCGCTGTCTTCCATCACGCGTTTAAATTGACCTGCGCTGTCCAGGAAATCCCGGAACAGTTCACCATCCGTACTTTGCGCCGGCGTCAGGTGTTTGCGCATCAGACTGCTGGCGGCGCTGCTCACCGGCTTGTAATTCTCCGGCCTTTTGGTCAGGATCAGGTAGCAATGATGCGCCAGAAATGGCCGCTCATTAAAGAATCGCTCACTGGCATGGCTCAGAAAGGTCTGATCGCCAAAGCTTGCGCTGTATTTGCTTTCTACGAACCAATCCTGTTTGTGCAGAATGCTATTCCTGGGAAGCAGTTTAATGGCTTTGACCCAGGTCTGATGAAAAGCCAGGTACTCATCGTTAGACAGCGTAAACAATTCTGGCAAACGGAGTTCATAGGCGATGCTCAATTCACCCTGCATGGATAACAGCGCGTCATGCTCCACTTTGTAGATCGGAAATATTTGTTCAGCGCTTTTCATAAAATAGTCTCCTTGATTTGAATTTTAAATACGTGGGCAGGTACCGGCGCGCATTGCGTTTCATCAGGCCATGTTCGCCGTATTTATGGCTCAGGCCGAATACTTTATAAAAAAGCAGGCTGCCTAAGCCGCAAATGATCAGGATACAGAGATAAATCGCCAGGCCGATGAGATACATTACCGCGAACAGCACCAGCAGACCGACCAGGCCGCCGCCTAAATAACCAATGTATTGGGCTTTCAATCCCTTGAACTCAATGGGACGGTTAATGCCTTTGTTGATCTGATAGCTCATACCCCGAAAAATGATTTAAGGACCGTAGCGACCACAACTAAAAAGATGCAGGAACCAAACCAGCTGGAAGCGACCTTGCCGGTGTCATGCTCGCCGTCATTCCATTTTTTATAAACTTTGATCGCGCCGACCAGACCGATGATGGCACCGATCGCGTACATGAGATTGGTGCCGGTTGAAAAATAGCTTTTGACCTGATTGGTGGCTTCGTTGATACCGGCGTTGCCGTCTTGTGCTACACTGACTGTTGCGATGAACAGCAGTGCGATAATTGCTTTGATCTTTTTCATGATGCGAAGGTTAACGGCCATTCAGCGGCCTGGATTTGAAATGGGAGTTTGGTCGCGGCGAAGTCGCTCAGGCTTTTGATGATTGCTGGCAGGCTGATCTCATCAGCAAAGACTTCGTATTTGTCCAGTAAAATTTTAAAAAGGGAAAGGAACTCAGCTTTATTGTCATTTTCGCTGTAAGCGCTTACCAGTGCCATGGCTTCAGCCAGCAGGTCGTCGGCCGGCCCTTTAGGAATGGTCTGGTCGCTGATGTCATCCACGGAGGAATTGCTGAACAGCAGTTCCTCCGGTTCATAAATACCGGTATCAGCATCGGGTTTGACAGCCCCCATCACCGCGGTCAGTTGATTAGCCACCGACGGGACCGCAGTCGGTGCGGCGGACTTGATTTTCAGGACAGCCTGAAGCTCCGGACGGTAGTAACGCAGACCGACATAAGCGTACCAGGCTGCGGAGATTAAGATGACGGCAGTCATGTATTGCTGCCAGGAGATCATGTTTAACATATGCTTTCGTTTTTGTTGAAAGCAAAGTTGCATCGGTCTTAAAAGGATACTACCCCATGTGGCGCCGCGTGGGGTGTTATATCCGGAAAGAAGGATCGATATGGCAGGAAATGAACTGAAATATATTTTCAGCCGGTGGATTAAACGTAATTATCGACCAACAAAAAAGGCTTGCTGAATACTGCAAGCCTTCGCTACTCCCCAAAAGGATTTATTTTTTGGTACTGACTACAGCCGGGGCATCTGTTGTATTGATATGTCCTTCACGGATGATGAGGGATGGCGGTGGTACCGGCTTTTCGCCGCTTTTGTTTTTTGTTGGATTTTCTATTTGGTTAGCGTTTTTTGTGCGAACCTCTATTTCTTTTCTAATTAAATCTAAAGCAATTCTTAAACCTCTAATTCTGTTTATAAGCAAAGTTTGTTGGGAATTTCTCTCCGTCAATTTAATTAAAGATTTTTCGCATTTAGTAGTTAGCGAAGTAATTACGATAGCTGCTTGTGTTAAATCTTGGTCTGAATAATCTTCCATTTTATCAAAGATAAGAATTAGCTCTTGGTCGTTTTTGTAAACCTGCAAGGTATACTCAATTGATATCAGGTGGCAGTCCTTTACTGAATTTTTGTTTAATAAAATTCCAAAGGCTGTTTCTTAAGCGGGTCAGAAATACGAACATTTCTTTTTGACGTTTGGTGATATCCAGCAGCTTGTGATAGGGTTCCTTGATCTCCATTTGGAAAATGAATTCCCATATCGCTACGAGCTCCGTAATATCGATATTGCCGTTATTGATGGCGCAGGCCGTCTGCAGGCCGTAAAGCAATTCTGCGGCATCCGTGTGGCTGGCGGTCCATTGGGGGTGGTTAAACGGAAAAATCTTACGGATGACCAGCTCAGGATTGCCGAGCCTGGCCAGTTCAATATTAAGGTACTCCTGGAACTTCTCGTTGGCCATGATCTTGGAGAGTTTATAGTCATGACTGGTGGAATACTGTTCATCTTCTTCGAAATCCTCGAGTTCCATTTGCACATCAAAGCCTCCGCGCGTAAAGTAAACTGCATCCATCTGAGTGCCGCCCGAACGATAGTACTGATAGAAAGCCTTGTTACTGTCAAAGAAGCGCTGCAGGTCCCTCAGCTGGAAATTGATGTAGCTCCGGAGCGCCTCCTCACCGCCGGCCGGCAGCTGAATGAGGTAATTATATACATTGATGAAATAGATATACTTACTGTAAAACAAAGGCTTGACCTCTTTAAAAAAATGAATCTCGTCGGCGGTGTTTTCAAACGAGTAGCTGGAAATATAGCGTTTGAGCTTGGTCATCGCTTTTTTGCAGATGATGATCGACCTCCGGTATTGCTCGGTAGCCGTCGGACTATTAATGATCACCTCTGCTAATTGGCTTTCCATGGCGGCGTGGAAACGTTCGGCGGTACTTCTCATGCCCTGGAGATTTGTAGTTGTCTATTGATCGTATCAAAGGCGTTAAGCACGTCATCCAGGTGCGCGCGGGTATGGGTCGCCATAATATTCATACGGATCCGCGCATTCTTTTTGGACACGGCCGGGTACATAATCGGGTTGGTGTAGATGCCGGCTTTCAACAATAGGCGCCCGGCTTCCAAAGTTTTGGGAATGTCCCCGATCTTGACTGGGATCACTGCGGAGGCCGTGGTGCCGATATCCAGGCCCAGGCCGGTCAGACCGTTTTTCAGGTAATTGATATTATCCCACAGTTTCGTTCGCCATTGCGGCTCTTCATCGATCAGCGCGATCGCCCTCGTGATGCCCAGGATGGCGGGCGTTGCGGTTGTGGAAAAGAGGTGCTGTTTGGATTGATACTTGAGATAATTGATGATCTCCGGTTTAGCGACCACATAACCGCCGATATTACCCAAAGCTTTGCTGAAGGTGCCGGTAATGATATCCACCTGGTCAAAAGCGTTGAACAGTTCGATCACGCCCCGGCCGTTGCTGCCAACCACGCCGACGCCATGCGCATCGTCGACCACCAGGTAAGCGCCATAACGGTGCGTGAGTTCCGCGATCTGGCTGATCGGTGCCAGGTCGCCATCCTGGCTGTACACACCGTCAATGATCACCATTTTTGTCCGGTATTGGGTTTGCGCATTGCGCAGTACCTGCTCCAGCATTTCCAGGTTATTGTGCAGGAAGGTTTTTACGGTAGTGGTGAGCACGCCTTCGTATACGCTGGCATGAACGGCCATATCGAGTATGGCCAGGTCTTCTTTATGCAGCAGGCATTGCAGGGTGGCGCTGTTGGCCGTATAGCCGGTCGTGTAAAGGATCGCATCTTCCTTCGTGTAAAATTGCGCGATCTTCTTTTCCAGTTCTGCATGATAAGAGAAATGACCGCCGATCGCCGGGGATGCGCCGGAACCCGTGCCGAACTGCCGCGTGGCATTAATGACCGCCTCTTTGATCTTCGGATGCTGGCTGAAACCCAGGTAGTCGTTGGAAACCAGGCAAACTGACCGCTTAGGTTCGGCATGACCGGGAAGCATCAGGTCCATTTCCGGCCCGACCGGGCTCAGGGATTGTATGCGGTAATTCAAATGACCGTTATCTTTCAGGAAATCCAGGTAGCGCTGGAATTCATTGGCGGTAGCGAAAATATCCTGGCCCGGGATATTTTCGAAATCTTTGAAGCTGGCGGTGGTAAAGTCTATGTTCATCGGTAAATTTTAAACCTAAACTTAGGTTCCAAAAAACACGAAAGTGGTGACATGACCTAAAAATTAATTCGGTGTTAATTTTTAGGTTTTAAAGTCCCATGTCACCACTTGGGCCCAAAAAAAACTTTTGCTTTGCCGGTTCCGGCAATCTGTCGCGATGATCCCTGAAACTTATAGTTTTTTGGTGTCACTTTCATTTCAGACCCATGAGTACAACGCCCATCATTCCATTTCTGTCTGCGCTGACAACGCTTCCCGCGCCGTTACAGGAAGCAATAGAAAAGCGCGTGGTTCGGGAAGTCTATAAACCGCACCAGATCGTGCATGCGGCCGGGCATACGGAGAACCGCTGTTGGTATGTCACCTCCGGACTGGCCAGGACCTACTACCTGGATCAGGCCGGCAAGGAACACACCCTGGCTTTTTACCGGGAAGGGCAGATGATCTGGTCCGTGCAGGGCTTTTGGAATGAACCGGCCGATTATTACCTGGAAGTGCTGGAGCCGGCCGTATGGTTTGCACTGCCTTACCGCTCGTTTAACGAGCTGACGGCGACCTTTCCGCAGACCGGCTCATTGGTGCAGGCCCTGACCCGGCAGCAGTATCATCAGGAACTCAGCCGGAACAGGTTACTGGCCTTGCCGGCTGAGGAACGTTACCTGCAGCTCCGTAAAACCCTGCCGGAACTTTTCAGGCGGGTCTCGGTCCGCCTGCTGGCCAGCTACCTGAACATGACCCGCGAGAACCTGAGCCGGCTGATGGCCCGGGATCTTTGAGCGTGCTTAGCTTCACAAAAACTGGTGACCGGATTCCGCTGAACCGGTGATGCAGGTCACTTCGCCGGAAAGCCGGGCATTCTAGCTTAGTTGCCATGAAAACAAAACAACTCCTGGCTTTCATTGCTGCGCTGCTCATCCTGCTGTTCGTGTACACCGCGGTGAGCAAATGGCTGGATTTCGAACAATTCAAAATGCAGTTATACAGTCAGGCGCTGCCGCGTGTCCTCGCAACCGAACTGATCTGGACCCTTCCCGGGATAGAGATAATCACCGCCTTGCTGCTGCTGTTCGAAAGGACGAGGTCTTTTGGCCTGTACCTTTCCGCCGGGCTGATGCTGGTCTTTACCGGCTATATCGCGCTGGTGATGGCCAACTTCTTTGGCCGGACGCCCTGTTCCTGCGGCGGCGTGATCCGGTCACTGGGCTGGAAAGCGCATTTGTTCTTCAATCTTTTCTTTTTGCTGTTAAGTGTCACCGGTATAGTACTCGCGAACAGGGAAAGGAGGAACGCCCGCGCCTAATGCTCAAACGAGTTCACAGCCGATCAGATCCGCTGTGGAATGGACTTCCGGTAGCCTGTATAAGACCGGCAATTGATAGATTTTATTTTTAAACTTAAAGTTTTTCGTCAGCTTTTTGATCCAATAAAGCTTTCTACAATATGCGTAAAAATATCTTAGGCTTTGCCGCTGTGCTGATCGCATTGGCCGCCAGCGCTTTTACTGCTCCTGTGAAACCTGCAGGCGCTAAACTGATCTCGTACAAATGGTTTCAGATCACCGCTAACCGTACCCCGTCACAGTCTGTTCCGCAGTCCGGCGCGACCTATCTTGGCGAAAGTGAGACCCCGCCGATCGGTGAAGGCTGCGGCGGCACTGATCTGCAATGCGTATCGGGTTTTGAAGCGGCAACCCAGGTCAACAGCTCGAATCAGCTGAACGGCACGCAAATGCCGAAAGTAGTGGCAGCTACCCGCAACTAAGGACCTGCCTGCTATAAGCCGGCGCATTTAACCCTGCGCCGGCTTTTTGCGTTAACTTCATTAGAAAGACTGCCGGGATTTCAGCAGCCAAAAATTCGTTTTCTTTTTGAAAAATGTTCTGCAGGGCTTGAGCCTGCTCATACCAGCGCCTGGCGACTGCGCTTTTGCCCCGGATATCCTGGCGCTATTTCTACTGGGCAACTTGTTCATATTTTCCTAAGTGCACCAAATGGTTCCAACTGTGATCGTCCGGCTGTTTACCCGTGCGTATCGCTTGCAATGCGTTCCGCAACGTCGCCGCTACTCCGTTATCAACTACCCCGGGGAAATAACTTTGACCATTAACATCTATTTCTCTGATCTGCGTTAAAACAGCGGCAGTACCTACGCCGAAAGCTTCGATCTTTGCGCCCTGGTCAAAGGCCTCTGTTAATTCTTTAATACCGATCGGCCTTTCTTCCGTCGGGATCTGAAAAGAACGGGCCAGCGTCAGGAACGAATCACGGTTAACGCCATCCAAAATGGTATCCGTTAGGGGAGGGGTAATCAGCGTGCCGTCAATAACGAACATCACATTCATGGTACCCGACTCTTCGATATAATTATGCGTTTCGGCATCGGTCCATAACACCTGGTCAAACCCGCCTTGCCTGGCCAGCCGCGTAGGTAAAAAGGCACCGCCGTAATTGCCGCCGCATTTCGCAGATCCCGCACCGCCTTTCGCCGCCCGGGTATATTGCGTTTCTACCTTGACCTTTACGGTACCTTCATAATAATTGGCCATCGGCAAGGCTACGATCAGGAACCGGTATTCCCTGGCTTCCATAACTCCCAGGCGCGCCTCGGTAGCGATCACCATCGGTCGCAGATAAAGCGAGTTGCCGGGCAATCCGGAAACCCAGCCTTCATCGGTGGAGACCAGCGTTTCCAATGCAGCTGTAAACAATTCTTCGGGTATGGCCGGCATACACATCCGTTCCAGCGAACGGTTCAACCTCACCAAATGCTTATCCGGCCGGAAAATACTGACACCGCCATCTGCCAGACGAAATGCTTTCATACCCTCAAAGACGGTCTGCCCATAATGCAGGCAAAGCGCCAATGGGCTGATGGCAAAGTCGCCGAATGGTTTGACAACAGCGTCCTGCCATTGGCCGTCACGGTAATTGGCGCTGAATAAATGGTCCGTTGGATTAGGCCCGAACTGGATATTGGTAAAGTCATACGCCGCCAACCTGCTGCAGGTGCTGCGTTCTATGTTTATGTGATATTTCATGTTGTTAAATTGATCTCCATTTTAATGTTAGCACGTTGATAGCGGCTTTCGCCGAGGGGAATTTCAATAAACCCGAGCCGACGATAAAGGCTGACCGCCGCAGCGTTTGAAAGGCTGTTTGAATGTAATATCAGGCGTCCGATCCCCATTTTTTTGGCCTGCGCTATAGCAGATAAGATCAGTAACCGGCCAATTCCCAAACCACGCCGCGCTTCATCCACCGCCATTTTGATCAGCTCCACTTCACCATCGGGTCCCGGCTGCAAAGCAACGGTGCCGGCCACCTGATGAGTTACGAGGGCGTAGAGAATTACGCCGCCTTTATCCAGTATGGCTTCCTGCGCATGTTCCAGGACATAGCGGTCATCGGGTTCCAGCACAAAATCCTTTTCGATCCAGGCTTTATTTAAGCTTTCGAAATACGGCAGGTAATCCGGTTGGTCCAGCACTACTTTGATATCGCTGGGTTGTAATAAAGGGAAATAAGCAGTCCGTAAAAGCTGCGCATGGGACACCGGATGACCGGCTATGATATAAGCCAGGGCTAAAACGGAAACCCGGATGTCCGCACAAATGCCGTACGGCGCAGCATGTCCTCAGTGAAATTCCGGTATAGCGTTATCGTCGCTTGCCGCACCAGATCGAATTCATCCAGCAGATCAGCGATGCTTCGCTGGCTGGCAGTCGTATAATGACTGTAAGCGGCTTCATCAAAACCGGGTAAGTGCGCCTGCTCGTTACGGGCGATGCAAAGTGCCCGGTAACTTAAGATCCGTTCAATATCGATCA
The DNA here is from genome assembly GCF_054061755.1 of Mucilaginibacter sp. HD30. Taxonomy (NCBI): domain Bacteria; kingdom Pseudomonadati; phylum Bacteroidota; class Sphingobacteriia; order Sphingobacteriales; family Sphingobacteriaceae; genus Mucilaginibacter; species Mucilaginibacter sp. HD30. Next base: position 974,473 of record NZ_JBSSEO010000001.1, read on the forward strand.
GGTGTTGCAGGGTATCCCGCACGGTCCATTTTCCGGGCGCGTAGGTCTGGGCGCCCAATTGTTCTAATTGCTTTTTTTCGTTATCGGTGAATAACTGCCGATGTTTTTCCAATGCGGGTATTGGGGGCAATTCGTCCGTCAGGCGGATATAACGCTCGTGCCGGGGATGGATCAGATGCAGTGTCTCCAGTTCTTTTTTTGTCATGACACAAAATTGTCGTAAAATTGCGAACCTGTACAGATGCAGAAATTGAATTTACTACCATAGCAGATGAGTGCCAAACCGCTATTATACGATAAGATCGCTACAGATCTGGAGCAGCAGATCGCACGTCAGGTATTACGTGTGGGCGATAAATTACCTTCGTTGCGGGTGATCTGCGAGCGTTACGGGGTTAGCCAGAGCACAGCGCTGCAGGCCTATTATCAGCTGGAAGCCAAGTCGCTGATCGAATCGCGGCCGCGTTCCGGCTATTTTGTTTACCGCTCACCCAAACATCATTTATCATTACCATCGGTCAGCACACCGGGGCTTTCGGCCTCCGGCGAACTGCATGAGATCATCAGCCGGGTCTACAGCGATATGGGCCGCGATGGCGCGGTGCCCTTATCCCTTGGCGCGCCGGCGCTCGAATTGTTACCGATAGCCAAGCTGAACAAAGGCCTGTTACGCGCTACCCGCTCGCTCAAAGGCAGCGGTGTGGAATACGAACAAGTGCAGGGTAATGAAAACCTGCGGCGGCAGGTCGCCCGTTTTTACACCGGTGAAGGGCAGCCGCTGCGAAGTGAAGCGCTGGTGATCAGCGCCGGCTGCATGGATGCGCTGTCACTGTCTTTGATGGCGGTAACCCAACGGGGGGATACGCTGGCGGTAGAGAGTCCGGTCTACTTTGGAATTTTACAACTGGCCCAAAGCCTGGGTTTGAAAGTCATTGAACTGCCGACCCATCCGCAAACCGGTATCGAGTTAGAGGCTTTTAAAAAAGTAATGGCTACCGGAAAGATCAATGCCTGTTTACTGGTAAGCAATTTCAACAATCCGCTGGGCAGTCTGATGCCTAACGCGCATAAACAGGAAGTGGTGCGTCTGATCGAGCATTATGGTATTCCGCTGATCGAGGATGATATATACGGCGAAGTTTACTTTGGCGCAGAACGCCCGCGATCTTGCCGTTCCTATGATGAAAGCGGACTGGTGTTATGGTGCAGTTCGGTCTCCAAAACGCTGGCGCCGGGTTATCGCGTCGGCTGGGTAGCGCCGGGCAGATTTAAAGAGCAGGTTTTAAGATTAAAACTTTATCATAGTATTGCCGGCACGACCATCACCCAGGAAGTGATCGCCGGGTTTTTAGAAACGGGCCGGTACGCGCATCACCTGCGCGGCTTGCGGCATGTCCTACATGCCAATGCGCTGCGCTACAGCCGTGCCATTGCGGAGTATTTCCCTGATGATACAAGGGTTAGCCGGCCGCAGGGCGGTTTCATGCTGTGGGTGGAATTAAGCCAGCGACTGGACACCCTCCAGCTGTATGAACTGGCGATGAAACAAAAGATCAGCATTGCACCGGGCAGCATGTTCTCCTTGCAGGATCAGTACCGAAACTGTTTGCGGCTGAGTTACGGCATACCCTGGAATGACACTATAGAAACCGCGCTGCGCCAGCTCGGCCGTATGATCACCAACCATAAAATTTAATGCAGAACCGATGAAAATTATACGTGTTCCCGAAGCGACCCGAGAGCAGCCGCAGCTTGCCGCCGGGGATATTGCTTTCGTTGATTATAGCCACCCGGGTGGCCCGCCCGTTCGCAACCGGGTGATCTTCGACTGTTATGCACTCAGTTTTGTACAGCACGGCCAAAAACGGATCTTCCTGGCTGAAGGTCAGACGATACTGACACCCGGTTTCGGCTTGCTCATTCCTTCAGGCAATTCCATTATTGCGGAACACAGCGGGACGACGGAACCTTATCAGAGCTTTGTCGTCTTTTTTCCGGGTCAGCTGGGCCGGGACTTTCTGGCCGCTAAACCTGCCGAGGCGGCGGCAAAAACCGCTACTCCTTACAGCTACTTTGAATGCAATACCTATCTCAGGGAATACGTGCGCCAGCTCCGCGCGCTGATCCGGGAACGGCAACAGCTTTCGGCGGAGATGGCCCGGCTAAAAGTACAGGAACTGCTCACCGCTATGTTTGAGTTGGCGCCTGGGATCATGCGGGCGATGTTTAGCAATGACGGCAACACCTCCCTGAAAAAACTGGTCGAGAATAATTTGCTTAACCCGCTGACCCTGGAGGAACTGGCCTTCCTGGCAAACCGCAGCCTGTCTTCTTTTAAAAGAGATTTTGAGAAGGCGTACGGCTTGTCGCCCCAGCGTTATATCCGGGACAGGCGGCTGGAGATGGCCGCGACTGACCTAGCCCGTGGCAAGCTGGCCGGCGAGATCTATTTGAACTATGGCTACCAGCACCTGCCCAATTTCAATACGGCCTTTAAACGCAAATTTGGTTTGACGCCGGCAGATTGGACTTTTCGCAATCAACTTTGAGCTTTTTGCAGTAATCGCCCGGGACAGGCAGCCGCCATATTTGTGGGATGAAAAATATCCTGACCATCCTTTGTTTTGTATTGATTTTCCAGCGCGCTTCCGCCCAAACGTTCACGCTTTCCAGCGCCGACCTGGGCGGGCAGTTCACCAACGAATTTGTAGCCGGTAACTTTGGCTGCAGCGGTAACAATCTATCACCCGAACTGCATTGGGCGAACGCGCCCGCCGATACTAAAAGCTTTGCGGTCACCATGTATGATCCGGACGCGCCGACGGGCAGTGGTTTCTGGCATTGGGTGATCGTTAATATTCCGGCAAGTACCACACAGCTGAAACGTGGCACCGGCAACACCCAGGCGAAGCTTGCCCCCGCCGGCAGTTTGCAAAGCAGCAATGATACCGGTGCCACGGGTTACCAGGGTCCTTGTCCGCCGGAGGGGGATGCGCCTCACCGTTATATCATTACCATTTACGCGCTCAATACCGATAAATTAGGTACCAGCGCGAATACCACGGCGGCATTAACCGGCTTTCTATTGCATCAGGCCACCATAGCCAAAGCCTCGTTGATTGTTTACGCTAAACGCTAAGTCATGATCTATATCATTGGAGCGGGTGCGATCGGCCAGGCACTGGCTGTTTGCCTTAAGAACGTATTAAAAGAGGTCACCCTGATCAGGGGAAGCGTGGATGATCAGCCGGAAACCATTCAAAGCATCCGGTTACAACTACCGAGCGGGAATGAACTGAGCGCGGATGTCCCGGTCAAAACCTTGAGCCAGTTCAGCGAACTTGACGGACCGGTACTGGTCACGACCAAATCCTACGGTAATGAAGCTATTGCCGCGAAACTGGCCGGGCTGGACCGCGTGGGCGCGATCGTTTTACTGCAAAACGGCTTGAATATTGAACGGCCGTTTTTGGCGCATCGCTTCCCGGCTTTATACCGTTGCGTGCTGATGGTGACCAGCCAGTTTACCACGGATGATGCGCTCAGTTTCAAGCCCGTTAATGCCTGTCCGTTGGGGCTGGTTCTTGGAAAGGCTGATGAGCTGTTGCCTTTGGTAACGCAACTGGATAATTCCTGGTTCCGTTTTAAGGCGGAAGCGGACATCCAGCCGCTGATCTGGAAAAAGGCGATCATTAATTGTGTGTTCAATTCCATTTGTCCCTTATTGGAAACAGACAATGGTATTTTCCAGCGGGACCCTGCGACCTTAGAGGTGGCAAGGCGGGTGATTGCCGAGTGCATCCGCGTGGCCGAATGCCAGGAGATCGCTTTAACTGCGGATGAAGTAGAAGAAACACTATTAGCGATCAGCCGCTCCTCGGATGGACAGTTGATCTCCACCTTGCAGGATATCAGGAACCATCGCCCCACCGAGATCAGCACCCTTAACCAGGAGATCGTACAGATGGCAGAGGCCGGCGGCCTGGCTGCCCTCGTCGCTGAAACCCGTTTGCTGGGCGAGCTGACCACGATCAAATCACAATTAAACCGTTAAACCACCATTATCATGTCTATCTGGAAGAAAAAATCTGTCGCCAGCCTCCTGAGTGAAAGCCGGCAGGAAGGCAATCACTTGCAAAGAACGCTCGGTGTCTGGTCGCTCATCGGGCTGGGCATTGGCGCCGTGATCGGTTCCGGCCTGTTTGTAAGCACTGCTGCTGCCATTGCCGATGACGCCGGCGCATCGGTTACGATCGCTTTTGTGATCGCCGCCATCGGTTGCGCCTTCAGCGGCTTTTGCTACGCCGAGCTCGCCTCGGCTATCCCGATCTCAGGCAGCGCTTATACCTATACCTACGCGACCATGGGCGAACTGATGGCCTGGATCATTGGCTGGGACCTGATCCTGGAATATGCCGTGGGTGCGGCCACCGTAGCCATATCCTGGAGCCAGTACCTTAATAACCTGCTGGTCAATGTGCTGCATACCGCCCCCATACCGTTTGCTTTTTGTCATTCGCCCTTCCAGGTCTCGGCGGGCGGCGAACGTGGCCTGATCAACCTGCCCGCACTGGTCATTATTGTGCTCATTAGTTTGTTATTGATCAAAGGCACCCGGGAATCGGCCTGGGTGAACGGCCTGATCGTGATCGTCAAAGTAGCCATCGTGCTGATCATCATCGGCACCGGCTGGGGCTTTATTAACCCCGCCAATCACACACCCTATATCCCGGCCGTAAGCGTCTATACCGACGAGCAAGGTTTTGCGCATCCTTTCGGTGGTATCGGTGGCATCCTGGCGGCGGCCGGCACGGTGTTTTTCGCTTTTATCGGCTTTGATGCGGTGAGTACCACGGCGCAGGAAACGGTCAACCCCAAACGCACCATGCCGATCGGGATTTTGGGGACACTGGCCTTTTGTACGGTACTGTATATCCTGTTCGGCCATGTGCTGTCCGGCCTGGGCAGCGTTAACGATTTCCGCACGGGCGGCCGCGAGGCCTCGGTCGCCTTTGCCATCCGGCATTACATGCCCGGTTATGAGTGGCTGGCGCAGCTGGTGACCGTTGCCTTGCTGGCTGGATTCTCTTCGGTGATATTAGCCATGCTGATGGGGCAGTCCCGGGTTTTTTATGCCATGGGCAATGACGGCCTGCTGCCAGGCTATTTCGCCAAACTTCATCCCAAGTTTAACACGCCTTATAAAGCCAACCTGGCGATCATGGTGCTGGTGGGCTTGTTTGCGGCTTTTGTACCGGGCAACGTGGTAGGGCATATGAGCAGCATAGGTACCTTATTCGCCTTTATCTTGGTCTGCCTCTCCGTTATTATCCTGCGGAAAAGAGAGCCTAACCTGGAGCGGCAGTTCCGCACGCCCTGGGTACCGGTGGTGCCGCTCTTAGGCATTGCCTTTTGCAGCGCCATGGTCTACGGCCTGGGCTGGGCCAACTGGCTGCGCCTGTTTGTCTGGCTGATTTTGGGTTTTGTGATCTATTTTTGTTATGGTAAAAAACACAGTAAGTTATGAAAACGGGATATCTGGACAGCGCGATCAAACAGTTTGAATACTATAAATTATTAGGCGAGCAGACGTTTGCCCAAGTGCCGGAAGACCGGCTTTTCTGGCAATACAATGAAGAAAGCAATAGTATCGCGACGATCGTGAAACACCTGAGCGGGAACATGCAAAGCCGCTGGACCGATTTCCTGACGAGCGATGGCGAGAAAGAATGGAGGGACCGCGACCGGGAATTTGAAAATGACTTGTCAACTAAAATTGCCGTGCTGGCGTTATGGGACAAGGGCTGGCAGATCCTGCTGGATACCTTGCGCTCATTGCAGGAGGACGACCTGGACAGGATCATCTATATCCGCAATCAGGGGCATACCGTGATGGAAGCGATCAACCGGCAGCTGGCGCATTATCCTTACCATATCGGGCAAATTGTGTTTATCGGCAAAATGGCCAGTAGCGGCTGGCAATCGCTGTCCATCCCGCGCGGCGGTTCACAAGCCTACAATGCCGGTAAATTTGCGGAGCCGCCGCAAAGACAGCATTTTACGGACGAATTCTTAAAAAAGCCCTGACCGCGTTGGCGGAATGAGCTGGCTAAGGGCTGCCAATCAAAATGGATCAATTGACCGGCTTTAGCGGCGCGCCTGAAACTAAAGCGCCGGACAGACAGCCTGGTGGGCGGCAGCAATCAGCCTTATTGCAGAAAGCTGCGCTGCGGATCCGTCAGGGATCATATTTAGCGATAAAAAAAGCGGCTGTATCGGGTTTCGGTACAGCCGCTTTGATTTTAATAGCCCGTGTTCTGGCTGAGTGCCGGGTTGGCATCCAGCTCGGGCTGCGGTACCGGGAACAACACGGCGTTGGCTTTCCAGCCGGGCTTTGTGCCGAGTACGGCGGTGGCCCGGTTGGTTCGTTTCAGGTCGAACCAGCGGTGTCCCCATTCGCAGAACAGTTCTTTGCGGCGCTCGGCTTCGATGGCCGCTGGCAGGCCGGCGGCATCGCCGGTGTATAAGGCGGCACCGGCCCGGCGCTGCACGGCCTGCAGGTCGGCGGTGGCGCCGGTGATATCGCCGGTTTGGCTGCGCGCTTCGGCCCGGATCAGGTATTGTTCGGCCAGGCGGAGCATGACGTAGTTTTCCGTGATCGTACCGCTGCTGAAGACCTTTTTGTATTTAGCCGGGTAGCTGTAGCGTTTGCCGCTCACCGTATTGGCGCTGATCCATTGGCTGAGGCGCTTATCGCTGGTGGCAAAGGCGGATTCCAGCCCGCTGCTGAGCACAAAGGGCGGTACGGCACTCGTGGAGGAAGGGACAAACAGCGAAGCTTCCCAGGTCTCCCGGCCGGGGTAAACAGGTACCAGTCGCCAGAGGGTCTCCCGGCTGCCGGCCAGGAACACCTGGCCGGGCTGATCGGCCAGGCCGAAGCGGCTGGCGCTGATCACTTTGCTGGCCTCCGTGATCGCCTGGGCAGGCTGGCTGCGATAGAGGTAGACCCGGGCCAGCAGCGCGGTAGCGGCATAATAATTGGCGCGGCGGGTGTCGGTCGCTTCGGGGGCCAGGTTGGCCTGCGCGAATTGCAGGTCGCTGCTGATCTGGCCATAAACTTCGTCCGCAGTGGCCCGGGGCAGGGACCGGCTTTGCTGGTAACTGGTCATGGTCACCAGCGGCACCGGCCCGTACAGGTTGACCAGGTTAAACAGCAGGAAGGCCCGCACAAAGCGCGCCTCGGCGGTCAGCGCACTTTTCCGGGTCGGAGTGATTCCGGGGGAGGCCGCGATGCCTTCGATACAGGCGTTCGCCGGGTAAAGCTGCTGGTAGGCATTGCGCCACAGCGAGGCGTTATTGGCATTGCGGGTGCTGATGTTATTGGCATAGAACTCGGTATTGGCACCGGCGGCGGCCGTGCTGAGCTCATCGGCGGAAAGGCCGGCCGTCACCGTGATGCCGCCGGAACTGAAGCCCTGCCCGAAGGACTGGTTCATATTGATATAGATCCCGGTCACCGCCGCGGCCGCATCGGCGCTGTCGGCGAATACTTTGTCCGTGGTCAGTTCATTTTTAGGCGATCCGGCCTCTACGAATTTCTTACAGGAGGTAAAGACGCCGCTGCAGAGCAGCAGCAGGATCAGGATCTGGTAGGAGATGGGGTGTTTCATGTCAGGGAAATTAAAGGGTAAGTTGTAAGCCAAGGACCACCGTCTTCAGGGGCGGCACACCAAAGAAATTTTGCGTTTCCGGGTCATTGCCCAGGTAGTTGGTGATCGTCAGCAGGTTCTGCGCATTGGCGTATAAGCGTAGGTTTTGGATATGCAGGCGGGTCAGCCACCTGTCGGGCAGCTGCCACGAAAGGGCGACATTCTTCAGGCGCAGGTAGGAGGCGTCGCCGTAGACCCCGCTGGACTGGTAAAAGTTCGATCCGGCATCGTAGGCTTCGCCATATTGTACGGACAGCCGCTGGAACTGCGCCTGGTCGCCCGGCTTTTGCCAGCGCTGGTTGAAGGCCGCCGGCAGGTTCTGCTCGAAGCCGGGCAGGTTGCTGTAGATCTGCTGCAGGTAGGTCACGCCCCATTGCTTGCGGAATTCCAGGAACACATCCAGCTGCAGGCTGCGGTAGCGGAAACTGTTCTGCAGCCCGCCGAACCATTTGGGGTCGGGGTTGCCGATCAGCGCCTGGTCATTCAGGTTGCCATTGGAGGGCGAAACCGGGTTGCTGGTCCGCTCCCCGTTGGCTTTATAGAATTCGAATAAGCCGGTCTGCGGGTTGACGCCGGCGTAGCGGTAGCCCCGCACCACATTGGTGGACTGCCCGAGAAAATACTGCGTGCTGTAGGCCGAGGTGGCCAGGCCGGGAAAGGACACGAGCCGGTTCTTAGGAATGCTCAGGTTCATGGCCGCGGTCCAGCTGAACCCGCTGGTTTTGACGGGTGAGCCCTGCAGCGTGAACTCCCAGCCCGTGTTTTCGACCAGCGCGTCCAGGTTTTCGATCACAGAGCTGAAACCGGTTTGCGAAGGCAGGGTATAGCTGACCAGCTGGTTGCCGGTGCGGTTGCGGTACCAGGTCGCGTTGAGCAGGATCCGCTCGCGCAGGAAGCCCAGCTCCAGGCCTGCTTCCAGCTTTTTGGTGCTGGCCCAGCCGAAGCGGTTGTTAAAAAGGTTCCGCGGCAGGTAGCCCAGGGCGCCGTCGTAAGCATAATTGCCGGGTGCCCAGCGGGAAAGATAACCGTAGTCACCGATCTGGTCGCTGCCGGTGATGCCGTAGCTGCCCCGCAGCTTGCCGTAGCTGATGAGGGGCAGGTGTTCTTTGATCAGGCGTTCTTCGGCAAACAGCCAGCCGGCGCCGATCGAACCGAAACTGCCGAAGCGCCGGTCCGGGCCGAAGCGGCTGGAGCCGTCCCGGCGGACATTGACGTTCAGCAGGTATTTCTCATCATAGCGGTAAGTCAGCCGTCCGAAGACCGCCTCGTATTTGTACAGGCTGTAGGCATCGCTGATGCTGCGGTTCGGCGCACCGGCGATCGCGCCGATCAGTTCGTCGCTCAGGTAGCCGGTGCCGGTGGCATCGGTCCGCTCATTGTTATTCTGCTGGAAGGTGCCGCCCAGGAGCGCGCTGTATTGATGTTTGCCGGCGCTGCCGCGGTATTCCAGCTGCGGCTCGATGATCCAGGTGCGGTAGTTGTTGGTGCCGAAACTGGCGGTCGCCTGCGGGTTGTTATAGGGGCTGAGCGTGCTTTTGGGTGTGCCCTTGTATTCACTGCCGTTGAAAGTAGTATAGCCAAAGCTGGAACGCAGCGTCAGTCCTTTCGTCAGCTTGTAGCCGGCCAGCAGGCTGCTGCTCAGCAGGTTGTTGCTCACACGGTAAGGCTGCTGCAGGTAGGCCAGCACGTTGTTGCCGGAGGGATAATTGTTCAGTTGTTCGCCCTTGTAGTTCCAGACCAGGTGGCCGCTGCCGTCCAGCAGGTCGGGGTAGTTCGGGTCGAGGCCGAAAGCGCCCAGTAGTTCGCGGGCGCCGCTGCTGTTGTTCCGGTTGGCCGAATAGCTGGCCGAAAGGTCGAGGTTCAGGCGGCTGTCGGGGCTGCTGTGGTGCAGGCTCAAAGCCATATTGCCGCGCTGGGCGGCAAAAGGCCCCGGGAAGATCGAGCTTTCCCGGTTATAGCCGCCGCTCAGGTGGAAGGTCGTCTGGGCATTGCCGCCGGAAATGGAAAGGTTGGCATTCGTCATCGCGGCTTTGTTGCCGGTAAAATATTTCCGCCAGTCGGTGTTTTTCTGCGGGTCGAACAGCAGCAGGTCCGGCGCATAGGCTTCGTCATAAGGCGTCAGGTTGGGCTGCAGCCCGTCATTGGCCAGGGCTTCCCGCCGCATGGCCAGGTACTCGCCGGTATTCATCAGCGGCAGGGTCTGGCCGGTAAAGCTCAGGCCGCTGTTCAGGTTAAGGTCGATCCGGGTCTGGCCGGCTTTGCCTTTTTTGGTGGTGATCAGGATCACGCCGTTGCCGCCGCGGGAGCCGTAGATCGCCGTGGCATCCGCATCGCGGAGCACTTCGATGCTCTCGATATCCTGCGGGTTAAGGCTGCTGAAGGGGCTCAGCCCGCCATAGCTGTTGTTGTACATGCCCGCATTACCGGGTGACTGGGCCGACTGGTATTGATTGACATTGCCGTTCTGGGTGGCGAAGGGGACGCCGTCGACGATATAGAGCGGGTTATCCCGCGGCGCCAGGATGCTGTTGGTCGGGCGCAGGGTGTTCTGGCCGCGGATCTGCAGGTTGACCGATGCGCCGGGCAGGCCGCTGCTGGAGGTGACCACCAGGCCGGGCACCCGGCCCTGTAAGGCGCTGAGCGGGTTGCTCACCGGCTGCCGGGCGATCTCCTCGGCCGTGACCTTGGTCACCGAGCCGGTATTGAAGCGCTGGGTGTTGGTCCCGTAGGCGATCACCTGGACCTCGTCCAGCTGGCTGCGGCTCCCGCGCAGGCTGACGGTCAGCGTGGTTGCGCCGGTCCAGTTGAGGTCGAGCAGTTCAACGCCGACACCGGTAAAACGCAGGGTGGCCGGGCCTGTGGGGGCGGGGAGGGTGAAATGGCCCTGTTCATCCGTAAAGCGGACGATATTAGTGCCTTTAATGCTGACGGTAATGGCGGGCAGCGGCTGCCGCTGTTCATCCAGCACCGTGCCGCTGATCTGCTGCGCGCTGGCGACCAGCGGCAGCAGCCAGAGGAATAGAAGATAGTATAGGATTTTCATGTTAGTTGGGTTGGTTTTTTTAGTGGACGGTTTCGGTGGCCTGACGGATGACGTAGGTTAGGATCTTTCTTTTTTCCCGCCGGAAGGTGATGCCGTATGGTTGGAGTAAGGGGCGCAGTTCCGCCTCATTGGCGGCGGCTTTCTTCAGCCGGAGATCGATCACCGGGTTGCTTGTGGTTTCGTTCAGCACGGGCAGCGCGGAGACTTCATCAAACAGCTGCAGCGCTTCGCTGAGCGGGCAATGGGTAAGGGTGATCGGGATGTTGAGCTCGGGGGTATACCAGTTGGTCTGCGCTTGGGCGGTGTCCGGTCTGGTGGTTTTTGTTGTGGCCGCGGCGCTGGTTGTAAAGACCAGGCATTCGCGCTCGACGGTGGTACTGTCAACCTTCAGGTTGAAGTAGCGGCGCAGGTCTTCCTGCAGCAGCGCCAGCGCAGATTCGGGTGAACGCGGGGGAAAGATCGCCTCGTAGGTAAAGAGGTGGGCGGCTTTCCAGGCTGGGGTGCTGCCGGGATGCAGCAGTCCGCTGTCCACGCCCGTACCGGTCATGATCCGGTTTTGGCTGACATTCCCGGTTTCGGGGAAGGCGGCCGTGATCAGCGTATAGGCGCTCTGGTTGACGAAGGCCAGGCGTTCGATCTGCCCGGCGCTGTTCTGATCGCGCCAGATATAGGGCCGGAGTTGGGGGGCGTAGGGCGTCAGCAGCGAGCGGTAGGTATAACTCGCCGGCTCGCCGCCGTTGCCGGCCTGGTAGAGCGGGCGATTCATCTGGACGGTGATGGTCTGGGGGGCATTGGTTTTGGACCGGCCGGCCAGCACGGCGGTGATCGTATCGGCATCAATGGCCTCGGTGCCGGTCGTGCCCAGCAACTGGTTGTTTTTGATCCAGACATAAAAGGGTACGGCCTGGTGCGGGAACAGCCGGGTGGCCAGGCTATCGCCGTAGACCGTGGGGAAGTGCCATTCGGGGTGACGGGCGAACAGGGCTTTGAGCTTTGGTTGGGTATCGCCGGGCCAGCTGTCGATCGCCAGGAATGTGACCTTGCCTTTAAATTGTTGCTGGAGCTCTTCAACCGCCGGGAACATTTTGATGCAGGAGGTGCACCAGGTGGACCAGAAGTCGATGATCAGCAGCTGGTCTTTGTAGTCCTGGGTGTTGATCGCTTTGACGCGGCTGTTGACCAGCCGGGTGAAGGTGAGTGCCGGGATTGCGTCGCCTGGTTGAAGCGGCCGGACCGGGCTTTGGGCTGCTGCGCCGGCGCTTAAAAAAAGGCAAAGCGCGGCCAGGACACGGGTGGGTATCATTTTTTTCATGGGTGTTTTAATTTAAATGAAGCGGAATGGGGGTGGGGCGGTAACGGCAGCCCGCCAGGTTTAACTATTAACTGGTCGCGGGCCGCCCCTTACCGGAAGGTCATTCGGGCGGGCAGATAAGCAGCACCCAGATACTGGCTTTACTGGTGGTCATGTGCTCGGGTGATTTGGTTATCGGCCAGGGTTTGATAGACTTCGGCCTGGTGGTAGATCTGGCCGATCAGTTTTTCCAGGGTGATGAAGTCCGGGGAGTTTTTGATCTCTTCCGCGGTGCGCAGACCTTTTTGCCGGGCCAGATTTCGCTCGAACCAGCTTTGCAGTTCCTCCTGGAATTGATCATAAGGAACGGTTTGGAAATGTTCCATGATGGTGGTGAGGGAGGTGAAGGATGGTGGCGAAGCTGAGTTATTTTCAATGTCCATACGTTGGGTATTCTCCTAACTGCATGGTCATCAATGTTGATTTGCAGCTGGATCACTAATTAACATAATTTTCGCACCCCCTGTGAAAATTAGTCGGTTGACAATTATTATAATTAGGTTGATTTTTATATCTTTAACTCAATATCATGGAAAGTAATTTGAACCATATGCAGGAACTGACTATAGGACAAAAAATTGAACGAATTAGGTTGTTCAGGGGAGTAAAACAGGAGTATTTGGCAAATCGCCTTGGCATCTCTCAGCCACAGTTTTCTAAGATTGAGCAGCAAACCGAAATTGAAGATGAATTACTTAAGCAAATCGCCGATATATTAGGCGTTACACCGGAGACGATAAAGAATTTTGATGATGATAAGATAACCTACACAATTAATAATTTTTACGATATCCATGATATTGAAATCAAGGACAACGCTTCAAGTAATTTTGTGGCACAACAGTTCAATCCTATTGAAAAAATAACTGAATTGTATGAGCGGTTGTTAAAAAGTGAACGGGAAAAGATTGAACTTTTAAACGAAAAGAAAGCTAACTGATAATATGGAAACCACCAATTATAAACCATTACATATAGGAAAGAAAATAGAACGTGTACGACGGTTAAGGGGCTTAACCCAGGATGAGATAGGTGTAGGTTTGGGCATAACTAAACAAGCGGTTTCTAAATTAGAGCAAAGTGAATCAATTGACGATGAGCGGTTGGATAATATTGCTAAAGTATTGGGGGTGACTAAAGATGGCCTGATCAATTTTGATGAAGAACGTGTTCTTAATGTAAATACAAACTTCAATGAGAACTGTGGTGTGACTGTAAACTCAATTTATACTTTCGTCGAAAACGTGAATAATCCGGTGGAGAAGATTATTGAATTATATGAGAGCTTGCTTAAAAGTGAACGGGAGAAAGTAGAAATTCTTTTGAAAAGATAGAAAAGGGTTAGGATGATTGCTTTTTTGCGGGCGCATTCGCGTGCTTGAACGTATCGGCGATGATCATTGTGATCGCATTTTTGATGCGTGTTCTTCCGGCCTCTGTACTGATATCTATTTCGCAAAACAATGTATTGTTTGAAGCGGAATGCAGTACCAGGTAATAAATACCGGCCACCATCAATGCACCTACTGCCCGTATATCCACAGTGGTCTTATCTAATTCCGCATCCGCGATGACGAAAAGGTCGGTTCCTAATTTCTCTCTTTCTTCTGCAATTTTGAACATGATGTCGCTTTGCTCACTGATCTGCCAGATTACGAGCTTTTGCATCTCTTCTTCATTGTGGAAAAAGTCCAGTTGCTTGTGTAAGAGTGTAGTGATGATTTCTTTGATCCCTGCGTTCTCCAGTTTATCGATCTCGCTTTTCGCGCTATTGGCTGCTGATACCCAGTAATCTTTTTGACGGACATAGGTTTCTATTAACTGATCTGTGCTATCGAAATATAAACTAATTAGCTTACGGTCTAAACCGGCTGCTTTGGCGATAGATGAGGCACTCAGGCCGGTATAGCCTTTCGTTTTGATAATGTCACCGACTGCGTCAATCAATCGTTGCATGGATCGCTCTTTGTTATTACTGGTACCTTGATATGTTTTTTTTGCCATAAACTTCGTTTATACCCAAATATGCGTTTCTCTAGTGGAATTGAGAAATCAGGGCGATGCCTTCGGCCCGGGCTCTGCGCTTTATCTGCTCTGCAGGATGCCGCTGTGATCCCTATAGCTTATTAAAAAATGATGGAATTTGTCTTTATCTTTTTAGGCGAATAATTCTTGGAAAATACTGCAATGGATAATGTTCAGTTATCTTTTAGTCACCTGGCCGTTGCCAAGAGGCCGCTACATCCTTAAACACGTCTCTTGTTCAGATGTAATTCAGGTATCGGTTTGTTGATCACTTTAGCTATTATTTTAAGGAATCCCATCGCCGGTGACAGAGTGATACTAAGACATGATGTCCAAGGCATCTTGTACTTTAATCCAGTGCGCAACCTTATTGGGCACTTCAATTTCATTATATTTTTGTATTGGCCGCTTCAATAAGCACTTCGAGGTTAATGTTGGGATAGCCAAGTTTGGAAAGCAGGTGTTCCAATGAATTCTTTCGCTGTTCGGATTCTTCGGTTATGAGCTTGGGCATTTTGGATAGCCAGTGCCATTCCTCTTGCATCACCAAGTGCTTTAAGTCTTTTGGAAAGGTCTGTTGGTCCTTCAGCATCTCGTTCTTGAAAGGCAAGAGCAGTTCGTTCTCGTAGTCCGTCAAACCGCGTTGTAAGCTCAGCTCGTGCTCCCTCAAGGCGCTCTTGTCTTCCATCTCGTATTTTTTCAAGGTCGGCGATAGCTTCTTTTTCTTCGCGCTCAATTCGTTCATGATAGTTTCGTTGACCAAGCTGCTTTCGAGCAAGGTCTGCTGGTGCGCTGTCGATATTAAGTCGTATTCGTTCGATAGTTGCTCTTGCAGTTGCAATAGCTCGTTCCACTCGTTCTTGCTCGCTTCCAATTGATTCGAGCGTTCCTCCAAATTGCTCATCCATTCGGTTTCGTACGCGTTCGTCCTCTTGTTCAAGCTCTCCCTGAAGTTGCTCAATTGTTTTTCCTGTGCCACCAAGTGCGATCTCTTGCTGTCGGATGTCTGCTTCAAGTATTCTTTGCGCTCGTTCAAAGTCGCTTTTAGTTGATCGATATGCGTCTTCCAGATTTTTGAAACTTCGATTAAGTCTTGCTCTTCCTGTTCGAAGCTCGACTCCTCGTCGCTCAATTTCATCAAGCGCTCCGCGATGTGTTCTTTCAGCGTCGTTTCGATATTGTGTTTCAAGTCCGGCGCGTCGTTCTCCAGCTCGCTTAATAGCGAGTTCAGTTGTTCCGATAGCTGTTCGTACTGCGCATTCTGATGCTCGGTACGGTTCTCCATCCAGACATCGCCTAAGTGCTCGTAGGAGATTGTTAACTTGTACCTTTCGGCAGTCGTAAGTTTCTTCAGAAAGTCGGTCCGGGTCTCCATCAATTGCAGGTATTCCTTCTCCAAGATCGGTGGGTACCTGAAAGTAAGCGATTTGTTGTTCGTCGTCATGATATAACCATTTGGCGCGGTCGCCTGTTGTTTGTGAAATTTCTATTGCTGCGGCTGATTCTTGGGGTATTGTTAAGTTGATGGTGTTGACGCTCAGGCGTTTTAAACCCGCGAACTCGGCAACAGTCAATTTTTTTCGTTTACCGATCTGAATAAATAAGATCGGCTCGTCATTCTCATCATAAAATACCACATCTGCGTTGAATAATAGTTCTTCCGGCGAACCATCAAATACAAAGCCTGATTCAATGCTACCGTTTAACCCTTCATAAAAGTAAATGTCTTTGGCTACCCGCTCAGCGCTGATCAACGCACCTGGCAATAAGAAGAGTGCCAAACCGGTCTCGCCTTTGGGCGGATATTTATACAGGATGGGAACCTTGACCTGCTTATTTAATTGCAAGGTTTCTATAGCCAGTTTACGCCGGTATTCTTCGTCTTTGAAAGTGCATTGCTGGCCGGGCTTGATGAACTTAGCATCATGCCTGAAATATTTGCGATGGTTTTGGGTGTTAGGGAATACCGCCTGCATTTCGCGTCCGCAACCAATACATAAGTAGCCCTTTCGGCCACGTTCCGGTGCTTCAGAAATGTGAATATTTTTCGCTAACTTTACATAACGCGCATAATCATGGTGCGCATCTGATTCATTGGTTGGAAAAGCAGGCATAGTTCATGTGTCTATAAAAGTTATGTAAATTTACATAAGAATAATTTTAAGAAGCAAATTTTATTTATATTTGTGATGTAAATTTACATCAATGAGTAAAGACAACTTCTTAAATGAGTTTTATAAATTGTTAAAGCCGGTAGACGCATGGAATGGTGATATCGATTCGATCAAAGCCTTATTTGAACTTAAACTTTCCAAACATGGTATCACGCAGAACCAGGCCGAGAACCTGCTGGCGATGCAGAAGCGTTCATTAGATGGCATTCTGGACGGTACCGCAAAACGGGTCGATGTGATCAACTTATTGAAGCTGGGTCAGTTTCTTGGTTTGGAAACCGAAGCATTATTGCGTTTATATATTAGCGAATTGCCGCAGGATATGGTGGCCGAACTCGAAGATGCCCGGAAAAAGACCTTTATATTAGCGAACTTCGATATCAAAAACCTCAGTAAGGCCGGTTTTATTAAATCCAAAAATGACTTTGCGGAGATCGAGCAACGGATCACGAGTTACTTCGGTTTGGAATCTATCTTTCAATACGCCAACCGTCAATATATCCCTGCGTTTAGTAAGACCAAACGGGGCGAGAACACGCCGATGCTGGAGTTTTGGGTTAGGTCAGCTTATTCGCTTTTGGAAAGCATCAAGAATCCGCATCCTTACGACCGGGACGAGTTGGTCAAACTGATCCCCAAGATCAGGCCATACAGTATGAACGTAAGTGAAGGATTACGTACTGTGACCCGTGCCCTGTTCAATCTGGGGATCACGGTGATCTACCAACCTTATCTTCCGACCACATCCGTTAGGGGCGCGACCTTCATTATCAATGACAAACCCTGCATCGTATTGACCAACCTAAATAAAAATTATGCAACGGTGTGGTTCGCCCTTATGCACGAGATCCACCATGTGCTTTATGACTATAGTAAGATCGAAGGCCAGGTTTTTCACCTGACGGGCGAACCCGATCTATTCTTATTGGAAGATGAAGCTAACAAGTTCTCGCGTGATTATTTCCTGCCCGCCGATCGCGCGAAATTCGTCTATAAGTTCATTGACAATACCTTGGTCGTAAATAACCTGGCCAAAGAAAGCCAGATCCATCCATCCCTAATCTATAACTTCTATTGTTATGAGATGGACGTAGCTGGCAAAGGTAATTTCTGGGGCAAATACAAGCACCTCTTGCCAGATGTCAATATCGCATTAAAAGACATCAACGTGAATCCATTTGATCATGAAAAGATCGATGAAACCGTAGCATACCTGAATACCCACATTTTTAATATCTAGATCTTATGGCTGACCAAATATTAACCGAGCAACAACGAAAAAACAACGAAGAGAAACTACGCATTCTGGCAGAAACGGATGCGGTGAAAGGTGAACAACTGACCATTACCGAAACCGGCTCGATCGAAAAAGAAAATGAGCTTCGCCAGTTCGCACTCGGCAGTATAGAAGACCCGGAGCGCAAATACGAAGTTTATTATAAAGGCATACAGCGACTGTTGATGAAGCACCTGCCTTCAGGCAAGCAGAACAAAGTCGCCCGTGACTACATCTACGAGGAGAAGAATACCTATTTATCACGCGGTAAACGCATCAACAAAGCGGGTATCCGCGGCGCCGATGGTCGCATGGGTTACTTAGCCGACGCCGACGAAATATTTCAGATCGTCATGGACTGGATCTTAGCGAACGGTTCCATGGTAGACCTCTATACCAGGCTGCGCGAATTGAACATCAGTAAAGGTTACGGTACCAGACAATTTTAAAAGTGTATTATTTGATATGTACGATTTCTCTACGCTTAACAGTTCCGATTTGGAAGACTTGGTCTGTGACCT
The DNA here is from genome assembly GCF_054061755.1 of Mucilaginibacter sp. HD30. Lineage (NCBI taxonomy): Bacteria > Pseudomonadati > Bacteroidota > Sphingobacteriia > Sphingobacteriales > Sphingobacteriaceae > Mucilaginibacter > Mucilaginibacter sp. HD30. The sequence continues at coordinate 992,572 of NZ_JBSSEO010000001.1, forward strand.
GCTAAATGAAATAAATAAGGCTGAACGTAATGGCATTTTCTACCATACTTACAAAGATGGTAAAGACAAAGGTATTGATTTTCGTTATTCTACTGATACCAACGAGAATTGGATCGTCGGGCAAGTGAAGCATTATTTGAAAAGCGGGATCGATCTGTTGTTATCAGATTTGGAGAAAAAGGAAAAAAACAAGGTGGCAAACCTAAAACCGGACCGTTACATATTCGCCACTTCTGTCGACCTCGCCGTTGGCGACGTGGACAAGATCGTAGCTATATTTACCCCATTTTTAAAAAAGAATGGTGACGTTTACGGTACAAAAGACCTTAATCAACTTCTAGGAACTTATAAGGATGTCATTGACCGGCATTTTAAATTATGGTATTCCAGTAGCGAGGTGTTGAAAAAGATCGTTCACTACGAGATATTTGGCCGGGCCTTGGAATTTACGGAAGACTACCTGAAGCGGAAGTTAAACCTATATGTAAAAACACCGCTATTTGATCAAGCGCGGAGACATTTACTGAATAAGAAGCTTGTGGTTATCACCGGCGACCCGGGCTGCGGTAAAACCACACTGGCAGAACTATTAGTATATGAGTTTATTAAGGACGATTACGAATTGACCTATTTAATCGATGATATTCGCGATGCTGGTAAAGCTATTCGGAACGATGATAGTAAACAGATCTTTTATTTTGATGATTTTCTTGGCCACAATGCTGCCGAAATAGAAAGGTCAAAAGGCGCAGATTCCGCTTTATTGATGGTCATGAATAAAATTCTGCGCTTAAACAACAAATTCATCATCTTCACGACACGCTCATCTATATTCGCCAGCGCGTTGGTACAATCGCAAAAATTAAAAGATTTTAATCTGGATGGCTTTAAGAATCCTATTCATCTTTCGGCCTACACCGATGACATTAAAAGGCAAATCCTGTTAAACCACATCGAGTATGCGGATATTACGGAGGACCTGAAGGATATGCTCCGGGAAACAAGCATACAGAACTTCATTGTTGCACATCCGAATTTCAATCCCAGGTCGATCGAATATATCATTACTCCGCACCGTATCGCTGGCTTGGACGAGGCGCAATACCGAAATTTCATCATTAATAATTTTGGCAATCCGGATGATATCTGGCACCATGCCTATTTTGAACAGATCGGCGAAGCAGAACGACTCTTGTTAAATACCATGTACAGCTTGGGCGATTCGATCAGCAGGGACGAATTAGAAGAAGCTTTTGACAGCAGAATAGCCTATGAAGTGGAGTATCACAACTTTCAGAAAAAAATGTTCGCTTTCGAACGCACGTTTAAAAATCTGCTGGATAGTTATATTTTTCCGCAAAATAATCCCTCAAATATCGTTCGATACCGTTTCGACAGTCCATCATTGGTAGACTTTCTAAACGGGGTCATTTTTCAAAATCGTGATGAGATCAAAAGGATCATCGGGGCAGCCGTTTCCCTGGAACAGATTAGCAAACGATTCCTGCACTTGTTAGACAAGGATGGCGATCCAAAGCTTATTGAATCGATAAAAGCCAAATTACTCCAGTTCAATTCCAATCCTGAGTTGGAAGATGCTGACCGCATCGATTTGGTTTTTCTACTTTACAATTATGTCGAAAATTCAGCAGTGGTAGATCTTATGATCGAGAACCTTAAGACAATTCAAGATTTCATAGAGCCTGCTGATGACCCTGCCGCGCTGGCCAAGTTAAAACTATTCCTGGAGCACCAATCGGAACCGAGACTAATAAAAGCCATTTCAGAAATCGGAACTAAAATATTCATACCTATCATCGATGATGAGTATACCTTGGAGGATATTATCAAAGTTTGCCAGATGATCAAAAATAAATATGCCGTTGATCCATCCGGTTTGCTCCTAAGAGAAAGCCAGGATTTCAAAAACCGTATTGAAGAACAATTCTTCCAGGAAATGGAAAATGATCTGGAGGATCTCAAAGGATACATCACGGGTGAAGACGAACTGGATGAAATGAAACGGAAATATATTGATTACGCAATGCATTTGGAAGAGTTTGGTATAAAGATCACCTGGTTTGAGAATAGCTTTGACATCAAGGATTGGTTCGAGGCGATTTCGCACAATCAGTTCCGGCATTCCTACAATAATGATAAAGACACCTAATCAATAAAATGCCGGTATTCGTTCTTTTATTAATAAATTAGCAATAAAATTAGCTTAATATGTCGTTGATCTTTGTCCATTTATCTGATATTCATTTCGGCCAAGAAAAACTTGGTGGCGATATGGTTGTCCATGATGATATCAAAGAAGAGTTACTAGCCGACGCGCATGATTATATCGCCAATTCCATACCCGCAAAAAAGGCGGACGGCGTAATCATATCCGGTGACATCGCGTATGCCGGCAAACCGTCAGAGTACGAAACGGCCGGCCAATGGCTGGATCGTTTAACCTCTGCGGTCGGCTGCGAAGTCACTGCTGTTCAGCTAGTTCCTGGCAATCACGATATTGACCGTGACAAGATTACTGCCATTACCCAACAGATCATAGACGATATTATCAAAAATGGCGATAATGCCTTAGATAAGTATCTGGATAATGAAGATGACAGGGAATTTCTTTACAAACAGTTTATCGGCTATCGAAAGTTTGCCGAAGGTTATGATTGCCCTTTGGACAATGAAGGCCGGATTAGTAAACATCGGGTAATGGAGATTGCACCGGGACGAAGAATTAAGTTTCTGGGGATGAACACCGCATTAATCTGTTCGAAAAGTAAAGCCGAGTATGGAGGATTGATTTTAGGGAAAAGGCAGCGGGTGATTCGTACAGAACCAGGATTAGAGACGATCGTGATTGCACATCATCCCATGAATTGGCTTCAGGATTCGGATGACGCACTTCGCTATATCCGGAACCGGGCGAGGGTATTTATCTCCGGTCACGAGCATGCTCCGGCGCATAAATGTGAAAATGTAGATGCGGAAACTGATTTGTTGATGCTAGCTTCAGGAGCGGCCGTTCCTCCCGGAAATGAGCCAGGTTTTAACTATTGCTATAATGTATTGGAATTTAGTTGGCTGGAGCAGCAAGACGCGCTTGTTCTAAAAATACATGGCAGAACCTGGGATGATGAGCATAAACGTTTTACAGGTGATACAGCGCATTTTAAAGATAACGGAACGGTAACTTATGTGTTAAAGAGCCCGAACTTTAAGAAGCTGCCACTAGAAAATATCGTTGAAAGTGAAAAAGAACAAACAGTTATCGAAACCTCAACCATGGAGTTTGCGGTGACGGATTTAAAAGGAGGTGTTTTGGAAGAAAAAGAATTTCATTTGGTTTTACTTAAATTTTTCAGAGATCTCTCCAGCGCTCAAAGATTAGCTGTTTTAGTAGAACTGGGCGCTATCCCTAAAGAATGGTCGGGGTCGCTTACGCATAGTCTGGAAAGAAATGCTTTCGATAAATTAGTTCAGAACGGTAAATTGCAAGAGATTCATAATTTTATAAACCAATTAAATCAAACAAAATAAACCTATGGCCGAGATCGCAAAATACGTAAGAATATTTAACGCCAATCCCGCAGATGATTTTGTTGCGAAACGAGTTTTAGCAGTCAATGCAATCGAAGCGGCTATCAAGAAAAAAGTTTCCGCTAACGAGATCTTGGAATTTGCCAATGGTCTGGTGTCGGCCATGGAACAACCCGAGCAAACCAATTCTGTGGTTAACGGTGTATCGGTGGCGGCACTGAAAAAAAACAGCGCTGCATTTGTTCCGGATGACGAGCAGTTACAATTACTGACCTGTACCTTACTCGCTGTCATTCAGCATCTCGAAAAAGCGAAGGCTTATGCACAGAAACCAAATCCGGAATTTATACTTGCCGTGGCGCTATGGAGTGGATTGTCCTTCCAAAAACCTATACAAAATCAAGAAAAACTGGAGAGCCTGCGTTTGGAAGTATTGCAAACAGCTACTAAAATTGCCCAAGATATTGCCCATACTTCCAGAAACCGAAAAGAAACTAAACCCCGAACACCGATAACCGCTCCGGCAGCGAATACATTTGCAGCATTTGTAACCGATCTTGAAGCATCCTATGGCAAACTGATTGATGCTTATCGTACAAACGCTTTATTGGACCGTGAAGAAATCGACATCCTATGGTGGATTCTTGGCGGCTGGAGCAGCTTATGCAACCTGCAGGTCGGTTCCTTAAATCCGGTACAAAGCGTCTTGGTGTCCAGCATTGAGATCGGAAAATTATTACAGCGGTTCCCTTCGACCGCGCATACCCATTTGGTCTGCAAAGGACTTGCGCAAGGCGATGAATATAAAGCGCAAGAAGTAATAGAACAACTTGGAGCTTTACGTGAAAAGCTGATTGTCAATTATGATAATAAAGACGTCACTATTCATTTTCCTCAAATATTTCCGGTAAGTGGCCTTTTGTTACGTCCCAATGAATTGCCGGTCGCAGACATAAAAAGACCCTTGAATGAGTGGGGGGCGCGTTTATTACTTGAGATCTCACTGCTGAATATCAATAAGTTTGCTGAATAATGGAGGAGGGTCTAGATTTTATTTGCCAAAAAGAAGGATGCACTTATTCTGAAACGAAATCGTGCGCTTTCAATAATCCGCCATTAACCTGCCCCGAGCGATTGGCATCCATCGCGGATTTGCTTGCCCAACCCTCCGTAAATGAAATTATCAAAGACACGGTACTTTCACCACCGGAGGAAATGGAACGATTTTCATCGAGTTTATCGATGACCGTACGTGATGCCCAAAAAATGATGCGGAACAAGTACTGCAAAATTGTAGGCATACTAGGAGTGCCAGGCACCGGTAAAACTGCAAGCTTGGTTAGTCTTTACCTACTATTAGCACATAGTAAATTGGAGAATTTTAAGTTTTTAGACTCCAAAACGGTGATGGCCTTGGAAGAAATCAGTAAGGGTGCCCGGAAGTGGAATACGACTCATTTACCGGAGCAACTCACTTCCCATACGGAACTTCAGGATGAACGAATCGCAGGTTATCTTCATTTAAGATTACAGCGAGTGGCAGACCATTGTAAAATCGATTTGCTGCTCACCGATCTTCCAGGCGAATGGACGACCACTTTGATCGATACGAATCGTACAGATCGGCTCATGTTCTTAAAAGCCTCGGAGCGCATTTGGCTAACCGTAAGCGCCGAAGACATCCATCGCCTAACCACCCGGCACCATACCATCCATCGCATCAAATTGTTAATCGATCGAATCAAAGCATTTCTTGGCAATGCTGTCCCGGATATGACCATCGTCATCACCCATTCCGATAAAGTAGGGTCAGTCAAACAGTACCTGTCAGCTCTGAATAATCTCGCTGAGGGATTTACCATAAAAATGGTAGAGATTGCATCATTTTCTGCCAACGATGAGGTCGCTGCAGGAATGGGTATACAGGAGTTGATCGATGATCTGGTTGAAAAAAGGGAAATCACCAGACCGGAATTTTGGCCAGATCTCACCAATAACGATGAATTTACTCGTCACATGTTGAAATATGATAACAATCGCAAAGCATCATGAAAGGTAAGTCACTTATATTAGTCGGAGGTCCTGATTCTGGCAAATCAAATTACCTTGCCCGTTTCTGGTTAGCGGTTCAAAGTCAACAATTTGATCTCGTTGCTACGACCACGCCAGACGATCTGAGTTACATCGAGGATATCGCCGCCCATTTGCTGCAGGGGAAATTTGTGCCGAGGTCAGACCAGGTTGAAGAAAGCCGTGAGTTTCAGGGCTCAGTAACTTCCAAAAAAGGGGATCATCAAGCGAACATTATCGTACCCGACATGCACGGGGAAATTTGGCACAAAGCCGTTTCCACATTAGAGATCCCACAAAAATGGTTGACCGCGATAAAACGCTCCACTGCTGCTGTGTTATTTGTACGGGTTGCTTCTGAAAACAATGTTGACCCACTGAATTGGGTAACAACTCAAGGACTGTTAAAAGCCGGATTAGGCAGCGAAAAAGACCATGAGATACCAACACAGATCGCGCTTTTGGAACTTTTGCGTTTTATAGACGAAAACATCAGTAGGCCTAAAACCGGTAAACCCAAAGTCGCCGTAATGGTTACGGCCTGGGATATGTTGCACCAAGAGGAAGCTAATGAAGGCCCTGAAGGTTACTTGCAACGCCAATTTCCAATGTTTGCCGGCAGGCTGTCTGACATCAATAGTTTAAATGTCAAGATATTTGGATGTAGTATTGTTGGCGGTGACCTCCTCGTTCAGGATTTTGTAGATGCATTCTTGAATGGAGATATCGATCAATCTGGTTACATCATCGAGTCGGACCCACAACAAGCGATAATTGAAAATAAAGATCTTACCCGTCCGATTAATTGGCTGCTAGAATAACTACATGGATCTCAATAGGCTCAATTATCAAATTCATCGTTACAAAAGCGGGCATCAACTGATCGCATCGACCATATCTTTGGCACGGACCGACCAAGATACCGTAGACCGCCTTTCAGATATTTCAGGACAGGTGCGTCCCGGCGAAACATTTGAACCCTATTTCACTTGCTATCCGTTACCATCCGAAAAAGATTTTGTGATTGCGCGAACTTGGCAGGATACTAAAGCGGCAAGGGCTGGTTGTGTATTGACGAAAAGCATACTTGTACCTATACGAGAATGGGAAAGCGCCGCTGATATAACAGAGATCTTCCAGCTATTGCTGGCGTCCACATTTGACGAGCGGTTTCCGGATCAAAATGTGATCGACCGTTTTAGACACAAGCGGATTTCAGATGGACCATTTGAAGAGCTGGTTGAGGCTCTGTTCCTGGAGCCAAGACAACCCATCGTGATCTTCGATGGCAACCACGAAACTGAGATCATCATGCGGTTATACACCGTATTTTGGCCAAATCTCAGACGAAAATTCGCCAGTTGTACCTTCGCACTCGCTCCCCGCTCCGTAAACAGCAGACCTTTTGATCTTTTATTTTCAAGGACCGACCTGCGTACCAGATTTTCGGATTGGAAAGGCCGCCGGATCGAAGGTTTAAAAAACAACCGGAAACCTGCCCGACACCGATGGACCAACAACCTTTCATTTCGCATTTTCGGAAATGACCAGCCAGTCTTATATGACCGTAATGAAAATTCATTGCTTCATATGGTAAGTGATGCTAATGAAAGTACATTAAGATTGAGCCTGCTTTGGGAAGAACTGATAACGAAAGCGTCCGAGGAATCTTCGCCAACGGCGATCTTGGGTTTGCTAGACATCATAAATGCCCAACAGATCTTTAGCGAGCGTTTATATTTCGACTTACGTCCGTTGATCAAACGAGCTATCGATCATGGTATGGCAAAACTAAGCGCGGAAGATAACTGGAAGTTCTTTGCGGCCTTATTGGTTAAACATAGTCGAAAGCTAATGGGCAGAGCGATGCTGTTGGATGTAAAAAATGCCTGCACAGTATTGGCCCAACATGAACCTCAACTGGCAATCAATTTTATATTGAAGTTTGATCCGGCTCCGGAAAAGATCCCAGCGGTATTGTACGCTAGTATTGGTGATGGCTTAGCTATTTATGCCAGAAAAAATGGGATGCAGATCTCCGGGCAAGTTCCTGAAAAATTAGGTTTGTTGTTGCTTTCTACCAGTCAATCATACGCGCGGGAGATCATGTCAGCAATCGGTGATAAACAAACTTATCTTAATGAATACCTGCGGAAGTACTTTGTATCTAAAGATCAAAAGCCGGTCAAGCGCGCAAAAAGCAACCTGTTGCAATTTGTTCGATCGCCATCACATAAAGATGCCTTGGCTCTTATTTTGAACGAACCACTTACCTTTGATTTTTTTTATCGTAGCCTTATAAAAATCGAAGAGAATACCCATCTGGCGATTCGCGAATTTGATCAGTTGCTGCTTAAAAAGTCAGCGAAATTTAAAGCCTTTCCGACGTTGCTGAATTTTGCGATCATTGACAATGAATTTGGTAAAACCAGCGAATTGATCGTTAATATAATACAAGAGCAACCTCAACTCTTTAGAACATTTTATTACAATAGTGCACTTAGCAATAGCGTCAGAGATCAGATTGTAAATGACACATTATTAAGCAACGCCGACGAAATCATCGAATCTTTTTCAAAAGACAAGGATTTGATTTTAGATATCATAAGCGTATTAAAAGAAAATAAAAAATCCAACAAAGACCTGCTGTTCCGTTTGGTATTGACAGCTTCATTAACCATTCAAGAACGACTAGAGGTTCTGGTACAGTTAACACCGGCAACAATCAATAAACAAGCACAAGCATCTTTGTATGCCTTGCTGAGCATCGCTATAGCTACAAGGACCTCATGGCCGATGCTTGTAAAAATTATTAATAAACTTGATCAATTTCATAGTGAGGCTTTTGCTGATTACGTATTAAGCGATCGAGGTAAAAACGCATCCGCAGAACTAACATTTGAATTATTAAGTGCTTGTGGCGCTAACATCAAACGTTCTCTGGTCAATAATGTAGATCTTATCAGCGACCGGTTGAGCCACGAAATTAGCGGACAGGCAAATAAAATCACCTTGGACAACTGGCTCAGTTTACTACGCACTTCTTCTAATCTGGATAAGCAGCGCCGAACCGCGGTCTATATTCTAGAATTTGCCTTTGAACGTTATACTTCCGATCCAACTTTTTTAATTATACCGACATTTCCGATTGTTTATCAAGTTTTCAAAGAAGGGCGATCATTGGGACGAGTGATCGTATCTTGGTTTTTCGATGACTGGGATAAGTGTAAAACAATTCGTCACGACTTGGTAGATCGGTACTTGAAGTCAGATTGGTCGCGCATTGGTCTATTCCAAGTTGCAAAAAAAGCAGGAATCACCAAGGATGTCATATCTATTCTATCGGACAGTAAAAGAGGAAGAAGATTTATCACAGAAGTGATAGAGAAGTCGGAAGAAGCTTCGGGCCAAGTGGATAAAGCATTGCTGAAACAGCTGCACAAACTCGCAAATAGATAACAATCTGTGTTACTTAACATGCTGTTTAAGAAAAGTTTCGATAACAATACTTGGTACTAAGAACGGTTTATTGGTAAAGATTACTTCTACTAAATTACCGCTAACCTGATAATTTCCTGTAAACTGACCACCCAAGGCTTTAAAATCAAAATCCCCTTTATACTTATTCCCAGAGAATTTGCCTTCATGATTCTGTGCTTCCTGCAAGGCTTTATTATATATGAGATCAATGTTCCCTGTAAAAGGAATTTTCAATTTGGTTGCCATGGGTCAAAAATATATATTCCTAATATATCATTATACTAGTTAGGTTTCCGTTGCCGAACAATAGATAACTATTTATTATCATTAATTAAATATGGGTGATGCTTGGCTCCAATTCATGGATGCACTGTAATTTTAACCATTCCAATGTTCAAATCCTCTGGTTGAAATCAAATAATTGCAACTTTTTGCAAGTTGAGCTATGGCAGGTTCATACCAGTCTGTTGAGTTATCGTAACCCAACAAAGCCGTCTGCAGCTCTTTGCGAAAGCGTTGTTGTTTATGCTGATGTATGAGTTCCCAGTAGTGCATAATGAGTTCCCTGCGCTCGTGAATTAAAGCTGGGCTGGGGATTTTGTCACGCTTTTTGTTATTTAAATCAGCCCTTGCAGGAAGCAAGTTCCAAAGGTCGTTGTTTTTCCAGATCGTAAAAGGTATAATGTGATCAACATCGTACCTGCTAATGGTGTCCCCGCTCCATACACAGCGGACCTTGCCATGTGTTTGCAAGATGTAGCGGTAAAGAGCTTTGGATTCGAGTACATCGCGTTCGGTTACCGGGCTTTTCAGAACTTCATTAAGGACTTGGGCGGTAGTTAAAGTTTGACCGGACGCCTGAACAGAGAATTCGGCCCACTTAAATAGAATGGAGTCTTGGCCATTCACAAAACTGCCTAATACTTGAAAAGCTTCGTAGTACTCCTCGGGTATGGAAAACACACCGAAGTTGTGGATCAGGAATTCTGCGTCGATATTGTCAGTTAGCCTAGTTCGACTGCGTTCATATTGATAAATTCCGTAGTACTTTCCATAGATCGATGTTCCAAGGTATTTCATTGGCATTGCGGTAATCGTTGCTGCAAGCTTTTTTACCAATTCAATAAACACTAGCTGTATCTCTTGTGGAATTCCTTTGCTTTTCAAATCGTTATAAAACGCTGAAAATCCGCCACGCATTTCATAAAAATTCACTATGCCATTTAGCGACGCTGCAAATGCCAGTTGCGTAGACCGGTTGATCTGCGGCACACTTGCCAGTGGGTAATAATAAACCAGCCACTTTTCGATCAATAGTCCTAAGGGAAAATGAGCTCGATTTTCTTTGAGTAAAATAAAAGGTGAGTTGTCTTCAATTAAATCTATCGTTCCCCTTAGTAAAGCGAACTTATAGGTGGATGACTTATTGTCTCTTGCCAGGATTTGATTGATGTTCCTGAAGGTTTGCTGGTCCATGGCTAAATATAAGAAACGTAATCGCTCTACAGCACTTCAAAATTATTACCTTGCATTATGATCCCTGTTACTGCTGCTGTTATCTATAAAGATGAGCATGTTTTAATTGCGAGAAGAGGCCCCGAAAAGCATTTAGCTGGTTACTGGGAGTTTCCTGGTGGTAAAATTGAATTAGGTGAAACGCCAGAAGCCTGTTTGCTGCGTGAAATCGAGGAAGAACTTGGTATTCATATCCAGGTCGATGACTTTTTGATGGAAAGCATTTACGATTATGGCCATAAGACGGTCTCATTAAAAGCTTATCGCTGCACTTATCTTCATGGAGGTATCACACTTTCAGATCACGACGATGTGCATTGGGTATTACCTGAGCGGTTATCTGAATATCGATTGGCACCAGCAGATATTCCGTTTATTGCCACTTTGACAAAAACTTGATCGTACATTCCAACTATATTAACCGATAGCCAGTTTAGCACTTTCTTTCCATATGGATGCTGGCATAAGTTCCTTGAGTCGCCAGGTAATATTCATTGGCCTCGCTCCGGAAGATTGAACATAAACCGCTTCTCCAAGAAAAACATAGGACATGGTTAAGCCGTATTCATTATCGTTTTGCTCCCGAACAAATAATAATATTCGTTTTCCCAGCTCTCTATGATTAATGTAGGATTTACCTTTTATGGACTCTGGAGTCGTACTGTTTTGAGATTGCCAGTGAAACAGTTCTTCGTTGATGGCATAGTCATCGTATAAGGTTGTCGGGGAATATTCTTTTTCTGATTTTTTAAGAGTTACAAAGAGAGCCTCCACTTTTAGGGCCTTATTTTCAGCCACCCCTTCACGGTTAGAGGCTGCTTTGTCAAAAGTGTGAAGTCCTATCGCAGTCAGAATTTGATCTCGGCTATAGCGGGCATGAACCTTAAGTGGAAATGGAAAACCGAGGTTAATGTCTTTTTCTAAAAAGTCAACTTGCTCGATTAAATAATCTACGACCTCCAAAAGTTCTGCCAGCATTGTGGTATTCTGCAATAAGGCATTAAAACTTTCCTCTAAGTTCTTAAATCCCATCTTTGCACCGGATTCTTGCCAGATGTCGTAGTACAGTAACAAGGGCAGCTCTCGTTCTGCTATTGTGATATTCGATAAGCGGAAGCCACTTGCAATGAAACTTTTGACGAATTGGAGATAGCTCAAAGAATTACTTTGAATCAGCCTCCGATAGATAAAACTATACAACCGTTCTTCTAATGGCTCGCTAAAGTTTTCGATAATCCCTGCATCTGCACAAAGCCGTTTCCAATTGCCTCTTTTGTAAATCCGATAGATGTCCAAATTGCTGAAGCTGATAAAGTTTTGCAAGTTGAAAGGTAGCGTGGAATTCAATTTAAAGCTGCGAATCCGTGCTAAGAGCTGATTGCGATTCAGGGCTAATGCTTGCTTGATATTACGTAAAATAATCTCTTGCGCTTTCTTTTCCAAAACGATGGAGCAGCCCAGCGGAAGATGAGGAAACTCGTTCTCCACTTCTTTTTGGATGGAAGTATGTGTTTTGCCGATCAGCGCCCGAAACTTATGCTCGAAGTCGTATTCCGCACGCGCCATACCAACAAAATCCAATACGGTCAGGCAGTCTTTGCCATTAGCCAGGCGCAGACCACGCCCTAATTGTTGCAGAAAAACGGTTAAGCTTTCGGTTGGCCTTAGAAATAATACCGTATCGATCTCCGGAATATCCACACCTTCGTTAAAGATATCTACCACAAAAACATAATTGATGAGCTTGTTTCGCAGTTGATGACGGATCTCGTCCCGCTGATGAGCGTTAGCGCTCGTGAGGTATGCTGCTTTTAGCCCAGCAATAGCAAACTTTTCCGCCATATACCTGGCGTGTTCCTGGCTAACACAAAAGCCGAGTGCCGTTACTTGATGGACATCCGTCAAATACTTCTCACAATTGTTTAAGACCTCACCAACTCTTCGATCTTCCGAAGTATAAAGCCGGGTAAGTTCATTAATATCATAACGGCCATTACGCCAGCTTACCTTGGTCAGATCCACTGAATCAGACACCGCAAAATATTGAAAAGGGCAAAGAAGCTTTCTGTTAAGGGCTTCCGGAAGACGAATTTCTGCAGCAATGGTATTGCAAAAGTCCTTCAAAATATCTTCTCCATCCATACGTTCCGGAGTTGCCGTTAACCCCAGCAAAACCTTTGGGTTGAATCTTTCTAAGATGGGTCTATAACTTGATGCGCTTAAGTGGTGCACTTCATCAATGATCACAAAATCATAAAAGTCTGAAGACAATTGTAGATCAGTAAGCCGGTTTTTAAGTGTTAAAACAGATGCGAACACATACTCATAGTTTTGAGGTTCCTGGCCGTCTCCCCAAAGTTCTCCAAAGTTGGCATCTTGCAGAACTTGTCTAAAAGTAGCTTGCGCCTGTTCCAGGATCTCCTTACGGTGAGCCACAAACAATAACCTTGCTCTTGATGCGCCATCTTTAAACCTTTTGTAATCAAACGCTGAGATAACCGTTTTACCAGTACCTGTCGCAGCAACCACCAGGTTTTTATACCTATTATGCACTACCCGCTCCGATTCAAGTCTGTCCAAGATCTCTGTTTGGTAGGGGAAAGGCTTCAAATGAAAAAAGGTCATGATGCCATTTGTCTGACCAACATGTTGCATTTGCAAAGCTTGACTTAATTTTTCGCGGTCAATTCCCGGCTGATAGCGTTCGAATTCCTTATCTACCCAGTACGTCTCGAAAGTTTTCTTGAATTTATCTATAATATGACTGATCTCTTTGGTGGTCACCTTAAGATTCCATTCAAGTCCATTCGTTAACGCGGATCTGGAAAGATTGGATGAGCCGATATATCCAGTATGGAAACCTGAGTTTCGAATAAAAAGATAGGCTTTTGCGTGGAGGCGTTCATGATCGGTATTATAGGAAATTTTAATTTCGGTATTGGGCAATTTGGATAAGAACTCGATGGCTTTGGGATCAGTGGCACCCATATAAGTCGTGGTAATGATTTTTAATTTCCTGCCACTACTGGTAAACTCCTCCAATTCATTTTTAAATATCCTGATCCCTGAGTACCTAATGAAAGAAACCAGCCAGTATATTTCATCAGCGGAAAGAATTTCTTTACGAAGCTCACTTTCCAGCGAGATGCCGACATTATTTCCGGTGAACAATTCACTTTGACTTAGACGAGTATAAGGGGTGATTTGCTTTAGCCTTTCTTCTAAATCGTTGTAAGGGGAATCCAGCTTCGAGAATATAGCCTGCAATAAGCGTCCATCACTTTCTAAAAGGTCATTCGACAGATCTAAGTCAGGAAGTTGTTCTACCAATAACTGAATGATCTTATTGGATAGTTCAACTTGCTTAAACACACGGTCATCACCCTTTAATGAGGCAAGGGAAAATTTGATCAGTTCTGACAAGTAGCCGCTCAAGTAGCGAGCAGCTTCTTCTCTATCCAATAAAGAAGTTTTGATAAAAAAATGGTCAGTATTAAGCAATTGAAGCTTATTGTAAATAAGCTTATTCATAAGTTGTTCGTACAGGCCTAGGCTTTGATCCATTAGTGTGATAATGCTTGTTTAGCAATCACCTAAACTAAGCATTAAGCCCCGAATTTTTTATTCTGAGATTTTCTATTATTAGAGTATGACTTATATGGCGAAAACCTATCTGATGATTAACTATTAAGCTTTCTGAATTCCGACGGAGCCATGCCTTTGTACTTTTTAAAAGAGCGGTTCAGGTGACTTTCATCGGTAAAATTTAATTCGTTAACGATCTCATTGATGCGCATATCACTATGCAGAAGGCGGATCTCTACTAAACGCATTTTATACATCGCAATATAGTGCTGCAACGTCTCACCTGTTTGACTTTTAAAATAGCGGCCCAGGTAGCTTAAAGATATCGCAAACTTTTTACTCAGACATTCGGCCCGGAGCAGGTGCGGCTCAAAAATATTTTGCTGGATATAGTGCAATATTTCCAATACGGGTTCCCCGGTGTTTTCTTTGATGTTCTTGGGGAGTTTTAAGGCAATGTTACGGGCCACAATGGTGATGATGGTATTCACCATCTGGGTAATGATGGTGTCGCAGTAAATCTGCCGGTTACGTTGTTCCTGGATGATGCTTTCAATCAGCGAAGCGATAAGCGGTTTGTCCACCTTGTTCTTTAAAATGCAGCCCGGCCGGTGGCTGGCATTTTGCAGGATATATTCCATGCGCTGCACAAGCGCTTTATCTTTCGAAGCATTGTTCTGAACAAAGTATTCATTGAACCGCAGGAAGAAAAACTGAGTGACCGTGTTGACCTCAAACGAATGCACATCCTGAGGCGTAAGCAAAAAGAGATTGCCTTTACGATAATTAAACCTGTTCTTATTGATATACTGGACACCGGTGCCATCAACAATATAGATCAGTTCGAAAAAATTATTTGCCCGCGGCGTTTTTGGGAACCGGTCCAGCTCTTTAATTTCTATTTCAAAAGGCTGGTATAAATTCTCTTTCCTCATCAGGGCTAATATACAGATTTAGTGAAATTTTGTACAAGTAACAGGTGCCGCTATCTGTATAATTTTACATCCATAAAACTAACATGAAAACATATGAAAATCCTGATCACTGCCCTGTTACTGTTTGGCACTTTACCTATTGTAGTTGCGCAAACTAAAACGAAATCTAACAAACCATTAAAAGAACTGCTGATCGGCACCTGGACGCTGGTATCGGTTGATAATATCTACCCGGATAGCAGCAGGGTACATCCTTACGGTGAAAATCCAAAAGGCCTGCTGGTATTCGACGACCGGTCAAACTATGCTATTCAGATCTATAAGGCGGTGCGACCCAAGGTCGCGTCGGGCGATAAGAATATCTGCACGCCCGAGGAAAGTAAAGCGCTGATACAAGGCAGTAATGCGCACTTTGGCACCTACACAGTGGATGAGGCTAAACACACCATTACCTTTAAAGTAGATCATGCGTCGTTTCCTAACTGGGAGGGAATCGATCAGGAACGAACCTATACGTATACCGGTAATCAGATTAGTTATGTTGTTACCCACACCACGCAAGGCGGAAAGGCAGTAATTGCCGAAGTGGTGTGGAGAAAGCTTTAAAAGTATACGCTGAAATGCGCCATTCCTGTTTTACGATGAAAAGCGGTTCGGAAAAATATAATCTTTACTTTACAGATAGGAAAGATTGTATTGGATTCGAACCGTATTCGTATAGGTGCTATTAGGAGAAATCTACCAGTATCCATTGGTCAAGCCTACTTGAATTTGTGAGCTTGCTATTTTAAATAAAGTTTTCCCGCACTCTTCGCACCAAATATGATCTGGCTATTATCTGTTAACTGTGGGTTTATAGTTGAATAATCTATTTCTTTCAAAAAGGCGTTGGCATTGTTATTAAGCCTTATATTAAGGAGTCCAATTTTGCTTGCCGATCGAAAATTAAAGATGCTATTTTGATTGCCGATAGCTGTTAAATTACCAATAGCTGCACTATTGATATTAACTGATGCGTTGCCTTTAAGTGTTAAGTTTAAACTATCCGCTTTCCAACCGGTCAGGATATTATTGGTGCCATCTGCAATGATCGATGTGATCTGCGGGCTGCCGATGATGATCCCCAGCGGTATATTTTCCGGGTCCCGCATGGATTGTCCGTTTGGTACGGTAAAGCCGAGCAAAAGTGTATCGCCACTTTGGCGGACCGAAAGAAAATTTTTCCTCGTGTTCATTACCTTCATATCCAATTGAGCAGCTTGCTTTATTTCAATAGCATAGCCGTTTCCACCTGTTATGAGCAGATATTTAAAGGGTTTTATGGCCACGGGCTGATAACTTTTGAATGGGTCGGCCAAATTGATTTTGGAATAAGCCTTTCCGAGCAAAACGTCAATAAAAATGGTTGCTGCAAGCAACACCAACAAAAGGGCGGCTAATAATTTTGTACTGGCTTTCATGTTATAATTCTTTTTCTTTTAAAAGGTACCAGGTGATTACCCATAGACAGACCGGAACCACAACCCACAACAACAGTGATGACGCAAAAAACGCTGCGTCTGGCGGATAGACATAAATATTTTCGCCTTTATAAGTAAACTGAAAACTATCCAAGGGCATGGTAGCGCCTATGTTCTTTTCACCGGTCAATAATCTCAGGAACAGGGCGTTTCCATTAAAACTAATGAACAGCCCCGCTAGGATCAGTACCAATGTTTTTAAGAACTGGCTTTTGTTAAAGAAAACACTGCCCCATAAGATAATAGACTGAAAAGTGATAAATGTAAACAGGAACTGATAAAAGCCGTTTTTAAACAGGTCAAAATTGCCCCAGGACGATCCGCTGGGCGCTACGATAGCTACTATTAACGCCTTAACACCAAGAAACAAAATAAAATAGGCCGCCAGGTAGGCGAGGATACCATACAACAGGGCAATGCCCAGTTTGGCGGCGGAAGAGGCGGGAAGGATCAGCAACCAGATGCCCTTTTGTTTATTGCCTAAATCTTTTAACAGCGAGGACATAAAGACGCCGCCCCCTCCAAATAACAAGATCAGGAAAATGCCATGTGGCGTATCGCCGTTAAAACTGGTTTGCCATTGCCAGGCCAGCAGGAATAGAAAAGCGAGGATAGCCGCTATGGCGGCTGAACCGACCAGCCAGGCTTTACGGTTCTCGAACCACTGCCGTTTAAGTAACAGGGTGAAATGGATAAATTTCATGATAGCTTGGAATTGAAAATGGAATTGATAAGAAAAGGGTTACTTAAGGTGGCATTGAATAATATTTCCAGGTCTACGTAAGTTGCCGCGTTATGGCTGTTGCGGCACATGGCAACCAAACCATTGGGCGTTTGTTCTTCATATAAAATATCGTCCTGTATGGTATGCTGGTGCTTATTGTAAAAACTCAGCAATGCCATTATTCGGTCCTTTTCTTCATGTAACAAGATCCGGCTGTCATCCATTATTATTACGGAGCTGATCAGATCATCCAGATCACGCACCTGATGGGTAGAAAGCAGAATTACCTGATCGGGCCTGCTGGCCCGGCTCATGATATTACGGAACTGTGCTTTCGAGGGGATATCGAGCCCGTTGGTGGGTTCGTCCATTACCAGTAAACGGGTATTGGCCGCCAGTCCGAAGGCAATGAAGGTCTTTTTTTTTTGACCAAACGACAGTTGGTGAAGACTTCCGTCGGGAGAAATGTTGAACTCTTTCAAATAGTCCTCAAAAGCCAGGTAACTGAATGCGGGATAGAACGGCGCATAAATAGCTAAGAAACGCTCAATACTTAATGGCGGCAGATAGCACTCCTCCGGTATAAAAAACAATTGCTCCAAAAATCCCGCCTCCCGTTTAAAAGGAAACAGACCGTTTACGGTACAAGTTCCTTCATAAGGTAAAAGCAAACCTGTAATGGTTTTCATCAGTGTAGATTTACCCGCACCGTTTTTTCCGAGCAGTCCATAAATCTTACCGGCCTGCATTTGCAGGTTGAGCCCGTTGAATAATTTTTTATGTTTGCTATAACGGTAGCTTAAATTGTTGATCGTGATCATGATCAAATGGACGCTTAATCTGGTATCGGGAAAAATAAAATCGACGAGTGGGCAAACAGACAGGTCTATTTGGACTTTTCCAGCAAGTAGTACAATTTTTTTTATTTCATTGCTTGAGCAGGCGCTTTCATTGTTAAAAAAGGCAGGTTGGTCGGAAAGTTTATTCTTGTAACTTATTTTAATGGAAATTAGTGAATGAATTTTGAATATGTAATAACCAGGCTGCACAGTTACACCCGCTTACGAATAATGGTGCATGTACTTTTTTGGTTAGGCTGCCTTTTGTTAAATTGGTATAACAATTCAATTTCATTTAATACTTATGATAATTTCGCCAATTTGTTCATGTGGCAGTTGGCAGGTGTAAATACCATAAATCTTATACTGGTATATTATCCTTTGATTTATTGGTGTGTTCCTTTGCTTAAAGCAAAAAAGTATGGGTCGGGTATCATTGGGATTATTGTTTTATTGATCCTGTATACGTTGGGAATTACCTTATCTGAAAATGCCATGCTGCTGAACTGTGCTGCTTGCATGGCTGAGTTAAAGGCGCATAACAACGGCTATTATCATTTTTTGCAGAGCGACTTGTTGAACCGTTTGTTTGCCAAAATAGCCAGTATGGGCGTCCTTATATCACTCCTCTTTTCGCTCAGCGTGCCGGTAGCCATCAAGATAGCCCTGGGGGCATTCCGGCAGCAACTGGCGGCTGTTCAACTGGCTAAAGAAAATGTAGAACTGGAATTTAACTTTCTAAAATCGCAGGTGAATCCGCATTTTCTATTCAATTCACTCAATAATATTTATGGGTTGATCCTGAAAAATGAGAACAATAAAGCAGCCGGTATTGTAGCCCGGTTAGCTGAATTTATGCGTTATACACTTCATAGTCCGGGTACTGATCAAATGCCGCTGCGAAAGGAGGTAGATCTTTTACGGGATTACATCGAGCTGGAAAAAATCAGGCTTAATCATACAACGGTGACGGCTAACCTCGACATCCATGAAGATAATCACGTTTTACCGTCATTATTACTGGTTCCGCTGATTGAAAACGCTTTCAAATACAGCGCCGATGAGCCTGGAGCCACGATCACAATTCAACTTTATACTCAGGCTGAGAGGCTAACCTTTAAGGTAACCAACGCTTTGGATGAAAACCGCCAGCTCAATGCAGGCGGCGGGATCGGCCTGAAAAATTTAAAGAAAAGGCTAGATCTGTACTATGCCGGTAAATACACTTACGAGGTAAAAAAAAATGCACAATTTTACGCAGTTAACCTGGAGATCAGTTTATGACCAATAACACGCAAATTAACTGCATGGTGGTTGATGACGAACCCATCGCACGGGACATCCTGACCGGCTACTTAGAAAAAACGCCGGGTTTAAAACTGCTCAAAAGTTGCATGAACGCAACGGAGGCCTATGAAGGTTTGTATCAGCACCAGGTTGACCTGATCTTTCTGGATATCCAGATGCCTGTTATAACGGGCACTGATTTTCTGCGCTCTTTGCGCCAACCGCCATTGGTGATCTTTACAACCGCTTATCAGGAATATGCGATAGAAGGCTTTGAACTTAACTCTGTTGATTATTTATTAAAACCGGTTACTTACGAACGTTTTTGCCAAGCCGTACAAAAGGCAAAGGAACGACTTACTTTTAAGGCCGCAGACCAATCACCGCGACACCCTCCAGTAGCCGCTGCAGATTACCTTTTTATTAAGCAGGATACCAGGTTGGTTCGCGTTAACTATGATCAGATCAGTTATATACAGGCAGAAAAGGATTACAGTTCAGTATACTTGGAAGATAAACGCCTTTTAGCCAGTATGCACCTTAAGCTTTTTGAAGATACCCTGCCAAAAGAAAAGTTTCTGCGCGTTCATCGTTCCTATATCGTTAACCTTTCGAAGATATTGTCAATCAAAGGAAACACGGCGGAATTGGGTGAAGTAGCAATTCCGATAAGTCTCAATTACCGGGATAATTTACTGTCGGCTTTGCGTATATAAGTTTTCAATGCTCGGACTTTGAAAGTCAAGTAAATGACCTTAAACTGCTAGTAACCGTTTATTGTTTTGTTGTAATTTGGATAAATCACATGGCCCATGTTCTAAGACCAATCCAACCATTTGATAATAAAATTATTGTGAGCCTAAACAGCGATATTGCAGTAATGAGCATATACCAGGTTGTAAGCGGCTTGGCATATTTTTAAGATTTTTGAAAAGCAAAAACAAATTAAAGGTAGATAAAGCGCCGAACAGCAACGTTCCAAAATATATACCAAGAGAAATAGAACTCATAACGCTAAAACTATACATCAATTAAGTCGAATTTAGCACTTTGAAGAAGCTTGTAGAAGCCCAAATTAAGCACATGAGGCTAATCATTGGTAAAACCATTACTGGAACTCTGGCCCAACTGATTTTCTTACGTAAAGCAGCTATTATTGCGTTTAATGCCGGGATACAAGATAAAAGAGAAAAAACAATTAGCAATACTCATCGTTTTTTGCTTTTAATACCACCCCGAGTTCTGAGCCAAATAAGCTTAAGACTTGATTCACTTTATCCATACGTAATGTTGGTTTTCCCTGTTCCATCTCACGAACAACCCTAAGCCCAACACCTGCCTTTGCCGCCAGGTCTTCCTGTGTAAGATTTAACGATTTCCTCTTTTTCTTTAAATACTCCGATAACATATTTATACCCTTTCGGGTACAAACGTAAATTAAATTTATTAATTATACCCTAACGGGATTATGCCTAGTGACGTGAGTATTATACCCTATCGGGGTTAGTATTCGTTGAAGATCAATTACGCTTCCTGGTTGTTTAAAAGTTGACTCCGGTTTTCCAGTCCTCTAAGGTTTAAGGCCGGCGGTGTTGTTTCGCTATAGACGATATGTAGATTTCCTGTTCACAATATTATCAGGAATAGCAGGAGGGGAGTTGACCTTTTGCGACAAATAACAGCTCTATACCTTAAAATGGGTGGGGTATCAAAATGCCTGCTGAGTGATTGCAAAAGTAGGGCCAATCAGATGGAGAGGAATAGGGCGTGGCATTAAAGCTGTCTGTTTAGAGAAGATCAGGGATATTATCGCATTCTTACGAGTTATTTCGTTGAATAAGATCCCATAGGTTTCCGTACAGGTCTTCAAAAACGGCAACAGTACCATAGCTTTCAATTTTGGGCTCGCGCACACAATGGATACCTTTAGTTTTCATTTGGCTATAATCGCGGTAAAAGTCGTCCGTTTCTAAAAACAGGAAAACCCTGCCACCGCTCTGGTTACCAACGGAAAGTAATTGCTCTTGGTTTGCGGCTTTTGCAAGCAAAAGGCTACAGGCGCTTTCGCCGGGAGGTTTAACTAATACCCATCGCTTATCATCTGGAAGCTGCGTATCCTCCAGGAGGGTAAATTGCAGTTTGTTGATATAAAACTCAATAGCGTGATCATAATCCTGAACTAAAAGAGCGATATGGATAATTGATTGTTTCACGTTCGATGCTTGATCCACAAATTAGTTAATTATTCAGAGAATTCCGTCATTTAAGTTGCTAACATAGCGGCTAATGCATCCAGTAACGGGGGGGCAACCGCATACAGACCTTATTTGGCCGGTAGCGATTGGTTTGTTAAATGACGGCCTTATTGAATAACCGCTCATTATTATTTGTTTGTTTGTTTTTTTATTGTTTAATCAACATTGAGCCTGACCTGCCTTTTCAGGCGATTAGACTTCTTTTATGCTCAGAGCCGAACACGTTGATGACGACTATTGACTAATGCTATAAAACGTAAGTATCTCCGTAATATCCACGTCACCCGTTTTAAACAAAACGGGTCTGTAGTAGTTGTTATACATATGGATAATTACCCGATCACGATCAATAAGGACAATGAAATTCACCACTTTGAGGTGGGGGAGTATGTGCATCATGACGAAGATAAATGTAAATACCGCGTTTACGAGAATGGTGCTTATGTAGCCAGTTTTACGCCCGACGGACACGATTTCCTGCAGATCTGCCAAAATCCCGGTAACGTTAATGAGGAGATTCTTCATCTCCTGGCTGATCAGATTGAAGCGCATCATCCGCATGGCCTGAACGATAACATTAGAAAAATAAAGCTATGAGAAGTATCTGGACGGGGTCGATTGGTTTCGGCTTGGTAAGCATCCCCATTAAATTATTTTCAGCCGTACAGGAAACCAGGCTTGACCTGGACATGCTGGACAGCCGTGACCATGCGCATATCAAGTTTCAGCGGGTAAATGAGAACACGAAAAAGGAAGTTCCTTACGATAAGATCGTCAAAGGCTATAAATATGATGATGACTATGTGATTATTGAGGACGCAGATTTTGAAGCAGCAGCGCCAGAAAAGACGAAGGTCATCGAGATTGAAAGCTTTGTAGATGTGGCCTCTGTAAATCCTATGTATTACGAGACCTCTTACTATACCGAGCCTGCCACCAAAAACAATAAAGCTTACGCACTTTTGCTGGAAGCACTAAAAAAGTCAAAAAAAGCGGGCCTTGCGCGCTTTGTTTTACGAAGTACGGAAAGCCTGTGCATTGTGCACCCGGTAGATAAAGCCACCGTAGTAACACGCATCCGTTTTGCGCAGCAAATTCGCGAGCAGGACGAACTGAAGCTGGATGACGGGATTAAAGTCAGTGAAAAAGAATTAAAAATGGGTTTGGCGTTGATCGACCAATACGCTGAACCGCTCGATCTATCCAAATATAAGGATGAGTATCATACGGAGTTGATGAATATCATCGAACAGAAGGCGAAAGGCAAACGTCCAACGATCAAGAAGCTTAAACCGAAAGCGGCTAAAAGCGATGACCTTTACGATCAGTTGATGAGTAGTTTAACCGCAAAAAAAGGGGCTTGAGGATAATTGTTATGCCTTACTTCCACCACTTGAACGGAAACTCAATTTCACTTACCGACCGTATGACGAGATTCGGACGGTAACCATAACGGATCAGCTGGTCTTCATCTGCAATGCCGGATAAAACGAGGACGGTTTTAAAACCCATATAGATACCGCCGATAATATCCGTTTCCATCGTATCCCCGATAACGGTAATATTTTCCGGCTTTAATTTCATGTAGGCAGCGGCTGACCGCATCATGACCGGGCTGGGTTTGCCGATCACAAAGGGCTGACGGCCGCTGGCCTCTTCGATCATGGCGGCGGTTGCCGCGATACCGAGGTTATTCCAGCCTGAGCGACGCGGCGAGGGATCACGGTTGGTGGCGATAAACCTGGCCCCGTCAAGAATCATATCCACCGCCGCGTGTACCTTATCCAAACTGAATTCATGGCCCTCACCTAAAAGCACGATGTCCGGCTTTTGATCGACCATCGCTATACCCGCGTTTTTCAGGCTTTTTAGTAAACCACCTTCCCCAAGTACATGCACTTTACAACCGGGATAATATTCGGTTAGAAATGTCGCTGTAGCCATGGCGCTGCTATAAATATGATCTTCAGTAACCTCAATGCCCATTTTGGCCAGCTTCTCTACGGCATCCCCCCGGCTTTTCGAACTATTATTGGAAAGAAAAGTAAATGGAATATTTTGGTCGAGCAGCTTTTTAACAAACTCATCCGCACCCTTGATCAGTTCTTCACCGGCGTAGATCACGCCGTCCATATCGATCATTAACCCGTATTTCATATCCGCTTCTTAATTAAGAAAATATACTTTGTGCTTTTTGTATCGTAGACATCAGGTCAATTCCCGTGCCGAGCACGCCCTCAAAGAGGTCGCCGGTTTCCCTCAGCCGATCCATGGCATTATGGATGGTGAAGTCCCGCATGGTCAGTCCCGGTTTAACCTCGTCCCAGCTCAGCGGCATAGAAACGGTTGCGCCGGGCTTAGGGCGCAGCGAATAAACACCCGCAATGGTGGCATCCGGCCGGTTTTGCAGGAAATCGAGATACATCTTACCTCCGCGATTTTTGACCATGCGTTCCAGACTGGTATACCCGGGGATCTGTTTGTGTACCAGCGTAACGATGATCTTGGCAAACATCTGGCTTTGGTCATAACTATATTCAGCGCCCATCGGGATATAAATGTGCATGCCGGTAGAACCGGAGGTTTTTGGGTAAGCAGTTACACCGATGGCATCCAGGACCTTTTTAACTTCCTGCGCGGCACTGATCACCTGATCAAAATGTTGTTTATCCGGGTCGAGGTCGATAACGCAAAAATCCGGGTTATCGGGCGATTGCACCCGTGAAAACCAGGGGTTGATCTCAATACAGCCGAGGGAAGCCATCCAGAGCAGGCTGGCTTTATTGGTGGCAACCAGGTATTCCTTTTCCTCGCCTTTATCATTCGTATGCGGCATCGTGGCCATGCAGTCCGGCGCTTTGTCTTTTACATTCTTCTGGTAAAAACTAGGTCCGTGTATGCCGTTCGGAAACCGGTTGAGCGACATGGGCCGGTCTTTCAGATAGGGCACCATATATTCAGCGACCTGGTCGTAGTAGTTGAACATGTCCCGTTTGGTAATGCCGTCTTCCGGCCAGTAGACTTTGCTTAAATGGTTAAAGGTGAGCGGGCAGCCGTCAACCTTGACCGTTTGGCTGTCCCTGCCTTCTGCCAGGAAACTTTTGGGTAACGTTATTTTTTTCATCGCCTTGTTTTTTGGTGCTGGTGATTCACTGCCAGCTAATCTTATCCAGACCGGCGCATGATCGCTACTGCCTTCCCAGCCGCGCACGTGCTTATCTACTTTCGCTTCCAGTAATTGCGGCGAGACCGCTTTATTCAGCAAAAAATGGTCTAAACGCAAACCGGCGTTCCGGTCATAAGCCTTGCGTAAATAATCCCAAAACGTATAGATACGCTCGCCCGGATGTAAAGTCCGGATGGCATCTGTCCAGCCCTGGCCGACCAGCGCTTGATAGGCAGCTTTGCTTTCAGGCCGGAATAGCGCATTGGTCATGTATTTTTCGGGCTTGTAGGTGTCCAGGTCAGTCGGCATGACGTTGTAGTCGCCGATGAGCAGTACCGGCAATTCCCGGTTAACCAGATCCTTCGCGTGTTCGGCCAGCCGCTCGAACCAGCGCAGTTTGTAGTCGAACTTTGGGCCAGGCCAGGGATTGCCGTTAGGCAGGTAGATGCAGCCGATCACCAGATCATGGGTAAACGCCTCGATGTAACGACTGTGCGTAAATTCATGATCCTCACCGGGCAGGTCGCGCATGAGCTCCTTAATTTCCGTTTTGGAAAGTATCGCTACACCATTCCAGCTCTTTTGGCCATGCCAGATCGCATGATATCCGGCATCCCTTAACTGTGTTTCAGGAAACTTCTTATCCTCGCATTTCAGCTCTTGCAGGCAAACAATATCCGGGTCGGCTTCTTTCAGCCAACGGAGCAGATTGTCCAGCCGGCCGTTAATTCCGTTGATATTATAACTGGCGATCTTCATTAAGGTGCGCCTTCCAGATCACGGTTAGGAGATTCCCTCTTTTGCTCCTGTTTGGCCGCATCGGTATCCCGCAGGATACCTGCAGCAGCATCATCGCCCTGCTCTTCAATCGCGCTGTTCACTTCGTTCTCGCTTTCCAGCGTACCACCGATCTCATCGGCTTCATCTTTTGGTATTTGCTCCTCGTTCATAAATAGATAACAAATTTTATTTGCTTCAAGTTTTTAAAACTTGACGTGGTGCGGGAGGGTTATAGAAATATGGAAGATGTGTTAAGTTATGTAGCGCGGCAGATGAATATCAGCCGCGACGAAGCGAGCGAGCTGACCGGCCTGGCCAATGATGCAGTAGCCGAAGTGTTGGATACGGAGCATCCGGACGACCATAGTCCGGAGCGTGAAGATATCGTGAAAGCGGAAGAAAATTTGGTCGACTTAAAGGCGATCTCTGAACGTTTGAACGTTCCGCTGACGGAACTATGCAGCTGGCTGGAAGATGACCTGATCTTCATTGAATATGGTCGGAACCTGGCGGAAGGCGTTACCGCCGAGGGCCCGACGGCGCAGTCCGCTACCGCTAACTTTTACTGCCGGTGGTATAACGATGTCCTTATTAAACACCAGGGCGTGCTATTGAATGATAACCTGCGTCATCTTTATGATGAGGACGGAGAAGTGAGTTTATAGTTTCTTTAGCGCTTTCGCGTTTGCCGCTTTGATCTTTGGATCATTCAGGTTTTTGAAAAGGTCTCCCTTTTTCTCCAGCCTGTCCGGGACCGTGTCCATGGTAAATTTGCCGGGATCGAGCTTATCCTTAACTTCTTTCCATTCCAGCGGCGTCGAAACGGTCGGATGTTTATAGGGTCTGACGGAATAAACGCTGGCCAGGGTATCGGCATAATCATTTTGGCTGGGGTCAACAAACAGCTTAGTGCCGCGATGCTCGATCGTGACATCTGTGGTGGCAATATCGGGGACTTCCGCACATACCATTTCACAGATCTTCTCCGCTAACGTGCGCGCCTGCGGATAGGTAAAGCCTTCGCAGGGCAGAAATAAGTGGATCCCTGTTTTCCCGGAAGTTTTGACCAGGCTTTGCAGCTTCAATTGGTCAAATACCTTTTTTGCCGCCTGAGCGGTTTTGATCGCTTTCCCGAAGTCTTCATCCGATGGATCCAGGTCAATGCTGATGAAATCAGGATGCTGAGGGTGATCAGTCCGTGAACTCCAGGGATTCAGATCAATATTGCCGAGGTTAACGAGGTAGAGCAAAGCGGCTTCGTTGTTGCAGACGGCGTAATCAATCTGATCGCGCTTACCCTTCTTTTTATGCCGCCGCTGATCTGCAAATATATCCAGGTAGTCTGGCTCATTCCCTTCCATATCCTTGATATAGAAGCCGGGCGCGTTTGCGCCATCCTGTTTGATATGCAGGGATAAGGGCCTGTCTTTCAGATGCGGCAATATATAACTGCAGATACTATGATAATATAGGATCAGCCGGGCTTTGGTAATACCCCGCCAGAGGTCCTGCTCAATATTATTCATGGTCAGCGTATGGCCGCCAAATTCAAAGTCACGCTCGGAATGAATTTTCTTATGGTGAATTTTTGGCCAGTTGCTGTCGGCAGCCGGTACAACCAGTTTGGTTACTTCGGGTTCCTGCTGGATTTCTTGCTCCTGTTCAGCACTTAAGGGGACTTCCCGCACCACATCTTTTGCCTTTTTATCGAGCCGCCAGCCCAGAAAGGTCGCCGGTTTACGGATACGACCCGTTTTCGTCCAGGTCGCAAATTCAAAATTTGCCACCAGTTCCGGGTTGACCCAATGGATCTTCGCGCCTTTAGTATCCAGCACTTTATTGACGAAAGGGGTTTGATCCGTTTCGAGTTGTTGAAGCTGATTAAGAATGCCCGCCATCTCGCTTTGTTTATAGCCGCCACCCGAGCGGCCGATCCATTCGAAGTCGCCTTTAGCATTATAGGCACCAAAAAGCAGCGACCTGAAAGAACGCACCTTATCGGATTCCGCCCAACCGCCAATCACAAATTCCTGGCGTTTTCGCGTTGGGGTCTTCAGCCACCTGCTATCGCGGGCGTCAGGACTATACGCGCTGTCTTTCCTTTTAGCTACAATGCCTTCCAGATCCAGGTCGAGGGCCTGCTGGTATAAGGCTTCGCCGTCATCAAACGATTCGCTGTAGCGTAACACTTCATGATCAGCTACCAGTTCTTTCAGGATGGCTTTGCGGTCACTGAGCGGCAGGTCCATTAAATTGTAACCGTCCAACCACAGGATGTCGAACACACAATAATTAATAGGCGTGTAGTGGCCGTTGTACAGTTGCAGGGCATCGAAGTCGGGCTTGCCTTCCTCGTTAAATACAACAACCTCGCCATCCAGTACCGCATCATGGCCAAGCTCTTTCAGGGCTTTGGCAACCGGCGGATATTTTTTAGTGTAATCGAGGGCACTTCGGGAATCCATGCGGACCTTACCATCGGCGACGTAGGAAATGATTCTGTAGCCATCCCATTTCACCTCGTATAGGTAATCTTCATCCGGCACTACTTCTTTGGTAAGCGTACATAGCATGGGCTTCACCGATCTGGGCATAGCCTTTTTGATGCCTTGCCTTTTCAGATCTGCTGTGTTTTCTTCTTTCGTTGGTTTATTTTCCGTGTTATCCTGTGCACGGTTACTCTCCCAGATAGCTGCGTCTTCAGTTCCGGCCATCTGCTCAATCGTTTTTTTTGATATCACCGACTTATCTTTAAGGAGGATATCTGCTTTACTGGCATATTCGTCATCTGCTTTGATCAGCCGCCACCCGCCTTCGTATTTATCTTCTTTGAATTTGATCAGGATGAAATCACCTTTAAGTTTATGCCCATGCAGGGTGATCTTTAAAGCATTCCTGTAATAATTGGACATCATCCAATGTTCCTTTGCTGCCTTGTCTTTCAGCTTTTCCTCCACAGCCGGTTCATACCAGCCTTCGTCCCAGACAATGACCGTGCCGCCGCCGTATTGTCCTTTGGGAATGATTCCCTCAAAATCCTTATAATCGTAAGGATGGTCTTCAACGGGCATGGCAAGCCGCCTTTCCTCAGGATCCATCGACGGCCCGCGGGGTACCGCCCAGCTTTTCAAAACGCCTTTAACCTCCAGCCGGAAATCATAATGTAAATGCGAAGCATCATGCTTTTGAACGACAAACAACAGTTTGTCCGTACCGGGTTCTCCTCCGGACGGTTCCGCGGTCTTTTTAAAATTCCGCTTGGCTTTGTATTTTTCAAGTTCTGCCATAGACAACAAAGCCCCTTACGGGGCTGGATAATCAGTTTACAACGAAACAGCTATCATTTCTTCAGTTTTTTCTCAACGGTTTCACGCTGGTTAGAGCCGGTTGATCTTTTTGCAGTTGCTACTTTGTCAGCAGACGTTCCGGTTTTTTTTGCTTCGTATTTTAATTCGTGCGGCTGTTCCGATACGGAACTTCTTTCCACTTTTGCTCCTCTTGTTGACATATTTTCGTTATCAGGTAATGTTTTAATGATAACAAGAACTTGGCCAAAGGGTTTTAAGATGAATTGCTGAGGCAAAGACATTTAGCGTGCGTTACGCCAGGAATGAAATTTGTAACGGTATATGGAGGAAACGACAAATAACGGTTTAAATGAGCTGTGGCGGCTTGAAGCCCAGGCAAACCATAATCCCTTCGATCACACGCTTGGTGTCTTCAGGACCGCGCACTTTGATGCAGGCGACGCCTGTTTTGTAGGCGGGGTGGTCGTTGCCGCCTTCCATGAGGGCGTCGCCGATAAAGATCATGTCGGCAATTTTGATGTTCAGGACTTTTTTCAATTTTTTGATGCCGTAGGCCTTATCGATGCCGGGTTTGGTGATGTCGATGGAGGTAGCGCCGCCCATGTTGACGGCAAAGCCTTTCAGCGTTTTATCCAGTGTTTTTTTGATCTGCCTGCGCTTGGCAAAATCAGGGTCCCATTTCTTTTTTTCTTCGATAGGAGCGGCTTGTCCCAGGGCTGAGTAGGTGATCTGGCTGTCGCGGTCTTCGATCTGTTCGCCCCAGGTCTTCTTCGCTTCAAAGCCGGAGGCTTTTACTGCATTTGATAGTTCTGTTGTGATCAGTTCTTTTTCATCGGCGGTAAAGTTTTCTGCATACAGCTGCTGCCAGCCATGCTCGTAGTTGAAATACTTGGTACCGCAGGTGGGCAGGATCGATAGCTTGTTGAGATCGGTATGCGGCAGGTGCGCCAGCACCTGTTTTTGAAACTGCGGCCAGTCACCACCGGAGATGATCGCTACCTGGGCCACGGTCAGTAGGTTGGACAGGATCGACGCCATTTCGTCGTCGATCGCGGCCTTACTTTCGGCCAGGGTGCCGTCCAGATCAAAAATGACCAGCTTTTTCATCCGGTTAGGCTTGTTTTAATTTGGCTTCCATCGTTTGGGTGGTGTGGGGTACTGCGCGCAGCCGCTCTTTGGGGATCAGTTTACCGGTGGTGCGGCAGATGCCGTAGGTCTTGTTGTCGATGCGCATCATCGCGGCTTCCAGTTGCTCAATGAATTTCTTTTGTCGTGCGGCTAGTTGATTGGTTTGCTCTTTCTCCATAGTAGCGGAGCCGTCTTCCAGTGTTTTTCCGGCGATAGCCGCATCATCACCATTGGTGTTGGAAGCGCTCAGGGTGCTCGCAAGGTCGTTCAGCTCTTCTCTGGCTACTTTGATCTTTCCGGTGATCAGTTCCCTGAACTCGTTCAGTTCGGCGTCGCTGTATTTGGTTTTATCGCTATGGGTGATGTTTTCTGTTTGCATGTGTTCCTAACAACGATCCTGTTAAAAGGTTGATAAGAATTTCGTACTGCTAGAGGAGATGACGGTCATGTGTTCTAGCGCTGGACTGATGCCGTTATCAGCAGCTATTTATCCAGGAAGGTTTCGACCATAGGCACGACGTACACGGCCTCATGGCTATGCGATCCCAGCGTAGTGATCTCCCCGATATATTCGCCGTGAACACCGGGGATGACCATCAATTGCGAACCTGCAATTTGTTTATGCAGTTCTAGGGCATGCTCAGTCCTGATCACGTCCTGGTCGCCGTTAATGATGAGTGTTGGTGCCTTAATGGCTTCGATCTGCTGGTCAGGTATGTCTTTAAAGTTGAGCATTCTTTTCACATCCCGGTCATGCATGGTTTGCAGGCGGACTTTATCGGGTACAACTTTTAAATAGGCTGCTTTTAGTTCCGCGGGCATATTGGCTAAACTGGCCTGTTTCATAAAGTCCCAGAACTGCGGCGAAACACCAGTACGCTTGCATAACGCCGAACCTAAAACCAGCTTATTGACCAGCTCCGGGTGACGGATGGCGATCTGGACGGCAGTGGTCCCGCCATTGCTGAATCCGAAAAAATCAGCTTTGTCGATTTCTAATATCTTCAGAAGCGCAGCAACATCATCAGCGTCCTGCTCAAAAGAAAGATCCTGGTCCCGGTCGCCGGCCCGGCCGTGGGCCTGTAATTCCACCGCTATCACTTTGCGGTGTTTGGCAAACAGCGGGATCACGCGGCCAAAGGTCGTTTCCATAGTGGAACCGCCGCCGTGGATCAGGATAAGCGGTTTTCCCTTTCCATAGATCTCGTAGTATAGGTCAAGGCCGTTAACCTTGGCGTAGCCACTTTGAGCGATGGAATTTTGACTCATGAGCGATAATAATAAGAGGATGGCGGTTCCGATGAAAGCGAGTGACTTTTTCATTGGGTTAGCAGCTGATTCAATTTATGGAACATTTTGATCCAGCTTTGATAAGCCCCGGTTTTCTTCGCTTCTGCTTCGGCAACCGTTTGATGAATGGTTACCTGGGTTTGCCCCGCTATTGTTCGGAAGGTAACCGTTGTCAGGATCTCGGCAGGCCAGTCTTCGGGTTTACCGGCTTCCAGCGCGTTCGTGGCTTGTCCGTGTTCATTGGAAAGTGCCATGGTCAGCACCAGTTTGTCTGGTGGGGACACCTCCACGTAAGTGCCGGTGATCCAGCAATCGCCATGTTCTGGGTCGTGGATGCAGGAATGAAAGTGTCCGCCGGGTTTAACATCGATGGACTTATATTCAATGGTACAGCCATCGGGTGCATACCAGTGTTTTAATTGTTCCGGATCTGTCCAGGCCTGGAAAACCGCCTCCTGCGGGGCGTCGAAAAGGTGACTAATTAATAGTTCTTTTGGTGTAGTGCTCATTTTTGTTCGTTTTTTGTTGCGGCCAGAAATTGGTCAAGTTTGGCGAAGCGTTGGTTCCAGAGTTTGCGGGATGCACTCACCCAATCGACCACTTCGTCCAGTTGCTCCAGCCGGGCCTCGCAGTATTGTTCCCTGCCTTTTTGGGTAACCGTAAGGATACCGCATTCCTGGAGTACCTTGATGTGCTTGGCAATACCTTGCCGGCTGATGTCAAAATCTTCGATGATCTGCCCGATGTTTAAAGGGCCGGCCGATAATTTCTGGATGATCATGCGCCGGGTAGGATCAGCAATGGCCTGGAATACGTCTCTTCTTTCTATCATTATACAACCAAATGGTTGCCAAATATAATACAACCATTTGGTTGTGCAAATTTTAAATCAAAATTTTTATTTGGTAAATCAGCTGCCGACATCCGGTTATACTTCCGGCATTTTTGCTGCGCTGCAAAAGCCTGCGCAGTTTGTGCAAAAACGGTTCCCGTATTTGCGGGACCACTTTAAGGGATGGACTGCTTGGAGTAAGTAGCCACTTACGCTATTTTCCAAAGAAAACGGACAAAAGCGGCGTCAATCTCGGTCAGTCGTTTCGTACGAACGCATAATGTCCTCCACCTTGTTCTGGCCACCCTCCGGGACTTATAGTTCTCCCGCTCCGGCTTTACGACCGCTCTTTTGACTTTCTTTTTTACCGTTTTTTCTTTTGAAAAATAGCTATCCGGGAGGGTCGCTGAGGTAAAGGGAAAGCAGCGTAATTCATTAATTAACAAATTTAAACGACTAAAATTTAAGGTCATGGAAATCACAGGAAGACTGGTAGCAGACGCTGCCGTAAGGAACATCGAAGGGGACAAATCAGTAACCAATTTCAGGGTGGCGGTGAACCGCCGGTATGTATCGGGTGGCGAGCAAAGGGAAGAGACCACCTTTATTGATTGCGCTTACTGGCGTTCGGCGGCCGTAGCGCCTTATTTAACCAAAGGCTTATTGGTGCAGCTGTTCGGCCATATCAGCGCGAAACCTTGGGTAAGCCGGGACGGCGAGCCCATGGCGAGCCTGAACTTTCATACCAACGAGATCACCTTTTTAGGTGCTTCACGTAAGGCGGAAGCGGTGAAGGTTAAGGGAAACCGGAAGAATCAGGCAGCAGCCTAAGGAATTCATTGAGTTAAAAACATTTAAAATTTAAGATCATGGCGCACAACATTTTTTATAACGAGCAGACAGCAAAACACAGTTTTTTTAGTGTAAAGGAAAAAGCATGGCATGGACTGGGGCAGATCGTGGAAGATCACGCCACCAGCGCGGAAGCGATCAGCTATGCCGGTTTGGATTATTTCGTAGAGAAGCGGCCCCTGTTTACCAATGGCGCCGCCCTCGGGCTGGACAATATCGACACCGATCTGGCTTTTCCTTCTATTGACGTCCCTGATTTTTACGCGACCGTGCGCACGGATAACGACGCGGTGCTGGGGGTAGTGGGTAAAGATTATGCCGTGGTACAGAACGCGGATGCCTTCCAGTTCTTTGATGCGATCGTAGGTGGCGGCAGCGGGATCAAATATGAGACCGCCGGCGCATTAGGCAAGGGGGAGCGGATATTTATCACGGCCAAGCTGCCGGATTATATCAAGGTCGGTAAACAGGACCTGATCGAGCAATATTTGTTCCTGACCACCTCGCATGACGGCTTTGGCAGCATCACCGCCGCGTTTACGCCGACCCGCATCGTTTGTAACAACACCTTAAATGCCGCTTTACGGAACCACTCCAACGGGATCAAGATCAGGCACACCGCCTCGGCGAACGACCGCTTAAAGCAAGCGCATACCTTAATGGGCATCTCGCAGGTGATGGCCGGCGAACTGGAAGAACTCTTTAATCATTGGGCGAAGGTGCGCATTACTGATGTTCAGGTAAAAAAACTGATCCAGCTGGCTATGGCGCCGAATAAAGAAGTGATCAGCAATCTGGAGCTGGGTTTGGCGGATAAGCTTTCCACTACCTATACCAACATCGTCGACAATGCCTTCGCTTATGCGATGGGCAACCCGACTCAGCAGATGGACACGACAGCCGGAACGGTGTTCGGCGCTTACAACGCGATCACGGGCTACTACCAGAACGTGCGCAGCTTCAAGGACGGGGACGCCAAATTTAAGTCCATCATGGATGGCACCGCCAAGCAGCGCGCGCAGGTCGCTTTTGATCTTTGCCGGAACTTTGCCAGTCAGGGCGCTGATGCTTTAAACTTCATTAAAAACTAAGAATATGCAGCCATTAAAAATATTGAACAATGTGCAGAAAGCAAGGCTTTTGCACAGCTTACTCAGCAACGAGATACCCCAGTTTTTGGGGTATCTCGCGGAGTTGACCGAAACGGTATTGAACGATCGGGAGCGGATCGGTGCCGAGTGGAAAGACCAGTTATTCGCCGTTGAAATGTGGTTTGTACTGGCGCAGGAGACCAAAGACGTGCTCGCCAAATACCCGGCTGACCTCGCTAATAGTGCGCCCGTGTTCGCGGACCAGCTCTTCGGCGGATTTATGGCCTTGTTTACCGCGCACGCGCTGCTGCAGTATACCCAACAGGACAAGCAGGCCGAACCGAAATTTAAGCCGGCAGTGGCACTCTTATTCGGCTGATATGAAAACTCATCAAATGATCATCCCCTGCGGTTTGCTGTTAGTAGCCGCGTGCCTGTTTATCCGCTATTGGGTAGGCAGGCG
Source organism: Mucilaginibacter sp. HD30 (assembly GCF_054061755.1). Classification (NCBI taxonomy): domain Bacteria; kingdom Pseudomonadati; phylum Bacteroidota; class Sphingobacteriia; order Sphingobacteriales; family Sphingobacteriaceae; genus Mucilaginibacter; species Mucilaginibacter sp. HD30. Next base: position 1,027,238 of record NZ_JBSSEO010000001.1, read on the forward strand.
CAGATTCAACCGCAGGGGATTTGGTGGGGTGGAGCACTTTGGCAGTTACAGCAGCGCGCTCGTCATTAGATTTTTGGAATGTCTGCTGCTGCTGATCGCTAATATCTTGGGTCTGACCGGTTTGTTTTTGCTTTTGATCGCGGGCCTCGCCTAAATAAAAATGTGACTGCTGTAAAATGTTCTTTTAGAACAACTGTTATCCTGCATTCTACCAACTTAAACAAAGGCTTACCTATCAGTTATTTTTTTGATAGGCGCATTCATACTGAACTACTCGAATTTTTCGGGTAGTTGCAGTTTTGTCAGCTTAATTATAGGATCGATCAGGAAAGTCCCTTTAGCCTGCTGTAGAACTGGTCGGCGTAACTCTCACTTACCGGAATAACGTCTTCCCCAATTTTGATCCTGTTTTTTTCGATATGGTCGATCTTGTTAACGGCTACCATAAAGGAACGGTGCACCCGCACAAAATTGGCCGCTGGCAGCAATTCCTCCAGTTTAGCGAAGCTCAACAGGGCCATGACGTTTTCTTTAACCATATGGATCCGCAGATAATCCTTCATGGCTTCGATAAAAAGAATGTCGCCGATCGCAATTTTTTGTATGCGATGGCCCACTTTCAGGAACAGGTACTCCGGTTCATTTTTGATCTTTACGGTCTCATCTTCCCGGGCAGATACCGGTCTGGTGTTTTGCTCCTGGTAAAGGCGCAGTACCACTTTATAAAATTTTTCGAAAGGAAATGGCTTCACCAGGTAGTCCTTTACTTCCAGTTCGTAAGCTTTCAGAGCATATTGATCATAAGCCGTTGTCAGAATGATCATTGGCTTATATTTCAGCATCGGTATAAAGCTCAGCCCATCGAGATCCGGCATATTGATGTCGAGGAAAAGCAGGTCGGGTTTTTCCTGCGCTAACTGACCGGCTGCTTCCAGCGGACTCATGAACGTGCCTTTCAGCTCCAGGAAAGGAACTTTAGCGATGTACGCCTCCAGTATTTCCTGAGCCAGGTACTCGTCGTCGATGATATAGCAGGTCAATTTTTCACTCATGTGCCTTTAACTGAGGTCCATTGATAATTAAGCTAATAACAAAGGTTTCGCCCGCTCCGTCGATCTCCAGTGTATGCTGGTCCGGGTAAAGCAAGGCCAGCCTTTTGCGGACATTTTGCAAACCAATGCCGCCCGGCCCCTCAAGGCTGTTACCCGGTTGTTTATTGACCGGGTTCCGGATTTCGAAGGTAAGGGATTTTTTATTAACGGCTATGCTGACCTTAATATCACCGGGCTCCAGCCGGGCAGGACTGTGCTTATAAGCGTTCTCAATCAGATGAATGAACAGGAGCGGGGCTACACTGCAGGAATTCAAATCCCCTTTGATCTCCAGATCGACCACCGGGCTCATTTTATACCGCAATTGCTGCAAACTCACGTAATCTTTCAGATAGTCTATTTCTCTCGAAAGCGGCACCATCGGCGCATTAGATTCATAGATCATATAGCGCATCAGGGAGGCCAGGCGCATGACTGCTTCGGGTGCGGCCGGAGCTTGCTTGTAAACAAGGGTATGGATGTTGTTTAAAGTATTGAACAAAAAATGAGGATTGATCTGCGATTTTAAATAATACAGTTCGGCCTCGATGGCCTGTTTCTCCAATTGTTCCTTTTTAATGGTATTGAGCACGAGATTTTCTGTCACACGGGCCAACCAGCTCAGGAAAATAAATATAGGTACGATGGTGAACAATGCCATACCGTAGTACTCATAGAACAGGTGGTCCGCTTTCCCGTCGGCATAATGAAGCAGCGCAAAGACAAATGGCCCGGTCAGGACGATCCCTGCCAGGCGGAGGAAATAAGCCTTCCGGTCTCGCTTATCAGCGTAACGGGTCAAAATAAAAAAGTGGCTGTAAAAAACGTACAGGTCGGTTAGTAGGAAAACAAAGGTCGCGTTCAGCCATTCAAAACTTTTGTCCTCTTTTAATTGAAGGGCTACGAACGCGCTGAATAGCATCCACACAACGATATGAATGAGCACGAACAGCTTTTTGATCCGTTCCATAAAACAAAGATATTTTTTTTCGGCCTTCCCGGGATGGCTACTCGACGAGTTGACCTGATCGGTCTACGAATACCGCGATCTGACCCCTGGACGCTCCAGGCGATCAAAACCAGGGTTTGGTCGATTAGTTTACAGCAACGGCATATCGCTTTTTGCTGCGTTGATCCAAGACAGTTCTTTTACATAGAATAGTAAGACAATGAGGTGTAATGCCTGGTATTCTGAGCTTAATGAAAATACGAACAATGAAAGAAATGGATAACCTTCAAAATGCCCTGCGCATCCGCAACCTGTCGAAAACCTATGCCAACGGTGTGCAGGCGCTCAACGATATATCACTTACTATTCCGCAAGGTATGTATGGCCTGTTAGGCCCGAACGGCGCCGGGAAATCCACCCTGATGCGCACGCTGGCCACTTTGCAGGAACCAGACGAGGGCAGCATCACGCTGGGCGATCTGGACGTTTTGCTGGAGAAAGACCTGTTGCGTCGCACGCTGGGCTATCTGCCACAGGAGTTCGGGGTATATCCCGGTGCCAAAGCCTATGATCTGCTTGATCACTTTGCCATTTTAAAAGGGATCACCGGCCGTGCAGCCCGGCGTGAGATCACGGAAGCTTTGCTGAAGAAAACCAATCTCTGGGATGTGCGCAAACAAAAATTAGGAGGCTATTCAGGCGGCATGCGTCAGCGCTTCGGCGTGGCGGTCGCACTGCTTGGAGACCCGCAATTGCTGATCGTGGACGAACCAACGGCAGGTCTTGATCCTGCTGAACGCGTCAGGTTCCTGAACCTGCTAAGCGAACTTGGCGAAAACAGCGTCGTCATCCTTTCTACCCACATCGTCGAGGATGTGGCGGAGCTGTGCACACGAATGGCCATTATCAATAAGGGGCAGATCTTACTTGAGGGCGATCCCCAACAGGCCATTGCTGAGATCAAGGGCAAGGTCTGGCGCAAGGTCATTGACAAACATAGCTTGGCCGCGGTGGAGGCGCAATACCCGGTGATATCCACTAAATTGTTCAGCGGCCGCACAGTGGTGCACGTCTATGCAAACGGGCAGCCGGGCGCCGGTTTTGAGGCCGTTGAGTCCAGCCTGGAAGACGTTTATTTCACGACCATGGCCGGCCACTATGGAAAAAGGAGGGCAGGAGATGCAGCTTAAAGCTATATTTTTGTTCGAGCTGCGCTACCAGCTGCGCAAGCCATATACCTGGTTATTTTTTGGCGTATTGCTATTAATTGCGTTCCTGCTTACACGGGATAGTTCCCTGGAAGACGCGCTTTACCATACGCTGTTCGTCAATTCACCTTACCTGATCATAAAAACGGAGGCAGTTGCGGGCATGCTCTGGCTGGTCATGGCCGCTGCTGTGGCGGGTGACGCAGCCGCAAGGGACGTACAGACCCGGATGCATTCGCTGGTCTACACGACCGGCATTGATACGAGGTCTTTTCTGTTTGGTAAATTCGGGGCAGCATTAGCCATAAATCTGCTGATCCTGCTGGCCATACCCATTGGTGGCCTGCTCGGCGTTTATCTCCCAGGCATGCAGCCTGAGGTGATCGGGCCGTTCCGGCCGGCAGCTTACCTGACTTCTTTCGCCTACTTCAGCCTGCCAAATGCTTTTTTTGCCACCGCCATACAGTTTTGCATTGCGCTGCGTAAAGGAAAACCGATGGCCGCCTACCTGGGGAGTATCATCCTGGTATTCATGAGTTATTTCGTGGCGACGCTAGTGCGGTTTTATGTCTTTCGTGAGCAAGGCATGTTACTGGATCCCCTGGGTGTACACGTCTTCCTGGAGAATCTCGGCGCCGACTGGACAGCTTATGAGAAAAAATGGCGGTTAATCAGCCTGGAAGGCATTATATTAGCTAACCGGCTTTTTTGGCTGGGTATCGGCTCACTTACCCTGGTAGTTACGTATTTACGTTTTCGCTTCGTATACCAGGCAAGTAAAGAGCGGAAAGCCAAGCAAAAAAACGAAGAGTCCAAACCAGAAAATGTAGCAGCGGTTTCCGGGCAAAATGCGCGGGATACGCCTTTGCCTGTTGTTGAGCGCACGTTTGGCTGGCAGTTCAGTTACAGGCAAACCCTGGCCATTACTTTAACTTCTTTTCGCACGCTGGTTAAAAGTCGGACAGGCCTGGCGCTGCTGATCTTCATTCCCTTATTTGCCCTGTTTATCATTGTCGACCAGATGCAGGCTTTGGGGACACCCTTAGCACCGGTCACCATCCGTGTGCTCCAGGAATTGACTACACCAGTCTCGAACGCATTGAGCCGTTGGGCGATCGTGCCGCTGCTGACGATCTTTTTCGCTGGCGAGCTGGTCTGGCGGGAGCGTGACCACCGCATGGACGATATCACCGGTGCATTGCCCGGCTCTTCCTGGGCACAGTTTGCCGGTAAGTTTTTAGGCTTAAGCCTGGTGCTGATTTCGTTTCTTGCCTGCCTGCTGCTCGCCGGTGTAGGCGCGCAACTCATCCTCGGCTATCAAAATCTGGAGATCGGATTGTATATAAAGATAATGTTCGGCCTGCAATTGCCCGAGTATCTACTGTTCGCCTTGCTAGCCATCGTAGTTCATACCGTAGTAAATCATAAATATATCGGCTACCTGGTTAATATTTTGGTTTTTGCTTATATCGCCATGCTGGCAGGCATGCTCGGCATTGCGCATTCGTTACTAATCTATGCAGCATCACCTGAATGGTCATATACCACCATGAGCGGCTTCGGCAATTCGCTGGCGCCCTGGCTTTGGTTTAAGTTGTACTGGGTAGCCTTCGCCCTGGTGCTTGCAGTGATCGGGCAGCAACTATGGGTAAGGGGCAGAGAAGGCAGCTATCTTGCGCGTTTTAAATATGCTGTTCTTCGCACGACCAGGGCAACTAAGATCGTCGGCGTTATTAGCATTTTGCTAGTGGCGGGTATCGGAGGCTATATCCTTTATAACCTGCATGTTTTAAATAAATATCAGTCAGCTGCCAGCATCAAAGGTCAGCAGGCGGATTACGAGCGGCGGTATCAGCGGTATACGAAAGTACCACAACCGCAAATAACACATACCCGGTTAAAAGTTGACATATATCCTGCTGTCAGGCTGGTGAATATAAACGGGAGCTATCTTTTAACCAATACTACCCAAGCACCTATAACCGATATTCATCTGACCAGCGCAGCCAACGGTGTAACTTTCCGTGCATTAAAGTTCGACCGCCAGGCAAATCTGGAGGTTAATGATCAGCAGCAAGGTTACCGGATCTACGGGCTCCACAATGCCCTCCTGCCGGGTGATAGTATTAAACTGAGCTTCGAAGTGGAGATACAACGCCGGGGATTCACAAACCGTGGAGCAGACCCGGCCATAACGCCACGCGCTGCCGTATTTGAAAGTAATGACTGGTGCCCGGCGATAGGTTATCAACCACGGCGTGAACTGGCGAACGCATCAGACCGGCGTGATGCAGGTTTGCCACCGCGGTCCGCTATACCCGCCTTAGATGATCCCGCACAAAGCGAAGCGATGGCCCGCAACGGCAAAACTTTTTTTGAGGCGGTAGTAAGCACTGACAGCAGCCAGGTGGCCATTGCGCCCGGCGCTTTGCAAAAATCCTGGTATCACGGGAGCCGGCGTTATTTTCAATACACTTCGTCCGTGCCCATCGCTAACAGTTTTGCATTCTATTCCGGACGATACGCGGTATATACAGAAACGTTCAACAAGGTGCAGATCCGGATCTTTCATTTCCCCGGTCATACCCAAAGCCTGAGATCGACCATGCAAAGCATCAAAGCGTCTTTAGCTTATAGTAACAAGCAGTTTGGGGTTTACCCATATGCCTACTTAAGCGTCCTAGAACATCCGCAGGCTTTAGGTTCCAGTCTGCACTCAGAGCCGGGCATGATCTCGTACGGGCAAGGGTATCCATTTTGGCACGCAAAAGAACGTGCAGATCTCGATCAGCCGTATGCCGTCATGGCGCACGAGATGGGCCATCAATTTTCGGTTGATTATGCCTTTGCGGAAGGGGCGCCGCTGTTAAGTGAAAGCTTTGCCTGGTATGCGGCTATGCAGGTTTCTAAAGCAAGCCGGGGCGAAAGCCAGCTGGAACTATTACGTACCTTCATGCGGGAACCTTTTCCCTATCCGCCGATCAAGCGGGGCGAGTCCCTGTTGCGAGCGGTTGACCCTTATCTGGCTTACCGTAAAGGGCCTTTCGCCTTCTATGCACTGGGCGAATACATCGGACATGCTCAGGTAAACTCAGCTTTTCGTAAGCTGAAGGAACAAGGTAATCTGCCCGGTGCTAAGCTCACTACAACGCTCGACCTTTATCGCGAACTGAAAAAAGTAACGCCGGATTCGCTGAGATACTTTTTGCATGACCTTTTCGAGGTAAATACCTACTGGAAATTTAAAATTGAAAATGCTAAGACAACGAGAGCTAAAGATGGGACCTGGCAAACCGAGTTAGAGTTGAACGCCGAAAAAAATGTTTATGATCAAAAAGGCACGCAGCGCAAAGCCCCGATGGATGATTGGGTGGAATTGGGTCTATTTACGGGCAAAGGAGATCCAAATGAAAGGATATACCTGCAGAAGCACCGCTTGCGTGCCGGAAAGCAATTAGTCACCATAGTAACTAAGAGAAAACCGGGTCATGCAGGCGTTGATCCCAGATTACTGCTTATATACGCTCGAATTAAGGAAGCGGCTGGTATAGTAAAGATAGACTAAGCTATAGCAGGAAAACAAAGAGATGAGGAGACACGGCGTTTTTGCCATTTTTTAATACCAAGCGTATGGAGTTATAAACATCAAAGGTCATCACGAAGCGTGATGGCCTTTGATGTTGAGGATATGTTACCAGCCATAAACTAGTGAACTGCGTCATTTATCGGGGAGTTCAACCTGCAACCGGAATAAGCTACTTGTCCTCCGCTGAAAAGGCCATATTCACCACCTGGTCGATCGCCTTTAAAATATCCTGCTTGCCGCGATCACTCGCCAGGTTGACATCGGAGAACATGCCCCCGTTATGCCGCATATGCAGGATCATGTAATAGATCCCGCCGACGAGCAGGGCCGCGATCGCCCGGAAGTTCACCGCTTTTTTTTCGAGATAAGTATCGCTCATTTCCAGGAATTGCGCGCCCATGGCTTCCCGTGTATTGTGAATGCTACGCATGAGATCACTCTTCGCGGACAGCTCCCAAAGGATCAGTTGCTGCATTTCCCGGTCTTCCAGAAAATAGATGAATTGATTTTGGAGCACCTGGCTGAGTAAACGCTGCATATCCGGCGCGTTCTGCGGAATGCTGAGGTCCCGCATATGATCGGCAAACCGCATCCAGTAATCCGTTTCGACGACATACGCTTCGATCAATCGCTCGAAGCTGCCAAAATACCGGTAAATGAGTTTTTTGTTGACCTCTGCCTGCCGGGCAACTTTGTTCACACCGAGCCCGGCATAGCCTTCATTTTTAAATATAAAAGCCACCGCGGCGATCAGTCTACGCTTCGTAAGCTCTTTATTTTTGGGGGTTAGGTTGGTGGTCAATTTGGTAAGCGTGCTTTGCAGGCGTTTTAACAGGCAGTAGGATCGATCATAAATTTCGGAACATTGCGATTTAATGTTGATAGGAAACGGCAGGATAGATATATTTACAAAAGTAGCCCCATGGCTGTCCGTGATTTTTGTAAAAAAGCGACAAAATTGATTTTGATGAAATACGCCGAATTTGCACCCTGTGAACAATTGAGCCCTTACATCGAGACGTATTGGGTGCTGCAAACGGGTGCGGTCGTGAGCGCACCCCAGCGGCGGATCTTTGCGGACGGCTGCATGGAAATTTTTATTAATGTCGGCAGCTCTAAACCGCTCTTTAATCACCTGACCGAACTCAAACCGGGCCATAGTTATCTCGGCGGTACCATGTCGTGCTCCGGCGTGGTAACGAGTCACCCGGATTCCATTTTTGTGGGGATCCGTTTTAAACCGGCTGGCTTTGCGCATTTTTATCAGGTACCTGCGGAAGAGCTGGTTGATAAAACCATTGAGTTTCCGGACAGGCACCTGATGAGCCTGATCGACCTGGATCCGGGTCTCGGCGCACGCTTAGACGAATTTTTCAAAAGCAAGCTCAAAACATCGACCTCTGCGCTGATCCCGATCACGGGGACCGTAACCCGGTTTAAAGGATTGCTCACCGTCGATTTTCTGGCCCGCGAACATCATATCACCCCCCGCACGCTGGAACGGTCTTTTAAAAGGGAGATCGGGATCTCCCCGAAGTTGTTCATCGGGATCGTCAAATTTATGCATGCGAGCAAGCGGATCGAGTATAACAAGGGGAAGGACAGCCTCCTGCGAATTGCCCATGAACAGGGCTATTACGATCATGCGCATTTAACTAAAGAGGTCAAGCGCTATACCGGGCTCAACCCGTCGGATATCGGCCTCGTGAACTGGCACCCCTGAACAAACTCAAAAAGGGACTATTATAATTATATAACCGTCCCTTTTTATTACCCGTTTATGGGATAAGAGGCTAATTACCTGAATTTACCCTGCGGCTTTCATCGCTGCTACCTGTTTGGTGATTAACGGCTTTGATCTTGCTGCTACCAAAATTATAAGTAAATGTAAGACGTGCTACGCGGGTCTCATTCTTTTGTTTGATCTGGAAATGATTTGCCTGGTAATTGCCGTTTACATCATTGGTGCGTATATTGAAGATATCACTCACACTGAGTTTAACATTCCACTTTTTGTCTTTAGATGCGCGGCTTAAACCTGCATCAACCGCATATTGAGGTTTTAGTTCAAATAAGCCAAATATGAATGATGATTGATAGTTTTCAGCAATTTCGGCCTTAAAACCTGCAAAACTGATGTTCTGGGTTATTTTTGCCTGGTAGGCCAAACGGCCTTTGTTATAATTTCCGCCTAACAGGTTATCAGATTTGAACCCCATATAAAAACCTATCAGGTTAATATTACCGGTAAACCATTTCGCAATCGTATAGGGTGTGTTGATACTGGCGTTGTAATTCTTCTGCGTTTGTAAATTCAAAAAGGTTTGATAAGTAACTTTTGTGGGTACATCCGTTAGTAAGATCTGGGTCATTACGTCTTTGGTAACACTGTAGCCCAGGGTTAAATTCACTGTTTTATTATAGGTATAGCTAAACTCAAAGTTGTTCGTGTATTCGGGGTTCAAAAACGGGTTGCCTTTACCATAAGTATATTGATCCAGGTAGAAAACGAACGGATTCAGGTTGTCATAACTCGGGCGGTTAATGCGGCGGCTGTACGTGAAGCCGATGTCATTTTTGGCAGATAAGCTTTGGTTGATAAATAAACTTGGAAAAAAGTTTAAATAATCGCGCGGTACAACCTGGCCGGTATTTAATAAGTTGCCTGTTGAGCTGGTGTGCTCCGCCCTCAGGCCCAGCTGAACCGAGGTGGTTTTAAAGCTTTTTCTTACATTTAAATAACCCGCGCTTACGGTTTCGTTATAAACAAAATGGTTTGCACGTGCAGGATCATTGATATAATCAGCCCCGGCTAATTTCTGTGCTTTAAAGTCGTTATCCGTTTGCACATCGCTATATTTTAATCCCGCATCTAACTTTAAGGTTTTTGTCAGCGGATAGGTGTAATCAGTTTTAGCGGTAAACACCCGGATAGTTGACGGCGCCTGGCTGCGCAAACCTATTGATGTTGCTCCGGGCGCACCATTGCCTGCAAAGAAGTCGGTGTTTAACTGGGATATCGTATTATTATTAAATTTGGAATAATCAACATCAAAACTGATGGCCTGGCCTGAAGTATCTATTTTATAACGGTCATTGATGTTAACCGCAAAGTTTTTAAATGATCCTCTATTGGTCGTAAGTGTATTTTGGTAGGAATCACTGGCGGCAGGTGTGGTACCAATGTGGTTCACATTATTTACACTTTCCAGGAATGAATTAAAATAGCCATTCACAACAAAACCCAGGCTGTGTTTAGGCGACAGGTCATAATCGGCACCAATACGGTAGCTATTGCTATGAATGGTACGGGGAATGAACGAATATTGATCGAAATAAGTGCTGTTATTTGAAGCGTCCGTAACCGTACGTTGAATACCCAACGACTGGAAACGCTGATTGTCGCCCCGGCTGATATTACCGAATAGATTGAGGTTTCCTTGTTTATGATTTAAGGACAGGCTGGTATTGTTCTTGGCATAAGTGCCATAACCACCTGTTAATGTTAAAGAGCCGTTAGTGCCGGTTTGGTTGTTTTTTTTCAGTTTGATGTTCAAAATACCGGAATTGCCCGAAGCATCATATTTGGCAGATGGGTTAGTGATGATCTCGATAGCTTGTATGCTGTTGCCATCAGTTGAACGCAGCAGGTTAGCCAGCTGGGCTGATGTTAAATAGGTAAGTTTATCATTGATCATAACCGTAACACCCTGTTTGCCTTTAAGGCTTATATTATCATCCTTATCTATGGTAACGCCCGGCGCACGCTCTAAAATATCCATTGCCGAATTGCCGGCTGCCAGCACGCTATTTTCGACATTCATAACCACACGGTCGATTTTACGTTCAATTAAGGGCCTGGCAGATGTGATATTAACCGCATTTAAGTTTTGAGCGCTTTCTTTCATGGTAATAACAGGTACGGCAACATCATCATTGGTTACCGCAAAGCCTTTACTTAGTGTTTGGCCATAGCCCACATTGGTGGCTTTTATAAGGTAGTTCCCTGGCCCAACCCGATCAAATGAGTAGTTTCCGGCATCGTTACTTAAAGCGCCTTTAACTAAAGACGAGTCTCTGGCTCTTAACAAACTTACGGTGGCATAGCTGATAGGTTTGTTTTGTTCGTCCGTTAATGATCCGGTTACTTTTGCCGTTGCAGGTTGAGTTTGCGCAAATGCTGCACCCGTGCAGGTGATCATCAGCATCAGCGTATAAAATGTTTTGATAAGGGTTAGTTTCATAGATTAGGCTTTTACAAATTCCTGGTTTCGTAATTATTCGATCAGACGGTGAGAGATGGCTGTCATTGCCCGCATCGTAGACCTCTAGTTAGTTACATGCAAAGGTAAAAGGACGCATTCCGCCGGTTTTGTAAAAATGCGACAATGTCATTTTAAGGCGGGACCGAGTTAGCGCAGCCCGGCATCATCAAAGGACACAAAATCATCATATCGGGGTTATGACGAATGATGGTATAAAGCCTAGCCGGCACGGCCGGAAGCTCCTTTATTATAAACGATTGGTTAATAGATATTTGCAAGCGGACTGATGGCGAAAAAAATGCTTATTTTACACTTTCTTTCATTATTTGATATAAACGCAATGGACAGAACGCGCAGATTATCCGGCCCGGGTCCATGAGCCTAATTTTGTTTTAGTGGCCGTGTTCATTACATTAGTGCTTTATAATCACCAAAGTGTCTTTTAAGGTTATACATCCGCCCGCAGCTTTACAACCATACGTCCGGTATTTCTGGATACTGGAGTCGGAAGAAGACGCGTCCGAAAAAAATTTTCGTACGATGGCCGACGGATGTCCCGGTATCATTTTTCAGCACCCGGATAGCGGCAACTTTTTTCAGGAAAGCAAAAAACTGCCGGATGCTTTCCTGTTCGGACAAACCACCCGCTACGCCGAACTTAATTTATCGGGCAAGTTTAGTACGGTAGGGGTATACCTGCAACCCAATGCCCTTAAAGCACTATTTCGTTTAAAAGCCGAAGAATTTACGGACGCTTGTCTGAACCTGAGCTTGTTCGCGAAATCAGGTGAAACCCTTTCTGAAGAATTAACAAACACAGATCAGGCCGGCGAAAGGGTCGCGTTAATCAGTGCTTATTTAACTCGTCAACTGGAGATCAATGTCAAAAGGCAGGATCCCGCTATGGACTTTGCGTTGAATCAAATGATCAGGTCTGAAGGGCAAATTGCCCTTGCAAAATTACAAAACGAGTTACAGCTGACCGAGCGGAGCTTTCACCGTAAGTTTAAAGAACATACCGGTATAGCGCCCAAGCTGTTCACCCGCATCATCCGCTTTCAGGCGTCGCTAAAACAGTTGGCCGCGACTGATTATCACAAATTATCGGACCTGGCTTACAGTCATGAATATGCCGACCAATCGCATTTTATCCGGTCGTTCAAAGAGTTTTCAGGCATGTCTCCCATGCAGTTTCAAAAACAAACGCAGGGAGTCATTGATAATTTGGCTGAAGTGATCAAATAAAACCTGTCCGTTTTGTTCTATTTTCTTTTATAGACAGGCTGCAATTTTGTGGCATGATTACTAAGAGCGCATCTTTTATAACAGGGATTTTTGCAGGTGCTGTTATTACCTGTACCAGCCAGGCCCAGAATTCGCCAAACGCCATTAATGGTAAAACTTTGTATGTAAAGCATTGCACAAAATGTCATGGAGAGAATGGCAGCAAGGGCCAATGGGGTGCGAAAGATCTGCGTAAAAGCAAACTCGGCCCCGAAGAGTTATTCAATAAGATCTCGGCGGGTGGGTGGATCATGCCGCAATGGCGCAAAACCTTCAGTCAAGCCGAAATTGAGGCAGTGGGCAATTATGTTAAAACTTTGCGGGACTAATGAAAACTACGAAGAAAATGAGCGAATACCTTTTGCTATTGACGGCGTTAGCCGTTGCACTGATCGCCGGTCTGTTTTATGCTTACAGTTGTTCTGTAAACATAGGTTTAGGCCAATTACCTGACCGGGAATATCTGAATGCGATGCAGGCCATTAATAAAGCCATTTTAAATCCATGGTTCTTCGCCAGCTTTATGGGCAGCCTGGTGTTGCTGCCATTAAGCACCTGGGAGCAGTTCTCTGCGGATAATTACCTTCGTTTTTACCTCTTACTCGCTGCGACAATTATTTATATAATCGGCGTGTTTGGGATAACGGCTTTTGGCAATGTTCCGCTAAATGACCGTTTAGCCGTTGCTGATCTCCCTACGCTGACGGGTCAGGCCCTGGCAGATTTAAGAACTGCCTTTGAAAGTCCGTGGCTGCATTATCATTTGATCCGTACCTTAGCAGCGATCATGACGCTGATATTGGTAATCGCCTCCTGCCTTCAACCCCACACTAAAGCAACATAAAATGAAGAAACCAGAAGAATGCGAAAACATGCTGGAGATCAGAACGGCAATCGACAACATTGATCAGGAAATTATCGCTTTGATTGGTAAACGCTACCAATACGTCAAGTCAGCGGCAAAGTTCAAAACAAGCGAAACGTCGGTTAAAGCCCCTGAACGTTTCGCCGCTTTGCTGATCCAGCGCAGGGCATGGGCAGCGAAGCAAGGTTTGAGCGAGGATATGATCGCAAAACTATATACCGATATGGTGAACTATTTTATACAGGAAGAGTTGAGTCTGTGGAAGAAACATTAAGTTGATTTCGTATATTGATGGAGATATGAAGAAATTGCTGAACGCCATGTTAGCCATCAGTTCAACCAGTGCACTTTTTTTATGGCATTGCAACAGCGCTTTTGGGCAGCCCCGCACAGGCAGGGCTGCAACCAGTATGGAAATTATTGGTCGTCGTTTTATACAAACACCCGGGCATATCGGGCTATCTGTCGGTATCATTAAGTACGGTAAACCTTTTAGCTACCATTTTGGCAGCACAGAAAAGAACAAAGGCATTCAACCGACTGATCGGACGATGTACGAGATCGCGTCGGTAACGAAAAGCTTTACCGGAATTTTGCTGGCACATGCCATCTTGGAGAAAAGAATTTCCTTAAATGATGAAGTGCGTAAATTTCTGCCGCAAATGTCTTCCAACTTAACCTTCCGGGGCGTGCCCGTCAGGCTCCGGGATCTGGTTACCCACACTTCCGGTTTGCCAAAGTTCATTCCGGCTCTTGAAAAAGACCGCTCACCCGGGCAAATGATGGCCCGCTACAGCAACTTTTCAACTGCACAGTTTCTGGATAGTTTAGCTAAATTCCGGTTAACTGAGTTGCCGGGAAAGAGATTCATTTATTCCAATGCCGATGCACAGTTGATCGGGATTATTTTAGAAAAGGTCTATCATCAGCGCTTTGCAGAGATTTTAAAGCAATACATCACTGATCCGCAGCGGATGGCCGACACCAAATTAGAAATTACTGAATGGGATAAACCGCGTCTGGCAGTAGGCTATAATCACAACGGAAACCCAATGCCGCGGCTGACCTGGTGGAAAAATGTGCCTGCCGCCGGGTATATCAAATCAGACATCGCCGACATGCTGAACTATCTCAAATTAAATCTGAACGAAAAAGATCCGGCGATTGCATTGGCGCACCGGCCCATAGTTCAAGTGAAAGAAGAAGGTGCGGATAGTATTGGCTTGTTTTGGTTTATTAAAAAGCCGGCTTCAAATCAGCGAATTATTTACCACGCGGGGGGCAGCTTCGGGACAACCAGCTATTGCGAGATACGCCCGGGTGAAAAATCCGGTATCGTGCTGCTGGCCAACGATGCCAGCCCGGGTACGGAACAGGAATTGAAGAAAATAGCTGCATTGCTACTGGCTGAACACAATTAGCTTACGGATAAATTTTATTGATCTCACCGGTTTTGGCGGATCAGCTCTTTTTTCCGTTCTTCGAAATCTTTTTGTTCTACAGGCAAATGGATCGTCTCAAATAGCTGCGTCAACTCATCTGAATGCAGCGCAGTTCTCTGTGTTTGAATATTAAAGTAAGTAAAGTTAGTCCACATCATGGACTTTAACACTGCCTTGCTTTCGTCCCACATGCGCATTTCTACGGCCAGCGTCCGCGGCGTGAAGGCGATCAGTTGGGACTCTATCTGCACAGTTTCTCCCATTAATACCGGTTTTAAATAACAGATTTGGCTTCCGGCGATCACCCAGACCAGCCCTTTTTCCATCATATCCTGGAAAACATTCAATTGATAGGCAGCTAGCAGCTGGTCTTCCCGCGCATTCAGGAAATAATCGAGATACCGGGTGCTGTAAAGGTGGTTAAACGGGTCACAGTCCTGGAAACGGACTTTAGCCTCAGACTGAAGTATGGTTTGCATGTTGTTAAATTAGTAAAAACGAGATTATATAAAGAATTGCTGGCTGACGATCTCACCCTCTTTCACCTTGTAAACGCAGAGTTCATCGATGCTCCTGTCTTCGCCTTCCAAATGGAATCGCATGAACAGGCTGATGCTGAAGTAATTGCCGGCGTGGATTGCTTCGGATATTTCAATAGTATGGATCTGCACTTTGGAGAGAAACAGTTCTTCTGCTTTTATAAGTTGTAGTAAACCTTTCAATCCCCCGGGCCTGGGATTGAGCGGGTCAATGCTCTCTGCTTCTGCATTAAATAGTTCGTTGTAGGCTTGTACAAACTCCTGCTTTCTTAGCAATTCGATCAGACGGTGAGATATGGCTCTTACGGTTCGCATGATAGACTTTTAATTTAATTACCTGCAAAAGTAGCAGCAGGCCTGCCGGACGTTTTGTAAAAACGCGACAATGTTATTTAAGGCTATAGGCCAAATTTGAGAGTCCAGACATCTGTATTTTTATTTAAGGAAAAGTACTATTATATCCGGATCACAGCGGCTGACTGTATACAGGATAGTCCGCATAGCCGGAGTCGCCTCCGTCGTAAAAAGTGGATTCATCGCCGTCGGCAAGCGGCCAATCTTTTTTGAAACGTTCTACCAGGTCCGGGTTGGCAATAAAGGGTTTCCCAAAAGCGATCAGGTCGGCTAAATCCTCTTGCAGGGCTTTTTCTGCCGTAACAGCAGTAAAGCCGCCCGCCAGGATGATGATATGGTTGAACCGTTTTCGGACGTCCTGCAAAAATTCCAGGGGCATTTCCTGTACGTTATTGAGGTGGATATACAGTATCCCTGCCTTATTGAGCTCGGTTATTAAATACTGGTGCGTTGCTAGTTCCTCATCATAGGGTACCAGGTCATTGATCTTGAAAAAGGGGGACAGGCGTACGCCCGTCCGTTCAGGCCCGATCGCCTCTGCAACTGCCGCTACAGTCTCCAGCAAAAAACTGCAGCGGTTGCTTAGGCTACCACCATACTGATCGGTTCGCAGGTTGGTTACCGGATGTAAAAATTGTTCGGCCAGAAAGCCATGGGCGCCATGGACCTCCACGCCGTCAAAACCCGCATCGATGGCGTATCGCGCGGCCTCCGCATGTTTACTGATCAAATGGCCAATCTCTTGGATGTTCAATTCAATGGGGTCGGGCATCGGTAAATGGTGATTTCCACTGACCCTGATTTTTCCTTCCGCCCGGACAATTGAGGGTGCTACCAATTGTGAGCCGTCCTCATTATTTAAGGGGTGACCAATGCGCCCGGTATGTACCAGTTGCATGAAGATCCGGCCGCCGGCTTCGTGAACAGCGGAAGCTATTTCTTTCCAGGCCGATTGCTGTTCTTTGGTGTAGATGCCCGGAGTGTTCAGATAACCTTTCCCGTTAGGCGTGATGGCTGTATTATCGGTGATGATCAGGCCGGCGCCGGCTCTTTGCCGGTAGTAATCCACGGCAGATGGCCCCGGAATGCCCGCTTCAGCGCGCCGCCTGTTCATCGGTGCCATCACCACCCGGTTATTCAGGGACAGGCCCGGGATGCTTACCGGCAGTAATAATTTTTTTGTCGTATTCATTTGGAAGTGTTTTGCTGGCGTCAAAATTAGGGCTGAAATTCGCGTCCGGCTTGTATAGAAAGGGGATGTTTATGTAAATTTAGAGGATGATCGCACAGCCTGATTTCCATGCTTTTGATATCCGGACAGAAGAAATGAGTTCGTGGAATCTATCCGCGAAGGTTTATAATTTCTTTGAGATCATTCATATCATAGACGGACAGGGCGAGCGTTATTTTAACCACATGCGGCAGCCTTACCGTCCGGGTCAGCTCTTGATCTATACGCCGCAGGACTGTCGTTCATTTATCATCAATGAGCCTACCCGGTTTTTATTCATCCGTTTTTCTGATGTGCTTTTTGCTAACTGCCTGTCTGACCAGGAAAGAAACAAAAAGGAAAAGTGGTTAAAAGACCTGGAGTATCTGTTCCTCAGTCATAATCGCGAGGGCAAAAACCCGGTTAACACGCCGGAAGATTGCGGATTGATTAAGAACGTCATGGCTGCAATTGCGCAGGAATCCGCCAAACCGCAGCTTCACTACCGGGATAATGTTCAGCATTTGCTGGAAGTACTGCTGAACATATTTACAAGAAATGTAACGGCCGTTGATGGTTCAAATCGCCCGGATGACCAAAACAATCTGATCGCTAAATTAACTGCCTACATCCGGAGAAACATTTACGCGCCGGACCGATTAACGATCGCCCATCTGGCTGGAGTAGCCGGAGTTGCTGCATCTTATGTCGGTGAATTTTTTAAAACACAGACCGGCAAGAGCGTCCGGCAGTATATCACGGAACATCGCCTGCAGCTCATCAAGGTCCGTTTGGAATATACGGATCTGTCCCTATCAGAGATCGCCCACGAATTAAGTTTCAGTGACGAAAGCCATATGAGTAATCTGTTCAGAAAACATACCGGGACAAGCCCGTCAAATTTCAGGAGAGCTGTGCGTGCAGCGTCCACAGCCATTATTGACGAGAACCATGTTAGCTAACTCTCAACGGGGTAGGGACCTTCAGTGAAGGTGACGTCGTGATAACCTTTAAAACCTATTTCCCTGGCAAGGGGGCTTTTAATTGGGCGACCGTTTTCGAGCTGATCAAGTACATAAGCGAAATCGTACTTCGGCGACCATTGTAGTGCCTTCTTTGCCTTTTCGTTGCAATATACCCTGTCGATCGTATCAAGCATCTGCCAGTTTACCTTTTTGTAGATCTCCCGGTAAGATGGAAAATACCGGCTCAGTACATCCCCGGCATTTTTCCCAAGGTCAGCTAAATCACTTTTGGTGAATGGTGTGTTACTGCTCACTACATATTTACCAAATCCGATAGCATCGGCCCGCTGGAGCGCGGCCAGATGTGCGCTAACCATATCTTCAATATCAGCCCGTCTGTACAGCAGTTCATTGGCTTTGAGATTATCATCACTAAACATGGTTCTGCGTTTTTTTTGATCGTCTTCTTCGGGAAAAAAACGCGAGGTCCTTAAGACGATACAATTCAGGCCGGAGTTCCGATGGTATAATTCACATAAGTTTTCCGCAGCAAGTTTGGTAACGCCATAAATGTTTTTTGGTCGTGGAATTACTTCTTCATCTATCCACACAGCGCCTGAACCGTTGTCACTGGTTAGTGCGTCGCCGAACGCGCTGGTCGTACTGGTCATTATAAAACGCCGAACGTTGTGATTTTTGCATTCTTCTAACAGGTTCAAAGTCCCGGTGATATTCGTATCTACAAATTGCTGCTTGGTGTGTGTAGCGACATGCGGTTTATGCAGGGAGGCAGTATGAATCACCGCATCTTTACCTGCGACAGCCTGCCTGCTCAGATTGTGATCAGCGATATCGCCTGTGATATCAGTATAATCAGAAGGTTTCGCATCAATACCTTGCACCCTATGACCATCTTTCCTAAGTGTTCTGATGAGTGCTTCGCCAAGGTGGCCGCTGCTTCCGGTAACCAGAATATTCATGCTATTATATTTTTTTATTTACGATCTCACCTTTTAAGGCTAAATCAACATCATTTGCCGGCGGGCAGCAATCAATAATCCCACCTATTTTGATTCAGGAAAAAGCAGCGTTCTGGCATTATTGTAACGAATATTGTCTTTCTCTTCTTGCCGTAGATCCAGCTTGTCCAGCGCGTCTGCATTATCTTTAAGGCTGAATTGCGGATAGTCTGAACCCAGCAGGATATGGTCGATTCCGGCATTTCGCATTGTCCAAACAAATTCTGCTTCAACAGGGGAGTCCGCTAAAGCGACAACCGTGGCTGAAATATCAAAATAGATATTGTTCTTGTAAAAATCTTCGGCCGTGCGAATGGAATTCAAAATATTCCAAAAGCGGAAATTGAACGCCCCCATATGTGCAAAAATGAATTTGGTGCCGGAACAGTTAATGGCCAGGTTAAATAGATTTTCGCTGTCACCTGGCTTGATATTGGCATTATCCATGAGCACAATGATCCCCAGTTTGCCGGCTTCCTGGCAAAGTGCCTTTACTTTAGCATCGGTAACATCGAAGTCCTGGGTGTGCGGATGGATCTTGATCACTTTCACGCCTAATTTACCGATCCGTCTCAATTCGTTGATGGCTTCGTCGCCATCCAGGGGATGCACAGAGCAAATGGGCAGCAGTTGCGTGTATTTTTTCGACAGCGCTATCAGTTCGTCATTCTTAGCTTTCGTTCTTAGCGGTTCACCCCTTTTGGCGATCAGTATGGCACCAAATCTGGTAGCGGTCTGTCCGGTGCTTTTCAATTGAGCCAAATAGCTCTGTACAGATTTATCACCTTCCCAAATATGAACA
The DNA here is from genome assembly GCF_054061755.1 of Mucilaginibacter sp. HD30. Lineage (NCBI taxonomy): Bacteria > Pseudomonadati > Bacteroidota > Sphingobacteriia > Sphingobacteriales > Sphingobacteriaceae > Mucilaginibacter > Mucilaginibacter sp. HD30. Next base: position 1,046,817 of record NZ_JBSSEO010000001.1, read on the forward strand.
TGATTATCATAGACGAGTTGCTGGGCCTTAGCGCAGTGCCCAAAAAAGATTGCTACCAGGATTATTAGGTTAGCTTTCGCCATTTTCATGTTTAATCGTGTTGAGAAGTTATTCATAATGCTATTCATAATAAAAAGTTCAAATGTTTAATTTTCAAACATGCATTCGCCTCGATAGTGAAGCAGCAAGCGTTCGAATTATTTAGTTAACAATGTAGTGCTACGTCAATTCAGAACATTCGTAGCCTTGGTTTTTCAGCAGATTTATAATAGTCTGATGGTGTAAAGTGCTGGATTCGATTCGTAAAACTTTATCACAATCTTCGCAGTCAACGTGCCACTTGCTTACACCTGCGTCTTTGAGCAACTTAATTATCCTTTTATCTGTCTTGTTTACAATGTTGGTTTTAAACAGGAGAATATGATCAAACTTATCCATCGTTTTGTATTTGTGCATTTACATTCTGCAATTGAAGCCAAAACGCCTCGATTTGTCTTGGCAAACAATTACTTTGATCACCGGAAGCCGTTCTTTATAGTTTGCTGATCATCTCGGCTATCCGGTTAGAAATCCCCACTTCGTTATCATACCAGGAAACCACTTTCACCATTTTACCGATGTTTTTGGTCAGGCTGCTATCCAGGATCGAAGAATGGGTATTCCCCAGAATATCGGATGACACGAACTGCTCCTCCGTATAAGCTAAAATGCCTTTCAACGAGTTTTCAGCGTAGTGTTTAAAAATGCGATTCAACTCCAAAGCCGGTACTTCCTTCTTCAGGTTAATGGAAAGGTCAACAATAGAAGCGTCTATGACCGGAACCCGGTAAGAATAACCATCTAATTTTCCTTTCAGGGCAGGAAGTACATCGCCAATCGCTTTCGCCGCGCCAGTCGAAGTAGGTATGATTGAATGCGAAGCCGCTCGCGCCCGGCGCAGATCTTTATGCGGAGCATCCTGTAAGTTCTGATCTGCGGTGAAGGCATGTACGGTTACCATGTAGCCGGATTCGACGCCAAATTCTTTGTCAAGGATGTAAAGTATCGGTGCGATGCAGCCCGTCGTACAGGAAGCGGTAGAATAAATTTCATCTCCGCCGATCAATTCGTTGTTCACGCCGTAGACGATCGTTTTGACGCCGCCCGTGGCAGGTGCCGTAATCAATACTTTTTTAGCACCGGCAGTGATATGCGCCTGTGCGGTGGATTTATCGGTAAACCTGCCGGTAGATTCTATCACCGCGTCGATGTTCAGCGATTCCCAGGGTAATTTGAGCGGATCTTTTTCGCTCAGCAAGCGGATCTGTTTGCCGTTGACAATGATGTTATCCCCGTCTTCCGATACTTCACCGGGAAAACGCCCATGGGCGGTGTCATATTTAAATAAGTGCGTTAACGTCTTAATGTCCGTCAGGTCATTGATGGCCACGACTTCCACTTCAGGATGGGCTTGCAGGGCACGAAGCGTCATCCGGCCGATCCGGCCGAATCCATTGATTGCTATTTTCATATTGTTACTTTTTTGATTTTATCCATTTACCAGGTCTGCTATAGACGTTTTAAAAGCCCGCCTGTAATCGGATGGCGTGACCATTAAATGTCTGAGGAAAGTTCTCCGCATTGATACCAGGCCTCCCAGGCCGCATTTATCGGCGATTTGTTCGAGTGAAAGGTCAGTATCCTCCAGATATTTTCTTGCCGCTTCCAACCTTAACTTTTCTACATATTTAGCGGGCGACATACCGGTTTGTTTTTGGAAAACCCGGGTGAAATTTCTGGGGCTCATGTTGATGTGATCGGCCAGCCGCACATTATTTAAGGGTTCGTGCAAATGCTCTTTCAGCCACTCGTTCAGTTTTTCGGTGATGCTGCCGGTATCATAGTTCGGTAATAAATTACCAAACTGCACCTGGAAGCCGGGCCTGTTAAGATAGAACACCAGCCTCCGCGCTACCTGCAAGGCGATGTTTTTACCATAGTCTTCTTCGACTAAGGCCAGGGCCAGGTCAATTCCGGCTGACACGCCACCAGAGGTGTAAACATTTTGATCGCTGATGTAAAAGGGGTTGCTATCGACCTTGATGAGCGGGTAATTTTTCTTTAGAAGATCGCTGCGGTCCCAATGCGTAGTGGCCCGGACCCCGTTCAATATGCCGGCCTTTGCCAACACAAAGGCACCCGCACAGACTGATCCGATGCGGCGGCTTAGCGGGTTGATCTCCGCTAGCCAGGTGAACAGGTCCTGATACATCGGCGTATCCAGATTTTGGATATCGTTGCTTCCGGCGATCAGTAACGTATCGACCGGGCCCTGGATATCCATTGCCGAGTGTGCACAGATCAGTTCCATTCCGGCAGAATTACTGATGCTTTTATCTTTTCTAGGTGACACAACCGCTACCTCGTAGCCCGGCGCCAGACCCCTGAATTCCAGAATTTTGTTAGCCGCATTGAAGACATCAACCGGTCCGGCAAAGTCCAGTAACAGATGGCCGGTCATCGCGACGATAACCACTCTTTTCTTTTTTTGATCCTCCATGAGTATGATCAGCCTGGTGAACAACAAAATTAAACCTTAATACGATAGCCGGAAAGACATAAATTATACAATTCAGGCCAAGTCGCCTTCAGCCAGTCGCCAGGAATGGGTCAATTAGTTAGTTTTGATTTGATTTTTATAAATTTAATCGATGGTAAATTCAGAAAGTGTCGAAGCCTTTTACGAACGCATGTCGTTTCCTACACCTCAGGCACGGTCAATGCAGGTGTCGGGCATGGGGCATTTCAATGTTTTTGAACGCAACGCGTGTTCTGTAACAACACCCTACAGCCGTCGCGACTTTTATAAGATCAGCTTTGTCATAGGTACGGGAACACTGCACTATGCCGATAAGTGGATCCGCATAGACCAGCCGGCGCTCTTTTTTTCCAATCCACTTATACCGTATGCCTGGGAGCCTGAATCGGAAATGCAGACAGGCTGGTTCTGCCTTTTTACCGAAGCCTTTATTCAGCCTAATGACCGTATCGGCGCATTGCAGGAATCTCCGCTCTTTCGCGTCGGCGGCAATCCGGTGTTTTTTATGGACTCCCAGCAACATCAGGATATTGCAGCGATCTATCAAAAAATGCTGCAGGAAATGCATTCTGATTATAGTCATAAATACGAAGTGCTGCGCCACCAGCTGCACCTCCTTATTCACGAGGCCATGAAGATGGAGCCGGGCGAAAACTTTAAAAAACCTAAAAACGCCTCATCGCGTATCTGTACCCTTTTCTTTGAACTGCTGGAGCGGCAGTTCCCGATAGACAACCCCGGCATGCAGTTAAAACTGAAAACCGCCGCCGATTTCGCGCGCAGCCTTTCGATCCATGTAAATCATCTCAATCGTGCCGTTAAGACCATTACCGGCAAACCGACTACCGAGCACATTGCAGCAAGATTGCTGTTGGAAGGTAAAGCTCTTTTACAGCATACCGACTGGACCATCGCTGAAATAGCCTATAGCCTGGGTTTTGAATACCCGTCTTACTTTTCTATTTTCTTTAAGAAACTGTCAGGCGGCGCGCCCAATGATTTTCGCAAACCAATTGTTTGATTATTATACGCTTTTGCTTGATACGTATAAACTGGTTGGTTGCGGGTCAAATTACCTTTGCTTAAAAAGAAAAGGTAATGCAATACAGAAATCTAGGAAAAACAACAGAACAACTTTCGGCAATTGGCCTGGGTTGTATGGGCATGAGCTATGCTTATGGCCCGACAGATGAAAAAGAAAGCCTGGCTACTTTACACCGTGCGCTGGAGCTGGGCGTTAATTTTTGGGATACCGCCGACATGTATGCCAACGGGAAAAATGAAGAACTGATCGCTAAAGTGCTGAAAGGAAACCGGGACAAGGTTTTTTTAGCGACCAAGTTTGGTTTTCGTTTTCGGGAGGGAGCAGCGGGCTACGCCGGGACCGGTAATGTTTACGCCGACGGGTCCGCAACCTGGGTAAAAACGGCAGTCGATCTCAGCCTGAAACGACTGGGGATTGATACCATTGACCTTTATTATGCCCACCGGGTTGACCCTAAAGTACCCATTGAGGAAACTGTTGGTGCGATGGCTGAACTGGTGAAGGCGGGCAAGGTGCGCTATCTGGGCTTAAGTGAAGCTTCCCCGGCAACTATCCGTAAAGCGCATGCCATTCATCCTATATCCGCGCTGCAATCTGAATATTCTTTATTAACGCGGGATGTAGAAGGTGATATCCTGGCAACTACGCGGGAGCTGGGCATATCACTGGTCGCTTATTCGCCCTTAGGGCGCGGAATGACCACTAACACATTGGATCCAGCCAATTTATCGGCGGATGATTTCCGGAAAACCCTGCCGAGATATCAGGCTGAATACGCCGAGAACAATAAACAACTGACAGCCAGCCTGGCCGATATGGCAAGAACTAAAGATTGCAGCGCGGCGCAGCTGTCTTTAGCCTGGCTGCTGGCACAAGGGGAGCATATCATTCCTATCCCAGGCACCAAGCGGAGACGCTATCTCGAAGAAAATGTGGGTGCTATAGATGTCTCACTCGACGAAGCTGATCTGCTGGCGATAGACAATTTGCTTCGCCGGTTTTCAAATACCGGGGCCAGGTACAGTGAAGGGGCTATGCGGTTAATCGATAAATAACAGTCAATATGAAGAGAGTTATCGCTAAACTGCTGCTTAATGAAGCAGCGTCGCTGGAGTTATTTCAGCAGTACACCGCAGATGTTATTGCGGAAAGCCGGGCCGAAGATGGAAATATCGCTTATGATCTTTATCAGGATACTTCCCAAAGCACTTCGTTTCTTTTTCTGGAGTTATACCGGGATCAGGAGGCGCTGGATAAACATTTTGGCTCCGGGCATCTTGGGGCTTTTCTATCCAAAGTGACCCCGTTGCTGAAAAACGAGCCGGAAGTTATCATCGATGAGCTGGCTTAATAGGGTAGGGTGGGGAATAGCGGATGCCAAAAGGTAATTGGCATCCGTTGCTGAACTAAATATCAAATGGTGCCGCTTTCCATCTGGCCCTGGTTTTTAAAGGAGCATCGCCATGCCATTTTTTAAAGGCATGGATAAAGGACGCCGGCTCACTGTAACCCAGGATCCCGGCGATCACAGCTACCGGATATTTATCATGCTGCAAAAGTAAGGTGCTTACTTTTTTTTTCAGTTCCTCGGTGACCTTTCGGAAAGTTAAGTTCTCTTCGCCTAAGCGCCTTTGCAGCGTTCGTGGCGTTAGAAACAGCGCATCAGCAATGGTCTGTATACCGGGTAATTGGAGATCAGACATGGAAAGCATGGTCACCTTTACCGCGCTTCCGAAGCTATCACTGGGTTTCCATTGTTCAACCAGTTGCAAATATGCTGGAATCAGTACATCCAACTTGAATTGATCATAAGGCCTCAGCGCCGCTTTTAAAATCCCGGGTTCAAAGCTGATCCCAAACGATCCGCTTTTTTCCCAACCTGCCGGGTAAGCGGTATTGAAAAATGGAGAGGTTAAGCTGATGGACAAGTGCTTTCTGGACATGAAAGTGATCTCCCGGGAAATGATCGCCAGCATGTTTTCTAAGATCACCCGGTTGATCGCGTCGTCGTCGTTTGGTATTTCAAACTGAATGACCACCGCTTTTTCGGAACCATCGATCTGCGCTTTCACCAGTGGGAGCGTGGCGTCAAGGTAAGACTGCAGATAATGGAGGGCTTCTTCGATCGTCGTTGCCTGAAGTGATAACTGGTAAATGATACCGAGCAATTTAAGCGTGAGGAAATTTCCGGCTTTAATGCCCCAAAGCTCATCCTTTAAGCGGCCGTCAATAAATTTAAGTACCCGGTAAAAGTCTTCCACGTCAATTTGTGCGGCTTCATCGGAGAAATCGGACGGCGCATTTTTTAGCAATTGGATCAGCTCCGGAACCGCTATTCCGCGCACCCGTGCATAATCCATGTAGCCATTGAGATGTATCGCTGCAATTTTCATTTGTCGCAAAATATCAATTTCTCTTTATCGCTACCAAATAATTTTGTCATCATAAAAGAAAAATAATATGTCATTTATCAAAACGAAAAACAAAGCCCGCCTTTTCTACCAGGACTGGGGAACCGGCAAACCAATCGTATTTCTTCATGCCTGGGCCATGAATTCAGATATGTGGGAGCTGCACATGCTTCACTTTAATGAACAAAAAATGCGTTGTATCGCATTTGACAGCCGGGGTCACGGCCGTTCAGACAGGGATGGAGCCCCTTATAACTATGATACCTATTCTGAAGAACTGGAAAGACTGGTTTCGGAGCTCGACCTGCGCGATGTCACGCTTGTTGGTCACTCAATGGGTTGTGGCACCATCATTCGCTACCTAACCCGGTACGGCACGGATCGTATCAGCAATATCGTGCTTATCGCGCCGACCTTGCCTTACTTACTCCAAACCGAGGATAATCCGCAGGGCGTCGATTTTGGCTGTTTTGAAGCCACACGTAAGGCCATTCGGAAAGATTTTCCCAACTGGTTAACGGAAAACGGCAATGCATTCTATGTGCCGGAATACACCGGCGTATCTGAGGCCGTCATCACCTGGACACGAAATATGATTCTGACCACCTCTTTAAAAGCGGCGATAGAAGGTACCCACCAGGTGTCTGAAACCGACTTCAGAGAAGAACTTAAGAAGGTAACCTTACCAACTTTGCTTGTCCACGGTACTGCCGATGCTTCTATACCCGTGCACTTCGGAAGAATGGCCGCAGAGATCATCCCGAATTGCACTTATAAAGAGTATAAAGGCGCACCCCACGGCATCTTTCTGACCCATTTTGATCAGCTCAACCAGGATATCCTTGATTTTATCCAATCTGAGCAAAAAGCATAAACTAAAACGTAATCATGGAAAATAACGCAAAACAACTTGTATTTAATTTTTTAACCGCCGTAAAAGAAATGGATCTGGATACTGTAGGAATGCTGTTGCACCCGGAGGTCAACTGGAACCAACCAGGTGCAAACCAGCTTTCAGGCATCAAAACATCCAGCCCCGAAGTATTTGAAATGGTCGGTAAGATGTTTGAACTGTCTGACAATAGCCTGAAGCTGACCAACTTCAGCCCGATAAGTGTGAATGGCGACCGGGTGGCTTGTACGCTTAACTGGCAGGCGACCAACGCCGGAGGAAAGGAACTGAACGTTAATAATATTGATGTCTATTCCGTAAACAACGGTCATATTGTTAATGTGGAGATATTCACGGAAGACGCAGCACTGGAGGATGATTTCTGGGGCAAATAAAACAAGTGTATGAGCAGGCTGATTAGCCTGCTCATTTCCGGATCACGGGGCGTGATCAGCGAATACCATTCATATAAAATTGATAAATTCGGATCAAATTAAAACGTTCGCCGATGCTTTTCCGCTTTCCTCCAAGTGAATCACCCGCCAATGACCCTACTTTTCTAACTGCTGACCAGAATATTTTTGCCAAGCTGAAGATAGAGTCCAAGGCCGGTAAGCGTACGGTTTTTCTGACGGAAAACACGCTGATCTTTGTCATCAGCGGTGTGAAGCTGCTCCATTTCGCCGATCAAACACTTAGCGTTACGCCAGACAGTGTTTTTCTGTTAAGAAAAGGCATTTACGTCATGGCCGAATATCTCGAGGAAGGAATGGATTTTGAAGCGTTGATGTTATTCTTGCCGGAAAGCATGCTGAAAAGTTTTTTAGTTCCTTCGGCAGTGCAACCGGCAGCTAAAGAAAATGGACCCTGCGTTGTTCTGACTGCAAACAGGTTAATACAGGATTTTAAAGCACAGTTTCGCCAATATTTCGACCATCAGTTATTTGATTACCGGCAGTTGATTCCACTCAAGCAACAGGAAATATTAACCTTATTATTTTCTTCCGGCTACCGTCAGGAGATGACCGAGTTTATTCAAAGTGCCGTAAGCAGAGACCCATCGAACATGAGGGCAATTATCGCGGAACATATTTTACAACCGATCACTGTAGCCGAACTGGCCCGGCTTTGCAACCGCAGTCTCGCCGCCTTTAAACGGGATTTCAAAAAACAATATGACTGCCCGCCCAGAATTTATATTAACCGGCAAAGGCTGCTGCATGCCCGGATGTTGTTGCAAACAACCCCCAAGCGCATTTCCGACATCGCCTTCGATTGTGCTTTTGAAAGTACTTCTTATTTTGCCCGGGCTTTTAAGCGCGAATTTGGAATGACGCCGCAGGCAATAAGAGCCGTTGTTGCTATCGAATGAGCCGTTTGGACAATACCGTCCTGCACAACCCGGTAGATTTGCTTCAAAAAAAGCATATGAAAATTTTATTAATTGGTGGAAACGGCACCATCGGGAAAAAAGTAGCGGAAAGGCTTTCGCAAAAACATGAAGTGATCATTGGCGGACGAAGTTCGGGTGATGTTACGGTGGATATTGCATCGTCTTCGTCTATCTCCGCAATGTTTAAAGAGACCGGTAAGGTAGATAGTATTATCTGCACGGCCGGAACGGGTTACTACGGGCCTTTTTACGGCATGACCGGGGAAGATATGATGCCCGGTATCAACGGTAAGCTGATGGGACAGATCAATCTGGTTTTATTGGGTAAAGAGCTTCTAAACCCCGAAGGCTCGATCACCCTGACAACAGGCATCGCGGCTGTTCATCCCGCCCGGAATGGTGCGGCAGTCGCCATGATCAACGGTGCCATCAACAGCTTCGTTTTAGCTGCTTCGCAGGAACTAAAGAATGATCAAAGGATCAACGCGGTAAGTCCGGGGCTCGTAGCCGATAGTAAGGAACGGTATGGTGCTTTGTTTCCGGGCTATAATCTGGTACCGATGGAAAAGCTTGTCAACGCTTACCTGCTGAGTGTGGAAGGAGCTGTCAATGGGAAAATATTAAAGGTTTATTCCTGATCAGTCAGCGGTAGTAGCTGACCAAAGGTAACCTTGGTGTCGATACTCATGGGTTTTAATTGACGCATTGCTTAGCTGTCCGAATTGCCGTTTCACACCCGGCATTTCCCGCTTCGCTGATTATTTTCTGTTTACAGCGCTTCAATTGAATTGTTTTGCAGGGAATTAGATTTACCATTTTAAAACAAAAACAGATGAAGACCAGATTGCTTTTAATTATTTTGATCGCAGGCTGCCTGCAGTTCGAGGCGGCTCATGCGCAGGTGGTGATCACCAGAAAACCGGTAATTTATCGCCCGCACAGGGTAGTGGTCGTAAAGCCGGCACCTGTATTATTGCCGGCCCGTCGCGTTGTGATCGTGAAACCGGCACCCATTGTTAGGGTTGCGCCACTAAGGCCCCGTAGAAAAGTTATCATTTACTAATAACTCTTAAATTGCTTAACCATTAATAAATACCAATATGAAAAACATAATTGTATCGCTAACCCTGATCCTCAGTTTGTCATTAACTGCTTCAGCGCAGACTACCCGGACTAAATTGACAGAGGACCAGAAGAAAGAATTGAAAACAAAGATGGACGCTTTTAAAGCCGAACTGAAACTAACCCCTGAACAGCAGCCGAAATTTGAAGAAATAAATTTGCAGTTCGTCGAAGACTTAGCTAAATTAAAACAGGATAACGGCTCCAAATTCAGCAAATACCGCAAATTAAAAGCCGCCAGCAGCGAGAGGAACAAGAAAATAAAAGACCTGCTGACCGCTGAACAATATAAGATCTTTAAGAACCATCAAAAAGACATGAAAGACGAGTTAAAATCGCTCCGGTCACAATAATTCAGGGAAACGATAATACTGATGGCTATTAATAAGAGAACACCTTTTCAATGCGCTATAATGAATGAACCGCTCCATTAATACAAGAAAATTATTGCCTTTATCGGCGCTGGTTATCGCTTTGTTTCTGACGCTGCCGCGGATGATGATGGTTAACTATTTACAGGTTAACCCGCATGTGGGCGCCATTGAAGTAAGCTGGCTGGATTGGGGCAATAAATTCCTGTATAGTTTTCTGGTGGCCTGGTTATTTCTGTGGCTCAATACGACCGACGGTAATATCAATGCCGGGTTTAAGACCATCAGGACGTCGCGGTTCAGTCACCGCCTGTTGATCAATATTTTAGTATTTCTGTCGCTCAGGTGGATGTTCCGGATATCTGGCATCGCCGCAGAAAGTGCATTAAGACCGGGAAGAGGAGCTGTGTTTCTTTTTAATATCAGTCTGGTGCTGGAGATCAGCTTATGCATTTTAATCGCTGAGCTCTATCGCTTGTTCCGGAAGAACCAGGAGCAACGGCTCCGGAATGAGATGCTGCTGAAAGCCAATGCTGAAGCGACGTTTGAGGTTTTAAAGAACCAGGTCAACCCGCATTTTTTATTCAACTCTCTGAACACCATTAATGCGATGATCGATAAGGATGCAGCGGCAGCAAAGAAATTTGTTACCAATATGTCGCAGGTTTACCGCCATATTTTGAACAGCGCCAGCAGGCCGGTCATCACGTTGGCCGAGGAAATGGAATTCACGAATGCTTATATTCATATGTTGCTGGAACGCCATTCGAAAAGTCTGTTTATCGAGATAGAACTGCCCGAAAGATACAGCTCGCTATATTTGCCACCGGTAGCTTTGCAGTTACTGATCGAAAATGCGGTCAAACATAATATAGTTTCCCTCAGCAGCCCGCTTAAGATCACTATTTTCGAAAAAGAAGGCCGCCTAATGGTAAGTAATCGGGTCAATGAAAGGAACCATAAAGCGGCTTGTACAGGGACCGGCCTGTGGAACCTGGATCAGCGCTACCGTCACCTTTGCGGCGGCACAATAGACATCAGTAATAAGGATGGTGTTTTCACGGTTGCTTTGCCGCTTTTGAAGTTAGCTGATGACAAGTATGTACCGATATAGTTAAATTGCAGACCATGGATGTTTTGCTCATAGAAGATGAACCGAATGCGGCCAGGCAGTTACAGGAACTGATCACCACCTGCCGGCCGCTGGCGCGGTTTGCCCCGTTGATCGACAGCCTTCGCGAGGCGGTAAGCTACTTTAGCGAAGGCAATTCACCTGACCTGATCTTTCTCGACATTCACCTGGCCGATGGCCATGCCTTCGATCTTTTTGACCAGATTGACCTGCCATGCCCGGTGATCTTTACCACTGCCTACGACCAGTACGCGGTTAAGGCGTTTGAGGTGAGCGGTCTTGATTACCTCTTAAAACCGATGACAGAGGAACGGGTGCGCAAAGCGCTGGATAAATTTGACCAGCATAGCGCCAGCCGGCAACCCGGTCAATTAGACGAAACCTACCTCGGACTACTGCAAAACCTGTTGTCTGGTAATAGTAGTTACCGGCAAAGTTTCCTCATCCCTTACAAAGACAAATTACTGCCGGTACAGGTAAAGGATTTTGCCTGGTTTGAAATTAAGGAAGGGGTGATCAGCGGGACCAGGTTAGATGGCACGTTTCACCTGCTGGAAGAGCGCTCCCTCGATGAGCTGACAAAAACGCTTGATCCCCGTCAGTTCTATCGTGCCAATCGCCAGTTCCTGATCAACAAAGCCGCTCTGAAGGAAGTTGTCCACTACTTCAATGGGAAATTAATCGTTCGGCTGCAGCCCGAGCCAACGGAAAAGGTCATTATCAGCCGGGAAAAAGTGACCCAATTCAAATCATGGGTTACCGCTTAAACCGCTGATTCAGCTGCCTGGCTGTATTTTATCCCCGATCTCATTCTTTCCCGACCTTTCTTTGTGTCATCATAATTATAAAGTTAACACCATGAAAATGATCACAAATTTTATCAGCCTCTGCATCTGCTTAACGATGCTTTCCTGTGGTAAGGACGACCCCAAGCCCGCTGAATACCACTTTAGCGAACAAGTAGTTGTGGACGGCATCCGCCGGACGTACATGATCAAGCTTCCACAAAACTATTATCAGAATGACAGTACGCGGGCCATGGTCATCGGACTGCATGGTACCGGTGGCAGCGCCGATCAGTTTGAAAAAGCTTATGGATTCGACCAGAAGGCCGACCAGGCCGGTTTTATTGCAGTTTACCCCGACGGGGTGCAGAAAGAGGACGGTCTGGGTATATTCAAGGTCCGTACCTGGAACGCCGGCACCTGTTGCGACTTTGCCATGTATACCCATGTTGACGACGTGAAATTCATCAGCACATTGATCGACAACATCAGCAGCCGCTTTCATATCAACCGCAAAAAAATTTATGTGACAGGTATGTCCAATGGCGGCATGATGGCTTACCGGCTGGCCTCCGAATTGCCGTCCAAGATCGCCGCGGTAGGGATTGTCAGCGCTACCATGGTCGCGCCGAAGGAAGCCTCCAAACAAGGTATTGTGCCAATCATTCACATACATAGTGCGCTGGACACCAAAGTGCCGGTTGCGGGCGGTACCGGTATTGGCGATTATAACTTCCCGCCGGTTATGGAAGGGATCAATTACTGGGTGGAACGAGATCATTGCCTGACAGATCCCTTGACAGAGCAGCATCAGGGCTACGACTTAAAGAGTTGGAAAAACAGCGCAGGCAATATCCTTATTCAATACTATTTAACCGAGGATGGAGGTCATGCCTGGCCGTCTTCAACGGTGCAGGGCCGGATGGGTGATACCCCGTCAACCGTGGTCAATGCAACGAATCTGATCTGGGATTTTTGTAATCAGTATACATTGCCTTAGTGGTTTTTTTATCGACGGTGATGACGATAAATGACGAAGCCGCACTGAAATAAGCTTGCTCAAGGTAACTGTCATTGCAGGAGCAGTTTCAATTGACCAGAACAGCTTGATTGTCAGAAAATCAACTGGTGGCTGGCTTTCGGTGAGGCTATCTCTGCAAAACCCATTTTTTTGTAGAATTCACCGGCGCCGGGATTGTCGGTAAATAGCCGGAGTCTCTTAAAATGGAGCGGGCCTTGATGAAGGATATGATTCATTAACGAGCTTGCACAACCTTGACGTCGGTGCGCGCTTGCGACGTATAAATGGCGAACGCGTCCGACTTTCATATCCTCGGTATAAGGATCCTGGTTAAGCCCTCCGATTGCGATTAAGGTTGATCCCGAAATTAGCCCCCATAAATTTTCGCCTGGGCCGGAAAATTTGTTTTTGCCGCTGTGCCAATCGGTTATCGTCCTTTCAATAAAATGGTAGCCATCCCTTTCTGGGTCCTCAACCAGATCATCGACCAATGAGACATTAGCATCTGTTATTACGATAAGCGTTGCGTCTTTCATAGCTGTTAGGCGCAAATTTAATATAAAAGATCATGCCGGTGTATCTCAAGTCGCTGACTGCAGCCTTGCTCCATTTGATCCCACACAACAAAAAAGTCTAACAACCTCTTTGCTCATCAGGGAATAGGAGAATCCCGTATCCGGCCACTTAAGTTGGGTGTAATATTAAAAAATTATTTAGTTGAGTGACCGGCAAGATAATTCTTCCTTACTGATTAACGGGCGACTCTTAAAAGCGTAATTTTCATTGCAGTAGCGTATCCGGCCACTACAATGAAAATTCATAGTCAGAAATTTCGTGCACTATCCCATTAGCGAAGTATATCTCTTATGCAGCCAGATCGTTAAATGATGTTCTTGATGTTCCCGATGAAAATATCAAGCTCGTCCAAGGTGTTGTAATAATGAGGTGATGCCCGGATCGCCCAGTCCACGCCTTTTTCATCAAAATCGATGATGCCGAATGCGCGGTAACTCGGCACCACATTGATCTTATTTTTCAATAGTTCGCTGACCATTAATTTCGGGTCTGCCCCCTGTACGTGAAAGGTCACCAGGCCACCCAGTTCCGGCCCTTTGTCCAGCACTCTTACCTTCTCCAGCTGAGCCAGCTGCTCCCTTAACCTGCCTGACAGTAGTTTTACCTGCTGACAGATGCGGTCTACACCGATATTTAAACAATATTCAATGGCGGATGCTGTGCCAAGGACAGTCGAATAAGCGAATTCCCAGTCTTCGTACCTGATCGCCGTCGGCTGTTGTTGGTATTCGTCTTTGTTTTTCCATTCAGCACCCCGCATGTCAATAAACATTGGCTCCAGTCCGGCGTTCAAGGCTTTGTCCGAGATATACAGCGCACCTGTGCCGCGCGGCCCCCGCAGGAATTTCCGGCAGGTAATGCTGAGAAAATCGCAGCGCAAGGCTTCCACATCTAATTTCATTTGTCCGGCCGACTGACAGGCATCAAGGATATACCAGGTCTGAGCTTCATGCTGCTGTAGGTATTGCTGATAGATCTTTGCGATCTTCTCAACCGGCTGTACCAAACCGGAATTGGTAGGAATATGGGTGATTGCCAATAGCCGGGGCCGGTGCTTAAACAGCTTTTCTTCGAGATCGCTAAGATCTACACCACCGACCACGGCATTATTGATCCTGACGATTTTGACGCCTAATCTTTTTTGCAGCGAAAGGAACTGGATCTGGTTCGATACGAAATCATCGTTATCTGTCAGGATAATATCGCCGGGTTGAAAAGGAATGGAAGATAGCGCACGGGTATAGGCATCCGTAGCGCTGGCCGTAAAGGCAATGTTCGCAGGCTTACAATTAAATAGTATTCCCGCCTGGATATAGAAATTTTGAACAGCCGAAGCACGTAGTGCCGCAGCTTCATAGCCGCCGATCTCAGATTCCAGCCTGATATGATCCAGTTGCACCTGTGTGACTACATCAGGCATCAAGCCGGAACCGGCATTGTTGAGGTGGATCACATTTTTTGTCCCCGCAGTTTCATTCCTAAACCGTTGGATTTCTGCTGCCGTGAAAGCACTATTATCCGGTAGCATGATTGTGGTCTTATTCGTATTCATATTTTTAAATAGCAGGTTGATTAAATTCGGCGATACATTCGATTTCTACCAGCGCAGCATAAGGCAGGCCTCTGACGGCAACCGTAGTTCTGGCCGGCCGGTGGGTTCCGAAACATTCTGCGTAAGCTGCGTTCATCCGGGTAAACAGCTCCATGTCGGTAATAAAGACATTGGTTTTGATGATGTGATTCAGGGTTAGCCCTGCCGCCTCCAACACCAGTTCCAGGTTTTTAATTACCCGTTTGGTTTGCTCCTCCATAAGGTCCGATTCTATTTTCATGGTGAGCGGATCTATCGGCGTCTGGCCGGAGCAGTACAATAGGTTACCCGTGCTGATGGCATGGGCATATGGCCCGATAGCCTTTGGCGCTGTGTCAGCGAATATTTGTTTCATGTGTTTTAATTTGATTAGTGCAAAATTATGGGCGTTTGTCTGACTGATTTTCCCGCTTATCTGGAAGAGCCGCTGATATTAATCTATATTTATAAAAAAAACGGGTAAATTATGCATACGCTTGATGAGTACGATAAAAAATTGCTGCGCTTGCTGCAGCAGAATAACCGGCTGACTGCGGAAGAACTCAGCGCGGAGGTCAGTTTGAGCCAGAGCGCGGTACAGCGCAGGTTAACCAAACTGAGGAATGAGAAGATCATCGAGGCCGATGTTGCGATCATATCGGCATCCGCTATCGGTATGAACATAACCTGCATCGTCGATGTTGTCCTGCATGAGGGCAGCTCCAAAAATATTGAGAAGTTCAAACAGGCGATGCGCGGTTGTGCCGAGGTGGCACATTGCTATTATGTGACCGGCACATATGATTTTGTGCTGATCGTCAATACCAGGGATATGAGCCATTTTGAAGCTTTTTCGACAATACATTTAATGGACAACCCTAACCTGAAGCACTTTTATACCCATGTGGTGATGGACAAGGTCAAGGTTGGTTACGGAATCGCGATTTAATACCCATAAAAGTGACCTGAGTTTCTGAACGCTTAAATTACATACCGCATATAACACGTGCTTATCCACACTTATGATATCATCGACGGTGGTAACTGCCTGTAGTGTAAACGGCTATAAATAACTATGCCGCTTAGCGATTCGCTAGGTGGCATAGTTATTTGCTAATTCCGATCGAGATACAATGCTAACCGACCAGCACCACGCGGTTACCCTCCATTTTAGCAATACCTTTAGCTAAAGCCACCCGGATACCCAGTTGCATCGCGATATCTACATTCGTACCTAAGCGCGCATAACCAAAAAGCTTGGCCGTTTCGCGAACCAGGTCATCTTTGGTCAAACTGATCTGGTTTTGCAATACCGCTTTAATACCGTTGGCGATCTCATGCGAAGGCAGTTCGTCCGCATCCCGTTTCAATGTTTCGTTTGGCGGTAGACGATATAAGGCGTAATCATCCGGTTGCTGATCTGCGCGCCAAAACATCACATTGCCGTTATCACTCGTTTGCTGCAAATTCAGTTCCCTGAAAATGGTCTCGAAATGAACCGAGATCCGGGAACCCATACGGGCGATACCCCATGCGGCCAGCACTCGCTTACATAACAGGTTCTTGCTCACCGGCGCTTCCGCAGCGAGCACCTGTTGGATCTGCGACCTGATCGTCTCCTTATAACCATACTGAAAGAAATCTTCCGAACTGCTACTGCGAACCGCTTCCAGCTCGGCACCTTCGTAATATGCCAAAGCCGAAACGACTGAGCGCGTAGCCTGGAAGTTGAAGGGCACATTTTCCTCCACCACCGGTTCCGGCAGCGGCTCCGGCTCCGGCTCCACTTTGATTCCCTGCTCCGACCGGTGGATCGCCGAAAGGATCTCCTGCAAAACCTTGTCTGGATTCTCCCACCATTCCGCCGACCATACCTTCATCAAATGCCAGCCCAAAGCCTTCAGCACACCCGGCTGCACGATCTCCCGGTCACCCGGCGTTCTAGCTGCCTGATAAGTACGGCCGTCACAAAGGATCGCCAAAATATATTGATTCGGGTGTTCCGGATGAACCACCCCGATATCTATCTTATAAGCCGAACAGCCAATACTCGTATTTACCTGGTAACCATGCTTGCGGATCTCCGCAGCGATCGCTTCCTCCAGGCCCGGCGCATGTTTCCCGGCACTCAGCAGATTGCTCGGTAATCCCTGCCGTCCTTTTTCCGCGTACGACAAAAAGGCTTTTAGACCAGCAACACCTTCAGAGTTCGTACGGTTCAGATCAATATGATCTGCCCGCAATGTAGAAAAGACCTGCATCTCATAACGTGCCCTTGAGACCGCCACGTTCAATCGACGCCAGCCGCCTTCCCGGTTGATCGGCCCGAAATTCAGCCCCACCTTGCCCGTTTCATCCGGCCCATAACCCACAGAAAAGAGAATGATGTCCCGCTCATCACCCTGTACATTTTCCAGGTTCTTGACAAAAAGTGGTTCCTCCGCCTCATATGCCAGCCTTTCCAGGTCGGGCCGCAACAGGAAGGTCTCCGTAAGCAGGTCATCGATCAGCGATTGCTGCACGGAACTAAAGGTCACTACACCCATCGACCGCTTACTCAGCGCAGGTGTAGATAAACGGTAAACGATATAATCCACAATAGCCCTGGCTTCCGCACGGTTCTGTTTGGTCTTACCCCGGTCATAAAAACCTTTGACTTTAATCAGCTTGACCTTGGTTGCCAGATCATCTGTAGAAGGGAAGGTCAGCAGATTATTATCATAATACATCGCGTTACTGAACGCAATCAGGCTTTCATGCTTACTCCGGTAATGCCATAACAAATGATAGGACGGCATCGACAAAGCCAGGCAATCATCCAAAATACTCTCCAGGTCTTCCTGCTCCACATTATCCTCATCAAAGGTATTGGTCGCAAAGAAACTCGTCGGCGGCATTTGCTTCGGATCGCCCACCACGATCACGCTCGTACCGCGGGCGATCGCACCCACCGCCTCACAGGTCGGCATCTGCGAAGCCTCGTCAAATACCACCAGGTCGAACTTGGCCGCGCTCGCATCGAAATATTGCGCTACAGAGATCGGGCTCATCAGCATACAAGGCGTCAAACGCGGTAAAACATTCGGTATCTGGTCGAACAGTTTGCGGATCGGCATCGCCCGCCCGTTGTTGCGCAGCGTACGCTGCAGCAAGCCTATCTCCGAGCTTTGCGCCGCTTCCTGCGTAAATGACGGCGTTTTGGCCGCGAGCCGCGCGTACAATTCTTCGCGGGTCAGTTTCTCGAACTGGTCGCTCAACTCCCGGAACTTACGAATCTTGCCCTCGAACAATTGGCCGTGGAAACCAGACAGCACCGGGTTATTCTCGATGAGCTGATCCGCGATCGCTTTATATAAACCTTTTTGATAACTCTTAAAAAGCACACCCGCCGGTATCGGCTGTTCCTCAAATGCCGTTATCAATGGCTGAAGGCCACCCGCAATCACGCGTTCCCGCGTAGCCGTATAAGTGAACCAATCCTTCAGTCCTTCAATATGCCGCAGCCATTGTTGGGCCTGCACCTGCAGGTCAACGATCTCCGCGCCCGTAAGTTGACCCAGGCGTTCACGGGCTGTTTTTAAGCGCCCGCCCAAACCAATAAAATGACGGAACTCCTTTTCATTGGCCCGCAGATAAGCGCTGCTGCCTTCGCTCAATTTAAGGGCGAAACGGTCACGCCAGCGTTTTAACCCATCCAAGCCCGTGCTTTGACCAGCCGCCCGGTTAAGCGCAATATAACTTTGACTCACCTGAATGAGCATTGCCCAGTCCGGTTCGCCGTTATTCCATAAGAATCTTGTTAGTGCCGGTAAATAAGCTGCGCCGCTAATGATCGCCTGCTCCGCCTGGTAAGCCATGATCTTCGTTAACAGGCCCGGGATCTCTTCATTGACAAAGTTACCTGACAGCGACTTCGACTTCAGCGACTTGACGATCGCGCGTTGCTTCAGCCATTTAGGCAGGAACCATTTTTCACCCGCGATCTCCCAACTGGCCAGCACCTGTTCCGCCGGAAACTCCAGGATCGTTTTGTTAAAGACCTGCATAAGGTCCGCACGCAAGGTATTACGCTGTTGACCATGGCCCGCGATACCGATGACCTGCGCCAAAGTTTGTTCCAGAGATTCGGTCGTTAAAAAACCGGCAGGGGAGTCGGGTAACTGCAACAAAATCCCGATCATCTCGCTCAGCACATCCGTCTGATCGACTGGACCAGGCTCCAAACCAAGCGCCGCTGTTACCAAGGAACGGGTGAGGTCCAGTTCAGCAGCCAGTTCAATGACCTCCTCCAGCGTTTGCCGGATCTCCGCCTTTAACTGCTGGCTGTAATTGCCTAACCTGAATTCTCTTAAAGGATGGGTACCCGGTGCCGGGATAATCGCCGCCACTACTTCCAGCTCCGCCGCCAGATCATCCCAGACGGTCAGTTCCCCGGCCGATAAACGCGTCACTTCTGCGCCTGGAAAGAATACCGTATAAGCCGTATCCGAGAGCGCCGCGTATTTGCAGAACAACTCGAACAGCGAATAGCCGCCCGGCCGTTGCCGGTGCAACGCGTTCACATAAACATTCAGTTCATTGCGTACCGCCAGCAGCCGCTCAGCCGTATCCAGGAAATGTTGCGGGCTGTCTTTTTTGACCACCTCCGTGGCTTTCTTCAGCTGGTCCAACACATCGGACTTCTTGGATTTATTGGAATGCAGTTCCAGGCAAAAGTCCCCGATACCAATTGCATCCAACCTTTTCTGCACCACTTCCAGCGCCGCCTTTTTAGCCGAAACGAATAAAACCTTCTTCCCGATATAAAGCGCGTTAGCGATGATATTGGTAATCGTTTGCGATTTCCCCGTACCCGGCGGCCCGTGTAAAACGAAACTTTCGCCCTTGCCCGAACTGATGATCGCCTGTAACTGGGAAGAATCTGTACTGATCGGCAAAGCCAGTTCCCCCGGATGGATATCCAGGTTGGTTACCTTGGAAAGTTCCCCGATTGCTAAGCGGCCCGAGATCAGGCTGGCCACCACCTTGTTCTGCGCTAGTTGCGCCGAATTATTATGGATATCATTCCAAAGAATGAACTTATTGAACGAAAATATACCCAGTAAAGCCTGGTCCTCGACATCCCAGCGCGACTGCGACATGATCGCTTGCCGCACGATATTGAGGATGCCGCGGACATCGACGCCGCTCTCATCCTTCGGTAATGTTTCCAGCCCGCCGATCCCGATCCCGAAATCCTGCCGCATCATTTCCAGCAGTGTAATGTTCAGGATCGTTTCCTCTTCCCGAGAACGGATCACAAAACCCTTTTGCGCCGATTTCCGCACGATCTCTACCGGGATCAGCAGGATGGGAGCGAACCTTGGCCGTTCGCTCGCCGGCGTTTCATACCATTTTAACAGACCGATGCCTACGAATAAGGTATTGGCCCCGTTCTCTTCTAAAGATAAACGCGAGGCCCGGAACAAGTGGGTCAGGTTCAGGTTCAGTTCGTTCTCCGTCAGATAGGTCCTCAACCGCTGGTGCGAAAGTTCATGGTTGACCAGATCTGAAATCGGGTCCGAGGTATTGACCGCCTGGTAGATCCCAGCGTCCCGTGGAGAATTGCTCCAATCTGTCGGTTTCCCCAGGATCTGGAACTCCTTACCCGCCGCCAGCGCATCCTCCAATTTACCTGAATTGATCGTGATGAACTGGAGCACACTTTTGGTCATGCGGACGTTCAGCAAGGAATTACGTAACGTCAGATCTAATAGCTTGCGTTCCCAGACCTGCTGTTTGGATACCCCGATCTTATCGACCTGCAAGGGTTTATGGTCAACCGTAACGGTTTCCGGCGTATAACCCGTGGTTACCGCCTGTTCCTCGTATTTGATCTCCCAGCCCTGCGCGCCCGCCAGCCTTAAAGGAAGTGGCCGGACACCACCAAAGCGCGCCCGCTTTACATCCACGAACAACTGGAAATTCTGCGTTTCCAGCATCCGGGCATCCGCGGAACGCACCGCCTCATCAAAAGGTGGATGGTTACCCGCGTTCATACAGGTCGATTCGACCACCACAATATCATTGATCCCGGCGGCCGTCCGCTTCGTTATCAGCGAAGGGTCATCATTGACCGCATCCGGGAAAGATTCATCCGATAGCCAGGCACCGGCAAAAGCATGTCCCTTGATCATCACGATCAGAGCATTTATGCTCACTGCTTCCAGGCAGGCCGCATACAGCAGGGAAAGGTCCAGGCAATTCGCCAGCCGCTGCGCCAATATCGCGTCACTCAAACGCACGCGCTGTCCCGTCTCCTCAAAACTGGCCGGTACCGCGCAATAGATCAAATTCAAGCCGGCGATCGCTTCATAGATGGCCGCCATTTGTTTTTTTACCCGGTCAGGGTTACGCGTCTGGTAAGCATTAAAAGATGGGTCCCCCGTCCATTGCTGTAATAACACCGAAGCGTTCCGGAGGATCGACGGGATCTCCGGATGGTTCGGCGTTACAAAGGCCGCGATCAGTTCCGGTACCGAACCTGCGCCATTCCACTGGTCATAAGCCAGCAAATCAATATCATAAACGGCCGAAGTCAGCACTTCAGTCCCGGAACACACCTTTAAGGTCAAATGGCCGCTCAACCGCTCGGTCAGTTCCGCGAGGAAGCCCGCCGATATCCGCAAAGGGATAGCGCCGAACGTATAACTCTCGCCGGCCTTCAAACTATCCAGACTGGCTTTCCACACAATCGCGAATGCATGTTCCGAGCTGATCTCCACCGTCAGGTGCTCATAATCCACATCCCCCGTATTCATCAGTACCAGGCGCTTCACCACCGGTACATGGTTCTGTTGCATCGCGAAATTGATCGCCGGTGCCAAGGTAAGGTCTATCTGTAGCGGTGTTAAGGTTTCAGTCGTCATAATTAAAGGTCAATTTACAATATTTTACCGCAATGCGGGCAGCATTTCGCTTCTGACAATACAGCTCCATTAGCCATCACCACCCTATCCGTTACTATCGACGATCCGGTCACCACTGCCAGTTCCTTCTTTTTAAATTCTTCGGAAAAACCTGAAGCCAGGATACCCGCCGGCAGCGCGAACATCCCGATCCCCAATATCGAGATACAAGCCGTCAGCGTTTTCCCGATAGGGGTGACCGGATAAACATCACCATAGCCCACTGTCGTTAGCGTCGCTACGCTCCACCACATCGTTTCCGGGATACTCGAAAACTTATCCGGCTGCGTATCATGCTCCACGAAATACATCAAACTCGCCGCCAAGATGATCAGCGCGAATACCATCAGTACACT
The DNA here is from genome assembly GCF_054061755.1 of Mucilaginibacter sp. HD30. Taxonomy (NCBI): domain Bacteria; kingdom Pseudomonadati; phylum Bacteroidota; class Sphingobacteriia; order Sphingobacteriales; family Sphingobacteriaceae; genus Mucilaginibacter; species Mucilaginibacter sp. HD30. Next base: position 1,069,016 of record NZ_JBSSEO010000001.1, read on the forward strand.
GATAAGGAGTTCCTCCTTTTTTGAGGTAAAAACGCGCCGAATCACCCGAGAAGCATTCAGAAAACGCGCCAGCTTAAAAAAACGCATGAAACGTATGATTCGGAGTAAACGCAATGATCGCAGGTCTAGACCGGATAACGGTAAATAGAAAGGCAATATCGCCGCTAGGTCCACCAGCATGCCCGGCGAGGTCACATATTTCAAGCGCCCGTACAAAGGGTGCCGGTATCTCGACATACTCGTACAAGACCAGACTCGCAATAGGTACTCCAGTGAAAATATTACCACCGAGCCTAACTCGAAATAGTTAAACCAGGAACGGTAGGTCAGATACAAGCTTTCTACCGTCTCCAGGCAGACAGCCAGCAGGTTTAGTAGGATCATCAGCACGATCACACTATTGACCACCTTATCCCAGACCGTACCGCCCTCACCCGGATCGAGCAATAAGTACACTTGATTCTTAAAACTATAATAAGCACAGATGGGACGGCCAATAGTTGACATGATGAAAAGGTTTTACCAAAGCTAACCATTATCAGCCAGTAACGAACATCCGCATTACTGTGGATCATATAAGATCTTGCAACGGTAAAACTCTGATGCTTAAACCGCCTGAACAGTCTTTTAATTCCTTAGAGGATTTTCGCTTTTTCCTTCGTAGGATCGCCCATTTGCTTCATCATTTAAGTTTATTTACTCTGTCGCTATCAACCTCAGGCCACTCGAACATCGGGGCTTTTCCACTAGTTTTATCTTGTATCGCCAAGATGGCTTGCGCGAAATGAACACGAGGCTGCACTACAAGCGGTTAACTTTTTTGAAATAAATTGCTGATCTGTTGCTGACCTGGCGAGTGCCAGCGCTTTTTGGAAGTGTGCTATTGCTTCAGCATTATCTACACCTGTGTATAATTCTCCCAAAAGGATGTGGTACAAATGGTTTTCTGAAAGTGCTATCTTTTTTGCTTCCACAATGGCTTCTGTCTTGCCGTTTGCTTTGGCAAGCGCATAGGTTCTGTTCAAGGCTGCTATTGGCGAATATTCAATGATGAGCAGTTGGTTGTACAATTGCAGGATATTCTCCCATTTTTGCTTGGAATCGCCTTTGGTGGTATGCCAAAAAGCGATGGCGGCTTCTAAATGATATTTAGAAAGTTCATTGCCTACAGCAGCCTGATTTAAAAAGTATTCTCCCTTGCTGATCAGTTGTTGGTCCCATAAACTGGTATCCTGGTCTTCATACAAAATTATTTCACCATACCGGTTGAGCCTGGCATCGAATCTGGAGGAATGGAAACATATTAACGATAGTAAAGCATTGGTAAACGGGTGGTTCGTTTGTACATTCTCCACCAGCAGAGCGGTTAACCGCATCGCTTCCTGGCAAAGGTCTTTCCGCAGGGTAATATCTTCGTTGGACGAATAATACCCTTCGTTAAAAAGTAAGTATAAGGTCATCAAAACAGTGGGCAGGCGTTTGTTTATCTCAGACCTGGTCGGTTGTTCAATTTTGACCCGTTCATCCCTGAGTTTGGCCTTAGCTCGTTGAAGACGTTTATAAATAACTTCTTTATTGGTTAGAAAGGCGTTGGCAATCTCAGCTGCGCTAAATCCACAAAGCAGGTTCAATGCAAGGCTGATCTGGACATCCGCCGGGTTGCAAGGGTGGCAAACAACAAAGATCATGGCCAGCTGGCTATCATTGATATTTTTTACGGACAGGTCGACCTCATGTTCTTCAGCTACTTGCGCCTGGTATTGAATGTCATGCGCAATATTTTTCGAAAAAAGCGCATGGCGTTTTAAATAGTCCCGGGTCTTATTTTTGGCAACCGTATAAAGCCACGCGGTGGGGTTCTCGGGCACTCCTTTGAAGCCCCAGACTTCTGTTGCCGAAAGAAACGTGTCGCTGACGATATCCTGAGCGATCTCGATATACTCGATCCCAAACAGCCTGCAGAGTACAGAAACGATTTTTCTGTATTCTGACCTGAACAGGTGGGGGATAATTTCTGTCGGTTGCATAGTTGGATCGAATTTACCGCGACCTTCGCTTTAATCTCGAAAGGTTCCGATCTCCCTAACCTCAACGTTACCGCCGATAGCCAGCACGGGGCAATCTTTGGCCAGTTCTGTGGCATCGTCAAGGGATGCTGCCCTGACAATGGTATAACCGATAAGGCACTCTTTGATTTCCGTATATGGCCCGTCTGCAATTACATTTCCGGCGCTTACTACCTTGCCTGACGGAATCAGCCGGTTGCCGCGGTCAGCCAGTTTGTTTTGGGCTGCAATGCCGCCTATCCAGTCCATCCAGCGCTTGGTATTCGCCTGCATTTCCTCGGGCGTGCGTTCGGGTAAGGCCTGCATTGTACGCTCGTCAGTCCTGTATACCAATAAATAATCTTTCATGCACTTGATTTTTAGCTGTCACTTTTATCTTACAGTTCTGCATCGTAGATGTAAAAGCAGACCAATGTCTCACAAATCTATTTATTCTGATCACTATTAAAGGAATCCCGGAATCTTTTCCAACCACCGGAGGTTCTTTTCCACAGCACCAGGAATTTACCGTTATCCAGCGGTTGATTTTTAGCATCAAACGTCCTCCAGAAGCCTTCTTCTGTAATAAAGTCATCGCCGTTGCCAAACAGGTCTACTGAAATGAATTCACCATTCCTGATACCGGAATTTTTGTAGGCTGACCTGAAAAATTCCAGCGGCGCATCGACGCCGCAAAGCGAAGCAGCATTTGGCCGCATGATCCAGCAATCCTCTGTATAACAAGTGATCAGCAACGACGAATCCCCTTTCGCAAAAGCCCTGAAAAAATTATGATTGACCGTTTCGATCTGTTTTTTGGCGTCAGACAGATCTGCCGCTTGAGATCGCTGTGCCTTGGCATGATATACCTGCAACGTGATCAGCAAGAGCAATAAAAGAGATGACTTTTTCATTTTTAATAATTAATTAAAGTTCAATTGGTTCAGGAGATATGTTCCACAAGTTTCTTTAGACGTAATATTTGACCAGCATGGTAGCCTTCATGGTAGAGCAGGATATCTAAAGCGTCATCAATGTCGTACATATCTATTTCGTAAACTTTGTAGTTGCTCGCCGCCGGGCGGCTGGTAAAGATTTTTTTTCCAAAGTCTTCCTGCAGCCGGTCAATCGTCGTAAGGAAAAAACCTTTCACTTCGTCAATTTCTCTAACCTCGAGTATCCGGTCCGGCTTGGTATTGGTTCCGAAGGGCGCGAGGTATTTGTCCGGAAGTACCGGTGTTTGTCCCATCCGCCGGTAACAAATACCCTGCTGCGCAGAGATCAGGTGATTAATATTCCAGATGATATTATTGTTATAACCTGCTGGAATAGTATTTAGTTGACCTTCGGAAAGGCCGGCAATTTCCCGGAGAAGAAACTCTCTGATCTTCTTTATTTTATCGATTCGTTTGTCCATCGCCGTTATTCTTACAATGATCTTTGATTAACCTCAGATAGTCAGCTACGCCACCTGCTTCAGGATAATACTTACGTGTTGACTGTAGCATTTTGATAGTGAATGACATGTGAACCCGAAGCGAGAGTCTTGCTTTCAATGTATTTAAGTGCCTGGGGCATTTCCAGGTTTAGCCGATTAAAAAACCGTGCCTCGCCTTTACCCGACAACAAAGGCAGGATGTTAAAATAATAATCATCTACCAGGTTCATCCGCGTTAATTCTTCTACCAGGCTTAGGCTGCCGAAAGTGATCAACGCACCGCTGTTCTCTTGCTTGAATGTTCTGATGTAATCTGCATACAGTTGATTACTGATTGTTGAATTGTGCCAGGTTGTATTTGTTAACGTAGAGGAAAAAACGACCTTGGCTATATCATGCAATGCCTGGGCCATTTTTCTCACCCAGTCGGGGGTTTCCTCATCTACTAACCGTTTTGGCCAGCGATCCTGAAACATTTCAAATGTGTGGCGTCCAAAGGCGGCAATGTCGGATTCCGACATTAATGCAAGGGTGAAGTCGAAGAAATCAGGATCTACGATCACGTTTTCAGCGTCAGCGAACCCATCCGGGGTTACGCTGATCAGAACGATTACTTTTCCCATATCGATTAATTAAAACTTTGTATGGCCCGGACTTCAATATTGGCGTTTGTTTCCAGGATAGGACAGCTTTGGGCGATTGCTATGGCTTCGTCGATGTTTTTGACTTGTATAATTGTGCAACCCCCGATCACTGCTTTCCCTTCGCCGAAAGGCTGATCAATGACGATTTTTTTATTGCCATTAACTTGCTTCCCGGTTTGCTCTAAAGGTTCACTGGACACGTGGATCTCTTGATTCACCAGGTCCATAACCCAGTTCATCATTTTTTCTTTAAGGGCCTGTAGATCTTCGGGAGACTGATCTGGTTGATAGACGTCGCTACCTCTGAACAGGAGCATGAATTTTTCCATTATTTCTGTTTTTGATGATTAAAAACTAATGACGATCCAGGAGATGGAATTGGACAAAAACGTGAAAATAAATTCAGCCTGAACGTCGTTTCATTCCAGCAGGTCAAATTGATGTGCCACCCATATAAAAGCAAAAATATAATCCACTGTGTTCTAAGTTAACCGGAAGCTGGCCTACAGAGCAGGCAGGGTAAAGCAGAATGTGCGGCTTTAATTATTTCACGCATCACGCTTATGATGGCAATGCGACAAGAAAAACTGATAAGATCAAAAAGGGAACGACTGCAGGAATTTACGGCGCGAGCGGCTAAGTGGCACATAATGTGCATTGATTCGTACTTCCTGCGATCCGACACTATCAATATGGTTGATCGCCACGAGATAAGATTTGTGCGTACGAACAAACAAAGCTGCGGGCAATTGCGTCTCCAGTCCCTTCAAACTGGAATAGACTACGTATTTTTGGTCTGACAGGATAATTTGGACATAATTTGCCAGCGCCTCAATAAACAAGATATCGTCAATACGTATCTTTTGAAGACGCTGATCACATCTCACATACAAATAGCCCGGTTGCTGCTTTAACAAGCTAACCGCAGCTTCCCCGCTGACATTCGCCAGGGCCCGTTCGCAAGCCTTTGCGAAACGTTCAAAGGTCACCGGTTTCAGCAGGTAATCAGTGACTGCGAGCTCAAAGCCTTCAATCGCATATTCCGGGAAAGCCGTCACGAGGATGACCTGCTGTGCCACCGCCCCGGTTTTCAAAAATTCAAGCCCGCTCATCTGCGGCATCTCAATATCTAATAAGATCAGGTCGACCGGCGTACTGTCTAAAATTGCCCTAGCGGCTATAGGGTTACGCGCAGTCGCCGCCAGTTTCAGGTAAGGCAGCCGGCTGACATAAGCTTCCAATTGCTGCCGCGCCAAAGGTTCATCATCGACAATCAGTACTTTAAGCATAGGGATAATTTAACGTCGTAAACAGGGTGATCAGCCTTAATGCGTAATTGATGATTCTCGGGATAGATCAATGACAACCGCCTCCCTACATTCTCCAGTCCTATACCTTTGCTTATCGTATGGAGCTCATAACTATTGCGGCAGTTGAAATGTAATTGATCGTTCGTTATCTGGACCTGAATAGCAATAAAATTTTTCGACAAATTATCGGAAACATGCTTGAATGCATTCTCGACAAATGTAATCAACACAAGCGGTGCAATTTCCTGACCGATAGGGTCACCATCTACTATAAAAGTAACGGCGCAATTATCCATGCGCAGCTTTTGCAAAGCGACATAATCATTCAAATAGGACAATTCTTTGCCCAAGGAAACCAAGGAATTACCGGAATCATAAAGCTGGTAACGGAGCATGTCCGCCAGCGCCGAGAGCGTTTGCTTAGGGTCGCCAGTATTCAGTTCTAACTGGCTATATAAACTATTGAGTGAATTGAACAGGAAATGCGGGTTAAGCTGTGCTTTCAAATATGTCAGTTCTGCCTCCTTGTGCTCTTTTTCCAGTGCGGCCAAATTTCGCCGTAACTCAAAGCGGTCCAGCGCCAGCTTAACAAAAATACCGCCTAAAACTCCCAATACAGCCATAAATAGCCGGTTATACTGCATGTCCTTATAGGTCCAGCTAAAATCAAAATGAATCGGTACGATCATTTTTTGCAGCAGCAAGCCCATGATCCAGGCCGCCAGGCTCGACAAAGCCAGTACCAGCAAGACCGATCCTGCTATCAGTCTGCCCAGGCGCTTATGTCTGAAATAATCCGGCATCAGGTAGGCGTACAATGCATAAAATGTTACCATGATCAAACCCGTATCCAAAGCTGAAAAGTACAGGCGATTCCATTCATTGCTGACATAAAAATATAGCAGCCGGTCCCACGTTAAAAAGAACACCAGCCAAAAGCCCGCATGCACCAAAACTTTACGCATAGCCTAAAGTACATATCATCAGTCAAAGCGGCGCTACCGCTCATATAAATTTTAAGACCATTGGTATAATAGCGCCAGGCTGGTTTTTGGTAATATTTACTTTGGCACTATGAAAAAGATCCTAATGTGCTTATTCGTTATGGCGGGTACTGCGAGCGCACAAGTGCCCCTGGCCGCATCCTATTTTAAAGAGGCGGAGACAGCTGCACAAAAACAGCAATTATGGAAGGCGCCGCTTTACGGCCCGATGCTTTTTGTGGATCAGCAAAGCCGGCAGACCTACGCCAACATGCCCGACAGTGCAGGCCTACTTAAATCAGAAGGTGGCATTTATACCGGCCAACTACCATCAACGGTCATGGTGGCTAATACGGCTATCCGCTGGGGTGGCCGCACCTGGTCAGTATTATTATGGCCCTTGTCCGACAACCGGAATGAACGGGTTAACCTGCTCCTTCATGAATCCTTCCACCGCATCCAGGATCAGCTTGGCTTCCCCGCTAAAAGCCCGACCGCTGATCACTTGAGCACGATGGACGGCCGCATTTACTTCTTTTTAGAATTACAGGCGCTCAAAGCAGCGCTCCAAAAACCAGTCAGCAACCGGCAGGCCGACCTGGCTAATGCTTTAGCTTTTCGTCAAAAAAGAGTTCAGCTTTTCCCGAAAACAGTGGAAAATGAACGCATCCTGGAAATGAACGAAGGATTGGCGGAATTTACCGGCGCAATTCTCGGGCGCAATGACCTGCGCCCGCACCTTTACGCTCAGATCGATACCGCCGGTAACCGCAAATCGCTTATCCGGTCCTGCGCTTATTTAACCGGACCGGTTTACGGACTGCTCTTACAGGAAAAAGCCAGCAACTGGACAGCTCAGCTCGATTCCAATGCTAACTTTCCGGATCTGATCAGCCAATATTATGAAGTAAAAGCCAACCAATCGCCGGAGGAATCCACTTACAGCGGAGCTGTCATTCGTGCAGTTGAACAGCAAAAAGAGACCGTGCGTTTAAAGACTGCAGCCGACTACCTGGAAACCTTCACCCGAAAACCGGTATTAAGTATCACTTTGATCAAAATGAGTGTGATTTTCAACCCCAATACGCTTTTTGACCTGAGCAGTAACGGTACGATCTACCCAACCGGAGAGGTCAGGGATAACTGGGGACATCTGAAAGTAACGAAGGGCGGCATGCTCCTTAAAGATTGGCATATCGTGACCGTACCGTTAACCGGCGTTCCGGATCTGCCGGCGCGGCATTTGGCCGGCGATGGATGGACGCTGGAACTGGCGGAGGGCTGGCAGGTCATCAAGACAGATACGCTGAATTATACGCTCAAATTACTACCTTAAGGGGTAGAGATCTCTTCACCGAAATCCCTACGTCAATCAATGGTTAAAAGTTTGTTATTTTGCTGAATGATCCTATTGAATTTTATAAATTTAAAGAATGAAAACAGCTGATGATGTAGCGGACTTTTATGAACTCCATGGTCAGGATAAAATGAACGCGGGGCAATTCAACGTCTACAGAAGGGAGGATTTTGCCTGCGATTCTACATCCTTACCGCCGAACAGAAGAGATTTTTATAAAATTTCTTTGATCGTTAATGGTGAGGGCATTGTTTCATCAGGTGATAAAGCCATTAAGATTACCGGAAACGCGATAACTTTTATGGCTCCGCTGGTACCTTATTCCTGGGAGCCGCTGACCGATAATCAAACCGGCTACTTTTGTCTTTTCACTGATGATTTTGTGACCAGAGAACTGAAGACCGAAAGTCTTTCACAATCGCCTTTGTTTAAGGTCGGTAATAACCATATTTTTTTTCTTGATGAAAATAAAATAAAGCTGCTGAGTGGAATTTTTGAAAACATGATTGCTGAAGCCTCATCCAGCTATATTCATAAGCAAGATCTTTTAAGAAGCTATGTTCAGATCGTTATGCATGAAGCTTTGAAACTGGATCCGCCCGAAACTTATTATCAGCCCGTAAATGCCCTTCAGAAGGTCACTATCTTATTTTTAGAGTTATTAGAAAGGCAATTTCCTGTTGACTCGTCCGCCCGTATTGTCAGCTTAAAGAATGCCAATGAATTCGCTTTTCAGTTGAACATTCATACTAATTATCTCAACAGAGCATTAAAAGAGATCACCGGCAAAACAACGACCAGGTGGATCGCTGAGCGGATGGTTAAGGAAGCTAAAGCGCTTCTGCACCAAGGCCGTTGGGACGTCGCTGAGATCAGTTATTGCCTGGGTTTTGACCATCCTTCTAATTTTCATATTTTCTTTAAAAAAAATACAGGCCGGACACCGTTGGATTACAAACGTGCATCTGTTTCCAATTCATAGGTATTGATTTGATTGGCATAATTTAAGAAGTCTATAGCCCGCTAATTTTGCTTCCATAAAATACATTTATGAGAGCAATTCAATTTAAAAAATTCGGAATAGAAAATCTTGAATTAGTTGACTGCCCGACTCCTGAACCTGGAGATCTGGAAGTGTTAGTTAGAACGAAAGCTGCTGCGCTTCAATACCTGGATCTTATTGTAGTTGATGGCACTGTAGTCCCGGACCTGGCGCTGCCTCACATTCCGGTTTCCGAGGGTATGGGAGTGGTCGAGCGTGTTGGTAAAAGCGTGACCCGTTGGAAAACAGGGGATCGTGTATTAATTCCATTTATTTCGAGATGGGAAGCCGGTAAGATCACGCCCTACAGCAACGAGTTACGAACAGGAATGCAACTCCCCGGCACCCTGGCCGAGTATTCTGTTCAGCCGGAAAATACACTGGTCCGTGCGCCAGACAATCTTACGGATGAAGAAGCTGCTTCACTACCGGTAGCCGGCCTTACCGCCTGGGCTGCACTGGTATCCCAGGCAAACATTAAAGCGGGTCAAACCATCCTCATACAGGGAAGTGGCGGCGTATCCCTGTTTGCGCTCCAGATCGCTAAAGCATTCGGGTTACGAATAATTGCCACTACCGGCAGTAAAGAGAAAGAGGAAAAACTCCGGGAGTTAGGTGCCATCAAAGTGATCAATTACAGAGAAACGCCGGAGTGGAGCCGGGAAGTGCTCCTGTTCAATAATGGTGTTGGTGTTGATGTAACGCTGGATGTGGCGGGGACGGAAAGTATCCGCCAAAGTATACTGGCCTGTAAATTAAATGGTTTTATAGGCTTAACCGGATTCCTGTCAGGTGGCAAGCTGGAAATCGACGTATTTCCGCTCATCATGAACTATATCCGGCTGCAAGGCTATTCTGTTGGTAATTCGGAAGAAATGGCCGAGTTAGTGAATGCTATTGAAATAAATAATATCAAACCGGTCATTGACAGCATATATTCCTTAGAAAAAACTAAGGACGCCTTTAAGCGGCTAAAGTCCGGACTTTCATTTGGAAAGATCGTCATCAAATTTTGATAGCATGAAATCAGAAATCACCATTACGTTTTTTTTAACCGTTTCGTCTTTAGTTGGGTTTGCTCAGCAAATCAAAGGTCTTCATTCACAGGAAAGCATGACCAGCGAAAGATCTTCGTTAAAAGATTCCAAAAATTCCTATAATCACCTGTTCCAGTATGGAATAGCCAGTGCTTTTATCGGCGGAGTATATCAGGGTAGTCTTCCCGTCAAAGAGATAAAAGCCATGGGCGACTTCGGTTTAGGAGCGCCAGATCTGTTGGATGGCGAACTTACGATACTTAACGGTATTGTATATCAGACCAGGGCGAACGGCGAAACGACTACACCGAAAGAGGATTTCACGACCTCATTTGCTTTTACAACTTTCTTCAAAGCAGATACCGTTTTCTACCTTTCGACATCGTCTGACAAAGCCGCTGTATCAGAGAAAATATCCCGTTTTTTACAGCATAAAAATTCTGTTTATGCCTTGAAGATCACCGGTGAATTTAAAGATATGAAAACAAGGGCCTTTCCTGCTGTAGACGCTGTGACATCTGCGCCATTGATTACATTCATGGATAAACAAAGGATTTTTAACTACAAAAATTGCAGTGGTTTTTTGGTGGGCTATTACTTTCCCGAATACCTGAACGGATTAAATATAGCAGGATATCATTTCCATTATCTTTCGCAGGACAAGACGAAAGGAGGTCACGTATTAGATTTCTTATCAAGTTCATTAAAAATCGAAATTGCAGAAATAAAAGCGGTAGCGATTAAAATACCGTCGGATAATTCCTTCCAGAATTTTGATTTTCCTAAAAATAAAAACGAATCCTTAGAAAAAGTTGAAACGGGTAAACAGTGACGGCATCAACTCGGGACGTTTTACCGATTTATAGCTATTTGGCGAATAGCTTTGATAGGTGGAGTATGTAACGGCCTACTTTTTAGTAAGTTATTGATTTTTAACTACACAAAAAATATTTTTGGCGACGGTTGGATCTGGTAAAGACCTGATCATATTACTCACCCGTCATCTTCTCAAAAGGCCAGGGTGCAGGCTGCTTGCGCCGACGCATAGTCTGATCATATTGGAATAAATCGTCACACTTAATTAACTGAATAACTAAAAAATAATTTAATGATCATAGAATACATCAGATACAGCATACCAGTGGAACTGCAACAAGCTTTTATGGAAAGTTATACCAAAGCAGCGGACTCCCTGAGGTCCTCAGCAAACTGTTTAGGGTATGAACTGACACAAGGGAATGAAGAGCCCGAAAATTATATGCTCAGAATTAAATGGGATTCCATGGAAGGGCATTTGAATGGGTTCCGTCGAAGCGAAGGGTTCAAGAGTTTTTTTAAAGAAGTAGCTCCTTATTTTAATAATATTCAGGAAATGAAGCATTATGAATTAACGGAAATCTATTGGAGGCGATGAACAATCATATGCAACGCCCATTCAAATGGAAATAAAAGGTTCGTCTTTATTTAATTGGCGGTATAGCAATGAATTGATATTGTCGCTTTTTTACAAAACATCCGATAGGGCTGCTTTTACTTTTGCAGGTAATAAAATCAAAAGGTTACCATAAGAATAGTAACAGCCATCTCTCACCGCCTGATCGAATTGTTAAAAAAGCAGGAATATTTCAAAATGACTTAACGACAAAATACTAACAGCTACCTACCAATGATCACAAAATTTTCGTCTCTTTCAGCTATTAAAGTTGCGGTGCAAAGTGTTTTGGATACGCTCGAGCAGAATCAAACCGGTGATTTTGCCGATATTAAAATCGGACTGTTGAACAGCGTTGTCAGACCATTGGAGGCGGCAATTCAAAAGCGCCCCGACATCATTAAAAGTGCTTCGGTCAACTCCGTAACGCAATATGAATCGTCTGAGGCTGGCCATCTTAAAGACAACCTGGACAGTTATCTATGGCAGATCACGCTTAATGCGACTGTTTATATGGCGGAGCATCCTGATGAGTCTGAACTGCTGGAAGCAGTAGGAGCTTTACAACGTTTAAGCCTCCGTCAAGCAGACGCCGATGCTTCGCACGAGCGCTTACTAACCTTGCAAACCCTGCAAAACGGATTAACAACGCGGATCCTAACAGCGCATAATGGGCCGTATCTGGTGACTAACTTATCCGCCTTTTACAATTGGCTTGGAGAAAAGCTTCATGAGGCACCTCAGATGGCGCTATGCAGGTGCGGGGCGTCGGCCATAAAACCTTTTTGCGATGGCACGCACGCAGTAAATAACTTTACCGATTCCAAAGATCCCAACCGTGTTCCGGATCATCGTGACGCATATGTGGGATTGCAAGTGACCGTATTAGACAACCGTGGCATTTGCCAGCACTCCGGTTTATGTACCGACAGACTTGCAAACGTATTTCGGTTAGGTAAAGAGCCGTTTGTGGCGCCCAGTGGTGGGCGTATGGACGAAATTATCCGCGCCGTCAGGGATTGCCCTTCCGGCGCGCTGAGTTATGCGATTGACGGGGTTGAAGCCAGAGACCAGGTAGATCACCACCATAGCAGGGAGGCGGAAATCGAGGTGACAAAGGACGGCCCTTATCGCATTACAGGGGGCATAGGGCTGGTTCATGGAGACCTTGCTGAAGTAGCGAAAAATGAAGGTTCATCTTACGAGCACTATGCGTTGTGCCGCTGTGGCAAATCTCAAAACAAGCCATTCTGCAGCGGTATGCACTGGTATGTTGGCTTTAATGATCCGGTAGAAAAAGAAGATGCACAGCCAACCATCTTTGAGTGGGCCGGGGGCTACCCTGCATTTTTGCGGATGACCAGATTATTTTATGAAAAATATGTCCCCCAGGACGATATTTTAGCACCGCTGTTTGCTGCTATGGAGGGCGACCATCCGGAGCGTGTTGCAAAATGGCTAGCTGAAATCTTCTGCGGACCTCCCGATTACAGCAAAGAATATGGCGGTTATAATCGTATGCTCTCTCAACACATCAGCAAACAGTTAACAGAAGAACAAAGGGCGAGATGGGTAAAGTTGTTGCTGCAATCGGCTAAAGATGCGATGTTGCCAAATGATGCTGAATTCAGGTCTGCATTCGGCAGTTATATTGAATGGGGCTCCCGGCTTGCGGTAGAAAATTCGCAAACCCATTCGACACCACCGGAAAATATGCCCATGCCACATTGGGACTGGAACACATCAGCCGGTCCGCCAGGTTCCAGAACATCCGCCTTGGCCACGCCTGAAGAACAAAATGAAATCTTGTACCCAGCTAATGGTGAAAACATCAGCTTTGAAAAACACATCAAACAATTGTTTCGAACGAAAGACAGGCAATCCATGAGCTTCATTTTTGACCTATGGAAAGCTGAAGATGTCAAGAAATATGCTGATGAAATACATAGGCGGCTCGAGAATGGTTCCATGCCATGTGATGGAGCCTGGGAAAAAGAAAAACTGAATCTGTTTCTACAATGGAAAGAAACAGGGATGCACAATTAAAATGGCACGGAATTGTATAAAATTACGCTATGATAGCATTAAACGATAAAATGTACACTTGTCCAGTCGATGTAACTTTAGGCCTTATCGGTGGCAAATGGAAATTGCTGATCTTATTTCACCTGCACTATTTTACCAAAAAAGGCTACAGCGATTTTAAAGCTAACCTGCCGGGTATCTCAGAGAAAATGTTGTCTCAGCAGCTAAAAGAACTGGAGCGTGATCAATTGATCGCCAAGAACCAATTGTCCGTTAAGCCTAACCGGGTGGAGTATTTTCTCACCGAAAGAGGCAAGTCTCTTGGCCCATTGTACGAGTTTATCAGCGCATGGGGAATTGACTATCTAAAGGAATATCATATTGATTATATTAAAGACCAGCATCTTTATAAATAAACAGACTTAACTAAACTAGTGTTCCGGCCTACTTATCGGTAAGTTATTGATTCATAAGATAACACCCGTTACCTTCGAACACGGTGTCGCTTATAGTAAAAGACTGCATAATTCAACATGTGATAAGACCTAATACATCAATCTAAAAACCTATGAGTCACAAAAATTTAAATCCGGTCAACCCGGTACATCCGAAGAGAGTTGCCATAATTTTATCAAATCCAGGGGTGTCTACAACTACCGGCTGGCCTGTCGGCTTTTGGTGGTCGGAGCTAACCCATCCTTATTTTAAATTTACAGAGAAAGGCTATGAGGTAGAGATCTTTAGTTATTTCGGTGGAAAGTGCGAAGCTGATGCGATGAGTAATCCAGAAGATATTTCCCAATGGCAGGCAGAGGATGTCATCAGCCGGGGTTACCTGCATGATCCTAACTTTCTGAAATTATTAGAGAACACCAAAGCCGCGAAGGAAATTGATGTAGACAAGTTTGATGCGGTCATCATCGCTGGCGGGCAGGGACCCATGTTTACCCTGGAAAATGCAACAGATACGATAGAAAAGTTCGTTGAATTTTATGAAAGCGGGAAGTTAACATGTGCACTTTGTCACGGGGTAGCGATCTTGAAATACGCCCGACTTTCTAATGGCGAGTATTTAGCCAGGGGCAAAACATTGACCGGGTTCTCTAACTGGGAAGAAGATTTCGCAGATAATGCCGTATGGAGTATGAATCTGCTACCCGAAGGCACACGCGTCATGCCATGGCGGATTGAAGATGAGCTGCGTGCATTAGGGGCGAACTTTATCCAGGCGGGATTATGGAAAGGATTTGCCATTCGGGACGGAAACTTGGTCACGGGTCAGCAAAACTTCAGCGGAAGCGAAACGGCGGACGTAATGATCCAGGCATTGGGTGAATAAATGACTGGAAGAGCGAAAATCATTTTGACAGGTATTTCATTATTATGCCTGTCATACTTCCGTTTTTTCATCATTATAGGTTTTAAATGAAGTGCGAATGTGATCATAAAAGTTCTACCAGGCACTCTGCGATTTGTTCAGGTTGATCGACCTGAACATAGTGCCCAGCACTTTCGATCAGCTTAAAGGTAGATGTTGGCATGATTTCATGAAATGATTTGGCCACGCCGGCATTAAGATAAGGATCATCGGCACCAAAAATAATATGCACCGGTAAGGCGAGATTTTTGAGTTCGGGTACCCTCAGGGTATTCTGGTAAACAGCGGAATCTAAATCCTTATTCAATTTTAAAAATGCCCTAAAATTTTTCGGGTCAGCAAACGACTGATAGAGCTGCGGAACAAGTTCGTCCCGGCGAATTTTGTTCGTAATGAATTTTCCAATCTGCCGATAATAGGTCAGCCGGTTGATCAGTTTAAAATTCCGGGCTACCCAACCTGTAACAATGCGCACAACTGGGGTCGAAAACATCCATATCGCTTCCGGCTTACGTGTAGTCGGCATTTTTGAGTAATAAGTGTTTAATAAGATAAGTTTGGCAATCAGCTCAGGATGGTCAAGTGCCATGTTAATGGCGGGTGGCCCAGATGCATCATGCGCTACAAGCCAAACATTCGTCACTTCAAAATATTGGATAACAGCTTCAAGTTCGGCACGTTGATCAGCCGCAGTGTAGTGATAAGCAATAGGTTTGGAAGACTTATGCCAGCCCAAAAAATCAAAAGTGATAATATGAAACTGACCGGCAATGTAGGGGATCAGATAATCATATAACTGAATATTGTCGGGGAACCCGTGTAACAGCATCAGCGTCGGCCCGTTACCGGCGTATTCCTGTGCATAAATAATTTTATCCTCCGCCAAACTGATGTAGTGTGGTGTAAAGTCTAGCTCTTTTATTTTTTTCATATTAATTGTATCTACAAGTATTTTTTTAAATTTTTTTTATTTATCGTTCTTAACTGCTTTGATCATGAGATTTAAATTGCCTGAGGCTGTTGCCCCAATCAGTTGATCTAACTTGTTATTGATCGCTTGCCAGACGGGCAAGGCTCTTTTCAATAATGAAAGTCCGGTATCCGATAAAGAAATTTGAGCATTACGGGCATCTGAGCCCTTATCACAGATGACCCAGCCAGTATCCTGGAGTTTACTGATATCGCGGCTAACCGTACTAAAATTGATCATTAACATGTCTGCGATCTTTTTCTGGTTGGTTATGCGTGTTTTTCCTATAAACAAAAGCAGCGTAAACTGATTTCCATTTAACCCAAACGGTTTGAACGCCTTGTCATAAATAGTTGTCAGCATCCGGTTAAGCATTTTGACCCGGCTGTTAAAACAAACCATCGGATTGATCTCGGCAAACAATTTGGTGATTTCTTCCTGATGCATATTCAAAGCTAAATAAATACTTGTACATACAAGTATTTAGCAGGATTTATTTTTTACTGCTTTTGGTTATTTCGACGTGCGGCGCTGATGACATTATTCTGAAAGCTGGAAATTAGAATTAAAACTATATTTTTAAAGATGACTTTTGAATTTACAGTGCAGCCTGGTTTTAATTTCGTTCAAAGCTTTGGCGAGTACTTTAACATTCCCGTATTTAACAATGAATTGAAGATCCCGCCGCACATGGGCGAAGGCCATATCAAGATGGTTGATGTAGCACCGGGCTTTAAATTCGTCCTGCACCATTATACTTTGAAGGAGGAGTTTCATTTGAAACGCAAGGCGCCAGCCGAAGTTAGTGATTTGATCTCCATTGTGTTCAATAGCAATGAATTGCCCGCAGGATCTGCCATCGACCGGGAAACCGCAGTTGATTTTTTAAAGAAGAACGGTTCGTCCATCCAGGTTGCATCCACCGCTATCTCTACTGAAACCATTTTTCCTGCTAATGTTGAGGTCTATTTTGGCGTGATCGGCATTAGCAGGCAGCTGCTTGCCGAAATCCTGCGGGTAAACCAGGCCAATGGCCCTTTGGAAACAATTTTGCACAGCGATAGCCTGTTCTTTTATCACGAAAAAATGCATCCCGAAGTGGCAAGGGTTTTAAAGCTTGTTTCCGAGATCAATGAACTAAATAAATTGAGTGATCTGTTTTACAGCATCAAGGCCCACGAAATGGTGTACCTGTTGTTTAGTAAGCTGCTTGACCGGGACAGTGACAAACAAAGCCCGGTGAACAAGTCTGACATCGATAAATTATACCTGATCCGGACCGCTGTGCTGGCCGATCTGGGTCAGCCTCCTCATTTGAGCGAACTCGCTGTTATGGCTGGTATGAGCGAAACGAAAATGAAGCAGCTGTTTAAGCAGACCTTTGGTGATACGATTTATAACTTTTACCAGAATGAAAGGATGCAGCAAGCAGGGTTTCTATTGAAACATGCGGGCTACTCCGTTTCTGAGGCAGGCTACCGGCTCGGGTTTTCCAACCTCAGTCATTTC
The DNA here is from genome assembly GCF_054061755.1 of Mucilaginibacter sp. HD30. NCBI lineage: Bacteria > Pseudomonadati > Bacteroidota > Sphingobacteriia > Sphingobacteriales > Sphingobacteriaceae > Mucilaginibacter > Mucilaginibacter sp. HD30. Next base: position 1,086,186 of record NZ_JBSSEO010000001.1, read on the forward strand.
TCCAGGCTTTTCGAAAAACACTTTGGGGCCACTCCAAAAAAATACACGCTTGTCGGATAGGACTATTTTTCGGGCCCGCGCCGCTATTTTAACTTTCATATCCTGCTGACCTTTGACATATCAAAAAACAAACGATATGAAAAAGTTATTAATGCCTTATAAAAGCGAGGCCCTTAATTTAAAGAATCACTTAGTGATGGCGCCGATGACCCGCAGTCGTGCAATTGACAACTTACCTAACGCGCTGATGGCCGAATATTACAGCCAGCGCCGCGGCGCTGGGTTGATCATCACGGAAGGAACGGCCCCTGCACCGGAAGGCCTGGGTTATGCCCGTATTCCCGGCATATTTTCCAATGAACAAATTGAAGGCTGGAAATTAACCACTACAGCCGTGCATCAGAACAATACCAAAATATTCCTGCAACTAATGCATACCGGCCGTATTGGACACGAGGCTAACCTGCCAGCGGGTGTTCAGGTAGTTGGCGTATCCGCCATTGCAGCGGCCGGGCAAATGCATACCGATGCTGCCGGTATGCAGGATTATCCCGTTCCGATAGCTTTATCAACCCAAGGCGTAAAAAAAGTGATCGGCGAATATGTCACCGCCGCAAAAAATGCGATAGCCGCGGGTTTTGATGGTGTGGAACTGCATGCGGCCAATGGCTACCTGATCGAGCAATTCCTTAACCCGAACGTTAATGACCGTACAGATAACTATGGAGGAAATATAGAAAACCGGGCCAGGTTTGCCATAGACGTTGCACAGCAGGTAGCTGATGCGATTGGTAAAGAAAAGGTGGGTGTAAGAATATCACCTAACTCAACCCTCGGCGATCTGCAGGCTTATGATAATGATGCCACTGAGGAAACTTATATACATTTAAGCAGGGAATTCAACAGGATCGGCCTGGCCTATATCCACATCAGTTTGAGCCCGCAGTTGCCTGTTACAACCTTAAATGCTATCCGTACAGAGTTTGAAGGTACGCTGATCTATTGTAATAACTTTACCGCCGAGAAAGCTGAGGCCGAACTGGAAAAAGGGGATGCCGACCTGATCGCTTTCGGACGGGGCTTCCTGGCCAATCCTGATCTGGAGCAGCGTATTATCAATGGCTCACAATTGAATGCTCCGGACTTTACCACACTTTACACCCCGGGCGCTAAAGGTTATACTGATTATCCGGTCTTATTTTAATTAACTCCTAACAACTCAAAAAATGAAAAAGGTAATTTATAATAAATTCGGCGATGCTGGTGTATTAGAAATGGCTGATGTAGAACTGCCTGTAGTCGGTGAAACATCACTTTTGATCAAGGTCAAAGCAGTGTCTATTAATCCCCTGGACTGGAAGATCAGGAACGGGGAAATGAAATTAATGTCGGGCAGTAAATTCCCGAGAGGGACCGGTATTGACTTTTCGGGGATCGTTGAGGCCACAGGTAGTTCAGTTAAAAATTACAAGAAAGGCGATGAGGTATTTGGTCTGTTGGACGTTTTTAAAGGTGCGGCTTTGGCGGAATATATCCTGGCCGAAGAAAAAGATATCGCAATTAAACCTCAACATATTTCTTTTGAACAAGCTGCTGCCGCACCTGTGGTAGGTTCTGCGGCACTCCAGCTTTTTGATACTTTATTAAATATTGAAGCGGGTACAGAAGTGCTGATCAACGGCGCTTCGGGTGGAATTGGCATGTTTGCCATACAAATAGCGAAAATGAAGGCAGCCATAGTTACCGCCGTGGCCAGCGATACCGGCTTAGCAGCAGTAAAGGACTGGGGAAGCGTCGCGGTCATCAACTACCGCAAAGTAGATGTTTTGAAAGCGGGAAAGCTTTACGATGTTGTTATTGATCTGTCTAATCAGATGTCCTATAGCGCGGCGAAAAAGATCATGAAGCCCTCATCAGCCTATGTACATACGGCTCCCGGACCAAAAGAGATCATCAGCTCCTTTTTCATCAGCTTGTTTTCAGCAAAAAAATATAAGGTGCTTATGCTTAAACCTTCACCGGTATATTTAAAAGAGCTTAAAAAATATATTGAAGACGGGCTTTCTGTAGTGGTCGGCAAAGCTTATTCTTTTGATTCATTTAAAACAGCTTATACTGAAGCTCCTAATGCGCATATGGTTGGAAAAATGGTAATCAGCGTTAATTGACAAAGCTGCATAGCAGAAGGAAATTTGGCTGAATTTTATTCAGCTATGTCGAATCAATTACTTTTTCATGGTTTTGGCTAAATCAAACGCAGATACGGATAAATCCGGCCCGGTAAAGCACCGCATCTTTGTATCAACAAAAAAGAATCAATTATGCGTGTATTTGTAACAGGAGCCACAGGCTTCATCGGAACTGCCATCGTGCAGGAATTAATAGGTGCGGGGCACCAGGTACTGGGATTGGCCCGCTCGGACGCATCGGCCCAAAAGCTGATCGATGCGGGTGCAGCAGTTCACCGGGGCGACCTGGAAGACCTGGATAGCCTGCGCAGCGGGGCTGCACAGGCAGAAGGCGTGATCCACGCCGGCTTTATCCATGACTTTACCCGATTTGCCGAAGTTTGTGAAGTAGATAAGATCGCCATCGAAACCATTGGCGGGGTACTGTCCGGCTCTGACCGACCTTTTATCGTTACCTCGGGTTCGGCGCTGGTAAGCCCCGGTAAGCTGGCCACTGAAGATATCATTCCCCCGTTTAACCCTGCCTGGCCCCGCGCATCGGAGCAGGCAGCAGATGTCGTTGCCGATAGGGGAGTTCGTGCGGCCGTAGTCCGCTTATCGCCATCAGTACACGGGGACGAGGATAAACACGGATTTATACCGATAATGGTTAATATCGCCAGGGATAAGGGCACCTCTGCATACATCGGCGAAGGCCATAACCGTTGGAATGCCGTGCACCGTTTAGATGCTGCCCGTTTGTTCCGTTTAGCTTTGGAAAATGCTACGCCAAAAACTCGCTATCATGCTTCTGCCGAAGAAGCCATTACCGTTAAATCTATTGCCGAAGCGATCGGTAAGCAATTGAATTTACCAGTAACATCAGTGGCGCCTGAAGCCGCTGCCGCACATTTTGGCTGGTTTGCGCAGATGGCCGCTATCGACTGCCCGGCATCCAGTAGCTGGACACAAAAACAATTGAAATGGCAGCCGGCGGAGCCAACTTTGCTGGCTGATATCGGGAATGGCATCTACAACAAATAGGCGATGAAAATAATAGTAACGGGTTCCTTAGGGAACATCAGCAAGCCGCTGACAGAAACTTTGGTTGCCGATCGCCATGATGTCATTGTAATAAGCAGCGATCTCAAAAAACAAACCTCTATAGCCGCATCAGGCGCAACACCGGCCATTGGTTCGATCACCGATCTGGAGTTTTTAACGCGCACCTTTAAAGGTGCAGATGCCGTATATGCCATGATTCCGTTGAGTTTTACGGAGCCTGATCTTGGCGCTTACATGCACAACGTAGCACAAAAATATGCGCAGGCCTTCAAAGCTGCCGGTATCAAACGTGTAGTGCTGTTGAGCGGTTGGTCTGCTGATCTGGTCAAAGCCGAGAATGTAGAACACTTGTTTGATGGACTGGAAGCCTCCTTAACGATCATGCGGCCCGCTGCTTTTTATACCAACTTTTACCAGTCGATAGACCTGATCAAAGGCAAGGGCCTCATTGGTAAGTTTCTGACGCTTCGCTATTCAGGAGCGTGGTCTTTGTTAACCGGCAAAACAGGGCTGCTAATGGGAAACTATGGCGGTGATGACCGGATCGTTTTCGTATCGACTAAAGATATTGCCGATGCAGTTGCTGAAGAACTGTTGCTCATGCCTGATCAAAAAACCATCAGGTATGTAGGCAGCGAGGAAATGACCTGCAACGAGGCAGCTAAGATCATTGGTACAGCCATAGGTAAACCCTGGTTGAAATGGGTATTGCTTTCAGATCAGGCAATGCTGCAGGGATTGAAGATGGCCAAACTTCCTGAAAAACTGGCGGCGACCCTGGTGGAAATGCAGGCAGCTATGCACAGCGGCAAGACCCTGGAAAACTTTCACCGTAATAAACCCAAAATGGGCAAAGTAAAACTCACTGATTTTGCCCGGGAATTTGCGGCGGTATATCATCAGAAATAATCATTATATTTAACTTATGAGCAGTAACCAGCTTTTTCATTTTCATACAATTACCGAATATCACCGGGCCGCAGGTCTGCCAAAACCAGCACACCCACTTATTAGCCTGGTGCACATGGACGATCTCAGCCGGCCGTTGGCGGATAGCTCTTTCGGCGTGGTTTACGACTTTTATTCGATCGCTATGAAGAGGGTAAAGGACGCTAAATTCAAATATGGCCAGCAGGCCCATGATTTTGATGAGGGCGTATTGTTCTTTATGTCACCCGGTCAGGTTTTTGGGATAGAAATGGAGAAAGGAAGCATGAGGCACCGGCCGGAGGGCTGGATGATCCTGATCCACCCTGACTTTTTGTGGAATACCCCGCTGGCTAAAACCATCAAACAATACGAGTTCTTTAACTACTCCGTGTATGAAGCACTGTACCTGTCTGATAGGGAAGAAACTATGCTGACCACCATCGCGCAAAACATCGAGCAGGAATACCAGGCCAATATTGACCGCTTCAGCCAGAGCGTGATCATTGCGCAGCTGGAGTTACTGCTAACCTATTCAGAAAGGTTTTATCAGCGCCAGTTTATTACCCGTAAAATCACAAGCCACGAGATCCTGATCAAATTGGAAGATTTACTCTCCGCCTACTTTAACAGCGGGTCGCTTGCGCAAAAGGGCCTGCCAAGCGTTACCTATGTAGCCGAAAACCTGAATATTTCACCGGGTTATCTAAGCGGCTTGCTCAAATCCCTTACCGGGCAAAATACACAGCAGCACCTGCATAACAAGTTGATAGATCTGGCTAAAGAAAAGCTTTCCACTACCAGTCTTTCCGTAAGCGAGATCGCTTATGAATTAGGTTTTGAGCACCTTCAATCCTTTAGCAAATTGTTTAAGACCAAAACCAGCCTTTCGCCATTGGAGTTTCGTCATTCCTTTAATTAACTAACATGCTGATTGGTAGTGGTATAAATTAACCTCAACGCGTACAAGAGACAATCCCTGAAAATCATAGTCATTCGGTGAAAGTCCCAGTGAATATCAGTATTTTAGGAATCGCTTTTAACGATGTGCTTTATTTTCGGCACCGGTTTACTAAAATATCAGCCTATCGCAGGGAGAGGTTACAACTTGCTGGGAGAACACGTAAAAGCAGATATAAACGACAACCGCTTGGTTGACTGTTGAAGATTGGGCGTAAACCTTTTTCGTAAAATATGGTGGAAGTTGCAAGGACAGTCGTGTCCTTTTAAACCAGTTAATTTACTATTTAAAGAGCGCTGCTATGGTTTGCATTGGTAAAAACATTTTACCGGAATCCAGTTTGATAAAGCCGTATTTGCAGTAAAATGCTTCTGCATCTACATCGAGGGGATCTACGATCAGGGCCATGGAACCTACGTTTTTTTCCGAGGCATCGAAAGCCACCTTTAACGCATCCATTAACAAATATTCACCCAGCCGTTGACCTTTATATTCTTGATCTACTGCCAGACGGCCCAATAAAGTAGCAGGCAAATCATGGTAAGATGGGGGCATTTTCTTCTGAACTTCCTCCGGCACAAGTTCACGGGAAACGCTTGTACTTGATAAAGTATAATAACCAATAACACGGCCATCGTCTACCATCGCGAATACCGCGCTCAAGCGCCTTTTCAGATCCTGACCCGCTTGTTTTTGGATGTAGTTATCCAGCATCTCCTTGCCGCAGCTGAAGTCTTTCTTATTAAATCCGGACTGTAGCGGTAATATCGGATAACTCATTAAGCTTCGGAAGACTCTTTATTAAACTTCTTGTACCTTTTAGCTGCATTTTGCAAACGTTGATCAGGCTTTGGAGGGTTCATGATCGCATCAAAGAATATTTTTTTATCTCTTTCAGAAGCCAATATGGCTTCATGCTGCTGAACAATGCTTTTTGCCTTTTCTTCAGCGGTTGACAGCATAAAATCAGTCAATGTACGATAGCCGCCAATTTTAGTCGCCAATTCAAAAAGTTCTTTCTGAACCTTGGTGAGTTTGGTATCAAACCTTGTTTTCTCAACTTTAAGTGTTCTTTCCATAACATCAAATAACACCGCAAATATACGGAAAAATTCCGTACAAAAATAAATGCAACTCACGAGGGAATTTTTCCAATGTTTTATGGAAGAAGAAACAGCTACCAGCAACTTTTAAGATAGATGTTCAATATATTTTTGAGGGTGTTTTTAAATACGCGCCGTTCGCATTTTGAGGCTTCAAAGTCATCTTTTATAAGACCGATCACCATATTAATCGCCTGAACCTGCGGTTACATATTTTGCAGCAATGAGCAGCATCAGGGTACGATCCGCTTTCGCTTCTTCGTAGTTTTCTTTCAAAAGCTGTTTGATCTGCTTATTTTTAAGTTTAACGGCAGCCATTTGCAAGATCTGGAACGAAGCCATTTCAACACTTTCGATGTTTTGCATGTAGAAAATGATCGAAAGATCGCGCAATGCCGGATTTTTGTGCTGATCGATCGCCTCAAATGCATCGTCTACCAGTCCCGTAATGCCCAGGCAGCTTTCTGTTGAAGGCGCTGTATCGAGCAATTCGTAAACAAGTTCCATCCGTGCAATCTGCTTTTCTACATCGTTCGTAGTTTCCTGTATGGCCTCATGAAGATCGACATATTGCACTTCAGCGGCTAATTTCGGCAAACGGGTTACCAAATGGGTTTTGGCAGCATATATACGGTTAAGATGGCTGATGAAAAATGTCTTTATTTTTTCTGAACCTAATTTGATCTTGTCCGATGACTTTGGTTTTTTGGGACTTTCTTCCATGGTAAAGTGTTGATAGCGCTAATTTATAAAATCTTTCACTTGCATTAAAAGCTGATAGATATCAAATGGCTTTCTGACAAATGAATCGGCTCCACATTCTTTCGCAATGATACTGATATCTGATTCCGCTGAGATCAGGATCACTGGTGTTTGCCGTTTGGGGTAATGCTCCTTCACTTCGGCGCATATCTCAGCGCCGTTCTTTGCCGAACCCTTAATATTGATATCGAGCAGAATCAGATCGGGTGAAATCTCATGAATACGATCAACAGCGTCCGAACTGTTCGAAATGACCACGTTATAACCTTCGTCCTGAAAGATGATGTGTAGAATTTCTAAAATATCTTCATCATCGTCAATAACAAGTATCCTTTTTCTCATCTGATTATGACCTCAGACAAATGCAAACAAAATGTTAACCAATTTGCCTTTTACGCAATAAAATCTGAAAAAGTTCTTGTTTTTTCGCGCAAAAGGGCATTAAAGCCGAAGAAATAGTTAAAAGGTGTAGTTAAAAATAAACGTCTGTCAGGGTCAATTGAGGCTTTGTATCACGCGGGTTATGATCTCTTCGAGGTATTCTTTGTTTTTATAAGCCGGATCAAATGACGTCACGCTGAGTCTTACCCAATTGCTTTTCGCCGTAAGCGGCAGGTCAGCGGTTACTTCGATCAAAAATGATCTTTCTTTCCCGTCCCAGGTAAAACGTACCAGGTCGGCGTTATTAGACCAGGTAACCAAGCGGCTGCCATATATCATATCATTTGCCGTTTCTTCAATAACCAGGTAACTGTGATGGCCTAAACGTTCGATCAGCCCGGATTTCACAGCTTCATAAACGTACCCGATCAATTCCTCTTCCATGATCCATATGTTTAATTGATCAAATATTTGGCCGATAACAATAATAGGAGCTCACGTTCTGCCTGCGCTTCCTTGAAGTTTTCGTCTAGCAACGAGTTCACCTCTTTATTATTAAATTTTACAGCCGCCATTTTTAGCGCCTGAAACGAGGCAATTTGCAGGCTTTCAATATTTTGGAGGTAGTAAATGATCGACATATCCTGCAAGCGCTGGCTACCGCGTTGGAGATCGATGTCTTCGAAGACATCATCGATCAGGCGCTTGATTCCTTTACAATCATCGGGCGCCTGCTCCGCGTTCAGGCTGCCAAAGATATCCTTCATGCGCGCTAGCTGCCGCTTGATCTCCACCGTAGTTTCGGCTAGCGCGTCTTTGAGATCCTGGAAAGCTGCAAGTGCTGCCAAACGTGGAAGTTGTAACAGCAGATGTTGTTTGGCACAAAAGACCTTGTTCAGGTGCAGTAAAAAATACTCTTTCAGTTCATCACCACCCAGGTTGATATCAATGGAAGGATTTGATCGCTGCATATCTTTTAAATTAAGTCATTAACAAATGTTTCACTGTGTCAGCTAACTGGGCAATATCGAACGGTTTTTTAATAAAACTGTTCGCTCCGCAACCCGCAGCTAATGAATCTAGATCTGTTTCGGCAGAAAGTAAAATAACGGGTAATTTTTCCGGCGGATAGTGTTTCCTGATCTCGGCACAGATCTCGTTTCCGCGCTTTCGATAGCCCTCAATGCGCACGTCAAGTAAAATAAGATCGGGATGTATCAGCTCCAGGTGCTCCGCAGTTTCGCCAGTATTCGAAACCACAACCTCAAAACCTTCATTCTGAAAAATGATATTAAGGATCTCTAAAATATCCTCATCATCGTCTATAACTAAAATCCGCTTCGGCATACTAAAGATTTTTCTGCAAATACCAGGTTTTGTCAATTGGGTAACAATACCTGTTCCAATAATAACTAAAGATTAATAAATCAAGGAATTTTTACGCCTAAGCTAATAAAAAACATGCTGATCGAAAAGAATTGCAAAAACTTGTATTTTATTGTGTACAAAGAATTTGACAAAGTCAACAATGGTCTGATGTGATGGTAAGGTCATTTTCATCCGGCCTTATGAGCGCAGTTAACGGATGTAATGGCAGAAAATTTGTTATTGATTATTTTTAAAGTTCAACGCACTATTAATGATTGCGAAATGGAAAACAAAAATCAATCAAGGCAGCCGCAGATGAATCTTCAGCCTGCCGACCTCAAACAGTATTTTCTTGGACATCTGAATAAGATCTACTGTGCAAAAAATCACTTAGTTGAAAATTTTCCGGCGGTGCTCAAACTGGCAACGTTTACAGATCTGCGCGGCGCTATCGAAGACGGCATTAATGACCTGCGAAACCAGATCGCCCGGATGCGGGAGATCTTCGAGATCATGAAGGAAAAATATGAACCGGGTACCTGCCAGATGTTTGAAGGCCTCATCAGCGATCTGTTTCGCGGCGCGGAACAGGAAGCGACCAGTTCAGAACTGCGCGACATGTCCATCATTTATTATTTACAGAATATTGAGAGCCTGGAAATGGCCTCCTTTCATGCCCTGCAAATGGCTGCGGTAAAATTCAAAAATGAAGACATCAACGCCTTATTAAAGGATAATTTTGATGAGGCAAAAACCGAAAGAACACTGCTGCGGCTGATCACCGCCAAATACCTGACCAGTTAAAATTTTAATTTAAAACAGAATTAATATTGCATTGATTAATTAAAAAAAGCTGTTTATATTTAATGTCACATAAAAGGGAAACTTTGAACGGGATTGATTTTCATGGACTTTAGATACTTATTGAATAAAAATCTAGCCAGCATTATGGCTGCTTTGCCGGAGGATTTTAACATTCTCGCCATGGCCTTGGAATCTACTAATTCCGGTGTAGTGATCACCGACTATCGCCAGGCAGATAACCCGATCATTTTTTGCAATCATGCGTTCGAGAACCTTACCGGCTATTCAAGGGAAGAAGTGATCGGCAGGAATTGCCGTTTCCTTCAGGGAAATGATCTTATGCAGGACGAACTGACCCGGCTGCAAGACGCAGTAACGAATGGGGTGGCTATTACAGTTGAATTACGCAACTACCAAAAGAATGGTACGATGTTTTGGAATGAATTGTCCATTGCTCCGGTTAGAGATTTTGAAGGTGCATTAACGCATTTTATTGGTATACAAACTGATATCTCAAGAAAGAAAATGATGCAGACCGATCTCATGGAACAGATCGATCTTCTTAACAACAGGCTTGAAAAGCAGGCGAAATACATCAGCAAGATAGAAGAGATACTTTTTGGCATCATGCACGCCAGCCGTGAATGCCTGGTTGTACTTGATCAGGATTTTATGATCGTTAAAGCCAATGGGAATTTTTATGATATTTTTGAAGAAACTGAAGGCGATGTTATCGGGCGTTCATTCGAACAGATCCAAATGGGCCAGTGGAATGATCCCGGCCTCCATACATTACTAATTGACGCTTACTTTAAGAATAAATCTTTCGAAGGATTCCATTTCCATCTTTCTAAACCCAACGATAAATGCAGGGAGGTCAAAGTCTCCGCCAGTAAGCTTCAGGTAGAAGGTATAGCCAAAGACCTGATCCTGGTAAAGATTCGGTGTGAGTTCGACTATAATGAGCACAAGCCTAAACTTGAGTTAACATCGCATTGAAAATTTTCCTAAGCTGGTTTAATGGCAATTGTATTACAAGTATATTTTTCGGATAAAAGGGCCGGTGAATTTGTGACCAACACCTGCCTGAACACGAAATTCACAAAGACTCGTTATCATCAACCTAATTCAACTCTGATGAATTCATGCTGCGGATTTAAGCCGCCGGCAGACTGAACCAAAAGCTACTGCCTTTACCAACCTCACTAATCACACCAATATTGCCGTGATGTGCTTTGATGATCTCGGAACAAATAAATAGCCCAAGACCCAAGCCGGTGTATTGGCTGCCGCTGTTATCCAAGCGATAATAACGGTCAAAAAGAAATCGCTGTTTTTCCGCTGGTATACCAGGTCCCTGATCTGACACCGATACATTACTCTTCCTAAATGAAAATGTACAGATAAGCTTGATTTACCTGTACATTTTATCAACCTGGATATTTTTAGCTCGAACAATTTATTTTTCCATATCACTTTCTGTATGCATGGCGCATGCCCAAGTGCCATTCTCTTTCAACCACGTAGAGGTACAGGCACATTTCATTTCAACTCCGTCATAATCTAACTCTATGACATAGCCGATTACCGCATGATCCGCGCCTGTTTGAACCTGGTCATTTGTAATATTTTTGACTTTCATTGTTTTACCGCTGCCCTGATCAAACATTTTTTTAAAACCTGGCTCATCGACGCTCATCACGCCCCGCCTGCTCGCTACGATGCACGGAAACTTTGTCAAATTTTTAACAGTTTCATAATCTTTAGTGGTCATAGCGTCCCAATATTTTTTTTCGATCTCAAGAATTTCGCTTTTCATAAAAATTATTTTTTGTTCTTTTTTAAAAACGTCGGTGTTAAAAAAAGGTTTCGAGATTTTCTTAAAGAAACAGGTCATTCAGCTAACCTGTTTCTGAATAATTAAAGTTAAATGTATACTTTGGCTTTTCGCGATTGCTTTTTTTCAGAATCACTCGCGTTGTTTTAAATTCCTAACCCGCTTCTGTTCTCTCTTCTGCAATTCCTCCCGTTTTATTTTTTTCATCTGATGATCTAGAGGTCAACCGTTTTCAATTGCGGGTTCGCCGTGATAAAATAAATTATATCACCATAATCAGCGACGGTAATCAGGTGCGTGTTACCTTTTTTGAGCGAGTACAATTGATAATCAGCGAATACAAACATAATGATAGTAGCCCAGGTTGTCGTCGTGGTTGCCCTTGAACCTGTCACCGAGAAAAAAAAATCTTTGATTTTGAGCTAAAAACCGTATTTTTACGAAAACCAAGGCATTCCCGCGAACAAAAAGGTGAACAGCTTGGAGTAGTGCTTATAAATTACTGAAATATAGATATTTACATAGTTGGGTTGTCTTCCTGCCATCCCGACAACAAGCGATACCATAAAGCCTTAAGTTTTTCAACTTAAGGCTTTTGTTTTTTATAGCCATTGCCCCGGCATATAAAAAAAGAGGCCGCATGAATTGGATACGGCCTCTTACTGTTTAAGATTGACACTTTTATACTACCACGGAGCTGAGGTAATATCCGGGTTACGACGTAGCTCATTGGTCTCAATCGGAATCCAATTCATTTTATCTTCGTATTTGCGCTCGATCATTTTAACCGGTGTATATGTTTTTTCGCCTGTTGTAACGTTTTTAATAACGTCCATGCCATATACGGGTCTGTTTTCAATGTCAATTGCAATTTTCCAGCGCCTTACATCCCAGAATCTGTGAGATTCAAAGGCAAGCTCAACTCTTCTTTCGTTATAAATACGCTGTCTTAATGCCTCGCCGGTAACCGTGGCAGGTATTGGTGGCATGTTAACACTTGCCCTTGCTCTTACTTTGTTAAGATAGTCTCTCGCCGTGGCTTCATCACCCAATTCAAATTTTGCTTCCGCATAGTTTAGGTAGATCTCGGCCAAACGGAATATTTGCCATGGTGTAGTATAAATGGTTTGCCAGTTTATTGGCAAATCGGCATCAGGCATATATTTTTTAAGCTGATAGTTCCCACGCGGATTATCGCTTGTTTGTTTATAAGAGTCTACTCCCCAGGTTTTCCCATCAGATGATACCCACATTTCGAACAGATCACCCCGGAATACAGTTTGATCGTGAATAACAGTTGCTTCAAGCCTCGGATCGCGATTAAGGTATGGTTTCTTGGGATCATACCCGGATAGCGGATTAATGGTTTTTGTAGCAGTAAGGCCAGTACCGGTAACAATAAATGGCGGCTGGCCATTCGTCATTTCATAATCGTCAACCAGGTTTTGCGACGGGCCATTACTTGCCCACCAACCACCATAACCTTCATACCTTCTGCCTAAATTATTCGAAGGTGTTTGATGTCCATTGGCAGTAGTGAAGTTTCTGCCAAATATCAACTCGTCATTAAACTCGCCACTTTTGCGGTTAAAGGCCAATCTATAATCTGGATACAGTGCATAACCGCGATTTAATAATGCTTCTGCCGCGTCAGCTGCTTTCTGCCATTTAGCTATGTCCTTTGTTGGAGTATACAGAGGAGAAGCGGCGTACAAGAACACGCGAGAACGAAGCGCCCGGCATGCATCTTTGGTAGCTCTACCAAAGTTACCTTCACTTGCGGCGTATTTGTCCGGGAGATCTGTGATGGCTTCGGTTATATTTTTATCTATATAATTAACAACTTCGTCAATGGTGGCTCTTTTAAATTTAACATCATCGCTCAATCCATAAGATTTTTCAACAATCGGAACACCCCCAAATCTCTCTAACATACAAAAGTAGACGTATGCCCTTATAAATTTGACCTCCGCAATTAGTTTAGCCTTATCTGTCATGGCAACTTTGTTTAATGCCATCTCTTCCAGAAATACATTGATTTTTCTGATGTACTGATAGCCGCGGTCCCAGAAATATAGCCATTGATTGTCATTATTACCGAGTTGGGTAATATTATCACCATTCCAGGTACCTCTGGCAAACAGGTTAGGCGGCTGTCCGTTTGGCGTTGTGTTTATTGCTTCATCAGTATGTTTGCCCAACATACCGTGTACACCAAAACCATGAGGGATGGCATTGTAAAGTTCTACCTGATAGGCTCTTACAACATTTTCGTCCGTCCACACCACAGCTTCTTCTATTCTGTCGGTGGGAGCAATGTCCAGTATGTTTTTCTTACAAGAAAAACAGCTGAAGACCAATAAGCATAAAATAATTTTTTTCATGATTAATTTTTTAAAATCTAACACTAGCACCTAAATTGATCACTTTCAATGGCGGATAGCCAACCAGGTTAACTTCCGGATCAGACCATTTGATCTTAGGCGAATAAGTAAACAAATTATATGCGCTCGCAAATATCCTCACGTTAGCGATCTTGATCTTGCTGATAAGGCTTTTAGGTACAGTGTAACCAACCTCTAATGTTCTGAGCCTAAAGAAGGTTTGGTCATTCATAAAGAACGTACTGTTGCCTGGCTGATAAAAATCAGTTCGCGGCATTGTGCCATTTGGATTTGAAGGTGTCCAACGATCGGCAGCGCGATATACAGAAGCATTAGAAAAGTCCTGGTTACCTAATGATGCGAATGCACCATCGTAGTTATAGGCTTTTGTTTGCCCGTACAGGAAGATATTCATATCAAAATTGCTGTATTGGAAGTCAAGATTTAAACCAAATACATATTTAGGCGTGTTATTGTAATCAAACCTAACCTGGTCGTTCTGGTTAATAATTTTGTCGTCATTTACGTCAATAATCTTAATATCACCAACTTTTTGGTTTGCCTGATGCGGGTAGCTATCTAACTCAGCCTGCGTATTGAAAATACCGTCTGCTTGATAAAGCAGGGTTGCGCCGAGCGGGCGTCCTGTTTGGTCTCTATAAGCATAGGTATTCGGAACTTCGTCCATATATATTACCTTGCTTATATTGTATTGCAGGTTTGCACGTACATTGTAGAAAAACTTGCCGATCTTGTTTCTGTGAGTCAATGTCAGCTCATAGCCCTTATTATTAACTTCGCCAAGGTTTTGAGGTGGCAAGCCCGGATAACCATAAACCCTTGAAGCGGAAAAGTTACGCTGAATAAGAATTCCTGAGCGATTTTCTTTGAATAGGGTAAACTCAAATCCTAACAAACCCTTCCACAATGAAGCATCTATACCAAAGTCTGTTTTTTTGGCAATTTCCCAGGTAAAATTAGGGTTGGGCAAAGTTAGGGTATTTACCCCTTGAACGTCTGCTGTGCCAAATACGTAATTACCACCAAAACCAAAATACTGACCATACTGATAAAGACCTCCGCTGGCAGGGCTGTCGCTACCCAGCTCGCCGTAAGTGGCCCTAAGTTTTAACTGATCAATAAACGGAAAACTGTTTTTTATGAAATCTTCTTCCGATACACGCCATGCTCCCTGGAACGAAGGAAAGAAACCGTAGCGTTTTCCGGGAGGGAAGGTTGGCGAACCGTCATACCTGAAATTGAAATCGAAAATGTACTTAGATGCCCAGTCGTATGTGGCGCGGCCAAATACATTGTTATATGCACCCAATTGAGCATTACCACCGTTTCTTACGTCTGCACCTGCTGCGCTGCCGTAGTCAATTTGAGGGAAATCGGTAGAAACAAAGTTTTTACGATATGCGGAGCCCGACCTGCTGTATGATTGTTGTTGCTCACCGCCTACCATTGCCAAAACGTGGTGTTTTCCAAAGTTCATGTCGTATGATACCCTGTAATTATATAATGTCAGGTTTGATTTCCCCCAGCTGTCTGTTAATTCTGTGGAACCAACTATACCGCTCTTTTTATCATAGGCGCCTGTATTAACATTATATTGGTAATAGAAGTAAGGAACAGAGAACGATTTACTGAATGTGTTACTAACATCATAGTTAAAACTGGCATCAAACCTTAATCCTGGTACCCATGGTACTTTGAATGAGGCTGTAAAGGTGGTTTGTATGGGCAAATTATCGCTGGTGTTTGATCCGCGCTTATCAAGCAATAGCGGTGTTTCGCCCAACCTGCCGCCAGCCGGTAAACCATTGGGATAAAAACCAACAAGTGTAGGGTTTGCTTGTAATATATTTACAAAGTTAGTACCCGTATTAACCGGTGCGTATGTTCCGTTAGTAATAATAGCATTGATATTTGCACCTATTGATAAGTATTTGCTAATATCAACATCTAACCTTGCACGGAAGTTATATTGCCTGTTGCTGGTAGGGTTATATTTAAAGTAGCCATCCTGAAACGTGCTTCCGAAAGAAAGTAAATAACGGGCTGCATCGTTACCACCATTAACCTGCAGGTTAATGCGTTCCTGGGCTGCATATGGTTTTGATACCAGTTTTGCCCAATTTGTATTTGGATAGTTTACCAGATCAGATCCATCACGTAGTTTTTGGATAACGTCAGCGCTGTAAAATGGCGTTGTGCCACCACGATAGGCTACACCTTCATTATAAACTTCAGCATAAGTTACCGCGTCTAACATCTGCGGCACCTTGGTAGGGCTTTGAAACCCATAATTGTAGGTAAAATCAAATGTTGGTTTTCCTTTGGTGCCTTTTTTTGTCGTCACCAAAATAACGCCGTTTGCACCACGGTTACCATAAATAGCAGCAGAACCATCTTTTAACACAGTTACACTTTCA
Organism: Mucilaginibacter sp. HD30; assembly: GCF_054061755.1. Lineage (NCBI taxonomy): Bacteria > Pseudomonadati > Bacteroidota > Sphingobacteriia > Sphingobacteriales > Sphingobacteriaceae > Mucilaginibacter > Mucilaginibacter sp. HD30. Next base: position 1,102,384 of record NZ_JBSSEO010000001.1, read on the forward strand.
ATATCTTCCGCATTTAAACGGCTAAAACTGCCACGACCCGGCACGCCATCAATTACTATCAGCGGGCCATTGGGACCTAAAGACGCCCCACCCCGTATAACGATACTTGGGTCATCCCGTCCCGGTTCTCCGCTACGTTGGTTAACAACAAGGCCCGGTAGTCTGCCCGCTAGCGTAGCGGTAACGTTTGGCGAAGGGTTTTTAGCAATTTCTGCGCCCTGTACTGATGCTATAGATCCCGTAACAGTGGCTTTCTTTTGCTCGCCATAACCAACAACAACAACTTCATCTAGTTGAGTTTGTACAGGCACAAGCTTTACGTTTACTGCATTTCCGTTCATAACCGGGATATCCTGGGGTTGATACCCCAGAACATTAAAGGTTATGGTAGCGTTACTGGGTACTGCTATAGAATATTTTCCACTTCCATCAGTAACTATCCCGATACTGGTTCCCTTAACAGTTACCGAAACACCCGGCATGGGTTGGTTAGTTTCATCTGTAACTGTACCGGTTATCGTAACATTTTGCTGTGGCAGCAAGATGATGGTATTGATCCTTATCACCGGTGCATTTGCATGCGCTTTGGTGACATTAGCCAAAATTACAGTCGCAATCGATGTAGTTATCAGCAAATTTTTGGACAATACCGTCCATGCTCGAAGCATGACCTTCGAATTTAATGTCATAATTTTTTGGTTTTAGTTTATTAGTTGGTTAATAAAAACATGCTGGCTCGAAGCCAATAGGAGATCAGTTTGATTTTCTCATAGGCATTATAATTACATAATTCATAGGTTGTCGCCGTAAACTGGGTTGAACGACTTTATACTTGGTATCCCAAATTTAACCTTTAATTAATCAGATAGCATTATACATAATTACCATTTTATTAAGGAATATTACCATCACACGAAACATAATGCTTAAAATGGGTATGTTTACCTGAGTTATATATGGAAGCCGAACTATTAAAAGTTTCTAATCAATCTGCGTTTTCGTTTAGTATAAGGTTAGACCGTGTACCAAACGTAAACAGCAGATGGCATTTTCACCCGGAAGTTGAGCTGATATACCTTCACCGTAGTTCGGGAATGCAATTTATTGGTGATAGTATAAAAAGGTTTCATGAGGGGGATATAATCTTGATCGGATCGAATCTACCGCATTACTTTAAATTTGATAAAGAAAAGCAGTTGAATAGCAACAATGATAATCCCTATTCAACCGTAGTCCATTTTTACGAAGATTTTTGGGGTAAACCATTCCTTGAACTACCGGAAAACGCAATTATTAAACGCGCTTTGGAGAAGGCAAAAAGAGGCATTTTGATTTCAGCCAGAAAGGAGCCTATAATCTCAAATTTAATAAAGCAATTGTCAGTTTCTGAAGGCCACTCACGTATAGTATTATTAATGGAAGCGCTTGCATTAATCGGTTCCAGCAGTAGCGGAAAACTACTGTCGTCTATAGGTTTTAAATACAATTTTGAAGAATCTGATAAATACCGGATCAACCTTATTTATGAGTATTCATTTGCTAATTTTAAAGACAAGATCTCATTACAAAAAATAGCCCAGATAGCTAACCTGGCACCTAACTCATTTTGTCGGTATTTTAAGGCTAAAACCAGAAAAACTTATTTTCAATTTGTTAATGAGATACGCGTAAGCCACGCATGTAAACTACTTATTGAGGACGAGGTTAGTATAAAGCAAATATGTTACGAAAGCGGCTTTAACAACTTTTCTTCGTTTCATGCTGTTTTTAAACAAATTACCGGGAAAACGCCGCTTACTTATAAACAACATATTATTCCAAGCTCGGCGCTTGATAATTAGCGGTCTGTAATGTTAATTTTGCTTAATAACAGGTTAATTTCCTGTAATCGGTAACAAATTTTATACAGTTAATTTGAAGCCCGATCAATCATTGCCAATAATAAATAATACCCCTAAAATAAGGCTTATTAATAAATTGATATCTTTAAATTTACTTACAAGATTATATGCGGTCAGTATTTTAAGCTGCAAATAATGCTGAACAAATTATGACCAATACCTTAAATCAGTTAACTCCGGATTTGCCAAAAATAGTTTTTGGCACAAGCAGTCTTGGAAATTTATTTGTTGCCCTTAGCGATACTGTGAAGCGGGATATAATTGCCGAGTGTGTTAAACATTCGCCGGGTAAAGTGGTGTTTGATTCGGCCGGTAAATATGGCGCCGGTTTGTCACTTGAGTCGATAGGTAAGGCATTGAGCGATTTAAACGTAAACCCGGAAAAGGTAGTGATCAGTAACAAACTGGGCTGGTTCAGAACCGAACTGAAAACTCCCGAACCAACATTTGAGAAAGGGGTGTGGATCGATATTAAGCATGACGCCGTTCAAATGATAAGCTACGACGGGATGATGAAGTGCTTTGAGCAAGGTAACCAGTTGTTAAATGGCTGGTCGTCTGAAATGGTTTCCGTACACGACCCCGACGAGTACCTGGCTGCGGCTACCTCCGCTGAAGACGAAGTAAAAAGATATAGTGATGTAATGGACGCTTACCGAGCTTTGGCAGATTTAAAGGCTAGTGGCAAGGCTAAATCAGTTGGAATAGGCGCGAAGGATTGGCGAACAATTGTAAGGATAGCCAAAGATGTTGAGCTTGATTGGATAATGGTGGCCAATAGTATGACCATTAAAAGCCACCCGGCTGAATTATTGACATTTATGGCAGATATGGGGAAGAAAGGCGTTCCTATTATTAATTCGGCTGTGTTTCATTCAGGATTTTTAATTGGCGGTAGCCATTACGATTATAAATTGGTGGATGAAAACTTTCCGGGGCATAAGGAGCTTTTAAAATGGCGGGAAGATTTTTTTACCACCTGTAAAGAGTTTGATATAACCCCTGCTTCCGCCTGCGTGGCCTATGCACTAAACGTGCCGGGTGTTAAAAGTGTTGCTTTGAGTACTACCAACCCTTTGCGGGTTAAGGATAATGTAAATATGGCCCATACAGTTATTCCAACTGACTTTTGGATAAAAATGGTTGAAAGAGGGTTGCTGGATAGCCCCTTTAATTAGAAAAAGCAATATGACGCAAATTGACTCGCATCAGCATTTTTGGAAATATGATCCCATAAGGGATTCATGGATAAATGATGAAATGGCGGTAATTCAGAGGGATTTTTTTCCAGAGGACCTGGAGCCGGTACTTAAGAATAATGCCATTAATGGTTGCGTAATTGTTCAATCTGATCAGTCTGAGGAAGAAAATCATTTTCAGTTACAAAACGCAGCAGGGTATAACTTTATAAAGGGAGTTGTGGGCTGGGTTGATCTTTCGTCAGCTAATGTTGAGCAGAGGCTGGAGTATTACAGCCAGTTTGAGAAACTGAAAGGTTTTAGGCATGTGTTACAAGGCGAGCCGCAGCGCGATTTTATGCTCCGTCCTGAATTTTTAAACGGCATATCGCTGCTTGAAAAATATGGATTTACGTATGACATTCTGGTTTTTCCTGATCAGTTAAAATTTGTTAGTGAAATGGTTGCAAAGTTTCCGAAGCAAAAATTTGTTTTAGATCATATTGGCAAACCCTATATTAAAGACAAAATAATATCAGACTGGGATGTAGATATCGCGGCGCTTGGTAAATTTGATAACGTTTTTTGTAAAATTTCGGGCATGGTTACCGAAAACAACTGGCATACCTGGACACCCGAAGATTTTGATCCATATATGGATGTTGTAGTTGAAGCCTTCGGAACTGATAAGATAATGTTTGGATCTGACTGGCCTGTTTGTAAAGTTGCTGCCACGTATGAAGAAGTGTACGGTATAGTTAAAAATTATTTCTCCGGCTATAGCGAAAGCGAAAAAGCAAAGGTTTTTGGAGAAAATGCAATTAAGTTTTATAGTTTATCTGAATAGAAAAAATGAATTCGTTGGTTTGTGCCCATCCGGGAAAATTTGAATATAAGCAATCTGAGCGCCCGGTGTTAACACCGGGAAATGCCATTATAAAAATAAGAAGAATAGGCATTTGCGGAACAGACCTTCACGCTTTTAGAGGCACGCAGCCCTATTTTAACTACCCGCGTGTGTTAGGACACGAACTTTCTGGCGATTTGGTTGAAGCCGATGACGCGCCCGGATTTGAAATAGGGGAACGTGTTACTTTTATACCTTACATTAATTGCCAGCAATGCATTGCATGCAGATCTGGCAAGCCTAACTGTTGTGTAAATATCAAGGTATGCGGAGTGCATATCGATGGGGGAATGGCGGAATATTATTCTATCCCTTCCAGATTATTAGTACATGGCGAAGGATTAAGTTATGATGAATTGGCATTAATTGAGCCTTTGGCAATAGGTGCGCATGGAATTAGACGTGCCAGCGTTACGCCAGGCGAATTTGTATTGGTAATTGGCGCGGGTCCAATTGGTTTAGGTACCATGGAGTTTGCCCGCATAGCAGGTGCCCAGGTTATTGCCATGGATATAAATGATAACCGCCTTGCTTTTTGTAAGGAAAAGTTAGGCATACATTACACAGTTAACGCATTGGAAGACGCAAAAGAGCAGATCAGTAAAATTACCAGCGGAGACATGCCGACGGTAGTGATAGATGCCACCGGTAGTCAGAAAGCTATCAATTCTGCGTTGCAATTTATGGCCCATAGTGCGCGGTTAGTACTGATAGGTTTGCAGAAAGAAGAGATCTCATTTAGCCACCCCGAGTTTCACAAGCGCGAGGCTACCCTAATGAGCAGCAGAAATGCCACAAGGGAAGATTTTGAACACGTTATTGATTGTGTAAAAAAAGGACTCATTGATCCGCTGTCCTATATAACACATCGTACAGATTTTAACACGCTTAGTGTTGAATTTCAAAGCTGGTTAGATCCGGCATCCAATGTAATTAAGGCAGTTGCTACATTATAAAACAGAATAGGCATGAATGGAGAGAATGTAACCGAGACAGGCGTTAAACCAATTAATCTTTCAAATAAAACAGTAGCGGGTATTAGTGCTCCTGGTGTTATAACACCTACTATAAATTATTTGGACCTTCCGGTTAAGGTTTTACAGTTTGGCACCGGAGTGCTGTTGCGCGGATTAACAGATCATATTATTGATAAAGCTAACAGAGCAGGTGTATTTAATGGGCGGATAGCCGTTGTAAAGTCGACTAGTGCAGGCAGTACTGATGCCTTTGCTGACCAGGATAATCTGTACACGTTGCAGATGAAAGGTATTGAAAATAAAAGCCTTACGGAAGAAACAATCATAAACACTTCGATAGCCAAAGTTTTATCGGCTACCGACGAATGGGATTTGGTGTTAAAGGAAGCCGAAAACGCTGAACTTAGCGTTGTTATTTCAAATACAACAGAGGTTGGCCTACAGTTAGTAGAAGAAGATATTCAACAAACGCCACCTTCATCATTCCCTGCAAAACTATTAGCAGTGTTGCATCATCGTTATAAAACTTTTAACGGCAGTGCCGAAAGTGGCCTGGTAATTATACCCACAGAGCTTTTGCCCGAAAATGCAACTATACTCAAGTCAATTATAAAACAACTTATTGCCTTTAACAAGCTAAGCGCTGATTTTGAGAGTTGGGTAGATAAAAGTAATTTTTTCTGCAATTCATTAGTGGATAGGATAGTAACCGGAAAACCATCAGCGGAAGAGCAACGCCTGTTTCAGGAGAAAAATGGTTATCGCGATGAATTATTAATTGTATCAGAGCCATATCTGTTATGGGCAATTGAAGGCGATGAAAAAGTAAAATCAATATTAAGTTTTGAACAGGCAGATCCCGGTGTTGTTGTTATACCAGATATTGAAGTTCACCGTGAGTTAAAACTGCGTCTTTTGAACGGTACGCATACAATGAGTTGCGCTCTTGCGCTGGTTATGGGCTTTGATCTGGTAAACACCGCAACAAATGACGCGGTATTTTCATCCTTTCAGCAAGGTCTGATGGAAGAAATAAGATCGGCCATGCCTTATAAAGCAGATGCTGCGCTTATGACAGCTTTTTCTGAAGGAGTTTTGGATAGGTTCAGGAACCCATTTATAGCGCATCAATGGGTGGCTATCGCGCAGCAATACACCGCTAAAATTATTACAAGGGTACTTCCTGTACTAAAAGAACATTACAGGTTAAGTAACCAGGCGCCTCAAAATATTACAAAAGGCTTCGCGGCATATTTGTTATTGATGAGCAAGATTGTAAAAGACAATGGCGGGTATTATTTAGTTCATAAAAACGAGCGGCATGTTTTAAAAGACGAAAAGGCCGGTCTATTGGTAGATAAGTGGGCTTCTTATACCCCAGCTGATATTGCGTTTCAGATTTTGTCTGATAGCGAAATATGGGGCGAAGATTTGTCGCAACTACAAGGTTTTGCGGATACTGTTCAACATCATTTGAATAATTTAGTGGCGAACGACTTGGAAAAATAAATTAAAGGAATTTAAATGAAAGCTTTTTTCAGAACCCTTTTTACCCGACGGTTAACACCACTTTAACTTCAACTCCAAAGGATAAAAAGCTTACACACGAATACCCTATTAAGGAGTCTACTCGAACGCTAGCCTTCTCTTGCAAAAATATCGTCATCCGCGTATGTTTCCAATTTTAGAGTGTTTTGAAATCAATCTGAGTCTAATATTTTTTGTACCTTGAACCAACCAATTTAACACACCTGAAGTGTTTATCCATAATAAAATGAAAAAAGTATTTCTTACAATTTGCTCGATGATGATTTTTATCGTATCGACGTTCGTGTCTTATGCGCAACAGCGAAAGCGCCCCGATCCTGTTTATATTGATGCCACCGAGAATATCCTGGTGCGCAGCTTTATTGACCTGCCCGTAGGTGGCAGGGTAACTCATAGTGTAAATGTGGGGAGCCCAACCACCGTACATTATACTTATGATATGGATAAAGGAGCTATAGTTGTGGTTTGGCGCGGTGACTTTTTAAATGCGTCCAGTATGTGGATTGAGCGCGGCGATGGTTCTTCGCGCGTGCGGGGTAAAGCAACTTACTTTGGCAAACCTGCTTTAACGCTGGCTAAATTATCTTCTGATCAAGCTACCTGGATAGCCGACACAGCTGGTACAGGCTACAAACCAAAAGGCTATAAGTTGGATGACGCAGGTCTTCCAACGTTTATGTACCAGTTAAATGGCGCTAAAATTAGTGATGCCAGTAAAGTATTAGCAAATGGTGAAGGTATCCAGCGTCAGGTAACCGCGCAGAGCGCAACAACCGGCATGTACGCACGTTTAGCAGCAGGCAAACAAATTATAAAGCTTAGCGATTCGTTATTTTCAATTAACGATAAAGCCTACCAAATACGCTTAGATGATTCACAAGCTAAACCTATCATACGTACTTTGGCCGACGGACAGGAATTGCTGGTGCCTTTCCAATCTAAACTAACTTATTCAATTATTTTTTAAGCTGATTGTACATGAATATGATATCTAAAACATACAGAAATCTGTTAACAGCATTGGCGGGCGCGTGGCTTTTGGCGGCTGGTAATCATGCTTTTGCACAGGCCGAGTCTCCGAAGGAAGACGATTACTTTAAAATAAAAAATGTTGTAGCTCCGGCAGGCAGTATTTTAGAAATAGGCGGCTTATGTACCTTGCCAAACGGTACGCTGGCTGCTACAACCCGTCGCGGCGATATTTATATGATAGAGAACCCACATACACAAAATCCTGTATTCAAAAAGTTTGCCTCGGGTTTACATGAGGTTTTAGGTGCAGAATATGTGGATGGTTCATTATACGTAGCACAGCGCGGCGAACTAACCAAGATTACCGATACGAACAAGGACGGCAAAGCCGATTTGTTTGAAACCGTTTACGCATGGCCCATAACCGGAAACTACCACGAATACAGTTTTGGCCCCAAATTGGCACCTGACGGAACTTTCTTTGTGACGCTTAATCTTGGCTTCCCTGATGAGTGGTGGCATCCGCAAAGCATGGCACCTTGGAGAGGATGGACCCTGAACATCACCAAAGACGGTAAAGTAACCCCATGGGCAGCTGGTATGCGTTCGCCATGTGGCATTAGCATGATAGACGGTGAATTATGGTATACAGATAATCAGGGCGATTGGGTAGGATCAGGAAGTTTAATGAGGGTACCTAAAGGCGGCTTTATGGGGCACCCGGCCAGTTTAGTTTGGACTAACCAGCCAAACTCACCCCTTAAGCTTACTCAGGAGCAGTTTTACGCCATAAATAACCCTCGCGTTGAAAGGGATGCCAAAGGAAAACCATTTAAACCTGAAAATATTGTGAACGAAGTTTACAAAACCAAATTTGATGAAAAGAAAACATTCCCGGAGTTACAAATGCCTGCCGTATGGTTGCCACACGCTATTTTGGGTATCTCCAATACTGAAATTGTAAAGATCCCTAAAGGCTCGTTTGGGCCATTTGAAGGACAACTATTGGTAGGCGACCAGGGGCAGAGTATGCTGAGCCGCGTGTTTTTAGAGAAAGTTAACGGAGAATACCAGGGCGCCGCAATGGCATTCAGAAGCGGCTTTCAGTCGGGTGTTATCAGGTTATCCTGGTTACAGGATGGCTCACTGGCAGTTGGTGAAAGTAATCGCGGCTGGGGATCGGCAGGTGAAGCTACTATGGGCTTACAACGTTTGGAATGGAACAATAACGTACCATTTGAAATGAAAGCTATACGCGCAAAACCCGATGGATTTGAAATTGAGTTTACCCAACCTGTCGACAGAAAATCCGCAGAGGACATTGCTTCATATAAAATTGAAGGGTTTGCTTATAAATATCATGGCGTGTACGGCAGCCCTCCGGTAGCGGTAGAAAATTGTCCGGTTGTTGGCATTAAACTGTCTGCCGATGGTTTAAAAGCGCGTTTAATAGTTAATAATATGCGCAAATCATACATACACACCATAACAATTGATGGCGTGCGCGAAAAGGAACACTTTTTCAGCCTGGTACACCCGACAGCTTATTACACGCTCAACAATATTCCTACCGGTGCAAAACTTACCGGTGTAGGCATAAGCAATAAAAATTCTTCTTTAGTGGGTGCTTCGGTTACCAAACCAGCTGTTACAGCAACAACTACACCTAAAAAAGCGGTAGCGGTTAACAAAGCTCCAACTTATGCAGAGATACAACCGCTATTGGCAAAAAACACTTGCTTAGCATGCCATAGCGCAGATAAGAAGGTGGTAGGGCCAGCTTACATTGATGTGGCTAAACGTAATTACAGCGTAGCTCAGATCATCGCGCTTATAAAAAATCCGAAACCCGAGCATTGGCCCGATTATTCAACGCCAATGCCTCCTATGCCACAGGTAACCGCAGCAGAAGCTACTAAAATTGCCCAATGGATAAATTCATTGGCAAAAAAATGATGATTAAGCTATGATGGCTGCCGCATATACAAATAAAAAAACTGAACCAACAACGATATTGATTATGAAAAAAGTTTTAATGTGTTCTGCCGCTTCATTGTTCCTCACTTTAGGAGCTAACGCACAGATGATAGTGGACCCAACCAAACCACTTACCAATAAACCCGAGGAAACAGAAGTTTATCCGCCGCAGGCAGCGTTGCCTAAAGTGGTTAAGGCGACTGCATCTTTTGAAGCGCCACCGTCTGACGCTATTGTATTATTTGACGGCAAAAACCTTGATGAATGGGTGTCTTCAAGAGGTAAAACACCCGCAAAATGGACGTTGGCAGACGGAGCCTTTACCGTTAATAAACCATCGGGCGATATGGAGACAAAACGCAACTTCACCAACTACCAGTTGCATATTGAATACAGGATTCCTGCTAACATAACCGGCGAAGGCCAGTCGCGTGGCAACAGCGGCATCTTTCTGGCAGCAACCAACGGAAAAGCCGGTGGTTACGAAATACAGGTGCTTGACGGGTATAACAATGAAAACAAGACTTATGTTAACGGTATGGTGGGAAGTATCTATAAAGAGGTTGTTCCCTTGGCCAACCCTGCGCGCAAGGCAGGTGAATGGAACGCTTACGATATTGTTTGGACAGCCCCGACGTTTAATGCCGACGGCACCGTTAAAACTAAAGCCCGTGTAACGGCTTTTTTAAATGGTGTGCTGGTGCAAAATAATTTTGAAGTGCAGGGCGAAACCAACTACATTGGCAAGCACGATTATGTAAAACATGGCCCGGCGCCAATAAAATTGCAGGCACATGGCGATAAAAGTGAGCCGGTAAGTTATCGTAATGTGTGGTTACGTGAATTATAAGTGATTAGTAAGTGCTGATATAACATAAGGCTGCGCATCATCAATGCGCAGCCTTATTTGTTGCAATTAATATTATTGTTTAATCCGCTAACTTTTATAATCAGGTTTCCCTGCTCTCATCCAGCTAACAACCGACTTTATTTCGCCATAGCTGTAATTTTCACCTAAAATTTCTTTTAGGGGCGACAGCTTATCATCGCCATACTTTTCAACAACATCCTGTATAGCTGGTATCTTTTCAGGGTTGACAATGGATGTTATCTCCAATTCCCCCTGCTCTATAAAATAAGCTAAATGACCTTCAATTGTAGTGGTAGCCAAACCGCGGCCAGCAGCTATCTCCACAACTGTTTTACCTTCCTGATATAGCGTAAAACTCTCGCGTTGGGTACCTGCAGTTTTTTTTCCAGTTCGGTTAGTGGTCGCTTTACGCTCGCGCTTTGTTTTCTTTTGATCTATTTTTGATGAAAGGCCGCGTTGTGCACTGTAGCTTTTTACCGGTACCAAAAACTCCCTACCATAACGCGCCAGTTTTATATCGCCAAAACCCGAAATGAGCCGCAACTCATCCATGCTTTGCGGCAGGTAAGTGGCCATTTCCAATAATGTGTTGTCTGCGAGTATGATATAAGGTGGTACATTATCGTTTTGGCCAATTTCCCTCCTTACGCTTTTTAACTCATTCAGCAAATTCATTTCAAATGGCAGCTCAATATCATTTTCACGTTCTTCAGTAACTTTAGAAGCGATAAATTGCACTTTCTCAAACCCTTTTAATACAGCCTCACTTTTTTCTGTTAGCTGCAACACCGGGTATTCGCCTTCCGATGCCTGCAAGTAACCGGTGGCAACTAACTCACGCATATAACGCTGCCAATCTGCTTTGCTGATATCGGCAGCTACGCCATAAGTTTTAAGCTGTTTATGTTCTTCACGTATCCGTTCGCTTTTAGATCCTCTCAAAAATTCAATAACGTAACCTGCTCCAAACCTTTCCTTTAACCGGGCCACTGCAGATAGTGCCTTTTGAGCAATCAGCGTACCATCGAAGCGTTCAATCTCCGTCAGGCATACATCGCATGATCCACAATAATCCGGAGCCTGCTCGTCAAAATATCGCAATAGAAACTGTCTTCTACAGGTTTGCAGTTCGCTGTAGCGCACCATATCGTCCAGCTTTTTAAGCATAATACGGCTCTGGTCAGGATTATTCTCAATCCTTGCAAACTCTTTTAATTTTTGCGCGTCACCGGGCGAATAATATAACATCGCATCTGAAGGTAATCCATCGCGACCAGCCCGGCCTGTTTCCTGGTAGTAGCCCTCAATATTTTTGGGTAGATCTATGTGCACAACGTAACGCACGTTTGATTTATTAATGCCCATACCAAACGCAATGGTTGCTACTATTATCCTTACGTCGTCGCGTAAAAAAGCCTCCTGGTTACGCGCTTTGGTTGCGTTATCCAACCCGGCATGATAAGCTTCTGCCAGGAAACCTTCGGCTTTTAAATCGGCGGCTAATGCTTCAGTGGATTTTCTCGAAAGACAGTAAATTATACCGGACTCATCTTTACGCTTATCCAAAAACGCCAGCAACTGGTCAAAGCTTTTTCGTTTAGCTGCAACGGTGTAGGTAATATTTTCGCGGTTAAAAGAGGATATAAATACCGCAGGATCTTTAAGGTCAAGTTTCTCAAGAATATCCTTTTGAGTAAGTTTATCAGCGGTTGCGGTAAGCGCGATAACAGGTACCTGCGGAAAGTATTGTTTTAAACCGGCAAGCATTAAGTATTCGGGCCTAAAATCATGCCCCCAATGCGATATACAATGCGCCTCATCAATTGCTATCTGCACAACCGGTAATGATTGTAAAAACTCAACCAATTTATTTTCGGCGCCAAACAAACGTTCAGGTGCCATGTACAGCAACTTTATTTGATTACTGCGTAATTTTTCAATTAACTTCCCCTGCTCATCCGGACTTTGTGAAGAATTTAAAAATGTGGCTGGGATACCATTAATGTTCAGGCTGTCAACCTGGTCTTTCATCAAGGCAATAAGGGGCGATATTACAATAGTAAGACCATCTAATAACACTGCAGGCAGTTGGTAACATAATGATTTGCCGCCACCGGTAGGCATCAGCGCCAGTACATCCTTACCGTTTAATATGTGCGTTATTATCTCTTCCTGGCTATGCCTGAAATCGGTGTATCCAAAATATTTTTGTAAGGCTTGGTTAGGCGTCATATGCAAAGCTAATAATTTTAGCATGTTGATTTGCCATCTTTCAGCTTTTTTTAAAAACTTAATATAAGTGTGAATGCTTAACTCATTAAACTCCCGGTGAAGGATACTTTGATCTTAGATTGAAAGTTGGCAATGATCTTAAAGATCTCTTTTAAAGTAACCTGCTCCAATTTAGAAAGTTGGTCAATGTCAATGTAATTGTCAGGGGCAGAATGATCCTGCATTATTTGCTCGGTTTGCTTTTTAAGTCTCAAGTTCATCAGGAAATAATACGATTGGCTTAACTCATGATACTCCGTGTCTGAGAAGATCTCGTTGGCACGTAAGGCTTTCATGCGCTCGCCGGTATTTACCTCAAAAATCCGGTTCTTTAAAGCGTAAACGCGCACCAAATCAACAATAGGGCTCATTGCCCGTTTAATATCAAAAACCTCGCGGGTGCCTTTTTTAAAAGTGCGGATATTGTTGAAGAATGTTAAAGGCGGCTCGTACTGCAATGCGTTTTGTGCCATATAGTGGAATAGTTTCTCCATGGGCTGTTGTAACTTCTCATCCAAAAATTCATGCAATTCATCCATTATGGTGTTATCGCCATAAATGGTGCGGCAATCAAAAAATGTAGAGAAATTGATCACGGTTTCGGGGATGGACTCATCCATCCAATACTCATAGTTACGTTTCCAATGAGAAAGGGAATGTGTCCATTTTGGGTTCTGCGCCATGAAATCGCCGGTGCAGTAAACAAAACCTATCCGATCAAGATCTGCCGATACACGTGTAGCCATATCCAAAAAATAGGCCCGCACTTCTTCGCGATGCTCGTTGGCCTTATCTTCGTAAATAATAGCGTTGTCCTGGTCTGTTTTAAAAGTTTGCTCTTTACGGCCCTCGCTGCCTAACACCATGAATACAAACTTGGCTGGCGGTTCGCCAACCTCGGCAATTATGTTTTCTATAACTTTTTGCGCAATGGTATCGGCAACTGTAGTAATTATCTGATTTACAATTTCTGCGTTAACGCCGCGCCCCAGTAATTGCGTTACAAATTGCGGAACGCCCTGCCACTTACGCTTTAACTCATCGGTTGAGTTAGCCAGTTTAACCGACTGGATGAATACCAGAGGTGATTGCGCCTGTTCGCTTAATAATTTATTCCTGCTGATAAAACCAACATGGCGGCTATCCTTTTCAATCAGAATATAACGTGTTTTGGTTTGAAACATCATTAGCAAAGCCTCATAAACAAATGCATTGGCGCTTATGCTGATAATAGGAGTGGCGATTACCGTTTGCACCGCATCGGCTGTGTTGTGTTGTTGTGCAATTACTTTATCGCGTAGTGTAATATCAGTTACGTAGCCAATGATCTTTTGTGCATCGTCCGTTACAAACAGACAGCTGGTTTTTTGGGCCGCCATTAGCTGAGCAACTTTAAATATGGGTGTTTGATGATAACAAGATACCACAGCTCTGAATTCAACACTGTCTATGCGGCGCGAATACATTTGCTCTGACGCTACATAGCTTTCGGTAAACGAAGCGGGCTGCTTAAAGAAGTGAACAAATTCTTCATTTTGCATACGCTTGCCAAACTCGGCTGTAAAGTGCAAAAAGAACTCCTCATACGCCTTACAAAGTACTCTAAACTCTTTTCTGTGCAGAAAATAAACTTTAGTGCCTTTTTTTGCAATGACGGTACGTAAGGAACGTCTCCTGTTAAGCAATACCGATACACCGCCATAGCAAAAGCCGGGCTCGTGCGTCTCTACCACGCGCTTGTTGCCGGTACTATCGTAAAAAAAAGACTCGTAACTACCGTCCGCAATAATGTCAACACCCTTCATCATGGTAACATCCTGCTGATAGATAGTTGTATCTTTTTTATAGCTAACCTCTTTTAACTCTTCAGCCACACCTGCTAATACATCTTCAGGGAGTGTATTAAACGGGGTGACGGTTTTTAGAAACTCCAGTCGGTTACTCATAAGCTGTAGATGGTAAATAGCAATAACAATATAATAACTAACATGGGTAAAAAACAACCATTTGATTTTTTAGCCGGTTCGCGCTGTAATTCAAAGTCTTTATTTTGTTGGATGATGCCGGCCTCGGATATTTCTCCCCGCTTACGTAATTCAAAAAAAGATTCAGCAGTAGCGCGCGCATCGTGCAGTGCATTATGCTCATGTTGCAGATCTATCTTAAAAAGCATATAATACAGGTCGCCCAGGCGCAGTTGCCGGGTTGATGGACTGCGCAGTAGCTGCGTGGTGGCAACCATCGTACAAAAAACCGGTAGTTTGCCTAAGGGATTATAAACCCCGCTGCGGTAAAATGCGGCCCCCATCAGGTAATAATCCAACTGCATAAAATGCCCTATGATGGTCGGCTCATATTCTACCAGATCATTAGCCAGGATTTCCATCACTTTGATCAGCGGCTCGCCATGCGATAGTAAAAAATCAGGAGTGATATGATGCGTGGCAATGGCGGAATCGGTTATGGTTACACCGTCGTCATTAATGTAATGATTTTGCTCTTTAACTAAATTATGTTGCTCATCATACACTAACCAGGCTATCTGCACTATATGGGGCCAGTTACCTTCGGCACTGTATGGCAAGGTCCAGTTAACCGGCAGGCCGGATGCTTCGGTATCAATAAACAGCAGGTATTTACTCACTCAATTGCGTTTGTGTGGGCTAAATATAAACACATTTGTTAGCTGTTAGCGGCTAAATTTTTACTTGTTTTCATCGTGCAGCGTTTCACAAAATATATCATACAAACGAAACGCGCGGAACGAATTTTTTGTTATTATGCTTGTTATCAACCGATTATTAATATGATGTGAAACAAAATGAAACTACTTATATGTCAGTAAATTTAGGTTCACGTTCAATGTAATTATTTGTTTTTCAAATGGTTGTACATCATAGAATTTCACTGTGTTTAGTGAAACGCTTCTGCTTATTATTCTGAGGTTACTGACACACTTGTGTCACCGTTTATCCAATTTAGGCCTCGTATCTTGCATAAAAACAAAATTATGGATCATCACTACGCCGCACTTTACCCATCGCGACCAGCTGAAATAGAGCTTATCCGCGATATGGCCCGGGGAGCCTTAACACCCAAACAAAAGAAAAAGTTAAATGACGAGTGCTATACCCCGCTCAATACTAAAGACGCTTTTATTATAAAGCCCGCTGCCGCGTGGGTATCAGCTGGTGCTGATGCCCACGCGCCCGATAAGCTGTTTGGCGATTTTTGGTACCGTGGAGAGCTGTGCATCCTGTTTGCCGATACCAATGTGGGTAAATCTATACTGGCAGTGCAAATTGGCAACGCCCTAAGCAGCGGCGAACCTATACCTGTGCTGGGGGCCACATTACCTGCCGAACCGGTTTTGTATTTTGATTTTGAATTAAGTACGGCGCAGTTTGAGGGCCGTTACAGCAGCAGAATGCAGAGCCGTTATCCGTTTAATAAAAACTTTTACCGCGTTGTATTAAACCCCGATGCACAGGGTATAGAGCGGTTTAAAAATTATGCGGACTACATGAACAACGCCCTGGAAAATATTATTATAACCACAAAGGCCCGCACACTGATATTAGATAACATTACCTGCCTGCGTAGCGGTACGCATGCTGCCGAGAGCGCTATTAGCCTAATGCGCAATTTGCAAGCGATAAAGAACAAGTACAACCTGTCTATATTGGTATTAGCACATACACCTAAACGTAACCCGGCCAAGCCCATTACCCGCAACGATTTGCAGGGCAGTAAAATGCTGATCAATTTTGCCGACAGCGCTTTTGCCCTCGGCGAAAGTAAAACAGCCAACGGCCAGCGTTATATTAAACAAATAAAGCAGCGCAGCGGCAACGAATACTATGGAGCAGCTAATGTATGCCTGTGCCGCATAACAAAGCCGGGCAACTTTTTACAATTTGAAGTAGAGGGCTTTGACCACGAAACGGCCCACCTGCTTCATTACTCCGAAGATCAGCGCCGCTATACTGAAGAAAAGGTGGAGCGCTTGCATAAGCAGGGTGTAAGTTTCCGTAACATAGCCGAGCAGACCGCTGTTTCGCTGGCTACGGTGTTCAGAATGGTTAAGCGGTTGGAGAAGGGGGTGAGGAGTGAGCAAGCGGCTATACTGTAGTTGCAAACTACAGGCATAGTCGTCCGAAGTTACAAACTTCGGACAGCGGGGCGCCGCTATACCGAAGAAAAGGTGGAGCGCTTGCATAAGCAGGGTGTAAGTTTCCGTAACATAGCCGAGCAGACCGCTGTTTCGCTGGCTACGGTTTTTAGGATGGTTAAGCGGTTGGAGAAGAGTGAAAGAGCAGTGAAAACGATTGGCTAGGAGATTATACTATGTAGTTGCAAACTACATGCATATTCGTCTGAAGTTATAAACTTCAGACAGCGAGCGTTTTTTTTATAGTAAAGCTTATTGCCATTTTGTAGGGAAGAATTGCAAATTAGCTTTATGGCGGTGTAAGCTTCTTAGTCCAGTAGAGTTATGTCGTTTTCAATTGCTTTCAGCTGATTATAAAATTCCAGAAGCTCCCCACTGTCCGAAGTTTGTAACTTCGGACGACTATGCTTGTAGTCTTCAGACTACCGTCAAAAAAACAAACAATCCACATCAATTATCTTATCAATATCCGCATAGTTTGAGGCGCTTGAGTAAACGTAATCTTCGGCCTTATAAACCCAGCCCGCTTTAACAGGATTATTATGAATATAGTCAATTTTTTGTTGCGTAAAGACACGCGAACTCAACTCTACAAAGTGATTATCGTGTTCCCAAAGTTGATAACGTTCGTTACGACTGTGCCTGGATGCATAGTACTTAAATTGATGCAACATCCATTCCCTCCGGCTTTCGGTAGTATTCGTTTCAACATCGGCAATAATCTGCTTGGACGTGAACTTTTTACAGTCGCGCACAAAGTTGCTAACACTAAGCCCTTCATCAACAGAAACAATTAAATGCACATGATTAGTCATTATAACATAAGCGTGTAAATGCATACCCTTGTTTTGCTGGCAATATTTTAACGACTCAATTACCATATCGCGATAGATCTGTCTGGAAAAAATATCTATCCATCCAACAACAGTAAATGTTATGTAATAAATTGCCTGTTGGTCTCTGATAATGTAGCCCTTGCGTGCCATTTGATTTAGGTTTTTGCTAAAAGTAGACATTTTGCCTGTAGTTGCAAACTACGTGCATAGTCGTTCGAAGTTACAAACTTCGAACAGCGAAAGTGGGTTAGGAGAGCATACTGTGTAGTTGCAAACTACATGCATATTCGTCCGAAGTTATAAACTTCGGACAGCGAGGTTTTTAGGAAATGTTTACATAACGCAGGTTGTAATATTTATTCGTATTTTTAGTAAAAACCTGCACAATGAAGAAATACCTGTTTTTAATGCTTGCATTGCCGCAGGCCGTAAACACTTTGGCGCAAAGCAAGCGACCGCTACCCGTTATTGATATGCATCTGCACGCTGTTGGTGCCAATGACCAAGGACCTGCACCGGTAAAAGTAGGTGCGCCATTTGCTTACTTTGGGTATGCCGACCCTAATGTGAGTTACGAGGAAACATTTATTGGTGCTCTAAAAACAGGCGCCTGGAATAAGGTTTCTATCTCTTCGCCACTAACTGATGAGGAATTAAAGCAACAAACATTAGCCATTTTGAAAGAAAGAAACATGTATGGCGTGTTGAGCGGGGATATGGAAAAAGTACGTGCCTGGAAAGCCGCCTTGCCTAACAGAATTATAAACGCGGTCTATTGGGATTTCGGTATCTTAAAACGTAACAAACTTAACGTAGACTCGCTAACCAAATTGTTTAAAACCGGAGAGTTTAAAGTGTTTGGAGAAGTAGCTATCCAATACGAAGGTATATCTGCAGCCGACCCGGCTATGGAGCCTTATTTTAAAATGGCAGAAGACCTCAGTATTCCGGTAGGCATACATATTGGCACCGGGCCACCGGGTATTTCATTACTAAGTAAGTCCAAAGCCCGGTTGGGTAGCGCACTAATACTTGAAGATGTATTAGTTAAACATCCTAAATTAAGAATTTATGCCATGCACGCCGGTTGGCCTATGATAGATGATATGGTTGCAATGTTATATGCTTACCCGCAATTATACGTGGATCTTGGCGTAATCAACTATGTGCTGCCGCAAAAAGAGTTCGATTTTTATCTACAACGACTGGTAAATGCCGGGTTTGGCAAAAGAGTAATGTATGGTTCAGACCAAATGGTCTGGCCCGGTGCCATAAAGATTGGTATTAAACGGATAGAGAACGCCAACTATTTAACTATAGAACAAAAGCGTGATATTCTATTTAATAATGCTGCACAATTTTTAAAGTTGAGCGCTAAAGAAATCGCCGCCATGCAGTAAGATTTAAATTGCATTACTATTTATAGACGTTCGTATATGCGATGAGTTGCAACTGCACAGCAGTAATGGAGTAGTGTTTATAACAGACCACAGTCAATCATGGGGGATTTCGCCAATTAAAAGGTTAGTAAAGGCTTTTTAAAAATTATCCCTAATTTGCACTACCCGATTAAAGACACTGCAAACCATTTATGAAGAAGTTTATCTGCGCGTTAGTACTAACTGCAAGTATTGGCTATAGCTTTGCTCAAAGTGTAAAGCTCAGTTTCGATAAAACATCGCCGCAGGCCAGTTACGCCGCTGCTCGTTTACAAAAAGTGCTTGCCTCAAAACATTACGCTATGGGTTCGGGCGGATATAATATTTCTATCAGCTTTAATAGTGAGTTGGGCAAAGAGGGCTACAGTGTAGTCGCTCAGGGTAAAGCAATAAAAATTGAAGGCGGCGATGGAACCGGCGTTGTTTACGGCGCCTTGTCAGTAGCAGAGGATCTGGCTAATGGCATTAAACTTCAAGCAATAAAAGCGGGTAAAGGCACACCTCAAATGCAGCTAAGGGCGGTAAAGTTTGATATGCCATGGGATACCTATAGGCACCACTTATCACTTGATCAGCATTACGAAACCTGCCGTGATATAAAATACTGGGAAGCTTTTTTAGATATGATGGCAGATAATAGGCTGAACGCTTTGAGCTTATGGAACCTTCATCCGTTCACTTACATGATACGGCCAAATAATTATCCGCTTGCAACACCTTTTAATGATAAAGAATTAAAAGAATGGCAAACCCTGTTTAAAGGCATATTTAAAATGGCTAAGGAGCGGGGCATAGATACATATTTGGTGCCGTTCAATATATTTTTCAGTCCGGAGTTTGCAAAGAACTACCCGGTTAAAAAGCCGAACCTTGATCATGATTTTTTTGTGGATGGTGATACATCAGCCATCGTAAAAAAATACACCCGCGAATGCGTTACACAGGTGCTGCAGGAATACCCTGATTTGGACGGTATAGGCTTTACCTTAGGCGAGGGCATGGGTGGCATGACGCCTGAACAACGGGAAGACTGGATGACCGAGACCTATATAGCCGGTATGCGCGATGCAGGCCGACCGGGAAAACTGATCCATCGTATACCCTTCTCGAGCACCACTGGGTCACTCGGCGTAACTTCAATACAAACGGAAGTAATGACGCGTAAAACCATTGAGGAACAGAATAACATGCCATTTATTAACGGACCTATCTGGGCTGATCTGAAATATAACTGGTCGCATCCGTTCTCTACAACTAAATTGATAAAAGTACACGGCGGCAAATTATTCGACACTTATTTTAAGCTGCCGGCTAAATTTAAAGTTACCTGGACCGCCCGCAACGAAGATGTTTTTTGCCTGCGCTGGGGTGTACCTCAGTTCATCCGCGAGCACGTTAAGGCAAATAGTCAGCCCTCCACAGGTGGTTATTTTATAGGCTCAGAAAGTTATATCCCCGGCAAGGATTATTTTACCAACCCGGCTATAAAAGTAAACTGGAAATACGCCTTTCAGCGGCAGTGGATGTATTACAAGATCTGGGGCAGGTTATTGTATGATGCTAACACACCCGATAAAATATTTAGCGATGAGTTTGTTCGCAGGTACGGAGCGGCGGGTAAAAACCTGTTAGAGGCTTCATCACTCGCCGGAAAAACAATGCTGGCTACAGGCAGATTTTTTGATTCTACTTATGACCTTACCCTGTACAGCGAAGGCATGATGGGGCAATTTGGCCGCAATAAAGACATGAGGTATATTGATGTTGATAATCAAATAAAACGGCCTGTTCTTGATTCTACAGCGACTATATCCATTGCCGATTATGTTAAGGCCATAAACAACGGCCAAAAGGTTGACCCAAAACTAACCACACCCTTAATGATTGCCGACTCGTTAACGCAAGATTGTAACAGGGCACTGGCCTTGGTTAAGGCAATTAACACCAGCGCCAACACGGGCTTAATGTATGAGGTAGCAGATATTAAAACATGGGCCAATCTGGGTCTTAACATGGCAGAACGAATGCGTGGCGGTGTAGCTTTACAAATGTACCGTACCAAAGGCGGCGAAGACAATAAACAGAAAGCTATTGCACATTTAGAGAAGGCCCTGACTTACTGGAAAAATGTGGCGGCAATAACACGCCCAATTTATAACGATATGCCGTTAACCCACCTGATGGAGGACGGCGGCAGAACCTGGAAGCAAAATTATAACGATACGTTTCACTGGGCAAAGCTTACGCCTCAGGTTGCTGCAGATGTTGACTTTGCCAAAAAAGCAGTGGCCGGAAAATGATGACAACTCCGTTACACACGTCATTAGTACAAATAGTTATTTGTTTGCTTATTGGCATAGGGCTTATTGTAATACTTACTTCAAGGTACCGCGTACACGCGTTCTTTGCGCTTTTACTTGCCTCGTTTGTTGTAGGCCTGGGCGTTGGTCTGCCTGTTGTTGACGTGATTACAGCAGTAAAAGATGGCTTCGGCAATGTAATGAAATCGCTGGCTGTTATTATTGTACTGGGTACTACGCTGGGCGTTTTGTTAGAGCATACCGGCAGCACACAGGTAATGGCATCATTTATTATGCGCAAAGTGGGCGAGAAACGCTCTGCACTGGCCATGACGCTAACCGGCTTTATTGTTGGCCTCCCCATATTTTGCGACTCAGGCTATATCGTTTTAAGCGGACTAAATCGTTCGTTAGCGCGGCGCACCCAAATCCATATGGCGGTAATGGCAGTTTCATTGGCTACCGGTTTATATTCTGTGCATTGTTTGATCCCGCCACATCCCGGCGCTTCTGCTGCGGCAGGCATTATAGGCGTGGATTTTGGCAAGCTGATACTGATGGGCATCATTATAGCGATACCGGCATCGGCAGTGGGTTATTTGTGGGCTAATTACATGGGCAAAAAGGTAGAAGATGTAATGGATAATGATATAGATATCGCCACAGAAAACGCCCATTTACCATCGGCCATAAAAGCTTTTTTGCCGGTTGTTGTTCCTATTTTGTTGATCTCCTTAAAATCTTTCGTTGTAATTGATCCCGCCATTAATGCACCATGGTTAGGCAGCGTATTAGCTTTCGGCGATCCTGTTCTGGCGCTGGCTACAGGTGTTTTGTTGGCCCTTAACTGCAAACGCGGTTGGGACAGAGCCACCCTTGGGAGATTGTTAACAGACGGCGCCGAAAAGGCAGGCGGCATATTGGTGATAATAGGAGCGGGCGGCGCATTTGGTGCTGTGCTGGCAGCCACCAAAATAGGCGACCACTTAAGCGGCGCATTTGCATTGGGAAGTTTGGGCCTGCTGTTTCCTTTCCTGGTTACGTTTGTTTTAAAAACAGCGCAGGGCTCATCAACGGTAGCTATTATCACTGCTGCATCTATCGTGTTGCCCTTATTGCCCGCTTTAGAGCTGAACACGCCTAATGGTCACCTATTAACTGTTTTGGCTATGGGTGCGGGCTCTATGATGATATCGCATGCTAACGATGCCTACTTTTGGGTAATAGCCAAATTTTCAGGGCTCGAACTTAAAACCATGTTACGGGTCTATTCGGTTGCTACTGTGCTAATGGGTATAACATCCTTTATAATGGTTTACGTCCTATCAATGGTAATGGCTTAGGTTATGCATATACTTATCGCTCCCAATGCTTTTAAAAACAGTGCTACCGCAACAGCGGTGGCCGAAGCTATACAACAGGGATTAGCGCAAAGCAGCCTGCTATGCACTACAGAATGTTTCCCGATTGCTGACGGCGGCGACGGAACCGGCGAACTTATTATCAAAAAATGTAACGGGAATTTAGTTGATGTGACGGTAAACGATCCGCTGGGCCGACCTGTTAACGCCACTTTTGGTTTAATAGATAATGGTAAAACAGCAATTATAGAAATGGCCAATGCATCCGGATTGCGGTTGTTGGATGTTAGCGAACTAAACCCTATGCAAACATCTTCTTTTGGTACAGGGCAAATGATGAAATTAGCTTTGGACCGAGGCGTAAGCAGGATTATTCTGGCTATGGGTGGTTCTGCAACGGTGGATGGCGGTTGCGGGATTTTGAATGCTTTAGGGGTAAGTTTTTTAGATGCAGCGGGCAATAGTTTAGCGCCGAAACCCGAAGAGCTACAGCGCATGTCAGCTATTGATGCAAGCGGATTAGATCCGCGTATAGCCGCTTGCGAAATTGTAGTGATTTGTGACGTTGATAATAAACTTTTAGGCGAGCAGGGTGCCGCTGCCGTGTTCGGTCCGCAGAAAGGAGCAACACAGGAGCATGTAGGTCTATTAGACAATTTCCTTGCAAATTTTAGCACGATAACATTAAAGCACACTGGCAGAAACATCGCCGAAATTAGATACGGTGGCGCAGCAGGTGGCGCAACAGCAGGTATATACGCCTACTTAAATGCACGGCTGGTAAATGGCATTGAATATTTTTTACAGCTAACCGGTTTTGAGCAATCGCTTCAAAAAGCCGATTTGGTAATAACGGGAGAGGGCAGCATTGATGCGCAAACCTTGCAGGGCAAAGGTCCGTTTGGGGTGGCCGCGGCGGCTAAGAGATACAATTTGCCCGTTATAGGTGTAGCGGGTAAAGTACCCATTGATAATGATAAGGAACTTCGCAAATACTTCAATGTATTATTGGCTATTGGTAATGGTCCGGCTGATATGCCAACTGCTATACATCATACACATGCCAACTTAGTTCGTGTTGGCGCGGAGATAGGGCAGATGCTCGCTATATCCGGCAAAAGGTGATAATAGTTTGTTTCGTCACCGCTACATCAAATAAACGCCACTTGCTTGCATTTAACATTAAGGTGCCTAATATTGTATCATGGAAAATCAAGAAATATCACAACCAATACAACTGATCATTCAGTTTTGGGAAAGCAATAACAAGCAGATCACCCAACTGTTTAATAAATACCCCGACCATGTTTACGCTGGTAAAGTAGCGCCGGGCCGTAACAGTGGCTTATATTTGCTAGCGCACTTAGTAGCCGTATCTGATGGGTTGTTTACCATATTAGGTTTAGGCGACAAGAAATTCCCTGAGCTGCAACAATTCGTTGGCGAAAGCGAAACCGCCATTAATTACCAGGTTGATATTAACGAGCTAAAAGCAAAATGGGACAACATTAACGCTTTATTAACTGCCGAATTTGCTACTAAAGACAACGCCTGGTGGTTAGACCGCCACATGAGTGTTTCCCCGGAAGATTTTGCTAAGGAACCTCACCGCAATAAATTAAATGTACTGTTGAGCCGTGCCAGTCATGAAAATTACCACCGCGGGCAGCTGGTGTTTTTGACGGAAGAGGTGATTAGCCAATAAATCGAAATATTATTATTACTAATTGGAAGGCTCGGAATTTACTGGATTTCGGGCCTTTCAATTTCTATAAATATTGATCCCGGTTCTTTATGATCAAGGCGTTTTAAACCCATATTAATCTGATAAAGGACGACAAAGCGCATAAGTGGCGGCACAAAAGTGACGAAGTGCATAATATAGAGATAACCATCGGGTTGTCGCTCAAGATAAACCATTATTAATGGCATTACCATTGGAAGTAGAGTAACTATTATCAAACTTAAAAAAAATATAAAATAAGCTATGGCCAGCGAATGATAGGTGATTTTTAAAGAGATAATAGCGAGATAGCAAATGTCTATAAACAATAATATAGCCAAAAAAGCGAATACCACCCCCCAACTCGTTTTTATAAAACTTGGAACGGAAGGCAATAAAAAAGGTAAAGCTGATGTAAACACAATAAAAAGTCCAAACCCAACGAATCGTTTTCTATTATCAAAATGTTTAAAGGCAAATAGCAGGTAAAGCAAGATATACAACACTGTAATTGCGGAGACATAGGAGAGTGTTTTGTATGTGATGTCACTTAGAATTATAGCGCTCCTGTTAGCTGCGATAATTATTATTGTGATAATAATACTCAACGCATTTAGTAAAATAACTGTATAAGTATGTTTGGGAGTTATTTTCATAAATATTAAGGTAGGTTGCTGAAATGAAGATACAAAAAAGCCTGAAATCAAATGATCTCAGGCTTCAAATATATTATCCGGACTAAAACCTATTCAAAATATTCCTTCATCCGTTCAAAGAAACTTTTCTCGTTCTTGCCCGGGTTGGGTTTAAAGTTTGGTGAGTTCTGTAATTTCTCTAACAAGGCACGTTCCTCATTGCTGAGCGCTTTAGGCGTCCAAATGTTGATGTGGATCAACTGATCCCCGCGGTGATAAGAGTTCACCTCGGGCACGCCTTTGCCTTTTAAACGGAGTATTCTGCCGCCCTGTGTTCCCGGATCTATCTTTATTTTAGCTTTACCATCAATAGTTGGCACTTCAATGCTTGTACCCAAGGCTGCATCAATAAACGTAATGTGCAGATCATAAATTACGTTGCTGCCATCACGTTTTAAAGTCTCGTGCGGTATCTCTTCAATAAGTATGATCAGATCGCCGGGTACACCACCGCGCGGCGCTGCATTACCTTTGCCGCTCATGCTTAACTGCATACCTTCGCTAACACCCGCCGGTACGTTTAATGTAATGGTTTCCTCACCGCGTACAACACCGTCGCCATGGCAAACGTTACATTTTGAGGTGATCACACTGCCCTCGCCATTACAGGTGGGGCAAGTGCTGGTGGTTTGCATCTGGCCCAATATGGTATTGGTTACCCTGCGCACCGCGCCCTGACCACCGCAGGTTTTACAGGTTTGGAAAGATGATTTGTCTTTAGCGCCGGTACCGTCGCAAGTATTGCAATGTACCTGTTTGTTAACCTTTATCTTCTTTTCGGTGCCGTTTGCTATTTCTTCTAAGCTTAAGCGCACCTTAATACGCAGGTTACTGCCCCGCGCTACCCTGCGGCCACCGCGCTGCTGTCCGCCGCCGCCAAAAAACCCATCAAACGGACTGCCACCGCCGCCAAAAATGTCGCCAAACTGACTGAATATGTCTTCCATATTCATACCCCCGCCGCCGTAGCCACCGCCACTGGCCGATTGCGCATTGGCCGCGTGCCCAAACTGGTTATAGCGCTGGCGCTTTTCGGGGTTGCTTAAAACCTCGTAAGCTTCGGCAGCTTCCTTAAATTTCTCTTCAGCCTCTTTATCACCCTCGTTTTTATCGGGGTGATATTTGATAGCCATTTTACGATAGGCTTTCTTTATCTCTTCCGCATCGGCACCTTTTGAAACGCCAAGTATATCGTAATAATCTCTTTTAGACATCTTTATTTATTTCGTATTTCGAATTTTCGATTTCGGATTTATTTCGATTTCGAATTTATTTTTTTGTTTAGCGTGTTTTCATAGCCGGAGTTCAAAAATTCGAAATTGAACATCCGAAATCCGACATTAATCTAAGCTCCTACAATTACCTTAGCAAAGCGTATAACTTTGTCGTTAAGATAGTAACCTTTTTCCATTTCGTCAATTACCTTTCCTTTCATATCGTCAGTAGGGGCAGGTATATTGGTTATAGCTTCATGTATATCGGCATCAAACGGTGTACCTATTGATTCCATAGCTACAAGGCCTTTTTGTACAAGCAGATTTCTAAGCTTATTTTGTATCAGCGTAACGCCTTCTCTAACCGGGGCTACATCAGTAGCATTTTCAGTAGCCTTTAAAGCGCGTTCAAAATCATCCAACACAGGTAATAAAGCGGTTATTACATCTTTACCCTCAGTTTTGCGCGCTTCTTCGCGTTCCTTTATGGTACGGCGTCTAAAATTGTCAAACTCGGCAAATAAGCGCAGGTATTTATCATTAGCCAATGCCAGTTCTTCTTTCAGAACATCTTCGGCAGATGTCGCGTTTTCGTCTGCCTGTTGTTCAAACTCAATTGCATTATTGTCAATACCCTCCTGGGTAACCTCAGGCGTTTCCGGGTTATCTGTCTTCTTTTTCTTCAACATGTCGTTAAAATTCATAGCTAACAGTGCCAAACAAGTACCTTGCCATTAGTTAAAAACCGACAAGGTGACAGGGGATAGTTGGCAGTTTGCAGTACGCAGTTGGCAGTGCTTATTTCGCCGTTAGCGGTAAAAGTTATTAGTATGAAGTCGTAATTGCTGATTTGATAGCGATCCGATGCAAACTGCTAACTAAAAACTGCCAACTTACTTCGTGGATATTATACCTGTGCCAACTGTACATCCTCCAGCACTTTGCCGCCTTCGCACTTTATAATGCGTGATGGGAAAGCACGGATGATGTGATAGTCGTGTGTAGCAACTACCACGGCAGTGCCCGATTGGCTGATCTGTTTTAGTAGTAAAACTATTTCTTCAGATGTTTCAGGGTCAAGGTTACCTGTTGGTTCATCGGCCAGTATAATTTCAGGATCATTTAGCAAGGCACGTGCAATAACAACGCGTTGTTGTTCGCCGCCTGAAAGCTCATGCGGCATTTTTTTAAGTT
This sequence comes from Mucilaginibacter sp. HD30, assembly GCF_054061755.1. Lineage (NCBI taxonomy): Bacteria > Pseudomonadati > Bacteroidota > Sphingobacteriia > Sphingobacteriales > Sphingobacteriaceae > Mucilaginibacter > Mucilaginibacter sp. HD30. The sequence goes on from NZ_JBSSEO010000001.1 coordinate 1,129,919, forward strand.
TTGAGCGTAAGCCAACTTTCTCTAAAACATCAAGCGTACGGTCTGTAATTAATTTGGCGTCCGTCCAACCGGTGGCGCGCATTACAAATTGCAAGTTTTGCTCAACCGAGCGATCCGTAAGTAATTGGAAATCCTGGAAAACTATGCCCAGTTTACGGCGCAAAAATGGAATATCTCTTTCTGCAAGTTTAAACAAGCTGTAACCACATGCATGGCCCTCGCCCTCCATAAGCGGAAGATCGCCATATATCACTTTTAGCAAGCTGCTTTTTCCAGACCCTGTTTGCCCAATCAGCCAAACAAAATCGCCCTTATCAATGTGCAGGTTTACTTTAGAGAGTACTTTGTTTTTTTGCTGAAAAATATCAACGTTATTCAGTTTGATAATTGATTTTCCTATCATGATGTCTCAGAAATCTAATTTTAAGATCTGCCCGAAAGGCAGTTCTCTTACTACATTCATTATGTATTCGGCTTTGTGCGCCAATCCTACTTTATCCAATGATTTCTCTGGCCTGTCAACCCTAAAGTAAGCCAACAGCGTAAACTCATCGTCTCGCAGTTGTACGTAATCCGGTATTTTGGCAACGCCTTTTACTTTTATAATATACATGCTGGTTCATGGTTCATAGTTGATGATCATCGTTCGTAGATATCGCTTACTATGAACCATCAACCATAATCTAATCCAAAGGTATTGTTATTTTACAGTTTCAACAAAAATTCCATCGTATCCACTCCATCGGCATAATCCCATAGTTGTGGCTGCTGGCTTTCGCCCGGCTTAACTACCTGGGTATTTAACTTTAGGGGCGATATGCAAACCACGCATTGTACTTTTTCGCTATCGGTATTTATTATGGCTTCGGCATCAACAACAGTATCATAATATTCGTAATGTAATACCGCCAATGGCGATGCCAGGCTTTCACTTTCTTTCAACAACAAAAATCCGTTATCAAAATGCTTTTCGCTGTTAACCAAATAAATAGACTTATTGTAATCGTAGTTGTTGTGATATTTATGATGATTTATAACGGGCTGATAAGTTTCTATCGGCCTGAAGAACGTACCGATATCATACCCTTGCGGAATGAGTAATTTTGATACATTGCGGCAGCCTAAACCAAAATAATCAAAAATGTCATGCCCAAGCGAGTTGAGTTCATCGGTGGTTTCATCGCCTGTAATAACGGCTACGCTATTGCGGTTTTTGCGGATAATGTGCGGCACTTTGCCAAAGTAATACTCAAAATAGCGGGATGAGTTATCGCTGCCCGTGGCTATAATAGCATCAAAATCTTTAAGCCTGTCAACAAAGGTGTACTTACCCAAAAAACGCGCATCAATGGCTACAAGCATATTTAACACGTGCGTTATCAACCTGGCATCCTGTGTAGACGCTTTAATTAGGGCATGGTTGCCGGTAGCCAGCACACAAAGTACATCATGAAAGCCAACTAACGGAATGTTCCCCGCTAAGATCAAACCTACTTTTCTTTCTTCCTTTGTATTACTCAATTCATACGTTTCCAGCCATTTTTTTAAAGCATTGGCATTTAACATTTGGCCGATTGATAAAATGGCTTTTTCTACACTTGCGGGAGTAAACCATGCGTTGTGAAATTGTTCCTGTTGAATAAGCATTTGAAGCTGCTCGTTAGGTTTTTGCAGCTGGGCACCCAGTTCAGAAAATATTGTAATCAGTTCGGCAGGGTGGATTTTTGACATATATATGTTAGTATTGAAACTCTCCAATTCTTTTTTTGTTTATATTTGCAAATATTTAGTCTTGCAAAGGTAAATTAGAATTTAAGATTTTTTTTAAATATGGCGATTATAATCACCGATGAATGTATAAACTGTGGGGCCTGTGAGCCGGAATGCCCAAATAACGCGATATATGATGCGGGTGCTGCCTGGCGTTTTTCTGATGGCACTGGTTTAAGGGGAGTTATTGATTTTGGCGACGGTGTTACTTTAAATGCTGAAGAAACACAAGCGGCCCTGTCTGACGATATCTACTATATAGTTCCAGATAAATGTACAGAGTGTGTAGGTTTTCATGATGAACCACAATGTGCTGCGGTTTGTCCGGTTGATTGCTGTGTAGACGACGAAAATGTACGCGAAACACGTGAAGAACTATTGGCCAAGAAAGATTGGCTGCATATGAATGAATAAAATTTACGATATTTATTTTTAGTAAAGGGAATACGTTATGTATTCCCTTTTTTTGTGTTGAAACATTTATAAAAAGTTAACGTACAAGCAGACAAGAACATCCTACCTGAATTTTACGTTATGGAATACGGAATTTGCAATTTAGCAGTAATACCCATGAGGGCCGGTGCCGATGAGCGCAGCGAGCAGGTATCGCAGTTACTGTTTGGAGAGGCTTTTGAGATATTGGAGTGGCAGGAAAATTGGGTTCGCGTTGTAGCCGCTCATGATGGGTACCAAGGATGGATAGCGCGCTTGCAGTTTGTAATGCTGGGCCATATGGCGTATCAGCAGTTAGTTAGTAACCCGCCAAAATTAACATATCGCCCTATAACGCAGGCCTGGAAAATTAAAGATAATAGCGTACTCTATTTGCCTGCCGGGAGTTCGCTTGCTTTTTTAAATGGTTCTACCTGTTATATGGACAGAGAAAAGTTTGAAATAATAGGGCAAATAGGAGAGAACGAAAACATTGATGCCTTAGCCAAAACCTATATCAACACACCCTACCTTTGGGGAGGCCGAACGCATTTTGGTATTGACTGTTCGGGCTTAACCCAAATAGTTTACCGTATGAAAGGCATATCTTTAAAACGGGATGCAAGTTTGCAGGCTGAGCAAGGACAAGCGGTTGGCTCACTTGCCGAAGCACGCCTGGGCGACCTTGCTTTTTTTCATAACAAGTCTGGCAAAATAGTGCATGTTGGCATACTGCTTGGTAAAGAGAAGATCATCCATGCATCGGGTAAAGTTAAAGTTGACAGTATTGATAACACCGGCATTTACGCTGAAGATCTAAAACGTTATACCCACCAGTTAGCCTCCATACGACGCTATTTTTAATTGTTAATTTTCTCTTCAAAATCGGCGTGGCCAATTGATTCACCAACTTTGGGTTTTTCTCGCATAGCCGAGTAAAACATAATTTTGTTGCCCTTATCAATACCCGGAAAAACTTTTGGTAGCTGTTGTTTAACCTGGTCATTTTCTTTTCTAAGCGCGGCAGTATCTGCTAATTTTAACGTGGTTATGTAGTATACATACTGCACAAATCTGTCTTCCTTAGAGTCGCTTGAGATGGTAAATATTGCCGGTTTTGATTTTATATTGTTCAGCACAACAGGATAGGTGATCTTTGAATTTGCCTCGTCAATAATTTTTTTCGCAAAACCCTTTATCTCCTCGCCATTAGCTGCTTTTAAATAGGCGCTTCCTGATAAGCAGTTTGTTGCAAGCACAATATTATTAATAGCGTTAACCAAATAACCATGGGCATAATCTTTTTTTGCAATTTCAAACAACTCCGTGGCGGTTTTGCCCTGTTGTGTATAATAACCTACAGCTATGTTGTTTACCTTCCACCCAATGTCGTATTTGGCATAAACCAAGGTTAGCATTACTTTATTTTTGGTGTCTTTTGGTATAAAAAAGGCCAGGTACATTTCCTTTGCCAGCGGTACGTAGTTAATTTCTGGATGTTCAATCATTTTTAAAACATTGTCATCAAAACCACCTTTATTTACCACATAGTAGTCTTTTAACAAAGTGTACTCTTTTTCGCTACGCAACTTTTTAACGTGATCCAACTGCACTATTATATTTTTTTGCTCCAGTAGCTCTTTAGAACAAAGTATTTCGGCATCATTACGGTCTGTATTTATTGCTTTGAAAAAGTCGGTATTTAGCTGTCGCAGCTTTTCGGCTTTATCGGCAGGGATATCCTTGTCTTTCCATATGCCGGTTTTAATAGGCGCTGATTCGCAACCCATTAAAAATGTAAAGGCAAAGATCAAACTGTATCTCAGGTTTTTGTGAATAGAAAAGTGCATAGTGGCGAGGTTTATTCCACTAAGTTAAAAAAACTTTACAAAGCTCCCAAGGTTTTAGTTAAGGCTTAACTAAAATTCTACATGCCAAATAATGATGCGCTTATCATCACTTAATGAAATTAGTTCATTACCGTTCCACGCTATTTTATTAATGGATAACTGATGCGAGGCATAGCCTTTTTCGCGGCTGATGATCTTGTAAAGTTTAAAATCGTCTGATCCCCAAATCTTAATGGTTTTATCCATGCTGGCTGTAGCAAAATAAGGCTGGGTAGGATGGAAAGCAATATGGTTTACGGCAAACAAGTGAGCAGCAATGTTCTCTTTCAATTCCAGCGCATGCATATCCCATATCTTCACTTGTGCATCTCTACTGCCAGATACCAAGTAATCTCCAAGAGGAGAGTACTGCAATGAAAAAACAGCCATAGTGTGGCCCTTAAGCGTTTTTATTTGCGTGTAATCTTCAAGATCGTAAATGTTTATAGAGCTATCGCGACAACCGAATGCAACCTGTTTTTCGTCAGGTGATATGCTGATGCAGCGTACAGTATCATGCGATACTTTAATGGTGTGTAGCAGTTCAAGATTTTCAAGACTCCATATAGAAACTGTTCCATCTTCTGATGCTATCAATAGTTCTTTTTTGCCGTTTACTGATTTTACATCAAACACCGGCTTAAGGTGATGATTTAAAGATTTGATAACCTTTTGCTCAATAAAATCAAACACTAGAACCTGGCCGCTACGCAAACCAGCTATGAGGTAAGGAAAATTTTCAGGGCAATGAATAGCATATACCGATGCAGCCACCGGGAACATTACTTTGATAAATGAGTTGGTTTTTAAGCTCCATTCCACCACACCCTTATCATTACCGCCAGAGAATAATATACCAGGCTTTTGCGAAAGCGCCAAAGCAAAAATTGGATTGCTGTGCCCTGTAAGTTCGGCTATTTTTTCTACGGTCATGTTTTAGTTGGCAGTTGAGAGTGGGCGGTGGGCAGATGATAACTGCTTACTGCAAGCTGCCCACTGCAAACTTACTTATGTCTTCCCTCTAAATTTTTTGCAATAGTTTCAAGCGATACGCCTTTTTCACGGAGCAAAACCAACAGGTGAAAAATCAGATCTGACGATTCGTTTATCAGGTCGGTTTCTGTTTCGGCTAAAGCCGCAATAACGGTTTCAACACCCTCTTCTCCAACTTTTTGGGCTATTTTATTTAAGCCTTTGCCGCGTAATTTATTGATGTATGAGCCTTCCTGCGGATTTTCGTACCTATCGGCAATTATTTGCTCTAACTGGAGTATAAAATTCTGATTATAGTCTGTATTAAAACAGCTGCGATTACCGGTGTGACAGGTTGGCCCGTCTGGCGATGCTTTGATCAGGATAGTATCGTTATCGCAATCAATGTGCATGCTTTTTACGTGCAAAAAGTTATTGCTGGTTTCGCCTTTTGTCCAAAGGCGGTTTTTTGAACGAGAGAAAAACGTAACGATGTTTTCCGTAACGGTTTTATCGTATGCCTCCTGGTTCATGTAACCCAGCATCAGTACTTCAAGCGTTTTATCGTCCTGAATTATTACCGGCACCAGGCCATCAGTTTTATTGAAATCTATATTCATTGTTTTATGTCGTAATGTCATGCCGAATTTGTTTCGGCATCTCATATGCTTGTCCGCTTTGCATGTCTCGTGGGTTGCTGAAACAAGTTCAGCATGACTATGGGGTTTATCTTACCTCAATACCCTTCGCTCTTAAAATATCCTTCAAATCAGGTATCAATATCTCACCATAATGAAATACCGATGCTGCTAAAGCCGCATCTACATTGGTTTGCTCAAATACGTCTACAAAATGTTGCACTGATCCGGCACCTCCCGAGGCGATAACCGGAATATTTACCGCATCATTAACCTGTTTTAAAAAACTATTATCGAAACCAGCCTTTGTGCCATCATGATCCATAGAGGTAAGTAATATCTCGCCAGCCCCACGGCTTTCTGCTTCACGTATCCAGTTAAGTGTTTCGTTTTCCGTTGGGATGCGGCCGCCATTCAAATGTACAATGTTTTTGCCACCCATGCTGCGCGTATCAACAGCAACAATAACAAACTGAACACCGAAGGCCCTGGCCAACTCATCAATTAAAGCCGGGTTACGAACAGCGGCCGAATTGATGGATATTTTATCAGCCCCCGCGTTTAAAAGCGCGTCAGCATCGGCAATTTCATTGATGCCACCCCCTATAGTGAACGGAATGTTAATTTGCCGAGCCACGGACTTTACCAGCTCAACCATTGTTTTACGGCGCTCATGCGTAGCCGTAATATCTAAAAACACCAGTTCATCAGCACCCTGGTTAGAGTAGTTCCAAGCAAGTTCGACAGGGTCGCCGGCATCACGCAGATCAACAAAGTTCACACCCTTTACAGTGCGACCATCTTTTACGTCAAGGCAGGGGATAATACGCTTAGCCAACCCCCCCCGCCCCCTGAAGGGGGAGCCTTCGCCGCTGGTTGTCGCGGATGAATTTATTTCATTTTGTATATTTCTCAAAACGCTTTCGAGTTGATTGAAAACCTGTGTATTTGTAAACCTTATTACTTTCAGCCCCTGTTCTTCGAGGAAGAGTTGCTTTTCAATATCATTAATCTTAACCTCCGGAAGATTGTGAATACTTCCGTCGACTTCGATTACCAATTTATGTTTGTGACAATAAAAATCTGCGATGTAATTTCCAAGCGGATGTTGCCTTCTGACTTTTGCGTTTACCTGAACGTTTAAATGACTCCAAAGCGCGTTTTCTGCCGGTGTCATATTGTATCGCAAAGACTTTGCATTTGCAAAAATCTCAGGTCCGGCATTAAAGAAAAGTTTCTTTTTCAAATATGCTATTCAAAAGCTCCCCCTTTAGGGGGTTGGGGGGTTAGATTGACATTAATGACTCCAAATTCCAGTTTTTAACATCGTCAATGCTGATCCGGTCCTCATAAATAGCTTTACCTACTACGCATGATTCTACCTTTAAGCGACTCAGATCTTCGACGTCCTGCATTGAACTTACGCCGCCAGAAGCAATTAATTTAATAAATGGTGAATGATCAAGTAATTTAGCATACAGATCAACACCTGCACCGCCTAATTTACCGTCTTTACCAATGTCTGTACACAGAAAGCGGAAAAAGCCTAATGCCAAACATTTATCAACGTAATCCATTAATTTAATGGGAGAGCTTTCCATCCAGCCAGAATATTTTATTACTTCGTCTAAAACATCTATAGCTATAACTACCTGATGAGAGCATTTATCTCTGCCGCAAATGGCTTTGCTTAATTCATCCAAAAACATTGGATTGGTAATAGCCTGCGTACCAACTATAACGCGATGGATACCAGCATCTATCAGTTCTTTTACCTTATCAATACTGCGAATACCCCCCCCGTACTGCACCTGCATGTCTGTCTTTTTGATCACATCAAACAGGTACTGCTGGTTAGAGAAATCGTTTTTGGCACCGTTAAGGTCAACCACGTGGATGAGGTTGGTGCCGTTTGACTGATATTTTTCTATCATTTCTTCCAGCGTTACATCATATTCTGTAACCTGGTTATAATCGCCCTCGCGAAGGCGGACAACTTTTTTGTTTAAAATATCGATAGCGGGGATAATATACATGTCTCTTATATTTTTGAAAAATTTGATAATAATGTTTCGCCATACACGCCCGACTTTTCGGGGTGAAATTGTACGCCATAAAAGTTATCCCGCCAAATTGATGCCGAAAACTTTGTGCTGTAATCCGTTGCGGCTAAAGTAAATACGCTATCATACTCAATAAAGTATGAATGTACAAAGTAAAAGTGTGAACCGTAAGGAATATTTTCAAAAAGTGGATTTTCCTTTTCAGAGAAAACCCGGTTCCAGCCAGTGTGTGGTACTTTGTGCTCTGTATCGCTGCTGAACTTAATTGTTTTCATGGGGAAAAGGTTCAGCATCTCTGCATCTCCCTCTTCAGAGTAGGACGAAAGCATTTGCATACCTACGCAAATGCCTAGCGTAGGCCTGTTAAGCTCCTTTATTTTAGGCACTAAACCGGTGTGCTGTAGTTTTTGCATAGCAGCGCCGGCATGGCCAACGCCTGGGATAATATAACGGTCGTAATTTGCCAGATCAGCTTCGGTATATACCATGCCATATTCCACGCCCAGCCTGTCTAAAGCTGCAGTGAGCGAAAATATGTTGCCGGCTCCGTATCTTATTATTCCGATCATTTTTTTTTTTAGAATCAAGAGCCAAGAGTCAAGAACCAAGAGTGTAGACAAATTGTCTTGATTCTTGGCTCTTGGTTCTTGACTCTTTTATAACATTCCTTTAGTTGAAGGTAAAACCATCTTATCTACATCCCTTTTTACCGCCATTTTTATGGCTTTGGCAAAGGCCTTAAATATTGCTTCAATTTTATGATGCTCATTTTGTCCTTCTGCTTTAATGTTCAGGTTGCATTTTGCGGCATCGCTGAACGATTTAAAAAAGTGATAAAACATTTCTGTTGGCATATCGCCAACTTTCTCACGTTTAAAATCAGCATCCCATACTAACCATGCACGTCCGCCAAAGTCAATAGCCGCTTGTGCCAGGCAATCATCCATTGGCAGGCAAAAGCCATAACGTTCAATGCCTTTTTTATCGCCCAAAGCTGCCGCAAAAACCTCGCCTAAAGCTATTCCTGTATCTTCTATTGTATGGTGCTCATCAATATGGAGGTCGCCTTTGGCTATTATTTCCAGGTCCATGCTGCCATGTCGTGCTATCTGATCCAGCATGTGGTCGAAAAAATGCAGCCCTGTAGATACTTTAGCTTCGCCAGTACCATCCAGGTTTATTTTAACAGATATATCGGTTTCTTTGGTGGTGCGCTTGTTTTCAAAAACACGCTCACCCAGTTTTAAGAACTCATAAATAGCTTTCCAATCAGTTGTTTCTAATGCTACAACATCCTTTATTTCAGCGTTTTGTTCGGCAGTAAATTCAGCGCCACCCAAATTAGAATGGTTATTAAGCCAGATGGCTTTCGCTCCCAGATTTTTAGCCAGTAACACATCATTACGACGGTCGCCTATGGTATAAGAATTTTTAAGATCGTATTTTTCTGTATTTTTATACTCTCCAAGCAATGCGGTGCCGGGCTTGCGGGTAGGGGCATTGTCCTTAGCAAAAGTGCGGTCTATAATCTGATCTGAAAATTTTACCCCCTCATTCTCAAAAGTTTTAAGAATAAAGTTATGTACGGGCCAAAAAGTATCTTCAGGATAAGACGCCGTGCCCAAACCGTCCTGATTAGTAACCATTACCAGTTGGTAATCCAGTTCGGTTGCAATTTTTGGCAGGTATTGTAAAGCGCCGGGATAAAATTCCAGCTTGGCAAACGAATCTATCTGCTCATCGGCAGTCTCCAGGATCATTGTACCGTCGCGGTCAACAAAAAGTATCTTCTGCAGGTTGCTCATTTATAGTCCTGTAAGCTTTTTATCAATATGTTATTTTCGTTAGGGGTGCCAACCGTTATGCGCAGCGAGCCTTCGCAAAGTTCAACTTTCGACCGGTCGCGCACAATAATTCCGCGTTGTACAAGGAAATTGTAAATTGCTTTGGGGTCAGTTGTTTTTACGAGGATAAAGTTAGCATCTGATGGGTATATATCCAGCACAAAATCAAAGTTTTTAAGCTGAAGGACTAAATTGTCCCTTTCTTTAAGCGTTTCCTTTATCCATTCATTAACCTGATCTACATTTTCGAGCGCCTTTAGCGCCAGTTGTTGCGATGCTTCATTAATATTGTAAGGCGGTTTAACCCTGTTCATCACCTCAATTATCTCTTCGCTGGCAAATGCCATACCTACGCGCAAGCCGGCCAAACCCCATGCTTTTGATAGCGTTTGCAACACTACCAGGTTGGCATATTCAGTAAGTTCCTGTATAAAAGTTTTTTGACGGCTGAAGTTGATATACGCTTCGTCAACCACTATCAGTCCGTTGAAATTAGCTGACAGCGTTTCCACATCATCGCGATTAATAGAGTTTCCCGTAGGGTTGTTCGGTGAGCAGATAAAAATAAGCTTGGTGCGCTCATCAATTGCTTCGGCTATGCCCTCCAAATCTAATTGGTATTCAGCAGTAAGCGGAACCCGTTTAAGGGCCACATCGTTGATGTTTGCTGATACCTGGTACATGCCGTAAGTAGGCGGTACAATTATAACATTGTCAACACCCGGATTACAGAAAGCACGAAAAAGAATATCAATTGCTTCATCACTACCGTTGCCTAAAAATATGTTGCGGATAGGTACACCTTTAATTTCGCTGAGGCGCTTTTTAACGTTGTATTGCAGCGGGTCGGGATAGCGGTTGTAGTTTTCGTCTAAGGGCGAACCGTAAGCATTCTCATTGGCATCCAGATAAACGCTGGCCTCGCCCTGGAACTCATCTCGTGCTGAGGAGTAGGGGGTGAGGTTTTTTATGTTGTCTCTGATTATGTTATTTATATCGAACATTGTCTTTTTCTTTTTGTCTGGACTATGATTTTTAGGATTTAATGATTGTTGGATATTATTTAAGAATGTAATCCTAAAATCTTTCAATCACGTAAACCGTGTTCCTTCATTCTAACACTTACTGCATTTTTATGCGCGTGCAAGCCTTCCAGTTCGGCCAGCACCTCCACAGTAGTCCCTATATTGCTAATACCCTCCGGCGTTATATGCTGAAATGTTATCTTTTTAACAAACGAATCAACCGATACACCCGAATAAGCCCTTGCATAACTGCTGGTTGGCAGGGTGTGGTTAGTGCCCGATGCGTAATCGCCTACACTCTCCGGCGTTAAATTGCCAAGGAAAACGGAACCGGCGTTAACGATCTTGTCTGTTAGCTGCTGCCAGTTATCAGTTGCCAATATCAGGTGTTCGGGTGCGTATTGGTTGCTGAAATCCATCGCCTCATCCAGCGTATCGGTTATCACAACATAAGAGTTAGCCAGCGCCTGCCTAACAATTTCCGCCCGTGGCAGTACTTCTGTTTGCCTTTCCACCTCGGCTAAAGTGGCCTCTGCAATTTGCGCTGATGTAGTAACTAATATAGCCTGACTGTCACTACCATGCTCAGCTTGTGCTAACAAGTCGGCGGCAATAAACTCAGATTTGGCTGTTTCATCAGCTATTACCAATACTTCTGATGGGCCTGCAGGCATATCAATAGCCGTGGTGGTAGTAGACTGGATAATGGTTTTAGCTTTGGTTACAAACTGGTTGCCCGGGCCAAATATCTTATCAACCTTAACAATGCTTTCTGTACCGTAAGCCATTGCGCCAATAGCTTGCGCACCACCCGCCAGGTAAATTTTTTCAACACCGAGTAATTGCGCCACGTAAGCTATAAAAGCGTTTACCTTACCATTTTTCTGCGGCGGCGAACAAACAATAATTTCTTTGCAGCCAGCAATCCGGGCAGGTATGCCCAGCATCAAAAACGTACTTGGCAATACGGCAGAACCGCCGGGGATGTATAACCCTACTTTTTCAATGGCTCTTAATTCGCGCCAGCAGGTAACACCGGGCATGGTTTCAACCTTGTCCTCGGTTTTTACCTGTGTTTGATGGAACTTGTAAATGTTATTATAGGCGGTCTGCAAGGCGGCTTTTTGATCTTCTGTTATAGCTGATGCAATTTCGGCCAGTTCGTTTTTGTCAAGATAAAGTTTGTCAAGATCAACCTTATCAAACTTTTTAGCATAATCAAGCAGGGCGCTATCACCATGTTGTTTTACGTTCGCTAATACCTCTTCAACAATCGCGCGGATCTCGTTAGCCGGGTCAACGTTGCGTTGCACCAGCGTGGCTATGTCGGATGTGTTTAATTCGGAATAATTGTAAATCTTCATTTCAGTTGGCAGTTTTCAGTTTGCAGCTGGCAAGATGCAATTACTACAAACTGCCTGCCGCAAACTGCCTACTATAAAATAATCTTCTCTATTGGCATTACAACTATGCCCTGCGCGCCGGCCTGTTTAAGCTGACTTATGCGGCTCCAGAAGTCGCGCTCCGGTATTACAGTATGCACGGCTACCCAGCCCTCTTCGGCCAATGGTAGTACAGATGGGCTTTTAACGCCAGGTAATAACTTCAATATATCAGGCAAGTTAGCTTTTTCAACGTTGAGTACTACGTACTTGGTTTCTTTGGCGCGTAGTACAGATTGGATACGCTGGATCAGCTCCTGTATCAGATCGTCGTTTTCGCTACCTTTTGAGCCTATCAATACCGCTTCTGATGACATTACATCCGCAAAAGGTTTTAAACCATTGCTTTTTAAAGTGCCACCTGTTGATACCAGATCGCAAATAGCATCGCTCAGTCCAAGACCCGGCGATATTTCAACCGAACCGGAAATAGTACGAATATCAGCTTCGATGTTTTGTTTATGAAGAAACTTGCCTAAAATTACGGGGTAAGTGGTGGCTATAGATTTGCCATTAAGACCTTGTAAATCCGTGATATCGCTGTTATTGGTAATTGCAATTTTAAGTGAGCATTTACCAAAGCCAAGGCGTTGCAGGTAGCTAACAGCTACTTCTGTTTCTTCAATAACATTTTCGCCAACTATCCCCAGATCGGCAATTCCATCCTGCACATATTCGGGAATATCATCATCACGAAGGAAAAGTATTTCGAGCGGAAAGTTAGAAACAGGAGATATAAGCGAGCTTTTATAGTTTTCAAAACTAAGGCCGCAATTTTTTAATAATTCAACAGATTTTTCGTTGAGCCGACCCGATTTCTGGATCGCTATTTTAAGTGTTTTCACAAAAAAGGTAATTAAGTACTATAATAAAAATATAAACCGGGGCTTTTATTTCGCGTAGAAACATACATTATCTATTCATCACCAGGCGGTGATGATGCATTTGCAGATGATGTAGGTTGTATGATCCCATTTTTATTATTACGAGTAGTAAAATATAGCCGTATCAGTTAACGGATATGCGCTGCAAATATAGACAGTTATTTAAAAAAACAAAATCTGACCACCATTTTTAGAATTAAACGATACAAGGTTAGTATCTCAGGAGCATTTCACCCCATTTTATTAACGCCTTACCACAATTATTTTTTAGGCTGATGTAATGCCCGTTTATTTGAGGCATGAGAATTAAAATAATTTCATTTATAAAAGAATGGCTGTTGCACTTCGCATCGCTTGTGTTCCTTTTTAACTTTTTTGATAGTATAGACTATTTGGGTAAGATTTCTCGCTCTGGCCAGTTCTATTTTAACAATGATGGATCGGCAGAAACTGTCTGGCAAAGAATAATACGCCACACCTTTCAAAACGCCGAGATATTTGAAATGGCTGCATTCACTATGTTGGTGGAGGCTTTGTACCATTTCGTCTTTAAAAAATACCGGTGGCCGGTTTTTATTGCCGCCTCTTTACTTTGTTGCGCCATAGTGCTGGGCGCGCACGCACTATTGTGGCAAAGAGACCTTATGGGAATATGGCAGCCCCTTTTTGTGCTAATGGGTTACATAATTGGTTACGCTTTGCTGCGCGAATTCTTTCATCATAAACTATACCTGCTTAATGTAAGATTAGGGCGGTCAGAGAACGAATTGCAACTGCTTAAACAACAGCTTGATCCGCATTTTTTGTTCAACACGCTTAATTATCTGTACGGAACTGCCCTTCGTGAAAAAGCTGATAAAACTGCGGAGGGTATTGAAGTAATGTCTGGCATGATGCGGTACAGCGTAGAAGGTATGCAGGAGTCCCTCGTGCCGTTGGCAGCCGAAATTAATTTCATTGAGCAGTATTTATATCTGCAGCGGGTGCGCATGCCTCAAAAAAGCGCTAAAGGCGTTCAAGTTGGTATCAATGTAGCCAACGGAAACTATGTTATAGCGCCTATGCTTTTAATCCCTTTAATTGAAAACGCTTTTAAGTATGGGGTAAGCAATGATGAGCCGGTTGACATCAATATCGATATAACATCACGCGGAAACACTCTAACCATGCAGTTATCCAACACTGTTTATTCAGAAAATATAGTTAAAGGCACTAACCAAGGCCTGCAAATTACCCGGCGTAGGTTACAACTGCTTTACCCTGATAAACACACACTCAATATAAAGCCAGGGGCAGATACCTACACGGCGCTGCTTACTTTAACACTCCAACCTTTAAACAAAAATTAATCACTAAAACCTTATCAACTCATGATCACATCTAAAAACTTTTGGATAGGAACTTTATCCCTCGCTATTATACCCATACTGCTAATTGATTTAGGCCATCATTATGTTGATTGGACTAAGGACGTGCATGACGAAATTATCCATCTTGCATATAACCAGGGAGCATTTAATACCTCCGAAAAAGCCAATATTCTGGACAACATTTTTGATCAAAACCAAAGTCTGGGCGTGCAATTTATTTTAAAGTCTGTACTGGCAGCGGGCTTATTATTTAGCTGCATATATTTTTTACGCCGATACTTTAAGCAGCAAAATAGTACTGTATTAAAATCGTCGCCGATACTTGTTGCAGTAGTTGTGGTTTTTCTATGTGTGAAGGTTTTTGTTATGCCGAGGATGATGTTTAACCCCAATGTACACCTACTTGATTATGAACCTAAAAACCAAACTTTCCAAAGTTTTTATAACGCCAACTTTAAGGGAAAGGCTGTGTATGTTGATTTTTGGGGTACCACCTGCGGCCCCTGCGTTTACGAGTTTCAGCATTTTACAGCCAAGTTGAAAAAGCGTTATGCGGGTAAAGATGTAGAATTTCTCTACATCTGCAGCGGTCGTGAGCAAAGGCATAAATACATGTGGAGAGAGCAGATAAAAAAATATAAACTGGAGGGCAATCATATTTTTTTAAATGACGAAGAATATATTAAACTTTATAACCAGTTAACGGGCAATAACAACGATAATACACTTATACCATGGTACGTTATAACCGATAGATCTGGCAAGATAACCGACAAAAATGCGCCCCGCCCAAGTGATAAGGATAAATTATTTACCTTAATAGACAGAAACCTGTTAGCAGCTAATAAATGATTAGGGCCATAGCCATAGATGATGAACCCGTAGCGCTCAATATTATTGAGATGCACGCGCAAAAGGTGCCGTTTGTCAGCTTAGAATACCTATTCAGCAGCGCGAGGGCGGCACTTGACTACCTGGCAAAAGAGGCTGTAGACTTGATTTTTTTGGACGTCAATATGCCCAATATGGGCGGGCTAGAATTTGCCGCTTTGGTAGATCCTGCCATACAGATAGTATTTACAACTGCCCACAGCCAGCATGCGGTTAAGGGTTTTGATATTGATATTGCCGATTTTCTGTTAAAACCTATAACCTACCCACGTTTTTTGCAGGCTTGTGAACGGGTGCAGAAAAATATCGACAAAAATGACTTGGAACCAGGTACGCGGGAAAACCAAAGCCTGTTTGTAAAAGATGGCTACAACTGGGTGCGGGTATATATAAAAGACCTGCTTTATGTAAAGGCAGAAGATAACTATATCAACATGGTTGAGGCCGAGCGGCAAACGCTGGTGCGTATGACGGTGCAGGAATTTTTAAGCAAGGTACCTGTGGGTAGCTTTATAAGGGTCCACAAATCGTACGCGGTAAACCTGGCCTATATTGAAGGGCTTCAAAACAATACGCTTGTAATTGGCGATGGGATTATCCCCATATCAAAAACCTTTACCGACCAAGTAAAGAAGATTTTAACAAGCGGTGCCTGACAACACCGCTTATACATCACATATCTGCACGCACTTATTTAGCGTTACTAATTGCGCTTTTTCCTTCGGGATGAATTCCTGGGCTACAAAGCCTTTATAACCGGTGTCTATTATTGCTTTCATAATTGCCGGATAGTACAATTCCTGCGTTTCATCAATCTCGTGGCGACCGGGTACACCGCCGGTATGATAATGGGCAAAGTACTTGTTGTGTTTTTTGATGGTAGCTATTACGTCGCCTTCATCAATTTGCATATGATAGATGTCATATAGCAGCTTAAAATTTTCAGAGCCTACCCTGTTGCAAAGTTCAACCCCCCATTTTGTGTTATCACACTGGTAATCTTTGTGGTCAACCCTGCTATTTAATAATTCCATTATTAAAATTACTTTATGTTTCTCAGCAAGCGGAATTAACTGCTTTAGGCCCTCAACACAGTTTTGCCAGCCTTCTTCGTCCGTTTTTCCCCGCTTATTACCGCTAAAACAGATCAGGTTGGTATAGCCGGCATTAGCAACCAGGGGGATCATTTCGCTATACCTTTTTATTAATTCAGTATGAAACTTTTTGTCATTAAAGCCGTCGACCAGATTAATTTCAGCACCATTACACATTGAAGAGTGCAGGCCATGCTTTTTTAGGGTAGGCCAGTCAGCAGGGCCAACCAGATCAATCCCTTTAAGTCCCATTTTTTTTCCTTCAATACAAAGCATATCCAGCTCAATTTCTTTGTAACACCATCTGCAAACGGAATGGTTAATATTGCCCTTTAACGGTAAAAGTGGCCTGTCTGAGTCGGCTTGTGGTATGGACGAGCCCAATAAATTGTTGGCAGAAAGTACGGCAGCTCCTGTAAGCATATGTTTTATTGTTGCTCTTCGGTTTAATTTCATGGTAAGTTGACTATAGGGCGGAGGCCCCCGGCTTGTTTAATTGGTTGTACTAATGTAAATAGATTTTGGAACCAACGCAAACGTTTTCAAATCTATCAGTACTTTTACAAAAAATGACTATTGGCAGGCTTAAGCAGGCTCGGATATTAAATAGAAAAACCCATATTTGCGTAAAAAATATTAAAGCTTAACATATACCCAAAAACTTTTATGACACTGATAGCTGATAATTTTATAGGATTTAAAAACAGCGCTAAAGGCGAGAAAACCTTCCAGTCTTTTGCACCTGCAAAAAATGAATACCTGCCTGAGAAATTTACACAGGCTACCGAAGAAGAGTTTGAAGCTGCTATTGCTTTGGCTCAACAGGCGTTCCCTGCTTACCGCGAGTTAACTTACGAAAAACGCGCGCAGTTTCTTGACGCAATTGCAGATGAGATAATGGCTTTAGGCGATGCACTTTTAGAAAGATGCAGTGCCGAGTCTGGTTTACCACTTGCACGTATTACGGGCGAGCGCGGTAGAACTTGCGGCCAGTTAAAATTATTCGCTCAATTGCTGAGAGACGGTTGGTGGTTAGATGCCCGTGTTGATACAGCTCAGCCAGATCGTCAGCCATTACCTAAATCAGATATCAGAAGAATGTTGATCCCGCTGGGCCCTGTTGCCGTTTACGGAGCAAGTAACTTCCCGTTAGCATTCTCAACTGCAGGTGGTGATACTGCATCAGCTTTAGCTGCCGGTTGCCCTGTTGTAGTAAAATCTCACTCATCTCACCCGGGCACAAATGCTTTGGTAAGTTCTGCAATTGCTAAAGCAGCGCAAGCTACCGGTATGCCAGAAGGTGTTTTTTCATCGATATATCTTTCTCATGAACATTCAGTTAAATTGGTTCAACATCCGGTTATTAAAGCGGTTGGTTTTACAGGTTCTCGCCACGTAGGCATGACTTTGTTTAACGCAGCAGTTAGTCGTCCTGAGCCTATCCCTGTTTATGCAGAAATGAGTGCTATTAACCCCGTTGTGTTAATGGAGAATGCATTGGTCACTCAAAAAGAGAAAATAGCTAAGGCGCTTTCTGGTTCTGTAGTGATGGGTGTTGGTCAGTTTTGTACCAACCCGGGTTTAATTTTATTAGTTGATAGCCCTGCTGCTCAGGATTTCCTTACATCATTTGCAGGCGAGTTTGTAAACACTGCACCCGGCACTATGCTTAACAAAAACATTTGCAAAGCATACGCAGGTGGTATAGATACACTTAAAGGTGCTGCCAACACTACAATGATAGCAGAAGCTGCTACAGCCGCCAATGCTGATAAAGCAGAAGCACGCCCGTCAGCATTCAGTACTACTGCTGCTGAGTTCTTAACCAACAAAGCCCTTTCTGAAGAAGTGTTTGGCCCGGCTACATTATTTGTAGTTTGTAAAGACGCTGCTGAATTGGCGAAAGTGTTAGAGTCATTAGAAGGACAGTTAACCGCAACTGTTCATGCTGCCGATGGTGATAAAGAAGCTTTATTGCCTGTTGTAAGTATCATTACACAAAAAGCAGGTCGTGTTATTTATGGTGGATACCCAACTGGTGTTGAGGTTTGCCATTCAATGGTACACGGCGGGCCGTTCCCATCAACCAGTAACGCCGCTTCTACTTCGGTAGGTACAGGTGCTATCTTGCGTTTTGTGCGCCCGGTTGCTTTCCAGGATTTCCCTGATGATCTGCTTCCTGAGCCATTGAAAAAAGGCAACCCTTTAAATATCCTTCGCCTGGTTGACGGCAACTGGACAAAAGATAAAGCATAAGCGGTCTACATTGTTACTGCTACATTCAGCGGTATATTTAACTTAGGTTAGATATACCGCTTTTTTGTTATTTGTTTGTTTACGCAAATTCAACAATGTTTAATTATATTTGACATGTATACCAAATTCCGTTTTTATGTTAAGATCATTAAAAGCATGCTGTACTTTGCTTGCACTTTGTGCTGTATGGTGTAATTTTAGTATAGCGCAAACTAAAGCTACACCTGCCACAATCCAGGTTAACCTTGAAAAAGAGGTTGGCACTATGCACCCTATGTGGGCATGGTTTGGTTATGATGAGCCAAACTATACTTATATGAAGGATGGTAAAAAGCTGCTAAGCGAACTTGCTGCGTTGAGCCCTGTACCTGTTTATGTACGTGCCCACAGCATGCTGGTTACCGGCGATGGCGTAGCCAAACTAAAGTGGGGATCAACTAACGCTTATACAGAGGATGCCAATGGTAAACCCATTTATAACTGGACGCTTGTAGACAGTATTTTTGATACTTATGTAAAACGCAAAATGAAACCCTTTGCGCAGATAGGTTTTATGCCCGAGGCAATGTCAACCAATCCGCAGCCGTATAAGCACAGCTGGACGCCGGGCGGCAAGTCTTCTATTGCAACGGGTTGGGCCTATCCACCAAAGGACTATAACAAATGGGCAGAACTGGTTTACCAATGGGTTAAGCACTCTGTTGACCGTTATGGTAAAACTGAGGTGGAAAGCTGGTATTGGGAGCTTTGGAACGAGCCCAACATTGAATACTGGAAAGGAACCCCTGAAGAATATTTTAAGTTATACGATTACACTGTTGATGCCCTTAAACGTGCATTGCCAACCGCAAGAATTGGAGGAGCCGATGTAGCCGGCACCGGCGGTAGAAGCGGCACTAAATTTTTAACCGACTTTTTAACCCATTGCGTATCGGGTACCAATTACGTTACGGGCAAGATAGGTACGCCCATTGACCTGATCAGTTTTCATGCCAAGGGTGCACCAAGTTTAGTTGACGGCGTTGTACGCATGAACGTAGGCACTCAAATGCGCGATATACAGAAAGGCTTTAATATAGTTGCATCTTTCCCTACACTTAAGAATTTACCTATTATAATAGGCGAATCTGACCCTGAGGGTTGCGCGGCATGTGGTATGGTAACCAGCCCTCAGAATGCTTACCGTAACGGTACTATGTATCCAAGCTATACCGCGGCTTCTTTTGCGCGTAAGTATGCGCTGGCTGATCAGATAGGTATAAACTTTAAGGGAGCTGTTACCTGGGCCTTTGAGTTTGAGGATCAGCCATGGTTCTATGGTTTCCGGGACTTGGCTACCAATGGCGTAGATAAGCCGGTGCTCAATGTATTCCGTATGTTTGGTAAGATGTCGGGCAAGAGGGTGGAGGTTTTGGGTAGCCGCATGTACCCGCTAAGAACCTTTGTAGATTCAAGCGCCCGTGGGCAGCAAACGGATGTCGGCGGTTTGGCTGCCAAGGATGTCAAAGCAGCTTCGGTAATGATCTGGAACTATCACGACATGGATATACAGGCAGCGCCCGAGCCTATTGCAGTATCATTCACCGGTTTAAAGGCAACTAATGTTACCTTGACCCAGTACCTGGTTGACGCCACGCACAGTAACTCCTACGAAGTATGGAAAAAAATGGGATCGCCGCAAACCCCAACTAAAGAGCAGATTGCCATATTAGAAAAGGCAGGCATGCTTGAAACAGTGGGCAAACCGCAAAAACTGGCTGTAAAGAATGGCAATCTCACCATAAATACATCGCTGGCCCGGCAGGGGGTAGCCTTGTTAAAACTGGACTGGTAAGTAATACTTAATAAAAGACAAACAGCCAATAGGACTTCTAATTTCGAAGCCCTATTGGCTGTTTTATTTGGGGTGTTGCATAAAATATGTGTTCCCCTAAAAAAGTGTGAAAAGATTTATATAACTTATTGACTATAAGTAAATTATACAATTTGTGTTGAATTTTGTTCAACTACTTATTCGTCAGTAAAAAGAACTGTAAATCTGTCTTAATTGGCTGTTTATCAGTTTATTGAAATAAAAGGAATTTCACACTTTTTTGCAACAAAATAGCAACAGTTTAGCAACACCATAGCAACAGTGTAAATCCTAATACGGATAATACCTTTCTTCCACGGGATATTTACGTTTCAAGTAGGTTAAAGCAAAGCTGCCAATAAGTGTGTATATATTACTGGTTACCCAAAGCCAATACCCGGCTTGGTATGCAGTTATATAAGATAGTTTCCCTGGCTGCATATCTGATATTTCTGTAAAAAATAAAAAAGACAAAGCTAATGCTGTAGATGCCGCGCTAAAATAAACTGACTTTTTTGGTTCTTTATTTAAAAACCACCACGATGCCCAAAGTAAAGGGTTAGCGTACCATGCCATGCCGGCAACACTTAAAATGCCACCTATTGCGCCTAACGCCACTATGGAAAGGCCGGTCCAATTGTCGCCGCACCTGCTTACTGTGCAAAATCCTTCTTGTGTTAAAGATATTGCGTAGATAAATATACTTATGCCCGATACTGTTTTAAAAGCTGTTTGGTAAACTTTATTGTCCATAAATTAACAAGGGTATTTGATGTTTTACGGAATAAACATCAAATCGGTTGTCAGAATTTTTTTTTGAGCAAAATTTTACCGTTTGAGGATGGTGCACAGTTTGGTAAATACTAAATCAAATTGACATCAACCCTGCTATTTGCCGGCGTTCATCTCTGGTTTCATCTCGTAAATAGCGCCTTCCTCTCCAAAATCATAAAGCTTTATCAGTTTTCGCCTTTGCATAACATGATCAAGATTAATAAGTTCAGGGTTTTCCAGTTGTTCAAACCAGATGAGGTAATAGTGCGGCACTTTATAAAACTCTGCAATTTTGTTAGGGAAAAAGCGGTGCGGCAGGTTTTTACAGCGTATGCCTGATGTAAAGTAGGCAGCTTCGTTGGCATCAGAATAAATAGGTATGCCGGGTTTGTAGATGTGCTTATTGTTCTCTAAAAAAGTAACAAATTTTGAATGGTTCCACGTATCGTCGGTATAACCCGGATTGCCATAATCTTTCTGGTCATGGTGGCGATCCCAATCTGCATACGCCTCGTTAGCTATAAAAATAACCATGATAAGACTAAATGCCCAATTAATTATCCGGCGTTGTTGCTGATCTAACCTAATGTTCTTAAACGCTGTAAGCGCCCAACTTGTAAGGCTCCATATCAGCGGGATGACCATGGGCGATAGCAACCTTGGATTAATACGTTCGTATCTGGAAAAAGTGGATGATACAATAATAAACAAACCATAGATCAGGCCGAAAGTAAGCGCTATACTCTCATAAGCCGACATTTGCCCTTTTATAAGTTGATATACTAACATGCCTATAAGCGTAAGCAAAACTATCCACGCAAGGGGAGCAGATACCGTTGAATAAAGGTTGGGAGAAAAGTTGAGCCACTCTGCTATCACGGTGCCAAAATAATATACGTTTTCGCTAAACGGTGTTAACGACGGTTCGCGCGGCCCCGTCATGGTTTTGGTAAGCAGGGCGTTACGCATAAGGTTCAACACCAGCAGCGAGCACGCCACCAGCCCATAGTTTAAAATATGGATGATCTTCTTTTTGATCTCCAGGTTGCGGTCAAACAATAAAATAAAGCCACCTGTACCTATTATGGTAACTCCAGCGTAACGCGTTATGGTGCTTATGGCCGCTATAAAAGCTGCAATTAAAAGCCACGCAATACTTCGCGACACCATATATTTTCTAAACGCTACGATAAAAACAATGCTCAACAGAATAAACAGTGTTTCAGACCATAAATAGGTGTAGATCTGCAGCAGAGCGGGGCTCAGCATTATGGCAGCCAATACCATGCACTTATATAAATGCGATGTCGATATAAAACGCTGCATTATCCATCCGCATAAATAAAGCAGCAAAGCAAACATAACCCCGTTTAAAACCGGGCCATAAGTAAATGGGTCAACCCCGGTAATAAACATAACCGCCGCTAAAAACGAAGGATAAAATACCGGGAAATCAACCAAGGGCAGGCCATTAAAGGTGATAAGTGCACCTTCGTCCCCCAAACTGCGTGCGGCGCTGGTATACATTATAGAATCTGGCGACACGCCTATGCCGCTGTACCTGGTATAAAGTTGTATGACGAAAAAACCTGCAATTGCAGCTAAGAGGGAGTCGATATTTTTAAATGAGCGGGAATTTGGCATAAATATTAAAAATTAGCCCCCTCTAAATCTCCCCCCGGTTGGGGAGACTTTTTAAAGCCCTCCCCCTCCGGGGAGGGTTGGGTGGGGCTGGCCCTATGCTATCAGACCCAACACAGTACTTATAGGCTGATCGCTGTCAATTAAAATACCTTTTACGCCGGCAGCAGTACCTGCCACCACATCGCGTTCGCGGTCGCCAATAAAATAAGAACGCGCCGGATCTATGTTATATTTTTCAATCCCTTTAACCAATAAACCGGGTTTAGGTTTGCGGCAATCGCAATCTCCGGTAAAATCGGGGTGGTGCGGGCAGTAAAAAACATCGGTAAACTGCACACCATGAGCGTTATAATCATCTTTTAACTTTTGATGCATTTTTCCTAACTCATCTTCGCTATACCAGCCTTTTGCCAAACCACCCTGGTTAGTGGCCACAATAAGCAGGTAGCCCCTGTCCTGTAGCTCTTTTAGCGCGGCAAAATTGTCCAAAACCTCAAAATCTTCAATTCTGCGTATATAGTCGCCCATTTCATGGTTCAACACGCCATCGCGATCTAAAAAAACAGCTTTATTCTTTTTGGGCATTTCTTTAATTTTTTGCAAAGTTAGCAATAATTGTACGCGCGCCGGTTCAAACATTGCAATCGTATTAAAACCATAAAAAATAAGGCATAATTGTTTTTTTTGCCTTTATTTTATTAATTTAGGATAGGTTTAAGCCACATATTAACTGCACTTCTACAATTTTGAATTATAAATTGTTTTTAATTATTTATAATAATTTTAACAATTTATTAAAAATATAATAATTATAGAGCTTATAGATGTAATATTATTTAACATTATCAAAAAAGTTTAGTAATGTTTTAAATTGCCTGTTAATTTCTGTATTTTCGTAATACACCATATAACCATTTTTTAACGGTTTAATTTTTGAGATGAATCAAACTGATTGCGACCAGGGCCTGTATAGACCAGAATTTGAACACGACTCGTGCGGGACGGGATTTATAACCAATATTGACGGACACAAAAACCACCAGATAATTGATGATGCGCTTACCATGTTAGAAAACATGGAGCATCGTGGTGCCTGCGGATGTGACCCCGACTCTGGCGACGGTGCTGGTATTTTAATGCAGATACCGCATGAATTTTTTATGGAAGAATGCTCAGACCTTGAGATCAGTTTGCCGCAACCCGGCGAATATGGCGTAGGAATGCTTTTCTTGCCAAAAGATTCGGTGCTAAAAAAAGCATGCAGAACCGTTGTTGACAATGCCATTGAGAAATTAGGTTTCCAAAAATTAGGTTTCCGCAAACCTGTTGTAGATTCGTCTGTAATTGGCGAAACGGCCCGCAGTGCTGAGCCCGACGTTGAGCAAATATTTGTTGCAAGGCCACACTCCGTTACCAATGTTGACGACTTTGAGCGAAAGCTTTATGTACTGCGCCGCTACATTAATAAAATAGTTACCGAAACGCTCCCCGGCGCACGTAACAGCTTTTATTTCCCTTCATTTTCATGTAAGGTTATTATATATAAGGGCCAGTTAACTACTTACCAGGTGCGCCAGTACTATGCTGATCTGCGCGATCCGCGTATTGCATCAGGTTTGGCTGTGGTTCACTCACGCTTTTCTACCAATACTTTCCCTTCTTGGAAACTGGCTCAGCCGTTCCGCCTGATTGCGCACAATGGCGAGATCAATACACTTACAGGCAACCTTAACTGGTTCTATTCGGGCCTTAAATCATACGCTTCTAACTATTTCAGTGCAGAAGAAATGGAGATGTTGCTGCCTGTTATTGACAACAACCAATCGGATTCTGCCTGTTTAGATAACATTATAGAGATCTTGCAACATACCGGCCGCTCATTGCCGCATGTTATGATGATGTTGATCCCCGAAGCATGGGATGGTAACGAGCAAATGGACCCCATTAAAAAGGCGTTCTATGAATTTCACGCTACATTAATGGAGCCATGGGATGGCCCGGCCGCTATCAGCTTTACAGATGGTAAGTTGGTTGGCGCGGTGTTAGACCGAAATGGCCTGCGTCCGCTGCGTTATTCTATTACCAGCGATGGACGTGTAATTGCAGCATCAGAAACCGGCGCTATTAAGATAGACCCAAAGACAATCATTAAGAACGGCCGTTTACAGCCAGGCAAGATGTTATTGATCGATACCGAAAAAGGTATGATCATTACCGATGAAGAAATTAAACAACAAATAGCTTCACGTCAGCCTTATGGCCGTTGGTTAGAGAACTATAAAATTAAACTGGAAGACCTTGCCGAGCCGCGTATAGCGTTTAGCGACCTAAGCGCCGATGCGATATTTAAGTATCAGCAGGTGTTTGGCTACACCCGCGAGGATGTGGAGACCATTATTAAACCAATGGCGCTTGATGGTAAAGAGCCTATCGGTTCTATGGGTACTGATGTTCCGCTGGCTATTTTGTCAGACAAGCCTCAACACCTGTCAAGCTATTTCAAGCAATTCTTTGCGCAGGTTACCAATCCGCCTATCGACCCGATACGTGAGCGTTTGGTAATGAGCCTATCAACCTTTATAGGTAATAACGGCAACTTGCTTGATGAGGATAAAATGCATTGCCATTGCGTAACGCTTAAACATCCGATACTTAAAAACCATCAGCTGGAAAAACTGCGCAGTATTGATACCGGCATGTTCCATGCAAAAACGCTGCAAACTTATTTTAACGCAGATGGTAATCCTGGATCGCTGCAAAAAGGTATTGAGCGGGTTTGCCGCTATGCCGAAGATGCTGTTGCGGATGGTTTTGAAGTACTGATATTATCAGACCGTGCGCTTGACTCTGAACATGCGCCTATACCTTCATTGCTTGCTGTATCTGCCGTGCATCACCATTTGATTAAAAAAGGTTTGCGCGGCGCAATAGGTATTGTTGCCGAAGCCGGTGATGTTTGGGAAGTACACCATTTTGCCTGTTTGCTGGCCTTTGGCGCTACCGCTATTAACCCATACATGGCGCAGGCTACGATTGAAAATTTAAAAGCAACCGGTGCGCTTGACACCAAATTAGATAAAAACTACCTGTTAAAGAACTACGTTAAGTCTATAAATGATGGATTGTTAAAGATCTTCTCAAAAATGGGGATCTCTACATTGCAATCATACCACGGTTCGCAGGTATTTGAAATATTAGGTTTAAACAAGGATGTAGTTAATAAATACTTCTGCGGTGCGGTTACGCGCATAGGTGGCCTTGGTTTAGACGAAATTGCGCGCGAAGCGCTGTGCAAACACCGTTTTGGCTTTACCAAGCAAACAGAAAGTACGTTGCTGCCCGAAGGCGGTATTTACCAATGGAAACGCCGTGGAGAGGAACACTTGTTCAATCCCACTACGGTGCACCTGCTGCAACATGCAACCCGCAGTGGTGATTACAATGTTTATAAAAACTACGCTAAGGCGGTTAATGAGCAAAGCGATAAACACTATACCATCCGTGGTTTGCTTGATTTTGTTCATCACCGCGAATCTATTTCAATTGATGAGGTAGAATCTGCTGAGAGCATTATGAAGCGTTTTGCTACAGGTGCCATGTCGTTCGGATCAATTTCGCACGAGGCACACAGCACCCTTGCCATTGCCATGAACCGCATTGGCGGCAAAAGCAATACCGGCGAGGGTGGGGAAGACGAAATGCGCTACACCCCGCTTGAAAACGGCGACTCAATGCGTTCTGCTATTAAACAGGTAGCGTCTGGGCGGTTTGGTGTAACATCAAACTACCTTACCAATGCTGATGAGTTACAGATAAAAATGGCGCAGGGTGCAAAACCTGGCGAAGGTGGCCAGTTACCGGGCCATAAGGTTGACGACTGGATTGCTAAAACCCGTCACTCAACTCCCGGCGTTGGTTTGATATCACCTCCGCCGCACCACGATATTTATTCTATTGAGGATTTAGCACAGCTGATCTTCGACCTGAAAAATGCTAACCGCCAGGCGCGTATCAACGTTAAGCTGGTATCAAAGGCAGGTGTAGGTACAATTGCCGCAGGTGTGGCAAAAGCACACGCTGACGTTATTTTGATAGCCGGATATGATGGTGGTACAGGTGCATCGCCAATAAGCTCTATAAAACACGCAGGCTTACCCTGGGAACTTGGCTTAGCAGAAGCTCACCAAACGTTGGTGAAGAATAAATTGCGCAGCCGGGTTGTGCTGCAAACAGACGGGCAGTTAAAAACCGGTCGCGATTTAGCCATTGCTTGTTTAATAGGCGCTGAAGAATGGGGTGTTGCAACTGCGGCCCTTGTTGCAGGCGGTTGTATAATGATGCGTAAATGCCATTTAAACACCTGCCCGGTTGGTGTCGCTACCCAGGATCCTGACTTGCGTAAGCTGTTCTCGGGCAAACCTGAACACGTGGTTAACCTCTTCAAGTTTATGGCCGAGGAAATGCGCGAGATAATGGCTGAATTGGGCTTCCGTACCATTAATGAAATGGTGGGCCGTGTTCAGTTCCTGAAAGTGAAAGATGGTATCAAGAGCTGGAAAGCCGGTAAAATTGATCTTTCGGGCATTTTACATCCGGTTACTTTCGATAAAAACTCTACGCTTTATAACAGCGAGCAGCAGGATCACGGCATGGCCCATATCATCGACTGGAAGCTGTGGGAAGATGCAAAACCGGCATTAGCTGATAAAACACCGGTATTTGGTGCTTATGATGTGAAAAATACAGATCGTACCATTGGCGCGCTGTTATCAAACGAGATCTCAAAAATTTATGGTTCACCCGGTTTGCCGGATAATACCATCAATTATAAATTTAAAGGTTCTGCAGGCCAGAGCTTTGGCGCGTTCTCAACCAAAGGAGTTTCTTTCGAGTTGGAGGGTGAAGCTAACGACTATGTAGGTAAGGGCCTTTCTGGAGCTCAGTTAGCTATCTATCCTGACGCTACCGCAACTTTTGTACCCGAAGACAACATCATCATTGGTAACGTAGCGCTTTACGGTGCAACAGCAGGCGAGTTGTTTGTAAGAGGTATGGCCGGCGAACGTTTCGCAGTACGGAACTCTGGTGCAACAACTGTTGTAGAAGGCGTAGGAGATCATGGTTGCGAGTATATGACCGGCGGTATAGCGCTTATATTAGGTAAAACAGGCCGCAACTTTGCAGCCGGTATGAGCGGTGGCATAGCCTGGGTATATGACGTTGACGGTACTTTTGCCGAAAACTGCAATACAGAAATGGTTGATCTTGATCCGCTGAGCGCCAAAGATGAACTACAGATAGGTGAACTATTGCGTAAGCACGTTAGCTTAACCGGCAGCAAGCTGGCGCAGGATATCCTTAAAAACTGGAATGTTGTTTCTGAACGTTTCATTAAGGTGTTCCCGAGAGAGTATAAGAAAGTTATTGAAAAATTAGAATTACAATCAGTTAATTAATAGATGGGAAAAGTTACAGGTTTTCAGGAGTATGACAGGAAGCTTCCTGCCAAATTACCACCTGCGGAACGTATTAAGAATTATAACGAATTTGAAAGTTTATATTCTGACGAGGAATTAAACAAACAATCGGCCCGTTGCATGAACTGTGGCATTCCTTTTTGTCATAGTGGTTGCCCGCTGGGTAACATCATTCCGGAGTTTAACGATGCCGTTTATAATAAGGATTGGGAAGAAGCTTATCAGATCCTTTCATCAACCAATAACTTCCCTGAGTTTACCGGCCGTATTTGCCCTGCTCCGTGCGAGTCGGCTTGCGTGTTGGGTATTAACAAGCCAGCGGTAGCTATTGAGGAGATAGAAAAGCACATCATTGAGATTGCCTATCAAAAAGGGATGGTTAAGCCAACTGCTCCGCTTATTAAAACAGGTAAAAAGGTATCGGTTGTTGGTTCTGGCCCTGCTGGGCTTGCTGCTGCTGCACAACTGGCAAAAGCCGGCCATGAAGTAACAGTTTTTGAGCGCGACGATAAAATTGGCGGCTTGTTACGTTACGGTATCCCTGATTTTAAACTGGAAAAGAATGTAATTGACCGCCGTATGGAGGTTATGGAGAAAGATGGCATTATCTTTAAAACCAATATTGAAGTAGGCAAAGATATTTCTGCCGAGGATTTGGTGCGTAACAGTGATGCGGTAGTTTTGGCCGGTGGCTCTACTATACCGCGTAACCTGCCCGTTCCGGGGCGCGAGTTAAAAGGTGTTTATTTTGCCATGGAGTTTTTGAAACAGCAAAACAAACGTGTAGGTAACTCGCCTGTAACTGCAGAAGATATTTTAGCTACAGGTAAAGATGTAGTAGTTATCGGCGGTGGCGATACAGGTTCTGACTGTGTCGGTACATCAAACCGCCAGGGTGCTAACTCTGTAAAGCAATTTGAGGTGATGGTGCAGCCACCTACCGAGCGTACGCCCAACATGCCGTGGCCAACCTACCCAATGGTGTTAAAAACAACTACATCGCACGAGGAAGGCGTTGAGCGTTTCTGGGGAGTTAACACTAAAGAATTTTTAGGTGACGAGAACGGCGAGTTAAGAGCGTTAAAAGTTAGCGATGTAAGCTGGGAGTTGGATCTAATGGGCCGTCCGGTAAAATTTGCCGAGGTGGAAGGCTCAGAACGCGAGATTCCATGTCAAAGGGTATTCCTGGCAATGGGTTTCCTAAATCCTCAATTTGAGGGCATGCTGCAAAATTTAAGTGTTGACGTTGATGCCCGTAAAAATGTAAACGCTAAAGAAGGTGTGTACCGCACCAATGTAAGCAAAGTGTTTGCAGCTGGAGATATGCGCCGCGGACAATCATTGGTTGTTTGGGCTATATCCGAAGGCCGCGAATGTGCACGCAAGGTTGACGAGTTTTTAATGGGACATTCGGTGTTGGAGAGCAAAGACTCAATTAACCAATTTGACCAGGTTTTTAATTCCTAACTGACCCCTGAAACCCTAAGGGTATTATAAATAATGAATCCTCTTTTGTTTAGGCGAAAGAGGATTTTTTGTGCCCCATCCGATGGACAAGCAACAACAATAGCGATGGGTTTCAAACCCATCGCTATTGTTGTTGCCGAAACGGTAGTTAGCTTACCTCCACGCTCCCAAAATAGCGCCCATTATAGCAAGCGATACAATGCTATAGAGCCCGTTAATGAAAATATGTTTCCAGCTGCGCAACTCAAACAGGCTGTGTACAGCTATGGCTGAAAAACCCCATATGCCGGCTAAGAAGCCCGCGGTTGCTCCCCAGGACACATCGGTTGTTGGCTCTGCAAGGAATGCCGCAAGGTTAGCTGCCATAATAAGCGAGAAAAGCCCCGTAAAACCAAATATCTTAGCCTGACTGGCGGCTTTAAGCTCCTCTTCTTTTAGTTTGCTTTCTTTCATCCAGGTGTTGCCAAAATACTTTGGGGTTGTACCAAATGCCGCCAACCATAAATGATGATAGTGCCGCCACTAAAACGGCTGGCCAATTAATTAACGATGGATCCATAAATTGTAAAGGTTATGCCCCTTGGCCCCTAAAGGGAGAAAGATGGCGGTTTATGGTTAAAGATAAATAAAAATAATAAGCATAACCAATTGATATAAAGCAGAAAAGCACCTTTATTAAAAGTGCTTTTCTGCTTTTAAGAGTTCCCCCTTCAGGGGGCGGAGGAGGTTAAATATATTTAGTGCCAAACTGCTGTTTTACATCGGCAACTACTTTTTTAACATTTTGTTCCTGGTCGCGCGGGCAGATCAAAAGTGTGTTGTTTGATTCTACAACAATGAAATCATGCAGCCCTTGTAATATCACCAATTTATCTTCCGGAACATTGACCATACAGTTTGATGAATCGTACATGATCACCTTTTCAGAAGGAATAACGGCGTTGCCTACGTAATCTTTTTCAGACAGGTCGTAAATAGACGCCCATGTGCCCAGATCAGACCATCCAAACTCTGATGGTAGCACATACACATTATCCGCTTTCTCCATAATGCCGTAGTCTATAGAAATATTGGTACACTGCATGTAAGCCTGGTTAACGTGGCTGCGTTCGTTATCTGTATTGTAATAAGGGCGAGCATCTGCAAAAATATCGTTCATATCCGGTAAGTACTGTCCAAATGCCTTAACTATCGCTTTCGCAGACCAAACAAAGATGCCTGCGTTCCATAAAAAGTCGCCGCTTTGCATAAAAGTTTTTGCAATGTCCAACGTAGGTTTTTCGGTAAAGGTTTTTACTTTATGAAAATCTTCGTCAATAGTGGTATTGGTAAACTGAATATAGCCGTAGCCGGTGTCCGGGCGCGAAGGTTTAATGCCTAAAGTTATGAGGCAATCTTTCTCTGACGCTACCTTTAATGATTTTTCAATAGTATTAACAAATCCCTGCTCATCCAGTATCAAATGGTCTGATGGGGCAACCACAATGGCAGCATCCGGATTAAGGCTTTCAATTTTAAAACATCCGTAGGCTACGCAAGGCGCTGTATTACGCATTACCGGCTCAGTTAATATCTGGTTATCGGCCATGTCTGGCAATTGCGCCTTTACTAACGATGTATAGCTTTCGTTAGTCACCACATAAATATTCTCTTTGGGGCAAACCTTTAAAAATCTATCGTAAGTGTTTTGTATCAGGGTTTTACCTGTACCTAATATGTCGATAAATTGTTTTGGGTGCGACGTTCTGCTGATGGGCCAGAAGCGGCTTCCAATCCCGCCTGCCATTATAATGGCGTAATAATTTTTGTTCATTTTTTATGTGGAAATAGTTTAAGCATTCAAGCTGCAAAAGTGGAAATAATAATTCAAAGCAACTGCAAAAAAGTGGCTTTAATCTTTGCGGTAATAAAGCAATAAATAAACGAATTGTTTTTGATTAAGGCAACAGTTTTTAGTTTTAATAAAATTATTATCGGCTTGTTAGCCGTGTAAAATAAGGGTGGAATAATGCCACATTATCAATTTATCATCAGTTGTATACAATTGTCATAAATAATCATTTCAGTATAAAATTTCTAAGTAAAACTATCGTTTATTGATAAAATTTTGTTACTTTAAACTTTTATAACTAATACAGAATACCATAATGATAGAAACCAAAAAGTCGCTTTTTGATAATCTTCAAAACTTTTTTGGGTTTGATAATTTCAAAGGAGAACAAGAGGCGATCATTACCAACATATTGGCTGGTAACGATACTTTTGTTATCATGCCTACCGGCGGCGGCAAATCAATGTGTTATCAGTTACCAGCCTTGATGAGTGAGGGTACAGCTATTGTAATATCGCCACTGATAGCATTGATGAAAAACCAGGTAGACCAGTTACGTGCATTTGGCGGATCAGACAGCATTGCGCATTTTCTTAATTCATCGCTTACAAAATCAGATATAATACGTGTTAAAGAGGATGTGCTGAGCGGAAAAACAAAATTGTTATACGTTGCCCCCGAATCGCTTACAAAACAAGAAAATGTTGACTTTCTTCGCCTTAATCAGGTATCCTTTGTAGCGGTTGATGAGGCGCATTGTATATCTGAATGGGGACACGATTTCAGGCCCGAGTATCGTAAAATACGCCAGGTTATCAGCAACATAGGCGATGATATTCCTATTATTGCCCTAACCGCTACAGCCACACCTAAAGTTCAGCAGGATATTCAAAAAAACCTGCAAATGAACAATGCGACAGTCTATAAATCATCGTTTAACCGCTCTAACTTGTTTTATGAAGTGCGTGCAAAACGCAATGTAAATAAAGAGATAGTTAAATACGTTAAGCAGAATATAGGTAAATCTGGCATTATATATTGCCTTAGCCGTAAAAAGGTGGAGGAGGTTGCAGAAGTGCTTGCGTTAAATGGTATAAAAGCGTTGCCTTACCATGCCGGCCTTGATGCTAAAGTACGTGCGGATACGCAGGACAAGTTCCTGATGGAAGATGTTGACGTTATTGTTGCTACCATAGCCTTCGGGATGGGTATTGATAAACCCGATGTGCGTTATGTGATACACCATGATGTGCCTAAAAGCATGGAGGGCTATTACCAGGAAACCGGCCGTGCAGGGCGCGATGGTGGCGAGGGTGTTTGCGTGGCCTTTTATTCGCAAAAGGATATTGATAAACTACAAAAGTTTATGAAGGATAAGCCTGTTGCCGAACGCGAAATTGGAACACAGATATTGAAAGAGGTTATTGATTACGCTGAATCTTCGGTTTGCAGGCGCAAGCAATTACTGCATTATTTTGGCGAAAACTTTAATGAAGCAGGCTGTAACAATATGTGCGACAATTGCTGCGCGTCAAAACAACATTTTGACGGTGAGGAGCATCTGCATAAAGCACTTAGCATTATAAAGCAAACAGGCGAGAAATTTGACGATCATCATATATTTAATATTTTGATGGGCATTGACGGGCCGCAGATACATAATTACGAGCATCATTTGCTTGATCTGTTCGGCTCTGGTAAGGCAGATGGTGATATGCTATGGCACTCGTTATTACGCCAGGCCTTGTTGAATAATTATTTATCAAAAGATATTGACCAATACGGTTTATTGCGCTTAACTAAGCAAGGACATTCTTTTTTAGAAAACCCGCACAGCATACGCTTTGTTATGAACCGCGTTATTGAGCCGGCAGATGATGACGATAGCGAGGACGGGCCAAAGCAAGGCGGCGGAGCGCTTGATTCGCAGTTGCTGCAAATGCTGAAGGACCTGCGCAAAAAAATGGCTAAGCAAAAAAATCTGCCGCCATTTGTGCTGTTTCAGGACCCGTCTTTGGAGGAAATGTGCACACATTACCCAATAACCCAGGATGAGCTACGCCAGATATCGGGTGTTGGAGCAGGCAAGGCCATGAAATTTGGGGCCCCGTTTATTGACCTGATAAAGAAATATGTTGAGGATAATGATATCGACCGCCCCGTTGATATGGTGATAAAAAGTGCTGCCAATAAATCGGCGCTTAAAGTATTTATTATTCAAAACATAGACCGCCATTTAAATTTGGATGATATAGCTGCCTCAAAAGGCCTTACTTACGAAGAGGTTTTAAAAGAGGTGGAAACTATAGTTAACTCGGGCACCAAGCTTAACCTTAACTATTATATTGATGAGGTTATAGATGAGGATAAGCAGGAGGAAGTATTTGATTATTTCCGCAAGGCCGAAATAGACTCTATTGACGATGCTTTGGTTGAACTAGGATCTGACGATTATACCCGGGAAGAAGTACAATTAATGCGGATTAAGTTCATGTCTGAGTTAGGAAACTAGAGCTTGCTCTATAAGATCTAAAGATTGCCCTGATACTAATAAACTAAAAAACCGATGAGCTTGCTCATCGGTTTTTTAATCCATGCTATTCCTTAAATGCTATAAATCAAGGTCTAATCGCGCATATTAATATACTGCAATGGTTGGCCGAAATCGTCTTTTCTGCATAAGGCAATAACGGCTTGCAAATCATCTATCTTTTTTGCCTGCACCCTTACCTGATCTTCCATAATTGATGCCTGAACTTTTAAGCCACTGTCCTTTATTTTTTTAACGATTTTTTTAGCCGCTTCTTTATCAATGCCTTCTTTTATTTGTATCTCCTTGCGGATCATATTACCTGATGCGTAATGCTCCTTACCAAAATCAAGCGCTTTGGGGTCAAGCTGCTGTTTAACCATACGGCTGATGATAGCATCCTGAATGGCTTTAACACGCATATCATTTTCGGTAACAATAGTTACCACATTGGTTTTCTTATCCAGCTCAATAGAGCTTTGCGATCCGTTAAAATCATAACGGTTCAATATTTCTTTTTTAGCAGTATTAATGGCGTTATCTAACGTTTGTCCGTCAATTTTGCTTACAATATCAAAAGTTGGCATAATGGTTTATTTAAACGCTGTAAAGATAATGTATATAAGCTTTCAATTGTTGAAAAATAGCAAAGTGTATATTAAACAAAACATTCAATATACCAATCTATTAATATTAAGTTAACAAATAAATAAGCAGCTTTGCATTTAATGCCCGTTGGCAGACAATGATTCTATGGATATTAAACATATACCTTTAGTTAACAGGGAAATAAGTTGGTTGTTTTTTAATGAGCGCGTTTTGCAGGAAGCTGCCGACCCGACTGTTCCGCTTATTGAAAGGATTAAATTTTTGGCGATATTTTCATCTAATCTTGACGAATTTTACCGTGTAAGGGTAGCAACGTTAACCAGGCTTACCAATCTTAACATAAAAGCCAAAGAGATATTAGGTTATAACCCAAAAAAGCTACTCAGTCAGATAAAAACTGTTGTTGTAAAGCAGGAGCGCAAGTTCCATAACCTTTATGAGAACATAATAATAAAGCAGCTTGCCGAAGAAAAGATATTCCTGCTGAATGACAAGCAGCTCAACGTTGCCCGTGGTATGTTCGTTAAAAATTACTTTCGCGAAAAGTTGCTGGCAATGCTTGTACCGGTTATGTTAGATAGCAGCAAGCCGTTGCCTGAGCTGCGCGACCGCGCTATTTACTTTTTTGTTAAACTGACCCATAACGGCAAGGTAAATTACGCCTTAATAGAGATCCCGGATAATCTTTCCAGATTCATAGTACTGCCAGACACAAATAACCTTAAGTTCATTATCTTGTTGGATGATGTTATAAGGTACAGTCTTGAGGACATATTTTTTATTTTTGAGCATGATTCCATAGAGGCATATTCCATACAATTAACCCGCGATGCAGAGCTTGATCTGGATAAGGTAGTTAGCGAGAAGTTTATTGATGCTTTATCTAAAAGTTTGGATAAGAGAAAAAAAGGTAGACCCATGCGTTTGCTGTATGATGCGGATATGCCTTTGGAAATGTTGAAACACCTTGTTGGTAAAATGGGGGTACATGGCGAAAGTCTTATCCCAGGCAACCGCTATCATAATTTTAAAGATTTTATCTCTTTCCCTAACGTGGGCAGGCCCGAACTGGAATATGTAAAATACCCGCCACTGCCATTGGATGGATTAACGTTTGATAAAAGCCTGATTGCAATGATTGCCAAGCGCGATTATTTGATCAACACGCCTTACCAGATGTATGATTATGTGATACATTTTTTGCGCGAGGCTGCCATTGATCCAATGGTTAAAGAGATCAACATAGCCGTATATCGCCTTGCCGAAAACTCAAGGATAATGCACGCACTGATTAACGCGGCTAAAAATGGAAAAAAAGTAAATTGCCTGGTAGAGCTTCGCGCCCGTTTTGATGAGCGGAACAATATAGCCTGGAGCCGTAAGCTGGAAGAAGAGGGTGTTAATGTAATTTACGGTTTTGATGGATACAAAGTACATTCAAAAATATGCTTGGTAGGCCGCACAGAGAAAGATAAAACTGTGTACTACGCTTGCCTTTCAACCGGCAACTATAACGAAAAAACGGCCCGCATTTATGCGGATCATACGCTGCTTACGGCCAACAAGAAAATTACTGCTGATATGGCGGATGTTTTTAAAGCGCTTAATAAAGGCATTTTACCAAAAGGTTTAAAACATTTAATAGTATCGCCGATTGATTCGAGACCGGCTATATACAAGCTTATAGACAATGAGATAAAGCAGGCCAAAGCTAAAAAGCCGGCTTATATGATATTAAAAATGAACAGCCTTGCTGATGAGCAGTTAATAACCAAGTTGTATCAGGCAAGTAATGCGGGTGTTAAAATCAAAATGATTGTGCGCGGTATGTGTTGTTTAGTGCCCGGCGTAAAAAACTACAGCGAGAACATTGAGGTGGTAAGCATTGTTGATAAATATCTGGAACATGCGCGCGTACACATTTTCTGCAACAAGGGCGATGAGCTTATTTACCTTACATCTGCTGATTTTATGAGCAGAAACATTGACAGCAGGGTTGAAGTGGGTTTCCCGATATACGATAAGGCTGTTAAAAAAGAGATACGTGATATAATTGATATTCAGTTGGCTGATAATACCAAGGCGCGCGAAATCAACAGCCACAACAGTAATAAATACCATAAAACCCGGTCAGAAATTCCGTGCCGGGCACAAATAGACATCTACAATTATTTGAAATTTAAAAACACAGCAAGTTGAGATACGCAGCAATTGACATAGGTTCAAACGCAGTAAGAATGCTTATTGCAGATATTATAGAAAACAACGAGTCTGTTTCGTTTAAAAAGACCACGCTTATCCGTGTGCCACTGCGCTTAGGCGATGATGCGTTTTTAAACAAGCACTTGTCTGATAAAAAGGCCGACGACCTTGTTAAAACCATGCATGCGTTTCGCAGCCTGATGGACGTATACAAGGTTGTAGATTACCGCGCCTGTGCAACTTCTGCCATGCGCGAGGCAAAAAATGGCGCCGAGGTAGTAAAACGTATTAAGGAAGAGGCAGACCTGGACCTTGAAATTATACATGGCGAGGTAGAGGCGAAAATAATTTATGCCAGCCATGCCGAGCAAGAAATAGACAAAACTAAAAATTACTTATATATTGACGTTGGCGGTGGTAGTACGGAATTGTCACTATTTTCGGCGGGCACGCTGGTGGCATCGCGGTCTTTTAATATTGGTACCATTCGCATATTAGATAATCAGGACACGGAAGAGACCTGGAACGACATGCGCGAATTTTTGCGCGAACATACCCGCCATCATAAATCAATATCTGGCATTGGCACCGGTGGTAATATTAACAAGCTTTACCGCTTGTCTGATGAGAAAGATAAACAGCCGCTAAGCTTTGCCAAATTAAAGGCACTTTATAATTATCTGGAGTCGTTTTCGCTTAAGGATCGCATTAATGTTTTGGGTCTTACACAAGATAGGGCAGACGTAATTATTCCGGCGAGCGAGATATATCTGGCCGTTATGAAATGGGGTGGCATAAAGCATATTTATGTGCCAAGCGTTGGTATGGTTGACGGTATAATACAGACACTTATAGATAAGAACTTACCTGAACGTTAAATTAATTTTTAATTATTGTTATTAAATTAATAAAAACTCTTATTATATTTGTGTTGCCCTTCTAAAGGGCATGTTTTTCATAGGTAGATGTGGGGTCGGGTACTTGTATTCGACCCTTTTTTATGCCCCTAACTTTCGCCATCTTTGCCACAATATTCTTTAACGGTTATGAAAAAAAAGCTTGTAGTTGCAGTTACCGGCGCAAGCGGATCTGTTTATGCTGATCTGCTTTTTAAAAAATTGGCACAATTAAGTGAGCAAATACAAGAGGTGGCTGTGGTTATGAGCGATAACGCCAAGCAGGTGTGGCGGTTTGAGTTGGATAACGATGGCTACGAAAATCTACCGTATAATTTTTATAGTAAGAGCGATTTTATGGCCCCCTTCGCATCGGGTTCTGCAAAATTTGATACCATGATCATCATTCCCTGCTCTATGGGAACATTAGGCCGCATCGCCGCAGGAACATCAGATGATCTGATAGCCCGCGCTGCTGATGTGATACTTAAGGAGCGAAGGAAATTGATATTGGTGGCTCGCGACACACCCTTAAGTCTCATCCACATAAAAAACATGCTTACGGTAACAGAAGCTGGAGGCATTATTTGTCCGGCTATGCCATCTTTTTATAGCAAACCTCAAACTATCAGGGATGTTGCCGCAACGGTTGTAGACAGGGTAATAGACCTTGCAGGCTTACAGAACCAAAGTTATCGTTGGGGCGAGTAGCTGTTACGCGATAAACCTTACCGCACTTATGTTATTCTGAATATTGGCGGCTATCTTCTCTACCAGATCGTATTCCAAAAAGGGTTTTACTATTACGTCATTCGCCCCGCCTTTTATGTATTTGTCTCTGTCCTCTTTTAAAACATTGGCAGTAAGTGCCATTAGCAGCGTATTTGCTTTTGATGCGTCGTTATGAGTGCGAATGTATTCCATCAATTGCAGTCCGTCAAACTCCGGCATCTCAATGTCAGTTAAAACAATGTCGTAGTCATTTCGATCTATCAACCTTGCAGCTTCCAACCCGTTGTAGGCTTCATCATAAGTTATTTTCCATTTTTTCAAAATGGTTGTGGCCAGCAATACGTTAAAACGGTTATCATCCACTATAAGCGCATGTTTACCCGCTACTATTTCTGCCATCAGGTCTGAGCTGAGTACGGCATCAACAGACCCACATTCATTTTCAGTTACGGTTAAAGGTAATTCAAAACTAAAAATGGAACCTACGCCGGGCGTGCTGCTTACTTTGATAGTACCACCCTGTAACTCTATTATCTTTTTGCAAATGGCCAAACCTAAGCCCGTGCCTTTATGGCGGGTAACTTTTTGGGCTTTTTCTACCTGCGAGAACTCTTCGAATATGTGCGGCAAGTCATCTTTATCAATTCCTAAACCTGTATCAACAACCCTAACTTTTAACTTTAGGTTGTTAAGATTAGTTTGATCTATATCGGCGTACAAACTAACCTTTCCTTTAACTGTAAACTTAATTGCATTACCCATCAAATTCATTATTACTTGCTTTAGGCGGGTTTTATCACCATCGCAGCAAAAATTACCAGGAATGTTGTTGAAATTTTCAAGCGCTAGGCCTTTCTTTTTTGCATGAATGTGCATGGTGGTACATATATCCTCAACAGCATTGCCGGGGAAAAAGGGCTGACTATCAAAGTTCATTTTGCCTGTTTCGTATTTAGAGAAATCTAATATCTCATTTACAAGGTCCAACAACATTTCAGACGAGTTGCGGATAGCAACAACCTGTTGTTTTTGTGTCCCCGTCAGGTCGCTTTTAGCCAATTGTTCAGAGAAACCGATAACGGAGTTAAGCGGTGTACGGATCTCATGACTCATACCTGCCAAAAAATTACTTTTCGCTTGAGCATATTCCTCTGCCTTTTCACTATATTCAATTATCAGCTGCTCGTTCCTGAATATTTTCCAGATGTTATAAAAAACCAGAGTTAATAAAAAAATCACGAAGGCGAAGTTTACTACGGATACTTTTTTAAACTCCCAAAAAATGCTTGCTAAATTTTTCTGTAGAAAATTTTTACTGTTTTCAGCGTAAGATACCTCTGCTGACCGGTAGCTTGTTAAGCCTGTAATTATTTGTTCGGTTAGATGATTGTTCAACAGCAGCAATTGTTCTTCTTTATCCCGTAGCTTATCATTGACAGAATTTAGGCTATTTGAGTAGGCTTTATATGCGCTGTTATGATGCGCCACAGCGGCTTTGTTAACTATTTGTTTATAAACAATGGTATCTCTTTTAATAATGACCTCCTTTTCTGCAGGTACTGTGCCATCGTTTTTATCGGCGTCTTTTAATCTGTTTTTAGGATTTAAAGACGAAATCAGTTTCCCTAAAAATCTTTTATTTGAGCGGTCAGATCCTGCAGAACCAGCAAGTTGTTCAGGCTGGGCAACCCTGACAGTGTCAAAACCAACTGTGTGTTGCACCTTTACGGCGGGTTTTTCCATTTGCTTTTGAATCTGATCAAATGATCTGACTATAGTTTTTGAATTATTGATAAGGCTATCATTTAGCAATTTTAGCGTAACGTACTCACTACTCCTGGCTTTTTTCTGTTTAATAAGCTCTTTCAGTTTTTTAGCCGAAGCCTTATTTTCCTTCTGATTGGCCACAGCTGAACTTATTTTGTTGCTTATAGTTAATACTTCCCCGATTTCCCTGGATGAACGCGTCAAATATCCTTTATCTCCTGTAACAGTGTAAAGTCGGGTATAATTATCGGCACTGTTCAGTTTAATAATGCAACTGTCAATAAGTGCAGCGTTTTCGCGTGCCGAAATAAGTTTATCTATATTGTTCTTTAATACGTCAGCCTTTTGGTAGTGTAGCAGCAAATATTCCGTGCTTACAAAGAGCACAATAAATAATAGTACTACAAGGCCGTACCTTAATACGGGAATTTTTTGCTTGATAAGGGGAGTCATAAGTAAGGTTTGTTATTCGCAAGGGGTATTATATTTACAGATGTAACACCATACTGACTTAAAAGTTCGCAAAAAAAACATTCGCCATGGTTGTAGGGCTTGTGGCTTAACGATTTACTGCGATATCCATGCGTTTTGATTGCTCAATCCCTGATTAACGGATTTTTATGGTCGATTTAAAAAGTTTATCTTTGCAGATTGAAAATGAACAAAAAAGTTGCTTTTTATACATTGGGCTGCAAACTCAATTATTCCGAGACGTCAACCATCGGTCGATTGTTTAACCAAGCTGGTTTTGATACGGTAGATTTTACGGATACACCTGATGTGTATGTTATCAACACCTGTTCTGTAACAGACAATGCCGATAAGAAATGCAAAAAGGTTGTAAAAGAGGCGCTTAAAATATCGCCTAACGCATACGTTACCATAGTTGGCTGTTATGCGCAGCTTAAGCCTAAGGAGATTGCAGAAATACCGGGCGTTGATATGGTTTTGGGTGCCGCCGAAAAATTTCTTATAGTTGATCATATCACCGACCTTGCCAAGAAAGAAAAGGCGGTGGTTCTTAATCAACCGGTGTCTGAAGCGAATGAGTTTGTACCTGCTTTTTCCATCGGCGACCGCACACGTACTTTTTTGAAAGTTCAGGATGGTTGTGATTATTCATGTACTTTTTGCACTATCCCCTTGGCACGTGGAGCAAGCCGCAGCGATACAATTGAAAGTGTTTTACAACAAGCAGAAAGAATTGCTGCATCGGGTGTTCGCGAGATTGTACTGACTGGTGTAAATCTTGGCGACTTTGGTATAATTAAGGGGGAGCGCCAAAATAAATTCTTTGACCTGGTGCAGGCTCTGGATGAAGTAACGGGCATTGACCGCATTCGCATTTCGTCAATTGAACCTAATTTACTAACCGACGAAATAATTGAGTTTGTAGCTACATCAAAAAAGTTTGTACCACATTTTCATATACCGCTGCAATCAGGCTCAAATAAAATACTTGGTTTAATGCGCCGCCGTTATAAGCGAGAGTTATATGTGGATAGGGTAGAGAAGATAAAACAAGTAATGCCCGATTGCTGCATAGGAGTAGACGTAATTGTAGGCTTCCCGGGCGAAACCCGTGAGGATTTTATTGATACTTATAATTTTCTTAATGAACTTGATGTATCTTATCTCCACGTATTTACTTATTCGGAACGAGAAAATACGCTTGCTGCCGAAATGAATGGAGTTGTTCCGGGTTCAGCCCGCGCCGATAGGAGCAAAATGCTGCATATTCTTTCTGATAAAAAGCGCCGCGCATTTTATGAGGGTCAGTTAGGCAAAACCGCTGAGGTATTGTTTGAAGGCGACGTTAAGGAAGGCTATATGCACGGCTTTACCCGCAATTATGTGAAGGTTAAAACCAAGTTTGATCCGGTACTTGTTAACGAATTAAAAACCATCCAATTAACACAAATCTCACCCGACGGTGATGTTGAAA
Organism: Mucilaginibacter sp. HD30; assembly: GCF_054061755.1. Lineage (NCBI taxonomy): Bacteria > Pseudomonadati > Bacteroidota > Sphingobacteriia > Sphingobacteriales > Sphingobacteriaceae > Mucilaginibacter > Mucilaginibacter sp. HD30. Next base: position 1,172,215 of record NZ_JBSSEO010000001.1, read on the forward strand.
TAACCGAAAGCGAAGAAATTTTAGTGCATTAAAGCTATATTCGCTTCAAATATAAACCTATGTTTCCAAGCCTGAGTTCGCTTATTGAATACCTTTTTGGTTGGAATATCGTCCTGCCTATACAAACATTCGGCTTTTTTGTCGCTCTTGCTTTTTTGGCGGGTTACCAGGCTTTTTTATCAGAATTTAAGCGGAAAGAAAAGCTGGGGCAGGTCCATACGTTTGAAAGGGAGGTAACCATAGGCGAAAAAGCATCTCCGCTTGAACTGGCAGGTAACGCCGTATTCGGTTTTGTATTTGGCTTTAAGGTAGTTGATATGGTGCTGAACTACCGCGCTTTTGTTGACGATACACAGGGTTTCATCTTGTCAACGCGCGGCAATTTGTTAGGCGGAATTGCAGCGGCAGCAATATTTGTTTATTGGGCCTATGCCGAAAATAAAAAGCAGATTTTAGCTAAGCCGGTAACAAAGAAAGTAAAAGCGCATCCTCACGAAATAATGGGCTCTCTGTTACTCTGGGCAGCTGTATTTGGTTTTGCCGGCGCAAAATTATTTAACGCTTTAGAGAACTGGGATGACTTTATGAACGACCCGGTAGGGATGTTGATAGGCTTTGAGGGGCTTACTTTTTATGGCGGGTTAATATGCGGTGGAGCCGCAGTGCTTTACGTTGCCAATAAACACGGTGTACATTGGCGCACCATGCTGGATATTGGCGGCCCGGGGATGATGTTAGCATATGCTGTTGGTAGGATAGGCTGCCAGATGGCAGGTGACGGTGATTGGGGAATATCAAACACTCATCCAAAGCCAGGCTGGTTAAGCTGGGCGCCAGATTGGATGTGGGCTTTTAAATACCCCCATAATGTAAGCCACATGGATTATGACAATCCAATACCGGCTTGCGTTGGCAAATTCTGTAACGAACTGAAATTACCTGCTTACCCTACACCGTTTTACGAATGTGTGGTATGCTTGCTTTTATTTGCTTTTTTATGGAGCATACGGCATCGCATAAAACTACCAGGCGTAATGTTCGGCATCTATTTAATTTTAAATGGCGTAGAGCGTTTTTTAATTGAACGTATTCGTGTAAACACAAAATATCACCTGTTTGGTATACCTTTTACCCAGGCTGAATTAATATCGCTTTGTTTGGTTATGTTAGGAATTGCCCTTATTGTAACAGCAAAAAGTAAGAAAACGTCACCCGCGGTTAAGCATGGCTAATGTAATTGCAGCAAATAAATTTCTAAAGAACCAGGTAGTAAGGTTTGTACTCTCTGCCGGAGCTGGTTTTTTGGTGGATATCTGCGCTTTCTATCTGTTTTACCACAATTTTTTTGAAAAGCCGGTTTACATCTTTTTAGGGTATGGGTTTAATAACTATAAATTATCATTAGGCGTTTCATTTTTTATGGGCGTAATAGTTAATTTTTTAATTACACGATATTTTGTTTTTAATCAATCGGCATCAACTCCTGCAAAGCAGTTTTTACGCTTCTCTGCTGTAGCCGTAATTGGTTTTTTTGCCAACCTGGCCCTGCTTGATTTTTTTGTTCAAACAGTGGGTATGTATCCCCCTGTAGCACGTATAACAGCAGCTTTAAACTTGTTTTTTGCAAGCTTTTTTGTACATAAAGTTTTCTCATTTAGTCTATCCCTACGTCACCATGCATCTGGAAGAAATAACAGCGAAAGTAATTGAGGTTGCCAAACAAGCCGGAGCATTCATACTAGAGGAACGTAAAACTTTCGCCGCCGAAAAAATAGAGTACAAAGGCCTGAATGACCTGGTATCGTACGTAGATAAAACTGCGGAGGAGATGATTGTGAAAGGCCTTGAAAGTGTAATATCCGAAGCCGGTTTTATTACCGAGGAGCAAACCACCACCAAATTAGGCGAGCGTTACAACTGGATAATTGATCCGTTGGATGGCACAACCAATTTTATACATGGCTTGCCCGTATTTTCTGTAAGTATTGCACTTAAAGAATATGATGAGTTGGTAGCAGGGGTGGTTTACGAGGTGAATCTTGATGAGTGCTTTTACGCCTGCAAAGGTGCCCCGGCTTATTTAAACGGCAAAGAAATTAAGGTTAGCAGCGCTGCAACCATTGGCGACAGCCTGCTGGCTACCGGTTTCCCTTATTATGATTTTAATAAGCAGCAGCAATATATAGCCTTATTTACCCACTTAATGAAAAGCTGTCATGGCCTGCGCAGATTAGGATCGGCAGCGGTTGATCTGGCTTACACAGCCTGTGGCAGGTTTGATGCCTACTATGAGTATAACTTAAATCCGTGGGACGTAGCTGCCGGAATTGTAATTGTGCGACAGGCCGGTGGCCACGTGGTTAACTATAGCGGCGGTGATGAAATATTAAATTCAAGGGAATTGCTGGCTACAAATGGTAAGCTGACAGGGGAGATGCTGGAGGCTATAAATACTTACTTTAAAGATTAAAGAATGAAGATTAAAGATTGGTGGATTTGCTTACTAATCTTTAACCTTCAATAACCAATCTTCAACTACAATGCTTCCGATACTACTTCAGTAACTTCTGGTACCATACGTTTAAGCAAATTCTCAATGCCTGACTTAAGCGTAACCGTTGACGATGGGCAGCCACTGCATGACCCGCGAAGCTCTACAGTTACAACACCCTCGTTAAATGAACGGTAAGTTATAGCACCGCCATCCTGCTCAACAGCCGGGCGAACGTAATCATTTAATATTTGTTGTATTTTGATCTCTGTATCAGTCCCTTCAAATGCAACTTCGTCCTGCTCTTCTAACTGAACTTTATATTCAGATTCTACAGCGCCTTTTACAAATTCTTTTAGTATCGGCTCAATATCGTTCCATTCAGCATCCTCAGTTTTTGTTACCGTAACAAAGTTACTTGCAAAGAATACACCGTTAACAAACGAGAATTTATACAACTCTTTAGCAAAGGGCGATTTCTCGGCGCTTTCTTTAGTTGCATAGTCAACACTGCCGTTTATCAGCAACTTGTTAACTATAAACTTCATGGTTGCCGGGTTCGGGGTGCTTTCGGTATATACGTTGATGGTCATTTCTATTCTTATTTAAATTGAATAAACAAAGTTAAACAGGTTTTTCAATTAAAACACCATGTTAACTGCTTTTGACTGATAGATGACGGGAGGATGTGCAAACGTGCGGATGTGTAGATATGCAAATGAGTGCATGTGCAGATATAAATTGCCAATAGCATCTGCACATTTACATATCTTCTCATCACTAAACTCCGGTATAGTTAGCCGGGCTAATTTTCTTTATCTCTTCCTTAATAACGTCAGCAACCTGCAGTGTTTCTACAAACTCAGCAATCGTATCAGCGTTTACGTGTGTATTAGTGCGGGTAAGTTCTTTTAGCGCTTCGTAAGGGTTAGGATAGCCTTCTCTACGTAAAATAGTTTGTATTGCTTCAGCAACCACGGCCCAGTTAGCATCAAGGTGGCTATTTATAACAGCCTCGTTAAGCAGCAGTTTATTTAAGCCTTTTATTGTTGATTTTATAGCGATAAGCGTATGCGATACCGGTACACCAACGTTACGTAAAACGGTTGAATCAGTAAGGTCGCGTTGCAAACGAGAGATAGGCAATTTGGCCGCCAGGTGTTCAAAGAGGGCATTGGCAATACCTAAGTTACCTTCAGAGTTTTCAAAATCTATCGGGTTTACCTTATGCGGCATGGCTGATGACCCTATTTCTCCCGCTTTTATCTTCTGCTTAAAGTAATTCATGGAGATATAGGTCCATATATCCCTGTCCAAATCAATTAATATATTATTTATGCGTTTTAATGCATCGCATTGAGCCGCAAAGTTATCATAGTGCTCTATTTGCGTAGTAGCTTGTGAGCGGCTAAGACCCAGTGTGTCGTTTACAAAACTATTGCCAAAATCAACCCAATTAATGGCAGGGTAGGCAATAACGTGCGCGTTAAAGTTACCGGTGGCACCGCCAAATTTGGCAGCATGAGGTACTTGTTTTAGTTGCGCCAGCTGCTTTTCAATCCGCTCAACAAAAACCTGTAACTCTTTACCCAGGCGGGTAGGCGATGCAGGTTGCCCGTGCGTGTGAGCCAGCATTGGAATATTAGCCCAATCGGCTGCGTATTTTTTAAGAATAGTTATTAACTCACCAAGTGCCGGATAGTAAACATCATCAAGCGCCAGTTTAAATGAATAAGGGACAGCTGTATTATTTATGTCTTGCGATGTTAAGCCAAAGTGTATAAACTCTTTGTAGGCCTGTAAGTCAAGCTCATCAAACTTTTGTTTTATGAAGTACTCAACTGCCTTTACATCGTGGTTAGTGATTTTTTCAATGTCCTTAATGTTTTGCGCCTCTGCTTCGGTAAAGTTTTGGTAAATGCCTCGTAACTTATTTGCTGCGCTTTTATCTAAACTTAGTAATTGGGGCAGTGGGTGCTGGTATAAAGCTATAAAGTACTCAATTTCAACAAATACGCGGTATTTGATCAGTGCAAATTCCGAAAAATAAGCGGCTAATGATGCAGTTGTATTCCGGTAGCGTCCGTCAATAGGTGATATGGCTGAAAGTGCGGTAAGATCCATTTAGTGTAGTCTGAAATTTTCTGCAAAGGTAATCATTTTGGGCTGAAATTTACTTTTTGACCGCGTGCTGACATTAGTGGATAAATATTTCTATTTGGAAACTTTAAAATCTAAAAATGTTTCCATAGTTTTGACCAATTAATTCAATGGTTCAAATAGAAAGAATAATTCAAGGCGGCGAGGACCTGTTTTTAAAGGCAGGAATTAAAAGCGTTACGATGGATGATATAGCCAAACATATGGGTATGTCAAAAAAAACAATCTATCAGTTTTTTAAAGACAAGAACGAACTTGTGATTGCCCTGGTAAAAAGAAAACTTCACGAAGACGAATGCCAGATTAAGGATATCATAAGTAAGTCAAGCAATGTGATAGATGAAATGATCAATATGATGAAATGCTCTGAAGAGGTTTTTTCGCGTATTAATCCTATTGTGATCCACGATATGCAGAAATATCATCCAGAAGCTTGGGAAATATTCCAAAATTTTAAAGCAGATGTGATAATACATACGTTGGAAGAGTTGCTGATAAAAGGTATAAATCAAGGTTATATACGTCCTGAAATTGACGTGAAAATAATGGCCCGCATGCGGGTTAATCAGGTGGAAATGGGCTTCAATACAAAACTCTTTCCATTGGCCGAGTTTAATCCATGGAAAGTGCAAAGCCAGTTTTTAGAGCATTTTAATTACGGTATTTGTACGCTAAAAGGTTATAAGCTATTAAATCAATACAAAAATATTAATGATGAATAAACACTGCTGACATACCGTTGTCATCTGCCGGTGCTTATTTTGTAAACGAAAACCAACACACAATATATATACATGAAACATATCCTAATAATTACATCGTTCTTCTGCGCCATAACCCTCACGGGCTTTGCGCAGCAGGCACCTGCATCGCACAGTTTTTCGCTCGCGGATGCTATTACATACGCCTATGAGCACCAGGACTCGGTAAAAAATGCCCAGCTTGATGTACAAAGCGCTGATTATAAAGTAAAGGAAACAATTGGAACAGGTTTGCCGCAGATAAACGGCTCTGTTACTTTTCAGGATTATATCAAAACTCCTGTTTCTGTTGCTCCGGCTGGCGTTTTCACAGGAAATCCAAATTTTAACGACCCCTTAGTAGCCCTTCCATTTGGTCCGATAAAATATAACAACACTTACGCCTTGCAAATGAACCAATTGCTATTCAGCGGCACTTTCATAGTAGGCTTGCAAGCAGTTAAAACGTTTCGTGAACTGTCTGAGAGAAACATGGTACGCTCAAAAATTCAAACCAATGCAAATGTTACTAAAGCTTACTACCAGGTTTTGGTAAGCGGAGAACAGGTGAAGTTGCTTGATGCTAATATCGCTCAATTAAAACAGCAATTTGACCAGACTGTGCAACGTAACAAGCAAGGTTTTGTTGAGAAAATTGATGTAGACCGTTTAGATGTACAGTATAACAACCTGATAACCAACAGAGAAAATGTTGTGAGAACATTAGTGTTATCTAACCAAATGCTAAAATTTCAAATGGGAATGCCAATTGAAGAAGATCTTGCCTTAACTGATAGACTTGAGGATATTAACATAAACCAGCAAGTAGGGCAAAACGCTGTTGATACAGGGTTCTATAATAACAGAATAGAATATAAATTGCTGCAAACCAACATCACCCTTAATGAATTAGAAGTTAAAAGCAAAAAAGCTGAGTTTTTACCAACGTTATCATTTAATGCAGGTTTGGGCGGCGTATTCCAAGAGAATCACACCAGATTTTTATATAATAACATCTATTACAACAGTTTTATAGGTTTAAGCTTAAACGTTCCAATTTTTAGCGGGGGGCAACGCGTAGCTCGATTACGTCAGTCGCAAATAACTGTTTTAAAATCAAAAAATGATCTGGTTAATGCTGCAAACGGATTTAAGCTACAGGCAAATGCTGCTAACATAACTTATTTAAATAGTTTGCAATCGCTTAATAACCAAAAACGTAGCCGCACATTGGCGCAGGAAGTGTTAAGGGTTTCAAAAATAAAATACGAACAGGGTGTAGGCTCCAGCGTAGAAGTTACCCAAGCGCAAACAGAACTGGAAAACGCCGACAACCAATATATACAGGCTTTATATACAGCACTAATAAGCAAAGTCGACGCGGATAAAGCTTACGCACGTCTTAATTAAACTAAACTCACATTATACAATCATAAAAATGAAAAAACTTATATACATACCCGCCTTATTGCTTTTAGCCGCATGCTCAAAGCCTAAAGATAAAAAAGCTGAATTAGCTGACCTAAAAAAACAGCAGTCTGAGCTTAACGAGAAAATAGCCAAGTTACAATCAGAGATGGGTGCTACCGATTCTGTAAAAACATTGGATGTTTCAGTATACAAAATTGAGACAGGCAGCTTTAGCAACTATGTTGAAGTGCAAGGCAAAATTGACGCAGAAGAAAATGTTACTGCATACCCACAGGCCCAAGGTACAATTACAGCTATTTATGTAAAAGCCGGGCAACGTGTTAGCAAAGGGCAAATACTTGTTCAATTAGATAACAGTGTTTTAAAACAACAATTAGCGCAAGGTGAAGCCCAGGTTGAATTGATGACTACACTCTATGAGCGTCAGAAAAATCTTTGGGATCAAAAAATTGGTACCGAAGTGCAATTTTTACAGGCCAAAACAAACTTGCAAAGCACCCAAAAACAACAGGATGCCCTTAAACAACAGTCTGCGTTTTACAGCATCAAATCCCCTATCAACGGTACCGTTGAAACGATGGACCTTAAGTTAGGTCAGGTTGCTGGCCCCGGAGTTACTGGTATTAATATTGTTAACGATAACAGCCTTAAAATAAAAGCCAACGTTCCCGAATCATATGCTGCAAGCGTACGTGTAGGTAATACCGTTAAAGTTGTGGTACCTGATGCAAAAGATTCTGTAACAGCCACCATAAACTTTGCAGCAAAAGCAATTGATCCTGTTTCGCGGAGTTTCCCTGTCGAGGTTAAATTACCATCACGCGCAACATTACGCCCCAACATGACGGCGGTACTTCGAATTGCAGACTACACTAATAAAAATGCTATTACCGTACCAGTTAAGGCGGTTCAGCAATCAGAATCAGGCGATTATGTGTACATCAATGTTAACGGTATGGCTAAACGCGCGCCAATAAAACAAGGTGCAATTTCTGGTGGCTCAGTAGAGGTAACCTCAGGATTAAAAGCGGGCGATCAGGTTATAGTAGATGGCGTTGCTGATGTGGATGAGGGTGATAAAGTGCGCGTATTGCAAGGTGTAAAATAAATGGCGATTTAAACTAATCACTTCATGAAAGATTTGCAAAAAGAGTTTGGCCCCTCAAGTTGGGCCATAGATAATAAAACGGCTATATATGCATTTATTGTGCTTCTTACCATATTAGGTTTGGTAAGCTATAACAATTTGCCAAAGGAGAATTTTCCGGATATAGCACAGTCAAAGGTATTTGTTACAACGCAATACTTGGGGCAATCGCCTCAAAACATTGAAATATTGGTTACCCGTCAGATAGAAAAGAGATTAAAATCTCTTAAAGGCTTAAAAAAGGTAACATCCAACTCTTATGATAACGTATCTATCATAACTGCCGAGTTTAACGGTAACATATTGATAAAAGATGCTAAGGATGATGTTAAGGAAGCAGTTGATAAGGCTAAGCCGGATCTGCCGCAAAACGACAACAACCTTAAAGAGCCAACGGTATCTGATATTAACGTAGCCGACCTACCTATCCTTTATGTTAATATATCCGGTAATTATGACCTGAAGAAACTGAAGGAATACGCCGATAATCTGAAAGATGCTATTGAAAGCATGAAAGAGATATCTAAAGTAGATATGGTAGGCGCATTGAAACCGGAGATTCAGATCAATGTTGATTTGAATAAAATGGGCGCTGCACAGGTAAGCTATACCGACATAGTAAATGCTGTGGGTTACGAAAACATAATCATGTCTGCCGGTGGTTTGCGTGTTGATGGTGTTCGCCGTAGTGTTGATATCCGCCAGGATTTCAAAAGTGCTGATGAAGTAGCTGATATGGTTATACGTAACCCAAGCGGTAAAGCGGTGTACTTACGTGATATTGCCGATGTAAAAGATGCTTTCCACGAGCAGGAGAGCTACGCACGTATGAAAACCAAGGGTGATAAAGTTTTTAAAAACGTTATCACCCTGAATGTAAGTAAACGTACCGGCGAAAACCTGATAGGCGCATCGGATAAAATCTTTGCGTTAATAAAAGCTAAACAAGCTAATGAGTTCCCCAAAGGCTTAGACGTTACTGTTACCGGTGACCAAAGCGATAAAACACGGACAACAGTTGATGACCTTATAAATACCATCATAATTGGTTTCGTTTTGGTAACCATCATTCTGATGTTCTTTATGGGCACTACCAACGCTTTGTTTGTTGCTTTGTCTGTACCATTATCTTGCTTTATAGCGTTTTTGGTGATGCCAGCTATTGGCTTTACGTTAAACATGATTGTGCTGTTCTCGTTCCTGTTAGCGCTGGGTATTGTGGTGGATGATGCTATTGTAGTAATTGAAAACACGCACCGGATATTTGATAACGGTAAGGTGCCTATTAAGCAAGCAGCTAAAATGGCTGCAGGTGAGGTATTCCTTCCGGTGTTTTCTGGTACCATGACCACCCTTGCACCCTTTGTGCCATTGGCATTTTGGAACAGCCTTATAGGTAAGTTTATGTTCTTTTTGCCAATAACATTAATAATTACTTTATTGGCCTCTTTAGTAGTTGCATATATATTCAACCCGGTTTTCGCAGTTGATTTTATGAAACCACATATTAAAGGCGAGCATGACAATCCTAAATTTGATAAGGCTACCAGAAAAGTAATGATAGGGTTTGGAATTGTTGCCGTTATAGCTTATCTGGTAAGTTTTGGTGTAGGTAATTTTGTGGTTTTAGCGGCAGTATTGTATCTGCTAAATCATTTTGTATTTGTACACTGGATAGATTCTTTTCAAAACAAAGTCTGGCCTAAAATTCAAACTGCCTATGCAAATCTGCTTGAAAGAGCGGTTAAGGTTCCGGGATGGATTTTATTAGGCACCATTGGTCTGTTTATTTTTAGTATTTTCTTTATGGTTGCACGCAGCCCTAAAGTAGAGTTCTTTCCGCAAGCTGATCCTAACTTTGCGTTTGTTTATATAACATTGCCTAAGGGTACAGATCAGGCTTATACCAATCAGGTTACAGAAGTTTTAGAAAAACGCGTTGCTAAAGCTGTTGAGCCGGATAAGGATGTTGTTTCTTCAATTATATCTAATGTAACTGTGAGTGTTACAGACCCGCAAGACGAGGATCAGGGTAATTATCCAAACAAAGCTAAAATAGCTGTGGCCTTTGTTAAGTTCGGTGAGCGGAATGGCAAAGACACAAGGGCAATTATGCTAAGAATCCGTAAAGCGGTAACAGGCGTTATACCAGGTGTTAAGATATCGGTTGACCAGGAAAGCGGCGGCCCGCCAACGCAGAAAGATATCAGTATTGAAATTGCCGGTGATAATCTGGATTCATTAGTGAAAGCAGCCAATAACCTGAAGAAGTTTATAGACAAACAAAACATAGGGGGTATTGAGGAACTTACAGCAGATGTTCAGGACGATAAGCCTCAGATAGTATTTGATATTGACAGGGAACGTGCCAATCGCGAAGGCGTAAGCAGTGCCCAGATAAGTCAGGCATTGGCTACTACATTGTATGGTTTTAAAGCTGCAGATTTCAGAAATACTACTGAAGAAGATTATGAGATCAATGTCCGCGGTAAAGAAGATCAGCGTTATGATCTGGATGCGATACGCAACCTTAAAATAACCTACCGGGATATGGCTACTGGCGGCGCGGTGAGGCAGGTACCTATTTCTGCTTTCAGCGATATCCGGTATGCTAATACTTACAGTAACATTAAGCACAAGCAACAGATCCGTGTTATCACCTTAGGATCAAACGTATTAAAAACAGGAGGTTTTAATGCGAATGATGTAAATGCTGAAATAGCACAGGTGTTAACTGATTTTAAAACGCCTGAGGGCATTACACTCCGCATGGGTGGGGGCCAGGAGGATCAAACTGAAGCAGCTGTGTTCCTTTTATCTGCTTTAGGCGTGTCATTTATGCTGATTCTTATCATCCTGATGATGCAGTTTAACTCAATTGGTAAAACCTTTATCATCATCAGCGAGATCTTGTTTAGTATAATAGGCGTGCTTTTGGGGGTAAGTATTTTCGGAATGACTTTCTCTGTATTAATGACAGGTATTGGTATAGTGGCGTTGGCAGGCGTAGTTGTTCGTAACGGTATTTTGTTAGTTGAGTTTACCGATCTGCTAATGGAGCAAGGCCAGAATTTGCATGATGCAGTTGTAGAAGCAGGGCGTACACGTATGACCCCGGTTATACTAACAGCCCTCGCAGCTATATTAGGTTTAATACCCTTGGCTGTTGGTTTCAATATTGATTTTGTGGGCTTGTTTACATCATTTAAACCACACATCCACTTCGGTGGTGACAACGTTGCATTCTGGGGCCCATTATCATGGACAATGATATTTGGTTTGGGTTTTGCTACCATTATAACGTTGATATTGGTACCATGTATGTACATTTTGCATTATAATTTAAAGCAACGCTTTTCTGGCAAAAAGAACGCAGAGAAACTTGAGTTAAAGACTGTTTAATACATCTGATGTTTTTTTAAAGAGCCGCCTCGTAACTTGATTACGAGGCGGCTCTTTTGTTTGGGAATGATTATTGTATTTAAAAAGGACAAAAACATCAACCATGGCGAAACATAACAACATAAAGCCGTTTAAGCAGGTTTTAGGAATGGGATTATTAGCGGGCATGCGCTCTGCTGCCGCGCCTGCATTGGCCAGCCACATTTTAAGCGACCACAAAGGGCCTGTATTCCGCCGTCATCCGATAGGATTTTTATCATCTATTACTGTAGCGGATATGCTGAAAGTAATGGCTGTGGGAGAGTTTTTGGCAGACAAGTTACCTTTTACGCCAAATCGCACAAAACCTATATCGGTAACTGTACGCTGTTTATCGGGTGCCCTGGCCGGAGCAGCTATATATAGCGCTGCCGGCAAGAAGCCTTTAACAGGTGCGTTGTTAGGCGGCCTGGTTGCCGGTGCATCAACCTTTACCAGCTTTTATTTGCGTAAAGCTTTGTCCGGTTCTGGCCTGGGTAATATTATATCCGGAGTGATTGAGGATGCATTTGTAGTAGGGGCAGGCATCAAACTGGCGCAAACTGTATAATCTAAACGTAACATTTGCGCGTTGCTACCCACAACCAAGTGAAAATATAGAATTTTTGATACTTTTGTTAAAAAAGTCAGTTTTAATAAATAGTATTCATGAGTTCAGTTATTGATCAGCAGGATATAAAACGGGAAAAGATTTTAGAGGCGGCTTATCAAAGGTTTTTGCATTACGGTTATTCAAAAACAACCATGAATGAAATAGCGGGCGACCTCTCGTTTTCAAAAGCACTGCTATATTACTATTTCCCGGATAAGAGCCAGCTATATATCGCAGTTATGCGCAAATTGGCTAACGATTATTTAAACAGATTGGGCAAGGAAATTGCCGGCTTTGATAATCTGAAAGAGGCGTTTATTTTCCAGATAAATACCCAGCACGATTTTATTGTAGAGAACTATAATTTCTTTGATTATTTCAGGCTAAACGAACAGAATTTACCTGAAAGCATTTGGGAGATAATAGGAGAGATACACGAAACCGAAACAGCCTTATTGACATCAGCAATAAAAAACGAAGTTGACAAGGGCAGAATAAAACCCGTAGTGAATCCCGAAGTAATAATAGACTTGTTGCTTGATGCGTTACATGGTGTAAGGGTAAGATCGGTATCATATAAAAAGGCAATGTTTCCCAAAAAAGAACATTTGGAGGAAATAAGAGGAAAAAGACTGCTTCTGGCAGAAATTTTTATTAGGGGACTTAACTAAGCATTTTCCTCTGTCAGGTTTTAGTAAAAAAAGCTTAAAGGGTGTTTAAACACACAGATGACACCTATATTTGTAGGTGAATATAATGCTGATAAGATATTTCTAATCAGCACATATTTAAAAATACTTCTAAAGTTAAGAGGTGATTGTTTTAGAGTGATTAGCAGGTTAGCCTTATGGCTAGCCTGTTTTTTTGTTTAAAATATACTCAGATCAATAACCGACCAGTTTTTTTGCTTGTCGGGCTGGCCGCCTTTATATTGTAATTTTATCTTGAATTCTGTTGTAGTTCCTTCAGTTTCAACACTTGATTTTATCACATAAATCGAATCGGAGGTTTTAGCAAATTGATATCCATCGTCAGAAAAATTCACGCTCTGTGATTTTAGCGCAGGTCTTACATATTCTTTTGCAATTTCGTAGGCCTCCTTATTGCTGGGCAAGCCGCTAAAAAACTGAGGCTTTAAAGATCCTGTTAATGATATTTTTACCATCATGGCAATTACAATTGCACAAAAAAACAGTAAAACCCACACGGCTTTATTAGCAGATTTTTTTCTTACAGATTTTTCTTTTAGGAATTCGTTTTCGGCCATTTTTGGAGGAGAAAATTTCTTTAAAATTAAAATTAAATCTCAAGAATGCAACGTGACGAATCAATTAAATGCATTATTAGTTACGCAAAAAAGAGGTAGGAAATAAGTATCGCGGTGACGATACCGAATACATCTGCAATAAGCATGGCGGGGATGGCGTATCGCGTTTTTTTGACATTTACCGCGCCAAAATAAAGCGCAACAATGTAGAAAGTAGTATCAGCTGTTCCGTATAAAACACTTGATAAATGCCCTATAAAGCTATCAACGCCGAATGTTTTTAAGTTATCCAGCATCAGCGCCCGCGCCCCAGAACCACTTAAGGGGCGAAGAAAAGCAATGGGCAATACATCTGTAAAGCGCGTGTCCATGTTAAAATGACTGAAAACCCACTTAAATCCATCGCCTAAATAAGTAAGTGCCCCACAAGTTCTGAACAAACTTACCGCTGCAAGCAAACCAACCAGGTAGGGTATAATTTTAACTGATACTTCAAAGCCTTCTTTTGCGCCATCAATAAAGGCCTCAAAAACGTTTATTTTTTTACGTAAGCCACCTATGATGAATAACACGGGTATAGATAGCAATACCAAATTGCTGAACACCTTTGAGAATTCTGATATCTGAGATTTAGTTAAGAATAAAGTAAGGTAACAAACCAAACCAGCTACCATCGCCGTTATTCCGCCCAGCCATGTAATAACTACCCTGTCAAAAAGATTAATACCTTGTTTAATACTCACTATAATAAGCGCTGCCAGGGTTGCAACATAGCTGGCAACTACACAGGGTATAAAAACATCCGTGGGATCGGCAGAATCATATATAGCCCGTTGAGCTATAATGGCAATAGGCAACAAGGTTAACCCGGATGCATGCAGCGTAAGAAACATGATCTGAGCGTTTGAGGCGGTATCACTTTCATTGCCGTTTTTGTCTTTATTTATCTCCTGTAAACCCGCCATGGCTTTTAAACCAAATGGAGTAGCAGCATTATCCAGGCCCAGCAGGTTAGCCGAAAAGTTCATCATCATTTGGCCCGTAGCAGGGTGATCTTTTGGTACTTCGGGAAATAAACGATTAAAAAATGGCCCTACAATGCGCGAAAGAAAATTGATGGCACCGGCTTTTTCGCCTATTTTCATAATACCTAGCCAAAGCGACATGATGCCTACCAAGGGCAGGGCAATATCCATTACAGCGGCCTTTGTAGTATCAAAAGTACCCTCGGCCATTAATTTAAATATCTCGGTATCACCGAAAAATATCAGCTTAACAAGCCCTATAACAAAAGCTATTATAAAAAAAGATACCCAGATATAATTTAACGCCATGCTGTTTTGCTGAAGTGAAAGTAAGTAATGATTTTTAATTTTTAATTCAGCACTAAAGAATTATAAGCCTAATGCTTTTTAAATCTTTCGGCCAATTGCTTCAGCATATCTTCATCAACAGGTTTTGCAGGTTCTTCTTTTTTCTTAAAAGGCTGGTTATAAGCAGGGCGTTGGTTGTCTGGTCTTTTAATGGTTTGTGCAGGTGCTTGTTGTGTATTGTTATCAGATTGTGGTGTTGCCCGCTCTGCAGATTTGTTTTGTATAGCTTTTTGCTGCCGCTCTGCCTGTTTTTTGGCATTCATGCGCGCATATATTTCCTCCAGTTTCCGCTTAGTGTAAAGCGGAAAATCACCTTGCATCATCCATGAATAATAGCTCGGTTCCAGGTTAAAAACATCCTCTACTTTTTTGCCTTTATGCTTACCAAAGTTAAATACCTCGTCACCTGCGTCGTTATAAGCCAAGCGGCCCGCAAAATCAACCGGGCGATGAAGGTTGGTGAATTTGTGCAGACCAGCCACATCGTTAACCACAGGAATGCTTTTGTTGCCCTTTTTGTCCTCCCATTCCACATCTGAATAGCGCTCTATCTGGGCAAGTAAAACCTCCATAGTTGCGCGTGTATCTGCTTCGGCCGAGTGGGCATTGATGATGTCCTTGTCGCAATAAAAGCGGTAGGCCGCTTTCAAGGTACGCTGCTCCATTTGATGGAAGATGTTTTGCACATCAATAAAATGCCGATTATCCAGATCAAACGATACCCCGCCTCGTAAAAATTCTTCCATTAGCATCGGGATGTCAAACTTGTTTGAATTAAACCCGGCCAGATCACTTTCGCCAATAAACGCCGCTATATCCGCAGCTAACGCTTCAAATAAAGGTTCATCCTTAATATCGTGGTCGTAAATGCCGTGTATCATTGATACTTCAGCCGGAATGGGTATGCCGGGATTAACTCGCCAGGTTTTTACTTCTTCGCTACCGTCGGGATACAGTTTTATAACTGATATTTCTACAATACGGTCTGCACCAATATTTATTCCGGTTGCTTCGAGATCGAAGAATGCAAGGGGGCGTGTAAGGTTTAATTTCATAAATTGATGTACGGCACTGCCGCACTGCAAAAATCAAAAAAAAACGGCAAAATAAATCATGCTGTTTATATTATTATATTAAAAAGATTTATCTTAACCTCACTTAAATATTTACATCACAATATGAAGCTTCCTTTTTTTTGTATAGTAATGCTTCTTTCGTTAGCGTATAGTGCAGGCGCCCAGGATTTCGCGTTTGGGAATATTACGCAGGAAGAAACAAGTATGATCAGTTATGCTGATGACCCTTCGTCCCACGCAGTAGTATTGAATGAACATGGCGACGCGCGTATTACAAATGTTAACGGCGATAAAATAAGACTTATATACAAGTACCATGTTAGAATAAAAATTATTGATAAAGAAGCTTTTAATGAAGGGGCAGTGGAGATACCATTATATATTGGGAAGGAGGTTGAAGAAGAAGTAGACGATATAACAGGCGTAACATTTGCAGCCGATGCCAGAGGCAGCACCACAAGGATAGAATTACAACCATCGCAGATATTTACAGTGGATGTAAATAAAACGCACAAGTTGGTTAAGTTTGCCCTCCCCGGGTTAAAAAATGGTTGCGTTATAGAGTACAGGTATACTATAACTACCCCATATTTTGAAGATTTGCATAACTGGCAGTTTCAAAGCGATATACCTAAAATTCAATCTTTATATGAGGTGCATATTCCGGGTTTTTGGCAGTTTAATGCCGTAAAAATGGGAGCACTTAATCTGGACAAGAACGTATCAGAAGTTGAGAGCGAATGCTTTTCAACAGGAGGTGCAAAGGCCGATTGTGCGCATTTAACTTATGGCATGAATAATATTCCGGCTTTTATCGAAGAAGATTACATGACTGCTCGTCGAAATTTTATATCAGCCATCTATTTTGAACTCGCCGAATATTCAAATCCTTATACCGGAGTAAAAACCAAACTGGCCAACGAGTGGAAGGATGTGGATAACCAACTTAAACGCGATGAGTATTTTGGTATCCAAATTAAAAAGCGCGACCAGTTTAAAGATAGGATTGCACCGGTCATTGCCGGAAAGACGGACGAACTACAAAAGGCAAAAGCTATATACGCTTTTATTCAGAAGAATATGAAGTGGAATGAGTTTATCGCTTTCGGAAGTGAGAATGTGCGTAAAGCATTTGAAAGTCATACCGGGACTTCGGGCGATATAAACCTTGCCCTTGTTACTGCGCTTTCGTCTGCGGGTATTAATGTAGAGGCAGTTTTAATATCAACCCGCAGCCATGGCATTGTTAATAAATTATACCCTGTTATAACAGAGTTTAACTACGTGATAGCAAAGGCTAATATTGGTGGTAAAAGCTATCTGCTTGACGCCACTGATCCTCTGCTTTCATTTGGTATGTTGCCTATGCGCTGTCTAAACGACCAGGGCCGTGTAATGAGTCTTGATAAAGCATCTTACTGGGTTGATATTACAACACCAAATACCCAAAATACTACACGTGTGTTTGATCTCACTTTATCCGTTGAAGGAAAGTTGATCGGTAAGATGACCAATTATTCAAGAGGTTATTCAGCCTATCAAAAAAGGCAGGCAATAAAAAAATTCAATACGCTTGATGAGTTTGTGGAGAATTTGGACGAAAGGCTCACTAAAACAAAGATTAAAAAGTTCGAAATAAACGGCATTGACAGTCTTGACGCTACTCTCACCGAAATTTACGAAGTTGAAATGGATGGGTATGAAGGAGTGGGTAATGAACGATTGAGCTTTAATCCATTTATTTTTAATCAGATAACAACAAACCCATTTAAACTTAACTCGCGCAGCTACCCGGTTGACTGGGGTATGCCATCAGAGGAACGTTTTATATTAAACATGAAGTTGCCCGAAGGATTTGTGATTGAAAACCCACCGCAGAACACAAGCGCGGCGCTGCCTAACCAGGGTGGGATGTTTATTGTTGCTTATACAGAGTTAGGCAATTCTTTTTCTTTATCGCACGTTACTCAATTTAAAAAATCAATTTACGTGCCTGATGAGTATCCTTACCTAAAGGAACTTTATAACAAGATCATCCTATCAGAAAAAAACGAGATGGTGTTTAAAAAGAAGATATGAGATCATTTTTTTTGATATCAGTTATCATCATTGCTTCCATTAGCTCCAAGGCGCAAGGAGTTTATACAGCCGCTTCCATCCCCAAAGAACTAATGCCGTATGCAAGCGCGGTGGTAAGAAATGAGGTTATTTCTACAGAAGTTAAAGCTGTTGATAACGTTATTTACCATGTTAAACGGGTTGTGACGATACTTAATAAAAATGGAGATGATGAAGCCGAAGTAAACGTGTTTTATGATAAAGCCAATTCAATAAAAGATATCCGCGGCGCCGTATACAATGAGTTTGGGCAACAGGTGAGCAAAATTACTCCCGGTAACTTTCAGGATCAAAGCGCTGCATCTGATTTTTCTTTATTTGAAGATTCCCGCGTAAAGCATTATCAACCACAATCTTTGTTATATCCTTACACGGTGGAGTATGACTATGAGATCCGCTCAAAGCAATCCCTTAATTTTCACGATTGGCATCCGGTACGTTCAACAGGAGTAGCTGTGGAGAAAAGCACTTTTATTTTTATCAGCAAGCCGGGCATTAACATCCGTTATAAATCACTTAATACTTCTGGCGATGTCTTTATCACCAGTGGCGAAGACGGTGGCAAAGTTTACACATGGAAAGCTGAAGCGATAAAAGCCCTAAGATCTGAACCATATAGTCCTGATCCTAATCTTTATAGAATAAGCGTAAAAATAGCTGCCGAAAAATTCTCTTACGGCGGCATGGAAGGTACCGCCACTAACTGGAATGATTTAGGAAAATGGATATATGATAAAATGTTAAAAGGTCGGCAGGAAATCCAACCGGAAACTGTGGAATTTATAAAACAACTTACCGCTAATATTCAGGACCCAAAAGAAAAGGCGCGCAAGATATATGACTACATGCAGAAAAAAACACACTATATAAGTGTTCAGGTCGGCATTGGCGGCTATCAACCTTTTTCGGCAAGCGAAGTAGATAAGCTTAATTATGGCGATTGTAAAGCGCTGGTAAATTATATGCAGGCGCTATTGCGCATCGTAAACATCGATTCGTGGTATTGCGCGGTAGCTGCGGGCTATGATTATAAGACAAGCCTGATGCCCGACTTTGCCAGCATGGGACAGGCCAATCATGTTATTTTGTGCATACCCTTCACCAATGATACTACATGGCTCGAATGTACCAGCCAGGAAATTCCCTTTGGGTTTTTAGGCAATTTTACTGATGACCGTAATGTACTGGCCTGTACATCTAACGGTGGTAAATTGTTGCGTACAGCCCAATATTTAAGTACCAATAATTTACAAGTACGCAAGGCAAATTTTAACCTCAGTGATAAAGGGGAACTGTCCGGTCAAATTGAAACACTATTCAGCGGAACTCAGTACGAGAACCGTGAGCTGTTGATAGATAAATCAGAGACAGAAAAGTTAAAGGGAGTTGCAAGAATATACACCATTAATAATCTTGATATAACGCAATACGGACTTACGCAAAATAAAACTGACAAGCTATTGATGACAGAGACACTAAAGTTTTCTGCACCATCTTACGCTTCTGTATCAGATAGCAAAATGTTTTTTTTATTGAATGCAGCAAACCGTAGTAACAACGTGCCTGCCGAATTAAGAAACCGAACGACTGACGTTTATATTAACGACGGTTATGCTGATGAGGACGAGATTGTTTATACTTTACCTTTCGATAATTATCGGACTGAAAAAATACCACTTAATATTGCGATAAGCAAGCCGTTTGGCAGCTACAGTGCTACAATGGAGCTAACGGGGAATCAGTTAGTTTACAAGCGAAAGATACAGCTGTTAGCCGGAACATATGATAAATCACTTTATGCGGACCTGGTTGAATTTTACCGGAAGGTAGGCGATGCAGATGCTTACAGTATAGCGCTTGTTAAAAAGTGATCAGCTAAAAATCCAAATGCCCAGCACTATACCAACTATCATAATTACATATAATAGTATCTCGTTTGCTGCATAGCGTTTGTATTTTGTCCAAAAGGAGTAATCATGTTTAGCCATAAGCAAAATTAATCTATATTTAGCTATGAATGTTAACGAAAAGGAAGAAATAAAACGCGAGTTCCAGTTGGAGCGTATGATACTTTTTAGCGATGCGGTATTTGCCATCATTATTACCATTATGGTGTTGGAAATGCGCGTACCCGAAGGAATAAAACATGCCGATGGTGAGCGTTTACATGAAATGATAATTGAGCTGCTGCGTAAATTTGGTGGTTATATACTTTCCTTTTTTATAGTTGGCGCATTCTGGATAAAACACCTTAAATTGTTTAGCTATTTAAAGGATTATACCCAAAGACTGATTATTCTTAACCTTATTTTTCTATTCTTTATCTCTTTGTTTCCTTTTGCGGTTGCCCTGCTTACAGAGACCATCACACCAAAGAATCTGGGCGGCTTGTACATCTATTTTTCGGTTACCGTGTGCGCATTGTTTAGCCAAACCGTATTAACAGGCTATATTGTGAAAAATGCCGGGGATATTGCACTGAACCCAACAAGTATTGAATCAGAATTGCAATGGAAGGCACAACGCTTAAACTATTTAACTATTCCGGCTATGTTGGTTTTTATGGTGATAGCTTCCATAGCTAATCTGTCGGTACAGGTATTTAATTATGGCTTCATTGCATGGGCCCTTATCATGGTTTTTATCCGTAAGAAACTTTATCCAGATACTACGCACGCAAATAATGGCCCGTTGATAGCCAGGTTGTTTAAACGAAAAATACAGTAATAATTGTTGGTAATTTTAAAGCGTCTTTACAAAAGCGCAATTATCTGATCTAAATGGTGGCGCATATGATCAACATAGTCTGCTGCCAAAAACTCCACAGTTTGATCATTACACTTTGCCTGCCAACTTTGAGGAGGGTAGTTGTTCAATACTGATATAATTTGTTTGTTTAGTAATTGCCATAATGTAAGCAATTCGTTTACATCTGCATCCTTATAATGTT
Organism: Mucilaginibacter sp. HD30; assembly: GCF_054061755.1. NCBI lineage: Bacteria > Pseudomonadati > Bacteroidota > Sphingobacteriia > Sphingobacteriales > Sphingobacteriaceae > Mucilaginibacter > Mucilaginibacter sp. HD30. The sequence continues at coordinate 1,193,001 of NZ_JBSSEO010000001.1, forward strand.
GTGCAATTACCCATTCATCCTGCGCATATGTCAATGTAAAATCGCTTTCATAGGTGCAGCGAACAAACCTGTGCAGGTTAACAACAGCACTATCAGTTAAGTGGCCCAGTATTTCTATTGCCGCCCATTTTTCTGACGCAGTGCGTTGCATCCAATTGATTTGTGATGAATAACGGGTAATAAAATCGTTAACAGTATTTGATAATTCTACTGCTGTATTATTCATTTAATTTTATCAACTGCGCCGCCATGGTTTGATTAATGACCGTTCCCCCGCGCGAAAAATACTTATAGATACCATTATCGTGCAGCCTGGCTACCATAACCCCTTTACGTGTGCTTGCATGCACAAACCAGCCGTTTTGCAGGTATACACCAACATGACTGAACTGTTTACCATCGAAATCAAAGAAAACTAAATCGCCTTCTTTTAAATCCTCTTCGTATTTCCGCTTTATCACGCTGATTTGTTGCGATGTCATCCGAGGAACCTTTAAGCCGTAAACCTCTTGCTGTAACAGCTGTGTTAAACCCGAGCAATCAATACCATCTTTATTTTGGCCACCAAATTTGTAGGGGGTGCCGGTCCACTGCTCAATAAAAGCATATAAACGGCCATTTTGAATATCCCGCTCTTTCACGCCCATTATTTCCGAGTATTTTTGGGCAATACTGGCCTGTGGTTTTACCATTTCGCCCGGCTCACCCTTCATAGCTGCTTTGCGGGTATGGCAGGAAGACAGGATAAAAATTACCGCAAATAAAATTAAGGACTGTTTAAGGTGACGATGCAGGATCATGCCATAAAAGTAAAGGCTATGCGAGAAACGGAAGCGCAGATGTTTTTAACATATTCACATTTTCTAAAGACGATAAATCCGAAATCAAAAATCCGACATTAGAAATCAAAATCAGCTCTTTATCAACCGATGTATCTCATCTAACTTCATCAAGGCTTCAACAGGAGTGAGAGTATTAACATCAAGGTTGTTAAGGGTATCGCGGATCTTAACCAAAACAGGATCGTCAATACTGAACATCTGCATTTGTACGGCCTGCTTTTGCACCTTACGGATGCTTTCCTTGATGTGTTCGCCGCCCGTGCGCTCGTGTTCCAACTTTTTCAAGATCTCGTTAGCGCGACTTAGTACCTTGGGCGGCATACCGGCCAGTTTGGCCACGTGAATACCAAAGCTATGTTCGCTGCCGCCAGGCACCAGTTTGCGCAGGAAAATGATCTGGTGACCGATTTCCTTAACCGTAACGTTATAGTTTTTGATGCGGTTAAAGCTGTTACTCAATTCATTCAACTCGTGGTAGTGCGTGGCAAATAGCGTTTTTGCTTTCGCCGTGGGGTGATTATGCAGGTACTCTGCTATAGACCACGCAATGGAGATTCCATCGTAAGTAGAAGTGCCGCGACCGATCTCATCTAATAATATCAAACTTCTATCAGATATGTTGTTAAGGATGCTTGCGGTTTCATTCATCTCCACCATAAAAGTTGATTCGCCTGACGACAGGTTATCCGATGCGCCCACACGGGTAAAGATCTTATCAATAATACCCAACGTAGCCGATTTAGCCGGTACAAAGCAACCCATCTGCGCCATCAGCACAATCAATCCGGTTTGGCGCAGCAGGGCAGATTTACCAGCCATGTTAGGGCCTGTAATAATAATGATCTGCTGGCTTTCAGAATCAAGGAAGACATCATTAGTGATATAATCCTCGCCCACAGGCAACGTCTTTTCAATAACCGGGTGGCGGCCACCTTTGATGTCAATTATGCGACTTTCGTTCAGTTCCGGCTTTACGTAGTAGTTTTTTATGGAGATATCCGCAAAGTTAAGCAGCACATCCAAATGCGCTATTAATTGTGCATTTAGCTGTACGGGTTTAATAAACTCAGCAACAGCATATAGCAACTCGTTGTATAGGCGGGTCTCAAGCGCCAGGATTTTTTCTTCTGCACCCAATATCTGCTCTTCGTATTCTTTAAGCTCGGGGGTAATATAGCGCTCCGCATTTACCAACGTTTGTTTGCGGATCCAATCCGTAGGCACCTTGTCGCGGTGGGAGTGAGTAACCTCCAGGTAATAACCGAACACATTGTTGAACGAAACTTTAAGCGATGGTATACTTGTGCTTTCTGCTTCACGCTTCTGTATTTCAAGTAAGTAACCTTTTCCGCCGAAGGCTATTTTACGCAGGCGGTCAAGCTCTTCATCAATGCCGTCATTCATCACCGAGCCTTTTATCAGCATCACAGGCGGCTCGGGGTGCAACTCCCTGGCTATCTTCTCACAAATAATACCGCAGGGGTTCAGCTGTTCGCCAATTGCCTTTAACGGCAGGCTATCAGAAGTTTCGCAGATCTTCTTAATGTCGGAAATGGCCGTCAACGCCTTTTTAAGCTGACAAACCTCGCGTGGGTTGGCTTTTTGAAGGCCAATTTTAGATATCAGCCTCTCAAGGTCTCCAATTTGCCTGATATGCTGTTGTAACGTTTCGCGCAATTCTTCCTGACTTATCAGATGTTCCACCACACCAAGGCGGTCGTTAATCGGCTTTAATTCCTTTAGCGGCATTACTATCCAGCGGCGCAGCAAGCGGGCACCCATAGGCGAGCATGTGTGATCCAACACCTCGACCAGTGTATGCGCATTCTCGTTTGCCGATCCTATCAGCTCAAGATTACGTACACTGAAGCGATCAAGCCAGAGGTATCTATCCTCCTCAATGCGGCTTATAGAGGATATATGCTGAAGGTTGCGGTGTTCGGTCTCATTCAGGTAGTGCAAGGCCACCCCGGCAGCCACAATGCCCAAATTAAGCTTATCAATACCAAATCCCTTTAATGATTTTACACCAAAGTGCTTAAGCATGGTCTCGTAAGCGTAATCGCCGGTGTAGGGCCATTCATCAAGGGTATAGGTGTAATAGCGGTCGCCGTAGTGCTCTTTAAAATCGCTTTGGCGGGTTTTCTGGTAAATTATTTCGCTCGGGTTAAAGCCCTGCAAAAGCTTGTCAATGTAATCGCTGTTGCCCTGCGCGGTTAGGAATTCACCGGTTGAAATATCAATAAAAGCCGCGCCAATGCTGTTTTTTTCAAAATAAAGCGATGCGAGGTAATTATTGCTTTTTTGCTGCAGGATATTATCGTTGGTTGAAACCCCAGGAGTAACAAGCTCTGTAACGCCTCGTTTTACAATAGTTTTGGTAGTTTTTGGGTCTTCCAGCTGGTCGCAAATAGCCACCCGCTGACCTGCCCGCACCAGTTTAGGCAAATAAGTATCCAATGAATGATGCGGAAAGCCAGCGAGCTCAATAAATGTGGCAGCACCATTACCCCGACGGGTTAGCGTAATGCCTAAAATGCCCGCGGCTTTAATGGCATCCTCTCCAAACGTTTCGTAAAAATCGCCTACACGAAAAAGCAGCAACGCGCCTGGGTATTTGGTCTTAATGGCATTGTACTGCTGCATTAAGGGTGTTTCTTTGGTAGCGTCTTTGGCCAATCGGTATACTCCTTTTTAACTTAAGGGGTAAAGTTAATGCATTGCCGCTGCTTTAACGGCAATGTTGAAAAGTTGCATTATTGTGGAAAGAGGGTGGGGCAACACTTACAAGCCATATTTTTTAATGACTTTATTTTTAGATTGTTATAAATAGCGCAAGCTTTAAGATAACTTATCACCTGTCATCTCACGCAAACATAAAACGACATGCTTTATAGAATGTGACATGGGTAAAATGAGTTGCTAAACTTCTACCGCATCATACACTATCACCTTATCCCAAAGCGGGCTGCATTCTTCAACAAATTTTAGGTGGATGGGGTCGTCCTGGTAGGCTTTCTGTCCTGCTAGGTCACTGAAGCGCATCAGTTCTGAAACTGCCCAACTATTATCAATCACATCGCGTTTTTCTGTACTGGCTGCCACACCCACGTGCAGTTCGCGTACCGTTTTAATTTTGCCAAGACCTTTTACCCCGGCAATCAATTTATCACGATCGGCTTTTGAGTTTGGGTTTTTTAACCAAAATAATACGTGGTGAACTACGGGATATTTATCCGCGGCATTGTTTGTTGACATGGCTGATGCTGCTGTACCCGCGGCCAAAACGGCTGTGGTTGTTAAAAATTTTCTTCTATTGGTTGATTTCATGAGGTCTCAATTAATCTACTAATTTACTTTATTCGGAGTCAAAAAAACTAAAGTGTGTCGTCTGATTTAAAAGCAGTAAGTAGAAAAAAAAAGTTTATCTTACCACACTTACCAACACACTCGCGTGCGGTGCAATTAAGCGGGACAAGGTAGCGTCTGTTTGCGTAACGGCTTTACCACTCCACAGGTCGGTTACTTTAACTTTTCCGGTTAAGCCCAGGTCTTTCAGGTTTACAGATATGGTGCTCGCATCTTTATCGCCAATATTAAAGAGCGCTATATAACGCTCACCAGTTTTGCTGTTGCGCGATGTAACGGCCGCTTGTCCGTTCTCCATAAACAGTTGTTTTACATCGGTGCCTTCGCGATGCATTTTTAACACAGCCTTATTATTAAGCAGCGATAGGGTAAAGGCATCGTTAGATGGCATATCGCCACCAAACATTAACGGCGAACGAAAAATGGTAAAGAAACTCATTAACGAAATCTGCTCGTCTTTGGTTAAGCGGGTCATGCGGTCAACGCCGCGTTCGCCACGTACGGCAATACGGCCAAGCGGTATCATATCACAATCGGGCCAGGTGCCTGGACTGATATAAGAGTACCATCCTTTAGCAACATTCATCAAATGCACCAAATCCTTCCATATATCCCATACGTCATCAACCATGCGCCACATGTTAGCATGTTCTTTTACGTGATCTGCTTTGGCTATTGGTGTTTCGCCCGGCGATGTACTTAATACAATAGGCCGGCCTGTGCGGTCAATAGCGTTGCGGATAAGTTCTATTTCGCCCTGGTGATAGGGGCGGGAAAGGTCGTCTATCTTAATAAAATCTACACCCCACGATGCATATAACTCCATAATAGAGTTATAGTATTCCTGAGCGCCCGGTTTATCGGCTAATACTGTATAGTTATCCCTTAACCATTTACACTGTAACTCGGTAGTATATATTTTATCGGCAGTAATGCCATTGGCGCCTTTTATCGGCAGCTTTTCGTTAACCGCCTTTACCGGTACACCGCGCATAATGTGTATTCCGAATTTTAATCCCTTGCTGTGCATATAATCAGCCAGTGGTTTAAAGCCTTTACCATTAGCTGATGACGGGAATTTTTTAACTGATGGCAGATATCTGCCAAATTCATCCATTGCATATATTGGATCGGTTTGGTTATAACCACCGGCTTTATCGTTCTCAACAAACCATCTTATATCTACCACAATATACTCCCAACCATATTTTTTAAGATTGGCAGCCATATAATCTGCATTGGATTTTACTTCGGCTTCGGTAACGGTTGGCCCATAGCAGTCCCAGCTGTTCCAGCCCATTGGCGGCGTTTGCGCCCAGCTTTTAAATGATGATTTTGACTGCGCGTTGGCTGCAAACGTAGCCGCAGAAAGCAATACCGCTATTATAGATTTTTTCAGAAAAGATGAGATCATCAGGTAATCAGATTGGTTATCATCAAAACTAAATATTAAATGTTGTTTTGACAACAGACCTGACCTGATAAAAGGGGCAGAAACAACAGGTGTTCGAAATATAGATTGTCATTCTGAGCGATACCGAAGAATCCTCTAAATAACGCTACACCAAGCGCTCGGCTTACAAAACGTATAAGATTCTTCACTGCGTTCAGAATGACAAAAAATTTTTTCAAATATTTCAAACATTACTGGTTTGGAACAAATAGCTATAGAGGAAGCGCTAAGCGAGGCTAAATTTTTCTTAATCAAACTGCTCTTGCAGCCTAACCAGCCTGTCAATCAGTAAATTCAGTTTTTCCTGTTCGGTTTTTACAAAGTGCGACCGGATATAAAAGCTGCAAAACAATATAAACGCTATATAGCCGCCGTAGGCTAAAGTTTTAAAAGCGGCAGAGGTGCTTTGCAATACCTCAAAGAAATAAAGCAGTAAACCGGTGCTCATTAAGATTACATACAAATAATATAACCATCCGTAAACCTCGGTGCGGTTTTTCTGGTATTCTTTAAGACTTTGCAGATACTCGGCAGGGTTAATGGTAACATCCTGCTTGCTGATGATGCGGTAGTCCCTAATCATCATTGTAATATATAAAGCCATGGTCATTAATATAATGATCATCCCCGCGTAAGTTATCCATGACGTAAAAACAAGAAACAGCATGGCCGCAAACAGCCCTGCCAGGCATACACCCATGCCTGTTATGTTCCAAAACAGCTTGCTGCTCATCCCGCTAATTCCCCTCTTCACCTGCTTCAGCACATCCTCTACTGAAAGCTGATCTCGCTTTGGCTGTTCCTGCCAAACCGACATTAAATGATCAAAGTCTTTCATACTGATTATATAATTCTGTTAACTTTTGTTTTATACGAAATATCTTCACCCGCAGATTGCCTTCGGATATACCTGATATGTCTGCAATCTCCGGATAAGGCAGCTCATCCAACACCATGGTAATGATGATCCTTTCCGACTCCTCTAATTTTGATATACATTTATAAAGCAGGGCAACCTGCTCATTTTTGGGCGAATAATCCTCGGGTTTGCTGTCGGCAATCTCTGGGGTTAATTCATCCTTGGCTTGTCTTTTTTCTGACCGTAAATAGGTTAGGCACGTGTTTACAGCAATCCGGTATATCCATGTAGATATCATGGCCTGGTTGCGAAACTTATCCAGATTTTGCCACACCTTTAAAAAAGTTTCCTGTAGCAAATCATTCGCCGCATCGTCGTCGCCGGTATAACCATAGCATAAATGGTATATCTTTTTTGAATTGGCTTGAAAAATCTGCTTAAAAACAGCTTCTTTGTCTGACACGTTCAGTTAATGGATTTTATTATTCAGACGCGAATATAAGCAGTATGTTACAACACATAAACATTCTTGTTAAACCAGGGATGTTTTTTTTCAGCGTTCTCCAGTAATATCTCATACTCATTAATATAATCAGCCTGCACATCCTCGTGCAGTTTGCTTATAGTGGCTTTTATTTTTTCTATCTGCCGTGTTAATATTAACCGCAATGGTTTATAGCTGCTTTTGCGGTCGGCGTATTGTAAGTAGTTATCACAGAAGTTGATAAGCAGGTCAATCTCTGCCTCTTTATCTGCCATAAACTTTACATACTTACCAATAAGGCGCAAAATTTTACGCATATACTTTGCGGCATTATAGCTTTGTACGGGCAGTTGGCTAAACATAAAGCCAACTTCGGCCTTTACTTTTTCAATAAAAGCGGCCTGGTTGTTTGCTTCAAAAAGCATATAGGCCATCAGCTCCTTATTCTCTTTTTTATGGCGCGCAAGCCGCAGGCACAGATCTGTTAGCTGCAAGGCAGATAAATGTTGCAGCTCTTTTTTAATATCCTGTAAGCCGTAAGTACTTGTACTCATTTATGTAATTAATTTATTTAATTTTATCGCAGGTGCTTCGCCCGTTAACTGATGTATTAAAATATGAAAAAAAACAAACTCACCCTATATATATTTATAGCGTTGATAGCCGGTATTGCCGTTGGCTATATTTATAACACCCAGGTGTTAAGCACCTATAACAACAAAATTAGTGCCGCCGAAACAGCGATAAAAGCAATTGATATTGAAGTTGCGGCATCTACAGATACAACTACTACAGCCTATAGTCAGCTAAAGGCAGAACGCGTTGAACAAAACAAAATTCGCACAGAAAACAACCAATTGCGCGAAAGCAAGGTAGAATATTTTACCATTTTAAGCGATATTTTTCTGCGGCTGATAAAAATGATAGTGGCGCCATTGGTGTTTACTACCTTGGTTGTTGGTGTAGCTAAAGTTGGCGATATTAAGGCCGTTGGGCGCATTGGTGGCAAAACGCTGCTGTGGTTTATCAGTGCTACGCTGGTATCGTTACTGCTGGGAATGGTGTTGGTAAACTTTTTTGCGCCCGGCGCTCACATGAATATTATGCTGCCAGACAGCCATATGAGTACCGGCATACAAAAAACAGCACTTTCATTAAAAGACTTTATTACTCACGTCGTTCCCAAAAGTTTCTTTGAAGCAATGGTAACTAACGAGATATTGCAGATAGTTGTATTCGCATTGTTTTTCGGCGTTGCCACAGCATCAATAGGCGAGAAGGGTGAAATTGTGATAAAAGCGATGGATGCCATTGCGCATGTAATAATGAAGATAACCACATCTGTAATGGGTGTTGCACCCTTTGCTGTGTTTGGTGCAATAACGGCTATTGTAGCCAAACAGGGCCTGGGTATTATATCAACCTACGCAGTATTTATAGGCGAGTTTTATTTTTCGCTATTGGTGTTATGGCTGGTGATAGTCCTAGCCGGTTTTATAGTATTAAAAACGCGGGTGTTTACGCTGGTAGGTAAAATAAAAGATGCCATGTTAATAGCTTTCGGCACATCAACCAGCGAGGCGGCTTACCCCAAATTGCTGATAGAACTGGAACGTTTTGGCTGTAGCAACAGAATAGCCAGCTTTGTTTTACCGTTAGGCTATTCATTTAACTTGGATGGCTCTATGATGTATATGACGTTTGCCTCTATATTTTTGGCGCAGGCTTATAATATCCACCTTTCATTTGCGCAGCAATTATCAATGTTGTTAGTGCTGATGTTAACCAGTAAAGGTATTGCAGGTGTGCCACGGGCTTCTTTGGTGGTTATAGCAGGTACCATTGCCATGTTCAACATCCCCGAAGCAGGTTTAGCATTGTTAATAGGTATAGATCCACTGTTAGATATGGGCCGCTCTGCCACCAACGTATTGGGTAATGCTATGGCAACGGCAGTAGTGAGTAAATGGGAGGGAGAGTTGCAAGGAAGCGAAGGACTGATTGAGTGAATTAATGAATAAGTCATTTACTTATTGAGTTGAATAATCAATAAGTGAATAGGCTATGTCAATGTATTTGTACTGCCATTTTCCAATTAATCGCTAAATCAGTCATCCACTAATTCGCTCATTATTTCACTATTTGTATCTTTGCCGACTGATTGAAGTGTAGTTGTGAAATTAATTACTAATTCACTCAATCGCTTATTCACTCATTATAACTCCATGATTCAATTATCTAAGACTAAAAGAATATTCCTTGCGCTATGCATCATTCTGCCGTTTGTAATATACTGTGTATATTATTATAGTATGATGATAAAGAATGCACCCTATAAATTTGCAGAGTTTGAATCATTCTCCTATCAATTTGGGCCTCGGGGTAGTTTGCTGAATACTTATAATTCAAAAACAGGCGCGTATCAGTTTGTTAACGACCGTGATTCGGTTGTTAAAACACAGCTTAAATTAAATAAAGATGACCTGCTTTATCTGCACCGTAAAGCAGCCATGTTGGGTTTTTGGGATTTTCCGGTTAATGAGACCGGCGATAGCGTTACAACCGGCAGGCAGCCGCTCAGGTATGTTATAGAGTTTAAATATCAACGGAAAAGCAAGCGCGTAACGTTTGATAAAAATTATGAAACCGACCCAAAGCTGATTGATGCCAACGAGAAAATGATAAAAGAAATTGAGCTGGTAATGTCGCAAGCTGAGGCAAGGCAGAAAAAATAAATTAATTATGAAATACTTTTTTGCGTTTATATTAGCATTAACGGCGTTAGCCTCATTTGCACAAAATATTAGTTATGCCGACTTTAAGAAGCAGGCTAAAGAAGACATTAATTTGTGTCCGGAGTATGGCAATGTGCGCAAAACGGAAGAACAAGTTAAGGCGGATCAAGACTTTGTAAAACTGGTACTACAGCAAGATGGAACTAATCGTAAAGGATCTGAGCATATGGTGAAGCTGGGTTTTGACTATTTATATAAAGGAGATTTAGTTACTGCCATAAAACGATTCAACCAGGCTTGGTTGCTTGACAATAAAAACGAAAACGCTTATTGGGGTTTTTCAGCTGTTTATTTTTCTTTTAATGATTACACTGAGGCATTGGCTCAATTAGATAAAGGCTTGATTATAAATCCAAATAGTTCTAATATCCTGACAGATAAAGCTACCATTTATACGGGTTATTATGCTAATACCCAAAAGATGGATGATCTGAACAAAGCAATTGATTTGTTTAACAAATCTTATAGCATAGATCCTCGTAATCAGAACACGCTTTTTAAGTTATCAGTAGCATATTTCTATAAAAAAGACTGTGTGAATGCGCTTAAGTATTATGATGAGCATAATAAAATAGGCGGCAACGCCATTCCTGATGGTTATGCTGCTGCATTAAAGCAGCTATGTAATAAGTAATATTATGGTTGTTTATTTAGAAAGTTATTTCTATATTTGCACCTCGAATTTTAAAACAATAATTAACAAACCATGTACGCAATAGTAAGTATAGCCGGACAGCAATTTAAAGTTGCTAAAGACCAGCAGATCTTTGTACACAGATTACAAGGTGACGAGGGCGCTAGTATTGAATTTGACAGTGTGTTGTTAGCAGAAAACGAAGGTAGCTTCAAATTAGGTTCTGATTTGAGTGGCGCTAAAGTATCAGCTAAGATCTTGTCTCATTTAAAAGGTGATAAAGTAATTATCTTCAAAAAGAAAAGAAGAAAAGGTTACAAAAAGAAAAACGGTCATCGTCAGCAATTTACCAAGATAGAGATCACTGGTATAACATTATAATTTAAGTTTAACACCGATCTGTTTATCAGATCATAAAGATATTTAGAAATGGCACACAAAAAAGGAGCCGGTAGTTCAAGAAACGGCCGTGAGTCGCATAGCAAACGCTTAGGTATCAAGATATTTGGTGGTCAACCAGCAATTGCCGGTAACATCATCGTTCGTCAGCGTGGTACCAAACACAATCCGGGCCTTAATGTAGGCATCGGTAAAGATCATACCTTATTTGCTTTAGCAAATGGCCAGGTAATTTTCAAAAAGAAAGCAGACAACCGTTCATACGTTTCTGTTGTTCCATTTGAAACTGCACCTGTTGCAGAAGACGCTGCTCCTAAAGCAGCTGCAAAAGTTGAGGCTGTATCTGTTGAAGCACCTGTAGCAGAAGAAGCTCCAAAAGCAAAGAAAGCACCTGCAAAAAAGAAAGCTGAAGAAGCTGAAACTGCTGCTCCTGCTGAAGAAGCTGCTGCTGAGTAAAATATTCTTAAGCAACATATATTTAAAAGGCCCGTATCGTTAGATACGGGCCTTTTTTAGTTTGAGTATGTATGTTTTTATTGATCTACCTGGCCGTCCACCTGTTATCCGCTGCGTTGGCGTCCACAAATATTCCTCCGTCAAGTGTTATTTCTTTAACCGCTTTGGCCGGCCTTACCTTTATGGTAATACTCTTCTGATTTTTCTCCCAAACAGCAGGGGTTTGATGGAAAGTTGTTGTTGTTTTATCCGCATAAGTTACAATCACATCAAATGGAACGGCAAATCCTCCAACGTTTCTCACCATTAGGTTGTAACCACTTCCGCTCTCATCAACCCCGTCTAAAGAAAGATCGATATAAAAAGGTGTGTGAAACCAATTGTAAAAGAACCAATCGAGATTTTTACCAGAACCGGCTGCCATGGAGTTAAAGTAATCCCACGGTATAGGGTGTTTACCGTTCCAGTTATCCATGTAAGTATGCAGCGCTTTTTTAAACAGATCATCGCCCAAATAATCTTTAAGAGCCAGATAGCTTAATGATGGTTTGCCGTAAGCATTGTTACCTGCGCCAAAAGTAACCTGTGGCGATGGTGTAATAATAGGGTTTTCCTGATCATGTTTACCGCGGATCCAGCGGTTGACACGGAAGCTTTTGTAAAACTCATCTGCCGCTTTTTGTCCTTTGGTGCTTATGCCAATAAGGTACTCAAAAGTGGTCGCCCATCCTTCGTCCATAAAAGCGTAACGGCTCTCATTAATACCCATATAAAAAGGCATAAAGGTATGCGCTTGCTCATGATCCTGAACAAGCTCGGCAAAACTTAAGTCGGTTTGGCGGCTGTCATTCATCATCATGGGGTACTCCATATCTGCAAATCCAAGCACGGCTGTACTTTTTTCAAACGGATACGGTACGCCTGGCCATTTATTAGAGAACCATTTTAGTGAATAGCGACTGAACTGTACAGAATGACGAAAATCCTCAGCAACATCGTCATAGGCGGCCTGGGCGCTTACACGGCGGTGGCTTATGCTGTCTATCTCAACACTTGCGCCGTCCCAAACGTAATGATCACTTATGGCAGCAACTACATCTGTAATATTTTTTGATGTGAATGTCCAGGTGTTGAAAGCATTCTGCGCGGTGATATTTTTTTCAGAAAGATCTTTGGTAGAGGCGATATGAATGGTAGAATCGCTCGTGAAAGAAGTTTGCAATTTTTTAGCATACTCTGGCTTTAATACCTGATCGGCATTTTTTAGTGTGCCGGTAGCCCAAACAATGAAATTTTTTGGTGCAGTAACGTTAAGGGTATAATCGTTAAAATCATTATAAAATTCTAAAGAACCGGTGTGAGGTTGTGTGTCCCAACCCTGGTAATCATCGTAAACAGATATGCGTGGATAAAAATACGCCAGGAAATAAGTGCTGGGATCTATAGCGCCGTCGCGGTCTTTTCCGTCGGCTATCTCAAAATGCCAGGTAATGTCCATTTTGATAGAATCCTTGGGCATTAAGGGCTTTGGTAGCGGCAGCATGTAATTGGTAGTGGTTGCTGCGGCATTATCCCATTTAGCAATGGCGCCGTTTATTTTTAGTTCATCTACTGTAACCCCTTGTGCAGAATTATCCGCCTGCCCCGCGTTGCGCCGCGCGGCACGGTGAATATTAACTATCAGTTTCATATTCAGGCTGTCTAATTTATCGGGACTATTGTTAAAATAGGTTATGCGTTCTGTGCCGCTCACCAGCTTATTGGGCGGAGCCACCTGCACGTTAATTTCATAACGGGCGCGATTTTGCCACCAATTTTTTCCCGGTTTACCATTTTTAAGTCGCGTGCCGTTAGCATAACTTGGCGCAATACGCGCAGGGATTGTTAGGGTTTGCGCTTCAGCGTTTAATAAAAAAAGGCAAAGCAATACAGGCAGGAATAGAGACTTTATCATACCAAAATTTGAGTTTGTTTAATATTGCATAAGTTAAAAAAAAACTGGCTTTTTAACTACAATTTAACACGCTTTTTTACAACTGGCTGAACTTTCTGTCCGGCCAATCATCCAATAACTCGAAGTTGATAGGTATGGAGCATATCATGCGCACAGGTATACCGTTTTTAGTTGCCGGTTTCCAGCGATCGAGTTTTTTAGCTACTCTTAAGATTTCTTTATCCTGAATAACAGATAGCCCACGTACTACCTTCAAGTCACTCAGGCGGCCATCGCTTTCAATAACCATTAGCAAATAAACCTTGCCTTTTCGCAGATTCATTCTGTCCCAGTAAGTATACGGAATGCGTTTTAAACGGTTATAAAACTTCTCCATTCCACCTTCAAACTGTGGCATAACATTTACATCATTTAATGCAACAGTAACACTTGTGTTGGATGTGGAAGTTTGCTGCGACCACGCGCTTAACGCAAAAACAAGAGCAATTAAAGTAAGAGTTATCTTTTTCATGCGCTAATGGCTAAGCTTAGTTTATAAAAGCTAATTAGTTAAACAAAGTAATATTATTAATGTGTAAAATCAATGTTAATCGGACGTTTAAAATTAATAGGATAAGTAAATTGTGAGCGCACGGGTACTCCATTAACAGTCCCAGGGTTCCATTTCGGCGAAAGGTTAACAACCCGCAGCACTTCAGCATCTATATCGTCGTCTACCGAACGAAGTATTTTACCATTAGTGATGCTACCATCTTTTTCAATTACAAAAGTAACTAATACCTTGCCATCTTTCCCCCTCGTTCTGGCTTTAATAGGGTACCGGATAGTCTTTTCGAGGAATGAAACGAATGCGCCTGTACCGCCCGGAAACTCCGGTGCTTTATCAAAAGCAAGGTATATTCTATTTGCACTGGTATCACTTTGCGCATTGACTGTAAATGCAAAAAGCGTAATGAATATCGTAAAAAAAGCTTTTTTCATAGAACTAATTTACTAATATTCTCTAACCATCAAGCTATCTGCAAAACTTTTCAAATATTCCTTTTTCTCTATCGGGAGCGATAATTCATCCAAAGCCTTAAACGCTTTATCAGCGTATTTATGCATCTCAGCTTCGGCATAATGCCTTACATTAACTGCATTGTAGATACCGGTTACAGCTTTTACTTTTTTAGCCGCATCGTATTGGGTTAAAGTAAGCCAATTATTTAGCTCTGTCTTGTTTTCGGCGTTTGCCAGTTCAGTAGCTTTTATTAGCAGGTAAGTTTTTTTGTTGGACAAGATGTCACCGCCAACCTGTTTTCCAAATTTTTCGGGATCGCCATAAACGTCAAGTATATCATCTTGTAACTGAAAAGCCAGCCCCAGGTTTTCACCAAATTCTAACAGCAGATCAGCATTTTTTATGTCGGCACCACCAACCAATGCGCCTATTTTTAAAGCCCCACCTAATACTACAGCAGTTTTAAGGCGAATCATTTCAATGTACTCATCAATCTTTACATCGTCGCGTTCTTCAAACTCCATATCCAGCTGCTGTCCCTCGCATACACCAACCGCCGTATTATTAAAAATAGTTAAAATAGTACGCAGTAACCGGTCCTCTACCTGCATAATAAGCTTGTAACCTTCAATCAGCATCACATCACCCGAGAGAATGGCTGTATTGGCGTTCCAGCGCTCGTGTACCGTAGTTTTACCTCTGCGCAGGGGTGCTTTATCCATAATGTCATCATGCATCAGCGTAAAGTTATGGAACACTTCAATGGCAAGGGCGGGTGGCATGGCTTTGTCTACATCGCCGTCAAAAAGATCGCAGGCCATAAGCAACAGTGCAGGGCGCATGCGTTTGCCGCCAAGGTCAAGTATGTAGCTTATGGGTTCGTATAGTGCGGCCGGATAGGGGGGGAAGTCTATTTTTTCAACAGCCTTTTGTATCAGTACCTGTAATTCTTGTATGTCTCTCATGTGTAATTGTCAGGCTGTTATTAATCCTGAACTAAAGAAAAGTCTATCTGTTTTTTAGTAAGGTCTACGTTTTTAACGCGGATCTTTACTTCATCGCCCAGACGGTAAGTCTTCTTTTTCCGCTGACCGATGATGGCGTAGTTTTTCTCATCTAAAGTATAAAAATCATCAGAAATATCGCGCAAACGGATCATGCCCTCGCACTTATTTTCTATTATCTCAACATACATACCCCATTCAGTAACACCCGAAATAACACCTTCGAAGATATTGCCTACCTGATCCTGAAGATATTCTGCCTGTTTGTATTTAACTGAAGCACGTTCGGCGTCGGCAGCTCTCTTTTCCATTTGCGAGCTGTGCTGACTCATTTTTTCGTACATATCCTCGCTGACAGATTGCCCCCCGTTAAGGTAATGCAGCAGCAACCGATGCACCATAACATCCGGGTAGCGCCGTATAGGCGAGGTAAAGTGAGTGTAATAATCGAACGCTAAACCGTAATGACTGCTGGTTTTAGTGGTATAAATAGCCTTGGCCATTGAGCGTATGGCTAAATGAGTGAGCACATTCTGCTCTTTCTTGCCCTCTACATCTTCCATGAGGTGGTTAAGAGAGCGTGCTATGTCTTTGTCAGATTTTGTGTTGATCTTATAGCCAAAGCGCGAAGCAAATTGCGCGAAACTCGCTAGGGCATCGGGCTTAGGCGAATCGTGCGCACGGTATACAAAGGTATATCTATGCTTGCCTTTGCCTTTCTTGGCTATAAATTCAGCAACTTTGCGGTTGGCCAACAGCATAAAATCTTCTATTAGCTTATGTGCATCCTTGCGTTCTTTTATATAAACACCTGTGGGTTTGCCTTTTTCGTCGAGCTTAAATTTAACCTCGGTAGTTTCAAAACTTATAGCTCCGTTCTTAAACTTGCGGTCGCGAAGAATATAGGCTAACTCATTAAGCTTTAATATCTCAGCCGTAAAGTCGCCTTCTTTTGCCTCAATAACTTCTTGTACTTCTTCATACGTAAAGCGCCTGTTAGAGTGAATGACGGTTTTACCGAACCATTCAGTAATGATGTTGGCTTGCTCATCCAGTTCAAAAACTGCTGCGAAACATAGTTTATCCTCGTTAGCGCGTAATGAGCACAAGCCGTTAGACAAGCGCTCCGGCAGCATGGGTATCACCCGGTCTACCAGGTAAACAGATGTTCCGCGCTCAAAAGCTTCTTTATCTAAAGCCGAATCGGGAATTATATAATGTGCAACATCTGCAATATGTACGCCTACTTCGTAATTGCCATTTTCCAGCTTTTTGAATGATAGGGCATCATCAAAATCCTTAGCATCAAATGGGTCAATAGTAAAAGTTATGGTATCTCTAAAGTCGCGCCGTTTAGCTATTTCTGTAGGGGTGATGTCTGCTGATATCTGTTCTGCATCATGCTCAACCTCTGCCGGAAACGAAAGCGGGAAACCGTACTCAGCCAGAATGGCGTTCATTTCGGTGTCGTTCTCGCCTTGCTCGCCTAACACATGCTTAATACGCCCCACGGGATTACGGGCACCTGCCGGCCAATCGGTTATCTCTGCCACCGCTTTAATGCCATTTTTTGCTGAATTGAGCTCGCTCATCGGGATAAAAATGTCGTGCATCATTTTGCGGTCATCAGGTATTAAAAAGGCATAACGTTCAGACATTTTTAAAACGCCTGTAAATTCTGTTTTGGCACGTTGTATTATTTCTATTACCTCGCCCTCCTGGCGGCGGCCCTTGCTTTTGGCGTATACATACACCTTTACGCGGTCGCCGTTAAGTGCATTGCGCAATTTTCGCGGAGCAACAAAAATGTCGCTTTCGCTTTCATCATCTGTAACGATAAAGGCAGAACCATCATTAGTAAGGTCGACTTTCCCTTCCACAAAAGTTTTTAATTCAAGCAACTGGAATTTACCTGGGGACACTTCTTTTAAAACTTGCTTAAAGGCTTCGTCCTTTAGTATATCACCAATCACATCCCGCGATTCAGGATCGCGGATGTTTAATTTAGCCGATACTTGTTTATAGTTTAAAGGGGTATTTCCGTTCTGCTCAAAAACATCCAGCACCAGCTGGGTGAGCACTTTATTTATAGATGAGTTGGTATTCTTTTTTTTTGACATAGGTAGATAACGTTAAATGCCTGCGTAACGCATCATTTTCATCAAAGATAATCAATTATAGATACAAAGAAGTTTTGCCATTAGCCCAGTATAGCATCGATCAATTTCTGCGTGTACTCATTTTTCGGAGACGAGTAAATATCATCCGGATAACCTTTCTCGACTATCTCGCCTTTGTTCATCACCATCATTCTATCCGAAATGTGCCTTATAACAGCCAAATCGTGCGAAATGAAGATATAGGAGAGGCCAAACTCCTGCTGTAACTCGCGGATCAAATTCAAAACCTGAGCTTGTACTGATACATCCAAGGCAGATACAGATTCATCACAGATGATAAATTTAGGCTGTAGTGCAAGGGCACGCGCAATAACTATACGCTGCCGCTGCCCGCCCGAAAATTCGTGCGGATAACGGTTAAAATGATCTGGGGAGAGGTTGACACGTTCCAACAGGTTCATCACTTTTTGCCTGCGTTGGGTGTTGTTGCTATAGAGGCCATGTACGGTTAATGGTTCCATTATTGACTGCCCAATGGTTTGCTGCGGGTTTAACGAAGAATAAGGATCCTGAAAAATGATCTGCATGTCCCGTCTCATTTCTCGGAGCGCTTCACCTTTTAAACCTCTAACATTAGTACCGTCAAAAACAATATCGCCTGCAGTAGGCTCTATCAGGCGCAATATGCTTCGACCTAAGGTTGTTTTACCGCAGCCCGATTCGCCAACCAAACCAAGTGTTTCGCCGGGGTATACTTCAAAACTTACGTCGTTGACGGCTTTTATAACTGTTTTATCACGACTGAAAAGGCCCGCGCTTTGGCCAAACCATGTGCTTAAGTTGTTTACTTTTAAAATAGGCTCTGCCGCGTAAAGCTTTTTTTGCCTTTCAGCAACTTCCCCGGGCTTATAACTATTCAATTGGCGCATGGTATGAATAGTGGCAGATGTATCTGCCAAAAAATCAGCAATAACCGGAAGGCGTTTTAATCTCACGTATACAGACGGCCTGCAAGCCAACAGGCCTTTTGTATAAGGGTGTTGCGGGTTGTTAAATAAAACTTCAACGTCTCCCTGTTCAACAATTTCGCCTTTATACATTACCAATAAACGATCAGCTATTTCACTAACAACTCCCAGATCATGCGATATGAATATCAAACTCATCTCGCGCTGCTCCTTCAATTTGTGCAACAAGGCCAATATTGTTTTTTGTACGGTTACGTCCAGTGCGGTGGTCGGCTCATCGGCAATTAATATCTCCGGGTCGCAGGCAAGCGCCATAGCTATCATAACACGCTGTTTCTGCCCTCCTGATAATTGATGGGGATAGCTATCAAATATGGCTTCGGGGCGTGGTAGCTGTACCTCGTTGAATAATTGTATCGCTTTAACTTTTGAGTCTGATTTATTTAAGCCAATATGTAACTGAATAGCTTCAATTAGCTGATAACCACAAGTTAATACAGGATTTAACGAAGTCATGGGCTCCTGGAAGATCATTGCCATCCTGTTACCACGAATGCTACGCATTTGCTCCTCGCTTAACTCAAATAAATTGATGTTTTCTAATACGGCGCTGCCTGATATAGATGCACCGGAGGCGCTGAGCAGCCTCATTAATGCAAGCGAAGTGACAGATTTACCCGAGCCCGATTCGCCTACAATACCTAAAGTTTCGCCTTTATTAAGGGTGAAATTGATGCCATTAACAGCTTTAAAAACACCGTTTTGTGTATCAAATTCAACTGTTAAATTGGTTATATTAAGCATTAGCCAACTATAGTTATGTTCTCTTCTTCAATAAGTTCTTCGCCACGGTAGCGCCTTAACAATTGTGCGGTTGCCACAACATCCTTTTGGCAATAAGTGCTTATACGGTCCAACTGATTGTCTTTCCAGTAAACATCGCCAACCATGCTTCCGTCTATATCATCCTTAGGTGTTGGGATATTAAATATCGTAGTGAGCAGGTTAAGGGAAGTATAGCTTTTATAATCGCCAAATTTCCAGAGTTCCATTGTATCCAGATGATTTATTTCCCAGGGCTTTTTGCCAGCTATTTCCAACTGCGATGGCAACGGGAGTCCATGTATCAGCATGCGGCGGCACAGATACGGAAAATCAAACTCTTTGCCATTGTGGGCGCATAATACAAGTGTATTAGGCTGTCCTTTAAGCATTTTTGAAAAGCTGATCAATACTTCGCGTTCGTCATCGCCTGCGAAGGATTTTATGCGTAAGCCGGTATTTTTGCCACCCGTAAAAATGCCTACAGAAATACAAATTATTTTGCCGAACTCCGCCCATATGCCTGCACTTTTATAAAAATTCTCTGCGCTTTCCTCTTTTCTGTTGTATAGCGTTTTTTTATCCCAAAGGAGTTTCAAATTATCGGGTACCTGGTTGTAAGTACTGTATTGCGGAACAGTCTCAATATCAAGCACCATTAAATTATTCAGATCGTATTGCTCAAGCATAAATAAAACGGAAATTTATCAATGGCAATATAGCAATTGTATAGATTGTTGCTTTAACCCAAACAGCTATAAATAAAAAAGGGCATCATAAAATGACGCCCCTTTTCATTTAGTTAATGCTTTGACTTATTACAATTGAGCGGCTTTTACCTTTACCACTATTTTTTTATCTCTATCGGGGCCGTCATCGGTTTTAATTGCCGGGCGGTGTGATGTTTTAGGAAAAAATATTAGCAAAGTATCCGGGTCGCCTTCAAAGTATTCGCCGGGAAGAGAACTTTCATAAAAACCAATATCGCTTCCGGCATTAAACGGAGTGGCCCATTTAGCATCAGCCGGCGGAGCCATCTTACCCATTTTTTCTTTACCACGTATCACCATTTGCAAATCGATATATTTTTCGTGCACTTCCCATCTGCTAACTTCAAAAGTTTTTAAGGGTCCATCGGTTGTGATGCCATAGGCATTACTTCCGCTAACCGGTTTGGTGCCTGTAGGCAGATCTTGCAGGTTAGTAGTTGCTAAATATACAAATACACTATCCCACAAAGGTTTGTTAGCATGATATTGCGCAGCAAACTGAACATAATCCACACTTGGAGAAAGTTTTGGTTTAAAGCCATTACGCCATTCGCCTTTATCGGCCCATGCCTTAGCTGTCTTTTCTGTCCATTTGGTTTGCGAAAACGCTGTGTTAGCGGCTACACCTAAAATAATAAGGCAAACCAGCTTGTAGATGAATGATCTTCTCATGTTTTAAAATTCTGTTAAAAGCTCACTTAACGTGAAATAATTGGATTTATAGACCAATTATACGAGTATTAGTTTAAAATAGGGAGGCAATAGGGTAAAATTTATGCTATAATACTATTGTTCAAAACTTTTGGCCTATTTCGATTTCGTAAAAATTAAGCCCCTTTATGCTTTTTAATTATGGCAAGTAATTGTAAAATTGCCAATATTTATACAATCAACAATACCTATAAACCAATTAATATTATTGTAAGTTGCCAAATAGTATTGAGGTGAATTTATTTAAACTGTATACTGCGCTTTAGGCGACATCATCAAACCAAAATGAACCAAACAAAAACAGGTAATTATCGCTGGACTATTTGCTCTCTGCTTTTCTTTGCTACAACTGTTAACTATCTTGATCGGCAGGTAATTAGTTTGTTAAAGTCAGACCTGACTACCCAATTTAACTGGAATGACGGCGATTATGCAAATATTGAGATAGCATTTAAAATATCGTATGCCATTGGCTTGCTTATTTCAGGTAGGCTTATTGACAAGCTCGGCACAAAAATGGGATATTTTTGGGCGACATTTCTGTGGAGCGTATCAGCAGTTTGTCACGCTTTCGCAAACAGTACTTTGGGTTTTGCTGTGGTGCGTGGCGCATTAGGTTTAAGCGAGTCGGGTAATTTTCCAGCAGCTATAAAAACAACCGCAGAGTGGTTCCCTAAAAAAGAGCGAGCGCTTGCAACAGGCATATTTAATTCGGGTGCCAACATTGGTGCTATTATAGCGCCGTTAACCGTTCCATTCATTGCGGTGGCGTGGGGATGGAAATGGGCTTTTGTTATTACAGGTTCCATTGGTTTTATATGGTTAGTATTATGGTTGATTTTTTATGAAATTCCTGCTAAGCAAAAGCGTGTAACACAGGCTGAGTTAGACTTTATCAGTAGTGATATGGACGAGAAAGACAGATCTGATAAGTTAAAGGAAGACAACAAAGTATCGTGGTTTCAATTGCTTAAATACAAGCAAACCTGGGCTTTCTCTCTGGGTAAGTTTTTAACTGACCCTATATGGTGGTTCTACCTTTTTTGGTTACCTGATTTTTTAGAAAGTCAGTATGGTTTAAAGGGAACTCAAATAGCCATACCAGTTGCCCTTGTTTACACAATATCTACATTTGGCAGTGTGCTTGGCGGATATCTTCCAAAAAAACTTATTGATAATAACTGGCCTGTGTTTAAAGCGCGTAAAACTTCTATGCTCATCTATGCCATTGCAGTTATTCCAATAATATTTGCACAGGTATTAGGCAATATAAATATGTGGCTGGCTGTACTAATAATTGGTTTTGCCGCATCAGCTCATCAAGCCTGGAGTGCCAATATATTCACTACTGTTTCAGACATGTTTCCTAAAAAGGCGGTAGGTTCAATTACCGGCATTGGCGGTATGTTTGGCTCTGCTGGTGGTGTATTGCTATCATGGCTGGTGCAGAAGAAAATGTTTTTGCACTACCGCGAAATAGGTCAAATAGAAACCGCATATTATATTATGTTTTTTGTATGCGGGGCCGCCTATTTACTAGCCTGGTGCGTTATGCATTTCTTGGTGCCCAAGATGAAACAGGTTGACTTAGATTAGATATTAGTATTATATATTTGTACCGTATTAACAGCACAGATTATGAGTAGTTACAAAGCCCTAACAATGAATGATATTGCGAAAGCATTAAATCTTTCTGCGTCTACGGTTTCAAAAGCGCTTAGCGATAGCTACGAGATCAGTGAAAAAACCAAGCAATTGGTTAACGACTACGCTAAGCAAAACAATTATCGCCCTAATTTAATTGCCCAAAGCCTTAAACAGGGGCATAGCAATTCCATTGGGGTTGTTGTAGCGTCGGTTGATAATCCGTTCTTTTCGCAGATAATAAACGGGATAGAATCTGTTGCATATAACGAGGGTTACAATATTATAATTACGCAGACCCATGAATCGCATGAGCTGGAAGTACAGAACGTAAACCACCTGGCCCACCGTTCTGTTGATGGTATGCTGGTTGCGATATCAACCGAAACTCAAAATATAGAACACCTTAAAAAACTGCAACAGCAAGGCCTGCCTATTATATTTTTTGATCGCGTAACAGACGATATGGATACTCATAAAGTTACGGTTGAGAATTTTAAGAGTGCTTATGATTCTACTGCTTATCTTATCAGCTTAGGCTATAAAAGAATAGCGCATATCACATCCTTTGATGATACATCTGTTATGCGCGAGCGTTTAGCAGGCTATGAGAAAGCGTTGATTGATAAGGGGTTTGAAGTAGACGAGGACCTTATCAAACATTGTTTTGGTACCGGGCGTGATAGGGCTAAATTGAAAGAAGCTTTAGATGAGCTGTTTGCTTTAGCTGATGCTCCCGATGTTATTTTCTCGGCATTTGATAAGATAACCACTGTTGCGTTGTCCCTGCTTCATGAAATGAAGAAATCGGTGCCGGAGGATGTGGCCCTGCTTGGTTTTACTAACACCATACTGGCCGATATTTTAAATCCGCCGCTTACGAGTATTACTCAACCCGGTTTTGAAATGGGCAAAGAAGCTACCAGGATGCTTATCCACTTAATTAAGGACGAACATGCCGTAACTAAGTTCGAAACCATTGTACTGCCTACCGAATTGGTTGTGCGAGACTCCTGTCCGCCAAAGAAGTAAAATTGGTGTGGATCATTTTATACAATATTTTTGCACGCTAAAAACAAAAAGCGTTGCAAATACCTTCCATTATAAACATAATGATAATCTATATTATGAAAAAGATTACAACTACATTACTGCTTAGTGCAGTAGTTTGCTTTTCTGCGTCTGCGCAGTTATCACCTAAATTTCAGTTTGGTGTTAAAGGAGGAGTAAACTTAACCAGCCTTTCAAAATCGGGTACTTTCAATAGCGATAATCAGGCCGGTTATTTAGGCGGTATCTGGATGCGGTTTGGGGCATTAGGTTTTAATGTTCAACCCGAGGCCTACGTAACCAGTAAAAGCGTTGTTATAGACGGCAGTAGTGCCAAGTTCACAAGTTTAGATATGCCGGTATTATTCGGCGGTAAGGTGGGAGCCTTAGGCTTCGGTACCAGGTTTTATACAGGCCCGGTTGTATCATTTGCTATTAACAAAGAACAAAGTTTTGGTACAGCTGCTGCAAACGCGGCTAAACTTAATTATAAAGATCAAAATTTTGCATGGCAATTAGGGGCAGGTGTGGACATACAGAAAATATCAATAGACCTACGCTACGAAAAAGGCCTTAGTAAACAGGAATATGGCACGGGCTCAACTAAAATTAACTTGTTTAATCTTAGCCTTGGCTACCGTTTATTTTAAACCTCAACTATAGCCGTTATCACAACAAGCAATAGTAACGAGATGCTTAGCGTGATCATGTAGCTGAACGACAGGCCGATAGTTTTACTTACAGTACGCATTACGCCACGGTGGTAAACTACGCGTAACGATCTGTATAGGTACCAAAACACACCGAAAAACCCTGCTACATCAAGATAATGGTCTATCTGTGTCCAATCTTGTGGTATTACCCTTTTCAAAAGCATTAGTACTGTCAGAAATAGAAACATAAAACAATGAAAGTGGAACGAGAATATTAAATGTTCAACGTAAAACTTTTTGTTTTTATAAAACCAAACCTTAAGCATCAATGCAAACAGCGGCAGTAATAAAAACATCATTTTGGGTGCGTTGTGTTTAACGCCGTCTTCAATCATTTTTTTAGAGTTTGATCCACCTTTCTTTTTCCAGGCGTAAGCTTTTTTGTTGTAATACCTTTCTACCAAATTATCGCGTTTGTTGGCGGGTAACTTTTGCTGATTAACTAAATATTGATCGTAAGTATCATCGTCTGTGGTTGCTATAACGAGGTCAGACAAGCCATCGTAAGTGTAGGTTGTGTCCAAATCGCCTTTCGGATTTTTCTTAATCGTAAAGGTGTCATATACAAAAGTTGTATCGTTTTTGCCGTTCTTATCCGTCTTGACTTTTATACTCTGAACAACTTGGCCAGAGTCAGTTTTACGGCCTTTTAAGGCGCTTATTCTGTTTAGACCTGATTGTATTATTCTTTTTTGTGAGGGGGTGAGCGAGGAGTCGCTTTTAATATCGTTTGCTGCGTCGGCCCATTCTGTTGCAGTCACTTTTTTACCGCTGTCTTTATCTTTCTCTTCATGATCGGTGCCACTAAATAACAAAACAAAATAGACCAAACTTATAAAAATGTACATTTTAACCGGGTGAAGATACTGCACGCGCCTGCCTGCCATGTACTCGTTGGTTAACTTTCCCGGAAAAAAAAATAAAGGCTTAAGTGTATGGAAAAATTGATGATCGAAATGAAAATAGTCGCTTACCGCATGAGTTATCATGTGGCCGAAACTCTCTTTTATTTGCAGATTTTCTTGTCCGCACGAATGGCAATATTTACCATGTAATTCACTTCCGCAGTTTAAGCAATCATTCTCGTGGCGATAATGTTTTCTCATTAAAAATGATACTTTTTAGGTATTTAAATTCAAATAAATCTTTTTCATCCTATGCATGCTTTATAGCATGTTTAAGGGCCGCATTGTGCTTGTATTTAAATACAAAAGGAAATATAACTGCGATAACCAATGCATAACCGGCAAAAGCCAGCCATATGCCGTGCCAGTTTTTACTGCCGTCAGCAAGTGTAAAGTATTCATCTATCACTACACCGCTAATTAAGCTGCCAAATAATGCACCAAAGCCATTCACCATCATCATAAATAGACCCTGTGCGCTTCCTCTTATTTCGGGGGTGGTTTGGGTCTCTACAAACAATGATCCTGATATGTTAAAGAAATCGAAAGCCATACCGTAAACTATACAAGATAGTACGATCATCCAAAGGCCATCTGCAGGGTTGCCAAAAGCAAACAAACCGAACCGTAACACCCATGCCAACATGCTGAACAGCATTACATACTTTATTCCGAATTTACGCAGGAAGAAAGGTATAGCAAGGATAAACAAGGTTTCGGATATCTGTGATATAGACATAATAATAGCCGGGTATTTAACAGCTATAGTGTCTTTATAGGCCGGGTTTGTATCAAAATCATGGATGTAAGTGTCGCCGTAGGCATTGGTTAACTGCAACGCGGCTCCCAACAAAAGCGAGAACAGGAAGAATAAAAAAAATCGTGAATCTCTGAACAATTTAAACGCATTAAGGCCCAGATCACCTGATGCTAATACGCCTGTGGCCTTGTTAAACAGCGGCCTGGTTTTAGGTAGCGTGAATGCGTATAAACCTAATAGTAATGATACCCCCGAGGCTATATAGAATTGATTGGCGGTTTTTTCGTTATTGGTTAAGCTTACCGCCCATAAAGCAGCAATGAAACCTACAGTGCCCCAGGTGCGGATAGGTGGGAATACCTTTACTACATCCATATTGCTGTTTTTTAATGCCGAATAACAAACTGTAATAGATAAAGAAAGAGTAGGCATGTAAAACACCATGTTCAATAATATCACCCAAAAGAAAACATTAGGATCATTGATCAACGGGATTGTAAAGAGTACCGCAGCGCCGCACAAATGAAGAATACCATAAAGCCTCTCGGCGTTTACGTATCGATCTGCAATGATGCCGGCAATAGTGGGCACAAAAATGGACGAGATGCCCATGGTAGAGAAGATGGCCCCAAATTGAGCACCAGACCAACCTTTATTTTGAAACCAATACGCACCAACAGTAAGCAACCAAGCCCCCCAGATAAAAAATTGCAAAAAATTCATCGCTATTAAGCGGAACTTAATATTCATATGGCTGCCAGGGATTACAGATAATAAAACAGTTAATTATGAGCGGAAAATAAGTAATTATTTCGGATTTCTGAGGCTCGATTTCGGATTTACAGAAATCGAAGTTTTATCGTGATCCGCCTCATACATAAAGACTAAGCTAAAACGAGATAATAGCGCCAATATAAAAATCCGAGATCGAACATCTAAAATCCGATATCAAGAGGCTTTACGGCGATTTAATTCATCGCGTATTTTGGCAGCTTTCTCGTAGGATTCTTCTGTAAGGGCCTCCTGTAGTTTAGTTTTTAACTCGTCGGTACTTAAGGCTGAAAAACCGGCTACAGGGTTTACAGGGGCGGACTCTTCCGGAGTTTCGGAAATATTTTCAAGATAAACAAACTCGTTGCCCTCTATAACAATGCCTGCGCTTGAAAGAATAAACTCGTAAGTATAAATGGGGCAGTCAAACCTTACAGCCAACGCAATAGCATCTGAAGTTCGGGCGTCTATCTCTAAACTTTTTTTACCGTCTGTACAAATCAACTTTGAATAAAATATACCGTCTACCAGGTTATATATGATCACTTCCTGAATGGATATGTGGTAGGCTTCGGCAAAACTTTTAAAAAGATCATGAGTAAGCGGACGACTGGGCGTCATTTTTTCAATTTCAATGGCAATGGCTTGCGCTTCAAAACTGCCAATTATTATGGGCAACCTTCTTCTGCCATTAATTTCGCCCAAAACCAGCGCATAAGCGCCCGATTGCGTTTGGCTATAAGATAGCCCAACAATATCGAGCTCTATTTTTTTCATATTATTACCCATCACAACCTAATTCCTGTTTTATGCTGTCTTTTTATAATTTTTAATAGCTGCTATCAATTTTGGTACCACTTCAAAGGCATCGCCAACAATGCCATAATCAGCAACTTTAAAAAAAGGTGCATCAGGGTCTTTATTAATAACCACAATTGTTTTGGATGAGCTAACACCTGCAAGGTGCTGTATGGCTCCCGAAATTCCCACCGCAATATACAAATTTGGGCTTACAGCTATGCCTGTTTGTCCAACATGTTCGCTATGCGGTCGCCAACCTGCGTCTGATACCGGTTTTGAACAGGCCAACGCAGCGCCCAACACTTCAGCCAGCTCTTCTAAAATGCCCCAATTTTCCGGCCCTTTAAGGCCGCGTCCGCCCGAAACAATGATCTCTGCCTCGGGTAGCGGAACTTTATCGGTGTTCTGAACAATCTCTTTTAGCATCGCCTTAAAGTCAGATTCATTTAATGTGGCATTAAACTCTTCTATGTTTTCTGGCTTTACTTTTTCAACAATTTTGTAAGAGTTAGGTGTAAGCGAGATCACTTTATTGGCTGACGATAATTCAACCATAGCAAATGCTTTGCCCGAAAACGCTGTTTTTTTAACAATGAACTTCCCGCCATCCTGGGTTGGTAAGGCAACTACACCATCGGCTACTCCTGCATGCAACTTAACACCTATTCTCGGTGCTAAACCCCGGCCCGAAAAAGAGTTGGATAGCACAACAATTGTTGCAGCTTCGCTTTTAGCGACTTCAGCAATTACCGATGCATAAGCTTGGTTGACGAAATTTTTAAGCTTGTTATTAGATACTATAAGGGTTTTTTCTGCGCCATATTGCGCAAGTATTTTAAGCTCGGCCGCATCAACATCACCTACAGAGAGAGCTGTTAATGTGGTATTATTTTGGTCGGCAACGGCGCGGGCATAACTCACAACTTCAAAAGCTGATTTTTTAAAGCTGCCACCGGCGTTTTCCACGTATACTAAAATTGACATATTAGAATTTTGGTTATTTAGATAACACGCGCTTCATCATGCAATAACTCTACCAGTTGTTCGGGCGTACTTACTGCAACTAATTTAACCTGGCCGCGCGGTGCCGGTGTTTCATAACCTACAATGGTAGAATTTGTTTCCACGTTTACAGGCTCAACAACTGTTAATGGCTTGCTACGCGCCGACATGATACCCCTCATGTTAGGTATTTTAGGTTCGGTAACGCCTTCTGCACAACCCGCAACTAAGGGCAGGGGTATGGTTGATATCTCTTTTCCGCCTTCAATTTCGCGTTCAACGATGGCGTTAGTGCCTTCAATATCTATTTTTTTTATGATAGAAACGGATGGAATATCTAATAATTCACCCAACATACCCGCTACTTTTGATCCATTGTAATCAATTGATTCGCGACCCGTCAATATCAGATCATAAGCGTTTTCTTTTACATAATTAGCTATCTGGCTGGCAACGAAAAACGCGTCCTGCGGCAAAGCGTTAATCCGCACAGCATCAGTAGCGCCAACTGCCAAAGCTTTGCGCATGGTAGGCTCGGTACTTGCTTCGCCCACGTTAATAACTGTAACCGATCCGCCGCTCGTTTCTGTAAGTTCAACAGCGCGCACAAGGGCTATCTCATCATACGGATTAAGTATGAACTGCACACCACTTGTATTAAATTGGGTGTTGTTGTTGGTAAAAGTTATTTTTGTGGTGGTATCAGGGACACTACTTATGCATACCAGTACTTTCATAGACAAACGGTTTTTACAAATTTAGACAAAAAAGGCATAGTTTTAAAAATGGAGATAAGCAGATTAGACAAGCTACTGGAGTTTTACAAGAGCGAACCCAATGATGAATTTTTGAAATATGCTCTTGCAACCGAGTATCTGCGTTTAAATGAGGCAGATAAGGCATTGCATTATTATGAGGATCTGATAAACAATCATCCAAATTATACCGGTACATATTATCATTTAGGTAAGCTTTATGAAGCACTGGGGCGCAAGGATGATGCAATTTATACTTACCAAACCGGCATGACAATAACCAAGGCAAAACGCGACAATCACGCTTTCTCTGAATTACAGGCCGTTTACCGTGAAGCCATTGGCGAGGATGATGACGAAGATTGGTAGAACCCGGCTATGAATAAACGCAAGCTCCTTTTTATACGCGACATAATTTTTTATACGCTTACCGCCTTCGGCGGGCCGCAGGCGCATATAGCTATTTTGCTACGGGAGTTTGTTCAAAAACGCAGGTACATAACCGAGGAAGAGTTGGTTGAGTTAAACGCGCTATCGCAGCTATTGCCCGGGCCCTCATCAACACAAACACTTATTGGGATAGCCTGGAAAGTGGGCGGCCTGCGTATGGCCATCATTACTTTTCTGATATGGGTATTCCCGTCGGCGGCTATTATGTGCTTTGCGGCTATCAGCTACAGTATGTTCTCTAATCACGAAAAAGTAGCTTCGGTATTGCGTTATATGCAACCTATGGCTATTGGGATTGTTGCTTACGCTACGTTCAGTTTTGCGCAACGGTTTTTGAAAACCCGCACAAGTACCATGCTGGCAGCGGGCTCAATGTTAGCAACGCTCATACTTCAATCTCCCTACGCGTTCCCTATACTTATTTTGATAGGAGGGATCATATCATCAGCGTTAGATGCACCACCACAGGAAAGCGAACTACGGGTGAAATTATTTGCTAATGTTAACCCAAACAAAGTAGCCTACTTTATTGGCATACTGCTGGCTTTTGCTGCTTTAGGTGCTGTTATTAACCGCACGTCGCCTTTTAGCTTGCCCATAAGGCTGTTTGAGAACTTTTACCGTAACGGCATTTTGATATTTGGCGGCGGCCAGGTATTGATCCCCTTGATGTACACAGAATTTGTTGAGCTGAAGCACTACCTAACCGGCGCCGAATTCTTATCGGGCTATGCGCTGCAACAGGGTTTGCCGGGGCCAACCTTCTCTTTTACATCATTTTTGGGGGGTATTGCCATGGCTAAGTATGGTGTGGGGGGGCAGATCATTGGCAGTATTATAGCGGTAATAGGCATAAACCTTCCCGGCTTTATCCTCATAACCTTTATCGTACCATTTTGGAACGACCTAAAAAAGATAACGCGCATAAAAAACTCCATGAGCGGTATTAACGCGGTCGCTGTTGGTTTTATGGCTACTGCCTTTATTTTGCTGATGAAACCCTTTGCGGGCAATTGGATGGCTTATGGCTTAATGCTGGCTACCTTTTTACTTCTGCATTTCACCAAAATAAAGACACCGGTGATTATTCTTATTGGGGTAGTATTGGGTCTTGTTTTTTAACATACCCGATCAAACTTACCAACACCCCATTGTTTAAGCGGCTCAATATTTAAATTAGTAGGCTCAATAAAAACTGACATGGACATTTCAATAAAAGACCCTAACCCGCTCACCCAGGTAGCCGAGTTTCATACCACCTTTAAACACCCGGTGCTGGCCAAGCCAACCATCCCGGCAATAGAAAGATGCAAGCTGCGCATTGAGCTTTTAACTGAGGAGCTTAAGGAACTACAAGAAGCCGTTGATAACAACGATATTGTTGAGGTTGCTGATGCCCTTTGCGATCTGCAATACGTACTGGCAGGCGCTGTGCTGGAGTTTGGTTTGGCCGAAAAGTTCAAAGATCTTTTTGATGAGGTACATCGCTCTAACATGAGCAAGGCATGCAAAAGCCAGGAGGAAGCTGATGCAACCGTAGCTCACTACAAATTAAATAATAATACCGAATCCTACCATCAGCAAGTGGAGGACCTGTTCCTGGTTTACCGTACACCTGATAATAAAACGCTTAAATCAGTCAACTATTCGCCGGCGGATCTGCGGAGTATATTGGGATAGCTGATGCTCGAAATTATTTACCGCGACGAGCACCTGATCGCTATCAATAAGCCCCACGATCTGTTGGTGCACCGATCGCCCATAGCTGCGGATGTAGAAGAATTTGCTATGCAGATCCTGCGCGACCAGATAGGGGCGAAGGTATACCCTGCTCACCGTATTGACCGTAAAACAGGTGGGGTTTTGCTGTTTGCGCTTAGCAAAGAGGTAGAGAAAGCCATGCAGCAGCAGTTTATGAACAACCAGGTGCATAAAAAGTATCTGGCTATAGTTAGGGGGCACACACCCGATAACGGCGAGATAGACTATCCGCTAAGAAAAGAGAACGGCACGCTGCAAGATGCCTTCACGGCATACCGTACACTCCAACGCGCTGAGCTACAGGTTCCTCTTGGTAAACATGAAACTTCAAGATATTCGCTTGTTGAAGCTGAGCCTACTACAGGGCGCATGCACCAGCTCCGCAAGCATTTTGCGCACATCTTTCACCCAATAATTGGCGACCGTACCCATGGTTGCAATAAACAGAACAAGCTGTTTAAAGAGAAGTGGGAGATGACCACCATGTTGCTGCACGCTTCGCACCTCTCGTTTACGCACCCGGTTACCCGTGAACCGGTTACCATCAATGCTGAATTGCAGCCTAAGTTTTTGGATGTAATGAGGCTGATGGGTTGGTAATTTACGGGTGTTGCAAAAAATAAATGTTCCCTATACAGGAAAAATATAATTATTTGATTTACAGAAGATTGATGTTTTGCATCGCAAATACATATTCGTCAGGACAAGCTGCTGTAAAGTAGTCTTAATGTGTTAATTATCAAACAATTGTAAATCTTCAAAATAAACCGTTTTCAGCAACAATTTGCAACGGTTTAGCAACACAATAGCAACAGTTTAGCAACACTTTTGCAACAGTATTTTTTGGCTTTTTCTGCTATTTAAAAAGGTATTGCGGACTGCAAATTGATAACTAACTCAAACGGATTGCAAATCCGCTGCTCTTTAAGTCGGGGATGGAACATCCGGACTAACGGGATATTCGGACTAACAGGATTAATCTCCATAAAACACAACATATGTATGTGGGATGATTTACACACTAAAGAAATTTCGATTATTACATTTAGTATCACTACATGACAATCTTGCTGCAATATTTTCAAATCCTCTATTAAATAACCCATTTGTATGTTGTTAAAAATGGTATTGCCATAAGGGTCCAGATACCTTAGTAGTTTAAACAAATGGAGAGGTTGTGTTATTACTAATTCGCTGTTTATGCGTTTAATTATATCTTTATTTTCTTTTTCTAATATTACAGTCCAACCCATTTTTAACTGATTGAAGTTATTGATTCGAATCTTTTATTTGTGACAATCTTTTTAGGATCTACAATCATGGTCGCTTTAAACTGGACAATAAATATAATTGATTTTAGCAATGCTTACACAATGCTTTCAAATTATCCTTTCAAACAAACTTATTATACCTTTGTAGTGATACAGCATGGCAGATAATTTAACATTTAAACTTTACCGCGATAGCGACGTACACGTTATTACTATTGCGGAAGTTAAAGGGCTTATACCGGGGAAAAACTTTGTTAGCGGGGTTTTTAAGCTTACACAGGGAAAAACTAATTTGGGTAATATTGTATTTGACGATGCTATGAACCAGTGGGAGTATACGGCCTTGGGCGATCTTACCCATAAAGAAGCTGCAATAGTGGCTACTTTTATAAAAGACAAAGTAAAAGCAAAATCAGTATAAGCAGGATCCCACACAGAATATGAGTAATAACGATGTAATGAAAAAGCTTAGGGTAGCACTTAAGTTTACTGATGATGATATAATAAAGGTGATGGAGTTGGTTAACTTCAGGATAACCAAAACCGAGTTGGGTGCTATTTTCAGAGCGGATGATCATCCTAACTTTAAACCCTGCGGCGACCAGATCTTGCGTAATTTCCTTAATGGATTGATTATCCATCAACGCGGGCCAAGGCCGGCGGCAAATCCTAAAACGGATAGTCCTGGTTAAAAAATCTATGTCATTGCGAGGTGCTAGCAATCGCGGACTTTGCATAGCTGCTTTTCTCCGTGCGATTGCTTCGTACCCCGCAATGACAACTTGGGTAAAAAAGTTTACAAAACTGCATAGCACTTATCGCTAATTCCGCTCAATTATCTTTGCTTTGCCGCTTTTTATAAGCTGCTTTACTTCATCAGAAAATTCTTCGCGACCACCAAAATCCTGTACCCAGTAGGTGTTGTAATAGGCAATTCCAATTTCTTTAAAACCCGGTTGCATTAAATTGTAGCAGTGCCCTTCGCTTTTAAACCAGCCATCGGTAACTTCTGCAATACTCCGCTGTCCCTGGGCAATGTTCTCACCAACCTGGTAAGTTCTGTAGCCTTTGCGGCCATAGCCTGCAGCTTCAATTCTGTTAACTATCTTGCGGCCATCCTTACTGTCATGGCTAAAATAATCCTTTTTATACATGTCTTTGGCGTGCCCAATAGCAGCGTCTGCTAACTGATCGTTCCATACCAGTGGCGGTGCCGGCGGCATATATTGCGTTCCGCACTTACATCCTTTTGCACGCACTTTATTTATGCGCTCCAGAAATTCCTTTTTAAATTTATTACCGGAAGGGACATCCTGTTTTGCGCCGTTGCTGAAAAATAGCAGGGCAGAAAATGTTAAGATCAAAAACTTCATGCCGGTAAGACAGTGTACTGATGGGGTGGTTTAATTTGTAAAGTATTTTACAATCGCTTACGTACCCAAAATACAATTAACAAAATAAAAACTATTGCTGATATTATAAAGATGCTATTCTTTTGGAAGAAGTTACGCGATCTGTCTTTCTGACCAGCTTGATTGGTGCTTTTTTTTTAATTTCGGCAGAATCTGCTGCCGCGTTGCGGGCGGCTATTGCCAGTTCTGCTTTACCAAGACTGTCATCAATAAAGTTATGACGATCTAACGCTATCTTTCCTTTTTTAAAGTTCTTCATGCGGTTATAAAGCAGCGCAAAATTCAATTGTACATTTGATTCAGTACGCGGATCGTGGTTATCTACAGATAATTTCAAAGCCTCGTTCAAATCGCCCATGGCCAGCGAATAATCTTTTATATCCATTTTTATGGCGGCCAGCTTTATAAGCGACTTCATAATGTTCGGAACGTCATTGATAGCCCTTGACAGTGAGTTGGATTGCAGAATAAACCATTTAGCCTGCGGATATACTTTTTTGGAGTGATAAACGGTGGCCAGGTTATCAAAGCAATTGCGCAGACCAACAGTATCGTTATATTTTGAAAAAAGATGCAACGCTTTGTAACTATAATCCAAAGCATCGTTTTGGTATTTGAGCTTTACTTTTTTGTTGGAGATAGTGTCATACTTTAAATATTGTACAGCTATTTCAGCATATAAAAAAGCTTTAACCGAATCATTTTGTGTAGAATCTACCTGTAATTTTAATATAGCAATTCTGTCTTCGGTAACCGATGTTGGTGTTTGCTTAATGCTATCAATATCAAAACCTGCCGCAAACGATGTGGACACAGTTATAAGTGCAAAAATAAAAAGGTATAGCTTCTTCATAAAAAACACACGTTGGTAACGGCAAAAAATAGTATTCAAATAATGTGCCCGCTTTTTTCAAAAAAGAAAAAGGCGCATTACGACAGAATAAAGGCACTTAAAGTATCAGTGTATGAATGTAACGAAAAATAAGTGTATACAAAACCTTACAGAATGCAATCAATCAAAAATTATTGAATTACGGTTTCGTACCTGTCTACAAACTTGCGGAAGGGCTTTACTTTGGCTAAGATTAAGTTAAAAAGGCTTATGCCTGCAATAGCGCAAATTATGCCGGCCATCACATCTAAAATATAGTGGTGGCTTGTATAAATAGCCGTGAGCCATATGCCAACCATAACTGTAGCCAGGATAATATTAACAAAACCCAGCTTGTTTTTTAAGCCGTAATATATAACAATTACCGGGTAAGCAGAGTGCAGTGAGGGCATTGCAGCAAACACATTTGATCCTTTTTGGTAAATGGATCTGAACAAATTAATATTGAAATAATTGTCAAAGCGGGCAAGGCCGCCTGTATTGCCCGGCGTATTGGCGTGAAAAACAAAGCCGTGCTCCTGTATATACCAGGGTGGTGCCGCCGGGAAGGAATAATAAATAACAAAGCCTAAAAGGTTAACCACAAAAAAAGTCATGGCGAAGCACAGAAACTGCCGCCTGTTCTTAAAAAACAGATAGGTGCCAAAACCAAGCGGTACAGGTATCCAACACAAGTAAAACAAGCCGCCAATAATGTCGAGCATGTGTTTTGAGTTGATCTTTAAGTATTCATTGGGGGTAAGCACCTGGCCATTAACATTGATACCAAATAGCTTTTTTTCAAAATTATATAGGTCTGCCATGTGTACGTTGTTAAACGTATAGTTGGGGATGGCCTTCATGTAATCAAAAAGAATCCAGTATACTATAAAAACCGAAAAGCCAATAATAAATTTGCGCGTTAGATCAGATACATAAAAGCAAGTATTGAATATACCTACCAGTACCAGTTGATCTGATTTAAAGCCAACAACCCAGGCCGATAGCAGCAAATACGCTATAGATAATAGCGATACAGTTATTATTGAACGGCTATTAACTGCTAAGTTGTGATTAACAGTACCGTTCATTTATTTCTTAATAAAATCTGAGCGGAAAATTTTATCCCAAAGGGGAGAGGTTACGCCATATCCTTTATCGGGGTCCTGGTAATGATGCAACATGTGGTGCTGCTTAATTTTTTTCCAGATGCTTCCTTTAAAGTTAAAATGGTGGATGGCGTAATGAGAGATATCATAAAAAAGATACCCTAATATAAACCCGGGAAAAAACGCAAATACATAATTTTCGGGCAAAATGGCGTTAAACAAAAAGTAGAATGCAGTTGCCAAAGGGATACTTACAGATGGGGGTAAAACCAAACGTTTTGCATCGCTGGGATAATCGTGGTGTACGCCATGAAAGATAAAATGTAAACGTAAACCTAACTTATTTTTAGGCACATAATGGAACACAAAACGGTGCATAATGTACTCCGTAAACGTCCATACGGCAAGGCCTATCAGGAAAAATTCAAAATAAGTTAACATGCCAAGACCTTTAACAAAAAGCGCCAGGTAGGTGGAGATCAGAATAACCGGAACAAATATGAACAAGGGAACAGTGTAGTGCACCTTTGACAGCACTTCAAGCAAGTCGTTTTTAAACATTCTTACCGACTCCTGTGAATTTGATATATATTTCTTTTTCATAATGAAATCAAGGCTTAAAGCGGTAAGCTATCTCTTTGCCGGTTAATTGTTCTGTGCCTTTTAGCTCAACATAAACAATATTCGGCAACCAGAAAGATCCGCCTTCAACTTTTACAAAGATACGATTAAGCATGATTTGCTTTTGATCTGCCGAAACGAAAATATGATATTTATTATCCTCGGCCTTTTTTAGCAGCAACGGAAGCTTTTTGTAGGATACAAACCTAACGTCGTACTGCTCGTCCGCTATCTTTTTAAAATTAACACCATAAGCAAATTTGCGCTGTATATAATTCAGGTCCTCTTTTTGACCCTTCTCTGCATACTTTATCCAGTAAACATGCATTGGCTCATCTGCAACAAGCTTACCGTTTTTATCAACGTTAAGATCATACATAATAGTATTTGTATTGGGATCGCGTTGTACGTAAAACAGCGTGTTAGGATTATCAGGCGGAGCCGGAAACTTCTCCTCAGTTGATTCAAGCTTTGCTTTTTTAGTTTTTTTCTCCTGTAAAACGCCCGCGTTATGCGGCATTATATAAAAAACAAATAATAGTAGTGTAAAAATTAACTTCATAAGCTATCAGCGCCTCTTTCTTTTTCCAACAAATTCCTTTTTGCTTCTCTAAGGCGATTAAATGCAGTAACATTGGTTAGCACCGCAAGTAAAGTAATAGGGATAGTAAATATAGACATGGTTTCAAAAACATGAAACTTTAACCCGAAAGCATACAACTTATAGTCGCCGCCTATATAAAGCGACGAAACGCCGCACAACATTGCGCAAACACCTATGGTTACCACCCGTTCCGGCCGTTGCATAACGCCACCTTTGCACTCAACACCCAAACCTTCAGCGCGCGCCCTTACGTAACTCACCATCATCGATCCTATTAAAGCAATAAAGGCAAAAATAGAACTTAGAAAATAATGGTGTGCCACCAGATAGTAACAAATTCCTAAAAACATTATCAATTCACTGTATCTGTCAAGCACAGAATCGTACAATGCCCCAAATGTCGATTTCATGTTCCCCAGGCGTGCAACCTGCCCATCCAGCATATCAAAAAGCCCGGCAAAGAGTATCAGGCCCCCGGCCCAACCTACATAGGTTAAATCACCACGATGGCCCTCCTCGGCTCCAACTATAAAAATAACAGCAACACCAATGTTTAATACAAACCCTATGGTTGTAACGGCATTGGGTGTAAGGCCAAGTTTTATTAAAAGCTTAACAAATGGGTCAATAACCTTGTAAATGCCTAATTGTAAACTTGTTCTGATAGATGTTTGTTGCTCCATTGCCCAAATTCGCAATTAAAATTCAAATTTAACCCTTGCGCGAACACCGTATGGTGATACCTGCGGATGATCAAGATAACTAAAACGCCTAACGAAATCTACGCGTAAAAGTTTAAAAATATTTTCTATACCAACACTTCCCTCCATGTAAGGCTGATTGCCCAACGCATATGTTATTGGCGCGCCATTAGAACCAACCGGGAACTGAAACAGCGAAGTATTTATAGCCGGGTTGTTTGAATCGCTCAGACCACCTTTAATTGCTTTAAATGATGCAACTTCTCTCCATTGCAGTTTTTTCAACAAAGGTACTTTGTTGAAAAAGAAACCCTGAAAATGCTGATCAATATTTACACTGACATATTTATCACTTACAAACTCTAAAAAGTTCATCAGGTTATAGGAGTATATATCGTAATTGAAAGATTGGTTTGCCCTGAATATGTTAAGTAAGGGATAAGGCACTGTGCTAAACATCCGTCCGCCTTCAATAAATGTATCTGCCCAACCCAATTGCGATAAATATACCCGCTTATCAATACGTGCATGCAGGTTATGATAGGCGAATTGGCCGCCAAAAAGCTTGTTGATCCCCATAGTATAATCCACAGAAAAAATAGGATACTTATTAGGTATGGGTATACGGTATAACTTGGTAGGGTAAAACTTCTCATTAGGCGCATACCTGAAAGTGAACGTAGCGTCGCTGGTTGTAAGATCGGCAACGCGGCCGGTATTGTTCTGATAATATAATGAACCGGCAGGTGTTTGCGTTAATTTTCTAAATGTGAACGAGTAGCTAAGATGGTTCTGAAACTCTCTTACATAATCAAAACGATACAGGTCATTGTACAGATACTTATCATTAGTACCCCTGGTAAACGACAAAAGGATGTTATCACGCTGTACAAACTGCAACTGCGCGCCCGGTACTTTTGTATCGCGGTTAAAGCTTAACCTGACATAGTGCTGCGGGAATTTATAAATGGATTTATTATTGAGTGAATAAGTTCCGCTTAAAAAGTACTTCCATTTTTCATCCTTAAAACCATAGGCCAAATAAGTTTCAAAATAATAGCGCTTGCTTAACTCAGTAGTGGTACGGCCGCCTAAACGCAGTTTTAAACCTTCAACAGGGTTAAAACTATAAAAGCTGTTTGCAGGCCCCATCTCAAACGCACCAAATGATTTATAGCCGGCCAACACAAGTGTGGCAATGTCTGCCAATCGTTTAAACGATTTCATGTTGGTTAAGCTGTCTATATTTGAGTATACTTTTGACTCAGCTGTGGTAAGTTGATCTAACCTGTTGTTCTCCCAAAACTCGTCCGGGCGTTTTTTCAGTGCATCAACTTCTTCTTCGCTCTGCTTTCTGGTAAAGACACTATCCTGCCGGGGTTGGTTGATATGATAATCGCCGTAACTAAACGTTCTGATACCAACCAGGCCCCCATTTCGTTTTTTGGCGGTCTTAAACTCGGCCATGGTAGTACTTTTAACCAAGTGATAACGGCCGTCAGGATTTTTTTCAAAGTCCTGACTAATATTCATCCACTCCAGATAGTTAACGTTTATATGATTATTAACGCCCAGTTTAACTTTTTGTACAGCATAGTTACTATCAATGGTAACATATATTTTGCCTTCAAATAGAATGTCTGCAGTGTTACGCGGGGTAAAACTTAGTTCAACAAGTTTGCTGCTGTCAGCAGTTACTATGGTATCTGTAATAAAAAATTTATAGTAATTAGGCGAATTGTTAGATATCGGACTTAAGAAATTCTTAGTTACCAGGAAAATATTGTTTTCATAAATATCAACTTTGGCATACATGTTTTTTAAATAGTCGCCAAAACCATCGGCATCTATAAAGGCGCCAAGGTCTGTTTTTTTCTGACCCAGTAATATGGTGTTCTCGCTTTCCGGATTCTTCTTATAATAGTACTGCGAAAGTTTTTCATCCAGATAAAATGGCGTCAATGTTTTTCCGGGTACGGTTGTGCTATCCCGGTTGTCAAGCAGAAAGGCGTATTTTCTGAAAAACTTTTTATCAGTAAGGGTGGTGGATAGGTTGCTTAATGCAAACTGCAGCCTGTCATATTCGCGATATTCAACAAAATTATATCTTTCGGGGCTGTTTTTTTCTTTGTTAGCTATAACCTTGCGGATAAGTTCAACAGCGGGGTTGTCACGATTACGGTACCTAACCTTTCCGCCGGATTTTATCTCTACTTCTGTTAATTCCTGAGCCGAACGCGGCAGGCTAATGGTATTTAACGATTGCGTTTTGCCTGGCTGGATATTGAGCAACAGATCTTTATACCCAAGAAAAGAGATCTTTATCTGCGAAAATTGTCTGCTCGTACTTAAAGTAAATTTACCATCTACATCTGTGGTAACGCCAATGGTAGTACCCGGAAACGATACGGTAACAAAAGGCAAGGTTTCTTTATCGGTAGCGTCAATAACCTTTCCTGTTACTACAGTAGCCTGTGCAAACAAAAAAGTTGAATACAATAAAAAGAAAGCCGCTAACGAAAGCTTTTTAAACAATAATCTAAAATTCATGTAATACTATATAACCAATTTGTAACCGCCCTTGCTACATTGAAATCCTCTGAAGGACATCATCTTATTAGTATCCGACGCCGCAAACCAGTTTAAATCAAGTTGCAAAGATATGTAAAAATGCAGCAGACTTCTGTGGTCAAAAAGTCAAATAGTAATTTGTTCTACGGCATAATCACCATACGCATTTAACGGAATATTAGATTGTTAATGTTTTATTTGTTACTACAGTATTATACAGCAACGTTGTGTAATAAAAAAGTCATTATTGCTTAAATAAACTCAAGCAATAACGACTTCTGTAACAGTGTTTGATACCTATTGTACCTCAGCCAGTTCTTCGTAGTAATCTAAACCAAGGTGAGTTATCAGGTCTTCGCCCATCATATGGCGCAGTGTATTTTCTAACTTTATTAATTGTTTAAAAATGTCATTCTCCGCATGTAAACCAGGCGCAGTTTGCGGCGATTTAAGATAGAATGAAAGCCATTCCTGCACACCACTCATACCGGCACGTTTAGCCAGATCGCAGAACAGCGCGAGGTCAAGCGCAATAGGGGCAGCCAAGATAGAATCACGGCACAGAAAATTGATCTTGATCTGCATTTTGTAGCCTAACCAGCCAAAAATGTCAATGTTGTCCCAGCTCTCTTTATTATCGCCGTGCGGCGGATAGTAGTTGATGCGTATTTTGTGATAGATATTTCCGTAAAGCTCAGGGTTGTCTTCAGGTTTAAAAATGTCTTCCAACACACCTAATTTTGACACCTCTTTGGTTTTAAAGTTATCCGGATCATCCAGTACCAAACCATCGCGATTACCCAAAATATTGTCAGAGAACCAGCCATTAACGCCTAAA
This sequence comes from Mucilaginibacter sp. HD30, assembly GCF_054061755.1. NCBI lineage: Bacteria > Pseudomonadati > Bacteroidota > Sphingobacteriia > Sphingobacteriales > Sphingobacteriaceae > Mucilaginibacter > Mucilaginibacter sp. HD30. The sequence goes on from NZ_JBSSEO010000001.1 coordinate 1,234,254, forward strand.
GAACGCGCCGCAAGGCCCGGAGCCAAAATGGTTTTCATTAAAGTTTGACCGGTTTTAAAGTCTTTACCTGCTATAGGGGTTTGTGTAATTTTGGCCAGTTCAATAAGCGCCGGGATGTCAACAGTAAGGTTCGGGGCGCCATTTGCAAATGGTATGCCTTGTTTTAAAGCCGCATAAGCGTATATCATACTTGGCGATATCAATTTATCGTCAGCCTTTAAGCCTGCTTCAAACTTATCTAAAGTGCTGTGCACGTCTGATGCTTCGTAGTACGTTTCGGTTGACCCGCACCAAACCAATACAATACGGTCACAGCCATTAGCTTCTTTAAAGTTTTGTATATCTTCAATTACTTGTTGCGCCAACCCATAACGGGTTCCTTCTTTTACGTGAGTACCGGTAAGGTTCTTTGCGTAGTTTTTATCAAAGGCCGCTTTCATTGGTACTATGGCTTCCAGCTCAGGCTTTAATTTAGCAAGCAGGTCTTTGTCAAGCACTGCTGCATTGGTAGCAGCGTCATAAACGTTATCTGAAAATACGTCCCAACCACCAAAAACTACATCGTTTAAACTGGCCAACGGAACAAAATCTTTTATTTTAGGACGTCTGTTCTCTGTTCTTTTACCTAAACGGATAGTACCCATCTGGCTTACAGAACCTATTGGTTGTGATATTCCTTTTCTTACGGCCTCAACGCCGGCAATTAGTGTAGTTGCCACGGCCCCCAAACCCGGGATCAATATACCCAGTTTGCCGTTAGCAGGTTGAATGTTACTCTTCATTATTTGTAAATGTAAATTATATTAATGTTATAGCCAGTTGTTTTGTTTGTACCAATTAACAGTCTGTTCTACGCCTTTGTTCAAATCAAACTGAGGTTTAAACGCCATGTCTTTTTCGGCCTGTTCAATACTGCATATCCAGTTAACGGCTGTAAGCTCATTTAGTTTTTCTCTGTTCAGTATCGGCGCTTCACCTTTCAAATTACTGACTTTTTCGGCTAAGGTGGCTATCAATTTCATAAAATTTACCGAAATGTGAAACTTAAATGTCTTTTCTGTTAAAATTTTTCTCGTCTCATTACCTAAATCATACTTGGTATAACTTTTACCATCGCTTAAATTATAAGCTTTTTGCTCACCGCTTTTTAACGCGTTTAAACATGCCCGGGCTAAATCAGTTACGTATATAAAGCTAAGCCTTTGGTCGGCCCGGCCTATATAACCTTCTATACGTTTACTAAATTGTTTAAAAAAAATAAAAATACCGGTGTCTCTGGGGCCGTATACAGCTGTTGGCCTAAGTGTGGTGTACTTTAAGCCTGATATTGTTTTTAACTTTTGCTCGGCAAGTAATTTGCTGGCACCATATGCCGTTACCGGGTTGGGCACCGTATGTTCATCAATAATACCTTCAATATCATTCAAAGGTCCAATTGCTGCCAAACTGCTCACTAACACAAATTTTTTTAAATCAATGCCAGAGTCAACCGCTGCTTTTGCCAGGTTGAAGGTGTACTGCGCGTTTATGCTATTGTATTCCTCAATGGTGCGTGCGCGGGTAACCCCTGCAGCATGAATTATATAATCGTATTTTTTTTCTCCTATCTCCTTTTTTAACAATTCGGGATCGTTGTAGGCCAGATCTGTGTATTGTATATCAAATTGGCTTAAATGGCTAATGTTGCTGCTTTTTCTAACGGCAGCAAATACTTCCAACTCATTACTGAGTGCCTCCTTTATCAGATGATAACCAACAAAGCCACTTGCGCCGGTTATTAAAACCCTTTCTCTCATATCTGTTTTTGATACAAGCGGTATGTTTTATAAGGATCGCCTTTAATGGCTATAATGGCTTCGTTTATCAGAGTGTTGTTTTCCAATGTCCATCCGGCCTCGGCCCATTTTAATCCTCTGGCGGTATAGTTTTTTATAATTGTGCCGTATAATACAGCTTCAATACCCATTTTACGGTAACCATCAATAACGCCTAAGGCGTAAATACGTAGGCTCTGTATTTTCTTTTTGCCAAATAATAGTTTGAAGATGCCTGTAGGTAGCAAACGCCCGCGCTTTATGGTTTTAAATATCTCGTTATAATTTAATAGCGCTAAACCAAATGCCACAATCTTACCGTCCTGCTCTGCAACTAAGGCAAAGTCGCCGTCTAATATTAACTTCAGATCATTAGCGAGGTAATCAAACTCGTCGTCCGTTAATGGCACAAAACCCGTATTCTGATCCCAGGCAGAATTGTAAACTTCGCGCAGTTTAGCGGTTTCGGCCTTAAAGTTTTTAACATCTACTTTACGAATAACGATGTTATTGCGTTTTAAACGCTCCTGCAATGCATTAAGCAAGCGTACAGATTTGTCGTCGTAATTATTACCATCCCAATGCCAGGCAATCAGGTCAACATCCTTATCAAAACCTGCTTTATCTATCAGGTCAGCATAGTAAGGGAAGTTGTATGTTTGCATTAAAACAGGCGAGCTATCAAAGCCCTTTACCAGCAATCCGCAAGGCTCATTGGTTGAAAAGTTTACCGGCCCTAAAAAGCGACCCGTAACGCCTTTATCTTTCAACCAATCTGCCGCAACTTTAAATAATATGTCGGCGGTTTCCTGGTCGTTTATACAATCAAAAAAACCAAAAAAACCATCGTTGGCTTTATTATACTCGTTATGGGCGTTGTTTAAAATAGCGGCAATGCGGCCGGTAATTTTACCGTCCTGATAAACTAAAAATCCTTGTAGTTTATTGTGTTTATGAAAGGGGTGCTTGGTTAACAGATCGCGCTGGGCTATAAAAAGCTCGGGCACGTAGTAAGGATCATCTTTATACAGGTCATGCGGAAAATCAATAAAAGCAGCAAGCTCTGTTTTTGAAACTACCGGAATTATTTTTCTCATGAAGACAACTAAAAGATAAAATTGGTCTATATAAAATGTGCGGCTACTTTTAATAGCCGCACATCTGCAAAAAATATTGTGAATATTTAAATTCGCTCTTTTACACCCATCAATGGCACACCAACGTCTTTAAACGCTTTTGTTATTTTTTCAACAGCTTCGTCAATCTGCTCAAAGGTGTGAGTAGCCATTAAAGAAAAACGAAGTAAAGATGAGTCTGACGGTACAGCAGGTGATACAACTGGATTAACAAATACGCCTGATGATTGCAGGTGTTTTGTAACCAGGAAAGTTTTATCATTATCGCGTACAAATATGGGTAGGATAGGGCTTTCAGTAGGGCCAAGGTCAAACCCTTCGTCCAGTAAAAGCTTCATAGCATAATTGGTGTTGTCCCAAAGTTTCTGTATACGCTCAGGCTCAGATTCTATAATATCTAAGGCAGCAATTACGCTGGCAACTGCTCCGGGCGTCATGCTCGCGCTGAACATTAGTGAGCGGGCCCTGTGTTTCATGTAGTCAATCACGTCAGCATCGGCAGCTATAAAGCCACCTAACGAAGCTAATGACTTACTGAACGTTCCCATTATAAGATCCACGTCATCAGTAAGGTTAAAGTGCGAAGCAGTACCGGCTCCATTATGGCCTATAACACCCAGGCTATGCGCGTCATCAACCATTATATTGGCGCCGTATTGCGCTGCTATCTCAACAATCTCCGGCAGTTTTACAATGTCGCCTTCCATGCTGAATATACCATCAACAGCAATTACTTTAACAGCCTCTTCAGGAAGTATACTTAACTTCCGCTGAAGATCAGCCATATCATTGTGCGCGTATTTTATAACTTTTGAAAATGATAAACGGCTACCATCAATTAATGATGCATGATCGTACTCATCTAATATTAAATAGTCGTTACGACCGGTAACGCAGGATAGCACTCCTAAATTTACCTGAAAGCCTGTGCTGAATAAAACTGCCGCTTCTTTGCCTACATACCTGGCCAATCTATCTTCCAACTCGATATGTATATCAAGTGTGCCGTTCAAAAATCTTGAACCTGCACAGCCTGTACCATACTTGTCAATCGCTCTTTTTGATGCTTCTTTTATTTTAGGATGATTGGTAAGACCAAGGTATGAGTTTGAACCAAACATTAGAACGCGCTTCCCCTCAATTATCACCTCCGTATCCTGGCCGGACTCGATAGGCCTAAAATAAGGATACAAGCCCTTCTCCCTGATCATTGCTGCATCTTTAAATTGAGCAATTTTCTCATGTAGTTTTTTAACCATGTATTAACCCTGCTTAAATTTTTTGTAAAAATACCACGAATAAGCTTATAACCTATATTTAGTATGTAAATTTTTTTAACATCGCGTTATATTCTGCACACGACGTATTTTCCCACTCGGCAAATTAATTAATTTTTTTATTTATTTGAGTGGTCAATTTTCAATTTTTTTTAAAAAAGCACCTAAAAGTGTTGAAAACACCATTGATTGTACTTGTAATGTATAATTTAGGTAAAATTATTTATATCACTTTTTCTGTAAATCCAAATCTCTCATCTTCGCAGTTCTTAATTAATTAGGCCCTCGGTAAGTTTTAATGCTCATTCGGGCAAAGGGTTTTTGTTATTCTGCATTTATGAAAAAGAAGTACTTCTTATTAATTCTATTAATATACTGCTTTCCGTTAATATTGTTTGCCCAAGCACCTGTTGACAGTTTACCTGCGGTTATATCACTTAAACAAAGTATTGCATTTGCATTGCGTAACCAACCGGCAATAAAGCAAGCCAGTATTGATAAACTGATAAACGAAAGGGATATTGACATATCTTTATCATCATGGTTGCCGCAGATCAATTCTACCAATCAATATCAGCATTATTTTAAAGGCGGGCCGGTAAACGCAGCTCAGGTTAACGCGGGGGGTAGTGCTTTTCACGAATTTTCAAGTTTGGGAGCACAGATCACTCAAACCATTTATAATAATGAAGTATTGCAAGCGTCAAAAGCTTCTAATTATTCGCGCTTACTATATCGTCAGAACGAGGTAAGCACACAAATAGATGTTGTTTCTGACGTGAGCAAAGCTTTTTTTGATGTATTGCTATCGCAAAAACGCCTTAACATTATCAATGAAAATATCACCAGGCTGCAACGCAGCTTAAAAGACGCCACCAGCCGCTACCAGGCAGGTGTGGTTGATAAAATTGATTATAAGCAAGCTACCATAGCGTTAAATAATGAGCTGGCATCGCGCAAGCAAACAATCGAGGCGATAAAAAGTAAAACGGCCACTTTAAAGCAAATAATGGGCGTACAGGCAAATAAAGATTTTGCGCTCACCTATGATTCTACCCGCTATGAACAAGAGGCCTATATTGATACCAACCAGGTTTTAAATTATAATAGCCGCGTAGAGTATCAGTTGCTGCAAACGCAAAAAAATCTGCAAAATGTTAATGTAAGCTACTATAAATATGGTTTTCTGCCATCGCTTTCTGCCATTGGCTCTTATAACCTTTTGTTTTTAAATAACAACCTTGCTAATTTGTACAGTAAGTCTTTCACTAACGCTTATGCGGGGCTGTCTTTAACCATACCCATATTTCAAGGCGGGCGCAGATTGAAAAATTTGAGCAAGGCACGTTTACAGGTTGAGCGCACTGATCTGGATATAGTAAATCAACAAAACGTTATCAGCACACAATATGTGCAGGCGCTTGCGGCATATAAAAGTAATTACACCAACTGGCAAACACTTAAGGAGAATGTAACACTTGCTGCCGATGTTTATAATGTAGTGAGCTTACAATATCGCGAAGGGGTAAAAACTTACCTGGATGTAATAGTGGCGCAGGCAGATCTGCGTACCTCGCAATTAAATTATTACAACGCGTTGTTCCAGGTACTGGCCAGCAAAATAGATATGCAAAGGGCCTTAGGAACACTGCCGCTTGAATAACATTAAATTAAAAATTCGTCTTTTATAATTATACCAATGAAAAAATATCACTCTTTATTGTTTACTGCAATTATTGCTTTGGCGCTTACATCATGCAAAGATCAGCAGGCCGCGCAAAATGCTGCACCGCCGCCAATACCTGTGTCGGTTGCAGAAGCTCAGAATGCCGATGCCACTTATTATGACCAGTACCAGGGCACGGTAGTATCTACCAATAACGTAGAGCTTCGCAGCGCAGTAACAGGGTTTATAACCGGTATATTTTTTAAAGAGGGGGACATTGTACAAAAAGGTAAAACACTTTACGAAATAGACCGCCGTAAATATCAGGCCGCATACGCGCAGGCCAACGCGCAATTGGTAAGTGCAGAAGCCAATCTGACTAAAGCGCAAAAGGACATTGACCGGTATAATATGCTGTTAAAGAATGATGCCGTTGCCCGCCAGACTGTTGACCAGGCCACTGCTAACTACGAGATGACCAAAAGCCAGGTTGAAGTGGCTAAAGCAGTTATAGCAAGCGCAAAAACAGATCTTTCCTATTCCTTAATTACGGCACCTGTTACCGGTCGCATCGGGATCTCGCAGGTAAGGCTGGGCTCGCAGGTTACTCCCGGTACCACTTTGTTGAATACCGTATCGAGCGAAAACCCTATCGCAGTTGATGTAGTGGTGAACGAGCAGGATATAAACAGGTTTTATGAACTGCAGCGCAAGGTTACCGATTCAACTTTCAGACTTCAATTATCAGATGGTACCGTATATAACAAAACCGGCAAGATACTGGCGGTGGATCGTGGCGTGAATAACCTTACCGGTACAATAAAAGTAAGGGTAGAATTCTCTAATCCGGATGGGTTATTGAAAGACGGTATGAGCTGCGTTTTGAAAGTTTTAAATAACGATTCGGGGAATCGTTTGCAGATACCTTACAAGGCGGTATCAGAGCAAATGGGAGAGTTTTTTGTGTTTGTATCGCAGGATACCATCGCTAAGCAACAAAAAGTGACGCTAGGCCCACGGATAGGTAGCAACATAGTGGTGATGGATGGAATTAACCCCGGTGACAAGGTAATAACAGACGGTTTTCAAAAGCTGCGCGATGGCGGTAAAATAACATTAAGCAGCGGGGCGCCGCAAGGTGCACCTGCGGGACAAGCTAAACCACAGGCAAAGTAAGGGCGGTTAATATAATATAGAATGATAGCAGAAACTTTTATCCGAAGGCCGGTTACGGCCATCGTAATATCGCTGGTGATAGTTATTGTGGGCATACTGGCTATCAGTACGCTCGCCGTAGGGCAGTACCCTGATATAACGCCGCCAACCGTACAAATTTCAGGCAACTATGTAGGTGCAGATGCGCAAACTGTTGAACAAACGGTAGCCACCCCGGTAGAAATACAGGTAAACGGTACACCCGGAATGACCTACCTGCAAAGTAACAGCACCAATAATGGCGCCATGAGCATGACCGTTAACTTTGAGTTGGGTACTGATATTAACATAGCCGCGCTTGATGTGCAGAACAGGGTAGGTATAGCTACGCCGACCTTACCACAGGAAGTACAACGCCTTGGCCTAACCGTGCGTAAACGTAACCCAAGTATTTTAATGCTGGTGGCTATGTACTCGCCTAAAGCGACGCACAACGTAACGTTTACAGATAACTACGCGAATATATTTGTTAGAGATGCGCTTTTACGTACCAAGGGGGTAGGTGATGTAATTAGCCGTGCTGATGACTTTAGTATGCGTATCTGGCTAAAGCCGGATAAGTTAGCAGCTTTAGGCATGACAGCCGCCGATATAACCCAGGCTCTGCAAGAGCAGAACGCCCAGGTAGCGGCCGGAACCGTTGGTGCCACACCGCAGCTAAAAGGGCAAACCTTTGAATATAGTGTTTTAGTAAAAGGGCGTCTAACCAGCAAGGCCGAGTTTGAAAATATAGTGGTACGCACCCAGCCCGCCAACGGAGCTATAGTACATTTAAAAGATGTGGCGCGTGTTGAGCTGGGCAAGTTTAACTACGCAGGTAACTCTTTTGTTGATGGTAAACGGGCATCGTATTTATTAGTATACCAGGCCCCTAACAGCAACGCGCTTGAAACAGCCGAGAATGTATATGCCACTATGGAGCAAATGAAAAAAAGCTTCCCTAATGATATTGCATACATGGTACCTTTTGAGGCGGTAACGGTTATAAAAGTCTCTGTGCACGAGGTGGTTGAAACACTGGTAATTGCGCTTGTGTTGGTTATTATCGTGGTGTTTCTGTTCTTGCAAAGCTGGCGCACAACGCTTATTCCGGTGTTGGCCATCCCTGTATCTATTATAGGCACATTCATTTTCTTTATACCGCTGCACTTTACCATAAACACACTTACACTATTTGGTTTTGTATTGGCGATAGGGATTGTGGTAGATGATGCCATTGTAGTGGTTGAAGCTGTACAACATTATATGGACGAGAAAAACATGTCGCCCGTTGATGCAACCCGCCAGGCCATGAAAGATATCTCTGCACCTGTTATAGCGATAGCGCTCATACTGGCGGCAGTGTTCGTGCCGGTTGGTTTTATACCGGGTATAGTGGGCAGGCTGTATCAGCAATTTGCTATAACCATAGCTATATCAGTAATGATATCAGCATTTGTGGCCCTCTCTTTAACACCTGCATTGTGTATACTAATACTTAAACCACATAAAATTGACGATAAGTCTACTGGTCTGGATAAGTTATTTTACAAGTTTAACACCTGGTTTGACCGTGTTACCGGCAAATACCGTAATGGCGTACACCGGGGTATAAAAAACTCCAAATTTGTGGTTGTTATTTTGATCTGCATAATTGTAGGTACGGTGTTTATGTTCATGAAAAAATCTACCGGCTTTATCCCGGTGGAGGACGAGGGCCGTATATATGTTACATATGACCTACCCGAGGCATCATCAACAGAAAGAACCGTAGCTGTGCTGACTGATGTAATGAAAACCCTGGACAGTGTGCCCGAAGTTGGCCATTACGCTGCGCTGGGCGGCCTTAACGTAGTGAATTTTGCTACAAAATCAAGCAGTGCCACGGTATTCGTTCAGCTTAAACCATGGGATGAGCGCAAGAAAACCTCGCTTGAACTGGTTGGTTATTTGCAGCAAAAGCTGGCGAAGTACAAAGAAGCCAATGTAACTGTTATTCCGCCACCGGCAATACCGGGTTTGGGTAACAGCTCTGGTTTTGCATTTATGCTGGAAGAAAAAGAAGCCGGTGGCGATATTACAAGTTTCCAAACCGTGTTAAATAACTTCGTTGCCGAGGTGAATAAACGCCCTGAGATAGCTAAGGCTTATAGTTTCTTTACAGCACGTACGCCGGCTTATCAACTTACAATAGACCGGGAAAAGGCGAAACGCCTGGGTGTGCAAATAAGCGATATAAACAACGCGCTGCAGGTTTATATGGGCAGTTCGTACATAAATGACATGACTTTATATGGCCGTACTTTTAGAGTTTTAGCACAAGCCGATACTAATTACCGCACAAGCATAGCCAACATAGGGCAGTATTTTGTACGTAACCAGGCCGGTAATATGGTGCCGTTAAGTACGGTTACAACCTATAAGATGATGGAGAATGCGCCGCTGATAACGCATTTTAACCTGTTTAGAGCTGCCGAAATTGATGGCACAGCCAAGCCGGGCTATAGTAGTGGAGATGCATTAAACGCCCTGGAAGAGGTGGCTGCGCAAACCCTGCCACAAGGGTACGGTTATGAGTTTACAGGTTTAAGTCGCGAAGAGAAGTTATCCGGATCAAAAACGGTATATATCTTTATGTTATCTGTAGGATTTGTATTCTTGTTCCTGGCTGCTTTGTACGAAAGTTGGTCTGTACCATTCTCGGTGCTATTAGCAGTGCCGTTGGGTGCAATGGGTGCTATCCTCTTCCTTACCTTTAACAAAGGACTTGATAATAACGTTTATGCCCAAATAGGATTAATAACGCTGATAGGCCTCGCCGCTAAAAATGCTATATTGATTGTAGAGTTTGCAAAAGAGCGGGTGGATAGTGGAATGGAATTGGAGAAATCCATACTGGAGGCGGTAAGATTACGCTTGCGGCCCATTATAATGACATCGCTTGCGTTTATTCTGGGTGTATTACCGTTGCTCTTTGCATCAGGTGCCGGTGCCATTGCACGTAAAACAATAGGCTTTACTGTATTTGGTGGTATGCTTGCCGCAACATTGCTGGCTATTTTTATTGTACCTGTTCTGTTTTTCCTGATAACACGCCTGGCATACGGCAAGGAAAAACTGGCAGAACTGCAAAAAAATTATAAACCTGATCCGGAGCACGACCCGCAGACCTGATAAGTTATTAGTATAAAAAAGGCTCTCAGTGAATATTGGGGGCCTTTTTTGTTTTATTAAGCCGAGTTTTCCATACAAACTGAACTAAAAACAAGGCACTTTTTTAAATTAGTTGTGCGCAGGGCTGCTTGTTTTAGCAGTATGTTTTGATTTACAACTAATCCATGTGGCTATCAGCCAATAAACTACCTGTTTTACGGTAAAAACGAAGAAAAGCGGGGTTTTTTAAATGTTAAATTATGCTGTTTTTGGTGCTTGTGGCAAAGTATTTGAATTGATTGCAGCAATATATTTACTTAAAAGATAGACACAACAATGAAAAAGTTAACAAAATTAGCTGCTGCAGCTATAGCAGGTGTAGCACTATTTATCGGGACAAATGCAAATGCACAATCAGATAGCAGACTACGTTTTGGTATAGGCGCTGAAGTTGGTGCACCAACAGGTGACGCTTCAAATGGCTCAAATATTTATGCAGGTATTACACCGCGTTTACAATATGGTGCCGACGAAGGCTTAGCCTGGACACTAACCTCTGGCTTTTATAATTTCTTTGGAAAAAACTATACGGTGGGTAACACTACTGTTAACGGTAAAGATGGAGGTTTGGTGCCGGTAAAATTGGGTATCAAAGGTTTTTTTGCTGAGAACTTTTATTTTGGTGCAGAAGCAGGTGCTGGTTTTGAAACAAACTCAGGTGGTAACACAAAGTTAATTGTGGCTCCGGGTTTGGGTTTTGCAAATGAAAAATGGGACATATCTGCACGTTATGAGAATTTCTCAGGTCAAAGCAATAACTACGGTTTAGTAGGTTTACGTGTAGCTTACGGCTTCAAACTTTAATAATCATTAACAATTAAGTTTACGCCTCCCGAATTTTTTCGGGGGGCGTTTTTTGTTTTAAGGGGTTGCGAAGGATTTTACTGAATAAGCCGTCTAAATCTGTAAATTTAAATAGATGAAAAATAGAATCGGATTATTTGCAGTAGCCTTATTGTTTGCATCGGCTTTAAAAGCACAGCAACCACCACTGCCGGATAGGCGTCCATCTCCCGAAGAAAGACTTAAACGCACATCGGAGCATTTAGGAAAAGAACTGACCCTTAAACCTGCCCAAAAACAAAAGCTTGAGGCAGCTTACAAAGATTTCTTCGCAAGTATGGAAAAACTTCGCGGCGATGGACCGCCCCCGCCTCCACCACCGCCACCGGGAAAAAAGGAAGAAGTTGATAAATTAGTTGCGGCACGGGATAGTAAAGTGAAAAGTATACTTACCGCCACTCAGTTTAAAAAATATCAGCAAATAAAAAAAGATATGCGCATGCACCGACCCGGGGGCCTAGCAGATGGCAGGGGAGGTCCGCAGGGTCCGCCGCCTCAAGGTCCGCCACCACAGGGCCCGCCGGTAAAACAATGATATAAGTAAAACGCTATTGACTACTCAGTAGCGTTTACTATTTATACGCGGCACGTTTGTGTTATTTATTAGAATATGATACATTTAATGCTTAAACCAATTAGGCTTTCTGTATACTCTTATACCAGCCGAATTAATTATAGCTATGAAACAAATTAAGCTTTTAGTATTACTACCCTGTATTTTCATTAGCACTGCTTATGCGCAGTTTGAGAAATATTCGTGGAAAATAATTCAAACGACCGGAAACTATAAACCTCGAGAGGAATGTGATTTTGTTGCAGTTAAAGACAAGTTCTATCTGCTTGGCGGGCGTGGTATAAATGAGGTAAATATTTTTGATCCGAAAACAGATACATGGACAAATGGGGCAAAATCACCTATCGAACTTAACCACTTTCAGGGGGTGGTTTATAAGGATGAGATTTATCTTGTATGCGCTATGACGGGCAGTTACCCGCACGAAAAACCCGTTGCAAACATTTATATCTACAACCCTAAAACAGATACCTGGCGGGTTGGCGACGAGATACCTGCAGACAGACGACGCGGCTCGGGTGGGGTAGTGGTTTACAAAGACAAATTTTATGTTGTTACAGGTATAGTAGACGGACACTGGACCGGCAACGTAACCTGGTTTGATGAATATGACCCTAAAACCGGAAAATGGACAAAGCTAACAGATGCACCCAGTGCGCGCGACCATGTAAGGGCAGGGCTTGTTGGCGATAAATTATATTTAATAGCTGGCGTGCAATCAAATGCGCTGGAAAAGAAAGGTCTTGCCAACGTGATAGACGCGGTTGATGTATACGATTTTAAAACTAAACAATGGAGCACGGCGCCTGCTAAATTACCAACGTTGCGGGCGGGAAACACCACAATTGCTGTTAAAAATGATCTGTTTATTATAGCCGGGGAAAGCGCTAAGCAACGCAAAGCCCACAGCGAAGTAGAAGTTTATAATGTGAAAACAGGGGCTTTCCGTACGCTTGCACCCATTGTTGAGGGCCGCCACGCCGCAGGCGCAGTTTTCTACAAAGGCAAAATTTATACGGTAGCCGGAGTTGGTAACGCAGGGGGCTCGCCTTTGTTAAAATCAATAGAGGTTTTCAGCGAGTAGTTTTGATCTATTTCAAAACTACCTGCGCCGTATTCCTGCTTACTTGCTCCAATAAAACGGTTCTACCACTGCTTAATTCTTTAAGTGTTGTTTCGCCATAATGCCTAACTGTTATTAAGGTAAGACCGGTATTGTAGCGCACTTTATAAGCGCCGTTAAAAGCTTCCACAAACTTTTCAAAGCTCTCTTCTTTATAATCAACACAAAAGCTGAAACTAAGTGCAGATGTTTGCATGGTGTTTACCTTTACGTTATTTGCGGCAAACCGTCCGAATATATCGCTTAAATGATTTTCGGTTATAAAAGAGTAATCCTTTGTAGAGAGCGAAAGCAATACCTGGTTTTGTTTTAATATAATTACCGGTTTTGCAAACACTGGCTTAATATGGCCGCTTATAATTGTGCCCGGTGCGGTGGGGTCGCCAAACGGCTTAACCAGCAGCGGGATATTGGCATTCTGTAGCGGTTTAATCGTTTTTGGATGGATTACTGTCGCGCCATAATAGGTCATCTCTATGGCTTCGTTATAGCTTAGTACATCAAATTTCACGGTATCTTCAAAGTATTTCGGATCCGCATTTAATACCCCCGGTACATCCTTCCAGGTAGTAACAGATTCTGCACCCAGGCACGAAGCGAAAATAGATGCAGTATAGTCAGATCCCTCTCGCCCAAGCGTAGTTGTAAAATTCTCAGATGTGCCCCCTAAAAAGCCTTGGGTAATTATAAAACTTTTTTCAAGCAAATGGGGTATGCTTTTACTAATACTCTCCCGTGTTTTATCCCATAACACCGTTCCTTCGCGGTAGGTATTATCAGTATGAATATATCCGCGAACGTCTACCCATTGTGTTTGCAGGCCTGCTTTATTTAAATAAGCACCAACTATACGCGTTGACACCAATTCGCCAATGGATACTATCTGATCATAAATAAAATCATAATCATCCTGCGGTTCTTCTTCTACCATCCAATCTATCTCAACAAAAGTGTTTGCCACTTCGTTAAAAACAGGATGCGATGCTTCAAAAAGTTCAGCCATTATGTTGTAATGGTATTGTTTAATATCCTCAAATATGGTATGCATATTTTCAGATCCATCTACATATGCCTTGGTAAGTGTCTCTAAAGCGTTGGTAGTTTTACCCATTGCCGAAACTACAATGAGCAGCTGATTTTCTTTGTATTGGTTAACCACATTTGCCAGGTTGGTAATACCGTTTGCATCTTTAACAGATGCGCCGCCGAATTTAAAAACAAGCATTATTTGATATATTGAGTTATCACCGTGTTAGGGCGTAAAAGTGATCTGATCCTGGTGTAAGGTACAAACAGGTCTGTTGTACCCGCTGCATAAGGTTTTATTTCATATTGATTATATAAAAACCTTATGCCGATGGGGGTGAACATATAGTTATCATTGAGCGCAAACTTGTTATCCTTAAAAAAATAGTCCCGAGCCAACGATGAAGTATCGCTTAGCTGCTCCTGTCGCCTGAAAATAGTATCGGCCACGGCCGTAAGTTTTGCGTAATAGTCGTCGGTCAAAACAGCTGCCAGTGTTATATTGCTTTTGCTTTTTGGGTTCCAATTAATAAATGTGGTGGAGCTTGCTCCATGTGCACCTCCCTCATAAGTATATCCTTCAAGTTGCAATGTGGTTAAGCTTGAATCCTGTCTAACAACCATTGCCTTTAAATTGAGGGTATAAAACATCTCAGGGCTATATTGTTTAGGATTGTCCTTAACATATCCAGCTATAAAATCTTCGGCAAATGAATGTAAACTTGTATCCCGCTTTTTATCAGGGTTGTTAAAACCGCTTGAAATAAGTTTTTGCGTTATAGCGTCGGTAAGCGCTTTTTCGTTCTTAAACCTTGGGTAGATAATTGATGCAACGCTGCATAAACTGTCAGCTTTATTCCCACAGTCCGAAGCACGGACTTTAATTGTATCGTAAGTAAAAGCAAGGGTATCTTTATTAAAATCCGGCTTTTGGTGGCTGGTCTCGCCCCATTGGCAGGCGCTTAATCCTAACGCCACTATCAATATTAATACATAAACCTTCATAAGCTCAAACCTTGCATTTGTTCTTTGGATACGGATGCATTTAGCCAACCCGCATCATAGCTTGCAGCGTACTTGTTATAAAAATTGATAGCTGGTTCATTCCAGTCAAGCACCTGCCAAACCACGCCACTGTATCCCTTTTCCTTAGCCTCGCTTAGCACCCGTTCAAATAACATTTTGCCAATGCCCTTGCCGCGCATGGTTTCGGTAACTAAAAAGTCCTCCAGGTACATACGGCAGCCTTTCCAGGTAGAAAAACGAATATAATACAACGCGAAGCCAACAATAAGCCCATCCACCTGCGCTACAAAGGCCCGCCACACCGGTCTTTCCCCAAAGCCAGCTTCTTCAAACTCCTGCAAAGTAACGGTTACTTCCTGTGGTGCCCGTTCGTAAAGGGCAAGCTCATTAACCAGTTCTAATAACCGTACGCAATCTTCTTTTACAGCAACTCTTAGTTCAATAGTCATTGGTTATTATCTCATTGGTCATTAGACCATTGTAAATTCTAAATAAAACAAATCCGAAATCAAAAAATCAATTGTTTTTCCAGTGTTTAATTACCCGGCCGCCAAAAATAGTGCTGCCTACGCGTATCATGTTACTGCCCTGTTCTATAGCAATTTCATAATCAGCAGACATACCCATTGATATGGTATTAAAGCTATCCTCTTTTCTGAAAAAGCTTTGCTTAAGGCCGTCAAAAAAGGTCTTAAGTTCGTAAAACTCATCTTTAAGCTGTTTCTCTTTATCTGTATTGGTAGCAATGCCCATAACCCCACGTATCCGGATGTTCTTCAATGCCGAAAAGTCATCGGCACGCAGCAACTCAATCGCTTCGTCAAAACCCAAACCAAATTTTGTTTCCTCGTCCGCTATATAGATCTGTAGCAGGCAATCTATTACGCGGTTGTTTTTTAGCGCCTGTTTATTTATCTCCTGCAATAGTTTAATACTATCAACAGATTGTATCATTGCTATAAACGGCGCTATGTACTTTACCTTATTACTTTGCAGGTGGCCTATTAAATGCCATTCAATGTCATTAGGTAATTGCTCTTGTTTTTCAACAAGTTCCTGTACCATATTCTCGCCAAAAACACGTTGCCCGGCTTGATAGGCTTCCATAACTTCGGCTACAGTTTTTGTTTTTGATACAGCCACTAAAGTTACATTTTGCCCGGCAGTTTGGCTTTTTAAATTATTAATGTTATCGGCAATGCTCATTTATCGTAATTTTGTTCTTTTAAAACCGCTAAATTAAATAATGCGCAGACATCTCATCTTGTTTTTTTCGGCTTTGTTTTTATTCATGTCATGTAAGCAGGATAAAACCCCCGGCGATATTATCGAAAAAGATAAAATGGTGCATATGCTATCTGATGTTCATATAATTAATGGATCGTTGTCTTCGCACGTTGCGAAAGATAGCCTTTATAAATATGGCACCAATCGTTATGGGCTTCTTTTTAAAAAATATGGCGTTGACTCTGCTCTGTTTAACAAAAGCGTAGCGTATTATGCCGGCAGGCCCGATGAAATGACGGAGTTATACGATAGTGTAACTGTAGTATTGCAATTTAAAATCGATTCATTGAGTGAAGTTAATGCCAAAATAGCCGAGAAGGAAACTAAAAAACTAAGGGCAAAATTCGAAGCTGAAAAAAAGAGGAAAGCTGACTCATTAAGGCTTGACTCAACAACAAAAGCAAGTAAAGCCATCAAGTTAAAATTACACACACGAATTCAATAAAATATAATGCTTTACCCCAATAATAGTATTGATAAGCTGGGTTTTACCGAGGTAAAGGAACTGATAAAAGCACATTGCCTGAGTGTTATGGGTCAGCAAATGGTTGACAAGATACAGGTGATGAGCAATTATGACCTGATAAAGAAGTTTCTGAGTCAGGCAGCCGAATTCAAAAATATTTTACTGAATGATGCAGCCTTACCTATTCATCATTTTTTTGATCTAAAATCATTAGCCAATAAAGCCAAACTGGAGGGTGCGTTTTTAACTGAAGAAGAGTTCTTTCAGGTTCAGTCGTCGCTTTCTACCGTATTTGCGGTAATAGCATATTTTAATGAACGGGAGGGGCAATACCCTAATCTTGAAGCTTTATTTGAGCATTTGCCTATTGAAAAAGCCATCATAAAAAAAATAGACCAGGTAATTGACCCGAAAGGAAAAATAAAACCCAACGCCTCGCGCGATCTGGCTGATATCACATCGGGAATAGCTAAAGCTGAACAAGACGCCCGCAAAAAAATTGACCAGATATTTAAAAGCGCTTCATCAAACGGATGGACGGCTGATGGCTCATTAACCGTTAGAGACGGGCGATTGTGTATCCCATTGCTTGCCGAAAACAAGCGCAAACTAAAGGGTTTTATTCATGATGAATCTGCGTCCGGGCAAACGGTTTACATGGAACCCGAGGAGGTATTCACGCTAAATAACCTTATCCGCGACCTGGAATTTGAGCGGCGGCGCGAAATTGTAAAGATACTTACCGCCTTAACTACCGAGTTAAGGCCATATGTGCCACTTCTGCTATCCTATCATGGTTTGCTTACCAAGCTTGATTTTGTTAGGGCCAAAGCGCTTTTTGCTATTGATATTGAAGGTGAAATGCCGCAAGTTGTGAATGATGCAACGCTTAAACTAACTAATGCGCGCCACCCTTTACTGTTTTTAAATTTTAAAAAGGAAGGCAAAACCGTTGTCCCGCTTAATGTGAAAATTGACGAGGGAACGCGTATTGTGGTAGTATCGGGCCCGAATGCCGGTGGTAAGTCGGTATGCATGAAAACGGTTGGTTTATTGCTTTTAATGGCGCAATCAGGTTTGCTGATACCTGCGGATGATATAAGCGAGGTAGGTGTATTTAAGCAGTTTTTCGTGGATATAGGTGATGACCAGTCTATTGAAAGCGATTTGAGTACTTACAGCGCGCATCTTTCAAAAATGAAAACCTTTGTTGAGCAGGCCAATGGCAAGTCGATGATATTGATTGACGAGTTTGGTACAGGCACTGATCCGCAATTTGGCGGGCCAATTGCCGAAGCCGTGCTGGAATCGCTCAATAGCAAAAAAGTACGCGGGATGGTAACCACGCACTACTCCAATCTTAAAATATTTGCGGGCAATACCGAGGGAATAGAAAATGCCTCTATGTTGTTTAACAATGTGGAAATGCAGCCGCTGTATATTTTAGAAGTTGGTAAGCCGGGCAGTTCATACGCTTTTGAGATTGCGCAAAAAATTGGTTTGCCAAAGCAAGTACTTGATCTGGCAAAAACCAAAATAAGCGCCGGGCAAAAAAATGTAGATACCTTATTAGTTGGGTTGGAGCGTGAGAAAAAGGAGATTTTAGATACACGCGTTAAGTTGGATAGGCAGCAAAAGCATGTTAACCTTTTGTTAGCCGAGAATGAAAAGCTGAAAAGCTATTTGGAAGAGAACAAAAAGGAGTTGATGCGCAAGGCTAAAGACGAGGCCAAAAACATCATCCTCAGCGCCAATAAATTGGTGGAAAACACTATAGCAGAAATTAAAAGCAATAATGCCGATAAGGAGAAAACGCGTGTGTTGCGCGATAACCTGAGCCGCGAACTTGAAAAGAATGTTATTAAACCGGCAGCAGTAAAAGTTGCACCATCTGCCGACGAGTTAAAGGTTGGCGACTGGGTAAAACTAACAGATTCAGAAACTACCGGCCAGGTAATGGAAATAGCCAGGGATAACGTAATCATTGCTATTGGTGATCTTCGCACAGTAGCGAAAAGCAAGAAGGTGCAAAAGATTTCCAAATCATCGGTGCCGAAAGAGATACGCCGTAATTTTAGCACCCAAACAAGTGATATAGCAGGATTTAATCCGGAGATAGATGTGCGTGGCATGCGTACCGAAGACGCTATTGCTGCTATAGAACGCCTATTTGATCGCGCCCTGATGATGGGTTACGGAAGTTTGAAAATACTGCACGGCAAGGGTGATGGTATACTACGCAAAATGATAAGGCAATACCTTAAAAAGTATGATCAGGTTGACAGGCTGGAGGACGAACATGCCGACAGGGGCGGGGACGGAATAACCTATGTGTATTTGAAATAAGCAAGCGATGTTAAACTGCAACCGTAATTAACTTATCAATATATTTTCGCTGAATTTTTGCGAAACGGTAACATTTTCACCGTTGTTGATTTTAATCACCAGCGAACCGTCGTAGCTGATCTTTTCAATTACTTTTATTTGGGTGTTTATGCCGATACCAAGCTTAACCAGGTATTGTAAAAAAGCAGCGCTCGTATCTCTCACTGCCGCAACCCTACAGCTGGCGCTTGTTTTAGCATCAGCTAAGCTTACAGTGTAAGTTTTAGGCAGCTTGCCTGCGGCAGTAGGGATGGGATCACCATGCGGGTCGTATTCCGGGAAGCCCAAAAATTTATCTAATCTGTCCGCAAGAGTCGCATCGCTTATGTGCTCCAGTTCTTCAGCTATTTCGTGTATCTCATCCCAATGATAGCCCAGTTTTTCCAGCAAAAAAACTTCCCATAAACGATGCTTACGCATTATTAATATAGAATCCTTTAAACCTTGTGGCGTTAGGCGCGCGCCTTTTTTCTTATCATACTCTATCAGGTTTTTATCTGTCAGCTTTTTTATCATATCAATTACTGATGCCGCGTTGTTGCCAAGCGCTTCGGCAATAGCAGTAGCTGTAATTTTCTCGTTAGACTTTTGCGAAAGCCTGAGAATAGCCTTAAGATAGTTTTCTTCCGATAATGTATTCATCTCTTTTTTCGGTTTACCCAAAACTAAGTAAAATAATTTTAGTAAAATAAAATTAGGTATACCTAATTTTATTTATTTGCTTTGTGGTATAATTTATTTTAGAAATGTTTAATATGCTGTTTCGTTTTTGTTTTGTTCTGTTCATAATGTGCCCGGCTTTGTTAAAAGCGCAAACTGGCAGTATAAGCGGTAAGGTCATTGCTAACAACCAACAACTTGCATCTGCATCTGTGAAAGTAAAAGGTACCGCAATCGGTACAAAAACAGATGAGAACGGACAGTTCCGGTTAGTTAACATACCGGTAGGGCAACATGAATTACAGGTTTCGGCAATAGGTTACGCGTTGCAAAAGCAGCTTATAACAGTAACTGCCGAAGCGTCGCGGGAGATAACCATCGCATTAACGCCCGTAGAAACAAACCTTAACGAGGTTGTTATAACCGGTGTAACACGCGCCACCTCAATAAGGAGCAATCCGGTACCTATTGCTGTAATGAACAGCAAGGCTATCAACAGCCAGGCCAATACCAATATAGTTGATGCCATAACCCGCAGCATTCCGGGTGTTAGTGCCGTAACTACAGGCCCCAATATCTCTAAACCTTTTATAAGAGGATTGGGGTATAACCGTGTTTTAACTTTATATGATGGCATCAGGCAGGAGGGCCAGCAATGGGGCGATGAGCATGGCATTGAGATAGACCAGTTCGGTATAAGCAGGGTAGAAGTAATTAAAGGCCCTGCCAGTTTAACCTACGGATCAGATGCTTTGGCGGGAGTAATTAATATGCTGCCTGAGCTGGTTTACAAAGATGATAAGCAACTGCACGGTGATTTAAGCACGGAGGCGCACACCAACAATGGTAGTTTAGGTGCATCGTTGGGCCTTAATTATAAAAACGGCGATTGGAAGTATAACGTAAGGAGCTCTATGAAACGGGCGCATGATTATCGTAACAGTATTGATGGCCTGGTTTACAACACGGGCTTTAACGAGCTCAACTTATCGGCAATGGCCAGGGTTAATAAGCAATGGGGAGAGTTTAAAATAGCGGCCAACTTATACAACAACCAGCAGGAAATACCGGATGGTAGTCGCGAGCAAAATAGCCGGCGCTTTACAAAACAGGTAAGTGAAGCAAATATCGACGATATCACCAACCGCCCTGTTGTGAGTGATGCCGAATTAAACTCATATAAACTTTCTCCCTTATACCAGCACATTCAACACTACCGCATTTATACACATGCCGCTTTAAATGTAGGTGAGGGTAATATCGATGCGCTTTTTGCCGTGCAGCAAAGCGTTCGTAGGGAGTACAACCATCCAACCGCTACTGCGCAACCGGGCTTGTATGTAGTGCTTAATACGCTAAATTATGATATTAAATATAACCTTCCCGAACTGAATCGTTGGGAAGCTACTATAGGGTTAAACGGTATGTTTCAGGGTAACCGGAGCAAGAATGGTACAGCTTTCCCAATACCCGATTATAATCTTTTTGATGCCGGCACTTATGTGTTAGTTAAGAAGAAGATTGGCAATTTTAACGTTTTGGGCGGCCTGCGTTATGATAGCCGGAATATTAACTGGAACGATTTTTATGTTGGAACAGATCCTGCTACCGGCTTTGAACGCAAAGGTACCGCAGCAGATATTGCCGCAGGCGGTAACTTGCAATTTCCATCATTTTCCAAAGTTTTTCATGGCATTTCGGGTAGTGCGGGTGTAACCTATAATATAACTGAGCGGGTTTTGCTAAAAGCCAACATAGCAAGGGGATATCGTGCGCCTAATATAACCGAAATAGGCTCAAACGGCCTTGACCCTGGTGCCCATATTGTTTATCTGGGTAACCGCAGTTTTGCGCCGGAGTTTAGCTTACAGCAAGATCTGGGCTTTGCCGCTTATCTGAAAGATATGGACATATCTGCCGAAGTGTTTAACAACAACATTACCAATTACATATTTCAATCTAAACTTACGGACGCAGCCGGTAACCCGGTTATTATTGTGCCGGGCAATACCACCTACCAATACCAACAGGCCGCAGCACGGCTTTATGGGGCTGAGTTGACAGTCAACCTGCATCCGCAACAGCTAAAGTGGCTTAACTTTACTAACAGTCTTGCTTATATAAAAGGGGTAAAAAACGGCGCAAAAGGTACAGCTGCAGAATATTTGCCACTTATTCCGCCACTGCATGCCCGGTCTGAAGTAAAAGCTATTATTAATAACTTTTATGTAAAGGTTGCGGCTGATATGTATGCAACCCAAAATCACTTTTACGCTGCCGACGATACAGAAACTGCCACACCAGGTTATAGCTTATTTAGCTTAGGTACCGGCGTCACTGTAAAGAATAAGGCGAATAAAACGGTTTTTGATCTGTCTGTAATGGCTGATAATATTTTTGACAAAGCCTACCAATCGCACCTTAACCGGTTAAAATATTTTGAATATTACCAAACATCGCCTAATGGGCGTTACGGTATTTACAATATGGGGAGGAATATTAGTTTCAGGCTTACTGTTCCGTTTTAAAAAAACGAGAGACGTTGCAAATTGCTTACGTCCGAGGTTCTTTATTACGTTATATAACTTAATTAATTGCGCTGTAGCCGAGGGCGCTTATTAAATGTTTTAGGTGCAAATTTTGGACGGCTTGCGGTCTTTTTCGGCTGGTCTTCTTCTACAATATTTAACAGTAATTCGCGACCGGCTATCAGGGTTCCGTTTAGCGCATCCATAGCTTGTTCGGCACCGGCGCGGTCAGTAACTTCTAAAAAAGCGTAACCCTTACAAATCTTGGTTTTTTTGTCGCGCACTATTTTTATGGTCTGTACATCAGCATAAAGAGCAACCCGTTGCACAATTTCCAACTCCGTCATATCAAGTGGAAAGCCGCCTATAAATAATTTAATCATTGTGATTGTTTGAAAAATTTATAACCTAAAGGTATACATTTTGTTTTATTAATATTCCCATACACTTTTATAGCCGGCCAAACCTTCTGCATAGGCAATAAGGTCGGTGTAAAATGGAGTTTGGCCTAATGTAGCGCTATCTCCAATTATTATAAGTTTAAGCCTGGCGCGTGTCATGGCAACATTCATGCGGCGATAGTCACTTAAAAAGCCAATAACACCTTCACTATTACTACGGGTAAGCGAAATGTAAACCACGTCGCGTTCCTGACCCTGAAATCCATCAACCGTATTTACTTCAACGGAGGTTTCGGTTAAAATGTTTTTCAATAAATTAACCTGCTCTTTATAAGGCGCAATAACAGCTATGCTTAAATTATCGGCATAATTCATTGCTTCAATATGGCGTCCTACAAATGCCGCCTCGTCGGGGTTAATCGTGCTGGTGCCTTCGCTTTGTTCTTCGTAACCCGCGCCTGCGGTATCTATAAAAGTAAATGGCTCATCAGTTTCACTCAAAACGCGGTTGGCTACGCTTTCGTGTGCAATAAGTCTGTTTTTATAAAACTTTAACGACGAAAAACCCATAATCTGGCTATTCATCCGGTATTGTTCTTCTAATAAGGCAACGGCTTGAGGTTGCAAGGCTACGCATTTTTCCAGTAGGGTAGTGGTAAGGCCCTGCTGTCGCGACTTTACAGTAGGAGGTAGTTGCATATGGTCCCCCGCCATAATAAGGCGCTGGGCCTTTAAAATCGGTATCCAGGCCGCGGGTTCAAGCGCCTGGCCGGCCTCGTCAATAATAACAGTGTTAAACTTTATGTTTTTTATGGTATAATGATTGGCCCCAACCAACGTAGCTGTAATAACTTGTGCCGTACTTATCACGTCATCGCTAATAAATTCCTCTATTTTTGTTGCGTCGCGGGTAATTCGGTGCGCCTCGTCAAACAGGACCTTGCGTTGTTCACGCTCAGCTTTGCCAAAATTGCGTTTGTACTTATGCGCCATGTTTTTAAACTCCGAGGCGTTTTTCTTCAGCTTTTTAACGTCTTTGATCTGACTATGCTCAGCCATGCGGCTCTCCAGGGTAAGGCGCTGTAAACGCTCAGTAACCCTAACCGGATTGCCAATGCGCAGCACGTTTAAGCCTTTCTCGTCCAATTTTTCGCTTAACAGATCAACAGCAGTATTACTTGGCGCTACGACCAATATCTGTGGTTCTCCGCGTTCAATTAAAGCACTTATAGCTGCCACAAGGGTAGTAGTTTTACCTGTACCCGGTGGCCCGTGTACAATGGCCAGTCTTTGAGCCCCTAAGATATTTGCAACGGCATTTTGTTGTGAGGTATTTAAAGCAGGGTCAGCATAAGTTAACTTGTTTACAACAGCACTTTCACTTCCGGTAAGTACCCTGATTAAATGACTGTCAGTTTTTTCAGCCAGCTTAACGGCCGCCTGCATTTCGTTGTAACTGTGATTGTCAAACAACAGATCTATCCCCAGTTTACCGTCGCTTGCCCAATCGGGTAACTCTTCGGTTAGTAGCGTTATCCTCATGCGGTCAGCGCCAATATATGTTACCGTACCATTCAGCCGGTCGGCAGTATCATGATTGGAAAACAAAGCAACCGAACTGCCAAAACGGATCTGATGCTGGATATCATTATGGGTAGTGCGTTCAACTTCAACGCTTAGATAATCTCCGCGTGTTGTTTCAGTATTGCGGATGGCGATAGGGTACCAGCACAGACCAGATGCTCGTCGCTGAGCCGCCCCGGTGCCGGCTGTAAGGCCGCTAAAGGCTGCTTCGTCAGCAGCGCGTTCAATGGTCAGTAAATTTAAAAGCTCCTTAAAATAACTCATAAAATAAGGGCGCAAGTATAGGTAAAAAATCAGTTCTGTATTAAATACAGAAATTTTTAAAGCGCCTCTAAAATCGTTGATATATTTGTAATTGGGTAAATGAGAATATATTAAATATTTAATAATCAAATTAATATGTAGATCATATCTATAATAACATTAATAAATAAAATGGATACTTTATTGTGTAATTTTGAGTTTTTACCTTTAACTAATATGGAAATAGGGATAGACAGCTTTGCATCGGCCATGTACGGCTCCAACCAATTAAGCAGCGTTGATGCTATGGAGCAACTGTTGGAACGTATTGAACTGGCCGATCAGGCGGGCCTTGCAGTGTTTGGAATTGGCGAGCATCATAAAAAGGAATTCCTGGATTCTGCCACGGTTGTTATCCTTGCCGCCGCCGCCGCACGTACAAAAAATATACGCCTGGCAAGTGCAGTAGCCGTACTAAGCGCCGCCGACCCTGTGCGCGTTTATCAAAATTTTGCTACGCTTGATCTGATATCCAAGGGTCGCGCCGAACTCGTAGTGGGGCGTGGGTCTTCTATAGAAGCCTATCCCTTATTCGGTTTTAATTTAAATAATTACGATGCGCTTTTTAAAGAGAAACTGGATCTGCTTTTACAAATAAGAGACAACGAATTTATTACTTGGCAAGGCAAGTTCAGGGCACCATTGCACAACCTGCCTGTTTATCCACGGGCTTTACAACCTAAGTTGCCAATATGGTTGGGCGTGGGGGGCACACCGGCATCATTTATACGGGCCGGTACATTAGGCTTACCTTTGATGGTGGCAATTATTGGCGGCGATACCCATCGCTTTAGACCGTTGGTTGACCTTTACCGCGAGGCGGGCCAACGTGCGGGCTTTACCCCAGAGCAATTAAAAGTAGGCTTGCACTCGCCGGGCTATGTATCCCACACAAACGAGCAGGCGGTTGAGGAGTATTATCCAGGCTATGCTGAGCTTTGGACAAGACTGGGCAAAGAGCGTGGCTGGCCACCTGTTACCCGGCCACATTTTGATTCGCTTATTGCTCCAACAGGCGTTTTGGTTGTTGGTGGCCCCGAGCGGGTTGCTGAAAAACTTTTGCGCCACAGCGATGCATTGGGTGGTGTTGATCGTTTTACTTTCCAGATGGACAACGCGGGATTAAGCCATGCGCAGCTGATGAAATCAATTGAGTTGATAGGTGAGAAAGTGATTCCGCTTGTTAATGCTTAACGATACATCCAAACAGTAAAATCCTGTTCGTCGTAATCATCTTTAAGTATAACGTTGTTGCTTAAGGTGCGGCAATGCGCCAATATCATTTCGGGTTCATA
Source organism: Mucilaginibacter sp. HD30 (assembly GCF_054061755.1). NCBI lineage: Bacteria > Pseudomonadati > Bacteroidota > Sphingobacteriia > Sphingobacteriales > Sphingobacteriaceae > Mucilaginibacter > Mucilaginibacter sp. HD30. Next base: position 1,260,055 of record NZ_JBSSEO010000001.1, read on the forward strand.
AGCAACTATTAAACCGGTGTTTGATACATGCCGTAACAGGTTAAAAGCCAAGCCTGATCTACAGCATTCAAACAGTTTGCTAATTGCTTTAAAAATATAACCGGCATCGCTGCTGCCATAGTTAAGTGAGCCGCTGGCAAAAACATAATCAACGGTAGGCAAATCTGCAGTTATAAAATTACGAGCGATAAACGTGACATAGCTTAGGTGTCCGTACCGGATCTTAGCCTCTTCTATCAGTTCGGGTATTTGCTCAACACCATAGTAATGGGCAGGCTTATTATTTGGCGATAGAAATGCAAAAAGATCAGCATAACCACATCCGGCATCTAAAATGGTTTTACCTTTCAGGTCAGCTATGCCGGCTAAGGCTTTAAAGCGTATTTGCTGATCATTATGGGTTAACCAACCCAGCGCCAGGCTGCTGTCAGAGCCGTGTAAAGCAGCCATATTACGATGGTAGTTAAATACCGCACCAGAGTCGTCTAAGGAGTTCACGCTCCAAACTTACTAAAAGTAAAGATGTAGAATAGGCGGTCCTCTGTCATAGCTTGCTAATTAAATACATAGCAATTATTGTGCTTGCTTATTATATATATTTGATAGGTTTTCCAATTATAGCCACATCCATTTTAAGTATTAACGGCCAGCCAAAGGCAAAGTGGATAGTATTAATTAATAGTTTACAGTATGATAGAAGTTAACACAAGAAGAAAATTTATTAAACAAGTTGGCTTAAGTACAGCTGGTTTGGTTATTGTACCATCGCTGTTGTCGGCATTTCCAACATCAGCAAAAAGAGTTAATAATCTGCCGCGCAGCACACCCGAAGCTCAGGGTGTGTCATCAGAAGCGTTAAGCAAATTGTTTGATGCCATGGATGCCAGCGAAATTGATTTCCACAGCATTATGGTAATGCGCAACGGCTTTGTTATTGGCGAGGGATGGTGGGCACCTTATGCACCTCAATACAAACATAGTCTATACTCGTTAAGTAAAAGCTTTACGTCGTGCGCGGTAGGGTTAGCCATCAACGAAGGCCATTTTACAGTTGAAGACAACGTTATAAAATTCTTCCCCGAGCTGTTGCCTGCTCAGATCAGCCCAAATTTGGCTGCCATAAAGGTTAAACATTTGTTAACCATGAATACCGGGCATAAAACCGCACCGGGTTTAAGTGGGGTTAACTGGGCCAAAACCTTTATTGATACACCTGTAGATTTTGAGCCGGGAACCAATTACGTGTACAATACATCGGCAACGTATATGCTATCTGCCATCGTAACCAAAACCACGGGCAAAACCGCGTTGGAGTTTTTACGGCCGAGGATATTGGAGCCATTAAAAATTGAAGGCGCTGATTGGGAAGTTAGTCCGCAGGGTATTAACTCCGGTGGGGTAGGACTTCGGGTTCGCACGGAAGATATCGCAAGTTTTAGTCAGCTTTATTTGAACAAAGGCAAATGGAACGGCAAACAATTGGTGCCTGCATCATGGGTTGAAGCATCAAGCACAAGTTATTGGGACTTTAAAACCAATCCGTTTGGCGGCTCTTCGCCTAAAGAAAAGGACGACTGGCAGCAAGGCTATGGTTACCAGTTTTGGCGCACCAAACATAACGGCTTTCGGTCTGACGGGCTTTACGGGCAATTCGGTATTATATTACCTGATGAAAATTTAGTTGTTGCCATAACCGAAGAAAGTTTTAAAACCCAGCAAACGCTTGATTTTGTATGGGATATCCTTTTGCCGGGCCTAACTAAAGGTAAACTATCTGCCAACAATGCTGCGCTTGCAACCTTGAAAGCTAAACAGGTGGGCCTAAAAGTAAACTTTGCGGCGGGGCAAACCTCATCGCCTATGGCTGGTACTATATCCGGTAAAAAATTTGTTTTAGACAGTAATACATTAGGTGCAAAAGCAGTAACATTCAATATCAGTAACGGGCAACTGCGAGCTTAGTGTGCAGTTTGATAGCGGCGACCGCAAGCTTAATTATGCCTTTGGTAAATGGGAACTGTCTAAAAATGGTAAAGTGATGTATAAGCAGCTGCCTTTCCCGGTACCGGGCCTGCCAGACGTGAGTACAGAGGTTGCCGGAATAGCCACTTGGAAGGATGCCAATACCCTTTATCTGGTGGACCGCCCCGTTGAAACGGTGAACAGTGACTCGCTCACTGTTACTTTTGATGGCAGCAATGTAAAAATCGCGCTATTAAATAGTGTAGTGGAAGCAAGAAAGCAAAAAGACCCGCGCCCGGAACTTACCGGCAAATTGGGATAGCAAAATTGATCGGGTTTTTAACAGTTCTATAATACCTTTCTGACAGATATTAATAATCGAACCCCAGTGTCAACTAAAAATTTAATTTTAGCGGACACTAGGGTTCGAAGCCTTTATGATGCTCCTATCATTATTAAAAGGTTATTCCTTATCGCGCCATTAAACCATGATTGTTTTTAACGTAAAACGCAAAATTCAAAGTAATAACTTCGGGTTTAAAGATCCGTTTATAGCAAGCACGTGCTATATATTATGCCCTTATATTCAGCATTTTAGTTATATATTAAAAAATTAGTTAAAGATTATTTCTATAAACTAAAAGTTGTATGTTTGATCAATAACCTGCTTTATGACCAATAAACCCTTGGCCTTAACTATTTTATTTTTAGGTATATTTTACCGGTGTGCTCTGGCCCAGCAATTACCCGATAGCACCGCTTATAATGTGGCATTAGCTTATTACACCAACATTTCTGGCGACCAATCTGTGATATTTAACGGTTATGAATACGTTGATATACGTGCCGATAGGGGCAGCATTTTTTTTATGGACAATAAGCAATGGACAATGGCAACTATTGTTTATGATGGAAGTACGTATAAAAATGTGCCGGTTTTGTATGACAGTTTTAGCGATTTAGTCGTTGCCCGACGCAGTGATGCCCAAACAAAGTACGTTTTAAGGCCGGATAAAGCTACTCGATTTAGTTTAGGTAACCACAACTTTGCCCGCGTAGCCTCTGCTGATGTGAAAAACGCCGCCAAAGACGGGTATTACGAAGAACTTTACAACGGGCAAAGCAGCGTTATAGCTAAAAGAGGTAAAGGACGTTCTGAAACTATATATAGCGGGGAAGGCCTAAAAGTAGTATTTGAAGACGTAAATACAGTTTACATAAAAAACAATAACATCTATAACCCGGTAAAAAGCCGCGGAGACGTATTGAAATTGTTTAAAGATAAAGCCGAAGCCTTAAATAACTATATCAAATCCGGGGCTGTCAGTTTCAAGGATGGCAACGAACAGGCTATAGTAAAACTCGCAACTTATTACGATCAACTTTCGCTATGAAGCTATTTTATCTCCTTGTCACAAGTACTTTATTTTTCATAGCGCCATCGTTTGCGCAGGATAGACTTATCACGGTTAACTTTCAACAAGCCGGCATTAAGCAGGTAGTAACCGATATTGAAAGTAAGAGCGACTACTATTTTTATTACGATGCCGCTCAGTTTGATAGCCTGCGCGTAACCATGACAGCCGAGCGGAAACCGCTTACTGCCATATTAGACGAGGCCTTTAAAAATACAGCCTATAAATATACTATTACCAATAAGCAGGTTTTCTTAACCAAGGCCAGGATTATTGACGCAACAATAGTTGACCAATATTTCGCCGGGACGGTAAGCAACTCGCCGGCTGCGGCCGTTTTAAATGATCCTGCTACTGTAAAAGATAACACAACAGAGAAAGCCGTAGAGGCAGTGTCTGAGAATAAGGTATACGTTATTGGCTTACCTACAAACAACATTACCCCGGGTAAGGCCACACTCACGGGCTATTTAAGAGATGTTACATCTGGCGAACCTGTTGTGGGCGCAAGTATTTATATACCCTCAACACAGCAGGGTGTAGCTACCAATACCTTTGGGTTTTATACGGTAACCCTGCCTAAAGGCGCTACTACAATGCAAATAAAGGGCCTAGGTATGCGCGATACCAAGCGACAGCTAATGGTGTATGGCGATGGGCGACTAAATATTGAAATGCAGGAACAGGTAACAGCCTTAAAAGAGGTGAAAATATCTGCCGAAAAAGTGGCCAACGTTCGCAGCACAGATATGGGTGTAACGCGGCTGGATATTAAAACTATAAAGCAAGTGCCAACTGTTTTTGGCGAAACAGATGTTTTGCGGGTAGTTTTAACCTTACCCGGCGTACAAAGCGTGGGCGAAGCCAGTACAGGCTTTAACGTGCGTGGCGGTGCAGCAGATCAGAATTTGATTTTGTTTAATGATGCCACTATATACAACCCTGCTCACTTCTTCGGTTTCTTTTCGGCTTTTGACCCGGATCTTGTTAAAGACGTAGAGTTATACAAGAGTACCATACCCGAAAAATATGGAGGTCGTTTATCATCTGTATTGGAAGTTACCAACCGCGAAGGCAACCGAAAGAAATATACCGGATCTGCAGCAGTGGGTTTACTTACCAGTCGTCTTTATGTAGAAGGGCCTATTGATAGCAACAGAACGTCGTTTATTTTTGGTGGCCGCACAACATACGCAGACTGGCTGCTAAAAAGTCTTAAGCAACCATCATATAAAAACAGTAGCGCTTCTTTTTACGATCTGAACCTTGGCATTAACCATCAAATAAATGAGAAGAACCAATTATATCTATCGGCTTACCTGAGTAATGACGGTTTTAAGTTGAATGGGGATACCAGTTATAAATACGGAAACAGTAACCTATCACTTAAATGGAGGCACACATTTAGTAATAAGTTATACGGCGTTTTTACAGGTGGATATGATTATTACAGATATGGTATACAAAGTGATGTAAGCCCTGCTAATGCCTATAGTTTTGATTTTAATATACGGCAATTAAACTTGCGTACTGATTTTAACTATTACCTAAACCCTAAAAATACACTTAATATAGGGTTTAATAGTATTTTGTACAAACTTAACCCAGGTAGCAATCAACCGTTGGGTCAAAAATCAATTATAAAGCCAGACGTTGTACCGGCAGAGCAGGCGCTTGAGAGTGCACTTTATATTGGCGATAAGATGGATGTTACCTCGAATTTATCATTCAATTTAGGTATGCGCTTCTCTATGTTTAATTACATGGGCCCGCAAGCTGTAAATACCTATGCACCCGGACTGCCAACAACGCAATACAATATTATAGGCACCAATACTTATGGCAGCGGAAGCTTTATCAAAACCTACGTTAATCCCGAAATACGCACATCGGCGCGTTATACACTTGGCGATGATTTTTCTGTTAAAGCCAGCTACAACACCTTAAGGCAATATATTCACCTATTATCAAACACCACAGCGATATCGCCTACAGACGTTTGGAAACTTAGCGACCCCAATATAAAACCGCAAAAGGGAAGTCAGGTATCGTTGGGGCTTTATCGCAACTTCAAATCAAACACGATAGAAACTTCTGTAGAGGTTTATTACAAAACGCTTGATAACTATTTAGATTACCGCAGCGGTGCCAAACTGGTATTAAATCATAATATTGAAAATGATGTGTTACCGGTTAAAGGAAAATCATATGGTGTTGAGTTATTTTTAAAGAAAACCACGGGCAAATTGAATGGTTGGATAAGCTATACCTATTCGCGCATTTTACTTCAGCAAAACGATAAAAATTTAGGCGAACTAATTAACCGGGGAGAATGGTATCCGGCTAATTACGACAAGCCCCACGCTGTTAATCTTATCGGTAACTACAGATTTTCGCACCGTTATAGTATATCTTTTAACGGAGTGTACAGCACGGGCAGGCCAATAACTTTGCCCATCACCCGTTTTTCCTATGCGGGTTCTGATCGTATTTTTTATTCTGATCGTAATCAATACCGCATACCTGATTATTTCAGGTTTGACTTATCTGCTACATTTGAGCCTAACCACCGTATTAACCAGCGTTTCCACAGTTCATGGACAGTGGGTGTATATAATGTTACCGGCAGGCACAATCCATATTCTACTTATTACGTATCAGAAGGTGGTAAAGTAAACGGTTATCAACTTTCAATTTTTGCTTCAGCTATACCTTTTGTAAATTATAACATACGATTTTAGATGAATCTGTACATGAGATTACGAGAAAAACATATCACCTATCGGAGAAAGCAATTATTACCAACACAACTATGATGAAACATATTGTAAATAGTATAAAAACAGGCAAATATTTATTGGTTGCAGCTTTATTTGGTTTTATAACGCTATATGGTTGTAAACAACAGTTCACGCCTGTATTAGATGACGTAAATCCCAATTATATTGTTGTTGAGGGCCTGATAAACACCGGTACCGATTCAACAATATTTACTATAAGCCGTACATTTAAATTAGAAAAAAATGCAGTTGTTACCCCCGAAAAGGGAGCTGTTTTACAAGTAGAAAGCGAGGCAGGTATTACCTATGTGCTGCCCGAACTTGTTAAAAGCGGAACATACGGCAGGCCAGCGCTAAACCTTGATCAAACAAAAAAATACCGGCTACGCATACGCACCAAGGACAATAAAGAGTATCTGTCTGACTTCGTAGAAAGTCGCACTGCACCACCTATTGATAACGTTACTTTTGATTATAAAAATGAGGCGGTAAATATATATGTGAATGCCCATGACCCATCAGCTAAAAGTCGCTATTACCGTTATAATTATATAGAAACCTGGCAATACAGGGCAGATTTGCTTTCTGATTTTAAGGTGGAAAACCATCAGATCAAGCAAAGGGTTTATCCGGAAGACGATCTTTTTAATTGTTATCAAACAGCAAACTCGAAGGATATAGTTTTAGCTTCTACAACCAAACTAACAGAGGATAGGGTGGCAGATAAACCAGTATATTCTTTAGCAAAAGGTAATACTAAACTCTATCTAGGGTATAGTTTATTAATCAGGCAAACCGTTTTAACAAAAGAAGGATTTGAATTTTGGGATGCGCTGAAAAAAAATACAGAGAGTGTAGGAAGCATTTTTGATGCCCAACCGTCGCAATTGTTCGGTAACATCCGGTCAACTACAAATCCAACAGCAGTTGTTATTGGTTTTATAAGCGCAGGCACAGTAGCAGAAAAGCGGATTTTCATCAGCACACAAGATATACCGACAGATTTCTATATTCGACGTAATATTGATTCAACCTGTATTAAAGCAACTAGAAGTATTCTGTTGGGAGCGCCGGTGAAAGAATTTTTAACAGGCCCCGATAGGCCTGTTTTTACACCTATTGAAGAGATTTATGCCCCAATGGTTGGTTTGATTGGTTACAAAGCTACAGACGTGCTTCCGTGTGTAGATTGCCGTACACAGGGGGGAACTAATAAACGGCCATCTTACTGGAGATAAAACGTTGAAAAAATGTGCTTGGTGATAACGGAAAAATGATTGCAATATGTTTAAAAATAGAACTGCGCAGAACAAAATGAATGTAACACCATTTTATTGGTATTAAAATATGAGAAGAGTGAACCAATGCCTTTTATCAAAGAGAATTCTTATGATAGTATTTTCAATTATCGCAACTCTTGGGGCCAAAGCACAAGGCTTAATTGAACTTAAAACCAACATTGAAAATTACAAGAAAAATGTTTTACATGAAAAATTATACCTGCACGTAAACAAAGACTTTTTTATTACAGGCGAGATACTATGGTTTAAAGTGTATAATGTTGAGGGAGCATCGCATGTTCCGCTTGATTTGAGCAAAGTTGCTTATATAGAACTTTTAGACAGTAAGCATGTATCAGTATTGCAAACAAAGGTTACCCTTAAAAACGGGCAAGGCAGCGGTTCTGTTTATCTCCCAGCATCTATAGCGAACGGAAACTATCTGATCAGGGCTTATACGGCCTGGATGAAAAATTTTGATGCTGATAGTTTTTTTGAAAAGGCCATAACAGTAGTAAATCTATCTCAACAGCCTGAAAGGGCAACTTTATCAGCCTCAGATTTTGATGTGCAGTTTATGCCTGAAGGGGGCAATCTGGTGGCGAATCTGAGCAGCAAAGTGGCCGTAAAAGTTAGCGACCATCATGGAAGAGGTGTAAATTACAGGGGCGAAATAGTAGATCAAAATAATGATACGGTAGCCAGGTTTAGTCCATTAAAAATGGGGATAGGAACGTTCCTTTTTACGCCGGCTGCCGGCAAAACTTATAAAGCAATAGTAAAAGTTGGCAATAAGACGGTAACTAAAATCTTACCCGCTGTAAATACTAATGGATACGTTTTACAGGCAGAAGACAAAGGCGCAGCGTGGGACGTAACTGTAAGTACGAGAGGCGGCAACCCGTCAGAGAATTTATACGCTTTACTGCATACCAGTACGAGTGTGCAAGCTGCTACAGAATTAGTGATGACTAATAGCTTAGGGCGCTATTCTATCGAAAAAAGTAAACTTACAGAAGGTGTTAATCAGCTTACGGTATTTAACGCGCAACGCCAGCCGGTTTGTGAGCGACTTATATTTAAGCGACCGGGCAAGCTGTTAAAGATAGACGCAAAACCGGATGCTGCATCTTATGATAAGCGCCAAAAGGTAAGTCTTGATGTAAGTACGCTTGATGAGGCATCAAAAGCTGAGGCGGCTTCGCTTTCAATTTCGGTTTACCGCCTCGATTCGCTCCAGAGAACGGATGAAGCCGGCATTAACAGCTTTTTGTGGTTAAGCGCTGATATAAAAGGTATAGTGGAATCGCCCGATTACTATTTTAAAGACGATAGCAAAGAAACAAATACCGCGATTGACAATCTTTTACTCGCGCAGGGATGGCGGGCCTTTAACTGGACTGACGCAACTTCCGGTCAAAAACCTACATTTAAATTTCCTCCAGAATATGACGGTCAAATTCTGTCCGGAACCATTAGCAATAGTATTTCCGGACTCCCTGCACCTAACACTATAACTTATATTTCGTTTCCGGGTAAAAAGGCAAGGTTATTCGCAGCTCGTTCTGATGCTAAGGGACATTTTAGCTTCAACTCAGGCTTTATATATGGCACCAGTGAGGTAGTATTGCAGGCTAACCATTATATAGATAGTACAGCCTACAAAATAGACCTGGTAAGTCCGTTTTCTGATAAGTTCTCCACTACGCAAATACCCGCATTTAATATAAGCACAGCGCATAAGCCATTGTTAACAGAACATAGCTTGAGTATGCAGGTTCAGAACACTTATCAAACAGCAGGTATGAAGCGCTTTTATTCCACAGACACCGATTCTACATCGTTTTATGGTGCGCCTGCGGCAACATTCGCATTAGATCAGTTTACCCGTTTTACAACTATGGAGGAAGTGATACGGGAATTTATATCCCAGATTTTTTTAGTGAGAAAGGACAAAAAACTATACCTGAAGGCCTTTAATGAGCGTAGGGTGCTTAATAATGACCCCTTAGTTATGGTTGATGGGGTGCCTTTGTTTGACAATAATAAAATTTTTGAGGTGGATCCTTTGAAAATAAAAACGGTTGAGGTATTACCTGAACGTGTATTTAAAGGCGCCACTGTGTTTGAAGGACTGATAAATTTTTCTACTTACAAAGGCGACATGGCCAGCTTTGAGCTAAACCCTAAAGCTGTTTTGCTTGATTATGAGGGTTTGCAACAGCAAAGGCAATTTTATTCTCCTGTATATGATAGCAGTGACGAGAGGGTATCGCGCTTGCCTGATTTTAGAAATGCGCTTTATTGGAACCCGGACTTACCCACAGGGCCGGATGGTAAAGCGGGTGTGAGCTATTTTACATCTGATGTAACAGGCAAATACATTGGCGTATTACAAGGTATTAGCAACAATGGCCGCACCGGATCTGCTTATTTCTCGTTCGATGTAAAATAGTAATGAATATTTCCTAAAAAGGATCATAATAAATAGCCGGTTTTAATTGAGCAGCAATTAAAGCCGGTTTTGCTTTTTAAAGCGTTTTGAATAAACCATTTACGCCTTTGCATATCAAATGAAACACGCGGCATTACGGCACATAAAAACAATTTTATGGTTAGTGCCTTTATTATATAAAAGGATTTATTTCTTTGCGTTTTTTTTAATTTAGGCTGTTCAATATTAAAAAAATCGTATTTTTATATTCATCTAAAAGAAGATACGTTAACGGCATTCTTTAAAAACCCCTGAAAATATGGCTGTTAGTTACAACAAAGACCTCGGAACCAAACAAAAAGCCCTGGCTGTAAATTTAGACTCGCGCATATACGGGTCATTTGCCGAAATAGGGGCGGGACAGGATGTTGCGGCTAATTTTTTTAAAGCAGGGGCCTCTTCTGGTACCATAGCTAAAACTATGTCGGCTTATGATATGGTGGTTTCTGATGCCATATACGGCACTCAGAAAGTGCGCAGGTATGTCAGTGAGCCGCGTTTAATGGCCATGCTGCAGCACGAATATGGTTTAATTGTTGAGCGATTGGCAGCGCAACGTGGTGATAACACTACCTTCTTTGCCTTATGCGATACAATATCGGCTCTTAATTATCACAAAACCAATGAGGGGCATGGATGGATGGGTCTTAGATTTCAATTGAAACCTAATGGTCCTTCTAATGATGTTATAATGCACGTAAAATTATTGGATAATGATAATAATTTGCAGCAGCAAGCGGTTGGTGTTTTGGGTGTAAACTTGCTTTACGCCTGTTTTTATTATCACGAAAATCCGCCATTGTTCCTGTTATCTCTTATGGATGACCTCTCGCCTGATCGGATTCAGATTGACATGATCCGTTTTGAGGGGCCTGATTTTGTTAAGGTAGATAACCGGTTAATGAGTCTTCATTTGGTAAAATATGGTTTTTCTGATGCGGCAGTATTTGGCGCGGATGGTAAAAACATGCAACCATCAGAAGCGCTGTATAAAAAACATGCAGTAGTTATCAGGGGGCGTTTCAGGCCGGTTATTAATGTCCACCTGGACATGCTTAATACTGGTGTAAAGCAGTTTATGCAGGAAGCCGATGTTGATAAAGATAATGTGATGGTAGTTGCCGAACTTACGCTGCAGTCGCTAAAAGAACGTGATGCCGATCCGCTGGCAGAAATTGATGAAAAAGATTTTTTGGATAGGGTTGATATACTTTGCTCGCTTGGGCAAACCGTTATGATATCCAATTTTCATGAGTACTATAAATTGGTGGCCTACTTATCTAAAATAACCAAGCTTAAATTGGGCGTTGTATTAGGTTATCCTAACCTGGAGTATATTTTTGCTGAGGAGCACTACCAGGACCTGCAAGGCGGGATATTGGAGTCGTTTGCTACATTGTTCAGTCGTAAGGTAAAATTGTTTATTTATCCCACTTTGCGCGATGGTGTTATATACAACTGCCTTCGGTTTTATCCGCCTCCGCATTTGATAGACTTGTATCGCTACCTTATAGCCAACAATAAAATAGAAGATATAAGACATTACAAAGAGAGCAACCTTAATGTGCAAACCGACAAGGTGCTTCAAATGATAAAGCAGGGCGCAGCAGGTTGGGAAGAATATGTCCCGGCCGAGGTTGCTGTAATGATAAAGGATAGATGTCTTTTTGGTTTTGCCTGCGATGCGCCTAAAACTGCTGCGACTATAATTGCAGAAGGTTCCGGCCAGGAAACGATTAAATAATTGCCGTAATATAACGACAGTTATGGCCGGTTAGCTACCGGTGTTATCCAGGTGGTCAATCGTGGTCTGTATGGCCGCGGAAGCTGTAAAACAGGTAGCCCAAAGCGGGAAGAATAAACAGACTGCCAATTAGTAAGGCACCGCCCAGTGTATTGATAGTGCCGGCAGGTGCGTGATTGGATAGCAATGATAAATGTTCGCCGTTTTTTACTGTGATAAAAGAGGGGTAGTGTGTAAAGCCCACGGATAGCAATATCATGCTTACTTGAAATGCTGCGTAAACACGAACAATGTTTTTTTTACCCTTATTAATGCTGACCCACAGCAACACGAGAGAAATTGACGCCAGGATAACCGCCGTTAAACTAACCGGGTTTCCAAAGATCCATTTAGCCATGCGGATATCGTTTGTTTCTGCGGCAAGGAACACCAATCCGCCACAGAAGAACGCCACTATGTTTAGCACTTTGGCCTTTTTAATGAAGCGCTTTATGTCAAAATCATCTTCAGCCTCGCCTATTAAATAAATGGCGGCCAGGAATCCGCAGAGCGCAACGGTAAATAAACCCACGGCTACTGAGAACCAGTTTAACCAGCTAAAAACATACGCGTCGGCAAAATTGGTTGCGCCGGGATCTATTTTTCGCGATAACGCACTTCCGGCGATAATGCCTAAAAACAGTGGCGTTAAAAAGCTGGAGTAAACAAAGATCCTGTTATAAAGCGTTTGGGTACGATAACCTTTAATAGCATCGTAGTGCCTAAAAGTAAAGGCTGTACCGCGTGCAATAATACCCATAAGCATAGCTAAAATTGGTATATGCAGATAGGTACACATGGCACTGTAGATCTCGGGAAAGCCAACAAACAAAATTACCACTGCAATAATTAACCACATGTGGTTAGCCTCCCAAACCGGGCCGATAGCCTGGTAACTGGTAGAGCGCGTACGCTGCCTGTTAGCCTCGGACGTAAACAGCTCAATTATACCCGCGCCAAAATCGGCCCCGCCCAACAAAAAGTATAGCAGGATAGCGAGACACAGAAAAAGGATTACAATAGTTAGCATCTTTTTTAGTTTATGGTTGATGGTTCATAGATCATGGGGTTGTTTAGTCCATAGTCGATGGCCCATACCATAGTTGTTTTGTATTTATTTACTAATCTTTAATCGTCAATCTTTAAAGCCAATCAATAGTTCACCCAATCACCCATTCGCTAATTCACTCATTCCTTCACGTCATACACCACCGGCACCATTTTTATTTGCCTTTGCAGTAATACAATTACCGCCACGCTTAAGGTAAAATAAATAAAGGTGAACAGGTAAAACGAATACTGAATGCCGGGCATTGGTGTAACCGCGTCGGCAGTGCGCATTATATCCTGAATTATCCAGGGTTGGCGGCCAACTTCTGTCACTGTCCATCCGGCCTCAAGCGCGATAAATCCCAATGGTGTAGCAAAGATAAATAACCTTAAAAACCAGGGCTTAAACAGCCAATTATGCTTTTTCCAAATGGCAAACAGGTAGGTGATACCCATCGCCATCATTATCATTCCTAAACCCACCATTATCTGGAAGGCATAGTGGGTAATTGCTACCGGCGGCTGCTCATTAACAGGGATCTGGTCTAAACCCTTAACCGCTGTTTTAAAATCATCATGCACCAAAAAACTAAGCATACCGGGTATTTCAATACCATAGTTTACCTTCTTAGTAGCAGTATCTGGTATACCGCCAATAACAAGGGGCGCGTATTCCTGTGTATGAAAATAGGCTTCCATAGCGGCCAGTTTAGCAGGCTGACGTTTTGCAGCATGCTTGGCAGATATATCGCCGCTTATAGGTTGTAACAGCGCGGCAACAGCGCCAAACACAATAGCAATTTTAAAAGCCCGCGTATGGAAAGATATGTTTTGTTTACGGTAGATCATTAGCGCGTGTATACCCGCAACCGCAAAGCCTGTTGCCGCAAAGGCTGCAATCGTCATGTGCAGCGACTCGCTGAACCAGGCGCCATTGAACATGGCTTTTATAGGGTCTATATTGGTGTATTTGCCGTCCTTGTAATCGAAACCCGACGGACTATTCATCCACGCATTGGCAGATACCACTAATATGCCGGATAGTATCCCGCTTACGCCAACCAATACACCCGTAAGCCAGTGAAACCATTTATTAAACTTGTTCCATCCGTATAAAAAGAAACCTAAAGCTATTGCTTCAATAAAAAACGCTACACCCTCTAAAGAGAAGGGCATACCGAATATAGGCCCCGCGTGCAGCATAAATTTGGGCCATAAAAGGCCCAACTCAAAAGATAGCATAGTACCGGATACGGCACCGGTTGCGAAGAAGATAGCCACGCCTTTGCTCCAGGCCTGGGTAATGTTTTTATAAACTATGTTGCCTGTTTTAATGTATTTGTAATGCGCAATTGCCATAAAAACAGGCATCACCATCCCGATGCACGAGTAGATGATGTGGAAGCCCAGCGACAGGGCCATTTGTGAACGGGCGGCTAAAAAATCATCCATTTAAAGGCGAATAAACAGTGCTAAGATAGGCCAAAGTGTATAAACACTGTTACACGTAATATTATTCTGCGTCTATTACAGATAATATATAATGATTTTAAACTACGATTTGTAGGATTTATATAATTTAAAGATCATAGAAATTGGTGAATTTGTCTATTAGAAAATGGAACCTTGATATTAAATTGCAATATTTAGCATAATATTATACCGGTATAAAAGTTAATCCTGTAGTCTTTTAATCCCACGAATCCTGGTTCAAATAATAGTTCAGACAAATAGTCCACAATATGAAGTTTAACAAAATCCTTTTAGCCATAACGCTTACCGCGCCCACTTTTGCAGCAAATGCCCAAACCCCTGCACCGGCAGCACCAAAGTACGATCAGCATCAGGTTTTTAAACCTTTGTTTTATCCTGATAAGGCAAACGAGTATCGCACCGCGGGTGGCGCACCCGGCGTTAAATACTGGCAAAACCGCGCCGATTATAATTTGAACATTACGCTGGATACGGCTAAAAATCGCGTCAGCGGTAGTGCGTTAATAACCTACACCAATAACAGCCCCGATGCTTTGCCATTTTTATGGTTGCAGCTGGATCAGAATATTTTCCGCGAGGATTCGCGCGCGCAGGAAACAAGTAATGTTAATGGTGGCAGATTTGCTAACCGAACTTATACTCAGGGCGACGAAATTAAGGCCGTAAGCATTATTGCAGACGGCAAGGTTACGAAAGTTGATTATATAGTTACCGATACCCGTATGCAGATAAAACTGGCATCGGCACTAAAACCTACCGGCGCGAAGATCCAGATAAAAATTGATTACGCTTTTGAAATACCCGAGTACGGTACAGATAGGATGGGCCGCATGGAAACTGTTAACGGCTGGCTTTACGAGGTTGCGCAGTGGTACCCGCGCATGGAAGTTTATGACGATGTAAGCGGTTGGAACACCCTGCCCTATTTAGGGGCCGGAGAGTTTTACCTGGAGTATGGCGATTTTGACTATACCATAACCGCACCGGGCAACATGCTGGTAGTCGGATCAGGCGAGTTGGTTAATCCGGCCGAGGTTTATACACCAGTCACTATTGCTAAACTAAACGCTGCAAAAGGCAGCGACAAAACGCTGATGATACGCAGCGAGGCAGATATTAACAGCGGCGCTAAGTTCGGCCTTGCTAAATCTAACCTTACCTGGCACTTTGTATGCAAAAACGCCCGCGATGTGGCCTGGGCAGCATCAAAGGCTTTTGTATGGGATGCGGCACGGATTAATCTGCCAAGCGGAAGAAAAGCTTTGGCGCAATCTGTTTACCCGGCGGAGAATGGTAAGCAGGAGAGTTGGGGCCGGTCTACCGAATATGTAAAGGCCACCATAGAGCAGTCATCAAAAAGATGGTTTGAATATAGTTACCCGGTTGCTACCAATGTAGCTGGCGTTGTAGGCGGTATGGAGTACCCGGGCATTGTGTTTTGCGGCGCCGGGAGCTTAGGAAGCTCGTTGTGGAACGTAACCAACCATGAGTTTGGGCATAACTGGTTCCCGATGATAGTTGGTTCTAACGAGCGCAAGTATGCCTGGATGGACGAAGGCTTTAACACCTTTATTAATAATTTAGATACCAAACAGTTTAATAAGGGAGAATATTTTGAAAAGGAAGATGTTCAGAAACAAGCTCCGGGTATGTTCGGCGAAGAGGCAGAGCCTATTATGAGTTTACCTGATGTGATACAGGAGAGTTACTTAGGCAATGCCGCGTACAATAAACCTGCTTTGGGCCTTACCATCTTACGCGAACAGATATTAGGTGAGAAACGCTTCGATTACGCCTTTAATACATACATAAAGCGCTGGGCCTTTAAGCACCCTACACCCTGGGATTTTTTCCATACGATGGATAACGCCGCAGGCGAGGACTTGAGCTGGTTTTGGAACGAGTGGTTTTTAACGACATGGAAATTGGATCAGGCGGTGCGGCAAATAGATTATGTGGAAGAAGATCCTAAAAAAGGAGCGTTGATAACGATTGAAAACGCTGAAGAAATGGCCCTGCCCGTAACGATTGAAGTAGTTGAGGATAATGGTAAGACGGGTACTATAAATCTGCCGGCAGAAATTTGGCAGCGCGGCGGCATCTGGACGTTTTTATATCCGTCAACCGCCAAGCTTAAAATGGTTACTATAGATCCGGAACACACTTTACCCGACATCAACACCAACAACAACTATTTTAGCGGACAAACAGTTGAAGCCGGAGTTACCGCTGCCGCCGTAATAAAAAAATATTTGGATGCCGTTGGTGGTACAGAAAAGGTTAAAGCGCTGAAAGACATAAGTATTACCGCCGAAGGAAGCTTACAAGGCGCTGCCTTAAAACTGGTAAGCATTTATAATGCGCCTGCCCAATATGTTTATAATGTAACGGTACCTGCTTATAATAATGCGCCCGTGCTGCAAATTGCCAACAACCGCGATAGCTTGAAGGTAAGCCAGACAGGAAAAGAATACCCTGTTGACAATGCTACAGCCGAACAGGTAAAAGCGCGCTATTCATTTTTTCCCGAATTGCAATTTGATAAACCCGGTTACAGTGTAACGCTTGATCCGGCAATGCAGGTGGTAGGTAAAGACCTGGCTTATCTGGTAAATATCGCCTATCCTGGCGGCACAGTGGTTAAAGCTTATTTTGATCAGAAAACAGGCTTAAAGGTAAGGCAATACACCGATGTTGAGGGCGCCAGCATAACCGAGTGGACCGATTACCGCGACACACCGGCGGGGATTAAAGTGCCTTATAAAGTAAGCACCAGTCTAATGGGCCAGCCGGTAGATTTTGAGGTGAAAGAGGTGAAGGTGAATAGTGGGGTTGGGGCAGAGGTGTTTAAGTAGGTTAAGGTGTCCATGATTTAATTGTCATTAGCAGGTCAGAAGCAATCGCACGGAGAACGTTCGCTGTAGTGCGATTACACGTTATAAAGAGCGATGTGTGGATATCTCTTTAAGCTGAGCCATATCCTCGGTCCGCTGGGAATCTCCACAGGAAATCACCAGGCTGCGCTCGTGATGACGACAGAGGATAGTAAATAGATTGCGGATCTATAGGCTGGCACAACAATGCCTCCCATGTTGCTAATGTGTTGTTATTCTGTTGCAAAAAATGGCAAAAAACAGCTAAATATGTACTTTTACAACACTTTCATAATCAAAAATTTACGCCTAACTCACAGCTATTTTTTCTGACTATTAAGTAGTGAACTATAAAAAGTTAACCACCTAATAGTCAATTAAATATATTTTTGTTGCAGGGTAACGCGTATTTTTTGCAACACTCGTACATTGCCTGTAAAAATAGGGTCTTCGTGCCTTAAGATTAACTTACAAATACTGAAAAGGCGTACCGCTGGGTATGCTGGTTACTTTAACACCAGGTACTTTTGGCGCTAACCACTGGGCGCAATAAACCATGCCCGGCTCCTCACTTACAGAGTGGCTCAGGGTTAACAGGTTGGTTTTTTGCCCAATACTTAAACCATCGCGTATTTGCTCAGTGTTTTCGGTTTCGCGGGTCTCGCCGTTTATAACCAGGTCGGGTTTGAGCGTTGATATGTTGCCAATGCCGGTGAAGCCCAGGCAAAAGTATACGGTTTTAATCTCGGCGTCCATATTACCCACCAGGCGTATAGAAGGGATATCCAGCGCTTTTTTTAATCTTGCTACGATTGAACTTAGCTTTTCGGGTTGGGGCAAGGTAAGCAGCTGGCGGTCATCATTTTTATAGAATTTCTCCCAGCCCATTTTTAACAAACAGCCATAGATAATACCGTCGGGGCGGTGGCTGTGCCAGTGGTCGTGAAAGCGCCATATGGCTATTTTATACTTATCTAACAATTCCCTTTTGTATTTATAAACCTCATCGTCTTTAAGCCACTCGGTCTCGTCAGCCTGGTTAAAATAAGGAGTTTCGTGCGCTATTATCATATTGGCACCGGCCTGGGCGGTCTTGTTAATAACATCCAGCGTTGGGAACATAGTAGTAACAATGCCGGTAACCACCTGGTCTGGACTACCAGAGCGTATCTTGTCGACTGTGCGTTCAGATACCCGCTCATTTTCGCTTAGGGCCAGTTTTATTACGTCCTGCACCGTGAAAGTGGCAGGAGCATTTGGTTCTATATAGTAAGTGGTGATTTCCATTTGAGTAATGTAAAACGTTAAACGTATTTAAAAGGAGTGCCGGCGGCAAAGTGGGTCACTTTAAGTCCCTGTACCTTCGGCGCCAGCCAGTTGGCTGCGTATTCCATGCCAGCTTCTTCGCTTATGGCGTGGCCCAGTACAATAAGCTTGGTGTTTTTGCCCATATAAGCAGCATCCTGCACGCGCAGCCCAACTTCCCACTCGCGAGATTCGCCGCTTAATATCAGGTCGGGCTTCTCACTCTGTATAAGCGGTATCAATTCAGCGCTCACTGCCGAACCTAAAGCGAGATAAACGGTTTTAACAGGCTTTTTCAGATCGCCTATAACACGTACCTGCGGAGCGCCCAACTTTGTCTTGGTAAGCGTAACGGCCTGTTGTAAAGTGATAGGGGTAGGCAGCGTTATAATCTTCGGTGTGGCCGGATTGTAGTATTTTTCCCAACCTAACTTAACCAAAGTTCCCCAGGTTATACCATCGGGCTTTTGGGCATGCCAGCTATCGTGAAAACGCCATATGGCTATCTTATTCTTTTCAAGCAATTCGGTTTTGTATTTGATAATGTCGTCGTCCTTTACGCGGGCAAGGTTATCATCATTGTTGTAAAACGCTGCCTCATGACTAATGATCATATTAGCACCCGCTTTAATAGCCTTGTTGATAACATCAATAGTAGGGAAGGTAGTAGTTACAATGCCGGTAACCTCTTGGTCTACACTGCCCGCTCGTATTTGATCTACTGTTCTGGCCAGGGGTGCACCAGGCGTTTCGCTAAGGGCGATGTCTATCACCTGCTTCACTGTGAAAGTAGCAGGGGTCGCCCCAAAATTCTTAGCAAAGCTGATACCGGGTAAGCCGGTAATTATTGACGCACCCGCCAGTACGCCAACGCCGGCAAGGAACTCCCGCCTGCCGGATAGGTTAGATTTGTCTTTCTGCATAGTGTATAATCGGTTATGCTAAAAGTAACTAATTGCCTTGCAATTAACAAACAACAATCACCTCACACGTTTGCGTAAACGCAATTGTTACACAGAAAAAAAGTATGCCGTATGACGCCGCAACAAGATGAATAGAAGAAATTTACGTTAAGAAAGCGTGGTAATTAGTCTTGTTTTGCCACCTCGTGCAGGCCGCACTCTTTTTTAGATTGATCTTCCCACCACCAGCGTCCGGCACGGAAATCTTCGCCTTCTGCAACGGCACGTGTGCAAGGCATACAGCCTATGCTTGGAAAGCCTTTATCGTGAAGCGGGTTATAAGGGATATTGTACTGACGTATGTATTCTTTTACACTGTCCAGGCTCCAGCTAAATATGGGGTGATATTTAACAAGGTCGTTCGATTCGTCCCACTCAACATTGTCCATAAACTGCCTGTTGGCTGATTGCTCTGCCCGTATGCCGGTTATCCAAACATCGTTGCCCTGTAAAGCACGTTTAAGCGGTTCTATTTTACGGATGTAGCAGCATTCTTTTCTGTTCTCTACAGACTCGTAAAAGCTGCTAGGGCCTTTAGTGGTAACCATCTGCTCAACCAATTCATGTTGAGGATAATAAGCATGTATAGTTTTGCCGTATTTTTCCATTGTGCGGTTCCACACATAATAAGTTTCCGGGAACAATCTGCCGGTTTCTAAAGTGAAAACCTTTATGTCCAGGTTGTTTTCAAATATCATATGAGAGATAACCTGATCTTCCCAGCCAAAACTGGTAGAAAAAATAACCTTACCCGGAAAGCGGTTAGCCAGTGCTGTTAATGCTTCAACCGGATTAAGGCCGTTGGTTAATGATTTTACTTCGTCGCTAAACAGATCCATCGTTATAAATCTCTCAAAAATTAATGTCTTTATTATGTTGTACTTTCCGGCAAGGATGTGTCTTGTTGGTTACCGTTATCTTTAGCCGACAACACAGCCGTTATTCTGTTCAGTTCTTTCACTTTGTATGCAAAATCGCCGATAAGGGTGTTTCGTAAATTATTTAACTGTTGCAAGGTGGTATCTAATTCGTCAGGTAGGGCAGTGTTTAATACTTCCTTTATCCGTTTGGCAACTGTCGGCGATTTTCCGTTGGTTGAGATCCCCAATTTAAGATCACCTTTTTTGACTACTGATCCTAAATAGAAATCACACAGCTCGGGTTTGTCGGCAACGTTTATAAGTAGTTTACGTGCCTTTGCCGCTTGTCTTATTTGCTTGTTTAGTTCGCTATCATCAGTGGCGGCAACAACAATATCCGCTACGTCCAAATCAGTTGCTTCAAATGATTTCTGAAGGATGGTTACTCCAGCATAGCTTTCAGTCAACCCGAAAACATCGGGCGAAACCTCACGAGCTATAACTGTAATTTTTGCGCTGTTGCTGTTAATCAAAATAGCTGTTAACTTCTCCAAACCAACGTTGCCCGCTCCAACTAACACCGTATGCAATTCATTCAGTTTAAGAAAAACCGGAAATAATTGATTCCCTAAGTTTTCCTTATTCTCAACAGAGCTTTTACCGGTGCCGCTAACTGATGTCATTATAAATTACGACTGCAATACAGCCTCTCTTTTTACTTTTACTGCTTCAAGAAATACTGTCGCCTTGGCTTTATACATCGCCGCAAACTCTTCTGATGGTTCATTTTTGTTGATCTCTAAAACCAGATCATTAAAACTACCATCTAATAGCATTTCGCCGGTGTTTATATATTGCGCATCAAACTCGCGGATAATTCCGGCTTGTGTGCTGCTATTTATGCCTTTATCCAGCAACAAGGCCTTAGCCGAGTTGATGAACACATTATATGAATGATAAATTGCATCTGCCCATGCTCCGCCGTTAAACGACTCATTTGCCCATTCCATTTTCTCATCACTCTCAAACAACAACGTAGCTACCAGGTCAATCACAACACCTGCGCACTCACCAACGCCAATCGCCTTTTCGTAATCTTCTACGTGACCCCAATCAACAAAATCTTCATCGGTTAAGGTGGTCAAGTCAGCCAGTGGCTTTAACATCTGGTAAAAATAATCTTTACCCTGCCTGTCATAGTAGTTATGGAAAACTTCGTCCGCGATAGAATTGGTTTTATAATCGTCTAACAACATCCTTAAAACATTGGTAGCACGTTTGGCAGGGATCTTTATTACTCTATCGCCGGCACGGCCAACGCCATCGCCAACAACTCCACCACCCAGCATAACCTGCATTGAGGGTAATACTTTTGCCCCGGCCTTTAATGAACTGCCGTGAAACCCAATATGCGCCATACTATGTTGTCCGCATGAATTCATACAGCCGCTTATTTTGATCTTAATATCGCGGTTATATATCAGGTCCTCGTATTCGTTATATATCAGGTCTTCCAATACACGTGCAAACGTCATGCTGTTTGATATACCTAAATTACAGGTATCTGTGCCCGGGCAGGTTGTAACATCAGCAACGCTATCAAAACCTGGTGCTGCCATACCAATCTCTGCCAGCCCGTTGTATAGGGTAGGGAAAGCTTCCGGGCGTACATACTTCAGCAACAGACCCTGATTTTGTGTGATACGTATCTCATCGCCTGCTAATGGCTGTAATAAAGCAACCAATTTGCGCGCCTTATCAGTAGGTATATCGCCGGTTAATACTTTGATGTACACGCCAAAGAAACCTTTTTGCTTTTGCTCAAATATATTGGTTGCTAACCATTGCTCGTAACCTAACGGATTGCTTATCATTACATCACCAAATGCTATTGGCTGCGGCAAAGTAGGTACAGGTACATTATTAGTATCTATTTTATATGATTTTACTTTGTTGGCAGTGCGTTCTGTCTTGATCAACTGTAACACCTCGTCAATGCCAAGCTTTTGTATAATGTATTTAAACCTGGCCTTGTTGCGGTTATTACGTTCGCCGTAACGATCAAATACACGTAACGTTGATTCGATATAAGGAACTAACTGATCTTCAGGTAAAAACTCGTCTACAATAAATGCCAATATAGGTTGAGCACCTAATCCGCCTCCAAGCATTACCTTAAAACCTCGTTCGCCGTTGGCGTTCACTTTCGGAATAAAACCAAGATCATGTGCGAATGAAAAAGCGGTGTCCTCTTCTGAAGCTGAAAAAGCGATCTTGAATTTACGCGGCATATCCTGATTTACCGGGTTGCGCAGCAAGTATTCAAAAACACCCTGAGCATAGGGGGATACATCGAAAAGTTCTTTGGGATCAATGCCTGCAGTAGGAGAGGCCGTAACATTCCGTACAGTATTTCCGCACGCTTCGCGTAAGGTAACATCATCTTTTTCCAGATCTGCCCAAAGTTGGGGCGTTCTATCCAAGCTTACATAGTGTATCTGTATATCCTGGCGTGTGGTTAAATGCAAATTTCTGCTCGCATACTCGTCTGAAACATCAGCTATGCGTAGCAATTGTTTAAAGGTTACTTTTCCAAACGGTAACTTAATACGCACCATTTGCACGCCCGGCTGGCGCTGTCCGTAAACTCCACGTGCCAAACGCAGGCTTCTAAATTTCTCATCGTGTATCTTACCTTCCCTAAAAGCACGTATCTTTTTTTCAAGGTCAATGATATCCTTCTCAACAATTGGATTCTCCAGTTCTGTTCTGAAGCTTTGCATGGGCGTTATAAATTATATATTCAAAAAAACCTCTTTTTGGTAACCTAAGAAGTATATTAAATGGTATTAACCGAATTTACCTTTTTTTCGATCGATAAACCAGCAGTTCTGTCGCTTTATTTATTACCCAAAGATATACATACTATACGGAAGTAGTAGAATTTAGGTTAAAAAACTTGACAGTGTTACCTAAAAATGAGATTTAAATTATAAGATGGCCTTCCCTTGCTATCACATCGGCAATGCTGGTCTCGGTAAGTATTTTAAGCGTCGCATCGCGTACTTCAATAAAAACATCGCGAATACCGCAGGTTGTTTCCTGATGGCATTCGTCGCAACGGTGATAAAAGTTAAGGCTTGCGCACGGAACCATAGCAATAGGCCCGTCAGTTATGCGCATAATGCTAACCAGGTAAATGTCTTTAGGATCTTTATTTAAAGCGTAACCACCGCCTGCGCCCTTTTTACTATATAAAAAGCCAGCGTTACGCATATCAAGGAGTATTTGTTCAAGAAATTTCTTCGGGATCTTTTCAAGCTCTGCTATCTTTGAGATCTGCATAGGAGGCTGATCCATGTGTTTTCCAAGAATAACTAATGCCTTAATGGCATATTTGGTTTTTTTAGACAGCATGTTTTACAGTTAATAACAACAAATATAGTAAAGAATTGTAAATCAATAAAAAATACCTATT
This sequence comes from Mucilaginibacter sp. HD30, assembly GCF_054061755.1. Taxonomy (NCBI): domain Bacteria; kingdom Pseudomonadati; phylum Bacteroidota; class Sphingobacteriia; order Sphingobacteriales; family Sphingobacteriaceae; genus Mucilaginibacter; species Mucilaginibacter sp. HD30. The sequence goes on from NZ_JBSSEO010000001.1 coordinate 1,283,791, forward strand.
TACTATACTTTGGCGGTTGGTTTATCCGAGTGCCCAAGGCTTTTTCCGGGATGAACAATATCCCGTACCAACTGTTTTAATTCTTTAATTTCAGGAAACCTTCCCTCTCGTTTTCTATCGAACAGAGTTTTATCATCTATGGTGATAGTGTATCTTCCGGATATCTCGCTGGGTTTTAGCGTAACACCATGCAGATCCTCCTCAAAAGTTGTTAGCAGCTCCTGGGCCATATAAGCTGCGCGCAATAGCCAATGGCATTTGGGGCAATATTCAATAGTAATAATTGGTTTCATAAATTATTTCTTGGGGATAAAAAACCGTTCTTCGGTATGTTGTGATAACACATTAACCTCGGCACCTACGGAAATGAATCCGATGCCTGAATGGATTAAATTTTGACCAAAATATATCTTATTGTTTTTAAATCGATATCTGGCCATAGTTTTTGAAGGTTCTTTTCCCTTCTTTGCAGTTTGCTGATCAATAGTTGGAATATTACACCGGGCACACAACTTAACGCCAAAAAAAGTAATATCGTTAATAGTGAATTCATTCATCAGGTCTTCCTGGTAGGGTTCGCCACCTGATATCACAATATTCGGTCTGAATCTGTCCATCGACATCGTTAATTCCAGACGACTGTTCACATCATCAAGTGATGCCTGACTTATCAACAGGAAAGGATAAACATCAGCAAAAGACGTAACGGAACCCTCGGGCGCGTACCTTGCATCTATAACTCTTAATGATGAGTCAGGCATATAAGCAAGTCGGCAGTTCATATTCATATGCTCGCTAAACCACAGATCTATTTTCTCGTCAACCAGAAGCGCCTCGCATGTGTCGTCCCAGATTGTAACTTTTATAATATCCTTATTTTCAAATACAAATGGTACATATATTGAAGTGTTATTGTATGTAACTAACAAACTGTCTTCATCAATTTCCACTTTAAATAGTGCCATTAAAGCAACTTCTCTTTGTGAAATAAAGCGGTTATGCTCGTCAATAAGCATCCACCTGCGATCATGTTTAAAGCCACGGTCGCTTATCTCGGCGCGGTTTAATTTTACACCGGCTAATGATTTTATAGGATAGATATATAATTCGCTTACGTTAAGCATAACTACTGTTTTAATGGTGGATAGGATTCTTCACAAAATAAAAACAATAAAGCCATCCTTTTTAAAAAGATGGCTTTATTGTTTTAAATAATATCATCAATCAAAACCCACCTCTTCTTGTTGCTTTAGTTTGGGCGGGCCATTTTATTCCGGGGGTTTTGGTGTTTATTGTTTTAGCTGGGTCTTCACTTGCCATATAAGCAAGGATTGCCGCCAGCAAAGCGTTGTTACGCACGTCGTCGAAAATTATCTTGTCGTAAGTATCCCGATTGGTATGCCAGGTATACGTGCTGTAATCCCAGCTTAACGAACTTATTGAAAAACCAGGCGCGCCCACCGCTACAAATGAAGCAAAGTCTGAACCACCACTGCCTGGTTGCCCCGGGAAGCTGGTTTTTACCCCGTTTTTAATTGTATCAGGAGCAGCTGCCAGCCAGCGCGTTAAATAATCTTTGGGTTCAACAAAGCCTTGGCCGGCAAGATTGACTACACGGCCAGTGCCATTATCCTGGTTAAACAGAGCTTGCAAATTAGCCACAATTTCAGGATGATCTTCAACAAACGCGCGCGATCCGTTAAGCCCCTGCTCTTCGCTGCTCCAATGACCCACCAATATGGTGCGTTTTGGGTTAGGGTATACCTTTTTTAATATCCGCATAGCTTCCATCATGGTTAACGTTCCGGTGCCGTTATCAGTAGCTCCCGTACCGCCGTCCCATGAATCAAAATGTGCAGATAGCATCACATATTCGTTTGGCTTTTCAGTCCCTTTTATTTCTGCAATAGTATTGAATGTTGGCACTTCGCCTAATTCTTTTGATTCAGTGTGAATCTTTAATGTGGGTGGATTTCCACCTTCGGTTAAACGATAAACCAACGTATAGTCTTCCATGCCGATGTCTACCGTAGGTATCTTTTTTGTGTAGGCCTCAAATATCTTATCCACACCAAAACCGCTGGACCAATTGTTGGTGAGTACTGCGAGCGCTCCAGCCTTTTCTAAAGCTACCGGGAGCGTGCGTGCGGTCAATCCTGTTTTTTTTATGCGGGCCGCCCATTGTTTTACCAGCGTGTCTCTGGTAGCTTTTATTTTTGTGTAGGTTGATGGTAGTGCGAAAGTTTTCAGATTGTTTTCGTCGCGCCCGGTAGGCTGACAAACTGATACCATAACAAATTTTCCTTTAACGGTGGGCAGCCAATTTTTAAAAGCAACAGAATCTGCCAAGTCAGGCAATATCACTACTTGTGCGGTAGCGGTTTTTTTACCCATGCCCGGGCTCCAGGCCAATTGTGTACCCTCTAAAGATTTTACACGCGGGGAAATCATATCTATATGCGAAACGCCGCGTTCCCAGCCCCGCCAGGTTCCCCATTGCTCATTACGTGCAGAAATACCCCAACCAGCGTATTTGGCTACAGCCCAGTCATGCGCGTTTTTCATTTGAGGTGTTCCTATCAGGCGAGGGCCAACACCGTCCATCAGTTCGTGCCCCAACTTTTCCAGTTGAGAGTTTTGGGTGCCTTCTTTCATTATAGCATCAATCACGGCCTTATTGGGTGTTTGTGCCATAGCCATGCTGTTGCATAGCACTACGCCGGCAACAAAGGTAGTAGCTTTGTATCCAGCTTTTAATCGAATCAATATATCAGTTAATTTCATGACCCCAATTTAAAAAAAGCGCTCGGCAATAGCTAATCAATTTTTAAAATAGCGTAAGAATTTGAATAACCTGTTATGATTTACATAAAAATCTTACCTTCATTTCGATTAATATTATTTTATGACAGGCCTGTGGTTGCTCGACTTTTTGCTTACAATCTGCCACTTGCTAATTGTGGGGTTTAACCTTTTTGGCTGGATATGGCGAAAGACCCGCCTTGCCCATTTTGTTGGAATAATGATAACAGCGGCATGCTGGTTTATTTTAGGAATTTGGTACGGTATAGGTTATTGCCCCGTTACCGACTGGCAATGGCAGATCAAAGAAAAATTAGGGGAGCGCAATTTGCCAAACTCATTTATTAAATACTGGGCAGATAAGTTAACCGGTACCAATGTAAATACTCAGTTTATAGATGTTTTAACTGCGGTTTGCTTTGCCGCCGCATTACTCATAGCGATATATCTTAATTTTTTTGCGAAGCGGAAGAAAAACGCCGCTGGTAAAACTTAATTATGCGCCTTTACTGACTCTTCAATTCGCAAACTTTCTTTGTGAATGGCGTTCATTAACTCAGTAATAAACTCCGCAGATAGGCCCATTTGCTTGCCAAGTGCAATGTTTTTCTCCAATATCTGCTGAAAGCGTGCGGCCTGTAAAGGAGGAACATTATTTTGAGCTTTGTAAATGCCTACCTCCTTTACAATTTTTTCCCTTAACCCAATTATTTTTAATAACTGATTATCAAGACTATCAATTTTTTGGCGATGAATTTTTAAGGCTGCATCAACGGCAGGAGCGGGGGCGCTTTGGCTATAGGCAACTCCGGCGCCTTTTAATAAAATTCCAAAAAGAACTGACAAAAAACTGCTTTTCATGAATATTAAAAGTTAAATTATAGTTTTTAACCTAAGACATAGCGCCGTCAACAGGAATTACTGTTTTTTGAGCTTGTTTTAATTTTCTTAATTGATACACTACCCCTAATACAAATAATAAAAATAAGGTTAACAGACCGGTCTTTATAATATTATCATTAGGGTCGGCAGCTATGGGGTGGCTAATTGGCAGGCGGGTTAGCGTTTCAACAATGGCAGGTATAAACGAGAGAAAAAGCGTGGTTGACATAATAACTGTTCGAAAATATTCTGCAGCCTTGCCAAAAAACCTGATGTAAGTAGCATACATTCCCAGTGGTATTAAAACCAAAACAAAAACGCCTAAGCCATGTGCGCCTGTAAAATGGCCAGTTTTCATAATGGGGAAGGCAGTTAAACATGTTACGGTAGTAAGCACTATGTACAACTTTCCCCGATCATTTGAGGGTAATATACGGCCGTCTTTAAAAAGACAATAAAAGGCAGCGAACAAGGCGAGAATACTTACAGCGGTATGGATGATACCCAGCGTAGAAAGATGATTAGGCATGGCAGCTACGTTAAAAGTGAAAGGATTACTAAATTTATGTAAAATCCTTAATAAAAACAATTGCTGCCTGTTCTAATTGAAAAATAACAATACCTGCTAAATGTTATACCGTTCCAGTTGTTCTGCTATTGTGTGCAGCACATCGGGTTTAAGTATCCCCGCATTTTTACATATGTGCAAATGGTGATGACCATCAGGTTCAAAACTGCCAATAAATTGCCCATTCTCAAATACTTCATATTTGCAGCTTTCTCCATCGTGGTGCATATAGTCCTTAATTTCAAAGTGGTGGGTTCCATCCGCGGTTTTGACCGATATTTCAAATTTTTCCATACCTGATAATAGCTTGCTTTTAAAACTAAACTATTATCCGGGTATATTGTTGCAGGATTTTAATTTGCTTTCCATTCGTTATTTCGCAGGTCTGAGTCGGGCAGCGCACCATTTGGGTCTATAATTATGCTTTTTACAGGCAGTTTAGATGCGTATTTAAAAGTCCATGTGCCGCCTCGTTGCCAAATGTTTACAGGTAACTCTACAATTTCCGATCTGCCATTAGTTAATGTAATTTTTAAGCTAACGGGCATAGCCATTTTTTCTTTATTAAAGATGGTTATAAACGCGCCGTCCGCCGGATCATCATTTTCATATTTAACACCACCAACAGCCTGATCTAACTTCCATGTGGTAAAAAACCACTCTTTCCAAAACCAGTTAAGATCTTCGCCAGCCGCGTTATTTATCGCCCTGAAAAAATCATACGGCGTAGGGTGTTTCATGGCCCAGTTTTTAATGTATTGATTAAAAGCATAATCAAACCTGTCAGATCCAAGCACTACATTTCTTAGCATTTTTAGCCCAAGCGCGGTTTTAACATAGTATTGTCCGTAGTCATTTAAGCCTATCGCCTCGGGAGGTGTCATCAACGGATCCTTGCTGTTTTTGTATTGTTGCAAAATTCCCTGTGCATTAAGTTCAGTTTCATTAAAATATTCTCCGTTGTTAAATTCCTTAGCGGCGTAGTCATTAACAAAAGTGTTAAAGCCCTCATCCTGCCACATGTATTTACGTTCGTTTGAGCCAACTATCATCGGGAACCAGTTATGGCCTATCTCGTGCGTAACATCACCCCATAATTTGCCGTTTTTGTAGTTGCTAAGGCAAAATATAATGCCCGGATACTCCATTCCTAAAGCTACACCCGAAACGTTTACTGCCGAATTCCATGGATATTCAAAATATTTTTTAGAATAGATCTCCATGCTGTTTTTCAAATACTCGGTTGAGCGGCCCCAGCCATTGTTACCCGCACTCTCTTTTGGATAAGCTGACATGGCTATCACTCTACGTCCCGATGGCAAGTTTACCCTGGCAGCATCCCAAATAAATGCTTTTGACGCGGCCCATGCAATATCACGACTGTTTTCCATTTTGAAGTGCCACGTCAGGGATTGCTTACCCAAATGTGTTGATTCATCACCAACCTCCCTTTCTGTTATCAGCGTAACCGTTTTATCGCTGTTTTTAGCATCAGCAAGACGTTTTAATTGCAAGGGAGTTAACACTTCTGAAGCATTTTGCAGATCACCCGATCCTACAACTACCATATCGCCGGGAACAGTAATGTAATAGTCAAAATCGCCATAGTCGCAATAAAATTCTCCCAAACCCATATACGGAAGCGTATTCCATCCCTCGACATCATCATAAACACACATGCGCGGATACCACTGGGCTATTTCATAAACATAACCCTGACTGAATTTTTTACGACCCATACGGTCGGCCCCATATAACGGAATGGAAAAATTGTAATCTATCTTGATCTGTATTTTGTCGCCTTTAGACCCAAGGGGCTTATTAAGGCGTAGTTGCATGCGTGCGTCAGTGATTAATGGATTTACCGTGTACGTTTGCCCTTTGTAATTAATGGTTACTGACGTTATGCGGATGCCACCGCGGTTGAAACCCTTTACGTCAAAACGATCTCCCGTTACAGGAGTGGTCGCCGCACCCCGGGAATCAGGCCTGAAGAGGTTCTGATCCAATTGTAACCAAAGATATTCTAACTCATCAGGACTATTATTAGTGTAGCTGATAGTTGTCTCACCCGTGATGGTAGTGTCGCGTTGGCCCTCATAAAGGGTGGCGCGTATTTGATAATCAGCACGGTTTTGCCAGTAGCGGTCAGATGGCTTGCCGCTCGCTGTCCGGGTTTCGCCCGGTACCGGCCAGTTTATTGGGCCAAAAAGCTCCTGGTGATTGTATTCTGTATTGGCCGCAGGCTGAGCATAACAAAACGAAGCAGCCAAGGAAAAAGCTGCTATAAAAGATATTCTAAAAGACAACATTCAGTTTAATCAATATTAATTTATTGCAAATTAAGCAAAAATCTATAGACTGCCAACGTTGACTATCAGTGCGTTGACAAATGGATTAGCTAAACCAGTCAAAAAGGTCATTTTGTGTTAACTTGCTTTTAACTTCTGCACTATGGTCTTTTATTATTTGCCCTTCGGCCATTTGGATGATCCGGTTGCCGTAATTAAAGGCATCCTTCAGATTGTGGGTAACCAATATGGTTGTCAAATTGAACTCCATGCTTATTTTATGGGCAGTTTGCATCACAATTTCTGCAGAGCGGGGATCAAGCGCTGCGGTAGGTTCGTCAAGTAAAAGCACCTTGCACTCATCCATAACGCTCATTAGCAATGTTAAGGCCTGCCGCTGTCCGCCCGACAAGGTACCCATAGGCTGTTCTATTTTACTTTCTAAACCCATGCCGAGTGTTGCCACTTTATTCTGCACGATGCCCTTAAATGCCTTGTTAACACCGATAGTTAGCCCTTTTGCCTTGGTGCGTATTGCTGCCAGGCGAAAATTATCTAAAATACTTAACTCTGATGCGGTGCCGCTCAATGGGTTTTGAAAAACGCGTGCTATCCATTTGCTTCGCTCATGGTCTGCAAGGTTGGTAACGTCGGTACCGCTTATACTGACAGTGCCCGAAGAGGGAGAGGCACTGCCCGATACAAGGTTAAGCAAAGTGGTTTTACCGGAGCCATTTGAACCAACAATAACAACAAACTCGCCGCTTTTTATATCCAAACTAACTTTTTTAACAGCGTCAACCTGGGTGGGTTTGCCGTGGTTAAAGGTTTTGGAAATATTAGAGAGCTTGATAGCTGTTTGCATGTTGCAATTAAGCAAAAATAGCGGTGGGTTTCAAACCTTAAGTGTTAGAAAGATGTGGGCGTGCTGTTTCACAATAATATACACACAGGCGAAACGTGTGAAACGAATATTTTGCTATTGTGTTTACTATCATGACATTACCAATGTGGTATGAAACAGTATGAAACTACTTTTAAGTAAGTTTTTTTAGCTTTAATATACTATTAACCAATTGATAGTAGGTCAATTGTGAAAACGGGTATTTTTGGCAATAAATGAAACACAAATTCAGAACATGATCTAGCAAAAAACGCGATGGACTTCAAACCCATCGCGTCTCATATTTAATTAATAGTGTATTAAACCTGCACTGCGGCCGCTGTTTTTTTGCTGCGGCCACGCATATAAAATAATAAGCCCGTGAACGCTGCTATCAATACAATGGGTATTATTAGCGTGGCATTTAATACGGCCTGCCCGGCAGCAAGTGGATCATCACCGGCACTTTTCTGAACTTTATCATAGTAACTGCCCATAAATAACATGAATATACCCACTGAAAACATGCCTGCGCCACCCATCAGGTTTAAGCCTAACGCGCCTGTTTCCGGGATATGCGTATTTACAAAACCAAGCATGGTAGGCCAGAAAAAGGTTACACCCATGCCAAATATCACCGCGGCAAGGTACAACATTGGGCCGCTCACGGTAGTAAACATATACAATCCTAAAGCAGCTAATATTGCAGATGTCAGTAACAATATTTCAGGACTAACCTTTTTAAGTATTGGCTTGGCAAAAGCCCTTCCAAGTATCATTACGCCTGTTTCTAAAGTTAACAATAGCAAAGCGTTGTCTGATACGTTTCTTAAAAGTACGTCTATAAATGTACCGGTAAACAACTCGGTTGTGGCAGTACCCACCATGCAAATTATCATGAAAATAAACAGCGGGTTAAGAACTGCTTTAAACATGCCTGAATAGCTAACTCCTGATGCAACGCGCTCAGTAACAGGGAAATCAAGCTTAGAAAATAAGAATCCGTAGATTACAGTCGGTATTAACATGGTACCAACTTGTATCTGCCAGCTTGTAACGCCCAATTTGTTAAGCAATACCACTATCAGCGTACCAATTACTATACCGCTGGGAAACCACAAGTGAAAATGGTTAAGCTTGGTTGTTTTATTATCAGTATACATACCAGCAACCAATGGATTACATGCAGCTTCAATTGTGCCGTTGGCAAAACCTACCAGTAAAGTGCCAATGTATAACTGCGTAAAATCTTTAGCAAAGATAGTAAGCGCTATACCCGCAATGTGGAACAAAAAAGCAAAAACAAGCAGGCGTTTCATGCCAATAAGGTCCACAATAAATGCGCCTAATACTATTACGGCCGAAAAGGCGGTGAAAGCTGTAGAAGCAATTGATGCCAGCTGAGATTTATCAAGGCTAAACTGCGCCCCCATAGTTTCTAAGGTACCTGCCCTTATGCCAAAGGAAAGGCCGGTTACCATTAAGGCAAGGCAGCTTGCCGTAAATAATTGTGGTCGGTTAATTTGCATTCTTCTTTTAATTTTAGGTTTATAATCGGTTTTGTTTAGTTGATTAGGTGGGTAGTTTATTAGGTGATTAAGTTTTTTTGGTGAATGGTTGCTTAAGTGAGCAGTTTTTTCTTAAAAACCAACTACTCCTTAAGCAACCATTCACCTAATCAACTAATTCCCAATACTTTTTTATTAAATTCCTCGTCAGAGCCTGTGCCTGCAAAGTCATCAAAGGCTTTTTCTGTTACGCGGATAATATGATCCTTAATAAAGGTAGCGCCTTCTCTTGCGCCATCCTCAGGATGTTTCAAAGCGCATTCCCACTCCATAACGGCCCATCCGTCAAAGTCGTATTGTGCCATTTTGCTAAAGATAGATTTAAAATCAACCTGACCATCGCCTAAAGAACGGAAACGACCCGCGCGTTCAACCCAGTTCTGGTAACCGCCGTATACTCCCTGGCGGCCGGTTGGGTTAAACTCAGCATCTTTAACGTGAAACATTTTTATACGTTCGTGGTAAATGTCAATAAATTCCAGGTAGTTAAGGCATTGCAATACAAAGTGCGATGGATCATACAATAAACATGCACGTTTATGATTGTTTACCTTTTCTAAAAACATCTCGTAGCTTATGCCATCGTGCAGATCTTCGCCCGGGTGAATTTCGTAACAAACGTCAACGCCATTCTCATCAAATACATCCAGTATCGGTTTCCAGCGGTTTGCTAACTCGGTAAAACCTGTTTCAACTAAACCTGCGGGGCGTTGTGGCCATGGATAAACAGTAGGCCAAAGCAAGGCACCGCTAAAGGTTACGTGGGCATTCAAACCTAAGTTTTTTGACGCCTGTGCGGCATACTTCAATTGCTGCACTGCCCATTCCTGGCGTGCTTTTGGATTTTTATGATATCCTGAAGGAGCAAAGCCATCAAACAAGTCATCGTAAGCCGGGTGCACTGCTACTAATTGACCTTGTAAGTGGGTAGATAATTCGGTAATTTCTAATCCGTAACTTGCAACTTTGCCTTTTATCTCGTCAGCATATGTTTTACTTTCAGCTGCTTGTTTAAGGTCAAAATAATTACCTGCCCAGGTAGGTATTTGTACACCCTTAAAGCCCAGGCCAGCAGCCCATTTGCAAATATCATCTAAAGTATCAAAAGGTGGTTTATCACCTAAAAACTGTGCTAAAAATATAGCAGGTCCTTTAATAGTTTTCATAGAATTTTATACAGTGAATTTAGTCCATTTAAGATCTGATTTACCTGAGGCTATAACATTCTCAATAAATGCCATACCTCTTAACCCGTCGCTAATACCCGGAAAGTCTTTTGCTTCTGCCGGAGCTTCTTTGCCTTCAATGCCGGCTTTAATGGTTAAAGCGAAGTTGTGATAAAGGTTGGCAAAGGCTTCCAGATAACCTTCGGGGTGGCCACCAGGTGTGCGGGTATTATGGCTGGCGCACGAGCTTAAATAACCTGCGCCTGTGCGCCAAATTTCGGTTGGCTTATCAGCATATTTCACTTTAAGAGTGTTGGCATCCCATTGTTCCCACTCTAAACCCGCCTTATCGCCATACACTCTTATCTTAACGTTGTTTTCTTCGCCAATAGCTATCTGCGACGCTGTTAAAACAGCACTTGCGCCGTTGTTAAGTTTCATTAAAACAGAACCGTCATCATCTAATTTACGGCCTTCAACTACTATGTTTAAATCAGCACAAAGTTGGGTAACCTGTAAGCCGGTAACATATTCGCAAAGGTTAAAGGCATGGGTGCCAATATCGCCCATACAACCCGCTATGCCACTTTTACCCGGATCAGTGCGCCATGAAGCTTGCTTATTATCTTCGCCCTCAAGGAAGCTGCTTAACCAACCCTGCGGGTATTCAACATATATTTTACGAATGGTACCTAATTTACCGGTAAGCGCCAGCTGACGGGCCTCTTTAACCATAGGATAGCCTGTGTAGGTATGGGTAAGACAAAATAATTTATCGCTTGCGGCAACTACTTGCTCCAGTTCTTTGGCTTCAGCTAAAGAGAAAGTCATTGGCTTATCTAAAATAACATGGAAACCGTTTTCTAAAGCCAACTTGGTAGGGCCGAAGTGGGCGTGATTTGGTGTAACAATACTTATCACTTGTACGCGTTCGTCTTCCGCAAGCTGCTTTTCTTTTTCGATCATTTCCTCGTATGACCCATAAGCTCTGTCGGCTGCAATACCAAGCGCAACACCACTTGCTTTAGATTTTTCTGCGTTGCTGCTAAACGCTCCGCAAACCAGTTCATAGTCGTCATCAATGCGGGCGGCAATACGGTGTACTGCACCAATAAAGGCACCTTGTCCGCCACCCACCATTCCAAGTCTTAATTTCATTTTTTAGTTCTGATTTTTAGTTTAATTGGTAACAATGGCAAAGCCTGCACTTTGTTTAAAGTGTAAGCTCAGCCATTGCAATGCAAGGTAACAATTATACTATTTTTTTTGATACTCAATAGGAAATAATGGAAACAAAAGATCCGTATTGCTTACAAATGCTACTTGTTTACCATCAGGAGAAAACGAAGGTGTATTGATGGTGCCCTGGCCGCCATATAAATAAGCAATAACCTCGGGTTTGCCTCCGCTTATAGGCATGCGTTGCAGATAAACGTGCCTGTAAAAAGGGTGATCTTGAGGGCCTACCTCGTTTAGCAGGAAGGAGATATAGACTATAAATTTTCCATCCGGCGATATGTGGGGGAACCAATCATTAAAATCGCTGTGCGTGATCTGAGTTTGTTCGCTGCCGTCCGGTTTCATACGCCAAATTTGCATGTGCCCCGTGCGTACCGAGTTAAAGTAAATGTATTTGCCATCCGGGGTATATTCACAACCATCATCGTAAGCAGGATCTGTGGTTAGCCTGGTTTCTGTACCACCATCCGGCGAAACGCTGTAAATGTCAGAATTTCCGTCGCGTGTGCTCATAAATACAATGGCTTTATCATCGGGCGACCAGCTATGAATATAGGAAGGAGCGACAGTAGTAATACGCTTAGGCTGCCCACCGGTAATAGGCACTACATAGCCTATAGAGCGGCCATTGTCCGGTCCGCCTCGCACACCAAAACTGCTTATCGCTAATCTTTTACCATCAAAAGATATAACGTGGTCGTTATTATTTCGTTTAACATCACCGGTGTTTAAAAGGGTAGGTTTATTGGTAGCCAGTTCATATGTATAAAGCAGGTCATCTTGGTTGTATAGCAGTTTTTTCCCGTCTCTTGTCCAGTTTGGCGCTTGTATGGATTTATTATACTGGTAAATTACCCGCCTGTTTTTGGTAGCCAGATCCAGTAATTCAATGTTACTGCCTATGTAGTCAGTGTAAGGTTTAAAATCAACTTTGTTAGGAACAGTAATTCTGACGTTGCTGAATATTGCCTTTTCAACTGCCTGTGCGTTGTGAGCGCATAAAAATATGCCCACATAAGCATCATCATCCATGTCGGTAATTTTTAAGGTGTCCAGCGTAAAAGGATCACCTTGTTTTGCTACCCACATTCTGTACACATTACCCCTGCGCTCTAATTGTATAACGTTGGCGTTCTCTACTTTTGATATGAGCTGTTTAGTGCTGTCATTTTCGGCTAAGCGATACTGCATGGCAACCAATTTGCCGCCATGCGTAGCCACATCCACATGTTTTGAACCGGCATTTAAATTGGAACGTACCATTACGCCCACCTTACGGTATTCGCTGGCACCTTTGCGTGGCAAAAAGCGCACGTTTGCAGTTAAAATAAAGTCGCCTTTTATTTTTCGCCACAAAAAGTGAAATGCATCTGTAGTGCCCCACACATTTGCACCAGATGCTGTTACCGTATATTGCTGCGTTTGTGGGTTATAGGTGGCCGTACCTCTGGGTTTTACATTGCCTACATCGCCCTGACCCTCAAATATGCCAATACCTTGTGCGTTCGCGTTGTAACTTAGACAAATTACGAACGCGGAAAAATAAAATACTTTCCTGATCATGATGATTATGATTTTTTTAGAAATAATCGGTTCACTAAAGGTAAAAATTCTACTAATAAACAGGCTACTAATCAATTAAAAAGGAGACAAAGTTTCCTTTGCCTCCTTTTTTTAATATGATAATATCAATCGTCGTTATTTCCGAGTTAAGCAGGTACTGCAACTTCCTCTGTTTGTTCTTCTTTTACTTCTTCCTTTATCTCAGTATTGCATACAATAGCAGGAGCATCGCAATATTGCAGGTAGAACTGTTTTTTTGAATCGTTATACGATTTTACAGCGCCTATCATGCTCATAAATTTTATATAATACCATGCGCTATCTACCTGATGTGGTTTGAAACCCGAGCGGGCGCTTTTTGGAAACAAGTGGTGATTGTTGTGCCATTCGCCGGCAACAATACCAGGCCATAGCTGATTGATAGACATATCACTGCGATTGTAATCAACACCATCTTTACGCTTATCTTCCCCTTTACCGTGGCCCTCGTAGTTAAAGGTACGTACACCTACGGCCCAAAAGCCCGCAGCACCAAATAGGGCACAAGCCAAACCTATACCGCCCATGAGGTAAAAAGCAGTAAACCAAAATCCCCAGCTTAAAGCAACGCTAATTAGCGTACGGGTTGGGTTAGCCAGCGTACCCCATTTTTTATATTGCGCATAAGTATTAACGTTTACCCCTGTATGCTTCATTAAATTTACGCATTTGGCATAGTCAGCTTCGCTCATGTTGCGGTTAATGGGTTGGTGATTTACATCTGCCAAAAAGCAATATAAAAAGCCACCGCCTGCATTGTACGGGTCGCCCGGCTGATCAGACAAGGCATGATGCACGTGGTGCGATACGGCATAGATCTCCTCGGGAATTATTTTAAGGGTAAGATTTTGCGTAAAAAAACGCCAGAATTTATTGCTGAACTGATAAGCCCCATGTGTGCAATACCTGTGATGCCAAATAGTACCGTGCGTGCCCATTACAATCATGCTGTAAAAAAAGGCTGCCAGTAATAATTTGAATGAAAAATATTTAAAAATGAAAATAAAAAGGAACGGCGCAAGCACCACTATCATCATCCAGCTTAAAAAAGAAAGCCAGTTCTTTTTATCCCGAAAAACATTCAGTCTTGAAAAAAACTCGGAAAAAATTTGTTTTGGGGTTGGCTTCGCCAGGTCACCACGCTCATCACTCCAGCCATACGCAGGTGGTTCCAGTACAGTATTTAAAAAAGCCATTAAGATCGTCTTAAAAATTAATTTGAATAATTAGGTTTTGTAATCGGAGTGTAATATATGCAAATTAATTAAATTGAGTGCTTTTTTAATGTTAAGGAAACTTTTTTTATTGATTTTTAAATTAACACTATTGCGTAATCTGGCAGCGCTCACCTATTAGGAGGGCCTGGCATTGCTCATAATTTTCGGGGACGGTTATATTGTTTACCTCTTGCTTGTAACTCTGTTTTATTTCTTTACGACGCTTCGCCTCAATAAAACGCCGCACCTGATCGCGGTTCTCCAAAATTAACCCAGGTATCATAACAGGTTTATTGTCATCATCTTTGGCAACCATGGTAAAGTAACTGGTATTGGTGTGCTGTACAGTATTGGTTTTTATATTTTCGGATATTACCCGTATGCCAATCACCAATGATGTTTTACCTACATAATTTACTGATGCCATTAATGATACCAATTCGCCAACTTCTACAGGCTGCAAAAAATCTACAGTGTCAATAGAGGCTGTTACACAATAATTACCTGCGTGCTTTGCTGCGCAAACGTAGGCCACCTTATCCATTAACGAAAGCAAAATTCCCCCGTGTATCTTGCCGCCAAAATTAGAATAGGAGGGTATCATCAGTTCGGTAATGACCGTTTCAGAGAAAGTAACTGATTTATAGGGCTGGTCGTTGTTGTTTAAGGCAGACATTATAGCGTTTAGTTTCGGGCCAGGTGTTCGTAGTGTTGCATAATAATTTATAATATTGTGAAAAATTAGTGAAGTGAGCAAGTTTTTTATTTTAGCAATGATGTTTTGCGGTGTGAAGGTTTGCCTGGCGCAAACAGAAGTGATACGCAAAAACAAAATAACATCTGTTGTAACGGAAAAATACAACACCGTTATTACCGCCGACAGGCAGTTAAAAGAAGGACCGTATCAAGCCCTGTATAACAAAAAGGTTGTTTTGGCGCAGGGTAAATACGCTAATGACAAGCGCGTGGGGCTATGGCGTTTTTTTGATAAAAAGCAAAGACCTACGCAGATATTTAATTATGACACAGGCAAGTTGGTTTTTGAAGCACCTGAAGATGAAACCTCAAACTTTAAATATCAAATAGAATCCAAAATTACTGATTCAATAACAATAACAAAGCCCATAAAGCAAGGTGGGCGTTACTTTGGATATTTACCTTATCTACGATTTTTTAAATTACCCTCAGAGCTGCAGGGTTATAATACCGACGACGTAAAAGTAGTAATTGAACTTTTTATAAGCTCAATGGGGCAATTGGCCGAATTTAAGATACATGTAATAGCGTCTTATTACAATGAAGCTTTTTCAGTTGATCCGGAAAAGTTATATCCCGAAGATAGAACGTTTAAGCCGGCCACTTACAACAATGAGCCCATATCAAGCCACATTTTTATATCTTGTTATATAAATAAACACGGCGAGCTTGATATGGACACTGGAAACTAAACGCTATAATCCGGGTGGTTTTGGTGGAGCTGGTGGTCGTTTTAAATTTAACGGACCACCTGGCGCCGGTGGTGGCGTTCCTGGAGCAGGCAGGCCGGCGTTGTTACGCCTGCGTACTGTTTTCCGGCTTTTCTTAAACGGATTTATTTTCTTTAACCCATCGCCTGCTTTTTTAAACAATTCACCAGGTGGCGGCGGTGGTGGTGGCGGACCCTGTGCTTTTACGATGTTGGTTGCATGTACCAAACCAAAAGACAGCACTCCTGCTGCAATATATCTTAAGATTTTCTTACCACTTTTTTTGTTGGATGATGGCATAGCTTTATGTTTTTAATTAAGCAATACTACTATAACAAGTTTTTAACGGTTTTGTTGTATACAAGTTTTGAGCATTGAAAAATGGAGTTTAACAAATGTCAACCTCCATTTTAATTATTTTTTTGCCAGCGTGTATTCACCCCAAACATCAGTAGTTGCTACCGTATTAATACCCATTGGCGGCGGTGGTGGTGGCGGAAGGCCCTTGCCATCAAATTTTGGTGCCAATGGCTTAGGTTCGTTTACTTTAATCTGATAGCTGAAGGCTTCAGTACCTCCATCAGGTAAGGAAAGGTATTTTAAAGGAACCGCTAATTCATATATGTAACCTAACTTGTCGTCAAATTGCGCTGCTACCTGTATTCCGTTTTCGTTATATATTGCGAGCTCTTTATTGGTTATCTCTTTAATTCCTGATAAACTAATGGTCTTGGCATTTCCACTAAACACTTTTGTTAATTCTGCGGCAGTAACAAGCTCCTTGCCTGGGTTTTTTTCCAGATTACGCTTGTCTGTTAACACTATCATGTTAGCCACCCTTGACATCCCTTCCAGTTCAAATGAAGGATAAGTGAAAGCCATCGCCCCGTCGGTTTTCTTATTGTGCGTTGGGTTAATGCTCAGCGTTATTCCTCCCCGCATAATCTTGATCATTATATCCTTTAGCCCTGTGTTTGCCGTAAAATACAAGTTTTCATCATCGTTAGACAGGGTGTAAAACAGCTCGGTGGCATTGTTCTGCGCTTTAAACTTATTGTCCCATTCTGTGGCTTTGCCGTCTACTTTAATATTGGCAGGTGCCCTAACGCTTTCTTTTTGAATGTTGGGAAGTTTTTGGGCATAAGCTAATGCTGCCACAAACATTATGATCAAACTCAGTGATATTGTTTTTGCTGTGATGCTCATGTTTATCTATTTAACAGTAACAGATGTTTTTCCAAAAAGCACAACTACTCCATTGGCGGCGTCAGGTCCCCATTTAGATAACGCGTAAGGGTCGTTTTTGCCATAAGTAATTATCGAATCCGAAGCCGTAGTTAAAACATCACCTCCTGACTTTAACCTATCTCTTTGTTGTTGGCTTGGTATAAAAGGTTTACCGTTTACTATTAGCAACTGCCTTGCATTGACGCGGTTGGCTGCGGTATTTTTCGTACTGGTTCTTTTATTTAACAAACTACTTGTAGGTTTAGCGGGCTGTTCAACAGGGGCCATAGGCGGCGGCGGTGGCGGCATTCCTGGATATACTTTCAGATCCGGAAACTTATACCCGTATTTATTCTTCAACGTACTGATCTGCTTTGCTGTAGCCGAACTTCGATAAATAGGTTGCTGACCCTCGCCCTTTTCATATATTATAACAAACATGTCTCCCTTTTTATCAGCTATGAACGCGCCTTCTTCATAAATGTAGCCCTTAGGTGTTACTTTTGTTTGGCCCGTAACAGTGTTCCCAGCATCCGGTTTTACTACCAATGGAGGAAATCTAACTTGATCTACCTTAGGTTTAGGTGGTTCTGGCGGCGGGGGCGAAAGTTTACTTTTTTGCCATTTTACTGCTGGTGAAGGAAATTTAACCTGATCTACCTTAGGCTTTGGCTGAAATTTAACCACATCAGTTTTTTTAGGCTTAACAACCGGCGGAAACTTAACCTGATCTACTTTAGGTTTAGGAGGCATTGGGGGCGGAGGAGGAGGGACGGTTCCTTCAGGGAACTCATAACCGTAGTGTTGTTTTAACAGATTCAGCTTATTCGCGGTCATTGGGTCAGACTTAAAGGTCTTGGTTTGTCCATCAGCTTCAAAAAAAATAACATCACAATACTTATAGCCATTTTTTGAATAGATTTTTTCTTTGTACTTAAAGCCCTTTGAGGTTGTTAAAGTATCCGGTAATGAAATCGCTTTTTCAGCAGGGGCAATAACTATCCATCCGTAGCTTTTACTAAACGCCAGCGTTGAGGCACAAAGCAAGCCTGCGCAAACAGGAACCGCAATAAGGTATTTTAGCCTGGTTAATTTACCCGAGCGTTGTTGGTTTAACATGATAATTCTCTTTTTTAACAGGTTATAATTGAAAAATGAATGAGTTATAGAAGAGCCACCCGCACCATAAGCGTTATTCACTAAAAAAGATGAATAGGTTAGCGCATCAACCTCGGTAGCGGCGGTTTGCTCATCGGCAATATATTCGTGTACTGTTTTCAGGCTGTTTTGCAATAGATAAATACAGGGATTAAACCAGCAAATCACTTTAAGCAATTCTAAAAACATAATATCTGCAGAGTGTTTTTGGCGGATATGCACAAGCTCATGTGTAATAATGGTATCAGCGCCTGCGGCACGTGTACCTATAAACAGGTAGTTAAAAAACGAGAAAGCCACATCGGTATCTATCAGATATACCATTTTGTAGCTACCCAGTTTGGCTTTATTATTCCGTGTCAGCTTAAATACCGAGTATAATTTCAGCGTTAGTAACAACAACACTACTACTGTACCGGCCACATAAACCAACCACAAATAATCATCAATACTAAAAGCCGGAGCGGTGGCCTCGACAGGTGTACTTATAATGTTTGAGGGTTGCATATATTGATCCGGGTGGGTGACCACATAGGAAGCCACCGGGCCACTATCAACCAGGGCCGGGCGTAACACCCCCACCTGTAAAACAGGCAGCACAAAAGCCATTACGCAGCTTAACAGCAAGTAGGCGCGGTTATAATTGATAATGAGTTTCTTTAACCAATAAGATGCAGTAGGCCAGATAAAATACGCACAGGTATAAATTAGCTTCTGCCAGGTAATACAGCCAGTTCATTTCTTTTTGTTTTTTAGGTCCTCAATTAATTTGGTCAGTTCATCCAGTTCATTTACACCTAATTTCTTTTCATTGGCAATAAACGATACCAGGCTTTGGTAAGAGTTGCTGAAATAATTGGTCATCATTTTATCAAATGTGAACTTTCGGTAAGCAGCTTCGCTAATGACTGGGAAATAAACATGCGAGTTGCCATATGCCTTATGATCAATAAAACCTTTGCCCTCCAATACCCTTACAACCGTAGATACGGTGTTGTAGGCGGGCTTGGGCTCGGGCATTTGTTCCAGGATATCTTTTACTATCCCTTCCTTTAAGGTCCATAGGATCTGCATTATCTGTTCTTCGGCTTTGGTTAATTCTTTAACATTCATCACAAACTATTTATGTAGTTGAATAAAGGTAGAACTATTTTAATAGTTTGCAAACTATTTTAGTAGTTTTCTAAAATTATTTTTTTGACCCTATAATCTGCACATTTTTATATATTCACATCCGCACATTTGCCCATCCGCATATCTGCACATTTACACCATGTCACAGCAACATCAAATAGCATTAACTTTTTTAAAGAATATTGGCACCGCGTATGCAAGGGCGCTTATGAGTTATTTTGGCGACGCAGAAGCCGTATTTAAAGCACCGGTAAGTAAAATATTGAAAGTGCCCGGCATTGGGGAAAAAAGAATTTCAACGCTAAATTTTGATGAGGCTTTGCGAAGAGCAGAGGTTGAATTGAAATTTGTAGAGAAAAACGCGATCGATGTTATTTTTTATACAGACACGCGTTACCCTAAGCGTTTAAAGAATTGTGTAGATGCCCCTGTGTTATTATATAGTAAGGGTAATGCAGATTTAAATAATAAGCGCGTGGTAAGTATTGTTGGCACACGCAACGCTACCGAATATGGAAAAAACCTTTGCCGCCAATTAGTAGAAGATTTAACGCAGTATAATGTATTAGTATTAAGCGGCCTGGCCCTGGGCATTGATGTTGCAGCACATAAAGACTGCCTAAAAAACAACGTACCAACAGTTGGAGTGGTTGGGCACGGGTTAGACAGGTTGTATCCTGCGGCCAACCGAACAACCGCAGATAAAATGCTGAACAACGGTGGCTTGTTAACAGAATATCCATCCGGAACCATACCAGACAGGGAAAATTTTCCGCAGCGTAACCGTATTGTGGCCGGTATGGCTGATGCCACAGTAGTAATTGAAGCCGGTATAAAAGGCGGCGCCTTAATTACTGCAGAAATTGCTAACTCATACAATCGTGATGTTTTTGCCTTCCCGGGTAGGGTAGACGATGTTTATTCTGAAGGATGCAACTTCCTTATTCGCAACAATAAAGCCGCATTACTAACCTGCGCCCCAGATCTGGCTTATAGCATGGGCTGGGAACGGAGTGAAGAAAACAAAGTGGTGGAGCAATTTATGCTGCCATTTGATCTATCGGCAGATGAGCAGACCATATTTAATGTAATACAGCAACATAAAACGCCTGTTGCCATTGATGACCTTAGCCTTAAAATAAATATGCCCATGAGCCAGATAGCCATGGGCTTATTAAATATGGAAATGCAGGGCTACATCCGCTCGTTACCGGGCAAGACGTATAAAATTTTATAAGAGCCAAGAATCAAGAGTTAAGAACCAAGACGATAGTTTAATTAAAAAAAACCAAAGTCAATCGTCAAAAAAGAGTCTTAACTCTTGGCTCTTGATTCTTGTCTCTTAAAAAAACTAAGCTCTTCTAATAACACCTAATAGCAGGGCAATAATTGCTATAACTAATAGTACGTGTATTATACTTCCTCCCGTAGGGTATACAAAAAATCCTAATATCCAGCCAATTACCAAAATAACGGCAATAATGTAAAGTAAGCTTCTCATGGTTGTAAGTTTTTTAGTGAATAATGTCACTGTACACTAAAACCATTCCAAACTATGCAGTAAACAAAAAAAGCCGCTTTGATAGCTATCAAAGCGGCTTTTTTATTGCATTATTACCTTTTAATATTCGTCTTCGTTAAAAAAGAAGTCATCTTTTGTAGGGTAATCAGGCCATATTTCTTCAATATTCTCATATGGCTCGCCGTCGTCTTCTAATGCCTGCAGGTTCTCAATAACCTCAACAGGTGCGCCTGAGCGTATAGCATAGTCAATTAATTCGTCTTTTGTGGCAGGCCAGGGTGCATCCTCCAGGTGAGATGCCAATTCAAGTGTCCAGTACATATTCTATAGATATTTTAGTTTTTGAATGATTTTCAATTTTCGCAAAAGTATAACATTTTTATATCGTTTATCAAGATATTTTTTTAATTTTTTTTAACCTGCGGAATCCATTGATTTTCAGTAATGTTATGTTCGTTTGCTAGCTTTCGGCCTAAAACAAAAATGTAATCACTAAGCCTGTTCAGATAAATAATTATCCGCTCATCTACTATACTAATTTCGGCCAGATGAGTTACCGTACGTTCTGCCCGGCGGCAAACGCAACGGGCCAAGTGGCAATAGGAGATAACTGTACTACCTCCAGGTAATATAAAATGAGTTAAGGCCGGCAATTGTTCGTTCATTTTATCAATTGTCTTTTCTAATAATTCTGCTTCGTTACTGCTTAGGTCCGGGAGCGTCATTTTAGAACGTTCAGGATCCGCTGCCAGGTGCGAGCCTATTACAAACAACGTTTCCTGTATTTGTTTTAATATTTCTTTATGGTCGGCATCTATTTGTTGGTCGCGTATCAAACCTATCCATGAGTTCAGCTCATCAACTGTCCCGTAACTTTCTATTCGGATGTCATGTTTAGGTACACGCGTTCCGCCAATAAGAGAAGTAAAGCCTTTGTCGCCTGTTTTGGTATATATCTTCATGTGTTTAATGTCGCAGCTAAACTTAGGTAATAATTGGTACAATATTTTATATGTAAAATAAACAACGGTATTTTTACCGTCAAATTAAATTCTGCATCAGTTATGAAGCCTGTGTTGTTTTCTACCAGATTATTCTTAGTCATCATATTTGCTTTAACCTTATTAAGCTTTAAATGTGGTAGCGCTACAGAAACTAAAGAAAAGTCCAATACAATATCTCCTTCTCAACAGCAATTTGATCTAATCACAGAAAAACAGTTTAACCAACTTTTTCCGCAACGGGATAAATTTTATACATACGCTGCTTTTATGCAGGCTGTTAAACAATTGGCAGATATAAAAGTACAGGTGTCGCGCAGATCCTTGTCGGTTTACCAAATAGTTCGCACAGATAAAAAAACAAATAAGGCATCAATTGTAAGACAGGATATAGATTGGGAAGAGCCGTGGGCCAAGGTAAAACCCGATAGCATTTTCACTGTTGACTATGGCGACTTTTGCACCGCTGCCGATTCATCAACAAATAAAAAAGAACTGGCAGCCTTTTTTGCGCATATAGCGCACGAAACAAGACATGGCGAAAACGGAACTTACACTGACGGTTTAATGCTGCGCCATGAGGACAATACATCACTGGATTACTACGGCGAGAGTGACGAGTATCCGCAGGTGCAGGGGAAAAAGTATTACGGTCGCGGGCCCATGCAGTTAAGCTATAACGGCAATTATGGTAAGGCTTCTGACTGTATTTTTGGTGATAAGAAAGTTTTGCTTAATGATCCGGACAAAGTGGAGAACGACCCCGTTGTAGCCTTTAAAGTTGCCATATGGTTTTGGATGATGCCCGAAACGCATAAACCATCGGCACATGATGTTATGATAGGCAAATGGCAGCCCAACGCAGTTGATAATGCAAACAACCGCACACCCGGTTTTGGCATGACCATAAACATCATTAATGGCGCGGTGGAGTGTAGTAAAGGGGAAAATGAAGGAATGAACGACAGGATAGGCTTTTATCAGCATTTTCTAACTAAACTTAGTGTTACTGATGCGGATTGCGCCTGCTCTTGCGGGAAGATGCAGTTTTATACTTATACCAATTAACAAAAACCGGCCAATTGGTTAACAAAATCGGCTATTTCAATGGCCTTTTCTGGTTGCATGGGGTGGTGGCTGCCAATTATCAGGGTATGGTTTACTATCTCTATAATAAAATCGTTATCGCGGATATCCATCACCGCATTTCTGAATTTACGATCCATGCATATTTTAGCTTTTTGCACATCACTAACAATTACGTAAAACGTATTACTAAAAGCCTTGTCATCGTCAAAATCAAGCTCAAGGGGATGTATAAGCTCAATGATTTTATCCCTCAGCGTTTCCGGGCGAATTACGATTCTTCCAAAATCTTTTTTCAGGTAAGCTAAGGCCCAGGTATGATACAGATAATGCTCTTCTGTAACGTGGCCTCTGCTTGAACTATCTGCATGTTTGGTTTCTATAAACAATAAATACGAGTCGCTGCGCTCATGTTTGATAACGTATGATGCCCGCTGGTTAATTTCAATGCAATTTCTGAAAGCTTCGAAATCTTCCAGATGAAAATTAATATGCCCGGTAAATTGCAGGTTAAAACGGCTTTTAACGGTTGAGTAAATGGCTTTAAAATTATCAATAGTTGCGCTATTGAGCCCGCTATCATCAAAAGGTAAATTCTCCATTTAGCGTAACAAAATTAACGAAGCCATATGTCTGGGAGCTCTCCGCAAGACCTATTTGCTTAGCTTTACCTTTGATTTAGGTTCGGCCGCGGTCTCTTTAACTTCCTCCGTCTCTGCCCCGGGTTTAACTATTTTGCTTCTGTCTACAGTAACTATATTGGGGTTTATGTAGTCTTTTTCAACTAAACCGTCGCGCATACGTACAATGCGGTGGGCGTGCTGTGCAATATCCTCCTCGTGCGTAACCAATATAATGGTATTGCCCTTAGCATGTATATCTTCAATAAGCCCCATTATTTCTATTGAGGTTTTTGTATCTAAGTTACCTGTAGGCTCATCAGCCAAAATTATTGAAGGGTTGTTTATCAGCGCCCTTGCCACAGCAACACGCTGGCGCTGCCCGCCCGAAAGCTCATTAGGCCTGTGGTCAATACGGTTGCCCAGCCCAACATTAATTAATGCCTGGCGTGCCCGTTCTATTCGGCCCTCCTTGTTTATACCGGCATAAACCAATGGTAAAGCAACGTTATCTAAAGCGCTGTTACGGGGTAATAAGTTAAAAGTTTGAAAAACGAAGCCTATCTCGGTGTTACGCACTTCTGCCAATTCGTTATCGGTCATGTGGCTGGCATTAATCCCATTCAGGATGTATTCTCCTTTGGTAGGCGTATCCAAACAGCCCAATATGTTCATCAGGGTTGATTTGCCGGAGCCTGAAGGTCCCATTAGCGCCACAAATTCACCTTTATTTATAGTTAAGGACACAGATTTTATGGCATGAATTACTTCGGAGCCTATTACATATTTTCTTCCGATGTCCTTAATGGTGATGAGTGGCTTCATATATTATGTTTTATTGCTTTGACGGCGAATAGTTAAAAATGTTACGCGTGCTGATAAATTGTATTGCTATCCAATAACCTTAGCCACCAAAAAGTATTGATCATTATGTTTAGGTGCGTTTTCAAGTGCTTGCTGTGTGGTTATGTCTTGTCTTGCTACATCCTCCCTTACAACATTTATCTCGTTTGACATATATACCAAAGGCTCCACGCCCGACGTATCCACCTCATTCAATTTGGCCATAAAATCAAGTATCCGGTTCATATCGCCAATCATTTCCTGTTTGTCGTTCTCATGCAGATCCAATCGGGCCAGGTGGGCTATCTTGTCAACGGTTTCCTTATCAATATTCATTTTTTATTCAAATTTTTGTTTGATCATGCCGTGTACCTTATCGCGTAAAGCGTCAGCATCATCTAATGTTAAATTCGCCGTTTCTATCGGCTCATGTACAAATATATTACAAATACCTGGTTTGCTGCCATACTGTAAGCCGGTATCCCATAAAACTTTCCAGGTATTTAAAGATGTAACCGGAATTATGGGCACTTTTAATTCAATTGCCAACCTGAAAGGGCCATTTTTAAACTCTTGTAACCGAGGCGGATACTCGTCGGCAATTTTTCCTTCCGGAAAAATAATAACAGATGTACCATTTGCCAGCGCTTCTGATGCTTTTTTAAAGGCGCGGTACGACGACATTTTGCTTTCGCGGTTAACCGGGATATCTACTGTTTTAAAAAACAGGCGGGTTACAAAATGATTTAACAATTCCTCTTTGCCCATAAAACAATGGTGGTTGTTTTTAACCAGTATGGTCATGGCGGTAATATCCAGATTAGAGGTATGGTTGGGGCAAATGATATAAGTGCGACTCCAATCAATACCTATTTGGTATTTAAAACTATAAACTATACCCACTAACATTGAACTTACAAAACCCCATGTACGCCTAATGGCATTCATGTATTTGTAATTGCCGGGATTGCGCGATAAAAGGTAAATAAATGGAAAACATAAGGCGTAGGTGAGGCCCACCGATACTGCGTATAAAAAGCAGTGAAACCTCCTCAATATTATTTTCATCGCCACCAAAAATAGAAAAAATACTTACTTTCGCCGCTATGGAAATTGTTGTAAGTGGTATTCGCTCTACCGGAAATCTGCACCTTGGAAATTACTACGGTGCGATACAAAACTTCGTGAAAATGCAGCACGAATACAATTGCTTTTTCTTTATTGCTGATCTGCACTCGCTTACAACGCATCCAACACCTGCCAGCCTGCACACCAATGTTAAAAGTGTGCTGATTGAATACCTTGCTGCGGGAATTGATCCGGAGAAAGCTACTATATATGTACAGTCTGACGTGCCCGAAATTGCCGAGTTGTACTTATATCTTAACATGAACGCCTATTTGGGCGAATTGGAGCGCAGCACATCATTTAAAGATAAAGTACGCGCAAATCCTGAAAACGTAAATGCGGGCTTGTTAACCTATCCGGTGTTAATGGCTGCAGATATACTGATCCATAAAGCTACCAAAGTACCGGTAGGTAAAGATCAGGAACAGCATTTGGAAATGGCCCGCACTTTTGGTAACAGATTTAACAGGTTATATAACAACAAATATTTCCCTGAGCCTTATGCTTTTAACTTTAGCAATAACCTGGTTAAAATACCCGGACTGGATGGTAAAGGAAAAATGGGCAAATCAGAAGGAGAGGGGAACGCAATATTTTTAGGTGATGCGCCCGAAGTTATCCGCAAAAAGGTAATGCGCGCCGTTACAGATAGCGGCCCTACAGTTGAAAATCAGCAAAAGCCCGACGAGATTCAAAACTTATTCGACTTGATGAGAGTGGTGTCCACGCAGGATACCTATGATCATTTTAACAACTTATATAACACTTGCCAGGTACGTTACGGTGATCTTAAAAAGCAACTGGCCGAGGATATGATCATTGCTACCGCACCCATCCGCGACCGTATAAATGCTATTGCCGCTGATACAGATTACTTAAGCAAAGTGGCTAAAATGGGCGCTGAAAAGGCCCGTGAAAGCGCATCGCGAACTATTAAAGATGTTCGCGAAATAATTGGTTTTCGTAGGTTTTGATGGTTATTGGTTCATAGATCATAGTTCATAGCGTTTTTTGTGCCGATAGTTGTTGGTTCTTGGTTGGTAGTTGGTAGTTGTTAATGTATATTAGTCGGAAATTAATTTAAGAAGCTATCATTGTTCATCACTGTCATCCATGAACCATGAACTAACAACCATGAACTAAAATGCATATTGCTATTGTTGGAAATATCGGAGCCGGCAAAACCACGCTCACCGAAATGCTGGCCAAAAACTATGGCTGGGATCCCCTTTACGAAGCTGTTGACAATAACCCTTACCTGGAAGATTTTTACAGCGATATGAAGCGTTGGAGCTTTAATCTCCAGATCTATTTCCTCAACAGCCGCTATCGTCAGATCATAGAAATACAAAAAAGCGGGCGCAACATTTTACAGGACAGAACCATTTATGAAGATGCCTACATTTTTGCAGAGAACCTGCATGATATGGGCCTGATGACTACCCGCGATTACGAAAATTACACGTCAATATTTGATAATATTACTGAGTACATTAAACCGCCCGATCTGCTGGTTTACCTTAAAGCATCCGTACCTACTTTGGTTAACAATATTCAGCGCCGGGGGCGGGAGTATGAGATAGGTATCCGTATAGATTATTTATCAAAGCTTAACGAAAAGTATGATAAATGGATAGCCGGTTATAACCTGGGCAAGCTGTTGATATTGGACAAAGACAATCTGGATTTTGCCAATAACACTGAAGATATGGCCACCATTGTAGAGGCTATTGAGCGGGAAGTAAATGGGCTATTTTGAGTTTTAGGTGAAGGATATGCGATCAATAAAAATCTTAATTGTTGTTCTGTCGCAAATTATATTACTTAGCTTCATTCAACCTGACTTGAAGAAACTTGATTTAAGTGAGTTTTCTATCAAAGTACCTCGCAATTGGAGTTATAAGAAACAACGAGGTGAAGATTCATTTATTGGAGAGATTGTTGGACCCAAAGTTGATTTGAGTTTTGACTGCAGTGATAGAGGATATGCAAATCATCTTGATGAAGCGGACGATAAATACCATGTAATAAAAGTTGATACTACTCAAGGTTATATTATAAAATTAATTTATCCTAAAGTTACAGGCAGAGGTATTACGGGCATATATGCTCATACTCGTTCGTCATATTTTAATTTTCAAATGCATGTAT
This sequence comes from Mucilaginibacter sp. HD30, assembly GCF_054061755.1. Taxonomy (NCBI): domain Bacteria; kingdom Pseudomonadati; phylum Bacteroidota; class Sphingobacteriia; order Sphingobacteriales; family Sphingobacteriaceae; genus Mucilaginibacter; species Mucilaginibacter sp. HD30. The sequence goes on from NZ_JBSSEO010000001.1 coordinate 1,311,345, forward strand.
GAATCTATCGCAAGCAAATCAAAAGTTAGCCTTAGCTGCTTTCAAAACCATCACTTTTAAAAAATGAATATTCTCGGCATTATACCGGCACGTTACGCATCGTCTCGTTTCCCCGGGAAGCCCTTGGTAGATATTGCGGGTAAAAGTATGATACAGCGTGTGTATGAGCAGGCCGCTAAGTGCGCCGACCTTACAGATGTTTTGGTGGCTACAGACGATGACCGCATATTTGACCATGTTATCCAATTCGGTGGCAAGGCTTTAATGACAGCTGATAATCACCAAAGCGGTACAGACCGCTGTGCCGAAGTGGCTGCTATCCATATTGATTATGATGTTATTATCAATATCCAGGGCGACGAGCCTTATATTGAGCCTGAACAGATAAGCAAACTGGCCACTTGTTTTGACTCGCCGGATGTACAGATAGCTACACTGATAAAACGTATTAAAAGCGAGCAGGAACTGCATAATCCCAACTCGCCTAAGGTGGTGGTAAATAAAATGAATGAGGCTGTTTACTTTTCGCGCTCAGCTTTACCACATATAAGGGGAGAGCAGCCGGAAAACTGGTTGGAGTTTTATACTTATTATAAACATATAGGCATTTACGCTTACCGCGCTGATGTTTTGCAGCAGATAACAAAGTTGGAAGTCTCCCAATTAGAAAAAGCCGAAGCATTAGAGCAATTGCGTTGGATAGAGAATGGTTATCGCATAAAAGTGGCAGAAACTGAGTTTGAAACGTATGCAGTAGATACACCGGCAGATTTGGAACTTTTGCCTTAGTCGTCATGCCGAATTTATTTCGGCACCCCACGCACTAAGTAGCCGGCCAACCTATCGCTTTATACCTTTCTGTGAGGTGCCGAAACAAGTTCGGCATAACTTCGATTTTTAGAAAACACAATAAAAACCGTCAGCAACCATTCATTATCAGGCTGTTTGGCAAATGTTTTATAATGTCCCAAACTCCCGAAAAAATTTCTACTTTTGTATCCCGTACACAAACAAAAAACATGACCAAATACATATTTGTTACGGGCGGTGTAACCTCTTCGTTAGGAAAAGGTATTATATCAGCTTCCTTAGCTAAATTGCTTCAATCGCGCGGTTATCGCGTAACCATCCAAAAGTTCGATCCATATATTAACATTGATCCGGGAACATTAAATCCCTACGAGCACGGTGAATGTTATGTTACTGAGGATGGTGCCGAAACTGATCTGGACCTTGGTCATTATGAGCGCTTTTTAAATACGCCAACTTCTCAGGCTAATAATATTACAACCGGCCGCATCTATCAAAATGTCATCAACAAAGAACGCGAAGGGGCCTTTTTAGGAAAAACCGTGCAGGTGGTGCCACACATTACTGATGAGATAAAAAGAAACATGCGCATACTTGGCGAAAGCGGTGAGTATGATATTGTAATAACCGAATTAGGTGGTACCGTTGGTGATATTGAATCCTTACCTTATATCGAAGCTGTTCGTCAGTTTAAATGGGAAGCCGGTTCGGGTAATTCAATTGTTATTCACCTTACTTTGGTACCTTATCTGGCTGCAGCGGGCGAGTTAAAAACCAAGCCTACCCAGCACTCTGTTAAAATGTTACTGGAATACGGTATTCAGCCGGATATACTGGTTTGCCGTACGGAGCATCATTTAAATGCTGACCTCAGAAAAAAAATCGCATTATTTTGTAACGTTAACATCAATGCTGTTGTCGAATCTATAGACGCACCATCAATTTATGATGTACCGTTGCTGATGTTGAAAGAGCAATTGGATAAAACGGTATTAACAAAATTAAAGTTGCCACATAAGGTTGAGCCTGATCTGGAAAGCTGGAAGGACTTTTTGGGGCGTTTAAAGAACCCTACCTCTGATGTTTGCATTGGCCTTGTAGGTAAATATGTTGAACTGCCCGATGCTTATAAATCAATAATAGAATCGTTTATACACGCAGGTGCTAAAAACGAGTGCAAGGTAAAGGTAAGGTATATACCATCAGAAGAGTTAACCCCTCAAAACGCTATTGAAAAGCTACAAGGCTTACATGGCGTATTGGTAGCGCCCGGTTTTGGCGAACGCGGTTTTGAAGGTAAAATAGCCGCTATTAGATATGTACGCGAAAATAATATACCGTTTTTTGGTATTTGTTTGGGTATGCAATGCGCGGTGGTAGAGTTTGGCCGTAATGTTTTAAACTTAGAAGGCGCAAGCAGTACCGAGATGAGCCCAAATACCCCTAACCCCGTTATTGCTATGATGGAAGAACAAAAAAAGGTGGTAAATAAAGGCGGTACCATGCGTTTAGGCGCATATCCTTGCGATATAAAGAAAGGCACCAAAGCTGCTGCCATCTACGGTAAATTACATATAACCGAACGCCATCGCCACAGATATGAATTTAACAATGAATATTTAAAGCAATACGAAACTGCAGGTTTGGTACCATCGGGTTTTAACCCTCAAAATAATTTAGTGGAGATTGTCGAGTTAAAAAATCATCCGTTTTTTTTGGGTGCACAGTTCCATCCCGAATTAAAATCAACGGTTGCTAATCCGCATCCACTTTTTATTAACTTTGTCGCCGCTTCAATGGCTTATGCCCGCAAGAAGTAAGAATTTGTACGAGATACGATATAATGGATAGAAATACGTTTACAGGATTATTCCTGATCATGATCATCATTGCCGGTTCGGTTTATTTAATGAAACCGTCTGACGCTGAGATCCAAAAAGAAAAACTAAGGGTACATCTGGATTCTTTGAAAAAAGCGGGTAAGGCACCTGCAGCGGCGGTTGTAAAAGCAGACACAACAACAACAAAGCAACCAGCAATTGATTCTGCCGCATTAAAAAGCCCTTTCGGAGCCTCATTAGCAGGAAGCGAGCAACTGATCACTTTGGAGAACAAGGACGTCCGCCTTAAATTAAGCACCCGTGGCGCCCGCATTTATTCTGCTGAGCTTAAGAACTTTAAGACTTTTGACAAGAAGCCTTTAATGTTATTTGACGGCACCGATAACAAATTTGGTACCACTTTAACTGCCGGATCAACCATTGTTAACACTAATGAAAGGTACTTCACACAGATAGCTTCACAGGGCTCAAATACCGTTACCCTGCGTTTAAGTTATAGCCCAACACAGTATATAGATTATGTTTACTCAATTGCTGCCGAGGGGTATAAGGTAGGTTTTACCGTTAAACCTGTAGGGTTAGACAATGTTGTAGCCAACAGCAACCTCTTTAATTTAAATTGGGAAACCAGCGTTCGTAAACAGGAAATGGATATGAACCTGGAGCGCCAGTATACAACAGTTTATTATAATACGTTTGATGATGGCGTAGATTGGTTAAGTGAAACCAAAGACGACGCGAAGGAAGTAGCAGACCATAAAATACAATGGGTTTCTTTTAAGGCGCATTTCTTTTCGAGTGTATTGGTGGCTAAAAAAGGTATTAGCAAAGCCAACCTGGCGGTGAGCTTGGATACGGCAGATCATGTTGATATTAAAAACATGAAAGCTACCCTTGCAGTAAACCGCGAAACCGATGGCACTTTCCCAATGGAGTTTTATTTCGGCCCGAACAAGTTTGATCTGCTGCAAAAACAAGGTTACGATCTTGAAAAACAGGTTAACCTGGGTTGGGGACCGCTTAAATATATTAACCGCTTTGCTGTATTGCCTGTGTTCCATTTCCTGGAGAAGTTTAACTGGAGCTATGGTTTGATCATTTTAGCCCTCACAGTGATATTGAAATTGGTATTGTCGCCGCTTACCTACAAATCTTATCTATCAATGGCTAAAATGCGTGTGCTTAAGCCGGAGATGGATGAAATAAAAGGGAAAGTAGGAGAGGACAACCCAACTTTGTTACAACAGGAGTATCTTAAGCTCTATAAAAAAGCGGGAGTAAATCCGCTTGGCGGATGTTTGCCACTGGTGCTGCAAATGCCGATAGTTATTGCATTTTTCAGGTTTTTCCCGAGTTTGTTTGAGTTGAGAGGTGAAAGCTTTTTGTGGATGCACGATCTGTCAACGTATGATCCTTTTATCCAATTTGGTTTCACGCTTCCGTTTATTGGTAACCACTTGAGTTTGATGTGTGTTTTGATGACCATTTCCACATTGATCTACACATATTTTAACAACCAGATCTCGGGCGTTACAGGTCAAATGAAGTACATAGGCTATATAACGCCAATAATTTTCTTAGGCGCCCTGAATGCTTATCCGGCAGGCTTAAACTATTACTACTTCCTGGCTAACATGTTTACGTTCTTACAGCAATACATAATTCGCTTAATGGTTGATGACAAGAAGATCCACGCGCAAATACAGGAAAACAAAAAGAAACCGGAGTCCACCAAAAAGAAATCAGGCTTCGGCGCTAAAATGGAAGAAATGATGCGCGCACAGCAACAAGTTCAAAAGAAAAAGTAGGGATTGATTATTAGTTAATTATAAAATTAATAATAGAGGGTTGCAAATGCAGCCCTTTTTTGTTGGTTAAATTTACACAATTAGCTTTTTTAGCCTGTTGCAAAAGTGTTGCTAAACTGTTGCTTTTGTGTTGCTATTCTGTTGCAGAATTTTGCTAAAAATGGCAAATTTTGTCAATTCACAATTGTTTGATAATTAATACATTAAAGGTATTTTACAGCTAATTGTCCCTACGAATAAGTTATTGTACTTAAAAAATTAAAATGTTGAAAATAAGACAATTATATTTTACGAAAAGGTGGAATGTATATTTTGTGCAACACCTGCACATCTAACATAAAAAGCCTGCTATTAGCGAGCCATTAACCTAATATTTTAAGGGTACTATATGGTTACTTTAACCACTAACTTCTTGATAAGGCCTTCGCCTATCATAGGTGCATGTACGTCCTCCGGATAGAAGATCACAAATTGGAGTGGGTTCAATGTAAAAAACGTATCGGCGGCTTCCTCAAAAAACAAGATGTCGTTGGCTTCATTGTAGCCATCACCCTGTACATTGCTGCAATCCTTGCGGGGTTTCCAGCCCATTGTTTCTGTGCCGTTAATCAGCAATTGTATATCAATGTTTTGGTTATGGCACTCAAACGTTTTAACGGCCGCTTCGGCTGTGCGTGCCTCGCCTTGGGCCACTATAATTTTAATGCCCGGGGCAACATCAATTGTGCCTGGCTCAAGCTTATTCAAATCTACTGAAGCCAGGTACTCAAAGGCGGTTTTAAAACCGGGATGCAGGGTGTGGTATCTTGCTGCGTTATCTAAAGTGTCTATTATCATATTGGTTCATAGTTTTTAGATCATTGTTCATGGGCGTTTTTCTTTCGTAGGTGAGGTTATTCACATAAATAGCAATGATCTATGATCCACCACCCATCAACTAAATTACCGCTGCACTTTACCTGTACCGTCGCCGCTAACCAACGTCTCAATCTCTGCAACTGTGGCATGGTTAAAATCGCCTGGGATGGTGTGTTTAAGCGAGGCGGCGGCAGCGCCAAACTCTGCGGCGTCTTTCATTGCCATGCCCGTTATCAAGCCATATATAAATCCGCTGGCAAACGAATCACCGGTACCAACCCGGTCAACAATGCGAATGTTGTATTCTTTGGTTTTGTACATTTCTGTGCCACCGTAAACAAGCGCACTCATGCTGTTATCAGATGCGCTGTGGCTTTCCCTTAAAATAGTGGCAATGTATTTAAAATCAAACTTTTCCGTCATCTGCTCAAATGCAGTTTGATACTCGGTAAGATCAAGTCTACCGTCGATATAATTGTTAGTCAGGCTCTTAAAACCAAGCGTCGTTTCGGCACCTATGCATATATCGGCGTAGGCACAAAGGCGGGTCATAACCTCTTGAGCTTTCTCTGAGCTCCATAGCTTTTTGCGGTAATTAACATCTATGCTGATGGTAATGCCTTTAGCTTTTGCTGCTTTAAGTGCAGCTTCTGTTAGCGCCAAGGCTTTATCGCTTATGGCTGGGGTAATGCCACTTGTATGAAACCAGTCTGCGCCCTCAAATATCTTATCAAAATCAAATTCCGTAACCTCAGCTTCTGTTATAGACGAGCCTGCGCGGTCATAAATTACTTGAGTGGGTCGCATAGAAGCGCCGGGTTCTACAAAATATATACCCAGTTTGTTGCCGCCACGCACTACAAATTGTGTATCAACACCAAATCTGCGTAAGTGGTTAATAGCAGCCTGCCCAAGCGGATTATCGGGCACTTTTGAAACAAATGAACTGTCAAGTCCGTAATTACATAATGCTGCCGAAACGTTTGCTTCGCCGCCGCCATAAGTTATATCAAAGCTTTCGGCCTGTACAAATCTCTTATAATCAGGGGTTGATAGCCGCATCATTATCTCCCCAAGCGTAACCACTTTTTTTGACATCTTTGTGTGTAAATTCTTTTTAAATGTAGTGTATGTGCTTGCCAAAGCTACAGTTTAAAGCTAAGAAATGACGCCGGATTTTTTAAAAATTTCGCCAACGTTTGCGTAAATGATATAGGTTATTTGTGGTTGATGTGCCTATATCGATACATCTTTTGTTAATTTTACACTTTCAATAATACCAATCAATGGATAAGAAAGCTACCATATTAAAACTAATACCGGAGCAGGGTATACTGCCTTTATTTTTTCATCAGGATGAAGAAGTTAGTGTAAATATTTTACGCGCCTTATACGCGGCCGGTATAAAAACCATTGAGTACACCAACCGCGGCGAAGCCGCATTAAGAAACTTTGCTAAGCTGCGCGAGGTTTGTAACAGGGAATTAGGTGGCATGTACCTTGGAGTAGGCACAATAAAAGATGCCAAAGCCGCACAAGCCTTTGCTGATGCTGGTGCCGATTATATCATTAGCCCTGGATTGGTAGAAGAAGTTGTTGAAGCTTCAGAGAGAAACGATTTGCTTTGGGTGCCCGGTTGTATGACGCCATCTGAAATTATCAGGGCCGAGAACCTTGGTGCAAAATTTATCAAGTTGTTTCCTGGCAATATATTGGGTCCGGCGTTTTTATCAAGCATAAAAGTATTGTTCCCTAACTTATTGTTTATGCCAACCGGCGGGGTTGAGTTAACTCAGGAAAGCATTGGCGGTTGGTTCAAAGCGGGCGTATGCGCTGTTGGTATGGGCAGCCAGTTAGTAAGCAAAGATGTGATGGATGGTAAAAAATATACCGAACTAACTGAGTCTACAAAATATGCTATCGCGATAGTTAACGCGAGCAGATAATATTGCATTATAGCGGCCTCGGTTTTCGGGACCGCTATTCTGTTAAATTTACCTTGTATGTATAACCCAGTCTGCTGGGTACATTTACACTTTCAATTATCTTCCAGCTATTCTTTTCATCAATAAACTGTGGCTTTTCTAAGCCGGAACGCGCTGCTACTTTGGTGTAAAATTCTGCCCTTGTAGGGTGTTGCGGACTGACAGCATTATAAGTATTGCCAAAAGCTTGCTTTTCTATTATTGAATAGCTTATGCTCAAGCAATCATGTAAGTGTATAAGGTTAACAGGAGCATCACCGTTGGGAATATTAGTTTTTCCTGCAAAAAACCTGCCCGGGTCCCTGTCTGGGCCTATTAAACCTGCAAAGCGGATAATGGTGGTGGTAAAACTCGTTTCTTGTTTCAGTAACTCTTCTGCCTCAAGCAGAATTTTACCTGCCTCGCTGTCTGGCATGGGTTCATCCATTTCGGTTACGACAGTATTCCTATCACCATAAACGCCCGTTGAACTGATTAATACAACTTGGCTAATGTGTTGGTCTTTTATAATGTTGATCAACTCCCTTATTTGAACAATATATGCTAAACCTTTACCTGCTCGAGCTTTGGGTGGGATGCATACCCACAAAATATCGCATTTAAAAAAATCAGGATCAATTATTTCGTTCTCTGGTGCCAGGTCAATTAAATAAGGCATTATGCCGTCAGCATCAAGCACCTGTAATTTTTGCGGCGAAGTGGTAGAACCCTTTACAATAATACCTTTTTTTAAGAATTCAATAGCCAACGCTTTACCGTACCATCCGCAGCCTAAAATACTTATCACCATGGCACAAATATGCCGCTTTTTAGGTAAGAATTTAAACTTTTAGTGCTGACTTGCGTTAATGAATTATATCTAAAATGTTGCATATTTGTTTTAGGCAAAATTTGCTCAACCGATTATAACAAATACATTATGACCTTTAAATTTTTCGGCACCGTTAAGCTAACGCTTATCTGTCTGTTTATTGTAGCATTCACCGCGTCAGCACAAAAACGCGTGCTGGTTTTCACTAAAGTAGCGGCCTTTCCGCATGATTCGCGACAGGCAGCAGCCGAAGCAATCATGAAAATGGGCAAGGAAAATAATTTCGGCGTAGATACTACTTCAAACGCCGATAAGATCGCAGAAAGTAATCTTAAAAAATACGCCGCTGTTGTTTTTGTAAGCACAACGGGTTCTTTTCTTGATCCGTACCAACGTATTGACTTGCAAAGGTATATACAAGCAGGAGGTGGTTTTGTAGGCATACACGCCACTTCTGATGCTCTATACGACTGGCGCTGGTATGGGCGTATGATAGGGGCCTATTTTGCAGCCCATCCGGCCCAGCAGATGGCTACAATGTCAGTGGTTGACAAAAATCACCCATCAACCAATATGTTGCCAACAGAATGGAAACGTAAGGATGAGTGGTATCATTACAAATTACTGAATAAAGACGTTAAAGTGCTGATTAATCTGGAAGAATCGAGCCTGACTTATAACGCCAATTTTACCCGTTTTAAAATGGGCGCCAATCACCCCATAGCCTGGTATCACCAGTTTGATGGTGGAAAGGTTTTTTATACTGGTTTAGGTCACACCAAAGAGTCATATACCGAAGACCTGATGGTGAAGCACATATTAGGCGGTATTAACTATGCTATGGATCATCCGGCATTAGATTATACAAAAGTTAAAGCCCAACATGCGCCTGACGAAACTCGTTTTAACAAAAATGTACTTTCAATAGGGAAATTTACTGAACCTACAGAAATGGCAATACTGCCTAATCTGGATATTTTGGTAGTACAACGTAGAGGAGAAATACTAAAATACAGCCAGGCAACAAAAACCCTTAACCAGGTGGCAAAGCTGGATGTATATTTTAAAGAACTTAAAAAGGCCACGCATCCTATAGAGGATGGTTTATTGGGTATACAACTTGATCCTGATTTTAAAACCAATAATTACTTATACGTTTATTATAGCCCCGCCAGCCCGGAAAACAAACCTGTTAATTATTTATCGCGCTTTACTTTTAAGAACAATGTATTTGATCTTAAAAGCGAAAAGCGAATTTTAGAAGTTAAAACAGATCGGGAAACCTGCTGCCATACAGGTGGGTCAATAGCATTTGGCAAAGACCACGAATTGTTCTTATCTACAGGTGACAATACATCTCCATTTGACGAGGAAAATGTGCCTAAAGGTGCGCCTAATACCAATTCATTTGCTCCGCTGGATCAGCGCCCTGGTTTTGAAACCAATGATGATAGGAGAGCGGCGGGTAATACCAATGATCTACGCGGAAAAATACTTCGTATAAAAATTATGCCTGACGGAACCTACGAAATACCAGACGGCAACCTTTTTGCCAATGGAACACCTAAAACACGTCCTGAAATTTATGTAATGGGTAATAGAAACCCGTACCGTATTTCTATTGATGCTAAAACCGGATATTTATATTGGGGTGAAGTTGGGCCTGATGCGCAGGCAGACAGCATGGCAACGCGCGGTCCAAAAGGATATGATGAAGTTAACCAGGCACGTAAAGCCGGGAATTTTGGCTGGCCACTATTTATCGGCCCTAACCTGGCTTATCATGATTATGATTACGGCACGGGCAAATCGGGCGCAGCGTTTGATCCTATAAAACCTATTAATAACTCGCGGAATAATACAGGTTTAACCGAATTACCACCGGCGCAACCGGCATTTATATGGTATCCGTACACCGCCTCGGCTGATTTCCCTCAAACAGGAGCCGGTGGTCGTACCGCAATGGCCGGCCCGGTTTATTATGGCGACCGTTATGTAAAACCCGGCCTGCCCGCCTATTACAACGGCAAGCTGCTTATATACGAGTGGATGCGTGGCTGGATAAAAGCAGTTACATTAACACCGGAAGGGGATTATGATAACATGGAACCTTTTATGGACAGCACTAAGTTTAACGCTCCGGTTGATATGGAGGTTGGGCCAGATGGTAAATTATATGTACTTGAATATGGTAATGGCTGGTTTGCTAAAAATCAGGATGCGGCACTTTCCAGAATTGATTATAGTACGGGCAACTTAGCGCCGCAAATAACTGCTATAAGTGCCAGCAAAACTGCCGGAAATATACCATTTACAGTAACCTTCACTGTGAAAGCTAACGATGCAGAAAATAACAAAATAGTGCGCTATAACTGGAATTTGGGTAATGGGCTTAAACGCGTAACAACGTTGCCTACCCTAACTTATACTTATACTACAAAAGGAAACTATACGGTGTTTGTAACCGCGAGTGATGCCACAGGGACCGGAAAAAGCAAAAGTACCAATGTTATTGCCGGCAGCAGCCAGGCTGTTGTTGCAGCCGCCAATACGGCTAAACTAAATGCTCCGGGCAGAACATTAATGATGAGTCTTGATTGCCCGGCATGTCATAAAGCTGATGAAAAATCAATTGGTCCTGCTTTTACAGAGGTGGCAAAAAAATATGCGCATAATGCAACTAATACTACTAAGCTATCGCAAAAGATTATAAGTGGTGGAAGTGGCGTATGGGGTGATGTCGCGATGCCACCGCATCCGGCGCTTAAGCCAGATCAAGCCAGGTTAATAGTAAATTGGGTGTTCTCATTAGCACCCGCCAAAAAGTAAATATTTAAAGGCTGAAACAATACAAGTTTCAGCCTTTTGTTTCTACAACACGATGAATTTATGGGTAGGTGAGTACTTAGCAACTTTTTAGATACGTTCGGCCTTTACGGCAACATTTTTTTTAATTGTTATATAAACAATTAAAAAAAATGCGATTTTGCAGCTCAATTATAAAACAACCCATCATGAAGCAGTTTTACCGGATTTCGGCAGTTGCAGTTATTGTGCTGGCAGGCGTAATGTCTGCTCAAGCGCAAAAGGCGACAAAGGTCGATTCCGCCTTATTTTATCAAACCGTTCAAACTTACGTTAATCCGGCATTACCAGGAGACCATCCCGATCCTACGCTGTTGAAAGTTGGTGATGATTTTTATCATTGCGGTTCCAGTTTTCATTTCAACCCATATTTACCAATTTATCATTCAAAAGATCTCGTAAATTGGGAAATAATAAGCAGAGTTTTACCTGCCGCAGGTGCAGGATTTGTTACCGATCGTCCGTCAAATGGAATATGGCAGGGCGCCATAACTTATTTCTATGGCTCTTACTGGATCTATTTCTCGGCAAACGGGCAGTGGTTCTCAAAAGCAAGCTCGCCTAAAGGCCCATGGTCAACACCTGTAAAGGTTAATACTAACCCTGAAACAGGCAACCTTGGGTATGACAACTCTATTTTTGTAGATGATGACGGCAAGCCCTACATGGTAATTAAAAACGGCCAAAAAGTTAACCGCTTGCAAGAATTAGGCAAAGATGGGCAGTTAACAAGTAAGGTGATGAACATGGACTGGATAAACGCCAAATTGCAATATAGCTGGGCCGAAGGCCCGGTAATGTCAAAACGAAATGGCATTTATTACTATTACCCTGCCGGGGATGTTTCAGGCGGGCAATATGCTATTAAAGGTTCGGCCTTAACTGCGGACTCAAGTAAATGGGAGAGGTTAGGGAATTTCTTTAAGCCTATTACCGATGCCAAAGTAGGGTTTCGGCGCCCCAATCACATTGCTGCACCTGTACAGTTAGCAGATGGAACCTGGTGGACAATAGGGCAGAGTTATGAAAAATATGACGGCGATGATTGGTCGGGCCTTGGCCGCCAGACCGGTTTGTACCAGGTAACGTGGGATGGCGACAGACCATGGGGAGCAGCGCCAACTACTCAACCTGTTGTTAAACCAAATTTACCAAAATCCGGAATTGCGTGGAGATCAGTTAAAACTGATTATTTTGATAGCCCAACCCTTGATCTGGCCTGGCATTTCCTTACTAAAAAAGCCTCCACAAAATATTCGCTTACTGCTAAAAAAAGCTGGGTTAGACTCAATGCGGATACAAGTACCACACATTTAGTGCAGAAAGAAACAGACCATTTTTATACTGCCGTAACAAAGGTTGACCTTGATGCTACGGATGCGGCAAGTAAAGCAGGGATTTACTTAACCAGCGGTAATCAGCGCGTTACTGTTAAATTGTATACTGGTTATGATAACGGCAAAAAAATAATTTTCCAGATGGACACTGCCACGCGCAGTGCTGCAAATACCATTGGCAATATTGTATGGCTTAAGCTGGAGAGATATCAACACCGTTTAACTGCTTTCTATAGTTCTGATGGTAAGAAATGGTCATCGTTAGGTGCGCCAATAAGTGCTGTTAATCTTGACAAATCTCAACCTAATTATAATTCATGGGTAGGCACCAGCGTTGGCTTATTTGCAGAGAATAAAACCGCTGATTTTGATCTGTTTATTTGCAAAGATGGATCGTCAGAGATTCCCGCAGAAAGCCGTAGTAATTATTTTGGCGTTACAACTTTAACTAACCAGACCGGCAACCCGGTAACTAATACTTCTAAATTAGGCGGTTGGTTTATGATATCTGGCGTTGAGTTGGGAAAGGCCGCATCGTCAATAACCGTTTCGGCATCAGCAAAAGCAACCGGCCAATTAGAGGTTTACGTTGATGACATACAAAAAAACAAGTTGATTGCTACCATACCCGTAACTGCTACAGAGGCCAGCAGCTGGAAAAGTTTCAGCAAGGCTTTGAATGGCATTGCCGGGCAGCACGATGTTTTTGTAAAGTTTTCCACCGGAACTGCGCAAAACATTCAAATAAAGAGCATTAAATTTACCAATAAATAAAACTTAAAAGAATGAAAGCATTATCACACATTAAAGTAGTTGCCTGCGCAATTGCTTTATCGGCAGCATTTACCTTACCTGCTTTATCCCAAGGCGTTGTAAAACAAATGCCTGTCACATTTGACGTTGAACGTACCGGCATAAAGCATGGCAAAATTGATTCTGTATCTTGGAATTCAACCACTGTTGGAACTGTTCGTAAAGCCACAGTTTACACGCCACCGGGCTATACAGCAAGTAAAAAATATCCCGTACTTTATCTTTTACATGGAATAGGCGGCGATGAAAAAGAATGGTTAAACGATGGCGGTCATCCTCCGATTATAATGGATAATCTCTACGCCGATGGAAAAGCTGAACCAATGATAATCGTTATGCCTAATGGTCGCGCATCGAAAGATGACACCAGGTCAAATTCAATGTCGGGGCCGAAAGTTCAAGGGTTCGCTACATTTGAAAAAGATCTTTTGGTAGACCTTATACCTTATATTGAAAGCAAATATTCAGTGTTAACCGATAGAGAGCACAGAGCTATAGCAGGCCTTTCAATGGGTGGTGGCCAAACGTTAAATTTTGGCTTAGGTAATCTGGATAAATTTGCGTGGGTAGGCGCTTTTTCTTCTGCTCCGAATACTAAACCAGCCGAACAATTGTTCCCTGATCCGGAGGCTGCAAAAAAACAGTTAAAGCTGCTTTGGATATCATGTGGTAGCGAAGACAATTTAATTACCTACAGCAAAAGAACACATGAGTACGCGGCGTCAAAAGGCATTCCGCATATTTACTACATTGAGCCGGGCAAACATGATTTTAAAGTTTGGAAAAACGGTCTTTATATGTTTTCACAATTGTTGTTTAAACCTGTTGATGTTGCTTCATTCCCTAAATATGTTTATTCCGAATAATAAAGTTAGATGTCATTAATAAGAAAAGCATCCCCGCATATTCAGGGATGCTTTTTTTATGGCGTCATATCACCCTTAAGAATTTACCTGACATTAGTAATCAGATTAAACATTACTCAAATAGATCCCTCTCTAATGCGTTCTCTGTGTGATATACCCCAGGCGAATAATGCGGTTAATACATCATTTAGCGAATCCGCGTAGGGCGTAAGTTGGTATTCTACAACTACAGGGGTGCCTGTATGCACATTTCTTTTAACAAAGCCGTTCAATTCTAAATCTTTTAACTCGCTTGCCAATACCTTGGCTGATATGCCTGTTATAGCGCGCTGTATTAAGTTGAAACGTGTATGGCCCTCACGCAGCGCTATGATTACACGTAATTTCCATTTGCCACCGATAACATATAGCGCATCGCCCACTGCGGTTAAACGCCTGGTGCATTCTGGCGTACTTAAGTTTTTCTCTTCTATAACCATCTTATTTTTTATTAACTATACAAAAGGTAAGTACTAACCTTTTGTATAGTGCTAACCTTTTGTTAGTAAATGTAAGTAATTTTGAGAAATCAAAAAAATATTATAACTATGAAAAAGATATTGCACATTATTTCAAGTCCGCGCGGCGAAGCGTCATTTAGTATAAAATTAGGGAATGCCATTGTTGAAAAGATAAAAAAAGCCCATCCGGGCAGCGCGGTGACAGAGGTCAACTTAGATCAACAGAATTTTCCGCATCTTGAAGAAGCGCATATAACTTCATTCTTCACACCGGTTGAAAGTAGGAGTGTTGCGTTGCAGGAAGCCGTTAAACATTCTGATGAGGCAATAAATGCCATCCAGGAAGCAGATATCATTGTAATTGGAGCGCCTATGTACAATTACAGCATCCCCTCCAGCTTAAAGGCCTGGCTGGATCACATCATAAGAGCAGGGGTCACTTTCCGTTATGACGCCAACGGCTTGCATGGCTTGCTCGAAAATAAAAAAGTCTACATTGCCGAATCTACCGGTGGTATTTATTCTGAAGGACCTATGCAGGGAAATGATTTTGTAGCTCCATATCTAAAAACCGTTTTAGGTCATATTGGTTTAACCGACCTGACAGTGTTTAGAGTAGAAGGCACTTCGTTGCCGAACGTGAAAGACATAGCGCTGGAGAAAGGCATTGCCAGCATTCATTTAAATTAGGTTTTATCAGCGTACAAAAAGGGCGCCATTCAAGGCGCTCTCTTGTATGGGCTGAGTAAATAATCCTACCATAGTATCAAGGTATGATGCCTAAGCGTTGAGCCATTTCTACGGCCTGGGTACGGCGTTTTACCTCCATCTTCTCAAATATTTTTGATGAATGTGTTTTAATCGTATTAAGCGAAACAAATAACCGATCAGATATCTCCTTATTACTTAACCCAAGCGCCATCAGTTGCAATACATCCAATTCGCGGGCGCTTAGGTTTAATTTATTAACCTCTAATTGGTTTACCTTAAAATCAGGCATGACTTCTTTATAAACAGACTTTTCAATTACCACCGTTTCCACCTTGGGTTTAGTTAGTTTCAATGCCAACCATATACCCAATGTGGTAAAAAAGATAGCGATGGCGCCAATGTACAGTTCAAAAGCGTGGTTTACGATGATCAATTTAAATTCCAGCCATTTTAACAATACCAGTAAACCCGCAAGAGCGATACCATATAATATAACCTGCTTGTTTTTGTTGATCAACTTAGAATGCATAGTTTACCTTTAGGCGCGCGGTGCCCTTGAATCGTGAAATTACAAACAAGCTATCGCAATTTTAAAAGTATTTAGTTTAAATGAGTAATTTTAGCACCTGAAACACACAATGACTACGACAATTTCTGCCTTGCGAACGGTAAATGTTACCCGTTATGTTACACCATTGCGCGAGGGCGGCTCACTGCCCGCAATAGCTGAGGCGGACGACGATTTTCTTTACGTATTAAAATTCAGAGGAGCGGGGCAGGGTACCAAGGCTTTAATAGCCGAATTGATAGGTGGCGAGCTGGCCCGTACGCTGGGTTTTAAAGTGCCTGAGATAGTGTTTGCTAATTTAGATACTGCCTTTGGCCGTACAGAGCCCGATGAGGAAATTCAAGACCTTTTAAAAGCGAGCGTGGGCCTTAACCTGGCTTTACATTATCTATCTGGAGCTATAACTTTTGATGCTGTAGTTACGCAGCCATCGCCTTTGCTCGCGTCGCAAATAGTATGGCTGGATTGTTTAATTACCAATGTTGACCGTACACCGCGCAATACCAATATGCTGATGTGGCACAAAGAGCTCTGGTTGATAGATCATGGTGCGGCATTGTATTTTCATCACTCTTGGGATAATTGGGAAGAACAGGCGACGCGACCTTTTGTACCTATCAAAGACCATGTGTTACTGCCCTGGGCAACTGAACTTAATACTGTTGACGGTGCGTTTAAAGCATTATTAACAGAAGATAAAATACGGCAAATTGTTGACCTGATTCCTACAGAGTGGTTGGAGGATGAAAACCTAACGGCAGTGCAAAAGCGCGAGGTTTATACACGGTTTTTAACAATGCGCCTTGCAGCATCTGCAACATTTATTGAAGAAGCTAACTATGCCCGTGAAAAACGTTTTTGAGTACGCCGTAATACGTGTTGTACCCAGGGTAGAACGCGAAGAGTTTATTAATGTCGGTGTTATACTGTTTTGTAAGACGACAAAGTTTCTGCAATGTATTATTAAGGTTGATGATGAACGCGTTGCGGCTTTCGCAAATGGATTAGATATTGCAGCAGTAAAAGCTAACCTGCATGCCTTTGCCGAAATAACTAAAGGTAATACCACCTGCGGCCCTATTGCTGCATTGGATGAGGCTTCAAGGTTTAGATGGCTTACCGCTACCCGCAGTACCGTTGTACAGGCATCAAAAGTACACCCCGGGTTAACCGCAGATTGCGAAAAAACATTGCAAAGGCTGTTTGCAGAGATGGTGGCTTAATTAAAGCTGCTCTTTTACCTCTAACAAAAATTTCTTCAGGTTTTCCAAAGAAGCAATTACACGCTGGCTATCCTTAACATCATGCATGTTTTGTTTAAGGTGATCCTTAGCGCCGTTCAGCGTGTAGCCCTTATCTTTTATCAGGTGGAAAATGATCTTGAGGTTCTCCAGATCTTCTTGGGTGAATAAGCGGTTGCCCTTTTTATTCTTCTTAGGCTGAAGTACTTCAAACTCCTTTTCGTAAAACCGTATTAGCGAGGCATTAACATCAAACATGGCCGAGACTTCGCCCATGGTATAGTATAGTTTGCTGATATCGCGTTCTTTATACGGCATATACAAAGGTAATACTTTAATTTAAAGCGGGGAATTACTCGCCCCGCTTTAAACCATATTTTTCTATTTTACTATATAAGTGACTTCGTTGAATGTCAATATCATCTGCAGTTTTTGATACATTCCAGTTGTTCTTCTCTAACTTAAACTTGATATACTCGCGTTCAGCATGATCTTTATACTCCTGGAAGTTCTTAAACTGGTTAAAATCTGTTTGGGGGGCAGCAGCTGCAATTGTCCCATTATTAACAGCCACAGGTGCGGATGGGTTGGCAAACAACTTTACATCGTCTTCGGTTATGGTCTTTTCGCTTAATATAATAAGCCGTTCAATCATATTCCTCAGCTCACGTATGTTGCCCGTCCATGGCAGGGCTTTCAGTGCTTCCATGGCACCATCTGATACCTTTTTAACCGGCATGCCATAATCGCTGCAAATCTCTTCTAAAAAGTTCTGGGTGAGCAGTGGTATATCGTCCTTGCGCTCGGTTAACGGCGGTACATGTATCAGTATCACACTTAAGCGGTGGTAAAGGTCCATCCGGAAGTTGCCGTCTTCAATTTCCTTCAGCAGGTCCTTATTGGTTGCTGCAACCACGCGTACATCTACTTCAATTTCTTTCTCGCCGCCTACACGGGTTATTTTGCTTTCCTGCAAGGCACGCAGCACTTTTGCCTGGGCAGACTGGCTCATGTCGCCTATCTCATCCAGAAATAGGGTACCACCAGAGGCTGACTCAAACTTGCCTATACGCTGTTTAACAGCAGATGTAAACGATCCCTTCTCGTGACCGAATAACTCGCTTTCTATCAGCTCAGACGGAATGGCGGCGCAGTTTACTTCTATTAAAGGAGCGTTAGACCTGTTTGATTTCTCGTGCAGCCAGCGTGCAACCAACTCTTTACCGCTACCGTTGGCGCCGGTTATCAGTACGCGGGCATCAGTAGGGGCAACTCGTTCAATAGTTTCTTTAATCTTGCCAATACTTTGCGATTCGCCAAGAATAGGCCTTACCTTGGATACCTTGCGTTTTAATACCTTGGTTTCTACCACCAAACTGCCACGATCTAACGCGTTACGAACGGTTATAAGCAGTCGGTTAAGATCAGGGGGTTTGGATATAAAGTCGAATGCGCCTTTCTTACTGGCTTCAATGGCAGTTTCTACGGTTCCGTGGCCTGATATCATGATGAAGGGCAGATCGGGCTTAATAGCCAAACCCTCTGTAAGCACTTCCATGCCGTCCATGCGGTTCATTTTTATGTCGCATAGTACCAGATCATAGTTATTGGCGCTTATCATAGAAAGGCCATCAATGCCGTTATCTACATCTTCAACCTCATAGTCCTCGTATTCAAGTATCTCGCGTAAAGTATTGCGGATGGCCCGCTCATCATCTATAATTAATATTTTAGCCATGTGCAGTTTAAGTAGTTGTTAAGTGCTAATATAAAGTTTGTAGTGTAAAGTAAACACTATTTTATTGCGGATGTTTGGCTTAAAAGAAAATTAAACCGGAGGGGTGTTGCACAAAATAAGTGTGCTAAGTAAAAATAAAGCTTCAATATTCGTAATAAGTTATCAATCAGTATGTTATAATTTTGAAATAAAATGACTTTTAAGTCAGTAAATTTATCTGTGTAATAGATGTAAGCTACTGTAAGCGAGTGTTTTGTAAAAGTGAAAAATTGATGTTTTTTTAGCGTTTTGCGTAACAGAATAACAACACGATAGCAACAGAATAGCAACACTTTTGCAACAACGTAATCAGTAAAATTAGCTTAGAGTAATACTTTCTAAGGGATATCGCGAAAGTAAAACTATGGCTATTTCAGCATTGGCGCGAAAGATTCATAGATGAGCCAGAGGGTTTAAGGGGGGGAGCATGCGTAATGCATGAATAAAGTATTTTTCAGGTGGATTTATTTATTTCTATATTTCTTGCGAATACCTGTTTTAGATAAACTTTATTCGCGCAGCTTGTGATGAAAAAAATTAAAAATTAGCTATTTCCGGAAGCACAAGAAAAACTTCTTCCAATCTAAATCTTATAAAAGCCATAGCACATCTTACATCAGAATTATTTACCATTACTATATTTGACGGTTTATCAAAACTTCCGCACTTTAATCCCGATTTAGATAACGAATTCGTTCCGCAAGAAGTTAAAAATTTCCGTAAAAATCTACGAGAAGCCGAGGGAGTATTAATTTGCACCCCTGAATATGCAATCGGAGTTCCGGGAACATTAAAAAATGCTATCGACTGGACAGTATCCTCAATGGAATTTTCACAAAAACCGGCTGCGCTTATTACGGCCTCCTTATCGGGCGAAAAAGCACATCAATCGCTATTAGGAACGTTGTTAATACTTGAGGCCCGAATGACTTTAGAGACGCAACTGCTGATTTCCTTTTTAAAGACAAAAGTGAGCGATGAGGGTAAAATAATTGATGATGATACTTTAAATGGTGTTAATAAACTGATTCAGTCGTTGACAGAAATAATTAAAAACAACAACGATGGGTTGCTTAGTGCCCCAATTCTTAATGTGTAACCCAATGTTTTAATCGAATTGCGGCTTTTACACGTAGCTTGCTATTGTGACTCCACCAAAACATAACTGCCACACAACGTGTTATATACGCATTAAAACTTAAATTTATGGAAGGTATACACGAAAGGTTTTTAATCTCAGTAAGATCTGGTAATAAAGACAGGGAATTTGAAGTGGTTCCTAATATTGGGCATTATGCTATCCTGGAAAATGATGTAACGGTAGCCGAAATAGTGATTGGCGAAAACGGCGCCAATGTGGAGGGCAAAACTTTACCCAAAGATGTATTGGCATCATTGGTAGAAAAAATTCAGCACCATATAAATACCGGTTTGTCGTCGTAATCCAATTTACGCCGCTATTATCCTCCGACCAAAACAATTTTTATTAAAAATTTATTTAGAGTTTAAATAAACACTAAACTCATGAAAAAACATTTTTTAACGGCAATAGGCTTTTGCTTTGTGCTGGCCATGGCTGCCTGCGGCGGCGGTGAGAAGACCGAAGTGGTAGATACACTCCAAGACACATCTAAAATGTCAGACACGGCAGCGCATGCCATGGCTGTTGACACGGCAATGTACGAAGCGGCAAGCGCAGACCTTAGTGGTACCAAAACTGACACCGTAGTTACCGGCATGGCAAAATTTAACCACAAAGGCAACAAAGTAGAACTTGTATTAACCCTTAATGTACCTAAAAAAGCAAACTCAACAGTAGCTGTGCACTTCCATGAGCATGGCGATTGCGGCGATGAGGGTAAAGGCGCTCACGGGCACTGGAACCCAACCAAAGAAGATCATGGCAAATGGGGTTCGGCCAAATATCATTCTGGCGATATTGGCAATATTAAATTGGACAAAGACGGAAAAGCCACGCTTACCATTGAAACAGACCGCTGGACTATTGGTGGCCCTGAAAAAACCAACATTTTAAACCGCGCTATAATCGTTCACTCGGGTGTGGATGATTACACCACCCAGCCAACAGGTAATTCTGGCAGCAGGATAGGATGCGGTGTTATTAATAAACTGTAATACACGCACGGCTAATAAAATAAAAAACGCCTTCGGAAGTAATCCGGAGGCGTTTTTTATAGGGGTTAATATCTTTCTAAATTATAAACTCGCGTGCATTGCAAAACGGATTCCGTGTGCGCGCGTAGGTTTTGGTTGCTCTATTTTGTTTTCTCTTCTGGTATGGCTTTGCAGATTGTCGTTGTTAACGGTTGCTGCCGCAGCATAGTTTAGCTCGTAGTTTTCAATACGTCCGGCAAATTCTGCATGGGCTTCGTCGTTAACAGTTATGGTAGCGCCAATGGCATCAATATTTAACTGAGCCACAGCTTGGTCATTTAGGGTTATGTCTATCCCTTTTGCAGAAAAAGCATCACCGTATGATCTAACACTTGCATTATTGTTAGCAGTTATGGCTTGCAGGTCATTTACAGTTACAAACACAGTTAGTTTTTCTGACGCATATGATGCAATGCGTAAAACACCGTCTTCGTTTTTTACAACCGCGTTGCCTCCGTAATAATCATCGTATATTTTAACAGCATCATAATCTCCGTTTACAAGGTAAACATCAACGTTGCCGCTGGCTTCTATTTTGCTGATATCGCCTACCTGGGTTAATTCAACAGCGCCGTTATCGGCTTTGGCGTGTGTAATGTTTGTGCTTACTAATAAGGCTACTGCTGCAATGATTGTTGTGATTTGAGTTTTCATTTGTCTGAATATTTTAATGAGTGAATATTTTTCTAATTATTTAAATACACCCCTATGACAAGCTGAAAGCCAAAAAGTTAAGTGGGGGATAGTGTATAATAGACAACTCGCGTTGTTGTGTAGGCGAATGAGCTGATTGTGTAGGCGAGAAGAGAAAAATAATTAACAAAAAAATAGCCATGACATGAGCCATGGCTATTTCAATACTAAAATTTCAACTATTTAAACGCCCATGTTACCGGTTTTTACATCACCGTCGCGTTTGTAATTGGCTATTATCACGCCTTTATCTGATACAAAATTTTCAACCAGTTTAAATGATCCGGGAAGTGAGTTATCAGCAAATAGCTTTTTGCCTTTACCCAATATAATAGGATGGGTCATTATCCAAAGTTCGTCAACCAGATCATGCTCAAGCAGCAGCTGAACCAACTTGCTGCTACCCCATATTTTTATATCGGCACCTTCGGTGTTTTTTAGCTTTTTAATATCCTCAAGGTCATTCAAAACCGATGAATTGTTCCAGCCGGTAACTATGTCGTCTTCGTTTTTTAGTGTTGTTGATAGTACGTATTTAGGTGCTTCGTTAACGCCCGGCCATATTTCGGCGTGTTTTGGCCAGTAGGTAGCAAAAATATCGAAGGTTTTTCTGCCCAGCAGAAGGTCTGCCGGTTCAAGCATTTTTTTAAATAGGAATGCAGAGCTCTCATCATCAAATGGTGCGCTCCAGCCGCCATATTTGAAATCTTCTGATGGATCTTCTTCCGGTCCACCCGGTGCCTGCATTACGCCGTCTAATGTGATGAATGATAGAACAATAATTTTTCTCATGATGTTTAATCTCCCAATTACAATTTAAATTATGTCAGTTTGTTTGATACAAATTTCGATATTAAGATGATGCAGCGGCGGGTGTATATGCGACTAACTATAGGGTATAGTGCGACCGGATTCATTAAAACAATAAGCCCCAAGCAAAATGCTTGAGGCTTTTTTGTGACCGAGGATGACGAGTTTTCGAACTATTTTTACAAGACTTTAAAAATTTGATGCTACTGCTGAGGATATTTCAAGAAAGTGCAAAAATACATTAGAAGAAGAAGATTTTCAGTTTATCGATTTTTTTTATAAAACTACACTATCAGATGGGTCAATTAGCTTCCTGCGGTGAACTATTTCTTTTGACATTAAATACTTAACTTTGCATATGCAAATTGCGATTCAAAATAAAAGTATGTTATTGTCGGCATTGGTCGATAATAAACAGAAAATAAGATCATTTGGCGTTACAAAGCTGAGTGTTTTTGGTTCGTTTATTACCGGTAAAATAAAACCGGATAGTGATGTTGACTTTTTAGTTGAGTTTGAGCCCCAACAAAAGAATTACGACAATTTTATTGAATTATCTTTTTACTTAGAAGATCTACTGGGCAGGAAAGTTGAATTGGTCACTACTCAAGGGTTAAGTAAACATATTGGCCCTTATATACTAAAACAGGCAGAATATGTTGCCATCTGAGTTTGAATTACTAAAACATATATTAGACGAAATATCTTTTGTCTTGAAGGCTATCGCCGGAAAAGATAAAGAATCTGTTATCAATGACCCTGTACTATCAAGGGCTATCATAAGGAGTTTGGAAATAATAGGTGAGGTTTGCACGAAACTTGATCCAGATTTTAAAGCAACCTACCCCCACATTGAATGGAAAAAAATGAGTGGCACGCGGAATCGTCTCATACATGATTATTTCGGTGTCGATTATGATATCGTTTGGGATATTATTAGCACAAAACTTCCAGCATTAAATGATGATATTCAAGAGATATTTGACAAAATCGGCAATAACTAATATTCTTAACTTTCAATTACCAATAAGCATTACCTATGCTAATAAAAAACAGCCCCTCAACTTGTGCTGAAAGGCTGTTTTGTGACCTGGGAGAGGATCGAACTCTCGACCCACTGATTAAGAGTCAGTTGCTCTACCGGCTGAGCTACCAAGTCGTACTACGGAGGGCAAATATACACATAAAAGGCATTTTTGCTAACCCCGGAATAAATTGGCTGTGCTTATTCTGCTACAAAAGCATTAACGGAGTAAACCAACAGAAAATCGGCCTGGGTATAATCAGGATACAACTCCTGCATCTTTTGCATAGCTTCTTCGCGGCTTTTAGCAGTAGCAACTGTAGCTTCAAAATCGTTAATATATTTCAGCTGTTTTTCAAATACAGTAATGTCAGCAGGTTTTCCGTGGCCGGGATAAATCGTAAGGTCTTTTTCCAACACATTGGCAAACTCCAATAATTGCTGTTTCCAGTTTTCAATGTTTTGTTTATCAATTGCCAGCCAGGGGTGAACGCCATTGTATATAAAATCATTAGAGAAAAAGGCATTCAGATCCTTGCTGTAAAGTGTTGTAAGGTGTTCGCATTCAGTTGCTTCATAATCACTAAACGCCTCAATTATGGCACCCTCTGCTAATACCAATTGACCGCGTTTTAAAATGCTGATATTGCCGTAGTAATCAAATCCATCCGGATTTTCGTCTGTTTTTGGTTTTAATGCGGATTCTTTTTCCAGCCATCCCACACTTTCCATCCAGGTAGAAAAGTTGATGATATCGTCTTTGGTCTCTGGCGTATTAACCACTATTCGTACATCCGGAAATTCCGCTTTAATAACGTTCATGCCTGTGTAATGATCAGGATGTCCGTGGGTAATGAACAAATGAGTAAGCGGTTTCCCTATTTCTTTTATCTGAGCAGCCAGTTTAGATGCTTCTTCGCTGTTGCGAAGACAATCAACCAGAATAACGCTTTGATCGTCTGAAAAAATGTACGCGTTCACTGTAGCTTCAACGCCGTGATATACCTGTAGTTTAATGTTATTTGCCATGCAGAATAGAGTTTAGCGCAAAAGTAAAATAATTGCGATAGGCCGCGCTAATAAAAAGCAAAAAGGCCCTGCTTAACGCAGGGCCCTACATAATATCAACAAAAAGCTATTACTATCGTCTCTGTTGCACCGGTTTCATGCTAACCGGGTCAGTAGTTATATAATAATTAAGGTTATTGATCGGACGTTCAACATAGTCGGGAATAGGGCGCTTACTGAACTGCTGGAAATACAGTATACAGGCATCTTTCCAAAACTGGGCGTCGCGGGTTTGACGGCGCAGTTTTTCCTGAACGCGGCTAAAACGCTCCGCATCTACATAAGGCTCAACTTTATCCCAAACCACCTGGAACTGGCGCACCTGTTTAACACCGCTATCCCAATGCGAGCATAGGTCATCCCAGAGGGTTTTGCCATTCTTCATTTTATAATCCCATGACAAATGATGGAAGTAAAGTAGGTACATCTCGGGCGTGGTTGCCACGTTATTAAGTTCGGTAGCTAAAGGTTCGTGGTATTGATCTACTGCGTCTGTGCCCTTTTTTGTGCGGTCAAATCCTATCCCGTTGGCGTCTGCCTGGTGATAGTAAGCCGGCGTCCAGTCTTTACGTGTGCCCGGCGGCGCCCACCACGGGCCCGGGCCATAATGGTGGTTACCTGCAAAAATATGATGAAGGCCAAGCGGCATAGAATAATCAACCGCTGTTTCGCGACTCTCCAGCATCATCTTTTTAACAGGATCTAAAAAGCCGCTTTTCCAATCCTTATTAGCATCAGCAGGGGCAAAGGTCAACTTTATCCATTCGTCGGCTATTGTTTTACTATCTAACTGGTTGTTCCAGGCAAGGCGGCCATAGGCGTACCAGTTTGCCTGTGCAAATTCATGGCCGTTCCAGTTGGTATCAAGTCCTACGTTTGACACACCCGCAATAGCAGTGTATTTTTGCGTAAAAATGCTTCCGTCCGTTACGCGTGCCACGGTACTATTCTTGCCTTCCTGGTAGGTATCGCTTTTAAACATTTCTTCCCACATAGTCGCCAAAAACACCAATTGTTCTGAGTGACCTAAATATTCCTGTGTTACCTGTAACTCAGGCATAATAGGAGTTTTCTTTAGCGCCCCAAATAAGGGGCTAAATGGTTCGCGCGGCTGAAAGTCTATCGGTCCGTTTTTAACCTGGATAATTACGTTATCCCTAAACTGGCCATCAAATGGCGTAAATTCTAAATAGGCCTGTTTAGCGCGGTCTTTCTCTGACGCGTTATAAACAAATGCGCGCCACATAACAATGCCATTGTAAGGCTTTAACGCGTCTGCAAGCATATTTGCGCCATCAACATGTGTGCGTTTGTAATCCTGCGGACCGGGCTGGCCCTCGCTATTGGCTTTCACTAAAAAACCACCAAAATCAGGTACCAGTTTATATATTTCGGCTACTTTTTCTTTCCACCATTTAATAACCTCCGGGTTCAGCGGATCGGCATTAGGTAATTTACCTAAACCAATTGGAGAGGCAAAATTGATCGATAAATAGGTTTTAATACCATACGGACGTAAAACCGCTGCAATGGCTTTCATTCTGTTCAACTGATCCGTACCCAACATTTGAGCTGACGCATTAACGTTATTTAAAACCGAACCATTAATGCCTATTGAAGCGTTAGCGCGGGCGTATTCTTCCCATAGTTGTTTGTCTTTGTCGGTTACCGTAAATGCATTATCGCCACTGCGCCAGAATATTGAGTTACCTGCATACCCACGTTCAATTGAGCCGTTCAGGTTATCCCAGTGGTTTAGTATTCTGCGTTGGTAAGAAGGGTTGGAGATAACGTTGCTCAAATCGCCGGTTTGCTGGCGGCGCAGTAACTCGTAAACACCATAAAGTATTCCAGTTTCGCTGGTAGCACTTATTGCATTTCCGGTTATTTTAAAGCCATCTACTTTAACGTTTGGGTCTTTTACTATCCTAAACTCAACTGTTGCGTTTTCGGCGCCCAACCAGCGTTGCTCAATTTCTTTTTTGGCGATGCCCATCGTTACTGATTTCGCGTTAACGCCTGTTACTTTTACTGGTTTTGCTTTTACCGGTCTAAGCCACAGGTTATGTCCGTCATCGGCTTTTACGCATAACGCGAGCGACACAAGTACACATATCCAAATAAAGTTTTTGGACGCTGTTATGATCATCTTCATTGCTTATTTATTTTTATTCGGGTTAAAATGGGTTTTCTCGTAACATAACTACAAAATTGTGAGCGCCAAATTAGCTGTTTTTAGCTTATTAATGGATAGGTACATGAATGGAATTAGTTTGCAATAGCTAAAAATCGTCTAAAACGATTGCGAAATACTAAACAAAAACGCCCCATCCTTGCGGACGAGGCGCTTATTTCAGCAGCAAAGCTATAAGCCGGGTTCTGTTTCCCGCAAGCGGGTTTCTATCATTGATCTTGTCCTGCTATTGCTAACAGGCTTTAACAACCTACCCATCCTGAAATTCCGTTGCCGGAGTGGGAGCGAGCAGCTCCGCGTTCAGGACCTATTTGGTTTTTCAACTCCTGAGGTTTACCGCGATCCCGGTCGCCCGGGAAAGCCGTGAGCTCTTACCTCACGTTTTCACCCTTACCCTGATAAATCAGGGCGGTATATTTTCTGTGGCACTTGCTGTCGCCGGCTGACGGCGCCTTCCCGTTAGGAAGCAGGATGCTCTGTGTTGCCCGGACTTTCCTCCACCCTGATAAATCAGGACAGCGATAGAACGTTTTGCGTAGCAAAGATAGGGTTTTAGTCGGGAAGTCGGCAAAGACCGAAAGTCAAGGAGACTAAAACCGTCACCAAATAACAATAATCCAACAAATTAAATTTGACTCAAACCTTGCGCTATAAAGTTATGTTCAGGTAATATGAAGAAGTATTTTACCAAACAAGCTTTTATAAACCTTTGGACGATTTTGAAGGCGGCTTTTGCCGGTTTTTCAAACGATTTGGCACTTAAATTCAGCGCTTCGTTGGCTTACTACACCGTTTTTTCCTTAGCGCCGCTGTTGTTGCTGGTGATATCACTGGCGGGGTTATTTTTAGGCAGGGAAGCTATTCAAGGGCAGTTATTTGCCGAAATAAACGGCTTTGTTGGGAATGATGCTGCCAAACAGATCCAGGATTTGATAGCTCGGCTTGAGTTATCCGGCAAATCCACCATGTCTATTATTATTGGCGCGGTTACGCTTGTTGTTGGTGCCACGGGGGTTTTCGGAGAGATACAGGAGTCTATCAATATTATCTGGCAGGTTAAAGCTAAACCTAAAAAGGCGTGGCTTAAAATGTTAAAGGATCGCTTATTATCCGGATCGCTAATTATTTCATTGGGCTTTTTGTTGCTGGTATCTTTGGTTTTAAACGGAGCGCTGCTTGCTTTGAGTGACAAGCTTAAAACTTATTTACCTGACGTTACCGTCCTGCTGTTTAATGGCATTAATATTTTGATCAGTTTTGTTGTAATTACCACCCTTTTTGCTGTAATATTTAAAGTGTTACCTGATGCTAAAATTGCCTGGAAAGATGTACGCTCAGGTGCCATATTCACATCCGTTTTATTTATGCTGGGGCGTTTCGCGATCGGTATTTATGTGGCATCGTCTGCCAGTAGTTCCACTTATGGGGCGGCAGGTTCGCTTATCGCAATACTTTTGTGGGTATATTATACAGCCGCTATTTTATACTTCGGTGCAGAGTTTACCAAGGCTTATGTTGATTTTAAAGGCAAGCGCATTGAACCGGCAGAATACGCAGTACATGTGGAGCAGACTGAAGTTGAAAGAAACGTAAAGAAATTACCTAAAAAGATTGACAAGGAAACCGGAAATTCTATTGAATCTGAAGTTAAAAAGTAGCTTAAACACTTGCAAATATTCCTAATAGTAGTTATAATTGATGTACAATCTACCTATTTATGTTTTATTTTCTTCTGGCTGTTGCTGCCGCATTATTCCTTGCAAACGTAATATTGTTATTTACTGCGTTCCCTAAAGCTCAACTTGCACAAAAACGTTATTTCTATTCGCATTTAACACTATGGCTTACGGGCGCTACCGTGTTTATACTCGCGTTGCTTTATAGCGGTACTGGAGAATCTGGTTTTTTAGACTATTTTGATTCGCCTAAAAAAAAGGGGATGATAATTGCTTTTACACTGACCCTGTCATTGGTAGCGCATACAATAGTGCGTTTGGCGGTTTTGCCATTGATGAGTAAAAACAGGTAATAGAATACACTTCCAGACTTTGCCGATTCCGGACTATCTACAACCCGGTAGATCTTTCTCTACCTGTTCTGTGGTAATGGTGCCCATTTTATTACCAAAAGAATTTGTAACGTAGGTTAGCACCTTTGCTATATCAACCGACGGCAAGTCTGTTGCGGGCATTGTTGTAGTAAAAGTTTTGTTTGCCGCGTTAAAGGAGCTTTTTGAGCCATATTTAACCAGGCAGGCTAAGGACGAGCTGGTGGATTTTAGATGTGCCTCATTCGTCAGTGCGGGTATTAACGCAGCCAGGCCCTTACCATCAGAACCATGGCAGTTTTGACATTTACTTTGATATATAGCACTTCCGCCCGAATAATAGCGGGCAAATTCAATGTCCTTGTCGCTCTGGCAAGCCACTACAGCAAAAACAAATAAGCCCAGAAAGCAGATCACCTTCCATTTCATTTTTGTTCGGGTTCGGCTTTTAATAGCTTAATATCGTCAATTAGTTTTTGTACCTGTTCGGGGTCGGTACCGTTATACTGTCCGCGAATGTGTTTTTGCTTGTCAACCAATATAAAGTACCCATCGTGAATAAATTTTTCTTTTGCATCTTCTGCCGGAGTGGTTACCAGGTAGCTTGATGCAAGCTGATAGATCTCCTCTTTTTTGCCTTGCAATAACCACCATCTGTTACCCTCAATACCCAGCTTAGTGGCGTAGTCTTTAAGTACAGCTACGCTGTCATGTTTGGGATCAATTGTATAGGATATGATCTTTAGATCGGGCATATCCTTAAACTCACCGTAAACCTTCAGCATATTACGGTGCATTACAGGGCAAATAGAAGGGCAGGTGGTAAAAAAGAAATCTGCTACATAAATATTGTCATCAAGGTTTATGCTTTTAACAGAGTCGCCATATTGATTAACTGTTTTAAACTCAGGGATGGTATGATATACGGTATCCGTAACAGTTTGCCCGTTAACCACTTTGGTAGCAACGTCGCGGTTGCCTGCAATGGGTAGTCGCTGTGTGGCATCATTAAATTTGCAGGCGCTCCATACCAAAATTACAGCCGCTGCACTTATCAATTTCCTCATCTTATTTTTTTAGATCCTTCAAATATTTATCTGATCCTTCAATAACCGTAGTAAATATCGAATCAATTTGCGTTACCGCCTTCTTTTGTTCAGTATAATATTTAATCTTTTCTTCGTGCGTTTTTCCTTTTAATTCAGGGTCAAAATGCTGCATCCAGTTTGACATTGCCTCATCGGCTGCCATCAATTTAAACCGTACGGCACCTATAGTAGCCTTTTCCTCCGTAGTGTATTTCTCACTCACCGGGCCTGGCGTCAAAATGGTATCTATTTTCATTTTGTTACGCATAAGATATTCTTCTTTGCCCATCACTTCGTCATGAATTTTTATCACTTCGTCTAACAGTTGCTTTTCCGCTGCCTTTTCATCTGTGCAAGCGGCAAAGGCAACAACAATAAGGGTAAAAAGAATGACGTATCTTTTCATATAAAGGCGTTTTAAGAAAAATCAAAAGTAAGTGTTATTACGCGTTTTATCCCATTAATTACGCTGTTTATTGCACGCCACGGAGATAATGGACATAATCTGTAGCCGGCAGTTCAAGAACTTCGCTTTGTTTTAAAAGCATACCTATTTGCGCGCGATGGTGCGTGCCGTGATTAATAACATGAGCTAAAATATCAACAAGCTTGGTGCTGAATTTTTCGGCTTTAAAGTTCTCATAAACAATAATTTGCTCCGGATCAATTTCAACATTCAGAAAGTTTACCCAGTCATTATGGTTTTTAGTAATAATATCCTTAAAAGTGTCCGGCCCCCATTTTGGCCATAACTGATAATTGGAAGATGATGCCCCCAAGCAACGGCTTAGCCATATTTGCTGGGCATTTAGCAAGTGCGACATTAGTTCAATAGGCTTGTCCTTATCGTCAGCCGCACTAATGAGCGCTGCAAATTGCAGGTTAACATGTTTGTCGTAGTTAAAAAGGCCGGTAAAATATTCTTTAAGCATATTAAAACCGTTAATACATTCCAGGTATGATGCGCGCCACTCTGTTTTTATAATCTATATAATCCGCGCCAAATTCAGCCATTAGTGCGTTCTCTTCAACCTGCATCCTATAAATAAGCGCCAGTAATGATGGAACAAAAACGATAAACAGGGAAACTGAGTTACCTGTAAAGAATCCCACACCCAACAAAATAAGCAACAGGCCCAGGTAGCTGGGGTGCCTTACCATCCCGTACAGTCCGTTGGTTTTTAAATGATGACCGCTGTTTATGCTTACATCAACGGTAAACATTTTGCCTAATTGTAAAATTGCTATCCACCTTACGATAAAGCCTACTAACACAACTATAACTCCCGCTTTCTGCACCCATACAGTCGCCGGAATAGCTAATTTAATATAACCGGGCACAAAGCCTCCTGATACTAAACCGCCAACAATGCATAACCACAAAATCAGCATTGAATTTTTATCAGCCTTGTTTTTAACCTGTGTGTTTTTTGATCTCTTCGCAATCGCGAGCAATACTTCAGATACCCCGAACGCAATTGTTATATCGTAATAATTTATTTCCATACAAAGTTGGGTTGAGCTAAAAATAGAGGATTAAAGGCAATAATGAATGTAATAATTAAAAAATCGGCTTAACAATATGGTAATGTTGATGTTATGGTGAGGTCATATCAGCAGTTTACCTTAGTATCATTAAATAAGCAATCATGAAATACATCATCAATTTATTTAACAGCTTACGCGATTGGATGATCTCAAAAAGCATGAGATCGTCTTTTATTCACTAATCTGCGGTGCAGATTTTTTTTATCAAATTTTAATATACAATTTGGGCTACCGGTTAGCTCAATTTAATGGAATCTACTCATAACAAAACACCTATTAACAAGGCGCTTTTTGGCGACGATTTTATCTGGGGTGTTTCCACTGCTGCTGTACAAATTGAGGGCGCACATGATGCCGATGGCAAAGGCGAATCTATATGGGATGTATTTAGCCTAAAAAAAGGCAAGATCCGAGACGGCAGTCACCATTATACAGCATGCAATTTTTATAATCAGTATCAAAACGATATTGATCTGATAAAACAGCTTAATATTCCTAATTTCCGTTTCTCCCTTTCCTGGTCGCGCATAATGCCGGATGGCGTGGGTGCGGTTAATCAAGCCGGAATTGACTACTACAACAAAGTAATTGATTATTGCCTGGCGCTGGGTATTGAACCTTGGCTCACTTTATATCATTGGGACCTTCCGCACGCGCTTGAACTTAAAGGCGGCTGGACAAACCGCGAAGTTGTTAACTGGTTTACAAATTTTGTTACTGTCTGTGCCAACGCGTTTGGCGACCGCGTTAAGCATTGGATGGTGATGAACGAGCCATCGGTATTTACGGGAGCGGGGTACTTTTTTGGTATACATGCTCCTGGCAAAACAGGTTTAAATAACTTCTTGCCCGCGGTTCATCATGCTGCTTTGAGTATAGCGGCAGGTGGCAAGGTATTACGAAAGTTACTTACAGCAGCAGAAATTGGTACTACTTTTTCGTGCTCTTACATTGAGCCATATTCTGATAAACCACGTAATATTGCTGCTGCAAAAAGGGTTGATACTTTATTAAACAGGCTGTTTATTGAACCTGTATTAGGTTTAGGTTATCCCTTTGCAGACCTGCCTGTGCTAAAGGGTATTAAAAAGTATATGTTGCCCGGCGATGAGGATAAACTGGCATTTGACTTCGACTTTATAGGTTTACAGAATTATACACGCGAAATTGTAAAATACTCTCTTTTTACACCTTACATACAGGCATCGCTGGTTAAAGCCGAAAAACGAAACGTGCCCGTAACTACAATGGGTTGGGAGGTGTGGCCGCAATCTATTTACCACATGCTGCATAAATACAACCAATATCCACAAATAAAGAAAGTCTATCTTACAGAAAGTGGTGCGGCTTTTCCGGACGAAGTTGAAGGTGATGGTGTTCACGATCCCTTACGTGCAGCTTATTTACAAGATTATCTGCACCAAGTACTTAAAGCCAAAAACGAGGGCTGCAAAGTTGACGGCTACTTTGTTTGGACCCTTACAGATAACTTTGAATGGGCAGAGGGGTATCACCCGCGCTTTGGAATAATTTATGTTGATTTTGAAACGCAGCAGCGCATAATCAAATCATCGGGTAAATGGTATGGTGATTTTTTGGGCCGATCCCGGCGCTGATCCATCCACAAGGGGAAGGCTGATATAAAAAGTAGTTCCGTCTTTCCGGCTTTTAAACCAGATAGCTCCGCCTGATTTTTCCATTATCTGCTGGCAAATGGAAAGCCCTAAACCAAATGATTTTTCGCCGGCCGTACCGGGCCGCTGTGCGCTGGTAAACATATTGAACACCTGATCCTGCATTTTCTCGGGGATGCCAATACCGTTGTCTTTTACGGAAATGATTACCTGGTCGGCGGCTTTCTCAACTGCAACATGGACTAATGCGCCTGTAGGGCTAAATTTTATTGCGTTGCTAACCAGGTTACTAATAACGCGCCAGATCTTTTCACGACTTATTTGCAGTTCTTGCGAAGCTGGCAAGGGTTCAAAAAATATCTGCTGACCTTTTTCAGCAGCTTTAAATCGTAACAACTCTACACTGTTGTTTACCAACCCGTTAATTTCTACCGGTTCGGGATTAAGTTCTATTGAAGTTACGTTGGCCGCCTCCAATATCTCGTTAATAAGCTCAAGAGAATTATACGATGTTTCCTTTACAAGATTGATCATTTCCTTTTGCTCGTCGGTATAATCTTCTTCGGCCATAACAGAGGTCAATGATGCAATTCCTCCTATAGGATTACGTAAATCGTGCGCCACAGCTCTTAAAATACGATCTTTTTCCCGGCTGCTTAGTTGCAGTTTTTCTAACGCTTTTTCAAGGTCACTATTTTGCTCATTTATTTGCTTATTAAGCTCGTTCATCAATTTAACATCGTTTTTCGAACGGCGCCAGTAGCGGTAAACTAACAAAATGATTGCTAACGCCATAAGGCCGAATAATATAGACACCACCAAATATATTCGCTGTATCTTATTATTCTCATTCAGCAATTCTATCTGATGCGCTTTCTCATAATTGCTTAGTTGTTCATTAACATCGCTTTCGCGCAGCAAACTTGTTTGTTGCGCCAATGAATCTTTAAGAATATTATAGGTCTGCAAATGACTCATTGCCTTTTGCAGATTGTTTTGCGTGTTGTAATACTCACCCATAAGCCGGTGCCATTCAGCGTCTGCAGTTACGTTTTTAATAGAGTCAAGCTGAGGGCGAAGCGCATCTAATAATCCTTTCAACTTTGCAGTTTGGTGCTGCTCTGCATAAATCTTTGCAAGCTTAATTTGCGAATATTGCGCATCAACATTATCAAAGCCTTTTTGCAGGTTAATATTGATGCTCTTTTGCAAAAGGCTTATTGCACTATCATATTTTTTCTGCGTTATAAAAACCTCAGCCTCGTTACCATATATTACGCCGAGCGCCATTTCTTTAAAACCCTTTTTTTCAGGGTATTTGTCAGCGTTGGCGCTCACATATACTTTGGCTTTATTAAAGTAAACCAGGGCACTATCAAGATCTCCGTTGTGTTTATGGCTTAACGCGATATTGTCTAACAACTCCTGCATGCGATAAAAAGCCACAAAACTATCCTCAGCTTTAATACTGGCTCGCTGTTTAAAACTTTCCTTAAAGTAATTAGCCGCCGCCTGGTATCGCGATTTCTTATACATGATCATCCCCATACGATAGGTGTAATCAGAAAGCGCCTCGTCATTGAGATAACTTTTACCTAACAGATAACCCTGGTAATAACACTGATAGGAATCATTAAACTGATGAAGATCAAAATAGGTGTCACCTTTTGCATAATTAGCTTCGGCAAGATAGTGCGCATAGTCGCGTTTATCTGTTGTATTGTTAGCCATCAGCATCATGCTATCGGCGTATAACAAGGCTTTTGGATAATTGTGTAATACCCGCTGAAAGTGGACGTAATGAAAGGCGTAAAACCTAAAACGGTCTGAATAGGAGGGCGAAGATAGTTCGTTAAAGGCTGAATCTAAATAATTAAGCCCATTTTGGGTTTGATCGGCATCAAAATAACGGGTAGTTTGATTATATATCGGTAGAAATGCTTCAGTATAGCGACCGGAATCGTCTGATTTTTTCTCACAACCTGTTAAATAAACCAAAGACAACGCCAACAACCAAAATGCGGCAGCAATTTTTAATCGGACATATTTTCTCAGGCAGATCAATACCAACTTTTTACGGGGGATTAACAAATATAATATTCGTACGCTTATTTTATGCTAAATACGAACACTTTTTTGAATGAATTAATCCCCCATTGATAAAAATATAAATTTTTACAACACAGCGGGTATTCCTTAAAGCTTTGGTGGTAAAACTTTACTATTCCGGCTTGGCAGCGGCTTTTTTTGCAACAGTAGCTTTAGTTTTTGAGGGAGAGGCCGCTTGTTCTGCAACGGGTACCGTTTTAGCTGCTGAAGTTTTAGCAACGGGTTTTACCTTAACCTTGGTTTCAGTAGATGCACTTTTTTTGCTAACCGCTTGTTTTGATATTTTCTTAGCAAGGTTTTTAGCGGCCTTTTCAATTGCCTTGCTGGTTTTTTTCAGATCGGTTCCTATTTCGCCTACTGCAGCTTTTAATTGGGTTGCTATTTTATCAGTAAGGTCTTTTTTAAATGTTTTTCGGGCCTTTTTTGCAATGGCTGCCGCTTCGTTTTTTTTCATAGGGATGTTAATTCAAATAAGTGGTTGAAGTACAGCGCAAAAATAGGTTAATATAAAGTGAATTTAATATTATTATTATGTTAACAAATGACCTGATGTTAAACGACATTTAAAACTATTTTGATGGAAATTAGTTTTATTTTTGCTGCATTAATTAACTGACTTATTATCTAAAAACGCATGTTACTACCCTGCGATAATATTATTGGACGGCTAACAACCGCCGATATCGGTTATTTAATTTATGCAAACACATTTAATTAATTGATCATGACTATCGGCGTACCAAAAGAAATTAAGAATAACGAGAACAGAGTTGCAGTTACACCCGCTGGGGTTGTGGCATTAGTTGCCGCTGGCCATCAGGTTAGCATTGAAAAAAGCGCCGGCGAAGGGTCTGGTTTTATTGATGCCGCATACGAACAGGCTGGCGCAAAATTGGTTGATACCGCCGCAGAAGCGTGGGCCAACAATATGGTGATGAAGGTAAAAGAACCTATAGAAAGCGAATTTAAGTATTTCCGTCAAGATCTAATATTATTTACCTACCTGCATCTTGCCGCTGAACCAAAACTTACCAAAGCACTTTTAGACAAAAAGGTTACCGCTATAGCTTACGAAACCATTCAACTACCAAACGGAACCCTGCCTTTGTTAACGCCTATGAGTGAGGTTGCCGGCCGCATGGCCGTTCAGGTTGGCGCATCATATCTGGAAAAACCAAATGGTGGCAAAGGTGTGCTGCTTAGTGGTGTACCCGGTGTGCGCAGGGCTAAAGTTGCTATTATAGGCGGGGGTGTTGCAGGCACCAATGCGGCAAAAATTGCTATAGGCTTAGGTGCCGAAGTAACAATACTTGATACCAACCTTGATCGCCTGCGTCAATTGGATGATATTTTTGGTTACCAGGTATCAACCCTGGCATCTAATTCAAGCACCATTGCTCAAATTGTTAAATGTTCTGACCTGGTTATTGGTGCTGTATTAATACCCGGTGCTAAATCGCCTAAATTAGTTACGCAGGCAATGGTAGCTTCTATGGAGCCGGGTTCGGTTATTGTGGATGTGGCTATAGATCAGGGCGGTATATTTGAAACAGCCGACCATGTAACCACACACGATGACCCGGTTTATATAAAAAACAAAGTGCTGCATTACTCCGTTGGCAATATGCCAGGCGCAGTTCCTTATACTTCAACCATTGCTTTAACAAATGCAACGTTGTTTTATGCGCTGCAAATAGCAGGTAAGGGCTACAAAAAAGCTTTTGCAGATAACGCCGCACTACTAAAAGGCTTAAATACTTTTGAAGGTTCTGTTACTTATAAAGCTGTTGCCGATGTTTACGGTTATCACTTTATGGAGCCCAGGTTTTAGAAGTTTTAACACATTGTCATCCTATGGAAACGTAGGATGACAATGAACTATCTATACCTTAACTTCTTTCCATTTCCCTTTTCTAAAGTAATACCATGCGGCAAGTGCAAGCAGGGTTTCTGCTATTGGCATTGATAGGAAAGCTCCTGTTGAGCGCAGGTTAAAGCTATTCGCCAGAACGTAAGCCAACGTTATCTGTATCAGCCAAAAGCAAACAAAGTTGATCCAGGTGGGCGTTTGGGTGTCGCCGGCTCCGTTTAATGCCTGGCTCATCACCATCCCCAAACCATAAAATATATAGCCGGAGCCCATTATCTTTAAGGCTAACGATCCATACTTTATAACTTCCGGTTCGTTCGTAAAGAATTTAATTATCCAATCAGAAAATAAAAGAAACAACAGCATTACAAAGCCCATAAAAATAGCATTGTATTTTGCGGCAATGTTTACGCTTTGTTCGGCGCGGTCAAACTTTCTGGCACCCAGGTTTTGGCCCACCAATGTAGCCGCTGCATTGCTTAATCCCCATGCGGGTAAAATAAAGAATATTACATTGCGCATAGCCAATTGATAGCCTGCAGAGGCGTTGGTACCATCAGTTTCGGCAACCAAACGCGTTACAGCAATCCAACTGCCACTTGCTATAATAAACTGTAGGGTAGCCGGCCACGCTATTTTTATAATTGATTTTACAACTGCGGTATCAAAACCAAAATCAGCCATGCTAAACTTAATAATGCCATTGCCTTTGTATAAATGGTAGCACTGGTATAAGACACCCGATGAACGACCTGTAACGGTTGCTATTGCCGCACCCTTTAGACCAAAAAAGTGGATCAGGATAGGGCAAAGGATAATATTTACAGCACTGGCTATCCAAAGACTTTTCATGGCCATAGCGGCATTGCCCGCGCCACGATAGATTCCGTTAATAAGAAATATCAACATGATTACCACGCTTCCGCCAAACATAATACGGGTAAAAATAGACCCTTCGGCAACTACTTCCTGGCTGGCACCCATTAGCTTTAAAACATGTGGCGCAAAAATAGTCCCGGCAATGGTTAATGCGACAGATAGCACAATTGCCACCAATACAGCCTGTGCGCCTGCATGTCCCGCAGCTTTAGGGTTTCTCTCGCCAACCCGCCTTGCCACAACTGCCGTTGCCGCTACACTTAAACCAATTGCAATGGAGTAAACTATGGTAATAACAGATTCTGTTAAACCAACGCTGGCAATTGCGTTTGGACCTAATTTGCTCACAAAAAATATGTCTACCAGCGCAAATACGCTTTCCAGGCTAAGTTCCAATATCATCGGTATAGCCAGCAGAAACACCGCTTTGCGGATACTTCCCTCTGTGTAGTCCTGTTCCTGGCCGCTAAGTGAGAGTTTTATAGCAGATAAAAATTTTCTGAAAGTCATGGCATGTAAGCGGCTATAAACTAAGTGAGTACTTCACAAGAATAGCCATTTGAATTCAAAATATGTATAATTTTTTCGGGAACAACCGTGAATGCTTCTACACGCAATATCTTGTCACAATCTTCCATATCAAAATTGATAAGGCTATCAGGAAAATGGTCTTCAAGTTGCCTAATTAATAGTTCAGACAGTTCAACTTCCGCTACATTCGTTTTGAAAACTTCAACTATCATAATATACTATTATTAAACGTTTAAACTTTCGCCAACGCTACATCAATATTTTTTAATTGGCGGGTGTGGCGGATTGCATGTACATTAAAAAACCACAAGAATTCCAGTCGGGTAAATGGGCCGAAGCCAGGTACTTCAAACACTGTAACTACTTCGTTCAGACCCAAAGTTTCTGCTGCGACTATCAGCCTATCAAAGGTCGTTTCGAGTCCATTTAGCAAAACATCCTTGTCGTAAGCTTTATCTTCCGGTACAATAAAATCGGGAGATTTCATTTTAATCTCAAAATTCAGAAACATGTCTGAAATTGCTTTTACTTTCTCGTCAGGCTGTCTGTCTGTTGGTTTGGTATCGGCATATAGCAAATCTGCACCAACAGCTTTTGATACATGTTCTGATACCTGACCCGCTGTCCAACTTCCCTCGAAAGGTACTGTATTGAATTTTTGCTCGTCAATTGCCGAAATAGCATTCAATAAAGCGGCTTTGGTTTGTGTAAGATCTTGCGAAATATTCATAGGTAGGTGATTAATGCAGCACCCCCAAATAGAGGTGCTGCCATATGATTATTGCTGAGCTTCTTTGTAATTTACCATCCACTGTATGCCGAATTTATCTATCAGCATTCCGAAATAGTCGCCCCAAAACTCTTTCTTTAAAGGCACAATAACGTTAGCACTATCAGACAGTCCTTTAAAAAGAGCTTCCGTTTCTTCCATACTATCCGGCGATATGGAGATAGCGAAATTATCACCAAAGGTTAATTTTTGCCCCATAGAAGTAAGGCAGTCTGTGCCCATCAGCATATTGCCCCATATTGGTAAGGCAATGTGCATGATCTTGTCTTTGTCTTCATCGGATACATTTGCACCGTGCTCAGTGTCTCTGAAACGCATTACCATTTCAAACTCGCCGCCAAAAACTGACTTGTAAAAATTGAAAGCTTCTTCGGTGTTACCTAAAAAGTTCAAATAAGGATTAATTGCTGCCATTGTTGTGTTGTTTAATATTGGTTAAGTATTGTGCTTTATAATAATGCTAAAATAGTTGGTATTTTGGTTTAAACAAATGGGTGTAAAAGTCAATTGTAGGGGGCATTTGAGACATTTTTTTTATCTTGCTACCCACAGTACTATTAATATGAAAAACTTAGGTATTTTACTTACGCACAACTACAGATTGTTGAGCGTGGCCGCAATATTGGATATGTTTGATAGTGTTAATCGCTTCTACAGGGAGGAGGGCAGCGAACCTTTTTTCAACATAAATCTATTCTGTGCTGAGAAAGACGCTGCGTATGCCGAGTTTAACAACTATCCATTGCTTGCCCTTGATGGAGCACCCCAACAGGATATTATTTTTGTTCCGGCGTTCCGGTCTGATAATATTCGTGCAGCTGTTTTGGATAATAAACCATTCATCCCATGGCTGCAGCAGCAATTTAGCGGTGGATCAGAAATTGCCTGTGTTTGTACAGGTGCTTTCCTGCTTGGAGCTACCGGCTTACTTAATGGCAGGCCGGCTACTACGCATGTTGATGCCTGCCAAGCTTTTACAGACAGTTTTCCGGCAGTAAACCTGCAGCCCGACAAAGTGGTTACCGGTGAGGGCGGGCTTTACACCAGCGGCGGCTCAACATCAAGTTTTCATTTAATGCTTCATCTGCTGCAAAAATATTGTGGTAAAGAAATAGCAGTACGTGCTGCTAAATTATTTTCGATTGATATGGACCGCGAGCAACAAACGTACTTCAGTACTTTTTACCCGGCGCAACAACATAACGATCAGTTGGTAGCCATGGCCCAGCAACGCATAGAGGAGGGGTTTCATCATAACGGCACTATTGAGGACCTTATTAAGGAAATACCCGGAAGCCGTCGTAATATTTTACGAAGGTTTAAGCAAATAACCGGCATTACGCCAATTGAGTATCTGCAAAAAACCAGAATTGAAGCGGCAAAAAAACTCTT
This sequence comes from Mucilaginibacter sp. HD30, assembly GCF_054061755.1. Lineage (NCBI taxonomy): Bacteria > Pseudomonadati > Bacteroidota > Sphingobacteriia > Sphingobacteriales > Sphingobacteriaceae > Mucilaginibacter > Mucilaginibacter sp. HD30. Next base: position 1,351,988 of record NZ_JBSSEO010000001.1, read on the forward strand.
AGTACAAACTAACCAACAGATGACGGAGGTGATGCTTAACTCGGGTTACAGCGACCCTAAGGCGTTCAGAAAGGTTTTCCGTAAATCTGTAGGGATGACGCCGACGGGGTATAGGGAAAAGTTTTTTATGGGATAAGGTGGATTATATAGTTCATGGCGATCAGTTTGTAAATAAACTTTCAATAAGTTTTGAAAGTTTAAAAATAGTTTTTACATTTGTTTATGGAATTGCAGGACGCAAGGTTAAAGTTTATAGAAGCATGGGGTAAGCTGGGCACAGAGTGGGGCATAAACCGTACTATGGCGCAGGTACATGCCTTACTATTGATAACGCCGGGCGAATTGACTACCGAAGAAATAATGGAGCAATTACAGATCTCTCGCGGTAATGCTAACATGACGCTACGAGATCTGATAGGATGGGGCTTGGTTGAAAAAAAGCATCGCGCTGGCGAACGTAAGGAGTATTTTTTTGCTGATAAAGATACTTGGAACATAGCCCGCCAGGTAGCTAAGGAACGCCGTAAGAGAGAGCTGGATCCGGTGCTAAAGGTATTAGATGAGTTGAGCAAAGTGGAGGGTGATAAGAAAGATGAGCATTTTAAAACGTTTAATAAATCTATTACTGACATTAATAAACTGGCCAAAAACGTTGATAAAACTTTAGAGACCATGATTAAAGCAGAAGAGAACTGGTTTTGGGGTTCTATCCTAAAAATATTTAAATAAAAAAATTTGTAATTAATTTTCAAATATTTCTGAAACTTTAATTTTAATGAAAATGAAAACTTTAGCCAAACACCTTTTACTATTTGATGCTGAATGCCCCATTTGCAATGCTTACAGCAAAGCTGTTGTAAAAAGTGGATTAATAGACAGCGATGGACGTAAGGCCTATCAACATGAACTTGACGCTCAGACCTGTCCGATGGTTGACAGGCAGCGAGCGGCCGATCAGATAGCATTGGTAAATTTAGAAACAGGAGAGGTGAGCTATGGCGCAGAAAGTATACTAAGGCTATATGCAGCGCAATATCCACTATTGGGCAGAATACTTACTTTCCAAACCGTGATGTGGGTGTTAAACAAATTGTATGCGTTTTTATCCTATAACCGCAGGGTCATCGTTCCACCAACCGGCCTGCGTTATGGTTTGCAACCTGCTTTAAAACTCCATTATCGTATAGCATATTTGATATTAACCTGGTTTACAACATCAGTTATATTGACAAAATACGCAGCGCTATTGGCTGATGTGGTGCCGGTTGGAGGAAGCTTACGGGAGTACTTCATCTGCAGTGGTCAAATCATCTTTCAGGGGATTGTGGTAAGTTTTGTAGCGAAGCACAAACGATGGGATTATTTAGGCAACATGATGACCATATCTTTCGCGGGCGCATTGCTACTATGTTTAATGTTGATAGCAGCTCCGTTTATTGGAAATCACCCGATAATATTTTTAGCTTATTTTATAACTGTTGTAGGTCTGATGTTTTTAGAACATATCCGCAGAAGTAGACTATTACAAATAGGCTGGTGGTTAACCATTAGCTGGGCGCTTTATCGCATTATTGTTTTATTAATTATACTTGGCTAAACCTAAACATCATGAGATACAAGAGAATAATTTTAGCAGGCGGTAACGGTTACATGGGTGGGGTTTTTGCTGATCATTATAAAGACCTTGCTGACGAAGTAATTATTTTAAGCAGACAGGCTAAAAATAGCAAAGACAACATACGAACACTGGTATGGGACGGGAAAACAGAAGGCGCTTGGGTCAACGAACTGGAAGGCGCAGAGTTGCTGATTAATTTGTGCGGGAAGAATGTGAATTGCCGTTATACTAAAAAAAACAAGGCGGAAATATTCACCTCAAGATTATTGCCTACTGCTTTGCTAGGCAAAGTTATAGCTAAGTTGGCTAACCCACCAAAACTTTGGATCAACATGAGTTCTGCCACCATTTACCGTCACGCAGAGGACCGCCCACAGAATGAAGAAACCGGTGAAATTGGCTACGGCTTTTCCATCGACGTTTGTAAAAGCTGGGAAAAAACTTTTTTTGATACTTATACGCCGCACACACGCAAGATAGCATTACGCATGGGTATTGTGTTGGGCGGCGCTGATGGAGCTTTCCCACGGTTGCTTAACCTGGTTAAATTAGGTATGGGAGGTAGGCAGGGTAGTGGTGAGCAATATATATCCTGGGTACACGAACAAGATGCAGTAGCTTGTACCGAATTTTTGCTGACTCACGATGACATAACCGGAGCTGTGAACTGCACTGCCCCACAACCCGTAAAAAATAAAGATTTTATGAGCGCCTTACGAAAAGCATGGGGGATACCATTTGGATTACCTGCGCCTGCGTGGCTGTTACAAATAGGCTTGGCCATTATTGGGAGCGAAATGGAATTGATACTAAAAAGTAGATGGGTAATATCAAAGCGACTGAAAGATGCAGGCTACCAGTTTCAATTTAATGAGGTAGAATATGCAATTGGCGATATTTTAAGTATTAAAAGTTAATAGTAAGCAACAAAAAGAAATTTACACTCCCCAAGCCGTAATCATCAAACTACGCTGCCCGCCGTAGTTACGATGCTCACATAAATAAATGCCCTGCCATATACCCAACGCCAACCTGCCATTGCGAACAGGTATTGTAACCGACGCCCCCAGCATAGACGCCTTAATGTGGGCAGGCATATCATCCGGGCCTTCATCGTCATGCAGATACTCCGGGTCATTTTCAGGGACGGTTTTGCTGAAATACATTTCAAAATCCTTACGTACAGTTGGATCGGCATTTTCATTGATGGTAAGCGATGCCGATGTATGTTGAATAAATACCTGGCAAATACCGCTTTTTATTTCGCTTATCTGCGGTAAGGCGTGAATTACTTCGGAGGTAATTAAATGGAAACCACGCCTGCGCTGGCCAAGCTGTATATGTTGCTGAAAGATCTTCATTAAATGCACGTAACAATAATTATGCAAATATGCTGTAATATGCTGCGCTTAACGGTATCTTAGTTTAAAAACTTTGCATGAATAATTTACTTTTTTAGGATTTGGTTTCGGCAGTTCAATATTCGGGATATTATACGCAATACTTGCCATCTACTGCATAGTTGATATAATGAGATCATCCTTTAAAGACAATACAACCAGGCTATTGTGGTTGGCTGTTGTATTGTTGGCACCGTTTTTAGGGTCAATTGCCTATCTTATAGCCGGGCGCGGTGGAAAAAGATGGTAGGGTAATTTATTATTGATATCTCATAGCAATTGAGAATGCAATAAGATGTTAAACAAAAAGCCCGACTAAATCGGGCTTTTTGTTTAAAGTGTTTTTATTTATTCACCGAAGGCGGCTGAGGTGCAGCAACACCAGAATTTGAAGTGCTCGGTGCCGATATTTTTGTTTTAGCGATAGGGTCATCCAATAGCTCTATCATGGCCGTTACTTCGTTTACCACGCCTTCTGTTGATCCGGTGTAGCCAACATATTTAAAGCGGATATCACCGTTTTTATCAATAATAAATTTGGTGGGAATGCCCTCCACTTTATAGGTGCTAATCACTTTTGATTGCCGCTTATCAGAACCTGTTTCGTCAACCAATACATGGAAGGAATAGCCTTTTTCAGAAATAAATTTCTTCACTCCCGGCAAATAATTGCTGCCGGTTTCCCAGGTATCAATAAAAAGGAAAACAACGTCAGGATTATTTTTATACTTGTTTTGGGCTATCTGCATGCCCGGGAAAGACATTATGCACGGCCCGCACCAGGTTGCCCAAAAGTCAATTATCACTGTTTTGCCTTTAAAGCTTGCCAGTGAAACCGTTTTTCCGCTCAAATCTTTTAATGTAAAAAGGGGAGCGGATTCTTTGATCATTTTGTTGCTCAGGTCTTTTTTAACTGTAGCAAGCTGCTGTAAATTGGTCGCAGAATTTGCGTTAGCTAAAACGTCTTTTTGTTGTGCTTCAAACGCTTTTTTTGCCTGCTCTTTTTTCTCATTATTCGATTTTTGCACATCAGCCCAATAAATGTCAAAACCGGTCATATCGCCTTTTACTTTTTGATAAGCCGTTTTAAATTCATCCTCAATTATCGCTGTTGTTTTGCCTGCTCTTATGTTCTTTTCTGCTATCGCAAGCGCTTTTGTATAGTCTTTAGCAGAATTTAACATTTGAACATAGTGTTCAACTATTTCGGTATTATCATTGCCCAAATCGTACACCACTGCCTGATATTTTACGGCCTCGTCAAATTTTCCTTCTTTCCATAGAATGTAAGCATAAGTATCACCATACATAGAAAAGGATCCGCCGTTTGCCTTTGTCAATTCGGTAAGCGAGATCAATCCGGCTTTTGATAATGCTATATCTACAGTCTGTTTAGAAAGTTTTTCTGCTTCCGCTAATCTTTCGCCTGCCACGGCCCAGTTCCAAGCTGCGTTGTTAAGCACACTTGACAACATATCCTTATTCGTTATCATGGCTGAATATCTGTCGAAGCTTTTAGTGTCGCCATTTTTTAAGTAAACACTAAGCATAGTAGCTATAGTAGGTTCTTTCAAATTGGCGGGAGCATCCTTATATTTTACAAGAAAGGCTTTAAAAAGGGAGTCTTTTTTTACCGGATCTTTTTCTTTGCTTATAGGCGTAACGTCATCTCCAATAGCCACCCTACCCATAGGGAATTTTATTTTAATCACCTTAGTTAGCGAATCAATGCCAGATGTTTGGCCCATAGTCCTCATAAGATTCATGGCAAACGCCAAATCATTCTCATCCGAACTGCTTTTCAATTCTGATATTCTTCTGTTTACAAGGCTGGCATTTGCCGGATTAGCTGCCAAATAAGCATAATAGTTATTGGCATATTTTTTTTCACTTTGAGGAAATATTTCAAACTCTTTTTTGAAGAGCAAAACAGCATCATCAGCGCTTCTTGTAATTTTGGCATAACTTGTACCAATACCACTTCCTAAAATAAAAGCGTTGCTGGCGTACGCGCCTTCTAAAGGTTTTTGATCTTTATATACAAGCGAAGTAAATCCTTTTCCATCGTTATTATCAACGGTTGTTCCTTTGTTGATTTTTATAAAAAAAGCACGGGCACCCGGCGATACGTTAAATTCACCTTTAAAAGTTTTTCCGTCGCCTTCGATGGTTATTGGGGTAGATGGGTAGCCGGTATCCTCAATAAACCACGCGGTACCTTCAAGTTTTCCGCTAACCTTAGCTAAATCCGGTGTTACATCGTAAGTAAAGCTGATTTTTTCGTTTTTTTCGGGATAAGAATTAGAAAACTTTAAACGCGATGTATTCTGCGCAAACGAAATCTGCATTGTCGGCATAGCCAACAAAAGCATTAAGGGTTTTAGGTTTTTCATAGTAACTATGTTTTTAGTGAATTTACGCAACATTATTTAAAAAATCCAAATTTTTAACAATAAATAACTATTTTAATATAGCTTTCGATTAATCACCTTTAGTTTAGCGTGGCGAAAAAATGCAATTGACGACTAATAGTGATAAATATCTATCTTTAGCTGTTTAATCGGTGCTATAAAAATGAAAAATATAATTGTTTCTGTGTTTTGTTTGTTACCGTTTTTCGGTTTCGCCCAAAATGAATATAAAGCTTCTAACGGTAAAACTTACCGTATTGGCGATACCGTGAAAGTAGCGTTGGGGTCTATGCCCGATGGGAATTTTAAATATATACTGGCCAGCCAACCGGCATTTTTTCCGCCGCGCCGCAATGGTAACGATTTAAGTGCCCGTAAAGACTTTGCACACAGCAATGCTGTTATAAAAAAGATTAAAACCGGCAGCAGGTTAACCGACAATGGCAATAAAATAATTCTGGTAGTTAAAGGCAATGGCTTAATAAATTTTGATGTTTGGATAGAGGAGGCTATTGCAGCCTGCGAAGTTACACCATGTGCTAATACAACCAGCACGGCTACAGTACCAGCTTCGAGCGTAGCAGACGAGTTACTTAAACTAAAAAAACTATTAGATGCCGGTGCGCTTACGCAGGACGAGTTTAACGCGCAAAAGAAAAAGTTGTTAGGTAACTAAGTGTTATGCCGCATTGTTTGTTAAACGAAAAAGGATTAACACTTTACATTACAGTGTCAATTATTTGAAAATAATGATGTTACCTTAGTTTGCGCCTATTCAAAATGGCTTGCCTAAATGACTAAACAATTATTTTTATGCTTTTTCTTTACAGCAGCTGTATCATTACGTGTATTATCGCAGGGATGTAGCGACGCCGGCTTCTGCAGCCTTGGCGCTTTAAAGAATGTTTCTGGTGGTGCTCAGCCCAAGCGAATGTTCGATGTAGGTTTTAATTTTGGCTATGGCGAGCAAAAAACGCTTACTTATAATCCATATATTCAATATGGTGTAACTGTAAATGAGCGTTTAACTATCCAGGGGAAATTAACTTCAACCTACGCAAACGGCTTTTCAGGCAGTAAATTTAACCTGGGTGATATATATGGAGTAATTACTTATATGCCAACTAATTACGCAAATAGTAGTCTTAGGTTTATTGGTGGCGTAAAAATACCATTAACTACTGCAAATGATAAAAACGCTGCGGGTTTAGCTTTACCGCTTGATTATCAATCAAGCATTGGCACTTATGACTTAATAGGAGGGGTTAACTATGTATACGGCGGTCATTTTGAATTGGACGCCGCTTTGCAGGTACCGGTTATTCAAAATAATAAAAGCGGGTTTTTTCCAGATAATTTCCCACCTGATAGCCGTATTAACAATTTTCCTCCAACGAATAAGTTTAGCCGTCAGCCAGATGTGTTGTTTCGTTTAGGATATTATATAAATCTGCCCGCATCAATTACGCTGAAGCCCAACCTGCTGGCAATTTACCATACAGGTAATGACAGTTACCTCAACCGTGACGGAGCCCGAATAGCACTTATCAATTCACAAGGGCTTACCCTTAATCAAGGTATCAACGTAACAAAAAGTTTTGGTAATAATAACCGCCTTGAACTAATTGCAGCTATGCCTGCGATAGGCAGAAAATTACGTCCGGATGGGTTAACGCGTAAATGGGTTTTAAATCTTCAATATTCTATAGCCTTTTAGTTAAAGTTAACCTTGTAAGGTATTGCCCAAATTCATCTTCCAGCAACACTTCCATATCAAAACCACATTGAGCTGCTATGGATGCCATCGTTTGCTCATCAATATAAAGCCAGTTAAACCATTCTGATCTGACTTTTTTATAGGCATATTGATAAGCTATTTCGCCATAATAATGGCTGGCAGGCAAATTGTCTTTATATAAGTACGCAACATCAGATGAGTCAAAAAGTATTTGCCCATCTGGGTTAAGTAGCGTTTTTAGGTGATGGAGTAACGCCCTTAGCTTTTCTATATTTCCAGCCAGACCAATTCCGTTCATTAATAATAAAAGGGTGTCAAAAGTGCTGGCATTGTACTCAAAAATATCTGCATGTACAACTTTCTCAACTCCCCTGTCAAGCATAACGCACGTTAGCAAAGGGGATATATCTAAAGCCGTTACGTCAACCGAGCTTTGTTGTAATATCAGCGAATGGCTTCCGGCTCCTGCGCCAATATCAAGCACTTTGCCATAACATCGCTCAATGGCAAGCCATTCCATATCGGGCATATCGTCTTCTGCTCTAAAATATGCATCAACAGGCATTTCTTCACGCGGTCCATATTTATTGTATATCCATAGTTTGCCTGCAAAGCACCCTTTATGATGATCGTACACGGCCTTCCCTAAAATATCGTCCATAAGGCAAAAATATTATAAAGGATAACTAAAACTTTAAAACAAATCTTTATATTTTTGTTAAACATCTATACCTCGTCTGCCCTTATGAAAGAAATTCGTTATTTGCTTTTACCGTGTTTTATTGTTTTAGCCGCAGCAGCCTGCAAAAAGGAGCCTGAGGTAAAAATATCTTCAAAAAATGCGGCTTTAATAGTTGGAAAATGGGTAGTTAATCAACGACATACGCTGGTATACAGTTTAGATGACAATACGCTAATAAAAGACACAACTATAAAATATGATGCCGCCAATAACGTTAACTGGTGGTTTGAAATATATAACACCAACGGAAATGCTTATGTTACCGGTAAGCCTTACAAACAGAACGAAGTATTGAAGGCTGATACAACCTCTTTTTTAAAATACACCATAAATGGTTCTAACATAATATTAAAACCAAATGGGGGTGGAAGCGAAACAAAAACAATTCTGAATTTAACGGGAACAGACATGACTTTTGAAGGTGTTTATAATGCTTTGCCTCGACTGGCCTGGGGGCTGGATCTCCGCACAGAATATCATTTCGTAGAACAGACTTTCTATGCTAAACAATAGGCACATTTATTGCGCATAAAAAAAGCCTTGATTTTCGTCAAAGCTTTTTTTATGGTTGGTAATAAGGTTTAGGTAAATTACATTTTAAAAATAAAGCTTACAATTCAACCCAACAAATAATAGTACCGACTATTTTACAAAACTGACGAATAAGTCAGTTTTTGAGGTTAAAAACATTACAAACGACATTTTGTAGGTAAGTTATCTTACAAAACAACATTTGGTCAAGCGGGTATACTATAACATAAAAAAAGCCTTCCCTAAAATCGGGAAGGCTTTTTTATAATGAAAGATCGGTGTTTATTATTTTAAGTTACCTAAAGCAACTTTAATACGATTCATCGCATCAATCAGTTTTTCTTCAGACGCGGCATAAGATATGCGTATAGACTTTTTATCGCCAAATGAATCACCGCCTACGGTTGATACATGTGCTTCTTCTAAAAGGTAAATGCTTAATTCGTCTGCATCATTAATTGTTCTGCCATTATAGCTCTTGCCAAAGAAAGATGTAACATTTGGAAAGAAATAAAATGCTCCACCCGGGAGATTTACTTTAATACCCGGAATAGCACTCAACATCTCATAAACAATACCACGGCGCTTTTGGAAAGCTTCGCGCATTTCTAATACAGTTTCTAAACCACCTTCGTACGCGGCAAGACCGGCTCGCTGCGTGATCGATGATGTGCCTGATGTAACCTGGCCCTGTAATTTATCAATAGCTGCAGCAATTTCTTTGTTTGAAGCTGTGTAGCCTAAACGCCAGCCTGTCATGGCAAAGCCTTTTGACCAACCATTTATTATAATAACACGGTCTTTAATGCTGTCAAATTGTGCTATTGATTCGTGTTTACCTAAGAAATTGATATGCTCGTAGATCTCATCGGCCATAATATAAACATCAGGGTATTTTTCAAATACCTTAGCCAAGCCTTCTAATTCATCCTTAGTGTAAACACTGCCTGTAGGGTTACAAGGCGATGAAAACATAAACAATTTGGTTTTTGGCGTTATAGCAGCTTCCAGTTGCTCCGGCGTAATTTTAAAATCAGTTTCAACTGTAGAATCTATAAAAACACTTACACCTTCGGCTAACTTAACCAGCTCTGAGTAAGATACCCAATAAGGAGTAGGGATGATCACCTCTTCGCCTGGGTTAACCAAAACTAATAAGGTATTAGCAATAGATTGCTTTGCACCGGTTGATACAACTATCTGGCTGAAATCATAATCCAAACCGTTCTCGTTCTTTAGCTTGGCGGCAACAGCCTTACGCAGTTCAGGGTAGCCAGACACAGGAGTATAATAGGTGAAATTATTATCCATGGCCTTCTTGGCGGCATCCTTAACATGCTGTGGAGTGTTAAAATCCGGCTCTCCAAAGCTAAGATTGATCACATCAACGCCTTTTGCGGCAAGTTCACGGCCCATTTTGGCCATTTTGATAGTTGCTGATTCCGACAGGTTGTTTATCCTGTTACTTAGTGCACTCATTTTTGTGTTTTAGATGGTTATCGGGCGCAAATATAGAAATTCTATACTAAACAGGTAGACTAAAGTTTAAGTGTTTTATTATAAAGATTTGCCTGTTAAACAGAAATAACATTTTTACGTAAATGCCGTTTGGAGTTTCTAACTTTGGCGTTTAATAAAGCAGTTTTGTATCAACAAAAACGAATCATATTAATCTCTCTTGTAACAGGCGCCATACTCATGATGGCCAAGTTTGGGGCCTATTTTTTAACCTCATCAACTTTTATTTTAACTGATGCTGCAGAAAGTGTGGTAAATGTTATAGCCAGTTCCTTCGCTTTTTTCAGCATTTATCTTTCGGCGCAGCCTCGTGACGAAAATCATCCTTACGGCCACGGAAAGGTAGAGTTCTTCTCTGTTTTTGTAGAAGGGGCCCTTATTCTGTTAGCAGGCATATTAATAATAATAAAAGCTGCCTATGGCATATTTTATTCGCATGCGGTGAGTAACCTGTTAACAGGCGCTGTTATAATCGGCATTACGGGCGTTATAAACGGAGCGTTAGGCTACTACATGGTTAACAAAGGAAAGGCTCTTGCATCAATAACGCTTGAGGCCGACGGCAAACATTTGATAACCGACATGGTAACAAGCGGCGCATTGGTTGTAGGTTTGTTGTTGATAAATTTTACGGGAATTTTGTTGTTAGATAGCATATTATCTATCCTGGTAGGGTTTTACATAGTGTTTACTGGTTATAAGCTTGTTAGAAAGTCTGTTGGAGGGTTAATGGACGAAGCCGATTTTGATGTAGTAAACAAGGTGATCAAAATATTAAATGACCAACGCCGGCCCGAGTGGATAGACATACACAATTTTAGGGCACAGCAATACGGCAACGAACTGCATATTGACTGCCACTTAACTTTACCGAACTACTTCGACCTCAACAAAGTACATGAGGAGGTGTCGCTGGTAGATAAAATGATAAATAACGACGTTACTAAAACAGAACTCTTTATTCATACCGACCCATGCCTGCCCGATTGCTGCCACTATTGCAGCATGCCTAATTGCCCCATAAGGTTTGAGCCAAAACGAGAAGACATTGTGTGGACGCCTGACAGGGTGATACGCAACAAAAAACACTTTGAAGAATAATATGCATCATAGTATTCGTGTATACGGTTTGCTTATTAATACTGACAATGAAATATTGATCAGCGATGAAAAAGAATATGGCATGCTGTTTTCCAAATTCCCGGGTGGGGGATTGGAATACGGCGAAGGTACTATTGATGGCCTGAAGCGTGAGTTTATGGAGGAATGCAATGCTGAAGTAGCGGTTTTAAGCCATTTTTATACGACAGATTTCTTCATAAAATCGGCATTCAGCGACGCACAGATTGTTAGTATTTATTACATTATAAAAAACACTGCACCGCTACAGCCTAATTTTAAAAAAGCGCCTTTTGATTTTGACGAGAAAGGTGAGGTTTTGCAAGCCTTTCGCTGGATAAAAATCAGCGATTTAAAAGTAGAAGATGTTACCTTTCCGATAGACCAGCATGTGGTCAAATTATTGAAAAAACAATATGGGATTAGTTGAGAGAGATTTAAAAGTAATATGGCATCCGTACACCCAAATGAAAACGGCTTTGCCGCCTATACCCATAGTTAGGGGCGAGGGTGTTTATCTGTTTGCAGAAGACGGCGCCCGGTATATTGACGCTGTATCTTCTTGGTGGACAAATATTCACGGCCACGCTCATCCACACATTGCGCAGAAAGTAGCCGAGCAGCTAAAGCAATTGGAGCATATTATATTCGCCGGCTTTACACATCCAACAGCCGTTGAATTGGCTGAACGATTATTAGCAATTCTACCTGATAACCAGCAAAAGGTGTTTTATTCTGATAACGGGTCTACTGCGGTAGAAGTGGCCATTAAAATGTGCCTTCAATACTGGCATAATACAGGGCAAAAACGAACTAAGTTACTTGCTTTTAAAAATGCCTACCATGGCGACACATTTGGTGCCATGGCCGTAAGCGGACGAAGTGCTTTTACAGCTGCTTTTGATTCTTTGTTATTTGAAGTGGAGTTTATTGATCTGCCCAATAACGAAAACATACAAGATCTCAAATCTCAAATCTCACGTCTCAAATCTCAATTAGCTTGTTTCATTTTTGAGCCCTTGGTACAGGGCTCTGCGGGAATGATCATGTACGAAGCTCAATATCTTAATGAGCTAATGGTACATTGCAGGGAAGAAGGCGTTTTGACTATTGATGATGAGGTTTTCACGGGTTTTGGTCGCACGGGCATGCCCTTCGCTTGTAATCATGTTACTGAAAAGCCAGACATTATGTGTTTTTCCAAAGGACTTACGGGCGGAACCATGGCGCTTGGTGTTACTACATGTACACAGCAAATTTTTGATGCTTTTTTGAGTGATGATAAACTTAAAACATTATTTCATGGCCACTCATTTACAGCCAACCCCATAGCTTGTTCATCAGCTTTGGCAAGTATGGATCTTTTTTTGGAAGAAGCTACAAGCGATAATATAAAAAGAATAGCAGAGCAGCATTCAGCGTTTGCTGAACGGATAAAGCATCACCCGAAACTTAAAGATGTGCGCCAAACAGGAACGATACTGGCCCTGGAATGGAAAACAGGAAGTAACACATCCTACTTTAGTTCGCTGCGCGATGTTTTGTATAATTACTTTTTAGAAGCCGGTATAATTTTACGTCCATTAGGTAACGTTATTTATATTTTACCTCCGTATTGCATTAGCAATACCGACTTGGAGTACATTTACAGCAAAATTGAACAGGCACTATTAGAGATTGGTGATTAGTTGATCAGCAATTGCTACCTAAGGCAAATGATCTGTGATTACAATACCGTTTCAATTATAAGAACAATGACTATGAACTTAGCTACTATACTACCTAAAATAATATCTAATAATCAATTACATGCCCGCTGGTTAAATACATTATCATTAATGGAAAATACCGGAGCGCGCAAAATATCAGCCAGCGAGGACCCGGTTACTGTTACTTATATAATTTTAAAACACGCGGCAGAAGAACACCGTCACGCCTTCTATCTTAAAAAACAGATAGAAAAAGCCGGTAAAGAGCTTTGCCCAACCTATGCAGATGAATACCTGGTAGCGCCGGCTTACAGCAAATATTACTTAAATGTGCTTGATGTAGAAGTGTCGCGTTATTTGAAGAAAGATTTGGGTCTTTCTGGAAAAGAGCTGCGTTTTGCAGCGTATCTCTTAGTAACCTATGCTATTGAAGTACGCGCAGATGGGCTGTATCCTGTGTACCAAGAAGCGTTAGATAATGCAGGCAGCAAGGTAAACGTTAAGTCGATAATACTGGAAGAAGAAGGACATTTAGAGGAAATGATAGCACAACTGCACAAGTTCTCGCCTGATTGGCAGCGCTATGCAGACAATGCTGTCGAGTTAGAGACGCGTCTGTTTAATGATTGGGTAATAGCGTTGGGAAGAGAAGTGGACCTTGAGTAAAGGATTTTTTGATTTATGGATTTTAATATTTTTTTAAAACAAGTCAATCCATAAATCACGTTAATCACGGTCATTAATAAGCTAAATACTCGGTATAGATCTGCTGCATAAAAGCTTTCCCATTATTCAGTGCTTCTTCCGTTAGTTTAACAGCAGCAGTAGCGTTTTTCCGGTAAATAATTCTTTTCCCCTGACTATCATACGCAACGGCTTGCTGCGGCATCATAAATCCAAAGCCATTATCCCAATCATAAAAAGCAAACTCTTTGCTGTGTGGATTAAGCAGATTTTTTGACCACTCAAAATCTTTATGCGGTAATTCTAATTGAGCGAGCAGAGTTGCAGCCAGATCAGTTTGGTTACCTAACTTTGTTACCCTTTGGCCTTTATACTCAGGCTTTATCACGTCGCCATAAAACAGCAAGGGAATATGGTACTTGCCCGGACTATACGCCCACGAAGTGCTGCGCGGCAAACGGTGCCCATGATCGGCTACTACAACAAATAGGGTGTTTTTGTACCAGGGCTGTTTTTTAGCATCTTCAAAATATGCATTTAGGCACGAATCTGTGAACCAGGCAGTGCTTTTAAACATTTCTGCCACATCCTTACCTTTAAAATGAGGTGCAGTTGGTAACACAAAGGGCTCGTGACTTGTAAGGGTTTGTACAAGGGCGAAGAAAGGTTGTGTATGCTTACCTAATTCAACGATGTTTTTTTGAAAAAGCACATTGTCATGAGCTCCCCAGACAGAACCGATCTGATCAGCCGGAATATGCGACTTATCAAATATCATGTCGATCTTATGATCATACATGTAGGTATCAAAGTTCATGTAATTGCTATGCCCGCCATAAAAGTAGGAGGTATAGTAACCGTTATTTTTAAACGCTGTTATAAGCGATGGCAGCTTGCGTTGCTTAAGTGTATCCACAATAATAGTACGTATAGCCTGAGACGGAAATGCACTTAAAATAGCAATAACACCCTTATCTGTACGGTCGCCTGCTGCGTAAATATTGTTAAACAATACACCTTCTTTGGCCAGCTTTTCAAAATTCGGCGCTACACCTTTGTCACCGCCTAACGACTCGATCAGATCAGCTGTAAAACTTTCCAGCTGAATGATAACTACGTTAGGTCTTTTTGTTGTTAGTATGCTTACAGTACTATCCTTTTCGACTTTAAAAGCGTCCTCAACTGTTTTTTTCGCTTGTGCGGCAGGCATAAACAAGTAAGGATTATAAGGATGCCGCAGATTCTCAAAAATATTGTTGGCCAGGTTCCATTCTGTATTTTGAGCGGATATATCAAGTAACTGATTGTCTGAGAAATAGCCTGCACTTTGGTTAATGGGATCAGGTAACAATGTGCCCCGCAGAATGATAAAATTAATTCCGAACAGCAAAAGGGAATAAAGTATCTTCTTACCTATAGTTACAGCAGGGCGTTTAATGCGATAATCAAGAATGAAATAGGATAACACAAATCCAAGTGTCAGCAAAATTACACCAATAGTAACGTGTAATGCAATAGGTGCGGACGATGTTGATGAAAATGACTCTTTGGGTGAATTATACAAGGTTTCAAACGCCCTAAAATTTACTTTGGCGCCCCATTCGGTAAATATCCCCAGATCAATAATTGCTATAAAGCTTATAAAAAACACACAAACCCAAGTGTATGCACGCAACCAGACTGGCTTTAAAGGCTTGCCGTCAATAAACCACTCAGCAATAAATACCAATAAAGGGATTGTAGCAATGTAGGCAGTAGCCGAGGAGTCCATACGGATGCCGTATAAGAACGTTTTGATAATATCGGTAGCAGATACACCGTGCATATGCCCGTAAAAATAAATCTCGAACGTAGCGCGAGTAATGGCAAAAAAAAGCAGCCAAAAAAGGAAGAACCGTATAAAGCTAAAAAAAAGACTTCTCAACATCGGATGGCAAAAATACTCTATTTTAGTCTGACGTTAAAAAACCTTTACTAAAAATATTGACGATTACTTGTTACGGGGGTGAATTTACATGTGACTAAACAAAGTCCTTCCGTATGACCTTGTGATTTAATCGGAGCTGAGATTAAGGGCCCTATTGTGCTTAAGTAAATAATACTTATTGCTGCTTTTCAATAATTGCTTTTTAAGGGAATCAATGTACCTGTCGCTATTGTCTGAACTAACAACTAACAGTTGGCTGTTAAAGATTTGGTTAACCTTTGCAATAGAAATAGGGGGAGTATGGGTTATAAAAACGTAATCGGCTTTAAGTGGGTGTAATGGTTTCAGGTTTTGAGAAGAACTATCAAGCAAGGCGGTGATTTTATTTTGAAACCTTATAAGATTTCCACTTTTCTTTAACTGCGGTAGATCAATATTTTCGGCGAAGCCATAAACGTTTACACTTTCAACCTTAGCGCTATCCAGACCGGGTTGAATGGAATAATGGTAGTTTTTATCGGTCGAATTCAAGTCCGATAAAACGACAGCTTGTGTTCCGTTTATGAAAACTATTGCACGTTGCTTTTTTAGGTTAAGAAAGGTTATAGAACTATCGGTTTGGGAATCAATTTTTTTCCATGCAACGCTTATCATAACAACAAACAATAACACCAAACTTAAATTAAGCAACCGTTTATTGTGGTTATAAAGGAAATAGAACAGGAGAATAATCGCGCAATAAATCAGCAAATAATCAATCTTGCTGATCCATAACTTATTAATATTGGCATAAGGTAGGTGCTTAATAAAACTCAAACCTTCGTTCATTACAATAACGCTTTTTTCGAGCAGGTACACTAGCGCATCAGAAATCACCGGAATCCATGAGAACAATAGGAATGCCAGTCCAATATACATAATGGCTAAAACCGGTAACAAAATAAACAGGTTACTCAACAAAAAATAAAGTGGGAACTGATGAAAGTAGTAAACACTTAGTGGAAACGTAATAATCTGCGCTGCTATAGAAACTGTGCATAACGACCATAACTTATCTAACCATTTATGCTCAAATTGATGGGTTTTATATAATACCGGCTGAAAAACGATCAAACCACCAACTGCCAGGTAGGAGAGCTGAAAGCCAACATCTGTTATATAATATGGGTTATAAAGTAATAAAGCAAACGCCGACACAGCAAGCAGATTTAGCGGATTTATATACCGGTAAAAGTTATTGCCAACTATGATAAGACTTATCATTAGCGCTGCCCGGTTAACCGCAGGCGAAAAGCCCGTAAGCAGCGCGTATACCCATATTGAGGTTATTATCAGAAAGGTCTTCATAAACTTGCCATGCTCGAATTTGTTTAAAAACGACAATGCCCAGCTTAACAAGACGAACACGATAGCTACATGCGCTCCCGATACAGATAGCACATGCAAAGTGCCGGTATTCGCGTAAGCTTGCAATACATCATCGCTCAAATCGGCTTTGTAACCCAATATCATGGTGGATGCCACAGCTATGGCCGATGAATCGTGCATCCTGGTATTAAATTTAGCTACCAGCTTCTTTCTTAATTGCAAAGAATAAGCGATGATTGGATTGCCCGTGTTGCGTTCTATCACTGCGTATTGTCGAGTATAAAGAAATACCTGATGGTAAATATTCTGGTGGGCCAGATACTGCTTGTAATTAAATTCAGCAGGGTTAAAGGGAGGGTCAACGGTATTATACCTTGCCGGAATCAATAGCACATCGCCATAATTCAGGTAAAAGGCCGCGCTGTCCTTAATATTAACTAACAGTTGCCCTAATACAGTCGAATGCTTACCGAATTCTATACCCCCGTTTACGGTAGCAGCGAACCGAACCGATCCGTTCTTAACAACAGGTTCTGTAGCAACCTTTATTGCAAGGTATTGCGATTTATGTTTAGAGAAGTGATCGGCCTTGTTAAGCTCATTATGGTCGATAGCACAAACCCATCCGGCGCAGAATAATATGGCCTGTATTAGTACACCGCCAAGCCAGTTGAACTTATAGATACTGAATTGTCTATAACTGATATTCAGAACGAAAAATACCGCACCTAAACAAACAAGTAAAATAAAAGGAACATTGGTAGATGTGTAATCTGTGAGGTACAAAGCCAAACCAATCCCCACCAGAAAGGGTAGTAGCAGAATGACAAAAGGAATTTCGCCCTTGTGGTTGGCAAACATGGTTTAGTTAGTCAGTGATTAGCAATATGTTCTAAATATCTAAAACTAATCGCTAATCACCAATTAACTAATCAACTAAACTAAGTTGTATAGCCTAATATTTTAAGTACCTGCTTGCTGTTCTGCTCTTCGCCGAACACCTCAAAGTTAAATGTCTCGTCGCGGTTGCGGCGTATGATGACGTGTTTAGGTGATGGCAGTAAACAGTGATGTATACCTCCATAACCGCTTAAAACTTCCTGGTAGGCCCCTGTATTAAAAAAGCCCAAATATTGAACCTTGCGGGTTTTAGGCATAAATACACTGTTCATGTGGGCTTCCTGGTTGTAATAATCCTGACCATCGCATGTGATGCCACCTAAATTGACGCGCTCGTATTCAGAATCCCAGTTATTGATAGGTAACAGGATGTATTTTTGGTTAAGGGCCCAAACATCAGGCAGGTTGGTAATGAACGAACCATCCAGCATTAGCCAGCGCTCACGATCATTTTGTTGTTTGCGGCCTAATACCTTGTATAATATACCCGACGCTTCAGCACAGGTATACTTACCAAACTCGGTAATGATATCAGGCTCCATGGTATCATGCTCGGCGCAGATCTCTTTGATCCGCTTTACAATTTCGTTGATCATGTACTCATAATCAAAGTCAAACACCAGCGAATCTTTAAATGGCATACCACCGCCAATGTCAAGGGTATCCAAATGCGGGTTGATCTTTTTAAACTTACAATAAAGCGTAACGTATTTCTCTAACTCGTTCCAGTAATAGGGCGTATCGGATATACCCGAGTTGATAAAGAAATGCAGCAGCTTAACCTGGAAGTTTGGGTTATTCTCGATCTTGTTATAATAGAAATCGATAATGTCCTCCATGCGGACGCCCAAACGCGATGTATAAAACTGCGAGTCTGGTTGTTCTTCGGCCGCTATACGGATGCCGAGGTTGCAAGGAGTGCTCATCTCTATCTCATCATCGTACAGATTAAACTCCTCTTTGTTATCCAGCACGGGGATGATGTTTTTAAATCCATCGTGTAGCATATCAATTATATACTGCTTGTATTGGAAAGTTTTAAAGCCGTTACAGATAACGGTCATATCCTTGGTTAACACGCCTTTTTTCTCCAGCGCGTCAATCATCGGCATATCAAAAGCCGAGGATGTTTCCAGGTGGATCTCGTTCTTTAGCGCTTCCTCAACAATGTGTTTAAAGTGCGAACTTTTGGTGCAATAGCAATACTTGTAGCTGCCCCGATAGTTGTTTTTAATAATTGCCTGCTGAAACAACAGTTTAGCCTGTTGTATCTTCTTGGTAACCATGGGTAAATAAGTGAAACGTAGCGGGGTGCCGTACGTTTCTATCATTTCCATCAAGTTAAGATCATGGAAGTATAATTCATCATCGATGATCTCAAAACCTTCCTGTGGAAAGCCAACGCTCAGATCAAGAAATTCCTGGTAACTCTGCATTTATTAAAATTTGGGGCAAATGTAATTTTTAAACGTTATTAATACATTAACATTGCCGCAATATTTTTGTGGTAGCAATGTAATTATTATGATTATGGTAAATAACCAGGTGATCCAAAAAATATGCGTCTCACGAAAAAAAAGCGGATCACTTTATTATAATCAATTGATAATTAACAATTTGCATTTTTTAATTTTCCAAAAGTGAAACTACTTTTAAGTCAGTAAAATTAGCTGTAAAACATTCATAAGGTGTTAATTATCAAGTGATTGAAAAATAGTGAAATTGCACTTTTTTGGATCATTTTGGATCACTTTGGATCACCCCGTTTTGAAGTATTGCCAACCATTATCAGGTCAATCTATCACTGGTTTAATGTCTATCAATGGTGTTTGATCAAGCACTTCCAGGCCCGACACCTTTATCAAATTACCCATTACTGAAAGTACCGTCACCCTATGTAAGCCTATTGGGTTGGGCCTGTTGGGCGACCGCGTAGAAAAAACACCTATAAACGGCGTGTTTATGTTGTTACGGGGTTGAATTTTTAGCTCTGTTCTATCGGCCAGATGCATCCAGGTAAGTAATATTATCTTATCGCCCGACTGAAGGTTGCTTATGCCGTCTGTAAATTCAGACAAGATCAGCAATTCCGCTTCGACTGAACTTTCGCGTTCCTGCAAAGGGCAATCTTCTAATCTTTTTAGTAGTGATAGAACAGTGCCAATACGCGCTATTGAAGTATCCATTGATATTTGATATTGAGGCTAGGCAATCACTCTCGCGCCTTAAGTGCTTGTATAGAACATGCGCAAAAATGCGAAAGAGAATTATTTTCGTATTTCTATTTTACGGATAAGATTGTTACGAGAATCAGCAATATAGAGATTGTTGAAATTGTCTATTACAATCCCTAATGGGAAATTAAAGGTAGCTGATAACCCTGATCCGTTAATGAGAGGCGTCTTGGCATCGTTACCGGCAATGCGGGTAATAATTCCATTTTTATCCATTTTATAAATATGATGTGCCCTCGGCAATTCTTCTGACCCCGATAAAATAGTCAAACCGTATACTATAAAATAAAAATTGCCCTGAGAGTCAACAGTTACATTATTTATTACAAACAAATCCTCCATTCCGGAAGGTGGCTTAACATCAATAAATGTGTGTAGACCAGCATTGTTTACTTTTTTTATTTTACAACCCATATTAAATGACTCAACAATATAAATATTGCCGTGAAAATCAATAGTTGACTGTATATACCCAGGATAAAACGGATTTTTATCAGCCTGATAGAATAAAGATAATTTACCGGATTTTTCAAGCTTATAAATACTGCCTTTCGCAATAAAAAATATAGTGCCCGAAGCATCTACTTCGATGCTATTTAGTTGATCAAAAGCCTCTATACCCGGCGTCAGGAAACGATCATAAATGATTTCTGTTTTATTACCGGAACCATCTATTTTAAAAACTCTTCCGGAATTGGTATACAGATAATTGTCCCCGCTGGGGGAAGTTCTAAAATTGTAGTCGCTTAGCGTAGGATCGCTAATAATTGTAACAACCGCACCTGAAGGGGTTATCTTGCGAATATTAATTTTTGTATAGTTACCATCCATAACATACAAATTGCGGTCATTATCAATAGTAATTTTGCGTGGATATTGAAATGAGGCATTTGCGCCAACTCCGTCGGCAACAACACTCAAACCATTTCCGGCAAACGTACTTACAGTAACGATGTTTGTTTCGTTTTCTGATCCTGGTTCAGCACCACCTTTTTTACAGCCAGTAGTTAACAGAGCAGTAAAAAAAATACATACGAACAATATGATAAGGCGAAAGTTTAGCATAACATGAAGTAACTAGTACAAATATAAAAATAATTACATGGTATGCTTCTGTTATTTAAAGCCGATATAGAGCAACTTAAAGGACAGGCAACCACACCTCCGCCATCATACATCGCACACTGCCGCCACCGTTTTGTTCAATAGTGTTAATATCAGCAAAAACAGGTTTACTAAAGCTCGATAATACTTCCCTCTGCTCACCGTCTAATGAGTTCCAAGCCGCTTGCGACATTACTATTAAACTTTCGGTCTTATCATTGAACACCTCCAGCATGTTACCTGCAAACCGGTTCATTTGCTCAAGACTTATAGCGATAATTTCCTTTTCGGTAGATGAAATGGAATCAATAACGGCTTCCATTTCGTCATCGTCTGCAATGGCTTCAAGGCATATCACCACATATTTGGCGGCAATGGCCATTACAACGTTGGTATGGTATATCGCTTTGCCATTTTGATCCACTGCATTAAAAAGCATGGGCTTATACCCTGCATGTTCACAAAAAGCATTTAACACATCAGCATCTGTACGCGGTGAAAGGCATGCATAGGCTATCTTGTTTTCACGATCTAATACCATACTTCCCGTCCCTTCCAGAAACTGCCCCTGCTTTTCAAAACGACTTAGATCTATCACATGGCCTACCTTAAATTTTTCTTCCAGCTGACGGATAATATCTTCGCGCCGTTCCAACCGGCGGTTTTCGGCCTGCATCGGGTATAAAAAAACGTCGCCATTTTCATGGAACGACACCCAGTTATTCGGAAAAATGGAATCGGGTGTATGTGGCTCGGGTGTATCTTCAATAACTGTTACATCAACGCTGTTTTCTCTCAGAACCTGTACAAATGCATCAAACTCGGCCAGGGCTTTTTCCTGCACAAGCTGTTGATCTGCATCCTGATTTTGAAAAGCATTACTCTCCGCCGTTTGTTCGTTAAACCCGAAACTTACCGGGCGGATCATTAATATAGTTCTTGGTTCTTGGTTCATAGTTCTTGGTCATGGTTCTTGGTTAATAGTTGTTGGTCAAAAAACATATTTGGCTATGATCCCTGACCCATCAACTATGAACTGAGCGCGTCGCGCTCAAGAGGCATACTCATACAATGGAAACCACCACGCGCTCTTGAAAGCTCTGCCGAAGGCATCAATATCAGCGTATCCTTCATTTCCTGCGCATCAATTTCATTGTTTTCCAGTTTTTTTAGCAGCTCTTTTACATTAATAACTTTAAAGCCGTTTTGTTTAAACGCGCCTATGGTTTTGTCATTTCTGTCATACCCTAAAACCACCCCTTCACGCAGGGCCAGCAGGTTACAGCTATCCGTCCATTGTTCGCGGGCGTCAAACGGAAATTCATCATTACCTGAATAAATGAAGCGGGTAGGTTCTGTGCATCCCAGATCTTTTTTGCTGATATTATCCAATAAGGCCTCCAGCGTGGCGAAGCTCTTGGGTTTTTTATCCTGTCTAAACTGTACTATTTCTGTTTTGTCTTTGTTTTTCTTGTCGCTAAACCATCCTACTGCATCGTTTTGTAAAGGTTCAATCTCGGTGCCGCTTAATGATCTTAGCAATACCCATACATTACGTTTTACCTGCGTAACTACCGTATCCAAATGCATATAGTCGCGCTTATGCGGTATTTTTACGATGGTTATTTTTTTCACCACATCCTTTTCAAACAGCAACTTAATGGCCTCGTTGGCGCCACTAATAGAGGTGCGTTCGCTACAGCCAATAATTAAGTGCCCCTCGCTAACCATCATCAGGTCGCCGCCCTCAATGGTGGTTTTTTCTTCGCTGGCCTCGCCCGGGCGTAAAAAGTGCTGTTTGGTTTCGCTTATCTCAATTATCTTATCGTGGTAAGCCGCAAACATCGGGTGATTAAAAAATATGTATCGCATCAACAAAGTCTCGCGCGAACGGGCCTTTTTAGCGGGTCGGTTCAACAAAATATGATCGTTAATAACCACGCCTAAATCACGCGAAAAGATCAGATTGGGGATAGGAGCGAAAATCATTTCGGCAGCGTTTAATGATCCTGAAATAAAGATCTTAGCCAGCTCCAAAGGTGTAGTGTCTATCAATTTTTGCTGCATAACATAGGTGCAGCCCTCAATGGCACAAACCGATGCTACCAGTTTATTGCGGATCTCGTCCTGTTGTAAGATATCAGCAAGCAGGGCTTGTATTTCAATTACTTTATCAGATGAGTAAAAGTCTGTATTGTCAGGCTTAAAAAAATTACGGTCATTTTCCTTCGCGTCTATATGTTTTAGTTTCCCCTTTATCTTATCCGGATCAAGAAAGTACAGCAATAGTTTAATGTAATAATCGTATTCGTCTTTGCGCATGCTGTCCAGGTGCACAATGTCTTCAAAAAGCCAATCCTGTGCTTTTGAGGGGACTACGCGGCCCAGGCCGCTATCGGGACTGTGGATCAATAAGGAACGCAAGGTGCCTATTTCAGAGCCTACGTTTATGATAATATCAGATTGTTGTGTCATATTTAATAGACAAAGCTATCTTATTTTATGTAACTGTAAACAGCTTAAGGGGCTGATGAATATTACTTAATATTTGCTTAACGCAAATTTTATAATGTTTGTGTTTATGTAAGTAGAAAGACCGGAAGTCGGAAAGATTTTTATAAATCGAAATTCAGAAAGATAGTTAACCAAATGCCAGTGCATACCTTCTAATAACCAAAAAACCTTTCCGAGTTGCGGGCTAACTATTGTAAATATTTTAACTTACAGTCTTTCGGACTTTCGGTCTTTCCGCCTTCCGGACTATAAACCCTTCCGACTTCCCGACTAAATGACTAATTTTGCCTACGATGAATTTTATAATTGATGCTGCCATAAAAGCAGTAAAACATATCTACCAAGTTGATATTACACCTGCCGAAGTTAGTCTGCAGGAAACCCGCAAAGAGTTTGAGGGGCAGGTAACCATTGTGACATTTCCGTTCACTAAGTTTTCGCGAAAATCTCCGGAGCAGACAGGCACTGATATAGGCGAGTTTATTAAAGATGCGCTTACAGAGGTTTCTGCTTTTAATGTGATCAAAGGCTTTTTAAATATTTCTTTGTCGGATCAGTTTTGGATAGATCAATTATATAAAAACATCGCCACCAATGATTTTGCTGTTATTAAACCCAATGGCAAAAAGGTGATGGTAGAGTATTCATCGCCTAATACCAACAAACCGCTACACCTTGGCCATGTGCGTAATAACCTTTTGGGCTATTCGGTTGCAGAGATATTAAAGGCTGCCGGTTACGAGGTGATAAAAACCAATCTGGTTAACGATAGGGGCATACACATTTGCAAATCTATGTTAGCCTGGCAGCTGTTTGGTAATGGCGAAACGCCTGCATCGACAGGTATGAAAGGGGATCACCTTGTAGGTAAATATTATGTGATCTTTGATAAGGAATATAAAAAGGAAATAGAATTTTTAAAAGGCGAGGGGCAAACGGAAGAGGAAGCTAAAAAGCACGCCCCGCTGATAAAACAGGCGCAAACCATGCTGCAAAAGTGGGAGGCAGGCGACAGCGAGGTAATGGAACTTTGGAAAACCATGAACACCTGGGTATATGATGGGTTTGGTAAAACTTACAAAGCCTTGGGGGTTGATTTTAATAAATTCTATTATGAATCAAACACCTATCTGTTAGGTAAGGATATTGTTGAGGAAGGTTTGGAGAAAGGCGTTTTCTTTAAAAAGGAAGACGGCTCTGTTTGGATAGATCTGACTGGGGATGGCCTGGATGAAAAACTGGTGCGCCGTGCAGATGGCACCTCGGTATATATTACACAGGATCTGGGCACCGCACAGCTAAAATACGATGATTTTGGCATGGATGAATCTATCTATGTGGTAGGTAACGAGCAAGATTATCACTTTAAGGTATTGTTCCTCATCCTGCAAAAACTGCAAAAAAGCTGGGCAAAGGGCTTATTCCACTTGTCGTATGGCATGGTAGATCTGCCATCGGGAAAAATGAAATCGCGCGAGGGTACTGTAGTTGATGCTGATGATCTGATTGCCGAAATGGAATCAACAGCTAAAGAAGTAACCGAAGCCTTGGGCAAGGTGAATGATTTTACCGAGGAAGAAAAGCAGCAGCTATACCATACTATAGGCATGGGTGCGTTGAAGTACTTTCTGCTGAAAGTTGATCCTAAAAAACGCCTGTTATTTGACCCGAATGAGTCGGTTGATTTTCAAGGTCATACAGGTCCGTTTATACAATATACGCATGCACGTATTAAGTCGGTGTTAAACCGTGCAAGCATTGCCGGTGATGCATCAAAACCAACGGAACTGGCACCGGAAGAGCGCGACCTGATTGTACTTTTAAGCAAATTCCCGGAAACGATTGTGGATGCTGCAAGGGGACATAACCCTGGAATTGTTGGCAATTATGTATACGAAGTAGCCAAAGTATACAACAAATTCTACCACGAGCATTCTATTTTACAAGCTGAGGATGAGCTGGCTAAACAGTTTAGGCTGCAACTTTCTGCTGCTTCAGCGAAGGTTATAAGTAGGGGAATGGGTATGCTGGGTATTGCTGTGCCGGAACGGATGTAGTACTGGATACTGTCATTCTGAACGCAGTGAAGAATCTTATTCGCTTTTCTGTACCACGCGATCAAGATAGTTTGATAATATTCTTCGCTATCGCTTAGAAAGACAAATTATTTGATATTGCAAATTCTTTAAACATTCTGCTTAAAACGGTAGTTGTAAATAAAAACAACAGCTACCGCTATGGCAACCAAAATCCCTAAAAAGCAAAACAAACAACCGGGTATTGAGGCCCAAATGGACCCGCGCCCTGAATATATAAAGCCCAACTATAAAGCCGCTGGCAAACTTATGGGTAAGGTAGGCCTGATAACCGGTGGTGATAGCGGCATAGGCAGGGCGGTTACCATACATTTTGCGCGGGAAGGTGCTGATGTGGGTATAGTTTATTTGAATGAGGATATCGACGCGTTAGAAACTCAAAAAGAAGTAGAGCGCGTTGGCCGCAAATGCGTATTGATAAAGGGTGATGTTAAAAAGAGCGCATTCTGTGAAAAGGCTGTGCAACAAATGGTAAAAGAATTTGGCAAGCTCAATATTCTGGTTAACAACGCCGGTATGCAGATCCCCGAAGAGGAGCTTAATGAGATAAGCGACAAGCACATGGAAGAAACCTTCCGTACCAACATATTCGCCTATTTCTATTTTGCCGATGCAGCGCTTAAACACATGCAAGAAGGCGATTGCATCATCAATACTACCTCTGTTACCGCTTATCGGTCATCGCCTCACCTGATAGATTACTCATCAACAAAAGGAGCTATAACATCGTTTACGCGCTCACTGGCTACTAATCTCTCTAAAAAGAAGATAAGGGTAAACGCAGTTGCACCGGGACCTGTTTGGACACCGCTTATAGTATCTACATTTAAAAAAGAAGATATAGAAAAGTTCGGCACACAAACCGCCATGGAAAGAGCCGGACAGCCTTCTGAATTAGGGCCGGCCTATGTGTTTTTAGCTTCGATGATGCATCTTTTATCACCGGGCAGGTAATCCATGTAAACGGGGGTGAAGTAGTTAATGGTTGATGGCCTTAAGAAAAATAAAAATTATATTGCTTTTAGCGTTTTTAATGTATGTTGGCAAAGCCAGTGCACAATATAACGATAGTACGTTTTATCACGTAAGTTTTGCACCAACGGGTTCTATCAACAAGGCCAACGGAAACACCGCTTATTTACTGAATAACAACCTTAAGTTCAATATTCGCAGAAAAGACATCTCCCTCAATTTCACCAACACCTGGATATACGGGCGGCAAAACGCGGGATTAACCAATAACGATTATTCATCATTCGTTGATTTTAATTTGTACAAAGGGCCGCAACATTTTTACTTCTGGGGACTACTGAACTATAACACCAGTTATTCACTTAAAATCAACAGCCAATTACTGGCCGGCGCGGGGATAGCTTACAGTATTATAGACAGGCCAGACGCCTATTTTAATTTAAGCGACGGTGTATTGTATGATACCAGCGATTTGATGTTACCCGGCAATATTAAAGATGCTTATCATACTTACCGTAATTCGTTCCGGCTGGCCATGCGTTTTAATATAAGTAACCTGGTAACCTTTGAAAGCAGTAGTTTTTTACAAAACTCTTTCGATAGGCGATATGATTATATTGTCCGCACTAACAATACTTTGTCTTTTAAATTACGTAGCTGGTTAAGTATTAGTTCGTCACTAAGCTACAATCGGCAAAACCGCACAAGCAGCGAAAATTTACTGTTTACTTATGGGCTGAACCTGGAAAAATATTTTTAGGCCGAGCTTAACTTATCAAACCTTCACGCCGAAAATATAACCCACTAAACCGGATAGTCCCATGGCTAATGTCCCCCAAATGGTTATACGCGCAATTGCCTTCTTAATGCTTGAGCCCCCGGTTTTGGCTGCAACAGCTCCCAATATCATTAATGACACTATGGTAAATGCGTATAAATAATATTCCATTTGTTTTACAGGGCAAAACAAAACTGCCAGCAGGGGTAGCAGCCCACCCGCAGTAAATGATGCGCCCGATGCTAAAGCAGCCTGTATTGGGTTTGCCTGACTGATCTCGTTTATACCCAATTCATCTCGCATATGCGCACCCAGGGCATCGTGCGCTGTTAACTCAACAGCTACCAGTATAGCTGTTTCCTTTTTTAAGCCTCGTCGTTCATATATCTGTGCCAGCATCTTAAGTTCTTCTTCCGGCATTTCCTGTAACTCTAAAGCCTCGCGCTCAATGTCAGCTTTTTCCGTGTCGGTTTGCGAACTCACCGATACATATTCACCCGCAGCCATAGAAAGTGCTCCCGCTACCAGTCCGGCTACAGTGGCCAGAAGTATAGGTTCGCGGGTGCTACTTGCAGCTGCCACACCAATAGCCAAACTCGAAACAGATATAATACCATCATTAGCCCCTAAAACTGCGGCCCGCAGCCAATTGCTCCTGCTTATGTAATGACTGTCCAGATAGTTGTCTATGGTAAGCATATAATCAAATTATTTTTAGGCGTGTGTTTTTATATTTAAAACAATTAAGTCTCAAATCAAATATCGTATAATTTTTTTTGGCGAGAGCAAGTATGCAAGTACAAATTATAGATGCTGGACAACCATTTGCACTCTGTGTAGCAACAAAAAAAAGCCCTCCCGGTTACCGGAAGGGCTCGAAGTATCTAATCGCAATAACCTTAAAATCTCATCCCTAAGGTTAAAAATAAGTTATCATTAGTACGCGTAACATTAGCTGCGGGCGAAGCAGAACCCAATAAATATGGGTTAATAATTTGTGTGCCTGATACATGCTGATAAGCAGCATCAATATAATAGGTGCCAAAACGATAACCTAAACCGCCGGTTGCCATAGTGGTGTTTTTACCATCAGTTTTAAGCGGACTGCCCATTAGGCCATAACCCCCGCGAAGCATAAAGTTAGACACTACCTTTATTTCTGCACCACCGCGAATGTTTACAGCGCCCTTGTACGTATTTCTAATAACGGAGTTATCGTATGAGGGATCATAGCCATCGGTTTTGTTGATCCTGGTTGAGCTA
Organism: Mucilaginibacter sp. HD30; assembly: GCF_054061755.1. Classification (NCBI taxonomy): domain Bacteria; kingdom Pseudomonadati; phylum Bacteroidota; class Sphingobacteriia; order Sphingobacteriales; family Sphingobacteriaceae; genus Mucilaginibacter; species Mucilaginibacter sp. HD30. Next base: position 1,380,614 of record NZ_JBSSEO010000001.1, read on the forward strand.
TAGTTCACGTATTCAATATCGCCGGTTATAAAACCTGCTTTACCTAAAAATACCGAAAGGCCGCCCGCCGCCTTAAACGGCGTACGCATGGTGTAACTTAAAGTATAATCAGGCGACATGCTCGAATATTTTGTATTGCTGCTTAACTGGGTGTTCAAACCTTCGCTAAAAGCGTCGTCTATGCTCATCCAGGTGGGGCTGGTAATTTGAGCGCCTAGTCTTACCATTTCATCTATTTTATAGATCAAACCAATTTTGGCATTTACGCCGGCGCCTTTTGTATTCTGGAATTGGCTATATGTAGAGTTATAGTTTCTGTTAACGTATAATGGTACAGTAGCGGTCCCCTCGTCAACACTAACTACGCCGGTCTCATTAAATACATTTGTTGAGTTATAATTCAGACTGGTAATGCCTAAGCCAAATCCCAGGTATAGTTTATTACTGTAGTTAGCGCCCAACGATAAATTGAATTCAGATTGTCCGCCTGTTCGCATAATGTTGTTAGCCTGAGTAACCGGAGTTGTCAGCTGATTGTTGCTGGTAGTATGCGGGTTATTTGATTTGTATACATCAGGATTGGTACTATACCTGTCAATAAGGTTGTGGTCATACGCATAACCCTGAACAAAGTCGCCCTGAATACCTGATGATGTTGCCAAACTTCCGTAGTAGTCATTTATAGTATTGGCTGAGTTTGTGCCGCCAAACGCTATTTTTTCGCCAAAATCATTAGTTCTGTTATAGCCAAGGCCAAAATTCATACTTAACCAGCCTTTGGTTTTATCTGTACCACGGGGCGAGTTTAATCTGCTATAAAAAACTGCCGCAACATTATTAAGGTTGCCGGAGTTTTTTGATTGCGTGGACGACTGCCCTAAATAAGTTGCATTATTCTTCGTGCCATTAAATTCAGGTGTAATACTGGCTTCAGACCGTGTGAAGAAGCCCAGGCCGGCGGGGTTGCCACCAACCGAAGTCAGGTCTCCGCCTACAGAAACATTTGCACCACCTAAGGCTTTAACACGCGAGGTTGTCCCTGTTTGTGCCGTTGAAAATCGCACAGCATCTTTGGCATATTGTGCAAAGCTGCTTTTGCCTATAGCTGTTAAAGCTACCAGACATATTATATGTTTTATTCTCATAGTTTATAGCTGATAAAAGTTTATGGTCTAACCGGACGACCGCCGCCACCACCGCCGCCAGAGTTTCCTCCGCCACCGCCGCCACCAGAATTTGAACTTGGAGCAGGTGGTGGGCTATATGATGGCCTAACTTGTTGCACTTCAGGACGGGACGTAATGCCGTCGCGCGTTCTTGTGTCACGCACAGCGCGCGTTTGTCCGCCAACAGTACTAATACTTTGTGTACTTAAATCGCCTGGTCTGCGGCCCGGCATTGTTTGGTACACGGTTGTTCTGCCCGGCGTAGTTGAAGTAGCAGCCGTGCCACCGGCATAAACCGGACGTGGGTTTTGCCTTTGCCCATAACCGCCAACTAAAAAGCCGCCACCGCCGTACCCATAACCTAAACCGCCATAACCATAGCCGTAGCCTAAGCCATATCCGTAACCCAAGCCATACCCATACCCATAGAAAGACGCATAATATGGATCGTAAAAATAGGGTGAGTACATTCCGCTGTAGAAGAAAGGATCATAACCATATCCCATGCCGTAATTAAAGCCTAAACCCATGTTCCAGCCACCGCCCCAACCAAAGCGGTTGTAGGGTGAATAGCCGTAGTAAAAGTTATTATAGGAAAACGGAGAATAGTAATTAAAACGGTTTATCCTCGACGAATAATCTCCGTAATAATAATAGTCGTCATTGTCATAGCCGTTGTTGTAACCATTATTAGCCTGATAGTTATCGTCGGCGTAAACAATCTGGTCACCGGCTTTTGCCCGGGTAAAGTATACATCATCGTCGTCAACGCCTGGCGTAGAAGCTAATTTCTGGCTTGTTGAGCAGGCACTCAACGCAATAGCACAGAAAGCTATTAGATATTTTATGTTGCGCTGCATAGTTTTTGGTATTGATAGTTTTGTAAGATTAGACAGATAAAAAGGCTTAAGGTTTAATTAACATAGGCTAATAACGTATAAATTTATAAATTTGGATGCGAAACTATAAAAATAAACAGTCACATTTCTATCACAAAGTATGAGCAAAGGGGTTATAAGTAAAGATGAAGATTACTCGCAATGGTATAACGACCTGGTAATTAAGGCCGATATGGCCGAATATTCGCCCGTAAGGGGCTGCATGATCATTAAACCGTATGGCTATTCTATATGGGAAAAGATGCAAGGAGTACTGGATAAAATGTTTAAAGATACCGGCCATAGTAATGCTTATTTTCCGTTACTGATACCAAAATCTTTTTTTTCAAAAGAAGCAAGCCACGTAGAAGGTTTTGCAAAGGAATGTGCAGTTGTTACTCACTATCGCTTAAAAAATGATGGCGAAGGCAATATTATTGTTGATGAGGATGCAAAACTGGAGGAAGAACTCATCATCCGCCCAACATCTGAAACCATTATTTGGAACACCTACCGTGGCTGGATACAATCTTACCGCGATTTACCTATTTTGGTTAACCAGTGGGCCAACGTAATGCGCTGGGAAATGCGCACCCGTTTGTTTTTACGTACCAGCGAATTTTTATGGCAGGAGGGGCATACCGCCCACGCTACCGCCGATGAAGCTATTGCCGAAACCGAGCAGATGCTGAATGTTTATGCTGATTTTGTAGAAAACTGGCTGGCACTACCCGTTGTTAAGGGACGTAAAACACCTAATGAGCGCTTTGCAGGCGCTTTAGATACTTATTGTATTGAGGCGTTAATGCAGGATGGCAAAGCTTTGCAAGCCGGAACATCGCACTTTTTAGGGCAGAATTTTGCCAAAGCTTTTGATGTGAAGTTCACCAACAGGGAAAATAAACTTGATTATGTTTGGGCGACTTCTTGGGGTGTATCAACCCGTTTGATAGGCGCCTTAATTATGGCGCACTCTGATGATGCAGGTTTAGTATTACCACCAAAATTGGCGCCTATACAAGTTGTAATTGTGCCGATATACAAGCATGAAGAAGAATTAGACAACATTACTGCTTATGTAAATGAACTCACTAAGGAGTTGAAAACTAAAGACATATCCGTTAAGTTTGATAAGCGCGATACGCATCGCCCGGGTGCTAAGTTTGCAGAATATGAGTTAAAAGGCGTTCCGTTGCGCGTTGCTATTGGCAGCAGGGATATGCAGAACGGCACCGTTGAGTTAGCGCGCCGTGATACAAAAACGAAAGAGACCGTAAATCAGGATGGCTTGGGAGCCAAGATCGAAGCCCTGTTAGAAGAGATTCAGCAAAACATCTATCAAAAAGCAGCTAATTTCCGTGCAGAGAGTACAACCGAAGTAGATAGTTACGAAGAGTTTAAACGCCTGTTAGATGAAAAACCAGGCTTCCTTTCTGCCCATTGGGACGGCACGCCAGAAACTGAACAACGCATAAAAGACGAAACCAAAGCCACCATACGTTGTATACCTTTAGATAATAAGCAGGAAGAGGGAAAGTGTATTTTAACGGGGAACCCGAGTACGCAACGTGTCTTATTCGCTCGGGCATACTGATTTGAGATGCATCTGGTCCAATCTAATTATTTTATAATTTGTTTGAATTTCAATTTTAACAAACTATATATAATATGGATATCAGACGAGGAAGACAGTGTGGTTGTTAATGAATTTGGTAAAATATTAGCATTCGACAATAACGAAGTATTGCATAATTATTTAATGAACAATACAATAGCTATAAATAAGGATGTTACGACTTACGAAATTGATAAATTGCAGCAATGGGTACTAACGCCAACCAATAAATTTGATAAGGAGCAGTTTTTGAATTTTTGGAACTTATGTACAGATACTTCAGTTGGAGTGAAAAAGCCATTTATTGGCGATATAAAAACTGAAGAAACAAATACATTATACGATAAATTATTTGATGCAGCGGGACCCTTTATTGCAGAAGATCCAAATCCTGTCTTCAGTGAAACCGAGATATTAAAATTAAGAGATATAATGCGGAACGGATTGGCGCTTTTACTTGATAATTTGGTTATTAAGTAATCAACCAATTGATTTAATCAACCAAAAAATGAAATTCGCAACAAAAGCCATACACGCCGGGCAAGAGCCCGATCCAACAACCGGCGCGGTAATGACGCCGATATACCAGACGTCAACTTATTGGCAAAAATCGCCAGGCGATCATCAGGGATATGAATACTCACGTGGGACTAATCCAACGCGTAAAGCACTTGAAAACTGTTTGGCTGCTTTAGAAAACGCTAAATTTGGTTTGGCTTTTTCGAGCGGTATGGGTGCTACAGATGCTGTTATGAAGTTGTTGCAACCCGGCGATGAAGTTATTACCGGCGACGACCTGTATGGCGGTTCTTATCGCATCTTTACCAAGGTGTTCGCCAACTACGGTATCAAATTTCATTTCCTGGACCTGTCCAATCCTGACATCATCCGGCAATATGCTAATGAGAAAACCAAGCTTATCTGGATAGAAACACCTACCAATCCCACTATGCAGATAGTGGATATTGCGGCGGTGACCAAGATAGGCAAGGAAAAAGGCTTGCTGACTGTGGTTGATAACACTTTCGCTTCGCCATATCTGCAAAATCCTATCGATCTGCGTGCTGATATTGTAATGCACTCGGTAACCAAATATATCGGCGGCCACAGCGATGTGGTAATGGGCGCTTTAATGATGAGCGATGAGGATCTTTACAAGCGCCTGTTCTTCATTTACAACGCCTGCGGCGCGACACCGGGACCAATGGATAGCTTTTTAGTGCTACGTGGCATTAAAACGCTGCACTTACGTATGAAAGCACACTGCGAGAATGGCAGGAAGATAGCCGAGTTTTTAAAGACACACCCAAGGGTAGATAAAATTTACTGGCCCGGCTTTACAGATCACCCTAATCACGGAGTGGCTAAAAAGCAAATGCGCGATTTTGGCGGCATGATCTCAATTACCATAAAAGGCGCAGACCTTCAGGAAACTTTTAAAGTTGCATCGTCATTTAAAGTGTTCACATTAGCTGAGTCTTTGGGTGGTGTTGAGTCTTTGATCAATCACCCTGTTACCATGACACATGCATCCATACCTAAGTATGCGCGCGAAAAAGTGGGCGTGGTAGATAACCTGCTGCGTTTAAGCGTAGGGGTAGAGGATGTGGATGACTTACTGGATGATTTGAAGCAAGCCTTAAGCTCCCCAACCTTTTAAAGGAGAGGGTTTACATTTAGCATTATAAAATGAATACAAGAATCATAATGGTTTCCAGCGCGGTATTGCTGGGCATAATTGGTGTTGGGTTAACCTTTTTTCCGCAAGAGATATTAACTTATTTAAACATAAGTGCATCAAAACCCCTGCTGTTAATTTTACAGTTATTGGGCGGTTTATATTTCGGCTTTGCTATGCTTAACTGGATGTCGCAATGGTCGCTTATTGGGGGTATTTATAACAAGCCGGTATCGGTGGCAAATTTTGCTCAGTTTTTTATAGGCGGGATGGCATTAATGAAAGATGTAACCACCAACCCTGAACTGCCGGGCGCGTTTTCGGCAGTAACAATAATCTATGTCATTTATGCCGCGATATTTGGCTGGCTGTTTTATAGTCAGCCTAAAAGTAAAGACTCGGAGAAATGATTGATCTCAAATCATTTCTTGATTTAAAAGTTGCCCAGTACAACCGCCCAGATTTTATCAAGAATGACCCTGTAAGCATTCCGCATCTTTTCAACAAAAAGCAGGATATTGAGATAATGGGCTTCTGGGCAGCAACGCTGGCCTGGGGGCAGCGTGTAACCATCATTAATAAATGCAAAGAACTTATTGCCTTAATGGATGGCGCGCCCTATGATTTCATCATTAATCATGAAGAACCCGACCTTAAAAAGCTGCTGCATTTTAAGCACCGTACCTTTAATGATATTGATACGCTTTACTTCATAGCTTTTTTCAGGCATCATTATGAAAGGTTTGACTCGTTGGAAGAGGCGTTCTTACCGAGCGGCACTGACAATCCAACCGTCGAAAACTCATTAAATCACTTTCGTAGCTACTTCTTTTTTTTGGAAGACGCTCCTCATCGTACTAAAAAACATGTTTCGTCGCCGTCGCAAAAATCTACTTGTAAACGGTTGAATATGTTTTTACGGTGGATGGTACGGAAAGACAATAATGGTGTTGATTTTGGGATATGGACTAAAATTAAACCGGCGGACCTTATAATGCCTTGCGATCTTCATGTTGACCGCGTCGCGCGAAATCTTAAACTCATAGTCCGTAAACAAACAGATTGGCAAACGGCGGTTGAATTAACAGAAAAACTACGTGAGTTTGATCCGCTTGATCCGGTTAAATATGATTTTGCCTTATTTGGTTTGGGGATAGAGGAGCGCTGGGGATTAAATGTGATTATTCCTAAATTGGAATTTTGATCTATATGGAACACCCGCAAATCTTCCAATTTCTTACAGGCAAATCTGCTTACACGCTAGGGTTGTATCACCACTTTTTAAATGAGTTTGAAAAGATAGGGGAGATTAGCGTAGAAGCGACCAAAACTATGATCGGCATATCTAACGGACATAAGCGCATAGCCTGGATAACGCAATTAGGCAAGAATTTTATACATGTGGTGTTCCCAATGCGCGAACCGTACCATGATAACCTCTGTTTCCAAAAGGTTGCACAGGTACCAGGCAGCAACCAGTTCAATCATCATTTAAGAATATTGAACATGGATGATGTTAACGAGGAAGTTTTGGGTTTTATGCGGATAGCGTACCAACTGTAACCATCCGCATAAAACAATTAAATGCCCAACATGGCTTGTCCCTCGTCCAGGCGTACGAGTTTACCGTTCTCAAAATAAAAATATTGGTAACGTTTCCTTTTCTCGTCCTGAAGGCTTATCTGTACTTTATAAACGGTGTGGTCTGCTGTTTGCTCGCTCACTTGCGCGGTCCATTTGTGTTTTGACTTAAATTCAGTTTCGGACATGCCGATTGTATAAGAAGGAAGTTTGCAGGCTGCTAACGCTAATATAAGCGAAAGACTAACGACTAATTTTTTCATTTGTAAGTGGTTTATGTACTATTTTGACATAAAATCGCATTCCGGGTTTAGCATGGATTAAAATTTTTATCAGCTTTTAACCGATACCCATTCCTTTAAATCCTCATCAAAGCGCTTAATAACCTTAGCCGGATTGCCTGCTGCAACCGAGTAGGGAGGTATGCTTTTGGTAACAACTGCGCCACCCGCTATTACGCTGTGTTTACCTATGGTAACGCCAGCGGTAAGTACGGCATTGGCAGCTATCCAACAATCATCTTCAACAGTGATGGTAGATACAACTGTTTTTTGGTCTTTTATGGGGATGCTTACATCTCGATATTCATGGTTCAATCCGCTGGCTACTATATTCTGCGCAAAAATTACATTATTACCTATATTTACCGGGCCAATGATAACGTTGCTCATCCCTATTAATGTGCCGTTGCCTATAAAAACGTCGCCTACGCCGTTATTAATGGTGCAAAAATCTTCAATGGTAGCGTTATCGCCCAAACTGAATTGGTTAAAAGGTAATACGTCCATGCGGGTATAGCGGCGTATTTTTGATCCCTTACCGCGATGGTGTATAAATGGATTAACAAATAACTTTACCCAAAAACGCGGTCGCGCTTCGCCGGGCGCAATAAGCATCCAGTGGACGAATTTTTTTAACGCCGGGTTTCCTTTTATTTTCTCTTTAAGCGACATGTTATTTTCTTTTTGCCTTATCCCAAACGGCGCTTTGTTTTCCGGCCAGGTAACGGAATATACCCATTATCACCGCATAATTCATCATACAGAAATAGTAGGGAATAAAAAATATTTTAACCTTTACCTGCCTTGCCTCCAGCATCCACCCGAATAAGGACATGCCGTAAAAAGCAACCTGTCCGGCCAAAAATAGCTGGTAAATAGCACCACCATAAGTGTGCACAATGGCAATGTTAAGGGCCACCAGCAAGATCATCAGGAAAGGCACCACCGTCCACCGCAAAACCCGGTGACTGATGTACTGAAACGACAATACCGGCAATGGGAATGGGTTGAACAAGCTTTTTAGCCAGATGATAGATTGCAAACCACCCGCCGCAATGCGTATTTTACGTTTTAGCTCCTCCTTAACATCTTCTGATGCTGTTTCCATTGCGTATGCCTCAGGCTCGTATATAATGCGGTAACCCTTTTTTGCAATCAGCATAGAGATCATAAAATCATCAATAATTGCTGTTGGCGGTACATGTTCATATAGATCAGTACGCACGCTGAACAGCTCGCCTGCGGCGCCAACAACAGAGTATAATTCAGAATCCCAGATCTTTAATTTTGATTCGTATTTCCAGTAAAAGCCTTCGCCTGCCGTTGCGTCGGATTTTTCTGTTATCAGCACCCGCTTTTCACCGGCTACAGCGCCCACTTTTGCATCGGCATAGTGGCGACAGATATTGACTATAGCATCTTTATTTAAAAAAGTGTTGGCATCGGTAAACACCATTACATCTGTAGTAACAGTATCAATAGCGCGATGAACAGCCGCCATTTTGCCTTTACGCTCTGCTGAATGCATGTGGATGACGCCTGGATATTTACTTACAATATCAGCTGTGCCATCACTTGAACCATCTGTTATAAATATAAGTTTCAACCTGCCTTCCGGATAATTTAGCTCAAGGCTGTTCTTTATTTTCTCGGCAATACAAATTTCCTCATTATATGCCGCTACTATTAAAGTACAAGTAGGCAGGTTATTTGCAATGGGTGGGGTAGGTTTACCTTTAATGGCGCGCTTTATTTTAATTATAAAATAAAGCAATATGCCGTAACCTATAAAAGCATAAAAAATTATAAAAAAGCTTATCCAGAAGAGTGCGATCATATAGCAATAGGGTAACCTAATTTTGTACTGTCTTTACTTTGGGTAATGTTCCACCAAATGGCTTTCAATAACCAACCAGTAAAATAATTATGGTTTATCTTGTTGTATTTAAATATGTTACGAGGTGCAACTAAAGCAGCAAAGTATATATAAAAAAACCAGCGCGCCAGTAACGGAGCATTTCTGCGTATAAATAAAATGCGGTTACGGTTCATAAAATACTCTTTAAGCGCACTCACTTTACCTACTGATACCGACTCTTTATGATAGATAAGCGCAGCAGGCTGCAGCCAAACTTCATACCCGGCACGTTTAATACGATCGCACCAATCCAGTTCTTCATAGTATAAAAAAAAGTTATCGGCCATTAAACCTGCCTTATCAATACATTCTTTCTTTACCATCATCGCGGCGCCGTGCGCATAACCCGTTCTGCCGGTTAAATGGTCATATTGCCCACTATCCGTTTCAAACTGACCAATACTTTCATTACGGGCCGTGTAGTAGTTCATATCAGTAAAGCCCATGTATTGCAGCATCTCGGGCTGGTCAAAGTATCTTATCTTTGGTGACACCATCCCTATACGTGAATTTGACGTGAGCGTTTCAACTAATGTTTGCACCAGGCCAGGCGTAAATTCAGTATCGTTATTCACCAAAAAAAAATAATCTCCTTTAGCGGCTTTTATGCCAAGGTTATTGCCACCTGCAAAACCTAAATTCCTGTCTGAGCGTATAAAAACAATGTCAGGGTATTTTAAGGTCCATTCGGGCACACTATTTATTTTGCTGCCATTGTCAACAACGATAATTTCAATGGCTGGATAAGTATTGGTTTGACTGATAGACGATAGCAGTTCTTCGGTGACGTAACTTTGATTAAAATTAACCGTAATGATGGAAACCAATTTCATTATATAGATATTGTGGCTTATACGAATACCGCTTCTGCTATGTTTTGTTGAAATTATTAATTAAAATTGAGAATCAAAGCAAATAATATAAAAGCGGAACAGGTAGCTGATACAGAAATTGAATCGGCAGTTGAGCAAAAGCTCGATGAGGTTGCGGCGTTGCTGGCCGGCCATCAGTTGGATAATGAAACACTGAAGCATTTTCAGCAAAAATTTGACAGCGCCCTGCAAAGCTGCGTAAAGGATGAGGATGCTATTGCCGCCTTCAATGTAATAGATGAGAAAGAGAATGCTTCGCGCGAAGAACTACTTGATGAATTTGCCCTGCTGTTACTATCAAACAAAGTAGATAGCAAAGTAGCCGGAAAATACCTGAAAGCTAAAAGAATAAATAGTTTTGTACTTATCATGATCTCGTTGGCGATGGTGACATTAGGTCTGTCAATGATAATTATAGAGGCCCCGCCGTATTTTGAAATGTTCACCATTTATTATTTTACTGAAAATGACGGTATAACATTGATGGATGTAATTGCGTGCATTATTATCCTTACGGGCATTTATATACTGATACGCACCTTATACCAGGAACCTTTATCAACCAAAAAGAATGAGTAACAGGGCCCATAAAATATTGCTGGTTGATGATGACGCGCTTTTTTTAAAGTTGATGGTCCAGGTTTTTAAAAAATCGGGCTTTGAGTGCGATACGGCCCTGTCTGCCGAAAATGCTATAGCGATATTGGACAAAGCAAACCCACCCGATATAATCTTGTCTGATTATAACATGGGAGGCATGAACGGTTTGGAGTTCAGAAGATATCTGATGGAAGATGGGGTTTTTAAAAATATTCCATTTTTATTTTTGACTTATTTTTCAGATCGCGATCTGATGATACAAGGGCTTGACCTGCAGGCCATTGATTACGTTATAAAAAATACACCTGTAAACGTAATTGTATCAAAAGTAAACAACATACTTTTTGCTGTTGATAAGCAACGCGAACTTTCAGAACTCGAAATAAAAAAGGCAGCTACATCGCTCAACATCAAATCAATCCCCGCTAACGTTCCATTGGTAAATGGCTTTAGCATAGACTTTTGGCACAAAGCCTTTGATGATATACCGGGAGGGGATTTTGTTGATTTTATACACGTTAATGACCGCTACACATTTGTGGTTCTGGGAGATGTAATGGGTAAAAAGTGGATGGCATGGTTCTTCACTTTCGGTTTTTTGAGTTATATACGCTCCGCTGTGCGTTTCGCGGCATTTAATGGGGAATATTCAACAGCAAAAATATTGAGGCAGGTTAATGATGTTATTTGTTTTGACGAGGTACTAAAGGACATCCTATCAAGCTTATCATTGATATTGATAGATAGCGAGAGCGCAACTATAACCTATTCGGGCGCAGGTGACCTGCCGCTGCTGCATTATAAACGGGCAGAACACCAATTTAAACACGTCAGTTCTTCGGGTTTATTACTCGGTCTGTTTGCAGATGGAAGTTATAGCGAGCAGCAACTAACGCTGCAAGCTAATGATGGATTGTTTATATTTACTGATGGAATGATAGACTTTGCTGACGGTACCGGAAAAAAAAGCGACTATAACCTTTTTTCCTCGCGTTTGTTAGATATGTTAAAAACCTGCAGTTCATTTACCGACATGAAAATGGAATTTGAGCATAATTTGCAGGGGCAGGTAGATGATCAAAGCATAATATGCATTTACAAATTTTAGCTATGATAGATATATATAGAGAAGACCCCGGCAGCCTTTTGCTTAACCTACAAATTCAGGATGCTAATATGGGACATGCAGATGCCTTTAAAGCCGCCCTTATCAATCTTTTTGATACGCATCAAAACAAACGCCTTATAATAAATATGGAAGATGTAGAGTATATTGACAGCTCTTTTTTAGGTGCTTTGGTATCGGCCCTTAAGCATGTTATATCTTTCAAATCGGATATAATTTTGGTGGGTATGCGCAAGGATATTGTTAATTTGTTTGCGCTGATAAGATTAGACAAGGTTTTTAAGATATATGATAACTTTAACGATGCTCTTGCTTAATAGCTATGTCAGGTAAAATGTTTCGTCAGTTTGTATTACCTAATACGCGCGAAACGATGATCGGGTCGTTAATGGAAATACGTGGGTTTATCAATGAGTTTTTACCTGCTCATGCCGTTAACGCAGATTTAAGCTTTAAGATGGAAATGGTAATGACCGAGTTGCTTACCAACGCCCTTAAACATGTCACAGACGCAGAAACCTGCATTCGCATTTATCTGGACGACAATTATCTGACCATTGAAAAAACAGATTTCGGTTCTCAATTTAACCCACAGAATTTTGCTGATATTTTTAAGCAGGAGCCAGGCTACAAAATATTATTAACACATGACGATCTTAACAGCGTTTATGCTGTTTTGGAGATGAATGACACCGTGCGTTTTATTTGCGAGCAAAAGAAAAGCAAAACCGGGATTGATATCAACACCATTGGCGAACACTTTGGCATGATCATTATATCCAGAGCTGCCGAAGCATTTACTTATCATTATGATACCGCATCAGGACTCAACAGATTTAATGTGCGCATGTGTTTAAGTTAGTGGCAGGCTAATATTTATACTACTTATCCATTTGCTGGTCTATAACATCTAAAACAGATTCATCTTTCGTTATATCAAACTTACGGGCAAAAAATTGTCCTGATTTCCTTAACGCTGCTACATCTTCAATGGTTAACGTTTTGGGGCTAACCCCGCCGGCGGACCAATCAATATACCGCAGATCATTTTTTACCATCGCCTCTCTATAAGGCGAGTTGTATAAGATGGTTTGGAAAATAAACTCGTCAGGCCCCCAGGTAAGTTTTATAAAATGGCGCAGTTTGGGGGTGTTGTTCCAATACTCAAATATGTACTTTACACACTCCATTGGAATGGTGAACCATTGCGATCTGCCGACCGGGATCATATTATTTGGCATAGTGCGCTGCCCGAATAACTTATTAACAAGTTCCTGCAAAATAAAGTGCCCCGGCAGCCTGAAATTATTAAAATGGTAAAAACGAACCCTGGGTAATCCGTCCGGCCATTCTGTTTCAAACAACAGGTAATTCATGAAGGCTTTCCCGGGGTTAGCGTTCAAAAAATCATGTAGTTCCTGTTGTGGCCTTAATGGATAATCTTGTCCGCTTAATAAATTGAGGTATTGATAGTTTTTACCTGAATTTAAAATCTCTTTAAAACTGTTAAATGTTGCCTTTACAATATTGTAAGTGCCCCAATAAACTTTAATACGGTTTTGTATAAAATAGACATTTTTAACGCTTGCCAAATGCTGAAAAGGAGCGACATCAGTTTTTTTATCCAGATGGATATAAACGTCGGCATCATCATGCTGCAGCCTGCGCACAAGGCGTTCCAATTGCAGCGGTTGGCTATGAGCCAGTATCAAATGTGCCAGTTTCATATATCACAGATAATTTATTACGGGCTATTAAATATGCTAACATAGCTTCTATTTTCCGTAACGCAATATAATTATAACATTTTAATGAAGTAAAGATTTGAGGTTTTGAAATTTTTTAAGCAGATAAAATCAATTACACAAAACCTTCTTAGCCTCTTCAGGCTTCGACGTCATTAAAAGTCGATACGGTTTTGATAACTGACCAAATTCGCATCGTTTGCATTGAACCTCATCTTTGTTTTTCAAATACTTAAAAACTTTATCGTCAGTTATATAAGATCGGTACTCATTAGTTTTAATGCAACCCTCGCAGGCCGGACCGCCTTCAACAAACTCATAAAGAAATATCAGTTTACCCTCATCAAAATAATATTCTTCAACGGCATGCGCATCGCCAACCCAGCCAAAATCAACAGCTATTTTAACAGGGACATTTTTTTCGTAGTAATAGGTAACTTTTGTTTTTTCATCGCATATAAACTCAATATGCTTTGTGGATAGGGCAGAGGTGTTGATGTGATTAACCCGCTGTTTAACAAACACCAAAGGTGTTGAAGTTTTGTGTATGGGCGGCGCTACAACAGTGTCTTTAACCACAACAGCGGTGTTAGGCTTATTATAATTTTTTCCTTGCTTATCGCCGTTGTTGCAAGCCACAAACAAAGCCAGTAAGGGAAGGAGAAGCTTTTTCATGAATTATTCGTTGCAATAATCCCTCCAAAAAATGCACGGTTATAATAGGGAAGGGTAACAAAAAAGGTTGCCAAAAAATTGGCAACCTTTTTATCAGCTTATTTAAAAAGCCTTTGAGCTACAGTACTTAGGTATAGTTTACAGTTCATCCATGTATGCCCACCATCAGAAATAAAAGTTTCATATTTAATCTTCTTTTGATCCAACACCGGTAAATAGTCATTTTTAATGGTGCCGTAAGTTGGATCCTCGGTTCCAACGCCAATCCAAAATAGCTTAATTTGCTTGTTAGTTTTTTCTGGGTTTTCAAACGCAACCGCGTTGTTACGATCAATTTCGTTTTTTAGCATGCCCGGTGCAAAACCTACTACATAGCTAAATTTATCCTGATTGTTTAAACCAAAATAAAGTGAGGTGCCACCCCCGCCAGAGAAGCCTGCTATAGCGCGGCTATCCTTATCATTCTTGGTTCTGTAATTCTTTTCAATAAACGGCATCAGGTTACCAAAAAAGTCTTTTTTAAACTCCTGCAGGTTAGGCCAGTCGCGCAGGCTACCGGTTTTGGTTATAGTAGGATAGGCGCGACCATAAGGCATAACAATTATCATTTCCAAGGCTTTACCTTCGCTTATCAGGTTATCCAATATAAAATTAGCTCTTCCAACTTTTGTCCATGTTTCTTCTGTATCTGATGAACCGTGCAGCAAATAAAGAACCGGGTATTTTTTTGAAGAATTACGCTCGTAACCCGGTGGCGTATAAACCAAAACCTGGCGGGTACCCAATTCTGGCGAGTTATAATAGCGATAAGCTACAACGCCATGTGGCACATTACGTATGGAATGAACCAAAGCAGTACTGCCCGGCACTTCCAGTACGCTGTTCTGAAAACCCTCGTTTGGAAAAATGACAGAATTTACCGGGTCTGCAACCTGTATGCCGTCAACAACAAACGCGTAGGGGTACATATCAGGCTTTACCGGCCCAAAGGTAACTTCCCAAACCCCCTTTTCGTTCTTCTTCATTTGCTGTGGGGTCTTGGTCATTTGCGTGGCAACCTTAACATCATTGGCCTTTGGGGCATTGAATCTAAGCGTAACCATATTGTCTTTGCTTATCTCGTTTGATATGAACAAGGTTTGCGCTCCGCCCATAGCCTGTGCCAAAGCACTAAAAGAAGCGCCTAAACAGAGCACTGTAATAATAGCCGATTTGGCGAAACGCACTGCGTATGCGCCAGCATCAGTTTTAATGGTGTGTTTCATTACGTTTTAATTGGTTAGGATTAAGCTTTAAATATCAGCATAATATTCTCTTTACGCAAACGATGTAAATTGAGTAAATGTAAACGGTAGCTTATAATTATTAAAACGAAACACCGATTAATTTATAACCGGTTTTACTACGTAAAAACTCAAAACTCTCTTGTACAGCATTATCTTTCCCTGTAACAATTACCTCCATCACTGGATAGAGCCAGTCTTTAGACATGCCACAGTTATCAAAATATTCTTCGAATTCATTTCCGCCATAGATGTATGGGTTTAATCCTTCATTATAAACATCAAAGTTTGTGGTAACTTTAAGCCTTGAAAGTTTCGATTTCAGCAAATTAAAACTACTTTTCAAAAATTTTTCCTTGGGCAATGCCTGCCGGTCAGCATCGCGCTCTACTTGAATTGTAGAGTGGCTATTTGCGAGCAAATTCTTTAATGTAATATTGTTTAACAGTGTGTTTTTAAGCCATGCTTTAAATTCCTTTTCAAAGCTTATAAATGAGTAATACTTAGTTTTGTCAGCCTTGAAGTTCTTTCTTACAGTACTGGGGTTGGGTTCCTCCGAAACGATCACAGAATAAAAATCAATGTCAGCATCATAAGGGAAATTTCTTATAATCACTTTGTTAGTGGTATTTATTAATATTTCTTTACCGCCCTCCCAGGGGTCAAAATGCTCCTCATTAGGGTCTTTAGGATATACGCGCTTCGCACCTGTTAAAGCCATTATCAAGCCGTTCCTAACTGGTGATAGGTAATTATAAATAGCTGGAATGGCTATATCACCATTTGCGTTGAACATTCCCATCTTAAGACTTTTGTAATCTATAAAACGTATAAATCCCTCGCACTCACAATCAGGAAAACTATCAAAATAATAAAGACTATCACGCCCAACTATACGGCCGTTTTTGGTTAAGTAATAGTTTGCATCTTTCGGTTTTTTAAATTCAGAAACCGCAATTATATTATCAAATTTTTCGGCTGCGCCGTAAGTAGTAAATTTAGGGGGAATTTTTATTTGGCCTTGCTTATCTTTAAAGCCAACCAAAGTGGTGTCTTTATTATAAAATGCAACCCATGTGTCTTTCTTTTGCGTGCAAGCGCTTAGGCAAATGCATATAACGATAAGCAGGATAAGATTGGCTTCTCTCATTGCAAAAAATTGAAGCATGCTTGTGATATGCTCTACCTTGTAAAGGTTAGGTAAGCAATTTAAACATTTGCAGCTTTCTTGTTTAAATGCCCGCGCACAAACACCATCACCTCATCAAACCCGGTTTTAAATATGCTCCAGTAGCCAAATTTGCTATATTTATTTAGCGCCCAGTAACCTATTATTGTACCGGTTAAAATAGGGAAAACCGTGGCAAAGGCAATACCGTAAACGTTGCCGGTTATATATATGCCCAAAAAATCTGTAGCGATATTTACCGCTACCATTACTAACACTTTATAAAAATTGATTTTGGGCTGGTGTATAACGTCAAGTGTTAAGGCGAAAAACCTGTCGGGCGGGAAAATGATAGCAAAACTTAAAAACAGCCGAAATACATTAGCCGCTTCTGTACCTAAATACTTGCCGCCGCCAATTATGTAAATAGGTAAATCTGCCAGTGCAATACCAATAGCTACTATAGGTATTAAAACCACTGCCAGCATACCGGCATATCGTTTCATGGTGTGTATCACCAACTCGCGGTTGCCCTGGTTGTAAGCAGCCGATAGCTCTGGCATGCCCGTAGCGGCAAAACTGCGTAAAGGTATCTCTACCAGTTGCATAAGTGTTTGACCGAGGTTGTAAATAGCCAATGCCGAGGCCCCGAGCATGTAATTGATGATCTGGTTATCAGAAAAGCTGAACATGTTTGAGCTTAATGATGACCCTACCGAAAACTTTCCGAAATGATACATCTCTAATATGCCCTTACGTGTGCGTTGCTTTATGCTGCCTATGCGCGACCAACCCTTTATCAGTACAAAAATTGTGGTTAAGCCGCTTGATACCAAATATGAAGTTAAAACATTGGCAACGCTTGCCTTACCTGTTAAAAATAATGCAGTAATAAAAATTATGTAGCTACCCTGGTTACACAGGCGAATGTATAATAGCCGGTCAAATTTTTGCTCGCCCTGTACCACGCATGTTGCCATAAACCAGGGTAATGATATTATGTAATACAAGCCCGAAAACTGTAGGAAAAGCCTAAAGCCCTCGTCTTTTATCAGGTGTAAAAAAGGGTATGAGCATATACTTACAATTGCCAATATACCCGAAATAACAGCTCCCACAAACCAGGCTGAACCGGCAACTTCTGCGCTGCGCTCTTCGCTTGAGCCGGCAAAAAACTTAATAAATGCCGTTGTTAAAAATCCGGAACGGAAGGTATCAACAAACAAAAGGTTGGAGAGAAAAAACACCCAGGTACCGGCTTGCGTTAAAGAGAGCGCGCGGTATATAAGCATCATGGTGACCAAACCCAGGCCAGACATAATGATATTTCCGGCTAAGGATAAAAAATGTTTATTACGGATAAGATTGAAAACTTTTTTGAACATCTTTTCGTAAACTTACGCTAAAACAAGGATAATGAAATTTATCCTGTTAAACGGCAATTAAAAACATTTTGTTCGCGCATGAGCCAGGATAAAACCTATTTTGAAGGCGTTACTTTATTGGTCACCCATTACAACCGCAGTAAATCACTGGAGCGCCTGTTAAATGCTTTTACAGCGCTTAGTATTGCGTTTGAGGATATTGTGGTATCTGATGACGGAAGCAAGTCCGAAAATTTGGACAGGCTAAAAGTTCTTGAAAAAGAGCTGGGTTTCAGGCTGATCACTACGCCTAAAAATGCGGGTTTAGGTAACAACATAAATAAGGGGCAGGATGCAGTAAAAACGCCTTACACCCTTTATGTTCAGGAGGATTTTGAACCCAAACCGGCATTTTCTGAACATTTTGCGGATGCACTTAATTTTATGAAAGCCGACCCAGGCTTAGACGTTTCACGTTTTTATGCTTACTTCAAGTATCCATACACAAAACCTTATGGTAAAGGATTTTCCGAGATGAAGTTCAGCATTTCTCCGCTGGCAAATAATCACCTTAAATTTTATGTGTACAGCGACCATCCGCATTTGCGCAGAAGTACCTTCTTTGAAAAGTTCGGCCGTTATCCCGAAGGTATAAAAGGCGACCTCACTGAATTCGGCATGGCAGTATCTTTTATTCAAAACAAAGGCAGAGGCATAATACGCGATGATTTTAACGATATGTTCTGGCAAAAAAACTCATCGGACGAACCAAGCACCATGAGTCGGGCCAATTGGCGGGAGAGCAGAAATCCCCTCGCCTTAGCTTTACGCACTGGATATTTACAATACAGATTATTAAAAAACACTTACCAGGTATTGTTTACTAAACCGGTTAAAAAATAATTATGTCGGCTTCTAAGTTCAGTTCAATTACCTTATTGGTTACACACTATAACCGCAGCCAGTCGTTGGAGCGCTTATTAAAAGCCTTTGAGACTCAAGACATAGGCTTTGGCGATATTGTGGTGTCTGATGACGGGAGCAAACCAGAATATCTTGATTATCTTAAATCTATCACTGACAAATACAAATTCCGTTTAATTACAACCCCTAAAAATGCCGGATTAGGCAATAACATAAATAAAGGGCAGGATGCGGTAAACACCCCTTACACGCTATACGTTCAGGAAGATTTTGACCCTTTTCCCGGTTATAAAAAGCATTTAGCAGATGCTTTAGCCATTATGGAAGAGCGCAAAGACGTAGATTTAGTTAGGTTTTATGCCTATTTTAAATACCCCTATCTAAGGCCTTACAAAAATGGCTTTTCTGAAATGATCTTTAAAATATGGTATCCAGGCTACCGCAAGTTCCACGTATATAGTGATCATCCACATTTGCGTAGAAGTAATTTTTTAGAAAAATTCGGCCGTTATCCTGAAGGTATAAAAGGTGATAAAACGGAGTTCACCATGGCTATGTCCTTTAATAAGAATAAAGGTAAGGCAATGATCTATGACGATCCAAAGGGTCTGTTTGATCAGCTGAACTCTGAAGATGAGCCCAGTACCATGACGCGGAGCGATCTGCGCCAGAGTGACAACTTTGTAATAAGTTTTGCCAGGGCAATATACAGAAATGTAAAACACACGTTTGATTACCTTACTTTTAAGACGGGCAAATGAACAGGAAGACGGCCATAAAAAGTATTGTAGCCATAGTTACATTGGGTGGGGCATCGGGGGCTTTATATAAGTTTTTAACACCGGGAGAAGCTATTCCATTAAGCGAACTCCCTCAAAAAAGAGCACTCATTGCTGAACTTGCCGAAACAATTATTCCGCGCACCAATACGCCCGGCGCAAAAGATGCACAGGTGGAGAACTATATCATAAAAATGATAACCGAGAATACGGATGCTAAAATGCAGCGCTCTTTTTTAGCGGGGATCACCGCAGTTGACCATTATGCTGTGGATGAATATAAAAAACCGTTTATTGATTGTACTATTGCTCAAAAGAATGAGGTTCTAAAGCATTTTGAAAATAAGGCGACCTACTCAGTGGGTATATTAAACAAAGTGAATAGGAAACTTTTTGGTGCTCCGTTCTTTTTGCATCTGCGCGATCTTACGGTAGAAGGGTACTGCACATCTTTGGCAGGAGCCACGCAGGGTATGGCTTATGATTATGTACCTGTTACTTTTGAAGCCTGCATCCCGTTACAAAAAAACCAGCTGGCCTGGGCAACTAAATAAACTAAAAATGGCTTCGGCAAATAATCAAACTTTTGATGCGATTGTGGTGGGTTCGGGTATAAGCGGTGGTTGGGCGGCTATGGAGCTGTGTAAAAAAGGTTTAAAAACGTTACTGCTTGAACGCGGCCATAATGTTGAACATCTTAAAGATTATCCAACCGCAAACTTAAATCCGTGGGATTTTGAGTATAGGTTAAATAATACACCACAATTTAAGGCAGACAGCCCCATACAATCTACCGGAAGCAATGCGGGTAATGCTCTTTTCTATGTAAATGATAAAGACCATCCCTATATACAGGAAAAGCCGTTTTTATGGTATCGGGGTTATCAGGTAGGCGGGCGGTCTTTAACTTGGGGCAGGCAATGTTACCGTTTCAGCGACCTGGATTTTGAAGCAAACTTAAAGGATGGTAATGGGGTTGACTGGCCCATTCGATATAAAGATATAGCGCCGTGGTACAGTTACGTTGAAAAATATATTGGCGTGAGCGGCAGTAAAGAGAACCTGCATCAACTACCCGATGGTGATTTTTTACCACCGATGGAACTAAATTGCATAGAACATCATCTTAATGATTCCATCCGCAAAAAAACGCCCGACCGTTTATTGACAATAGCGCGTGTGGCCAATTTAACCAAAGGCTGGGACAGTAGGGGCCCTTGTATGAACCGCAATCTATGTTCGCGCGGATGCCCGTTCGGAGGATATTTTAGCAGCAATAGCTCCACAATTCCGGCGGCTATGCAAACGGGGAATCTTACGCTACGGCCTTTTTCTATAGTTGCAGAGGTTTTATATGACGAGAGCAAGCAAAGAGCCAAAGGCGTACGCGTTATAGATACCGAAACCAAGGAAAGCTTTGAGTATTATGCAAAGGTTATCTTTCTGAATGCTTCAACCATTGCCACTGCTGGTATTTTACTCAACTCAAAATCAAACAGGTTCCCTAACGGAATGGGTAATGACAGTGGCGAATTGGGCCATAACCTGATGGATCATCACTCATCTGCAGGAGCATCAGGCAAACATCCCGGATACAAAGATCTATACTATAAAGGGCGCAGACCATGCGGCTTTTTGATACCGCGTTACCGCAATCTTAAAGGGGATGAGGGATTGGGCTATACACGTGGCTTTAATATACAAGGGCATGGTGAACGCTCTGAATGGCAGGACACAAAGAACTTTGGAAGTTTTGGTGTTGATTTTAAGAAACAGCTTACCACACCAGGCCCCTGGACGGTTTGGATGGCGGGATGGGGCGAATGTTTGCCCTACCACGAAAACAAAATATCGCTAAATACAACCGAAAAGGATAAATGGGGCTTGCCGGTTATTAATGTGAACTTTTCTTTTAAAGATAATGAAGATAAAATGATGGATGACATCCGCAGCACATGCGGCGAAATGCTGGAAGCTGCCGGATTTACAGACATTGAAACCTTTAACTACAAAAAGCCGGGCGGCAGTACAGTTCACGAAATGGGTACGGCCCGCATGGGGCATGATCCTAAAACTTCAATATTGAACGGCAATAACCAGGTACACGCTGTTAAGAATCTTTTTGTTACGGACGGTAGCTGCATGACGTCATCAGCCAGCCAAAACCCATCATTAACTTATATGGCGCTTACCGCCCGCGCTTGTGATTTTGCAGTGAATGAATTGAAAAAGGGTAATATTTAGCTTTAAGCAACTGGCCGACAGAAATTATTTCTCTGTCTGATTAATAGCTTTATAAATCTCTTTAACATTGTTTTCCCAGGTGTGGGTTGTGGCAAATTGAATGCGTTGCTGCCGTTTTTCTTCGCTGTCTTCTGCAAGTGCTTTTTCAATCAGCATTACGTAATCCTCTTTTGTAGTGCCTAAATAAGTGTGATCTTCAAATACACTCATTGCTTCAGTGCGGGTAGCAACTGTAGGTTTCCCCATAGCAAGGTATTCGTCAATTTTACGGGGGTAGTTTCCTATGGTTACCTGATTGATCAACTGCGGGTTAAGGCAAACATCAAACGAATTGATATACGATGGGAGAGTAGCGGGATCCTTACCTCCCAAAAATTGGATGTTCGTAATCTGATGGAGGTTGCTTGTTTTAAACTGTTCGTCCTCAGGGCCTACTAATACAACGCTCCACTCAGGTTTTGTAATGGCAATATATGCTAATAATTCTATATCCAGGCGAATACTTTGCAAGGCGCCTACATAGCCAATAACAGGTTTTTTAATTGGCGCCACGTCGTCAGGCACCGTAAGTTCCTGTTGATTAGTAAACATTTCAAGATCGCAACCTTGCCCTACGTAATGCGAGTTTGAATTATATTTTTTGCAGTAAGAGGCCAGGTAAGTAGAGTTGGCAACGCACAGATCACTTTTTGCAATCAGCGCCGGCTCCATTGTTTTGCCGTGTACTTTCCAATAATCAACAAAAAGCAGATAATCGCGCGAGTAATAGATGCTTATAGCTGGTTTCAGCAGTTCCTTTAAATAAAAGCTCTTAAAAATGTCGCTATCGTTAAACAGGATATAGTTGTTAAAACCTAACCTTTTTGCGGCTTTATCAATGGAACGTGCAAACCGGTTGTTGTTTATTTTATTTAGAAAATTATAAATGAAGTTATGCGGCATCCAGTTAATAGATTCAATTATCTCATCTGGATAAAGGTTCCAAAGGTTTTCCTGTAGCTGCACAAGGCCATCCATACGGCCATTAACCACATCTATGCGTTTTATTATTTTGGGATCAGAAGCATTTTTTATTTTGTTCCGGCGATCAAGAGCCGAGTTTACATATAATACGCTGTTATGCTTGCTAAACTCTAATGCTATATTTTTACAATTGCTGCCAATTTCAACATCCCAGGGTTGCTGGCCAACTACAATAATATCTCTCCCTTTAAGTATATCGTTTGCCATATTTAATTACGATTGGGTTAGTGAATTGTTTAATTGCGTTTGTTGCGCCTGTTTTTGTTTATCCAATCGATACAAAATAGTAAGCAGAGCCACATCTAACGAAAAGAACACGTTTGATGGGAACTGCACCAGCGCCTCCTGCGGAAAGTTAGCTATGTTATACGCAAAAACGATTAAAAGGATAGCCAAAGAATACATTTTTAACTCAGGATCTTTTATGCGGTAATAGTTATTAATACCCGTTCGCATAATAGTAAACATAAGCGTACAAAATACTATCAAACCAACAGGGCCCAGCTCTACCGCAACGCGTATATAGCCGCTGTCTGGTTGAAACTGTGACACGACTGATCCATCGCCGAAACGTTTGCCCCAACCGCCTGTTGCGCCCAGGCCAAACCCGATGGGATGACTATAAATGTATGGTTTTATACGCTCCTGGTTAAATTTACGTAGCTTATAAGAAGCGTCTTCATTAGGGCGAAATGCTGTTTGAAAGCGCTGAAGATTAGGGTCGCCGGTAGGTACATTTATCAGGATAACTAAAAACACAGCAGCCAGGCAGCTAAAAAGTAATACCCTTTTGTTATAATTTATTATGGCGAACAGAAACAGCGCTGCCGGTACCAATACGTTAGCCGCCCGTGTGCCCGAATAGAGCATAGATAATAAACAAGTACCGGCAATAACCGCCAGCACTATCTTTTTCCATGCAGGTAGTTTTCCGGCAATTAAGGCGATGCAAAAAATAGCCGCCATGTTCATATTATAAGCAAACGCCACCGGGTCAGAAAATATGGAAAACTTACGCCAATGCCCGGCAATAAAAAGCAAGCCTGCTATTTCCGGATCAGAGTGCAGGTAAGCATCTTCCGCTGCGGAAAAACCAATATATTCCTGTTTCATTCCATATAGGGCTGCTAAAAAACTCATCACAAGCCATAGCTTAAAAATCACTCTAACCAACTTTACAGAACGAATATTATATAAAAAAACAAAATAACTTAGCAATACTATAGCTACTGATCTAACAGTGTATACCCAAGCAAGGCGCGAGACGGCGCTTGGATTAGCTATCTGGAATAGGTTATAGCCTATCCAGATCAGTATCATGGTAGATACAGGGCCTTTTAACAACTCCCAATCGTTATGGCGGCGCAATTTTATTAGGGTACCCAACATTAGTGCGCCCTCCAATAAATCAGCAACAACACCCAACGGCCCTGGCACACCCAGTCTGCCTAATAAAAAAAGCGTATAAGCCAGTACAAGCAACACTATTATGCCAAAACGGGGGTACGCCACAACGCCGTATGCAGCCGGCAGCCCCACTATAGTCACCAAAAACAATGCGCCAAAAACAATACCGAATTTTGCGACACCTATAGCTACTATTGCAGCCAGTAATACCAAGGCTCCTATTCCGAAAGGGTTTTTTAGTTTTTCGACTATCGCGAGGTTTTTTAGACGTTGCGTAAAGCCAGGCCGCAATTTTTTTAACTGCAGTACCGGATGTGACGATGCAGGTTCCACTCTCATTATAAAAACAATATTTTAATAATGAAAAAATAGGTACTCAAAAAAGCCACTGCCAATGCTACAATGCGGGTTATCTTATCTACTTTTTTCTGATATTCCGCTTTTACTTCATTGCCCCGCAGTACTTTTTCATCCGGGTTAACTCTCATCACTTTTTATTATTTGATCAATACTACCGGTATAAGTGTGTTTTGTGGCAACAGAGCGTTTATTGGCGGTACGTGCCTTTAGCAAAGACAGTACCTGGAAGAACATAAACTTAGGGATATTGATAAGCGAACGATAGATCCTGGCGTCGGTTTCCGAACGGGCCAGTGCAATATAAAAACCTGCAATAAACACTACAAATGCTATTGTCCAAATAAAGGCGCCTGTTATGCTTATAAATATATTGGCAAATAAAAATAACAATGAAAGCAACAGAAAAATAAAAAGGGGAGGTCTGAGCAAGATCAAACCAAATAAAAACTGATTCCAGCTTGGTGTTGTTACTCCTTTAAAAAGCAATACAAAGCCAAATTTAAAATACTTAAACCACGTGTTTATCCAACGCGAACGTTGGTTAACCAATTGGTCTGAATGAGTAGTTTTTTCGTCGTAAACTATCGCTCTATCTGTAAAAGCTATTCTGATGTTCCGCCCGACAATTTGCGATTGCAGCACCTTATCAAAGCCGGCACCCTGAACATCCAGACGTTCCAGACACTCGCGATACAAAGATGTAGTAAACGCCATGCCCGAGCCTGCAAGCGTAGCAGATGAACCTACTTTAAAAAGCAGTTTACCATCATAAAAATGATAGTAAATGTCGCGGGCAGCATCTAAACAGGCATAGGTAGTATTAAGGTTTTTAGCTTCGCGAACGCCCTGCACTGCTACGTAACCTTTGTAAAAATATCTGTCCAGTTCAATTAAATAATCCGGATGCACCAAGTTATCGCTATCAATAATAGTAAGACGCCCATGCGCCCGCTTAAAGTTATTAATGGCATAAAAATGCGATCGGGTATTACTTGCAAGGGTAGTGGGTGGCCTAAGTACAATAACCCTGTCGTCAGTAAAATGCAGTGTACTTATATCGCACTTATCAGCAACTATATAAATTAAGTAATTACTATGCTTCAATTTAAGCAGCGACTCAACAACTGCGGGTATATTGGTTACCTGCTCATAAGCCGTAACAATAATTGCGTAATCGCCTTCTACTGATGCCAGTACCGGTGTATTGTTCTTACGAAAAAAAGACAGGATGTAAATGCAAGCCGGCAATACCAGGTTGTACCCTATTAAAACCTGAATAAATATCCAAATAAAGCCAACAATTGTCATTCCAGATGTTATTTTGCTATTCGCTTATTAACTGTTCTTTATCCACCAGATTTATCACCCAGCCAATAAACTTGTCATTCTGATTTTTTAGATATGCAACGTGATGTTTGCCGGCTTCGCCAATATTTTTATTCGCCTCAAAAACGGTTAATATTTTCTCGCCAAACAAACTCATTTCTTTTGACCGGTTCAAGGCATCAAGTGCCGGCGCCTCAATTATAATAACATCAAAAATTGCCTTTAAAGTTTTTAACACCTCGTTAATGCGCTCTTCGCTACTTAACTCAAGTATGGAAGTATCGCCGCCCTTATTACCTATAAATGTTATTTTTTGATTAGCTTTTACCGCATCAATTTCGCTTTCATTTTTCAGTATGTCTTCCAGATATTGTTTAGGCTTAACAGATTGTGTAATAACAGGATTGTCAAAATTAGCATCTATCACTAACACCTTTTGATTGATCTGCCCATAAGCATAAGCTAAATTAAGTGCGAAGAAAGTTTTGCCTTCGCCAGCTGTTAAACTATTAATGAGCAATATATTAGAGTCTTTTAATTCATCACTTATCTCAAAACGGGTAGCCCTCATCAAATTTTTAAACTGCTTTAGGTCGTTGCTGCTTTGATTGGTTTCCCAAATATTACGCAGATCTATTGCCGCGTCAGATAATTTATTCAAATTTCCAAGAACAGGCGCTTTGGTACTATTCGCAAGTTCGCCTGCATTTTTTATACTATTATCTATAAAGAAAAGAATAAACAACACCACTATACAGGCAATAAAACTGGCTATCCCGGCCAATATTACCAAGAGCATTTTTTTAGACGGCTGTGCTTGTCCGGGCTCTGCAACTTCAAGTAAACGCAGTTTGGTGCTAAAGCTTGATTCTAAGCTTGCCTGATTATACTTCTGCAAAATCTCCATGTATTCCTGGCTTGCTATGTCAACAGCTCTTTCTAACGACTGCGTAGCAGCCTCATGGGGCACCAGCTCATCAAATTTGCTATTGAGCCTGTTAATTTCTTTACTAATGCTACCTGTACTATTTTTTGCCAGGTCGTTTTGGATTTGCAAGCTCAGGCGCTGATCAACCAGATCCTGCTTTGTGGACATTGGATTAATAACGTATTTATCAGATAATACACTTAGGCTACTGGATACAATCCTTTTAAGTGAGTCTACCCGCCGTTGATAACGCTGATCAAAACCACTTTGTACATAAGCATCGTTAGCGGCGTGTAATTGGGTCTGCGCCGACAACACATCCTGTGTAACTGCCAATTTATTGCTTTCACTATATCTACGTACCCGCGGATCAAATTGCCTGTCAATACTATCCATTGCTGCGTTTGTTGATCTGGTAACCTTTTCGGCTTCTTCGCGTCTGGTTTCAAAATCAGCCATCTGGCCGTATAGGCTCTTTGCTTTCTCGTTAAGATTTAAAACGTGATTATGTGTTTTATAATTCTTCAATGCCAGCATTTTCGCTTCAAGTGTATCGCGCTTAACCTGCAATAAATTGAATAAAAAGTTAACTGATTTTTGTTGATTATTCTTTACTAACTCGCCATAGTAATTTATAAACTCATCACAAAGCGTATTAACAACTACAGCGGACAATTCCGGGTTTTCTGAATCAAATAATACGCTTATATAATCGCTGCTTTGCAGGCGGTAGGCCTGTAACTTATCAAGTAAAGATTTATCATCATATTTCATAGAGGTAAGCACTTTATTCAAACCTTCCTGATCAGAGTTGAATAATGTAAGTGCCTGTCTCTTTTTATACAGATCTGTATAAACTTCTACTGCATGCTTTTTGGCGTCAGCATTTAAAGTTTGTACCAATTTACTTGGCTGGCGGAAAGGCTTATCACTGGTAAGATCATGGATCATTAGCTTATAAGAAACCTGATCAAGTATGCGTTTTGAACGGATCATCTCTACCAGATTGGCAAACTCCTGATTTATTTCTGATTCCTGAAAACCTGCAACATCGCCCAGTCCTTTTTGTGTTTGATCAACTATACCGGTAGCTATTTTAGCTTGTGACACATAAGAATCTGCCTGGTTACGAACCAAAAAATAAGTAATAATAACCGCAATAACCGGGATGATCACAATGGTAAACTTGTGCCTTTTTAATACCCGCAAAAAGCCTTTCAGATCCATTTATTTTATGATGTTTTCCAGTTTTGTACCTATCAATTCTTCCACATCAGCTTTGGCAATAAAAACGCTGGCCTCTGTTTGTACTTTTGTTTGCTGATGTTCAGTATATTGAATTAACACTTTACTGTAGCTATCAAACGTTTCTTCTCCCTTTTCAAATTTATATTTTACATCTTTCAACTGGGCCTCTGCATCTTCAGCGGCCCTTATTTGTAACTTTAGTTCTCCAACACGTTGTACGTACGTGTAAAACCGCCTTTTCACCTCGTAGGTAAGTGTTATAATGTACTCTTCCTGCTCGGTCTGTTGTACCATAACCTCGCGCTGGGCCTGCTTAATGGCCGACGGCTTGGATAATAAGTTACCAAGGTTTAAAAACACCCCAGCTTGCGCCCCTTTAAAGTAAGTGCTGGTAGGATTGACCGGGTTTATAGTAGGATCAGCAGGTTGATAAACATAGGAGAGGGTGATAGCATCTAACCAGGTAGCTTTTATTTTTGATACATTGGCTGAGGCAACATTAACCCGGTTTTGAAAATATCGCACACGCGGGTAATTGGCGATAGCGCTATCAACTAAACGTTGAATATTAATGTTTGAAAGCTCCGGAATTATAGTGGCCAGCGCGGGAGTAGTCTGACCTCGCCCGGTTTTGAAAATTAATAAGGTACAAGAAAGCAGCAGTATAAATTTTATCCGAATAGTCATTAATAATATATTTTCATTTGCGCAGGCATGGTTTATAACCCTTATAAACGTTTTTTAAAGCAAATGGGTTTCAATTTCTGTAGGTAAAGCTACTTTTTTTATTCAATTTATTTAGCTTTATCGTTAAGCAAACCGCTACAACAGCGTTTTTGACATTAAAGTCTAAACCTTGCTGCAACAATCAACTCTTTGGTTTTTGATGAATGCTCATAAAACCCACTGCCTGATTTCACCCCTAAATATCCTGCACTAACCATATCAATCAAAAGGGAACAGGGGGCATATTTGGGGTTATTAAATCCTTCGTACAGCACATTCATTATCGCCAAACAAATGTCTAGCCCAATAAAATCTGCTAACTGCAAAGGCCCCATAGGGTGCGACATGCCCAATTTCATAACCGTATCAATCTCAGCCACGCCAGATACGCCTTCAGCCAATGCATAAATAGCTTCATTTATCATAGGCATCAATATACGGTTGGCTATAAAACCTGGTGCGTCATTCACTTCCACCGGTGTTTTATTCAGCTGCCGCGATATTTCCATAATTTTAGCTGTCACTTCATCAGATGTTTCCTTTCCGCGTATCACTTCTACAAGTTTCATTAAAGGCACTGGATTCATAAAATGCATACCCACAACATTTTGAGGGACCGTAGTTGCAGCAGCAATTTCGGTGATTGATATGGAAGATGTATTAGAAGCAAGTATCGTCCCCGGGCTGCAGATGCTGCTTAACTGCTTAAAGATATTAAGTTTTATAGTTTTATTTTCAGTAGCTGCTTCAACAATTAGTTCTGTATCTGATGAAATACTGTTTAAGGACAAATTCGTTTTTATGCGATCCAAAGCCTTCTGCTTATCATGTTCTGTTATAATATCCTTACTTATCTGTTTATCCATATTGCGCGATATGGTTTGCAGGGCTTTTTCTAATGCTGTAGCATCAATATCAATAAGCGTAACATAAAAACCATGCAGAGCAAATGTATGCGCTATGCCATTGCCCATTGTTCCCGACCCGATAACAGCTACATTCTTCATAAAAAACAGTTAACCTAAATTACAATATTTTGCAATGCTATGCTTTGCTTGTCTAACATTGAAAGTTGCGGTATAGCAGCAGTAAGCTCACCCCTTGAATGCGCTTTTATAATATTTTCTGAATAAGCATCGCTTTTCCCATTAAATATAATGGCGCGTACCGGGATATTTCTGCCATACAAAACCTGTAACGACAGCAGCGAATGGTTTATGCTGCCCAAGTAATGCTGGGTAACCAAAACTACTTCGGCATTCAGGTTTGTTATCAGGTCTATCATCAAGTCTTTATCGTTTAAAGGTACCATCAGGCCGCCGGCGCCTTCAATTATCAAGGTATTTTTGGTTTCTGGTAATTTGAAATAATTCAAGCTTATCTCAACACCATCCAAAGCTGCTGATTTATGCGGCGAAAAAGGCTGTGTTAAACGGTATGTTTCAGAATGAAATACGGTTTTATCGTTAGAGATCAAGCTTTTTACCTTCATGGTGTCGCTATTATCCAAATCGCCTGATTGTATGGGTTTCCAATAGTCTGCCTTTAATGATTCTGTTAGTATAGCAGCCACCACAGTTTTGCCTATGCCGGTGCCGATGCCGGTTATAAATATTGGTTTGTTACTCATTACAACTCATTTAAAGTTTTAGCTAACGCAATGATATCTGCTTCACTATTAAAAACATGCAGGCATATCCTTATCCGCTCGGTACCGGCTGCAACTGTAGGGCTCAATATGGGCCTAACGTCAAAACCTATTTGTTGTAAAGCCGCAGCAACAGCTTTTGCTTTTTCGTTACTTTTTAATATTACACACTGAATTGCGCTGTCGCTTATCGGCATGCTGTCTGCCGAAAGCGAAAGTGCACTTTTAAAAATTTTAATGTTGTTTTTTAACCGCGCGATGAGATCATCAGCTCCTCCTAATATATCCAGTCCGGATTTTATAGCCGCTAACTGATGGAACGGCGCGGCAGTGGTATATATAAATGAGCGCGCAAAGTTGATAAGGTAGTCCCTTAATGACATGCTTCCAATTACCGCCGCACCATGACAGCCCAGCGCTTTGCCAAATGTTACTACCCGTGCAAACACCCTGTTTTGCAATTTAAGTTCACTAACCAGGCCGTTTTTGTATAAACCAAACGCGTGAGCTTCGTCAACTATCAGCTGCGCATTATATTTTTCAACTATGTCAACAATGTCTAAAAGGGGGGCAGCATCGCCATCCATTGAATAGACGCTTTCAACCATTACATAGCATATCTCTTTTCCATTCTTAAGCTTCCCCTCCAAACTGTCTACATCGTTATGCTTAAAGTTGAAGCGGTTGGCATTACTTAATCTTCCACCATCAATAGCAGAGGCATGGATCAGTTCATCGCATATAATGGTATCGTTCCGTTGCGGCAAAGAGGAGAGTAGGCCTACATTAGCATCATAGCCTGAATTAAACAACAAAGCGCCCTCCGTATCAAAAAGTGTTGCTATTTGCTGTTCAAGATCTTCTGTGTAGGTCAAATTCCCTGAGATAAGCCTTGAACCTGTTGAACCGTTCAAGGCAGCGTGCTTTTCCAACTCTGCCTTAATAGCATTCTTAAACTCGCCTGACCGCGCGAAGCCTAAATAATCATTTGAGCAAAAGTCAATAAGGTTACTTTCAGGCTTTAGCAATCTAAAGTTTCCGGTATCCCGGCGTTCGGCTAACCTGTTTGTTATAAAATCTTCTGCTGTCTTCAAACCCGGTAAATTTCAGCTAAAATAAAAAAGCCTTCCGGTTTATGGGAAGGCTTTTAAAATTCTGTTAATAATTATTGCCGAGGGGCACCACCACCTGGACCTCTTTGAGGTAGCTTATCAAAAGCTGCTTGTTGATCAGCAGTTAAAACAGCTTTTACTTGAGCTGAATTTGCTTCTCTCATTTTTTGCATTTCAGGCATTACTGACTGAAAATCGCCATTAGCTTTAGCCATTAAGCTATCACGTTTTTTGCCTTGAGCCTCATAAACCAGTTTTAACTTAGCAGCCTGCGCATCAGTTATACCGGTAATTTGGGTTTTTAATCTTTCAACTTGTTGATCAGGAGTTTGACGCATGCCGCCTTGGGCAAAACCTGCTGCGCTAACGCCTAAAACAAAGGCGCATACTAACATTACTTTTTTCATTTTTATTCAGTTTAATTGGTTTGTTTAATAATTAATTTCCGCCGCCGTTCATCATTTGTTTCATGCGTTCAGCCTGAGCATCAGCAACTTTTTGAAAAGCGGGTTGTTGTTCCGGAGTCAAAACAGCTTTGATCTGTGCATTTGTTTTGTCTCTCATTTTGGTAAAATTTGCCATACCGGCCTGCATATCACCGCCGCCGTTTTGCATAGCAGCAAATAAACTATCGCGGCTTTTAGTAGCCGCCTCATATACAAGCTTAAGTTTTGCAGCCTGAGCATCGGTTATACCGGCAACCTGTGTTTTCAAAGTTTCAATTTGTTCGGCAGGGGTTCTTTGTGGAGGACCTTGTGCTAAACCTGCTGCGCTAATACCTAATACTAACGCACATACTAATAATAGTTTTTTCATTTTTGTTGTTGTTAATAGGTTTGTTTGTAACTAGTTACCACCGCCTTGTTGCATTTGTTTAAAGCGCTCGGCTTGTGCGTCCATTTGTTTTTGGAAAATGGGTGCTTGCTCAGGTGTTAAGATAGCTTTGATTTTTGTATTTGCAGTTTCCATAGTTTTTGAAAACTTGGCAAACATGGCCTGCATGTCACCACCACCGCCTTGTGCGGCCGCCATTAAGCTATCAATGCTTTTTCCTTGTACTTCATATATCACTTTAGCTTTTGCCGCTTGTGCATCAGTTAATGATAATGATGTTTTTAATTGTGCCAATCTTTCTTCCGGAGAAGGAGGGCCCTGTGCGAAGCCCATTGCGCTTATACCCAATACAAACGCCGCTATTAAAAATATTTTTTTCATTTTCTATCTATAAAATCAATTAGTAAGCCTTATTGGCCTCTGCGCGCACGCATTTCTGCTTGCTGTTTTTCATAAGCAGTAAACTGCTCAGGGGTTAAGATAGCTTTATACTGAGCAGTAGTAGCTTCTCTCATTTTTGTAAATTCCGGCATTACAGATTGAAAATCTCCATTGGCTTTTGCCATTAAGCTATCACGTTTTTTACCTTGTGCTTCAATAGCCACTTTAAGTTTAGCAGCCTGTGCATCGGTAATACCTGCAATTTGAGTTTTTAATTGAGCAACTTGCTCATCAGGTGTTCTCTGTTGAAAACCCTGGGCAAAACTTGCCGCGCTAACGCCTAACGCTAAGGCGCATACTAATAATACTTTTTTCATTTTTTTCGGTTTATTAATGTAATTGTAAAATAAAGATAGGTTGTATTTATGTTACAACCAAAGTGTAACTAAAAAGTTGCCGCACAAGTGTTATAAATACAATTAAACTTAATACATGTAATGTCTATGTAAATAGTAGTTTTTTTTCTTGTTTATTTAAACAATCACCGTAACTTTATTTTGATATTTATCAACACATCTAAATTAATTATATCATGAGTTTAAGATTAGGCGACAAAGCCCCGAATTTTCAAGCACAGACCTCAGTAGGAGAGATAGACTTATACGAATACCTTGGTGATGGCTGGGGTGTTTTATTTTCGCACCCGGCAGATTATACACCGGTTTGTACCACCGAATTAGGTGCCACAGCAGCATTAAAAGAAGAGTTTGCCAAACGCAACGTGAAGGTGTTAGCTTTAAGTGTAGACTCGGTTGAATCTCACAAAGGCTGGATAAAGGATATTAACGAAACACAGGGGGTAGAGGTAGATTTCCCGATTGTTGCAGACGAGGACCGCAAAATTGCCGAAGCGTATGACATGATCCATCCAAATGCTTCTGTAAATGCTACGGTGCGTTCGTTATTCATTATCGGGCCAGATAAGGCAGTAAAGTTAATCATCACTTATCCGGCATCAACAGGACGTAATTTCCAGGAGATTTTGCGTGTGATAGATTCATTGCAATTAACTGCTTATCACAGCGTTGCTACACCTGCTAACTGGAAAGACGGCGAGGATGTGGTGGTGGTACCTGCTATTAAAACCGAGGACATACCGGCTAAGTTTCCTAAAGGTTTTCGTGAGGTTAAACCATACCTGCGAATGACGCCACAACCTAATAAATAAAATATTTGCTTAAATAATTATTTTATTATATTTGAAAAAACAGCGTATAGGTATTCCACTGATTATTAATGCCATTTGTAATTCAGTTAGGTTTAGTTATACATCTTACAAGTTAATTTTTTAATACGATAACTTAATTATGAAAACTGGAAAAGTAAAATGGTTTAACACACAAAAAGGCTATGGCTTTATCATAACCGATGACGGTAAAGACCTTTTTGTGCACTTTAAAGATGTACAAGGCGGCGTAAATGCTATCAAAGATAACGACAGCGTAGAATACGATGTGGAAGAAGGAAGAAAAGGATTGCAGGCGATAAACGTAAAAAAGGTATAATTTACTGTTGCTTATTAAAAAACCTCTGTTAACGCAGAGGTTTTTTTTTGTCCTTCAAGTTTAAATCGTTTACAAATTCTGTTACTTTAGCACGTCTTATTATCGCAATTTATGACCACCACCACAGCGGCACAATCAAACCGTAATGTTATTTTTTTAGTAATAGTAGCCGCACTTGGTTATTTTGTTGATATCTATGATCTACTAATTTTTTCAATCGTTAGGGTTGAAAGCCTTAAAGGTATTGGAATTACCAAGCCGGAGGAAATTACATCAAGCGGAACGTTTATTATTAATGTGCAAATGTTTGGCCTGTTGTTGGGCGGAATTATATGGGGAGTAGTTGGAGATAAACTGGGGCGCATAAAAGTTCTTTTTGGGTCTATATTGCTTTATTCTATGGCCAACTTTGCCAATGGTTTTGTCCAGGATGTTAATACATATGCAGCGATACGTTTTTTTGGAGGCATTGGCCTCGCAGGCGAACTGGGTGCCGGTATAACATTAGTTAGCGAGACCATGAGTAAAGAAAAACGCGGTTACGGCACCATGATAGTAGCCGTAGTGGGTCTTTTCGGCGCCGTGTTAGCTAATATTGTGGCTAAAAATTTTGGATGGCAAAAAGCCTATTTTGTTGGGGGCGGTTTAGGCATATTATTACTATTGCTGCGCGCAGGCACGTTTGAATCGGGCATGTTTAAAGAAGCAGAGAAAAGTGAGGTATCACGCGGAAATTTCCTTAGTCTGTTTACAGATCGTAAGCGTTTTATCAAATATTTATGTTGCATATTTTTAGGCGCACCGCTTTGGTTTGTTGTAGGTGTTTTGGTAACCCAATCGCAGGAGTTTGGTGTAGCACTAAACGCTAAAAACATACTTAAAGCAGGAGACGGCATTTTATATACCTATATAGGCATCTCCGTAGGCGATTTAGCCGCCGGGTTATTGGCACAGGCCGCCCGTTCAAGGCGGCTTACTATGCTGGTATTTTTATTGCTATCAATAGTTAGCGTAACGGTGTATCTTACATCAAACGGGCTGGATAGTTCTAAATTTGTTTGGATCTGCTTTTTTATGGGATGCACGGTTGGTTACTGGGCCACTTTTGTTACCATCGCTTCAGAGCAATTTGGAACTAACCTAAGGGCAACCGTTACCACTACCGTACCCAACTTTGTTCGCGGCGCACTTATTCCAATTAATTGGGCCTTTATTTTTTTCAAGGGACAATATGGAATGATAGGAGCAGGTTACATTATGATGGGTATTCTTACGGCTATATCTTTATTATCATTAAGTCGGCTAAAAGAAACTTTTGGTAAGGATCTGAATTATGTAGAAGAGCATATATAATGCTTTTTCTTTAGGCTAAAATACCGAATAAATCCATCTTTAACATTACTCCAACAAAGGGCAAAAGAACATTTTTGCGTCTCTACCAAAATAACTGCATTTTTGCGCCGATGATAACTAAGGAACAGATAACGGCCGATTACCAATCTATTCAGGACGAAATATGCCTGGCGCTGGAAGATTTAGATGGCAAAAGCAAATTTGAAGAAGAAATTTGGGAACGCGATGGCGGCGGTGGCGGAAGAACACGGGTTATTCAAAACGGGAACATCCTTGAAAAGGGAGGCGTTAATTTCTCTGCGGTTTACGGTACGCTGCCCGATGTGATGAAAAAAGCCCTCAAGGTAGATAGCGATGATTTCTTCGCAACTGGCGTGTCTATTGTTATTCATCCTAATCATCCGCTGGTACCCATCATCCATATGAATATACGGTACTTTGAAATGCCATCTTCAATGGCCGGCGCCGAGCCTGTACGCTGGTTTGGTGGCGGAATTGATCTTACACCGCATTATGTTTTTGAGGATGATGCGCGTTATTTTCATCAATCGTTAAAAACCGTTTGCGATAAATTCAATGCAGACTTTTATACACGTTTTAAAACTTGGGCGGATGATTATTTCTATATAAAACATCGTGAAGAAACAAGGGGTATAGGAGGTATATTTTATGATAAACTTGTAGATAACGAACATATAAGATTGGAGACGATATTTGAGTTCTCCAAAGCTTTGGGTAGATCATTTGCACCAACTTATATTGAATTAGTTAATCGCCACAAAAACGAAACATTTACCTGGCAACAGCAGTTATGGCAGTACCTTCGCCGCAGCCGTTATGCTGAGTTTAATTTGGTGTATGATGCGGGTACTAAATTTGGATTGGAAACTAACGGCCGTATCGAGTCAATTTTAATGAGCCTACCGCCCACCGCAAAATGGGTGTATAATTATCAGGCCGAAGCCGGCAGCGAAGAAGAAAAAACACTTTCGTTATTAAAAAAAGGCATTAACTGGGTATAGTATGAAAAAAATGATCTTTGCAATGGCAGCATTGCTCGTTTTTTCTTCGTTTGCTCCGGTATCATCATTAAGGGGTACCTGGCGATATGCAGGCGGAATAAGCAGTGGAAAAAAATATGCTGCGCCCGATGGATTTTCACAGCAAAGAAAATACACCAAGGATAAATTCGAGGCTTTTTTACTGGAAAAAGGAGAGAAGCCATTAAGATATGAAGCGGGCAACTATTCGCTCAAAAAAGATTCGTGTTTTGAAACGCAAACTTACAGTTTAGAGCCTTCGGTTTTAACCGGAAAAACTACCCGCTATCATTACATTATTAAAAATGATACTCTTTTTTTAAAGGGTAAATTACCTAATGGAATTGAAGTTGAGGACTATTGGAAAAAAGTAAAATAGATTAGATAAACACCCGTTTATATACCTAATTTGTTACCAATTTAGATAAGATAAACCAACTATTTTCTTAACTTCGCAGGTCGTATGAAAAACCGTGCTGCGCACCCTAAATTTATAGAAGAAACTTTCTAACAAAACAAAATGGCTGAAGGAACAGAGAACGATAATAATCAAGAAGATAAAATAATTTCGATAAATATTGATGAAGAAATGCGATCGGCCTACATTGATTATTCAATGTCGGTTATCGTATCAAGAGCCTTACCTGATGTACGCGACGGTTTGAAGCCGGTACACAGGCGCGTGCTTTTTGGCATGCTTGATCTTGGCCTCAACGCCAATAAACCCTACAAAAAATCGGCCCGTATAGTAGGTGAGGTGATGGGTAAATATCACCCGCACGGCGACTCGTCTGTATATGATACCATGGTGCGTATGGCGCAGGATTTTAGCCTTCGCTATCCCCTGGTGGAAGGACAAGGTAACTATGGCACTATTGACGGCGATAACCCTGCGGCAATGCGTTATACTGAGGCAAGGTTGGAAAAGATTGCCGAAGAGATGCTAGCCGATATCAATAAAGATACTATTGACTTTCAGCTCAATTTTGACGACTCGTTAGAGGAGCCGACCGTTTTACCCGCAAAATTCCCCAATCTGCTGGTTAACGGCGCATCTGGTATTGCAGTAGGCATGGCCACCAATATGGCACCGCATAACCTGCGCGAAATTATTGATGCAACTATTGCTTTAATAGACAACCGCAACATTGAAGTAGGCGAGTTGCTACAATATGTAAAAGGTCCGGATTTCCCTACCGGTGCCATAATTTACGGTACAGAGGGCCCGCGCGAAGCGCTTGAAACAGGCCGTGGCAGAATTGTTATACGTGCGCGTGCAGAAATTGAAACTTATGGCGGTGGTGACCGTGAGCGCATTATTGTTAGCGAAATACCTTACCAGGTAAATAAAGCCAACATGATTGAGCGTACTGCCGATCTTGTAAACGAAAAGAAACTGGAAGGTATTTCTGCAATCCGAGATGAATCTAATCGTGAAGGTATCCGCATAGTTTATGAGATCCGCCGCGATGCTAATGCAGCTATTGTATTAAACAATTTGTTTAAATATACGTCGCTGCAAACGTCTTTCAGTGTAAATAACATAGCACTTGTGCATGGGCGCCCTATGATGCTTAACCTGAGGGATCTGATCCATCATTTTGTTGAGCACAGACACGAGGTAGTAGTGAGGCGCACCAAATTTGAGTTGGCCGAAGCTGAAAAACGCGCGCACATTTTAGAAGGTTTATTAATTGCGCTTGATCATCTGGATGAGGTTATTAAACTTATCCGTGCATCGCAAACACCAGACGAGGCACGCGAAGGCTTGATAGCCCAGTTTGGCCTGTCTGACCTGCAGGCGCGCGCCATACTGGATATGACGTTGCGCAGGTTAACCGGACTTGAGCGAGACAAAATAAAAGATGAGTATGAAGGCTTAATGAAGCTGATAGATCATCTTAATACAATACTTAACGATGAAGGTTTGCGTATGCAGATCATCAAAGATGAGTTATTGGAGATAAAGGAAAAATACGGCGACGAGCGTAAAACCGAAATAGTACACTCATCAGCCGAAATGCAGTCTGAAGACTTTATTGAGGATGAGGACGTGGTTATCACCATATCGCACGAAGGTTATATAAAACGTACACCGTTAACTGAATACCGCAGGCAGGGCAGAGGTGGCAAAGGATCATTGGGCAGCAATAGCCGCGATGAAGACTTTATTGAGCACCTGCTTATAGCATCAAACCACAACTACATGCTGTTCTTTACAGAGCAGGGTCAATGTTTCTGGTTACGTGTGTTTGAAATACCTGAAGGATCACGTACATCAAAAGGCCGTGCCATTCAGAATATTATTAATATCCCTAAGGAACAAAAAATAAAGGCATACATAAAAGTGGTGAATTTGAAGGATAAGGATTATCTGGAAAACAACTTTATTATTATGTGTACCCGTAAAGGTGTTATCAAAAAAACATCTTTAGAAGCTTACTCACGTCCACGTGCCAACGGCATTAACGCCATCAATGTAAATGACGGAGACTCATTATTAGAGGCTAACTTAACCAGCGGCACCAGCGAGATAGTAATGGCGCTAAAATCAGGTCGTGCTATTCGCTTTAATGAATCAACAGTAAGACCGATGGGACGTACAGCTACAGGCGTTCGTGGTATTACCTTAGATGGTGAAAATGACGAGGTTGTAGGCATGATCAGTATTGATAATCCGGAAACAACCGTATTGGTGGTATCAGAAAAAGGTTATGGTAAACGTACGGATATTGACGATTACCGTGTTACCAACCGCGGTGGCAAGGGTGTTAAAACACTTAACGTTACTGATAAAACCGGGGAGTTAGTTGCTATTAAAGGTGTTACTGATAGCGAAGATCTAATGATCATCAACAAATCGGGCATTATAATACGTATTGCGGTGAGCGAGTTAAGGGTAATGGGACGTGCAACACAGGGTGTGAGATTAATTACGCTTAAAGGTAATGATGAAATTGCTTCGGTAGCTAAAATTGAGCGCGATGAAGAAGATGCGATTGAAAATATTGAAGCAAACGAAACAAGCGAAAACAATACCAGCGACGATAATGTTGAAAACAATGATAATCCCGGCGAAGTAACGGAATAATATAATGAGGGTTCGTAAAATCATTTTTTCGGTTTTACTGATAGTGTTTATCACACCAAATGCCTTTTGCCAGTCGGAAGTGCTGAAAGGTGTGGTAAACAGCCTTGCCCGTTACAAAGAGCACAAGGAGTTAAAATATCTTGCTGCTGCAAAAAAGTCAATAGACAGTCTGTTCACAGTCAACAACGATTCAACAAATTTTGAAAAAAACGTGTATCTGGCCGTTGTAAATAGTTCAGTTTTATTTGTTGATTCTCTTAATACGCTTAACCAGCCACCAAATCTGTTAGCCAGAACTACAAGGCTGGTGGATAGATTGACCTTTACTCGCAAAAAGACCGTATTTAATAAAGATCTGTTGTTTGCAACTACCTGCCTTGCCAATGTGCATATACGCTATGCTTTTAACTATTTGGTAAAATCGGACATTATTAACGCCCAACAGCAGTTTTTAATGGCAAAAAAATACGCTCCAACCTTTAAGCAACTTGATGCGTACCTGGCGTATGTAAACGCAAGTTTAGGTAATTTACCTGCCGCTGCAAGCTTTTATGACACCCTGGCTGAAGATATTTCTGCGGATCACGTAGAAGCGGCTTCGGCGGTTTACAAAGCCGTGGGTGATACAACAAAGGCACTAAAACTATTAGAACGTTTTAGAAAAACATCCCCCGAAAAGAGTTTTATTCTGCTTGATGCGGCCAATATTTACAACAATAAACAGGATTACACCTCGTTAGAACCATTATTGCCTGGTTTGCTTGATATTAATCAAAATAACCCGGATATTGTGTTTGTTGCCGCTAATTGCTACGATAGACTAGGAAAATACGACAAGGCAGAACAATTATACCTTAAGGCAGTTGATTTGAACGGTGCTGCCTATGATCCCGCGTTTAGTTTAGGTGTATTGTATTTAAAAAAGAGCGTACAAAAAGGTGGGAGTGCAGACAGATATTTAGCGTACGCTACAACATGGCTTGAAAAAGCTACTGAAATTGCACCTAATAATATAAGTTGTTTAGAAGTATTGCGCTTGTTATACACGCAAACCGGAAGTAAAACCCAATTAGATAAAATAAATAATAAATTAAAACAGTTAACCAATTAGTAACTAAAATGAAAATAAGAATTTTATTTGTTAGCGCCGGCCTTGCAACTTTGTTAGCGGCACCGGTATTTGCCCAAAAAGGCGAACTTTCAAATGCAAAAAGCGCATTTGAAACTTATGATGCCTTAAGGACAGCAAACGACGGCCCCTTGGTAAAAAGCTCTCTTAGCAAAGCTAAAGTCGCTATTGATAAAGCCAGTCAAAATGACAAGACATCAACATTGCCGGAAACACAGGCTTTAAGAGCAGTTATTTATGCCCATACAGCCATGGCCGACTCGATAGAATCTACGTCCGCCCCAATCTTTGCTGCGGCGGAAGAAGCTTTAATTAAGGCGAAGGAGCTGGACACAAAAAAGGAAAACGAAAAATATTTTACATCTGCCGAAGCTGCTCTTGCGCAAAGCAGATTAAATGCCGGTGTTTCTTTTTTCAGAGACAAAAAATTTGACGATGCTTACAAGGCTTTTGATACAGCTCAGAAATATTCGAAAGGGGATACATCATCAATTTACTATGCAGGTATTTCGGCTGCTTCCGCAAAAAATTACAAAGCAGCTATTGATCAGTATAAAAAATTGCTTCCCCTAAATTTTTCTGAAAAAGACAAAATATATCTAGACCTATCTTCGCTTTACTTGTCA
The DNA here is from genome assembly GCF_054061755.1 of Mucilaginibacter sp. HD30. Taxonomy (NCBI): domain Bacteria; kingdom Pseudomonadati; phylum Bacteroidota; class Sphingobacteriia; order Sphingobacteriales; family Sphingobacteriaceae; genus Mucilaginibacter; species Mucilaginibacter sp. HD30. The sequence continues at coordinate 1,422,308 of NZ_JBSSEO010000001.1, forward strand.
GAAAAAGACACTATCAGTGCCATGAATATCGCTGCAGAAGCTGTTCAAAAATATCCTACAAATACGGAACTGCGAAAAAGAGAGATAGAAATATCTTTACAGACAGGAAAAGTGCAACAAGTTCTGGACAAAGTTATGGCAGCTATAAGTAATGACCCTAAGAATAAAACGCTATATCTGTACGCAGGCTTAACTTATAGCCAGGCTGCTGATGTAAACGCTGCAAAGATTTCTAAGACAAAAGACGCTGCATTGATTGCATCGCTTCAAAAAGAAAAAGCAGACAACTATGCTAAAGCTGCTGACATGTATAAAAAAGCAATCGAGATAGATCCAAATTTTTTCGACGCTGTTTTAAATATAGGTTATGTTACTTTAAATCCGGCTATTGATATTTACAACGCTGCGCAACAATTGCCCGGCACCAAGCAAAAAGAATACGAAGCTGCGCTGGCAAGATCAAAAGCACAGTTTGACGCCGCAAAGCCTTATCTGGAAAAGGCAACTGAGTTACAGCCCAGCACTGTTGATGCCTGGAAGAATTTAAAAACCTATTATATTGGTGTTCAGAATACTGCGAAGGCTAATGAAATACAAAAAAAGATTGACGAACTGGAAACAAAAAAGTAGAAGAGAAGCATAAAAATTTAAAGCCTGCTTATTCAGCAGGCTTTAAAAACATTTCTTTACTTAACATAATGTTAATTATGAGAAATAAATTCTTTATTATTGAGGGGTTGTTGTTGAACCTGGTGTCGAACTTGGTGTTGTTGAACCGGGAGTTGAACTTGGTGTTGTTGAACTTGTATCCCTCGGTGTAGTTGAACTCGTATCCCTTGGAGCTGTCATTGATGGACTATCAACTGCAGTGGTATCTGAACCTGTGGTTTCATTTACGGAACTGCAGCCCGCTGCAATTGATCCGATCATTGTCGCGACTAATGCGAAACTTAAAATTTGCTTTTTCATAGGATTTTAGTTTTTATAATTATCAATTAATCAACCAAATACAATAACCGTTCCTAAAATATATTTCTAAGCATTTTATAATTTTTATAGTTTAAACATATTTTTTGCATATTTAGCTGTAATGTTAATTTCGGCCGGCCTGTTAAAATGGGCATTGCGGTTTTATCCGCCTCTTTTTTTTCAGCGAATTTGGGTGGCAAGTATTGCAGAAAATTTTACTGGTTTGAACATAAAGATCAGTAAGAGCATTCTCAACAGCAATTATAACCGCTCTATATTTGGCGGAACGATATTTTCTGCGGCCGATGTTTGTTATCCCGTGTTATTCCATCAGTTGTTAAGCCATAAAGGTTATAAAATTGCTGTCTGGTCGCGGTCAGCACAGATACGTTTTCTTAAAAAAAGTGATGATAAAATTAATTTCACCGTTAATTTATCTGATGGCGACATTAAACAGGCAGAACAGATTTTGAATGAACAGGGGAAATATAATAAGGCCTACCCTATTATTGTTTATAATAAGAATGGTGATGTTTGTGTTAATATGATGTGCGAGGTTTATATACGTAATTTAAACTTTAAAAAAAGCCAAAATGAGGAAAGTGTACATGAATGATGAGGTGTTCATCGGGAAGGGTTTTTATATTTCTACGGATAACAGCCTGCTTGATATCAATCTTATTTACAATTATCTGGATGAAGATTCCTATTGGGCCACTGGCATATCGTTTGATAAGGTAGAGCGTTCTATTAAAAATTCCCTTTGCTTTGGAGTATACCTTAACGAAATACAAATAGGCTTTGCCCGTGTAATAACAGATAAAGCCACGTTTGGGTATCTGGCCGACGTTTTTATACTCCCTGAGTTCAGAAAGCAGGGACTTTCAAAATGGCTTGTTCAGACCATAATGGCCCATCAAGACTTACAGGGTTTACGCCGCTGGAGCCTGGCTACCGTTGATGCACATGGTCTTTACGCCCAGTTTGGTTTTACAGAAATCACGAATCCTGAAAGATGGATGCAGATATTTACGCCTTACAAGGTTGCTGAAAGTTGAACAGATGAATGTTAAAAAACAGATCTTTGAAGGCGAAGGTGTAACACTCGACTTTAAGAAAACCATTACCAGCTGCGAGAAAATTGCCCGCACGATGGTGTCGTTTGCCAATAATAAAGGCGGGCGGCTGCTTATTGGCGTTGCTGACGATGGTACTATTAAAGGTGTAAAATCTGAGGATGAGGAGCGTTATATGATTACAAAAGCGGCACATATATTCTCTCGGCCGGCCCTTGAACCACGCTTTGAAGAAGTGTATGTTGACGATAAACTGGTTTTGATAGTCGATATTGAGCAAAGCACTTTAAAACCACATGCTGCATTAGCAGAAGACGGTAAATGGTGGGTATATGTAAGAATAAAAGATAAAAGCGTTTTGGCAAGTAAAGTGGTGGTTGACGTATTGAAACGCTCTGCTGATACAACCGGCGTTTTTATTTCCTACTCAGAAAAAGAAAAAACACTGCTGCAATACCTGGAGACCAACCAAAGGATAGATGTAAAACAGCTTTGCGACCTGATAAAAGTTGGCCAACGCGCCGCCCAGCGCTTGCTGGTAAACCTGGCCCTATCAGGAATAATAAAGATCCATACTTCCGAAAAGGAAGAATATTATACCGCCGCATAATGTTTACTTTTGCGAACGTTTGCTGTTTGCAAAATGAAGATCACCTTTAAAAAATATCGAAGCCATTACCGGGATAATCTAACTTTAGCTATCCCCGTAGTTATTTCGCAGTTGGGCCATACCTTGGTTCATGCGTCTGACAGTATAATAGTGGGGCATTTTGCAGGCACGGTAAGTCTGGCAGCGGTATCACTGGCCAGCAGCATTTTTGTTGTTTTCATGGTGATCGGCATAGGCATCTCCTACGGCTCAACACCGCTGATAGCGCAGCACAATGCGCGCGGTAAGTTTAGGGAGTGCGGGTTGCTGTTATCTAACAGTTTGTTTATTAATATTTTTGCCGGCATAATACTTTTCTCTATTATTAGCGTGGGCTCAGCCTATGCGCTTGATCATTTGAAGCAGGATCCTGAAGTTATAATGCAGGCCAAACCTTTCTTAATATTGTTGGGTGTGTCTATCATCCCAATGCTTGTTTTTAACACATTTAAGCAGTTCGCAGAGGGTTTGGGCTTTACTAAACAGGCCATGCTGATATCCATATGGGGCAACGTGCTTAACATTTGCCTGGGGATAATATTTGTTAAGGGCATGTTCGGTATAAAGCCAATGGGCATTGTTGGCGTAGGTTACAGCACGCTTATTGATCGTTGCACAATGGCTATTGTGATGGGCATCTATGTATTTCGCTCAAAATACTTCAAAAAGTACCTAACCCATTTTTCTGTTAAAAATATTGACTGGCGCAGATGTCGCGAAATATTGGGCATTGGCGGACCGGTTGCCTTGCAATATGCTTTTGAAGTGAGCGCTTTCAGCGGCGCGGCTGTAATTATCGGCAGTATAGGGCTGGTGCAATTAGCGGCGCATCAAATTGCCATTAACCTGGCTTCAATCACTTATATGATGTCAAGCGGACTTTCGGCCGCAGCTACCATCAAGACGGGTAATTACTTTGGTGTCAGAGATCATTCCGGGCTACGAAAATCTGCAAATGCCAGTTACCACGTTGTAATAGGCTTTATGATATTAACGGCTTTGTTTTTTACGTTTGGCAATACAGTTTTGCCATGGATATATACTTCAGATAAGACAGTTATATCGGTTGCGTCACAGTTGCTTATTATTGCCGCCATGTTCCAGTTATTTGACGGAACACAAGTAATAGGCCTTGGTATACTACGCGGCATGAGCGATGTGAACATACCCACTTTTATTACATTTTTTGCTTACTGGGTATTAGGATTACCTTTGGGTTGGTTGCTTGGGATCTATTTAGATTGGGGAGTTTCGGGCGTGTGGTATGGCCTCACATTAGGATTGTTGGCGTCGGCAATTTTATTATACATTAGGTTTAAGATCATCAGCAATAAACATCGCCAGGCCGACCGCGCCGCATTTATAGCCGCAAAAGATTAAAAGTATAAGTCGTTGGCTACTTTAAAAGTTGTACAGTGAGCATCCACAATATCTTTAATATTAGGCGAGTACCCACCTCCCATACTTACCTGCACCGGGATATTGTTAGCCAGCGCCGTTTTAAAAACAAATTCATCCCGCTGTTTGCAAGCAGCGGCACTCAAAGCCAGTTTGCCAAGTTTGTCAGTTTGCAATACATCTACACCTGATAAATAAAATATAGAGTCAGGCTGATGTCGGCTGATCAATTCGGGCAGGGTTTCTTTCAACAGGCCGAGATACTCATCATCCCCCGTATCATCCGGTAATGCAATATCCAGATCAGACCGCTCTTTTCTGTAGGGGAAATTATTGGCTCCGTGCATTGAGAACGTAAACACCCGGGGATCATTTTCAAAGATTTGGGCTGTACCATTGCCTTGGTGCACATCTAAATCTATTATTAAAATAATGGAGGCTAAATTATTATTCAATAGATAGTTAGCTGCAATACTTTGATCGTTTAACATGCAAAAACCTTCGCCCCAATTAGTGCCCGCATGGTGCGTTCCTCCAGCCACATTAAAGGCTATACCATGCTTTAAAGCGTGCACAGCGCCATCGATAGTTCCTTGTGTTATGCGTCGTTCACGCTCCACCAACAGATCCGTTAACGGGAAACCAATTCGTCTTTGCTCCTTTGCGGGCAAGGTCAAATCTCTTAGTTGCATCCAATATGATGACTCATGAGTATCCAAAATGACGCTCTCCGCCACCATTTCAGGTCTGAACAGCATGTCTTCCGTTATCACACCCTCATACAGCAATTGCGCCGGGATCAATTCATACTTCATCATCGGAAAACGGTGGCTTTCCGGCAGCGGATGGGTGTATATAGGATCAAAAGCTATTTTAAGCATGAATAACGAGATGTGAGCAGCTTTCTGTCTTGCAACGGGCGTAGACAAGGATTAAAATAGATAAGCGTTTTAAAAGCACCTTTAGCATGTATTCCTATTTGTTGGGCTTGCTAACGTAAACATCGCCCTTTAGATAAAAACGGTACGGCAAAAGCGCATCTTCCTTAGCATAGGCAACGCCAACACGGGGTACAGCAGCTACATATTCGTCAGCAAAGCTCAAACCTCTGTCTTCTAACCAAAGCGTATCGCTCAGCAAACTTATACCATTGAGTTTTCTGTTGATACCAAATGCCTGAGCAACAGAACCAGGCCCGGCAGTTATGTTTGGCTTAATAGCCAACATGTTTCGCCGGTATAACATGGGCTCCAAACCTTCTGTTGGATGAACAGCCCGGATAAGCACCGCACGCGGATCGCCTTCTACGGACGCAACAACATTAAACATCTCATGTATGCCGTAGCATAAATAAACGTAGGCAACGCCGCCAGCCTCAAACATCGTTTTTGTTCTGGGGGTTAACTTACCACCGTAGCTATGTGCTGCTTTATCTAAAACGCCATTATAGGCTTCTGTTTCAACAATATATCCTCCACTAATTACACCATCAATATAAGTAAACAAATACTTGCCTAACAGTTCTCTAGCTATTGTTACTACATCTTCGCGCTGATAAAAAGACAGGGGCAGTTTCATTTTTTACGCAGAATTCCTTTTAATATTTTGTTGATCTCTTTTGCCTTATCAAATATCATAATGTGCGTTCCGCCTTTTACAATTGTAGCACCTTTAATCAGCCTGTAATTAAAAACACGGTCATTGTCGCCGGTTATATGGTAAACGTTTGGCGGAATAGTTTTATTTTTCCATTTCAACACTGCACCCATGGCCCATTTCAGAAACCCAGGCGACGTTTTACTCAGCATATCCTTAAATAGCCATAGCTGTTGCGCCGACATTCCGCCGAATACCGGCCGGATAAGACCACCTAAATGCGTAAACACTTTACCGGGGACAATCCTGTAAAGCGGTATCATTTTAAAAAATGAGAAATAGGGCGGCGCTTCATCAATTGTTTTAATGCTCGATATCAGAATAACTTTATTCAAAGGTATCAGCTTACCAATCTCAATCGCCATCATTCCGCCTAAGGAATTTCCAATTACTATTGAATTATATGTTATATTGTGTTGCTTAATAAGCCTTTGTGAATAAGTAGCTAAAGTGTCACTTGCATCTGGTTCTATCCAATCTACAGGTATTACCTCGTCATCATCGGGCAGTTCTATGTTGTTATAGATACGGGTATCTGCGCCCATTCCAGCTATTAAAAAAATCTTACTCATTAAAGCTGATCAGTTGTAATATTTGACTAAGATATCTTTCGTCTACGTTATCAAAATACGCCAGGTGCTCGCTGTCAACATCCAACACTCCCATTACTGCATTGTTTTTAAATAACGGAATTACGATTTCTGAAACTGATACTGAACTACAGGCGATGTGCCCCGGAAATTCGTTTACATCAGGCACAATAATAGTTTGCTGCTGCTGCCAAGCAGTTCCGCAAACCCCACGACCTATTTTAATGCGCGTACAAGCCACCGGACCTTGAAACGGACCCAACACAAGCTCATCGCCTTTAATCATGTAAAAACCCACCCAAAGCCACTTAAACTGCTCCTTTAAAGCTGCGCAGATATTGCTAAGGTTGGCTATAAGATCTGTTTCGCCGTTTATCAGCGCTTCAATTTGAGGAATGAGCGACTGATATTGCTCCTCTTTGCTTAGTGATATACTTATTTGTAAGTCTTCTGCCATAATAACAAAGGTAGTTAGACCTTGAGCAAACTAAATAAGACCAATATCATTTTTAAAAATTTATTTTAGCGGTATTAATAAAGGAAAAATGAGAGTAATAGCAGAGCTGCCGCACCCAGATTTTAAGATCTCCATCTTCAGCATGAATCAAAAATTTATTGTGAAGATAGAGCGGGGGATACTGGAACAGAGTTACAAAATATCCGAAATGGATATTACCGACGGCGTTAATAGTGTATTTGAGTTATTGGATGAAGAATTTTTAGCGACGGTGACTGCTCGTTTTAAAGAAATGGGTAGCGATTTTAAAGCAGCGTATAATAGATATAATTACTAATGTATAAGTAATTGAAATTTAAGTTCTTATGTTTTATGTATCTGTCAAACAAAATTATATTTGGCAAGGCTTGCTTGTATTTAAGCCAAATACTTGCAACAAAATATAATTCTGTTTTAAACGATAAATATGTATTATACAAGTAGTTAAATAAACTTATCGGTATAATTTATTTAGTTAAGTTACTCATGTGTTATTTGGAGCGATAGCGAGAAATTTATACGTTTTGTAAGCGAAAGGATTAGCCGTTGGCTTAGTTCTCTCACTGCGTTCACTATGAATTATCTCGCTTGGAGCGAAACTATCTCGCTATGCTAATGAGTGGCATCTTTAATTAACAATATTACTACCGTCAGTTATTTCGTACTTCGGTTTAGATCCATCAGTTGTAACAACATTTATAAATTTAAAATTAGCTGCGTCCTTTATAACAATTCTTGCATCTTTGGGCATAAGTATATTTTCAAAAGTTACATCATTAAGATGGTGACCGGCTTGTTTAAATCCGTTCAGATCCATAACAGATTGCCGTAGATTCGCCTTTGACAGATCTATATTACGGAAGGCGAAATGTTCAAAAATAGGCTCGTTAGCCGCGGCCTGTCCGTCGTTATTGTAGCCGAGCTTGGAATAAATGGTTATCCTGAGCAGTTGGCAATCGGCAACGGTAACATTGCGTACATAACCTCCCCGCTCCTTTGTGCCCTTTATCTGCATACCATATAGCAAACTGCCTGTTTTGCAATCCTGCACCAGTACGCCATCTACTCCGCCAGACATTTCGCTTCCTATTGAAATACCGTGACCCGCAATAAAGTTGCAGTCAGTTATGCGCACATTGGTAGTTGGGCGGGCTATCTTATCTCCTTCTGGATTTTTGCCCGATTTTATGGCGATACAATCGTCGCCGGTAAGAAACGAGCAGTTAAAGATGTAGCTGTCGTCAGACGAGTCGGGATCAATGCCATCACCATTTAGCAAAGTGCTGGTGATGGCAAGATCATGGCAGGTTACACCTTTGCTGTAAATATAGTGGATTGTCCAACAAGGCGAATCTTTAATAGTAAGGCCCTGGATATCCACGTTCTGGCAATTCATCAAACAGATCAACCGCCCACGGCCACGTAAACCCGACTTCGCTATCATCGCTTTGCCCAAGGGATCGCCCCCACCGCTTAGCGTACCTTCGCCTTTAATGGTCAGCTGCTCTACAACGTAACCACCCTTGCTGTCCATTTTGCCTGCGTTGAGCAAGCTGGCATACGTGTCTAACTCCCAGCCTTCAAAACGGTTTTTAAAAAACGGCAGATAATCCGCATCGTTGGTACTTCCTTTAAGCGTAGCACCTTTGGCTATGTCAAAGGTCATTTTACTTTTTAAGTACAGGGCGCCGCTTATAAATGTACCGGCGGGTATTAAGACTGTCCCGTTTGCCGGGCAGGCATCAATTGCGGCCTGTATAGCTTTGGTGTTTAAGGTAGTGCCATCGCCCTTAGCGCCGAATGTAAGCACATTAAGTATTTTGCCTTGCTCGGTTGTTTTGAACTTAACAGACAGACCCAGGGTAGTAAGTTTCCCATCCTTGCTTTCCGCGCGTACATCGCAGTTGTAACTGGTTAAGGAAGACAATTGCTCAAACGGTAATTACACCGAGTGGATGTAGCTACATCTTTTTTATTAACAATAAGATGATAACGAACAATATTTGAGCTGTTAGCGGGCTTGTCCCATACCACGGTAGCAGATGTAGCACCGATGGTACCAGGCGCAATCAATATTTTTTTTGGTGATTGTGCAAATACCGGTGCTGTTAAAAATAACAAGGCTAAAAGGAAAGGTAGTCTCATAAAGCTGTAATTGGTTTCAACTAAAGTAATTATTATCTCGTCGAAAATATTGGTCGTAGAGAATTTGATAATTAATTTCAGCGGTGGCCTATGCTGTATAAATTGATGGCGTTACGCTAATTTAAAAAATTATTCAAACACGCCGGGTAAACTTATTTCGGGACAAGTCACGTGCGAATGCTGGTCTTTTGTGTTAAATAGAATTCTTTAGTACACTACACTCCCCTACCTTCATTCCATTCAACAGGTATTATCAACGCTTGGGGAAGCAATGCTGGCTAAAATAAAAAACATGCGTGTAGCCTAAAGTAGCCGTTATATAGCTGTATGTATAGCTAATGAGTGCTATTAAGCTAATGGCATACTTTTCGCAATCCATTTTATATATAAATTATATCGCAATGGAAAAATTAGACTTAACCACCGTAATCTTATTGAAAGCCAACGATCTGGAACTAAAAGAACTATTGTTAGCCGAGTTACAAACCCTACGTTCAAAAAAAGCTGCCTAATGAAAACATACAAAGCTAACGCCTCTGTTATCTATACTGATGCTAAAGGCCACAAGATAGATACTTTCGTAATTTTTGATACCGATAATAATACCGGGCTTACCCATATTAATCATGAAAACTTAAAGGTTTTTGCTAATGAATTACAAATTCATCCAAAAACAGTCGGTGATTATCATATGCCACTAAACGACGCGTTCAGTTTTGAAATGTTAAAGAAACTACGCGATAAATATGCCATTATAGATGCCGCGAAGAAACCGGCCGTTAACTCGGTACCACACTTAACGCTTTTGGCAAAAGCTTCCTAAATGATTTTGACTTCTCTTTATACATACTCAAGCCCTGTTGCGCCAAATTCGACAGGGCTTATTTTCGTAATCCGGATTTTGATTTATATCAATGGTTTTCTCGTTCCGTGCCCAGGAATCGCATAAGCATTACTTTTCTATCGACTTTATATTAATGACTTAACGACAGGAAAAGCACGGTCAGACGCTGCCTTAAGTCGTTAAAATAACCTGAATTGCAGATAAGGAACTCCTTAACTTAAACGGCGATTTTTAAATCGTTAACATAAGGCAACACAAACATCGTGTTTTCAAATGCCCTGAAATGGACGATCAGGTGGGTATGATCGTCAAAAAAAACCTCAACATAAAACTGGTGCAGGTTATACAATCTGATGTAATACCTCTCCGTTAGCCTATCAGCCAAAAATGTACCTTCAAGCACCAGTTCGGTTTTTTGTTGAAAGCTGCAAGCATTGAAAATATCAGAAGTCATATCATCACTTGTTTTACGTTGATAAACAAACTGATGCAAATGCTGTGCCCCTCTTGATACATAGCGATTAACGCGCAAGTAGTATTGCATTTCGACTAAAATTTTGTACATGTGGTGTACAATCTTGTTATTATGAATATGCAATCTTCACCATATAGAATGTTAAGGTAAATCGTCTTATAGGGCGCTCAGACTTTTTAATTATAAGTAGCAATGCGGTGCTGCAGTTTAAACATCGCAAACGTTGATTTTTTTTTGATAAAAAACGCATCTACAACGTATTTCTAACAATTCTTAGCCGGAAAATAACCTAAACTTCGCACAAGCAAAATGAGGCATACCGTTTGACGCCACATCAGTATGGTTACACTTAAAAACTAAACGTTATGAAATTTATTAGTAGACGAACCCACGCAGTATTAGACTACCTTGTGGGTATTTTATTAATAGCAGCACCCTGGCTGCTTGGCTTTTCTGATAACAACGCGGCAACCTGGTGTGCGGCCGGTGTTGGTATCGTTACCCTGCTGATGTCGGCAATAACCGATTATGAGGGAGGGCTGATTAAGATACTCCCCATGAGCGCGCATTTAACTATGGATGTAATTACCGGCATCTTTTTGGCGGTTTCGCCATGGCTGCTTGGTTACAGCGCAAGAGTGTTTTTACCGCATCTAATTGTGGGCATTATGGAAATTTTAGTGGTACTTTTTTCTCAAAGAACATCACAACATTCAGGGTCAGTGCGCCATAGTTTTTAAGCCGAAGATAATGGCAACAAAAAATTTTTTTAAGATTCCACAACCAATCAATTGGGTTGTGGAATCTTGCAATTTAATCTTTATCCTTTTCCAGTTTCTTTTTCTGCTGCATCGGTTTGAAAACCTTTTCTATAACCTGTATTACCGGGTTCCCGTCGGGTTTTTCCTTTTTCTGGTCAATACCCATTACCGCAGATGACATGCCGTCCAGTGTACATTTCCATATCAGGCCGAAGAAAGACGTTCGCGGGTCGCGTGTAACTAACGTTAATGGGCCTTTTTTTTAAACTTGCCATTACCTTTAGGATTATCATTAGGCATAACAGCATTGGTAATAAACGACAAGAAACCGCGCTTTTTAAGGGTATCAGTATCCTCGTCCCGCTTAAGTAGATTGATTTTTAGGTCCTTAAAATACAGATCAATGTTGCCCTTAGCGCCGGTTGTGGTAGCATAAATGTACATATCCATTTGATTGACGGTACCCGGTTTGACTTGCATCAATCCGAGCGGAGCAGACAAGGGATTAAGTGCCTTCGCATTGACGGCCCGCATATATTCAGGTTAAATTGGTCGTACTTTAATTGATATAAGCCATTGCTGCTTTTGCTGATAAATTTCTTTAACCGGTCTGTAAGAAGCGGCTTAACTATTTTGCTACGTGGGTTGGCCAGATCCTTCTTGAAAAAGTACCATCCGCTGGTAAGCAGGGCAGCTACCAACGCCACACCTACTGCAAACCACCACCATTTTTTTGCCGGAGATGCCATTACTTGTTTAGTTTATTATAGCAGATAATAATGGCAATACCGGGCTGTAGCTGTAAAAAACATTGGCAGCATACAGCACCGGTAAATGCCTACATCACTATTCGCTACCCATGGTTTTAACAATTTTGTTATAAATACCAAATAGGAGGAACGGGGCTACCCATTGGCCAAAAAAGAGCGCTTTGTCGTCTTTTTGGGTGATTTTAAAAAGCAGGGAAACGCCCATTGCAGCTACGGCTGCTCCCAGATAAAAATCTGATGGTAATTTTGCAGTTTGATTTTCTATGGCTTTGGTCATTTCGCCTTCGCCGTGTTGTTGATTTGTTGTTTCCATAGTTGTTTCTATTGAAGGTTGCTGATTTATTTACCTACTTTGTTTTGCAGTTGTTGTGCGTGTTCTAAGTGCTCGTTTAAAGTGGGTAATTTGGCTGATGCAAAGCCGCGTAAGTCGCCGTCCGGCACACCAATGTTGCTTGATGCTTCCTGAAACAAGGTAATTGTTTCCATGTGCGAAGCAAGCATCATAGCAGCATACTGTTTGTCAAACGCCTCTCCGCTTAATCCTGCCAGCATGTTAAGCTTGGTTTGGTGTTTTTCCATCATTGCTCCCGGAATGGTTAAACCTTTTTGGTTGGCCATTGAAGCCATCTCTGTCGCAGCGGTACCGTGGTCTGTTACCATGTGGTTGCCGTATGCTTTAACATCGGCATTTACGCCTTTCTGCACCGCCAGGTTACCGGCTTCAATTTCAAACATGTTGCTGCTTGACGCCTGTGTTACAAATGTTTGATTAGCCATTTGATAATTGTTGTCTTTTTTACAAGACGTGACTAAGCTGACAAATACTAAAAATGCCAGACCGATTAGAATTTTTGTTTCCGTTTTCATAAAAATAGATTAATTTTATTAACTTGTAATTAAAACAGAATAGGTTAGATAGGGTTTGATGAAGCATCTACCAGGATTTTTATATTATCAAACTGACTGTGACATAACCTTTTGATTGTTAAATGTTTATAAAATTACATCCGTATTATACACAGTTTTAATCAGGTATTATATACTGGTATTTCAGGTATTTTTAGTGTGCTTGGCTTTGATGCAGCAAAAAAAAACCGGTCCATTATATGTGACAGGATGATAATTTATGTGTATGGATAAGGTTATTAACCGTTAAGTATTCTCCTCGTTTTCCTGTATGGGCTTTCCATCTGGTGATACGTCTTTTTGGTTTACAGTTTCGCCCGAGCCTTCATTAGGCGGGCCATAGCCACTCCCTTTTTCTACTTCATTATGGCTTGGTGCCGCTTGGTTACTATCATCTTGGGTTGATTCAACAGCATCATCGTCCGGCAATTGTTCTACGCTTTGAGTGTTCATAATTTTATGTATTTAATTGTCAAGATCTTTTTATCGTCTTTCTTATTAAAGCAAACCCAACTACAGTTAAGGCACCAACCAATGTAAGCGTAAGTGGATGCAAACGTGAAGGTGGCACATAACGAACCCCACTCCCATCGGTAATAGCCGGCAATGGTACATAGCGCCCGCGCCTTGGCTTTGCAATCTTATTAAAGTTTGATGTTAATTGTTCAAGCCCATCCGTCAGCACTTTGCCGTTAATGGGTATGCCATGGCCGGTAGCAGCAATTTTCGGCATCAGCGCCTGAAGTTTATTAACTGAATCCTCCGCCAACTTCCAGTTGCAGGTAAAATATTTTGGCGGCCCGCTAACAACGACCTTGTCTGTTAATGTTGACATGGCAGACTCCTGCCGCGTAGTTACAAATGCATCACCTGCAATAAGCAAGCCGTCAGATCTACGGTAAAACGAAACGTGACCGGGTGAGTGTCCGGGGGTGAATATAACTTCCCACTCAGGCAAGTGCGGAGCCTCGCCCGCCTTAAGCGCCAGGATATGGCCCCTCAAATTAATTGGCCGTTTTGGATATAAAAAAGACAACAAACTCATTAACCCGCCGCCTGATGTGGGATCTGCTGGTGGATAAGCGGATTGTCCCGTTAAATATGGAAATTCAAGAGTGTGGGCATATATGGGTACTGCCCACACTTTAAGTAGTTCTTTAATAGCTCCACGGTGGTCAAAGTGCCCGTGAGTTAGCAATATGGCCGCCGGGGGCACTCCGCCGAAGAGATCATTAGCCATTCGCTTTATCCGTGACGCACTACCAATTAACCCGGCATCTATCAGTACCCAATGGTCATCTGAGGCAACCATATAAATGTTGACAAAGATTATTTTCATGCCCCATACACCTGGCGCGACGTTAAAATATTCAAGCTTGCTCATAATAAATAGTTAATGCCATTTCCAATAATTAAGTCATTGAACAATGAAACTAAGTTTATTAACATGGCTATTAATGAGCGGTTTGTATTTTTTAGCTTTCAGGTATTATGTGGGCTTTACTGATGTGCGGTGACGTGTTAACCGTAACACAAACAAGTATTTTTCACCAGTGAGCGAATAAACGATATGCAATTCATTAAGAATAGAAATAGCCTTGATGAGTGTGAAGTAAAAGATTTTAAACAAGAAAGGGCCGGTGTAAACACCAGCCCTTTTATCACAAGAGGATTCTCCTCTAATTTATTTTTTAAGCCTATAGGTTATTATTGACCCATTAGGATGAGTAGCATCGCTGCCTATAGTAACAGCAATATATTGGTTGCCATCCTTGCCTTTATAGATACTTGGCGTAGCATTTGAAGACGCAGGCATAATGGTTGACCATATCACTTTACCTGTCTTAGAATCGAAGGCACGTAATTTTTTGTCTCTACCTCCGCCCCAAAATACAATGTTTCCGGCAGTTGATACCGCACCGGCGTTTCCGGTTAACCCGGTTTCAGGTTCGCCTGGTTTCTGCCGGGATTCATCGTTACCCGCAGGTACCCTGAATAATTCTTTACCGGTAGCTAAATTAATAGCAACCAAACTTCCCCATGGTGGTGTAACGAATGGATTACGATTCATGTCTGATATTGCATTGTAAGCAACAACGTTGGTATACCTTACCTTTGCTGGCACAGGTTTACCATCCGGAGCAGTTCTGGTTTTAGTATCAGTACCACTTATGTATGATAATATAGCAGCCTCTTTAGATTTATCGTTTATCACACTGGCAAAGCCCGGCATTTTACCACCGCCGGCTTTTATTTTAGCAATAATCTGCGCGTCGGTTAAACGTTTCTGTACGTTAATTAGCGATGGATAGCTCTGTTCGTCGCCTAACTTATCCGCACCGTGGCAGGCAACGCAGTAAGTGCTATAGATGCCTTTACCTACCTCAAAGTCGGTTTGGTTGGTTACCGCACGGTTCTCTATCTTCTGCATTCTGATGATCTCCGGCGCATCATTTGTTTTAATATAAATGATGTTGGTACGCGGGTCAAAAGAGCCGCCACCCCAGTCAGCACCACCGTTTGAGCCGGGGCTATGGAAGGTTCCACGTACAGATGGAGGCGTAAAAATGCCTTCATAACGCAGCGTTTTCAATAAGCGCATAGATGAGTCATGAGCGGCTTGCGAAAAGTTGCTGATATCTTTCTCAGTAAGTGCCTGGCGTGCGAATGGTTTAGGCAAGACCGGTATAGGTTGGGTTGGAGACGTGATCTCGCCCGGAATATCAGATTTTGGTACAGGGGTTTCTTTAATTGGGAACAGTGATTTACCTGTTACGCGATCTAATACAAAAGTGAATCCACTTTTGCTCAATTGTACAACAGCATCTCTTTTTACACCATTTTTAGTAATAGTAACTAAGTTGGGTGGCGAAGAAAGGTCCCAATCCCAAAGATCGTGGTGAATGGTCTGGAAATGCCAGATATGTTTACCTGTTCTGGCGTCTAATGCTACCACACAATCGGCAAACAAATTGTCGCCCGGGCGATCAACACCATAAAAATCATATGATGTGCCGCCGGTTGCTATAAACACCATGCCGCGTTTTTTATCAACGCTTAAGCCGGCCCAATCATTGGCACCACCAAATTCTTTCCATGCATCTTTAGGCCAGGTGTTGTAACCTAACTCACCCGGTTGCGGAATGGTATGGAAGGTCCAGGTAAGTTTACCGGTAATACAATTGAATGCACGCACATATCCGGGAGCAGCACCATAGCTTTCGTCAACCCGTGCACCCAATATAATAAGGTCGCCCCAAATGGCGCCCGGTGATGACGATCCGGCAGAGGTTATCGTCTTAGGGTCATCGCGCAAACCAACGCGCAGATCTACCTTGCCGCCGTCGCCAAAGGTTTTTATTACCTCGCCGGTTGTAGCGCTAATGGCTACAAGGTTATTACCTATGGTTGATAAAATGCGTTTATCGCTGCCTTTTTCCCAGTAAGTTACGCCTCTGGTAACACTGCCACCATAGCCGCCACTCGTTGGATCGAACTCCCAAACCTGCTCGCCGGTTGATGAGTTAATGGCGTAAATTTTATTGCGGGCAAGCACAGAGTACATTACCCCATCAACAATGATTGGGTTGGATTGGCTACCGCCACCGCCAAAGCCTCTGCCCGGGGCAGCGCCGGCGGCTGCCGGTGCTGGCGCCGGGCCAAATTGCCAGGCTACCTCTAAATTTTGTACGTTGTCTTTATTGATCTGTGTTAAAGGCGAATAGGCATTCGTTTCAGAATTACCTCTGTATGCCCCCCATATGCGATCATCATTAATGGCTACGTATGCCGAGTAAGATGCCGCTATAAGTACTAAAGTTGCAATCTGATAGCTCCTTTTGTGCTTTAACGATGATAGTAAATTTTTAAAAGAAAGATTCATTTTATATTAATAATTGGGTTTTAATCAGGTTATTATTTAGCCTTAACAGGCTATTGGTTGCTGTTTATATTTGAGCATGCTATTATAAGACTTTTCAGCAAATTATTTTGTAAAATATATAATGCATAACTAAAATTTATTTCTGCCATTGATGTTTTGCAACCTAAGCCTTATAACCACTTTGACCTCAACAAAACAAAACCGCAACTGCGCTTGTTATACTCTACCAAATAAATTTCTAAAATTATGGAAAGTAACAAAAGGAAGAATGACGATGTGAACCAAGGTTCTGCGTCGCAAGAACAAAAAAGTCAACAAAACAGGAATAACAACCGTAGCCAACAGGAGCAGCAGACCAATAACAACAAGCATAGCGGCAGTCGCCAGGAAGAAGGCGGCGACAAATACCTGAGCAATGGATACCTGAATGACAAGGAACGTTACGACGATTCTGAGTTGTAATAATACTGAGTTTTAAAAACAACGCCATGCCGATAGACCGGGATGGCGTTGTTGTTTAGGAAGTTTTTATATGACGAATTCACCCCTACTTTTGTGAAACATTTTTAATTTTTAAGAAAACAAACTCGTTTTGCAACGTGTTATACTAATACCAAATAAATATCTAGGTTATGGAAAACAACACATGGAACAGTGATGATCAGAACCAACGTTCTGGCTCACCAGATCAAAACAACCAACAAGGTAATCAACAAGATTGGAGTCGTAGCGGCAACCAGGAACAGCAATCAAACGCTGGTTTGCAAGGTAGCGGCAGCAGCGCCGATCAACAAGGGCAGCCTGAAAGAAACCAGGATCAAAACTATCAGGATGCTAACGGTGGCAGCCAGCAAGAACAGCAACAAGGCAACGCCGATCCGGGTAACCCAAGCAGTGGGTCGCAAGGTCAGTTTAACAGCGACAATCCTAATTTAGAACGCCACGACCAGCAACAAGCTAATCAACAGGAGCAGCAATCAAATTTTGATGGCGGAAATTCAGGCAATCAACAAGGTCAGCAAAACTGGAGTTCAGAGTACGGCGGACAAGATCAACGCCAAGGCAACCGTCAGGAACAACAATCCGGCGATCAGGGTGGCTACAGCGACCAGGATGCCGTTAATGGAAACTCGGGTTCGCAAAGCGACAACAGAGAGTCAGACAGTGGGTATGATAATGAAGATGCCGTTTTATAAGCGACATTAATTTTAAATCCCATAAAGCCACTCTGGTAAAACAGGGTGGCTTTGTGATTTAATAGATCATAACGGAAAGTGGCAAAACAGGTGGAAATACTTTGTGTCATTTGTATCTCATTTACTATTTTTTTTAAAATGATTGCTGCTTTAATTCGTCTTAGCAGTATATGGCTAAAAGACTTCCTTTCATTATCCTTCTTTGGTTGCTCAGCAACTTGTATTTTTATCAGGCAATAAAAACCATTTCTGTAACAGATTTGTACGCAGCGTTTTATTGGCTGATCAACGTACTATTAATTGGTGGCATTGTTTCCGCATTTTTTGTGCGACGCGGCTCTGGCCTGCAGCAAACGCTGATAACGTGGCTTATGGGACTTATGCTGCTGGTGCTCGTCCCCAGCCTGATGGCAACGCCTTTTTTATTGATAGAAGATTTAACGCGCATAGTTCGGGGTTTTCCGCCCAGATCACTTTGGGTAAGCCAAGTGGCTGTTATTATTGCCGGCATCGCGTTCCTCGTTGTTTTATTTGGAATTACCCGGGGACGCCATTTTTACCGGTTAAAAAAATCGACATTAATCTTTCCCGACTTGCCGGCTGCCTTTGATGGATTTACCATTACACAGATCACCGATGTTCATTCCGGAAGTTTTATGGACGCTGAGGGTGTAAAAAAAGGACTGGAACTTGTAAATACGCAGCGTAGTGATGTGATCTTATTTACCGGCGACCTAGTTAACAATAAAGCGGCTGAAATGGATCCCTGGATTACACCGTTTGCGGGACTAAAGGCATCTATGGGTAAGTATTCCGTCCTTGGTAACCATGACTATGGCGACTACGTAAAATGGGAGAGCGATGAAGCCAAAGAAGCCAACCTTAAGCGATTGAAAGAGGTTCATGGAGAAATGGGATTCCGTTTGTTGCTGGACGAGTCTATTAGCTTGCAAAAAGACGGTGCGGCTATTAATCTGATTGGCGTAGAGAACTGGGGCAAGGGTGGCTTTCATAAATACGGGGATCTGAAAAAAGCGACCCTTAACGTACCGGATAAAGGCTTTAAAATACTCTTATCTCATGATCCTTCGCACTGGGAAGCAGTTACGTTAAATCATGAGCAGCACATCCACTTAACATTATCCGGCCACACACACGGCATGCAGTTTGGTATCGATTTCCTCGGCTTTAAATGGAGCCCTGTGCAGTACGTTTACAAACAGTGGCTCGGGCTTTATCATTCAGCCGGGCGCTACCTTTACGTCAACCGGGGTTTTGGCTTTATCGGTTTGAAGGGACGCATCGGCATGTGGCCAGAAGTAGCTGTGATTACCTTAAAGCGCGGTTAAACTGTTATCATACCATTAATATAACAAATTGTCGTTCTATTCTTCGGCTTTAACCTTGATCTTTTTGTTCCTGACCATTAACCGGGTTGCAAGCTTGTTTTGTTTCCGCTCTTCGTCGCCAAGGATAATTCCCCATGGCTGCAAGCTCTCTACCCGGTCAAAAACAATTTTTAATACCGCAATAACAGGAATAGATAAGAACATTCCCGGGATCCCCCAGAGCATCTCTCCTATTACCACGCCTAAAATTGTCACAAAGGCATTGATGCGTACTTTAGAACCCACCACCATGGGTAATATAACGTTGCTGTCCAATAAATGCATGATCACTAGTGAACTCATCACCCACACTGCCTGACTGCCGTCAGACGAGGTTCCAAGGCTGACAACAGCACTGATAATTAGCGCGGTAAATATTCCGATATATGGTATCACGTTAAAAAGACCGGTTATCAATCCCAACAGGATAGCATACTTCACGCCCATAAGAGAAAAAGCCACACTAACCACAATGGCTACAATAGCCATCTGGATCAATAAGCCGATAATATATTTGCGGATGATGTGCTGCACTCGTTCTATAATCTCGTGTACTGTGGCATTATTTTCTTTTAGAAAAACCGATTCCAGGAATTTCATGATCAAACTGCGGTATAACAAAAAGAAAAAAGAATAAATAAAAGTAAATACGAGGAATAGAATGATGGAAGATAAAGACAGTACCGTCGCCCCTACCGTCTCCGTGTCAGGCGATAACACTTTACTTGTGGCGGTATTCACGACTCTTAATTGTTTACCACGCGTAACGTGGAAGTTATCCTGCACCCACCCGCGAAACTCCCAAAGAGATCTTTTCATCTGGGCCTGAAAATCAGGCCATTCTTTAGCCAAGTCTGCTATTTGAGAGCCGATCACGTAAATGACCGCTCCGATAAAAGCCAGCAACAATAAAACAGCTACCATCGCCGCCGCACTCCGGGGCAGGCGTAGTTTAAACTCAAAAAACTGCGCTACTGGCAACAATAAAATAGAAAAAAGGCAGGAAAAGACTATCGGGGAAAGAATTTCTTTAGCAATGATAACGAGGTAGCCAATAGCAAAAAGGCTGAAAAGCACACAGGCCAGCTTAATATAAAAGGGTAGATGGGTAAATGTTTTCAGATCCATAAAGCAGGCATTTGTTTAAAAAATCAAGATAGAATAATTTAACTCAAAAGCTCTAAATAAATTAATGCTAATATATAAACCAAAGAGATAGTTTGGGATCCGCAGTTCGTAAGGCTATTCCATAACAAAAATTAAGTTTAAAAATGCGGCCACGGGCCACGTTTAAAATTAAACAATAACGACACTAGTTCTGGCCAAAGCTTCGGCCTACAATTTCACAAAACAAATCACTGTACTTTTCATTCCTCTAATAGCAATGAAACAATTACCAAAAAACATAGCACTTACAGGGCAGTTAAAATGGGTTGAGCGGATAGCCTCTGTTATGGACGACAAATTCCGTTTCCCCGGTACAAATTTTCGTTTTGGGCTCGATCCTATTCTGAACTTTATCCCTTTTGCAGGAGATGTTTCAGGCTTTATCGTAGCAGCAGCGCTGCTTTATGTAATTGCAAAGAACGGGGGTGTGAGTCGCAAGGTACTTATTTTAATGGCTGTTAACATTTGCATAGATGGGCTTCTTGGCGGAATCCCTCTCCTCGGGCAAATTACCGACTTCTATTTTAAAGCGAATACCCGCAACATTAAGTTGCTAAAGGAGCATTACCAGGAAGGTAAGCATCAAGGCAGCGGTAAAGGAATTATTGCCTTAATTTTAATAGTGCTGGTAATTTTCCTCGCGTCTACTATCTATGTGTCTTACGTAGCTCTGCGATGGTTATTTGGGGTTTTTTGATAGCCCTAATAATTCAGGCATACTAAACCCTGGCAGCAGGGCCGGCTCTAATACTTACGGTTCAAAAAAACTATTTTTGTGAAGTGGGGTTTTGAAATGGATACATTTATAGCAAAAACAGCTTAGCGTTAACAAAACCAAATGGGTAAAATTTTTACGATAACCGATGGGCTCGAAAACATGGGCGCTCTGCACACGGGCGGCCAAGGTTCGGTATACAAAGGCAGGCGCATCGGCGAAATTTTTGTAGCAGTAAAGCTTTTGCCTAACCCAATTCATGCCGAAGATGAGAACGACAAGCACTATAAAGACTTTATTAACGAGGTAGAGAAATTAAAAAAAGTTAACCAGATATCAAACCCTAATGTTGTTAAGATACTCAACTCGGGCATTACCGAAAGCGGCTCGCTTCCGTTTATCGAGATGGAATTTATTGAGGGTCCTGATCTTGCGGAACTGCTTACAGAGAAAGATACACCTGTTTTTACCATCCCTGAAGCCATTAAGGTGGCCTATCAGCTTGCAAATGCGCTGAGTCATTGCCATAAGGTATCAGTAAAGCATGGCGATATCAAAAGCAACAACGTTAAATTCAACATCAATACAGGCAACTATGTGTTGCTTGATTTTGGTCTCGCAATTATGAGCGACGAGCAGCGGAGGAGCAGCTTACGAAATGCGGGAGCGGTAGAGTTTATGGCGCCGGAGCAAAGCGAGGGCAACCTGTTGCCGCAAAGCGATGTTTACAGCTACGGCATTATCCTTTACGAGTTGCTGGCGGGCACTGTTCCCTTTAAACTGAATGACAACGGCCAGACCGCCCGTAATGCTGTAATGATAGCACACCTGGAACAAGAGCCACCCGATCTGTTTGCGTTGCGTGAAAAAAACATGCCTTTAAACTGGCCCGAGGACCAGCGCCACCGTGAATTGCAAGTACCTGGATGGCTGCTAACGCTCATCTCTAAATGTTTGCAAAAGAATCCGGCCGACCGTTACGCCGACGGCACCGAACTGCGTGAGGTGATACAACACAGTGTGATCAGCGTAAAAGATGATACAGAGAGTGCCCTAATCCTGCAAAACCAAATAGAAGCCCTTGAATTAAAACTACAGGAAGAGGCGGCAAAGACAAGCCAGTTACAGCAGGAAATAACACAGCTTAAAAATATCCAGCCGGCATTTAAGGCAACGCCGGTAACAGCATCGGCGCCACATAAAAATAGCAGTAAAAGTATGTCAAAGGCCCTATCAATCGGTATTGGGCTGCTGCTTATCGGTATGGGTGCGTTGGCCGGCCATTACCTTTTTAATGGCGGGACGGCAGCGGCTGTTTCAGTTCCAAAAGATACTATTGCTAGTACCGAAAGCTCAAAAAAAGCCCCGACAGAGCCAGTGCCCCGGAAAAAAATACAGGAAGAAGCAGAGGTAACGGTAAACAAGCCTATTGGAAAACCCGAAATTCTGCCGGTTAAGAAAACAAAAAAGGATTCGGCTAAAAAGGTGTTAAAAAAAACAGCACCTAAACCAAAGCCTGCTAAACCTGCGCCGGCCTATAGCGGTAAAGGCAGCGATGTAGGTAAAGTATTTACATTGTTTAGTACTTACGCTTACTTCCACAACAGACCGGACGAAACGAGCAAACGTGACGCAAATATAAACCAATGGAACAACGCACGCTTAAAAGCCATCGACGACCGAAACGGCTTTATTTACGTGGTGTATACCAACGATAATGGACAAACCAGCAAAGGCTGGCTCAGGAAAAAGGACTTGATTGTGGTTGGGCAATAATTCTGATATATATTGCCATGACTTTATTTTTTCTGGCAATCTTATTTGGACAATTGATTGTCAGTTACTTACCGATACAGAAAGTACTTATACGTTGATTGTCAGTAAGTTATAAAATTTTAGCACCAAATTAGAAACAAATTTTTTGGCCTAAATTTAGGTCATTGTTGGTACTATCATGTTACCCGAGGTGTTGATAACTTGGCAATATTAGGCATTATTTTGCAACTTTCACTTTAAGATGTGAGATATAAAGATAACTCAGTGAGATATTCAGCGCCAAAAGTTCACGACTTTATGATAATTAATCCTTATTGCATAAAAAATCCATCAGGGCCGATTGGTGCCCAAAAGGCATATCTAATATGCTTATTGGTACGTTTTTCCAAAGGCGGCTCTTTTACCTGATAAGCCAAACCAGATGGCTTTGGGTGCTTGGCAGCTAAATAAGCGATAGACATTTCGGTAATATATAGCAGATTTTCTGTTGTGACCTTAAGTAATTCCGAAACAGGCATTGGGTCTAATTGTTCTTTTCGATGTTCCATCGAAATTTTAGCTGTCAGTACGTCCTTATTTGGTTGCAAAGTAAAATCCAGTATCTGGACGTCTTCTAACCTGTGATCCAAGCAACCCCTAAAAGCGCGGGCTATTTTTAAAAAAGGTAAAGCTCCTTCAATAAAATTGGAAAATCCATCATCCTTACTAAATATTTGGTCAATAAGCTTGGAAAGTATCGAAATGCGCTCGCAGGTTTAAATTTTGATTTGTAAAAAATAAAGAATTGATCTCCATCAAAGATTGCAGTACATGATCTGCTTTTTGGAAAATAGTCTTTAACCTAGTGTGCAGATCAGGTACAGATGGCAGCTTATAATCAAGTTTACGGTCTTTGCGCTCATTGTATTCATCAATCAACGCCTTTCTGCTTCCATATAACTGGCAAATTCTTCATTAGAGCGTTCAATTCAATTAGAAGTTCTAGTACAACAATCTGTGTATGCCTGTTCAAAACATTTACCAAGTGATATTTGTAGTCGGTAACCTACCGACAGGTTGATCCAAACTGTGCTAAATACCTGTCTGTCCGGGCTGATATCAGGTGTTGAATACGAATAACCCCCAGCAGATACTATAAAAATAGAGTAATACACTTACCTAAAACGCGTAGTTTATCAGCGAACCGCTTCCCCTAACGCCTTGTTGTTCTATCAGATTGTACTACTTAAAAAATCCATTATGACAACACATGAAAAACGTCGGTCAGACAAAGAAGAACAGAAACAATCAGTTGATCTCGGTAGCGGCGAAGCTGGTGGCCAAAGCAAAACCAATGATCAGGATAACGCTATTAACAATGAAAGTGATTATCAGGAGCAAATAGCCGAAAAGCAACGTAAAATGGCTCAAGCTGGCGTTGGCTTCTCCGGCGACTAAATTGTATTACGGATCGTAGCCTCATTGTTTTATGGTAAAACTAAAATGGAAAAAATGGAAACATCAAATCAACACGGCGAAGGTAACATGACCAAGGCCATAGAAAACGAAACTTCAAAAATTCCGTCGGATTTTTATTTGGGAGCAGCAATAGCGGCAATGGGCGTGTCGTTGCTATTTAAACTTACCGCAAAAGATGACAAGGCACTGTTCTTCGGACAGTGGGTTGCTCCTTTTTTGCTATTTGGAATTTATAACAAAATAGTTAAAACCGTAGGTAGCGAGTAGTTTTTGATTCCGCCGGGGCTTTGATAAAAATTGTCCTGGCGGCTTTTAAGCTTTTGATGAGCAATGTGCCTGTCTTTATAATCTAAAGCTAATACCAACTTAAATTTAATGAAACATCAACTATGGCTCCTAAAAAGAAATGGCTGTGGATCGTTGCGGCTTTATTTGTCATAACCGGCACACTGATCAGTGGATGGTATTTTTTTAAGAAAGACCTGGCCAACGCAAACAGCAAAATTGCAAAACCTTTGCTGACCGATCAGCTAAAAAAAATGTTGCATAATGCGAGCGACGGATTATATCAGATGAAGTATAATAGCTTCAACCTGAATATCGACTCGGGCAAAGGGCTAATCACCAATCTTAAGCTTATTGCTGATACGGCTGTGTACGGTCGCCTTATTACTCAAAATAATGCGCCAAATAATGTGCTGTCTGTAAAGATAGATAGTCTTATTATTAAAAAATTTGGCTTTATTAAAACCGATTCAGGAAGACGCTTTAACATAGCTGCTATCATTGTAAAGCACCCAGTTATAGTATGCAGCAATAAGCGGCGGGCGTATAACGATACTGTAAGGGCCGGTAGTTCGCTGATAAAAGGTTTGATAAAGGATGTGTTAAAAATATGTCTCGTACAGCAGGTAACCGTCAATAATATGACGCTTACCTACATCAATAAAAACGAATCCAGCACAAAACAGACGGTTTTAAGAGGCTGGAACATGAACCTGACGGATATAAGTCTGGCGAATTTCGGAGGCAATAAAGATAGCGGTGACGAAGGAAAGCAGGCAGCATTAAAAATAAAAGGCGTAAGTATTGCCACCCCCGATAGTTTATACCGGCTTACCGTTACCGACATGCGGTTGATGCCAGAGCAGCGCAGTATGTACATTAAGCGTTTTGTGCTTAAGCCGAGGTTAAATAAAGTGGCCTTTTATCGCCAGTCGGGCTTTAACCGTGACAGGCTGCACTTTGTTTACAATGATATGTGGATGAAGAACATTGACCTAGACCGACTGCTGCGTAGACAGCAACTGCATGTAGGCGCTATGACGGCAGCTAGTTCATGGACAGAGGTATATAATAATTATCACTGGCCAAGGCGCGTTAGGCCCGAGCGTAATATCGTTCATCCGCAACAGCGGTTACAACTCCTGGCTTTTGATGTTACTATAGATACCATTAAAATGCACAGTGGTTATTTTCGTTACGCCATTGCCGCACAAAAGTCAAAACGTACAGCTAATTTATATATGACGAATATTGAAAGCAGCATTTATCATGTTACTAACAATGCCATGGAAAAAAAACGAAACCCTTATTTGGTTGTCCGGTCATACAGCCGGATGATGGGCGAAGGTAAAACGCGTGTTAAATATATTTTTAACCTTACAAGCAAAAACGGAGCCTTTACATCTTTTATTCATATGGGCCCCATGGATGCTAAGGCAGCTAATCCTTTGTCGGCTCCGCTGGGTTTAATGGCAGTAAAATCGGGCACTATTAATCAAATGGATATGTACGTTTCTGCCACCAACAAAACTGCAAAAGGCAATATAGACCTTTATTATAAAGACCTAAAGATAAATTTACTTAAGCGCGATGAAAAAGACAATACGCTTAAAAAGCGCGGCTTTTTGTCCTTAGTTGCTAATATGACCATGCCTAATGATAACCCGAAGGGCAACGGCGAATTTAGAAAAGGTCCTATTAATGTAATCCGCGACCCGCGCATGTCTTTTTTTGGTTTGATGTGGAAATGTACACAGGATGGTATGTCATCAGCGGTGACGGGTATTGATCAGAAAAAGGATAAGCCCGACGAAAACGCTGTTATAAAAGTGATAGAAAAAGTACTGAAGCCCAATCAAGACAAGAAGCAATTAAAAAAGGATGTTGATTAATTGCTCCCTGAGGTGAAGAGGATTTGCTTAACGGAGTACACGAAACCCGGCCGAATATAATTGCGCCGAATTAGGCCCTATCATCACTTCAAAATCTCCGGGTTCATACACATACTTGTTTTGAATGTTGTAAAACCTCAGGTCGTTTACTGTAATGGGAAAGCGTAGAGTCTTTGATTCTCCCGGCTTTAATGAAACCTGCTGAAAACCTTTTAGTTCTTTTAACGGCCGGGTGACAGAGCCTACAACATCGCGGATGTACAACTGCGCTGTTTCTATTCCTTCAACAGTACCTGTATTGGTAACAGTAATTGTAGCTGTTACCGCATTGCCCGGGGCTAAAGTATTTTTATTTAGCTGTACAGGGCTGTAGCTAAAGATGGTATAACTTAATCCAAAACCAAAGGGATATAAAGGCGTATTAGGCACATCCAGATATTTAGAAGTGTATTTTTGCTCTTCATTAAACGGCCGGCCGGTGTTCTTTTCGCTGTAATAAATAGGGATCTGCCCAACATTGCGCGGAAAGGTAAACGTTAACCTGCCTGATGGATTATACTTACCAAAAAGCACATCGGCTATCGCCTCGCCCGCTTTGGTTCCTGCAAACCAGGTTTCAAGTATGGCGTCAAGGTTCTCATCCTCCCATTGCAGCGTAAGCGGCCGGCCGTTCATTAGCACCAGTATAACCGGCTTTCCGGTAGCTTTCAGCGCACGCAACAGCTCCCGCTGATTATCGGGTAAACTAATATTGCTTCTGCTGGCAGCTTCTCCAGACATGCCGAACGGTTCGCCTAAAAATACCACCGCTACATCAGCATCTTTGGCTACGCGCACTGCTTCATCAAGTAACTGCCGGGGTCTTTGCGAATCAAGAACAATTTGTGCGTCATGTGGATTAAGCTTATTAATCAGCGCCTGGTCGTCCAATACATTACAGCCTTTTGCATAGCTAAAGCTGTTGTTTGGATATTGTCTGTGAAGTGCGTCCCATAAACTAATAGCCTGGTGCCAATCGCCCGCTCCGCTCCAGTTACCGATCAGGTTCCGCTGATCTTTAACCATTGGCCCTATAAAAGCAATTTTCGCATCACGTTTAAGCGGCAATATATTTCTTTTATTTTTTAATAATACCATGCTTTTTAGCGCCGCTTCTTTAGCCAGCTGCAATTTATCGCCACTCATTATTTGTTGTGTAGCCCTTGTTTGGTTAACATACATGTAAGGATCTTTAAAGAGCCCCAGTTTGTATTTGGCCTCCAACACCCTCCGGCATGCACGATCGATGTAGGATACATTCACCTTTTTAGTTGTGATCAGTTTTTTAAGGTTGTTCAGGTAAAATTCGCTTACCATATCCATATCATTGCCGGCTATTAAGGCCTGTCTTGTTACTTCGTCGGCATCGCCTATTCCATGCTGTACCAGTTCCATAATGCCGGTATAGTCGGTACTTACCAGGCCTTTAAAGCCCCATGTTTTACGCAACAACGTATTGAGCAGCCATTCATTAGCTGTCGCGGGCACACCGTTGATTTCATTGAACGAGGTCATAACTGTAGCCACTCCGGCATCAACGGCCGCCCGATAGGGCGGCAGGTAATCTTGCAGCATTTTACGTTCGCTCATGTCCACAACGTTATAATCACGCCCCGCTTCGGCAGCACCGTACAAGGCAAAATGTTTAACGCAGGCCAGCACCGTGTTATATGCAGCCAGATCATTGCCCTGGTAACCATGCACCATGGTACGGGCTATTTGCGAACCCAGCCAGGGGTCTTCACCTGATCCTTCTGAAACGCGGCCCCAACGCGGGTCGCGGGTAATATCAACCATTGGCGAAAATACCCAGTTCACGCCATCGGCCGACGCCTCTTCTGCAGCTGCTCGTGCCGTACGTTCAATAAGCGACAGATCCCACGAAGCAGATAATCCCAAGGGTATCGGGAAAATGGTTTTGTGGCCGTGTATCACATCGTAACCAAACAAAAGCGGAATCTTTAATCGAGTTTGGTTCACAGCCATTTCCTGCAGTTTACGCACAGCTTGTGGCGTATAAGTATTGAATACTCCGCCAACCATTCCCCTACGTATTTTACCCTCCACATCCTGGCTCAATATTGGCCCGGTGATATCAAATCCAACCGAGGGCAGATTAAGCTGACCTATCTTTTCATCAAGCGTCATTCTGCTCATCAGTTTGTTAATGTAGGTATTCATGGCGTTATCGCTTTTGCTTTGCGCCATGCCTGCATATGATACAGCAATTAATGATACGCCAATAGCCAGTTTGATAAAGTTTATGAAGATGGGTTTGCTCATGATCGTATTTTTGTCAGTGTATAGCCGGGCTTTCAAACCCCAGTTTTTTTAGTCCTTGTTGAATCTCCGGGCAACTCATAAACAGCTTCCATAATAAGCCGGAGCGATAATTCTCGATCATCACCACAATTGGTCCCTGGTCAATAGCCAGATACGATTTCGCATACCAGTTTTGCGTCTCGTTAAAGGCATCAGTAAAACCATATGGCCCCCATATTTTACCGCCCATATCCTCGTAAAAGTGGCGTAGTGCCTGCATGGAATATTGGGGGGTATATGGAAAAGATGATAGGGCTGCCGTAGGCGTTATTACTCCTAAATCATTGGTGGGCGAGTGTGCATTGTAGCCTTCATGGTTATCGCTGGCACTGAGGCCCCAGCTGTTTGGCCCGTAGCCTTTGTAGTGCTTCGGATTTTCCAGACAGTAGGCACGGTTAATCAATGTGTGATTTGTGTTTTGCTCCCAGTAATCAGCGTATTTGTCCTTCAAACCGCGCGGATCAAGCCCTAAAAAAGAGTAATGCGCAAAAAACATCGGCCCCCCATAATCAAATCCCAAAGGCAGGTTATATCCGTAAAATGTTTTACCATTTTTAAAGAAATCGCTTTGCGTAAAGCCTTTATGATATACAGCGGCAGGTACCTGGTAGCGCTGTGCCGATGCTGCCAGAATATAAGTGATCAGCGTTTCGTTATATCCCCTTAGCGGAAAATTCATGGCCCAGCCATTGTTGGGACTCCAATGCCAGTAAAGCACATCCTGCCCATCGCGTGTAAACCAGTTCCACTCTATATCATTCCAAAGGCCGTTAATTCTGTTGCGCAGTTCGGCTTCGGTTGCCGATGTGCCGTTAAAATACTGCCGCACACAAAGCAGGCCCTGAAAAAGGAAAGCTGTTTCTACCAGATCGGCACCATCGTCTTTTCGGCCAAAAGGTATGGTTTGGCCCGTTGCTCCGTTCATCCAATGGGGAAAGGCTCCGTGATAGGAATTTGCTTTGGCTAAGAACTTAACCATTTTAAGCAGCCGCGCCGCAACACTGTCGCGCGGTACCCAGCCGCGGTTGGCCGCTACCAGCAGGGCCATAACGCCAAAGCCGGTACCGCCTGTAGTAACCACCTCACTGCCATAATTGTAGGCCACGTTGCTTCGTTCGCGGGCCATGCCGCTTACGGGGTGGCCAAAATCCCAGAAGTAGCGGGCAGTTTGCCTTTGTACTACATCCAGCAAGGTGCTGTCTGATAGCTCCCTGTTAACCGCAGTAAGCTTTATCTGGAACGGTTTAGCAGACTTCGAGGCCTTTGTTTTGCGTTGTTGCGCCTGTGCAGTAAGCGTAAATACTAATAATATGTAAGCCAGCAGCTTCATTGTCAAATGGGGTTTTGGGTTAATGCCCCGCCGCTTAAATCAATTTGCTGCTGCGGAATAGGGAACAATGCCCTGTTAGGGTTCCATGTTTTTCCGTGCGCTGCGAAAGCTGCAGCCGCGCGGCCGGGCTGCACAGCATCTTGCCGTACCAGATCAAAAAATCGATCCTGTTCCATTGCTAGCTCTACCCTGCGCTCATGCCAGATCTGCTCAAGCGTGGTGCCCGCTAACGGTAATAGCTTTGCCCGCTGCCTCAGTAAATTAATGTTGGTTAACGCAGTGCCGGCCCGCCCGGTTTGCAATGCCGCTTCTGCGTTTATGAGCAAAACTTCGGCGTATCTTATCACCTGCACATGTTTTGGCAATCGGTCAAAATTGCCGCAATTGCTTTCGGCCGTTCTGCTGTAATAAGCCTTATAATTATACCGCTCACTTTGTACAGAATCCTGCGTGGGGATCCTGAAACCATCAAACAGGATGGTGCCGGGAGGGTTAGTGCCCACAGTGGGGTTAATGAAAATGATCGTCGCATTCTTACGGATATCGTTAGGCTCGTATTCATTAACCAAACTTTGCGATGGCGTGTTAAAACCGTATCCTAAATCGCTCCAACCGGCTTTGCCGCCCGCCCGCGGACCTTGTACCAACGTAAAACGGTCAATGGCAGCATTGCATGCGGTGTTTATGCCTGCCTGTATTTCAAAAATTGACTCAATGCTGTTATTGCCCGCCTGGCGGAAGAGGTTGAAATAGTCGGGGTATAAATCGTAAGTTTTACTATCAATCACCAACTGCGAAAACTTGTAGGCGTTTTCATAGTCTTTATTGTATAAATACACTTTTGACAGCAATGCCTGCGCTGCGCCTTTACTGGCCCGCCCGGCATCAGTGCTACCGCGCGATATAACAGGCAAGTTATCGGCAGCAAAAGTAAGGTCGGATATTACAAACTGATAAATTTGCGCGGCAGTAGCCCTGGTAGCAAACTGTGACGAATTGGCCTCGGCAGGATCGGGTACGCGGTCAAGCAAGGGTACTCCTCCAAAAATGCGCACCAGGTTAAAGTAAAACATGCCTCTTAAAAAGCGTGTTTCGCCAATCAGCCGGTTTTTCGTTGCTGCGTCAAACTGTGCATTCTGCAACTGAGCCAGCGCCTGATTGGCACGGGCGATGGCCTGATAATAGCCTTTCCATATATTATTCACTACAGCATTATTGGCGTTGGGCTGTAAATTGTCAATGGTCTGCGCATCGCCGTAATCGCCGGGCGTGCTGCCTTTATCGGCATCATCCGAAGCTATATCGCCCAGTACAATAAACTGAAATCCTCTCAAATCGTTCCCGAATGCGTCGCCGGCAAAAAATATATTATAAATTCCGGTTACCAGGTTGGTAGCAACATTAGGGTCACTAATGATAGCAGCCTCGGTAATTTGTGCCTGCGGGTCTACCTCCAGATATTTTTTGCAGGAGTAGTTAGGTATAAGTAATATAGCCAGCAGCGTAATTAGTTTTAACGTTTTCATGTATGCAGGTTTAAAATTCTACATTTAATCCAAAAGAAAATGTGCGGGTTGTAGGGTAGTTGCTAAACTCAACACCCGAGGCGAGTATATCCGTTGTGAATACTTCGGGCGTAAAACCGCTGTACCTTTTAGCGGTAAAGAGGTTTTGCGATGTTGCAAATATTCTAAGCCGTGTCAGTTTAAGGCGTTTTAATGCCTCTGCCGGAACGGTATAGCCTAACGTAAGGTTGTTCAGCCTTAAAAACGCGCCCGACTCAATAAAGTAAGTTGATGCGGGTATATTTAAAGGGATTGTTGCCGGATTATTTGTTGAGGTGTTCTGCAGTGTCCAACGGTTATTTGCGTAAGCCGCCTCTATATTATCATTTAAATTACCGCGAAACTGTCTTTTGCCATTATAGATCTTATTGCCCCAGTTGCCATAAAAGTCAGCACTTAGATCCCAGCTGTGGTAGGTGAGCGAAAAATTCAATCCGCCATAAAATCTGGGCTGATAAGAGCCTGAATAGGTACGGTCATAATTGTCAACCACGCCATCGGGCGAGCCATTTGGGCCGCTGAGATCGGCAAACATTTGTCCGCCGATGGTTTTGGCGTAGCCATTAAGGTTATAGGCAGGGGCTGCGTCAATCTGCGCCTGAGATTGAAATATGCCGGTGTTCTGCAATACATAATAGCTGGCAATGGGCTGCCCGTTATCAGTGCGGGTTATTGACTGATTACCTACTGTACCGCCAATTAAAGCCTGGCCGCCATTTAAGCCAACCACCGTATTGCGGTTATAGTTGATATTACCGCCAATGCTGTATTCCAGTTCACCTATTTTGTCTTTCCAGTTGATTGAAAACTCTACGCCGGTGTTTTGATACGATGCCGCATTGGTAACATACAAAGCGTCCGGATCGCCTAAAATGCCGGGGATGGTTACATTGGTAAGCGCGTCGCGCACCTTTTTATTGTAGTAGTCAAATTCACCCGTCAGTTTATTATCAAAAAAGCCATACTCCAAACCAATATCCCACTGGTCGGTTCGTTCCCATTTCAGGTTAGTGTTTTTAATATCCTGAATGGCGGTGCCCAAAATAAGGCTGTTATTGAAAAAATAAGGAAGGTTAGGGCTTGCTGTTACCACATATAAACCCTGGCCAATATTATCATTACCCAGCTGTCCCCATGATCCACGCAGCTTTAAATGGGTAAGAGTTTTGCTGTCACGAAGAAAATCTTCTTCTGATATTACCCAGCCCGCACTAATGGTTGGAAAATATCCAAATTTTTGCCTGAACCTTGAGCTCCCGTCGGCACGGAAGGACGCGCTGAACAAGTATTTACCGGCGAAGCTATAATTGATGCGCCCCAGATAGGACAGACGTCGGAATAGCGCGCCATTATTAGCATAATTAGCTCCGGCTTCGGGGTTACCTATATCCAGATACCACAAGTCGGGGTCGTTGGGTATATCGCGTCGGCTACCGTTAAATAGCTCGGTTCTCTGGTATTCCATTGTATAGCCTGCTAAAGCGGTTAAATTGTGTTGACCGAACGTTTGCTGCCATGTAGCAGTATTGTCCCAAATTGTATGTACTGATTGGTCGTTCTGGATAAACAGCGTTGAAAAATTGCTATACTGGTTGCCGCCCGCAACGGTAAATGTGTTGGCGTCGGCACCAAACCTGTTGGTAAAATTGCGCTGTTTGGTCCAGAAATTATCAACGTTGAAAGCGCTGCGCAGCGTTAGCGACTTAATTGGCTTATACTCCAGATACACATTTCCTTGTATGCGGTTAGTTCCGGTTTGATTGTTAACATTCATGATGCTTAACAATGGGTTGCCAACATTACCCCAGGCGCTGGTATTGCCATACCTTCCGTTTGCATCTATTGCCTGAATCATAGGTGCCGCACGGTACACATTCTCATACACTCCGCCTATTGGAACAGGGCGCTCATCACTATTGGTAAGGGATAACTGGGTTCCAAACGTAAGGTTATCAGTGATCTTAACATCAATATTTGAACGGAAGGTATACCGGTTAAACGCATTGGTTTTAATGAGGCCGTTATCGGTAAACTCGCCTGCGCTAAAAAAATACGTTGTCTTTTCTGATCCACCCGACAGCGAAAGGTTATGGCTCATTTGCAGACCGTTCCGCAAAACCGCCTTATACCAGTCGGTTGTACCGGGATAAGTAAGCGGCGAATTATCAGCCGAAAGCGCGCCCGGGTTTGAATCACGTAGGTATGCTGTATATTGATCGCGGTTGGCCATCTGCACCTTGTTAGAAAGCTGCCTGAAACCGGCATTACCATCATAACGAATTACCGGCGGACCGTTTTTGCCTCTGCGGGTGGTAATAATAATCACGCCATTGGCAGCACGAACGCCGTAAATTGCGGCTGAAGCATCCTTTAGCACATCAATACTGGTAATGTCGTTGTTGTTAATGTTACGGATATCGTCTGTTAATAGGCCGTCTACCACATATAAAGGGTTAGCGCCCGCCAGTACTGACCCTGTACCGCGGATACGTAGCTGGGGTTGTGAGTTAGGTTGCCCGGAACCAATCACCTGAACACCGGCTACCTGCCCCTGAAGCGCTTGCGTGGGGGTTTGCACGGGTTGCTTAGCTAACTGTGCACCGTTAATACTGCCCACAGCGCCGGTAACGTCGCGCCTGCGCTGCGTGCCGTAGCCTATAACTACTACCTGCTGCAACACATTGGTGCCGGGTTGTAAATTGATACTAATGGCTGTTCTACCGGCCACAGCAATAGTTTGGGTGGTGTAACCCAAATAACTAAAAGTAAGGCTATCGGCAGCAGAAGCTCTAATACTATACTGGCCGTTCACGTCTGTTTGGGTGCCGGTATTGTTGTTGTTTGATCTGATGCTTACCCCTATCAAGGTTTCGCCTGTAGCGGCGTCAGTAACCCGGCCGGTTACCGGTGCGTTTTGTGCTTGCGCCCACAGGCAACTTGAAACGATCAGCAATGCAGCGATCAGGTAAAATTTTTTCATATTCTATGCAAAAAATTAATCTATGGTTTAACATTATGCTACGGAGTAAGTTTTTTTTGCATTGCTGAATAGAGATGTATTTTTAATAGTCAAATGGCTTAAAATGAGCAACTTATTTACATTAATGTGTAAAATACGGGGTGAGAAATCAGGTAGATGTTTCGAATTATGGGTATTTATCGACCAATGAGAAACTTATTTGAGAAGCGTCGGATCGATGAGTGGATACCTATCTATGTATTTTCTTAGAAGTCAAAACGGCTATATTCAAAGCCTCATAAGCATCTTCAATACTGAAGGTTAATTTGTGATCACTATCTTCTACCCTTTTTATCAGGTCGATTAAAATTGATTACACACATTTACCATTTACCTGGCCCTTGGTTTGATTGATGTTAAAAGTGCCTGTTAACATTTCGTCAACCTCGTAGGCAATTCCGGCTGTATTGCACGGCTTCACTATTCTCTGTTGTTTCCGGCTTTGAACCACTTCCCCAACATTCGGGGCGCGATACGCCTCTAAGTTCGTTTAATTCGTTGGCCAGGGTCATTTTCCAGCCTGGTATGCCTTCCCAGTTGTTTTTTTGTTTGGAAATTTACCAGGGCCTTAATTGTTCCCTTCATCGGCATCCA
This sequence comes from Mucilaginibacter sp. HD30, assembly GCF_054061755.1. Taxonomy (NCBI): domain Bacteria; kingdom Pseudomonadati; phylum Bacteroidota; class Sphingobacteriia; order Sphingobacteriales; family Sphingobacteriaceae; genus Mucilaginibacter; species Mucilaginibacter sp. HD30. The sequence continues at coordinate 1,457,672 of NZ_JBSSEO010000001.1, forward strand.
GCCTTTTATCTCAATCCTGACCAGATCATAGGTTAGCTGCAGGGTGGTTTCTTCAAAAAAGCCGGAGCCCGAAAAAGAATGGTAGTAAATGCCTATTAACCCTTCGTTGTATAATACCAGAGCGGCAACCTAGTCACGCTGCAGTCAGTTGCGCATATACGAGCACCCATAAACTTTCTTATAATGTTGTTCGCTCAATGCATTAACAATATCAAAAAAGTGTACGCCATACTCAATAATATTCCTCCTGATAATTCGTCTTTCCAAAACCAATGGCCCGGTGGTAAGCCGGAGTCTTGAGCATAATTGTTAACCACTGCCCGCCGTAATTTTCCGAATGTGTTGCGTCCAGGTTCAACAAGTGCTTAATGATCGGATTATAACGAATCATATGATTGACCGTTATTACTCTTCCGGTTTCTCTTTGAGTTGCTAAGATCTGTTATGCACCTTCGTTATTTATGGCGACGGGTTTCTCCAACAACACGTGCTTTCCAGTACACATACCAGCGCAAGCCATTTCGGTGTGAAGCGATGGCGGCGTGGAAAATGCTTACGATGTCTATATCAGGGTCGTCCACCAGGTCCCGCCAATCACCATAAACTTTACAGTTTTCAATCTTTTCCAACGTTCTGCGGTCGGCCACGGCTATTACTTCTACATTTAATCCTGACTACCAATAATGCAGGAACTGACCAAAACCACCGTAACTGATAATGCCTACTCTATACTTTTTCATACAACTTTTTGTTAGCCTTTATTTGAAACGGGTAAATGCTACCGCATACAATACTGTAAGTTAATTCTATGTCACTTCCTCGATTTCCAGTCTGTTAATAATACATTAAGGCCTGCCAGGACAGTGAATACCATATTAAATGCCAGATCATTTTTATGTTTCCTGATAGAGGGGAGCATACTTTGGATGGCAAACTGAGTAACATTCACACAATCTATTCTGCCATGTGTTTTAAACGGAATCAATCCTTTAACAGCTAAGGGATGCTTTGACAGAGCTACGTAAGGAATTAGCAATGCAGCTTCGACAGCGTAAATTATGCGAGTTTTGCTATTCAATTTTAACAGTGGCGGCAATACAACCAAACTTGATATAAGGGCGTAGTCAACTACAGCGTGCCATTTTGGAGACATCAGTTTTGTTTTCATAACGTTCAAATTCAATAGTTAAGAACTAAGTTCAGTCGGATTAGCTGCATCAGGATAGCCGCCATTACCGTCAATATCATTTGCAGACGGATCTGTTAGGTCTTCATCGGTGCTTTCATCTTCATCGGCTGTGGTGATCTCTTCTTCGTCACCATTTAACGTTTCATCATCTAGATCGTCCGTTTCCGGATAATCTTCCCGATTGCCTTCGTCATCACCCGGTTCAATACCGTCAATTGCATTTAACTGGTCAGCATAGCTGGGTATTTCATTTAACTGCATCTCTTGCAGCATAAAAATGTTGATTTCCATAACTTATAGATTTGGTAGTTATTAAAGAACCCGTCTTCAAAACGGATGTTTTCTGTGATTCAAAATCAAGTAATTACACCTTTAAGCCAAGTATTTACCACCGCTTGATTAAGGGGTAACTTAGCCAATCAATTATAACAACAAGAGGAGGTTATTTAGCTTTGAACATCAGGGGCTATCCTGGTTCGTGGCAGGGCCTGCAAGTGGTTTTCGCGAATGAATTTGATCAGTTTTTCGCGCACGTATGCGCGCAAATCGCCCATTTTGCATGCGTTAGCAGCGCTTACAATTATTTTATGGTCCTTGGTTGTGTCCCTTGTATCACTAACCTGTAAATACCCAAGCGATTATCCCACGGGTCGGTTGTATTAAAATGCGTGTAAGTTTGCCCTGAACCTTTTCTAAAGGGCAAGTATAAGCCACATAAAGCATAACATCACTAATGGTGAGCTTACGCTCCTTTTAAACACGTATTAATCCATTGCTACGTATTATTATTCGCGATCCTGTATGGTAGTATTCACAGAAAAAATACCTGATTTGAAAAGAACTGCGATTACACGGTTATTGTGTACGGTTATTGCTGGTTTGCAAACATGAGTAACAATATCGCAGGAAAAATCATCGTGATCACCGGTGCTAGCAGCGGCCTTGGTGAAGCAACAGCCCGCCATTTGGGTAAACTGGGTGCTACCATTGTGATGGGCGCCCGACGCGTGGAACGCATTCAGCAACTCGCTGTAGAAATTGATCATAACGGTGGCAAGGCTATGGCATTACAGACAGACGTAACCCAACTCGAACAGGTTAAAATATTGATTGAAAAGGCGGTTAAAGCGTACGGACGGGTGGATGTGCTGATTAACAATGCCGGGCTAATGCCGCATTCGCCGCTTGAACGTTTCAAAGTAAACGAATGGAACCGAATGATCGATGTTAACATTAAAGGCGTACTGTATGGCATAGCAGCAGTGCTACCTTACATGATAAAACAACGCTCTGGGCACATCATTAACGTGTCGTCAGTGGCAGGTCATAAAGTACGTGCGGGCAGCACAGTTTATTCTGCAACCAAACATGCGGTTCGGGTCATTTCGGAGGGATTACGCGAAGAAGTAAAACCATATGATCTGCGCACTACTATCATCTCACCCGGCGCTGTGGATACGGAATTACCCAACACTATCAGTGAACCGGATATTGCAGCGGGCGTCCATCAAATGTATAAGAATCTAGCCATTCCAGCCGACTCTTTTGCCCGTGCTGTTGCATTTGCCATAAGCCAACCGGAAGAAGTGGATATCAACGAGATCCTGTATCGGCCAACAAAACAAGAGTATTAATAAAAAAACTATAACTATGAGTAACCCTTTGTCCTTGTTAACAGCAGCTGCAACCGGCTTACTGTCCGACACAGATGCCTGTTATGTTAAGAAAATAGACGGCTATAACTTTGCTGCACATTTAGCAGATGATTCGCTTTGGCTGCTTGTTACATGGCCCGACGGAGCCACAACAGCTTTTCGTACAGCTTATGCGCCTGACATTTTGGTCATTGATAAAATTAAAGAGCAAAATAACCAGGTTATTTTTCAATTATTAAGCGCGATCGGGCAATTTAAGGTTATCGTATCATTTCCGCAGGCAGCGGTAACACTGCTGCATTATCAGGTTTCATTTATCGCTGCCCGTCCTTTATTTATTAATTATTGGCCGCATGATATTCTGGCAGGAGCTGCAAACGCAGAAACTTGTGAGGGGAATCTTTATATTAACCAAGTTGGTATGCGTTCCGGCATTATTCATGCCAGTGTAGAAAGCCCGGGCACAGGGTCATTTCTGTACCTGCAAAATCTAACGGCGCTTAATGATTATTGCCAACAAACACAAACATCGGCCGCAGGAACAGTAGGTGGCAATTGGCCGGAACTGGGGTTTGCCCTGCCAACCACCAATGAAAAGGAACTGCCCGCCTCAAAAGAATTTGTGATCTCTGACGCTTATGTCGCATTTGACACGAAAATTTCAGACAATCAGTTTCAGGTTGCACGGCAGTTCCTGGAGCTGCTGGGTGAGCTATACCTGCATTTACCGCGCCCCGAAACCACCTATCATGATTTTCCAGACATCTCACACCGATCCATGGTCGACCTGATAGATAGTAAGGCTTGCTGGACACACGTAGGTGAACATTCGTATCTCAATGCATATGTGTGTGACTATACTACGCCGCCCGAGGTTATGGTACAACTGGCCGTATTAATTCCTTTGTATGAATACCAGCAATGGAGCGGTGAAGATGTGACCATGATCCGGGACATTTATAAAGGCTTGCCCAATTTTTATGATGACAAGCTAAAAACTATCATGCGCTGGCTCCCTGCCGCGGAAAGCAAGTTAGATAAGTCGAGCGAGCAAAAGCAGCCGAAAGTTATGGATGCCTGGTACCTGCACCACCCGCTCTTAAATCTATCCCGCATGGCCCTGAATGGCGATGATCAGGCAAAAGACCTTTTCTTAAACTCAATTGATTATGCCATTAAAGCGGCTCAAAAATTCAACTATAAATGGCCGGTCTTCTACCAGATGGAAACCCTGGAAATATTAAAATCCGAGACAGCTCCAGGTGCCGGTGGCGAAAAGGATGTTGCTGGTGCCTACGCGCACATAATGTTGCAAGCCTGGGAACTTACCAAGGATAAGCGATATTTTGAGGAAGCAGAGAAGGCTGCCCGAAGCCTCCTGGATCTGGGCTTTGATATTTTCTACCAAGCCAATAATTCAGCCTTTTCGGCAGGCGCGATGCTTCGTCTGTATCAGGAGACTGGTGACGAGGTTTATATGGATCTCACTTATCTTTTCATCGCTAACCTGTTTAAAAACGTGTCGCTATGGAATTGCGGTTATGGCTATGGTCAGCACTTTCCAACCTTTTTTGCAATTTATCCGCTAAATGATGCGCCTTACACTGCGGTTTATGAAGAGCAAGAAGCCTACTCGTCAATTGTGGATTTGCTGAGGCGCTCTGGTGATGTGCCCTTGCTGCCATCAGTTTCGCTGTTGCTGGCCGAGTTTGTTCGTTATGCTATTTCCAGATCAGTATATTACTACCCGCCGCTGCTGCCAAAAGAAATGCTTGCGGAAGAACGCGAAAGCGGTGAATTGGATCCCAACCTTTGGATACCACTTGAAGATATGCATGACGGCTGGGAGAAATCAGGTTCAGTTGGACAGGAGGTTTACGGGGCAGGGATGCCTTTTGGTATCATAACGCGCCAGTATTTGCGGATACCCGGCGAATCATTTCTGATCTATACAGATTACCCAACCACCAACGTAAAAATTAAAGAAGGAAAGCCGGTAAGCTTTAATATCAAAGGCCATTCAGCGCTCACCTGTTCGTTACGCATTATCCCGCAAAGTGACCGCAAACTTCCGGTTATCAAAGTAGTGACCGGGAAGCGTAAAAAAGAAGAAATAACGGAAACAACAACGCCTGCAGGTCATTTGGAATTTAAATTGCCTGGCGCAAGTGCGGTTCAGATAAGCTGGAAATAAGTGGGAGTTTTCCTATCAGATAGTTAATGTAACTGACCGCCCGACTTACTGTTGCTTCCGTTTATATGATTGACTGATCCGCATTCTTTGCAAGTTGTTGCATTTTCTGCAGATCGGCGGTTAGGCTGACCATTAATTAGTGTTTCAGCAATTTGTACAGAAGCTGTTGCAGCATAGCGACCGACGGCCTCGTTGATGAAACTGAAAATCACGTTATAAACACCAACTTTTCCTGCACCCCTTGTGCGGCCAAAGCCAGTATCAAAACCAGCAAGCGTTTAAATTTCCAGCGCAATGCGTTCAATCACATGTCCCATCCAAGTACCTTCTTTAACACGTTCAAAGAAGCTAGTGTTAGCAATAAATCGGTACCGCCGTAAACAGACGTTAACTTTAATTGGTCTCCACCTGAAAAGTAAACGGCATCAGCTTTATTCAGCCGCTCATTCAAGTCGGAACGCATTACTTCGGCTCGCTCGTCATGATGAATATGACCGACCTGCTTAGCGCCTAAGGCATTAAAGGCCTTCTCGTAATCTTAAACGATTCCTCGCCTTCGGAACTACCACTGGTAATGACTTCGATCACCGGCTCTTTTTTACCCGTCAACTGAACGAATGTAGCCAGTACATCTTTTGAACGGTCCGCTTCCTGCTTTTCTTTCTTGACACGGCCGCCTTTATCCTCATGACCGCCTACAACCAGCAATGTACCATTAGGTACTACGCAATTTTCACTTTTATCTTCTTCCATTCTTATCTGTTATGCGTTTGATGACTAAAAATGTTCCCAAGGTTAACAGACCAATTGTAAAGGCCGCTATAGGAGACAATACTGGCGGTGGCACTTCAACTACGCCCCTTTCATCTGCGATCGCTGCCTTAGGTACATACCTCCCTTTTCCAGGGCGGGCTTTTTTTTCAAAGTTCTTCACCAAATCTTCCAGGCCAAGCCGTAACTGCTCGCCTGACATAAGCGGGCCGTGGCCGGCTGCGGCCTTCTGTGGCGACAGCTTTTTCAACCGGATAACAGAAGCCAGTGCGGCGTCCCAGTCATACGTAAAATATTTAGGCGGTCCATTTAAAGCCGGCAAAGCATTAAATGCAGCTATCACAGATTCCTGTTTTGTAGTTACAAAAGCGTCGCCTGCAATGAGCACCCGGTCCGAACGTCTAAACATAGCTACCTGCCCTGGCGCATGGCCTGGAACTAAAAGAACTTCCCACTCAGGTAAATAAGGGACGCTTCCATCACCAGGTAAAGGCCAAAGGCGTTTACCTACATTGATGGGCTGTTTAGGATAGAAGAAAGATAACAGGCTCATTAATCCACCGCCAACGGTTGGGTCTGGCGGTGGATAAGCGGAGCGCCCGGTCAAATAAGGCAGTTCAAGCGGGTGATCAAATACTGGTACATCCCAGGTTTTTAATAATGTAGCGAGTGCGCCGCGGTGGTCAAAATGTCCATGCGTTAGTAAAATAGCCGAGGGGGGTGCGCCATTAAACAGATCGTCAGCCATCGTGAGTATTCGTTTTGCACTACCGGCTAGTCCGGCATCTATCAGCACCCAATGGCTATCCGAGGCCACCATATATATGTTCACGAAAAGAATCTTCATCCCCCATATACCGGGAGCAACTTTAAAATAGCGGTGCTTATGCTTCATGCGTTTGTATAAATTTGTTTATGGCGGTGATTAACAGATCTATCTCCTCCGTGGTATTAAAATAGCAGAAGGCAACTCTTAGTAAAGCATCCACTTCTAAATAGTCCATGAGCGGTTGCGCGCTCAGCTTTCCGGCCCGTACAGCGATATTATATTTATCGTTAAGAAATTTTTCAAGCTGTTTTACGTCCCGGCCCTCCACCGAAAACGAGATTAGCGGTTCCTTTTCCGGCGATGTACCGAAAATATTGACCTCTTTGATCTCATTCAACTTTTGAGTGGCATACGCTAGCAGTTCCTGCTCATAAGCCGCGGTTTTGGCGAAATCTATTCCGTTGATATATTCTATTAGCGTACCAAGCGATATAATTTCTTCAAAAGGAGGTGTGCCCGCCTCGAACTTTTTTGGAACAGCACTGTAGGTGCTTTCTGCAAAAGCGACTTTTGAAGCCATACCCTCGCCTCCTTGATGTGGTGGTAGCTTATCCAGCCATTCGGGTTTTCCGTATAATACGGCTACACCCGCTGGACCGCCCATTTTGTGTGCGGAAAATACATAAAAGTCGCAGTCGATGCCCTGCACATTGACCGGCATATGCGGCGCTGCCTGCGCGCCATCCAATAAAACCGGAATTCCGCGGATATGCGCGATGGTGCAAATTTGGTTAACCGGGAAGATCGTGCCTAATACATTGGATGAATGCGCCAGGCTAATGATACGAGTTCTATTAGTAAGCAGGTTTTCAAAGGCTTCCATGTCCAGTTCGCCATTTTTTTTATGGGCGCTACGACCAGCTTTGCACCTGTCAGCTGACAAGCTAATTGCCACGGTACAATGTTGGAGTGATGTTCCAGCGTACTTATAACGATCTCATCATCCTGTTTTAAAATGGCCTTCGCAAAGCCATTAGCAATGAGATTAATACCGTCCGTACTGCCTTTTGTAAAGACGATCTCTTCAGAGCTCTTAGCTCCTAAAAATTTCGCGACTTTTTTCGTCGTTTCCTCATACGCCTGGTTCATGAACTGGCTGAACGTGTGGTTTTCTTCCGTCTTCCCGTATTTTTGGCTATAGAGCGCGGTTATTTTATCAATAACCACCCGCGGTTTGTGGTTGGTAGCTGCGCTGTGAAAATAAACCAGCGGTTTGCCTTTTACGGTAACTTTTGCCATCGGAAAATCGTTCCGGATTTTTTGAATATCTAATGGAAAATTTTGCATCTGATTTTCAACTTAGAAACTTTGTCGTTTTACATTTCTGGAAACTTGAGCGTGTTGCGATCTGTTTTGAGTAAAAATGGCTGCGCCAATTTCTAGAATTCCTACTAACAGGTGCGGCAGATAAATTCGGTCATTAAAACCAATCACCCAGGGAGAAATAGCCAATAAAATGCCAGCAACAGCATCTAAGTTTAAATGCGTCTTCATTGAAAGACTTTTTACAATACCGCCTTCATAATCCGTCATCATTGCAGTTAAAAGCAATATTATACCAATTATAACAGCCGTCCATTTAGCTTCCGGAATTGCCGCAAAGCCAAATATCCAAGGTGAGGTGATCAATACAATACCTATAAGGTAGTCAAGTACGGCATGGGTTTTTCTGTTTATAAATTTCATAAGCGTTCTTTCGCCAACCGTTTTATGGCATGATCGTGTCTTTAATGTTTTCCAGGATACCCTTATCAATGCCCCGAGTTATTTGCTGTTCCTGAGCATAGCCTTTCAGATCAGGCGGGCCTAATACCGGTTCCTGACCAAGCGGCACGGCATGCATATACTTAAATTCGCCTTTACCGTCTATAGATGGGCCTTGTGTCCATCTGGCATCGGCTGGCGGGCCAGGTTGTTCAATATTGGTTGATACAAAGGCGTATTCAAAATCGCGTACCTGTTCACTCATAGGGAAGGTATTCGGTATGGGCAAATTGGCTTGTACGCCACCCAGATCCTCGATTACCGCCAGCCACTGATTTTGGTGCATCGTATCTCTTGCTAATAGAAAAGCCAACATATCTTTCATGCCACTGTCGTCGGTAAGTTCCCATAACCTTGTAGCCAGTACACGTCCGGTAGACTCGGCCATTACATTGGCATACATGTCTGCCGCGATATTTCCGCTACCAACCACCCATGAACCGTTAAAGGGAACGCCATTACTGTCTACAGCCATGGCAGCTAGCCCTGACGACAAAACGTGACGGGGATCCATGCCGCCTAAAATGCTGCCTACAATGGGATTCTCGCCGGCGATCTTATCCTTCAATTCATGGGTAGAACCCTCCAAGTTAAGCGCTACTGCCGTACTTAGCATTTCAATATGCGATATTTCCTCCGTGCCAGTATCAAGCAGCATATCGCGGTACTTTGTAGGGCCCCGATTGCCCCAGGCCTGAAATAAATATTGCAGGCATACCCGTATTTCGCCTTCAATACCTCCTATGGCTTGCTGTAACAACTTTGCAAACGCAGGGTTAGGTTTTTCTACACGTACCTGGTACTGTAGTTTTTTGTCATGATAAAACATACTTTTTAAATTTTATTGTTTAATGAACAAACATGCTTATTGAATAAACAACACGGTTCTTATGCTTGTTTCCGGGGGAAATACCGGTTATATATCAAAAAAGTACTTGAAATAACGGCCTTGATTAGCGTAGAAATATTTAATTTAAAAATTTAAGACACGAAGGTTGGGAAACTTCCAAGGTTAAAACAGATTCACCTGTATGACCGTTTACCTGATCCAACTCAAATATAACCAGGTTGCTACTTTCCTGGTTAGCCACCAATAAGTACTTGCCGGTCGGATCCAGGGCCAGACCACGCGGAGATCGTCCCAAGCACTGTCGCCGTTGCGTTACAGTCAGCCCTCCCGTATCCTGGTCTATAGCAAAAACTATAATTTCGTTCGCGTCTCCACGATTAGATGCATATAGCCAAGCGCCGTCTGACGATAACTGTAGGTCGCCGCCGCCAGCTTTACCTTTAAAGCTTTCGGCCTGCATCGAAATAGATTGCATTAATTGTAAATTCCCTCTTTCATACCTGTATGCTATCACTTCACCCGACAATTCCGTCACAACATAAAGCATTTTGCCATTTTTTGAAAAAGCCAGGTGGCGAGGGCCGCTTCCTGGTTTAACATCCATAACTGATATTGGCGATAGCGGTGTTTGTTGCAATTTGTCATAACTATAGATCCGGATCTGATCTGTACCGAGATCAGTATGAAACAGGAATCGCTCATCCGGAGATAAACAGACCGCGTGAACATGCGGACCTTTCTGCCTCTCCTGATTCGGGCCACGCCCTTCGTCTTGAAGCAACTGCTCGTGCGGACCAACAGAGCCGTCATCGTTAAGCGGAAATACAGATAAGCTGCCGCTTTGATAACACGCCACGAAAATGTGTTTGCTATCCTTGTCCATCGTGATATAACATCCGCCACTCCCCTCCAAGTCTTGCTGATTAATAGCAGTTAGTTGGCCCAACCTGTGATCAAAAGTGTACGCGTGCACAGTACCGCCATTTTCTTGCTCGCTTACCGCGTAAACAAACTTGCCGGAACGGTCAATGCATAGGTAAGATGGATTTTCCATAGCAGCCGACTCCCTAACCAATACCAGTTTTCCTCCTTTGGTATGAAAACAGTATATACCAATTCCATTTCTGTTTTCGGATGTATATCCACCCGCAAGCAGATAAAAAAATTCATCATCGGGTATCGCTAATGTTTTCATGCTTGCTCCTTTAATCTTCGTTTTACCTAAAATAATGCTAACCTGCCAGTTTTGTTTAAGCCTGGCGCATATTGCGTATTTTCCATGCAGGCGAATCGTATATCTCTCATTTCGCCTTTGGCTTAATACCTGTTTTTGAAAAGCCGGTATTCAAGGCTTTGCCGAAAGCCTTCGTAAAAAGGTCAATGAAAATGGTGTACGGATCACGCTGATTGAGCCGGGTGCTGTAGATACCGACATGCAACCTCAAAGCACAAATGAAAAACAACAGGCGATTGCAAACCAGGAAATGATCAAATCGGACGATATTGCTGCAGCGGTTTGTTATGGCTGGTACAAGATAAGCGATGTGATGTGGTAGAAATTCGCCTGCGACCGCACCTTCAACTAATTTAAAAATACAAATATGGAGAGAAACAAGCTATGAAAGCCGCCTTAAAGACCGCTGACGGAACTTTTGAACTTGAACAAGTAAGTCGTCAAAAGGTTGAACAAGCTGATTGCGTAGTTGCATGTGTCCGAGTTGCCGGCATATGGCTTCTGTCGCCGGTAAAACGACCGGACCAATTCAATCAGTTTATCATGGCATTAACTATAGAGCAAATAACCTGAATATGCAACCGTCTAATGCTTCATCACTTCTAAGCTGACAAGACAGTCGATAATCACCTATCGGAAGCGGTAAGGTTTCCAACATATCTATTTCTGCATCCACTGGTGGAGATAATTGCTCAACACCACGGCAAATCTCGACAAGGCACGTTGCACATAACGCGATTCCGCCACACGTAGCAGGAATCGGGTAATCTGACGCTCGCAGAATTTCCATTAATGAAAAACGGTTATCTAAATTCATCATTTAAGCAGGAATAATTTAATCAATAATTAAAACCATACTTCTTTTCTATAGTTTAGTTATGTATATGGGAATAAGGATATTATTAGCGGATGACCACTGCGTTGTAAGGGACGGCATCCGACAGATTCTGAAACAAGAGCCGGACTTCGTGATAGCCGGCGAAGGCGAAAATGGTCGGGAAATAATAGACCTGTTGGAAAGTGGCACAGAAGCTGATGTTTTATTGGCAGACCTAAGTATGCCAATCATGGATGGGATTCAATTAGCCGAAGCTGTAGGAGTGAATTATCCAAATTTAAAAGTTGTTTTATTAACTTTTCAGGAAGACGAAGCTTTTGTACAGCGGGCATTTCAGGCAGGCATCAAAAGTTATTTGTTCAAAACCTCAGATCCGCATGAAATGGCATTTGCTGTTAGGCAGGTAGCCAGTGGCAATACCTACTTATGTTCAAATCTTGCTAATAATTTGATAAAACAAATTACTGCTTGGTCCAGAAAAAGTCCGGTAGAAGCAACTAATATCGAATTTTCGGAACGGGAACTTGATGTACTACGACTCATAGCGGACGGTTTTACCAATGAGGAAGCAGCTGATAAATTGTTCACCAGCCGTCGCACAGTGGAGGGACACCGGCAATCCATGATCGATAAAACGTCCAGTCGGAACTCTCTTGCTTTAGTTCGCTTTGCTGTAGAGCATGGTTTGCTTAAATAATTTCAGCACGCTTTTGCAAATAAAGACTCAACTTGCAAAGAGCCACAATTAATTCAAAATAGAAAGTTCGAAAGGGAACCTGTTTATGAAAGATAAAAAGGATATAAAAATACACTGCGCGAGGAAGACCTCAAAAAAGACGAAACGACTTTTGAAAAAACGAACAAACTGCATCCGGCCTTAGAGTCCCTTGAGGGAAAAAATAATGGCGCTGAACCGGCTGTATTTAAAGATCAGCAAAAATCACGAACCTGATGAATGCTTATCTAACGTTTAGATAAAAATTATTAACGCACACAACGAACCGGAACGGCGGAGACTGGCAGGCCAAGAACGCTCAAGGTTTAACATCGGATGAACGCCGAGAGCGAACAATGCCTGAAGGTTAGGATAAGAGATTAGCACGGCAATGTAAAGTCGGTCCGCCTCTCATATCTCTTATTTTTTTCTTACAAATCCAATTGCTGGTTCGGCTTATTGGTATCCTCGCCTTTGTTAACGTTCCGGTTAGGATGAAGTTCGCGTGTATTATCTGCCGGCTCTTCCTCCTCATTTGTATAACGATCAGAAACCTCTTGCTCCCGCTCCAAATCTCTTTCCGATAAATCCTTTTCTCCTTGTTGGTTACGCCCACTACCGGACGGATTACCCTTGGGCGGCGTAAAACCGCCATGTGCTGTCTTTGCCATGATGCTATTTTATCGATACAACTTGTATTAATACCCACATGTTTTAGCCGTTTCAGAAAAGCGTATTTTTTAATCACATTTTGGGTATTTTCCGGCAAACGGAAATCAATGGCAGAAGTTATTTATGTATGAACCATCAGAAAAACAACAAGCCGCAGGCCGATGAGATCGGAAGTGGCCTTGAAAATAGTATTAGGTAATTATCGCCATAGAACAACAAGGCGACGAGGCAGCCAGGTGCGGCAGGTTGATGCGATCATTAAAGCTTAATAACCAGGTTGAACGGCCTAAAAAGATCCCCGTGAGCGTATTAATTGTAAATGTAAGGGATAGGTATTGGTTTAACGGCACCACCCTCATAGTTGGTCATCGAGGACATGATTAAAGTAAAGCGCCAACTTCAATGGCGAAGCATTTGGCAGCCTGAATATTAGCAAAGCCAAGTATCCAAGGTGCTGCTATCAGCAGTATTCTTACGGCTTAATCCAGAACAGCACGGGTCTTTAGATTAATGAATTTCATATTATAGAATTTTAATGCTCTATCACTAACAAGCAAGTGCCTGTAATATGTTTGCCCATTCATCAAAAACGAGTATTTCGCCATTGATCAGTTTGGTTATTACCTTAAACCAAGACGTATTTATCAATCAATTTTGCGTATATCGCCAGCAAACCCAAAGTGGAACGGCTTGTTTTAATTAAAACTACAAACATGGAAGATTATCAGAAATCAAAGACGCCCGCTGAACAGTTACAAACAGAAGGGCCAGTTTTCGTGAAGGACGAACAGGGACAAAATATAGAAAGACTGAAGCCATTCCAAGCTGAAGCGATAAAAAAATGGCACCAGCTAAAAGATAAGGATAAAGACGAACCTTTTGAACAGACTGTTAATGATCGGGTTCATTGACTATAATTACAGCTACAATCAATTAAAAGTTATGCAATTAGACAACTGAATATCTGGCCGCGCCAACAGATGTTGTATATGGGAATGCTAAAGTAAATAAACAGCTAATGAGTACTACCGCCGTATTTCAGGTCTTTCAGTCCCGCAGCTATCAATTGTTCTTTGCGGGGCAGCTGATCTCCCGCATTGGCATGTGGATGCAGCGCACAGCAGTGATCTGGATCGTCTACTCGCTGACGCATTCCGTGTTCATGGTCGGGCTGGCTACTTTTGCGCTGCGGTCAGTATTTCCTCCAGGCATTGGGCTTGAGCAGGCTATCACATTGATCCGTGTAGGGGCTCTGCGTTTTACAGGTAAAAGCAAAAAGCAATTGTTATGGGAGGTTCATTTGCTGTTGGGTACCAAAGTTAAGCCCAAAAATGATGTGGAGCTGTTCCAGGTAGAAAGCAAAAACTATAATCTTCCTGTATTGGTCAACACGAAACTGGAAGATGCTAATCATGAACTGGAACTTTTAGGGTTTCCACTGTCGATGACGGTTTTTGAGTTATTGGAGAGTGATTACAGGGGGGAGTTGTGTACAGACGATCTGATCAATCATATAGGACGGTAAAAATGGTGGGAAGGTACGTTTGTGAGAAAACGGTACGTACGAAGAACAATCAAAATATGTGGTTCGGTACTTTTTTAGATGTGGAGGGGAACTTTTTTGACACGGTACTTTTCCCTAATAACACACCTGCTTATCCTTTCAGGGGGCAGGGCTGTTATCTGATTTCGGGAAAAGTAGTAGCGGAATACGGCTGCGCCAGCCTGGAGGTGCAGCAATTCGCGAAGCTGCCAATCTTAGGTAACCCGGTCATGGCTTAATGAATAACGTCCGGTAACAAAATAATCACCTTCCGGCAGCCTTTGGCGGCTGTTATCAGCGGCGCAGCTGTTTTCTCATTTTTGCACGCATATACTCGCTGAACAGCTGCTCCCGGAAACGCTTCTCCGCTTCCTTTTTGGAGCGTTTGTTATATCCCCACAGAAACAATGTCCATATGCCGAAGGCAACCGCAAAGCAGGGAAAGGGGTTCTTTGCGGCCAGCGCGCCGAAAAAAGCGAAGGTGGATATAAAACAGGTGGCGATAAAATAAAACGCGGTTTTCATGATCTTTTCAATACTTTAAAATACGAAGATTCCGCTACAAATGCAAATTTAATTATTAATTAATCTGTTCATTATAACAGCATAGCGAGGGCTTAAATCTGTCGTTCGCAACGAATTTGTGTGAGAAAGCTATTGTGCATTTCAGGTTTTCGGGTGCGGATTCCGCTTCGCAAGCCCGTGGCTTTCTCGAATGAATTAAGGCTGAGGTTTTCAGGGTCGGCGGCGAATATGCGATCGTTCACCCGGCAGACGACCTGATGCTGCCCCCAGCGCAAACGGACGCTTTTATTACGGATGCCTGCCGAGACGAAAATATCGGTCAGGCGGCCGGTCAGGTCATTGGGGAACACCAGTGTTATTTTTCTTTTCCGGCCGTATTGTCTTATCCAGTTTAATTGAGCCAAAGCGGGCAGATTGCCGAGCGCTATAATGGAACACGCGGACAATACCGGATAGCTGTGACGGCGGAGGGTCAGATAAGCGATGGCCTCCATGGCGCTGGAGGTCAGGATCAGTTCGGTAGCTGTATAATTGCCCGCCATCCACAGGCTGCAGGTTGTGGGAACAATATGCAGGTCGGGATGGTAAATTTCCACTTCATCCTTGTAATAGAACACGGGTTCGTCCAGCTGAAGAAAAGCCTGGAGTTCGTCCGGAACTCCAAGCTCGTTAAAAAAAGGATGCATCAGCGGGAAGGCCTGTAGCTGCTCCCGAACCGGATGTGGCGGTTGTCCACGGCGGGGCGCTGGTCCTCCAGATCCTGCATAGCGCTGTGATAACCGGGACTCAGGAATTCCGCCTCTTCGGGGTCATGTTTCTTTCCGAATGCCGCGTTCAGTCCTTTGTAGACCATATAGGAAAGGCCGCCATCAATGAGCACAGACGCGATCAAAGCCAGGCGGTTGGAGCGGATACCATGAATATCCGTTCCGGAATAGCTGAAGGCTGTCTTATCAGCCAGCTGCACCTCTTTTCCCCTGCGGTAATTTTCTTTTTGCGCGGGGGTCAGGAACTCGCTGTTCACCATATCGGGCACCATGATCTTTTCTGTGTCAGAGACGATATACTCCCTCGTTTCCGCATCAAATTCCACCAATAGTTCCTTTTTGTTCCCTTTATCATCCTTTGTTATTTTCAGGAAGTGCGCCACTTCGCCTTTCTCCAGCTGTTCTGCCTCGTTATCGTCGAGATAGTCCGGCCTTGCCGGTTTACGGTAGATCGGGTGGATCAGCAGGTCGGTTTTACCATCGCTGTTCACACGCAGGCTGACTTTGGCATCCAGCGCTTTGATCCGGAAGCCTTCCGCTTCCAGATCTTTGAGCTGCATCAGGTTCGTGCGGCGGCCTGAAAGCAGGGCCTTGAGGTCGTCTACATTCAGTAAGAGCTGCCCGCCCGATGCCAGTCCTATGGCTTCCAGATCCTTGATCGGAAGGTCCTTTTCTTTAAAGCTGATCAGGTTCATCGTTTATCTGCCGATTTTATAGGATTGCCCGGTTTCCATTTCCAGCTCCTGACGGGCCGGATTGTTCCGTGCTTCGATCAGGCTGGCAAAAAGTTTATCTGTCGGTTTCAGCCTGAACTTTTCACCGGTATCTGATTTCTCCATTTCGAAGCCTTTACCCTTTTTATCCAGCACCTTATAGGTGGTATCATTATAGGCGATCTCCTCCCCTTTTGACAGCGTATTGACCGCAGTGCCTGCCTGTTTGAGTTCGCGTTTCTGGTCTGTGCCCAGCAGGCGGTTGGCGATCTTTTGCGCATCTGCCGACGCGCGGGATATTTCGAAAGGGTTTTCCTTTAGCATCTTAGCCCAGCTCGCGGTATAGGCCGGATGCTGCCCGAAGCTGTGCCCGAGCTTTATTTCCGCGCCAACGAGCATGGCCGCGATAGAAGCCCGGAGTTCCTCATGCGCGTATTCCATCGATCCGAACTTACCATCCATCGGGCGGTTGAGGCGGCTTTCATGCCCGGTCCAGTGCGCCAGCTGGTGTATCGCTGCCTGATAATACTTTGTTTCGCTTTCGAACTGTTCAACTTCCGGCAGGTGGATCTGGTCTTTTTCTTTGTCATAAAAGGCCTCCTGCCCGCCATGAACGATTACTGCTTTGCTATCCGCTATCAGCTTTTCAGCTTTCTGAACAGGTGTAAGCTGATCGTCTTTTTCTTTTCCGCGCAGCCAGTCCTCCAGTGGCGGCATATCCCTGATCTGCGTGGCATTAAAGAGGAAGGCTTTTCCATTTTGTACTTTATCGAATTCGACGGTTTTGGTTTGTGTTTTACCGTCCTCTCCCTTTACTTTGGCACCGTCCGGCGTTCTAATCGCCTGGATCTCGCTCTTTTTCGGAAAGTTGATCAGCGTCCCTTTGGCACCTTCCTTTACGAGGTAACCATTAAAGCTCGCGGTATCGGCGGACATCCAGCGGGGATCGTCGAAGCCTTTCAGGGCGAGGTTGATGGCGTTCATGGCACTATAGCCTTTGCCGGTGATCGGGTTAACAGGCGGGACAAAAGCCGGGAGGCCATTCTCCTTAACGGGTTTCTGGATGGGTGAAGTGCCGGCTTTAAATTCGGCACTGAGCTTTTCGGCGACCTGCACGTAAAGCGGTTTGAAGTTTTTACTCATGATGTTTGTTTTTTAAGATGTACTGATAAATGAATTCAAGCGGGTCAAGGGGCTGTCCCTTGAAGTGGACTGTGAAATGCAGATGTTCTGCGGTCACTTTTCCGGTGGAACCTGTAACAGCGATGGGCTGTCCGCACGTAACGCTATCGGCGGGATGAACCAGAACGGCGCTCAGATGTCCGTACAGGGTTTCAACAGGCCCATGTGCCAGCCGGAGAAAAATGCCCAGACCCTTATCATAGCGGACAGTGGCTACCCGGCCATTCATAACAGCGAATACGGTGTCACGGCCGGCGCGCAGGTCTACAGCGGGGTGAAAAGCGATTTTCCCGCTCAGCGGGTGAATGCGGTAACCATACCCGGACGTGATCTGCAGGTTTTTAAGCGGCAGGCAGATCATGCAGCACAACAGCAGCGGTTTCAACGGCTGATATTGGGCACCTGCCGCCGGTTTTGTCCCTCTGTCAGGGAGAAGAGGCTGTTAGGCCAGATACGCGGATTGTCCCGTGCTATTTCCAGGGCTTTCCACAAGTCGGTACTTCTGCCCATCTCCCGGAGTGTGGAAATTTTGAAAAGGTCCTTGTAGCTTTTCAGATCAGGAGCCGTATGCGCGCCACCGTTAAATAAGTCTTTTCTCTCTTTCAGGGCGAACACCGCATTTAATGGATATACCGCTTCAAATTCGTCCGGAAAGCGAAGGTATATTTCCCCTTTAGGCGCATCGATGTATGCCACTATGCCGATATCCCCTTTGCGTCCTGCGGGATCGTTCTCTATTTCCGGGTTCACCAGCACGAGTGTTCCCAGATTCTCATTAAGTTCCATATTATTTGATTTTTGAATTTCCAGATGGGGCCGGCGTGCTGAAGAGCAGCACCATATTTTCTATTTCCTGTGTGATGCGGTTGAAGTTTTGCCGGAGTATTTCCTCCCTGCGCCCGCTAAAATCATAGTATACCGGCAGGGGTTTATAGTTCCTTTCCTCCCCGGCGATTTCGGCACTGTCCAGGTCAATGCGGCAGTTAACGGCAGAGGTCTCGAAGATCCCGGTGAATTTTTCCTGCGCGTCGGCAGCGATGACGCCCACCATTTCACCGGCGTTGAGCGAAGCGATCTTTCCGGCAGGGATCAGCACCTCCAGTTTTTCATTCAGGGAGGTGGAGGTTTTATTGCGGTCTATGGACAGGCCCTCACCGATCTGTTTGGATTTACCGAACAACCGTTCGAGCCATTCCAGTGTTTCCTTGTTGCGGACGGAACCGGACAGCACATTGCCGATGACGGCGGTTATCGTCGCGGCAGTATCTTTACCATACTGCTGGCTGAATTGCGGCAGCTCCTGGAGGCCCATCAGCACTGCGACCTTATTGCTCCTGGCCGTGGCGATCAGGTTTTCCACTTTGTGTATAAATAAGGTCGGCACTTCGTCAACGATCAGCGCGGAGGGCAGATTGCCTTTGGTATTGATCAGTTTCGTGAGGCGGTTGATCACGATGGAGTAGCAGGCAGCGTTGATATTCTGCGTATTGGGATCGTTGGCGAGGACGAGCACTCCCGGCCTTTCCCTGTCCGATATTTTCAGATCGAAGTCGTCGCCGGAAAACACCCAGTAGGTTTCCTTGGTGGCCAGTCTGCTGATAAAAACTTTCAGCGTACCGATCTGGCCCTCGAGCTGGTCAAATGCCTTGGCGTTAAATGCCGTCATGAAGGGCGACATCAGGGAACGCAGTTCCGGTTCTGACACCAGGGCGTTGAATATCTCTTCATAGCTGCGGTTGAGCATGGCCAGCACATGGGGCAGGCTTGAATAGCTGCCCTTGCTGTACTTACTGAGAAAGTAGATACAGGAGGCCAGAAAATTGATAGCCGACTGGGTAAAGAACTGGTCGCTTCCTCCGGATTTATCACCCTTTTTTAACGCTTCCACGAGGGCTTCGGCGGTTTCGGCGGCATCTGCCAGGGAGCGGATATAATCTGCCCGCCATGGGTTGATCCGTCTGCTTTTCTCCGGGTCGTTCAGGTTCAGTACATGAAAAGTATAAGCTTTCATTTTCCCGGCCTGTCTGGCTTTCAGGTAATGGTAATAAGCGATCTGCCCCAGATCAGGGAATTTAAAGTCGTACAGGCATACCGCGAATTCTTTGGCAATCAGCTGGCGGATGAAAGGGTTAACGACGGAGTAGCTTTTACCCGACCCGGGCGTGCCGATCACCATTGTTCCCCGGAAAACATTACAGAGATTGATCCAGCCCTTGCGCACCCTGCGGTCATAATAAAACAACATCGGGATATTCACGGAATAAGGCGTTTCTATCTTCTTCTGCGGCTGCAAAAAGCTTTCCGCTTCCGTGTTCCATTTGTCTTTGCCCAGCCCGGAATTGATAATTTTAGAGACGTTATCCATTGACAGGCTGATCAGTACCGCGCCGGCCACAGAACAGACCATATAGCTCAGGTCATACCAGGAGGTATAGGGAACAACAAGCTGCGATATCCGTCCCTGTAGTGCCATACTGCCAAAAAACAGGGCCAGCCCCAGCGCGAGCGGATACACGATATGACTTTTCGGATCGAGGTCTGTTTTCTTTTTTGCCAGCGTACCGATGCTGACCAGGCAGATAAGGGCGAAAGTCGCCAGCTTGCTATAGAGGAGGCTGCCGTACACCGGCAGACTTCCGATCTTTTCAAGTACCGGTAGAAAGATACCCCAGAAGGGCGCGTCATGGTAAATAAATAGGCAGGCTTCCAGCAGGATGGACAGGTAGATCCCGCATTGCATAAAACCATGCAGCTTTTGCTGTTCACGTGTTTCTTCCATAAGTTTCGGGTATAAAAAAAGGCCAGGCGACAGCCTTACTACCGGTAATGAATCAGCGTTTTGGTTGCCGGGTAAGCACTTCCTCCGCTTCAATATCTTCAGCAATCCACTCCTGCGTTTCAGCTTCCTGCTGTTTCGCTGCTATGTTCCTGCTGATCTCCTCTTCGAGCATTGCAAGCTGCGCCTTCAGGGCTTTCAGGGCATCTTCCTGTTCAAAGGGCCTTTCGGTAAGCGCCCGGACAACAGGTATTTCCTTTTCGAGTCCCTGAAGTTTTTCCCGGTAACGGATAACCAATGATCCTACGTTGTCAATGGCATTCAAAAAATACCGGGCCGCGGTTTTGGGATTGTCCGTATTGGGAACACCGTTGTTCCGCATATACTTAATGCCGGTCAGGCTGCTTTCCGCATAAAGGGAGCGGACATTTTCATATTTACTGCCCTGCCCGGTCTGCACCCATGCCAGCTGTCTGTTCACACACAATTTAAAGCCGTAAAGTTCGCCGAAATGACAGGTATCCTGTTCCGGAATTTCTGGTTGCCATTGCTGATACAGTTCGATAAACTGCTTACCGAGCTGCTCAGCGTCAGCTTCAGTACTCCCGTATATTTTCACCGGATTGTGTTTCCTGCCGTTCGCATCATGGCTAAGTACTTTCAGGTAAGCGGTCTCATCCAGTAAAAGCCGGTCCAGCATAGCTGCGGTTTCGTTCCTTTTCCTTTCGATATCTTCGAGCAGATACCGGCTGCGGGCTACATCCTTAAAATGAGAAGCTTTATTGCCTTCCAGTTCAGCGACCTTCCTTTCTACCTTCGTTTTTTCCAGCAGCGAAGTATCGCCTGAAAGCACCGCGATATATTCGGAGAAGTTCATACCGCTTTGTTCATCCATCGCACCTTCATCGAGGGTCCTGATGCTCAGTTCACTGTTTTTCATCTGACTGATAAAGGTCTGCTTGTTCTTCAGCAGGTTGAACTTATAGTTATCCAGCGACTGCTCTACCGCGTAGATATAGTTCCTGACCCTGTTGTCAGAGAACATTTTCGCCAGCCAGTTTCCCTGCCTTGCGCCCCTGCCGTCCCTTTGCTCCAGTTCAGCAGGTTTCCAGGGAATATCCAGGTGATGCATGGCGATCACTCGTTGCTGAACATTGAGGCCGGTACCGGCTTTTTCCGTGCTTCCGATCAGTATCCTGATCTCACCGGCATTCATTTTCCGGAAAAGCTCCGGTTTCTGCCGGTCT
Source organism: Mucilaginibacter sp. HD30 (assembly GCF_054061755.1). Classification (NCBI taxonomy): domain Bacteria; kingdom Pseudomonadati; phylum Bacteroidota; class Sphingobacteriia; order Sphingobacteriales; family Sphingobacteriaceae; genus Mucilaginibacter; species Mucilaginibacter sp. HD30. Next base: position 1,479,136 of record NZ_JBSSEO010000001.1, read on the forward strand.
GTCCAGTCGTGTATAAAAGTGATCTCGGAGGCAGGAACATTAAAGTCTTCCATGAGCTTAGCTTTCAGGGCATCATAGATATTGAATCCCTCCGGTTTCGGCGTTCCGATATCAGAGAATATGATCTGAGTACCTTTATGGGCATTGCTTTCACTATATTCCCGCGCTACGTTCCGTGCGCATATGCTGACCTTGTTGCCGGGATGGTCGCCGTAGCGGCTGTCACTGACCAGCCGCATGTCCACCGCCATTTTCTTGGCGTAATTGGTGGCGATCAGCATCCGTCCGAGGTCTTCATTCGCTGTCAGCGGCTGACGGCCGATGAGCGTAGCGTCTCCGGTCTTCGCGAATTTCATGAGCCTGCGGATAAAGTCCTGCTGCTCCGGCGTCGGCGGGATATTGACCAGTATCTCCTCCAGCACCGGTTTATCAAGGCTGATATGCCTGGCGGTCTTGTAGTCCGTGATCTCGTTATAAAAGCGGGCCAGTTCAGGTACTTTGATAAAGTAGCGGAAACGTTCTTTCGCCCGGATCTCGTTGGTCACGCTGAATTCAAAGTCAACCGTTTTACGGGCATATACCGCGGCCCAGGCGTCGAAGTTGCTGATCCGCTGCCGCTCCATTTCATTCGGGCGGAGATATTTAAAGATAAGGTACATCTCGGTCAGGCTGTTGGAGATCGGTGTACCGGACAAAAAAGTAACACAGAGATCGGCCTTATACTTTTCCTGAAGGGTACGGATGGCGAACAGCATATTCAGTGCTTTCTGACTGCCCTGCATATTACCCAGTCCGGCAACCCGGTTATGCCGGGTGGTAAAGGTCAGGTTCTTGAACTTATGCGATTCATCAATAAAGAGATGGTCAACCCCCATTTCCTGAAAATTGATCCCGGTATCTTTCCGGTTCTCCATCGCGTACAGGATGGCATTGAGGTTAACCTGCAGATTATTCTTGCGCACTTCCAGCCCTTTCAGCATGGATTTATTGATGGCGACACCGAGGCCCTGCAGGGTCATGAGGTCCCGGGTGACGTTATCCAGTTCTGCTTCAAAGATCTGCCGCTGTATCTCCGGCGATTGCGCGATCATACCGAACTGGTCATGGGTCAGAATCACGCAGTCCCAGTTGTTGTTTTTGATCTCGTGAAACAGGCGTTGCCGTTTAGCCGGCATATAGTCATTTTCACCCGGTGCCAGGATCCGTGCAGCAGGGTAAGCCAGTCTGAATGTATCCCTGATCGCGCTGACATTCGCTTTCAGCGCGAGGATCATCGGTTTATGAACGATCCCGAGCCGCTTCATCTCTACCGCTGCCACGATCATGGTCAGCGTTTTTCCCAGACCAACCTCATGATCAACCAGCGCACCCCGGTTTTGAATGATCCGCCATGCAGCATCCTTCTGGGAGCTGTACAGACCGGGGATCTTCAGTGCTTTCAGGTCAAGGCCCGGAAAGCTGAGGTGACTGCCGTCATACTCCCGCAGCACATAACAGTTGAACGTGTCGTTGTACAGCTTTTCGATCCGCTGCTTATCTTCGGCAGGCAGTTGCCTGAGCCAGTCCGTATAGCGGCTGCGGATGTTCTCGATCTTCCGGTGCGCTGCCTGGATGGCCTCCGTGTCCGGCACCCTCCTCACCCGGTCACCGTCATCCACCGGATAGGTAATATGCGGGGAGGTGTTTTCCAGGGCATGCTCCAGCAGGGTACGACCGGTCAGTTTATCGCTTTGCCTGGGAATGACCGCAAATTCCTCATCTGTTGTCGTATTGCCTTTACCGTATGTTACCCTGAACGTATCAACAGAAGGAAAGTAATTGATCTCCGTTGGAAGTTTAAACAGATCTTCCGCGAATCTTTCATAGTAGCTGACGGGCAGCCAGCGTTCACCCAGGTTAAAATCCAGCAGTTCAAATGGGATCTTATCCGGCTGCACCCGGCGGATCGCGGTCAGGCTTCGCAGGAACTGAAAGTTTTCCGGATCGGCGCTCAGGGCATTCTCCGCCTGCCGGAGTTTTTCGACAACGTTACCGGATAAATAGTGATCGGTGGTCTGCCATTCCCCGCTTTCCGGATCCAGTATGATCTGGCTGTCCAGGCGATAAATGAGATCATCTGATGAAACGCCTGTTAGATCATTCAGCCAGTCCAGATCTACCCTGCCGAGCTCATTCAGGCAGCGTGCAAGCGCGTCAGCCGGGTCAGTGGTTTTAAAAGCTTCCTCCCGGGGAAACACGGGTCCACGGAAAATATCTGAACGTGTAAACTGATCGTTTTCCCTGACCTCCAGCGATGCGATCATCCTGAAGCCAAAAGTTGCATCGGCAAGTATCCGGGAACGGTTGCCCTGCCTGTTTAATTCACCGTATTTTTCAGTAAAGGCTGCATAATAGCTATTCAGCGTCTTACGCAATTCCGGGAATGGTATTTTTTGCTCAGCCTCCTGAAGAGATAGCTGCAGGTAAGTATCACGCAGCCGGATATATGCCCGGTAAAAGGCAGGATCGTCCTGAATATCCAGCGGTTTGAATTCAGCCTCATCATTGGCAGGCGGGCCGATCAGTCCTGCTTTTCCTTCCAGCAGCACCAGCGTACCGCTTTCGTAAAAGGGTCTCAGATCCGTAAAGGCCTTTGGCCGGTCCGGCGAAAGCTTAAAGGATGCCTCCAGGCTCGTGTCGCCTTCATAACGGAAATCATAGGCGAAATACTTCAGTTTCGCTGAAAGGCTATCCAGCTCGTTTCCAATGGCCATACCGGTATGCCATTTTGCAGATACAGACAGCTCCCCGACATTGCTGAAAAGTTTGTAGAGGTACCGGCTGTTCGTTTTCGCTCTCGCGGTCAGCATAACAATACTATCGTGGACGGGGCGGGCGGTGGTACGGACCGTACTGATCACACGGGCAGTCGTGGCATCAACGGTCGCCTGATCAAAATCATCGAGGTAGGAAACTGCCTTATTGCTGCTGGCGGCAGGAACGGCATCAAACAGGCCAAGCTGTCCGACAGCATCAACATCCTTAACCTCCGGTACCGGCAGGAAGGTAAACTTACGGGCGGCTGACCGCTGCACATCAAAGCTGATGCCCAGCCACCGCTGGTGATCGAAGTTTTCACTGATCCCGCGCCGGACCTGAGCCTTAAGTTCCGCCGCGAGGTCCGCCATATCGCCGTTGTGCCAGACTGTAAGATTCGGCTGTCCGTAGGCATTGGTACCTTCCAGTATCTCATCACCGAGGATGAGTTCGGGATGCTTAAACAGGAAGGCATTCTGGTGATACGTTCCTTTGCTGCCGGTACATTCAACCGTTCCGATCAGCTGGCTTTCCGCTTCCGTCAGCGTTTGCTTGCCGTCGTTCTTCTGCACGATCAGCAAATGGGTACCGACCTCCACATTCGCGTTTTCCTTCATCAGGTTGGCCGGCAATACCGATACGCTGATCAGGTCAGCCGAAGTAAACAGATATTTCCGCGCGGTGTCATTGGAGGGGCTGTTGAGGAAACCGTCTGTAACGAGATAAGCAAGGATGCCGCCGTCTGCCAGTTTATCCAGTCCCTTGGCAAAAAAGTAATTGTGGATGCGGGAGGAAATGCCGCTGCCGTTGAAGGCAGGATCATAGACAGAAAAATTGCCGAAGGGAATGTTGCTGATGACCAGATCTGACTGTCCCTTTTCGTCCGGGCCGGTCTCTTCGAGCCCGCGGACCTGTACCGATATCTTACTGCTGATCGCCTGACTTAAAACGGTAAGAATCTTACCGGTCAGTCTGTCTTTTTCCACCGCCTTTACCGCTTCCAGCTCCGGGAATGCCTTAATGGCTTCCCGGACAAAAACGCCTGCCCCGGCGCTGGGTTCATAGAGCCTGCGCGGCACAATATGGTTATCGCTCAATACGGTGTAGATTGCCTCCGGCAGCCAGTCCGGTGTATAGAACGCGGTACCTGCGCTGTTGATCAGAGAATCAAATGAACGCTTATATTCCTTTTCCGATAAATGCTTTTTCAGCATTTCGTGCAGCTTCATGATCTGCGGCCGGAGCTTAAGGTCCGCCTGCGACATATCGAATTTCTGCCAGTCATCGTCCTTTCCGGCCGGGAACAGTACCGCTTTGATGCCCCCGAATCCGGCGTATGCGGAGAGGGTGCGGATTTCATCGTCTGAGAGGATCTGCCCGATATAATTAAGGGCTATCGCTATGGCTTCGATGTTATCCGCCAGTTTTTTACTGCTGTTGAATGCCATATTACCCCTCCTCCAAATAAATTGCGATCATTCCGGTTACCTCATACCGGAGAAACCTGTCATCCTCATCGAGTCCGGTCAGCAGAGGCGCACATAACTCCAGTATATTGGTCAGTTCGTAATGCAGAATGCCGTTGCCGGAAAAGCACAGGTAGGCCGTGAGGAACTCTTCCTCCAGAATCAGCCTTACATAGTCATAGGCGATCAGTGAAGTCATAAAGGATCAGTTTGGGAGAACATCCGCGTCAAGGACATCCCGGTAAGCGATCTTCAGGCTGAGCACCCGGCCTGATATCTGCTTCTCGCTCAGTTCGGCCTGAAGTATTTTATTGCCCGGAAAACTCAGCTTTTTAAAGACAAATATGTTCCGGTAATTTTTCCTGAAAGCTGCGATGTTAAAAAGCACAAATACCGGCTTCAGTTCATAAGATTGCACATTGGTGGCTTTGGCCACTTTTTTGTCCGCTATCCTGAACCGGAGATCTTCTATATCATACTGCATTGCGGAAGTATTTTTATAGCTGATGTCCAGAAAGAGGTATTCTCCGGCAGCATACACGTGATTGAGTTTTCCGGAAATTCCAAAGGAGGATGCCTTCTGTATGCCCTTTCCAGGGTTTTTCAGTAAATACCCCAAAAGCCAGGGATTTCAGTTGAGTTTGAGAAAAGCCAATGCCGGAAATATCCAGGGGTGTCATAACGTCGGGAGTTATAAGGATCTCCGTAGAAACCGTATCCTTTCCGGGAAGGATGCGGTACTGCGCGATAAACTTTTCACCGGCGATGGTAACGACCGCGTCCGGAACTCCTGCAACAGAATCTTTCATCCGGATCCGCAACACATTTTTTAAGGGCAGGTCGCCTGCCATTGCCCCGGAAGAAAGGTCCGCATACTGGATCGGTTCCGGGGATATGAAATGCACGGTCAGGTGAGCAGGCAGGTAAACCACGGGTAATTTGTCCTGTGCGGATACCTGCAGGGACATAAAAAGGGCGATATAAAAAAAGATCTTTTTCATTTCAATAATTTTAAGGTGGAATGTTGAATAGCTAAGCGACCTGGACAAGCGGCTTATTGGTGCTGAGCGGCACTGCCTGTATTTTGCAGCGCATCGGTGTCGATGAGGTAGAGATAAGAGTTATATTTCATTTTCGCCTTGTTCTTGCGAATGATACCTGCTATAGCGGAGGAAGTGGACTGAAACAGCTTATCCACAGAGCTCATGATGAACTGGCTGCCTCCTGAGTTGCCACCGATGGTTACGCCCTGCACGGAGTTGCTCCCGAGGTCCTTTGTAAACTCCCGGAAAGAAGAAAAGGGAACAAACAAACCGGGCATGCCATCCAGGTCATAGATGTCAAGTTTGACCGGCAGGATCATTCCGGCTGACAGAATTGAGGTTACGGACAGCATGACCCGCTGTTCCGAGAAACCGCTGATCTGAGCAAAAAGATAAGTGCCTTTCGGAACTATACGTGTTCCTGCCCTGATATCCTCCAGTAGTTTCAGGCGCAGTCTCGAACCGGCATATCCGGTTATCGTTTCATCGATAACCGCAGCAATAAACTGATCGGTTTTTTGCGGCATGACTGTCGTAAAATTACTGTCCGTCAGCGGTTCTTTGGTGACGCTGACCTTCCGTGTACCGGCCTTTTTTTGTGCCGCCTGTTCCGCGGCCAGCAGTTTCTGCTGTTCCGCTTTGTACTCCGGATCATTGGATTTACTTACGCTGTCCATATAGGCCATCTGCTGTTTAAAGACCTCCATGGGGTCTTTCTCCTGTGAATTTGGCAGCTGTGCGGTTTCGCGTTGCGGTAAAGGCATCCTGTTAAGGGCATCAGCAATTTTTTTGTCCTTACCGGAGACCGGGGTTTCGCTGAACTGCGCCCTCATCGCCCGGTCGATCGCTTCCAGATTCTTCCTATCCTTATCGGCATTCCTGCTGTCCTCAACAGCGGAGGTTTCCATCGGAATAATATTGACGGCGGAAGATCCGTCCGCTTGTTTATAGGTATTGCGGTAAGCATCCAGTTTATCATCGAGCTCTTTTTTTCTGACGCCGGCGGAAACATTACCGACGGTGCCATTGAGTCCCGTATCTGCCTTCACTTCCTGTACGGGCTTTGAAAATCCGCTGTGCCAGACATAGAAAAATAAGCATAAGAATGGCAGGGCGAGCAGCGGCAATACATATTTGGGTTGTTTGAAATTAATCTGCATCACATTATTGTTTTAATGGGTGAATACGCTGAAGGCGGCTTAGCACGCTGTCCAGCAGCAGGCTGTCCGCAGGTGTCAGCTGTTTTTTCGCCGAAATGCTGTCGACGGTGTGCCGGAGAATCATCATCTCCTGTATTTCTTCCGCCGCCCGGGTGATCTGGCTTAAACCATCCTGCACCGGATTTATCACCTTCGGGGCAGGACGGGCTTTAGCCAGTTTTTCTCCCGAACGGAATAGTGTAAAAGACAACACGGCGGAAACCATCATGGATATGATCATTAACAACAGAAAAGAACAGGGGTAACGGATCGTCATGGCAGTGAACCCTTCCATTAAGCCCTCCAGCCGGGGGCTGACCACCTTTTTTATTTCGCTGAACAGCGTATCCCTGGGATCGCGGTTAGAATGTATTTTTCTCCACATCTTCGAGGTCTTTATTTTCAAGTGTTTTCCATGAGGTAATGAGCACGCCATGGGGATTATTGTCGCTTCGCGGAATGTCCCTGAGGTAGCCTGCCGTTACCAGCGAGCGGATCACCGTGGAACTGCGCCTGTCGATCTTTAATTTTCCGTAATAGCGGAAATATTGCCGTACCGCGTCGACGGTGACGGAGTCCGTTTGCAGAGTAAGTACAGAACTGGAGGAAAGGATAGAATTAAAAAAGCCTTTCTCCTTCAGGTCATTGTATTGCTTCATTCCGGTTTCATCCACGAGGTACATGGCCTTTTTCATCTGATATTCCATATAGTTATCATCCGGTGTCAGCGAAAAGAACAGGGAATGAAAAAGATCAACATGGGCCCGGTATTCGGCGGGGCGGTTGAGCTGCATATCGGTCTGCCGTGCCAGCACAGGTACATTTTTATCCAGAATGTAAATGCTTTTCTGTGCGTTTGCCACCATTTTGTAGGCGTAAAAAGAGTTGACAGCTACGATAAGCAGCGCGGTACACAGGCTCCCGGCTGAGACAAAAACCGCCAGCCTGATTTTCGCTTCAATGTTTTTGATGATCATAAGATGATTAGATTGTTGGCCGCCCATTCGGGCGGCAGTGAGAAAAATCGGAATATTTTATATTATACTGCCGGATGCCTTTCTGGCCACCGCTGCTACCGTTCCGGCACTTCTGCCGAAGGTAGATGCCGCGGAACTGATTCCGGAGGTGGAAATGATCCAGGTAGAAATACTTGGCACGGTAAACATGCAGATGGCACCGATGAGAAATACAATGATGACGGTTCCGAAAGAAAGGATGCCGTTGCCGGCAAACCAGGCCATTTTTTCCAGATTGGCGCTTGTTCCGTCGTGCCCAACCAGTTCCTGGTATTTGCTGATCTCTGAGGTCAGCGCATATTCCTGCATGAGTCCGACCAGATACATGATGAGGTAGGCGATCCCGGAGTAAAGGTTGACCGAAATAAAACGGGCGATCCACGTGCTGAAACTATCCCGGAATGCCGGCAAAATACTGACGGCTACCGCGAAGGGTCCAAGGATAATAAGGATGGTGGAGTATATGATTTGCAGCATAAATATAATGTAGACCGCTATCCTGAGTATCCATATCCCCGCCAGTTCCAGCATTTGGGTAAAGAGCAGCTGCATCCCGATAGTCAGCCTGTTTTTCAGTTCTATCAGCGGTGATACTACGGTGCTGATCCCCTGCTTGACGGTGCTCGACACCGCATCCCATGCCTGCCCATACCAGGTACTGCTCTCCTTTTCTGCTACTTCCGTTTGTGCCTGAAAGGTGTAAAGTGAGTTGGCTACGGACAGCATCAGGTCTGCCCTGTTCAGGCGCAGGTTATTGACGATGGTTTGTTCACTTTCAAACATCTGCTCCGTCCGGCTGGCGACCAGGTCCGTAGGAAAGGCGATCATTTTCACAAATGCACCCCACCAAAGGATGATCATCACCAGGCCGAAGGGCCTCAGCAGCGGCATGATTTCCAGCCTTTTATCACCGACCATCATCTCATAGGATTTGATCGCGAAAAAAATGATCATAAAGATCGCTGAAAGCGCTTTGGCATCGGTAATAAAAAGATCAAAATGCGACCACACGGAGTCTTTGAGTCCTTTTAAAAATACCATTACTCCCGTTTCATAAACACCGTCCCCCTGCAGATATTCCAGCGTTTTGGCATTATTGATCCCGCCTGCTGGCTGGGAAAAAGCTGTCGTCACTCCGAGTGGCAACAGCGATAGTAAGGTTAACTTCCTTTTCATTTTACACGTTGTAAAACCTCCCCGGCGATCCGGATATCCACCTGCGGGCTCCATTCCGGTGCCACTATCCGGTTGTTCTTTAAGCGCTCCTGCTGAGCCGTCATTTCTATGGTGCTTTGTGCCGCGGAGGTCCGGATCGCCCAGATGGCGGCCAGTTCACGGTATTCGCGGAGCAGGCGGTAATAGGCCATAATCCTCGCTCCTCTTTCCATATCAGCTGAGCGGGCACCATCGATCCGTTCCTTTAAGCGGTCCAGTTCATTTTTGTACCAGCTGTACATGCCTTCCGCTAACAGTTTGGAACGTACGGAAATGGATAATCCATCCAGAATGGATGCCATGGAATTGTTGAGCACCGGCCTGAACTCCTTACTGTAATACAACTGCCACAACGGATCAGCACCGGATAAAAGGCCGGAATGCCCGGCTATCTCTGATAAGGCGCTATTGCGCAGGGTATCGGATTGCAGCTTATAGTGATTGTCGGTATTGCTCATGGCTGCGACCAGCGCCAGCCGTTGTGTCTGCGGACCGGGGCCGCTCAGGGGGCGCAGATCCTTTTTATGGTAATTGGGGTAAAAGAATCCCCAGGTCAGCCAGTACCATGGATTGAGGCCCAGAAATCCGGAAGTTGGCGTAAATTTTTTGCGGTCCCATTGTTTAAAAGACCATACGTTCCTGCTGGTACCTGATGCTTTTGTCGCTGACGAACGTTTGCCCATAGGTACCGGGCGATAAGCCGGGCATCAGGCATATGATGGTAAGAATAATGCTGTTTTTCATGATCGTTGATGTTAGTTGCCGGCGGCCGGCCGTTAAGCGGTAATTATTCCCGGAGATACCGGGCATTCTGAATAATTTGGGCGACAATCGCTTTATCCCTGTTGATATAGTTTTGAAAAGGATTTAAAGCGGCGATGATCCCGCGTTGCCTGGCCCAGTACATGGCCTTCCAGGCACCGTATGCCAGTCCGTTCAGCACCTGTAATCGCCGGGTGACATCATGCAGCAGCTGGTCGCGGGAATTATAGTCTGAAAGAATGTTACTGCCTTCCTTCAATATATAGCCGGAAACGTCATTGACCAGCGCCAGGCTTTTGGCCCGCATTTCAGCGGATATCTTTTCCGCGAAAAGCAGCAGCCAGGGCTCCTCGCGGGCCATTTCCATGGCCTGCGCCATGTAGTTGCCCATGTCGCCAATGATCACGGCCATGTATTTTACTTCAAGACCGTTTTTCAGGGCGGAGTTCACATTGGACAGGGCCTGACAGATCATGGACTGCGCCAGTACAACGGAGCCCATATTGGTGTTGAGGTTGTCAATGTTATGGTTGATTTTGCTGAGATACTGTTCATGCGTAGCTTCAGCACCGGTTCGCACCGCGGCATTTTCACTGACGGCAACAAAGTGCTGTACATCGATCACAAGTTGCTGCGCAAAAGTCAGTAAGGGCATCAGCACAGTTGCCGTCAAAAAACAGAATGCTTTCATTATTTCCATTGTTTTGCGTTTTGAAGTATTTCTTCCGCAATGCCCTTATCTATATCGATATAATCCTGAAATGGATTCGCTGCCCGCAGGAGCGCGTTCAGGCTGGTATATCTGAAAAGGCTTAGCAGGTTACCGGAGCGCTCCTGTAACCTGCTTAATTCAGCGATCACGTAATCAAAGAGGAGTTTACGGTCAGAGGCGCGCATCTGATTAACATCCCCAAAAGACAGGGTGAGCCCGGTGATATAGCCTAACAGACTTCCTGCCTGATCCGCGAACTCAAGGACAGACTGGTAACCGAGGTGGAGCAGTGCGGGATTTTGTTGTACCAATCCGATGATCTCCGCCTGGTTGCTGATGATCCTGCTGACCATGGGTCTGGCGGAAACGCCGATCTCCGCCAGGCTGATCGCGGTACCCAGCAGGTTATACCGCTGTTGCAATGTCCGGTAAGTACCCTTTAGTTTTGTTATCAGGGTCAGGTTGACCTGTTCATTGCCGGAGGCTACTGCCTGTTTATCGCGGGCTTTGATCTGGATCTTGTTTTCAGAGATCGATTCGTCCACCAGCTGATGTATTCCGACAATGTTGATCTGCTGCGCGGCGGCACAATAAAAAAAAACGGCAAAAGTTATCGTGGCAAGTGTCTTCTTCATCGTTTCAGGTATCTGGCATTGGTTAATATATCGTTAGCGATCCGGACGTCCTGGTTCTGCCATTCGGCCCAGGGGTTGAGGGAACGAAATATGCCGTTTATCTTCGCCCAGTACATGGACCGGTTCATGCCATAAGCTATGCCGCGAAGAATGCGCATTTCCTGAGCGATGTGGTTCAGCAGTTTGGCTCTTTCCCCTGCGTCCATCAGGTTGGCGTTGCCGCCCTTCAGTACAAAAGCGCTGACCTCCGCCGCAAGCGTTGCCGCTCTTGTCTGGAAATCTCTTGCCCCCTGTTCCGCAAATAAAAGCAGCAGGGGATTGGCTCTGGCCAGCTGTACCGAACTGACAACATCCGTCACAATATCATTTCCGCATTCGGCGATCTCCTTGATGGTCGTCAGGTTATTGATCACGGACGACACCTGGCTCAGGCCGGTGTAAATTTTACTTTGCAGGTCATTAATCACTAATAGCTGGGCACTGACGGTGAGTTGTCCTTTTTGAATAAGGTCGAGTTTATCATTGGTATCGTTCAGTTTACCATTGATGATGCCCGCGTTGACCGCTATGGCACCTGAGGTAACAGGGTCAAATACCAGCACCTGGGCGGTACTGCATTTAACGAGCAGGCAGAAAACTGCGGTAAGTAATTTTTTCATGATCTTGCTTTTTGATTAATCTGGTTGATAAACCGGGGCAGGCTGAGCCCGCTCTGATGGAAATCGGCCACAAAGGCGTCCAGTCCTTCCCGGTAAGCGCCATAGCGCCCGGTATAATATTCCACGGCCGACTTTTCCGGTTTTTCCGTCGTATAGGTGAGGTATTGGTGCAGGGAAACCTCCACGCCATAAACTTCGCCTGCTGATCCGCGCCTGATATACACCTCTTTGAAGCGGCCCCTCCCTTCCGTATTGTCCAGTTGATTGATCGTAAATATCTTGCGCCTTTCCGTTTCATTAATGGACAGTAATGCGGCGATATCATTGTAATTATCCTTGAATTTGGTCTGATCGAGCAGGCAGATGGTATCCGAATTGTTGATGATACTGTCTTTCACAACGGCATTGCCGATGATATCCCCGAGTTCCTGCGTTACCACTATCGCTTCTCCCCAGAACTTTCTGACCGTTTTATAGAGATACAGCAGGTAGCCGGCCATCAGCGGGCTGGCAATCGCTTTCCATGCTTCTTCGACAACCAGCGCCTTCCGGCGGTCAGAACGGTAACGCATTTTTTGGATAAACACATCCATGATAATAAGGGTCACGATCGGGAAAAGGATCTTATGTTCTTTGATCGCGTCAATTTCAAAAACGATGAAGCGTTCCGTGAAAAGCGATTTATCTGACTCCTTGTTCAGGATCGGCGCGAACTCGCCGCCTTTATAGAACTTCTTCAGCACATAGCGGAACTCATCGAAATCAAAAACGATCCTTTCCTCTGCTTTGATCACCGGGATCCTGTCCAGGGCGAACTCATAGAAAGTATTAAAATTAAGTTCGGCATTTTCAGCAAATGATATCAGGTAATAGGCCGAGATCACGCTGGATACGACATCTCTTTCCACCGGGCTGAAAGTTCCCTCCGCTCCTTTCCATGCAACACCGATAAGGGTGCACAGAAAGTCTTTCTTTTCAATATTATATTCCGGCTCGGTGATCCGGAATGGATTCATGGTGATGGGGGTAGTATCGCTGTAGGTGATGTATTTTCCATTATAATAAGAACACAGGCCGGAATAGGAATGTCCTGTATCGACAATCACCATATCCATGTTGTAAAGCATGTATTGCTCGATGAGTGAGTTCATAAAAAAACTCTTGCCGGAACCACTGGGACCGAGGCAGAACCTGTTGCGGTTATTTATTCTGCCAGTGCGCATGGGCAGGTCTGAAGGATCTATTCCAACGGGTATGCCCTGTCTGTCCGTGAACCGGATCAGGAAGTCGGATGCATCATCCTTCGGCAGGGACTCCTTGAAGAAAAAGCAGGCCGCGGCATCACAGGTTGTTAAAAACCAGTCATAGTCTTTCAGTTCAGCGGCATTTCCCGGCAATGCCGACCGGAAGAGTTCCAGCTGGTTATAGGCATTTTTGCTGGGTAAAATACCGAGTTGAAAAAGCGAGCTTTCAATGAAATTTGCAGCCTTCGCGATCTCCGTTTCTGCTGCCCCGACAACAATATTAAAATGGCAGTTGACCAGCAATTGGTTTTCCCTGGCCACATCATTGAGCAGCAGGTCAATATCCTCCACACATAACTGATTGGCCGGGTCGGGTATCCCGGAGTGCCGTTTCTTTTTCTGTTCCAGTTTGCGCAGCGTTGTCAGCTGGTTGGGAATGGAAATGACCTGGTTATAGAGAATGACATCGCAACCCGGCACTTTAAAAAGAAAGGAAAGCAGGTCAACCGGAAATCCGCGGATGCTTTCCTTGTCGTTCAGTTCAATATGTGTGCCTATTTCGCCGGGCAGGTCGATGCTGTCAATGTTCACCAGGCTGATGTTCCGGATGACCTTATTCCCTGAGCGGATCTCCGTATCTGTGGGGAAAAGGTTGTTCAGGCTGATGTGACTGCTCCTGAAATCCATGCTCAGGGTCTGCATGACGAGCAGGTTGATCTCCTTTTCCCGCAGAACGAAGGGCGAGGGCAGCACACCCAGCACCTTGGCAACTGCGATCCTGAACTCCCGGAGTTTTTTGGCGTCGTAAACGTAAAAGGCACCTTTTTTTGGCGGCCTGGTGATGGCAAGATAGGTGTCCACATGCAGGCATTCACGCCCTTCAAAATGCTCGTTATATCTTTGCTGAAGATATTCCCCGGCAGGGTTCCCTTTCCAGGGGGCGCGGCTGATGACATCCTGTTTCTGAATGATATAACCATCGCCCAGAATTTTGACGATATTCAGCAACGTATGATGAAACTCTTCATATCCGCTGGCATGGGCTGAAAACCGGATAACCGGATTAACGATCTTAATGATGATGGAACAATCCCCCTGCAGACCGATGAGCAGATCAAAGTCACTGCCTTTGTCCACCCCTGCGTAGGGGATATTAAATAATGTTTTTGCGGCCATAGTGGTTGAGGATTAAGATGCCGGATCTCCGGCTTTTGCTGTGCAAACCGTTTTTTTGTTTCGCGGCGGTAAATAAGAGGCCCCCTACAACACATCCGATCAGCACAAGGGCGCCGAGCCACATATTGATAAGGGACATGGTCAAAGCGCCCAGCACCAGTCCGGTGAGCAGAAAGCCGAGGCCCCAGTAAATGAATTTTCCCTTAAAACCCCTGAATATAAGGGGCTTCTGCAGCCCCTTATAAACGGCATACTTTCGGGCCATTACAAGCCGAAGAATGCTTTGATCACCAGGGCGGAAACCACAAGGAACACACAGGAGCCTCCCCATCCCATCAGTTCCTTGTTGATGTCCTGATCACCGCTGTTCCACTTGGAATAGACACGGATGGCACCGACGATGCCTACGATACCGCCGATCACCAGGGTAATATTGGTTACCGGAGCAACATAGGTCTTCAGGGTCGATGTCGCCGTGTTGAGTCCGGTCACACCGCTTTGGGCAAAAACCGGCATGGTCAGGGCCAGCAGAACTGCTGAGGCCCATAATTTTTTCGTTGAGTTAAACATTAAAGTAAGAATAAAATATACTTGCGGAGATCTTTTATTGGCCGCTGCTTGCAGCCGGCAGGACACAGCCGGGCGTTCAGATCACGAACAACGCCACGGGAGTTCAGGGCAAAGTGAGGGCGAAACCAAACCCTGCGGCTGAAATAGGATCTTTTAAATGCCAAAGAGTGCACGAAGGAATGCCCCGGCGAGTACCATGAAGAATGCGGCAAAGAACCAGGCGGCGACATCAGTATCTATCCTGTCTTTTCCCATCTGCCAGTTGTGATAGATCCTGATCGCCCCATTCAGACCCAGCAGGGTCGCGAGTACCATTGCGAAATCGAACGCAGAAAAGAAGTCACCTGTCAGTGCCTGCTCGGCCTGCTGCATCTCCGCTATGCCGGGCTGTGCGCCTGCGGCTGTAGTGATCAGGCAGGCGGAAATAGTCAAGAGGACTTTCATCGGTTAAAGCTAACAGGCCGTGTAAATTCAACCGCATCGGCCCTGGCGAGCGTAAACAATTGCCGGAGACTAACCCCACCTGAAGACAATACGGAATTATTGTATAAGCCCTGTTCATCGTCCGTTACTTTCTTTACCGGTTCCGCAGCGTCCTCAAAGGTGATCACAGCGGCGGAGGATTCATCGGGAGGATTCCTGTTGCGTAACAGGTCCCATGAAATAATAGCTGCATAGTAAAGCAGGTATACGCCGCTCAGGCAGAGTAAAAATTTGATCCAGGTCATAAGTCAGAATTTTGAATAAATTGTTTAATAATGTTTTTGATCTCCGGAAAGGATTCGAAAAGATGTTTGACGGAGAAGGCGACGAGTTTGGTTACATCCACCCCTGTTGCCATTTTAAACTGGTTCATTGTTCGCACCGTTTTTTCGTTAAAGCGAACGTGCACCATACTTTTATTTTCGGTATTATCATAGTCCTGTATGGCGGTTAGTATTGCCGGTACTTTTACCTTTCCCCCCGGTTTTTTCTCCGCTTTTTCAGGTCGTCCCTTGCGACCCGCCGGCGCGGGATGACTGAGTTGTTCCCTGATCTGGTCAGCTAACGATTTCATATTTTCCATGCAGGTGTTTGTTATAAATTTGATCGAACACCGGATCGATGACCGGAATCAGGCTTTGCGGTGTATAAAAAGTTGTAACGCGCTGGAAGTCCACTCTGTCAGGCAGCACAGGTGTGATCATGCCGAATTTGGAAAGCTGCTCGTCAACTTCCAGCATGATCTCATACCGGGCATTGGCTTTTACCCTGTTGGGAATAAAAACGATGGTAACGGAAGGATTTATTTTTCGCAGGACAACCGTAAAAAGCACAGTGGATTCAAAGGTGAATTCGTCGTATGCAAATGGGCAGATGACCATGTCTGCTGACTGAAAAACCGGGATCAGGCCGTCATCGTCCAGCTTTCCGGGCAGGTCAATGATGGTGATCTCTCTCCGCTCGCGGTCAAGGAGTTGCTTCAGCATGGGATAGCTGTCCAGATTTGCCGGTACCACCTGGTAGGGCTCTGCGTTTTCGAGGATCTTGGCTTTGTCAAACTTCTGGGCAACGGATTGCTGGTAATCCATGTCTATAACAGTTGCCCTGCAGTTTTTTGTGGTGGTCAGGTAATTGGCCAGAAGCATCGCGAGTGTGCTTTTACCTGCCCCGCCTTTTTGATTTCCAATGATGATGATCATAGTATAATAATTAAGTTTAGCGTTTGAATGAACTGTTTTTTTTACGGCGGCTGCGCCGCAGACCATGTACCTTTGCGTCATCGACATCATAAGCAATGGCTACCTGCCCGATGAAATCCGCCACCGGCCCTGTTTTCTTTTCAGCCGGGGCTGTTTCAACAGCGGAAATTTTAACACCATCTGATAGCAATTCCCGTAGCGGCAGAACTTCACTGCCTTTAAAAACAATTTTCTCCCGGTGGTCTATAATGGAATAGCCGTAGGGCTTTTTTCCTTCCGTGCTATGGAAGATCAGGTCAAGTCCGAACCTGGCCTTTAGTTCATCCCTGAATTCCGGTACATTTTTATAATCTGTGAGCAGGCATTTCAGTTCCTCTGCACGTTTCCGGTTGGGAACATAACCGTCGATCCTTGCCTTTAAGCGGCTTTCATCCGGATCTCTTCCGGGAAACCCGCATGATTCCAGGATCATAAAAAACTGTGCTTTGGTACTGAAGGAATATTGCATTCCGTAATCATAACCCAGTATATTGCTCATTGCAGCCTGTGCTCTTTTCCCTTCAAACGCGCTAGTGATTTTGTCGCCCTGCCGGTCGACCCGGGAGGATACCATATGCACGTGGTTATTGTCCGTGTCATGGTGAAAAACGATCAGATAAGGCTGATCGCCATAACCCATTTCTTTTAGCCATGATGTGGCGATACCGGTAAGGGTATCTTTATCATAGGACTTCCCTTTTGCGGATATAACGGCATGGAACTGGGGCAATCTCACATTTTTATTCAGGGCAGCAAGCGATGAAAGGTAGTTGATATAATCATGGGGCTTCAGGTGACCAAAAGCCTGCAAAGGGCCGAAGTTGGCCACCTTCATCAGCTGTCCCCTGTTTCCATCGACTTTCCTTGTATTATACCGCACACCGCTAAAAGTCGCTGCAGGTTTAAATATCTTAACGATCATGGGCCCGTTAAAGCTGATATATCTTTGAAACCATCAATCCGGCTAACGCTGTATCGGGCTAACCCTGTGGCAAAATATCGCTGCTACGATATAGTCAGCTATCCTGCTATCATTAGCGCGCTGTAGCTATATAACGCTATAACACACTATCACGGATTATCTGTAGCGCTATAACGCCGAAACGGGATAACTATCTATCGCTGTAAACCTGTTACCTTATAACTGTGTACCATTGTAATAGTGTACGGGCCTGACTTCCTATCCGTATATCGCTATATCACCTTCCCATCAGCTGAATAATCTTTCGCAGGGAGTTTTCCAATAACCGCTGCATCTTAACATAATCCGTCATCAAATAATTGAATTTTTCCGCTACAACAGGCGGAATATTCCCGGCAAGGTTAAGGGCATTCGTATGCCGGGCCAGTTGATTGATATTGTTACCTGCCCGGCCCATTTCGGCACCGATGCCATCGAGTTGCCGGATCAGTTCCCTGGAATTG
The DNA here is from genome assembly GCF_054061755.1 of Mucilaginibacter sp. HD30. Taxonomy (NCBI): domain Bacteria; kingdom Pseudomonadati; phylum Bacteroidota; class Sphingobacteriia; order Sphingobacteriales; family Sphingobacteriaceae; genus Mucilaginibacter; species Mucilaginibacter sp. HD30. Next base: position 1,496,775 of record NZ_JBSSEO010000001.1, read on the forward strand.
ACCACGATCCTGTCCGCGTCGTTAAGCAGCCGCACTCTGATCAATTCCGTTTTGCTGAGCCCCAAGGCTTGCTCCAGCCCGGTAATCTTTAAATATTCTTCTTCCGTAAACCTGGCATCAATTTTTCTGACGCGTTTTCCTGTTTTTAGTTTTGGTCTTCCCTTCAGTATTCTTTGTTCAGCCATAAGAAAAACGAGTTGCGAAGTTTTCAGCTAACCCCGTAGGGCAAGATTCTTTTTGTCCGACAAAAAGACATCTTGCCGTTGCAGAATCAAAGGAGGTTTTGGGTTATAAAACCCGTTAAACGGGCTTATCTTTTTATCGGATGGTGTCCCCGGTCAGCTTTTAAAACCAATGCTGAAACAGCTACTATTTTGTCATTGTAGTCATTGAATCCCTGGAATGCGGATGATCTGTCATCCGCATAGGGTAATGCTTTAATAAATTCCCTGGCTGCCTGGAACCCTGCTATATCCCTGTCAAAATAAACATCCAGCTTGGAAAATTGGGTAGCTTTTACAATTCCTTCCCGCAGCAGCGACAGTGTATTGAGGATGATCACACTTTCCTTTGCTGCTCTGTTTTCGGTAAGCCAGCTCAGGTAATTGATATAACCTTCAAATATCGCTGCGTGCCGGGTGTCTCCGGGAACAAATGTGATCGCCTTGCTGCCGAGGCAGCCCTTGAAAAATTTGTTCCTGACTTCCCAGCTGCCCGCTTCATTTTTCCAACCTGCCGCGAAAAAGCACTTCTTTTCGCCCTGGTCGTTCAGCACATGGTAATACAATTCGCTGAGGCGACCGCCGGCAACTTCCAGAACACCCCGACCTTTCAGGTAACTGGTAATCGCGGGGTGCGTACCGATAGGTTTTACTTGGTCAACCTTATAATTACGGACCTTAACCGGCATCCTGGGCCGGTACTCCTTAACCGGCAAAGGCGTGTTGCACACCTGTTGTATTTTCTCAACGACGCCTTTAAAATCGAGATCCCGCCAGTAAGCCAGACCGAAATCTATAATATTTCCGCCTTTGCCGCTTCCATGGTCGAACCATGCTCCGATCCTGTCATCGACTGTGAATGAAGGTGTATTGTCGCCATCCCGCAACATACTTCGATACATATGCTCTTTCCCTGATTTTTTGACAGGCTGGTAACCGAGGGCGTTGAGCAGCGTTACAATGGAAGCCTGTTCCTTTAATGTTTTAGCTGATAAATAATTATCCATATCCAAATTTTCATTTAATGATAAATAGTAAGCGGCCGGATAGCCGCCTTTCGAACCGGCAGCGGGTAACGAACCCGTTCAATTCGCTTCTGCCGGTATATATTTTCGGGACTACTCACGTCGGCATCTACCTGCCGGGCTCTCGCCTGCCTTTGCGCTTTCGGTCTGTTGATATGATCTCACCTTCACAAAATTTTCCGCTTTCCGGGCGGAATAATGCTTTGTCCCTGCATGTCAAAGAGCGGCGGAACTGATAACCTGCTCCGGGGCTGCCATTCCGGTTTACCGGTATGGGCAAAAACTGACAAAACAGAGTGTGGAGAGGGCGGGCAATTATTGAAAGGGTTTTAAAACCTGCAGAACTGCCTTTTTATCCCTGACCGACAATACTGTCAGCGTCATCGGGATCAAAATTGAAGGTAATGCCGGGTCTTAATTCAGGAGTTTTTCGGTAGTACCGAAAGATATTTTTATATCCGGCTAACTGGGTTATGCGGATATCGGGATATAGCAGAGAAATAAAAGGGGAATCGAAAATCAATAGTCTTTACAGATTCCCGCTTTCGATCTTCTGAAGGATCGCCATTTTCATTTGGTCGATATACCTGGTGGGGCTCAGTCGCTTCCTTCTTTCAATTTCGGAAAAACGGCGCTGGATAATACCAATCGTTACCTGCAGTGAGTTTTCCAGCCACCGGACGATCTGATTCAAACTTGCGTTTCCATTGTTCAGCTGACCTGTTAGCCAGATGCCATAGGCAAGCTCAACGATGTTCACGGCATCCCCTGTCCATTTCAGTTCAGCCTGCTGAGCACCCCCCTGCTTTTGCTGCATACTTTCAGGAAACCGGATGAACGCGATTTGTTCCAGGATAAAAAGCTGAATATTCTCGTAGGCCATAAATTTCGCGAACAGATAACTCATGGGGGTAGCGACATGATTTTCCAGTTCAGGGAAGTCAGCGACGGGTATGCTCAGCGGTCCACCGGTCCTGAGGAAGTAAAACTGGTCCAGTTCAGATATTCCTCTTTTAAAATACTGATAATGAAAGCTATTCATGCGAAAAAAACTCCGCCTTGCTTTTAGTTCGTCTTCAAAATACCTGATCTTACTCTCCGGAGTTCCGATGGGCGCGTTCACCGTCAGGTTATAGCGCATCAGTTCTTCGATCCGTCTCGCCAGAATTTCGGGTTTCTGATATTTAAAAAAATGCACCTCTTCCTGCTGGGATTCGAATTGCAGGCCGGCAATTAGCCGATTCAGCTCAAATGTTGCCTTGTCGATAACGTTTAACAATCGGTTCAGCTTTTCCAACCCACCGGGCATTTCCCCGATAGCATAAAGCTGATCATTTAATTCTGTTCGTAGTTTTTCAATGACAGGGTTCATAGGCAATTACTAAAATTTTGACATGAACATCGGGCCGGAGTGGATTTCCGGTAAACAGGACAATTATTAAGATGTACAGTATTTATGGATTCAGAAAGCGGCGAACCTGCAATGCACCTTCCGCAACTACCGGGAAGGCGTTACCAACTTTGGGTACAAGTACAGTTACAAAATAACTGAGGATCACCATCACCATCAGGCTGGGATAATTTATTTGCTGTCCCTGGACCTTATAGATGCTGACAGCGAAGACGATTATGACATTGACCGTTCCGGCAGACTCATACATCAAGCCGTATCTGCTCATCCTTACGGCCGCGGATCTTGCGTATTCCTGGTACTGCTGAAACCTTCTGTTATGTTCCATTTTAAGATCCTGAGGGAAACGGTCATGTTTGTGCACATTCAACTCATTAACCAGCCCGTCCTCACACCTGCTCAGGAGTGTTTGCAATTTAACATTGTCAACTGCTGTACCGGGTATACATCTGACAGCGTGCGTATGTAAAATACCCAGGTATACTATATTAACCAATCCAATCAGGGGATCAAAAAAGAACAATGCTGCAATGACAGAGGTCAGTATCAAACCCTCGGAAACCATAACGGCTATCAGTGTGACCAGCGCATTCTGGATATTTCTTATTTCTCCCAGTGCTTTCCTTATAGCCTGTGAAGTATGATTCCCCGGGTTGGCACGGCGGATTACCAGATTGTTTATATAAACAGAAATGAGTTGATGGCTAACTGAAGTGCCTAAAGTGATCAGCAAATGCCGGCGAATATAATTGACTATATTTTTGAAAAGCGTAATAATGAATAACAATGATATCAAAGCGGCGAGGATGGAGAAGCTTTCCTCCGACACAGGGTGATCCAAACCCCTCTGCAGCATCCAGGAAATGCATATCCCCATCAGTGTCGCACATAAATTAAGCAGGGGTACCGTGAGCAGGAATACTTTACGGAATCCCTTGATCTGCAACAATTGCATCCAATGCACCTTAAAGAGTTGTGGCGGACCTTTTCTGATGCCTTCAAAATAAAGGGCAGCCTGCCCATGCCAGACCGATTCTAAATCCCTTTCCGCGATAAACTGCACACCTGTTGCGGGATCTGCAATAAGGTAATGGTAATCATTTCCTTTCCTTCGCGAACCAAAGCAAACCACGAAATGGTCTCCCCTCTGCTCGCCGACATGGAGAATTAATGGTGGCCCGGCTTCTCTGAGGTGCGCAAAATCCATGCGGACGCATTCACCGGTTAAACCTGATGTTGCTGCCAGATGCCGGAGTTCCAGTAAAGAGAGGCCATCCTCTGATATACTGGTCTCCCTTAATAGCCTATCCGCGACACCCGGCCTTCCGGTATAGTTTAAGATCATGGCCATACAGGCGATGCCGCAGTCGCTGGGACCGGACTGTCCTACAAAAAATTTCAGAAACTGATGTGTTGTTTTCATAGCAGTACATATAAATGCAATTTGAGTTTTTAGTCTGTTCCGCATAAATACCAGTCACAATCACCCCATTGAAGGAAACATTAACAGGCAGACAAAAGTCACTACAGCTACCCATAACAAAAGGGAGGGTACATACGAAACGAATATCATCCTCAGGGCCGCGTCATAATTCAATGAAGAAATTCGCATAACACCAAAGGCAAGCAAAAACCAGTAAATAACCTCAAAAGCGTTCAGGGTCTGCAGCGCGTAATACCAGCCTGCAGGAACTTCTTTAAACAAGGTAATCGCTGCGAGCACATAATATTGATGCCAGTCTAACAAATTCCCGTCAGGATGCGTATAAGAAAATGTCCCTAATTTGATAGCGGCGGGAATAAGAAAGATATACTCGGCAACAACGGTTATCTTAAAAACGCTGTTTAAGGAAACATTTTGATTATTCAGGTACAATGCGGTGTGGAGGATGAGTGTGATCAGGCCCAGCTTGATCAACAGGTAAACTGCCGAAGTCAGGTATATCCATTTCTGCATCAGTTCTAAAACACCGGCCCCCTGCCCGGGTATTCCGGACAACGGGTCACCGCTGTTGGCATAAAATTCAGCTGTGAGAACAATTTCTCCCGCAATTCGGATCAGTAAAAATGTGAAGACGAGCAGCAGCGCCAGGTGGATCATACCATTTTTAAGCAGGATTTTCATAGCAGTAGATTTTTTGGTAAAAATCTGCGCGAATGGTGCCAGAATCAATTACGTATCATTTTAAATTATTAGTTCATGTTATAGCACAGATTAACTTTTTTCTTTATGCACAACCTCCTTATCTATCAGTTAACCGGTGGCGCACCGGTATCCGCCCTGCTTTTATTGACCATAATCATCAGCACCATTTACGGCCTTTACCATCCCGGGTACTTTCTTAAACTGATCCTCCACCCCTTTGGGATCGTAAAACATAAAGAATACTACAGATTGTTTACTGCGGAACTGATCCATAATGACTTTGCCCACTTGCTGATGAATGCCTGGATGTATTATGTGGTATGTATCAATCTGGAGCAGAGTCTTAACCAGCAGTCGTTTTACGGCAGCGGACAGTTTTTTCTGATCTACCTGTTGAGCTACCTGACAGGAGTGATTGTGATCACGCTGAGACATCGAAATGATTTTAATTATTCGAGTGCCGGCGCATCAGGCAGTATCATGGGATGTATGATGAGTTTTATGTTGTTAAAGCCGGACAAGGTTGCTTTTTATCTGCCGGTTTACGGCGGCGTTAAAAACAGCATGATGGCACTGTTATTCATTGTTGTCCTCACGGTTTACCAGTACAGGACGAACAATCCGCTGATGAACAATGAACTGCATTTTTATAGCGCACTTGGGGGAATCGTTGGGACGGTCGCGCTTTTTCCGGGTTTGATCTTTTAAACAGGGCCGGAGCCCTGTTTAAGTCTTACCACCATCCGAGGCAGGATGGGCCTGTCGCTGCGGCCAATGCGCCGACAACAGCGCCTGCACCACCAAAAAGTCCGCCAAACGAAGCGGAGATACCGATGTTATATGCACAATTGCTTACACCGGGACTAATACCGCCCTTTAGTTCTGCGGCATCAGCATCTGTCATGTTTTTCATAATTAAATATTTACTGTTTCTTCCCAAAATCAGGAATTGCTGTAAAATTGCCCCGGACACCTTGCTTAAGCTAAAACCTTAACTTGTAATTTATTATATTTGCTTATAGGATTACATCGCGAAATAACACGGTATGGAAACTATTGGAGAAAAGATCAGAATTCGCAGGCTGACCAAAAACTACAGTCAGGAGTACATGGCATTTATGCTGGATATATCTCAGGCAGCGTACTCCAATCTGGAAAGGAACGAAACGGAACTTACAATCAGGCGGGTATACGAAATAGCGGAGGTGCTGGAGATATCCCCCTTCGAACTTATGCCTAAACCTAAATTCGGCACCGGCATTAATCACTTGTTTTTCCGGAAAACGATAAATAAGATCAAATCACTTTGGCTTGACCCTATCCGCAAAAAGAAAAACGCTATACCCTCACCTTAATGGGTACTTCAGTGACACTTAAAAGCTGGTAATCAAATAATTTATAAGTTCAGCTAATAGTAATTTCCGCTGTTATCATCCAACTTCATGCCTGCCAATTACAGACCGGAGTTGTTATGGATTACAGATCATACGAGCAGCGGCTTAACTACCTTGTTGAGCTGTTAGAAAAAAATCGCTTCCGCTCACTGCAAAATACGGCCGACCGGTTTAGCTGCAGCACGCGAACCATCAAAAGAATGCTCAATCACCTTCGTGACCGGGGCCATATCATTCAATACGACCGCCTCCAAAAAAAATATTATATCAATAAAGGTAAGTGACATTTTCTGTCCTTCATGGCCTTATAACTTTGGATCAGGAGGTTATATCATGAAAAATCTAAAGTTTGTCCTGCCGGAACTCATCATTTTTTTGCTGGTGCTTTTGTGGATCTATACCGCATCAAGCAAGCTGATGGATTTTCATCATTTCAAAGCGCAGATGCACAACCAGACCCTTCCCCGGTATTTAGCGGATATATTGATATATACTTTGCCTCCTGTTGAAATTCTGGCTGCGCTGCTGCTGGTTTTCCAGGCAACAAGGCAGGCCGGCTTTTATCTGTCGGCACTGCTAATGCTTTTATTTACCGCTTATATCGGGCTCGTACTCCTCAACTATTTCGGGCGGGTCCCCTGTTCCTGCGGTGGCGTGCTCAGGATGATGAACTGGAAGCAGCACTTCCTGTTCAATCTTTTCTTCTTGCTGTTAACAGTCTACGGATCATATCATGTTTACAGGGAAAGGAGGTCCGCGCAAGGAAGAATTTAAGACTTCTGCCCGCCGATGGCCGGCTGTCAGGAAAGGGAATTGCCGAAAGCCTGAAAAGAGTAGGCGTAAAAATGTAATAATTAATCAACTAAAGTTTTTCCAGGGCTTTTTGATGTATAAAAGCCTTCCATACCATGAAAAAGAGTTTTTTTGGATTATTGGCTATTGTAATAGCGATCAGCGTAAGCGCATTTACTACCTCACTAAAAGTTCCGGTTAAAGCCGATGTAAACTACAAATGGTTCGTGATATCAGGGAATATCGATACCACTACACCGGTTCCATCCGCTAATGCGGCCTATATCAGCGGAGCTGACGGTCCGAACGCACCTGACGAAGCTGATGATTGCGAAGGCGTGAGCAAACAATGTGTATCCGGCTTTGATCCAGGTAAGGTGACAATGTCAAACACCTTAAATGGCGCGCAGCAATCAGATGTTCAGGCCGCGTTACGAAACAACGAGTAAAACAATTAAAATAAGCAGTTGCGGGTCTTCCGGCAACTGCTTATTTTTTAGTATCCGGGATTCTGGGATATATTGGGATTGGTATTCAGTTCTTTCACAGGAATAGGGTACAATAATGAATTTTCATTAAGGTTAGGTTTAACCTGCCCCAAAACGGCAAGAGCCCTTTTCGTCCTTTTGAGGTCCAGCCACCTGTTTCCCCATTCACAAAACAGCTCCACGCGCCGTTCCTTCTCAATAGCCAGTAACAGGGAAGCTTTGTCTGCAGCAACCACATTTCCTAAGCCCGCACGGCTGCGGATCATATTCACATCTTTTCTGCCTCCGTCCAGATCATCTAAGTTAGTCCTGGCTTCAGCCCTGATCAGGTACTGTTCCGCAAGGCGGCTCACTACATAGTTCTCAGTTGGAGACGTAACCTGCGTACGTATCTTGTACTTAAACGGGTAGGGATAAGCCTGTCCGGAATTGATATTTACTTTAATCCAGCTGAGCTTCCGGTTGTCCCTTGGCTCAAAAGCATCGTAGAGGCTTCCGGAGATTACGTATCGCGGCTTTGCAGTAGCGCTAGATGGGACGAAATACAAACCTTCATACGTTGCCTGCAAGGGAATAGCCGTGGAAGTATGCCAGATCGTTTCACGGCTTGCAAAAAGAAAAACGTTGTTCAGGTTACTTTCCAGCGTAAATTTACCTGAGCCTATAACTTTGTCAGTTTCCGAAACAGCCAGCGCATATTTCCCTGTATACAGGTAAACCCTGGCCAGTAAAGCCGTAGCGGTGTAATAATCCGCGCGGTCTTTAACCATTGTGTTCATAAGCAGATTCGACTGTGCGAACAGGAGGTCAGCAACGATCTGCTGATATACAAGATCAGGCGATGACCTTGCGATCAGCCTCGAAACATTATAATCCGAAGTAGTCACAATTGGCAACCCACCATAGAGATTGACCAGATTAAAATAAACGAAGGCGCGTAAAAACCGCGCCTCCGCAGTGAGCCGCGCTTTGGCTGTAGCAGATAGCTGAGACGAGGCTGCAATTCCCTCAATACAGGCGTTTGTCTGGTAAATATATCTGTAGCCCTGCGTATACAGGGTCTGAATTTTATCATTGGTAACTAAAATATTGTTATTAAAAATAGCACCCATCGACGCGTCCGTCGTGGTAATATTCATTTCATCGGATGACAGTCCCGGATATAGCGTCATACCCCCCGCGAGCAGGCCAAAGCTGCCGCCTGCGGCAATCTGGTAGTAAATTCCCAGGACAGCAGCATTCGCGTTCAGGCTGTCGGCAAATACCTGACCGGTTGTCAACTGGTTTTTGGGGCCGCTGATCTCCACAAATTTTCTGCAGGAGGTCAGCACATAAACTGTTGCCCATAAGAGGAACAGCCCAATTGTATATTTATTTTTCATGCTGTTATATTTTAAAGGTTAATGTTAAGACCAAAACTGAAAGCTTTAAGGGGCGGCACACCATAGAAGTTCTGAGTCTCCGGATCGTTGCCCTGATACCCCGTGATCGTAAAAAGGTTTTGCGCGGTCGCGTATATCCGCAGCCCCTGCATACCCCATTTGGCACTCAGGCTGCGTGGCAGATTATAAGACAGCGTCGCCGTTTTGAAACGGATATAAGAAGCGTCGCCGTAGGCACCACTCGATGCTATGAAATTATTGGCAGCGGTATAAGCTTGAGTATATTGAGTAGACAAACGCTGTAAGGTTGCCTCCTGGCCGGGCGCCCGCCACCTGTCCAGAAAAGAAACCGGCAGATTAACTTCCTGTCCCGGCAGGTAGGCATATGCCTGTGCAAGGTAGTTCCTACCCATTTGTTTTTTGAACTCCAGGAATACATCCAGCTGAAATCCCTTATACTGAAATGAATTTAGCCAGCCGCCATAAAATTTAGGGTCGGTGCTACCGATAAAATCATAATCGTTCAGCCGTCCGAGCGTTGATCTCACCGGCGTTGAGGTCAGCTGCCCGTCCGCAGCAGTAAACTGAAACAATCCCGTTGCCGGATTCACACCGGCATAATTAAAACCCGTTACGGTACCCAGAGAGCGCCCTACAAAGTACAATATGGAATAATTGGAGAGCTCAATCCCCGGGAAAGATAATAGCTTATTGCTGGGAATGGTCAGGTTAAAAGAACTGTTCCAGATTAACGCAGCTTTGTTAAGGATAGCGCCATGCAGGGTAAACTCCCATCCTGAATTTTGAACAACCGCCCCCCAATTCTCATACACGCTGCCAAAACCGGCCTGCGAGGGCAATTGCGTCGTCACCAGCTGGTCACCTGAGCGGTTTCTGAACCAAACGGAAGTAAACAGTAACCGATCCTTAAACAAACCCGTTTCCAGTCCGAACTCCAGTTTTTTAGTGCTTGCCCAGCTCAACTGCGGATTGAACAGGTTTTCCGCTGTATAGCCCAGGTTGCCGCCGTAAGGATTTATCGTCGGCGACCATCGCGGGAGAAACTGGTAATCAGAGATCAGGTCACTTCCGGTAATACCATAACTCGCCCGGAGTTTGCCATAACTTAATATAGGAAGTTTATTCCGGACTATTTTCTCCTCAGAGAATATCCATCCGGCACCGACGGATCCAAAGTTGCCAAACTGACGTGACGGACCGAACCTGCTGGAACCATCCCTTCTGCCATTAATGTTCAACAGATATTTGCCGTCATACCGGTAGCTGACGCGCGCAAATATGGCGTTATATTTATATTCATTATAAGCATCGGATGTGGAACTCGTCACGGCACCGGATATGGAACCCAGCAGCCTGTCGTCAATATAACCTGAAGCGTAAGTATCTGTCCTCGCGCTGCCGTTGCGCTGGAAAGTAGTGCCGGCAAGTACGTTGACCATATGGTGACCCATATTTTTGCGGTATTCCAGCTGTGGTTCCAATATCCAGGTAGTCAGGTCGTTCCTGCCGAATCTCGCAGTCGACACCGGGTTTACATTCGGGCTGAGGGTGGTTTTGGGAGTATTTGTATATTCGTTATTAGCGAAAGTGTTATATCCCAAACTGCTTCGAAAAGTCAGCCCTTTTAGTATTTCATATGATAGCAACAAGTTACCGGAAAGATTGGTGTTGGTGATGGAATAGAGCCGCTTTAAATAACTGTAAGGATTGCCTCCGGCATAGGAACCGTCGAGAATAACCCCTTGATAATTAAATACGGGGTTGCCATTGCTGTCCAGCAGCTCCGGGCTGTTCGGTTCCAGCATAGCTGCCATTAAAGCACTGGCAGAGCCGGATGAGTTATTTTTTCCATACCCATAGTTAATGGTAAAGTCGGCAGTAAACTTTCTGTTCAATGCAGCATGGTGCATATTCGCGGAAAAAGTCGCACGCTGATCCGCGAAGTCTCCCGGAAAAATATAGGTATCGCGGTTAAAACCGGCGCCAAGCCGGAACTGGGTATTTGTATTACCGCCCGAAAGTGATGCAGCAGCATTGGTATTTTGAGCGGTTTTACCCATGGAAAACTTTTTCCAGTCCGTATAACGGTTCTGGTCAAATATGGTCAGGTCAGGTGCATATGCAGGGTCATACAGGGTGGCACTGGGTACCAGTCCGTCGTTGGCAAAAGCCTCCTTCCTCATAGCCAGGTACTGTTCGGTATTCATCATCGGCATGGTATGGCCGACAAAACTCACCCCGCTGCGTACGTTCAGGTTAAAATCTGTCTTGCCTGCCCTGCCTTTTTTTGTGGTGATCAGGATCACTCCGTTCCCCCCTCTCGAGCCGTAGATCGCTGTGGCATCCGCGTCCCTCAGGACCTCCATACTTTCTATGTCCGCCGGATTGATGCTGTTGAAAGGGCTTATACCCCCGTACGGGTTATTAAATACGCCGCCAAGTCCGGGCGCTGCAATGGAATTAAACTGGTTGACACTGGTGTTTTGCGGGGCGAATGGAACACCATCGATAATGAATAAGGGGTTATCACGCGGTGCAAGACTAGTCGTCGAACTGGATCTGATCGTATTCTGACCCCGGATCTGCACATTAAATGCTGCGCCCGGAACACCGCTTGTTGCCGAAACCGAAAGCCCCGGCACTCTGCCCTGTAAGGCTTCCAGCGGATTGCTGACAGCTTGTTTACCTATATCTTCGGCGCTTACCGTAGATACAGACCCAAGGTTATACCGCCGGGTGTTGGTACCATAAGCAACCACCTGGATCTCGTCCAGTTTATTGTTGCTTTTCAGCATAACAACACGGATTTCTTTTTTTCCTGTAAAATCCACTTCCTGAGTGGTCATACCTGTAAAGGTGAAGCGTAATACGCCCAGACCTGAAGTCACTGGCATCATAAAATGGCCCATTTCATCGGTGGCCGACTGCAGGCGGGTACCGGGATAGGTGACCGTCACCCCCGGAACGGGTTCATTCTGCTGATCCGTGACCGTGCCGGAAATGCTTTGACCCCGGCCAATCAGGGGCAAGAGGAGGATAAGCAAATAGTATAAATTTTTCATGTGGGTTTGATTTAGAATTAATAGGATGATGTTAATCTGATTGCTGGCTCAGCAGGAGGTACTTCACCTTTCGCATTTCACGCGTAAGGAGGAATCCCTGTTTTCGAAGCAAACGTTCCAACTCAACAGCGTTCGTTATGTCGGCGGGAAGATCGACGGAGATGGGGTCCGCGTATTCCGTTTCATTCAGGAACGGTACTTTATACTTTTCCTCCAGTTCAATACGCAGGCTCTCCACCTCATAGTTCCGCATATATTTGGGCAGGGTATTCCTTTCGCTGACATTCATTTCCCGCTTAGTCCCCGAATCCACCTTTACCGGCGGATGCTTCGCATCGACCCGCAGTACATAACACAGGGTATCTTTTATCACACTGTCCAACTTAAGGGAGAAATACCTGTTCAGATCTGCACGTAAATAACGCAGGGCATCCTTTTTATCCATAGGCGGAAATCGGCTCTCATAACTGAATGCCCTCTTTTTAAAGTCCAAAAGTTGAAGGCTGTCTTTGGGAAGATATTCAGGATGTGGAATATCTATAATTATCCGCGTCCCCTGCACCCCGTTATAAGCGGGATAGGCGGTGAGGTACAAAGCCGGTAATAACTGGTTGATCGCATTAATGCCAATAATCTTCTCCTCATTATTCATCACAAAGTTGATACCGCCTGCTTGTATGGGCAGCTTGTAACCCGTAACCATCGAGCGATACAATGCGGAAGGCGGATTTCCTCCGTTCCCGTCCTGAAAGAGTGGAATTTCCCTGTTAAATTTATAATCCTGTTTGACATACAGATTCAGATCAGCATCATTAATCATTCTGCTGATGTTCCTTTCACTGATACTTTCCGCATCAGTAATGGCAAGCACTTCGCTATTCCGGATGATAACATAATGCGGGATACTCCCGTGCGGGAACAGCCTGTCCAGTACAGTGTCCCCAACCACACAGGGAAAAGAATAATCCTTTTTTCTTTGGTCAAGGAATCCGCGTATCCCGGCTTCTGTATCCTTGTTCCGCTTCTGGCTGACCAATAGGAACTGCACCTTGCCCGGGTGCTGACGCTGCATCGAAAAATTTTCCGGGAAGCGGGCGATACAGGCACCGCACCAGGTCGCCCAGAAATCAAGGATCAGCAGCTGATCTTTGAAATCGGAGAACTTAGCGGTACCTGCGGAATAATACAGCATTTTTCCGAGGCTGACATCAGGCACCCTCTCCCCTACCTGCAAACCTAAATTAGCAGTCCTCGGCTGTCCCTTTGCCTCAAAAAAAACGGCAAAGCATGGCCATTAAGCCTATTTTTAGCTTCATTTTAATTCGTTTAATAGTTAAAAAAAAAGTGACTACCGCAAGCGGTACGAAAAAGAAAAGAATTACTCCGGCGGAGAGATCAGTTGCAGCCAGTTATGGACAGGGTAGCTATTCATGACCACTTCCCTCCTGCTCATTGGACAAAGCCCCGTTCGCCTGGTGTGCTATATAAGCCGCGGCCACCAGGTCTGTTAACTGATCGAAGAACAGGGCTACTTCTTCATCGGACAGCTCCGATTTAATATGACAGTCCCTGGTTACCCAGCACTGAAAGAATTTCCAAAACAGGACCTTGGTTGACTCCGGCGTATGCTCACCAAAGAACTTAGTCATAACTTCCTTCAAAGTCAGTGACGCCCTAAAATCGTATTGTATGATAACCGCTTCCATTGCTATACGAAAAAAATGGCAAGCAGGTCGACGCCTAAAAAATAAGGCGTGGAACCTAACTTACCGCTTTAGTGGCCCTGAGAAGCCCGGAAACGAATAAGTCAGGCCCACGCCTATGGCGTGAGCACTGGTCACTTATCCTCTCGTTTCCATTGAAATTTCTCAGGTTTCTAAAGCGAGATCTAAGTGCGAATGCTTTTTTGTCTAATAAGATTCGCAAATATATTAACTGTTAGCGCCATATCGACGCGATAATTCAAATGTAAAAAATTATTAGCTTTGTTACAAGAACTTGTAACAAAAAAACTGATTTTATTTTGCTCTTTCCGAAAAATAACATGAATCAGGAAAGAGATAAGGATCGTTTAAAAAAATTTGGCGAAAATCTTCGTCAAAAGCGCTTAAAACTTAAACTAAGTCAGGATGATGTCGTGGCAAATTGTGATGTCACTAAAGGTAATTTAAGCATGATTGAAAATGGGAATAAAGACTTCACATTCTCAACATTTTTAGAAATTGCCAAAGGCTTAGGCATACGAGCAAAGGATCTTCTCGATTTCGACCTTTAAAGAATATTTATTTTATGTAGCCATAGCGAATAGTTAAGTAAAGCGACAACCAAAGTCCTACTATGGCCAAGCCCCAAAGTAACAAATTCTTTCTGTTATAATTGTCAAAGTTACTGTTCTCCTGCATTTTAAGCTAAAACTTATTATCAAAGCTAGTAAATGGTGGGTTAAAGCCCAACACTTTTTATTTTAAAAAGACACAATTTTCCGCAGTTTCTAAACTGCGATGGCAAATCCAACCACCCAAGAATACTTAATTCAATTCGGTCGCCATCTTAAAACCTTGCGAACAAATAAAAACTTATCCCTAAGAAAATTAGCGACCAAATGCAATATAGATCATAGCGATATCGTGCGCTATGAAAACGGGGATATTAATATGAGTTTTAATACTCTTGTCGAACTTGCTCAAGGGCTGGAGGTTTCTTTGAAGGAGTTGATGGATTTTTAGACTTTCTCTAAGTAAAAGATTTATTTCGCAATCTTAAATCCTTTTAAATTATGACGCTCAAAAACACTTAAATCGTTTCAAATACTGTGTGCAAATAGGGTTCGCTTATTCCGGCAAGCGTTTTGATATACATCGAACCTAGCTTTATTTAGTCATAATTGATAATGTTCAGTTATCCTTTATTAGTACATAAATAAATCATCATTATTTAGATCACAATTGAAAATATGAATGTTTATAAACAACTTATCATCGAGATATCGAGTGTTTAACTGTGCTTAGTATTTAGAAATTCACTACTACATAGCTAGAATCTTCTTGTTTCAGCTCAAACAATCAAATAGAGGGAAGCGGCAAAAGTTCTGACTTTCATGCCGATATAGAGGCGATTGTGAGCGCCAAACATTTCATCCGAGAAACGCTATAAATTAGAATTGATATTTTATATAAATTATAAGTAATTGATTTATCGACTTTACTTGAGTATGCGAAGCTAAATTGAAATCTAATAAGTTAAGTCTCTAATATGTTGTTTATATGGTTTCCCACAGGTAGCGGTGTGTTACATAGCGTTCTTAAAAACCAGAATTTTATATAGGTCGTTGCTTTCACGTCCCCAATGAATAAACTAATCATTGTATTTTAAGCCGTTTGGTCAGTTCCTCCGCTTGCTCCAATTCTCTCAAACAATCAGCAATCTCACTCATTCATTCGGCCACCGCTTTTCTAGTGGTGAGGTAACAACTAACACCAAAATATTCAGTGGGCAGTGATCCGATTACCGGTTTTGCACCTAATTGAATATTGCTATATTACCAGTTGTGATTTTGTTTATGATATCTGTCGTTAATAAAATGATTTTTCTTCAAATATCCAACCTTTACTTGTTGCAATCAGCTGAGTGCAGGAATTAGCCCCCGGATTGCCGAATACACAGATTCTACCTTTAGCAACGAAAGGGAGATCACGAAAAATATCATCCAACCCACCTGCTGAAAGATTATTATAGGCACAATCTAACTCTATTAAATTATTGTTGTTCTCCAGATTAATCGCGGTAAGCTTATTTGAACTGCATCTCAGTTCTTCTAATATATTATTATTTTCAAGATTTAGCACAGATAGCTGATTTCCGCCACAATACAACTTACTTAAAAAGATATTTTGTGTTACATCGAGTTCCGTCAGTTGATTTTGTTCACAAAACAAGATAAGCAATTTGCTTAACGGTGTCACATCTAATGTACTAAGTTCATTTACCCCTACCAATAATTGGGTAAGGTTTGTCATTTTACTAATGTCTAATTCATTTACTTTTCCGGCGAAGCATTGCAAACGGTCCAAGTAGATTGTATTACCAAATGAAATTGCGGAAACTTTCGGATATTGTATTCCGCGTGGTGAACTTATGCCCATAGCACAATACCAAAAGATATCTCCGTAAATACGGACAGTATATTCACCAAAACTTGGATATTGATGAAATATTGTATTTCGGCCTGTAATGGTTTCTAACGGGGAGCCATCGCCCCAATCGACATTTAGCGGTTTACTTTCGCGTCCTAATAAGTACATCAGCGATTTTTCAAATTGGTGCGTACCCCCGCTATTCGTAGTGTCATCAACCGGCCATGTAAATACACAACTTGGCTCATTATCCTTGGTCTGCCCTTTTTGGTTCGCTACGGCGTTAACCTCATTAATCTGATCCGCGGTGATTGCACTTTTCAAATATTTTGCGGCGTTATACAACAGTTGGGGGTTGCTGTACATCCAAAACTCGACTCCGGCCGCATCCCAAATTTCTTTAATGAGCTCATGCCGTGGATGCTCGATGTATGTTGGATTGGATTCGTTTTTTTCGCACCAGTCTGGCTTCACATCGTTACTGATATAAATGATCGGTTTTTTTTTAGTTTTTGCATGGTTGACGATTTCCTTCCAAATAAACAGATCACCAAAAATTTGTGTTCCCTCCTTTTTCCCTTTGCCGAAATCCCCATAACCGGGAGGTATTTGAAATTCATAGCGCTCCTTCCCTTCAGCTACTAACTGCATTTGATCTGAAAATGAAAACTCATTACCTACTTCAAAATGGGTGTTAATAGCATTATATAAAATATCATTATTGACTGTTTGCTCGAAGTATGCGGTGCGGGTTTTTATAATATCTTTAATTTCTTCACTTAAAGTTTTTAAATCTAAATCGTGCTGCTGTTGGGTTCCGTCTATTTTATTAAATATTTGTTGATCCAACACTGGGTGTTTATCATCCTTTTTTGTCTTGGATTTAAGTTCGCTAATACCTGTTTGACAATTTTTTAATGCGGCAGCAATTTTTTTTAATTCAGTCTCCAAATTTGTATAGCTGCCAATGGGCTTCAAAATCACTTTCGATCTATTCTTTAAAAATTCATAATTTATTTGATAGGGAATCCATAGTCGATCTTTTAATTTTTTGAAGATTTCATCAATGACTACTTGCTTGGTTTTGTCTGAATAGAAGTACATATCTAACAGGGATGAGGCATCAAAAACAATTATGGCATCTTTCCAAAGACGCGCATGTTTGGCATCGTCGATGTGATATTTGTCTAAAGACTGTAAAGGCATGATAATGATTTAGCTCTGTAATATTACTAATCTGCTTTGATATTTGAAACTACCAGCAAACAGGTCACTAATAATGTCAAGCGGCAAAAGTTCTACCTTTTTCAATGATATAGGGGCAGTAATGGATACTAAGATCATAGATTAATAAAATTTCTTTTTTTTTAAATGACAATAATACTAATTTTTTTAGCATTTCATAGTAGTAATGGTGGATAATTTTGCAACTTTGTTTTATGAATTTTAGAGAAGACGAGTATCATTGGGTCTACGCGATGCGCTAACTTATAATTGGGAGAAACAGGGTTTGTTAACTATTTGAAATATTTATATTAATATTTTACTTATTATTGAGAAACCTTTATTCAATGGCCAGTCAACAGTACTTAAACATAGCCTGTGCTTTTATTTTAAAGCACTTTAGTAACGTGTGTTTTAACTGAAGACAGCAAAACCTCTCACTAACCCATGCCCATCTCAGGAAGTGATTTTGAAAAAATTGTTCAGCCATTCTTTAAAAGTTTGTTTGACCAAATGGGTTTTACAGTATTTCAGGTTAGGAAACAAAATTCAGGAACTCAAAATGGCTTCGATATAAGTGTGAACTTTTTGGACGACAATGATCAGGAGCGCGAGATCTTCATGGAATGCAAATACTATACAGTATCTAGATTAGATTGGTCGGAGATATTTAATAAACAAGTTCAACTGGATGCATCAAATCATAAGCCCACGGCGTTCATTGCGCTTTCGCCTTTATGTGACCTGAGTAATATCGATCATAGCTTACAGGCTCATGCCTCCAAAAAATTCAAGTACCCGGTGGATTTCTGGACACCTGACAAAGACGTAGCCCAGATATTTGCCCTGGATGAAGAAGTTTACAAAATGGTTTATGATAAACCGGCATGTGATATCGTTATTGATAAGGCAAAGGAAAGAAGCCGTATCAAAGCGATGATCAATCTTCTTATCCAGCAAAAAGATGCTTTAAGGTTCGCAGATCTGATCAGTATAAACGATACGGTAGCAGATCCTACCGAAGACGCGGCGTTAAAAACGACGCTGGACGAGAAATTGAACTCTTTATTAAAGCCGGATGATGAGAACCGTATTCTTTTTCATAGAGTGAGAGCTAATTATAAGGTCTACATCGAAAGCTTTACAGATATCGATTCCGAATTGAGGACCAACATTTTAAAGTGGGAGAGCAATTTGAGATTGAAGGCGAGCAGGTTAACCATGAATTTTCAAATGGACGATGAATATACGCCAGCTGAGTTTTTTAGGGATTTTTTTAAAGAAGCGGAAAATGAGATCCTGACATTTTTTAAAGACTATGAACTCAAAGGTGATAAGGAAAAACTATTGCAGGGCGTTGTATTTGAGTTAGCGGCTCAATGCCCTTTGGACTGGAGGAAAAATGGAAGCGCTTGATTATTTGATTAATGCCATAACGGAAAAAGGTCTGACACCCAATATTAATTTGGACCGGCCTACCTATATCCAGCCGGAGGACCGGATCGAATTTCGTTCAGCAAGGATCATCATTGTTCTAGGAATGCTTAATACGAACTTTGGCTTAAGCAAGAATATTATTGCCTGTGTTGATTTCCTATTAAGAAATGAATCTTTTCAGTCAAAATTCATTGTCGAATATTTCAGCGGGCAAAAAAATATACTTAAAAAAATAAAGGATTTTGAATCGTCGAGTCAGATCGAGATCGACTTTAACGTCGTTCAGTATAAAAGTGTACCATGGGACATCCGTTTCAATGACATGTTCTTGTTTTTGTACGTACGTGACCTGATTAATTACAAAACGGATGCAAATGATAAAAATGTCAGGATATTATTGACCGAACAGGGAAAGGTTTATTTTGAAAAGATCAAGGACGCATTTCCAAGAGAGATAAACTTTCTTGATCTTTTTGGAAGCCGCATGTCAGAGGATAAAACCATTAATATCATCACAGAAGTGATACCTAACTCATATTGGAAACAGAATGTCGAGATTAATAATCAATAAGCTTGTTTACCATATTCAGACCGAGGAAGGTGACCGGTATGGCGCAGAAATTCCTTTTAAACCAGGTCTGAATATTATTTATGGGCCAAACTCTGTAGGTAAGACCAGTATTGTGACGGGTATCGTCTATGGCCTCGGTGCGGAAAAAGGACTTGGTATCTTTAAAACGATACAGAACCCATTTAAACCTGAGTTTTATAAAGCGATCGATGGCAAGGCGGTAAAAAACTCTTATTTATTATTAGAGATCTCTAATGGCGAAGATGTGGTGACGATCTTTCGTTACATTAAAGGTACAGATATTGCTATCGCGGCAGTTAAACCTTGTAAAGCAGTAGATTTTTTTAAGACAGAGTATTCCGAAAAATATATTGTTGCAGGTGAGGGTGTGTTCTCTGAGAACGGCTTTCAAAATTTCCTTTTTAATTTTATTGGTTTGCGTCAGGTGGAGTTGCCTACATATGATCAAAAACTTTCTAAACTATATTTTGAAAATATTTTGCCTTTGTTTTTTGTAGAGCAACGTGCAGGTTGGTCACAGATACAAGCAAGGCAGGTGATCCGGTATAACATCAAAGATGTAAAGAAAGTTGCCTTTGAGTATTTATTCGGCTTGGACAGGTTCGAACTCCATCTTTTAGAGATCGAGATAAAAGAAATAGAAGCACAATTGAAAAAACTCAAGGATGAGTTGACCCAGAAGGAAGAAAACCTGTTGATCATCGCGAATGCGGAGAAGAATGATGTGATGCTTCTGATCAATACAAATCAGATCGGTAAAGCAGGTATATACGACTATATCACTTACCTCAAAGAAAAGTACCAGGCAGAAACAAAGTTAATCAATGAACTTTCCAGCGATAATAAAGAATTTGAAGAATCTAACATCCGAATAAGAGACGTTTTAAAAAGTCTTGATTTTCAATACAGGAAAGCTTCGGAAAGGGTTGACAAGATATCCGCTGAAATTGCTGGTTATGAGAATTATCTTGACCGTATACAAGTCAATAAATATAAAAACAAGCAGTTAAAAAAGATCAGAGAGTTCTCAACTGAACTGAATATTAAAACCTGCCCAATTTGTGAGGCGCAGCTATTAGGAAGCGAGGATGGCCATTGCATTTTATGCCATACGGATCTGAGCAAAAAGATATCCTCCCCCGACCAAAATCTGGAATTCCTGGAAGATGAAGAGAATACCTTCAAAAAGGTGATCTCCCAGCGGCTGCTTGACAGGAGAAAGTTATTTGAACAGCGTAACGTTTTAAAGGACAAGATCTCGGAACTGGAAACCCAGCTGGAACATCAAACCACAACCTATGCCGGCAAGGAGTTCGCGCAACTCAGGGAAAGGATCTTGGCAGCAGATGCCGTCCATAAAGATATGGAAAAATATTCGCGGATCGCTGTAAGATGGGAAGAGTTGGTGCCGCTCCGTGGCAAGATCAAGATCGCTCAGACCAATTACGATAAGTTAAAAGAAGAGATCAATAAATATATCCAAACCAAGGATGATAACCTGATCATTGACGCTGTTAAGAAATTCATACAGACCAATGTGGCGAGCCTGGGACTTTTTAAGGGTAACAAAGATCTCATCGACAACATTAAGCTTGATTCCACGGATAATTACACGCCTTACCTAGATAATTTTGACATCTACAATATTTCAAGTTCAAGTGACAACATTCGGATCATTCTAAGTTACTACCTAGCGCTTCTTCAAACGTCGATCAAACATAAGGGACTGAAAAAGATTCAATACCCCAATGTCCTCATATTAGATGAACCTAAACAACAGAACTTGGATAATGATTCTTTGGTCGATTGTATCGCTGTGATTGAAACTATACCTGCGAATGAAAGCCAGGTCATCTTAACGACCTATAGTGAATTACCGTCAGATCGGGAAAAATTCAGCGCACATATCATCTATGAAATGAAAAATAAGACAGACTATTTACTCAAACCAATCACAAAATAGAAGCACATTAAGCCTATGGCAGTATATATGGCTGTTCGCTACACCCCTTTAAAATGATCAACATCATACCGTGATGTGACCCGTTCGGTAATGGGTTGCGGGATCCCGCCATCCTGGATCTCTTCCTCCAATTTGACAGCGCTTTCGTAGGTTCGTACTGCATCAATATCATTAAAGTCATGCAAGAAATTGTTGACATGTCCGAACAGTTTGACCACCTGATTGACCTCTACCGAGCGTGACAAATATGGATAGAACACCTGGATCTTGTTTCCAAAGTTCCGTTCTTGGGTGGCTGTGAGTTTCCGGTAACTTAAGGAATTGATCCGGTCAATTCTGCCGGTCCGCTGCTCCATGCCACTTGGGTTCCAGGCAATACCGTAATGGTATACCGCTTGGCAATAAGTATGCAGATCTTCACCCTCGTGAAATATATCTGTCGCGATCAAAGCATATGGAAAACCGGGCATCCGGAAACGGGCTGCGATAGCACTACGGTTCTTATCCTGTCCGCTCACACCGACAACTGGCGATCTGTTTTTCAGCAGGTCGGCGATCCGCTTTGGGTCACGGTCCTGAAAATTTACAGAAACGATGAGATCTTGGTCCGTTATAATGGTTTTCACTTCTTGGAGAACGAAATGAAACGGGCTGTCAGGATCTTTAAGCAGGGTCATCAAATCTTTGCTGAACTTACCATTATATGATTCTGCCACAAATGCCGGTAAAAGGCCGCTGCTATGCTGGAAAACGGATTTTAGCATGGCCTGTAGCACAGCGATATCCTGTAATACATCCGGTATTGAAATATCGCGGCGCATGCTTTTCCATCTATCCCATTCCGAAGAGCAGGTACTCTGGATCAATTCGGTCAGGAACGTTGCTTTTAACAATGGGTTACCCTGCTTCTGGCGGGGAAATTTAATAACAGGCGCAACGACGTCTGAACTGGCTGACCTGAATGCTTCCTGATAAGCATTGAACACGCCGTGGGTTCTTAGATTGTCACTTAACTGAAGCAACGCGGGCGTGCGCAGCCGCGCTGCCTCTGCCTCAGTTTTCCATTGTACGTCGGAAACTAGCAATAAATAGTTGTTAAAATCGAACCAGTTCTCCCGGTATATCTTGGTTCGGAATTTATAACCTTCTTGGTACCTTTTAAAATAGTTCTTGAAGAACGAATCCGCACGGAGTTCCGGTTCATCGTCAGCATCTTCCACAACATCTTCTCTCGATTGTGATTGCCACTCCGCGTGGTATCTTTTCAAAACCGCAAGAGCTGCAAATTTTTGCTTACGGCGAAATCTGCCTTCCTTCAAATATTCATCAAGTGCAGCGATCAGCTCAGGAAGATCGTGCAGGTAGCAATAGCGGAGATAGGCACTAAGATCTTCGCTGTCAGGAGGATAAAGGCTACTCCACCAGTCGGACGATTCTTTTAATTCAGCAAAATGGGCCAGGGCATCGTTGCGCTTTTTGTCTTTATAAAATTTTTCACAGGCCTTTTTGAGCGCGATGACTTCATGCGTCAAATACTTTTTCCACTTTCCTTCCAGACGCAGATATTGCTGATTGACGATCTCCAGATCATACCGTTGAAGTAAATGCTGCAGCAGCTCATCCACGGTTGCCAAACGCCTGACAAAGACCAGCGACTTTTCCTGTTTTCCAAATTGTTCGGTAAGCTCCGCTTCCAACTTGGAAAGTTTGGGGTGTGGCGGCGGCTCGTTACCGAAGGTATCGCGGTAGGAATCGATGAGCGACCGTATCACGTTGGCGTCCTCACTGTGTTTTTGTGTCCTGTGGTTCAGCAGGTCATATTCTTTATCGGTGTTTGCATCGCCCTCATCATCACTTTGGCGCGCTACGCGTTTATCCATATCCAGCTGGTAGCTTTCAAAGCCGGCCAGCATACCGATCTCGAATGAAGCCCCTGCTTTCTGAGCCAGGTGCCTGATCGATTTGTACTGCAATAATTGCCAGAACACATTTTCGATCCCATCATTCAGCGTGATCGGCTGCCCGTCTGGCTGTTTATCAACATTTCCGTTCCGGTGCTCATGCCGGCATTGGTTACGTGAAAATTTTTCACCCCCGAGCGTATACTCCATATTGCCGCGTATCAAAAATTTAGGCAGCATATCCTTGATCTCCTCCGGGGTTTCACAATCTGCTAAAGGGTTGTTGTTGGTAAAGCAGCTGACCTGGTGTTTGAGTTCAAATAAGTGCCGGTCCTTCGGGGTTGCTGACAGACAGATCACCTTTACGGCCAGCGGAAATTTCATCTCCGCTTTCAGTTCTGGAAAATCATTCATGATCTCATCGTCCACGACCGTTCCAAGAAAGCGGGCTACGACCTGATTACGTATAGTATCGCTTTGCGGGCCTTTTTTATAATTATGGGCTTCGTCGATGATGAGACAATTTACTTTCACCGACATGGCATTGAGCATACAGGCGGCAAGCCTGATCTGAAGTGCACGATTACTCGTATTGAAATACCCTTTGTCGTATGCCTTCCAAAGTATTCTGGTGCAAAAAGGGTTATAATTAAACACATCCTTGTCCAGATATTCCCGGACCTTGTACCTTGATGATATCACACTGCTGAAAGATGTGTTACGCAGGATAGTAAAACCGGCTTCGGGTAGGATCGGGCGAAGACGCTCACAGATAATATTTGCGGCTCCAGCTGCAGCCTCGTAACCTGGTCCGGCTCTGAGGTAGTTCTTCCTCGCAAAGTTCCGCAGTTCTTTCAGCCATTTGTCCTGAAGGTTCTTTTTGGGTACCAGGATCAGATCTTTAAAGGCTGTGTTTCCGTTATGGTGATGCCTTAAAAGGGTAGCAATACCCAGACCGATATAGGTCTTGCCTAAGCCTACTTCATCGGCAATATAGATCATGCTGTTCTGCGGCTGCGAAAGAAAAGCATAGGCTTTTTCGATCACAGCCAGTTGCCTGTCTGCCACCGACTGGGCTATGCCCGGGTGGGACCTCATATTAAGTATTGCCTCCGAATTAATCATGATTTGAACGGATTTGAGTAATGATCCAGTCAGCCTTTTCTTTCAGGCCGTCTATCGAAGGGGCAATTACCGCAGATTCCAAGCTAATCGCTTGGATCGCTGATGCCACGCCTGCTTTAAATTTTGCCCATTCTCCGGGCATCAATTTTTTATAAGACCATTCCAACGACCTTTCGTAGATCCTGGTACGCAGTATCTGAAGTATCATCCAAAAGAAACTTTTGCTGATCTTATTTTGGGCAAGTGACGTTTGAAGCCCTTTAATATAGAAGGGTACGGTATCGAGATTTTCGGTGAGCAAGTAATACCGGAGCGTGCGTAACTGTTCCGCCGCATTACTGTAAGCCAGATCATAAAGCTTTTTTTCTAAACTGTTCACACCTGAAAAATGGCGGGCCATGTCATTCAACAGTGATACAAATTCGAAATTTTCCGGGTCCACGATCCCGGAATCATCCGTCGCGTCTGCGGCAATACGACCAGTTAGCTCATCTTCCAAATAAGAATCGCCGCCGGATAACCAGAAACTAAGAATGGTTTCGGGGTTTAATTTAAAATCAAGTGGCCTGCTATCGATCTCTATCTGCTGTGGGTAATAGGTATAAACAAGGCTTTCGTCATAAACGCTAACCAACTCGATCAGCGCATTTTTCGTTAGTTGCTTGATGTCTGTTGATCCGAGCTCGTAGGTATCCCTCGCTTTTTCCAGTTCTGCGTGAAGCAATAAACTTTTGAAACGAACGCGTGCTTTCGACAGCTTACCGTTCGAAAGCAACTGCTTGGTTTTCCAATTTAAGGTAAAGGCTAAGAAGGGTGCATCGCGGCCGGCGGAACCGGTCATTTCCGTGATATTTATGTCGTCACGGGAAAGGAAATTTAGTGAATCGATATCCAAGTTGTTTATTGTCCGTAACCATTCTCCCTGTGAGCTGTCTTCCAGATGAATGATGGCCGATTCGACGTTGGCATGATTGCTAGGTCCCTTAACATGCCGGCGCCAGGCCGGCCCTGTAAAGTTGACCGAACCTGTAACGGTAACGACCTTTTCCTGACCATAAAAGCGATAGATCTTCGCGTGCAGATTTCTTGGCTCCCTGCCGATGGCACTGTCGGCCCAGTTGCACCATTTCACCCCTTTATCCAGCATACTGGTAAACACCTCCTTGCTAAGCAGCACTTCATTTGTTTTTAATGATGGAACAAGACAAAAGATCTGGTCAAGTCCCATTTCAGCCAGTTGCGTTAAAATTGCAGCTTCGCCATGCATATAAGGGGCAATGATCTCAACCCGGTGCGGGGCTATCGTTGCGGCTATATTTTTTACTACATCCGCGAAAGGGACAAATAAGTTGGAGAAATATTCACCGCTATCATCGGTATATCGCAGCGCGTTAAAAATAAGCTCTTCCGCATGACTTAAGTGCTTTTCGAAGGCTAATGAACTTATGATCTCCATCATTTCCTGCCTTTTTGTACGGGTCTTGGTCTTTGGACGCGAATTTTTCGTGGGACGAATGATCGTACAACATTCCAGGTTCTCACACCACCCGGAAGGGGTCA
This sequence comes from Mucilaginibacter sp. HD30, assembly GCF_054061755.1. Classification (NCBI taxonomy): domain Bacteria; kingdom Pseudomonadati; phylum Bacteroidota; class Sphingobacteriia; order Sphingobacteriales; family Sphingobacteriaceae; genus Mucilaginibacter; species Mucilaginibacter sp. HD30. The sequence continues at coordinate 1,522,652 of NZ_JBSSEO010000001.1, forward strand.
GATTTGCGGAAGCATTTACTTGAACGAGCTGGTCATTATCCAGTAACAGCCAGCACTCCTTTGGATGAAAGTTTACAAGGCTGCCAGGTCGGCCAACCAAACGTACGCATCTAATCTCGTAGCCCAGGGTCGGTGCCATGACATTGTCCTTCGCGTAATGATCACAATAGACTGTAACTGGCGGAATGATGCCTTCCTTGGCACAGCGCCGCCAGAGAATATTGTTATAGATCGCCTCGTTCTGGAATGTCTTGTCAGGTACCAGTAACGGCATAACGTAGTTCTCGAAAAAGGCCGGGTCAAAGTTAAAAGTATAGAACAATGCAGCTTTGACCTTCCGACCGCCAATAGCTGTCTTTATTTGTTCTTTTAAGACCTCGCGTTTCAATTAATTGAGCTGTTTAAATAGGTGGAACCAAGTATTTAGAAAATAGGTGTAGTCATTTTCAGTTAACGGGTTATAACCGGGCTGGGTGAAACCGCCCTCGAAATGATTGACCTCAACACCATCCGTAGTTATGGTTAGCCAGGGTTCTGAACCTCTGCGAGCACAGACCTCGCTGTTTACAGCCGAAAGACCGGTTACGAGTTCCCGGTTACCGCTATTAAGTATTGCTGAAAAACGTTCGTGGATCAGTGTCGGCCCGGTGATTGGCGCACGTTTCGTCCATTCGTGGATGAGCTCATCATTTTCAAGCTCCTTAAAGCTCCAATAAGACTGCCCCTGAAGATACCGGAACACGCGGTTTAGTGGACTCAGCACCCTTTCCGTTGACCTTAATTTTTGAATTTGCAAGGCGAAACCGTTATCAGAAGTTTTGGCTTCCAGGATATCCAGTTGCTCATAAAAGGTTTTTTCGGTTATTTCGGGTATCTCAACAGCAAGATTCAAAAGAACGCCTCCGTACATATCTTCCAGCAGATGATCGATATAGGATCGCCGTTCCTTATTCTGAGGTCGTGCAAATACTGAGGTCAGCTCAGCCAGCATGTCCTTGTCGATATTAAGCTGAGCTCCTTTTTTTGCGGCCAGCTCTTCGACAACCTGAAAAAGTTTTTTGTTTTCGTCCAGTTTCTGCTGCTGAACATTGTTCAGTTCAGTATCGTTACCTAACCCGATCTCTTCGAAAGGTCGGTTATACTTACCCCAGATCCCATAGCTTTTCTGATTAGATAAAAGCTGGTCATCGCTTCCTATAGATAATGACAGATGTTTATCATTAGCTGCCATTATGCGGTTAACTTTATCAATCCCGTTGAATGAATCATAGCCGCTTGATTCGACAAACCGAACGTAGGCCATAAGTTGTTCAAAACAAAGAAAAAAAGCAAGCTCATCGCGGTCGGGTACCTTGAAAGCTTTTTGACAAAATCTGGCCAGCGCTATGACCTGAAAATCACGGATATTGTTGGAGACCGTAGATAAAGCGGGAATGACCGTGCGTCCGGCCTGCTGCCAAAGCACCTGAAAACCTAACGGATCCCGGGAGCCTTTGACCATATAATTTGGATCTTTTAAAGTAAGGAAGTACATGTGATATGTTGGCCAACTAATATATAAATTTAAATTAGCTGTGCCTGAAAGAAGTTTTCAGTACTTAGCTTATATTGAAAAGCAGGTACACCTACCCACGCCTCTTGATCAACCACCTGCCGGGAACTGAGATCATCAGTTTAGCCCTGGACTACATTGGCAGTTTCCTTTTCCCGGTTATGCAATAACCATTGCACGATTGCGAACTTACTGAGCATGATGATCTCCAGCTGGGTGACAAATTCTTCATCACGGATGTCATCCGGAACCTCGGCGAACAAGCGCTCACTTTTTAGCCGTTCCCCGGTATGCACGATCTTAGAACGCAACCCGTAAAATGCATTGAATTTTTTCTTGTTATGCGGCGTATCACCCAGGTACTTCAACAGGTAATCCCGGTATTTTTTCATCACCTTATGTTGCAATTGCCCACAAGCATCGCACTTTGCCGCCTCAAAGTCCCGGTATTCAAAATTGACCATCGTCTCGACCGCCGTAAATGCAGCCATAACGCACATGGTTTTCCGTGCAAAACGCATTTCGGCCGCGGTCACCGAATAAGAGATCGCTGAATCAAGCACCTCGCGGGTCTCCATATTTCGGGCGAAATAGCTATCCAAGTCCATATAGATCGTTTCAGGGAAAGTGATCTCCCGCTTGGGGTCCATATCGAGGTTCGGGTCATCCTGGTAATAGGGAAAATGCCTAACCAATTCCATGTCCGGGTAACGCTGCTCGCTAAAAGCAGTTATCTTCAGCTGATCAACCAGTCCCGGGGTATAAAAAAAGTTGATATACCAATCGGAAGAACGGGCATTGATCGCATCTTGTGGTTCGCCCGGCGCTGGCGCTGCAATGCCCCACATGCCATTGATATCCGTGTAGCGGAAGAACTGGTGATTGGTGAAGCAACTGAGCAGCGACAGGAACAGATCTTGTTTGATGATCTGCCGGGTCGTTGGCTCCAAAAATCCTTTCAAGTCCTTAAACAACTCCATGACCGGTGCCGGCTCTTCATCGCTGACCCAGTACTCCAGGATCACGGGATAATGCTTTTGCATAGCAGAAGTGGGCAGACCCTCCAAATGGTTTGCCGGAAATACCTGGAAAATATCCCGGTAACGAAAATGGTTTTTCAGCGGTGTCTTCGTGAAGATCAGCGCACTATGGAAGGTGATCATATGTTATTCAATATTACAAAAACCGATGCAAAAAACAATCATCGATAAAAATGAAAGTGCTAATATTTTTAGCATGGATTTACAATCCCGAATTTGCTTTTGTGGTACCCTTTCAAGTAGAGATCGAATGGCAACAAATGCCGCTGAGCCTGCAGGCTGAACAATTGGATAACCTGGCCGATGAAGAAGGCTTTATCCGCTTTGATGTCCGTGCGGGTGAGCGACGCGCGGCGATCTTCGTCAACATCGAAGTCCATGCGCAAGTTCTGGAAAACCATTACGAGACGCTACAATATCCCGAAAAATCTGGGGACTTCAGCTTTGACAAAACCTTAGCCGCAGGCGAGATCACCCTGATCGGCCAAGCCATCCGGGAGCAGGAATAAATATCTAACATTTTGCTTATTATTCTTTCAGTTTATTCCAGCTATTGATATATTCTTCGAGATTTGCTGCAATAACATTCACGCCTGATTTTACTACCTGGATTTGGGGAGCCGCAGCCGGACTATTTATATTTCTTTGAAGGTCACGCAAATTCACGAGATAGATTTCATCTTCCGAATCAAATGGCGCAGGATCTTCAGCAATGATATATACATCACCTGGATTTTCATCGTCTATCGGATGTAAAATCTGACATATTTCGCCCGCCTGAGTTGGTAATTGCATGATCAAATTTACGTAATCACCGGCAAATTAATTGCAGACTATAAGTGACATCCGGGTTAAAAAGGCAATTTTTACCCTTCATTTAGAGGCCGTCTGCCGCTATATTTCCGGCGCAAATTCTGTTATTTTATAAACATCTGTCATTAACGGATTTTCGCCCCGCCCAATGAGTATACCAATATTTTTCCAGGCATTTGCTTTACTTTCAGGAATACCCTTCTTAACCGCTTTTACAGTCTGCGCTTCAAAAGCCTCCTTATAGCGGGACAGATTTTTATTGTAAATATTTACTATCTGACCAATGGTATTGATAAGATTTGAGTTTTCAACTTTAACGTCCAGAAACCAATCGGGGTCAGCTGCCTGCATTTTTTTGGTGAGGGTATTTTCAAACTCTACCAGCTCTTCGGGTAAATTGTGTTTTACCTGTAGCTTTTGAACCAGTTCTTCAATTTTACGCAATTCATTCGCCGTAAGCATGTCGTGGAATTTTAATTTAAACGAGACGTAGAATTTTGAACCGTTGGAATGTATCCGGCAGTTTTCGTTGATCAGAGAGAAATCAAAGCTTTCGGTAACAGCATAGCGCTTTTTAAAGTCAGCTTCAGTAAGCTTGTATCGCTCTACAACCGCCCGCGTTGAAGGCAGCTTTTCAAAAACAGCAAATTCGCTGCTTTTTAAGATGTCATTCCATAATTCTTCTTTTTTAGCATACTCTCCGACATCATCGCTCTTGCTATAGGTTTTCAGCCAGTTGTGTACCGATTGAAGCAGCTGCTTAGAGAACACTTTAAGATCGTCGGGAAGCCCCAGTTTAACCCATACAGCCCCAAGGTCGAAATAACTGTGCTTCTTAGCCAGTGTCATTCTGTAAAGAAGGGAAAGGGCGTAAGGAACAACGGATGAGCGAATCTGGCCGATTGCATTAGCACCTGAGCCGTATAGCACCTCAAATTCCTTGAACATAATTGCCTTGGCAATCAGATCTTCGTAAAATGCACGCCCCAGATTTTCGGGATTAACCGGTTTATCGTTATGGTCAAGCTGCACAAAATCCATAAAATCACGGAACACTTTTTCGCCACCTTTTCTTACAAGGAACGGGCTGGTGCCCCATGCAACATAATATTTGGCAACCTGTTCCTTGCTTAATCTTTTCGATTTCGGATAATTTCTTTCAATCTGTGGTTTCTGATTTGGATAAATTCGCAGTAAAGTATTAAAATCCCCTCGTATGCGTTCAAAGAACCATTTTGTGCCTGAAGGATCAGTAATACTTTCGGAGAGTTTTTTGATTTTCACCAGATGCGGGCTCCTGGAGTTAAGGTCGACGCTTGATACCTTATTCTGAGAATTGGAATATTGGGAAATTTTGGAAATCAGATCGTCCAGACTGTCTCTGTCATCAGGATTAACAATATTGATTTTTGCTGTAACATTAACCTTGGATATATCTACACCATCCTTATTGGTAAAGTATATAGACGCGGTGGTCTGGCCACCATTAACGATTTGAAAATCTGTTAACGTGCTTATCATGGCAATTCCACCTGACTGGCTGATATCTGCAGCTGTTGCCGTAATTGTCAGTCCGTTGTTGTAGGCTATAAATTTTTCCGGCTCGTTAATGATGGTGTCTTTCAGCTGCTTGTTAACACCCTTAAACTGCAAAAATGAACGAACGTTTCTTTCCAGCAAGCGGGAACTGTAACTGTGATAAAAATTAACCAGTAATCTGGCAGGGATAACAGCCAGAAATGATTTGAAAATTCCGGCATCATCAGCCGCCTGTATGGCGGGCAATGGCGGATCAAATGAAATTATGATAGGTTCCGCACTTCCCTCGGTTATTTCGTAAGTGTAAATCTTGTTCAGGTCGATCAGCTGATAGATAAGCCTTACTTTTTTGCTTTTGCGTACACCTTTAAAGGTGTAACTTATGCTCACCTCATCATCTGTAAACGCAAAATTTTTAGGCGATTGTGTACCTCGGGATTCAATAGAAATAGTGTTGCTTACCAAAAACACTTCCAAAACATCAATCTGTTCCTGAAAGTCCGGGGATTCCAGTGAACGTATCAGTACTGCAGCCGGATCGGCTACCTGTATATCCGTAAGCATTTTCTTCACTGACCGTGTAAAGAAGTTCTTAGCCCTTGCAAACAGCAGATCATAATAATCCTTGCGTGCAATATATCTTTCCTCGTTCCCAGGCAGTACCAGATTAGACAGGAATAACTGTAAGCGCTCACCCGATTCATTGATCTGATAGGCGTCAACCTCTATATTATCCTTTTCCCTGCGAAAAAAACAGCCGCTGATCTCTTCAGAATCTGTTAGTCTGGCCTGATTGAGTGCCGGCAATACATAATCCAGCAAAGCGGCGCGATTAACATTATTATCCTCCGAAGTAATATTATTAAGTAACGTGCCGGAAAAAGAATTCAGTTCATTCAGCGTCATATCAGGTGGGTTAGGTCATCAATCAGGAATTGTTTTATACTACCTAGCGCCAGTTCATATCTTATATTCCTGAGAGCTTCAGGCAGAGAAGAACGTTTTAACGCGGGGAAACCAGGCAGTGTACAATTATACCATAGCGTACTTAGGACAGCAAATGTATGATGGTCATAATCATTAAGCGCATTTTGATCAATTCCGGCCTTATTAAGTGCAGTATAAAACAGGTTGATTTTTGTGCCGGTTATCGCACGGAGCGATGCTGTAATCTCTGAAACAAGGCTGCCAATTGTAATTTGCTCAGCCTTGTCACCACTAAACTCAAATACCCCGAGTAATAGATTCTGCCCCTCGAGCCAGTCCAGCTGGTACTCACTGGCAATATTGGCCGTTTGCTTAAACTCAGCAATGCCCTTGACTTCAAAATGATTTTCACCCAGTTCAAAATCATGTCCCTTGCCGTACGGGCCTTTCCATGCAGACAGTATATCATTATAAGGCAGCCTGGAATTCGCCAACAGGTATTTGAGAAAAGTAAGCTCAGCAAAAATACCCTGAAGATCGCTATGCGTCAATTGACCGGAAAGAGGCTCAAACAAATCAAACCAGTCATTGCAAATGGAAATAAATCCTGCTTTGACAGAACCTGATTTAATCTCGCGGGTCTGGCTGACAATACTTACAATCAGATCGTTAAATAGATTTCTTGCATTGTCGTTCAGCAGCGTAAGGATCAGTGACGGTTTGCCGTCCTCAACTTTTTCTTCAAGAGAAATATTTGCCCTGATCACCGGGTCAACCGGGATATTTCCCTCTTTTGCACCGAAGTCGAAGAACAGGCAGTACTGCATTTCAGAATTGATTCCATAGCGAAACCTGTCATCCGAAAATTCAGCAAAAAACAGCAATCTCGGGAACCGTGCATCATCATTCAGTAAAATATCCCATTGGAGCTTCATCAGTTAATATCGTTTACTTCAGTTGTAAAATCTTCAGGAATTTCATTGTCATCATTTCTAATTTCTGCCTGCACATCAAAAGTTGAGGCATAAGCATTAGCCAAATAGTTTGCTCCGGGATCGTCTTCAATCTGAGGAAAGCTTAGCGCATAACCGATCAGCGGGATATCGATATTAATGCCTTTTGCATTCGCCGCTTCCCTTAGTTGATCATTATTGAATACTTTATGCTGGTCTATAAGATAAATCAGGAGTAAGCCCTGATTTTCCGGCCGAACCTTTCTGAATATCCAACCAGGTATAGTGATTCCCTCTGACAATTCAATTGCTTTTGCCTCATTTTTGCCGTTATCCATTAGCTTAGCCTTTTTTATTTCCCTGAATCCGGCAATGGCCCTATCTATTACGTCCTGATTTAATCCAAGGGCCTCATCCTGTCCGGAGGTCATAATATTCATTGACTTGCCCGATGCAGTAAACAGCATTTCGTTTTTAAGTTCACCGTAATATGGAAATTCATTTTCCTTTGGTGCGCTCCTTTTGGTGAGCTCAAGCTCCAGGTTACCCTGGCGGAATTTCCGCCCGGAACCTGTGCGCCGTATAGCAATCTTCCAATTTGTTAACTTTCCGCGGTCATTACACAGATCGATATAATGCTTCATGTCTTCCCTTTTAAACGAACCTGGAAGGTATATAGTCGGCAGGTCGAGAAAGCGGTACAGATCTGATTTGCTGCCATCATAAGTATAAAAACCTGTGCTTTCATTAAAGTCAAGTTCTTCAAACAAGCCCGTGAATTCTTTCCACGCTTCTTCCACATTGCTCTTTTCAATTTTAAAATGAACAGATTGCTGAACCACATTTTGGAAAGAATAACGCACCTCATTGGCATTTTTCAGAATAGCAGCGCGCGTGATTTGAAGGATATCCGGATGTTTACGGATGCGCAGCTCAAATTCTTTAGGCGTCTTTTTCTGGATTTCCATACTGTCTATCTGTTCCTCCAATTCGCACAATGCTGAAGTAATAAAATTGTATTTATCTTCAGTAGCACTATCGATGAACAGACGGCAGGCATCAATATAGCCTGGGCGGTAGCCAAACCAGCGACCCATTTGCAACAGGGCATCATACAGGTTCGTGTCACGCAGAAAATAGTTTATAGTCAACCCTTCAAGCGTAAACCCGCGTGACAAACGATTACCACCAACAGCGATGTATTTTTTCTGATCGTTTTCAGGGTAAATAAGTTTATCGCCGGTTTGAGAATTGATTGCCTTCACAACCATGTTTTTAACAGCTGTAGGAAGCAGTTCGGATATATCATCCCATGTTTTCGGAATGAGTCCGTCTGCGTTATATTCTTCAGGAAGATAAGACCGGATATTGGCTACCTTATAGGCAAAGAATTTATTCCACTGAAGCCGAAGCTTTTCATAAATACCGTTCGGATCCTTTATACTGTCATCACTGATCTTTTTAGTTACAAAAGCCAGGTATTTGCTTATCCGGTCTGCAGCAATATTCTGATCATTAATCAGCCGGGAAATATGCACCAGCATAGTGTGGTGAGGCGTGTAGCCAGGTAACACCTCCAGTGTCCCTTTCCTCGATTCCCGGAGTGCAACTGATAGAATGAAACAATCTACGGCATCTGCCAGCGAACGCGGAAGTACTGTCTCGTCGTCACCAAAAATCATGTCTTCATCGACTGGTGTATCTGGAATATTTTCGATAAGCGGTATTTTAAAGTCGCCTTCCTGTTCCCGTCCGCTTGAAAAGAAACGGCGCGGGCCAAGGTATGAAGTCGGCGTTGCAAGCTTATAGATAAATTTATCGGGAAAAAGACCGGAAGAAAGCGTGCAGCTGAATTCCCTGACTTCACCCTGATACCGATATTTAATCGGCCAGGCACCATCCTGCTGGTTTGCGCCATGCTGATCCTGAAGAATATTTGCAAAAGGCGTCGCGGTATAACCTAAATACGACCGGCGTTTAAATAAATCAAGCAGTGCCCTAATATGGCCGTTTACCTTGCTGGCATATTCGGCACCTTTGTATCCGAGATTATTTAAAGAAGCATTATCAGCCTCATCATCAACAACAAGCAGGCTTTTTGGCAGCTTATCAGTACCTTCCTGCAATGATGACTTTAACCAGAATATAAGGTTTGTAAGAACCGAAACGTTCTTTTTACAAATAAGGATACGCTGATTGGTAAAATCAAAGTTATTATCGACCATTGATTTCCGGAAGTCGGCAGTACTGGTAGTGATGGAATTGATCTGGTAAATCCCATCCCGTCCAAATTTCTGTATTTTACCAACGCCTACATCCTGATTGATCTGATTGCCGACTTCGCCGAGGCCTATTACATCCTGGTTGATGCGCTTCTGCGTTTGAAATCGCAAATCTTCCATGATACCGGAAAAAACAATAACCATATCATATCCCGAATCGATTGCCCGGTTGATAACACCGTTGAAGTTGGCCGTCTTACCAGACTGAACTGAGCCAAGGACAAGGCCCTTTTGTAAGGGCTCAATGTCCCTTTTAGGATCACCAAGCCGTTCAATGATTGCGAGTGTGCTTTTTTCTGTATTCTGAATTACATCTACAGGTCTTTCGAGGCTGCGAAGATAATGAGTATAGCGTTTAAAGTAATGCCACTGAATCGCAGGTTCACGTTTATCAATCCAGCGCTCATAATCCTGAGTTTCATCAATCACACTGTCCGGGTCACTAGTGGTTACGATCACCGACTTTAGACGCATTTTTATATTTTCCAGCCATTCAGCCAGGCGCTCTTCATCCGCGCCTTCAAACTCATATTCGAACTCTTCATTTGAGCGGAGCGACTGAAAATGTTTATCGATCTGCTGATGCAGTTGTTCCACAGTGATGAAACCCTGATCCCGCTTGAGCTTTTCAGCGCGGCGCTTGATAATATCGGATAAATGTTCCCAGGCCATAAGTTATGATAAGGTGTTTAAAAAGTCGGTGACAACAGAATTATGCCCGAAGCTTTCAAACAAAAATTCCCTGATCTCCTCCGTTGAATAGTCTGCTTCTTCATAATATTTTTTCAGTCTGGTAATTTTTTGCCTGTCCTGCTCTGTCAGGCCCTCCTCAATTTCGGATGATGATACCGCATCGCCCTTCCACACCTGGTTAAGCTTTTTTTCAATAAGACCGGTGATTGTGTGCAGCAATTCCACCTGCGCGGTGGTTAGCTGATTTTCCAGCTGGCGTATAAGCTCAAAATCGTGACTGATCCGGAGTACCGGTCCTGACGCAGTACTTTCACGGGAAATTAAAGAAAGGCCATTGCGCGCCGACGGATTACGGATTACGCCTGAAGCGAGCCGCTCACGGTACTCCTTTGAAGCCTGTCCGGCAACATAAATAACCATTTCAGCCATGGCCCTTTTGAGGCCAAATGGAAGCTTGAGTGAAGATTTAGCCACGTTAATGTGAAACTCACTGTCATTTGTATTTGTAATGTCTATTTTAATTCTTGCGAACTGAAGCCATATCGCTTTGGGTAACGCACGAAGCCAGAGCCCGTAGCTGATCAGCCGTTCATTGCGATAAACGAACATGCCCTGACATTCATCAAGGGATTTACCTGCCGGTGCCCATATAGAATCGGGCTCCTTTACCTCAACAGCTGCACGTTTGGGAAGAATAATACCCTGAAAACGAACATACGCATCGGCGGTTTGCCAGTAATTTTCGGATATCTGCTGTACGCCGTCCGCGTTAACCGGAAACGGATCAAAACCAGTGACCATAGAATTATTAAGCCGGATCTCCAGCCTGCCGGACTGCAAAAACCGGTGAAATACAAGCCCCAGATGGCTGCGGAGTTCCTCAAGTTCGTCATTAATTTCCGATTGCTTTTTTAGCCGCTCCAGTTTGTATAGATTATCCCAGATGACTATTGTCCGCGGAATAAAATCATTGGATTGTCCGTGAAAGTCCGAACTGATCGCATTATATTCCTCAAGATATTTTTCAGTAGCCTCTTTTGAATCGACGATCAGCGTCCAGTCCTTCGTCTCTTTAAGGTATTCCACGTCCCAGGTTCTCGCCTCATATGGCATCCCTGTTTTTGAGGATAGCAGCGTAAAACGGCGTGACTGTGAAAAAGACCCGGTTTTCAGACCCAGCCCAAACCTGCCGAGATCATTGCCGGCACGCTCAGCTTCAAGGTCGGCGCTGGGAAAACGCATATTTGCACTGAGCTCATCCCCTGTCATGCCGGAGCCGTTATCAGCAATATAAAGGCGCAATGGTGATACGTTGGCATTGATCAGCAATTCTACCCTTCGCGCACCGGCGGTAACTGAATTATCTACGAGGTCAGCAACTGCAGTCGATAGTGAATATCCCTGCTCTGAAATAGACTTGATGAAGAATACTGGTGGCGGGGATAAAACTATACTTTGGGGCATTGAATAAGGGATATTGGCTTTGGGTTGTTAATATTATAAAATATTTATGTGATATGGAATAATAATTTATTTAATATCTGAATAATAAAGGTTCGCGCACTTCTCTTGCATTCTCCGGTACAAGGATCTCATGTACCACTCCGGCGATCTGCCATGCGAGATATGGCGGTACCGCATTGCCTACCTGATGAAATTGCTGAGTACGGCTTCCGCAGAAATAATAGTTGTCCGGAAAGGTCTGAATCCTCGCCGCTTCACGAACTGTAAGGCTTCGGCATTGTGAAGGATCATAATGAATAAAGTAATGCCCGTCCTTCGATATGTGACTGGTAACTGTTGTTGCCGGTTCGTCAGGAAGCTGAACACGAAAGCGGTCATTGAATTTACCTGATTCTGCATTTTCATGATCCGGTATCAGGTCGGTTCCAAACCTGCGATAATCTTCCATCCTCGGGAATTTTTTAAATTGCCGTGTGTAAAGTGCAGCAAAAAGATAGCGTTTGAGATCCTGTGTCAGGTGTCCGCGCGACTGGTGCTGAATCACTCCCTTTAATTTTTCGTCGAAATACCAACTGGACAGTGGATGCGCTGCAGAGATCGTCCGGGGAGTACGACGATATTCCCAACCTGTAGCTTCAGGCAGTACCTGATTAAATTTTGCGTCATAGCCCAGCTCGGAAAAAGAATTTAACAGTTCAATTGAATAGGTTTTGACTCTTTCCGACCAGCCTGAAAATGAATCTTCCAGACTCTGGTATTTACGTGCTTTTTTTGTACCTTTTTCCGTATTGACCAATTCCGTATGCGTAAATTCACGGTACATTCCGCTTCTGACAGGTGGAAGTGCACCGATAACCGATCGCAAATCCGTCTTCCGGGAAGGTTCAAGTGTTCCCGGCTGAACATCTATATCTGCACGAACACCAAGCAATATCACCCGGTGACGTCTTTGCGGCACACCATAGTTTTCAGATTTTATAAGGTAGTCGGTATCTGTTTGCACATCACTTTTTACCAGCGAATAGATACGGTATGCAGGGGGTGCAAACTCCGGAAAAACGGTATACGGAGCAGTCAGGTCAGCCATAATTTTGCCGAATATTTTCTCACCGTTAAGTTCTGCCGAAAGCAGACCTTTTACATTTTCCATGACAAATACCGCTGGCTGATGCCTGGCTATAATGCGCAGGTATTCCTTGTATAAATGAACACGGTGATCCGTTTCACTGATCCCGCCGACACGTGATCTGCCTACCAGTGAATAGGCCTGACAAGGGGGGCCGCCAATAAGTACCCAATTGGTCTCACCATCGAGTTTATCAGTTATTTTGCGGTCTATGTCTTCCTCCGGGGTTTCGCCGAGCGTCGCCTGCCACGCTTCCTGCAAGGCTTCCTGGTGCTGCTCTGGCCAGGCATTGTAAAGTTCGTCAATGGTTATCTCCTGTTTAAGAAAAGCATAATATTCATCAGGCAATTCCCGGAATGGAAATTGCCTTACAAAAGAACGAAGGGTCAGGGTCTGATAGGCATGGCTGTCTTTTTCAATAGAAAGTTCTATTTTAAAAACACGGTCATTATCATTCCCTATCAGCGAACTGAACCCTTCAGCCAGACCGCCGGGACCCGCAAACAAATCTATTATCGGGAAAGGCATTTGAATATTTCAAGTAAAAAAACTAAGATAGAAATATTAATGCTTTCACCAACAATTCCGGTCAGGGCGCTATGCTGGCTATGTTGTTACGGAGTTGGTTTTCAAGATAATCAAGTGTGGATTCTGCGCTATTTTTTTTGAGTTCACATTCCCAGACATTAATAATATTCCAGCCTTTCTGTTTTAATATTTCAACAGATTGTTTATCCCTTGCCTGATTGCCAGTGATCTTTGCCAGCCACCAATCCGTTCTTGTTTTTGGAATAACAAAATATCTGCATCCCTTATGCCCGTGCCAGAAACAACCGTGAATAAAAATAACACTGTTATATTTTGGAAGCACTATATCTGGTTTGCCCGGTAATTTCCCCTCATGCAGGCGAAAACGAAACCCTTTGGAAAACAGAAATTTACGGACAAGGATTTCCGGCTTCGTATCCTTGCTCCGGATACGGGACATATTAAAACTTCTTATATTTTTGGAATGAACATCTGCCATGCTTATCAGAAACAGCGACCGCAGGGCAAATGTTTATTACTGTACCTGAGATGGCAGTGGAATATATTTATCAAGTCCGGTTTCAATTAAAAAAACTTCCTGCATAACATTGTAAATGTCCTTTCCGTATGCTTCACAAATATCAAAGCATTCTTCCATCAGGCGGTTTCTTAATTCCGCCTGGTCGTGCGTGTAAGCAGGCTCCCCTGTATCAATATTTACATAATCATTAAAATCATCATCAGGATGGGCATTCGTGCCTTCTTCTGTGAGTTGTTTCATGAAAAGCTCCACATCATGAACAGTTTCAATCTTGGTAATCATGGACAATTTATTTTTCGTTTCTACTATTAAATATAGAAATTTTTTTCGTTTGCGGGCATGAATTTTATAGGAAAGCAGGCGAAATTAAAAATCAGCGACTGCTAATTCCTGCAATCTCAGGTTAGATTTAACCAATATTCATAACAGAAAATGAGGGTATTCCAAACAGGATTGGAAATACCCTCATTAATAGTATTAATTCAGAACCTGCGCCCCATAATTTACATATTCCCGGCATAAAGCAAATGCCGACTGTGCTCTTGCTTTTCCCGTACCTTCCAAAATTGACTTAAATTTTGCTTCACCGTCTTTATAATTTCTGACATTCTGAAAATAGCCGGTTACAGCATTATACGCACCGAACACAGTTCCCCCGGTAGTATCCATCAATTGTGTCGGGCTGCTCATCGCATATTCATAAACCTTTTCTATCACATTATTGTAGTTGGAGGATAGTTCATCTATGTTGCCCGTCTTAAGATTGTTAAGTACCTCCTTATTGGGTGCCATAGCAATTTGTATCAGCTTCCTGATTTCTTTGTCGCTGATGCGCACCTTTGCCCAGTGATTGAAAATTTCAGAAAGTTCCGCACCCAGGTTATTGCTGATACTCATGAGCGTATGAGCCTGTTTGATGCGGTCATTAGCGGAGGAGGTATGTCTTATTTTAATGGCATTGGTATGGTTACGCATGGCAGCGTTTAGCGTATTGTTGCATACGACCCGCACAGGGGTAAACGCTGCAGTAATGCTGCCAAATCCATCGTGAGAGGTGGTCAGGAACAGGTATTGTTCGATCAGGTCTTCCTTGCCAATCCGGATATAATCAGGCAGTTTTGCCGTAATAAAAATACGTTCGCCTTTGCCCAAAGCGCCGGCGGTTTCGTAAAGGATACCATCTCCTCCACCGACTATTGCGTCAAAAAACTCAAAAGCATGGCAATTTTGGACGATTTCATAGTCCCTCCCCACCACGCCTAAAACTTCCTCTGTATCTGTCCTTACCGTTGCGAAGTACCCCGGTACGCTTATTTCGGGAAGGACGAGGTCGGTCAGTCCGTAGTGGTTATCCGTGTCGTAGGTAAACAAGGGCCGTTTCTCTACCTTGTAGTCCAGCCCTGCATATCTAATCGCTTCTGCGCTGGTGGGATATTGCTCCGATTTTACCAAGTCCGTGCCATGCCTTTTCCTTTACAGAAAAAAAGCTGTAGTCGTTGTTTTGCTGATTGAAATTTAAGTTGTGTGCCATGATTTTAAAATTTAAATAATTTAAGATGGAATGATTAGTTATCAGATTTGGAAGTATTTTGAACAGCATCAACCGATATGTGTGCCTGCTTCTTCCTGTTCAGCAGGATTTCGAGTATATCGTCAGACGATTCATACTCCTGCCCTTCGAACACGTAACTGTCCGTACTGTAATTGAAGTGATATAACTCGGTATCACTTCGGTCAAGCGAAATGTCATTCAGCATTCCATTACAATAGGACGCCTCTCCAAAAACAGCATTGGAAGATTCAGAATAGCTATGAATAAAATCGACCTTAAAAAACTCCGCAATCTTTACGATAACTGCCGTGTTCGGTACCCACTTCGTTTCATAATACAGCAGTCCGTTCTCCCAGGCTATCTGAAAAAGAAACCCGCCCTCCCCTGTTACGAATTCGGGCAACTGCCCTCTTTTTTCTTTGTTTTCCTTTACCGCCATTGCGGTGAAAAGGGTTTTCAGCGATTCAAATTGGGAGTGTTCCCCAATGAATTCCACTTTGTTGCTGCACCAGTTTGCCATTTCCTTAATTTTTTTGATGAATTGATTTTTGTCTTATCTTTTCTTTTTTGCCAGCCTCCCTACATAATTTTTGGAGAACAGGTTTAAAAGAAAGCGGAGGCATGTGGCCGTGATCAGACAAAAGGAAACGGAATAAATGGAGGGGACCCTTTGGGGAGGAAATCGTTTATGCCGTAGTCTTTTGTTTCCCAAAAAAATGACGGCCACGAACTTAGCTGCACTTTTACACCGGTTCGGAAAAATGACTGGCGGCGCGCTTGATCAGTAAAGGTTTGATGGAGGGTGACCGGCGGAAGAACCCAAAGGATATCAACAAGCAAGTGCCTGCCTTTCGGATGAGCGGGATAAAACAGTCCGGTTAAGCGGAGCGTACGGTCTGTTTTGGGTTAAGCGCGGGGCATACGAATGGCAGGCTCTTGCAGGCTGCCCCTATCTGGAGAATGGATGAGCAGCAGCGCAAGGAATGAACCTGATGCGGGGCAGCCCATCTGCAAAAGCAGAACCAGCGCCCTCTGCATTGGATCGTTATCTAAATCAAACAAAATGAAACCAATAAATTCGACCCGATAAAATCTTCAACGGATCATGGCAGATCAATTAGCTGCATATCCCGTTTTTTACTTTCCAGATTTCGCTGGACCGTCTCTGACAATTTGGGAAAGAAGTTGATATGGGTAAGTTGTTCTATCCTGTCTACAGTGGTATAATAATCTTTTAAGTTTTGTGTTGGCGGATCCTGAGGAATAATAAAAGCTACCGCTTTCAACGTAGCATTGTAACCTTTACGGTAGGCGATGATCCGGTAAAAACTTTCCGGAACAGCCACATTTTGAGTGATCCGTGCAGGAGTCTGTCCAAAAATCGGCCCTGTTATGACGTATACGTCATGTACCTCTTTACCGGGGGTATCATCCTGGGAGATGATATCCCGCTCCTGCTTTTCCAGTTCAGACCAGATCCGCTGATTGAGGGCAGGTTTCTGCGGACAAATATTCGTCATCAAATAAGTCTCCAGCTGTCCTATCTGACCGTACTGCGAAAGCATGGTTGCATTGGGTGCCATATGGCCCCTGTCATAGCCTGTGCTGTTATAGGCATCGTGGTCTACCCTGCTGCTGGTTCGTTCATCCGCTACAAAACGGTCCGGACGTTCCCAATTTTGTACGCTAAGCGTTCCCTTGGCGTTACCCAGCCGAAAGGCAACCCATACCGGATTACGGAGATTTTCCTCGTAAGCGGAAATATATGCGGTATTGATCAATATCCTGGGAATGGCCAGGGAGCTATCCATTACCGGCAGTCCACCGTAGGTTAAAAGATTAATCCTGGACAAATCGCCCATTTGGGCATGGACATGTCCCGCTACCATAAGCAGCAATGAAAAGGCAAATAATTTCAGTTTCATGATTTGTAATTAATAAGTGCTGAAAGGAGATAAATGATTTAAAATAAAGTCCTGCAACACTCGCTGTTCCAGGACTTCAACCTAAACCTTATCACAATGTGTAAGTGAGTACCTACACTTTACTGCAAATATACAAGGGACAGATCAATAATCCGATGATACAATAAAAGTTTACCTGGTCATTTAAAAATGGGATTGAAACCGTCATTTTATTAATATTTCCATTTAATTCTCGGTAGTACCGAACTGCTATAGAAACAAGGTCCGGTTTCATTATCATTTTTGATCCATGGAGCCGTTTAACTTTAATGAACTTCCTGAGGTAGTTCGCTTACTTTTCGAGAAAGTCGAATTGATAGAACAGATTGTAACCGGTCTGAAAACTCCCGACAAAGAAGACGATTTGCTGGATGCAGACGGCGCAGCGGGTTTTCTAAAGATATCCAAGGCTGCATTATATACAAAAGTGAGCAGAAAAGAAATTCGTTTCTATAAGCCGGGTAAAAGGCTGTATTTTAACCGGAAGGATCTGCAGGAATGGATTAACGCGGGAAAACGCAAAACGGCGCAGGAATTCAGAACTGAAGCAGATTTTCATACAAACCGGTTCGTTAGAAATGCCCGTTAACAAAATGAAATACCGCAGATCGTTTATTTAAGAACGAATTTGATGTGAGCCAGATATGGCACCAGCAGGTCTTTGGTTTGAAATGAACGGAACCTCATTATTTTATTCTCGTTAGGGTCATAATATACTTCGACATAAAAACCGGAAACTGAATATAGTTGCACAGTCAGATCATTTTCCTGCCTGTCAGCAAGAAAACTTCCCTGCCAAACTGCTTCAGCTTTTTTTTCCTCAGTTAAACCATTAAAATCATAAAGCGTAAACATGGCACTAAAATACACTTTATACATGTATTTGACATTCAATTTACACGGCTGGACGGATCTGTGCTTATCTTTGTATGTTAAAGATTCAAGGCACCAATTCTTCCCTGGCATCAGCTTTTGCTGTCATCTCTACAAGAAATAATTTCGCTTATGGCATCCTAAGGGATAGAATCTTTAGCATTCACATTTATAATAATACAAATGAGGCAACTAAAAATAAGTGAGTCGATTACCAATCGGGAGTCAGCATCGTTGAATCAGTATCTGTCAGATATCGCCAGGATCCCGATGGTAACAGCACAGGAAGAAGTGATACTGACGCAAAAAATCAGGGATGGCGACCAGGCTGCGCTTGAACGCCTAACCACAGCCAATCTGCGCTTCGTCGTTTCTGTAGCCAAACAATACCAAAGTTCAGGGCTTACCTTGGGCGATCTGATCAATGAGGGCAATCTCGGTCTGGTTAAAGCTGCAACACGATTCGACGAAACAAAGGGATTTAAATTTATTTCCTACGCGGTTTGGTGGATCCGTCAATCCATCCTTTCCGCTATCAATGAGCAGTCCCGCATGATCAGGCTACCCCTGAACAAGGTTGGGGATCTCTCCAAAATTGCGAAAGCAGCATCGCAACTGGAACAGCAATATGAACGCCAGCCTACGCCGGATGAATTAGCCGAGAGTTTGGATATTTCTGCCGAAAAGGTTAGCGATGTGCTTGGGCATGCTGGCCGCCATATTTCCTACGACTCCCCTTTTTCCAGTGATGAGGAAAACACTTTGCTGGATGTATTAAAAAGCGCAGAACCCGGGACGGATAAGGCCATGATCAATGAATCTTTAAGCATTGAGGTATCCAGCAGCCTCCGAATACTTAGTGAAAGGGAAAGGGATGTGTTGGAGCTTTTTTTCGGACTAAGAGACCGCCATGCCTATAGCCTGGAGGAGATAGGTGATAAGTTTAACCTCACACGGGAAAGAGTGAGGCAAATTAAAGACAAAGCATTAGCCCGGCTACGCAGCAGCAGACGGACAAATGAATTAAAAAGTTTTCTGGGCGATTGATTTTACCCCAGTTTCCAATCCGGTCTTTCAAAATGGCAGGTATAGCCGTAAGGATTTTTTTGCAGGTAATCCTGATGATCTTCCTCCGCATTCCAAAAATCTCCGGCCGGAACAACCTCCGTGACGATCTTTCCTGGCCAGATACCAGAGGCTTCCATTTCTGTTATCAACTCCACCGCAGTTTGACGCTGAATTTCATCTAAGTAGAAAATAGCGGAACGGTAAGAAGTCCCAATGTCGTTGCCCTGTCTGTTGCGGGTAGTGGGATCATGGATCTTAAAGAAATATTCCAATAAATGCCGGTAGGTGATCTTTTCAGGATCAAATGTAATGGCTATACCTTCAGCGTGTGTCCCATGGTTCCGGTAAGTCGCATTCGGAACGTCACCGCCGGTATATCCTACAATAGTGCCGGTTATCCCGGGTAACTGGCGGATCAGTTCTTCCACGGCCCCAAAAACAACCGCCTGCCAGTATCGCTTTTTCTGTACCCATATATGTTAATATTAAATCTTTTAATAGACGCAATTTACTTCAATATGTTTTTGATAATCCAAACAGTTGTAATTAGGAAACTGGGCTGACAGTTGATCACAGCACAGGCCGTAACTTTGCCCTATGGCAGCTATTAAATACTCGGTACTGGACCTGGCAAAGGTCGTTGAAGGGCACTCCATCGCAAATACTTTTAAAGGCAGTGTGGCCAATGCACGGCAAGCAGAGGCGTTGGGCTACACCCGTTACTGGTTTGCTGAACACCATAACATGATCAATGTGGCCAGCTCTGCAACCAGTTTAATGATCGGGCACATTGCCGCAAATACTTCGACCATTCGTGTTGGTTCAGGCGGCATCATGCTGCCCAACCACTCCCCGCTTGTAGTAGCCGAACAGTTCGGTTCGCTGGAATCTTTGTAACCTGGTCGTATAGATCTTGGTTTAGGCAGAGTACCCGGCAGCGACCAAACCACGGCGCATGCCATTCGCGGCGAGAACATGGGCGCTGCATTTCATTTCCCCAGGATGTGAATCGCTGCAGCACTATTTTGCAGGGGACCATCCCAATGGCGTGAGCGCAATTCCGGGGGAAGACCTGGACATTCCGATCTGGATATTGGGTTCGAGTCTGGACAGTGCTACTATTTCACAAATAATAGGTGATTAACATTAGCCCGTAAGGGAAGCTTTTCGAACCCCTTTTTAGCAGATTTAAAACTATTTACAGCATCTTAATATCACCTAAGCTATTGATTAATAGTCTGTAATATCATGTTCCAGGTTGTAGAACCGGGACTGCTTTAATAAAGCGTCCAGGCCTTCATCCGGCATCAGCGCGGTAGCTTTACTGATGTAGATTAAGTGATATAACATGTGTAAACTTCTCTAAGTAAAGGTAGTCTTTTCTGATGGTATCGCCAGCCAACAACTTTATTGATATCGTAACTCGCCATCATCATGGCTTAAAGGTGCACCCTGCAACTCTTAGTTGTCATCGGTTTTTCAGTCCGCAGGCTGGACATAATTCGAACCAAATTGTGGAACAATTAAAGGTAATAAACGAACTAATGGTTGCTTAAACGGGGTTCGATTCCCCTAGAGGATCATATAAATCTTTTTAATTTCTTAAAAATGTTATTTGTTTTTATTTGAATGCAGTTTTTGTGGTTTTCGATTCCCGGTAGGTTTTTCTGTAAAATCATCGCTATGTATATAACACCGCCTCTACGCCCAAATTCGCCGGGACTGGACTTATGATATGAATTAGCAGTGGTTGCTATGCTTATCCGTTTATGGCAAACAATTCAAAATTCGTGAGGATGCGCTGAGCGCTGCTCTTAACGAATTGATAATTATGTTAAATAAAACAATCGGCAGTAACTATAACAACAATGATAAACAACCTGTTATATTGGCCACGTTGCGCGACATTCATAAAGCGAAGATCAATATGGTACAATTAACACTGATTTGGTTTTCCGGCTGTAATTTTAACGGTAACGCTCTGTAACCGTATCTTTGGGTTATTAGTAATCCCCATTGACTAACTCATGTTTGCCCTAACTTTAAAACGCTTTGAATCGCTGATCATAGAACACAGGATTAATAGAGGAGCCGTCCAACAGGAGGAACTGACCGTGTTGTACTTTGAACTCGTTAAATTAACGGGTCAAAGTTATCAGGAATACAGACGCTACTTTCCCGCTTTTCTGAGCGTATTGGAAAGAAACAATGAGGAATGCCTCAAGTATGCGATTCAAAACTTTGAGGATCTGTATAACGAGGTATTTGTACAGCTTCCGTTCTATTCTTTCGATCTTTCCATAATGGAAAACTTGACGGATGTCGGGCTGGTTAATAAATGTTATGCGCAAATGCGGCTCACGCTGAGTAAAGGCGAACCTATCCGTATTTCGGATAACCCTTTTAACTTTTCGGAGTTTTCTACTGTAGAAAAACAAAAGATTGCCGGTGCATTTATCAATCTCTTGCAAGAGCAGGTCAAGGTAATCAATTGGACCAATCAGGATTTTGAAACCATTCATATGTTACTTCTGCCCTTGCATCAGCTACTGAAGGAATCGGGCGAACTAGAGATGTTTTATTATAATGCAGGCCTGCTGACCGATAAACTATGCGCAGCAAACGACTTTCAAACAGCGCGAAATTTCGCAGAAGAGATTATAAAGACCGGTTATGACGACGGATTGCCTGACCTGGGCTTCTGGAACTTATTCCGCATCCACGCGGTAACCAAAAATGCCAACGGCTCGTTGCTAAGCGGTTGTTTAACGTTTTTACACATTCTCGAAAATCGCTCGCAACTATCAGATCGTCAAGGCATCGACATGGTATGGCAAACCGTTAAATTGTTTCGCAACATTGAATTCTATGCCTGGGCCAGGAAATTCGATGAAAACAAGCCCGCCGAACTCGTATTCTCAGCATATCAGCGGCATGCCCTTGATCATAGCTATTTTTACTGTCTGCTGAAAAGCCGTGATCCAATAACATCTGAGACATTGTCCAACTATCTGCAAACTGAAGGAGCTGCTTTGCTTAAAGGTGGTTTGCAGGAGGCATCACCATGGTATATGCTACTGCTACAACTTCAGCGCATTTCTCCAGAGGTTTTTGCGAACCACTGCGAATTGGGTCGCTATTTGAAAAAATTTGAAGAAATTGTACCGGCTGAACAGCTGCAAAAACAACTCGCAATCGTTAAAGGCGAAGGCTCGGAACTGGTCAGCTATTTGAAAGAAGCCATCCTGAAATTAGAGAAAGTGGTCGGCCGGGATGATTTCGTTTATGATAATGGTGCAGCCTTGATGATCTCAAACCGAACACTGGACTATAGCTTTCGTCAAAAAAACCCAGCGAACTTTTTATTGGCCATGCGCCTAAAAGCCGATTACAGTATTCTTTTCAAACCTAAATACCCCGATGAAGTAACTCCGTTTCTACTGCCGCAAGATGATATCAGTAAACTTGATACGCTATATGATAATCCCGAAATCTGGATATCTTCCCTGATTGCCGAGTGTACAAACTTAGTTTGGCTGGGGGTTGTCGAAGGCAAGCTCTTTCAGCTTGGCTTTTTCCAGCATCATTTTTCGTTTTACGAGTCCCCGCATTGGTCACTTAGCAAGTTTTCTATTAAGCGAAACAGTAAATACTTTGCAAAACTTAAATTTCAAACCAGCAAAAAAATACGTGGCCAGGTCCGCTCCGTTGACCCCGAAGAACACCTCGCGGTTCAGGGCGAAATGGCGGAGCAACTAACTTTCGCCACGATCTACCCGCCAGCAGAAACGGCGGCGTTATGGGTAGTTAAGGATATTTTTTTGGCTCCTTTACCACATCAATTGTTGTTGAATGAATCCGGAGAGTTTCTTGCGAAGCTGCTCCCAGTAACAAATATTTTGTCGGCAGAATGGCTCCAGCAAAGGCAACAAGCGATATTGCCAGCCAATTATTCGAAATCAATATGGATACCTACCGAAAGTAATGATGATACGCTGCCTTACTTATATTCGCATCTTGAGGATGAGATCGTCAATCGTCATTTTTCTATTTATCAAACAATTGGCCTCACTGGGCCGCTGGCCACCGATCTTAATATTGTATGCGCTCATGGGGCAAATGACATTGCTGAATTTCAGGTTTTATACCACGGCAATGAAATGTCGCTTCAAATTGACAGAATCGTTGGGAAAGGGAAAATCCTGATCCTTTTCGTATGCCATTCCGGTTCGGCGAAAAGCCCGCTTTTTAAAAACGAAAGCGCTTCCTTAGTGAGCAGGTTTATTCAACAAGGATATGAGGCGGTTATCGCACCGGCATGGGCATTGGAAATTACTGTCGCAAAAATTTGGCTGCCCGTTTTTCTACGTGCGCTGGACGAGGGAAAGACTATTGATAAAGCAGTATTTGATGGCAATCGTGCGGTATGTAATGAAATACCGAATCCCGCTGCCTGGGCTTGTCTGCATTTGTATGGTAACCCCCTGTTGCGGCAGCAGGTTGATCCTGCCTGAAAAAGAAGCTCCTGTCCAAGGTCTCTCTATTTTTATCTTCTTTCAATTTAATATCTTTATCATTCATTACGTGAAAGCTGCCTTTTCAGCCGATCAAACCTTGTCTATGAACAATTTTTATCATATCAGTAGCAACAACAGTCCAACGGATTCGTCCAACCCATTCCAGTTGTCGGACTTGGGCGAGCGTCGGCCATCGATCACTATTGGCAAAACGACGCGCGATGGTTATGGCGGCAGAGGATCGAAATCACACACCTATTACACGGCCACAACGCCAGCGGATTATGACAGGCAGTTCGTTAACAAAATCATCAAGTATCAACCGCCTTACGAGGTTGACCAATTGTTGAATTATCACTTCGACTATTATATAAAAAGGTTTCCCGCACAAGCCGAGACCTTTCGAAAACATATCAAATACGTTATCATACCGCTAATTGAGAAGACCGAAAAGAACCCCGTGTCACTTGAATTATTACGCGAGTGGTTAGCCACGAACATCGGTCGAAGTCTTGAAAATTATCGCCTACATAACATCGTGCAACAGCCATCGACACAGGCCAAACAAACTTTAAATACTACATCAATGTCTGAGGTGTTTATTTCCTACAGCTGGGATTCCCAAGAGCATGAACAAAAAGTCCTTGAATTTACGGAGCATTTGCGCAAAAAAGGGTTTGACGCGAGGCTTGATAAAATGCTGAGCCAACAGGAAACAGCAACGAATTTTGTTAAAATGATGCATAAGGCTATGCATGAACACCTCAAAGTAATTGTCGTTTTGTCTAAGGGGTATAAAATTAAGGCGGAAACTTTTTCCGGAGGTGTTGGTGAGGAATACCAGCTATTGCTTAATGATATTAAAGATCATCCGCGAAAATACATCCTAGTTTCATTTCAGGGACGGTCGCCCGATATCATTCCATTTGGTTTACAAGGGCGGGATATTACGGATCTATCAGCCAACGGCGGGGAAGAGCAATTATTCAGGAAGCTGATGGATAAAGATGCTTATGAATTTTCGCCGGTAGCATCCCAAAAACCAATTCTTGAGCCAGTAAAAATAGGCGACTTTCAGGCGGGTAAACAACATTTGCCGCTTACTATTGAAACTCCAGAAGTGGTGAAAGGCGACACATCAAGCATGGGTGGGCAGTATAAATGGGTGGAGTTTGAACTTTTTTTAAAATTCAAAAACTCCGGTAGTAAAACCATAGAGGGACTTGCCTTCAGTCTTAAAATCAAACAACAGCTTGCACCTGAGTATTCAGGCCAACAAGCGGCAGAGGGATATTTCACTTTTACTGATAACATCTCCGCTAAGATATATCCAAATCAAACTGTAAAAAGTCAGGGATATAAGATCAAAATAGCTGGTTATTCATTGAACCAAATTTTAGGAACCTTTGTCACCATCGAAATTTTCTCAGATCATGGCACAGAGACTAAACAACTGCCTGTTGAAGAATTGTTTAAGCTAAACCCTGCAAATCAGCAATACAAGGAACCTTCACCATTAATAAAAGACCTCTTTATTGAGCGATGGAACTAAAAGCCATACCTTTTTGATCGAGCGATAAGATGAAAACATACGATAAACAATTGGTTCTTTCTTACGCTGAGGAAATAACTCAGGGTATTGGATTGACGAAATTATATACTGATGTCAATCCCCATTATAAAAATGCACCCTATAATTTTCATTTAGGCGATTACTATGCATTAGGGGAATTCGTGATCAGGCATTTTGAAGAATTGGGTGTCAAAAAGTCGATCCATGTCGTCCGTCGGTCTGAGGTCAATCACATCAATGGCTTGTATTTAAATATGGGAGCAAATATTTATATCATGATCAATGACAAAATGAATCTTTGCTGGACACGGTTTACAATCATCAGTGAGCTTTGTGCAACCTATGTTGATCATTATCAGAACGAAATAATCGAAAACACCATTTACCAGGAAAATGAAGACATCATCCAGGGTATTGAAGATACGATTGCACACCAGTTAAAATTTGCGAACCGGGATGGGTTGCGTGACGGCGACCTTGATAAAACAACCTTCGCCATGCTGCTGGCAATGGAACTAATGATACCACGGCATTATCGCTATATCACAGATGAATACCTATCCAAAGTAAAAGAGGGTTCCATGCAATTGTATGATGTTGCTACATCCTTGCTGATACCAGAGTTCATACTAAAGTTATACGTCGAAAATCAATAACCTAAATCCCTATACCGATGGCAGGCTTTTTAGATATCTATATTAAACTGATTATCGCAGTTCTTTCCTTTATCGCTCCGATTACTATTTACCTGTTATCAGTCGAAGGCCTCGACCTGACCCGTAAAATAACGGGTGAGCAGGAAAGGCAGATCGCATTATTGAAGAAAATCACTCCGCCAACGCATAATGCCAAAGTAAAGAAGACAATGAGAATAGGCGACAAAGGCATGGATAAGATGGTCAAAAAAAATAAACGACTGACTAATCTGCTTAATCCGGAGCGACAGATGTACCGCATATTTGTCACACTAACCGGTGCGCTTGCCTTTCAAATGTTTTATTACCTAAGCGCTGACAAGACGTTTATGCCTGATTATTATCATGGATTCACAACGGTATTCTTTTTTCTAAGTTTAGTCAGCTTCGTAATGGCTGTTTCAGTATTTCACCAAATCGCCCAGGCAATAATTTATTCTAAAAAGTTGGTCAGCGATTTGAATTCCAACGAATCGTTATAGTCCGTTTTCTAAAACAATATGGTATTTAGAGTACTCGAAATTATTGACAGCACAACTATCAGGATCACGCCCAATTGGAAATGGGTTGAGGTTTCAGGAGGTGTAGTGCAAATAGTAGGGTATTCACAACCGGACAATGAAATCGAAGACTTTGTTCAAGTCAAGCTTAATATGCTAATTCATGACAAATACATTGAATTAAAAAAGCCAATAGAAATCAATGATGGTGTGTTAAGATGCTCGGTCTACCTGAACCACGTTGATATTACTGAGTATTTCCCTGAGTTGAAATAGCCGGTTCCTAACAACGGCATTTAAAGGATCTCGTGTAGTTCCCGTGTATACACAAACAAACATCCCGTACTTTTTCCTACCTGAAAAAAAAAGGCTCTTTGCGCCGTTACCAATCATTGTCAACTCAAACAACCGTTATTGGATTATTCCGACGCTTTGGGATTTACGGCTTTTTGAGCCTCGCAATATCCTTCAACTTTTCGATTATTTGGTTCGATGTAGGTACAATAGAGCTCACGGAAAAATCCAGAATTATGTTAACTAGAAAACGAGGGATTTAATACTCTGAAAAATGAGGGCATTTTAAAGAACATATTAACTTATTGAATATTAGGTATCAAAAATTGGTGGTTTGAAACCTCAAAAACTCACCAAACGTTTCAAGTCTTTAACAAAAGAACTTGATATTAAGCCACTTACGCTACTTAAGGAAAAGTTCTTAATTGAATTTTTCCTTTTTTTATGCGATAAATTATTGGCTTCCAGGTGTTTGTGCCACCGTTAATTTGTGTTCGATAATTCATTCAAAAATATCCGATAAATCTTCTGAAATTCTTTAAAATGCTGTCTGTCGTTATTTAAATGCAGTTTTTTTGGTGTTCGATTCCCGTTAGGTTTTTCTACAAAATCATCACTATTGTATGTGTTGAATAATTTTGTAACCCATAAGGTAATTTCAGGTTTAGAGCAAATTTTGCTTATGAGCCTTCCCTAAAATGTAAAGAAAATGCAGAATTGTACGTATTTCTTCTTCATCTACGTGTATGCCATTGTTTCTTAGAATTTTAATTGCTTGTTCTTCCGAAACTTTCTTTGCCGTCAAATTAGTGACTTCGTAGTTTGGTATGTGCTTCATGTTCCTTTGATTAGGATATTGGAATTGGGATAAGTATTTTTGAAATTGCCTCATCCAATCTAAACGAATCAAACCTTACAGCTTCCCTATTAATGCTTGTCGGTAAGATAAGGGTGATGATTTTACGCTTATCTTCTACTGCCTGATCTTTATACCAATGATAAATATTGTTAATTGAAGCTATACCAGATTTTTCCGGCACATCAGTCTTCTTTAACTTGTCATTTACGCAGTCGATTTCAATATTAAGTTGTTGAATAGCATCCCTATAATTTTCCTTTATGGCCCTAAAATCATCTAACTCAATTTCATTTTTTATAAATAGTTTTCTTGCTGAAAGAATCAGGGTTTCTTGTTCATAAACTTGTCTTAAAAGTTGCTTTCGTTCAAGAATATGTTCCTGATCGGATAAAAAGCTTCCACTCGCCAGGATAAGATCAAATAATTCTTTCACCCCAGGTGACAGGCTGTATTTCTTTAGTTCATTTTCATAGGACTCATGCAATACCTCGGCTTTAAATCGTCCCCTGCATTTGGAACCTTGGCAATGGTAATAAGGATAGACCTTGCGTTTCCCTTTTGAAAAACTACCAGTTAGGTTACGATAACAAAACGGGCATTCTACAAAACCTCTTAAAGGAAATAAGTCTTTTATTTTTGATATTTGGCCTCGTTGCCGTTGTTTACTTTTTAATATTTTTTGGACCTCATTAAATAGGGTTTCTGTTATTAAAGATTCATGTAACGCTTTGATTTTTTTTGATTCTTCATTTGGTTCTTGTTGAATAAAAAAACCGCAATACAATGGATTACGAATCAATCGATAAAAATTACTGCTTTGACATCGAAGGCCTTTATTGTAAGCCATCTTTCTGACTTGTTCAGCAGCATATATTCCTTTAGCAATCTCTTTGAAGCACCATACGATCAAATTAGCTTCCGGGTATTTAGGAGTAATGTATTTTCTTCCATCCAAGCCAGTCCTATTTACATATCCCAATGGTGCTTTGCCTAAATGCCTTCCTGAGATTTTAGCACGCTTTAACCCCGCAGATGTATTCAAGGCGCGCCTACGATTTTCGGCTTCGGGTATTGACAGGTAGATAGCCAATGTAACTGTACTTTCGGGTACACTAAAGTCAATTGGTTGGTCAATGGCCATAGCTTGTACATTGATTTCCCGCAGCACTCCTAGCATATTATAGGCATTTTCTATGTTGCGACTGAACCTGTCCCATTTCAAAAACAGGACATTTTCGGAGTTTCTACCTTGATTTTGTTTAAGTTTTGCAAAAAGCAATTTCCACTCCGGGCGCTTAAAAGTTTTCGCCGAATAATCTTCGCGATAAATCCCCTTAACTTCTATATTGTTTAACTCACAATATCTCAACAGGCATTCTTCTTGCTCAGGTAATGAATACCCTTTTCGTTTTTGCTCGTCCGTACTGACGCGGACATATAAATAGGCTGATTTCATAAAAAGAAAGTGGGGGCAGGTGGTATCCATTATTTACAAAAGGGGGCAGATTTAGTAGAAACCAGGAATGCGTAATAATTTCCACTGAAGAAACTATAGCATACATTACGCGATATTAAATTTTTATTCATATCTGGAGCATACCCCAGCGCCATACATTTTCTGAATAACCAAACGACCTATGTAGAAAGATATCTGCTTTTACATTTTCCCGCCCCGGTCTCTATGTGTTTTACTAATTACCCGATACGGCAATAAAATAGAAAAGAGGCCGCGTCATTTGTATTTTGATACGGCCTCTTCAGCTCTATTCTGAGAGATTTGAACTAATTAAAAACAAATGTGCTCTAGCTAATCACATTAGCTTTTGTTGAACGACATGAGCTTTGCAAATCCGGCGATGGTGTTAACTTAAATATCCTTAACACACCTAAATCCTAAATGCTCCATACCGCTATCTTCTGTGCTTTTCATGCGTCGGGAAACCCGGTAGCCTGAGCAATAACTATCGTTACATAAAAACGAGCCGCCGCGTATAACCCTTTTTTTTGCATATGGCTCCTGGGGATCGTAGCTTTTGGAAGGTCCCTGAGGGTTTATAAGCGTGGCAATGCTTGTTGTAGTTTTATAGTAATCGTTGGTATAATAATCTGCACACCACTCCCAAACATTTCCGGCCATATCATAAAGGCCATAACCGTTAGGTTTAAAAGATCTTACAGGTGCAGCATAAAAAAACTTATCACGCAGGGTGTTTTTGCCCGGGAAGCTGCCTTGCCATGTATTGGCTTTTACGCTACCCGCATCAACGGGCTCATCACCCCATGGATATACCTTATTACTAAATCCACCTCGTGCGGCCCACTCCCATTCCGCTTCGGTAGGCAGGCGCTTGCCAGCCCATTTGCAGTAAGCAATAGCATCCAGCCATGCTATATGCACAACGGGATAATTACCTTTCCCGGCTATATTGCTGCCGGGTCCGTGTGGGTGTTTCCAATTTGCACCATTAGTCCAGTTCCACCACTGACTGTAGTCGTTTAAAGGCACATCTCCAGCCGGTTTTTTAAATACTAATGATGCCGCTACTAGTAAATTATCATCCGGTTTCGGCGTGCCGGGTGGCACCTGCTTTTTAAGTTCATTCCAATCTGGCTTGCGTTCAGCTATTGTAACATAACCGGTGGCTTTCACAAATCTGGCAAATTCATCATTAGTAACCTCGGTAGCATCCATCCAAAAGCTTTTAACTGCAACCTTATGTTTTGGATACTCATCATCGGCAGCCTCTTTATTGTCAGCGCCCATGCTATAGGTTGCGCCCTTTATAAGCACCATGCCCTTATGTGATGGTGGTATCGCATTAAGATTGCTATTTACAGGTGTTTCCAAAGATGGAAAGCGGTTCGGGATGCCGGACGAGCAGCAAATGGCAACTCTTTGTTTTTCGTCACTTATCAATGATGTTTTTTCAACAACAGGGAGCCCTGTAGGTTTCCGCGCCGATATTAACGAGCTAACAATTATGAGCGACAGCGCGCAGCCAGATAAAAAATAAACTCTTTTCATATTCTAATTATTGTAATCCCCCGCCTCCAGAGACAGGGTCCTGAACTTTACTTTTTCTATAGTCCTTCATCGTTTGAGGCTCGCGGCTCTCCAGTGTGCTAAAGTCAACTGCACCTACCCGTTTTGTCCACTCAAAATACGCTGTTGACAGACGGCTCACCTCTTCGTGGTGCGTTCGGGCAACATCTGTTGTTTCGCCACGGTCGGCTTCCAAGTCATACAACTCCCATGTGTAAGAGGGGTAGTGCGATACCAGTTTCCATTTTCCATCCCTTACAGCACGGTTACCTGCGCGTTCCCAAAACAAAGGCTCGCCGCGTTTCATCTCAGTTTCCTGCCCGAATAATACGGGGGTGAGACTTTTACCCGGCAGAGAAAACGTTGTTACGTTATTATATTTTGCCGGATACTTTGCACCCGCCAACTCATAAAAAGTTGGGGCAAGGTCTATCAGATGCCCGGTCCCCTTGCTAATACCTCCGGCTTTTATCTTACCCGGATACCAGGCAATAAAAGGCGAGCTTATACCCCCTTCATATACGTAGTCCTTAAAGGCAAGGAAAGGGGTGTTTGAAGCATACGACCAGTTTTTACCTTGCGATTCGTAAGAACCTATGGTGCCAACCGGGCCGGTATTACGTGTAGCACCGTTGTGCCACTTTACCCAATCCTCTGCTGGAGCACCGTTGTCAGATATAAATACGATAAGTGTGTTTTTGTCCTGACCGGTACGCTTTAGTTCTTCCAGTACTTTGCCGATGCCCTGATCCATTCTGTCAACCATAGCTGCAAATACTTCCATTTTCGCCGACCATTGTTGTCTTTGATCATAGGATAACCTGCTCCAATCGTAGATATCCGCATTTTTTGTAGAGAGCACAGCATCCTTAGCTACTATGCCTAGTTCCTTTTGTTTGGCAAATCGTTGTTTGCGTAACTCGTCCCAGCCCTGATTGTACTTTCCTTTGTATTTAGCTATATCTTCCGGCAAGGCATGTAAAGGCCAATGAGGCGCAGTATAAGAGAGGTATAAAAAGAACGGCTTTTTCAGGGTTTGCTGATCGCCGATGTATTTAACGGCGTGTTCCGTAATAACATCTGTCTGGTAAAATTTACCTGGTTCAAGGCTGTACGGTTTGCCATCTTCAAAATATGGTGATTTTTTGCCGCTGTTATAATCGCCCTGGTCAAAGTAACTTCCGTTTTCTGACAACAGCGAATGGTCAAAACCACGCTGCCATGGGTAACTTGGCTCTTTACCGCTCACGTGCCATTTACCCGCCATGAGCGTTGTATAACCCGCGCCTTTAAGTACCTCTGCAAAAGTGAGCGACTGCTGATTTATATAACCCTGATAGGAAGGAAGTCCAAGGTCGTTTGAAAAGTATCCTACTCCCGCCTTATGCTGATATTGGCCGGTAATTAAGGATGCGCGCGTTGGAGCACATATAGAATTGTTATAAAACTCTTTTAAACGAAGGCCTTCTGCGGCAAGCCTGTCCAAGTTGGGTGTCTTTATCTCTGATCCGTATGCCCCGATATCGGAATAACCCAGATCGTCAGCAAGTATGAGAATGATGTTGGGTTTGGTATTGTTTTGAGCAAACACGTTTCCTCCAAACAATAAGCTTATAATGATAATTGCTTTTTTCATAATTTTTAATGGCTTAGGATCACTTGTTATTGCGTCTTGAGGTTCTTGCGTCGGCAGCAGGCGCAGCGGGCTGTTGTCTTAGGATGTTGTAATCCGCTACTTCATTTTTAGTTGCCCAATCCTTATAGGCGGCTTTTAGCCGGTCTACAATGTCAGGATGAGCTGCTGCTACATTGTCGTTCTCACCCCGATCAGCCTCCACATCGTAAAGTTCATACTTGGGGTTCGTTCCGGCGGGAAGCACCAGTTTCCATTTCCCGTCGCGCACTGCCTGTTTACCGCTCCGTTCCCAGAATAGGGGCTCTCCACGTTCTACATGGTCTGTTTTACCGGTAAGAAGGGGCACCAGGCTTTTACCTGCCAACGCATTACTTTTTATGCCCTGATATTGCTTCGGATAGCTTACCCCCGCCAGCTCATAAAAAGTTGGTGCCAGATCAATCAAATGCGCTGTCCCTTGCCTTATTGTATTAGGTTTTATCAATTTAGGATACCAGGCAATAAATGGCGCGCTAATCCCTCCTTCATAAGGCGAATCTTTATAAGCCCGATGCGGCGAGTTACCTGTTTGAGACCAATTGCTGTTCTGCGTTTCGTAAGACCCTGCGGTGCCTACCGGGCCGGTAGTTCGCTGGGTATAAAGCCGCAGGTTGTTGCCACCTTGAGCACCGTTGTCCGAAATGAATATAATTAGCGTGTTATCATCTTTACCCAATTCTTTTAGTTTGGTAGTTAACCGGCCAATGCTTTGATCCACATGGTCAATCATGGCTGCAAATACTTCTTGCCTTAACTGCCAGTATTGTTGTTCATCATAGGTCAACGTATTCCAGGGTTTAACCTGATCATCGTTTTTGCTGATTTTTTGCGTCGGGCTGATCAGTCCTTTCTTAATAGCATTCTGATACCGTAGTTGCTTTAATGAATCCCACCCCATGCTGTACTTCCCTTTGTATTTTGCAATATCCTCCGGAAGCGCCTGCAAAGGCCAGTGTGGCGCGTTAAAGGCCAGGTATAAAAAGAAAGGTTTTTTCTCTTTATCCTGCTCACCAATAAATTCCAAAGCGTTGTTAGTTATCTCGTCAGTAAGATATTTTCCTGGTTGCAGATAGTAGGGCTGATTGTTTTTAACCAGCGGTGCAGTAGGGTTCTCTTCTTTACCTATCTCATAGTAATTACTGGCCCCGGCGATAAAGCCAAAGAATTTATCAAAGCCACGCTGATTTGGCCACTGGTTTTTGTCATCGCCAACATGCCATTTGCCCGACATTAAGGTAGAGTAACCCCCGCTTTTTAAAACTTCAGCCAATGTAAGTGACTCGCGGTTAAGGAAGCCCTGATAGGCCGGCAAACCTAAATTTACGTTAAAATAACCCACACCAGCCTTATGTTGATATTGCCCTGTTAACAACGAGGCGCGCGTAGGGGCGCAAATGGAATTGTTGTAAAACTCTTTTAACCTCAAACCCTCTGCTGCCAAACGGTCGAGGTTGGGTGTTTGTAGTTCTGAGGCTCCGTAGGGGCTAATGTCTGAAAAACCAAGGTCATCCACCAATATCAATACAATATTAGGTTTCTGTGCCTTTTGTGCTTGTGCCAATGTTGTGCCGAGCAGCAATGCTGTTAAAAGCGGCAACTTTTTTATAATACCATGTATTTTCATTGTTTTTTTGATTTAAGTGATTTATAATCTCAATAGCCTACCCAATCCGGATGTTGTTTAAGTTTTGGATTGAGGTTGATCTCGCGCAATGGCGTTGGAAAATGCGCATGGCGAGGTGCCGCGGCTGTCTTTCCGGCAGCCTTTAATACTTTTACATAATATTCAGCACCACGGCGCGCCAGATCAAACCAGCGCTGGTATTCAAATACCAGTTCCTTGCGACGTTCCTGAAAAACCGCATCCCTGAAATCACTTTGCGAAAGAGACGGCGCAATATCCTGTAGTTTGCTGATTCCGGCGCGTACACGTACCTCATCAACTGCTGCATAAGCTTCAGGGGTTGGCAAGCCCTTCCACTCATTCAATGCTTCTGCATAAATAAGCAGTACTTCAGCGTAGCGGATAATGGGTGTATTTTTTGACGACTGCCCCTGGTTACCTACCACAGCAGGATCATAATATTTGTTGAACTGAGGAGTTGCCAAGGTGTACAAGTTATTGTTTACCGGGCTTACGATCTGGGTAACGAAAGTCACTGCTTTACGCTTATCGTTGTTATCAAACGACTCATACAAACCTCCCTGCACATGCAATGCATCGGCATAGTCGCCGTTGATGCCCGGCACATCCGCAGGTGCGGAACGGCTGGCTAGGCTATTGCCCTGATAACCCACATTACCTTTGAATTGGGCAGAAAAAATATGTTCAATACCATTTTTGGTGGCTACGTTGAACACATCGGCATAATCAGTAAACAACTTGTATTGCTTACCATCTATGACCTCTTTACTCTTCAGGGCAGCCAGTTCCCAGTCTTTGTGCGTTAGATAAACTTTTGAAAGCAGGCTTTTTGCGGCTCCTCCTGTGGCACGCCCAACATCTGATGCGCCATAGGTTAAAGGCAATGCCTCCGCATCTTTCAGATCTTTAATAATCTGCGCATAAACTTCATCTTCGCTTGATTTACTGATATATAAACTTTCCGGTGAAAGATCCTTTGGTTGATGTAACACGAGTGGAACGCCGCCGAACCACCTTACCAGGTTAAAGTAATGTAAGGCCCGCAGGAATTTGGCTTCATTGATCAAACGGACCCGAACAGTTGCATCAATTTTATCAGCATCTATCAACGCTATTTGATCAATAGCTATGTTGGCTACGTTAATACCGTCATAACTTTGTTTCCAAAGTTGTTCCATCCTATCGTTGGATGAATCGTGCGTTAATCCTGATAGTGCTCTAACATGGGCGTTCCTTGCGCGTGGGCCGGCCTCATAATCATCGGTAGCCATTTCCATCCCGATTTGCATTAAACTATTGTAGAGCGATTGTCCGCTGTCATAAAGTTTTCTGTAAGCGGCAGTAACAGCCGCAGTAGCCTGTGCCTGATCTTTATAAAACTCGTCTGAAACCAATAGTGCGTCGGGCTTTTCGTCCAGTTTTCTGCATGACGATGATGCAACCAGAACAACACCCAAACCAATGGTATATATTAATTTTTTCATAATAATTAACTTTTAATAATTAGAAACCAACCCTTACGCCAACGAAATAACTTTTAGCCACCGGGTATATTCCCGCGTCTGTTCCGGGCGAAACATTGCTGCCCGAGGTAACCTCCGGATCAAAGCCTGTATACTTGGTCCAGGTAATCAAATTTTGCCCTGACACATAAATAGAAGCGCTGCTCAGGCCTAGTTTTGCTGCAAAGGTTCTTGGCAGGCTGTACGTAAGATTTACATTCTTTAATCTTAAGAATGAGCCGTTTTCAATAAAACGATCAGAGAACACCGGAGCGGGGTCAAGCTTGGCACGGGGTATGGTTTGGCTCGGGTTAGTAGGTGTCCATCTGTCAAGTGCGAATGATGCTGCATTCTGCTGTCCGGTAAATAATTCCAGGTTTTGGCGATTTGTATTCAAAATCTGGTTGCCATAAGCCCCTTGAACAAATACCAACAGATCGAATCCTTTGTAAGAAAATGTATTGGTTAAACCCGCCAGAAAATCTGGTTGCGCGTTGCCAATGATGGCTTTATCAGCAGCGGTGGTAAATGTCCCGTCGCCGTTGACGTCTTTGTAAAGCCTGTCGCCGGGTTTGGGCGTTGCGCTGCCGGTATATTTGCCTTTGCTGGCTTCTTCTCCTGTTTGTAAGATACCGTTGGTGACGCTACCAAAGAAGTTACCTAAAGGTTGACCCACCTGAATGATGTAATTGCCCGCTATATAAGTATTTGCACCGTTGCCAAGTGCCAACACTTTGTTGCGGTTGAAGGAAATATTGAATTGGGTATTCCACTTAAACGCGCCTGTGAAGTTTTGTGAACTGACTGCCAGTTCCAAACCTTTATTTTCAACAGAACCAAAGTTTTGTAAAGAGGAATCAAAACCTGACGTCCATGGCAATTGAACGTTCAACAGCAGGTTAGTGGTTTTTTTGTAATAAGCATCAATATTTAGTTGAAGACGGTTATCAAAGAAGCCGAGATCCAATCCTGCATTGTATTGATCGGTTTTTTCCCAGCTAAGTCTGTCGTTACCTATCCGGTTGGGCGCAAAGCCGGTGATCATATTACCGCCGAACAGGTAGCTATAGGTTGCCAGCGTTGCCAATGATTGATACTCACCGATTTCCAGATTACCGGTCTTGCCATAACTCAACCTGAATTTTAGATCGCTAACCGTTTTGCTGATGTTCTCGAAAAATGGTTCATTTCCGATGTTCCAGGATGCGGCGGCTGATGGGAAATAACCCCACTTGTTGCCTTTACCAAAACGGGAGGAACCGTCGGCACGTAAACTTGCGGTTAGATAATAGCGGCGATTGTAATTATAATTTACCCTGCCCAGGTAAGATTGCAGATCCCAACGAGTGGCATCAGATGTTGGCGCGATCAGCGTAGACCCACCTTGCAGTGAGTTATAGCCCAATTCATCCGTCACAAAGTTCTGCGACGAAGCGGTAAAATTCTCGCGTGAGAAGCTCTGCTGTGTAAAACCACCCAATACATTTATGGTATGATCGCCCCAGTTTCTATCATACGTCAAAGTGTTTTCGTTCAACCAGGAATAGCTCTCTAACGACCCTCTGCCGGCCTGGCCGCGTGTAAGGCTACCTTCATAAATACTATTTGGAATGTACTTTTTCTCTGAGATCGTGTTTACATCGGTACCAAACAAAACCTTAAGATTTAGCCCTTCAATAATCTTGTATTCTGCAAACGTGGTTCCCAGAACGCGGTTGGTGGTTGATTTGTTGATTTGCTCATTAATAGTCGCGATTGGATTTGCAAATACATTCTCAAACGGGTTACGAAGCGTGTAACCACCGTTAGGATCATAAATGGTCGCGGTCGGCGGCATGATCAATAAGCTATTAACAATGCCATTGGGAGCTATATTGGCATCCGCTTTACTCAAAGTAAGCGCAGTGCTTATTTTCAGCCTTTCAAAAGGCTGAGCGTCAACATTTGTTCTTAGCCCATATCTTTTAAAATCGGTATTTCTAATAATACCCTTTTGATCCTGGTAATTCCCCGAAATAAGATAACGAACCTTCGCGCTCCCGCCGCTAATGGTTAGCTGGTGATTTTGCATTGGCGCGTTGCGGAAAGCCGACCCCTGCCAGTCTGTACCATCGCCCAGCTGATCGATCTGTTGTTGAGTGAGGTATTGAAACCTGCCTTTAGCCGGTGTTGCATCATAAAGCGCATCGTTGCGCAGAATGGCAAAATCTTTTGCGTTCAGCACATCAACCTTTTTTCTTAGGGTCTGAACGCCATAGTTACCTTCATAAGTAACAGAATTTCTGTCGGCTTTTCCTTTTTTGGTGGTTACAATAACCACACCATTTGCACCACGCGAGCCATAAATAGCTGTTGCGGAAGCATCCTTCAAAATGTCAATGCTTTCAATATCGCCGGGATTGATACTGCTTAGCGGATTAACCGGCGTTCCGCTCAGCGTCCCTGCGGTAGATCCTGCGTTATAGATTGGAAAACCGTCTATTACATACAGGGGTTCGTTACCGCCTTGTATAGAACTGCCACCACGTATGCGAATGCTTACACCGCCCCCAGGCTGGCCCGTGGTTTGCGTAACCTGCACACCCGGTGCTGCTCCTTTTAAAGCCTGATCAAATGAGGTAACGGGTTGTTGCAGCGCTGTTTTGCCGATAGAGGAAACAGAGCCCGTTACATCTGCACGTTTTTGCGTGCCATAGCCTACCACAACCACATCGTTCAGTTGTTTGGCATCTATATCCAAACCAATTGTAACAGGACTTCCGTCAATTACCAGTTCTTTAGGCAGGTAGCCAACGTAAGACACGACCACTGTATAGGGAAAGGACTGACCCGAAACGAGTATAAATTCACCTTTGGCATCAGTTGTAGTGCTGTTGGTTACACCCTTAATGGAAATGGTAGCTCCAGGCAGCGTCTCCTTTGTCTGTGAATCGATAATTTTTCCGTTTAACCTTGAATTGATGGTTGGGTTATTTTGTGCTGAAACTGCGTACGGATAAAATAAGAGGATTAGTGCGAGCGTTCGAAAAAAATGGCGCTTTGCAAAATACTTGGCATGGAAATATAAATCCATATCTTTAGAATGTTTTTGTCAATACTTGTGTTGATAAACCGCGGATGGGGGGCAGTTGGTGATTGGACTTACTGCTGCCCGGCCATCCTTAATAAATTTTCAGGCCTAACCTGATAGCTACAATTGTTTGCGTCTCCTTATGTCATAAGCAATAAATTTTAATGTAAGAAATGGGTGGAAATAATGGACGTATGGCTGATTAGCCTTAACACATGCAGCCTAAGTAATACTTCAAATTCATAATGCACATCTCCATCTATGGGTTTAAATACGTTACTGTGCTGCAAATATAAATAATATCTACTAAATCCATAGACTTAGAAGATTTTTATTGAAAATAAATTATTCCCTTTTTTCTATGTGTTAATAAGCTCTTTTACCAGAACTTAGCAAAAGTAAATAGCTGTTTCGTCTACTCCGCTTGGGGTGGGCTATACGGTCTTGTACTACAAACTTGAAAGAAAATTCGTAGTCCAAGTGTTTTACCTGTTCTTACTAGGAAAGTTAGCCGGCTTAGCGGGAGGAAGTTTATCTCCTTTTAAATTGACTGATCAGATTATCGAAAGTCAATATTGCCCAATATGTATTGATATCGTCAAACTCTTTTCCAGAGTTTCTTGCCTGAAAACCATAAATATAACCTAAACTGAATTTAATGTTCCTCACCACTTCGTATGATGCGCCTGCGTAAATTCTGTTTTGATCAAACACATTAGGGTTGTTTTTCACGGCGTCTCCAAACTGAAGAAATACCTCATCGTAAACTGTAAAGGTTACTGGCTTGGTTTTAGATAATACGTTTAATACAGGTTTATCCAAACGGATCATGTACCGCACTCGCCAGTTAGATAAGTACTCGCCGTTGTTTTTAAGATCCCGCAGCCTGTACTCCAGATTATAGCGGTTGCTATAATTAAAAAGCTTACCCTTTGTTTCATGTTCAATCCTTCCGGCCCATCTAAATTCCTTTATTGGAGGTATTGCTGCATCGGGTTTACTATTATTTAATACAAAGCTCTCAAAATAGCCGAAAGGCGATACTGATAGCTTTACATTCTTGTTCAACGTGTAATGAAACCAAAACCAGTAACTTTTAAACTGGTCTGAATTGAAAATATTCGGGTCGCCGGCGTAATTGTTCTGGGTGCGCTTTTGCAAAAAGACTTCCCATTTAATCTTTGAATTGAGCGTGTCTGCCAGCGCCAATCTGCCCCAAAATAAGTTGTGCGAATTTCTTTGCGCACAAACGGTGTGGTACATGAATAGAAGAAATGCGACGGTAAAGATTCTTTTCACTGCCTATAAAATGCGCTGCGTTTTTACTTTAAAGTCATAAAAGATGTTGCAATGCCGACCAAATCGTCTTGGTGCTGGAAATTAACACTAATATCCCCACTGCAATAAACATTTTCTTTACAGGAAGCCTTCCTGCCAGTTTTGCCGCTAATGGAGCAGCAATAAGTCCGCCACAGATAAGGCCAAAAATGGCACCCAGATGGCTTACACCCAAAATAATAAAAAAAGTAAGAGCGCTGGCGAGTGTTACAAAAAACTCAGTTAAGCTAACAGAGCCAATTACGTACTTCGGACTTTTTCCTTTAGAAATTAGCGTGCTTGTAACCAAAGGCCCCCAGCCGCCACCGCCAAAAGAATCCAGAAATCCACCGGCACCTGCCAGCCACCCGGCTCGTTTTATTTTTTTGGGCTTTACATCAGTTTTAAACGCATTGCTTATTATCCTGATACCTAATAGAAAAGTATAAACAGCAATAATAGGGCGAAGCCATTGTGAATACGATTCTCCAGCTAAGCCCAACAGTACCGCCCCTGCAACAGAACCGATTATGCCAGGTATTAAAAGTGTTTTAAATAGTTTTTTATTGATGTTCCCAAAGCGATAATGGCTAAATCCGGAAGCTGCACTGGAAAACATTTCGGCTGTGTGGATACTTCCTGATATAACGGCTGGATTAAGTCCGCCGGATAGCAGTAGCGTAGTGGAAATAACACCATAGCCCATTCCCAAAGCCCCATCCACCATCTGTGCTAAGAATCCGACAAGCAACATAAACAGGAATTGTTCATCTACGGTGCGAGCGGCAAAAGATAACACCTGATCTAGCGTAATAAATTGTGCAATAATTAAGATAAGAACAGCTAAAAAGAACAAACCAAGCGTAAAATAGGCAATATTTCTCCAGGTGTATTTTCCGGCACCGGCTACAGGACCGGATTTCTTGATTGGTGCTATTTCGATTTTATTCATATTAAGAACTAACTATTCCGCTTGTAGCAAAAATTAAACGACGCCGGGAGTGGATTCGAACCACTGTTAAAGGTTTTGCAGACCATTACCTCGCCACTCGGTCACCCGGCTATAACGATTTGAGCATTACGGCTGCAATTATACTAAAAATATATAAATTCTATAGATTAAATAGACATTAAATATTTACTTGAGGTTACGCATTGATGCGATCAGCCTTCAGAACTTGTCGCTTTCGTGCTTTGGCCAATGCTCTAACCCATTTCCTGACTGAAAAGAAATTAATGCTTACATACAGTAACCTATCTACCGCATAAAGAATTACATCTATAGCACCCACAAACTTTATCCTCCTTGTGGTAGCGATGCCAATCTCGAACCCTCTTTATACAAAACTTTTAATGACGATGCCTAAAACAGCCGCGATGACTATTAAATGTGGTTCCTGTAATTTCTTAATATAAATGAGTACCAGCCAGCTTGCCAATGCAATGATTGCTGTAGGCAAATCTATGATAGAACGTGTAGCAATAATGACAACCGAGCCAACCAAGGCGCCGATAACGGCCGCTGTAATGCCGTCAACAAAGGCTTTGATGCTGGTGTTCTTAGCTATTTTTTTAAAGGATGGCGCAAGAATAACGGTGAAGAAAAAACAGGGAAGAAAAGTAGCCAATGCTGCCACGGATGCTCCCGGAAAACCATTCACCAAATAACCGATAAAACCCACAGTAATAACAACTGGCCCCGGCGTTATCATGGCTACGGCAACTGCATCCACGAATTGGTTTTCGTTAAGCCAGTGATGTTCTGTCACTACCCCTGCATGTAGAAATGGCACGATAGCCAGGCCGCTACCAAATACAAAGGTACCTGCTTTAAGAAAGAATAAACCGATTTCCACCAAAGTATCTTTTGAGTAGTTCCAGAAGCTGATGTTAGCAATCAGCAAAACTGGTAATGGATTTGGTTTCTTCATCCAGACAGGCGGCGCTTTTACCATCATGTAGATCAATCCGCAGCTTATAAACAGTAGTATTTGTTCTTGCTGAGTAACAATGGTGATAATAACGGCGATAAGGTAAAACAGCCAAAGCAGCCAATTAGCTTTTATAGCTGTTAAATTAAGCTTACCTACAGATTTTAGGGTTAACTTATATGCACTTAAGGCAATAATGCCTATAACGGCAGCACCTACACCATAAAAAACATCGCGCATCCAGTTAAGGCCGCTATATGCCTGATAAACCATGCCCAATAAAACCACCATAATAAAAGAGGGCAGTACAAAGGCCAGCCCCATCAGCGTAGCGCCCAACATACCATAATGTACAAAGCCTATATAAATCCCTAATTGTGCAGCTAATGGTCCGGGCGCAAGTTGCGCAAGTGCCAGCCCTTCTTTATACTCTTCCTCGGTAAGCCACGCCTTTTGCTCAACCAGATCGCGGTGCATATAGCCTACCAACGCGACGGGGCCACCAAAGCCCCAGGTGCCCAGTTTAAGGAAATAAAAGATAAGCTCTCTCAATGAGTATTTTACATTTTCCATACCTGCCATTTAAAAAGCTATACCGAACTGAAAGCCGACGGTAAATGTAGTGGGGCGGTCATTTCCAAAACGCACCGGCATTGGTACTGCCGCAAATAAGGTACTGTTCTTACCTTTTATCACTGTTTTGTTTATTACCGGTGTAACACCATATCGCCCCGAGGTTTCAAATGCCGCCCGACCTGCGAACGTCCAACCTTTCCCGAGTGCTACCAGTATGCCCGGATGGAATAGGAAGTTGCTCATTTTGCTTGTGCCGCTCTCTGCCCGTATGGTAGGCACAAATTCTGCCGAAAAACCTATCTTGGCACTTTTCCAGATATTTATACCGGTAGGCATTCCTACAACATAATGATCGTCAAAATTAAGGTCTGTACCAACGCTGCTAAATGTTACAAGCGGATGCAGGATACCAACATAACCCGCTATTTTAGGATACGTTTGTACTGGTGCCGTTTGTGAGAAGCTACTCATCGGAAGCAGCCCGATAAGCAAAAAAGGGAGCAGACGGATAACGTTCATAATAACAATTGTTTGATGTTGCAATGTTATCCATGACTTATCTTACAAAATAGAATGAATTTAACCATTCGTCTAAATTTTACTTTTTCTTTGATTTTTTATAAACAGAAGGGCTTTGACCGACCTGTTTTTTAAAAATGCGGTTGAAGTGACTTTGGTCAGAAAAGCCGGTCAGATAAGCTATTTCTGTCAGGCTGTGATCAGTCGTCTCAATCAGTTGCTTTGCTTTGTCGATGCGGAGATTACGCATATAGTCCCCGAAACTCAGGTTGTCAAAGTATTTAGAAAATTCTCTCGACAAGTAAGCGGGATTGATCTCCAATTCTTCAGATGCCTGCTGCAGGCTTAATGTCATCGTCGTATCCAACTGGTCCTGGATCATTTCTTTAAGCGCGCGGGCCCACTCCGGCGTTTTTTGACCTTTGCTTTTTTTAAGATACTGATGATAGACTTGCAAAAGTAGTTGCTCTACCGGCCCGTCTTGTGTATGTTTATTCTTAAACAAATGGGTAGCCCAACTAAATATGCCATCGTAAATGGTCATGCCTAAGGCCAACAGTTCCTGGTCGTCTTTTATGTTGTACGCCAGTCCGGAAAAAATGGCTTCCAAACCCGCCGCCTGCGGCGCAAAATCATGCCGGTCGGTATCGGCACCTCTAACTATTGTTGCAATGCGGTGCAAGGCCGGGTCTTTCAGTCCATGCTTTTTAATAATATAATCAAATGTACACTGATCTTGATAATGCGAGTACTCCACGTCTGGCAGATCAAACGGTATAGCGCCTAATTCTTTCGCTTTGCTTAAAACCTCGGTGTACGGAGCAAAAATAAACTCTGCTTCCAGATCTACAAAGCGTTCGATCAGCCAAGGGCAGGCGATCCTGTCAATCTTCGGTCTTTCTCTTGTGATCCATTTCATAATTTCAAATATTTGAGTAGGGAACGAAAAAACCGTCTGTTCCTTCCTCATCAAGTCTTAAAACTCTTTATCGCCAAATTCACTATTAGGCAGTTTCGCCTTGCCGGTCAGCTTATTCAGATTAAAGCTTAGGTTTAACATTAACACGTTAGTTTCGTAGATATAATTTGTGGTGGTATAAAAATCTTTCCCCCGTGTGGTAATACGCTGCTTATTAGATTGGTTCCATCCCAGATCCATATTCTGCCATTGCAGGGTAGCCGCCATGCGGCCATTCATAAAAGTTTTCTTTACAGAAGTGTTCGGCACCAAAAAGCGCGAATCTTCGCCCTGGGCCGTAGGCCTGCGGGAGAGGTAATTTACGTTAGCCTGTAAGCTCAAAGTTTTACTCAGGATAAAACCGGTATTCATATTTAAAGAATAAACCCAGCTATTGTTTGATACCGTAGACGTAGCACCAAGAATATTCAATTTACCATTAATTTCATAATTATAAAGGTTGCCGCCTAAATAAAGGTTCCAC
Organism: Mucilaginibacter sp. HD30; assembly: GCF_054061755.1. Lineage (NCBI taxonomy): Bacteria > Pseudomonadati > Bacteroidota > Sphingobacteriia > Sphingobacteriales > Sphingobacteriaceae > Mucilaginibacter > Mucilaginibacter sp. HD30. Next base: position 1,566,725 of record NZ_JBSSEO010000001.1, read on the forward strand.
CACTTAAATAGTTGCAAATTGGTACCCATTTCTAAACCTATAGAACGGGCGTTACTAGCATTAGTAAATACCCGGTTCAGAATGGTGTCCGCATAAAAACTGTTAACACGCTGAATAGGGTTTTTTATATTTTGATAGTATAAAGTGGCAAATAAAGATCCTTTATCAAAGGTGCGGATCAGGCCAAGCTCAGCAAGATCAACAAACTCCGGTAACAGATCCGGGTCGCCTTGTTCCAACGTTTCAGAGTGTTCTCTTTCCGGAATAGGGTTTAACTCAAAATTGGTTGTTCGTTGCACACGTTTGCTATAACCCGCTTTAGCCTGCCAGCCGGTTGCAAACGTGTAAAGCAAATTGGCCGAGGGGAAAAGGTTAGACAAATTAAGCTTATGCGGCATCGGGTCGTAGGATAGGTTAACGGTGCGGGCTGCATACTCGTAACGCAAACCTGCCGTATATTCCAGTTTACTCTGTTTGCCTGAATACTGAGTGTATAACGAATTGATTGTATTTTTTGCTTTGGCATTGCCCCTGAACCGAGCTGCATCCGGCTGCGACAGTGCAGGCGTAACAAAGTAATCAAACTGGCCATCCTGCGTGTCCTGCCTAAATTGATAGCCGGTTTCCAGTTTGCCTTTCCCTATAGCAATTGCATAATCAAGCTTTAACCGGTAGCCGTTAATAGGGTTTTTATAGGGGTTATAAACAAACTGAATGGTGTCAGCCATATTAGGATATTTAACATTAAGATTTGAAGTACCCCCATAAAGGTTGGCGTGTTCATAAAGTGCCGACACCGTTACAGTAGATTTATCGGCAAAGGTATGCGTGTAATCTAAGTTGGCTAAAGAGAACGTGCCCTCTTTAATCTGCAGGTTAGAGTTATAATACGTTGTGCTTTTTAATATTGCCCCTGTATTCAGGTCCGCAGTGCTGTTATTGTAAAAAAGGTCGGCCCGGCGCGACTGAAACCGATAGCCCATAAGTAGGGCTGCTGAAAATGAATTGTTTTGATCGGCCGCGTAATTTACCGAAGCCCGCCCCGTATAGTTGTATTTATCAAAACTACGCTCGCCGTTTGATGGAAAGCGGGTGATGGTATTATTAGCGAAGTTTTTGGTGAAAACATCCCCTTCGCGGTAACCTGCCACATCGGCGCGCAGGTAATTGCCGCTTACAGAAACATCCCATTTACCGGCCCGATAATTAATAGTTGCATCGCCACCAAAGCGCTGAGGCTTTTGTTTGTTATTATGGTCATCGGTACTGGGCAAGCCGCCTTGCGCGTTTGCTGAGAGGGTAAAGCCGTCATTCGCGCCTTTTTTAGTCACAATGTTAATAATACCCCCTTTGCCATCCGGATCATATTTAGCAGACGGAGACGTAATCAATTCTATATTCTGTAAGCTGTTGGCTGGCAACTGACTCAGCACAGTTTGCGCATCAGTTAATACAGGTTTGCCATTCACCAAAACTAAAAATCCGGTTGAACCACGTACACTGATCTGCCCCTCGCCGTTAACAGCAACAGAGGGTAAATTTTTCAATACATCAACCGCCGTTCCGCCACGGGCACTTTCAAACTGGTCGGCACGATAGGTTTGCTTATCTATCTTATTAAACGAATTAATGGTTTGACCACTAACCTTTACTTCATTCAACAGCTTCTGCCCGGGCGAAAGGATAAGTGTGCCGATGTTATAAGTTTCTGAATTTCTAACAGGAAAGCCAGGCGTTACCGAAGTGTTATAGCCAATAAAAGCAGCCCTTACTATGTAGCTGCCCGGCGCAACTTTGTTAAACTCAAAAGTGCCGTTATCAGTAGTCACTACCCCTGTAATCAAAGACGAGTCGGCACTTTTTAGTAAAGCCACACTTGCATAGCCAATGGGTTGCTTGGTTTCATTATCGGTAATTATGCCTTTAACAACACCTGTTTGCGCAAACAAAAACTGAATAGATAATATAAAAGCGAAAAGCGTGAGCCTGAAATAGTTCATTTAAGAATTAGTTTTGGTGAGGCAAAATTAGGCTATTGTACCTGGACAAGTATTGTACAAAGCATTGTAATTATTGTACATTACTGTTGCTTTATTGCCAGCTCGCGGTACGCTCCGGGTGTAAGGTTGGTACTTTTCCTGAAAAACTTAATAAAATGCGGGGAGTCGGCAAAACCAAGATGATCGCCAATCTCATTTACGGATTTACTCGTAGCCGATAATAGCAGCTTAGCTTCCAGCAAGATTCGCTCATTAATGATTGTTGTGGGCGTTTTACCAACAACTTTTTTGCATGTTTGATTGAGTACAGCAATTGTTATATTTAATTCCCCGGCATAAAAACTAAGGGCTTTACCCTCAGCAAAGAAAGCATCTACAAGGCGTTTAAATTGTTGAAAAACATGCGTGTGTTTAACGAAGTTAGGCTTCTCTGTACTAGCAAGCACGCTTAATTTTGTTATAAGCAGGTGAACGTAAGCAGCATAAGAATCTTCGCTAGCGTGAGCATTTTCAAATTCCTTTCGCAAAAGTTCCGCTATGACAAATAAATAATCGCCCGGCTGTAGAAGTATCTGAGTGGAAATGTTGAAAAGGAAAGTAATGTCTTGCTTTAACAGCATTTCTTCCCTGAAAAGAATAACGTATCCTTTAGGCAGCGCGGTAAAATTCCAGGAGTGGGTTTGTCCGGGTCGCAAATAGTAAGCCACAGGTGCTTCAACTTCAAAATGTTGCCCGTCAACCTCGTGAAAACCGGAGCCCTGACTGAGAAGAATCAATTCGTGATAATCTGCATGACGATGCAAACGCGTGGGCTTAATAACTTCTTTCATCAGGCTCACTTTTATCAGTTGGCCTGTATTGAGCTTATCTTTAACCGGAATGTTTTTATTAGATGTGAGCATACTCTATTCGTTTCCGAAGTTAAAAAAAATCTCGATGGCGGTATTATTAACGGGAAGCTAAAAACTACTTAAACGCAGTAAATCTATATCAACAAATAGTTTTTATAGACAAGAATATAAATTAATTACAAACTCCATAATTGTCGCATTTTTATTATGTTAAGTAGAGAAAGCCGAGTATTCATAGAAGGAAAACCAGTGCACAAGCCGATAGTTTATAAGTTATTCTATTTGAGCGACTAATAATTTAAGGTCTGAAACCTCAAAAGCTCGCCAATCGTTTCAAATCCCTCACGAAACGACTTGATATTAAGCCACTTACGGCTACAAGCCGCTTTACGAAGTAGTGCGGCTTTTTTGTTTTTTGTGGTCGGTCACTATTGGGGCCTCGGTGTCTTCGTACTTCGTAAACAATTGTTTCAGTTTAGCCTAATTACCCAACGATAAGTGTCAGCTGAAAGATTACGGCGTGGTCATTTACTCATTTGTTTATTTCCATTAGAAAGCAACATGTTTCGCAAAGTATCAATGTACTTTTGATTTTCTTCCAACCGGCGATCAATTGATGTGATTTCACTTGAAAGCGGTGAGAACCGTTGGAGCATTCGCTTCTGCTCTTCCATCATGCGTAGGGCTGCCCACATGGTTTCCTCCGCCTCATTAGATTTCAGGTGAAGAAGTGTATCCTGCGTAAAGGCATGCCCGGAAATGCAACGGAAGCTATGAACTTCATCCGTATGCTTTACATCCCACAACACTCCGCCACAGGACGGGCAGGTATAGCCGGTTGCTGATTCCGTTCGTTCCTCTGTATCATCGATAGATGTAAGTACTCTTTCAGCAAGGTAAGCCTCATTCGATACGTCTTCCGGTATTACGGTGTTTGGTTCAACGGGACGATAAATGAGATCAGAAAGTACGAGTCCGATCTCGACTGAACGTACGACATAGTTTACGGACATTCGGTCCAACGCATTTTGCGGCATATCTGGAAAGGGTGCGTTAGATGGGTCCTGCACTACGGTGATCCCGCCACTGCGTCCAATTGAATTGAGACCCTGAATACCGTCATCCCTCATGCCTGACAGAATAACGCCAATTACGCCGGATCCAAAATGAGCAGCCGCGGAACGGAATAAAGTATCGACGGAAGGCCGAAAGCTGTTTTCTCTCGGACCTTTGGTCACATGTATTGCATCTTTATTGATGATCAGATGATGGTCAGGTGGGGCAATATAAACCCGGCCTGGCTTTATAGGCTCTTCATCTATGGCAAATGAACAGGGTAATACGCTATAGCTGGACAGGTGACTCAGAAAGGACTGGCCAATCGTGTCACTTGAAAAATGTTGTACAACAAATACGGATGCCGGCATTGCTTCCGGCAAATTCTGCAGTACCAAAGGCAAAGTCTCCCAGCCACCCGCCGAAGAGCCTATAACAATGATCGGATGAGTGACTTCCATCATAACGGTTTTTAAAATAAAAGATTGATTAGTGACCGGTCGGAGAAAATTCTAGTAACAGCAAAATTTAATAACTGATACACTCCCTGAAATGTTTGACTTTAGATTTTTAGCTTTAGCCTTCTGTATACAAACGGCAACTACAAATGGCACACGTCCTGAGACGGATTTCCCTGCGCCTGCGCGTTTTTTCTTCTTACTTATCTCGTTCAATAATCGGCAAAGTAAACCAAAATGTACTGCCTTTCCCCAGTTCACTTTCCACGCCTATCTTTCCTTCATGTCGTTCAATAATCTCTTTACAGATATACAATCCGATCCCAAACCCGGAGATCGACTTATTCTCCTGGCCTTCGACCCGGTAAAAACGATCAAATAGCTTTTGCCGATCTTGCTGCCTTATACCTATTCCTTCGTCCCTAACGCTCAAATGTGCATAGTTACCTTTTTTGACACAGGCTATCTGAATATTACTTTTAAGCGGCGAATACTTAATGGCATTACTGATCAAGTTATTGATGACCTGCTCGATCTTGTCTTTGTCGACGCTGACCCATGTTTCCTCTACCAGTTCAAAAATAATTCGGTGTGAAGTCACTTCTGCTACAACACTATGCTCTACTTCTTTAACCAGTAGGGCTATGTCAACCTGATTTTTGTCGATGTGAATCTCTTTCCGGCCTCTAACCTCGCTACGTTCAAGAATCCATTGATCAGGGTGGTCATTTTACGGAGTTGTATTCCCGCTCGTTCTAGCATGCCTGCTGTGACCAGATCACCGATTGCCGTTATTTTCTTTTGTGCAACCTGCACGTAGCTAATCGTTGAAGTGAGCGGCGTCTTCAGTTCGTGACTAACCATACTGATAAAGTCATTCTTGCGCTGCTCATTTTGCTTTTGTTCTGTGATGTCCGCTATGGTCCCGGAGAATATCGGCGTTTCGTTGTCTACGCCAGGATAGCGTTTACCGGTAGCTCTTACCCATCTGAGTTTTTGATCATGAAAACCAACGACAGGGTATTCCATGTCATAACTTTCGCCGTTTTCAATGGCACTATTGATTGCTTCAACCACTTTGCCGCGGTATTCCTCTTGAATTTGACCGATAGCCGCAGACAAGGGCATTTCTTCATCAGCAAGGAAACCGAACATTTCTTTTAGCCGGGCTGATGGATTGATCTCCCGAGTTTCTATATTGATGAACCAGGTGCCCAGGTCGGCCGATTCTATCGCTAAGTCCAGCAGATCTTTACTGGCCTGCAATTGCTGCCGGATCAACACCTGATCGGTGATATCCATTAAGGTGCCGATAAACCTTACCGGGGTACCATCTTTATGGAGAATGGCTTTTCCCAACGCTCTTGCCCAGCGCATAGGAACATCACCTGCGCGCACGATCCGGTACTCAACATCATACTTGCCGCCAGTCAGTTTAAAATTGCGGGCCTCCAAAACCGCCTTTTTCACTCTCTCCCGGTCATCAGGGTGCAGGCGGCTGACCATAATAGAATAATGGTCGGGATTATGTTCCGCGGGTAAGCCAAACATTCGTTTGAAACGTGCGTCCCAGGCATAAGTGTGGTTGACCAGATCCCAGTCGAACAGGCCTAATTGGGCTGCTTCTCTTGCAGCGCTAAGCTGCTCGATGGCTGTTTGCAAAGCACTGTTGCTTTCGCTCAGCTCCTGAATGCTTACCTGCAATTCTTCATTGATCGCAGCGAGTTCTTCGTTAATTGCCGAAAGTTCCTGATTACTTAAGGCAAGGTCGTTACTCAAAGCTTGTTCACGCCTTTGGCCTTCTTCGACTGCTTGTTCCAGCCGGACACGGTCAGTGATATTAGTCGTTGTATTGATTATAAAAGCTACATTTCCTTCATTATCAAATACAGGTTCATGATGATTGTGCCAGTAATGCGTCTCGTAACTATTGATTTCAGTGATATAGATCTCGTACTTAAATACCGGTTGCAAAACGATGGCTTTGGTACAGATGACTTCCATAAATGCCTGTGCAACACTACCCATTTCCGATGGATCAGCCTGGCTTCCGGGAAAAACTTCAAAAAGACCTTTTCCTAGAAGTTCCTCCCGCCGTTTGTGTACCTGTTTCAGATAGGCTTCACTTACCGCAAGAATACTGAAGCGAGGGGCGTCAGCTTTAAGCACCAGCGAGCGGGGAGAATTCTTGAAAAATGCCTGGAATTCTTTACTAAGAAAAAACGATTGGTTGTCGATTCGCTCCACGTTTTAATAAATAATTAAAATACTAAATTAACAAGAAATTAAGCTGCCTGTTTTTAATTTAAAATCTAATGATTTGATGCACAACTGTACGAGTGATATCTAAAAGGGCATGATTAGAGGTCGATCATTCTTTTCTTCAAAATTTTATCTTTGCAAACCATAATGCGCTAATGATGCCCCAAGACTATCCTTGTGATCGAGAACGATCCGGACATATGTAATATCATATCTTATGTACTTCAAGCTGAAGGTTATTTAGTTACCACAACAGCGATTTTTGCTATCTTGATGAGATAGCCGCTTATTATCCGGATGGTTTACCATAGAGCACCCCCACCCCTGCGGTCCCTCTCATTTTATGTGCAGAAAACACATAAAAACGCAACCTACATCTTGCATATCAACCGGCATATGCGGGGCCGCCTGGGTGCCGTCAAGCAAAACCGGGATCCCTTTTGTAGCAGCCAGCCGACATATCGCTTTTACTGGTAGCATATAAATAAGTGGTTTACCGTTTACCTCTGCTTTGGTCATTGAAAATCATCTCTGATCTTCCGAATATCCAATCCATTCCATGAAGGTTGATTTGATATTATCGTACAGATTTATCAGCTTGCAAAACACGTAGAATTAACAAGCGTTTGGTATAAACCGCATTAAAATACAGTAGTTATCGCTGAAACAGCCGCCGCCGTGCTGCTGTTGATGGTGTATAACTTTAAACTAAATTGCTAACGTTAATAAACCGGCGTAGCACTAACAATAAGCTATGAGCAATGAAAAAACCATTTTACCAGCCGCTGTTATTGGGCCCCTTTCTGGCTGCGTTACGCATTGCAGCGACGGGAAGGTAGGTCATTTTAGTAAACAATGCAGATTGGGCCGACATAAACGACAGATGTCGACCCACTAACTATAGTTTTACGATGGAGAAAGACAAAACAGATAAATGCGTTGTACCTAACGGTGTACTTGTGATTGTGGGCGGGCATGAGAATAAGGGCGAAAAACCCGAAAAGAAAGTTCAGGAGGCTCACCGTTCAAAGGAAGTTTTGACAGCCTTTGTGCAATTAACCGGCAAAAAAGATCCGGTCATTGAAGTGATAACCACCGCCAGTTCCGAAGGTGATGAATCATTCAAAGACTACGACAAAGCCTTTACAAGTTTGGGGGTAAAAAAAGTAGGACACATTCATCATGATCAGCGTGCGCCGGCACTGGGCAGCAGCCTTAATGATCGTTTAACTAAAGCCGATGCGGTCTATTTTTCTGGTGGCGACCAACTTAAGCTAACATCTATTTATGGCGGCACACAACTGTTATTAAAATTAAAGGAACGGTACATAAACGACGGGCTTGTTTTAGGCGGCACGAGTGCCGGAGCAATGGCATTTTCTACTCCGATGATATTTGCGGGTAACCAGGAGGTACAGCAAATTGCTGGCGAAGTACGCATTACCACCGGCATGGAATTTCTTAAAGACGTGTGTATAGATACGCATTTTGTTGATCGGGGGCGCTTTGTACGGATGGCGCAGGTTGTTGCTACGAACCCAACCTCAATAGGTATTGGTATCGAGGAAGATACTGCTATTATAATACGTAATGGACGTGAAGCCGAAGTTATAGGCAGCGGCGTGGTAATTGTAATTGACGGGTCCAACATAACAGATACCAACATACTGAGCTTTGGCGCGCAGGAATGTATTTATATACATGATCTGAAAGTGAGCCTGCTATCAAAAGGAAATAAATATGAAATACCGCGGCGCAATCCGCCGCACTTATAGCATCGTGAAAATGGAAATAGAAAAAATAAATGTGATGCGTGGCCCAAACCTGTGGTCGTCAGTCCATCACCAGCTAATTGTTTTAAAATTAAAACAAGATAATACTGCCCACCTGCAGGAAGTAACTACTGATTTAACAAACCGGTTAAAAGCGATGAACTTGCCGTTGGCAGCCGTTACGCCGGATACAGGTTTACCTGCGCTTGCCGGGCACTTAGCTATAGCTTTACAGCAGATCGCCGGTATGGAGCATCCGTCTGCAACGGATATGACGGTAATAGTTGATGAAGGCCCTCGCGTTATCTTCATATACGAGGTTGAAACGGCTGGTATATATGCCGGTAAGGCAGCCATAAAAATCATCAACGATTTACTGAACGGTATTATACCTCAAATTATGGAGGACATTATACAGCTTAAACGCCTAAACGGCGGGGAGCGGTTGGGACCAAGCACAAAGTCTATTGTTGATGCTGCAAAAATACGCCACATACCGGTTACACGTTTAGACGATAGTTCCTTAGTTATGCTGGGCCATGGCGTTAACCAGCGACTCATCCGCACGGCGGTAGCCAGTTCTACAAGCGCTATCGCCGTTGAAGCTGCGCAGGACAAAGAGCTAACAAAAAGGATCCTGGGCGACAATTATGTACCTATACCGCGTGGTGTTGTTATCAGTGACCTGGAAGAGCTCGTTAGCGCCATAGAGGAACTTGGCTTTCCGTTGGTAATAAAGCCAACCGACGGGAACCACGGACGGGGAATCACAACAAACATACAAACGCAGGCAGAGGCCGTTAAAGCGTTTCAGTTAGCCGCTCAAATTTCAGACGATGTTATCGTCGAAACACACATCCATGGACACGACTTCCGCTTCCTGGTAATCAACTATAAATTAGTAGCAGCTGCCAAACGTACACCTGCAATGGTGACGGGCGATGGCAAGTCAACCATTGCGCAATTAGTTGAGCAGACCAATAAAGACCCTCGTCGCGGATCAGGTCACGAACAGGTTTTAACGGCTATTGAACTTGATGAAGATTCCTTAGTCATCCTGGCCAGCCAGCAGTTAACCCCGGAAAATATTTTAACCAAAGACAGAACGGTGTACCTGAAAAGCACCGCTAATTTATCAACCGGCGGTACCGCTGAAGATGTGACTGACCTAGTGCATCCAGACAACAAGGCGCTTGCCGAACGCATTGCGCGCCTAATGGGGTTAGATATCTGTGGAATCGATATTATTACGGACACTGTTACAGTACCTATTACGGACGCCAACGGTGCCGTTTTAGAAGTAAACGCCGGGCCAGGACTACGCATGCACCTGGCGCCATCTAAAGGAACGTCTCGGGATGTAGGTGGGCCAATTGTTAACATGCTCTTTCCACAAGGGCGGCCCTCACGGATACCGTTGGTTGCGGTAACGGGTACAAATGGCAAAACCACAGTAACACGCACAATAGCCCACTTGGCGCAACAAGCGGGTTATAACACCGGCTATACCACCACAGACGGAATCTATATAAAAAACCGGATGATCTTATCGGGCGATTGCAGTGGCCCCCAAAGTGCCCGCGTAGTGCTGCGTGACCCTCTCGTTGATTTTGCTGTATTAGAATGCGCCCGCGGAGGCATGCTGCGCTCAGGTTTGGGCTTTGATGAATGCGGCGTAGCTATTGTAACCAACGTCTCTGCCGATCATCTTGGCCTTGATGGTGTCGAAACTTTGGAGCAGCTTGCAAGGGTTAAATCTATTGTGCCAAAAAGCGTAAACCAAGATGGATTTGCTATTCTTAACGCTGATGACGAATTGGTTTATAGTATGAAGAAGCAATTAACAAGTAAGGTAGCACTGTTTAGCATCAACCCAGAAAACCCTTACCTGCAAAACCACATCAGTGACGGTGGAATGGCCGCCTGTATACAAGATAACTGGTTTGTGCTGTACACAGCCGGACGCAGGCAGAACATCGTGCCGGTAGCTGATGTCCCGCTAACATTCCGCGGAACAGCGGATTGTATGATTAAGAACGTTTTGCCCGCCATCCTTGCAACCTGCATTTACGAAATGCCGATAGAGCAGATAAAAGCCGGATTGCTATCGTTCATTCCATCCCCTGAAAATACGCCCGGAAGAATGAATGAGTTCGATTTTGACCATTTCCGACTGATGATAGACTATGCACACAACGAAGGTGGGTATAAAGAACTTAAAAGCTACGCCAGCAAAGTAAAAGCCGGCATAAAAACGGCCATTATTGCCGCCACCGGCGATCGTCGGGATGAGGACATCCGCAACATGGGTAGTCTTGCCGCCGAAATATTTGACGAATTAATCATCAGGCATGATAAAGACAGGCGTGGGCGCACCAATGATCAGATAACCAGCTTGTTAAAGGAAGGCATAACGTTGGTTAAGCCCGAAATGCAGATAACCGTCATCTCCGACGAAATGGAGGCGATAGATTATGCGATCAGACGGGCGCAAAAAGACGCCTGGATATTTGTAAACACTGATGATGTACCTGGCTCTCTTGCTTTTGTAAAACACCTGCACCAAGACCATCTACATCTTAAACACAACATAGCTGTATGAAAAAAATAGCAATAGCCATACATGGCGGCGCATCTTCCGACTCAGAATTTATCCGAAACAATATCGCTGGTTATGAAGACGGACTGAAAACCGCGATAAAAGCCGGCTACGAGGTATTAAAGGCCGGCGGCACTGCTATAGACGCAGTAGAACAGGCGGTTAGATGCCTGGAAGATAACCCGCTTTTTAATGCGGGGCGAGGCTCAGCATTAAACAACGAGGGAAAGGTAGAAATGGACGCCGCTGTGATGGACGGCAAAACTTTAAAAGCCGGGGCCATTGCTATGGTTACGGGGGCAAAGAATCCCATATCCGTGGCAAGAAAAGTAATGGAGAAAACAAGCCACGTTTTGATTTGCGGTTATGGGGCTTTGAAATTGGCCTGCGACAACGGTTTGGCAATTCAGGACGACAATTACTTTATTACCGACCATCAACTGAATGAGTTTAAGAAAGCAAACTCTTCTGAGGCTGACGATGCGTTGCTGAAGAAGCAAACCCACGGAACGGTAGGCGCAGTAGCTCTGGATGGATCGGGAAACATAGCCGCTGCCACCTCTACCGGCGGAACACCCAATTCACTGCCGGGCCGTGTAGGTGACAGCTGTATAATTGGCGCCGGCTGTTACGCCAACAACCAAACATGCGCCGTATCTGCCACAGGAGATGGCGAATACATTATCACAGGTACCATAGCCAGTACCATTGCGTTATACATGGAACTTACCGGTGCGAGTTTGGAAAACGCCTGTAATTACGTTTTAATGGAAAGAAATGAAAACACACCGGGCGAAATGGGCGTGATCGGTGTGAGCCCAAACGGCGAAATTGCGATGGCCTTTAATTGCGAACGCATGCACCGGGCTTGGATAAATGCCGATGGCGAGCTGGGTGTGGCTATTTATCGTTAAATGTATTATAGGCTTTTTAAAACTACCTTAAGTCGCTTAGCAAGTGATACCTGAATGGAAAAAGTATGGACATACAATATATAGCGTAGGAGTTATAAGTGTAGTTATCCATCGGTATCACTATTATAAATGATCTGTTGCTTTCCAATTGGCACGGGTTTAATAAACATGCGGTGTTCAGACAGGTCATACCGGTCACCCATGGAAATAACATGCACCTTCATATTCTCTATAGACACATGCCCACCCACTTCAACTTCATAAATATTTGTCTTGACGATTTTTTTACCATCAACCAGCATAATAAGCCCTGAGCCTATGGCTTCCATCATGTGGCCGTCGGTAATTAAAAGTCCTGCGTCTTCACCAAGCCCTATGCCCATCATGCCTGGATTGCTGGCTACCGCATAAAGCAACCTGCCAATGCGGCCACGCTGTACAAAATGAGTGTCAATGATAGCAGAATCAATAAAACCCAAACCACCCGTAATCTGCACCTCCCCTTTTACCAGCGCTTCATTACTTTCACCATTATAGATCATGCAGGTTGATGCCGCGGCCGCTCCGGCCGACGTACCGGCAATCAACAAATCGCCGTCACGGTAGCGCTTCTTCAATATAAGTAAAAAGCTTGTGCCGCCAAAAATGGATGTTAGCTTCAGCTGATCGCCGCCGCTAAACATTACTATATCCGCGTTTTGAATGCGTTCCAGATTTTCCTGTAACGCAGCCTCCTCGCGGGTTTTGATGTCAAGCACATTTACGCGGTTTACGTCGAGCTGCTTAAAAGCTTTAATATACTCCGGCCCAACAATGTGGGGTATCTGTGAAGCAGTTGTAATAACTTCCACCAATGGGTTAACCGCATCCCGAGACTCGGTAACTATGCGCTTAAGAATACCTTTTTCAAAAAATTTGACACGAGCCGGATGTGTGTGCTGTTCTGGCGCTGTCAGTTTGCTGCCCAGATCAACGGCACCGCCGATAATTACCAATTTGCCTTTGGGAACAATCATGATATAAAAATAACTATTTAAGTGCTTTGATTAATCATAACGCGTATTTACCACGTTCATTATGTTATTTATCGCATAAACCGTCGCCCCTATTCCTGCGTTCGTAAATTATGGTCATAGAGAATATAGAGGTAATACGCGGGCCGAACCGATGGAGTGACACTCGGCAGCGTTTAATACAAATGCGGTTGAATCTGGAAAAGCTGGAGCAATACCCTACCAATCAGATTCCCGGTTTCTATGAACGACTGCAAGCACTCTTGCCTTCGCTATATGCTCATCGCTGCTCGCCCGGGGTGCCTGGGGGCTTTTTTGAGCGAGTAAAAGAGGGGACCTGGATGGGCCATGTAATAGAGCATATTGCGCTTGAAATCCAAACGCTTGCAGGGTTTGATACGGGCTTTGGCCGTACGCGCGAGACGGAGACACCGGGCACTTACAATGTCGTGATTAGTTTTATTGACGAGGCGGTGGGCATTTACGCAGCTAAAGCAAGTGTACGTGTTGCCCAGTCCCTGATTGATGGTAAACCGTACCTTCTGGCTACTGATCTTGACCAGATGAGATCAATCCCCGAGGTCTGATCATCCGCATAACGAAATCATCATCAATTTATGGAAGCCAACCTCGGAAATAAGGAGAAGGAATCTATGAGTATTTCATTTGGACAATATATCACTGGTGATTTCACGATCTATATAATATATAGGTAAGACCTCACACTGCCCGGCAACCTTCCCGCTGTTACAGCAATGTTACCTTAATTACATAAAGAAAAGTTAGGAAAATACCTTAGACTAAATAATCGACCGAAAAAAGCCCATTGATTTTGTTTGTTGAACAGCGTTTTTTATCGTAAGTAGACCATTGTATCTCTGTAGTTGGAGTGGCCTGCTTAAGTTCTTTGCTGCGCTCTTTTGCTAAGGACTTGTCCAGTTTCTGCACCTGTTCTTCCGTCCGATCAGTTCCCTCGGGTTCCAGTTCGAGCAAGCCGTTGGTTTCGTTCACGGTTTCAATAGGCTTATCTACATATTTCCATTCTTCGCCCAATTGTGTACTGATGCCCTCATTCCACGGTCCGCGTATCTCAGCCCCGTTTGACATATTGAAATAAGCATTGCTATACCGCGGGTCGCTTTGGTAATACGCCCGGCGGGAAGTTGGGTTGGATACTGTTTAACGCCGCTTCGAACTGCTGGTAGTGAGCAACTTCCCGCGTCATCAAAAAGCGTAGCGTTTCTTTAACATACGGATCATCAGTAAAAGACATCAGATACTCATAGACTATCTTCGCCCTGGACTCAGCTGTGATGTTTGATCGCATATCAACCGTCAGGTCGCCGTTCGCGTTAACATATGCTGCTGTCCAGGGGTTGCCATTACTGTCTGTAAGCGTCGGGCTGCCGCCGCTTAAAACACCAAACTGAGGATTGATCATGGCTTCGTGCATAAAGCTCTCCTTTGCTGCCTTGCCTTCCATTGTCTGCATGATCTCTGATTCATCAGCCGATGCTTTAAGGTCGCCACTAACGCCGCTTAGCAGCATCTGAATAGTAGCCCCAACAATTTCCAAATGGCTGAATTCCTCAATCCCAATATCCATTAAAAGGTCATACTTATCCGGATAGGCCTGCTTACAGGCAAATGCCTACGTAAAATACTGCATAGCGGCTTTTAACTCGCCATTGCTGCCCCCAAACTGCTCCAGCAGTAAGCGCGCAAAGCGTGGATCTGGTTTTGATACCCGCGCATTAAATTGTAGTTCTTCAACCTTGTGATATGAAGGGTTAAATACTCAATTTTGAGCGATTAGTACGTGTTTTGAAAGTAACTGAAACGAGGGGCCAAAGTTGTTGTTGAGTTAAAAGCCGGCCGCATAGGCTGAGCATAATTTTTTCATCAAACAACAATAATATGGATCAAATGAATTTTAGCGGCCGCTCAGTTATTGTTACGGGCGGAACAACCGGAATAGGACGCGCAATAGTTTATAAGCTGGCAGCTGCGGGTGCCAATGTAGTATTAGTAGGGCAAGACAAGCAACATTTGGAGGAAACTTTAAATGGCGCAGACGCTAACTATGCCGGGAGACTTAAGGGAGTATTAGCGGATCTGTCTAACGAAGATGGCATAGAGCAACTATTTGACGAAGCTGATAGGGAATTAGGCAAATTAGATTTATTTATTAATAACGCAGCACTTGCTGCCGGAGGCGTAACAGAGGGGAGTTACAGCGAGTGGAATAGAGTAATACAGACAAATCTTACCGCGTATATAGCATGTGCAGGTTTTGCTGCGGAACGAATGAAAAGCACGGGAAGCGGACACATCATTAATATCGGATCTATGAGCGCCAATACCCGCGAGAAGGGAAGCACCGTGTATGTGGCCACCAAATCGGGTATACAGGGATTTTCTGAGAGCCTGCGCAAAGAATTGAATGAGTTGGGCATCAAGGTTTCATTAATTGAACCCGGCGCGGTGGATACCGATATGCAGCCGGCAAGTACAGAAGAGAAGGCTGAAAGCGTAGAAAAAATGGAGATGCTGCAGGCAGAAGATATTGCGTCTGCGGTGATGTATGTAGCCAGCCAGCCTACCCGCTGCGATGTAGTAGAGTTAAAGATCAGGCCACATTTACAGATAATATAGCATTGTTATGGACGAGAAACACGAGCATCCGCATGAAATGAAAGCGGCGCTGAAAACCAGCGAAGGCGAGTTTCAGGTTGAAAAGGTAGAAGTACCCGGAATAGCCAAGCCTAATTGGGTGGTAGCCCGTGTTAGGGTAGCCGGTATCTGCGGAACGGATCTTCGCCACTGGCAGAAGCACGAACCCGAATTGGAATGCAAGATAATGGGGCACGAGATGGCCGGCGAGGTTATGGAGGTTGGGCCGGACGTTAAAAATGTTAAACCGGGGGACCGTGTAGTGATTGAAACTGTATTGGGCGATGGTACCTGCGAATGGTGTAATGTTCAGCAATACAACTTATGCGCAAACCTTTACCCGGTACGCATGGAAACCCTATCGCAGGCATTTGCAGAATATGTGGCGGGGCCCTGCTATAAGTTTTACAAGTTGCCAGATCATGTAAGTTTTGAGGAAGCAACTTTGCTTGACACATTTTCTGTGTGTATGCACGCCATTCAGTTAAGTGGCATTAAGCTTAATGATAAAGTGGTGGTGATTGGGTCTGGCTGTATTGGTTTGGGGCAATTGCAACTGGCTAAAATAAGCGGGGCCGATGTTTTAATTATTGATAAGGTAGACTCATCCTTACAATTGGCAAAAGAGTTAGGCGCCGATGAGATAGTAAACAAAGAAAAAGAAAATGTGGTGGAACGTGTTAAAACGTTTACAGGCGGCCGCGGAGCGGATATAGTTTTTGAATGCGCAGGCGGAACCGCCATGCCCATAACCTTGCCACAGGCGGTTTCGTGTGTACGCATAGGCGGAAAAGTAGTGGTTGTAGGCGGCTTTGAGAAAGAGCAGAAGGTTGAGCTTGATTGGAGCCACATACAAATGGCCGAGATAAAACTCATAATGAGCGCCAGCTACTCTTACTGGGATATTTATCCTGAGATGCAGATCAGCCTTGATCTTGTCGCTAAAGGAAAGTTGAACGCAAAAAAGTTGATCACGCACAGTTTCCCGTTAGACGATATTAACAAAGCGTTTGACACCGCGCAAAAAAAGGAAGAGACCAACGCTGTATTTGTGGCACTAACAATGTAAGCATAATGGATTGGCTATGAAAAAATTCGAAATTCACCTGGCCGACTGGCAGCGTATATTACTGGGGCAAACGCCCCCTATATTCCTGCTGGAAGTATTCATCCGGACTATAATTATCTACATATTCCTGCTATTTGTGCTTCGTTGGCTGGGCAAGCGAATGAGTGGACAGCTAACTATTTTAGAAATGGCCGTTATGCTTACACTGGGTGCCATCGTATCTGTGGCAATGCAAGTACCCGACCGCGGCATTACACTAAGTATGTTTGTGCTGTTTTGTACGCTGGCGTTTCAACGTGGTATAAGCTGGTTGGGTACAAGAAGTGCACGTGTTGAAGAACTAAGCCAGGGTACCATCAGTACGCTGGTAAAAGACGGCGTTTTGGATCTTGAGGAAATGCGCCGCTGTCGTATATCGCGCCAGCAGTTATTTGCACAATTGCGCAGCACCGGCATTTTTTCGCTTGGTGAAGTGCGGCGCGTTTATCTGGAGGCCTGCGGATTGTTCAGCACGGTTAAAATGCACAATCCGTCGGCAGGGTTACCGTTGATGCCCCCTGGCGACAGTCGCGTACTTAACCTTCTACATCATACCAATGAAATGGCCTGCAAAAATTGCGGTAATGTTGAATCGCATAAGGCAGAATTAAAGGAGTGCACAAGATGCGGCGATAAAACCTGGACACAAGCAGTTACCTCATAATAGAATTAATTATGCAACCACAGGATATACACATAAACGACTGGATGCGCATTCTTATTGGAGAGGTGCCGTTTAGCTTTTTTATAGAGTTATTTATAAGGGCTTTTATGGTTTACCTCATTTTAATGACATCTATGCGTGCAATGGGTAAGCGTATGTCGTCTCAGTTGGGACGCAATGAGCTGGCTGCATTGGTTTCGTTAGCGGCAGCTGTAGGCATCCCGATGATGGCGCCGGATCGTGGCGTATTGCCGGCCGTTATAATAGCGTTCGTGCTCATCGCTACCGAGCGTACTATCGCCACGCAAAGCTGCAAGAGCGAATGGTTTGAAAATTACTCCCAAGGCAAGGTAAGCACACTGGTAAGCGATGGAGTGATCAATATGAAAGAACTAAATAAATCCAGACTGTCTCATGAGCGGGTATTAGCGCAATTACGTTCGCAGGGGTTGCTGCATTTAGGCAGTGTCTCCAGGTTTTATATGGAAGCCAACGGAACATTCACGCTGGTGCGCAATCCAAATCCGGTACCCGGTTTGTCAGTTTTGCCTCCCTGGGATGATCCGCTGCGCGATTGCTTTACAGAACACCCCGAACAGCAGATCTGCGTACAGTGTGGTTTCCCACAGAAACCAAACGGGCACGGCTATGGAAAATGCCCTAATTGCGGCAAGGATAAGTGGATAACGGCTGTTGAGGAGGTGAATGAAAATGCTTAATGCAGACGTGATGAAAAAGATAATAATTGGAGTAATAGCAGTGGTATTGGCGGGGTGCCGGCCATCTGACGAAGAGGTACGCGCGGATATTGCCAGTAAGGCGCGTAAAGACCTGAGTTTTGCGGGGCTTGATTATACAGTGCAAAATGGTGTGGTCAATTTTACCGGGCGTTGTCCTTCGCAAAAGGCTTTTAATCAGGTAAAGCAAGCTATACGGAACGTTCATATTATTAAATCAGTAAGTTACGACGTGAAAATTGCGCCGGTTACGTTAGATAGTTTAACACAGGTGAAATTGCAGGTAGATAGCATACTTGCCAGGTACCCGCAGGTGGTTTCAGAGGTGGAGCAGGGTGGCGTTACCTTGAGGGGCTACGTTACCGCAGCAAAGCGGGCCAGCCTGATAAGTGACGCAAGGCTTCAAATTCCGGGCAATGTAAAAGATAGCGTTGTTGTGATATTGAAATAGTTGATGTGTTGCTATACCAGCTTAAATTTACAGCCATTAAAACTATCGCTTATTCTAAGCTGACAGGCTAGCCTGTAATTACCTGCGGGTATTGGCAAGGTATCCAGCATAAGCAATTCATTTTCGTTTGGTTCAGGTAATGTGTTTCTCTCCGTGAGCACTTGAACCAGGCAGGTAGCGCAAAGCGCAATACCACCACAGGTGGCATCAATTGGAAATCCTACTGCCACCAGAATCTCCATAAGTGATAAGCTTTCACCTGCTGGTGTTTCCAGCAGCCGTTGGTTGCCGGCGTTATCTTCTATCCAAAATTTGATCATTATGGTAATGTTGGCACCCCGTAAACCGTGGTGTATTTAAAGGTTAAACGTTCGTTCGGGTAAACATATCTGAAAGCGCTTTGCGCCATCAACGCGGCCTCGTGAAAAGCGCAAAGTATCAACTTAAGTTTACCGGGATAAGTGCTAATGTCGCCAATGGCATACACACCTGGTGTATTTGTGCCGAAATCAATGGTATTTACCCGGATAGCCGATTCGTCCATTTGTAATCCCCAGTCGGCAATAGGGCCAAGTTTTGGCGTAAGGCCAAATAGCGGAATAAAGTGTTCAGCGAAAACATCACGTGTTTCACCGTTTCCATCCCTTATTGTTAGTTCTTCCAAATGCCCAGTGCCATTCAGCGCCACAACGCGAGACTGAAGCAATAAAGTGATCTTACCCGCGGCAGCCAACTTCATCACTTTCTCAGCCATATCCGGTGCGCCACGAAAACTGCTGCCGCGGTGAATCAGCGTTACATCGGCTATTTCGGCTAAAAATACCGTCCAGTCTAAAGCGGAATCACCACCACCAGACAGCACAACCTTGCGCCCACGAAACGCCTCCGGATTTTTTATAAAATAGCTTACTCCTCTACCTTCAAACTCCGTTAGTTGTTCAATTTCGGGTTTGCGTGGTTCAAAGCAACCTAAGCCACCGGCAATTACTACTACCTTGGCATTTATAACGTTTGCTTCCGACGTTTGCAACTGCCAATTGCCTGCCTTTCCGGCTATTTTGTCTACGCGCTCACCTAAAGTAAAACCGGGTTTAAAAGGAGCTATCTGCTCCATTAGCCGGTCTGTAAGTTCCTGTGCGTTAATAACAGGGTAACCGGGGATATCATAAATTGGTTTTTGTGGATAGATCTCTGATAGCTGCCCGCCCACCTGTGGTAAGGCATCAATAACATGACAGCGCATTTTAAGCAAGCCGGCTTCAAAAACCGCAAACAAGCCGGCGGGTCCGGCACCTATAATAGCAATGTCTGTATGAATATCCGCAGTCATATACAAAAGTATCTTCTTGATATTTTCATATCGTAGTATAAATACCCTGCGTAACGCGAAAAAACTACCTGTTTATATGTATTTGAAATCAATACTTAAAGTAGTGCGTTATAAAACCAGTTAAATACTTATCCGTTATACAAACATTAATTGATTACTATGTCTACAGGAACATCATTATGGGCCACCGCTGCCATTCAGCAACTATCGGATGTGGAGGAACAACCCTCGTATAAGCAAATGGTGGCCGGCTTTAATTTTGAAGTTAAATTGCTTGGCGACTCGTTATGGGTTATTGCCGGCTTTGGCAAAACAAAACAGATATCTTTTCGTACCGCTTACTCGCCTGATGGCTTTCAGGATTTTAAGATAACAGGAGACGATGACAGTAAGTTCTCGGCCCAATTAACATCGGCATTAGGTGAGTATAACGTTGAAATAAGCTGGCCGAGACAAGATCAACCTATTCTTCGCTATACAACCTCTCTTAAGCCATCTACAGAGCTGTTTGTTCCATTCTGGCCCAGAGATATTATTGTTTCCGGCAAAGGTCAGCCTGATGGCGAGATCCTTATATCACAAACAGGTACACGTTCAGGGCATCTTTACGCATCGTTTAAAAAACCCACAGGCGGATCATTCCTGTATTTGCAGAACCTAACCGCTCTGGCCGATTATAATAGTGATACACAAACTTCAGCCGGTGGCGTTGTAGGGGGGCAGTGGCCCGAAATGGGCCTGAGCCTGCCGCCGGCTTTAGAAAAACCCATGCAAAAGGGCAAAACTTACACCATTTGTGATGCCCTTGTTGCGCTAAGCGAACAAACACCTGCCGACCAATTCGACGTTGCAAAAGGCTTTTTAGAGGCGCTGGGCAACTTGTACTTATTGCTGCCTCGCCCGGAAACGAAATATCAGGATTATATGGAAGTGTTGCCTAAGGCACTGCATGATTTGCAAACCAGCAAGGGATGCTGGTCGTATCATAGCGGGCGTCCTTATTTGAATGCTTATTTATGCGACTACACAACTCCGCCGGAAATAATGGTGCAGCTTGCGGTTTTATTGCCCATACAGGATTACATGCGCTGGAGTGGCGAAACCTGTGTTATGGAAAAGGAAATAATAGACGGCCTACCCGCATTTTATAATGAGCAGCTGGGCACAGTTATGCGCTGGCTGCCGTCTGCAGAAAAAATGCTCGATGAATCTGAAGAGCAAAAAACGCCAATGGTAATGGATGCCTGGTACCTGCACCATCCTTTACTTAACCTGGCCCGCATGGCCACCTTTGGCGATAAGCTGGCTAAAGACCTGTTGCTTAAATCTGTAGATTATGCCATCAAAGTGGCTCATCATTTTAACTACTGCTGGCCGGTGTTTTATAAAATGGATACTTTAGAAGTTGTAAAACCAGAGACCAAAGAGGGCGCCGGGGGCGAAAAAGATGTTGCTGGTTTATACGCCCACGTAATGCTGCAGGTGTGGGAGCTAACCAAAGACAAGAAATACTTTCGCGAGGCTGAGAAAGCAGCGCAGTCTATGCCGCAGCATGGCTTCAATGTGTTTTATCAAGCCAACAACACCATGTTCTCTGCTAAAGCAATGATACTGCTTTATAAAGAAACCAAGAAGGAGTTGTATCGCGACCTTAGCTATCTGTTTTTGGCCAATGTTTTTAAAAATGTATCGCTATGGGAGTGCCAATACGGCTTCGGCAAAAATTTCCCGAGCTTTTTTCAGCAATTTCCCTTAGACGATGCGCCATATACCGCCGTATATGAGGAGCAGGAGGTTTTTTCGGGCGTGCATGAGTTGCTTAATTATGCGCAGGGGGTTGAACTGCTGCCTGCTGTAAGATTGCTTTTAGCCGAGTTTGTTAAACACGGCATCAACAGAATGCTGTACTATTACCCCCCTATGCTGCCCGAAGATATGCTGGTGAAAGAGGTAAAAACCGGCGAGCTGGACCCCAAATTATGGGTCGCGTTGGAAGACATTCACGACGGCTGGGAACCATCAGGCAGCGTTGGACAGGAGGTTTACGGTGCCGGGCTGGCTTTCGGTGTAGTACCGCGTCAATACGTTCGTATACCCGGCGAGGACTTTATGGTATTTACCGACTACCCGACATTGAATCAAGATTTGAAAAAGAACATGATAAGTTTTGATGTTGTAGGCGACCCGTCACTTACATGCGTCCTGCGTGTACTAAATCGCGGGAAAAAGCGTTTGCCGAAATTTAATTTCAAGCTACAGAGCGCGGAAGATCAGCAACAAATGGAGTCTGTTAAGGAAACAAAGGAAGGCTTGGAATATACCATACACGGCAACCAGAAAGTTACGATCAGTTGGTAACGGTTAAAGGGGGACCGTCCAAAATATTTCAACGCCGCGCGATTTCAAGGGCTTAAACTGATAGGCCCTCGAAATCACGCGCCCGCTTACATCACTTGATTTAAACGGTTTGGTGCCTGCATTAATTACCTGTTAGTATACTCAAGAGGGAAATGTTCTAAAAACTGACAAGGCCAATTATTGGTGGTTGTGACTGGGGGCACGTACCGCTAACATTATAGCGGCACTTTGGCCCTAGCGCTGTAAGGGCAAAGTGGCGGTAAGCGGTTATTTAATTTGCAACCGCGCGGCGATTATGACCCCGCTGGAACCTAAAGCCTAGCTTTTGTGGTGGTACCAGTTTTATTTCACTACGGAGCGTGGTAAGTTGGGATATGAAAAATACACCAGAGAATTCGCCAGATTGATCTGGCAAATAGCTTCACCAAAATGGTATTTTAACGAGGATACTTTTGAGCGTTCTGCCACGTCACTTGATCATCCTGACCATGTAGCGATCGTCATACATAATTACCGCTGGCGGCTAAGTCTGGCCAAAGGGGAATCGAAATACGATGATCTGGAAGCAAAACTCGCTACGAGTCCGATAATTAGTGTGCCCAGCATCACGCTGGAGGGCGATAGCAATGGCGCTCCACACCCCGAACCGGAATCCTACCGCAACAAGTTTTCAGCCAAGTACGCTAATTATATTATCCCCGGAAGGAGTGGACACAATTTGCCACAGGAAGCACCGCAAGCGTTTGCCAATGCCATTATAGAGGTTGATGGCTATTGACTCCTTATTTTAACAAACCAACAATGAAAAAAGTAATGGTCTTATTTACAGCAGCTGCGTTATCTGTCGCGCTTTTAGCAGCCATCGGAAGCGGAAAAAACTTGCTTGATGAGAAAACCGGGCGGTTCAATAAATTGTGCGACCGGTTGGGCAAACACGAAGGCGCTGCGGCTTACGGATCTGAAGGGCAAAGTTGTTTTGGTGGATTTTAGGACCTACACCTGCATCAACTGGCGACGCACGCTTCCGTATGTACGAGAGTGAGCAGCGAAATATAAAATCAGGGCTTAGTAATTATTGGCATCCATACGCCCGAATTCCCTTTTGAGAAAAATGCGGCTAATGTAGAGAAAGCCATAGAAGAAATGAAGATAAGCTATCCTGTGGCCTGCGACAATAATTTGAGGTTTGAAACTATTTTCACTATGAATACTTCCAGCCCTGTACCTTATCGATACAAACGGGAAAATCCGGTGCCACAAATTTGGCGAAGGTAATTACGAGGAAATTGAATTGATGATTCAACAGCTTTTAAAAGAAGCGTGCAAAAAATGTATTTGATTAAAACCGATGCTGCTTATTTACCATTCATTTTCTTTAGATCAAGTTTGATTCTGCCGGCTGCTTCGATCTTCATCTTGTCTTTTACTTTTGTGTAGATCAGCGTGGTTTTGAAACTTTTATGGCCAAGCATTTTGGAAACCGTAAGCAATTCTGTGCCCATTTCCAGTTGGAGCGTAGCGTAGGTATGCCGGAAACTATGGAAAGTAATATTCTTAGTTATCCCGGCACTTTGTAACCAGTCCTTAAAACAAATACGCATGCTTGAATATACCAGTCCTCCAAATACCCGTTCGTTAGGTTCGCCCCGTTTTCCCATAACCTCGACTGCCTGATCCGAGATCGGCAAAATCTCTGCGCCTTCTGTTTTCTCCTGTGTAAACTGCAGGTAGTACTTCCCGGCAGTCCCGCGTACTTCTGACCAAAATAAGGTCTGCACATCCGAAAAACGCAGCCCTGTTAGCCCTGAGAAAATCGCAGCCCGCTTAATCAGATCCGATTTTGCCGGTGTATCCACCAATTGCTGGAATTCGTCGAGTTCGAGTTGCTCTCTGTGTGTTTCTTTAAGCTTGATTGGATCGACCTGACTATAAAGGTCTATGGTTAATAAACCCTGTTTATAGGCTCGTTTAATTGCATTTCTGAATTTAGCAAAATAGCTTGCAGCAGTGTTCCGCGAAATTGGCCTGCCGCGTCGGCTTATACCAGGACCGCTGAGCATAAAGTTTTTGTAATCTTCGCACATATATTCATCCAGGTCATTAAAAATCAGGTCATGGCCGGCAAAAGCGACAAAATACCGGTAAGACATGGCGTTGTTATCACAGTCCGAATTGGTTTTTGTGCAGATATACTGCTTAAAGAAATCTACGAAACTGGAACTTCGGTTACGGTTGGAAATAAATCCATACTTGCGGTTCTGTATATCTAGCAAACGGTTTGCCCTGATGTTCTCCAATAATTC
This sequence comes from Mucilaginibacter sp. HD30, assembly GCF_054061755.1. Taxonomy (NCBI): domain Bacteria; kingdom Pseudomonadati; phylum Bacteroidota; class Sphingobacteriia; order Sphingobacteriales; family Sphingobacteriaceae; genus Mucilaginibacter; species Mucilaginibacter sp. HD30. Next base: position 1,591,274 of record NZ_JBSSEO010000001.1, read on the forward strand.
ACTGGTTTCTGCATTATGATTGCGTTCCCACACATTAGATGGTTTATCGTAGAGGAATATATCAAGAAATTCGAACCGCTGCGGTTTTCCGGACTTAGGATTGCGCAGAGGCGGAGAAAAATCAAGATAAACAGAATGACGGCCTTTTGTAATCGCTTTTTTTCTGATGTGTACTTTTGCCATAGCTATGCTTTGGGATTAAAAATCCTGTCAAGATCTGCCTTGGCTACATAAGTATACGAGCCTTCCTGAAACTTGAACAGGTTATTACGTTTAATGATCTCGTACAGCGCTTTATCTGAAATACGGAAGATGCGCTGGGCTTCGCCCATGCTATAGCATTCTGAGACCGGTGGAGGTTTGAGCTCCTTCAATTGAACCACCTGTGGTAGCTCGAATAGCTTGTCGATGTCTTTCCTGGCGACAAGCGTTTTTCGTTTAGAAAGGTTCACTGCATTCAGCTTACCCAGATTGATCAAACTGTAAATCATCTTATCAGATGCGCGAAGCAGCTTTGCAGCACTTTTTACATCCAGGAAGTCCACGTTGACCTGTTCGGCAGAATTACCCTCCAGCATCTTTTGAACGACGTGATCCATCGATGCCATTATCCTGCCCCGTTCTCTTGCTTTGCAGAAGCGTTTATTGCAGAGTTTGCTGCAAAACCGGGTAACGGTTGTTTTCGCTTCAAATACATTTCCGCAATGCTCGCAAATCCTATTTACTGTAAAATTGGAACTCATGTCAAAGTCATTAATCCAGCATTGCCAAAATTTTGGCAAAGCATTTCCACGGCGATAATTTCGCCACTATTAAAACATTAATAATCAGAATATTACCTCACCAAGGGGAGATAACCGGGGAGTTAACAACCGATGACGTTAAAATCAATCATCGGTTGTTATTTCACCATTCTTTAGGGTATTTAAGCGTAAATAAGACGCATTAAGCGTAAATAAGAGTATTTAAGCGACTTAATTTCTCCCTAATAACCTTGCCTCAAGTTTTTTCTTTTTTGAGTAACAAGATAGTAACAAAAATAAGAAATACATTGCTAATTATCCAAGAATCTGGACAAGAGAAAACATCATAACTTATTAACAATGAGCTATTTAATTGTCGGTATATGTCAGTGTTTTGTGTTATTTGACTGGCCTACTTGCCGATACAAAACTTACTAAAAATATTCTCCAGCAGATCGTCGGTAGTAACCGCGCCTGTAATTTCGCCGAGGTAATGCAATGCCTGTTTTATGTCCATTGACAGAAAATCAGAGGTAACGGTTTCCATGCCATCCAACACCCTACTCAGGGCCTCCTCTGTTTTTTGCAGGGCTTCCAGGTGGCGTATATTAGTTACTAAAATATCGTTACCCTCTAACTGGTCTTTTACAGCAGCATGATATATCTTGTTTTTTAACTCATCAATTTGACGTTTCTCTTTCGCCGAAATAATGATAGCACTATCAGAGTTCGGTAAGGCCAGAAGTTGTTCTTCCGTAAGCAGATCAGCCTTGTTGGCTACTACAAGCATGGTTACGCCCGGTTTTTGTAGGCTCGCCAAATCCGCATTCAGTTCTGCCAATGTTATCTGTACGGCATCGTACACATAAACCAATAACGACGACGAACTGATTTTTTCCATTGTGCGCTCCACTCCTATCTTTTCAATAGCATCTGTGGCTTCGCGAATACCGGCAGTATCAATCAAACGGAAGTTAATACCGTTGATATTCAAAACTTCTTCAATGGTGTCGCGGGTGGTACCGGGTATGTGGCTCACAATGGCACGTTCCTCATTTAACAATGCGTTAAGCAGGGTTGATTTACCGGCATTCGGTCGGCCGGCTATTACGGTGTTAATGCCATGTTTAATTGCGTTGCCCAGTTCGAACGACTGGATCAAAGCAGTAATAACACGCAAAATATCATTAATAAGTTTTTTTAGCTGATCGCGATTGGCAAACTCAACGTCCTCTTCGGCAAAGTCAAGTTCCAGTTCTATCAGGGACGCAAACTGCACCAGTTGATCGCGCAGAGTTTGCAACTGACTGCTAAAACCACCCCTAAGCTGCTGTAAAGCCACTTGTTGCGATGCTTTGGAGTTAGACGCAATAAGATCTGCAACCGCTTCTGCCTGAGATAGATCAAGTTGCCCGTTCAAAAAGGCTCGCAATGTAAACTCTCCGGCTTTCGCGGATCGCGCGCCGTTTTTTATAAGCAATTTAATTATTGATTCTATGATATAATTAGAACCATGACAAGAAATCTCTACCACGTTTTCGCGTGTATAAGAGCGTGGCCCCACAAACAGCGATATTAAAACTTCGTCAAGTACCATATCGCCATCTACAATGCTGCCAAAATGGATGGTATGCGATGCTTGCTGTGTAAGATCCTTCCCTTTAAATACCTTATTGGCAATAATTATAGCATCGGAGCCTGAAAGACGTATAACGCCTATAGCGCCAACACCGGTGGGGGTAGCAAGAGCAACAATGTTATCTGTAGTATAGTTCATAGTTGATAGTTCATGGATCATAGTTGATAATTAGAAGACCGAAAATGTTTTAGGCCATGGCCTATTAACCCTCAACTATGAACACGCAGGGCAAAGGTCGCAAATTTACTATGAACCTTTAACCATCAACTAAAAATTATAACTTGGCCGTACTTATGGTAACTTTTTTTGAAGCAGCACTTGATAAAATTTCTGTGCACCACGTGGGTAACCGCTCACAAAGCGAAATGTATGCGCTGTCTGAGCAACCTCTTGTATTAAAGGATGAGTTAATAGCAAGCCTTTTAAGGCAATACTTTTTAACCCCTTTTGAAAAAACAAACGAAGTTTATCATCTGATGCACAGCAGTGGCGAACTGGCGCTTAACGAGATACACCATTTTGCAACGCAGATTTTTGAGGATGAAAATAAATTCCACGAAACATCTGAGCAGATTGCAAAATATCTTTATGAAGTAGCCAATCACCCAAAAATTAAAGCGGGAGAATTGTATGTAGCTTATTTTAAGCAGCTGCAAATTGAAGGTGAGTTGTTGGATGCTGTGGGTATTTTTAAATCGGAAAATAAAGAAACCTATCTTAAAGTTTATCCTGATAAAGGCGGTTTTAATTTAGATTATGAGGAGAATGCCATTAATATAAATAAACTGGATAAAGGCTGTCTGATATTCAATACCGCAAAAGAGATCGGCTATAAAATTGTAGTTATTGACAACAACAGCCGGGGACCTGAGGCCGCTGTTTATTGGAAAGATGAGTTTTTACAGCTAAAGATCCGTAACGACAGTTATAACCAAACCAGTAACACGTTGGGTATTTACAAAAACTTTGTCACTAATAAAATTGATGAGGATTTTGAAATGACCAAAGCTGATAAAATTGATCTGCTCAACCGCTCTATGAAGTATTTTAAGGAAAAGGAAACCTTTGATATAGATGAATTTGCCGGCGAAGTAATCGGTAACGAAAAGGCCATTGAATCTTTCAAAAACTTTAAAAGCCAATACGAAACAGAGTTTGATACTCCAATTGCCGATACTTTTGAAATAGCTGCTAATGCAGTTAAAAAGCAGGCGCGGGTCTATAAAAGCGTTTTAAAGTTGGATAAAAACTTCCATATATATATCCACGGCGACAAGGACCTGATAGAAAAGGGTTTTGATGACGGTAAGGCTATGAATTATTACAAGGTTTATTTTAAAGAGGAACAGTAATCATTAACTCTTTTTGCTTTATAGCGCGGCCAATTATAGCCCTTAGTAGCATGTGCAATATTATTTGTTATTCCTCAATGGAGTAAAGCCTGTTTTTTTACAAACCGAATGTCAAGATTATGCGTAGTTAACAATACATCTACCTATTGTTATTTTTCGTGTCGGCGGTTTCAAAAAAACACTTAACGTATATCCGGTTTTTATTACTGATAGGCCTAACGGCCTTTATCGCCTTTAAAACCATTTCCGCATTACGATCCACGTCTTCAATAATTAAAAAGGAAGTTTTAGCTGCTGAATGCGATAACGACACTGAAAAAAAAGCTGAAAAAACTGATACCTAAAAAGAGAAAGAGTTTGCCCTTATTAATGAATGCGACATGCAGGCAACTTTTAGTATCAATATTATTATTCACAATACTATCTATACCAATCAGTATCAGTCTGCCAACTTCGCTCACATAAATATCCCTCCTCCCGATACATTTACCATTCTACCTTTAGTGTAATTACCGGCTTTAGCCGATATTTTTTTAAACAAACAACATCTTATGAATACATTTAGAATCAATTTTAACAAGTTGGCTGTGCTATGCCTTGCACTTACCATTTCAATTTCATCTTGTAAAAAAAACAATGATGATCTTATTGACGGATTGGGTACCGGACCTAACACAACTGTTTACGCGTTAAGCGCGGATAATAAGCTGCTTACTTTCACTGCGGATAATCCATCAGCAGCTACAAGTGTGGGAATAACCGAACTTCAAAGTGGCGAAACCATCATAGCAATTGACTTTCGCCCGGCTACGGGCCAGTTATATGGCGTCAGCAGTGGTAGCCGAATTTATGTTTTAAACACACAAACAGGAGTTGCTAAGCAAGTAGGCACTACAGCGTTTACACCTGCGATAAGTAATTCAACAGCTGGTTTTGACTTTAACCCTACTGTTGACCGAATAAGATTGGTTACCACAACAGGGCAAAACCTTCGCCTTCACCCCGAAACCGGTACAGTTGCATTTACAGATGGTGTAACAAACGGCCCGATAAGTTCCGGCGTATCTGCAGCAGCATATACTAATAACAGGTCTGGCGCAGCTACCACTGAACTATTTGTGTTAGACGCTGCTACTGACAAACTGTATAAACAAGATCCGCCCAATAATGGCACTTTGGTTGCAATTGGCAGCGGAATTGGTTTTGATGCTGAGCAAATTGGTGGTTTTGATATCGGCTCCAACGGCCTTACGCTTGCTACCATAAAAGTTTCAGGTAAAACCGGTTTATATGCTATTGATTTGATTACCGGCAAGGCTGCCAGGTTAAGAAATGACTTCGCGGTAGATATTATTGGCCTGGCCATACCTACTGAGCCGGTGGCTTATGCCATTAATAGCGCTAACGAATTGGTTATTTTTAATCCATCAACTCCTGCTCCTATCACCAAACCTATTACAGGTATGGCCGCCGGCGAAACCGTGTTAGGCATTGATTTCCGCCCGTCTACAGGCCAGCTTTTTGCATTAGGCAGCACAAGTAGATTATATATACTTAATACGTCTTCCGGCGCAGCAGCGGCAGTTGGGGTTGCTCCATTTACTACCCTATTATCAGGAACTGATTTTGGATTTGATTTTAATCCGACTGTAGACAGGGTAAGAATTGTAAGCAATACCGGCCAAAATTTGCGTATAAACCCAAATGACGGCTTAGTTGCAGCAGTTGACGTTACGCTGTCAGGCACTTCACCTTCAATAACTGCCGCTGCTTATACCAATAACTTTGCAGGTGCCACTACAACTGTTTTGTATGATATAGATACACAAGCCAATAAATTGGTAAAACAGGATCCGCCTAACGCGGGTACTTTAGTTGATGTGGGGCCGTTGGGTGTTACCGTAACCGCTGCCAATGGGTTTGATATAGGCAGCAAAAGCGGAACAGCCTACGCCCTTTTAAACGTTGGTGGAACCACAAAGTTATATACAATCAATCTTACTACCGGCGCTGCAACCGCGGGCGCTACCTTAACCGGAACTTATAAAGCCTTTACGCTCGGTTTAGGTTTTTAATTTTTGACATAATAAAAAAAGCCATGCATAAATAATGCATGGCTTTTTGTTTGTCATTTAATTAAACACTCTCTTTTTGAAATAACGCCGGTATTGTTTTCAATATCAGCTTTATATCGTTTTTAAAACTATGATTCTGGGCGTAAGTATTATCCAACATTAACCTTTCGTCTTCGCTCATTTCGCCTTTGCCGCGCTTTTCAACCTGCCAAAGCCCGGTGATACCGGCCGGAGCAGAAAAGCGCAAAACATATTTATCAGTAGTGAGTTTTTCAGCTTCATAAAGCGGCAGTGGGCGGTTGCCCACAATGCTCATGTTGCCTATAATAACGTTCCAAAGCTGCGGCAATTCGTCAATACTTGTGTTACGTATAAAATTGCCAATTTTAGTTATGCGAGGGTCGTTTTTAATTTTGAAGAATGCAGAACCCGCAGCATTTCGTTTGCTAAATCTAAAATCCTTTTCGCACCAGCTAACATTATCTGCATGTAAGGGATACTGGCATTTTCCATAGCTCTGGCAGGTATCGCATAAAAATTGGTGTGCAGCTGTTTGTGTTTCTTTTGGCTCGTTTCCAGCATCAATATTATATTGATTTAGGTGCTTAAGATCTTTTATACGCTGGTCGGCATTTACATACATCGATCTGAATTTATAGAACTTAAATACCTTGTATCCGGTACCTACCCGCAACGAGTAGTAAAAAGCGGGTCCTTTTGATTCTAACTTAACAAGTATATATATAATCAAAAATAACGGTGATAAACACAGTAAAGCTCCCCCGGCAAAAACAAGGTCGAAAACCCTTTTGCTGAGCTCAATTTTTTTAACTTTTGGTGCGCTGTTTTGCAGGTTAACCTTGAGCGATGCCCAGTTATCAACCAAAAAGTTTATCTTTTCCTGTATGTGTTCTCCATTTAAGGGCAACCTGAACACATCGGCTATTCCTGTTGATAAGGCAAGTTTGACAAGATTTTTGTTTAGATGGTGAACTATTAAAAAAAACGGCACCGACGGTAAACCCTTGTTTTTAAGGGCCTCAACTAAAGCAAGGCCTGATGGCGCCATTATTTCGCTATTGCAAACAATTGCAGCTATTGGCAATTGTTCACTTTGCCACACAACAGCCATCTCCATGCCGTTTTTATAGTACGCAAGTTCGTACTCGCCAAAATTCAGGGTATTAAATATGGCTGCCGCAGTTTCATCAAAACCTATCAGCGCAATTAGCTTTTTATTCTTTATTTCAGTGTTCTCTTCGCTCATGGCCCTGCTTTGCTTAGTTCACAATGCGTCTTAAAACTACTCTTATACGTGCTTCCAGCTCTGCAGGATTAAACGGCTTTACAATAAAATCATCAGCACCGCTATCTAAACATTTAATACGTTTCTCCGAACTGTCTTCGCCCGATAGTATTATTATGGGTATTGATTTGAAAAAATCACTCACCTTTATTTGTGTTATAAGTTCTAACCCGTTTAGTTTTGGTGTGTTTAGGTCAGAAATTATCAGATCAGGTACATTTCCACTTTGCATAAAGGCCAGCGCCTCCATACCGTCTTGCGAAATTTGTATCTCGTAGGTAGCGCTTAAAAATTCCTTTAGTATGGCCTGCATATACAGGTCATCTTCTACAATAAGTATTTTTGTTTGGCTGCTGTTTGTAAAGTTCATATTAAGCAAAGCTGTGGTAAATTGTAAATAAGTATACGAATATTTTTTTACCAATATTTTTCGGTGTGTATTTTGTTACCTTTTAACGCAATTAATTTTGTTAAGTTAGCTAATAAATTAATTTTTTTTCGAACACTTTTTAAACCTGCTTTAAACATTCCTTGCGTATTTTACGTAATATAGCTTCTTATAAATGGCCGTAGTGCAATATACTTTTGATAATGAACAACTTAATAGGCTGTTCCCTTATTATATTTTAATCAATAAAGATTTTAGTATAGAGGGTTTTGGCCAGGCTTTGAGTGAAATTATAGGCAATAATCCCGGTCAGTATTTTAATAATGTTTTTAAGATTACAGATCACGGCGGTGAAAACGCGCATCAGCGCAATATTACAGAGCTTGGCGGGTTTAACATGAAGATAAATGTAATAGGCACTCCGGGTGTTGTATTACAAGGTAACCTTGAATATCTTAAACAAACCGGGAAGTATCTTTTTGCCGGGGACATTTTATCAGACGACACAAATTTAATCCAAAACGATACGGACGTTCAAAATAACCAGCCGGCTCTGGGGATGTCTTTTGACGAACATTTTTTTGAGCGGGTATTAAATGAGCTTCCATCGGACGTTGTCGTGTTAGACACTAATCAAACTTACCAATTTATAAACCCAGGTGCCATTAAAGATCCAAAACTTAGAAAATGGACTATAGGTAAAACTGATGAGGAATATTGCACTTACAGAAACAGGCCGCAAAGTTTAGCTGCTGTAAGGCGGCAAAACTTTAACGAAGTGATGCGTACTAAACAGCAAACAACTTGGGAAGAGCACATAACAACGCCCGACGGCGCTGTCGTTATAATGCTGAGAAATATGTGTCCGGTGCTGGATGAGCGAAACAATGTAGATTTTATTATTGGTTATGGCTTAGATATAACCGACAGAAAAAAAATAGAAGAACAATTAAAGATAAACGAGAAAAGATACCGTGATCTATATGATTTTTCTCCTGCCCTGATATATACGCATGATCTGGATGGCACAATGTTATCTGTTAATCCGGCAATTTCAACTGTTTTAGGCTATAGCAGCAACGAAGTAGTGAATAAAAACATTAAAATACTACTCCCTGTTTTTGATCAGGATAAAATACAAACAGAATATCTGCAAAAAGTTAATTCTTCGGGTGTAAGCAAAGGCATATTCAGGGCCAGTCATAAAAACGGAGCAACAAAATATCTTTTCTATCAAAATTACAAGGTTGAGGAGCAAGATAGCAAGCCATATATTATAGGGTTTTCGCAGGATATTACAGAAAGAATACTGGCAGAAAAAGAGTTATTGTTGGCCAAGCGCAATACAGAGAAAATGGCGAAAGTAAAAGATACTTTCCTGGCCAACATGAGTCATGAGTTACGTACGCCTATGAACGGTATACTGGGTGTTACAAATTTACTTACCAAAACAACGTTAAACAATCAACAAACACACTACGCCCACCTTATATCAGATTCTGTTAACAATCTGTTAACTATCATAAATGATATACTTGACATGGAGAAGATCAGTTCGGGCAAAATTGAGTTTGAGCACCATGCATTTAAAGTTGTTGATAAGGTTAAATCAATTGTACATTCCTTTCAATACAAGACCGAGCAGAAAAAGCTGGAGCTATCTTTTAATTGTACTCTCCCCTCTAATTTGGTAATAATCGGAGATCAGCATCGTTTGGCTCAAATACTAAACAATTTGTTAAGCAATGCAATTAAATTCACTAATAAAGGATCAATTGATGTTAGCCTTAGCTTGCTTCATTATACAGAAACAGATGTTATTGTTGAGTTTGTTGTTGAAGATACCGGCATAGGGATTCAGGAAAATCGGATTAACACGATTTTTGATCCTTTTGTTAAAGGCTCGTCAAACATTACCAAGTTTGGAGGCACGGGGCTTGGCTTATCCATCAGCAAAAACCTGGTTGAGATGCAAGGCGGTAACATCGAGCTTTCCAGCGAAGTACATAAGGGCAGCACCTTTACTTTTAGCTTGCCGTTTAAACGCGGACAGTTGCAGGCGGTAAGCGAAATGAAAACTCCGGTTTTAAATCTTTCTAAGATCAATAAAAAGATATTGGTGGCAGAGGATATTGAGTTGAATCAGTTTTTAGTAAAAACTATGCTCGAATCATGGGGCGGAAACGTAGATATAGCCGTCAACGGAAAGGAAGCCGTAAATAAAGTTAAAGAGAATAATTACGATTTGATATTGATGGATATTCAAATGCCCGAAATGGACGGAATAACAGCTACCCGCCACATTAGAGAACTGCCTGATAACGAAAAAGCACAAATACCCATAATAGCTTTTACTGCTAATACTTTACAGGGCGATGCCAAGTTATACCGCGATGCGGGCATGAATGACTATATCACCAAGCCATACGCTGAAGAAAAATTGCACGAAAAGATAAACGAGGTTTTAAATTTAGCAGGCCAATCTTCAGAGCAAATTGAGAGCAGATCAATTGAAGAGCCGCACCCTGCATCCATCGAACCGGAAGAAAAACTATATAACATTTCAATGATAGAAGCCATTGGCAAAAGCAATCCGGCCTTTATTGAAAAAATGATAGTAATGTTTGTTGATTTTGTGGGCAAGGACTTTGACAAATTAAAGGATGCCGCAAGCAAAGATAACTGGACGGAGGTAGGGCAAATTGCGCATAAGTTAAAATCAACCTTTGGCAACATGGGGGTAACCTTCCTGGTTCCGCACGTGGTTGATCTTGAAACGCAAACCGGCGATCCTAACGCCTTGATCAACCTGCTTGACGCCGGTTTGGAAAAAGTTTTTAGGCAGTTACGGCAAGATTACCCGGATTTGTTTACTACTTAATATTAAAAACTCTTTTTAAGCGTTTGGCGGTGGCTTTCCAAAGGCCGCCATCAATTTGTATCCGGCGGTCTGTTGTCCAAACTACAGCGTTGTTTACCCTATACATTTTCCCGAAACCCTTCGCGGTTAATTTAAGTGCCAGATACCCGTCTTCGTTAGTTCCGGGCGGATGGTTAAAACCATCAACCTGCAAACCCTGTTCGCGCCTGAAACCGGAGTTGAAGCCGTACATATTTACAGCTTCGGTCTTTTTGAATTTGTTGTAAAAACGCGTTAGCTCAGCAAACCACTCATAAAAATAGTAAGTAATTCTTCCGGTGGTTCCAATCGGTATAAACGAAAAAATGCCGTAAGTACAGGCTACTTCTGCATTTTCAAGAGGTTTGGTCATTTCCTCTATCCAATTTTTTGGATAGATCGTGTCTGCATCGGCGTTTAAGGTATACTTGCCTTGCGCGTGCTGTAGCCCAAAGTTGCGCGCAGGTGTTATTCCTTGTATGGTTTGCAAAATGCAGTTTACTCCACATGCCTTAACCAGTTCTTCGGTTTTATCCTTCGAGTTATTGTTTACAACAACTATTTCAACATTTTTAGTTGTTATGTTATTACACAACGATGCTAAGGTTGGCACAATGTTCTCCTCCTCATTATAAGCAGGTATCACAATAGAAACATCAGGAACGCCTACTTTAACCAGATTGCGGTTATAGGCATTGCTTATTTCTTGTAGTGTGGTTGCAGCATGGTTGTTATTCTTTAAATAGTCGCTTATGTATTGTGGGATAAAAACTGGCTTCATTTGCAGGAGCGTTGTATAAATATTTATAAATATAACATTTATACGGTATTTATCTAAAAAGGTGCTACCCGGGGCAATTAATATTCGTCCGCTTATCGTTTATTTTTTTTGGTACAGATGGCAACATTAAAATAGCGGTTATATTTGCCTGCCTGTTTATAGCATTCCTTTAATAAAATGGAACAAAAAGAAATTACTCCAGAGTTGTTCGTTGTTGGTGCCGGCCCCGGCGATCCGGAGCTTATTACGGTGAAAGCATACAAAATTTTACAAACAGCCGGAGCGGTTTTATATGATAACCTGGCCAATAGGCAGTTACTTGACCTAACCCCCGAAGACTGCGATCATGTTTATGTAGGTAAGCAACCTTATGGCGCATACACACCCCAGGAAGATATTAATGCCATGATAAAGCATTTTGCCTTTAGTCGCGGCAGAGTAGTTCGCCTTAAGGGTGGCGATCCTTTTATTTTTGGAAGAGGGTTTGAAGAAATATTGTATGCCCGTGAGCATGGTATTAAAACGCATTATATACCCGGTGTAACCAGCATGCAGGCTTCGGGTTTAGGCGATATCCCCCTAACCCACCGTGCTGTAAGCGAGGGAATATGGGCAATTACAGGTACAAAAAAAGACGGTACGCTTTCTTCAGATCTGAAACTGGCTATGCAAAGCAATACCACCGTTGTTATTTATATGGGAATGAAGCAGATCCCGGTAATATCAGCAGCATATATTGAGGCAGGAAAAGGCGATACGCCGGCGGCAATTATACAACACGCATCGTTACCGCAACAAAAATCTGCAAAAGGTAAAGTAAAGGACCTGGCAGTTTTAGCAGATAGTAAACAGCTAACTTACCCCGCGCTAATAATTATCGGCCCCGTAGTCCAACTTGCGCCCTAACGTTAGTTCCTGAAATTTTGGGTGATCATAAGGCCGTATATGCCTCCATCTAATATACCGATGCCGAGCCGCCCAAATGTAGGGTTAAGTATATTGGCACGATGCCCGGGCGATTTCATCAGGCCGTCGTGCGCCATATCCAGCGTTTGAGACAACGCAAGATTTTCTCCCGCGGTTAAAAAAACAAGCTTATCTTTTCTCATCCTGTCAAATGGATCTTTGCCTTCAGGGGTATAGTGCGAAAAATATCCTCTCACAAACATATCCATAGAATGCTTACGTGCCACTCTTGCTAATTCCTCATCCACTTTAACGGGCTTTAACCCCTTTATTGCTCGCTCCTTATTAACCAATATCAACATCTCGGCTTCCAGGTCATGGCGAACTGCTGCGTCTGCCACTTTAAACGGCAGGGTAACCATATCATGCTCACCGTCAACCGTAGTTTTGCGGACAGTTTTGTTAAATGCCTCGCCGAATATAGGCGAGAGTTTTTTCTCCAGCCAGCTTACCTTTGATGTAAGTCCATTTGTAAAACGGGCGTCGCGTGTATCTCGAGAAACTTTTGTAAGGGGTGTTAATATTAGAAAGGTAGCTAAAAGTGCAGACCATATAAGGCCGTTAATAAGGCCAGGGATAACGCCGGCTGTTTTATTAATTATATGATTGTCTACCCGATCAGGAACGTTATCTAAAATGAGGGTAGTTATGCTATCAAATATATAACGTGCCGTTACCAGTATCAGAATAAAACTCAGCGGGTACATCCAGAATTCAACCACAGGTAAAAACTTCGATATTATATCACCGAACTTTTTATACAGAAGAAAACCAGCTGTGAGGCTGCATACCCACGAGAGCAAAAATAATGAGGATATAATGAAACCGCGTCTTATATCAAACCACACGCTTAACGCAATAACCAACAGTAAAATAATATCTATATAATTCATTTGACGGCTGATAACAAATAAACGAATATTGTTTAAAATGATAATATATTCAAGCAACATTTCAAATATGAGCATGTTTTATAACTGTGGTGAAATCAGCAGCACCAAACTTATGTGGTGTTGCCGATGGTTAAAAAACATATAAAAAAAGTGTAAAAAAATATATTTTAAGTCAAAAATTTTCATTTTAACATGTTTTTTACCAAAAAAGCATCAATTAATGTTTGTAATCAGCTTAAGATGTACGGTTTGTAATTTTTTAAAACATTTTATACCAAAAACCCTTTAAAACCGGTATTTTTTTTGATATTTATGCCAGTTTTTTAACATAAATCATGAGTTTTAGCTATCGTCGTATTGTAATAAAAATTGGTTCAAACGTGCTTACGCAAAGCAATGGCCTGCCCGATCAGGTACGGATAGGTAAGTTGGTTGACCAGATAGCTGCTATAAAACAACAGGGCATTGAGGTCATTTTGGTGTCTTCTGGCGCCGTAGCGGCTGGCAGAAGCCTGATATCAGTATCCGATAAATACGATGCCATTGCTGTTAGGCAGCTTTTGGCTTCAATTGGCCAGGTTAAACTGATCAATATTTACGCTCATTTGTTTGAACAGCATAATTTGCTCTGTTCGCAAGTATTGGTAACAACCGAGGATTTTAAGGGCAGGCAGCATTACCTTAATATGAGGAACTGTCTTGAAATACTTTTGCAGCATAATGTTGTACCTATAGTTAACGAGAATGATGTGGTATCGGTAACGGAATTGATGTTTACGGACAATGATGAGTTGGCCGGGCTTATAGCATCTATGTTAAATGCGCAAGCATTGATATTATTAACAAACGTTGATGGTATTTATGATGGCGATCCGAGTTTGGAGGGCTCATCAGTTATTAGTGAAGTAAAAGAAACGGATATTGACTTCTCTTCATTTATTACCTCAGGTAAATCTCAGTTTGGCAGGGGCGGTATGATCACTAAATCCACGATGGCGCAAAAAACGTCGAGACTGGGTATTTCCGTGCATATAGCCAATGGTACAAAAGATAATATTTTGCTGGATGTATTAGAAAACACCGCTATTCAGACGCATTTTTTGCCCACCAAAAATGCTTCAGAAAAAAAGAAATGGATAGCGCATTCTGAAAAAGCAGCAACCGGCATAGTGCAAGTTAACGCCGGCGCGCGGGAGGCACTTACATCTAATAAAGCCACCAGTTTATTACCGGTGGGCATTACAGATATCGTATTAGACTTTAAAAAGGGAGAGATAATCAAATTGATAGATGACAATAATGAACTGATTGGCTTAGGTATTGCTGAGTACGGCGCAGATAAGGCGAAGGAAAGCATGGGCCTTAAAAACCAAAAGCCATTGGTACATTATGATTATCTTTACCTTCAATCATAATTACAATGAGCTATACTTCATATTTGGAGAGCGCTGCACTAGCTGCGCGCAATCTTGACGTTACTACCGCGCAAATTAATAGCGTACTTGAAGCGCTGGCAGCGGAAACCGTTACACAAACTGCACGTTTACTTGAGGAGAATAAAAAAGATCTGGATCGCATGGATCCGGCAAATCCAAATTACGACAGGCTTAAGCTTACCGAAGCACGCATAAGTGATATAGCTAAAGATATCGTTAACGTAGCTCAGTTAGAAAATCCACTTGGCCATATTTTATCTGATAAAACTTTACCAAACGGCTTAAACATATCAAAAATAAGCGTACCGCTTGGTGTAGTGGGCGTTATATATGAGGCACGGCCTAATGTAACTTTTGATGTATTTGCCTTGTGTTTTAAAACAGGAAACATCTGTATATTAAAAGGCGGTAGTGACGCAGCCTACTCCAACCAGGCTATTATTGACGTAATACATAAAGTATTGGCGGCGCATAATATTGACGTAAATGTTGCTGTATTGCTACCCAAAGAACGCGAAGCCGCCGAAGCGCTCATGCAAGCTGTTGGTTTTGTTGATGTCATAATACCTCGTGGTAGCCAGGGGTTGATAAACAGTGTTCGCCAAAACAGCAAAGTACCGGTGATAGAAACCGGCGCAGGCATTGTTCACACCTACTTTGATGAGTCGGGCGACCTTGAAAAGGGAACTGCAATTATATTCAACGCAAAAACACGAAGGGTTAGCGTTTGTAATGCTTTAGATTGTGCCATAATCCATGCCTCGCGATTGGATGATCTGCCAAAATTAGCCAAACCACTTGGCGAGACTGGTGTCACCATTTTTGCTGATGACCGCGCTTTCGCTGCATTAAAAGGCACCTACCCTTCCGATCTGCTTCATCCGGCGGGTGAAGAACACTTTGGGACAGAATTTCTGTCGATGAAAATGTCGATAAAAACGGTTGATGATTTGCAGCAAGCTTTAAACCATATTGCAACATACAGTTCAAAACATAGCGAAGCTATTATCACTGAGGATGAGAGGAATATGGAGGTGTTTTTAAATCGCGTTGATGCTGCTGCCGTTTATGTTAATACTTCTACTGCATTTACAGACGGCGCTCAGTTTGGTTTAGGTGCCGAAATAGGCATAAGCACGCAAAAATTACACGCACGCGGCCCTATGGCTTTACAAGAGCTTACAAGTTATAAATGGTTAATAAAAGGTAACGGGCAGGTAAGGGCTTAAGATATAAAACCATGTACCGGCCCATCCGATACATGGTTGATTTTGTTGGGGTTACATCCTTATATAGTTAATAAGGGCGGCGAAGCAAATGATTGTGAGGATTACCACTTGCATCTTTTGTTCAATTGACAATTGCTTGATTAGTTTCATCTCTTTTGTTTTTAGGGGTATAACAAATTTATATCTTCAATCACTTTTTGCAATAGTTAGCATAACTTTTAGTAATTTTTTAACAATGATTTTACAGCTATTTTATAATGGTAGTTTAAACACTGATTACCTATAAAATTTGCAACAAATTAGTTAATTTACTAAAACTTAATTTGATTAAAACTGCTCGAAATCACCTATAAAAGCACATTAAAAAAGCATTTTCGGCGCGATTTTGGATATTATCGTAACATCTTTTAAAACGGCAGATAAAATCATTCTGCTGCGTTGAAAATAAATAACAAAATTTACCGACAAATTATCTGCTTATGTTACTGTCTGTCAATCCCTCCAATTGCAAAACTATTGCTACCTATAAGCCGCACACTAACAAGCAGGCAAATGATATTATACATAAAACGCACACTGCGTGGTTAACCTGGAAAGGTAGCGCTGCCGATGAAAGAACCAAGCTGCTAATGGCGCTGTCTGAGAAGTTACTCAACCGCA
The DNA here is from genome assembly GCF_054061755.1 of Mucilaginibacter sp. HD30. Taxonomy (NCBI): domain Bacteria; kingdom Pseudomonadati; phylum Bacteroidota; class Sphingobacteriia; order Sphingobacteriales; family Sphingobacteriaceae; genus Mucilaginibacter; species Mucilaginibacter sp. HD30. Next base: position 1,607,641 of record NZ_JBSSEO010000001.1, read on the forward strand.
AAAGCCAACTGGCTCAATTGATGGCTGCAGAAATGGGGAAGCCTTTAAAACAAGGCGTGGCCGAAATAGAAAAGTGTGCCGCCGCTTGCGAATACTATGCGCAAAACGCAGCCAACTTTCTAAAAGATCAAGCAATAAACACCGACGCCTCAAAAAGCTATGTAACCTTTAACCCTATTGGGGTTGTGCTGGCGGTAATGCCCTGGAACTTCCCGTTCTGGCAGGTCTTCAGGTTCCTGGCTCCTGCCCTGGCGGCTGGTAATTGCGGGGTGCTTAAACATGCATCAAACGTTATGGGTTGCGCATTGGCAATTGAGGATCTGATAAAGGAAGCGGACTTCCCTGATAACGTATTTAGAACGCTATTGGTAGATAGCAAAGCCGTTGGCGCCATTATAGAAAATCCATTAATAAAAGCTGTAACCCTCACCGGTAGTACCAACGCAGGTAAAAAAGTAGCAGAGAAGGCCGGATCTTTGATAAAGAAAACCGTTTTAGAACTCGGTGGCAGCGACGCCTATATTATATTAGCAGATGCTGACCTAGACAAGGCTGCCGAGATCTGCGTTAACAGTCGCTTAATTAACGGCGGGCAAAGCTGTATTGCTGCCAAACGCTTTGTGGTAGTTAAATCTGTTGAAAAAGAGTTTACCCGCCTGTTTGTAGAAAAGATGACGGCCAAAGTTATGGGCGACCCGTTGGATGGGGCAACAGATGTCGGTCCGCAGGCGCGGGTTGATTTGCGCGATGAGTTGCACCAGCAGGTGGAACAATCAATCGCTAAAGGCGCTAAGTGTCTTTTAGGCGGTAAAGTACCTGACGGCAAAAACGCCTTCTATCCTCCTACCGTGCTCAGCAACGTAAAAAAGGGAATGCCTGCTTATGACGAAGAACTGTTTGGCCCCGTGGCGGCAATTATAAGCGCCCGTGACGAAGCAGAGGCTATCCGCATTGCCAACGATAGTGTTTTTGGTTTGGGTGGAGCTGTGTTTACCGCAGATAGTAAACGCGGGGAACGCATCGCTGCAACCCAACTGGAGGCAGGCTCGTGCTTTGTGAATGGTCTGGTAAAGTCAGACCCGCGACTGCCTTTTGGAGGCATCAAAGAATCGGGTTATGGGCGCGAGTTGGGAATGTTCGGCATACACGAATTTGTGAACATTAAGACGGTTTGGGTCGCCTGAAAACGGGGTGTTGCAAAAAATACACGTTACCGGCATAAAAAGTGCAACACTTTTTATAATTGTCTTATTATTAATAAGTTATAAATAAATCATTAGCAGTTATTCACTGACTTATTGGTTACTGTAATTAGCTATAAATTTATTGTAATACGTTAATTATCAAGCAATTGTATAGGTTGAAAATTTACACTTTTCTGCAACACAATAGCAACACTTTAGCAACAGTTTAGCAACACTCTTTTTGAAGAATTAGCGCTGATCTTAACAATGCCATTTGTGATCTCCTTAGCGTACAGTGTAACATTAGTTTCAATTTATCGTCACACTACTAAAGACTACACCTCATCTTAAATAACACAACATGGGACTATTTAGCGCGGAAGAACCGACAAAATATGAAATTGATAATAAACAGCTTATCTGCATGTTTTGCAAAAATGATACGTTTTACGTGCGGAAAGAGCAAATGCACTCACCTACCCAAACCATTTTTAACGTAGAATGGATGGGTAGCACCGCAACATGTTTTGTTTGCGGCAGTTGCAGCTATGTGCATTGGTTTATGCGGTAAGTATGAGTTTATTGTAAGCCGGGACTTGCAATTTTTGCACTTCCAAGCTTTGAGTATGAACAGAACTATTGATGATTGAGATTTATAGGTACCTTACATCATGAATCCTGATTTCCGGTTACACTTCATCCCCGCACCCGGGCCGCTTACTGATTTTGTTGAAAGCATCGGTATGTTTCATAACACGTCAGACAACGAAACTCGGGAGGTAGTTGTATTGCCCGACGGACGGATAGACTTGTTCTTTTGGCAAACTGCGGATAAACCCTTCCAGATCTTCCTGATCGGTTTGGAAACTGCGCCAGAACAACGCAGCGTTCCGCCACAAACACGCGCTCTTGTTATCAGCTTTAAACCTTTAGCAGTTGAATATATTTTAAAAGAGTCAATCAGCAGCCTGTTAAACACAGCTAAAATATTGCAGATAGGTTTTTGGGGCTTTACTGCTGAAGACTTAGATAACTTTGATACATTTTATCAAAAGATAACAAAAACAGTAACATCGCTACTCCCCCGGGCAATTGATGAACGAAAACGCAAACTGTTCAAGGATATTTACGCGTCAAAAGGCGAGATGAGCGTAAAGCAGCTGTCTGACAATGCCGCGTGGGCAAGTCGCCAGATAAATCGTTATTTCAATCAGCAATTGGGGCTGTCGCTAAAAGTTTATTGCAACATTCTGCGTTTCAGAGCATCGCTGCCACATATAGCCGACGGAAAATTGTTTCCGGAACTTAACTTCAGCGACCAGAATCATTTTATTAAAGAAATAAAAAAGTTCTCGGGCGTGGTGCCGGCAAAATTGAATAAAAACGAAAACGACCGATTTATACTATTATCCGTTCTTAAGCAGCAATAGCTTTGTAGCGTATTAAATGTATAAATATGTTATTAGAAAATAAATTGGTTGCCATTGTGGGCGGCGGTCCCGGCGGCCTAACACTGGCAAGGCTTTTACAAATGAATGGTGTTAAGGTAAAAGTATATGAGCGCGACATCAATAAATATGCCCGGGTGCAGGGGGCGCCGCTTGACATGCACGAAGGTTCCGGCCTGGCGGCCATAGCAGCGGCCGGTTTGCTCGAAACGTTCAAAAACAGTTTTTTGCCCGGTGCAGACAAAGAGCTTATCATGAATGAACGTGCGGAGATTTTCTTTTCCGATCATGATGTAAAAACAGATGAAAATTTCGGACATGAACATTTCAGACCAGAGATAGACCGGGGCTCCTTGCGGAAAATATTATTGGAAGCTTTACAGCAAGACACCGTAGTGTGGAACAGTCATTTCCTATCCATGGAAAAACAGGGTGAGGGCTGGTTATTACAATTCAAAAACGGCTCATCTGCCTACGCAGACCTGGTTATCGCTGCGGATGGCGCCAATTCAAAGATCAGACCTTACGTAACTGATATTAAACCATTTTATTCGGGTATCACAATGCTTGAAGGGAACGTTTATGATGCAAAAAACACCGTGCCCCAAATTAATGCGCTGATAAAAGGCGGCAAGATCATGGCTTTTGGCAACGGAAAAAATCTGTTGATGGGGCAAAAGGGCAATGGAGATCTGGGTTTTTATGCCAGTTTTAAAACTACGGAAGACTGGGCGGCTAACAGCGGCTTGGATTATAACGACCCAGTAAAAGTGCTGGCCTGGTTTAAAACAGAATATGCTGAGTGGAGTGATATTTGGCACCAACTATTTGCCAATGCAACCCCGCCATTTATTCCGCGCCCAATCTACTGCGCTCCGTTTGATCAAACATGGCAAGCGCTGCCCAACCTTACCCTTTTGGGTGATGCTGCACACGTTATGCCACCTTTTGCCGGCGAAGGGGCCAACGTGGCCATGTTGGATGCTCTTGAATTGAGTAAACATCTCACCAGTAATGACTACCTAACAGTGCAACATGCTATAGCAGCCTACGAAACAACCATGCGTGAAAGAGCGGCGACGGCGGCACAGGAATCATTGAATAATGGAGAACTGATGCATTCTGAAAATGCGTTGGCTGTCATGGTGGCAATGTTTAATGGATATTAACCCATTGGTTATAGTTATAAGTCCAACTTTGGTATGCCAACGCCTCGGCGGTCCCCGTTGATTGTGCAATCTAGGGTCTCTTGCAGACCACATTGAGCGGATATAAAACAGCTAAGACTAACTTACAAGTCTAATTTTTTATTGGGTTTATTGGTGTCCTCACCTTTGTTTACGTTGCGGTTAGGATGCTGCAGGTGCACGTTTGCTGCTACATCATCTCCGTCGCCTTCCGTATAACGCTCCGCCAATTGTTCGTCTGTTTCGGGTGATACGCCCGCCAGATCTTTTATTCCTTGCTGGCTACGCCCGTTGCCAGATGGATTGCCCTTGGGCGGAGTAAAACCGCCATGTGCTGTCTTTGCCATAGTATGTTGTTTTAAAAGATAAACCAAATTAGGCGGCGGCCGGTTTTCAAGTGTTACAATACACGTATTTTACCGCAATTTTTACGTATTTATCCATAAAACTGAAAGTTGCCGGGCAGGTTTATTCAAGAAAAAGACCATGAATAAACAAGAGAACGACAACAGAGAACAAACGGATGAGATCGGTGGCGATTTGGAAACCGGTGGCGAAGTAAATGCTGCTATTGAACAGCAGGGAGAAGATGCGGCAGAGGGTATTCCACGTGATACGGACGCGGCTAAGCAAGAACAGAAACGGGACGAAACTATTGGCGGCTAATAACGTATCATTCCGTCTGCGCAGGGCCTCTAGTAGAGTACCTGCGATTCCCGGTGATTGTGCAAGCTCAGGGGTCTTACAGGAGACCCTGAGCGGACAAAGCCATTACAGCATGCCGGCTATTTTAAAGAACATGCTTTATAGTTATATTAGCGTCTGTTATCCCAACCTGACAATGACCAAAAACGCAATCTTATCTATACTGGCATTTATCGCGCTAACAGCAAATTTAAATAACAGCTTTTCCCAAACGCTATCGCAAAAAAACAGCAATACAACACTGGAAGATAGTTTAAGAAGATTGCCTGATGAAACAAAGGTTGGCAATATAATTATACACAACCTGTTTAAAAATCAAATTCTTGCCCATATGGGCGGCAATTTCGATAGCCTGCTGATAGTAAACGAAGTATACCGCCCGCATCAACAATTGTGGGATAGCTGTTATGCTATGATATTTGGCGATGAAAACGCTAAAAAGTTCAATAATCCATCGGGCATGGTTGCCTGGAACAGGTCCATTTATCCTAAAAACAAATTACAGTTTGATAAGCTAACCCGTCAGCTTTTAGGTATGAACTTAGGTTCCGTATTGGCATTTAATCTGAAAAAATTTAATAGCCTGGTAAAATACAGGCCCGAGGCGGAAATAAGCCTGCTATTTACACCAATGCAAGGTATTGGCTTTGGTGGCTGTAACGCCAATCAGTTTGCCCTTGAACTAAATAATAGTCATAACGACCTGAACTACATTATTAATAAAGGCATTCCGCATGAACTTAACCACCTTGCTTACGAGAAGCGGAAAATAAAAGACCCGCAGAAAGGGAGCGCTTTAGCGCAGGCTATTGACGAGGGGTTTGCATGTTATTTTACCTGGGTGTTTTTTGATAGAAAGATACCCAAAAACGAAGTAGTAGAAAGGATGAGCAGTACAGAATGGCAATGGTATGTAAACCACCAAGATGAGCTCTTCAAAAAGTTAAGTCCATTTTTTGCAGATAAAAGTGGCGACAACCCCTTACTTACAAATAACAAGCATAAATTATTTCCCGATGCTCCTAAAACGCTGTTCTATTGGTTGGGTTTCCGTATTGTAGAGGCTTATGTAAACAAGCACGGCAAAAATTCATGGAAAGATATTTATGATCTTCCTGTTCAGGAAGTTTTTAATAGAAGCGAGATTGTAATAAAGTAGGTTTCTGATTTAAGCGGGACGCTTAAAATTTTGTGTGTCCAAGCGGCAAGTTTGGATGTGAAGGAAAGATTTTTATACGCTACCAAGCAAAATTTTTGACATGGCATCAAATAAAAGGAGAAAGAAAAAAATCTCAATCTTCAAAAAACCCTGTGTATTCTGTGGGGGGCTACCGCTAATCGAACAGCATTTATTTCCACAATGGATAAATAATATATATCCTGATCCGACATTCAATTATATGCAGAACACAATGAAAGCGAGTTTTCAAAATGGAATCTTTGACGAGAATAATTCTGTAGAAAAAAAGCAAGGAAAAACAAGCGCAAAACGGACAAAGAATGTTTGCAGAATATGCAATGGTGGTTGGATTTCTGATCTTGAAGTGAAGGCCAAACCTCTACTTATCGACTTGATCGACCTCAAAAACATTAAAATCTGCGACGAACAAAAGGCAACATTGTCCTCATGGATGGCACTAATGTCGATCATGCTAGGCTATGATAAACATAGCGTGCAAGTGGTAAAAAAGGATGAAAGAGTTTATTTAAAGGAAAATCTGTCGCCATCGTCGAGCTGGGAAATTTGGATAGGAAGGTCACAATCAGAAAAATATAAACGTTCCTTTTCATGTCGTGCAATTAGCTTAAATTCGCCTTTCGAAATATTATCTGGAAATGTAGAACCACATGCACAGGTTGCAATTTTTGGCATTAAAAATTTTGTATTTCTGACTAAATACAATGCAAAGAAGGGAATTACGTTTGCCGAGAACCAAATCCTTATTGATAACTATGCTCGGATTTGGCCTTTAGACGGGTCTCAATTAGATTTCCCCAGGAAAGGGTCAATTACCGAAGAAGAGTTTAATGATTTTATATATAATAAAAACTTTGAAATTTTCAAAAGTGAAAAACCTGGAACATCAATGCACTTCGAGGATCTTTAACAACTGATGAGTATTCGGTAGTACACACCACCCGTATTGAGAGCAGTAATCGAAAATGTTCTAAATTTCTGAAAATTCTCAACTAATGACCGACCCGCCCGCTCGTCCAAGCGTCTCGCTTGGATGCTAACTAATTTACGCGTCCCGCTTAAATTATGTTAACAAGTCATTTTTGTCAACCATTGACGTTGGTTCGGCAAAACTAAGTCACAAAATTTGGCGATATTAAACCTTAACTAAAACGAAAATAGCATTGCAAGCCAAATAATTACGACGTTTACTTAATTAAATATATCAAATAAGTGTATTAATCCCACAGCAGGGTTATATCACCCCCCGCAACGCTTACCTTTGCGTAACATCATCCCCTCATCTACCCTCCCACCGTCACCCAAAAGCCAAATTCGCTCACCAAAAACACCACTAATCAACTAATCACTATCTTTGCACCAATAATGAGTAAGCACGGTAGAATATTGGTGGCCATGAGCGGCGGGGTGGATAGCTCGGTTGCGGCAGTTATGTTGCATGAGCAAGGGTATGAAGTAATTGGCCTCACCATGAAAACGTGGGACTATGCATCTGCCGGTGGAAGCTCAAAAGAAACCGGCTGCTGTAGCCTGGATAGCATTAATGATGCCCGTGCTTTAGCCGTTGGTTATGGCTTCCCGCATTATATCCTGGATATCCGCAATGAGTTTGGCGATTTTGTGATTGACAACTTTGTTGACGAATACCTGGCGGGCCGCACCCCTAACCCATGCGTGCTCTGTAATACCTATATTAAGTGGGAGGCGCTTTTAAAACGCGCCGACAAACTGGATTGCGAGTTTATTGCCACCGGGCACTATGCGAATATCCGCTTACAGGATAACGGCCGCTACGTAATATCAAAGGGAAAAGACGAGAATAAAGATCAATCTTACGTGCTGTGGGGCGTTTCGCAGCAAAACCTGGCGCGTACCAGATTCCCGTTAGGTAGCTTTTCTAAGCCTGAAATAAGACAGATGGCTTTAGATATGGGGCAGATAGAACTTGCTGGTAAAAGCGAAAGTTATGAGATCTGTTTCGTGCCTGATAACGACTACAGAGCTTTTCTGCGCCACAAAGTACCTGCGCTGGAGGAAAGGGTTGTCGGAGGTAATTTTGTACTCACTGATGGCACCGTAGTGGGCAAACACCAGGGATATCCGTTTTACACCATTGGTCAGCGCCGTGGTTTGGGCATTGCACTGGGGCACCCTATGTTTGTTACCCGCATTGATCCGCACACCAATACGGTTGTTTTAGGTACCGAAGATGAACTGCATCGTAAACAAGCTTGGGTTAAAGACCTTAACCTGATAAAATACGCCAGTATTACAGAGCCTATGGAGGCTGTTACCAAAATACGGTACAAAGATGCCGGCGCGGAAAGCAGCATCGTTCAAATGGGAGATCATATGAAGGTAGACTTCGCGCATATGGTATCAGGCGTGGCCCCGGGGCAGTCGGCTGTTTTTTACGAAGGCAACGACCTTTTAGGGGGCGGTTTTTTGATGTAAGCCAATATTTGGCTATTTTATTGCATTATTGCAAAAAAACCTTGTCAAAAAATATAAAAATCATTAAGTTTTCCATAATTAATTAATACATCTTTAAAATAAAAGCGCCCAACAAATTTGCGTTTCGGGTTCTTTATCTTTTATTTGCAGAAAATACTGTTTTAATGGCTAAAAATTTACTCATTGTAGAATCACCGGCTAAGGCCAAAACCATTGAAGGATATCTTGGCAAAGACTTCACTGTAAAGTCGAGCTACGGCCATATCCGTGATTTGGTAAAGTCTGAAGACGCCATTGATGTAGCCAATAACTTTAAACAGAAATACGAGGTGCCCGCAGACAAAAAGCAGGTAGTAAGCGAGTTAAAGAAATTAGCTAAGGAGGCCGACATGGTTTGGCTGGCATCGGACGAGGACCGCGAAGGAGAAGCCATATCATGGCATTTGTTTGATACGCTTAACCTGAAGGATGAGACCACCAAGCGCATTGTTTTTCATGAAATTACCAAACCGGCCATCTTAGCTGCTATTGACAATCCGCGTAAAATAAATTATAACCTGGTAAATGCCCAGCAGGCTCGCCGTGTTTTAGATAGATTGGTGGGTTTTGAGCTGTCGCCGGTATTATGGAAAAAGGTTAAACCTTCCTTATCTGCTGGCAGGGTGCAGTCTGTAGCTGTTAGATTGATTGTAGACCGCGAACGCGAGATCAATAAATTTAACTCAGAAGCTGCTTTTAAAATAGTAGCCATATTTGGCAAAGGCAAGCAATCATTTAAAGCAGAACTGGCAGAACGCTTTGCCAAAGAGGATGACGCGCAGAAATTTTTAGCTGATTGTGTTGATGCCATCTTTAACGTAAACTCGTTAGATAAAAGGCCAACTAAACGGTCGCCTGCTGCGCCTTTTACTACATCTACTTTACAACAGGAAGCCAGTCGCAAGCTGGGTTACTCGGTTTCGCGCACCATGCAGGTGGCACAGCGGTTGTACGAGTCTGGGCATATCACCTATATGCGTACCGATAGTGTTAATTTATCTGAGACGGCCTTACAAGCTGCATCGCAGGAGATTATGAGTGCCTATGGCGATAAATATTATAATCGCCGTACCTATAAAACCAAAAGCGCCGGAGCGCAGGAAGCTCACGAGGCCATTCGCCCCACCTACTTTAATAACCATAGAATAGCTGGTGACAGCTCTGAAGAACGTTTATACGAACTGATATGGAAACGTGCCATAGCATCGCAAATGAGCGAGGCGCAGTTTGAAAAAACCACCGCAAAAATTGGCATATCAACCCGAAAGGATGAATTGGTTGCCAACGGAGAGGTAATGAAATTTGACGGCTTTTTGAAAGTTTACCTGGAATCAAACGACGAGGAAGAAGACAATCAACAAGACGAAGATAACAGCATGTTGCCACCTCTAACCAAAGGTCAGCTTTTGGACTTGCAGGAAATGACTGCTACCGAGCGTTTCTCTCGTCCCCCATCACGATATACCGAAGCGAGTTTGGTTAAAAAGCTAGAAGAACTGGGTATAGGTCGTCCATCTACCTATGCTCCTACTATTTCTACCATACAAAACCGTGGTTATGTTGTAAAAGAGGAACGCGAGGGCAAACAACGCAAATTCAGGGTATTAACCCTTAAAGATAAAAGCATTGCTAAAGACGAGCGTACCGAAACAACCGGTGCAGAAAAAGGGAAGCTCTCTCCTACTGATATTGGTGCCGTGGTAAATGATTTTTTGGTACAGCATTTTAATGGCATTGTCGACTTTAACTTTACCGCTAAAGTTGAAAAACAGTTTGACGAGATCGCTCAGGGACTGGAAGAATGGACTAAGATGATCTCGGTGTTTTATACCGGCTTTCATCAGGATGTGGAAAACACCATCCAGACTGCAGATAAAGCTACCGGAGAACGTGAATTGGGTCTTCACCCCGAAAACGGACAGAAGATCTCCGTACGCATTGGACGTTATGGGCCGTTTGTACAGATAGGTGAAAATGCCAGCGACGATAATAAGGATTATAAGCCGCTCTACGCGAGTTTACGTAGCGGGCAAAGCATAGAGACTATCTCGTTAGAAGAAGCGCTTGAACTGTTTAAATTACCCAAAAATGTGGGCGAATTTGAAGGCAAGGTAATGAAGGTGGCCATCGGCAGGTTTGGACCTTACATTAGCCACAACAGCGCTTTTGTATCGCTGCCTAAAGAAATTGACCCGCATGATGTTACCGAAGAACAGGCAATTGAACTGATACTGGCCAAACGCAAAAAAGATGCTGAAAAGTTGATAAAGGCATTTGATGAAGACGCAACAGTTAAAATATTGAACGGCCGCTGGGGGCCATACATTGAGTTTGGCAAACAGAACGTAAAAATACCAAAGGATATAACAGACCCTACCACCCTAACGTTTGAACAATGTAAGGCCTTAGCCGATGCCGACAGTAAAGCGCCTAAAAAAGGTGGTAAGAAGTTTGCTAAGAAGAAGTGAGTGGTTTATTAGGTTGATTAAGTGGATGGTTAAATAGTTTAACTACTCACTTAATCAACCAATCAACATAATCAACCAAATGATAAAAGACCTCCCCGATAACGAAGTTAAAGACATAGCCGTAGCGGTGGCGCTTGAGGGCGAAAGCAGCGAGAGCAAAACCTGGTATGTATATCTGATCAACCTTAAAAAAGAACCTATTGAGAATGTGCTCATAACATCAAAAGGCTACGGGGAAAAAGATGGAGAGCAGGTAAAAACTTCTGTATTAAGGCACATGTTCCCGGTAGTTGAAGGGACCGGTTTTAAAGCTATAGAACTTATTGACGACCAAACCTTCGGTTTAAACAATGAGTATTGGGTAAGCTACTACATAGGCACCCAGATATATGATAAAAAATTCATCTTTCTCCCTGAAAGCATAGTCGATTCCAATTTCATTAAACTGCCGCTGGTTAACAAACCCGGCGTTATGATAAAATAACAAATATCAACCCCAAATTTTTACCTATCCAATTTTTTGATGTAATTTGAAGCCTGAAATTATTTAAGGCAGGATTACCTATAAATGCAGCTTACTCAATTAGAGATTAAGGGTTTTAAAAGCTTTGGCGATAAGATCACCATTAATTTTAACGAGGGCGTAACGGCCATTGTTGGGCCAAACGGCTGTGGAAAATCAAACGTGGTTGACGCCATACGTTGGGTACTGGGCGAACAGAGCACGCGCATGTTACGGTCTGAGAAGATGGATAACGTGATCTTTAATGGCACCAGGAGCCGTAAAGCCGCCAACCTTGCAGAAGTATCGCTTACTTTTGATAATACCAAAAACATCCTCCCTATTGAATATTCGCAGGTTACCTTAACACGCAAACTGTACCGCAGCGGCGAGAGCGAATACCGTTTAAATGATGTACAATGCCGTTTAAAGGATATTACAGACCTTTTTCTGGACACCGGTGTTGGCTCTGATTCATATGCTATAATTGAGTTGCGGATGATTGAGGAGATCATCTCAAACAAAGAAGGGTCACGGCGCAATTTATTTGAAGAAGCATCAGGTATCTCTAAATATAAACTCCGTAAAAAGCAAACCTTTAACAAGTTAAAGGATACAGAGGCTGATTTGGAGCGTGTGGAAGATTTGCTGTTCGAGATTCAGAAGAACCTGAAAATGTTGGAGAATCAGGCTAAAAAAACAGAACGTTATTATCGGTTAAAAGAGGAATATAAAACGCTTAGCATTAAACTGGCCTCCTTCCGTCTGGCTTCATTTACCGAATCATTAAGCAGCATTGAGATGCTGGAGTTAAAACAACGTGAGGAAAAGGTGGGCATAACCACGCTAATGGATAAGCTTGAGGCCGATGTACAAAAGCAAAAGCTTGAAAGTGTTACCAAAGAAAAAAATCTGTCCATCCAGCAAAAGGCAACTAATGAGTTTGTCGGGAAGATTCGCGCTTACGAGAGCGAGAAGAAGATAAAGAATGAGCAGCTAAAATTTCAACAGGATAAGGAAAGCCGCCTGAGCGAAGAACTTGATCGCGACCGTAAGCAGCTCGATCATGTGCTATATAACATTAAGCGGTTATCGGAAGAAAAAGCGCAGGAAGATGAAAATCTTAAAACAGTAACAGAGAAAGTAGCAGAGTTAAAATCTCTTGCTGATGATATCCGCATAGAGCAAACAGCGGCCCGCAATGAGCTGAATGAGTTAAATAACATTAACAATAGTCTTCAAAATCAGGTTTATAAGGCGGAGAAAGATATTGACATCTTAAAGATACAAGAGCAGGCTTTGGAACAGGAAAGCCAGCGCAATATGGATGATGCCAGTAACAAAACGGTTGAACTCTCCCACTTTAATGAGGTAGTGGCCGACCTGGAGCAGCGTGCAGAAAAACTGGAAGTGGAGGTAGCAGAGGAAGTTGAGCGGGAAACTGTGCTACAACAGCAAATAACAGCTACCGGTGAGGAACTATCAACCCTTAAAGAAAAAATAACACTCGAAAGCCGCAAGCTGGACGCGAAACAAAATGAGTACAATCTTACCAAAAGTTTGGTAGATAACCTGGAGGGTTTCCCTGAATCTATCCGTTTTCTTAAAAACAACAACGATTGGGTAAAGAACGTTCCGCTTTTTAGCGATGTTTTGTTTTGCCGCGAACAATACCGTGTGGCGATAGAAAACTACCTGGAGCCATTAATGAACCATTACGTGGTTGATACGTATGATGACGCTATAAAAGCAGTTAATCTATTAAGCAGTGCGTCGCGCGGAAGGGCACAGTTTTTTATATTGAGTAATTATGCTGATGATGCTGAAATAATCCCCTTTAAAGAGGGCGTTAACGGCACACGTATCCCCGCATTGAACGTAACCGAGGTTGATAAAAAATACCAGTCGCTTTGTAAGCACCTGCTTAAAAATGTTTATCTGGTAAACGACGAAGCGGAACTTAATAACAGTGCACTGCCCGAAGGTGTGGTGCTGTTGGCGCAGAGCGGCAAGTTCAGCAAAACCAAATACACAATGGCGGGTGGTTCGGTAGGGTTGTTTGAGGGTAAACGTATAGGTCGCGCTAAAAATCTGGAAAACCTTGCTAAAGAAATTAAAGGCCTGGATATTGATTTGTTTGAGTTAAAAACACGTGCTAACGAATTACAAACGCGTTCGGCAGATTTGAAAGCAGCCGGTAAAGCCGCTTTAGTAAAACAAAAGCAGGAAGAACTTAACCGTTTAACCACCGAGTTGATTACCGTTAGAACGCGGCGGGAACAGTATGAAACCTTTATTGAAACCAGCCTTAACCGCAAGGAAGACATAGCTAAACGAATAGCGGGAATAAAGAAAGAGATGGCGAGTTTGCAGCCCTTATTATCAGAGCTTAAAGAACGTAAACAAGCACAAGCTGAACTGTTGCTGGACAAGCAATCTGCCTTTAACGAAGTTAACGAGGCAGTGACTGTTCATGCCAACGCTTATAATCAAGAGAACATACGTTTCCATCAGCAGCAAAATAAGGTTGCAGGCTTAATAAAAGATTTAGAATACAGAGATACCCAACAAGAGAGCCTTGACGGCCGCATACGCCAAAACAGCGCCGAACTGGAGAAGGTGAAAGAGGCTATACAACAGCATTTACAACATTCAGACCTATCTGATGATACTTTGCTGGAAATGTATACACAAAAGGATGACCTTGAAAAAGCTACACAAGAAGCAGAGCGGGAATATTATGAGCTGCGTGGCAAAATAACCGAAGCAGAAGAAGCAATAAGCGCTTTAAGACGTAAAAAAGAGAATACAGAGGTTATTGAAGCTGAACTTCGCGACAAACGCAATAACCTGCGCATTGAACTAAATGCCTTGAAGGAACGGCTTTCAGTGGAGTTTAATGTGGATATTCAGGACCTTCCGGAGAAGGACACTGCCGCTGCTGACGAAGACGAAACCGCATTGCGCGCCCGTACAGAAAAATTAAAAAATCAGCTGGATGACTTTGGCGCTATTAACCCAATGGCGGTTGAGGCCTATAATGAAATGAATGAACGTTATGAGTTTATTCAGAACCAGAAAAGGGATTTGGCGGAAGCTAAAGCCTCTCTCCTTTCTACTATAAAAGAGATTGACGACACCGCCCGCGAAAAATTTATGCATTCTTTTACATTGGTGCGCGAGAACTTTATTCATGTTTTCCGCTCACTATTTAATGAAGAAGATTCCTGCGATCTGGTACTGTCTGATCCGCAAAGCCCATTAGAGTCCGATATTGATATTATTGCTAAACCAAAGGGTAAACGGCCATTGTCAATCAACCAGCTATCGGGCGGCGAAAAAACGCTCACGGCCACCGCGATACTTTTTTCGCTTTACCTGCTAAAGCCGGCCCCGTTTTGTATTTTTGATGAAGTTGATGCGCCTCTTGATGATACAAACATTGATAAATTCAATAATATCATCCGCAAGTTCTCCAACCAGTCGCAGTTTATCATTGTTTCCCATAACAAAAGAACCATTGCCAGCACCGATATAATTTATGGTGTGACAATGGTTGAACAAGGTATCTCTCGCGTTGTACCTGTGGATATCAGGCAACTGGCAGATTAACAATTTTCTTTTTATTTGCGCTTAAGCGGTTTATCAAAAATCATCCCGTTAAATTTGCCGTCATCCAGCTTTCTTCCAACATCAGATGACTCGTCAACCGAGAACATGCCTTTTTGCTGGAGCGATTGCACCTGAAGCTGTGAACTTGTGGTAGTGTACTTTCCGGAATTGATATAATTTAGAGCGTATGACAATAACGTCTCCTGCGGATCGCCAAAATCATGGCTTATATCATCACCACCTATTTGACCGGGATACTGAGCAGACCCTGGTGTCATCCCTATATAGTACCCCCCCTGCCCTAAAGCGTTTTTAGTTTCAAATTCTGGTATATACATTTCATACTTGTTTATCCTGATGTCAAAAAAACCAACCGGCTTACCGTAAGTTGTGCTGCCAATTAATTTCACATCAACACTTCCAAGACCAAGTATATTGTTGATCAGCAACTCGCTTGCCGAAGCAGTACCGCCACCTACTATAAAACAAACCTTAGCAACTGAATTAAGCGGCCCGGCCTTTTTAAAATACACATAGTTTCCGGCTACGCTATAGTCAAATTGGGTATAATTGTAGGTTTGGTTGTTAGATGGGTCTCGCCTAACCTGGTTGGCTAAAATGCTGGCTTTTCCGGATGTAAGAATGCTGTTAAAGTAGGTTGCATACATTAAATTTCCGGTTTTTGCAGCCGGGGCTATTAAATTACTTAAGTATTCCGAAGTAGAGACATATCCACCCCCGTTATAACGAAGATCAACTACCAGGTCTGTAACTCCATTAGCTGCAAAATAATTAAAAGCCTCGTCAAGTTTAGGCTGCGCATTGGCCTGTGACGTGAAGGAATTAAAAACGAAATAACCTATTTTATGGCCCCCTGTACCGCTAAACACCTTATATGTTATTACAGGGTTGGTAGTATAAGAGTTGGCATTAACGGTAGCGGTAAATTGAGTACCATCAGGCCTTTCTAAAGTTAACGTGATACTGTTGCTGTAAAAAAAAGCATTCACTACAAACTGGGTACGTGAGCCCCCTTTATCATAAGAAATATTAGTGTTACCGTTTATGCTAACAACCTTGTATCCTCTTTTTATAGAAAAAGCAGCAGCAGGCGAGCCTGGATAAACATACTTTATCCTCAAATCATTATCGCCAAAATAAAATGGGGCGAAGCCGAAATCGCCCTGCGTTCCACCTAGCTCTGTAGACGTTTCCCCTCCGTCGATAAAGGAATATTTCGCATTTCCCGGGGATGATTCTTCAAACTCATAAGCCCTTCCGGTAGCCGGATTAATTTTGTATTGCGATATTGCATCAACCTCTTTAGCCAACGCAGCCAAATCATTTGAACCTGTGAAGGTACGTGGCTTAAATGTAGCATAATCAGGTAAGCCGTCGTTCCAGTAGTATGCTTCCTTGGCGTATAAAAATACCGAATCGCGCATAAGATCAAGTGCTGACCCGTTTTTTGACGGAGCTATTACTTCCGGACTGCTCCCATCATCTTTCTTTTTGCTGCAAGATGTTAAAATAGTTGTTCCTACTAATAATCCTAAAGTCAATACTCTCTTCATGAAATGTAAGTTACGATAAATTTTAATTATTTGCTAAAAAGGCACTTACATCTGTGTAGTCTATTCCAACGCTTTCTGCACACCTACTATCAGCATCAGTTGCTCCTATCATCATTATATCCCGCCTGTTCAAATTATGTTCCTTAATTAAAAGTTCTATTGCGTCGGTTTCTGGTTTTGGTCTGCTTTCATATGTAAAATAGCACATCAAATAAGGTTCAAGCCCGTTCCACTCTGTCTGCTTTATTTTATTAAGTTGCTGCTGCGTATTCCCGTCGGTAACAATAAATATCTTTTTACGGTCAATAACAATTTCCTGTAATAGTTCTAAAACGTTTTGATAGACTAACAATTTAAGCGGAAGTTTAGCGGTTAACATTAAATGCTCAAAACTTTGCCTGTATTTTTCGTTAACACCCAGTTTCTCTTTCACCCTATCAAAAACTACTTCATGGCCTTCCTCTAAATACGTAGCTACCATTAAATCGGTTGTAGTCTTGGCATCAACCAGGTCTGTATATTCTATTGCGCTTGCAAACAGGTAATAAACCTGGAACAAATAATCCTTTTCAGGATAGATAACGTTATCTAATTCAAGTATAAACGCTGTTTTTCGCTTATCTATATCGTTATAAGTCATTTTTAATTAATTGTATCTCAATGCCATACTCAAAAAATAATTGTAATGCGGGTTCTAAGGCTTTGATTTCGTGCGCGTTTAATACAAAAACGGTGTTTATGTTATTATCCAGGCAAAATGTTAGTATTTGATGGGGATAAGCCGGAGCATCAGGATGAGGCAATTTGATGATGGCGCGTGATTTAAGCATTAGCTCGGGTACATCATTAAAATCGCCCATGATAATTGCCACAGCATTGGCCGAATATTCACTTTTTAGGCGATGGGCCTTAGCAGAAAGCGCCCCTGTTATTAAAATCGCTGCCATTAAGCTAATTGCTCTATTACCCCGTCCTTCATAAACACCTTACGGTCTGATATATTAGCCAGTTCCTCGTTGTGCGTAACAATGATAAAGGTTTGCTCAAATTCCTTCCGCAGCTTAACAAACAATTCATGCAATTCGCGTGCATTGTTTGAGTCAAGATTGCCAGATGGTTCGTCGGCAAAAATTAGCGCGGGTTTATTGATCAACGCCCGGGCCACAGCAACGCGTTGCTGCTCTCCGCCGGAAAGCTGATTGGGCTTGTGATTGATCCTGGCACTAAGGCCCAGCATATCCAGCAGTTCTTTAGCTCGCTTTTCGGCCTGTGCTTTTGGGGTACCCGCAATAAAAGCCGGAATGCAGACATTTTCAAGCGCATCAAATTCAGCAAGCAAATGATGGAACTGAAAGATGAAACCAATTTGGAGGTTTCTAAAGTGGCTCAGTTTTTTATTATTTAACTTATTAAGCTCTACTCCGTTTATAAAAAGCTGGCCCGAATCGGGATGGTCCAGCGTTCCTAAAATATTAAGCAAGGTACTCTTCCCCGCGCCAGAAGCTCCAACGATTGTAACTATTTCGCTTTTTTGTACTTCAATATCAACTCCTTTTAATATCTGGAGCTGCCCATATGCCTTGTGAATGGCAGTTGCTTTTAACATTGTGTAAAGGTAATGCTTATTGTTGTGAGTTGAAAGTTATGGGTTGTAGGCTGTAAGTTTAAGGGATTGATCAATACATACAACATAAAACTTTCAACTTACAACAGTGTAAGTTGACTAATCCTGACTTCTTTCCGATTGTAACAAGCAAATTATGGAAAAAACGCAATTTTTCTTGCTATAAAATTGTAGATTTACCGCAAAATCCGCTTAAAAACATGAATATTCACGAGTACCAGGGTAAATCCATACTAAAAAGTTTCGGTGTTAGAGTTCAGGAAGGCATAGTTGCCGATACCGTTGAACAAGCTGTTGAGGCAGCTAAAAAATTGAAAGAAGATTACAACTCAAGCTGGGTTGTTGTTAAGGCTCAGATACATGCAGGTGGCCGCGGTAAAGGTGGAGGCGTAAAGCTGGCAAAAAACCTTGACGAGGTAGCAGAAAAAGCAGGCGCTATTTTAGGCATGCAATTAGTTACACCACAAACCGGCCCTGAAGGTAAACTGGTGAGTAAAGTGTTAGTAGCACAGGATGTTTATTACCCTGGTGAAAGCGAAACCAAGGAGTTTTATGTAAGCGTTTTGCTTGACAGGGCGGCAGGCCGTAACATCATTATGTATTCAACCGAAGGCGGTATGGATATTGAAGAAGTTGCTGAGCACACTCCTCATTTGATATTTAAAGAAGAAGTTGATCCGAAGGTAGGTCTGCAAGGATTCCAAACCCGTAAAATAGCATTCAATCTTGGCTTATCGGGCGATGCTTTTAAAGATATGACCAAATTTATTGCGTCATTATATAAAGCTTACGAGGCTACTGATTCTTCAATGTTTGAGATCAATCCGGTGTTGAAAACATCTGATAACAAAATATTAGCCGTTGACGCCAAAGTAAACCTTGACGACAACGCATTATACCGCCATGCTGATTATGCTGCTATGCGCGATACTGCCGAGGAAGATCCTACGGAGGTTGAAGCCGGCAAATCAAATCTTAACTATGTAAAGCTTGACGGTAACGTTGGTTGTATGGTTAACGGTGCCGGTTTGGCAATGGCTACAATGGATATTATTAAATTAGCCGGTGGCGAACCAGCGAACTTTTTGGACGTAGGCGGTACCGCGAACGCGCAGACTGTTAAGGCCGGTTTCAATATCATATTAAGTGACCCTAACGTTAAAGCTATTCTGATCAATATTTTTGGTGGTATTGTTCGTTGCGATCGTGTTGCGCAGGGTGTAATTGATGCTTACCATGAAATAGGAAATATCCCGGTTCCAATCATTGTTCGTTTACAAGGCACAAATGCTAAGGAAGCTAAAGAATTAATTGATAATTCAGGGCTTAAAGTATTCTCGGCTATATTGTTAAAAGAAGCTGCAGAAAGAGTAAAAGAAGTGTTGGCCAAGTAATTTTACCAGCATTTGTAAATAGAAACAGCGATGGGTTCAAACTCATCGCTGTTTCTATTTATGAATGTTTTTACGACGCTGTGGGTCTGTCGCTGCTGTGTAAGTTGTGGCTTATCATCCAATGATGTAGTTTCGCTTGCACTGCCGACGAGCTATCGACAGCATAAGTGCCGTAGGCATCTACAATAATTCCTTTCAAATTATATTTAGGAGAACTTACGGCATAAACTATCGACATATCCGACGGGTTGCTCGGTCCTTCAAAACGATAGAATTCATCAATTGAAAAATCATCAGCGGTCATATGTATGTCCTGAGATTTATCGTCAACAGTATCACCCCCTATGCTCAGGTTAGCAGTATATCCCCTTTTCATTAAATCGTTAGTGGCATCCACTAAGGTCTCGTAATTTTCCATGGCAAATTAGTTTAAGTATAGTACGGTTAACGTACATATATTAAACTAAAAACGCGAAGTACTTGTTTGCAACAACAAACAATTTATAAGCAAAAAGTTAAATACCCCGGTTAATATCCCAGTTCTCAAGGTAATCAGCAACCCGTTTTACAAACGATCCGCCAAGGGCACCATCTACTACGCGGTGATCATAAGACAGTGACAGGAACATCATTTGTCGCACCACAACAATATCCCCTCCGGGTGTTTCTAAAACAGCCGGCTTTTTCTTTATAGCTCCCATGGCTAAAATAGCTACCTGTGGCTGATTAATAATGGGTGTACCCATTAGGTTACCAAATGTACCTACGTTGGTTATGGTAAATGTCCCGTCTTTTACATCGTCGGGCTGAAGTTTGTTATTGCGGGCTTTATTGGCCAGGCTGTTAACTGCCTTGGTAAGCCCCAATAAGTTAAGTTCGTCTGCCTTTTTTATAACCGGAACTATCAAGTTTCCGTTAGGCAAAGCTGTTGCCATGCTGATATTGATAGCGGCTTTACGTATTATTTGGGTGCCATTAACAGAAGAGTTAATAAGCGGAAAATCTTTTATAGCCCTAACAACCGCCTCTATAAATATAGGTGTAAAGGTTACTTTCTCGCCTTCTCGCTTCTCAAAGGTGTTCTTTATTTTGTCGCGCCACAAAACTAAATTTGTAACATCTGCTTCAACAAATGAAGTTACATGCGGCGAAGTACGCTTGCTCATAACCATGTGCTCGGCAATAAGCCTACGCATCCTATCCATTTCAATTATCTCATCACCTCCTGTTATAGAAGATGCAGCGGCCTGTGCTTCTTTTAAAGGCTCAGTATATCGCTGTTGCACCGGGCGCTCCTGTTGCCCTACTGAAGCCGTTTCCTTAACAGCCTTAGCTTCGGTTTGTTCTGCAACTGCAATCGGTTGAGGCGTTGGTGCTGGCTGCGGTTTTGGCTCCGGTTGGCGCATTACCGTTGGCTCCGGCTGTGGTTCTGGCTCGGGTTGTCGCACTGGCACCGGCTGGGGCTTTGCCTCCTGCCGGGGAACGGCCACCGGCTCTGGTTTTGGTTCCGGTTGGGAAACTGCTGCTGGCTGAGGTTTTGGTTCAGCCTGTAAAACTGGAACTGGCTTTGGTTTTGGTTCCGGCTCGGGAGTTGCCACTTTTTCTGCTTCTGCCGCTTTAGCCGGTAATTCTATTGCAGGCGGCGTTGAATCAACTGCTGTTTCATAGCCAGCAGGCGATGCAGGTGGCGCATCTGCCGCACTTTTATCGCGGTCTCTTACCCTTAGATAATTTAATAGATCATCTTTTGTTAAGCGTCCGTCTGAACCGCTTCCCGGAATGCGATCCAGCTCTTCTACTCCTACTTTTTCCTGGAAGGCTATATGTTTTACTAATGGAGAATAAAAGCGCTGAGGCTCGTTTGCAGAGCGTTGTGGCGCAGCAGCCTGTGCCTTTGCCAATAAATCAGTTCCGGGTATGGCTTGTTGTGTTTGCGTAACGGGTTCAATTACTTCTTGCTTAGCAGTATCGGGTTGTGGTTGAGAGATGCTGGCAACAGGTGCAGGCGCAGTTTCCTTCTCCTTTGCATCTTCAGTTTCGATGATGGCAACAACGGCTCCAACCTGAACTATATCGTCTGCCTTGCAAAGCTGTTCAACCAGCCTGCCTGATACCGGTGAAGGTACCTCAGAATCTACTTTATCAGTTGCAATGTCTATTACCGCATCATCTGCTTCTATATAATCGCCTGGCTTTTTAACCCACTTAATTATAGTTGCTTCAGCAACACTTTCACCCATCTTTGGTAATAACAGCTCGTACCTGGCCATACAGAATATATAGTTATAAGCTCAAAATTATAAAAATACCGTATTAATTATTAACATCCTTTAGTAAAGTATTCAACATTGATAAAGCAGCCGCCGCGCTCCTCTCAATGTTCTGAAGCCTTTTGCTGCCGAACGTGAATTTTTTTACCGCAGTTTTTTCGAGCGAACCCACTGCTATCCAAACAGTTCCGACGGGTTTAACTTCACTTCCCCCATCCGGGCCGGCTATTCCGGTAACGGCTATGGCAAAATTGGTGTTAAATTTTTTTAACGCGCCATTGAGCATTTCCTTAACCGTTTGCTCGCTCACGGCGCCAAACACATCAAGTGTTTCGGCTTCCACGCCTAAAATTTGCTGCTTTAAGGCATTGCTATAGACAACACCACCACCTGCAAAAACCTTTGACGAACCAGCGTGCTGGGTAAGCAAATGCGAAATATAGCCACCCGTGCAGCTTTCGGCAACCGAAAGCGTAAGCCCCTCGCCTTCCAATAAGTTGAGTACTGCTTTCTCCAGTGCGATATCCTCAGTAGCAACCAGCACATCACTTACCCGCTCCGCAATTTCAGCTGCAAATAAATCAATTTCCTCCTCAAGCCGTGCATTACCCCCTTCATATCCGCTAAGACGCAGCCTAACTTGCCCTAATTTGGGCAAATAAGCAAGCTTTATATACTCCGGCAATCTTTCTTCTATATCGGCAATGCGTTTGGCTAAAAACGATTCGCCTTCGCCTGCAGTGAGCAATGTTTTATGAATAATAACAGGCAGCTTAAATGCCGTTTTTAACCTGGGGATAACCTGTTCATCCATCAGGTACATCATCTCAAACGGTACACCCGGCATTGATATATATATTTTACCGTCGGTTTCAAACCACATGCCTGGTGCTGTACCGTTATGGTTTATTATAACTTCGCAATTTTGGGGTACCAGTGCTTGTGCCCTGTTTATATCCAGTAATGGGCGGTTTGTTTTTGCAAAAATGCGCGTTACGTTGGCTAAGGTCTCGGCGTTTTCAACCATTCCAACATTAAAATACTCGGCCATAGTTTTTTTGGTGATGTCATCCTTAGTAGGCCCTAACCCACCGGTAATTAAAATAACATCGGCCCGTGAAGCTGCTTCAGCAAGCGCGCTTAAAATATGTTCTCGGTCATCAGATACTGATGATATCTGCTTTACCTTTATTCCGATATTATTTAACTGGCGGGCCATCCAGGCCGAGTTGGTGTCAACTATCTGGCCAATCAATATTTCATCGCCTATGGTAATAATTTCTGCGCGCATTAGTATCTGTTAAAATAGCCGTTATTGGTGTAATCGCTCCGCTTGGTTAGCTTAAGCGCCTGCAATATATCTGACCGTACCCTTAGGGTAACATTATAAGATTTGTAATAACCAAAAGGCAACCAGCTTATTGAAAGGTCCCAGCAGTGCAGATCGCGGTATATGGCAAATGATGTAGCACTGCTTAACTTAGCTGCCTGTAAATCATAGTTGGTATTAAACTGCACTTTCCATTTTGGTGTGATACTAACATCACCGTTAACCATAATAGTATTTGTTACAAACGAACCGGTGAGGCTGTTAGAATAGCTAAAGTTGTAGTTGAACGACATGTTCCACGGCACTTTAAAATCAATATAAGCGCTCGGGTCGCTATTTAACAAAGCTAACTTGTCGGCCTGTTCAGGTGTAACTCCGGGCATGGTTTGGCCGGGTGGCAATTGCTTGTTAAGCGGTTGCTTTAGTGCAGCTGCATTAAGGCTACCACCTACGGTTAAAGAAAAATTTAAAAGCGTAGGGAATCTTCCGTCCTGCCAGCTGTAGCGGTTTACACGGCGCGCAACCGGCACAATTCGGTTACTGGATATTGAATCAAGAATCTTCGAACTGTATGGATCAAAAGTTCCGCCAAAACTTATATTTATCCGATCATGAATTATGGCGGTATGACCCGAAAAGTTAATATTTGAAAGCTGGAAAGAGTCGGCCGCAAAATTATAAAAGGTATTTAGACTTAAACCTTGAATAAGCATTATCTTTTTCTCGGTTTGTACACTATCAGTGCTTTTGGGCCGCACTTTTGCTTCAACATTGTTATCAATACCAATGCCCACTCCTGCCGCGGTGCCGCCTCCCGGGCCGCTAAACAATGATCCGTCAAAGATAGAGTACCGCCTTGACGTAACCGGATAAGGAACGGTAGCATTGCTTACAATAACTTTATTATAAGGCCTGTTTAAGCCCGAATAATCAGGGCGGTAAGAAAAACTTATAGTAGGAGTAATAACGTGCCGTATTGCCCTTAATGAACCTATATTTAAGTTTTTGGTTCCGTAAATTTTTGTACTGAAGCCACCGCTTAACGAATAATCGCCGGCGCGGTTAAATCCTGGTATGGTATCCGTAACCAATGAGTCTGCGCGCGCATAGCGTTGTCTTATAGACTGAAAATACCAGCGCTCGTTATAGTTAAAGCCGGTATTAAACTGGAAATAATTTAATACATTCAAACTCAATGCTACCGGAATTTGATGACTTATACCATTACGCATTCTTTTGGTAAGTGTAGTAGTTGTAAATAGCTCCTTCTCCGGAATATTATTTAAGCTATTAGACGCATTCAAGGTATAACCAACCGTAATGCGTTGATACCATTTTTGCTCCCCAACCCTGTCTCTTTTATCAAACGGATTAATGGTTGACATACTGAAGGTTACCCGGGGCAGTTCAAGATTGACCGTTTTTCTTGTCAGATCCTGGTTATGGGCTAAACTAACGTTAAGTGCAAATGGTGTGCCTTGCCATATGCGCGAGTACGAAACCGAAGACTGTAACTGGTTTTGCGTTAATGCCTGTAGATTATAGCCTGTAGTTGCCGGATTGTTTTGATAAAAGCTTGATGTACCTGCACTTACAGATGCGCTGAAAGTTCTTCCGGGATTTGCATTTGGGCTTTGCGAATGGCTCCAGTTAATGTGAAAGTCTGTGGCGGCAGGGTCTCCGGCCAGACCATAATTATGCGAACCATAACTAAGCGACAGGTTACCATTGTACTTATACCGTTTCATGTAATTCATGGCACTGGTTACTTCGTACGAGCCATTTGAATAGTACGTTCCGGTTGAGGTAAGATCCATATAATCATTTATGGCAAAATAATACCCAAAACCGCGCAGGAAAAAGCCCAGCGTAGCATCCTCACCAAAGGTAGGAAGAATAACACCTGAAGACTTAGTATCCGGTTTAGGGAAGAAACCAAATGGAAGGCCAATGGGCATTGGTACGCCGGCTATTTCTAAATAGGCAGGCCCGGAAATTATACGTTTCTTTTCGCCAATACCGCGGGTAATAACTATGCCATAATCAGGATCCGGCTTATCGCAGGCACTGAATATAATATTGTGGTATGCCACCTCATCCTCACTTATCTTTTTCGCCTGCCCGTGCGAGATGTAGTTCTGCTCCTGTTGCGTAAGCACGTTCCAGGTTTTACCCATTTTAGTCTCATAGTTAGACCTTAATGAGTCTGAGGTAATGGGCGCGTCCGTTCCCTGCTTAATAATTGGGCGGCCTGAATAACGGCCGGTAACAGGATCAACAACGCCGCGGGCAAATACAATTTTTTTAGTTTGATCAACTTCGATAAAATCGGCGTCCAGTTCAAAATCTCCGTACTTTACACGGGCACTGCCATATAGCCGTATAGTATCAGTACCAATAAAAACAGTCGAGTCTTTCGCTGTTGCAATCAATTCGTCGGTAAGCGTGCTTGAATCTTTTTTAGCAGTAAGAAGCCCCGAATCTGCTTTGGCAGTATTAGCTAAAGGTATGGTATCTTTAGGTATATTTACTTTTTCGGGATTGCCTTTCGGGATACCTTGTCTTTTGTTAATGAGCGGATATTTATCAGTAGAATCAAGATGTATAATAGTATCGGTTATTGCAACGTTAATAATATGATGCGTGCGGCCCGCCGCAGCCATCATACTAACCATTAAAATAATTGCAAATAGAAAAAACAGGTTTATAAATTTCAAAATTGATTTCGAATAATATATTTGCAGATATAGTTAACAGCGCTCAAAAATAATGAAAAATAAGGCATTGAAAAGATTGATTTATGCACTACCCCTATTAGGAGCGAGTATTTTGTTGCTTTCCTTTACGTCAGCCGCTTCAGTATTAACAGCTTCGGTTAAAAAAGACACAGTTGTAAACACCGGTTATAAATTAAGAACTATTATTGTTGATGCCGGCCACGGTGTTAAGCCTAATCCGTCGGGACCTGGCAAATTTTCAGTGGGCTCTGCGGGCATCTTTTCAACTGAAAGAGGTGTAACGCTTATGGTTGCTGAAAAATTGCAAAAAGCGATAGAAAAAGATATAGATGGTGTTAACGTGGTATTGACGCGAAAAACTGAAACTGACGTATCATTACAACGCAGGCCAGAAATAGCGAATGAAAGTAAAGGCGATTTGTTTATTTCAATACACTGTAATGCGCTACCTGATAAGACAGTGCGGGAGCGTGTAGGCACTAAAAAAGGCAAAGCGGTTTACAAATCCACAAGAGTTGTAGATAGATCAGGCAAGGGAGTTTTAATGCTGGTGTATGGTTTAAAAAGAACAGGAGAGCAACAACGTGAGATAAAAAGCAATCAGGTTAGCGAGGAAGCAGATGTTGAGGCAGATCCAAATGATCCGGTCACCATTATTCTTACAAATGAGTATTTAAGAAGATTTAGGCAGAAAAGCATTATGCTGGCAAACATTCTGGCAGATGAGTTTGTTAACGTAGACGGAAGAAAATTGGAAGGCATTAGGGAACAGAGCTTAAATGTTTTGGTACATACCGCAATGCCTTCGGTTTTGGTTGAGATAGGCTATATAACTAATTTAGAAGAAGAAGAATATCTTAACTCTGAAAAAGGCCAGGAAGAGATCGTTGCTACTATAGTACGTTCTATTCAGGCTTACAAGCTCCAGGTAGAGAAAACAATAATAAAAAACTAAACAACACATCTTTGAAAATTTCAAACGAAACCAAAGTAGGCGCACTTACTGCAATTGCTATTACGATACTAATATTAGGATATAGTTTTTTAAAGGGAAACGATGTTTTTTCCAGCTCAAATAAATTTTATGCTATTTATCAAAGTGTCGACGGCCTTTCTGTTTCAAAACCCGTATTGGTAAACGGCTTTCCCATTGGCCACATCTCAAAAATGGAGTTGGGCCAAACAGGTCAAACAACTGTTGAACTTAAAATTGACTCAAAATACAACGTACCTATAAATACCATAGCCCGTTTGGTTAGTACAGATCTGTTGGGCAGTAAAGCTATTGTTTTTGAGCTGGGTGATAGTAAACAGTTTGCTGAGACTAAGGACACCCTGGAAACCGATATTCAGGGTAGTTTGGCTGAAAGCCTTCAGCCTATTCAAACTAAGGCCGAAAACCTGATGAATAAGCTTGATTCGTCATTAGCGTCTATCAACAAAATATTAAACCCAAATTTCCAGCGTAATGTTGACCGCAGTTTTAACAGCATTGCTAACTCGCTGCAAACACTTGAGGGCACCACTAAGAAGATAGACAATTTGGTTGGTGCGCAATCAACCCATATAAATGGGATTTTAACCAATGCAGAGGATGTTACCGGTAGTTTAAAAGTAAGCGCAGCTAACTTAAATCAAATAACAGGTAACTTTAACAGGTTTAGCACCGATATGGCCAACGGTAATATTAAGCAAACGTTGGATAACGCCAATAAGGCGATGGCTGATCTGCAGGCAACTACGGCAAGAATTAACAGCAACAAAGGTTCGTTAGGTTTACTGTTGAACGATGACCAGTTGTACCGCAATCTACAAGGTGCCTCTAATAATTTAGATGCCTTATTCATAGACCTAAAAGCTAACCCTAAACGTTACGTACACTTCTCTGTGTTTGGTGGCGGAAAGGATAAGTAGTTTTTAAGTAGGAATTATGTCGCATTAAGTAGCAAGTAGCAAGACAAAATCGTTACTAAAAAAAACTATCGGATACTAATACTTGATACGGACTACTTGATACTAAATCAAAAAAGTCTTCCCTTCAATAGCCAACTCGGTGGCAGGGAATACAGATCGTGATTCTTCCAGCAATTCATCCAGGACTTTATAACGGGCCGAGAAATGGCCGATCAATAGCTTCTTCGCGCGGCTATTTAAGGCTATCTCGCCTGCCTGCAAAGCGGTGGTGTGGTGTGTTTCTTTTGCCCTGTCAAGCATAGCATTTAAAAAAGTAGCTTCATGATACAACAGGTCCGCTCCAGCTATTTGCGAATAATACTTTTCTACAGGCAATGTGTCAGAGCAGTAGCAATAAGTTCGTGGATCAGCAGAATCAAAAGATAATGATGCATTTGAATACACGGTACCGTTGGGCGCTGTATAGTCTGCACCTTTCTTAATCGCCGTATAAAACGATACCGGAATATTCAGCCGCTCAATTTCTTCTTTTATCAATTTACGTAAGCGTTTTTTCTCTCTGAATAAAAATCCGGTGCAGGGTATTCTATGGTCAAGCGGGATTGTTTCTACTGTTACATCATCATTTGCAACCAAGGTTTCTACCTTATTAGCATCTGTAGCGGTAAATTGAAGAGGATATTGCAATACAGTTTCTGAATATTTTAATTGCAGATCAATAATTTCTTTCAGCGGCGCCGGGCCGAAAAGGAAAAGCGGTTTTTTTCGCCCGTTTAAGTGCAGAGAAGAAAGCAAACCAACAAGGCCCAAGTAATGATCGCCATGCAAATGGCTGATGAAGATATGATCTATATGACTGGCTTTTATGTCAAACCGCAGCATTTGTTGCTGTGTGCCTTCGCCACAATCTATTAAATACAGGCGCTCGTTAACATTGAGCACCTGTGCAGTAGGATTTCTGTTGTAAATAGGTGTTGCCGAACTACTACCCAATATGGTTACTTCGAATCTCATACCAGGTAAACAATTAAAGGTCTATCTTGCTTCTTTTTTAAGTTCCTTTTCTATCTCTTCCATAAATATTAAATCTATGGCTTCCTCTGCAGTTTGAACTATTGTAAGCACATTTTCAAGCTGCGATATGGTAATAAGGCGCGAAACGGCATCATTTAGCCCGGTAAGGATAAATGAACCTGAGGCGTTTTTGCACAAACGATGCCCAACCAGTAAGCTGCTTAAACCAGATGAATCTGCAAATTTAACTTGCGAAAGATCAAGTATTATATTGCGCTGCCCCTCGGTATTGGTCAATATAAGTTCTGACTTTAATTGAGGAGTTATCAATGAGTTTAATTTAGACTCATTCAATTTCAGCAATATATATTTTTCGTGTTTATCAACTGTAAACTTCATTTTATTTAGTTCTATTAATCTGCTAATATATGAATATTCTTAAAAAGAAAACTTATAAACCGGCCAGAGCATTTTTAATAGCACCCTCTACCCTGCTTAATACATTTTCTCCTTCAGGCTTTACAAATTCTTCGCCGGTTATTTTCTCATAAAGCTCTATATATCTTTCTGATATGGACTGAACTTTTTCTGTTGTCATAACGGGTACGGTTTGCCCGTCCTTGCCTTGAAAACCGTTTTCTATCAACCACCTGCGTACAAACTCTTTTGAGAGTTGCTTTTGTGGCTCGCCTTTCTCCTGGCGTTCTTCATATCCCTCCCTGTAAAAATACCGGGAAGAGTCTGGCGTATGGATCTCGTCTATCAAATAAATGGTATCGCCAACCTTACCAAATTCATATTTAGTATCAACCAATATCAATCCCTGGGCAGCAGCTATCTCGATACCGCGCGCAAAGAGTGCGCGGGTGTATTTTTCAAGTTGCAAATAATCTGCCTCGGATACAATACCCCTGCTCAATATCTCCTCGCGAGAAATATCTTCGTCGTGGCCAACAGCCGCTTTGGTTGTAGGGGTAATTATAGGTTCGGGCAGCTTATCGTTTTCTTTTAAACCCTCTGGCAAATTAACGCCGCAAACCTGGCGCTTACCTGCAGCATATTCGCGGGCAGCGTGGCCAGCCAAATAACCGCGTATTACCATTTCTACTTTAAATGGTTCGCAAATACGGCCAATGGTAACGCTGGGGTCGGGAACGTTAATTACCCAGTTAGGTACAATATCTGATGTGGCCTTTAAAAATTTAGCGGCTATCTGGTTTAACACCTGTCCCTTGTAAGGTATCGGCTCAGGTAGCACCACATCAAATGCAGATATGCGGTCGCTAACCACCATTACCAAATACTTATCTTCTATAGTATATACATCACGAACCTTGCCTTTATAAAAACCGGTTTGGCCCTCAAAATTAAAATGTGTTTCTTTTATTGCGTTCATTGTTAGTATCAAGTATTTAGTATCAAGTATCAAGATTGAACGCCTTGAACTTTTCTACCAATTTATTCTAAGGATCTGCAATCAAATAACTTTTATAAGCAACAATTTACTCGCTACTTGATACTAGCTACTTGATACCACCCTACTGTATATCCCCGTAAGCAGCTAAAATTTTGCGTACCAGTTTGTGTCTTACCACATCTTCGCCGCTTAGGTAAACTATCTCTATACCTTTTATATCTGTTAAAATACGTAAGGCGGTATGCAAGCCCGACTGCTGTTTTTTCGGTAAGTCTATCTGCGTTACGTCGCCGGTAACAATAAATTTGGCTGATGGCCCCATCCGAGTTAAAAACATCTTTAACTGCATATCGGTAGCATTTTGCGCTTCATCTAAAATCACAAAACAATTATCCAGCGTGCGGCCACGCATAAATGCAAGTGGCGCTATCTCAATGGTGCGGTTTTCCAGGTATAATTTAAGCTTTTCAGCAGGGATCATATCATCCAGCGCATCGTATAAGGGGCGCAGGTATGGGTCTATTTTTTCTTTTAAGTCGCCAGGTAAAAAACCAAGGTTTTCTCCTGCTTCAACGGCCGGGCGAGTTAAGATAATACGTTTTATCTCTTTGTTTTTTAACGCCCGCACGGCCAATGCCACTGCAGTATAGGTTTTACCGGTACCTGCAGGTCCAATCGCAAACAAAATATCGCTCTTATTAATACAGTCAACCATTTTGTGCTGGTTGGCAGTACGCGCTTTAACCATTACACCATTGGGTCCAAAAACAATCACATCTCCGGTGGTCGACTTATCATTACTCTCCGGTGCGGGGGATTTATCAAGCTTCGACCCCAATATCCGTTCTATATCGGTAATACTTAAACTATCATAACGCTCAACGTGTTGTAACAAATGAGTGAATTTCTCCTGAAACAATGAAAGCTCAGCATCATCTCCCAATATTTTCACATCATTGCCGCGCGCAACTATTTTAAGCTTTGGATATTGCTTTTTAATGATCTCAAAATGATCATTATTAGGTCCCCATAATACTGCCGGGTTTACGTTTTCGATAGATAATTTAAGTTCGTTCAATAGTAAATGATTATTTTGTTGCCGAATTTTATGAATTAAAAATTGAATATTTGCAGCGTTTCCTGCTTGTACAAGATTAGCAATAAATATTTAAAAAATTAATGGCAATTATAACTTTAACTACTGATTTGGGCGACAAGGACATATACCAGGCCGCCCTTAAAGGAAGCATCCTGAAGTTGTTGCCAACCGTTACAATTGTTGATATAACCCATAGCGTTGCCGCCTTTAATGTACAGCAGGCTGCCTTCATTTTAAAAAACAGTTATTACTACTTTCCGGAAGGAACGGTACACTTGATTGGTATTGATACAGTTTTTAACGAACAAACCCGCTACCTGGCCGTGCAGTACAAAAATCATTACTTTATAGGGGCTGATAACGGCATATTCTCTTTGATGTTTAGCGATGCGCCTGACGAAATGGTGGAACTGAACATTATGCAAGATCTTAAATTTTTGCATTTTCCGTTAGCTGATATATTCGTTAAAGCGGCTGTGCACATGGCTAAAGGCGGAAAGTTGACCGAAATTGGTTTACCAGTTAGCAGCGTAGAAAATAAAATGAACCTACAGCCTGTAATTGAAAAAAACCTAATAAAGGGTGTGGTTATCTATATAGATTCCTTCCAGAACGTTATAACCAACATCACCAAAGAGTTTTTTAACCGCATACAGCAGGGCCGGCAGTTTACCCTTTATTTTAAGCGTAACGAAACCATTACCCATTTAAGCTGGCACTATAACGAGGTACCCGAAGGCGAAAAACTTTGCCTGTTTGGTATAAGCGACCACCT
Source organism: Mucilaginibacter sp. HD30 (assembly GCF_054061755.1). NCBI lineage: Bacteria > Pseudomonadati > Bacteroidota > Sphingobacteriia > Sphingobacteriales > Sphingobacteriaceae > Mucilaginibacter > Mucilaginibacter sp. HD30. Next base: position 1,639,587 of record NZ_JBSSEO010000001.1, read on the forward strand.
GGAAATAGCCATTAACAAAGGCAACGCCAGCGGCTTACTCGGCCTTAATTTAGGCGACAGTGTTTTGATAGACTTTGAGTAAAAAGAAATAGCACCTTTTAAAAATTCGTACTTACAAAATAAGTTGTGTTAAAATTAAGCCGTAATTAATTATCTTTCGGCACTACAGCATCTGGTTTTTAATGTCCCGACCGGATACTGATCTACTTAAAATGAAATTAACTATACACGGCGCGGCCCAACAAGTTACGGGGAGCATGCATTTGCTTGAGCTTGATAATTATAAAATACTGATTGATTGCGGTTTGGACTACGAGAAAGACCGCAGTATTCAAAGCAATGAAGATTTCCCTTTTGATCCGCGTGATATTGATGTTGTTGTGCTTACCCACGCGCACATAGATCACTCCGGCAATATACCTACATTGGTTAGGCTGGGCTTTAATGGCCAAATATTATGCACCCCCCCTACTGCCGACCTTACCGAATTATTGCTGATGGATTCGGTAAACATTTTCATGAACAAGGCGGGTAAGAAAAGCAAGTACGGTAAAAACAAAGGCAAGTTTAACAGCGGCGCACAGCCGCTTTACCTGCAAAAGCACGTAATGGATGCCATGGAGCGCTTTGTTACCATCGGCTTTAATAAACCTTTCCGTATAAGCGGCGATGTAGAAATTACCTTTATTCCGGCGGGGCATTTGCTCGGCGCGGCCTCAGTTGTTTTTAAAGTGAATGATAATGGCGAGGAAAAATCCATCGCCTTTACCGGTGATATAGGTCGTAAAAATTACCCGGTGCTAAATGATCCTGAACCCATCCCTCCTGTTGATTTTTTAGTGACAGAATCAACTTACGGTGGCCGTGTACATACGCATGATAAAAACGTTGAAGACACATTTGTCGAGGTGATAGAGAAAGTCTGTATAAAAGAGCAGGGCCGTTTAATCATCCCCGCATTTAGCATAGGCCGCACACAATCTTTAGTTTTTACACTCAATAAAATTTTTAGCAGCGGCGTACTGCCAAAAGTAAAAGTGTTTGTCGATAGCCCTATGGCTACCATGGCGACAAGTGTTTTCAGAAAACACCATAATTTAGTGAATGATGAAGCTAAAGACTTTTATAACAAACAAGGCGACGAGTTTGAGTTTGATAACCTTACATACGTTGAAACACTGAAAGACAGCAGGCAGGTGTCAAACTACTACGAACCATGTATCATTATCTCGTCAGCAGGGATGCTGGAGGGCGGGCGGATCCAGGATCACCTGTTTTACAATATTCAGAATTACTATTGCACCATTTTGTTCATTGGCTATTGCGCTAAAGGCACGCTGGGTTATCGTCTACTTCGCGGCGACTCTATTGTTCATATAAAAGACCGTGACCTTTCCGTTTATGCCACCATCAAAAAAACAGACGTGTTAAGCGCCCATGGCGATCATAATGATTTGGTGAACACCGTTAAACAACAGGATAAATCCACATTAAAAAATGTTTTCCTGGTGCATGGCGAAACCGGCAGTATGCAAGCCTTAAGTGATGCCTTAACGATTGATGGTTATAAAGTCACCATTCCTGAAAAGGATATTGCTTACCTACTATAAACCAAAATATTTATCTTCAGCATATACAACGCCCGCGAAGCCTCGTATTTTATCAAGTATCCCCATCAGCATCAATGTATAATTGTGGGGCACTACAGGGCTCTCTGTTAAGCCTGCTCTAAGGCATTCATTTACATGGCGCGCCTCGTATTGGTAGCCAAAGCCATCTTCTCTTTCAACAGGTATATCCTGTTTAGTACCGTCGGCATATAACGCTACATTGCAGGCTGCCGTGTAAAAATCCGGCGTAAGTTTTAACCGTGCTTTTGTTCCGCAGATCTCTGCTTCAGTTGCTAATGTGGTTCTGAAAGATGAAAATAAGCTCGCCATTGCACCATTGTTATAAGAGAAGGTGATCGCACATTGCTCGTCCACTCCATGCTCTGTAGCTATTATTTTAACGTCTATCTTATCGGGTACCCCCAAAACATCCAGCGTAGTAAAAATATTATAAATGCCTATATCTAAAATTGATCCGCCCCCTAATGCAGGATCCAACAAACGAGTGGAGTGTTCAGGCGTTACCACATAACCAAAATTGGATAGTACCAGTTTCACATCACCCAATTCTCCGCCTTTAACCATGTCCAGCATTTTTTTATAATGCGGATGGAACTTTGTCCACAAAGCATCCATTAAAAAAAGCTTTTTATGCTGCGCCAACGCAATCATTTCCTCGGTATCGCGGCTGTTTATTGCGAAGGGTTTTTCGCAAAGCACGGCCCTACTGTGGTTTAAGCACATCAGCGTGTTTTGATGATGCAGCGTATGTGGCGTGGCTACATACACAACGTCAACATCATCGCATTGCGCCAATTCTTCATACGAGCCAAAGTAGTGGGGCACATTGTATTCATCGGCAAATTGTTGTGCGGTGGATTCCGTACGTGAGCCTATAGCAGTAAGCACGGCACCTTCAGCCAATTTCAAATCTGATGCAAATCTGCGGGCTATGTATCCGGTACCTAAAATGCCCCAGCGTATAGTTTTCATATGCGTTAATTTAAATCCTGTATTTGGTTAGCATGTTTTTTCTCCGCTATAAACAACATTATCAATAGTACCAATCCAACGGCAAAGAAACCGTCAAGCGCCAGGGTCGAATCCCGCATTTCATGTGTCATGGCTTCTACAAAGCCGAAGCAAAAAAGCCCTACCACAATAGATAGTTTTTCGGTAACATCATAAAAACTAAAAAAGGAAGCGGTGTCGGGTATATTCTGCGGGAGATATTTTGAATAAGTGGACCGTGAAAGCGACTGCACCCCGCCCATCACCAAACCTACAACTACGGCCGCTACATAAAATTGAGTAGCGCTGGTAATCAGGAAGACGCAGAAGCAAACTGCCGTCCAAACGGCAACCAATGCTATCAATGTTCTGGTGTTGCCGTACTTTTCTGATGATTTTGCGGCGATTAGAGCACCAGGAACAGCAACAACCTGTATAACCAGGATGATAATAATTAGTGAGTCCTCTGGCATTTTAAGCTCTTTTGCAGCAAAGTTGGCAGCCGCTAACATGATGGTTTGCACTCCTACCGAATAAAAGAAGAATGCAGACAGATATCGCTTTAGCAAAGGCATCTGTTTAACTTTATTAAAAACCTTGGCCAGCTCTTTAAAGCCACCGGTTAATACGTTGAATTTATGTGTGCCGGTATTGGGTGTACCCATAGGCAGCATTTTGAATGGAATGATAGAAAAGCCCAGCCACCATGCTCCTACTATTAAAAATGAGATACGCGCGGGCATATCATCATCTTTTAAACCAAATGTTTGCGGTGATAAAACCACTATAAAACAAATTATCTGTACTACAATACTGCCTACATAGCCATAGATAAAGCCCTTGGCGCTAACGGAATCCTGTTTATCATGTGTAGCTATTTGTGGCAGATAGGAGTTGTAAAACACAAAACCTCCGCAATAACCTATTGAGGCAAGTCCGAAACAGATCATACCAAACTCATACGGCCCACCGGGCTTTAACCAGAATAAGCCCACGCAGGCCAGCGCACCCAACCACGTGAATAATTGCAGATAACGCTTTTTATTGCCACGGTAATCTGCGATGGAAGTAAGAATAGGCAGCAAGGCAGCTACTATAAGGTAAGACGCAGCCAGCACATAATTTGAAAGTACGGTATTAACATATCGGTGGCCAAAAAACGTAACTACATCCTTATTTTTTGCTGTAGTAGTAATGTACACATAGTAAGCCGGAAAAATTGTTGATGTGATAACCATGTTATAAGATTGGTTGGCCCAATCAAACATGCACCACGCCCATATGGTCTTTAGGTTGTTTTTAGCTTCCATTATAATAATATTCCCTCTTTCAGCTTCTTAATCAAACCAAATTCTGTTTGATGTAGTTAAAGCTTTTTGTGATACTATCAAACGGATCACCGGGTGTGCTATCCTGCTCAACAAAGAAATATTTCATTCCGGATTTTTTTGCTTGTGCAAAGATCTTTTTAAAATCAATAACACCATTCCCAACCTCGGTAAAGTTAGCGCGCGGTGTACTGTCCATATCTTTTACATGCCACAACGGGAAACGGTCCGGGTGTTGGTTAAACAAGGCTATTGGATCCTGTTTAGCTTTACAAACCCAATAAATATCCATTTCCATTTTTACCAGCTTCTTATCAGTGTTGGCTAAAAGGGTTTCATATGGATATTTACCATCTTGCTGGATAAACTCAAAATCATGATTATGGTAGCAAAACTGGATTCCCGCTTTTGCGCAAAGCTCGCCGGCTTTGTTAAAATCTGCTGCCAACTTTTTATAGTGATCAAGGCTGCCGCGTTCGTTCGGGTTGAGATAAGCGCATACCATATATTTAAGACCTACCTTTTTTGCCTCATCCACCGCTTTTTCCCAACCTGTAAGAATGCTGCCCGGGTTGGTTTTTTCCTCACCAAGCGCATAGTGTCCGCTTAACATTTCCAGTCCGTTTTGTTTCAGTAACGCTGAAAACGCCTCTGCATCTAAACCATAAAACTTTTCGCTACCCGAATAGGTAGCTCCTTCAACAGAATTGTAACCTACACCGACAACCCTGGCCAAGGTAGCAGCCGGGTCTTTTTGCATGGCATTGCGAACAGTATATAACTGCAGCCCAATATATTTTTTATCGGCTGCCAACAATTGCGGCGCTGCCAAAACCCCGGCAGAAAGTATTGCCGATGTCTTAACAAAATCTCTTCTTGATATCATGATCTGAAAGTGTTTATATGGAAAAACTAAGGTATTAAGTTTTTTTTATTGCCGACTATTAAAATAATTTGATTTGCTAAAACCCTAACACAACAACATTTATCTTTAGCGAATAATGGAACCTGTAAAACCGGATGTTAAAGTATTAAATGATATAGTTACCACGCAAATGCCATTTGGCAAATACAAGGGAACTTTAATAAGCGATTTGCCCGTTTATTACCTGGAGTGGCTTAAAAACAAAGGCTTGCCTACCGGTAAATTAGGTATGATGCTTTCAACCACGTATGAGATAAAGGTGAATGGTTTAACCCGCATACTTGATTTAATTAAAGCAGCGATGCGCAATAACGTATCACCCCCCGGCGGTACCATACCTAAAATTAAATTTTAATAAACTCATTCTTACGTTTTAATGACCATCTGCATTTAAACCTGCTGCGTATATTTGATATCAAACACAAAAAATCATGAAAAGATCCATTTTATATATTGCGATATTATTGATGTCTTTCGGCTGTGCAAACGCCCAGGATGAAGATCAAACCCTCGTGCGTGTACCTGCGCCTAAAGCCGGTAAAGCTGTTGCCACTTTTGCTTCGGGATGTTTTTGGGCTTCGCAGGAAGCCATGTCTGAATTAAAGGGTGTAGAGCAAGTTATAGCAGGCTATGCCGGCGGTACAGTGCCAAACCCTTCTTACGCAGACGTGTGCACAGAGCAGACCGGACACGCAGAAGCTGTACAGGTTTACTATGACCCGAAAGTAATAAGCTATGAGCAACTGGTTACTGCGTTTTTTTATGCACACGATCCGACAACACTTAACCGCCAGGGACCTGATGAAGGAACCAGCTACCGCTCGGCAATTTTTTACCGTACACCTGCCGAGAAGCAGATAATCCAACAGGTTATAAAAGAAGTAAATGCGTCAAAGCATTACAAAGATCCTATAGTAACACAAGTTGCACCATATACCGCTTTTTATGGCGGCGAAGCATATCACCAGGGTTATTACCGCGGGCATATGGACCGTGGTTATATCCGCACAGTGTCTGTACCTAAGGTAATGAAAATGCGTAAGGCCGTACCCGAATTGCTTAAACCGGAATTTAAAAAGTAAATTTTGACTAATAGGATACTTAGTGCCCTATGTTCAGACGTTTTACAAGTCCTCCTCTTACTTCGGATACGGAGTGAGTAGTGATAAAAGCGTTGGGATCTATTTGCTGTACCCGGGTAACCAGGCGTTGCACATCAAGGCGGGTAATTACCGTAAATAGTATGTCAATATCTTTATCCTCAAATGTCGTTTTACCGAAGCCCCGCTCGCCTTTGTAAACCGTTACGCCCCTGTGCAGGTGGCGCATAATAACATTTTTTATCAGCTCGCTTTTTGGCGATATAATGGTTACTGCGGTAAATTCATCAAAGCCCTGAATGATATAATTAATGGTTTGCGAAGCTGACAGGTAAGTTAAAATAGAATACAAAGCTGATTCGACACCTAAAAAGAAAGCGGCAATACCAAATATCACAATATTGATAACTAAAATTATCTGACCGATAGAGAGGAAAGACTTTGGATTAATATAAACAGCCAATAACTCTGTACCATCAATAACGCAGCCGCCGCGCATGGCCAAACCTATACCCATACCCAAAAAGAAACCGCCGAATACCGCAGTAAGCAGCTTATCGTTAGTTACATCCCTAAACTCTACGAAGTAAATTACTAAAGCCAGCACAATTATTGCCACCAATGTTTTGATGGCGAACACTTTGTCAACACGTTTATAGCCAAGCCATATAAAAGGGATGTTTATTATAAAAAGTAAGATAGAAACGGGCCAACCGGTTATTGAGCTTATCAGCAGCGATATACCTGTAACGCCCCCATCAATAAACTCATTAGGAATTAAAAAACCCTTTAAACCAAAGGCGGCAGACATAATGCCCGCCATTATCATTACTATTCGTCCCGCTTCTCTTCGTTGGCTTATTTTTCTCGTCATAGTAGCTGTTTGTTCTTGAAGTTCCTGTAAAATAGAAAAAAAACGCGAGAGATGATGCGTTGATATTTAAAACAAATGTCTAATTTCTGGGATGATGCTGAATAATAGTGCTTTTTAAATACTCACGGTCAAGGTGGGTATAAATCTCTGTAGTGGTAATACTTTCATGGCCCAGCATCTCCTGTACCGCGCGCAGATCAGCGCCACCCTCAACCAAATGCGTTGCAAACGAATGCCTGAATGTGTGGGGACTTATGCTTTTTTGCAGGCCGATCATAGCAGCCAATTCTTTTATCGTCATAAAAATATAAACTCTGCTAAGTCTTGCGCCTCTACGGTTTAAAAACACAAAGTCGTCTTCGCCTTTTTTTATGGCGGTATGTATCCTTACATCTTCTATCCAGATTTTCAACGCCTTTACAGCCTCGCCGCCAATAGGCACCAAACGCTCTTTGCTGCCTTTACCTGTTACTTTGATAAATTCGATATCAAGATAAAGGTTGGATAGTTTTAGCTCTGTTAATTCAGATACACGCAGACCGCAACCGTATAAAACTTCCATTATGGCCTTGTTACGGGCGCCTTCTGGTTTTGATAGGTCAATGGCCGCTATTAACTTGTTAATTTCTTCGTAACTTAAAGTATCGGGTAGCTTGCGTTGTACTTTAGGAGATTCTAACAATTCGGATGGATCACTTACTATCAGGTCCTCAGTAAGCAGGTATTTGTAAAAAGCTTTAACGCCTGATAAGATCCGCGCTTGCGATGATGGCAATACACCCAATTCATTAATAAAACCAATAAAACGGCGAAGATCAGCCAGTGTTATCTGCTCTGGTTTTAAAGTTGTTGCACCTGTTTGCGAAAACTGAAACAGTTTTTCAATATCACGGCTATAGGCAGCTACAGAGTTAGGCGAAAGCGACCGCTCCAGCTTCATATACACTTTAAATCCCTTTATTGCCGATGGCCAGTCCAATTGATTTTAGTTTTGATTGATTTATATTTAAGTTTGAGCAAATGAATGTACAAATTATAAACGGCCCAAATTTAAACTTGTTAGGCGTTCGCGAAAAATCAATTTACGGTGATGCCAGTTTTGAGACTTATTTAGCAAACCTGCAAGCGCGTTTTCCTGCGATAACCATCAGCTACTACCAAAGCAACGTAGAGGGTGAACTTATAAACAAGCTGCATGAGGTGGGTTTTAGCTATGATGGTATAATTTTAAATGCCGGCGCTTATACACATACATCAGTTGGTATTGCTGATGCGATTGCCGGCATTAATGCCCCTGTTGTGGAAGTGCATATATCAAACGTTTATAAACGCGAAGATTTTAGGCACCACTCCTACCTATCCCCCAATTGTAAAGGTATAATTGTAGGTTTTGGCCTGGACGGCTACCGCCTTGCTATTGAAAGCCTGATAGGATAACTAAAACTTGTCCTTATCCAGACAGCTAAACTGGTGGCATTTTTTAACAAAGAATTCTAATACTACGCTCCCCCTGTACATACCGGTAAGTTTGGTAGGTAGTTTACCGCGATGGTGTTCTTCTTCTGATTTAAAAATATTGCGCACAAAGTATTGATGCGCTTTACTAACGGCCCAGGCATCCTTGCGTTTACCTTCGCTTAAAAAACGCAGTAACGCGGTCAGGTCCAAAAAGAACCGACTGATGATTATGCTGGCCCCCCTGCGAAAAGGCAGATTCTTTTTAAGCAGCAATAAGTTATTGCGAAAGTTAAGATAGGTTTTAAACGGGTTCTCTGTGTTCAGCGTACCTCCGCCTAAATGGTAAACGTAAGAATCTGCGCAATACATTATCTTGTACCCTCGGTTTTTTAGGCGCCAGCACAGGTCGATCTCTTCCATGTGGGCAAAAAAACGCTCGTCAAAACCAGCTGCTTCATCCCAGCATTTCTTTTTAATGAACATGGCAGCACCGGTTGCCCAAAAAACTTCGCGCGAGGCATTATACTGCCCGTTATCTTTTTCTATCTCAAAGAACATACGCCCCTGGCAAAACGGGTAGCCAAAGCTGTCAATAAATCCACCGGCAGCACCCGCGTGTTCAAAATGATCTTTTTTATTAAAATCCAATATTTTGGGTGCGGCAACTGCTATCAGCGGGTCGCTTTCCATCAAGTCAATAACAGGTTCTATCCAGCCGGGGTGTACTTCTACGTCAGAGTTTAGCAAGATATAGTAGTCTGCCTCAACCTGTGCCAATACACGGTTATAACCGCCTGTAAAACCGTAGTTTTCATCGTTTTTAATAATGCGGATAGATGGATACGTCTCTTCAATAAAAGCAAGCGACTCATCCGTAGAGGCATTATCCCCCACCACAATTTCCAGATTGGCGTAAGAAGAAGTAAGCACCGAAGGTAAAAAACTACGCAGGTGATCAACACCATTCCAGTTTAGTATAACTATAGCAACTTTTGGTTTATCGTTCATTTAATTATTGTCTCCCGGCTTAAACTTCCATCTTCTGTGCGACCATAGCCAGTATTGCGGTTCGCGGTTGATCATCATTTCAAGGTATCTAACGTGCGCTTCGGTAATTTCATGTGGCGCGCTGTTTTTTGAATCTTCTACAAGCGGCACAATAGTATAGGTGTAATAGCCTCGTTTAACCCGCTTCATATCATAAAATATAACTACTGAGTCTATCAATTTAGCAATTTTTTCGATACCTAAAAAAACAGCTGTTGGCTGGTTTAAAAATTCTGTAAAATAATTGGCATCAGTTTGTACAGGGGTTTGATCGCCTGCAAAAACGGTGACCGTAAATTCGTTTTTATGAGCAACCATAGTGCGCAGCGTTTGTTTCATAGCTACTGCTACACCGCCAAACCTGGACCGCACCCTGATAAAAAAATCGTCAAATGTTTTGCTGCTAAGCGGTTTATAAATAAAGAACAGCCGAGAATCAACACTAAACTCCAGTCCCGCCCACTCCCAGTTGCAATAATGCCCGGCTACGGCTGTTATGCTTTTATTCTCTTTGGTATACGTCTCAATAATTTCGGGGTTGGTCAATACAACGCGGCGTTGTAAGTTTTCTTTAGAGATGCTAACCATTTTAATGGTTTCAAGTATCAGGTCCGCAAGGTATTTAAAGTACTTCTTTTCAATCTGCTTGAGTTCATCTTCCGTTTTTTCAGGAAATGAATTGCGCAGATTTTCCTGTACAACCTTACGCCGGTAACCTATAATGTAGTATAAAACAGCGTATAAGCAGTCGGATATAAGATACAGTAACCAAAAAGGCAGCAGGGATAAGAGATACAAAAAGAATAGTGATAGCCTCGAAAGCCCTTTATTTATCATTATTTTCGCCGGTTATAGCTGCAAACATAATTGATATGATTGAAAAAGGTGCTTTATTGCCTATGTTTTATCTGCCGCCGGTGGGGTGGTTTTCAAAATTTAAAACTTATCAACCCGATATTTTATTAGAGGCTGAGGAACATTTTCCCAAACAAACCTATCGTAACCGGGCCAATATTTATTCGCCCGATGGTATGCTATCGTTGGTGGTGCCTGTTGTTAAAGGTTCAAAAGTACATACCAAGGTTAAGGATGTAAGGATAAGCTACGACTTTAGATGGCAGCGCCTGCACTGGATGAGCTTGGAGTCTTGTTACCGCAGGTCGGCTTATTTTGAGTTTTACGAGGATGCCCTTGCGCCTTTCTATCAAAAGCAGTTTGATTTCCTGTTTGATTTTAATGAAGAACTATTGAACCTGCTGTTAAAGTCTGTCAAAATATCGGCATCCCCACAAAAAACAGAAAGTTACGAAGCTGTTTATCCGCCTGGCGTTGCAGATCTGCGCCATAGCTTCAGTTCAAAAAAAGAAGCTGATCTGGAACAAAAGCCCTATTTTCAGGTTTTTGAAGAACGCCACGGGTTTATTAAAAACGTGAGCATTGTAGACCTGCTATTTAGCCAGGGGCCGCACGCAATAAACTATCTGTAAATGAAGGGTACCATTAAGAAAATACAGCGCAGAAATCCTTATCGTACCGTTGGGCAAATGCCGGGTACTTTAAATATAGATGCTAAAGCTTTAAAGCCAAAAATTGAGCTATTTTCTTACAATAAAGATGGACTAACATCTGCGCAGGATAAAGATATCGAAGAGATATTTAAAGAGATAAAAAAACAAAAAGGGCTTACTCATTGGATACAGATAAGTGGCATAGGTGATGCCGGATTGCTTGAATGGATAGGAACCAGTTTAAATATCAATCCGCTGGTATTGGAGGACATTACAAATACGCATCAGCGACCTAAATTTGATGAGTACGAAGATTATGTTTTTATGGTGAGCCGGGTTATTTATTTTACAGACGAGGGCGAGCTAATGAATGAGCAGTTCTCGGCCATAATAAAAGATAATCTGCTTATCACTTTCCAGGAAACGCATGTGGAGTGTTTTGAGGCCGTTAAAACACGCCTCGGAGCCGGTAAAGGTTTGATACGCACAGGTGGACCGGGGTACCTGAGTTACGCGCTTACAGATACTATACTTGATATATATTTTGTAGTACTGGCACAGGTGGGCGACTCTTTAGATGCTTTAGAGGATAAACTTTATGCCCATGCTGATAAAAGCATAATGTACGATGCGCAGCAACTTAAACGATCATTAATAACCATACGCCGTGCAGTTTGGCCCGAGCGCGATAAAATAAACGATATTTTAAGGACAGATAATCCGCTCATAAAAAAGGATGTAAAAATGTATCTGCGCGATGCTTACGACCATTGCGTGCAGATAATGGATCTGATAGAAAATGACAAGGATATCACGTCGAGTATTATTGACCTATACCTGTCAATGGTAAGCAACCGCATGAACGAGATAATGAAAGTGCTTACCATTATTTCGGCCATATTTATACCCTTAACCTTTATTGCTGGTGTTTACGGAATGAATTTCGCTAAGGTTGATCCGGTAACGAATAAGGTAATGCCCGATAATATGCCAGAACTTTACTCGCCCAATGGTTACTATTATGCTATTGCTGCTATGCTGGGCATTGCTTTAGTACAAATTATTATCTTCTGGCGCAAAGGGTGGTTTAGCAAACTGTAAAATCACTTGTTACCCCTCAATTACTGAAAGAATATTACCTGCCGGGTCTTTAAACCAGGCTATCTTCGGCTCGCCGTGTGCAATGCCCTTTTCATCCGTATCAATCTCACCAAAATGATATTGCTCAAATGTAATCCCATTGGCTATCAATTCATCAACCGCTTTCTCAATATCATCAACAGGAAAGTTAAGTACTGTAAATGTAGCAGGCTCGTGGTTGGGCTTGGCGTAGATAAAAATATCGTTGTTGCCGTTAGTTTTTATAGCGAGCATATCTATTGGGCTTTCGGTTTGTAAACCCAGTACTTCTTCGTAAAACTTTTTAGCTTTCTGTATATCATCGACAGAAAAGCTGCTGAATGCTTTTGAGTTACTGAACATAATTTTTATGGTTGGTTATAAAAGCAACACGGCCAATAAGTTATTGTTTGTACATTTAGGCATGAAAAGATACCTACCTGCCACTCTCCTGCTGTTTTGTAGTTTTATAAGCGCAGATAATTTTAGCAGTCTGAATACTTTAGTTGGTGGCACCTGGAAAATGAAAACCGCTAACGGATACAGTTGCGAGAAATGGACGAAAGTTAATAAAAATGAATTGTCATCCCTTGCGTTTGATATCATGGGAAAGGATACTACCGTGCTTGAACGAGTGAAATTGATTAACAAAGCAGGCGTTGTATCCTATAATGTTACCGGCGCCAAAAGCGGCGATAAAACATCGTTTAACCTAACTTCAGCAAAAAATAATCAGTTTATATTCGAAGACCCTAAGCACGATTTCCCGCAGCGGGTGATCTATCATTTTGTAAAACCCGATTCGCTGCATGCCTGGGTTGATGGGAAATATAAGGGTAAGTACCAAAAGGTGGATTATTACTATAAGCGGGTTAAATAAAAAGTAGTAACAAATGAGTTTGCGCGAACAAATCTACTATACTTTTTATGGCCTTGGATTTTTGATATCCATATTGGTAATCGACCCGGGCTACACCAACTCTCACACACCCCCTGCATCGTTTGTCATCTCACTGATGGTATGCCTGGCGGGAATCGTTCTATGTGTTATTGATGTTGTTTTGGGCAAGCCAATAAAAGTGCATTTAATTGGCAGCTCAGCAAACTTCGCAATAGTAGCCGCGGTAGTTGGTGTCGCGTATTGGTAAAATTCTGAATTTGATAAACGTTTCTCAATTTTAAACGTATATAATTTTAATGAATGTAAAGGAGATTGAGCGCTTAATAAAGATCAGCAGGGAACGCCCGCTGATGCCCGAAACCTACATCCCCTGGCAGCTGGAGCCGGAGACTGCCGATATTTTTCTTCCCGAAACGCTTACCTCCTTACAGGGACTCGATATCTACCAAAGTCTCACCCCTTTACAAAAAACAGAGCTGGGTCGCCACGAGCTGGTTCAGGTGATAGCATCATACGCCTGGGGCGAGCTGTTGTTTTGCCTTTTTATGACACGCCACATGCTTACGTTACCAACCGATAGTGTGGAACATCAGTTCCTCATTCGAGAAATGATTGAAGAGTTGCGCCACCAGGAAATGTTTGCCCAAGCCATTGCCAAATTAGGCGGCAAGCCCCTGCCGCAAACCAGGCTTCACAAATTTTTTGGACAGTTTAGTAATAAATATTTGCCTGCCGATTACCTTTTTATGGGCAGTGTTTCTGTTGAATTGGTTACTGATGTTTACGGTAATTATGCCCGCCGCTCACCCGATATATATCCGGTGATAAAAAAGATGTTTGACTTGCATAATATTGAAGAAGGCCGGCATATTTTATTTACCAAGAGCCTGTTACAAGGTTATGCGTCAAAAGCGGGATATTTAAAGCGCACATTGTATAGTTATGTAATTCTGTTCAACATTCTGTTTGTGCGCACCATGTACGTTAAGCGCGAGATATATGAGCGCATTGGCTTAGAAAACCCGGATATGGTTTACAAGGCCGCCCGCAAAAACTTTAAGCAAAAATTTGCCGATAAATGCCTGGACGATATTATTGAATTTGTGCAGGAATGGGGTGGGTTTAATAGGCTTACACGTTTTGCATGGCGGTTTATTTTAGGAGCAAAGGTATAGTTGACTAGTTAACTGGTGATTAGTGATTGCTAACTCTGCATTGTCATTTCGATAGAGCAAGTGCTGGACTGAGTGTGGGCGCGAAAGATTCAAAAGAAGCGGCGGGTGGTGCGATTCCCCTCTTGAGAGGGGTGTAGGGGTGTGTTATGTAAGCAGCCCAACACACCCCCGCAACTGCACAGTGTCCCCCGCCCCCTCTCAAGAGGGGAGTTTTAGCTGCATATTATTTCTTTCGAACACTCCTAACACACAAATGCCTTCGAATGACAACGTTTATTAAGCTTGTCTATTAACCATGAACCACAAACTATCCGACCAAAATAACTACCTTCAAAACGCCAATTATTGCGAATGCCGAAATACATTCTTAGCTTATTATTATTATTAGCTGCCGCGATGGCGTTGGCGCATCCTATGCCCGCATCGGTAGTTAAGCTTTCCGTGATGGATGGGTACATTAAAGGCGAAGCAAAAATGCCGCTGCCTGAATTGGAAAGCGCTATAGACCATCCCACTACCAATATTACTACCGATCCATTCTTCAGACTTTATTTTGCGCAACACATTAAGGCATTTACAAATGGCAAGGCATGGCGTACCGTCATTAAAACTATCAAAGTTAACACGGCACAGGATGTAGCTGTTGGTAAATATCAGCAGGTAGAGCTTACATTTGAAATAGCACCTGCAAACGCTGCCGATCTGCGCAAATTCACGTTCGCTTATGATGTTATTATGCACCAGGTAATAACACACGAAGCCTTAGTACTGCTACAGCAGGATTGGTATAACGGCATAAACGAAGAAAGCGCCGCGCGCATAATTGGCACCATAAAGTTAGATGTACCCAGCGGTAAAGTATATCCATTATCCGTCTCGCTTGAAAAAGGCAGCGCCTGGAAAGGTTTTGCAAGCATGTTAAAATTGGGCATGCAGCATATAAAAGAAGGTACAGACCATCTCCTGTTCCTCATCGTACTTTTATTGCCCGCTATGCTTATCGCCAAAAATAAAAAATGGGGCAGTTTTGGCGGTGTTAAATACAGTCTTAAAAACCTGATAAAAATAGTTACTGCCTTCACTATTGGGCATTCCATTACTTTGCTTTTATGCGCTTCAGGTTGGTTGAAAGTTCCCTCCCAGCCTATAGAAATACTTATCGCCTGCTCTATATTAGTATCGGCGGCCCATGCTGTACGCCCGCTGTTTCCCGGCAGGGAGATTTATATCGCAGCGGGTTTCGGCTTAATACATGGCATGGCTTTCGCGTCAGTATTATCCGGCCTCGATCTGACTGTGAGTACGATTGCGCTTAGTATTCTGGGATTCAATTTAGGTATAGAGCTAATGCAGATTTTTATTATTCTGATAATTGCACCCTGGCTGATATTGCTAAGCAGAACCAATTTTTACCAATGGGTAAGAGTGCCTGCCGCTACACTGGCCGGGGTTGCTGCTGTAGGCTGGATTATGGAGCGGGTAAGCGGCAATGCCAACCCGATAACCATTGCTTTAAATAGCCTAACGCCTTACGCGCCGCGACTAATTATTTTGTTAGCTATAGCTGCCTGCCTGTTAAGCATCAAAATAAACCACAACCAACGTGTTGGCAACTTATAAAAAACTATATTTACTCTGTATAAACCAATTAAATACCGTTTTATGGCATTATCAGTTACCGCGCGGCTAACACCTGCAGCAAATAACATACTTTTTTTAAGCGTTGCTTCGTTATTGGCCGCCGGCTTTTTTATGCTGCCGGGTAAGCCTGGAAACAGCTATCAAAGTGCTGCTCCCCTTGCCGCGGTTGCGGCTCCAGATTGCGCCAAAGCCAAAGGCATTGCAAAAGTTGCTTGCCTTGCCGATAACTTTAAAGCGATGCTTAGCGCTGAGCAATTGGCTAAGTTGCAACTGCCCTACTCAAAAGCTGATGCACAGAAATGGAGTAACCTACCGGCAACTTTTCCGACGGCCAAACGCATTGGTATCAAGTTTGGCGATTTAACGCCCGAGCAATTGCAGGCCGCCATGGCACTGTTAAAAGAAGTATCAGGCACTACCGCTAACGAGGGTTATGATGAAATGCAGCAACTACGGAATGCCGATGATTACCTGGCCCTTAAAAAGTCAAGCGATTATGGCTCGGGTCATTTTTACATGGCATTTTTAGGTATGCCATCGGCAAGCGGCACGTTTGAAATTCAATACGGAGGCCATCACACGGCCTTTGCCAATACTTATAAAGATGGTGTTTTAATAGGCGCTACACCGTCTTTCCGCGGGGCAGAACCCTTTGGCAAATTTGAGCAAAATGGCCGCAGTAACGAGCCTATGGTACAGGAGCACGCGGCCTTTGCTGCTATACTTGCTTCGCTTACGCCAGAGCAGCAGCAGGCCGCCCGGTTAACCAATACATTTAGGGATGTGGTACTCGGACCCAATAAAGACGGACAGTTTCCTACTACGCCATTAGGTATAAAATGCAGCACCTTGTCATCAGCACAAAAGAAGCTGGTATTAGCTGCTATTAATACCTATACTGATGATATTGACGAGAAAGATGCAGCCCCATACCTGAAGAAATACACCAAAGAACTGGATAATACCTACCTATCTTTTACCGGCACTACCGATTTTGTAACCCGTAATGACTATGTGCGTTTGGACGGGCCTTCGCTTTGGATAGAATATGTAAGTCAGAATGGTGTTGTTTATGCAGGCATCCACCCCCACTCGGTTTGGCGCGATAAAACGAATGATTACGGAGGGAATTAGTTAGTTCATAGTTGATTGTTCATAGTAAGGCTTTTTGATAGTGTCTTTGCGAGGCACGAAGCAATCGTAAGAAGAAAAGCCGACATGCATTGCCCGCCTTTCCATTACCCTCAGAGCTCCGTACGTTGACTCAAAAAATTGGATATAATTGGAAGATTTTAGCAAAAAAGGTGTTGCAAAAGTGTTGCTAAACTGTTGCTATTGTGTTGCAAAAGTGTTGCACAAAAACAATGATAAATAAGCTATATCCGTCTGAAAATGAGTTAATTAAGTAAATTCAGTCGAACTTACCAACTGAAATTAGCTGCAAAAAAAAAATTCATAACACACTGATTAACAAATAATTGTGTTTTTATTTTTAGGCGAACTCATATTTTTTGCAACAGCTTAATATTTTATATAGATGTGCTTTCTGCTTTTAGTCTCCCAAGCGCCAGCAGCCACGCCAATCCTATCACAAAGAAAAAGCCTAATGCCAATATAGAATTGCGCATGCTGCCTGTCAAATCCTCTATCAAAGCAAAACTAAACATGCCGCCCACAATAGCCAGCTTCTCAGTAACATCATAAAAGCTAAAATAAGAAGCGGTGTCGGTAGCGTCCTGCGGCAGATACTTTGAATAAGTAGACCGCGACAATGACTGTATACCACCCATTACCAAACCAACCACGGCCGCCAACAAATAAAACTGTGTAGCAGTAGTGATGAAGTAAGCTACCACACAAATCAGGATCCAGATCATTACAACGCCGGTTAGCACAGGCACATTACCATATTTTGCGGATAGCTTAGACATTAAGTTGGCGCCTAATATGGCCACTAATTGAATAATAAGAATAATAGTGATCAAACTGGTAGTAGGTAAATGAAGCACCTTGGCCCCAAAGCCGGCGGCGGCCAGCATAATGGTTTGTACACCCATGCTATAAAAAAAGAATGCCGGCAAATAGCGCTTTAGCAATGGCATATGCTTAACCTGCTGCCATACCTTACCTAACTCCATAAAACCACCACGTAAAACGCTCAGCTGTTTGTTAACTAACTTTGCGGTTCCACCAGGCAATACTTTAAACGGAATTTGGGCGAACCCTATCCACCACAAGCCAACTAATAGAAATGAAAGCCGGGCCGGAAAGCTTTTGTCAATTATGCCAAATGTCTCGGGTGATAACACAAATACAAAACATACTATCTGGATGATCATGCTGCCTATGTAGCCATAACTAAAGCCTTTGGCGCTAACGGCATCCTGTTGATCAACGGTAGCTATCTCGGGCAAATACGAGTTGTAAAAAACAAAACCACCACTATATCCTATGGCAGCCAATGCAAAACAAATAATTCCAAATTCTAAATTATCCAGCTTAAAAAAGTAAAGGCAGCAGCATGCTATGGCGCCCATCCATGTAAAAAACTGCATAAACGTTTTCTTGCTTCCTCTGTAATCGGCAATTGAGGTGAGCACGGGAAGCATCAGCACAATTACCAGGTAAGCAGCCGCCAAGGCATAGTTAGATAATGCAGTGTTAACGAAGCTATGACCAAAAAAAGTAACCCTGTCGCCGTTCTCCGCGTTCTCGGTTATCGCAACGTAATAAGCCGGGAACACTGTGGATGTAATTACAAGGTTATAAGCCGAATTGGCCCAATCGAACATGGCCCAGGCGCGGATGGTTTTTTTGTCGTTTTTAGCGGTCATGGTGGTTAACAGGTATACAAATGTAGCGTTTGTACGCCAACAAAAAAGGCTTCCCGGTAATCGGAAAGCCTTCGTCTATATTGAAATAGGCATTACTTGGTAAAATGGCCGATAATAAGGCTCGCCAGCTCTACACCAATACGTTCCTGGGCTTCGTTAGTAGCCGCGCCAATGTGTGGTGTTAACGAGATCTTAGGATGAGTAATGATCTCAGCACGTGGCGTAGGTTCGTTATCAAACACGTCTAAGGCCGCGAAAGACACCTGGCCACTGTTCAATGCATCAACCAAAGCTAATTCATCAATCAGGCCACCGCGTGAGCAATTAACCAGGCCAACACCTTTTTTCAATTGTGCTAATTCTTCAGCACCTAAAAGGGCCTTATCAACAAATGGTGTATGCAGGGTAATAAAATCAGCTGTTTTGATGATCTCGTCTAAGGTAGCGGTTTTAACAGTAACGTTTACTTTAGTGCCACCTGTACCTAAAGTAATCTCTACTTCAGGATTAAAAGGAAAAAGATCGTAAGCGATAACATCCATACCAACGCCGATAGCAATTTTTGCCACCTCTCTGCCGATACGGCCAAAACCAACTATGCCTAAGGTACGGCCACGCAATTCAACTCCTTTAGCATAAGCTTTTTTCAGATCATTGAATTTGGTATTACCTTCAACAGGCATTTTGCGGTTGCTATCCTGTAAAAATCTAACGCCGGTAAACAGGTGACTGAATACCAATTCGGCAACCGATAAAGAAGATGATGCCGGGGTATTGTATACACCAACGCCTTTTTCTTTAGCATACTCAACATCAATATTGTCAACACCTACCCCACCCCGACCGATCAATTTCAAATTAGGACAAGCGTCAATTAAGGCTTTACGCACTTTGGTGGCGCTGCGTACAGTAATGGCATCGTAGTTTTGTAATTTAACAGGAAGTTCGTCTTGCGGGATGTTATTGGTATCCACTTCAAAACCTGCATCCTCTAACATTTTTTTGCCGATGGGATCAATTCCATCGTTAGCTAATATTTTGATCATGTTTGGTTGATTGGGTTGTATTGAGTTAATTAGGTTGATAAATTATAATGGCTAAACCATTCACTTATCAACTTAATCAACCGTTTACTTATTATTTATTCTTCTCTGCAAACTCCTGCATGGCGTCTATCAACACATAAACGCTGTTGATTGAAAGTGCATTATAGATAGATGCACGGAAACCACCCACACTGCGGTGACCTTTAATACCGATAATTCCTTTTTCATCGCAAAGTTTAAGGAATGGCTTTTCCAGTTCAGCATTCTCCATCACAAAGCACACATTCATGTTTGAACGGTCCTCCGTTGCGCATACCGGTTTAAATAATGGGTTACGCTCAATTTCTTCGTAAAGAACTTTAGATTTCGCTTCGTTCTCTTTTTGAATAGCGGCAACACCACCTTTTGATTTGACCCAGTTTAATGTAAGCATGGAAACATAGATGGCAAATACTGGCGGAGTGTTGTACATAGACCCATTATCGATCTGTATTTTGTAATCCAACATCGCAGGTATTTTACGGTCTGCTTTACCCAACAGATCATCTTTAACAATCACCAGTGTAGTTCCGGCAGGGCCCATATTTTTCTGAGCACCGGCGTATATTAAACCAAAATCGGCAACATTTAACTCGCGGCTAAAAATATCGGATGACATATCGCAAACTACAGGTATTGGCGATGCAGGGAATTTATGCAATTGGGTACCGTAAATCGTATTATTTGATGTTAAGTGCAAATAAGCAGCATCTGCAGGTACTTCATAATCCTTAGGAATATAAGTAAAGTTGCTTTCTTTAGAAGTTGCAATAACTTCTACTTCACCAAAATATTTAGCTTCTTTTAAAGCTTTATTTGCCCACACGCCAGACTCTACATAAGCAGCTTTTCCGGTACCAGGCAACAGGTTGTAAGGCACCATTGCAAATTGTGTACTCGCGCCACCTTGTAAAAACAACACAGAATAACCTTCAGGAACGCCTAACAATTCTTTAACTAATTTAACAGCTTCGTCTAATACTGCCTCAAATTCAGGCGAACGGTGAGATATTTCTAAAATAGAAAGACCCATGCCGTTAAAATCGACTACTGCCGCGGCAGCTTGTTTTAAAACTTCGTGTGGTAAAATGCCGGGACCGGCACCAAAATTATGTTTCATATGATTTGAAATTGGTATCTCAACAAAATACAGAATTAACAACTTTGTATTTTGGTGTGGCAAAGGTAATTAATCTGACAAAATATATAGACATTATTTACATTTACTTTAAAGAAAGATACAGATAATAATAATAAAGGCTTTTATTGAAAATTTTTCAATATTACTATTTTGCACACTAACAAGCATTACAAAGATTGTAACTTTTTGGGGTGTTTTAATGTGGATATGATGGCCGAAGGGTTAGCCGACGAGAACACCGCGCTACCTGCAACCAGTACATTGGCGCCTGCCTCAATTAGTTTTTGAGCATTGTTACTATCAACACCCCCATCTATTTCTATAAACAGGTCGGGGTTTACTGATTCACTTAAAGCTTTTAACTGCTTTATCTTTTTGTAGGTATTTTCTATAAAATGTTGGCCGCCGAAACCGGGATTAACAGACATGATAAGCACCATGTCCACATCAGCTATTATATCTTCCAGGGCCGACACAGGCGTATGCGGATTAATGGCCACCCCCGCCCTGCAACCCAGTTCTTTTATTACCTGGATGGTACGATGTAAATGCGGGCACGTCTCATAATGTACAGTAATTCCGGCCGCGCCTGCCTCTTTAAAAGCCTTTAGGTAACGCTCGGGCTCCACAATCATTAGGTGGACATCTAAAGGTTTTTGCGCATGCTTTTTAACGGCCGCAATAACCGGGAAGCCAAAAGATATATTGGGTACAAACTCGCCATCCATCACATCCACATGGATCCAATCAGCTTCGCTGTTATTTATCAGTTCAATATCGCGTTGAAGATTGCCAAAATCGGCAGCAAGTATGGATGGGGATATCAAGTGGTTAGTCATTGCTCATTGGTCATTGGTACCTTGGCAAATATATCAAATACGTACAAATGATTAGGTAAAAATAACTCTAATGACTAGTGACCAATCACTAATGACTAATCAGTCGCAATTTTGAAGTAATTCGTAGTATTTTTTCATTAACACCATATCATAGCTAACTACCGAATTATAGGCTTCATTCACCAACTCGGTTAATATGGAAGCACCAAGCTGACCGCCACCATTAGGAATAGATTCGTAATATGTTATCAACTCTTTAACCCTAATAATTTCATACAATAGCGCCTGTAAAAGGTCCGTGTCAGGTCCGACGGGTTTCCCTGAATTGTTGTTATTGCTAAGAAAGTCCAACGGATCAATTGGAGTAGAAATCATTTCAAATTCGGATCGGGTTCAAAATTGGCCTGAACAATTAACTCTTAACTATAGAAAAGTAAAAAGTTACCCATTTGTTTTACTTTTTTTTTAAAAAATGTGTTTAAACAGTAAAAGCCTTATTTCTAAGGCTTTTACTTAAATATAAAAATCACAAATTGTTAAAAATGTTATTGTTGAGGAGCCGGCTTAGGTAATAATGCTTTGCGAGAAAGCTTAAATTTACCTTGTTTGTCAATATCCAGCAATTTAACACGTACTTCGTCACCTATTTCAAATATGCCATCCATTGTTTCAAAACGTTTATGGTCAATTTCTGATATGTGCAACAAACCGTCTTTACCCGGCATAATTTCAACAAATGCACCAAAAGGCATAATTGATTTTACTTTACCTTCATAGATCTCGCCTATTTCTGGTTTAGATGCGATGGCTTTGATACGGCTAACCGCTTTATCAATCGCTTCCTTGTTATCAGCAAAGATCTGAACTATACCCTGGTTGCCAACTTCTTCAATGTTAATGTTAGCGCCGGTTTCGCGTTGCATTTCTTGTATGATCTTGCCGCCGGGTCCTATTACCGCGCCAATAAACTCTTTGTCTATTTTAAGCGTAATAATACGTGGAGCGTGTGGTTTATAATCCTCGCGCGCAGTGGTAAGGGTTTTAGCCATTTCGCCAAGGATATGCAAACGACCGTCTTTAGCCTGATTTAACGCGTTAGTTAATACTTCGTATGATAAACCGTTGATCTTAAGGTCCATTTGTACGGCAACTATACCATTTTTGGTACCTGTTACTTTAAAGTCCATATCACCTAAGTGATCCTCGTCACCCAAAATATCAGAAAGGATAGCGTATTTAGTACCCATTTCGTTAGTGATCAAACCCATTGCGATACCTGATACCGGATTGGTGATCTTAACACCTGCATCCATCAAAGCCAATGTACCGGCACAAACCGTAGCCATTGATGATGAACCGTTCGATTCTAAAATATCAGAAACAATGCGGATAGTGTATGGATTTTCGTCAGCCTCTGGTAATACTTGTTTTAATGAACGCATAGCCAGGTTACCGTGACCAATTTCGCGGCGACCAGCACCCCTGTTAGGACGAACCTCGCCGGTTGAGAAACCAGGGAAGTTATAATGCAACAAGAATTTTTGATAACCATTGATGAACGCGCCATCAATCATTTGCTCATCATCCTTAGCACCTAAAGTTACTGTGGTTAATGATTGTGTTTCTCCACGTGTAAATACTGCCGAACCGTGAGCAGATGGTAAGTAGCCAACTTCGCTCCATATTGGGCGTATTTGTGTAGTAGTACGGCCGTCTAAACGTTTGCCTTCGTCTAATACAAGGTTACGGATAGCATCATACTCAACATCGTGGTAGTATTTTTTCGCTAAGAATTTGGTAACATCATCAATCTCGCCTAAAGTAGCTATATACTCATCGCGTACAGCTTTAAATTTAGCGCCACGCTCGTCTTTACCAGATGCTTCGCCAGCAATAGCGTAAACCTGATCATAAGTAGCGGCGTAAATAGCTTTTTTAAGCTCTTCGTTGCTGTGCTCGTGGCTATAAGTGCGCTTTTCGGTTTTACCGGTTTCAATGGTCAACTCTTTTTGAGCTAAACATTGCAATTTTATAGCGGTATGGGCAAATTTAATTGCTTCAACCAATTCTTCTTCCTGAATCTCTTTTGATTCGCCTTCCACCATGTTGATGTCGTGCTCAGAACCGGCAACTATAAATTCTAAAGTAGCGTTAGCTAACTGGCTTAAAGTTGGGTTTATAACCAACTTACCATCAATTTTAGCTACACGAACTTCTGATATCGGGCCGTTAAAAGGAATATCAGAAACAGCTAACGCTGCCGATGCTGCTAAACCTGCAAGGCAATCAGGCATTATATCTTTATCAGCAGATATTAAGCTGATCATTACTTGTGTATCAGCATGATAATCATCAGGGAATAACGGGCGTAATGCACGGTCAACCAAACGTGAGATCAAAACCTCATAGTCTGATAAACGTGCCTCGCGGCGTAAAAAGCCACCCGGGATACGGCCTGTAGCCGCATATTTTTCCTGATAATCAACAGAAAGCGGCAGGAAATCAACGCCTTCTTTAGCATCAGGTGATGATACTACTGTAGCCAATAACATGGTATCACCCATTTTAATTACTACTGATCCATCGGCCTGTTTAGCCAGTTTACCGGTTTCGATCTCAATGGTGCGGCCGTCGCCCAGATCAATAACCTTTTTAATTACATTTAAACTCATCTTGTTTTCGTTGTGATACGCTTTTCATCTTTTAGAGCGTACCGGTTTTTATTGTGTGTAAATTATTTCTTCAGAAAGTAAAAAAGCCATCCCCTAAATTTGAGACGGCTTTTTTTGGAAAACATTTAAAGTTTACTTGATGATATCCCTTAGCTGTAAAGCTTTGATGATAGCACGGTATCTTGAAATATCTTTTTTGTATAAGTATGCCAACAATCCGCGGCGTTTACCTACTAATTTTTGCAGTGATAGCTGGGTTGAAAAATCATGTTTGTTCTTTTTCAAGTGACCGGTTAAATGTGCGATGCGGTAGGTGAATAATGCTACCTGACCTTCAGTTGAACCTGTGTCGGTTGCTCCCTTACCATGTTTTGCGAAAATCTCTGCTTTCGCTTCGTTACTTAAATACATTACCTGAATAATATTAAAGCTGTTAATTATTTTTGTTAATAGTGGGGCAAAGGTAAGTGTTTGGTTGGATATAAACAACAAGGCACTTATTATTTCGGATGTGCGTTAGTATTACCTTTTTATCTTACTTTTTATAAACGATACCGCCATCAACGCACCCAAAAAACCCAGAGCAGCAGAGATACGCATAATACCCGCGTAAGAATGAATAAAACTCTTTTTATAATAGGTTTCAATTACCTGCTTCTGTTTTGATGGAATATTTGCCGGCACTTTAGCATCGCCCAAATCAGCGGCTTGTTTAATGATCTGCTCTTTTTGCTCAAGTTTTAACGGTACCCGCTCGATGTGTTTGATTAGTGTTGATGTGAAAAACAGAACTGCCAGCGCGCCAAATATCGCGTTAGCAAATACGCCCGAAATACGCGTCATGGCATTATTAACGCCTGATGCTGTACCTGAAAAATGATCGCTTACAGATCCCATTACGGTAGCTGTTAACGGAGCTACCGTTAATGACATACCAAAACCCAATACAAATATTCCCGGAAAAAATGTTGTCCAGTAATCTGAAGGGCCATTGGTTTGGGCAACAATGGATAGCAAAAGCAAACCTAATCCTGTTAATGCAGGCCCGCAAATTAAAAATAATTTAGGTCCGTATTTATCAGCAAGGCTGCCGGCGTAACGGGCAACCGTTACCATTAACACCGTAAAAGGCAGAAAAGTTAAACCCGATTGCAGCTGACTGTACCCCTGCACCTGCACCAGATTGAGCGACAAAAAAAGCATGCCGGCACCCAAACCCGCGTACAAAAAAAAGGTGAGCAAATTAACACCTGTAAAAACGGAATTACTAAAAAGGCTGAGCGGCATCATGGGGTGCCGGCTTTTCTTCTCAATAATGATAAATATTATCAAAAATAACAATCCGCCGGCTAATGACCCATAGCTCTGAAAATGAGCGAACCCAACGGCAGGTATACGCAAAAAGCCAAAAGTAAGCAGCGCCAATGCAAGGGCTATGGTGATTGCGCCGGGGAAGTCAAGTGCCTTATCAGCGTCTTCATCTTTTGTCTCGTCAACGCGAAAGGCCAGCATTATAAAAGCAGCAATCCCTATCGGCACGTTAATAAAGAATATATATCGCCACAAACCGGCATCGGCCAGGGCACCGCCCAATATAGGGCCGCCCATTGTTACCACCGTTGTAAAAGCCGACCAGGTACCGATAGCCTTGCCCCGCTCTTTAGCATTTATAGCTGATGATATCAGGGATAAGCTTCCGGGAATCATAAAAGCGCCACCTATGCCTTGAACAGCACGGCAAATTATCAACATAGTAACACTGGTTGATATACCGCACGCTGCAGAGCCAACGATAAACAATACGATGCCGCCCATAAATACTTTTTTGCGGCCCAGTTTATCGCCCATCGCCCCTCCTATTAATATCAATGAGGCCAGCATCAGCAAATAGGAGTTTAACACCCAGAAAAGATCGGCACCAGACGCGTTAAGGTTTTGTTGTAAAGCAGGCAATACAACATTTAAGGCCGTACCATCAATAAAAGCCATAGCCGAGGCCAGTATGGTAGACACTATAACCCATTTACCCTTGGCGCTGCTTAATGAAACTGTAGCCATAATTTAATTAACTCTTAAACATAAAGGTATGTTTTAACGGCCATAAATAGCAAAAGCCATCTGCTTTGGGCAAATAGCTTTCAACAAAAAATGGTTTTGTATACCTACGCGTTCGCTTCTGCGTATTTTTTAAAGTTATTTAAAATCATTTGCCAGCCGCCCTGCTGCATTTCAATAGGGTTTTGACTTTCGGGCTCAAATGTCTCTTCAATTTCTGTTGTGTCGCTACTGCCGCCAAATTTAACTGACACCTTGCGTCCGTCGCCCATGGTGTATGCTATGTAAGCGTGCTCCTGAACGTCAGTGTATTCGCCACCAAAGTCAAAACTAAAGCTACCATCTTTAGCGGCCATTGTTGTTTTAAAGGTACCGCCGGTGCGAAGATTGTTTTCTGAGAATGGCGCGTGCCAGTCGTCTGACGCGAATGCCCAGCCTTTAATATGCTCGGGCTCGTTCCAAAATTGCCAAACTTTTTCTACAGAGGCGCTAACAGTTGCTGTTACAGTGATTGTTTTTTGTGCAGTTTCCATTTTATAGTTTTTTATGTCGTGATTTTTGATTTTTATAACACAAAGATATACTGCATACCCTAAAACGAAAACGGGAAAAAAGGACTATTATATGGGCAAAATTGCGTCTAAACTTCTACCGCCATATAATGCTCTACCACAGGGAAAGGGTCATAATAATGATGCAAGAGCTTTTTCCAGGGCTCATATACAGCAGACTGACGAAAGCCAACAGTATGATCTTCCAGCTTCTCCCACTCTACCAACAGCAAATACTTGCCGTCTTGTTCCAGACATTTTTGCAAACTGTGTCTTACATAGCCGCGAATAGAACTGATGTATTGGCCGGCTATTTTAAAATCTTTTTCAAAATCACGCTCACTGCCGGGAATTACATATAGTGTGGCTGCCTCAAGCACCATGGCCTATTGTCCCTTCAATTAACTCGCCATAAAAATCGCTTACACTCATCCCTGCGGCTCGCACCTGTTGTGGTATCAGGCTATTTAATGATTGCCCCGGGGTTGTATTAACCTCGATAAAATAGAAGTTATTGGTACTCTCTTCTAAAATAAAATCAACACGTACCATGCCACGGCAATTAAGGCGCTGGTAAACTTCGGTAACTATTAAGGCAACCTGCTCGCGTTTCATTACAGAAATATCGGCAGGAGTAATTTCTTCGGATACGCCAGGGGTGTATTTTGCTTCGTAATCAAAAAAATCTTTCGAGCTAACGATCTCCGTTATTGGCAAAACGGTGATCTTACCGTGCATGTGTACAATACCTACACTAAACTCGCGGCCTTTTATAAACTCCTCTACCAGGATCTGGTCATCTTCGTTAAAAGCTTTGTCAACAGCGTTACTTAGGCCGTTAACTTTATAAACCTTGCTCATACCAACACTGCTGCCTCCGTTATTAGGCTTAACGAATAGTGGAAACTTGAGTGTTGCAACTACAGAGGCAATATCATGCGGGTCGCGTTTTTTTAATTTGACAGAGCTGGCAATGTGCAGATCGTGTATGCCGTTTACAATGGCTTTGGTATAAGCTTTGTTCATGCTTATGGCCGATGTAGTAACATCGCATGTATTATAAGGCATTCCTATCAGGTCAAAATAACCTTGCAATTTACCATCCTCACCCGGTGTGCCATGTATGGTGATAAAGGCAAAATTAAATTTTACTTTTTCGCCATCTAAAATTACGCTGAAATCATTTTTATCTATATCCACCCCGTTGGCGCCATCATCATAAAACCACCGATTGCGGTCTATTAAAATGGTGTATACTTTGTATTTAGCAGGATCAAGATTCGCCTTTATGTTTTTTGCGCTATTTATTGAAACCTCGTATTCGCCGGTGAAACCGCCGGCCAGCAGAGCTATATTTTTGGTTGCCATATACTGCCAAATATAAATATTTTTAAAAGCCAACAGCCTAAAATTAAAAGCTTTTGAATTCCAATTCGTACCGGTGATCCGCTTATTTTTAGCTTGCGGTAAAAAGTAATTTCAAAAATTTACCTATGTTTGATAGCCCTTACGGGCATATATACCCTATTTGGCAAGATGAAGAAATTATTGGCATATATTAAAACCGGTTCATTCCGTAAAACAGCATTATTTGCTGTTGGCTCGGTAATAGCTGTGGTTCTAATAGCGTTTTTTAGTTTAAGTTACTATACCGGCCATGGGTCGGGTGTTCCTGTACCGTCGTTAAAGGGCTTGAACATTACAGACGCAGTAAACAAACTGGAAGAACAAGGATTTAATTTTCATGTTGACACTATTTATTTAGGTGATAAAGATCCGGGTACGATTGTGGAACAAGATCCGGACGCCGGTACACTTGTTAAAAACGGCCGTATAATTTACCTTACCATGGTTACCCTACAGGCGCCACCCGTTGGCCTGCCTGAAATTGAGCAAATACCCTATATTCAGGCAGTGTCTATGCTAACTAACGCCGGCTTAAAGGTTGGCGATACCACCTACCGGTCTGATATTGCAACTAATATTGTACTTGAAGTAAAGTTAAATGGACAAACCATAAGGCCGGGAATGAAAATACCTAAAGGCTCGCGTCTTGATCTGGTGTTGGGTGATGGTAAAGGTGCCAACGAACAAGAAATACCTGATCTGATAGGCCAGGACCTTGATGCCGCGAGATTTGCAATAAAAGGGGCCGGATTTACAGTAGGAAGTATCATTTATCAAGGCAACATAACCGACTCAAGCACCCTTAAAGTAATAAGTCAGTTCCCTATGCGTACAGACTCTACTACTACATCGAGTATAGGTACCCCTATAACTTTAACCGTAAGTCAGGGCGCAGCCAATGGAAATTAGTGCAGCAGATTTTAAGCAACGTTTGGCGCAGCCTGAAGCTGTCAATATTTTGGATGTGCGCGAGGTTATTGAATTTCACACCTATAATATAGGTGGGTCTAATTTGCCTTTATCCTATTTAATTGCAAATACCGGTAACATTAACTATAACAAAACCGATGAGATAATTGTTATTTGCAAAGCAGGCATTCGCAGTAAAACGGCGCAGGCTATTTTAATCCAAAACGGATTTAACAATGTAAAAAATTTAACCGGCGGCCTTTTGGCCATGCAAAGGTTATCGTAAATTATTTTAATCTAAACAATGGCAAAGCAAGTATCATCTGGCTCTTCCTTAAAAAAATTCATAATAGCGCTGGTAATTGTAGTAGTTTTAGCTTTAGGCGGCACACTGCTGTTTTATTACCTAAAGTATTTTGGCCCTAACGTTACAGGTAATGAGGAATATCTGTACATCCGCACCGGCGAAAATTTTAACAGCGTTTATAAAACCATCCGCGATAAAGAAATTGTAAAAGATAGCACCAACTTTTTATGGGCGGCGCAGAACATGAAATATCCAGGCCGCGTAAAACCGGGCAGATATCGCCTAACGGAAGGTATGAGCAACCGCAAACTGATCAACGTGCTCGCATCGGGTACGCAGGAGCCGGTTACTTTTGCTTTTCACAACTTCAGGCTTAAAGAGCAGTTCGCTGTTTTTGCATCTAAACAACTGGAGCCCGATTCTACCTCCATCCTACGATTGCTTGATTCAGCAGACTTTGTTAAGCAATATGGCTTTACCACGGATAACGTGTTTGTGGCTGTTATGCCCGATTCATACCAGCTTTATTGGAATTCTACTCCCGAAAAACTATTTAAAAAAATGTATGCGCGTTATGAAGCGTTCTGGACAAAGGAACGTAAGGATAAAGCAGCACAACTTAATTTGACACCCGCACAAGTGAGCATACTTGCATCCATTGTAGACGCGGAGGCCTTAAGAGATGATGAGATGCCAACCATAGCCGGTTTGTACCTTAATCGCCTTAAAAAAGGCATGAAACTGGAGTCTGATCCTACTGTGATATTTGCTATGAAGGATTTTACTATCCAACGCGTGCTTAACCGTTATCTTTCGGTACCATCGCCCTACAATACATATGCTAACAAAGGCTTACCGCCGGGCCCTATCATGATGCCTTCTATAAACGCGGTTAAAGCAGTGCTTGATTACAAGCCGAGCGATTATATTTACATGTGCGCCAAAGAAGATTTTTCGGGTTATCATAACTTCGCAGATAACGTTAAAGATCATAATATAAACGCCAACAAATTCAGACAGGCGCTTAACGAGCGCAACATTAAAAGATGATGTTTGAGAATTCAACCAAAATAAGGGTACGTTACGGCGAAACCGACCAAATGGGTTATATGTATTACGGCAACTATGCAGAGTTTTACGAGGTAGGCCGTGTGGAAATGCTGCGCAGTTTGGGCTTAACCTATGCAGGCATGGAAGCCAACGGTATAATGATGCCCGTAATGGAGATGAGCTGCAAGTACCTAAAGCCGGCCCGTTACGATGAAGAGATAACAGTACGCGTTATGATGGATAAAATGCCGGGGGTTACCATTCATTTTAAGTATGAGTTATTCAATGAAAAGCAGGACCTTATTCACACTGGCGAAACATTGCTTTGCTTTGTAAAAATGTCCACCCTTCGCCCCTGCCTGCCCGACCGTGAATTTTTAGAAAAGCTGAAGCCTTTTTTTAAGTAGATTAGCGCTTAATGAGATGGATACATCGCTTTCTGCTTAGGCATGCGGAATTTTACCGCTCTTTTATTAAGTACCTTAAGTCGTTAACGCCGTCTTGGTTTGGCGGTATCTCTGTATATGTAATTCTGGTATCGCTGGTCAATGAGTTTTTAGAGGAATCGCTGCTGAACCGGGCATCTGCCCTGGCTTATAATTTCATGTTAGCGCTGTTTCCGGCAACTATATTTCTTTTCACCCTCATTGCCTATATACCGGGTACCAATTTTCAGGATAACCTTCTGGAATTATTACAAACAATTTTGCCTACCACAGCCTACTTGGCGTTTCAAAACACCATTGAAGATATTGTTAAAAACCAAAACGGCAGTTTGCTTTCTGTTGGTTTTATTACGGCCCTCTATTTTGCCACCAATGGTGTAGGTAACTTAATGCGGGCATTTAATGATTCTTCCCTCCTGCTGGAGAAGCGAACCTGGCTTAAAAGGCGCGCCGTGGCAACCTTGATTACCGTTATGATAAGTTTCGCTTTGCTTGCGGCTATAGTAGTTTTAATAGTTGGCGAAGCTATTATTACTAATATGCAGGAGCGTATAGCAAGCGAAAGCACTTTTTGGATCTATGCGCTTACCCTATCGCGCTGGATCATTATTATGGCTTTATTCTTCTTCAGTATATCCCTGCTTTATCGTTATGGGCCGGCACATAAACTAAAGTGGAAATTTTTGAGTCCGGGTTCGGTGTTGGCAACTACGCTTGCAGTGTTAACATCAATAGGTTTTACCTACTATATCAACAACTTTTCGTCGTACAATAAGATCTATGGTTCCATCGGTACACTCATTGTGGTAATGATATGGTTGTACCTAAACTCGCTTATTTTGCTCATCGGATTTGAGTTAAACGCCAATATTGACCTGGCAAAACGTAACATAAAAGTAGAGAAACCCCGCTTTAATAACTTCCGAAACAAGCAAATCACTACTTAAATATTTGTGTGCCTGCTTGTTAACTCTATATTAAAAAAACTTGAAATCTAATTTGCCAATTCGGCCCGGATTTGTACTTTTGTCCCCGGAGAGCTGGCAGAGTGGTCGATTGCGGCAGTCTTGAAAACTGTTGACTGTAACAGGTCCTGGGGTTCGAATCCCTAGCTCTCCGCAACTAATTTTATCAATACCCTTTGCGACATGCTAAGGGTATTTTTTTTGCCTGCATACTCAACAGGTAGTAAATAGCCCCGTTTTTTATTATATCTCATTAACGATCTATATTTTTCTCCGCATTCGGCGATAATTTCATTGAAAGCTTTTTATCCGCCTTCTTTGATCACCAAAGAAATCAACCGCAAAGTATTGTTCAGTTTAAGAAAAAGCTAACCGGCTAATGAATTGAAGGCTTTTTGGAAATATTAGCTCAAAACCTTCTTTATTGGCCTTCATTTTGCACAAGGCGGGTATGAATAGAAAAGTATTGGTAATTGAGGATGAGCCTATTATTGCAGAAATGATCTGCATAATCCTGGAAATAGAGGGTTTAAAGGTTATCAGCCTGGCTGATATGGGTGCAGCAAGACAAAAACTGCATGATAATGAGATCGGGTTGGTGCTTCTTGATCTTAACCTGAAAGGAGAAAGCGGACAAACGATGTGTGAATACATCAAAGGACAAGCCGACCTAAAAGATATACCGGTCATCCTTGTCTCTGCCAATTTAGACCTGGAAAGGATCAAAATGGAATGCGGCGCGGACGATCATATTGCCAAACCTTTTGAGTTGATAGATTTTACCCGTAAGGTAAGGCAATACGCTTTAAATTAATTATCCGGTTTATTAATTCTGGTTGAGTTTAGCTGCCATACTTTGTGTGGTATGCGGCACTGCTATTAATCTTTCTTTCTGAATCAATTCGCCTGTTGTGCGGCAAATCCCATAAGTTTTATTGGCTATCCGTACAAGAGCAGCGTCTAATTGCTGAATAAATTTTTGCTGGCGGCCAGCCAACTGATGTATGGACTCTTTGTCCATAGTGGCAGCCCCATCTTCCAATGTAGCGTAAGTTCCCGCAGTATCATCAGTGCCATTGGGATTGCTGCTTTGCAATGATGCTGACAGGTCTGCCAACTCTTCGCGGGCTATATTCAATTTATGAAGAATTATCTGCTTAAATTCTTCCAATTCAGAGTCGCTGTAACGCTTTTTTAGGGTAGTTGTATTTTCCATGCCGCAATAACGCCGTGTTTCGTGAATGGTTTTTTATTTGATAAAAAATCATCAACTAACTCAACTTCCAGTCTGGCCTTTCAAAATGACAGGTATAGCCATAAGGGTTCTTTTGCAAATAGGCCTGATGTTCCTGCTCGGCATTCCAAAAGTCTCCCGCCGGAACAACTTCAGTAACGATCTTGCCGGGCCATATGCCAGATGCGTCCATCTCTTGTATTAAATCAACCGCTGTTTGGCGCTGATTTTCATTCAGATAAAAAATAGCAGAACGATAAGACGCACCGATATCATTGCCCTGCCTGTTGCGGGTAGTGGGGTTATGGATCTTAAAGAAATACTCTAATAAATGTCGATAAGTGATCTGTTCAGGATCAAATGTAATGGCTATGCCTTCGGCATGTGTACCGTGGTTGCGGTAAGTTGCATTTGGCACGTCGCCGCCGGTATATCCTACTATAGTAGCAGTTATACCTGGTAACTGACGGATCAGTTCTTCCACGCCCCAAAAACAACCACCGGCCAATATTGCTTTTTCTGTTTGCATCAATTTTTAAATTTTATTAATCAATATACGCATATTTTTGGAATATGTTTTTTAATAAACTGATTAGCCGTAATTAGGAAACTGGGCTGACAGTTGATCAAATGGGAGGCTTTACCTTTGAAATATGGCAACTATCAACTATTCAGTATTAGACCTTGCTACGGTCATTGAGGGACATACTATTGCAGACTCGTTTAAAGGCAGCGTCGCCAATGCGCAGCAGGCAGAAGCCTTAGGCTACACCCGTTATTGGTTTGCTGAACACCATAACATGATTAACGTGGCCAGCTCCGCAACCGGTTTACTGATAGCTCATATAGCGGGAAGCACTTCAACAATTCGCGTAGGTTCCGGCGGTATTATGCTACCCAACCACTCCCCTCTTGTCGTAGCCGAACAGTTTGGTACCCTGGAAAGCTTATATCCTGGTCGTATAGACCTGGGTTTAGGTCGTGCACCCGGTAGCGATCAAACCACTGCGCATGCCATTCGAGGCGAGAACATGGGCGCAGCCTTTCATTTTCCGCAAGACGTAGCTGCGCTGCAACACTATTTTAAAGGCGATCACCCAAATGGTGTCAGTGCCATTCCTGGCGAAGGATTAGATATACCGATATGGATCTTAGGTTCCAGTCTGGACAGTGCCCGGCTGGCTGCGGCGATGGGTTTACCTTACGCCTTTGCCAGTCATTTTGCACCGGCATACTTCCTACAGGCAATAGATCTTTACCGTAAAAATTTCAAGCCCTCTTCCCAATTGACTGAGCCTTATGTGCTGGCCTGTGTAAATGTTGTTGCCGCTGATACGGACGACGAAGCCCAATATTTAGCAACTTCTTTAAAGCAATTGTTTAAAGGTATCATTACCGGGAAGCGTCAGCTATTGCCACCTCCGGTTGATAGTATGGAGGAACTTTGGAGTACCGCAGAACATGATGCCGCCATGCAAATGCTGGCCTATTCCTTTTTTGGGAGCAAAGCTACCGTGCAAGCGGAATTAAGCCGTTTTATAGAACGTACCGGCATTCAGGAGATCATGGCTACCTCACACATTTATGACCAAGCTGCCAGACTAAAATCATACCGCCTATTGGCAGAAGCACTAAATGCGTAAATTAAGCTATGGAAGACCCGGAAAAACTCGAACGCATAGTTGAGGCGCGCCTAAAACTTAAAGCGCGCTTTGAGCAGCAAATGAAAGCCACGCCTTCTGTGGCTGATGACCTGCCTAAGGGTACGGGCCAGCCGAACCGGCATGGTATGCCTGCTCTGCCAATAGGCCAGACCAAAACTGTAAAATGGCCGGTACTTGATTTGGGTTATCATCCCAACATTACGCCGGAACGTTGGCGGTTAACGATTGATGGCGCCGTTGAACATCCGGTGACCCTTACCTGGAAAGATCTTTTGGCTTTACCACAGACCAAAGACACTTCAGACTTTCATTGTGTTACTACCTGGTCAAAATTTGATATGCATTGGAAAGGTGTTAGTTTACTCGATATAGCCGCGCTGGTTCAGCCAAAGCTTGAGGCGAGTCACATCCTATGTTATGGTTATGATACCTATTCAACTAATATAGCCCTGGAGGAGGCGTTGAAACCAGATGTGCTTTTAGTGCATACATTTGACGGGCAACCCTTGCCGTTGGAGCACGGTGGCCCGTGCCGTATGATCACGCCCCAACTCTACGCCTGGAAAGGCGCGAAATGGATAAAACGCATTCAGTTCCTGACAGAAGATAAAAGAGGGTTCTGGGAGGAGCGTGGTTATTCTAATACCGCCTATCCCTGGCGGAATGACCGGTACGACGAAGAATAGGCATTTGATGGTTGCGGTAATATTAGGCCCTCCCTTTCGCAGTTCCCCGGAGTTACTGCAGATCATATTCATCAATCTTTCTATAAAGAGTGGTGATCCCAATGTTCATTAATTTTGCCGCCTCTGTTTTATTACCCTTTGTATGGATGAGCATTTTGCGGATATGGTTTTTCTCTACAGCAGCCATATCGAAAACTGTCACCGCGGTATTTTGCTCGCCATAGAGTTCGACGGGTAAAGTGTCCGCTGTCAATACATCACCTTCCGATACGATCACCGCCCGTTCTATCAGGTTCTTCAATTCGCGAATATTACCGCGCCAGTTATATTTCTCCAGTTGTTTTAGCATTGCCGGATCTATTGCAGAAAGTTTGCGGTTCATTTTGCCGGCATACTCTTTCAAATAATGGTCAGCAAGCAGCGGGATATCCTCGCGACGGTTATTTAACGATGGCAGGCTAATACTGAATACCGATAAGCGATAAAAAAGATCTTCCCGGAAATGCTCCTTTGCTATCTCAGATTGCAGATTGCGGTTGGTGGCCGCAATGATGCGCACATTGGTATGATGGGTTTTTGTATCGCCCAGTTTGAAAAATTCTCCAGCTTCCAGCACTCTCAAAAGTTTCGCCTGTAAATCTATTGGTAATTCACCAATTTCATCCAGGAACAACGTCCCGCCGTCTGCTTCTTCAAACAATCCTTTTTTATCTTTCAGCGCACCGGTAAAAGCGCCGGCCTTGTAGCCAAATAACTCGCTTTCCAACAGCTCCCGTGAAAACGCACTGCAGTTAATTGCTACAAAGTTTCCTGTTTTTCGCTGGCTATTGTAATGAATAGCACGGGCA
The DNA here is from genome assembly GCF_054061755.1 of Mucilaginibacter sp. HD30. Taxonomy (NCBI): domain Bacteria; kingdom Pseudomonadati; phylum Bacteroidota; class Sphingobacteriia; order Sphingobacteriales; family Sphingobacteriaceae; genus Mucilaginibacter; species Mucilaginibacter sp. HD30. The sequence goes on from NZ_JBSSEO010000001.1 coordinate 1,675,977, forward strand.
AATACCTCTTTTCCCGTGCCTGTTTCGCCCAGCAAGAGTACCGTTGTTTCCGTTGGCGAAACTTTTTTAGCCAGTTCTATTGCCGATTGAATAGCCCGTGACCTACCTATAATTCCGTCAAAACTATGCTGACTGATCAGTTTATTTTCCAGTTGGTAAAGCTTATACTGAACCTCGGCCTTTTCAGCAGCTTTGGAAAGCAAGGGTAAAATGCGGTCATTATCGTCTCCCTTGGTGATATAATCAAATGCACCGTTTTTAATAGCAGTAACACCATCGGCAATTGTGCCGTAGGCTGTAAGGCATATTACTTCTACATAAGGCTTTTTTTCCTTAAGATGTTTAACCAGTTCAACACCACTCACATCAGGGAGTTTAACATCGCTAAAAACAACCTGCACCAATTCGCGATCCAACATTTTAAGGCCCTCTTTGCCGGTTGCTGCCTGCCATACGGGGTAACCTTCTAATTCTATGATCCTTGCCAGCAATGCCGACAGTTTGACCTCATCATCAATAATTAATACGCCCGCTTTCATTTCCCTGCTAATTTATATCTTTTTTGTTATAGGCAGCGTAAACCAAAACCGGCTGCCACTGCCCACTTCACTTTCTACACCTATTTCCCCTCCCTGGGCCAAAATAAACTCTTTGGATATAGCCAACCCTAGGCCGGAGCCTGATTTGTTTTGCCCATCAGTTGGTACCTGTAAATAGCGGTCCTGGTATTGCTGGTCTATCCCTTTACCATGATCCTGTACAGAAAATTCCAGGAATGCTTTTTGGGGTTTAACGGCAATGACTATTTTTGATTTAGCGCGGCTGTATCTTAAGGCGTTAGACAGAAAATTGATCATTACCCAGGCAGTTTTCTCTGTATCAGCCTGCACAAGTGGTAAATGCGCCGGAAGTAATTCTTCCAGCATGATCTGTTTTTGATCGGCCTCAAATTTAATTGCTTTAATGGCATACTGAAGGATCTGTTCGGGCTGCGTAGCAGTAAAATGCAGCTGAATGTTACCGGTTTCAACCTGCGAAAGATCCAGCAGTTCATAGGTTATCTTCAGCAATCTTTCCGCATCATCACCAATATGGTTTATCAACTCCAACTGCTCGTTATTAAGATTGCCCACACGTTCATCGTGCAGTAGTTTAAGACTCATTTTAATGGCAGAGATTGGCGTTTTTAGTTCGTGTGATATCGTAGCAATAAAATTTGTTTTGGCTTCGTCCCGCTCTTTAAACTCGGTTACATTACGCAAAATGTACACCCGCCCGGCAGAATTCCGGGCTATCCTTATCGCATCCTGCTCGGCCGGCGAGATGTTTGGTACCGTGATCTCTGTAGCATCCAGTTGAAAAAAAGCATCCTTTCCATTTACCACGATACGAAACGGTTTTCCCGTATCGGTTTCCAGAATTGATTTTAACAGATCATTATGTTTCGCCACATCAGACACTTGCCGCCCCGCATATTTTTCTTCACTTAAATTCAGCATCGTTTTTGCGCTGGTATTAATGAACAAAACCTGTCCCTGCTCATCTATGCCAATAATTGCATCCTGCATTTGTTCAATGATGGTATCGATCCGTTGCTTTTCAGACATGAGGTGCGACAAGTTACTGCTCTCCCATTCTTTCAATTTAAAGGCCATTTCATTAAAAGCGCTGGCAACCTCTGCAAATTCATCATTATTATCAAAATGGATGCGCTCCTGGTAGTTTTGCTTACTTATCTGCCGGATACCTTTTAATAAAGCGTTAAGTGGATTGGCAATTGCGCTGGGGAAATTAACGCTAAAACTGAACAATATCAGGAAAGTAAACGACCCCGTTAACCCAAGAAACAACAGTGTTTTGTCTACCGAGTGATTAGCCTGGTCGTTTTTGCGTACAATGGCCTGCATATTTAATATTTCAATCTGCCGCAGATCATTACGGATCAGTTTTAATATTGCAGCTGAATTGGTTAATAGCGTAAAATGCCGGCGCAGGTTAACAGTTGCCGCCGCCTCGCCTTTTTCGGTAATATTATGTTCCTGGCGGATCAACTGAATTTCAAAGGCCTTATGTGCACTTTCAGTTAGGGGTAAAGCCTTGTTATCCAGCAGGTTACGCATTTCGCGCACAAAGGTGAGTGTTTCGTAGTTGTTTTTCAAGATCACCTTTCCGTTGTTGGCTATCTGGTTGATCAGGATGATGGATATGCTGCCAAAGAACAGCACAACCAGGAACAGGAATCCAAATCCAACACGGAGTTTATTTTTTACTTTCATGATAGTATGACTAAGTCAGTTTCTGTTGCGGCAATCTTTTTTAACAACTCGTTAAAGATAGCTGTACGTAAGATCACCTGAAAAAGGTTTAAATGGGGTTTGCCTATGCAAATGGTGGTTATTTCACGCTCTTCTGACACCTGCATAATGGTTTGGGTAATCTGATCGCTTTTAACGCGCAGCACTTCGGCCCCCAGTTCGGTGGCCAGCTTAAAGTTATTGATCAGAAAACGCTGTTTATCCAGCCTGATCCGGTCACTGCTTTCGCTGCTGCTTTGCACGTACAGCACAATCCAGGGTGATCGGTAATAAGAAGCCAGCCGGGCCGTTTTGCGGATGACTACTTTAGATGTATCGGCATTGGAGGATATACAAGCCAGGAACTTTTCGGGCCGGAGTTTGATCTGCTTGGGTACTTCTATATCGATCTTACGCTCCAGGAGATGGGCCACTTCTTTTAATGCCAGCTCGCGCAATTGCAAGATCTTATCGCTTTGAAAAAAATTTTGCAGGGCACGCTCTATCTTGCTTTTATCGTAGATCTTGCCTTCGCGTAACCGGTCTATGAGTTCATCTGCAGTCAGGTCAATATTAACGATCTCGTCAGCTAATTGCAGAATTTTGTCAGGTATGCGTTCGGTAATGGCAATACCGGTTATCTCTTCAATATCTTCGTTCAGGCTTTCCAGGTGCTGAATATTAACGGCCGTGATCACGCTGATGCCGGCTTGTAAAATGTCCATCACATCCTGCCAGCGTTTACTGTTTTTACTGCCTTCAATATTGGTATGGGCCAATTCATCTACAATAACTACTTCAGGATGGCTGTTAAGAATGGCGTTCAGGTCCATCTCATCCAGTTCTTTCCCTTTATAGAAAACTTTTCGCCGGGCTATCAGTGGCAGGCCATCCAGCAAAGCGTGCGTCTCTGCACGATTGTGTGTTTCGATATAACCTATTTGCAAATCGATGTTGTTCTTTAACAGCGCATGTGCTTCCTGCAACATTCTATAGCTTTTGCCTACACCGGCACTCATGCCGATGTACACCTTCAGTTTGCCACGCCGGGACTTTTTCACCAGTTCGATGAAGTCCTTTACCGAGTCGTCTTTATTTTCACTAGCCATTGTTGTTCTGCAAAAGTAGCCGGCCATATTAGCGAGCGACCCGACCGGTCATAGTTTACATTTTCCGATCCTATCGAAACTAAATTAAGGTTTTAAATTGCTATATAACGTGCACGCAGCGGCCATAAAGTTATTTTAGCTCGTCTAACGCCACATTCAGTTTCAGTACATTGACTTTAGCCGGGCCGAAAAGACCCGCCAGTGGTTGTTCAATGTGGCTCTCTACCAGGGCCGCAACTTTAGCTTCATTCAGTTTACGGAATTGAGCCACACGCTTAACCTGCATTTTAGCAGCAGCGGGAGAGATATCCGGGTCTAAGCCGCTACCAGAAGCAGTCACCATTTCGGCGGGTATGTCGCTCTTTTTTAAGTAAGGATGATATTTTATAAGCGTATCAACGCGATTTGCTACTTCTTTAACATAATCAGGATTGCTTGGCCCTTTATTAGAACCGGCAGAACCAGCCGCATTATAGCCTACAGCTGATGGCCTGCCCCAAAAGTATTTGAGTTGGGTAAAGCTTTGGCCAATAGCGGCATAGCCTACTACTTTACCATTCAATATGATGGTTTCGCCATCTCCGTTACCTTTTGACAATTTTCCCACAGCCGAGATCAATAAAGGATAAATGACACAGCACACTACGGTTAACACAAGGGTTAAACGCACAGAAGTTAAAAGATACTTTTTCATGTTATTTTAGATTTGAGGCGTGAGATATGGGATTTGAGACCGATCAGCGCGCCCGTGTTACTTTAATGTTTTAAAAGGGAAATGTGCCTGTGTTTTTTTCTCATGTCTCACATCTCAATACTCATATCTGTTAGATAAATATGGCAACTGCCAGGTCAATTAATTTAATGCCGATAAAAGGGGCTATTACACCGCCCAATCCATAGATAAGTAGATTACGGCGCAGCAATGCGCTGGCACCGATGGGTTTGTATTCAACGCCTTTTAGAGCCAGCGGGATCAGCATCGGGATGATGATGGCGTTAAAGATCACGGCCGATAGGATGGCGCTTTCAGGGCTGTGCAAATTCATAATATTGATTGCCTGTAACGCGGGTATGGAAGCGATGAACAACGCCGGTACAATAGCGAAATATTTGGCAACATCATTGGCAATAGAAAAAGTGGTCAGCGTACCCCGGGTTATCAACAACTGCTTACCTATCTCCACAATCTCAATCAGCTTGGTTGGGTCGTTGTCCAGGTCCACCATGTTACCTGCTTCTTTTGCGGCTTGGGTTCCGCTGTTCATGGCAACGCCAACATCCGCCTGCGCAAGTGCAGGTGCGTCATTGGTGCCGTCGCCCATCATGGCTACCAGCTTACCGCTGTTCTGTTCGTGCTTAATATAGTTCATTTTATCCTCGGGCTTGGCCTCTGCAATAAAATCATCTACACCGGCCTCTTCGGCAATAAATTTGGCAGTCAATGGGTTGTCGCCGGTCACCATTACTGTTTTGATACCCATTTTGCGCAGGCGCTCAAAACGTTCGGCAATGCCGGGTTTAATAATATCCTGTAGTTCAATGGTACCTAAAACCTTCTCGTTTTTAGATACTACCAATGGCGTACCGCCATTAGAGGAGATCTCTTTAACCCGCTCAACCACATCATCAGGGAAAGGATGCCCGGCATTTACCGAAAGGTTACGTATGGAATCGAAAGCGCCTTTGCGGATGCGCAGGCCATCGGAAGTATTGATCCCACTGGAACGGGTTTCTGCCGTAAACTTGATGAATTCTGCGCCCGGCGGAACATTGATCACTATATTCATTTTACTTAAGGAAGCCAATTCAATAATGGATTTTCCTTCGGGAGTTTCGTCTGCCAATGATGATAATACGGCTGCTTTAACCAGGTCCTCGGGTGATATATCTAAAGCGGGCCAAAAGTGAGTGGCCTTGCGGTTACCAATGGTGATGGTGCCTGTTTTATCTAATAATAATACGTCGATATCACCGGCGGTTTCTACTGCTTTACCCGATTTGGTTATCACATTGGCACGTAAAGCACGGTCCATCCCTGCAATACCGATGGCCGATAAAAGGCCACCGATGGTGGTTGGGATGAGACACACAAATAGTGAAATGAGCGCCGCGATAGTGATGGGTGTTTTAGCATAATCAGCAAATGGTTTCAGCGTTACACATACGATCACAAAGATAAGCGTAAAGCTGGCCAACAGGATGGTTAACGCAATCTCGTTAGGTGTTTTCTGGCGGGACGCACCTTCCACCAAAGCAATCATTTTATCAAGGAAACTTTCACCTGGTTCGGTAGTCACCCTAACCTTAACACGGTCTGATAACACCTTGGTACCGCCGGTCACGGATGACTTATCGCCACCTGCTTCACGAATAACCGGGGCGGATTCTCCGGTAATTGCCGACTCATCAATGGTAGCTAATCCCTCAATGATCTCGCCGTCTGTGGGAATGGTATCGCCTGCTTCACAAACAAACACATCGCCTTTGCGCAGTTCGATGGATGATTTGCTGACCACACTACCATTGCTCAGCAGCACATTGGCCGGTGTTTCTTCCCGGGTTTTGCGCAAACTATCTGCCTGGGCTTTACCGCGCGCTTCGGCAATGGCCTCGGCAAAATTGGCGAACAATACCGTAAGCAACAGTATAATGAATATGGAAACGTTATATGCGAATGACCCTTGGTCGCGATGCGTAAAACTGTAAAAGCTTACATAAAGCATAATGGCTGTGCCTACTTCCACGGTAAACATCACCGGGTTGCGCAGCATAACCTTGGGGTTCAGCTTAATGAACGACGCTTTAAGTGCGGTTTGTACCAGCGCCGGTTCAAATAATTTATTAGATTGAGTTTTCATTGTTCAGATTGATTATTTCATTGAAAAATACTCCGCTATGGGGCCTAAAACCAGTGCGGGGAAATATGAAAGGGCGTTTAACACCAGGATCACGGCAAAGGTCATAACACCGAAAGTGAGGCTATCCACCTTTAGGGTACCGGCAGATTCGGGTATATACTTTTTATTGGCTAATAAACCGGCAATGGCAACCGGCCCGATGATGGGTAGAAAACGGCCGAAGAACAGTACAACACCGGTACTTAAGTTCCACCACATGTTATTGTCTCCCAAACCTTCAAACCCTGACCCATTATTGGCATTTGACGATGTGTATTCATAAAGCATTTCCGAAAAACCATGATAACCAGGGTTATTGAGCCAGGCCGAAGGTTTTACTGCCCATGCTGCATTTGGATAAGTATTGAAAACGTGACAAGCCAGGGCCGTACCTACCATAATGAGGAACGGACTAAGCAAGGTAACGAGGGCGGCAATTTTTACATCCCTTGCCTCCACCTTATGGCCTAAAAATTCGGGTGTACGCCCTACCATCAGACCGGAGATAAACACTGCGATAATAACATATATAAAGTAGTTAAGCACGCCTACACCGCAACCACCAAAAAACGAGTTGATCATCATGGCTAATAACTGCCATAAACCCGTTAGCGCCATGGTGCTATCATGCATGCCATTTACTGAACCGGTAGACGTTACGGTAGTTAGCGTGCTCCAGTAGGCTGTAGCCATTGGACCGAAACGGACTTCTTTACCTTCCATTGCGCCCGTAGTTTGGCTTATTCCCATTTTGGCGATGAGCGGGTTACCGCCAATTTCGCTGGTAATAGCAGGTATCATTAACATCAACACACCCACCATCATTACCCCAAAAGTTACCCAGGCAAGTTTTTTTCGGCGTACGAATAAACCAAAACATAATACCATAGCCACCGGCACAATAAATTGCGCTATGATCTCGGTCATATTGGTCAGGTAATTCGGGTTTTCCAGCGGATGCGCGGAGTTCGCGCCGAACCATCCGCCGCCGTTGGTGCCCAGGTGCTTAATGGCGATCATCTGCGCGGCAGGGCCGCGCGAAACGTTAACGGTGTCGCCTTGTAAAGAGATGAACTGATCTTTCCCTGCATAACTTGAGGGCGTACCGTTGAAGGTAAGGATTACGGCAACTATCACGGATAAAGGCAACAGTAAACGGGTTATCGCTTTTACAAAATAGTTCCAGAAGTTGCCCAGGTTATTGGTGGTTTTGTCGCGGAATGCTTTAAACACGGCAATTGCGCAAGCAATACCTGTTGCCGCACTCACAAAGTGCAGAAACATAAAGATAAAGTGTTGCGTCAGGTAAGTAGCGCCACTTTCGCCACTGTAGTGTTGTAAATTACAGTTCACCACAAAGCTGATGATAGTATTAAAGGCGAGGTCGGGAGTTTGGCCGGGGTTACCATCCGGGTTTATTGGTAGTTTATCCTGATACATCAGCATAAAAAACCCATACACCAACCAAAGCAGGTTGATGGTCATCATAGCTTTCAGAAACTGTTTCCAGTTCATCGGCTCGTCGGGGTTAATGCCTGATAGTTTGTAAATTCCGCGTTCCAGCGGTTTCATAAAATCGGTCCATACCTTTTCGCCGGCAAACATTTTAGCCAAATATTTCGCCAGCGGGATCGCGATCAGCAGCGTGATAACCATGGAAGCGATTATTCCAAGTAGTTCTGTGTTCATGGTTTTTACAATTAAAATTTTTCGGGTTTCAGCAGCACATATACCATGTATATAAATACCGCAATGGAGATAATGAATAATGCTAACATAGTTTTAGATTTTTTCGAACCAATCAATGGAGTTGTACATGAGCCGGCAAAAGGTGAGCAAGGCGAGCAAAAGCAGTAGTGTGATCATTTTTTTATCGTTTTGATTCAGGCTATGCCAAAGGGATACCAAAAAAATACAAATGAATTTATATACCTGTTTATCAATGCCTTAAGACGAGTAAGGTTTATTTACAAGTATAACTACCCTCCCATTTTGGAAGGGTTCATTATCAAAATAAGTGATTAAGAGATATGAGTGCGGGTTTAATCAGGTAATCAAAAGGCAACTGATGAACTCTCCGCCGCCTAATTTGAATAGTACCGCGATTTGCCAAGGGTAGTTTACAGTTACTACCACCCAGCTTTCAAGTTCCTTGAAAAATAAAAATAAATTTGCGCAACTCAAAAGTTGCATATATATTTGCAACCTGTAGGTTGCTTATTTAAACATTGCAAGATGAAACAAGATATATTTCAGGCCATAGCCGATCCAACACGAAGAGCTATATTAACGTTAATTGCCATTCAGGCTTTAACACCAAATGCAATGGCAGAAAAATTTGATATGACCCGCCAGGCCGTATCAAAACATATTAAGGTATTGCACGAATGCGAATTGATTAAACCTGAGCAAAGCGGCAGGGAGATCTACTATCACTTTAACGCAAAAAAAATGCAGGAATTTGACCATTGGTTAGCACAATTCAGGCAGAACTGGGAAACTCAGTTTAACCAGCTTGACAATTTATTATCGACAATTAAAAAACAGCAATAATGAACAACGATTTACTATTTGATTTTAACGTTGACAAAGCAGCGAAAACGGTATTTATAACAAGGGAATTTAATGCCGGACAATCTTTGGTATGGGACGCTTTTACCAAGGCAGAATTACTTGACCAATGGGGCGCACCTGCACCCATGCGCGCCAAAACCAAGTATATGAATTTTGAAGTAGGCGGTCGGCGATTTTACGCAATGATAAGCCCTGAAGGGCAGGAACGTTGGTCCGTGCAGGAATTTACATCTATTACCCTGAAAACCAATTTTAAGATGTACAACGCTTTTTCAGATAAAGATGAAAACCGCGAACTACCGGGTTCTGAATGGGATTACAATTTCAGCGAACAAAATGGCATAACCAAAGTGGACATCGTGATTTTTAATGAATCATTTGAGCGACTGGAAAAACTATTGGAAGGCTTCAAAATAGGTTTCACCATGACATTGAAAAACCTGGAAGATCTGTTGGCAACCTTATCACAGAAATAATAACACTAAAATTTACAATCACTTTTAAAGAACAAATAATCATGAGAACAATTAACCCCTGGATCAACTTTAACGGTAATGCCGAAGAAGCATTCACTTTTTACAAATCAGTTTTTGGCGGAGAATTCACAAAGATCGTTCGTTTCAAGGACCTGGCCAGCGCTGACTTTCAGGTACCAGAAAAGGAAGCTTATAAAATAATGACCATTGCTTTGCCACTGGGCAAACACAACATGTTAATGGCTAATGATGTCCCCGAATTTATGGGGCGCGTAAACGAAGCCGAAAACCGGTCTAAAATAGTAGTTAATGCGGAAAGCCGTGAAGAGGCAGACAAAATATTTAACGGATTATCGGCTGGCGGAGATGTGGAAGGGCCAATTGGCGACAGCCCATGGGGTACCTATGCCGGAATGTTCAGAGATAAGTATGGCATTGAATGGATAGTGGAATTTGACGCCCAAATATAATGGGCATATTAAACCTAAAAAACGACATCTTGTAGATGATTAGCACTATGTAATAAAGCTTTAAGGCAGATTTAAAGTATGAAATCTGGTGGATGGATCTCGTTTTAGTAAAAAGCACCAACGCTGTAACAACTACAAAAGCGAGAAGGGACAACGCAAACTGTGTTGTCCCTTCTCAAATATAAATGTAATCGTTATTAATTACCGGCCAACGATTGCGCGTCTATCACGGCAATATTTACCATGTTGACGATCTCTCTAACCGTGCTTCCCATTTGCAACACGTGTACGGGTTTATTAAGACCCAACAAAATAGGTCCTACAGCCTCAGCCTCGCCTAATTCCTGAAGAATTTTGTAAGCAACATTGCCCGACTCCAGATTAGGGAACACCAATGTGTTTGCCGGGGCATCTTTTAATGTACTGAAATCGAAATTCTCTTCAAGCAGTTTAGGGTTAAGGGCAAAATTTACCTGCATTTCTCCGTCTATAACTATATCAGGATGTTTTTCGCGTATAACACGCACAACCTCTGCTGTTTTCTCCGGGATTCTGCCATCAGTCGAACCGAAGTTAGAGTAAGATATAACAGCAATACGCGGCTCTACGTTAAACTTTTTAACTGCATCATTAACCAACACCGTAATATCAACCAATTCTTCAACAGAGGGGTCTTTGTTAATGCTGGTATCACCTAAAAAATATAGGGCCTCGTTTGGTCAGCATCATATATATACCCGCAACTCTTTTAACAGATTGTGTGGTGCCTATAATTTGCAGCGCCGGTTTAACAGTTACCGCGTAGTCCATCGTAATGCCTGATATAAGCGCATCAGCATCGCCAAACTGAACCATAGACGCGCCAAAATAGTTACGGTCTAACACCAGTTTATTGGCTTGCTTTCTACTCATCCCCTTGCGTTGCCTTTTCCTGTACAAAAACTCAGCATATTGCTTTAGTTTTTCTGTTTCTAACGCAGGTTCAAAAATTTGCACATCGTCCAAGTCAAGATTGTTCTCATTCATCAATGTCTGAATCTTTTCCTTAATACCAAGCAGAATAGGTATGGCAGTACCTTCGTCTTTAACAATTTGAGCGGCTTTTAATATTTTATAATTATCTGCCTCTGCAAAAACAACGCGCTTAGGGGCCGATTTGGCTTTATTGGTTAACGTGCGCAGCATAACATTTTCTACACCCATGCGCTGATGCAGTTGTTCCTCGTAAGCATCCCAATCGGTAATAACTTTTCTGGCTACGCCTGATGCGATCGCGGCTTTCGCCACTGCGGGCGATACTGTGCTTATCAGGCGCGGATCCGTTGGTTTAGGAATAATGTATTCCTTACTGAATGTTAAGTGCTTAACGTTATAAGCCTGTGTAACCGACTCGGGAACCGGCTTTTTTACCAGCTCGGCAATTGCATACACCGCGGCTATTTTCATTTCTTCGTTAATAGCCGTTGCCCGAACATCCAAAGCGCCTCTGAAAATGAATGGGAACCCTAAAACGTTATTAACCTGGTTAGGAAAATCAGAGCGCCCTGTAGCCATAATAACATCATCGCGGGTACGCACGGCAAGATCATATGCTATTTCCGGATCGGGATTTGCCATAGCGAAAACGATTGGTTTAGCCGCCATGGAAAGCAACATTTCCGGGCTGAAGGTATTAGCGCTTGACAGGCCTATGAATACGTCGGCGCCTTTAATAGCTTCGTCTAATGTGTTTAAGTGAGTATCGGTAGTTGCAAATTCTGCTTTAATAGGTTCAAGGGCTTCCCTATCCGCGCGGATCACCCCTTTCCTATCCAGCATAATAATATTCTCTTTAACCGCACCCACGCTGAGGTAAAGCCTTGCGCACGAAATGGCAGCTGCACCAGCACCGTTTATAACAATCTTTACGTTACTAATGTCCTTCTCCTGGATCTCGCAGGCGTTGATCAAAGCTGCTGATGAAATGATAGCCGTTCCGTGCTGATCGTCATGCATCACCGGGATATTCATTTCGGCCTTTAATCTTCTTTCTATTTCAAAACACTCAGGCGCCTTGATATCTTCCAGATTAATACCTCCGAAAGTAGGTTCAAGTATCTTTACAGTATTTACAAACTCATCAATATTCTTGGTATTTAACTCAAGGTCAAATACATCAATATCGGCAAATATTTTAAACAGCAGCCCTTTCCCTTCCATTACAGGTTTGCCGGCCTGGGCGCCAATATCGCCCAAACCTAATACTGCAGTGCCGTTGCTAATTACGGCAACCAGGTTCCCTTTGGCAGTATATTTATAAGCATCCTCCTCATTTTCGGCAATTTTTAAACAAGGCTCGGCTACGCCAGGAGAGTAAGCCAGCGACAGATCACGTTGTGTGCGGTAAGGTTTGCTGGGGATGACCTCTATCTTACCCGGCCTACCCATAGCATGGTAGTCCAGCGCGTCGGTCGCTTTTTTATTTTCAGTCATAAAGTTATTATGGGTTGATTACAATTTTAGTCGGATTTAAAAGGGGAAAGCTACAAATTATTGGGATATTAAGCGGAAGTTTTGGAAAATAGCGAGGAGCCCATGTCTGTCAAAGAACTGAGACGACATGGGAAATAATTTCTGAAGATAAATTTATCTAATAAATAAAGCTGCCATCCCCCCTACGCTCCAAGACTCTACCGTTGCGTTGCGGCCTGCCACTCCATTTTTGCAGATTTAAGCGCAATCCAAACAGGAAGTACCTGCTTAAAGCATTGGACAGTGTGTTGGTTACCGCTTGCGATGTGACCGTTTGCGTAACGAAGTTATTCTGATGAAGCAGATCATAAGCGTTAAAGGTTATCACAAGTGATCTTTTGGCGAAAAACTCTTTCTCAAAACCCGCATTAATAATAAGCGGACTGGTGTTATAGGTGCCCAAACCAGTGACATAATTTTTAGATACACGGTAGTTAACCTGAAACGTTTTCCAGAAATACATTTTGCTGGTTACCACGAATGCGTTGGTTTGCAATGAGGTAGCGGTAGCATTGCTTGCTGTTGAGAATGTGCGCTGAAGTCTGTATTCGTAATATGGATTTATCTCGAACCATTCGGCTGGATTTATTTGCGGCCCAAAGCGCTGGCTAATGCTCCAGGTGGTTGTGTTGTAACGTATTCCTTCGCTCATGCCATAACCAAAGTTATAATCAAGGCTTCCGTTCAGCGTTAGTAAATAGGCACGGTTGTTAAGACTTTTAGAAATGTTATATCTGCTGCTAAATTGTTTGGCACCGCTAATGTTTACATAGTGCACCTCGCTGATTGTCCTGTTTTTGCCGCCCCCTATTGGCACTGCTTTACGAAATGTATTTGTACTCACCTGGTTATCTATAAGACTACCGCTCAGCGTAAGCGAAAAATTAAACTTGGAATTAGCCAGATAGGTATTATAGCTGGTGTTAACAGAATGCGTAAATGTTGGTTTAAGATCAGGATTACCAATAATGATGTTATTAGGATTGGAACGATCTGTGAAAGGTTGAATTTGCTGGAAGTTAGGTTCGGCGTTGCGGCCGGTATAAGTAATCTGCAAACGTTCCGTACGCGACCAGTTATAGTTGTAGCGTAATACAGGTATAATGCGCGTATACGTTCGGTTGGTAGGTTCTGCCTGCCCCGTAACATTGTTAACCTTTGATCCGCTGAGCGAGAAAGGTACTATGGCGGCTCCTAATGATAAGCTATGCTTAGTACCGTTGTAACGGTAATTAAGAGACAGGCGAGTTTCATTTAATGAATAATTGTAAATGTTATTCATATTAGGGTTGTGTACTATCGTCCCATCGGCTTTTACTGTATCTGTTAGCGCAGTATTATCGTAAACTGCATACCGGGCCTCCCCGGCAAATTGTATCAGAGAATTTGTGCTGATAGGCTCCACATAGGTTAAGGTGCCGCGGTAAGTGGTATTATCGCTTCTGCGGTTGGTAAGCACGTGCGAAAGCGAATCTGCTAACAGTGTAATCTGTGTTGTATCGGCATAGTTTTTAGTGTGAGTCTGGGCATCTGTAACTCCATCGGTTTGCGAACGGTTAATACTTAATTGTAAGGATATATTTCGTTTAGGCTTTTTAAACGTATGCAGATACAAGGCGGTCAATCCGTAAGTGCTGCTGGTATTGTTGCTCTTGTTGACAGATTGTTCCAACTTATGTTCAAAACCTGTTGTAGTGAACTCGTTAATATTATCCGTTAAAGAATTAGAGGCAGAATTGGAGCTTGTGGTATTATAGGTTGGGTTTATTTGCAGATAATTGCTGCTATCCAGATCATGATCTATTTCAAACGCAAGCCGATGACCGTTACTGATTGATTGATTAGTTTGATCGTTTTTGAAAAGACTGGGGCCTATGGCGGTAAAGCGTTGGCCAAAGTTTTTGTTGATTACGTTATTGTCGCTATGCGTGTAGGCGTAACTGCCTACCACCTGCGTTTTTTTGCTCCACTGGTCGCGGTAATTTAACGTTGGGGAGGCAGATTTGGTGGTACCACCGCTGCCGCCTCCCCCGCCACCGCCTGTACTGCCTGTTGATGCTACTCCGTTTACCGTATTACGAAAATTAGCAATAACACCCAACTGCCGGTTACCGTTTAAACGCTGTAAAAAAAGCTGGCCATTATACCTGTCGTTACTGCCATACTGGGCGGTTAGCCGCGCGGTGGTACCTACCGACCGGTCGGCTTTTGTAGTTACGTTCAATATTTTCTGCGGTTCTCCATCCCTTACGCCTGTTCGCGCTGCCTGGTCGCCGTAGTCGTCAACAATCTGCACTTTCTCAATAATATCGGCAGGTAAGTTTTGTATGGCCTGCGCCACGCTGCCACCAGAATACTCTTTACCGTTAAGTTTTGCCCTGGTAATGTCTTGCCCCTGATGTGTTAGCGACCCATCGGTGCCAACTTCCATGCCCTCCATTTTTTTTAATAATTCATCAAGCGTTGCGTTTGGCCGCACTTTATAATCGCTGGCGCGATATTCAACCGTGTCCGTTTTATAGATAATGCTCGGCGCGCCTTCAACTTTTACCTCGTCTAACAAATTTTCTTGTGTTTTAAGCAGAATAGGTTCCAGTACAATTCGCTGTGCAACATCATTATTTAAATACCTTTTTAGGTAAGGCAAGTTGCCCAACGCTTTTACTTCTATTAAAAAGGTAGCCAATTTTACCTCTTTAAATATAAAAACGCCATCCTCATTAGTCGCGGCAACCAGGCTATCTGCAGTTGACTTTAATGTAACTACAGCTCCAACAATTGTTTCTCCATTAGCATCTTTTACTACCCCGCTTACTTGTCTGCTGGTTAATGGCGGCGGTAAAACGTTTTGACGGCGTGCGCGTGCTGCAGGTACCTGCGCAAATGACTTACACGAAAAAATGAGCAATAAAACTGCTAAATTGAATAACGTTTTCAAGGTTGATGCGATAAATGGTTAGTTGAACTGGTTTATATATATAAAATTACGCAGAACTTGATATCATATTGTATTGTAATACTATTGTTGCCTGCACTTATACATTGTTGAATAATAAAAACTTTTTAGGCTAATAAATATTAGAATTGATAATGATCAATTGGGGTTAATATCATAGTATTTTAAATTCGTCTTTTGCCCGCGGCGGTTTTTTACCGTCTTTGGATGCTCAACAATATCGCTCTCAAAAAAAATACGCGAGATATTAAACCTCTCATATAGATAGAATTGCGCACACGATAGTAAAATGGCATAAGCCATGTTCAGATCA
Source organism: Mucilaginibacter sp. HD30 (assembly GCF_054061755.1). Taxonomy (NCBI): domain Bacteria; kingdom Pseudomonadati; phylum Bacteroidota; class Sphingobacteriia; order Sphingobacteriales; family Sphingobacteriaceae; genus Mucilaginibacter; species Mucilaginibacter sp. HD30. Next base: position 1,691,577 of record NZ_JBSSEO010000001.1, read on the forward strand.
TCGTTTTTAATAACGGCAAGAACAACCAGGCTTACATTAAACATAAAAAGCAGCGAGAAAATAAGACCTGTTAAAGATCTGATTGGAATATTTTTCATAACAAGTAAGATTAAGACAGTGAAAAACAGAAGTTTTTAAACCGGCCCCGGCCAAATGCGGCAGGGCCTTAGCCGACAAAGTCTTTACTTGTAGTTTGGGCGAAAAAGCCAAAATGAAAATGAACAACCCCAGAAAAGTTGCGAACAGCGAGCGATACCAAAATGTAGTTGCGCTTAAATAACAGAAGGTTGTATGTATTTAAAAAATGGATCATGGCTACTTATCCAATACAGTGAAAAAACAAAAGTTTTTAAACCGGCCCCTATCACAATGTGGACGGGGCTTAATTGATGAAGTCCTTACTGCTTTTCAGAAAAGCGTATTGCAGATGATGATTAATGAAGCGGAACCCCACAGCAACCGCAAAGGCATACATGTTTACTACACGCTTTGTTGCTCTCTTGCTATATGTTGGTAAGCCTCTTAACATAACATTAGTATAACGCCCGCAACAGTTTAATATTGCAGGCGTTAGTTTTTCCAAACAACTTATAAGGTTATTTGAACAATTTTAGGTCAATAGATTTACCCATCATCACATACCCGTTTTCGTTAGGATGCAGATGGTCATTTGCCCCTGATTGTGCGGCATCTAACAAAATTTCAGGGTCGGCAGGGTCTCTTACCGTTTTGTCAAAATCAATAACAGCATCAAATTTACCGCTGGTGCGTATCCATTGGTTAACCTTTTGGCGCGCGCCTTCAGCATGTACACTGTAGTAACCGTTACCTTTAAACGGCGTAATAGTGCCGCCATATACCTTAATGCCTTTAGCATGGGCGTCTGTCGTCATTTTTTCATATGCGGCTATAAGGTCGGTTGCTACTTTATAAGCCCTGGTGCTATCGCGTTTGTTACCAAGATCGTTTACACCTTCGTATATAATTACCCAGCGTATACCGGCCTGGTTAAGCACATCGTGCTCAAAACGGCTAAGGGCGTATGGGCCTAAACCGCCCCCAAGTACCGCGTTACCGCCAATACCCATGTTAAGTACGCCTACGTTTTGAGTGGCTTTATTTCCCAGTAGTTCCATCGCCAAAATATCAGGCCAGCGGTTTTGCTTGTTGGTACCAGATCCGCGACCGTCCGTAATAGAATCGCCGAAAGTGGCTACTGCACCGGCAGTTTTTGAAGTATTTTCTACATCTATACCCGTGATATTATACCAATGGTCGGTTTTAACAGCGGCAGAATAATCTGTATTGGGAGCTATCTGGCTGCCGGGCAGTATGAAGGAAGTTGTACGCGAGCCCGGGTGACCGGTAACTGTTTGTGAAGTTTCGCCATAAGCAATGGTAATAGCAACCTTCATACGTGGTTGCAGTTTAAATTTAATGGCATCAGATGTAACCTCAACGCCTGGAGCCATGGTAATTTCTTCCTTACCGCCAAATTTTAACGTTTTGGTGGTGGTTTCATCAATGGCGCTACCGCCCTTTGATACAGCTATTTGTACAGTTTTAATGGTAGTAGGCGTCTTGCTGAACTCGTTAGACAACTTAAGCCTTATTTTGCTGCCACCTATAGATACTGCAACAACCTGTCGTATTGTATTGTTAGTGAGGCCCGGAGCAGGCGGCATGTTGTTCGGCTCTACCAATTGGCGGGCTGTACCCCAGGTACCCACCCAGCCTTTTTTAGCAGCCTGTGCAAAGGCGGCCTGGGTAGAAAATACTGCAAATAATATAACAGCGCTTTGTTTTAAAACGCGTAAAAACGTATCAAATTTATTAAACATGGTAAATTGGTTTAAAGCTTAAAAATAGCACAGTTGCCACAAATTGCCGTATCTGAAGCGGTATTTTTACGAAATCGTAATAGTTTCATCTACTAAAGTTGTAAACAAAAAAATGCCCTCCCGTTTGACAGAAGGGCATTTCATTTTATCAGTACGTTGACTAATCTTTTCTTTTTTGCGGCTGATGAGCACTATCTTTATTTGATGTTGTAAAAGATTGTTGCCCACCCGAATTACTTATACCACGTTGTTTTTGTTCTTCGCGGTGATCGGTAAAAGCCCTGTCGGCTGTTGATTTACCTTGATGTTTTTCGTTGTTTTTAAAATCCTGTGCTTTCATAGGTTTTATTTTTAGTACTATTTATTAATACAAAACTTGTACCGAAAAGCTACTTATTAGTTAGTAGTGGCAGTTGCCGGAGCTTTGCCTATCAAATCCATAAACTGATCCAGCTTAGGTGTAATAATGATCTGGGTGCGCCTGTTTTTTACTTTGCCTGCCTCGGTAGTGTTTTCGGCGACAGGGTTATACTCGCCCCGGCCACCTGCTGTTAAGCGTTTTGGATCAACACCATACGTATTTTGCAAAGTTTGTACCACCGAAGAAGCACGCAAAGCACTTAAATCCCAGTTATTACGGATGTTGGTTTGCTTAATAGGCACATTATCCGTGTTACCTTCAATCAGCACATCATAAGTTGAGTAATCTTTAATGATCTTTGAAATTTTATCTAAAGTCGTTCCCGCTTTATCTGATATTTCATAGCTGCCTGATTTATATAACATATTGTCTGACAACGAAATATATACTACTCCTTTAAGCACTTGTACATCAACACCCTGCATTTCTTCCCTGCTTAAAGAGCGGGTAAGGTTATTGGTAAGCACGGTATTAAGCGAGTCGCTTTTGCCCTTGGCTGATATCAATTGTTTAATGTATTTGTTTGATGAGTTGATCTCGTCAACCAGTTTAGAGATATTAGCGCCACCCTGGGTATTACCGGCTAAACATTTGTTCAATGCGTCCTGTAAACCCGCCAGGTTGTTTTTTTCTGAAGCTATTTGTTCTTCTAAACTCTTTACCCTTGACCGTGAGCCTTCCAATTCGCGTTGGGTAAGATCATAGCTTTGTTTAAGTTCACTTTGTTTTGTTTGCAGATCAGCATAGCTTGTTTGCAATGCAGTGTATTCTTTTTTGCTCACACAACCCTGTGTTATTACGGCTGCCGCAAATAATACTCCTAATAATATTTTGGTTTTCATAAGAATGTTGTTAGTTAATATTTGTCATATATTATTGATGACACGAAATACTAACAAAAACATGGCCGAAAGGTTTAAATATTATGATAAAAATACTGTATTATAAGCTATTGCGCTATAATGAACTTATATATTTTACCGTCGCTGTAATTTAAAATATACAAATTACTATTGCTGTCCTCGCCAAAAGAAGATAAAGTACCGGCGCTAACTTTACCTATCAAAGCATTTTCGCCGGCCCTTTTATCAGTATTAGATAATGCCCATATATTGCCTGAGAGGTAATCGCCGTAAATGTACCTGCCGTTTAAACCCGGCAGATTCTTGTCACGCGATACATAGCCCCCTGTAATGCTTCCGCCTAAATCCCGGCCATAAGCAAGTATAGGCATGGTTAATCCCGTTTTGTCACAGCCAGCTACATAACAATCGTTTCCCTCCATGGTAACCCAACCATAGTTTCCGCCTTTTTCAATAATGTCTATTTCTTCGGCGTTGCTCTGACCAACGTCTGCGGCCCAGATCCATCCTGTGGTACGGTCCACACTAAATCGCCATGGGTTGCGCATACCATAAGCATAAATTTCTTCCCGCAAGCCTGTTGTATTGCCTTTAAAGGGGTTGTCAGCCGGAATTTTATATGGTGTACCTGCTCCTGTACCACTTACGTCTATCCGTAAAATTTTACCTAACAGCGTTTTATTGTTTTGTCCGTTTTTGTTAGGATCGCCGCCGCTGCCTCCATCGCCGGTGGCTATATACAAAAAGCCATCATTGCCAAAGGCCAGCTTACCACCGTTATGATTTTCAAAGGGTTGGGCAAAGGTGATTAAAATTTCCTCGCTTGCCGGGTCAGCCTGGTTGGGGTTACCCGCGCTTACCTTGTAGCGTGCTATAACAGTTTCAAGCCCTGGATTGCGGCGCGTATAGTTTACATAGAAATAGCCGCTGGTTTTATAATCGGGACTAAATGCTAATCCCAACAAACCCAATTCGCCACCGCTGGCCACTTTGCTGCTTATATCTAAAAAAATGGTTTTGGCGCTTACATCAGTGGTGTTAGCAAATTGATGGATGACCCCTTTTACTGATACAACAAAAATACGGTTGGTACCGTCATTAGGCGCGGTTAACTCTACCGGATTAGTAATAACGGCCATATTAGGGAAAGCCTGAACAATAGAATATTTCCCGAGCGGCGGTGGATTCGTATCATCCCCTGGTTGCGGATTGTTGTTTGATTTGCAGCTTATAAAAATGCAAACAACTGTTAATATTAGACCCGGATATTTCATCGCTTTAACAATTAATAGAAACTGTACAATACAACACCCGGGAACTACCATTGTTTCAACGGTTTAAAGCAGCCGCTTTTCGGTGTGTTTTTCTGTTAAATACTTCCAATAGCGTTTGGGCATGTGCTGCACATGCAGGCGCAGGTTTTTCCTCGCCTTAATATTTACCGAGCCAAAATATCGGCGCCACATGTCCTGAAAGAATTCCTCGCGTTCATCATATATCTCTGTTATGTTTTGCGCTGATGAAGATGCGTTAAACGTTAATTCGACATGGCTTAACATTTCCAGATCATAATACACACCATACTTACGCTTAGCGTCATAGATCAACCACCGCTGATCCGCGTATCGCTTTTTAAAATGATCAGCAATTAGCGTGATCACATCGCAATCGGGTTCAACAATGGCATAATACAATTGATCTTTGGTTAACTTAAAGCGAATAAAGGCTTTCATCCGGTGACTTTCCCGGTGCACAAATTTAGCCGCCTGTCGCACTTCCCAAATGGCGCTATTACTGATATCGCCTTCAACATTATGCGCCGAAGCGAAAACGTATTGCGCAAAGCGCCACATTTTCTCATCAAACTTTTCTACCTCAGAAAAAAAGGTCTTATATAATTTACTTAAACCATCTGCTGATAGCTTTTCCTTTAAACCATTAAGCACACGTTTAGCCTTAACCTCATTGGTCACCACCTGATGGGTAACGCCAAAAAGCGATGCAGCAGGCTCCCCTTCCCTTGCGAAAATTACATCCTGCAGTTTATATTCATAGATCTCAAAAACAGCGGTAAGCCATCCTTTGTAAGTGCCGTCGTAAATTATGGTGGTCATATTAAAACAGCGCCATCTGCGGCGAAAAGTTATTTAAGTACTTACTGTTTTGTATGGTGAGGATCTGCTGCCGTATCTGCATTGAGGTGTAATCTTTATGCAGAGCAAACGGACTACTCACCGCCAGGAAATACTTTGCCCTGTTATAAGCCACACCCATTTTTTGCAGATCTTCCGGTTGCAGCGTTCTGAACTTTCTGGCAGATACTATTTTTTGCGCACTTAAAACGCCAATACCCGGGACGCGCTTTATCATTTCAAGTTCTGCAATATTTATGTCTACCGGAAATACGTGCAAATTGCGCAGCGCCCATCCCAGTTTTGGGTCAATTTCCAGATCGAGGTTGGGCAGATCAAAGCCCACCAACTCGTTAACGTTAAATCCATAATTTCTCACCAGCCAGTCAGCCTGGTATAATCTGTTCTCGCGGATCATGGGTACGGGCGTACCAATAGCCGGCAAACGGTTGTCTGTACTTATAGGCACATAACCCGAATAATAAACCCGCCGCAGATTCATTTTTTTATAAAAGTAATTGGCCATGCCCAAAATTTCCATATCGCTCTCGCCGGTGGCGCCAATAACCATCTGGGTGCTTTGTCCGGCCGGTGCAAATGCGGGCGTGCTTTTAATAATTTTCTTTTCTTCTTTATGCCCCGCTATGGCCTTTTTAAGGTATTGCATTGGCTCAATCACATCCTTATGGCTTTTATCCGGCGCTAACAGTTTAAGGCCTTTTTCGGTAGGCATTTCAACGTTTACGCTAAGTCGGTCAGCATAGGTCCCCGCCTCTTTTAGCAGTTCGGGACTGGCACCGGGGATTGCTTTTAGATGGATATAGCCGTTAAAGTTTTCTTCCAGTCGCAGTTTTTTGGCAATGCGCACCAGGCGTTCCATGGTAACATCAGCACTGTCAAATATCCCCGAACTTAAAAACAGGCCTTCTATATAATTGCGGCGGTAAAAACTTATAGTAAGGTCAACCACCTCCTCTACCGTAAAAGCAGCGCGCTTAATATCATTGCTCTTTCTGCTTACACAGTAGGCACAATCAAATATGCAATGATTAGTTAATAGGATCTTAAGAAGAGATACGCATCGTCCGTCCTCGGTATAGGCGTGACAAATGCCGTTGCTGGCATTCCCCAATCCCTTATCTTTATTCTGCCGCTTGCTCCCGCTTGATGCGCAGGACACATCATACTTTGCGGCATCGGCCAAAATTTCAAGCTTCTCAAACGCTCTTTCGCTTACCTTCATAACCCCATTTACTAACAAAAGCTAAATTACTAATTTTTTTAGTAATTAATATTTTTAATTAGAGGTTATAGGAGTAAGTGCAGAGTAATAGTGATAAACGGACTTAAAATCCTCTTTTGTCGTTCTGAGCGGACGCGAAAAATCTAATTTAAATTCTTTTAATGCCGACAATCTGCAAGATTATTGAGCAGATAAGATTTTTAGCTGTCGCTCAATATGACAATCGATGTAGCAAGAATTCGCAAGGTCGCTTTCCAGAGACCCTGCGAAGACGCAATAATTTTTTATTGTTTATTTTTAGCAAAACGCTCGCTAATCATAGCTATCTCGCTATCTTTTAGCTTAGAAGTGTTTTTAAGTATTTTGGCAAAAAAAGCAACTTCGTTTTCAGCAGCCAGGCATCCAACGTTTTCGCCGTAGGTATCTAAACTTGCACCTTCAGCGCGAATCTGGCTATCAGCCAATTTTTTACCTGTAGCATCGGCTATAAACCAAAACGGCAAGCCGGATTTTTCACCTTTGTATTTGGTCATAAAAGCTAAAGAGCCGGGATTTTCCAGGTCTTCTTTACCTTTTCTCTCCATTACATCCAGTGTGGCTATTACATAATTATCATCAAAAAACTTTCTTAGCGTTGGCTCATTAATAGATGCCTCCATTTTTTTGCACCAGCCGCACCATGATGCGTGGAACATTACCAGTACTTTTTTATTTTCTTTTTTAGCCTGCGCGTAGGCCTTATTCATTATTTCTTCGGTTGACGGCATAGCGGCAGTTTGTGCAAACGTTATTGCAGTAAACATCAGCAATGCAAGAGACAGGATCAGACGTTTTTTCATAGTTAAGCTTTTTTAAGCAAGTTAGGGAAATTTGGTAGAAAAAAGAAGTTTAATTTCGTCTCTGTGAGGCATACAGGTTAATTCCCGTGGGGGCCTTTTTTGAGAGACCTAGTATGTGCCTTTGAGGCTATTAGCCTTATTTAAAATTTTGGCAAAAAGAAGTCCATAACCAGAAAATACCCTGTTGTACTATTTTTATAAAAAACTAAAGATGGATAATATGTGAAGGCTGAATTGCCTATCCGTCGTTAAAAGTTATATCCAATATATCGCCTGGTTTACAGTTTAATTCACGGCAAATAGCTTCCAGTGTATCAAACCGTACGCCTTTAACTTTGCCGGTTTTTAACAGGGATAAATTTGTCATGGAAATATCTATACGCTCGGCCAGATCTTTAAGTGATATTTTATTTTTGGCCATTTCCACATCAAGGTTTACAATTATAGCCATTATACAAATTCCTCATTTCCTTTTTCAATTCAAAACCGTATCTAAATATCTCTGCAACAATATATACTATTGCGGGTATTATCATCCCTTTAATATCGACACCCCATGGGTAATTAAATTTACCGTTAAGCTGATAGTTTATAAAACTGGAATACGCTATTAAACTAAAAAAAAGCTGCACTACCGGAAATAACCCCAGGTATAAGGCTATGATTTTTATACGGTTTACGTTTTTGTATACAAAGGGCTCATATGGTAAAAGGTGTTAAATATTTTACGCAAATTATACAGTATAGCAGCCAGGATTGCCCTGTATAATACAAACGATACCAACATCGGAATTTCTGCAAGAGGACTTGTTGTGTCAATAATCGCGCTCCCTCTATGAGCCTGCATAGTTATATCCGCATCATTAACATGATGGGTAGGAAAATAGCGCTCTAAGGTAGCTCCTTTAAACTCTACAGGGATGAATAAATGATGGTGTGGGCCCAAGGCACCTCTTATCAAAATAAACAACATAACTAAGGTGCCTATGATGTTAAGATACCACCCAATATCTATCACTACTTTTGTGACAACCAGCAACAGATTCCTTTTAATTTTCATTGTTTATATAATTTGGTCAATCAAATAAACGAGTTAATTTTATGTAAAACAAATAATATTTTATGTTTTACATAAATAATTCAATATTCTTGTTGACTTAAGTTTAGAAACGCCGGCGGATCATGAATACTAATCGGCCTATAAAATACAGTCTTTCAGGAACGCTCCTAGCCTACTACGCCAGATCTTGCGTTGGTCTGAACAGAAATAGATTGGCTATCATTGCTCAACAGCCAAACTTTTGTTACGTTAACAAAGTCTTGTTACTGAACATTTTCATCCAAAGGGCCGGTTGCACGATCCATCAGTTGTACAACACCATTAACAGTCGTGGTTTGGCCATTGGCAGACAACTTTGCCTTAAACTTCTTTCCTCTTACCCAGCCATTATTAAGTCGGCTTACTTCACATTGTTAATAGAAATGTAAATTTTGCAAATAAAGTATTTAGGAGGTGTTTCGTCAAATTTTCGTCTCCGCAGGGTCTCTCGCAGAACGTCCTCTCCGGAAAAAAATCGTAAATACAAGTTGTATTTGTTATCTTCGAAATAGCTACGCACCTTTCGCAATTTGTCATGAAACAAATCCTTTTTATTCTTATAACACTCTTACTTCATAGTTGCAGTCGGGCTCAGCCATGTCCTGAAGGAATAAATTTGTTACCCATGTACGGTAAGGCGAAAAAATGCCCCGAACAGCTACAATATGATAACGAGTTTCTTCAATCCATTGATAAAGACTATACCGACAGACGGAAAGCCGCCAGGGATGTTATTAGTCGGGCATGGGACTTTTTGAATAAAGGCGACCACGAAACGGCTATGAAACGCTTCAATCAGGCGTGGTTGCTGGATAGTTTGAATGCTGATGTTTATTGGGGTTTTGGTAACCTTTTGGGTATGCAAGGTAAGTTTAAAGAATCGCTTAAATTCTTTGATCGTTCGTTAAAACTTAACCCATCTAACGCCAGGGTTTGGGAAGCGTCCTCAACCAGTTATGGTCAGCTGTTTTTTAAAACAAAAAATATTGATTTATTAAAAACCAGCATAAAACAGTTAAAAACTGCTATAACCATCGAACCTGTTAATGCAAGAACATATGCGCAACTTACCGCAGCATATACCTACTTTTATCAAAAAGATAGCGCCAGAAAGTATTTAAAGATAACTGACAAATTAGATAAAGCCGCAATCAATCCTGAGGTGAGAAAACTGATATCGGGCCAATAGGGCTACTCTCCTCCCCTGGAAAAGCATGGTGCTTGGCAATGCCTCTTTATGAGGCCTGCGTGGTCGGAAAAACATTAAGCTGATTACTATTATGTCTTTAAATTATCTGGTTTTAAAAGGTGCTTGCATTACAATATCATAGCGGTGAAAAATCGTGCATCATAATCGAAATTTATAACGGACATGTTGCTGGTTTACAAAATATCGGTTATAGGCCCACGTTCTGTTGTTGGTCATAAGACACAATAACGGCGGGCGCGTTTAATACCAATATTGGCGCAGCCAAACCTCTGCATTAACCACAGTATGACGCTTGCCGTAGCGAGTGAGGCTCGACGAAGACCAACCGAGGGCAGTTTTCTTAAAAGTTTCTTGATAACACATGCATTTTTTCCTTTTCTTATGCTTCAACGGCAGCCATTTATCAAGCGTTTTACTTTTATTTATCTCAATATTATGTACTATTGTGTTTTAAAATCAAAATAAACACTACACATCCAACTGTGCTTTTTAAAATAGCCAAAAACAGTGATAGCTGACTTTGGTCTGATTTTGAATTTTACTGCTAGACCTTTTTATTAATACAATGCGTTTTCAAGCCGCTAAGCGTTCAACAATTCAAAACTTTTACCGTACTGTTGTTTTCGGTTTCTTATTTGCATTGTTGGGCCATCAAGCTTATTCGCAAAGCTTTGGCGACCCGGCCGTTATCACTTTTGGGTCCGGACCCGAGACACGTTATGGCATTTTGCCTCCGCAATTAGGTGTTACACCCTATGAATATAGTAGTGAAGGTTTCATCAGCGAGGGCTATTATACCATTGCTAATACCACAAGCGGAATGTCCAACCAATGGCCTGTAATACCGGATCATACACCGTTCACCCCTATTTTTCCAAGGCAGCCCTCTAATGGCTATATGATGATTTTTAACGCAGGCCAGGCATCGGGTGTTTTTTATTCGAGCGTCCAGACTGGTTTATGTGCCAATACCCAATACCAGTTTGTTACCAATATAACCAGGCTGTTAACTAACAGAAACGTTTTCCCAAACGTTACTTTTTCGATAGAGACAACGGACGGTACTGTTTTGGGTACGGGCAAGATAATCGATACTCCCCCTATTGATTGGTGGGGCCGGGGGCTGGTCAATTTCACCACACCGGTCAATACCAATACGATCGTAATAAAAATGACCATCAATGGCGGAGGTGCTTTTGCCATTGATGATATTACCATTACGCCATTTGGTAAGCAGGTATCGGCAGTATTTGCCCAATCAGGTACAACACAATCAGTTTGTGCCGGCGCACCTGTTACCATAAATGCTACCACAACTTTGGCCAGCGGCTACGTTCAAAAACTACAAGCAAAGGTGAACGGTGTTTGGACTGATCAAACTGCAGCTGACAGTGTAAAGTCGTTTTCGACAACGGCGCCTACCGATACCGGTATCTATTACTACCGCCTGGTTTCGGCACATGTTGATAATATCGACGCCAACCAATGTGTAGTTGCATCCAATCAAATAAAGCTTACTGTTGTGGATCCTCCTGAAGTGGCTTTTGCGGTTGTGGGTAAATGCCTGGGCGACTCCACGGTATTTAAAGATCAGACCAAGGCAGATGGAAGTACAATATCCGCATGGTTGTGGAATTTTGGCGACGGTAAAACGTCGGCCCTGCAAAATCCTTCGCACCTATATAGCCAGCCGGGGAATTATACGGTTCAACTTGTCATTAGCAGCAATAATGGATGCGCAACGGCAATTGCTGAAAAAACTATCCACATCAGCGAGTCACCGGTGGCTGCGTTTACATTTACTACCCCTGATTGCGTTACAAAAGCCGTTACTTTAACAGATCAATCAACTGCCACCGAAGGTAATATCAGCAGCTGGATATGGGATTATGGCGATGGCACAATAGAAACAAAAAATAACAATGCAGTGTTTCAACATACTTTTGCCTCAGCCGGAACATTCATTATAAAACTTGTAGTCACTGCCGCCGGTGGATGCTCATCTACCAAAACGCGAAGTATTACGGTAAACCCTACGCCGGTAGTAAATTTTGGCATACCTGCAATTTGCCTTGCTGATGCTTCTGCTTCGTTTACAGACAGCACAACTATTGCCGATAATTCATCTGCCGGTTTTAGCTATTTGTGGGATTTTGGCGATAATAATGCCAGCGCGGCAAACCCCAATACATCCACCTTAAAAAATGCTAACCATAAATACAGCACTGCGGCAGTTTATAAAGTGACGCTTACGGTAACGTCAAACAATGGATGCTCGGCAAGCCGTACCCAAAACATTACGGTGAACGGCTCGGTACCTGTGGCTGCCTTTACAGTACTCAATCCATCACAACTGTGCAGCAACCGCGAGGTGCTATTTACCAACCTGTCCACCGTTGATTTTGGAGCAATAACTAAAATAGAGTGGTATTTTGATTATGGCAATAAGCCCACAGTAAAAATAACCGACAATAGCCCGTATTCCGGCAAACTTTACCGGCATACTTATCCAACCTTTCATGCTCCGGCGTCGGCTAATTACCAGGTGCGGATGCTGGCGTATTCCGGGTTATCATGCGTTTCGTTGGTTGACAAAACCATTACTTTACTGGCAGCGCCGCAATTAGCATTTACCGCGCCATTAGCATTTTGCATAAATGATGCAGATGTGCAATTATCGGCAAGCGAATTAGCCGGCGTTGCCGGTACAGGGCTGTTTGTTGGCACCGGGCTTAGCAGCACCGGCTTATTTAGCCCTTCAACTGCCGGAGCCGGCACTTTTACTTTGCGGTATATTTACACCTGCACCAATGGCTGTACCGATACCTTAAGTAATAATGTTACTGTTAATGCCCTGCCAGAAGTTAACGCAGGCGCAGATATGGGCGTGTTACAGGGCGCAAGTACGAGTATGACGGCCACAGCGAGCGGCGATAACCTCACTTATTTATGGTCGCCGGCTACGGGGCTGAGCAGCAGCACCGTTTTAAAACCGGTGGTTACGCCTGTAAACGATATCACCTATACGCTTACGGTAACCAATTCAAACGGATGCGCCGTATCAGACCAGGTTTTAGTGAAGGTATTGAAAGCCGTGATAGTGCCTAATGCATTTACCCCTAACGGCGATAACTACAACGATACGTGGAATATTAATTATCTTGACACCTATACAGATTGCACTGTGGATGTTTTTAACAGGCAAGGCGCAAAGGTATTCTCATCCATTGGCTATCGCATTCCGTGGGATGGCAAATATAAAAATGCCGATTTGCCAATGGGTACGTATTATTATTTGATTAACCTTAAGCACTCGCGCGGTGTAATGTCTGGTTATGTTACAATCGTCAGGTAACGGGTGGCTAACCGATAATAATTTCCGCCAGCTCTTCGTCGCCGCAGGGTCTGTCGCTGAGGACCCTGCATCTGAAAAACATTGTATTCTGCAGGGTTGCTTTTAGAGGCAAGCTGGACTGAAACTAATTTTAAGTATTTATCTTAAGAATGTTTTCGCATACTCTCTTTAACTTTTTCCCTGTGCTGCTCACCCCACGTACTTAATTCAGCCAATACATTTTTTAAGGTTTGGCTATAATCAGTGGCTTCATAAATAATGCTAACCGGTATGGTGGGGTAAACGCGGCGTTTGATAAAGTCATTCAATTCCAGATCTTTTAATTCCTTAGCTAAAACTTTAGAGGATATCCCAGCTACTTCATTCTGGATCTCATTGAAACGCTTGGACGATTGCACAAGAGAGAGTATCAACGCCAACTTCCACTTTCCATTCAGCACATACATGGCATCAAGAATGTTTTTTAGTGACCCGGCACATTCTGCCTTGCCCATTAGTGGTTGATTTTTAACAACTTTCATAACAGCAAAGATAATCACTTACCCCAATGTAAGCGATTACCTTTGGGTAACGACTGTCTTTTTATCACCAGGTAGCCATAGTTTTGCTTTTGTAATTAATCAGATCAATCTTATGAAACATATCCTGCATTTAAAGTCAAGTATACAAGGTGCAACATCTTACAGTATTAAATTAGGCAATGCCATCGTTAAAGAAATTCAGCACAAGTATCCAGACAGTACAGTTGATGAATTAAATCTTGTAGAGAGCGGGATCCCGCATCTTAAACCTGAAGTCCTTCATACATTCTTTGTTCCCGGCGATCAGCTTACTGAAGAACAAAAAAAATCTATTAGCCTGTCTGATGATTTAGTTAAACAATTATTTGCCGCAGACATTATTGTAATAGGTGCACCGCTCATAAACTTTACCATCCATTCATCGTTAAAGGCATGGATTGATCATATTACCAGGGCGGGTATAACGTTTGGATATGGCGAAAACGGCCCTGTGGGAAAGATAACAGGGAAAAAAGTTTATGTAGCCATGTCATCGGGTGGCGTTTATTCAGAAGGACCGGGAAAAATGAACGATTTTGTTGCGCCTTATTTAAAAGCGTTTCTTGGGTTTTTAGGAATAACAGATCTTACCGTTTTCCGTGCTGAGGGATTAAAAGTGCCTGGAATTAAAGACCACGCTTTTGACAAGGCAGTTAAAAGCATAAGGATAGATTAATATTTTTATGTCTCAGCAGGACCTCTTTCAGAGAGCCCTACGCTGGAAATCATCGTGCTTCGCAAGGTCCCTTTTTTCGGAACCTCTACACGGACGAGAATGCCCCCGGCCGTCTTGCGAGGAACGAAGCAATCTCTTCTAGCCCTTGTTGGTGTTTGCGCACCCGCCGTTGTTGCGTCTTATGACCAACAACATGTGCGCGGGGAAATCAACGGGTTTCCGAACAAAACGTTCTAGCCCTTTTTGCTGTTTGCGCACCCGCCGTTGTTGTGCTTATGACCAACAACATGTGCGCGGGGAAATCAACGGGTTTCCGAACAAAACGTTCTAGCCCTTGTTGGTGTTTGCGCACCCGCCGTTGTTGCGTCTTATGACCAACAACATGTGCGCGGGGAAATCAACGGGTTTCCGAACAAAACGTTATTTATTCAGCATGATGTGTTAATAGTCCAAATTCATCAATTCCGGTGTGATAATACTTAGCCGACGAGTACTTATATTCTTCGGAATATTGCACCAATTGCCATTTTTCCTGAACTGGATTATTATGAATATATTTAAGTTTCTGCTCAAACACCGCCTGGCTCCAAAGGTCAACACTTAACGAGTTTCGCTCCCATATCTGGTACTCCCTATCTTTAGCATTAACCTTAAAATCAGTTAGCCAATCTGGGTAAGTTTTGGTCAATTCAAACTTCAATTGCTGGCCGGTAAACTTCAAAAACCGCTGCTGTACCGCTTCTCTCTTAAACCCGTCTTGTATCTGCCAAATTAAATGGATGTGATTAGGCATTATTACAAAACCATACACCACGATACTTTTCTCGTTTTTTAAAAACAATAAGCTGTTTATTACAATGTCTTTAAACTTATCGGGCTTTAACAGGTGTTTCCACTCCAATATCGTAGCGGTAAAAAATTGTGCATGATAATCAAAATTAATATCGGCCATGTTGCTAATTTACAAAATATCGCTAACTGGTCCACGCTTCTGTTGTTGGTCATAAGACACAACAACGGCGGGCGCGCCGAAGGCCAACAAGGGCACAATTTATTTTATTGTGCGATACTTTTCCTTTTTGTAGTCTCGCAGAGCACCTTGTGCTGGAAAAGCATCGTGCTTCGCAGGATCTCTATTAGGAGACCTGAGTGGATGGAATTGATATATACCATGTTGCTAATTTACAAAATATCGCTAACTGGTCCACGCATTTAGACCGACAAGGGCACACAGAATCAACTGCTTCAAGAAGCAAGCATATGGTTGTGCGGCAATACAGAGTCGTCATGCGTCCGCGGTCTCTCTCGATAAGACCCCTCGGGTTATATAATTGTACTGTTTTTTACGTTTATTATCGTTTGTTAATATATTAATCTTCGGCATCCATTTGGTTAAAATTTATATACCTTCAAAAAATATCCCCCACGCTATGCTCAAAAGCTATATAACCATCGCCTGGCGTTACCTTTGGAAAGACAAAATATTGTCGCTCATTAATATTTTAGGGTTATCAGCAGGTATAGCGTTTACTATGCTTATAGGCGCTTATGTTTGGGGCGAATTTCAGGTAAATAAAGAATTGGCGAATGCCGATAATCAATATATCATCCTCAGCAAATGGAAGGATCCAAATATGGGGAACGAGGTTGGTCAGATAGCCGAATTGCCGAAGGCGCTGGCAGAGAATTATCCCGGACTGATCCGCAATTTTTACCGCTACGGCCTTGCGGCAACCATAGTCTCTAAAGGCGAAGCACGTTATCGCGAAAACATACAAACCGGCGATAGCACCTTGCTCACCATGTATGGTTTTAAATTGTTATATGGTGACGTCAAAACCGCCTTGAACGATCCTTTTTTTGTTGTTATTACTCAGGATGCCGCCATTAAATACTTTGGCAGAAAGGATGTAACGGGACAAACATTGGGATTTGAAAACACGAAAGGCGAAAAGCACGATTTTATGATCAGCGGTGTGCTGGATGAGCTGCCCGCAAATTCCGTAACAAATCTCGACCCGCATAATCATACTGGTCCCCGCAACAATTCTGATTTCTTTTTCTCCGGCGCGACCAGCATAAATGGTTGGAACAATACCAATACTGTTGGTTATGTAGAACTGCAAAACGGAGTTGATCCAAAGGCGGTTAATAAGGCTATGCAAGATTTGATGAAAAGATATGAGACGGATGATGTGATTCGCACCAACCTTACGCCATATTTGGTGAGTTTGCATGATTATAACCTAACATCAGAAGGGGGAATCATTAAAAAAATGATGCGCACATTATCATGTATCGCACTGTTTATTTTGTTAATGGCCATTATCAACTTTGTAAATATCTGTATCGGAAGCTCATCAAGGCGTCTACGTGAAATGGGAATCCGCAAAGTATTAGGCGGAATGCGGAAACAATTAGTGTGGCAATTTTTAGTCGAATCGATAATTATCACATCACTGGCTACTATTTTGGCATTACTTATTTACTTGCTGTCCCGGCCCTACATGAGTGATGCTTTAGGGAAAAACATAACAGGATTGTTCTCATTTCCCCTATATTTTATAGGGGCGCCTGTTTTATTCGCTTTATTTATCGGTATTATGGCGGGTTTGTATCCTGCCTTTGTATTATCAGGGCTAAAATCGGTTGAATCGCTTAAAGGGAAACTGAATTCTGCTAGGGAAACAGTGTGGTTACGCAAGACGCTGGTTGCTTTTCAGTTTGCTACGGCTGCAGTTGTTTTGATAGGGACGGCAATTATTTCAAAGCAGATAAGTTTATTTTTTAACGGGAATTTAGGTTATAACAAAGATTACCTTATCTATGCCCAATTGCCGAGGGATTGGTCGCTTGTGGGGGTTAATAAAATGTTAGGTATTCGTGATCAGTTGTCGCAAATGCCGCAAATTCAGCACATTTCGTTATCATTCGAAATACCCGATGGTGGTAATGGCGGTAACATTCTGATCTACCGGCAAGGCGCAAACCCTTTACAACCTATTAGCGCCCAAGGGTTAACCACCGATAATAAATTTGCTGAAACTTATGGCATATCCATAAAGGCCGGTCAATTTTTCAGCCCCATATTTTCAGATGCTGACAGTAACAAATTAGTGATCAATGAAACGGAAGCCAAAGCATTGGGTTGGCAAATCTCTGAGGAATCAGTCGGACAAAAAGTAATGATGCCTGCTTACACCACTGAGTGGCCGTTTATAATTACAGGTGTAGTTAACGATTACCATTTCGGTTCGATGCATGATAAAATAAAGCCGCAAGTGTATAGGAACGTGCAGAACATACACGTGTACCGTTATTTCACGATAAGGGTAAAACCGGGTAATATGCAGACCAACTTAAGCGCCATTCAAAGCAAATGGGTGCAGCTAATGCCCGGGGCTCCGTTTGAGTATCATTTTATGGATGACGCACTTGCTAAAGTGTACGCTTCTGAATTGCAATTAAAAAAAGCTGCCTATATCGCGACAGTTCTATCTATCATTATTGTATTATCGGGTGTATTTGGGCTCATAACCTTAAACATTCAAAAACGAACCAAAGAGATTGGTATAAGAAAAGTGCTGGGTTCATCGGTAGGTGGAATCATTGCACTTTTCCTAAAAGATTTTTTAGGCGTGGTGCTGATAGCAGGTGCGGTCGCGTGTCCATTAGCCTATCTCACCATGTACAACTGGCTGGGTGACTTCGCATACCGAATAAACATATCTGCAATACCGTTTTTATTGTCGATAATATTATTGACAATAGTAACAGCCGTTTTAATTACTTTACAAACTATAAAAGTTGCTTTTGCCAACCCAATAGATAGTCTGCGTTCGGACTAAACCCTGCAATTTCTTTTTCAAAGTCGATATTGACGGCTGGCGCGAGTATGCTGCTCAGCCCAAGCAGACTACTCGCGACCAACCTACTGCACACTCTCTCGCTCAGAGATGCTGCTTACCTCGCAAAGACGAATTTATTATTCTTGATTATCGACTTCACCCTTGCCATCCTTCTCCAACCTCTTCATCAGCCTAAACACACTGGTATAACACACTCCCGTTTGCGCGGCTATAACACGCACACTTAAGCGCTGCTGGTGCATTTGCATAATCTTTTCTTCCAGGTTGCGCCGCTGCCGCTCCTTGTAGTTCATAAGGTGGGTGGCTTCGTCGTCAAAACCCTTAAAATCAAACTCTAAAAAATTACCGCGCTTATTAATACTGCAAAGGCACACGTTGGCCGCGCCATAATATTCTGTACCGCTGCGTTGCTTTATTTGTTTAAGATAGCGTGTGCCCGGCGTGGTCTGGCTTTCGCCCATGGCAAAGGCGCTGTCGGCAAAATTGATAAGCATTTTACTGCCCTGAAGATCGTTCCTGCTGATGGGTTTATCGGGATTGCGCTTGGGCGTATGCGCCAACACCAGTATAGACAGGCCGTACCTTTGCTTCAGGGCCTGCAGGTTGCGCATCAGGCTGATGGCGCTTTCGGCAGCATGGGTACCGCCGCGCAGGCAGGTAATATTATCCAGAATAACGATGCGCGCGCCGGTGCTAATGATGGTATTCTCCAACGCGTTATTCATATAATCGGCATAGTTTTTAAACCGCTGCGCGCCGGTAGCATCAGGGTTAAGCACCAGGCGGTAAAAGTTAGGGTTAAACTTATAAGGGCCGTTTGCATGGCTGCTGTACCGCTGCTCAAACTGCTCGGCACTCAGTTCAAAATCAAAATACAAAACAGGTTCTGCGGGTAGCGGGGCGCCCAGTAACGGCACGGGTTCGCCGCTGCTCAGGGCATTACCTATCTGCACGGCCAGTATAGATTTGCCCACGTTGGTATCGGCAAACAGGATACACAACTCGCCACGGTACCAAAAATCGCCAAAAAGTTTATCTGGTGTTGCTGATACCACCCGGTTGGTGAGCCAATCGGCAGCCGGTCGCATAATAAACGCGTCCTTGCTGTCGGGCGCTGCGCGTATTTCCTTTTCCAGTTGTTTTTTTTGTTTAGCGGTTAAAGCTCCGCGGGCCATATCGCGTATCAATTCAATTTCGGCGGGGCGCGATGGGTAGAGGGCTGCGTTTGCGTGATCCATATTTTAAGGTTTTATGCAAGATACGGCGGATCTGCAAGCCAAA
Organism: Mucilaginibacter sp. HD30; assembly: GCF_054061755.1. Taxonomy (NCBI): domain Bacteria; kingdom Pseudomonadati; phylum Bacteroidota; class Sphingobacteriia; order Sphingobacteriales; family Sphingobacteriaceae; genus Mucilaginibacter; species Mucilaginibacter sp. HD30. Next base: position 1,710,966 of record NZ_JBSSEO010000001.1, read on the forward strand.
TGGTGACACAACTTTGTCAGTACCCAAAAATGGGTGTTGTAAAAGTGTTGCTAAACTGTTGCTATTGTGTTGCTAAAGCGTTGCATAAAAAAACAGGACAATAATTTATATTACACTGGTAATTAACATATTAGGTAAATTGCATACTAATTTAGTGCCGCAAATTGCATTCCAACAAAAAACTTAAAATTCTGATATACAGATAATTAAAATTTTTCTTTATGGGGAACGTTTATTTTTTGCAACACCCGCATTTATAGAAGAAGAATTGCGTAAAAAAAAGCCTTCCAGTTTCCTGAAAGGCTTTAGGGTAAATGATTTGTTAGATACCGCAGCACCAATTAGCGGCTAAGCGGAAATTAACTAAAAGCCTTTATAGTAAAGGAGATGCAGGCCTCCTTCCCCATGCAAAAGCTATCCGCCCATTGCGTATACTATTATATTCACAGCAAACTTAGTGTTGTCTTCAGCTAAAAAACGTTTATTTCTAAAATCGTAATCCCATTCGCAGCCATAATCTTTATTGCTGTACAACACACCAATACGTCCATTAATTTGAATTGCTTTAAGGTAATCGTGTATTAGATCGTCGCCCCAACCGTTTAACTCAAACACCGTGTTTGGCGGCCCCTTCTCAAACTTAAAAAAAGAACTGTATATCAGGTGGTTACTAGAAATCTTCCGTAATGCCAAAGCGCCAAAAAGTTGCGTCATCTGCGCTTCAAATGATTTGGCAAACAAACCATCGATGTCATGATTACAGTCATCAACAAAAACAAAACCACCATTCGTTACATATTTTTTAAAGTTAGCCCGTTCTACGCTATCAAATTGTACCAGTTTATGGCCGCTCATATAAACGAAAGGATAATTAAAAATTTCTGCGCTGCTTAACGCAACCACCTTCTCTTTTGTATCTATTGGAATAGTGGTGTATTCAAGTAGCGAGTTTAAAATATTAGAGGGCATACGCTGGTCGGTATCCCAGTCGCCCGAGTGATAGCTTAATCGTGCAAATGTAAATTTTGACTTGAAGGGCATACTTTCACTAAAACTTTAAAATTAGTATAAAATTTCAGGTAGGTGTTACTATTATTTAGCGAAGTGATAATCTTTATGCCGCTCTGTTAAGATTTTTACAACAAGTTGTTCTATTTATCTAAAAAGCATCTTATATTGTAAATTAATATTTACTGATGGCTGCTGAACTGACAGAACTAGAAATAAAAGCACTGCTGGATAAACTTCCGCAGCTAAAAGCCGAAATACAAAAAGTAATTGTTGGCCAGGATTATATACTTGATGAATTACTGGTTGCTTTTTTAGCGGGGGGGCATTGCTTATTGGAAGGGGTACCGGGGCTAGCAAAAACACTGATAGTTAAGACGATGTCGCAGGCACTTAAACTGGCTTTCAGGCGAATACAGTTTACACCGGACTTAATGCCGACTGACATAATAGGAACAGAGATATTGGAGGAAGATCATGCTACAGGCAAACGTTTTTTTAAATTTAATAAAGGTCCGCTTTTTGCAAATATTGTTCTTGCAGACGAAATAAACCGTACACCGCCAAAAACACAATCGGCCTTATTGGAGGCGATGCAGGAGTGTGAGGTTACTTATGGCGGACAAACTTACCCGCTGGATAAACCATTTTTTATCCTGGCCACCCAAAATCCTATAGAACAAGCCGGCACTTACCCTCTGCCCGAAGCGCAATTAGATCGCTTTTTATTACTGATCAAAATAGGCTACCCAACCGAGCAGGAAGAGCTTGATATATTAAACCGCACTACCGGTATTCAAAAACCTGATGTAAAAGCGGTCATATCTGCTACGGAAATTCAGCAGGCACAGGCTTTGGTAAGGCAGGTAAATATTAACTCAGATCTGGTAAAGTATGTGAGCCATATCGTTCGTGCCACCCGCCCGGATACTACCAGTCTTACATATGTTAAAGAATGGGTTCGCTGGGGCGCCGGGCCGCGTGCCGGCCAGGCTTTAATTTTAACGGCAAAAGCCCGTGCTTTATTAAAAGGCCGTTACGCTGTATTAACTGAAGATATTCATGCTATGGCTTACCCGGTATTACGGCACCGCATACTAATGAACTTTAAAGCCGAGGCCGAAAATATAACAGCAGACCATGTGACGGAAGAGTTGATCAAACTGATCGGTCGGTCAAAAACCATTTAACAGCCATGCTTGATCCAAAAGTATTAATGACCATTAAAGATTTGCCCTTACTGGCAAAAACGGTCATTAATGGCTTTTTTAACGGGTTTAATAAAAGTGCAATTAAGGGCCCCGGCTTAGAGTTTAGCCAGTACCGAAGTTACCAGGCCGGCGACGATCTGCGTTGGTTAGATTGGCGTATGTTTGCCAGATCTGACAGGTATTATATCCGTCAATCGGAAATGGAAACCAACATATCTGTGCGTTTTTTGGTAGATGCCAGCGCCAGTATGAATCATGAAGACAACGGTATTAAAAAAATAGATTACGCACGTTTCCTCGCCGCAGCATTAGCTTATCTGGCCAACCTACAGGGTGATGCGGTGGGATTATCTGTATTTAATAACGGCAGTTTGTATTCGCTTGCATCAAGACCCGACCCTCAGCATTTACAGCGGTTGTATTACCAATTATCACAAATTGAACCGGCCGGAAGGTTTACGCAACCTGTGCATTATAAGGAATTGTTTAGCGGCTCAAATCGTAAAGAAATATTAGTTTTTATAACTGATATGTACCAGCAGGATGGCGAAATTAATAAATTGCTGGATTCATTGGCTGCATTAAGGCACGAGCCGATCGTGTTTCAATTAATGGGGCAAAACGAATTGGAATTGGATTTTAAGGGCTTCTCTACTTTTGAAGATTTGGAAAGCGGTGAAACTATAGACGTTAATGGACAACTTGTAAAAACTTATAAAGAAAACCTGCAACGACACCTATCAAGTACCCGCATGGCGTTATTAGGGAAACAGATTGTTCACCAAGTTATCAACACGAGTCACCCATTGGATAAAGCATTGCGCGATTTTTTGGTAGCCAGGAATAAAAGTTGACATGTTGCTCACTAACCCCATATGGCTGTTTGCGCTTACTGCTATCAGTATCCCGGTTATTATCCATTTATGGAATATTAAACCTGGCAAAACACTTAAAGTTGGCAGCATTTCATTATTCACTGCATCTTCCCAGGCAAGTAACCGGATCTTTAAATTGTTGGATATTTTGCTTTTACTTGTAAGGTGCTTGTTGCTTTTATTGCTGGCCTTTTTACTTGCCGCACCCCTACTGTCAACACGATTTAAAACAAATAATGCCAAAGGCTGGGTGTTGTTACCCTCAGCAAATTTTAAAGAGACTTACAACCACTTTCAAGCTAAAATTGATTCATTAACTAACACCGGCTATGAATTGCATTTTCTTGAAACGGGATTTAGTAAACAGGAACTATCCAAGGCAAAGACTCACAGCGTGAAATATAACGATACTTTAAATTATTGGTCTTTACTCAAGCAACTAGCCGACCAGGTTTCCCCAGTAACACCTATTGAATTATTTACACCAAATTTAATTAAACATTTTAAGGGCGAAAAACCAAATACACCGCTGCAACTCAAATGGCATACTTATATTCCTGCAGATTCGGTAGCTAGTTGGCCGGTTAGTGCCTGGTTAATGGCTGACGGAAAAATCAGGGTGTTGCAGGGTTCATCAACCCCAACGGGCACCCTTTATCAATACAAGGACATCGTTAATGGGCAAAATAGCGTTTATAAATCGTCTGTCAATAACGGTATTCTGTTTATACGTTTTGAAAATGCTACAATACCGGTTGATACTACGACATGCCGAATAGCTATTTATGCTGACAATCCGATACCTGACGCAAACTATTTAAAGGCAGCTTTATTAGCTGTTAGTCAAGTAACCGGACGTAATACCGTGATCAAATTCTACAAAGATGCCGCCACTATTCCGGATCACCAAAACTGGATCTATTGGTTGTCAGAAAAACCACTTTTGGGTTATATTCGTTCCAAAACGAAAAATCTCTTTATTTATGAGCCCGGCAAATCAGCCAAAATACAGTCGTGGCTAAGTAATACCAATGCACAGACACTTACTCAAGGAAGAGCCAAAACCGCCTTGTACCAGATAGTCACCTCAAAAAAAGTTGTAGGTAATAGTGTTTGGGTTGATGGGTTTGATAACCCAATACTCACCTCCGAACAAAAATCCCAACTAAACACCTACCATTTTTACAGCCGTTTTAATCCGGCCTGGACCGACCTGGTATGGCAGAATGAATTCCCTAAATGGGTACTGGAATTAACGCAGCCCATAGCGGATGATATTACGCAACATGACCGTAGGTTAATAAGCGACACTCAGCTAAAGCCAGCGTTTACAGCCGGTAAAATATATGATGAGCCTAACAGTTATAAGGATCTTAGCTTTTATTTATGGCTTGCATTGGTATTCTCTTTTGCCACCGAACGCTGGCTGTCCACAAAAAACAAAAAAGAGTTGGTAAATGGCTAAGCACGGAGCGGATATAATAAAAAGCTTAAAGCAAAAATGGATTGGCTATCAATTACTTGCCGATGCGTTGCTGGCTATAGCCATTGCCTTAGCCGCAGGCAATGCCTGGTTTCTCATAAACAAAATCCGTTTCCTGTTTTTGCCACAGCCTTGGTGGTTAGTTCCATTGTTTATTATTTCATTTGCAATAATCACCTTCGCGCGTCGGTCCTGGCGTATAACGACAGCGTCATTAACGGCTTTTTTAGATCAAACTTATCCCCGCTTGCAAGAAAGTGCAGAATTAATATTAAGATCACCTGCTGATCTCACGCTTTTACAAAAATTGCAATTAAAACGAATTGAAGGCGGTATAGCCCAGATCCCATCACTGCCAAAAGAATTTTTAAAACGGCTCAAAATAGCTTCTGGATATTTGCTGGCTGCTGTAATAATCACTTTTTTAATGAGGTTTGTTACTGTATTTGGTTATGCAACCGGCGATAATATTATTTCGTCCACGCCAATCGTCAAAGAAAAAGTATTACCCCAAATTGAATCTATTGCTCTTATTATTACGCCACCGGTCTATACGGGCAAACCTAAGCATAAGCAGGATAAATTTGGTTTTGTAGCTGAGGAAGGTTCGGTTATTGGTTGGCGCATCAGCACAAATATTCCGCTTAAGAAACTTAGCCTTTTGTTTAACAATCAGGAATACATAACACTGAAAACAAATAAAAATGGCGATGAATGGACAGGTGAAAGGCTAATTAATAAACCCGGTTTTTACCAGGTTAGCGCGGATGGTAAACTGTCTGACCTTTACCAGGTAGACATTATTAAAGATAACGCGCCGCTCGTCAGCATAAAATCTCCTAAACAGTACACATTTATAGATGCCGGAGAAGCACTAAAGGTTACACTTAAAACCACACTTACAGATGATTATGGCATAAACAAAGCATTTATTTATGCCACAGTAGCTAAAGGCAGTGGCGAAGCCGTTAAATTTAAAGCGTATAAGATCAGCTTCGGCGAATCATTCTATGATCATAACAAACACTATACATTACAACATTTGTTTGATTTGCCCGCGTTTGAGATGGAGCCGGGAGATGAACTCTATTTTTATGTTGAAGCGTTTGATAACCGTCAGCAAAAAACACGTACTGATGTTTATACAATAGCCATACAGGATACAGCAGCCTTGTTGAGTATGAAAGGACTGGTTAGTAGCAGTAGCATCAAACCAGAATATTTCAGAAGCCAAAGGCAGATCATTATAGATACAGAGCAGTTGCTTAAGCAAAAAGACAGTCTGAGCAAAGAGGCGTTTAACAGTACAGCCAACGATATTGGAATTGACCAAAAAATGCTTCGTCTGCGCTATGGCCGTTTTTTAGGTGAGGAAGACGAATCTGACATTGATAAATTGAGTGAGAAGAATGAATTAAGCAAAGTTGAAAATTTCAATAATTCCGCTATGATCCTTGACGCTTTAACCGATAAACACGATAATGCTGAAGTTGCTACTTTCCTTGAACCAGCTTTAAAAGCACAGTTAAGAGCCACCCTTAACGAAATGTGGAACGCCGAACTACGACTGCGCCTTTATAAACCAAACGAAGCGTTACCTTATGAATATAAGGCTTTACGTTTGTTAAAAGATCTGCAACAAAAATCGCGTGCGTACGTCGCCAAAACCGCTTATGATCCAACTCCTCTTAAGTTAGATAAACGACTATCGGGCGATTTGGGCACCATAACGCAACCGTTTAAAAAATCAACTACAGTAAAAAAAGACGACGAATTTATCAACCTGAAAAATGCCATACCGATATTAGAACAGCTTAAAATTACGCGTAAATATACCCTTGCCGATAAACGTATTTTACAACTTGCCACACAGCAGATAAGTATAAAGGCATCAACGCAGCCGCAAATTTATTTAAAGGCGCTAAATGCTCTTAATAGAATAGTTTTGGCATCCTACCCCTTGGTGCAGGATATTGATCTTGTTCAACATGCTATACAAAAGGCATTGCCTGAAAGCACTAAGCTGCCGCAAAGCAAACCAGGTACTCCCGATATGGGTCTATCCCAACATTATTATCAAAACTTAAGAACAAATAGGTAAACACGAATGAGCCATACTATTATAGTGATACTTATTTGCATAGCGATGGCGGTATGGAGCCTTTACCGGGAATACCGACGAGAATTAAGACAGTACCTGTTGTTGCGTTTAACTGCAACAATAATTGCAATATGGGCTTTAGCGTGCCTGATCTTACCTGTAACTTATTGGGCAGACAACAAAGAAGGAAACGCTCGTCATATATTACTAACCCAAGGGTTTAGTAAAGACGTTTTAAGAGCAAATAGTAACGACAGCATTTTTACAATTGACAAAGTAATCCATAGGGAACATCCAAAAGTGACCTTGATAAGTGATTTGGGACTTGTTTCAGCACCCCTGCAAGTTTTTGGTTATGGATTAACAAAGGACGAATTAGCTCAATTGGGTGACAAATCAATTATTTTTCATCCTGCAGCTGTTCCTGACGGGATTGTAGCCCTGAGCTGGACAGATAAAATAAAAGCCGGTGAAGATTTCACTGTACAACTAAAATATAAAAACAGCACTCAAAGGCATTACAAACTATTGTTAACTGGATTGAATACTACGCTGGACTCGGCAATTGTCCTCCCTAACATAGAAACGGCAATAACGCTCAAAACAAAACCAAGGTCAATGGGTAAAGCCATCTACAATTTATTGATAATAGATGGCAAGGATACCTTACAAAATGAGGCTATCCCGGTGTTTATAGATGCTAAAAAACCGTTAGCTGTTTTAATTCTTTCGGCTTCGCCTGATTTTGAAACCAAATTTTTAAAAAATTGGTTAGGCGAAAATGGTTATGGCGTTGCTTCGCGGTCTACTATTACAAAGGGGAAAATCAGCCAGGAATTTATCAATACTGCACAAATAGACCAGACCATTATCTCGGCACAGCTTTTAAGCAAATTTGATGTGTTAATAAGCGATCAATCGTTGCTCCAATCGCTTAACTCAACGGCGAGCAATGTTCTGCAAGAAGCGGTATTTAAAAAAGGCTTGGGGATTATAATCAGGGCCGATAGTGCGGGCAGATCAGTATCATGGTTGCAACGTGAGATTAGCATAAGCCGTATTTTGGCTAAACAAGCTGAGGCTACCACCATATATCTTCAAGGAAATCAAAAGACAGCTAACCTAAATACAGATCGATTATACATCAATAACCGAGACAATATACAAGCCTTAGCAGCCGATGACCAACACCATATATTGGTGGCTGCCACCTTGGCTGGTGCAGGAAAATTAGTATTGACAACGTTGAATAACAGCCATACGTGGTTATTAAAAGGCCACAAAAATGATTATTATACTTTATGGTCATTATTGATAAATAAAGTTTCGCGTAGCGTCCCTACAACGACTAATTGGGTTGTACAAAACACCATTCCTGTAGTCAACCAACCTATAAATCTGGAATTAGAAAATAGCGAAGCAGCAAAAAATATTGAAATAAATGGTACAAAAGTATATCCGGCCACGGATATTACCTCCTTGTTTAAAAAAAACACTACCTATTGGCCTGATAAATCGGGCTGGCAAGAAATTATCCTCAATAATACTGCTAATAGGTGGTACGTCTGGGGCGAAAATAACTGGAAAAGCTTGAAAGCAGCTTCCAGGCAGGCGATTACCAACGAACACATTGCTCAATATCCCAAAAATCGGGTATATCCTAAAAAAAGCGGTAAGAAAAGCCAGGAGTATGTGCCTAAAGAATACTTTTTTATCTTATTTTTAATGGCCTGCACTTTTTTATGGGCCGAAAGCAAATTCTTTAATAATAACTGATATGAGACGTAAAGATTTTATTTATTTAACCGGTATAGGTGCAGGCTCAATGCTTCTGCCTAATCTTGCGGCCTTCGGGCGGTCTATAGAATGTTCAGAGGCATTGGATGGCATGGACGTAGCCGTTAAAAAGGCTTTGGCAGATGTGGCATTAAACACAGCAAAATCAGCGGGCGCATCATATGCCGATGTGCGTATTGGAAGATACTTATCGCAGGTTGTATCAACTCGCGAACAGCGGGTGCAAAATATAGCTAATAGTGAATCGTTTGGTGTAGGTATCCGTGTTATAGCAAACGGATGCTGGGGCTTTGCGGCTACCAATGACGTAACTAAGGAAGGTATGTCAAAAACAGCCATTCGTGCAGTTGCGGTAGCGAAAGCAAATGCTAAAATTGGAGGCAAGCCTGTAGAGTTAACTCCACAAAAAGGCTATGGAGAAATAAGCTGGAAAGCACCCATCGAAAAAAATGCGTTCGAGGTACCAATTAAAGAAAAAGTTGAATTGCTTTTAACGGCGAATGCTATAGCAACTAAAGGCGGCGCCAGTTTTGTTAATTCCGGAATATCTATGATTAATGAGCAAAAGTATTTTGCATCAACCGATGGATCTTATATAGATCAGGATATTCACCGCATTTATCCGGATTTTACAGTTACTAAAACCGACCCAAGCGCCGGTTCATTTCAAACACAAACGGCGTTAAGCGCGCCAATGGGTATGAGTTATGAATATTTGATACCTAAAGAGTCAGAAAAAGTAAAGGGAGTAGTGACCCGCTATAAACAACGCTATGATCTTTTAGAAGATATTGCCCAGGCTGCCAAAAATGTTGGAGAGAAAATAATCTCAAAATCCGTTGAGCCGGGTAAATATGATCTGGTGCTTGACCCATCGCATTTGTGGTTAACTATTCATGAGTCAGTGGGCCACCCTACCGAACTTGACCGCGTATTAGGTTATGAGGCCAATTTTGCGGGTACCAGCTTTGTTAGTTTAGATAAATTAACCTCCAAAAACTTTAAATATGGCAGTGATCATGTTAATATACACGCTGATAAACTGCAAAAAGGATCGTTAGGCGCGGTAGGTTATGATGATGAAGGTGTAAAATGTGGAGAATGGGAAATAATTAAAGATGGCGTACTGGTTAATTTACAGGCTATTCGTGACCAGGCTAAAATGGTTGGACTAACGCAATCGCAGGGGTGCTGTTATGCTGATAGTTGGGACACTGTTCAGTTCCAGCGTATGCCAAATGTGTCATTAAAGCCGGGCAAAAATCCGCTTTCACAGGACGATATGATCAAAAACGTAGAAAAAGGCATTTTTATAGTGAACAACGGTTCTTTTTCTATCGATCAGCAGCGTTACAATTTTCAGTTTGGCGGTCAATTGTTTTATGAGATCAAGAACGGTAAGATAGTTGGGCAAATAAATGATGTAGCCTATCAGGCCAATACCCGGGAGTTTTGGAATTCGTGCGTTGGCGTTTGCGATGAGCGCGATTATCGTCTCGGCGGTTCGTTTCGTGACGGTAAGGGTCAACCACAGCAGGTTAGTGCTGTATCGCATGGTTCATCAACTGCGCGTTTTAATGGGGTAAATGTTATTAACACTAAAAGAAAGATAGGATAGTAAGCCATGGGAATATTAACTAAAGAACAAGCAAAGGCTATCTTAACAAAGGCGATTGCCTACTCAAAAGCTGACGAGTGTGAGGCAGGATTAGCTGGCCGAATGGGGGGCAATATACGCACGGCGTTAAACGCAGTGTCGACTGCCGGCGAAACGGATGTAATGAGTTTATCCGTAAGTTCAACCTTTGGCAAAAAAACAGGGTCGGCAAGTATCAATGAGTTTGATGACAAATCGATTGAAAAAGTAGTGCGCCGTTCAGAAGAACTGGCGCAATTAGCACCAGATAATCCGGAGTATATGCCTTTATTGGGACCTTCCACCTTTAAAGAAGCTATAACATTTAACGAAGCTACTGCTGCGATGACACCTGATACGCGTGCTGAATTGATCTCGCAAAGCATGAAAGCTACTAAAGAAGCGGGATTGGTACAGGCAGGTTTCCTGGAAAACACCTCTGGCTTCAGTGCCGTCATGAACTCGAAAGGCTTATTTGCCTATGATAAAGCATCTGATGTTACCTTCTCTGTAACTACACGTAATGATACAGGGACCATATCAGGGTATGCCGCACGCGGGTTTACCGACGTTAAAAAATTAGATACATATAGCGCTACTAAAATCGCTTGCATGAAGGCTAACGCTTCTAAAGACGCGAAAGCTATAGAGCCGGGTAAATACACGGTGATATTAGAGCCTACCGCCGGCGCTTATATATTAGAAAACATGTTCCGCTTTGATGCGCGTAGCGCCGAAGAAGGACGAAGTTTTCTGAGTAAAAAAGGTGGAGGCACACGTTTGGGAGACCAATTAATGGATGAAAAAGTAACCATTTATTCTGATCCTTTTTATCAGGAGCTTCCCGCATCTACCTGGAACCGTGACGGCATACCGTTAGAAAAAACGTACTGGATTGACAAGGGGGTTGTTAAAAACTTAAGCTATTCCCGGTACTGGGCGCAAAAGAAAGGAGTTAAACCGATGCCAGGCCCTAGCAATATCATTATGGAAGGTGGTAATAGTAGCATTGAAGAAATGATAGCCAGTACAGAACGCGGCATTTTAGTATCACGTTTATGGTATATCCGTATGGTCGATCAGCAGACGTTATTGCTTACAGGCCTTACACGTGATGGTACATTTTATATCGAAAATGGCAAGATCAAGTTTCCTGTTAAAAATTTCCGATTTAACGAGAGCCCTGTAATAATGCTTAATAATGTAGAGGCCCTGGGTAAACCTGAACGCGCCATTAGCGTTGAAAGTTATCAAAGTTATATGATTCCACCAATGAAAATAAGGGATTTTACATTCAGTTCGTTATCTGACGCAGTGTAATTCCTGTACGTAAAGAAAGAAAGAAAGAAATAGCCATGATTTACTCCATGGCTATTTCTTTTAATAGTGCGGCTGAAATTAACACCCCGTTTAAAGTAGTAAGATAGGCGGTTGGTCTTTTGGTCTGTCAAAAAATTCAATAAAAAAACCGCCTCATAAAATTTATGAGACGGTCTGTTTTCAGTCTGAATAATACCAATGGTTAAAACAACTCGGTTTTTATCGTTTTAACCGGATTGCCTCGCTCCAGGACTTTATGCTCTTGCCACTGACTCTGCTGTTGTGCTATCAGTTGTTCTGTTTGCCAAACCATTATTTTGGCTTCCAGTCGGGCCAAACAAAGCTTTTTGTTTTCCAACTGAGATCGCGTATCCATCGCCATAACTTGCAAGCCAGATGGTAGATGAGTTCCCCGCACCGCCGTTTCTACCTTATTTACGTTCTGACCACCCGGGCCGGATGAACGGCAGGTTTCCAGCTTTACATCCTTAACGTTCCATTGTATCAGTTCTTTCACATCAAAACCAGTAATGCCGACAAACCAGTTTTTGCGCTTGTGGTATTTGCGATGTGGGCTTTGTGCTATCCATTGTACGGTGCCAGTCCATTCCTTTACAAACGCATCCAGGTTATCTCCTATGGCCATCATCGTGGCAGATAGTAAGGTGCCATTTAATTCGCCGGTTTTATTTTCCAGCACTTCAATTTCAATGCCTTGCTGTTTAGCTTGCTTCATCATCAGGCTTTGCACGCATGCAACAACCCGGCAACATTCTGCCGGGCCTTTACCTGATGTAATTTGTATTATTATTTTTTTCATCATTACTCCTTATTCATTCTGACAATACGTGGATAAAACTTGCCTTGAATATCGACCAGATCGTGTTGCGAAGCTATTACAGTTTCAATATCCTTATAAGCCAGCGGATTTTCTTCAACCGTGCCGCCAATTAGGGTTACCCCTGCATTGGTCAGTAGTTTTTTCATGGCCGATACCGCCATGCTATCCTTAGCCTTTTGCCTGCTCATGGCCCTGCCGGCACCATGCGATGCGGAATATAAAGCATCACCAGTTCCTTTGCCCGATACCAGGTATGCAGGTGTAGTCATGCTGCCAGGAATAATGCCCAGTTCGCCCTTATGCGCCGGGGTTGCACCCTTGCGATGGATAATTACATCGCGTCCGTCAGCTAACTGATCTTTCCAGGCAAAATTGTGGTGGTTTTCTACCACGTGCAGTGCCTCCAAACCCAATGCCTTTAACAAGTTAGCATGGATGCGCTCATGACAGGCCTTGGCATAATCGCCGGCCAAAGTCATGGTTAACCAGTATTCCTGGCCAGCCTCGCTGTTCATCTCCAGCCAAGCCAGTTGTTGTGCGTGGCGTGGCAGCTTGCAGGTATTCATGGCGATCTGCGTATAATGCCTTGCTATCGCCGAGCCCAAACCACGACTACCTGAATGTGTTAACAAGGCCGTATACTTTTTAGCCGGCAAGCCTAAGGTATTACCAGCCAAAAGCTCGATTGCGCCAAACTCTACAAAGTGGTTGCCGCTGCCCGATGTGCCTAACTGTCTTACCGCTTTACTACGCAATGGTTTCAAAAACGGAATATCCTTAAACACCGCGCTATCCAGCACTTCATGCTCCTGCCTTACATCCAAACCACCTTCCATCCCAAAATGGCTATGGCTTTTCAAAGCTTGCTTAATCTGATATTCAAACCGTTTCAAATACCCGTCGCTTTCGTCAATAATTGAAAGTGCCATGCGGCAGCCGATATCCATACCTACTGCATACGGGATCACCGCGTTATCTGTAGCTAATACTCCGCCAATAGGCAAACCGAAACCCATGTGCGCATCGGGCATTAGTGCACCTTGCACGCTTACAGGCAGCAGGTTAGCCAGCTCCATTTGTTTTTTGGCCGATTGCTCAATACCCTTGCCGCCATATGTTTTACAGTATACCGGTTCATCTCGCAATTCAAACGTTTTAAACAATGGCGCGTCTGCTTTGCCAATTACCTTTTCAGCTATCTTGCTTGTTAATTCATCGTCCAAAAATGCTTCCGGATCATTCTTAATATTCACCAGCAGATCCAGCAATTGTTGCTTACTGTGGTGCTTGAAATTTTTAGAGGCTATACCAATCACCAGGCTTCGCAGCTGATCATTATGGTAACCTATTTTACTTAAATCTTTTGTTCTTAAATTGCCCATGTGGGTTATGTTTCTAATTCCAGGTAAGCTTCTTTGCTGCTATACTTGGATATGTTTTTAAATTTGTTAATGAATTTTGGTTGCTCGTTAAACTCATCTTTGCCGCGATAGCTCCGGCCACGGGTTAACAGATTGATACGCGGCCATAAATGGTTGTTATCAATATGATCATTGATGTACGCTAGGTCCTTTTCAATATCCGCGTCCATCAATTTGGTATGCGCAACAATGTGTGGCGCTATCTTTAGCACATACCGCCACGGTTCGGCAAACACGTATTTTACATCGGTACGGTAAGTTTTAACATCAAACGTTTCAACGCAGGTAAAGCAAACCCTTTCCTCTTCGGTTAAGTTTATCCCGTTTATATCCCAGCTATGCTGCGATAATTCACCCAGCATCTGCGCTTTTACATGGTAAACGTAACGTTGTTTGCGTCGTTTCTTCCGTTTGAAGGATCTGTCCTGATGATATTCAACTGTATTGATTTTCGGTAACAACGCTTCATAAAAGTCCTTCCTTGGGCTATGTTTTAAGTCTTCCGCAATACAAAAAAACGTTTCCAGCCACATTGGTAAGGATGTTCAAGCGTAACCATTGGCAAAAGCGTTTTTTGCTCCCAAAGTTCGTCGCGCCGTTTGTCCAGTTGAATTAATTGCTTATCACGATCTGTTTTAACGAGCCGCCTTTTGCGCCGTGCCGATTTGATACAGCGCGGCCATTCATGTGTGTTCATCACACTTTTATTTAATTTTTTCTTGAATTTGATTTTAAATCTCTTTCGTCCGTGAGTAAGGATATACCCTTTTTAGAGCGCTCAAGAAAAACCATGAATTTGGGGCAGGCAAAATAATGCGCAGGTTACTGATGCAACCGTTTAATTATTTAATAAAAAGCATGGTGTTTGCCTACCTAATGGGCAATGAGCGAAAGGGGCGATATGTAGCGTAGCTCTGTCATGATCCCTTGATATTTAAAAAGTTAACAAATCAGGAATTGGATGCAAAGATAGAAATTTAATTGAGTATCAAAAAAATGCAGTCTTGGAGTTCTAAAACGAGCACAAATATCAATCATACACATGCTCAATAATAACATTCCCATCCAAAAGTGTTTTGATCGTACTACTTAGGTTGCCCACCATGGTTACTACAGCAACCCTGTTTAAACCGGGCCTTGTAAAAATTGGCTGAGAAACAATGCAATATAATTGCCAGTTACATTTAAAGGCTCGTCGGTTAAATGGTAAGCACGATAGCACCTTTATTCCCTGCAATCTCAGTAAAACCAGCACCATTTTTAGCTAGCTTATTAACCGCAGAATTAAATTCAGCATAGCGGGGTAAATTAGCCGCAATCCTACCGTTGGCAATCTTTTACATTGTGCACAATCCGGTGGTATCCAGTCCCCGCTGCATTTTCATCCGGTTGAGTTAAGCGATTTGCAAATTAATTTACATCAAAATGAATTACTTGCCATCCGCAAGCAGCATACCATTTATCTACGAATACCGTAAACAGGATTTACCCATCAGCGCCCCCACTCGCCGACAATAATAGTAACCCCCTGCTACCTGATCAAACAAATCATGCGACAGGACTCTTCCGGAGTGGTCGCGGGATCTCCGATAAAACCGCCGGGTGATCCTATCTCAAACAGTTGAGGACTAATGATGTTATCCCAGTAAGGTTAACATTTTTAAATATGATCACTAAGAACGAACTTTTAGAGGGACTTGAGCTTTTTTATACCGGGAAGGCTTTTGCAGGATTTACAGAGGAGAACCCATTCGTGACCTTTTTAGGTTTCGATCGCAGCAGATGGGCGAGCATATGGGTAAAGTATGGCGGCCGGAAGATCCTTACATCATTAAAAGATGTTAAGCTTAAACGCGATTTGACACCAGCCATTTAAGACTTAAAGAAACTGTTCCTGTTTGTCCTTAGTTTTGGCACCGCTTATTTTCATGCCGGGTATTTCATAAAGTAGCGATGTTAAGGTCGCTTTGAATTTGCTTTTAAAAAAAACTTCAGAGCAGTGGTAGTAATGTCTTTAATGGATAAATCATTTTCTACACCGAAGGATTTTAAGTCTGTTAAAAATGATTTTGGAATCCATATATTTAAGAGTACTTCCTCCTTATCTATTGAACCTTGCATCTTTATTTGAAATTACTATCACTTCGTTTTCTTTACCTCAATATTTCCTCCGACTGATCGCATTAAGATATTGGTCCCCCCGCCATTTATTTTCCCGGTCGCACTATTTTTTGAAATATCCTTTGCGTTTAAAGCGGAGATATTAAAATCCGAATGTACCTCAGCAAATTCTGTCCGAAGTGTTACGTCGGCTTTAGAATTTAAAGGTAAGTTCAAAGTTATCGCGCCCCCAACATTGCTTAAAGCTAATGGGCTTTCTTTTTTTACCGAGGTCATATCAACGGTGATATTGCCGTTTTTTGTATTGGCCAATACCGAGCCATCTATAGCTGACATGGTAATATTCCCGGCTATTATGGAAACTTCGTGATTGCCATCCACTTTTTCTACCCTGATCTCCCCCGCAGTTAAGACTTTCAAAACAACTGAAAAATTCTGGGGGACCTTGATGATCAAATTCATGATCCTGGGCTTTTCCACCTTGATTTTTACAACGTTGTCTTGCCGGGAAACATTAAGCGCTTTACCCTGGCCGTCTTTTGCTTCGCTGTTTGTGGCTGTCGCACCCGCTATCTTGTTGTAATTATTAGGGTAATACGGCCCTGTAGCACTGATTATCACCTCCCTTCCGCTATAGCCTATCACTTTTATTGTTCCGTTAAAAAGCTCTACATCCAGTTTTCCGGCTTTCAAAGGGTCGGATAATTTAATGGTCAATTCCTCTTTGTTCTGGCTCTTTACTGATTTGAAGCAAAATAACGCCAGCCATATCATCACTACTATTTTCATGTTCCTGCTAATTTGTAATATTAGATCGTTTCCAGTTGTCTTACGGTTTGTTCCAGTTTTTTCCTGATCATATCATTAGTAACGCTTTCACCATTCAGTAGCTTTTTAAAAGATTTAAGAGACCGTTTCTCCTGTAAGTGTAACATAGCATCAGCCAATGCCACCTGCATCAGTTCTGATTCCTGCCTGACAATGGAATTAACCAGACCCTTGCGAACTTTAGGGTTATCTGCCAATTGCGTTAATGCGTCCAGCGTGGCCAACCTTACATTTTCGTTAGCATCTGTATTTAGGGTAACGAGCAAGGCATTAATCACTTTGTCATTAACGCTGTTTAATTCATCTGTATAACCAACAGCTTTCATACGTTCTGCGGCAGTCGGGTTTTCCAGCATACTTAGCATTTGTGTTTGCCGTACATCGTTTGGATTTTGGCTGAGTTTTGCGTCAGAATTGTTTTGTGTTTTCAAAAAAACATAAGAGATCATCGCTCCAAAACCTACTAACAATATAGCATATACCCAGTTGTATTGCTGCTTATACCTAAACAGGTCGGTAACTGAATTCCAAATGCTTTCTATTTTATGCACCTGCTCCAGTTCAAAAGTCTTTAGCATCGCCTGAAAATCATTTTTAACAGATGGATCCATCTCAGGCACTGTCCGCAGATCCAATCCCTCCCACACCTGTTTTACTTCGCTAAATTTGGTAGCAAAAGAAGGCGACGAATTTAGTAAGTCATCTACTTCCCGTCGTTCTGTATCTGACAAACGGTCTTGTAAATAATCTAATATCTTGAGTTCAATTCCTATATCTTCCATAGCGTTATTGTTTATTGTACATCTTTTTTAACTCTTGTATGGCCCGGTATACCTTTACTTTAATATTGCCTTCGGTGGTTTTCAATATAGCGGCTATCTCGCTATAGGGTAATTCCTGATATTTGCTCATTATCAGTACTTCGCGTTGGTCGGCAGGCATTTTAGCTATTGTACTTCCCAATTGTTTTCTTTCCTCATGCTGTTCAAGGTTGCTCTCTATTTCGTGGTTAGCAAGGCGATGTTCGTTATCCGTCATATCGTCTTTGTAAACCATTCTGCTGTTTCGTTTCGCATCGTTTATTAAAGTGTTCCTTGCTATCTGGTACATCCAGGCCCTGAAAACGCCATCGGCAGCAAACGTGTGCCGGTTTTTAAGCATCAAATAAAACACCGTCTGTACCAGATCCTGGCTTTCAACTTTTCTTCCGGTTTGATGAAATAAATAAGCAAACAACGGCTTATGGTACCGCTCAAACAGCAAACTCATTTTACCGAGGTCGCCGTTCTTTACCATCAACATTAAACTATTGTCTGAAAGTGCCTCCAATTGTTCTTTGCTTAGTTTCCAATTTTTACTCTGTTACGTTCATCCTCGGTAGCGGTTGAGCGGGACCTGGCAGATTTTACGTTATTATTTCCAAATTTATAACTCAGGTTAACCGCCACTAATCTACTGTTTGATTTATTACTTGAGGTGCTGTTAACGCCGGTAGTGTTTACCGTACCATAAAAACGATTGGTAGCAAAAATATCATTTGCTGTTATGCTTAAATTTGCCTTACCATCCCAAAGCGATTTCCTGATCCCAAAATTTACAGCGTACTGCTCTTTTACCTTGATCTGGCCGTAAATGTTTTTTGAATTATAGTGTACGGAAGCCTCTAAACTGATCTTACGTGGTAGTTTAAATACCTGACTTGAATAAAAGTTATAGGGTACCACCTCGTAATCTAAAAACGAATTAGCCACCTTGCCTTTATAGCTTACATAAAGTACTGTAAAGTTATTGTTGGCGGTCCACCAGCTAGTAAGGTTAACAGGAAAAGTAACGCCCAGGTTTAAAACCTTGGAAGAAGCCAGGTTTTCTGTAGTTAAAAATGTGATCTTGGCTGGGTCTATGTTAGTACCAACGGTCGATGCTTTTATCTTTTCATAAGCTGCGGGGTCGTCAACGGCATTTTTGTAAAGCTCCGCCATAAAATTATTGGTGCTGCTGTATCCCAAACTTGTTATAATAGTGCGCTTGTAGGTATAATTTATACCAAAAGAATTGGTAAATGAGGGCTGCAGTTTTTCGTTACCGATCTCGTAATTGTAAGGGTCAGAAAAATAAACGAATGGATTCAGCTTATTATAAGCCGGGCGATCTATACGGCGGCTATAAGAATAGGATAGTTCGTTATTTTTATCAATGATCTGTTTTACGAATATACTTGGGAAAAGATTGAAGTATTCTCTTTCCGTCTTTTGATCAATGGTTAGCGAGTTGCCATCGGTTTTGGTATATTCCATCCGCAGGCCGGCTTGCAGGCTCCAATGGGGGCTAAATTCCTTATTAAAAGAGCCATACAAAGCATTAATATTCTCGGTATAAACAAAGTGATTGGTGCGCCCAACATCAACCTGCTGGTTCTTAAAATATTTAAAGTCGTTATCTGATCTTACCCAGCTGCTTTTTGCCCCGATTTCCAATTTTGCTTTATGCTCCGCCATAGGTATGGTATAATAAGCCCTGCCTGCAGTAATGCTATAAACATTAGGAATATCATTGGTAATATTTAAAGGCACATCATTTTCTACACCATTTGCACTGTAAAAGCGGGTTACCATGCCATGCTCCATACCATGATTATTGTAGAACGACCGGTCGAGATCAACCGATAACTCCCGCCCTGTTGTATCAAAAGTATGTTTAAAATTAGCATTGATTGTTGTATTTGCCCACTTATATTCAATTTTTGAAATTGTTCTAAGTTCGCTTTGCAAAGTACCGTTGGTGGTTTTAATATAGCCGTTCATATTAGATGGCTCCGGGTTTTCAAAATGCCCGTCGTTGCCGCTTACCAATACGCCAATGGTTGTGTTTTTATTTATAAAATAGTCTGCACCTGCTTTATAGTTTAAATTGTGGCTGGCGTTTAAGCGGTAGGTGTATTGATCATATAAGGTGTTATTGGTAATCCTTGAAGATATACTGTTATTTGAACTTTGCGTATTGCTAAAGGTGGCGTTCCCAAATAAGTTCACTTTTCCTTTTCTGTTATTCAAACTAAGGCTGGCATTATAGCGTGGAAAATTGCCCAAACGCTTATAATCAAATCCTCCTTTCGTTTCAGCTATAGGGATAGTCGGTGCGAAATTGAGCCCCCCGCCGGTATTGATGCTGCCATTGGTACCGAAACTTTTGTTTTTAATGCTTACGATATTGATGATTGCTTTACCGGCAGCATCATATCTTGCTGAAGGATTTGCGATGATCTCCAGTTGAGCGATCTGGTCACTTCGCATATTTTTCAAAAGATTGGTCAGATCGCTTTGTGACATATAGGTTGGCTTGCCATCCATGTAGATCGTTATGCCCGATTTGCCATTGAGCATAATGTTATCATTTTGATCAATAGCTACCCCCGGCGCTTTCTGCAAAAGTTCAAATACGGTATTGCCTGTAGCAGCTATACTGCTTTGTATGTTCATCACCATTTTATCGGCCTGCATTTCTATTAATGGTTTTGCCGCGACAATGGTAACGCCTTGCAAGGACTTGCTCTGCGGTATTAGCGATATGGCAGGCAATGGTACCGATGGATGATCGCCTGATATCATAAATTTAACAGAAACATATTTTTGATACCCCATATAGGTGATGGAGATGATATATTCGTTATCCGACAGCTGATCGAACACAAAGTTGCCTGAATCATCGCTCAAAGCACTTTTAACCATAGTTGAATCCTGTGCTTTCAGTAACATTACCGTAGCGAAGGGCGCGGGCTCACCTTTTTGATCCAGCAGCTTGCCCGACACCTTTCCTGCACTGGTTTTATTTTGCGCCAATGCGATTAATGCCGTTGTAAAAGTGATCAGGCAGAGTAGAATAAGTTTTTTCATCATGTATCGTTTAAGATCCCAATGAGGGGATTTTAAACTGAGTACATTTGAGAAGGGTCGAGGTTACAAAAATCGGGAAGATTATTGCGATTACTTCAAAGCTTGGATTTTTGAATAAACACCAACACCTTGACCCGCTAAAAGCTGAATAACCACACATACTACCGCACCAATCGGTCACCGGGTAAGAGAGAGATCATCAATGATTTAAAAGTTGTACTAATTACATATCCACTCCCACTTATTTACCCACTCTCAGCGCCCACCCACCCCCCGCCAAAAAACTATCTACTGCCTGCCAGGCCAACAGCCGTGTGCATGTCAATCACAGCGAAGGCCCCTACTCCATAGCCGATGATACCCTCATCATCCAAAACGATCTCATCATTAACCGCACCGGCTATCAAAAAATCCGCAACGGTCATCGCTTACCCAAACAATACCAGTTCAAACAATGAAAGCGCAACAGACCCTAGGGGCCGGTCATCCGCATTAATAGCAGACACGCCTACTGGAATAACACCATTTATCTGCAATACCGTAAATAAGATCCACCCATCAGCGCCCTCCCACGCCGCCAAAAATAAACCCCAAAAAACGTCTCACCCTACCCTAAAGAAATCCATCAAAAATCAATTATCCCAGCCCTCAAAACCCCTCGTCCCGATCAGTTCCTCACAACTCCGCGTTAAAGCTCGCATCGCCGCAGCCTGCCAATCACCTGACGTATCATAACCCAACATTTTCGGAGCTAAACATTTCAATGCCGTCCAAAAAATCATACTTAATGTATTTAAATGATGAAACCACGGGATGCTAACTAAACGACCCGAACGATCTTAAACAGAAACTGTTTCCTATTTATAGTCAGTACCCCATCTTAAAAGGGTACCTTTGCGCTCTATGAGGCAATTAAAGATCACCCAATCTATTACCAACTGTGAATCACAGTCCCTGGATAAATATTTAGCCGAGATTGCGAAAGTCGACCTGATCACGGCCGAGGAAGAAGTCCGCTTAACCTAAAAAATCCGCGAAGGCGACCAAATGGCACTGGAACGCCTGGCTAAAGCGAACCTTCGTTTTGTCGTCTCTGTAGCCAAACAATACCAAAACCAGGGTCTGACCCTGGGCGACCTCATCAATGAAGGGAACGTTGGCTTGATCAAAGCGGCAAGCCGTTTTGATGAAACAAAAGGCTTTAAATTTATTTCTTACGCTGTCTGGTGGATACGTCAAGCCATTCTGAGCGCCGTAGCCGAACAATCCCGAATCGTACGGCTGCCCCTGAACCAGGTGGGTTCACTCAATAAAATCAGAAACTCCTCATCCCGGCTGGAACAGCGCTTCGAACGTGCACCTACACCCGAGGAAGTGGCAGAGGACCTTGAACTCAGTGTGGACAAGATCACCGATTCAATGGCCCATGCCGGCCGCCATATCTCCATGGATGCACCTTTCATCCAGGGGGAAGAAAATACATTACTGGATGTCCTACAAAATAGTGAGGCCACTACGGACAGCGAATTAATGACAGATTCTTTGAACCAGGAGATCAAGCGCTCACTCGGCTCATTGGTAGCAAGAGAACGGGATGTGCTGATCTTATTATTTGGTTTAAATGGTTTCGCCCCGCATTCACTGGAGGAAATAGGCGAAGAATATAACCTTACCCGGGAGCGTGTCCGTCAGATTAAGGACAAGGCACTTACGCGGCTACGCCAAGGCAGTAAATCAAGACTGCTCCGATCCTACTTATAAGCGCATTTACCACTGGTGCAAAAAGGGCAAGATAGGTTATTAAGCCTCGTCAGCGACCGTTCCGCGTAAAAAACGCCTTATTGACGAACCGGTAAAAACCAAACACATTTACCCGCTAAAGATGGCGCGTCACAGAAGAAATTTCCATCATGGAAGTTTTATCCACCAATAGCAAATATTCCGGGTGATATTTGCTATTCATATTGCACATATCCTTATTAGTTTCAACATTTAAACATAACATATGAACGCAGACCAGATGAAAACGGAACGCTTAATTGAAGCAGCGTATAACGGCTTTAATAACAGAGATATTGATAGTGTTCTGCTGCTCATGGATAAGGATATTCACTGGCCGAAAGCTTTTGAAGGCGGATACGTAATAGGCAAAGAAGCCATCAGGGCATATTGGACGAGACAATGGAGTGAAATCAATCCTTTAGTAAAACCGCAAACGATCACGGTACGTGAAGACGGGAAAGTAGCCGTTTTGGTACATCAATTAGTCAAAGACCTTGCAGGCAATATACTATTTGATGGTAACGTCAATCATGTGTATCAAGTAAAAAATGATCTGCTGTTACAAATGGATATTGAGGCCGACTGAATAGCATGGTCAACTGAGCGGTTATACATAATGTAATATTGCGGACCGATCATGGGTGGCTTTTAAATATTATTATCAATTTATCTGCAGACCTTGATTTTTTTAAGATGCTGTGTAAATTTGAAAGCAAGAGTGGTTAATTATTAGCATATGGAAAGGTTAGTATATTTAAGCGAAAGCAAGTACATTAAAATTTTCATGGTTGCGCTATCTGCCTATTTTATTTATCGGTTTGGCAAAAGCTACGGTGAGTTTTTCTACTACGTTACCCATTAACCCGACTATCGCATTGTAAAACCGAGGGTTTGATGACGAACCTGCCTCCTAGCGAGCCTTTCTCCCCGACAAAAACAAAACCCACCCACAAAGAGGTAAAGACCAAACACCTTGACCCGTTAAAAACTGAATAAGAACACACCGATCATTCGGGTAAGCAAAAAACAAACCGAAAGCCTGTATAGCAAAGAGATACGGGCTCTACCCCCAAAAACCGACAGATCTTTGAAATGAGCTGGAAGCGCATGTATTCGAAAGAGATCGCTGGAAGAAATCCTGCCCCGTTAAACAATTCAGTTTCATTACATTTTTCAACCAACAACGACATATAGAGATTAATCGTAGGCATAAATACCTCATCTATTTATTAATCAGAGACTTACAAAGGTGGCACACACTGTGCTATTATCGTCTCAATCAATAATTTCAAAAAACAAGAACATGAAAAAGTTAATCCTAACGGCAGCGATCGTGCTGGCCTGCTCGAGCTTATTTGCTCAAAAACCGAGTCAAGCTTTACTAACCCCGACCAACCATTCACTGGTCATGATCGACTATGAAAGCCAGATGGCCTTTCCATTACAAAGTATTACAGTCGATCAGTTAAGGAACAATACTGCGATCGTAGCCGGTGCATCCAAAATATTTAAGATCCCAATCCTGATAACAACGGTCGCCGAAAAATCATTCAGTGGCCCGGTATTTCCTGAATTGCAGGAATTTTATCCGCAGGCAACTTCCGGTTACATAGACCGTACGACTATGAATACCTGGGAAGATGTTAATGCATACAAGGCGATCGTCGCAAAAGGCAAAAAGACTTTGGTGATGAGTGGCCTGTGGACCAGTGTTTGTGTTGTTGGGCCGGTTTTATCCGCCATCGATGAAGGGTATAACGTTTACGTGATCACAGATGCCTGCGGCGATGTTTCCAAAGAAGCGCACGACCAGGCAGTGACCCGAATGGTTCAGGCAGGGGCTCATCCGATAACTTCCATCCAATATTTACTGGAGCTGCAACGTGACTGGGCCCGTCGGGAGACTTATAATGCGACCAACGACCTGATCAAGAAATATGGCGGTGCATATGGTATAGGGATTCAATATTCGCAGGAAATGATTAAACACTAATATGTGAACGGGCGGGTAATTTTCCGCCCGTTTCATTTATCATGTGTTCCATGTTATAGTCCTTGCGGCTATCCATCGCTCATGGAAACAAACTGGAAATGCGGGAACAATCTGCATCTTCCGGAAATTGAAAAATTAAAATAATTCGCTTTAGCCGAAAAGGAAGCGGGCGAAAACCGACTTCCGCCCTCCCGAAGCGAACCCTCCCGCGCCGAACAAATGACTACCGGTGTCCTTCAGCTACTTAATCACCGCTTTTATGTCGGACACTTAAACTGCTCCTTTCAATAAGCCCCCCTCAGCCCTGATCGCAGCGCCATTGGTAGCCGATGCCAGCGGACTGGAAAGATAGGTTACCATATTAGCCACTTCGGTGGTGGTCAGAAAACGCTGGATTATAGAAGTCGGCCGGATGGTTTTGAAAAAATCGGCCTCTACCTGGGTTACAGATTTGTTCTGATCTTTGGCAAGGCTATCTATAAAACCACCCACCCCTTCTGACAAGGTGGGGCCGGGCAGTACAGAATTTACGGTAATTGCGGTACCCTTCGTCAATTCGGCAAGGCCGCGGGCGATTGCCAGCTGGGCGGTTTTGGTCATACCGTAATGTATCATTTCCTCGGGGATCTGTATGGCTGATTCGCTCGAAATAAAAATGATCCGTCCCCAGCCATTTTTTAGCATTTGACTGAAGTAAGCACGAGCCAAACGGATTCCACTCATTACATTGATCTCATAAAAGCGCAACCAGTCCTCGTCGGTAATATCGGCAAAAGCCTTGGGTTCAAATATGGCTACGTTATTCACCAGGATGTCTACCTGCGGAAGCTGGCTGATAAGATTTCTTATTGATTCGCCACTCGCAAAATCAGCAATAACGCCGCTCACTTTATCATTACCGCTTTCCTTTTTAATTTGCGCTACTGCTTTGTCTACGCGTTCGGCAGTGCGGCCGTTGATGAACACTTCGGCACCTTCTTTAGCCAATTGAAGCGCAATGGCATAACCTATCCCGGCGGTTGAGCCGGTCACCAGCGCTTTTTTGTTTTCTAACTGTAGATTCATGGTGTTTCAAGATTAATGTAAAACGAAGCTAAAATTAAATTGCGCTGCTGCAACCTGATTTTAGAAACATGGAATGCCGTTGACAATTAACTATTAATGGCAAGCATCTGCGCGTTGATGCACAGCGCCTGCCATTAAAGTAACTTTTATAAATTAAGAATTAGTTTATAAAAAATGCCAACAGGTCCTTTTGCACTTGTGGGGTGTTTTCCTGTACGACCCAATGCCCAGAATCTTTTATAACAGACTCCTGTACGTTATTGGCAACCAGTTTGGTGTGGGCTGCTAAAAACGCTGCGGCAAAATGATCTGAGCCCATAGCTAAAACCGGCATTGGTAATTTTTTCTTTGCAAATTGTACGTTATCCTTTGCATCCTGATTAAAATAACCAAACCAGTGGAACGCACCTGTGGTTGCGCCGGGTGTAGAATAAGCACGGATAAACTCTTTACGCTCTGCCGCTGTGAATGAATTATTTTTGAATCCTACCACCGGCCAAAAATCTGTAAAAAACAAACCTACTTTGCCCGACACTAATTCGCCAGCGTGAGGTTGAGCAAAAAAACCAAACCACCATGCCTGTGCTTTTACCTGGCTCCAAACCGGCTCGATACCTGGCAGTAAAGCATCCATTAAAGCCAGCTTCTTTACATCGCCCGGGAACTGAGCCGCGTAGGCATATGCCACCATCAGGCCAATGTCGTGCCCGGCCAGGTTAATTTTTTTGTAGCCCAGTTTATTCATCAATTCGTGCATATCTACTGCCATATTCTTCTTATCATATCCTGTAGCGGTTTTAGCAGATTCGCCTACGCCACGCATATCAGGCGCTATTACGGTGAAATGCTTAGACAATTCGGGCAGTAAGCGGTTCCACATATACCAGTTTTGACCAAAGCCGTGCACCAGCAATAATGGTTCGCCCTTACCGCCAATTACATAATGGAGTTTAACCCCATTAACAGTAGCGTACTGGTGTTTGAAGTTTGCAGGCGGGTTAGCCGGAGCATCAGCCGCTATTGCGTTTACTGCTAGAACCATGAACAGCAGTGCTGCAATCAGTTGTTTAATGTTGATTATTGTTTTCATATTGTTGTTGGTTTATATGTAATGACTTTATTTTTTGCTGTTATTGCTGATGTCTTTATAAGCATTCGGTAAGTTAAAATTGTAGTGTAGCCAGTTAAACAGCACATAGCCCTTGTCAAAGCTCTTCATGGTTACAGCTGCTTTGGTTTGCTCAAGCGTAAGGCCTTTGTTTACGGCGTCCTCCACTTCTTTTTTAAGCTCTGCCACATAATCAATGGTGTATTTAATACCGGCTTTATTGGCAATTCGGCCATGGCCGGGCACCACTATGGCATCATCTGGCAAAAAGTCATATACTTTTTTTAGGTTAGCTGCAGGTTCCAAAAAGAAACCGTCAAACAACCACGGAATGGCAGGACTTTCGGCAATAAACGGATTGCCGGCCCAAAAAACCTTCTGGTTGGGCATCCACACAAACAAATCTGCCGGAGATTGTGCTGTACCAACATTCAATAGCTCAACAATCTTTCCGCCGCCCATGTCCAGTTTAAGGTTACTGTTTTTGGGGATGACAATATCTGCAGGGCGATAAACAGTTGCTTCAATACCACGGCCGGTGCCGAACAAACCCACCATAAATTGTTTAATTGCAGCATAGTTGTTGGCCAGGTTATCTTTGGCAAACTCGTTTTGGATAATGGTGGTAGCTTTTGGCAGCAGGTAGTTGCCAAAGCAATGATCGCCGTGGTCGCTGGTGTTAACAGCATAAATTATGGGCTTGCTGGTTACCGACCGGATGAGTTTTATCTGTTGATCATACAGGCGTTTGGTCAACATCACCTCTATCAGCAACACACCTTTTTCGCCTATAATAAAGCCTCCCGTAGTTGCCTGCGGAATGCCTTTAATGGTTTCTGTTTGTGCGGTAGTAGGTATTATCGCGTAAATGTTTTTACTGATCTTGTGTAAGCCCAACGTTACTTTATTGGCATCCCATATGGGTACGGTTGGAGGTAACTGGGCGAAGGCACCCCTAAGTAAGCACAATAAAACTGTACAGATAAAGGTGAATTTTAAAATACGGGTTTTCATTGAGTGATAATTTTATGGTGAATTTATTTTTGATAGCCGCCGTAATACTTTACAGGCGACCATGCCGGAATGACCTCGGCAATGGGTGGGCAGTCAGCAGTGTATTTACCTGATGCATATGCAATCCTGCCATTTACCACAGTCATTAAAGCACTTATATGCTTAACCTTGTCAGGAGTAGTGCTAAAATAATCGTCGCTCAATATTACTATATCTGCGTACATGCCTTTTACCAGTTTGCCTTTCACCGCCTGCTCGCCAGAGAACCACGCACTGCCTGATGTATATAACTTAAGCGCGGTATATTTATCCAATATCTGCTCTTTTGGCCAAAACTGCATTCCGCCTATGGTTTTGCCTGTAAGTAACCAATGTAGCGCCATCCAAGGATTAAAGGTTGATATCCGCGGCGCATCTGTACCCATGCCTACCGGAATACCCATAGCCAGCATTTTTTTAATGGGGGGCAGTTGTGTTTTTGGTTGGCCATACATTTTGTTATATAACTCGCCCTGATAGTACATCCTGAATTGTACGGCAATGCCACCACCCAATGCTTTAACGCGGGTGAGTTCGGCATCTGTAATGGTCTCTGCATGGTCAAAACACCAGCGCAAGCCGTTAAAGGGTGTGTCTTTGTTTACTTTTTCAAACACGTTCAGCATGCGGTCAATAGACTCGCCGTAAGTAGCATGCAGGCGAAAGGGCCAGTGGTTTTTAACCAATAAACGTATAACAGGCTCAAGATCGGTCTCCATCTCGGGCGATAATTCAATGCGTGGTTCCAGGAAATTTTCAAAATCTGCTCCGGACGCGATTAGGTTTTCGCCGGCTCCCTCCATGGCATAACCATTATCCATCAGGATATGATCATTCTTGTTAGGATGGGTTTGATTGATCCATCTTTCGTAATCCTCTAACTCCTTACCTTTTTGCTGGGCGAATAAATAGTAAGCTGTGCGTACGGTGAGTTTACCGGCCCTTGCCAGCGAAAGCGATGCCTGGTAGTCGGCATCATAATTTTGCGAACCACCGGCAGCATCTATCACGCTGGTTATCCCTAAGCTGTTTATCTCCCGATAAAAATGTTCAGAGCTGTTGATACGTTCTTCAGGGCTCAGCGTACCCGTTAACGCCAACGTTTTGTAGATAGCCATAGGCGTTTGCTTGGCATATAGAAGGCCGGTAGGTTTACCCTCGTTATCCAATTCTACTAAACTGCCGGGGTAGCTGGTATTTTTATCATAGCCCAATACTTCAATGCCTTTTTTATTTACAAAGGCTTTGCCGTATAGATAGGTAATAAATACAGGTTTATCGGGCACTGCGGCATTGATCTCATCAATAGTAGGCTGGCGTTTTTCGGCAAACTGAAATTCGTTCCAGCCGCCAACTACTTTCACCCATGCACCCGGCGGTGTTCTGGCGGCTTGCTCTTTAAGCATTTCCATAGCGCGTTTCAGCGTTTTTACCCCGTCCCATCGCAGTTCCATATTGAAGTTAAGCCCTTCGCGTATAGCATGCATATGGCTATCATTCAGGCCGGGGATAACGGTTTTGCCGCCTGCGTTTACTAATTTGGTAGAAGTGCCTTTATAGCGTTTAAATATTGTAGCCGAGCTGCCGGTTGCCAGTATCAACCCATTTTGCATGGCTATAGCCTGTTTAAACTCTCCCGGTTTTGCCATAGTGGCAATTTTCCCGTTGTAGATAATCATGTCAGCCTTTTGCTGAGCCTGGGCTGTGAATAATGTTGCGGTGAATAATAAAATGATTAAGTTTTTCATGGTCTTATTTTTTATTAAGCCAGTTTAAAATGTAATTAGCTAGTTCTTCCCATTCCGGTTGCCCCAGCACAAAATGGTTGCGGCCAGCAAACTCTCTGTAATCTGTTATCGAGTTACTATGGCTGTATTTTTTGTAGTTGCTGTAGTTAAGCGAAGCAGGTATAAATTTGTCGGTACTACCGGAAAGAAAAAGCAAAGGCGCATGCGGCCGGGCAAAATCTATCATGGCCGCATCAGTAGTTGCATCGCGTACCACTAATTTTGATTCGGGAACCAACAGTTTATAATAAGCTTCCTTTTGCACATCATACTGCATGCCGTTAGTAAAAGCGTACTGCCACTCGCGGAACGACATGAGGTAAGTTTTATGGACATTAGTAAAAAAGCCCAGCGCCGGCCATCCTGCTTTGTAAAAAGAGAATTTAAATGTAAATATGCCCTTAGGCTGTAAGGAGTGAATAGCTACACCGGCTACTGCAAGATCTTTTTGCAATAACAACTGGGTAATGAGCCCGCCCATTGAGTGGCCAATTAATATGGGCTTCTCCGGCTGCTGTTTTACTATGGCTGCAAAGTATGCTGTAAGGTTAGCCAAACGCTGACTGGCTATATCTGCATCGGGGTGGCGTTCACGAAGGGTACATGCTGGTGCGTCTTTATAGGGCCAGGCCGGCGCAAGCGTAGTATAACCCCTCTCCTCGAAATAAATTTTCCATTCGCTCCAGCAATCGCTACTTACGAAGGCACCGGTAATAAATACAATGGTTTTAGATGGACTGTTTTTCATGGCATTAGGTTAAATCATTGCAGGGTTCACTGCTATCGGCATAAAACACAACGTGACTTTATCTGATAAAAGCTGTTTGGTGTTTAAAGGGTTCATAGTAGCTGTTTAGAACAGCAGCTTTACAAGTGTGGGGCCATTAAGTTAAATTGCTGATAATCAATTCGTTGTTTTTTATCGAGGTTTTCCATTTACTTTATATCGCTGCTTTGCGCCCCTGCATTAACGACATAAAGTTATTATCCATAAAAAATGATTACTTATCGAATGAGTGTGGTGAGATGATCTCTTGTTAATTATATCAATCCGGATTAACGTTATATCGTTGAATACCCACGCCAAACTGCGAAATATAGCAGCGGTAATCTTTTTATCCCACTTAAGGTGCTGTATTTCAATAGATTAATTTGAAGGTATTATTATTGGATAAACCGGATTAAATCAAGACCCTGCAATTCAATACCTATGAAAAAGCTAATCACTTTATTTCTTATCGCTACATCAGTGTCCTGCCTTGCGCAGGACATACCTTTTAAATCGTTACGATTTGATGAAAATTATGCACCATTGGCTAAGGATACTTCTGCCAGCTGGTATAAGCGATTCAAGTTTGCTCCCTTATCAGCCGATAAAGCAAACTATGTAAGTTTTGGCGGAGAGATCCGTTACCAATATTTTCATTTTACTAATGAGGATTGGGGTGAGGCACCCGAAGATAAAGATGGCTTTGTACTAACGCGCTACCTTGCCCACGCTGATTGGCATGCAGGTAAACACTTCAGAACCTTTGTACAGCTGCAAAGCAGCCTGGCTAACGGGCAAGTGGGAACGCCTTCGCCGGTTGACCAAAATGTGCTTGATCTGCATCAGGTTTTTGCTGATTTTTCTACTGGTGTAAAAAATGGGCAGAACCTCACATTGCGGCTTGGCAGGCAAGAGTTTTTGTATGGCTCGCAAAGGTTGATAGCCGTGCGCGATGCACCTAATAACCGGCAGGCATTTGATGCCGCCCGGTTTATCTATGCCAGCCCAAAGATTAGGGTTGACGCTTTCTATTCTTACTATGTACCGGCCAAACCCAATATTTTTGACGATGGGTTTAACAAAGGGACACAATTTTGGGGCACATATAGCGCATTTAACAAAGTGCCGGTGCTACAAAATGTTGACTTATATTATTTAGGCATCCATAAAAAAACAGCTGTATTTAACGCGGGTACGGGACCTGAAACCAGGCATTCTGCGGGCACGCGTATATGGGCAAACACACCAACCTGGCAATATGATATTGAAGCATTGTATCAGTTTGGCGATTTTGCCGGCAGCAAAATATCAGCGTGGACGGCTTCGGCTAACATTTCTTATACCTTCAACCAAACTAAACACAAACCACAATTTGGTATGAAAACTGAGGTTATAAGTGGCGACAGGCATTATAACGATGGCAGGCTGAATACCTTTAATCCACTATTTCCACGGGGCGGATATTTTGGTTTGGCAGCACTGATTGGTCCTTCAAATTTAACAGATGTACACCCGTATTTTCAGTTAAATCTCACCAAGAAGTTGGTTTTTAATGTTGATTACGATGTTTTTTGGCGCATGAGTCGTAATGACGGCATTTACGCTGTTAGTGGTAAAATCATCTATCCGGGCAACGCGGGCACATCCAATCAAATTGGGAAACAATTAGGCACCGGCCTGGAATTTTCTGCCAACAAACATCTTTATCTAAGGCAAGAGTTTACCTGGTTTAGCGCAGGCGAATATTTAAAGCAGACCGGCCCCGGGAAAGATATTTTAATGTTAGGCAGTACCGCAACCTTTAAGTTTTAATCATTAGGTATCAAGGCCGATTGTAGGTGCTTAAATACCAAAGTCTTTACGGATGCCCAGTTTCTTCATCTTTGAGTTAAGGGTAGTCGGCGGGATATTAAGCAAACTGGCTGCACCCCCCTCGCCCCATATTTTGCCTTTGCACTTTTTAAGCGCTGCCATAATGTGCGCACGTTCACCCTCGCTCATTGTGGTTACCTTGGCCTCGGCAGTAATGCTGCCGTTGCTTTGTTCCAGCTGAGTGGGTAGCACCATGCTATTGATCATATCATCCCGGGTGAGCAGCACGTTGCGCTCAATCAAATTCTCTAATTCGCGAATGTTGCCTGGCCAGTGATAGTTTTTCATGCTCTCTAAAACCTGCGGAGCAATACCGCGTACTACTTTGCCTGTTTTACGGGCATAAATATTTAAGAAATGCGCGGCCAGGTCGGCAATATCTTCTCTGCGTTCGCGTAGGGGAGGCATCACTATCGGGAAGACATTAATGCGATAGAAAAGGTCAAGCCTGAAGCGTCCTTCTGCCACTTCTTTTTCCAGATTGCGGTTGGTTGCGGCTATAATGCGTACATCCGTTTTAATGGTTGAGCGGCCACCTATGCGTTCTATTTCCTTTTCTTGTAATACCCGCAGCAACTTAGATTGCGATTCTAAAGGCAATTCGCCTATTTCGTCCAGGAATATAGTTCCGCTGTGTGCTTGCTCAAACTTGCCTATCTTTTTATCGTAAGCACCGGTAAACGAACCTTTTTCGTGGCCAAACAACTCAGAGTCGATCAACGTAGTAGGCAGGGCCGCACAGTTTATCCTTACAAAAGGTTTGTCCTTGCGATTTGATAAAGCATGAATCCGTTCCGCTATCTTTTCTTTGCCTGTACCGCTTTCACCCAGTATCAATACCGAAGAGTCAGACCGGGAAACCTGCATTACATGATCAAAAACCGTTAACAGCAAATGGCTGCCGCCAATAATACCGCTAAAGGGGTTGGGTTGCTCAGGTTTTGATACGGGATGTTTTACAGCATAACTGCCTGCCTTGTCTGCCATTGGGCAATCAGGCGCCTGTAGCATGCCTGCCATAAATTTAGTAAGCAAAGGCAACAGCCTGTTGCACAATACCAAATGCTCGGCCCGATATGCTCCTGCACGGCGACTGTAAAAATTAAAATAGCATATGCGCCCGTCAGCCATGTTTACAGGCAAAGATAAATGGGACCTGAGCCCATAAATATCAACCAGCAATTTCTTAAAAGTGGGTAATTGCAGCAATGCTTCCAGTTCTGTCTCATCAAACCATGTAGCCATTAGATGGCTTGCATCCGCAGCTTTCAACAGCGCTAATTCGTGTTTTTTTTGTTTGGTAACCACCATCAGCTCGGGGCAGGCCAATAGCTGGTACTCATCAAACCCGATCCGCGAAAATCCAATTTCATAAAAATCCTCTCCGTCTTCCTGTTTCGTACCTACAGATAAAAACTCAAAAGGTATATAAGGCTGCAAACTTTTACCCAGTTGCAAAAGTTTGCTTTCCCAGCTCTGGGAAGATGTTAGTATTTCCGTAGCTTTTTTTTGCAGCACGGCATTTTGGCGCATGCCATTTTCCAGCTGATTTTCATGGCGGTAAACGGCGATGTCCAGTGCTATAAGCACATCTTTCTCTCTAAAAGGCTTAACAACAAAACCGTAAGGCCGGGTAACCTTAGCGGCCTCTAACACTTTTTGATTGGCATTGGCAGAGATGTAAATAAACGGGATATCCATTTCCATTAACCCGTGAGCCAGATCAATACCTGTTGATTTCCCCTTTAAAAAAATATCTACCAATACAAAATCAGGTTGATGGGCATTTACCAATTCTAAAGCCTCTTTCATACTGTCGGCTACACCGCAAACATCATAGTGGGCCGTTTTAAGTATGTTGACCAATACATCAGCAATTATAAATTCGTCCTCAACAACAAGGATCTTCTTTCTGCTCATCTTTGTCCTAATTTATGTTATTAAGTTTTGCCATTTTCCCTGTTAAATATCTCTGTTTTAAAAACAACATTTATGGTACACCCCTGCTCGCTGTAAATGTCAAAACTACCGCCCAATTGCTTGCTCAGACCACGCATTAGGTTTATACCTAATGATTCCACTTTGTCAATATTAAAACCTCCAGGCAAGCCCGGGCCATCATCCGCAATGGTTAGCTGATTATAGCATTCACCATTGTTCACCAAAGTGATATAGATAGTACCGGATTGGTGTGGCTGGTAAGCGTATTTTATGGCATTGGTTATCGCTTCATTTAAAATAAGGCCCAGTGGTACGGCTTGGGCCACATCAAGGTAAATATCTTCTATATGTTTTTCAAAAAGGATGCGGTTATCAACATCACAACTATCTTTTAAATAGCCTATCATCTCCTCAATGTATTCGGGCATACTTATCAGATCTAAGTTTTCAGACTGGTAAAGTTTCTGGTGAATAAGCGCGATGGAGTGCATCCGGTTTTCACTGTTCTGAATAGCGGCCAGCGCCTCTTCGTTGTTGATATAAGCCGATTGGCGCTGCAATAAACCCATAACTATCTGCAAGTTGTTTTTTACGCGGTGGTGCACCTCTTTAAGCAACCATTCTTTTTCTGTTATAAGCCTGTTAAGCGCTTGGTTTTTCATACTGATCTCTATATTATTTCGCTTATTGAGCCGATAGTTATGATAAAGCACCGCAATAAGAAGCAATAAAATAATAACGCCACCTAAAATAAGGTTCTTTATTTTGTCGGATTGTTTTACCCGCTCACGCTGCAATTGTGTCTCCTTTTGTAAAGCCAAAATATTTTTTAATTGCTGATCTGTTTGATATTTTATATTTAGCTCTTCAATTTGTTTATTCTTGGTAGCGTTAAAAATAGAATCATTTAAGCTTTGATAGCTAAGCAGATGTTGCAAAGCCGAGAGGTAATTATGTTCGGCAGAATCAACTTTGTACAGTAATAATTGGGTGTCTTTTATCCTTTGCACGTTAGCTGTATCAGCCACTATTTTTGACAGGTATTTAGCAGCTTTTTTGTATGCCCGTGTTGTTACATAAAATTTGCTGATATCAAACAGGGCTATATCATACAACTCTTCGTCCTCATTGGCATAATAATCTACCACATCTTTATAATATTGCTCTGCAAGGCTGTGCTGTTTCAAAGCATCGTAGCAATAGGCTTTGGCCTGTGCAATGTTGGCCTTGGCGGCTTTTCCAACACGCCCGTAACCGCGCTCCAACTTTTCAATGTATTTCAATGCTTCAGTCTGCCTGTTTTTTTTTATTAACTGTTGTATCAGAAATCCTGCCGTTCTGAATATGTAGTTCTGCCGTAATAGTTTTTTGTTTCTAAGCGCTATACTCTTCTTATAATACGCTATGCTATTATCCGTTTGCCCCAATTCCTGATATATCTGCGCAAACTCACCATATATCATATCCAAACGATTGGTGTCCTGTGTTTTGATGGCCCATTTATAACTCTCAAAAATGTAAAAGAGCGCTTTATTGAAATTAGCCTTATATCGATAATAAGTAGCCAGGCCATGATAGGCAAAACCAACAGCCTTGTAATTAGTCTTTTTGTTGTCATTAATCAGTTTCAGAAACATTGTCTTGGCTGAGTCGCCTTTGTCTAACATGAAATAAGTGAAGGCAACTTTCACTATGCCATCAAGCTCTTTTTCTCTGCTGGCGGCTTTGCTGTATAAAGACCTCGACATTTTATAATAACGCAGAGCTTCTTCTGCGTTTCCAATCTGCGCAACGGTGAATGCCAGTTTCCCATAGCATTCTCCCGCACGCAACAAATCTTTTTGAGTGATGTAAAATTTGATTGCTTTTTTGTAATACTCGTTGCCCTTTTTATACTCCTGCCCGAAATAAGCTATATCACCCAGTTTGCAAATTATGTTGTATGAATTGTATTGGTTTTTTAACTTCAGCCGTTCACTCAAAGCAAGCGCATTTTTAAAATACCCAAGCGCTTCGTTAAATTGACCTTTCTGTTTAGAGGGCTCTGTGTTGATAAAATAATATTCGCCTAAATTGTAAAGTAACCTTACGCGGGTAGAGTCTTTCGTGCTCATGCTAAGCTCCTGCTTTAGTTTTTTTGCATATGCAGGACTATATAATTGCGCATATCCGCTAAAACCCAGGAGTAATAATATTATAAATGTAGATAAGCTTTTAGGCATTTTTAATTTTAATGTTTGATAGCTTATCCATAAAGCTGCCATTATCAGAAAATATCGGGAGAAAAAATGAAATAAGGGGATTTTATTTGAATCAAGGCATTTCATCTTTCCAAAATGCATCAAAATCAATAGCCGCTTTTTGTTGCAACGATATTTAGCTGCATAAAAAACGAAATATCGCTGAAAATTGACCAATATGCTTTTGCATAACGTTATCCAAAAGCAACAGCGACTTTCTCCCCGTCCCAAGAAATAAAGAACACCGACAACCGTACCTATGTCAATCACACCGAACGCCCCTACTCCGTCCCCGATGATACCCTCATCATCCAAAACGAAACATCATTAACCGCAGCGGCTTTCAAAAAATCCGCCACGGTCAGCGCTTACCCAAGCAATACCGGGTCAAACAATGGAAACACAACAGTCCCGATGCACCGATTATCCGCATTGATGGCAAACATGCCTACTGGAACAATACCATTTATCTGCAAATACCGTAAATAAGATCCACCCATCAGCGCCTCCTTCGCCGCCAAAAATAAAACACGAAAAACGTCTCCCCCTACCTTAAAGAAATCCATCAACAATCAATTATCCCAGCCCTCAAAACCCCTTGTCCCGATCAACTCCTCACAGCTCCGCTTTAATTGCGCATCGCCGCAGCCTGCCAATCACCTGATGTATCATAACCCAACAGCGCCGCCTGCATCTCCTTCCGGAAACGCTGCCCGCTATGCCTATCGATTACCTCACTTAATGCGTGATCAGCCCGCTCTGCCTGTCGATGAGCGCCGGGCTCGGGATCTTATACCGTTTCCGGTTATTCAGGTCAGGCCGCGCCGCAAGCAAGTTCCCGAAGTCATTGTTCTTCCAGATCGTAAAAGGAATAATATGGTCGATATCATAGCGGGAGATCGTGTCGCAACTCCAGACGCAACGCATCTGACCATCGGACTGTAAAATGGATTTACATAAGGCCTTCGATTCGGCGATATCACGCTCTGTGATCGGAATTTTAAAACTCCATTCAGCACCTCGGTAACCGAAAGCGTCTGAGCGGAGGCCTGCAGAGAGAATTCGGCCCATTTGAATAAGATCGCATCCTGCCCGCTGATAAAACTGCACAGTACCCTGAAAGCTTCATAATAGTCCACAGGAATCGAAAAACTGCCCCGCTCATATTCGTAAATACCATGATGTTTGTCGTAGATCGATGTGCCGATATATTTCATCGGCATCAGCGTAATGGTCGCTGCCAGCTTATTCTTCAGCAGCAAAACACCGGTTCGATTTCAGCAAAATACCTGTTTTTAGATCCCTGTAAAACGCCGAAAACCTATCCCGCAACTCATACTAGTCACCAGCGCTTCCCGCGGCCCGGCAAAGGCGAGTTGCGTACTTTTATTGATCTGCGGCACCTTCGCCAAAGGATAATAATGCAGCAGCCACTTCTTCACCATCAGCTCCAGCGGAAAATGCGCCCGTTGTTTTTGATCACAATAAAAGGTGAATTATCCTCGATCAGTTCGATCGTGCCCCGCAACAAGGCGAACTTATAGGTCGAAGACTTATTATCCCGGGCCAGTATCTGGTTAATGTGCCTGAAGGTTTCCTGGTTCATGGTATTGCGTAAACATAGTGAATTGGACGGAAGAATTTGACACTGCATAAATTACCATGAGCGTTGGTGCCTAATATCGCCCCTCAACACGTAGGGTCGATTCCGTAGGGGAATTAATTTGATGGTGGTTTTGTATCATTTGGGCTTTATTCGGCATCAGAATCACGCAACTCAGGGTTGTTTAGCATCATTTGAGTTTTACCTATTTGTTACCGCTAAATGAGAAAATGATTACAGGTGATGAATTGTTTGGGATTTTAGCTCAGCTGGTAGAGCCCCTTAGTGCGGATTTATCAGAGGATCGCTGGCTCGAGCCCAACTTCAGGGTCCAAACCCTCACGGAAATCTGAGGGTTTGGAATTTGCAGGCTAAACTGATGACTAAATTTTATCAGCTCATAATAGTCAGCAGAGTCAGACAACCAAACTTTTCAATTTTCCACCACTGCTTTTAATTAAATTATTTATTTTTAAAGCATAGATAAATAGATCTGACGCTGGCCTGCCCTTACACTATGCTTAAAAGAATACTTCTTGTTACAATAATTGCTGCATTATTTGCTCTGCCGTTAAAAGCGCAAACCTTTCTTAGAAAGTTTACTTCGGTTGGTTCATTCGCTAAACTTGGCAATACATTGTTTTTTGCTGCTGACGATGGCACCACTGGCATAGAACTGTGGAAAACCGATGGCACCTCTGCCGGGACGGTTTTAGTAAAGGATCTTAATAAGGTTAGCAGCAGCCCATCTTCAGGCGTATCAGACTTAACTGCCTTTAATGGGAAAATTTATTTCTCGGCAGACGATGGCGTTAACGGAGCAGAACTTTGGGTATCAGACGGTACCACGGAGGGTACAGTGATGCTTAAAAACATTAACGTAACGGTAAGGGGAAGTTCATACCCTAAACGTTTTACGGCTTTTAACGGGGTTCTTTACTTCACTGTATCCGAAAACTTTGGCATCACCAACTTGTGGAAGACGGACGGCACCGCCGAAGGAACCGTTAAGTTCATTGAGGGCGAATATTCTGACATTGGCCAGTTTACTGTTGTTGGACATGCGCTTTATTTTACGAAAAATGGAAGCCATGCCCTATGGAAGACCGATGGAACAGTAACCGGTACAAAAAAAATCACAACGGATGATTACTATACTATCGATTTACTTAGAAATATAAACAACGAACTTGTTTTTATTAAGAATACAACTAACAGGCAAAACATAAGGCTGTACAAACTTAATCCTGCTGACGATCTTCCTGTTTTGTTGCAGGCTTTTGACGAACCTCTTTACGGGGATATAGACATTGATAATATTACTGCGGTGGGCAGTAACTTTTACTTTGAAATAAGAAGTGTTGATCAATATGGGCAGGGTACAGATGCTCTATGGAAAAGTAATAAAACGCCTTCGGGTACGACTTTGGTAAAGGCATACAGCTGGAGCCGTGGAAGTTCGGGCTCGAACATGGAGGGATTTATAGCCTACAATAATAAATTATACTTCTCCTCAACTGTCCCGCATAAGCTATACACAACCGATGGTACCGACGCAGGAACTAATAAGATATCTGATGTTATATTAACTCAAGGCTTACGGCCCTTTCTGTCCAACAGCAAAATATTCTTAGGCTCAAACAGCCAATTATGGAGCTATGACGGTTCTGTTTTAAAAAAAGAATTTGATCAGCCAACTAACCCCCAGGAGTTTTTTGATTTTAATGGAACGGTATATTTTACTGTTGGTAATGAGTATAGTAAAACCTTGTGGAATAACGATCCCAGCCCGGGGCTAACCGTAACCAGAGATAATCAAAGTTTGCAACACTCCGGCAGCACAGCCTTTACCTCAAAGAAAGACAGCGCGTCGGTGTCTAATATGGTCATATCTAACACGGGCAACAAAACATTAATATTAAGTGAGATAAATGTTACCGGAGCATCTTTTTACGTAAGTGGTAAAAGCGAACAAACGCTGGCGCCGGGTGCACAAGCAAATTTTAAACTTATTTATTACCCATCTAAAGAAGAAATTTTAAAGGGAACGTTAAATATCAAAAGTAATAATGGTGCAAACGTATTTACGGTTCTTTTAACGGGTACAACAAACGGCAAAGCCAAAAAACCAAGTCTTATTACAGAAGGCATTGCAAAGCAAATTTTATTTAATGACGCTCAACCCTCATTCACGCTTAGCAGCAATACAATTGCTGAAGACCTAAGCACGGGTTCAAGCGTGGGCTCTTTTCAAGTTAGTGGCACAACAGATACTTATACATATAGCTTTATTGCAGGAACCGGTGACACTGATAACCCAAGCTTTACCATTCTTAATGGTGAAATTAAAACTGCTGCGCCGTTGGATTATGAAACAAAAAGCACGTACACCATCAGAGTGAAAGCTACCGGGCCAGGTAATGCAATAGAGAAAGTATTTGTTGTAAAGGTGTTAGATGTTCCCGAGCCTGTGGTAGCAGCTGATTGCATTAAGTCAGTTTCTAAATTAACTCCCGAGTTGTATGATGTAGGATACTTTGGCAACGCTTTGGTGGCTGTGGGCTCAGAGGGTATAATCAGGTCTCCTAACAATGGGCTGGATTGGTATAAGGTTAATACCGGCTACAATCAAGGTTTAGGGAGGTTGAAGGTAACAGACGACCATATAGGATATGCGTACGGCCAAAGCACCTTATTGAAAACGGAGAATAGCGGAGAAACATGGTTTGCACTTGATGCTCCAAACCCCAATAGCGGAACTATTTATTTCTACTCATCAAATATTGGGTTTATGCTGGGTGATGGCGGAATTTTTAAAACAAGTGATGGCGGAAAAACATGGAAAAAGGCAATCGCGGCAACAAATTCTTCGACATTAAACTCCGCCTGGTTTATTGACGCTAATAATGGCTTCATCTGCGGGAGCGGCCGTACTTATCTCAAAACCACAGATGGAGGAGACACATGGCAAGCTGCTGACCTGGGCGTATTAGGGGAGGGTACCAACCTGGTTGATATTACTTTTACTAATGCTGATACGGGTTATATTGTAAGCAGCGCAGGCGACGTTTTGCAAACTAAAGATGGGGGAAATACCTGGAGTAGAATAAGTATAGTGGGTGACTACGGAAGAATTTATTTTAAAAATGAGACAGAAGGTTATGTAGTATGTGGCTCAACTATTTATAAAACTACAAACGCTGGCGTTAGTTGGCAAAAAAAATTAGAAGGAAGTGTATATAAGGGCCTCGCATTTAGCAAAACCAGCAGCAAATATTGCGTGGTAGGCTTTTTTAACGGAATTTATTTGAATGATGGTACTGACATTTGGAACACCAGATCGCTGATTCCAAGGCACGATTACAATAATATTAATTTCGTTGACAAGGATAACGGGTATGTCTTTGGTGTTGAGGGGTTATATAAAACAACCGATGGTGGCGTAACATGGCAAGCGACATTGTCTGGATTTGGAAGAATTAATTCGAGCTTTTTTATAAATAAAAATGTTGGTTTTTATTGTAGCGATAAAGTTTACAGAACAGCAGATGGCGGCAAAACATGGCATGACGTCGGGGTGACTGACTTATTTAGTAGAAGCGAAATTATGTTTGTTAACGACAATGTTGGATTTATAACAACCTTCAGTGGTGTGTACAAAACAGTTGATAGCGGGTTAACATGGCAAAAAGCGGCCGGTACAAGGCCTACTAATGGAGCATGGGATTCTCATTTTATAGCCCCAGAAACGGGCTTTGTTTTAGACGGCAATGCAATTTATAAAACAATTGATGGCGGAAATACCTGGAACACTATTGCGCTACCCTATAGAGTGAACAATGTTTACACTGCCATATATTTTTTCAGTGCGGATGTTGGCGTAGTTGGCGATAGTAATGGACTGATAACACGTACTACAGACGGGGGAGTAACGTGGAGTCTGATTGTCACTCCAACAACTAATACAATGATCAAAACCATCTCTTTTGTTGATGATTTACATGGATATGCGTTTTTGAATCAAAATTCGGGTACCGGAACGCTTATAGAAACTCATGATGGGGGATTAACATGGAAGTTCGTTGTGGGCAACTACGCCACAGCGATGCACGTTACAGGAAACAACGTGTTTATGTGTAGCTATGACGGATCGGTTGTTAAGTTAAGCGCGGGTAACAATGCAAGCATTAATGCGGGCTACGTTACTGGTTCAACAAATGTTTACGTTTCCGATAAAAGCAATTACACTATCCCTTCAATCCCTAACACTTCATTTATCTGGGCAGTTTCAGGCCCTGCAGATGTAGAATATACTAGCGGCGGATTAAACGTAACCTGGAAACAAAAGGGCAATTATACAATTACAGTTACTCCTACAGTAGCTTGCGGCAATGGTGTAGCAAGGATTATGAATGTGGTAGTGTCAGAGCAGCCTAAACCCGTTATAACATCCTATTATATAAAGGGACAAGCATCCTTAAAAGCAATTACAATTAACGGAAGTAATTTTACGAATTTCATCCAGGTTAAGGTTGGCGGCGTGGTCTTGCCTTCTTTTGTTATCAGTTCACCATCCAGCATTACAGCAAACTTAGGAGCAGTAGCTGCAGGCGATATAGAAGTGACAAATTCTGCCGGAACTACACTGTTTAAATATGCTCCTCCGCCCATTATAAATTCTCTTAGTGTAATGGCCGGTGGTGCTAACACCGCGATAACAATTTCCGGACAAGACTTTAACGACATTACTGATGTTACATTTGGTAACGTCCCTGTTAAGTCCTTCACGGTTAACTCGTCAGGCAGTATAACAGCGATTGTTGGAGGAGGCTCGAGCGGAGAGGTTGCTGTTACCGGTACCTATGGTGTTGCCACACTTTCTGGTTTTACGTTTTATCAGAAGCCTGTATTAAACTTCATTTCGCCGGGCAGTGCGGGGCCTAATGCCTCAGTTACCATATTTGGAAATAATCTAACAGGCGCCACGTCTGTAAGTTTTGGGGGTGTGGTTGCTCAAAGCTTTACCGTTAACTCAAGTACCTCTATTGTAGCTAAAGTGCCTGTAACCGCTGCAAGTGGGACTATAGAGGTTACCACGCCTGGTGGTACCTCATCAATTGGTAACTTTGTGTTTATACCAATGCCGGTTATAAACGCCGTAGCTTACTCAACTTCAGGACCTGCCTCAATCACAATAAATGGCAGCAATTTCAATAACGTAACAAGCGTTTCCATTGGTGGTACTGTTGCCACGTCTTTTACCGTGAATTCAGCCACTACTATTACTGCCGTTTTTACTACGGGATTAACGGGCACTATTAGCGTAAACACTGCGCTGGGTGTTGCAACATATACGGGCAAAGTTGGAAAGACCGCGCAAACAATCACTTTTGCCAATATTCCCGATGCTACCTATGGGGCCGCTGACATTACTTTAAATGCCTCAAGTTCTAACTTGGGCATTCCGATTGTTTACTCGGTCGACAATAAAGATATTGGAGTTATTCATTCAAATAAACTACATATTATTAAGTCCGGAAGTGCTACGATAACAGCCAGCCAACCTGGAAACGAGTTTTACGAGTCTGCCGGTGATGTAAAGCAAACGCTAACCATATCAAAAGCGGTGCTTACACTTATACCTGATAATATCAGCCGCCAGGCGGGCGAACCTAACCCCTTATTAAAAGGTACTGCTAACGGCTTTGTTAATGGCGAAAACACAAATAACCTTATTAAGACACTTGTTTGGACAACAACAGCAACGGCGGCAAGTCCGGCGGGTTTATATGATATAGTTGGATCTGGTGGAGAGCCAGAAAATTACGAGTTTGTTTATACAATAGGCAAGCTGAATGTTTTACCGAACAAAGCTGTTGTAACCTTCCCGGCAATAGCAACACACCGTTATGGCGATGCTGACATTGAACTGGCCGCTACCAGCAACAACACTAACGTGCCAATTAAATTTGTGGCAGACAATCCTGACGTTGCTACTGTGGTTAACAATAAGATACATATCCTGAAAGCTGGTACCGTTAAAATTACAGTGAGTCAGGAGGGAAATGACTTTTACGAACCCGCCGAAGCCGCGCAGCAAACCGTAATAATTAACAAAGCAACCCTTGTAGTTACCGCCGATGATAAAACAAAAGTTGCCGGCAAACCAAATCCTGCTTTTACCTTAACATACAACGGCTTTGTAAACGGCGAGACATCAGGAATACTTACTCAGCAACCTGTTGTTGCCACAACAGCAACAGCCGCAAGTGGCGCGGGTGTTTATGACATTATAGCCTTAGGAGCTATGGCAGATAATTACGACATCACTTATAATAAAGGTAAGCTAACCATTACAAAAGATAAACCGTTTATCACCTTCCCTGCAATAGCAGCGCGCCGTTATGGCGATGCTGACATTGAATTGGCCGCTACCAGTACCAACGCGGGTATGCCGCTTACATATAGCACAGACAATCCGGATGTTGCCGCGGTGGTTAACAATAAGATACGTATATTAAAAGCAGGCAGCGTTAAAGTTACAGCGAAACAGGAAGGAAATAGTTTTTATGAGCCTGCCGAAAGCGTGCAACAAACAATAGTAATTGATAAAGCCGCTCTGGTTATCACTGCCGATGACAAAACAAGAGCTGTCGGTAAACCTGATCCTGCGTTTACGGTAACTTACCAGGGGTTTGTTAAAGGTGA
The DNA here is from genome assembly GCF_054061755.1 of Mucilaginibacter sp. HD30. Lineage (NCBI taxonomy): Bacteria > Pseudomonadati > Bacteroidota > Sphingobacteriia > Sphingobacteriales > Sphingobacteriaceae > Mucilaginibacter > Mucilaginibacter sp. HD30. Next base: position 1,755,419 of record NZ_JBSSEO010000001.1, read on the forward strand.
GAAATCAGCAATACTTGGCCAATCGCCTGTTATTACTACCACGGCGACGGCCGCCAGCGTCGCGGGTATATATGATATAGTTGCGTCAGGCGCAGCATCTAATAATTATAGCCTCACTTATAATACCGGAAAATTAACGATTACTCCGGCACTTGATAACCTTAAAATATCCGCAACAAATGTAACCTGTAAGGGGCAGGGTAATGGCATCATTGCTATTGCCGCCAACCAAACAGCCTCTTACGCGGCAGTGCTTACGGGTAACAGTATCAACAAGAGTTACACTTTTACGGCCAATTTAAACATCGATAATTTATCACCCGGAATTTACAATGTTTGCGTTTCTGACGCCGCTTTGCCCGGGCAGAAACGATGTTTCGATCTTACCATTACTGAACCTAAAGATCTTTCTGTGTATATAGCGGTGGTAAAAAACACATCGTTGGTAAACATATCATTAGCCGGCGGAAATCAATACCAGGTAACATTTAACGGTAGAATGTACAGCACACGCAATAACAGCATTACGCTTGAACTTAATAGGGGCTCAAACAAACTTGAGGTAGCTACCGACAAAGAATGCCAGGGTAAAGTGGAGCAGATAATCAATTATTCCGGTAATCCGGTGCCGTATCCAAATCCATTCAATAATGAACTTTTTGTAAATGTGGGGGTTGATGAAGTGACTACTTCAATTAAAATTTACAGTGTTACCGACGGTTTGCTAAAGCTATCTGAACAGTTTAAGAATATTAGCGGAGTAATAAAGCTTGATGTATCCAAGTTAAAAATGGGCATCTATTCGGTCCATGTGATTAAAGGAAGTAGCGAATCAATTTATAAAGTTATAAAGCAATGAGAAGGTTTTTTTTAATAATTATAACGGCATTTATAACAGGCTGTTCCGGAAATGGCGACAAGGAACAGGAGATAGCACCACCACCCACTAAAGCTGTGCTAATTGCACCCGCGCAAAATGAACTTTGCACACAGGGTACAGTTGTATCGGCCGCAGAAAGTACAGTAACTTTGCAGTGGAATGCTGCCTCAAATGCTCAGGGATATGAACTTAACATTAAGGATCTTGAAGCAGGTACAACTACATCAAGGTTAACAACCGCCACTCAGCTGTCAATAACATTAAAAAGGAATACGCCTTATTCCTGGTATGTAAAATCGGGGTCTTCGCTAACTACCGCCACAGCACAAAGCGATGTGTGGAAATTTTATAATGCCGGGCCCGCAGCAGTTAATTACGCGCCATTTCCTGCTGACTTGATCGCCCCGGATTTAGGCCAATCTATAACCGCAGTGGGGGGTAAAATCGCGATAAGTTGGGCCGGTAATGACGTTGATAACGACATTGAAAGCTATGACGTTTACTTAAGCGATGCAACAACACCTGCACTTTTAACAAGCGGTGTTACCAAAAATACCTTAAATGATATTGCCGTTGTATCGGGTAAACAGTATTACTGGAAAGTAGTTACCAAAGACAAAAAAGGCAACAAGTCTGAGTCAAGCATTAATTACTTTAGGGTAAATTAGGCTAATGCCGATCAGGTTTGAACTTGTAAGATAATGCGGGTCAAATCGTAGGTTCGATTCCTCTTAGGTATAAACCCCTGTAAAGACAGTTTTGATAACGCCCTCCTCAGCGACTTCCTCCCCCGACAAAAAAAGAACACACTTTCAGCTGCAGGGTGGAGATCGGCATTCACACTAGCCAATTTTGCAGGATGAAAAACCATGGTCTTTTGCTTATTCTTTACCGCCTGCCAGGCCAACAGCCCTATGTATGTCCATAACACCGAAGGCCCCTACTCCATCACCGATCATACCCTCATCATCTAAAACGAACTTATCATTAATCGCAGCGGCTTTCAAAAAAATACGCAACGGACAGCGCTTACCCCAACAATACCAGGTTAAACAATGGAATCGAAACAGTGCCGATGCGCCGGTCATCCGCATCGATGGCAAACACGCCTTCTGGAACAATACCATTTATCTGCAAATGCCTTAAATAAAATCCCCCGTCAGCGCATCACTCGCCGCTAAAAATAAACCCCGAAAAACGGCTCACCGTACCTTAAGAAATCCATCAACAATCAATTATCCAAGCCCTCAAAACCCCTCGTCCCGATCAGTTCCTCACAACTCCGCATTAAAGCTCGCATCGCCGCAGCATGCCAATCACCTGACGTATCATAACTAAACAGCGCCGAAGCAACTCCTCCGGAAACGCTGCCCGCTATGCCTTTGGATTACCTCCCTTAATACGTGATCAGCCCGCTGTGCCTGTCGATCAGCGCCGGGCTCGGAATCTTATCGCGCTTCTTGTTATTCAGGTCCGACCGCGCCGGAAACAGGGTCCAAGGTCATTGTTCTTCCAGATCGTAAAAGGAATAATATGGTCGATATCATAGCGGGAGATTTAACTTCCCGCTATTAGCATTCGAATGCTTTCAATTGCGGAAGGAAATAACTCTTGATCAATGCTATCCAACATTTCTACAGATTGTTTAGCCAAATTGGTTATAAAAACCCATCATGAAAAGTTTACGATATTTTTCCATCGCGGCTATTGTTGCCTTAAGTACAGCGGCGCAGGCACAAACTAAAACCGGCTTTCATATTATAAAAGATATCGCCATAGCCGGTAACGGCGGGTGGGATTACATCAATGTTGACGGTGCCGCTAAAATAATGTTTGTTTCTCACGGCAGCCGGGTGAACATTTTGAATACGCGGGGAGATTCCGTTGGCGTAATTCCAAACGTACAGGGCGTGCACGGTATTGCCATTGTAAAAGCTTTAGGGAAAGGTTATACCAGTAACGGAAGAGCTAATACCATCTCTGTTTTTGATCTTCAAACTTATAAAGTGCTTGCCGAAGTGCCTGTTGGTCAAAATCCTTACGCTATTTTTTATGATGATTTCTCAAAAAAGATCATCACTTGCAATGGTGGTAGTAAAGACGCTACAATATTTGATCCGGCCAGTAACAAAGTAGTAGGTACGTGCCATTAGGTGATAAGCCAGAAACAGCTGTCTCTGACGGCAAGGGTAAGATTTTTGTTAATGGCGAAACCACCAGCAATATTATTGTATTTGACGCCTTAACGTATAAAGAGGTAGCCCGTTATAAAATTGACGGCGGCGAAGAACCTACAGGCCTTGCTATTGATCGCAGCACCAATCGTTTGTTTATTGCCTGCGCCGGATCAAAAACCATGGTGGCTATGAATGCCCTAAATGGTAAGACCGTTGCTAAAGTAAACATTGGTGATTCGGACGGATTGGTATTTGACCCTGAAACTAAAATGATCTACACTTCTAATACCGAGGGTACTATAAGTGCAGTAAAAGCAGTGCCACCATAGGATTCGAATATCACTGCAACGAACGTTCACGACATTTGAAAAAAACCATTTTCACGACTGAACCACATTGCGGAGGCTGTGGGAACGCATTAGAACTGAACAGACCAAAACTTCGGGTCAAGGTTCAGAAAGGAGGCCTCCAAACGAGTCATAGCAGATCTCTATACTAAGTATGTGAAGCAGACATGGAAGAACAACCTGGGAGAGCTACGGATGAACCGGATCTGACGCAGCAGCAGGTGGTGGTGCTGATCGGCCGCAGCTCAAATGACCGTATCTCGCACCCGGAGGGGGAATGGATGGCGCCGAGTTTGAAAAACATGCTGAAGCTGTAGCCGCTTTACAACATGCCCATCGAAAAGCTTAATAACATTAGTTTAAAAAGCAAAGAATAAAAACTAAAAGAACAAAACTAATAATCAAATACTTATAAGTAAAACGCTTTAAAGTAAACTCCTTAAAAATAAACCTCATAGCCATCCAAATAAATAAATCTAATAAAATATCAACGATTAGAAAACTTACTTTAAATACTGTTACTGCCTTTGGTAATCCATTAAATAAATCTTGCTTACCTTTAGGAACAATTCCTAAATTTTCACAAATATAGATCGATAATTCAACGAATTGAATTTCAAAGACATACCAAATTAATATCTTAAACAATAAAATGAATAATACAATAATGATTTTTTGATAGATGCTTTTCATTTTTTTCCTATTTTAGCTTCCCACATGCCATTCTTATCATACATATATCGCATGTTATCCTTAATATACGTAGTTTCCCAAAACAGTTTTTTCCCAGCTGGTGTTAGGCCATTCATAGAAACCTTGTAATCTCCCGATTTAACTTTTGATATTGTAATAGTAGAATTGTTTCTTAAAGCTAATCCTGTAATCATTCCTTTAGTAGTAATTCTAAAATTATTCCCATCTACTCTTGTTATTGTTTTGGCGTAATCGCCAATTTTTGAATTAATAAATGAAAACAGATCTCCTGAAGCATAATCTCCAGGTTTCGTACCTGCTATAATTTTACTAATCATTGCCTCAGCAGTATCACCAGGTTTTATAGCTAAAGATTTTAAAGTTACCTCTCTGCCTCGCTGTTGTGGCTCTGGCCCTAAATGATCTAAGTGATTCAATCCCGCAACAATTGCTCCCCTCGCTGCCCCTCGCCAAAAATCACCACCGCCCAACTCCTCGCCTATGCCCCCAGACCCAGCTGCAAGTAGATATGTAAATATCTCGCTTTTTAAAAGATCTGGAGCCCAAGATTGAAGAGCACTACTGGACAATGAACTTAAGGCTCCAGAAAGCATACCGCTTCCAAAACTACCTCCACCGGCTGTTGATAAGATGCCGCCTACAATACCATGCGTGAATGCCCGTGCCAACTCCAACCCAAAATTGCCTGTAGCTCCAAGAAAATTGACTACCATTCCGCTGGCGGACGCACTGCCTACAGCCCCAAAGGCGTTTCCGATGGCTCCGGTTGCCCCGGCAGATAGAGCCGACAGTCCAACCGCCTTCAAAAACTGTCCAGTATTCCAGTTTTTAAACCCCCCAGGGCTTAACGCAACGCTAACCGTGTAGGCTGCACCGCCTAAAACGGCACCGGTCACAACGCCGGTTAAGAAGTTTCCCAATACCGGTGCTAAAAACGCAAATAGTATTTCCCCGCTTGGATCCGTATACTTTAAAGGATTATTTAATGCGTATCCATAGCGGTTAAAATTCTGGGTGTTGTCAACATCCTGAACAAAGTTATCGGGTCCTAAAAAGCGATGCAGTAACGGATCATACAACCGGCCATTCATGTTAATCAATGCCACACCTAGCAGATGCTCGTGACCAGTGTATCCGCGGTCTAATATTATAAAGGCACTTAAATTGGTTCCTACACCGTCAGTCAACTTTACAATGTTACCCCACGCATCGAAATGCCGCTTTTCGCGAATGGTGCCTGTTGCGTCGGTTATCATCAAAATGCTTCCCTGGTAATCGCGGTGCAGGTAATACATTCCCGCCGCTGTGCCGCTGCTGGTTTGCTCGTGCTTCCAAATCGCGGGTGCGCTGTAGGCATCGCCGCCCAAATAAAAAACGAAGGCTGTTTTGCCGGTAAGGATATCCTCCGTTATCTCCATGCTACCGTCCTCGCTATAATGCCGGCGAAAAGGGCGAGTGGTAAAATCCGTTTGCTCGCCGCCATAGTACATATGGGCGCGCCTTTCGCTTCCGTTGTACTGAAAGCTCAACTTCTCCTTGCCTGTTACGCTAATTTCCACCGGGCTTTTAAAGGCGTTGTAGCTTACAATCTGCGGAGTATTGTTCTGGTAGTTGTACTTGGCAAATGCAGTTAGCCCGGTAACAGTGTTCAGCAGGTATGTGGAAGTTAGCTGGGCGGTTGATCCGGATCATCGTAGCAAAGATTTTTATCAAGCTAACTTTGACGCATCAGTCTGGAGTGATATTGTAGTTCCGGGAAATTGGCCGGGGTCGTGAATGATGTATTTGTAAGTGTTTGGAACAGAAGAAAAAATTTGGAAATCACTTCTTTCTCCGGATTTATGAAAACTTCGGTACGTTATCAAATATATAAACGCCGCAAAGCAACCAAGCTTAATATTGTATTTAAGGATGGGGTAATTGCTCACAATCGTTATGAATCCAACGAGGGAGAGGTGCGGATAAGTAAAATAAAGCTTGACAATAAGTTGGGCAATTACGTTGCTCAACTACCCAAACGATGTCAGGAAATATTTGAACTAAGCCGTTCTGATGGACTTAGTAACCAGGAAATAGCTTCAAAACTAGTTCTCAAAACGCACAGTCGAAAATCAATTGACATTAGCAATAAAACACCTGAGAACTTGTCTTAAAAATATTACCGTCTTGTTTTTATAAGGATACCCAAAAGAAACTCCTCTTAGGTAGTGTGTCCTCAAACGTTGGATTTACGATCACATTTAGGACAGGTCCAGCTCATGGGAATAAAACCATCCGCCGGCCGACTTGTTATCCACCACATCCGAAAAAACAAGGCGGACGATAAAAGCAAATAGACGGGCGCGACCGCAGCAAGCTCAGCGCCGGCGAAATTTAGAAGATCCGATATTAAACCTTCTCAACAAATTAGGATAATTATAGATCATCACCATCACCAGGGTATCCCATTCACAATAATCAATAAAGCATTATAATACAAGGCGCTCTCCTCATCCGCCATATCCACAACTGCATCTTTGCATAAGCCATCATTGCCGCTCCACCATCCCTTAACTCCTCCCCGCTCTGCTCACACACTTCATCCAATTGTTCCGCAGTAACTCCCCAAAAACAGGAGGCAACCTTTTATAATGACTCATCCGGTCGGCCCGCGACAACCTTAAAAAACCAAACATACTCCTTAAAACTGAGGCTCGTATTACCAAAAGAAACCGACCTTTAAAATGAGTCCGGAAGAAAATTTATTAGTTTGGGTATTATTCAAAAAAAGGCTGCCTTGAAATCCAAGACAGCCTCTAAAAATCTGAAGGTTAAAGTAAGTGTTAATTTGATATCAACAAGTTAGTAACCGGGATTTTGCGGGTACTTCGGCCCCGTTAAAACCGCATTGATCTGACCCTGGGGTATCGGTCTCAACGCGTGATAGTCCTTGATATTAGCACTAGCTTCGCTGTTGAACATTTTGGTCCTTCGTAACAATTGACCAGTACGTACAAGATCCATCCACCTGCGGGGATCCCCGTAAAACTCACGGGTATATTCTTCCAATATCAGGTCCATGCCACAGGGTCCGGAACCGACAGCAGTGTTGTTAGCGATACTTAACTGGGCTATTTGAGCAGGGGTCAATTGCATAGCAGCGCGGTTTGCGGCATTATCCGCAGCTTGCGAAGCAGCGGTTACGCGATACTGACTCTTGGGGATCAAAAGGCCATCCTCTGGTTTTCTAAAAGAAGCCCTGCTTCTGATCACATTCAACGACTGAACGGCCAGTGGAATATTGCCAGCCATATAGTTAGCTTCGGCGTTAATCATGTATACCTCTGCAAAACGCATGTAGAGCACAGGTCTTGTTGAGTGGTCATTTATAGCTATTCTTGTCTGATCATCCCATTTTTTAATAGCCGGGTAAACGTTGTTATTGTACTGCACCGGTGTAATGATGACGCCTTTAAAAGCATCTCTACGAGCGTTGTTTACGGCTGCAAGCGCCGCTCCTTGCGGCATCAATATCGCTGTATCTCCACCTATCGGCACTTGGTAAGATGTTAACGATACGTTGCTGGCGATGGTCAGTGCGCCTTTAGGCGTTCCGTCAAATTTGGTACCGGACGCAGCTGGCTGATTGGCTATCCAAAAGGTCTGAAAAGTACCGTCAAAGCGGGAGTCGTTGGTCTGGTTAGCAAAAGCAACGTCAATTGCATATGGCCGGTTAACGGCCACGCGCACGTATGACCTGCCGTTATAAACATCTCTTATAACGGGATTTGGTCCGCTCATCCTTTGATTAGGCTGATCAACCCCTACCCCGTTGCTTACACCCGCAAGATTGTAAGACCAGCGGTACAATACGGGCAAAGTATTTGTACCCCTGCCGTTGCCACAGCAATAACCGCTGTAAGTAGGGTCAGAACCTACATCAAACATCAGCATGTTTTCTTTACCATAGTCATTCGATTGCTTCAACGCATCTGTAAAATCCTCCCATAGATCCAGACCATAAATTGCTCTGTTATCTATAAGCGATTTGGTCAGATCAGCCGCTTTCTGAAAATCAGCCGCGCTGCCTGCCGAGGTATAACCACGGGTTAAATAAACCTTCGCTAACATAGCCTGAGCCACGGCGGAAGTAGCCGTTTTGCCGTTACCTGAAGCAGAGAAGGGATTAGTACTGGTAATTGTATTTGGTAAATTAGTGGCAGCGGCAGTAAAATCAATGATGATCTGATTATAGATATCCGCTAGTTTTGCCGGTGAATCCGCAGTGCTGGGTTCAGTAGCAAACGCCGTGTGCAATGGGATGCCGCTTGGATTGTTGGCAGTAGCGCCGCCAAACAGTTGAACCAGATAGAAGTAATAAAAGGCGCGTAAGAATTGCGCCTGCCCCATATAGAGCTTTTTGTTATCTGCAGAACTGTTGGATTCAGTAATGAAGCTTCCGATCAAACCATTCATGGTATTGATGTACTGAAACTCTGTGGTAAACCCAGGTCCGTTAGTTGCGGTAATTGAGTAATTGCCAAATTGCGGCGAAGTGGAGGAACCTCCATTGATGAATTCATCTGTTCCCTGGTTCTGCTGGGTTTGCCCGCCATCTGAACTATAATGCCCAGATAACTGGCGGTACGCGGACGCAATTGAAGCCCGGATACCCGGTTCGGTCTTAATATAATCAAGATATAACTGCGCTTTGGGGTTTTCGTCCAGGAGCTTCTTACAACTGGATAGCGTAATCGCTATGGCGATCGCCGATATCAACGAAATTCTTTTAAATATTTTCATAACTATATTATTCCTAGAATTTAAGATTTAAACCAAAAACAAAATCTGTAGTGATGGGGCTACCTCCATAGCCAACAGTCGCCATACGACCACCATTGGATCCTGCAGGATTACCGCTGAATGTACCGCCAACGGCACCACCGCTCGACTGGGTCTCAGGATCGAAAACTGTTCCTCCCGAAGCTTTGCCCGCAGGGTTGTAAATGATCCACGGATTAAGGCACTGCGCGAACACTCTTAAAGAGCTTATACCTAAACTATTTGCAGTTTTCGCCGGCAATGTGTAACCCAAATTCACTGTGCGCAATTTGATGTACGATGCGTTGAAATATCCTGTAGTAGAAGAGAACGGATAGCTTTGCAGGTTCATATTAGGCTGCGGGAAAGTACCTGTCGGATTGGCGGGTGTCCAGTAATTGGTATAAGGCTGATTAGTCCTGCCTGTGCCCAAAAAGCCCCATCCGCCGATCGAGCCACCGCTTGTCAGGTACTGTACAATTACTAAACCTCCCATCCGGAAGTTGACATTAAACGACAGATCAAAGTTTTTATAAGTAAAACGGTTCGTGATACCACCTTGATACTGCGGACGGTCCGTTCCTAAAATCTGGTTGTCACCATTGTCTATCGTACCGTTTTTATTCACATCTTCTACTCTTATCTGACCTGGATACTGCGGGTATACCTGGCCGCTAACTTTCTGGTAAACCGGACCCGCAGCCTGGCTCTTGGTAGGATCTATGCCTGGCGAATCTGATATTTGCCAGATGCCTATTTTTTTCACATCATAAATAACGTTCAGCGGTGAACCGACAAACAGGGCATTGTTCACATCGGCCATAATTCCGTTCGGCAGTCCGGTAATGCGTTCACGGGCGAAAGCGACGTTGAAATCTGTCGCCCAGGTAAATCCTCCCTGGTTTTGCAGGTTTATACTGCTTAAGCTAAGCTCGATACCTTTGGAAGCGGTAGATGCCAGATTGGTTTGAAATCCCTGACCCCCGTAAGATGGCAGATTGCTGTAACCCAGAATAATATCAGTGGTCTTTTCTGAATAGGCATCTATGGTACCGGATAGTCTGTTGTTGAATAAGCCAAACTCCAAACCTAAGTTGATTTGACCCGTCTTTTGCCAGCGTAGATTCGGAACAGCTATGCTGCCATTGGATACGGCCAGGGTATTACCACCGGCACCATTGCCAAATTGGTATTGCTGAATCCCTAATGCGCCCAAAGTTTGGTAAGGCGTAGGACTGATACCTCCGTTGGAGGTAACCCCATAGCCGGCACGTAACTTCAAGTTATTGATCCACTCATACTGCTTCATAAAACTTTCGTTGGTTACGTTCCAGGCAGCAGAAAGCGCCGGATAGTATAGCCATTTATTACCGGCAGGCAAAGTGGAGTTACCATCTCCCCTCATGGTAGCAGTTAAAACATACCTGCTGTCATAGGAATAAACCAGACGGGCCATTTGAGATATCAGACCCCATTCGCGGTAAGTATTGTCGTTTCCTGCAGGAAAACTACTGAAAGTCGTTAAATTAAGATTATAATACTCGTTCAGGTCGGCAGGAATATTGGTTCCTTCAGCACGCATCGACTGGTAGTGATCTTTTTCTATACCAAACAACCCGGTAAAATTAATGTGGTGCTTTTCGGCGAAAGTATTGTCATAAGTCAGCAAATTATCGAATGTGTAATGGTAGCGTTCGTTATTTCTCTGCCATGCGGTTGATAACTTTTGGTCAATACCAGCCGGAGTGATGCTTCCACCACTATAATTTCCCTGGAAAGTTTGGTTAAAATCATAACCGAAGCTTACTTTATAGGTTAAATGCTTGATGGGCTTAAACTCAGCATATAGACTGGTGAAATTGCGAAAATCCCGCTGCTGGTTCTTTTGATTACTTGGGTTTTCTTTAAAATAAAGCGGGTTCAGGTTGATAGCGTCGAAGGCACCTACCCAGGGGAATACCCGCAAATTACCACTCTCATCATATGGAGTTACCAATGGAGTGGTGGCGGCAGCGCCGCCGGCAGGGAATCCTCCTGGCGTGTTGCGGTAACTTAAGGTATTCGTCATGTTTAAACCGACACGGATGACTTTGCTTAATTTATGATCTACGGAAGTTAAAACGGAATATCTCGTGTAATCGTTGCTTGGTATGACCTCTGTCATCTTGGTATAACCTACACCCATATTATAGGTAGTGCTTTCATTACCTCCTGCTATGCTCAGGTTTTGGTCAGAATTAATGCCTGTGCGGTAAGCATATTTTTGCCAATCTACATCAACAGCATTTTTGATACCCTCTTGTTCAAGCGCAGACAAGGGATAGGAAGCTGTAGCTCCGTTACCTTGCATGATAGAGCCTGTAACAGCATCCTGCTTAAACTGTGCATACTGTGCGCCGTTAAAAACTTTAAGGTAACGAGGCACCGTCCTCACGCCTAAAGAAGTAGTCAATGTAGTAACCGGTTTACCAACTGTTCCCCTGTTGGTAGTGATCAGAATCACGCCACCGGAACCTCTTGATCCATAAATTGCGGTAGATGAAGCATCTTTTAGAATTTCCATGCTTTTAATGTTATCCGGGTTAATATCCGAAAGACTACCTGATACATATGGTACCCCATCAACAACCAATAAGGGCTGATCAGCAGCGCTGTTAGCACCCTGCCCTATGGTGCGGTTGCCCCTGATGCGTATATTGGGAGGCGAACCCGGCCTTGCACTTGTTGCTGTAATTTCTACCCCTGCAACTCTGCCCCGTAATGCATCGGCAAAATTGGGTGATGGCGTTTCCGCCAGCGTTTTAGCGTCAACGCTAACTGTTGCGCCGGTTACATCACGCTTCCGTTGTGTGCCGTAACCAACAACCACTACTTCCGTAAGGCTAGTAGCATCGTTGGCTAAAATAATGTCGCCAAGGCTCGTGGCGCCTGGCTTAACAGGTACCGTTAGTGTAATATACCCAACATAAGATACCGTCAGCGATGAAATGCTACCCGTTACCGGTAAAGCAAAGTTACCGCTGATATCCGTATTTGTACCTGTAGTTGTTGATCCGGCAGGTTTAACGCTTGCACCCACCAGCGGTTGACCTTTTTGATCGATTACGCGGCCACGCAGCGTGACAGATTGTGCAAAAATACTCCCTGAAATCATGCCCATACTCAATAGTAAAAGCAAAGTCTTCCAGCATTTAATAAGTTTAAGTTTTTTCATATAATTAATAAAATTGTTAATCATCCAAATTCAGAATTCATATACAAAGCCGTTCCTGGAAAGCCATTGTATGGATGTAGTGCGTTATCTTATCATAAGCCCGTATTTAGGTTCAATCAGCTATCGCGATACTGATCATGGCACTTATGCCTTGCAGCGTCGCCAACATAGACTAGATTTTCGTTAATATTTGGTTTTCCCGCGCGGTTTATTGTCGCAGTATTATTACAAAGATGTAGAGAAGAGATTGTCCGAATATTAGCAATTCAGGTGAATTAATAAAACAAATGTTTTATTTGAACGGCGCAGAAGGAGAAATTAAGTATCGCCTATCCTTTTTCGGACGTTGCGTTTACAAATTCGGAAGGTAGCATCTTAAACTCTTCTTTGAATTTCCGGGAGAAGTAACTGGGCGATGCAAAACCGGTTAAAAAAGATACCTGCGCTACGTTTTTTCCACTTTTTTTAAGCAACAGTGCGGCCCGTTCCAGTTTTATTTTTCGGATGTATTCAATTGGTGTCTTACCGGTTAATGTGATGATCTTATGGTAAAGCGTCGTCCTGCTCATGCCGATATGCTTACTGAGCTGATCAACTGATAAATTAGGATCTACCATATTGTCTTCTATAAAAGCAAGGATCTGCTTTAACAATTTCTCCCCTTCGGATTCAATGACAATATCAGGCCCCTCATAACTCAGATGCCGGGAATATGTCTCTTTTGAAACCTGGCTCAACATCAATAAATTTCTTATTTTTTCGTTCAGGATCTGGAAATTAAATGGCTTTGTTAAATAATCATTCGCACCCGACCTTAGGCCTCTGATCTGGGCCTGTTCGCCCCCGAGGGCAGTCAAGAGAATAACAGGTAATTGATTCGTTCTTTTATCCATCTTTATTTTCTGGCTTAACTCTACACCGCTCATATTCGGCATATTAACGTCGGCCACAACAAGCTGGGGATGAAGAGAAAGTACTTTTTTCCATCCCTCCAAACCATCAGCAGCCTCTATTACCTGGTAATAGTCCTTTAAAGAATCCTTAAGGTAGGCTCTGAAATCGTCATCATCCTCCACAATCAGGATGGGTGTAGTTAAAAAAGCTGAAGTTTCAAAAACAGCGTCATCCGCATCGGTTTCATCACCGGTCGCCTGAGGTATAGCTGAAGCCAGTTGGTATTCGATTATGGGCAACACCACTGTAAATGTCGTACCGCGCGAATCGCTATCAACGGTAATATGACCACCGATAAACTCTACGTATTCTTTGGTGATGGACAATCCAATTCCGCTTCCTTGATTAAGTACAGCACTATCTCCTCCACTCTGAAAAAATCTTTCAAAAATTTTGCTTTTGTCGTCGGCATTGATCCCTGTCCCTGTATCAGAGACGACCAAAATCAAGTGAGGAGCGTTCTCTTTAAAGAATACAGAGCACGCAACTTTAATCAGCCCGCCTTTATGCGTAAATTTCAAAGCGTTGGACAGCATATTATATATAATACGTTCTATTTTGTCCTGATCAAAACGAGCTATTATACTTTCAGGATCATTTTCTATTTCAAGGCGGATACCCTTTTGCTCAGCAATGTCGCGAAACGAGTCCGCTGATTCTCTGACAAATAACATCAGGTCCCCTTCCGTTAGATTCAGCTTTAGGTTATGTTCTTCAATTTTCCTGAAATCAAGCAACTGATTAACAAAATTAAGCAGGCGCCTGGCATTTCTTCTGATAACTTTTATTTGGCTCGCCTCCGATTTTGCCGGTGCAACAAATAAGTTATCCAATGTTGCCATAATCAGCGCAACCGGTGTGCGCAGTTCATGCGTTAAGTTGATCAGAAATTTTATTTTCAGTTCGTCAAGCTCATGTAAGCGTTCAGCTTCCCTACGCTCCTCGTCAATTAACTGCTTATTTTTTAACCGCTCCTGCTCTAAATGGTATTTTTCCTCTATCCGTTTTATGCCTCTGCTTCTGATAAAAAGTAACAAAGCAGCTGCTGCAATAACATAAATGACATAAGCGTAAGTCGTTCTCCAAAACGGAGGGTGAATAACAACTTCTATAGTGGCCATATTCCCATTCCATCCGCTCTTATCATCTGAAGCTCTGACTTTAAACAAATAACTCCCCGGATCAATATTGGTATAATAGGCTGTTCGTGATTTCCCGGTAAAGTTCCAATCGTTATCAAAACCAGTGAGTTGATAGGAGTATCTTGTTCGCTCAGGATTGGTAAAATTTATTGCGACAAAACTTATTGAAAAGTTTTGCCCATAAGACAAATCGATTTTCCTTGCCGTGTTGATATTCGCCTGGATCGGGGACTCAGCGCCTGGCGTGATCGTACTGTTGGCAACTTTCAAATCCGTAAACTTGACGTTGTGCCTGTAATTATCGTTTGGTAAAAGAGATGGCTTGAAATAATTGAAACCCTCATATCCGCCAAAATACAATGAGCCATCCCTCGACCTTAGCCCTGCACCCACCATCATCGAACCTGGCTGCACGCCATTATGCGAATCAAAATTCTTAAAGACCTCTTTGGCAGGATCAAAACAAGTAATGCCCTTGGCAGTACTCATCCAGATCTTACCACTGCTATCCTGCAAGATACTGCCGACAATATTGCTCGCAAGTCCGTCCTTTTCTGTAAAAGATTTGAATCTTCCTGTTTTTTCATTAAAAAGATTCAGACCGCCACCCTGCGTACCGACCCAGGTGTGACCCGTATTATCATGAAAAATACTCAGAACAGCGTCGGTTGACAGGCCACTGTTAGCATTATTTAGCCTCCGCAAGTTTTTCTTCGGGTGATAGATTTCAATACCCGCACCGATAGTCCCCATCCACATATCGCCGTTTACTTTTTCTGCCAACGCGCGCATGTAGCCATTTACTGGCCTGTCAGTTTTTTCTTTGCTTTGGTTTGGCTCATAAAAGCGTACAAAGTCATCTTTAATCGAATCGTAAACATAAACGCCGTCGCCATTTGTCCCGACCCAAATACGACCCGATTTATCTTGCGCAAAGCAATAAATGTCATTATCCCCAATATTTTTATCAGCGGTATGAAGTAAATACCGCTGATATTCTCCGCTTTCGGGATTCACTTTTAGCAGACCCTGATGAATTGTTCCGAGCCACAAAACACCTTCCTTGCTTACTAGAATAGACCTAACATTAAGTGCCTTTACATTTTTGATCTTTCCTGGCTTGAAAATTCGTTTTTCCGGATCAAATAATTGCACGCCTCCATCGGTCCCCACATAAATTTTGCCTGTCGCGTCTTGGCCAAAGGAAGTAACGACAGGTCCGGTAAGACTATTCGGATTACTTTCATTATATTGCTGTAAGTTGAAAAGCGTTAAGTGCGGATCATACTTAAACAACCCTCCCTGAGCCGTTCCTAACCAAATGATCCCATCGGCATCTGAAAATAAACTTTTGACAGTTTGATTTGATAGCCCGAACGGATTCCCCCGATCGGATTTTATTCCTGTTATTGTTGTTGTTTTAAGGTCAAAAATATTAAGCCCATTTTCGGTTCCGAGCCAAAAAGTATTTCCTGCTGTTTTCAATACAGCGTGAATCTGTTGGTCCAAGCTGCTGAATCCTTTGTCCTTTGGAAACAATTGGAAGCTTTTCCTATCGGGATTCATTTTATTTAAACCCTCAAAGGTTGCTATCCAGATATGACCCTCATTATCCCTTATGATTTTTTTAATTATATTATTGCTAATGCTGTTTTTATCGCTGGCATCATGTATAAAATGAACATAACGTTTAGTGCGCTTATTGTAAATAACTAACCCTTTATTTGTGCCAATCCAAATTTGTTTACTTTCATCTTCAAAAAAACTCAGGTACACGGTTAAAGCCGAAGTATTTTGCTTTTTGAGTTGGATAGGTAAAGCATCAAACTTCATCGTTTGAGGATCTAACGTGACCAGGTTCGCGTAGCCTCCGAACCACAGAAGGTCGGCGCTATCCTGGTAGATCGCCCTGACCGCCATGTCGTCAACTCCCGGAACTTTGCCTTGACTTTTGCATTTTATGAATTTATCAAGATTCGTGTCATAATAACATATGCCGTTGGAGGTGCCTATCCATATCCTGCCACGCCGATCTTTAAACAGCACCGTGACCTCATTATTAGGTAAACTCGAAGCATTGCCCGGCTCATTGCGATAAACGGTGATGTTTGTTCCATCAAATTTATCTAAGCCGTCATTCGTTGCAATCCATAAGAAGCCGTCGTTGTCTTTTAGTAAATCATTGACCGTATTGGAGGATAATCCTTGTATTGTGGTAAGAGATGTAAATTTTATTTTCTCTTGAGCGCGGCTTGTTAGAGCGATAAAGACACAACAAAGCAATGTTATGCAAAAACGAGAAACTTGTAGTGGTACATGTTTATGAGAATTATCTTGTCGCATTCAACGTTGAAATAATTATTGGTTCGAGGGTGGTTAAAATATGGCATTTCCACTAAAAGGCAATTGCTGCCACGACAAATCAAACATTTGTGTTATAAAAAAACCTGTCTGTGTCGGTTCGCTGACTTCAGCACCAAGTATTTTTACGAAAAAATAGCCAGTTGGTTTCTTATATGCTTGTTTTCCCATTATCAGCGATCAAAAGATATTTCCATATACTTGTTCCGGCAGTTTTGATAATTCAATGCGTGAGCGGATTTGCGCAAAATCCCGAAACTCGGTCTTTAATTCCCCGTTACGATATCACTAAACCTGACGGTAGCCATTCATCCTGGACGGACCTCAATCAAGGCCACCCTACACTGCTCATTTACTTTACGCCGGACTGTTATCATTGTCACAATTTCACCAAAAATCTTATTGAAAATATTACTTCCTTTAAAGATTTTCAGATTATTATGATCACCGGCACTAAAACCGAATACCCCTATCTGAAGCTTTTGCAGGACTTCAGCAAAACATACCAGCTGGCCAGGTTCAGAAATATTACAGTCGGAACAGAGTACCCTAACTATCTCGTGAATGACTTCTATCCCATACAAACCACGCCATTTGTCGCTATGTATGGCAAAACCGGCAGCCTGATCAGATGTTTTATTCAACCAGAAAGCGTGAAACAAATATTATCAGAAGGTAAAAAACATAAATTATTGAAATAATGAATAAAAGTCAAGGACCTTAGGGAGTCGTAAAAACTAAACACTCGCAGTCCTCGGGCGACATCTTCAGCCCGCCCAAAAAATGAACATACCTGTAGCCGCCACACCGAAGGCGCCTACTCCATCGCAGATGATAGTCTGTTCATCCAAATAATCTTTTCATTAACCACAGCGCCTTCCAAAAAATCCGGAACGGAAGGCGCCTACCCAAGCAATACCAGGTCAAGCGATGGATGCGCCGGTCATCCGCATTGATGGCAGACACGCTTTCAGGAATAACACCATTTATTGCAAGTGCCGTAATGAACCCTGCCAAGAAAATTTCTTTAAAGCCGGGTGCGTGCGTGACCCGGATTGATGATTATTGTCTGTAAAACCAACCGTTCCCCTTCATGTGCAGACAATTTTATAACAAATTTCATTGTTTCTTTAAATACAAGGGAACCATTTGTAGTTGTGGACAATGGCTGAGAGAGTAATTAGAATTTAAAAAGATCACTGTCATTTTTCATGGTAATGTGGTTATTATAAGCCATTTAGGATATTAAAAGGTTAATAACTTTACAAAATTAGTATAACCAAGATATCTGGAACTTAAATACATTAAATCACATGAGCAAACAATATTTATATTGCAACTTTATTAGGTACGACTTCTTTTACAGCAACCGATCCATTTAGACGTGGCAGCACAAGAGCGGTACCGTAATGTTTTGCTACCATTGTTAGCTCATTATCAAAGTGATTCGGGCAGCGCATTTTATCGCCAGGTGCTTTACGCGTTGTTGCAAGCTTTTACCGGGATGGTCGCTGCTGAATATAAGGGATTGGACAAGCAAGAAGGCCAGCGTTCGCGTAAATTTGAACTTGCCCAGTCATTCAAGCAGGAATTGAGTTTGTCGTATAAAATCATTAAAAGCCCCTCGGCATATGCGGATAAGTTAAACGTTTCATCGGCTTATCTTAATGAAGCACTGAAACAGGTAACCGGTTTGTCGGTCAGTTACTGGATCAGCCAGGAAGTGATGCTGGAAGCCAAGCGTCTACTATACTACACCTCACTTAGCGTAAAAGAGATCGCCCAGGAACTGGGTTATGCGGACCACGCCTATTTTTTCCGTTTATTTAAACAACATGCAGGGCTTACGCCATTAGCCTTCCGTGCGCAATACCACGAATAGTCCAGTCATTACCTTGCCGTCTGCATTGTTTTAGCTTCGCTTAGGCCGTTTCTTTGTATCATTAAAATGCAAAGACATGGAAACATCCATTTTACAAAAAATAAAAAAGAAGACTTCCGAACTGCTGCTCAACTCCGGAAGGCTACTGGAAGTACGGCACTGAACAAACGCAGGTATGACGGAAATCGACCTTCACCTTCCGGGTTCGGCGATGGAAAACTGGACAGAAGCCGTTTATATTAAATTCAAAGTAGCAGGCTTTACTTACCGTGATTATACGCCTTTTGCCTGGGATGCGGAAACCAGCACCTGCTCCTTGCTGGTTGACACTGGGCATGATGGACCCGGCAGTCAGTGGGCCCAGAGTTTGCGCAACGGAGATACCGTTTATTTCTTTAAGGCAGTGAGCGCCAGGCAGCCGCTGCATGCCATGGATCTGGTAGTCGCCCTGGGCGATGCCAGCAGCCTTGCACATCTTTTAGCCTTACAACAACTTACGCTGCCGCTCAGCCGCTTCGACGGTGCCGTGCTGCTTCAAAACCAGGAACAACAGGGGCTTTTCAAAGACTATTTCCGCTCGCCGTTACAACCGATAGTAGACGAAGCGCAAATGATTGCGTGGCTCCAGCGACAAAACTATTGTACTGACTACACGCGCTTTTTTCTGACGGGCAATCATCACCTGGTGAACAAGCTACGGAGAGCCCTTAAGGACATGGGACACAGCCGTATCAGGGTCAAAGGATTTTGGTCGTAGTTGACTTGTCACAAAAAAGGTTGACAGTGATTTTTAATAAAGTTAATTAATTGCTTGTTTGTTTGTCGTGTCAGGATGTGGGGAACGCGCAGCGTTGTTCACATCCTGATGCGTTTTTCTTTTTTTGCTTCTTTTTTTCTTTTTCAAAGATGATTCTGTTTTGTTGATAACTACATCCTGCCTGTTCTCTCTGGCAGTTCTGTAATAGTTTTTCCAGCGTCGTTTTACCGGAATATCCCTGCCATGAACCAGTGCAGGCGCTAACATAGATATGCTGCTGTGCGGACGAAGGTAATTATAAGTGTTTACCGCCTTCTCAACGGCTTCTCTGGCGGTTTGTAAATCCTGATATACCGGTTCAAGTAATTCCATCTTGAGTATTCCATTCACTCTTTCAGCTATAGCATTATCCCTTGGGTCACCGCTTTGGGTCATACTGATGCTGATCTGACGGCGGGTGAGTTCACTTACATAGTCATTACAGCAATATTGTCCGCCCCGGTCCGAATGATGGATAAGCCCGGGTAGTTCCCTGCGCCCTGCAATAGCCATTTTAAGCGCCTTTACTGTCCCTTCGGCTGACAGGCTATTGCTTAAATGAAACCCAACTATCTTACGGCTGTATGCATCAGTTACTAAACTCAGGAAAGCATCTTTATGCTGTAATGCCATATAGGTTATATCGCTCACCCATACCTGGTCGGAAGCGGTGAGAGTGACATCTTTGATCAGGTTGGGATGTTTTTTCATCCAATGGCTAGAATTGGTTGTGCGTACTTTATGTCTGCGGCGTTTATTGAGCAGCTCATATTTGCCCAGCAGCTTAAAAAAGGCATCCATGCCCATCTTTATTCCCCGATTAACAATAAAACCTTTGATTAAAAAATACAGTTTACGGCCACCTATGCGAGGCTGCAACCGGCGGTGTTTGAGCACCTGCTGAACAATGAGATCTTCTTGTAATGGCTCCTTTTCCGCTTGTGAACGTTGTTTGTAATAAGCCTGACGGCTGTGGCCAGACAGTAAACATAGCAGCAATAAACTACGCCCGCTGCTTTGCTCTATTCTCATGACTGCCTGGCTCCAGCTTTTTTTCGGATATCGGTACCAAACTGTTCATCCGAGATATCGATCATCGCTTCCAGCAGCTCAACCTTAAGCTGGCTTAAGCGCAAGGCTTCCTGTAGCTCCTCTACAGTAACCGGCATTTCCTTTGATTCCAAAATAGCTTTGGAATACTTTAAAGGGTGGTTCTTTGTTTGTCTTTGATATGCCATAACCCATCTTGATATGGTAACACGGCCATAGCCATACTTCATGGCTAATTTACGTGTACTTGTGTCTCCTAACAAATATTCTGCTATAATCTCTTGCTTGTTTCTATTTTTGCTCATGGTTGACCTTTTTTGTCAACCCATTTCACGACAAGTCAAGTCGGATCGCAGGCGCATTGCAGCTTATCCAGTTGACTTAAAACTCTTTATCCCCAAATTCGCTGCTGGGCAGTTTGGATTTCCCGGTAAGCTTATTCAAATTAAAGCTGAAGTTCAGCAGGACGACATCTGTCTCGTAAATGTAATTTGTAGTCGTATAAAAATCGCGTCCACGCGTGGTGATGCGCTGCCGGTTGGCCTTGTTCAGTCCCAAATCCATATTCTGCCATTGGAGGGTCGCCGAAAAACGGCCGTTCATAAAGGTCTTTTTTATTGAAGTGTTCGGAACCAGGAAGTCAGAATCTTCGCCCTGCGCCGTGGGTCTTTTAGATAAATAATTTACATTGGCTTGCGCGCTCCATGTAGAACTGATCTTGAAGTTGGTATTAGCATTTAGGGAATATACCCAGCGTGCATTGGATACGTTTGAACGTACACCCAAAATGGACAGATCGCCGTTTATCTTATAGTTGTATACATTGGCTCCTACATATAAGGTCCACCATTTTAGCGGCTGAACGTTAGCTCCAGCTTCAAAACCGATAGAGCGGGCCGAGCCGGCGTTGGTGTATACACGGTTCAAAATGGTATCAGCATAAACACTATTTACCCTCTGTATCGGGTTTTTAATATTTTGATAGTACAGGGAGGTAAAAAATGATCTTGTAGAGAAAGTCCGGATCAGACCCAATTCGGCCAGATCCACAAATTCCGGCAACAGGTCCGGGTCACCTTGCTCCAACGTTTCTGAGTGTTCCCTTTCCGGTATCGGGTTCAGTTCAAAATTAGTGGTGCGCTGCACACGTTTACTGTATCCGGCTTTGGCCTGCCAACCTTCTTTAAACGTATACAGCAAGTTGGCCGAAGGAAATAAATTGGATAAATTTAGTTTATGCGGAAGAGGATCATACGATAAATTAACTGTCCGTGCGGCATATTCATAGCGTAAACCGGCTGTATAGGCAAGTTTTCCTTGTTCGCCGGAGTACTGTGAGTAAAAGGAGTTGATCTGATTCTTCGCCTCGGCCCTGCCCCGGAAACGCGCTGCATCACTTTGCGAGGCAGGCGGTGCTACCTCGTAACCAAACTGCCCATCCTGCGTGTCATATCTCCATTGATATCCGCTTTCCAGCTTTCCCTTGCCAATGTCTATTGCATAATCCAACTTAAACCGATAACCTTTTATAGGGTTTTTATAAGGATTATAAACATATTGAATAAGGTTTGCGGTGTTGGGATAATGTACATTGCTGTTTTTTGTATCACCATTCAGGTCGGCGTGCTCGTACAACAATGATGTAGTTAATGTCGATTTATCGGTAAACGTATGTGTGTAATCAAAGTTAGCCAATGCGAATGCACCTTCTTTGGTTTGTAGATTGGAATTATAATAAGTAAGACTTTTAATCACCTGGTTGGTTGTAAGGTCAGATGTAGTGTTGTTATAGATAAGATCTGCCCGGCGCGACTGGAACCGTTTGCCGGTAAAGAAGCCTGCGGAGAATGTATTATTCTGATCAGCAGTAAAGCTGATTGAAGCTCTGCCGGCGTAATTGTATTTGTCAAAACTGCGCTCTCCGTTTGACGGGAAACGGGTAATGGTATTGTTAGCAAAGTTTTGCGTATAAACATCGCCTTCACGATAGCCGTTAACATCGGCCCTCAGGTAGTTGCCACTTACAGATATATCCCACTTGCCTGTTCGGTAATTAAGCGTCAGATCGCCGCCGAAGCGTTGCGGCTTTTCCTTGTTGTTATGGTCAGTTGTGCTCGGCAAACCCGCCTGCGCATTAGCGGATAAGGTAAAGCCGTCATTTGCACCCTTCTTTGTGATGATATTTATAATACCGGCCTTGCCATCCGGATCATACTTTGCGGATGGTGAAGTTATCAACTCAATATTTTGCAGGCTATTTGCCGCTAGCTGGCTTAACACGGTTTGCGCATCGGTTAATACAGGCTTCCCATTTACCAGCACTAAAAAACCGGTCGAGCCGCGTACGCTTATTGCACCTTCGCCATTCACGGTAACTGAAGGTAGATTTTTCAGCACATCAATGGCGGTGCCCCCACGGGCGCTTTCAAACTGACCTGCGCGGTAGGATTGCTTGTCTATTTTATTCAATGCATTTGCCCCCTGCCCGCTTACCTGCACTTCGTTTAAAAGTTTTTGACTGGGGGTTAAAGCGATGCTACCGAGGTCTATCTGTGTACCCGTGTTTAACGTAACAGGTGCCGTATTTTTATTGTGATAACCAATAAAGGCTATCCTGAGTTTGTAGGTGCCAGCTGGTAATTTATCAAACTCAAAGTAACCGTTTGCTTTTGATAGGGTGCCACTTACTAACGAAGAATCGGCGCTCGTAAGTAAGGCAACACTGGCATACTCAACCGGCTGTTTACTTTGCTGATCAACAATAACACCCTTGATAACAGCATTTTGAGCAAACAACGAAGAAAAAGAAAAAACCAGAATGGCAATAAACGTGATTTTAAGGAAGTGTTGGGTAAACGCTTTTTTAAGGATGTAAGACATTTAAAAGTGAAAAGTATGAATAAACAATAAGTAGTAAAACTAAAGGGTTAGATGGCACCTCATCCTAATCTTTATGCGCCAAATCTAAGCTACCATTTTTAAAACAACAAAAAAATATATTAAATCTATAGAATTTATAGATTTTACTATATTTGGCACGAGCAATACTGTTATGAATAACCATTTATCTGAAAACACATCTATTGTAATATTAGCTATGAACCGCTATCAACAGACAATGGTCCTCAACTGTTGTTGCAATCTGCTTTAATAAAAAGTTTGAGGCTTACTATCCACAGGCTCAAAGTTTACGACTTCGTCAATCTAATTTTTCTTATTTTAATTTTTACCATAAATGATTCGCATTACAAAAATTTGGGCTTTTACATTAATTACTGTAATCATTATTTCTTCATGCAAACAGAAAAAAAACGCACCGGTACCGGTGGTAGATGCCACATTTTCATCTGCCCTGAAAGCGCCTAAAGTGTGTTGCTCGTCCAATATCCCTAAGCGCTTTGCATCGAACCCCATAGAGGTGGCCCTTGAGGAAGGAAGCAATCGACTAACTGCTGATGCCAAACATGCTAACATGGTATGGGTGGATGCAGGAAGTTTTATGATGGGCGGCGATAACAAGCAAGCCGCTAAAGACGAGTACCCCAAGCATAAAGTCGGTGTTAAAGGCTTTTGGATTGATGTTACAGAGGTGACCAACGGAGAATTTTTCAAGTTTGTAAAAGCTACCGGTTATGTTACTACTGCAGAGCAAAAGCCGGACTGGGAAATATTGAAGAAACAGGTACCTCCCGGCACACCCAAGCCTGACGCATCATTATTAGTACCTGCATCGCTGGTTTTTGTACCGTCAACAAAACCGGTTAATCTGGATGATTATGCGCAATGGTGGTCATGGTCTAAAGGAGCCGACTGGAAACACCCCCACGGACCCAAAAGCGATCTCAAAGGAAAAGAGAACTATCCTGTAGTTCATATTTCTTATTACGATGCGCTGGCTTATTGCAAGTGGGCCGGTAAGCGCCTGCCAACGGAAGCAGAATGGGAATGGGCGGCCCGTGGTAGATTAAAGAATAATATTTACCCATGGGGTAATGAATCTATTACTACAGGCAAAGCAAAAGCCAATTACTGGCAAGGTGATTTCCCTTATAAAAACACTTTGCAGGATAAATTCTATTACGCATCGCCCGTAAAATCATTCCCTGCAAACGGCTATGGTTTGTATGATATGGCCGGCAATGTTTGGGAGTGGTGTGCGGATTATTATGATAATAAGTATTACGCAACTATAAATAAGCCCGAAGGTATTTCCAATCCCAAGGGACCCTCAAAATCTTATGATCCCGATGAGCCTTACGCTGTTAAAAGGGTGGTTCGGGGTGGTTCGTTTTTATGTAATGATAATTACTGCTCGGGTTACAGGGTAGCAAGGCGCATGAAAACATCAGAAGATAGTGGTATGGAGCATCTGGGTTTCAGATGTGTTCAGGATAAATAGTTCAATAAATCATTTCATATGAATAAGGCATCTAAACACTCAACCAAATTGATAAACCGCAGTATAGCAGCAATGGCCTTAACCGCCCTTGTGGGTTTTACATCGCAGGCACAAAGCAGAACGGACCGACCCAATGTGGTTTTCATATTGGCAGATGATCTGGGTTATAACGATCTTTCTTCTTACGGAAGTAAACTGATTCAAACACCCCATATTGATGCACTGGCAAAAGAGGGGGCAAAATTTTCGCAGGCCTATGTATCTGCGCCTATATGTGCACCATCCCGCGCCGGGTTGATCACCGGTCGCTATCAACAGCGCTTCGGATTTGAGTTCTTCGCGGCAACGGCGGAAACCTGGGGCGTGCAGGATAGCGCCCACGCAGCGGATTCCAGGAAGACGTTAAAACCTTTTGGTGTTACGTACACCGACGGCATAGATTATAAAGCTTACGGAAAGATAAAACAGGGCATACCTGAAAAGGAAACCACGATTGCTGAACTGTTGAAAGCGCGTGGATATAAAACGGGTATTGTCGGCAAATGGAACTTAGGTGAAACGGATGATTTTATTCCGGAAAAACACGGCTTTGATTATCACTACGGCTTCTTATCCGGCGGTTCACGTTACGGTTCGGTAGATGACGTTGACCTGATAACAAAAGATCTGCCTCATTTATACTGGAATGCCAGCATAATAAAATATGGTAAAGGGCCGGTTACCTTACGCAAGAATAGTGAAGCGGTAAAAACCACCGAGTATCTTACTTACCGTTTCGCGAATGAAGCTGCCGACTTCATCGAGAAAAATAAAGATGAACCCTTCTTTCTGTATGTGCCTTTCAATGCGCCTCATGATCCTTTTATGGCTACAAAAGCAGATTTTGCCAGCGTAACGACAGTTGCCGACAGCACTAAAAGGGTATATCAGGCCATGGTAAAATCCTTGGATAACGCAGTTGGCATTATTACCCAAAAACTGAAAGATCTGAACCTTGATAAAAACACGATTATCATCTTTACCAGCGATAACGGAGGTGCTTCTTACACCCATGCTTATGATAATGAGCCGTTACGCGCTGGAAAAGCCACACATTTCGAGGGTGGAATAAGGGTGCCGTATTTTATTAAATATCCTGGGGTAATACCGGCAGGCAAAGTGTATGACGCCCCTGTTTCTACGCTTGACATATTACCTACCGTTGCAGCAGCAGCAGGAGCGGAATTGCCAAAAGGTGTAAAGTATGATGGCGTTAATTTATTGCCGTTTGTTGCAGGGAATAATAAAGGTAATCCGCATAATACTTTATACTGGAAATCGGGCTGGGCTAAAGCCATTCGCTCAGGGGATTATAAATTATATATTAATGAAAGAGAAGGAAAAACTTATCTTTTCAATATCAAGACGGATATCTCCGAGAAAACAGATCTGCTTAAAAAGAATCCCGCAAAGGTTAAACAACTACAGAACGAATTAAAGCTATGGGAGAACGGTTTGCCGCCGGCTGCCTGGCCGAGCGTATGGTATATGTGTTACGAAAACGGCAAAGACGTGAATTACTTCCCGATATAGTGAATACAACAAATTGATTCCTATAAACAAAAAACAGCTGCTTTATAAAGCAGCTGTTTTTATTTAGGCTATTATTTATTTATAGCGGGAAGGGGTACTTCTCGCCATCTACATCTAACAGATAGTTAGCGGAATTAGGCCAGTTAGGTGTTTTTAATTTACTTTCCCATGCTTTTAAGTCGTTCTTCAATTCCTGCACTTTTGCCGGAAATTGCGTGGCGATATCGCTCTTTTCGGATACATCTTTAGCGAGATCGTACAAGAATGTTTTGTTAATACGCTGGTTTACGTATAGCTTATAGTTGCCTTTACGTATGGCTTTGTTAAAGCCGCTGCGCCAGTATAAAATGTTATGTGGCGGTGATTTAACGGTGTTATTAAGATAAGGAACAAGGTTTATCCCATCATAATCTCTGCCCTTGGGTAAGGCAATTTTTGCCGCCGCTGCTGCTGTAGAAAAAACGTCCAGCAAGCTCACCGGCTTATCGTAAACCGTGCCTGCAGGAACCTTACCCGGATAAACTACATAGAACGGAACGCGGAAACCTCCCTCAAACACGGAAAGCTTGCCGCCCTTTAGTGGCGCATTGTCTGTGGCACGGGTATAAGTTGCACCACCATTGTCGCTTGCAAAAAATATGATGGTCTCCTGGTCTATATTGTTCTTTTTTAGCTGGCTAACAATCTGACCGATTGCCCTGTCCATTGCGGTTATCATCGCAAAATAGACTCTTTTTGTAGTATCTGAGATGTTGGCGTAGCTATCAAAATCGGATTGTAAGGCCTGAAAAGGATCATGAGGTGCATTGAAAGGCACATATAGAAAAAACGGTTTGCTTTTATTCTTATCGATAAAGGCGACAGCCTCCTCTCCTATCCGCGTGGTTAAATAGCCTTTTTCATCAATTACTGTGTTGTTGCGCAGTATATTGCTCCCCAGCAGCGCGTTTCTTTGCCATCCGGGTGCATCACTGAAACACCAGGGCAAGTGGTAATCAACTACGCCGGTTGAGTGCTCCGGCGCATAAAGGCCCGATCCGCCTAAAAAGCCATACTGGTAATCAAAGCCATGTTGGAGTGGGTTATATTCCTCATCACCTAAATGCCACTTGCCCACAATCCCTGTACTATAACCTTTTTGCTTTAACAGCGAAGCCAGTGATGTCTCTGTCGCGGGCAAACCTTTCGGCAGTCCGTCGAATTGACCGGCAGCGTAAGTAGTGGTATCCTGTTGCTGACCCAAAGCACGCATAGAGGCAAACATAGCCTGGTACTGCTTCAAAAATTCGGGTGTAATTTTTAAGCTCTTATTTCCGGCTAAATACTCAAAGCCAAAACGCTGCTGGTAGCGCCCGGTTATTAATGCGGCTCTGGAGGGTGAACAGATGGCAGCCGTTGAATACGCCTGGGTGAAGCGGGTGCCTGTTTTGCCCAGTGCATCAATATTTGGGGTTCTGATACTGCTGTTACCATAAGCATGCAGGTCCTTATATCCTAAATCGTCCGCTAATATGATTATTATATTAGGGCTCTTCTTCTTTTGAACTTGCGCTTCGGTATAGCCTGAACCTAAGAGCGTAAGCGTTATCGCCAAGCTTAAACATGTGATCGTTTTTTTAACTAACATATATTATTCAGTATTAAATTTTAATTGTCTAAAGAAGAAGGGGCCTTACGCCCCTTCCCTGATTTGTTCCCGTTTTATTTTACACCGCCTCTGCTGATGATCTTTTTGAAAACATCATCCCAGGTGATTATTGGATAGACATTATACTTTTGTGCCTGCACGTCAAATAGTTTTTTTAACTCTTCGAGCTTCGCCGGGTTCTTTTTAGAGAGGTCGATCCGCTCGTTAAAATCTTCGTTCAGATTATGCAGTTCCCATCCGTCGGCACTTTCCTTAGAGACGCTGAAATCGTTGCTTAATGCATTTTTTACAGTAGATTTAAAAGCATAAGACGCTTTCCATCCATCATTGTATATGGCACGTGTACCGAAAATATCATAATACTGAATGGTATGCTTTGATGGCGCTTTGGCGTTATCAAAAGAGTATACCAGGGAAGTGCCTTGTATCTCATCCTGTTTGATGCCCCTGATCTGCTCTGGTGCTTTTATGCCGATATATTCCAGTGTAGTTGGCAACAGATCGATAACATGTCCATATTGGTTCCTGATACCGCCTTTTTCTTTTATTCCTTTTGGATAAAATACGATCAGCGGGTTACGGGTACCACCTTCAGAATTGGCATCTTGCTTCCAGTATTTGAATGGCGTATTAGCCGCTTGTGCCCAGCCTAAAGGATAATTCGCCTCTATACCTTCAGGCGTACCTATCTTATCAATTTTGGCCAGATTGTACTTAACGTTTTCCTCTTCGGACAAAGCATTAGCAAACAAAGAACGGTCTATATCACCGTTTAGAGTACCTTCTTTACTGGCACCATTGTCGCCAATAACTACGAATACAAGTGTATTGTCCAGTTGCTTGATTTCTTTTAAGTGATTAATTACACGGCCAACCTCGTGGTCCGTGTAGGTTAGAAATGCGGCATACACTTCCATGAAACGGGCATACAGCTTTTTCTCGTCGGCAGATAACTTATCCCAGGCTTTTATATTAGGGTTACGCTCCGGTAATACAGCGTTGGCAGGAATTACGCCCAGTTTTTTTTGCCTGGCGAAAACTTCTTCCCTGAATACGTCCCAGCCTTTATCAAACTTGCCTTTGTAAATATCGCGCCATTTGTCGGGTACCTGGTGTGGGGCGTGTGTGGCACCCGGTGAGTAGTAAAGGAAAAACGGCTTGTCTGGCGCAGCTTTCTTTTGCGCATCAATAAAACTGATCGCCTTATCAGTGATCTGTTCATTTAAATGACGGCCGTCGGGTTTAACCGAATAGTTGTCCAGAACGAGCGCCGGTTTGTATTGATCGGTTTGTGAGCCTAAAAAACCGAAGAAACGATCAAAGCCTTTACCTGATGGCCATCTGTCAAAAGGTCCGGCGTCGCTGGTATCAGCATCTGGCGTTAAGCCGTATTTACCCACGGCAAAGGTATTGTAGCCGCTTTCACGCAATATTTCTGCAACGGTTCCTTTATCTGAAGGGATCTTCCCATCATAGCCCGGAAAACCGGCTGCTAAAATCTCGTGTGAAAACCCACCTTCGTGTACGGAGTGGTGGTTACGGCCGGTTAGTAAAGCGGCGCGGGTCGGCGCGCAAATACCGGCTGTGTGAAAGTTGGTAAAACGTAACCCGTTATTGGCCAGGCTATCAAAGGTGGGCGTATTAATTACGCCTCCAAATGTACTTGTAGCGCCAAACCCTACATCATCCAGCAGTATCCATACTATGTTAGGCGCGCCGGCTGGTGCCTTTACCGGTAGTGTCCAGGATTCTTTTGATTCGGCCAGGGTTTTTCCGATCACCCCTTTGAAAGGTTGCTGTTGCTGGGTTATGTTTTGGGCGTTTGCCTGCGATAGGAATAACCCGCCTATCGCTAATGCTATAATTTTTTTCATTTTAATATGTTTAAGTAGTTTGAATTATTGGTGTGGTTTCCATCCGCTGCGGCTGCGGTTGAATGTCGTCGCGCACTACGGGTCCTCTGGCCGCAAGTTCGCTGCCTTCTTTTTTTGATTTTAAAATGGGCCATAACAATTGTGCATACCACTCGTCACCTTCATAGTGAGAGATACCATAGGCTTTGGGAAACTGCCGTGTAATATGTGCGGTGCCAAAGATCACATCCCATATAAAAAACATGTTGCCGAAATTGCCTTTGTAATAACCTATGCCATCATCGGTTGATGCAGCATGGTGGGCGTGATGAGTTGCCGGTGTTGAAATAACCCGCTCGATGACCCAGGCTACCGGATGTAAAAATTTATACCTGTAAAAAGGCTTATCCCAGGGAATGCTGGAGTGGGCAAAAAGTGTGATCAGGGTTTTGATCGCGCGAACAAAGATCGCGGGAAATCCCAGACCCAGGTAAACCAGTATGGCCGTTAGATAGATCTGCGAGAAAAATACGGTATAGATGATGTTCTGCCTGCTGGCCATAGCCATCCCCATGTAGGACGCGGAATGATGCGTACGGTGAAAGCGCCACAGCCAGGGTATCTGATGGTGCAGGCGATGGTACCAGTACTGCGTCAGATCATCGGCAACCGCTATGATCAGAAAGCCCCAAACAAAAGGCACCCATGCGAATATATCCTTGAACTGCGGGATGATAAGCGGCAGAAACTTTAGGCCGAATAAGGCCACCAGCGGCCCTATTATAATCGGGCCCAATATGAAACTGAAAATATCCAGTAAGCGTTCATTCTTCGACCAGCGCTTTTCATAGAGCCCTAAAGAAAATTCAAATATTCCCAGGATTAGTATGATGCCAGGGAACCCCCAGCTATTAAAAAACTGAAAGGCGGGTGTTATTAATTTTTCCATGATGTTTCTTACTTATGATAAATGCTAAAGCAATGTTTGAACAAGCCACAGTCCTGTTACAAGGATGATAAGCGGAACCAGCGTGATCACGATGCCCACGCCGATCTTTTTGGCTATCAAGGCAATATCTTGTGCTATGCTATTCGCTGCCATAACTGGGTTGTTTTTGATTAATGACTGATGTGACGGCTGCACGACGCTGTTCGCACGGCCTTTTGCCGGATATATAAAAAGACAGGAACATAAGCAAAACGGGCAGCGCGTAAATAAACAGGCTTAAGGTGACGTTCCTGATGATCTGCCTGCGGGTTTGTTGATCTATTTTCATACGATTATCTTGGATAGCCGGGATTTTGAGGTAAACCCTCCGGATTTAAACTGATCTCACTCTGCGGTATAGGAAACAGGTTATTCTTTTCTGCTACCGATGTTTTGGTAGCCACCTTGCTTACTTCCGCCACCAAACGGCCGGTACGCACCAGGTCAAACCATCTTTGCGCTTCTTGTACAAATTCCAAACGTCTTTCCAGGTATACGGCTGCTTTAAATGAGCCGTAATCTAACCCCGTCAGATCAACGCTCGCATCGGGTGTATTAATGGGTTTGCCAAAGGCACGCCTCCTTACCTTGTTGATGGCTGCATAGGCCTCGCTTGAAGGGGCGTTGTCTTTTTCGTTGAGCGCTTCCGCGTAGATTAGCAATACATCAGAAAAGCGTAAAATCGGGAAGTTGATACTTGCCAGGTTGGGTGTGGCCAACAGCGCATCATCCACGTACTTATTGAAGTAGCCGGGGGCGGTATAGTTGTAAGTTACTCCGTTGTATACTTTTGACGTGTAAAAAGTGGCATCCCTGCGGGTGTCACCCGGTTGATACAGGGCGTATAGCTGACCGTCCGCGGGTACATCCGCCCGGTTACCTGTCGGAGAGGGGAATGATGTAATGAAGTAGATAGATGATGATATACCTGCGCCACCATTAGCTTCATACTGCGCAGCAAAAATACTTTCGACAGTATTTTTTCTGGCGGCTTTAAAGTTGTCTGCAAAGTTTGGAAACAGGTCATAACCATAAGGGCCGTTGATCACCTCTGCAGCTTTGCTTGCCGCTTTGGCCCAGTCTTTACGGGTAAGGTATACTTTAGCCAATAAAGACTTTGCTGCTCCGCCGGTTGCTCTGCCGATATTTGCACCGGTAGCCTGCGGCAGGGTTTCCGCATCCTCCAGATCCTTTATAACTTGTGCATACACCTCGTCCACGCTTGCCCTGTTTTTCTTGAGAGAGCCCAGATCAACCGATGTTGCATCATGCAGAACGAGTGGAACGCCACCAAATAAGCGCACGATGTTAAAATAGAACAAGGCGCGTAAAAATTTCGCTTCTCTTATCAGGTTGTTCTTAGAGGTCTGGTCGAAATTTATTTCGGCTATCCTATCGATAGCAACATTCGCACGGTTAATGCCAACATAGTGCTGGCGCCAAATGGCAGCAACGCGATCGTTATTGGCATCATAAGTTATCTTACTTAGCGACTGCACGTTAGGATTAATGGCTGACACGCCTGCCGACAGGTCATCCGTTGTCATGTCCACCAAAAAGTTCAAATTTCTGCCATAGATGGACTGATCACCAGGATCCAAAATCATCGTATTGTATATGGCGTTTACGCCGGCCGTCGCATCGGCTTCCGTTTTGTAGGACTGTTCTTTTGTGATTAAAGATTGAGGCTTTTCTATGAGTTTATTGCACGACGTAACGATCAATGCTAAGCCCAATAATGCTGTTGTTTTTTTCATGATATGAGATTATAAGGTGATGTTAAGTCCGGCTAAGAAAGTTCTCGAATTCGGATATGCACCAAAATCAATTCCTTGCAGGGTGTTGTTTTGCTCAAAGCTGCTTACCTCGGGATCGTAACCTTTATATTTTGTCCAGGTATGAAGGTTTTGAGCGGATACGTAAACGCGTAACTGCTTAACATGCAACTTGGCTAGCAGGTCCGCTTTAAATGAATACCCAAACGTTACGGTTTTCAGCCGCAGGAACGATCCATCCTCAATAAACCTGTTAGACATTTGCGCCACCGGCTGGTTGGTAGCGCGTGGAACCGAGTTGCTTGGGTTAGTGGTTGTCCAGCGGTCCAGCAGGTCGGTAGTGGTGTTTAATACCAGGCTTGTGATGTCCAGCTGCTGCCTTAACGCACTGTAGATTTTGCCACCATATGACCCTTGCAGGAATACAGAAAGATCAAAGTTTTTATAAGCAAACGTATTGTTTATACTTCCGATGAATTTGGGCTGTGCAGTACCCAGGTTCACCCTGTCTGCTGAATTGATAACGCCATCCGGCACTACGTCAACATATTTCTGATCACCTGGCCTTGTATTCGCTTTGGAGTCTAAGGTAGCCGAGTTAGTGATTTCTGACTGCGATTGGAAAATGCCGTTGGTCTGGTAACCCCAGAAAGTACCCAATGGCTGTCCAACCACTACATTAACAGGCTGTAACAAACCTAGTGCTGTTGAAGCAACATTTGGGAAATAGGATGTGCGATTATTACCGAGGCTGAGTACCTTATTGACATTTTTGGCGTAGATCACTGATGTTTTCCAGGAGAAGGATTCGCTTTTGATATTATCGGTGTTAACAGCTATTTCTATACCTTTATTTTCTACGCTGCCAATGTTTTGCAGGGAAGTAGAAAAACCCGATGAAGTAGGTATCGGCACACTCAGAAGCAGGTCGTTTGTCCTTTTGTAATAAGCGTCAAATACTAAAGTAATTCGGTTATCCAACAAACCAAGGTCTACACCGGCATTGTATTGTGCAGTTTTCTCCCATTTCAGGTCCTGATTAGATAGGCGGCTTGCGGCAAAACCGGTAACCTGTGTGCGGTTAAAAAAGTAACTCACCGGGCTAAGCGTAGCCATAGATTGGTATTGGCCAATTTCCTGGTTACCGGTCACACCCGCGCTTAATCTCAGTTTTAAGTTATTGATCGTTTTGTTGTCTTTAAGAAAATCCTCATCGCTTGCGTTCCATGAGAAACCTGCTGATGGGAAATAACCCCATTTATTACCGTCGCCGAATCTTGATGACCCATCTGCCCGTAGAGAAACGGTAAGATTATATTTTTGATCGTAAGAGTAATTTACACGCGCCAGGTAGGAATTTAGCGCCCAGCTATACGCATCAGATGTAGGTGCGACTACTGTTGTGCCACCCGCTAAGTTGTTGAAGGTTGTAGCATCGGAAACAAAGTTTTTTGACCCGGATGTGGCGGCCTGACCGTATGCATATTGCGTTGTATATCCAACTAAAGCAGACAGTGCATGCTTGTCAAATGTTTTACTGTAATTGAGCGTGTTCTCGTTCAACCAGGAATTTACTTCACGGGTGCCGATAACGGCATAGCCCTTATCAACATAACCATTGGTGCTGTTGGATGGTGCATAATAATTTTGCCTGGTGTTCAACAAATCTGCACCGATGCTGACTTTAGCAGTTAGCCCGGGTAGGATTTTATATTCTCCAAAAAAATTACCTAATGTACGCGTAACGTTAGTTTGGTTTGTAACCACATACAGATCCTGAATAGGATTAGCCACTATCCCTGTTGCATAGGGGTTGACCAAATTATAAGACCCATCTGCATTTTTAATAGGTATGGTTGGCCCGGTGCCTACTACTGCTGCAACGCTCGTGGTAAGGCCAAAATTATTACTGCCGGTACTGCCTGTTGCCCCTTTATTCACCGAGCGGCTACCAGTTACATTGATGCCGATTTTAAACTTAGTAGAAAAATCACGCTCATAATTGAAACGGCCGGCATAGCGGGTAAAATTAGTGTTCACTAGAATGCCGTCCTGGTTCAGGTAGTTGCCGGATATGGCGTATCTTGACTTTTCATCGCCGCCGGAGAATGATAACTCGTGATTCTGTATAGGCGCATTCTTGAATGCAGCCGCCTGCCAGTTATTCCCTTCCCCAAAACCATCGATTTGTGCTTGCGTGAACTGTAGCGGATTACTTATGTTGGGTGCCAGGGTGGCGATGATGTCGTTTCTAAACAGCGCCCATTCCCTTCCGTTTAAAAGCGATAATGATTTTGATAACTTCTGGACGCCCGTGTAAACGTAATAGTTGACATTGTTAGCGCCTCTTTTACCTTTTTTGGTAGTGACCAATACAACGCCATTAGCCCCGCGTGAACCATAAATAGCGGTTGCTGACGCATCCTTTAAAATATCTATGGATTCGATATCACTTGGATTGATAGTAGACAGCGCGTTTAAGCCTGCACCTGATCCAGCCACACCGGTTGCTGACGTGGATGAATTATCGTTATAAACCGGGAAGCCATCGATGACATAGAGGGGTTCATTACCACCTGTTACGGAGTTGCCGCCACGAATGCGTATGCTTGAACTTGCACCAGGCGCGCCTGAACTTTGCGTTACATTGACCCCCGCTACAGCTCCTCTTAATAGGTTATCCGCCGATGACGTGGGTTGATTAAGCCTGTCAGCCGGAACGCTTGAAACCGATCCGGTCAGGTCTTTACGACGTTGCGTACCATAGCCGACCACCACCACATCACTTAACTGGTTCGCCAAAGGTACCAATGCGATAACAATGGGACTGCCACTCACAACTACTTCCTGCGGCTCATATCCAACATAACTTATAACGAGGGTATAAGGAAAGCTCTGACCGGTTACAAACTGGAATTTCCCGTTGATATCCGTTGTAGTTGCGTGCGTTAAGCCTTTAATGCGTAACGAGGCGCCAACTAATCCTTCTTTAGTTTTGGCATCAATGATCTGCCCATCGAGGGTTGAATTGATTAAAAGGCGTCCCTGCGAAAAAGACAGGATAGGAACAAAAGAGAAAACTGCTATTAGCAGATAAAAATTTATGGTATAATAGGAGGCCCTGGTCCATGCCGATTTGGCTCCTGAACTATTTTGCATATATTCGTTAGATTAAAATTTATGGATTGGAGCAGGCCCAACGACCAATTGAACACCTGCTTCACTATGTTTTAATTAAAGGGGGTACTCTGAGTATCCCCTTTTATCTATCAATGTAATTTTCTTTTCATACTTTTTTATTTGTTATTTAATAATTAGGGGTAAGCTTTTACCTGATCTAACGCTACTAATAATGCATACTGTTTGCTGACCGCCCACTTTTTTTGCAATTAAATTCTCTTTAAATATCAGGAAACGCACCTTTTCGGTAGCGGTTAATTCGAATTGTGGAAATCAACAACAACAACTATCACTAAGTAGGAAATCCTTAGTGTTATGCAGAGACAAGCGGCTCAATGATGAATCCATTTTTAAACAAGATGATAGTTTCTGATGCAAAAGTATTACTAAAAATGAATAATTCAAATTAAATCTATAGATTAAGTAGTATTTTTATTTAACATGCTTTTTCACTATTTTATCTTTGTAATAATTGTACGATAAAATTACATTTGTTAAGGGAAACGAACTTCTTTAAGCTGCACCAAATGACATATTAACCGGATCGTATGGGATCACTTAAAATTAGGTAAAACAAATGTTTTACCTATAGTCGAGTTCAAATATATACTAGGATAGCCCAAGGGATCGCGCGTTTTCAGGTATCGCTGCGAAGCTAATACCACACTCTCAGTTAAGCGGAAATCCGATCTAAGAATTTAAGTTTGGTCGAAGCAGCTATTTCTTGTGTCCCCTTTGCTTAATATTGAGACAACCTTAAACTGCACATCATCAATTATCCCCCAATTTGGCTTTATATAGATATCTGTCGTTCTGGTTGTGGGATCAAGATGATTTAGGGCAAATGCAACATCATCCTTGGAAAAACGACACTCATTTCTTGCTATACTACCAAAAGAATGGCGGGCACAATACATGGTTAATGAAGGAATACCTATTACTTCGCCAATCTCCTTCAATCCTTTATTCAATGCTTTATTGAAGTTTCCGGATTCTGCATATCTTTCTTTCAATCTATTAACATATTTTAAGAGTAACGGGGAAGCCTCGGGAATAAGCTTTACGCTTATAAAAGCACCGTCCTTTCTTCGACTCTTTGTTTTTGATCTATTATATTCTACCCTGTTTTTAACAATAGCAGATTGACTAAGATTATAAATATCCTTTGCGTTCATACCGCACATATAAAATGATAAAAGAAAGATTTCCTTTGCCAGCTCTGCACGTGAACCCGGAATACATTTAAATTCTCGGATTTTAATAATTTGCTCGATAGTTAACGCTCTTTTTGCAGTCATCGGAGCATCGATTACTTTATGCTTTTTAAAGGGATAGTGCTTGATCCTGATCAGGCCTCTATCATCGTCGTTATATCTATCCCTCGCCGCGTTAAAGAGCGTTCTCAGGTCACGCATATGATTGTGAAGTCCGGAATCAGAAAGCCCCTTGCTTAAATAATCGACATCATTACCAAATTGATTTTTACGTATAAACCGTCTCTCTTTTCGTAAGTACCTTTCATAGCTGGGCAACATCAAGGAATTTATTTGGTCGATCTCAATTTTTTGACTTTTAAAATAATCACAGAGACTATTAATAACTGTTAGTAATGGATGGGCCGTCCCTTTCCTACCCTGCTCAAGCAATTCACTTACATACTGTCTCCCAAAAGCTACGATATCAACAACAAAATTTTCATCGGTTTGGGTAAGACGATTTGCCAATTCCTTGGCATCAAAATGCACAAGTACGCTATCCAATTCTAGCAACTTCATCCGGTATTTAGCAATGTCCGTAGAAATCACCGAAAGCAAAAACTTGTCTTTGACAGTAAAGTCTTTTTTTAACTGCTTTTCACCAGCGAAATAATTGGTGTTAATGTAAGTTATTTTTCGATTATGAGTCAAACGGTACTTAATATTATAAGTACCGTCCTCCTTTTTGTGGTGTTTGAGAATCACTTCCTTGATTGTGGCCATAATGACGAAACCCGTTGTAAAACATTTGTAAAACATTTTCGTCAAGTTTGGCAGTTTTCGTGTTAAACACAACGCATCAGCTTTCAACTGACGAATTAGAATTTCATAGAAAAAACTGCCCTCAGGGCATAAAAAAGCCCTTTTACAGCTGTAAAAAGGCTTTTTAAAAGTGGGGTAAATGATGGGGCTCGAACCCACGACCCTCGGTACCACAAACCGATGCTCTAACCAACTGAGCTACATCTACCGTTTTGTTGGGAGTGCAAATGTAAAAAATTGAGCGTGAAAGTCAAGCTATTTTTTAAAATTACAAAAGTCTTACGCTAAATATTTAGAATGCGTCTAAATAAGCCGTAAATTTGTTACATGGCAGAACAACTGATTGAACTGAATGTAACCGGGATGCATTGCAATAACTGCGCCATGTCTATCCACAGGTTACTGGAAAAGAAGGGCTTGCAAGACATCTCAGTTGATTTTGCCGGCGAGGAGGTGAAATTTTCCAATAGCGCCACCCTACCCCTGCCTCAAATTATAAAAGACATAGAGGGACTCGGCTTCAAAGTAATTGACGACCCGGCAACGCATTCTCCCAAGTTTTACGAGCAGGTGGAGAACAAGTTTTTGTTTTGCGCCGCGTTTACCGCCCCTTTATTGCTGCACATGGTGCTGCCTTGGCACGTATTGCACTCGCCGTGGGTACAGCTGGCTTTGTGCCTGCCGGTTTTTATTGTTGGATGCCTGCATTTCGGTAAAAGCGCCTTTAACTCGGTAAAGGGCGGCGTACCCAATATGGATGTGCTGATCTTTATTGGTTCTACAGCTGCCTTTGTGTATAGCCTGGCGGGCACGTTTCAAAATTTGGATCCGCTATATATGTTTTATGAGACCTGCGCCACCATCATTACACTAGTGCTGTTGGGTAACGTTTTTGAGCAGCGATCGGTAAATCAAACCACATCAGCCGTTAAAGACCTGATGAAGATCCAGCAAACCACCGCAAACCGAATTATCAACGGCAGCGTAGAGGTGATCAGCGCTAAAGACGTCCGCCCTGGCGACACCTTGATAGTTAACCATGGCGACAAAGTGCCGGTGGATGGTGAGGTGTTATCCGGCGAGGCCTCCATTGATGAAAGTATGTTAACGGGTGAAAGTGTCCCGGTGGATATAGAAAAATATGGCAAGGTGATAGGCGGTACGGTGGTAGTTAAGGGTAATATCACTATGCTGGCTACTAAAGTGGGAGCAAATACCACCCTATCCCAAATCATTGAGCTGATGAAGAAAGCCCAGGCAGCCAAGCCGCCTGTGCAAAAGCTGGGTGATAAGGTAGCGGCTATATTTGTTCCAGCGGTTATATTGATCTCGGTGATTACGTTCCTACTCACCTACTTTGTTCGGGACCTGAGTCTGCAGACCTCCCTAATGAATGCGATAGCTGTTTTGGTGATATCCTGCCCGTGCGCCATGGGATTGGCCACACCTACCGCCGTTATGGTGGGTTTGGGCAGGGCTGCCAAGAGCGGCATCCTAATTAAAGGTGGCGACACAGTCGAAGCCGTTACTGATGCCAAATATGTAGTGTTTGACAAGACTGGAACCCTTACCACAGGCAAGTTCAGCATACAGGATATAAAACTGACCGATGGAGCGGGCATTGAAGAGGTGCGCGGTATTATTACGGCTATTGAGGAACGGTCTAATCACCCCATAGCGGTATCGTTGGTTCAGCAATTGAAAAGCCTGCCTCAAACCAAAACCATACTCCGTATTGCCACTGAGGAAAAAGGATTAGGTATGCGTGCCGAAGATGTGCAGGGCAACACCTACTTTTTAGGAGCAGGCAAGGTTGCTGATACGGATTACAATTTGTCGCTCTACAAAAACCAGGTGTTGCTGGCACAGATAGCAATTGATGATACCATAAAACCGGAGGCTGCCATGTTAATTACGCAGTTGAAGTCCATGGGCGTCAAGCCCGTCCTACTAAGCGGCGACAAAAGGAATCGTTGCCTTAAAGTGGCTTCAGCATTGGGCATTGATGACGTGCATGGAGAAAAGCTACCTGATGAAAAACTAAGCATCATTGACGTTTACAAAAAGAAGGGTAAAACTTTAATGATAGGCGACGGCATAAACGACGCCCCTGCCTTAACCCGTGCCGATGTGGGGATATCTATGAACGGTGCCAGCCAGATAGCCATACAATCGGCCAGGGTGGTGTTATTAAATAACGATTTGAGCACCGTAGTTAAGTTTCTACAGATTAGCAGGCATACACTACTCACCATAAAGCAAAACCTGTTTTGGGCATTTGCTTACAACATTATAGCTATACCTGTAGCTGCCTTAGGTTTTTTAAACCCGATGATGGGTGCGTTCACCATGGCTTTTTCTGATGTGGTGGTGATAGGGAATTCTTTGCGGTTGAAAAGAAAGAAGATCAATTAGATAGTAGTTAATGGTTCGTCGGTCATAGAATCCTGTATAAATTCCTAATTTTACCCGGCGGTTGATGTAACGCTATGATCTATTAACTATCAACCATGAACTAACCAATGATTGAAATATTTACAGACGGCGCATCAAGCGGCAACCCGGGTCCTGGTGGGTATGGGGTGATATTGCGTGCTGGAAAACATTATAAAGAACTTTCAGAAGGTTTCCGTAAAACCACAAATAACCGCATGGAGTTGCTGGCTGTTATCAAGGGACTGGAAGCATTAACCAAACCCAATCAGGATGTTCTGATAAGCTCCGACTCTAAATATGTTATTGATGCCATTGAAAAGCGGTGGGTATACGGTTGGCTGCAAAAAGGCTTTAAAGACAAAAAGAATAAGGACCTTTGGCTACGCTATCTGGAAATAAGCAAACTGCACAACGTAAAGTTTAACTGGGTACGCGGCCACAACGGCCACCCCGAAAATGAGCGGTGCGACCAATTGGCCGTTGCGGCTGCTAAACAAAAGGAATTACTGATAGATTCTGTTTTTGAGGTGGAAGCGAGCAAAGGTGGTTTGCTGTAATTACCAACCTCATCACTAATCTACTGAATAACCACGTCGCCGTTAAAGTTCTTTTTGGTTTGCTGCGGTGAGAAAAACGACATCAATTCTTCAGCCTTGTTAACCATATTTTCAGATCCGATAAATATAGCAGAGCGTTGGTGAAGGGTGTTTACATCGAGATCTAAAATTCGCTGATAGCCGTTGCTTGCCTTTCCCCCCGCCTGTTCAATTATAAACGCCATTGGGTTACATTCATACACCAAACGTAATTTGCCGTTTGGAGCACTTGCCGTTGCAGGATATATAAATATGCCTCCTAAAATAAGATTTCGGTGCAGGTCAGCCACCATTGAGCCGATATAGCGCGAAGTGTACGGACGGCCTGTGCCCTTATCTTCCACCTGACAGTATTTAATGTACTTTTTAACGCCATCGGGGAAGTGCGTATAATGCCCCTCGTTAATTGAATAGATATGGCCGTCTA
The DNA here is from genome assembly GCF_054061755.1 of Mucilaginibacter sp. HD30. Classification (NCBI taxonomy): domain Bacteria; kingdom Pseudomonadati; phylum Bacteroidota; class Sphingobacteriia; order Sphingobacteriales; family Sphingobacteriaceae; genus Mucilaginibacter; species Mucilaginibacter sp. HD30. The sequence continues at coordinate 1,796,628 of NZ_JBSSEO010000001.1, forward strand.
CAGGGATCCGCATATCAGGATGTGATAGGCAGAATTCGCCAATTGAAGGATCAAGCGTAAAACCATTTACTCCCTTACCTGTGGTATAAACCAACATGGTAGACGATCCATAAGTAATATAACCCGCTGCAACCTGTTTGACGCCTTTTTGTAAAATATCTTCCATGGTTGGCTTACCACTTATCGAGTTGCGGCGGTAAATAGAAAATATAGTACCCACGTTAACATTCACATCAATATTAGAGGAGCCATCAAGCGGGTCAATAGCAACTATATACTTAGCGTTTTTAGAAACCTCACCCTCAATGTGTATATATTCGTCGTTTTCTTCGGAAACCACTATGCAGCATTCGCCCCCGTAAGTTAGTGCAGAGATAAACTGCTCGTTAGCGTACACGTCTAACTTTTTTTGATGCTCGCCTTGAATATTATCTGTGCCGGCTTCGCCTATGATGTCAACTAAGCCTGCTTTGTTCACTTCGCGGTTAACCAGTTTGGCTGCTATGCCAATGTCGCGCAACAATCGCGAAAGCTCCCCTTTTGCGTATGGAAAATCAGTTTGTTTTTCAATAATAAATTGTCCGAGGGTCTTTGTTACTTTCATAGGCGTATTTGTATTTTACACGTTATTTTTAAGTTCTATCACTTCCATATCTTTTACTTTACCCTCTGCTATGGAAAAACGCATTAGTGTACGCGTTTTATGCCATCCCTGCTTCCCTGCGGCTCCCGGATTTAAATGTAAGCAATTTATTTTTCTATCGAAAATCACTTTTAAAATATGTGAGTGGCCGCTTATAAATAATCCCGGAGGGTTATTATAGATCTCTTTCTTAACCTGGGCACTATACCTATCCGGGTAACCGCCAATATGCGTCATCCACACATCCAGTCCTTCACAATTAAACCTCAAATTCTCCGGAAAAGTTTGCCTCAATTCTTTTCCATCTATATTGCCATACACCCCGCGTAATGGTTTAAAGGCAGCTAAAGCATCTGCAAGCTCAATGGTGCCAAAATCGCCAGCGTGCCAGATCTCATCACAAAGTTCAAAATGCTTAAATACACGCTCGTCTAAAAAACCATGCGTGTCCGAGATGAGGCCAATACGAACCATTCTTGAATTTAAAATATTGTAAAAAACTCTTTGAGTGTATTTTTATACTGTTGCGTATATACCCCCTCCGATTCATAAATCACAAACTGCTCCTCCTTTATATTGCACAGCACACGACTAAGTACAATTATCTTGCGGTGGGGCTCTTTAGCAGCGAATGACCTTACATAGATAACTTTATTGAGATGTAGGCCCACGCTTGCAGCTATCACTTTTACAAGTTCTGCCGTTTGCAAAGGCAAAATCAACCAACAAGAGCCTTGCGCTGAAAGAAGTTTTGAAACCACGTTAAGCATATCCTCAAAAAAGAGGTGATCTGTATGTTTTGCTAATTGCTTTTTCTCTGTTGGAGAAAGCAGGGAATTAATATAAAATGGTGGATTAGAAACTATCAGATCGTATTGCCTGGAAGGATGTCTCTCAAAAAAATCCTTAAAGCTAAGTGTGTAAATATTCAACCAGTTTGCGAATGGCGAGTTCTGAAAATTCCTTTGAGCAGTGTCCGCTGCCGACTCATCAATTTCAACTGCATCAATTTTGGCGTTACCAAACCTTTGCGCCAACATTAGGGCTATAACACCGGTACCGGTTCCTATATCTAAAATGAAAGAGGGATTGCTTTCAGCCAATGCACCAAGCAATACGCCATCGGTATTGATCTTCATGGCGCAGTTGCTTTGATCAACGCTAAACTGCTTAAATTGAAACATTAGCTTAAAGTAAGGAAAATATGATATGCCAACAAGCTATTTACTAAATAGCAGGGCGCCGTTGCAACCGCCAAAGCCCGACGCGGTTTTTAAAAATGTTTTTAATGGCGACACTGTCAATCTGGTGGATATATTTAAGGCACTGGTTACCCCCAAAATTTTGAAGCCCGGCGTAGGCAGTATTATGCCCTCTTTAAGCGACTGCAAAGACACCACCGACTCAATGAGTCCTGCGGCACCTAAAGTATGGCCATAAAACCCCTTAAGGCTATTTGTAGAAACATTGCTTAATCCGGCTAATGCCAAAGCTTTGGCTTCCATCTCATCGTTGTACATAGTGGCGGTTCCGTGTGCCGATACAAGATCAATGTCCTGAGCTGTTAAGCCTGCATCATCAAGTGATTGTTCAATTGCCTGGCAAAGTTCTTCGCCAGTGCGGGATGGCGCAGAAATGTGATTAGCATCATTACTTATGGCTCCTGATAAAACCTTTGCCCGTTGGTCATATTTCGTATCAGACGTTAAGATTAGGGTTGCTGCACCCTCGCCCAAAGTAATTCCGGTTCTGTTGGCATCAAATGGTTTGCAAGGCTCGTTGCTTACTGCCTGGAACGATTGAAAGCCCGATAATACAAATTTAGTTATCACATCTGCACCAACAACTACGGCGTTATCATACGCTCCGGTTTGTAACAAACGTAATCCGGTTAAAATCGCCATTACACCGGATATACAGGCATTTGATACAATTATCGGTTGGTGGATAAAACCAAAATAGTCTGCAATCAGTTTAGCAGAAGTGTGCAAAGCTATTCGCGTTTTTAAATCCGGCCGATCAGGTTCTGTCTCCAGTAAACTTATATTGCCTTTGGTCGATGAAACGATAAGAATAGTTCGGTCATCTTTAGGATCAATGTCACAACCGCTTAAAGCTTGTTCTATCGAAGCAATAAGAAGTTTTTCGAATTTGGTATAAGTAAAATTGTCCTGAAAATCATTTTCACCAAGTAATGACGCAAAAAAAGGAACCGAAGAGATGTCGGCATTATTGTGCTCCGCTATTCCCGAAATACCATTTTTAAGCAGCTCCATATTGCGGGCAGTGGTATTTCCTAAGGGCGATATAATATTATCCGCAGCTACGTAAACCTGTCGCATTACTGATTAATAAATATTTTCATTTCGCATTGCGCCAGCAGTTTGTCTTCGCGCCACACCTTGCCAGATACTATACCCGCATCAAAAACCTGTATCTCTATTTTTATCTCGGTTAGCAGCTCATCACCCACTTTAGGCAATTCAAAAATTTCTAAATTTTTAACCTGACCGATGTAGCCTGTTGAAACCGGTCGGTTCTCAATCCGCGCCATATTGCCCGATCCTGCAGCTGCAGTTTGAGCCATATTTTCCATCAATCCTGCTTCGCTAAACTCGCCGTTGATAACAAATACGTTATCTACCGGAACAACAAATTTAGTATGCGTGATATTATCATCAGAATAAATCAGTTCATCCACCATAACAAATGGTGGTTTTTGTGGAATCAATGATAATATATCCAACTCTTCCATTAGGTATACAAGCCTCCGTTAATTGATAAAACCTCGCCGGTTATGTATGATGCTTCCTTTGATGCTAAAAATCCAACGGCATGTGCTACGTCTTCAGGCAAGCCAAAGCGATTAACAGGGATATTTCGTCGCAGTTCCTTTTCGTCCAAACCATCCGTCATATCGGTTTTAATAAAACCAGGCGCTACCGCATTTACGGTAATACCACTGCGGCCAACTTCCTGCGCCAAAGCTTTGGTTGCTCCAATTACGCCAGCCTTAGCAGCCGAATAATTAGTTTGACCAGGTAACCCCTTTATACCTGATAACGATACTACGTTAATAATACGGCCGAAGCGGTTCAGCATCATCTCTTCCAAAACCAGGCGGGTAACATAGAAAAAGCTATCCAAACTTGTTTTAATAACATTGTCCCACTGTTCATCTTTCAGCCAAACCATCAAGCTGTCATCACGTATCCCGGCATTATTTACCAACACCTCAATATCGGCGCTTTCATTGGCGTTCATCCAGGTTTGCAACACCTCTTTAATTTGCTCCTTGTCGGCAACGTTAAAAGCAAGCAATTCGCCGTTGCCGCCGGCTTGTTTTATTTGGGCAAGGGTATTTTCAGCTTCGTTTACGTTACTTTTGAAATTCACCAATACGTAATAACCCATTGCAGCCATTTTTAAACAAATAGCTCGTCCTATGCCTCTTGAGCCGCCGGTAACTAATGCGCATTTCATATTGTTTGTGCTGCTAATGCCGTTGTACTTTGTAGGTATTGCTTAACCCGCTCCATGTCTTTATACTTTGGGGTATCCTCAATAAATTTAGGAAAAATTGCTCTTACATCGTTATATAACCGGCGCGTTACCGGCGCCATTTCGTCTTGGCATTGCAGGTAGTCAACAGCCTGCAAAATGCTCATTAACTGTATAGATAATACCGTAAAAGCATTATCTATCACCTTTGCTGTAATTAAAGCTGCATTGCAGCCCATGCTTACAATATCCTGATTATCATTGTTATTTGGAATACTATGCACGTACATAGGGAAAGACAATGTCTGATTTTCTGCAACGGTTGAGGTGGCGGTAAACTGCACACCCTGCATACCAAAATTGAAGCCTAAAACACCAAGATTTACAAAAGGTGGAAATTTTTGATTTAGCTTATCGTTCAGAATATAGTTTAGCTGGCGCTCCGATAGCATAGACAATTTTGTGATTGCTATCTTTAATTTATCCATCTCAAGTGACACATAATCACCATGGAAATTGCCGCCATGAAACACGTTGCCGTTATGATGATCAATAACCGGGTTATCATTAACAGAGTTCAGCTCATTCACCAAAACATGTTCGGCATTGCCAATCGTATCTAAAACCGGCCCCAAAATCTGTGTAACGCAACGCAGAGAGTAATACTCCTGCACTTTATCTTCAAAAACTTCCTGATCTATATTATCCGGACGATAAAGGTGGTCTGTACGGCTGCGGATCATCTTACTGCCTTGCAGGACATTGCGTAACGTTTCTGCCACTTTATTTTGACCCTCGTGATGCTTTACAATGTTCAGCTCGTGCGAATAATGGTCATCATAAGCTTTAACAACCTCGTTGGTCATAGCCGAGAACATCACCGACCAGGCCAATAGTTTCTGCGCCTGCGCAATATTTACCATACCTACCCCAGTCATGGCAGATGTGCCGTTTATAGTGGCCAATCCTTCGCGCACGCGGATGCTCAGTGGTTTTATGTTAAGTTTATTAAACACATCAGCAGTTGCTCGCAATTGGCCCTCGTACATAACCTCTCCCTCACCTATCAGCACTAAACCTAAGTGTGCCAGTTGAACAAGATCACCACTTGCGCCTACGCCCCCATGCTCAAAAACACAAGGTGATATATCATTATTTATTAACTGCTTTAGTAAATTGATAATATCAGGATGAACACCGGAGTAACCCTGAATAAGGCTGTTTAAACGGGCAATCATTAAAGCCTTAGTAAAAACAGGCGACAAAAGCGCACCGCTGCCCGAACTGTGGCTGCGGATAAGGTTATATTGCAGCTGCAGTAAATTTTCTTCGCTGACTTTATATTGAGCCATTGGCCCAAAGCCGGTATTAATGCCGTATATTAATTTGTTAGATGAAAAACTTTGCAAAAAATCAAAGCTATCCTCCACATTTTTGATTGCCGCCGCGTCTAACTCAACATCCTGGTTATTAAATATTATCTCAGAAAAATCTTTTAGTGTGAGTTTGTTTTGTCCAATAAGTATCATGGGCAAATTGTAGTGTTGTTTTAAATTTAGTTGGTAAATGTATAAATATATGGTTGGTTAAAGGCTATTTATGCGCTTATTACAAACCAATGATGCAAAATATTAGGTAGTGCCCCGCCTATCTATAAACTTCACCGGCTTGCGAACAGATTCAGGAAATTGCATTTTTTGCATTTGTTCTACGCCAATATAATTTACATGCGGACTAACACGCAACCTTGCCTGCAAATAAGCACGGATGCGGTTGTCACATGCCTTGCTATCATCCATCGGAAGTAGGTATAGTAATACCTCGTCCATGCCAATATCATTTGAGTAAACTTCAACAACATAATCAAGTACCTCCTCCATTTCATTCAACAGATCAAACATAGCGGGGGGATACAAAGTTGTACCCTTAAACTTTATCATCTGCTTTTTACGACCGATGATTGACGAAAGGCGCATACTTGTTCGGCCACAACTGCAAGGGCTTTCATCGTACATGCAGATATCGCCGGTTTTATATCGTAGTAAAGGCATTCCCTCAACCCCTAATGTGGTAATGGTTACTTCGCCCGGCGTATGTGGCGGTACGGGTTGATTATTTTCGTCTAACAATTCAGCAATCAGCAGTTCCGGTTGTAAATGCCCCCCTCTACCCTGTCCGCATTCTGTAAAAGCGGTTTGCATTTCGGTTGATGCATAGGTAGAAAAAAGCTGAATATCCCAGCTGTCGGTTATTTTCTTACCTAATATATTCAGAGAATAATCGCTGTTGCGGATATTTTCGCCAATACAGATGGCTTTTTTTACCGAAGTGTTATTAAGATCGATGTGGTTGTCCTTCGCAAATTGTATCAGCTTTAAAATAAAAGATGGTACAGCAACTATGGCTGTCGGTTTCAAACGTTGTATGGTTTCCCACTGCAATGCGGGTACGCCGGGCCCTAGCCGGATAATACCTGCTCCTAACTTACGTAAACCAGAATAATAGGCTATACCAGCCATAAATTGCCTGTCGAGCGTAAGCATTAGTTGATAAATATCATCTGATGAACCGTCTGCACAAACGAATGAGTTATATTCATTCCAGGTCAACCTGCTCAAATCATTATCGGTAAGGGAAATGGTAACCGGGCTACCTAAAGTGCCGGATGTAGATGCATATTCAATGATCTGGTGCTTAGATACGCACAAAAAGTCGTCGTTGCGTTTTTGCAAATCCTCCTTATCCGTTGTTGGCAATTTTGTAAGATCTTCCAGCGTTTTTATGGTAGAAATATCTATACAATTGTTATTAAACAACTCGCGGTAAAACGGCGATCGCTCATTAATATAAACTAACAGTTGTTGTAGCTTTTGCTCTTGTTGTAGTTTTATAGTATCGGCTGTTAATTGTATGCTCATATTATTTCTGGAGGATAACAAATGCCAGAGGAATTGTTTTTATAGGTAAAACGGAAAAAGATAATTCGCGCTAATATATTTATAAAAGGAGGTTAAGCCAACATAGTAATATCAATATTATGATTGTTTCTTGCTATAACTTTTAAAAAAATCCCAAATGGTTTGACAGGCGTTTAAGTTGCGGGTTGTTTTACCAATGATGAATTCGGGAAAATACTGACGACCACCCGGCCAGGTGTGCCCACCGTTGCCAATGCTGTAGCTTATCACTTTTAATCCGGTAGTTTTGTTAACGTATTCTTGCTTAAAAACTTGTGTACCATCATGGCTACTATCCGAAATATCGGTTTTTACAGGTTCGGGGTTACAATCATCCATTTTAACCCATTTCTCAATAATATCCCTGTGTGAATACATTTTACGGCCGAACAGTTTACCGCCGTTGTAACTAATTATTGGATCTTTTGTGCCATGCATATATATAACCGGCAAAGCGCTTTTAACGTCATACCCTTCTCCAACATCTAACGTAGCAGCAACTACTGCTATCGCGGCAACACGGTTCGGAATTTCACAAGCTAATCGTGTGGTCATAAAGCCGCCGTTGGACACACCTGTAATGTAAACGCGCTCCGGGTCGGCATTATACTTTTCTATCATATAGTCTATCACCTGGCCAATAAATTTCACGTCATCAATTCCTTTGTTGTCTGCGCCGTCATGCCACATGCGTTTTGATGCTGGGCATACTACAATAAAATTTTCTTTGTCGGCAATAGGCCTAAAATCAGCAAGGCGAAACATTGACTTAGGTGTAGCAAAACCCCCATGCAGGGCTATTACAAGAGGCATTCGCTTATTAGAATTGTTTGCCGGAATGTAGGTTATTATTTTACGCTCCATCCCGTTAACCAAAATTTGTTCTGTGATTTGCTTAGCCCGGCTTTGAGCAAAAGTATTTGATGCCATAAGCAAAACTAACAAACCATAAAAAACTTTTTTACTATAATTCATATAGCGATGAACGATAATACGGCATCTACAGTTTTACAAAAACCGGCTAATAAAAAAGCCGACTGCAAAACAATCGGCTTTTCTGTATTAAAAGTGAAAAACTTATGCTGATAATAGCAGGTTGCTTATATAAGCTGAATCACTTACTGCTTTAATTATCTCATGGCCCGGCAAACCTTCTTCGTGGTCGCGGTGATTATGATTAAATACTACAACATTTTCTGTTGCAATAACAAAGGTTGACAATAGCGGTACATTCTGGTCTATACCTGCAAACCAGTTCCAGATCGGGTCAGTTTCAGAATAAACACCTACCTGTTCTGCAACATCGTTGTTTTGATCAAAATAGAAAGTTAAAGACAGGTTATTTTTGAATGCCAGGTCTTTTAACTCTTCGCTAAAAGCTTCGGCGCTGATTATTATTAGGCTGCCGCCGTTAGCCTTAACTTCATTATTTAAGCTGTTTAACTGTTTTAGGTAATTTAGTCCTTTAACGTTCCAATGTTTAGAATAAAAGCTAATAACAAGTGGCTGGCCGTACAATTGTTTTGTAGCAACAAATGTATCGTCTGCTGCACCGTTTAAAAAGCTTTGCCAGCGTGAATAAGCAAAATCAAACCCTATGCGAGGAACTGCATAACCGGTTTTAACAGGTTTTAGTGATTGATAATTTTTATAAGATAAATCCCTATCTATAGTTACTTCTGACAGATCAAATGTTGGATATTTTATTGCGGATGTAGTTGCCATTGTGTTTAGAAATAAATGTAAAAATTGATTGTTTTTGAGTTGCCCACTATCGGGCTTTACATGCCTACAACAATTACATAACCCATAAATCTCCCCATAAGCTTTAACAGCTTTGTATAACGACTTATGTGTTGAGTAATTCATCAATTTTTTACTTCCGTTTTAATAACAAAACAAATATACTACTAAATCCATATACTTTATATAATTTATTAAAAAAAATATTTTTATTACATTTATACACGGTTTAACCTAATATTAGCATGCATCAAATTATCCAAAGCAAACCCAATTATGGCATTGATGCGCCCGGCGTAATCCGTAATTTATTTATTGCGGGCATTGCGGCCGCCGCTTTAGCTGTTTTTATCCCTATTATAAAGATCGGATCTGTAACTATCATAACGAGTAGTTTTATATGGACAGCGCTGTGTTTTACCTTAGGCGGGATACTTATGCTGGCATATTCTTTATGGGGGAAGTATAAACATAGCGAGCGCATGCTTAATCTGGTAGTGTGGATGGGTGACGAAAATGTGCTGGATGTTGGAACCGGTAAGGGACTGTTGATGATTGGTGCCGCTAAAAGACTTACGACAGGTAAATCCACCGGCATTGATATTTGGAACGCGGAAGATCTTTCCGGTAATAATGCCTTGGCCGCTCTTAATAACGCTAACATTGAAGGTGTTGCTGATAAAGTTGAAGTATTAAATGAAAACGTAATGCAAATGGGGTTTGCCGATGACTCTTTTAATGTGATATTGAGCAACATGTGTCTGCATAACATCTATGACAAGGACGGTCGGTTAACTGCATGTCGGGAAATAAAACGAGTGCTTAAAAATGGCGGGTGCGCCATTATCGCAGATTTTAGACACATGAAGGAATATCAAAACAACTTTGACAAACTCGGCTTAAAGACTCAACACTTAGCCGCCAACTTTTTAACCACTTTTCCGGCAGTCGGTATTTTGATAGTAAAAAAGTAATTTGCGTTGATAACCTGCAATAGGCATATTTGCATGATAAGAGTTTAAAATGCAGATCAACGTACTTGCTTTCGGTATAGCAAAAGAAATATTTAACGGTTCTACAACAATTGCAGAGTTGCCAAACGACGCTAACGTCTCTAATCTGAGATATATTTTGGAGCAACGTTATCCCAGGCTAAAACAATTGTCTACATACATGATAGCCGTAAACAACGAATATGCATTGGACGGTGACACCATTCATGAACGTGACGAAATAGCCATCATCCCTCCTGTTAGCGGCGGTTAGATTGTAATTTTTAACAATGAATACAAATATAAAATTATCGCCATCGACGCTAAACGTACAGGAATGTGTGGGATGGGTTATGTCGCCTGAGTGTGGCGGTATTGACGTATTTATTGGAACAGTTCGTAATGCTACCAAGGGCAAGGCGGTAACCCGTCTTGAATTTGAAGCTTATGAAACTATGGCCTTGCGGCAAATAGAAAAAATTACTGCTCTGGTATTAAATAAATGGCCAGTGCAAAAAATATTGGTACATCATCGTACCGGCGTGTTGCAAATTGGTGAAATACCGGTTGTTATTGCCGTAGCCGCCGCACATCGCGCAGCCGCTTTTGATGCCTGTCGTTATATTATTGATACACTTAAAGAAACCGTCCCTATCTGGAAAAAAGAAGTTTTTGAGGATGGTGAGGTCTGGGTTGCAGCACATCCCTAAATAAGAATAACTTAATTTTAAATGATTAAGCGATCTGTTGGCCAGCCAGGGTACCGGAAAATCAACCTAATGTTTTGCAAACCACGCTTTTAAACCGCCTTCTAATGAATATACTTTTGCAGTTGGCCATTTTTGTTTGATAAGCTTTACTGTTTCAGTGCTACGCTTACCAGATGAGCAGTATAGCACTTTTACGCGCTCATTGGTTAAATAATCTGCATGATCATCTATTTCATCTGCTTCAAAATGTACACCGCCTATATTAACGGCGTCTCGCTCCTGATCCGTGCGTATGTCAACCAACTCCAGCGTGTCTTCGCCTAAGCCAGCCTTTGCTTCTGCTACGGACATTGTCGCAACAGACATGGTTTCGGCAAAACTCGTGATGTTAGTTTGTGTGCTATAGCCTATTTTAATGGTACGATTTTGTAAAGTGGCAGCATCAAAAACCAACATTTTACCCGCTAACAACTCACCTGTCTGCGTAATGTATTTAATAACTTCGTTAGCCTGTATGCATCCTATTATTCCAGCCAGCGTGGGGATAACCCCTCCATCGGTACAATTAGGTATTAAATTTGCGTTAACCTGCGGAAAAAGATCACGATAATTAGGAGATTGTGTACCGTCTTCGTTTCTCACGTTCCATACGGCTACCTGTCCCTCATATTGATAAATTGCGCCGTAAACAATGGGTTTACCGGCAATTACACAAGCATCATTAATCAAATACCGGCTCTCAAAGTTATCGGTGCCGTCTAATACAATATCATACCCATTTATTAAAGTCAACACATTGGCAGAAGTTACTTTCAAATCATGCCCAACGAGTTTGATAGCGGGATTTTGCTTTCTAAGACGATCTGCAGCAATGTCAACCTTTTTCTTACCAATATCTGCCGGGGTGTATAATATCTGCCTGTGCAAATTACTTGCCCCAACTACATCAAAATCCACAATGCCTAAAGTGCCTACACCTGCCGCTGCCAGGTATTGAGTAGCCGGGCAGCCCAGGCCTCCCGCTCCTATCACTAATACTTTTGCCTGTTGCAGTAGTTGTTGTCCAGAATAACCAAAGCCGGGTAACGCTATTTGGCAGCTGTATCTAAGCTGGTCGGCATTCATTGTATGAATGTGTTTTTAACAGTCAGTTGTTCTTTTATCTGCGCCAAATCTTCCGGCGTATTTACGTTAGTAAATGCCTTGCCATCAATGGCGTGAAGCAGCTTGATATCACTGTTGATTAATACCTTACGCGGGCAGGAATACCCCTGAGAAAGATAATTCAATAAACGAACATAAGCTTTAGGCTCCCATATAGTAATAAGCGGCTCGGGAAAACCTTCCTCTTCATTTTCATATGCAGTTGCTACAGCTGATACATCGCGGCTTTCAACAAGGTTTTGCAGGGTAAGTTTATTTAACAAAGGCAAATCGCAAGCGACTACCAGCCATGCGCTGTTTGGATCTTGTCTGAAAGCCGAAAGAATAGCTCCAAACGGCCCCAGCCCTGTAAAAGTGTCTTCTATGGTTTGGTATTGCGTATCAAATGTTGGGGTTTGTTCTGCGCGACAAGAGAGATATACATCGCTGCAAAAAGAACTTAATATATCTGCTATGTAATAACGTTGCTCTGTGCCATGCCAGTTTATTGCGCCTTTATCATGTCCCATTCTCAGGCTTTGTCCGCCGGCTAAAACCAAACCTTTTAAAGGAGGTTTGGCTAATCTCAACTTATCTTCAAAAAAAGCAATGATCTTTTCGGTTTCATTTAAACCGTATATCGGAATTTGTTGCCAGTTAGGCAACGCCTCTTTGACAAAGTGAAAAACATCGTCAGCACCTTCCGCTAATAAGATCAGCTGCACATTAGTAAGCTGATCTATCCGCTTTTGTAGTGAAGCTACTTTGTTTGGATATATAATAACTACCTGGGCCTTGGCCTGTTGGTGATTGCCGTTAACCAACACTACATCACCATCAGAAAATTGTTGTTTCAGTTCAGCTGGGGAAAGTGCATTGTTGTGATTGAACTGGTGATGATTTTGCTGATCAACGTACTCTAAATAGGCACCTGCGGCTAATCGTCCGGGTGGCGAAACCACTTCATCATTATGTGAAGCGTCCACATAAGCACATTTATATTTGGGCGATAATGCCTGTATCACGTCGTTAGCCAGGAGTTTAATATTAACACACGGCGCGCCCACAATAGCCCACTCATTCCTGGCGAAATTGCCGATTAAGGGTTTTGTGAGCGAGGCATGTTTTTTATGCTCTTTTAAAGTCATGCTTACCTCCGGTTTTTTCAATCAATTTTACTTCTTTTATAACAATGTCATGGCTTAGGGCTTTGCACATATCATAAATTGTAAGTGCAGCAACGCTTGCCCCTACCAAAGCCTCCATTTCTATCCCTGTTTTTGCTGATATGCTCGCGGTGCAATTTATCACCACATCCTGTTTATCATTTATACTGATATCTATGTTGCAATTATCCATTCCCAAGGGATGGCAAAGCGGTATTAGATCGCCGGTTCTTTTTGCCGCCATAATACCCGCTATAATGGCTGTTTGAAATACAGAGCCCTTTTTTGTTGTTAGGTCGCCATTGTTTAATTGGGTCAAAACCACTTCGGGTAAAAAAACCAAAGCTTGTGCAGTAGCAGTACGGTGTGTAACTGCTTTTGCAGAAACGTCAACCATTGTAGCTTTGCCGGTTTTATCTAAGTGAGTAAATTCGCTCATTATTGTAATTGGTTAAACACCCACACACGATAAACTTCGCCCTTTTTAAACTCAGTTTTATTCAAAGGAAGTTCCATAAACGCATCGGTATCTGCTAAATTAGCAAAATCGCCAGAACCATTACCCTCAATAGGTGTAGCAAGTAGTCTGCCTTCTTCCGTAAAAGACAGTTTTACCTGTAAAAAGTATTGCAAGGGCGGATGAAAAGTTATATCAGCATTTAAAACAGCATAAGTAGCCATTTTCGCTTCAGCACCCAACGTTTTACTAAGCCACGGCAGAAAATACCGTTGGGTACACATAAATGTAGCCACCGGGTTACCCGGGAAAGCGAATACTACAGGGCCATTCTCGTGCTTGCCGAACCAAACCGGTTTTCCGGGACGCTGCTGCACTTTGTGAAATATTTGTTCTACCTGCAGCTCTTTTAAAACTTGTGGGATATAATCAAATTTACCCATTGATATGCCCCCGCTTAAAAGTAGCACATCAAAATTAACAAGACATTGCTGCAATATAGACTTGATCGCCTCTGGCTCATCGGGAACATGAACCATGCCTGTGTCAATTCCGGCCTGCGCAAGCACAGCCTTAACCATGTAACTATTAGAGCCCCTTATTTGATAAGGTGTAGGCTTTGCCTCCGCCTCCACAATTTCATCGCCTGATGATATAATTACAACTCGCGGTTTACGCTTTACCCGCAATTCCGTTTCGCCAACCGAGGCCACCATACTGATAACAGCCGGTGTTATAATGCGACCGGGCGTTAATATTACATCGCCCTGCCGCCTATCTGCACCGCGAATATGAATATTCTGACCTTTTTTAATATCCTTTACTTGCAAGGTTGCTTTACCGTCGCTTATCTCCAGGTCCTCATATCTTATCACCGTATCAACCGATTCGGGTAAAGCAGCGCCTGTCATTATCTCAACACATTCACCTGTTTGCTCCACGTTCACCGGTGTATCCCCGGCAGCTTGTGTAGCTTTTATTACGAAAGTTCTTATTCCTTTTTCAAAGTCAGCATATCTCATGGCAATACCGTCCATACTCACACGGTCAAAAGGCGGCAGATCGCGGTCAGCTTTTATTGTTTCAGCCAGTACACGTTCTAACGACTCTTCAAACAAAATTATTTCAGCACCGTAATCACCGGCGTTGCTCAATATCAGTTCCTCGGCCTGTTCAACCGTTATCATTCTTATTTATTTGTTAGTTTTTGGTAGAAGTATTTTACTATCCACCTATAGTGGCCATTGATTCATGTATTCCGGTTTTAGCAACGCGTTGGCGCTCTGCTTCCCAGCCATCCTTTGTGCGCCTACCAAACGCTGCCATTAAATGTTGTTCCAGTTGAGCATCGTCACATCCGGCCCGCATTAAGTCTTTAACATTTATTACTCCATCATCGTATAAGCAGGTTTTCAACGTCCCTTGCGGCGTAACGCGGATACGATTGCATGTGCCGCAAAACGTGCGCGAGTAGGCTGCAATTATGCCAACACTGCCCTTATGGCCAGGGATGTTGTAATTATAGGCTGTTGAATTAGCCGGATCAATACTTTTTGTAATACCCGGAAAATGCTGTTGAATCTCATTCAGAATACGCGCATGATCCCATTCCAGTCCCTTATAAACATGTCCATCGCCGTTAAAAGGCATTTCTTCAATAAAACGTACACTTACAGGCAAATGTTTAGTTAACTCAACCAGCGGAATAATATCCTGGGTGTTCTTGCCTGCCATAACAACAGCGTTTATTTTAACCGTCATATCATTGCGAAGCAACTCCTGCAATGTTTCCATCACCTTTGCAAACTCATCACGAAGCGTAATAGTAAAAAAACGATTAGCATCCAGGGTATCCAAACTAAGATTGACCGTATTTATACCCAGCTTCTTCATTTCGCCAACGTAAGGTGCAGTGAGTACGCCGTTGGTGGTCATACTAAGATCCTTTAGCCCATTTAATTTGGACAAACCAGCCAATAAGCTCATTATGTCCTTGCGTACAAAAGGTTCGCCCCCGGTAATACGTATTTTCTCAACTCCCATTTTCACAAGGAGAGAACAAGCACGCATCATTTCCTCATAGCTCATCAACTCCGTACGCGACAGCCAGTTGAGGCCTTCTTCTGGCATGCAATAAAAACAGCGCAAATTGCACCTATCTGTCACCGCAAGGCGCAGATAATTTATTTTTCTGCCGTGATTATCCGTTAACAACTGTCCAATTTCTATTTATATCATTGTAAAATTACACATATCTGCCGTACGCTGTGTTTTTTAATTGTCGTTTTATCACAAAAATGTGGCTATTGATTGCCGCACAAGCTCCAAACATTCGTTTATATTTGTTTCAGATGAAAGAACTGCAAGACATTGTAACCGCTTTTGATAAGGCAGCGGCATTGGGTAAACAAACCGCTTTGGCAACAGTAGTGCATGTGGAGGGATCGTCCTACCGCCATGCCGGAGCGCGAATGTTAATTGCAGATGATGGTGAGCTTACCGGCGCAATAAGCGGCGGTTGCCTTGAGGGAGATGCCTTGCGCAAAGCCCGCTTAGCAATGGCCCAGAACCGCCCAATGTTGGTTACTTATGATACTACGGACGATGACGACGCCAAATTTGGTGTGGGATTGGGTTGTAATGGCGTTATCCATATCCTGATTGAACCTTTGTCAACGAATGACAATAATAGTCCGGTTAACTTATTCAAGTTATTTTTAAGTAGAAGGAGGCCTGTTGTTTTGGCAACTCTTTTTTCATTAAAAGACAAAAAGAAAGAGCAACCCGGAACTTGTTTGTTATTATCAGATGACGAATTTATCACCAACAACTTTCCAGACGAAATAATTCAAAATGCAGTTATGGATGATGCACGCTATGTGCTTCGAAACGGTAATTCGGTAACAAAAGCGTATTCGTACGATAACGAGTTTACCTGTTTTGTAGAGTTATTGCAACCTGCTGTTTCGCTGGTGATATTTGGTGCCGGCAATGATGCCATTCCGTTAATGAATTTTGCAGCGGTTTTAGGCTGGCAGGTTACGATAGTTGATGGAAGGGCTAATTATGCGGTACCGGCAAGATTTCCATCAGCCAAACAGGTAATCACTGCCAAACCGGAGCAAGCACTTTCGTCATTATTGCTTGACGAAAGAACAGCGGTGGTGTTGATGACGCATAACTTTAACTACGATATGGCTATACTGAAGCAATTATTGTCTTTGAATTTGGCTTATATAGGCTGCCTGGGCCCTAAAAAACGGTTAAACCGAATGCTAAACGATATGCGGGAAGATGGACTGGAAATAACCGGTGACCAATTAGAAAATGTTTATGGCCCTGCGGGATTGGCAATAGGTTCAGAAAATGCTGATGAGATAGCACTATCTATTATCTCAGAAATACAGGCTGTGTTAAAAAAGAGCGAGGCGGTTTCTTTAAGAAACAAAACCTTTATACATGATCGCGCTGACCAGATCATTAAGCAGGACTTATGACCGGCATTATCATTTTGGCAGCAGGCGCATCAACCCGTATGGGCGAAGCAAAACAAAATTTACGTTTTAAGTGCCATACCTTGTTGCAAACTGCTGTAAAAGCTGCCGTTGCGTCCAAAGCAAATACAGTTGCTGTAGTTCTAGGTGCCAACGCTAACAGCATCGCTCCTACAATAATCAATGAACCTGTACACGTTTTTGTAAATGATGATTGGCATACAGGCATGGGGGCTACAATTAGTTATGGTTTAAATGAATTGTTAAAACTGCAACCTGAACTCTCATCAGTTCTATTTATGCTTACTGACCAACCCCTTGTGGAGCACGAATTCATCAACAAATTGATCGAACAGGCTGCTCCCCGCAAAATAATTGCAAGTTCATACAATGAGACAATGGGGCCCCCTGTGTTATTTGACAAAGAGTTTTTTGAGGAATTATTAATGATGACAGGGAATGATGGCGCAAAAAGGATAATACAAAAACATTTAAAGGCGGTAGTTGAAACTCCTTTTCCGTTGGGTGCTTTTGATATCGACACGCCAGAAGATTACGATAAATTGAGTAAATTATAATTAAAACATATCCCGCTCAATCACGGCAGATTCGCAGATATAAGTGGGTACAATCCCCGTAGAATTTATGCGAACGTCCGCGTCTTTCGCAAGCGTGTTGCCAGATAATACCAGCACGGTATCTAAACCGTATTTATTACCTCCTAAAATATCGGTTTGCAAGGTATCACCTACCATAACAATGTCTTTTTTGCTAATAGGACGATACTCGCGTATCAAATCATAAGCAAACATAAACATTTGCGAATCGGGCTTACCAAAACGTATAAATGCCTTACCAACAATATCTTCCATCATTTTAGCTAAACCACCAATTGCTACAGCTACATTGTTTACAGATACCGGATAAGCATAATCAGTATTCGCAACGATAGCCGGTATAGGCCGTCTGCGCAGCAAATTAACCGCCGTGTTCAAATCATTGCGCCAGTCAAATCCCTCATCATCCAAAAAAATAAGGGCGTTAACCTGATCGAAATTATCCTGGTTTATTTGCGAAACCGGTATGGTGTGGAGACCTGAACTTTCAATATAGTGAGCAGAATTTTCTGTACCCAAATAAGCAACTATACCATCCTCGACTTTCAAATCAAGGTACTCTTTGGTGAGCATACCCGAGGAAATGATCCTATCAGCGGTAATAGCTTCCAGGCCTAGCAAGTGGTACGATGCCGCCAACTGTTCAGGGCTGCGCGATGCATCATTAGTTACTATATAATACTCTTTGTTTTGTTCGGCCAGATATTCAAAAGTGCCTTCAATACCTTTAACAAGCCCGGTATAGTTTTTCAACACGCCAAATGCATCAAAAAACACTACATCATACTTGTCTATAATGGTTTTGAAATTATCAATTCGCTGCATACTTATCTTGTAGGGGTTAGATAGTGTATTCCAAATATATCATTTTACACGACAAATGCATGCAATTACTGGGCGAGCTTTAATCAAGTTGTAATGCTGACACCAATTTTTCGGCATCAAAGTCCCTGTCAACCGATGGAAGATAGATCTCAAAAGCCTCCCCTTGTAGTTTTTTAGCGTATTGCTCTGCAAAAAAGTACTTACCATCCTTTATCACGTAATTAAGAATAAAAAAACGGTACGCTTCTTTTAAGAATCGAACTTCATTTGCGGTAAGTGGATTTACAGCATGATATTCTTTTAAAAATAATATAAAACGCTCTTCATTCAGCGTGTTAATCCCATAGCTAAACACGGTCCTATCACCAACATCAGACACTACCCTGCTCAAGAAATAAAAGTCGAGCACCCTGTAACTCATCCTGAACCAATCGTAATCCCAACGTGAATACAAATTCTGATTACCGTCTACCGAAAAATTTCCTATGTTCCAATCAATAAAAACCGGAATAATATCAAAAGAGCTCATGGTATATTTTGAGCGGTTTTTCAGAAAAGTTTCACAGTGATACTTAAGGAAATCAGCTTTCATGGCAGAACCAAACTGTTTCTCGTTAACCTCTAATTGGTGCATCAACGAGTAAATATCAGTGCGAAGGGTTTTTGAAGATTTTGGCAACACATTTTTTATGTGCTTACAAGCTTTATGAAACTTACCCACCTGCTGTCCAAGCTTCATTATATGATTTTCATCAAGGCGGCGTGGTAAGCGCTCCAGAATACGTGTGGGATTATAGAAAACGACCCACGCATCGATTTTAGCTTGCTTGTAGTGATAAATATAAACGCGATTGTTTTTTACCAGCGACTTAGCCAACACATTTTCAAAAGGGTAAAGCAAATTGTTAGATAGGCTATGTATAATACGATGATCTTCTTTAAAATGCTCGTATTTTCCGAAGTAGGAAAACTTAGCTATGATGATATCATCATCATCAAATGTTACCCTAAAAACCCTGTTGGTTGACACCATCGCGCTGATGTCTTCAATACTTTTGATGGTTTTTGAAGCATCATAACCTTCCCAGGCTTTTCTTATAATTAAAGAATGATCCATTGTTTGTTTGCTCACAAGGGCGGCAAAGATATAATTTGGAACAATTATATGATTAATATCATTTAAATTATCTCAAAATATCTTTTTAGCTCCCAATCTGTAACGGCTTTATTAAACTGCCTGCACTCCCATAAGCGGGTTTGTGTAAAGTGTTCAACAAACGATTCACCGAATAGTTGCTTGGCTACAGCAGAGTTTTTCATTGTAACCGAAGCATCATACAGGTTGGCGGCTATTTTACCATCGGCCAAATTTGAGTAGCCATTGCCCATGGTCTGCGGAATTTCTAATTTGAGTTTATTTTTAATTCCATACAATCCAGATGCAAGAGCAGCTGCCATTACCAAATATGGATTTGTATCAGCACCTGGTATACGGGTTTCCAGACGGGTATAGGCTTCGGATGTATTGATAACCCTTAGTGCAGTGGTACGATTCTCAACTGCCCAGGTTATGGTAGTTGGTGCCCAAGCCCCTTCTACAAGACGTTTGTAACTATTAATGGTAGGCGCATACATAGGGATAAGATGCGGCAGGCAATATAACTGCCCCGCCAGATATTGTTTATGCAGCTCGCTCATTTTGTTGATGTCGCTGCCGTCATAAAATAAATTTTTGGTTTTGTCGCAGCTCCATAAACTCTGATGCACATGACCACCGCACCCGGGTAAGTTTTCGTCCCACTTGGCCATGAATGATGCCATTATACCATGCTTGTAAGCAATTTCTTTAACGGCTGTTTTTAGCAATACCGCCCTGTCTGCAGCTTCCATGATGTGACTATGCATTATTGCCGCTTCATAAACACCCGGCCCGGTTTCTGTGTGGAAACCCTCTACCGGAATGTCAAACTTTGTCAGCAAGTTTAACAGATCATAACAGAATTCACTGTTTTCAGAAGTTCGTAGTATTGAGTAACCAAACATCCCCGGGCTTATCGGCTGTGGTTTTACAAAATTCTTATCACTTATTGATTGCGGCGTCTCTTTAAAATTAAACCACTCAAACTCCTGCGCAAATTCAGGATGATAACCCAGAGACTCGCACTCGGCGGTAATTTGTTTTAACAGACTGCGCGGGCATGCGGCTAAACCATCGCTTTTGCTACCGCTAAAATCTCCTAAAAAAAATGGAATATCGTCCTGCCATGGCACTGTTCTAAATGTAGACAAGTCGATATAACAAAGCCTATCAGGATAGCCCGTGTGCCAACCTGTAAGCGACACGTTATCATAGGCGTTATCGCTGCTATCCCAGCCAAAAACAACATCACAAAAGCCATATCCGCTTTTTAGTCCATCAATAAACTTTTTG
Source organism: Mucilaginibacter sp. HD30 (assembly GCF_054061755.1). Classification (NCBI taxonomy): domain Bacteria; kingdom Pseudomonadati; phylum Bacteroidota; class Sphingobacteriia; order Sphingobacteriales; family Sphingobacteriaceae; genus Mucilaginibacter; species Mucilaginibacter sp. HD30. Next base: position 1,817,307 of record NZ_JBSSEO010000001.1, read on the forward strand.
GCGTGTATTATCTTTCCGCGTAATACGCCATCAATATCTGCAAAAGCAAATTTTATTTTCTGTATGTTGTTTTCCTGCAAATACGCAGAAATTTGCTGTTCGTCCATGGTCAGATTTAAACTGTACCAAGATAGCTAATAACGATGTTATTATAAACTTTATCAGCTACAACCTTAAAACTTTATATTAGTTTATGAATAATGATCTGCTATTAGTTTATGGTTCTTTACTTGATGATAACAACGAGTTCGCAAACTATTTAAGGCACAATGCCAACCGAATTGGACCTGCTGTTTTTAAAGGACGCCTCTATGACTGCGGTGAGTATCCCGGAGCCGTAGCAGACAATAACGGTTATAATATAAAGGGGAGCATTTATCAATTGCGGGACACGACTTCGGCATTAATAATGTTAGATGATTACGAAGGTTTTGGGCCGGAACAAGAGCAACCCAATTTATTTATACGCAAATCTATCACCGTAACCACTGGTGTTAAAATGGTTACATGCTGGATCTATCTTTACAACTTACCGGTTGAAAGTTTGCGAGAAATCACATCAGGCGATTATTTGGCTTACATCAGGACATAAAAAAAATCCCTCCACGGCTTTCGCCGGAAGGGATCTAACAGTATAAGTTTTAGAGTGGTTACAATTTAGCTGACTTTACAGTTTTGATGATAACTGCAGCAACTTTGTATGGATCGGCAGCCGAGTTTGGACGACGATCTTCCAAATAACCGCTCCAGTCATGATCTACAGTATAAAGCGGGATACGGATAGAAGCACCACGATCTGATACACCATAGCTAAAGTCATGAATTGAAGCTGTTTCGTGTTTACCGGTTAAACGCTGATCGTTGTATGCTCCGTAAACAGCAATACACTCTTCAACTGCAGGGCGGAAAGACTCGCAAATTGCTTCAAAAGTAGCTTTGCTGTTTGCAGTACGTAAAGTAGTGTTTGAGAAGTTAGCGTGCATACCAGAACCGTTCCAGTCTAACTGACCAAGCGGTTTACAATGGTAGTTGATAGAAACTCCATATTTCTCGCCTATTCTTTCTAACAAATAACGGGCAACCCAAATTTGGTCACCAGCTTCTTTAGCGCCTTTAGAGAAGATCTGGAATTCCCATTGTCCGGCAGCAACTTCAGCGTTGATACCCTCAACATTTAAACCAGCCTCTAAACATACGTCTAAGTGCTCTTCAACAATCTCGCGGCCGAACGCATTTTGCGCACCTACTGAACAGTAGTACGGGCCTTGCGGACCTGGGTAACCACCTGCCGGGAAACCAAGAGGTTTGTTGGTTGCAGGATCCCAAAGGAAATATTCTTGCTCAAAACCGAACCAGAAATCATTATCATCATCCTGGATAAGCGCACGGCCGTTTGACTCATGTGGCTGACCTTTTGAATCCAATACTTCGCACATTACTAAGTGAGCGTCTTTTCTTTGTGGATCAGGTACAGTGAACACTGGTTTCAAGATACAATCCGAAGAACCACCTGGTGCCTGCTCAGTTGATGAACCATCGAAGCTCCAGTTATCCAGATCTTCAACTTTTCCACTGAAACTTTTAACAATTTTTGTTTTACTACGCAGGCTTTGAGTTGGTTTATACCCATCAAGCCAAATGTACTCGAGTTTTGTTGCCATTTTTTATGTAATTTGTAAAGTTTAACACGAATTGCGATTTTTACCAGTAAAAATCGCTTTATGAAGACAAATCTAAAATAATAAATCTATTTTTTGAAAATATTATCACAAAAAGTATGTAAAAATTTAAAATCACATAAAAATATTACGTATTTATATTAAAAATCCAATTTGTTTAACCATTAGATTATATTTTGCCACAGATAGCAGTCTTTTGCAGCTAACATTAAATCTTCATTTCTAATATTTTTCTTTTCTTGTACGCTATTAGGTTAGATGCCCCGTCTAAACCGTTGTAGTATTATTCTTTTCTATTATTTAGCTGGGTTGCAGAGAGTATTGTTTATTTTTTATTAAAATTGCGCTCTGTATTAATTCATCTATAAAATAAAACATATAAATCATGAAAATAACCGTTATTGGTGCCGGTGCAGTCGGCGCTACCTGCGCGGATAACATTGCAAGGAAAGAGTTAGCCGAAGAGTTGATTTTATTAGACATCAGAGAAGGTTTTGCTGAAGGCAAGGCTATTGATATGATGCAAACTTCGGCTCTTTTAGAGTTTGATACCAAAATTAAAGGTGTTACCAATGACTACGCAGCTACTGCCGACTCTGAAGTGGTTGTTATTACATCAGGTTTGCCACGTAAACCTGGTATGACACGCGAAGAATTGATTGGCACTAATGCAGGTATTGTTAAAAGCGTTACCGAGAATGTTTTAAAATACTCGCCTAACACTATTATTATAGTAGTATCTAATCCAATGGATACCATGAACTACTTAACGCTTAAAACTTCGGGTTTGCCTAAAAACCGTATCATAGGTATGGGCGGCGCGCTGGATTCTGCAAGGTTTAAATATTACCTGAGCCAGGAACTAGGATGCTCTCCTGCCGACCTTAACGCAGTTGTTATAGGCGGCCACGGTGATACCACCATGATACCGTTGATAAACCACGCTTATTGGAACAGCGTACCGGTTACCAACTTTTTAAGCAAAGAGCAGCAGGATAAAGTTGTTGCAGCTACTATGGTTGGCGGCGCTACTTTAACTAAGCTTATTGGTACTTCTGCATGGTATGCACCTGGTGCAGGTACGGCCTTTATGGTTGAAGCTATTGTACGCGACCAAAAGAAACTACTTTCTTGCGGTGTTGCTTTGGATGGCGAGTATGGCCAGTCTGACATTTCATTGGTGGTGCCTGTTATATTAGGCAAGAACGGATGGGAGAAGATTGTTGACTACAGCTTAACTGCTGATGAGCAAGCTGCTTTTAACAAAAGCGCGGATGCTGTACGTAACATGAACCAGGTTTTGACAGACAGCAACCTGATCTAATAAAATCAACTTAAATAAAAAAGGCCTTCATTTAAAAAAATGAAGGCCTTTTTTATTGTTTTATGGGATGTTGAAAAAAAATGTGTGCCATGCAGGTTATTTTGTTGCTAAACCGTTGCAACTTATTGCCCCGCTAATTTGCCAGCAGATATACTACCAAATCCGGAATACCAACAGTTGCGTTCTCCTCTATTTTAATAATGTTGCTAACCTTTACATCCGGAATATTTGGGTCAACAATATATTTAGGTACGCTCCGCGGAACAGCATTGATCAACCCCGCGGCCGGGTACACAGCCAGCGACGAGCCTATAAGAATAAAAATATCAGCTGCCGCACATAAATGAATGGCCGGTTCTATCATCGGTACCGCCTCGCCAAACCAAACCACATGCGCCCTCAATTGCGAACCCAGTTCGCACACCTCTCCCATTTTTAACTCCCAGCCTTCTATAGGATAAGTCAATTCAGGATTGATGCTTGACTGCGATCTTGTAATAACCCCGTGCAGGTGCATTACATTAGTGGAACCTGCACGCTCATGCAGATCATCTATATTTTGGGTAATGATGGTTACGTCGTATTTGCTTTCCAAGTCAACAAGTGCCTTGTGTGCGGCATTGGGTTGCGCCCTTAACGCGCCTTTACGGCGCATATTATAAAACTCCTGTACCAGTGTCGGGTCAGCGGCCCAAGCCTCGGGTGTAGCTACATCCTCAATGCGGTAACCTTCCCACAAGCCGTCGCTTCCCCTAAATGTTTGCAGGCCACTCTCTGCGCTTATGCCGGCACCTGTTAAAACAACTATCTTCTTTTTCATAGGACAACTCCATAAAAAAAGCGATCAGTTGCCTGATCGCTCTAATTCTTATTTAAAAATTAATTTAGAGCGCCAGCTCTGTGCGGGTTCGTAATGCACTGTATTTCTTCTTCGCCAGTTCAAATCCGCCAAAAAGTATGAAGCCAAATACGGCGTCACCTAACAGCATATTCTTCTCGAACGGAATGGCTGCAATTAAAGCCGAGCCATAACCTGCAACCGTTTTAGGGTAAAGTCCACCGGCATCGTTGATCCATGGCATATCCATTATTAACCAGTGTATGGTTACCGGAGCAAACAGGATGATCAATGACGTGCGGAAGTTGATGTTTTTTATAAGCGACGCAATAAATACCATTAAGCAAAAGCATACGCAGTTCCAGAAAGTATCACCGCTAAAGAATATCCAGCTATTGGTATAAAAATGATTGATTACCACATCGCTTGCATAAAGCGATAACAGTACAACAATGTAAGCTTTCCATTTGTCAGTAAAATAAACACCCCCAAACATAGCGATAGCACCAACCGGACTAAAGTTGCTCATGAATTTATACTCATAGCTTATCAGGCGCATAGCAGTTGCTGCTATTATCATCAAAATAAGAACAATGGTGCGGGTGTTAACTTTTTGTAGTGACATACTTTTTATTGATGAAGTAAAATTAGTTATTTATCGCATTAAATAAAATGGCAATAATTTACTTATTGATAAATGCAATTTTACCTGGGTTGATGCCTGTTGTAACCGTGTAAACTTTTTTGCCTGTTGCATCAAAAGCTGTTAAAGTGCCGTTTGACTTGTAATCTTTAGCATCAGCCACAAAAATATTTTTAGTTAAATTATCAAATGCAATAGCAAAAGGGTTAGTTATTACAGTACCATCAGTAATAAAATTGGCTTTTTCAAATGCTTGTGTTTTTGCATTAAACATTGTAATCTTGTTGTCGGCTGTTGGAAAATACACGTAATCGCCCTGCACAATAATTGGAATGTTATAACCTACGCTAACGGCCGGTTTTGACTTTACAACATCAGTAGAAGTGTTTATTATGGTCAACCCGGGATCTACCGACGGCGATGTAGCAGCATAATTACCTAATGACAATACATAAACATTATTATACGCATCGGCTGCCAAGCTAATTGGGTTGTCAGTAACGGTTATTTTTTTAGTTTCGGTAAGCGTATTAAGATCAATGACCGACACAGTTTTATCAAAATTGGGGTAATCTAAACCACCTGAATTAGCCACATATAATTTACCGTTAGAAATAGCCATTTGCTCTGGTGCACGCCCAACTGTAATGGTTTTGGTGATAGCAAGCGTAGCGGTATCGATAACGGATACGGTACCGTTATACGACGTAACAAACGCGCTCTTATCATAAAAAACAACAAAGCGGGGCGAAGCTATAGTTATCTGCTTAGTTAATACAGCTGTTTTTGCATTGGCCACGGTAACCAGATTGCTGCCATTCATAACCAGGTACATTTTGCTGCCATATATTCCTACATCGTTACCGGTGTCGCCAATTTTTTTTCCATTTGCTGATTGGTATATATCCGGCGAAGTAGTTTTAGCAAGATAGTCGTAATAGGTAAGCGTACTATTGGTATTGGTGAAATTGCCCTGATTAAGCACATAAACACCCTGCGTAGGTAAAGTAAATACTGGGTCGTTTTTTTTGCAGGATGCCAGTAACACCACAAACGTTAGCGCGGTTATCAGGTGGTTGAGTTTAAATTGTTTCATGGGATTATGTTATATAGTTATTTGAAATGAAATTCTGAATGATCTGCCGGGCATGGGGTAATTGCGCACCACGACGTAACTCGCACTGTAAAGGTTATTTATCTCTGCGGATACCATAAAAGGCAACAGCTTGTAACTTCCTTTGTAAATAATAGATAGATCTGCTAAACCGTAAGCAGGTAAGTAATCATTTGGGAAGGTTATATCATTATTATTATTATAAAAGCGCAGCGACGAGAAAACTTGATTATAATAAACTCCCCAACCCTTTCTATTAATGCCAGCATTTAGATTGACAAGATGCTGCGGCGTATACGGCAATTGATTTTTGTAGGTCGATTCGTCCGGGTAACTTAAGTTCATTGCCCGCTGATAAGAATAATTAATCGTTAACACACCTTTGTAGACGTTGCTAAAGCGTGTTTCGGTTTTGATGCCAATATCAGCTCCAACTCCATTAACCTTTTCTACATTCTGCACTGAACCACCATATACGTTAGGTGTGTAAATAATTTTATCCTTTACCTTATTGAAATATACGTCTGCCGTAAATGAGAGATAATCCACTGCCCCCGTCAGATTTTTACCATAAGTAGCGCCAACATCAAATTGGTCTGCAAACTCAGGCCTAAGACCGGTATTGGTTATGTAGGGATAATATAACTCAATAAAAGTAGGCACTCGGAATGTATTCTTGTAAAAGGCGCGAACAGTGAACGGCTCACCTAGCTTATAGTTCGCCATTAACGTTGGCGAAAACACGTTTCTATCGGGTAATGTTGTGCCGGTGGCAACACTTTCGTTAATATTGCTATTCAAAACACTTCCTTGCAGGGTTAACTTGCCTACTTTAAAATTGGTAGCCAATACATTTAGCAAAGTAGTCCTGGTGGGGCTTTTAAACAAAGGGCGGTTAGCCGTCATGCTATTAATAGCAAGATCACTGGCGTAAGATATTTCCCAGTTTTTTGTAATAAGGTAGGCTAAGGATGCCGATTGATAAAACTCCTGCTGGCGGTAATGCTGATCTAAAAATCCGTCTGAGTTAAAAAACTGAGGGTTATAATAATGCAGGTAGCTGTTAGCATATTTGGCGTTTACCAGCAGGCGCAGGCCATTATTCCAACTCTTTTGATAGCCGGACTGCATAAAAAAATCACTGTTCCATAACCGCTGCCCTTCAGGCGGAGGTATGTATAAAACAACCGGACCTGGCAGCCCCCTGTTGCCGTGGTAATAATTCACCCTTAAGTTAAACGCGCTGCTGCCCTTACCCTGCCAATAAACCGCACCATCTATTTGCTGAATTTTTACATCAGCCGCCACCCTTTCCTGCCTTATATCTTTACTGCCATCATTAATGTAATAGCCGTATTTTCCGTTTGCATTTTCTGTATACCCATTCACAATAAACGACCATTGATTCCCCAATCGCTGCTGCCATTGCAGATATGGATTGATAAGACCAAACGAACCTGCCTTTAAGCCTGCTGTAATTGCATAAGGCTTTGCGTCTGTTAGATTTGGTTTAATTGTTTTTATAGAGAGTACTGTAGCTGAGGCAGATGACCTTGCCGGCTGGTTAATATCAGACGGCTGGCCGTTATAAAGAGTTATTTCGGCAACGTTATTAAGGTTGAACCTGCTCAGGTCTATCTGCCCATTCTCGGCATCGCTAATTTGAATACCGTCCAGCAAAACAGCTGTGTGATTAGCGCCCAAACCACGCACCGAGACAGTTTTAAGGCCACCTACGCCGCCATAATCCTTTATGGTAACACCAGAGAAACCGCGTATGGCATCGGCTATGTTAAATGCGCTGTAGCGGATAAACTGGTCTGCCTTTACTTGCTGTGCCGGCGTGATGCTTTTCAATAACTCAGCCCGCGATGAGGAGATCACCACCTCCTTTAGTTTTTTAGTGGTGTCTGATTGTGCTAAAACCTGGTGAAACGGAAGCACAGCCAACACCAACGCCAGTCGGCGAGGTAATGATCTATCATAAAATGCCCTTATTACAGCTGTTATTTTCACGGTTGCAAGAAACTTACAGCACGCGGAGACGGGATGCGTCAGAATGAAAGCACGCCGGTATTATAGCGTATTTCACATTCAAGCTTCAATCCCCGAAAGCTGTGAATTAATATGGCTATGGGCAGGTCTTCTGACTTGCTCCCCTCCTGTCCGGCCTTCCCATCCCGAACATTCGGGGTAGTGACCAATTGATTGGACGTTTGGTTATGGAGCTTACAGCTGCGGGACAGTTACAGATTTACACTGTATTCCCTTTTAATTCCCGGTGATGTTGCCACCTTCCGGGAAACCTAAAGCGTGGCAAATGTACAATAAGTATCAGCCAATGGCAAGTATCGGCTCACCTAACCACACTTTTTAAAACCGTATGCCATTTATGCTGTTAATAGAGCATTATGGCAACACGAGCATTAACACCCACTATATCAAATTACAAGTCTCTTCCGCTTAGGGAGGAGCCAATTAACCTTAACTGGCCCGAGCGTTATATATCAATAGCGGCCGGCGTTAAGTTTACCTTTTCTGGACTCAAGGGCCTGTTTAAAAGTCCGCTGTTTAGTTTATTGAAGCTGGGCGCGGGCGGTTACCTGTTAAACAGGGGCATAAGCGGGCATTGTAATATTTACGAGTCTATTGGCAAAAACAGCCAGGAGCCGGTGGATGTAACTATCAAGTCGGCTTTTGTTATTGATAAACCCCGCAGAGCAGTATATGATTTTTGGCGCAAGCTGGATAACCTACCCCTATTTATGAACCACCTGGAAAGCGTTGAAGAAGTGGACGACACCCGCTCGCACTGGATATTGCGGCTGCCTACAGGCGTTGGTACCGTAAGCTGGGATGCCCAGATCGTTAAAGATAAACCGGGCGAGGTAATTGGATGGAGCTCATTACCCGGCTCAATCATAGACAATGCCGGCAAGGTTTTCTTTAGGGATGCTGCCGATGGCAACGGAACCATTGTTGATGTGATCATCAGCTACCAGCCGCCGGCAGGTGGGGTTGGTGCAAGCATAGCCAACCTGTTAAACCCGGTGTTTAAAAATATGGTGGATACCGATGTGCGTAACTTTAAGCAGTACATGGACATTGACAACAGTTTAAAACCCGTACAACGTAACGGCAGCATTACCCATAAGGCAGAAGCTAAGCACTAAAATATTGCTACTCTCACAGAAATTGTATGCTAAAGAAGCCCCGTTTTCCGGGGCTTTTTTTGTTGGTTTAACGGGGTGTTGCAGAAAAATGTATGTTCCCCTTTTGGAAAAATATAATTATTTGATTTACAGGTAGTTGAATTTTTAAACTGTAATAACTTATTCGTCAGTATAATCAGCTGTAAAATGTTATTAACATGCTAATTATCAAATTATTGTCTATTGGTAAAATTGGCTGTTTTTTGCCATAAATTGCAACAGAATAGCAACACAAAAGCAACAGTTTAGCAACACTTTTGCAACAGCAGGTTTTTGAATTGCAAAGTACAGCACGCGTGTGGTAGCCGCATCATTTTTTCTTATTGCTTTATTCGTTGATTATCAAGAAATAACATTTACAACTAATAACTACGGAACTTAATTTCTAAGAAAAATTTGTAACTATCATTCCACATAGGCTATATTAGTATTCCTAACAGGAATACCAAAGATACCTTACATGCTGACGATTGAAAAACTTAAACCTGTTTTTGAAGATTTTCCTGTGGCCGCACTGCTGTTAGCAGTCGATGAGCAATTTGAAATCCTTGGCGCTAATGACGCTTATCTTCAACTGCTGTCCCGTACCAGGGAAGACTTATGCGGGAGACCCCTGTTTGATGTATTTCCCGATCTGCAGCCCGGCGATCCCCAGTCTCCTATCAGTCGCACCGGGCGGAGTATCCGCAGCGCTATACAACTTAAGCAACCGCAAACCCCGGGCATCATACCCTACCCCATAAGCAATCGTTTACGATATTGGGATCCCGAATATATCCCGGTGTTTGATGGTGCAGGTAACGTAGCTTACATTTTTCAAATAGTGCATGAAAACGCCTCAGTGGGAAAGCTTACGTATGAACACATTTTTGAGACGGCGCAAAATCCCTTTTTCTTATCAGACGGCGAGGGGCGGGTGTTAGCAGTAAATCAGGCTGCATGCGAGTTGTTTGGCTTCACCAAAGTAACTGCTACCAAGTTTACCCGTTATGATCTGCTGGATCAGGACGACCCGCGTTTGCAACAATTGTTAATGCAACAAGAGCAGTTTGGAACAGTTAAAGGCGAAACTACCGGAATTTTACCCGGTGGTCTGCGGTTCCCTTGCGAATATTCATCAGTCAGGCTTTTTAATGAAGCAGAAGGCGAACGCTACTGTACCGAAATTATTGATACACGGAAGTGGAAAGCTCCAGAGGAAAATTTACGTGCGATATTTAACCATACGGTTGAGGGATTTGTATTGGTTGATACCGATTTAGCCATCATCGCATCTAACGACAAAGCAAATATATTGATCTTTCAGCATGCCGCGGGGAAGGTGGTAACACCGGGCACGTCACTATTAGATTATCTGCCCGAAGACCGGCGCCTGCTGTTTAAAATGGCCGCGACCAAAGCAATTGCCGGTGAGCCAATAGCTTATGAAAAGGCTTACCCTGGCCCCGACGGAAATTTATGCTGGTATTGTTTCAGCATAAACCCTGTTCTGGAAGGCGAAAAAACGGTAGGCTTGTGCATATCAGGGCGGGATATCACCGCACAAAAAAGTGCGGAGGAAAAGATGTTTCGCAGCGAAAAGCGGTTTCGGGGGCTGGTGGAGAATAATGCAGATGCCATAGCGATTAGGTCTGCCGATGGAAGGGTCTTATACGTCTCGCCTGCAGGCGAACATATCACCGGCTTTACGGAGTCTGAAACACTTCTGTTTGAACCTTTCAGCACCGTACGCAAAGAAGATCTGGGAAACATAAGGCACGCAATAGATGATGTGTTTGCCCATCCGGGTGTACCTGTAAATGTTAAGGCGTACAGAGTGTTGCACCACGATGGCACCTGGCGATGGATAGAATCTACTTTTACCAACATGCTGCATGATCCGGCAATAGGCGGCATAATAGATAATTTCAGGGATGTGACTGAACGTGTTGAGGCCGAGTTAAGATTACAGTTTGCTAAACAGAATATTGAACGCTCTGAAGAAAAATATCATAAAATATTTGACCTTAGCCCCTTGCCTAAGTGGATCTATGACACGCAATCGCTGCGTATTTTAGAAGTTAATAAAGCGGCTATTCATCATTACGGATACAGCCGGGCCGAGTTTCTTAACATGAACATTAAGGATCTCCGACCGGCAGAAGATGTTGATGTGTTTGAAAAAACATTGCCACAACTGACCGAACAAACTTATAAACCGCAAAAGTACTGGCGGCACCTTAAAAAAGACGGGACAGTTATCCTGGTAGATATCACGGGTCACCCAATTGACTTTGTTGGCCGGGCGGCCCGGATGGTTATTTGCCGCGATGTTACCGAGCAGGTGAATGCCGAAGCCAATCTTTTACAAAGCAATGAACGGTTTCGCCAGGCTGCTAAAGCTGCCTCCGATGCCATTTGGGACTGGGACATTTCAACAAATATGGTGTGGATAGGCGAAGGCTTTGCTACGCTTTTTGGTTACGGGCAGGCAGGTCAGATGGTGCCGATAGACTGGATGTTGGAGCGGCTGCACCCGGATGAGCGTCGCCACGTGTTAACGAGTATCCAGGCAGTACTTAAGGGCGAACTGAATGAGCGCTGGCGAGACGAATACCGGTTTAAAAAAGCTGACCACTCCTATGCCATTACCTCCAGTAACGCGGTGGTGCTTCGAGACGAGCATGACAAGCCATTGCGGATGATAGGCGCTATGAAAGACGTAACAAATCAAAAGGAGGAGGAACATCATTTAAAACTGTTGGAATCTGTGATCACTAATACGACTGACGCGGTAATGATCACATCGGTTGGAGACGACGATCAGCTACCTACTGTTATTTACGTAAACAACTCTTTTACCAAATTAACGGGCTATACAAGTGACGAGATCAATTTGGGTGGGATAGCTTTGCTACACGGGCCGGAAACAGATGCGCTCCTGATTGAAAGGCTTATCAAGGCTATGAAAGATGGGGAAAGTTGTGCTATTGAAGCTGTGTTTTATAAAAAGGACGGCCAGCCTTACTGGGCCTCGCTTGCAATAGCGCCGGTTGCTGATGCCGGTGGGCAGGTGAAAAATTACATCGCAATTGAACGCGATATAACAGAACGCATGAATTATCTTACCGCTATTGAGGCGCAGAATAAACAATTGCGAGAAATTGCCTGGTCACAATCGCACATTGTACGGGCGCCTTTGGCCCGCATTATCGGGCTTACCGACATGGCCATGGAGCCTGAAAACCAGGAGTCGTTGCCCCAGGTGTTATCTTATTTGAAGGTCTCTGCAGAGGAGCTGGATGCCGTCATCCATGAAATTATTGGAAAGGCAAACTGTGATGATTTAGGTGAATAGCGGTTTTTAGGCTACTTTGCCGGAGTTTTTTTGGTTTTGCGGGGTGTTGCAGAAAATGTACGTTCCCTTGTCAAAAAATATAATTATTTGATAATTGATTTGCTAAGCCATAACATACGGCCCCGCTGGCGCAAGAATGCAGCGCAAGCAAGTGCCGCTATAATAAAAAAAGGCCTTCCGAATACCGGAAAGCCTTTAATCTGTAAAATCACCAACAAATTAGTGAGATCCTGTAATTTATTTTACTGCGTCAACAACTGCTTTAAAAGCATCAGGATTGTTCATCGCTAAATCAGCCAATACCTTACGGTTTAAACCGATGTTTTTAGCGTTTAATTTACCCATTAATTGTGAGTAAGAGATACCGTACTGACGAGCACCGGCGTTGATACGTTGGATCCAAAGCGCGCGGAATTCGCGTTTTTTGGTCTTACGGTCGCGGTAAGCATATTGTAAACCTTTTTCTACTGTGTTTTTAGCAATGGTGTAAACCTTGCTGCGTGAACCCCAATAACCTTTGGCGAGGTTCATGATCCTTTTCCTGCGTCTTCTCGACGCTACGGCGTTAACTGAACGTGGCATTTTTTGTTGTTTTTGGTAGTGAGTGCCTTTTAAAGGACTTTAATACTCTAATACCTGGTTAATTAATTTGTTAATTACTTTCCGATTGCAAGCATACGTTTTACGTTACCCATATCAGCATCAGATACTAATGTTCCATGAGTAAGGTTACGCTTACGTTTAGTGCTCATCTTGGTTAAGATGTGGCTTTTAAACGCGCTCTTTCTTGCAATTTTACCGGTTCCAGTAAGCTTAAAACGCTTTTTAGCACTGGAATTGGTTTTCATTTTTGGCATGTCGTTATTTATTTTTGTTAGTTACAGGCGTTTCTCAACGCTTTATCTTCATCTGTACATCTGTATAAAACAATCTGCACATCTTTAAATCTTACTCAACAAACTTCATCTGCACATCCGCACATCTGAAATCTGCACATCGCTATTTTTTACCCAGCTTAGGGGCAACGGTTAAAAACATCCGCTTTCCTTCCAGCTTTGGTAATTGCTCCACCTTGCCTACTTCTTCCAATGCTTGTGCAAAACGCAGCAGCAATATCTCGCCCTGCTCTTTGTAAACAATTGCACGGCCCTTAAAGTGTACGTAGGCCCTCACCTTTTCGCCTGCTTCTAAAAACTTGGTGGCATGCTTCAATTTAAAATCAAAGTCATGGTCATCAGTGTTCGGTCCGAAGCGTATTTCTTTAATAACAGTTTGCTTGGCGTTACTTTTTATCTCTTTAAGCTTCTTCTTCTGCTCGTAAATAAACTTGTTATAATCAGTTACTTTACAAACCGGCGGAACAGCGTTAGGCGATATCTCAACCAGATCCAACTCTTGCTCTTCAGCTATTGCTAAAGCATCTTTTAAAGCATAAATACCCTGCTCTACATTGTCGCCCGTTAAACGAACTTCTGCGGCCCTGATAAATTGATTAATGTTGTGTTCAGCTTCTTTCTTCTTGAAAGGAAGCCTTGGTCCTCTGTTGAATGGTTTGTTTAATGCCAAGTTATACGGTTATTTCTTTTATTATTTGCTTTTTTAATTCTTCAATACTCATGCTTCCCAGATCACCCTGCCCATGTCTGCGAACAGAAACCTCATTTTGTTCGGTCTCTTTTTCGCCAACTATCAGCATATAGGGGATCTTTTTAACCTCAGCGTCGCGTATCTTACGCCCTATCTTCTCGTCCCTGAAGTCAATTAGCCCGCAAATATCGGAATCTTTTAACTCATCTGAAAGTTTTTTTGCATAATCTTCATACTTTTCTGAGATAGGCAAAATAATAAATTGCTCCGGCGACAACCACAGCGGGAAATTACCTGCGCAATGCTCAATCAACACAGCAACAAAGCGCTCCATTGAGCCAAACGGCGCACGGTGGATCATTACCGGGCGATGCTTTTGGTTATCGCTGCCGGTATATTCCAGTTCAAAACGTTCAGGCAGGTTATAGTCCACCTGAATGGTACCCAATTGCCATTTACGGCCAATGGCGTCTTTCACCATAAAGTCCAGCTTAGGGCCGTAAAAAGCGGCTTCGCCTAACTCAACAACGGTTTTTAAACCTTTTTCTTCGGCAGCTTCAATAATAGCTGATTCGGCCAGGGCCCAATTTTCGTCAGTGCCTATATATTTAGCTTTATTTTCAGGATCTCGCAGCGAGATCTGTGCAGTGTAGTCTTCAAAGCCCAGTGCGCCGAACACGTATAGTACCAGGTCGATTACTTTCTTAAACTCATCCTTTACCTGGTCGGGGCGGCAAAACAAGTGGGCATCATCCTGCGTAAAGCCGCGCACACGGGTTAAGCCGTGCAGCTCGCCGCTTTGCTCGTAACGGTAAACGGTACCAAACTCCGCCAAACGCACCGGAAGATCCTTGTAAGAGCGTGGTTTTGTTTTATAGATCTCGCAATGATGCGGGCAGTTCATTGGTTTTAAAAAGAACTCCTCTCCTTCCTGCGGGGTTTTTATCGGTTGAAAAGAATCAGCACCATACTTCTCATAGTGGCCGGAAGTAACGTACAGATTTTTGTGGCCGATGTGCGGCGTAATTACCTGCTCGTAACCGGCTTTAACCTGGGCCTTTTGTAAGAAGTTGGTTAAACGCTCACGCAAGGCGGTGCCTTTCGGCAACCACAAAGGCAGGCCCATACCCACTTTTTCAGAAAAAGCAAAAAGTTCCAGTTCCTTACCTAATTTACGGTGATCGCGTTTTTTGGCTTCTTCCAAAATACGCAGATATTCAGTCAGTTCGCTTGCTTTAGGGAAAGTAACGGCATAGATACGGGTAAGCTGCTTACGGGTTTCATCGCCGCGCCAGTAGGCACCGGCAACACTCATCAACTTAACAGCCTTTACAAAACCTGTATTAGGGATGTGCGGCCCGCGGCACAGATCAGTAAAGTTTCCTTGTGTATAAAAAGTAATGGCGCCATCAGGCAGATCCTTTATCAGATCCAACTTGTACTCATCCCCTTTTTCTGTAAAGTAAGCTATCGCATCGGCTTTGCTAACAGGTTTACGGGTAAACTCCTCTTTAGCCTTAGCCAGTTCCAGCATTTTATCTTCTATCTTTTTAAACTCTTCTGATGAAAAGGGTTTGTCACCAAAATCAACATCATAGTAAAAACCGGTCTCGATAGCCGGCCCGATACCGAATTTGGTGCCAGGATATAGTGCCTCCAACGCCTCGGCCATCATGTGGGCCGATGAGTGCCAGAAAGTTGATTTGCCTTTTACATCGTTCCAGGTCAATAACTTAACCTGCGAGTCTTTTTCTATAGCGCGGTTGGCATCCCAAACCTCGCCATCAACTTCGGCTGCTAATACGTTTCGTGCTAAACCTTCAGAGATAGACAGCGCTATCTGCATAGAAGTAATTCCCTGCTCGTACTCACGAACGGAACCGTCGGGTAGTGTAATCTTGATCATCTACAAACATGATTTGTCGCCCCTGTCCAACCCTCCCCCTAAAAAGGAAAGGCTTTTAAAAAGCCACGGTTTAAAAATTTAATTTTTAGTCAATCGCCTACTAACGCGATCTTAATTTTGTGACGCGAATTTAGGATTTTTATCTGTTATATAAAACCAGATAAACGTTATGGTTGGAAAAATGAGATGAAAAGAATTGCCGGTAGAGAAGGCGGTCAATACTATGTGTGATAGTCTATAGACCAGAAAGCCTTAAGCGGATGGTACGGTCTGTTTTGATGGGGGTAAGTTCTGGCTCTATCAAAGCTTACTAAATACAATCTTAGTAGCGCTGAAATTTCTTCCGCTTCCAGCGAAAAACGCCCTTGGTACGATTGATGATGTGGCTTTTCCAGTTGTCAAATCTACCCCCAACTATTGCGGCTCCGCCAATGGCGAGTATGTATATCATTGCTATTACAAAAACACCTACTGCATAATACACCCAGTTTTCCATGGCTTTAAATATTAGTGTAATTGCAATAAAACAAGCTTCATGCCAAAACCAGAAGTGGCTGATATAGGCTAATTGAGTTTTTCCTGATAATTTTCGCGGACATGCTGGTTAATATATGTCGTTAACCCCTCACCTTTTTGAGCTAAGCGCTGCATTTGAGCGATATGCTTTCTGCCTGAACTTTGAATTGTATACAGATACACCGAGCCATCCCTGAACTTTATGCTGATACCATCGGGCACAATTTCATAAGCAATAACGCCGGTATTTTTTTCTGCTGATAGGTAGCGTTGCATAGAGAAATCCATGCAAATTGGCTGCCACAAAATCGTATTTCGTAAATTTAAAATCGTAAATTAAACATTCCCCCATCCATGCGCCAGCACATCGGCCAGGTGCATGGTTTTTATCGATAGACTATTTTTGTCTATGTAGCTTTGCAGATGCAACAAGCATGAAGCATCGGTAGATATAATATAATCTGCGCCGGCCTCCGTAGCAAAATCAACTTTTTGCTGGGCCATGGCGGCGGATATCGCATCAAACTTAACCGCGAAGGTACCGCCGAAACCACAGCAGGTATCACCTTGTTGTAAATCAACCAATTCTAATCCCAATACATTTGATAAAAGCTGACGCGGTTCTTCCTTGATCTTGCATTCGCGCAAGGCCGAGCAGCTGTCGTGGTAAACAGCTCTGCCTTCCAACTCAGCGCCAAAGTTGTCAAAATGGATAATGTTTACCAGAAAGTCGGATAACTCAAAAATATTACCTTGAACATTACGGCAATGGTTATGCACGGTTGTGTTGGTAAACAGATCATTATAATAATTCTTCACCATGCCCGTGCATGATGCTGATGGCGTAACAATTACGCTGTCATCTGAAAAGCCATCCAAAAACTTACGTCCAATTGTTTTAGCCTCGTCCCAAAAACCGGCGTTAAACGCCGGCTGACCGCAGCAGGTTTGCTCCGGGTTATAGTGTACTTCACAGCCTGCCTTTTCAAGCAGTTTCACAGTATTAAATGCAGTATCCGGAAAAAGCTGATCTATAAAGCAGGGAATAAACAATTCGGTTTTCATCGGTGGCTAATTTCAGAAAAACTTTTGAGTAAGCCATAACCCAATGTAATTACCTGCACAACATTACTTTTGCAGTACCATTACCCCGTTCACTATAAGTGTACTACCTTTTTCAGCAACTATATTATATACCTTTTGCGTGCCTTCGGCATGTTCGTTTTTTTGCAAAACGGTGTAAGTTTCGTATTTTCCGCTTGCTTCGTCCAGGCAAAGCACTTGTTCGCCTAATCCTATATCACCTATTTTGCTGTTGCCGTTTTTGGTTAACATGGGGTGATTAGGTGTAGCTTTGACAACTTTTGCAGATAAATTAATCTTCAAACCATTAACGGCATCTTGCTCCTTTGCCGCTACTAAAACCAATTGTGTAAGTGCATAGTTTTCGGGCTCGTGTTGGGTAAGCTCTTTAACAACTGTTGCAGACGATTGATGTGTAACCGGGTCAACGGTAATAATCTTATCGCCGCTTTTTACGTCCTTCAATTGCTTTTTCGCACCGTTGCTCATCGTAACCAACTCATCCCCCGGGAAACAGATAGCCGTGCCATACTTTGCCGATTCGTCTTTAGAAACCTTACCTCCGTTAATTACCTTATAATGTTGAAAGCTCAACTCTTTAGAAAGCACGTAAGAAAGCTTCAATATAAAGTTCTTTTCTACCTTGTTAATATTGTCAATATCATCAAAGTAAGTTTCCCAAACGGCGGCATCGGCAGTAAAATTAGGTACAAGCGCCTGGTACTTTTTGCCGGTTTCTGAGGTGTAAAACACCATCAGGCCTAATTCCTGCAAACCTTCGCGGGCTACAAATTTGTACAGGTCTATGCGCTTTTTCAAACCATCGCTGCCGGTAATAAAGTAAGGTTTGCGGCCCTCGTACCTATCCAGTACAAATGTGTTTTCAAATTTAACATAGGTTTCTTCATCCAAGTTGGCTATGGAGAAGGTTTTGCCTTTCTTGTATTCGTCCATAGTTAATGGCCGCGGATTAGGGGTTGCCGTTTGGCCAAATGCCAACGTACCTATAACAAGCAAACAAATAGTAAAAAGTGATCTGCGCATTGTTTTAATATTTTAAGCGATATTATTTATTATGAGATCTGTTTAAAGGCTTCGGCAAAGGCTGTCATCTCATCCATAGTGCCTATGCTTACCCGACAGTAATGCTGGTTTGCTATTTGCCAGGTACGGATACCTACGCTGCGTTTAGCCATTTCTTCAGCAAACTTGCGTCCTTCCATTTTAATTGGGAACAGAACGAAGTTAGTAGATGATGTAATGTAGTTGTATCCCTCCTTTTTCAACACGCTGTAAAGAAATTCTTTAGAGGCATTGGTTTTTTTAAGTGCATCCTGCAAAAAGGCAGTTTCGTTATAGCCAGCTATGGCGCCTGCCACAGTTGTAGCCGACATGTTAAATGCCCCTGATGTTAAATTACCTAACATATCAACCGTTTTGGGTTGTGCAATTAAATAGCCGCAGCGTAAGCCTGCAAAACCGTAAAGTTTTGAAAATGTACGCGCTACAATAACATTATGCCCGGCTATAACCGCGCTCATCATACTTGCAGCTTTCGGGTCGGGCAGGTAATCAATGTAGGCCTCATCAATAAACACAGGTGCTTTCTTTGACACCCGCTCAATAAAGGCTTTCAGCTTTGCAGTGTCTAAAATAGTGGCGGTAGGATTATTTGGATTGCAGATGTAAACCAAGCCGGTATTATCGTCTACCTTAGCTTCCATCGCATCAAGATCAAGTTTAAACTCGGGTGTTAGCGGTACTTTTATCCATTTTCCGCCAAAACCTTCGGCTGTTGATGGCAGGTCGTCGTATGACGGATCACCGGTGATGATACTTTTCCCTCCTTTGCTATACTCCATAGCTGCAGCTAACAGTAAAGGCGATGAACCTGCATTCATCAAAATATTTTCGCGCTTAACGCCCTCAAACGTTGCTATTTTATCAACCAACTGGCCGTAAAGATTTATTGGATATCTAAAACCAATATCAATGGTATCCTGTATGGCTTTTTTAACTGCGGGCGACGGCCCGAACGGGTTTTCGTTCGCGTTCAACCGCGCCTTTAACTCGGGTGGAATGCTCTCTAAAAAAGTTTGCTCTTTTATAGCTGTGGTTTTTGCCCGTGTTAATACCGGCATGGCCGATAATTTTTCTACGCCACCGCGCAGAAAAGCCGCGCCACCGGC
Organism: Mucilaginibacter sp. HD30; assembly: GCF_054061755.1. Lineage (NCBI taxonomy): Bacteria > Pseudomonadati > Bacteroidota > Sphingobacteriia > Sphingobacteriales > Sphingobacteriaceae > Mucilaginibacter > Mucilaginibacter sp. HD30. The sequence continues at coordinate 1,836,735 of NZ_JBSSEO010000001.1, forward strand.
CATTAAAGCGCTGGTTCTGATCCAGGTTCTGCGATTGATGTTTGCCATATCCTTTTAATTTATGTGTTAATTTAACCTTTAGTATTATTGGCCGGGTAGCTCACCCGCTGCTCTGTTACCCTTGCATGAACAGCGGCCACTACGCTCCGTGCCGACTCAAATGCACCTGCCATCCAGGCGTTTAAATACGTCATGTGTTCACCGGCAAAGTATACCTGTCTGTCTGGTTTTAATAGTACCGGGTAATAGTTTTTACGGGTATCGGTATCATACTCGGCCCAGCCGCCCATATTGTATTTGGTGTTGTGCCAGCTTACCGAGAACGATTTTTCAAACTCTTTATCATACTGTGGATGTATCAGCCGGCCCTTTTTCAGCGCCAGCTTCTCGCGGTCGGTATAGCTTAACTTGCCTGTGTTATGGGCCTTTTCCTCAAAGTTATAATAGCCTATCAATATTCCTTTTTTGCCCAAATAATCGTTTGATGGGTAAAATATCTGCGTAAGCTCGTTGTTGGTATGGGTTATACCGCCGTAGATCTGATCGTCCTCTTCCCAAAACCTGCGCTTAAACTGCAGACCTATTTTACCTGTTTTTATATAGGCAATGTAATCAATGGCCCTGCTTACATCGCCAGAAAAATTTGTGTTGATATTACTGAGTACCGGCAGCGGTATAGTGCATATGCACAGATCGCCCTGCAACTCGTGTGCGCCAGTCGCATCTTTGTAGGCAACTTTAACGCCTTCGGCTAAGTTGGTAATGGCGGTAACCTCGGCATCTAATTTAAGCATTGTAGCTACCTTAGCTTGCAATGCTTTCGCAATGTTATCCATCCCGCCAACGGCCTGGAACATCGTCATTTGCAACTCGTAGGTATATTCAGCCACATTATAAAAATCGGGGTCTAATAAACCGGAGTGCAGCATATCGGCTAATTTATTCGCTTCGGCCACCTTTCCCGACTGATTGCCTGCCCCGGGTGCTTCGGTATAGCCGCGACGGGCCGATGCCTTGTAGAGCTTGTCAATATCCAAACCACCTTCGGCAGCCAGGTACATCATAACTTTCTCTACATCTTCTTTACCAAGGCCGGCATTTAAACCGCTTTTATCAATACTTTTAGATAGCAGTTCGGTCATGTAACCGCGCATATCGTTATGCACTTCGCGCGCCCGGATCTTTTTGTTGGATAATGGCCCTGTTCCTTCGGCAAAATAATAGGCACCCTCGTTAACGTTGTTATATACCTGGATGGGTACACCCAGTTCTTTGCAGTATTGTAAAGTTAGTTTGTGGTGGTGCGGAATGCGCGATGGGCCGGCGTTAAAGTAAAGGTCCGGGTCGAAAGTTGCAGTGGCGGTTGGTCGGTCAATTTCGGTATTGGTAGCACCGTTACGGATGCTGAAACATCGCCCGCCTGCGCGTTTGCGGGCCTCTAAAATGGTACAGTTATAACCTAATTTGGTGAGCTCATAGGCACACGTCATACCTGCTAAACCACCTCCCAAGATAATGATCTTTTTGCCGTTACCGCTGCCGGGCAAATCAAACGCATGTGCCTCTGATGGTTTTAACATACCCAAAGCCAACATAGCCGGATACGCCGCTCCTGCAAGCATAGCGCCTTTACTCAAAAAATTTCGCCTGGTAAATTTTTCCAATTTATGCAGCTTTATCAGGAAGTTTTCAGTTAACTAAAATGCTTGCGGCATTTATAGCGGGAAATTAAGAAAAAAGAGGGACAAAGAGAAATTTCACATTGCAGGAAACGCAAAAAATCAACTATTTTAAAATATTTCCCACTCTCAATCGTCCATGATCATATGTATCCAACCTTATTAGCTTTACACTCCTTAACCCGATGGCTGGTATTAGGCAGCCTGATTTTTGCCATTTTTCGTGCTTACAGGGGTTGGCTATTAAATAAACCTTATTTAAAGTTTGATGATTCGGTAAGACACATTACTGCCACAATAGCGCATATCCAGTTAATACTGGGCGTTTGTCTGTATTTTATCAGTCCAATTGTTTCTTATTTCCTGCATAACTTCAGCACAGCAGTGCACGAGCGTATCATAAGGTTTTTTGGTATGGAGCATATTTTTATGATGCTGATCGGGATAATTGTTATTACAATAGGATCTGTAAAAGCTAAAAAAAAAGAGAGTGATAAGCAGAAATATAAAACAATGGCAATTTGGTTTACAGTTGGTTTGCTTATAATTCTCAGTTCAGTACCATGGTCGTTTTCGCCACTGATAAGCAGACCTAATTTTAGGGGGTTTTAGTGGCCAACCTCTTAACGAGGCTGATTCAATTGTTATTGCCGGGCTGTAATCTTTAACAACTAATCTTTAATCTCTAGGCCTTAATCACTAATTTAGCGGCCTTATAAAACAAGGGGAGACAGCATTGGATTACTTAGCGGGATTGAATACCGAACAGGCGGCGGCCGTACAGCAAATACACGGGCCGGTAATGATTATAGCCGGTGCAGGTTCGGGTAAAACAAGGGTTATTACTTATAGGGTGGCGCACCTAATTGCCAACGGGGTTGATCCGTTTAATATACTGGTGCTTACCTTTACCAACAAAGCCGCACGCGAAATGCGCGAGCGTATAATGCACCTGGTGGGCCCTGAAGCGAAGAACATATGGATGGGCACCTTCCACTCGGTATTTGCCAAGCTGCTGCGGGTTGAAGCCGATAAAATAGGCTACCCCAACAACTTTACTATATATGATACCGACGATAGCAAGAGCGTTTACAGGGCCGTTTTAAAAGAAATGAACCTGGATGATAAGCTGTACAGCGTAAACTTTGTACTTAACCGGGTATCGGCTGCTAAAAACAACCTCGTATCGTGGCAGGAATATCAAAACAACGAGCAGATACAGGCCGACGATTTTTCAAGCGGTCGCGGTATGTTGGGTAAGATCTACGAGACCTATGTTAACCGCTGCTTTCGTGCCGGTGCTATGGATTTTGACGATTTGCTTTTTAAAACCAACGAGTTGCTGAAACTTTTTCCGGAAACGCTTAACAAGTATCAGCATAAGTTTAAATATTTAATGGTTGATGAGTATCAGGATACCAACTTTTCGCAATACCTGATTGTGAAAAAGCTTGCGGCAGTTAACGAGAATATTTGTGTGGTGGGTGATGATGCGCAGAGTATCTACGCATTCCGTGGTGCCAATATCCAGAACATACTCAACTTTGAGAAGGATTACCCAGATCTGAAGATTTTTAAACTGGAGCAGAACTACCGGTCTACACAAAACATAGTAAATGTTGCCAACAGCATTATCGCCAATAATAAAGAGCAGCTTAAAAAGAACGTTTTTTCTGAAAAAGAACAAGGCGACCGGATAAAGGTTATGCGCGCTTTCAGCGATAACGAGGAAGGCAACATAGTTGCTGAAGGGATAATGCAGGAGCGCAGCACCAAGGGCCTTAAATGGCATGATTTTGCCATTTTGTACCGCACCAACGCACAGTCGCGATCAATGGAGGAAGCCCTGCGAAAACTGGGTATTCCTTATAAAATATATGGGGGCCTCTCCTTCTATCAACGTAAAGAGATTAAGGACCTGATAGCCTATTTCAGGCTTACATTTAACCCTAATGATGAAGAAGCGCTTAAACGCGTAATCAATTATCCCAAACGCGGTATAGGTGATACAACTGTAGACAGAATAATTGTAGCAGCAGATAAAAATGCACTTAGTCCGTTTGAAATTATATTGGAAGCTCCCAGGTATTTAGAAAAAGCACCAGCGCAGTTAATGGCTTTTGCTACCATGATACAGAGCTTCCAGGTGTTAACCAAAACACAAACAGCTTATGAGGCGGCTTTATATATAGCCCAGCACTCGGGCCTGCTGAAAGATCTGTACGAAGATAAATCTGTTGAAGGACTTAACCGTTACGAGAACATACAGGAATTGCTTAACGGTATTAAGGAGTTTAGTGAGCGCGAGGATCTGGAAGAGAAAGGTCTGGATGTTTTTATGCAAGACATTGCCTTGCTTACTAATGATGATAACGATAAAAACAAGGATGCTGATACGGTATCGCTAATGACCATACACTCTTCAAAAGGGCTGGAATTTCCGCAGGTATATGTAGTGGGCTTAGAGGAAAATCTGTTTCCGTCGCAAATGTCGCTCAATTCGCGCAGTGATCTGGAAGAAGAGCGCCGGCTTTTTTATGTTGCCATTACCCGGGCAGAAACTAAGTTATCATTAAGTTACGCTACATCCCGCTTTAAATTTGGTACACTTATAAACTGCGAACCAAGCAGGTTTTTAGATGAGATAGACGCGCAATATCTTGAGCTTGATTTTACTGCAAAGCCTGCCGCAAGCAGCAGTTCATCTTATGATGATGAACGCACGGCCTGGGGGCGCAGTGACAGTTTTTCAAAGCCTAAGCCTAAAACTGGAACCAACGCACCGGTTAAAACCACATCTATACTGGCAAAGGCCCATGTACCGTCGGTTAATTTTAAACCTTCGAATACATCAAACCTGCAGGTGGGTATGGAAGTAGAGCATGAGCGTTTTGGTTTTGGCAAAGTGATAAGCATGGAAGGTAACAAGCCCGATATTAAAGCGACTATTTTCTTTAAAGAAATTGGGCAAAAGCAATTGCTTTTAAAGTTTGCCAAGCTATCCATTGTAACCAATAATTAATTAATTACCCAATTAATGGGGAATTAACGCCCCAAAATTAAATCCCGATAACAAATTTTGTTGCCTTTCAGCTTAAATATGCCTTATAATTAATATGGCATACGTTTTGGTTTCGTAATGATAACCCAATTTTTTTCACAATTAAAAAATTAAAATCATGAACGAAAATTTGAAGAAGAAGACCAACAAAAGTGTAGGCAAAAACATTCGCGCTTTCCGCCATCAAAATGGCTGGAGCCAGGAAGATGTGGCAAATAAATTGGGCATATCAATACCCGCCTTTTCAAAAATTGAAACCGGCGTAACTGATATCAATCTTTCGCGTCTTGAGCAGATCGCTAATATCTATGAAGTGAATGTTGTACAAATATTGTCAATGGATGCCGAACAACCTATTGATCAGCAACCTTCAAACTTAAGTATTGTTCAAAAAAAGCTACTTGACCGCGAATCAGAAATAGTGAACCTGCAACGCAAGGTTATTTTATTGTATGAAGAATTGCGTAACAGCAAGATCACTTCATAATATAAAAGCGTTTAAGTATCTCCCTAACTAATACTAACTAAATGACGTTCCAAACAAGGCGGTTGCATGATTGTATATGTTTGGCCTGGTTTTAGCACGCTATTAACTGATAAAGAAATTGCAGTATAAATCTGAATTAATACTAAGCCATGGCTAATTATTTGATATCAACTCAGGCAAGCGGTGCAACAACTACAGACACCATACACGATGCTGAAACCAAGTTAAAAGTTAAGGCAATAAATCTATTAAGTGCTGTGTTTACCCCCAGTAAAGGCGAAGTAAGATTTTTTGTAACAGCCGGCGACGAGCGAATAGCATTTGAAACACGCGGTTATCGGCGGCACCGGAAAGACCTTATTTTACATATGATATCATGGTATTGCGCTTATTCGGGATGGATGGAAACAGCCACCATACATCCTACATGGCCCAGCTAAAACGGTAAGCGTTTATTATGACGATTCTGATTCCCTTTCCGGTTCGTGCAACATATCGCTCATTTCAATAATTTTATCGTCAATTTCAGCCACACACTTACCCATTAGGTTGATGCACTCTGCCTGGTCAACTAATCCTTCATTTTCCAAATTCATAAGGCCTTTAAGAGTAGCTATGGGCCCACGTATCTGGTGCGACAAATAAGATGAGTATTCTGACAACTTTCTATTCTTTGCTTGCAGGTCTTTGGTTCTTTCGTCAATTATTTCTTCAAGGTGGTGATTTATTCGATCCAGATTATCTTTTTGCCTGGATATCTCTTCGTTAAGCTGTTGTAATTGCAGGTTGGTTGTAGCCTTACGTTTAACGCTAACAAATAATAATACAATAACCACCGCTAACAAACACGCCACAACTGTAACAGCCCAGAATTTTATCACAGATGTTTCTGCATCCTTTTTATCCGATAAATCTTTTACGGCCTTAGCATTTTCCTTTTTAAAAAATTCAAATCTTACAGATGCGTTGCTACGAAAACTTACACTGTCTTCCTGATAAATATTGATAAGATAATCCAACGCTTCTTTGTACTTCTTACGTTTAAGAGCCATTTCATAGGCAGTATGTTTGTAATCATAAATATCCTTCTTATTATCAATAAGGATAGAATATGTACGACCCTCGGTAAGATATTTTTCAGCTTCTGTAAAATTCCCCTCAGAAACGTAAAGATCCGTTAACGTAAGATTAATCGCCGCCAATGACGACTTCATGTCTTTTGCTTTAGCTTTGTCATGCGCTTCCAATAAGAGTGCTTTAGCCTTCGGAAAATCACGCAACTGGTAATATAAAAAACCTAAATTTTCCAGACATTGTACTAAAATAACGTCGTTTTGTAGAATAGTAAACAATTGCAGCGCCTTGTTGTAATGGGTCTTAGCTTGTTCATAAGCATTTTTGCGGTTATAAATATTGCCCATGTTAAGGCTTAACGAAGCTATCAGATTTGTATCACGGTACTTGTTTGCAATAACTTCGGCCTTGCTAAAATATTCCAACGCTTTATCGTAGTCAACAAGCTGATAGAGGTTACCTATGTTATTATTGACCTTTGCTGCTCCACGTTCATCTTTTAGTTTTTCGTAGATGGTAAGCGACTCAAAATATCGGTTTAAAGCGCTGTCAGGGTTGTTTAGATAATACTGGCCAATGCCTTTAATGCGATAGGCCTCGGCAACACCACGTTCAAATTTTAGTTGGGAGGCAAGTTTCAGGGCTCTTTCCGCATAAACAACGGTCTGCTTAGGGTCAATAAGGCGGTTGTCGTAGCCATGTTTATTTAACGCTATTACTTCATTTGTATCCTTAGCCGTAACATCCTGATTATTATTTGCGTATACAAAGCTAGTAACTAATAAAAAAAGCAAACACGCGTAGATTTTCCTCATTAAATCACTTTTACGTTTAATTATGGTGAAAGTTATAAATAATAAGGTATATATTTTTCATTCTGCAAAAAAACAAGGGTAAATGGAGAAATTATTTTTATGAATGTTGCTTTGTAATTAATGAAACATATACATATATTTGCCCTGTTAAGTGTTTGAATATCAAAATTATACAAACTAGTTATTAACTATTAAATTTTAAAAATATAGATAAAGAAAAAAGGGGAACATAGCGAAAACCGATAGTTAAATGCCAGATAAGAATGGCCGGATTGCAAGAGCAAAGCATAAAAACTCGTGATACATATTAACTATTAATTAATACATGTAACCTATTTTTTATAAAATATCATAATAAGTTAAAAAAATAAGAACTATGAAAAAATACATTTTAACTACAACATGGGTTTTTCTTTTTGCAGTATTGGTAGCCTGCACAAAAAGAGAAGTTATAAGGATAGACCGAACTGTTTTTTCTTTGAATAATTTTTCAACAAAAAGTTTTCTGGCAACAGCAGACTAACATAAATAACACATCAATCAATTAACTATTACTCTAATTATCAAATCAAAATATCATGTCAAAGATCATCTTAACAGCAGCAATCGTATTATCAGTTGGAATATTGTCATTGATAAAAACTATCACTCCAAATACAACTGAAAAAGCAACATCTCTTCAAGTTGAGAAAGTTTCGGTTAACAACGGAGTAGCTGTATTGGCAACTGCAGACTAACTCGATTTCGACAGAAATTGAAGTATTAAACACGTATAAGCATTATAAAAATTAATAAACATTATAAGAATGAAAAAAATTACTATCGTTTTAGCAATCCTTTTATCAATAGGAATCAACACAACTTTTGCTGTTTCAGCTATAGGTGAGAAAAACAATTTAGGTACTGCCGATAGAACAGGCGAGAAAAACAACTTAGGTACTGCTGACAGAACAGGCGAGAAAAACAATTTGGGCACTGCTGACAGAACCGGCGAAAAAAACAACTTAGGTACTGCTGACAGAACCGGCGAAAAAAACAACTTAGGTACGGCCGATAGAACCGGCGAGAAAAACAACTTAGGTACGGCCGACAGATCTTAATATAACCAGAAATAGTATTTAACCAATTACAACAATATACATAACAACGATCATGAAAAAATTCATCATAGCAGCAGCAATCATTTTAACAGCAGGTGTATCTACGACTTTCGCGGGCGAGAAAAACAATTTAGGAACAGCCGACAGAACTGAGAAAAACAACTTAGGTACTGCTGATAGAACCGGAGAGAAAAACAATTTGGGTACCGCTGACAGAACCGAAAAAAACAACTTAGGTACTGCTGACAGGGCTGAAAAAAACAACTTAGGTACTGCTGACAGAACTGAAAAAAACAACTTGGGTACCGCCGACAGATCTTAATAATAAACCAACATATACTAATCAAATTAACCTCAACAATCACATTATAAAATAACGATCATGAAAAAATTCATCATAGCAGCAGCAATCATTTTAACAGCAGGTGTATCTACAACTTTCGCCGGCGAAAAAAACAATTTAGGAACAGCCGACAGAACTGAGAAAAACAACTTAGGTACTGCTGATAGAACCGGAGAGAAAAACAATTTGGGTACCGCTGACAGAACCGAAAAAAACAACTTAGGTACTGCTGACAGGGCTGAAAAAAACAACTTAGGTACTGCTGACAGAACTGAAAAAAACAACTTGGGTACCGCCGACAGATCTTAATAATAAACCAACATATACTAATCAAATTAACCTCAACAATCACATTATAAAATAACGATCATGAAAAAATTCATCATAGCAGCAGCAATCATTTTAACAGCAGGTGTATCTACAACTTTCGCCGGCGAGAAAAACAATTTAGGTACCGCCGACAGAACTGAGAAAAACAACTTAGGTACTGCTGACAGAACCGGAGAGAAAAACAATTTGGGTACTGCTGACAGAACTGAAAAAAACAACTTGGGTACTGCTGATAGAACCGAGAAAAACAACTTGGGTACTGCAGATAGAAACGAGAAAAACAACCTGGGTACTGCCGACAGATTTTAATATAAAACTAACTACACATATAACCTCAACAATCACATTATTAAATAACGATTATGAAAAAATTTATCATAGCAGCAGCAATCATTTTAACAGCAGGTGTATCTACAACTTTCGCCGGCGAGAAGAATAATTTAGGCACCGCCGACAGAACTGAGAAAAACAACTTAGGTACTGCTGACAGAACCGGAGAGAAAAACAATTTGGGTACTGCTGACAGAACTGAAAAAAACAACTTGGGTACTGCCGACTAAGTCTTTAAGCATTTAGTAATTAAAATATCTCAGAAAGAACCCACTACACTTCAGATGAAAAAGATATCCATCACAGCTGTATTACTACTTTCAACCGGATTAACTGCTTTATCAATTAGTCGCAAAAGCGAGAAGGTGGATTTGAAATTGGAAAAAAAGATACTTGCAGAAAAGACCACAACTACCACATTAACTGCAGCGTTGGCTACTGCCGACTGATCAGTAACCCTGAATAACTATCATTTTTTTACTAAGCACCTGCCCCCCTACCTGCATACTGTAAATGTATACACCCGGCGTAAGCCCGTTAAGTACAGCCTCCGTTTCCTGGTAACCTGCATTTTGGTAGGCATCAAATAAATTTCTTACAAATTTACCTTGCATATTATAAAGGTTTATTACTACCCTGCCCGCTTGCGATAAACTAAACCCGACGCGTGTGCGCGTTGAAGCCGGATTAGGATAATTTTGATTTAACCCTATCAGCAGCAACTTATCATCAATTGCCTGGTTAATGGCATCAAACCACACAAAACTAATTAGTTTATACCCAGCCTCGTTAGGATGCACAACATCCTGATATAAATTAAAGTCGCGCCCCAGGGCCCGGTTTATATCTGCAAAATACACTTTATAGTCTCTCGCCAACCTTCTGTATAAGCCGTTTATTTGGCCAACATATAAATTCGCCGTTTTAAGGTTTTGGTTGTTCTTGTCATTGAAGAACTGTATGGATCCTATAATTGGTATAAGATTATTCTTTAACGAGGTTTCAATATAGTAACGCATATTGGCCTCGGTTTGTCTTATGGTCATAGTTTTGTTAACCAAGGCCAGGGCATCATTAGCACCTATCAATATCAACACAAAACCTGTTTTATCAGCTATAGCTCCGGGGAACCGTTTTAAGCCCTGTGTTGAGGTCTCGCCTGATACAGCATCTTTGGTTACGGTAACAATAATACCTGTATAGCACGACTGTATGTTGTTTTTAAGAAAATTCTGAAAAGAAAAACCACCTACACCATTTACCGTGCTTGCGCCAAATGTGGTTACATTGATGCTGTCCTTTGAATAAAAACGAGCAGCCGCGCTGCAACTGGGTAGCTGCGCATATGCTGTTAAATTAACAAAGCAAAATAAAATACAACCGTAAATTATCTTCCGATAATCCATTTAATCAATAATAAATAATGGGTTAAATGCAAAGATATAAAAGCATTATGGCATTTCATTCATTATGCTAACTACCTCGCCATAATTAGGTAAAGATTTACATAAGCAGAAAAATACCTGCTATATTTGCTCAAATTTTATGCCTATGCAAACTATTAAGCAATATGTTGAGCAAAATAAAGAGCGCATGCTGAATGAGCTGTTTGAATTGCTTCGTTTCCCATCTGTTAGCGCAGACCCTGCATTTAAAGCAGATGTGTTAAAAACTGCCGATTATGTGGCAGAAAAGCTACGCCAGGCCGGTGCAGATAAGGTTGAAGTTTGCCCAACGGCCGGTTACCCAATAGTTTATGGCGAGAAATTGATAGACCCTACCAAACCTACTGTTTTGGTTTATGGCCACTACGATGTGCAGCCTGCCGACCCACTGGACCTATGGAAAACCCCTCCCTTTGAACCCACCGTGCGCGATGGTAAAATATATGCCCGCGGTGCCTGCGATGATAAGGGTCAGTTTTATATGCATGTAAAAGCTTTTGAGCTGATGATGCAAACCGATACCCTGCCCTGCAATATTAAATTTATGATTGAGGGCGAAGAAGAAGTAGGCTCTGCCAACCTGAGCATATTTGTTAAAGCTAATAAAGAGCGCCTCGCTGCCGATGTTGTGCTGATATCTGATACATCCATGATAAGCATGGAGCATCCATCATTAGAGACCGGCCTGCGTGGTTTGGCGTATCTGGAGGTAGAAGTTACCGGCCCTAACCGCGATCTGCACTCGGGTGTGTATGGTGGTGCGGTGGCTAACCCTGCAACCATACTGGCTAAAATGATAGCATCTTTACATGATGATAATAACAAGGTAAATATTCCCGGTTTTTATGATGATGTGATTGATTTGACCGATGCCGAGCGCAAAGAATTAAACGCCGCGCCTTATGATGAAAATGAATATAAAACCGATTTGGATATAAGCGAGTTATGGGGTGAAAAAGGTTACAGCACCTTTGAACGCACCGGCACCCGCCCTACCCTTGAGGTAAACGGTATTTGGGGCGGCTATATTGGCGAGGGTGCCAAAACCGTACTCCCATCAAAAGCCAGTGCAAAAATATCAATGCGGTTGGTGCCTAACCAGGGCTCTGATAAAATAACGCAGCTGTTTACAGATCATTTTAAGAAGATTGCTCCGCCATACGTAAAGGTAAAGGTTACGCCCCACCACGGTGGCGAGCCTGTAGTTACCCCTACTGATAGTGTGGCTTATCGCGCAGCACAAAAAGCTATAACAGAATCTTTTGGTAAAGCGCCTATACCTACCCGTGGTGGCGGCAGCATACCTATTGTGGCCCTTTTTGAAGCAGAATTAGGTATTAAAACGGTACTGATGGGCTTTGGTTTAGATAGCGATGCCCTGCACTCTCCCAACGAGAAGTATGATATTTTTAACTACTATAAAGGCATTGAAACAATCCCGCTTTTCCATAAGTATTTTACGGAGTTGAGTCGTTAGGTTATTAGTCAATTGTCATTAATTTGTTACTAGTTATTGGTCAATTGTAACTAAACAGGTTGGATGACCAATGACAAGTGACTAATGGCTAAATAGAAAATCTCTCACACCGCTCTAAAAACCCTTTATCAGCATCGGCGCCAATGCCGGGGGTATCGTCAATATCTAAAAAGTAGCCGTTAAACCTTACGCCGCCGATGCATGGGTTTTGCAGGTGACCTATCATGCAGGTATCCATATCGTAAAATTTAATGTTAGGGCTGGCGTATACAAAGTGCAGCTTGGCGCTCAGTGCAATGCGGCTCTCTAACATGCCGCCCATCATGCAGGGTATGTGCTTTTCGGCAGCGGTATCGTGTATCTTCCTGGCCTCAAATATCCCGCCTGATTTTGACATCTTGATATTAATATAATGGCAAGAGCCACTGTTGATCTGCATACGGGCATCATGGTGGTTGTACACACTCTCATCAGCCATGATCTTAACCGGCGATAGTTGCATCAGTTCGGGCAGGCGGTCGTTATGCCAGGTGCGCATGGGCTGCTCACAAAACTCGATGTTATACTGCCCAATGGCCTGCAAAGCATATACAGCGGCGTCAAAACTCCAGCCCTGGTTGGCATCAACCCTTATTTTTATATCGCTACCAACGGCCATTCTTATCAATCTGATGCGCTCCACATCTTCGGTAGCTTTTTTACCCAGTTTTACCTTTAATATGCCGGCACCGCTGCGTTTAAAATCAAGCGCTTTTGCTGCCATTTCTTCGGGAGTGCCTAAGCCAATGGTAATATCGGTTTCTACCACGCGTTTATCACCCCCTAAAAACTTATAAAGCGGCAGGCCTGCGTTTTTAGCTGCAATATCATACAGGGCCATATCAAAGGCGCTTTTTATGGTGGTGTTGCCGGAAGTAAAATCATGCAGTTGTTGCAGGCGGGCGGGTATATCCAACGCATTCTGCCCCGTCCAAAGTCGCGCAAATTCGCGGGCCATAGCCAAGCAGGTTTCCTGCGTTTCGCCAACGATCATCGGGAAGGCAGAACACTCTCCCACCCCATAAAACCCGGCATCTGTATGCAATCGTATAAATACATTTTGAGCATAATCCATAGTGCCGGTGGCTATGGTAAATGGCTGCATGGGGATGCTGAAGCGGTATATATCGGTGTGGGTGATGATCATAAAGGTAAAGGTAATATTTCCGGATGTTAGAATATCGGATTTAAAATATTGAATATGAACTTGCATAGTTAGGGCCGGCATCCTGAAATTCGAAATCCTGAATAAAACCGTCTTGCTTATTTAAAAACAATTACCTTATATTTGCAGTACTACTTCTGTACTACAATTCAATTTTAGCCTACGTTGCCTTTTTAACAGGAAACCTGCCTGGCTAACTTAAAACTTTCTTAAAAAAACAACATAACATGGCTCAAAATACTATGCCTGAATTTGATTATAATTCAACCAGGAACAAACTCATCCTGTCGGAATATGGCCGTAACGTGCAAAATATGGTTAAATATATTGTTGCGTTACCCACTAAAGAAGAACGCAACCGCTACGCACAGGTTGTGATAGACCTGATGGGTTTTTTAAACCCGCATTTGCGCGATGTGGCTGATTTTAAACACAAGCTGTGGGATCACCTGCACATTATATCTGATTTTAAGATAGATGTTGATTCGCCGTACCCTAAGCCCGAAATGGATGCTATCCATATTAAGCCTGAACCGTTAAAGTACCCTAACCAGCGCATACGCTACAAGCACTACGGCAAAACTATTGAGATGATGATAGAAAAGGCTAAGAGCATTGAAGAGCCCGAGCGCAGGCGCCACATGGTGCAGGCCATTGCTAATTTTATGAAGATGGCTTACGTGCAGTGGAACAAAGATTCTGTTGCTGATGAAACCATTTTAGCAGACCTGGTGGCGTTGTCAAAAGGAGAATTAAAGGTTGACGAAAACATAAGCTTGAGCAAAGTTGAATATCGCCCGCCTGTACAAGCGCAAAACAACCGCGGACGGAACAACAATACGCAAAACCGTGGTGGTGGTGGCGGCGGTGGCAGCAACAATAACCAAAATCGCGGTCGCACTAATAACAATAACAACAACAATAATAACCAAAACCGCAACCGCAACAGCGGTGGCCCGAAGAAACATTAATAGGTAATTGTTCATGGTTTATGGTTAATAGCAAATTTACTATGAACCATAAACCATGAACAATGAACCAATAAAGAACCAAAAATGAAAGACGCTTTCGAGATAATTGGCGGCAAGCCATTAAAGGGCGAAATAACGCCACAGGGTGCTAAAAACGAAGCACTGCAAATACTTTCGGCGGTATTGCTTACCAGCGAAAAGATAACCATAAGCAACATACCCGATATAAAAGATGTAAACAAGCTTATTGAGCTGTTAGGCGACATGGGTGTAAAAGTAGAGCGCCAAAAACCTGACACATATACATTTGAAGCTAAAAACATCGACCAGAATTTTTTCCAGTCGGCGGCTTTTAAGTCAAAAGGTGGCAGCTTACGTGGCTCTATTATGATAGTAGGCCCGCTGTTGGCGCGTTTCGGCAAAGCATCAATACCCAAACCCGGCGGCGATAAAATTGGCAGAAGGCGTTTAGATACCCACTTTTTAGGCTTTGAAAAATTAGGCGCCAAGTTTAACTATAATCCCGAAGACGGCTTTTTTAATGTCGATGCATCAAACCTGCAGGGCACCTATATTTTATTGGACGAAGCATCAGTAACCGGCACGGCCAACATAGTAATGGCGGCTGTTTTGGCTAAAGGTATCACCACCATTTACAATGCCGCCTGCGAGCCCTATTTGCAGCAGCTGTGTAAAATGCTTAACCGCATGGGTGCTAAAATCAGCGGCATAGGTTCAAACCTGCTAACTATTGAGGGCGTTACCGAGTTGCACGGTACAGAACACCGTATGCTGCCGGATATGATAGAGATAGGCTCGTTCATAGGATTAGCCGCGATGACGGGCTCTGAGATAACGATTAAAGATGTGCAGTATAAAGAGTTAGGTATGATACCTGATGTATTCAAACGCCTGGGCATTAAAATGGAGCTGCGTGGTGATGATATTTTTATCCCCGCACAAGAGCATTACGAGATAGAAACCTTTATTGACGGATCTATCATGACCATTGCTGATGCGCCATGGCCGGGCTTTACTCCCGATCTTTTGAGCATAGTGTTGGTAGTAGCCATACAGGCAAAAGGATCTGTTTTAATCCATCAAAAAATGTTTGAAAGCAGGTTGTTCTTTGTTGACAAACTGTTGGACATGGGAGCACAAATCATCCTTTGCGACCCGCACCGTGCTACGGTAATAGGTTTGGATAAGCAGGTTAAGTTGCGCGGTATCTCCATGACGTCGCCTGACATTCGTGCAGGGGTATCATTATTGATAGCAGCACTTTCTGCACAGGGTAAATCAACCATATATAATATAGAGCAGATTGAACGCGGCTATCAACATATTGATAAGCGCTTAAAAGCTTTAGGGGCTGATATTAAGAGGATTTGAGTGAGGTAAAAAGCTGAAATGTAAAAGGCGAAAGGTGGAAAGCTACTTTTCGCCTTTTGTTTTTTTGGGTTTGTCCGTACTTGCCCTTAACCCCTGCGGAGGGATAACATCACCAAAAACGTTTTTTAATTTATGCTTTTAGCTTTCGGCCTAAAAAACTTTTCGCCTTTTACCTTAAATATATATCTTTATCAAAACCGACCGTCAAAAATTGCATGCCCTATTTAAACAGACGAGCCAGCTATAACAATTTTATACTGATTTTTGTATTTCTTAAGATAGTTCTTAATCTGATGGCTATCTCCCGGTTCGGTTTTCATCGTGACGAGCTTTTGCATTTGGCCCTTGCAGATCATATGGATTGGGGTTATAAAGAAGTCCCCCCGTTTATAGCTTTTATTGCCAAAATAACACACCTGGCCTTTGGCGATTCGTTAGTAGGGGCGCGAATATTTACCACTATATGCGCTGCCATAATAGTGTGGCTAACAGGCAAGCTTACTGTTGAAATGGGCGGTAAAAAGTTTGCTATAGCATTGGCTTGCAGCGCCATTATCTTTTCGCCCTCATTTGCAGCAACAGGTTATCTTTTTCAGCCCGTGGTATTTGATCAATTGTGGTGGGTATTGATGGTTTGGCTAATGGTGCGCTATATTAACAACGACTCATCGCCTAAATACTTGTACTTTATAGGATTGGTTATTGGCATCGGCTTGCTCACTAAGTATACTATGGCCTTTTTTGCGGGCTCGCTTATTTTGGCGCTGGTATTTACAAAACAACGCCGCCTTTTATTGAACAAGCACGTAATAGGCGCTGCGCTCCTTGCTTTACTGATATTTTTGCCCAACCTGGTATGGCAATACCATCACAACTGGCCGGTATTTGGGCACATGGACGAGCTAAAAAAAACGCAGTTAAGTTTTATTCATCCGCTTGATTTTACCAAGCAGCAACTTATGTCGCACGGTTTAGCGGTTATTTTATGGCTTACAGGTTTTTTCTTTCTGCTATTCTCCTTCAAGCTGCGCAAGTTTCAATTTTTAGCATTTGCCTACCTGCTTATCTTTTTCTTTTTAATGGATATGAACGGAAAGGCCTATTATCTATTTGGGGCCTACCCTATGCTATTTGCCGCCGGGGGCTTTGGGTTTGATAGGTGGATAAAAGCTATCCTGCCTTTACGCATCGCTATATTGCTGGTTTTCATTATTCCTAATTTAATACTGTTGCCTATAGTTTTGCCTGTATTATCATTTAAACGCACGTTAAGTTTCTTTGATTATATTAATAAACATACCGAAGTACTCAAGTCTGTTACGGTGTGGGAGGACCGGCAGCACCACGCCACCACGCAAGATTATGCCGATATGTTAGGCTGGGATGAAATGACAAAAAAAGTGGCAGATAATTACAGCAGCTTCAGCCCCCACAAGCAGCGCGAAACCATTATTTTTACAACCAATTACGGCGAAGCCGGCGCTTTACGCCATTTAGGCAAGCGGTACAATTTACCGCTACCCGTTAGCCTGGCCAGCAGTTTCTCGCTATGGGCTCCGCCACAAATTAATGCCAAATATGTGATATATGTGAGCGATACCGGCGATGATGATATGATCTACTACAAAGACATGTTAAAGGGCCACGTAAAACTGGATAGCGTTACTAACACCTACGCCCGCGAAAAGGGTACTGATATATACTTATTAGAGCCCAAATCCGAGTTTTACCAGTGTTACCACCAACGTTTTATCAAAGCAAAGACATGGTAAAACATGCAAATTTGCGGATGTGCAGATATGAAGATGATTTTTTATTTTAGCGCACTATGCGGGGACTTAAGACCATCATTTTTTTGATCATATCAAACACCTTTATGACGTTTGCCTGGTATGGGCATTTAAAGTTTAAGGATTATGATTGGGGTAAAAATCTGGGCCTTATCTCCATTATCTTCATCAGCTGGGGACTGGCATTTTTTGAATATGTTTTTCAGGTGCCCGCTAACCGCGCCGGTTTTAAAGGCGATGGCGGCCCCTACAGCTTAGTACAGCTAAAAACAATTCAGGAGGCTATAACACTCACCATCTTCATGATCTTCTCTATCATATTCTTCAAAACAGAAAAATTTGCCTGGAACCATTTGGTCGGTTTCGCGCTGATAGTTTTGGCCGTTTTTGTGATATTTAAGAAATGGTGAGTGGATCCCATCCCATAGGAAGAGTGCCGTTAATAACCCAGTAATTATTGATTAAATAGACCTCGTAAGGCCTTTCACTTTCAATTTGCTTTTTTCCATAACCCTTGAATAAAATCGGTTCAGCAACTGCTATAGCTGCTTGTTCGTTTTTGAGTGCTTTTTTTACTAAATTAAAATTTGGTGCCCGCTCAGTTAGCGCCTCCTTTAGCTGTTTTCTGGCAGTTTCTATTCCCAATTTATCATGTTTTTCCTGGCAAGAAATAAACACGAATAACGAAATAATTAAAAACTTAAAATTCATTATCAAATTTATTACGGACACAAAAAAAGCCTTTTACATTTCGCAACTATAAAGATATTGCGTTTATAATATCGTACTGTGTAATAATCTCAATTTTACCCGCTTCATCCTCAACCAAAACGGCTATATTATCTTTATTGATCATACCTGATATTTTATCGATAGAGGCATTTAGGTCAACAAACGGGAACGGTGCGGTGGTTATATTTTTAACAGATTGAGATTTTAAAGAAGGGTTTTCAAGCAGTGCATTCAAAATATCACTCTCTGTTATTTTGCCTATCACCATACCTTGCTGCGTAACCGGTATTTGCGATATATTGAGCGACTTAATGGTATTGATGGCTTCTAAAACCGTTTTTTCAATATCAATAGTAACTATCTCAACACTTTCTTTTTTTCGGATGATATCTCGGGCGGTCAGCTTTTCATCTTTCAGGAAACCACGATCGCGTAGCCAGTCATCGTTATACATTTTACCCAAATAACGGGTACCATGATCAGGAAAAATGATAACAACAACATCGCCTGCTTTAAACCTGTCCTTCATCTGCAGCAAACCCGCCACAGCAGATCCTGTTGAATTACCCACAAAAATACCTTCTTTGCGGGCCACTTCGCGGGTCATTAACGCAGCATCTTTATCAGTTACCTTTTCGAAATGGTCAATCAGGCTAAAATCAACGTTAGCCGGCAAAAAGTCTTCGCCTATTCCCTCTGTGATATAGGGGTAGATCTCGTTTTTATCAAATATGCCGGTCTCTTTGTACTTTTTAAATACAGAGCCATAAGTATCAATACCCAATATCTGTATAGCGGGGTTTTTCTCCTTTAAATACTTAGCTATGCCAGATAAGGTACCGCCGGTGCCTACCCCGGCAATAACGTGCGTTACCTTGCCTTCGGTTTGCTCCCAAATCTCAGGGCCTGTAGACTCATAATGCGCCTGGCTGTTAGACAGGTTATCATATTGATTAGGCTTCCATGAATTAGGTACCTCGCGCTCTAAGCGAGATGATACCGAATAATATGAGCGCGGATCTTCAGGGTCAACATTGGTTGGGCAAACAATAACTTCGGCACCAAAGGCACGCAAAGCGTCAAACTTTTCCTTTGATTGCTTATCTGTACTGGTGAAAATACATTTATAGCCTTTTATCACCGCTGCAATGGCCAAACCCATACCTGTGTTGCCGGATGTACCTTCAATTATGGTACCGTTGGGTTTAAGCTTACCACTTTTTTCGGCATCCTCAATCATTTTAAGCGCCATACGGTCCTTAATAGAGTTACCGGGGTTAGTGGTTTCTATTTTCGCCAATACCGTTGCCGGTATATCTTTAGCTATTTTATTCAGTTTAACCAGCGGTGTATTGCCTATGGTTTCGAGTATATTGTTATGCCACATGTTGGTTGATTAATTAATTAAGTTAACGCTGTAAGTAGTTCTCAATTTTTCAAGTTAGTCGATGAGTAAGATGAATTGCCAATTTAATATGGCTTTATCAACCACTTAAATCAATCAACTACTCAGCTGATCACCTTAAAACCTTAAGTGCTTAACTGTTAATCCATTATTTATAAGTTGTTTAAGCGATTCTATACCTACCTTTAAATGCGTTTCTACATATGATCCGGTAACTTTCGAGTCGCTTTCGCTGGTCTTAACGCCTTCAGGTATCATCGGCTGGTCAGACACCAGTAACAACGCTCCTGTAGGGATCTTGTTAGCGAAGCCAGTTGTAAAAATAGTAGCCGTTTCCATATCTACCGCCATAGCCCGCAATTGCTTTAAGTATTTTTTAAATACTTTATCGTGCTCCCAAACCCTGCGGTTGGTGGTATAACAGGTACCGGTCCAGTAATCCAATGAAAAATCGCGAATGGTAGTTGATATCGCTTTTTGCAGCGCGAAGGACGGCAGCGCAGGCACCTCGGCGGGTAAATAATCATTGGAGGTCCCCTCGCCTCTTATAGCAGCTATCGGAAGTATCAAATCACCCACATTATTCTTGCGCTTTAAGCCGCCGCATTTACCTAAAAATATTACAGCTTTTGGGTGGATGGCGGTAAGCAGATCCATTACTGTAGCAGCAACCGAACTACCCATCCCAAAATTAATGATGGTAATGCCATTAGCAGTAACGCTTTGCATCGGCTTATCTAAACCCATAATCGGGGCATTATCATTCCATTCAGAAAATAGCTGAATGTACTTTGAAAAGTTGGTGAGGATAACGTAGTCCCCAAACGCCTCCAATGGGCGGCCCGTATAACGCGGTAGCCAGTTGGTTACAATGGCCTCTTTCGTTTTTAATCCGGCCCTTACAGGGCTTGTTACTTCTTTTACCTTTGGCTGGGTCGTTCCCACCTTTTTTACGTCTAATTCTTCGTTCATAACATCTCTTTTTTAACAACAAACCCCGACTATAGCCGGGGTTCATTTAATATTGCAATAAATATAGCCGTAGCTTATTCACGTTTTGTTAAGCCACTTTTAACTTTTTAAGGTCAGACTTTTCAAATTTTTCTCTCGCGTAGTCAACGGTTATGGTCAGCTTTTTGATGTCCTTTTTCGAAGGGAACTCAAACATAGCATCTATCATAATTGCCTCACAAATAGAGCGTAAACCACGCGCACCTAATTTAAATTCCATCGCTTTATCTACAATAAACTCTAACACGTCATCCTCAAAATCAAGTTTAACGCCCTCATATTCAAACAATTTTTTGTACTGCTTTAATAATGAGTTTTTAGGTTCAGTAAGGATATTAAACAGGGCCTCCCTGTCAAGCGGATTAAGGTAAGTTAACACCGGCAAGCGGCCTATCAGTTCAGGTATCAAACCAAATGATTTCAAATCCTGCGGAGTAATATACTTATACAGGTTTTTAAGATCAAGCTCTGCCTCGTTACCTTTTAACTTGTAACCAACAGTTTGTGTGCGTAAACGGTTAGCAATTTTTCTATCAATGCCGTCAAATGCGCCACCGCATATAAACAATATGTTGCTGGTATTTACAGTGATCATTTTTTGGTCGGGATGTTTACGGCCGCCCTGAGGTGGTACATTAACCATTGTTCCTTCCAATATTTTTAATAATGCCTGTTGCACACCCTCGCCAGATACATCACGTGTTATAGAAGCATTATCGCTTTTACGTGCAATCTTATCAACTTCATCAATATAAACCATGCCTCTTTCGGCCATAGCAACATCGTAATCAGCTGATTGTAAAAGGCGGGTTAAAATACTCTCAACATCCTCGCCAACATAGCCGGCTTCCGTTAAAACAGTGGCATCGCAAATACAAAACGGTACGTTAAGCACTTTAGCCAATGTTTTAGCTAAAAGCGTTTTGCCGGTACCTGTCTCGCCCACCATTATGATGTTTGATTTTTCTATCTCAACCTCGTCTTTATCTATCCGCTGGTTAAGCCTTTTGTAGTGATTGTAAGTAGCAACCGACAAAATTTTCTTTGCATCATCCTGACCTATAACATATTGATCAAGGTGAGCTTTTATCTCGGCTGGTTTTAATATTGCCGGGGTGGACGATGAAGTTTTTACTTTACGCACCTTCAGTTCCTCGGCTAATATTTCATTAGCCTGGTTAACACATTTATCACAAATGTGTGCATCAAGCCCTGCTATCAGCATAAGGGAGTCCTGCTTGCCTGCGCCGCAGAATGAACACCTTATTTCTTTGCTGTTTTTATTCATTGTGATTTATAATGATAACAAAGTTAAACAATTGGTTGGTATAAAGCAATTGATGAGTAAGTGGTAAAGGTTGATTAAGAGAACGATTGGTCTAATCATTCACTTAATCAACATTATAACCTATTCACTATTAATCAAATTACTTTGATTTTGTTTTAGCTCCTTTTAAAATCTCATCTATCATACCAAATTCTTTGGCTTCTTCAGAGGTCATCCAGTAATCACGATCAGATGCGTCATGTACTTTTTCATATGATGCACCGCTATGATCTGCAATGATCTGGTATAATTCTTTCTTCAATTTGGTAATCTCGTGATATGATATTTCAATATCAGATTGCTGCCCTTGCGCGCCGCCAGATGGCTGATGGATCATTACACGCGAATGTGGTAACGCTGCACGTTTACCCTCGGCACCTGCACAGAGTAATACCGCGCCCATTGAAGCAGCCATGCCTGTACAGATAGTTGCAACATCATTTGAGATTAACTGCATGGTATCATAAATGCCTAAGCCTGCGTATACAGATCCGCCCGGAGAATTGATGTAGATCTGGATATCGCGTTTGGCATCTGCAGATTGTAAGAAAAGCAGCTGCGCCTGTATAATATTAGCGTTTTGATCATAAATGGCATCGCCTAAAAATATAATGCGATCCATCATCAAGCGTGAGAAAACATCCATCGCCTGAACGTTAAGCTGGCGCTCCTCTAAAATATAGGGCGTCATGCCGGTAACGGCAGGTACGGTTGTAATACCCGATGGCGTACGGTTTACCTGACCTATAAATTTATCTACGTAAGTGCTGCTGATGCGGTGGTGTTTAACAGCGTATTTTCTAAATTCGTTTCTATCTGGATTACTATTCATGTGTATATGTATTTACTGTTTGGGTTTACGGCGATGCCGCGATAAATATAGTTTTTAGTTGAATATTATTTTAATGATAAAGTTTGTTAAAAGTAAAAATTAGAGCATGATTTATAGGATTAAGGCATATAAGATTAATTGTACAAGCGGACATTAAAATCCTTTAATCCAACAACCCATGGTTAAACAACAAAGGCATCCTTTCGAGATGCCTTTGCTTAAAATATTTGTTAAAATTACTTATTGCGCTAATTCCTTAAACGCATCATAGGTAATCTCCTTATTATCTAAAGTAATTACGCTTTTTATGTAATCAATAGTTTTAAGCGCTTTTACTTCTTCAAATACTTTATTGGCATTCTCTTTATTTTGCAGGTACTGCACGGCGTACTGGCTTAACTGCTCGTCTGTAAGCGCCTGTGGGCTATACATCCTGAACTGTGCATCAAGACTTACTTTTGCCGCTGCTAAAACCTCCTCGTATTTTATCTCGAGTTTGTTATCCTTAATTATTCTGTTTTCTATCAAGGTCCACTTAAGGTTCTTAGCAAAATCTGCATAACCACCTTGCAATTCTTCTTCGGTCAGTTTTTCGTTGGTTGCTTTTAACCAACGCTTTAAAAACTCATCAGGCAATTCAAAATTTACTTTTTCAAGGCTGTAGTTGTAGATATCGTTTTGCAATTTGCGTTCAGCATCTTGCTGCATCATGCTTTCCAGCTCCTCAGTAATTTTTGCTCTGAAACCGGCTTCGTCTGTTACGGTACCTGCACCAAATAATTTGTCAAAGAACTCCTGGTTCAAATCACCCTCTTCTAAACGGTTAATGTTTTTAACAGTTAGCTTGAAGTTTGATTTAACCTGCTCTGCTTCTGCTTCGTCAATACCTAAAATAGCCGCGATTTTTACCGCATCGTTATCATAAGCTTTCTGAATATCAAAAGTCAATTCATCATCTTTTTTCAAACCAATTAATGAAGTTTTAACGGCCTCATCTTTTATCTGGTCTAAACGTACAGATGTTGTATTTATAATGCCTTCATCAAAAACAGAACCATCCGGAGAAAGCTGCACTAACTGCGCATAAAGCACGTCATCATCTGCCGATACGTCAGGATTTGTCATCTTGCCATAGCTACGACGGATATTTTTGATACGTTCTGCTAAAGTAGTCTCGTCAACTTTAATAACGTATTGTGTTAACGTATCTTTTGAAGAAAAATCAAGATCAAACGCAGGAGCCAAACCAATCTCATAGTTAAACTCAAACTGGTCATTAAAATCCCAGTTATATTCTTTTGCTTCGTCAACTTTAGGTAACGGCTGGCCTAAAACTTCTATATTTTGCTCGGTGATATAGTTGTTTAATGTATCAGATAACAGGTTATTGATCTCATCAACCAGGATGCTTTTGCCATACATTTTTTTGATATGGGCCGGTGGCACCATACCCGGACGAAAACCGGGCAATTTGGCTTTTTTGGCTTGGTCTTTTATTGATTTGTCAACACGCTGCTGATAATCGGCAGGGTCAATATTAATTTTTAAAACTGCATTCAGGTTATCGATCTTTTCCTGTGAAATATTCATGTTCGGTATTTTAAATTAAACGCCCCGAAATTTAGGTCCGACGCTCATGCATCGTCAAAATTTCGAGGCGCAAAAATAGGAATTTATTTTTAAGAATTTACATACACTTCCATATCGTAATGCGCTATGAGTATCAAATACTTTTATATGATTATTCTACTTTAGTAAGTGATAATGCACCCGTTTTGCTTTTCTTTATCGTTGCAGGGCTTCCTTTATATTTGATATCGCTGGCACCTGTACTATGGATATTTAGTTGACTTAACACATTGATCTCGCAATCGCTTTGGCCGGATGTCTCTATTGAGTAGTTGCCAACCACTAAATCAAATGCATGCAGGCTTCCGCTGCCGCTTAACTCAATGGTGTGTGAGCTGGCCTGACCCTTTAAGGTAATCTCATTTACACCACTTCCATTCGTTTCAATATTTGATGCTGCAACATCCAGGTTTACTTTTGTGGCCCCTGATAAATCAAGATCCAGATCGCCCAGGTTAAGACGGCCACTTGAAGCTATTTCAACCGCTCCGGAGGCAGAAATGGCTTTAAGGTTTCGAACGCCGATAGTTATAGTAATTTCTTTTGAGCTGCATATATTTTTGTTATCCGTGGATATCTTTAATTTATCTCCGCTCATATCTGTTTTAACAATGCTTATAATGTTATCGTCGGAAGTTATGGTAACCGAGTTAGAACTGTCCTGAACGAGGGTAACATTAAAGCTTCCGGCAATATCCAGCTTTGTAAACTCGGCAACCTTTCGTTTATCCGTCGCCTCTTTCCCCGAACCCTCAATACATCCTGTTTTGCAGCTATGTATTGCGATTATTAAGACCGAGAAAAATATTATGCAGATAGATTTGTAGCGTGTTTTCATATAGGTAAGTTATAGTTCAAACTCAACGTTTGTTAGTCGCTAATGTTTGTTGAGATGACGGGCGAGGATTTTTTATATAAAGATATACAACGTTTACCTAAAAGGTAAAAAAAGCTGCCCGTTAACAGGCAGCTTTTAGTGGAATATATATTGAACTTTTGCAAAAGTGATATTAAAGGCTGGCAATACTTAAAGTATCAGACATAGCTACTACTGATTGTGGCAGTGGGGTAGTTATTTTTTCGATACGGTTTGTTGTTGCCAGGTATGTTCTGTTTACAGTTGATGAGCGACTGTAGTTAAGTTGGTAGTCATCAATTGTTCCGCTAATGTCGGCTTTTGCACGATCATTTATAGTGAACTTTGCAGCAAACGCATCGACGTTAAGCTCAGCAATTGCGTTGTTGTTTAACTCTACTGCCAGGTCAAGCGACGAAAATCTTCCAAAAGATTTAACAATTACGTTATCAGATGCAGAGATGGCGCGCAGATCAGTAACTGTTATTTCTATTACCAATTTTTCGGCTTTGTAAGATGATACACGTAAAACGCCGTTTTCATTTTGGATCAGTGCATTTTGGTTATAGTATTCGTCAAATACCTTTACGCCATCTTTATCACCATTGGTAATATGGATCTCAACATTACCGTGTGCTTCAATGCTTGTAATTGGTTTAACGTTGCCTAAAACTGTAACGTTGTTGTTAGTTTTTGTGTTGGCAAAAGTTGCGCTTGTAGTAGCTATAGTTAAAGTTACTAATGTTATCAGGGTTAAAACTTTAGTTTTCATTGTCTTAAATATTTTGAGTGTAATGCTTTTTATTATTTTTAAATACACCCATATGACGACCTCATCCGAAAAACGTTACAGCCAGATAGTGTATATTAGACAACGTGCGGGTTTTTCTCGGTGAACGCGTGAAATACGTCGGCGAATTTTTTAGGAAAAGGATTGTTTCAGGTAGAATTTGACCGTAAAAAGAGCAGTCTTGCCTGGTTACAGATAGTATTTTTCTCCGTTGAACCTTATTTTTCCGGCATCCAATAAGAGCCTGATGGTGTCAAGTATTTCTTTTTCGCTGCCATTTTTAATTGAGCTCACCAAAGTATCAAGGTCTGTTGGTGAATCACTAAGCAATTGAGCAATATCATTTGTAATTTCATCCCTCATGTCGGCTGCAGAATACTTTCTCTTCTCTTCCAAACAAACATCACATACTCCGCATTTACCTGCGCCCGGCTCATCAAAATAAGCTAATAAAAGCTGACTGCGACATTGCTTGTGCGATGCGTATGCAAAAACTGCTTCCATCTTACGTTGATACAAAGCTTTGCGCTCTTCTATATAAACTTTGTTAATGTAAAGCGTTTGCTGCCGTGGCTTTATAAAAGTTAACTGTGGTTGATCATTTTGCGGAAAATAGTTTACCAGTCCATATTCTGCTAATTGCTTAAGCCCTTCAATAACCTGCTGAACGCTGAGGCCGCTTCGCCGGGAGATATCAAACTCCCTCAGGCTTACATAACTTTCAAATGCTCCGCCGTATGATCTTAAGATCGATTTTATAAAAGCATCCCAACCCTGGTTTTGGATCTGAAAGTTATACAGCGTTTCGTGATCCACGTCAAACCGAAAACGGGAAGGCAAAAAAGCACATTCGTTAAAGCTGATGTATTCATCTTTTTCTAAAAACTTTAAAGCATTGAGCGTTTTTATAACATCCAATTTAAAACGTGAGCAAAAATCGCCAAGATCTAAATCAAAGCTTACGCCTGCTCCTGCACTAAAAGCTATATGGTAGTAACTGCCTAAATGATTATATACTTTCTTAATTTCGTCTACAGAGGGGAAACTCAACTCAAACTTTTTCAGCATTTTAAACCTATCCGCCTGGTTATAGAGCAATACAGCGTAGGCTTTAAATTCATCTCGCCCCCCCCTGCCTGCTTCTTGATAATAAGCTTCTAAACTTTGTGGTACATCCTTGTGCACAACAAACCTAACGTCTGGCTTATCAATTCCCATCCCAAAGGCGTTAGTAGCAACTATAACCCGCGTTTGGTTACTCTTCCAGCTTTCTTGTTTTTTCGCGCGCTCATCAGGTGTTAGTCCGGCATGGTACATATCGGCCTTTACGTGGTTATCCATTAAAAAACGCACTAATTCAGCGCATTCCCGCCGTGTTTGCACATAAACAATTCCGCTGCCTTTAACATTATTTACAACTTCGAGCAGTTTGCGAAGTTTATCTTCATCCTGCCGCACAACGTAGGCAATATTCTTGCGCTCAAAACTCTTGGTAAAAACAGCGGGATTTTTAAAAAGAAGTTTTTGCTGAATGTCTTCCCTTACCTCCAGCGTGGCCGTTGCTGTTAGCGCCAAAACGGGTACATGTGGATGCAGTTCGCGCAGGTCTGCTATATGCAAATACGGCGGCCTGAAATCGTATCCCCATTGGGAGATACAATGCGCCTCGTCAACCGCAAAGAGATTGACATTCATATACCTGATCCGCTCGCGAACCAATTCAGATAACAAACGTTCGGGCGAAAGATACAGGAACTTAACACCGCTATATATGCAATTATCCAACGCAATATCTACTTCGCGTTTACCCATGCCCGATACGATAGCTATAGCGTCTATGCCTTTAGCCTTCAAATTCTCCACCTGATCTTTCATTAAAGCTATCAACGGAGACACTACAATACAGATCCCCGCTTTGGCCATAGCCGGAACCTGGAAACATACCGATTTGCCGCCCCCTGTTGGCAGCAGCGCCAATGTATCATAACCCAACAAAACCGATTGGATAATGTCTTCCTGCATTGGGCGGAAGCTGTCGTGGTTCCAATAGGTTTTAAGGATTTGTTGAATGGTCATTTTATTTGTGGTGCCTTCAAAACTATTAAAATGTATCAATAGTTTTAACTTAGCAGCTATAAATAAGAAACGATGAAGATACTGCCTTTATATATTGTTCTGTATTGCTATTTCTCTTTCCGCCACCGCCCAAACCAAATGGAATGTGGAAAATCCGCCGGGTACCTCAAAAAAAGTTACTATCACTACTGATGAAGGTACATGGATGAATGTGGATGTTAGTGCTGACGGTAAAAGTATTGCCTTTGATCTGCTTGGTGATATATATACTATACCAATTGCGGGCGGCAAAGCAACCCTGCTTTCGGGCGGCAAATCATGGGAGGTGCAGCCACGTTTTAGCCCTGATGGTAAATTCATCTCTTTCACAAGCGACAGGGATGGCGGTGATAACATATGGATAATGAACGCCGATGGCAGCAATAAACACGCAGTTACTAAAGAAACTTTTAGATTATTAAATAACGCATCATGGACGCCTGACGGGCAATACTTGGTTGCGCGTAAACATTTTACAGGTACCCGCTCATTAGGCGCAGGCGAAATGTGGCTTTATCACAAAACCGGTGGCGAAGGCGTGCAGTTAACCAAACGCAAAAACGACCAGCAGGATGCGGGAGAACCTATTGTCTCGCCCGATGGGAATTATGTTTATTGGAGTGAGGATGTAACCCCCGGGCCGACATTTCAATATAACAAGGATCCCTATGGGGGTATTTATGCTATAAAGCGACTTGATAGAACAACAGGCGACATTGAAACGGTAACAGGCGGTACCGGCGGCGCATGTCGCCCACAATTGTCGCCGGATGGTAAGTTGATGGCATTTGTAAAGCGGTCGCGGTTAAAGTCAGTTTTATATCTG
The DNA here is from genome assembly GCF_054061755.1 of Mucilaginibacter sp. HD30. Taxonomy (NCBI): domain Bacteria; kingdom Pseudomonadati; phylum Bacteroidota; class Sphingobacteriia; order Sphingobacteriales; family Sphingobacteriaceae; genus Mucilaginibacter; species Mucilaginibacter sp. HD30. Next base: position 1,865,756 of record NZ_JBSSEO010000001.1, read on the forward strand.
CGCGACTTGGGAACGGCAGAGGAATGGCCTGTTTATGATGACCTATCGCACGACCAGCAGGAAACCTGGGCCATTTTCGGCACTTACCCAAATTTTAACTGGACTCCGGACGGCAAACACATTATATTTTATGCTAAGGGGAAAATATGGAACCTGGATATAGATGCTGCTACTACATCCCAGATCCCTTTTGAGGTAACATCAACCCAAACAATTACCGACGCGCTTCATTTCCAGCAAAAGGTTTACCAGGAAGAGTTTACGCCGAAAATGATAAGGCAGCTTACCACCTCGCCGGATGGCAAGTTCGTGGCGTTTAGCGCAGCTGGCTATATTTATATAAAGGAATTGCCCAAAGGCGAGCCGGTAAGAATAGATACTTTAAAGGATTTTCAATATGATCCATCTTTTAGTCCGGATGGCAAGTCGCTTGTTTATGTATCATGGAGCGACGAGCTTAAAGGCGCAATAAACAGCATTGACCTGGCCACTAAGCAGGTAACGCGTATCACTACAGAAAAAGGTTTTTATTATACGCCAAGGTTTTCTAATAAAGGCGATAAATTAATCTACCGCAAAGGCGTGGGCAGTGAGGTTTTGGGCTTTGCGTTTGGCGGCAATCCCGGGGTTTATATTATGCCGGTTAAAGGTGGGCAACCCCAACTCATAAGCAAGGTGGGTATAAACGCACAGTTCTCTGCGGATGACAGCAAGATCTATTATCAAACCACAGAGAACGGCAATAAGGTTTTTAAGGTTATGGATGTTAGCGGTGCACGTCAGCAAACACTTTACACCTCGAAGTACGCTACTCAGTTCGCGCCAAGCCCGGATGGGAAGTGGATGGCTTTTACAGAGCTGTTTAACTGCTATTTAACCCCCATGGTTAACACCGGCAGCCCGCAGGAACTTTCTGCTACTAACAAAGCTCTACCCCTAAACAAGCTAACCCGCGATGCAGGCACTTATATCCATTGGAGCAAGGATAGTCAAAGGTTGATGTGGAGCCTGGGACCGAGGTACTTTACCCGCGACATTAGGAATGCGTTCCCGTTTGCTGAGGGCGGTACTGACAAAACCCCACCGATTGATACCATAGGAGTTGATATTGGCCTGAAACTAAAGACCGACCTACCCCAAGGCAAAATAGCATTTACCAATGCGCGCATTATTACCATGAAGGGCGACGAGGTGATAGAGAACGGGGTTATCCTGATAGATCAGAATAAAATTGTAGCTGTGGGCAAAGCAGCTGAAGTACAGGTGCCGGCTGACGCAAAGGTTTATGATGTATCGGGTAAGACCATTATCCCCGGCCTTGTGGATGTACACGCCCATTTAAACCCAAGCCCGGATGGTATAAACCCGCAGCAGGATTGGAGTTACTACGCCAATTTGGCTTATGGCGTAACCACCGCTCACGATCCATCAAGCAATACAGAAATGGCCCTGAGCCAATCTGAAATGCTAAAAGCGGGCAATATGGTTGGCCCAAGGGTGTATACCACAGGAACAATATTATATGGCGCAGACGGTGATTTTAAAGCCGTTATAAACAGCCTTGATGATGCCCTATCGCACCTGCGAAGGCTAAAGGCAGTTGGTGCATTTTCTGTCAAGAGCTATAATCAGCCGCGCCGTGAACAGCGGCAGCAGGTAATTGAGGCGGCCCGTTTGCTGCAACTTGAAGTTGTGCCCGAAGGAGGTTCAACCTATTTTACCAATATGAACATGATACTGGACGGCCACACCGGTATTGAACATAATATACCCGTTTGGCCGGTTTACAAGGATGTTAAAGCGCTTTGGAACGGCAGCAAAACGGGCTATACACCTACCCTTATTGTTGCCTATGGCACCCAGTTTGGCGAGAACTATTGGTATGACCGCACAGAGGTTTGGAAGAACGACAGGCTCCTTACTTATGTGCCACCATCTATTGTTGATTCGCGGTCACGGAGACGGGGTACGGCTGAGTACGGCGATTATGGCCATATAGAGGTGTCAAAATATGTTAAGCAGATAAGCGATGGCGGCACCAAAATCAACTTAGGCTCGCATGGGCAGTTGCAGGGTTTGGGTGCGCATTGGGAACTGTGGATGCTGGCCCAGGGCGGTATGTCGCCAATGCAGGTGCTGCGTAGTGCGACTATCAACGGCGCAGCCTACCTTGGCATGGATAAAGAGATAGGATCATTAGAGAAGGGCAAACTGGCTGATCTGGTCATCATGAACCAAAACCCATTGGATGATATCCGCAACAGCGATAACATTAAGTATGTGATGGTAAACGGGCGCTTATATGATGCAGAGACCATGAATGAAACGGGCAGCGGCAATAAATTACGCATGAACTTTTGGTGGCAACAAGGCCATGGCAGCGGCATTGTATTACCAGTTAACAATAAAGAAACCTATCAGTACACCAGTGACAGCAGTGATTAATGGAGTGTTGCAAAAAATATGCGTTCCCTATGCAACAAAAAGTTAATTAATTGATAATTAATGTGTTAAATTTATTTTTTACAACTACTTATTCGTCAGGAAAATCAACCATATGCTTACCATAAGCGACTGATTATCAAGGTGCTGAAAAATTAAAAAATTGGCGCTTTTTTGACATTTTTAGCAACACTTTAGCAACAAAAAAGCAACAGTTTAGCAACACTTTTTATGGGGGATTAACTGCTCCCCTTATTTCGCTAAAGTATACTCGCCCGATACATTGGTGTCACTCATGGTTTCGCGCAATGATGCTCCATCCTCTGATTGATATATTTTGTTCATCATTTCCATCACGCGTGGGTTTGCAGTCGCGTCGTCTACCTCCTTGCCATTTACAACAACTTTCATACTGTTTAATGATTCCGCATTAGCCTGCAAAGTGTAATTTATAACCGATTTGCTGTTAATAAACGATTTTAAGTTTTTTAAAGGAATAGCAATCTCGCAGGTATAAGTTTCCCTGTCAGTTAGATAGCTGGCAGCCATTATGCCGTAATCATTATAAACAGAAATGACGTCCTCGCTGATATCATTCAGATTTTTTACGCCGATGGTTTTAAGTGAAGCGGCCATAGCACCATTTATCGCCTTGAAATTCATAGCTGTAGTATCTTTCAACATTTCGACGATGGCGAACCTGTTAGATTTGGCGAGTGCCAGATAGGTAATAATGCCACGTGCATTTTTATCTGCATTAGTGGTATTTGTAAGTAACAGGCTTATACCCCCGGCAAAAATCTTATTCATTGCGCGCCTGTTTCCGGCTTGTATAATTAGGTACAGATTCTGCTCATCGTTTGCCAGAGTATAGAATAAACCGGTAGCGCTGTTATAGGCTTTAAAATCGCCCCACTCCGCGGCTTTACCATCAATTTTCACATTTGCGGGTGCTTTAAAGCTTACTTCCTGTTTATTGGGTAGTTTTTGGGCCTGTGCGTTTATAAATATCACGCCAGTTAACAAGAATAAAATAAATTGTTTCATGATAAGGTTTAGGTAAAGTCTATGAATATTAGTGGTTGGTTTTTGGTAAGAAATAGGCATACATATTTTTAAAACCAGTAACCATATTCAATTTGGGCGCTTCAAAATTTTTCAAAATAGTTTCCTGTTCTGTTTTGTCAGTTATCTTATTAGAATTTCTATACAACTCAAAAAGTGCTAACCGTTTGTTTTCGTAAGCATTAAATGATGCCACACCTAATATCTGCCCGCGTGTCACTTCCTGCCCGAGTGTTACATTAACATTGGCAAGGTTGGAATAGGCGGCAAAAAAATCGCCGTTTTTTATAATTACCAGTTTCGTACCCACAATATCCTTTACTGCTTTCACTTCTCCCGAAAAATGTGTCGCTACAAGAGAATCATTCACGTTGCTGTTGCCTGGTTTTAACTTTTGGATGCTGTTTAACAGATCCTTTTTTTGGATGTCATTATTGTTAGGAATGAACTCCTTTCCGTCTACCAATATTTTGGGTGCATTTGCGGCTTTTACTTTATTTATTCCTTCTACAGGAATAAATTCTTTTCCGTCTACCAATATCTTTGGCGTGCTAGTTACCTTAACGTTATTTGTAATTTCTGCAGGAACCGTGTTTATAGCTTGCGATACACCACCACCCATGTATTGCTTTCCGTTTATTAATGCCTTTTTTACAGGCTGGTTGTTTACCCACAAAGTACCGTCTGGTTTTATTTCAACACCAGGAATTGTCCTTATCATTTGCTTCAATGATTTGATAGAATCGGTATCCTTTTGCTCCGGTACAGTTGCTCCGCCCACTTTTTTTGTATCCTCTGTAGTATTATTATTGCTGCCCATTGATTGAAATATCGCGTTTGAAGGAGAATTAGTGCGGTATGATGAGAAAAGAGAGGATTTTTTATACTTATACATAGCGCCTGCAGTAAACCCAACAGCAGTTCGGCCACTATAATCGCTACTACCTCCTGTTATTAGAACGGGTTTACCCTTCATTGTTTTATTAATTCCTTTGTTATCCGGTGCAATGGCACCTGTTCTTTCCGCTGCATTGGTTGTTTTTAAACCGGCACCTGTCTCGAAAACAAAAACTATTTCGTAACCGTCTAATTTAAAGCCACGTGCAGCAAGTTCTTTTGTTCCCATATAAACGCCGCCGCCGCCCCCATAACTTGCTTTATCAACCGGAAAAAGGCGCTTAAAATCCTTTTCGCTATATACCTTGTTGTTTATTATAAAAGCAATCCTGCCATTAGTAGAAACATCGGCATTAATAACAGTACCTGATTTGCGATTTATTGTAGCAAGATCATATTTACTACCATCCTCTTTTGTTAAGGTTGTGCGCGAAAAAAATTTCTCTTTTGCAACGTTTGCCTTTATAATATTCTGCATCTCATTGTCTGTTAAATAATTTATCTCTCCATCGCGGGTATCAATAATTACGGCACCATCTTTTGCTTTGTCGCCATATTTTGTAGTGCCATTATTGGGCGGATAAATACTTGTGCCTTTAACACCCCGCATACTTATTTTATACAATATATTCTTGTCGTACTCCGTACCATTAATTAAAACTAATGGTTTGGTTCCTAAACTTTCAATACCATTTATAGCACTTATTTTCCCTGTATCTGCTTTTACCAATTCATAAAACTTGTTAAACCATTCAGGGTTTTTAATACCATAATCTTTTATATCTGTAGAGATAGCAACCCAATCTTTTATGTTGTAGGTTTTGTCGCCTGTTTTTACCTCGTGTATAAAGCGTAGCGTAACATGGTCACCTTCTTTAATTATATCAAGGTTTGGCGCATCGGATTTAAAGCTTAAATTAAATTTGTAACCGTTAACTCTTTCAAAAACAGCGGTTTTCCATTTGCCATCGGAGTACTTTGTAATGTTAGTTATCTGTCCGTCGGCAAAACGCACTTTGTTGGCTTCATACAAAAAAGGATATTGGGGTATTTTTTCAGCTTCAACTAACCGGAATATTTCTTTTCCTCCTTTGATAACGTAAGCGGGCGTTATGGTAACGGGCCTATCCGGACTTACCCCTGCACCAAAAATTTTCATATTAACTTCATCGCCTTTATTTAATTGGCTGTTAAGTTGCTTTTCCTGTCCGTACCAACTGAGTAACAAAAACTCATTACCACTGCTTTTCTCCCTCACCATTTTGCCTCTAAACATTCCTTCCTTGCTATTATAATCACCCAAAATGTCCACGGTTATTACTTTTGATCGGATAGATTCAGATAAAGCCATTTTCCGCTTCCCTTCCGGCGACTCAAAGTAAGCTTGCATTTTCTTAAATCCTTCGTCCTGCGCTTTTCTCTGGGCGGGCGTAAGTTTTGATTTCTGCCGGTACTTTACCTTTACTGTAGTATCGGCAACGACAGATGCGGGTGATCTTTTGATCTTAATTGAACCCTCATTTTTTAGCTTGGCAAAGGCCAGGCAGCTTATTAATACCACAGGTAAAACAAGCAGGTAGATAACTTTTTTCATGCGATTGGTAGGTTTAGTAAATAACATAGTAATGCGTTTCTTGAGCGGCACCATACTAAAGTTGTGGTAAAGTGTGCCTTGTTTTGCCACTGATAAATGAAACAACAGCTCGGCATATTTATTTCTGTCGGTTGAGCTGCTCACAGCGCGGTCCACCTCAAACTCATGGTTCTCTTCAATGGCCCTGGCATACAGGTAAACAAATGGGTTAAACCACAAAAACACCTGCGCTATTTTAACCAACATCCTGTCAACAGAATGGTAGCGTTTAACATGCAACATTTCGTGTGCTATAATTTGCTCCAGTTCATCAGCGCTCAGTTCATCATCATTTAAAAAAATATAATTAAAGAATGATCCGTTGCGTAGCTCTTCATCTCCTTTTACAATAAGTATCCCGCCAATTTTTGTCCTCTTCGTGTTTTTAATCCGTGTAAAAAATTTCACCACTATCAACAACAGTCTTATTAACAATCCCGTTACCGCCACCATGTATATCAATCTCACCAATGCCATCCAATTAATTTGTACTTGTGCAGGCGCCTCGTTTGTAACTAAAACCGGCTGCGGTGTTTGCATTTGATTGATATATACCACCTGCTTTATAACCTGCGGATAGGCATCCTGATGCTGCACCGTTATGGTAAGCAACGGTATAATAAAGCTAATGGCCAGCGTGATAATTAGATACCACCGGTTGATGGTAAAAAAAGTATACCGGTTAAGCAGCAGGTAATAAAACAGGTAAAATATACCCATGCATGCACTCACTTGAAAAAGATAAACTACGGCGTTCATAACCTTATTTGTTTTTGTTGATGATATCTTTAATTTTCTCCATATCCTCCTTACTCAACTGCTCTTCTTTTACCATAAATGACACCAGGCTCTCTACAGAATTATCAAAGTAACCTGATATCATTTTCTTAAAAAATGCCTTACGATATTCTGCCTTGGTTATTGCCGGGAAATACTCGTAGGTTTTGCCGTATGCCTTATAATCTAAATAACCTTTCTTTTCTAAAAGCCGCACTACCGATGAAATGGTGTTATAAGGCGGTTTAGGATCGTCTGGCAGTGCATCTATAATATCCTTAACAAAGCAGCGTTTTAGCTTCCATATTATCTGCATCACGCGCTCTTCTGTTTTAGTTAACTCTTCCATAAATCAAACTTAAAACTTATTTTTCAGTTATGCAACTATTTAATAAGTTATATAACGCTTTTTTAAGTTTTTATTATTTTACATTGTTTTGTGGTGAAAGACATCTTTTTGACAGCCAAATGGTCAATTTTTAATTAGTTTTGTCTATTATTATGTAATAATGTCTATGGATAGCCTGATTATTATTAAAATTGGCGGAAATGTTATTGATAATTCCGAAAATCTTTACCATTTTCTTAAAGATTTTAAGGATTTACCGGGATATAAGATATTAGTACATGGCGGCGGTAAAATAGCCACGCAGGTATCAGACAGCCTGGGGATAGAATCGCGATTGGTTGATGGCAGAAGGGTAACCGATGTGGAAACCCTACGGGTAGTAACTATGGTTTACGGCGGTTTGGTTAATAAAAATATAGTTGCCCAGCTGCAGCGGTTTGGCAGCAACGCCATAGGTTTAACGGGCGCCGACGGCAATTTGATAAAAGCAAAAAAACGCCCTGTAAAAACCATTGATTATGGCTTTGTAGGCGATATTTACGATGGGTCTGTAAACACCGGTGGAATAAACAACCTGTTAAAAGCGGGCTTTATCCCTGTTTTTTGCGCTTTAACGCACGATGGCGATGGGCAACTGCTAAATACCAATGCTGATACTATAGCGTCTGCCTTGGCCGTGGCTATGGCCGGTGTGTTTAATACCACACTGATATATTGTTTTGAAAAGAAGGGAGTGCTGATGGATATAGATGACGAAGAATCAGTTATAAGGGAAATAGACCCTGTACGTTACGAAGAATTAAAAATACAGCAGATCATACATAGTGGCATGCTACCTAAACTTGATAATGCATTTACGGCAATAGCCTGCGGTGTTAAAGCGGTGGTAATAGGCCGGTCAGACGATCTGGGAAACATAACACAGAATAAACCTTTTGGTACACGTTTAAGTAAAAACACATGAGTTCGCAACAACATGTTGCCATTTTGGGCAGCGGAAATATTGGTTTATCATTAGCAAAGGGCCTTGTAAAGTCGGGCTTATGGGAGCCGCAGGAAATAACGCTTACGCGCAGAAATTTAGATGCGCTGACCGAGTATACAACGCTGGGTTATCAAGTCACATCAAATAACATGAAAGCCGCTAAACGTGCTGATATTGTTATTTTAGCGGTATTACCGCAGCAGCTAAATAAACTGCTTGATGAAATAAAGCCGGCCATTAAATCAGAAAAGCAACTGCTTGTATCGGTTATATCAGGCGTAAGCTGTGAGGATATCCGCTCCTATCTGGAAATGAACGTTCAGGTGGTAAGGGCCATGCCAAACACCGCGATAGCTATTGGCGACTCCATGACCTGCATTGCAACTGATACAGGCAGTACAAAGAATGTTAACCTGGTAAAATCCTTGTTTGACACAGTGGGTGTAAGCTTGCAAATAAATGAAGAGCTAATGACGTCTGCCACCGCGTTGTGTGCTTGCGGTATAGCTTTCTTTTTACGCTCAGTGCGCGCTGCTTCACAAGGTGGTACAGAAATTGGTTTCCATGCCCATGATGCGCTTAAAATGGCGGCTCAAACGGCTAAGGGTGCAGCTAACCTGTTATTACAGCTATCATCGCACCCAGAGCAGGAAATAGATAAAGTAACATCACCTAAAGGTTGTACCATTGCCGGCCTTAACGAAATGGAACACAATGGCTTCAGCTCGGCGATGATAAAAGGGATAAAGCTTTCTGCAGAAAAAGCCGGTGACTTATATAAAAGCGATGATTAATTATCGGGCTTTTTATAATAGGATGATACTTTACTAAAAAAAGTATCGGGCACAAAAGGTTTGGTTAAATAGTCGTTCATACCGCAAGCAATTGCTTTATCATAAGTTTCGGGCATTGCATCGGCTGTGAGGGCTATTATCGGTACTTGGGTATTAAACTCTCTTATTTTTTGGGTGGCTTCAAAGCCATTCATTAATGGCATTTGCAGGTCCATTATGATAAGATCATAGCGCTTTTGTGCAACTATTTTAACGGCCTCTTTGCCATTAATTGCTTCGTCTACATTTACATGCCATCTTTTCAAAAACTTTGAGGCGATGAGCAGGTTCATTTTATTGTCATCAACAACAAGCACCTCCATTCCGGCAATATTTTGTATGGTATTGGTTTCAATAGTTTCTTCCTGCTGTGGCAATGAAGCCGCGGGTAAGGCGAATGTTATTACAAAAATAAATTGCGACCCTTTTCCGGGTTCGCTTATTACAGAAATATCACTTTTGTGAAGATTGACCAGCCGCTTGGTAATGGCCAGGCCCAGGCCTGTACCCATATTAGCCGGCTGGTTAACAACAGGATCCTGAACAAATGGGTCAAATATCGCCGCCTGGTTTTCAGGAGATATACCTACCCCTGTATCCGCAACCAAAAATTTAATTGTTATATCTGTGTCGCTGGCGCCTAATAGTTGTAACTGCAGAGTGACTTTACCTTTTTCGGTAAATTTTACAGCATTACTTATCAGGTTATTTAATATCTGGCTCAACCGCACCTGGTCGCCAATTAAATATTCCGGAATTTCACTGTCAACCGATAGTTCAAGTTGTAGATTCTTCTCGGCAGCCCTTGTGCTGAAAGCCAGCTTAGTTTTTTGGGCCAATTGGCGCAGATCAAACCTGAGCTGATTAAGTTCAAGTTTACCTGCTTCAATTTTATTATAATCTAAAATATCGTTGATGATAGCCAGCAGATTTTCGCCCGAAAATTTCAGGATGTTAAGGTATTCTAACTGCTCGGGGTTAGGGTTATCGCTTAATAATAAGTTAGTAGTACCTATCACGGCATTCATTGGCGTGCGAATCTCATGGCTCATGGTAGACAAAAATTCCGACTTAAACTTTGACGATCGCTCGGCTATTTCCTTAGCTGTTATAAGTTCTTGTGTAGCCCGCTGCTGTTCTGTTATATCCTCGCCAATGCCGGTAATCTCATCAATGTCGCCATTTTCATCGCGTGTCATGGTGTTCTGCCAGCTCATAACCCGCTCGCTGCCATCCTTACATATAATTGAATTAGTATACTGACTGGGCAAAGCGCCACCCAATATCATACCGTTTAAATGCTGTCGTATGTCGGCCGGGACAAAATGTTCAAACCAATTCATTCGCAGCAGATCAGTTTGTTTATATCCAAGCAAATCAGCCAGGTAGTGATTACAAAAAATGACCTCGCCATATCGGTTAACTGTTATGGCAGCCAGCTTTACTGTTTCTAAAACGTCTTTGTATTTATTCTCAGTCCTTTCATAATCAAGCTCTGCCTGCTTTTGGCTGGTTATGTCCTGTAATGTTCCAATAATTTTATACAGTTCCCCTTTTTCGTTACGCAATATTTTGCCAACAATTATACTTATGTACTTTACCTTTTTTTGTGGTGCAACTATCCTGAAAACACATGTATGCCCTGAAACGGTGTTTCCATTTTTACATAGATCACGAATAATAGTTCTATCGTTATGGTGAGCATTTCTTAATAAAAGCTTAAATGGCGCCATTTGGATAAGTTGTTGCGGATGGACCCCAAAAATATTAAGCAATTCGTCAGAGTAGGTTAATTTGTTTGTTGATGGGCGCCAACTCCAGTTGCCAATTTTAGCTATGGTTTGAGCTTCTATTAACTCCGCCCGGCCCCGCTTGATAATTTTTTCAGATAGTTTTATGTCTGTTACATCTTGTATTATGCCGAATATTCTTTGTAAGCCGCCTGTATCATTAAATATTTTATCGCCAATAATTATTTTAATATACTTAGTGACACCGGCCGGTGTCACTAAGCGATGCTCATGCTGTTTTACATTTGTTAGATGAATTGTGGTTAGAAAATTATGACATGCTTCATAATCATCAGGATAAACCAGACTCATATAATATTCAAGTACCTCAATTCCTCCCGGCACAGCTTTAGTATCCAGAATATTTAAAAGGCTATCTGATAACTGAACATCTTGTTTATCATCATCATATAGCCAGTTTCCAATCTTTGCAACGTGCTGCGCTTCTAACAACAACAGTTCTTTCTCCTTTAACGCGTTTTCATATCTTTTTTGTTCAGATATATCAGATACCGAAGCCGAAATGCGTTTTAGGTAATTACCCGCCTCGTCATAAACCGGGGTAACTTTTGCCAGCAACCAGGCACCGGTTCCGTGGTCTGATATATATTGCAGCGAGGTTGGCCGCCTGTGGGTTGTAACATAATCAAGCGCTTTGTTAAACTTAAGCGCCTTTTCCTGGCCAATTACTTCCTCTAATTTTTTACCCAGGCATATGCGCGGATCAACTACCCTATCAGTATGCTCATTAAACCATACATTAAGGCAAACTTTATCTTCGTTAAATTCAAATATTACGTCGTTAAGTGAGTTTAAAAGCGCGTTAAGATTATCACTGGTTTTAAGTTGGTTAGCTAATTTGCTGTTGCCTTTTTTAACGCGCCACCTCATCATTATTATAATGGCGGCACTAAGGCTAAAAACAACTATAAATGCAAGTAAAAGGTATAGGCTGAAACTCATTTAAACAGCTAAAACGTTTGCGCTAAATTATGCATTGAAGGTAGCAATTAATATCAAATTAACCATGGCATATCGTGGTGGTAATCAAGCATAAGAAATAACGTTTTCGGGACAGGTTTTTTACAATTGGCAGAGACGTTAGTGTCTTTTTTACGCTTTGATTTTATATATTTGTTGCTTATTTAATACTCTTTCTATGTCTGGCAAAGCACAACTACAACTTGGTGATAAAACATATGAACTCCCGATTATAGAGGGTTCGGAAGGTGAGAAGGCGATCGATATTTCTAAATTAAGGGATCTGAGCGGGTATGTAACCCTTGACATAGGTTACAAAAATACCGGTGCTACAAAAAGTGCAATTACCTTTTTAGACGGAGAGCTTGGAATACTTAAATACAGAGGTTATCCGATTGAGCAATTGGCAGAAAAATCAACTTTTATTGAAGTTGCCTATCTATTGATATATGGCAATTTGCCTACAGTTGAACAGTTAAAGGCGTTTCAACATGAGTTGACACACCACACCTTGCTGCACGAGGATATGAAGAAGTTTTTTGATGGTTTTCCGTCAAAATCTCATCCAATGGGTCAGCTATCGTCATTGGTTGGTGCGTTATCGGCTTTTTACCCAGAATCGCTTAAACCCAATCAAACACCGGCAGAGCAAAACCAAAGCATTATAAAAATGTTGGCTAAAATGGCTACTTTGGTATCGTGGATCTACAAAAAAACATTAGGTCATCCGGTAATTTATCCGCAGAATAAATATGATTACGTTACCAATTTCCTAAACATGACCTTTGGTCAGCGTACCGAGGATGTTGTGATAGATCCGGTGGTTGTTAACGCCATGAATACGCTGCTTATCCTGCATGCAGATCATGAGCAAAACTGTTCTACCTCTACCGTGCGTATTGTAGGTTCGTCTGAGTCAAATATTTACGCTTCGGTTTCAGCAGGTATCTCGGCTTTGTGGGGTCCGTTGCATGGCGGTGCCAACCAGGCGGTTATTGAAATGTTGGAGCAGATTAAAGAAGACGGTGGTGATACCGATAAATGGATAGCGAAAGCAAAAGACAAGAACGATCCTTTCCGTTTGATGGGTTTTGGTCACCGCGTTTATAAAAACTTTGATCCACGCGCCAAGATCATTAAAAAGGCATGCGACGAAATATTGGAGAAATTAGGTATTAATGACGAGGTGTTGGAAATTGCTAAACGCCTTGAAGAAGTAGCTTTGAAGGATCCTTACTTTGTTGAGCGTAAACTGTATCCAAACGTTGACTTTTACTCAGGTATTATTTACCGCGCTTTAGGTTTCCCAACTGATATGTTCACGGTATTATTCGCCCTTGGTCGTTTACCTGGATGGATTGCTCAATGGAAAGAGATGAAAGAGAACAAGGAGCCTATCGGTCGCCCACGCCAGATCTATACCGGCGCTGTTAACCTTGATTATGTGGAGTTGGAAAAAAGATAGGCTGTAAGTATTAAATTATATTTGAAGACCTGTATTTGTTATACGGGTCTTTTTTGTTAAAACACGACAATATTTATGTTTGACGAACTAAATAAATACAAAACGAATGGCCACTTTTTCTTTAGAGCCACTGACGCTATTGAACAAGTATGTAATATGCCAGAATCCGGCCACGGGGTATGTATTATTTACGAACTAAAACATGGCAGAGTTGATATGGTATATATTGGCGGCTCTGGCAGCCCAAATAAATTGGAATATAATAGTATAAAGAATTTTATTTTAAAAGGAAGGTCCTTCAGCACTCCCCGCTCTAAAGAATGGGCAGTTAAAATGCTTGCTGAAAATATAGATGCGCTTGATGTTTATTGGTGGATAACGGATGATAAAATGAACAATGATGATCCTCTTGAAATTGAATTGGATATACTTGATCTATACATTGATCTCCATGGCGATTTACCAAGATGGAATACACCACCATCAAAAAAGAGTAAATAATACCACCAGATTTAAATATCGCGTTTTCTAATTAAGGGTATGCTTTACTTTCCTAAAAATTCGTTAATGATCTGAAACTCCTTCTCCGGCTCTTCAACCTGCGGGTTATGGCCCGATTTTTCAAACATCACAAACTGCGCCTGCGGGCAATATTCCTTGTACTTAACTGCCATCCATGGCACGGCCACTCTATCATAACGGCCGGTTACAATAAGTATAGGCATTTTCAGATCCTTTAATTGTTTGCGAAAGTCAAATGTACCGATGTCATTTCCAACAATAAAATCACCGTCTTTACCCACCATTTGGTAATATAACTTGCTATTAAACGAGTTTGGATACGCTTTACCGCCGCGGGCAGCAAATTTATCGGGGTTATAGGCATACATAAATCCGTAGGGTACGCGTCCGTAAATGTCCTGATGCTCCTTGTCGCTTGATACAGCTCCCTTTTCGCGAATCTTCATCAACGCATCCCAAACCTCGGGATAACCCGTTCTAATCTCGTGGTTGGAGTTATCATCGTTCTCCTGCCACATAATAAAGCTATGAAAAGTATCAGCCAAAATTAAATGACTTACATTTTGCGGGTATTTAATAGCATAGCCCTGCGCCACAACCCCACCGTACGAGTGCCCAAGCACAGCGATCTTATCCAGCTTCAGCGCTTTACGCAAGCCCTCAATATCTTCTACATCGCGGGCAATGGTATATTCCGTTACTATTTTAGCTGTATCAGATTTACCTCTGCCAAAAGCATCAAAATATATTAATTGATGATGTTTTTGGGCCAGTGGATCAAAACTCCGTAAACCAGTGTGCGCGCCACCGGGCCCGCCCGAAATGAAAATAACAGGATCGCCCTCGCCTACTGTAACTACCCAAAGTTTAGCGCCGTTAACATTGATGTATTTTCCGTCGGTCCAGCTATCTACCTGTTTAACCTGCGCCAGCATTGTGTTGCTCAATATAATGGCTAATAAAAACAGTATCGGTTTTTTCATGTTCTTTATTTTAACTGCAATATAAACTATTGCGCATTTTAAATTTATACATCAACCCTTTATTACCAGCAAATAACTAAGTTTATTGCAAATGCCATACATGGATCACCACAGCAACCCAAAACCCCGTGTAGTTATTATTGGAGCAGGTTTTGCCGGTATACAACTCGCAAAACAACTAAAAAACGCACCGGTAGAAATACTGATGCTGGATAAGCATAATTATCATACATTTCAACCTTTATTATACCAGGTTGCCGTTGGGGCTTTACCGGCAGACTCTATCGCTTTCCCTATTCGCCGGATATTTACTTATCAAAACAATTTTAATTTTAACCTGGCTAATGTTAAGCAAATAAATGCCGAAAGCAATACAGTTACAACCAGTATAGGCGAGATCCATTATGACTACCTGGTGATAGCAACCGGATCAAACACTAATTTTTTGGGTAACGACCAGATAGCGCGTTTTGCGATGCCAATGAAAAATGTGCCCGAGGCTTTGAACATGCGCGTGCTGGTGCTGCAAAATCTGGAAAAAGCGTTAATTACCCGCGATGCGGTAGAGCGCGATGCGTTGATGACATTTGTAGTAGTTGGCGGCGGGCCTACAGGCGTGGAGTTATCAGGAGCACTGGCCGAAATGCGCCGCCTGATACTTAGCAAAGACTACAGGCACTTGAAGGAACAGCACATGAGCGTTTATTTGATTGAAAGCAAGGAACGATTACTGGCAGCAATGTCAGAAAAAGCATCCCGTGTGGCAAAAGAGTATTTGCAGGGCGACAAGGTAACGGTTTATAACGGCGTGCGTGTACAAAGTTACGATGGACTGGAGTTAACAATAAACAACGGCCAAATTATTAAAACCCATAACGTTTTTTGGGCGGCCGGAGTAAAGGGCGAGGTACCCGAGGGGTTGACCGGTGCTACCATTGTGCGGGGCACCCGCATACAAACTGATGAGATAAACCGTGTAGTTGGTTATCAAAATATTTTTGCGATAGGCGATGTATCAGCTGTTGTAAACGAAGAATTGCCAAATGGACATCCCGGCGTGGCCCCTGTTGCCATACAACAAGGCGCCTGGTTGGCTAAAAACCTGCAACACCTGCTTAGCGGCGAAGCTACACAAGCTTTCAAATATCAAGACAAAGGCACTTTAGCAACAGTTGGGCGCAACAAGGCTTTAGCAGATATTGGTAAACTACACCTTACCGGCTTTATTGCATGGGTTTTGTGGGGTTTTGTTCACATCATGTCATTGGCCGGGTTCTCAAACAAAGCCTCTGTATTTATGGAATGGGTTATAAATTACATGACCAAGAACAGCGATAACAGGCTTATCCTGCGGCCGTTCAATACACAAACACGTACGGTTGATCCCGAACACTAATCTGGATACATGGATCTTTTTATATTAATAACCTTTCTGGTTATTGTAAGTGCCTTTTATTCGTATATCAATGCCCGGTTTATCAAGCTACCGGGAACTATCGGGGTTGTTAGTATTGCCATAATCGGCTCCATTGTTACTATCGTTATTAACAACGTATATCCAAACTCGGTAAGGTACCTTACCATGCTGGCGCGAAATATAGATTTTTCAGAAACCGTGTTGGATATAATGTTAGGTTTCCTGCTGTTTTCGGGAGCGTTTACATTAAACACCAAACGATTAAAAAAAGAAATGCGCCCGGTTTTCATTTTAAGCACTGTTGGCGTAATATTGTCGTGCGGCATATTTGGATTGATATTTTACGGCATTACCCGTTTGTTTAATTTTGATATACCCTTGCTATATTGTTTTCTGTTTGGGGCACTCATCTCTCCCACTGACCCTGTAGCTGTAAGCGCCATTGTTAAAAGCTCAAAATTACCGGCTAAACTCGAAACTATCATCTCCGGCGAATCATTGTTCAACGATGGTATAGGCCTGGTACTGTTTATAACACTGCTGCAAATAACCAGAACCGGCACCAACAATATTGACTTTAGCGAAGCTGCCTTCCTGTTTATTAAATCTGTATTCGGTGGTATATTTCTGGGTTTGGGAATGGGCTTCATCGCTTTCAGGTTGATGAAGTCTATTAATGATTTTCAAACAATAGTGCTTGTGTCATTAGCCTTAGTTATGAGCATATCAGTTTCTGCCGCTTACCTTGAGTTTTCTATTCCATTGGCGGTTGTATCGGCAGGCTTGTTTGCCGGTACCCGATCAATTAACATCGATAGCAACGAACGTTCGCATCAGGCGCTCGAAAAATTTTGGGAACTGATAGACGAAATGCTGAATACAATTTTATTTGTGATGATAGGTTTGCAGATGCTTAATCTTCCTTTCTTAAATAAATACTGGCTTGCCGGTGGCATAGGCATCATAGTTATTTTAACCGCCCGTTGGCTAAGTATAATGCTGCCCTTAACATTTTTAAGGCGTACACTTGACGTAAGCTATAAAAACATCAACATACTCACCTGGGCCGGCTTACGTGGCGGTATATCAATAGCGCTGGCTCTGGCCTTACCTAACGGGCCGCATAAACACACCATATTGGCAGGTGCATATTTTATTGTTGTTTTTTCTGTGATTGTACAGGGATTAACGTTGAACAAGTTGATCAACGCATCTATAGAAAAAGAAGCGTAAAGAGTTTGAAATTACTTTAACTCCATTGATCTCATATAGGCTGCAATATCCCTACCTACGCTATCCCCACTTCCGCTTAACTCGTTGATAATGTTCTCGCGCTCTTTCTCGCTCCGGTTTTGACTCAGTTTTTTCTTGCCTTGTAATTCATCAACAACAATCTCAAAACCAACAATGCCTTTCATCATATTAAGCCTAAAATCATTAGGCAGAGCTTTCCATTGCTGTATATAAGCTGCTTCATAAAAATTAATGGTTTGCTCCAGCAATGCGGCTTTCATTTCAGGGCTTTCTATTAGCGTGGCGGCTCCGTAAGCATGCACGGCAATATAATTCCAGGTAGGAACATTTTTTTCATGCTCATAATGCTTTGGTGAGATATAAGCGTGAGGCTCGGTAAATACTACCAAAGCTTTACCATTCAATAATTCATCCGCCTGCGGGTTTGCTTTAGCGAGGTGCGAGATCAATATCACTTTGCCTTCCCGCTCCTCTACCACAAATGGCAAATGCGTTGCAGATGGCACACCGTTGCTAACAGTTACCAAGGTAGCAAAGCTATATCGTTGCATGAAGTTGATAGCCTCTTGCGGATCAGTTATTAAATTGACTTTGGGGGTGTACATTCTATTGCAGTAGCATTTGATCTTTACACGTTTGAGATATACTTACCCACTTAGTATCCGGTGTTAGTAAAAGTTTGCAGTGATATTCCGTTTCGATTACCCCAATAATATGCTGATACCAATTTAGATAAGACCACTCTCTTGGCTTGGGCGAATATAGAAACGAATTTTTTTCGTCCCAATGAACTTCTGTTGCTGACCGCCAAATTAAAGTAAACACTTCCCGTTCAGGATAAATACGTAGTCTACCCAAGTCGTCAATTTGAATTTCTTTAATATTGTCGACGTTCATACTACAAACTTTCCAACATCTTCTTCAAAACCGCCTGCGCTGCCCACTCCCGGTTGCCGGCCTCGTGAACTACAACCGAATGGGGTCCATCCAAAATCTCGTCGGATAGCTCCAAATTGCGACGTACGGGCAGGCAATGCATTACCTTAGCGTCGTTGGTATTCTTCAATTTTTCATTGGTTAGCATCCAGTCCTCATTACCCGGTAAAACCTGGCCATAAGGCTCGTACGCCGACCAGTTTTTTACGTAGATGAAATCTGCATCAGCTAACGCAGCTTCCTGATCGTGGGTAATAGTTGCGCCATTGGTAAAGTCGGTATTCAAGTCGTAACCGGCCGGATGAGCTATAGTAAAGTCTACATCTGCCTTGCACATCCATTCAGCAAAAGAGTTGGGTACGGCCTGTGGCAGGGCCTTGATGTGTGGTGCCCATGTCAGCACAACTTTTGGCCGCGGACGCGTTTTTAACTCGGTTATTGTAACCAGATCTGCCAAACTTTGCAGTGGATGCCGCGTGGCCGATTCCAGGCTTACTACCGGTACCCCACAAAACTCCACAAACTTATTAAAAACAGTTTCGGTGTAATCCTCTTCCCTATCTTTTAAGCCCGGGAACGAACGTACACCAATAATATCAACATACTGCCCCAGCACAGCAGCGGCTTCGCGGATGTGTTCTACGGTGGTACCATTCATTATGGCACCGTCACGCAGCTCAAGGGCCCAGCCTTCTTTGTCAATATTTAACACCATGGCGTTCATGCCTAAATTAGTAGCCGCCTTTTGGGTACTCATACGCGTACGCAGGCTGGGGTTTAAAAAAACCAGACCAATGGTTTTATTCTTACCCAAATGCTGATGCGCAAACGGATTTTGTTTAAGCGCTAAAGCATCAGCCACAAGGGCGTTAATGTCGGCTACGTCGCGTACGGATGTAAAGAGTTTCATAGTATCACTTTGCTAAACGCCTCCAAAAACTGATCGGCGTGTGCTTTGGTTAAATTTAAAGCCGGTAAAAGTCTAATCACGTTAGGCTTAGCTTCGCCGGTAAATATGTGGTGCTTAAATAATAAGTCCTTCTTAGCATGAGCAAATTCAGCCGGCAGATCAATACCTATCATTAAGCCCCTGCCCCTAACTTCGTTTACCTGCTTAAATTTATTTAACTCTGTTATCAGATAACCACCTACTTCCGCTGCATTTTGCATCAGGTTATCTTCTTCCATAACTTCAAGCACAGCCAAAGCAGCTGCACATGCCAAATGATTGCCACCAAAAGTAGTACCTAACATGCCGTAAGCAGGTTGTATTTTAGGCGATATGCTGATAGCTCCTATCGGGAAGCCGTTGCCAATACCTTTTGCCATTGTGTAAATGTCAGCACTAACCCCGGCATAATCATGCGAGTAGAACTTACCCGACCGGCCATAACCGCACTGTATCGAATCAGCAATAAAAACGGCATTGTGCACATCACACAACGAACGGATCTTTTGCAAAAAGCTTTCCGGTGCTACCTGTATGCCGCCCACGCCCTGGATGCCTTCTACAATTACCGATGATATTTCATTATTTGCAAAGGCTTGCGCCAAGGCTTCCTCATCCTTCCAAGGTACCCTAACTACATTATCGCTCTCGTTAACAGGCGGAACGATCTTAGGGTTGTCCGTAACAGCTACAGCCAATGATGTACGCCCGTGGAAAGCACCTGTAAAAGCAATAACTTTCTTTTTGCCATTATAGAACGAAGCCAGTTTCATGGCGTTCTCATTAGCCTCTGCACCTGAGTTGCATAAGAATAATTGATAGTCTTCCCTGCCGGAAACCTGACCTAATTTTTCTGCCAGTTGCTTTTGTATGGGAATCTCTATCGAGTTAGAATAAAAACCAATTTTATGTAACTGGTCTTCCAACCGCTTTACATAATGTGGGTGAGTATGACCTATTGAAATTACGGCGTGGCCGCCATACAGGTCAAGATACTCCTGGCCTTTATCATCATAAACAAGGCTACCTACGCCCCGCGTTATGTTTATATTATTTATAGGATATACGTCGAATAATTTCATTGTTAGCTATTTAAATTAAAATTTAGTTTTATACGATCTGTTTTGGCTCAAGGGCTTAAAAGCCCGTTGCCTTTAATCGTAAACCGGCGCGTTCATCCAGACCAAATAGCAGGTTCATATTTTGAACTGCCTGGCCCGACGCGCCTTTAAGTAAATTGTCTAAAATGCTTATTATAAATAGCTTATTGCCATGCTTTTTAACTTGTAAAAATACTTTATTGGTGTTAACCACTTGTTTAAGATCTATGTTTCTGCTGGTAACATGGGTAAACGGGTGCGCAGCATAAAAGTCGTGGTAAAGTTTTAACGCCTCATCTTCTTCCAGTTCACTATCCAAATGTATACCGGCAAATATTCCGCGGGTAAAATCGCCCCGGTAAGGAATAAAGTTTAAAGTCTGGCCAAAATCAGGCTGCAACTGGTTAAGCGACTGCCCTATTTCATTTAAATGCTGGTGCCCAAAGGCTTTATAGACGGATAGATTATCATTACGCCATGTAAAATGAGAAGTGGTTGCAAGGCTCTGCCCCGCTCCAGTTGAGCCTGTTGTGGCAGATATATGCACCTCTGTATTAAGCAAACCTTTTGCAGCTAAGGGCAGCAGCGCTAATTGCAAAGTGGTAGCAAAACAACCAGGATTAGCAATGTTCTGTGCCGATTTTATAGCTTCTTTATTCAATTCAGGCAAGCCATAAACAAACTGTTTGTTACCGATGGTTGAAGTAGCAAAAAGCCTGAAATCCTGACTCAGATCAATTATCTTAACCGTACCCGGAATTTCATTTGCTTCCAAAAACTTACGCGCATCGCCGTGGCCGACACACAGAAACAACACGTCAACATCAGTAGATAGTGTATCTGTAAAGCGCATGTCGGTATCGCCAAAAAGGTCAGTATGTATAACGTATACATGATTACCTGCATTACTGTTGCTATGCACAAAAGCAATTTCTACATCAGGGTGATTGATCAGTATCCGCAGCATTTCGCCACCTGTATATCCTGCTCCGCCAATAATTCCCGCACGTATTTTAGACGTTGACTCTGTCATTTTTTGTTGATGGATAACTGTATAAAATAAATTCCAAATCGGTCTGTTGGTTATTTGCTATCAGGTGCTGCTGGCCGGGTAATATTTCTATCCCTTGCTGCTCCCGCAACTCGGTTTGTTCACCATTAATGGTAAACAAAGCCCTGCCTTTCAGAATAAAAAACATCTGCCTTGCCTGCTCATGATAATGCAGCTGCTCTGCAGTATCGGGCGGCATAAGCTCTTGCTTTACAGACAAAGCATCAGTATCAACAAAGGTCCAACCGTGGCAATCATCACCCCACGTGTAATGTTGTAAACATTCGCCCTTTGAAAATACTGTGTTCATTATTCCGCGCCGTTAACTTTATGATAGATCATTACCTGGTTGCCGAAGATCTTAGAGAAACCCTTAACATCCTCGCCGCTCCATGAATTATTCATTTCACCATAGGTACCAAATTTGTTCGACATTAGATCATGATCCGACTCAATGCCTACTACCTGGAAACGATATGGTTGCAGTTGCACAAATACTTTACCGCTCACCTGTTTTTGGGTATCCGTTAAAAAGGCTTCCATGTTGCGCATAATCGGATCGTGAAACTGCCCTTCGTGCAGCCAGTTGCCATAAAACATAGATAGCTGATCTTTCCAGGTTAATTGCCATTTGGTTAGCGTGTGTTTCTCTAATGTATGGTGAGCTTTTATAATGATCATTGGTGCCGCAGCCTCAAAACCAACACGGCCTTTTATACCTATAATGGTATCGCCAACATGTATATCTCTCCCTAAACCATAAGGCCCGGCTATGGCTTGCAATGCTTGTATTACTTTAGTCGGATGATTGTATTTAACGCCATTTAAACCAATCAGCTCGCCGTGCTCAAACTCCAGCTCAACGTTTTTAGTTTCGGTCTCAGTAACCTGTGTGGGCCAGGCATCTTCAGGCAAACCTAAATTTGACGTAAGCGTTTCTTTACCACCCACTGATGTACCCCATATGCCCTTGTTGATAGAGTATTTGGCTTTTTCAAAATTCATTTCAACACCATGCTTTTTCAGGTATTCTATTTCAGCTTCGCGACTGAGCTTTAAATCTCTTATCGGCGTAATTATACCAACGTTAGGAATCAGGATATTAAAGATCATATCAAACCTTACCTGGTCGTTACCCGCGCCGGTGCTGCCATGCGCCACAAACTCGGCCCCTATTTCTTTAGCATAGTTAGCAATGGCAGTAGCCTGGCTAACACGCTCGGCACTAACTGATAATGGATAAGTGTTATTTTTTAATACGTTGCCATAAATTAAGTAACGTACGCAAGTGTTATAGTAATTCTCGGTTTCGTCAACCACATGGTGAGACGTTACGCCCATTTCGTAAGCGCGTTTCTCAACAGTTTTCAGTTCTTCTTCGCTGAAACCACCTGTGTTAACAATAACTGAGTGAACTTCATAACCCAAATCGCGGGTCAAATAAATACAACAAAATGAGGTATCTAAACCTCCGCTATAAGCAAGTACTACTTTCTTTTTATCCATTTTTATCGAGGTAAAAGGTATTATTTCTTTTGTGCTTCTATTACTACTAACCTTAAGCCTATTTAAGACTTTCATCAAGACTTTGCCCGAAACTTTTTATTGCCGATTCAATTCGCTTAAACAAGTTAGCTTTGTGCGTTATCTTTTCTAATTTATCTTCTGTCTGCTTCTGCTTTTCAGCGGGATCAAAAAGCATAGCGGTGCACATGCAATTCTTACGTTCTTTGCTGGTCAAAATATCATAATTAACGCAGCTGCGGCAGCCTTTCCAAAATTCCTCGTCCTGCGTAAGTTCTGAATAGGTTACCGGTTCGTAACCTAACTCCGAGTTGATCTTCATTACCGCCAATCCGGTAGTCAAGCCAAACAGTTTAGCTTCGGGATATTTGGTGCGCGAAAGTTCGAAAATTTTATGCTTGATAGCTTTAGCCAAACCGGCCTTACGAAAGGGCGGTGAAACAATTAGACCGGAATTAGCCACAAAATCGCCATGGCTCCAGGTTTCTATATAGCAAAAACCTGCCCAGGTACCGTCTTTGTGCAAAGCAATAACTGCTTTACCTTCCAGCATCTTATTTGCAACATATTCAGGCGAGCGCTGCGCAATGCCGGTACCACGGGCCTTGGCCGACTCGGCCATCTCGTCGCATATTATCTGCGCGTAGTCTGCGTGCTGTGCTGATGCAACCTGTATATCAAAATCTTGTATGGTCATTATGGATAGAAAAAATTACTGTTAACATTTGGCCGTAAGGCCTTTGTTATTAAAGTGTTTTTTAACGGAGAAGTTTAATTAAAACTTCGGTTTTTTTTGTCAGGCAATAACTACCTGCAATTAAACTCTGGGGATATAGAGCCTTCGTCGAGACGGGGTAAATAAAACAGTAGAAACCAAAGCAGCGGCAAACGGAGCTTTTATGTCTCTCGCGGCGGGCTTATTTAAGCTTTGAAGGTTCATTATTATAGTTATTTGCTTTATTTAAAATTTGATGCAAAAATTTGCATTATTTTTTATTTATACAAGCGAAAAGTTGATTTAGTTGATAATGTGAATAGTTAATAATGTTAAGTTTACATTAGCTGAATAAAACTTTGGTTTTGAAAGACTTGAGAAAGTTAAAAAATTAAATCCCTTCCCTTAATCAAAGTGATAAAATGCTCACCTTTTAGCCATTATATCATCAACGATCATTTCAGCATGAATGCGCGAATTTTCAATAAACCAAAGGTGGGTGTCCAGTCCGCCGCAAACTACCCCCGCAAGGTATAAACCCGGCAAATGGGTCTCCATAGTTTCGGGGTTATACTCCGGTATATTTTTATCTGCAGATAGGTTAAGTCCCCATTTTTTCAGCACATCAAAATTGGGTTTGTACCCCGTCATGGCCATTACAAAATCATTTGGTATCGTAACGATCCCTTCCGGAGTGTCAATGTCTACATCATGCTCTCTTACGGCTTTCAGGTTAGATTTGAAGTAGGCCTTTATACTGCCTTCTTTAATCCGGTTTAAAATATCAGGTCGCACCCAATATTTAACCCTTTGGCTCACCTCTTCACCCCTAATTACTAAGGTGACGTGAGCGCCCTTTCTATACGTCTCCAGGGCCACGTCAATGGCCGAATTACTGGAACCCACAACTACTACTTTTTGCATGGCAAAGTAATGCGGGTCTTTATAATAATGTTTAACCTTAGGCAATTCCTCACCAGGTATATCCAATGTTACGGCTACATCATAAAAACCGGTGGCTATAATCACCTTTTTTGATTGGCATGTTCCTTTATTTGTTGTAACAGTGTAGGTGTCGCCGTCGGGTTGAATGGTGATAACCTCCTCAAATAACTTAACAGGCAGGTTATGCGAGGTTGCCACTCTGCGATAATATTCTAAAGCTTCGGCACGGCCCGGTTTATTATTTACGGTAACAAAAGGCACCCCACCTATTTCCAATTTCTCCGAAGTAGAAAAAAAAGTCATGGTTGCGGGGTAGTTGTATAAAGAATTGACAAGGCAGCCTTTGTCAAGAATAACAAAACTTAACCCCTCCCTTTGCGCCCTAAGGCCGCAGGCAATGCCTATGGGGCCGGCCCCTATAATAACTATATCAAGCATGGTGCTAAGATAAGCTTTTGGTAAGATTAGTGGTTGAAAGTTAAAGAACGCGATTACCCGCTCTTTAAAATTTACATTCAACAAATATAATTATCGAAATTTTGGGCACAAAAAATGGGTAAGCTACTTTTATCGCGCCGCTCAACTCTCTACCCTTGCTGCGTTCCCACCCTGGGGGAGTTCAAGAGGAGCTGGCCGTAAAAGACTTACCCGCCGCAAATATAGAAAAACCTTTGCTTCTGGGTTAACAAAATGTTAAAACAAACCAAAGTGGCTGTAGCACAACAACATTTAATTTATTTGCATCATAAATAAGGGTTTTAAGATTGATACGCCGCAGATATAACAAACAAAAAACCCGCGATGAGCGGGCCTTTGTTTGTTACATTTGGAAAAATGAAAATTATTGAAATTGCTATTTTATTTATACTCCTTATTATGTTTATAAGAACAATGAGGCGTTAACTACGATACCATTTGTGGCAAGCTTACTTCAAATGTTGCGCCTTCGCCGGGCCTTGAAATTATGTGCATGGTTCCGTTTAAACTACTTATAAGATGTTTAACCAGCGCTAAACCAAAACCATACCCATGCTCGCCGCCAGTGCCATCAGTTGATGAGGCTGTTCCATCAAGAATCTTTTCAATTGCCTGATCAGACATTCCTACCCCGCTGTCGCTTACTGAAATCTTTAATAATACCGGTGTTTCTTGTTCGGTTTTAAGCGTTAATGATACGCGTACCTGCCCACTCTCAGGCGTAAATTTCATTGCATTGGATACCAGATTACCAATTATCTGAAGTAGTTTATTTCGTGAAAAAGGTACCGTCGCCGTTTCTGGCGAAATAAAAACAGTAAACCTGATATTCTTATTGCGGGCTTGAGGCTGATAAAGTTTTTCCAGCTTATCTTTAAGCATTATCAGGTTAAATTCATCTCCTTTGGGGGCCTGTTTTTCATCAGCCGTCAATATTTCATCAGCCAATTCTAATATAGATTTCCCGCTTTTTTGTATCAGGTTAATAAATTCAAGTACTTCATCTATTTGGTTAGTTTGCCCCTGCTCGCTGATGATCTGTGCCAGCCCTATAATACCTCCCAGTGGGCCCCGTATGTCATGCGCAACCTTCTTTTTCGTCTCGTCGGCATACCTTAATTGCCCCTTTAGGTCATTAATTACTTTAAGCGCTTTTAGACGGTTAACAATTTCGTTGGCAATTATTTTAAGCAGTTCAGTCTTTTCGGGTGATATGCTCTTTATTTCCTTGTCGAGCACACATAATGCACCAATATTATGGCCTTCAGACGTGGTTAAGGGAAGACCGTAATAATATCGAAGATTGGGATCATCCGTTACGTAAAATTTATTTTTGAAACGATCATCGGCAGACAGATCCGCCACTTCAAAGGGTTGGTCATCCATTATTGTGTATTGGCATACAGATTCCTCCCTCGGCATCTGATCAATGGCTAATCCATGGTTAGTTATGCTCCATTGAGTGAATGAGTCGATAAGATTTACCAAAGAAATTTTTGTACCGGCTACATTGGCCGCTAGTTTTGCAAGGTCTTTAAAATTGTCTTCCAGACCGGAATAATCCAGATCATATTCTGAAAGGTCAATTAGTCTTTCAAATTCGTTTTTTGGAATAGGTGCGTTCGGCATATTTACAAGTTTGGTTCCGTATTTACGTCTTTTAGGGCTAAACAGTTTCAATTGGCCAGGCAAATAACTTGCCTGGATACTATTTCGAATAATTTTCACCACCGTTTAATTACAGTGCTACAAATATTAAAAATGCGTTTAGCTTTGGCAATAATAAACATTAAAGTATGATCACAGACTATTCAAAAAAAGCAGGGAACGACGAAATAAGACATCGTTTTGATAACGATGTTGAACGTTTTTCTAACTTAGATACCGGCCAGCTGACTACCATTGATGCCCCGCTTACCATGGAGTTATGTACCGAAGCAGCTAAGTACATCAATCCCGAAGCTAATGATCTGCTTGACATAGGTTGCGGCGCCGGTAACTATACCTTAAAAATGTTAAGCAAAACAGGCGATTTAAACTGTACGCTTAATGATTTGAGCATGCCCATGCTATTAAGGGCAAAGGAGCGTGTAAGTGCAGAAACAAACGGCGAGGTTGCTATTATTCAGGATGATATGCGGAACCTTAATTTGCCGGATCAGAGCTTTGATATAATTTTAGCCGCTGCGACACTGCACCATTTAAGGGATGATGCCGATTGGGAAAGTGTTTTTTCTAATATGTACCGGATGCTTAAACCGGGAGGTAGCTTCTGGATATCGGATTTAATAACGCATGATTCGGAACCGTTGAAGCGTCTGTTCCACCAGAAATACAGTGATTATTTGGACACATTGGGGGGACCGGATTATCGGAAAAAAGTATTGGACTATGTGGCATACGAGGACACACCCCGATCATTAAATTATCAAACCGAACTACTAAAAAAGGTTGGCTTTAAGCAGGTAGAGGTATTACATAAAAATTCTTATTTCGCGGCTTTTGGTGGGGTTAAGGAATTAGTTGATAGTTGATGGATAATAGTTCATGGCCCCATTCCCTTTGAAGTATTGACTGAAATTCCCATCTTCGGGCACTAAAAAAAACTACAATGATCAACGTAAACGAATATTTTGAAGGCACAGTAAAGTCACTTGCCTATACATCGGCCGAAGGTAAATCAACCATTGGCGTAATTGAAAGCGGAGAATACGAATTTGGCACGGCAACCCATGAAACCATGGTAGTAATTGAAGGAGAACTTGTGGCATTGCTTCCGGGCCAAACAGAATGGACGAGCTTTACCAACGGTCAGTCGTTTGAAGTACCTGCTAACTCGTCATTCAAAGTTAAAACATCGGCGCAGACCTCTTATTTGTGTAAATACAAATAAATATAGTTTTATATGTAATTCTCGTTAGGCGTTTTAATCTAAATTAAAAAAAGGGTTGTTTAATCTGCCCGTGTTTAAAATTTAAAAATTACAATAATGGATACATCATTAGTTACCACCGCTAACTCGCTTGAGGGTTACAAAATTGTTAAACAATTAGGCGTTGTGCGTGGCGTTACGGTGCGTAGTCGCAGTGCGCTTGGCAATATAGCAGGTGGCTTTCAGTCATTATTTGGCGGCAGGCTTTCAATTTATGTTGAACTTTGCGAAAATACACGCCAGGAAGCTTATCAATTGCTAATAGAGCACGCCCGGGTTATGGGCGCCAATGCCATAGTTGCTATGCGATATGACGCCAATGAAATAATGCAGGGTATAACAGAAGTGTTAGCGTACGGAACAGCTGTTGTGGTTGAAAAAGAATAGGTAAAAGTATATTGTTAACTATAAGCTATCAACCTATTTGGTGTTTAAAAGGCTTAGTGGTTTCTTTTTTACATCTAAAAGCGCTATGCGAGTGCATTTTTAAAAGAGCAATTTTCACGTTCACTTACAATATTTACATTTGAGGAGTAACAAGTTTTCCACAAATTGCAAAAAACGACTCCAAAACAGGCCTTTTTTAACATTTTTTGGAATATCTTTTAGCTAATAGGTTGTACATGTTAATAACAATACATTATGTTTGTACAAACAATTATTACCTAACAAGGGTTAAACTTTTTAAAACAATTAAAAACTTATCATGGCAACACCTACAAGTGGCGGCATTACCGCCTATTCAGTGAAAACAAAAACCAAAAACGTACCAATGGTTGATCCTGTTATTGATGTAAAATCAGGCAGATACATTGCAACCGGTACAGATGGTGCGGGAAACAAAATGGCTGCTATAATGAGCAAAGCTACAGCAGAAGGCCATATCAGCAGTGGTGTAGCCCAAAAGGGAAGCGGCTGGTAAATAAATTACCGTTTAGCCGC
This sequence comes from Mucilaginibacter sp. HD30, assembly GCF_054061755.1. Taxonomy (NCBI): domain Bacteria; kingdom Pseudomonadati; phylum Bacteroidota; class Sphingobacteriia; order Sphingobacteriales; family Sphingobacteriaceae; genus Mucilaginibacter; species Mucilaginibacter sp. HD30. The sequence continues at coordinate 1,894,720 of NZ_JBSSEO010000001.1, forward strand.
AAGGCGTCAAGGCAGAATTCTGTATAGAATTCTGCCTTGTCTTTTATAAAAATCTCCGTTTATAAACAAACCTGCCTAAAAAGTTACGCGTTAAAACATACTATAATTTGTAAAAAAATGTTAAAATAGCATGTTTTAGCGCCCGCGTGTTGTAACTTATCTATATTTAACCAATTATACTTCAAATCGCAATATGAACCTGAAGAGATCTACTTTTTTACTATCGCTGTTTTTAGTAACCGGCTTATCAGCTTTTTCACAAACAGATTCTATTCCGTTGGTAACGCTTGCGCAAAAAACGGCAGATTACAACAGCTCATATCCAATAGAAAAAGTATATCTTCATTTTGATAAACCATACTATGCAGTGGGCGATACCATTTGGTTTAAAGCCTACGTTACAGCAGACAGTTATGGTGATTTGAAGCAACGGGTACCCTCCGCAATAAGCAACGTGGTTTATGTGGACGTGATTAATAAGGACACTATAGTACAAAAGCTTAAGCTAGCTATTACTAAAGGTGTGGCTTTTGGTAATATCGCCATAATTAAAGCAAAATATAAGCAGGGAAATTATCAAATAAGGGCATACACTAAATGGATGCGCAACTTTGACACGGCTTACTTTTTTGATAAAACTATAAGTATAGGCGACGCGATCAACAAAACTGTTCTCACAAATATTTCGCTAACGTCATCCACACAAAATAATGCCGCTAAAGTAACCGCACGCCTTAACTATCGCAACACCGACGGAAGCGCAATTGCGGGCAAAAAAGTGAACTGGAAAGTTCAGACCAAAAATGATGATGTACTGTCAAAAGGAAAAGGAACTACAGATGCTGCCGGTAATATAACGGTAAGTTTTGATACAAATAAATTGACGGACCTGTCTTCAAGCGACTTGATTACCGAAATTGACGCAAACCCCAAAGAAGTAACCAACCAATTCTCTTTAAAAAGCACTGCCGCGCCAACTGATGTTCAGTTTTTTCCCGAGGGTGGCGATCTGATTGAAGGCGTAGCTGGTAAAGTTGCTTTTAAAGCCATAGCTGCCAATGGTATGGGTGTTGACATGAAGGGAATTATTACTGATAATGCAGGAGCTACCGTTGCGACCATTTCATCCCAGCATTTGGGAATGGGCACTTTCAGCCTTACGCCCGTTGCTGGTAAAATTTATAAGGCCGCTATAACCTTTGCCGACGGCTCTAAAGGTAATTATGATCTGCCTAAAGTAAGTGCACAGGACATTGCAATCAGCGTTGCAACGGTATCTCCGCAGCGTATTGTGCTTAATTTACTGTGTAATGATGCATTTCTTCAAAAAAACAAAGGCAAGCGCTTCTACATTGTAGCACAAAACGGCCAGGCGATTTTTTATGCGGCACAAACTGGTGCCTTAAATGCAACTACATACCCCTTGTCAATAACTAATAAACTGCCGTCGGGTGTAGCCAAAATAAGCGTTCTGAACAGTAACGGAGATGCATTATCTGAACGACTTGTTTTTATCAATAAGGCGGACGATCAACTATCCCTAACGCTGACAACTCCGAAAACAGTTTATACAGGCAGGGATAAAGTGGTAATGAATGTATCTGCAAAAAACGCGGAGAAACCCGTTGCGGCAGATCTCTCGGTTACTGTAATTGATGAGACAAAAGTTCCTTTTGACGAAAGTTCTGAAACAACTATTCTGACTGATTTACTTTTAACGTCAGATCTGAAGGGTTATATTGAAAAGCCTAATTATTACTTTAACAATGCAACAGATAAAACAAATTCTGACCTGGATGCTCTGATGCTTACACAAGGGTATAGTAGAATTATATATAAAGACATAGCTACAAATAAATTGCCTTCTAATGTAAAATTTCAACCCGAAGACGGTATCACTATATCAGGTAGTTTGCGCACATCACAAGGTATGCCGGTAAATCGCGGAAATATTAACTTTGAGGTCAAAGACAGGCGTTTATCCGTAAACACCCAGGCTAATACTGTAGGCGAGTTTACTTTTTCAAAGCTTTATTTCCCAGATTCACTGCAGGCTGTGGTAAGTGCCAAGGGCAACCCAAACAGCAATAACTTCATGATCATATTAAACAGTGATTCTTTTCAACCTATTACGGCAAGTATCAACGCTCCGGCGGCATTTCTTAATATTGACAGCGCTATGCGCCCTTATTTGCAAAACAGCAAAAAAGTTGCAGATAATTCTCGTGTGCTTAATGAAGTAACTATACGGGCCACCGTTGCTCCTAAAATTAAGCGGGCCAGCCATTTAGACAATTCCAATCTCACAGGATTAACTATGATGGCCGACCACACCCTTGATGGTAATATGCTTTCCGTATGTGCGAATTTATTTGATTGTCTGCAAAATGCGGCGGGATTAACCTTTGAGCAGGATAATTTATATATAAGAAGAAGTTATATGCAGGGAGATAGGCGACCTGTTGCTATCTATGTAAATAACGTTATGATGGATTTAAGTGGCTTACGCTCAGTTGATCCAAAAACCGTTGAATCTGTAGAGGTATTTTTAAATGATGGTGTTAGTGGCATTAACCGAATGAGCAATACCACTGGTGTGGTTGTTGTAAACTCAAAAAAGATTGAGACAGTCAAAATGAGCAAGGATCAGATAAACGCTGTTTTAGATGACATGATGCCAGCCAACAGCGGCGTCAAAATAAAACCGAAGGGTTTTACTGCGGCAAGGATGTTTTACAGCCCCCGTTATGAGGTTACTAAAGACTCGCCCGTTGGCAGTGACTTACGTACCACTATTTACTGGAACCCACGTGTAAACACCGATCCCACCAGCGGTGCCGCCACCTTTGACTTTTTTAATGCAGACGGAAGAGGAAGTTATAGAGCAATAATTGAAGGCTTTGATGCCGACGGTAACATAGGGCGCGCCGTTTATCGCTATAAAGTGCAATAGTATTTTATTTATAGTAGCGGCGTTTATAGCAGCTGCTACTATAACTCTGCCACCCGAGCCGGTTTAACATCAATAGTTTCCCAAACACCTTGGGTGAAATAAGGTTCACCGGCTTTCCATGCATTTAACTCCTCTTCTGTATCAAACTGAAGAAACATTACTGAACCCACAGCATTTCCTTCTTCATTTAAAATAGCAGCTGCGCTTATAAGATTGCCTGCCGCCTTGGTGGCGCGGGCAAAATCAAGATGATGGGGGCGCACATTTAATCTGCGCTGTATTGCGCCGTCATCTGTAAAATCATATCCGGTTACTATGTATTGCATGTTATTTTTATTTAAACTGTTGTTATAAACAAAGCGAGTCGCGAAGGTGTTTTTATTAAAGTAACATTAAGGTTAATAGTGTAATAATTTCAATATTTGCCAACTCAAACAAAACACAGGTAATGAATAGTGATCTTTTTCAAAAATTTGTTCAAATCTACCAAAAGGAAGCCGTAAATGCTTTTTTTTGTCCAGGCAGGATAAACCTCATTGGTGAGCACATAGACTACAATGGGGGGCTTGTATTGCCGTGTGCAATTGAATTTGGCACAACGCTTTATGTTGCGCCGAATAATGATAATGTATTGCGTTTAAGAAGCCTCAATTTTGATGAATTTGCAGAAATACCTTTACAAGCAGGCTACACAAAGAGCGGTGATAACTGGTATAATTTTCCGCTTGGGGTTGCTGATTATTTTTTAAGGGACGGACACCAGATAAAAGGTCTGGACATGCTTTACTGGGGTAATGTCCCTATCGGGTCTGGGCTTTCATCATCAGCCTCTATCGAAGTAGTAACGGCTTATGCTTTTAACGAATTGTTTAATGCGGGCTATTCAAAACTTGATCTGGTTAAACTCTCAAAAGCGGTTGAGAATAATTTTATAGGTGTAAACAGCGGGATAATGGATCAGTTTGCTGTAACCTTCGGCGAAAAGGATAAAGCCATGGCCATAAGCTGCGACACTTTGGACTACGACCTGGTGACGGCCAATTTGGGCGATTACATTTTAGCGGTGATAAATACTAATAAACCCCGCAAACTTGTAGAATCAAAATATAATGAGCGGGTACAGGAATGTGAGGCGGCTTTAACTGCATTGCGGCAGCGGCTGGATATTGACGATCTTTGTGATATTGACGTGGCAACTTTTAAAGAAAACGAACACCTTATAGCAGATAAAACAGTATATAAGCGTGCCCAACATGTTATTGAAGAGAATGAACGGGTTAAGCTTGCTATAACTGCTTTATCAAAAAACAGCCTTGCAGAGTTTGGTCAACTGATGTATGCATCGCACAACTCGTTGCGCAATCTTTATGAAGTAAGCGGGATAGAACTGGATACGATTGTAGATTATGCGAAAACAAACGCCAATGTTGCCGGCGCACGTATGACCGGCGCGGGGTTTGGTGGCTGTGCCATTGCATTAGTAAAAAAAGATAGTTTTGAAGCCTTTAGTAATGAAGTGATAGCTTATTATAAGGATAAAATAGGTTATGCCCCCGCGGTTTACCAGCAATCTATAAGTAATGGTGTTGGTAGTATATCTATCAACCCGAAAGAAAACAGTAATACCTGATTTTTGAAATGCGTAAACTAAAGTTAGACGAACTAAACCGCGCGACGGTAGCTGAGTTTAAAACACAGCAAAAACTGCCGGTTGTGGTGGTTTTAGACAATGTGCGCAGCATGCACAATATAGGTTCTATATTCCGTACAAGCGATGGTTTTGCAGTGGAAAAAGTGATTTTATGCGGCATTACGGCCCAGCCCCCTCATCGCGAAATAGAAAAAACAGCTTTAGGGGCCACACAGTCTGTAGATTGGAGTTATTATACTGACGTTAAAGAAGCTATTCAACAGCTAAAAACCGACGGCTATCAGATTATAGCAATAGAGCAAGCCGAGGCCAGCACCATGTTGAATGAGTTTACCCCTGCCGAAAACGAGAATTATGCATTGGTGTTTGGCAATGAAGTAAATGGTGTAAGCGATGAAGTAATGGCTATTGCCGACGGATGCATTGAAATACCACAGTTTGGCACTAAGCATTCCTTTAATATCGTAGTATCAGCAGGTATAGTGCTGTGGGATTTTTTTGCTAAATTGAACTTGAAGGAGTAGTTTATAAGGTTTTATCTGTTAAAAAGTGATTCTATAGTTGGAGAAAAAAACCAATCCGAGAAGCCTGCCTGATATATAATACTGCTATTGCCGGGTTATTTTTTTAGGAATATATTTGCAGCCCGCCTTACGGTGATGAATTTGTACGTATGAAAAAGATCTTCCTTATATTGTTGGTTGCGTTAGCAGCATGTAATTCAAACAAACCAACAGAACCATACAGTATAACAAACGTAGCTAAAACTGCTGACGGCGCTAAAATGGACGTTCAGTTAAAAGGCCGCATCAGCAAACAGCAAATGCTGGATATAGCCGGTAACATTCGTAATGATAGTACACAGCACGCAGCGCTTGAGCTTAATTTCTTGTTGCCTGGCAATAGCTATAAAAATACAGGCGGCGTTATAGTTTACGCCATAGCCGGATACCCAAAACCCGGTGTAGTGACCGCCAAGGACACGATACGCGATTATGATAATAAGCCGATGAATTTTGAATTTATTGGTTTTACCCCCGAAGCTGCACAACACTTACTATCTATTAGCCCCGAAGAAATGGTTGGAAAATTGGTTGTAGGAAAATTTATTGATGATGCTGCCGGGACCGTAAGCATTATTTATGATGACAGAAAAGACGAACAATTTTACGTTATTGAAATGGACGGCGATGGTAAGGTGACTTCTAAAATACAACCAATGGCTATAACACATAACGGCGTAAAAAAACTGGTGGTTAGCCCGCGTGGAGATTACATGACCTTAAAAGATAGCATACTAACCATGTTCAGCATTGATGAGCCTGAAAAACCTTTCAGAAGTATTAAAGAAGGAATTTAGGCGTTAGCTGCCAAAAACTGTTTTCCTTAATTCAGCCGATATCTCCTCGGTCACTTTAACAATGTTTTGGGTGGTATTGGTATTGTTGATAATGATTTTGTGGCACTCGTCCTTATAAGGCAGCAAATACTCGTTATAAGCCGGCACAACATGGTGCACCCATTTATACATCACATCGTCGTTAGAGTAGCCACGTTCAAGCAGATCGCGTTTTAAACGGCGTTCTAAAGCGATAGCCCCATCTGCCTCAACAAATATCTTCATATCTATTAAATCGGCTATTCCTTTGAAGTGCATTATAAACAGGCCTTCTATAATTACTATCGGAGCTGGTTTTATCTCTAATGTTTTAGGCTTAGCATTAGGGTTATTAAAGGTATATTCTGTTTTAAGGATGGTTTTGCCTGCTATAAGATCCAGAACATCCGTTTCAAAATGTTCGGCATCAATAGTACGAGGCAGATCAAAGTTATAGAGTTTATTTTCTTCCGGCGTCATGTTATGAGCCACCGGAATATAATAATCATCCTGAGAGACCAGGCAAATCTCGTCTTTGGTAAAGTGATCTAAAAAACGGTTCAAAAAAAAAGTCTTTCCTGACCCGCTCCCTCCTGCTATTCCAATAATATACGGTTTATTCATTTGGGCTTCCGTAGCTGATGTTTACGTGAACTCGTTTATCCAACGCACCAATAGAATCAGCAACGTTTTTGGTAACTACTATAATGGCATCTTTTGTAGACTCGCTATCTGTAAAACGACCTACAACTTTAGCAAAAGTTGTTTTACCCGTCATCGGATTAGTTATTTTTATAACGGTACCTACAGGTGCGGTGCGGTGAAGTGCTAATTTTTTAGAAGGATCCAGCCCTTCCTCGGTAATGGAAACTGCTATGCCTTTTTCAGCTTTTTCATAGAGGCCAAACTTATTGGCGCCAAACTTTACAGCATTCATACTATCCTGAGGACTGCTATAACTGAAAGAATCTGTTTTAACAACTATTGGAGGCGCGACAGGAACCGGCACAGGAACGTTAGCTGAATTCATTTTAATTTTTAACGATTGTCCTGAGACGGCATTACTCGAAGTTAAATTATTCAGCTTAACAATATCTTCAACAGTTGTGTTAAAGCGCTTGGCAATGGAATACATTGTCTCTCCTGCGGATACTTTATATTGCATAAGATTTGCATCTGCAGTAACGGTTGGCGTCGTGGTCTGTGACACGACAGGTGCGTTTTGTGCTACTACAGAAGCATTTTGCGGCCCAACAGGTGTACTTTGCGATACAACCGGCTGCACAGTCGGCGCTAAAAATGGCTGCTCAGTAGGCACCTTAATGATACCACCAATTTTCAGCTCGGCATTATTATTAAATTGGATAATAATATTGGGCTTCACGTTATATCTGCGGCCCACCGAAAAATAATTATCTTTTGGGTCCAGCTTATGCAGCACCACTTTTTTACCGTTTAAGTTCTCAACACCAATAGAATCTACCGGTGCCGAAGCAAATAGCTCTACGGACAGCGATAGCAAAGGTGCAACTAACAACAAAACTTTTAATTTCATAATAAAATAGTATTCAGATATTTATAGGGAAATAACCTTTAACTGGGTCTTGTTTTTTATATAAATTATTCTGTTTTTATACAGGATAAACGCCTCGGGTTGCATTTTTTGTATGTTATCGTTCAATAAATCCTCGTAAACCAAATCTTTGTTCTGCCATATATATAAGCTTTGTATGAGTTGCCCTTCGGCAAGCGTGTGCAAAGATACAATTCTATAATTATTGTAACTAAGATAATCCACAACCCTGTTGTACGACTCTACAGGAAGGTCAAAGTTTAATTCACCGTCCGTAACATTGTGCGGAAATACTACGCTGTTTACGTACTCAGTGTCTACCACACTATCAAACTGTTTGATGTTAGCGCCTGTACGAATGTCTGTTAAAAAAAGTTTACGCGGCTGTATCTGAGCAGCATACATAATTGGGCCATTAACACTCAGGCGATCAAGCGCAATGCTATAATTGCTCCATATTGCGGAGCCATTTTCATCAAGAGCGGTTAACCCCCTGTGTACAGGTGCATTTTGGCCCAGGTATCCATGTACTAACAATACGTTGTTATAAGCTGCCTCAATGCCGGTTAACCATCGTTCAGGCAGAATAATATTTTCGAATTTTGTGTGGCCCGATATCAGATCAACAGCAGCAAAGGTTACAAGCTTATCTTCGGCCTTTCTTATTTCAAGATAAATAGTGTCGCTTATTTCGTCAATTTCCATACGCCAGATAATGCCCCGGAATTGCTTGCTGATGAATGGTGAGAATTGCGTCATAAGAGATGCAAATATGCCTTTATTAATAAAAAGAGTGGTATTTTTATTAAACAAAACAAGCATAAGCCTGTTCATTCACAATAATTAAAAATATCATGGACGCTAAAGAAATAAGCCTTACCGAAAAAGCAGTTAAACCGGTTGTTGATCATTTAAATGATCTGCTTGCCAATTACCACATTCATTACCAAAAACTAAGAGGAGCCCACTGGAACGTTAAGGGCAACAACTTCTTCACCCTTCACATTAAATTTGAAGAGTTGTATACACAGGCGCAGCTAACAATTGATGAAATTGCCGAACGAGTTTTAACGCTTGGGAAACCACCTGTAAGCACTTTTGCCGAGTACATTAACATTTCTGAGATAAAAGAGATAAATACTATAGGTGTTAAGGATACAGACCTGGTAAAGGCCGTTATTGATGATATGGCTAAACTAATTGAACTGGAGCGGGATTTAATGGAGATCAGCGAGGAGGCAGGCGACGACGGAACCAACGACATGGTCAACAAATTTATGCAGTATAAAGAGAAAAATACCTGGATGCTGCGCTCGTTTGTAAACGCGGACTAATGACTAAAATTTGTAGGATATAAGGATTGCAAAGTTCTTTTTAAACGACCAAAGCCACTTCTAAGGTGGCTTTGGTCGTTTAAAATGTCTCGAAATAATTTAAAACGGTGGCTCATCTTCCAGATCGTCCATGCGTGATGGACGGATGATGAAGTTGCTGGGCTTGTCAAAGTTTTGTGAAGGGTTAAGACCTGCAAACGGACTTGGCGCCTCAAAGCTGTCTCCCCCATCCAAATCGGTAAACTTAACATATTTGCCCACAAACTTCAACCTCACCCTGCCGGTCTCACCGTTACGGTGTTTGGCAATAATAACTTCTCCTACACCTTGCGTTGGGTTATTGTCTTCATCAACTTCTAATCCATAATACTCCGGACGGTAAAGGAATAAAACCATATCCGCATCCTGCTCAATAGAGCCCGACTCACGTAAATCTGATAGCATCGGCCTTTTAGAGCCCCCCGGGCGATTCTCAACCGCGCGACTTAATTGCGAAAGCGCTATAACCGGCACATTCAGTTCCTTAGCTACTGATTTCAAAGCGCGTGATATACTGCCTATCTCCTGCTCACGGTTACCACCGCCTTTTCCATCGGCTTTACCTTGCATCAGTTGCAGGTAGTCAATTATGATCAATTGAATATCATGCTGTGATTTAAGACGACGGCATTTAGCACGGAACTCAAAAATATTAAGTGCGGGTGTATCATCTATAATGAGAGGAGCCTGCTCCAATCTTCCTATTTTTGAGTGGATCTGTTGCCATTCCCACTCTTCCAGTGTTCCTTTTCTTATCTTTTCCTGTTCAATTTCAGTTTCTCCTGATACCAAACGATTAACCAATTGAATAGACGACATCTCTAACGAGAACACAACTACCGGCTTATCAAAATCAACCGCTGCGTTACGCGCGCAGCTTAAAACAAAGGCAGTTTTACCCATTGCAGGGCGGGCTGCGATAATTACAAGGTCGGATTTTTGCCAGCCCGAGGTCATTCTGTCCAGCTCAGTAAATCCTGAAGCTATACCGGTAAGGCCATCTTTTTTATCTTTGAGTAATTCTATTTCTTTCAGCGTTTCATGCAACAGGTCGTCCATTTTGCGCGAATCTCGACGAAGGTTATTTTGCGCTATCTCGAACAAGTTTTTCTCGGCCTTATCCAACAAATCAAGCACGTCGGTAGTGTCTTCATACGCGCTGTTTATTATGTCTGTGGAGATCCTGATGAGCTCCCGCTGAATAAATTTTTGAATAATAATGCGCGAGTGGTACTCAATATTAGCAGCGGATGCAACACGGTTGGTAAGTTCGGTAATATAGTATGCCCCTCCTATCATTTCCAGTTCGCCCTGCGTGCGCAATTGCGCAGTCACGGTAAGAATATCAACCGGCGATGTCTTTTCAAACAGCGTACGTATGGCTTGAAATATGCGTTGATGATTATCTCGATAAAAAACTTCGGGTTTTAAAATATCAATAACAGATGAAAGGGCGTCTTTCTCCAGCATTAATGCACCTAACACAGCCTCCTCAAGGTCAACAGCTTGCGGCGGTAATTTGCCCATTCCGCTGTAAGGTGTAGGGTTGGTAATCCGGCTTCGTTTTTCGTTAGTATTCGGCTTGTAATTGGAGTTTTCGTTCTCAAAAATCATGTATCAAAAATAGATAACTATCGTTAACATTCGGTTAACACGATAAAATTAAAACCGCATTTTTGATATCGTTTTAAATGATTTTAATTAACACCCAATGTTAATAACTTGTTGAATAGCAAAATTTCGTTCTGAATATCAGGGATTTAATACAATGTGGATAACGTTTTTAACATGTTAACCAAAGCTATAAATCAGCGCTTAAAACACTTCAATAAAGGCTTAATCAATTAATATCGCTACTTTTGTGTTTCAGATAGTTATAGTAAAAAATGATGTATAATAACCGGGAGAGCAGGGAACCGAGAGAAAGTAATCAAATGGTATTTGGTACCCGTGCGGTGATAGAAGCCATCCGTTCGGGTAAAGAAATTGAATCGCTTTATGTACAACGAGGTGTTGGCGGTGGTCTTATCTCTGAGCTTAAAGAACTCATGAACGAATATAATATTACCGCGCAGCAGGTACCTGTTGAAAAACTTAACCGCCTCACCATGAAAAACCATCAGGGTGTTGTGGCTTTTATCTCGCCTATTACCTATCAGCGCATTGAGGACATCATTCCACAGATATTTGAAAAAGGAGAAACCCCGCTTATTCTTATACTCGACTCCATAACTGATGTACGTAACATGGGTGCCATTGCCCGTACAGCTGAATGTAGTGGTGTACACGCAATAGTAGTGCCCGCAAAGGGTTCTGCGCAGATAAACCCTGATGCTATTAAAACATCAGCAGGCGCGCTATATAAAATTCCCGTTTGCCGGCATGACAATTTTATGCAGACGGTAAGATTTATACAGGAATCTGGCTTACAATTGGTTTGTTGTACCGAAAAAACCAAAGAATACATTTACCAACCCGATTACACCGCACCTACCGCAATTATAATGGGATCTGAAGAAGATGGTGTTCGTAATGAAATCATCCGCATTGCAGATCATCTGGCTAAAATACCGATGTATGGCGAAATAGAGTCGCTTAACGTATCTGTCGCGACCGGCGTTATTTTATATGAGGCGATCAGGCAACGGTTAAGCCCACTCGCGCCCTAAATGGGGAACAATTGTTAAATATGGTAAACGAGTTAGATAACTTTTACCTTACTCACCAAGAACCCGTTAAAAGCTGCTTGCTTGCTTTACGTACTATAATTTTAAATCAAGATAAAGACATAACCGCTGAGTGGAAATACCGCATGCCTATGTTTTGCTATAAAGGCAAAATGCTATGCTATTTATGGGCGCATAAAACCTTGCACCAGCCTTACCTGGGTATTGTGGATGGGAAATTGATTGATCATGCTGCGTTGATAACGGAGAAACGTGCACGGATGAAAATAATGCTCTTTGACGCCGACAAAGATCTGCCGACTGCCGACATTGAAGAGGTTTTGCGTAAAGCGCTGCAAATAGCTCAGTTAAAGCGTTAACTCCGCATTACTCCTACCTTATCACCCTTCCAATCCGGAAAAAGTACCCTGTCATTACTTAATTTTAAATGCCTGTCGGCAACTTCGCTAAATACACTTCTAAAATCAGTGGTTACTGCTAAGTCGCGGCCGTCTTCTAAATTTTCCATCGACAACGGCTTAACATTGCCATGAACCATGCCGCCTTTTACATCGTTACCCAAAATAAAATTGCATGATGCCCGACCATGGTCTGTACCGCCCGTCCCGTTTTGTTTTACAGTACGGCCAAACTCGGTCATGGTCATCACCGTAACATCATCCTGATAGGCGCCTATATCGTTCCAAAAAGCAGTTATACAACCACTTAAATCGGCTACGTTACGTGCAAATAACCCTTTGTCGGTCCCCTGGTTAAAGTGCGTATCCCAACCATTTGATTCGGTAAAAGCAATCTCTAAACCAACATCCATTTTTATCAATTGCGCTATTTGCTTAAGCGAATTGCCAAGAGGCGTATTGGGATAGAGAACATTGTTAGCTGGTTTATAATTTTTGATATCTGTTTTTTGCAGCATTTTAACTGCATCAAAACTTTCTTTGCCTGTCTGTTTAAGCAGCGATGATGAAGTCTGCTGATAAAGATCTTCAAAGCTTTTCGCAGCCATATTGGCACCGCCAGGGTTACCTCGCATTTGTATGGCAAAGTCCTGCAGACTGCTAACGGCCAGCGTTGGGTTATCGCCATAAAAAGAGCGCGGTAACGATGAGGTTAGACTTACGGCCTGAAAAGGCGTGGCATCGTGCCCAAGCAAACCAACAGCACGATTGAGCCAACCGCTTGTTGTGCCTTTGTTAAATGGTGTGCCAGATTCCATATAGTCCTGTGCGTCAAAATGCGAGCGTGTATTATTTGGCGAACCGATACCATGTACTATGGCCAATTGCTTTTGGTTATACAAATCTGCAAAGGGCGCCATAGCCGGGTGAAGACCAAAGTGCCCATCAAGATCTATTAAAGAGTTTACATTTTGGCTTTTAGCTGCCGACATAAAAAGCGTCGGCCTGGCCGCTTTTAGATAGTCATCGGTAAAAGGAGTAACAGCCATTAAGCCATCCATGGCACCGCGCTGAAATATGCACACCATTACCTTCTTTTTTGAATATAGCGTACGGTTTTTTTCACTAGCAACAGCCTCTGCTAAAAAAGCTGGTATGCCACCCATTAACCCTACTCCAAGTAAAGCTAACCCACCTGATTTTATAAATCCTCTTCTTGATACCATCTCAAATTTTTATTTATCTCCGTTGAAACTCTGGCGATCCTAAAATAATGCCTACCACCTGCGCCAGCATACTGTTATTTCCGTTTGCGATTGTCTGTAAATTACGAGCATTGTTATTCTTCTTTTTTCCGAAGACATCCATATCCATCATTATCTCACCACTCTTATTACCCTGCGGCGCCTTGGCGGCGGCATCTACTTTATTTGCGAGTTCTTTTTCGCTCAACATTGGCATAAGCTCTTTTATAGTTTGGCTCAAGTCGCGTTCCGGTAACAGTAATTTACCGTAGGTCAGTAATGCCGCTTCAGGGCTCTCAGGCTCATGATTATTATTAAGCGCAGCAAGATCAACCTTAACACCAGGAACACGCCCTGTAGCCATTGCAAGGCCAAAATTCATGCGGTTAAGCAAAGCCCCGCTATTGATCCAATACTGCGATCTATCTGGAAAACCGGTTGGTGCCTGGTAAGCGTAAACACGCTGGCCAATTCTGTTTGCCCAATTATATAATTGAATGGGCTGATCTATCCGCGCGTTTAATGCACGTGCTGAACTTATAACCAACTCAAACGGTGATTTAGTTTTTTCGCGAAGTGCTTTTGTATTCCAAAATTCACGCGAGGAAACCATAGTGATCAAAACCTGACGGATGTTACCATCAGTTTGTGTAAAGGTCTTCGCCATTTTATCTAATAAACTTTGCGGCGGTGCGTCATTAACAAAACGGACAGCTAGTTTTTTTGTGATGAACTTAGCAGTAGAAGGATGGTGCGCCAGCATTTCAAGCAGATCAACGCCTTCCATATAGCCGCCATCACCATCAAAGTATTTGCCTAACACTGTTTTTTCATCGTTATCATGCCTGTTTGGGGTATACAGAAAGTCTCCTTCGTGTACATACCCCTTTTGTATAAGCCCTTCTTCGCCCGTGTTATTAATCAGTTTTTGTAGGGCGTCGGCGTTGCCATACTCTCCCATAGGGAAGACCGTCCAACCCGTTAACACTTTTGCAGCCTGTGTCACATCCTGCTGCGTGTACCCTCCATCAACACCCAACGTATGCAGTTCCATTACTTCGCGGGCATAATTTTCATTTAATCCCTGGGCTTTTTTTACAGGCTGCATATTTGCGGCATTTCTCATCAATGCCCGGGGCTTTTGCGTATTAGTGCCCGTACTACTAAAGTTATCCAAAAAATAAAGCATAGCCGGCGACTTTGCCGTTGCTAACAGCAACGCATCAAAATTGCCGGTAACATTTGGGCGGATGGCATCGCGCTCATAACTGGGAATAAATTGCGCAGATTGATTTTTGGTTAACGAAACATTGAAATGGTTGAACCAAAAATCAGTTAAAACCTCGTGCAATTGGTTATTGCTATAAGTGGCTCGCAAAACTTTTTGCTCATAAAGCTGCCTTAACAATTCCTGCTCCGGTTTAAGGCTATGTTGCTGCATATAGCTGGCAAGCAAATCTTTATATTCTTTTCGGTCTACGTTAATTGAGTCTTTATTAATAACGCTGTCTCTAACCGCCAAACGTTTTACCACAGCATTTTTAGGAAATTGAGCAACAATTTCTTTATTGGATAGCTTAAGTGCATCATATTTGCTTAGTATCTGATTTAGGGAATCGTCGGGTAAATTGCCGTCCAACTGTTGCAGGAACCATTTTTCAAGGCCCATTTTTACAACTTCGTCTACTTCGCTTGGTGTGGCACCATAGGTAAACCTATTGAGTAAATGCGCTGCGGCTTGCCGGTTTGTTAACCCCGCTTTTTTATAGGGGAAGGAAATAGTTTGTTCGTTTTCATTGGGCCTAAAAATAAATGCCGATGCCAATATAACTACTACAGCAAGGAATAAATAAATGGGATATTTTACTGCTGCCTTCATATATACTATTGATAATAATATATTTATGACGTATGGAATTGCAATAAGTTTAATTTTAGATTATTTATTCCTGAAACTTAACTGCGGATATTACTTTTTTCAAGTCTGCTCCTTAATAACATTCACTTCGTCCTGCTTAAATGGCGTACCATTTTTTCTAAATACATCGCTTTTATGCTTCAATAGCCTGGCGTTGGTTTCTTCTTTTTCAGCAAAACAAAAAACATCAATTGCAATCCTATACAAACACCCGTTAATGCCCCGCGCAAAAAATCAGGTATATTTGATAAACGTTGCAGCACCACTATCGAGATAACTAATGGTAACATACAGATAAGCCATATGGTAACTTTTGTCTTTTTCATTGGAGTTGATCGTTTACTTTCTTTAATGATGTTAACATGTCGTTCAGTTTGGCAGACTGCTTTTTAAAATTACGTGGGCGTAAATAAAAGCACATAAATAAGGGCCACCCCACTGCTATTGTATAAAACGCTGCAGACAGAGCATTGCTTTTTTGTACAAACTCATAAAGAAATAAAAGCAAACCGATGCTACTAAACAGCAAACCGGCCACTTGTGTATACTTGTAATAATACAACTGGTTTCGGCGGGTTTGTTCTAAAAATCGGATAAATTCCTTGTTGCTGTAGTCTTTTAAATCAATAAAACGTTTTATCGACCTTGCATTCGTATATATCAATATAATGCAGGTAATCACGGTAAATATCATTCCTGCGATAGTTGTTGTTGCCAACTGTGGAGTGGTAACGAAGAAAGTAAGCATTAAAAAAATAGCCATCACTCCTACTACTATTGACAACACTTTGTTTCGTAGCTTCTGATAACGAAACTTTTTTGCCAGTGTAATCATTTCCGCTGTTGTGGGCAGTTCCTCGGTTTTTGCTGTTTGCCAAATGGCTTTAAGCTCATTCAAATTGTCCATGCTCTCTGAATTTAATAGCTAATTTTTCTTTAATGCGATGTATCCTTACACGTACTGTACCCGGGTTAAGCCCAACAATGTCAGCAATCTCGCCCTGTGGCAAATCTTCCAGCAACAGGGAAATGATGATACGTTCTGTTTCTTCCAACTCGGATATTGCCTGGTACAGAAATCGCAACTTTTCTTCAGGGCTTTCGTCAGGTAGATCAGGAAGGTGTAGAGGTAGTTCGGTTTTTATCATTCTCTTTCCTACCTCTATTGCACGCAAACAGTTGTTGGTAGCAATGCGATAGATCCAGGTACTTATCTTTGATTCATGACGGAACGAGTCAAGATTTTTCCAAACTGAAATAAAAGTCTCCTGAGTTAGATCCTTCGCCTGCTCAGCATCGTTCACATAGCCCATACATACCCTGAATATCTGGGGAGAGTATTGTGTATAGATGGTCTCAAAACCCTGCATAAGTTGTTAAATCTTCTTAATGCGGGTAAGATACAGCTTGTGTTAAAATGTTACGGCGTTATTTGTATGGTCAAAGACCGCAACGCTTTTACTGTTATTTCTTTTTCTGCAATACCAGCATTTTAGCTGCGTATCTTTTGCCCAGTTCATCAGCCGATGGGCTGTCAAAATGCAGGTTATCCCCTATAAACAGACAATGCCAAAACATTCGGACGACCCGATTGCCTTGGCATTATTAAAAAACAGGTTGGTTACAGTAGGCCTAATATTTTCAAATAGTAATCTACGTTTATACCGCTTACCCTGTAAGCATCCATTCCTTTTCTTATCGTGGCCAGCAATTGCTGGGTATTAACAGGCTTTCCTTTTTTTGGCTGGGTTATTGGTTTGGTAGGTTCCGAATCAATTATTTTAGTAGCTACCCATGATACATTTTCGTGCGGTATAGCTAATTGCAATATCATGCCAGGCAGACCGGTAAACAATTCGGGGCCACCACTAACTCGGATCTTATCAGAATAAAAAGCCACGACGTATATAGAATCAGATATTATACCATTGGCACGTATACAGTTATAACCCAATATATCGCGGGTTTCATCTGTTATTCTCCACTTTACTTTCCGTGTGCTGTCTGTTAGTAAAAACTGCTCGCCCATGGCATCTTTCTCCATCACAATTTTGCTTGCATTAAGATCTGTATAAATGGTATTAGATTCAGCTGTGATAGGATTCAACTGGAAACTTTGGTACGGCGCAATCGGCATTATAGGTGTAAGCAATGTTTTATTGCCGCTAAAAATTAAGGTACTGTTAAAAGTAGCAAATTGTGATTGTAATTTTTTGTACTGATCTACCGTCTGCTGCATTCTTGCTTTCAGGCTTGCATCGGCTGTAGGTGATACCACATTGCCCATTACCTGGAACGTGTTAACTCGTTTTTGATACTCGATAGTTCCGCTGGTTATAAAACGAACATTTTGCTGGGCAAATAAAATATTACCGCTAAATAATATAGTGATGAGGATTATAATCGTCTTTTTCATGATAATTAGTTTGTTGCTGCTGATGTACCAAATTTTGTAAAGTCCCAGCTTACGCCTAACATAAAGTAGCGCATTATGGTATTAAAGCTGCTCTGCGAGATTTGAGTAGCACCTATACTGCGGCTTAAAGTTGGGTTGGCATTTAAAAGGTTGATGCCAGATAAAGTTACTTTTAGCTTATCCTCTTTTAAGAAAGTTTTACTTAATGACGTATTTAGAATGGTCATGTTAATAGCATCTATGCGCTGTGTTTTTGCAGTATACCTGTAATTCACATCCGATGCCAGGATCAGTTTTCCAGGAAGGTATAACGTTCCGCGTGCGTTTACGTTCATACCGGCGGCGTTATTGTTGTTTTGAGGTATTAATGAGTTTTTATTAAAACTGTAGTTAGGAGATACATTAACCTGCAGCTCATATTTTTGAAACTTAACTGTTTGTAACCCAACTTGTAGCGTTAAGTTAGTTTGATCTACCCTATTTAAGCCATTATTGATAAAGCTAAAATTAGCGCTTCTGCCGCCATTAAGGCCTAAACGTACATCTATTTCTGTACCTGTTATCCGCTGGCTTCCTTGTATAGTCAGGTTTGCATTGTATTGACGTTCATTATTTAGGTTAACGTACTGCGTAACTGTCTTACCTGTCAGTGGGTCATTTGTAATTTTTGAAACGATCTGGTTATCAGTAATATTTATTGAACCTACCAAGGCAAGCGATTGCCTTGTAATAATTTTCTGTGATTGATAAATGGCCTGTAAACTATGACTGAACTGTGCTTTCAGGTCCGGATTACCAATAAGTGTATTTAAGGTATTGCTGTTATTAAGGATCGGTTGTAACTGATCAACACTTGGTTGTGACATGTTACCGGAATAATTCAGCAAAAATATCTTTTGCGCAGACATTTGATATTGATAAGTTGCCTGGGGCGACCAGTTAACAAAACTGCGTTTAAAGATCCGCCCGCTATATCGTTCGGTTTGTTCGTAATCAACAAGGGAAGCGCGGGTACCAAAATTTAGTATGGTTTTGTTCTTGCGATAGTTAAAAACACCGCCAAATCTATTGGTTAGTGTATTGATCTTAAAATCGTTGCTATATATGTTGTTGAAATTATCATACAGGCCAGATTGTGATTTATCAAACGTTGGTTTATCAGAATTTGTGTTGCTTATTCCCAGGCCATAATTAAGTTGTAAAGCCAGGTACTTTGTTAAAGGCTCGGTGTAATTCATGTTACTGCTAAACGACGTGTTTTTTGCCGTAATGGGTTTGTACTGATCGGTTAAACTATCTGTAGGTGTTTTATTTGCCCTGTACTGTAGCGAGTACAAATAATTTGTCGCAGTATTTTCAGCATAAGTTTCAGAAACGGCCCATGAAAAAGTGCGGGTTGGCTTTCTGAACTTGAAGGTATATAATGCATTCAAATTCAATCCCTTTTGGTGATTATCTGAACTGGTTATCCTTCTTTCTTTTGTCAATATATTACCTGTTTCGCCAACTATCGTTGTTAGTAGGTCGTTATCAACTTTTAAGTGCTTTGTAATTGCATCAACACCAATTTTCAGTGTTGATGAAGTATCAAGTTTTGTAAAATAAGTAAGGTCAGCCTTTTGTCTAAAGGTATTGTTATGCAGATCGCGGTAAGCGGTTTGATCCTGTTTACTACCCGGTATAGTTACCTGGATTGATGAGTTATATATTCCCTTTACATCAAGCGTACCTACTTTATAGTTAGCGTTTAAGGTAGCATCATTTTTTATTTTGGTATCATAATGCGCACCGCCTGCCTGTACTTCGGGTAAACCGTTGCCGTTATAATTACCGGAGCTCGCGTCCAGATCGTCATCGCCGCCGCCTTGTACAAATATCCCCCCATTATCGGCTATCTGCGCGTAATTGTTTGATGAGCCTATCCTACTGTTATCGGCTGCACCTAATCCCGTCTTGCCAGTGTTTGCAAACGTACCATAGGCTGCAAATTTGCTGCGGGCCGTAAACTTATTAAATAAGCCTTGTGTTTCGTAGTAGTCATCATTACCTACGCCGGCACTCACTTTACCAAAAATCCCTTTTTTCTTATCTTCTTTTAGTTTTACGTTGATGGTTTTTATTCGCTGTCCGTCGTCTATACCTGTAAAGGATGCCTGATCACTTCGTCTATCATAAATTTGTACAGACGATACCATATCACCGCGTAAATTCTGGGTAACAAGGGTTGGGTCATCGCCAAAAAACTCCTCACCGTCTACCAGTACCTTTGGTACAGCTTGTCCGTTCACGGTTATTTTCCCATTTTTATCAATCTGCACGCCCGGCATCTGCCTTAAAAGGTCTTCTACCTTTGAGTTGGGTTGTATAACATACGCCTTTGCATTGTACTCAAGGGTGTCGCCTTTTATTTTAATTTCCTGTGGCGTGCTTTTTACTGTTACTTCATTTAACGTTTTAACTACAGCACTCACGCCAACGTTTCCCAAGTCAGTAACTGCATTTGGCGGTCCCAAAGTAAACGGTCTCATTTTATTGTCGTAACCGGGGTAAGTGATAAACAGCAAGTATTTGCCCGCCTGCAGGCCGCTAACAGTAAATGCACCGTTATCATCGGCATAAGTAAACTTGCGCAAAACAGAGTCCTTGGCATTCAAAACACTTATACTGCCGTTTAATCTTGCTTTAGAAACAGAATCAACTGTAACACCTTTTACCGTGTGCTGGTTTTGCCCGTAAGATACTTGTGTGGATAGAAAAATGGCTAACAAAGCCAGAAATGTGATTTTCATTAATAATTGCGGTAAGGGTTTACAAGTAATAAAGATATAACTAATTATTTAGTATTTGGAAAATCAGTTAACTTTATAATAGGATGTATAAGAGAGTGATTTGTTACGACCAATAAATATTAAATATTGACTGAGCAACATTTTGTGAGGTGGCTTACTACAAAATTCATCCAATACTCTGTCAAAACCGGCTGTTGTCGTTCGGCTGCATAACCCCGTACGTTTTATTCAACACCGCATAGAAACACGTTCGCGCTTTTGCCCTGAGTAGTAAAAGATCAATTGATTAACTTTAAGCATGAAAAAGCTAATGCCATTTGATTTTCTGTTAGATTACCTACCCACTGCGGTCATGGTAAAACCGGCTATTGGCATGTTTTATATTTATTTTGATCAAAAGATAGTACTGATCTTCCGCAAAACCGCTAAAAATCCGCAGCATAACGGCATTTGGATTGCCACACAGCGGGAAAATCATGATAGCTTGAAAATAGAGATTCCCGCCGTTACTCAATTTCAACTTGATGACGGTATCGATACCGCCTGGTTACTCCTAAGCGATAATCATGACGATTTTGAGAGCGCCGCTATACAACTTTGCGAACTTGTATCACGCAAAGATAAACGGATTGGAAAAGTTACGTCGAATAGCAGGATGTTTTAAGCCAATATTAAGTTTTTGTTAGCATCGCTCGCTGTATTGATCCAGTGCCTATCTTGCCGACTTTAATAAACATACTATGGATTTTAATGTGGTGGCACTGGAGATATCAGATCTCATCGCCCATTTCGACTATTATGATCGATTGATCACCAATAAAAGTGTTGATGAAGAGCAAACCAGGCTCCGGAGTAAAAATCAGGAGCACCTGGCCAAATTCTTTGCGGATGTTGAGTTTTATAGCAACAGTAAACAACTACGCCCGCTTTATGAAACCAAGGACTCAATTATCTTTAAATTGAAAAGCATCAAGACCAATGAAGTGCATGACCTGGTTGAAAAACTGGAGAAAGATGCTAAAAAAATGAAGAAGCTTTATAAGTCACTAAACAAATAACGGTACATACACTACTAAGGGTTGTATATCCATTTACTGAACTATTGTTCCCCCTTTAGGGGTTTAGGGGGTAAACGGCGGCTTAACCACCTTTGCCTTAATTTTGTTATCTCTGATTTTGATGAAGATCTCCGTGCCCTCTTTGGCAAAAGCCCTTGGGTACATAGCCCATGCCAATAGCTTTTACAATGAAGGTGACCTGCTGTATTGAATTTGCTTATCCAATCCCAGTCTTTATCAATGTTGGATGCGTTTACTACCAGCATATAAGTTTTCTCATCAATGCGGTAAACCAGCAGATCATCAACAATGCCGCCTTGCTCATTAGGCAAACAGAAGTATTGCACTTTGCCATCATACAATTTAGCCGCATCGTTGCTGCTAACGCGTTGTATCAGGTCAAGGGCTCCTTCGCCTTTCAGGATGAACTCGCCCATGTGGCTCACATCAAAAACGCCTACGGCTTTACGCACGGTTTCGTGCTCGGCATTAATGCCAGCATACTGCACAGGCATGTTGTAACTTGCAAAGGGTACCATTTTGGCCCAAGGATTGCAATTGCGCCGATGAGCTTTACCACTATGGCGTTCGGTAGTATAAAACTAAAAGTGGCATAGCTAAATCTAATTTAACCATGCCACTAATTAGTGTTCTTAATAAACCTTATATGAAATCGTATTACGCTCCCGATGAAGTCAGCAACAGAAGGTAATTAAATAGCTTACTGAACAACGAAATTAAAGGTTTCTAATTTCACAGCTCTGTCTCTCATCACTATGGTGTCTGTAAAACTGTGTGTTGAGGCGGCAAAAGCCACTTGATATTTCAACCGCAAAACGTCTCGTTTTGTGTTGCCCCACATGTCTCCTTTTTTTACAAACTCGCCAGTTCCTGATACGGTATAAGCAGATGCCGGCGGTGCGGAAACAACACATTTGCCGGCGTTGTCAAACTTAAGATTAACCGTAAAAGATGTTGTGCTGTTGTCTTTATTTCTGGCAACTAATGCCAAGGCATTATCAGTTAAAGAGTTAGTTGTCAAACCAACTACTTCATCTTGCTCCACATAGGTTTTATGATAAATTATTTTAGTATCAAGTGCGGTGTTGCCGCCATTTCCTTTTACTTCATCAACTCCTCTGCGCAAATAGTTGCCATGATACTGATTAATATACTTTACTGCATAAAGTATATAATCTTTAGGTACGATGCCCCAGTTTTGCGCTATTCTACGATCGGGATTAGCCAAAGCAGTTTGACCTTTAAGAATTGAATCGGCACCGGTAACCTTGGTCATTCTTAACGGAATTACATAATTATTGCCTACTGAAAGCGGATCAGCAAAAAACGCGTCGGTTAACTGTACTTCAATACCACCAGACATATTACCTTTTGGTATAATGATTTGCTTATTTGCCGGCAGCGCATAATAACTACTTGGCATGGCAACTACATTACCGCCAACACCGGTAGGAAGCGAAAACTTTAAATTTTGTGTTAGTGTATTATCTACTACCACATCAACGGCTACGTCTTTTTTGTTAGTGTACACACCACCAAGAGTTGCCATAATTAAACTTTTATGTTGGTTATCCAATGTGTTATCATATATATCTTCTCCTAATGTGATGGTTCTTATAGGAGATTGGTATGAAAAGTATACAGTTGAATAATCAAAGTCTGGAAATTCCCAGTCATTGTTTTTTGTGCAGGAAGCCAGGAGTAACGAGGCTGCCAAAAAAGCGAAAATATTTTTTTTCATTTTTTATTTATTAAATACAAACAATTAATAGCCTTGATTTTGCACCAGGTTTGCTTTTAATACTTCTGCATTAGGCAATGGCCCATAATACATATGATTAGCATATACCCTGTTCTCTACCGTGCGGTAGGTAAAAACATTTGCAGGCGAAATAACCACACCTTTAGCCGGCTCAGTAATCGGATTGTTAATCGGATCTTTCCATCTGCGTAGGTCCCAGAATCTGAAGCCTTCAAAGCAAAGTTCCAATCTTCTTTCATTTTTTATAAGAGTTCTCATATCATCTTTATTGTTGATCGAGGCTAAATAGGCATCAGGCTGAGTTATTCCTGCTCTTTTACGTATAGCAGCTATCACCGCGCGGGCAGAATAAGTGCTGCTACCTGTACCATCCGGGCCAAAAGCTTCGTTGGCTGCTTCGGCATAATTTAAAAACAACTCCGTAAATCTGATGTGTACAGCGTAGTGCCTTCTTGAAGATGTAGAGGCCGGATTTAAATTCACGTCTTCACGTAATAGTTTACGTAAATAGTAACCGGTTCTGGTTGAGGTTGGAAGAAAATCAACAGCGTCATTACCACCTTCCTGTCTGGATAAAATAGCCTTGCTTGACATTGTTGCTCCATTTGTAACAATGTATCTTGCCAATCTCGGATCACGACCTGCATACGGGTTCGCCGGGTTATAATTGCTGGCCGCTGATGTAATTGGGAAACCGTTAGCCATTGGGAATGCATCCACTAAATTTTGTGTTGGATTTACCCTTGCGTTTCCAAATAATGTTGGCGGCATGTTATCGCGCTCAAGATTATTAGTTTGATTACCATTTGTGCCACGCCATAGCATTTCCTTTTGATCAATATTATTAACCACATTTAAGGCATCCACATTTGCAGCCAAGTACCATAGCCCGCCCTGTGGGTCAATACCGTTTACACCACCAATAATATCAAGTGCTTTTGCAGTATAATCTGCTGCAATTGCCCAGGTTGTTGTAGTTCCGGCACTGTAAGCAGGACTGGCGGCCAGAAAAGCTGCTTTTGCGCGTATCCCTTTTACAATATTGGCACTCATACCGCTGCTTGGCAACACCTCCAAACACCCGGTTATAGTCAACAGGATCAGCACCTGTATATTTTGCAGGTATTTGTGACACGGCAGTAACGTCACCATAATTAAGCGGCAAATATTTCTCTGCTTCTGTTAAATCAGTATATATCTGTTGAACACACTGTTCGAAAGTATTTCTCTGTTTTTTTAAGTCAGAGCCCTCTACCAGGTCTTCTGTAAAAATCGGAACACCCAATAGCGCCCCACTACTACCCACGCCACCGTGTGCCTGCAAAAGATAATACATGTGGTAAGCACGTAATCCATAAGCTTCGCCTTTAAGCCTGTCTATAAACATTTTGTTTACAACGGGGTTGGCAGCATAGAATATTTTATCCACGTTTGCCAAAAACTTATTGATGTAAGTAATAGCCAGGTAACCGTTATTCCACCTGTCTAAAGGATTGTTAAATGAAGACCATTGTCCGGTAGCAATTCTTTGGAAGTTGCCATATGCAGAGGTACTTTTATCATTGGTAACAGCATCATCTGTGGCAACGTCATTAAAGTTATAGCTGTTTGTAGGCAGCCTTGTGTACCCATTCATTAGTAAACCTTCCCCAAACCTTGCGTCTGTATATATATCGTCCAACGTACGATGATTATCATCCAATGGTACAGTGAGTTTTTTACATCCGGCAAACACTGCTGCCAGCATAAAAAGTATTGCTATATTTTTGTTCATACTATTTAGTTTTATACGATCTATCGTTTAAAAATTAGCTGTGCATCCTAAGAAAAAGTTCCTCATTTGAGGCGCTGATCCTATGTTTAAATTCATAATATCCCGTTGTGCAGAGAAGTTGTATAAATTAGAGCCAACCACATAAATATTAAGGTTTTTCACAAACGATCCATCTATGAGTTTTGATGGAAAGCGATAGGTAATCTGCACCTTATTTAACATTAAGTTGGTTGTTTTATACATCCAAAAATCAGAGTTTCTGAAGTTATTATTATTCGCAACGGAAGATAACCGAGGAAAAGTTGCCGAATTTGCGGTTGCAGGTGTCCACCTGTTCAAAACTTTTTCAGAGTATTTATCGTCACCATCTACCCAAAAATAGTTGTTGGTGGTAAGTGCGCTTCCGCCCACAGAGCCGGTTCCGCGAACAAACAATGTGAAGTTTTTATAAGATGCGGCTATATTTAAACCATAGTTAAATGGAGCAAGGGTACGGCCAATTCTAACTTCGTCTCTTTCATTAATAATTTTGTCGCCATTTTGGTCCACGTACTTAATGTCTCCCGGTTGTACCGCGCCAAATGCCTGAACAGGGCTGGCAGCAATATCGGCCGCATTTGCGAAAAAGCCTTTATTTACGAGACCAAATATGGCGCTCGCATCTTTTCCCGTTCTGTTTTGATAACTGTCTGTGTATAGCTCATCGCGTTTTACAGCTGTGGCCTGAACAAATGTGCCGGTTGCACCTATATTAAGGTTCACTTTTCCTAAGGTTTTCCTAACGCCAATTGCAAAATCAACGCCAGTATACCTGTTTCCATTATAGTTTGAATATGGAATAAAAGGGCTATAGAAGTTTGGATATTGAGAAAACCTTTGTGTTGGCAGATCAGCAATAGTTGTGGAGAAGAATGTTGCCTGCAAATCTAAAAGCTCTCTGAAAAACGAACCTTGCAACGTAGCAGTTATTTCTTTCCTTTTTGAAAACCTCAGACCCGGGTTGGTGCCATATAAAGATGCTGTGGCATTATTACCAAATGCATTTTCGTTCCAGGTGTAGTTAGGCTGACCACCTTGTGTATATTGATTATCGTACAGATAATAATTGGTAATATCCAAATCGGTACTTAAGCTACCTGCAGAAACAGATAGTTTTAGCATGTCTACAATCTTAGAGCCAGCCAGGAAGTCTTCGGAACTGATTAGCCAGCCCAAATTTGCTGTTGGCGAAAATGCAGTTCGGTTTCCGGGCGCCAATTTAGTTGAGTTGGACACACCGGCTGTAAAATCTGCCCAATATTTGTGCTTATAGTTGTATTTACCCTCAAAAGTTGCGTTTGCAAATGTTGATGCCTGGGCTACACCACTAATTGTGCCCATATTACCATAACCAATAATAACTGCCGATATATTGTGCTCGTTATTAATAGATGTCTCATAGCCAAGTTGTGCTAAAAGGCCTTTATTGATAGTTTGAGCCGTGTTATTTATATTTTCCGTTCCGGTGCGGCTATCATTGCCAAATTTGGTAAGCGCAGTAATACTGTCTTGAGTAGCGCTCCAAGTTGGTGCGTATACAGAATATGTATTGTTTATTGACTGCAGGTATGAGTTAACAAAATCAACATTTAGCCTTGTTTTTAAATACAAACCAGGTAAAATACCACCCAAATCAACATTGATTTTTTGAGTAAGCTGGAAAGAGCGCCTAACTGACTTTTGGTAACCTCCAACTAAAAGGTCGGCAAATGGGTTGGTTAAAATGTCCTGAGCCCCGCCCAAAATGTATTTACCGTCAACTATGTTCCTGCTTTGGTTGGCAGTGTTACGCACTGCGCCCCAGGTAGTGCTGCTAATAGGTATAAGTGGCGTATACCTGTTAGGTAACGTAGTGGCGGCTGCGCCAAAAAAATTACCCAACCCTGTGCGATTATCATTAAGTACAGCAGAAACATCTAAAGATGTAGTGATTCTATTACTCAGTTTAACATCTACATTACCTCTGATATTGAAACGATTATTTTTCTCGTCGTCTCCCGCCCCTAACTTAAGTAGCGAAGTATTGCTGGACCAACCTACATTTGTATAAAACTTTGCTGTTTCATTACCACTGGTAAAACCTGCGTTAACATCAGTAGTGTTTGTGGTACTTTTAAGAAACTCAGATGAATAGAAATCTGTACTCGGATAGCGGTATTTATTTCCGCTTTTAGAACCCGCTATTTGTGCATCTGTATACAAAGTCGGCACCCCATCGTTACGACGACCTTCGTTGTATAAAGTCATGTAATCTGCAGACCCAAGAAATTTTGGAAGTGCGGTTGGCTTAGAGATACCTTTATTAACACGTACACTAACCTGTGTTGGGCCAATTTTACCACGTCTGGAAGTAATTAAAATTGCTCCTTTTGCGGCCTGTGCGCCAAATACAGCAACAGCGTTTACCCCTTTTAAAACAGTTATTTGCCCTATTTCATTAAATGTAATATCATTCATTTCGCGCGCAATACCATCAATTAACACAAGGGCGTTTTCAAGGCCCCATATGTTATTTGTACCGAGCAAACCTGCAACACGCCCTGCAGTTCCCTCTGCTGCTGTAAGGCTATAATCTTGATTAATATAATCCTCCGGATTTATTACAGTTATAGCACCAGGAAGATCCTTAACATCAACCTGACGGTTAATTAAATTCACCGTGTAATTTTTGTTGCTGTTGTCTTTATCAAGCGAAATTGATCCGGGAATGGCAGTCGCGTTAATTATTTGTTCCCTAAATCCGTTAGCCTTAATGCTGATAACGGCATTTGAAGGAACTTTTACGTTAACAAGTCCCGTTATATCAGTAGTGCCTAAAACAGCGCCCTTATTGATAGATATAGTAGCACCAGATACCGGTTGCTTGTATTGATCATAAACGACAGTGTTTATGTTTACATCAGCGGATCTTTGCGCGTATAAGTTGCTACATACAAATGTTAGCATCAGTAGCAACATTTGTAATGTTTTTATATGCTTCATAGTTTCTTATTAAATAGATGAATTAGTTAAAACTGCTGCCACGCAAAAAAATGTGGCAGTGTTACTATATAACCCTTTCTTAAATCTCAAACTTACCATCCCGGGTTTTGCGGGAAAGATGGATAAAGATTTACCTGGCTGGTTGGTAATGGTAACCACTCATGCTTTTTCTCAAATACCCTTGTTATAATAAGGCGTTCGCGGAAATTAAGCGGTTTATTACCTGGCCCGCGGTCAAACTCTATCCCGGTTTTTTGCAAGTATTCAGGATTACCAGCTATTTTCCATCTGCGCAGATCTAACCAACGATGGCCCTCAAAAGCAAGTTCTACTGCTCTCTCGCGAATAAGCTGACTCATAAAAGCTGTTGAAGAACCTAAAAATTTAGGATCTACGTTTGGCACTGTTGCGCGGTTTCTAACCACGTTAACTGCGTCAATCGCTGTCATGTATCCAGGATAGCTGCTTTGAGGCGTTCCATAGCCTTGTAATACAGCTTCGGCATACATAAGGTAAACATCAGCAAGGCGTAAGTAAGGCATTACAATGGCATACCTGTTCCAACCATTATCTGTATCGTTGTTTTCCGGGCTGGTAAACTTACGTGTAAGGTAACCTGTACGGCTTCCGCCACTTTCCTCCCTGTAGTTTCCGCCTGTAAAAAGATTTGCAAACCGGTATTCCAACGCTCCGCCATTTGACTGGATCATTCTTTCACCATCTGTTATAATTGATTTATAAAAACGGGGATCTCTGTTTACCCAAGGATCTGTTTTGGTATAGCCCGACGCCGGATCTGTTATAGGCAAACCATTAGCCATTCCGAAATTATTAATGTAATTGGCGGTTGGCGAATCAACACCCACGTCGCCACCTATTTTAGAAGGGATGTATTGGCGAGTTGTTCCAAACGGTGTGTTACCCTGATCATAAAGAGGGGGGCCAAAAATCACTTCAGGATAACCGGGTACTTTAACAGGCGAACTAACTACATACCAGTTATTATTCCAGGTGGCAAATGGCATCAATTTATGATAGGCGTCACCAGATTCTGATAATTTTAAAAGTTTTACAAAAGCGTCTGCCGCTTTTTTACACATTTCCTGATCATATGCAGCCGGGCCGCCAGAAACCTCATTCATTAACGGGCTTGCCGCATATAAAAGGTCCTTGCCTAAATATCCCAGCGCTGCAGATTTGGTAACCCTGCCATTATTATTGTTTAGCGTTACCTGGCCTACTGTGGTTTTATCCCAGTTAGCAGGTAGCAGTGCTGCTGCTGCTTCAAAATCTTTTGCTGCCAACAGCGCGGTTTCCCTGTACTTAAGCCTTGGTAGTTCAAGTTTTTCTGTTGGTGGCAAAACCCTGTCAATATAGGGCAGCCCACCCCAGTAGATCATTAACTCAAAATGGAACCACCCGCGGAAAAACAATAATTGGCCCTTAATAATATCCTTCTCTTCTTGCGTGCCTACCAATTTATCTAAATTAGCCAGCCCTAAGTTTGCCTTACGGATACCGTACCATGCTAATGGCCACAAACCTTTAGTTTTACCATCATTACCTGTATTTACACCTGCATTTTCGTTTAACCATGAATCGCCTGATGTAAACCATGCCAAATAGTTACCCTGGTCAAACTGCCAGGCCAATCTTTGCAAAGCAGTTGTACTGGGAACCTCTTCATCTGCAAAGTTCCAATCGCCTGTAAAATTTGGATGCGACATGTCGGGTACGCAATGATATAATTCTTCTGTAAAGCCCTGAAAGTTTCTGAAGTTAACAAATGCTTCCTCGTCTGAAATTGCAGCTGCAGGAGATCTGTCCAAATATTTTTTACAAGACACTACGCCAAAACTCAACAACACTATGGTTGTAATAAGAATTGCTTTTGTATTAGTTTTCATATTTTTAATTTTAAGATTTAAAAACTTACGTTCACTCCTAAGTTGTAACGCTTAACTGTTGGGTAAGCTCCCTGGCCACCGCTGGTGCCAAAATTGGCTTCGCGGTCATCAGGCATTTTCGACCATAGGATAAGGTTACTTCCATTTAAAAATATACGCATTGATTTTATACCCATTTTTTGTATTGTACTACCTTTAAAGGCGTATGCTATTTCTGCTGTTTTTAAACGTATATATGATCCGTCAAGGTCATAAAATGTTCCTAATCCGCCATCGTAGTTTCTGGTTCTCCAGCGTGGCACAGGCAAATCTGCATTAGGGTTTTCCTTTGTCCAGTAATCGCCCTGCGGATATACCGCGTTTAAACTATTGGGGAAATTTGTTTGCTGCATATTGCGGGTTACGTTGTTCACTGAGTAGAATTGTGCGAATGCGCTAAACCCTTTGTATTCAAAGCCGATGGTTGCGTTATATGTATTTTGCGGCCTTTCAGGATAGGAATATGGTGCATTGTCAAAAGAGTTAACAACACCATCTCCGTTAAAATCAACAAGGTTAAAGTTACCCGGCAGTTTATCAGCATCATTTGCATCATGCCTTGTGCTGCCATAAACTTCGTCCCAACTATCGGCAAAACCGTTAGATAGTATTGATCTGTACTGGTTGATCTGAAAACCAGCTTTTTTCTGATAGTCAACCAATAATTGCGGATCGTCTGCATCTAACACTTTATCAACGGCGTGGGTCATATTAGCATTAAGCCATACTCTTAAATTGCTTCCAATACGTTTGTTTAAGCGTAGCTCAATTTCGTAACCTTTGGTTCTTACTTTGCCCAGGTTAGCCGTTGGTGGTGTGCCGCCAAAATATGCCGGGGTTGCTCTGGCATTTCCGGCAATCAGAATATCCGTACGGTAATCATTAAATACATCTACCGAACCTGCTACCAGGCCTTTTAAGACTGAGAAGTCTACAGCAAAGTTAGACTTTGCCACGGTTTCCCATTTTACATCCGGATTGCCAATGCTTGATTGTCTGTACCAGGTATAAGGGCTGTTACCACCAGATAGGTCTCCAAGACGGGAAACGCTTCCGAACGCCCATTGCGACATATACAGCCATCTGCCGTTAATATTGTCATTACCAACCAAACCATATGAACCGCGAAGTTTGAAAACCTCTAACCACGGCAGGTTGTTCTTCACAAATTTTTCCTCGCTTATTGTCCAGCCACCTGCTGCCGACGGGAAAAATTGAAATCTGTGATCGTTACTGAATTTCTCAGAACCGTTATATGAGCCGTTTACTTCAAGGAAGTATTTGCCTTTAAAGTTATAGGTAGTTCTAAATACCCAATCTTCCCTGTAGTTAGGAAACTCACTACCGGTGGCGGCTTCACTACGCTGAAACAAGCCCATTGCAGTTATATTATGGTCTCCAAATGTCATGTTCTGATTAACCTGCATCTGGTAAAATAACTGCCGCCTGGTAGAGCCGTTCTGCATAGCGTCTGCAGCAACAGTCCAGGGGCTTTGAATGTAATCAAACTGATCTCTGCCACCGTTACCGATGGTGTTTTTTAATACAATAAGGCCCGTTACCGGATCAATATACTGTTGCTGTGCATCTGTATCATTCACTCCGCCCTGGGCTACAAAGGTGTTATCCAAAGAGACTGTGCCTTTTAGGCTTAGCCCTTTTACAAACATGCCTAGATCTTGCTTTATAGCAAAATCAGTATTGAATTGGGTTGTTTTAGTGCTTCTTAAACCACCGTTAGCTAAAAGATAGGCAGAGTTGGCTACAGAAACGTTATCCGGATTATAATACCCCCAGTTACCGTTTGCATATCTTGGCAGCATCACATCAGGCGGGTTTACATAAGCCGCTTGCCACAAGGTATATTCAAAACCACTTGTGGTGTTTTGTCTATCGCCAAATAAGCCAGCCAAATTTGCGGTAAGGGTGGTAGATTTTGTTAAGGTAAAATCAAGGTTGCTTCTAACATTTAATCGTTCGTAACCAAAGCCGGGGCTATAACCTTTATTATTTTCATATACCCTCATTACGTCTCCCTCATTAAGGTAATCAACAGACGTAAAATATTTAACAGCCTGAGTTCCTCCGGATATACTGATATTAGGATTATAAGACATTGCAGATTTTTTTGTCGTTTCTGCAATCCAGTCCACGTTAGGGTAGCGTTCGGCTTCTGTCAGATCCTTTGGGTAACGATATTTATATAATTCTGCATAGGGCGTGTACTTGTCCCATGATGCCGGGCTGGTACCTAATTCGCGTTCTATGGCTAAGTTTCTAACGGCCAATGCGTCATATGAGTCTAACTTAGGTGGAAGCCTTGATGGCACCTTCATGGTGGTATTGACGGTGACATTTATGTTTGCCTTACCGGCCGACCCCCTTTTTGTAGTGATAAGTATTACACCATTAGCGCCTTTTACCCCAAAAACGGCGGTTGCAGATGCATCTTTTAACACTGATATACTTTGTACAGACTGTATATCCAGCCCGGCCATGGAGCGCTCAATTCCGTCTACCAAAACTAATGGGCTACTGTTGTTCCAGGTGCTTTGGCCCCTGATGGTTATCTGAGGATCTTCTGCACCAGGCGCGCCAGAGCTTTGAATAGTAGTAATACCCGGAATATTACCGGTTAATGCGGCGCCAATATTAGATACACCGCCGGCCCTTTGCAGAACCGTTGCATTTACCTGAGATATTGCACCTACAACACTTTCTTTCTTTTGCTGCCCAAAACCTACTACAATAACCTCATCAAGGTTATTAAGTCTTTCTTTAAGTGTTATATTTAAGGTTCTGTTAGCACCAACAGCCTTTTCGGTCTCATCATAACCTAATGATGAGAAAACCAATATAGACTGCGCGCTGGGCACATTAATTTTATAAACGCCATCGGCATCTGTTGCAACCGCCATCGTTGTGCCTTTAACTTTTACAGTAACGCCGGGTAAGGGAGTTCCATTTTTGTCATCAGCCACTTTACCGGTTACAGGTATGCTTTGTGGTGCAGCATCGCCCTTATTGTTTAAAACTATTACACTTTCTGTTGCCTCGAATGTCAAATTCAAAGGGTCTAAAAGCTCTTGCAATACAGCAGACAGCTGTTTTTGATTTGCAGAAACGTTTACTTTTTGTTTAACGTTTACCAGTTGATCGCTATAAAAAAAACTGATTTTATACGTCTTCTCCAGCTGTGATAAAACATTTATCAGCTGGGTGTTAGACTCGTTTATAGTGACGATTTGTTGTAATGCAATTTGCGCCTTTCCATCTTTTGCAAGGGAAGAGCCTATCATGGTTAAGACGAGCGCTAATTGTAAAAAAGTAATCCTCATAAAAGTTATTAGCAGAGGTTTTAATTTCATACTTTTGGTTTATGGTTAATAAGTTCTATTGATCATATCAAATAAAAATCCCGTACCACCTTTTTTACGGGTGATTAATGTGTGTGAGAAGCCATTTCGTTGGGATTTTTAAACGGCGGTATTTTATACGGCCGTTTTTTGTTAAGTAATTTTTCTACTCATATATCTTAAAATTTAGGGTAAATTGGTTTATCTGTTATTTATTATTGGTTTCAATTAATATATCCGTATACGGCCGGCGTCAATTTGATAATTAGCGTTTACGGCCTTGCATATAAACTTCACCTTTTCATCAAGCGATAGTTTACTGATATCTCCTGTTACTGAAGTCTTTCCGTATTTATCAATATTGTATTCGATCGTTATGTGATACGCTTCTTCCAGTTTTTGAAGTATAGTTAAAAATGGCGTTTCTTTAAAAACGAACGCATTGTACGCTATATCTGCAGATAAGGTTGGATGATTGACCACTGTATCTGTTTTAATTTTCTCTGTTGACGGCGCGTAGGCTACTTGCTTATTGGGCGTTAACGTGATCCAGCTATTGTCCTGGGGATTATCAGTTCGGTTAACCATTACCTTACCGGTAATTACTACAACGGTGCTTATTTGATTTACAGCAGCGTTAACAATAAAACTTGTACCTAAAACTTTGGTGGTAAGATATTTTGTATGGACAAAAAACGGTTTTTTGGGATTTTTCTTCACCTCGAAAAAACCCTTGCCCTCTAAATTTACTTCTCTGGTTGTGCCCCAAAAATGTTTTGGATATGAAAGATTTGAATTAGGACTTAAAACCACCACGCTACCATCTGAAAGTTTAACAACTAAACCCTCTCTTGACTGGTTTTTTATCCTGGTTAAATTGGTTTCAACAAGTGCCGGCAACGACGTTTTATTTTTAGCAACGTTATTAACGTTGTTTGTAAGATATCTGTAACCTATTGTTAAAGTAAACAGAACAACGATACTTGCGGCAACTTTAAGCCAGGTATAAGAATGACGCTCCATTTGAACTACCTCGGTTTCCTGCATATCATTTCCGTGCTTGTTAACATAATTGACAATATTTGATATGTCGCCTTCAGTAAGATGCTTGTGGTTGTCTTTTACACGTATAGCCATTAAAATTGCCCGTGCATTTTGCAAACGCGCTATTTTATCAGGGTTTTCGCGCTGCCAATTATCCCAGAAATAAGAGTTTTCTTTGTGTGGATTTAATGCCCACTCCATAAAAAAGTCGTCGCAAACAAAATCTTCGATTTCGTAATCCCGGTAACTATTCATCTATTATAATTGGTTTAACAGTAAAAGACAATTTTTCCTAAAATCTACCCTATAAAAAGTAAATAATTTGAGCTAACCGGAAAATTAACTGTTAGTCAGACACTTAAAATTTTAAATAACATAATAACTAAGGGTAGCCACTCTGCTCTAAAATTTTTGTAAGCCTTTTGAAGTAAATTATAAACTGATTGCGAACTGAGATCCATCAGCTTTGCGATCTCTGTTAAAGTGAAATTTTCATAAAACCTTAAATAAAGTATTTCCTTTTGCCTGGGTGGCAGTTGGTTAATTATAGACTTTATTTTATCTGCTATTTTAAGATTATCCAGGTCTGCAATTATTTTAGTTTCGATATCAAATTCAACATCAAAAACGTAATCATCTACCAGTTCTTCTTTTTTTAGCCATTTCTTCTGTTCGCGGATAATGCTTGTCTTTGTACACTTTAACAAATACCATGTAATTGAATCTGTGGAACTTAAATTGGCTTTGTTATTCCATAACGTTAAAAAAATCTCCTGAACGCAGTCTTTTACCAGATCTTCGTCAGCGCACATCCTGCAACCGTAACTGAACATCCTGTCAGAATACTGCTTAAGAATTTGGCCGTAAGCAAGCTCATCACCAGCTAAAAAAAGATCCCATAATTCCTTCTCTGTATTCATATCAACTGGTAGCGAACTTACAAGTATATCATACTATAAGCTGGGCGGAAATTTAGGCAACTTTTGAGTGACAAACTAATGTAAAATTATTAAAACTTAAAATATAGTCCAACTGCGTGGAAACCGCACCCGCGGGCCTTAGCCGTATTATATTACAAAAACAAAAGCTATAAAACCAAGCGCCCATATGCACTAATTAGGCACCATTTTGTTGTGATTTAAGACATAAAACCACGCTATTATTTAAAAAACAAAAAAGGCCTGCAATCAATTGACTTGCAGGACTTAGATATATTTTTACTAAATTTGGCGGTGAGGGAGGGATTTGAACCTAATCCCCTATGCCATTGTAAATTAGTGTCTTATGTTACAGATGCCTTTAACAGTTCGCCAAATTCATCCGTTACCATCGGCAGGGTTTCTGTGGTGCGGTATTGTTTGGATTCGCGCTGTTTGATTTTACCAATTGTGGACAGGATTACCTGCCCAGTTTCCCTGCTGTTGCCGAAATCCACATAATAAAGCGGTTGGCTACGGCTGTTGTTCATACGCTTGTTCAGTGTTTTTAGGATATGTGCAATATCTTCTCTCGCCTGAACGGTATCGACACAACCGATGGTAATGGTCGCCCCTGCGCTTTCCTTGTCGCCACTATATGTCCTATCATATTTTTCCGTGATTGCTTTCCAGTTCGTTCCGAAGAAACGGTTAATACGGTTAATCAACGCTACAGATTTATACAAGCCTAGTTCGGCGGTGGTAAATAATTGCCGTCCCAAATTGGCACGATTGACGATATCATCATCAAATACCCTGACCATTAAACCGGGACGATTAAGCGATGTTAAAGCCTGGCTTATTCTTGCCAATGCGGTCAATACCCGTCCACCTGTTCCCCCTGCGCCAATCAGGTTAACGGTAACAGGATTATAGGGCTGTATCAACTCTTTGTTCACGATATGCACGACTGTGCGGTTATCTTTTGCTTTTGTCTTTTTCATCGGATTAAATTTTTTACTGTTCGACCGTTTTTGATTAATTCGTTCTGCGGAAACTCCCTGCCTCTACCGACCTGATCCTGCCATAACTGGACAAGATTGCCTTTGCAATGCCTATGATTACCGAGCGTATGAGTGAAAAAGCTGTTAAAAAAGTAGGTTTCCCATTGGGTCATGAACTCCTCCAAATGGGTTTGCATGTCAATATTGATATTGACCGTACCCATACATACGCTACCATCCTGTGAAAGGTTAAATAAGGGTGCATAATACAATGAAGTATCAGCGTTGGGCTTGGCTTTGCCTTTCAGGTCAAATACCTGTAAACGCTCTTTAGTGGCTTTCCAAAGTATAGCTGGAGATTCTGATGAATGTGACCACCCCGTTCCGTTTCAAGCTCACCACCCATTCCGGGGCAAACTGACCAGGGTATTCCGGGGGTAATTGACCACCCTAACTTGCAGCAAGTGCTATAGCATAAACCATCTTAAGAGGGCACGATACACCTTCTAAGAATGGCCAATTTGACTATCAGCATGAGTAAGATAAGAAAGATACTAAAGATGCACAGCCAGCAACGGAGCATAATGTCCATTGCTGCCCAAACCAATGCCTCGCGCAATACGGTAAAGAAGTACCTGGCTGCGTTTAAGGAGACAGGCTTCACTTTTGATGAGGTCAATGCCCTGAATGATAAAGAGCTGGAAGACGTCTTTGGCAAGACCAAAGAACACCCACCAACCGACCGTATGAAGTCCATGCTGCGGTGCTTTCCCCACGTAGATAAAGAGCTAAAGCGTACCGGTATGAACCGTTACATGCTTTGGGAAGCCTACCGAAAAGAGTTTCCTGATGGCTACCAGTACAGCCAATTTTGCTTCTATTACAATCAATGGAAGGCCAGGGTGAACCCAACGATGCACATGGATCATAAAGCCGGCGATAAGCTTTATGTGGACTTTGCAGGCGAAAAGCTGTATGTAACAGATAAGGATACCGGTGAGATCATCCCGGTAGAGGTCTTTGTGGCTATCCTCGGTGCCAGCCAGTTAACCTATGTGGAGGCTGTACCGACCCAGCAAAAGGAAGACTTTATAGCCGCCTGCGAGAATGCTCTGCATTATATCGGGGGCGTACCAGCCGCTATTGTGCCGGACAACCTGAAGGCTGCCGTAACCAAAGCAGCCGTTATGAGCCAACTTTGAACGAAACGTTTGAAGACTTTGCAGATCATTACGGGACGACTATACTACCGGCGCGGGCGTACCGCCCGCGCGACAAAGCACTGGTAGAAGGCGCTGTAAAGATTATTTATACCAAGATCTACGCCCCTTTAAACAAAGAGGTCTACCATTCTTTAACAGACCTTAATACAGCGATATGGGCAGCACTGGAAGCCCATAATAGCCAGATGCTCAAAGGCCGCAACTACAGCCGGAGGCTACAGGTTGAAGAGATCGAAAAGGAAACCCTCGCACCATTACCAGTATTACGTTACCAGTTCAAAAAGCAATTTCATGCCAGGGTTATCAAGAATGGCCATGTTAACTTAGGGCCGGATAAACACTATTACAGCGTTCCATACCGCTTTATCGGCAAAAGGGTCAAACTGCTTTACTCGCGTAATACCGTAGAGGTCTATTCGAATTATGAGCGCATCGCCATCCATAAGCGCAATAAGAACCCTTACGGCTATAAAACTGATAAAGACCACATGGCCACCACCCACCGCTTTGTAACCGACTGGACACCGGATAAGTTCCTGGATTGGGCAGCATCTATCCATGAGGATGTACGGCTGTTTATCCTACAAATACTGGAGCGCAAGCAACACCCTGAACAAGCCTATAAGTCCTGCCTGGGTGTACTGGGCTTCGCAAAGAAAGCAGGTAATGAACGCCTGACCATGGCCTGCCAGCGGGCATTAAGCTATGGCCTGCTGCAGCTACGGGCAAACCTTTATTTGTTTTTGCCCACGCCTCTTGGTGTTCTACCTGCAAAAAAATGGAGCAGGAAGTGTTAATCGAAAAAAAAGTAGGTGATAAGTATAACACACAATTAATCAATTTAGCTATCGATATTGACAGTGAAGAAGGGAAAAAACTGAACGCGATCTATCCGATCAAGGCAACCCCAACCCTATTCTATTTTAATACTGACGGCAGCCTGGCTAAAAAGTGGGAAGGATTCGCCGATTCATCAAAACTCTTGGCACTCATCCAAAAATAACATGGCCCACTATTTCAATCTGATCAGGGACTATCTGTTTCATCAAGCCGACCTACATCACCTCGATCCATGGATTTTTCTTGTGTTATACCTGTTAAGCAAACTGCTGTTCCTTATTTTCGTTGCCCGGGCCATTAAAAACCTTAAGGATAAGCAATCCTTTTTATTGCCGCTACTATTTGCCGCATTAGGTTATAGCTTACCGTATTTGTATATGGTCATTTCAGGGAAAGACATCCCTTTGTGGATATTCACGGTTATTACTGTTATTTACATTTTCAGTGGCTGGTCTATTTACAGGAAACTTCGTGCAGCGAGATTGGAAACAGGGGTTGACACTGATATCAACGAACAATTTTAAAATCCTTTAAATACACCTATACGTTGTAAATTACCAATTTGTTAGGCATTTTTTAATTAACCGTTTAATTTATTAATTTATTGGTTTTATTTAATGGCTTATGATCATTCGGCCAATAGAAAAGTGATTGCAGCTAAGATCTGGAAACGCAGGTAATAAAACGTGTCAAGGTGGCGTATATCGGGAATTATAGCCGGCTTTCGGTCATGGCAGATTTCCACGGAATTGGTTGGAGCGATAATAAAATTATTGGCGGAGTGAATTAAGCTGTCAAGATTTGCGACGCGGGCGCTTCGACGAAACCTGGCGCACTTTCTCATATTGCCTTTCTGCAACCGGCTTTTCCAAAGAGGTTCGAGGCCGTGGCTGCTTGTCTGCCAGTCGGACATTAAGTGTACGGTCTTCAAAAGATGATCCGTCCAGCTCCTTGATCGCCAGACGCGCACCAACCTCATCCATAAAATCTACGAAGGCGTAACCTTTGCTCATGCCGGTGTCCTGCTCCGTAATGATTTTCACCGCCACGACATCTCCAAAGTCGCTGAAAAATGTGTGCAATTTCGGTTCATCCATTTCTTTAGGAAACCCGACTACGAAGAGTTTGATCATTGGGTTGCTAAGTAAGCAATCAATAATCAGGCAGTTTTGTTCGTTGGTGAAATTTTCCGCATCCAGCTGTTCCCAGCCGTGATCATAGTTGTAATATTTGGTACGACATGTCGGCAAAATGGATAGCTTTTTAAGATCGGTATGAGGCAGGTACGTCAGGACCTGCTTTTGAAATTGAGGCCTAGTCACCACCGGATATGATAGCCACTCTGGCAACGGTTACCAAATTGCTTAAGATGGTGCTCATCTCACCGTCGATTGCAGCTTTACTTTCAGCCAGCGTTCCGTCAAAATCAAATAAGACTAACTTCTTCATAGCACTAAGCTTGTTTTAGTTTGCCTCCATTGTTTGTGTGGTGTGCGGTAATGCGAAAAGGCGCTCTTTGGGTATTAATTTTCCGGTGGTACGGCAGATTCCATAAGTTTTATTATCAATGCGCATTAGTGCCGCCTCAAGCTCCTCGATAAATTTCTTCTGGCGCGCAGCCAATTGGTTGGTTTGTTCTTTTTCAAATGTGGCTGAGCCGTCTTCTAATGTCTTGCCGGCAATAGCTGCGTCGTCTCCGTTTGACTTGGACGAACTTAGGACGCTGGCAAGTTCGGTTTACTCTTCCCTTGCGACTTTAATTTAATCGGAGATAAGTTCTCTGAACTCCTCCAATTCGGCGTCATTATATTTGGTTTTGATAGTATTTTCCTGTTTCATGTGACGCTAACAATCAAACTCAAAAAAGGTTGACAATTGTTTATTCAATTCATGTCTTCTTAACTAATTATTTACAGAAAGGATGCAATTAAAAAACACCCTGGCGAATATTGCGATTGCCGTTAGCCACTTCTCCTAAATATAACACCACGGCATACTTATTCATTCAACTTTCTATTTAGTTTTGCCATATCCTCGCTCACTTTTTGTTCAATAACTTTCGCATATACCTGCGTCGATCGCATTGTTGTATGACCTAACAATTTACTAACCGTCTCTATTGGAACACCATTTAAAAGCGTTACCGTAGTAGCAAAAGTATGCCGCGCAATATGAAATGTTAAAACTTTATAGATGTCACAACGCTCTGCTAGTTCCTTTAAATAACTGTTCATTTTCTGATTAGAAAGTTGGGGAAAAATCGTTCCTTTTGCGTTAGCCCTAACATTTCCTTTGTATTTTTCCATTATTTTTTTTGCTTGTAATAGCAATGGAACATTTACAACTATGGTAGTTTTCTGCCTTGACGTCTTTATCCAAAGTTCACCATCGGTGCCAATGATTATATGCTCTGGCTTCAGATTCATTACATCCACAAATGCAAGTCCGGTATAGCAGCAAAAAACAAAAATGTCTCTTACAACGCTTAACCGGGGCAAGTCAAGTTCCTTATTTTCTATAGCACTTAATTCCCTTGCCGTCAAAAACTCCTTCTCTACCTTTTTGTATTTTAGGGTGAACTTCTCAAAGGGATCGCGATTGATCCACTCCACTCGGTAAGCGAGGTTGATCATTTTCCGGAATCGCTCCAGGTGTTTCATAATGCCGTTATTCGTCAAAGGCTTTTGATGGTCAAGCGGCTGATGGTTACGAAGAAAAACCTCAAAGTCCTGAATAAATTTATAGTTGAGTTCAGAAAGGAAATACTCTTTCCTTTTATACTTCCTGAGTGTAAATTCTGATAGATACTTCTGTGTCGTATAATAATTTTTCATGGTGCCGGCCGCGAGCACACTTATTGACATTTCGTTGTGGTACTGGGATATTTCCGCTATTGTACGCTCATCACTTCCTGTTTTTAGAAAAGCCGCCTTGATGATCTCAACTGTAATTACTTTTCTTTGTACCTGAAAATCCTGGTAGCATTCCATTATAGACTGCCTTACCTGATCCAAATAAGCGTTAATTTCTTTTCCTTCCTGAGTATTGGCTTTACCTAAACCCTTACCACTGTCCCAGCATTTAACGCTAATGAACTTCTTACTAGCG
Source organism: Mucilaginibacter sp. HD30 (assembly GCF_054061755.1). Classification (NCBI taxonomy): domain Bacteria; kingdom Pseudomonadati; phylum Bacteroidota; class Sphingobacteriia; order Sphingobacteriales; family Sphingobacteriaceae; genus Mucilaginibacter; species Mucilaginibacter sp. HD30. The sequence continues at coordinate 1,936,174 of NZ_JBSSEO010000001.1, forward strand.
GCAAATACCCTCCTCCCGTTCACCGTTATCCCAGCGTATATAGGAGCTTTTCCATCTCTTTCTTTTTCTGTTCTTAAGTTAAAGTGCAGTCCAAAACTGTTTGCATTTCTCATACCATTTCATTTTATGTGATTACTTTTGATTATTTACCTATAAAAAACAGGCTCAAAAGTGGGTTCAAAATGGCTCAAAACCGGTCAAAAACAGTCATTTTCAACAGTTATAAAATACTGTATTTCAGTATTTTAAGCCACATCCGTACACCTCAAATTTAGAATTTAAAAACAGGTGTTCGGATAGGTGAAGCACAAACTGCGGGTTTTTGATATAAATTGACGTTTTTGGGGAAATGCCTTAAAGCAAAAACCCTGTAAATAATTGATTTACAGGGTTTTGATACATTTTGGTATCGCTTGTTGTCGGGATGGCAGGACGACAACTATTTTCTGTAAGTGATTGCCTATCAATATATAAAAAAGAACCTTAGCAGTTCAGGTGTTAGGATAGGTGAACCTCGTCTCTTTCGCTTCTCAAATTTAATAATTATTAAGTTAAATACATAACAATCAGTTGTTAAATTTACTGGAGCGTTTTAAAATTGCGTCATTGAAACAATAATTTCCTGGCTGAAAAACAATATCAACAGCACAGCAGGATATCTACGTATCGTGGCCTATGGTAAACAAATCAACGGACGTTCGGCTTTTTTTTACTCTCGAGTAGTTTCAAAATGTCCTCGTGGCTGTAATAAAATATCCCTCCTATTTTCGTAAACGATAAGGTACCATCCAATCGCAATTTCTGTAAGGTGTTCGGCGAGATCTTCAACAGGTTCTTAACCTGATAACTCTTCAGCCATTTCCTTGGTTCTTCCTTATTGTGTCCCAACAGGTCCCCTATCTTTGCTATTAACCTTTCCTCGAACGCTACTAGATCTTCTTTCGTTATTATTTGAACTGCCATACCTAAGAATTGAATTCAAATAAAACAAGTTGAGCAGAAATCTGCGGGTACCTTTGGGGTGCCACCCTCAAATAATCAGCCATCATTCTTTCAGGTTATTGGCAGCTTTGTATTTGCCTGCAGACTTCAGGCATTTTCATCATCCAACCTCTTTAATATAGCGTCCTTGATCTGATCCACATATTTAACGGGACTTACCCTTTTCCTGTTAGAGATCGATTGCCATCTTCTAAAAGGCCGGCCAATATTCACCCGGAAACTGGTTTCTAAAAACTGCGTGATCTCAGCAATCCCTGCGTTACCATGATTAATTTGACCGGTTAGCCAGATCCCGTATGCTATCTCCACCAGGTTGATGGTATCTCCTGTCCATTTCATAACAAGGCCTTTTTCCCGGGCGGACGTTTGCTTTTTCAAGGCAGCCGGTGAAATCTGTCAGATGCTCAATTAATAGTTCCTGCAATCGTTCATATGCAATGAATTTTGCGAATTTATAATCCCAGGCAGTTGAAAAGCCCGGCGACGGGTCAACCAGATCCAGTAAGGGTGTTTCGATGCGTGATTGATCACGAACGAAATAGGCGTGATCCAACTCCGTGGCCACGTTCTTAAAATACTCGTAGGCGAACGACTCGATTCGGAAGAAGCGAAATACCTGTTTTAATTCATCCTCATAATAGGATTTAATCATTTCAGCAGGACCCGCGGGCGTGTGCTGACGAAGGTGAAATAGAAGAACTTCATATATCTGATGGGCATAAACCCGCGGTTTGATATGTTTAAAGAAATAGATTTCCTCCTTTTCGGACGTAAATCCTTTATCAACAACTAATCCTTTTAAATCAGACATTGAACGATTAATGATCGGAATTGCTTGCCTTAGCCGCTCTATAACAGACAGATCTTTCTCGTATAGACGGACTAATTCTGATTCTATACTTTTTAAGACTTTTTCTGCAACGTTGTTTTTCCATAATTCATCATGTTTTTAAACCTGTAAATTGACCAGCCGGAAACCCGGATATGAATTTTTATAAGTTGAAGGTTGATTGAAAATGGCACAGCAATCCCTTCCGGCGCTTTAATGCCGGTGATAGTGTTCACTGCGATGAGAAATTTATTCGTCAAGAAATTGAAGGACGGGTAAAGCACCGTCCGTAACCACAGCTAATGCATTACAAATTTTAGCGACAATGATAATTGTAAAATAACTCAATATTACTTCTATAACCAGATCGGTATAAGCTATTTTAGCTGTGTGAACTTTATAAATCGCCACACTGAAAGCAGCGATAACATTCACTGTCCCTAAAAAGTCGTATTGCAGTGTCTCCATGTTAAGCCGGCCCGCCACACATTTTGCATACTTGTGGTAGTAATGCAAAAAGGACGTTTGGCTTCGTAAATTGAAGGACGGGTTATCATTAACGGAAAATTCAACTATTAGCTTTCTCTCGTACTCTGTAACCAACTGTTGAAGTTTCATACTATCAAATAGCGTTTGAGGTATACGCGCCTTTGCCACCGTATTCGCTTTTATACAGGTTACGATATTCTTACTGGCTAGCATCGCATTGCTCCTATTAGCCTGGCGGTTCTGGCCGGGCCTGATCTGGTTCAGCCTGCTTTCAGCCGGGATGGGTTTCTATCGCTTTTTGTTTATCCGCAAGATCCGGTATGTAATTACGCCTGAAACCATTAGCATATCGACCGGGATCTTTTTTAAAAGGACCGATTACGTGGAATTATACAGGGTGAAGGATTACATTTTAACAAGGCCGTTTTTACTACAGATATGTGGCCTGACGAATCTGACGCTGAAAAGCACCGACTCGGAAAATCCGATTGTATGGCTGCGCGGTATTCCCGTTTCCGACCTGGTCAATACTCTACGATCCTATGTGCAGGCCGCACGGCTAAACAATAAGATCTTTGAAATCAATTAAAATTTGTTAAAAATCCTTTGCAAATAACTAATATAATTAGTATATTACCTACACGATATCGGGCAATTCCAACCTTTGCGCATGCCTGATTTTCAGCATCAACCAATTATTTTTATGAAAACATTTGTTTACCTGGTCTTCACTTGCTTCATATCCACCGGTGCTTTCATGGGAGCGATGTACTCCCCTAGACCTTTTTTACTCTATGCCGTTGGCTTTGGGATTTGGGCGCTGTTCCTTTGGGGACTTAACCGCCGCATGAAGAAAAATGCTGAACGACGTGATATGGAACGCCACTTTCAGGGTGATATGCGCTACGAGGTCCGTAAGTCAAGGTAAGAAGTCCGGCAATCGTTCCTTGCCGTGGACTTACGACGTCCTATCGGATGTGCTAATGTACCTTAGCGACACCCGCTAGGTCGTCGACCGTTGAATAAGGTCCCATAAGTTGCCATATAAATCTTTAAAAACAGCTACAGTGCCATAACTTTCGACTACTGGTTCGCGAACAAAAATGATTTGGTTACTTACCATATGGTTATAATCACGGTGAAAATCATCCGTTTCTAAAAATAAGAAAATCCTGCCACCGCTCTGATTTCCAACCGCCAACAACTGTTGGTAATTTGCAGCTTTTGCAAGAAGTATACAACATCCTGTAGCATTCGAAGGTCGTATTAAAACCCAGCGCTTACCATCGGAAAGATTCGTGTCTTCAACTACTTTGAAATTCAACTTTTTTTCATAAAATTCAATAGCATCATCATAGTCTTTAACTAACAGAGCGATCTGAATAATTGATTGGGTCATTTCCTTTGTTCCATTTGTTTGACAAAATAATCAATTCCTGTCCTCTATTATCTTTTCCGTCTTTTTAGTGTTTTAATCAATATCATCACTACCTGGGGGCGTATTTATGATTGCCGTAATGGGGTCAACGCGACGATATCCCATCCGGTTTAAGCTTAAGAAGTGATTAACTAACAGGCGTTGGCATAGTCTACCCAATGCCTAAGATTGTTTTAATTTGAAATTTAAATACAACTTCAGAGCATCGATTGTAATGTCTTTAACAGATAAATCCTTTTCTAAGCCGAAGGATTTTATGTCTGTCAATACAGACTTTGGAATCCATACATTTAAAAGCACTTCCTCCTCATTATTTATTGCGCCTTGCATCTTTATTTAAGATTCCGTTGTCACTTTACTTTCCTCAACTCGATATTTCCCCCGACTGATCGCATTAAGATGTTAGCCCCTCCACCATTTATTTTCCCGGTCGCACTATTTTTTGAAATATCCTTTGCGTTTAAAGCGGAGATATTAAAATCCGAATGTACCTCAGCAAATTCTGTCCGAAGTGTTACGTCGGCTTTAGAATTTAAAGGTAAGTTCAAAGTTATCGCGCCCCCAACATTGCTTAAAGCTAATGGGCTTTCTTTTTTTACCGAGGTCATATCAACGGTGATATTGCCGTTTTTTGTATTGGCCAATACCGAGCCATCTATAGCTGACATGGTAATATTCCCGGCTATTATGGAAACTTCGTGATTGCCATCCACTTTTTCTACCCTGATCTCCCCCGCAGTTAAGACTTTCAAAACAACTGAAAAATTCTGGGGGACCTTGATGATCAAATTCATGATCCTGGGCTTTTCCACCTTGATTTTTACAACGTTGTCTTGCCGGGAAACATTAAGCGCTTTACCCTGGCCGTCTTTTGCTTCGCTGTTTGTGGCTGTCGCACCCGCTATCTTGTTGTAATTATTAGGGTAATACGGCCCTGTAGCACTGATTATCACCTCCCTTCCGCTATAGCCTATCACTTTTATTGTTCCGTTAAAAAGCTCTACATCCAGTTTTCCGGCTTTCAAAGGGTCGGATAATTTAATGGTCAATTCCTCTTTGTTCTGGCTCTTTACTGATTTGAAGCAAAATAACGCCAGCCATATCATCACTACTATTTTCATGTTCCTGCTAATTTGTAATATTAGATCGTTTCCAGTTGTCTTACGGTTTGTTCCAGTTTTTTCCTGATCATATCATTAGTAACGCTTTCACCATTCAGTAGCTTTTTAAAAGATTTAAGAGACCGTTTCTCCTGTAAGTGTAACATAGCATCAGCCAATGCCACCTGCATCAGTTCTGATTCCTGCCTGACAATGGAATTAACCAGACCCTTGCGAACTTTAGGGTTATCTGCCAATTGCGTTAATGCGTCCAGCGTGGCCAACCTTACATTTTCGTTAGCATCTGTATTTAGGGTAACGAGCAAGGCATTAATCACTTTGTCATTAACGCTGTTTAATTCATCTGTATAACCAACAGCTTTCATACGTTCTGCGGCAGTCGGGTTTTCCAGCATACTTAGCATTTGTGTTTGCCGTACATCGTTTGGATTTTGGCTGAGTTTTGCGTCAGAATTGTTTTGTGTTTTCAAAAAAACATAAGAGATCATCGCTCCAAAACCTACTAACAATATAGCATATACCCAGTTGTATTGCTGCTTATACCTAAACAGGTCGGTAACTGAATTCCAAATGCTTTCTATTTTATGCACCTGCTCCAGTTCAAAAGTCTTTAGCATCGCCTGAAAATCATTTTTAACAGATGGATCCATCTCAGGCACTGTCCGCAGATCCAATCCCTCCCACACCTGTTTTACTTCGCTAAATTTGGTAGCAAAAGAAGGCGACGAATTTAGTAAGTCATCTACTTCCCGTCGTTCTGTATCTGACAAACGGTCTTGTAAATAATCTAATATCTTGAGTTCAATTCCTATATCTTCCATAGCGTTATTGTTTATTGTACATCTTTTTTAACTCTTGTATGGCCCGGTATACCTTTACTTTAATATTGCCTTCGGTGGTTTTCAATATAGCGGCTATCTCGCTATAGGGTAATTCCTGATATTTGCTCATTATCAGTACTTCGCGTTGGTCGGCAGGCATTTTAGCTATTGTACTTCCCAATTGTTTTCTTTCCTCATGCTGTTCAAGGTTGCTCTCTATTTCGTGGTTAGCAAATTACGCTGTCCAGTCGGCGCCGAGGTTCTCCAGGAAGACGTGTACACCCAGAGGGTCCAGTAACATGCCTTGTTCGCGGAAGACATAAAACCGCACAAGCGTGGCCACGAAATAACTCATGAATACCAGTATGATACTCCCCAGATAAGCGGCCATCGGTTTTCCTTTACGCAGCGCGATGCAAAACTGTATGGCGGTGGCAAAAAAAGCATTTGGCAGGGTAAAGTAGGCGAAAGAAGTCAGGTAAGCTGCCGGCCGGAACGGCCCGATCACTTCAGGCTGCCTGCCCGGCACATAAACGCCGAGCAGGCCACCAACGGGTATGGCCAGCAGGATCAGCAGATTGATCGCTAATGCAGCGCCGAATTTCCCAAACAGATAAGACCTCGTATCAATACCGGTGGTGTAGACCAGCGAATGCATCCTGGTCTGTACATCCCTTGCGGCTGCATCACCCGCCACAGCGGCGGCTATAACCAGCCACAGGATGCCCGCGACTGCCTCCGTTTTTACGATCAGGTAAGGTGAATTGACAAACAGCGTATGATAAAGCGCGTCTTCCAGGGAACTATCCCGTGTAAGCAGGAACGCAATTAATAGCAATACGCCAAAAAATAATCAGGTATATGGCTTGCGCAGCTGGTAGCGCAGCTCGAACAAAAATCTAGCTTTAAGCTGCATCTCCTGCCCTCCTTTTTCCATAGTGGCCGGCCATAGTCGTGAAATAAACGTCTTCCAGGCTGGACTCAACCGCCTCAAAACCGGCGCCCGGCTGCCCGTTTGCATAGACGTGCACCACCGTGCGGCCGCTGAACAATTTAGTGGATATCACCGGGTATTGCGCCTCCACTTCAGCCAAGCTATGTTTGTCAATGACCTTGCGCCAGACCTTTCCCTTGATCTCCGCAATGGCCTGTTGAGGATCGCCCTCAAGTAAGATCTGCCCCTTATTGATAATGGCCATCCGGGTGCACAGCTCCGCCACATCCTCGACGATGTGGGTAGAAAGTATGACTACGCTGTTTTCGCCCAGCTCACTGAGCAGGTTCAGGAACCTGACGCGTTCCGCAGGATCAAGACCTGCCGTAGGTTCGTCCACAATCAGCAATTGCGGGTCTCCTAACAGTGCGACCGCGACGCCGAAGCGCTGGCGCATGCCGCCTGAATACCCGCCCAATTTTTGCTTGCGGACATCCCAGAGATTGGTTTTCTTCAGCAAAGCTTCCGTGATCTCACGCCGGGCTGCACGGCCGGTAATCCCTTTTAAAATGGCAAAATGATCCAGCAGATCATATGCCCTGGCACCGGGATATACCCCGAACTCCTGTGGCAGGTAGCCCAGCGTTCTACGTAACAGGTCTTTCTCCAGCAAAATGTCCAGATCGCCAGCGTGATGCTGCCCTGGTTAGGTTCCTGCAAAGTAGCCGATGTTCGCATTAGGGTAGATTTTCCGGCGCCATTCGGGCCTAACAGGCCATACATACCTTGCGGAATAGTAAGTGATATATCGTTGAGCGCCGGGACACCGTTGGCATAGGTTTTCGACAGGTTGCGGATGCGCAGGGCATTTTGAAGGTTATCCATTTCTTTCATTGTTCGTATTTTCATTAAGCTCAGAATACAAGGCATTACACCTCATTGTCTTACTATTCTATGTAAAAGAACTGTCAGGATCAACGCAGCAAAAAGCGATATGCCGTTGCTGTAAACTAATCGACCAAACCCTGGTTTTGATCGCCTGGAGCTTCCAGGGGTCAGATCGCGGTATTCGTAGACCGATCAGGTCAACTCGTCGAGTAGCTAACCCGGGAAGGGTGAAAAAAATATCTTTGTTTATGGAACGGATCAAAAAGCTGTTCGTGCTCATTCATATCGTTGTGTGGATGCTATTCAGCGCGTTCGTAACCCTTCAATTAAAAGAGGACAAAAGTTTTCATTGGCTGAACGCGACCCTTGTTTTCCTACTGACCGACCTATATGTTTTTTACAGCCACTTTTTTTTGCTGACCCGGTACGGTGGTAAGCGTAAACGGAAGGATTATTTCCTCCGCCTGACAGGGGTCGTCCTAACCGGGCCATTTGTCTTTGCGCTGCTTCATTATGCCGACCGCAAAGCGGACCACTTGTTCTATGAGTACTACGGCATGGCATTGTTCACCATCGTACCTATCTTTATTTTCCTGGGCTGGTTAGCAAGGGTAACAGAAAACCTGGTACTGAATACGATCAGGAAAGAGCAATTAGAAAAGCAAGCCGTTGAAGCCGAACTGTATTATTTAAAATCACAAATCAATCCGCATTTTTTGTTCAATACTCTAAACAACATCCATACGCTTGTTTACAAGCAAGCTCCGGCCGCGCCCGAAGCGGTCATGCGCCTGGCCTCGCTGATGCGGTATATGATCTATGAGTCTAATGCACAGTTAGTGCCACTTTCGAGAGAGATCGATTACCTGAAGATTATATAAATCTGCAACAACTGCGGTACAAAAAAAACGCGGTGGTCGATCTGGCAATCAAAGGGGATATGAATTCCTGCAGCGTAGCCCCGCTCCTGTTCATACATTTAATTGAGAACGCTTATAAACATAGTCCTGCCCGACTGGAGCCGGCTGATATTAAGGTCAGCATAGCCGTTAATGAAAAATCCCTTACCTTCGATATCGGGAACCCGATCAATAAACAACCGGGTAACAACCTTGAGGGGCCAGGCGGCATCGGTTTGCAGAATGTCCGCAAAAGGCTGGCCTTGCTTTACCCGGACCAGCATAAGCTGGAGATCGATGGCTCGGGTGAAACATTTAATATCAGCCTAACCATCAGTGGACCTCAGTTAAAGGCACATGAGTGAAAAATTGACCTGCTATATCATCGACGACGAGTACCTGGCTCAGGAAATACTGGAAGCGTACATCGCCAAAGTTCCTTTCCTGGAGCTGAAAGGTACGTTCCTGAGTCCCCTGGAAGCAGCCGGTCAGTTAGCGCAGGAAAACCCGATCTGCTTTTCCTCGACATCAATATGCCGGACCTGGATGGGCTGAGCTTTATTCCTATGCTGAAATACAAGCCAATGATCATTCTCACAACAGCTTATGATCGATACGCTCTGAAAGCTTACGAACTGGAAGTAAAGGACTATCTGGTGAAGCCATTTCCGTTCGAAAAATTTTATCAAGTGGTGCTGCGCCTTTACCAGGAGCGAAACACCAGGGCGTTATCCCTCGGGGAAAATGAGACCGTGAAGATCAAAAATGAACCGGAGTACCTGTTCCTGAAGGTGGGCCATCGCATTCAAAAAATTGCGGTCGGGGATATTCTTTTTGTAGAAGCCATGAAGGATTATCTGCGGATCCATATGGTTAAAGAAAAAGTCATGGCCCTGTTGAGCTTTGCTAAACTGGAAGAATTGCTGCCAGCGGCCAATTTTGTGCGGGTGCACCGGTCTTTCATGGTTGCCGTCAACAAGATCGACCACATAGAAAAAAACAGGATCAAAATTGGAGAACATATCATTCCTGTCAGTAGTAGTTACGCTGACGCATTTTATGGAAAATTGAAAGGACTTTAAACATCATTGAACAAACCTATTGCGTTGTTTGGAAACAAATGGCTTAGGTACTAAACTGGTTACACCGTATAAAAAATCTAAGTTTGTTACAGTGTGACAAAGAAGGAATCAACCTGTCCGGGTAGACTATCGTCTGGCAATACAAGAGTACCACCTGATTATAGTAAATTGTGAAATCGTTGCGATTGTGGATTTAACTTTTAAGGGCTGGCTGTTAATAATTAAGAACATAATTATACCAAGTGCCTATTCGAGCCGTAGCAACGTCCTTACCATCCGCAGCTTGTCCGCTCAGCACACAGTTCTATAACATCCTCGCCAACGACTTCTTCGCCCCCGACAAAAAAAGAACACACTTTTGGTACAGTTTGGAGATCAGCATTTTACACCGAGCTAACTTTGCAAGATGAAAAAACTCATGGTCTTCTATACGATCATTTTTTTACATCGCAGTTGTTTGCCTCATCGAAAACAGGTTTTACTAATTCTTTACCCGAGATCATTTACCGGCTTTTTTCGGGGTCAGCGCTTGAGATCTCTTTGATTCTGAGATGATGATAATAGCAAATGTTATTCTCCCTTTTCCAAGTCCAAAAGCGCAACGTAAATATCCGATAAGAATAAGCCCACTCTACTTTGCTCCTGTAAATTTCGTATAAAGGCTTTGGCTGGAATCCATAGTTTGTTTGATAAACGTCGACAATCTCTAAAAACAAGCTTTTTAATTCCCTTTCCCGGTCCAAGGTGAAGTCTCCAGCATTGACTTTGTATACCTTTAAATTGAAAAATAATCGTTAATGCGATCGGGGTAATATTTAGATATTGTACTGAAAATCTTTCTGTAATTAAGCACCGTTGTCTTATCGCATTCCAATTTTATGGCAAGCGCTTTGGCTGACGTAGTAGCACCGGAGATGTAATCTTTTCTGATGCCGTCAACGACATTTTTCGAAATTCCGGTCATGTTGCTAATTATTTAATCAGCAGTGAGTTAATAAAGCTGATGAAGAGTTGCGGAAGCGATTAATTACGGCGATCGCATTTGCATAATCCATATCCTCCTCGAATCCAGCAGATCTTTAATAGAAGCACCGCAGTTAAAATGCAACAAAGGCGGAACCAAAAGTAAATTCGGTTTCCGCCTTGCCATCAAACAACCTATCAAAAACTTTTATTTTTCAATTATCCTTACATTAACATGCGAAGGATATTGCGGGCTAAAGAAAACCCGGTGCGTAGCCTTTTGAAAATCAGCCTCAGTGGCTTTATAGATGTTTACAAATTTCTGTGGGTTCCTGTCCGATAGCGGGAACCAGGTGCTTTGTATCTGTATCATGATTTTATGCCCTTTTAAAAAAGTATGATTGGCATCTTCCATATCAAACTTAACCTCGGTAACCTTTCCCGGTATCATGGGTTCGGGTTTCGAAAAACTATTGCGGTATTTCGCCCGCATTACTTCGCCCCGTATCATCATCTGGAAGCCGCCCATTTGCGCCGCCGGATTCATCATACTGTTATTGGGCGCATCGTTCGGGTAAACGTCTATTAGTTTTACAATAAAATCAGCATCGGTACCGGTAGTGGTGACAAACAGGTCGGCTGCTACGTTGCCCGCGATGGTAACATCTTTATCTAAAACGGGGCTTTCATAAGTCAGTACATCCGGTCGGGTGGAAGCGAACCGCTGATCCTCTACCATAAACTCGCTGCCTCTTATTGCCCGTATTTCGGCTGTGTAGGGCACCGGCTTGTTTGGATCGCTCATGTATTCGTCAAAAGCTTTAGCGACGGCCATTGGTTTACTAAACGCCAATTTACCCCCGGACTGTAAATACATGGCTACCGGTTTTGATTCGGGAGCCGGCCAGCTGGTATATTGTTTCCAAACATTGGTCCCTGTTTCAAAAACGTAAACGTTAGGCAGTTTAGGGTCAGGCGCATCCTTCAGGTAACGCATAAAAAAAGGGAACTCGATTTTTTCGCGGTAATAAACACCGGTTTTTTGCCCCATTACCATATTGCCCAGACTCTCTCCATCACCACGGGCAAAACCGCCGTGGTACCAAGGGCCCATAACCATGATGTTACGATCTTTGTGGCCGCCTTTTTCAATGCTTGCATATACTTTTAAAGGTCCATACTGATCTTCCTGATCAAAGAAGCCACCTACTGTCATCACCGCCGGTCCAATGTTTTTTAAATGCGGCTCGGGCGTGCGACTTTGCCAGTAATGATCATAATTATCATGCAGCATCATCGAGTCCCAGAGCGCGTTGGTGTGGTGGAAGATCTTTTCATTATAGTTCTTCAACGGACCGATACCCAAATGGAATTTATAACCATCAGGTGTACCATATGCCGAAAAACCCGGAGAATTTACTGTGGTAGGTTTTGGCCTCACTACACCAAAAGACGAAAGAAAGGCAAAGGTACCCATTTGCTGAAATGCACCATTGTGGTGGCGGTCATCCCCCATAAACCAGTTGGTTACCGGCGCCTGCGGCGATACAGCTTTTAAAGCAGGGTGCGCATCTATAGCCGTCATGGTAGCATAAAATCCGGGCGCAGAAATACCCCATGTACCCACTTTACCATTGTTGTGCGGAAGGTTTTTGATCATCCAGTCAATTGCATCGTAGGTATCAGAGCTTTCATCAACATCTTTATTTGATTTTTTATTGGCAATATGGGGTCTTGTAGCGGTAAAATCGCCTTCCGAAAGAAACCTGCCGCGCGCATCCTGATAAACAAATATGAAGCCTTCGCGCATAAAAAGCGCCGATGGGCCTATAGCGGTTTTATATTCCGCTCCGTATGGCGCTGAACCATATGGTGAACGGCTCATCATAATGGGATAACTTTTGGTGCTGTCTTTAGGCATATAAATAGAAGTAAACAGCTTAGCGCCGTCGCGCATGGGCACCATTATCTCCATCTTTTTATAATTGTTACGCACGTAGGCCGAATCTACTTTATTTACCGCTCTTGCCGGGTTTGCCCCTGCGGGGCTGCGCTGCGCTTGCAGCGAGGTGATTAAGCACAGTACCGCCAAGGGAAGTACTGCGATAAATTTAAGCCAGCCATATCGCGGTGAGGTATTTAAATTTTTCATAATAACATTGGGTTTAAAATGTAAACGCTCCAAATTATTTGGCATACCCGGGATGCATCTTTTTCAAGTGCGCCTCCATCACTTTTATCAGCTCGCCATTGGTATAGTTACGGTAGCTGTGGCCTCCCCTGTCGCCATACGTAATGGTACCACCATAAGCCGGATTGCTTGTTTTCACCAGGAAATCTTCCATATGGTATACCCCAAAATTCAGGAAGAAATCGTCATAGCGACCGGCTATGATGTTTAGCTTACCAACCAGTTTAGGACCAACAGTGGCCCAGTTTTTTTGCAGGTAAACACGCATATCCCAGTTGTCTATCCAGTATTTGGCTATCGATCTATCCATTTCCCCGGTGGCCTTATTAAATAATGGCTTGAAATAGCCATCGGCCCCGACAGGGCCAAATACCGAACTCCAGATATCCAGTTGGCCCCCTGAACGGCCTTTAGTGCCGTTAACCAACTCCATAATGTTGCGCTGCTCTGATGTTAAGCGGGCATCGCCTGTGGTTGACCAGCGGGTATTAATTGTAGGCACTTTATACCACTCGTATATTTTGTAAAAAGCATTGGTATCATCGTACACATTAATGCCCTCCACGTTATGAAAATCTAATGGATCTGGCGAGTATGACCATGTGCCGCCATAAAACTCAGGATACAGGCATTGTAATGCAAATGATTCCCAGCCGCCTGTAGAGCCCCCTGTTAGTAAACGGGCCCAGCCTTCGGGTATGGCACGGAATTGCTTTTCAATTAAGGGAATCAATTCCTCATGTATCGCGTCGCCAAACGGACCGTTATTAGGAGTATTAACAGCGTAAGAGTCGTCAAAATATGGCGTTGGATGCTGAATAGTTATGCCAATCATAGCCGGGAAATCCTTCGATGTCCACACTTTATAAAACTCGTTGGCTGGGTCATCCTTAAATCTGAACGGCGGCGCAGTTGAAAAGTGTCCCTGTGCATAAACCGTAGGGTATTTTTTAGTTGGATTTTCATCATAACCGTTAGGCAATAAAATTGTAGCGCCTATAAAGATTGGATGTCCCCAAAATTTGGTCAGCTTTTCGCTTTGAATTTTGATGTGCTTTACAAATTTACTATCAGGTATAGGTGGTATAGGTGGTATTACTTTATCAGCAGCTAATGACACTACGGGCGCCGTGCCTTTGTTGATAGACACTTTCATCACCTTGCTGTAGATGTTACCTGGTGAGGTTTGCCATTTCTGGCCCTCCCATTGGTCCATATGCATCCAAACTGTGTGACCGTCAGAACGTTTAAACTCAGTGTATTTGCTTATTACAGCCTGTATAAAATAATCACCCGGCGGGATATCCGCCATTTTATTAACCGGATAACCCAGTATTGAATTATTAAAAGTCACCTCTCTCCCGGGTGCCAATTTATCAACATCAATACCAAAAAACTGCGTGCCATAGCGGCCCACCTGCAAGCGCGGTTCAATAGTATCGGCATAAGAAACTATCAGGAACATACGCCCTGAAATAGCCTCTTTACTGGCCGATGACGCAAAAGACAGCTTAAAAGTGGGGGTTTTAGCCCCCGCTTTTGTTTGCGCTTTAGCAGCCGAAAAACCGGCTACTATTAACAACGCTATCGAAAATAATTTAAGTTTCATTTTTAATATGCTTTAATTGATTAATTATTGCGGATTCTTTAAGTCCCATTGCACCTCAGCAAACGGGCGTATCATTTGAGTGTATACTTTCGCAGTTGGCAAATCATTTGGCAACTGGGCCAGCCTGTCGTAGCGGCGCATGTCAAACCAGCGGTGGCCCTCATAAAACAATGAGTAGCGGCGTTGGTTAAGCATTTCATCTATCAGCAGGGCCTTGTCCGCAATGATAGCAGGTTTTGCTGTAGCAATTGGCGGCAGACCAGCAGATGCCCGGATAGCATCCAATGCCTTAATGCCTTCGGCAAAGTCATTCGTTTGTATCTTAGCTTCAGCATAAATCAGTATCAATTCCTCATTGCGCATAATTGATATTGGGGCGGTATTGTTAGGATACATATAAACATCATACTCTCCTATTAACCCAGCAAATGATCTTGCGCTGGTTCTTTTCGCCACTTTTGCGTTTGCGCCAAATACCCGGGTATCACCGGCTTCAGCCTGGGTAATAAACAGGTTCTGCGCAACAACAGGGCTTGCTATGTCATTCTTCACCTTAAAGGTTGGGTTTGTCATATCTCCGGATGTTGTTGAATACGTAAACACGGGGCCGGTTGTAATTGAGCCTGCTACTACAAGGAAAGATCCGTTCAGTGCAGTAAGCGCTCCATTCCAGTCCTTTTGATAAATAGCCACTTCGGCAGCTACAGCGCGATTAAATCTTTTAAAAGTTGCAGGAGTTGAAAAACCGGCCCAGCCACTTGTCATGCTAAAGGCAAAGGCAGTTCCTCCGCCATCCAATTGAGTAGCGCCCAGATCAAGCAGGCGTTTAATTTCGGTAAGCGCTGCATCATAAGATACGAAGGGGCCTGGCTTAAGTAAATCGCCGGGTGCAGCCAAATCGGTAAAGTTAATACGTATACCGTTTTGATATTGCATGTTCAGGTTTTTTAACATTGCCCAGGCCTGTACAGTATTACAAAAGCCGCGGATGCTGTTCTTCTGAATTTCTGATATGGTGGAGGTGTTAGTTGCCGACCGTTGAAATAACTCCGCTCTTCTGCGGGTTTGCGAAAAATCGCTGTATGAGCCGTTAAAACCGGTATTGTTATTAAACCCGCCATTGGTTGTACCTAACAATTCTGTTACCCAAGTGGTTTCGGTAGAGCTAAGGTTATACACCTCGCGACCGATGGACCCGGCAACCAGGCGCAGGTTAGAAAAGCCGTTTCGCATGGTTGATTGTACACCTATGCCTAACTGATCTAACTGCGCTGCTGAAGCATTTGTTAATACCGTTTCAACTGAAGGCGAGTTAGGATCTATTATTTGCTTGGTTTCAAAAATACTACAGGCTTGTAGCATGAGTATTGTCCCGGTAAGCAAAATCGATGTTTTTATTTTAAAGTGTTTCATGTTTCAGTTCTTTAATAATTAAATTAAAATCCAAGTGCTAAGTGAAAGAAAATACGTTTGCTGCTTGGGTACGGAGTATTATCAACACTTGCACCAACCGACTGGTTACCAAAATTTGATACTTCGGGGTTGTAGCCATAATAGTTAGTAACAGTGAACAGATTGGTTGCAGAAGCGCCGATACGCATACTCTGAACAGAATTGTGCAACTTGCTGACAAGGAACACTTTAGGAACAGAATAATAAATTGAAACCTCTCTTAGCCGCCAGTAACTTGCGTCCTGAATAAACTCGCGGGCAGTAACTCCCGGATTACTTGGGTTTCTGGCCTTTCCGTTTGGAACACCAGGCATTCCCCACAAGTTATCAACCACGCTCCAGTCGACAGTTGTTCCACCAACGTCTTTTTGTTTGCGGGTAAGGTTAGAGTTAAAGTTACCGTAGCTTCTGTGCAACAGGAACGAAAACTCAAAGTTTTTAAAGAAAGTTAAGTTGTTTTGCCAAGATGCCTGGTACTTCGGTTGCGCATCCTCGTATTGCGTTGACTGTAGTACACCGTCTGCATCCGCAACGTTTGGTGTGCCGTACCATGCTGTCGGCGATGAACCCACCCTTAACTGATTACGGCCATAAATACTAAAGCCACTACCTACTATAGAGTTTGGAATAGTTAAACGTGTTACTTTGGTGCGGTTATACCAGTATTGCAGGCCGGTTGTCCACACAAAGTTAGTACTTTTAACAGGTGTAGCGCCCAAACTTAATTCCATGCCCGTATTCTGCAAGTCGCCAACCGGGTAAGCATTGAACTGCGTAACACCTGTACCCGAGGATATAGTATAAGGGTTAAGCAGGTTATAAACATTCTTAACGTAGTAAGTAGCCTCTAACGTTATTTTATTGTTAAAAAAGCCCAGGTCTATTCCTGTTTCAATTTCCTGAGCTGTTTCCGGCTCAATAGCGGCATTACCTACGGTTGTAGGCGTTATTGTTCCTAATTTACCGTCAATAATAGTAGTACCAAGCGGATTAAATGTAGCGCCATAGTTTGGCACGCCACCGGTACGCCCAAAGGCTGCCCTTACCTTCATCTGGCTAATTGGTTCAAATTTCCAAAAATCAAATTTTGTAAGGTTAACGGCAAGTGATGCCCGCGGGAACGTATAATATTTGTTATAGTTGATACCATTCAAATTTGATTTATCAAAACGTATACCTACAGTACCAACTACCTTATCTTCCCAGTTAAACTCCTGCTGACCAACAAAGCCTATATCGGTCCATTGCTGAAAAGTTTCGCTTGCCGATCTAACGGTGGCGTTATTTGGGTTGCGTTGCTTTGGTAATAAACCCTCGCCTTGTATCCAGCTAAAATCATTATTGGTTGAAAGCTTAACAAAGCCGACCTGAGTGGTCATATCAATATTTTTAAACAGTTTCCAGTTGTCGATTAAAAAAGCCTGGTAATTGGTGTTGAAACTTCTGTTTTTAGAATAGCGAGAAGCACCCGGATTAGGTTTGGTTTTTTGCGATTGAAGGTCTTCTGGCATGTAAACCTCTGCTTCGGTCAATACAAAATCCACACCGCCCGAAAAAGTAAATTTCAAAACATTGTTAGGCTTTCTAAGCAAAAACATATTTGAGCTGAACGACTGTATTATGCGGTTGGTGGTTTCGGTATTTACAGCCCGGCCCGAAATTGCAACCGGGCTGTCAGCGGTATATCTCGAATCAGGATAAACACCGTCTACAGGCAATAATTGCGCATAATTAGGTGTGTAGGCTAACGTATAGGGAACGGATACTCCGCGGTTGTCATTACCGCTAAAGCCGCGTTGGTTGCCTGTATTAAGGTAGTTTGACCCTATTGAAAATGTCCAGAACTTGGTTAAAGTTTGATCCAAATTCAATTTAACTGATCTACGCTGAAATCCCGTGCGCTTTTCAATACCCGTTTCGTCGTTTAAACCCGCCGATAAATAAAATTTGGTTTTGTCGGTACCGCCCGAAATGCTCAGGCTGGTATTACTGATGTGGCCAATGTTACCGTAAATGTATTTTTCATAGTCAGTTATTTTGCCATCTGTTGTAGCCTGCCGCCATAAGTCTATCTGTGTTTTTTGGCTCGCAGGCATTGCAGGGTCGCTATATTCGTAATGATTGCCATTTCCAAAAACATAGTCAAATTTAGTTTGGCCCTGCGGCCCAAGCGGATCAAGGCTCCAATCAGATGAACCTAACAGCTTGGCAACTGACGAAAATCCATAGTCCTGATTAATATTTACACGCGTTTGGCCAATTCTACCTTTTTTAGTTGTTATAATAACAACACCCGCGTTAGCTCGTGTACCGTAAATGGCACCGGCACTTGGGCCTTTTAACACATCAATTGACTCGATATCCGCCGGATTAATGTCAGACAGGCGGTTTGTAACTTGATCTTGGTTGGCGCCCGCACCGCTAAATGGACCGGCACCTGCACCGGTAGCAAACTGAGAATTGTTTACAAACACACCATCTATAACATACAAGGGCTCTGAACTGCCTATAATTGACGAGATACCACGCAGTTTAATAGAGATACCACCACCCGGTGCACCGCTATTGGCCACAATATTGGCACCTATAACCTTACCGCTCATGGCACCATCAATAGTAACGGGCGGTGCAGAACCGGTAAGTTCCTTTGAAGTAAGGTGCGTAACAGCATTGGCCGCGTTACTGCGTTTAACAGTAGTTGCCAAACCTGATACCACTACTTCAGACAATGACGATTCCTCTTGTTCCAGTGTAACCGTAAATGCTGTAGCTCCCGTGGTAGCGATTTCGCGGCTTTTGTAGCCTATAAACGACACCTGAATAATAGCATCGTCCGGTATGTTATTCAGTTCAAACTGACCGTTCATATCGGTAGCAGCTATTAGTTGCGACCCTCTAACTTTAACTGTTGCGCCCGGCAGGGCTTCGCCTTTCTCATCCTGAACTTTTCCTTTTATATTCTTAGGCGGAAGCGCCTGTATTTTTTCGGGCGCGGACTTTTTTTCGTTAATTATTATCGTATTATTCTCTATCTGATAACTGAATGGCTGATCTTTAAATACCAAATTTAAAGCTTCAGTAACTGGTTTGTTCTCAATACTTACCGTAACAGGCTTTGCTTTTTGAACTTCGTTATATTTGTATAGGATGAAATAACCACTTTGCTGTTCAATAGTTAACAATGCTTTTTCCAAGGGGATATTCTTTCCGGATAGGGTTATCTTTTGAGAATACACCTTGGCGCTTAGCTGCATGCATGAAATTAGAATAATAAACAGCGTTAACTTCATAATAATAAACACTTTGGAGGGAAAGAGCCGTAAAGTACTACGCCCTTTACAGAGAAAATTTAATTGCATATCTTTGCAAGGTTTGAGTGAATAAATATGATTCTGTCTTGGATCGTTTTGGCCTGCTCATTTTATTATTACCGGAAGTGTTGGTAGCGCTTTCGGTATTTTTTTTGAATGGCTATTTTGGGGTTGGATAACTATCTCTTCATAAGCAATTTCTTTTTTTCAGGGGTTAATAGATTTTTGTTAGCTAGGGCAGTACTATAATTTTTTTTCCTTCAATTTTAAAATGAACATGCTCCAATTCAAGTACGTGCAGTATTTGTGATATGTTTTCACTTCTGCCTATCTTTCCTACAAACTCATCATAGGGCATATCGCCTTCATATACTACTTCAACATCATACCATCGGGAGATCTGGCGCATGATATGTTTAATGTCGACCCGGCTAAATTTAAAATATCCGTTTTTCCAGGCCATGGCTTCGTCAATGTTGGCAGGCTTAACCGTAATCCCCCCTTTGCTGGCCACAACAGCCTGATCGCCGGGCCTTAGGATACTGATATTATTATGTTCACTTATTTTTACAGATCCTTCCAACAAAGTCGTTTTTATATTCTCCTCATCCGCGTAGGCCATTACATTAAAATGGGTGCCTAATACTTCAATGCTTTGGTTACCCGCCACAACGTGGAAAGGCTTGCTTTTATCTTTAGCCACTTCAAAATAAGCCTCACCTGTAATCGCTACTTTACGCTCGTTGCCTACAAAAGCAGTAGGATAATTTATGGACGATGCAGAATTAAGCCATACGTTTGTGCCATCAGGCAGGGTCAACTTGTATTGCCCCCCGCGCGGTGTGGTCATCGTATTATAAAGCACTTTATCAGCAGGGCCCGATGCTTCATTGTAAACGAGTTGTCCGTTGGCCAATTTAACGATACTCGTATTGCCCTGCCTGGCAAGTGTGCCGTTTTCGGCATCATTCAAAACAATAGTTGAGCCATCCTGCAAGGTTAGTACAGCCTTGTTCCCGCCCGGAGCAATGCTTGTTCTTTTACTATCAACACGTGCTAGTTGCTGCGGCTTACGCGGTTTGTAGTAGCTATACCACCCTTCAAACACTAATAACGCAACTATAATAACCGCTGTTATTTGAACGATCAACGGGCGATGCGAAACTGAATGCGTACTTGTCTCTTGCTGAAACGCCTCTTCATCTGCTATTTTGCTCAACAAGTCATTAAACGCGGCATCGAAAGACTTTTTTGGGTAATGCAACTGCTGATCTTCCGCAAGTGAATAGTTTTTCAGCTTATCCGCTATGAGTTCCCGTAGCGCTTCTTCATTGCCATCAACTAAAAACCGTTTAAGCAATAAGTTGACCTCTTGCTTTGAACATCTGTTATTCAAATAGCGCTGAAATACATCCCTAAGAATCTGATCGTCTTCCAATTTTCCGACATTTTATTATAATACGATCAGCAATTAAATTACATCGGCTCTCGATTCAAAAAAAATTAAAATAGAGGCAATTATTATCAATATCATCAAGTATTGCCATAATTGCTATGGTTTTTCGAATAGCATGGTACTGCAAGCAATGAGCTAACTGACGTTTGTAGCCAACAGGAAAAACTTACGGACTGCCTTAGTGGCTTTAACAATATGCTCATTAATAGTAGAGATGGAGATCCCCAACGAGTGACTTACTTCCTGGTAGCTCTTGCCATCTATCTTGCAGAGTTTATAGATCTCTTTTCGTCGCGGTGGCAAGTTTTCTATGGCCTGATTGACCAACAGGCTGCTTTCTTTAAAGTAGATATAACGTTCGACGTTGTTGACTTCGCCTGAAGCTACCATCGCCAAATGACTTTCCCGTTTTCTGTTCAGGGCGGCTCTGCGGAAGAAATCGTATACCAGATTTTCGGAAATTTTAAAGAGATAGGCTTTGAATGATCTTTCAGGATCAAGGTTTTGCCTGTTCAGCCATATTTTGACAAACAATTCCTGCAATATCTCCTCGGCACCTTCATCAGATTTTATCATTTTTAAAATATTGTGATATAATCTGACCCTATAATTGTGATAAAGCTGCCCAAAAGCGGACTTATCGCCCTCTTTCAGCAGCAAAACCAATTCCTTTTCAGTTAATGTTAAATAATTTTCAGAAATACCGCTCACCATGGAAATTATTATACTCAAATATATCCCATTTTAAGCGTATTTAAAATAATTGCAATCAATTCAATAAATAAATGTTAAAACATTAATTAATTTAGAGAATTATTGAAAATAAAATAGCGAAATCGTTATTAAAAAAGACAATATTGCCAATATCGTAATGCAATACCTACTTATTCGTCTGTATTTTTTTGATTAAATTGAAGATCCACTTCATTTGAGACTTAGATTACCCTTTCCACACGCGGAGCTGTGAACCGTAGTCTGCGAATTATTAATATAGGCTTAGCCCCCTGTCAAAAAAATAAAAAAAACTACCAATGAACAATTAAAGACCAAATACCTTAGCGCACTAAAAGCTTAACACTAAACCGACTCGAACCGGGCCGTAAAATGCCTTAGGTAAGGTGTCTGGTAAATGACCCTCATTCTCCGTATATAGTAAAAAATAAAACGTGGTACTCCTTAAAGTACTCCTTTTTATTTGGGCTCATATGAATGATTTGTGACAATAGCAGAAATAAAAAAGGCTCTAAATCGTTGATTTAGAGCCTTTTGATAACCTTTGATATAGGTCTTGGCGGTGAGGGAGGGATTCGAACCCTCGGTACAGTTTCCCGTACGTCAGTTTAGCAAACTGATCCTTTCGGCCTCTCAGGCACCTCACCTTTATTAATAAACACCCTTTTTTCAGGGACTGCAAATATAGTAATTAGCGTAAGTCGGCAAAAAAAAATTTCAGGTATTAATTTATAACGCTGTTTATAAGGCAATAAAAATATCCGCAGCCTGCAAATGAGCCATTTTTAATAGTTGATACGCACATGATAAATGCTCATCAGCATGCGTTTAAATATGGTTTTAATGGTCTCAAGGTCTTTCAAAGTAATATTGCTGTCGTTAAGCTGATCCTGATCAAGCTTATACTTAACAATCCGGTCAACCAGGTTGTTAATAGATGTTTCATCCGGTTGTTTTAGCGATCGCGAAGCAGCTTCAATCGAATCTGCAAGCATCAACACACCCGTTTCCTTTGAAAATGGTATAGGGCCCGGATACCTGAAGGTATTTTCGTCAACTATCTTCTCAGGGAAATTTTTCAGGAACGATTGGTAAAAATAATCTACCCTTGTATTACCGTGGTGGGTGCGTATAAAATCAATAACAATATCGGGGATATTGGCTTTTTGCGCCATCTCAATACCGCGGCTCACGTGCCTTATTATAACCTGTGCGCTCTCCTCATAAGGCAACTTATCATGCGGATTAAAAACCGAGTTTTGGTTTTCAATAAAAAACAACGGGTTATCCATTTTACCTATATCATGGTAAAGCGCCCCTGCCCTAACCAGCAAAGCGTTGCCACCAATAGCATAAATGGCGTTCTCGGCAAGATTGGCCACCTGTAGCGAATGCTGAAATGTGCCGGGAGCGGTAAATGCCATTTCGCGCAGCAATGGAGCATTGGTATTGGTAAGCTCAATAAGGGTGATATCAGAAGTGATAGAAAATATTCGCTCAAACAAATAAATAAGCGGGTAAGCCAATAACGTTAATAACACGCTAACTATAAATGGCACAAAACTTACCCAGTCCAGGTTTACTATGGTGCCCTCCTTAATAAGCGAAATACCTAAAAAGGCCATAAAGTAAGTAACCATTATAATTACTGCCGAAATAAGGAACTGTTCGCGGCGGGCCAGGTGTTTTATGCTGTAAATAGATACCATGCCCGCGGTTATTTCAAAATAGGCAAACTCAAAGCTGTTGGGCACAAAAAAGCCGGCCATAAGCACCACAAGCATGTGTATATTAAGTGCAAGGCGGGTATCAAATAATATGCGGATAATAATAGGTACTATACAATAAGGTATATAATACATATTAGGCAGCTCAAACTTTATAGCCATTGACAGCGTGAAAAGCATAGCCGTTATTACCAATAATATAACACCAACCAGCCGGTTGTCGTCAAAAATATCCCTCCTGAACAAATAGAGGAAAACCATTAACAACACTATGGCTATTGATACCAGCACAAACTGACCCGCTAACACCAGTTTAGGGCTACCCTTTATACGGGCGTTATCTTCGAAAGCTTTTTTATATGATTGCAGTTTCTGATAAATATCATCATTAACAACGGATCCCCTGGTAACAATCACCTCCCCTTTTTGCACCATGCCATTGCTTATTGACAGGTCTGCAAGGGCATCATTCTCTATATTTAAGGTTAGTCTGTGATCGTAAATGATATTATTCTGAATACGTGTTTGCAGCAGGTCCAGCAGAAACGCTTTGTCCAGATCAGTGCGCTGGTTTAGTAATTCATCGCAAAATTTCAGAGCACTTTCGCGGGTAAACAATTCGGCGGTATTTTTCTCGGTACCTATGTTTTTATCCAGCACGGTAATGGTATACCCTTGCACGTTCTGCATATACTTGGTATTTAAGGTTAAAATACCCCTGGTGTAAACCGTGTTAAGCAGATCAACCCCGGTTGCTATATATTTATTTTTTTTATCATTACCGATGTTTGCGCTATGCCATTTTATCTCCAGATCAACCTTAAAACCGGCTATTTGCTGCTGTGCCATACCTGCATTAAACTGGTAAACCGGCTTAACGTTAGCTAATGCAGCCTTGTTATCCTTCTCAAGTTCTTGCTGGGTTTTTAATATGGCAAAGTTATATGGCGATACCAGGTCCTTCTGGTTCCAAATGCGCCCTTTCTCAATTTCGTAGCTAAACTTAACCTGCTTTGGCAAGGTAAATACTATAACTACTGTACTTACCACAACCATTAAATACTTAATGTTTCGGGCGTATTTACGCAAAGCGGCTTTTTGGCGCGAAGTAGAAAATTTAGCCATTTAATGTTTTGAGCACTCAAAAATAACTAATTTTTAACTACATGTAAGTTTTTCTTGCTTTTATCATTTCAATTTTGATATCTTTATGATATCATTTTAAAATCATAAAATCATGAATACTGAAAAAATCCTAAATCCCCCGTCAGGTTATTTAACCCTTGTTGTTTTTCTGTTATTGCTGGGAGCTACCGGCTTTTGTATAGTACATCAAAACTTTATAACAGCTGTTATTATTGGCCTGTTAGACTTTATACTGGTACTGCCAGGACTGATAATTGTTAATCCTAATGAATCAAAAGTTTTAATACTATTTGGCAAGTATGTTGGCACAGTAAAGCAAGACGGCTTTTTTTGGGTGAATCCTTTAACTATTAAAAAGAAGGTATCGTTAAAAGCATTTAACCTTAATGGGCAACAATTAAAGGTAAACGACAAGCACGGTAACCCTATTGAAATAGCCGCAGTAATTGTTTGGCGCATAAAAGACACGGCAAAAGCCTTGTTTGCTGTTGAAAACTACCTGCAATATGTAAATATTCAAAGCGAAGCTGCCGTGCGGCATTTAGCCAACTCTTTTGCTTACGACAATATGGACGACGAAAACGAGCAGATAACACTAAGCAACGGAGCTGAACAAGTAAGTTTATTGTTAGAGAAAGAACTGAATGAACGCCTTGAACCGGCCGGTATTGAAGTTTTAGAAGCGCGTATATCGCACCTGGCTTACGCACCCGAAATTGCGCATACTATGCTACAACGGCAACAGGCTTCTGCAATAATATCTGCCCGCAGACTGATAGTGGAAGGCGCAGTTGGCATGGTAGAAATGGCATTGCAAAAATTGTCTGAAAAAAATATTGTTGAACTGGACGAAGAACGAAAAGCTGCTATGGTGAGCAATCTGTTAGTTGTGCTTTGCGGCGATAAGGCAGTAAATCCGATAGTAAATACAGGTACTTTATATCATTAATTTATGAGCATATACAGACAAATAGACCAGCTGCGCTCAAATGAACTTACCGTGTTACGTAGCGGATTTTGGATGCCCGACTATTTATTGAGCGACGGCCAGTTTAACTATGGCAGATTGAGCAGGGATTCGCTTTCAGTAAGCCAGAGGACTATTGAAATAGCTGATAACACTTTTACATTGCGAAGGGCAGGGATTTTCAGCAGGGAAACATTGATATTAAAAAACGGGGAAGTAATTGGTAAAACTACACGTAACATATGGAGGTACACAAACAACATCGAATTAAACAACGGTTTTAAAACTTCGTTTGTGCGTACCCCCGGGGCAGGCTTGTTTACAAGTAAAATGAGTTGGATGGCTGGTGATAAAGAGTTGATAAACATATCCGGAAGGTTTAGCTTTTCCCGCCCTATGGTAGTTTCTATAACAGACCCCACCATTATTAAACAAGCCGATAATCTGCTCTTAATGGCATTTATAGGTATTAATTTAAGATTGCTTAGACAAGCGCGGGCCGCCGCTGCGTAGGGTGTTGTTGTATGGAATATCAAAACTTAACACACATAAATAAGCTAAAAACCAATGAGCTTTGGATAGTGCAGCCCAAGTGGTACAAATCAAATTATGAACTTACCGATAACGCTTTTGTGTACGCAAAAATTTATAATCAAGGCTTTTGGCAAGGCACTACCCTATTTGAAACCGCTGATGAGGTATTAAGCATAAAAAAGTTTTGGACCGGCAGCTTTGAAATTACAAACGCTGAAGGAAGTTTTTTAGGGACAGTTACAAGGAAAACATTGAGCAGTACTGTAACGCTTACCTTAAACAATGGGCGCACTTTTATTTACAGCGCACCCTCTATATGGAAATCCGAATATGTTTGGACGGATGAATATAACAATGAATTATTAAGGATGGATTTTGGATCATTTTCTGGAAAAGTTTCTTTAAGTTTTGCTAAAAGGGCAGCCGAAATTCCAAATTTTTCTGCGTTAGTATTTTTGGCATTTAAATTAAAAATGGAAAACGCTGGACATGGCTGAAAAAAAGGCATTTGTATTACGTGTAAACCCTGATATGCTGAAAGAAATTGAGGCATGGGCCGAGTGCGAATTTAGAAGCACCAACGGACAGATAGAATTCCTGCTGCAGCAGGCTTTGCACGCACGTAAGAAAACCGCGAAGGTTAAGAAGCCGTCTTAAAAAAATAATTTGAGGGTGTAAACCCCTATCAGTATTAACAACCATATAAGTAAACCTTTTAAGGGCCAGGGTGATCCAAACTGTTGCAAAAGTGTTGCTTATCTGTTGCAAAACTGTTGCTAAAGTGTTGCATAAAGCGGCAAAAAAGCACCAATTTCTGGTTTTTACAGGATACTGATAATGAACCTCTTACAATCAATCCACAGCTAATTTCCCTGACAAATAAGTTATTGCAAGATCTTGAAATTAAAAATTTACAAGAATCTGATATTCAATTTATTAACAATAATCATGTGCTGTTATTTTTCTATAACGCATATTTTTTGCAACACCTCCATTTTTAACTGTGCAGGCGTTTTTCAAATATTTCATTTAGCTTTACATTAACATATGATACTACCAAAGCAAGTTGTTATTGTAGCCGCCACCCGCACACCGATAGGAAGTTTCGGCGGTGTGCTGTCATCGTTTACTGCAACGCAACTGGGTGGTTTGGCAATAGCTTCGGCTATTGAAAAAGCAGGTGTATCGCCAACACAAATTCAGGAAGTATTTATGGGGAATGTATTGTCGGCCAACCTGGGCCAGGCACCGGCAACACAAGCAGCAATTTATGCGGGTCTGCCCTACCTGCCAGCTACAACTGTTAACAAAGTTTGCGCATCGGGCATGAAAGCGGTAATGCTGGCGGCACAAAGCATAGCCCTTGGCCAAAATGAAACAGTAATAGCCGGGGGCATGGAAAGCATGAGCAATGTGCCCTACTATCTTGATAAGGCCCGCACCGGCTACCGTTTAGGCAACGGACAATTAACCGATGGCTTGCTCAAAGATGGTTTATGGGACGTATATAATGATTATCACATGGCATCAGCGGCTGAGCTATGTGCAACCGAATGTAATATAAGTCGCGATGAGCAGGATGCTTATGCCAAAGAATCATACAAGCGGGCTCTAAAGGCACAAACCGAAGGCAAATTCAATAAGGAGATAACCCCTGTAGAACTCAAAGACAAATCAGGCGGTAGTACCTTCTTATCAGAAGACGAAGAACCTAAAAAGGTAAAGTTTGATAAGATAGCGTCCTTGAAAGCCACTTTTAAAAAAGATGGCACCATAACAGCAGCCAACGCCTCTACCTTAAATGACGGCGCAGCGGCGCTGGTGTTAATGAGTGAAGACAAAGCAGCAGAATTAGGTTTGAAACCACTGGCTC
The DNA here is from genome assembly GCF_054061755.1 of Mucilaginibacter sp. HD30. Lineage (NCBI taxonomy): Bacteria > Pseudomonadati > Bacteroidota > Sphingobacteriia > Sphingobacteriales > Sphingobacteriaceae > Mucilaginibacter > Mucilaginibacter sp. HD30. The sequence continues at coordinate 1,963,638 of NZ_JBSSEO010000001.1, forward strand.
GCATCATATCCTACGCAGACGCCCAGCAAGCACCAGAGTGGTTTACTACAGCGCCGTCAAAAGCGTTGCCGTTGGCTTTGCACCGTGCAGGCTTAACAACAGCCGACATTGATTTTTTTGAGATAAACGAAGCATTCTCTGTAGTGGCTATTGCCAACAACCAACAAATGGCTTTAGATGAGGCAAAAGTTAACGTTAACGGTGGCGCTGTATCGCTCGGGCATCCGCTGGGCGCGTCGGGTGCGCGTATTTTAGTTACTTTACTTCATGTGCTGCAACAAAACAACGGCAAATACGGTGCTGCCGGCATCTGCAATGGCGGTGGCGGGGCAAGTGCAATTGTTTTCGAAAATTTACGTTAAAGCACAATATAAACAGTTATAAATAGTGATAAAACGGCTCTATATTACCCTGTTAGCGACATTTACTTTTTACAACAGCTTTGCACAGTTTCAGCAAAAGGATTTGGCAATGCTAAATACTTACCAAGATAGCCTGAATAGTTTAGGCAGCAACTTCATTAACAACCCCGACGAACTTGCACGCAAAAATGCCAACTATACCTTTATAAAAACATTGGTAAGTGCACTTAAAGCGCAAAATTCCTTCCTTTATAAATTCGATTCGCTAAAAGCTGTTAGCATACTTAACTCACCGGATAACCGTTTCCGCATCTTCAGCTGGCATATAGCTAACGATGATGGCAGCTACCGCTTTTATGGCGCCATACAAATGAATACAGGAGGAGCTTTGAAACTCTATCCGCTGGACGATTATTCCCCACTAATTACACACCCGGAAGATACCGTTACTGATAACACTAAGTGGTACGGTGCGCAATATTACACCATTATACCCGTACAGGGAGCCATTCCGCATTATGTTTTGTTAGGATGGAAAGGCTATACCGACCGGTCGACCAAAAAAGTAATAGATGTATTATCATTTAAAAACGATAAACCGGTATTAGGTTTACCTGTTTTTGTCGCTAAAGATAAACGGCGCAGTCGTGTTGTTTTTCAATACACCCGCCAGGCATCAATGCTGCTGCGATACGTGCCAAGCGAGAATCTGATCGTTTTTGACAATTTAGTTCCACCTGATAAAAAACTGAAAGATCAACCCGATACTTACGGTCCCGATCTGTCCTACAACGGTTATCGTCTTAAAAACGGACGCTGGGAGCTTGCTGAAAACCTGGATATGCGCAACGTTCCCAACGAAAGCGATGCTGCTTTTATAGACCCCGGTCAGTTACCTGCTCCAAAGCTGGAAGTCAAACCTATCGTAAAAAAGCCTATACAATAGTTTTAAAAGCAAACAATTTGTTAAATTGAGAGGAAATTTTTTTTCACGATATAAATAGTATTTTCGTCCCATTAAACTGATCTTATGTCTGAAAAAGCACCTGCGGCTGTCGCCGCGCTTAAACCCCGATACCCTAAAAGTATTCCTTTTATTATAGGGAACGAAGCTGCCGAGCGTTTCAGCTTTTATGGTATGCGGTCTATATTGGCTACTTTTTTGGTGGCGCAATTTTTTAACCCAACATTAAACCCGGCGCTGCAAACAGTAGCCGAGGCTAAGGCTAATGAGAGTACGCACTTTTTTGTCACCCTTGCTTATACGCTGCCATTTGTTGGTGGATTGGTTGCCGACTGGTTTACCGGTAAATACAAGATCATTTTATGGATCTCTATTGTTTATTGTTTTGGGCACTTATTCCTGGCTGTGTTTGATAGTAATCTTAATGGCTTTATATTCGGCCTGGTGCTGGTTGCTGTTGGTGCCGGTGGGATAAAATCATGCGTATCTGCCAACGTGGGCGATCAGTTTGATAAAACCAACCAGGTATTGTTATCAAAGGTTTATGGCTGGTTTTATTTTAGTATCAACTCTGGTTCTGTAATAGCTACCATCATGATTCCTTGGGTGTATAAAAATTACGGTGCACAATGGGCATTCGGCATTCCGGGTATATTAATGGTTTTGGCAACCGCCATTTTCTTTTCGGGCCGAAAGATGTATGTACGCGTGCCCCCTGGTGGCGTAAACAAAAATAATTTTGTGTTTATCTCTGTATACGCTTTACTCAATATAGGCAAAAAGCAAAAAGGGCACGCCCTGCTTGATGTTGCCAAAGGAGAGTTTAATCCCGAAAAAGTTGAAGGCGTTAAAGCTGTTTATCGCGTAATGGCCGTTTTTATATTTGCACCTATTTTTTGGGCAATGTGGGATCAAAACTTATCTGAATGGGTGTTACAAGCTGAAAAACTTGACAGGCACATTGACCTTGGGTTTACGAGCTTTACTATACTGGCTGGTCAGGTGCAAACTTTCAACCCGGTGTTTTTGCTGACTTTTATCCCTTTGTTTACTTACTTTTTATATCCCTTTTTAGACAAGATAGGCATTAAAACCACACCACTGCGCCGTATAGGTGCAGGTTTGGCGCTCACCGCTTTGTCTTTTGTTATTATAGCATTTGTACAGGAGCGTGTTGATGCAGGGGCACATCCTTCTGTTTGGTGGCAGGTGTTTGCTTATATAGTGTTGTCGGCTGCTGAGGTTTTAGTATCAATAACCGGTTTGGAATATGCTTACACGCAGGCGCCTAAATCAATGAAAAGTACCATGACCGCCATTTGGTTACTTACCGTTGCCTGTGGCAACTTATTTGACGCCCTGGTTAATGGCAATATTGCTAAAGGTGGTTTCTTTGCAAAATTTGTAGGGGCCGATTTTTATTGGCTATTTGTAGGGATCTGTACGGCATTTCTGGTAGCTTTTATGATCATATCGCCGCGATTAAAAGAGCGCAACTATATTAATGACCCTGACGTTGAGCCCGATAACAAGGTAATTGCAGATACCAATAATTTATAAGGCACTTTTACCGTTATAAAACAGGAGCTGGATATGGCTCCTGTTTTTTTATTTTTTATAGCCGCTATTTCTGTTATTTTAGCCGAAGTTTAAAGCTGCATTATCTAAATTAATAAGTGCCTGATAGCTTAGTTATTATCCCCACCTATAATGAGCGCGAGAACATCGAACGGATGATCCGTAAGATATTTTCTTTGCCTCATGATTTCCATATACTTATAATTGACGACGGCTCGCCTGATGGTACCAATATTATAGTCAAATCAATAAGAAACGTTTACCCCGATTCTTTATTTATAGAGGAACGCAATGGCAAACAGGGGCTTGGCACCGCTTATATCCATGGATTTAAATGGGCCCTTGCGCATAAATATGATTATATATTTGAGATGGATGCCGACTTTTCTCACAATCCGGAGGACCTGCTTCGTTTACGAAGAGCATGTGTTGAAGGGGCGGATGTTACCGTAGGTTCGCGTTACATTAAAGGCGTTAACGTAGTAAACTGGCCCATGAGCAGGGTATTAATGAGCTACTTTGCCTCTGTTTATGTACGTTTTATCACCGGCGTTAATATACAGGACTTTACCGCTGGCTTTATGTGTTATAAACGTAGTGTTTTAGAAACCATAGACCTGGATAGGATAAAGTTTGTGGGTTACGCTTTTCAGATAGAAATGAAATACACAGCCGTAAGACATGGGTTTAGCGTTAACGAAATCGCCATTATATTTACCGATCGCACCGCGGGCACTTCTAAAATGTCAAAAGGTATATTTAAGGAAGCTTTTATGGGTGTTATACAGATGCGTATCAATGCAATGTTCAGAAAGTATCCCGAAGGGTGATTTTTATTGCGGACATCGGATTTTCCATTTCGGATTTTTTTCTTGTAATACTGTTTTTTCATTCCTAAAATTTGTGGTTACAGATATTTTACTGACTATCAAGGCTACATGTCAAATTCGATATTGAACATTCTAAATTCGAAATAAAAAATACTAATTTAGTTGGCAAAATGAACGAGAACTTAGATCCGAGCCGGGAACACCTTACTTCTGCCGAACGCGATATCGAGAAAGTATTGCGGCCACAGGTTTTTGAGGATTTTACCGGTCAGCATAAAATTTTAGCCAACTTAAGAGTTTTTGTACAAGCTGCGCGGCAACGTGGCGAGGCGCTTGACCATGTTTTATTGCACGGGCCACCGGGTTTAGGAAAAACAACCCTTTCGCACATTATTGCTAACGAGATGGGTGTTGGTATAAAAATAACCTCCGGCCCGGTATTAGATAAACCCGGCGACCTGGCCGGTTTGTTAACTAACCTTGAAAGCGGCGATATATTATTTATTGACGAGATACACCGTTTAAGCCCGCTGGTTGAAGAGTATCTATACTCGGCAATGGAAGACTTCAAGATAGATATTATGCTGGAGAGCGGCCCTAATGCCCGCTCGGTACAGTTATCATTAAATCCATTCACTTTGGTTGGAGCCACCACCCGCTCCGGTTTACTTACAGCGCCGTTGCGGGCCCGTTTTGGTATAAATTCAAGGTTGGAGTATTATGATGCCAAGTTACTTACCACCATTATTTTGCGTTCATCTTCCATATTAAAAACTCCTATTAGCGATGAGGGGGCCTATGAGATTGCCCGGCGGAGCCGTGGTACACCGCGTATTGCGAATGCATTGCTGCGCCGCACCCGCGACTTTGCCCAGATAAAAGGAGACGGCAATATTGACACCGTTATAGCCAAATACGCCCTTAACGCCTTAAATGTTGACGAGCACGGTTTGGATGAAATGGACAACAAAATATTGACAACGATTATAGATAAATTTAAAGGCGGCCCTGTTGGTCTTAAAACCATCGCTACGGCCGTTGGAGAAGATGAAGGAACCATAGAGGAAGTTTACGAACCATTTTTGATACAGGAAGGCTTTTTAATGCGTACTGCCCGCGGCCGCGAAGCTACCGAGAGTGCTTACAAACATTTGGGCAGGATAAAGCCGGGCGGTACTCCTTCTTTATTTTAAAACAACCCATCATTTAATTTAACTAAGAAACTTAAAATATATTTGTGGCCTGCAAAAACTTTACAGGCAGTTTTTTATTATATCTACTATGTTAAAATCTTACCACCTACTGCTAACTGCAACCCTTTTGCTTGCAATGTCATGTCAGTCAAAATCAGAAAAAAGCGCTTCTTTGGGCGATACTACTGTGCCAGTCAACACAGAAGTGGCGGAGCAAGCTCCCGCTCCTTCAGGGCCTGTAAAAATTGATAAAAACGCCATTATGGCGCGCAAACAAGTGCCCATTCTGTGTTACCACCAAATACGAGACTGGCGCCCGAAAGATTCTAAAAACGCTAAAGACTATATTGTACCGGTAGCTGATTTTAAAGCAAAGATAAAAAGCCTGGCCGATAGCGGTTACCACACAATATTGCCCGATCAGTTATATGCTTACTTAACTACAGGTGCAGCACTGCCAAGCAAGCCCATTATGCTGACCTTTGATGATACCGACCTGGATCAGTTTACTATTGCCGCGCCGGAATTGAAAAAATATGGTTTTAAGGCTGTTTATTTTATTATGACGGTGTCAATTGGCAGACCTAATTACATGAACAACGATCAGATAAAAAAACTATCTGATGATGGCAATGTAATTGGTAGCCATACCTGGGACCACCACCGCTTTGATCGATTATCGCATACATCATCGCTTAAAATTTTAGGTAAAAACGGCAAGATCACCCTCAAACCTACTGATGACTGGGTTACGCAATTAGACAAACCCACTGCAAAGCTGGAAGAAATAACGGGGAAAAAGATAAATTACTTTGCTTTCCCTTTTGGCCTATGGAATGCAGAGAATTTACCGGAGCTGCATAAACGTGGGTTTAAAATGGCCTTCCAATTAGCAGAAAAGCGCGACCCGAACGATCCACTGATGACTGTTCGCCGTATTTTAGACAGCGGATACTGGAGTACCAAGACATTGCATAACGCTATTAAAAATAGCTATTAGCTCAACGCCCTCTAAAGGGGGTGTCTATAAAAATATAGAGCCGCGTTTTAACCAACGCGGCTTTTTTGTTTATTGTGCGCCACAACACTATCTAAAATAAAACATGTTGACGACACAATCGGGGTATTTGCCTACACAACTACCCATGTTGTCTAATATACACTAACCCCCACTTAACTTTTTGTTTTTCAGTCAGTCATAGAGGTGTATTTAAAATAACTAACAAATATTCACCCGTAATAAAAAGACAATGAAAACTAAATTCACAACAATCATCGCAACTGTATCTTTATTAATAAGCACTACCACCCTTACTTTTGCCAATACTAAAGCCGACAACGGCGCTGTTATTTTAACAGAAGTAGGCCCGATCAGCAAAATTGAAGCGAGTGGAAATGTAGAGGTTTATATAACTAACGGCAAAGAAGACGGCGTAAAAATTTACAATGATTACTACGGCGACAACGCCAGGGTTCAAAACGAAAATGGAGTACTGCGCATAGCATCTTACAAAACCGATGCGCTGGTTGTAATTGTTACTGTTACCGACTTACGTGCCATTACTGCGAATGATAACGCTATTGTTAAATCATATAAAGGAATTCTTTCTGCTTTATCACTTAATATTCAATTAAACGACAATTCGGTTGCTTCATTAGATGTTGATGCTGTTGCCGCTAATATTGTGGTGAATGACGAGGCTAAAGCCGACTTATCAGGAATGGTTGAAAACTATCATTTAGATTACAGCAAAACATCAACTATAAATAAAACTGATCTGGATGCTTATACCAGCACAGAGCGCGAAATTGTTCAGCCAAAACTTTTACTTACTGCAAAAGGCATTACGGTAAACGCAAGTTTATAATATATAAAATGGAAAAGCCCCTCAGCGCTATGCTAGGTGCTTTTCCATTTATTGTATTTACAGGTTCTCTCCCTTGGGGCCATCGCCTTTATTGGATGAGGCCGCCTCATCTTCGCTTTTATCATCCTCTACAACATCTTCCGGGGCATCAACATCTGCGGCTTCGGGGGTAATCGTAGGTACCCTAACTTCATCGGGTTTGTTCTGTATATTAGTACCTTCTTCCTGCTCCAGCATATTATCGCCGTCTTTATTGGTTACAGAATTATCGTCGTTAGTGATCTGTTCGTCTATCGGATCATTATTTAAGTTTTCCATGGTAGTTTGTTTATAGGTTAACAATGGTTTAAATGCTGTGTTTTTAAATTGTGCTATCTTTGCTTAAATGCAGCAAGACCGGTCGGCATATAGCAAACTAATCAAAGATGAGGCCAAAAAGCTGGGCTTTATGTTTTGCGGTATTGCCAAAGCAGAGTTTTTAGAACGAGAAGCCCCGCGCCTGGAAGCCTGGCTGAAAGCGGGCATGCACGGCAACATGCAATACATGGAAAACTACTTTGATAAACGCCTTGATCCACGTTTGCTGGTAGATGGCGCCAAATCGGTTATTTCGCTGGCACTTAATTACTATACTGATACTGCGCAGTCAGACCCGCTTGCGCCTAAGATCTCAAAGTATGCATACGGGCAAGATTATCATACCGTAATAAAAGATAAGCTAAAGCATTTATTAGCCACAATCAATGAAAAGATAGGCGAAGTTGGCGGTCGTGCTTTTGTTGATTCTGCCCCGGTGCTGGACAAGGCATGGGCAAAAAAGGCAGGTATTGGCTGGATTGGTAAAAACAGTAATTTGCTTAACAAAAACGCCGGTTCGTTCTTCTTTTTAGCAGAACTGATAGTGGATATAGAGCTGGAATATGATGTTGAACCCACTGCCGACCATTGTGGCACCTGTACCCGCTGCATAGACGCCTGCCCTACCGATGCCATAGTTGGCCCTTACGTGGTGGATGGCAGCAGGTGTATATCTTACCTCACCATCGAACTCAAAGACGAGCTACCTACAGAGTTTAAAGGCAAAATGGACAACTGGATGTTTGGCTGCGATATTTGTCAGGATGTTTGCCCCTGGAATAAATTTTCTGTTCTGCATACCGAACCTGCCTTTGATCCCCACCCTGATCTGATAGGGTTGAGACGGGAAGATATTGCCGAAATTACAGAAGAAATTTTCCAAAAGGTATTTCAAAAATCGGCGGTTAAACGGACAAAATTTGCTGGGCTTAAACGTAATATTGAGTTTTTAAAGCCAATGTAATCCACCATATCAGCGCGGGTGTTGCAAAAAATAAACGTTCCCTTAAAATAAAAATTGAAATACCTGTATATCAAATGTTTAACTTTTTTGCCGTGGAAAATCCGAACCAATAAATTTAGCCACAAACTACTAAATTGTTTGTTATCAGCTAAATAGAAAATAACCAATCAGTTTTCTGTGAAACACTTTAGCAACAGAATAGCAACACTTTTGCAACAATTTGCAAGGTTATTTTTTCAGGACGCAGGCTCCCAGATTAAATAAACGTTAAATTTTTTCACTAAAGAGAAATTTGTCAATAATTATCCGTACTTTGTAACTTTATTAATAAAAAATACAATGCAACAAGGAACAGTAAAATTTTTTAACGACACAAAAGGTTTCGGATTTATTACACCAAATGATGGTGGAGCCGAAATATTTGTTCATTCTTCAGGTCTGATTGACAATATTCGCGAGAATAACGCTGTTAGTTTTGACATTGAGCAGGGCCGCAAAGGACCAAACGCAGTAAATGTAAAAGTAGCTTAACTTACTATAAAAATTATTGTGAAGCATCTTCCCTAACAGGAAGATGTTTTTTTTTGTTAATAACACTACAGCGCCTTATTTGCACAAACAACTACCATGAAAGAAAAAGAAATAAAGAACGAAGACCTTAAAATAGAATTAAGAACCCTAACCAAAGATGATTATTTGGGCTTAAAGGCCTCCATGATAGAAGCTTACTCTGAATGGGAAGGTGCTTCCTATTGGGGTGAAACACACATCAGCAAACTGGTTGAGATATTTCCCGAAGGGCAAATATGTATTCTGGTTAATGGCGCCATAGCCGGTTGTGCCCTATCGTTAATAGTTGATTATGAAAAATTTGGTGATAACCACACTTACGCACAAATAACAGGCAACTACTCGTTCTCTACCCACGACGAAAAGGGAGATGTACTGTACGGCATTGACTTTTTTGTTCACCCAGATCACAGAGGGATGCGGATAGGCAGAAGGCTTTATGATGCCCGTAAGGAAATATGCGAAAGGCATAACCTGCGTGCTATTATCGCCGGTGGGCGTATACCTAAATATAAAGATTATGCCGACCAACTTACCCCAAAGGCTTACCTTGAAAAAGTAAAAGGAAAAGAAATTCATGACCCCACCCTGTCTTTCCAGTTAGCTAATGATTTTCACGTTAGAAAGATCTTAAAAGGTTATTTGCCCGGCGATACCGAATCGTTGGAGTACGCCTCGCTGTTAGAGTGGAACAACATTTACTACAATGAGGAAGCGGCCCATATCAACTCCAATAAATCTGTAGTGCGCCTTGGGCTGGTACAATGGCAAATGCGACCCTTTGAAAACATGGAGTCGCTTTGCGAGCAAATTGAGTTTTTTGTTGATGTGATAAGCGATTACCAGAGCGACTTTGTGCTGTTCCCTGAGTTGTTTAACGCCCCTTTAATGACGGCCTATAACCACATGAGCGGAGCCGGGGCCATGCGAGAGATTGCTAAATATACCATCCCGCTGCGCGATAAATTTATCGAATACGCCATAAGTTATAACATCAACATTATTACCGGCAGCATGCCCTATCTTGAAAACGGTGTATTGTTAAATATTGGCTATTTATGCCGCCGCGACGGCTCTTATGAAATGTATCGCAAAATTCATCTAACACCAGCGGAAACAAGCGCTTGGGGAATGGTAGGTGGTGACATTATTACTACTTATGATACCGACTGCGGCAAAATAGGCATTTTGATCTGTTACGATGTGGAGTTTCCGGAACTGCCCCGATTGCTGGCGGAACAAGGCATGAGCATCCTGTTTGTACCTTTTATGACTGATACTCAGAACGGGTACACCCGTGTGCGCAGCTGCGCACAGGCCCGCGCCATAGAAAATGAATGCTATGTAGCCATAGCCGGCAGCGTGGGTAATTTGCCAAAAGTGCATAATATGGATATTCAGTATGCGCAATCTGCGGTGTTTACGCCTTCGGATTTTTCGTTCCCCAGTAATGGTATAAAAGCAGAGGCGACACCAAATACCGAGACCACCCTGATAGCTGATGTTGACCTTGATCTGTTAAAGGAACTACACAGCTTTGGCGCAGTAAGAAACTTGAAAGATAGACGTTTGGATATTTATAAGATAGTAAATAAGAGTAAGAAATAGGTTGCCACATAAAGCTTGCGCTCGTCTTCTACGAGCGCAAGCCAGTTACTATATCATTTGCTCTTTCTCTCACGGCCTGCCATTCATTATTTGTTTTGAAACCTTCTGGTGTCCAAAGGTTCGGGGAAATTGCGATTATCCGATTTCTTAAATCTTCGATTTCAGCTGTTTGAAACTCATTTAAAAAGTTTGCGTTACGTAGTTTTTGAAGAGTTATGGGATGAAGAAAAGTATACGAGTCGCCTTCGAGTTCCTTTAAGCAATTATCCAGTTGCTCATCGCCAATATCAATGGCAGGAGCAGCTAACAACAAGGTGTCAACTAACAAATTATATAGTTGTTTTAGATCGATATCAGCCATGATTATATCTCCGCTCAACTAACTTCAATCATACGCCATCACATTTTTATCAGGCGCTATCTGTATCACGTAGTTTTTCTTCATCGGATCGTAAGGAACGTTTTCTGTTTGGGTAATATAAATACTCCCTACATCTTTAAGAACATAGATATTCATATCGCCCATGGTTTCTGTTTTGTGTGGGTACTGCCCTATTGAGCTCATTAATACATCATGCTGCTGTATATCATTGGTGGCCAGCTCCATAAAAAGGCGGCGGCCATCGGCACGCATGGTTAAATTAATATACGTTCCCCTATTAGTGGCTAATGTATACTCGCGTGTTTTCTTTTTTTCGTTTTTTGATTTTTGGATATATCCCTTGCCCAACAACAGGCTATCATCGCGGTTTATGTTGTTGTGTAGCATAAACTGTATTTCTTCGTAGGATATTAGCTTGCCCTGCGCAAAAACCGCATAAGTTAAACACATAAAAATGGTAGTGAAAAGGGTCTTTTTCATATTCGTTACGTTGTTATAGCGTTTAAAATTACATTAAACTTAAACTACATCAAATACAATACGGCACTTAGTTATTAACTTAGCCTACTTTTACATTTGTGTTATGGCAAAAATTGAACTAAGCCGTGTTAGCGGCGATTTTGGCTTTGAAGCCAAAGATGAGAGCGGACATATAGTTAAAATGGACAGCAGCCCGCAAAGCGGAGGGCTTGACTATGGAGTGCGCCCTATGCAGATCTTGTTAATGGGTTTGGCAGGTTGTTCGGCCATTGATGTTATTGCAATATTAAAAAAGCAACGCCAGGAAGTTAAAGATTATAAAATGGTAGTAAATGGTGACCGCGAAGCAGGTGTTGAGCCTTCTTTATGGCAAACTGTTGATATCGAGTTCCATTTATATGGTGATATTGATCCGGATAAGGCAGCCAAAGCGGTAGATCTTTCATTAGGCAAGTATTGCTCCGTGTCTGCAACCTTAGAAAAAGCAGGGGCACAAATTACCTCAAAAGTGTTTATTCACCCGGAAGTAACGGCGTAAGTTTAAAAAACTAAGATGAACTATAAACAAAAATAGCGATGGGTTTAAAACCCATCGCTATTTTTGTTTATGCAAATCGCTTAATCCTCGTAAAAATCGATCAGTGATCCAAAGTAACTATCCGTCCAACCCTCGCTAATATCGTTGTAATCAGCATCGGGTATATTAGTATGGCGTAACTCTACGGACGTTCCGGCTTTATCAGCGTGCAGTTTTATGGTTACGATCGAATCATCAGACTGCCCATCAAAATACCATTGCTGCACAATCTTTTTGCCGGGCTCCAATTCTATATTTTTTCCCACTATGCTGCCATCCCACATAGAAAATTCGCCGCCGGGTGTAGCATCCATTTCGACTGCGTCGCCTGTCCATAATTGAATGGTTGGTGCATTGGTTAAAGCCAGGTACACCTCATCGGGCGAAGCCGGAACTACATAATATTTTTTAAAATCTTTCACGCCCGCAATTTACGGCAAATTATTTTTGTACTGGGCCCAAAGGCCAAACTGTTCTGCCATAAACTTCGTTCAACACCTGGGCAATGCCGGTATAAACAGCAGATGCGCCGCAAACAATGCCTTCGTAACCGGCAAGTTTGCCTATAGTTGCGTTACCAGTAGCACGGCTATAAGCTAATAAAGCAAACAATACTACCAACGATCCAAATACAAACTGCAGTGCCTTACTTAAATGCAGCGTGCCAAAAAATAACAACAAGGTAAACACGCCCCATACACCAAGATAGGCAGCCATAGCAGTATCAGATGTTTTTTCGGCCCAGCCCAGCTTAGGCATAACAAGAAGCCCGACCAACGACAGCCAGAAGAAACCATAAGAGGTAAAGGCGGTAAGACCAAACGTGTTATCCTTTTTAGCTTCAATAACGCCTGCTATAACCTGTGCCAGGCCACCATAAAAAATGCCCATTCCTAATATCATGGAGTTAAGCTCAAAAAAGCCTGCGTTGTGAATGTTAAGCAAAATGGTGGTCATGCCGAAAGCGCACAAACCTAATGGAGCCGGATTGGCTATAGCGTTTGGGGTACTCATAAAAATTGTTACGGTTAAAAGGGTTTATAATTGGTTTACAGTTGCAATTTAGGTATTTAATACAAAATAGCAAACCATGAATAAACAGCCGAATAAACTATATTAATTGGCTATTTTCTCAGGCTTGACCGCAACTCGGCCACCTGCTGCATGTACGACTCGCCTACGGGGATAAGTTTATCGTCAATATAAATTTCAAAGCGGGCCGTTTTGGTAACATAGGCTGTGTTTACAACATATGAGCGCTGTACACGCATAAAGGTGTTTTGAGGCAGTGCATTAAGTGCATCAGTAAGGCTTTGCCGGCACAATAAATTCCTGTCTGGCAATACATAGGTAACGTAATTGCCATCGGCTTCCAGATACCTTATATCACTCAACATCACTCTCTCTTCCTGATAGCCGGTTTTAACAAAAATGTAAGGCAAGGCTTCGCCGCCGCGCATGGTCTTTATCTCCAAAGCTTTATTGCAGGCTTTTAAAAAGCGGATGGACGAAAAGGGCTTTAACAGATAATCTATTGCATTCAATTCAAAACCCTCTACTGCGTGCTCAGAATAAGCCGTTGTAAAAACAACCATGGGCGGCGCGGTAAGGCTGTTCAGCAGGTCTATTCCGTTTATATCGGGCATTTTAATATCCAGAAATATCAGGTCCACCTTGTTTTGCTGCAACCAGGCTATCGCTGTAAAAGCATTGGTAAAAGTGGCCTTAAGGGTTAAAAAAGGCACCTTTTCGGCCAAAATACCAATCAGCTCTACCGCGTCGGGTTCATCATCAATAGCAATTGCGGTTAACAACATTTGGCCAAAGTAAGTATTTCTACCATAATTGCAGGGTAAGCTTTGCGCTGTACTCATCATTTGTTTCTTTAATATCCAGCGTATAACGGTGGGCATAAATAAGTTCTAAACGTTTACGGATGTTTGGCATCCCTATCCCACCCTGAAATTCTTCAGGGTCATGAGCCGATTTTTTGTGTCGCGAGTTGGCCACATGAAAATCCAGTTTACCATTTTCAACCGTTAAACCCACATGGATCCACGATGGCGACCTGTGACTAATGCCATGTTTAAAGGCATTCTCTACAAATGGAATCAACATCATAGGCGCAATGTAAGCGTGCGGTGTGGATACCGTAAGGCTTACGGTGATATCGACACCCTGTGTTTCGTCTACCCGTAAGCGTTGTATGTAGAGGTAATTTTCAAGGTATTGTATTTCCTTTTCAAGCAATATTCGTTCGTGGTTATTTTCACTTAATATAAAGCGCATTATGTCGGCCAGGCGCTGTATCCCTTCGGCAGTGGCTTCGCTCTTTTCGCGATGGGCGGCAGTGTATAAACTATTGAGCGAATTAAATAAAAAGTGCGGGTTTAACTGCGTTCTTAACTGCGAAAGTTCTGCCAGCGTAGCCGATGAAAGGCGCTCCAGCTTTGTTTTGCTCTTAAAGGAATATCGGCGGAGCACTGCTATTACCAGGGCAGCGAAAAGTGTCATGATCAACATCGCTACAAGGTCATTTTCCCTGTTAAACTCAAAATAGCTATAGCATAGCCAAACAACAAGATTGAGGCCCAACCATATAGCCACCAAGCCGGACAGCAAAACATAAAATTTTCCAGAATCTGTCCGCATTAATTCGGGCTTAAACTCCACCGTAATAAACTCCTGCATTAACCATACAATTAATCCCGAGCCGCCGAGGTATAAAACATATCTTAAATTTTCTGTCCAAAGCGGCGTTTGCAAACGCAAAGCCAGGGTAATGAATATCAGCAGCATAGCGAAAAGTAGCAAAGGCAGATAAGTTATAACACGGTAAAACGCGTCAGTTTCGTTTTGCAGCAACAGGCGAAAGCGGTGACATGCGCCAAGCGCCAGTTCAAGCATACCGAACGCTACAAAAACGCCGAAAAGATCTGTAACAAGCGTGCGTAAACGGTAAAGCGAGTAGATCTTTATGCCGTTGGGGTAAAGGTGACGAAACCTTATATCATTAGAATTATAATCAATACCTAAATAATACCTGAAATATTCGCGAAAATAATGGTAAACAAAAAGGGATGTTGCTATAAGAACAATAGAGAGGGTAATCAATAGAAAGATGCGCAGGTTCCACACACGTTTAACAACCCGGGGGATAACGCCTGCATGAAACACCGCCCAGCCGGATAAGAGCAAAATTGAAGCGATAATTATGGGCCATTGAACATGGGTACGAATTAAAAAATCCCCAATGTCATGCTTAACCATAGCTCTGGAGAAATTGAATTCTTTAAATCCGTCTATGTATAACTCTTCCCATTTGTTATAAACTTTAACCAAATACCCGATAACATACAGCGACGCAAGCGCTACCAGTAAAACGGTTTCAACAATTAGCGGATAGTTTCTTTTTTGTTCTATTGGTTCCATGAGGGTAAAACTAAGCCGATTTGATATGCCCATTTAAAAAATGGTTTAAAGTAGCTTAAAAATGAGATGAAACGACCATAAAACTAAGCACCATTTGCAAATTCATGGTGGTTAACCTACATTCGTTTATCCAATTACCAAACAAACCTTATGAAGAAGTTACAATACCTGTTACTTGCTATGGCTGTGTTTACTATTGCAGCATGCACACAACCAACCGCTCAAAAAGAAGAATCAGGCGACCCTGCCGCAGAAAAAGCCGCCGTTGAAAAACGGGTAAATGATTTTACCGCGGCTACAAAATCCGGAAGTCTTGATTCGCTAAATGATTTAACAGCGGATGTGCTGAGTTACGGCCACTCTAATGGCGATATACAGACTAAACGTGGCTTTGTTGATTCGCTGGCTACCAAGAGCTGGAAGTTTTTAGAATTGAACATTACCGACCAAACAATTGATGTGCACGGCAACACCGCCATTGTAAGGCAAAAACTTTTCGGTGTGCACCAAAAGGGAAAGACAGAGCCCGGCAAACTGGCTTTAGGTGTTTTAATGGTTTGGAAAAAAGAACAAGGCAAGTGGGTGGTTTATGCAAGGCAAGGCTTTAAATTATTGCCCCCAAATGATGTGATGGCGGTAAAGTAATTTCCTTAAACAAGGTTTCTTGATAGCACCCTGTTTTAAGTGCTTCGTGCTGGTTATTATACCAACACGCAGTTATTAATCAATACCTTTATAAGGTAAATGACGTTTCTTTTTTAAAACTTAACGGATGAACCGGTTTCCCAATTTTGATCAATAGAAGTAGTAAAACCTGTTGTATTTTGTGTGGTGAAAGCTTTCCCGATTAACGTTGTCACCTGGTTAGCAACCACAGGGACTGAAAGTTGCTTGCTAACAATAACTTTTTGATTGGCATCTAAAAATTTCATGGTGAATCTGTGCGTACCGGGCGATAAAATAATTTCTTTTGAATACCCGGCTTTTCCGGCATAGCTGCCTACATTTATATTGCCATTGTAGGTTTCTTTAGTTGTACCATCCCAAACCATTTTGTTAAGATCATAATAAAATCCTACAGCTTCGAATTCAAAAAGCACACCGTCAACGTTTAACGCCAGAGCATCTTCTATTACAATTTTGAGCTTACCGACAATTCGGTTCAATTTAAGTGACTGACTTGTGTTATTAGGGCCAACGGTCATTTGTCCTTTATACACAAAGCCGTCATATATCATAGAGGCAGTTAACGATGGGTAAAATTTACCCTGGCTAAGTGATGAAAAAATATTCGGATGACCTATAGAAAGATTCTGCATGGCTAAAGTAGCGGGCACGTCCCAATTAGATTCTTCCTGCCCTGCCGTAACAATGCAGGTATAAGTACCTGCTGCCAAGGTATCCACAAAAGTGCCTAATGTGCTTTTTGCCAGCGGTATTGAATTCTGGCGCTCCTTTAATCGGGTTACTGCGGTTGGGTTTTGGGCGTACTGTTGCAGTCGGCTAACCACATTACCCTGGCTGTCATAAGCGGTATAAGTGAGGAGTGAAAGAGGATAAGACATCAACGGCGCGCTTGTTGCAAGCGTTTTGATTGACGAGGACTGTAAATCGCTTATACTTGATGAAAATCCGGATGTGCTAAAGCTTATCGGGTACTTTTTTACAGCCGTATCTTTCGGCGTAACTGTCTTTATACTGATCTTTTGGCAGGAAGCGAAGAACAAAACAAGTAATCCAAGGCAAAATAAATTCTTCATGAGTGTGATAAGATTAATCGGCGCAAAGGTATTCATTTTGTGTTAGTTGAACAATTGTATTCAAAGATTTACCCGCAGTTGGTAGTTTCCAAGTTATGGACGAGTATGTCTGTAGCCTTTGACTATAGTATAGTGTTTATAACATACAGGTGTTAGCAGCTGCTTTTGTAAGCATGGCCAAAAAAGAATAAATTCACCTGCATCTTAAACTTCATAATTAACTTATAGTGAAATACTTATGTATAAATATTTTACATTTTGCGGGATTATGTTTACTTTTTACAACATCCTTTTTTCGCTTTTAACAATATTTAACACCGCTTAACATAACATTGGCTTAACCATTCCCCTATTTTTATATTTTTGCATGGGTTTTTATCAACCTGCCCTATAAATGGACATATCAGTAGTAGTACCTTTATATAACGAAGTAGAATCATTACCCGAACTAACCTCATGGATAAGCCGGGTGATGGACGAGAATCATTTTACTTACGAGATCGTTCTGGTGGATGATGGCAGTAACGATGGCTCCTGGGATATGATCAATAAACTGCGCTTAAATAATCAGTTTATAACGGGCGTAAGGTTTAGGCGCAACTATGGCAAATCGGCCGCATTGAACACCGGCTTTGAAAAAGCCCAGGGCGATGTAATAATTACCATGGATGCCGACCTGCAGGATAGCCCGGATGAGATCCCTGCGCTATACCGCCGCATCACCGACGATAAATACGACCTGGTATCAGGCTGGAAAGCTAAGCGTTATGACCCCTTGAGTAAAACCATACCAACCAAGGTTTACAACTGGGCCACCCGCAAAATGTCGGGCATAGATAACCTGCACGACTTTAACTGCGGATTGAAAGCCTACCGCAAGGCCGTGGTTAAGAATATAGAGGTTTATGGCGAAATGCACCGTTACGTGCCCGTAATTGCCAAATGGGCGGGCTTCACCAAAATTGGCGAGCAAGTGGTTGAGCACCGCGCGCGTAAATACGGCACAACGAAGTTTGGTATGAGCCGGTTTATTAATGGACTTTTAGATCTGCTGTCGATATTCTTTGTTGGCAAGTTTGGTAAACGGCCTATGCACTTTTTCGGCACAATGGGCACCCTTAGTTTTTTTACTGGTACCATTATAGCAATATGGCTCATTGCAAATAAGCTTTATGATATAGCTCATCATATTAAAATAACCCGCGATGTAACTGATCAGCCGCTGTTTTATATAGCCCTTGTGGCTATCATATTGGGTTCTCAATTATTTCTAACGGGCTTCGTTGCCGAGTTAGTTGCCCGCAGCGCGCCCGACCGTAACAGGTATCAAATTGATGATGTAATATAACCGGATGTGCAGACATGCAATTGCCCATACGTGCAAATGAACTTTTACGTTTAACTCTTATTAAACAATCTGCATATTTGCACATCTGCACATTAAAAAAATGTTTTTCTCCGTAATCATCCCCTTATATAATCGCCCGCAGGAGATCAAAGAACTGCTGGAAACACTGGTGCAGCAAACCTATAAAAAGTTTGAGGTTTTGGTTATTGAGGATGGTTCAAAACTCGACGCATCGGATATCGTAAAAGACTTTACCGATCAACTTGATGTGCATTATTATGTTAAAGAAAACGGCGGCCAGGGTTTTGCCCGCAACTACGCCTTTGAGCGCGCCAAAGGCGATTACTTTGTAATATTTGATTCAGACTGCCTGATACCGGAAGATTACTTCCAGATAGTTAACGATTCACTCATCACAAACTGGCTGGATGCCTATGGTGGGCCCGATGCCGCACATGATAGCTTCACTCCTACTCAGAAAGCCATCAGCTATGCCATGACCTCGCCGTTCACAACAGGAGGCATCAGGGGTAATAAAAAGGCTATTGGCGGGCAGTTCCACCCGCGCAGTTTTAATATGGGTATTTCGCGACAGGCCTGGCAAAAGGCTGGTGGGTTTAAGATAACCCGCCTGGGCGAAGATATAGAGTACAGTATCCGCATACATTCCTTAGGATTTAAGATCGGCTTAATCCCCGAAGCCAAAGTTTATCATAAACGCCGAACCAGTTTGCTGCAATTTTATAAGCAGATCCACTTTTTTGGTCGCGCACGTATCAACATATATAAGTTTTTTCCCGACACGTTGAAATTGGTACATTTCTTCCCTGCAGCTTTTACTATTTTCCTTGTAATTATGATATTGAGCAATATATTTTACCTCCCACTGGGCATAATATTCGATATTATATTGGCGGTAATAATTATGTTGATATTTTTTCACGCTTGGTGGAAAAACAAATCTTTAAAAATCGCATTTTTGGGAGTGGTGGCCTCCTTTATTCAGTTAACAGCATACGGTTTGGGCTTTATGCAAGACTTTTGGAAGCGCATTGTGTTAAAAAAGCAAATACCTACAGTATAATATAACATGTACCATCCTTTTTCGGTCGCAGAAACTACAAAAACTGCATGGGTAATTTTTAAGAAAAACTTTGTAACCATAATTGTTTATTCGGTTATATCATTTTTGTTATTATCAATACTTGCCATTATCACTGAATATGTAATTGCGCCAGAAGCTTACTGGAGTAAAATGGCAGTCTCATTTTTGATGGTTTTTGTACAAGCTTATACGACGCTTGGTCTTTATAAACTCTTATTTACCCTTATCGACAGTGAGTATCACGAGTTTGAATTTTCGCAGGTGCTCCCAGCCTTTAAAATGATAATAAGTTACTTAGGTGTAGTTTTTTTAATTGCCTTTGCTATAACTACTTTCAAATTTTTAACGTTTGGACTGGAGGACTATCCTAATATTAAAGAATTTTTGGAAGACATAGTAGTTGTAGCAGGGTTATATCTTTCGCTTCGTTTAATGTTTTTCATAACTTTTATTGTCGACGACCATTCAGGAGTGTTTGAGTCACTTAATCAAAGCTATTTGCTTACAAGCGGATATTTTTTTAAAGTACTTACGATGTTGATTATTATTTTATTACTTATAGCCCTTCCCGTTAAAATTGCCCAATATTATCCAATTTCATCGCTTGCTGTTATTTTTACCTACCCATTTGTTAATACAATTTTGGCCGTAACTTATCGAAAGCTAATTTATAGTCATAAAGATATTGATGATAACTTTGCAGAAACAGATTAAGCAATGGGTTTAAAAGCTGTTTTAAGCAAGCTATTTGCCGCGTGGGTTAACCGCGACATCAATAAAATACGCGTAAATGCGGTGGCGCTTCAACATACAACTTTTCGCAAAATAATTGAGCAAGCCCGGCAAACCGCCTTTGGATTAGATCATCATTTTGATGAGATTAAAACCTACGACGATTTTAAAAGGCTGGTGCCTGTTCGCGATTATGAAGAACTTACTCCTTACATTAAACGGGTTGTTGATGGGAAAGAGAATGTGCTTTGGCCGGGTAAACCTGCTTATCTTACCAAAACATCCGGCACAACATCGGGGGTAAAATACATTCCTATAAGCAAGGAAAGTATGCCGGAACATATAAAGGCCGCACGCAATGCATTGCTTAGCTACATTCACGAAACCGGCAAATCTGACTTTGTTGATGGTAAGATGATATTCCTGCAAGGTAGCCCTGAATTGGCCGAAAAGGCTGGTATTCCAACCGGGAGGCTATCAGGTATTGTAGCGCACCACGTTCCCGCCTATCTCCAAAAAAACCGCCTGCCAAGCCACGAGGTTAATTGCATTGATGATTGGGAACAAAAGGTAGATGCGATAGTACAGGAAACGCTTAACGAAGATATGCGCCTTATATCCGGCATACCTCCATGGTGCCAGATGTATTTCGACCGCCTTTCGGCTGCCTCTGGTGGTAAAAAAATAAAGGATATCTTCCCTAACTTTAAGCTGTACGTTTACGGCGGTGTAAATTTTGAACCCTACCGCGCCCGTATTCAGGAAAGTATTGGATTTGCCATTGATACGATAGAAACGTATCCAGCCTCAGAAGGCTTTATCGCCTTTCAGGATTCGCAAAAAGAAAAAGGATTGTTGCTGTTGGCAGACTCCGGCATTTTTTATGAATTTATTCCTTCTGATGAATATTTTAACGACAACCCTACCCGCATTAGTTTGGAAGATGTTGAATTAGATAAAAACTACGCGCTGATAATGAATACAAATGCCGGCTTGTGGGGCTACAGCATAGGCGATACGGTAAAGTTTGTTTCTAAAAATCCCTATAAAATAATAGTAAGCGGGCGCATAAAGCATTATATATCAGCCTTTGGCGAACATGTTATTGGCGAAGAGGTAGAACATGCTTTAATGAGCGTTGCCAACGAAGAAAGAATTGACATAGTTGAATTCACGGTAGCGCCGCAGGTAAATCCCGGCGAAGGACAACTGCCCTATCATGAATGGTTCGTTGAATTTGGATCTGAACCACGCAATATGGCGGCGTTTGCTGTAAAGGTTGATAAAGCGCTTCAAGCAAAAAATATTTATTATTTTGACCTTATTGATGGCAATATTTTGCAACCTTTGATAATAAAAAACCTAAAAAAAGATGCTTTTATTAACTTTATGCGATCGCAGGGAAAACTTGGGGGTCAGAATAAAGTGCCGCGTTTATCTAACGACAGAAAGATAGCCGACGGTTTACAAGCGTATATTAAATAAAGATTTAAACTGAGCTATTACGGGTCCCTCGTGATAACACATTGATAAAACAAATTGAACGAACCCAAAAATATCGCCATCCTCGGTTCAACCGGCAGCATAGGTACGCAGGCGCTTGAGGTAATAAGCGAAAATCCATTATTATTTAAAGCGTTTTTATTAACCGCTAACAATAATGCTTATTTACTGATACAACAGGCTTTACAGTTTGATCCGGAATATGTAGCGATATGTGATGACGCTAAATTTGCAGAGGTTAAGCGGGCACTTTCCCACACATCAATTAAGGTACTTGCTGGTATAAACGCAATAATTGATGCTGTTACCCATTCCGAAATCGACATCGTTTTAACCGCCATGGTTGGCTTTGCCGGTTTGCAACCTACAATTGCGGCTATTAAGGCTGGTAAGACTATCGCGTTAGCTAATAAAGAAACTTTGGTGGTTGCAGGGGAATTAATAACTGATCTGGCCAAAAAACACGAAGTTAAGATATTACCCGTTGATTCGGAGCACTCAGCCATTTACCAGTGTTTGGTTGGCGAGGATAGCCGCTCGATAGAAAAACTTATACTTACGGCTTCGGGTGGCCCGTTCAGGGGTAAAGACGCGGCTTTTTTAGCTAATGTTACCCGCGAGCATGCCCTTAAACATCCCAATTGGGTAATGGGTGCCAAGATCACCATTGATTCGGCTACGCTGATGAATAAAGGGTTGGAAGTTATAGAGGCCAAATGGCTTTTTGATATTGCCAATGACCAAATAGAGGTAATTGTGCACCCGCAATCCATCATCCATTCAATGGTGCAGTTTAAAGACGGTTCTATAAAAGCGCAAATGGGTTTGCCGGATATGAAGCTACCCATTCAGTATGCGCTGGCTTATCCTGAACGGTTGCAGAACGCCTATAAACGATTTGATTTTACGGCATATCCTAATCTGAGTTTTGAAGCTGCCGATACAAAAACTTTCAGAAATCTTGCTCTCGCCTTTGATGCGCTTGATAAAGGCGGCAATATGCCTTGCATTATTAACGCGGCTAACGAGATTGCAGTGGCAGGTTTTTTAACTGATAAAATAAGCTTTTTACAAATAAGCGATATTATTGATGATTGCATGAAACATATCAGCTATATCGGCAGTCCAACACTTGATGACTATTTGAATACTGACAAAGAAACACGCATATTTGCGCAAAATATAATACAGCATAAAACCGTTAAAGGTGCTGCAATTTGATATAAATAATATATGGGTATAGTAATAATGGTTGGCCAGTTAATACTGGGGCTGTCGATTTTGGTGATACTGCACGAGCTGGGCCACTTTTTAGCTGCAAGGGCTTTTGGAATTAGGGTAGAAAAATTCTATTTGTTTTTTGATGCCTGGAATTTCAGCCTGTTTAAATTTACTTATAAGGATGTTGAATACGGTATAGGCTGGTTGCCTTTGGGCGGATATGTTAAAATTGCCGGTATGATAGATGAATCTATGGATACCGAGCAAATGGCAGGCCCGCCTCAGCCTTGGGAGTTCCGTTCAAAACCGGCCTGGCAGCGCCTTATTGTTATGTTGGGTGGTATAATTGTTAACGTGGTATTAGGGATTTTTATATTCTGGATGCTAACTGCTAAAGTGGGCGAAACCTATATTCCTAACAGCAGCGTTACAAATGGCATTGCGCCCGGCATTATTGGCACTAAAATGGGCCTTAAAGCGGGCGATAAAATTATAGCAGTTAATGGCAAACCGGTAGAGCGTTTTCAGGAGCTGATCAGCTCAAAAGTTTTGCTTGATCATAGCGTTTTAACTGTAGAGCGTGAGGGTAAAACATTCGAACTTAAAGTGCCTTCTAATATTATAGGAGAACTTGCAGATTATGGTATTGAGCAGTTCATCAGGCCGCGTACAACGTTCACGGTTGATTCTGTTACGCCAAACAGCGGAGCTGCTAAAGCAGGCTTGCTAAAAGGTGATAGTATAATTGCTGTAAACAATGTATCTGTTAAATTTTATGATGAGCTGCAAACTAACTTAAAGCAAAACCAAGGCAAGGTGGTTGACCTTACCGTTTTCCGCGCTGATTCTGCGAGGCATTTGACTGCTCAAATCAGCCCAGAGGGCACTATCGGCTTTTTTGCTGATTTCAATTTACCGGCAGATGTTACTGTAAAATACGGCTTTGTTGGTTCGTTACCTGTAGGCGCCTCAAAAGCCTGGGGCACTTTTACTGATAATATTAAGGGCCTGTCAAAAGTATTTACCGGTGATGTTAAATTTAACAAGGCCGTTGTTGGCCCTGTGGGCATTGCCAATATGTTTGGTACTACGTTAGATTGGCTTCACTTCTGGAGCCTGGTAGGCTTCCTTTCTATGGTGCTTGCCTTTACCAATTTGCTGCCTATACCGGCATTAGATGGTGGGCATGCAGTGTTCCTGATAATTGAAATGATAAAGGGCAAACCGCTAAGTGATAAGTTTTTAGAGCGTGCCCAAATTGTTGGATTTGTGTTATTGATATCGTTGATGGTATTTGTGTTTGGCAATGATATTATCAAACAGGTAATGAAAAAGTAAGGCAAACTATTTGCATAATATAAACAAGACAGGCCTTCCGATTTTCGGAAGGCCTGTCTTGTTTATATTATGTATTAATCCTTATTCAGGATCAACAGCTTCGTCGAGTCCATTTCTTATGGGCTCACGTTTAAATATTGCTGCAAATATAACAGCTAACACAAAAAGGAAAATAATAGCAATTAGCTGGCTTTGGATAGTACTGCCAATAGTTGGATTTTTTTGCTTTTCAAACTGCTGATTTATTTCTTCGACTTTCTTATCAATGGCTTCCTGCTCTTGGCCACTTTTTTCAAGCATGGCAGATGTTGAGTTGACCATAGCTGTTTGCATATTTTCAACCATATTAGGCTCAACCACCTTGGCAAAGATCAAGTCTCTGCCAATAAATGATAAAATGTTTGCAACAAAAAACATAATGAAAATGCCTGTTACCGCTTGTTTAAAATTCCAGAAACCACCAATTTCCTTCCTAAGTGCAATTGAAAAAAATATTGCAACAACCAACGGAATAACTAATGAAATTAACATAGGGCCGAAAAGGATGAGCCACATATTCTCTGTCATCCCCGTCATAAAGTAATAACTTAATATTCCTAACACGAGCAAAATAACGCCCAATACAAGTCCTTTTTCAAGCCCTTTCTTTTTTATCACTTGATTTAAATTCTGTTCCATAACATTTTATTTTAAGGTTTATAAAAACGACTGTAATATAGCAAATACCGACATATCAAATTCTTTTTCAACGGCATTGTCTGCTATGTTTTTCTTTTCGGGTTCGTCTGCTTCCGGGTTTTGGAAGAAGCACATCATCGGGTAAAAAATCTCTTTAAGTTCAGAATCTTCAGGCAATTTTTCGGCGACCTTCGTTATCTCGTTTACCGGGCTTTCCATTAGTATCTGGTTGGCTATTACCGGTTCGTATATTCTGTACTCGTCTTGAAACTCATCTTCATCAACCAGTAAAAATTCTTTCAGATAGTCTTCCAACTCCGGTTCTATATCTTCGTCGGCACATTCATTAAGGTAAAGCAGCAGATTAAGCAGCTCTGTGCCTCTGTCAAGCGTATCTTCTTCTATGGCCTCCCATTCCTTACTATCAAGGTAATCCTCTTCCAGCTTTTTAACGTCGGCGCTAAAAAAGTTGATCATCAGCAAGTCAAACAATATTTCCCGCAATCCTTCCAGCTTAGGGTTATCGTTAACTGTTTTGTCAAGTGCATCAACCTTGGTTAAAAAGTCCATTTCTAAAGAAAAAACCTCTTCTAAATGCGTAGTCAATTTTCCTGCATCGGTGTTTGCATATTTAGCGAATGCCTGCATGGCAGCGTTAATTGCCGAATTAACTTTGGGATCTATCATTACCTTATAATTTATCAGATACGAACACTTGATTATTGTTACAGGTAAGCAACACGCTACCTTTTAAATTTTGACCTAAATAAGGTGAGTTAGATGAAGTGGAAAGGTTGTTATCTCTGTTATAGTGCCATTCAGCATTTTTGTCAACTACAAGCAGGTTTGCAGGTAAGCCTTCTGCTATAACCGGAACCGCAACACTCAGGATGTTCCTTGGGTTGACTGACATTTTCTGCACTATAGTTTCAAGTGATAACCCCGCTTTTAAAGCAAGAGAAAAAGCTGTTTGCAGGCCTATCATACCATATTCTGCTACCTCAAACTCAACATCCTTAAATTCGATCTCGTGTGGTGTATGTTGACTAACTATGGCATCAATAGTACCATCATTTAAGCCCTTTATAAGCGCCTTTACATCAGCAGCCGTACGTAGTGGTGGTTTTACCTTATAAAGGCTGTCAAAGCCCATTAAAGCCTGATCAGTGAGCACAAGGTGATGGGCAGCAACATCACAAGTTACTTTTATGCCTCTTTTTTTCGCCTCTTTTATAAGATCAACAGAGCGGGACGTGGTGATAGTACTGAAATGTATTTTTGAATCGGTGTATTCTGCCAGGTAAAGATCGCGCGCCACTATAAGTTCCTCCGCCAGCGAAGGAATGCCTTTCATACCCAGTAAGGTGCTTACTTCGCCTTCATTAACTTTAGCCTTACCTGCTATGGCAGGGTCTTCAGGATAGGAGAAAACAAGTGCATCAAAACCTTTAGTATACAGTAATGCACGTTCCATAAGTCCCGCGTCACTTACAGGTCGGGTACCGTCTGTAAATGCTTTAGCTCCGCTCAGGTACATATCATACATTTCGGCAAGGTCCTTCCCTTCCCTTTTGTGCGAGATCGTTCCAAGCGGATAAACGTCAACCAAGTTATTTTTGGCGCGGTTAAGTAAATATTCTACTTCTGCTTTTGAATGTACAGGCGGCTGTGTATTAGGCATTAACGCAATCCCCGTGAATCCGCCTGCTGCTGCTGCTTTAGTACCTGATTGCAAGGTTTCCTTTGACTCAAGACCAAGTTCGCCTATATTACAGTTTAGATCGAAAAAGCCGGGTATTATATACTTTCCATTTGCATCAAAAACAGTCTCTTCGGCAATTATTTCTTTGGCTATTGCCGTAATTTTTCCTTGTTTAATTAAAATATCAGCAACTTGTTGATTAAAGGGAGAGTTAGGATCAACAACTGTAGCGGACTTGATAAGCAAATTCATTTGCGCTGTTTATGGGTGGACTGGTGTCGGTTCTTCGTCCCTTAAAAGTACCCGCTGATATGTTTTATAAAACTTTATCAGCAGTATTTCGATAGCCAGAAAAACCAATGCCAAAATTATACAAAGTTTCCATAATTGCGTACCAAAATTTGATGTACCTATCACATCTTTTAATGATGCCTTTGTGGTTTGTATAACTCCCCGCGCTTCGGGCACAATGTCATTCAATTCGCTCGTTGTGTAGTAGCTCATATCAGACTCGGCCCTGTTATCATTAAAGGCCATAACAGCAACCGTACTGTCTTGCTTTTTCAAATCATATAAACCTGTTTCCTGCAATTGGTCTGATACATACAGCAGCGTGCTTCCCTCCTGTTGTCTTACTTCAGGTATAATGCTTTTGCCTGCTTTTGTTAGTTTTAGTAATTGCTTTTCTGATGATTGTATCGGCATGGTCTCTATTACATCATCATGCCCCATACTGTAAAATAAAGGTTGTTCACGCCCGCTCAATAAAGCTATCCTGAACATTATAGGCACAAACAAAGCATGACGCGGCAGATTACTAAAATCCTCAGCTAACGGCACGGCAGATACATAAACTTTCCCTGCCCCGCTATTGTATCCGGCCCAGAAAGAATAACCGTTCTGCAACTGCATCAGGCTTTCGCTTTGCATTTTTACAGCCGAATTAAGGTGATAATATTTTTTAACCAAAGGCAGATCCGGATTTCTCGGGAAAGCCTCGAAGATGTCTTTAAAAACAGGGTTTTGTAAATTTAGCGATGTTACCTTAACATTCTCTGTTGCAATTTGATCCGGATAAGCCGCACCTAAGTTTTGCAGAAAAGATCGGTTATTAACTAAGTCGGCATCTGTAGCCGGAAATACAACCAGCGTACCGCCCTTTTTAACATAGGTAGTTAGTTGCTGGGCCAAACCGGGCGAAACTAAGCGAACATCACTTAAAGCTATAAGCGGATAAGTACCCAGTGAAGCATAATCCACGTTACCATCGGAAACTCGACTAACTGCAAAAAAGGGATCTGATGCAAAAACAGCTTTTAGAAATGGGTTTGGAACGCCGCCATCAATTAATAATACCGGCATTTTTTCTTTTACATTGAAGCTGAGAAAAAAGCGATTGTCAAATGTAACAGGGTTATCCTGCATACTTATTTCGCCGCGTTGCCAGCCGGCGGTTAATCCCGAAAAATTTAATGTATCAATCTGTGATGAATGAGCCGGGATAGTAAAACCACCTAAAGCTTTTTGCTCACCGTTTATACTTAACCTAAGCGGTATTTTGGTTGATGCCTGGTTAGCATAATTGTGCAGTTTGACAATCATTTTCTCGGTTTCGCCGGGGCGATGAATAGCGCTCAGCAGCCAAACTGAATCAACGGCAACATTTGCCGGCGCGCTGGCCTTTAGCTGAACCAGGCTTATATGTAAGCTTGTATCACTTTTTAAAGGCTTGCCCGCTGTTATATTCTTTTGAAAATCAGACAAGATATAAACAGACCGTTCGGCTTCCGGCTGCATATCCAGCAAGCTTTGTTGTCTGTAGATAATCTGCTGCAGGTTATGGTTACGCGGACTGATCTTTACTGCATCGGCTTCGTCAAAAAATTCAGCACGGGTTAACAAGCGTTGATGGCGGCCCTCAAAATCCTGGGTTAGCAGTTGAAAACGATCATTATTCGTATATGCAGCGGCAATCTCTTTAGCCCTGCGTTTGGCCTCATCCAATAATGAACCTTCCCGATTGAGGTTTTGCATGGAATAAGAGTTATCAATAAAGATACTCACTAACTGCCTCGGGCCGGCAATCTCGGCATGTTTGCCGGGCAGGTAAGGGCGGGCAAATGCCATCACCAAAAAAAACAAGGCTAATAGTCGCGAAGCTAAAATAAGGCGTTCCTTTACATTTCTCCGCGACGATTGCTGCTCCTGTATATTCTTTAGGAATTGCACATTACTAAAGTAAACCTTCTGATACCTGCGAAAATTGAACAGGTGCACAATTACAGGTATAGCAAGCGACAATAAAGCGAATAAAAAAGCTGGATATAAAAAATGCACAGGCTTAATGGGTTTATACAAATATGCAAAAAAGCCATTAGCATCAAAATATTTTAACCAATTGTAAAGAGAATATCACCAACGCAAAATTAAAGAAACAAAGAAACAGAAACGCTGGTTCTATCTGTATGGAATGGCATATAGGATGTTCTGGATTTCATTATAAACACTGGAAAGAAAGATTCTATCCGGAAGGGTTGCCTCAAAAAAAATGGTTCGAATATTATTGCCAACACTTTAAAACCCTGGAACTGAATGTTACATTTTATCGTTTTCCAAGATTATCATTTCTTCAAAACTGGCATTCTAACAGTCCGGATGATTTTAGATTTGCTGTGAAAGCCCCGCGTGCCATAACGCACTACCGAAAGTTCATTAATACAGTGGATTTTATCAGTAGCTTTTACGATACCATCAACAACGGCTTGCAAGAAAAATTAGGGCCTGTACTTTTTCAATTGCCACCCAATTTTCAGTTTGATGAGGAGAAACTTGATCGTGTTATTAATAGCCTCGACCCATCATTTAACAATGTTTTTGAACCGCGGCACGTTAGCTGGTGGAACGAGAAAGTCTATAACAGTCTTGCACAAAAGAATATCACCTTTTGCGGTATGAGCTATCCTGGCTTGCCCGACGAGGTGATTCAAAACGCATCATCAACGTACTATCGTTTTCATGGTGTACCCCAACTTTATAGTTCACCTTATAGTGAAGAGTCTTTAAAAAAAGTTATTAATGCAATACATAAACCTACCAGGGAAGGTTGGTTTTATTTCAACAATGATGTTAATGCCGTTGCACCACGCAACGCCGAAGAAATGATGGTACTGTTACCTCAATAAGTTACCTGCGGCGCCGTTTCTTTTTAGTAGCTTTCTCCTTCGTGCTTTCCTTTTTCTTGGGTGCCGCCTGCACAACTTTTTCTTCTTTAAGTGTCGAATCTTTTACCAGCGTTTTTATATCAAACTCGTTCCCGCTTAAACTGTATTGCAGTTTAAACTTCCCACCGGTTGGTTTTGCCTCGCTGCCACTGCCTTTATACGAAGGGAACTCCCGTATCAGTTTACCATCCTGTATATAAAAATTATCTTTCCCTCTGTAATTCGTCTTAGAGCTTTTAAGTCTCGGAAAATCAATTTTACGTGCATTGTTATTGTTAAACTCAAAGGCGTAAATATTTACGTATTTAGTGGTATCGGTGCTTTTGGCCTCGATCAATATTTCGGGGTTGCCATCTGCGTCCATATCTGTATTATAAACATCCATAATGCTGCCATCGAGATCGCCCGTTGTAGTGTTATATTTTCTGCCTGATGAATCGGAGTGTAGAATAATGAACGATCCGGTGTCTGTAGCGCCACGGCCCCAACTCAACACGTCATAATATTGGCCCGGGGATACTTCCATAAGTTTATGAAAGCGAAACGGCGCCTGTATAGCTGGTGCCATAGCCGTTGGCGCTTTAACTACCGGTTTTTCGTTGCCGCTGCAACCGGCAATAATTGCACAAAGCACCGGAACGTAAAGAATTGCGAATTTTCTCATATATATTTAATAAAAAAGTGATTCGGGCGATAACTCACCCTTAGGTTTACCGGGGATGGTCATAAATACACGTAAACTCCCCGGTATGCGTACGTCAATATATTTTATAGTAATTTTATGAAACCCTTTCAGGAGCGGTACGGCCCCACTCTTCTCTATTGCCGAATGGCGCCCATCGTTATCTACTACCGGAAGATCATCAATAAAAAGCATCGATCCATCATCAGACAGGGTTGAAAAACCGTAAACACCATCTTCCTCAACCCGTAAATAGCCATTATAAATTACGCCGAAAGACGAGGCTATTTTACGAAATGGCAATGTATTAAAACTCCTAATCACTTGCAACGTATCAAATGGTGCGGTAGAGAGGTTTAACTGACGCACATTGGTAAAGTCGTTACCGGGAAATAACTGATATAAAAAGCCCGGGCCTGTTTGCCGTGTATTCAACCGGCGGTAGTGGGGTTTTGTTATAAATTACTGTTTTTGCAGCGATGCTGCGTTTTCCGGCAGGTGTTATTACAACTGTTTGTAGTTCGCGATACTGACTTGGGGGAATACTGAAGCTAAGTGGAGCTGTATATTCAAGATCAGTTTCATTTGGGGTATAACCATCAATGGTATAATACACTTTTGCCCCTTTTACCGATGGTTTTAACAGGGCATTAAGTTGGCTGCCAAACATTATTGTATCCTTCGCGCCTATTGCTGTTGGGACGCGATAGTTATAGTTGTTCTTTTCCAAAACAGCCAGGTGCTGCGGTATCCTCACCTCCATAAAATCAGCAAAACTTTTATTAGCCAACGGTGTCCAAGCAATTTCTGAGAGTGCCATAAATCTCGGTAATAGCATATACTCCACTTTATTAGGTGTTGCTATATACTCGTTCCATAAATTTGCTTGTACGCCAATTATATACTTTTGCTGATCAGGAGTAAGCTGCATTGGTATTGGATTGTAACTATACGTTTTTAATATAGGTGCATTGCCTCCGATACCAACAGGTTCGGTATTCAAATTTGTTCCTTGGGTATGATCAAGATAAAGTGCCTGGTTGCTTGGCGCCATAATAACATCGTGCTTTTGTTGTGCAGCTGCTATACCACCAGCTTCGCCGCGCCAGCTCATTACTGTTGCATTTGGTGCAATACCGCCGTCTAATATCTCATCCCAACCAATAACAACGCGACCTTTTGAGTTAACAAACTCCTCCATCCTGCGGATAAAATAGCTTTGCAGCCCCTTTTCATCTTTCAACTTTAACCGTTTTATTAGTTGCTGCGAAAAAGTATTAGCTTTCCAATCGTCCTTAGCCACCTCATCGCCGCCTATGTGGATGTACTTTCCCGGGAACAGCGCCATGAGCTCCGTTAATATATCCTGCAAAAAAGTGAAAGTAGCCTCCGTTGGGCAAAAAACATCGTGCCTTTCACTCCAAGTACCTGATACCGTGTAGGTGTCGGGCGCATTACAGCCAAATTCAGGATATGCGGTAAGTGCAGCCTTCGAGTGACCAGGCATATCAATCTCCGGAATAATATTAATGTACTTTGCAGCCGCATAGCGTACTACATCGCGAATTTCATCCTGTGTATAAAAACCGCCATAAGGGGTACTATCAAATTGTTGCGGCTGACGGTCGTGGTAATTTCCAATAAGCGTTTCGGCACGTCTGCTGGCTATGTCAGTTAACTTGGGGTACTTTTTTATCTCAACCCTCCACCCCTGATCATCACTAAGATGCCAATGGAAATTATTTAGCTTATACATTGCCATTAGATCAATGTATTTCTTTACAGTTTCAACCGAGAAAAAGTGTCGGGAAACATCCAGCATAAAACCACGGTACTTGAAACGCGGAAAGTCTTCTATTTGTGCACAAGGAATGTTAATAGCGGCAGCATGTTCAAATGGTATAAGTTGTATTAGCGTTTGTATACCATAAAATAAACCTGCTCCTTTACCAACTACGGTAATGTTTTGAGGTGTTATAGTTAGTCGATAACCGTCTGCTGCCAGGTTTTCAGAACCTACGCTGGTTAAGACAACACTGTTATTGCTGCTTTGTGCTGAAGTTTGTTTTGGCTGAATGCGTAGAGCAGCTTTATTCTGTAGGTAATCTACCAAGAATAAAACGGCTTTGTTATCAGTGCTATCTGCCAGCAAAGTGGTTTCGCGACTTAGCACAAAACTGCCCACGTTTTTTTTGACGGAAACAGGTGCCGGTATTATACCCATGTTCGGGTCAGTGTCTTGCGCTTTTAAAGTAGCAGTAAAAAAAACGAACAATGCGCCAAGAAATAACCGGGCTCTTTTATACATAAACGGGTCCATCAAATAATTGAGTTGGTGAATTTAAAATTTTATTAAAAAACTATGGCACTTACCCTGTAAAAATAATGCCACAAAGTTTATCAATGAATGGTCGCTCCTTTAGTCATTCCAAATAGTAGTAAAACAAAATAAAAAATATACGATTATTTGTCTAAATTTATCAACTTAAAATTTAGACAAATTGCAATACTCTATTTCTGATCTGGAGCAGCTATCTGGTATATCCGTCCATAACATAAGAATTTGGGAACGCCGTTATGGCGCTCTTAAACCTTTGCGCACTGCCGGGAATACTCGCTTTTATGACGATGAGCAGTTAAAAAGATTGCTATGCTTAGCTGGCCTTTATCATGCCGGGCACAAGATCTCGCGGGCATGTGGGTTGAGCAAGGACGACATGTCTGATCTATTGCAGCAAGACATTGATAAGGAATCGTCCGCAGAGCACAGGTTTGAGTTTTATACATCGCAAATAATTAATAACAGTTTAATTTATAACGAGCAAAAAATAAGCGCACTAATAACCTCATCAATCGAACAGAACGGAGTGCTTGATACTTATAAGCTCGTTATCTATCCTACGCTTGTGCGAATGGGCTTGATGTGGCTTAACGGTAGATTGTGTCCATCCCAGGAACATTTTCTCGCGCAGATAATAAAGCAGAAGATTTTTGCCGCTATTGACAACTTAAATACGCAGCAAACTTCCGGCGCTAAGCGTTGGATTCTTTTTTTACCCGAGGATGAGGATCATGATATTGGGTTGTTGCTTGCCTGCTATCTGCTTCGTGCTAATGGTCATAAGGTTACATATCTGGGGCCGAGGTTGCCTTTATCCTCACTAATCAACACAGCAGAAGCAACACAACCGCAAAATTTACTTTTTTTTATTACACGTATACGCCCTACTACAAACGCGCAGGCTTACGTAAATGAACTTTCAGCTAAGTTTCCTACTACCAGTATATATGTATCAGGCAACAAAAAAGTACTCACAGAAATAAACTATCCCGTCAATTTAAAATGGATGGAGTCTCCAAATGCTTTTGAACAGGTAGCGAAAAATAATGGAATATATGAGTAATCGTTATCTAAATAAGCATATAGCTGTTATCGGGTCGGGCTTTGCGGGCTTGAGTGCTGCCGCCTATCTGGCCAAAGCAGGCTGCCAGGTAAGCGTTTATGAAAAAAATACTACAATAGGCGGCCGGGCACGACAATTTTCTACCGATAATGGCTACACATTTGACATGGGCCCAAGTTGGTACTGGATGCCCGATGTGTTTGAGAAATTCTTTAGCGATATGGGACACAAAGCGGCCGACTTATACCATTTAAGCGCCTTAGATCCGCAATACGCTATTATTTTCGGCAAAAACGACGTAATGGAGGTACCTGCTAACTTTGCCGAATTAACCGACTTGTTTGAGAATACTGAAGAAGGCGCGGGATTAGCTTTACAAAAATTTTTACGCGAAGCGGCGTATAAATATGATATAGGCATTAACAAATTGGTTTACAAACCCGGTTTATCAATTGCCGAGTTTGCCGACATGGATTTGGCAAAGGGGCTTTTAAGACTTCAGGTTTTTACGTCGCTCAGCGCCCATGTTAAGAAATATTTTAAAAACCCCAAGTTAAAGGCTCTTATGGAATTTCCGGCTTTGTTTTTAGGAGCCATGGCCCAGGACACTCCCGCACTGTACAGCTTAATGAATTACGCCGGCCTTGCCTTGGGAACCTGGTACCCGAAAGGCGGTTTCGGGAGCGTTATAACCGCCATGAAAACTGTTGCCGAAAATCAGGGCGTTCAGTTTTACACAGATGTAACGGTTACCGGATTTGACATCAGGGATAAAAAAATAGCTTATATTCACACAAACGTTGGCAATCGTGTAGTTGACGGAGTGATTGGCAGTGCCGATTATCATCATATCGATCAGGAATTACTTAGACCCCAATACCGCAACTATACACCTAAATACTGGCAAAACCGCGTAATGGCGCCATCGGCACTCATTTTTTACCTTGGCGTTAAGAAGAAGATTGACAGGCTTAAACATCATAATTTGTTTTTCGATGAAGATTTACAAGTTCATGCCCGCGAAATCTATCGCGAACCGCAATGGCCTACAAAACCACTGTTTTATGTTTGCTGCACATCAAAAACGGATGATACGGTAGCACCCGCAGGCCACGAAAATATTTTTATACTAATGCCCTTGGCTGTAGATATAATAGACAGCGAAGAAATACGCGAGAAATATTTTGCTCTAATTTTAAAGCGACTGGAAGATTACTGCGGACAAAGTATCGGCGACCAGCTTGATTATAAAAAAAGTTATTGCATAGCAGACTTCAAAGCCGACTACAATGCATTTGGCGGCAATGCCTATGGTTTGGCAAATACGCTAAGGCAAACAGCCATACTTAAACCATCTATTAGAAATACAAAAATCGAGAACCTGTTTTATGCCGGTCACTTAACCGTACCCGGGCCAGGTGTTCCACCAGCAATTATATCAGGCAACGTAGCCGCACATCAATTATTAAAACACCTACAAGCTAAAGGCCTATGAAAGAGAAATTTGATCAGTTATCGGCAGAATGCAGCAAGTTAACAACAAGGCGTTATAGTACCAGCTTTTCTTTAGGTATCCGTTTTCTGGATAAAAAGCTGCATGACCCTATATACGCCATCTACGGTTTTGTGCGATTAGCTGATGAAATAGTAGATAGTTTTCACGACTACGATAAACAATTACTACTCAATCAGTTTAAAAAAGATTGTTTTGACGCCATAGCGCAAGGTATTAGTCTTAATCCGGTGCTAAATTCGTTTCAACAGACAGTGCGTACCTATGGCATAGATCATTTATTAATAAGTCAGTTTCTTTATAGTATGGAAATGGATCTGGCCAATCAAAATTATACCCAGCAGAAATATGAGGAGTACATTCTTGGGTCGGCAGAAGTAGTTGGCCTGATGTGCCTTTACGTATTTACGGGTGGTGATAAGCAAACTTATGAAGACCTTAAGCCACGTGCAATGAAACTCGGGTCGGCTTTTCAAAAGATCAATTTTTTAAGAGATATTGGCGCGGATTATTTGCAACTGAACAGGTGTTATTTCCCGGGAGTTAACCTGGCTCAATTTACAGAAACTGATAAACGTAGGATTGAGTTGGACATAGAAGCAGACCTTTCTGAAGCTTTGAAGGGCATTCGTGCGTTACCGCGATCATCGCGCCGTGGAGTGTTTCTGGCCTACCGATACTATCAAAAATTATTTGAAAAAATTAAGGTCGCAGGTGCCTGCACAGTTTTTTCTACAAGGTTCCGCATATCTAATAGCCGCAAAATAGCGTTGTTATTTGATACCCTGCTTAAACATAAGTTAAACTGGATCTAATGATACTTAGATCAAAAGAAAGATTATAAAAGAGTATATGGAAAGTGTGATATTGGTAGATGATAATGACATAGAAGTGGGTGTGATGGAAAAAATGGAAGCCCACCTAACCGGTACTATGCATCGGGCTATTTCTGTCTTCGTTTTCAATGACAAAGGTGACTATTTACTACAACAACGGGCGCAACACAAATATCACTCAGCTGGCAAATGGAGTAACACATGTTGTAGTCATCCACGCCCCGGCGAAGATTTATTGGATGCAGCGCACCGCCGTCTTAAAGAAGAAATGGGCCTGGATTGTAATTTAGCTTTCTGGTTTAGTTTTAAATATACGGCGGAGTTAGACCATGGGCTTGTAGAAAATGAGTACGATCATGTTTTTATGGGGATAAGTAACGACTTGCCTAGCCCCGACCCGACTGAGGTATCGTCGTTTAGGTATGTTAACCGCGCGGATTTGGAAGAAGATTTGATTCGCAACCCCGAAAATTATAGTGAATGGTTTAAAATTTGTTTACAACATTGATTATTGGCAAGATATGTGGCAGGTTATATTAGATATTTTGATTGCATTGGGTTCATTCCTTGCTATGGAGGTTGTTGCGTGGCTTGCGCATAAATACTTAATGCATGGTTTACTTTGGGGGCTGCATGCAGATCACCATCATAAAGAGCATTATGGCTTTTTAGAGCATAACGATGCATTCTTTCTGATATTTGCTACACCCGGTATCACATGTTTGGCTATTGGTATTTATACACCCGCAACTTATGCATTTTACATTGGCCTGGGTATAACAATTTACGGGTTCTGTTACTTTTTTGTGCACGATATTTTTATCCATCAGCGTATAAAATGGCTAAGAGATACCAAGAATCCATATTTGTTGGGTATCCGCAGAGCCCACAAAAGGCACCATAAACATTTAAATAAAGAACATGGCGAGTGCTTTGGGATGCTTTGGGTGCCACGTAAGTACTTTAAAGAGCAAAAAAGCTCCTCATGACGAAGTACACATATTTATTGATAGATCTGTTCAGCATATCCGTTCCACTGCTGGTGTCCTTTCATCCAAGGAGCGGGTTATATAAGCATTGGTATGCGTTGCTTCCGGCTATCATAGTTACGGCACTTTTTTATCTGTTATGGGATAGCTGGTTTACCACAATGGGCGTTTGGGGTTTTAACCCAACCTATATTACCGGTATACGCATTGGTAACATGCCACTTGAAGAAATACTGTTTTTTATCTGTATTCCATACGCGTGCGTTTTCACATTCGACTGTTTGATAAGAGTTATTCCGGAGCAACTACTTTCAGAAAATTTAGCGGTTATTAGTTACGCGCTAATTGGCTTGTGTGTGGTTGTGGCTGTTATATATCGTAATAACTATTACACTGCATCGGCATTTGGATTACTCGCGGTGCTGCTGTATGCAGCGTATTACTTTAAAGCACCCTGGTTGGGTAGGTTTTACGTGATATATGGTATACTGCTTATCCCATTTTTAATAGTGAATGGGTTATTGACCGGCACAGGTTTAGCCGCTCCTGTTGTATGGTACAGTCCCGATCATATTATCGGTCCGCGGATATTAACCATACCTATAGAAGATGTTTTTTACGGAATGGGGCTTTTGTTGATCAATACCTGGATCTATCAATGGCTGCGTCAATCACGTAGATCATTTAACTAAACAAAAAAAGCCACCCGAGGGCAGCTTAATTTATCTATAATTTTCTTTACCGAATTATGCAGTTACCACATGCTCTTTAGCAGCTAAGTAACGCTCGGCATCAATAGCTGCCATACACCCTGTACCTGCGGCGGTAACCGCTTGACGGTAGATATGATCCTGAGCATCGCCGCAGCAAAATACACCTTCAACATTTGTTTCGGTTGATCCCGGATGCGTTTTTATGTAACCTGTCTCATCCATATGGATCCAGTCTTTAAATATTTCAGTATTAGGCTTATGACCTATCGCTACAAAGAAACCGGTAACATCAAGCACTCTTTCCTCTGCAGTTTTGTTATTTAAAACTCTTACGCCATTAACACTTTGCCCATCGCCCAAAATTTCCTGCGTTTCCGTATTATATAATAACTCGATGTTTTTTGTATTCAACACACGGTGTACCATGGCTTTTGATGCCCTGAACTCGTCCCTGCGCACTATCATATAAACCTTACGGCATAATTTAGCCAGATAGGTGGCTTCTTCCGCTGCGGTATCGCCTGCTCCTACTATAGCTACGTCCTGTCCTTTAAAAAAGAACCCATCACATACCGCGCAAGCTGATACACCAAAGCCGCTGTATTTTTGTTCGGAGTCTAAACCAAGCCATTTAGCAGAAGCACCTGTTGATATAATAACGGTATCAGCAGTAATGGTTTTTACTTCATCAACAACAACTTTATGTGGCAGACTTGAAAAATCAACCGAACTAACATATCCAAAACGGATCTCGGTGCCCAGACGCTCAGCCTGTTTACGAAAATCTTCCATCATCTCCGGCCCCATAATTCCATGAGGGTAGCCGGGGAAATTTTCTACATCAGTAGTTTGGGTAAGCTGGCCGCCGGCAAGCATACCCGTATACATTACGGGTTTAAGGTCTGCGCGAGACGCATATATCGCGGCGGTATAACCTGCGGGACCCGAACCTATGATAAGGCATTTAACGTGTTCTATAATTTCAGACATTAGTTTTTAAAATTGCACACAAAAGTAAGCTTTATTGCGGTGCTCATCAATAGGCTTTGGTCAGCTTACTGTTAGTTTGCAGTTAATAGTAGGCAGTTGGCATTTATTTTTAGTGAAGTAGATATTTAAAACGCTAACTGGATGCTGCAAACTGCATACTGTGCCTAGTGCTAACGCCCACCGAAAACTGCAAACCACCTAATTCACGAAATAAAATTTGGTTTGTATGGTTTTTTAACAAAAAATAAAAATTTTCTATTGACATATGGTTTTTTGCCGTATATTCGCAACGTAATAAAGAACAATGAAATTTAACAGCGCATATTTTTACGGCTACTACTTTTACTTTAACAGTACAAGCCGGGACTAATATGCAAAAACATATAACAAGAAATTGAAAAGTCCCGGCCATAAAGCCGGGACTTTTTGCTTTAACAGTATTTATGAAAAAAGATAAACCAAGAGTAGCTATACAAGGAATAAGGGCATCTTTCCACGAACAAGCTGCATTTGAATATTTCGGCGAAAATATTGAAACTATTGAATGCGATTCGTTCAAGCAAACATTTGTTGCTTTGGAAAATAAAGAAGCCGATTACATAGTTATGGCCATTGAGAATAGTATAGCCGGCAGCATTCTGCCTAACTATTCTTTATTACTTGGTTACAATTTCCCGGTGGTTGGCGAGGTTTACCTGCCTATCCAACTGCATTTAATGGCATTACCCGGTGTAACATTTGACCAAATAAAATATGTTACATCCCATCCAATGGCTATACGCCAATGTAATGACTTTTTGGATGAGTATCCGCACCTTAAAATTGTGGAGAGCAGCGACACTGCGGCTTGCGCTAAACGCATACGGGATGAACAGCTTACTGATACTGTTGCTATAGCCAATATTCTTGCGGCCAGGTTGTACGGATTAGACATTATGGAACGCCGCATAGAATCGAACAAAAAGAATTATACCCGTTTCCTGATCCTTACAACGCATGATAACGTGACCAAGCAAACACCAAATAAAGCATCATTGTGCTTCCAGGTAAGTAACCAGGTGGGCGCATTGGCTAAGGTGTTAAATATTTTTGCTGACCTGGGCGTTAATATGAGTAAAATACAATCAATGCCGGTGTTGGGTAAGCATCATGAGTACAATTTTTATGTTGACGTGGAATGGAACGATGGCAAGCACTATGATGCTGCGGTTAAACAAGTACTTAAGTACACACACAACTTTAACATTTTAGGCGAGTACCTCCGCTATGAGGAAGAAGCTGAAAAAGCAATCGTTACAGCAGCAGTTGAAAAACCCGAACGCAAATATATTAGTATAAAAAAATTAAATAAATAAAACAGATTTACAGACATTCGCAATCAATTTAAAACGATGAAACTTAATTTAAACATACAGCCGCTAAACACATGGATAAACGGCGGAAGTGAGCCCCTGTTAATTGCAGGCCCATGCAGCGCTGAAACCGAGGATCAGTTAGTAGCTACTGCCCATTTACTAAAAAACACAGGCAAAATAGCTGCTTTACGTGCAGGTATCTGGAAACCACGTACCCGCCCGGGCGAGTTTGAAGGTATTGGAAGCATTGGTTTGGAGTGGTTAAAACGCGCCAAAGCCGAAACCGGCTTACCTACAGCAGTTGAAGTTGCAACAGCTAAACACGTTGAAGAAGCCTTAGCTGCAGGCGTAGATATTTTATGGGTGGGCGCACGTTCAACTGCTAACCCTTTTACCGTACAGGAAATTGCCGACGCGCTAAAAGGTGTTGATGTGCCTGTTATGGTTAAAAACCCCGTTAATCCTGATATCTCATTATGGATAGGTGCATTAGAGCGCATTAATAACGCCGGCATCACTAAATTGGCAGCTATTCACCGTGGCTTTTCATCATACGAGAAATCAGCTTTCCGTAATGAGCCTATGTGGGATATAGCCATTCATCTAAAAACTTTGGCCCCTCACCTACCTATTATATGTGATCCGAGCCATATTACCGGCAATCGTGATCTGATAGGGTACGTATCACAAAAGGCGTTGGATCTTGATATGCAG
The DNA here is from genome assembly GCF_054061755.1 of Mucilaginibacter sp. HD30. Classification (NCBI taxonomy): domain Bacteria; kingdom Pseudomonadati; phylum Bacteroidota; class Sphingobacteriia; order Sphingobacteriales; family Sphingobacteriaceae; genus Mucilaginibacter; species Mucilaginibacter sp. HD30. The sequence goes on from NZ_JBSSEO010000001.1 coordinate 2,004,607, forward strand.
GGCCTGATGATCGAGTCGCACATTGATCCAAGTGTGGCATGGACTGATGCTAAGCAACAAGTTACTCCGGCTGCCTTGGCAGATCTGATAGATCGTTTGGTTTTGCGTAAGCCGGAAGCAGGTGACGCTATTGTTAAGGATAAATTGCATGATCTGCGCAACAATATTGATAAAATAGACGACCTGCTGATACAGAAAATTGCTGAGCGCATGAAAATTGCTGAAGAAATAGGCACTTACAAACGCGACAACAATATCACCATTTTACAGGTAAACCGTTGGGACGAAATTTTACAAAAAGCTATCAGTTACGGTAAAGCTTTAAAATTAAGCGAAGAGTTTACCGAGAAATTTTTGGAGCTTGTGCATAACGAATCTATCCGCAGACAAACAGAGATCATGAACAAAGATCAGGCAGGTCAGCAAGCAGAAAAACTTACGCACGCTTAAAATGAGTAATAATATTCTGCTTAAAAAGATCGGCAAAACCTCAAACGGCACAGTTAATCTCACCGGCTCAAAAAGCGAATGCAACCGCGCGCTTATTATTGAGGCGCTGAGCGACGGTAAAGTTAAAGTGAAAAATGTTTCTGATGCTGCGGATACGGTTACACTTGCGGGGATACTTAATCAGTCGGCAGTTGATAGTAAGCAGTTGGCAGAAAATGTCCATGGACCATCGACCATGGACCATGGACCAGAAACTGTCAACATCGGACCCGCAGGTACGGCTATGCGCTTTTTAACAGCATATTATACTTTGCAGCCCGACGAAGTGATTTTAACAGGCAGCACCCGCATGAAACAAAGGCCAATAGGCATTTTGGTTGATGCACTACGTGAGCTTGGGGCAGAAATAGATTATGTAGAAAACGAGGGCTTCCCTCCCATTCACATAAAAGGTAATCTGGAACAAAAAACCAACCGAATCAGCATAAAAGGTAATATCAGCAGTCAGTATATTACAGCGTTGTTGTTGATAGCGGCTAAATTGCCGCAAGGTTTAGAACTTCATATTGAAGGGGAATTAACATCGCGGCCATATGTAGAAATGACGTTGGCCATGTTAGAGCAGGCAGGTATAAAGCACGAATGGAATGACAGTGTAATAGGTATCGCTCATCAGGAATTTAAAGAAACTGCGCTACCCGTTGAACCTGATTGGAGCGCTGCATCTTACTGGTTTGCTATAGCAGCATTGGCTGATGAAGCAGAACTTTTTCTCACAGGATTAACTCCCTATAGCCTTCAGGGCGATAGCGTTATTACTGAGATAATGGCCAACTTCGGTATTACGTCACAGTTTAAAGATGGCGGCGTTTTTCTTAAAAAGGAAGTTAAGCCTATCAGCAAAAAGCTGTTTGATATGAAGAAATGCCCAGATCTGGCGCAAACCGTCATTGTTGTTTGTGCCGCGCTGGGTCACGAAGCTACCTTCACCGGCCTGGAAACTTTAAAAATTAAGGAGACCGACCGTATTGCGGCTTTACAAAACGAACTGGCAAAAATGGGCGTTAAACTGATAGAAGATAACGAACATTACAGCGTAGACTGCAGCGGCAAGTTCATCCCGGAACGCATGTTCGTTAATACATATGACGATCATCGCATGGCCATGGCCTTCGCGCCTTTGGCGTTGCTGATACCTGAGCTGGAAGTTGAAGATGCTAAAGTGGTTGAAAAATCATACCCGGCATTTTGGACAGATCTGGAGAAGGTGGGATTTGTGATAGACAATTTATAAATAACTGTCATTGCGAGATACAAAGCAATCGCAAGGTGAAAAGTTCGCAATTGCCGCGTTACGCTCGCAATGACAAATTAATAATCTGCACATGTGCACATCTGCACATCTGCACATCAAATACAACATGGCAGGCAATTCATTTGGGCAATTATTCAGAATAACAACATTTGGCGAATCGCACGGCGAGGCTATCGGCGTAATAATTGACGGCTGCCCTTCTATGCTGGATGTTGATGTGGATTACATTCAGGGCGAACTGGATAAGCGCAAACCCGGCCAGTCAAAAATAACTACCCAACGTAAGGAGAGCGATACGGTGCGCATACTTTCGGGTGTGTTTGAAGGTAAGACTACCGGTACACCTATTATGATGCTGATTCCGAATGAAGATCAGCGTTCAAAGGATTATAGCCACAACACAGACGTTTTCCGTCCATCTCATGCCGATTATACCTATCAAACCAAATACGGCGTTCGTGATCATCGTGGCGGCGGGCGCTCTTCTGCGCGCGAAACTGCTGCACGGGTAGCCGCGGGCGCTTTGGCCAAACTACTACTTAAAACACAAGGTATTGAAATAGTTGCCCATGTAAGCAGCGTTGGTAAAATTGATGCTCCTAATGTAGAAATACAAAGCGCCGATGATTTTATAGCCGAACGCGAAAAAAACATTGTTCGCTGCGCCGACCCAGCCACAGCCAATGAAATGATTGATTTTATTGACAGTGTGCGTAAAGACGGCGACACCGTTGGTGGCAAAGTGAGTTGCCATATATTAAACTGCCCGGTTGGTTTGGGCGACCCGGTTTTTGATAAATTACATGCTGATTTGGGCAAGGCCATGTTGAGCATCAACGCTGTACACGGTTTTGAATTCGGATCAGGTTTTGAGGGGAGTGAAATGCGGGGATCTGAGCATAATGATGTATTTATAAAAAATGAAACTGGCGAGATCAAAACTATCAGCAATTACTCTGGCGGGATACAAGGCGGGATAAGCAATGGAATGCCAATTGATTTTAAAGTGGCTTTTAAACCGGTTGCCACCATTATGCATAACCAGGCCACTATTAACGCTACAGGCGACGCTGCCGAAATTTCGGGTAAAGGCCGCCATGATCCATGTGTGGTACCGCGTGCCGTACCTATTGTTGAAGCTATGGCTGCATTGGTTGTGGCCGACCATTGGTTGAGAAACAGGAATACCATAATGCCGCAATAAAGATTTGATAACTTTTTAAAGTTGTGAAATCTAAAAATACATCACATGAAACGCGCGCTAATACTTGATCTTGATAATACCATTTATCCGGTTAGCGATATAGCAGATGATCTGTTTAGCCAATTTTTCAATCTTTTAAAAAACGATCCGGATGTTGATTCGTCTGTTATCGAGCTTGCCAAAAACGAAATGACCCGCAGGCCATTTCAGCAGGTGGCTGATGAATTTAACTTCAGTGCCAAACTCAAAAGCAGAGGTATTGAACTACTTAAAAACATCACCTACGAAAAGCCCATCCAGCCTTTTGCAGATTATCATCACATTAAAAGCATTAATCTTAATAAATTTTTGGTTACCACCGGCTTTACCAAACTACAATATAGCAAGATAAAGCAACTGGACATTGAGCAGGATTTTAAAGAGATTTATATCGTAGATCCTGAGATAAGTCCTAAAACAAAACAGGATATCTTTAAAGAGCTGATGAACATGCATAGGTACCAGCCCGCAGATCTGTTAATTATAGGTGATGACCCTAATTCAGAAATAAAAGCTGCATTATCCCTGGGTATAGAAACATTCCTGTTTGACCCAAACCACATGCACCCCAACGCTGTAACAACTTATCGCGCTATTAACTTAGCGCATGTTCTAAACATCATTTAATTTTTGCACATCTGCATATCAGCACATTTGCTCATCTTATCTTTGCGTCATGCTCTCCTACACCATACAACTTTATAAAGAAGCTTACAGCGGTCTGTCAAAAAACAGCTGGTATTTGAGTGTTGTAATGCTTATTAACCGTAGCGGTACCATGGTTGTGCCGTTTTTGAGCATTTATTGTATCCAGCAGCTACATTTCAGTATTGTACAAGCGGGCACCATTATGGCGCTGTTCGGCGTGGGTGCCTTAACAGGTGCGTTTTTAGGCGGTAAACTGGTTGACAGAACAGGCTTTTATGATATGCAGGTGGGTGCATTAATAAGCGGTGGCATGTTATTTATGTTACTGGGCTTTCTTCAAAACTTCACTGTTTTGGCCATCGGTTCCTTTGTACTCAGCCTTTGTAATGAGTCCTTTCGCCCGGCAAACTCTGCAGCTATTGCCCATTACAGCAGCGATGCTAATAAAACCCGCTCGTACTCTTTAAATCGCCTGGCTATAAATTTGGGGTGGGCAGTTGGCGGTGGCTTAGGTGGTTTTCTGGCGTCTGTCAACTATCATTTATTGTTTTGGGTGGATGGCTGTACCAATATACTGGCAGCTGTATTACTATTGTTGCTGATGCCACGGGCGGCCGTGGCTAAGACAATAAGAAAGCCCGATACAAACATTATCAAAACGTCAGCATATAAAGACAAGATTTACCTCGCCTTTATTGCATTTGCAACATTGTTTGCAGTGTGCTTTTACCAGTTTATGATAATGCAACCCGTATTTTTTAAAATTGAATGGCACTTTAGCGAGCGGTTTATCGGCTTCCTGATGGCATTAAATGGCCTCTTGATCGTAGTGATCGAAATGGTGATGATACATAAGTTGGAAGGTAGACGTAACCGCATGGTATATATAATAGGCGGCGTTGCCTTAGGAGGTGTTTCTTATATATTGTTAAATATTTTACCGCCGGGTGCAGTAGCAGCAATAATTGTAGTAGTTCTGGTTACCTTCAGCGAGATGTTTGCAATGCCTTTTATGAACTCGTTCTGGATCAGCCGTACAACGCCTCACAATCGTGGTGAGTATGCTGCGCTTTACAGCATGTCCTGGTCGGCGGCTCAAATTGTGGCGCCATTTTTTGGGAGCAATGTAATAGCTTACGGCGGATTTAATTTACTGTGGTGGATTTTTGGCGCAATAAGTTTTGCAGCCGCAGCCGGCTATTATTACCTCTACAGGATAATGGGGAATACCACTGTTTGACCTTGAAAACCCTTGCGGCCTTCTGTAGCCGGCCGGCATGAATAACTAAAACACCAACTATAAAGTTGCTTTAGTATATTGGTACCACCATTATAAATCATGAAAAATCACTTCAACATCTTTGTGGGTGCATTATTTAGTACCTGCATCTTTGCCGGCGCATCTGCAAACGCTCAATCTGACGTAGCATCAGATAGTATTCGCCTAAACCAGTTGGGATTTTACCCAAAAGGGCCAAAGACAGCTGTAGTACTTACAGATCATACTCAAAATTTTACCATACAATCAGCCGATCATAAAACAGTATTTAACGGCACGCTTATACCATCGGCAAAACCAGATCTGTCTGGCAGAACTATTTACCTGGCCGATTTCTCAACATTAAAGCAAGCGGGTAACTATATTTTAGATGTACCCGAAGCAAACTATAGTTATCCATTTACTATCAATATTGATATCCATCAAAAAGTAGCAGCGGCATCCATAAAAGGGTTTTATTATCAAAGAGCTTCTATCCCATTACTTGAAAAATATGCAGGCAAATGGAACAGACCAGCCGGGCATATGGGCAATGGTGTAATAATACATCCATCTGCCGCGAGTGGTAAACGGCCTGCAGGAAGTATAATTTATGTTCCGAGTGGATGGTATGATGCGGGCGACTATAATAGTTATATAGTTAACAGCGGTATTACCATGGGCACGCTGTTGTCATTGTATGAAGACTTCCCGGCACACATGAAAACCGTTTATTTAAATATTCCCGAAAGCAATAACCAGTTACCTGATGTACTGGATGAATGTTTATGGAACTTGCGGTGGATGTTAGCCATGCAGGACCCGATTGATGGTGGTGTATATAATAAATTAACCAATGCGTCATTTGACGGGATGATAATGCCCGCTAAGGCCACTACACCACGTTATGTGGTACAAAAAGGTACCGCAGCCACACTTGATTTTGTGGCTGTTATGGCGCAGGCAAGCAGAATTTTGAAACCTTTTGAAAAACAGGTACCGGGTTTGGCCGATTCGTGCCTTAAAGCGGCATTAAACGCGTGGCAATGGGCTTTGGCCAATCCTAAAATGGCCTACAACCAGGATGCCATGAATAAACAATTTGAACCAAAGGTAGTTACAGGTGGTTATGGAGATAGCCGATTTGATGATGAATTTGATTGGGCCGCCGCTGAATTGTATATCACTACTAAAGATGAAGGTTATATAAAAAACTTGGCAATGGAAAATATTCGCTTGTCAATACCATCCTGGTCACAAGTACGCATGTTGGCTTACTACAGTTTATTACGCAACCGCAGTAGCTTAACTCCTTCTTTAAAAGCTTTTATACCCATATTAACCAATAAACTCACAGCTTTTGCTGATAGCTTGTCAAACCCTGCAACCCTTTCTGCCTATCAAACGGCTATGGGGCGATCAAATCGTGATTTTATCTGGGGAAGTAGTTCTGTTGCTGCCAATCAGGGAGTAGCATTAATAAACGGTTATTTACTAACAAAAAACAAGCAATATCTAAACGCTGCATTAGCCAATTTAGATTATTTATTAGGCCGTAATGGCACAAGTTATTCATTGGTTACCGGATTTGGCCATAAATCCATTATGCACCCCCATCATCGTCAATCAGTTGCCGATGGGGTTATTGAACCTGTACCGGGTCTTTTATCCGGCGGGCCAAACCCAAGCCAACAAGATAAGGTTCCTTTACCTACAAAAATACCAAACCGTGCATTGTCTGATAATGACCAGGCATACGCTTCTAACGAAATAGCTATCAACTGGAATGCGCCATTTGCCTATTTAGTAAATGCTATTGAGGCATTAAAAACTTCGGCAGGTTATACTAAATAAATTACGACAGCATCAGCTGCCTTTTAATATACGTACGGTAACTAAAAGCTGGCCCGAATGGCGCATGATATGCTCAGCTGTATGCATATACAAACCAATTACAGTTGATGGGATTTGCGCCCTGCCAACTCCCCTCATTTCGGTAAGAGTAGCTACATCAACAGTGCCTAATTTTTCAACAGCTGCATTAACCCTTATACTAAATGCATCTAATAAAGCTGCAACGCTGTCCTCTTTTTTGGGCGGTTCACCTTCGCTATGCAAAAAATCAAGTTGCTGCTGGGTTAGCGCGTTATTATTAGCATAAGTAAATAGGCGGTCTATCACCCCAGTCATATGCTGAATATGGAAACCCGGGGAGGCCATATTTATTGGTTTTATCCACAGCAATATTTCCGGAAAATCTGCCATCAGCCTGTTAACTTCTTCTTTTGCCTGCAATAAAGCGTGGGCCACAGGTTGTAACAATGCCGGAACCTGGGGCAGCGGTCCTCTTAACCAAACTTCGTGTTGATATGGTTCTGCCATAAATATTTAATATATTTTTTAAAATAATAAACTATTATTTAATAGAATAAGATAATGGTATGGGTATTGCATTTGTAGCGTTATAACATTCAGCTACTATGATAAATATCAAACCCAAATTAATAAACTACTATTGCGCCTTTGCGCTGATAGCGATCACATTCACCTTTCAGGCCTGTAAAAAAAGTCGGTCAGATATGGGCAAGCAACTTTTTGATGCAACCAAAAATAAGGTTTTTAAAGATGTAACTCCCGAAGGTTTTGCGCCGGTATTTCAAAAGTTACTGGCCGATGAGAAAGCAAGAATAAAACAATCTCAGGTGATAGTTCCCTTGTATGAAAGCAACGGTTATGACGCCGTTTTTGTAATGGACCATATTATAAACGAAAAATTTAACCCTGCAAACGAGTACCTGTTAAAAGCAAAAGATCATGGCCTTAATCCAAAAATGTTTCAAGCAGACAGGATCAATGTTCTAATTAATAAACTTCATGATAAAAAAGCTATCAAAACGCTTGATGAAGCTTATCATGACATTGCCGAGTTAGAGATCTTATCAGCAAACGCATTGGTTAATTACGCTAATGCGTTGCAGTTTGGTGTGATAAGTCCGCGTCGTATTTATCAACGTTATTATACCGAAACAAAACGCCCGGATAGCGTATCTATGTTGCAGGTTTTTCGGACAGCTAATTTAAAAAGTTATCTGGATAGCATCCAGCCCAAAGACGCGCAATACCTGGCGTTGCAAAAGGCCTTAATAAGTGGCGTAAAAGTGCCTGGCATGACTGCTGAAGAAGCGGAACGCACCCTGGCGGTAAACCTTGAACGCCTGCGCTGGAAGAATAAGCCTATGGGCGAGGGTAAATATGTAATGGTAAACATTCCGGACTATCATTTAGACGTTATGGAAAATGGTCGGTCAACGCTTAACATGAAGGTTTGCGTTGGTGAGGGCAGGAATGTTGATAATACCGATAACCTTGTTGAGTACGACGAAAGTGATAAAACCGATCGTCCATTCTCTCGCGAAACACCGCAATTAAACAGTATGATACACAGTGTGCAGGTTAACCCCGTTTGGAATATCCCCGAAAGTATAGCGACTAAGGAAATTATGAAAATAGCTGCCCGAGACCCTTACTACTTAGAGAATGAGGGAATTGATGTATATCAGGGTGGTAAGAAGGTGGATGACCCTGAAACCATAGACTGGGCAAGTGCCCCGGCCGATCAGTATTCATTTAAACAGCGCCCGGGAGATGGGAATGCTTTAGGAAAAATAAAATTCTTATTTAATAACAGCAGCAGCGTTTACCTGCATGATACACCTGCTAAACTTGCATTTAACAAAGAAGTTCGCGCGGTAAGTCATGGCTGCGTACGGGTAGAGAAACCGCAAGAGTTGGCCTTAGCATTATTTGGCCAGGGCGAAAAATACGACAGGATAGTTAAAAACATGGATGCCAACAATACCGAGCCAACCGATATAGGCTTGCCTAAAAAAGTTCCGGTATACTTAACTTATATTACTTGCTGGGCCGACGAGAGCGGTAGGTTGCAGTTCAGAAATGACGTATATGGATTGGATATCGTGCTTTATGCACATATGAACAAAATGATATTGACTTAGTAGATATAAAGAACATTAATAACAAAGGCGCTGTGAATAATCACAGCGCCTTTGTTGTATAATTTATAACTGGATTAAGTCTTTAAATCTTAGGAAGAGAATCTGTAGACGTTGTTGAAGCCACGTTTAACATAAAATCACTCTCAAAAGCATCATTCAAATACTTTGATGTATAGTTGCTCGCGTTTCCGTTAATAAATAGCAACGTTTTGCCTTTAATATTATTGATAACCATATCTATAACTTCTGGAGAAACTGCAGGGCAACCATGGCTTCTGCCTAAGCGGCCTAATTGCGATATTGCTCCCTGGCTAACATAATCAGCTGCATGAACAACTATAGCGCGGTTACGGGCTGCAGTGTTAAAACCTTCATCCATTCCGTCTAAACGCAATGAGCGGCCATGCTTACCAAAATAAATATCATCAGTTACGTAAAAGCCAATGCTACTTTGATGCGACTCGTTGGTGTTTGAAAAATGATCAGCCATATCGCCGCCACTACCCTGCCCGTGTGCTACCCATGTATTCAGCAACAATTTTTTATTCAGGATATCAACTATCCACATGCGCTTTTCGCGGCTTGACTTTGTAAAATCAACCACGGTTACCACACCACTGCTTTTTGATAGTTTATTTGCTGCCTTCAGGTTAAAATACCCGGTTAAGGCTTTTTCAAAAACCGGCTGGCTAAGCCCTGCTTGGTTAAGACTTGCAGCCTGATAAATGCTACTTACATACTCATTAAACAACTCTTTAGCAGAGTATCCGCTTTTTGTGGTTGCTGTAACTTTTTTTCCTTCTGCAGGCGCCCAGCTAATAGCTGTAACACATAACATCAAAAAAACGCAGCATACCAACCAAAAATGTTTTCTCATATCTTCTAATTTAAAATGATAAATTGCTTGTGGTGAATTGGATAGAACAAATATACACTTAATATTTAACAATTAATACAATTTTTGTCAAGATATTATCATTAAGTAAATATATTTTCTTTAAAATTATCAAAGAGATAAATTTGGAACTATAAGACACAAAACAAACCAAATGGTTTAATCTTTGACGGCTATCCATCCGCTGTTATTATCTATTTTAACCAATTGGTAGTTTTGGTAAGTACCTAATAGATCAACCCTATCTCCCAATTTAACCGCAGCTATAGGCAAAGCAGTTAAACTGTCAGGAGCATTAAATAGAACAGCAGAATTTTTCAAAGTGATTTTTTTTAGAGAAGATATTGTGGCGACGGCTTTACTTTCAATGTAGCCGATATTGCCATCCGGAAACGTTACCTTATATTGGTTTGCAGTAGCAGCGTTAACAGTAAGCGGTGTGTTAACTGCGAATGTTTGCTTTTTTGAATCCGATTCAGAAGTTGTAATTACCTCTGCCTTTCTGTTTATCCGTACTGTGGCATTAAGTAAGCTTAGCGGTGCGCTTATTTGGTGAGGCTTCTTAACTTCTCTATTAACAAAATAAAGAGGATCAACTGTACCGTTTCCCGTATAAACGCCAAAATGTAAATGACTTGGCGTATAGCGTGCGTTACCGGTATTACCAACAAGGCCGAGTGTGTCACCAATACGTACGTTTTGACCGGAATTTACCATTTGCGAATCTAAATGTGCGTAGTATAAAGAATAGTCCTTTCCATCAGGCCGCATAAATACAACCTTTCCACCTAGCGTGTTCTCTCTTACCGAAGTCACCACACCATTTGCAGCTGCTACAGCAGGTGATCTTTTAGGCGCAAAAATATCTATGCCCTCATGCAATCTGTTTCCTTCATCACGCCCGTCACCATAAAAGCTGCCGATACGCGGATTTGCCGATGCGCTAACCGGGAAACCGAGTGACGGGCCGGCTGTAATGCTCAATGTATATTGACCGCCGCTTAAAAGTTCGGGTTGCAGGCGCAGGTAGTATTTTCCGGTTTCGTTAATTTCATATTCAAGTGCAGTGCCGGTTGTATCAGCAAATGCCACCCTGTCTAATTCGCCATTCTTAGCGCTTGCAAAAACATCAGCATAGATATTGAAATTAAGAGCAGGCTTTTTTGTTACAGCGATATTGATCTTTTGCCCTTTAACAGCATTAAAACTAAGTGTGACAGTCTGTGTTTTTTCGGGTGCGAAAAAGCCGGTCTCTTTATAAGGTATTTTAATGGCTAATGCACTGCCGGCTATGTTAGCTGCCCTGCTTAGCCATTGCCTGCCCATCTCGGTGCGCTCCAATCCGGCAGAACGGAGATTGTCAGCATAAACATCATGTGGCGAGCTTTTTTTAAAGAGCGCTGCCGGCCCATTCATTTTACTACAGGCTGTTGCCAATAATAAACCCGGGAATAAAAATATGATAATGTTGTTTTTGATCTTCAGCATGTTAAATTAACCATGCTGAATGACGGAAAGTTTGAAGAAAGGTTTAATTCATAAAAAAAGGCCGGATGAACCGGCCTATATATTTTATATCACTTCATTTATACTCATTTCCTTAATCTCTTTGATCTCGGGCCTACCGTTTTTAAAAGCCTTACGTGGTGTTAAACCAAGCAGCTCAAACATGGCCATATCCTCATCAAATGATGGGTTTGGAGTGGTAAGCAATTTCTCGCCGGCAAATATAGAATTGGCACCTGCCATAAAACAAAAGGCCTGCTCAACAGTGCTCATTTCGGTACGGCCGGCAGAAAGGCGTACAACCGTTTTAGGCATAACAATGCGGGTAGTGGCAATCATACGAACCATATCCCATATAGAAACGCGCGGCTGATCTGCCAACGGAGTACCTTTAACAGGCACAAGGGCATTGATTGGAACTGACTCTGGATGTTGTGGTAAATTAGATAGCGTTTTGATCATAGAGACGCGATCTTCCACCGTTTCGCCTAAGCCAATTATACCGCCGCTGCATACCGAGATCTTTGCTTTACGCACATGCTCCAATGTCTGCAGCCTGTCGTCATAGGTTCGGGTTGTTATGATGCGTTTATAATCATCCTCAGACGTATCAAGGTTATGGTTATAAGCATATAAACCCGCGTCAGCTAAGCGTTGTGCCTGGCTTTCGGTAAGCATACCAAGGGTACAACAAACCTCCATATCTAAACCGTTAACCGCTTTTACCATGTCAATCACTTTATCAAAATCGCGGTTATCGCGTACCTCGCGCCATGCGGCACCCATGCAAAGCCTTGAAGCGCCGCCGGCCTTTGCTTTTTGTGCAACAGCAATAACTTCTTCTTTGGGCATAATGGCATGCACATCAACACCTGTATTGTAGCGTGCTGCCTGTGGGCAATAAGCGCAATCTTCAGGGCAGCCACCCGTTTTTATAGAGATGAGCGAGCTGATCTGTACTTCGGCATAATCTTTATTTTCACGATGTATAGTAGCTGCTTTATAAATAAGGTCAAGCAGCGGCGTATGATATATTTCAGCAATCTCCTCGCGGGTCCAGTTATGTCTTACTTCAGTCATTATATATAATTTTATAAATATTAAATTATCCGTCTAAAAGCGTCTTTGTGTCTTGCTTTAATGTTGATAAATGGTTAATTATTATATTCCATATCTGTTCAGGATGTACATTATCATAGCTATGGATAATTTTATTTCGTGTATCAACTATTCTTCTTGCATCCGTAATCTGTATGTCTGGATATAACTTAAGCAAGTTGTTCACTGCCTCACCTATAATCTCTAAGTTTCTTTCAACAGCGTGTTGAAGCATAAGGTTTTTGTCGAAACTTTCAAAATCATTATGCTCCCCAACAAATTGTTCGATGTTCTCAATACAGGTTAGTATATCAAACAAATACTTTTTTAACTCACGCTGCATATATCAATTGCTTTTTCTCGTCGATATCCGCGCGTAAATAAGGGTTTTTTAAAGATCCTTCTATAAGCAAATCTACTTCTCTGTCAAATAAAGTTCTTAGTTCATCATGCAAATCCCACCATATTCTCCCCCTGTCTAAAGTATTTATTGTATCCTCAAAATCAACTAACAGATCAATGTCGCTGTTATCGTTAAATTTATCACTTACAACCGAGCCAAAAGCATACGCGCGTTTTATATTATAGGTTTCGAACAACCTCACAATACTTGGTAAACGCGACTGTATTATTGGATGAAGCATAATTACAAAATTACAATTAAACCGTTTACATTTTTAACCCTTACAGCAAAAACTTGCTGGCAAACCACAATGGCAAGAAAAATCCGGCACAGTCTGTAAATGTAGTAATGATAATGGACGAGGCCACTGCGGGATCAATTCCAACCCGCTTTAAAACTAACGGAATTGTAGCCCCCGTTAAACCAGCTATAAAAAGATTTCCTGTCATGGCTAAAAATAAAACCAGTCCCAGCAGTGGGCTACCATCATAGAAAAAGGCAAATGCCCCCACTATTAACCCATTAACTGCACCATTGATCAGCCCTACCGAAAATTCTTTTAAAACTGTACGATAAGCCTGACTATCCGTCAAATCGCTTAAAGATATACGGCGTACTGTTACCGCTAATGCTTGCGTTGCTGCATTCCCACCCATACCACTCACAATCGTCATGTATGCTACAATTGTTGGGATAGCAATTTGCACAGATGCGAAATGCCTCACCACGCCGGCAGCCAAAAAGCCGGTAGCAAGGTTTAATACCAACCAGGGTAAACGGCTTTTTACAGCATCCTGCCAGCTACCACTCAGTTCTTCATCTTCTGATACACCCGAGAACTTTAAAATATCCTCTGTGCTCTCCTCCTCCATTACGTCGATGATGTCATCAACCGTAATGCGCCCTAACAGCTTCATGTGATCATCAACAACTGGGATAGTGGTAAGATTATATTGCGATATTAGTCTGGCCACTTCTTCCTGGTCAACATCGGCCTTAACGTAAACCGGGTCCGCTTTAAGCAGATCGCTTATTTTGGCATCGGCATGCGCTTTTATTATATTTTTGATGGATACTACACCTTGTAAAGTATCATCGTCTTCCACCACATAAATGGTGTAAAACTCCTCCATCTCTTCAGATTGGCGGATGATATCGTCAAGTGCTCCTTTTTTATCCTGCCTGATGTTCACCTTTATAAGCGACGAATTCATCAAACCACCCGCGGTATACTCGCCATAGCTTAAAAGTGCGCGTATACTGGATGCGTCCTCTGCATCCATACTTTCAAGCAGGTCCTCCTGCTCGTGCTCTTCAAGTTGGCCAAGTAGGTCGGTCGCGTCGTCATAATCCAGTTCGCTTACAATTTCAGATCGTTTCTCGGGATGAAGATTGATAAGCAGTTCTCCGGGATGTGCTTCTTCATCCATTTCGGAAATAACTTCTGAAGCGACGTCGGTAGGCAATATATTGATGATCCGCTCCTGCGAATCCGATGGCAATTTTTCAAACAGGATTGCTATCTCAGAAGCATGGTAGTCTTTCAGTATCTCAGATAACGCTGCATCGTCACCCTCAAGGGCCGCTTTAACCCTGGTCAGGTCCTTCTTATCCACTTCAAAAGATTGCATTTTGCAAAATAAGCATTTGCCATTGAATAGTTAGATAAAAAGCAGCCCAATAGCAACTTTTAAATGGATCTCTTAAAATGAATTCACAACCCGCATTGTTTTACAAACGCCTGTTTTTTAACAGCTTACTAAATATTTTTAAAAAAGAATTGACGGAACGATTTTAATTAATATTTTTGTCGACTAAATCTATAGAATTTATATAATATTTATGACCAAACTTTACTTTTCCCAAATCACAAACTCGTGTTGTTGCTAACCGATACTTTTTCGACCACCTATTATTATAGTAACACATAACAACTAAAAATTAAAGCACACAAATACAAATGAAACTTATTAAAAACACGGTAAAATTTTTACTGTTAACTATCCTGGTTTATTCATCTCCTGCCGCATTCGCGCAAAATGTGGTAACAGGCGTAGTAAAAAATTCTAAAGGCACCCCGGTACCGCACGCAACGGTAACGGTTAGAGGTACAACCACGTCAGTAGCTGCTGACGAGCAAGGTGTTTTCACTATCACTCCTAAACTGGAGGTTCCTTTCTATCTCCAGGTAAAATCGGTTGGTTTTAAACCGCAGGATTTCCAGGTTTTGTCTTTTCAAACTACTCCATTAGAGTTAACGCTGGTTGAAGATGATCTGCTGAGCGAGATCGTTGTAACATCACGCCGTCGTAGAGAGCTTTTACAGGATGTTCCTATTCCGGTTTCTGTTGTGGGTGGTGCACAAATTGATCAGGCGGGTGCATTTAACGTTAACTACGTTAAGCAGTTTGTACCGTCATTACAATTATACACATCTAACCCGCGTAACACCGGGATCAATATTCGTGGTATAGGCTCACCATTTGGTTTAACCAATGACGGTTTGGATCCGGGTGTTGGTGTTTATGTAGATGGCGTTTATTACGCACGGCCTGCAGTTGCTACGTTTGACTTTATCGACGTAGAAAATATTGAAGTTTTACGTGGCCCGCAAGGTACCTTATTTGGCAAGAACACCGCAGCCGGTGCCTTTAACATCACTACCCGCAAGCCAAGCTTTACCCCTGGTTATACTTTTGAGACCAGCTTTGGTAACTTTGGTTACGTTCAAGGTAAAGCTGCTATAACCGGTCCGTTAAGCAAAACAATTGCGGCTCGTCTATCTTTCTCGGGTACACAGCGCGATGGCTTAGTTCAGAACATTCGCACCGGACGCGCTACTAATGATTTGAATAACTTAGGTGCCCGTTTGCAATTTTTATATAAACCATCTGATAATGTATCTATAACTTTAGCAGGCGACGCATCTGACCAAAAACCCGATGGTTACGCGCAGGTTGTAGCAGGTATTGCACCTACAAAACGTGCTGCTTATCGTCAGTTTAATGCAATTATAGCCGACTTAGGTTATAAATTACCAAGTACCAATGCCTTTGATCGCGTGATAGATCACGACACACCATGGAGATCAGGTAACAAATTAGGAGGTGTATCATTAAACGGTGATTTTAAAATCGGTCCGGGTACGTTAACATCTACTACGGCATATCGTTACTGGGATTGGGATCCTTCAAACGACCGCGACTTTACAGGTTTGCCTGTGTTGGCTAAATCTCAAAACCCCGCAAAACACCATAACTGGTCGCAAGAGATACGTTATGCCGGCGATTTTGCTAAAAACCTGAGTGGTGTTGTAGGTGTATTCTACTTAGATCAGGAAGTTAAGATTACGGGTACTGAAGAGTCTGGTGCTGCACAATGGCGTTTTGCAAAGAGCTCAACCGGAAATAATGCTAACACCCCCGGTACAACTAACGACCAATTATGGGCTACACCAAATTTGTTAGAAGGCTACGGTATTTACACTAACGCTTCTATCAAATCAAAAAGCGCCGCTGCTTTTGGTAGTCTTGATTATGAAATAGTTAAAAACTTCCACATTGTACCTGGCGCACGTATCAACTACGACAAAAAGGATGTTTATTATGATCGCCAGGCCAGAGGTGGGTTGGATATAGCTAACTCTTCTTACAGTACAGCAGTAAAATCCGAACTTCAAAAAATTAAAAACGGTGTGTACAGCAGCCAGAATTACGCAACAAATGTTGACGAAAATAACTTTACTTATTCATTAACTGCAGCGTACAGGCCGAGCACAAGATTTAATGCTTTTGCTACTTACTCTACAAGCTATAAGCCAGTAGGTGTTAACGTGGCCGGTTTGCCATCGCCAGAGGCGGGTAAAACCATTTTAGATTACGCGGTGATCAAACCAGAGAAGACACACCACTACGAAATAGGCTTCAAAAGCACACCGTTGGATAACTTTATTGTGAATTTGACTTTCCACAATTCAGATATCGATAACTATCAAACCAACGTTCAGTCGCCGGATCTGACTGTTAACCGCGGTTACATTGCAAATGCCGATAAAGTAAACGTAAAAGGTTTAGAGTTAGACGCTAATTACAAAGTAGATCAACATTTCTCTTTCTACGGAAATGCTGCCTGGACAGATGCTAAATACGTTAAGTTTACTAACGCTCCGCTACCATTAGAGGAAACAGGTTTAACACCGGCATTTAAAGATATCTCGGGTGCTGCATTACCCGGCGTTTCTAAATGGGCAGGCGCAATAGGTGGCGAGTTTGACACCGATGCCAGCTTTTTAGGAAACAATACTTCAAAATTCTTTTTAGCTGCTGATGGTTCTTTCCGTTCATCGTTCTCATCAAGCGCAACCCCGTCGGCTTATCTAAACATTGCCGGTTACGGATTGCTTAATGGCCGTTTAGGCTTTAAAGCTTCACGCGGAATAAGCGCTTATGTATGGGCTCGTAACATACTTAACCAAAATTACTTTGAGCAATTATTACCTGCAGGCGGTAACGCCGGTCAGTATGCAGGTGTATTGGGCGATCAGAGAACACTTGGCATAACATTAAGATATTCTTTATAGGTTTATACAATTTGATAGGTTAAAGGGCCGCTCCGAAAGGACGGCCTTTTTTTGTTTGGGCCCGGAGACCATATCAAAGGTTCATTAAAGATTTATAAAGAAGCTTTGGGTATTGCTATTCCTTCCCCGGGGAAGATGAAGGAAGGGATTAAACAGAATTTATTTGCAGACAAAACCCCTACCACCCAACTCACCATCCGCCGCGCCCCTGCCCCAGTAAGAACTTGCAATTGCATTAAGGGAATTAAAAAAACAAAAGCCCCGCATTTACGCGAGGCTTTATTTATTGCTAATTGAATAAAATTACTTTATTACAAAGCCGCCATTTGGCTGAACTTCAATTTCCAATTCGCCGTTTTTACCTATATCAATTTGTTTGGTAAAAGTAGTTTTAGCACTATCGTCATTGTAAAGCTGTACTTTTTTACCGGCTATCATTGGTAAACTAAGCTTAAGCTTTAAAACTTCTTTACCTGCGTTAGCGCCGGCTATATACCACCTGCCTTGAGAGCGACGTGCAATTACGGCACTTTTACCCGGATAGCCATCAATGTAAACTGTTTCATCCCATGTGGTGGGTACAGTTTTCATAAAGTCAATTTCAAAAGCTGGCACGTCTGTTAGGTTATTAGGTGCAAGCGCGAAAAACTGTACCGAGTTTTGAAACAAAATAGTTGTTGCCAACTGGAATGCATCTGTTGTTAAACGGGGGCTACGTGTTTGATTGGTTTTGGTTAGGAACTTGTTTAGGAAGGTTCCGCCAAACTCCATGTTACCCACCGCGTTACGGATGAATGGGTGGAACGTAGCATAAACAGCCTCCGTTTGGCGGTTGCCCTGATTAAAATACACCATCTCTGATGCCAAAACGGCTTCAGTACCTACATAATTAGGGTACATACGTTCCCATCCCCGCGGCAACGTTGCGCCGTGAACGTCTATCATCAGACCATAATCATTGCCATCAGAAAAGATATCCTCGTACAAACGAATGGTTTCTTGTTTATCGCCACCCCAAAAGTCAACTTTAAGGCCAACCACACCTATATCGCGCAGCCATTTCATTTCTTTTTTTCGTTCGATAGACGTGTTCATTTTATCGCGCGGACCTTGCGGTGCATCATTGAACTGGCCGTTTGAGTTGTACCATAAAAACACGCCGACTTTTTTAGTAGCGGCATATTTTACCAGCTCCTTCATTTTTTCTTTGCCTATATTCTTATCCCACAAAGCATCTATCAAAATAAAATCGTACTTAAGCGTGGCAGCCAGATCAATAAACTTAACCTGATCTGCATAATTCATGCTGTTATCCTGCCATAATATCCAGCTCCAGGTGCCTTTGCCGTATTTATAAACTTTAGATGCTGCATACAATGGGTCAACTACGTCATAAGGGATGGTAGTTTCAACAATTGGTTTTAAATTATCACCTACAGTGATCGTTCTCCACGGCGTATGGCCCGGCAATGATATGGCAGCGCCTGTTGACCCGAAGCCATTATTTTGCTTAACGCTTGGGTATTCTATAGAATATACACCATCTGCTGATATCTCGCTTAAGTGCGACGCGCAGTAAAGGCTGCTCAGGCCCGTTTCTGTTAACAAAACCCAACCATCAGTACCAACATGAAACAAACCGGGAAACACGTAACCATCTGCAGCAGGGCGTGGTTTTACCATCGGTGCATCAGCCACGTAAGCACTTTCATAACTTGGGGCGGTACGTGCAAATCCCGTCATTGGTGACATATTATTAGACAGGAAGGTTGTTGTTGTGGCCGGAAATTTAAAGCCTGTGGCCTCTTTCTCAACCACGCAAGACATCCGCTCGCCCATTGGCTCAATTTCATAACGGAAAGCGATGTTGTTATTACTTACCTGAAATTCTATATTTAATTTACGCTGTTTGGCATTTTCTAATACATAAATAAGTTTGTTGGCCACGTAGTGAATCTGTGACCGTTTGATCTTATCCTGCGTATAGTTTTTGTCTACAACACCTTGGGTATTGCTTAAATATTTCATGCCGTTGCTAAAATCGCCCTCGTTAGTAGTAAGGCCCAACGGCGACTTATCCAACATTACCTTGCCCTTGTAAGTTACCGAATAGGCCGGCTTTCCGTCGGCTACGGTGATGTTAATACTCAATTGCTTATCGGGGCTAAGTACAGAAACATCCTGAGCGTAACTATTTAAGCCATAAGCACTTAAACACACTACCAGCAGTGTAGAATTAAAAAATTTCATAATTGTTTATTGGTATTGATAAATGGTTTTGAACAACTACAACAAATGTATAATTGTTTTTAATACACTTATTGCTTTTCCCGATTTTTTTAACCGGCCTATTTTCATCTTTGTTGTAAAACCGCGCCAAACTTTGATTGTTTAATACTTAAACATAAGGTTATGGCAGAGAGCAAAATAAATGAGTTAAGCAGATTGATGGCCAAAAGGGGGCTCACCATTGCTTTTGCAGAAAGTGCTACCGCCGGGTGGCTCTGTTCGGAATTTGCACTAACAGAACATTCGGGCAAAGTATTAAAAGGCGGCATTGTATGTTATGACGCCGATTTGAAGGTGTCATTGTTAGGCGTCCCCCGCGATTTATTTGAAAAATTTACGCCCGAATCAATGGAGGTTACGCGTGATCTGGCTGAACGTTTAGATTCAAAAATACCTTCAGACATTCAGGTTGGCGTTACCGGGCTTACGGCACCCGGGGGCAGCGAAACAGCAGAGAAACCCGTTGGTACCATGTTTGTTTCTGCACTGGTTAAAGGCAATCCCTGCAGTTTTAGAAAGGTATTTAGCGGGACCCGTGAGGATATTATCCATCACACTATTCAGGCAACTGCAGAAATGCTGATTGAGGCGGTAAAAGCTTTATAATTACGGTGTATGCGCTGTAAAGTTTAGCTATTTATATTTTGGTAATACAAACTTTTTAGGACGGGTCATTCTAAAAGGCTGTTGCAAAAGTGTTGCTTATCTGTTGCTATTGTGTTGCTAAAGTGTTGCTAAAAACGGTAAAAAAGCACCAATATTCTGTTTTTACAAGATGCTTATAATCAAATATTTACAACCAATTCACAGCGTACTTTACTGACAAATAAGTAGTGATGCATAAAATATTTAAGTTATTGATATTTAATACTTTATCTTTTTTATTCCATTGGAAAAACTTTTTTTTGCAACACCCGGCTATGTTAACCAGAAGTGATAACTAATCTTGTTTTATAGATTCTATAAAAGCCGGTATCTTTTGTAAATAATCCTCCTCCCCTAAAAGCTTAACAAACTTACTGCCTACAATGGCACCGTTAGCGTATTCACACGCTTTATCAAATGATTTCTTGTCGGTAATGCCAAAGCCAATGATAGTTGGGTTTTTTAGCTGCATGGCCACCACACGTTTATAGTAATCTTCAATGTTAACGGATACACTTAACTTACCACCTGTTATGGATGAAGATGATAGCAGGTATATAAAGCTATTGCTCAGCTCGTCAATCTTCCTGATCCGCTCAGGCGAGGTTTGTGGCGTAACCAGGAAAATATTGCTCAGGTTATTGTCTTTGAAAAACGGCGCGTACATGCTCTCGTACTCGTACATTGGTAAATCAGGTACAATTATACCGTCTACCCCTACTTCCGCGGCTTTTTTACAAAAGCGCTCAACGCCATACTGCACAATAGGGTTTACGTAGCCCATTAGTAAAATTGGGATACTAACGCGGTTACGCAGATCTTTTAGTTGCTCAAACAATACATTAAGGCTCATTCCGCTCTCTAATGCGCGCTCTGAACTGTGCTGAATTGTAGGGCCATCAGACACGGGATCAGAATAAGGGAAACCTATCTCTAAAAAGTCGGCACCCGCTTTTTCCAAAGCCTCTGCGATTTTAAGCGTCGAATTAAGTTCGGGATAACCCGCTGTAAAATAAATGGATAAAAGATTGTTTTTTTTCTCTTGAAAGAGTTTGTTTAAACGGTTCATGGTTAGTTAATAGTTGGTAGTTCATGGGCAATAGTTACTATGAACTATTAACTATGATCCATGAACTCCCTAATATCCAAAATGTTTTATATACGTATCTAAGTCCTTGTCTCCCCTGCCTGATAGGCAGATCACCACATTATCGTTTGCCTTAAATTGCATTTTCTCTAATTGTGCCAATGCGTGCGCCGACTCAATAGCAGGGATAATGCCCTCTAACTGGCAGCATAACAAACCCGCCTGCAAAGCTTCGTCGTCTGTAACGCTGGCGTATTGAGCGCGTTTTATCTTATAAAGATGCGCGTGTTGCGGACCTATCCCAGGGTAATCCAAGCCTGCAGATATAGAATAAGGCTCAACAACCTGGCCGTCATCCGTCTGCATTAAAATAGTGCGGCTGCCATGCAAAACACCTTCCCGGCCTAAAAAAGTTGTAGCCGCAGAGTGTCCGCTATCAACTCCTTTTCCGGCAGCCTCAACAGCAACTAACTGTACAGCGTCGTCATCCAAAAAGTGGTAAAACATGCCCATGGCGTTACTGCCGCCACCAACACATGCCATAACATATTGAGGCAGTTCGTTTCCTGTATGCTCAAGTAATTGTTTTTTGGTTTCGAAGGATATGATAGATTGAAAACGTGCCACCATATCAGGGTATGGGTACGGACCCACTACAGATCCTATAATATAATGGGTATCTACCGGATTAGCAATCCAGTCGCGCAGCGCCTCGTTGGTAGCATCTTTTAAAGTTTTACTGCCGGATGTTGCCGGAACAACCTTAGCGCCGAGCATTTTCATACGGGATACATTAGGTGCCTGCCTCGCCATATCTATCTCGCCCATATAAACTATACATTCCAGCCCCATTAGTGCGCACACCGTAGCAGTCGCCACGCCATGTTGCCCTGCTCCGGTCTCCGCTATAATACGTGTCTTACCCAGTCGCTTAGCCAAAAGTATCTGCCCTATCGCGTTATTTATCTTATGCGAACCTGTATGGTTAAGGTCTTCTCGCTTTAGAAATATGTTAGCACCGTATTTCTCTGAATATCTTTTAGCAAAATACAATGGCGATGGCCTGCCCACATAATCCTTAAGCAACTGATCAAATTCGGTACGAAAACCAGGTTCGCTGATAATGGATAAATATCGCTGCCGTAGTTCCTCCACGTTAGGGTAAAGCATTTCGGGAACGTACGCCCCGCCAAAGTCGCCGTAGTAGCCCTGTTCGTTAACTCCGTATTTCATTAGTGGTATATTGTTTTACAATGGCAAATGCCTTTTTTAGTTTTTCTATATCTTTAATTCCCGGCGATGTTTCAAAACGACTATTGAGATCAACCCCGTAAAACTGCGGATGTTTTATATTCTTTATTTCGCTCAGGTTTTCCAAGCTTAGCCCACCACTTAAAAAGAATGGCACGTTTAGCTCGTATTCGTTCAACGCGCTCCAATTAAAAGTCTTGCCAGAGCCGCCGTGCGTTGCTGTCTTGGTGTCAAAAAGAAAAAAATCAACGCTCCCCACGTAGTTTTCCAGACAATTAAAATCGAAATTTTCGTCTACTCCAAACGCCTTTAAAACTACAACTTTGTTTTTGAATGAGGCGGCAAAATCAGCACTTTCATTGCCGTGTAATTGAATAGCATTTAAGCCATACTTACTTATTAGCTGCGCTACATTTTCTGCGCTTTCGTTAACGAAAACACCGGTCTTCAAAATGGTTTCGGGTAAGGTGTCCAAGCGTGCATCATCAATGTTGTTTACATAGCGAGGTGAGCGATCGTAAC
The DNA here is from genome assembly GCF_054061755.1 of Mucilaginibacter sp. HD30. NCBI lineage: Bacteria > Pseudomonadati > Bacteroidota > Sphingobacteriia > Sphingobacteriales > Sphingobacteriaceae > Mucilaginibacter > Mucilaginibacter sp. HD30. The sequence continues at coordinate 2,027,812 of NZ_JBSSEO010000001.1, forward strand.
GTATAAGTCCAATATAATCAGGACCCAAAGCTGCCACGGCTTTTATATTTTCGGCATTGCGCAAGCCACAAACCTTAATTTTCATTTTAATTCTGTATAAGCGTTTTAAAGCTTTTAAGCGCTTTCTTCTGTATAAGCGATTCTTCGGCTTCGTAAAAACAATCGCCAAAGCTGCTTAATGGCTTAATAGTTTTAATAGCAAGTGCTGCGTTTACTAAAACAACATTATTTTGCGCTTCGGTTCCCTCGCCATTTAGCACTTTAGTAAATATCGCTGCAGATTCGGGTACATCGCTGCCTCCCGCAATTTGCGCTGGATCTAATCGGCCAAAGCCTAAAGCCTCTGGTGAGAAGATCTTCTCGCCTTCGGCTGAAAAGGTTTTAAAATCGCACGTAAGCGATACCTCATCATACCCGTCAAGGGCGTTTAATATGGTATATTTCCTGTCAGAACGCTGATACAGATAGGCGTACATACGTGCCAGCTCAAGATTGTATACGCCTACCAATTGGTTTTTTGGCCTTGCTGGATTAACCATTGGCCCAAGCATATTAAAAAACGTTTTTACTCCTAATTCCCGCCTTATTGGCGCTACGGTTTTCATGGCAGGATGAAAGAGCGGCGCATGTAAAAAACAAATGTTTGCCTTATCCGCACTACTTTTAAGCGTATCAATATCATTGGTAAAGCTGTAGCCCAGATACTCCATAACATTGGATGACCCGCAACCAGATGATACACCATAGTTACCATGTTTAGCTACCTTATAACCTGCACCTGCCACTATAAATGAGGCAAGGGTTGAAATATTGAAAGTATCCTTCCCATCGCCGCCTGTGCCGCAAAGATCTATCATTTCCATTCCACCCATATCTACGGGCAGGCAAAGGTCAAGCATGGCATCGCGAAAGCCTTCCAACTCATTAACAGTGATACTACGCATACAATAAGCCGTCATGAAGGCGGTAATTTGCGAGTTGTTGTACTTACCTGTTGATATGTTGGTCAGTATCTCTTGCGCCTCTTCTTTGCTGAACGCTTTATTTTCAAAAAGATGATTTAATATTTGTTTCATTTTAACTTTTAGAGGCTATGATTTAAAAATGATTTTTAAACAAAAAAGGGTTACCAAACTGGCAACCCTTACAATATATCTATATATAACACGGATTTGCCCTACGATCTCTCGTTAAGCCACCACCAGTTAATATTTAAATTCGTAAACTTCATTTTTAAACCACCGCAAATATGAAAATAGTTTTTTAAAAACAACGTTGTTATTAAACATTTTTTTTGCTTATCATTTATTAAATAGATCATAATATTCTTAATTAATTATAATATTTCTATTACAAAGCCAAAAAAACTATCAATTTATTCAAAATTGATTGATTTTGTTGACTTTTTATTGTTAAATTCGCCTCTATGCTGAAAAGATGGACGCACATAATTCTTTTTGCATGGCTGATCAACTCAGTTATTTGGTTTCAGGTACCTACAAATCTTGTAGAGCTTAATTCATCATGTACCGATACGTCAGAGGAATGTTTATTAGAAATGAGCTCGTTCTTGAGCACCGCTGTCCATTTTTATGAGGATCTAACCGAAAAAGAAGGAGATCATTCTCATAAAATTAAATACCGAAACCATTTCTTATTTAACCGGATCACATCCCCGGCTATGTTGGTTCCTACCCAACAACTGTTTTCTTTTTGCAATACTATCCCTACTACAATAAAGCTTTACCGTAGTAAATATCATACGGTAAGCCACTTTTTGCCCAGTTATTACAACTTTCTCTTCAGACTAAGTCCGTTCTGATATAGCTATTAATACGCTTAACGCATTGTGTGTTTTTATTCAGGATATCCGCTTCGCAGATATCAAATACATAGCTTAATATAACAAACATTATGGCAAGGATTAGATCAATATATAGATGGCTATTAGTTATAACTGTACCCGTTTACATAACGGGGTGCACGGCTAATAGTCAGGACAATAAGGAACAAGTAAAAACTATTGAACAACTACCGGTGGTTACCCTTACCGCCCGCGACACAATTTTAGAAACCCCCTACGTGGCCGACATACAAGCCATCCGTAACGTAGAAATAAGAGCCCGGGTTAAAGGTTTTCTTGAAAAAATATATGTAGATGAAGGCAAATCAGTAACAAAAGGCCAGCTACTTTTTAAAATAAGCGACGAAGAGTACCGCGTTATGCTAAGCAAGGCTAAGGCCGCGCTAAGCAGTGCTATAGCCGCCGCGCGCGCTACAGAGGTTGAAGCTGAACGTATAAAATTACTGGTTGATAAAAAGGTTATATCCAAATCAGAACTTGAAGTGGCACTTGCCCGGTTAAATGCCGACAAGGCCACAATTGAAGAGGCGAAATCATCGGTACAAAGTGCTGAAAATCACTTAGCCTATACCAATATACGCGCTCCATTTGATGGTATAGTTGACCGCATTCCGCTTAAGGCAGGCAGTTTGATAGACGAAGGAACTTTGCTTACTGATGTTTCTGATATTTCTGCCATGTACGCTTACTTCAGTTTTCCGGAAAACGAGTACCTAAGATATCAGCGTGCGGAAAGAAAAAAAGTATCAGATACCAGCGTGAAACTTGTTCTGTCTGACGGAAGTGCTTACCAACAACCCGGAAATATAGAAACAGTTGAAGGACAAATAGAACAATCAACCGGATCAATAGACTTCAGGGCCAAATTTCCTAACCCGAACAGGTTGCTGCGCCATGGCGCTACCGGGAAATTGTTTATTTCATCAAATGTTGATTCTGTAATATTAGTTCCGCAACAGTCTGTATTTGATGTACAAGACAAGAGCTACGTGTACGTAGTAGATAAAAATAATATGCTGCACATGCAAAGTATTGCGCCAGTTACCCGCCTTGCACACTATTATGTGGTAAAGGATGGGCTTAAACACGGCGACAAGATTGTGTATGAAGGCACACAAAATGCACGCGATGGAATGGTTATACAACCCATTAGCGCCTCGGCCGGAAAAAAGCTGGCCATGAAATAGGTTACAAGCCTGTTATTCTTTTATTTTTTATCTAACGTACTACCCTTATGTTCGAAATGTTCATCAGGCGACCTATACTGTCGCTTGTTATTTCTCTGCTTATTGTGTTGGTGGGTGTTTTGGCTTTATTGCAGCTACCTATAACACAGTTCCCCGATATTGCCCCCCCTACTGTTACCGTTACAGCCAACTACACAGGTGCTAATGCCGAAGTTTGTGCGAAAGCTGTTGCTACCCCGCTTGAGCGTTCTATTAACGGCGTGCCAGGCATGACCTATATGTCAACCGTTTGTACTAATGACGGATTGACCATTATTGAAGTAAATTTTAATGTGGGCACAGACCCAGACCAAGCCGCGGTTATTGTACAAGGCCGTGTTTCAAAAACGCTTGACGAATTACCGGAAGAAGTAACTAAAGCAGGCGTGCAGACCGAGAAAGAGGTAAACAGCATGCTGATGTACCTTAATATTATCAGTGAGGATGACAAGCTTGATGAAAAATTCATCTACAACTTTGCTGATATTAACGTATTGCAGGAGTTAAAACGCATTGACGGTGTAGGTTATGCAGAAATTTTAGGTGCTAAAGAGTATGCCATGCGTGTGTGGTTAAAACCGGATCGTATGTCTGCTTACAAGGTGTCAACCGACGACGTTATTGAAGCTATTCGTGCTCAAAATGTGGAGGCTGCCCCTGGTAAAACGGGGGTAAGTTCGGATAAATCGCCGCAATTACTGCAATATGTCTTAAGATATCCGGGCAAGTTTTTTGAGCCGGAAGAATATAAAAACATCGTTATACGGGCGGATGACAATGGATCTGTGTTAAAGCTGCGCGAGATTGCTGATGTGGAGTTCGGTTCTTTAAACTATGGTATGGTTTCGAAAACAGATGGACGGCCTTCTGCATCCATCATGATCAAACAGCGGCCAGGTTCAAATGCGCGCGAAGTTATTACCAATATAAAGGCACGTATGGCTGAGCTTAAGGCCACGCAGTTTCCTAAAGGGATGGGATACAATGTCAATTATGATGTCTCCCGTTTTTTGGATGCATCTATCCATGAGGTTTTACGCACGCTGATCGAAGCATTTATTTTGGTGTTTTTGGTGGTTTACCTGTTCCTTCAGGATTTTCGCTCCACACTGATCTCGGGCCTTGCGGTACCCGTAGCTTTGATAGGAACTTTGGCATGTATGCAGGCCTTAGGCTTTTCTATAAACCTGCTTACCCTTTTTGCACTGGTATTAGCCATAGGCATAGTGGTGGACAACGCCATTGTAGTGGTAGAGGCCGTGCACGTAAAAATGGCCGAAGAACATCTATCCCCTATGGATGCTACCATCTCTGCCATGAAAGACATTAGCGGGGCTATAATTGCCATAACCCTTGTGATGTCGGCAGTGTTTGTCCCGGTTGCATTTATGACGGGGCCGGTTGGTGTATTTTACAGGCAATTCTCCTTAACACTGGCTTTTTCCATAGTGATTTCAGGTATAAATGCGGTAACGCTTACTCCTGCTTTATGCGCATTGATGCTAAAGCCACATAATTCTGAAGTACATAAAGGTGCGTTAGCAAGGTTTTTCGATAAATTCAATACCGGCTATAATTCTTTAGCCGACAAGTATACAGGCTTTACAGCAAAAATAGCCGGACGGAAAGCATTAACAATAGGCGTGCTGGCATTCTTTTTTATTGCCACCTGGGGCTTCAATGCCATATTACCCACAGGTTTTATTCCCACTGAAGATCAAGGCGTAATTTATGTTAACGTAACTACGCCACCAGGCGCAACTGTGGAGCGTACAGAAAATGTTCTGTCTGCTATTTACGAGCAAACCAAATCGCTGGACGCAGTAGAATCCATATCGACCCTTGCAGGCTTTAGTTTAGTGAATAACACGGCCGGGGCATCTTACGGAATGGGGATGATCAATCTTAAAACCTGGGATGATCGGAAAGAATCTGTTAATGACATAATAGCCATTCTTGAAGAAAGAACTAAAGGAATATCCGATGCTGATATCCAGTTTCTACCACCGCCAACGGTTCAGGGATTTGGCAATACGAGTGGTTTTGAATTTAGAGTTTTAGACAAGAGTGGTACAGGCAATCTGGTGAAGGAAGCAGAAGTAACAAACGACTTCGTAAATTTGCTTAACCAGACGCCTCAAATTTCTGGTACGTCAAGCAACTTTAACGCCACTTTTCCGCAATATCTCATCTCCATAGATCATGCAGTAGCAGCACAAAAAGGAATAACAACAGACCAGGCGATGTCTACTTTACAAACTTTGATGGGTAGTTACTATGCATCCAATTTCATTCGCTTTGGGCAAATGTATAAAGTAATGGTTCAGGCATCCCCTGAGTATAGAGGCAAACCTGAAGACCTATTGCGTCTTATGATAAAAAACAATAAAGGAGAAATGGTGCCCTTTTCAACCTTTATTTCAATAAAACGCGTGTTGGGCCCCGAACAGGTTACACGCTTTAACATGTACACTTCTGCAATGGTTACAGGCGACTCTGAGGAAGGTTTTAGCAGCGGTGATGCTATTAAAACCATTGAGGAAAAGTCCGCAGAGTTGCCGCGTGGATACATCTTTCAATGGTCTGGTATGACGAGGGAGCAAACACTTTCCGGAGATCAAACTATTTACATCTTCCTGCTCTGTTTGATATTTGTTTATCTACTACTTTGTGCACAATACGAGAGTTTTTTACTGCCGCTTCCGGTTATTCTTTCGTTACCGACAGGCATTTTCGGAGCATTCTTTTTCCTCAAGATCTTAGGGCTTGAGAACAACATTTATGCGCAGGTAGCTTTGGTGATGCTTATAGGCTTGCTGGGTAAAAACGCTATTCTAATAATTGAATTCGCTGTGCAACGGCAACGCCAAGGGGCAACAGTGCTACAAGCGGCTACTGACGGAGCTTCTTCGCGTTTACGACCCATTTTGATGACATCATTTGCATTTATTGCGGGATTGATCCCGCTTTGTATAGCAACCGGTGCAGGTGCTGTGGGTAACCGCTCAATTGGTACAGCTGCTGCGGGCGGTATGTTGTTCGGTACAATTTTCGGTGTGTTTATCATTCCGGGCTTGTACGTCATTTTTGCATCAATGGGCAAAAAGAAACCCAATCCACAAGCAGTTCCTGTACAAGTAATTGAACCAGAATACTTAAATCATCACCAATAAACAATGCTACACACTATAAAATATTATAAGTTCTACATAATCATGCTGCTGCTGGCTATGGCAGCAGGATGTAAAAACTATAAGGCCATTACCGTAAAATCGGATAAGGTCTTACCTGCCAGCTTTGTAGCGTTAACGGCTGATACTAATACAGTAGCCGCCCTACCATCAAAGAGCTTTTTTGCTGATCCGTTGTTAACGCAGCTTATTGATACAGCTTTCAACGCTAACCTGGATTTACAGGCGACCCTGCAACGTGTTGAAATGGCGGCGGCTAATTTTAAGTATAGCAAATCATTATTACTGCCCTGGGTAAATTTGAACGTAAGTGCAGGTGCCGATCGTTTTGGCGCTTACACTATGAACGGTGTAGGTAACTATGATACCAACCTTTCCAACAACATCAACGATAAGCAAAGCATCCCTACCAGCCCAACGCCCGATCTATTTGTGGGGCTTCGCAGTTCATGGGAAGTTGATCTATGGGGTAAGCTTAAAAGTCAGAAGAAAGCTGCCTTAGCTCGATATCTTGCTACGCAAAGTGGATACAGGTTAGTTTCTACAGAACTGACGGCTCAGATAGCTGCCAATTACTATGAGCTATTAGCGCTTGACAATGAATTGGGCATTATCAAAAAAAATGTAATCTTGCAGGAGAGCGCCCTTGAAATTGTGCAGATACAAAAGTTAGGCGGTCGTGCCACTGAATTAGCGGTACAGCAATTTGTAGCCCAACTGGCATACACAAAAGGACTGCAATATGAAGTATCACAACAAATAACAGAGGTAGAAAATGCGCTGCGTTTACTTACCGGCAGTTTTAATCGCCCAATAGTGCGCGACACATCTATAATAACACTAACCGAACCACGCCAGCTTAACACAGGTATACCCACACAGTTGCTGCTTAACAGGCCCGATATACGGCAGGCTGAATTGGAATTGATGGCGCTTAATGCTGATATCCGATCAGCGAGGGCGGCCTTCTTTCCGGCATTAACAATTGATGCATACGGCGGGTATAACGCTTTTAAAGGCGCCTTACTATTCAACCCTGCATCAGCAGTTTATGGTATTATTGGCGGGCTTACGGCACCGGTACTTAACCGCAGGCGTGTAAAATCTGATTACAAATACAAAGTTGCCGAAGCAAAAGCTGCCTTATATGATTATCAGAAAACTATTATTGGTGGCTATCAGGAAGTGATGAACAGCCTTAAAGGTATGGATAACTTCCATAAATACTATCAGTTAAAGCAGGAAGAAGTAACGGCTTTAAATAATGCTGTGAGCGTTTCAAGGGATCTTTACCTGGTTGGCCGCGCAACTTATCTGGAGGTTATTACCGCACAGCGGAATGTGCTTGATGCCGAATTGCAATTGGCTGTTACTAAAAAGAATATATTTTTAAACGAAGTGAACTTATACCGTGCCCTTGGCGGCGGCTGGCGTTAAAATTTTTTGTAAAGTTGGGGGTGGGGATCAATTGGTCTTCGCCCTTTTTTTGTTTAAGCCCCCCTGCCCTATCCTTTGAAACAATTTAAAACACGCGGTGTTGTGATATCAAACATTAAAACAACTGCCATGAACAGAACAATTGGAATTATAATGATAGTGATTGGCGCAGCTATGCTGATCTGGACCGGTTTTACCTACACAAAAAAAGAAAAAATAATTGATGCGGGTCCTCTTGAGATATCAGCAGAGAAAGAAAAAAGTGTTAACTGGCCTCCGTATGCTGGTGGTATTTTGCTTGTGGGTGGTGTAATTGTATTCGCCACGGCCAAAAAATCATAGTACTTTACTGACAATAAATCACTCAAAATTTACTTAATGCAAGCTTGTTGCTTTTGCATTTTATAACTACCTTTGCAGAGGCTTATGAAAAATAATACAACAAGAATTGTAGCAGCTTTGGTTTTGTTGCTGTGTTTTACCACAGGGCAGATCATTGTTTTTAGCCACAGTCACGTTGCATCTTACGCTAAAACAAAGCAGTCAAAACACAATACCTCTACCGGTACCGAAGAAAACTGTAAAATTTGCCAGCTTAATCACGATACTACCGCCCTTTTAAGCGTCGACCTGAATAATACCGTAATTTATGGTTCGGCTTATAAACAGCTGCGGGTTGCAGCCCTTTCTTATCAAAGCATATCGCTGGTACTTGCAGCCACCCGTGGCCCGCCTCTTGTTTAACTGAAACAAATATCCCCGCTAGGGCACAATTATTCTTTTTTTTTAAAATTCAGTTAAACATTCTCGTAATGAAACTTAAATTATTATTCGGCTTTTTTATAGCTGTAATATTTCCATATTATTTATTCGCCAACGCAGTCGGCTCGGTAAGCGGCACTATAACAGACGCCAAAACAGGCGAGACTTTGCCGGGCACTGTAATTACTATATCCCAATTGCGATTGAGTACAATTAGTGACGCAAACGGGCAATTTTCATTCACCTCCCTCCCATCTAAAGGCCGCTATGTTGTTGAAGCGCGTTATTCGGGCTATAAAACACAAGTAAAAACCATTGATCTTGCCATAGGTGGTGCTTTAAATTTCGCGCTGGAACAAAGTATTGTCGAGATAAAAGAGGTGGTAATTACAGGCACGCCCATTACATCCAGCAATAAAAGTAACAGCACGTCGGCAAGCAGCGTTTCTCGCGAGGAACTGCTTGGGCCATCAACTAACCTGGTGGACGCTTTGGCACGACAGGTGCCGGGCATGGGCCAAATTACAACAGGGGGCGCCATATCAAAACCCGTAATTCGCGGCCTTAGCTACAACCGCGTGGTTACGCTGACCAACGGGGTAAAACAACAGGGCCAACAATGGGGAGATGAACACGGCATAGAAATAGACCAAAACCAGGCCGACCGTGTTGAGGTACTTCGCGGGGCTGCCTCTCTGTTATACGGATCAGACGCAATTGGTGGTGTTATTAATGTGCTTGATCCGCTGGTACCATCACCCGGGAAACTTAAAGGCGAGATTTTGAGCAGCTATGCAACTAATAACGGCCTTACAAATACATCTTTAATGTTAAGCGGCAACAACAGCGGCTTTGTATGGCGCGGTCGCGGATCCTATCAAAATGCGCATGATTTTAAAACACCCGCTGGTTATTACATCAACAGTGGATTTAATAATACCAGCTTAAGTGGCATGCTGGGCCTAAATAAAGAATGGGGCTACTCACACCTTAATTTTTCCTATTTTAAAAACAACATCGGCTTTAACGAAGCGGAACCGGGCGATGCCTTGTATACCAATAAAGCCACCGGTAGAAAGCTTGATTTCCCAAGACAGGACATCCGCCACTACAAACTTGCGTTAAACAATAATTTTATTATTGGCAACAACACTCTTAAGCTTGATCTGGGTTATCAAAAAAATCAGCGCCGCGAGTTGGAGAGTTCCGACCCTGCTTTGTTTTTTGACCTGAATACCTTTTCTGCCGACGCTAAATACTACTTAGGGGAGGCAGACGGCTGGCAACCCATTATAGGTTTAAGCGCTTCTAATGAAAGCAGTACAAATAAAGGTTATGAATATCTTATCCCCGAATACGACCAGACATCTGTAGGAACCTTTGTTTACGTTAAAAAATCGTGGGATAAAAACACCTTTAATGCAGGCTTGCGCTATGACTATGTTAACAACGATGGTAAGCAGCTATTTGTTAATGGTAAAGAACAGTTTACCGGGTTTAAAAACAGATTCAGCAACGTGAGTGGCGCAGCTGGCTATACCCATTCGTTTAATGACGCGCTTACGTTTAAAGCCAATGCAGGCTCAGCCTTCCGTGCGCCAAACCCGGCCGAGCTAGGTTCAAATGGAGCCCATGAAGGGACTGTGCGTTATGAAATAGGCAACCCTAACCTAAAACCAGAGCGCAGTTATCAGGCTGATGCCACACTTGATTTTGATGCTGATATATTTTCAGGAAGCTTTGGCATTTATGAAAACTATATCAACAATTACATCTATGCATCCGCAAAGGCCGGAGAACAAATTACGCAGCTTGACGAGGAAGGTAAGCCACAAAACTTTGATGTTTATCGGTACGGGCAGGTAAACGCAAACCTTTACGGGTTAGAAGGAAGTTTTAATCTGCACCCGGCAGAGTTTCTTCATTTTGATAACACATTCTCTTATACACACGCGCAGAACAAAACCTTTGATCGCCCGCTTGCGCTTATACCGGCAGGGGTTATTCATAATACATTACGGTTTGAGCCTAAAGTAAGCGGAGTAAAAAACTTTTATGTGTCTTTAGGTCTTGATAACTTTTTTAGTCAAAAACGCATTGATGCAAATTTTGAAACAGCAGCCGGTGGTTACACTTTAATAAACGCTGGCGTAGGTGCTACGTTTAATATGGGCAAACAGCCAATTAAACTGGCGGTATCAGGAAATAACCTGAGCGATAAACGTTATTACGATGCCTTAAACCGCCTGCGCCCGGGACGCCTGGCATTAACTGATCCTACTTTTGGGGTTTACAATCCTGGTCGGAACATAACTTTTAGCTTATACCTACCACTCAATATCAATTAGATAGTTTAATAATTTATGATCCTTCTCCTTAACAGGAGGAGGATCATTTATACTTCAACGAATCTGGCGAAGAGTCTCATCAAAAACATAGTGCTTTTAAAGGCTTAATGTGTGCCTTATTAATTTATATATTTGATAGCCAATTATATAAATCATTAAGAAAATGACCACATTTAAATTGATGAAAGCCGTAGCTTTTGTTTGTTGTTTAACGCTTCAAATCGCCTTTGCGCAGGCTCCTGTAGAAAAATATCCTGTTGATTCTGCTTCGGTAGTACACGCAGGTGTGCCACAGGGCGAGCTGATAACTTTGCCTTTTACCGAATCAAAGATTTATTCTGGCACCACCCGCACGGTTACCATTTATGTGCCCGTGCAGTATGATGGTAAAAAGCCTGCCTGCTTATATGTTAACCAGGATGCCGTTCAGTTTAAAGCTCCTACTGTTTTTGATAATTTGATCAACAGTAAAGAAATGCCTGTTACAATTGGCGTTTTTGTAACGCCGGGACAAATAGTTGCCGAAAACCCCCAAACTGCTGCTAACCGCAACAACCGCAGTTTTGAGTATGATGGCTTAGGTGATAATTATGCCAAGTTTTTACTTACCGAAGTTTTACCATTTGTTGAAAAACAGAAGACCAAAGATGGCCGTTCCATTATGTTATCAAAAAATGCAAATGATAGGGCAATTGGCGGGCAAAGCAGTGGCGCTATTGCCGGCTTCAACGTTGCGTGGGAAAGGCCGGAGTCGTTTTCAAGGGTTTTTAGTGCGATAAGCACCTTTGTTGGCCTGCGTGGCGGCGAAAGATTTGCTACCCTGATACGGAAATATGAACCTAAACCCATTAGAGTATTTTTGCAGGATGGCACCAACGACCTGAATAATTACGCAGGCGATTGGTGGATAACCGCGCAGATGATGGAAAGAGCGTTTCAGTTTGCGGGTTATGAAGTTGAGCACTCCTGGGGCGAAGGCGCACATAACAGCAACCACGCCACGGCAATATTTCCGCAGGCTATGCGCTTTTTATGGAAGGGTTACCCGGCTCCGGTTAAAGCGGGAATTTCAAAAAATGCTTATACCAGTAAAATAATAATTCCTACCGAGGGGTGGCAATTGGTTGGCGATGGTTACGGTTTTGCTGAAGGCACCGCTACAAATGCAGCTGGCGAGGTTTTCTTTCAGGATATACCTAACTCAAAAACATATAAAGTTGATTTAAACGGAAAGCTTTCCCAATTAAATATCGATGCAAAAAAAGCAAGCGGAACAGCCTTCGGTCCTGATGGCAAACGTTATACCATTGCCAACGCCACCAACCAGGTTATAAGTTATGATGCCAATAACAAAGCTACTATTGTTGCCAGCGGTATTATAAACGGAAATGACATTACCATAGGCAACAATGGCAACATCTACGTAACAGCGCCTAACGGAGTTGATAAACCTAGTAAAATATACCTGATAAAGCCAAACGGGCAAAAACTGGTAGTTGATGAAGGACTTAAATTTGCCAATGGCTTAGCGCTAAGTGTTGACCAAACCATGTTGTATGTGTGCGAATCGGCAACACATTGGGTGTATGTTTTTAAGGTTAAAGCCGATGGAACACTTACCAATAAACAACGCCTGGGTTGGCTGCACGTGCCCGACGATGCGGACAACGCGTGGTCTGACGGGGCAAAATTTGATGCTAACGGCCGTATGTGGGTTACTACCAGAATGGGCATCCAAGTACTTGATGAGCAGAGCCGGGTAATAACCATTATACCTACTCCCGGCGAAGGCAGTCCATCAAACCTTTGTTTTGGCGGACCAAATTTTGATATAATCTATGTAACTATAAACAACAAAGTATATCGGCGTAAGGTAGGTGTAAAAGGGGTAAAACCTTTTGAAAAGCCTTTCAAACCTGAGATTCAACGGATATAGCCACAAAGTTTACCACATAAAAAAGAAGCCATCGATATATAGGTGGCTTCTTTTTTATCTTTAACTATCAAAGACAAGGAATGATGTGATACTGTGTATCACAATATTTAAATTTAAATATCTTAAAATGCCTTATTTCTTTTGGTTAGCAAACGGAAGGCTTGAGATGTACATCACAACACCCACACCAAAAACTATAAAGCCACCGAAAGTTAATGCTGCTGAGGCATCAAGTCCACTTTCAGAATCTGCGGGGTTTAACGCGTGCGGAGGAGTTAAAAAGAAACAACCGGCAATTATGGCTAATCCAACTACTGTAATAACAAGTCCTAAGTTCTTCATGTAATATGTGCTATATGGCGCAAATATATAAATTTGATTTTTATTTACACTTTTTCACCTCGTTTTAATCAACATTTTCGCATCTTTCGGTAGTGGCTATTTTAAAAAATATAATCGACATACTTTATCGCAGGCAGAAACTGTTAGAGGTTATGGCTGTTTTCCTGTTTTTATGCACGGTTGCTATAAGGTTTGATAGCCGTGGATTAAAAATGGCCTGGACTAATTACCCAACCGTTGCATTAATATTGGCATTGGTAACTGTTTTGTTAGCCATTACATGGCTTAAAATTGAAAAAAGCAAAACACAGCAACTCATCAACAACATAAAACTCAATAGTCATAATTCTTCTTTGTTGGAAACTAAATTAAATGAACTCAGCCTTCGCCAAAGAGAGGTGCTTGATCTGATAATGCGGGGGCTTTCCAACAAAGAGATAACCTCACAACTGATGATCGAACATAGCACGCTCAAAACGCACATCAATAGCATTTACAAAACATTAGGGATCAGCAGTCGCAAAGAAGCTCAATTATTTGCTAAACAGTTAGGTAAATAGCTTATAGCACTTTTTTCAACCCTCTCATCCACCCTTTTTCAACCCCTGATTTGTTGGCAGCAATATTTAGCGCCGCTACTTTTGTTGCAGAAATTTAACAACGATAAGAAAATGAAAAAAAGAAATTTATTTATGAGTGCCACTATTATGTGCGCGTTCCTGAGCATCGCAATTACTTTTAAAATTGAAAAGACCAAATGGCTTTGGGAAAGCAATAAACCTGTGGCTGTTGTGCTTATTATAGTGGCGGTAATATTTGGAGCGCTATGGTTCCAGGCTCAAAGAAAATTAACCGCTAAGGTTTAATTAAAAACGCCGCCGCGCAATAAACAATAATCTTGTCTAGCGGCGTTTACTTTATTTTCATCAAAATATGCTTAACCAAGCCATTAATTAAACTGCGCGATACCCCCTGCACATTGTCGTTTATGCACCTGTCTTGATAAAAAAACATCTACTACCTTTACATCAACAAACAATTGCTTAAAAATATAGGGAGGAAAATAATGCAAAAGATAACACCGTTTTTATGGTTCGATAACAATGCCGAAGAGGCAATGAACTTTTATGTTTCTGTTTTTAAGGATGCTGCTATAAACAACGTTCACAAAATGGGCGATAAGGTACTTACCGCATCTTTTACCATTAACGGTCAGGACTTTATGGTATTGAATGGCGGCCCGCTTTTTAAGTTTAACGAGTCGGTATCGTTTTATGTAAACTGCACCGACCAAGGCGAGGTAGACTATTTTTGGCAAAAACTAACAGCAGATGGCGGGCAGGAAAGCCGATGCGGATGGCTGAAAGATAAATTCGGCTTGTCATGGCAAATAGTACCACAAATACTTGGATCGGTATTGTGGGGGCCTAATAAAGAGGGATCACAAAGAGCTATGCAAGCCATGATGCAAATGAGCAAACTGGATATTGCCAAACTACAGGCAGCATATAATGGCTAACGATAATGCTTGCACTAAAAATTTAACGCTGTGCAAACATTTTATAAGTTTTGCGCTTTATATCTCGTCACCGACGTATGTTTGAATAGATATCAGGCTCGTCTTTAGCGGTGCGGATATGTCTATGAAGCTACTTCGACCTTTTTATCTAAAATCCAACTTTTCAAAACTATTTATTGCATTTGCGTTCATCTTAATAAGCGATCACGTATATGCACAGGTAATGCCCGTTTTAGAGGTGCCTGCGGTAGTTGATTCCGTAAAACGCAAAAAGCCGCCGGTGGAAGTACCGCGTGAGAAACATTTTGGGCGCGCTGCATTCCAAACTGGTGTTTCATTGGTTACACCATGGCTATATGACAAATTTGTTGTAAACAAGGATTATGCGGATATTAACCTGGCTACTATGGGCCGCAACCTTAAACCCACATCATGGGAGTGGGACAGAGATCCATTTCAAACCAATCAATTTGGGCATCCTTATCACGGCAGTTTATATTTTAACTCCTTTCGCGCAAACGGTTATAACTTTTGGGAATCAATACCGGGTACTGTAGCAGGAACCTTGGTTTGGGAAACTTTGGCCGAAACTGAACGCCCTTCCATTAATGACGCAGTAAATACCACTTTTGGCGGTATAGTTTTAGGCGAGATGACCTACCGGCTATCTAACATGATAGTGAATAACCGTGGCCGCGGCTTTAAGCGATATGGCAGCGAGGTGCTGGCATTTGTGGTAAGCCCAATGAACGGCTTTAATAGAATTATTACCGGCAAGTTTGGCAAATCAACCCGCAATACTATTGAACGCGATTCATCAAAAGTATTAGCAGAATTTGACCTTGGCTATCGCCGTTACAATGCCGATAACAGGGGCAGATTTGGCTGGTACGGACATATGAAATTTATTTATGGTACAGCTTATCAGGGATATCGTACACCATTTAGCAATATAGTGGTGAACATTGAAGGTGGTAAGGATGACAGCTCACTGGTTAACGTTGTCAGTGTATACGGATCGTTAGCCGGATGGCGTATCCGCTCAAACAAAGAGATCAATCACGTTGCTGTCTTATCGGCTAATTATGATTACATAAATAATCAGGCGTTTTTCTATGGCGGGCAGAGCGTTAAGATCAACCTGATCTCGGAATTTACTTTGCCAAAAAAATTCAAGCTAACCACAAATATTGGCGCTGGCCCTATACTACTCGGCGCTGTGCCAGATGATCATATTTTTAATAAACGCAACTACGATTACGGAATTGGATTTGCGGTAAACGGCGGAGGCACGATAGCATTGTCTGACAAAATTTGCTATGGGATACATTACAACGGTGGTTACCTTAACACCGTAAACGGTAATCCATCGCATTATTATTTGAATGCTGTTTCAAACGAACTGGATGTAAAGGTCATCAAAAACTTTTCTGTTGTAGCGGAGTCGGGGTATTTTACCTTGCAAGGCAATTACAAGGACTTTCCGGATGTAGTTAAAAACTATCCGTATGTGCGCGTATCTGCAAGGCTTACTGTTAATTTTAATAACGCCGACAGGTACAAATTCAGGCCACGTTAAGGCTTGCGCTGCTCACTGGCCATTTTTTTTTCGATTCTCCTATCGGGGATAAACCATATACAGGCAACGGCAAAATACAAGGCGAAACTAACATAGGTGTTTATAAATGCTACAGCGATAGCAAGTACATAGAAAATAAGCGATATTTTGCCTTTTCGGTCTGTACCTAAAGCATCGCCCAGCAAAGAGTTTTTGCCTTCATGTTTAACAAGCGCGACCATTAAAATGGTATAGGCTACGGCGTTCATAAATAGTACAAAGCCATACATAACTATAGGCCAGGTTTGTTTAAAAGCGTTCTCCCCCATCCACGCGGTAACAAAAGGAACCATCGATAACCAGAAAAGAAAGTGCATGTTTGCCCAAAGCACCCTGCCATTTATTGAATGAACCGCGTGCAGCGTGTGGTGATGATTGTTCCAGTAGATACCCACGTAAATAAAACTCATTACGTAGCTAACGAATACCGGCAACAACGGTTCGAGATCTTTAAGGTGCGAGCCATGCGGCACTTTTAGCTCAAGCACCATAATAGTAATGATGATGGCCATAACACCGTCACTGAAAGCCTCCAAACGGTTTTTACTCATGTTAACCTTAATGGGCTCCATAGGTGTAGGTTGGGGTTTTATATTTGCTGCAACGGCGGTGCCCCTGCAGCAAATATAAAAAACTTAATAATCTGAATACTCCGTCGGGTACAAATACACACGCTCGTTTTTTGATACATTGCCTTTGTATTGCGGATCTTTGCTAAGCACAGAAAATTGCGGATCGCTCATAAATACTTTCCATTTATCTGTATTCTCTTGCTGATTGTTAAAGGTAGTCATGTACATCAGGTTAGGCATTTTGCTTCCGGCTATAACTGCGCCATAAAAAACCGCGTTAAAATCCAGCTTTTTAAAAATCCCCATTTCGTCGCCAACGTTAAACATTTTTAGTTTATTGGCATGCAAAGCCTCGGTAGCACCTTCGTAACTACGCAGCTCGTATACACGCTGCGCTTTCGGACCTGTTAATTTCGGAACTTCGGGCTCGGGCGCACCGCTCATGGCGCGTAAAATAATAGTTTCAATGCGTGCGTAAGGTGCGCTGGCTGATGGGGCTTCCAGATAATCTTTACCCGCAGAAGTGTATTGTTTATCATTCAGCAATTTTTGATCGGTAGTTTCTAACTCGTCAAAAGTTTTGAACGGAGCAAAAACATAAATCTTTTTGTCAAGGCTATCAGGCGTAATAACTTTAAATACACCTACCTTTTTAACCCCGGCTTTGTGCATAGCTGGTAAATAAGCGTCTTTAAAGTAAGCGTCAAGTCTATCTTCCTGCGCTTTAGTTTTAAAGTGGTATACCTTTATCTTATAATAGTATTGCGTGGCAGCCTGAACGCGTATTCCGGAGAATACACAGGTGGCAAATACAAATAAGGCAAGACAAGCCATTGGGCAGGCTTTGTAAAACATTTTCATTTTTATCGGTTTTATAATTGTTTACTAAAAAAATTCAATCGCGGCAGGCTAACTATTATCAGTACAAATAAAGCTGTTACCAGCTTAAGCAGATTAGCGTCAACACCAATATCCAACGTGAACGCTAATACCAACTGAAATATTACGGTTCCTGCTAAAACCAACAACAAGCTTAACCAAACGGATGTTAACTGCAACCAGCTTATTAATATTTCGGCTATAATTACAGATCCCAAGCCGATAATCACCGTATCTACCCCCATATTGATATCCGCAAATCCCTGCAATTGGCTCATCAAATAACCGCTTACCGCTGTAAGAGCATTGGCTAAGGCCAGACCAATTATCTTCATGGTATCGGTATTCACACCAAGGGCGCGAATCATGGTTTCGCTATCACCGGTTGCCCGCATAGCCAGTCCAAAATCGGTTTTAAGCAAATAGGCTATCAGCGCTACTATAGTTGCCACAAAGAACGACAATATCCAAAAAGTATTTACGTCTGCATTGTTACTAATTATTAAGATAGTAAACACCGACGGCGTGTTAATGAGGGGGAGATCTGATCTTCCCATGAGCGTTAAATTAATGGAGTACAAGGCAGTCATCACCAATATACCTGCCAGTAAGGCATTGATCTTTAGCTTGGTGTGGATAATTCCGGTTGCCGCGCCGGCAATGGCACCAGCAGCAAGCACAGCAGGTAATATCGATACGGTTGGTAGTTGATGAGTCAGCATTACAGCCGTAACGGCCCCGCCAAGCGTATAGCTACCATTGGTAGTGATGTCGGGTATTTTAAATATCTTCATTGATATAAAAACGCCCAGTGCTACCCCTGCAAAGCACAGTCCCTGTAACAGTGCGGTTAGGTAGAAACTCATTTTACCGCTTCGAAGTTAGCAGGTATAACCAGATTATATTTCTTAGCGGCATCCGCATTATAAACCCGCTTGCGCACTTTAACCATTTCCAGTTTGAGCCCGTCGGTTTTCCCGGTTTTTAAAAATTGCGCTGCTTGCTCACCCGACTGGTATCCCCATTGATAAATGTCGGCACCAAAAGCTGCCACAGCACCACGCTGTACTAAACCCGCCTCACTGGTAAAGATGGGCACATCGGCTGTATTACAATTTTTCAGAATGGTTTCAAAAGAGGCAAATACAGCGTTATCAGGGTTTGCAAAATATGCGTCGATGTTTTTACCTAATAAGGATTTTGTAACCAATTGCGCATCGGCTGAGGTATTCAGCGGTAGGGCCAGTAAAGTTATTCCAGCAGCATCAGATAAACCTTTAATATGCTGCATAGCATCTGCCGACTGTGGCTCGGCCTGGTTGTAGATCATACCAATAACCAATTTTTTACCTTTGGGTTTAATGAGTTGAGGGATGATATTAAACGATGTATCTATATATTTAAGATCCTTGGTAGTGCCCAACAAATTGGCGGGGGCCTTTCCGTTAGCATCTAATACCTTCATCAATTCGGGCGTTGGCGAAACCATGCCAAAAATGGGAATAGTTTTAGTTTTTTGAACAGAAGTAAGCGTAGACAATGTTGTGCACGTAGCCAGCAGATCAACCGGTTCTGAAACGAAATAATTAACTATTTGCGTTAAGGTAGGCAAACTATTTTGAGCGTTTCTGTATTCAATTTTAACGGTTTTGTCTTCTTCGCTAAAACCGCTCTTTTTCAATGCATCAGTAAAGCCTGCGCGGGCTTGCGCTAAAGTAGCATCTTCCAAATAATCAACAAAGCCAATAACGGGTACGTCACTTTTTTTTGAAGGCCCGCAAGAGAATAATACAAGGGCAAAAAGTACAACAGGTAAACAGCTTTTTATCTTCATGCTACTAAGTTAAATAAAATGGACAGAATGCAAAAAATGGCAGCGCTAAGGGCTTTTTTACTACTTTAGCATTACATGACTACCATAACATCTAAATTGCCATCTGTTGGTACTACCATTTTTACTACCATGTCTGCCCTTGCTGCGGAGGTTGGCGCAATCAATCTTTCGCAGGGATTTCCTGATTATGAATGCTCTGCTGAATTGATAGAATTGGTTAACCAGGCGATGAAAGATGGTCATAATCAATATGCGCCAATGGGCGGTGTTATGAAGCTGCGCGAGCAGATAGCCATAAAAACTGAGCGGCTATACGGTGCAAAATATGATCCTGTATCAGAAATAACCGTAACTGCCGGAGGAACCCAGGCTGTTTTCACGGCTATTTGCACCGTTGTTAATCCTAATGATGAGGTGATAATTTTTGAGCCGGCCTTTGATTGCTACGCCCCTGCCGTTAAGCTGATGGGTGGTGTTGTAAAATCAATGGAGTTGCAGCCGCCAAATTACCGCATTGACTGGGGGATGGTACGGAAACTAATGAGTAACCGAACCAAGCTAATCATCATCAATTCGCCGCATAACCCAACCGCTACCATTTTACAGCAAGAGGATATTGATGAGCTTACGGCGTTAGTAAAAGATCGTGATATATTTATTTTAAGTGATGAAGTTTATGAGCATTTAATATATGATGGTGCAACCCACCACAGCATGGCCCGCTATCCCGACCTTGCGCAACGCAGTTTTGTTGTGGCTTCTTTTGGTAAATTGTTTCATGCCACCGGGTGGAAAGTGGGGTATTGCCTCGCTCCTGCCTATTTAACACACGAGTTTAGAAAAATTCACCAGTATATTGTATTCAGCGTAAACTCCGCGGTGCAAACAGCGATTGCCAACTATCTGGAGGATGAAAATGTTTACTTAAGCCTTCCGGCATTTTTTCAGCAAAAGCGGGATCATTTTGTAAATGGACTATCCGCTACGCAATTTGAGTTGCTGCCGTCGCGGGGTTCTTATTTCCAGTTGGCTAAATACGGGCATCTAACGGATGAGCCGGATGTTGACTTTGCTTTACGCTTAACAAAGCAAGCCGGTGTGGCCTGCATACCCACATCGGTCTTTTACACGCAAGGTACAGATCACCGCATAATTCGCTTTTGCTTTGCAAAAAGGCAAGAAACCTTAGACAATGCCGTTAATAGATTGATTGATTTTAAACTTTAAGAGCAAAAGCCAGTGGGTACAACACTATGGAAAATTTAAAGATCACCACATTTCAAGGATACCTTTATTGGGAAAACATTGATAAAAACCTGCAAAACATAGGTTTACGCCTATCTGGCGGTATTCGCGAGAAAACGGATCTGATCATTTTACCGGAAATGTTTAATACCGGTTTTTCTATGAACGCTACCCAACTGGCAGAGCCTATGGGCGGCAAAACGATGGATTGGATGCATCAAACTGCCGTAAAACACAATTGTGCAATTACCGGTAGCCTGATAATAAAAGAGGACGGTAAATATTATAACCGCCTGATATGGATGCGGCCCGATGGCACTTATCAGCATTATGATAAGAAACATCTTTTCGCGATGGGCAAAGAACACGAAACCTATACCGCCGGCAATAAAAGAATTATGGTGGAGCTTAAAGGCTGGAAAATTTGCCCGGTTATTTGTTATGATCTCCGCTTTCCTGTTTGGCTGAGAAACACGGGTGAACTTTATGATCTTTTATTGGTAGTGGCTAACTGGCCAGAAAAACGGGCTGCCCACTGGCGTGCGCTGCTTACTGCAAGAGCAATAGAAAACCAGGCTTATGTTATAGGGCTTAACCGCGTTGGGCACGATGGAAACGAGATCTATCATTCGGGCGATTCAACCTGCAATGATCCAAATGGCAACGTTGTTTATTACAAACGCGATGAAGAGGATGTTTATACTTTCTCAATTATTGCAGACGAAGTAGCTAAAACCAGGACGGCATTACCTTTTTTAAACGATGCAGACGAATTTGCCATAAAATCTTAATTTCACATAATTAATATCAATAAATGAGATCATTTTGTGCCGCATTGTTTACATCGCTTATATTGGCCTTTGCTTATTCTTCATCGGCTCAAAAAAAGCAGGATTACACAAAATTTGTTGATCCATTTATAGGTACGGGTGGCCACGGGCACACTTACCCGGGTGCTGTAACTCCCTTTGGGATGATGCAACTAAGCCCCGATACCCGGTTGACTGGCTGGGATGGTTGCTCTGGTTATCACTATACCGATTCTGTAGTTTATGGCTTTTCCCACACACACCTAAGTGGTACCGGCGTACCTGATTACTGCGACGTGCTGTTTATGCCTACTGTTGGTCACCCCCAGTTTAAAAACACGGAATATAGTTCGGTCTTCCAAAAAAAGAATGAAGATGCATCGCCAGGATATTACAAAACGCACCTTGACAAATACGACATTGATGTTGAACTCACCGCAACAACAAGGGTTGGTGTGCATAAATATGATTATCCATCAACCAAAGAGGCCAATATAATTATTGATCTGCAGCACCGTGACCAGGTAACCAACTCGTGGATAGAGATAGTTAACAACCACGAGATCAGAGGCATGCGTCAGTCTAAAGGCTGGGCCAAAGATCAGTATGTTTACTTCTATGCCAAGTTCTCCAAACCCTTTAAAACTTATGGAATAGCCGTTAATTATGAGGTAAAAGAAGGGCTGAAAAAAGCCGAGGGCAAAAATGTAAAGTTGTTCCTTCAGTTTGACGACCCTAACCAACTGATCAGCAAAGTGGGTATATCATCTGTAAGTACAGAAGGCGCTTTAAAAAACCTGGATACCGAGGTACCTGATTTTGATTTTAAACGTGTAGAAAAAGCCGCCAAAGTTGCGTGGAATATTGAACTTTCTAAAATTGAAATAGAAGGTGGCGCTCCACCGGCCGGGCAGCGCACGGTGCCGGTTGGTATGCCAAATCCGGATGCACAAAAATCTCCAGCTGGTAAAAATAAAAAAACTCCACCTCCGCCAGATCATGCGCGCATGAAACAAACCATGTTTTATACCGCCATGTACCATGTTATGCTGGCACCTAACATTTATAATGATGTTGATGGGCAATACCGTGGCTTGGATGGCAAAATCCATTATGCGGAGGGCTTTAATTATTATACCGTTTTTTCTCTTTGGGATACGTACCGGGCCGAACACCCGCTGTTAAATATTATTGATCGTAAACGTACAACCGACTTTATTAAAAGCTTTTTGGCTATTAATCAGCAGGGCGGCTTACTGCCTATATGGCCCCTTGCATCCGATGAAACTTACTGTATGATAGGTAATCATGCTATCCCGGTTATTGTGGATGCTTATGCAAAAGGCATCCGCGATTTTAATGTTCCGGAAGCTTTTGCGGCGATGAAATCGGCTGTTAACCGCAACAATTTTGGGTTAGACTCCTACCGCACTACGGGCTTTGTGGCCACCAGCGACAAGGAAACCGAAGTGGTATCAAAAACATTAGAGTACGCCTATGACGATTGGTGCGTTGCCCAAATGGCTAAAATGCTGGGCGAGCAAAAGGATTATGAAACTTACATTCAGCGGGCGCAGTACTGGAAGAATGTTTTTAATAATCAGAGCGGCTTTATGCAGCCACGCATTAATGGCGGATGGAAAGCACCGTTTGATGCAAACGAAGTTGATCAGAAATTCTATGTAGAAGGTAACGCATGGCAATACTCTTTTTTTGTACCCCAGGATGTTGAAGGACTTGCGGCAAATCTGGGCGGTATAGATAAGTTTGCCGCTAAGCTTGATGAAATGTTTACAACAACTGCTAAGCTTACCGGCACAGAACTGCCGGATATTACAGGCCTTATTGGTATGTATGCGCATGGTAATGAACCCAGCCATCACTTGGCCTATTTGTTTAACTTCACCAACACACCCGATAAAACACAGCTTTACCTTAACCGCATACTTACCGAATTTTACTCTGACAAACCGGATGGCCTCACCGGCAACGAAGATTGCGGGCAGATGTCGGCATGGTACATAATGACGTGTCTGGGGCTTTACAACATAGCGCCGGGCCAGCAACAATATCAAATAGGATTGCCGCAGTTTGCCAAAGCAGTTGTACATCTGGAAAACGGAAAAAAAATTACCCTACTAAACAGTGGCGCCGTTGTCAGCAGAGATAATATTTATTTACAGGGCGTTAACATCAATAAAAAATCGCATAATAAGCTATACATTAATCATGATGATTTAGCCAATGGCGCAGATGTAGAGTTTTTTACAGGCAAGTTGCCTAATCGCATGGCCATGCAGGATATGGAACGCCCAACATCAAAGATCGTTGACAATAAAATTGTGCCTAACCCAAGCATAACAGTTTTACAAACGCTCGCGCCACCTACGCAAATCGCCATAAAAAGTAATGATTTAGAAGCTAATGCCATTTATTACACCACCGATGGCTCCACTCCCACTACCTCATCAACTGCTTATACTAAACCTATACCTTTAACTGCCGGGATGACCCTTAAAGCCATTGCCGTAAGAAATGGTACCTTAAGCTTTGTAACAACAGCTACGTTTCAATAGTCAAAATGGCGGCCAACGAAGATTTAACAAATAGAATCAGAGAAACACTGTTTAACAAAGGCTATAGCAATGTTGAGGAGAAGAAAATGTTTAATGGCATTTGCTTTATGGTAAATGGCAAAATGTGTGTTTGCGCCAGTAACGACGAGATGCTTTGCAGAGTAGGTCCGTTTTATCTGGAAGCATTGGAAATATACGGCGTAAGAGGAATGATACGCAATGGAAAACCATTAAAGGACTATGTTTTTGTGAGTGCGGAGATATTGAGCAATGCTGTAAATTTTAATTATTGGATAGACACAGCACTTGCTTTTAATAAATTTGCCAAGGCGAGCAAAAAATCTAAAAAAACACACTAACCTTTATAAGCGTTATTTATCAGCTATCATGTGTGCCACTAAAATTAATTGACGATATATTCGTTGTTACAGAAATATAATCAGACTTGTAATTTTGAGCCATAATTTTACATCTTTACCGAATGTTCAAACGCATACATAACAAGTACCTCAGGTATATAATCATCTTTATTTACTTTGTTATCCTGTTCTTTTGCAGCATTGAACTTAATTTTTTATGGTTGTTCGGGTACTCGCCTGACATGCAGGACATTAAACAACCACGACTATCAGTAGGATCGCAGGTATATACTGCAGACGGTAAGCTTATAGGTCAGTATTATAAAGAAAACAGGTCGCCGGTTGAATATAAAGATATCTCTCCAAATCTTATAAATGCGCTTGTTTCTACAGAAGATATAAGATTTTACAGTCATAGCGGCGTTGATTTTTATTCGTTCGTTAGCAGTATGCTCTCAACGGCCAAGGGCGACCGCCGCGGGGCTAGTACAATTACGCAACAATTGGCTAAAAACCTTTTTTCAACCCGTAAGCGCAAATCGCAGGGGTTTATCAGGCATATTCCGGTTTTGCGTACCGTTGTATTTAAGTTTAAAGAGTGGTTAACCGCATTTAAACTGGAACACGTTTATAGCAAACAAGAAATACTTACACTTTATTTAAATACCGTTCCGTTTGGCAACAACTCTTTCGGCATTAAAACAGCTACTTTAAAATTCTTCAACAAAAACCCTAACGCCGTTAATCCAGGTGAAGCGGCTACGCTGGTGGGTATGCTCAAAGCAACATCAACCTATAATCCTATAAACAATCCTGAAAAATCTAAAGAGCGTCGCAACGTTGTATTGGGGCAGATGCAGAAGTATAACTATATAACCAAACAGGCATTTGACATATACAGCAAACAACCTATCAAGCTTAATTTAAGTTACGTTGAAAATTTATCGCATGGTGATTCTTACCTGCGCGAAGCCGTAGAACGTTGGCTAAAAAAATGGTGCAAGGACAACGATTACGACCTGTACGAAGATGGTTTAAAGATCTACACCACCATTGATTCGCGCTTACAGGGGTATGCAGAAGAGGCAGTTGCCGAAAAAATGAAGATGTTACAACGCCGCTTTGATAATGTTTGGGGTAATCAAAACCCTTGGCGCGACTCGAAAGGAAACGAGATAAAAGATTTTGTTTTAAAAGCCGAACAGCGTTTACCCATTTATAAACTATTACAAGCCAAATACAAAGGTGACACCGTTCAGATAAAACGTTATTTTGAAACCCCCAAACGCATGCGCGTATTTACGTGGAAGGGCGATCAGGACACCACGTTTTCAACCGTTGATTCTATAAAATATTATGCCCGTATTTTAAACACCGGGATGATGAGTGTTGAACCAAGCACCGGAAAAATAAAAGTATGGGTTGGCGGTATTGATTTTAAGCACTTTAACTACGACCACGTAAACCAGTCTAAACGCCAGGCCGGGTCAACATTTAAGCCTTTTGCATACTTAACAGCACTAGACAACGGCTACACACCTTGTGACAAATTTACTGACAAAAGGGTAAGCATTAAATATACTTATGGCGGAAAAGAGGAAGTTTGGGAGCCCAACAACGCCGATTGGAACTTCACAGGTCGGGAAATGTCATTACGCTGGGCAATGGGCAAATCAGTTAACTCTGTAACAGCGCAGGTAACTGAGGCAGTTGGCTGGGATAAAGTGGTAGACTATGCCCATAAAGTAGGTATTGAAAGCGACCTTAAACCGGTGCCATCAGTATCATTAGGTTCAAACGACGTATCAGTGTACGAAATGGTGCGTGCCTACAGCACCTTCTTAAATAAAGGCGAGAAAATAGACCCTCTTTTGGTAACTAAAATAACCGACCAGGATGGCAAAGTCCTCAAAGAATTTGAGTTGCAAAGCGAACGTGCTATAAGCGAAGAAACGGCTTGGTTAATGCTATACATGTTCAGAGGTGGCATGGAAGAACCGGGTGGCACATCGCAGGCGCTTTGGGAATATAAATTGTGGGATAAAAACAACCAGATAGGCGGAAAAACAGGAACATCGTCTGACTATGTTGACGGCTGGTACATGGGCATAACCAAAGACCTTGTTACCGGTGTTTGGGTGGGTGCCGACGACAGAAGCGTACACTTTAACTCATCAGAAACCGGCGAAGGTTCGCACACTGCTTTGCCTATTTTTGGCCGCTTTATGGAGAAAGTTTACGCTGATCCAAAATCGGGCTATACCCCCGGGCCTTTTCCAAAACCATGGGTAAAGATCAGCAAACCGTATGATTGCCCTTCGCCAAGGATCTCGGTGGATACATTAGCTGTAGACAGTTTGATGGAAGTTCCTTTTGACACGCTGCAAACAACAGAACCTGCAACGGCACCAGCTATAGCGCCATAAAGTTTGCTTTACAAAATTTAACATTATTTAACAGCGCATTTATTTAAATTAGCGCCTGCATAATTTTAAACTCATGGCAAAACCTTGCTTCCTTATCTTTAAAACAGCAAAATTCTCTGTTGTATTACTTAGTGTTGTCTTTATATTGCTGTCGGGGTTTGATGCAAAGGCGCAATATTTCGGTCAAAATAAGGTTCGCTATAAAAAACTCAAATTTCAGGTTTACAAAACTCCGCACTTTGAAATATATTATTACTTAAAAAACGATAGCCTTGTTAAACGCATGGCGCAGGAAAGCGAGCTTTGGTATACCCTGCATCAACAGGTTTTCCGCGATACATTCAAAGTTGCTAATCCTATCATTTTATACGCAAACCATCCCGATTTTCAACAGACAACCGCAATTGAAGGAGATATTGAGGTAGGAACAGGTGGTGTTACTGAAGGGCTGAAAAACCGTGTGGTGATGCCGGTTATGGAAAATAACCACGTAACCCGCCACGTGTTAGGGCACGAACTGGTACACGCGTTTCAATATCATGTGTTACGTGAGAAAGGTGAAGAATTTGAGAATCTGGAGAACGTGCCGCTATGGATGATTGAGGGTATGGCCGAATACCTCTCTCTCGGTAAAAAAGATACTTACACGGCTATGTGGATGCGGGATGCTTACCTTAATAATGACATTCCCACCATCCGGGACCTTACTGAAAGCAGTAAATACTTCCCTTATCGCTACGGCGAGGCCTTTTGGTCGTTTATAGGTTCAACTTATGGGGATACTGTTATTGTGCCGTTCTTTAAAAACACAGCGCGCTACGGGCTTCCTTATGCCATAAGACGAACGTTTGGTTATGATGATAAAACCTTATCTGAGCTTTGGAAAAAATCAATAGAAGCCACTTATAAGCCCTTTTTAACCGATACAGTACAGAAACCAATAGGCCATATTGTAATAGACGAAAAGAACTCGGGCAAAATGAATGTAGCACCATCTATTAGTCCAGACGGCAAGTACATGGCTTTCCTGTCAGAAAAAAGTCTCTTTGCTATAGATCTCTTTTTAGCAGATAACCGAACGGGGCGCATAATTAAAAAGCTCACAAGCCGGGTATCTAATACGCACGTGGATGAGTTTAACTTTTTAGAATCAGCCGGAACCTGGTCGCCCGATGGCAAGAAGTTTGCTTTTAGCATATTTAGCAAGGGCCGTAACCGCATGCTGGTGGTCGAGGTACCCAGCGGCAAGGTATTGTATAATGTGTCGATGGAAAAAGCTGAGCAGTTTGGTAACCTGTCGTGGTCGCCTACCGGCAATCAGATCGTTTTCCAGGGAATGTCTGAAGGGCAAAGTGATTTGTACGTTTATAACTTCGATACAAAAAAAATCACCCAATTAACTAACGACAAATATTCTGATTATCAGCCAAGTTTTTCCAGAGATGGCAAAAAAATAGTGTTTGCTACAGACAGGGCAACTTATGATAAAAGCCTATCGCAAGCTATAACATTTAACCTGGCTATTTATGACACAACTACCGGGCGGGTGACCGATTTGAACGTATTTAACGGAGCTAATAACTTAAACCCGCAATACTCTTCGGATGGCTCTGGCATTTATTTCCTGTCTAACCGCGATGGTTTCCGCAACCTTTACCTTTATAACGTGGCCAGCGGGCAAGTAAATCAAATGACTAATATGTTTACCGGTATAAGCGGGATAACCGATTTTTCGCCGGCTTTAAGCGTATCTGCCAGCGGTGATGTGGCGTACTCTTACTACCGTGCCCAAAAGTATAACTTATACACCGCAAAAGAATCTGATTTTTCAGCGGTGGCTGCGGATCCTGCGCAAACAAATTTTGCGGCGGGCACACTTCCTCCGCCACGCTCGGTTGGTGTTGATCTTATCAATTCTAATCTTAATAATTACCTGTTATACCCAAGAATACCGGCAGACTCTGTTAAAACAGTTAAATACCGGTCTAAATTCAAAATGGACTATCTTGCCAGCAGCGGAGTGGGCGTATCCGTAAGCTCATTCGGCAACACTGGTCTGGCCAGTGGGGTACAGGGCGTTTTTAGTGATATCCTCGGTCGTAACCAGATCTATGCGGGCCTGGCTGTTAACGGCGAATTGTATGATTTTGGCGGACAGTTTATGTATATAAACCAGGAAAGCCGCTGGAACTGGGGAACAGGTATATCACATATCCCCTATCGGTTTGCTACTTATAGCGCGGTAGCCACCACTTACAATGTAAATAATAAACCAACGCCTGCGATTGAAGAGCGATATGACATCGTCCGCACCTTTCAGGATCAGGTTTCGCTATTTACTTCCTATCCATTCAACAAGGTTCACCGTATTGAATTTGGAACGGCGGCATCGCAATACTATTATCGCGTTGACAGGTACAGCACTTACTATGATACCAACAACTATTACCTGGGTTACGATAAGAAAAATATCAGTACAACAGACTATAATGCAGATCCGGCTAACGGTGGCATAAACCTGCGGACCTTCCGTATCTTTCAGCTAAGCACTGCACTTGTAGGCGATAATTCCTTTTTTGGTGTGGCAGCTCCGTTAAGCGGTTTCAGATACCGGGTGGAAGCAGCCTATAACGTTGGAAGCTACAAATTTTTCGCGCCTACAATTGATCTGCGTAAATAT
The DNA here is from genome assembly GCF_054061755.1 of Mucilaginibacter sp. HD30. NCBI lineage: Bacteria > Pseudomonadati > Bacteroidota > Sphingobacteriia > Sphingobacteriales > Sphingobacteriaceae > Mucilaginibacter > Mucilaginibacter sp. HD30. Next base: position 2,057,435 of record NZ_JBSSEO010000001.1, read on the forward strand.
GTTCGGGTGGCCCCTGTAACTTTTGCTATGCGCTTGTATGGATACGGCAGGTTTGGCAAAGCAGATGCACTTTACCCGCTGTTTTTAGGGTATCCTTTCCTGATGAGAGGGTATGAATCTCAAACCTTTTATAACGGCAATGGCAGTGGGCAACCCAGCAATGGTTTTACTATAGACCAGCTTTCCGGCTCGCGTATAGCGGTGAGTAGCTTTGAGGTAAGATTGCCGTTTACCGGCCCCGAAAAGCTATCACAAATAAAATCTAAGTTCCTTTTCTCAGACTTGAACCTGTTTTTTGATGCCGGTTTAGCCTGGAACGCGGGTAACCAAATAAAACTGGGCCTTGCGCCCGACAGGCTGCCAGATGTAAACGGTGTAGCAACGTATAATACTAATCAACGGGTACCAGCCTTAAGTACGGGCATATCATTACGTGTTAACCTTTTTGGCGCCTTTGTATTAGAGCCTTACTTTGCGTTGCCACTTAACCGCACGGATGTAAAGAAACCTGTATTTGGAGTGGGCTTTACACCAGGCTGGTAGTGGTTTTTGAGGTATTACAGATTCGCAGTCTGTATTTTTAAATTGCATATATAAAAAGTCGATATGCCTTTCTTATCTAAAATATCTCTTCCACCTTTATCTGCTGGCTATCTGCAAAATATCCCGAGTTTAAATAAAGGCTTAAATCTGAAACTTAAATCAAACGTTTCTTTTTTTGTTGGAGAGAATGGATCGGGTAAATCGACGTTGCTGGAAGGCATTGCCGAGCAATGTGGTTTCAGCCTGCGCGGTGGCAACCGTAATCACAATTTAAACACAGGTTGGAAATTTGATGGTTATGAAACACCTTTAGCAGCGGTGTTACAACTACTGTGGACACCGCGCAGAATTACAGAAGGATTTTTTATGCGGGCAGAAAGCTTTTTTAATTTCGCATCATACATTGACGAATTAGCTGAGGAAGAGCCAAACCGGCGCATACTTAATGCGTATGGTGGCAGGTCATTGCATGAGCAATCACACGGTGAGTCTTTCCTTGCTTTATTTACCAATCAATTTGAATCGGGCATCTACTTGCTTGATGAGCCAGAGGCCGCACTTTCCCCGGCGCGTATATTGGCTTTTATGTCTATTATCAATCAATTAGATAAAAGTGGCAGGGCGCAGTTTATCATTGCCACCCACTCGCCGATGTTGATTTGTTACCCGGATGCTACTATTTATCAATTTGGCGAAAGCGGCGTACAAGAAACCACTTATGAGGATACAGAGCATTATTACCTCACAAAATCGTTTCTTAACAACCCATCGTCGTTTTTGCGCCACTTGAATGAAGAATAAAAAGCGGGTTAACAAAACTGTAATAAAGTCAGGACTTATTAAAAGTTTCTATATATAACTCTTCAACCTTTGTTCGTGCCCATTGCGTTCTGCGCAAAAATTTGAGGCTTGATTTGATTGAGGGATCAGACAGGAAGCAATTTATGCGGATACGATAACCCAACTCGGCCCAACCGTAATGAGCCACCAGATCATTCAATATCATTTCGAGGGTTTTGCCGTGAAGGGGGTTATTGGCCTGTTGCATTTAACGAAATTACAAATTTAGGGGCATCTTATAGGGAACCAAAAGTCAATAGCTTTAATTCTCCAATTCGGCGATTGTTTTTTTGGCAGAAGCCAGCCTTATTTTTTTATTTTTTTCGACCATTTTATTGGTGATCCAATGCTCTAACTTATGATGAATTGGAATTAAAAGTGCAGCCAGGCATACCATAAAAAGCAACATTAAAACCGGCGAATGGTGTGTTAAAGTCCCTATGAAAGGGTGTATCAATAAATTGATAAACTCAAACACAATAAGTAAGGAAAGAATACCTAAAAATTTAATGGTGCCTTGTGTGGCAATTACAGAATGGCTGAACATTAAAAACAGCAAAGCAAATATTACCAAAGCAATAGCTATCGCTACATATTGAAGGTTTTGCGCATGCTCTTCTGCTTCTAGTTCTTTAGCAGCCAGCAAACTTTCCTGCCGCCTGGCTTCGTCAAAATTAAGGGCCATTATTTGTTGCAGTTTCTGTCCGTTATTAAAAGTATCTCTCAATGCGTAAGCAATCCGCGTATATTTTAATGCACTATCAGCATTTTTATTTTCATACAACTCACTTAGATCAAGCGCAGGTTGAAGATTGTCGACCACAAAACCCTTTTTCGCGGTGATTAAACTCTTATAAGCATAGAAAAATGCGGAATCTGTTTGGCCCAGCGTCCTAAAAAACCGGGTATACGCATTATATACTTCTAATTTGTCAACCGGGTTAAGAACTTTATTGTTACTCAGCCTATCTGCTATGCGAATATACTCCAGTGCAAGTCCATTGTTTCCTAACCTGCGTTGGATAACAGAAAGTCTGATCAACAATGACCCTTGCACTTGGGTAAAATTTTTAGTTTTCGCAATACCATACCCTTTTTCCGCATAATAAAGTGCCGAATCGACCTTTTTGGCCCGGGCGTAGTACATGGAAAGATTTAAATACTCAAAACACAAGAAAAGATGATCTCCTGCTTTGGAAGAATAAGTTTCGGCTTTTTGTTGTAATTCTTTATACTTATAAGATTCTGTCTGCGCCAAGCCGAGGTTTTGATACGCGATACCCATAGCTTGGTCATTACCGGTTTCTTCTGCAATCTTTAATGCCGATAATAACAACTTCGCGCCTTGAACGGTGCTCCCTGCGTTTAAAAAAATATAGCCCAATTCTGCTGTCGCAATTGCTTCTCCAACACGGTCCTTATTTTTTTTGGTTAAGGCCAACACCTTTGATGCGCTTCAGTAGCTTTAATCTCCCCTATTTCGCCGGCAGTAAGAAATACGTCATACATCCGCCTTATGCGGGCGGTATCTGTTTTTTGTTTATAGATCAGGTTAATTAAGCTGTCCGTACGCTGGCTGTAACTGTTTAGGGAAAATGATAAGGCGAAAATCAGTAAGATTATCTTCATATAATTGCAATCGTGAGCGGCAATCCAAAGATATTATATTCTTTAACTTATCATAAGGTATGTTAACATTTCTTCGACTCTATTGTAAAATAAAAACGCCTCCAAACAATCGCGTAGGTTAGAAAAAGCTCTCTCATAATTCTACCTTTACCCAAAAATTACTTATGAACTGGATAATCGTCATAATCGCCGGATTATTTGAAGTAGCCTTTGCATCCTGCCTGGGTAAGGTTAAAGAAACATCGGGCACAGAAATGTATTGGTGGTTTGGGGGCTTTGTGGTTACCATGGCTATAAGCATGATATTATTGGTTAAAGCAACACAAACCCTGCCGATAGGAACAGCCTACGCAGTATGGACGGGCATAGGCGCTGTTGGAACTGTAATTATGGGAATAGTTGTATTTAAAGATCCCGCTACATTTTGGCGTTTGTTTTTTATCACTACACTGATTGGTTCAATAATAGGTCTGAAGGCTGTTTCGCATTAAGCTGTAAAACAATTATTTTGTTAATAATCTGTTAGTTTTACGATAACAGCAATAGTTTAAATTAATTGCACAAACTAAACAATATGCTTAAGTACGAATCTAAATTCGCGGGTTTTGAAGGCGATGTTACCACACCCAAAAATACTTATAATATGCTGGTGCTAAATTTTAGCGAAAACGAGCTTCAGTTGGCTGAAAAGCTTTCGAAACATGTGGCCCATTGGCTGGACGATAAAATGGATACTATTAAAAAATTCGCTGCTTCAAACCTTTTGTCGCTGAAAAACGGAGAGTGGCTGGACGAGGATGAAGATATCGTAGCGGAAGAGGACTTTATAAAAAGAATTGACTTAGAGGGAGTGACCGCCTATGCTGACGGAACCTTTGTGGTATACTTTCTTGATAACGATCTTTTTTTCGGACATACAATTAGCGTAGATGTTAGCGAAGATTTCACGTTAACAGAGGCCTCGATTTAAGGTTATTTACAAGATTTACGGTTTTTAAACCGGATGGCGCTGATAAATTACCCCATACAAAAAGAGGTGTTTATACTTACAAACGATCGCTTCGTCATTAAGTATAAACACCTCTGTGGTCAGCATGATATTGCCTTTTCAGTGTACCCCCCGTCAGAGTACTATTTTGCAGGCAAAATATGGTCACATCGTTTTATTTTACCGGATTTCCTTCCATATCCAATTCTGTTATAGGGTAACCCAGTTTTTCTAATCCAGGTTTAATTGATGCCTTATCGCCAACAACAACAATCACCATATTTTCTATAGGCAGGTATTTTTTAGCCAGCGCATTTATCTCTGCTTTAGTAATGTTTTTAAGTATTTCGTCCTGCGTTTTGATGTAATCGGTATCCAGGTTATATCTGGCAATATCATCTAAAAAATAAGCTTTCTGCAAGGCTGTTTCATAATCAAGTGCCTTGGTCTGCCCTATCGCATTTTTAACAAAGCTTAATTCCTGGTCGGTAATACCCTGATCCCTGAACCGGCGTAACTCGGTCATAAATTCATATACGGAGCTATCGGTAACATTACCCCGAACACCCGCATAAGCTAAAAACTGCCCGGTTTTTTCAGTGCCTGAGAAATAGGAACCCGCACCATAAGTATAGCCTTTGTCTTCGCGTAGCTTCAGGTTCAGCCTGCTGTTAAACGCCGCTCCCAATACGTAGTTCATTAGGTTGGCTTTGTAATATTCTCCGGTGGCATCAAAAGGCAACGCAAGGTAGCCTATTCGTATCTCTGATTGCGGAGCTTTGTCTTTATTTACCAAATACAAACGAGTATTTGGCAACGCTGTGCCTGCGCCAATTTTTGGCAAAGTAATATCGGCACCCTGCCATTTTTTTAGAAAACCTAATTTAGCTGTTATAGCAGCCTGACTCATGTCGCCAACTACAACAAGGTTGGTAGCCTCCGGTGAATAATTAGCTTTATAATAGTTCTTAACATCGTCAAGGGTAATAGACGATACAGTTGCAACGGTACCTACGGATGGCACAGCCATTATATTTCCATCGCCATATAAAGTTTTTGCGAACGCAATATTAGCTAATGCCGAGGCATCGGTTTGTTGGTTTTTGATCTGCTCCAGTCGCTGCTTTTTCAGTCGATCAAAATCAGCCTGATCAAAACGGGGATGAAGCAAACGTTCTTCCAGCAGCTCCAACGTTGCGTCAATATTACGTGTGAAACTATAAACACTTACATATGCACGCGTAGCATTGCTGCTAAAAGAGATGGTAGAGCCCAACAAACCTAAACGTGTACTCAATTCCTCGGCCGTGTAACGTTCTGAAGCCTCATTTAACATCTGTGCCGTAAGCGATGCCAGGCCAGATTTTGCAAGTGGTTCCAATACATGCCCACCTTTGGTTGAAAACAACATTGTTACCGAAGGTATCTCGTCGCTTTTGGCACCTATTACAGTTATACCGTTAGTGGTTTTGTCCTTCCAGATAGCAGGCAATTTTACCACAGGGTTAGCTCCTGAACCAGGTTGCTTTTTACGGTTAAAGCTATCTTTTGCCTTAACATATTTTAAGCCGCTGTATTCGTCTTTAGGGGCTTTATAATTTGAAGCATCTATTTTAAAATTATCGTCATGGGCCACTTCTTCGGGTTTGCCTTTAGGGTAAACACTTAAAATAACTGCATGCTTGCCTTTAATATACGTGTTGAACACGCGCATCACATCTGCTTTTGAAACTGTTTGATAGCGTTTCAGATCTTTTGGATAATAGTTGGCGTTGCCTGTTAAAGTTTGGTAGTTGGCCAGGTTTGAAACTTTGCCGGATACGCTGGCAAGTTGGTTGATCATCCGCGCTTGCTGGGTAGCAATAATACGTTTGGCAACCTCGTCGCTCACGCCGGTTTTTTCAAACTCATCAAAAGCAGCACGCACAATTTTTTCCATATCTGCCAATGTTTGTCCCGGAGCAGGCACAACGCCGATAGAAAATTCTCCCGCAAGTTCAGTGCAGGGATGACTGGCAGTGGCCGACAATGATTTTTGATTTTTTATCAAATTTTTATACAGGATAGAGTTCTGTCCCTGTCCTAATATTTCGGCCAGCATGTCAAGCGGCACTTCGTCAGGGTGATAAGCGGGCACGGTAGGGAACGTCATCATCAGACGCGGAAAACGCACATTATCCTCATAAGATATATACCGATCTGCCGTTAACACCGGAGCAGGCAATTTCATTGTACTTACAGCCGGACCACGTTTTATAGGGCCGAAATATTTTTCCGCCAGCTTTACTACTTGGGCAGGCTTTACGTCGCCACCAACTGTAAGCACTGCATTGTTAGGTCCGTACCAGCGTAAAAAGAAATTTTTCAGATCGTTAACGTTGCCTTTGTTCAAATCTTCAAGGTAACCAATGGTCATCCACGAATAAGGGTGGCCATATGGGTATAGAGCAGCCGAGGTTTTTTCGCCCATTAACCCATACGGGCGGTTATCATAATTCTGACCACGCTCGTTCTTCACCGTGGCACGTTGTATTTCAAATTTTTGCTGTGTAACAGCATCAAGCAAAAACCCCATGCGGTCGGCTTCCAGCCAAAGCATTTTCTCCAATTGATTATTAGGCACGGTCTCGTAGTAATTGGTACGATCGCGATTGGTGGAGCCATTATTGGTACCACCTGCCTCGGATATGATCTTGAATAGTTCCTCATCGGCAACATTGTCTGAGCCCTGAAACATCATGTGTTCAAAAAAATGCGCAAACCCCGATTTGCCAATCTGCTCTCGTGCCGAGCCTACATGGTAGGTTACATCAACATGTACCAACGGATCAGAGTGATCCTCGTGAACAATAACAGTTAAGCCGTTAGGGAGTAGGTATTTCTCGTACGGAATGGTAAGCTCGCCGGGTTTACGGGTAACTTTCTCTACCAATTTAGCCTGCGCCTGGCAATCAAGCGTACCCAGGTAAAGTGGGGCAATACAGCATAGTAATAGTCTTATTTTAGACATCGTAAAATAAATCAATTATGGGGGTTAATAAATGAACAGTTAATGTGTGTTAAAACTATGGAAAATCGTTGAACTTAACAATACAACAGGACAAGTCAATGCAGAAATAAGACAGTCAAGAAAAAAAGTAAAAACATGACAAACTACTTTGAAAAACAAAGTTCTTTTATATATCTTTGCTTCCAAATTAAACAATCACCAAAAATGACACACGCAAATAACTTAACAGCACAACCCGGCCAAACGGGTTCATTAGTAAAACGCATGCTTATAGGCACAGGTATTGGCCTGGTAGTGATAGCTATATTTGTATTACCTGTAAAACATGCCCGAGCAGAATGGGGACAATTATGGATGTTAAGGCCGTTTATCATCACTCCCCTGTCGGGTGCTATGGGTGGTTTAGTGGCTCATTTTATGATACGTTTACGTAACACATATGCGTGGAACAAAACCCTTACTTTTTTGCTGACTGCAATTATTTGCACCGTTGGCTTATGGATGGGTATAGTGTTAGGTTTAGCCGGTACATTATGGAACTAAACCATAGCAACATGAAAGACGACATGCTTTCTAAAATGGACCACCCGGCTCATTTAGAAAAGATGTATCGCGCCAACAAAGCCCCTTTTAAACGAACCTTTGATGTGATTTACCCTGAGCTTAAAGGCAACCCGCTGGCCGATTTTTGGCACGAACGACTTAACTACGAAAGCGATGAGATAAACTGGGGCACCCGTGGCGAACTGCAATTTATTGTAGTGATAGCTCTTATAGCCGGTTTAATAGCCAAGCTACCGCATTTTTTTACTATAAATGAGGAGTTCTTTTACCCCCGCAATATAGGCTTCATAGTTTTCCCCTTTGTTGCCGCTTATTTTATTTGGAAGAATAAGTTATCCGTTGCAAAAATAGCCATATGCGGCGCAGCTATGCTTGCCGGGCTGGTATTCATCAATCTTTTACCTAATGTAAAAACAAGCGATACGCTGTTATTGTCCTGCATTCACCTGGTACTGTTTCTATGGTGCATTACGGGTTTTGCATACATTGGCAACGCTGCCAGCAACGTAGAAAAGCGCCTTAACTTCTTAAAATACAACGGCGACCTGATTGTAATGACGGCGCTCATTTTAATAGCAGGCGGAATAATGAGTGCTATAACGGTGGGTCTGTTTTCGCTTATTGGTTTACGTATTGAGGAGTTTTACTTTAAAAATGTAGCCATATTCGGCCTTGCGGCGGCACCAATAGTCGGCACGTTTCTTACTCAAACCAATCCGCAATTGGTAGGTAAGGTGTCGCCGGTAATTGCCCGCATCTTCAGTCCGCTGGTAGCTGTAATGCTGGTTGTTTATTTAGTTGCGATAGTATACTCCGGCAAAAACCCTTATAATGATAGAGAGTTTCTGTTGATATTTAACGCCCTGCTCGTTGGCGTGTTAGCCATAATTTTCTTCTCAGTTGCAGAAACATCAAAGGCAAACAAAACCCAGGCAGAAATATACACACTTGTATTTCTATCTGTTGTAACCATCATTGTAAACGGCGTGGCACTATCTGCTATACTATACCGTATAACAACCCTGGGCATTACGCCTAACCGACTGGCAATTATGGGTGGCAATATATTGATCCTGATAAATCTTGTGCTGGTTACCGTAAGCTTTTTCAGAACGCTAACCAAACGGACAGAGATAAGCGAAGTGGGAAAAGTGATATCCGCTTATTTGCCCGTTTACTTTGTTTGGACCATTATAGTAACTTTTATATTTCCGCTGATCTTCAGCTTTAAATAAAACCATCCAAAACTGAAAAGCGCCGTCCTGATAACAAGGTACGGCGCTTTTTGCTATCCCCCGCACAACCCCCTTTTGGTTAAAATAAAATTCTTCCATTTGTAGCACAGTGCCGTTTCAATACGTTTCATTGGTGACTTAAACAAACCACTATGAAAAAATTTCTATTTGTTTGCTTTGTAATATTTGTAGCGGGTGTAGGCTGCAAAAAAACAAATATCGGCGGCGGCAGACTTTGCGGCTGCTCGCCTATACAACAACCAGAACTGATGTTAGTTATCAAAAATGCTGCGGGGGTTGATCTGCTAAGTGATAAAAATATAGGGTATTACGCCAAAAATAATATACAGGTATTTAAAAAAGATGCAAACGGAAATGCTGTGCAGCTTGATTTTTATATCAGGCCAACTTTCTCTTACGGTAACGAAAACTTCCGCTTTAACACTTTATTTGTTAATGGCTTAAGCACAATAAGACAATCAGGAGAAAGTATATTCCTCAAACTAGGTAGCGACCCCGCTTACGAACTCAAATTACAGTTTAACGGTACCCAGCCTAAAATAGACAAGCTTCTTATCAATAACAACGAAGCAGAGAAAGACAACGGCACTGTAGCACAATACGCCAATATATTTTACCTGACTAAGTAGTTTTAAACACGAAATTTCTATAGCTTAAAACATTAAATTATTTTTTTGCATTATTACGGCACATACCTGTTTATGAGCCAGCAAAAAACTGTAGCCGTAATGGACCTCGGCACCAACACTTTTCATTTACTTATTGCGCGGGGCACAGCGGCTTCTTACGAGGAGATAGTGCACAAAAGCTTACCTGCTAAATTAGGTGAAGGTGGCATCAATAAGGGTATTATTGTTCCCGCCGCTTTTAACCGTGGTATTGACGCCATGCAGCAATATGAGCAGGATATTGCCAACAGCAGTGTTGATAATGTGCGGGCCGTTGCTACCTCGGCGCTGCGCAATGCAGCTAACGGACAAGAATTTATTGATAAGGTACATTCATTAACAGGCATCAATATAGAACTGATAAACGGCGAGCAGGAAGCAGCTTACATTTATAAAGGTGTTAAACTCGCCGGCAGCCTTGGCACAGCAACCTCGCTTATTATGGATATTGGCGGCGGTAGCGTTGAGTTCATTTTATGTAATGCCGATGAGATTTTCTGGAAACAAAGTTTTGAGATAGGTGCCGCACGGTTAATGGATAAGTTTCATCAGGTTGATCCTATCCCCTCCGCATCAATTGCAGGCCTTCACAGCTATCTGGAAGAGAAACTGGCACCGCTTTTTGATGCAGCTCAACGATACAATGCGTCAACCATAATAGGCTCGTCAGGCGCGTTTGAAACCTTTGCCGAGATTATTGAACTGGACAAACGCAACCCCTTTGATCTGAAAAACATCAAAAATTACACATTTCAAACTGAAGAACTAATTGCCGTAACAGATAGGCTTATCTCATCATCGCACCTGCAGCGTAAAAGTATGGAGGGCATCGTTTCCATTAGGGTAGATATGATAGTGGTGGCATCATTACTTACCCGCTTTGTTATGGATAAGATCAGCGTCAACAATGTTCAGCTTTGTACTAATTCGCTTAAAGAAGGCATTTTGGCCGATCTATTTTAGCGGGAATAAACCTGTTTTTGTATATTGCTATCCTTAACTGATACGCATGAAACTTAAACTCTTCGCTCTGCTGGTTTTACTTTGCAGTTTTTCCTTAACACAGGCTCAACGCAGGGCTCGTAATACATCCAATGATACCATCAGGTCTAATTATAATCCTTCGGCTTTGTTTGCGCCACCGTTCTATACAGAGAAGGGTAATGAGTTTCATTCGGCCAATGGCGAGCCCGGCCCTAAGTACTGGCAAAACCGCGCCGACTATGTGCTAAAAGCAAAAATAGATACGGCAAGCAAGCTGCTCACTTGTGCAGAGAACATAACCTATACCAACAACAGTCCGGATGCTTTGGGGTACTTATGGCTGCAAATGGACCAGAACACTTATAAAAAAGATGCCCGGTCTAACTTTGTTACCGGCAACCAGCCTAAGGCTGACCAGCATACAGATGGTTATATCATTGAGTCGGTGTCCATTTCGGTTAATGGCAAGGTGCAGAAAGCTAATTATGTAATTACAGATACCCGCATGCAAATCCGTCTTCCATCAGCTTTGGCAGCAAAGGGTGGCAAGATCAATCTGCTGATCAATTATCACTACACTATACCCGGCGCCTTTGGCGGGCGTACAGACTATACCCAAACAAAAAATGGTACCATCTTCGAGATAGCACAATGGTTTCCGCGCATGTGTGTTTATGATGACTCGAATGGTTGGGATACACTCCCTTTTTTAGGCAGCGGCGAGTTTTACTGCGAGTACGGCGATATTGATTACCGGGTAACTGTGCCTTGGGATATGATAGTTGCAGGCTCCGGTGAACTGGTTAATCCTGCGGAGGTGCTAACCGCCAAACAGGTAAGCCGCCTGGCAGCTGCCCGCAACAGTGACAATACAGTTATGATCCGTACTTCCCAAGAGGTTACCGACCCAGCGTCGCGGCCGGTAAACAAGGGTACGCTAACCTGGCACTTTAAAATGCTGAACACTCGTGATGTTGCCTTTGGCGCTTCGCGGGCATTTATATGGGATGCGGCAAGGATAAACCTGCCGGGTGGTAAAAAGTCCATTTCCATGTCGGTTTACCCGGTGGAGAGCGCGGGCAACGATGCCTGGGGTCGGTCTACAGAGTACCTAAAGGGTGCTGTAGAGTACTTCTCAACCAAATGGTTCCCCTACCCTTACCCGGCGGCTATAAACGAAGCAGGGATTGCTGGTGGTATGGAATATCCGGGCATTTTGTTTGACGGTATTACCGACAAAGGCAAGGAGCTATTTTGGGTAACAGCGCACGAGATTGGTCATAACTGGTTCCCGATGATAGTGGGGTCAAACGAGCGCCGCTTTGCCTGGATGGATGAAGGATTTAACACCTTTATAGACGTGTACGCTTCTGATGTTATCAACAAGGGTGAGTACGCTCCCAAGCGCGATGGCGAATACGCACCCCGCGGTGGCAACCCGGCAGACGAGATCATCCCTGACATAATTGATCCGGCATCGCCTGCTATCAATACTTACCCTGATGCCATACCCGAAAAGTACCGCCACCCCCTCACCTATTTTAAGCCTGCTTTTGGTTTGATACTGTTGCGTGAGCAGATCTTGGGTAAAGACCGTTTTGACTACGCCTTTAGCAACTACATACGCAAATGGGCCTATAAGCACCCCCAACCGGAGGACTTTTACCGGGCCATGGAGAACGCAGCCGGCGAGGACCTTGCCTGGTATTGGCGGGGATGGTTCCTGAACAATTATAAGCTGGATCTTGCCCTGATAAGCGCGAACTATGTTGGCGGCGATGCCAAAAACGGCATACAGGTGGTGGTTGCCAATAAAGAAGCTATGGCCATGCCTTTTAGCATTGAGGCCAAACTAAAGGACGGCACCAAACTGCGCATGAAACTGCCCGTTGAAACCTGGATGCAGAACAAGGCCACCACGTTTGTGATACCTACAACATCGGCAGTAGAGAGTGTTAGCATTGACCCTGATGCTGCCCTGCCGGATGTGAACAGGAAGAACAACAGTTTGATGGTTAAGTAGCGTTTTGTCCCACTCGTGTGTGAGACAAATTGGGACACGTGGGACAGTCTTTCTAATAAGCAACTGGCCGTAAGTTGCTTAGCATTTTAACGTGGGACAACGTGAGACTACTTATAAGTCAGGAAGATTAGCTGTAAGAATCGGGTAATTATTTGGTAACGAATAGCTTATGAAAATGCTGTTTTTTGTCCCAAACAACGTAAGAAGATATCTAATAATAGTGTTAGTCTAATTTGTAAATCCCATATCCTTAAGTACGCACTGAAGGTTAATAATTTATTGTCATATCACAAATGCAACTATTAAAGTCCGGGTTAAAATCCGGATTACTGGCAAATCAAATAAGCTATATTTAAATAAATTAGATTAATATGGAAAACTCAAAACCGGCGCCAATAACCGTAGACCCTACAGGCGGGAAAATATTATCAGTGGTGGGCGATAACTATCGTGTACTTGTATCCGGCAAGCAAACTAACGGTGCATTTGCCACTATCGACATGCTGATACCTCCACAACATGGCCCGGGACCCCACTCTCATGCTGATTTTTACGAAACCTTTTACGTGGTTGACGGTGATGTGGAAGTTCATTCTGAAGCCGGGGTCTATTCGGCAACAAAAGGCTCCTATGTAGTAATTCCCAAAGGTGGCGTAGTGCATTACTTTAAAAATGTAAGTGATGAGGTAGCACATTTGCTTTGCACTGTTGTGCCGGCCGGTTTAGAAGAGTTTTTTGAAGAAATAGGCGAACCTGTTGCTGCCGGTGAATTTATTCCGCCACCGCCAATGACGCCGGACGCTTTAAAAAAGCTTCTGACTGTTGCGGAAAAACATGGGCAGGTAGTTTACCTTCCGGATTTTTTGGATAAGAAGTAAAGATGGGTGATTTTCCAATTCGAGCGGGTTAAAATTAACGGAGATTAACAACAAAGCCCCTTTCGGGGCTTTTATTATTTTAAACTGTCTATCGCTTCCTGTTCTTTCAGCGCGGTAATATTGTTCTTATCGCTGAATTTGTCTGTTTGCTCTGCAAAGTCTTCCATTAATCCTGCTATTGCATCAAGGTTATCGGCTATACGCTGGTGCATATCGGGCAGCACTTTTTCTAATCTTTTATCGCCCAGGTCAATATTGTCTACTTCTATTTTACCCAGCTTTTGCATGATAGCTTGCTGACTGTTCCTTAAGTCTTCCAACTCGTGGACTATTTTCTCCATCAAACCAAATTTCTTTAACGTATCCATAAGTATGTATTTAAGTTTTATTATAGTTGTAACCCTATAAATGCTTTTTTGTTTAAAATTTGCAAATCTCAATTTTAACTAATATTTTAGTTAAATGAAATTAACGTTCACCTCCCTCCTGATATTTATTACATTTTATACCGCCTGTTACGCGCAGCAAACTCGCAAAACAGACGATGGATTACTGTTAGAATATTACCAAAGCAACCGCTTTGCTGACGCTTTTAACTACCTAAAAACCGTCTACACCGAGCCAGTTACCGATGTAAAAGAACTGTCGCGCATGGCTTACACGGCCTCCATGTCGGGGAAACTGCCCGAAGCTGAGGTTTTTTACCAGCGTATGTATGATCGTGATACTACAGATAAAACCTCATTGTATAACATGGCAGCTATTAATCAGAGGCGTGGCAATGCCATGCGGTCTGAAGCATTTTACAAAAAGTATACTTTATTGGATAGCAGCAATTTTGGGGTTTATAAGCAATTGGCGCAACTGCGCTCACTAAAAGGGGATGTAGCGGCGCAGATAGTATACCTTCAAAAAGCCAATAAACTGGATTCTACTGAATTTGACGTTGCATCAGATTTAAGCGACCGTTATGTACAAATGAAATTGTTGCCATTAGCCGAAAAGGTGCTGATGCCTGCCCTGGCTGCCGACCCTGAGAATTTGATATTGCTGCGAAGCCTGCTATCGCTTACTTATGAACAAAAGAAATGGAAGCTGGCGATACAAACCGGCGAACAGCTATTGCAAGCAGGTGATAACTCTGTATCTGTGATTAACAAATTAGGTAAGGCCTATTATAATGTTAAAGATTATCGCTGTGGCCTTGAAACATTACTGGGGCTCCCTGAGCAGTTACAATCGGAAGCGACGGCATATTTTACCGCACTTTGCTTTAAGCGTTTAAATGACCAGAAAAATGCGATAGTTTATTTAGAAAAGGCTGTAAAGCTAAGCATATCAACCAGCACCAGTGCATACTACGGCGAAATGGCAGACAGTTACGAAAATCGCGATCAGCTCACCAAGGCTTTAGCATCCTATCAAAAGGCTTTGCTGTATGATGACTATCCGCTTACTTATTATTATCTGGCCAATTTATACGATGTTAAGTTGAAGGACCCCAAAAGCGCGCTTAAATACTTTAAAAAATACATTGCATCAAAACCGGACGGAGAGAAAGAAAAGGATTACATCGCCTACAGCAAAGCCCGTGTTGATGTTTTAAAAACAGCGCATTAGTTAGCGTTGCATTAAGCGCGCAACGTATTTGCCAATAATATCAAACTCAAGGTTTACTACTGATCCTTCACGTACGTTTTGCAGGTTAGTGTGCTCATATGTATACGGAATTATGGCTACAGAAAAACTGTTGGCTTGTGAATTAACTACCGTTAAACTAATGCCATTTACGCAGATAGAACCTTTTTCAACAGTTACATTACCCAAGGCAGCATCATACTCAAAAGTATATTCCCAGCTGCCCCCGAGCGCTGCAAAATAGGTGCAAACAGCCGTTTGATCTACGTGCCCCTGCACAATGTGGCCGTCTAAACGTGCATTCATCTGCATACAGCGCTCCAGGTTCACAGCGTCGCCCACTGCAAAATGGCCAAGACTGGTTTTATTAAGGGTTTCAGCAATAGCTGTCACGGTGTGCTTACCATCGGCAATGCCAACCACTGTTAGGCAAACGCCGTTATGCGCAACAGACTGGTCTATTTTTAACTCGTTTGATATAGCAGATTCAACCGTAATATGCAGGTTGCCCTGCTCATGCTGTAAATTGCTTATTGTACCTAAAGTCTCTATTATTCCTGTAAACATTAGCCCCCCAGCCCCCTAAAGTGGTAGCATAGTTTCGCAAAATTAATTATATTGACGACACATTTTACTAAAAGCTGCTATATGCCTAAGCAAAGCGCCGGAATTTTACTTTACCGCAACATCAATAATCAATTGCAGGTTTTCCTGGTACACCCGGGCGGGCCGTTCTTTAAAAATAAAGATGCCGGTGCCTGGTCAATTCCCAAAGGCGAATTTGGCGATGAGGAAGACCCGCTATCGGCTGCTAAACGCGAGTTTTTAGAGGAAACAGGCCAGCCCGTTGATGGTGATTTCGCCAAACTATCTCCTATAAGGTTAAAAAGCGGCAAAACGGTTCATGCATGGGCCGTTGAAGGAGATATAGATCACGATACGATAGTGAGTAATGTTTTTGAAATGGAATGGCCGCCACGCTCGGGCAAGATGGCCGGTTTCCCTGAGATAGACAAGGCCGCTTGGTTTGATGTTAATGAGGCGGTTGTAAAGGTGAACGAAGCGCAGGTTAAGTTGATTGATGAATTGATTAGGATACATTCGGCAAAATAAATTTGTCATTCCGAGCAATAGCGAAGAATCTTATAAAACTGGTAGGTAACGCGCAACCCTGCCGCGAGATTGGCAGGCGTATAAGATATTTCGCTATCGCTCAATATGACAACGTATCTTTCCACCCCTAATTATCATGCTCAAACAAGCGATTACGAGATCCTTAAGCCCTTTTCTTCTTCAATGTCAAAACAGTGATTTCCGGCCAGATGCCCAATCTGCCCGAAAAAGCTAAAAAGCCAAAACCACGGTTAACATACAAATAGCGATTTTTCTGATTGATCAAACCGGCCCAATCCAGGTAGCGGTATTGTACAGGGCTCCATCTTATGCCCGCCACTTCTACACCAAACTGTGCACCGTGCGTATGCCCGGATAAGGTAAGATGAATATCAACGGGGTTATAACGTACCTGCTCTTCCCAATGTGTCGGATCGTGCGAGAGTAATATTTTAAATGCGTTTTTGTCAACACCAAGCATGGCCTTTTTCAGATCGCCGGCTTGTTTAAAGCCCTTACCCCAGTTCTCAATACCGATAAGTGCTATTTTTTGTCCGCCTTTTTCTATTTCGAGATGCTCATTCAATAACAAGCGAAAACCAAGATCTTTGTGGTGCAGTTTCAATTTATCAAGGTTGGCCTCTTTATCCTTCGGGCTGTCCCATTGTACATAGTCGCCGTAGTCATGGTTTCCTAATATGGAGAATTGGCCATACGGTGAGCGCAGTTTGCTAAAGTTATCAATGTATTGCTCAATCTCGTCAGAGTGGTTGTTTACCAGGTCACCGGTAAAGACAAACAGATCGCTTTTTTGAGCTTGAGCCAAATCAATGCCTTTTTGCATAGCGCTCTCGTTATCAAAACTACCGGCGTGTATGTCAGACAATTGAGTAATGGTAAAGCCATCGAAAGCTTCGGGCAGCTCGTCAAAATAAATAGTTTGGCGGTGTACCTTATAATCGTATTTTCCTCTTACTATCGCATATAAAAAACCAAAAAATGGGAACGCAGCAAGAAGTACTGCCAGCTCGCTTATAAATTTGCGGCGACCCGGAAAATGTGTTTTAGCACTTGGTTCGGCAATTAAACTGTAAAGTCCGACGAAAAAACCACCCAGATCACCCAAACCAAGCACAATAGAAAACACCAGCTTGGTTACAAAAAAGGCCAGGAAAAGGCTAAGCATCCACTCGTTAAAATGGCTCATGCCCCTGGTGCCGCGCATGGTGCCGAAACTTATTAAAAATACTATGGTAACGGTAACAGATAAAAGCGGAAAGCCATAAGTAACCAATGCGCGGGCCAATTGCGACTTCCAATCGTTAGTAAGAGTTTTAAGACCCGAGAATACATACCAATCAAAAATGAAACTTATTACTGCTATAAGCAGGAAGATAGAAAAGAAGCCGCCTCTACGCATAAATGGAACTATGTTTTAAACCGCAATTTAAAAAAGGAAAGCTAATCTGTATGTAAAATTCAGGTATAGACTAAAATAAAAATTCCCTGCTAAATGGCAGGGAATTTTTATTTCATTTTAATACTGACGGGGTGGAGCGTAACGATGTTCGCGGTCGCGATCGTAATCGTTGTGGCCGTAATGACGATAACGATCGTTGCTGTAATTTCTCACTCGTTTTGGATGGCGCTGTATTGAGCAGCCGGTTGCTAAAACCGTTATAATTAAGCCAGTAATTGCTATGGTATTTATAGTTAACTTTTTCATGATAGGAGCTTTCTTTTACACTAATCTCTCTATCATTTAAACTATAAACCTACCCTAAGGTTTAATTTGCCTGGCCTTTATTGGCTTAGCTGCCACACGGCTTATCAAAATATATAATGCATTCAATATTATAAATCCTACTAAAAGAAACCCGCAATTAGTCATTACCCTTGCATAACCCAATTCTGTTACGTCTAAAAAATTATATGGATAATAGCCGGTAAACGCGCCGCGTATAAGTATGTAAATAGTGTATATAAGCGGGTATACCAGCCATAAAAGTGTATTGAGCCACTTTATTAGGGTTTTATCAATCAGAAACAGCCAGAAAATGATAAATGCAATAGGACTTATAATATGAAAAATATCGCTTGTTACCTTAAAAAGAGCTACGGGATGAAACTGAGTGCGCAGCATAAAGTGGTATACCAGGCCAACTATGGTGATGTAAGCCGCCATAGCGCCGATAACGTGAGGTGCTGCAAAAAAACGCCCCCATTTTGATTGCGGTTTTAAAACCAGCAAACTCAATAAAAGCGCCAGCAAAAAATTGGTTTGGATAGTGAAGTAACTTAACAGTTGCACTATAGCGCCACCCAAAGTGCGGCCTTTTTCAAGATAATCAGGTATGGAAATGTAAAATTGAAGTACAATGCCAAACCATAAAAGGATGGCAAGCAGTGCCGCAAATGTGAGCTTGAGTTTAATTTTCATTTCTTCTTTTTAACTCGTTTTTCTGTGGCAGCCTGCCAGGCGGTTGTTAGTGCATCTTCCAGCATATCCTGCCGTGCGGTGCTCAGTTCAAAAAATGTGCAACCCTGCAGGCCCCATTTATTGGGCACAGGATAGATAACAG
The DNA here is from genome assembly GCF_054061755.1 of Mucilaginibacter sp. HD30. Classification (NCBI taxonomy): domain Bacteria; kingdom Pseudomonadati; phylum Bacteroidota; class Sphingobacteriia; order Sphingobacteriales; family Sphingobacteriaceae; genus Mucilaginibacter; species Mucilaginibacter sp. HD30. Next base: position 2,076,151 of record NZ_JBSSEO010000001.1, read on the forward strand.
CCGGATCAAAAGCCGAGAACACAGATTGATCAATAAGAGATAATTTAACCATTGCACGCTGCTCCGGCACCCAAAGTGTAGCGAATGTGCGCTTATTGGCCCTGAAAGCGGGTTTACCAAAATGATCATATTCTTCCGTACCCGGCAGGGATAATGCAAACTGGCGTACGGTATCAATGCTGATCATAAGGATATGGCTTAACAGAGATAAAGATAAAAATTAAAGCGATAAACATATGTTAACAGCAGAAGTCATAAAACACAAAAAGGCCCTCAAAATTGAGAGCCTTTTACTTTTCTGTTCTTTGTTATTAATATCTTCTGTATGAAGAGTAGTACGGTTGGTTAACGTAGTAACGATTGCCACCTCTGTAACGTACCGCCTGGCGGTATCTTGCAGGGCCACGGTGAGCTACCACAACGGGCCTTCTGTAGTATACTACTGGTCTGTGGCGCACAACTACCGGCCTGTTGTATACTACCGGCCTTTCATAAACTACGTGGCGTGGCGCCGGTGTACCAATTTGTACGCCCACCCTTACCTGTGCTTCGGCTGCCTGAAATCCTAATGCTAATGCTATTGTTGCTATGGCTAATTTTAAAGTTTTCATGATCATATTTTTTAAATATCTCAATCTTGTTGTTTGTATTATTGAGACAAACCCAACAGCGCAGGGTTTAACAAATACATACCCGAAAGCTATAATTTACTGTTAAACAGCAGTATAAAAATTAAAAAAACTAAATAATTGCCTAAAAACAACCCATACAGCCTATTGATATGCGTTGAGTTTATTCCGCAACAGTCGCATTTCTTCATGGATATCTTCCAGCCGTTGCAGTAAATGGCTTATGGCTTCTATACCTGCCGTGTTTATTTCCAGTTCGTTGTGCAGCCGCGTTAGCCGCTCTAGTTTTTGCAGTTCGCTTTCGGGTATGTAGTAGTCCTGGTTAACTACTGTTACTTCAATTAGGCCCGCTTGCTGTAACTCGGTAATAAAGGTACCTCCACTTCATGGTAAATGCAAAACTGCTTAGCTGCTATTAAATTATCTGTTCTCATAATGGCTTAGTTTTATGATGATTTAGACAGTTCTTCAAATAATTGCTTTTGTTTATCGCTTAGGTTGGTGGGAATTTGCACATCGTAAGTAATATACAGGTCGCCATGCTGGCCTTCTTTTTTGTAAACCGGCAGGCCTTTTCCTTTTAATTTAACCTTTGCGCCATTTTGCGTTTCGGGTTTTACGTTTAGCTTCACTTTACCGGTAAGTGTGTCTATGGTCAGTTCTCCACCAAGCACAGCGGTATAAACATCAATTTTTGCAATAGCAAACAGGTCGGCCCCCTGCCTGCGGAAGCGTGGGTCATCGCTCACTAAAAATTTTATAAAGAGGTCGCCGGCGGGGCCGCCGTTGGCGCCCGGTCCACCATGGCCCGCAATTTTTATAGTTTGCCCGTTTTCAACACCCGCAGGTATGGTAATGCGGATGTTCCTTCCGTTAACAGTAAGTGTCTGTTTATGGGTTTCGGCTATTTGGGTAAGGTTTAGCTGCAGTTCGGCATTAAAATCCTGCCCACGGTACCGGGCTTGCCGCCCCCTGCCTGCTCCACCACCTCCGCCAAACATGGACTGGAAGAAATCTGAAAAATCATCGCCGCTGCCAAAGCCATCAAAATCAAATCCCTGAGCACCGCCTCCCCCATAACTGCGTTGCTGGCTTTGTTGCTGTTGCCGGGCCTGATCATAAGCTTCGCCGTGTTGCCAGTTCTCGCCATATTTATCGTATTTCTTGCGCTTTTCGGGGTCAGCTAATACTTCGTTGGCTTCATTAAGCTGTTGAAATTTCTTATTGGCTTCGGCGTCGTTAGGGTTAAGGTCAGGGTGATACTTGCGCGCGAGTTTTCGATACGCGTTCTTTATATCTTTATCTGATGCTGTTTTATCAAGCCCTAAAACCTTATAATAATCAATAAATGCCATAGCTGTTTAGTTGTAAATACTAAACTTTAAAGATAGCAGAATGGTTTTGATTATAAGTGACGAGAAGCACAGTATTACCTGTCGGTTACACCGGCGCGGCCGCGTTTTACATAGTTGCGGATATCCAAAACTATACCTGCAAAAAAGTAAAATATCAGCGGAAAGCCAACTGCTAAAAACGAAGAGTAAATAAAAAAAAGCCTGATCTTGGAGATAGAAATATTAAAGCGCTCGCCTAAATAAGTACAAACTCCGAAGGAGTGCCGTTCAAAAAAAGTGATCAGTTGTTGTAACATAATAATCAGGCTAATTTTAAGATCTTATTTCCAACGCTGCATTGCAGGCATTTTTTATAATTACAATAATAATTTTTCAACTCTAACAGCGCCTGCGATTCAAACGCAGAGCCTGCTTTAACACCTAACGAATTAAAATCAGCAATGATCTGATTTTGTTCACCCGGCAAACTTTCCAGCAGTTTTAAACTACGATCAATGTAGTATTGTTGCTGATGATGCTTACCGTAACTAAACAAAAATACAGCTAAAGTATTTAAAAGTAGCACATTAATTGATGCCACACCCAAATTTTTGGGAGAAGGTTTAGAAATTTTATCAAAACGGTATCTGTCGTCCCAATAAGCATTCACTTTTATTCCATCAAACAAGTCACCCAGGGTTCTTACATCCCTGATATCAAGCACTTTTGAAAACAGGTGATTGGAGTTAACTATTAGCGCGGCAAACTGAGCCAACCGTATAGTAGGGAAGTTTTGCGGTCGCAGGCGCATAAACTTCCACAGATGTTTTTCTATGGGCGTTAGGTGGTACTTTTTGCGCAGAAAGGCGTACTCTTGTTTTAATTGCTGTGGGTATTCATCTTCAAAATCATCTTCCAGCATACCTGCCTGCCCAAAAATCAGCGCTTCAATTTGCAGCGGGTTACTTTTGTTTTTGGCCAAAATATTTTGCGGCAGCGAACGCGCCATTAATTCAAATGGAAGCGCATTTGTTTTAAAGCCAAAATTGGCCGCTAAAAACCTGTAAAACGTTTCTTCCCAATCGCCACGGTTAACTTCCAGGGCCGCAATTACTGTCGCTGATTTTTTCTCCAGCCTTTCAATCAATACGCGTGTAAACCAGGTGCGCAGGGTAAAATCATCTAACTTGCCTATACTGCGTTCGCACGGAATAATTGTTTTCTCGCCATAAACCAGGTTGTGATATTTGATATATAAATCTTCAGGAATACGGTTCTTTAGTTCAAGCGTAGGCACACTACGACCATCGGTTAAAACAAGCGGTGTGTCATCGCGATAAACTACATGGAGAATAACGTTATTATAGGCATCGTCTGTAGTGTGATTGTGTTTTTGCCAGTCTGACGAATTAATGTGGATCTCTATGTTGCCCGCCCAGGTGGTTTCCCCTATGCGGATGCGACCATTATGAAAATCGGGACCTGAATCAGTGTTATGTAACCCTGCAGAATAGATCTCCAACTCATCACCATTAACGGTTTGCAACGCGGAGCGTTCAAACAGCCGGAACTTCCATATATAGTGCAAAAAATCCTCAGTGATAAGCATATTGCTAAGATAGTTAGTTTTTATTTAAATCAAATATCAAATTTTGCCACAACTTTAGATAATATTGTTGCCACCTTAACACCTAACAGGAATTTAACATTGGTTTAATACATCAAACTTAGCTTTGCATCATTATTCAAATGATGTACTACCACGCCGTTCTTTTTTCATTGACTAATAAGATCAGTTAATAATAAAGAGAGCTGCAAAGGCTCTCTTTATTTGTTATTGTTTTTTAAAATGATGAAAATACTTTACGCAATACAAGGTACCGGCAACGGGCACCTAAGCCGTTCAATGGATATTGTACCGCTGCTGCAGCAAATGGGCGATGTTGATGTACTGGTAAGCGGCAACCAGGGCGATTTGAACCTCCCCTTCCCGATAAAATATAAATTTAATGGCTTCGGTTTCATCTTCGGAAAATCCGGCGGTGTAGACTTGTGGAAATCTTTCTTAAAATCGCGTTTCCGCAAGTTTCTTAAAGAAATAAAAGAACTTCCGATTGATAAATACGACGTTGTTATTAATGATTTTGAACCCGTATCGGCCTGGGCTTGTTACTTGGCGGATAAGCCCTGCATTGGCCTAAGTCATCAGGCAGCAGTTTTGGGCGATAATACGCCAAAAACGGAAGAAACGGATATGATTGGAAAGCTTGTGCTTAGAAATTATGCTCCGGTATCTGTGTCTTATGGCTTCCACTTTAAAAAGTTCGACAAGAAAACCTTTACTCCTGTAATACGGCAACAAGTACGTGAGCAACGCATTAGTAATAAGGGCCATTATACCGTTTACCTGCCCGCTTATGATGACAAGCGGTTGATAAAACGCCTCTCGGAATTTAAGGATATTCATTGGGACGTATTCTCCAAACATAACAGTAAGATAAAGCAGCACGGCAATGTATTTATTCAGCCCATTAACAACAAAGCATTTATAAAAAGCATGGCCGAGAGCGAGGGCGTGCTTTGCGGTGCAGGTTTTGAAACACCAGCCGAAGCATTATTTATGAAAAAGAAATTGCTGGTGATTCCCATGAAAAACCAATACGAACAGCAATTGAACGCAGCAGCACTAAAAGAAATGGGCGTACCCGTTATTAAAAGCCTTAAGCCCAAACACAGCGAAACCATTTTAAACTGGCTGAACAATGGCACTACTGTTAAAGTAGATTATGCCGATAATACCCGCGAAATTTTAGAAATGATCTTCAAAACTCATGTGCAAACCGAGCAATAATTAAAGGGGAAGTATCTTAACCTGCATGTAGCTGGCCATAAAAGCAAAAAAGCCACCCACCAAAGCGGATGACTTTTTATAGCTATTTAATACCCCTATTAAAATAACCTACGGTAAATCTCGACATTAATTTATTTGCAAACAAAGCCTATTACCATGTTTTTACAAAAACTGACTTATAAGTCAGTTTTTGTAACCTGTAAAGCAAAACGTTCTGAAAATGCCATTGGCGATTTTTAATTAAAGTTTTTTTATAAAAAACATCACCATCAATTCTTGTATGGGTTGATTATGTTCTATGTTTCTAACGCTCAAATTAATTGCGGTGGTTATAATATTTTATCTCTTTAAATCCCTATTTTTAGCGCCTCAAAACAGGTATGGGCAACAATTTTTATTGCCGGTATCAGGACTAAGAAATACAAAATGAAAGTTTTAAAATTTGGCGGAACATCAGTAGGCAGCCCGGAGCGGATGAAGAAGTTGCTTGATATTATTGATGCTTCTGAAAGGCAGATAGTGGTACTTTCGGCCGTATCTGGTACAACCAACAGCCTGGTTGCAATTGGACAGGCCTACCTTACCGGCGATAAACCCAAGGCTGCTCAATTGATAAGTATTCTAAAGGATAAATACGAAACATTTATTAAAGAACTTTTTGCCAAACCCGAGTTTTTAGTGCAGGGCAAGGAAGTTATAGATTATCATTTTTCGCTGCTAAGCGGTGTTGCTAATGATCTGTTTACCTCCGTTGAAGAAAAAATAATACTGGCGCAGGGCGAACTATTATCTACCACTTTATACCATGTTTATTTAACAGAAATAGGTGTGCCATCGGTATTGTTGCCCGCGTTGGATTTTATGAAGATTGATGAGGACAACGAACCTATAGTTGACTATATAACATCGCATTTAACACCAATGCTTGAGCAGCATAAGGGTAATAATTTTTTTATTACACAAGGCTATATCTGCCGCAATGCCTTTGGCGAGATAGATAATCTGCGCCGCGGCGGCAGTGATTATACTGCATCATTAATTGGAGCTGGCATTCGCAGCGAGGAAGTGCAGATCTGGACAGATATTGACGGCATGCACAATAACGATCCGCGGATTGTTAAGGGCACCTCTCCCATCGCGCAGCTATCATTTGATGAGGCAGCCGAGCTGGCTTACTTCGGGGCAAAAATATTGCATCCGCAAAGCGTGTTCCCGGCGCAGAAATACAAAATACCTGTACGCCTGCTTAATACCATGGAACCAATGGCAAAAGGTACTTTGATAACTAACGATAGCGAAAAGAACAAAATAAAATCAATAGCCGCAAAGGATGGTATTACCGCCATTAAAATCAACTCAAGCCGGATGTTACTGGCCTATGGTTTTTTGCGCCGCGTGTTTGAGGTGTTTGAGCGCTATAAAACATCAATTGATATGATCACCACATCAGAAGTGGCGGTATCCTTAACCATTGATGACACAACATATCTGACGCAAATATTAGCAGAGCTTGAGGCTTTTGGCAATGTTGAAGTAGACGCCGACCAAACCATTATTTGTGTTGTAGGAGATTTTGCGGCTGATAAGCAGGGCTTTGGCTCGCGCGTTTTAGATGCTTTAAAACACCTGCCATTGCGCATGATAAGCTATGGTGGCAGTAAGCATAACCTATCTGTACTGGTTGAAACCGAAGATAAGGTGGAAGCGCTAAGGAGCCTGCATAGCAGGTTATTTTAACTTCGGATATTGGATTTATTTTGATTTCGAATGTCGGATTTTCGATTTCGAATTTGTTTTTATACCGGATTTTCGATTCGGATTATTGATCAAGTCAGGTTTTTGACTTTTTAATTTTGATTTTTGACTTATAATAATGTTTAACCCAGATACCATTTCCAGTTTTCAAAGTATTGAAACGCCTTTTTATTATTACAATATGGAGGTGCTGCGCCAAACTTTAGCAGCGTGCCACACTGCATCGTCTAAATATGGCTTCCATGTACATTATGCCATGAAAGCTAATTTCAATCCTAAGGTGCTGGATATGATCCAATCATTTGGTTTTGGTGCGGATTGTGTGAGCGGCGGGGAAGTAAAGGCTGCTGTTGAACATGGCTTTGGTAAAGAAAAAATTGTTTTTGCAGGTGTAGGCAAATCTGATAAAGAAATAAACGCTGCTCTTGACGCAGATATAGTTTGCTTTAATGTTGAATCTGTACAGGAATTGACCATTATAAATGATTTGGCCAAAGCAAAAAATAAAACAGCCGGCGTCGCCATCCGCATTAACCCTAATGTTGATGCGCATACCCATCACTATATTACTACCGGTTTAGACGAGAACAAATTTGGCATAAACACCTGGCAATTGGGGGATGTTGCCGAAACCTTGCGCGCCTGCAATAATCTGCAGTTTTTAGGTATACACTTTCATATAGGGTCACAAATTACTGACCTTGAGGTTTACCGCAGCTTGTGTATCCGCATTAACGAAATGCAGGACTGGTTTGAGGATCGCGGTTTTAAAGTAAAAATATTGAATACAGGTGGCGGCCTGGGCGTTGATTACTATCACCCTGACACCAACACTATAGCCAACTTTGAAGGTTATTTTAAAGTATTTAAAGACTTTTTGAACGTTAAACCCGGTCAGGAGGTACATTTTGAGCTGGGCCGAGCGCTGGTGGCGCAATGCGCCTCTTTAATATCGCGCGTGCTATATGTTAAAAACGGCCAGAAGAAAAACTTTTTGGTACTGGATGCGGGAATGACTGAATTGATGCGCCCTATGTTATACCAAGCGTACCATGAAGTGGAGAATATTAGCAGGCAGGCGGGTAGTCCGGAAGTCGGAAAGTCAGAAAGTCCGGAAGATAAAACCATTCACTATGATGTTGTCGGCCCTATTTGCGAGAGTACGGATTGTTTCCGTAAGGATGTTGAGCTGCCTGAATCATTTAGGGGCGACCTTATTGCTGTGCGCACCGCAGGTGCTTACGGTGAAGTAATGGCATCAGGATATAACCTGAGGACGAGAGCAGAGAGTGTATATTCGGACGCTTTGTAAAGTCTCCCCTTTCCGGGGAGATTTAGAGGGGGCTGTGGCTAATGACCCGCCACTACCGCACCCTTAGCTTTTACCTTATTTTTTATAAACCTGCTACCTACAAGTAAAACCAATAAAGCTATACTTGCTGATGCAGCCATAATACCTGCCATAGGCAGCGTTGTAGGGATATTGAAATAGCTGATCAACATGGTGCCGAAAGATCCCAGACCCAACTGCAATGCACCTAATAATGAGGAAGCCGTACCTGCATTTTGCGAAAACGGTGCCAGCGAAAGTGCCGATGCATTTGGGTTAGTGGTACCCACGCAACACAACATAATAAATATCATTGCTATTGTTCCCGCAAGGCCGAATACGCCGTAACTTGATCCTGTAAAAAATATAACAGAACTAATAACCTGAACGGTCAATGCAGTTCTGGCAATTTGTTCGCTGGTGAATTTTTTAAGCAGCACGTTGTTAATCTGACTTGCACCAATAAAGCCGATGGACAAACCGGCGAAGATCCATCCGTAGGTTTTAGCTTCTACCCTAAACAACTCCATAAACACCATTGGCGAACCTGAAACGTATACAAACAACCCCATGAAAGAGAATGCTCCTGCCAGCGCATAAGTAAAAAACTGTGGCGTTCTTGCAACCTCCCAAAAACTATTAATGATGGGTGCCGGTTTTAGAGAATAATTAAGGTTGGGTTTATATGTATCAGGCAGCCATATTACGGCAGGTATTAACAATAAGCCCATAATACCCAATACAACAAATATTAAATGCCAGTTAAAAGCAGCGGTAATATAACCGCCTGCAGTTGGGGCCACCATTGGCGAAGCGCCTAAAACCAGTATCAACAGCGCGAATACCTTAGCATTTTCTTCAACGGGGAAAAGATCGCGCACCATGGTCATTGATGCTACACCTGCTGCGCAGCCGCCTACTGCCTGGATAAAACGTAACACAATAAGCGTGTTTATATCTGCCGACATAAAACACCCCGCTGATGCCGCGATATAAACCGCAAGACCGATGTATAAGGGGGGCTTACGTCCAAACCTGTCTAATAAAGGGCCGTACAATAATTGACCGCCTGCCAGCCCTATAAAATAGCTGGACAATGACAACGCTACCTGCGCTGTAGTGGTGTTTAATGATTTTGCTATATCCGGAAAACCCGGCAGGTACATATCAATTGAAAAAGGCGAAAGGGCAGTTAAGCAACCCAATATAAGTACCGTTAAAAAGTATTTCTTTTTCGTCATAAAAACATATTACCGCGACAATCCGGCTAAGGCGGCAAAGATCGCTTTTTAAAGCTAAGCGAATGTTTTATAACGGTAAATTTTAACGAGTATTTTTTCTATTCTTATGTGTACAATTTGTATATTATTTGCGTTGTTATATCTATTGTTGATAGCGCGCGAATGTTTAAATATCTATTCCTTTTTGTACTTTTTGTTCTGCCCGTTATGCTCTTTGCGCAGATGAGCAGCGATCATCCTAAAAATAAAAACATTATTGACACAACGGGTAAAACTGACATTATAGATATAGGCCGCGACCTTTTTAATATCCAAAGTAAAAGACCGCCCGATACCGCAGGCAAAAGGATCTATTTCTCTATTTTGCCGGTTTCATCGTCAAACGCCGGGCCAGACAGGATGCTTATAACATCAACCACCGCGAGCTTTTATTTGGGTAATCCGCAAACTACATATATATCCAACGTTAATTTTACGCCTTACTTAAACTTTAGCGGGCGTTATGGCTTACCTATCCGCTCAAACATTTGGGTAAAGCATAATATGTTTAACATCCAGGGCGATACACGCTTGTTAGTGTACCCGCAATACACCTGGGGCCTGGGTGGCGGCCAACCGCAGGATAATAAGTTTTTGGTTGATTATAAATATATGCGCTTTTATCAGAGCATTGTTAAACGCATAACATCTTACCTGTATGTGGGTATCGGCTATAATCTGGATTACTATTTTGATGTTGATAGCGACAATGGCGCAAAAACAAACTTCGAGCAGTTTACCGGTTACGAGTACGGCACACGAACAAACCAAAGTTCATTCTCATCGGGCCCAAGCTTTAATGTTTTGTACGATAGCCGTAATAACGCGCTAAACCCCCTGCCCGGCTGGTACGGTAACTTTATATACCGCCTTAACTATAAAACATGGGGAAGCACCAACAGTTGGAAATCTATATACCTTGATGTGCGCAAGTACCACTCGCTGAGTAATAACGGCAAGAAAAACCTGCTGGCTTTCTGGACTTATTACTGGGCCACCCTTACGCCACTAACACCTTATTTAAATTTGCCCGCTATTGGCATGGAACCCGACCAAAGGTCTGGCCGCGGCATATTACAAAACCGGCATCGTGGGCAGGCTTTGTTATACTTTGAGGCTGAATACCGCCGTGATCTAACTCGAAATGGCTTGTTAGGTTTTGTAGTATTTGCAAATGTTAATTCGGCCAGCGAATCTAATACCCGGCAATTTAAATACTGGAACCCCGCTGCCGGCGCAGGCATACGTATAAAATACAACAAAAAGTCTGACACCAATATTGGCATTGACTTTGGCATGAGCCAGGAAAGCAAATTGTTGTTACTTACGGTTGGTGAGGCCTTTTAACAAGCCCATGCACACCAACATGTAAAGCTCAAAATCTATTATATTTGGTATGCCTGTATTATTCAATATTATTAATATTCGTTACAAATTAACAACCGCGCTTTTTGTGCAGGTTATTATTTAACAAAATTACTATTTTTGCAACGTTCCAATTTTCAGACTATTTTTTTCCGACGCTTAGATTTTAAAACACATTAACCGCTTTTTTAATTTTTCCCGGAATATTAACATCAATGTCAAAACGCATATTAGTTTTAGATGACAATCAAGACATCCTGGATATTGTCCACGAAACATTATCCTACGAAAAGTTTGATGTCAAAAGCACCTCAGAGAGCACGGACGTTATTCCGCTTGTAAAACAATTTAATCCCAACCTGGTAATATTAGATTATCGCGTTTCGGGCACCAACGGCGGCGAGCTTTGCCGGCAGATAAAATCGCACCCTGATTTTAAGCATGTACCCGTAATTATTTTCTCAGCTTATGTTAATCATGCCGATGAATTATCGGCGTATGGATGTGATGCTATCATTAACAAACCTTTTGATCTTACAGAACTGGTCGAAAAAGTAAATCTTCTTATAAAATAATTAAAAAACTACCGTTTTTTAAAACAAATTAAGCTTGGCTATTGTAATTGTAAATAAAATTATATTAGTGTATGTTTACACTACAAACTTGCTTTTTTAATCATCATATTATAGTTTAATGAAAATTTTTGTAGCCAGGCTGCCCCATCAATATCAGGAAGCCCAAATTGCAGACCTTTTTGCCGCTTATGGGACGGTAAATTCTGTCAACCTTATTATGGACCGCGAAACCGGCAGAAGCAAGTGTTTTGCATTTGTTGAAATGCCCGACAGTACCGAGGCGAACAACGCAATTGCCGAACTGAACGAAAGAAAAGTTCTTGACAAAAACATTGCTGTTAGCGAAGCTCGCGAAAAAGAAAGGCCCGCGGGCAATTTCGGCGGTGGTAACCGCAATTTCCGTGGTGGCAATGACAGCGGCGGCGGTTATAAAAAATATGGAAATGATGATAAGCGCAGCGGCGGAGGAGGTAACAGCGGTTACCGCGGTGGAAACGATAGCGGCGGTGGTTATAAAAAATATGGAAACGATGATAAGCGCAGCGGCGGAGGAAACGGAAATTACCGCGACCGCAGCAGTGGGGAATCTGACTATTAACGATAGTTTTTATAAAAAATAGAAAAATGAGCCGACGTTAACATACGCCGGCTTTTTTTATGTGTTATTTTTAAATACTTTTATTGCTGCAACATCCAAACAATATCATGAAATACAGATTCCTTTTCCTCGGCCTTTTATTTTTTGTAGCCCAAAGTTTAACGGCTCAAACCCCTATTGCCTGGAAACAGGCCACCGCAGCGGGTTATAATTACAAATATGTAACAGGCGACCCTACGCACTCACGGTTTTATACTTTAAAAAATGGCTTAACTGTTATTTTAAGCCCCACAAAAAAACAGCCGCGTATACAGGCCTATATAGCTGTAAAGGCCGGAAGCAAAACCGACCCTGCCGACCACACAGGCCTGGCACATTACCTGGAGCATATGCTTTTTAAGGGAACCGATAAATTTGGATCGTTAAACTGGGAAAAAGAAAAACCATTACTTACTAAAGTTGACGCTTTGTACGAACAATATAATAACACAAAGGACGAAGCAAAACGTAAGGAGATATACAAAGAGATCGACAAGGCATCGGGCGAGGCGGCTAAATATGCTATCGCCAACGAATACGATAAAATGATGACCTCGATGGGCGGCCAAAGCAGCAACGCCTTCACCTCGTTTGAACAGACTGTTTATACCGAAGATATACCGGCTAACGCTATGGATAAATTTCTGAAAGTGCAGGCGGAGCGTTTTAGAAACCCTATACTTAGAATTTTCCACACCGAATTGGAAGCAGTGTATGAAGAAAAGAATCGCACGCTTGATGATGATGGCCGTAAGGTGACAGAGACCATGTTTACGAAGTTGTTCCCCAATAACAATTATGGTAAACAAACTACAATTGGTACCGTTGAGCATTTAAAAAACCCATCGCTGGTTGCTATTCGCAGGTATTATTATGATTACTACGTTCCGAATAATATGGGTGTTATTCTTTCGGGCGATTTTAATCCCGATGCAGTAATTAAAAAAATAGACGTTGCCTTTAGTTATCTTAAATCAAAGCCCGTCCCGGCCTATAAATTTGATGCGGAACAACCTATAACCGCGCCAATAATGGCAGATGTATATGGGCCAAATGCCGAGAACGTTACTTTGGCGTTTCGTTTTCCGGGTGCAAATACCCGCGACGCGCGCTTGCTTGACCTGATGGGTTCAATGCTTACTAACGGAAAAGCAGGTTTGTTTGACCTTGACCTTATCAAAAAACAAAAGCTATTGAGCGCAAGTGCAAGCAGTTACGGTTTAAAAGATTATGGTGTGCTGATGCTGCGTGGCAACCCCGTTAAGGGCCAGTCGTTAGATGAAGTACGCGACCTGATGTTGGCAGAAATTGCCAAGCTGCGTGCGGGTGAATTTTCTGACGACCTGATCCTATCCATTGTTAACAACGAGAAAAAACGCCTAATACAACAAAATGAAGATTATTCTGCGAGAGCAGATGACCTGATGAGTGCTTTTACATCAGGTGTTGACTGGAAAAACGTTGTTGGTACTGTAAAAGAGCTGTCTGCAGTAACAAAGCCACAAATAATAGCCTTTGCCAATAAATACCTTAACAGCCAAAACTATGTTATAGTTTATAAGCACCAGGGCGAGGACAAGAACATTGTTAAAGTGGACAAACCCACAATTACGCCGGTTGATTTAAACCCCGCAGCGCAGTCGTCGTTCTTAAAACAGGTTATGGCAATGCCGGTTACTAATATAAAACCTGTTTGGTTGGACTATCAAAAAGACATACAGCGCGCTAAGGCAGGTAACCTTGACGTATTGGCAGTGAAAAATAACGATAACAACCTTTTCAGATTATATTACCGTTATGAGATGGGTGCCTGGAACAATAAACTGTTACCAATAGCGGCCCAATACCTGCAGTTTTTAGGTACAGGTACACAAACATCAGAGGACTTTAGCAAAGCGTTTTATAAATTAGCATCCACCTATAGTATAAGTGCAGGCAATGAGATCACTACGGTAAGCTTTAACGGCTTGCAGGAGAACTTTGCGGCCACCGTAAAGCTTTATGAAGACCTGTTGGCCAACTGTAAGCCCGACGAGGCGGCACTGGCGAGTTTAAAGGCAAGGATAAAACGTTCACGCGAAAACTCTAAAATAAATAAATCAGCCCTTATGCAGGGGTTGTTAAGCTACGCCCAATATGGCCCTGAAAACCCGTACAATTATGGCCTTACTAATGAGCAATTGGATGCCTTAAAATCTGAGGATCTTATACGGGTTTTGCATGAGCTTAACAATTACAGCCATATAGTACTTTATTACGGGCCAAAAACAGCCGCGGCGGCTGGTTCAGACGTAGCTTCGCTGCATAAAGTACCTGCATCATTTACAGCGTACCCGCCGGCGGTTAAATTTACCCAGGTAACCAACACGGCAAACCAGGTGCTTTTTGCAAACTACGATATGGTGCAGGCAGAAATTTACTGGATACATAACGGTGAAAAATATAACCCTGCATTAGAACCAAGCATTGAGGTGTTTAATAATTACTTCGGTACAGGCGGTTTTAGTTCAATAGTATTGCAGGATCTGCGGGAATCTAAAGCTTTGGCATATTCCACCTCTGCTCAATATGCAACGCCGGGTAAAAAAGAAAACCGCGGTGTGTTTGCAGCTTATATAGGCACACAGGCCGATAAGCTAAACGAAGCGATAAAAGGCATGAATGATTTGCTTACCGTTTTACCTGAATCAAATGAGGGTGTAACTCTTGCAAAAGATAATGTGCGTAAATCAATAGAAACAGAACGTATTACCGAGGACGGTATTATAACAGACTATTTGGCCGCAAAACGCCTGGGTCTTGACCATGATCTGCGTAAGGACGTTTTTGAGAATTTGGATAAAATGAGCTTTGCTGACCTGAAAGCATTTCATGACGCGCAAATTAAAAACAAAGCTTATACTTATTGCATTGTTGCATCAGAGAAAAAGGTAAGCGAAGAAGATTTGAAAAAATACGGTACAGTTATAAAGCCTGACCTTAAACAGCTATTCGGTTTTTAGGACAGTCAAGCTAATGTTAACAATATAACACACTTCTATATTTCTATTTAATATAAAATATATCGTTCTAATAATATTTTAATATCTAAAACCGGAAAACAACTAATAATTAAGTTAAATTGAAAAATGGTACAGCAATTGCTTGTTAAACAATAAGTAATTGCTGTACCTTTTTTATATAGTATTTTTAACAATGAGACGGATTTTAGTGGTTGATGACGACAAAGACATCCTTGAAATAGTACAATATATCCTGGAAGATTCAGGTTATTTAGTTGAGCCCCTTACAAATGGCCATTCTTTATTCGATAATATCCGATCATTTAAGCCTGATCTGATAATATTGGATATTATGTTAGGCAATATGGATGGACGCGAACTATGCCGCGATATTAAAACGAATGTAGAAACTCATAAAATTCCGGTTATTATGATCTCTGCCAGCCATGCACTTAAAGATATAAACTCTCCCGCTTACCAACCGGATGGTTTTGTTGCTAAACCTTTTGATATAGATGCGTTACTAAGCTGCGTTCAGCGGCAGATAGTGGCTTAATTGCCATTAGTCAATTGTTATTGGTCATTTTTGCAGCTAATATTAATAAGCCCGAAACATGTACTTGATAATGCTTAATCCCCCAACAATATCTTAATACCGCATTCTCTGCTAATACATTCAATTAATCAAAAGTGTAACTAATTACCATTGACTAATCACCAATGACTAATTTTTTCCACATCCATACCATCCCAAAATTTACTGCGTTAAAAAACTAATTTTCCACAGGTGTTAATTATTTATGTGGATTATAGCTTATTGAATAATTAAATTGCAGAACTTTTTGTCCGCGTTTTATGATAAAATTAAAATACTACCTGTTCCCTCTTTTCATAATCACCGCGCCAGCATTAGCACAACAAAACCCCTCCTCGCAACTTTACAGCACCTACCATGCTGCAAAACGCTTGCTTGATGACGGAAAATATGTTGCTGCGGCCCAGCAATATCACCTGGTGCAAGATCTGGCGCTTAAAACTTCTAATCAATCAAAGTTTGAGTCAGAACTTTCTCTTATAGAAGAGAGTTCGCAATATTATCTTGCCCTTTGCGCGCTGGAGTTGGGTAATGATGATGCCGAAAGTCTGTTCTTAAAGTTCATTAAAGAACATCCTGAAAATACGCTTACCAAACTGGCGTTTTACCAGATAGGCCGCTCCTACTCAAAACAGAGTAAATACCAGGAGACCATTAAATGGTTTGATAAAATTGATGCCAACGAACTTACCGGTCCTGAAAATAACGAGTACAAATTCCGCAAAGCTTACGCTTACTTTTCGCTCAACGATTTTAAAAATGCGCAGCAACTGTTTGGCGAAGTAAAAAACAAGCGTTCTCAATTTACCGATGATGCCACCTACTATTTTGCCTATATAGCCTACTTAAATCAAGATTATCACCTGGCGCTGGTAAACTTTGAAAAGTTAAAAAATTCAAAAAAATACGAGAACAGCTATCCTTATTATATTACCGCCGTTTATTTTCTGGATAAAAGGTATGATGACGTTATAAACTATGCAGTACCCATTTTAAACCGCACCCGTCAGCAAAATGAAACTGAAATGCTGCGCATACTCGGTGCTTCGTATTTTGCAAAAAGCGATTATGATAATGCGGTTAATTACTACAGCAAGTTTGAAGATAAAGACCTGGGCAAAACCCAAAACACGCAGGATAGTTACCAAATGGGTTACGCCTATTTTAAGGTTGGTAATTTTTCAAAGGCAGCCAGCGAATTAGAAACCCTTGTTAGCGACAATGATGTTTACGCCCAAAACGGCAGCTATATACTGGGGCAGGTTTTCCTGAAAATGAATAACAAGGAAAGTGCCCGCAACGCTTTCCTGGCGGCTTCAAAACTGAACTTTGACAGACAATTACAGGAAGACGCGCTTTATGAGTATGCCAAATTATCATACGAACTTGATTTTTATACGCAGGCTTTAGATGCCACACGTGCCTACCTTAAAAACTATCCCAACTCAACCCGCAATACCGAGGTTAAAGTGCTTTTAGGAGAGGTGCTTTTAAATTCGCGTAATTATAAAGAGGCGGTTGAGATATTGGAACCTATTCCTAACAAATCTGAAAGTGCGAGAATAGCTTATCAAAAAGTTACTTATTACCGTGGATTAGAATTTTACAACGAACGTGCTTTTGAGAATGCAATTGGCATCTTTTTACGCTCATTGCAAAACCCGGTAGACCGGAACATTAAAGCCCTCACGACTTACTGGATGGCGGAAGCGATGTATGAAGTGCGCAAATACGGCGAATCTGTTGAGAATTTTGAGAAATTTTTGCAGATGCCTGAGGCTGCCGAAACGAATGTTGCCAACTATGCCAACTATGCTTTGGCCTATGCCGCGTTTTACGACGAAAAGTACAGCAAGGCTGCACAGTTTTTTGAACGTTTTTTACGTGGCGAAGAGAAAGACAAAAACAGCATAAACGATGCTGTTACCCGTATTGGCGACAGCTACTTTGTACTGAAAAGCTACGGCAAGGCGCTTGGTTATTACAACCGCATAATTGCACAGGGAAGCAAAGGTCAGGATTACGCTTTGTTTCAACGTGGAATGATACAGGGCTTACAAGGCAGTCCGGATGCTAAGATCGGCACGCTTAAAGAGGTACTAAACAAATTCCCTAATTCTGATTACGCCGATGATTCAGACTTTGAGATAGCTTACACTTATTTTGTTAAAAACGATGGCGCCACAGCCAAAAGCGCGCTGCAAACCATGGTTGAAAAATATCCGCGCAGCAGCTACATACCACGCGCCCTCACAACAATTGGTTTAATAGACTATAACGCTGGTGATGACATGGCTGCGGTGGAAGACTTTAAACGGGTAGTGAAAGATTACCCGTCTGCAACTGAAGCAAAGCAAGCTCTTAAACAGATTGAGAAAATTTATACGGATAAAGGCGACGCTCAAACGTATCTAAACTATGCCGTTAGCACACCTATTGGCAATTATACAACATCTGAACAGGAAAGTATAATGATGACGGCAGCAAACAATCTGTATGTGCGCGGCGATTGGCAGGGAGCTGCGGCAGCCGTGAGTGCCTATTTTGATAAATTTAATACAAAACCTATTTACGAAAAACAAGCCCGGTTTACCCGCGCTCAAAGCTTGGTTAATCTTAACCGCTACGATGAGGCCGTGGCCGATTATAATGTGATATTGAACGACTGGAGCAGCGCTTACACTGAGCAATCACTCATCAGCATGGCTAAGCTATATCTGGCGCAGAAAAAATGGAACGATGCAGTGGCATTTCTTAAAAAGCTGGAAACCACATCAGAATATAAAGCTGACTACACATTCGCGATTAATAATTTGATGCTTTGCTATTCGCAAATGCGCATGCCTGAGGAAGCCATTAACTACGTGCACCTTGTGCGCGAAAATGAAAAAACATCGCAGGAGGATAAATTCAAAACAGGCTTATACGCCGGCGTGGCTTACTTACAACTTGCCGATACCACATCTGCTGTAAAAGAATTTACCTATACTGCTGATAATACTAAGACTATTGCCGCCGCAGAGGCCCGCTACAATATTGCCAATGTGCAATACTTAAAGCGGCAATATAAGATATCGCAAAAAACCTGCTTTGATCTTGTGAAGGACCTGCCGAATTATGATTACTGGGTTGCAAAAACCTATATCCTTTTAGCCGACAACTATGTTGGCCTTAAAGATACCTTTCAGGCTAAGGCTACACTGCAGAGTATAATTGAAAATTATAAAGGCGAAGATGATATTCTTACAACGGCCCGCCAAAAGCTGGACAGGCTATCGCCGCAGAAAAAAACAACCGTAACCGGCACACAACAGGATAGCACCAGTAAACAATAAAACAAGGCAACAAGTAAATACTATACAAAAGCAATGAAATTGAGATACACACTTACCCTGCTTACCTTACTGATGGTGCTTTGCTTTACTCTGGGCGCAGATGCGCAAAGAAGACCTGCGCAAAAACCAGCAACGCAGCCAAAAAAGGCCGATGCACAAAACATTGGCGATGCTGCATCAAAGATTAAAGTTGATACAACTAAAAACGGTGGAGCAGCTAATAATGCGCAGCAAAGCGGTGGTAGCCTGTCTGAAGAAATTGTGATTACTACGGCATACAAACCAGTTTTGGCCGACGCTGTTAAGCTGCGCCGTAACCCTGATATGGAAGATAAGGCACCGTTTAAGGCACCGCTTACCTATACACCTATTGACAAGCGTTTGGAACGCAATACGGATATAAAACAGCTAAACGCCATGCGTATGCCTGCAGAGGTAGATTCAATCCCGACGAACAATTTTGTCAGGGCCGGTGTCGGGAGCCTTAAAACTACCTTTGCCGAGGGCTATTTTGGTAATGGCAAAGACGAAGCCCTGCAGGTTGCGGGCTATTTTAAACATTTTGGCCAAAGCGGCACTGCTTTTGAAAAACAGAATACCATTACCAATCAGGTTGGTGTATTTGGCAAAAGTATAGGCTCTGTAAATTCACTGAGCGGGCGTATTGACTTCAGTAATCGCAGTAACAACTTTTACGGTTACAATCCTTATGACCCACCCCCTGCCGCAAACTTCTTCCCTGCCCATCAATATTTTAATACCATAAGCGCCGAAGGTGAACTGGTTAAGAATTACCGCGATGTGGAAAATGATTTTACTTATGCGCTTAAGTTGCAGGGCTATGGTTTTGCGGACAGGTTTAAAGCACGCGAAAACAATGTTGCCATATCCGGATTTTTAAATCAAACCATTAAGCAGTTTTACGCGGGTGCAAGCGCATCGCTTGATCTGACCACACAAAAAGACGAGCAATACTCCATCAATAACAGCATTGCACGTGTTAATCCTTACATAAAATTTCAGGGTACCAATTACAAAATTGATGCAGGCGTTACCCTTGCCACCGAATTTGGCTTTTCATCGCGCTTTTTTATATTTCCGGCGGCAAAAGCCGAGTTGCAGGTTATACCCAAATATGCCCGCTTGTTTGTTGAAGCCAAAGGCGACATCAATAAATCAACGTTGAGGAATTTTTATGCTGTAAACCCTTTTCTTGGCCAAAATCTCGGCATCCGCAACTCGGTTGACGAATTGGATATAAGCGCGGGATTAAAAGGTACACTAGCCCCCGGCTTAAACTTTAAAGCCACTATTTACCGTAACAGCGTTAAAAATATGCCTTTGATGGTAAGCAATTTTAATATAGCGGCAGGATACAACAAGTTTAAAGTTTTATATGACGATGGCACTGCGCGCGTAAACGGCTTCAACGGCGAACTTGATTACAAAGCAACCGAGGATGTAAATATTTTCGGGAGCGTTGAATTTGTGGATTATCAGTTGGCGTCAGAAAAAACTGCCTGGAATCTTCCCAAATTTAAACTGAAAGGCGGAGCCTCTATACGTATTAATGATAAGGTTATTGTAAACGGCACGCTGTTGTACAGGGGCCAAACTTTTGATCCTTACGTAAGCGCCTCTATGCAGGCAGCCGGAGCTACCCGCTCTGCTATAGACGCGTTTGCAGATCTGAGTGGCGGAGTTGAATATAAGGTAACAAAGAAGATAACCATATTTGGGCAGGTTAACAACATCCTGAACGCTGACAGTCAAAACTGGCTGTATTATCAAAATTATGGCTTTAATATATTTGGCGGCGCAAGTTATAGCTTTTAAAGGGCATCACTGGTTTTGATGTTATGCGATTATCCCTTACTTTTAGCCCATGGATGTAGGTTTTTATTTGGGTGAGTTTTTAGTACAGCAGGGCGAAGTAAAGGTAGCCGGCTTGGGAAACTTTTCGCAAATACGCATGAGCGCTTATTATGATGAGAGGGAAGAACTTTTTTACCCGCCGTATAACAAAGTACATTTTGAGCCGCAGGTTGACGTAGATAATGATGAATTAGCTGAATATTTGGTTGCTAAAAAACACATATCGCTTACATCTGCTAAATATTTTATTCAAAAATACGTTGCCAACCTGCGCTTGCAGGCTATAGTTGCAGATGTACCGCTGGGTAATATGGGCTATTTTTTTACTGACAGGTCCGAGCTTTCATTTAGACCAAATGACAGGTTACTTGACGACTCCGAACTTTACGGGTATGTTCCTATCAGGATCACTAAGTTAAGTAATGCGTCTGCCCGTCAGCATCAGTCCGCACCCGAAACTGCGTTTTCTTATCACAACACTGAAGAAGAGAAAGTTGAATTTGTTAATAAAAGCATCGAACCTGTTAGCGAAAAGACATTCACTCCTGTTGCTGAGGAAAAGTTTGCGCCTATAGCTGAAGAAAAAGTTTCGCCTCTTGTTGCCGATAAATTTGAAGATTCCATATCATCAAACTATGTGGAACCTTTTAGTAACCATCCGGAAGAAACGCTTGAGCCTCATACATCATCAGCTTATGACGAAGCTTTTCTTGATCTGCCCGAAGAGGAGGAAGAACGCAGTGGTCCCTTACGGAGCATACTGATATCGCTTGTTATAGTTGCCGTATTAGCAGTTGGTGTTTTGGCACTTTACATGTATTCCCCGGATACTTTTAACAAGCTACAATTTTGGAAAAACGATCAGCCAGTCACCGCTGTAGAAACGCGACCAAACACAATTGAAGTTCCCGCACTTGATACAGCAAATACTGATAGCGCTGATAATACGTTAAATGATACGACAAGTGTTGTTGCAGCAGATACAATTGCAAGAGCCCGCTTTGAATTAATAACAGGGAAAGGCTTTAAAAATTTATGGGCAGCTAACGAAGCGGTAAAAAAATACAAGGCGATGGGCCTGCTTAACGCTAAACTGGCTGAAGACAGGCCGGGGAAGCTTATTAAAATTTCATTAGGCAACTTTACGTCAATAAGTGAAAGCGAGGCTTTTAAACAAAAGCTTATAAAAGAAGGTAAATTAAACAAGTGGGCCTATACCATAGAAATACCCGAACAAAATTAAACCAATAAAGAACTATAATTATACATAATGCAGGCAGTTACAGATACCATTAGCCAATTGGCGGATACCGCAAACCGCACCGCGCAACAGTTAGCGACCGCACCACCACAAGAACTACGTTTTGGCGACCTTTTATTAAAAGGCGGCTGGGTTATGCTACCCATAGGTATTTTAGCGGTATTAGGTTTAGTCATATTTTTTGAGCGATATTTTACCATCCGCAAAGCCGCAAAAAATGAGTCGCAGTTAATCCAGCAGATCCGTGGCAGCGTATTAGCGGGTAATCTTGACTCTGCCATTGCAATTTGCCGCAACAGCAACACGCCTTTGGGCCGCATGCTGCAAAAAGGATTATTACGCATAGGCCGCCCTATAAAAGACATTGAGGGCGCTGTTGAAAACATTGGCAAGTTAGAGGTATCAAAACTCGAAAAAAACATAGGTATTTTGGGCATTATAGCTGGCATAGCCCCCATGTTAGGCTTTTTAGGAACAATAGCCGGCGTAATAAAAATATTTTTTGATATCTCACAAACAGGTGATATAGGTATAGGCACAATATCAGCTGGTTTGTATGTAAAGATGGTAACATCGGCTGCTGGCTTATTTGTAGGTATGATAGCTTATATATGCTACCACATTTTGAATATGATGGTGGATAAAGTGATATTAAAACTGGAAACAGACGCAATTGAATTTATTGACCTGTTAGAAGAACCAAGCAAATGAATTTAAGAAAAAGAAAAAGAGGAGCTTCTGCCGAAGTACATACTTCGGCTATGAACGATATCATGTTCTTCCTGCTTTTGTTTTTCCTCATTGCGTCAACGGTAGCAAATCCCAACGTTATTAAATTGATGCTGCCTAAATCATCCAGCGGGAAATCGATCTCAAAAAAAACGATAGTAGTATCTATAACTCAGGACCTGAAATATTACGTTGATAAAAAGGAAATACCCGTTGCCAATTTGAGCAGCACCCTGGAGGGTTACAAAAAACTGGCAACAGAACTAACCATTGTTTTATATGTAGAAAAAACGGTTGCTATACAAGATGTGGTACAAGTGATGGACACGGCCCAAAAATTGAATATGAAACTTGTTTTGGCAACAGAACCGAAAAATTAGTGATTAGTTAACTAGAGATTGGTTGATTAGGTTATACCGGATTACCAATGACATAATGACAAATGACAAATGACTAACTACGAACACGAAGAAAACAACTATCCCAAAGCATTTTTAGCTACAGGCATAATTATGGCTGTGCTTATTGCTGCGTGCTGGTTTATTGTGTTCGGTACGCCTGCCCTGCCCGAAAACGGTACAGGCGGTATATTGGTAAATTACGGTACGGTTGATGAAGGTATGGGCAGCGATTATATGAGTATTGATGAGCCATCGGTTGCTGAGAACGCCAACAATACCAAGCCCGATAAAGTAACCGACGCCACCCCCACCCCGGAGAAAACCCAGGTTGAAAGCAGCGATAAAAATGTTGTAACTCAAAATAGCGAAGATGCGCCCGAAGTTGCGGCAAACACTAAGAAACCAAGCAGTACTGTAGCTACGCAACCCAATAAAACTGAAGCAAAACCAACAGTTAACCAAAACGCGTTATACAAAGGCAAAACCAACAACGGCGTTGGCGAGGGTGATGGCAACGGCAACGCGCCCGGCAACCAGGGCAAACCTACAGGTAGCACTCTTACCAATAATTATGACGGTACCGGATCAGGTAACGGGGGTAACTTAACGATGGCTCAACGTAGCTTTACATCAAGACCAATAGTGACTTATACCGGTAGGCAAACAGGCCGAGTGGTGGTGGAACTGCGTGTTGACAAAAATGGTACGGTTGTGTATGCCCGTGCAGGCGCCCGCGGCACTACCATTACCGATGCCGCGTTGCTGGATAAATGCGAAGACGCCGTTCGTGATGCACACCTTAACGCACTTGAAAATGCGCAGGAACAGCAGCTGGGCACCGTAACGTTTATGTTTAAGGCGCAGTAGGTTTTTGGTTGATGGATCATAGTTTATGGTTCATAGTTACTGATACCAATTTCCAGGTTTTCATTGTCGCTAATTCTCATCGTTTGATGCTCACCCCTGAGGCATACAGCATGCAGGCATTCTGCTTGTAATTAAAAATCGTCTATATTTATAATTATAATTATATATTTTCTGCCATGAGTAAAGAAATATCAGACGGAGCGTCGTGTAAAGTAATTGGTGGTACCCACAAAGGTAAAGCGGGCATTGTGCGCGACATTAACACCAGTAAAACGGGCGCAGTTACCATTACCGTTGTACAAGCCGATGGTGATCGTTTTAAAACGTTGGCTAAAAACGTAGCATTAACTTCTTAAAAACGTAGTGCTTTGTCCCGCAGCATCTTTTGAAAGGGACCCTGCGAGGCACAATGTTGTTTCTGTTGCAGTGTACGCTGTGAGAAACGCTGCGGGGGCAAAAATCATTTATTCACAACCGCCCAATACGCTTTCTTACGTTGACTGTTAACATCAAACAATAGCGGGTAAGCTTTAAGCATCATTGGCGTGGCAGGTTTCACATCACCTGCCGAGCCACCCCCACGGCTATCTAACCAACTTCCTCTGTCGCTAACTTTCCAAAAGGTAACAGCTTTTATATTCTTTTTATACGCCCTTAATATGTCAAATATCTCTTTATATTTCGCTACTTGCCGGGCCTCTAATTCGGGAGTATAACCAAGGTCAACAGGTGGTGTTGTGGGTGCTGGTGCGCCTAAAGGCCTTGGATGAATTGTTAGGTCCAGTTCGGTAATTTGCACCTCTAAACCTAATGAAACTATCTCATCCAGGGCAGTACGCAGTTGCGTAGCCGTTGGATAATCTAATGACCAATGCGCCTGAAAACCCACCCCGTCAATCGGTACGCCGTTAGCCTTCAGCCTTTTCATCAGTTTAAATATCTTTTCGCGTTTAACCTCACGCTCGCTGTTAAACTCATTGTAATATAACTTTGCTTTAGAATCCGCCTCGTGCGCAAACCTGAAAGCTGCGTCTATAAACTCAGGCCCGTCAAATATTTCCAGCCATTTAGTTTTGCGGTACATCACTGTAGGGTCCTGGCTGTCATCAATAGCTTCGTTCACCACATCCCATGCATAAATTTTGCCTTTGTAGCGGTTCATCACTGTATAGATGTGTTCCTTTAGGCGCTTTAACACCAACTCTTTTGTAGCCTGTTTCCCATCCGGCCCTACAAACATCCACTCGGCATTTTGCGTGTGCCAAAGCAAATTATGGCCGCGTATGTTAATTTTATGTCTTTCTGCAAAGGCTACAATATCGTCAGCATTCTTCCAGTTGTAAGTGCCTTCCGTTGGATGTATAATCCCCACTTTCATGTCGTTCTCTGCTGTCACGCTATTAAATTCCCTGGTTATTAAAGGAGAGTCTGTTCTTATTGATCTGGAACCCACTGCCACGCCAACCAAAAAATCATCTTTAAAGTAATCTTTCAGCCCCTTGTTTAAATCAGCTTGTGGCGTAGTATTTGGCACAGCCGCAATAGTTGGGCTAAGTTTAGGAGAACATTGGATATAGCAGAATACAATTGCAAACGCCGCCGCAATAAGGGCTATGTCCTTTCTGAAATACTTTTTCATGGTTTAGTAGCTAATTGGTTTCAATTGATAAATCTAAATAATATTTAAATTACTAACATGTCTATTATAAAGTTTATCACTGTGCTAAAACTGTTGCTATAGTGTTGCTAATCTGTTGATATAGTGTTGCAAAAACTGCAGAGAAACTGCCTATTTTTATGTTTTACAGTACGCTTATAATCAGTAACTTATAAGTAATCCACAGCTGATTTTGCTGACGAATAAGTAATCGAAAGCAAAATATATAAAGTACTAATATTCAATTAATTAGGTTTTTTTTGCCTCGGGAACGCATATTTTTTGCAACACCGTCAGTGTTACTCGATAAAAAGCTGTTTCTCGCTAATATCAACGGCCGAGCGGGTACCATCAAGACTTATGCGCACCATCATGTGGTATAAAATGCTGTCGTAAATATAAATGTTATCTTTATTATCAGCTCCATGGAAGCTTTGCTTTAGGTTTGCTCCCTTTGCCTGAGCCATCAGCTTAATAACATCCTTTGTATTGGCGCTAACATAACTGGCTGTATGCAACACCCCGCCGCTGGCCAGTTTAAACCCGCGGCCCACAATAATGGTTTCTACCTTATTACTTGGCGCAGTGGTTGTGTAAGCCTCTATTAAAAAGCCGTCTACTTCTTCTCCATACTGCAACTTAAAAACTTTGCGTGCAGCAATGTCGTCTGCCGCCTGTTGGTTACTAAGGCTGGTTAAGTTCATCAGGTTTAACAAACTTATACTTTGCGCCCCGGCAGACGCGCCCCAACCTAATATTAACAGTACTAACAGAAATTTTCTCATTACGAGTGTAAGTATACTTAAAAGACTAAACTTTTCAAAAATAAGCATTTTGGTTAATTTGCCGGTAAACAATGCTCACAATTACGTTAGTATAAAAACCCATCTATAATTCTGTTAAATTTACCGCTGCAACCTTATGGACTATCAGCAAACCATCAATTATCTCTATACCCGCCTGCCTATGTTCTCGCGCACAGGGGCGGCCGCTATTACTAAGGATCTAAGTAACACTATAGCGCTCTGTAAGCTACTCAATCATCCCGAAACTAAATTTAAGAGCGTACACATAGCGGGCACCAACGGCAAGGGGTCCACGTCGCACATGCTGGCTGCTATACTGCAAACCGCAGGTTACAAAACGGGCCTCTATACATCGCCGCATTTAAAAGATTTCCGGGAACGGATACGCTTGAATGGTGAAATGATCAGCAAACAAGCCGTTATTGATTTTGTAGCGCGTTACAACAACGATATTGAACGGCTAAACCTGTCGTTCTTTGAAATGACTGTAGGCCTGGCCTTTGAATGTTTTGCAAACGAACAGGTTGAGATTGCCATTATTGAAACCGGCTTAGGCGGCCGGCTCGACTCTACTAACGTTATCACGCCATTACTATCTGTAATTACCAATATAGGTTGGGACCATACAGATCTGCTGGGCAATACGCTCCCCTTTATTGCAGCTGAAAAAGCAGGTATAATTAAGCCGAACATCCCCGCTATAATTGGCGAACGCCAGGATGAAGTAGCTGATGTGTTTATAAAAAAAGCTGATGATGTGGGGGCACCCATTAGTTTTGCAGCAGACGAATGGAATATAGAAATAAAGGACAGCGTAATTAATCAGCAGCTAAGCGTTGCGGCTTCAAATATCCTCAAACAGCACACCTATTTATTACAACTGGATCTGGTGGGCAGTTATCAGCTTAAAAATATAAAAACCGTGTTAAGCTCGGTTGATGAACTGCGCAGTCAGGGCTTCGTTATAACTGATGAACATGTAAAAACTGCCTTAAGTAAAGTAAAAACACTTACAGGTTTACATGGGCGGTGGGAAGTTTTGAATCAATCGCCACTGACCATTTGCGATACGGGCCATAATCCGGATGGTATCCAGGAAGTGCTGAAAAACATTACCGCGACACCGCACCAACAATTGCATTTTGTTATAGGCATGGTTAGCGATAAGGATAGCAGCAAAGTTTTGGCGCTCTTGCCTAAAAACGCAATATATTACTTCTGCCGTCCGGATATTCCGCGCGGCTTAGATGCTAAGGATTTACGTAAAAAAGCGCGCGATTTTGATTTGCATGGCGAAAGCTATCCGTCAGTAAAAGAAGCATTAGCCGCAGCGCAGATAAACGCGGGACCCAAAGATCTGGTTTTTGTGGGGGGCAGTACGTTTGTAGTGGCCGAGATAATTTAAATGATAGCATAAGCAATTAATAGCATGGGAACAATAAACTGGGGTATAATTGGCTGCGGCGATGTTACCGAGATAAAAAGCGGGCCGCCACTTTACAAAGCACCTAACAGCAGGCTGATAGCTGTAATGCGCCGGGACGCAGCCAAAGCAGAGGATTACGCACGTAGACATGGCGTAGGTAAATGGTACAGCGATGCAGAGCAGTTGTTAGACAACGCAGAGATAAATGCAGTGTATGTGGCCACGCCGCCGTCCTCCCATTTAGCGTATGCCATTGCGTGCCTTAAACGTGGTTTAAATGTTTACGTAGATAAACCGGTAACAATTAACGCAAACGAAGCCCGGCAAATGGCCGCGGCATTAAAGCAAAGCAGCGGCAAGCTTTCAGTAGCGCACTATCGCAGGGCGTTGCCTATGTACCTGTATGTTAAAGACCTGTTGGATAGTGGTGCAATTGGCGATGTACGCAGTGTGCAAATAAGAACGTGGAAAACCGCAAAGCCGGATAATGAAGACCTATCACCGGATAACTGGCGTATTATGCCCCATCTATCTGGCGGTGGTTATTTTAATGATCTTTCGCCCCATCAGTTAGATCAAATGCTGTTTTATTTTGGTGCACCGGTAAAATACAGTGGATTTTCTATTAATCAGGCCGGCGCATATGGCGCTACCGACCATACCTGCGGCAGCATAATTTTTGAGAACGGTGTTGTAGTAAACGGCTCGTGGTGTTTTAATGTTGCACCGTCTGAAGTTGCAGATGAATGTGTAATAGTTGGCTCAAAGGGTAGCATTAGTTTTCCGTTTTTTAATGACCCTTATACTGTAACATTAAAGAACGGCGATGGCGAAACCGCAAAAACGTTTGTTCAACCCACACATATTGGTTACCCTATGATAGAAAAGGTAGTTAATTATTTTAATGGAGAGGGGGATAATCCTTGCAGTTTGGATGATGCAATTGTTTTAATGGATATTATAGACGCCTTTGCCAAACCTGCCTTAAAATGAAGGAAATAGTTGATTTTAAAAAAAATATCTAATTTAGTAAAAATAGTACTTAAACTTTTATGAGAGTTATTACCTATTTATTTACGGTATTTTTTTTGACCGCCAGCTTAAATAGCCTGGCACAGCTATCTCCTGTGCCTAAAAGTTATTCCCTTACAACTCCGGAAGATTATAACAAATATGAAAAAGACGTTATAAACGTCATCAACTGGTTAGAACAAACGCCATGGAATCCGAAAAATGGCGAAAGACAGATCGCAAATTCGTTTTTTTTAGCATGGATGTCTGGCAGCCCTACAGTTACCGTAGAAGTTAGCGATGATATCCTTATGAAAATAATGGAAAAAAATAAAGAGTTGCTTTTTGCGTATATGGGCGGGTATACAAAGTATACCTTGCAAACCCACGCAGATAAAACAATCTTTGATATTAACAAAGCAAAACTGGCTGGATTTAAAGCCGTAATTACAAAATACGGCGCAGAAAAAAAACACTCGCGAGACAAAAACGTGGAGATGCTTGCCCAGTTAGAAAGTGAAGGCAAGTTAGAGAATTGGATAGCTACGGAACTTATTAAAAAGTAAAAGGCCACATTTGTCAATGTGGCGCTTGCTTACAGCTCAATCTTTCTTTTTAGGAACCTTAGCGCCTTCTTTCCGCGCTTCTGACAGGCCAATGGCTACAGCCTGTTTTTTGCTGGTAACTTTTTTGCCGCTGCCGCTTTTAAGTTTGCCTTCCTTCATTTCGTGCATGGTTTTTTCTACTTTTTCACCTGCTTTTTCCGAATACTTTGCCATAACATTTTCATTAGGTAAATAATTGACTATTCAGCAAAATGTTTGCCATTTTATATGGCACCGTCTCTGTTTATTATTATATTACTATATTCAAAACAAATAAATGGCAGCTTAAGGGCGTTAGTTTAAAAAAACGACAACATGGTATCAAAAAAAATAATTGCCCCATTTTACGAACGCTTAGCCTTTACTCTGATAGGTTTTGTAGTGTTGGGATATTTGATTGTGCAGGGCAAAGAATTGCTTGATCCGCTTATGTTTGGCTTTCTGTTCGCCATATTGTTGCTGCCGCTCTCTAATTTTTTTGAACGTAAGCTGCGTATGCCTCGTTCCATATCCTCGTTTTTATCGGTTATTCTCCTGGCAGCTATGGTTATTGCGATACTTTATTTGGTAGGGGCTCAAATATCGCGTTTAACGGCAGACTGGCCGATGCTTAAAAATCAGCTTACACAATCAATTAACGACGTATCGCTATGGATACAGGGAAGATTAAGCATCAATTTGGAAAGCCAAAAAACAATGGTGGATGATACGGCAAAAAAACTACTTTCATCTGGCAGCCAGGTTATTACTACCACGTTTGGCGCGGTATCGTCGTTAAGGTTGTTCTATGCTTTTATAATAATCTTTACGTTTTTTATATTGTTTTACCGCAGGTTGCTGTATCGGTTTGTATTAAAAGTATTTACAGATGAACACGGACATGTCGTACACGATATTGCTCAAAACATACAAAGCATCCTGCGTCAGTACATTTTGGGATTATTATTTGAGATGATAATAGTTGCCGCAGTTGCCTGCACCGCTTTCTGGATGATAGATATTAAATACGCTGTATTACTCGGCCTGATGGTTGGCCTTTTCAACATAATACCGTATCTCGGCATCTTTACAGCGCTGATTTTAAGTGTGCTGATAACTTTTGCCACAGGGCCAATAACTAATACTGTTGCAGTTGCTGTAAGCATAATTGTTATACATGCTGTTGATGCTAATTTATTGCTACCCACAGTTGTTGGATCAAAAGTAAGGCTGAATGCATTAATAACCTTTTTAGGCATCATTTTAGGCGAAATGTTGTGGGGGTTGTCGGGTATGTTTCTTTCCATTCCCGTTATAGCTATATTCAAAATTATATTTGACAGGATAGAAAGCACCAAACCGTGGGGCTACTTGCTTGGCGGCGATTATGAGTTTAAACCGGCAGCTAAAAAGAGAATGAAAACGGAGTGAGGTAGATTGGTTTGTAAAGATTAGTTTATAACGACACCTTAATTATCTCTGAAGAATACATCGGCTATTACTAATCTTTAATTATCCAATCTTCAATCAATCACTATCTTCGCTGTATGAAATACCTGCGCTTGCTTTTATTTCCATTCTCTCTGGTTTATGGCCTCATTATCATAATGCGCAACTGGCTTTATGATGCCGGCTTGTTGGTGAGCCGGGAGTTCGACATACCGGTTATTGCTGTAGGCAACCTGGAGATTGGTGGCGTAGGTAAAAGCCCTATGACAGAGTATTTAATTCGCCTGCTCAAAACCAATAACAAACTGGCTACACTTAGCAGGGGTTACGGGCGGACCACCAAAGGATTTCTGGTAGCAGATAAAAACACTAACGCAAGCCAAATTGGTGATGAACCGGCGCAGTTTAAATATAAGTTCCCGGAACTTACGGTGGCGGTCTGCGAGAAACGGGTGGTTGGAATTGAACAATTGAAAGGCCATCACGATGTTATCATTCTGGACGATGCCTACCAGCACAGAGCAGTAAAACCCGGATTAAGTATATTGTTATTTGATTATAACAGTATTAAGCAGGCCCAATTTCTATTGCCTGCCGGAAACCTGCGCGAACCATTTAGCGGCCGCTGGCGAGCAGATATAATTGTAATTAGCAAATGCCCGGAAAATATTAACGATGCTATGCAGAAAAAAATAGCTGATAAAATAAACCCGCTACCCTATCAGCAGTTGTATTTTTCAACTATAAGCTATATGCCATTATATGATATAGCCGGGAGCCGTGCCAGTGCAGAAATTGATGATGCAGGCACCACCGTATTTCTGCTAACGGGCATAGCTAACCCCACTCCGCTGGTTGACCATATAAAAACACAAACTTTAAACGTTATACATCACAATTATCCAGATCATCACAGCTTTAGCTTAAAAAATATCACTAAACTTGCCGATGACTTTAGTGCATGCAAATCACAAAAAAAACTGATCATCACAACAGAAAAGGATGCACAGCGTTTAGGATTGCATGAACTCAAAGAAATACTTAATCAGCTGCCGGTATATATACAGCCCATAGGCGTTAAATTTTTACACCATCAGCAAAATTTTGATCAAACAGTTTTAAATTATGTTAGAGAACATCTACCACACAGTTAGTTATATAAAAAAACGGATAGGCGACTTTGAACCCGAAGTAGGCATAATATTAGGCACCGGTTTAGGCGGCCTGGTTAACGAAATTGAGGTTGAGAAACAGCTGATGTATTCCAACATTCCTGATTTTCCTATCTCAACCCTGGAGTTTCACTCGGGTAAGTTGATATTCGGAAAGTTAGCCGGTGTAAAAGTTGTTGCCATGCAAGGGCGCCTGCATTACTATGAAGGTTACAGCATGCAGGAGATAACTTTCCCCGTTAGGGTGATGAAAATGCTGGGAATAAAAACCCTGTTTGTTTCAAACGCGAGCGGATCCTTAAACCCCGAATTTAAAAAAGGCGATCTGATGGTAATTGCTGATCATATTAACCTGCAACCAGAAAACCCTCTGGCAGGCCGCAATAACGAAGAGTTGGGGCCGCGTTTCCCGGATATGAGCCAGCCTTATCAACATACTTTGATAGCTAAAGCGCTTAATATTGCCAAACAAAACAACATTACCTGCCACAAAGGGGTATACGTAGCTGTATCAGGGCCAAATTTGGAAACAAGGGCCGAATATCGCTATCTGCGTATTATTGGCGGCGATGCAGTAGGCATGAGCACGGTACCCGAAGTTATAGTGGCCAAACACATGAGTTTGCCGGTTTTTGCCATATCTGTACTCACTGATGAAGGTTTTGGAGAAGAACTTGTACCTGTTTCGGTTGAAGAGATCATTGGCGTTGCGCAAGCTGCTGAGCCGAACATGACGTTGATTTTAAAAGAACTGATAGCGAGTTTAAATGCCTGATAGATTAACGCTTCTTTTATTCTTATTTATTTGCTTTTGGGTTACAACAACTGTTGCACAAAACGGACCACCGTACAACAACGGTGGGTATAACAATGGCGGTTACAATAACGGCAGCAACAACGGTAATTATAATAACGACCCGCGTTACCAAAATTATAATGACACTACGCGAAACCGAAGCCAGGCGTTAACTTCTGACCAAATGATTGATACGCTTCGCAAACGCGAAAGGCAGCGTATGGATTCTGTTATATTTAATACAAGGTTTATTAAGATAACTAACGAGGCTTTGCTGCGCGATAGCACGCAGTTGTTTCCGCTCGATACTTCGCTTGTTGACTTTGAGAACTACAATCCACTTTTTTACGCCCGAAACCCAAAAATAAGTCTGGGTGGCACAATGGGGCTCGCGGCCCGCAGTTTGTTGTTTGAGCCACGCAAAACCATTGGCTTTGATGTTGGCTTACACGCGCTTGATCCGTGGCAGTTCACCCTGGATGATGTTTACTATTTTAATGCACGGGTGCCGTACACCCTTTTAACAATGGTAACAGGTGGTGCTGAAGAACAATTTTTTAAAGCTTTTCACACACAAAACGTAAAACCTAACTGGAATGTGGGATTTAGCTTAAACTTCCTCGGCTCGCGCGGAACGTATGCTAATAGAAGTGTTTTAGGACAAAATGTAAGCAACCTTACGGGGAATGTTTTTAGCTGGTACGAGTCAACTAACAAAAGATACAATTTATTAACTACGTTAATTTTCAATAACATCAAATCGCCTGAAACCGGTTCTGTGTTGAATGATTCACTTTTTACCAGTGCGCGCGGGTCGTTCGATAAAAACACGGAGCGTGTACGTTTGCCGAATTCTTTTTCTAACCAAAAGGAGACCACCTTGCATATTAAGCAATTTTACTATGTGGGGCGCATTGATACTACCTTGGTTAAAAATAAAAGCAGTGCCAATATTTTGCCTACACAGCGCTTTTCGCATACGCTGAATGTAAGCCAGAAAAAATATATTTATCAACAAGGTGACCAGGATGTCTATCATGTTTTCCCCGACTATTACTTTAGCTCAAATAGAACTAAAGATTCGTTAACGGTAAATAATATTCAAAACGAGTTTTCTTATAGTTTTTACTTGCGTGGTAAATCAAGTCAGTTTGTAAAAAACGAGTTTAAGTTAGATGTTGGCCTTACACACGATCTGTATAGCTACAATCAGTATGTAGTTGATACAACACTTAATGAGTTTGGTGTAAAGGTGGTATTACCGCAAAAACAACAGCAGGCAAATTTTCAAAATATTACGCTTAACGGGCGGGCCAGCTATCGCTTTAGCGACAAGCTGAGTTTACAAGCCACGGTTAATCAGATAGTGGTTGGCCGCAATTTTGGCGATTTTTTGTATGACGCTAAGTTGCTGCTATCCGGTAATGACAAAGCGGGAAGAATTGTATTGAATGCTTACCAGCAAAGCAGTTCGCCATCGCTGGTTGCTACCAGTTGGGTAAGTAATCATTATATTTTCAACAACAGTTTCGCCAACCAAAAAACAACGGCGCTTTCCTTCAACTATATAAATGATGCTTTAGCGTTAGATGTTAAAGCTGAATATTTTTTATTGAACGATTACCTGTATTACGAATCTTCTCCCGGCGGAAACGATGCCCATCCGGTACAACTTTCCAGTCCTATTAACCTTTTAAAAATAAGTGCGGGTAAAAACCTCGCGTTTGGCAACTGGCATTTTGACAACTTTGTAGTTTATCAAAAAACCGACTACCAAAAAACTTTGCGCATTCCGGAGGTATATACTTACAGTAGCTTATACTTAAATTCTTTTCTATTCAAAGTGCTGCGCACATCAACAGGCGTAACGGTGCGTTATAATACCCCATATTCAGCTCCTTCATACGCAGTTGGTTTAGGCCAGTTTTATAATGGGGCCGATGTGCAGTTCTCCTCCTACCCTTTTGCCTCTGTGTTTTTAAAAGCCAACATTAAAAACACCGACTTGCTGGTGATGTATGATTATGCTAATCAGGGTTTATTTAGTAAAGGCTATTACACGGTTTACCGTTATCCGCAACTGTCAAGCATGTTGAAATTTGGGGTGAGGTGGAATTTTTATCAGTAAGATTATTATTTACAATAACTCTCTATTGCTTCAAATATCATATCAATAGTATCACCCAATTCAACGCTCTTCGCCAAGTCATTACATATTTTATTTTTGTCTTCTAAAGGTATTTCTACCTTATCTTTTGCCGCCACCACCGTAATTTGTGATGTTTTTGATAGCGTTGTGCCATCTTTAAACTGGTACTTTCTTATTCTTGCAAATGCTCTGTTGGCAAGGGCCTCCATGTAGAGTGGCTCTAATTCTATTGCTTTATCAAAATCTGCAATAGCATTATCAAAATCGAGATTGTTTAATTTTGCAGTTCCTCTGTTAAAATAAGCGTCGGCATAGTTGTTATTCAACAGGATAGCATCATTGAGTTTTTTTATCGCACCACCATAATCTCCATTTCTCATCAACTCAACCGATTTGTCTTGTAAAGTATAAAATTTTTCCTCTTCCTTTGTCATTACCGCCTTTAAGTTCACAAAGTTTGCCTGCCTCTTGAGTTCACCTGTTGAGTAAAAATCTTGCCATATACCATCGTCCAATCCTTTTTTAAAGGTCCCCTTCTGTTTAATTGCTCCATTACTGAAATACTCCTCTGAATAACCATCGGCAATTCCGTTTACATAATTTCTAAAAAAACTTTTATTGCCGTTTAAATAGTAAGTAGTTCTAAGACCATCAACAATACCTTCTTTTAAAGTTCCGTCTCCTTTTATTTTGCCATTATAAAAATAATCGATAAAATGCCCAGAATAGGGAATTTTGGCACCCATTAAATACCAAACGCCCTTTCTTTGTTCCATTATTTTAGTAGAGGGGATTCTCTTTACGTCGGCGGGCCGTTTGGCGTATTCTTTAGTAATAACAATTATTAATTTATCTAAATTAGAATACCCATGTAATTTTAAACTATCAGGAGAGGTGATAACGGTTACATGATCGATGTCTTCATTCGTAAGAGTGCCCTCACTTTTGTCTGGCTCATCTATTACAGGGATGCTATCTACAATAAACATCACTCTTTCCTGCTTTTGATCTGTCTGACAAAAAGAGGATAAAGAAAAAAAGGTTAACGATATTAAGAGAGAAAAAAATTTCATGACCAAGGATAAGTTCTTAAAAATATCACTTTAATCACAAAAAAGAAACTATTAGCCCTAGTTATCAGGTTTTCTGCTTCTTCTTCTTAGCCGCTGGGAATAATACATTATTCAATATTAACCGGTAACCGGGCGAGTTGGGATGCAATTTAAGATCGGTTTGTGGAGAACCGGGCGAATGCTGGTAATCCTCGGGGTCATGGCCTCCGTAAAATGTCCATTGCCCTTTGCCGTATTCGCCATGTATATAGCGTGCTTCACCTTCGGTTTTCTGTTCACCCATAATGGTAACGCCGGGCTTTAGCAAATCTTTATCAAAAGCTGTGGCTAAGCCTATAAAACCTTTCAAAACCCGCTCATGATCCTGGGTAAGCATACTCGGTACTATATCCCATTTGGCCGAAAAATCAAATAGTGTAAAAAAGTCTGTAGCCATTGGAACCCTGTTCAAGGTACGGGTGTCTATATTGCTGAACTTACGCGCCCGCGGGCCAAGCTGCAGTGTAAAATTCTGAAATGCGAAAGTTTGAGTAAAATCCAATTTGGCCTGTGCGTTATCGTCGATAGGATCACCGTCATATTCACTATCAACAATATCAGTATTATGGGCGGCTAAGGCTATGTCAAAACTATCCGCTCCGGAACACATGGCAAACAAAAATCCGCCGCCTGCAGTAAAATCTCTGATACGCTCTGCCACCGCCAGTTTCATTTTTGATACTTTGCTGTATCCAAATTTCTTTGCTACTTCCTCCTGCATCTGCCGGTTACGCAAATTCCATTCGTAATTGCCAAACCCGTTACCAAATTTGCTAAACTGGCCTGTAAAATCCTCATGATGCAGGTGCAGCCAATCATATTTAGGCAGGTCGCCTTTTAAAATACCTTCATCGTAAATATAATCAAATGGTATTTCGGCATACTTAAGTACAAGGTCAACTGCGTCTTCTAACGGCCCTTTATCCTTAGGCGAATAAACAGCAACTCTGGGTGCCTTTTGCAGCTTAACCACATCCATATTTACCGATGGATCATTTATGGTAGCCATAATTGTGCTTACGCTGGCATCGCTTACCACCTCATAGCTTACACCACGTATTTTGCACTCGTCTTCTAAAGCTTTGCTGTATTCAATTAAAAAGCTGCCTGCACGATAATTAAGCAGCCACTGTACCTCCTTATCAGCTTTTAAAACCCAAAACGCAATACCATAAGCTTTAAGATGCTCTTTCTGCGCCTCGTCCATAGGTAGCAAAATTGAATTCGCCTTGCTTATAATTGGTAAAAGCAGTAAAGTAAAAATCAATAACTTCTTGATCCGCCTCATATTTATCGCGATTGAATTCAGCAGTGTTGCTATAACAAATATAACAAACAATATATGAAGCTGTTAGGGCAACAAAAGTTTTACAAAGCTCAGTCGGTTGTATTTACATCAATACCTATCTGTTTTAGCAGCAAACTGGCGTTAAAAGTTTTGCATTCGCCGAGCTTCAATTTGTAATCAAAAAGCATTTGCCCGTTACTTATTTGTATATCAAAATAGAAGTTACGCACGTAGTCAGGGTACTTATCTTCCAACCTGGCAATTTGCAGATCGTGCGTAGCAACCATGCCCACACCTTTCTTTTTAATTAGTTGCTCTATTACTGCTTTTGAGCCTAAATATTTATCTACAGAATTGGTGCCCCGCAGCATTTCGTCTATTAAAAAGAAAACTTTGGGCTCGTTTTCAACCGCGGCCAGCAGCATTTGTAAACGATCAAGCTCGGCCTTAAAGGTTGAGGTGCTTTCGTTTAGCGAATCTTTGATACGCATATAACTCACCAATGTAATTACCGATACGGTCATACTTTCGGCGCACACAGGCGCACCACATAGTGCAAGTACACTGTTAATACCTACTGTGCGTAAAAATGTGCTTTTTCCCGCCATATTTGAGCCCGTTATAATGTCTACCTTAAAGGTATCGGTTAATTCATAATCATTCTCTACACGGCCTGATGCCTTAATAAGCGGATGCGCCAGCGCCTTACTAGTTACGGTGTAGCCCTCGCCGTCAGCAATCTGCGGTATAGCCCATTCCTGGTAGTTGATGCGCAAGCCGGCAATACTGTATAGCGCCTCAAATTCTGCTATAACATCAAAGGCATCTTCAAGGTCGTGGTAATTATCGCGCTTCCATTTTTCAATAGCTATTACCTGCTTAAGTGCCCACAGAAAAAAGATATTAAGCACAAAGTTTACTATCATTACCAGGTTGTAACCAAGCTTATGAATAAGTTGGGATAGTTGAGCTATGTTTTTTGATGTTTGCTTTTCAATTATCCGGCCCGCCAGTTCCTTATTCAAATCAGCGTCCCATTTTTCTGCTTCAATCTTATTAAAAGCTACGGCATACGCAGCTAAAACATCACTTATTTTATCGGCAATAAAACCCGATTTCATGATATAACTGCCTCGTGATGCTACGATACTCAAGTTAGCCGCTACCAAAAAAAGTGTCAATAATTTAAAAACCGGACTGAAAAACGCCCCAACAATTACCACGGTTAACAATATTGGCGCTATTGTAATGTACTTAGACAGCGCTTTTTCCCCGGGAATGTTCAAGGGGCTTTTAAGATAATTGAATAAATGCTGAAAGCGGTTAATATCAGTACCATTGGCAAACAATAACAAGGTTTGCAATTCGGGTTTCCACTGTCCTTTACCGGCAATTTCCTCCGCGGCTTGCTGCCGTAACAAAATTGCATCGCGATTAGCCGGAGCATTCAGCCAGGCAGCTAATTTGTCGTTTCCCAAAGAGGTTGCTGCCCTGTTAACCAGGCTAAATAATGATGCATTGCCAAAAATGTCCAGATCAGAGGTATAAAAATGTTTTTCATTATTATATCGAGCACCATTGTTGTAAAGATTACTGCCATCGCGCATGCAGGTTATCTCGTTGTTGTTAACACGCTCCAAATCAGTATAGTATTTTCTTTTTTGCTCATAAATGCTTTGGCGCTTAACTAACGCTGCAAAACATAACAAAAGCACTACAAAACATATGGCGATGATGGAAAAGTCATTAAGCTCTATACCTAAATAAACAGACAAAGCCATGAGGAAAAACACCCCCAAACGCATAAGCGAGTACTGGTCGGCAAGTTTTTTATAACGGCTGGCCTCCGCAGCGGCGGCCAAAGCGTAGCTTTGGTAATTGTTAATTATATCTTCCATAAATCTGAGGCTAAATAAGCACTTATATTTTAATTTAGCGCTATGAAGATCACATTCCTTGTTATCGGCAAAACTGAAGATGAGTATTTAAAAGAAGGTATTGATAAATACGTTAAGCGCCTTAAACACTACACCAAATTGGAAGTGGTAGAGGTGCCTGAGCTAAAAAACACCAAATCTTTAACGCAGGATCAGCAGAAGACTAAAGAAGCTGAATTGTTACTGAAAAAAATAACCGCTACAGATTATGTTATTCTGCTGGATGAGCGCGGTGCAGAACTATCATCAAAACAGTTTGCCGGTTATTTAGAAAAGCGGGCGCATGCAGCCGCAGATCTGGTATTTATAGTGGGTGGGCCTTATGGATTTGATCAATCAGTGTATGCGAGGGCAAATGATAAGCTTTCTTTATCCCGTATGACCCTCTCTCATCAAATGATACGCCTGTTCTTTACAGAAGCTTTATATAGGGCATTCACCATTTTAAAGGGCGAGCCTTATCACCACGAGTAATTATTGTTTGTTTATCTCGACCCAAAGCAAGTCTTTCAACTGATCAATATTTTTTTGCGCTACCGATGATATAAAAACTGAAGGAATATCCGTCGGCACTTCTTTTTTCATTTCTTCCATCAGCTCCTCGTCCAACATATCTGCCTTGGTAATTGCCAAAACACGTGGTTTGTGCATTAACTCAGGGTTGTACTCGTTCAACTCCCTCAATAAAATGTCAAACTCTTGTTTAATAGAACGGGTAGTATCAGCCGGAACCATAAACAACAACACGGCGTTGCGTTCAATGTGTTTAAGAAAACGTATGCCCAGGCCTTTGCCGGTGGATGCTCCTTCAATTATTCCAGGAATATCGGCCATTACAAATGAACGGTTACCACGGTAAGCAACAATGCCTAAATTAGGTACCAGGGTAGTAAAAGCATAGTCGGCAATTTCTGGCTTAGCTGCAGATACAACCGAAAGCAGTGTTGATTTTCCGGCGTTAGGGAAGCCCACTAAACCAACATCAGCCAAAAGCTTCAATTCAAGAATGTTCCAGTCTTCTTTACCGGGCTCGCCGGGTTGGGCAAAGCGGGGTGTTTGCAGCGTAGGTGTTTTAAAGTGCCAGTTACCTAATCCGCCACGACCGCCATCTGTTAATATGCGCGTCTCGCCGTCTTCATTTATTTCAAACAATATCTCTCCGGTTTCGGCGCTACGGGCAATAGTACCCAAAGGCACTTCCAATATTTCATCGCGGCCGGTTTTACCGCTGGATAAGCTACTGCCGCCACGGTCGCCATCACCTGCAATAACGTGCTTTCTGAATTTGAGGTGCAATAGTGTCCAAAGCTGGGCATTTCCTTTAACTATAACATGGCCGCCTCTTCCACCGTCGCCACCATCAGGTCCGCCGGTTGCGGTATGTTTATCGCGGTGCAAATGTGCAGAGCCAGCCCCGCCATGGCCAGACCGGCAGCATATTTTTACGTAATCAACAAAATTTGAACCTTGAGACATTTTTGATTTCGGATTTTAGATTTCGAATTTCGAATGTGTGCCTGGTAATTAACAAACCAGCATCCATTTTGATTTTTTATCGCAAATTCGAAAGCGAACATCCGAAATTCGAAATACAAATACCGGTAAGTCCGAAATTGAACATCCGAAATCCGAAATATTAATAACCGGCAATTATCGCATCGATAGCAGCAGCTATTTCATCGATTGTGCCGATACCGTTTATACCGGTAAATTTATTTTGTGCCTTATAGTATTCGGCAACTGGTGTAGTTTTATCGTTGTATTCTTTTATTCTTTTGCGGATGATCTCCGGATTAGCGTCATCAGGGCGACCTGAATCTTTTCCTCTTAATAACAACCTTTTCTCTAACTCATCATCGTTAACTTGAAGCGCGATCATACCTGTTATTGACGATTGCTTGCTACTTAACAACGCATCCAGCGCTTCCGCCTGTGCTGTAGTACGCGGGAAACCATCAAAAATAAACCCTTTAGCGTTTTTGTTGGAGTCAAGTTTATTACTGATCATACCGATAACCACCGCATCAGGAACCAGCATTCCCTCATCCATTAGCTTTTTAGCCTCCAAACCCAAGCTGGTACCTTGCGATATTTCGCCACGCAACAAATCGCCGGTTGAAAGATGGATAAGCCCATATTTTTCAATAAGTTTTTGTGATTGGGTGCCTTTACCAG
Organism: Mucilaginibacter sp. HD30; assembly: GCF_054061755.1. Classification (NCBI taxonomy): domain Bacteria; kingdom Pseudomonadati; phylum Bacteroidota; class Sphingobacteriia; order Sphingobacteriales; family Sphingobacteriaceae; genus Mucilaginibacter; species Mucilaginibacter sp. HD30. The sequence goes on from NZ_JBSSEO010000001.1 coordinate 2,117,534, forward strand.
CCCCGGGAGGGCCAAATAGTACTAAGTTGAGCATGCTTATTTTAAAATTAAAAGCCTTTCTAAGGTTGACACAGAAAGGCTTTGTTCTCAGTGCACTTGTAGGGATTCGAACCCCAAACCTTCTCATCCGTAGTGAGATGCTCTATCCAATTGAGCTACAAATGCTTTTATTTAATTTTCAACATAAAAAAGGGAATAATTCCATTTTTTTACGGACTGCAAAGATAGAATATCTTTTTAAAACATCACATTTTATTTAAAAAAAACAATACTATAATTTCTCTCGTCAATTAATTCATACCTTTATTTTCGCCGAATTAATCGCTATGGTGAAGTATAAAAGGGTAAAAAGTTTGTTTTCTGAAATTGAAGAAATACCTGAAGTACTTGATCAAAAAACGTACCCTTCATTAAATGGTATAAGGGGCGTTTCTATTTTAATGGTTGTTCTTAAGGTTGATAGTTTAGCTATAGTAAGTTTCAGGTCTGCGTATATTGCCACTCAATATGATCGTAAAGGATAACACTGTTACAAGCGTAGTGTATTTACGCGCTATTGCGGCTTTAGGCGTTTGCGTATTACATTTTCAATTAAACACCGGTCTTTCTGTCAACAAGTTTATTGATTACATAATTAAAAGCGGCAATCAGGGTGTAACAATTTTCTTCGTTATATCAGGCTTTATTTTACCACTTTCTTTATACAGAAAAGGTTACGAGATTAAAGGCTATTTTAATTTTATCTTAAAGAGAAGCCTACGGGTAGACCCGCCTTATTGGTTTTCCATTATTTTGCTTTTCACCATAGGATATTACCCATTAAGCGCTATAGAGCCGGATACGTTGTTTTATCATATTACTTACCTGATTCCCTTTATAAGCGGGCAAAGGTGGTTTACAACCGTATACTGGACGCTGGCTATTGAGTTTCAATTTTATTTACTGTTAGGATTGTTATTTCCTTTGCTGATTAAAGCTAATAAATACGTAGTTATCGCTCTGCTATTATTGCTTAGTTGCTATTGCCTTCGCTTCACTACTACTGGGTACATAGCCCCCTATTTATACTTGTTTGTTTTTGGCTATTTGGCATTTATTAGTTATTCGGAACTGATAAAACGCAGGTATTTTTTTGTGGCGCTTATAACCCTTACATTATTGATATGCAGCTTTAAATCAATTATAAGTGGCTTGATACCGTTTTTTACCGTACTAGCCATATTGTTTGTCAAGCCCCAAAAACGCGAACCTGTGACCTTCTTTTTAGGGACAATATCATACTCGATATACCTGGTACACATACCGGTAATGGATTTTCTGAAACATTTATTAGCTAACTATGCTTTATCGCCTTTGGTACTATGCGCTATATTTACCGCAACGGTTATTCCAGCTGCTTATTTGATATACCTGGTTATTGAAAAACCGGCGCTAAAGCTTTCAAAATCGGTAGTTATAACTCGCAAAAAAATACCGGCTGAAAAGCCAACTGTTTATTGAGCGATCAATAGCTGCTTAGCGTAGCGTTTAAAAATAACTTTTGCGATCTCCTCAGCGTACATAACTATTATTCGCCAAACACTTGCAAATTAATAAAATTTATAATTACTTTGCAAAACAAAGTACTTTTATATGAAATTTAATTTGATCTACTTTTTACTTGCAGCTGCTTTATTTTTTATTGAAACTGCAATAGCAATTTATATGGATGACGCCTTTATTCGCCCCTACTTTGGCGATCTGCTGGTTGTAATACTGATCTATTGCGCTGTAAAAGCTTTTATAAACTCAGCACCTATAAAAACAGCCATTGCCGTATTTTTCTTCGCCTGTTTAATAGAAGTTTCGCAGTACTTCCATTTAGTGCAAATGCTTGGCCTGGGCCGCTCGTCTACAGCAACAACAGTGCTTGGTACCCTTTTCTCCTTTACCGACATTGTAATGTACGCCCTGGGTACATTGGTAATTATTGGCACAGAGATCTATTTCAAAAGAACTGATCAAAATTTAGAAGGAACAGATGGAAGCTCAAATAAATAATAACCGCAGCCGTGTAAGATTGTGCATATGGATAGTAATAATTGGCCTGTTTATAAGTGGAATTACTGCCTTTCCTATTGAAACCCAGTTAGCATTCTTTGTAAAGCATCAGGCAAATGGTTCGTCTGACTTAAGTCTATGGCTTGATAAAGTGTACCTGGCGGTTAAAGACACGAATACACGTTATCCATTTATTAGTTATGGAACGGACTGGCTGGCTTTTGCACATATTATGTTAGCGATACTGTTTATCGGCCCGCTTAGGAGTCCTGTGCGCAACATTTGGGTGGTTCAGTTTGGTATAATCGGGGCAGTGCTCATATTTCCATTAGCATTTATTGCAGGAAGCGTGCGTGGACTACCATTTTTTTGGCAATGCATAGATTGTTCATTCGGGGTTATCACTTTGGCTGTATTGTTGCCTTGCCATAAATGGATAAAACAAATGGAGGCATCAGCATGAAAACTTTTGTGGCTAAAAACTCTATCGTTCGCCAAATTTGGGGCCGAGCAGATACTACACTGTTCATTTTTGCCGGTGCAGCTGCCGAATTTGCCTTAAACAAGGCGGTAGACTGGCTGTACTTTACCGGCAAACTGCCTGCCGACCCGCTGGGGCGGTTGTTCTCAACTATTACTTACTCGCGTTTGATAATTTTTGCTGACGAAGCCACAGCCCTGCATGCTATTGATAAGATAACAGCTATACATAAAGGTGTAGAACAAAACCGGGGTGCCACTATACCCGATTGGGCCTACCGTGATGTGTTATTTATGCTGATAGATTACAGCATACGATCATTTGAATTGATTAACAGACCATTAACCAACGCAGAAAAAGACGAAGTATTTGATGTATTTAACCGGATGGGAAAAAGGATGCAAATAGATGGATTACCCGCAAATATCACCGAGTGGTATGTAATGCGCGATACATCGCTTAAACAAAACATGATTTATAGCAACTTTACTGCCGATCTGTATAAACAATACAAAAAACACCTCGGCGCTTTCAGGTATCAGATAGTATTACAGGTGCAGGATATTTTGGTGCCGGCACATGTAAATAGTTTACTGAATCTAAAAAAAATGTTCTGGACGGCGCCGGTTATAGACATTTATAAACTATTGCGACGGGCGGGCATTGATGGTTTCTTCAGAAATGCCCTATTACCATCAGCATATAAAGAGCAAATTAAAGGTTTAGATATAAAATAAAAGGTACTGCATCAAAAGCATTTTCAAATGCGGATAATAGTTTTGGCGCAAGTGTTATAAGATAATGTGAATATAGTTAAACCAATAAACACCCAAACACAACAGTTAATCTAATAACACAAATTATATAATATGCCGTATAGGATTGCTCCCGACGCAGTTTCCTTTTTTACTAAATTTTCTCTTCTGCAGGTGCAGGAGTTTCGTTTTGCGCTTCTTTAAATTCTTTAAGTCCTTTACCCATGCCACGCATTAATTCAGGTATTTTTTTACCGCCGAAAAGCAGTAATACTATAACCAGAATAATTATTATTTCTTGTGCTCCTATTCCCATGATATGTTAATTTATTAAATTTAATATACTTAAACCGCCTTCTTCAGCAGCGACTGTTGCAATAAAACAACTACATCTGTATTCAATATCCCTGCAATTTCAAATAACCGATCAACAGTTATTCGGGTATAACCCAATTCTATTTTGCTGTAGCCGTTTTGGCCTATACCCAATTTCATGGCCATATATTCCTGCGAATAGCCAAGTTTTTCTCTTATTGTGCGGATGTTCTCTGTTAAGTGCTGCATTAGTAGTAGTGCTGTTATTACCCTACTTACGCAAAAAAGTCATTAGCGATTTTCAAACCGGCTTTTTATTTTCATTTATATTTTACAGAAAGTTTATACACAAAAAAGGGAGCCTCTTTCCCAGAAGCTCCCTTTAAAATCGTTCTTATTTAAATACTATCTTGGAGGTCCGGCAGGGCCACCAGGGCCGCCAAAACCACCTCTTCCACGTAATACAGGGCGGATCGTATCTAATTCTGCCATAGTGTAGCTTGCTGTTCTGGCTACTGTAGCTTTCCTAACAGTAGCAACATCTTCAGGTATAACTACTGTTCCTTTGTTGCCAAAGTCGCTGCGGATATAGCTTAATACTGATGCAATGTATTCATCATCATTACCACCTAAAGCAGGCATAGCATCCGGGTAAGTAGTGCCACGGATAGGGCCTGTTAAGCCATGTAATAATGTACGGATCAGCTTCTCTGGTCCAAATGCATTAACATCGGGGTTACCTGCAAGCGCCGGAGCGGTTGAGGTAGTACCACCAATAATAACGCCCTTACCATCGCCACCATGGCAGGTAAAGCAAAGTTGCTTATAAATAACTTGACCTTGCGAAACCAATTTAGCGTTTTGAGCACTTAAAGCTGCCTGACGTGCAGCTTGCTCTGCTTTGGCCTTAAGCTTGGTTTCTCTTGAATTTTGTGATAGCGCCAACATCGGATCGTTAGGATTATTCTTGATCAGATCAGCAATGATCTTTTTAGATTTATCAGAATCAACAAAACGCATGCTCAGCATTAACTGGAAGCGAACGTCAGCATCCGGGTCATTCATCATGGTAGCCAGTTGATCAATTGCTTTCGGATCAACTTTCATCATATCCTCACCTATCCATGCCACAGTTTTACGAACGCGGGCGTCGTTATCTTTCATAGCGGCTGTCCAGGTAGCGTTATCTAATGATCCCATACCGTTCAGCGTCCACAATGCGTGGATGCGGGTAAGGTGGTTAACACCCGGATCAGTAGCCAATTTTTGCAGTGATGGAACAACTGATTTATCATTGCGGATTACCAGTAATTTCTGTGCTTCATCTCTCCACCAGCCATTGCTGATATTACTTAAATGCGCCACCAACTGTGCACTCGTTTCTGTATAAAGGTTAAATTTCTGTTTAAAGTTTGGTTTGTAATCGTCATGTACCAAACGGTAGATACGGCCACGGCCTATATTCTTTTGCAGTCCTTTGTCTTCAATCTTATTGCGCAAGAAAGTTCCTTTTCTAGTCCAGTTACTTTCCTGGATAATACCATGGTACATATCTACGATATATAAGCTACCATCCGGGCCTGTTGCAGTGTTAACAGGGCGGAAGTTGATATCAGTTGATGCAATAAACTCTTGTTTGTCATAAGCGTTACGCAAAGTAATTTTACCATTGGTATTGGTAACTTTAGCGCGACGGATGATACGACCTACAGGTTCAGGAATTAACAGGTCTCCGTACAGATCTTTAGGTAACATGTTACCACGATAGATTGACTGACCTGCAACGGCTGTAAAGTGATTAAGTGTGCTGTCTGTAGGGCGCAAACGAATTGGGCCACCCTGAACGTCAGGCGTAGTTACAATTGGCCAAACTTCTTGAAATTCAGCGTCAAACTGATCTTTAGTATCTAATTGTCCGTAATGGATATTCTGTTGGAAATCGCGCGCAGGTACTTCAGCACCCGCGTTTGAAAAGAACAAACGGCCATAATCATCGTGCGTTAAACCCCATTGCGGTGGTACGCCTTCCTGTATCTCTTCGCCTATTACTTTTTCGCCTTGAAGGGTGTAACGAACAGCATCATATGTTACATACATACGATTATCCAAATTCCATATCAAACCACTTTTCTGGTGTTCAAGGTTATTGTTGTTACCAACTTGCGGGCTGGTATAAACAGTTGTTCTTTTATCAGACACGCCGTCGCCGTTAGTATCCTGAAAGCAGAATACATCGTTCGTCCAGGTAAGGCTTACCAATAAGCGGCCATTATCAAGCGGCTGTAAGGTTCTTGGCATTATAATGTTGTCAACGTAAATGGTCATTTTATCCATCACGCCGTCGCCATTAGTATCTTCTAAAAGTTTTATTCTACATTTCTCGTCACGCTGGCCGGTACCATCAGCATCAAGCATATAGGTATTCAACTCCGCTACGTACATTCTGCCCATACCATCCCATGCTATGGCTACCGGCTGACTAACCATTGGCTCAGATGCTACCAATTGCAGGTGGTAACCTGCCGGCAAGTAAATGTGCTTCATCTCTTCTTCAGGCGATTTCGGTGTAGGATCAGGGTGCATATCCACCTTTATCCTTCCTGCCGCATCGCGCTCTACAGGGTATTGTGTAGCATACTTTTGAGCAGGCTTACAGGTATAAAAAGCCACTGCCGAAACGCAGGCTATACCTAAAAGCCATTTGTTGTTATTTTTCATTCTTACAGGTTATATTTAGTTTTTAGTTTTTCGGGTTATCAATATTACATTTTTTTGCGGCCCATAGCATATTCTATACCAGCTAAAAGGTGTTGCAGAAAAAGCGGCTCCTCATAAGAAGAATCTGTGTGGCCCAAGGCGGTGTAGAACGCGCGTCCGCCATCATAATCATGCCACCAGGCTAAAGGATGGTTAGCACCCATTTTGGCTTGCGGACTTCTGGTGTAAACTTCAGGCGCAGCAGATGACTCGTCAAGGTTTAACAAAACATGCACATCTTGCGGCAAAGCCCTGTAAGCATACCACTCATCTTTACGTTCCCAACGTGCAGGTAACATTTTGGTAGCTGCCGACGTACGATCAACCACATCAATTGTTTCTGTAGGTGTACCTTGAGGGTGTGCTTTAAAGTAAGCGCCAACTAATTTTCCATACCATGCCCAATCATATTCACCATCCGACGCTGCATGTATACCTACGTACCCGCCACCATGTTGGATATATGATGTAAACGCCGCTTTATGCGCATCGTTTAAAATATGAGCGCCGGTAGTACTTATAAATATTACCGCGGCGTATTGCTTCAAATTCTCTGGAGTAAACTTGTTTTCGTCGCTGGTAGTATCGGCAACAAAATTGTTTTGTGTACCTAACTTCATAATAGCTATTGATCCGGGAATTCTTGAAGCATGCGGATAAGCACGTACTCCCTTGTCATTAACGCCTATTTTGTGAAACACCAAAACCTTGTTCGATTTAGAAGAACCTTTTTTAGCGCTTGAACAAGATGCGGTGATAGCTATAGCGGCAATTAGCGAAACGCTACAGATAAGCCTGTAATATTTTGTAAAGTTTATCATTTAGGAATGGTTTATAATTTGGTTTTTGTATGAATCGGCCGATCAAAAAACAAGAAAATTTGTGCTCTGATCGTGAAGCACAAATAGTTATTTTTTTATTAAAATAAAAAAGCCCTACCTAATTTAAAGGTAGAGCTTTTTTTAATATTTAGTTAAGCGACAATATGTATTGTACCATTTTTTTTACATCTGCCGGCGGCAATGATGGGTGCGGCGACATTGCTACGGTACCCCAGTTGCCAGAGCCACCTGCTATTACCTTTTTAACCAACATATCATAGTTGGCTTCTGTAGGCGCGTATTTTTTTGCAACATCATTATAAGCAGGGCCAATAACCTTTGTGTCTTCTTTATGACAAGCTAAACAGTCTGATTTTGACAACGCCTGTTTGCCTATTACAAGGTCTGCAGCGCTTGGCTTTGCTACTGTTGTTTTTGTAACTGTAGTGGTCTTTTTAACCGTAGTGGTTTTTTTAGTAGTTTGACCGAATGAATAATTAGCAACAAGCATAGCACATATAAAACTTGTTAATACGATAGTTCTCTTCATCTTCCTTTGGTGTATATAATTAATTGTTTTATTAATATTTAAAACTGCGGTGGGTTGAGCGAACAAATTTAAATAATATGGGTTCAAAAACAAGTCCGCCACCCCTACTCAAAAACTTATTAGCTACTTATTTTGACTTTAAAACGCACCAAAAGTTTAAAAAGTGTTAAATAATTGCAACAAAAAGGCTCACACTGCCTATGTAAAGGATACACGAAGCATTAATTCACCCTAAAATAAACTTCACTGTAGTATAATTGTTACTAAAAACTAATTTTAAAGCAAGCAATCGATTGCAATCACAACAAGTGCAGACCTGTTTTCTTTAAAAAACCACCATCCTGTCCGGAAATTTTTCGCCATAATTCATCACCATATTGCGGATATAATCGTTGCCCGGATAAGGAGTAAGCTGGGTTTTTAGTTGCTGCAGATCATTAGTTTGATAACCCGGCGCAATATAGCCCATACCATAAAACTGCCCGCGCTCAACCAAAATGCAGCTATGCTCATCATAGTTGCGCCCTTCATCGCGAATAGCAAAGGTTGGCAATGCATTGCGCAGTCCCTCAATCGCGCCGGCAACCCTATTGTTATATTCGGCTACGGCCTGTAAACCTTCGCAAGCACAGGCGCCTGGATGACTACCGGTGCAGGCATTGCTGTTGCGCTGTATAAAACACAGCTTAGGGCATAGTTCAAACTGATCAATAAGACTATGGATAATGCTGTAACCCTCGTTTATGGAGTTACAAGTATAAACAGGCTGCAGCGCGAATTTGCGCCGCTTATCAACCGCTAAACGCATATAGCCGCTCTGATCTTCAAAAACAAACAGGCCGTAAGCATGCTCAAAACGTTTTAATGATCGGTTATATTTGGGCCAAAGGCGTTTTATCTCCACTGCTTCCAACACAAAAGCTATCAGTTCGGTACCGCATTCTTTAAAGCTTATCCGGTGGATATTCCGCAAAAATTCCTGCCGCTGAGGACCTGGGTTATTACCGGTAAAATGACTGCAAACGCGCTTTTTTATATTCCGCGCTTTGCCTACATATATCACCTTGCCTCTATCGTCATGAAAATAATATATGCCGGGCATCATCGGCAGCGCCTCTATATCTGCTTTTGGCAAATGCGGTGGCAATAACTGTTCTTTTGAGTTTTGCTTAAGGGCCTTTTTAATGTGGTCGTCCCTGTCGGCACGCAGCATCATACCAAATAACTCTGCTGTGGCTTCAGCGTCACCTAAAGCACGGTGGCGGCTTTCGTTATCAATACCTAAACTGCGGCACAGCCTCCCTAAACTGTAGGATGCGTGGCCAGGCAAAATTTTGCGCCCCAACCTAACAGTGCAAAGCTTATTAGAAGTAAGTTCATACCCGGCCTGCGCCAAATGATAACGCACAAACGAGTAATCAAAATTAACGTTGTGGGCCACGAAGATCTTTCCGTGAAGCATATGGTAAACATCTGCGGCTACATCCTCAAAAGGTGGTGCCTGTTCTACCATATAGTTGGTAATGCCGGTAAGCGCGCTTATATAAATAGGTATTTCCCTGCGGGGATTTACAAGCGTGCTGTAACGTTGCGTTACTTTTTTGCCATCGTGCAGGCAAATGGCTATTTCGGTAATACCATTTGCACTGGCATGCCCCCCTGTTGTCTCAATATCTACTATGGCGTACACAGCGTAAAGTTAGCAAGTTTTGCTAATTAATTTAGTTAAAATAAAAAAAGGTTTTTAGTTTAACAATCACCACCCACCTCGCAGCTATCGCCCTCGATAACATCCAGTTTGGCAGGTTTATTGGTCGCGGCCCATTCATCATACGCTTTTTCCAGCGTTTGCAAAAAAACCGGTACTGCCTGTGCGCCTGATATACCGTATTTGTTATCAACCACAAAAAACGGCACACCGCTTATTCCGTAGCGTTGGGCCAACGTTACATCAGCATTAACATCGGTAGCGTATTGTTCTGTCGTTAGCGTTTGTTTAACTAAAATTTTATCCAAGCCAATGGCTTCGCCCAAGTCGGCGAGTGTATCATGGTCGGCTATGTTTTTCCTTTTTGTAAAATAAGCATCAAAAAGGGCCTCTTCGGCTGCCTCGCCTTTGCCGTTTTGCTTGGCCAGGTGGGCAAAGCGGTGGGCATCAAAGCTGTTGGCTACAATGGCCTTATCCAGATCATATGTTAACCCCACCTCGGCAGCCATTTGGGTAACATGATTGTTCATTTGGCCTGGCATGGTCTATCGTCCAACCCTTAATATCAGCTAAGTATTGCGTTACATTTAAGGAAGCATCGGTTTTTAAATTCGGATTAAGTTGAAAACTCATCCACTCCACTTCAATATCTGCTTTGCCATCAAACTGCTGCAAAGCTTGCTCAAACCGGCGTTTGCCTATGTAGCAAAACGGGCACATCACGTCAGACCAAATTTGTACTTTCATAATACAAATTTACTCAAGGCGCTTTTTAATGGGGTAAGCGCAAAGTAAAATTAAAGGCTATTATATGTGTTTCACGTAACAGCAAAAAAAGTGTTTTATTTCAAAATCCTGATAATCAATTAGTTATATAACTTTTACAGTCAATTTTCCTGACGAATAAGTAGTTTCACATTGTTTCATCACAAAAATTAACAATCTAAAAATCAGACACTTATCATATAATGGTGTTGCTATCGTTTCGCGAGTATTACATATTTTGTGAAACGCTTACACGCCTAAACTCACTCTTTGGTGCGTCGCAGACTGGGCAGTTATAGGTATCAATTTCTTCAAAATCAGTACCCGGTGCTATAGCATTAGCCAGGTCGCCGTATTGTTTGTCGTAGCGGCTAAGGCAGCAGTTACATTCGTAAATTGTCAGGTTATCCTCTTGTTGGGTCGCTTTAGCAGGCAGTTCCGCAGGCTCTATCGCTTCGCACTGCAAATTTTGAAAATGGTGACAAAGCGATACCAAATGCTCAGTCAACGCCAATTGCGCTACTCCGGCCGCGTAGGTGATCTCTTCCCGCGAGTTGGGGTTAAAATCGCGCGTATGCGAAATGGTATACAGGTCCTCGCCCTCCTTCTTTATAATTATCGACCCCTGCAAGCCTGTTTTTGGCTGCGTTTTAATGGCAAAGCAAAGCTGATAAGTGCGCAGGTCGGCCTCTTCAAATTGTCGTACCAATTGCAATTTGAGTTTAAGGCCTTCCTTGCAAACATCTTCAACCTGCCAGTTGAGCTCGTTAGCAGCATGGCGTACATTTAAATGGTATTTGCTTAATATCAGACCCCACTGCGGGCGATCTGTTGGGTCAATACCCTTTATGATAAGCGATTTCCAGGGCGTGGTATAGATCTGCCCAATACGGCTTTTCAAGCACAGCAGGCAAACATCCTTTAAAAAGCTAAGCGAGAAAAGCTCGTTACGGCGATAAATACCCAGCCAGTACTTATTGCTGTATTTGTTGAACCCTTCGTAATAAGGGAGGTAAAAATCAGGAAGTTTCAGAGCTTCGGTTACCTGCTTAAAAACCATGTTAAGTTTCTTCTGGACCATTTTGTAAAACAGGTCCGTGTCAACGGTGGCCCGGTTATAAAACGAATCCCGCTTTTGCAAAATAGTATCTTCAATAGCTTTAGCTAATGCAGGGATATCTTCCGAATAAACCAGTGTAGGGAAACAATACAACAGATCTGTTTTAGGGAACCTTATATAGGTAAACCAGTAATTATTGGTGTTAGAAGCAATAAGGTTGATATGCCCGCTAAAAAACGGAACAAAGGTTTGGCTGTTGTCAACCAGGTTAACCTTAAGCTTGGGCTGATGGTCAAAACCGTCAAAAATATCTTTGTATACACCCTCGCGCAGCCAGCCATCATAGTGATTAAAAATAGTATCTACTACATAGGAGCTAATGATATTAGGATGGCTATCCTCATCAACCTCATAGCTGATCTCTGATTTCAGCATATCCAGTTCCATGTCCTCCAGCCTATCAGCAGCAATGTTAAAATACAGTTGCTGCCGGTTTCCAAAACGGATATTATCAGCACCCGCAGCTTCGGCAATCAGTAAGATCTCATATAAATCGCCGGCTGATATAAAGCCTCCCGGTAAGTTTATTTTAATAAGATGCTCCATACATTATCCCGCTTTAGCCATTAGATTGCTTTGAAGCGCCGCGTCCAGCAAACGCTTAACCTCTGGCTTGCATGATCCGCAGCCCATTCCTGCACCAGTAACCGAGCATAGCTCTTTCAAACCATGGCAACCCCCTTCAATTTTATTCTGAATGTTGCCGCTGCCCACATTATTACAGCTGCAAACCAATTTGCCTATCACAGGTTCGGTGGCTTTTCCGCTGCGCAGCAGTTGCAGGCGTTTCTCGCTTAGTTCTGTCTTGTTGGCTATTAGTTCCCTAAACTCTAAAAATTCGCTTTTGTCGCCGATGAGTATAGCTCCAACCAGTCTATCCTGGTGAATAATGCATTTCTTATAGTAGCGTTTAGCCTTATCAATAAACACCACTTCTTCGTATTCAGTATCGTTAGGGCATTCTGAAAGGCCTATGCTGCACAGATCAAAGCCGTGGATCTTAATAATATTCATAAACAGGCTACCTTTGTAATAGCTGGCTATGTCACCGTTCATGTAAGCTGCAACTACACCTGCCTGTTGCTCGGCTGCTGCTGAGATCCCGTATAGGGTACCATCAAACTCGGCAATCTCGCCAATCGCGTAAATATCCGGATCGCTGGTTTGCATGCGTTCGTTTACAATTACACCACGGCGGCATTCCAGACCGCTTTCTTTAGCTATTTCAAAATTGGGATTAGTGCCTATGGCCAGTATTATGGCATCGCAGTTAAGCTTGCGCCCGCTTTTTAAGCCAACGCCTGTTAATTTAGAACGACCGTAAAACAACTGGATCTCGTCGTCGTAATAAATATCACAACCCTGATCTGCCATTTCTTCATGAAGCAGTTGGCTACCCAATGCATCCAGCTGCCTGTTCAAAAACCGAGACGTGCGCTGAATGATGGTGATCTTGATACCCATTTCGCGTAGTGATGCAGCCATTTCCAGACCCAGCAAACCACCACCTACCACAACAACATGGCCATTTTGCGGCACGTGCTTTTTAAAGTTATCGGCATCTGTACGGTTACGCATGGTGAAAATACCCGGTAGCTGCGGCACATTCCTCGGAACCGCTGCCCTGCTGCCGGTAGCCATCAACAATACGTCATAAGCTGTTTTAACACCTCGTGAGTCGGTAACTATTTTGTTGGCGCGATCAATTTTTTCAATGCTTACCCCGCGCAGCAGGTTTATGTTGTATTCCGGCTCTTCTTCGTCGGTCATTTTTACCAGTTGCTCCCACTTCTGTTCGCCGCTTATGTAATCAGGCAGCATAATGCGGTTATAGAACGGAAAATTCTCCTTACTGAAAACAGTTATCTTATCTTCCTTATTTAACTCTCTATATGATTTTACAAAACCATATGAGCCGGCGCCGGCACCAATTACAACTATGCGCTGAAAAGGCTTTTTATATTTTTCTACCCTTACAGCACAATATTTAAAATCAGGCTCTTTAGACATCGGGTCAACCTGATCGGATGTCAAGTTATTTGCCCTGTTCAAATCATTACCTAATACTTTACCCCAATGCATTGGCAGAAAAACAACGCCCTGCTTTATTTGGGTTGATATTTTGGCTTTAACCTGCACTTCGCCCCTTCTTGATGTTATAATTGCGACATCGCCCTCATTAATTTGCAAGGCTTGTGCATCTATTGGATGGATCTCTAAAAACGAAGCCGGATAATGCTGATTGAGCTTATTTACCTTACCTGTTTTGCTCATTGTATGCCACTGATCGCGGATGCGGCCCGTGGTTAATACAAATGGGAAACGCGCGTCGGGCATTTCGCTTGTCAGCTCATCGGGCACAGCATGAATAATAGCCCGGGTGGATGGGGTATAAAATTTCTTATCGGTAAATAAACGCGCCGTACCGTGCAGCGGACTTTTCTTTTTATAGGGCCATTGCACCGTTTTGCGCGTCTTAAGAATATCATAATTCAAGCCGCTTATGTCAATATTGGTTTTCTCTGTTAGTTTAGCGTGCTCAGCATAAATTGCTGCTGCATTTTTAAAATCAAACCCCTTATAGCCCATTTTTTGCGCAAAGCGACAAATTATCTCTGCATCGGGCAAAGCTTCGCCCGGCGCATCAATTATTTTATTGAGATAACTTATGCGACGCTCCGAATTGGTCATTGTGCCCTCCTTTTCGGCCCAGGCAGCAGCAGGCAATATTACATCAGCATAAGCCAAACTTTCTGATCTGTCGGTTACCTCTTGCACAACCACAAACTTGGCCTTTTTAAGCGCCTCTTCTGCAAGGCGTACATTAGGCAAACTGGTCATTGGGTTAGTACACAATATCCAAATAGCTTTTAAGCGGCCATCATTCAGCGCCTCAAACATCTCGGTGGCAGAAAGACCGGCTTGCGGATTAATGGTTGCGCCGCCCCAAAATTTCTGTACTTCTTCGCGTTGCACCGGGTTAGCCAGGTCTCTGTGTGCAGGCAACAAATTGGATAAACCACCCACCTCGCGCCCGCCCATGGCGTTGGGTTGCCCGGTTAACGACATCGGACCCGAACCCGGCTTACCGATATGCCCGGTGATCAAATTAAGATTTATAAGGCTCAGGTTTTTATTTACACCGATAGCGCTTTGATTAAGCCCCATTGTCCACATAGAGATATAGCCTTTAGCATTGCCGATATATTTTGCGGCTAAACGAATATCAGCTTCGCTAACTCCGCAAATTAATGCCGACTCATGTACCGTTTTGCTAAATACTAATTCGCTGTATGCTTCAAATCCTTCAGCATGATTGGTGATAAAATCAAGATCAATATCACCGTTCTCTATCAGCACACGTCCAATGGCATGGTTTAGTGTAATATCTGTTCCCGGGTTGATCTGCAAATGCAGATCAGCAATACTTGCGCTATCAGTAACCCGAGGATCAACAATAATGATCTTAATGTTCGGGTTAGCTGCTTTATGTGCCTCAACCCGTCTCCATAAAATGGGGTGGCACCATGCGGGGTTAGCTCCTGTAACATAAAAACAATCGGCCAATTCGATATCATCATAACAAACCGGAACGCTGTCTTCGCCGAGGGCTTTTTTGTAGCCCACAACTGCACTGCTCATGCACAGGCGCGAATTCGTATCAATATTATTGCTGCCGATGAAACCCTTCATCAGCTTATTCAGTACATAATATTCCTCGGTAAGGCACTGGCCCGAAGCGTAAAACGCTACCGAATCCGGCCCGTATTTATCAATAAAAGTTTTAAAAACTGCCGCAGCACGGTCAAGCGCATCATCCCAGCTTACACGCTGCATGGGCATACTTTTATTATACCGCATCTGCGGATAAAGCAATCTGTCGCTTTTGTCGTTAACGGTATGGTGCAGGTTAATGCCCTTGCTGCAAAGCATGCCCATATTTACCGGGTGGGCCTTATCCCCTTCAACGGTAATGGTGCCGTTTTTTTCCTTACTAACAAGCACACCACAGCCCACCCCGCAGTAGCAGCAGGTAGAGGTAAAACTTTCGGTGTTCTTTCTCGTCATGAGCTTTTTTACAGGGCAAAAGTTATACAGCGCTGCCCGCCATGTTGCTGTTTAACTCAACCTTAGCATTGGGTTGTTTCTGAAAACGGGTTATAAGTATTACAAACGATATGGCAATTACAATATAACCTATGTAAGTAAAGGCCTCTACATAAGTAATGCTCTCTGATTTGAACAGGAAGCCAAATAGCATACCACCAACATTACCACCAGCGCCTACAATGCCGCTTACCAAACCAACATTTTTGGTGTTTATAAAAGGTACAATACCATAGGTGGCACCGTTTGACATTTTAAGGAACATAGCGAACGTAAGCATTGAAGCTATTGCTATAAACAAAGAGCCGGCTTGCGCGAATAATAATAATCCGCAACCCTCTAACAGTAATACCCCGGCCAACAGCAAGCCTTTACCACGCATGCCATACTTTTTACCCACTTTATCAGATGCTATCCCACCTACCGCACGCGCAAAAATATTCATAAAACCAAATATGCCTGCCCAAAAACCAGCCGTGCTTTGATCTAAATGAAAGCTATCTACAAAATGCAACGCCGCTACGTTATCAAACGTAAGTTCCATACCGAAACACATGGCATACGCCAGCATTAGCGCCCAAACACGCCAATCAGTCAATACGCTCCAGTCGGTTTTGGTATTTTGCTGTTTATAGCCAATTTCATCATAGTTACCATTAGGTGTATCTTTAGTATACCGGTGATATAAAAACGCCATTACCAGCATCATCACACCCGGCACTATCATGGCATGGCGCCATGCCTGTGCCGGCGAATAGCCAAATCCCACAATGGCGGTAAATATTAAAGGCATTACCATATTAGTTACACCGCCACCTAAATTGCCCCAACCGCCGGTGATGGCGTTAGCCGTTCCCTTAATGCTGGGTGCAAACATCATTGATGTATGGAACTGGGTAATGACAAACGAGGCCCCTATAACGCCAATAGCTAACCTAAACATAAGAAAAGTAGTGTAGCTGTGTGCCAAGCCCACTAAGAAAACCGGAATGGCTCCAACCAGCAATAACCTTACTGCTGTTTTACGCGGCCCCCAGGTATCACATAGCTTACCTATTAAAAGGCGCGCTATTATGGTTGCTGTTACTGATGCAATGATGATGTTACCCACCTGTGCTTTGGTAAGGCCAAGTTCGGCACGGATGGTAGGCATTAAAGGCGCCAAACCAAACCATCCGAAGAAACACACAAAAAACATTAACCAGGTAATGTGAAAAGTGCGCATTTGCACCCCGCTTAAACTGAAGATCCTGATCTTGCTTAATTGATTTGCTGTTGTAGTCATGCTGTTATTGTTTTAGTATAGTATTTGATCTTAGTGCTCGTCGGCGATGGAGAATTTTTCTATCAATAAATTTAACAACCTGTCGTGTATCTCCATGTATTTTGGGTCGTGTACAATATCTTTTTTATTACGTGGGCGAGCCAACGGAATATCAACGATCTCTTTTATCGTAGCGGCAGGGCCATTGTTCATTACCACTACCCTGTCCGATAAGAAAATCGCTTCTTCAATATCGTGCGTAACCATTACAATGGTCTTTTCGCGGTTATCCAGGTTCCAAAGTTTTAGCAGTTCAATGTGCATTGAGCTTTTGGTCAATGCATCTAATGCGCCAAAGGGCTCATCTAACAATAAAATTTTAGGATTGATAGAGAACGCCCGAGCAATTGCCACCCGCTGCTTCATACCGCCCGATAAATGGCCCGGTAGTTTGTCTTTATGATCCCACAGGTGAACCATTTTAAGGTTGGCTTCAACGAGGGCGCGTTTCTCTTCGGTACTTAAGTTTGGAAGCGCAGAATCAACTGCTACCATAATGTTTTTATAAACGCTCATCCAGGGTAGCAGCGAATAGTTTTGAAAAACTATACCCCGGTCAGGTCCGGGAGCGGATACTTTAGCTCCGTTTGCATAAACTTCGCCGCTGGTAGCCTTAACCATGCCGCTAATGGTACCCATTAAGGTTGATTTACCACAACCTGAATGACCTATAAGGGAAATGATTTCGCCTTTTTGTACGGTTAAGTTAATGTCTTTAACGGCTGTGTAAACACCTTTAGCGGTTTTAAAGCTTACCGTAACATTGTTTACCTCTATACTTGTTTCTGCAGCGGCCTGCTTAAGCAGCGCGTCTGCAACTGCTTCTATATTCTTATCTACCGTAATAACTGATCTATCTATCATGATGAAATAATTTAAGGTTACGCATACGAAAACCGCTGCTGTAACCAGGTAAAA
This sequence comes from Mucilaginibacter sp. HD30, assembly GCF_054061755.1. Lineage (NCBI taxonomy): Bacteria > Pseudomonadati > Bacteroidota > Sphingobacteriia > Sphingobacteriales > Sphingobacteriaceae > Mucilaginibacter > Mucilaginibacter sp. HD30. The sequence goes on from NZ_JBSSEO010000001.1 coordinate 2,135,195, forward strand.
CATTTATCTAACAAGGAACCCACAATACCAATTATGATGATGGCAACCAAAATTTTAGCTACGTTACCGCCGTTAAACCCTTCTTCCCAAACAAAGTAACCCAGGCCCATCCCGCCCGAAAGCATTTCGCCGGCAACAATAACCATCCAGGCTACGCCGATGGAAAGGCGAAGGCCGGTTATAACATGTGGAAGACTATAAGGAACCAAGATCTTGGTTAGGTATTTCCACGTTGAAAACCCAAAAGCACGACTAACATTCTTATGATCCTGCGGAACGCTTGCTGCGCCTACCGCGGCATTTATTAACGTCGGCCAAAGCGAACAGATAAAGATCATGAATATGCTTGCCTTAGGCGAGTCTTGAAAAATGGCCAACCCTAACGGGAACCACGCCAATGGAGATACCGGGCGCAGTATTTGTACTATTGGGTTAACCATTCGCATAGCTATTGAGCTGCTGCCCATCAACATACCTAATGGAATTGCCAACAAGCTTCCTAATCCAAACCCTATACCTACCCTACCTAAAGAGCTTAATAATTTTGTGCCGATGCCTTTATAGTCAGGGTCGTCCTGAAAGGGCTGCTGCATTACTTCTTTAAAAACCACCCAGGTATCGCCCGGGCTTGGAATTTCATTGGCTGTTAGCTTTGAAATACCTGCCCATATCCCGCCCAAAATGAACATGCCTGCGCAGAAGTACCCGAAGGAAATTAATGACTGAATTGAAAATATCTTTTTCATTTTATCTTGTTTAAAAGATGAATAAGCGGCAGGCTACAATTGCAGCCTGCCGATAGAAATTATTTTTTTGCTCCGGCTATATAAGCGGCCGGATTGTTCGGATCGAAAGTGATCGTTTCCAGGTTTGTCTTAAACGGTTTCATGTCGTCGGCAATGGGCACATTCATGCTTTTTGCCACTTCTTCATACAGATCGCTCATGATCAGTTTTTGCGCAATGGCTTTGTAATTAGGAGCGCTATCCAACATGCCGAAACGTACATATTGTGCCATAAACCAAACACCATATGATATGCGTGGGGTGTTTACCTGGCCATTTTTGTAAAATAACATATAGTCGTCTTTGTATTTTTGCACACCCAGGTCACAACCCAAGTCGGTTGATCCCATCAGTCGTGCTTCAATTACCTGAACAGGAGCATTAACATAATTGGGTCTGCTTAAAAACAAAGCGGCTTTTTTGCGATTGCTCATTACATCTAACCATTTGCAAGCGTCAATAATGGCTTTCATTACGTTTTTCAGATCCTCTTTATCAGTATCAGCAAAAGCCTTGTTTACTACCAATGCCTTTTCAGGATGATCTTTCCATATATCCTGGCTGGCTATGTGTGTAAAGCCGATATTCTGAGTAGCTGCGACACCATTCCATGGCTCACCTACGCAAAAACCTTCCATGTTATCAACCTTCATGTTGGCCACCATTTGCGGCGGAGGGATGGTGATGATGCCTACCGATTTTGAGTTTACACCCGCAGCAGCCAACCAGTTACGCAACCATATATCGTGCGTACCACCCGGAAACGTCATGGCGAAGGTTACTTCTTTTTTAGTTTTTAACTGCTTTACAGCACCAGCAACGCTCTTAAGATCTTTATAGCCAACGCTTCCGCAGAAGTCTTTTGATAAAGTAATTGCTTGGCCATTGCTGCTCAATATCATGGCGATTTTCATTTCTGAACCGGCTTTACCGCCAATGCCTGTATATACTGAAAAAGGCATGGAGAACAGGCAATGAGCGCCGTCTAACTCGCCGTTTAATATTTTATCGCGTACAACTGCCCACGACGCTTCTTTGGTTATCTGAACATCAACACCATATTTAGCGAAGAAGCCCATTTCTTTTGCTATTACCAACGGCGCGCAATCTGTTAGTGGGATAAACCCCAGTTTAATGACGCGCTTAGGCGGATTTGCGCCCTTAGCTACACCAAATAACAGGGTTAGCAATATGCAGGCAAAAAACAATTTTGATATCTTATTTATATTTTGAGTCATGATTTCTACGTTTTAAAGTGTTTGTAATTATCTGATAGCAACAGGTTTGGTATAAAGAAAGTCTGGGGTGAACTTGATCATAAGGTATCCCCACGTGGCTGTCTTATTGTAGGTAGCAGCGGCAACGTCTGTAGTAGCCTGTGCTTTTGCAAACGGCATACTGTCTGTAGCTTTCATTACTGAGTACCCCAACTCTATGTTGGTAAACTTGTTCATCGTATAGCTCAACTGTAAGTCAATCTCTTTACCCAGGTTTTTACCAATCACGCTGCCATCAGCTTTTTTCATATCCTTATTTAGCGCAAATGAATGCAGATCTGCACCTATCGCAAATGTGTTGGTGGCATATTTAACCTTAAAGTACGCGTTGTTTAAGCCACCCGCCGGAGAGCCCGTGCCTGCATACAAGTAATCCATATATCCCCAAAACTTGTGTGGTGTACCATATAGCGGATCAAAACGGTTGTCTTTGCCCGAAGGGCTAACTGCGTTATTACCTGATAAAACATCATAACCCGGTGTAAAGCTTAGGTTGCCTTTTTGATAAGTTACAGCGGCTGTATAGTGGTATGCATCTAAAGCCACATTATCACGACTTTTGCCATCCTGACGGTAGTAGGCGGCCTGTATAGCTATTTTGCCGAAACCCGACGCGTTACCAATGGTATGATTAACCATTAAACCGTAAGTGTATCTGTTAACTGAAGAATAATCATAAGTATCAGTCAAACCGGTTCTTACAAAACGGCGCCCGTATACATAACCCGTAGCGGCGGTACCTACAGAATCTAAGCGGTACTTGCCGAAACTATCGCTAAACAACAGTGCCGAAAATTTTGTCTGATCTATCTTTTTGCTGATGTATAAGCTTGTAAAGGATTTGTATTGCTGTGTAGCCCCGTTGGTACCTGGCGGGTTTGCAAAAACCGGCGTACCCGTTTTTGCACTATTATTGGCGGCACTGCCACCTACAGCCAACGGAAGCATACCGACCGGAGTAGGTACTAACGTGCCTAAAGAATTTTTTACTGTCGCCGGCAAGTTTGCCGGCACATAGTCTGTATTGGTTAAGCCAAAAGCATCGTTGTTTTGGTTATAGGCATAACCTAAGTCAACCTGCCAGCCGTGGTGCATCAATTTTAGCAATGCCATGTCGTGGCGGCGGCCTTGTTGCAACCAATCAAGGTTACCAATTAATCGGGCATCATCATAAACAAGTTCCTGGCGGCCTATTTTAAATGACAGTTGATCAACCCATTTAAAACCGATGGTCGTATCGGCTTTGTTGGCCAGCGTAAGCTCGGCCCAACCTTCGTGCAGGAACATTCTGTTATCAGTTGCCGATACAGAAGATGCATCCGCGCCCCACACGCGTACATCTTGTAAACTGGCACCAACCGTCAGCCTGTCCCATTTATAACCAAAAATTAATCTTGTTCGTTGCGATACAAATCCGGCATTTTTGGAGTCCTTTAATACAAGGTTACCAACTCCGTTTCTTGATTCTGCCCGTGGCCTTATCTGGGCGTTTAGTGTCATTTGCGCAGCGGCTTCATAGGCCGAAAAGCAGGCAAAAATTACAATTGTTGTAAAAATTGTGCATCGTTTAAGTAGGTTTTTATACATTTGCTAAGTTTTTAGTTTGTGAAAGCGATAAAACTGTTAATTGCTCTGTTTGGGAATGCGACCTCCCGGCAGGGCTTTTTTTTATGGTGTGGTGGGGCTTATTCTAATGCAATTCCAACATAAACACGTCCGTCGGCAACCTTTACAGGGTAAGTTTTTATTTGATAATCATCGCCGCTAAGGCACTCGCCGCTTAAAAGCGAAAATGTTTTTTTGTGAAAAGGACAAGCGATCTTAGGTTCGCAGTCTTCACCGGCGCTACCTATCATGCCGCGCGACAAGGCCATTTGCTGTTTATGCGGACAAAGGTTCTGGGTAGCATACCACTCATTGCGGCGCGCAAAATTGTAAATGGCAATTTGCTCATCGCCATGTTTCATGCAAACCCCGCCATTTTCAGGAACATCATCAATGTAGCAGGCCGGGATCCAATTAATTGCTGTTAGTGTTTCCATGTTTGTTTGTTTTTGCTTATTTAAATATGTCATGCTGAACTTGTTTCAGCACCCCACAAGCATTGCGGTGTGCTTGTCCTGCGGGGTCCCGAAACTAGTCGGGATGACGTTTTGCATTTATTTTATTACCAATTGGCTTTTACCTGTCCGCGCATTTCCTCAAACTTTACGCTCGGATCTTTTTGAGCGGGCTCGTTAACAAAGTGTGAGAATTTTTTACGTAGCTCCGGGTTTTCAACCACTTCTTTCCACTCGCAGTGGTAAGTGTTTACCAATAGCTGCATTTCGCTTTCCAACTGCTCGCAAATACCCAGGCTATCATTTATTACTACATTTTTTAAGTAGCTCATGCCGCCCTCCATTTTATTAAGCCAGGTAGCGGTACGGGTCAGCGGATCAGCAGTTTTGATGTAGAACATTAAAAACCTATCAAGGTATTTAACCAATGTATCTTTGTCAATATCAGTTGCTAATATTTGCGCGTGCTGCGGTTTAGATCCGCCGTTGCCGCATACATACAGGTTCCAGCCTTTTTCTGTAGCGATGATGCCGAAATCTTTCGACTGCGCCTCGGCACATTCCCTAATACATCCGCTTACACCACCTTTAATTTTGTGCGGTGCGCGGATGCCTTTGTACCTGTCCTCCACTTCTATGGCGAATGATACGCTATCATGCAATCCAAATCGACACCAAGTACTGCCAACACAGCTTTTTACTGTACGCAGGGCTTTGCCATAAGCATGCCCGCTTTCAAAGCCGGCATCTATCAGTTCCTCCCATATTAATGGCAGATCGCTAACGTGCGCGCCGAATAAGTCAATACGTTGGCCACCGGTTATTTTGGTGTACAGGTTATACTTTTTAGCAACCTGCCCTATCACTATCAATTTATCTGGCGTGATCTCGCCACCCGGAATACGTGGTACTACCGAGTAAGTACCGCCTTTTTGGATATTGGCCAGGTAACGGTCGTTACTATCCTGTATGGTAGATTGTTTTACTATTACCTCGTTCCAAAGGCTTGAAAGAATGCTTGCTACCAACGGCTTACAGGTTTCGCAGCCATCGCCTTTACCAAAATGATCAAGCACCAGATCGTAATTTTTTATCTGGTTCATTTTTACCAGATCATACAACTCCTGGCGCGAGTAATCAAAGTGCTCACAAATAGTGTTCTTAATGTAAGCCCCGTTTGCTTTCAGTGTACCGTTTACCAGATCTTTCACCATTGGCATACAACCGCCGCAACCCGTTCCTGCCTTGGTGCATTTTTTTATGCCATCAACAGTGGTAATACCCAGGTCTGTTACCGATGAACAAATTGCTCCTTTAGTTACGGCCTCGCATGAGCATATAAGGGCATCATCCGGCAAGCTCATCACGCCTGCTCCCTCACTTTCTGCACCACCCCTTGATCCTAATATCAAATCTTCAGGATTTGGCGGAAGCACCAGTTTGTTGTTTACTGTTTGCAGCAACATGTTGTATGCATCGGCATCGCCAATTAAAATACCGCCTAACAGGTACTTGCCATCAGTAGTAATATTAATGCGTTTGTAGATGCCTTTATGGGTGTCTTCAAAAACTATGGTGCGGCAATCTGGCTCAGTAATAAAAGCATCGCCAAAGCTGGCTACATCAACACCAATTAGTTTTAGCTTGGTGCTCATGTCATAGCTATAAAACAGTTTGCTGCCGCCAGTTAATTGCGATACTACAATATCGGCCATTTCATAGCCGGGGGCTACCAGGCCATATATCATACCTTCATATAATGCACATTCACCAATAGCGAAGATACTTTCGTCACTTGTTTGCATTTTGGCATCAACCAAAAAACCACCCCGGGTGCCAACATGCAAACCGGCCAATTTAGCCAATTCATCGCGTGGGCGGATACCTGCTGATATTACCAGCATATCAATTGGCAGTTCACTACCGTTGTTAAAATTTAATGACTCTGCTTTATGCTCCCCGCCTATATATGATGTGCTTTTATTGAGGTGTATGTTAAGGCCCAGCTCTTTTAATTTTGATTGCAGCATGGCGCTTCCTGCTGAGTCGATCTGCCTTGGCATAAGGCGCGGGGCAAACTCAATTACATGTGTGTTTTCAATGCCCAGGTCAATTAGCGCCTTAGCCGCTTCTAAACCTAAAAGACCGCCACCCATTACGGCACCGGTCTTTGCATTAGTAGCATATGCTTTAATAAGGTCAAGGTCTTCAATAGTACGATAAACAAATACCCCGTCCTTTTCTATTCCCGGGATATCTGGTACAAAGGCCGATGAGCCAGTTGCCAACACTAAATAATCGTATTTTATAGTAATGCCCGAAAGCGAATGAACTGTTTTATTTGTACGGTTTATTTCCTGTACCGGATCAGCAAGATGCAGTGTAATATCATTGTCAGCATACCATGAGCCGGAAGACATCGAAAGTTCCTCGGCAGACTTTCCATTAAAATATTCGCTTAGATGAACGCGGTCATATGCAGGCCGTGGCTCTTCTCCAAATACTACAATATTGAAGTTTGATGATTTTTTTACAAGTTTTTCGCAGAACTTGTAACCAACCATGCCATTTCCGATCACTACAACTGTTGTTTTTTCCATATTCTTAAACTTTTTTATGACCAAAACAATAAAAAGTGGCTTATTATCGTGTTTGCTTAGCAATTTTATATAAAAAAAATCACATTTACAATTTTTGTATAACTTTAATCACATTTTTGGCATATTATTTATATACATAATGGCATTTTTGCTGATTTTAAACATACATTTGTTAATTATTTTACAGCAAAACACAACAAACACAAATTTTATAATAATTTAACAAGCGTAAACTGATATTTTTTTAACAAATTAATAAAAATCATGAAAAACGTATCAAGAAAACCTTTTAATACGTTTTAAAATAAGATACACAATAAATTAATAGAAAAATCCACCTTAATAAGTAAATACTTTGAAAAATAAGGGCCGTAACCGACACGTAATATGAAAATCAGGATAAAAGGGAACTCAATTCGATACAGACTGAGCAAAACAGATGTATATCAGTTTATAAAAACGGGATATTTAGACGAAACAGTTGATTTTGGCCCACAGAAACTAATCTACGCGCTAAAAAAATATGATAAACCTACGCTTAGCGCAGATTTTGAGCGAAATACTATAGTATTATATATGCCGGAGCACATGGCAATGGAATGGGAGGCATCAGAAAAGGTTGGCTTTAGCGGATATCATAATAAGCTATCCCTTTTAATAGAAAAAGACTTTCAATGCCTGGATAATGCTGTAGAAGATCAAACCGATAATTACCCCAACCCGGCTTTAACTTGCTAAAAAAATGTTAAAAGGGCCGTTTGTAACGACCCTCTTGCAATTAATCGCCGGCACCAATAATACCGCCGGTGTCCCGCGGTTCGGGTTCAATATCCATTCCATCTCTATTTGTAGCTGCCTCTGCCTGCGATTGATTGCCAAGGTCGGGGTGATTCTCTTTAACATCGGGCTCGTTAGCATGCCCACCAAAATCTTCCGCCTCTTTAGGGCTTTTTAAATAATCAGGATGTTTATCCTGCACTTCCGGGTGATTTGATTTTTTCGCTTCCATAACGTGTAATATTATATATATAATACCGCTAAAAACAATCAAAGTTTTACGTCATCAGCGTTATTACACCAAATTTATATTGGCATTATATTGGCTTATTGGTTATTAAGTATGTGTACTTATGAAAACTTTAAATAACACCATTGGCGGCTTCGCAGGCGCGGCCGCGTTAAATATTGTCCATCAAACTGCAAAACAGTTTATTGATAAAGCACCCCGTGTTGATCTGATTGGCGAGCAGGCATTAAACAAAGGCTTAAAAGGCATTGGCGCTAAGCCCCTAACAGGAAACACATTGTTTTTAAGCACGCTTGCAGCCGATATAATAAACAACGCTGCATATTATAGTATGATAGGTTGGGGCCGCAAAAAAAATTTACTTATTAAAGGCGCCGCCTTCGGGCTGGCCGCCGGAATAGGTGCGTTGACATTGACCAAACCACTTGGTTTAAATGACAGACCGGTAAATAAAAGCACTGAAACGAAATTGTTAACGGTAAGCTATTATTTATTAGGAGGCATTGTTGCGGCATTAACAATAAAGGCGCTAACGAAAAAAGTTGCCACGGTGCAGATCTCGCCTAAATTTGATGAGGAGATAGAAGTGATAGGAAACTCCTGACCGTTAATTTAATTGTCTGTATCGGCATAATAAGTTAACTCCTCTTCTTCTCTGGTTATTGCTAACGTTTTATCCTGAATCAAGAAATCGCGCAGGTTGGTAAGTTTATCTGTTACAATCAGGTCAACACCGCAATCAAGCAGTTGCCGCCACGTTGTATGTTTATCCGGCGACGACCATAATCTAACTCTCGCTCCATACCTGTGCGCATCCTCCACATAGTTACGTAGCCTAACCTCATCTCTTTGTGAAAATGTACCATCTTTTTTACAACGCAACAGTTTAGAAAACTTGCAACTTGCCATGCTAAATAAGCCGGTAGAAGTATCCCGAGTTATTCTGCGTAAATCTTCGTCAATAAATGCCAGGCGATCAGGATCATTTTTTAGTTGTTTGTAGGGCTTATTACCTGAAAGTACAATTCTTAGCGGACCAGCCTGCCATTGCCCATTACGATAGCCGGATAAATAATTGCGATATTTTTCCAATAATGGCTTGAGTAACTTATAGCTTTTATCCGGATCAGATTTTATATCTATCATAAGGGTAAGAGGTTCTATAAAACCGGTATAAATTTCCACATTTTTACCTGCGATATGGTTGGCCAAAGGAGCAAGATATAAATCTTCCAGTGTACGCCGGTGGTGTATTTGAGGCAACACGTGGGTAACAACTAACTTGCCTTTAAATGTATAAACATCTGCTTCTATATTAACATAGCCATTCCTTAAGGCATCAAAAAGAGGCTTTTTATGTTGATAATCATTATGTGCGAAAGCGTTAAGTAAGGGCAGATCCTGCGCGATACACAATAGCGGCAAAGAAAAAAACAAGGCAATAACACCTCGTACCAGGCAAAAACAACGGTTCATCAATGGGTTAATTAGGACCGGTATATTACAAATATTTTACCAATCGATGACATTCCCAAAACTGTTTTTTTAAATATTTAAATTTAAGTGGCCCGCATTTAGGTTTTAATCAAAAAGCCTTCGGATGTAACCGAAGGCTTTTGATGTATTTTTAAAACTAAACGTGCAATTTAATTTTCAGACGTATTCATAAACACAAACTGATTATCAAACATATCCAGTTTTATTTTGCTGTCTTTGTCTACTTTGCCTGCGAGTATTTGTTTAGATAACTCGTTCAACACACGTTTTTGTATTACACGCTTTAGTGGCCTTGCACCAAATTGCGGATCGTAACCTAACTGTGCCAGCCAGTCCAAAGCTTCTTCTGATGCTTCTATGCTGATGCCCATTTCGGCCAGTGTTTGCTGTACGTGCTTAAATTGCAGTTTAACAATATCGCTTATCTCGTCGCGGTTAAGCGGCGTAAACATAATTATCTCGTCAATACGGTTTAAAAACTCGGGCCGTATAGTTTTACGCAGCAGCTCAAACAAGTCACTCTTTGTTTTGGCGATGATGGCATCACGGTCGCCCTCCTCTAAAAACTGGAAGTTTTCCTGAATTATATTTGAGCCTATGTTAGATGTCATAATGATAATGGTGTTCTTAAAGTTTACTAAACGGCCTTTGTTATCCGTTAAGCGGCCATCATCCAGTACCTGCAGCAATATGTTAAACACATCGGGGTGCGCTTTTTCTATCTCATCCAGCAAAATAACGCTGTAAGGTTTTCTGCGCACGGCTTCGGTTAACTGTCCGCCTTCGTCGTAACCCACATACCCCGGAGGCGCACCTATCAGCCTTGATACGGCATGGCGTTCCTGGTATTCGCTCATATCAATACGCACCATGGCGCCTTCATCGTTAAACAGATACTCGGCCAAGGCTTTGGCTAACTCTGTTTTACCAACACCGGTTGTTCCAAGGAAGATAAAGGAGCCTATTGGTTTCCGCTTATCCTGCAAACCCGCGCGGCTACGACGGATGGCATCGCTAATAGCCTCAATAGCTTCGTCTTGCCCCGCTACGCGTTTGTGCAACTCATCTTCCAGGCTAAGCAATTTCTCACGCTCGCTCTGTATCATTTTAGAAACAGGGATACCCGTCCACCTGGAAACCACACCTGCAATATCATCCGCAGTAACTTCTTCTTTCAGCATGCGGCTCTCGCTTTGGTTTGCCTGTAAAGCTTCCTTAAGTTTCTCAACCTCTTCCTGCGCTTCGCGGATCTTTCCATAACGCAGTTCGGCTACTTTACCGTAATCGCCTGCGCGTTCGGCCTGCTCTGCTTCCAGTTTATAGTTTTCAATCTGCTCAACTTTTAAGTTAATACCATCAACCGCATCTTTTTCACCTTGCCACTTGGCGCGTAAAGAATCCCGCTCAGAAGAAAGATTTGCAATTTCCTCGCTTAGCTCGGCAACTCTCTTATCGTCTTTTTCTCTTTTAATAGCTTCGCGTTCAATTTCCAATTGCATAATGCGGCGCTGTAACTCGTCAACCACCTCGGGTACAGAGTCCATCTCAATGCGTAGTTTTGATGCAGCTTCATCCATCAGGTCAATAGCCTTATCCGGTAAAAACCTGTCAGATATATATCGCTGCGACATTTCAACGGCGGCAATAATGGCCTCGTCTTTAATCCGCACCTTGTGGTGCGACTCATAGCGTTCCTTTAATCCTCTTAATATAGAAATGGCGTCGGCCGTATCCGGCTCATCTACCAACACCATCTGGAACCGGCGTTCAAGGGCTTTATCCTTCTCAACATATTTTTGATACTCATTGAGCGTTGTAGCGCCAATGGCCCTTAATTCGCCGCGTGCAAGGGCGGGCTTTAAAATATTGGCCGCGTCCATAGCGCCCTCGCCCCCACCTGCACCTACCAGTGTGTGTATTTCGTCAATAAATAATACTATCTCGCCATCGGCCTGGGTAACTTCTTTAATAACTGCCTTTAAGCGTTCTTCAAACTCACCTTTATATTTGGCGCCTGCTATAAGCGCCCCCATATCCAACGAGTATACAGTTTTGCTTTTCAAGCTCTCGGGTACATCGCCCTTAATAATACGGAACGCAATGCCCTCTGCAATTGCTGTTTTACCCACGCCGGGCTCACCAACCAAAATAGGGTTGTTCTTTGTACGACGGGAGAGAATTTGAATAGTACGACGAATCTCCTCGTCCCTACCAATAACGGGATCCAATTTGCCGGATTCGGCATATTCATTCAGATTTCGAGCATATTTATTCAAAGCATTAAAAGTTGCCTCGGCGTTTTGATCTGTAACCTTGTTATCGCCACGTAGGCCTACAATAGCTTTTTTCAGATCTTTTTCGTTTACGCCGGCGTCTTTAAGAGCCGTGCTTACCTTATCGCTTACAGACAAAATACCCAATAATATATGCTCAACGGATACAAACTCATCTTTAAACTCTTTAAGATAAGATTGTGCCTTTTGCAAAGCAGAGTTTGCGCCAGATGATAAGTAAACATCGCTTCCGCTCACTTTAGCGAACGATTCTATCTGCTTATCAAGTATTGTATTTAACCGGTTAAGGTTTACGTTTAATTTTTTTAGTAAGTACGATATTACATTCTCATCAACCAATAATAAGCCTTTTAACAAATGTGCTGTTTCAATGGCCTGCTGTTGGTTGCCAACAGTAATTTCGGATGCCTTTTGCACGGCTTCCTGCGCTTTTATGGTGAAGTTGTTAAAATTCATGGTTAAATAATTTCAGTGTCACTACCTCAAAACGCTTGCCATTAGCAAGGGTCTGAAAAAATGTCATTCAATTTGAATAACTTACGCCTTTTTGACAACACAAGTAAATACAATTCCTTAAAGTAAATAAGTATGTAACTAAAAGGAAAAACATTAACCTTCAATTTAAAAACAAGTTGTCAATTTTTAAAAAGTCGCTCATTTTTTTATTTTTGATAAACCCAAGCACCCCCTGATAATTGGATACCCATTATTTTAGAAGTTTACCCGGGCGATACCGGGCGGCGTTCCGCAATTATTATACGCTGCAAAATCTGATGTCTATACGCAATAGCAGTATTGTTTTTTTACTGTTAAACTTTGCGCTACGGATACTTATTTCGGTTTTGCCTGCAAATATTACCAAAGCTCAGAATTTCCCCGAGTTTAACTTTACCAACTGGCTTTATATTATAGTTACGCCGGTTTTTTGTTTAATAAGCGAGTTGCTGTTACGGCGGATAAGAAAAACCAAAAAGGCAAGCACAAGCATGCTCCTTTTTATTTTTATATTTTCTTTTTACCTGATACTTGCCGGCATGTACTCTGCTTTTATAGTTACTGCAGAACCGCGAAATGCGCTGACAATTTATCTGATAGCATTGTGTGTGGTAAGCGTAATGTGCGTTCTTGAATATGATGAAGTTATAGTGATAATGATACTCAGCGAGGCTGTGTTTACGGGGTTGTTGTTTATGACTGGTGCAGATACCACAAGCATGTTGTATGATCAGCTTATTTCTATCATACTGCTGTCGGGGTTTTACCTTATCTCCCGTTACTTTTACTCGTACAAGGCCAGCTATTATTTACAGATAATAGAGATACGAAACAAAAACATGGAGATAGAGAAAGCTGCGGTGTTTAAAAACCAGGTTTTAGGTATGGTGGCGCATGACCTGCGAAACCCTATAGCAGCTGTTGAATCATTAGCCATGATGATGGAGTTAGATGATGACCTGAGCGAAGATACCCTGGACAGCGTTAGCATGATAAAGGCATCGTGTGTAAAGGCTCGTAGTATTATCTCAGATCTGCTTGAGGCTGCAAAAAACGAAAACCTTACCAATATTGAGCTGCAAAAAACCGAGATGAACCAATGGCTGAAGGGCATTATTAATATGTGGAAGATACAGAAGGATCTTAAAAACAACGTAGTGCTTTTAAGCGGGGCAAACGCTGTACATACCAATATTAATAACGAGAAATTTCAACGCGTGTTGGATAACCTCATCAGCAATGCCATGAAATTCTCTAAAGAGAAAGATAACATTGAACTACATTTGGAACAAAAAGGCAACAAAGTTATTGTTAAAATAAAAGACCACGGGCTGGGTATTCCTGCGGATATGCTGCCCCATATTTTTGAACGTTTCTCAAAAGCAGGCCGTACAGGTTTAAAAGGCGAACAATCAACCGGGCTGGGCCTCAGTATTGTAAAACAGATAGTAGAAAGCCACAAAGGCACTATTAGAGTAGAAAGCGAGGAGGGTAAAGGAACAACATTTGTTATTGAACTGCCTTCCGCAGGCTGAGGTTAATATTTATCCGGATAAAAAACATCTAAAAAGTAAAAACAATACAAATAGTTAAAAACCTACAATTTTTACCAAACCTGCTTTTTTAGCTTTGGAGCTTTACTAAAATCTTCCATAATATGCTAAAACACATTACCTCTAAAGTTTTAATTTATCCTATCGTCTTTTTTATTGCCGCGGTAGTTACGCCCGCCAAAGTGGCCGCTCAACAAACGCAGGCATACCCAAAAGTAACCGGTTTTTTCGCCATCGTTAATCCTATAGGCTCTTTCTCGAATGGTGGCTTCCATAGCAACCTTTCTGGCGCGTATACCGTTGGTTTTCCATTTGGTGTCAATATTTTAAAAAGTGAAAGCTTTGGTGTGAGCTTTGAGTTTGTGCCCTACGTACGCACCGAGAACCATGTAGCCAAGGTAAATTCCGTGCTATTTCATCCAGGTGCGGTCTTTAGGTTTAAGCACGGCTTTAATTTAATTGGTCGCCTGGCCTTTGAAAGTAGCGGACGCTTTGGCGTAACACCGGTGGTTAACCAGATTATAAAAAAAGGCAAGGATGCCAGTTTGTTTATGTCAGTGCCTTTTCCGGTACGCTTTGGTAATGGGTTACCTACCTCTGTAGGAGCAGCCATACAGGTAGGAGTATCTTTTTAAGGAGCTTTACTGACTTCTTTTTATTGCTAACTTACTTTGGCCCGCCCCCACCAGCCCTTCCATATCCGCGCCCTGCACGTTTACGGTATAAGTTCCGGTTTTATCGGCAGTATAAAAACTTACTGACGCTTTACCGTTAGCGCCTGTAATTACGTTAGGAGCCCAAAATAGAGTTTGGCGGGTATCAACGCCAGGGTCGCTCTTCTTTATGGAGTATCGCGGTGAATAAAACTCTTTTCTGGATGCAAAAACAGGGGGACGGAAAATATAAGTGCCGGGCACTTTTTTGGTAAAACCGGTGCCGGAATATGTGGTGAGTTCGATGAATGCATATTTCCAAAAAAGTGAACCAAAAGGCAGATAATGCTCGGTGTAAGGAATTTGATTTTTACCAGATGTCATTACCTCTATACCTTTTGCATCGTCTGCGTCCATATATTCTAATATCTGCCTTAAACCAAACCCTGGCCCCATGAAAGCACTGCCCTCTATACCGTCAATTATCAACACAACGGATTTGTTATCAATGCTGTAAAAAGCATCCGTGCCATATTCCCTGACCCTGAAGCCAGGTATGTTTTTTTTGAAAAGATCCAGCAAACTCATCTTTGGTTGCCCCTTTATATCAGCTGTATTTAGCGCAAAATCCGCTTCGCCGGGGTCAACCAAGCTTTTTGAGTCTTTAATTATTTTTTTTGCTTTTATGTGAGCCTCCTGAAGCTGGCGGCCAGTTATTTTTGCATCTTCTTCCCTATACAATTGTTTTAACCGCAAAGCGTTTAGCCTGGATGTATCTATATTTACATACAACGGAATAAGGCGTTGTTGATTTTCCGCAAAAACAGGGGGAACAAAATCGTCTACTTCTATACCCACATTAAAAGACTTCCCTCTTTTATTTCTGGCTTGCAGGTTATAAGCAACCGTATCAAACGGAATAAGGCCGGTAAAAGAAAACTCTCCTGCGGCATTTGTAATAGTATCTGCCACAATTAAAGGCTTTAAAGAGATCAGAATGATATTACTTTTTTCAATTGGCGTGTTAAAAATGTTAGTCACCCTTCCACTTACTGCAAATTCAGGTTCGGCTTTATAGGCGGGTGGCCTTTGTTTAGGTGTAAAAACGTCGGCCCACTTGTAATTTACCCAACCCTGCGTAAGTAATAAAACATCAAGCGCGGCGGCTTTGGCTGTAGAATCTCCTTTTGTAAAATACCAGCCCGGATTTTCTATCTCACCTTTCAGTTCATCGGCCAGCAGTAATTTGGCAGGCATGCTAGGTAAAGTTGTCGAGTCTAACTTTACCTGCGCATCATCTGTAACCAATAGTGAGAAGCTCCCCTGTACAGGCGCACCATCTTTATCTGTTGCAATAATATCAAGGCTTACACTATCGCGATTGTTGTAAGCAGTTTTTGAAGCGACTACGCCAAGTTTGATCTCGTCATGATGATCAATGAATATTATTCGTTCTGCCAAAGGTGTACGCGCCTGCGAAAGCAGCGTAAAGCGTGCCACACCTGTAGGAAAGGCTGAACGATGAACGCTAAATAGCCTTTGGCCTTTGCCCGCTTTTATTAGGGCACCATAACGAACCCTGTTATTTGATTGCCCTATCAGGTAAAAAATCCCATCTGTTTGCTGTATGTCCGATGTAAAGTTAACGACAATGATTATCGAGTCTCCATTTATTTTATTGCTGACACTCAGTGCCAAGCCTGTATCTTTTGCCTTGGGCAGTGCAAAACTGAGTTGCTTTTGTTTATAGTTAACCCTGGCAATATAAGTTTGGCTGGCATCGGGCTTTAGTTCAAACACGCCCATGCCCAGATGCATCGACTTAAGATCAGCTACTTTTTGATGTGCGTCATTGTAAACACCTCCTTCTATATCAACACCTTTACCGTCTTCGTTTATGGCCTTAAAAGCTACCTTGTTAAGCATTCCAGTTATCAGGCTGCCGCCTTCGGGCATAAATTGCAGGTCGGTTTTCTCGTCACGGTTTATTATTACCGGCACATTAAACGTCACTTCCTTCTCTTTCTTTGTCTTTTTTGTAAGACTGATATTAATGTCCCTCGCATTTACTTTATCAGGTAAATTAAAATCAAAAGCCAAAGTACCATCAGCACCGGTTGTCATCTCGGTTCTGTACAACGTGCGCCGGCCGGCTGTTATCCGCACCTTTAATTCTTCGGCAAACATTTTGTGCCCCTCGTTGGTCGTGAATGCCAGATCCGTTTTTACATTATTTATTCCTTCATTATCGTTTAGCTCAAAGCGCGAGTTGATCATCCAGTCTTCATCCAGCGGTGCTTCAATGGTAAACTGCCTGCTGAATATATAGTGCTCATCAAAATTGCGCATCCAGTTGGTATAGGCCCGTAAGGTGTAAGTCCCTTCGGGAAAACGATTTTCAACAAGGGGAATACTGCCCCAACCTACCCCTACGGTAAGTAGTACAGTATTGCGGTTAACTACCCTATTATTGGCGTCCTCAATTTCTATATACATCAACCCGCTATTATTTGATGCGCCAAGGCTTGCCGCGTCAAATACATAGGCTTTGAACCAAATGGTATCTTCTTTATTGTAGTTCTGTTTATCGGTTTGGATAAAGATCTTATCTGGTGTATGAGCGGTGTTGTATGCCGAGATAGCATTTATTTCCTGTTGCACGGAGCGTATAGACTGGCTTTGTGCTGCTAGACACAACATCAGCAGCATCACCAAAAAAGAAAAATTACGGACAGGCATTGTTACAATAGGTTATAAAGGTTGTTTAAATATAAACACATTATATAACTAATGCAATAGTTAAAGTTTTAGTGCTTCCGCATCAGGCTTTTTGTTGTGTAAGTTTGTTGCAAATGTTGTATATATTCTTGCAACACCGTGTTTTTTAAGAAAAGGGAATGTCTTACAACTTTATCAAAGCCTGGTAAAGCTTCTCGGTAGGCAGCCCTACCACATTGGTGTACGAGCCATTGATTTTTACAATACCCGTAACCCCTACCCACTCCTGTATGCCGTATGAGCCGGCTTTGTCCATGGGCTTGTATTTATTTACATAATGCCGTATCTCCTCATCGCTCATATGGCGAAAAGTAACATCAGATACATCAAAAAAACTGTGGTATTCCTGTTTGTAAAACAAACAAACACCGGTAATTACCTGGTGTGTATTGCCGGATAGTAGGTTGAGCATTTCAACAGCATGTTCTTCATTATCTGGCTTGCCCAATATCTTATCGCCTATGCTTACTATGGTATCGGCAGTAAGCACTACTTCGTCAGTGACCATTTCATCAAAGGCCTCGGCTTTCTTTTTGGCTATATAAACAGCGATTTCTTCAGGCGACAGGCCGTCGGGATAAGACTCATCCACATCTTTAAGCACAATGCGGAAATCAAGATCCATTAATGTTAACAGCTCCTGCCTGCGCGGAGATTTGGATGCGAGGATGATCTTTTTGTTCATAGTTGTAATTGGTTCATAGTTCATGGTTCATAGTTCATGGAAGGTAATGGCTATGAACCATCAACTATGAACCAAAGGCTACCAGCTATATGATTCTTCGGTCATCCACTTGCCCTGTACCTTAAGCACTTTTTCAATCACATCGCGTACACAGCCCCGGCCACCGGGTTGCGGCGATACGTACAAGCTTACCTCTTTAATTTCTTCGGCAGCATCGGCCGGGCAAGTGGGCAGGCCCACCAGCATCATGGCGCCCAGATCAGGGATGTCATCACCCATATATAACACATTGGAGCCGATAACATGCTTTTCCTCCATATATAGTTTCATCTTATCAACTTTCCGGTTTGCGCCTACATACACATCCTTTATACCCAAGCTATTTAAGCGGATAATAGCTATTTTAGACCTGCTGCCGGATATGGCGCAAACATTATAACCGCATTTAACGGCCAGTTGCAATGCATATCCATCTTTAATGTTAAAGGCACGGGCCTGCTCGCCGGTATCAGTTATCAAAACAGAACCATCAGTTAATACGCCATCCACATCAAAAACAAATGTGGTAATATCTTTAAGCTTGGATAGAAATGATTCCATTTTTGAGTTTGCAGTTTTGAGTTTGCAGTGGGCAGTTAAATTTGATTATTTTAAGACGGGCAGGCACTGCCAATTGAAAACTGCCAACTGAAATTATTGGTTATCGCGCCACTCGTACACCCAAGCCGATTGGATCTGCTCAAGATGCCCCTCTGTTGATTGCTCGCGGGTACCGGCAAAATTAGGGAGTGAAAGCACCCACTCTAACAATTCTGTAAACCGGATGCGGTATATTTTTGATTCGTTAAAATCATCGCCAAACTTTTCGTAAAGGCTCATGGCAATATCTTCGTGATCGTTCCAGTGTATAGGTAAAGAAAATTTATCGTCTTTCATGTTATGCTGTATACAAACTTATTAATGCCCTAAAAACTGCGATTGATTGGGCAGCGTAACTTCAATATCGCCATCAATAACCACGCTTTGGCAACCTAAACGCGAGTTAATTCGCGGATTAACGGCCCTGTCAATAAAATCCTCTTCCTTGTCAGATATTTCCTGGATGTTATCCATCCCCTTATTAATATAAACATGGCAGGTACTGCACCCGCATACGCCGCCACAGTTATGCTGCAGCTCAATATCATTGTCCAGGCAAACATCAAGTACCGACTCGCCTTCGGCTATAGGTAACTCAACTGATTCGTGACCAGCTTCCTCAAAGTTTATCTTTAATTTAAAAACATTCATTTGGGCAAAAGTAACAAAATTACTTATCGCCGTGTCGTGTAAAATCCATTTTGATAATACCCTGACTTAACATTGTGTATATCTGCTGTAAATGAGGTGTTTCAGCAAGTAGTTTTAAGTGGCTATCCATAGTACCGGCATCATTACGCACCGCCGGCCCGGTTTGCACCTGTGCAGGCAAGCGTTCCTGCACCTTTTGGGCGGTCTCTGATATAAGCGGGCGCAATAATTCAAAATCAAGTCCCTTGGCATCCAGCAGTTGTCTTGCTACCTCGTACAAATAATTAGGGAAATTGCAGGCAAAAACCGCTGCCAGGTGTAGTGTTTTACGCTGCCCGCTATCAACACGGTAAATATTATTACTGATGCTTTGCGCAAGGTCCTCTATTTGTTTGATTATCCCTTCATGAGCCCCTTCAATACACAAAGGCACCTGCCTAAAGTTTACTTCTTTGACCTTACTAAAGGTTTGCAATGGATATAGTACGCCTGCCTTATCAGTAAAAGCCAATAAAGAATACATATCAGTAGCGCCTGATGTATGTAGTATCAGTTTATCATACTTTGCCAATTGTTCGGCAACCAAACCTATTACATCGTCTTTAACAGCAATAATAAAAACATCAGTTTCATTACTGATGTGTTGCAGATCATCAACAGGCTCGGCTTTTACATGGTAAGCCAGCAATGCGGCGTGATGTATATCACGACTGTACACCTGCACAATGTTATGCCCCGCGTTTTTTAACGCGGCCGCCATGTGTGTGGCAACATTGCCGGAACCGATGATAGTTATGCGCATTATTTAGCCGCCGGATACCAATCCCTCAGTCTTACATCAATACTCTTATCGCCGGTATTTACCAGGTTTTTAAAAGTATTAACATCTTGTCCGCGGTAGTGGTACGGGTAAACAGCTTTTGGTTTAAAAGCCAGTACGGCTTGTGCTGCTTCGTTCACATCCATGGTATAAGGCAGGTTCATACAAACAAAAGCGATGTCAATATTTTTTAGCGACTTCATTTCAGGAGTACCCGCTGTATCGCCTGAGATATAAACATTTTTACCGCCTATGGTTATTACATACCCGTTGCCACGGCCTTTAGTATGCATATTAGCGTTACTTGCTCCAGGCAGATTGTACATAGGCACAGCAGTAATAACAATATCGCCTTGGGTGGTTTTTTGGTCGTTATTCAGGACAACCACTTTTGCCTTGTCAATAGTAACAGGTAACTTTTCTGCAACCGCCTGGGGCACTACCAGTGTTGTTTTTGCAGTGTTGATAGCTTCAATTGTTTTGGTATCAAAGTGGTCACCATGAATATCGGTCAGCAATATTATATCAGCCGTGCCCAACCCTGTAAAAGCAGTGGCACCGCCTGTTGGGTCAACATAAATATTTTTACCCTGATAGCTCAATACTAAAGTGGCATGGGTTATGGGCTGGATGGTCAATTCGCCGCCTTTAACCTTTTCATGGTCGGCAGTGGTTTTTTGGGCCTTTGCTGTTAATAAGCCTGCGGCTAATAATAGAGTAAGCGTAAATTTTATTTTCATGGTGTATGTTTTAAATTTTAACAGGATAAAATTACGGCTATTATGCTACTACCCGGACAAATTTTAATGTAATTTGTTTGTATATTAGCATATCAATGCAAAAACAGGAGAAAGAACATATTGAACCAGAAATGACCGAAGCCGAAATTGAACGGTTAAAAAGGGATATTTACAGGCCGGATATGGAGAAATTCAGACTTTTTACACAGATGCTTCGTAGGAATGCTGCTTTAAAGAAGGCTGTAATACGTCATAAATAAATGGATATCTTAGACGATGAACTGTTGCGCTTTTGGCGCAACCTTAACCATCATAAAGTAAACTATATTATGGTTGGCGGTTTTGCTACCCGCTTTCATGGCTTTAATCGTAATACCGAAGATTTGGACCTTTGGTTGCAAGACACACTACAAAACCGTAAAAATTTAAGACACAGTTTTATTGATTTGGGTTATGGTGATTTTCCATCACTTGAAACTATGGAATTTATTCCCGGCTGGACAAGTTTTTATTTAGGCAATTCCATTGACATTGATATAATGACCAGCATGAAAGGCATAGACTATTCATTCAATGAAAGTTTGGCAATGGCATCTACAGCCGATCTGGATGGTATCGTTGTCCCTTTTTTACATATAAATCAGCTCATCTCCAATAAAAAAGCCGTGAACAGGCCAAAAGACCAAATAGACGTGCTGGAACTGGAAAAGATAAAGAAGTTAAGAGAAGATAAATAAACTGAGGTAATTAATAAATTACAATGATAAAAAAAATTTGGAATAAGCTATTTTCAAAAGGCAGTCAGGAATCAAAAGACAACTATATTGTTGCCCAGCTAAACGATAAAATAATGCCTATTGACCGGGGCGAAGTTTATGAAGACCCTTTAGACGGGCTTTTAAAACAAAAATTTTATGGAGAGGTAAGCGGCGGAGGTACGCAATTAGAGTCAAATAATGAAGTATCCTATTGTGATGTTGAAATTCGTTTGAACATAAATCCGTCTACAGAAATGATTAATGAAATCATATCAAAATTAGAATCGTTAGGTGCGCCAAAGGGGTCAAAACTGATTATTGAAAACAGTGGTGAAAAAATCCCATTCGGCAAATTAGAAGGCCTTGCGATTTATCTCGATGGTGTAAATCTTTCTGATGAAGTTTATAAAAATTCAGACACAGAGGCAATTGATAAAAAGATCAAAAATTTAACCGGCATACAAACTGATGTTATAAGATATTGGCAGGGTAATACTGAAACTGGCTTATATTTTTATGGCGAATCATTTACAGATATGAATAATTCCATAACCGAATTTGTAAATTCTGATCCTGAATGTGAAAACGCTCGTATAGTTCAAGTGGCTTAACACTTAAGCCTACAGGTATTCATTTTTTCTAACTTTTATACAAAAAATACTAATATTTTTAGCAATTTTACATCGTTAAAATTATTAGTGTTTATGCCCTTCCCCAACAAAGCCCTCATCAACAGGCTGCAAAAAGATATTTTGCAATGGGAAGGCTACAGGCCGCCCGAAGCGGGTAAGCATAAAGCTATAGGCCTTGGCCCCATTGAAGCAGCTTTCCCTAACGGGGTTTTTCCGGTTGGTGCGGTGCACGAGATGGTTTGCGCTAATACCGAGCAGGCTACTGCCGGGGGCGCGTTAATAAGCGGCTTACTAACTAATTTAATGCAGCAGGGCGGCGTTTGCCTTTGGATAGGCTTATCCGGTAACCTCTATCCATCGGCTTTAAAAACTTTCGGGGTTAGTCCGGAACGGGTGATTTTTGTAAATCTGCTGAACGACCGCGATGTATTATGGGCCATGGAAGAAGCCCTTAAATGCCCGGGACTGGTAATGGCCGTTGCCGAAGTACGCGAACTCAATTTTAAGCAATCGCGGCGTTTGCAGTTAGCGGTTGAGCAAAGCCGGGTAACGGGCTTTATTCTTCGTAATCAATCAAAAAAATTAAGCGCTACAGCCTGCGCCGCGCGCTGGCAGGTAACACCCCTGCCCAGCCAAATTATTAATGATCTGCCGGGATTGGGTTTTCCGCGTTGGCGGGTTGACCTCCTGCGGGTACGTAATGGGCGAGGGGGCAGTTGGGAAGTGGAATGGGCCAATGGGAAGTTTGTGGTTGTTGAAAAAATGCTTGCTGAACAGCAAATTACACAATTTGATAAATTACAGGCGTGAGGCATGCAAAAACGGTATATGTCCATATGGTTCAGGCATTTATTGACCGACTGGCAGGCGCTCCGCCAGCCTGAGCTAAAGGATGTGCCATTTGTTTTTGCCGCCCCGCTTCGTAACCGCATTATTGTAACTGCCGCCAATAATTTAGCCGAGGCTGAAGGGGTTTATGCAGGCATGGCCGCCGCCGATGCTAAGGCCATTGCACCCGGCTTAAAAGTAATTGATAACCCAATAGGCAGACAGGAAAAACTGCTGCGTAAACTGGGCCTTTGGTGCATACGCTATACGCCTGTTGTAGCAACTGATGCACCTGAGGGGCTTATGTTGGATATATCTGGCTGTACCCACCTTTGGGATGATGAACGTGGGTATTTAAAAGAGATAGTTTTAAAACTGCGCGGCAACGGTTATGATGCACGGGCCGCCATAGCCGATACGCCGGGCGCAGCCTGGGCAGTGGCACGCTTTGGCAGGGTTACACCCATCATCGCGCAGCAAAAACAAGCCGAAGCATTAGCAAAACTCCCCCCTGCCGCGCTGCGGTTGGAGGAAGAGGTTTTAGAGCGATTGCAAAAGCTGGGTTTCCGTACAATTGGCAGCTTTATGAATTTGCCCGGCCGTGAATTACGCAAACGTTTTGGTGATGAATTGATAACACGCTTAACACAAGCTTTGGGTTTAACAGATGAGCCGCTTGTACCACTGATACCACCCGTCGCGTATGTTGAACGGCTACCCAGTATGGAACCGATAAAAACAGTTCCCGGAATTGAAATAGCTATACAGCAATTATTAGAAGCTTTATGCATCCGCTTGCAATCAGAAGGTAAGGGAGTGCGGAAAGCCATATTGAAATGTTACCGCATAGATGGTAAAAAGGTGCAGGTAAGCATCAGCACCAATCGGGGTTCGCACAGTGTATCGCACCTGCAAAAGCTTTTTGGCTTGCAGATAGATAAAATTGAACCCGCCTTAGGTATTGAACTTTTTGTAATGGAGCTGCCAAGGGTGGAAGATATGCAGGTAAAGCAGGAAAAAGTATGGGTAAGCCAACCCGACCTGAAAGATGCCGCTTTAGCTGAGCTATTAGATAAGTTGGGTGGTAAAATTGGCGCGGAGCGCATCCATAGGTACCTACCTACAGAAAATTATTGGCCCGAAAGATCTGTAAAAGAGGCCACATCTTTACAGGAAGCGCCCACTACCTTATGGCGCGCCGACAGGCCGCGTCCGCTGCGTTTATTGCGAAAACCAGAGGAACTAATAGTAATGTCGCTGGAACCTGATTATCCCCCCAAACAATTTACCTATAAAGGCAAAAAGCATTTTATTGATAAAGCCGATGGCCCTGAACGTATAGAACGCGAATGGTGGCGCGATGAAGGGCAACACCGGGATTATTACGCGGTAGAAGACACTGAGGGGCGGCGGTACTGGCTATTCAGATCAGGGCATTACGATAGTGAGGATACGAGATGGTTTATTCATGGATTTTTTGCTTAGGGGCAATGAGGACAATTACTTCAAATATTGAAAGCCAGAGCGGTGGCCTGTGCGATTCCCCTCTTGAGAGGGGTGTAGGGGTGTGTTATGTGAGCAGCTTAACACATCCCCGCCGCAGCCGCACATTCCGACGCGCGCCCTCTCAAGAGAGGAGTTCTGCTGGCATTTATCAAACACCCACACACCCATGATAAATTACGCCGAACTACAAACAACCAGCAACTTCTCTTTTATGCGGGGCGGTTCGCATCCCGAAGAGTTGGCGGAATATGCCGCTCAATTAGGGTATAACCACATTGCCATAACCGATCATAACAGTATGGCTGGTGTGGTGCGTGCACACATCGCCATAAAGGCAAACAATAGCAATCCTGAAAAAAATAGCATCAATCTTATTCCCGCCTGCCGTTTAGACCTGCTGGACGGCCCCAGTTTGCTGGCCTACCCTACTGATATTAAAGCCTGGAGCCGTTTATGTGGCCTGCTTACCCTGGGTAATCTGCGTACCGAAAAAGGTAAATGCGAACTGTATAAGCAGGATGTTTTTGATCATTCAGAAGGGATAAAATTTATGGTGATCCCACCGGATACCTTAAACGCTTATTTTGATTTTGATGATGATTTTAAAGCGCATTTAACTCAATATAAAGCCGCTTTAGGGCCGCAATTATATATAGCGGCAAGCCGATCATACAGTGGCGATGATGCCAAGCGCTTTCATCGTTTGGCGCAAACCAGGGTGCCTATGGTAGCTACGGGCAATGTACATTATCATGCTCCTTATCGGCGCGAGTTGCAGGATATTGAGACCTGCGTACGCGAAAAATGCACTATTTACAACGCCGGGTTTAAATTACACGCCAATGCCGAGCGCTACTTAAAGCCGCTGGATGAACTGGAGCGCCTGTTTCGGCAATATCCTGATGCGCTGGCCCGCACCATGGAAATTGCCAATGCCTGCAATTTCTCTTTAGATGAACTGAAATACCTGGAACCAGAATGGATAAGCCCCGATGGGCGCACGGCGGATGAGCATTTAGCAGAGTATACCTGGACGGGTGCCAAAAAAATGTTGGGCGATAGTATTACTCCCGAAATTATTGAACAGATCCATTTTGAGCTCGATTTTTTTAAGAAAAGAGCCTTGGCCCCTTATTTTCTGCGGATCTATGAGTACACGCAAAAAGCAGAAGAATTGGGCATTTTGCATCAGGGGCGCGGCTCGGCAGCTAACTGTACGGTGTGTTTCTGTTTGGGGATAACGCCTGTTAATCCAACCAAATCTCGTTTATTATTTTCTCGTTTTATGTCTGATTCGCGCGAGGAATGGCCCGATGTAGATTGCGATTTTGAGCACGAGCGCCGTGAAGAGATCATCCAATGGATCTACCAAACTTACGGGCGCGAACATGCCGGCATTGTAGCTACCGTAACCCAGCAAAGGCATAAAGGCGCATTGCGCGATGTGGGGAAGGCCATGGGTCTATCAGAAGATACCATTAAACGTTTGGGCGGGGCGATATGGGATTTTTCGGAAGAGGCTTTCGATCGGGAACGCATCATCGGGCAGGGACTCAATCCTGATGATCCGCTGTTAAAAAAAGCGCTCGATTTGACCATGCAAATGCGAGGTTTTCCGCGGCAATTAGGGCAGCATACCGGTGGCTTTGTTATTATGCGCTGCAAACTGTCAGACCTTTGCCCGGTAATGAACGCCCGCATGGAAGACCGCACCCAACTGGAATGGAACAAAGACGATTTGGAGGCTTTGGGCATACTCAAAGTGGATGTATTGGCCCTGGGTATGCTTACCTGCATCCGCAAAGCGTTTGATCTGGTTAAACTGCATTACGGGCACAGCCTTACGTTGGAAAACGTCCCCCAGGATGACCCGAGGGTTTATGATATGATATGTAAGGCCGATACACTGGGCGTTTTCCAGATAGAAAGCCGGGCCCAAATGTCAATGCTGCCACGATTGAAGCCGCGTGTATTTTATGATCTGGTGATAGAAGTAGCCATCGTTCGCCCCGGCCCTATACAGGGGGATATGGTGCATCCTTATTTACGCCGGAGGGATGGTATTGACCCGGTAGAATTTCCGTCAAAAGAATTGGAAGAAGTATTGGGGCGAACATTGGGTGTTCCACTTTTTCAGGAGCAGGCCATGGAAATTGCCATGGTAGCTGCCGACTTTACACCCGCCGAGGCCGATCAACTTCGCCGCAGCATGGCTACTTTTAAAGCCAAGGGCCTGGTTAGTGCTTTCCGCGATAAGTTAGTGGCAGGCATGGTAAAAAAAGGTTATGAGCCTGATTTTGCAGCCCGCATTTTTAAACAGTTAGAAGGTTTTGGCAGCTACGGTTTCCCCGAGAGCCATGCGGCGGCATTCGCGCATTTGGTTTATATATCCTGCTGGTTGAAGTATTATTACCCCGATGTTTTTTGTACTTCTTTATTGAACAGCCAGCCGATGGGTTTTTACCAGCCTGCCGAAATTGTTGATGATGCCCGGCAGCATGGCGTAACTGTTCGTCCGGTTGATATTAACCACTCTTATTGGGATAATATCATGGAAGAAAAGCAGGGCGATTATTGCGTTGTGCGTCTCGGCTTCCGGCAAGTAAAAGGCCTGAAGGAAAAAGACATGAAGCTGTTGGTTGATAATCGCGGCAGCGGCTATACCAACCTGATACAGATAAGCGATGCTGGCGTACCAAAAGCCGCTATTGAACGCCTTACAGATGCCGATGCATTCCGTTCTATAGGTTTAGATCGCCGGCAGGCTTTATGGGAAGTACCTGCCATTAACACCAAGCCGGTTGGTTTATTCGCAGGAAAAAAAGACAACAATACTGACCAGTTGCAAATGGAACTCCCCGCCATGAAAGCAGCCGAACATGTGGTGCATGATTTTGCTTTTACGGGTCTCTCGCTCAAAGCTCATCCCGTTAGTTTTATCCGCCGCGAATTGGATCTGCTTCATATAACGCCCACCGGAAAGCTTAAAGAAATGAAGAATGGCGACAGGGTAAAAGTGGCCGGCCTTATTACCATACGCCAACGACCCGGCACGGCAAAGGGTATTGTATTTATTACCATTAAAGACGAGACCGGCTTTTCTAACCTGGTAGTTTGGGAAAAGATCTTTGAAAAATATCGTAAAGAAATATTACAGGCCAAACTATTTATGGTTGAAGGTAAACTACAGATAGAAGGCGATGTAATACACGTGGTAGCCACACGCTGCTTTAACCTTAACAAAATGCTGAACAATCTTACAGCGGTTACTGATGAAGATTTTCCGTTCATCCCATCACGCGGTGATGAAGTTTCGAAGCCTTTCCCTTATGATGCCCGGCAAATACCACCGGAAACAATACCGAAGGATGCGTTTCATAAAGGGAGGAATTTTCATTGATTTGAAACATTCCTTGTCTTGTTCCACCCGCTACATTGTCCGTTTTACCCAACTCTATTGTAAAGGCTTCCTTGTAACTTGCATTAATTAAAAAACTGCATTATGGAAAAGCTGCATTTTAAAACATTAATTAACGCGCCACGCGAAAAAGTGTGGAGCGTATTGCTGGATGACGCTACTTACCGCGAGTGGACATCGGTTTTTATGGAAGGTTCACGCGCTATAACCGACTGGAAAAAAGGCAGTAAAGCTATATTCACCGACGAAAGTGGCATGGGGGGTATGGTATCGCGGATTGAAGAGAACATCCCCAACGAATTTTTATCTATTGAACATTTAGGCGAACTAAAAGATGGTGTGGAAGATACCACAAGCGAAAAGGTACAGCAATGGGCCGGCGCACACGAAAATTATACCCTCAAAGAAATAAGTGGCCAAACTGAGCTACTTATAGATTGTGATATGGCCAATGACTACGTAGATATGTTTAAGGAAATATGGCCAAAGGCACTTAACAAGGTCAAAGAAATAGCTGAAAGATAATAATACCTAACCTAATAGCCCCGCCTTTTGCAGACGGGGCTATCCAATTATTTAGGCTCAATATCGCGCCTGTTCTCAAATTCATCATCCAGGCCTAACCGCTCTTTATCTGTTATTTCAACAGGGCCTGGTTCTGCATTCTGGTATTGCCCGTCGTTATCTGCCGTACCTTCCTGGTAGTTATTTTCACCATCCGGCGTAAAGTTGCTATTTTCAGGATGCTCCTCGGCTGGTTCTGTCCGGCCGAAGTAGGCGTTAGAGTATCCTGCATTGCGTGAAGGGTTATTCTCATCATCACCGGATGGGGTTACATTATTTTCTCCAAAGCTTTCGCCGCCCATAGGTTGCCCTTCGCGCACCGGCTTGGTTTCGGCATCGCCAAATAAATAACTACGTTTAAGGTCCTTTTCTTCTACCCCATCCTCATCTTTAACTACGTAGGCATTGGCTGCATCATTGTTTTGCGGCTCATCAATAGGATTAGCGGCAGGTTCGTTTTGTTCTTGCTGATCCTCAAAATCATTCAAAAACTCGTCGTCTTTATATTGCATATGTTTTTCTTTTATAGGTTGTTTAGGTATAGCAAATGCGCTGCCAATATTTATAAACGGCCTGTAAAACAATTAAGTCTGTTATTCATTTAGTAAACATGATAACAGTAATAGGAATTTTTGCTGACCCTTCACTTGCTGAACAAGCGGCAGATTATTTAGTAGCCAACGAGTTTGAGGATGAAAATGTTGACCGCCATACTTACGACCCGACAAGGTCTGCGGAGGACCGGATAGACGGCTTGTTTAACCACCTGTACGAAAACCAGGACGAAGCTGAGCACTATGCATCATTGGCAAGAAGCGGCACTGTAATTACCGTACACGCCGCATCAACGCGCGAAGCGCAGGAAGCTGTTGATGCCTTTAACAATCATGGCGCGGTAGATGTAGACGCAAATGATAACAAAAGCCTGCTGATTGAAAAGATAGTGGTGCCTGAACTTAGGTTAAGAGGATAATTCCCACAAGTTTTATTGACAAGTATTTTCCGCAATGAACAAAGCGTGAATTACGCGGTTATATGCTGAAAATACTTATAAGTTGAAAGCAGAACTGAATAATACCATAGCCATTATCGGCGGCGGACCGGGCGGTTTGTTTATGTATAAACGACTGGTGGAAAACTTCACACCCGGACTTGAAGTACATATTTACGAAAAGAACAATAATCTGGGCTGCGGAATGCCCTACAGCCATGATGGCGCGGCCGATGAGCACATTACCAATGTATCCGGTAATGAGATACCCGAGTTGGTTACCACGGTATCTGAATGGATTAAAAGCGTACCTAAAGACACGCTGGACAAATACAATATCGATCCTGAAAAATTTAACGAATATAAAGTACTGCCAAGACTGTTGTTTGGGCAATACCTTAATGCGCAGTTTAAAATGCTGCTTAAAAAAGGCAAAGACCTGAATATAAACACTACTGTTTATTACAACACCACGGTGAGTGATATTATAGATAAGCCGGGGAAAGATGCGGTGACCGTTGTTACTGATAATGGCGAATATGAATACAACCGCGTCATCATATGCAGCGGGCACTTATGGCGCAAAGGCAAAGAAGATGCGGTTTCCGGCTGGTTCGACTCGCCTTATCCGCCTCAAAAAATAGCTTTACAAGCTAATTACCCTGTAGCTATCCGCGGTGCGTCATTAACCGCTATTGATGCTATCCGTACACTGGCCAGGCACAACGGCCGGTTTGAAAAAGATGATAAAGGTATTCTTCGCTTTTATGTAAATGAGGATAGCTCGTATTTTAGCATAAAAATGCATACCCGTAACGGTTTGCTGCCTGCTGTACGCTTCCATTTGGAAGACAGTCATTTGGGTAAGGATACGGTGTTAAGCGATGAAGAAGTAAAAGCCAACCGCGAAAAAAACGACGGCTTTTTGTCGCTTGATTATGTTTTTGAGCAAAATTTTAAAGCTTACATCCGCAAGAACGATCCCGCATATTATAAGAAGATAGCCGATCTGAACATGGAAAAGTTTGTTGAACTTATAATGAGCGAACGCGAAGAGCAGGATCCGTTTGATCTGCTAAAAAAGGAATACGTTGAAGCGCGCGAATCAATTATCCGTCATGAATCGGTATACTGGAAGGAAATGCTGGCGGTATTAAGCTTCGCGATGAACTACCCTGCAAAATATTTTTCGGCGGAAGACATGCTGCGCCTGCAAAAAACGCTAATGCCGTTAATATCTGTAGTGATAGCATTTGTACCGCAAAGCTCGGCAGAGGCGCTGATGGCCCTGCATGATGCCGGCAGGTTAAGCATGGTAACGGTAGGCGAAGACAGCGAAGTTGTACCGCATGAAGATGGCGGTGCCGTGTACAGTTACATGGACGGGCAAGGCCACAAACATGAGCAACATTATAATTTATTTATTGACTGCATAGGGCAGCAGCATTTGGCCTTTAACGAAATTCCTTACCGCAGCCTTGTCGAGAATCATACAGCCAGTCACGCTACTATACGCTTTCGTGATGCCGCCGTGGGTAGTGATTGGTTAAATGGTGGCGACAAGCCGGTTATAAAAGGCACCGATGATGAATATTATTTAATAGTGCCGGGCATGGCTATAAATGATCATTTTCAGCTCCTGGATAAATTTAACGCGCTTAACGACAGGATCTATGTTATGGCTGTGCCGCTGATAGGCGGTTACAACCCGGACTATTCAGGACTGGATTTTAGTGAGGCAGCTTCGGCAGCTATAATTGAAGCCATGAAAGGTGATAAACTGGCAAAAGCATCCTAAGTTTCAAGATATGGCTGAATTAAAACTTTTTATGGTGTTATTAGGATCAAAGGCGCGGCAGCGTAATGTTGAGCAGCACGATTTCTTTTTTGGCATTGCCCATGAAATGCACGAACTGATACCCCGCATGCGCGATTTTTGGCCCGAAGCCGGCAGCAGTCTGCATATTGACGGTTGGCGCGAGGTAACGCAA
The DNA here is from genome assembly GCF_054061755.1 of Mucilaginibacter sp. HD30. Classification (NCBI taxonomy): domain Bacteria; kingdom Pseudomonadati; phylum Bacteroidota; class Sphingobacteriia; order Sphingobacteriales; family Sphingobacteriaceae; genus Mucilaginibacter; species Mucilaginibacter sp. HD30. The sequence goes on from NZ_JBSSEO010000001.1 coordinate 2,166,437, forward strand.
GTGGAGGGTTTTAGCGTAAATGTTTTACCTAAAACTTCTGCCATTAACAACAACGGAAAGCGTCTGTTCTTTGTAAACCTGGGTGGCTACATAAGCGGCAAACTCGAGGAGCAGCACTATACGCTATTAACCGTGCAAGACGACCGCAAATGGGCTGTAAAAGCCGCCACCACTACAGAGTTTTTTAAAAGCAATACCATTAAGGCTATTAAAAGCGCCGCCGCTCATATAGACGAAAAATATGGCATAGATGTAGACGAGATCTACCGCATTGAAGACCTGCTTGGCAGCTATGACAAAGCCTTATATCAGATTGAGCTTACGCATGCACCTGACGGCCAACCTGATGCTATCCATCTGGGCTATTTAAAGCTGGACAAAGTGCACCCATAGCATCTTTTTAAAAATAGAGTCGAACAAAAAACGTGGCAGACTCGTTGTTTTATAAAGAACACGTGTTATGAACCAGGTAGCAAAAACATTTATATCCGGAAGCGCAGGTACACTCATTATGACGCTCGGAAGCGAATTAATGACCAAAATTGCCGGCGAAAATTTTAGCGAGCCGGACCATTTAGAGACCATGATAAAGCGCCTTGCCCCCACTTTATCCAAACAAGCCAAAATTATAGCCGGCTGGGGCGCTCACTTTACCATGGGTATTATATTTGCAGCTATTTATGTGGAACTTTGGGAAAACCGGGAAATAAAACACAATATAACCAACGGCATTATACTGGGGGTATTAAGCGGCTTGATAGGGTTATTAATATGGAAAGGTACTTTTAAAGCGCATCCCCTGCCACCCTGGTTAAATTATACAAAGTTCTATCTGCAACGTATACCGGCGCATGTTGTGTTTGCGGTAGCAACTACGCTAACCTATCGTTTAATTAAAAAGGCAGAAGAGCAGAAAGAGGTAACTGCGGCGCCATCCTGGAATACCGGAGGCGCGGGGACATTCAGGCGGGTAAAAGCGCGTGTATAATACCAACATCCTCGGTTCATCACCGGCTATTGCTGTGTAACCTACTTCCCAAACGGCACCAAACCATTTAATTGACGGTAAACCGGGTAATCATTCAACGGCGCTTTTGCCTGGTGAAAGTTTTTACAGTAATACACTTGCAGATGCTCTTCAACCACCCCGCCGCGAATGATGGGGATATCGGCCAGTTGGGTAATGCTATCAAAAAAGGGTGTGCCGTCGCGGTATATGGTTTCATCGTAAGCGTTTGCCTCGCCAATAACAATGGCATCTTTGCCCAATAATGTTTTTGGGTCCACTAAAAAAGCCAAGTTACGTGCATCGCGGTTAAAGCAAATAATGGGTTTTTTACCCTTCAACGCCCAATCTACCTTGCCGGCCAGCCACCAGCGGGGGCTGCCTGCAAAAATTTTGTCATTATTTAGCCAGCCCTCTTTTTCAAAACGGGTCATTACCTCATCATAATCAACGCCTTGTATGGTGGGGTCTACCTTGCCGCCGCCCAGGCTTGCCACCCATTTAGGGCCGTAACTTTGCCAAAAACCCGTAACCAAGTGCAAGCCAAGCACGCTGATTGTTATTACTGTAAAGTAGATTGAGAAATTGAGCCAGCGGCGGGTTAATTTCTTTCTGTTTACATCAGTGCCTGTCAATGCCTTGTCAATGGCAAACCCTAATGGCATAAACAGCATCATGTAACCTGGTGCCTGCCAGTGGAAATGGTATTGAAGATCGGCCCATAGGGTAAGCACCGTGAAGAAAACAATGGGCAGTACCGACATCCAGAAGTTAAAGCCATATTCGGGTTTAGCGCGCTCTTTCCATGCTATAAATAATTGCCTTACCGTGGGGAACCAGATCCATGGCAGCAGCCATGCAGCCTGCCCGCCAATGCTGCGTAAAAACCAATCAAAATGCCATTTAAAAGCCTGGTCTCGGGTACCGGCGCGCTCGCCTTGCCACACAAACGATACCCAGTTATTATTGTAGTTCCACCAAATTACCGGGAAAGCCATAAAAATGGTAATCAACACAGCTATATATGGCCCCGGGTGCTTAAGCCAGTGCAGCTGATTCTTGCGGGTACATACAAATAAAAAGACACCAGCGAACATAAACAACACATGGTATTTGCTCAGGGTTGCAAGGCCCAAACAAATGCCTGTCAATATCCATAAACGGTATATTTTGCCTTTGTCGGCTTTAACATCAAGTAGCCGCTCCTCGCCTACACCCATCAGTTTAACCAGGTACCAGGTGGCGGCCAGCCAAAAGAACATTAAAGGCCCGTCCGGCTGAAACCACACGGCGGTAGCTACTGTAAACACCGCGCTTAAATTCATTACTACTACCGCCCAAAAGCCTGCTTTGGCATTAAATATTTTTTGGGTGATGATAAACAGCAACCAGCTGGTACCCGCGAACAGCAAAACAGTTGGAAAACGAATGCCCAAATTGGTAAGACCCAGTAATTTTATGCTGATACCACCCAACCAGAAAAACAAGGGCGGCTGATCAAAATAACTCCAGTCGAAGTGCAACGCGCCGCGGAAATAATAGGACTCGCCGTTGCCCAGGCCAGTATAGGCGGCTATTAGCAGGCGTATAAAAAAGGTGATTGTTATTAGCGTTATGGTAAACGAGCGGGCATTCGCTTCCGTTAATTTTTTCATCAACAGCGTTGTTTTTTGACGGGTGCAAGGTCATGATTTTTTTTTAGAAAACCTTGGGGGAATTAGGGGTCGGTATACGCCAGCCCATGCTTGTAAGTTGGACGCAAAAAAATTTAAGCGCCACCATGGTAATCTAAAGACTTTTTTTGCCCAATTAACAATAGTTGAAGAGTAATTTAAGCGGGACGCTTAAATTGGTTGTATCCAAGCGGGACGCTTGGATAGGCGGATAAATACCCACTACCGGAGTTTTTTATACAAACTTAATATCCCTAAAGACAATCCCACAGCAAAAGCGATGTCCATTATCAGGCTTCCAAATCTAAACCATTTCGCAACACTGCAATCTTTGCACTTACCCCCGGTATCCTGCATAAAAGCTATAGGGAATCCCAAACGCGTAAGACCATCGCTTACTCCGCTGAAATTGCTTGAAAGAATTGTCGACAGTACAAAAGTCAATATGGATAATGACAACAACCACTTAATATTTATAGTACCCATTTTATTATATTCTCAATAACTCCGCCCGTCCAAGCTTGCAGCTTGGACGCACAAAAATTTAAGCGTCCCGCTTAAATTATAACGAATATATTATTAAATTGAGCAAAAAAACAATCCTCGCCCGTGTCACGGAATGCATCATCTGACGAACTTTATTTTGTCACTTTAACCGTAATTGATTGGATAGATGTTTTTACAAGGCGCTACTACTGTGATTTTATAATTGAAAATCTCGCATATTGCCAAAAACATTTGGGTCTGAATATATATGCTTATGTAATAATGACCAACCATATCCACTTAGTTGCCAATGTTTCGCAAGGATCGCTGGGTAATGTGTTAGGCCGGTTTAAGAGCCATACATCCAAAAAGCTTTTTGATATGATTGCAAACAACGCGCAGGAAAGCAGACGCGATTGGATAATAAAAGCTTTTGAACGCGCCGGGAAATATAATCCATTAAATGAAGGCCATCAGTTTTGGCAAAACGGCAATTATCCTGTTTCACTTTACTCTCCTGCTGTGATCGATCAAAAAATAGATTATGTTCAAGAGAATCCGGTTAGAGCAGGATTTGTTGGCTCATCTTATGAATACTGGTATAGCAGCGCTAACCCGGAAAGTCCGTTAAAAATAATTGCTTAGTTAATTTAAGCGGGACGCTTAAAATGGGTGTATCCAAGCGAGACGCTTGGATAGGCGGCGTTAATATATATACAGAAATCAATCAGTACTTTAGCGCCATCGCATTAAGTTATGTGCGTTATTAATTTTTATCCCCGTGAAATCTTTTCTCCTATCGCTCATAACCTTATTAATGCTAAATACCGCGTACGCGCAAAAGCATGCTGTTACCGACCGGCAAGCAGCAAAATTTACAGCCTATTACAATGCGGGTAGAACAGATAGTTTATATGAGCTTATGGCTGATGATGTGCGGTCAAAGCTTACTGTACCCGCGTTGAAGGTAGCCGTGCAACAGTTGAAAGGCGGTCTGGGCAACTTGGTCAAAAGCGAATTTTATAGTAATCAGCAAGGATATACAGTGTACCTGGCCACGTTTGAACGCTCGGGGCCAGTTTTGTATATCAGCTTTGATATTGCCAATAATGTAGGTGGCTTTTTTGTAGATGTTGACAAACGCGAAACACCCGGCAGTGTTACGGTTAAAACCAGCAGCGCGGTGTTAAAGGGAACGCTTATGGTTCCTGAGGGATCAAAGGCTGTGCCCGTGGTGTTGTTAATAGCGGGCTCGGGACCTACTGATCGCGATGGTAACTCCACCCTGATAAACGGAAAGCCAAATTACCTGCTGCAGATAAGCGAGGCGCTTAAAGCTAAAGACATTGCCGTATTGCGTTATGACAAGCGCGGCGTGGGCCAAAGTACCACTACCAAACCTGCCGCGGAAGTAAGTTTTGACGATATGGTTGACGATGCGGCAGCGATGATAAAAATGCTAAAGGCGGATAAGCGGTTTACCAAGGTTATTGTTGCCGGACACAGTGAAGGATCGTTAATAGGCATGCTGGCGGTTGAGGCTGCAAAAGCGGACGCCTTTATATCGTTGGCTGGCCCGGGCGTTCCTGCTGATGTAATTTTAAAAACACAGCTTAAAGCCGGTTTTTCTGCGAGTGATTATACAAAGGCGGTTTCGATAATTGATAGTGTAAAGGCAGGTAATTTTACCAAACAAAAAATGGACCCGGCGTTTAATTCGATCTTTAACACCGTGGTGCAGCCTTATTTGTTTTCATGGATGAAATATGATCCCGCAAAAGCTATTAGCAAACTAACGGTGCCGAAACTGATAATACAGGGCACAAATGACATACAAGTGGCCGTAAACAATGCAGAAACGTTAAGAAACGCAGCACCTTCTGCACAGTTTAAGCTGATAAATGGCATGAGTCATATCTTAAAACAAGGCCCTGCGGATATACAACAAAATGCAGCTACCTATACCCTACCCGATCTGCCGCTGCACCCTGAGTTGGTACCGGTTTTGGTGGAGTTTATTAATCGGTTAAAGTAGAGGGTTTGGTGTCCCGCTACGACTGTCTCATCAGGCAAAAAACATCACTGTTTAGCATAACTGTAAATCAACGCGTTAACTACAATTCACAGCTAAATTTCCTGACGAATAAGTAGTCCCAACTCGTCCCGCCGAAAAACCGGAAAATGCTTACTGCCGACTATTTACTACAAAGAGTGTCCCGGTTGTCCCAAAATGTCTCGCGCACGCGTGGGACAAACACAAGCGTGTTCAGACCTTATTTAAGGGAAGCGTAAAGTAAAAGGTTGATCCTTTATCTAACTCGCTTTCCACATTGATCTGCCCCTTATGGTGGTTGATGATCTCGGTAGAGATGTAAAGCCCCATGCCCAGGCCACTGGCGCTATAGGTTTTATCTTCCACCCTGTAAAAACGCTCAAAGATCTTTTCGCGTTGCTCGGCCGAGAGGCCAATTCCTTCGTCGGTTACCGATACGCGTACGTTCCCATCTGTGACTTTCCCCTCAATCATTATCTTGCTTCCGGTTCTTGAATACTTAGCCGCGTTGCTTACCAAGTTGTTCATCACTTGTTCTAACCGTTCAGCATTGCCGTATACGGGCAATTCCGCAGCTATGTTGTGTTCAATTGTGTATTCGGGGTACATCTGGATGGCATTCTCAACACCCGCATTCAACATTTCCGCAAGGTTGATATCAGCCATTTTATACTCTAATCTCCCCGCCTGTATTTTGCTTACATCCAGCAGATCATTTATCAAATGCTGCAGCTTGACAACAGCGCTATTAGCCTTGGCTATATATTGCTTAATTACAGCCGGCACCTCTTCTTTTTTGTACATCCCCATTAGCTGGATGTAACCTTTTAAACTTGTAAGCGGCGTTTTCAATTCATGGCTGGCAATACCAATAAACTCGTCCTTCTTGTCCATGGCTTGCTTTTGTTCTTCAATATCGGTAGCGGAGCCCACCCAAAACAAGATTTCGCCATCCTCATCCAACAACGGAATACCCCGATTAAGGTGCCAGCGATAAGTTCCGTCTGCCCGCCTGTAACGGTTTTCAAACTCAAAGAACTCGCCTGTGCGCATGGCTTTATAGTAGTGATCTTCGGTCAATTTCAGATCGTCCGGATGGATAACGAACCTAAAACTTTCATATACACCCGGCACGGGCTTAGTACCCGTATAGCTATACCACCGTTTATTGTAAAAAGTGATTTTACCATCCGGGGAATTTGTCCAGGTCATCTGCGGAATGTTGTCTGTTAGCAGTCTTAGATGTTCCTTGCTAATTATCAGATCTTTAGTTCGTTCCCTAACGGTTTCCTCTAACTCATCGTTTAGCTTTTGTGTTAGCAGTTGCGCCTCTTCCAACTGCCCAAACTGCGTCTCTAACTGCTTTTGATTTTGTTTCTGGATGCTGAGATCAGTAATTATTAAGCTTAAAGCCGTTCCACCGTCAAAATCCATCGCATTACAAGACAGCAAGCACGGAATGCTAATAACGTCGCTACCGATAGACACTTCGGCTTTGCAATCCTGCTTCCAGCTACTGTTTATTATATGAAAAAAGGTAGCCTTATCGCCAATTACAAAATCAGCGAAATTGAAACCTATTACTTTTTCTAAAGGCTTGCCAACCAGCTCGGAAAAACGCGAGTTGCTGTAAAGAATTAACCCTTCCTTGTTTAAAGTTACCGCCCCCTCATTCATTTGCTCAATAAAAACCCGGTAAGTTTGGTCGGCGCTTTTAAGAGTGTATAATTGAGGGCCGTCTTCGTTTTTTACAATTAAGGCATCAACCTGCCCGCTACGGATAGCATCAATAGCATCATTTGCTTCTTCTAACTGCCACCGTAACTCCTTGTTCTCGTTCAGCAGCTGTTGGTATGTGGGTTGCTGTTCCATGGGTGATCAAGGTGTTATATTAAAATATCTATATAATTTTTGCGTGTCAGACATATCCCCCACCAATCTTCTTTTAGTTTCTGCTGCATTCCTAACTAACAAAGGCAGGGCTATTATTTGTTCTGTTTCTGCAATAGCGGGCTGCTGGTAAACGTCAATAACTTCAAGCGTATAATTGCCTTGTAAGTTTTTTTCGCAAAAAGCTATAAGATTATCAACCGCACGCGTAGAGTTAGGCGCTGCCCCAGTAATAAATAAACGCAATTTATACGATATTTTATCGTCGTTTCGGCTGCTACCTTCCTGTAACCACTGGTTTGCTTTCATCGGCTATGCAGGGCGAATATTTAGCCCTACTAATACTTTTTCTTCGTTAGATAAATCGCCAATTATTTTTCGGATCGGCTCGGGTACCTTTCTAACCAATGTTGGTATTGCAAAAATCTGATCGCCCTCTGCCAACTGTGGCTTTTCAAGCAGATCAATTACTTCTATAACATACTGCCCTTTTAAATGTTCTTCGCAATATTTTTGAAGATTAGTTAAAGCAGTAACAGATTTAGCCGTTTTACCGGCAACATACAGCCTCAGTTCCCACGCTTTTTTTGATTTTACGGGTGTCATTTATTTTTTACCTTTCTTTTTAGCAGGAACCTCTGCCAATTCATTATCCTTATTTTCGCGGCGCAGTGCCATCACCTCTCTGCGGTTCTTCTCCATTATTTCTTTTTTCAGTTCTTCTTCAAGATAAATCTTGTTTAGCTCTTCCTCAACCGATTCAAACTCGGTTTGCAGGCTGGAGATCTTAGATTCCAAGACTTTGCGTTTACGGGTCACTTCGCGGTCTTTACGATCCAGTGCGTAATCGCGCAACGCCTTACCCGTATGTTCCTTAAGTTGTTCAGCTTCGCGCGCCGAGCCTGTCAACACGCCATCCGGGCCTAAATAAACATCCACCAGGCTCAGGCCGGTATCGGTAATCAAAAATTCGCGAACTTGGTTGGAGTGCTTCATGCCGCGCGATTTCATTACATACATACCGCGGTTACGCTCGCCGTTAAACTCTATGTCGCGCACCAGCAGCCAGGCATCAACTAATGATGATACCCCTTCGTCTGTCTGCTCATTTACTATTGTATTTAATGACAAAGCCGTAAACATCACCGTAATTTGCTCTTCCATTAAAAAATCAAGCAAACGTACCAGCATTGATTTAACCTCGCCTACTGAACCAATTGTAATAAGGTTGGTTATGGGGTCCAGTATCACAGTATCCGGCTTAAACTTGCGAATATGCTTATGCATGGCAACAAGATGCATCTCTAACCCGTACAGCGTTGGCCGCGATGCGTGGAAATGCAATAACCCATTATCTAAATATTGCTGTACATTCAGACCGATAGATTTCATATTTCTGACGATCTGTTTTGGCGATTCTTCAAATGAGAAGTAGATGCACCGGTCGCCACGCTTACAGGCTTGCGCAGCAAAGTAAGACGCTATACTGGTTTTCCCTGTTCCGGCGGTGCCAGATACAAGGATACTGCTTCCCTTGTAAAACCCTTTCCCACCTAACATTTGATCAAGTCCCGGAATACCGGTTGACACACGCTCCGTTTGCACATCCTTAGCCAAATGCAGCGACGTTACCGGCAATACAGAAATACCTTCTTCATCAATTAAAAAAGGATATTCGTTTGTGCCATGTACTGTACCACGATATTTTACAATGCGCAGGCGGCGGGTTGATATCTGATCTATAACGCGATGATCCAACAGTATTACGCAATCAGACACATATTCTTCCAAACCGTGCCTTGTAAGCTTTCCATCTCCCCTTTCGCCCGTTATAACTGCTGTAACGCCTTTCTCTTTAAGCCAGTGAAACAGTCTTCCTAATTCGGCCCGAAGGATGCGCTCATTGGTTAAGCCCGAAAAAAGGTTTTCAATGGTATCTAATACCACACGCTTAGCGCTGATGCTATCAATGGCATGCCCTAAACGGATAAATAAACCTTCCAGATCGTATTCGCCGGTTTCTTCAATTTCGGTGCGTTCTATATGAACGTGGTCAATCCTTATTTTTTTATCTGTCTGCAGTTTTTTTAAATCAAAGCCTAAAGAGGCAACATTCATGGCTAATTCGTCGGGCTTTTCCTCAAAGGCCATAAACACGCCAGGCTCATCAAACTCTATTGCTCCGCGTATAATAAACTCCATAGACATTAGCGTCTTGCCACTGCCCGCGTCGCCGCATATAAGTGTTGGCCTGCCTGTCGGAAATCCGCCACCTGTTATTTCGTCTAAACCGATAATACCTGTGGCTGATTTGGGCAATGTGCGATATGAAGTGACCGAACCTTTCTTTTGGGATTTACTCATGCGATATTTTCTTATTACTATAAAAATATTATTTTCTTTTATAAATAATTAAGAAAATAACTTAAAACTACATAGGTGCTTACGCCTGAGGGCTTTAATTTGATTTAGCAGTTTAACACGCCTCTGATAAAGGCACGGAAGGTAAACAGGAAGCTTATGATATTGTTTGTGGCACTATCGCACTTTATTTAAATATTAAAGGTTAATATAATAATTTAAAGCAGAGCAAAAATTATATGAAACATTGGATTAGCCCGATGAAAAAACAAAAAAAATAAATGGGCGAAGAAATATTGTTTACCTTGGTTGATAGCGCATCAATATTAAACGTTATCAGCAATTTAGTGAACAAGTTAACAGTTAATTTCTTTAACAGAAAGCCGCGTGCAGGTTCAAACTTTAGTATTGAATCAATATTTGCCAATTTAAAGTTACAGTTGCAAGATAGGGTGCATATAAATGTGTTTACCTGTAGTTGGTACAACGATGGTTACTTTAGTAAACTACTTAATACAATACAAGCAGCGCTGCGACAGAATAACGGCATCAACCATATTACCGGCGAGGTGCATTTCCTTGATATTTTAATGAAAGGGAAACGCACCATTTTAACTATCCATGATTGCGCCATGGTGAACCGAAAAACCGGCGCGGCGCAAAAACTGATCAAATGGTTATACCTTGATGAGCCGGTAAAACACGCGCAGTGGATAACCACAGTATCAGAAAACACCAAACAGGAAATAATTAAATATACCGGTTGCCCGGCAGAAAAAATTAAGGTAATCCCGGTAGCTGTAGATACTCACTATCAGCCTTCTCCGAAAACTTTTAATAACGAAAAGCCGGTAATTTTACAGGTAGGTACGGCCTATAATAAAAATATTTTCAGACTCATTAGCGCTTTAAAAGACATGCCGTGCCGGCTCAGGATCATTGGAAAATTAGAGGATTCACATCTGCTTGAACTTAAAAATAATTATATTGATTACGACAATCAATATAATTTAACCGATGATGAACTTTTGCAGGCATATAAAGATTGCGATATGCTTGCCTTTGTATCTACAAGTGAGGGCTTTGGTATGCCCATTGTTGAAGCTCAAATGATAGAACGCCCGGTAATTACATCCAATTGTTCTTCTATGCCAGAGGTTGCCGGTGATGGCGCATGTCTGGTAAATCCACTTGATGTAGCTGACATTAAAAAAGGCATACTTCGCATTATAAATGAGCAGCCGTATAGAGAACATCTCTTGGCTCGCGGCCGGTTAAACCGGAAACGCTTTGAACCCAACCGGGTGGCCGAACAATATTATAAACTTTATGAGTCTGTATGGTCTACCATGGATAAGGCTGACTAATAACGCCCGGTAAACCGTATAAACATTAACAAAAAAAACATTTGCTATTGCGCAAGTAAATACTTGCTCTTATATTTGCAAGCACATACTTGCATATATGAAAGCCAGAAGAGACGTGTACCAGGCAATTGCCGACCCAACCCGCAGAGGGATTATTAATTTGATTGCTGCACAGCCGCATAATGTAAATGCTATAGCAGAGCGGTTTGACATGACCCGGCAGGCAATCTCGCTGCATGTGGGCATATTGGAAGAATGTGGCTTAATAACCGTAAACCAACACGGGCGAGACCGTATTTGCGAAGCAAAGCTGGATCAGCTTGACGAGGTAGCGGCATGGGTAACTCAATCTAAAAAATTGTGGTTAAGCAAATTTGAAAAATTAGATAAATATTTAGCTGACGTAAAAACCAAAAGCAATGGAAAATAAAAACAACGAATTACAAATAACCTATTTGTTTGATGCGCCGCGTGACCAGGTTTTTGAGGCTTGGACCGATCTGGAAATTCTAAAAAACTGGTATGCCCCAGAAGGCTGCACCATTGATTTTAAATCATTAGATGTAAAAGTTGGTGGCGAGTTTCACTCCGTTATACACGATCCCGTACATGGCGATTGTTGGATAAAAGGCAAATACCAGGAGGTATTAGCACCTGAGAAATTGGTTTTTTCTATGCTATTAAGTAACGAAAACGGTGATTTGGTAACAGCGGGGGAGGCAGGTAAATCAGACGCATGGCCACAAGCCATTGTTACTACTGTGAGCTTCGCTGCCATTGGTACCCAAACCAAAGTTACTTTACATCAAACTGTAGATGAAACCGAGGCTAAAAAGACGGGGGCGTATCAAAGCTGGTTCAGCATGTTTGACAAGCTTAATACAGCGTTAATAGTTAAGTAGTTATGAACAGTGGTCTTTGGGTTTCGGGTAGGCATGGTTTACCTCGCATACGGGCAATGCGTTACCCCTATGCCTGATAACACCAATACAAAGCTAATTTGCTACCAACTCTTTAACCTTATTGACTAATAATTCCAGATCAAAGGGTTTAGCTATAAAATCACTCGCTCCGGCTTCATTGGCTATACGCTCACCTTCCCGGCTGGCAGAAATAACAATTACGGGCAATTTAGTGGTTTCCGGCGCCTTACGCAACGCCCGTAACACCTGGTCGCCCGACAGTACCGGCATCCACAAATCAAGCAATACCAGATCGGGCTTAGTCTTTTTTATCTCATCGTATATTTGCAGACTATTTTTTACGGGGATTATCGAAAATCCACTGTCTTCCAGAATGAGTTCAAGCATATCAAGAATACCTTCATCATCGTCACAAATTAATATTGTTTTGTTGTTCATGATTATGCTTTATTGACAGGTAAGGTAAAACTAAACACAGAACCCTTCCCTGGCTCACTTTCCACCCACAGTGTGCCTCCGTGGTTTTTAATTATCTGATCACATATATAAAGGCCTATACCCATGCCCGGAAAACGCTGCTGAATCTCGCCTACGCGGTAAAAACGCTCAAATATTCTTTTATGATGCTCGGCATTAATACCCATTCCTTTGTCTGTTACAGCGAGTTTTATATAATCGCTGACACGCGAAATGTAAACCTGTACGTCTTCTGCATCAGGCGAATACTTAATAGCGTTTGATATAAGATTATTAACTACCTGTATTATATGTGCCTCATCGCCCAGATACTTGTTAGACGCTTCTCCCACCACTATAATTTTATGACTTTTGTGTGCAGCCTGTAAATTATCTACAGTCTCATACACCATTTTATCAAAATCAAAAGGCTCGCGGTGCAGCTCAATATTGCCGCTTTGCATTCGCGAAACATCCAATAGTTCTGCAATAAGTGAATTAAGGCGGTCTACGTGAATAGCTGTTTTGCGTAATATATCTTTAAATTTATCGCTAACGTTTACCGGCAAAAGGCGCTGCATCATTTGCACATAACCTTTTATGGTAGTTAATGGTGTTTTAAGCTCGTGACTGGCTATGGATAGAAAATCGTCTTTCCGGCGTTCTATTTCCCTTCTGTCGGTTATATCTTCTATGGCTATCAAGATGCGGTCGCGATACTGACCCTCCAGTTCAATCCTATGCGCATTGAGCAACATGAGCTTTCGTCCGATATGCGGAAAATCATGTTCTACCTCAAACGCTTCAACCGGGTTGTTGGTTGGCAATATGCTTTCTAAAAGTTCTTTGAGCTTCGGTATATTCCATTGACCGTTACCCAACTCGTATAGCCACTTTCCTTCGGTCTCTTCGCGGGTAACTTTGAAGGTTTTAAAAAAATGATCGTTTACACTTAAAACTTTTAGCTCAGGGTTAAGCACAATAAGACTTTCGCGAACGGTTTGAACAATACTGGCCAGGTAATCCTCACTTTCCTTCAAGCTGCGTGTACGCTCTACTACACATTCTTCCATCACATCTTTTTGATGCTTTAGATCAAGCTCCGCTTTTTTACGCCTGGTTATATCGTTTTGCACCCCAATAAAATAGCAAGTTTTACCTTGTTCGTCTTTAATTGGCGACATATACAATTCATTCCAGAACAAGGTGCCATCCTTTTTATAATTTCTTATTTCAACGGATACGGCCTCGCCATTTTTAATCGCTTTAAATAAAATAGCTCTTTCAGGTTGCTGGCGGTCTTCTTGTTGTAAAAACCTGCAATTGTGCCCAATGATCTCATTACGGTTATAACCTGTAATTGTCTCAAAAGCCTTGTTGCAATAGATGATCGGATTATCAGGCTGTCGATGATCGGTTAGTATAATACCAGAGATAGAGGCGTCAAGCGCTTGTGTCAAAAGTTCCAGATCCTGTTTAACTGTGTCATCTGAAAAGTGGAATTTTCCGTTACTTAAACTGTCCAATTTGAATTTATTAATCAGGAACTAAACACAATTTTAAAGCGCTTGTTTTTTGATTTTACGATTCCGGTTTATCCCCGACAAATAATTTTACTGCACGTTGCTTCGGGTATATTAAATTTAGCATGTACAATTTCGGCTAAACAATATCACTTTTTACATGTTTAAACAACCATGTGTCTGCTTATTGTAATAATAAATACTTAACTACATGTTTAAACATATATTATTTATCTTTGTCCTATCATTTTAAAAATAAAACTCTTAATACAATGGCAACAACAACAAAATGGGTATTAGACCCAATGCACTCAGAAGTACAATTTAAAGTAAAACACCTGGTTATATCAACCGTTACCGGTTCATTCAAAAAATTTGAAGGCACTTTAGAAAGTGATAATGAAGATTTTACAGGCGCTAACGTTACCTTCAGTCTTGACGTTAACAGCATTGATACCAACCAGGATCAGCGCGACGGCCACTTAAAAGGCGCAGATTTTTTCGACGCTGAACAATACCCGGCTATTACTTTCAAATCAACCTCATTTGAAAAAGATGGCAGCGATTATACGCTAAAAGGCGATCTGACTATAAAGGGTGTTACCAAACCGGTTAAGCTTGCTGCAGAATACGGTGGCGTTGCAACCGATTTTTATGGCAATACAAAGGCTGGTTTTGATGTTACAGGTAAAATTAACCGTAAAGAATTCGGCCTTACCTGGGACGGCATAACCGAAGCTGGATCTGTAGTGGTAAGCGACGAGGTGAAACTGATCTTCAACGTTCAGTTTGCTAAACAAGCCTAAGTTAGTGATTGGCTGATTAGTGATTAGGCTATAACAGAAAAGCCATCCGCAATGCGGATGGCTTTGTTTTTTTAACTTCTTCCCTGTTTTTGTCCTTCCGTTTACTAAAACGAATACGGACAAGAAGATCAATAGGTTTACCTGGATATTTTTACTCTTACAGCGGTTGGGCCTTTTTGGCCGGGTTCCACTTCAAAAGTTACTTTGTTGTTTTCCTTTATAGGTTCGCTAAGGCTATTGGCGTGCACAAAAATGCTCTCCTGGGTTTGCATATCCTTTATAAAGCCATAACCTTTGGCGTCATTAAAAAATGCTACGATCCCCGTACGTACAATATCCTCAATGATGGTTTCCTGTTTGGGTACAGCTATCTGTATATCCTGAGAGTTTACTTTCAATTTACGCGATGGATCTGGTGGTGTTGATGTAATGTTGCCATATTCATCAATATAGGCCATCATATCATCAAGGCTTTTCCCTTTGGTAGAGTTAGCCTTACGATCTTGTGCCTTCTCCTTTTTATCCAACGACTTTTTCTGACGTTTCTTTTCTCGTTCTTTTTTATTGAATGTTTCTGTTGATCTGGCCAAGGTAATTACGCTAATTTAACTTTAACCGCGCTCGGACCTTTTTTGCCGTCTTCTACTTCGTAGGTAACTGAGTCACCTTCGCGGATCTCATCAATTAAACCTGTTACGTGTGCAAATACTTCTTTACCGCCAGCATCCGGGGTAATAAAACCGAAGCCTTTTGAAGTATTAAAAAATTTTACTGTTCCTGTTGCCATGATATTTTTTAAATGTTAAGCGTGCAAGATACGGTTAATTTTGTTTGGTAGTAGCGCTAACATAAAGATTACTAATTTTATACGCCATTTAAGGTATTTATTTACAATATTATTAATGAAATTCGCGTATTTCTTCCATTTGCAGCATTTCAATTATTAGTTTATCTGCATTTTGTTTGGTGCCGGCAATCTCTAAAACGGCGCATAAAGCTTTATCAGCCTTAAAAACCTGTAAACGTTTGCTCTTTAAATGCAGCTCTTTTATTCTGTCTTCAATAAGGCCGAGTTGTTTTACGTCATTATCATTAAAAGTGATGTTAACTACTTTGCTTTTTTTAAGGTCGCCTATCAATACCTCTATCTTATTTACTAATACCAGTATTATCCATGTAATTACAGTAAACACTATGGCAAGCGAATAATAACCTATCCCCGCCGTCATGCCGATAGCGGCCGATGTCCATATAACAGCTGCGGTTGTCAGGCCCAACACAGACATTTTATCTTTAAAAATAACCCCTGCCCCTATAAAGCCTATGCCAGTTATTATATTGGCTGAGATTCTGTCATCGGCACCAACGCCGTGTTTTGATACGATGGTGAAAATGGTAGAACCCAGCGTAATGAGCAAAATGGTGCGAAAACCCGTAGACTTGTTTTTATACTCGCGTTCAAACCCGATAATGCCACCGCATATAATTGAAGTGATGATGCTGAAAATATCCTTTAATTCTATACCGAAATCCATGCAGACTAAACGCTATTTTAAACATAGTGTTTAATTTATGTTAAATGTACAACACCGGCCCGCCAAAACCGTACAGCGCCTGTCCGTTTTTGATGCACCTGTTTTTTACCTTTGACCATATTTACTTATATATCAATTAATTAATAATTTGGTGTAACCATTGCGCATGTGTACACGTCATATAATTAATATATAAACCATACCATCATGAAAAAGATACTTACCTTATTACTTGCAGCAGCGCTAAGTACAGCCGCCTTTGCTCAATCAGATAATGCCCCGTTTTTAACAAAATCCTTTTCCGGCGCAGCAGTTCAGAATGTCGTAGCACGCACATCAGGCGGTAGTATAACCATCAACGGCACTGCAGGCAGCGAGGCCCGCGTTGAGGTGTACATAAAAGGCCAATACAATAAAGAGCTTAGCAAAGGTCAGATTGAACAACGCCTGGCTGAAGATTACAATTTTGATGTTTCAGCAGCAAACGGCCGGTTAAGCGCTATCGCAAGCCAGAAAAATAAAATATTTAACTGGAAAAACGGTTTAAGTATCTCTTATAAGATATATGTGCCTAAAAACGTATCAACCAACCTTAACACAAGCGGTGGCAGCATAGTTATGGCCGATTTGAATGGAAACCTTGATTTTTCAACCAGCGGCGGCAGTTTAAGTCTTAATCAGCTAAGCGGTAATATTAACGGAAACACAAGCGGCGGCAGCATTACTATAGCTAACTCTAAAAGCCAGATTAAACTGGAAACAAGCGGGGGAAGCATCAAAGCTCAAAATTGCAGCGGCAACATTAGCCTCAATACTTCAGGCGGATCATTAAGTTTAAATGATTTGACCGGCGCCGTTGAGGCAAACACCAGCGGCGGCTCTGTTAGCGCCAACAACATAAACGGCGAATTGATAACCCACACCAGCGGCGGCAGCATGGCCCTGCAAAATATATCAGGCAGTTTAGATGCCTCAACAAGCGGTGGCAGCATAACCGCAAGCCTTACCAAGGTGGGTAAATATGTTACTTTAGATAACTCCGGCGGCAGCATTAACCTGAAAATGCCTAACCAGGGTCTTAATCTTAAGCTTCGCGCTAACCGCATCCGCATAAACCAGCTTACCAATTTTAACGGCAGCAAAGATGATGACAAAGTTGACGGTACCGTTAACGGCGGTGGCGTACCGGTAAAAGTGAGTACCAGCGGTACCATTACAGTTAGTTTTAGTTAGTTGAAGATTGGTGATTGAAGATTAAAGATTGGTTGGGATTAGGATTAATTCGATAAGCCGCCAATCTTTAATCTTAATACATCACATTAATTAGATAAGCTACCAATCTTCAATCTTAATAAATCAAATAATATATAGGCACCAATCTTCAATCCCAACCTTTAATCTTAATAAATCAATTAAAAGATTGCCTGAACTCAAGCGGCGACAGTTGTGTTTTTGTTTTGAACAGCTTGCTGAAAGATTGCGGATGCTCAAAACCTAATTGATAAGCAATCTCGCTAACGGTTAACGCGGTTGTTGAGAGTTGCTGCTTGGCTTTATCAATAAGTTTATTGTGGATGTGCTGCTGTGTACTTTGCCCCGTAAGTACTTTTAGCAATCCGCTTAAATAATTGGGCGATAGATTTAACTTCTCCGCAACATCACTAACCGAAGGCAGTCCCTTTTCCATTAGCACATTGCCTTTAAAATAGTCGTCTAAAACAATCTCTAACTGATCCAGCATCTGGTGGTTATTAATTTTACGGGTAATAAACTGCCTGTTGTAAAAGCGCTCGGCATAGGTGAGTAACAGCTCCAGCTGGGCTATAATTATACCCTGACTATACTTATCTATATTGGCGCTGTTCTCCTGCCTTACGTTGTGGATCATTTGGGTAATAGTGCCTTCTTCCTTGTCTGACAGGAAGAGCGCCTCGTGTACCGAGTAATCAAAAAAGTCATACTGCTTTATGCTTTTAGCCAGCGCGGTTCCCCATAAAAAATCCGGGTGGATCAATATCATCCAACCCGAATGTTTTATTTTGGTGCCGCTGGTAAGTGTAATGCCAACTACCTGCCCCGGAGCGGTAAAGGTCATCATGCCCTCATCAAAATCATACTGTTGCTGGCCGTATTTTAGTTTAGCGTTGAAGTTTCTTTTTAATGCTATTACATAAAAATCAAACGTCATGCTATAAGGCTCATCCGCTTCAATGTCTTTCATCTGCTCCACATTCACCACGCTTATCAGCGGATGCTCCGGTTTGGGCAACCCCCTAAAGCGGTGAAAATCTGTTATTGTACCAAATCTGCGTGGTGCCGTGCCTGCCATAATACAATATACTTATTTTTGATTAAATACTGCTGCGAAATCCTTTGCAAAATCTTCCATTTTTACCTTACCCATAACAACGGGGCGGTTAGCAAAGTAATCTTCGGCTAATAAACCGGTGTGCAAGGCTCCGTACATTTCAACCAAACCTTCGGCTATGTCAGGATTCATCCCTACTGAAAGTAAATGATCCAAAGCTTCCTTATCTGTTATTGTTACCCATTTCAGGCCGGGGTTACCAATGGCTTCACCTAATATACGGGCTGTTTCACTACAGCTCAATTCCTCGCTGCATACATAACGCACTTTGTTGCCAGACTTAAGTGTCACCAGTTCCTCCGCAACAGCATCAGCAATATCCAAAGGCGATACCCAGGGCACTATATCCTCGGCACCATAATTAGCTGCTATAAGCCCCTGATTTTTTATGCTGTCAATATATCCGTACAAATTGTAATTGAATGATGTTGGGCGCATGTGGGTAATGGCAACATCATTACCCAGTTTATTTAAAGTCAGCTCGACGCGATGAGCGCCTTTTAATATCCCGTTACCCTCGCTTAAATTACCGCCAACTGTGCTTAAATTAACCAGGCGCTTAACGCCGGCGTTTTTTATAGCCTGGTAGTAATTGGCGCCGAGGCGTTCATAATAAGGTATCAGATCAAGGTTTTTATCAAAGTAATGGTTAGGCGGCACCATGGTATAAACAGCATCGGCACCGGTGAAGGTTTTAGTTAAAAAATCAACATCCTCAACTGATCCTATGGCGGCCGTGGCCTCCAGCGCTTCTATTTCTTCCCTCCTGTCCTCTTTACTGCTGATGACGGTTACCGTATGCCCGCCCTGCACCAATTGCGTTGTAAGCGGTTTACTGATGTGGCCCAATGAGCCTGTTATAATAATTTTCATGGTTGTGTATGTATTTGTTGATGCAAAATCAACAAAGCATACGTGGGCCATGTAGCCGTATCTATGGTTGTTGTAGCCGGAATTTTGAAAGCATCTTTCACAAATTAATATGCATGCAACATTATGGGTAGATTAAGAGGGAGACTTTCCGTATTTATATTTTAAAACAAGCATCGAAATATCCAATACAACGGTTATCAAATTAGTGACAATAATGGGCAAATCTGATTTATCCACCCCGTAATACACCCAAAGGCAGTTGCCGGTAAGCATTATTACAAACATTACCGGCGATATGTCTTTGGCTTGTTTGGTTTTCACTGTTTTTATAACCTGTGGTATCGCCGCCGCCGAAGTGCAAATTCCTGCCGTAAAGCCAATTATCTCTATCAATTCCATAGGTTAGTGTTTTTTAGATATTTGGATGAGGCATCGGTTATTGACTTAAAAAAGTCGTTGATTGAAGCTCATTCATAGCGCAGGCAAAGCCACAATAATGCCAACCGCAGCCGTAGAAACACCTGATTTGATAGAATTACCAAAGGAAAATACGGTAAAACTGCATGAAAAGAATTATACGATAAAAGTGTTAATATACAATGCGAAAGTTGGACGGCTATGTACTAGTCGAAGTTGAAAACTTCGACTAGTAGGGTGGATTACTATAAAAAAGAAGCGCAAAGGCCGGGGACAGCCTCCGCGGCAATTGAGCGGGGCAAGCCTAGCGCGAGGGACTAATCAAGCGATATTAACCACGCACTTCCTATCGCGCGGAGATTGCTTGTTATCTCGCAAATACGCGGGAAAAAAAAGTCTCTAATCAACTAATTACTGCACCCCCAACTTCACCCCCACAAACGCCGCCTTTTTAACATAATTTTTATCAAACAACAAAGGCACATCGGGGTTGGTTGCAGTGTTTATCCAGCTGTCAGAATCGGCTACACCCCATACTGTAATGCCGTAGCGCTGCGCTGCGGGTACGTTTGTTAGGTACGACTGTATAACATATTTATACATGTCTGCCTGCGCAGCAAGCGTTGTTGCATCGGCAGTGAACGAACTTGATTTTGATGTATTAGTGGCTACATCCATTTCAGAGATCTTGATCTTTAATCCTGTAGACGCCAGTTTCTGAAACGAGTAGTCGATATTGCTTTTATTGCTGTTTACGCTGATGTGCATTTGGGTGCCTATACCATCTACCAACGCAGCACCATCTTTATTAATGAAATTTACAAGGGCTACTAATGAATCGGTTTTGGTTCGTGAATAATCAAGGTTGTAATCATTAATAAACCTCAACACGCTTGCATTAGCCTGCTTAGCATACTTAAATGCCTTTAACACGTAATTATCCTGATCGTACTTTACACCCAAATATTTTCCGTAGAAAAACTGATTAGCGCCAGCACTTGAGTTGGCATCTGTACGCATAGCCGCGTTGCCATCAGAAAAAACTTCGTTTACCACATCCCAGGCGTTTATTTTACCTGCATAATGGGTTATACTGGTGGTTATGTAACGCTTCATTTCGGCATCAATTACGGCAGCGGCCTGCGCAGCCGTGGCGGGCGCTGCTCCTACGCCCGGCGTGCCTTGGGTTGGGTCGCTGGCGGTAATGTTATCAATGGCGTAAGTGCCCACATTAGGGAAATTTAGTCTTACGGTGGCGGCAGATTCGGCAACCTGTAAGGAAAACGTATAAGTGGCCCAACTGGTGGTTGGTGTTATATCATAAGCCAGGTAATTGACGTTTTGCACCACTACCCTAACTTTACCACCCGCTGCAGCGGCTTTAACGTCTATTGAAAAATTGATAGTACGTGCCGGTGACGCGGACGGAACACTAAGCACCGGACCAATAGCCTGCACATCATAACCATTTGCACCTGCTGTTGCAACATTTACCTGCAAGGCCCGTGTTGAGCCGTTACCTGCAACTTCAGCATAGGTAGCGGCGGCTGTACCGCCTACCAAAGTTTGCCAATTGGTGAAAGTACCGCTCGTGCCCTGCTGAAAATCGCCGTTTGAAGCAGCCAATATATTAGGTCCGGGCGTACCGCCTACACCCGGGGTGCCGGCTGCTGTAATAAGTCCGTTAAGGTAGGTAGTATTTTGTTGAGAGTGCCACACCAAAGTGTGCCCAAACACCTGTAAACCGTTGGTGTTGCATATGTTATACAAGGCATCGGCAGTGGTATAATCATAACTTCCGTCGCTTTTAACTACAGATCCTTCTTTTAACTCGTTGCCAAACGTAACCACATTACCATGTCTTTTTACCGTATTGCGATAATCGGCGTTGTTTGCCATAAGCCCATACGTTACCGCGAAACCCATGTTACTAAACTTTGAAGCCGTTAAAACTTTAAGCACACCGGCAGTATCTGTATAACCAGGAATAAGCGTTGTGGAGGTGACAGGCGGTGCTGGTGTTGGATTATTATCAGTATTCCCTTTTTTGCAGGAGGTAATAAATAGTACAGCCGCAGCAAAGCAGCACATTTTTAGTACAGAGTTGTTCATACAGGCAATTTTCTTTAGGCCGGATAATCGGGCTATATTTATAATCGGTGCCTAAATGTAATCAGTATGTTACAAACCGCCAAATAATCCCGGAATTGAAAGCCTCATCGAGCATGTAATCAGCATTTTTATATTTTAAGTCCATAGGTGTAAAGGCATCCGAGTCGTAAAAAAACTGTTGCTATTCTGTTGCTAAAGTGTTGCTATCTTGTTGCAAAAAAGTGTCAATTTTTTCATTTTTCAATTAGTTGATAAACAAAACATTACATGCCTTTTACAGTTGATTTTTCAGACGAATAAGTCAGAGAAAAAAATCAAATACCATATTTACAAGTAACTAATAACCAATTACTTAATAAAAGTGTTGCACATTTTTTCCCGGTACGTATATTTTTTTGCAACACTTGACTTATAGAATTTACTTGCAAGTTTTAAAGCACAAAAAAACGCCGTTCGCAGGTAGGGAAACGACGTTTTTTTGTTGGTTTAATTATAGTTTTACCGAGGTCTTTTTACCGGTGTAATTAACAACTTTTGCACTGGCGCCATTATAATTTGTTCCCGCCGGAGCCACTACAACATTAAAGGTGCGACTTTCTAACATTCCTTTAAATGCGCCTTTTCTGTCGGCTATGTTTAAGCTGCGCTTTTTATCGTCCCAATGGAAAGTGACCTCGCTGTACTGTCCCTTTTCATAGTTATAATTGTCGTTCTCGTCTTCATATAGGGTAAAATCGCCATCAGCGCCCGGGTAAACTCTTATCTCCAGATTATCCCAGTTCTTTTCTGACGAGTATTGTAATTTAGGGCCGAAAGGCAGTACAGAACCCGCTTTAATGTAAATAGGGATAATGTCTAACGGAGTTTCTCTTGATACTTTGGTGCCTCCTGCCAGTTTCTCTCCTGTCCAGAAATCATACCATGATGTGCCTGCGGGCAAATAGGTTTCCTGGGATTTTACAGTGCTAAAGTCCTCTATGTTGGTGGTGGTGTTCTGAGCTTTGGTATACATCCCTTTAGTTACCGGGTTAACCAATATGGACCTACCGAACATGTATTCGTTGGTTGAATCCCATACATTCTTGTCAGCGGCAAAGTCCATAAACAGCGCTCGCATCATACTTGATTGATGCGCTGTTATATCCCAGGAAGCCGAATAAATGTAAGGCAGAAGCCTGTAGCGTAAATTGATATATTTTTCAGCTGCATCATAAACCTTGTCTCCTTTATTACCAAATTGGTAGATCTCTCTTGGCGCATCGGCCCCATGCGAACGCATTAAAGGGGTAAAGGCTCCAAACTCCATCCATCGTGCATAAAGTTCCCTGTAATCAGGATCCTGAAGCTTTTTGGGGTATTTTGTTAAAAAGAACCCACCAATATCGGCGTTCCAATAAGGAATAGCGCTTAAAGAAAAGTTTAGCCCTGTAGGGATCTGCTTGGCAAGTGTCTCCCATGATGAAGTAATATCACCCGACCACGTGTTAGCGCCATAACGCTGCTGCCCGGCAAATGCCGAACGGGTTAAAATAAACACACGTTTATCTGAGCTCGTGGCGCGCTGGTGATCATAAACTCCGCCAACTCCCATTAAAGGATAGGCATTGCGGACCTTACGAAAAGAGCCTAAATAGGTTTTAATGTCCAGATCTGTTGGTTTGGCGCTAAGGTGATCAGGCTCGGTAGAATCCATCCACCAACCGTCTATACCATACGGAAATAAACCTTTACTGAGATAGTTCCAATAAATATCACGAGCTTCGGGGTTATACACATCATAAGGTCTCACGCCGGATGGATAGTCTTGCTTTGGCGGCCATAGTTCGGAGCCAGACTCAGGCCAGGTACGAAAATCAAGCAGCATATTTTTAGCCTTCATATCTTTGTAAGGCTTGGTCTCAGGGCCAAATGACGACCAGATAGAAATCATTAGATGTGCATTTAAATTATGCACCTCAGACATCATTTTTCGGGGATTTGAAAAATCTACATTTAAAAACTCCATGGAATTCCACAGGTAATTATTGCCCCAATACTGCCAATCCTGTACAATGCCATCAAGTGGTACGCCTAATTCACGGTATTTCTTTACAACACCAACTGTTTCGTCCTGAGTTTTATAACGCTCTTTACTTTGCCAAAAACCAAAGGTCCATAAAGGCATCATAGGCGCTTGCCCTGTCAAATCGCGCATTTGCGCTATAACGCCATCGGCATTGCCACCGTTTAAAAAGTAGTAATCAATCCCTTCACCTACGTCTGATGAAAAGAAAGTTTCATTTGGCGTATCGCTAAAAGTTGTTGGCGAATAATTGTCCCAAAAAACGCCATATCCTTTTACAGATTGCAAAAACGGCACAACATCCTCCGTGTTACCCTGCATCATGTTTTTATATACCTGGTTACGTTGATTCAAGTTGCCGCGCTGATGTTGCCCTAAGCCATAAACAGCCTCATCCTTATCTAAAACAAACGATTGTGCCACAGTAAGTGTCTTACTCCCTGCATCATTAAAAGGTTTAAAAGATGCTCCATCGGCTTTCTCTTTTAATAATATCGCGCCCTTAACCGTTGCGTACGAAACGGCCCCTGTTTTAAGGTCGAGCGTGACTTTGATCTTGCTGCTTGTTATGTCAAGCGCATCGCCCCGCTTAATAAGTTTTATAGGGGTTTGAACCGGCTTTTTAATCACCGAAAGGCTGGCTTGTTGGAAGGTTTGACCAGCAGGCGTTTTTGTGATCCGAACTATGTCCGGACTATAAAACTGTACCTCAATTGCCTGACTGTTTACGACAGCCTTAGCACCCAAAGCTGTCGACTGATAGGTTTGAGCGCTACAAACTACCGGGCAGGCAGCGGCGAAAAAAAGAGCTGTTTTAAAAAAAGATTTAAGCATTGATGTCAGTATAATAAATTTGTATCGTATAAATATAACTAACTATTTAAATACAAACCCTTCAGGTTTTAACTTGTCAAAAGTATCAGGGATGTCTGGTGATAACGCCAGTTGTTTAGCGGTTGATTTGACGCCGCCTTTTGGCACGTCAACACCGGCCGTCCACAAAATAGCATTCAATACAAAGCGGCGATAATTTTCATTCTTTAAAGCCGAATGGTAATCCATGCCACCCCATAGTACGCCACGTGCTCCGTTCTTATCGTAAGCTGTAGCTATGCCAAGCGGTTCGGAAGCACCTTGATTACTTTTTTCAATTGTTCCGGTAAGCAGGTCTGTACGGTAAGGGTCTCCTGGATTCACTACCATTCTTGAAAATATTTCATCCTTATAGTTAAACGGCCCCACACCGCGCAAAATTGGGTGGTTCTTAGCCGCTTCAATAGGTGATACAGACCAATACCCCAAAGGATTACGGGTATACCCGCTTAAACTTGACGAGCCAAACCAACTTAAGTAATACTGAGTTGCTTTTTGATTGGTAGTGGTAATACCCCAATGCAAAACCATAATTCCCATACCTGCTTTATGCAGACTATCTAACTGTGCTAAATAAGCAAGGGTAGCCTTGTCATACGATTTGGTGTTATCACCGCTCGGCGGAAACAAAGGGTGCGCCCGCTCTTTTGAACTTCCTTCTGCACTACACTCTACAATTATAGCATCAACACCTTTCAAATCTTCAATGTCAAGCGCAGTGCGTTTGTAGGAGAATTTTGTAACGATTTTTACGCCGGTAGCATTGCTGATGCTATCAATGCAGTGCTGCATTACCAAAAGGTCACGGCGGGTTTCATGCCGGCCAGAGCCTTCATCGCCTGCGTGGTCTTTAGGGCCCGCCAGGAAATAGATCACTTTAGTGGGTAACTTTTGGGCCGATACCTGGAAGGAAACCGATACAAGTAACAAAAGCACAAAACCTGCTTTTATTACCCTCAAATACTTATTAACTATCATAGCATGTTAGTTTGTTATTAATTTATAATACCAACTATTTTAAATTGGGTAACGCAAAGGTTATGTAACCCTTTGGTACGTCCTCTTCTTTCTTATTTCGGTCTAATAATGCGCCGGTGGAGCATACCACCAGATATTGTTTGCCATTAACCTGGAACATAGCAGGTATACCTGAAGGCTGGCTACGGCCAAGGTTGTACTCCCACAAAATTTTTCCATTATCCGCATCAATAGCGCGGACTTTACCGTCTGCGCATGTTGCAAATATTAAACCCGAGGCAGTTACCACCATGCCCTTATTTTGTGTACCGTTAGGTGTACCTAAACCTTTAACATCCGATTTGGTATACTCACCCAATGGTATCTTCCATTTTATAGTGCCTTTATTAAGGTCATAAGCGGCAATGCCTGCAAAAGGTGGAGCCAAAATATCAGAAATGGCAGTGCCCCAGTTACTTTTTTCAATATATATGGATTTAGGACCTGTATAATCTGATGGATAATCGGTCATACCGCCGCCGTATTCGCTTGCACTGCTTGGATTAGCTATAGGCGCGCCACCCGAGGCAACAACTGGCCCATCAGGCATGGCGTTGCCGGCAGGAGCCCCGCCGCCGCGGCCACCCCGGCCACCGGGGTTAAGGAATGCATATATTGAAGTGAGGGTAGCATCATCAATGTGTGGTTGGGCAGGCATACGGCCTTTACCATTATTGATATATGTTTTAAACAGGTCAGGCGTTACGCGGTTGCCAATGTCTGCCAAAGACACTCCTGCACCTTCTACACCATTACGGTCGGCGCCATGGCAGGCCTGGCAGTATTGTATATAAGCTGTTTGTCCGCGTAAAGCCGCAGCGGCATTAGGATTGCCTCCTCCACGTGGCGCTCTTTCAGATCTTTTTACCAACTGATAAAAGCACGACATTTCCTGGTACATTACGTAAACCAAACCTTTATCAGGATTTGCCGCTGTGTTGCCCTGGTTGGCGCCTCCTACAGAACCCGGCAAGGCAAAAACTTCGTACTTATCAGACAGGGGTTGATATAAGCCGGTTTTAGCGGCTTTTATCCTTGCTATATATTTTTGTCTTATAGAATCAGGCAGATAAGGGTTAATATCCTTCTCATCAACATTATGTCTGTTAAAAGCGGGTACCACAGTTGGAATGGGTTGTGTTGGCGAGGTCCATTCGCCCGGCAAATCACTTTTTGGGAAAGGCATTTCTTTGATTGGCCAGATGGGTTTTCCTGTAACGCGATCAAACACATACATGAATCCATTTTTTGATGCCTGGGCTACCGCGTCAACTTTTTTACCGTTATGATTTATGGTGATAAGTTGAGGGGCAGCTGTCAGGTCATAATCCCAAATATCGTGGTGCACGGTTTGGAAATGCCACAGGCGCTTTCCGTTGCGCGCATCTAAGGCCAAAAGGCAATTGCCGAAAACATTGTTGCCCTTACGGTCAACTCCATCATAATCGTAAGTAGGCGACCCTAATGGAAAGTAAGCTATTCCGCGTTTTTCGTCAACCGAAACTTCTCCCCAGGTATTAGCAGCTCCTGAATATCTCCAGGCATCCTTAGGCCAGCTTTCGTAACCATATTCTCCCGGATGTGGGATAGTATGGAACACCCATTTCATTTTGCCAGTTATTACGTCATATGCCCTTACATCGCCAGGACCAGAAAAAGGATCTTCACCGGGAGCAGAGCCTAAAAGAATAAGGTTATTATAAACGTGACCGGCAGAGGTTGAAGCCATACGCCTTAAAAGTTCCGGAGCGCGGCCAATACCTTCTTTTAGATCTACTGAACCATTTTTTCCAAACGTTAATATGGATTTACCCGTATTGGCGTCTATTGCCTGAAGGTAATTGCCCAGCGAGATTAAAAAACGTTTCTCTTTTTTGTCTTTACTTTGCCAAAAGTTAATGCCGCGTTGAACAATCCCTCTTAAATTAGCGTGTATCCAAAGCTCTTTGCCCGAGGCAATATCTACTGCAACTAATGAGCTATTTTTTGCCAGCACATACATTATTCCATCAACAATAATTGGATTAAACTTGTATGAGCCACCTCTTTCCGCTACAGTTGAATAGATAAATGCAGGCTGCAGATCGGCAACGTTTTTTTTGTTGATCTGGGTAAAGTTCATGAATTTGGAGTGGTCGGGTCCGCCGCCGTAATCCTTCCATTCTGTATGTGGTGGTGGCACAGCTTCTGCTTTCTTTTTTGGCCCGTCCTCATTATTAGATGGAACTACAGCCGCGACAAAAGCCATACAAGCAATTGCTGAAAGACCAATTTTTATCCCACGCGCGTGGGATAAATTTTTTAAAAATGTCGATTTCATATAACTGGTTTGTTGGTTTATTAAAAGTAAACAAAGTTTAATGTATAATGCTAAGGGGGCCCATCCACCTTAGCAACATTGTTACAATGTTAAAATTCTTATTTAGATACTAAATTTAATGTATAACTAAACCTGGTGTTATTCGCCCACACCTGGAACTTATCCAACGGCCTTGGGCCGCAACTTGCAGAACCAACACCCAGTGTTTTCGTAGACAAACAAAACACCGTAGCTGTGCTTGGTGGCAGATCTATTTTGTACTCAACCGGAAACATCTGCTCATCGGTATGCGGCAATGCCGATACCTGCATAAGGTTGGCATCGCTCTTTATTTTGAGTGAAGGTGTCTTTCCACCAACAAACTCAACCCAACGTACTTCTTCATGATTACCTCTGTCCATCGGTTTTTCATATTCATACTGGTCATTAACGCCTAATTCATACAATCCAACATCGGCCGAGCTTTTACGGTCATTGTAATTCTCTAGTGGCCCCCTGCCAAAATACTTCATGTGGTCAAGGTCCTTGTTAAGCAACATGCGTACCCCTATCCTACCAAGGCTTATCTGCATTCCTTCAAATTGCATATCGTTATCCACGATTACAGATCCATCTCCTTTAATTAAATAAGTAGCAGTATGATAAACGCCAAATCCTTCTTTTCCTTCTGCTCTAACGGTTGAGGTTACCTTAACCGTGAACATATCCACCGCCTGTGCTTTGATGTCCACCAGCGAAAATTGAAGCTTATTTACGCCATATTTTTCCCAAACAGAATTGGCCCACATATCATCATTACGGTGAGCAGCACGCCAAAGGTGTACTTTAGGGCCGCCACCAGCTATTAACATATTAACACCACCTTTAATCAATTGGCTCATTTGTCCGGTCTGTTTATCAAAGCCCAGCGAGAAACCCTGCCCTGTAACTTTTATAAGCTGCGGCGTTTGGCTTAAGGCGACAGGCTTGGTTGATTTAGCTTCTACAATTGCTATAGTGTTAACCGGCACTTTGAACTGATCCCAGGCAATCTCAAAGCCTTTATCAGCCCATAAGGTTTTATGGTCCTGATTGTATGATACACGCAGGTAG
Source organism: Mucilaginibacter sp. HD30 (assembly GCF_054061755.1). Classification (NCBI taxonomy): domain Bacteria; kingdom Pseudomonadati; phylum Bacteroidota; class Sphingobacteriia; order Sphingobacteriales; family Sphingobacteriaceae; genus Mucilaginibacter; species Mucilaginibacter sp. HD30. The sequence continues at coordinate 2,195,650 of NZ_JBSSEO010000001.1, forward strand.
TACTCTGCCCCTGGTTTAGGATGCTCTATTTTGTATGGGATTGTTGCCCTGCCATCTCTGCGTGCGCCAACTCTTGGTACTATAAATGTGCCTTTGCTTATCTCAACACCATTTTCAGTCAAGCTCCATACGCCCTCTATCCCCTCTAAGGCAACAAATTCAAACTTGTTACGAATACGGATAGCACCTGTAACAGCATCGGTAAGATCAGTGCTTATCCATTGAAACGCCTTTTTCATTTCCGGATAGTGCGGCTTAACCGTTTTTCTATCCCAGGCAACTACGCCTTTGTGGATGAAATAGTGGTCATTAGGAAACTCGCCAAAACCACCACCATAAGCCAAAATAGGGTGTTTAGGATCACGCCTATTCCATAACGCCTGATCCTGAAACTCCCAAATTGCGCCGCCCAAAATTTCAGGAGTAGTATCAAACAGATCCGAGTAAGTATCTAATGAACCCATTGAGTTGAACATGGCATGCACAAACTCGCAGATGTATAAGGGTTTGGTAAGATTTTTATCTTGGGCAATTCTAAGGTAGTCTTCAGCTGTGCCGTACATTCTGCCGTCCAGATCGGTAGGATTGCCCTTACCTGTACCATAACGCTCATAATGCGTTGGGCGCGAAGGATCAATCGCTTTAATTGCTGTAAGCGCAGCGCCAACGTTGGTACCGCCTATACCGCCCTCATTACCTAGCGACCATATGATTATTGATGGATGATTTTTAAAATTTTCTACGTTGGCCACATTGCGGTCAACTATAGCCGCCTTCATAGTTGGTTCTTCGTCAAACTTACGGTCGTAACCGTGGTATTCCATATTTGCTTCTGCAACCAGCCAAATGCCCCATTCATCGCAAAGCTCATACCAGCGCGGGTCATTGGAATAGTGAGAGGTACGTATGTGGTTACAGTTTCCTTGTTTTATAACTTCAAGGTCGCGTATCATTTGCTCCTCGGTAACAGCGTGGCCAACGTCCGACCAATGTTCGTGGCGGTTAACACCTTTTAGTTTGATAGGTACACCATTTACCATGAATATACGCCCCTTGATCTCAATCTTACGGAAACCGATTTTTTGAGAAATGATCTCGCCCTCACCCGTAGTTAATACAGCGGTATATAGCGTTGGTGTTTCAGCCGTCCATTTAGCTGGGTTGGTAACCGGAAAAGTAATCGTAAGTTCCTGTTCCTGGTTCGTATTTAATGCGCCTCCGGCTACATTTCCCTTAGCAATTTCTTTGCCTGTATTGTCATAAAGAGTGGCCGTTAAAGTTTGTGCTTTTGTAGCGTTATCGCCGTAGTTTTTTATTTTAGCTGATACCTGAACCGTTGCGTCGCGGTAAGCGGCATCAAGCTCCGGTTTTACAAAAAAGTCGCGGATGTGCGTTTGCGGTGAACTCCATAAAGTAACATTGCGGAAAATACCGTGCAAACGCCACATATCCTGATCTTCCAGCCACGTTCCTGATGTGTATTGATAAACCTCGGCGGCAATTGTATTAGTGCCAGGTTTTAAATATTTGGTCAAGTCAAACTCGGCAGCATTACGGCTATTCACGCTAAAGCCTACCTTTTGTCCGTTTACCCAAAGAAAGAAACCTGCGTCCACGCCATCAAAAGTTACAAAAACCCTTCTACCTGCCCATTCAGCAGGAAGGTCAAAGTTTCTTTTGTAGCTACCTACCGGGTTACGCTCGTTAAAGGCGGTATATCTTTTATCAGGCTCGCTCATCACATGCGGAAAATCCTTTTTTATGGTATAGCCCAGGTTACGGTAAAACGGTGTACCATAGCCCTGTACTTCCCAATTGGAAGGCACCGATATATCGGACCATTTAGATACGTCAAAATCTTGCTTATAAAAATCAACCGGGCGTTTTTCAGGGCTGGCTACCCAGTTAAATTTCCATTTGCCATTAAGGCTACGAGCAAATGTTGAAGAATGCCTTTTAGCTACAAGAGCCTCCTGCAAATTTGCATAAGGCATTAACGTAGCATGGTAGGCTTCTTTGTTGATGCCTGTTATTTCCGGATTTTCTATTTCAGCAGGGAAATCAATACCAGCCCTAAGCGCTGTTTGAGCATTACTAATGTTAGTTATTGTTGCTAAGAAAATGCCCGCAAAAAAAAGGCGCTTAATAGAAAATCCTGAATGGAACATAAATAAAATGGTGATTTATAAATTAAATTTTTACAGAAACTGGTTTACCTGTGTAAGTGATCTTTTTAGCCGTGGTACCTTCATCAATGCCGCCACCATTTTTTTCACTCACAATTACGATATTAAATGTACGGCTTTTTAAATAGTTTGGATAAGCGCCTGCTCTTGCCCCAATAGCCAGGGTTTGCGTTTTTTCGTTCCATTTAAAAGGTATGGTGGTATATGCACCTTTTTCATAGTCATATCCGTCGCCTTTATCTTCGTATAAAGAGAAGGCTCCGTCAGCACCTTTGTATACCCTTACCTCCAATACATCAAGCGATTTCTCGCCTGTATATTGCATTTGCTTAGCCATTGGCACTATTGAACCGGCTTTTACAAAAACCGGGATCTTATCCTGTGGTGCTGCTGCTTTAACAGTTTGCCCTGCAGTATAGAGTTTGCCTGTCCAGTAATCATACCATCCTGCGGCTTTCGGGAGATATACATCCCACTCGGTTACACCAGTGGCGGTAATTGGAGCAACCAAAAATGATTTACCGAACATGTATTGATACTCTTGTTGCACAGCTTTAGCATCATCAGCAAAGTCCATAACCAGCGGGCGCATAATGGTTGAGCCATGTTTAGACACCTCCCAACCTTCTGAATAGATGTACGGCATTAAACGATACCTTAAATTCATCATGTTGCGCATATTGCCTTCCACTTTCTCACCGTATTTCCATGGTTCAGTTTCGGTTTGATAGCCGTGTATGCGGAATATGGCATTGAACGTACCAAACTGGAACCAACGGGTTAATATATCATGATATTTTTCATCAGTATACTGCCCCCTGCCCGGACGGAAGAAACCACCGATATCAGTTGTCCAGTATGGCATGCCGGTAAGATTGTAGTTTAAACCGGCTACGATTTGACGTTTGAAGGTATCCCAATTCCAGCCAATATCACCAGACCAGTTAATGGTACCAAAGCGTTGCTGACCAGGAAATGCTGAGCGGGTTAATATAGTTACCCTTTTATTAGGGTCGGCAGCGCGCTGGCCTTCATAAACGGCCTTGCTTACAAACAAAGGATAGGTTAGCCTGTAAAACTCGCCGGCGCCAAAATAGGTTTGCTTTCCAACCAAAGCATCGTTCTCGGGTTCAGTAGCATCCATCCACCATGAATCAACTCCTTTGGCAAACAAATTGTCATTTAGAGCAGCCCAATGTGTTTTTTGCGTTTCAGGATTGTAAATATCTATCCACGGGCTATTAGCCAGGTACAGATTTTTTTCAAGGTAAGGCTTAGCTATGTCTGACTTTTTATCAAGGTTTTCCCATACCGATACAGAGAAATGCGAATTCAGGTCATGTAGTTCCTTTATAAAGCCTTCGGGATTTGGGTAATTGGTCTCATCAAACTTAGGTACGCCCCAACCGTATTTACCCCAATACTGCCAGTCTTGCACTATCACGTCAACGGGCAGATTTCTTTTTCTAAACTCTTTAATAGTTTCAACCAGGTGTTTGCCTGATGTATAACGCTCACGGCACTGCCAAAATCCATACGCCCACAACGGCAGCATTGGCACTGTGCCAGAGAGATTGCGGTAGTTGTTTATCACTTCATCTGCCCCACCGTAAAACACCACATAATCTAAAGATTTTGCATTAGGTGAGCGGAATACGCTTTCATTTGCAACTGGTTTCCACGATAATTTTGGTTGTTTGTTTGATGCTTTACATAACACCTGAACAGTATGCTCCCCTGCTTTAAGGCTGATGATCTTACTTACAGCAGGTGGCAGCCACTGGTTTGCCTGATCTATCTTTGCAACGCCGTCAATAACGAGTAAATGGCGGCTATCCATATCCCCTAAGTCAAGCATAAAAGTGTAGTCGCCGTCTTTTTCTACCCTGAATTTTCCAACATGCAAAGCCTGTTGCTGCGATACTCGCTGCGTTCCTGAGGTAGTTGTAACATCGGCATCATTTACTTTTACAGCATTAGTATCTTTTTTTGCAAGCTCAACAAAATTATCAGTCGGGTTAAATTGGGTTAACCCATATTGGTGCCATAAAATACCATAGCCTTTGCTTGAATAAATAAATGGGATAGCGATTTGCGTATTAACCTGGATGAGCTTGCGTGATACATTGCGCAAATTATAATATCCATCCTGAAACTGCCCTAAGCCAAATACGTATTCATCAGCAGGCGAGTTAAACGCTTGCTCTGCCGAGTAAGAAGCCTCGCCCATTGTGGTGCCGGGTATCAATTTACGGCTGTTGGCTTTTTCGCTTAAAAACACTTTACCTGCGCTGTTGGTATAAGTAAGCGTGCTGCTTTTTTTATCAAATAACACCGTTACCGCTTTGGTACTTAACTTTAATTGCCCGGGTGTTTCTGTAACTTTAAATGCGGGCGCAGTTTGTTTATTGATCAAAACAAACTCCAGCTTCTCAGCGGGGAGATCTTTTTGCCATTGCACGCGGATAGATTTATCCGTTAAAGGGATAATGTTTAATACCCCTTCGGATAACTGAATGGATAATTTTTCCTTGGTAAAAGTGTGCTTTTTGTACGTCTGAGCAAAGGTTACTGCAGGCAGCAGGGCCGTTATGAAAATTAAAACTTTTTTGATCATTTTTTTATATTGTATTTATATCCTTTGCAGGCAACCTTGTGTCAATAATAAAGCCGCGCATCTATTGATAACGCGGCTTAACCCGCTTATACTAAAATGAAGCCTGAGTGTGTTAACGCTTACACGTCAGGTTCGTCTTTAATGCCATTCGATGATTAAAACCGATTCGCATTTTATTTTCTAAAACTGATTAAAACAACCCCTAACCGCGAATATTTATTTAATACTTTCATCGTATAGGATTTACATAAATAAATTAAGGAATGCCTGTAATTTGTTATACTTAAAACTTTAATTGGCTTTTCGAATTAACATTTATTTACTCACTTAAAAATTAATGTAATTACCCATTTATTAAGGAATATTACCCTTATGAATAGGTAATCTTAAGTAGTATTATTATCGATTGAATTTCCGGATTATCTCCACTCCCTGATAATGGTTAACCGTGGCGTTTTGCTTCATAACCCTCATGTAACGCATTTACCAACAACTCGAGTTTGACCGGTTTTGAAACATAATTGTCCATGCCCGCTGCAAAGCATTCTTCGCGATCTTCGGGCATAGCATTAGCTGTCATAGCTATAATATATGGCTGATCAATATGGTCCATTTTACGTATACTACGTGTGGTTTGTAGTCCATCTAATTCGGGCATTTGTATATCCATCAGTATAATATCATGCATTTTCTTATGAAGTTCATTCAACACCTCCTGTCCGTTATTTGCCAGTGTCGCTTCAAATCCAAGCTTTTCTAAAATTCTCATTATAAGTTTTTGATTGATCAGGTTGTCCTCGGCTACTAAAATACTTATCGGATTAGCAACGGCAAAATCAACCGATAAAACAGAAACGGGTTTGTGCTCATTGCTGCTCAAATACTGTTTGTGCTTAAACTCATTTTGTATAGCCATGCTTAGGTGGTGCTGCTTAACCGGTTTGGTTAGCGTAGCTGCAAATAAGTTGGGATAGTTTTTTTGCGATTCGTTACCTACCGAACTTAATAAAATAACCGGTAGCTGAGGATACGCTTTTTTAACCACCCGGGTAAAAGTAAGGCCGTCCATTTCGGGCATTTGCATATCGGTAATTACCATATCAAAGGGTTTCCCGGCTTTTAAAAGCTCCAGTGCCTCTGCTGCGGAGTGGGTTGAAGTAGTATTTAAATTCCATACCTCCAACTGAGATTTTAGTACTTTTAAGTTGGTTGTATTATCATCAACAATTAGTATGTTTTTATCTTTAACATCAGGAAGTGTGGATGCCTCCAGACGGTCATGCTGTAATGCATCACATTTCATAGTAAATCTGAATCTGGTACCTTTGCCCTCCTTGCTTTCAACAGTTATTGAGCCGCCCATTAATTGAATAAGGCGTTTACTTATTGCCAGCCCTAAACCTGTACCGCCATATTTACGTGTTATTGACGAGTCGACCTGAGTAAATGCCTCAAACAATTGAGGCAACTTTTCTTCAGGTATGCCTATGCCTGTATCAACCACTTCAAAAGCCAGCTCTAACTCGTTATCAAGCTGATTGACTAACATGACATTTAAAAAAACTTCGCCTTGGTGTGTAAATTTAATGGCGTTGCTTACCAGATTAATTAATATTTGCCGTAAGCGCATACCATCAGCAATAAGTAAAGATGGCAACCGGTAATCGATCTGATAAATAAGATCGATATTGTTTTCGGTGGTTTTTTTGGCAAATAGATCAAATACTTCCTCAATACACACCCTCAGTTCGAATTCATGTGGGTCCAGATCCATCTTACCCGACTCAATCTTTGAAAAATCAAGTACGCCATTAATTACGTTTAATAAAGCTTCGCCGCTATGAATAATTGTTTCTGCGTACTCGTGCTGCTCTTCATTAAGATTTGTTTCACCCAACAATGCCGCCATTCCGATAACACCGTTCATTGGTGTACGTATTTCATGGCTCATAGTAGCTAAAAATATGCTTTTGGCTTTGTTTGCCTGTTCGGCATCCAATCTTGCCTGCTCGGCAGCAGCATGGGCCTTCTCCTCCTGCATGCGTTGCTCATGCAACTCTTCGTTTAAAGTTTGCAGCTCTTCGGTTTGTTCTATTAAGTCGTTATTTAACTTTTTCAGGTCCTCTGCTTGTTTCAGCACCTCCTGTGTACGTTTTGTAACTTGCCTCTCCAATACAAGTTTTTGGGCCTTGATGATTCTTATCCTGTAATTATATATAATATATAACATACAAATAATAAACAATATCACCAATGACTTAAACCACCACGTTAACCAAAATGGTGGCAATATTATAATTTTTATAGCAGTACCCGTTTCATTCCAAACACCATCGTTGTTAGCGGCCTTAACCCTAAAAGTGTATGTGCCGGCGTTAAGATTAGTGTATGTAGCCCGGTGTTGACTGCCCACATAGTTCCAATCTGTTTCAAAACCCTCCAGCATATACGCATAGCTATTATCTTCTGGTACGGTATAATTTAAAGCCGAAAATTCAAATGTAAATATTGATTGTGCATGATTTAAAGTGATAACGCGGGCATCACTAATAGACTGCCTTAACGGCGAATTAGCTACCCCGGCTACTACAGGTTTGTTAAATAATTCAAAACCTGTTATTATCACCTTTGGAATATTTTTATTTTCTACAATAGAAGCTGGATCAAAACGGTTGAAACCATTAACACCTCCAAAATAAATCTCGCCCGAAACGGATCTAAAACCAGCATTTAATTTAAACTCATGGTCTTGTAAGCCGTTTTTTAATGTAAAATTTTTAAAGGTTTTTTTTTCATTATCAAAGCGGCTTATTCCCATACTGGTGCTTAACCACAAGTAATTTTCAGTATCACAAACCATACTGTAAATATTGTTATTAGCAAGTCCATCGGCGGCTGTATATGCTTTAAACTGATTTTTACCCGGTAAAAATTCATTTAAACCTCCGCCGGTAGCCACCCAAATCTTCCCATTCTTGTCGCTGATAATAGCAAAAATAATATTGTTTGAGAGATTACTGTTAGCTTTATTAAGTCTGCTAATAGTATGCGTTGCCGCACGGTAAACACTAATTCCGGCGTTATAAGTACCAATCCATACGTCGCCATTTCTATCTTCATAAAAGCACCGTATTACATCGTTGCTTATGGTTTTGTTATTATTAAATTCACTTTTAAGCCTGGTTACTTTAGTTAAAGTTGGATCAAGTATATTAACTCCGCCCCCATTGGTACCTATCCACAAATTATTTTTACTGTCTTCCATTAAAGCAAACACTCTTTCGTCTGATAATTGATTGGCGCTATTTCCCTTAGTGAAGTTGGTATATTGGTTTTTATCAACATCAAACAAGTCTAACCCGCCTGTGTAGCTACCTATCCATAAACGATTGCCGCTTTTGCTTTTTAGAATGGTAAGTATATTATTAGCAGACAATCCCTTCCTGACATTTTCCCGGTATTGATAGTAGCTAAAGGTCTCGTTCCTGGTATCAAACAAATTTAGCCCACCACCATCTGTGCCTACCCAAATGTTACCATTGTCAGCGTCGGCAAATGCAGTTACCTCTCTGCCGGACAGCCCCCTTTTATCACCGTATAAATAGCGATATGCTTTAAATAATGATAAGCTTTTATCATACTTACTTATCCCCGCCGAACTCGCCGCTGCCCACAGTGTACCTAAATCATCAACAAGTACCGCCCTTATAGACGAGCCGTTTAAACTGGTATTATCAGCCGGAGAGTTTTTATATGTAGTAAATTTATCATCCTTGAGATTATAAAAATCAAGTCCTTCTTCTGTACCTATCCAGAAGTTGCCTGCGTTTGTTGCTGCAATGGCATGAACATTATTATGGCTGATGCTTAATGTATCACCTTTTTTTGCCAGGTGGTGGCTAATAACGCCTGTCTGGGTATTAAACATGTCTAACCCTGCATCATTGGTCCCGATCAAAAGGTTACCATGCCCGGCATCAGCCATTCTTTTAACATAACTGCTGCTCAGCGTATTTTTATCAAGATTGTTGTGATAGTATATTTTGAATTTTCCGGTTTTAGGATCAAAAAGATTTAAACCATTGTTGGTGCCTACCCATAGGCGCCCAAGGCTATCGCTTAAAATGTCGGTTACTCTTGTGTTACTTAAACTTCCAGGTTTACCGTCAGCTGTATATTGGATAACTTTATTTGTTTTAGGGTTCAAAAGGTTAAGATTGATAAATGTACCTATCCACAAATTACCATTTTCGCCCTCGCATATAGCGTTAACACTCGAATTAGTTAACGTATTTGGATTACGCGGGTCTGCATGATAATTGATAAAAGTGTTATTAACGCGATTGTACCTGCTTAACCCTTCCTTAGTACCAATCCATAAATTGGCTGCCTTATCTTCATAAAGTGCAGTTATACTATTGCCCGCAACACTACTTTTATCACTTAATTTATTGCGGTAAATTGTGAAACGATAGCCATCATATTTATTCAATCCATCTTCGGTACCAAACCAGATAAAGCCATACTTATCCTTTAACATGCATGTAACCGTACTTTGCGATAGTCCGTCTGCAGTGGTTATATGAGTGAACTTTACGTTCTTTTTGCCTGATAGATTTGGTTGTGCGTATAGTTGCTGAGAACAAGATATACTTGTTAATATTACAATTAGCCACAGGCTACACCTATATATGGTATTTTTGCACATTTGTTGTTTATAATTGGCTCAATAATTAGCTATAACTTGTACTTTTAGCACAAAGGATAGTCTTTTAGGAATGGGTTAATATACGGTTTACGAAAAGCTTATTAAATATGTTTAATAAAAAAAACCTACTGGTTCATTATCCGGCTAAGGAATTATTAAATATTTATATTGCTTTATGAGGTTTTATGATTAAAAAGAGATTTTTACTGCTGTGTTTTATTATTGTTGGCTTACGCAGCGGGTTTGCGCAATCGCCGGTACAAAAGTGGGACGATAGAGTTATGATCAGTCTGGCAGAACATCGCACGCCAGAAAAAACCGGGGTTATGTTATTTCTTTCAAATACTTACCGCTATGGTGATATTGGTATCCCGGCCGGACTTTTGGCAGCCGGCATAATAGCCAATGACCGGCAAATGCGTGAAAACGCATTGTACGTGGCCAGTAGTACTGCCATATCATACGGGCTTAATCAATTAATTAAGGTTTTGGTTAAGCGCCCCAGACCGTTTGTACAGAATATTAAGATTGTACCTGTTTACCAGGCACAAGAATATTCTTTTCCTTCGGGCCATACTTCTTCTACTATAGCTACAGCTACAGCTTTGTCTGTAGCATATCCAAAATGGTATGTTATTGCCCCGGCGTTTTTATGGGCAGGATCGGTAAGTTATTCGCGCATGTATCTGGGCGTGCATTATCCTACTGATGTTGCAGGCGGGGCATTATTAGGGGCGGGCACAGCGGTTTCGCTTTCGTTCTTAAAAGCAAACCCTTAATTTGTCATTAAACTGCTGTCTCTCATTCTTATGTAATATAGTGGCATACTGGCCCAATGCGTTATTTTTATATTTAAATTTGCCACGTTTTTAATACACCCTAATGCTTACGTTGCTCACAGATAAACCTTTAAGCTTTCAATTTTCTTTCTATAAAATAATAGAACAACTGGAAGTTACCGCCGCGAATAGCGGAGATTGGCGTAGCGCACATGCTGTTGATCTGCTGGCCAGAGTTAACCAGCATCCGGAGTTGCGTGAGGGCATAACATCAATTGAACAGATCACAGATAATGAGGTTCTGATAGCCGAGTTACTGGCCGACCTATTTCCCGAGATATTAACACTTAATGAAATAAAAGCCGTAAGCCTCCCATATCAATCATTGATATTTAACAAGACCCAGCGTTTTCAAAATATTTTAAATGATGCCGGTCCCGATTTCACTATCAACATACGCGACTTTAACGAGCATCAGTATTATGTATTAAGCTGCTGCATTATTTTAAGCAGATTTTATAATGTCCACCTGGATTTTGCCAAGCCGCTTTTTTATGACATCCCTACTGCCGACGGCCTTGTAAAGCATTACCGTATTTTATACAATGCTGACTTTTTAGAGATCCTGCCTACAGAAGAGTCGCCGGTTATCACCCAGCAGGAAATAGATGAGTTAATTGACAACTATGATGACCTTGCGTTATGGAAAAAGCGATTTCCCGTTAATCGTTGGGTAATTAAAGGCTTTGTTATTATGACCTTGGTTGACGTAACTTTAGAAAGCGCGCTTTCTAACTTAAAGGAAGATCTGTTAAGCAGGCAACCGCCCGAGGTTGTTAAAGAAAGCCTGCAGGATTCGTTTCGGTCCATGTTCCGCCTGCCCGATCTGCGTTTTGGGTTTTCGCGTTTTGACCCCGATGAAGGTTATTTTAACAACAAAGCGGTGGGATTGAAATTTACCAGCTACATGTTGGGCGATGAGGCAGAAACGGTTTTAAGTGGTGAGCCTTACCAGTGTATTATGCATGATCAGACTTATTTTGCAGGTTCAGATGTTGATGCTATGCTAAAAGAATATCCCGACAATAAGCTGCTGCAACACTTAATAAAGCAAGGTATACAGAGTTTCGTTTTGGCGCCGGTAATAAAAGATGGCGTATTACTGGGGGTTTTAGAACTGGTTTCGCCGCGCAAGAAAGAACTCAACAGCGTTACCGCTAACAAACTGGATATAATAATGCCATTTTTGGTAGATACCATTGCCCGCAAAATGCAGGAAATGCAAAACAGGGTTCAGGCGTTGATACAAGATCATTATACTACCCTGCACCCAAGTGTTTACTGGAAGTTTAAACGCGAGGCGGTTAACTTTATCAGCGAAGCTAACGCAGGTATCGACTACACTTTAAAAGAAATAACATTTAAAGACGTTTATCCGCTGTATGGGCAAGTGGATATCAGCGAGTCATCCTTAACGCGCAATAAAAGCGTACAAACAGATCTGAGCAACCAGCTAAAGGCACTGTTAGCTATTTTAGACAAGTTGAATAAGCCCGGTAAAACGCTGGCTATTGAAGAAATTTTATTTGATCTTCGCACTTTTACAGGTGATCTGGTCATAAATATCCGTGCCGATACTGAGCAACAGATACAACATTATATTGAGACAAAGGTTTATCCTTTGCTTCGATCCCTCTCGGCACAAAAAGATGTAGAAAGATATTTTTTAAATGCTGATGTAAAAACGGGTTACTTTCATCAAGAGCGCAGAAACTACGAAAAGACATTATCACTTATCAATCAAAAATTAACAACCGTAATTGATACCAGGCAAGCCGAAATACAAACTTTCTTTCCGCATTATTTTGAGCGATTTAAAACGGATGGTATTGAGCATAACTTGTACATGGGGCAAACCATTGCCCCAAAGCTGGAGTTTAAACCGGAGCACCTGAAGCGGCTACGGCTGTGGCAACTGCGCGTTATTGCCGAAATGGAAATAGAACAGTTTGATCTGAAAAGTATTTTACCTTACCCATTAGGCGTTACATCATTAATACTGGTATTTAGCACGCCTATTGCTATCCGGTTTCGTATGGATGAAAAGCATTTTGATGTGGATGGCGCTTATAATATCCGTTACGAAGTGATTAAAAAGCGAATTGACAAAGCGCATATCAAAGGCTCAGATGAAAGGATAACCAAACCAGGAAAGATCACCATTGTTTATTCAAAAGCCGAAGAAGCTACAGAATACAAAAAATATATTAAAATTTTGCAGGCTGAAGGGATCCTTGACACCACTGTGGAGCATTTAGAGGTAGAGGATCTGCAGGCAGTATCAGGCTTAAAGGCCTTGCGGGTTGGCGTGTTGCATGGTCAAAATCTGGCAACGCTCAGAGCAGCTTCATATGATAAGTTGTATGAACAACTATAAGCGCCACCCAACACTCCCCTAAGGGAGCGCTTGGATTGCAAGCAGAATAAATATTTCGGATCAATTCAAAAAGTATCCCCACCGGGGGAGATTTAGGGGGGCTAAAACCTAAATCCTGCCTGTATATACGGATAGGCTCCTTCTTTTGAAAAGCCAACAACGCCCTGTATCAATATCAGCTGCGCCGGTAAAAAGTAAACACCGCCTCCATAGCCCAAATGCCACTGCGACGATTTTTCTCCCGGCGACCATACACGGCCAACATCATTAAAGCCTACAAGTCCCAGCGTTCCGGGCAGCAGGTATGATGCAAAATCTAACACTTTAAGGCGCAGCTCAATATTGTTGTAAACCATACTTTTGCCGGTAAATCTGCCGATGTAATAACCGCGCAGGTTTTGATTGCCGCCAAGCTTTAATTTCTGATAATAAGAGGGACTACCGAAAGACGTACCGCCACCGGTACGAACTGCCAACACCAGTAAAGAATCACGAAGCGGATCAACATAAAAGCTAAACTCTGATTGAATTTGCCCGAAGGTATGTGAGTTAGTGTTGAGTGATTTTACTGCTAACAGATTAGTGTTCCAATAAACTCCCTTATGCGGAATGGCACCCACGTTACGGGTATCAACACCAAAGCTGGCAACCAAACCAGCATTTGTTTGTGTAGCAAATACCTTCTCGTCTGGATGCAGCGTGTTGTAGTTGTTTAAAAAACGATCAGTATTGTCGTCTTCATCCCCATTGTAGTATTGCGCGGTAATGCCACCGCTTATATTCCATTTACTATCGTAAGTGTGTTTTACGCGGATGTCGGCTTCAGTATAGTTGTAGATATTCTGGTAATAACGTAAACGACGATTACCGGTATTTTCAAAAATGGTGTTATTACCAACTCCAAAAAAGTTACTGGTATAGTTTGGCCCTTTGTTTAATGCGTTAATTACCAAATCGCTTTTGCCTACCGCGTTTTTAAAAATGCCGTTATAATTTAAAAGCAGCGAATTATAAGTGAAGCCATAATTTACTAAAAGACTTTGCCGGTAAGCATATGGATCTTTACGGAAACCCTGTTTTTGCCATATAAAGTTGCCAATAAACTGTAGTCCGTAATCTTTGTTAAAGCTGCCGAGTATCAAGGGTTGAAAAAAGTCGTATTTAAAACTGTACTTGTCGTAACTATTAACGGTACTGTCGCTGCCTAAACGCAACTTGACTTTATCCTCGGGCAAATTGTTTTTCTTATCTGAGCGGTCATAAACATATCGATTACCTTTACCTCTCATGGTGCTGTCAACAGCGAAAGTATCTTCATCGCCGCCGCCTACCATTCTTATTTTGATAGGAGAATTACTTTCTCCGTGGATCTTAAAAGCATCTTCACCACCCATTCCGTACAGCCGGATCTCATCTGTTACCGAAGGATCAAAAGTGCGCTGATAAGTTACCTGCTCTTTATTACCATTCTTGTTAATCTTATTGATAACCAAGCTTACTTTCCCATCAGCCTGATTGGTAATGTCAAAATATTCATTCTTATCAGATGTGGGTACTTCAACTGTGGATGATATAAATTTGTAATACTTTAAAGCCTGTTTTTTAAGGATGTTGCGCCTTCCAATCATCTTCTTAACCAACTCGTCACCGCCGTTGGCATAGATGGTAGCCGGCATTAGTTTAACAGACTTGCTGATCAAATCGTCAGTTAGCGTTTTTTGAACATTTGCAATCTCCGCTTCCCAATCCTGCTCACTTAATCCGTTTAAGAAATAGCGGTCAAAATAACGGGCGTTTAAGTTCCATCGGTTAACAGATCGGATATGGTCTTCATAGCTTTGAAATTTGCTCATCAATAAATGATGAGACACCATCCACGGTAATACTCCCGAAGTGTTATAAAAAACCTGGTCACGGTCGCGTGGTACGGGTTCATAAACAGTACCATTAGCACCTTTTACTCTTTCCCAGCGCCACTGATCTTCATGTCGATCCCAATCGCCTAACAGCATGTCTAAAAGTCGAGCCCGCAACACGGTCTTTTGATCTACTGCATTATCGTTATCTTCCTGTAACCGCTCCTGGGCTTTGGCTGTATTATCAGTTTTCTTAGCATCAAGCGGCTCGCGTTCTTCGAACAAAAACACCTGGTTAGCAAAGTCGGCGCGATACTCACCAAAAGCCGGATCATCCGGAATAAAAACCACTTCTGGATTTGCATGGGGTATTTTCAACGCTTTTGCCAATGGCGGAACTACCAAAGCGGAGAATGGATGCTCGGCCGAGATCTGATCCTGAATAATGGTGGCTGCTATTGTCTTTCGTAAAGTAGCCGGAAGCACCCTCTCAGGATATTTTTGAATGGTTCGTATAACCCACTCCTGCCCGTTGGCATCTTCCAACCGCAGTGATTTAGTTTGAAAGCCTCCGCCACGTTGTAAAATTTTTAATCCGCCTTTCTCTTTAGCCAGGTGAAAAACTCTCATTTTAACCGGCGTGGCCCAAAGTTGTCGGTAACTCTCACCAAAAATTAAACGGTGCAACCCGCTCACTTTGTTATATGCTGGTTCAATGGCTATCGTAACACTATCAGTTTGTGCAAAACTTTGCGCCGATAGCATTGCAAAAAAAACAGTTAAAATACTTACCTGGTATTGTTTTATCGCCATGCCTCTACTTTTTATAGTTGAATTTTAACACCGTTGCCTTTGTCGCCTTATCGCCTTCGTTTGATATATATAGGTTATTCTTATTATCAAAAGCTATACCCTCGGGCTGCAAAAACAACGATGGCGCGAGCGGATAAACTGCTTTAACTTTCCAGCCTGCATCAGCAACCACCAATAATTTATTAACGGATGATAGTATATACCACTCGTTAGTTTTAGGGTTTTTAGCTAAAGCCGATGGATGGAGTTGTACTTTCTTTTTACCTAACAACGTCTCTATATCGCGTACATTTATACCAAATTGCCCGCTTTGTTTCAATGTTCCGTTTGGCAACAGTTTAAAGATAAAGCCGCCTCCTTCTTTGCTTGTCTTTTCTTCGCTGCAATGTTTACAGAGTATGTATAACTGACCGGTTTCCTCATCTGCATACATCCCTTCGTATTCGCCTGGAGGTAGCAGGCGGTCCCATTTTCTTACGTTAGCGGCATCAGGTTTGCCAATTTGGTTAAACGGGAATACAAATAAGGCGCCGTCGCTGCGTAGCACAATTACCTCTTCGCCTAAAATGGCAATATCCTCATAGTCGCCTTTTTTATCAAATTTGGTATACATCAAATGCGGATCGTTCAGATCAAGAGAATAAACTCTTCCCTCTTCGTCCTGCTCAGCATATAATATATCGGCTTTACCGCGATAAAATGTAATACCCGAGATCTCTGTTAATGCGTCGGCCATAAAATACTTAACCGGCTTGTTTAGGTCATAACCTTGCGGACTAGCATAACGCTGCTGCTCATTGCATGATACGCCAGATATGATGATCCCGCACACACAAAACAGCTTATACAATATATCCAGGTTTTTCATACAGTTAAAGCGTTATCTATCATTTCATAAACCGCACGCTGCGATTGTATGGCCGGCATACCGGGTTCTATCTTAACACTTTCTAATTTATCATTCAGCATTACGGCTTTGACATTGTCTTGCAATTGCAGTTTGATGATGGCCGTTATCTCCGTTTTTACTTGCTCGCTGTACACTGGGAAACACACCTCTATACGACGATAGATATTTCGGTTCATCCAGTCTGCCGATCCCATATAAACCTCGGGCTGGCCATTATTATGAAATATAAATGCCCGACCATGCTCAAGGTAGCGATCAACAATGCGCCTAACGGTTATATTTTCGCTCATGCCTTTCACTCCCGGAATTAAGCAGCAAATGCTGCGCACAATAAGATCAACTTTGACCCCCGCCTGTGATGCATCATAAAGCTTACTTATTAGTTTACGTTCCTCCAAATTGTTTAATTTGATAAGGATAGATGCGGGCAAACCTTTATTTGCATTTGCAATCTCACGGTCTATCATATCCATAAACCGCTGTCGCAAATTGAAGCCGGCAACCAGCAAATGATCAAAACGTATCATATTCGGCGCCGATGGCTTTTCACGTCGGGCCAGAAAAATAAACAGCAGTTCTATTTCTCTTAATATTGAACCGTTGGCCGTCATTAAAATATGATCGGTATAAAAAGCAGCAGTGTTTTCATTAAAATTGCCTGTAGCTAATAGACCATAATATTTTACGCGATGGTTTATCCGGCGTTTTACCAATGCTACCTTAGCGTGTACTTTTAAAGCAGTTATACTGTAGATGATATCCACGCCGGCCGACTTCATTTTTTTTGCCCACTTAATGTTATTCGCCTCATCAAACCGGGCTTTTAGCTCAACCATCACAGTTACTTTCTTGCCCGCAGATGCCGCATTGATAAGGGCATTGGCAATACGAGAATCGCGGGCTACCCGATAAAGAGTAACATATATTTCTTCAACAGCCTCATCAAGGGCGGCTTCGTTAAAAAAACGAAGAATGGTGCCGTAAGATTGGTATGGCGTATTTAACAATATATCCTGATTTTCAACTTGGTCAAATATTGGCTCATCTGCATTAAAGGGGTTGTGTAATGCAGGCCATTTATTATATTGTGAGGCCGGCAAATTAACCGGCAGGCTAAACAGGTCTTTTAAATTATGATATAGACCACCTTGCACCGCACTGGTTGCAGGGATTCCCCAACTATCGCTAACCAAATTTAAAGTTCGCAACGGTATACCTGGTTGGTGTAAAAAACGAGTGGCTATACCCAGATCGCGTTTGGATAATTGCGTCTCTATCTGATCGGCCATGTCGCCGGTATATTCATCTTTCAGATCAAGCTCTGCATCTCTGGTAATTTTAAACGAATAGCAACCTTGTATAGCTGCGTTTTTAAATAGTCTATCAAGGTTATATCTGATAATGTCGTCTAAAAAAATTACATAAGTAATGCCATCTGCCTCTGTCTTAAAAAATCGGGGTAACTGGTCGGATGGAATGTTAAGTACAATGGTTTTTTCAGCGCCGTTCTCTAAAAGATTGATTAAAAAGTACAGCTCGTTATTCTGCGGGAAGAACTTGCTTTTTAGCGATAGCTCTACCGGATTTAAAAAAGCCATCACCTGGCTCAAAAAGTAATCGCTTATTTTTTCGGTAACAGCGTTGGGTAAAACTTCATTAAATAATAAATGAACATTATTATCTTTTAGCAATGGAATTATACGCTCGGTAAATATCCTCCCAAACTCGTTTTGCTGGCGCATAATGTATTGTTGAGCAGCTAATAAAGGATTATCAAATACCGTATCATTAAGCTTACCCAAATTATCCATAGCTAATAAAACAGGCATGCGTACGCGATAAAACTCGTCCAGATTAGATGAAAATATAGCCAGAAAATTAACACGCTCCATTAACGGTACATTTTCATGAGCGGCTTCCTGCAAAACACGTTCATTAAAACTTAGCCAACTCAAGTCGCGGTCAAAAAAAGAATATTTCGCCATGCTGGTTTTAGTGACGCGTTACATCAAGATGATTGTTGATAACAGACGCTATGATAAAAGCCAGCACCGATATGATAAGCCCAAACATAAAAACATTATAAGCCGTACGCAATAGCCGGTATTTTCGACCCAACACCACCCCTTGCGAATACACATCGCGGATAAGCGTTCCGTATAAAAAATCTT
The DNA here is from genome assembly GCF_054061755.1 of Mucilaginibacter sp. HD30. Lineage (NCBI taxonomy): Bacteria > Pseudomonadati > Bacteroidota > Sphingobacteriia > Sphingobacteriales > Sphingobacteriaceae > Mucilaginibacter > Mucilaginibacter sp. HD30. The sequence continues at coordinate 2,214,127 of NZ_JBSSEO010000001.1, forward strand.
TATCAGCCATTACCTTAAGCATACCATCTGTATATTCTTCCAGATGCATTTTGTAAAAATTACCAAAAAATAGCAGGTTCACCTTTTTTTGAGCAATATCATCGGGTGTAAAAACACCTTTGGGTATTGATGGGCGCGTTGCCAGTATAGAAAAAGTCATGGAGAGCAAACTGATGGTAAGCAATATAAAGGTGGGGATGGTTAAAAAACTATTTTCCTCCAGTTTACGCAGAACCAAGCTTATAATAGCCGACATAATGATAGAATTTACCGTTATCAATATATGCGCTTTATTATCAGCCATATCACTAAGACGCTGATTATTGCCTGATGTGATCCTGAACATCGTTTCAATACCACGTTCGGGTCTATCAGACTTTGCTTTTTTCTCATTTGCCATAGGTTCGGTTTTAACAACCTCAGTTTGGGTAGTGGTTGCTATAGGTTCACCTACGTTTTCATTTTGCTTGGCTAATAATTTATCAAGGTTTTTTTGGTACTGTTTATTTAGTAAGAGTCTGGCATAATCTGTAAAGTATTTATGCGATTGCAGCATTTCTATATTCTTTTGCCGCCACTGCTTTTTATCAAGATCAATATGTTTAATAAGGCCAATTTCCTTTCGCAAAAGTTTGTTACGATCTCCGAATTCTTCGGTACCAAGATGAAACAGATCAGCATCGCACACAATTTCTTGCAACAGACCCGTTGGTTGTTGCGGTAATTTAGTTGCGATGATACATCCCTTCACCTCTTCAATAAGCGCGGCATCTACGTTAAACTGTTTCAATAAATCACTGGCGGCAACTGCTCCTGCTTCTTCATGATTCTTTTTATCTATAAAATAGCCCATATCATGCAGCCACGCAGCGGCAACCACCACAAAAAAATCCCTCTCATTCAACTGATAATGATTAGCAATTAGGGTGGCATTGGCTACAACATTTTTTGTATGCTGCAAATCATGATAAACAAGGTCCTTATCGTGGTGCTTACCAAAATACGTCAGCACGTACTGTTTAACATTTTCCAGCTGTTGATTAAATTCCATAAGTGATTAGCGAAGACAGTATTCAAATTTAACGTGTTTTAACAATTATTTATGGATAATTAAATAATATTCGGGTAGGATAACGGAATCTGGCCTCGGTTTAAAAAAGCTTTATGGCTATAAATACATATACAGCCCCTAAACAAGGAATCTCAACAACTCTCATTGTGCTGATTTTAAGTATGTTTAACTGAAAATAACTAAATGACAAAACAATGAATATTAATTTAATTAAACACCTGTATATTTGCCTAACACTGTTAGATAAATTACTGCAGTGATATAATGGCAAGCAAGGATAGAAAACAACGCTTAAAAGACGACACCCGGAAGAGTATACTGGATGCGGCTATGCGTATTGGACGAGAAGAGGGATGGCAGGCCTTAAGTATGCGTAAAATTGCGGATATTATAGAATACACACCGCCTGTTATTTACGAATACTTTGCTAACAAAGAGGCTTTAATGCTTGAGCTGACTAAAAAGGGTTACCTTATGTTAGCTAAAGATACTAAGGCAGCAATGGATAGGCATACATTGCCTGAGAAGCAATTGGAAGACATGTGGCTGGCCTACTGGAACTTTGCGTTTGCCGAAAAGGAACTGTATCAGTTAATGTTTGGTATAGAAATAAACTGTTGTATTTGGGACAATGCGATTCCTGAGGCAGAGATACCTGCTAATATGATATGGGACGTAATAGGCAAATTAACCGGTTTGGAAAACCCGCCCGAAGATTTGATCTGTAAACGCTACTATACGTTTTGGTCAGTGGTACACGGGTTAATCTCTATCAACCTGGTAAGACAGGGAGTTCCTGACGGAATTAACGAAGAAGTTTTGAAAGACGCTATAGGCGGGATTATCCGCACTATAAAACCATAGCGCTTTCGCGGCAAGTATCAAATAATATTAATCACTTAATACATACGCTTATGAAATGTACAATCATCTTAACAATTACCTAACGGTGTTAAGTAATCTAACTAAGTAATATAAAATATAATTTAATCTCTCTAATACTACTCTAATCAACTAAATCATGACATCAAATAGTTTTAATTCGCGATTAAGATTTAACGCTGTTAACAAATATTACGCCGTTAATAACTCGGACGAGCCGAGCACAATTTATCTCGACAGCATACGTAAGGCTGTCGGCACCATTCATCCCACAACAAAAACAAACATTATGAAAGTTATTCTTCTCGCTATTGTAGCTATAGCCTTAGCCAGTTGTTCTCCTGCACCTCAAACTGCGGCCGCGCCACCGCAATCACTACCGGTAGCTGCTGTAAGCGCCACAACCAAAACTACTTATCAGGAATACCCTGCCGCAATAGAAGGCGTTGTGAATGTAGAGGTTCGCCCACAGGTAAGTGGTTCGTTAGATAAAGTATTTGTTGATGAAGGTGCATATGTAAATGCCGGCCAGCCACTGTTTAAAATTAACGAACAGCCGTTCCGTGCAGCGCTAAACAATGCTTTAGCGACTCAGCACGCTGCCGAAGGAGCTTTAGCCAACGCACGACTTGAGATCGAAAAATTTACCCCTCTTGTTCAAAACAAGGTGATATCAGATTATCAGTTAAATGCCGCAAAGGCAGCTTATGATATAGCCAAGGCAAATATTGAGCAGGCCAAAGCTAACGTATCTACCGCCCAAATTAACTTAGGTTATACCTTGATCAAAGCACCGGTTAACGGTTACATAGGCAGATTATTAAAAAAACAAGGTAGCCTGGTAAGCCCTACAGATGTGCAGGAACTAACCCAATTATCTGATGTTCACGAAGTACATGCTTACTTTTCGTTAAGTGAAAAAGATTTTGTAGCCTTTAAGGAACAATACCGCGGGAGTACTTTAAAAGAAAAAATAGCACAATTGCCTTTGGTAACACTGCTGCTGTCTGACAATTCTTCTTATGCTAAACAGGGTAAGATAGATATGATAGACGGGCAGTTTGATAAAACAACCGCCGCTATAACTATCCGTGCCAGCTTTGCCAACCCAGAAGGCCTATTACGTGCAGGTAACACCGGCAAAATACGCCTGGGGCTACAACATAAAGATGCGCTTACAGTGCCTGAATCTGCTACCATTGAAATGCAGGACAAAGTGTTTGTATTTGCCCTAGCCGACAGTAATAAAGTTGAAAAACGTCCTATCACTATTATTGGCAAAAGTGGTGATAACTATCTGGTAAAAGATGGCGTGAAAGCAGGCGACAGGATTGTTTTGAGTGGTGTGGATCACTTGCAGGAAGGTGCAGTTATCAATCCTCAACAAAAAGCCGAAAAAGTAGCGGTAAACGTAGCCCACTAACATTAGTTAACGCAGCTCCAAAACGGAGCTAAAAAACGTTTCAACATCGCCTTTTAGGCGCGTAACGGGGAGCGTTTGCTCTAAAAATCACAAAAAAAAATTTAAAGTCATGTTCAAAAAATTCATAGAACGGCCTGTACTATCTACAGTTATCTCCATTTTACTGGTAATTTTAGGTGTACTTGGCCTAACCAGATTGCCCTTACAGCAGTTCCCGGATATTGCCCCACCAGCGGTATTGGTAGCAGCTGTTTATCCCGGCGCCAATGCAGAAACGGTATTACGATCTGTTGCCCCATCGTTGGAAGAATCCATAAACGGTGTTGAAAACATGAGCTACATGAGCTCAATTGCCAGCAACGATGGAACACTTGCCATTACAGTTTACTTCAAACAGGGTACAGACCCCGATCAGGCTGCAGTAAACGTGCAGAACCGGGTAGCGCAGGCTACCAGTCAGTTACCCGCGGAGGTAGTGCAACAAGGCATAACTACTACTAAACAGCAAAACAGCTTAATTGGTGCTGTGGGTATGTTTACAGACAACCCTAAAAAATACGATCAGGCATTTGTTGCTAACTATGCCCAGATCAATATCATCCCTGAATTGAAACGTATACCAGGAGTAGGTTCTGCAAGCATATTTGGTGGTGTTAAAGATTACTCAATGCGCGTATGGCTAAATCCTGCGCAAATGGCTGCTTACAAAGTTACCCCTGCCGAAGTAATGAGCGCAATTCAGGATAAGAACCTGGAAGCAGCACCGGGCAAACTTGGCGAGCGTAGCGACGAGGTTTTTGAGTACGTAATTAAATACAAGGGTAAGCTAAGCAAACCCGAAGAGTATGAGAATATAGCTATCCGCGCTAATTCAGACGGTTCTGTACTGCATTTAAAAGATGTAGCAAGAGTTGAATTAGGCTCCTACTCCTACACCAGCATGACCCATTTGAACGGCAAAGATGGTATAGCCATAGGTGTTATACAACTGGCCGGATCAAATGCTAACGAAATTCAGATCGCGGTTGATAAGCTGATGGAAAAAGCGTCAAAGGATTTCCCTTCAGGTATTCATTTTAATAACTTCTATCGTACTAAAACTGCGCTGGATGAATCCATATCGCAAGTAGAGCACACGCTGATAGAAGCATTTATTCTGGTGTTTTTGGTAGTTTATTTATTCCTTCAGGATTTTAGGTCAACACTTATTCCTGCTATTGCAGTTCCGGTTGCCATATTAGGTACGTTCTTCTTTATGAATGTGTTTGGGTTCTCTATCAACTTGCTTACCCTGTTTGCATTGGTACTGGCAATAGGTATTGTTGTTGACGATGCGATAGTAGTGGTAGAAGCCGTGCATGCCAAAATGGAGAACGAGCATTTAGGACCCAGAGAGGCTACCACAAAAGCTATGCACGAGATTACGGGAGCCATCATATCCATTACATTAGTTATGGCGGCGGTATTTTTACCTGTGGGCTTTATGACGGGATCAACCGGTGTTTTCTACAGGCAATTTGCCTTCACCATGTCTATCGCAATTGTAATATCAGCAGTGAACGCTTTAACACTAAGCCCCGCTTTGGCAGCTTTGTTTTTAAAGAGTAACCACTCTGCTACCGGCGAACCAGCGCATAAAAAAGGCTTTAAAGAAAAATTTTATGCAGGCTTTAACAGCAGTTTCAGCACCATGACCGACAGGTACCTGGGTGGTGTAAAATTCCTGATAAAAAACAAAAAGGTAGCCATTGCCGGATTAGCGCTTGTAATTGGAGTAACCGTTTATTTGGTAAACACTACAAAATCAGGCTTTATACCTACCGAAGATCAAGGCTTTATAGCGATATCTGTTAGTACTCCTTCAGGTGCTTCTTTGCACCGTACAAGCGCAATAGTTAAGCAGGCCGAAGATGCAGCTAATGCTATGCCATCAGCGCGTTATGTTACAGGTATATCCGGCTTTAATTTGTTGACGAATTCAACGAGTCCTTCATCTGCTGTATTTTTTGTATTGCTTAAGCCATATGACGAACGCGGCGAGGTGAAAAACATTGACGAGATCCAAAACCTCCTGCGCGGAAAACTGGCAGAGATAACCGCAGGCAGCTTCTTCGTATTCAGCTTCCCAACTGTACCGGGCTTTAGTAATGTAGAAGCCCTGAATGTTGTGTTGCAGGATAAAACCGGCGGTAAGCTGGATAAATTTAGCGGAGTAGCCAATAACTTTATTGCCAAACTGATGGCTAAACCGGCCATTGCGCAAGCCTTCACTTCTTTCAAGGCTGATTATCCGCAATTGCAATTAGAAGTTGACGATGATAAGGCCAACCAGTTAGGCGTTAGCGTGAAAGACGTTTTACAAACCATGCAAGCCTATTTTGGTAGTGCGCAGGCATCAGATTTTAACCGCTTTGGCAAATATTACCGCGTGGTTGTTCAGGCTGATATTGCCGACCGCACTGATCCCGCATCAATTGACCGTGTGTTTGTAAAAAACAAAACCGGCGAGATGGTGCCCATAAGTACCCTGGTGAAATTAACCCGTGTCTATGGTTCAGAAACTGCATCTCGTTTTAACCTTTTTAACTCTATCGAGATAAATGCTATTCCTAAACCTGGTTTTAGTTCTGGTGATGCCATCGAGGCCATAAAAGAAACCGCTAAGGAAGAATTACCATCCGGGTTTACATTTGAATTTTCGGGTCAAACCCGCGAGGAGATCTCATCACTGGGGCAATCAAGCGTAATTTTTATGCTGTGTTTGATATTCGTATACTTCTTGTTAGCAGCTCAGTACGAAAGCTATGTACTGCCACTGGCCGTTATGCTATCTATCCCAACCGGTATTTTAGGAACCTTTGTGGTACTTGGTTTTACCGGTATTGAAAACAACATCTATGTACAGGTGGCGCTCATCATGCTGATAGGCTTGCTTGCCAAGAACGCCATTTTGATAGTAGAATTTGCTGTGCAGCGCCGTAAGGCAGGCTTATCATTGGTTGATGCGGCCATAGAAGCAGCTAAACTGCGGTTAAGGCCCATTATCATGACGTCGCTTGCATTCATCTTCGGTTTGTTCCCAATGAGTATTGCCACGGGCCCATCTGCGCAAGGTAACCACTCTATTAGTATCGGCGCCGCCGGCGGGATGGTTTCAGGCGTGGTATTAGGTTTATTTATTATTCCCGTCCTGTTTGTCATCTTCCAGGGCTTGCAAGAACGCATAACCGGCAAGCCCAAGCCAATCAAAACAGACGAAGGACCTCATTTAAACGGGCATGCAGTGCATGAGTTAGAACCTGCTTTAAACGCTTAATTGGTCAAATCATAAAATACAAAGACATGAAAAAATACATAACCGGATTAGCCCTTATCTCTTTGATAGTAAGTGCTTGTTCCGTATCAAAAGATATAAAAACTCCCCAACCCGAAACCCCTGTGGCTTTCAGGAATGCGGAGATCAAAACAACCGGCGATAGCAGCAGTATTGCTGATATACAGTGGAAACAGTTTTTTACCGAACCTGTTTTGCAGACACTTATTGACAGCGCCATCAGTAATAACTTCGATATGCAACTGGCTGTAAAAAACCTGGAGCAATCGCAGTTGGTGCTGCGCCAGTCAAAGTGGAACAATATACCGCAACTTGCATTAAATGTTACGGCAAACTCCAACCGCCCGTCCGACAATAGCTTGACAGGTTTGAGTTTAAGCCAGTTTAACATTGGCAAAAATCACATAGAGAACTACCAGGCCGATGTTTCTCTATCATGGGAAGCTGATATATGGGGTAAAATCCGCAATCAAAACAAGTTAGCGCTAGCTGCTTACCTGCAAACTAACGAAGCAAAAAAGCTGATTCAAACCAACATAGTAGCTAATGTTGCCCAAGGCTATTACAACCTGTTGATGCTGGATAAACAGTTGGCCATTGCGAAAAAGAACGTAACGCTGAATGACAGCACATTACGGATAATAAACTTGCAGTACACTGCAGGGCAGGTAACTTCTTTAGGCGTACAGCAAGCACAAGCACAACGCTTAGTTGCCGCGCAATTGGTACCGCAATTTGAACAGGCTATCGCCATGCAGGAAAATGCCTTGCGCATTTTAACGGGCGCTTTACCTGATAAGGTAAACCGCAACGCAGTTTTAGACCAGTTTAATTTACCTGATAACATAGCTACTGGCATCCCATCGGTTGTTATAAGCCGCAGACCCGACGTACGCAGTGCAGAGTTTACATTAAACATTGCCAATGCAAACGTTGGTATAACCAAGGCCGAAATGTACCCTGCATTGCGGATAACCGCCAGCGGTGGCGTAAATTCATTGAGAGCAAGTAACTGGTTCAATGTACCGGCATCGTTATTCGGTATAGTATCTGGCAGTCTTATAGAGCCACTACTCAATAAAAAACAACTGAGCACCAACTATAAGATAGCGCAGGTAGAGCGTGAAAAGGTGGTGCTGCGTTTCCGTCAAACAGTGTTGAATGCAGTAGGCGAAGTTTCGAACTCATTGGTAAGTATTGAACAGTTAAAAGAACAGCAAGCCATAGCATTACAACGTGTTAATACATTGCAACAGGCAACAGGCAATGCCAATTTGTTATTCAGAAACGGCATGGCCAATTATCTGGAAGTTATAACTGCCCAAGGCAATGTTTTACAAAGCGAGCTGGAACTGGCAGCAATTAAGCGCGATGAATTAATTGCAGTTTCTTCACTTTACCGCGCCCTGGGTGGCGGCTGGAAATAAAAATTTCCAGCCATTTGACTGCCAGAAATGCTGTATTTACGAGCATCGAAACGGATCATTTAAAATAAGAACCCCTTAAATCGTTGATTTAAGGGGTTCTTGTTGTGGTTCCACTTAGCGCGCCATTTGCCTTGATAGGCTATCTATATAACGTATTGATTCAACAAAAAGCTCCGCTTAAAAAGCGAGGCTTTAATTGTTGCACCTTTATGTTTGCTTAACCCCATTTTTTACCAAATGGTAAAAAAACCGCCCACAATAAACCCGAAATTTACCCTATGGAAGCGTTCATTAATTATGTACTACAGTTCGGGAATCTGAACAAACAGCAAACGGACTTCATTCTAAACAAAGCAAAAACCCTGGAATTTCAAAAGGAAGCCTATTTTTCTGAGGCGGGGAAGATTCCCAGGTATGTAGGATTTCTTCTGGAAGGCGTAGTTCGTTTCTGTTATTACAATAATAAAGGGCAAGAGATCACGCACTCGTTTGTTGAAGAAAATAATTTTGTTTCGGATCAGCAAAGGTTCGAGGCACAGATAATTTCCTCCGAATATCTTCAGGCAGAGACCGATTGCAAATTTCTGGTCTTTTCTAAAAAGGATTGGGATGAGATCGGCAATACCATCGTCAGCTGGAAAGACATTGAGAACCTTATCTTGAAAAATTGCCTGCTGAAAGCGATTGAACGCAGAAGCCCTTTGGTCTCAGAAGACGCGACAAACCGTTATCTGTTGTTCAATCAACATTTTCCGGGTCTTGTCAATCGTGTACCACTTTCACATGTCGCTTCTTACCTGGGCATCACTCAGCAATCACTTAGCCGGATAAGACGAAATGTCCGTTGATTGTCTTTTTAATGGTCACCCGGCGCTTTTTACCAAATGGTAAAAGTTTACCTGCATCGCTTTACAACATTTGCTCATTATTTAAACAATTAAAGATGAGCAAAAAAAAGATCGTATTAATAACCGGAACCAATAGTGGTTTCGGTTGGCTGACCGCCCACAGCATTGCCGCTTTAGGCCACCAGGTTTACGCCACCATGAGAGATACCAAGGGTAAGAACGCGGAAAAAGCTGAGGCCCTTGCAGCCGTTGAAAATGTGACGGTGCTTGATGTAACACTGACCGACGACGAAAGCGTGAAGCAGGCTGTCGATACCATCATTGCAAAAGAAGGCACCATTGACGTACTGGTCAACAATGCCGGGGTTTCCATGAACGGCGTTGCGGAAAGCTTCACCACCGCTGACGTACAGGCTATATTTGATGTTAACGTTTTCGCGCCCTGGAAATTCATTAAACAGGTATTACCGGCTATGCGCAAGCAGAACGATGGCCTGATCATTAATGTAACCAGTGGCTTTGGCAGGGTTTCTTTTCCCTTTGCGACTATATACGCCGGATCTAAGTTCGGGTTAGAAGGTATAAGCGAAGGATTGCATTACGAAGTTAAAAGGTTAGGGATTGACGTGGCTATCCTGCAGCCCGGTGCCTTTCCTACCGAAATGCAGCAGAAAACCCAGTACGCTTCTGATCAAGCGGTGTTCGAGGGTTATGGAGCGATTGCCGACATGCCGAACAAAATGATGGCCGCTGTAGGCGGGCTGATCCAGACCAAAAACCCCAACCCGCAGGATGTGGCCGATGCGATCATTAAGTTGATCGGTACAGAAAAAGGCAAAAGGCCTTTGAGAACCGTTGTTGACCCGATCACAGGGGAATATATCGAAGCAGCTAACCGGGCTGTTGTTGAACAATTCGGCAAAGGTCTGACCATCTTTGGCATGGGCGAATTATTATCTTAAAGAGTAAGCAGATCTTTAAAATTTCCGGTGAAGCTACAACGGCAGGGTGCAGCCAGACATTTATTGTTGCTGATATTTGCACAGGCGGTCCTGCCGTTTTCCTTTCTACGACTCAAGTAGCGCCATACTTTAAATAATATTTCACGAAATGAAGCATTATGAGTTAACGGAAATCTATCGAGGAAGATGAACACCTGATACTTCCCGCAGCGTCATCAGACCTCTGGAGGCTGCAATTCGAAAGCCCCCACTACATTTAACAGTGGTTTGGTCGACTTAATGCCATGTCAAGCAACGCTGATTACCATTTTTCCAACCATATGAGCTTTAGGAGCTTCGACGAAAGCGGCTTTGAATGAAACGAACGGATAAGCTTTACTGACTACAATAGAAAGACCCTGGTCAATATAAGTTGCCAATGCCTTTAGATATACCGGTGAAGGTTTAAGCATAAGCACATTATATTTTTTTGCTGAAAACAAGCTGATGAAAAATGAACTGATGATCTCTTTTGGTCCGGGAGCCGTATGCACATAGGCTGATGAGGGCTTCATGATCTTTTTTGCCGCGCTATAGGGCATCTGATTAGACAGATCAATAACAACATCGTAAAGCTTTCCCGCTTTCAAAACATCTACTTTGCGGTAGTTGATGACCGCGTCGCTTCCCCAGTCCTTTACTGCTGCTAAGCCGGTATCGCTGGCCACGGCGGTAACTAAGGCTCCCTTCATTTTCGCGATCTGTATGGCAAACATGCCAATTCCGCCCGAAGCGCCGTTGATCAGCACTTCTGTACCTGCCTCAATATTTAATAAAGTATCAAAAAGCTGGAGTGCCGCAGAACCTACTACAGGTGCGGCAGCAGCTTGTTCAAAAGAAATATGTTGAGGTTTAATTGCAATATCTTTTTCTTCGGCCAGGATATATTCCGCCAAAGCCGCACCTTTAAAAACGTCCAACAGGCCAAATACCTCATCGCCTTTCTTGTAATTTTTAACTGAACTACCTGTAACCTCAACAATCCCCGAAAAGTCAATACCGGTCCCTCTTGGGAATTTACTGCCCGACATTAATTTCATTTCCCCGTTCCTGATCTTCCAGTCCAGGGGATTAACAGACACTGCTTTGACCTTGATCAAAAGTGATGTTTCACCGACTACAGGCAGTTCTACATCAGCCATTTCTAATACACCAGCATCGCCGAATTTATTATAAATTATCTTTTTCATTTTTTGAGTTGTTAGGCGTTAATTAAAATAAGACCGGATAATCCGTATAACCTTTAGCGCTTGGGGTGTAAAGTGTGGTAAAGTCGGGAGCATTCAATTCTGAGTCATTGATGATACGCTGTTCCAGATCAGGATTGGCCAGGAAGCCCCGTCCGAAAGCGATCAGGTCGGCATCCCCTTTTTCCAGTTCAGCCCCAGCTTTCTCGGCAGTAAAGTTATTACAATAGATCAGCGTACCTTCAAACTCTGTACGGATAGCGTTTAAGGTTGTAACCGGCAGCTGCGGGCTCAAACTGATGTGGATATAGGCCAGGCCAATGCGGTTAAACTCCCTGCTTAAATGTATATAAGTTTCCTCTGTGGCATCGGTATCATAAGCCTGCAGATCGCCGAGGGTAGAGTTAGGCGATATTCTTACACCCACCTTTTCTTTACCAATCGCATCAGCTAACTGCTGTGCAACGTCTATGGCAAACCTCGCTCGGTTTTCTATATTTCCTCCATATATATCTTTACGATCATTAACGTTCGGGTTAAGGAATTGCTCGATCAGGTAGCCATTGGCAGCATGTAATTCCACACCATCAAAACCCGCTGCTATCGCATTTTTTGCGGCGGTGACATATTCGCCGATCACTTTTTTTACGCCTTGGGTTGATAAAGCTATCGGAACGGGATAATCCTGCATACCAGCAGCATCGGTATGCATTTGCCCGGCCGCTGCAATGGCGGATACGCCAACTACCTGAACACCCGCTGGCAGGTTAGCCTCGTGTCCAATACGGCCAGTATGCATCAGTTGCAGGAATATTTTGGTATTGTTCTGGTGTACGGCTGCAGTCGTTAATTTCCAGCCTTCAATTTGTTCATTGGAAAATATGCCGGGAATACGGGCATAACCCAGGCCTTCCGGTGCAGGGGCCGTTCCTTCCGTGATGATCAACCCAGCGCCGCGGCGCTGGCTGTAATATTCGGCAATCAGCGCGTTAGGTAAGTTGTCAATTGCACGACTGCGGGTCATCGGCGCCATCACTAAGTGATTCTTTAAATGAAGGGCCTGGCTTTTATAAGGCATTAATAACTTTTTCATATCGTTTGTTTTTTGATATGTCAAAGGTCAGCAGGATATGAAAGTTAAAATAGCGGCGCGGGCCCGAAAAATAGTCCTATCCGACAAGCGTGTATTTTTTTGGAGTGGCCCCAAAGTGTTTTTCGAAAAGCCTGGAGAAATGACTGAGGTTGGAAAACCCGAGCCGGTAGCCTGCCTCAGAAACGGAGTAGCCCGCATGTTTCAATAGAAACCCTGCTTGCTGCATCCTTTCATTCTGGTAAAAGTTATAAATCGTATCACCAAAGGTCTGCTTAAACAGCTGCTTCATTTTCGTTTCGCTCATACCAGCCATAACAGCGAGTTCGCTCAAATGAGGAGGCTGACCCAGATCGGCCAGCACAGCGGTCCGGATCAGGTATAATTTATCGATGTCAGACTTGTTCACCGGGCTTTGTTTGTCACTGTCCCGGTCAAGCAGCTTACTAAACAACAGGTAGACCATTTCGTGGGCCTTGATGCTGTAAAACAGATCACTCAATTTATTTAGTTCATTGATCTCGGAAACAAGCTTTAAAACCCTCGCTACTTCGGGATGCATTTTTTCGTGATAAAAGAACAGGCTATCGCTGTGCAAAATTGTTTCCAAAGGGCCATTTGCCTGGTTTACCCGCAGGATTTCGGAAAGTAGCTGTCTTTTAATTCCGATCACGCCAAAATAGACCTCAACATTAGCAGGAAAAATGGTTTCAGTAGAGATAGCGGTGGATGCAACCTGGATGGACGAACCGTTCTTCTTTAGAAAATCAACTGCGGTTTCCCGGTCGATGGCAGATCCTGCGGGCAATTCATTGCTATTGAGCACAATGGAGATCAAATCACTGACTTCGGCTGGCGCATTGCGTTTCAAATGAAATTCTTCCTTTAACGTATAATGGTGCAGAACGAATTTAAAGCCCGGTGCTACATCAACCATCTTGATATGGCCTTCGCCCATATGCGGCGGGATCTTCAATTCATTGTTGAAGACGGGAATGTTAAAGTACTCGCCAAAGCTTTGAACGAAATTAAAACCAGGCTGCACTGTAAATTCAAAAGTCATCTTTAAAAATATGGATTTAATTCCAATTCCGCCGCCGCACGTCGAAACAACAAAGAGCAGGAAAAATTCTACCAGATGCTTGTATATGCAAGTCTTTAATTAGCCTTGGATATATTGTAAAGGCTTGGTGATTTATAAGCGTCAACTCTTTAAACAACATTTTATACTTTATGATTTTAAAATATCAATCACTGCCTTCAGTAACTATAAATATTAAATTTGTTATATGAATGAACTGCCCAAAATTTATTTATACAGGCGAGTAGTGAATGCCAAGATATTTATAGATCAAAATTATTCGCAGCATCTTGACTTGAATTTGATTTCGTCAGAAGCGTCTTTCTCCAAATTCCATTTTGTCCGAATTTTTAAAAACGTTTACGGAAAGACACCGCATCAATACTTAACGGGAGTTAGAATTGATCAGGCTAAATGTCTGTTAAAAATCAATTATAAAGTGTCAGAAACATGCTTTGCAGTTGGATTTGAAAGCGTAAGTACATTTACTACATTATTTAAAGAGGTGGTGGGTCAAACACCGGCTAGTTATCAGCTTGCCCAATTAGAACGTCAAAGCCAAATAGCGCAGACACCATTAAAATTTATTCCGAATTGTTTTGCTGAAAAGAATGGTTGGTCGGAAAAAAATAGCAATTTTCAATAAGGGTTAAATATGATGTTAGTTCATATTTGCAAATATAAAATATAAAAATGATAACGAAATTAAACCATGTTAGCGTATTTGTTCTCGATCAGGATAATGCCTACGACTTTTATGTAAATAAATTGGGCTTTAAAGTGCATACAGATGCCCCTATGGGACCAGGTATGCGTTGGCTGACCGTTTGTCCCCCTGAACAGCCAGATCTGGAGATCAGCTTGATGGCTGTTACGGAAGGCATGATGTTTAAAAAGGACTCGGCAATTCAGATGCGCGAATTAGTCAGTAGCGGAACTTTTGGCTTTGGCGTTTTTGAATGTAAAGACCTTATTGCCACTTACGAAGAACTTAAGGCTAAGGGTGTGGTGTTTACTAAGGCACCTACCAAAGAATTCTATGGCTTTGAAGCATTGTTCATTGATGACTCCGGCAATTGGTTTTCACTAGGACAGACTGAAACAAAATGATTCGCAAAATTTTTTCGGTTTTCACAGCTTATCTAGTGTTTGCCTTAAGCTCGGTACTGTGGTTTACATTGACCTCCCATCATCCACACGAGCCGGCGTCCATCACTTTTAAATTGATTACCATTGGATGGGGGCTGTTTTTTCGGTGCTGGCTGGGTACGTCGTGCAGTGGATCGGAAAGCCCCGAAGCTATATGCTGAACTTTTTTTTGGCAATTGCAATATTCTTACTGGCAGCCACATCAATGTTATTATCTACAGGTAGCCATTGGACGCAACTGTTTGCCATGTTTATTTTTGCTCCGGCAACTTTCGTCCGTTACCATTTTACTCATAATAAGAGCAAACATTAAATCAATACCTGAAAAACTACGCTTGCTTAACAGGCCTGTGATCATTGACCTACCAAAAAACATAAAAGAGGACTTTGAGTACATCAGCCACACAGATAAATTTAATGATGTAGAAAAGAGCAAAACACCATGGTTTTCATTCCAAACCTTAAAGAATATAGCAATTTTTTGTCATCGGACTCATTTTATCTTGAACCTGACATTGTTGTCGTTTGCCTGCCCTAAAGGCACATCCCGGTATCAAACTGATTTCAACAGGGATATGATAAGAGAAACTGCCTAACAGTTCGGAATAACCACCGTCACCACAATATCAATTAATGAGACCTGGAGCGCACTTCAGTTCCGAAAGCCAGCCACCAGTTGATTTTCAGCCAATCTATTTCCTGGACATTAAACTTGTTGGTCTGATAACATTTTACCTTAAGTGAACAACAAGTTTTGTTGCAGTATGGCGTATAACCGACGTTTTATTTAGCCATGACCGGCGATAAAAAAGCACTAAGGCAATGCATACCCGTTACAAAAATCCCAGATCAGAAACCCTGCAGTCGCAGTTTTGCTATATCCAGCCCCGGAATTTCGTTCGCCATGTTGCTAAGTTAACAAAATCGAACCTTCAACTTGGTTACCTATACAGGCGCAGTGAGGCTATAAGTGATTTATTTGAACCCCTTTGCCTACACCTTAGCTGTCGTAAACAGATTCGACAACGATAATTATTATTTTTTACGACGATCTTTTACGAAATAAATGTCTCCGTCAATTACTGCCATAATAGGATCGTAACCGGGACGACAGAAGAAAGAATGCACCTCGGTTGCGCCATTTGCAAATGTTAATGTGAGTACGCCCTTGCTGATCTTATAAGTGCCGCCCCCGCTGCTTTTATGACTATTACCACCGCCCACATTTGAGCCGGATACTACCACGGCAGTTTGGCTGTTGGTGCTAAAATTGCCTTGTCCATCAAAATAGAATGCTTTATTTGAAAAACTACCCACCGCCGTGCCACTGGCCCCGCCACCTGAGCCCCCGGCTGAACTAAATTCATAATTTCCGTTAGGTATATTGTTATCCGTAGGTTGTCTTACAAGGTTAAAGCTGCCGGCATTCATATTTCCATCATTGTCCAGCGTGTAAGTAATAGCCCTATTGTCGCCTGGGGTGCGCAGTGAAACCGTACGGCCGCTTAGTGTATACCGGCCCGATACACGTTGTTGCCAGCCGGACTTCCGCATATCGTCATTATAGGTGCCGTCGGGCCGGAATAATATCACTACATCATTACGGCTCATTCCCCCCATTGCAGAAGGCATGATCTCTACTCCCGCATATACCCCGTTTAGGCTGGTCTTCGACTGACCGCGCACAATGAATGCTTGAAATAATACAAGCAGGGTTGCGTATCTTAAAAAGGTTTTCATGATAATACAGATCTGTTAATTAAGATAACAATTTGGTAAACTGGTTGTTTAATCAGATTTGAATAAATAGATAATGAAACTCATATTATTCCAAACTGTCCTATTTAGCAGCCTTTGCTTCTATGGAGTCGCGGCAATGGCTCAGCAGCCTAAAGCGTATGAAACCGTTAAATATACAGCTAAGCTTAAAAATGGCGTGTTTCACTTAGCTTACACGGATGGATATATCGGTGCCAGCAACATCAGATTGGTTAGCAACCGGCAAAAAACACAGCTTTTTACTGCACAAAACGGTACACCGGAAGCTAACGGCAACTTTGTTTTGAGCTTAAGTTCAGTCGCAGATAAGCGGGAGATCATATTAACCGGTATAAACGAAGAAACAGAAGCACCAAATACCATCCGCGCAAGTTACGGGGAAAAAGGTCGGGTGCTTGCGCTGTTGTTTTACAAAAACAAACGTTAAACCATTTTCTGCTCAAATGAAAGACGGGGAAACATCGAAGAGCTATTGTTTGCCGCCTTGGCGCTCCATAACAATTGGTGTCATTCTGATAATTGTCGGGCTTGCTTTTACCTTTATGGGTGTTGATATTAAAAATTCATTTTGGAATAATATCCAATGGGTGCTGCTCAGTTTTGAAGGTGTAGTAGAATTTTTGGGGTCGCTATTAATGCTTGCGTTTAAGTTGGGATTTTTGTTAGGAGGCTACTTCTTTATTAAATATGCAGATGGCGTGGAACGCGCCAGACTGGATGATGACGGGTTTTATTACCGGGAAATACCAAAAGGCAGTGGCGCAGGTAAAATGGCAATGGATGCCGGTCCGCTTACTTTTGTGCAATACAAATGCATTCGGGATATTACGCTCAAAAAAACGTTTTGGGCGGGCTGGCAGCTTTATCTTACTTTGGACTCCGGGATACTGCCATTAACGGCCTTAGGCGTATTAAAACAAGCTGAAAAACAAGAGATTTTGGAATGGGTTAAGCAATGTATAAAACGTTAGCTTATTACTAATTTGTGTTTGGCGACTATGGTACTGAGATCGTATCAACCACCTCCTTCTTAAGTTTATCTTTATCGTAAACGATCTTTTGTAACGACATTTTTCGGGGATCATCTTTTAGCCGTTCAAAGGTAATACTCGCTAATAACTCATCACCGTAATCATATAACCGCCTGGTGTCATTATCTCTTGCTGACTCATATAAATGATCGCGGTAATCAACAAACAGCTTCTTTTCATAAAATAATAAAGTTAGTGTTTGAATATGAGTTAGTTTGCTTGGCGGATAGCTCGCTATGGAGAAATCATGCAAATTGGCAAGGATCTGATCAGCGTTCAAACCACCGTAATTGGTCACTTGATAATATTGCATCACATCAGTGTTATTAAAAAAATTTGTATCTAAGCCTTTACCGGTGATGTATTCCTTGTTGAATTCTTCGCTTATTGGCTCAATAACCATTTCCTTTTGCCGATTGCAGCTGCTATATAAAAATAACAGCAAGATAGCCAGGCTGATATAAGTTAATCTTTTTTGCATATCATGTAAGTATTTGGATTAACAACTGGACTCCTGCCTTCTTTGATAACTTCCTCTAAAGAAATGGTTTCTTGCATAGTATTTGTGGTTGACATTTATCAGCCGTTATCGAAAACAATATAAGCACCAAGATCGTTAGCCTCCAGATAACAAAGCGTTTCATAAGCTGCAGAAAATACTTCTAAAATGAATTTAACTGGTAACACACGTTTAAAGATATTGTTGGCTATAATGAGCCTTGTTTTTACTGCCGGCTGTGGAAACGTTGCTACACAACAGCAGGCTAGCACAGACACCACCCAAGCTCTACTCGCCGAAAGTCCACCTGCGGAAGCACCTAAAAGCCCTCCGGATGCAGGCGATTGTAAGGCAACTGAAACGCTGATATACTCGGACGCAGGCACCAGCAGTTATACTGAAGACAAAATACGCGGTGTGGGCGTAATATCGTTTCAATTTGAGGTGAATGACCGTCTGGATATTTACAACGAAGATGGGTCTCAATTTGGCTTCCTGGTTTATAATGAGGGCTATAGCTTTTACATGCTGGACATGCCTGCCAAAATAATTGCGAGGGCGGTAGTGCCGGTAGACGATTTCATGCAATTTGACTTTGATGCCGAGGCCATTGGTACGGATAAGGATTACCTTATTATTTATGTAAATAAGGAAAAACGAAAAGTAAAAAAGGCCAGTTTGAGGTGCACTTTTAGTAAATGGGATGACTATTTGAAAAATAACAAAATAAGGCTTAAAGGCTGCAATAGATTACCTGCCGCAGGTAGTAATAATGATTTGATATACGAAGTATTACAACTAAAGGGTGATCAGATCAAGATCAAATCAGTAAAAAACTGCTCAGGTGAAGACGAGGGTTTTAAACAAGTTGAGGGATGGATAAAGTGGAAAAACGCTGACTTACTTACCGTGGATCTGGCATCTTGTAATTAATACCGCAACCAGCCAAGCGCTCTTACTCGTACTTTTCACTACACAAGGTCAGGTTCGGCCTTCTCCTGCTCCGGCATTTTCGCAAAGTTATCTTAGCGACCCTACCTCACATATTTATGCTAATGTATTTGTAAATATATAATCCTATTTTTAGGCTTAGTCATTTCTTATATGCTTGGCAACATTGGCTCCAAACTGCTTATTGCTCTATTAGTACTATCTCACTACTGCGCTTCTGCACATATTTATGCGGTTGGTTTGAATGAAGATACTTTATTAGATAATGCGCATAGCCGTTTAGATAACGCCCTTAAAGTCAAAAACTGGGTTGGTGCAGGGCGCGCCGGTTACGCGGTTTCAAGCATTAATTTCGACAGCTTCAACGCTGATGAATCTATTAAATATAGTTTGCTGGGGATAACCTATTCCAAGCGAGGTAATGATGTGCTTTTTGAAGCTAAAAATTATTATGGACTAGGCTCAGGCTTTTACCTGAAATTTAGTTACAGCCAGGCCATGGAGAATTTGCTGACTGCGCTGAAACTAAGCGAAAAGCTGAACGACGCCATACTGGTCATGCAGATCAATAACAAAATAGGAATGATCTATAAATACCTGGAAGATTACGATAAAGCCATGACCTATCTTCTACCAGCTTATCAGCAGGCCTTACGTTTAAAAAAAGGACCATTGGCAGATCTGTTGGTCAATATCGGTAATATTAAAGAGTCGCAGGGCTTGTATAATGAAAGCATCAGTTACTATCAAAAATATTTGGAGCTAAAGCCAAATGACAGCTTTACACAAGTAATTGCTAACAACAATATCGGCAAGGTTTATCTCAGTATGAACAAACCCGATGTTGCCATCGGATATTTCAACAAGGCCTATTCCGCAGAAGATACTGTTGCAAATATGAGAGGACGAGCGTATAGTTATAACAATCTTGCCCGGACAGCGGAAGCCAAAGGAGAATACCACAAGGCGATAACATACGAATTGAAAAGTTTACAACAGGCCCAATTATATAATATCAAAAGTTTGGTATGGACTTGTTACGAGGTGTTGGCTAACTGCTACCAGGAAATCGAAAACCATCAATTGGCCAACTTGTATCTAAAAAAACACCTCGGCCTGAAAGACAGTATTTTTGCCAGGCAACGGGTTGACCGGGTAAGTGTATTAGATGCAGCTTACCGCTTTGAGACTGAAACGGAGAAAAAACAGCAAGAAATAGCCAGTCTTACAGATCGCAACCGCATTAGCAGCTTGGGACTGGCAAATATGAATAAAGAACGATTACTTGCTTTGTTAAAATTGAACAATTTGCGACAGCAGGAATCGTTGAACCATTTAAAGCTGGATAATTATCAGAAAGCAAATTTGGTTACTTCCATGCAGCTGCAAAGCTTAAACCAAAAAAACCAGGTGAATAACTTACAGTTATCTGTACAGAACAGGAACATGTTGCTGTTAGTAGCAGGTTGCGCTATATTGTTGGTTGTACTGTTTATATTTTACAGGCGTTACCGACTTAAAAAACTGTCAGAGGTAGAAGATATCCGATCGAACATTGCGGCAGATTTTCATGATGAGTTAGGATCCACATTGAGCAGTATCGCATTATATAGTGAAATGGCTTTGCGGGACGACCTGGCTGACGCACAGCGAACAAAAGGTATACTTTCTATAATTGGGGAATCCTCGCGTGGTACTGTTTCGGCCATGCAGGATATGATCTGGGCGATACAACCTGAAAATGATAACATGAGCGAGGTAATTAACCGGATGCGTGAATTTGCCTTCCCGCTTGCAGAAGTTAAAAATGTCAACGTAAAACTTAACATAGCCGAGGATGTAAAGACGATAGAGCTACCGATGGATATACGCAAAAACGTTTACCTTATTTATAAAGAATCGCTTAACAATGCTTTTAAGTATTCATCTGCTCAAAACATCAATGTTAACCTTACAAAAAATGGTGGGATACTTCTTTTAAGTGTCGTTGACGATGGACAAGGTTTTGACGTGGCTACCGCGAGACAAGGGAATGGGTTGCGAAATATCCGCAAGCGGGCAGATCAGGCTGGCGGGAAACTAAGTATTGTATCGCGCGGCGGTGATGGAACACAAATTTTCTTTGATTGCCCAATTACTAAATCTTAACTACCGCATGTTTATGCGACTGAGCTAAGCATTGCCATTTACTATATTTACAGCTGGTTAGAAATAAATTTATGCTTAGTCCTATACGCGTTGCGATTGTTGAAGACAATGTACTCTTTAGAGGCGGGCTTAAGTATTTGCTTAACTTTTCGACCGATTTTGAATGCGTAGGAGAATACGGATCAGGCACGGATGGTATAAAAGCAATTACTGCTGATGTACCGGATGTGGTGTTGATGGATATTGACCTGCCGGGTATGAACGGCCTGGATTGCACCCGCCAATTAAAGGAGAACACTAAAACCCGCAACACGCAGGTTATAATGCTTACTGTTTTAGAAGATGAGTATAAGGTACTTACCGCCATTATAGCAGGGGCTTCAGGATATTTACTTAAAAATTCGTCGCCAGAGAATATTATGGATGCCATTCGTCAGGTAAGTAGCGGCGGTTCACCAATGTCGCCGGCTATTGCCCGGAAGGTATTTGGCCTGATGAAGTTACACTACGCTAATCCCAAAGAAGAAATAGAACTTAACAAACGAGAATTGGAGGTTCTGGAAGGTCTGGTTGCCGGGCTGACTTACAAGATGATCGGTGAGAAGCATTTTATTGCGGTTGATACCGTAAGGACCTATATCCGCAGTATATACGAAAAACTGCAAGTACACTCTCGCTCAGAAGCTGTAGTTAAAGCAATAAAATACCGGCTTTTATAATATCTTCATTTTGTTAATTGTCTGAAATCAGCTTGTAAAATAGACATATTTATGCGATTGTATGAGGTGAAGTGTTTGTTCAATTTTGCTGTGACACTTTAAAACAAACCTCAAAGAACGCTCATGAAAAACATCATCCCAAAATCTCTCGCCGCGCTAAGCTTGTTGTTATTTATATCGGTAATTCCATCGTGTAAAAAAGATAAGGACACGGACGGTAATACACCAACAAACTTTAAGAACTTGTTAAGCGGTTCGTCTACTAAAGCCTGGTCGCTCAACCGTGCCACTTACAATAACGTAGAAGAATGTATCAGTACCTGCTCAAAAAATAACGATAAAATAGTTTTAAACAGCAATGGCACTTACAGCACCTCGACTTACACCTGCGATGATCGCGCTTGCGCTATTAACAACGGTACTATTTCTCAAACAGGAAATTCCGGCACCTGGTCGGTATCTACCGACGGGAAAACACTATCTATAGATGGAGTTCCTGTTAACTTGGTGACACTGAGTAATACAGAAATGGTCATTGAATTTGGCGGAGCAAAATCATACTATATCAAAAGTGACGATGCAACCTTACTTAACCGCGTGCAGCAAATAGCAGGAACCACAGCTGCAGGTAAAACCTGGAAATACGCCAAACGTACGGTTGACGGCGTTGAACAAACTTTAACAAGCGGCTTGCTGGCCACTCGTTTTACCAATATGCCCAATGGTGCTCTTGTAACAAGTTACATTGATGGTAGTGCGGTTACCACCAACGGCAACTGGGCCTTTAATGCAGACCAAAGTAATTATACATCTACCCGCCCTGCATCCGGCACTGCACCTGCCTTAAATATAACGTTTATTATACTCGAACTAAACGACAAGAGCTTTATCACCAGGTACATGGATGGTGGGGGACATATGGTCGAATTGTACCAGGTACCAGCGACTAATTAATACAGGTCGATCCGCCAGTTTCAAGTGAGCATACACCTCACCTTGCAAGTTAAGTCGCACTATAGCAAACACATGCTGCGCCTGGCGCACCCAAATGGCTAAAAACAAATGGCAGTATGTTTATGCGTACTGCCATTTGTCTGATAAAGCTACTCTGCAACAACTATATTGGCCGGCCCGTTTTAAGAGTACTGCGGGCGGCCATGATCAAACAAACCACAATACATGAAGATGCTTTGAGATTCCCGAACAAAGGTTCCATACGGCAATATCTTAAAATGCCCTCAGCCACCTTACTTATATTTTTGCAGGCAAATATCAATAGTTGGTTATGGAAAAATTTGTTATCGAAAGAAATCTGCCCGACGCCGGCCTGCTAACACCTGAAGACTCTGTTGGATAAAACCCTACTTGCTCGCTTTTAGTCGCCGGATTGGTGTTTTTTCGAGTCATTTTGAGTGTTTTTTAGTCTATATTAGCACTCATAACTAATTGTAAAACAGTTCATTAACTCTTAAATTTGCCTCGAAATTAAAAACAAATTTCAGGTAGCCGGATTGGGGTTCCAAAGGGTGTATTCGTAAGGATTGAAAAGGATTGGAATAAAATAAAAACCCTCTAAATCAATGATTTAGAGGGTCAAGCGACGTCTTTCATTCGCTTTCCGTGCGCCCACCTGGGCTCGAACCAGGGACCAAAAGATTATGAGTCTTCTACTCTAACCAACTGAGCTATAGGCGCAGTGAAATCTGTTAAATTTCAGGCTGCAATTTTACGACTTTACCTTTACATTACAAAGCGTATTTATTTAAATTTTCCTTTTTTAATGCTGCGTCGCTGAGATTCACTTAATTAAATTATTATATTTTTGCTGCCGATTATTGCCGCTCAACTGGCAGCTCGCGTTTGTTATGAATAATATAAATAACATCATTTTTGATTACGGTAACGTGATCTATCATATAGATTTTAACAAGGTAGCCGAAGCCTGGAAACAATTAGGCATCACCAACGCTCACGAATTCTACGGGCACCGCCAGCAGGACGATGTTTTTAACGCTTTAGAACGCGGACAGATAACGCCAGAAGGTTTCCGTAACCGGATACGCGAACTCACAAAGAAACCGGAGCTTACCGACGAGCAGATAGATGGCGCATGGAACGCAATATTTGTGGGTATTCCTGAAGGAAATCATGAGCTTTTGGCACAATTAAAGCATAAATACCGCACTTTCTTGCTGAGTAACATTAATGCCATTCATTTTGACTTTGTACATGAATACTTAAAGTCGGAGTTTGGGATGGACAACAACGATGATTTGTTTGAGAAAGTTTATTACTCGCACCTGATGGGTAAACGCAAACCTGATGCTGAAATATTTGAGCAGGTTTTGCAGGAAAACAACCTCAATCCGGCAGAAACTTTGTTTATTGATGATAGTCCGCAGCATTTAGAAACTGCTAAAAGGTTAGGTTTTCAAACCTATTTAATTACCGCTCCCGACAATATTCAACAGTTTTTTAAGGTAAACGGATTGCTGTGAGTGTGCAGGTGTAGCTGTGTACAGCAAGTAATCCAATTGTGAAATTTTGCTAAAGTATTCATTTACAACGTTTTAAATCTATATACTTATCAAAAATTGACTTTTTAGGCCATTATAATATTAGTTGCATACACCTTAAGCCTGCTTTTTTTAAAGAAACCTTTTTTTTGTGCCTTCTCCTTTAGCGGCATGTCTATATGCTGTTGACCAATTAAAAGACTTATATTGCATAATAAAACCTCATCATTATGAAAAGTTCTCTAATCGTTTCAGCCATTAGTTGTATGTTGCTTGCACCATCTTGTAAGTCAACAACCACAAATAATATTTTTGCGACGCTTGATCCATCATCAGCACAATACAAAAAAGAGCTGATAAAACATTTTTTGGATAATGGTACCGTAAATCTTGCGTTCAACTTTGAGGGTTTAGCCAACATTGCAGGCAAAGATTACATGAAAGTTGACATTAGCGGCAGCGGAATACACGCGCAAAGCCTTATTTTGATCAATAGCTGGAATAAGTTAGAAGACATTAAACGTACCAAAGGCATGGGCTATCATGGCGCGGGATTAAAAGATCTGAAATTGGATATTGATAACACAAACGGAGAATCAACCTTTGTTTACCGTGACCTCGCCAAAATAATTGATTGATAGTTTTTTAAAGTTAAAACGCCTACTTCAGCACGTCATCGGTAACCTTAGTAATATCAACGCTTATTTTGTTGATGAATTCCAATTGTTCCTTTAAAAGCGTTTCATTAACTGTAGCCGGCTTTTCCTCTAAAGGCAAAGGGTTTTTATCTTCATAAAATTCAATCTTGTTACCGCCGAGTTTTTTAATAGACTCATTCAGCAACGCAAGGCTTTTTCTTACCAGTTTTACCGCACTTGGTCGGGCCTTATAATCGGGTTTGTTTGTCACCTCCCCTGCTACCGTAGCTATGTACGAGCTTAAAATATGATTTAGCACCACAAACTTATGCACATCCTTAATATTACGCTGCTTGCTTTTAGGCTCGGATGTCATCCGTTCAAACGCTGCCGATAAGTTGGCAGATTTTATGTAAACATCCTTACGCGCCAACTTATATTCGGTAAGCGTTATGGGCTTACCTGTCATACTCTCCGTAGCTCTTACCAAATAACAGGTATTTGCGGTTATGGCATCAGCCAGCGTCTTCTTTATTTGTTCAAACTCCCAGGTAGGGAATGCAAGATAACTTGCCAATATGGCTATAGCCAGAGCCTATGGCTGTATCCATTATACGCTCTTCCAGAATATCAAACCCGCCGATGCCTAAAAACTTAAAAAGGATAAGCACATAAGGCGTCATGCAGATAACGCTTACCACATAATAAAGCCGCATAAAACTGTAAGTGCCTATCATCAGGGCAACCATTAACGCAAACTGCACATTGCTGTTGGGTATAAACATCAAAATAAGTATACCTATAACACCGCCCCCAATAGTACCCAACAAGCGCTGATAATTGCGTTGCTTAGACAGGCTGAAGCCTGGTTTCATAATAACGATGATAGTAAGCAAGATCCAATAGCTATGGTGACCCAGCGGCAGTAATCGCGCAGCAACAAAACCTATAAAACACACCAAAGAAACCCTTAAGGCATGTTTAAAGGCGCCTGATGCAAAGTTAAGATTATCAAAAAAAATGCGCCAGTCGTAGTCCTGGTGGCTTACAAATTTTGAATGGTCAGATGCGGGGCGACTTTTGTGTTCTATCAGGATCTTAGATGAGTTAGAGTTATAATAGGTCCAGATATTTTCAATCTCCTTGTTCAGGTCCCGCAGGTTGATTAGCACCTTTTTTAGCACAAGCGTACTGGTTTCTTTCTCATTGCCAATGGCATCAATTTTTTGTTTGAGCAGATCAAGCTGCGGTAAAAAGTTGCGCAGGTGTTTATGGCGATTGTTGCTTAATACCATGTAGCCTATATTCTGCAGTTCATCGGCCATTTCCTGTATCAGCTGTGAAATGTGCGGAAGCACGCCTGTATGCTGGAACTTTTCGCGAATGGCCTGGTAATCATAATGCGTAGCCATAATATGGTCAAACATATCTACCAGGTCAACAAAGGTTAATACCAGTATCCGGCTTGCATTGGTAGACTCGCGCACCATAACGCGGCTTTTAAACAGCAGCTCGCGCACAAGGTCCTGGTGTTCGCTAACTTTTATTTGTTGGGATATTACCTTACGATAATTATCTTCAATGTCGGTTTCGTGCAGGTAAAAATCAGCCTTTAAACGTAAAAACCTTACTATATCGGCTATATTCTCACCTAATGCCTGTTGGGCGGCCCGGTAAGGCCTTATCCCGAAAAACAATAGGCTAAACGCCATATACCATAAACCGCCCGCCAATATATTGCCGCTGTATTTCAGCACATCGCTGCGCTCAATATCCCTGTCTATCATAAAGATCATGATAAGCAGCGCGGCAGTACCTACAGAGGCTGAGCGGTTGCCGTAAACCGTAAACATGGAAAACAGGAAAGTAAAAACAGTAACCTCAAGCGCCAATGTGTATACATTAAAACGCGCAAAGCCGGTGGTAAGCGCCACAATAAACATACACAGGTTGCCAATGGCCATAGCATTACGCTTGTGCAATATAGGCCCGGGGCTATCGGTTACGCAGATACAAACAGCGCCCAATGATAGCGCTATGCCTTGCTCAAACCTGTCAAACTGCAACAGGGTAAGTGCGGGTATAAGTATGCCTAAAGACATGCGCAGCCCATCAGAAAAATATTGACTGAAGAAAAAACTTTTTACCTCTTTATCGGTGGTTAGCATCGGGTAAATTTCGGTAAAAAACCCTGATATCCAAATTTGCAATAATTACATATATGTCATATTTTATTACGTATATTAATATTTTTTACTTATTATTTTTAATAACTCTTCAATTTAATCTAATTTGGCTTAAATTCACATCAATTTGGTGAGGCGATGGTTTCATCTTTTTTTTCCTGCTTTAAAAAACATCCTTATGTCGTCAACCTTGAAATTAAGTCAAAGAGAAGCAGCCTTTAACAGCGAGGTGGTTACGCGCTTCGAGTTGTATAACAGCCTTTTTCAAACTTTGCCTTTTTACCAGGTAAAGGAGATAGGCATATTGCTGCCATTTTTTAGCTCACACTGCGAAAAAGGTGCTGCAAACGAGGAGTCGCCTACACTTATTATCGAGTCGTTCTTTAAAAAATACGTTCCGGATATTGATCATGCCGAGCAGCTTAACCGACTGTTCAGGTTTATTCAATACATTGAGCGGCAGGTAGTGCTTTTTGATGCGATAGAGGATTCATCATTCAGTAAATTGGGCCGTACGGATGATACAGGCACTTTACAGGGCTTACTGCAGCAAGCCGCGGCCAGTGATAAGCAGCGAGACAACATTAGTGATAAACTGAAGGATTTTTCGTTAAGGATGGTGCTTACCGCCCACCCTACCCAGTTTTATCCGGGCTCGGTGCTGGGTATTATGAATGACCTGATCGAAGCCCTGAAAACCAACGATATTAAAAACATTGATGTTTTATTACAACAATTGGGTAAAACGCCCTTCTTTAACAAAACATCACCTACCCCGGTTGATGAGGCCGTTAGTTTGGTCTGGTTCCTGGAGAATACTTTTTATCACGCTATATCAGGCATTCAATCAAAATTAGAGGAAGAATTTGATATTGATGAGATCCGAAAAAGCCAGTTGCTTGAACTGGGTTTTTGGCCGGGTGGCGACCGCGATGGTAACCCCAACGTAAATACCGAAACTACGCGCGAGGTGGCTAACCTTTTAAGGCAGATTATATTCCGCTGTTATTACCGCGATTTCAGGCTTTTGAAGCGCCGTATTACCTTCCGCGGGATTGAGAAAACTATTGCAACACTGGAAAGCATGCTCTATGAGAACGCTTTTAACAAACCAAAAGAAGACGCGCGTGATCTGCAGGGTGAAATGCTAAACCTATTAGGCTCTATTCGCAAAACGCTGGTAGAAAGCCACGACAGTCTTTTTGTTAATATAGTTGATGACCTGATACGTAAGATACGCTTGTTTGGCTGTTTCTTCGCTACGCTGGATATAAGGCAGGATAGCCGCATATTACGCAACGTGCTTGATTATGTTACCAATAACGTTGACACGGGGCTACCACAAGGCTACCTGGAGATGGACGAGCAGCAAAAACTGGCTGCTTTAACCTTTAACGAGCGCTATTTTGTTTGTCCTGAGGATGCCGATGACATGACTAAAGATACGCTGAACACCATCAGGCTGATGAAGAAGATCCAATACGCCAACGGGCAAAAAGCCTGTCAGCGTTTTATCATCAGCAACTGCCAGCAGGCTTCGGATATTTTGCAGTTAATTGATCTGTTTTTATGGAGCGGATGGAAGGCAGAAGAGCTTGCCGTTGATTTTATGCCCTTATTTGAGACCGTGAACGACCTTAAAGTTGCTGCTGAGGTAATGGAACGTTTGTATACGCATCCATTTTACCGCGAGCATTTAAAACGCCGTGGCAACTGCCAAACCATTATGCTGGGTTTCTCTGATAGTACAAAGGATGGCGGTTATATAATGGCCAACTGGTCAATCTATAAAGCAAAAGTTGAATTAACCGCCATGGCCCGCAAGTATAAAATTGAATTGGGCTTTTTTGATGGCCGGGGCGGCCCACCCGCACGGGGCGGTGGCAAAACCCATCGCTTTTACGCATCAATGGGCGGCGAAATAGCCAATGAGCATATACAACTTACCATACAGGGCCAAACTGTTAGCTCGCAATACGGCTCGGTTGAAACTGCGCGGTTTAACATGGAGCAGCTAATAAATGCCGGTGTGCAATCGGCCTTAAAGCCGAAGAACAGTGATGTTTTAAAGGACGATCAAAAGGCTGTCATATCTGCAATGGCCGATGAAAGCTATAAAAGGTTCATGGCTCTGCGCACCGATCCGCTTTTTGTGGAGTACCTGGAAAAATTTAGTCCATTAAAATTGCTGTCGCGTATTAACATCAGCAGTCGCCCAACCAAGCGTAACGCAGATGCACCGCTTAAACTGGAAGATTTGCGCGCTATAAGCTTTGTTACTTCATGGAGCCAGCTTAAACAAAACGTTCCTGCATTTTATGGGGTAGGCACCGCGCTGAAGAAGATGAAAGCTGAAGGCAATTGGGAAGACGTTGAAGTACTGTATCACACGTCGGGATTTTTCCGTACAATGATAGACAACTGCGTAATGTCTATGTCAAAATCGGATTTCAGGATAACGGCCTATCTTGAAAAAGATAAAAAGTTTGGGGCTTTCTGGAAACAACTGAAGGACGAATTTGAACTTACAAAAGAACTGCTCCTTGAATTAACAGACGCCAAAGCGCTAATGCAGGATTCGCCGGTTGACAAGCGTTCAATCGCTATTCGTGAGCGGATTGTATTGCCTTTAGTTATTGTGCAGCATTACGCTTTACAATGCTTAAATCACTCAAAGAACGCAGATCTTAACGCTATATATGATAAATTGATTATTCGTACTGTATACGGCATTGTTAACGCAGGGCGCAATTTAGTTTAGCTACAGTTGAAGTATTTATTTTTTGCGACAGTTTTTCAAACCAACGGCTTCAACGCTTGTTGTATTTTAAAAACTATCGTTTATGAAAAATCTATTTTATTGCATATCAATCTGCGCCACTCTGTCGCTATTTACTGCTTGCGATGAAAGGCAGCGCCAGGACGTTCAAAACACCGAAACTGATGCTG
Organism: Mucilaginibacter sp. HD30; assembly: GCF_054061755.1. Taxonomy (NCBI): domain Bacteria; kingdom Pseudomonadati; phylum Bacteroidota; class Sphingobacteriia; order Sphingobacteriales; family Sphingobacteriaceae; genus Mucilaginibacter; species Mucilaginibacter sp. HD30. Next base: position 2,244,037 of record NZ_JBSSEO010000001.1, read on the forward strand.
ATAAAAGCGGCGTGATGTTTATGGAAAAAGGTATTAAGGGAGGATTAGCTGAAATTACAGCGGCAAATTTAGCTAAAAATAAAAGCGGCAATCCTAAGGTGTTGGAATTTGCCAACATGATAATAACCGATCATGATAGCATAGGCAAAGCATTAAAAATACTGGCCGACGATAAAAAACTTGTTGTTAATAATGTGCTAACTACCGAGCACCAGGATATGATAAAGCAGCTGCAAGCAAAAAAAGGGAGTGAGTTTGATGAGAGTTATATCAATATGATGGTGATGGATCATGAAAAGGATGTAAAACTTTTTGAAAACGAATTGCACAGTCAAAGTGCCGATATAGAGAAGGTTGCAGAGAGAGCGTTACCCAAGCTCAAAAAACACCTGGAAATGGCTCGGGAGATCAAGGCTTCGTTAAAATAATTTTAGTTGTGGTGTCACAGGCGGTTTCGCTCTGCCAAAAACAGTGCGACCGCCATATTTCCATGAGTTGTTGCGCTCTTCTTCTATCACCTTATCAAAATCAGCATTAGGTGTAAAGTCCGCTTCGGCTTTTTGGGCTATTTGGGTAAGCCGCCTGATAGCTTCATTTTTATCGCTATTTCCCAATTTAGCTTTGTAAATAGCTGTTTGCAATACGCCGATGGTTTCGTCGTAAACCTTGGTTGGTACCGGGAAAGGATGCCCATCTTTGCCACCATGCGCGAATGAGAAACGTGCAGGATCTTTAAACCTTGACGGCGTACCATGGATAACTTCGCTTACAAGTGTGATGGATTGCAGGGTGCGCGGCCCGAGCCCCTGCAATAAAAGCAGTTCTTCAAAATCTTTGGGCTGCCTCTCGTGCGCCAGCCATAACACCGAGCCCAGTCGTTTCAAATCAACATTCTTCGCCCTTACATCGTGATGCGAAGGCATGACCAGCTTTTTAACTTCCTCCATCATGGCTTTTGGGATGCTCATTAGCGATTTGCATTATTCCGTTTCGTGAGGGCGCGGCTAGTTTATCCGTCATGTTTAAAATGTACCCAAGGTTAGGTCCGCAAATTGCGCTATGTGGTTCCTCAACAAACGAGCTTAGCTGTTCTGAGTGCCAATGATAGCGCCTCGCCATGCGCGAATTTCCATTCATGCCCTGCTGTATAACGCTCCATTGCCCGGTGCTGCTAACGACAAAGTTGTGCGTATAAAGCTGAAAGCCGTCTTGTACGGCAGTGTTATCAACCTTTGCACTCAACTTACTACAGCGCACCAACTCGTCGCCATTGAGCCCGGTTTGGTAACCTATTTTCATCAGTTCGTCCGGTGTTTGCTTTGAATATTTTCCCTTGCCGCCGCAGATATAAATGCCTAATTCTTTGCTATGCGGATTTATCGCCCATTTTAACGCACCCATTACGGAGGTGGTTATGCCCGAAGAATGCCAGTCCATACCCATTACCGCACCAAGGCTCTGGAACCAAAATGGATCGCTTAGGCGGCGTAAAACCTCATTAGCACCGTAATCCATTATAATGGTTTCCATAACCGCCAGGCCAAGCTTTGCCATACGCTCCGCAAGCCATTGCGGTACGTAACCATAATGCAGGGGCAGGTCAGTTCTTCCGGAATGTTTCATACTAACAAAATTAGCAAAAAAATAAACCATTAAACTATTTGCGTTATTTTATATCATACCCAAACAGTTTGTAAATTATATATTGATGAAAGGCTGCAAAGCGACAGCTATTTGCCAATTAGCTTTTTATTAACTATAATTGGCTACCATTTATTAATACTCATGAAATTAACCCATAAAATATTTGTGGCCTCGGCATTATCGCTTGGGGCATTAACGGCGATGCAGATAAAGCCTACACCTGTTGTTAACCCGCGATTGGCTATGATGGCCGACTCAACCAGCGACCTCTTTGCTGACGGCACGGTGCCTGTTTTGGTATCAGATCAGTTTGGCTTTACCGAAGGGCCATCTCCCGACAAAAAAGGCAACATCTATTTTACCGATCAGAACAACGACAAGATCTGGATGTACGGCATTGATAATAAGCTTACCGTATGGATGGATAGTTCTCGCCGTGCAAATGGTACTTATTTTGACAAAAAAGGTAATTTAATTACCTGTGCCGAGTTAAGGAACGAGTTGATCAGCATATCGCCTGACAAAAAAATTACGACTTTGATCAAAGATATTGGTGGTAAATTTATGAACGGCCCTAATGATGTTTTTGTAACCGATAAAGGCGATATGTATTTCTCTGATCCGTATTTTCAACGTGGTTTCTGGAAACACCGCGGCACGCCGGGCATGCAGTTGGATGGCCAGAAAGTTTATTTGGTAAGGAAAGGCAGCAATGAGGCCGTGCCTGTAATCACCGATATGCGGGTACCTAACGGCGTTGTTGGTACTCCCGATGGAAAATACCTTTATGTTGCTGATTACGGTGGCAGAAAAACCTTTAAATACACCATTGAGAAGGATGGTACCCTAAGCAATAAAACACCTTTTGCCGACTTAGGATCTGATGGTATAACTTTAGATGACAAAGGCAATGTTTATTTAACCGGCCGTGGCGTACAGGTTTATAACAAGGATGGAAAACGCATAGCGCAAATAACCGTTCCTCAACCATCAACAACCAACGTTTGCTTCGGTGGTAAAAACCGGGACGTTTTATTTATAACCAGCCCTAAAGCTGTGTTTACCATGCAAATGAAAGTAAAAGGGGTAGAATAAAATACAATCTCCGTATAAACAAAAAGAGCGATGAGTTTAAAAACTCATCGCTCTTTTTGTTTATGGTACGCGAGTGTCATGGTGAGCATGTCGGCCATTGCGGGCAGGCCAACGCGCACCCTTCGACAAGCTCAGGGTGACACCCCTGTTATTCTATCAATTCAAACTCGCGTAAAACTGTAGGCTTTCAATCAGCTCTTCGGCAGTACAATTGTTGTCGATATTAAACTGACCAATTGTACTTAACAAGGTGCAGTTAATGTTACCACCCTGATTCTTCTTATCCTTTTTCATGATCTCTAACAAATTATCGTTCATTTCTTCACGCAACTGGTAGAACGGATAAAGTTCCATAAGCACATCAGTAATTTCGTTCAGTTCATCAAGGCTAAGTCCGGTTTTTTTGTAGGATAGGTAGGCTTCGCAGATCATGCCGATTGCGATAGCTTCGCCGTGAGAAAGGGAATCTTCATCATTGATGAGTGAATAGGTTTCAACCGCGTGCCCAATGGTGTGCCCGAAGTTTAATGATTTGCGGATATTCCTTTCATGCGGATCTTCTATCACCACTTTATTCTTTATGGCTACAGATCTGTAAACCATTTCTGCTGTAGGCTGGCTTAGGTCGCTTTCTTTTAAAAGGTTCCAGTAAGCAGCGTCGCAGATCAGGCCATGTTTAAGCATCTCTGCGGTGCCTGATAGGATCTGGCGGGCAGGCAGGGTTTTTAAAAATTCGTATTCAATAAAAACCGCCTTTGGCTGCGTAAACGTGCCAATGATGTTTTTTATGCTGTCAATATCAATTCCTGTTTTGCCCCCCACAGAAGCATCAACCTGCGAAAGAAGGGTTGTTGGTACATGTACAAAGTCAATACCGCGTTTAAACGTTGATGCAGCAAAGCCGCCCAGGTCACTAACTACACCGCCACCTAAGTTTATCAAAAGGGCCTTGCGGTCGGCGCCAAAGTCTATCAGCATTTTCCAAACACCAATGCAAAAATCAATGTCCTTGCTTTCTTCTCCGGCGTTTATTTCTATCAGGTCAAAGTCAGCATCATCGCCCAATTTCTCGCGCAGTAAAGGCAGGCAGTGTGCGACCGTGTTCTCGTCTGTTAATACAAAAAACCGGGAGTATTTTCCCTGCTCAATAAATCGGGCCACTTCGGTCAAAGCATCATTAAAGTATATATTGTAACTATTGCTTTGTAAAGGTTCCATTGTATCTGCAATAAAGGTATCGTTATATGCCTCAGTCATCTTCTTATATCACTTTTATAGTCTCTCCACCAAATTCAACAGTATCGCCCGCTCTCACTTTCAAACGTTTACGATAATCAACCTGGCCGTTGTATTTCACTTTGCCCTCATCCACAACTATTTGTGCTTCGCCGCCGGTTTGAACCAGGTTAGTAGCCTTTAATAGTTGGATCATAGGGATAAAATCGCCGGTTACTTTAAATTCAATCATGTGCCAGCAAAAATAAACTATTCGCAGAATAATGAGTTATCTAATATACATTTTATAATTTAGCGGCATTAACTGATCTGTCCGTGTGTTGCATCTATTGCAAGGCAGGGCCATACTTATTATCCATGCACAAAGAACAACCTCTATCGTTCGAAAATACTGAGGTGGCGTTCCGCCATTCCTCAAATGCCGACTTGCGCCGAGCCTACTGGCTATTTAAAGTTATAAACAGCAATTTTTTGGTTAAAATAGGTCCACCGCTTACCAGCCTTGCGCTAAAAATGGGCCTGCCTATTCAAGGTATGATCAAAAAGACCATATTCAGACAGTTTTGTGGCGGCGAGAACATCCGTGAATGTGAAACTACCATCAAAACCCTTGCAAAAGGAGGGGTGGGTACAATTTTAGATTACTCGATAGAGGGAGAGGACGATGAGCAGGTTTTTGATGACACCCGCGATGAAATATTACGCACCATTAGGCGGGCAGCTAAGGATCCATCAATCCCCATAACAGTTTTTAAAGTAACGGGGGTGGGCAGATTTGCCTTGTTGCAAAAAATGGATGAACGCATGCCACTAACCGATACGGAGATTGAAGAATGGCAACGCGTGGCCGACAGGGTAATGGCTATTTGCGAAAAGGCATACTCTGCAGGTGTACCGGTTATGATAGATGCTGAAGAAAGCTGGATACAGGATACTATTGACCTGCTTGCGCTTAATATGATGCGCAACTATAATAAAGAGCAGGCCATTGTTTACAACACCTATCAACTTTACCGGGCTGATAAACTGACATCGTTAAAGCAGGATGGCGCAACCGCCAAAGCCGAACAGTTTATTTTGGGTGCTAAATTAGTTAGAGGCGCCTATATGGAAAAGGAACGCAACCGGGGCGATGAATTGGGTTACCCCTCGCCCATACAGCCGGATAAATTTGCCACCGATAGCGATTTTAATTTTGCATTAGATTATTGCACAGACAATATAAATGCAGTAGCCTTTATTGCAGGTACGCATAACGAAGATAGCTGCCGCTATTTAACCGAACTTTTAAAGATGAAAAAAATAGACCCAAGGCACAAACACGTCTATTTTGCGCAGCTATTGGGCATGAGCGATAACTTAAGCTTTAACCTTGCTGATGGAGGATACAACGTGGCCAAATACGTGCCCTATGGGCCAATCAAAGCCGTTATGCCTTACTTGTTCCGTCGTGCCCAGGAAAACACCGCTATATCGGGCCAAATGAGCCGTGAGTTGAGTTTGATAGTAAAGGAGATGAAGCGGAGGAAGGTGTAGTACCTTTTATTCTGAATTTAATTCTCTAACACCGAATGTTGGATATCGAACAATGAAGGTAAAATTTCGATTCTTGCGTCTTACAAACCGGTTTTAGCGCGTCGAATTTAAAGCGTACAAGATTCTTCGCTATCGCCCAGAATGACAAATTGATCTTTCGTGCCATTGCCTAATCAGCTTTACTAATCATTACTTATATACCTTCTGTCTTCTTCACTTAGTGTATCGGGATCATCTTCGTCATGATCACCTTCATGGTACCTTGGTGCAATATCCCGGGCTTTCTTTGGGCGGCCTACCAGGTAACCTAAAACAAAACCAACCAGTGCAGTTATTGCCATAGCCGTTAGTTTGGACATCCTTACATCAGAGAACAAAATGGTGAATCTTACGGGGTCTGTGTTTTGCATCAGTACCACGGTTAACAGTATTGTGATAAAGATGATAAGCATTGTAGTTATACGCATGGTGGCTTGTGGTTTATTGTTTATCCAATATCCGATTTTTATTGATGGAATTAAAATGCAAATTCATATTGTGCACCTATTAAAAAATTGAACCCGTTTTTCAGGGTCAACCTAGCTTGGGCTTCGACCGCCCAATAATCATCTGGCATTGAAATTGCATTCAGATATCCGACGATGTTTTGATGCCGATGGATGTATCCGAAAAAAAGATTACCGTGGCGGGAACATCACACAGCAAAAAAATCGGTTGAAACCCCGGATAAATTTTCGTGGCGCAACATCTTCCAATTTTCCCAATGTATTAAAACAACCGTTTTAATACACTAACCCGCCTTAAATACAGCTCATTTACATACCCGATGTAATTATTTATTTAATATATTCTATTAATCTCATTGTTAACATTTTATATACAAATATAAACCATATTTTATGATATGCTAAAATATTTAGTTTCACACTTATTAACTTAACCGCATTTACATGAATTATCCATTCTATTCTGTAAACTTAAATATTTGATTATTAGAATTATATATACAAACTATCAAACGATAATCGGAATAACAAAACTTAAATTTTGACCGCAAAGTTAACCAATTATAGCCGTTTAAAACCAGCGGATAACAAAGCCAATTCATTACACAACTATTGTTTCTAAATTTGCGCCGTAACGCGTTATCTTTTTGAAAATGTATATAGAAGCAGCCTATTCACAACTTCGCTTAGAGGGCTTAAAAATGAGTCTGGGCAAAGACCGATTTTACCTCCTACCCTGCTTTAGTTTATAAATTGGGGAAAAATAAAGACTTAATTTAAGCCTGCTTGCGGGTGTTAATATGCTTAAGTGCTACCGGAAACAGAAAGATGGTAGATAGAATAATGACCGCCCCTACCCAGAATCCGGTCGTCATCTTATCGCTGTCCCCAAAAAAAAGAAAGGACATTACGATGCCATAAACAGGCTCGAGGTTGGTTATAAGCGCTACCCGGAAGGCAGAAAGTTCCCGCATTACCGATACACCGGCGACGTATGCAAGGGATGTACATACCGTTCCGAGTAATAATAAATAACCCAAATCAGCACGGTGAAGTATCATATATTTATCAAAACCACCAGTAAAAAGCAAGTATAAGGTCGTCCAAAAAAAAGCTCCTATCAACTCGTAAAATGCAATCACGGGGGCTTGGTATTTTTTTATCTGTATAGAGTTGGCAATGGAAAACAGTGAAGCACACAACGCGCTGCTAAGGCCTGCTATTATACCCTTAGTGTATCGTACTTCAAATTTGAAAATAATTACAATGCCTATTATTATCAAAACACCCGCGATGATTTCGAGCTTTGAAATTTGCTTTTTGCTAATGAGCGGATCAAGTATAGCGGTGAATAAAGTGATAGATGACAGGCATACCAGCGCCACCGGAACGTTGGCTAATTTGATAGATGCAAAGAACAAAATCCAATGTGCACCTACCATGCCTCCTATTAAAGCCAACTGAAAAAAACTCCGCCGGGGGATTGTAAATGCTGTTTTGTTAAACTTGAAATAAAGAAACAGCGATACTGTTGCTATAAGCACCCGGTACCAAACTAACTGCACCGCAGATATAGAGATCAACGCCCCCAAAATACTTGTAAAGCCCCATATAAATACCGTTAAATGGAGTATTAGCAGATTATTATTAACAGCAGCGTTTATGGAACCGGCACGCTTCATCATTTAGGCGCTTTATAAAGCAGGTAAAGGCCTATAAGGCCGAAAAAGGTATTGGGTATAAGCGTAGCTAAAAATGGCGACAGGCCGCCTTTAATAGCAAAAACCAGCGCAAATTTATCAACCACTATATAAGCGAAACAAAGAAACAGTCCAATCCCCAGGGGCATACCAATTCCGCCCCTCACCCTGCGCGATGAAATAGATACACCAATTGCCGTAAGAACAAACGATGCGAATGGATAAACAAAGCGCCGGTATTTTTCGTAAAGCATATCCTTCAAGTCGCCTGATCCGCGAATTGCTTCCTGCTTAATGCGCCTATTTAACTCAGACAATGACATAGCCGAATAAGTATTGCTTATATTTTCAAAATCAGCGGGCTGCATGTTCAATACAGTGTCTTTGCTAAGGTTCATCACCAATTTTTCATTTAGTCCATTTATGTAACGAACGGAATAATCGCGCATATTCCATACTCTTTTCACAGAATCATACGCAATTGAATTAGCCACTATCCTTTGCTTCATATAGTCTCCATCAAATTTCTCGAGGACAAATTGATAGCCGGTTTTTGAAAACTTATCAAAAGATTGCACATAAACGTAAGTACCTTTATCCAATTGCAGGTGCACTTCGTTCTTCACGTTAAACTCTCCGTTAAAACCGTTCTGGTTTTCAAAGGTCACCTTTATTTGGTTAGTATAAGGTATAATATAAACCTTACCGACAAGTGAAACAAGAAAAATAAGGGTAGCTGTTATGATGTAGGGCCTTAAAAAGCGCATAAAGCTTGCTTTACTGCTTAATATGGGCACTATCTCTGTTTGGTTGGCCATTTTAGCTGTAAAAAATATTACGGCTAAGAAGGTTATTAACGGCGATAGCATATCGATAAAAAAGGGGATGAACCCCATATAATATCTTGCTATCTCAAAAATTGACCGGTTATGCGTTAAGAAATTATCCAGGTGTTCTGATATATCAAACACCACAGATATGGTTATAACTATTAACAATGTGAAAACAAACGTGCCCAGGTACTTCTTAATGATGTACCTGTCAAGTATCTTCAGATGTTTGTATATAAATCCCTTCATTTAAAGCCTTTGGCCCAACCGCTTAACCATTATGTTTTTCCATGCTGTAAACTCGCCCGATATGATCTTAGTACGCGCCTCTGCTACCAGCCACAAATAAAAGTGCAGGTTGTGCAATGTTGCTATTTGCGCGCCCAGCATTTCGCCAGAGTGTATTAAATGCCGCAGGTACGCCTTTGTATATTGCTTATCGGCAAACAAGGTACTATCCTCTTCAATTGGCGAAAAATCATCCTTCCACTTTTCATTTTTTATGTTGATAACACCATTCTTGGTAAAAAGCATCCCGTTGCGCGCGTTGCGGGTTGGCATCACACAATCAAACATATCAACACCCAGAGCAATATTTTCCAATAAATTAATAGGCGTACCTACACCCATTAAATAACGCGGTTTTTGCTCCGGTAATATATCGCACACTAATTCTGTCATGGCATACATTTCTTCTGCCGGCTCGCCTACTGACAGGCCGCCTATAGCGTTGCCTTCGCGCTCAAAAGAGGCTATAACTTCTGCCGAACGTACACGCAAATCTTTGTAAACTGATCCCTGCACAATTGGAAACAAGGTTTGATTATAACCGTATTTTGGTTCTGTACTGTCAAACCTGTCGCAGCAGCGCTTAAGCCAGCGGTGCGTCATTTCTATAGACTTTTTAGCATAGTTATAATCGCAGGGATAAGGCGTACACTCATCAAATGCCATAATAATGTCCCCGCCTATTACACGCTGTATGTCCATCACATTCTCTGGCGTAAACAAGTGTTTAGAGCCATCAATATGCGATCGGAAAGTAACTCCTTCCTCTTTAATTTTACGCACCTCGCTTAATGAGTAAACCTGGTAGCCGCCGCTATCGGTCAATATCGGCCCCTCCCATCCATTAAACTTATGCAGGCCACCTGCGCGTTCAAGCACATCTAAACCCGGCCTTAAATAAAGGTGGTAGGTGTTACCTAAAATTATTTTGGCTTCAATATCGTCTTTCAGTTCGCGCTGATGTACTGCTTTTACTGTGCCCGCAGTACCCACAGGCATAAAAATTGGCGTTGGTATGGTTCCGTGGTCGGTTGTAATCTGGCCCGCACGGGCTTTTGATAACGGATCTTGTGCTGTTAAATTGAATTTCATTTTGCGGCGCAAAGTTAGTGATTGCTGTTGAAGATTGGAGATTAAAGATTAGTGGGTGGAGATTGGTTATGCTCAATGCATATATAGAACACCAATCATTAATCTTTACATGCCAATCGTCAGTCCCTAATAACTAATCTTCAATAACCAATCTTCAACGTAAAAAAATCAACAAAATTTTAACAACTTTGCGGCTCATTTAAATTCAGTGTTAGATCTTTATTTGCGCGTTACTCTTCTGGGTGTTTTTCTGCTGACTTTCGTTATTCAGCTATATTATCTGGTAGCAAAACAACGGTCGTTAACTACTTATAAGCCTACCGCGGCGCTGCCTGATGCCAAATTACCTGTATCTGTTATTATAAGTGCCCGTAACGAAGAGAAAAACCTGAAAGAAAATTTGCCCGCGATATTACAGCAGGATTACCCAAATTTTGAAGTGGTTGTTGTGAACGATTGCTCGTCTGACGACTCGGACCTTGTTTTGCAAGATCTGCAAAAGCGTTACCCGCACCTTAAAGTAGTTACAAAAACCGAGCATGTGCGGTTTAAAACAGGTAAGAAATTCGCACTTACCCTCGGGATAAAAGCCGCCGCCCATGAGCACCTTTTATTTACCGATGCAGATTGCAGCCCTGTATCCAAAAATTGGATAACTTATATGGCCGGCAAATTTGTCGATCCTCAAATACAAATTGTTTTGGGATACTCGCCTTATATTGAATCAAAAAGTTTATTAAATTCTATCATCCGTTTTGAGACCTTAAAAACGGCAATAAATTACCTCTCCGCAGCGTTAAATAACAACGCGTATATGGGCATAGGCCGTAATTTGGCTTATACAAAAACTTTATTTTTTGCAAGCAAAGGTTTCGCGGCGCATATGCATATTCTTTCTGGCGATGATGATTTGTTTGTTAATCAAAACGCTACCCCGATTAATACAGCTATTGAAATTCATCCCGACGCGTTTATGCACACCCCTGCAAAAGCAGCTTTTGGCGATTTATACCGTCAAAAAAAACGCCATATGGGTGTAGGCAAATTGTATCGTGGCAAACACCGCCGCATGCTGAGCTTTGATGCATTAAGCGGACTAATGTTTTACACCGTGTTCATTTTATCCATTATGTTAAATATTGAACCTTTATGGGTGTTGGGTGTTTTTATAATGAGGTGGATCATACAATTAGTTATTTACAGCAGGATATTTAAAAAACTTGCGGCAGGCGCACAGCTTTGGTACTTGCCCGTGATTGATTTTGTTTATTACATTTACATTAGTGTATTTGGCCTTATCGGCGCACTTGTAAAAACCAGGCAATGGAAATAAACTCCAATTTTACCGAAAATGCAAAAAACGACTTTTACCTTGTTGTGAAAGCGCGTGAAGGCAACCAAAAAGCTTATGCCGACCTGATGCACCGGTACAAGGATTCTATATACTTTATGGTGCTTAAAATGGTGAACAATAAGGAAGACGCTATGGATCTTACTGTTGAGACATTTGCCAAGGCCTTTGAGAAGTTACACAAATACCAGCCTGATTATGCCTTTAGTACCTGGCTGTTTAGGGTTGCTACCAATAATTGTATTGATTTTATCCGCAAAAAGAAATTGAATACGCTCTCCATTCATGGCATGATGGATGATGACGGCGAAGAAAAACAATTACAAATAAAAGCAGATGAGTTAAACCCCGAGGAAACATCAATAAAGAAACAGCAAACCGAAGAGCTAAAGTTATTGATACAGAGTTTACCGCTGCGGTATCGTAATTTAATAACCCTGCGCTATTTTGATGAACTATCATATGAAGAAATTGCTCAACAGCTTGACTTGCCTTTAGGCACTGTTAAGGCGCAATTATTCAGGGCGCGGTATCTTTTGGGCAATATTATTAACCGCGTTAGCAGAGATGACATCTGAGGCCCTATTTTCTTACTTTCCTGAGCTTACGCCCGAACAAGAACAACAGGTTGACCGCCTGCCCGAACTTTATGAATTGTGGAACAACCAGATCAACGTTATCTCGCGCAAGGATATTGACCAGTTATTTGAGCGTCATATATTGCACTCGTTAGGAATAGCTAAGGTAATGCCGTTTTTACCGGGCGAAAAGGTGCTTGACGTGGGCACCGGCGGAGGTTTCCCGGGCATACCACTGGCCATAATGTTTCCTGAAACACAGTTTTTTTTGGTAGACTCTATCGGTAAAAAAATAAAAGTGGTGCAGGAAGTGGCCAACGCTTTAGGCCTTAAAAATGTGCGTGCAGCCCACGTGCGTGCAGAAGAGGTTGAAGAGAAATTTGATTTTGTTGTATCGCGTGCTGTAACCCGTTTAAAAGACTTCCATCCGTGGATAAAAAACAAGTATAACAAACAATCAAAAAACGTTTTACCTAACGGCCTTTTGTATTTAAAGGGTGGCGATTTAACCGAAGAGATAACAGAATCGGGGTTAAAAGTGCAGCAATATTATCTTAAAGATTTTTTTAAAGAAGAGTTTTTTGACACCAAGCAAGTAATATACGTTAAGGGTTAAACAAGCAACCCGACCCGTGAACGGGGGCCTTATCCCCCATAGGGCCGCCGCATTCCCGAAGTCGGTTGCTGTTATATTTTAAGTTTGTTAAACAGGCTTGTATTTTTTCAATTTTTCCGAAGTCATTACATGGTACCGCACCTTTAGACATCGGGCGCAAAAAAATGCTTTTAAAGGCACAAAAAATAGCAGAAGTCTTAAAAACCAATTCACTTGCACTTTAAAGTGGTATACAGATGAGCATTTATGGCACCTAAGCAATGGCTTTTCATTACCCTGCATATAGTAGTTGTGTTGTTGTTTGTTAACGGCACGAATTTACAATACCCCAAACAGCAGAAAAATACCCACTAGTAGGTATTTTTTTAATCAAGTAAACAAAAACGGCTGTCTCTTTTTGGAAGACAGCCGTTAGCTTATTTAAGTATTTTAATAATTTTTTAATGACCCTCGTGTCCGTCTGCACCGTGAGCGTGACCATGAGATAACTCTTCGGGTGTTGCAGGGCGTACGTTTAAAATGGTACCCTTAAAATGCAGTTCCTGCCCTGCCATTGGGTGGTTCAGATCAACAACCACCGAATCCTCGGCAACTGATACTACCTGACCCTGAAAACGATTGCCATTGTTATCCTGCAAAGGCAGAATAGAACCTATCTCAGGCACATCTGCACCGGTAAACATTTCTTTTGGCAAATTGGCTACAGCTTCATCGTCATACTCACCGTATGCATCTTCTGCAGTTAATTTAAAATCATAGTCGTCGCCGGTTGATAATGTGCTTAAGTTTTCTTCAAACTTAGGCAGCATTTGGCCAACGCCATACAAAAATGTAAGTGGTTGTTCCTGTGTTGCGCTTTCAACCAGGTTCTCGGTTCCGTCCTGGTCTACATACAGATCATATGTTACTGACACTACGTGTTGCGATTCAATTTTCATTAGTAATAATTTTTAATTTTCAATACGCCCCTCGCAGTGTTAACACCTTGAAGAACTGTTTAATTCCTCTTTATACAAAAGGCAGATTTATAAATAATGTTTCAGTTGCTTATTTGTTTTATCGCACCAGCTACGTCATCAACAGGCAAACCACAGGTTTTATCTTTACAAACAAAAATTTTAGTTGCCTGCCCAAACTTACCTTGCAGCAAAGGTAAACTTCCTTTTGTACCGCCCAACATAATTTTGTTGGGAATGTAATTTTTTTCCATCTCTGTGCGCAATGTTTGTGCATTTGCACCGGTTATGGCTATTTCATAAATGCCAAAAACTTCATCTGTAAGCAACATAAACCAGTTAGCATAAGACGAACCGAACTTAACCATATGCGGCATAACGTTACGCAGCAGTTGCGCGGCTACTTCAAGGTATAGCTCATTATCAAGCAGTAAACCCAGCTTTTTAAGGCCCCGCGCCATTACCGAGTTTGACGCCGGTATAACGCTATCCATTATCTCTGATTTGCGGGCTATCAACTGCTCGTCATCATCGCCTGTGTAAAAAAATATGCCATCGGTTTCGTTATAATAATACAGCAGCGTCCTGTCCGTTAAGAGCTTTGCCTTATCAAGCCATGTTTCGTCAAAAGTAACCTCGTACAAAGCTATAAATGCTGTTACCACGTTGGCATAGTCATCTAAAAAAGCAACATCAGGAGCTGTGCTGCCCGGTTTTTTATAAATGCGCTGCAACCTGCCGTTTTCGTCGATCAGGTTAGCCGTGATAAATTTGGCGTTCTTTAGCGCCAGATCAAGGTAATATTGCTCATTAAAAGCCCTGTATGCATCGCAAAGCCCCTTAAGCATTAAACCATTCCACGATGCCAGTATTTTGTCATCCAAACCGGGCCGTATGCGGCCGCTGCGTGCTGCAAAAACTTTAGCGCGTGCTGTAGTAACTTTATCAAGCATTTGGTCAACCGTAATACCCAAAGCCTCGGCCAACTCTTTGTCATTGCCGCGTTTAAACAGCACATTGGTCTCTTCCTCGGGCCAGTTGCCTTCGTCGGTTATATGATAGTAAATACAAAACACATCCGCATCATTACCTAAAATAGTCACTATCTCCTCTTTAGTAAAGGTGTAGAATTTGCCTTCCACACCTTCGCTATCGGCATCCAGAGCGGAGTAAAAGCCGCCGTCGGCCGAAAATAACTCACGGGCGGCAAAATCAACCACCTCTTTAACTACTTGTTTATATTGAGCATCAGGTCTCCAGGTATTGGCCTCGGCATACAAGCTTACCAACTGCGCATTATCATACAGCATTTTCTCGAAATGCGGCACGTGCCACAATCCGTCAACTGAGTAACGGGCAAAGCCACCGCCAACGTGATCATATATACCACCTTGCGCCATTTTTTGCAACGAAAGCTCCACGGCAGAGGCAATATCTTCATCCTCGGCTAAATGCGCATAATGCATCAGGCTTATCCAGTTGTTGGGCATCGGGAATTTGGGCGCAGTACCCACGCCGCCCTCTACACGGTCAAGATGCCTTTTCCAAACGCCAATGATCTGCGTCAGGTCAGCTTTTGTATATTCAGGCTGTTCTTCAATACGGTCAAGCGTCTCAAAACGCTGGATGCCGTCTGTCAGTCTTACAGCGTAGTCTTCGGCCTCTTCCGGCTTTTGCTTATAAAGGTCGGCCAGGTTAAAAAGGATGCTTGTCCAGTCGTTTTTGCGGTAGTAGGTGCCGCCATAAATAGGGCGCTGGTCTGGCAGGCAAATGCAATTAAGCGGCCATCCCCCCCTGCCGCTCATCAGCTGCACGGCGCTCATGTAGATCTGATCAACATCAGGGCGCTCCTCCCTGTCTACCTTAATACACACAAAGTATTCGTTCATCACAGCGGCTACCTGCTCATCTTCAAAGCTTTCGTGCTCCATAACATGGCACCAATGGCAGGCAGAATAACCAATGCTTACTATAATGAGCTTGTTGTCGTCCTTTGCCCTTTGCAGCGCCTCTGCACCCCAGGGATACCAGTTAACGGGGTTATTGGCATGCTGCAGCAGGTATGGAGAGGTGGAGTTGGCCAGTTTATTCATAATAAAAGATGTTATGCAAAGATGGCAAAAGCTATGCTAAAATATTGCCAAAAACCATATAATAACTGGTAGTTGGGCCAAGGTTTAAGCTTATCAGCGTTTCACCAACATATATGACAACACTGAAACATTTGAAACAAAAAAATTTATATAACACTGACTGGTAGCATATTACATTTAAACATGAAACAAAATGAAACAACTTATAAGTCAGTAAAATTAGCTGTAAATTACTTTTAAGACACTCAAAATCAATTGATTATAAAAAGATGAATATCGCTTGAAAAGTGAAACGCCCTTTTTGCCTTTTAACAGTAGGCTTTATAAATTGGCAAAATTATTGTAATAACCTTTTCACTATGAAAAACATCACTTTTGAAACCATAACTGACGCTTACCAACTGGTAACCGGCGCGAAAATAAAAGGTAAAAACTACGACGAAATATTTGAGCTTGGCGCTTATGATGCAAATAAAAGAGCGTACATTTTGTATGCTTTTGAGGATGGCATACGCTTTGACGATTTTAACGTTGTTATATCAGAAACTGAGTTGAAAAATCATTACCTCATTGAAAATGTTAAAGTTAGCCAAAGCTTAGCCGCATAATCTCAGGCTGTTTTTTTCTTCTTACAAAATTTTTAGCATCTTTGTAAAAAACTTACAGAAATGCTACTTCTAAATCACTTCCGCTATATGCAACCGATGTGGCCTTGTGCGCCGCAGCGGAAGGGTTATGCATTATCTGCTTCACCCTTCGGCAGCTTTGTTTAAGCGCAGCGCTTAAACGGCAATATCAAAAATTATATTTTATTTATGTTTAATGCTTAGCGGCATTAAGCTGCATAATGCATTTTTACATGGAAACTTATTACACCATAGAAGAAAAATATTTACAGGCTTTAGATGAGTTAAGCTATGGCGAGCGCCCTAAGGCTTTAAAATTGCTAAACGAGATAATAACGAATGACGCTACATACGCACGTGCGCACTATCAACTGGGTTTAATCTATTACTATACTATTGAAGATTACCAGTTGGCTGGTTACCATTTTAAACTGTGTGCCGAACTGGAGCCCGATTTCCCAGAGGTGTATGAACATTATTTACGCCTGGTAATATTTTTAGGCATGGATAAAATGGTGAACACGGTGTCTGAAAAAGCGTTTACCGTAAAAGGCGTTAACACGGCTGTTATAAATTCGTTATTGGGTCTTTTTGCTGAAAAGAAAAAGGACTGGAACAAATCAATCAGCCATTATCATGCTGCACTGTTAGACTCCACCAATAAAGAGGAGCAGGATAATGCAGACGCGGATATAAAAAGGATTAAAGAAAAGTTAAGGGTAAATGTAAAATACAATTACCTTATGGCTTAATAACAAAACAGGGGCATTTCTCCTGTTTTGTTTACTCCTCTCGCTTAGAAGCCCAACCCAGGCTAAGGTTTAATGCATTAAACTTTATTTTAAATTAAGTGGTTTACAGCTTAAACGGGTTAAACTATGCTGCTTTTTGATCGTCATAAATGCAAATAAAACGAGAAGAATATGAAAAAGTTAGCCGTAATATCAGCATTAGCCCTTAGTGGTTTTGCTTTCAATAGCGCAAGCGCACAAGTACACGTAAGCGTTGGTTTTAACCTGGGTGGGCCGGTTGTAGTACAAAGGCCGGTGGCAGTTTACGACGATTATTATTACCTGCCCGAAGTTGACGCTTACTATAGCGTAGGCGAGAACCTTTACTACTATAACAATGGGTACGCTTGGGTATCGGCAGTTTACTTGCCGGGAGCTTACCGCAATTACAGCTGGCGCAATGTGAGCAGGGTGCAGATCCACGCCAACCGCCCGTACTTGAACCATACCGTTTACCGTACCAGGTACCGTGGCAACCAGTTTGACTGGAGACGCTATGACAACCGCAACGATAACCGCGATTGGGATAGGAGCGCAAGCAACAACCGCCCCGATTGGAACAGAGGAAACGATAACAGACCGGATTGGAACGGACGTAACGACAACAAGCCTAACTGGAACGGAGGAAACGACAACCGAAATGATAACAGAGGCGGCCGCCCCGACGAACGCAACGATAACCGCGGCAACGGCAGGTTTGACCAACCGGCACAACCGGGACGTGGAGAAGGTAGGCCATCAAATGATAACCGTGGCAACGGCAGGTTTGACCAACCAGCACAACCGGGACGTGGAGAAGGAAGGCCATCAAATGACAACCGCGGCCGTGGAGACGATAACCGCACTAATCTTGCCGGCAACGTTGCCAGCAGGCGTGGCTTAAACTAAGCGCAATTTCCCCTATCATATATATAATACCCAAAAAGGCCCGCGGTGATTGACCGGGGCCTTTTTTATTTGGCTAAAGTATATTCTGCCCAAAAATCGGTGGTGGCGGTTATGACAGGAAAGTCTTCTTTTTTGTATAATGCTGCACCGGGCTCTATTGTCCAGACCATTTTTCCGTCAATCAAAACTTGTTTCATCCCGGCATCTTTCATAAGTTCTATTCCGTTTAAAATGATGTGATAAGAAAACTTCTGTTTTGCCGAAGCTGATAACTTCAAATGCTTTAACGGTATGGCTATTTCGTAGTTATAAAGCTCCCACTTCTCAAACCCTTGCCGGGCAACAATATCTTTATCATTATAAACTGACAGCAGCGTATCCACATCAGTAATACCGCTTGTACGAATGTACTTATCATTGGTTTTTAGTCGCTTATTAGCTACAGCGAGCATGGAATCCGGATTGGCGTGGATCGCGGCACGTTCTACTGCCATTAAACCGCCGGCGTTACTGAATTTTAAATACGGCTTATTTTTATACTGCACCTCAAAAACGGGGTATTGAACGGTAATGGCATTTTTATCAGTTTTTTGTCCTGAAAGATCGATAATCAGCAAAACACCCCGTTGAGTGATCTTAGATAATACATTTGGATCTGTGGCCTGTATGGCCAGATACAAGTTCTTATCGTCATTAGCCATGGTGTAACGCAGGCCTGTAGCATAGTTATCGGCTGCAAAACTGCCCCATTCTGTAGTTTTCCCGTCTATTTTAATATTAGCCGGTGCTTTAGTGCCGCCTTGCTGCACGTTGGGCAGTTTTTGAGCATTGGCAGATGCCCCGATAGCCAGGCATAATACTATTGAGCTGATCTTCTTCATAACCTTTGTTTTTTATTAATAAATAAAACTTCCATCCCCCTTACGTTTCAGATCCTGCCCATTACGTTTTGGCCTGCCGCCCCATTTTTGGAACGTTGCCCTAAGGCCTACCATAAAATACCGGCTTAAAGAGTTTGACAATGTATTGGTTACCCCCTGCGCTGTTACGTTTTGCTGTATAAAGTTGTTCTGTTTTAAAATATCGTATACATTAAATGTTAGATACAGGTTGTTCTTTTTGGTTAGCTGCCGCTCGGCGCCTGCGTTTATTACCAGCGGATTAGTGTTAAGGGATCCCAAACCAGTTACAAAGTTTTTTGATGCGCTGTAGGTAAACCGCCAGCCGCTGTTAAATACAAACCTGCCATCCAACGCAAGCGATGTGGTTTGGTAAAGTGTAGGGGTGGCACCGGGCAGCGAGGTATAGCTACGCTGAATTTGGTGCTGTATAGATGGGTTGATCTCTATAACATCATTAGGGTTAATACGCGGGCCAAAACTGTTTCTAACACTCCATGCAGTGGTGTGGTACAGCACATTGTTGCTCATGGCAACGTTGTAGTTATAGCTTACCGAGCCGCTGAACGACAGGTTATAACGCCTGTCTGCCAGTTGTTTTGAAAACGAGTAATTGCCGCCCAAGGAGTTGGCTCCATCCAGGTTTACAAAAGTGGTTTCGTAGGCGGTGCGGTATCTGTTTGGATTGGTCGAGATCAGTTCGGGCCGTTGAATGGTATTAGTAACCACCTTGTTTTTGGTCTCAGAAGCGGTTACTGACAAGCTTATATTAATTTTAGAATTAGCTATGTAGTTGTTATAAGCCGCTGTAACGTTATTGCTAAATGATGGTTTAAGGTTAGGGTTACCCGTTGTGATGTTGATGGGGTCTGACCGATCTGTAAATGGCTGTATCTGATCAAAAGTTGGCAGACTATTGTTACCCGCGTATGATAACGTAAATCGTTGTGAGGTTGACCATATATAGGTAAACCGTAAAACCGGTATCAGCCTTAAATTACTGATAGATGCAGATACCGTTTGGTTATTGTTGTTATTGACCCGGGTACCGGTTAAAACAGTAGGCAGTAACGATCCACCTAATGACAGGTTGATCTTTTTTCCATTGTAAGTATAGTTGGCTGTTATGCGGCTTTCGTTAAAAGCGTAGTTAAATATATTGCTGAGGCGCGTAAGCTCTTTAAGCTGACCGTTAGCCAATACCGTGTCAGACTTTGCCACGTTATCATTCACGTTGCGGTTAAATCTGGCTATAAACTCCAGCTGCGAGGTTGCCGAAAGCGGCTCTAAGTAGGTTAAGGTTGAGCCGTATGTTGTAGTGTTGCTGGTTCGGCGGGTTAATAAATGTGCCGTTGAATCGCGCAGCAAAGTATTCTTGGTTTCATCGGCATAAAAGCTGTAATTGGTAAACTTTTTTCCATCAGCTGTATTGTCAGAACTGTTAATACTCAACTGAAGAGAAATGTTTCTGCGCGGCTTTTTAAAAATATGCTGGTAAATGGCATTCAGGCCCAAACCGGTATTGGTAGTTTGGCTGGTGTTATCCCCGGTCATTACCTGGTGCTCAAACCCGGTAGTAAAATTATTTAAGTTGTCTTTGTAGCTACTGGAAATGGTGTTTCCGCTGGTGTAGTTATAAGTAGGCTCTACCAATATGTTATTATACTTGTCAAAATCGTAATTAAGCCTTACCGAACCCCTGTGGCCCCTGTTACTAATGTTGTTGCTGCTTTCCTGTGTAAAATAGCTGGTGTTTTTAACGTTAGCGGTTTGCCCGAAAGAGTAAGTCTCGCCAAAGCTTTTGTTGATGGAGTTGTTGTCGCTAAAGATATAATTGTAGCTCGATGTTACTCGTAGCTTAGTCCACTGGTCACTGTAGCTTACTGATGGGTTGCCGCTAAAGGTAGTTCCCTGCCCTCCGCCGCCACTGGTACCGCTGGATACACCGTTTTGCGTGTTACTTATGCGCCCTATTATACCTATTTGGCGGTTTGCGTTTAAATGTGTAACGGTTACGTTGGTATTATACCGTTTATCATTACCGGCTTGCGCCGTTGGGTTCAAATAAGTACCTATAGACCTTTCGGGCTTGGTGGTAACGTTTAAAAGTTTAGTAGGTTCCTGGGTTTTAATACCTGTTTTAGCAGCCTGTTCGCCATAGTCATCTATTACCTGGGCTTTTTCAATTATTTCAGCAGGTAGGTTCTGTATAATCTGCTTAACATCGCCGCCAATAAAATCCTTACCGTTTAGTCTGCCCTTTTTTACCTCCTGCCCCTGGTAAAGCAGTGTTCCGTCCCGCCCAACATCAAAGCCTTCCATTTTTTTCAGCAATTCGTCTAAGGTATCACCTTCGCGCACCTTATAATCGCTGGCTTTGTACTCAACCGTGTCTTGCTTATAAATTATGGTGGGTGCTCCGCTTATGGTAACCTCTTTTAATTCTATCGCCTTGGGTGGTTTTAACTCTATGGGGTCAAGCACAATCTGTTTGGCCAGATCATTATTACGGTATAGTTTGGTGGTTGTAGGTATCCCCTGCCCGCTAACGGTAATATAAAAACCCGCCCGCTTTACCTGCTTAAATATAAATATGCCATTGTTATTGGTAGTAGTTAAAACAGAATCTAAGGGCGATTTAAGTAATATAACGGCCCCCGGTACCGGATCGTCCTTTTCGTCTTTCACTATACCGCTCACATCCCTAAAAGGCAAAGCAGCTGGTACTTGCGCTGCGGGGGTTTGCGCCAACAACTTAAGCGATAGTATTAATATAGATAAGGTAAGGTAAATGCCTTTCATGGACAGGGTGTGATAAGATAAGATACTAATTTAAGGTGTAATGGTTATTGGTGCTCTAACATACAAACTATTTTTTTAGTTAACAAGGCTTTTAATATTATTTAACCTTCCTAACATAGTTTTTACAATGTAGCGGTTATTTGGCTAAGGTGTATTCTCCCCAAAAATCGGTAGTTACAAAACGCGGTAAGAAATTAGCCTGAAGCGCTTCATTGGTGGTTCTTATTCTATCAGCCATTGCAGGGTTTGCATCTGAACTCGGCGAGCCCGAAATTACAAGCGTAGGTGGGGCTGTGGGCGCAGAGTATTTATTAGGTTGCCCATTAACGACAAGACGATATGAAAATTTTTCGGCAGTGGCGGCAGTTAACCCAAGCAGTTGCAGATCAATGGCAATTTCGCAGGTATAAGTCTTTTTGTTATCAAACGCTACACCGGCTTCAATCCCTTTATCATTATAAATTGGCACCAAACTGTCAATACCTGCAATGCCATGTGTGTAGATCCATTTTAAGCTACCGCTTAGTTTTTTATTGTTTGCCTGCATAATAGAATCTGCCTGCTCTTTAGAAACCGGTTTCTGCTCTGCGCCTCTCCTTACATTAATAGTGCCCTGGTCAACCGTTATCTGGAACCTGCCTGAACCGCCAAATAATAGATCACCCGGCTTTTCCAGATATGGAAATTTAACCACAGCCGCTCCCTCTTCGCTTCTGCGGCCGCTTTTCTGTACAATAAGTTTTATCCCCCCGTTGCTTATGCGGTTATAAACATCGTCAACGTCAGTTTGTATAACCAGGTAAAGCTTTTTATCGTCATTAGCAATGGTATACAACAACTCAGTAGTTGGGTTACGGGCTTCAAATTTATTGCCCCAGTCTGTAGTTTTACCGTCAATTTTAATACCGGCAGGCGCACGCGGGCTATTTTGTTGTATGGCCGGCAGTTTTTGGGCATTTACATTAGCGAAGGCTGCTGTCGCAAATAATAATAGTGATAGTTTTGTCATGGCAATCGGATTGATCTAAGTTTTATTACGAATATCTCGTAAATCTACGAAATTGTCGTAATTCCGAAAGTTTTTTAACACTATTTAACAAAACCGGGCAGGGTCAGGTTGATAGCATTTGTAAAAACTACAAAGTGGCAGTGAATTTTATTTTATTTAGCCAAAGTGTATTCTCCCCAAAAATCGGTTGTGGCATAAAGTGCTTCCATTTGTTCGTTCATTCTTCGTATTCTTTCTTCATTTTGAGTAGCGAGCGCCGGGTCGCCTGCAAAAACAGCAGGGCCAAACGGTGATGTAGACTTATTGGGCTCGCCATTTATAACAATATGATAGGAGAACTTTTCGGCATTATCAGCCTGCAATCCAAGGAGCTTTAAATCGATTGCCAATTCAAAGGTATATGCCTTTTTACTATTGGTAGCGTTTGAAGCTTGTATTCCGTTCTCGTTATAAATGGCAAGCAAGGTATCCACCCCGGCAATACCGCTGGTGTATACCCACTTTTGCTCTTTCATTAGTTTTTTGTTGTTATTCCTTGCTAACGAGTCGGCAATTCTTTCTGCCTCTTTTGCATTTTTAGGTTCAGGCGCTCGCCGCATTCCGTTCTTACCATCTTCAATTATATTTACAAAGCCGATGCTGACCCGCTTGCCCTTTTGTAAAAACGGAAACTTTATAAAAGGTGCACCTGCATCCGTTTTGGTGCCGTTTTTCTGGATAAGTAGTTTTATACCGCCATTGGCAATGCGGCTCATAACAATTGGCGATGTGGTTTGTGCAATTAGGTATAATTTTTTATCATCATTAGCTATGGTATATAGCAGCTCTGTGGCGGAATTGTTCGCTTCAAATTTATTGCCCCAATCATTGGCCTTTCCATCAATTTTTATGTTGGAGGGAGCTGTTACACTTGCCTGTTGTACGGTGGGTAGCTTTTGCGCGTAGGTAGTTGCAATGGTTGTTAATGCTAATAGCGTTAGCTGGATCTTCTTCATGACGGGTTATTTAGCTAAAGTGTATTCTCCCCAAAAATCGGTTGCATACATCATCGCTCCCTCGTCTTTTCCGTCAGGCAGTATCCCCACCGGAGACATGTAATGACTAAGCCAATTTTCATTTACCCGTATATTATAGTTGAGTTTAGCTGATGGTAAAATTCCAAGGTACTTCAAAGGAATAGAAAGCTCATAACACAGTAAATTTCCTTCCTGGCCATCCATACTTACTATAATTCCTTTAGCGTCGTATATAGAAAATAGCGTGTCTGTAAGAGCATTCAAGCCTAAAACTTTAATGTGTTTGTTTGCCGCAATAATGGCTTTATTTAAACTAAGCTGCCCGGCCTTTCTGTCATCGGCTTTTATCGTCTCGCCATCTTTGCTTAATTTTGACATAATTAGTTTGTTCCGTTCATTTCTCTCGTCTCCAATTGGGGCAATAGGGTACTTTATAAGCACGCTATTATCCGTTGATTTCTTTTTTGCATTAAAGCTGATATTCATTCCTTCGGCCAGGATTTTTCCGGTTGCTGCAATGCTGTTTGAGTAAATAACCAGATATAGGTTTTCGCTGTCATTAGCAATGCTGTAAAAAACTCCTGTCGCGTTGTTGAAGGCCTGAAATTTGTCACCCCATTCAGCAGCCTTACCGTCTATTTTGATATTAGCAGGCGCGCGTAAACTTACCTGCTGCACATTGGGGAGTTTCTGCGCGAAAGTAGTTGCAATGGTTGTTAATGCTAATAGCGTTAGGTTGATCTTCTTCATGACGGGTTATTTAGCTAAAGTGTATTCTCCCCAAAAATCAGTAGTGGCACTAATATCATTTGCTGTTTTTTGCATACTTTCTGTCAATGCATCCAATTGTGCCTGGTTCATGGGGCTGCCGTCGGCATTGGTTCCGCTTATAGTGCGACCGAAAAATTGTCCCATCGAAAATTTATTAGGTTCGGCATTTACGATAATATGGTATGCGAATTTTGAAGCATTCTCTGCCGATAGCCCGAGAAGTTTAAGATCAATGGCCAATTCGCACGTGTAACTTTTTTTAGTATCAAATGCGCCTGCCGCTTCTATTCCGTTATCGTTATATATCGCCAATATACTGTCTACATCTGTTAGCCCATTGGTATATATCCATTTTACATTAGCAGCAAGCCTTTTGTTATTCGCTGTCATAACCGAGTCTGCTATATGATCTGCCAACTCTCTGGGCGGCGGAATTTCTCCCTTTTTGTGAAGTGTAAACAGAACTAATTTGCCTTTTTCTAAATAAGGATATTTAACTGCTAATGCACCGGCATCAGTTTTATTATTTGCCTTTTGTATATTGATTCTAATGCCGCCGTTTATGATATTATTAAACACTTTCTGATCGTCTGTTTTTGCAACCAGGTACAGCTTTTTACTATCGTTAGCAATTGTGTAAAACAGTTCGGTAGCCGGGTTATAGGCTTGGAATTGATCACCCCAGTCTGCGCTTTTGCCATCAATTTTAATATTGGCAGGTGCACGTAAACTGGTCTGCTGTAATGTGGGTAGTTTTTGGGCAAAAAGAGAAATATTGACTAAAACCAGCAAGATTGTTATGGTTGATCTCATGAATAAAGAATTGGCATTCTAATTTATACCTAAATATTTAGTGAAACAAGTTTTGCGGATATATTATTATATAATGATATAGTTTGTTTTTAAGATTTAGTGCCGACCGTTTTTTCTAAAAGGCTGTTGCAAAAGTGTTGCTATTGTGTTGCTAAACTGTTGCTATTTTGTTGCTAAATGGGCCTCAAAAAGGGTTAAAATTGGCTATTGTATTAATTTGATATACAAGTAGTTATACACTATTTACAGCGAATTTTACCGACGAATAAGTTATTGGTGTTGAAAATGTTAAAATATTGATATACAAGTAGTTATATTTTTAACAATTGGGAACATATATTTTCTGCAACACCCAATTATTCTGTTCTATCTTTGCCTGTAATGACACCAGATTTGAAAATTGTTGCCACCGCAGATGGCTCCAACACCATATTTAACCCGCAGGTTGGCGAGAATTATCACTCGCGCCACGGCGCATTGCAAGAGAGCAGGCACGTGTTTTTGAAAGCTGGACTGGCGTATTTTATCAGCCAGACCGGAGCGACTGAAGTATCAGTTTTAGAGGTTGGTTTCGGTACCGGCCTTAACTTCCTGCTTACCGCAGATTATTGCAGCACAAACAACATACAGATAAACTACACCGGCATTGAGGCCTACCCTTTAAGTCAGGAAATGATAAGTAATACCGGTTATGAGCAATATGTCCAACCTGTTATATGGGACTCTTTTATAGGTAATTATCAGGCATCAATGCAAAAATCGGTACAACTTAATGCCCACTGCCATATGCAAACCGCCCACTGCCAACTATTACAGTTCCAAACAGAGAACCGGTACGACGTTATTTACTTTGATGCCTTTGCCGCCGCCCACCAACCCGAGATGTGGAACGAGGAAGCCATTGGCCATACCATGCAATTTATCAAGTTCGGCGGCGTATTTGTTACCTACGCTATAACCGGCAATCTTAAACGCATGCTCAAGTCAATGGGGCTGCAAGTGCAGAAAGTACCCGGCGCGCCGGGGAAAAGGGAAATGCTTAGAGCGGTGAAGATATGAAGATGTGCAGATGAAGAAACGGATTTGCGTATGTGAGGATGTGCAGATAATTTACATACTCAAATCTGCGCATCAAAAAAATATCTGCACATTTGCATATCAGCACATCTGCACATTAATAACACATTTGCACATCGATAACATGCCACTAATCCCCCCCGTTACCGCATCAACACCTGCAACTGCTTTTGAGCGCCTGCTTGCCATAATGGACGACCTGCGCCTTAACTGCCCTTGGGACAGGAAACAAACATTAGAGAGCCTTCGGCACTTAACCATTGAGGAGGTATATGAGCTGTCGGATTCTATATTAGCCGGAGATATGCCCGAGATTAGAAAAGAGTTGGGTGATATAATGCTGCATCTGGTGTTCTACACCAAAATAGCCTCAGAAGGCAACCATTTTGATATTACAGGCGTATTGAACGGTATATGCGATAAGTTGATAAACCGCCACCCACACATTTATAGCGACGTGGAGGTAAATGATGAGAACGACGTAAAACGCAACTGGGAACAAATAAAGCTTAAAGAAGGGAATAAATCTGTATTGGGTGGCGTGCCTGCATCTTTACCAGCACTGGTAAAGGCATCGCGCATACAGGAAAAAGCCCGCGGTGTAGGGTTTGACTGGGAAGAAAAAAGCCAGGTGTGGGCAAAAGTAGAAGAGGAAATGCAGGAGTTTAAAAATGAGTTCAATGCTGAAGATAACACCGCCATTGACCATGACAAGGCCGAAAGTGAGTTTGGCGATCTTTTGTTTTCGCTTATAAATTATGCCCGTTTTATTAACATTAACCCTGAAGACGCGTTAGAGAAAACCAACCGCAAGTTTATTAAGCGGTTTCAGTACCTGGAAAGCAAAGCCGCGGAAAACGGCAGACAGTTACAAGACATGAGCCTTACGGAAATGGACGTTTTTTGGGAGGAAGCAAAAAAGCAACAGTAGTTTTAACTTTGTAATTCTTTTATAAAAGCCATATGAAAAAGCTGATTTTTTTATTGCCCTTATTGATACTTTTTGCAGGATGTATGAAAACGAACCAAAAAGAGTATGACCCACCTCCGGCTCCCTTTGGTACTTTTAGCGGTAAATTTACGCACACACATACAGACCCGGTTACGTCTGCTAAAGATGTTACTACGGCAAATATTCAATTAGCTATGGCTACCACCGGCTTCATGTTGGCAAGTGATGATGTCGTGGTGCACGCTAACGGCAGCGGTGAGTTTTTAGGAGATGATCTTACATTAGATTTTAGTGATCCGAATTACTCTACTGCCGGTGCAATTAACAAAGGCTATTTACAAGGCAGTTACTCGTACATATTTAATGGGACCAATTTTAAATTAACCAAGTCTTCTGCTAATGATGTTGACGAATACGTACTTGTAAAACTGTAAATTTTTAACACGCTACTTAAACCGAATAGCCTTAACAGGTGTAATGCGAGAAATTAGCATTGATGGAATTATGAGCACTACAAGGCAAACTATCATGGTGCCAACGTTAAGCAGCACAACATCTGTCAAGGTAATCTCAACCGGTATAAACGTCATGTAATAAGAGCTGGCATCCAGCTTAAAAAAATGAGTAGCTTGCTGAAAAAACCCCAGCCCCAGCCCAAAGATATTGCCCAGCAGTAAGCCAATGCTTATAAGGTATGCAGCATTGTATAAAAATATCTTCTGTATGGCCCAGTTGTTGGTGCCCATCGCTTTCATTATACCTATCATTGATGTGCGTTCCAATATCATTATCAGCAATGCCGATATCATATTAATTACCGCTACCAAAAGCATCAGCACCAGCATAACCTGTGCGTTAACATCCAAAATCTGCAACCAGTCGAATATATTGCTATAATTCTCTTTGATGGTAGTAAGCCTTAGTTTAATAGGCAGCGCACTGTTGATCTGCCCTGCAAGGGTGTCGAGCTTGTCAAAATTCTTTATTCTGAGTTCGTACCCTCCTATTTCGTCCGGTTGCTGACTATTAACCGTTTGTAGTACAGAAAGGTCGCCTATAACGTAGGTTTTATCTACCTCCTGAATGCTTGTATCATATATACCAACAATTTTAAACGGGCGGGGCCGGGGTGGGTTCTGTACAAAATAAATTACCACTTTATCACCCACTTTCAGTCGCAAGCGGTTGGCTGTAGTTTGCGATATCATCAGCTGTGTGCGTGCAGCAATTGAATCGGCAAAATTGATAACATTACCTGCCACCAGGCAACTTTTTATAAACGTCCAGTTATACGTTTTATTAACGCCTTTAAGCACTACCCCTTCAATATTATCAGAGACTTTAATAATCCCCGGCTTGTTGGCATAAGGCGCTATGTACTCAACAGCCTTGTTTTGTTGCAGTGTTTGTTCTAAAAGTGTGTCCCTTACAAAAGGCGAATTTTCAAACGAGGTATTCAGATCATATTTGATCACCTTCATATCGCCATCAAAGCCACGTATCTTTTCGCGGATCTCCCGCTTAAAACCTTTTACTACCGCTAACGATAATATCATCACCCCTAAACCCAGCATAATGCCAATAATAGCAATGCGCACAATCAGTTTTGAAAATGTACGTTTTGACTTAAAGGTTATTCGCCCGGCTATGAATGATGCAAAACTCAAGGAAAAGTATTTTTTTGTAACTTCGCAAATATGCGGTTTTACCGCTTAAAAAGGTACTTTTAAATAGCGCAGGCATTTATTTTTATGAAAAGGATAAAATCATTTCTTGATCTGACACTCCCCTCCCTCCTGCTGCTTTTTACCATAACGCTACAAAGTAACTGCACTTTTGCGGGCAAATCTGCAAAAACCGATACCGTAAAAAAAATTATTACAGGCGCCGCCCGCATTCCGCTGTATTTTAACTACATTAAGGGAAAAAATATAGGCATGGTTGTAAATCAAACATCGGTTATTGGTACGCACCAAACAACTACGGTTGACAGCTTGCTAACGCTTGGTATAAGAATAAAAAAGATCTTCGGCCCTGAACACGGTTTTAGGGGAAATGCAAGTAACGGCGCTGTTGTTGGCGACGATGTAGACGCCAAAACCGGGTTGCCCGTAATATCGCTATATGGTAAGCATTACAAACCCACTCAGGCTGATTTAAAGGGGCTTGATGTGCTGATATTTGATATTCAGGATGTTGGCGCAAGGTTTTACACTTACATATCCACCCTGCATTACGTAATGGAAGCTTGTTCAGAAAACAATATTGAGCTGATGGTGCTTGACCGTCCAAACCCCAACGGGCTTACCGTTGACGGCCCTATATTAGATACAGCTTATAAATCGTTTGTTGGGATGCACAGGATACCAATAGCCCACGGCATGACCATTGCCGAATACGCGCAAATGATAAATGGCGAAAGTTGGTTAAATAAAGGTATAAAATGTAAGCTAACGATCATTAAAATGGCCAATTACACTCATGCTACGTCTTATAAATTACCGGTAAATCCATCGCCTAATTTAAATACTTACCAATCTATTTTGCTCTACCCAAGTGTTTGCCTATTTGAGGGCACAACCTTTAGTTTAGGCAGGGGTACTATGGAGCCGTTCCAGGTAGTGGGGCATCCATCTTTAAAAGGGAAATACGCCTATTCATTTATGCCTGTTAGTATTCCGGGCATGAGCGAAGATCCGCCGCAGAAAAACATAGTATGCTACGGTATCGACCTTAAGAATTACAATGCGGACAGTTTAAGAAAAACCGGGAAGATCGATCTTTCCTGGCTGATAAAAATGTATAAGGATTTTCCGGATAAGGCTAATTTTTTCAATGCTTATTTTACCAAATTAGCAGGAACAGAAACTTTGCGCAAGCAAATAGAAGAGGGTAAAACGGAGCAGCAGATACGCAGGAGTTGGGAACCGGGTTTGAGCCGTTTCAAAATCACACGAAAAAAGTATTTGTTGTATCAGTAAAGGGTAATATAACAGCAAAACTGTGTGTTGATATAAATAATTTATACAATATTTTATTTACAAAGTTTAGTTTTACAAGTAACATCACATCGCTATTATCACTATGAAGATTGTATTTATGGGCACCCCCCAATTCGCTGTTCCATCGCTGGATGAATTGCTACAGGCAGGTTCTAATATTGTTGGCGTGGTAACCGCGCCTGATAAGCCCGCAGGCAGGGGACAGAAAATGAACGAGTCGCCGGTAAAGACGTTCGCAAAAGCTCATGGCTTAAAGGTGTTGCAGCCAACAAATCTTAAGGACCCTAAATTTTTAGAAGAATTAAAGGCCCTTGACGCAGACCTGCAAGTAGTTGTAGCTTTCAGAATGTTGCCCGAAGAGGTTTGGACAATGCCGTCAAAAGGCACCATAAATTTACACGCCTCGCTCTTGCCTCAGTATCGTGGCGCGGCGCCAATTAACTGGGTATTAATAAATGGTGAGAAAGAGAGTGGTGTAACTACATTCTTCCTGAAACACGAAATTGACACAGGCAATATATTATTTACCGAAAAGGTTACGCTTACCGGCCATGAAACAGCCGGTGAACTGCACGACAGGTTGATGAATAAGGGGCCGCTTTTGCTGGTAAAAACAGTAAAAGCTATTGAAAGCGGCCGTTATAATCAGCATCCGCAATCAACTTTGTTAACCGAAGACATTGAGCTGAAGACCGCACCAAAACTGAGCAAGAAAGATGGTCTGATAAACTGGAACCAACCTTCAGAAAATATTTATAACCATATACGTGGCTTAAGTCCGTCGCCAGGGGCATATACCACACTAAACGATAAGACATTTAGAATATTCCGTGCAGAAACGCAACCCTCAACCCCGGGAATTTTACCCGGCGGCTTTTTAACTGATAACAAAACCTACCTGAAATTTGCCGCGCAAGATGGTTATGTATTAGTTACCGATGTGCAGTTAGAAGGCAAGAAACGCATGAGTATTGAGGAATTTTTAAGGGGTGTGAAGTTGTAAATTTACCGTTATGAAAATAGAATTGTTAAAGTCGGAGTTCCATGAATTAATAGATCGAATTAACGATCCGACCATTTTAACTCAGTTTTACGGTGCAATTAGCCAATCGGTAAATAGTGAGGGCTCGCTTTGGACTTCGCTGTCATCAGATCAGCAACAGCAGGTATTGGAAGCTTACGAAGAAAGCGAGGATGAATCTAATTTGATTCCATTATCAGTTATTCGTTCAAGATTTAAATAATGCCTTTTGAAGTTAGCTTTAATCGGAAAGCTGAAACTGATTTCGAGGTTATCTTAAATTATATTGCCGTTGAATTTGGCATCAGTCGGTTGTCGATTTTAAAAAGCTTGTTTTAGATTTTGTAACATTACTTGAGCAATTTCCTGAAATTGGCAGTTTTGAGATCAGAAATAAGAACATTAGAGGATTTGTAGTCCATCGCAGGTTAAAAATATTTTACCGGATTAATAAAGATAAAGTAATAGTTCTAAGACTTTTTGACACTCGGCAGCATCCGCGAAAGGTTTAAAGGTATTGGAGAGTGGGCAATTTGAAGGATTTTTACCTCTAAACCTTATTCAACTCATCCATCAACATCTTGCTTACCTTATTAAAATACCTGCGGATCCCGTAACCCATTACCGTTTGTATACCCTTAACCGCATTGGTTAAAAAAACCTCGTCGGCTTCGTACAAAATTTCGGGATTTATCTGGGCTTCAGTAATTGGGATCCCTATTTTGTTGGCAATATCTATTACTACTTGCCGCATTACACCCTCTACGCAACCCTCGCTTAATGCAGGCGTGTATAAGTGGTTCTGGTAATAAACAAACACGTTAGAGCTGCTGGCTTCGCACAAAAAACCATTCTGGTTAAGCAGCAAAACATCATCCAGATTATTTTGATTTTTATGGATCCCCGCCATTACATAAACAAGCGAGTTGCAGGTTTTTATATTCGACAGGAAATTTGTAGGCTTGGTCAGTTCGGTAAAGACATCAATTATAAGCCCCTTGCTGTTTAAAAAATAACGCGGCTCATCCACAGGCTGAATTTCAAGCAGGTAGCCAATTTTATTTTGAGATGGTGTGTACAATCCTTCTGCATCGCGATATACGCTAAGGCGCAGGCGGCCATGCTTTATTTTATTAACAGTTGCCAGCTGATCAGCTTTCTCTTTTAAAAACCAGGCGTCCATTTGGGAATAACCGTCCATTTTTAAAGCTTTCATCCCCTTTTGAAGCCGGGTGGCGTGTTCAGCGGCAAATTTAAGCTGCCCCTTCAGCATGCGCATGCTCTCAAACAAACCATCGCCATACTTAAACGCGCGGTTGGCAACCGTAAGTACTTTGGTGTCTGCAGGCAATATTTCTCCGTTAAAATTTACAAAAAGCATGGGCAGCAGCAGACGTTATCTATTAATTTTTTTGACAAAGGTAGTTTTGTTATTGTTACAAAGATAGGGCGTTTAGCGCCCAATTATACAGGAGTAGCATACTTTCGCCACTTTTCAAGCACTGCCGAAAAATCAGCAGGCAGGGGAGCCTCAAAATGTATGTATTTCTTTTTAGAGGGATGCACAAAGCCAAGTGTTTGCGCGTGTAGCGCCTGCCGGGGCATTATTTCAAAACAATTTTCAACAAACTGCTTGTACTTGCTAAAGACCGTTCCTTTCAATATCTTATCGCCGCCGTAGGTTGCATCGCTGAATAAGGGGTGCCCTATATGTTTCATATGCGCACGTATCTGGTGTGTACGGCCTGTTTCCAACTGGCATTCTATCAGCGTAACATAATTCAATCGTTCCAAAACTTTATAGTGCGTTACAGACCACTTCCCTTTTTCAGGATCATCATAAATTGACATTACGCGCCTGTCGGCCACGCTACGGCCAATATATCCGGTAACAGTACCATCCTGCTCTAAATCGCCCCAGGCCAGGGCCAGGTACTTGCGCGTAATGGTGTGATCAAAAAATTGCTTGGCCAAGTAATTCATAGAGCGCTCATTCTTACTGATAAGCAACAAACCCGATGTATCTTTATCAATGCGATGCACCAAACCCGGGCGGCCGTCATTACCAGGCAATGTGGGCAGTAGCTGAAAGTGATGAACCAGCGCGTTTACTAAAGTACCGGTGTAATTGTTGTAACCCGGATGAACCACCATACCCGCTTCTTTATTCACCACCAACACATCGTCATCTTCATAAACAATATTAATAGGTAGATCTTCCGGGTAAACTTCGGTATCTCGGGGGGGATGCGGCAGTACCACTGATATTACGTCGAGCGGTTTTACCTTGTAGCTGGGTTTAACTGCCTTGTCATTCACCAGCACATTTTCGGCATCAATAGCATTTTGTATGCGGTTGCGCGAAGCATTTTCAACCCTATGCATTAAAAACTTATCAATACGCAAAAGCGACTGGCCTTTGTCCACAACAACCCTAAGGTGTTCGTAAAGGTCCTTTTCTTCCTGCTCAAATACTTCCGCATCCTCGTTCATACCGGCAAAAGTAGTTGTTTTTTAACATCTGTAGTTGTGAGAATATGGGTAAAATACCAAATAGCAGTTATTTTTTTAGTTATAAATATATACTACATTTACGCCGCTAATTCACTTTAAATCACAATTATGAGAAAACTTTACTCCTTTATTGCGGCAATATTATTGACCGCCGTTTCGCTTACAGCTAATGCACAGGATGGTTTTGACGAACTGATCAGATCAAACGCTGCCGACGCAACAATTCTGTTTACAAACTACGCAAACCCGTTATTTAAAGGCTTCGGCACAGGTTTAAACAGTGGCTGGAATAATACTGCGGCAACAAAAAAACTCTTACATTTTGATTTACGCATAACTGCAAACGGAGCTTTTGTACCAACGGCCGACAAAAGCTTTGATGTAACCAAAGTTGGTTTAACACGCATTACTCCGGCAAACCCCAGTGATGTTATTGCACCAACTTTTGGTGGAAAAGACACAGAAGGACCATTAATGAATGTGAAGGATGGAACTGGCCAAACACTTAGCAGCTTCAGAATGCCTGCAGGTATATTTCATATTATACCCGCGCCAACTGTTCAGCTTACGGTGGGTTTGGTACAAAATACCGATGTTACCTTTCGGATAACTCCTGATATTAAATTAGGTGATGACGCAGGTAAAGTAAGTATGTTTGGTTTGGGTGTGAAACACAACATTATAAAAGATTTTGTAAAAGCCAGTCCGTTTGATCTGGCTGTAGCAGTTAACTACAGCCGCATTAACTACTCAAAAACATTGGATGTTGATAACGAAGACGGCACATCAAATGCTTCAAACAACCAGCGCGTTGATGCCAAGTTTAGTGGCGTTAACGTTCAGGCTATATTATCAAAAAAATTATTGTTCTTTACGCCGTTCGTTGCTGTGGCCTATCAAACTGCTAAAACAGATTTTGGTGTGTTAGGTAAGTATGTGGTTAGATCTGGTGGCGGTCCAGGGCCAAACGGCATTATTTATACCTACAACACACTTACAGATCCCGTTAATATCAGCCAAACCAGCGTAAGTGGCTTACGCGCCGATCTTGGCTTTCAGTTAAACCTTGCTGTGTTTCGTATTTATGCATCTGGTAGTTTAGGTCAATACAAATCCGTTAACGGTGGTATCGGCCTTGGCTTTTAATACCCTTTAATGAATATCGATCTGGATATTTACAGCCCCGTTCATCAAATAAAGGATAAACTTTTTGATGAACGGGGCTTGTCTGTTTTTATAAAGCGTGATGACCTGATCCACCCCATTATATCAGGCAATAAATGGCGCAAGCTTAAATACCTTCTCAAAAAAGCACAGGCTCAAAATAAAACTCATTTAGTAACATTTGGCGGCGCGTTCTCCAATCATTTGTTAGCTACAGCTGGTGCCGCTGCACTATTTGGTTTTAAAGCAACCGGCTTCGTACGCGGAGACGATGTTGATAACGACATGCTTTTTATGTGCCGGATGCATGGCATGAATTTAATTTTTGTTGACCGGGACAGCTACCGCGATAAACATGCCTTGTTTAACCAACATTTTGCTGATAACGACGATACTTTCTTTATTGATGAAGGCGGAGCATCGCCCGAGGCAGCAAAAGGCTGCAGTGAATTGATTGATGAACTCCCCGAAACATATGACCATATTTTCTGCGCCTGCGGAACCGGAACTATGGCAGCAGGTATCGTCAACGGTTTACAGGTTCATCAGTTAAACACCCAAATTCATTGCATCCCGGTTTTAAAAGGCGGTGAGTTTTTAACGGGCGATATAGGAATACTTTTATTACAACCCCGAGAATACCAGCTCCATACCAGCTACCATTTTGGTGGATATGGAAAAGTAAACACTGAACTAATTGCCTTCATTAAAACGTTTGTTGCTAAAACAGGTATATTGATTGATCCTATTTATACCGGTAAAATGCTGTACGCCATTTATGATATGGCGGCTAAGGGCAGTTTTGAACCAGGCAGCAAAATATTAGCCATTCATAGTGGCGGGATATGGGGTTTGTTGGGGATGAAAAATAGATTTTGATATGCAAATGTGCGGATGTGCAAATGATTCTATTAAATAAGACCTTACCCGTCAAAAAATTCCACGTGTCAAACCTTCAATTAAGCCAGTTTAGCATTTTGCAGATTTGCACATCCGCAAATCTGCTCATCATCACTTTGCACATCTTTTAGTAAGTTTGTTAAAAGCATATACCTATGTACAATCTATCTGTCGCTCCTGAGAATGTTATTGAATCGCTAAAAAAACACGTTTTAGCCGATGGTTACGACCTTACCTTTGATATGGAAAAAAGCGAGGGTGTTTACATACGCGATTCGAAAAACCAGAGAACCCTTCTCGACTTTTTTACCTGCTTTGCTTCTGTTCCATTAGGATATAACCATCCAAAAATGTTGGCCGACGAGCAATTTAAAAAGAGCCTAATGCTGGCCGCGTTGACCAATCCCTCTAACTCTGACATTTATACAACCGAGTACGCGCAGTTTGTTGAAACTTTTGAACGGGTGGGCATTCCGGATTACTTGCCGCATGCGTTTTTTATATCAGGGGGTGGCTTAGCTATTGAGAATGCTCTTAAAACCGCTATGGACTGGAAAGTGCAGAAAAACTTCGCCAAGGGTTATACCACCGAGAAAGGTTTTAAGGTCCTGCACTTTGAGCACGCATTTCACGGCAGAACGGGTTACACGTTAAGTCTAACCAACACGCTCCCCGTTAAAACCAAGTGGTTTGCCAAGTTTGATTGGCCGCGGGTATCGTTTCCGGCTGTAAAATTCCCTATCACCGACGAGAACCTGGCAGATCTGGAGAAGAGAGAAAACGATTCTATCCAGCAAATAAAGCAAGCCTTTGCAGATAACAAGGATGATATATGCGCCATAATAGTTGAGCCGGTACAAGCCGAAGGCGGCGACAACCATGCCCGCAAAGAATTTATGGAGCGGGTACGGATACTAGCCGATGAGAATGATGCTCTTTTAATATTTGATGAGGTACAAACAGGCGTTGGCCTTAGCGGTAAATTTTGGTGCCACGAACACTTTGGCGAAAAAGCACGGCCGGATATTATTGCTTTTGGCAAAAAAATGCAGGTATGCGGTATTTTAGCCGGCAAGCGTGTTGATGAAGTTGAGCACAATGTGTTTAACGTACCATCACGCATTAACTCCACCTGGGGCGGTAGTTTGGTTGATATGGTGCGCTCCACAAAAATATTAGAGATAATTGAGGAGGACGACCTTTGCAATAAAGCAGCTGAAAATGGTCTGTATCTACAACAACAATTGGCTACTATAGCTGAGCGTAGTTCAAAAATAAACAATGTGCGCGGAAAAGGGTTACTTACAGCATTTGATTTTGCGGACAAGCCCAGTCGTGATAAATTTATAAGCGAGGGAATGAAGAGAAACGTTATGTTTTTGGGTTGTGGCCCACATACCGTACGCTTTAGGCCGGCACTTATTATTGAAAAAAATAATATTGATGATGGCCTTAATATTTTGGAGGAAATACTTCAATTGTTATAAAAATGTAATAATGTTGCTACAACAACTTATTTCTTAGGCGAATAATATGCTTGCTTTCTATTTTAAATACCTATAGCGTATGTTTGTATACATCTATATCATGAATTCTTTTTAGCAGGTACGCCCCCCCTAATATAAGCCTGTTAGCCATAGAATAATTTTATCTAAAAATTGTTATTTTATATGAGCAAGCCTATAGAAAAACTAAAAAAACAACTTATTGAAATATCCGAGGTTGTTAATGCATTCAAATCCGAAGCCGTACAAGTGAAAGTTGTGGACAAGTTATTAGACGCCATGATAGAATTTGAAAAAAACGAAGGAGAAAATGGCGAAATATTTCACAAAAAAAAGACCGATGCCGCCCCTCAAAATAACGTTGCATCGCGAAAAAAGCCCGGTGCAACAAAGGTATTAAATCAGTTATTGGGCACAGACTTTTTCAAAACTCCGCATTCCATATCGTCCATTGCAGAATATTGCAAAAACAAATTCAACTCCGATTTCAAAACGTCTGAACTATCGGGTATTTTGCTGAAGTTGTCTAATGAGAATAAGTTAATACGGCAACGTAACGATGAAAATAACAGGTTTGAATATGTTAAGGTATAAGCTATTATTTAAGGTTAAACAAGTTATCAACCCCTAATACCCTGCGCGAAGTAAATCCTTCTGCGTAGGTTACGCCTATAATTTTTCCAAATTCGCGCGCGCGCCCCTCAATACCTTCAATAAACCCAGGCGATGAAATATAGGTTTGCGGCTCACCCTCGTTCCAATCAGGATTATAAAACTGCGAACCAAAGGCTTTAACACTTGCTATTTTTTTCTCCCAGTGTTCAGTAACGTCAACCAATATATCAGGCTCAATATACTCGTCCTGTATAAAGTTCAACAAAATATTAGGTCGCCAGGGTTGTTGTAACTCTCCGTTGCTATAGGTTTCAATCTTGCGCAGGCCCGATAAAAAACAAGCCGTGTCAATTAATTCGTAAGCTCGTCCATGGTCGGGATGTCTGTCGTGTCTAGCATTACCAATAATTATTTCGGGTTGATATTTACGTATAGCCTCAATAACCTTCAATTGATACTCCTTCGTGTTTTGAAAAAACCCATCCGGTAGGCCCAAATTCTCCCGGGCATGAAGGCCCAAAATAGCTGCAGAAGCGGCGGCTTCTGCAGCGCGTATCTCAACCGATCCGCGGGTACCTAATTCGCCGCGGGTAAGGTCCACTATACCTACTTTCTTTCCGTCGGCAATATGTTTAAGCAGGGTGCCTGCACAACCTAACTCGGCATCGTCCGGGTGTACAGAGAGCACCAGTATATCTAATTTTTGCATGGGGTTAAATTTCGTTCACCAGGCGGCCTACTCTTTTCCTGATCTTTGATGAGGTAGGCTTGGTAAATGGATAAAAAAAATCTGTTACAATACCGAGGCGGTTAACCAAAAACTTATGGAAGTTCCAGCGTGGAACTGATGACAGTACACCGTTTTGTTTTTTATCAGCAAAAAACTTATAAAGAGGATGTGCATAAGGCCCTCTTACTCTTATCTTATCAAAAACATGGAAATTTGCCCCATAGTTCTCGCAAAACTGAATTATACCGGCACCTTCCAGAGGTTCCTGGCCGCCAAAATCGTTGGAAGGAAAAGCAAGTATTTCAAAATCCAAGCCTGCAAACTCATTTTTCAGCGCTACCAGATCGTTCATTTGAGGGGTAAAACCACATTGCGAGGCAGTATTAACTATTAAAAGCACTTTATTTTTATAGGCGCTCAAACTCTCTTCCAGTCCGTTTAACATGGGTGCGTTAAACCTGTAGATGGTATTATCAGTCATTAATTAATATTTATACGAATCATATCCCGCCTGCTGCAGTACATATTCAATATCGCGCTGTTCGTCCCTGTCGTATTCTTCTTTTAGGTTATGGCCAAATATACGCGCTGCTGATTGAAGCAGAAATGCATTAAAGCCCCCCTTTAGTTCTTTAACGAGGGTATAGGTAGTATTATTGGTCTCGCGATCAATTAACTTTATCAAAATCTCGCCCTGGGTAACGGTAAGATTTTCAATTTCCTTTTTAAACATGTCCTTTATTTGCAGCTCGCAAGCTTTTACCAAAGCCTTCTGTTTTCTTTTGTCGGCAGTAAGGGCCAAGTCGCGTTCTAACTGCCTGTATCTTTCTCCGGCAAAACGAGCATAGGGGATAACCTTATGAACGTTGTATTTTAAACGGCGATAAGCGTCACGGTCGGCCTGCGTTCTGAAAATACGCACGTCTACTATGTGTACTTCCGGCGCCACTAGCCATGGGATACGTTGACCTTCATATTCAACAGAATAGGTCCTTATAGTGTCATTTTTGCCAAGGGCCGGATACGGCGCAGTGTCCTGTGCTTTTACAACACCGGCCATGCAACAGCAGACTATAATAAGACCAAGAAATTTCATAATTTTACTTCTCTGCAAAATTAAAGCAATTTTTTTCTGTATTTTATAAATTACGGCAAATAAAATGTTTATTGCAAACCTGTGATGATTAAATTTATAACCGCGGTATGAAAGAATTAGTGATAGACATTGAAGCGGAAAAAACCGAGATACTAAAAAGGTATCGAACCTTGCTGCGTGCAAGTAAATCTACCTTACAAAAGGGTGATAAACGCATGATACGCAAGGCTTTTGATATGGCTTTGGAGAGCCATAAAGATATGCGCCGCAAATCCGGCGAACCTTATATTTACCATCCTATAGCAGTAGCCCAGATAGCTGCCGAAGAAATTGGCCTCGGCACTACCTCTATAGTATGTGCGCTACTGCACGACGTTGTAGAAGATACTGACATAACACTTGATGAAATAGAGAATGAGTTTGGTAAAAAGGTAGCCAAAATTATTGACGGCCTCACCAAAATATCAGGTGTTTTTGACACCAACAGCTCTTTACAGGCCGAGAACTTTAGGAAAATGCTGCTCACCCTTGCAGATGATGTTAGGGTGATATTGATCAAGTTAGCCGACAGGCTGCACAATATGCGCACAATGGAGTTTATGCCGCGCGATAAGCAGCTTAAACTATCATCAGAAACTATATACCTGTATGCGCCGCTTGCGCACCGTTTGGGCCTGTATGCCATAAAGTCTGAACTGGAAGACCTTTCCATGAAATACATGGAGCGCGAAACCTACCAGTTCATCAAAAACAAACTCAACGAGAAAAAAACTGAACGTGAGCGGTTTATCCGCGATTTTATTGAGCCGGTAAAAAAGACACTGGAAAGCCAGGGTTTGGATGGCGATCTGTTCGGTCGGCCAAAATCCATCCACTCCATCTGGAATAAGATGAAGAAAAAGGCTGTGCCGTTTGAGGAGGTGTATGATCTTTTTGCTATTAGAATTATATTGGACAGCACACCCGAAAATGAAAAGGCCGATTGCTGGAAAGCATATTCTATTGTCACGGATCTTTACAGACCTAATCCGGACAGGCTGCGCGACTGGATTTCATCGCCAAAGGCAAATGGATACGAGTCTCTGCACACTACCGTAATGGGCCCGCGCGGGCAATGGGTTGAAGTGCAGATCCGTACCAAACGTATGAACGAAATTGCCGAAAAGGGTTTTGCAGCGCATTGGAAATACAAAGAGGCATCAACCGATAGCGGATTGGATCTGTGGGTGAGCAAAGTGCGCGAAATGCTAAAAAACCCTGATGCGAATGCACTGGAGTTCTTAGATGATTTTAAAATGAATCTCTTTTCTGACGAGATCTTCATTTTCACGCCGAAAGGAGCACTTATACAACTGCCGTTAAATGCTACGGCCCTTGATTTTGCCTTTGAAATACACACTGATGTTGGCGCCAGTTGTATAGGTGCTAAAGTAAACCATAAACTGGTACCATTAAGCTACAAGCTTCAAAATGGCGACCAGGTGGAGATCATCACCTCGAGTAAACAAATACCTAAAGAAGATTGGCTGAATTTTGTAGTTACAGCCAAGGCAAAATCAAAAATAAAATCGGCATTAAAAGAAGAAAAACGCAAAGTTGCCGAAGATGGAAAGGAAATATTGGAGCGAAAAATGAAATCGCTCAAGATAACCTACAACTCAGAAAACCTGCATAAGCTGAGTTTTTACTTTAAGTTATCGTCTACGCAGGATTTGTTCTTCAATGTTGCGAAAGGATTGATCGATATTAAGGATCTGCGGGAATACCAGCTATCTGAAAAAGTTATTGAAAACAAACCGCAGGAGAAGATAGATACAGAGCAGGTGCATACGCTGCTTAGAAATATCAAGACCAAAGACAGCGACATGCTGCTTATTGGCGAGGATATGCAGAAGATTGACTATAAACTGGCCGCCTGTTGTAACCCCATACCGGGCGATGATGTATTTGGATTTATTACCGTAAGCGATGGCATAAAAATACATCGCACCAACTGCCCTAATGCGGCGAAATTAATGGCAAATTACGGCTACCGCATTGTTAAAGCAAAATGGACAAATCAACAGGAGCTGGCATTTTTAACCGGTTTACGCATTACGGGAATTGACGATGTTGGATTAATTAACAAGATCACCACTGTAATATCAAATGACTTTAAAGTGAATATGCGTTCTATAACCGTTGATAGCGATAATGGTATATTTGAAGGCTCAATTATGGTTTATGTTAATGATACCGAACATTTAGACAACCTGATAAAGAAGCTTAAAATGGTAAACGGAGTTAACACCGTGAGTCGCTTTGATACAGCGATTGAGAAGGCTTCTTAATGGTTGATTTAGTGAGCAGTTGATTTGGTGACTTGTTTGAATTCAACTTAATCAAGTCAATAAACTTAATCAACAATAATTGATAACTTTGACTCTTTAATAAAACACTATGCCCCAACAGGAAACCATAGCAATGGTAAAAAAGATTTTTGAGGCTTACCTTGAAAATAAAAGTTTGCGCAAAACGCCCGAACGCTTTGCTATTTTAGAAGAAATCTATTCGCGTAGCGATCACTTTGATGTGGAGTCATTGTACATCCACATGAAAAACAAAAAGTATCGTGTAAGTCGTGCTACGGTTTATAATACTTTGGAGCTGCTGGTATCTTGCGATCTGGTTACTAAGCACCAGTTTGGTAAGAACATGGCGCAGTTTGAAAAATCATACGGATACCGCCAGCACGACCATATAATATGTATAGACTGCGGTAAAGTGGTTGAGTTTTGCGACCCACGCATTCAGCAGATTCAAAGCATGATGGGTGAATTACTTAAATTCGAGATCAAACATCACTCTTTAAATCTTTATGGAAATTGTGTAAAACTTAGAGAAGGTTTCTGTGACAGAAAAAATTAACTTTGCGACCTTTAATATAACACTATAATTTCATAATGGCTGTTGACGTATTATTAGGCCTCCAATGGGGCGACGAAGGTAAAGGAAAGATTGTTGACGTATTAAGTGCAGGTTACGACCTGATTGCCCGTTTTCAGGGCGGCCCTAATGCAGGGCACACTTTAGAGTTTGACGGAAAGAAATTTGTACTGAATACTATCCCTTCCGGAATATTCTTTGCCAACACGCTTAACCTAATTGGTAATGGCGTTGTTATTGACCCTATCA
Organism: Mucilaginibacter sp. HD30; assembly: GCF_054061755.1. Lineage (NCBI taxonomy): Bacteria > Pseudomonadati > Bacteroidota > Sphingobacteriia > Sphingobacteriales > Sphingobacteriaceae > Mucilaginibacter > Mucilaginibacter sp. HD30. Next base: position 2,286,923 of record NZ_JBSSEO010000001.1, read on the forward strand.
CCTTAAAAAAGGAATTAGATAAATTAAAAGATGCCGGCCATGACCTGCTTGCCAAAAAGAACCTGGTTATAGCGAAAAAAGCCCATCTTATATTGCCAACTCACCAGTTGCTTGATGCCGCTAATGAAAAACGCATGGGTGATGGCAAGATAGGTTCTACGTTAAAAGGCATTGGCCCTACCTACATGGATAAAACCGGTAGGAATGGTTTACGCATTGGCGATATTACTTTGCCTGATTTTAAAGAACGTTACCAGAAATTGGTTGATAAACATACATCAATGCTACAGGCTTTGTATGGGGATGTTGCCGATTTCAGCGAACGCGAACAAGCATTTTTTGAAGCCATTGAGCTGATCAAACAATTCCCGTTGGTTGATTCTGAGCATTTAGTTAACAACTATATTAGAGAAGGCAAAAAGGTTTTGGCAGAGGGCGCCCAAGGCGCTATGCTGGATATAGACTTCGGTTCTTACCCGTTTGTAACTTCATCAAACACAACTACTGCCGGGGCCTGTACCGGCTTAGGTATAGCACCATCAACCATTGGCGATGTGATCGGCATTTTTAAAGCTTATTGCACTCGTGTAGGCGGTGGCCCCTTCCCTACTGAGTTGAATGATGAAACCGGCGAAGAGCTGCGTCGTATTGGGCATGAGTTTGGTGCCACAACAGGCAGACCACGCCGTACCGGCTGGATAGATCTACCTGCTTTAAAATATGCTATTATGCTGAACGGCGTTACCCAAATGGTTATGACCAAAGCTGATGTATTAAGTGGATTTGACAAAATATACGCCTGTACTCACTATAATTATTTAGGCGAAAAGATAGACTATATGCCTTATGATATCTGTTCGGTTGATGCTGAGCCCGTATTAAAGGAAATTGACGGATGGAACGAAGATCTGACCGGCATAACTGAGCTGTCAGAAATACCGGCAAGGTTACAGTCATACATTGATTATCTTGAAAAAGAACTTGGTGTTCCAATTAAATATCTTTCGGTAGGGCCCGATAGAAAACAAACTTTAGTGTTGCACTAAGGTGGTAACTAATTAATTAGATCAGTATTGAAGATTAAAAGATAGTATGTGTTGATAATAAAAAAAAGCCCTTGCTAACGCAGCAAGGGCTTTATTTTTATTATCTTTTTAAATCAATCATTTATCACTAAGCTTCAATCACTAATCTTTCAATTTAGTCAACTACCAAAACGCCATCTGCCATAACAGAAATGTCCTTTTTGGGTGCATTTATGGCTGCTATCTCTTCTTTTGATTTACCTGCATCAGATGCAAGGTGTTTCAGGTCTTTAACTGAAGTTTCTTTTAAAACAGCTTCGCCTTCAACTACTACGGTTTTACCAACAATATTTTGTGGCATAAAATAACCGTAATCAGTAAATTGAACAACAACGGTGCTGCCATCATCTTTAGCTAATCGCATAAAGCATCCTTTAACTTTACAAACTTCTACAACTTTACCCGTTACTTTACCTTTAAAAATGGGGGTAGTGTTAAGCGCAGATGAAAGGGCTAAAGTAGTAACCGCTTTGTCGGCAGTAGTGCCTTTGCCGTAAGTTACACCCGGAGCAGCAGGTTTAGGAGCATCTGTTTGCGCGTAAGTAAAGCCGCCAAATGCAAGACATAGTGCTAAAATGAACAGTTTTTTCATTGCAATTATTTTTATAAGGATAATAAAATCAGTTTAGGCAAAGATAAGGGTAATTACCAAACAATTACAAGTCCCGGATATTTACAGCCCGGTTGCAAACCTTTTGCTTGGAGATGGCTATTTTTACGGGGTGGTAAAACTATTAAAGGATACCGGAATTTTCAAGAAGAAAGCCCTGCATTGGGCCTCGACATTTGACGTGGTTTGTTATCTTGACTCCAACGATTTTAAAGACCCTTATTCAAAATTTGATACATTGATAGCCATTGGTGTTAAGCACCAGATCATCACCAACGCCGGGTCTGCTTTTAATGACCTTGTGAAATTCCGCAATAAGCATCCCGGTTGGATAACCGGCTTTTTGAGTTACGACCTTAAGAATGAAGTGGAGAACCTTACTTCTTCCAATCCCGACCATCTCCAATTTCCTGACCTGCACTTTTTCGCGCCCCTGCACCTTATCATCATCCGTGGTAATGAGGCTGAGATCATTTCAGATGATCCTGAACAACTATTAAAAGATATTGAAGATCAGATTACAGAAGTTAAGCCCATTGCACCGGTTACACTTAAGCAACGGTTTAGCAGGGAGCAGTATTTAAGCGCAGCCGGCAAGATAAAGGAGCACATTACCCGAGGCGATATCTATGTTACCAACTTCTGCCAGGAGTTTTATGCTGATGATGCTAAAATCGATCCGGTTGCCGTCTTTCTGGAGCTCACCCGCACATCGCCCAAACCTTTTGGGGCATTTTATAAGTGGAACAATAACTATGCGCTTTGCGCCTCGCCGGAGCGTTTTATGGCTAAGCGTAGCAGCACACTTATATCTCAGCCTATAAAGGGAACAGCGCCCCGTGGCAACACTGCAGAGGAGGATGAAGCCATAAAGCTACAGCTACGCAACCACACCAAGGAACAGCAGGAAAACGTTATGATAGTTGACCTGGTGCGCAATGATCTTACCAAATCTGCTAAGCCCGGCACTGTTAAAACCGAGGAGCTGTTTGGCATATACAGCTTTATGCAGGTTCATCAAATGATATCAACCGTGGTTTGTCAACTGCGGGAGGATGTATTGGCTGTTGAGGCGGTGCGTAATACCTTCCCGATGGGTAGCATGACGGGTGCGCCTAAAATACGCGCCATGCAGCTGATGGAGGAATACGAACGCAGCAAACGCGGCCTTTACTCGGGTGCCATTGGGTACTTCAGTCCGGATGATGATTTTGACTTTAATGTGGTGATACGGACCTTGCTTTATAATGCAGAAACGCGTTACCTATCTTTCCAGGCCGGCAGCGCTATTACTTACCATGCCGATGCGGAGCAGGAATACCAGGAGTGCCTGCTTAAAGCCAAAGCTGTTTTACAGGTTTTAGGGAACAAGTAAACAACCTGCGTGTCCCATACGCGTGTGAGACAAAATGAGCCGGGATGGGACGCCTTTTTTAGTAAGCAGTTGGCAGTAAGCAGTTTGCACTTTGTAGTTGGGACAAAATGGGACTACTTATAAGTCAGGAAAATTAGCTGTAGATAGCATATAATAGTTTAAGTATCAACACGTTGCAAATAGCTGTTTTTTTTGACCAAGAAGTGGGACAGTAAACAATACATTAAATTCTTATCTTCTCTCCCATCCTAACCCCAATGGCCGAGCCATTTGCAAAAAATGCAGAAGCCGGTTTGCCCTGTAAATACGGCACAAAAGCATCTCCGTAAATGGCCGCAGCATCTGCATCAAAAACATAATCAGTAACGCGGCGGGTTTGCCACGACGGGTGCTCCACTTCGTATTGCATGGTAGTTTTTACATCCCAAATGTTATATCCCCAATAATGTTCAAAAATAAACTCCTCTGCGCTGCCTGGTACAATGTCAACCGGTTCATTGCTCACGGTTGCGCCTAATTTATTCCAGCGCCCTTTAAGCTTCCATTCGTATAAATATTGGGTTTTATCCTCGCTTAACGGTTTTATAGCATGGCGCATAGGCAGGGCGCGGTAATGCTCGCGGTATAATTTATTAGCAATTAAGGCTATGGCATGTTTAGGAACAAGCTCGCTTATAAAAACTGCGCCGCGTTTCCATATCTTACCATCAAAATAACGCACATAAAAACGCAGATTAACTTCTTCAAAATTTACATGAAATGGCCAGTGTACGCCCAGCACACGGGTGTCATGAAATAAAAAACCGACCATGCTTACCAGCGCCTTGCCCTCCCAAAGATCAAGCTCTGTACCGGCGGGGATATAAGGTTTTAGTAAGGTGGGGTCAACCTCATAGTTAAGCATGATAAGGTTGAGCCAGTTAGCGGTTAAAAAAGTAGATTTTGGCATGATGTAGATGAGCTGATTTTGCGCATTAGCATAGCGGCCTTTGTGATAAAACAACCATTGGGCGCAAAGATCAAAAAAACAGAACCAGGGGAGAGTATGAAGTAAACTTAATTGGATTTACGGTGCTACCAAAGCGCCTTGATCTCTGCAAAAGAACGATGCCGGCCCGATGCAGTTTTTGCCTGTGTGGGCGGGGCCGAAAAAATGTAGTGTGTAACCAGTTTATCAACCAAAACCAACGAAGCGATAATAAGCGCCACGCCGGCAACCTGGTTAAGGCGGTGCACTAATTTTGGCGATACTTTATCCCGCAGTTTGTTAGCATAAAATGCTTTGGTGGTATCCAACCCAAACTGAACCACCAGTACGGTTAAAAACATTACAGCAATTTTAAATCCGCGGCTGCTGTCATCAGCACGAAAAATTGTACTGGCTGTACCTATAACCGTTATCCAATGGAACAACAGCGTAGGATTAAAAATACACATTAAAAAGCCTTTTAAAAAGTAGCCGTAGCGCTTTAAGCCGGTGGGCTGATCATTGCTGTAATTTATCTTTACCTTTTTTATAATGTAACGTATGCCAACCACAAACAGTATAATGCTGCCTACAACACCTGCCACGGTTTTGGTTTGGGCCGATACATCAAACAGCTGCGAGCCAAACAAAATAGCTCCTACAAACACAATATCGCTGCATACAACACCCAGGGCCATGTAGATACCGGCATGAAAGCCCCGTTCAATACTGGTTTTTATCAACGCAAAAAAAACCGGGCCGGTTAAAAACGTCAACACTATTCCAATCCCTATCCCCGAAATAACAGCCTCTATCATTTATTAGGTTTAATTTAATGAAGAACGCGAATATCTGTCTTATATCATAAACAACCAAACTTTAAATACCTATATGTGGTAACTAATGTGTGTATAATTAAAAAAGTATAGCCGTAATTATAAAAAATGGTTTATGTTAGTGTTTGAATCCCAACTTAATATCCGCAACAAAAAATGGATCAAAACAAGTCAAAAAATTATAAATCGGCGCTGTATACCCTCATTACGGTATTTTTTTTCTGGGGATTTGTTGCAGCAAGTAATGACATATTGATACCGGTTTTTAAAGAAAAGCTACAACTGGAGCAATGGCAATCGCAAATGATCTCATTCGCGTTTTATGTGGCTTACACAGTTGGTTCCATAATTTACGCCATCATTTCAAGCGGCATTAAAGGCGACATTCTGAATAGAATAGGTTACAAAAACGGTATTGCTTTGGGTTTAGTTATCTCTGCCTTGGGTACGCTGTTGTTTTATCCTGCCGCAGAAACCGCTTCGTTCCTCATCATGATAACCGGCTTGTTCATCGTTGGTTTGGGCTTTTCACTCCAGCAAATTGCGGCCAACGCGCTGGCTATTGCCTTGGGCGATCCGAAGACAGGCGCACAACGACTTAGCCTGGCGGGCGGCGTAAACAACGTGGGTGGTACCATAGGGCCGGTGTTGGTAAGCCTGGCTATTTTTGGCAGCGTAAATGCAAGTTCAAGCGAGGCCAGCATTAGTGCAGTAAAATTTCCGTACCTTATATTGGGAGCTGCATTTTTATTGGTTGCCGTTATTTTTAAATTCTCATCAATACCCGACCGTATTGAAGCAGAGGCCGAAGCCGAAGCAGCGGATGTTTCGCAATTAACCAAAAGTGTTAAGAAAAAAAGCGCCCTGAGTTACCAGCAATTGGTATTGGGCATGATAGCCATATTTGTTTATGTGGGTGTTGAAGTTTCAACCGCCAGCAATTTGCCCGAATACATGCTTAAAAAACTGGGGGTGGCAACAGCCAACAGCGCGCCATATGTATCATTATATTGGGCCAGTTTGATGGTTGGCCGCTGGACAGCGTCAATTGCTGTTTTTAACTTTACGGGCGTGGCCAAAAAAGTAATGAACGTGGTGGTGCCTTACGCAGCTTTTGGGCTTTTTCTGTTAATAAGCAAATTAGCTAACCATGATGTTACCCCGTTTTACGTTTACGGTTTTGCTATAATAGTACTAATAATTGCCGAGCTGCTAAGTAAAGGCAACCCCGCAAAGCAGCTTTTAATTTTTTCTTCATTGGCTATTGTAGCCTTATTTATAGGGATGACAACCACCAGCATGCTCAGCGCTTATGCTTTAATAAGCGTGGGCCTTTTCTGCTCTACCTTATGGCCCTGTATTTATGCCCTTGCAATTGCGGGCCTTGGCAAACATGCCAATCAGGGCTCGGGCTACCTTATTATGATGATAATGGGTGGCGGCTTTATTAGTCTATTACAGGGCTTTTTAGCTGGTGATGCGCTGTTGGGCATACAATGGTCATATCTGGTTGGAGTGGCTTGCTTTGCTTATCTTGCTTTTTACGCTATTAAAGCCAAAACTATCTTGAAGGCGCAGGGAATTGATTTTGAGGACGCACCTGTAAAGGCGGCTCATTAATCAGCAAACCATTATAGAACAATTAGTTATGAAACCCAGTTTTGACCATATATTTATGAAATTAGCTACCGACCTTGCCTTGCGCTCGCACTGCGTAAAGGCTCAGGTTGGTGCTGTTTTAGCCCGCGATACACGTATTATTTCTATTGGATATAACGGCCCACCTGCAGGCACACACAACTGCGATGAGGAATGGCCCGAAACCGGCTGCGCCCGCGACTCCAAAGGTAGTTGCTCACTTGCCCTGCACGCCGAACAAAACGCCATTTTATATGCCGTAAAAAACGGCGCGCGATTGGAAGGAGCTACCCTTTACACCACCCTATCTCCCTGCATAGCATGCGCCCGGTTGATCTTTTCGGCAGGAATTAAACAGGTATATTTCAGCAAATCATACGCGCAATACAAGGGCATTGCCAGCGATGAAGGGGTTGATTTTTTAAATAGGTTTGGTGTACCGACAGTGAAGTTAGCGGAAGAAGTGGCGTAGACCATAGCATGCGGTTGCCTTATCGCTTGGTGATGTCCCTCACTTTTGGCTTGCCCCGCTAAGGCCGCGGAGGCCTTGTTCTTTTTCCTTGAGTGGCTGTTGCGCAACCGCCATAAGGAGCTTTCAATTTTTTATATTTATGATAGTTGCACGTGATAGAAGTTGATTCTTTCCAGGTAGATGTAGGCTTTATAAACGTGTTCACGAAGGATAATTACACTTAACTTCACCGGTTTTGGTCGGTATTTCAACATTTTCTTAAGATTATAAGCGATAGCAGCCATAGTTAGGCATTTATTGGCCTGTATAAGTCCTTTACAGTTGACCCTTTTAATGCCGAGATAATTTACCAATGTGCCGATAACCGGCTCAACTGTACTTTGTCGAAGCTTCATTAGTCTTTTAGCTTTTCGGGTCCGCATTCTCAGGTGCATAGTATCGTAATAAGGTTTGTCTAAAGTTTCCTTTATCCTTAGTCTGTTACCTTTAAAGGCTGCGCATGTGGCTTGTTGCTCGCAATTGCTACAACCCTTCACCCCGGCTCCATACTGCTTCATCCAATAGCCTGCGGTAAAGTAAGTTCCCAGATAGTTTACGTTTACGCCCCGCTCGCATTGGTAGTGATCTTGTATTGCATCATAAGTAAAACCTTCTCTCTCATAGTTGAACTGGCCTCTGTTTGGAATATAACCGGTTATACCACTTGCTTGTAGCGCCTTTAAAGCATCGGGACTGCTATAACCTGTATCAGCTACGATCTCTTGCAGCGCAATATCATTTTCAAGTAAGGTAGCTTTGAGATGTCTTAACACAGCAGCTAAACATTCACTGTCTCTTTTATCCGCTGTAAAAGCCTGTACATGGGTGATCATGTGAGTTGCTGTATCAACTGCTACCTGCCCAAGATAGTTAAGTGCCGTTGGTTTACCGGGCTTTACTGACATCTTTGCATCAGGATCTGATGGACTATAATGGGTGTCGTTTGAGGGGTTCTTCTTTGGCTTCAATCCTTTATCATCAAGTTCATCCGCCTTTTTAAACGGTGATACCGATACTGATGGCTCTTCATTATCCTGTAGTTCACGGCTGTAAGCATCCGCATCATCCAAAATGTCTTTTTCAATCAGACTATCCAAGGAGGCATTAGCTTTAATAAAGAAACCATCTACAGCCTGCCTTTTGCCTGATACCATACCTTTATCAATACATTGTTTCAGCACTTGTTTAAACAGTTCTGTAAATACATGCTCCCCATATAGCTGCCTTGTGCGACTTAGGGTGCTATGCCATGGCAATTCGTCGTCCAGATCATGATCGATGAAATACAAGAGATCCAACCGCAAGCGGGAGGTGGCTATGATACGGCGGTCGCTGTTTAGGTTTTCAAGGTAACCAACAAGTATCAACTTCATAAACACTACAGGGTCAATACTCTTTTGACCTTCTGTACCATAATACTCAGCCGTCAGCGGATAAATAAATCGTAAATCAAGTTGTTCCTTTAAGCGCCTATAGAAATTGTCGGCGGGAATATGATCTGATAGTTGAAAGTTAACAAACAACTTTTCCTGATAGGTCTTTTTGCCTTGCATACCACAAGATAACACATACCACAGTCCGCTTTGTCTGTATCTTTTCAACAAACTGTTAGTTGCGCAACAGCCACTTGATGAAAAAGAACCAAAAAATCAAGTCAGTCGCGATGCTTCTTTTCGCACAAGGCCTTGCCCACGATCAGGTAAAACCACGGGCTGTAATCTTTTTGCCCCTGTTGTCGCACATGGCCCGCGCTTCAGCAAAAATTTACTATGCCCCTGCCATCGCACTGTCCAACAGTTTTACCTGCTCTTTGCTGAAGCTGTGCGGCTGACAGATCCTCTTCCATAAGAAATAACGCAATAATAAAAAGAAGCGCAAAGGCCTGTCAGGGTGCGCGGCCGGGAGTCTGGCCTGTGTGGTGGCAGCGATCAGCCTGACTTGATTTTTTGGTTACTTTTGTATCAAGTGGCTGTTGCGCAACTAACAGTTTGTTGAAAAGATACAGACAAAGCGGACTGTGGTATGTGTTATCTTGTGGTATGCAAGGCAAAAAGACCTATCAGGAAAAGTTGTTTGTTAACTTTCAACTATCAGATCATATCCCCGCCGACAATTTCTATAGGCGCTTAAAGGAACAACTTGATTTACGATTTATTTATCCGCTGACGGCTGAGTATTATGGTACAGAAGGTCAAAAGAGTATTGACCCTGTAGTGTTTATGAAGTTGATACTTGTTGGTTACCTTGAAAACCTAAACAGCGACCGCCGTATCATAGCCACCTCCCGCTTGCGGTTGGATCTCTTGTATTTCATCGATCATGATCTGGACGACGAATTGCCATGGCATAGCACCCTAAGTCGCACAAGGCAGCTATATGGGGAGCATGTATTTACAGAACTGTTTAAACAAGTGCTGAAACAATGTATTGATAAAGGTATGGTATCAGGCAAAAGGCAGGCTGTAGATGGTTTCTTTATTAAAGCTAATGCCTCCTTGGATAGTCTGATTGAAAAAGACATTTTGGATGATGCGGATGCTTACAGCCGTGAACTACAGGATAATGAAGAGCCATCAGTATCGGTATCACCGTTTAAAAAGGCGGATGAACTTGATGATAAAGGATTGAAGCCAAAGAAGAACCCCTCAAACGACACCCATTATAGTCCATCAGATCCTGATGCAAAGATGTCAGTAAAGCCCGGTAAACCAACGGCACTTAACTATCTTGGGCAGGTAGCAGTTGATACAGCAACTCACATGATCACCCATGTACAGGCTTTTACAGCGGATAAAAGAGACAGTGAATGTTTAGCTGCTGTGTTAAGACATCTCAAAGCTACCTTACTTGAAAATGATATTGCGCTGCAAGAGATCGTAGCTGATACAGGTTATAGCAGTCCCGATGCTTTAAAGGCGCTACAAGCAAGTGGTATAACCGGTTATATTCCAAACAGAGGCCAGTTCAACTATGAGAGAGAAGGTTTTACTTATGATGCAATACAAGATCACTACCAATGCGAGCGGGGCGTAAACGTAAACTATCTGGGAACTTACTTTACCGCAGGCTATTGGATGAAGCAGTATGGAGCCGGGGTGAAGGGTTGTAGCAATTGCGAGCAACAAGCCACATGCGCAGCCTTTAAAGGTAACAGACTAAGGATAAAGGAAACTTTAGACAAACCTTATTACGATACTATGCACCTGAGAATGCGGACCCGAAAAGCTAAAAGACTAATGAAGCTTCGACAAAGTACAGTTGAGCCGGTTATCGGCACATTGGTAAATTATCTCGGCATTAAAAGGGTCAACTGTAAAGGACTTATACAGGCCAATAAATGCCTAACTATGGCTGCTATCGCTTATAATCTTAAGAAAATGTTGAAATACCGACCAAAACCGGTGAAGTTAAGTGTAATTATCCTTCGTGAACACGTTTATAAAGCCTACATCTACCTGGAAAGAATCAACTTCTATCACGTGCAACTATCATAAATATAAAAAATTGAAAGCTCCTTATGGCGGTTGCGCAACAGCCACTCAAGACAAAAGTAACAGCCTCCGCGGCAAATGAGCGGGGCAAGCCAAGCGCGAGGGACTAACCAAGCGATAAGTAACGCAGGTCATCCCCTCGAAAAAGAAAAAATGCATATCGACCATAGCGCGGCAAGGTAAGCGCGTAAGCCTCATCAAGCGACAAAGCGCGTGTTTAACTAACTATCAAACTTCTCCAACAACTTCAGCAGCGTTTCAAAATCCTTCGGATATGGAGCATGAATAGTAACATCTGTGCCGTTTAAGATTTTGAAGGTAACCTGATAAGCATGCAGGGCAAAACGCTTCATAATAGGCAGTTCTTCCTGCTCCTTGCCTAAATGATATTTACGCTTAATGGCAGAGAGAAACACCGGTTTGCCTTTATACATTTCGTCTCCGGCGATGGAAGCACGTTGGGTGGCTAAATGAATGCGGATCTGGTGCATACGACCTGTAACCGGGCGGCACTCTACCAAAGTATAGTGTTTAAAAAATTTAAGCGACTGGAACCAGGTTTCGGCACGTTTGCCCTCCTGCCTGCTAATGGTTACGTTACCTTTACCAACGTTTAGGATAGGCAGATCAACCAGCAGGTTATCAAATACGTGGGTACCATCAATCACCGCATGATAAACCTTATTTACCTGTCGTTTTTCAAACTGCATAGATATATGCCGATACGCTTCAGGGTTTTTAGCGATGATCAATGATCCGGAAGTCTCTTTATCTAAACGATGGCAGATCTGCGCATCATCTGAGTAAGCCTTTGCCATACGCAAAATGCTGATATCACTGCTGCCCTCTCCCCGTTCATCCAACGAGCTTATAAAAGCCGGCTTGTTTATCACTATCAAATCATCATCCTCAAACAGTATCAGGTCGGCAAACTTGGGTATCTTCATGCTTTTATGTTAGCCGGCAAAAATACGGTTATTAATTTAAATCCTTAACGTCAGTTTTAGCTAAAGCCGCCTGGTACTTTTAAAACATCTCCATTAAAACCCCCCTCTCGAGACGGGAATCGCACCGCCCGCCGCTCTTTTTAAATCTTTCCAACACTTATAATATAAATGATCTCTTTCAATTACCCATCAGTTTCCATCCTCCTAAAACAAAATCCAAATAATATTGGTTATTAACTGACATACAAATATCTATCTATAAAAACATGAGTGATAAAAAAACCGAACCTGAAGAAAAGGGATTTTTTGAGAAGGTTAAAGAAACAATTGAGGAGCTGTGGGAAGGCACCAAAGACAAGGCAGAAGACGTAGCAGATGTTGCGGAAGAAAAATTTGACGACCTGAAAGAGGCTGTTGCACCAAAGAAAAGAGCCGCAACCCGCAAAGTAGCCACGGCTAAAGCATCAGTAAAAAAAGAAACGAGTGATGTTGCCACAAAAGCCAAAGCTGCAGTTAAAGAAACTAAAGCCAAGGTTGCAGATGTTAAAGCAAAAGCAGAGGACAAAGCTAAAACCATTACAACAAAAGCTAAGACAGCTGCTGCCGATGTTAAAAAACAAGCTGATACGAAAGTAAAGGCCATTGCTACCAAAGCGAAGGCTGATACAGCCCCAGCTAAGGCAACAGCCGCTAAAGCCGGTACAGCTAAAAAAGCTACCGCTAAGCGCAAGCCTATATTATAATATAATGGCTATAAAACAAAAACGCCTCCTGAATTATCAGGAGGCGTTTTTGTTTTATGCTTCAAATTTGTATCCTACACCTTTTACGGTGGCTACTACATCATCGCCTAATTTCTCTCTCAGCTTTCTAATGTGTACATCAATGGTACGATTGGTAACTACTACCGAGTCTTCCCAGATGTTTTTAAGGATCACCTCGCGGGTGTAAACTTTGCCGGGTTTTGATGCAAGCAAGTAAAGCAGTTCAAACTCCTTTTTAGCCAGTACAACTTTTTGTCCATCCTTGTAAACCAAATATGCCTCACGGTCAATAACCAGCGAGCCAATTTCCAGCTTATTATCTGCAACGTCTTCAACAGGCGCATTACGGCGCAAAATAGCGTTTATACGGCTAACCAAGGCGCGCGGCTTAATAGGTTTGGCTATGTAATCATCGGCGCCAACGTTAAAACCGGCAATCTCTGAATATTCTTCGCTGCGGGCGGTTAAAAACACCATAAAAGTATTTTTAAACTCGGGCATGGTGCGCATAATACGGCAGGCTTCAATGCCATCCATTTTAGGCATCATTATATCAAGAACTATCAAATCGGGCAGTGAACGTTTTGCTTCGGCAACGGCCTCCTGACCATTATGGGCCAGGTAAACCTGGTAGCCTTCCTTCTTCAAATTGTATTCAATAAGCTCTAAAATATCAGGCTCATCATCAACAATAAGTATCTTCTGTTTGGTAGTGTTGCTCATTAACTATTTTTTTGAGTAAAAGTATAAGCTTAAAAGAAGATTGCAGTTAACTCAATATTAACAAATTGTTAAATGGTACTTTATTTTAACATTCTATTGAGCCTTGGTAAATGTTTTCTTTAAAAAATCTTCAAGATCAGTACCGGTAATATTTTTTGCGATGATAATGCCTTGAGGATCAATTATAAAATTTGCAGGGATAGCGTATATCCTGTAAAGTGATGGTGTGCTGCCTTCAAAGCTTTTTAACTCAGAAGCGTGTTTCCAGGTTAATTTATCCGCTTCTATAGCTTTCCGCCAAAGATCCTTGTCCTCGTCAAGCGAAATACCCAGTATATTAAAGCCTTTGTCTTTATAAAGATTGTATTGTTTTACCACGTTTGGATTTTCCTGTCTGCAGGGGCCGCACCATGACGCCCAAAAGTCAAGCATTACGTATTTACCCTTGTAATCTGATAACTTAACCGGCTTATCATCCAAGCCTCTGATAACAAATTCAGGCGCCTTCTGACCAACAGACACGGGTTTGGCAGCCATCATGCGGTTTATAAAAGCCTGCACACCCGGGTTGTCTGTAAAGTATTGCTTCGCCTTCAGGTTTTCGGCATAAGCTATTAACTGCTGCTCGTAACGGGTGCTATCTAACGATACCATGGCGTAAAATGAGGCGGGCGAGGTTTCGTTCTTGTTCTTAAAATCTATTAATGCATTGCTGTAGTCTGCAATATTTTGGCGATAAAGGGGAATAAATTTTTGCGACAGTTCCACACTTTCTTTACCGGCTTGCTCTACCTCTGCCTGGTACTGCTCGTCTAATTTGGTGTTCTTATCGCCATAAAAAGCGCTTATTTTATTAAACGCCTGTATTTTTTCTGAGTTTTCAGAGCCCTTTACGATATAAATATGCTTCTCGTCTTTCAAATCGGTGATGAACTCAATTTTATCGCCGTTAGCAGCTATCAGGTCAAAAAAGAAACCGCCAATGCGTAATTTATACAGGTTAGCATAAGGCGTAAAATGTTTAAACTGAAATTTTCCCTGCTCGTCTAAACTTGCCGAGTCTGTTATAACCACGCGGGTGGTACCGGCTTCTAACAGATAAATTTTCTTCACATCACCAGCATTCTTTATCTCGCCCGAAAGCGTAAAATCAGCGTTTTGCACACAGGCAGAGCAAAAGCTTAAAACGGTTAACAGGCAGATGAGGTGGCGGATCTTCATTTAGTTTCTAATTCTTTTATTAACAGCTGGTTTGTTTTCTGCGGATCGATCTTGCCCTTTGAGCGTTTCATTATCTCGCCCATAAACAAACCTAAAACGCCTTTTTTCCCCTTTTGATATTCTGTAACCTTATCTGGGAACTTAGCTAAGGCTTCGCGGATAAATTCGCTAACGTCATCGCCGTCGGCAGTTATCAATAAGTTTAGTTCTGTTGCCAGTTGCAGTGCCGTTTTACCCGGCGATGCCAGCAAAGCCGGGAACAATTTATGCGAAGCTACAGTATTATTTATTGATCCGGCGTCTATCAATTTAATTATCCCCGCCAAATTCTCAGGTTTAACGTGCAGGTTACCTATATGTTGCCCTGTCTCGTTCAAATGTGATTTAACCGGGCCCATTAAAAGGTGCACCGCAGCCTTATAATTAGCTGTATGCTTTATCAATTCTTCAAAGTATAAGGCCAGCTCTTTATCAGCCGTAATTACAGATGCGTCGTACTCGCTTAAACCCAGCTGCTCAGTATATTTTTTATGCAACTGGTGCGGCAAAGCAGGCAACGTTTGGCGAATGCTATCAACAAAAGCCTCATCCAACACCAATGGCATCAAATCAGGCTCGGGGAAATAGCGGTAATCGTTAGCCATTTCCTTACTGCGCAATACAGACGTTTCGCCGGTATCGGCATTAAAGTTAAGCGTGTTTTGGTCTATGTGGCCACCTGCTTCAATAACGCGCACCTGGCGCTCAAACTCGTGCTCAATGGCGCGCTGCACATTGCGGATAGAGTTTAAATTCTTTACCTCGCAGCGGTTACCGTACTCGGTAGCGCCTCTAAGGCGCACAGATATATTAGCATCGCAGCGCATGCTGCCTTCTTCCATATTGCCATCGCAAACGTCAAGATAACGGAGCAATTTGCGCACTTCGGTTAAGTATTGCCCTGCTTCTTCGGCGCTGCGCATATCAGGTTCTGACACAATTTCAAGCAATGGAACGCCCGCACGGTTAAGATCAATGAAGGAATCATCGCAAACACTGTCGTGCATGCTCTTGCCCGCATCCTCTTCCATGTGGATGTGGTGAATGGCAATGTCTTTTACCGTACCATCTGATAATTTTACCGTTACCGCCCCGCCTAAACAAATAGGCTGCTGATCCTGCGAGATCTGGTATCCCTTGGGCAGATCAGCGTAAAAGTAGTTTTTACGGGTAAAGTGGTTATTAAGATTGATGGTACAATTACAGGCCAAACCCATCTTTACAGCATATTCAATCATACGCTTGTTGATGCGGGGCAAAGTGCCCGGATGGCCCAATGAAATAGCACTTACGTGGTGGTTAGGTTCGGCGCCAAATGCAGCAGAATCTGATGAAAAAGCCTTGCTTTGCGTTGATAATTGCGCGTGAACCTCTAATCCGACAACTAATTCATATTTTTCGCCTGTTTCGCCTGTCAAAATCGTCATAAAATAAAATATCGACAATATTATTGTCAATAAGCTTCAAATATATAAATTTCTGATATAAACAGCTTAAAAAGCCCCTCCTAAATCCTCCCCGGTAGGGAGGACTTAAAACCTTTATGAAAAGGCTCCCTTACCGGGGGAGATTTAGAGGGGGTCTATATAATCCCTTTCGCTTTCTCTAACACTCTATCCAACCCGCTCACATCTTTACCGCCTGCAGTAGCAAAAAACGGCTGACCACCACCGCCGCCCTGAATTTCTTTAGCCAGTTCGCGTACTATTTTGCCTGCATCCAGTCCTTTTTCTTTAACCAGGTTTTCGGCTATCATTACTGTTATGCCGGGCTTGCCATCATTAACAGCAACCAGCACCAGCAACAGATCAGACACGATATCTTTCAGTTGATAAGCCAGATTTTTAACCGCATCGGCATTGGGCAGGTCAACTTTTTGGGCGATGAAATTTATGCCGTTAATATTTTCAACCTTTTTAGCCAGTTCATCCTTTAAGCCCGATGACTTTTCAAGTATGCTTTTTTCTATTTCTTTTTTAAGGCGATTGTTCTCGTCTATTAAGCCCTCAACGCTTTTGCTGATGTCTTTTGGATTTTTCAGCAGTTCCTTCAGATCATTTAAAAGCTTGCTTTGGGCAATGATGTATTGCTCTGCTGCTATACCTGTTATGGCCTCAATACGGCGTACGCCGGCAGCTACAGCACTTTCTGATATGATCTTAAAGTAACCTATGGCCCCTGTTGCTGGCACGTGTGTACCACCGCAAAGTTCCTTGCTAAAGGTTTCATCAAAGGTTATCACCCTAACATAGTCGCCGTATTTTTCACCGAACAACGCGGTTACACCACTGCTGATTGCAATGTCATAAGGCACATTGCGCTCTTCTTTTAAGGCGATGTTAGCGCGGATTTTTTCGTTAACTATAGCTTCAATTTGCGCCAGTTCTTCATCGGTAACTTTGGCAAAATGCGAAAAGTCAAAACGCAGATATTCCGCATTTACTAACGATCCTTTTTGGTTTACGTGCGTACCCAAAACGTTTTTCATGGCGGCATGCAGCAGGTGCGTGGCGCTATGGTTATTCATGATGCTGGTACGCATGTTCTTTTCAACAATGGCGGTTAAGGCATCGTCAATATCATCAGGCAGTTTATCTACGTAGTGAACAATAAGGCCGTTCTCTTTTTTGGTATCGGTAACATAAACTACCTCACCATCCGGGAAAACCAGTTCGCCCTTATCCCCCACCTGGCCACCGCTTTCGGCATAGAAAGGTGTTTTATCTAATACTATCTGGTACTGGTCTTTCCCCTTTGCCGTTACCTTTCGGTATTTTACAATGTGGGCAACAGTTTCTGTTTCGTCGTAACCGGTAAATTCAACGTTATCGTCTGCTTTTAAAACTACCCAATCGCCGGTATCAACTGCTGATGCAGCACGAGAACGGGCTTTTTGTTGTTGGAGGGCATTATTAAAGCCTTTTATGTCAACATTTAAGCCTTTTTCACGAGCCATTAGCTCCGTAAGGTCAAGAGGGAAGCCATACGTATCCGATAGTTCAAAAGCGAGGCCGCCTGATAAGGTGCTTTCGCCTGATAATGTTATCTCATCAAAACGCTTAATACCATTTTCTAATGTCCTCAAAAAGCTTGACTCCTCCTCCAAAACAACCTTCTGTACAAAATCCTTTTGACTATACAACTCATCAAACACACCATTAAACTGATCTGCCAGTAAAGGCACCAATTGGTTAATGAAAGGCTCTTTAAAGCCTAAATTTTGATAAGAGTATCTAACCGCCCTGCGTAAAATCCTGCGGATAACATAACCCGCCTTATTGTTTGATGGCAATTGCCCATCAGCAATGGCAAAGCTTACGGCACGAATATGATCGGCCAGTACGCGCATGGCTACGGCTGTGCCCCAGTCGGTATCACCCGGCTCGGCGGCAGCGTTATATTTTATGCCCGATTTTTGAGCAATAAACTCAATTATCGGCGTAAAAACATCCGTATCATAATTTGATGATTTCCCTTGCAGCACACGCACCAAACGCTCAAAGCCCATACCTGTATCCACATGCTGGGCGGGCAGCTCCTGCAATGAACCGTCCTTAAGGCGGTTAAACTGCATAAACACATTGTTCCAGATCTCAATCACCTGCGGGTCATCGGCATTAACCAATTTAGCGCCGTCAACCGCTGCTCTTTCGGCATTGGTGCGGTTATCAAAATGGATCTCAGAACATGGCCCACACGGACCGGTCTCGCCCATTTCCCAAAAATTATCTTTTTTGTTGCCTAATAATATGTGGCTTTCGGGCACGCCCTGTTGCTTCCAAAAATCATAAGCTTCCTGGTCTTTTGGTAAACCTTCTTTTTCATCACCCTCAAAAATGGTAACGTATAGGCGGTCCTTATCAATCCCGTAAACTGCTGTTAACAGCTCCCAGCTCCACTCAATGGCTTCTTTTTTAAAATAGTCGCCAAAGCTCCAGTTCCCCAGCATTTCAAACATGGTATGGTGATAGGTATCAATACCTACTTCTTCCAAATCATTATGCTTGCCGGACACACGCAAACAACGCTGCGTATCTGCCACGCGTGGCGATTTAGCCGGCGCTTCGCCCAAAAATATATCCTTAAACTGGTTCATACCTGCATTGGTAAACATCAGTGTAGGGTCGTTTTTAACAACTATTGGTGCAGAGGGAACAATGGTGTGCCCTTTAGAAGCAAAAAAATCAAGAAAAGCCTGGCGTATATCGTTAGCGGTCATTATCAAAAAAATCTATTTAATATAGTGTATAACTATACTTTGAGTGCAAAAATGTGAAATTTTATGAACTTCTATGTACTTTTTTACTTATTACATAGGGCCCATGCTATTCCTTCCATAAGGAAGGAGTAATCGCCTGTGAAACCCCTCTCTACACCCTCCCGTGGGGAGGGAATCGCACAGCGCCTACGCTCGTTAGATTTTAGTTTATTTTCTGCCGATATTTATCCTATGCAAGCAATTATCATAACCCAACCCGGCGGACCGGAAGTTTTACAGCTCGAAGAGCGACCAATACCGCAATACACCGACACCGAGGTGCTGGTAAAAGTAGCTGCTGCAGGTATAAACCGGCCTGATATTTTTCAGCGCAAAGGCAACTATCCTCCACCGGCAGGCGCGCCTGTGGATATACCCGGATTGGAAATTGCCGGCATCATAACAGCTATAGGCAGCAACGTAACCCGCTGGCAAGTTGGCGACAAGGTGTGCGCCTTGGTGGCAGGTGGCGGTTATGCCGAATATTGCAATGTACCCGAGGGGCAATGCTTGCCTGTGCCGGATAATTTAAGTTTGACGGAGGCAGCATCGTTACCCGAAACATTCTTTACCGTTTACAGCAACGTATTTAATAATGATTTTTTAAAGGCAGGCAATAGTATGTTAGTGCACGGCGGCTCGGGCGGCATTGGCAGTACGGCTATACAAATAGGCAAGGCATTGGGTATTATAGTTTATACTACAGCAGGATCGGCAGAGAAATGTGCCTTTTGCGAAAGCCTGGGTGCAGAAAGGGCCATCAACTACAAAACCGAAAACTTTTTAGACGTTATTAAACAGCTCACCAACGGCAAAGGCGTAAACCTGGTATTGGACAGCATTGGCGGCGATTATACACCGCTTAATTTACAGTTGCTGGCAGAAGATGGACGGCTGGTTATTATAAACGCGGTTAAAGGCAAAAATGCCGAAGTTGACCTATCCCTAATTATGCGTAAAAGGTTGCTGATAACCGGATCAACCCTACGCCCACGCTCGGTTGCGTTTAAAAGCGAAATAGCGCGTAAACTCGAGGAAAACATTTGGCCCCTTTTAGCATCGGGTAAAATAAAACCTTTGGTTTTTAAAACTTTCCCGGCCGAACAAGCTGCGGAGGCACATCAATTAATGGAAGCCGGGGAACATATGGGTAAGATTGTGCTGAGTTTTAGTTTATAGCCCATTTGGCAGCTTGCTATCTCCTTGTGTTATGAATGCTTTCGACTTTACTAACCTGTAAAAGAGCCATATACACCAATGACTGTGGCAATAGTAAAACCGCTGTTAACAGGGCCATGGATTTAGACATGGATAAATTATGCAGTAAGGGAACATCAAAAATGTATCCTATTATAGCCAGCATTGCCAGGAGCGCCACAATAGTAAAAAACACTTGTGCGGCCATACTAAACATTTTTGGCGCCTGCGCGGTAACAAATGCAAAGCCGACGGTAAGCATTACCAGGCACGATGCTGATGTTAATGCCATACGCCCGGGCGCGGTGTCAGCTACACTTTCTTTAACTAAAAATTCGTCTATTCTTAAATTCACATTGAACACATGCTCAAACAGCGTGAGTGCCGACAATATCAGGGCTATAAGGTTAAGCGGAATTATTATATTAAAATGCTTTTGAGCATCATCAATATAAAAAAGAGCTACAACTCCACATAGTAAAAGGCATATGGCCGTATTTATCTTAATACTGGGTAAACCAGGCAGTGCCGTTTTAAGCAACTCAACATCCAGCATCCACCCGGCAACTGAGGCTAAAGAAACTGCAATTATTACCCAGGAGGTGATTTTTACAAACTCGATTTTGTTGTGCATTGGTTAAATTGGTTTTTAAATATGCGAGTTTTTAAGCAGAAAAAAAATATCAAAATAAATTCTGTCAGTTCGGCAATTAGCGTCTCCGTTCAATTGTTAACATTAATTTACTATTCCCAAAAAAATCTCTGAAAACCTATTTTAAATCTTGTTAAAAATCTTAACTTTGCGCCCTGAAATAGCGGGTACTTAACATTATCCTATTTTAAAAAGAGTTATTTAAAAAATACCAGGTAATATATGCCAAACATTGGAAAAATATCACGGATCATCGGTCCGGTAGTCGATGTCAGCTTCGCTGATGCTCACCTTCCCAGAATTTATAACGCATTAGAGATCACCAAATCTACAGGCCAAAAGATAATTCTTGAGGTTCAGCAGCACTTGGGCGAAGATCGTGTTCGTGCTATCGCAATGGATTCAACCGACGGTTTACTGCGCGGTATGGACGTTGTAGACTTAGGTACGGCTATTAAAATGCCTGTAGGCGATGATATTAAAGGACGTGTATTTAACGTGGTTGGTGATGCTATTGATGGTATCCCTGATCTTGATAAATCAAACGGCCGCCCTATTCACAATGAGCCGCCTCGTTTTGAGGACCTTTCAACAGAGGCTGAAGTACTGTTTACCGGTATTAAAGTAGTTGACCTTTTAGAGCCTTACTCTAAAGGTGGTAAAATTGGATTGTTTGGTGGTGCCGGTGTTGGTAAAACCGTATTGATCCAGGAATTGATCAACAACATTGCGAAAGCATATGATGGTTTATCTGTATTTGCCGGTGTAGGCGAGCGTACACGTGAAGGTAATGACCTTTTGCGCGAGATGCTGGAGTCTGGCATTATCAAATACGGTGATGCCTTTATGCACTCAATGGAAGCAGGCGGCTGGGACCTTTCAAAGGTTGATGCTACTGCTCTTAAAGAGTCAAAAGCAACATTCGTTTTCGGACAAATGAACGAGCCTCCGGGTGCACGTGCACGTGTGGCGCTATCAGGTTTAACTATTGCAGAATATTTCCGCGATGGCGATGCTGACGGTAAAGGCCGTGATATATTATTCTTTATTGATAACATCTTCCGCTTTACACAAGCAGGATCTGAAGTATCAGCGTTGTTAGGCCGTATGCCTTCGGCGGTAGGTTATCAACCAACATTAGCTACAGAGATGGGTGTGATGCAAGAACGTATCACTTCAACAAAACGTGGCTCTATTACATCAGTACAAGCGGTTTACGTACCTGCGGATGACTTGACCGACCCTGCGCCGGCTACAACCTTCGCCCACTTAGATGCTACTACTGTACTTTCACGTAAAATTGCCGAGTTAGGTATCTATCCTGCGGTGGATCCATTGGATTCAACTTCACGTATCCTTAGCCCTGCTGTGTTAGGCGATGAGCACTACAACACTGCTCAACGTGTTAAAGAGATCTTACAACGTTACAAAGAGTTACAAGATATCATCGCCATCTTAGGTATGGATGAGCTTTCTGAAGAGGATAAATTAGTTGTATCGCGCGCACGCCGTGTTCAGCGTTTTCTTTCTCAGCCGTTCCACGTTGCCGAGCAGTTTACAGGCTTAAAAGGTGTATTGGTTGATATTAAAGAAACCATCCGTGGCTTTAACATGATCATGAATGGCGAAGTTGACGAATATCCTGAAGCAGCATTTAACCTTGTAGGCGGCATTGAAGATGCTATTGAAAAAGGCAAGAAATTGTTAGCAGAAGCTAATTCTTAATTAGTAGCAAGTACTTAGTATCAAGTAGCAAGACAAATTGATCTGGCTACTTGATACTTGATACTAACTACTCAATACTAAAAAAATGACATTAGAAATTCTTACTCCCGATAAAAAAGTGTTTGAAGGCGAAGCTACCTCGGTAATTTTACCTGGCACAGTGGGATTTTTTGAAATATTGAATCACCATGCTCCTATTATCTCTACTTTAAAGGATGGTAAACTAACCGTTCGTGGTGCCGGTAAACAGGAGGACGTTTTTTTTATTAAAGGCGGCGTTGTTGAAGCATCAAACAATAAAGTGGTTGTTTTAGCCGAAGGGATAGAACACAAGTAATATCTCCAGCTTTCTTAAGGGGAGTTTGGTAAAATATTAAAAAAGCCTTTCCGGGATTCGGAAAGGCTTTTTTGTTGCATTATGCGCAACTTCACCTTTAGTCCTACAACTCGTCACCCACCCCTGGCTGCTGATATTGGTACGCCATTTGTTAAATTTCTATTACCGATGGCTTGCCATTAAAATAATGGCTATTTTCACCACATAAAATTGTCTGCCCTATGAGACCAAATTTTTTTATTGCCGCTCTATTGTTTTTACTTATTGCAGGCACTGCCAGTGCCCAGGATTATTTTAAAGGTAAGGTTGTTGACTCGAGCAACGACAAGGGCCTGGGCAATGTATTTGTAAAGAACATAACCAAAAATAAAATCACCATAACCGAAGATGACGGTAAGTTTGAAATTCAGGGTACGGTGGGCAACCTGCTTATTTTTACATCACCGGGTTATATATCTGATACATTGGTGGTTGTTGATACGCGCACTTTAAACATCAGGCTAAAAGAAAACCCTGCTCTTTTAAGCGAGGTAAATATTAACTCGAGCAGGAGCTTTGACCCGCATACTGAATACCCTGAAATATACACCAAAAGCAAGGTCTATATTCTTTCGCCAAGCACCATTTTCTCTAAAGAGGCTAAAAATGCGCGTCGCCTTAAAAAGTATTTTGCACAGGAAGAAAAAGAACGGGCTGTTGACCAGGCTTTCAGCATAGCTTATGTAAGCAGCCTTATACCGCTTAGGGGCAATGAACTGCAGACCTTTATGGCCATTTATCGCCCCAACTATGATTTTATTCAGAGCAACAGTGGCCCTACACTGGCATCCTATATTAACGACTCGTATGTAAAATACAAAGCCCTTACACCCGAGCAACGCAAAAAGAGCAGCTTGATTGGTCAGTAAGTGTTAAGCAAATAAGGCCTATCGGTTACACCAAATATTCAAACAGCGTTTGATCGCGGTTAAGCTCTATTACTTCAAAGCGGTAGTCTTTCATGCGTTGTAGTAAGCCGTTGTAATCTTCGCGGTTAGATAGTTCAATACCCACCAGGGCGGGGCCTTGCTCCTTCTCTGTCTTTTTTATGAATTCAAAGCGCGTAATATCATCATGAGCTCCGAGTACATTGTTTACAAAAAGCTTCAAAGCACCCGGTCGCTGCGGGAAACGAACTATAAAGTAGTGTTTCAGTCCTTCATACAGCAGTGATTTTTCCTTTATCTCGGCCATGCGGTCAATATCATTATTGCCCCCGCTAATAACGCACACCACTTTTTTACCGTGGATCTTATCGGCACAGGCATCAAGCACGGCTACAGATAGCGCGCCGGCAGGTTCAACTACGATGGCATCTTCGTTATATAAAGTCAATATAGTAGTGCAAACTTTACCTTCGGGAACGGTGAAAATATCGTCTAATACCGTCTTGCAAATATTAAAGGTAATATCGCCTACCCGCTTAACAGCGGCACCATCTACAAAACGGTTAATGGTATCTAAGGTAACCGGGGCACCGTTTTCAAGTGCCTTAAGCATAGAGGGAGCACCTTCGGGTTCCACGCCTATTATCTTTATATCACGATTTTGGCTCTTTAAAAACGTACCCGCGCCTGCAGAAATCCCGCCGCCACCAACGGGCATAATCACTATTTCAACATCTGGCAGATCCTCAAATATCTCGACTCCAACGGTTCCCTGGCCTTCAATAACGCTCAGGTTATCAAATGGTGGCACAAAGGTCATGTTGTTTTCGGCAGTATATTTAAGAGCTTTGGCAAGGCAATCATCAAAAGTATCACCTACTAAAATTATTTCTACGTTGCCATCGCCAAACATTTCGGTTTGTTTAACTTTTTGGCGGGGAGTTATTTCGGGCATAAATATTACGCCTTTAATGCCCATTTTTTTGCAGGAAAACGCAACGCCCTGCGCATGATTACCTGCACTTGCGCAAACCACGCCCCTGTTCAACTCATCAGTATTAAGCTGACTGATCATGTTATAAGCGCCACGCAGTTTGTAAGATCGTACTACTTGCAGATCCTCACGTTTTAAATAAATTTCGGCATTGTATTTAGCCGACAGTTTTGGATGATAAATAAGCGGCGTATGTTTGGCAATATCCCTTAATCTTTGCGCTGCCGCCTTAGAATCTAATTTATTCTCCATTAAAATATTTGTGTTATAAAAAAAAACCGCTACCCATCAAAGGTAACGGTTTGTTGTTAGTTCAAATGTGATATATTTGAGCAGATAATCCTCGTTATGAAAATAAATCCCTGGCTGCTAAACTTTTGTCTTGTTGTTGTATTAGTTGCTACTATTTTTCACATATCTCAGCAAAAGTATGCAATGGCCATGCTAACCGTTCTTCCTGTTATACCGGCACTGATAAATAAAAAGTTCCGGGACAAGCTTTCAATTCGCTAAAATATCGCGCCTCGCCTAATCTCTAATTATACATTCGCAGCCAGCCAATCGCCAACTTCGCTGGTTTTGTAAGCTTTGTTGGTACCTGATAAATCTTCGGTAACTACACCCTCTGCTAATGATTTATTAACCACTACGCGGATAGCTTCAGCTTCTTCTGTCAAACCGAACGCATCTTCAAACATCATAGCAGCTGATAATACAGTTGCTAAAGGATTAGCGATGTCTTTACCTGCAGCCTGCGGATATGAACCGTGTATCGGCTCATATAAAGACGTATGAACGCCTTTTGATGCCGATGGCATCAATCCCATTGAACCGGAAATAACTGATGCCTCGTCGGTTAAAATATCGCCAAAGAGGTTCTCTGTTATTAATACATCGTAACTGTTTGGCCATTGCACCAAACGCATAGCTACAGCATCAACAAACTCATAGCTTACCGTAACTTCAGGATAATCTTTTTCCATTGCCTGTACGGTTTGTCTCCAAAGGCGTGATGTTTCCAACACGTTAGCTTTATCCACGCAGCACAATTTTTTGCTACGGGTCATGGCCAGTTCAAAGCCTAATTTAGCTAAGCGGGTTACTTCGTCTTTGGTATAAGTACAGGTATCAAAAGCGGTGTTACCATCTTCTGAACGACCACGAGCGCCAAAATAGATACCGCCTGTAAGCTCGCGTAAAATGATAAGGTCCGTACCTTCAATACGCTCGCGTTTTAATGGTGAATTATCAATTAACGATGGGAAAGTAAATGTTGGGCGTACGTTAGCGTACAATCCTAAAGCTTTACGCATTTTTAGCAAACCTTGCTCAGGGCGCACTTTAGCGGTTGGGTCGTTATCAAAACGCGGGTGACCAATAGCGCCGAATAATACTGCGTCAGCCGCCATACAAATTTCGTGTGTTGAGTCCGGGTAAGGCTCGCCTACCGCGTCAATAGCGGCAGCACCAGTTAATCCGGCGGTCCATGCAATTTCATGACCGAACTTTGCTGCAACCGCGTTTGATACTTTTACGGCCTGATCTATAACCTCAGGACCAATTCCGTCTCCTGCTAAAAGGGCTATGTTTAATTTCATTGTAAGATTTTGATTTCAGCGATGTTGTTTGATTTCACCGGTTAATTATGATTTATTGAATGATTTATCTTGGTTCTTGAATCTTGGTTCTTGAATCTCTTTCTCAAATAATGTTCAGCATTTTCTGCGTAGCCTTTATGGCGCAAACCGTTTGGTCTGAATCCAGGCCGCGGGTAATAAATTTGCGCTCGGCAGTTTCCCAGGTAATAATGGTTTCGCATAATGCATCTGAGCTACTGCCCGGCGCTATACGCACGGCATAGTCTATCAGCCTTGGTAATTCTTTCTCTTTTTTGTTATAAACCTTAGTTAAAGCATTCATAAAGGCATCAAACTGACCGTCGCCTTGTGCGTTCTCTTCAAAGCGCTCGCCGTCTATTTGTACAGAAATAGTGGCTGATGGGCGTAAGCCCATTGAATGCATCATTACGTATGATTCTACCTTTACCTTATCTTCGTACAAATTGCTATCCAGCACATCAGAGATGATGTACGGCAGGTCATCTTTGGTAACTGTCTCTTTTTTATCGCCTAACTCAATAACTCGTTGGGTAACTTTCTTCAGGTCGGCATCATTCAACTTCAAGCCCAATTCCTGCAGGTTTTTTTCTATGTTGGCTTTGCCGGATGTTTTACCTAAAGCGTATTCGCGTTTGCGGCCAAAACGCTCTGGCAGCAAATCATTAAAATACAAGTTGTTCTTGTTGTCGCCATCGGCATGGATACCAGCCGTTTGCGTAAACACATTATCGCCAACAATTGGCTTGTTAGATGGGATACGTACGCCTGAGAAGGTTTCAACAAGCTTGCTTACGGTATAAATAGACGATTCTGCTATCTGCACCACTGCATCGGGCACAAAATCATGCAAAACCGCAATTGCGCTGGCCAACGGGGCATTGCCTGCCCGTTCGCCCATACCATTTACGGTTAAATGCAGCCCGTTAATGCCGGCTTTTACCGCCTCCAGCACATTGGCCGTCCCCAAATCATAGTCGTTATGGGCATGGAAATCAAAGTGAATTTTAGGATAGCGTTCTTTTATTTTACTAATAAAAAGAAAGGTTTCTAATGGTGTTAAAACCCCCAATGTATCAGGCAGCATGATCCTTTTAACAGGCTGCTGTGTTAAAAAATCAAGGTACTGAAACACATAATCAGGCGAATTGCGCATACCATTGCTCCAATCCTCCAGGTATACGTTGGTAGCAATGCCATTATCAGCAGCTAAGTCTATAACATGTTTAATCTCTGCAAAATGCTCTTCCGGCGTTTTTTTAAGCTGATGGGTAAGGTGATTAAGCGAGCCCTTGGTCAATAAATTTTGCACTTTCACGCCCGCCCTTAACATCCAGTCTACAGATACACCGTTATCAACAAAAGAAAGAACTTCAATATTATTTGAATAGCCGTTCTCTGCCGCCCAGGCGGTAATGGTTTTAACAGACTGAAACTCGCCATCAGATACCCGTGCCGAAGCAACCTCTACGCGGTCTACCTTCAGTTCCTCCAGCAGCAGTTGTGCTATCGTCAATTTTTCTGATACGGAAAACGATACCCCCGATGTTTGTTCCCCATCGCGGAGTGTGGTATCCATTATCTCAATTCTTCTTTTTTCCATGAGCCCCCTCTAAATCTCCCCCGGAAGGGGAGACTTATTTTGGTAAGTTTTTAAAAACATTCAGTTATCCGATTAAGCGACTCGCTAATTTGATATTTAAAGTCCTCCCTTCCGGGGAGGATTTAGGAGGGGCCGGTTAAAATGGCCTTGCCTCGGCAAAGGTCTCAATATCCGGCTTAAGGCTCAACAGATAATCAATATCGTCAAAGCCGTTTAGCATATTGTTCTTTTTGTAGGAGTTAATATCGAATGATTCCTTTTCGCCGGTTGCAAGCAAGGTGATTGTTTGATCATTCAGATTTACTTCCAGCTCAGTGTTCGGATCAGCATGGATCGCAGAGAATATTTTGTCAGCAAACTCAGGGCTTACCTGTACCGGCAATACGCCAATGTTTAAGCAATTGCCTTTAAAAATATCCGCAAAAAAGCTAGATACTACACAACGGAAACCGTAATCGTAAACCGCCCAGGCTGCATGCTCGCGCGATGAGCCCGAGCCAAAGTTTTTACCCCCAACCAGTATCTTACCGCTATAGGTAGGGTTGTTCAGCACAAAATCCGCTTTAGGGGAATTGTCTGGATTATAGCGCCAGTCGCGAAACAGGTTATCGCCAAAACCAACACGCTCTGTAGCTTTTAAAAAGCGAGCAGGGATAATCTGGTCGGTATCTATATTCTCTATCGGAAGCGGCACTGCCGTGCTTCTCAATACTGTAAATTTATCGTATGCCATATTTTTGGTTCATGGTTGATAGGTCATAGTTGATAGAAAATAATTCACGGCAAATTTTACTATGAACTATGATCTATGAACCATCATCTATCTATGCGTATTCTTCTGTTAATAATGTTCTCGGATCGGTTACTACACCGGTTACGGCTGCTGCTGCTGCTACCAGCGGACTGGCCAGCATAGTGCGTGCACCCGGGCCCTGACGGCCCTCAAAGTTTCTGTTTGATGTACTTACAGCATATTTTCCGGCAGGAACTTTATCATCATTCATGGCCAAACAGGCTGAGCAACCCGGCTGACGTAATTCAAAACCTGCTTCGTTCAATATAGCCAGCAATCCTTCTTCTTTAATTTGCGCTTCAACAATGTGCGATCCGGGAACCAGCCACGCTGTTACATTATCTGCTTTATGGCGCCCTTTAATTAAGGATGTAAAAGCACGGAAATCTTCAATACGGCCATTGGTACAGCTGCCCACAAATACATAGTCAACCGGTTTGCCAATCATGCTATCGCCTTCATGGAAGCCCATATAGCCTAATGATTTCTCGTAAGTTGCAGCACCGCCCTCTACCTGGTCAGCATCAGGAATATCATGCGATATGCCCATCCCCATACCCGGGTTGGTACCGTAAGTTATCATCGGCTCAATGGTAGAACCATCAAAATTATATTCTTTATCAAATACCGCGTCGGCATCTGTTTTAAGCGTTCTGTAATAAGCCTCTGCCTTATCCCATGCTTCGCCTTTAGGGGTAAACTCACGGCCTTTTACATAATTGATGGTCGTTTCGTCAGGAGCTATCATGCCGCCGCGAGCGCCCATTTCAATACTTAGGTTACAAACCGTCATACGGCCTTCCATGGTCATGTTTTCAAACACCTCACCGGCGTACTCAACAAAATAACCTGTTGCGCCTGATGTTGTCAACTGAGAGATGATGAACAAAGCCACATCCTTAGGTGTAACACCTCTGCCCAGCTTACCTGTAACATTAATGCGCATTTTTTTAGGCTTAGGCTGCATAATACATTGCGATGCCAATACCATCTCGACCTCTGATGTGCCAATACCAAACGCGATAGCGCCAAAAGCACCGTGCGTTGAAGTATGCGAATCACCGCAAACTATGGTGGCACCAGGTTGGGTGATACCATACTCTGGTCCTACAACGTGTACGATACCATTCTTTTGGTGACCTAATCCCCAGTAGCTAATGCCGTACTCGTTAGAGTTTTCTTCCAGCATGTGTAACTGGTTAGCTGATAGCGGATCTGCCACCGGCAAGTGCTGGTTAATAGTAGGTGTGTTGTGGTCGGCAGTTGCAAATGTGCGCTCCGGGTATAAAACCTTAATGCCACGGTTTTTTAAACCTAAAAACGCTACGGGACTGGTAACCTCGTGGATAAGGTGGCGGTCAATAAAAACCACACTTGGGCCGCCTTCAATTTTGCGTATTACGTGGCTGTCCCAAACCTTATCAAATAATGTTGTGCTCATCTTTTTTATAGTTATTAGTGAGTTGTTGATTGGGTTGATTAGGCTGCCCTATTTTGCCTTACAATACTCACTTATTTAATTTCAAATTTAATTCAACGATTGACTTTGTTAACTCACTTAACCAACTCGATCAACCATTCACCTTTTCACCAGCCATCAAGGCAACCAGATCATCATCGTTGATATCCAGTTTGCCATCTGCCAGTGTCAGGAAACGATGGTAAGCATCAGCCAGTTCTTCCTTGTTCAGGTTGTAACCTAAACGTTCAAGATGGTACTTTAACGCGTGTCTTCCGCTGCGTGCAGTAAGTACGATAGTCGCACTTGGGAAACCAACGTCTTCCGGACGGATGATCTCGTAATTTTCCCTGTTTTTCAGGAAACCATCCTGGTGAATACCTGAGCTGTGCGCAAAGGCGTTGCTGCCAACAATGGCTTTATTTGGCTGCACAGGCATACGCATTTGCATACTTACCATGCGGCTTATCTCATAAAAATTCTTGCTGTTGATGTTGGTATGCAGGCCCAATGTACCATGCGTTTTTAAGATCATCACCACCTCTTCAATAGAAGTGTTACCTGCGCGTTCGCCAATACCGTTGATGGTGCCTTCAATCTGGCGGGCACCATTTTGCAAGCCCGCTACAGAGTTAGCTGTAGCTAAGCCTAAATCATTGTGGCAGTGAACGGAGATAATGGCTTTATCAATATTTTTAACGTTCTCTTTCAGAAACTTTATTTTAGCGCCATATTGATCAGGCAGGCAATAGCCATTCGTATCAGGAATGTTAACTACTGTAGCACCTGCTGCAATGACAGCTTCAACCATTTGTGCAAGGAAAACAACATCTGCACGGCCGGCATCTTCGGCATAAAACTCAATATCTTCAACTGATTTTTTAGCATACTTAACAGCTTCGACAGCGCGCTCTAAGATCTCTTCGCGGGT
The DNA here is from genome assembly GCF_054061755.1 of Mucilaginibacter sp. HD30. Lineage (NCBI taxonomy): Bacteria > Pseudomonadati > Bacteroidota > Sphingobacteriia > Sphingobacteriales > Sphingobacteriaceae > Mucilaginibacter > Mucilaginibacter sp. HD30. The sequence goes on from NZ_JBSSEO010000001.1 coordinate 2,317,621, forward strand.
GCTGTTAAATTTGTGTTTGATGTGCATATCTGATGAGCCTATGCCCGTGTGTATGCGGGGGTGTTTGGCATACTGCAGTGCTGCAACAGCGGCGTCAATGTCGCCTTTATTAGCGCGGGTAAGTGCGCACACCGTTGGGTTTTTTACAGCTTTTGATATTTCTACCACGCTCTGAAAATCGCCCGGGCTTGATATAGGGAAGCCTGCTTCAATAATGTCCACGCCCAGCGCCTCCAGTTCTCGGGCAATTTCTATTTTCTCGGGGGTTGTCAACTGGCAACCCGGTACCTGCTCGCCATCGCGCAGCGTGGTATCAAAAACGTAGACTCGGTTGGGATCGTGTAACATATCTTTTTCTCTATTGTCCTTAATATTATTAACAGGCGTTTAAACCTGGCCTCTTGTCTCTTTTAATTTCATTACCATTAGCTCGGCATCAGTTGCTATCCAATTATCGTAATCTTCAATAGCCTTTAACCGCTCCTGGTTGGTAATATAGCCCTCATCAACCATTTGAGTTGATTGGGCCACTTTTGACCATATTCCTATTTTACTTGCAAAATCGCTTTCGCCTTTTTTATAAGTTGCGGCAGCATCAAATACCTCAACGCCTTTAATGCCTAATTCATCAAAATATCCGGCAGCATCATCAGCTACGCGGTTGTTCATTCCGGCATCGTTGCGCCACCTTAAAAATGCGGCGTAAAATACCAACATACTTGCCGGCGGTTCAGGCTGCCATTCTATCGCCGTATGGTTGTAATCTAAAACAGATAACCATCCGCCGGGCTTAAGCATGCTTTTCATTTTAGCCAGCGCTTGTACGGGGTTACTTAACCACTGCAAGGTTCTGGCTGTTACTATCAGATCAAACTTTTTATCGGTATCAAACTCAAACAGATCAGTATGGATCAATTCCAGGTTTTCAACTTCCCTATAAGTTTCTTTTCCGCTGATAATAAAATGCTCCGTATTGTCAATCGCGGTAACATGCCCTTGCGGCCCTACCTTTTTTGCTATGTCTTTTGATATTGCGCCTGTTCCGCATCCAACATCTAAAACCTGCATGCCCGGTTTTAACAGGCTCTTCAACGTTGCGTAATCATTATCCAGATTACGCGCGTCGAAGATCTTATTCGTGTCCGGATCTCGTTTGATGTCTTTATTAACTGTTTGCATAATAACGAGTCCTTATTTTCAGTATCAAGTAGCAAGTAGCAAGTATTCAGCAACAAGTGTCTTGATACTTGCTACTAAATACTTGCTACTAAAAATTTATGCTTCTACAGCTTGGTTTTCAGGGCGTAAGCTACGTACTGTTTTACCTGCTTGCCACAATTCGCTTTCGCGTAGCTCTGCTAATTCAGCATCTAATTTTACGCGGTAATCATCTTTGCTGTTAGAATCAATTGAACGTTGCGATTCAACACCTGTTGCAACACTTTTGTACAGGTCTTCAAATACAGGCTTAGTAGCGTCACGGAATTTTTTCCACCAATCTAAAGCACCACGTTGAGCAGTAGTCGAGCAATTAGCATACATCCAGTCCATACCATTTTCTGCAACCAATGGCATTAATGATTGAGTTAACTCTTCAACAGTTTCGTTGAATGACTCAGACGGTGAGTGGCCATTGCTGCGTAATACTTCGTACTGAGCAGCGAAGATACCCTGGATACAACCCATTAGTGTACCACGCTCGCCGGTCAAATCGCTATATACTTCTTTCTTGAAGTTAGTTTCGAATAAATAACCGCTACCTACAGCAATACCTAAAGCTATAACACGGTCAAAAGCGTTGCCAGTAGCATCCTGGAAGATAGCGTAGCTTGAGTTTAAGCCACGGCCCTGCAAGAACATACGGCGCAATGAAGTACCAGATCCTTTTGGAGCAACCAAAAACACGTCAACATCAGCAGGAGGAATAATACCTGTTTGCTCGTTAAAAGTGATGCCAAAACCATGAGAGAAGTATAATGCTTTACCCGGGGTTAAGTGTTTTTTTACAGTTGGCCACAAAGCTATTTGAGCAGCATCGCTCAACAAGTAGCAAATTATAGTTCCTCTTTCTAAAGCTTCTTCAATTTCAAAAAGGGTTTCTCCAGGTACAAAACCATCAGCAATGGCTTTATCCCATGTTTTTGAATTTTTACGTTGGCCAACAATTACGTTAATGCCATTGTCTTTTTGGTTTAGCGCTTGGCCAGGACCTTGAACACCATAACCAATAACTGCTACGGTTTCGTTTTTAAGGATGTCCTGTGCTTTTGCCAAAGGAAACTCCTCGCGGGTTACTACATTTTCTTCAGTACCACCGAAATTTAATTTTGCCATTGTTTTTGTTTTTATTGTGATTTCACTGATCTTATTGTGACCTCACTGATTTTGGTTTAATTATTATTAATTGTGTTTTCTAATTCCGTTGTTTCATTCTGTTTAGCATTACTCTCTGCTAAAACTGCTCTGCGTAAAGCCAAAGCATAACCATAGTGCAAATTGTCGTGCGTCACAAAGTAAGCTATGGCATCTTTAACGTTGCTTAGCGTTACGCCAAACATGGTTGTTATTTCCTCATAGTTACCAAATAGTTCCGCATCAACATCAGCCTTTACCTCATCAAGTAGTGTAAAGGCATGCTCTTTATAAAAGTCAAGCTCCTCTTTACTAATTAATCCTTGCGGGCTGGTGCCTCTTTGATACTTACTAATCATATCTAAAGGTATACGCGCATCAACATGGCCCCGTATATAGCAGAGGGTTTGCTGAGCTGCCACAATGTGCGCAAAGTTCCACGCTATGTTGTTGTTGTAACCATGCGGTATAACATTCAACTGGTCAATGGTTAAACCATCCATCAGTTTGATGAAGTTTAAGCGGGTATGTTTTGCTATTTCAAGTAAAAACTCCATTGCATTACATGGTAAATACTTTCTGCCCTTTGTTCAAATATTCATTCTCCACTGCATCTTCGCCCGGTTCCATTCTTTCAAATTCACGCAGCTTGGTGTTAAAGCCCTCGCTATTTTTAATGATGGCTACTCTTGCGCTGCGTACAAACTCTATTAAGCCATAAGGCTGTAATATGCTTATCAGGTTATCAGTTTCTTCGCGATGGCCTGTTGTTTCAAACACAGTATAGTCCTTACGGATAACTACCGCACGTGCGCCATTTTCGCGCAGCAAACGCTCAACACTTACCTTTTCGGCAATTACATCGGTAGACACTTTGTAAAGTGCCAGTTCCTGCCAGATAATATCTTCGTTAGTGTTATAATAAACTTTTAATACCTCTACCTGCTTTTCTATCTGGCGGGTAAGTTTACGCACCACTTCTTCAGACTCGGTAATAACTATATTAAAGCGGTGTATGCTCTCCACTTCAGATGGCGAAGTGTTTAAGCTGTCTATATTGATCTTACGGCGCGTAAATATGATAGCAATACGGTTTAATAACCCTACCTGATTTTCTGTATAGATGGTAATATTAAACTCTTTCTGTTCTATATCCTGATGATCGCTCATTGTTTCTTTAGTTAAATGGTGAGTGGTTGATTGGGTTGATTAAGTTATTTCGTCAAATTTACCCTCACTAATACTCTTAATTTACTTTCAATCTTAGGATGGTTAGGTTAACTACTCACTTAATCAACCTAATCAACCACATTCTACTTTACTTAAGTCTTATCTCACTTACACTGCATCCCTGTGGTACCATCGGGAACACGTTGTTCTCTTTCAAAACATTAACCTCTAACAGGAATGAACCCTTTGTGGTTAACATTTCTTTTAAGGCACCTTGCAGATCTTCGCGCTCTGTTATGCTTTTACCCGGGATCCGGTAAGCTGCAGCCAGGGCAACAAAATCAGGGCTTTCAATGTCTACAAATGAATAACGACGCGAGTTAAACAACTCCTGCCATTGCCGCACCATACCCAGAAAATGGTTATTAAGGATAATGATCTTAACATCAACACCGCTTTGCATTATGGTACCTAATTCCTGGCAAGTCATCTGGAAACCGCCATCTCCTGTAATAGCAACTACCGTACGATCCAGCGCGCCATATTTGGCACCAATAGCAGCAGGTAGTGCAAAACCCATAGTACCTAAACCACCGCTTGTAACATTGCTACGCGTTTTATTAAGCTGAGCGTAACGGCAGGCAACCATTTGGTGCTGGCCCACATCAGTTACTATAATCGCTTCGCCATGGGTAAGATCATTTAATTGTTTTATCACCTCGCCCATTGTCATCTCACCTTCTGCAGGGTTCAATTCTTTATGGATAACGGCCTCAACTTCCTTCCTGGTGTAGTCATTAAACAGATTCACCCATTCAGTATGTTGTTTCTCCTCAACCAAAGCAGTAAGCATTGGCAAGGTTTCCTTACAATCGCCCCAAACAGGCACGGTTGCTTTTACGTTTTTGTCAATCTCGGCAGGGTCAATATCCAGGTGAATTACCTGTGCTTGTTTAGCATATTTATCTAAACGGCCGGTAACACGGTCGTCAAAACGCATCCCGATAGCGATCAAAACATCGCACTCGTTGGTTAAAACGTTAGGGCCATAATTGCCGTGCATACCCAACATGCCTACATTAAGCGGATGTGAAGTTGGTATAGCACCTGCGCCCAACACTGTCCATGCAGCGGGGATCCCGCTTTTTTCAACAAAAACTTTAAACTCCTGCTCGGCGCTACCTAAAATAACACCTTGACCAAATAAAATAAATGGCTTTTTAGCCTGGTTGATCAATGCCGCTGCCTGCTCTACATATTGCGACCGCACTATTGGCTTTGGCCTGTAACTGCGGATGTGGTGACATGGCGTGTAACCTTCGTAATCAAAAAGTTGGATCTGAGCATTCTTGGTAATATCTATCAATACCGGGCCGGGTCTGCCGCTTCTTGCTATGTAAAAAGCTTTGGCCATTATTTCGGGGATCTCTGTAGCATCAGTTACCTGGTAGTTCCATTTGGTTACCGGGGTAGTGATGTTAATTACATCTGTTTCCTGAAACGCATCGGTACCCAATAAATGCGCAAAAACCTGACCGGTTACGCATACTAAAGGCGTGCTGTCTATCTGCGCATCGGCTAAACCGGTTACCAGGTTAGTAGCACCGGGTCCGCTGGTAGCAAATACCACACCCACTTTGCCTGATGTACGCGCATAACCCTGGCCGGCGTGTATACCACCTTGCTCGTGGCGAACCAAAATGTGGTTCAGCTTTTCGTTATAATCATATAAAGCATCGTAAATAGGCATAATTGCCCCGCCCGGATAACCAAAAATGGTATCAACTCCCTCTGCTATTAATGCTTCTAATACCGCTGCCGATCCTGTAATGTTTACAGTCTCTTTAGCCGGTTTGTTTAGTATTTCCTGTTGTGCAACTTCCATACCTCTATTTTTTATTTCGAATATCGAATGTTCAATTTCGAATTTGTTTTCCTATCAATTTATTAAAGTCTTTTACCTTTCAGCTTTAACCTTTTACCTCAATTAAAACTCATCCGTAACGCAACCTTCTGCTGCTGATTTTACGGTTTTGGCATATCTGTAAAGCAAGCCTTTGCTCACTTTTAGTTCCGGTTGCTGCCATGCAGCTTTACGGGCGGCCATTTCTTCGTCAGATAGTATCACATTGATCTGATTGGTTGTTGCGTCAATTATAATCTTATCCTCGTCTTTTATTAAACCTATCTCCCCACCGTCATATGCCTCTGGGGTGATGTGGCCCACCACAAACCCATGTGTTCCGCCGCTAAATCTGCCGTCGGTGATCAATGCTACCGAGCTGCCTAAACCTGCGCCAAATATGGCTGATGTTGGCTTAAGCATCTCTGGCATACCCGGCGCGCCCTTAGGGCCAACGTTGCGGATAACCACCACATCACCTTTTTTGACTCGGCCGCTTGATATGCCTGCAATTAATTCAAACTCACCATCAAATACACGGGCGGGCCCTTCAAAATGAGTTCCCTCTTTACCGCTTATTTTGGCTACGCTCCCACCTATGGCGATATTGCCATAAAGTATTTGTAGGTGACCGGTAGCCTTAACAGGCGCTTCAACCGGCCATATAATTTTTTGTGCATCAAATGATAGCTCAGGCACCTCTGCAAGGTTCTCTGCAATGGTTTTGCCGGTAACGGTAAGGCAATCACCATGCAACCAACCTTGTGCAAGGCAATATTTCATTACAGCAGGTACACCGCCTACATTATGCAGATCCTCCATCATGTATTTACCGCTTGGCTTCATATCTGCCAGTACCGGTATCCGGTTACTTACTGTCTGAAAATCATCCTGCGTTAACTTAACACCAATGCTTTTTGCCATGGCTATCATGTGCAATACCGCATTGGTACTTCCACCTAATACCATAATTATCACCATAGCATTTTCAAATGCTTCGCGGGTCATTATGTCACTTGGCTTAATGTCTTTCTCTAAAAGTATTTTAATGGCTTTACCTGCCGCTAAGCACTCTGCTTTCTTCTCTTCGCTCAAAGCAGGGTTGCTTGATGAATAAGGCAAGCTCATACCTAAAGCCTCAATAGCAGCAGCCATGGTATTAGCGGTATAAACACCACCGCAGGCACCCGCGCTGGGGCAAGCGTTTTTAATTACACCTATAAAGTCTTCGGGAGTGATCTGGCCGGCTATCTTTTTACCTAAAGCCTCAAATGCTGATACAATGTTAAGGTCCTCGCCTTTCCAATGACCCGGTTTTATTGTACCACCGTATACCATTATAGATGGACGATTTAAACGCCCCATAGCCATAATAGAACCCGGCATGTTTTTATCACAGCCCGGCAGGGTAATTAAGCCATCATAATATTGGGCGCCCGTAACAGCTTCAATTGAATCTGCAATAACATCACGACTAACCAACGAGTAGCGCATACCTTCGGTACCGTTGCTCATGCCGTCGCTAACACCTATTGTATGGAAGATCAATCCAACCAGATCTTCGGCCCAAATACCTTGTTTAACTATCTTAGCCAGATCGTTAAGGTGCATGTTACAAGTGTTACCATCATAACCCATACTGGCAACGCCAACCTGGGCTTTTTGCATATCTTCATCAGTTAAACCAATGCCGTAAAGCATAGCCTGAGCCGCAGGTTGTGTTGGATCCTGGGTAAAGGTTTTGCTATACTTATTCAATTCCACTCCGTTACTGATGTTAGATAAACTCATTCTTATTAAAATTTTATTCGCTTTAGGCTTGGGGTATAAAACCCTTAAATTCTGTTTCTGTAAGATAGAGATAGCCTTATAAACTGGCAATAGCCAGAAATATAAATTTAAAATACTAATATTATTTCAAAATAACGAACAAAACAATTTATAAATTCTTAAAAAACACATGTTATAAGAATATAATTTGTATCATACTATACCAAAGTTCAAAACGGTATTCAGTATGATTTTTATGCATGCATAACAAGTAGCCGGAATTCTGCCTAAATTTGGCTTGGCGGGCGAAAAAGTTGGCAGTTTTTAGTTGGAAGTGGGCAGGCTTTTTCGCAGCGAATTGTGCATTGAATTTGTGGGATGGCTCACAGGGCTCAGCGTGGCTCACCCGGCTCTGAGCCACCCTTGTTGTATTAAGTACTTAACACAAGGTTGGAAATACAATCAAACAAAATAACTTTACTAAATGAAGAAGATACTTTATGGAATAGCCATAGTCCTTGTATTGATTTCGATAATTCTAGCCTGTACTAATCCAAGCACGCAGAGTTTTACTGAGTACCTCAAAAAGAAAGATTCCAATCGATCTTCTCATGAAACTATCCGCAGAGAAAACTATTTTATATTCAGTACTTATTCGCAATCCGGAGGCACTACGGTTGATGAAAAAATATGGCAAGGTTATACCTACAGCTATATTGGAATCTTTGGCAAATTCTATTTACAATCATCAATTATCTTAAACTAATTCTTGAAACCAAAAATGCCTGGCAACACCAGGCATTTTTTCTATATAAATATGAAATACTAATTCAACTTATAAGCAGCTATTGAGTTGCCAGAAAATGTAGGCACATAGATAGTTTTAGTAGCCGGGTCAAAACCTATATCGGCGGTGTTTGCCTTTTCATGTGTATCCAGCAATAGATCTTTAGTGCCTTTAGCTGTATTTATATAATACATATAACCTGCCCAAGCAGTAGCAATATAATCGCCGTTACCAACCGGCTCTATGCCATCTCCGCCTTTTTCCAGCGCTACTATTGTAGTCTTTGCTTTTGAAGCATCGGTAACAAACATTTCTTTTCCGTTTAATACATAAAGCTTGTCATCAATTGCCTTAATGCCGTTAATACCGCGTATGTTATCCATAAATAAAGTTGCTGTTTTACCCTCAACTTTATAGATCTGTCCTTTTTGCGAATCGCTTACCCAAACTACGCCATTTTTATCAGCCGAAACATCATTAAATCCACCTGCATCAGCAACTGTAATTTTGTGGTCTATTTTTCCTTTACTGATGCTGATAGCTACCACATCCTTAATATCGGCAACATAAAGCAGATCGCCCACAATAGCCATTCCTTTTGGAGCGCTTAAACCTGTTATCCAATCCAGACTGATTATCTTACCGTCTTTACCAACTTTGCCTATGCCGCCTTTACCATCAGCTTCCCATGGCTGGCCGTCAATAATTGAAACATAAATGCCGTTTTTAGTAAATAAAGCCGACTCAGGCACTTTTAACAAAGGTTCAGTTTCCCATATTTTGTCTACTTTATGCTGTGCTACTGCCGCCGAAGTTGCTGCTGCTAACAATGCTGACAAGCAAATTTTTGAAAGATGTTTCATAATAGAGGTTTTTATTGAGGATTATAATTGCGAAGGTAAAATTTAGAGGGGATTATTGCAATTGTGAACGTGCTTGTTACTCACTAAGATTAACTATCTAAAAAATTAGGTCATCAACGTTCTGAAAATATTTTTTTTTATAATTGATTAACTAATCCTTATATACCATGATCCAAGAAACTGTCTCTGTTGACGACGCTATAAAAAAAGGACAGCGAATAGTAAACTTACCTGTGCTTGCAATAATGTATGGCCTTTTGGCCTTAGGCATTATAATATTAACCAACAATTGGCTATCTGGTTGGGCCATAGGTGTTACAGCTGCATTGGCCATCGGTTTAGCATGGCTATATTGGAGTATTTCTATTACACACTGGAGGTTGTGGGCGTTTGAAAATGTACGAAATGTACACGAGTTAAAAGAACGAGCTATAAGGAAAAAACTCATATGGCCGGACGGCAATTTCTTTGAGAAAACCGAAATACGAACTAAAAATCAACGCCAAAAATGGCAGGAGTTAACCGCCAAATTTGACAGGGATGATATTTTCATTGAAAATGATGTTGTGCCGTTGAAAACAATAGTACATTACTCGCAAGACAAATCCGTAAATCGGTGCATTATTGGTTGTCTTATAATTTGCGCGTCAATCTATTTCTTGCTATCTGAAAACGTAGCGTCTAGCTTAATTTTTCTTATAATAGGGGGATATGTATCGGTTACAGGTTACTTGAAGATAAGAAACAATAAACCACAAATTATAATTGATAACAACGGAATTCAAACCGCTAAAGCTCCATTTTATGAATGGCATTTTATAACAAATGATGTAGTTGAAAGAAAACGTGAAGGAAAAAGCGTGGTAACGTATTTCAATTATGAATGTCCCCACGGACAGGTAGCCATCATCATTGATTCATTTGACATAGAAATGGATCAATTGGAGAATTTACTCTATGTCTACCGGTCAAGGTCCAAGCATCTGAGAGAGTGAGGTGGCAAGAGTGTATAAAAAACAACCCCTGAACTATTTCAGGGGTTGTTTAATTTTATTTCTTCCAAACGTTGTTTGCCGCATTAAAATCGGGCAGTTGTTTGTCGGGGTTATAAGTTACCGATTCAATTTCTTCTGTTGATGGGTACCTGAACTGCCAACTGGTATTACGTTCCCATATCTCCACAGGTAGTTTAACCCTGTCGGTTTTGCCGCTTTTAGTTTTTATATCTAAAACAACCGGCATAGCCATTTTCTCCAGGTTATCAATGGTTATCAGCGCGCCTTTAGCAGGGCTGTTGTCAATATACTTCACTTCGCGCACGCCAACATCAAGTCGCCAGTTATTAACAAACCATCCCCTCCAAAACCATTGCAGGTTTTCGCCCGCGGCATTTTCCATGGTGCGGAAAAAGTCATCAGGCGTAGGGTGTTTAAATGCCCAGCGTTTAATATAGGTTTTAAAGGCGTAGTCAAAGCGCTCAGGGCCCAGTATCTGCTCACGCAATAATGTAAGTCCGGCGCCCGGCTTGCTGTATAATAGTGTACCGGTATTTGGTTCTTTAAGGTTGGCTGGCTGGCTCATCATAGGTTCTAAACCCGGACGGGTATAAGTTTGCGAGGTGCGCTCAAAATCCACCGCAGCAGCCGGCTTGTATTCGCCGTTATTAAAGCTGGCGGTAGATAGGGTGTTAATAAAAGTATTAAAACCTTCGTCCATCCAGCCGTACATGCGCTCGTTAGAGCCAACAATCATCGGGAACCAGGTGTGGCCAAATTCATGATCGTGAACGCTCCATAAAGATCTGCCCGCAGACCGTGCACTGCAAAAAACAATACCGGGATATTCCATACCGCCTACATTACCTGCAACTGCTGTAGCATTAGGATACGGAAATTCAAACCATTTGGCTGAATTATATTCAATTGATTTTTTTACATACTCGGTTGAACGCCCCCAGGCGCCAACGCCATCACTTTCAACCGGATACGCTGATATGGCCATACCCTGTTTGCCGCTTGGCATGTTCATTTTTGCTGCATCAATTATAAATGATGCTGATGCACCCCAGGCTACGTCGCGTGCGTTCTCAATCTTATATTTCCAGGTAAGCATTGCTTTGCCGGCCGGACGAGATGCTGCACTTGTAACTTCTTCAGCCGAGCGGATGATAACAGTTTTGTCGCTTTTTTCTGCCAGCGCCCAGCGTTTTATTTGCTCAGCGGTCCAAACCTCAGCAGGGTTTTGCAGTTGACCGGAGCAAACCACAATAACTTTGGCTGGTGCAGTAATGTTAATATTAAAACTGCCGTACTCCAGGTAAAATTCACCCGGGCCACTGTATGGCAGGGTGTTCCAACCCATTACTTCGTCAAATACACACATACGTGGGTACCATTGCGCTACATTAAATATCTTCCCGTTTTTAGTGTTCATTACGCCCATGCGGTCTGATCCATATTCCGGAGATACGAAAGAGTATTCTATTTTAAGCTTAAGCTTGCCACCTGATGGTGCAACACCGGTTGGCAAAAACACCTGCATGCGGGTATCATCTATCAAATACTTAACATCAACGGCCTTTTCATCTTTAGCGCCGCTTAACATTTTAACAGATTTGATCTTATAGCCGGCATCAAATGCCTGTCCCCTGCCCCAGTTGCGGCTCACAGGAACGCCATTTTGAAGCGCAACTATCGCTGTACCTCTTGATTCCTGTTTAAACAGGTTCTGATCAAGCTGCATCCAAATAAAATCAAGCTTTTGCGGACTGTTGTTGGTATAGGCAAGTATTACACTGCCGCTTATCTCGTTCTTCTCTTCATCAAGCTTTACGTCTAATTGATAATCGGCGCGGTTTTGCCAGTATTTAGGGCCGGGTTCGCCGGTAGCCGCACGATACTCGTTTCCGTTCTTTGTATAAAAATTGGGGCCGAATGTCTCGTGATAATCATACTTAGTTGGTGGAGCATTCGGATCAGGAGCTTGCAGCGTTGGGCGCTGCGCAATGGCGGTAGTAACGCCAAACACAACCAGGCTTAACCCGGCAATTAGTTTCAATCTCATCAGTTAATATTTTTATTAAAAGCTCTAAATTAAAAATTATGGCGCATAATATTCGCCTTTAAATAAAAAAGACACCGTTTTGGTGTCTTTCATTGCATGGTTTTTAAATTATGCCTTAAAATGTTCGGTATAAACCTTTTCGTCAAAGCCAAAATGGAGAAAATCGCCATCTTCAATAACCGGCCTTTTTATGATGCTTGTTTTTTGTTGAAGCAATTGTAAGGCGTCGGCACTGGCTTTTATACTATCTTTCACATGGTCATCCAGTTCTTTCCAGGTAGTTGATTGCTTGTTTAAAAACTTCTCGTAACCTGCTTTCTCGTCCCACTCCTCCAGCTTTTGTGTTGTAAGTCCCAATTTTCTAAAATCGTAAAACTCATACATCACATTATTGGCCTTAAACCAATTCAATGCTTTTTTCACCGTATCGCAATTGGGTATCCCATAAACTTTCATACCTGCAAATTTACTATAATAGCCGCAATATATACCTGTAGCTAAAAAACATTATTGAGATTTGCTACCGCTGCTTGTATCATCATTACTAATGCCTCGCTGGTTCTTTTTAATAGAACCATTTAAGCCTCCAAATTTGTAGTTTAAGCCAAAGTTGAATGTGCGATAAAAGTTGTAGTTAATATTATAGTTATGAAAATCAGGCGTTCTGGTAGAGAAATCAAGTTTGATAAATTTCTTAAATGGATCATTTGCAGAAAGCGAAACGTTTAATTTACCCTTAAAAAATTCTTTCTGAGCGCTAAACGAGTAGTCTATCCAGTAGTTGTCCGTGCCTTGCAGCATAACGTAGCGGCTATCAAATCCTAAGTTGGTACCAATGCGTAACCCGTTGTCAAATTTATAACTGGTGTATGTAAAAATGTATCCTTGATAACCGCTGTTAGAATAAAAGTCGCCGTTGTATGTACCTCTCAACCATACACGGAATAATTGTGCATTAATATTAATGTTCAATTTTTTGGTTATAGGATAATTAAAGTCGGTATTTATGCCCAATCTGCGGTTTTGCCCTACGTTAGAGAACGTTGTTGTAGTTATAGTTGTGTTAGGATTAACAGTTGCTACGTTTTCTATTGTATTATTGGCGAAAGAATAGCTCGCGGTGATGTTGAGCGAGCCTTTACCTGTTTTTGAATAAGCCAGCTCGAAATTGTTATTAACTGCCGGGCGCAGATCAGGGTTACCTCCAGACAAATATTGCGGGTTTGACGTATCAATAAAAGGATTAAGCTGGTAGATACTTGGGCGCTGAATGCGTTGCGTAAAGCCAAAAGTAAGACTGCTTACACTATCTAATACTCTTTGCGCAGAAAATGACGGCACCAAATTATTGTAAGCCTGATTTACCGAGCCTCCTTCGGTGTTTACGTTTGTGCGCTCAAAACGCAACCCACCTTTTAAAGACCACTTAGTATATTTTAGCAAATAGGTGTTATATACGCCATATACATCCTGGTGATAAAGAAAGTTATTAGCCGCCTGTGTAATATTAGCTGTACTGTTGCTGAAACTGTTGCGCAATATCATTTTACCGCCACCTTCAATTGTTAAAGCCTTCATCGGGTGCACGTAGTCTACCTGAGTAGTATATTCTTTGGTGCCGTTACTATTATACTGCATATAATTGGGTCTGCTACCCAAGCCACCGTTTGATGTAATGTAACTCTGCTGCTCGCTGGGCGAATTACTGTATTTATAAGACAGCGTTAACAACTGCTCTTTATTACGCTTAAAACCATGCTGATAGTTTACACCTGCATCAACACCTTTCCAGCTACTTGTACCATCGTTCTGCGTACTGTAGTTGCTTTTAAGTATTTGGTTTTTATCATACTCAATTGTGCTCTGCATATTGCCGCTATTATTGCCGCCATCATACAGGTTAAATGTACCGGTAAATAAATTAAGGGTATCCAATTCAAAACTCAGCTCGTTGCCGGTATAAACGTTACGGTTGCTGTTGGTGCGGGTACCGTTTTGACTTAATGTTCCGATAATTTTTTCTGTACCTTTTTCATAAAAGGTGCTACCATTTTCAAACGGTGATGTTTGCGCCCTGCGCTTGTTAAAGCCAACGTAGCCGTTGTAACCAAATTTGCCCTGCTTTACAGTAAGGTTTAAATTGGCACGATAACCCCAAACAGTATTGTAACCGGTATTAACCGAGCCATTATATCCCTGAGCCGCATCTTTTTTGGTGATAATGTTAATTATACCAGCCAACCCTTCCGCATCGTACTTGGCAGGAGGCGTTGTAATAACTTCTATTCGTAAAATATTACTGGCTGGCATGGCCTTCAGTATATCAGACGGATTACGCGCCATCAGCGCAGATTCTTTATTATTGATCAATATTTTATAACTGCCACTTCCGCGCAGCTTAATATTATCGTTGGCATCAACAGATAGCATAGGCACTTTACGCATCATATCCAGCGCTGTTATGGCTTTGCTTTCAGGATCAGACTGTACGTTGTAAGCAATGCGGTCAACCTCGCGCTTTACTAAAGGTTTAACACTTGTAATAGATACTTCGTTTAATGTGCTGGTGGTGACAGATAATAGTATTTTGCCCGCATCTGTATCGCCATCGGTTTTAGTGATATTGATAATTTTTGTTCCATACCCAACAAATGCTAAAACAAGTTGATAGCTTTTGCCGGCAGGTGCAGAAAGTTCAAAACTGCCGTCTTCTTTGGTAAGCATGCTTTTAACCGGCGCCTTTGTTTGCGGATCTTGCAAAGCAGTTGTAACAAAGTCAAGCGGCTTGTTAGTGACTGAATCAATGGCAATGCCTTTAACAGTAATTAAGTTAGGAACGGTTTGTGCGGATAAGGAAATAGAAAAGCACAGGGTGATAAGAATCAGTATAATTTTTTTCATAGCGTAATATGTTCGGGTATAAGACTCAAAGTTGCCCAAACCGTTACATAAAAAAGAAGATTTAACAGTTATTTAACGCTGTTTAACATCATTTAACTAATACTGAGCTATTTGTTAAACTTAGTCATGGTGAGTTCCGTCCCAATAGTAGCGAAACTGTTTATCATTTCGATGGATCTGTCAATTAAAGCAGGTAACTCCGGCAATTCATCATCGTCAAATCCGCTTAATACATAATCAACCTGGCGGCCTTTGGGATAGTTATCGCTGATACCAAAACGCAGGCGCGCGTATTTGTTATTACCCAAAGTTTCTTCTATATGTTTAAGGCCGTTGTGCCCCGCTGCACTGCCCTGAGGTTTAAGGCGAAGCGTGCCTAAAGGCAGGGCCAGATCATCAACCAAAACCAGTACATTCTCTATCGGGATTTTGAGGTCCTTCATCCAATGGTTAAGCGCCTTACCACTTAAGTTCATGTAAGTAGTAGGCTTTATAAGGCATAACATACGGCCTTTGTGCGATACTTCGGTATAGTAAGCAAGGCGCATATGGCTGAATTTGGCACCCTCGCGTTTAGCCAGTTCATCCAGTATCATAAAACCTATGTTATGCCGTGTATCGGCGTACTCGGGCCCGATGTTTCCTAATCCCACTATCAGATATTTCATTTTATAATTGATGACACCGATTAAAATGTGATTTCACCGGTTGCACTCCTGCTGCGAATATATAACTTCTTAAAAAAACAAAAGCGACAAGTATAAAACTTGTCGCTTTTTCAATCGGTGAAATCACTAAAAAATCAGTGGAATCCTCAATTATTTTTTGCCTGAAGCAGCTTCCTGCTCAGCCTGACGCAACGCACGTGAAGTGGTTACAGATACGATAGTATCTTCGGCTGCATTGGTAATTATAAGGTTAGGCAATTTAATCTCGCCTACACGTACAGATTTACCAACTTCTAAACCTTCAATGCTAACGTCAATTGTGTCTAAATGATCCTTAGGCAAGCCTTTAATGCGCAATTTTCTTAGTTTTTGAACTAATTTACCACCCATTTTAACACCCGGAGAAGTACCGGTTAATTTAACAGGAATTTCTATGGCGATAGGTTTGTTTGGATCTAAAGCCAAAAAGTCAACGTGTAAAATCTTCTCAGTTAACGGATGGAACTGGATATCCTGAATAACAGCTTGTGATACAACACCAGCAACCTCAATGTCGATGAAATGAACATCCGGAGTATAAACTACGGGTTTCAAATCAGCTGCGGACACTGCAAAGTGGGTTTGAGTAGCCCCACCATAAAGTACTGCAGGCACTTTGCCGTCATAACGCAGTTCCTTAGCGTCGCGTTTCCCTACGTTCTCTCTTGGAGAACCGCTAATAGCAATTGATTTCATTTTTTATTTGTTTTAATTTATTTGTTTTAAAAAGTCCATAGTCGATAGACCATTGACCATAGAATATTAATTATTATCAAAGAACAGTTGCTATTGACCATGGACTATTGACCATGGACCCTAAACCCTATACCTGAAACAGCTGACTTATTGAACCATGCTCATTCACGTTAATGATAGCTTTGGCAAACAGATCGGCAGTTGACAGTACTCTTATTTTATCACTCTGGCGCTTTAACGGGATAGTATCTGTTACTATTAATTCTGTTAAAGCTGAATTTTCTACAGTTTCGTAAGCATCGCCGGATAAAACCGGGTGCGTACAAACTGCCCTTACACTGCGTGCACCGCGTTCCATAATCAAAGCAGCAGCTTTAGCCAAGGTGCGCGCGGTATCGCAAATATCATCTATCAAAACAATGTCCTGATCTACAACATCACCTATCAGGGTCATTGATTCTATCTCATTAGCACGCTTACGGCGCTTATCACATATTACTACCTCGGCATTAAAAAACTTCGCGAAGCTGCGGGCACGGTATGAGCCGCCCATATCTGGCGATGCGATGGTTAAATGCTGCAGCCCAAGACTCTTAATGTAAGGCACAAATATTATTGATGCATCCAGGTGATCTACCGGTACATCAAAAAATCCCTGTATCTGCGCAGCATGCAGGTCCATGGTCATAATGCGGTTAATACCCGCAGCAACCAATAAATTAGCAACCAGCTTTGCGCCAATGGCTACGCGTGGCTGATCTTTTCTGTCCTGACGAGCCAGCCCGAAATAAGGTATAACAGCGTTTACGTAATGAGCCGATGCACGACGAGCGGCATCTACCATCATTAGTAACTCCATTAAATTATCGGTAGGTTGGTGTGTAGACTGGATCAAAAAAACGTCACTTCCTCGTACAGACTCGTTAAAGTGAGGCTGAAACTCGCCATCGCTAAAGCGCGATAGTGAATAATCGCCAAGATCGCGGCCATAAGCATCAGCAATTTTTTCGGCCAAAGCTATTGAGCCTGAACCTGAAAACAATTTAACCGGATTGGATTGCTGTGGCATTTTTATTTATTTCGAATATCGAAATTTCGATTTCGAATTTATTTTATGGCTGTGCTATAAAAAAACAATTTCGGATTCCTTTTTTTAGTTATCAGACCTAAATCCGAAATTAAAATTCGAAATCCGAAATTGAATTGTTGCCCGACCAGGATTCGAACCTAGACAAACGGTACCAAAAACCGTCGTACTACCATTATACTATCAGGCAATCTCCACCTTCAAAACATACGCTCTGAAAAGGAATGCAAATATAAGACGAAATTTTCCAAATCAAAATCAAAATTCAAAAAAGTATATAAAGCGCTTGAACGCTGCCAATTGCGTTAAATTGTGTTAAATTACTGTCCTTTGTTTTAATACATCCTAATAGTTTTACTATTTTCGGCTCATTAAATCGTCATCAATTGTAAATTTCTGCAATGAATTATAATAAGATCAACAATATTTTTGGCTGGCTGGCCTTTACCATAGCTGCCATAACCTACACTTTAACGTTAGAGCCATCAACCAGCTTTTGGGATTGCGGCGAATTTATTGCCTGTATCTATCGCTTAGAAGTTGCCCACCAACCCGGCGCGCCGCTTTTTACCATGATAGGTAAGGTTTTTTCCCTTCTGTCTTTAGGCGATAATACAAAAGTTGCCTATTGGACCAACATGGGCTCAGGGCTGGCAAGTGCTGCTACAATTCTGTTCCTTTTTTGGACCATAACAGCGCTGGTTAAAAAAATATTGGTAAAAAAGGGCGAAGAGATTACACTTGTTAACGTTATTACCATTATAGGCGCCGGTTTAGTAGGGGCTTTAGCTTACACTTTTTCTGATACTTTCTGGTTCTCGGCAGTTGAGTCTGAGGTTTATGCCTTATCATCATTGTGTACTGCCATAGTTTTTTGGGCCATTTTAAAGTGGGATGCTCATGCTGACGAGCCTGGTTCTGATAAATGGATAATATTTATAGCCTACGTAATGGGCCTTTCTATAGGCATCCACTTACTAAACTTGCTTGTTATACCGGCCATAGCGCTGGTTATATACTTCCGCAGGTCAAAAAACATTACAGCAAGTGGCGTGGTATGGTCATTCCTGTTGGGTGTAGTAATAGTAGGTACCGTTTTATGGGGTATTATACAGTTTACAGTTAAAGGTGCAGCCTTTTCTGATCTGCTTTTTGTAAACACACTGGGCATGGGCTTCGGTAGTGGTGCAGTAGTGTTCTTCCTGTTGGTTACAGGTACCATTGTGGCAGGTATTTATTATACGGTAAAACCATCAACCATTGCTATTATAGTTACTGCAGTATGCTTCATATTAGCGCTTACCATAAGCGCGGGTATAGTAGGCTTTATTGTTGCGCTTGCTATTGTTGCTTTGTTAGAATACATTGTTAAAATTCGCGAAAAGCGTTTTGCGCTTAACACGTTTTTAATTTGCACAGCCTTTATCCTTTTTGGTTACAGCTCTTTTGTAATGATTGTTATAAGAGCCAAGGCTGGCACTAACTTAAACAATAGCGATCCGCAGGACGCCTTTGCATTAAACGGCTACCTTAACCGCGACCAGTACGGCGATACACCATTAATGTACGGCCAGTTTTTCGACTCAAAACCAACCGATCAAACAGAGGGCGCTAATCTTTACAGACGCGGCTTAACCAAATACGAAGTTGCAGGTAAAAAATTAAGGACCGAATATGACCGGAATACAATTTTTCCGCGCATGTTTAGCGACAAGGCCGGGCACCCAGAGTTTTACCGCAGCTGGTCGCAATTAGCCGAAGGTCAGCAGCCAACATTTGCAACCAACCTGGGCTTTTTTCTTACCTGGCAGGTTAACCAAATGTATACCCGCTACTTTTTATGGAATTTTGTGGGCCGCACCAACGAAATGGATGGGCAACAGGGTGGTATTGACGGCGATTGGATAAGCGGATGGAACTTTAGCAAAGAACTCCCCTACTCGGTTACAGAAAGCAAGTCTTACAACCGCCTTTTCTTTTTGCCTCTTATTTTAGGTTTGTTAGGCGCATATTATCACTTTAAAAGAAAACAGCGCGATGCGGGAGTTGTGGGTGTACTTTTCTTCTTTACAGGTTTTGCTATTTTATTATACCTTAACCAGGATCCTTTACAGCCACGTGAACGTGATTATGCTTACGCGGGCTCGTTTTACGCCTTTGCCATATGGATAGGTTTGGCAGTACCCGCGATAGTTGAACTGGTGAGCAAAAAAGCAGCTACAAAGAATGCCGCCATACTGGCTACTGTGGTATGTTTGGCTGTTGGCCCAATATTAATGGCCAACCAGGAGTGGGACGACCATGATCGCTCAACTAAACTTACCCCGCACGATATGGCTTATAATTATCTTAACTCGTGTGCGCCAAATGCAATTTTGTTTACTTATGGCGATAATGACACTTATCCGCTTTGGTACATACAAGAAGTTGAAAACGTACGCCCTGATGTGCGTATTGTTAACCTGAGCCTTTTGGGTACTGATTGGTACATCAGGCAAATGAAAGAGAAGATGAACGATTCGGCTCCGTTACCGCTTACCATGTCTAACGAACAGTTTAAAAGCGGTGTGCGCGATGTGCTTTATTATAACGATGAAAAGATTGCGGGTGCTGTTGAATTGAAGGAAGTGTTTGACTTTATGCTGTCAGACAGAAAAGAAACCAAACTCCAATATCAAAACGGCGATGAAACCAATTATTTGCCTACCAAGAATTTAAAAATTACGGTAAACAAGGCCGATGTATTGAAAAACAATACCGTATCTGCAGACATGCAGAACCGTTTGACTGACACCATGACATTTAACTACCCCGGTAATTATGTGGCAAAGGATAACCTTGCGCTGATGGATATACTGGTGCATAATAACTGGAAACGCCCTATTTACTTTACTGTAACTGCGCCAAGCAGTGTTATGATGGGTTTAGACAAGTATCTATATAACGAAGGTTTTGCCTCGCGATTAATGCCTCTAAAACCTGATACATCTGCCAATGCTTCGGAAAATGTTAATCCAACGGCTATGTATGATAACGTGATGAACAAATTTAAATGGGGTAAGTTGAAAGAAGCTAAATATTTGGATCATGAATCGTTAACTATGTTTTATCCGCTTATAAGTCGTGTTTATCTTAGTCTGATAGAAAGTAAGATGAAAGAAGGAAAAACAGCCGAAGCGAAACTGGCTTTGAATAAATATATGAATGAGCTACCCAACACTATACCTGTGCAGGAAGCCGCTATTAGGAAATTCTATTTGGCTGATGCCGCTTATAAATTAGGCGAAACCGCAACCGGCGATAAATTGCTTACCCTGATAGATAATTATCTTGTTAACTCGTTAAACTTTAATTATGGCTTGTTTAAGGCTGGCAAAACCGGGCTTGACAATAATGATATCCAATTAGGTCTATCATTGCTTAACGGCATGGTAGGTGTTGCCAAAACAGGTAATAAAACCGGTTTGAGCGCCAAATACGCCGCGCAGGTTAAAGATTTCTCGGCCAAGTTTGGTTTAGGAATGTAAGCCCCGGCCCCCTCTAAATCTCCCCCGGTAGGGGAGACTTTAAAAAGCTTGTTATTTAAAAGAAGCGAAGTGCCATTGGGTCACTTCGCTTTTTCATTTTTTAAAATTGTTAAAAAAGCCTCCCCTACCGGGGGAGATTTAGAGGGGGCTTTATTCTACAACCACACCCATAGAGCAGAATTTTTCAATACGCTCTGCTACAAGCTCGTCAATATTCCGATCCTTTAAAACTTTCAGATCCTTTAACAACTGTTTTTTTAACGTGGCGGCCATAACAACCGGGTCTTGATGAGCGCCGCCCAGCGGTTCTTTAATAACGCCGTCTATCAATTTATTCTTCAACATTTCTGTTGATGTTAGTTTCAGCATTTCGGCTGCGCGTTCTTTTTGCTCCCAGGTTTTAAATAAAATGGTCGAGCAGTTCTCAGGCGATATTACAGAGTACCAGGAGTTATCCAACATCATTACCTTATCTCCAATTCCAATGCCCAGCGCACCGCCAGATGCCCCCTCGCCTATAACAACGCAAATGATGGGCACTTTTAATATTGACATTTCCAGCAGGTTGCGCGCTATAGCTTCACCCTGACCGCGTTCTTCAGCTTCCAAACCCGGAAATGCTCCCGGTGTGTCTATCAGCGTAACTACGGGTTTATTAAACTTTTCGGCCAAACGCATTAATCTTAAGGCTTTTCTATAACCTTCTGGGTTGGCCATCCCAAAATTACGGTACTGGCGCTCTTTAGTGTTGCGGCCCTTTTGATGACCAATGAACATAACCGTTTGCCCGTTAAGCGTTCCAAAGCCACCTATAATGGCTTTATCGTCACCAACGGTACGGTCGCCGTGCAGCTCAATAAAATCGTCGCACATCAGCTCAAGATACTGCAAAGTATATGGCCGCTCAGGGTGACGTGAAATTTGTACCTTCTGCCAGCCGTTAAGGTTGCCGTATACCTGAATGCGTGCCTCGTCAAGCTTGGTTTGCAGTTCGTTAATAGTGGCAGACATGTCCAGCTTGTTCTTGTCTTCCATCTGCTTCACCTTCTCTATCTGCTGCTCCAGCTCTGCCAAAGGCTTTTCAAAATCAAACGTTATTTTCATATCTGTTAATGAGGGCGCTAAAATAAACAAATCAAACGGCAATTTCCATGTTAATAATCACGTCATACTGCCTTAACAACAAGCTATTTTTTTTGCAGCGCTTCTAATTTTGCTATTTGCTGGGCCGAAAGCAACTTCTCTGTAGCCAAACAGGCTTGTAAAATAGCGTTCTTCAGTTCGCCTTGGTACAGACCATGGCGGTTGGTATAGAAGATCAGATTGCCATCGCTTACCTTTCTATACTTAAACAAGCTATCCAGCATCTTTTCGTTGCTGATGATTGAGCCACCTATCTGTAGCCGGCGACGATGCATAATGGTGTTTATATCTGTTATCTTCCGTATCTGCGCCTGGCTTAGGTCAAGCTGATTGCTTAGTTTCAACACCTTATCGGGCATAGGGTAATGGTTGAGTTCGCCTACAGCGCCCATTTCGTTAGCGGCATCACCCTTTAAATATGCGTCATACTGCTGGCGGGTTAATGTACGCACAGGAGATTTTGTGTCGGAACTGTCTGTTTTTGATTGCGCGTACACCGCAGTACTATACATAAGCATCGACGAAAAAAATAAGGTTTTCAGCATAGACATCGTTTTTTAGAGGAATAACGATCTTAACGCCTCAAAGTTCGGTTAAATTTAACATAATTGTGATTTGAAATATGGACGCATCTATTGTTATTGATAGGCTAAAACAAATGGCCTCGCCGGTTTACCGCGAAGGAATGCTTCGTTTTGGCATAGCCAACCATAAAGCATTGGGCGTAAAAGTACCGCAGCTGCGCAAACTGGCTAAGGAAATAAAAAAGGATCATCACCTTGCCCAACAGCTTTGGGATACTGACATACATGAGGCGCGATTGCTTGCCACCATGATAGACGACCCAAAACAGGTAACCAAAACACAAATTGATAAATGGGTACTTGATTTTGAAACATGGGACTTATGCGACCAGGCCTGCGGCAACTTGTTCGACAGGACACCTTTTGCCGTAGAAAAAGCGCTTGAGTTTAGTGCCCGTGAGGAGGAATTTGTTAAGCGCACCGGTTTTGTTTTGATGGCGGAACTAGCAATACATGATAAAAAGGCAGACGATATGGTGTTTTTACAGTTCTTTCCAATTATAGAACGCGAAGCCCGTGATGAGCGAAATTTTGTAAAAAAAGCCGTTAACTGGGCGCTACGGCAAATTGGCAAGCGTAACAATACGCTAAAGCCCCTGGCTATTGCTACCACAGAACGCATTTTACAACAGAACAGTAGGGCCGCTAAATGGATAGCGACAGATGCGCTGCGCGAATTAAGGAACAGATAAGAATACCGGCCCGGAATTTTTATGACTTTCAACACGCAAAATTTGAGATTTATTTAGAACAATATCCGCCTTTACAACTTATATTTGCTGTACGATCATTAAACTTTAAAAATAATTTTATGGCATTTACACTACCGGCGTTATCCTACGCAACTGATGCATTGGAACCGCACATTGATAAAGCAACCATGGAAATTCACCATGGAAAACACCACCAGGCTTATGTAACCAACCTTAACAAAGCGTTAGAAGGTAAACCTGAAGCTGATGGCAACATTGACGACATTATAAAAAACATTTCTAAATTCCCCCCTGCTGTGCGTAACAACGGCGGTGGCCACTATAACCACACGCTGTTCTGGACACTTTTATCTCCAAACGGTGGCGGCGAACCTACAGGCGCTTTAGGCGATGCTATCAAAAGCACTTTCGGATCATTTGCTGAGTTAAAAACCAAAATGTCTGACGCCGGCGCTACCCGTTTTGGATCGGGTTGGGCATGGTTAATTGTTACTGCTGATAAAAAACTGGCTGTAACTTCAACTCCTAATCAGGATAATCCTTTAATGGACATTGCTGAGGTGAAAGGTGCTCCAATTTTAGGCATTGACGTTTGGGAACACGCTTACTATTTAAAATACCAAAATCGTCGTCCTGATTATTTAGCTGCTATTTGGAGCGTGATCAACTGGAACCACGTTGCTGAGTTGTACGCAAAAGCGGTATAATTGATTTCGGATTTCGAATGTGCAATTCGGAATTCGATTTTGTAATTGAAATTTATATTTGAGAACGGCGGCTAATTGCCGCCGTTTTTGTTATAACACTACTCGCTATGAAAGCTAACATTTTAGAAGCCGCCGACAAGCCATTGGTTTGGAAAGAGGTACAAACCCCTACTCCCGGCCCGGGCGAAGTTTTAGTAAAAATTAAAGCAGCTGCGTTTAACCGCCGCGACTACTGGATAACTATTGGCAAGTATGCAGGGATAAAATATCCCACAATTTTAGGTTCAGACGGGGCAGGTATTGTTGTCGAGCTTGGCGACGGCGTTGACAAAGCCTGGCTGAATAAGGAGGTAGTAATTAATGCTGCCACTAATTGGGGCGATAGTGAAGAGTTTCAGGGGAAGGACTTTAAAATACTGGGCCTACCCGAAGATGGTACCTTTGCCGAATATGTTAAAATAGGTGCTGAGTATTTATTTGAGAAACCCGCTTATTTAACCTGGGAACAAGCCGCTGCTTTTCCGCTTGCTGGTGTAACGGCTTACCGCGCGCTGTTAGTTAAAGGGCGTGCAAAAAAAGGCGACACGGTGTTGATATCAGGAGTTGGGGGCGGTGCGGGCACATTTGCGTTGCAATGGGCGGTAGCACTGGGCTGTAAAGTTTTTGTAACATCAGGCACAGGCGAAAAGATTGAAAAGGCAAGGCAACTTGGCGCGTTGGCAGGGGTGAATTATAAGGCACAGGATTGGGCCGAAGAATTGCTCCATTTGTCGGGTGGGTTTGATGTAATAATAGACAGCGCTTTAGGCGAGGGTTTTGCCAAATTCCCCGACATTTGTAAACCCGGTGCACGAATAGTTTTCTTCGGCGGAACAGCGGGCGATTTACCGGCAATAAACGGGCGCAAGATATTCTGGAAGCAATTGCAGATGCTGGGTACCACCATGGGCACCAGATCTGATTTTGAAGGGATGTTAAGCATGATGAACGCACACAATATTGTCCCCGTAGTTGATGAGGTTTATCCATTACATACTGCAGGAGAAGTTGTACAAAAAATGGGAACTTCGCCACAATTTGGGAAACTGGTACTTAGAGCATAGCTATGCTACAACTGCGAGTTGAAGATATAAAACAAGAAACTACCGATACCGCTACCTTCTATTTATCAGATGTAAGCGGTAAGCAACTTTTATATCTGGCAGGTCAGTTCCTTACGTTGATTTTTAATCATCACGATGAAGAGACGAGACGCTCCTATTCGCTCAGTTCATCGCCGGATGAAAAGTGCGCGGCTATTACCATTAAACGTGTAGACAATGGGGAGATATCGCGCTTTATGCTGGCAAAAGTAAAAAAAGGCGACATACTCAATGCCGTACCACCGGCCGGAAAATTCACTTTAAGTAGTGATGCGTTTACGGCAATTAACCTTGTATACTTTGCTGCCGGAAGCGGTATTGTACCTATATACGCTCAAATAAAGTATCTTTTGGCAAGACCCGGTGATAGCAAAGTGGTTGTGTTCTATAGTAACAATAATTCTTCGGATATCCTTTATAATGAAGAATTAAACGCACTTCAAAATGCAAACCCTAATAGGCTTAAAGTTGTATACCTAATCAGTAATCAAGGCAACCGGCTTACCAACGTCAACCTTGAAGCATTGTTGAAACAGCATTTACAGAACGGCATCGGCAAGGCGCAATATTACATGTGCGGTCCGTTTGCTTATATGCGGATGATACGCCTCACGTTGTCGTTTCTTGGTGTTGAATCGGCCAGGATTCGTAAGGAAAATTTTGTATTAGAGACAATCCCGGTTGCTCATACTTCAATTATATATCCACCGCAAAATATTAAGCTCGAGTTTAAGGGCGAGGTGTATAGTATTGCCGTTGGCGAAAATCAATCTATTTTACAGGCCGCCCTACAAAATGATATTGCTTTGCCCTATAGCTGCCGTGCCGGTATGTGCTCAACCTGTACAGCAAAATGCATTTCGGGTAAAGTGGAAATGTCTGTAAACGATGTTTTGCTGGAGGCCGACCTGGCCGAGGGCTGGGTGTTAACTTGTACGGGGCACCCGGTAAGCGATGATGTGGTTTTGAAAATTTAACATACGATTCTAATGCAGTATCTTAAACATCAGTTCGCGCAACAGTTCACCGTGATCTGTGATTGAATCAACCCCTTTGCTCCTTAAATCATATTCGCGCAGATAACTGATTATCTGTATCGACTTTGCGTAGTTGTAGCTACGCGCCGCCTGCTCGTAATCCTTTACAAAAAACGGGTTTACCCCTATTTCTTTAGCCACATTTTGCGGCGACTTGTCTCTTACATAGTGGTACAGCAATACTCGCGTAAAATAGTTATTCAGATTACCCAACACCAATACTATTGGGTTGTTCTTCGGGTTAGCGGCAAAATAATTAACTATCTGATTAGCTTTAAAAACATCCTTTTTAGCAAGTGCTGTTTGCAGCTCAAACACATTATATTCTTTACTGATGCCAATATTGTCCTGAATGTGTTTTAAGGTGATCTCCTGCCCTTTGGCAACATTCAGCATTAGTTTATCCAGTTCGTTTGCAATTTTCGATAGATCGTTACCTAAGTATTCGGCTACCATCAATGTGGCTTGCTGGCCTATACGGTAGCCGGCATCTGTTAAATAACTTTCAACCCAGGCAGGTATTTTGTTATCATACATCGCGGCCGACTCAAATACCAGTCCGTGCTTTTCTATCGCTTTATAGGTTTTCTTACGTTTATCAAACTTTCCGTATTTATAACAAAAAACCAGCATAGTGCTTGGCAGCGGGTTTTCCAGGTAACTCAAAAACGGGTTAATGCCCTTTTTATCATCACTGTCATTACCCCACTTCATGTCCTGTGCCTCTTTTATCAACACTACCTGGTAGTCCGCCATCATGGGGTAGCGTTTGGCAGCATTAAGCACGGTCATTACATCGGTATCTTTTCCATACAGCACAGTTTGATTAAAGCCACGCTCGGCCTCGGGCAGTAATTTATGCTCAACAAAATCGCTTACCTGATCAATGAAATAGGGTTCCTCGCCATGTAAAAGGTATACAGGTTTATACTTTCGATTTTTTAAATCTTTTAGAATATCAGCAACGGTCATTTAAGTCAAAAGTAAAAATTCAAAAGGCAAAAAGCTTGTGCAGGAGAATTAAATTTAAGATGTTATTGGTTTTGAATTTTTACTTTTGACTTTTGACTTTTAATGCATCAACTCCAGCCGCTTAATCTGCCACCGCATCCATTTAAAATAACGGAGTTTAACGGACAGTTAACGCTATTTGATGAAATACGGAAAAAAACCATCATTATAACACCCGAGGAGTGGGTGCGCCAGCACTTTGTTCAATTCCTTATTAAAGAGAAAAAATATCCTAAGACACTTATAAAGCTTGAAGGCGGCCATAAACTACATGGAATGCCTAAACGATCAGATATCATTATTTTTAATAAAGAAGGACGCAAAATTTTAATGGTGGAATGTAAAGCCCCTGGGATAGCCATTGATCAAAAGGTGTTTGATCAAATAGCCCGTTATAACATGGTACATAAAATTGAACTGCTGGCGGTTACCAACGGGCTACAACATTATTTCTGTACAATTAATTTTGAGGAAGAGAGCTACCGGTTTATTACAGAGCTACCGGAATATGCGGGTATTTAACATCGGGGGCTAACCTTACAAGATTTAATATTTTATCGTAAAGCTCATCCGGCTTAAACGGTTTTGAAACGTAATCATTCATCCCTGAATTATATACACGCTCCTTTATATCAAACAGTGCCGACGCAGTTAACGCTATAATAGGGACATTAGCTTTCTTAGGATCGGCCATTTTGCGTATTTCAATAGCGGCGTCAAAACCATTCATAACCGGCATTTGCAGGTCCATTAGAATAATATCAAAGTTACCGTACTGCATAAACTCAACGGCGCGCTCTCCATTCTCTGCAATAAACGGCGAAATGTTCCATTTAGACAGCAGTTTCTTCATCAGCATTACATTAACCGGGTTATCCTCGGCAATTAACACCCGCATAGCACTGAAAGCCTCTGCTTCTGTCTGAATAACTGTTGGTGTTTTTTTGCTTACAACTACTTGCTTCTCGGTTGCCACCGGGAATTCCATGTTAAATGAGAATTCAGATCCTTTGTTAACCCTGCTATTTACACTGATCTTTAGCCCTTGCAATTCAAGCAGGCGCTTAACAATAGCCAGACCCAAACCTGTGCCCCCGTATTGTCTGGTAGTACTTACAGATTCTTGGGTAAACGGTTCAAAAATAGCATCCAGCCTATCCTTGGGGATACCTATACCGGTATCTTTCACCATAAAATTAACGGTTAACCGGTCGTGCCGGTCTTCAACGCAGGCTATCTTAACCAGTATATCGCCTTGCGTAGTAAATTTAATCGCGTTACTTACCAGGTTAAAAACTATTTGCGTAATACGGGTAGGGTCGCCAAATAAGGTTTTCCTCTGCAATGCATTGTCAACGTCAAGTGTAAACTTCAGTCCTTTTTGCCTGGCTATAATGGTTTGACCTCCACAAATGCTATTCATCAGATCGTAAAGGTTTAAACGTGCTCTTTCAAATATCAGCTTACCCGATTCGATCTTGTTGAAATCAAGTACATCATTAACAATTGAAAGCAGGTTACCCGCAGAAAATTTAAGCACCTCAAGATTTTCCTTTTGATCAGGACGCGGTCCGCCCATCATCAACAGATCGGTCATACCAATAACAGCGTTAAGCGGCGTCCGTATCTCATGAGACATAGTAGAAAGAAACTCTGATTTAGCTTCAGAAGATTTATTAGCTTTTTCTATTGCCTTTTCAAACTTAGCAGCGAGAGCATCCTGTTGCTCGGTAGTATCAGAAAGTTGGGTCAGGGCCTTTTTAAACGAGGTATAAAAGTGGCTGTAAACAAATATTATTAACACCAAACAGGCCGATAAGCTCATTATGAATGTAGCCTCATCAACTTTTTCCGGCTTAAGTGTTATCAGGAAACTATTGCCGTGTTGTAACAGCAGTAACAGCAACGTTGGTACAATATTTAAAGCTGAATATATGTAGCCCATTTTTTGGCCCAGCATGTTAAAACTAAACAAAACCATTAGCAATATTACACTTATGCTTATTGCATCTGCATTTTGCTTGGCCACATAGATATTTACTAAATAAGCAATTGTACCTGTAACAAGTACGATATGAGAGACAACACGATAATTGGGTCTATAGGTAAAATATTTAAATAAAATAGCCGATACGAGCGTTAAGCTGCCAATTATAATACTTATAATAAAATACTGGTTCTGAAGGACCTCGAAAAATAACATTAACGAGGTAAAGAAAGAAAGCGCTAAACCGTAATATAAAAGCTTTATGCGGGCACTGTCCATTGTAGACTGTTTGTCCGACAATATGTTATTTATAGAAAAGTTAAAAAAACTTGCGGTATGGCTCATTTTCAATGGCTTAGCTTTATGCTATAAATATTGTTTCCTAAAACTAATAAAATATACAATCATATACTTATTAATTTCGAATTATAGCGTTTAAGATAAGGCAATTAGCCTGCCAATTCGCGCAGGTTATCATTAGCTATTTTCAATTTAGCTTCTGCATCGGCTTTTTTCTTCAGTTCGTTATCAATTACATCGGGTTTGGCGTTGGCCATAAAGCGCTCATTAGAGAGCTTTGCGTCAACAGATTTAAGGAAACCCTCCAGGTAGATCTTCTCTTTTCCTAAACGCTCTTTCTCCGCTTCAACATCAACTGTTTGTTCCATCGGTATAAAAAACTCATCTGTTGATACCAAAAAGCCCACTGCGTCGCTAACCTTCTCGTTTACAAATGATAGCTCGCTTAAATTGGCCAACTTAACAATAATGTATTTATAGGCATTATAATCAACCCCAGAATTTGACTTTGCTAAAAGCTGTAAAGTTTCTTTAGGCGATATTTGTTTATTTTGACGAATATTTCTAACCTGCGCAATAATTTGTTTTACCAGCTCAACGTCGCTTAACAGGCGGGAATTAATTTCCCCAATTGTTGGTAATTGAGCAACGATGCAGCAATCGCCGGCAGAACGTTCAGCAAACAGGTCATCATGCCATAGCTCTTCGGTTATGAATGGCATAAACGGATGCAGTATCTTTAATATTTTCTCGAAGAAACTGATCGTTTGATTGTAGGTTTCCCGGTCAATTGGCTGCTGATAAGCGGGTTTTATCATTTCCAGATACCACGCACAGAAATCATCCCAAACCAGCTTATACGTGGCCATTAAAGCTTCTGATAAACGATATTGTGCAAAGGCATCTTCAATTTCCTGCAGCCCCTGGTTAAAGCGGCTTTCAAACCAATTAATGGTTACCGTATTCGGGTTTTGTAAAGTCTCGTCAACCTCCCAGCCCTTTATCAACAGAAAAGCGTTCCAGACCTTGTTAAAGAAGTTTCGGCCCTGCAAACAGTCCTTTTCATCAAACATCAGGTCGTTGCCGGCAGGCGAGCTTAAAAGCATGCCTACGCGTACACCATCTGCACCGTACTGATCTATCAGATCTAAGGGATCAGGCGAGTTACCTAATGATTTTGACATTTTTCTGCCCTGTTTATCACGAACAATACCGGTAAGGTAAACATTACGGAAAGGCAGATCGCCCCTGAACTCGTGCCCCGCCATGATCATCCGCGCTACCCAAAAGAATAATATCTCGGGCGCCGTTACCAGGTCATTAGTGGGATAGTAGTATTTTATATCCGCATTCTCCGGATCTTTAAATCCATCAAAAACAGAAATTGGCCATAGCCATGATGAGAACCACGTATCAACAACGTCTTCCTCTTGTGTTAGATCTTCAATTTTCAGCTCTACGCTTTCACCTTTCAGCTTTATAGCTTCTTCTAATGCCTCTTCGGCTGTTTTAGCAATAACATATTCTCCGGTTGGTAAATACCAGGCGGGTATTTGCTGCCCCCACCATAGTTGCCTGCTTATGCACCAATCCTGCACATTTTCCATCCAGTGGCGGTAAGTATTAGTGAATTTTTCGGGTATTAGCTTAACCTCGCCGGTTAGCACATAATCCAAGGCCGGTTTGGCCATATCACCCATTTTGCAGAACCATTGCATAGATAGCTTAGGCTCAATAACCGCATTGGTACGCTCAGAAAAACCCACCTGCGATTTATATTCCTCAACCTTCTCTAAAGCTCCCGCTTCCTCCAACATCACCGCGATTTTTTTGCGCGCCGCAAAACGATCCTCCCCAACCAGTATTTGTGCTTTATCATTCAGCGTGCCGTCATCGCTTAAAATATCAATTACCGGCAGTTTATGCTTTTGGCCAAGCTCATAGTCATTCAGGTCATGAGCAGGCGTTACTTTTAGTGCGCCTGTACCAAAATCCATTGTTACATAATCATCCAGTATAACAGGTATCTCGCGATTGATCAATGGGATAAAAACCGATTGACCATGCAGATGCATATACCGCTCATCGTTAGGATTAACGCATATAGCCGAGTCAGCCATTATGGTTTCAGGACGGGTAGTAGCTATTATTAGGTATTGAGTATCAAGTATCAAACCGCCAGAACTTTCTGTTTCGCCTTGATACTTGCTACTCGCTACTTGATACTTAATATAATATAGTTTCTGATTTACTTCTTTACGGATAACCTCTTCGTCACTCACCGCGGTTTTGCCTTGCGGGTCCCAGTTTACCATGCGGATGCCTCGGTAAATCAGGCCTTTTTTGTACAGGTGGATAAAAGTATCCAACACGGCATCGCTCAGGTCAGGGTCCATTGTAAAACGGGTACGGTCCCAATCGCATGATGCGCCTAACTTTTTTAACTGATCAAGTATAATGCCGCCGTATTTTTCTTTCCATTCCCAGGCGTAAGCCAAAAACTCCTCGCGGGTAAGGTCTTTTTTGCTGATGCCTTTTTCTTTAAGCATGGCAACAACCTTGGCTTCGGTAGCTATGCTGGCGTGGTCTGTACCCGGCACCCAGCAGGCATTTTTGCCTTTCATGCGCGCGCGGCGTATCAGTACATCCTGTATGGTATTGTTAAGCATGTGGCCCATGTGCAGCACCCCGGTAACGTTAGGCGGAGGCATTACAATGGTATAAGGTTCGCGCCCATCAGGCACCGATTTAAAAAATTTATGTTGCAGCCAGTAACTGTACCATTTTTCTTCGGCCTGTTTTGGCGAATAGGTTTTAACAATACTCATAAGACCGCAAAAATACGATTTTTGAGGCAAAAATGGGGAGTGATTTTACGCCGATCTTTCCTTTTGTTAAGCAAAATTGCTTATTAGTTCTCCTAGTCTTTTGCGTTCACTTCTACTCATGGCTGGATAAGAAGGTAAATAAACGAGTTTCTCCAAATTCAGATCATCAGGGCCGATAGTATTGCGGGCCGACTCAAGATGTACTAAACTGGATGCTTTTTGCGATGCATCAAAACCGTTGCTGCGGAGGTAATTTATCAAACCATCCGGATCATTGGTTTCAACGGGTAGCACCCAGTAAGTTTGTTTTATATTTTTTGACCCTATCTTATAGCGATCCGGAATGTTTTCTAGCACATCATTCGCCAGTTGCATTCTTTCAGTAATACTGTGCTGACTAAAGCCTTTCAACTTTCTTTGAAGAAGCAGCTTGTTGGCTATACAGGGACGGAATCTTATCTGCGTAAAAATATCATCGCCCGGGAAACCTTTTGTGAAACCGCTGAGCACTTGTTCAAAATTCTTACCCAGCGCCATCACCAACTTATAAAACAGCGTGTATATTGCTTTGCTGTTAAGTAGTTTAACAAAAGATACTTTTAGCAGTTTTTTAAAGTAGCGAGAAGTATTCTGCCTGATGTATTGCTCATTTAATGCGGTTGCCTTGGTATACAATTCTTCATCGTTTATTTTAATGACAGCGCCACTAACCGCAGTATTAGTTTTAATAAAACCAAAACTAAACATCACTATATCCGACGCCGGGTTGCCTTTATAAACATCGCCTGCATAGGCCTGCGCGCAATCCTCAAATATTATCAGTTTATGCTTTTTTGCTATCGCGATGATCTCATCCGTTTCCATTATCCCGCCAAAAAGATGAGTGATCAAAATAGCCCTTGTATTGGGTGTAATGGCGGCTTCAAACTGCGCGGCAGCTATATTCAACGTATGCTTCTCAACCGCCAGGCCAATCGCTTTAATATCATGCGCTGCTATGATGCGGAACATGTCAGGTATGTTGATATCAGTGACTAACATCTCAGATCCCGGCGCAAAATTTAGCACACTTAACAACATATCAAAGCCCGTACGCACAGAGAGGCAAACCAGGTTATTATCTTCTGGCTGAACCGCCTTTTCGCTGCCGGGTTTTAAACAATAGTAAAGACCGGTTAACAACTCGCTGTAACTAATGTAAAGCTTACCTCTGGGTATCATGGTTACAATATAGGTTATAGTTAGTCTTGAAAATAAAATAAAATTCTATAGTCAAAATAACTGCTTCTGTAATAGTTGTAACTTTACATAAGCCAATCTACAATCTACCTATTAAAATTTTTGTTATGCAACAGCGATACCACAACAGCAGTAACGAAGTAAAGGGTATGAACACCGCCGAGCTGCGAGAACAGTTTTTGATTGAAGACATGATAAAGCCCGGCAAAATATGCTTTACGTATAGCCATTACGACAGGGTAATTATTGGTGGTGCCACGCCTGAGGCTGAAGCCCTGCCGCTCAAAAACGTAGCGATGCTAAAGGCTGAGTATTTTTTGGAAAGGCGCGAAATGGGCGTTATTAACGTGGGTGGTGCCGGCGCAATAAAAGTAGACGGAACTCAATACGATCTCGAAAAAAAAGATTGTCTGTACATTGGCAGAGGCAGCAAGGATGTAAGCTTTGTTTCGGCTAACGCAGACGAACCCGCTGTGTTCTATATCCTATCAACACCTGCACATATGGACTATCCTACACGGTTAATGAAAGCGGCAGATGCCAGCCTCATGACCGTAGGATCAGCAGAAACATCTAACCACCGCACGGTATACAAATACATTTTTATTGATGGTATAAAAAGCTGTCAGCTGGTAATGGGCCTAACCGTTTTAAACACCGGCAGCGTTTGGAACACCATGCCCGCCCATACGCACGACCTCAGAATGGAAGCTTATTTTTATTTCGACGTAGCGAATGGCCAAACTATTTTCCATTTTATGGGTCAGCCACAGGAAACGCGACATATAACTGTGCATAATCATCAGGCGGTTATCAGTCCGCCGTGGTCTATACACTCAGGCTGCGGAACAAGCAATTACTCGTTTATATGGGGCATGGGCGGCGAAAACCAGGACTACAGCGATATGGATATGGTTAATATTGGGGAGCTAAAATAAAAAAGCGACAGGTTTAAACCCATCGCTTTCTAATATTATAAAAAGTTTCTTTAATCCTAATACTGCCAAAGGTTAAGTTCCCAATCGTGAAGCTCTTTTTTAAGGCGTTCAGATTCGTACAAGCGGTCTATGCCCACAGCGTAATCCTTTATACGCTCATCCCTTTCATTTGAAACTTTAACAATAACACTGGTAAAAATGCGTTTCATAAACATATCGTCAAAGCTTAAGCTGGTAGCATCGTTATTACGGTTAACGGCTTCTTTAGTAACCAAAATTTGGCGCGCAGCAGGGAAGTATACCCAAAACGCAGGCTGGTAATCCAAACCAAGGTTAAGACCCGCCGCTTTTTCTTTTATCATAGGGGCAATACCGATAATGCGAGGCTCCATAACGCCGCGTTGCTTATCAAATATCCAATCCTCTTTAATTCTGAACCTTATTACACTGTCAGGGTTAAACTCACCGGCAACCATAGCTGAGCTTATTATATTACCGTCTCTGTCTCTTTTTT
The DNA here is from genome assembly GCF_054061755.1 of Mucilaginibacter sp. HD30. Taxonomy (NCBI): domain Bacteria; kingdom Pseudomonadati; phylum Bacteroidota; class Sphingobacteriia; order Sphingobacteriales; family Sphingobacteriaceae; genus Mucilaginibacter; species Mucilaginibacter sp. HD30. The sequence continues at coordinate 2,352,590 of NZ_JBSSEO010000001.1, forward strand.
CAACCAAGCTACTATCGGCCATTGTTGAAAAGGCTTTCTCAGGCGTCAACGGTACAGAAAAACTATCACCGTTAGGATCTTCTTTAGTAGGAATAGGCGAATAAGCAGTAAGTTCTCCTGCTTTTATGGCGTCCATTAAAACATCTATCAACCTTGCTTTTGGCGATACCAGATACTGGTTCATTTTCTCGCGCACATCAATTTCGCGCCATACACGTTTGGCAAATGCTACGTCTGATTCGCGCAAGTTAGCATAAGGAGTTGCCCTGGCCTGTGCAAAACTTTCTTTTTTATAATAGCCGTCTACCGGCCTGTCAAATGGTTTTGGCGGTTGGGCAGTTACAGGTGTTATAGCTACTTTGGGGGTAGTGTCAAGCGGCGCTATGGTATTGTCACGTTGCGAGGCGCCGGCGGCAACCCTTGCTGCGGGCGTATCTTTTTTAGGAGCAGGCTTTGCGGCTTTCTTTTTAGTTTGAGCAAAAGAAGTTACACAAGCTAAACACAGCACTCCTATTAATAATCTCTTTCTCATATGCTTTTTAATTTGCATTTATAACTATAGGATCCAAGCCATTTGTCACGCCATCCGGCCCAACTGCCAGTATATCCATAAATACTATCGTGGTACCCGGCGTAACACTATTCATTGCCTGGTGCATTGCAGCCGTCAATTCATCGCCGGTGGCTACCTGCTTAATAGGATCCTGTCTTGGCTTGGCTATCAGTAAAGTAAAACGCGTAACCCTAAATTTGGCATCAAAATCAAATCCGTCAAGCTTGGCTACAAGGTAATCTTGTGCTTTTATATTCGCGGCACTCATTGTTCCGCCAGATTTTCCTGCAAACTGCGCTTTAGGCGGCGGTATACGCTTAACACGGAACAAAGTTGAACCTAACACTGATGTTTTACCCGGGGCTAACTCGCCAGATACACTAACTGTAGCTGTGCCTGGGTTGCTTACCGTAACGGTATATTGGCCGTTATTGCCTGTTATGCTTCCGCTTGTTATGCTTAGTCTTAACTTGTCTTTTGCTATTCCGGGTGCCGATACCGAAACCGGGTTAGACACGCCTATGTAAAACACATTCATTTTATCTGGCGATACTACTGCTGACGGCCGCGCAACAGTATAAGTTTGTGGCTGTGTTTTGTAATTTTTTATGCTACCATCTGTTTGCTTAACGGCTATCTCACCTATCCAGGTGTGTACGCCCTCGCTGCTTGTGCTGCCTTGATATGTTCCTCTTCCTTCTGCTGTGGGCAGTCTTGAACCGCCTACCGTAATATCCGGAGAAGATTTTGAATCAGATGCAGTTAAAAATACTTGTGCGGTGTAAGGCTGGCCTACCAACACATAGCTGCTTGGTGCAACCGCTACCGCCGAAAACTGATCAAGGTTAACTACAGCCTGATCAACCTTTCCTAAAATCTTTTTAACTACTTCGCTCTCGGCATTTTTTGCATCTGCCTGTATCTTAGCTAATGTAGTTAACGAAGCTCCCAACGGAATACCTTCGCCGAAATAGGCTTCTTCCCAGCTTTTCTTAATATCACCATGCCTTGGCGGATCGACAGCGCTAAGCGAAAAGTTTATACCTGCGCGGTCCTTAGGGTCCAGTAATTGCAATAACTTGTCGCGGGTTTCGTCTATTTTTTGCTGTAAGGTTGCCCCGTTCTTCTGATTGATCATTATTCGAGGAGAAATATCCAGGTTGTCGCGTGAGTCAACATCACCTGTTGTTTCATTTATGCCACCGCCTTCTTCAATCAGTTTCTTTTTTAATGTTTCAATATAAGCATTCAATTCCTCGGCTACCTGGCTGGCACTTTTTGCCCGTGCGTAAAAGGGTTTAGCGCGCTCCGGTTGCTCTTTTAACTTAGTTTGCTCAAAAGCGCTATAGGTATTTTCAATACTTGTAGTAACATTACTTCTTGATTTATCTAAACTATCTGTAATATTCTTAAAAGCGTCCAATAAACTATCAGGCACGTTTAAAGCAATAAGTCCCAGTAAAACCAGGTACAAAATGCCTATCATTCGCTGCCTTGGGGTTTGTTTGCCTCCCGCCATGTGTTATGATCTTATACTATATAAGTGAATAATGGTCTTGTTAATTAACGCGGGGCTGATTCATAGCCGTCAGCATGTTGCCATAAATGGCATTCAATGATGCCAGGTTTTTAGCTAACCTGCCTACCTCGTCTTTAAACTGTTTAGAGTCTTCTAATGATTCATTGAAGTTGTTCATCGTTAATGAAAGGTTCTGATAGAACTTGTTCATTGATTTTAGATGAGTGCTTGAATCCTGTAATTCCAGTTCGTACACAGCGTTTAATGCAGAAAGATTTTTAGCTAAATTATTTACCTGTTCATGGTATGCCTTTGAGTCGCCTTCAGATCCGGCAAGGTCTGTTAAATTTGTTGAAGCCTTTTCAAAGGCAACGCTTAACTTATCATAACCAGCAGTGGCGCTTTTTACTTTCTCTGTAAAAGCTACAGTAGCATCACCAGCGTCTGTAACCTTAGCAATGCCTTTAACTTTGTCGCCGAAAGTTCTTAAACCTTCGCCTAAACTGCTTATCAACTCCGGGCCAATCTTAGCGTCGGCAAGCATTTTATCCAATGCTGCTGTATTTGAGAAACTGTCGCCGCCACTAATTACTTTTGCTGACGATTTAGGCAATTCGCCGCTAAAATCTTCATTTAACTCAGGATAAACGCGCGTCCAGTCTATCTCCTTTTCTTCACGCTGAAAACCCAGCAGGAAAAATAAAATGGCCTCTACAGTTAATCCGCCTGCAATAAAGTAGGTTGAATTAGGCCAATGTAGAATTTTAAACATTAAACCAACAATTACTATTGATGCACCCCAAGAAACTATATTGTTAATTCCGTATGGTTGTTTTTTTCCTGCCATAATAAAATACTGAGTAGTTGAAATTTTAGGTTTTTTAAATTATCGTCTGTCCAAAAGGTCGCGGCCCTGGAAGTGTGTTACGCAACGAAATCCGATATATGATTTTGCAGTATCCTGAAACTCGTAAGTACGCGATGAGTTTTGCAGAAAGTAGCCTATATCTTTCCATGAGCCACCTCTAACCACCTTGCGTTTCATCACTTCAGGGTCATTGGATTTAGCATCATAATGGAATGTAGGTGCAACGTCGTTTACGAATGTAGATGCAGAAGCATCATATGCTGACGATGTCCACTCGGCTACGTTGCCTGCCATATTATATAAGCCAAAATCATTCGGGAAATAAGAGCGCACCTTAACGGTATAAGTACCGCCATCGTCAGAGTAGTTACCACGGCCGGGTTTAAAGTTGGCCAGCAAACAGCCTTTAGCATTCTTTATGTAAGGCCCCCCCCATGGGTAGGCGGTACCTATCCTGCCGCCACGTGCGGCGTACTCAAATTCTTCTTCGGTAGGCAGATCATAAGCCGAGCGTTTAGGCTGGTGTCTTGAATCTTTATACGCTTCGTTATAACGGGTGCGCCACACTGTAAAAGCACGTGCCTGGCGCCATGTTACGCCTACTACCGGGTAATCTCGAAAAGATGGGTGAGAAAAATAACCTTCAACCATTGGCTCATTAGCCGCATACGAAAAATCGCTCAGCCAAACCAACGTATCAGGGTAAATAGCTACTGTGTCGCGCATTATAAAGTCTGAGCGTCTTTTGGTTTTATCATTTTTATTATTGGCAGCTTCACGTAACAACGGCAGGGCGTAGTTGTATTTAACCAATCTTACGTCCAACTCATCTCTGTCAAAGATCCTGTCGTCGGCCTGATAAAACATGGCTTGTAGTTTTTGCCTGTTATCAACTTGCCCCTTGCGCGCAGCAGCCCAGATAGGGTTTCTGCGTACATACTCCCAATTGATATATTGCTTGCCACCCGTGCTTACGGTAGGAGCCGTTGCGCCCTTGGGTGTTATATAGTATTTAGGATCTTGAAGGTAATTGACTATAGCGATGGAATCGCGAACCCAATTAACAAACTGACGATACTGGCTGTTGGTTATTTCGGTTTGGTCCATAAAAAAGGCAGGTATAGTAACCTGCTTTGTTTGGGCAATTTGCGCGAATGTAACATCCTGATCGGTCTGGCCCATTAAAAAGCTGCCGCTTGGTACATACACCATGCCATATGGCACCTCGGCCCTAAAAGCCCTGGCCGGGACCCCGACTACTTCACCACGATCTGCGCCGCCACGGGTACATCCGGCCAACGCACCAACAGATAAAACAGCAATCAAAAAATAAATGTGCTTCATTTCTAACAAATCAAACCGTTAAATAACAACCGTTATTGTTAATGGCTCCTCTAATATATTAAAATAGTTTACTCAAACGCAAAATCGTTGCTAAAATAACATAATTTATCATTTTAACAGCTAAATATGTTTTGCATTTAAAACATATGAGCAAGGTTTTCCTTTGCTTATTATCAACTCTTTAAGCGTTAATGTCTACCATTTATACGAGAAACACGCCAAAAAGTTTGTGCAAGGTATAAAATTAGCGGAATTATTTGTTCACCTGTTTAATATATTGCTCTACTGCCATGGTCATTGATGGCGCGGCCGGAGTTGGTGCAGGTATGTCCAATATTAAACCAGCCTCTAAAACAGCTTTGTGTGTAGTAGCACCAAAAGCTGCAATACGGGTGTTATTTTGTTTAAAATCAGGAAAGTTTTTATAAAGCGACTGAATACTTGACGGACTGAAGAAAGCTATGATATCGTAAAAAACTTCGGCAAGGTCTGACAGATCGCTGCAAACAGTACGGAAAAGCACCGCAGGTGTAAAGTCGTAACCGTTTTCTAACAGAAACTTTTGGGTTTCTTCGGCTGCTACATCAGAGCATGGGTATAAAAATTTCTCGCCAGAATGTTTTTTCAATACTTCGGCCAGATCGCTCGCTGTTTGTTTACCGAAAAATATTTTGCGCTTGCGGTACTGGATATATTTTTGAAGATAAAGCGCAATTGTTTCCGAAAGACAGAAATACTTCATATCAACCGGCACTTCAAAACGCATTTCTTCGCAAATGCGAAAAAAATGGTCAGCCGAATTACGGCTGGTAAAAATAACCGCCGTAAAATCAGCAAGGTTTATCTTGTCCTTTCTAAAATCTTTAGCTGGTACGCCTTCCACATGTATGAAAGATCTGAAATCAATTTTCAGATTATGCTTCTTAGCAAGCTCGGCATAAGGGTTCTTATCATTTTCGGGTTTTGATAATGTAACCAATATGCTTTTTACCTTTTTCTTTCTCTCTTCCAATTCTTAAATGTTATATTTTAGCGCCTTGATCAAAATTAAAATAGGGCAAATTTCGAGGGCACAAAGATAGATAAATAAATAAAATTTATGAAATCGAATATTTGAAATAATATTCATGCTGCTTCTAAGGTAAAGCCAGGCAAAAACCACAACCAATAAAACAAACACTATTGTTAATAATACGGGTATAAATACAGAAGCTAACAAGCTGAAACACAGTGTTACAGGTAAAAAAACAAAGGCGGCGTTAAAATAAGTAAGGTATAGTAGGGATATGTATTCTTTTACTACATTTTTTGCATCGAAAATAAAACCCAACACTTTCAGCACCACAAATTTGGCTGCAAACAATATCACTATAATGGTTGCCAGCCATAAAAACAGCCCCAGGCCGCTTATGCTGTAATAAACACTTTTGTAACTGGCCAACTGGTATAGAAACAAACCAAACGTTAATCCAAACAAAACAAATAAGCCTATAAACGCCCCTGCACTTATTGTACTTTCTTCTTTACCGCTTACTTGCGATAAACTGCGCTTGCTGTAAAATGACCGAAACACCTGTTTTATTTCGGCATTCCATATTAAGTTGAGCATTGCCGCGTAAAGTAAAAGCGCCAGCAAAACTATTATTACCCATTTATCCCGCGCATAGCGGATGTGGCCCATGCCTAACCTGCTTTTACTTTTATAAGACAGATCTAAAAAATTGCGGCCGTGGTATAACTTTTCTTTCAAGTATTCAGCTACGTACCTGTTGGTGGTACTTTCGCTGGGCAGTCGTACGTACTGCATGGCTATTGAATCCGCAATAAGGTTTTGTCTGTTCTGGCTGGCTAACACCATCGAGTCGAGCACAGAAAGCCCTCCTGTATCTGTTATCAAACTTCTGTACGTTCTGCGGGCACGCAGCGTGTCTCGTTGTGCAAAAGTTGCAGATGCAGTAGCAGTAAACAACAGAAAAAAGAGAATGATACGCATTTGCAAGCCTTAGAAGCAATTTGGCGCAAAAATACCTAAATTATGTTCTTATCGGGCAAGCATTTGCACATTTACATATCAGCACATCTGCACATTATACTACCTTTGCCGCAATGGCCGGTATTTACCTACACATTCCGTTTTGCAAGCAAGCTTGTTATTATTGTGATTTCCATTTCAGCACCTCTTTAAAATATAAGGATGAACTTTTGCAGGCGCTTATTAAAGAGATATCATTGCAAAAAAACTACCTGCAGGGCCAAACCATAGAGACCATTTACTTTGGCGGCGGCACACCTTCTATTCTGCATGAAAGCGAGCTTAACAGGCTTTTAGATGCCATACAGAGCAACCATTTAATAGTATCCGGCGCTGAGATAACGTTAGAGGCTAACCCTGATGACCTGGATAAAGCAAAGATTAACGCCCTTAGGCAAACGCCTATAAACCGGTTCAGTATTGGGATCCAGTCTTTTTTTGATGATGATCTGTTGTGGATGAACAGGGTTCATCGCGGCGATGAAGCAGAAGAATCGGTAAAAAGAGCACAGGATGCGGGTTTTGAAAACATAACCATTGACCTGATATACGGCTACCCTTTGCTAAGCGAATATAAATGGAAAACCAATTTAGATAAAACGTTCGAGCTAGGCGTACCCCATGTTTCGGCTTATTCTATGACGGTTGAGCCAAAAACCGCGCTTGCGTCATTCATCAACAAAAAAGTTTACCCCCCATTGAATGAGCAGCAAAGCGCCCGGCAGTTTGAACAACTTACAGATGCCATGGCTACACATGGTTTTGAGCATTACGAGATCTCTAATTTTTGCAAACCGGGGCACTACTCCAGGCACAACGCTAACTACTGGCGCGGGGTAGAATATCTGGGCATCGGGCCGTCGGCGCATGCCTATAACGGCGATAGCCGCCAGTGGAACGTGGCTAATAATGCTAAGTACATTCACGCTATTGAACATAACATTATCCCTGCGGAAGTAGAAGTATTAACAGAAGAAAACCGCTTGAACGAGTATATCATGACCTCCTTACGCACCATGTGGGGGCTGGATCTGGAAAAACTGAACGCAATAGCTCCGGCATCGGCAACGGTGCTGTTAAAAGCCGCCTATTCTTATTTTGACAGGGGATGGATAACCCAAAAAGAAAATATTATTTACCTCACCCAAACCGGTAAACTCTACGCGGACGCTATTGCGGCAGACCTGTTTTTTTAATCAAACCACTGTTAACCAATTACTTGATAAAGTGCGCGTACGTACGCATTTAATGACTGTTTGGTTTAAAAAAACTTAATCCCTTTTGCTCTGCGAAACATGAGCTTCAAAAAAACTGCGTTCTGCATATGTGTCGTATCTGCTAACAAATAAGAAATTAAACACCTATGAAAAAATTATTTATCGCGGCGTTTGCTTTAGCAGCTATTGCAATTAGCCCAAAAACTTTCGCTCAAACTAAAATGGTTGGCGGCGCGGCCATGTATCCAACAAAAGATATTGTTGATAACGCTGTAAACTCAAAAGATCACACTACGCTTGTTGCTGCCGTTAAAGCTGCAGGTTTGGTAGAAACGTTAAAAGGCAAAGGGCCGTTCACAGTTTTTGCGCCAACTAACGAGGCATTTGACAAATTACCAAAAGGAACTGTTGAAACTTTGGTAAAACCAGAAAACAAAGCTACACTGACCAAAATTTTAACTTACCACGTTGTGGCAGGTAAATGGAGCGCTGCAGAAGTTGCTGCAAAAATTAAAGCCGGTAAAGGTTCTTTTGAAATAACAACTGTACAAGGCGGTAAACTTTGGGCAAAAGAAGAAGGCGGCAAAGTGTACCTGGTTGATGAAAAAGGCGGAAAATCATGGATAACCATTGCTGATGTTTTTCAAAGTAATGGCGTAATACACGTAGTGAACGCTGTATTAATGCCTAAGTAACTTATTTCTATCTACCAATTGAAAAAGAAGGGCTTCCGATGTGGAAGCCTTTTTTGTTGTATAGTAATTTATTTAATGGTTATAGGGTTACTTTTTATCCTTCTGCGGTATCAATTAAAAAACGGACAACAACCCAAAAAGACCGGCCGGTACATAAGGGATTTTTAAACCTACATTAAAATCTTAAACATTATGAAAGCAAAATTATTTGTGATGCTGGCCGGCATCGCCATGCTCGCCGCATGCAAAGGTTCAGAAACAGAAATAGCATTAGACAGCCTTATGCAGGATACCATGCTGGTTAAAACTGCGGATATGCGCCTTAAAGTAAAAAACGTGCAGCACGCCGCAGAGAAAATATCAACACTGGTTGCCGCAAAAGAAGGCATGGTGATGCACCACAACATGAAATCGGAAATTGTTAGCAGCCGCGAAATAAAATTGAGCGACGACTCAGTAAAGAAACTGACAGTTTTTAATGCCAATGCGGATATGACCGTTAAAATACCCTCCCGCTTTATTGAAGCATTTATGGATTCAGTAAATCATTTGAGTACTTATGTCGACACACGCAGCATGGATATTGAGGACCGGACCATTGACCACGTAGCTGAAATTTTAAAAACCGAAAACAGGGAAAAATCTGTAAAGCTGCGCGAGAAGATAAAACCAACTACCCATGAAGGTACAGACAGCATATTACGTGTGGAGGATAATATTGTAGATAGGCAGATAAACAACCTGCGGACGGAACAAGCTGCAAATTATAGCACCGTAACACTTAACCTGTACGAGAATAACATAGTAAAGGCCGAGGTTTTACCTAATGAGGATTTAAGTGCTTACAGCCTGCCTTTATTTAAGCGCATAGGTTTGGCCTTAACAGCCGGCTGGTTCTACTTTACAGAATTAGGTATCGGCGTGCTGCATTTATGGCCGTTTATTATAGCTATAGGCGCGGGTACTTTTGCGATACTCGCTTATAGAAAAAAGAAGGCTGCTAAACAGGTTTCAGTTTAACTATTTTTTGTCATTGCTGTAAAGGTCAGATAAATCTGTAACAGAATTATCTGACCTTTACGGCAATGACAAACTGAAATTTATATCAGATCAAACCCTATATCTTTCCTAAAATAAACACCGTCATAATAAATACGACTGGCATCTGCGGTGGCTTGCTGTAAGGCATCAAACAAATTATCCTGCAAAGAAGTAATTGCTAATACACGCCCCCCGGTAGCTACAACCTCCCCATCGGCATTACTTGATGTTCCGGCATGAAAAACGTGCGAACCGCGAACATTGTCAATGCCCGATATAACTTTGTTCTTTAAATACTCACCGGGGTAACCGCCTGCAACACAAACAACCGTAGCAGCAATTTTATTGGATATTACAATTTCCTTTTCGTGCAGATTAACATCTGCAACACCTTTTAGCAGTTCAACAAGGTCGGTTTCAATGCGTGGCAGTACGCTCTCGGTTTCCGGGTCGCCCATGCGGCAGTTGTATTCAATCATGTATGGGTCGCCGTCGCAGTTCATCAGGCCAATAAAAATAAAGCCTTTGTAGGATATGCCGTCCTTTTTCAAACCCTCAATGGTCGGGATGATAACGCGGTCTTCTACTTTTTTAATAAACGCTTCATCAGCAAAAGGTACCGGCGAAACCGAACCCATGCCGCCTGTATTTAAACCGGTATCGCCCTCTCCTATTCGTTTGTAATCTTTGGCTGATGGTAGTATTTTATAACTGTTGCCATCGGTCAGTACAAAAACGGATAGCTCAATACCCTGCAAAAACTGTTCAACCACTACCTTAGCGCTTGCCGCGCCAAATTTGGCGTTGCTCAGCATTTCAATTAATTCTAACTGTGCTTCCTCAACGGTAAGGCATATTAACACTCCCTTTCCCGCGGCTAAACCATCTGCTTTTAAAACAACAGGCAAACCGATGGTAGCTACATATTCCAAGCCTTGCTGCAGGGTATCTTTAGTAAAGGTTTCTGAAGCTGCCGCAGGAATATTATGGCGGGTCATGAATTGTTTAGAGAAATCCTTACTACCTTCTAATTGCGCACCTTCGCTTTGCGGACCAATTACCGGGATGTGCTTGATCTGCTCATCAGCCAGAAAAAAATCATGTATACCTTTAACCAAAGGCTCTTCGGGGCCAACCAAAACCATATCAATGGCGTTAGCCAAAGCAAATTGCTTATGGCCCTCAAAATCAGTAACAGCAATATTAACATTGGTGCCATACCGGCCCGTGCCGGCATTACCGGGGGCAATAAAAATTTGGCTGCATTGTGGGCTTTGTGATAGCTTCCAGGCAAAAGCGCTTTCGCGGCCGCCCGAACCGATGATGAGGATATTCATGGCGGCAAATATATAATTTTTTGATGTGCAGATGAGCGGATGTGCAGATATGCAGATGTGCAAATAAGAAATTTTGGAAAATACCGTTATCGTTCAGTTCACAATTACTATTTTACAGCTCGGCATTGATATCTGAATTAACAAACATCTGCACATCTTCGCATATGCATATTTGCACATCATTAACATCTGCATATTCGCACATCTGCACATTAATTTTATCTTTGCCTGCCATAATGACTTTTTGATTACCAATGGCGCAGTTATTGAGTTAGCTGCTGCAACAACCAAATAATATGTTAAATTTTATCAGTAAGCTTTTCGGAAGCAAATCAGAACGGGACGTAAAGGCTATTGCGCCCATAGTAGAGAAAATAAAGGCTGAGTTTGCCAAGCTTGATCAGTTAAGCAATGACGAACTGCGGGCCAAAACCATATATTTTAAAGAAACCATAGCAGAAGGTCTGGCTAAAATAGATGCTGAAATACTGGAGGTAAAAACCCGCAGTGAAGAAGATCTTAAACTGGAAGTAAGCGAGAAAGTTGAGCTATACACCCTGTTAGATAAGCTACAGAAAGACAGGGATAAAGAACTGGAAGTAATATTAATGGATATTCTTCCGCAGGCATTTGCGGTGGTTAAAGAAACTGCCCGCAGGCTTAAGGAGAACGAAACACTTGAAGTTACCGCTACTGAATTTGACCGCGATTTGGCCGGCCGTAAACAAAACGTTATAATAAAAGGCGATAAGGCTATCCACCATAATAAATGGCTGGCGGCAGGCAATGAAGTTACCTGGAACATGGTACATTATGATGTGCAGCTGATTGGTGGTGTGGTATTACACCAGGGTAAAATATCAGAAATGGCAACTGGGGAGGGTAAAACTTTGGTAGCTACCTTGCCTGCTTATTTGAACGCGCTTGCCGGTCAGGGTGTGCATATTGTAACGGTGAATGACTATCTGGCACGTCGTGACTCTGAGTGGATGGGGCCCTTGTACGAGTTCCACGGTTTATCTGTTGATTGTATTGATAAACACGAACCTAACGGGGAATCACGCCGCAAAGCCTATTTAGCTGATATTACCTTTGGTACCAACAACGAGTTTGGCTTTGATTACCTGCGTGACAATATGACACGCAGCCCAGAAGAATTGGTACAACGCAAATTGCATTACGCAATGGTGGATGAGGTTGACTCGGTTTTAATTGATGATGCCCGGACACCTTTGATCATATCTGGCCCAATACCGCGCGGTGATGAGCATGAATTTTACGAATTGAAACCACGTATTGAGCGTTTGGTTAACGCACAGCGTAATTACATTACGGGTGTATTAAACGAAGCTAAAAAAGCCGTTGCTGCCGGTAATACCGGTGTAGAGGAAGGTGGCTTGGCCTTATTGCGTGCGCACCGCGGTTTGCCTAAAAACAAAGCCTTAATAAAATATTTAAGCGAGGGCGGTAATCGCAGCTTATTGCAAAAAACGGAAGGTTATTACATGCAGGACCAAAACAAGGAAATGCCTAAAGCTGATGCCGAATTGTTTTTTGTTATAGACGAGAAGAATAACCAGGTTGAACTGACCGAAAAAGGTATAGAGCTGATCACGGCCTCTGGCGAAGATCCAAGCTTCTTCATCATGCCTGATGTGGGTACAGAGATTGCTGAGATTGAAAAATCAAGCCTTTCTGCCGAAGAAAAACTGGCGACTAAGGATGCGTTGATGCGCGATTTTTCAATCAAGTCTGATCGTATCCACTCGGTTAATCAATTGCTGAAAGCTTATACGCTGTTTGAAAAAGATACCGAGTATATCCTTGATGAAGGCAAGGTAAAGATAGTTGACGAACAAACCGGCCGTGTGCTGGATGGCCGTCGCTACTCTGACGGTTTGCACCAGGCTATTGAAGCTAAGGAGAATGTTAAAGTAGAAGACGCGAGCCAAACCTTCGCTACAATCACCCTGCAAAACTACTTCAGGATGTACCACAAACTTTGCGGTATGACGGGTACTGCAGTTACAGAAGCGGGTGAGTTTTGGCAAATCTACAAGCTGGACGTAGTGGAGATACCAACTAACACACCAACGAGTCGTGCCGACTTGCAGGATCTGGTTTATCGCACCGTTCGCGAAAAATACAATGCCGTTGCCGACGAGATAGTTAAATTAACTACCGAGGGCAGACCGGTACTGGTAGGTACAACTTCGGTAGAGATATCAGAATTGTTAAGCCGCATGCTTAAGCTGCGTGGTATTAAACACAACGTGTTAAATGCCAAAATGCACCAAAAAGAGGCTGATGTAGTTGCAGAAGCCGGCAAAACCGGAACGGTAACCATTGCCACCAACATGGCTGGCCGTGGTACAGATATAAAATTAGGCCCCGGCGTTAAAGAAGCCGGTGGTTTAGCCATTGTGGGCACAGAGCGCCATGAGAGCCGCCGTGTTGACCGCCAATTGCGTGGCCGTGCAGGTCGTCAGGGCGATCCGGGTTCATCTCAGTTCTTTGTGTCGTTAGAGGATAACCTGATGCGTTTATTCGGATCAGAGCGGATCTCAAATCTGATGGTGCGTATGGGCATTGAAGAGGGCGAGGTGATACAGCACTCCATGATCTCTAACTCAATTGAGCGCGCACAGAAAAAAGTAGAAGAAAACAACTTTGGTATACGTAAACGCTTGCTGGAGTATGATGACGTAATGAACTCGCAACGTACCGTTGTTTACACTAAACGTAAAAACGCCTTGTTTGGCGAGCGTTTGGATGTGGATTTGAACAATACTGTGTTTGATGTGGTTGAGGATGTGGTAACAGAATACAAAGAACAAAACAATTATGAAGGCTTTACGCTGGAGTTGATCCGCCTGTTCTCTGTTGATACCGACCTTAGTCAGGATGATTTTACAGGAACACCTGTAAATAAGCTGCTAGATAAGGTTTTTGAAGAAGTTACTGATTTTTACAGCCGTAAATCAGAAGCTATAGCTGCCCAGGCTTTCCCGGTGTTAAAGGATGTGTTTGTATCGCGCGGTAACGTTATAGAAAACATTATGGTGCCATTTACTGACGGTGTGCACGGCATACAGGTAGCTGTTCCACTTAAAAAAGCGGTAGATAACAACGGATTGGAAGTGGTAAAATCATTTGAAAAAAATGTTACCCTGTTCCTGATAGATGATGCGTGGAAAGAACACCTGCGCGAAATGGATGAACTGAAACAATCTGTACAGAACGCCGTTTATGAGCAAAAGGATCCGTTATTGGTTTACAAGTTTGAAGCTTTTGAACTTTTCCGTCAGATGCTGGCTACTGTAAATAAAGAAATAGTGAGTTTCCTTTTCAGAGGCGGGATAGCTTCGCAACAAGAGCCGGATCAGGTACAGGAAGCAAAGCCTCAGCCTAAAACAGATATGCGTAAAATGCGCACCTCAAAACCTGAGTTGGTTGGCGAAGGTGATGGTGGCGGCTTACCTGACGAACTGCGTGAAATGCAAAAAGCATCGCCGGTAAGAGTTGAGCAGAAAATTGGCAGAAATGACCCCTGCCCTTGCGGTAGCGGGAAAAAATATAAAAACTGCCACGGTGTAGGTATGGCGTAAAGCCGGACCATGATTAAAGGATACTGCGATTAGCTTGAATAATCCTTTAATCATAGTTCAGACAAATAACAAAATGAAGAAAGCATCTGTTAATAAAGCAAAATTTAGCCTTATGATCAGATGCTTTTTATTTATATGTATTTTTATTCCGGCATTTTGTACCGCGCAAACCCGCGGTACGGTAAAGGTTTTTAAAGATGCACGCATTGATAGCTTAATTGCGCACCGTAACGGGCTTAAAAGTATTAAAGGCAGCGGGGTTGCAAAGTTTTCCTCCCAAGGTTACCGCATTCAAATTTTTAGTGGGGCAAGCCGCCGGGACGCGTACAGTATACAGGCACGTTTTCTGGAAGAATATCCCGGGATGCGTACGTACATAACCTACATAACACCAGATTTTAAAGTACACGCAGGCGATTTCAGAACCCGCCTTGAGGCTGAAAAACAGGTACAGGATATGAAATACCGTTACCAACGCCTTTTTATAACCCCGGCAAGAATTAATCCGCCTAAAGCAGAAACACCATGATCAAGGATAAGATACAACAGATTGCGAAGAACATTTTTAATGATGTAGTGGCCAATCGCCGCCACTTACACAGCCACCCAGAATTATCTTTTCACGAGGTGGAAACTTCTGCTTTTGTTGCAAAACACTTAGACAGCCTTGGCCTGACTTATGAGCGAATGGCTGATAATGGTTTGGTTGCTTTGCTGAAAGGCGAAAAGCCATCAGACGAAGTGATTGCGCTACGCGCCGATATGGATGCCTTGCCTATTACCGAAGCTAACGATGTAACCTACAAATCGCAAAATGCAGGCGTAATGCACGCCTGCGGACATGATGTGCATACGTCATCGTTATTAGGCGTAGCATCTATACTAACTGAACTCAAAAGCGAATTTGGCGGCACCATTAAACTGATATTTCAACCGGCTGAAGAAAAGCTGCCCGGCGGCGCAAGTCTCATGATAAAAGAAGGCGTGTTGGAAAACCCAAAACCATCGGCAGTAATTGGTCAGCATGTTATGCCATTAATTGATGCCGGTAAAGTAGGTTTCCGCGCAGGCAAGTACATGGCTTCAACAGATGAGTTATATGTTACCGTAAAGGGCAAAGGCGGCCATGGCGCTCAGCCACAGCAAAATATTGATCCGGTAATAATTACTGCTCACATGCTTACGGCGCTGCAGCAAATAGTTAGCCGTTTTTCTGATCCCAAAAGCCCTTGTGTATTGTCGTTCGGAAAAGTTATCGCCAACGGCGCTACCAATGTTATCCCTAACGAGGTTTACCTTGAAGGTACCTTCCGTACAATGGATGAGGAATGGCGTACCGAAGCACATGTGAGAATGAAAAAAATGGCCAAAGGCCTGGTGGAAAGCATGGGTGGTACTGTTGATTTTAACATTGTTAAGGGATATCCCTTCCTGATAAACGAACCCGTGCTAACCAATAACGTGCGCGGTTTTGCCGAAGATTATTTAGGCAAAGAGAATGTGCTTGACCTGGATATATGGATGGCGGCAGAAGATTTTGCTTACTACTCGCAAGTGGCTGATGCCTGCTTTTATCGCTTAGGTACCCGTAACGAAAGCCGGGGTATTACCTCGTCTGTACACACCCCAACTTTTGATGTTGAAGAAACCGCATTGGAAACCAGTGTTGGGCTGATGGCCTACCTTGCAGTAAAACAATTGGGCAATTGATTGCTGGTTCGTTGTTGATAGATCATAGTTCATGGTTAATAGATCATGGAAAAATAGCATGAAATTAAGACACCTTTTAGCTTTAGTCTTTCTGCTTTTAGCTTTTCGCTCAAATGCGCAGGAAACGGGGCGCTATAATCCGGATACTACACTTACCATTGTTATAGATACGGCGGTAGTCAACATCAAAGCACATAAACTTACAGAACAGGATTTTATCGATGCTGTGGTAGCAGATACAGGCTTTTATAAAGCGTTCCGCGATATGAAACGGTATAGCTTTTTGGCCGAAAATCACCTTTACACTTACGATAAAAAGAATAAAATTGAGGGCGAAATTTACCGTAAGGTACGCCGCACCATGACGGGTAATAAAGCAAAAGTGGAGTACCTTGTAAAACAGGATAAAGGTAAATTGTATAAAAAGAATGGCAAATATGATCTTTACACCTTAGAGATGTTTGATTATATTTTTGATAACGCTTATAAATCCGACTTTACCAACGGTGAATCATTGCCTGCTACAAATGGTAAAAATGGATCGTATAAGGATAAGCTGAAACTGCTGATCTTTCAGCCGGGACGGAAAATAAGCGGGATCCCCTTTTTAAGTAAAAAGACAGAGATCTTTGGTAAAGATATGCGCCAGTTTTATTTTTATCAGTTCTCGCGGGGTACTTATCTGGATTCTATTCCTGTTTATCGCTTTAAGGTAATCCGTAAGCCCAGCATTGATGATGATGACGTGATGATAAATGAGCTCACCACTATATTTGATGTACGCGATTTTAAGATACTTGGCCGTTATGTGGATATGAAGTACAGCAACCTGCTGTTTGATTTTGATGTGAAGATGAATATTGAGCTTGTTCCCTTTCGTGATAAATTACTTCCCGCTAAGATCAGTTACCAGGGTAATTGGGACGTGCCACTCCATAAAGAAGAGCGGGCCGGTTTTTTAATTACGCAGAAAGAATATCACTGATCCAAGCTGTTGCAAAAGTGTTGCTTTTCTGTTGTTAAAGTGTTGCATAAAAAGCCAAAAAAGCGTCAATTTTTAGTTTTTACAGAAGCCTTATAATCAAACATTTACAATCAATTTACAGCTGATTTTCCTGACGACTAAGTAAGTGGGTGTAGATCATCTAATGGATTGATATTCAACTAATTATATTTTCATTTTTTGGTGATGCATATTTTTTGCAACACCGCGTTTTTCAGAAGAATTTTACCGCTCGTTGCGGATTTTTCAATTATTGCAGCTGCTTTTCTTATTTTTCTAAAAACCTCTTATCTTGGTATCATGGAAAAATACGACCCACGCGTTGACGCCTATATAGAAAAGGCTGCCGACTTTGCCAAACCTATCCTGCTGCACGTCCGTCAGCTGGTGCATGGCGCTGCCCCGCAAATAACGGAAACCGTAAAATGGGGAATGCCTTTTTTTGATTATAAAGGCCCGGTTTGCCAGATTGCATCCTTTAAGCAGCATTGTGCTTTTGGATTTTGGAAAGCAACCTCGCTAAATGATCCGCAAGGCCTTATAAATCCCGGCGAAGCAGCAGCCGGTAGTTTTGGAAAGCTTACCCAAATGTCTGACCTGCCATCTGATGAGGTGCTTGTTGATTTTATTAACCAGGCCATCCAATTGAACGAGAGCGGTGTTAAAGGAAATATGAAAACAGCCGCCGGCACGCCAAAAGCTGAAATACCCATGCCGGCTTATTTCGCCGAGGCGCTTTCTAATGATTCCAAAGCGTTAACCACATTTGAAAATTTTAGCCCATCTCATAAAAGAGAATACCTGGAATGGATAACCGAAGCCAAAACAGATGCCACCCGCGAAAAACGAGTAGCCACTGCGTTGGAATGGCTATCAGAGGGGAAGTCAAGACATTGGAAGTATAAATAGATTGCTATCTACATCATTGTCGTTTTGAGCGATAGCGAAGCATCTTATAAGCTTTGCAACTGAGCGCAGGCCCTGCATCGTTTACCAGATTCTTCGCTATCGCTCGGAATGACAAATTGAGTTTTTACTCAATGTAACTTTCCAATATTTTAAAACCGGCGGTAGTTTCCAGTTCTATCTTATCAATAGTTTTTGGGAGTAATATACACTCGCCCATTTTAACCGTGTAGGTCTCGCCATTACATTTAATGTTGTATGCGCCTTCTACACAAACATGTATCACAAAGGAATCAAGGTTGCTGTAATCTTTAGCGATATTCTCTGTGAAATCTAAAATATTGGTGGTAAAATAAGGGCAGGTAACCAAATGCACTGTCTCATTCTTTTCAGGCTGATATTTGGTTTTATATTCAGGATAGAATTTATAGTCAATAGCCGCCAACGCTTCTTCAACATGCAGCTCGCGCTTGTTGCCTTTATCGTCAACACGGTCAAAATCATAAATGCGGTAAGTGATGTCTGATGTTTGCTGTATTTCAGCAATCAGCAATCCCTTGCCAATGGTATGCACCCTTCCGGCAGGTAAAAAGAAAACATCGCCCGCGCTTACATCCTCTTTGTTCAGCACATCCGTTAAATGGCCGCTGTTAAACACCTCAAGATACTTTTCCTGCGTTAGCTCCTGATTGAAACCAGCAATTAAAGTAGAACCCGGATCCGCTTCAATAACATACCACATCTCCGTTTTCCCGAAAGAATTGTGGCGCTCTTTGGCCAGTTTATCATCAGGGTGCACCTGTATGGAAAGATCCTCATTGGCATCAATAAACTTTACCAGCAGCGGGAAGATATTACCGAAATGATCATACACCTTCTGCCCTACCAATTCTGCACCATACTGCTCCAAAAGGTCGGCTAGTGATTCGCCATCCAATGCGCCCCCATCCACCACAGAAACATCGCTTTTAACACCCGATATCTCCCAGGTTTCGCCGCAATTGGGCAGGTTGCCAAAGTCTTTATGCAAGTAAGTTTTGATCTTTTGGCCTCCCCAGATCTTGTCTTTGTAAATAGTTTTAAATTTTAAAGGATACAATGTTTTAGACATAAAAGCTGTTTTTTGACTAAGGTAACAAATATCAAATTTTCCTGAAGTGAGTATTACTAATATTTGTTTTTTATTTCTTGAGGTTATAAATATGCTTTTGGGTGGATTTTGTTTGCCATTTGACGAATTCGCTATTCTTTAAGTATAAACAACGCATATCGCACAAACTTTTAGCATACTTTTTGTTTATATTACACATAAAGTACTTAACCCTTGAAATAGCCACAAAATTGGGACGATTTGGACGTATAGCTTTAAAAACCATTCTTTGGATAATTGCAAGTGTAATTATTTTGGTGCTGCTTGTAGTTGTTTTAATACAAGTACCGGCCGTACAAAACTTTGTAAAAAACAGGGCAGTAAGTTTTTTACAAAATAAAATTCATACAAAAGTCGAAATCGGACACATCAGCCTGGGTCTGCCTAAGTTGCTGGTATTAGAAGATGTTTATTTTGAAGATCAAAAAAAAGACACCCTTTTAGCCGGCGATAAGCTGAAGGTTGATATCAGCATGCTTAAACTATTAAGCAGCCAGGTGGAAATAAATGAGATAAACCTGGAGGGCATCACCACAAAAATATACCGGGGCAGAGACAGCGTATTTAACTTCGATTATATTGTAAAAGCTTTCGCGGGCGAACAAAAGAAAGAACCCGGGCCCGCTGACACAACTTCTACTATGAAATTTTCTGTTGATAAGATCATACTGGATCGTATCAACGTATCCTATAAGGACCTTACCACCGGTAATGATGTTAAATTCAGCCTGGGCCATTTTGATACGCGTATTAAAGATTTTGATATGGACAAGATGAAGTTCACTATCCCACGTATCAACCTTTCAAATGTCAATGCTAAAATTATACAAACGCCGGCAGGATCAACTGTAATGCAAACTGCATCTGTTGATACTGCAGTAAAGCCGTTAAATCTTGATCTGAGTTTAGGGGTAATAGATTTTAAAAAGATAAAGGTAGACTACCGCGGTACCGAAATGGATGCCAGCGTTGATATGGGTCAGTTCTTGGTTGAGATGGATAAGATCGATCTTAAAAATCAAAACATAGCTGTAAAAAACATAGAGCTAAACAGCTCAAGTACTACATTACGATTTGCCAAACCCAAAACAGTAACAAAAGCGGTAGAACAAGCGGTTAAAAAATTGGATACGCTTGCCTCCAACCCTAATAAATCGGCATGGCGCGCATCGCTGGGTAAAATTAGCGTGGTGAATAACAATATTGCATTTGACAACGACGCCCAGGCTCCTTTACGCAAAGGACTTGATTTTGCCCACATGCATCTGCGCAACCTCAATGTAAACCTTACCGATCTGGCCTACAGTCCGGATACTATATCAGGTAAGGTTAACCAGGTAAGCTTTAATGAACAAAGCGGATTAATAGTTAAAAATTTCCGTACCGCGTTTTTATACGGCCCTAGGAGTGCCTACATGAACGACCTTTTATTTGAAACACCGCAAACAGTTATCCAAAAACAAGTGCAGGTTACTTATTCTTCAATTGCAGCCATCAGCAAAAACATTGGTCAGTTATATATCAACGCCAACCTTAACGGCAGTAAATTGGCTTTAAAAGACGTTTTATTGCTTATGCCAACCATGCGTAGCATGGAGCCTTTTAAAAGCTCTCCAAATGCAGTTATCCGTATTGACGGGCGAGTTGCGGGTCGTGTTAATAATCTTAACATTCCACAATTAGAGATCAGCGGGTTCAGCAACACGCATATCAAAGCATCGGCACGACTTAAAGGTTTACCCGATATGAATAAGGCATACTTTGATGTTAACATTGCCGATTTGAGGACCACCAGCGGCGATATTGCCAAACTGGTTCCGGCTGGAACAATACCATCCAATATAAGCATACCTGCTGCTATGAATCTTAAAGGCACTTTTAAGGGCAGCATGAATAGCTTTAACACCAAGCTTAACCTGCGCTCGAGTTACGGCGCGGTTGACCTGATAGCTGCCATGAAAAACGGCAGCAGCAAGAAAAACGCCACTTACGCTGCCGACATAAGGGCCAACCAATTAAATATTGGCGCGCTAACCAAGCAACCACAAATGGTGGGTATGGTTACCATGACCGCGAAAGTAAAAGGCCGGGGATTGGACCCAAAAACTGCCAGCATAAACCTTGACGGTAATGTGGCATCAGCTTATGTTAAGGGCTACACTTACAAAAACCTCGCTGTCAAAGCTACCGGTACCAATGGCAGCTACACGGCTAAGGCAACCATGCGCGATCCTAATATTACCTTCGCAATGGATGCCAAAGCAAACATGAACAAAAAATATCCGTCGGTTAGCGGAACGTTTAATATAGATAGCCTTGACCTGCAAAAACTGGGTTTTACAAAAGATGTACTACGCCTGCATGGTAAAATAATTGCTGATGTACCAACGGCAGATCCTGACTACCTGAATGCTACAATAAAAGCTACTGACCTATTGGTGGTAAACAAAGACCAGCGCATCAGGATGGATACGATAAGCCTTATATCTACCGCTAATGCCGATAGCAGTACACTTGCGCTTAAATCATCAATTGTTAGTGTTAACATGAGTGGCAAATATCAGCTTACTCAAATAGGTACGGCAGTGCAGGATGTTATTAACAAATATTTTGATACAGGCTTGGCAACCACAGGTACGCCAACCGTTATAGCAGCTAAACCGGGTTACCAGCCTCAACAGGCAAGGTTCAGCATACGGGTAGTAAAAACTCCATTGCTTGAGCAATTTGCACCAGATTTAAAACAGCTTGAACCTGTTAATATTATTGGAAGATTTAATAGCGCTACCGGCGAATTGATAGTTAATGGCGCTATACCCAAAGTTGTGTACGGCAGTAATATTATCAATAACACAAAATTGAATATTAATACGGCAAACAATGCGCTGAATTATAGTTTAACAGCCGACGAAATAAAAGCATCTTCATCTATCGACCTGTTGAATACCAGCGTTACCGGCTTCGCTCAAAACAATAAATTGAATGTTAATTTGCAAGTAAGGGATATTGACAAAAAAGAGCGCTATCGCATAGCGGGAGCATTGAACGTTTTACCTAACCAGTACCAATTCAGCTTTGAGCAAAACGGATTACTGCTTAATTACGTGGCCTGGGCAGTCAACGCTGATAATGCTTTACTATTTGGAAACAAAGGTATAAACGCCCGGAATTTAAACTTGACAAATGCCGACCAGGTATTGAGCGTAAACAGTAGTTCTGTAGAAATGAATTCGCCTATTACGGTCAACTTCCGTAATTTTCATATAGAAACGCTTACAACCATTGCCCAACAAGACTCTTTACAGGTTGGCGGCGTAATAAATGGCGAAGCGCGTGTAAGCGATTTTAAGGCAGCTACGTCGCAGTTTACTGCCGACCTGAACATAGCCGATTTTAGTTTTAAAGGTGATACTGTAGGCAATATCGCCCTAAAAGTAAACAACCAAACAGCAAATGCTTACGCTGTTAACACAAGCATAACAGGTAAAGGCAATCAGGTTGATCTGAACGGCTTGTATTATACCGAACCGGCAGGTAAGCTGGATATGACGCTTAATATTGTAAAGCTTAATGTGAAAAGCGTAGAGGGTTTCAGCTTCGGTGCTATCCGCAACTCAAAAGGGGATGTTACCGGCACCTTGCGTATAACCGGAACAACGGATGCACCAGCGGTACGTGGCGACGTTAATTTCAATAACGTTGGTTTCAATGTAGCCATGCTCAATTCGTATTTCACCATGCCGCGGGAGAGTATAACTTTTAATGAAGAGGGTATAGTATTTAATGAATTTACGCTGGTAGATTCAACCAATAATAAAGCTGTAATCAGCGGAAAACTTTTCACCAAAACCTTTACCGATTTTAGGTTCGGCTTGGATATCAGCTCAAGAAATTTTAGGGTGATGAACTCTACCCGCGCTGATAATAAGCTTTACTATGGTAAGTTATTTTTAGATACCGAGATCAAAATTCGAGGTACACAGTCTCTACCAGTAGTCGACGCGCGCATTACTGTGAATGAACAGACGGACCTTACCGTTGTATTGCCAAGTAACGACCCGGGGGTTGAAGACCGTAAAGGGGTAGTTGAGTTTTTTGATGAGAGTTCTGAAAAATTGGATTCCATCCTCATAGCGCGGCAACTGGATTCGCTCAAACAATCAGAGCTTACCGGCATGGATGTTACAGCAACTGTCATTATAAAAAAAGAAGCTAATTTTAATATCGTTATTGACCCACGGAACGGTGATGTGGTGCGCTTGCGCGGATCGGCCAACCTGAACGGAGGCATTGATAAAAGCGGAAAGATAAGCCTGACCGGAACCTACGAGGTTGAGCAGGGATCGTACAACCTGTCATACGCTACCGTAAAACGAACCTTTATTTTTAAGAAAGGAAGCACCATTACCTGGACCGGCGATCCAACCAGCGCTAATGTAGATCTTACTGCTACTTATGTGGCAAACGTTCCGCCGATTGATCTGGTTGCAGATCAGTTAGCCGGATCAGAGAACCAGGTGCAATACAAGCAAAAACTGCCATTTAACGTAAACCTTAACTTAAAGAACGAGTTAATGAAACCTGATATCAGTTTTGATATTGTATTGCCAGATAGTACTTACACGGTATCACCAACGGTTGTTACTACCATTAACGCGCGGCTAAGCCAAATACGACAGGACCCTAATGAACTCAATAAACAAGTATTGGGCGTTCTGGTGCTCGGGCACTTTATTGGCGATAACCCACTGTCCAGCCAGGGCGGCAGCACCACGGTAAGCGGCGTTGTACGTAATAGTGTTAGCGGTTTACTTTCTGATCAGTTAAACAAGTTAGCGGGGGATCTGATACAAGGGGTTGACCTGGACTTTGGCCTTACATCCGGGGAAGACTATTCATCGGGCACGGCCACTAACCGAACGGACCTTAACCTTGGATTTTCAAAACGTTTCCTTGACGATAGATTGACAGTTTCGGTGGGCAATAACTTTAACCTGGAGGGTGCGCAACAGGGCGAGAAAACCACCAATATAGCCGGAAACCTTTCGGTAAATTATAAGTTAAGTAAAGACGGAAGGTATACCTTACGTGCCTACCGTCGTGAGCAGTATGTAGTTATACAGGGGCAGATTGTGGAAACAGGCGTTGGCTTTACACTAACGGTAGACTATAACAAGTTTATACAGATATTTAGGCGAAGCAGGGAAGACAGAGAGGCAAGACGCAGATACAAAGAACAGGAAGATCGTCGCGAAAACATGGAAGAGCGCCGCGATCAGCAACAAAAGAACGAGGCAGTTAAGGCAGATTCTGTGAGAAGCGGCCAACAATAACAAGACAGCCAAAGGCTGTTAAACTATAGTGTGATCTATGATAAAAAAATTACGATACTTTTTAATTGTCGCGCTGGCGCTTCACGCTTGTTGCAATACTAAATATCTGCCTAAAAACGAGAAGTTATACACCGGGGCCAAGGTTGATATTGCGGCAGACAGCAATACCACCAAGAACGAACGGACCGTATTAACCGATGATCTGAAGTCATTAGTTAGGCCAAAGCCCAACTCCTCTATATTAGGTCTACGCATTAAACTTTGGATCTAT
This sequence comes from Mucilaginibacter sp. HD30, assembly GCF_054061755.1. Lineage (NCBI taxonomy): Bacteria > Pseudomonadati > Bacteroidota > Sphingobacteriia > Sphingobacteriales > Sphingobacteriaceae > Mucilaginibacter > Mucilaginibacter sp. HD30. The sequence goes on from NZ_JBSSEO010000001.1 coordinate 2,377,177, forward strand.
AATAAAACGCGTACCACCAAAACAAAAGGATTAAAGCATTGGATCAATACCAAATTTGGTGAACCACCGGTATTGGTGAGCCAGGTTGACTTGGAGAAGAACAGCAGTATAATGCAAAACCGTTTGCAGAATGTAAGTTATTTCCAATCCCAGGTAAATGGCGATACTGTGAGTAAAGGCCGTTCGGCAAAAGCCGTTTTTACAGTACAACCCGGCCCGGGATACAAGATAAGGAAAGTGATATTCCCTTTGGAAGGCGCTATACTTGATACCGCAGTTGCCGCTACCGCCGATGAAACCTTACTCAAGCCCGGCCAAAAATATAGTCTGGACGTTATCAAAACAGAGCGCCTGCGTATTGATACACGACTAAAAGAAAAGGGCTTCTTTTACTTTTCTGACGATGATCTGATAATGCGGGTGGACAGCTCAGGAAAGAGCCATCAGGTAGATGTATTTGTTAAAGTAAAACCTACAACGGCCGATAGGGCACGCCGTGTTTACACCATCAACAACTTGTACGTATACCCAAGCTACTCACTTCGCGACACGTCGCTTAAGCTTGACTCGGCGGTGAAATATCGCTGGTATAATGTGGTTGATCCACGAAAATCGGTTACGCCTTACGCCTTCAAAAATACGGTACTGATGCGCCCCGGCGAGGTATATAACCGAACCAAGCACACCAACAGCCTGAATCGTTTCATTAATTTGGGGCCTTTCAGGTATGTTAAGAACCGTTTTGAAGATGTGTCAGCCGACTCATCTAAACTGGATGTGTTTTACTTCCTGACCAAGTACCCTAAGAAGTCCCTACAGTTTGACGTATTGGGTCGCACCACATCGGCCAACTTTACCGGTACACAGGTAAGTATCAATTGGAAAAACCGGAACGCCTTTAAAGGCGCTGAAACCCTAACCCTAACCGCATTCGGTAGTTCGGATGTGCAGTTTTCCGGGCAGAACAGTGGTTATAATGTTTATCAGTTGGGTGGTACCGCTACCCTATCGTGGCCGCGTTTTATAAGCCCTAAAGATTTCAAAAATGACAATGCCTATATACCGCGTACCAACTTAACGTTAGGCTACACGCTGATTAACCGTACCAACCTATACACCTTAAGTTCGTTCAATGGATCGTTTGGTTATTCGTGGAAATCAGATGCATACAGGCAGCATGATCTTAACCTTACCAACATCAACTATGTACGGCCCGAAAATGTAACGCAGCAATATCGCGACAGCATAGCTAAAACAGGCAACCCTACCCTTGGCCATGTTATTGATCCCCAGCTTACGTTTGGCCCCAGCTATAGCTACACCTATACCAACACCATGGAGACCAATCGTACCAACACGTGGTACTATAATACAGAGGTTAGCTTGTCTGCCAATTTGCTGGGTCTGATAACCGGTGCTGATACGTTGGCGGGTAAAGTACGTACCGTATTCGGTACGCCTTTTAACCAGTATGTAAAGCTGGAGAACGAGTTCCGTTATTATCATAAACTGGGGCCAAAAAGCACCTTAGCAGCGCGTTTTATAGCAAGCGCGGGTCTGCCTTACGGTAACTCAACTATAATGCCTTATAGCCAGCAGTTCTTTATTGCAGGTACCAATAGTTTACGGGGTTTCAGGGCGCGCTCCTTTGGGCCGGGTACTTACTACTTCCCCGACCAGCTTCGGTCTAAAACCGGCTTTTTGCCTGATGCATCGGGTGATATTAAGTTAGAGGCCAATGTTGAGTGGCGGCCCAAACTGTTTAGCATAGTGAACGGCGCCGTGTTTGTTGATGCCGGAAACATCTGGAATGTAAGGCCGCATGATGGCCTCCCCGGCGGCGCATTCGGTAAGACGTTTTTAAAGGAGATAGCTGTTGACGCCGGCGTAGGTCTGCGCTTTGACCTTACCGTGCTGGTGCTGCGTACTGACCTGGGCTTCCCGCTGCGCAAGCCCTGGCTGCCCGACGGCCAGCGCTGGGTGATCAACCAGATAGACTTTGGCAGCAGTGCATGGAGAGGCCAGAATTTGGTGTTTAACCTGGCAATAGGCTATCCGTTTTAGGCTGCTACTGTCCCACGTGTGTGTGAGACAGTGTGAAACATAATGGGACAGTGTTTTCTGTAAATACCTGACAATTAAAAAGTTGAACTTTCAGCGTGGGACAAACTGAGACTACTTATAAGTCAGGAAATTTAGCTGTGGATATTAGTTAAACAACTCATTATCAGCAGTCAAATCAAATCAGCATTTTTTGTCCCAATTTTTTAAAAACTTACCGCCTATAATGGTCGTCCGACTTACTATGCTTTACATCGTCTTAAAGCCACATCTTAACACATCACAAAGAATAAACCTTTTTCTCGTAAATACCTGTGGCACCCCAATTTTTTACCATTCCCTGCAATAAAGCATCCAGCTGCTTGTAGGTTATTGGTTTTGATTTAGATGCCGGCGGAACGATCTTAGCAGCATCAGCAGTGTTAACTGTTATTTTAGTGGCATCAAATCGCACGTTTTCGTGCGGTACAACTAAACAAAGTATCATACCCGGCAAGCCCGCAAATGATTCAGGGCCGCCGCTCACCCGTATTTTATCAGTATAAAAAGCCACTACCGAAATTGAATCCATAAAAAGTCCGTTTGCACGGCGGCAGTTATAGCCAGCTATCTCCCGCGTTTCGTTGGTTAAGCGCCATGTAACCTTCCGTGCGCTGTCTTGTACCAACACCTCATCAGCGTAAATTTGTTTTGCAGTGGTTACGGCTTTTTTTGAATGGTCTGTATAAACCTTATTAAATTGCGTACCCATAGGGTTATTATTTAATGTATAAATACGTTCTGTTGGCGGTATTGGCGTAAAAAGGGTTTTGCCTTTATCAAATACCAGCGTGCTTTTTAAATTTATAAACTGGGGTTTGCTTTTTTTATATTCATCAAACATTTGCACTGAAAGCGCATCGGGCTTTGGTCCCATTTCCTGCTTAGTTATAGCATGTATGTTGATGGTCTTGGTATATTCAATAGTTCCGTTTAACACAAGTTTATTGTCTTGCGCTGATAAATTACCGGCAATTAAAAAACAAAGTAAGGATGTAATTATAGTTTTCATAGCTGTTAATTTTTTGATGGCATGGTGCCAAATTTGGTAAAATCCCACACCAGGTTTAACATAAAGTATCTTTTTATAACATTATAACTGTTTTGTGTAATGGTACTACCATTCGCACTCCGGGTGTTCTGATCCTGATCAAGCAGGTTGTTTCCGGTTATGGATAGTTTTAAATTATTTCCTTTTAAGAAGGTGCGGCTCACGCTTGCATTCCAGATGGTACGATGTATTCCGCCAAAACCGTTACTTGGGCCTGTGTAGGAATAAGAGGTCGATGAGAACATCTCGAACTTGCCGGGCAGATACACAGTACCTGATCCAAACACGTTGGCCCCCATTGCACTATAGTCGCTACGTTTTGTAAACGAATTACGGTTTCTGTTACCAGTTAATGCCCCGGAAAGATTAAGTGTGTACTTTTTTATTTTGCTTTTTGAAAATTGCAGTCCGGCAGAAAAAGAATTACCGTTAGACTCATTTAAACCAACAATTCCGGCATCGGTTGTATACGTGTAAGAAGTAGAGCCCGAGAAAGAAAACTGCGGGTAAATATTCATATCCCAACCCTGTATTTTACGCCCTATTTGCAAACCTACGCTGTAATTACGCGGCGTTCTATCTGTAAGGTTTACATACCGGGTGGTTGTTTTACCACTATCAGCATTAAATGTAAGGCTGCTGATGATAGCGTTGGCAGTAAAGCCATAAGAACCGTTAATTGAAAAAGACGACCCGGTTAGTGTTGATTGCGATGAATAGAATAGGCGCGCAGAATGCGAAAAGTATGGTTTAAGATTAGGGTTGCCTACAGTAACATACAAGGGGTTAAGATTATTTACAACCGGCTGTATTTGGTTAAGCGAAGGCTGTTGGGTATTACCGCTGTAGTTTATACTTATGGTTTTGGCGGGGCTTATTCTATATTGATAATTAACCTGAGGCATCCAGTTTAGATAACTCCTGTTCATTTTTCGCATTCTTCTTTCATCAATCTGGTTAAAATTGATATTAGATGCACGTGTGCCAAAATTTAGATTGGTTTTTGCGGTAACATAGCCAAACGTTGCGCCAAACTGGTTGGTCAATATGTTGTACTTATAATCATTCGTTGTCACTTCATCTATCTGATCGTAATTACCTGATGCCGATTTATTGTATGATTCAAGCCGTGATATGCTGTTGTTGATGCCCAACAGATAGTTAAATGTAAGCGTTAACTTTTCGGCAAGTGGCTCGGTGTACGTAAAATTACTACTTAACACAGTACTGGTGCTTCTTTCTGGTTTATACTGGTCTACCACGCTGGCAGGCAAATTGGCGTATTCTATATTTGTTTTAGCATAACGCTCAACTTTATTTTCGCTATAGTTTTCGGCAAGGTTCCAGCTAATGGTGCGACGCGGTTTAGCAAACTTTTTTGAGTAAAACACGCTGGCGTTAAACAACCTGACTTCGCCGGTGCTATTGTTACTGGTGCTTGACCGGTTAACAAATTTATTGTCCTGGTCTACCTGGAAACTATTGCCCGCCGTTGACGATTCATTATTGCGCAACGCAGCATCAACATTTATCCTTAAATTGGTAGTAGCAGTATTTTTTTGATAGCCTACATCCAACTTTTGCCTGAATGCAGATGTGTGAGACTCTGACCTATTGGTGGTTCTGTTTGATCTTTGGTTGGAAAGAAGCTGATCTGTGATAGAGTTTTGAAACAGATCATTAGATATAGACCCTATGCGGTAGTTAGTATTGATTAATTGTTTACCCTCGCTCCATTTAACATCATAGTGCACTCCGCCGGTTTTAGCCGTAGGGAAACCCCTTCCATTAAAAGAAGCATTGTCAAACTCATCTGATATCCCGTTTACCAGGAACACGCCGTCGCCAAGGGCAGTTAAGTTTTGGGTGCCCAGGTTACTGGCATCAGAAAAACTAAGATTTACCTTACCCGTGTTGGCCATAGTGCCGTAAAGAGATAATTTCTCGTTAGCTCTAAAGCGATTAAACTGCACTTGCCCGGCATACATGCCGCGTTGATCACTGCTGCGCCCGCCCGCCAGGTCTACCTTACCAAAAACGCCTACTTTTTTGTCTTCCTTCAGTTTAAGGTTAATCGTTTTTGTCCGCTGTCCGTCGTCAACACCGGTAAAAGTGGCCTGATCGCTCCTCTTGTCAAAAACCTGCACTTTGTCTATCATGTCGCCACGTAAGGTCCTGCTCACCAGCACCGGGTCATCGCTAAAAAACTCCTCGCCGTCAACTGTTATTTTCTTAATAGCCTCGCCCCTGAATTTGATATTACCATTTTGATCTATCTCCATACCGGGGATCTGCTTAAGCAGGTCATCAACCTTGGCATTGGGTTGTATTACAAATGCTTTAGCGTTAAATTCAGATGTGTCGCCTTTTATTTTTAAGGCGTTTATATTCCCTTTAACAACAACTTCGTTCAATAATTTTGACAAAAGCGTCATATTGATGTTTCCGAAATCGTGCACAGGCTCTGCAGGGCTTACCGAAAACTCCTGCGAAAAGTCTGCATACTCAGGGAAAGTAGCTAAAAGAACATATTTACCTGCCGGCAGGCCGCTAATGGTAAAAGAACCATCATTGCCGGCATACCCAAATGCCTGCATAATTGAATCGGGACGAAGAATGGTAATGGTACCGCTTACTCTGCTTTTTGAAGTAGTATCAACAGTGATACCTTTAATACTGTGGTTATTTTGTGCGAAAGCAGATAATGTGCACAAGCAAAATGCAAATAATATCAAAGATTTGATATTCATGTGTGATAAGGTTTAGCGTTTATAAGTTCGGTAAAAACGGTCTGTCTAAGGTTTTATTGTACCACTGCATTGTTTTGCAATAAGTACATCTCAAACATAACAGGTTTACTATTCAAAAGCAACTATTTTTTTAGTGCTACAACGTAAATTTACGTTTACATAAAATATATAGCTGATAATAAGATCATTGCAGGCTTGTTAAAAAATGTTAAATATTTTTTAAAGTTACTTTGATGCTAAAAACTACTAACATCTTATAAAAAGGATGCCGTATGCAGCAATATACCCTGCTTAAGATGTTAATACACCCTCAATGAATTAAGTTTCTTTTCAATTATCTGGCGGCAGGTTTGTATATAACTCAGGTTAACAATTACTAAAAATATAATTATACCCATCATGGCCATGGGGCTAAGGCTTTTTACTGATGAGAATTCTTTACGGCCGCTTGCTTCGTCGAATAAATTAGGGATATATATAAACGAGTTCAGCAACATTAACGGCACAGCCATTTGCGTTAATAAATGGCCCTTAAATAATGACCTTTTGCCTTTAATGGTTTTTATTTTGCCCGCTAACAAACTATAGGCATATAAAACCGGCGAAACCACAAGAAAAAAAACAGTTAAGCCAAAGAAGATATGCACGGGCCTGCTGTGCGGAATTTTTACTGATACGGCCAGCAAAACTATGGTAATGAGCAGCGTTTGCCAGTTAAACCTGCTTTTTAGACTGTTAAAAAAAATCTGCCTAATGCTTTTTTGATGCATTTTCTCTTGCGTTTGAGCCAAGTCTTCAATGCCTGCATATCCTCCAAATTGCTCATCTACCACGTTTTGAAAAAGCACCGATATCTCTTTAACATCACCCGCCTTGCGCTTGCCCTCAATGGCGGTTAATATATGATCCAGTAGCTCGTCATATATCTCCTGATATTTTATATCGTATATGGCCATACGATCTTTTACCCAGTTTAAATCTCCGTCTGACAGTATCATTTTTAAAGCATGCTTTAAGTTATTCTGTATAAATTATCTGGCAATATTAACCTTAAACTCCTCTTTATACATTTTAAAGAAAAATACCGCATGCAGAAAATAAATCATAAACACTATGCTTGCAGCACCCGGTTGTACGGTATTTATCCAAACGTTAGGCTTTTCATTCAGCAATACAAAATGGAAAAACATAAAAAAGGTGAATAATAACCCCGGCAAGTATTTTAACAGCCTGAAACCGTCGTCAGAAACTGATCGTTTAATAGTGCCGTAGAAGTAACCCATTCTGATGTATCTGAAACCATTGATGAGCCCCGGTACAACTGCAACACATAAAAAGACAGTCCAATACGAGGATTTCTGTAAATAATTAAAAAGAAAATATGCGCTTATTGACGTTATAGACAGCCAAAAAACCGAAGGTGCCTTGAACATATTTGCTATGTGATTGAGATACTTTTTACGCATTTCGGTAACGCCGTGTTTGCGGTACTGCCTGTCTATGGCGCGCAAGCCGGCAATTCCGCTAAATTGTGTGTTTATAATATCGTGGAACGCCGTTTCAAACGTTGCATTGTCGGGGTATTCTTCTAACGCGCTTAGGATATGATCTTGCATTTCGTTATAGGTTTCGCGGTATACCAGTTCTTTATTTAAAAAATTATTCAGGTAGACAACATCGTCCTTGCTAAGTTTCATTTTGATGCAGGTTTAAGGTTTAGTAAAAGTTGCAATTGATTAATATAAGCAGCGGCTTCGCTTAGCTTGTCAGACACCTGCTGCCCGCCATGCTCTGTAAGGCGGTAATATTTGCGCACGCGGTTATCAACTATCTGGGTAAAGGTTTCCAGGAGGCCCTCGGCTTCCAATTTATGTAAGGCGGGGTACAAGGCTCCCTCTGTTATCATAATTTCGCCATCAGTAACTTCCTTTACCATTTGGGTAATTTCGTAACCGTACATTTCTGTATGGTCTGCCAGTAATTTTAAAATAATGGTTTGCAAGGTGCCTTTTAATAACGGGTTGTTACTCATGCCACAAGTATACATAATTTTCTTATGTATGTAAATAAAAAAGTAAATTTTATCTGATTTATTTCCTATTCGCGCTGGGCGACTTGGGCCGTTTCAGCTTAATTATCAAAAAAGTCTCCCCAGCCGGGGGAGATTTAGAGGGGGCTGAACAAAACAGGCTCCCCGAAATCGGGGAGCCTGTTACCTCATTTTATATTTAATCAATTGTTATTTAACCATAAAGGTGTTGGTGAACATATAGCCATCCGGACTAACACCTGATATTACCAAATTACTGCCTTTAATGTTGGTTATAGCTTTATCAATATCTGCTACGCTGTTAATAGATTGCTGATTGATCTTGGTGATGACAGAACCTGTGGCCATATCAGTTTGATCAAACCAGCCGCCCGGACGGATCTGTGTTACTAATACCCCGCCGTTTACCTTAAATTTGGCTTTCTGCTCGGCAGACAGCGGAATAAAGCTGGCACCTAATTTATTGTATAACTCGGTTGCTGATTTTGCAACTTCGGTCTTTTTAGCTACCGGAGCTTCACCTTTAAGCGTTACCACAAAGTCTTTTGGAGCACCATCACGCAGTACGGTAAGTTTGATCTTGTCGCCAGGTGTTAAGCGGGCAACACGTTCTTGCAGATCTGATGATTCATATACCGTATTACCTTCAACTTTACTGATGATATCGCCTACTTTAATACCGGCTGCCTCGGCACCGCTACCTGCCAATACTTCCTGTACGTACAGTCCAACTGTTTTGTCTGTTTTAAGTGACTCTGCATTGTCTGCACTCAACTCAGTAAATTGAACGCCCACATAACCGCGTTTTACCGCGCCAAATTTTTGGATATCGCCTAAAATTTTCTTGGCCATGTTAACAGGTATGGCAAAACCATAACCTTCGTATGATCCGGTGTGCGAAGCGATAGCGGAGTTAATACCAATCAATTCGCCTTTGGTGTTAACTAAGGCACCACCGCTGTTACCAGGGTTAATGGCTGCGTCTGTTTGAATGAAAGACTCAATACCTGTATTAGCTTTAGCGGTTTGGCTGCGTTGTTGCATGCGCATACCAAAAGGGTTGCCGCCCATGTCATCATCATCCTCGTCGTTATTACGGCTGTCAAGTATGCCTATACCACGGCCCTTAGCGCTAACTATACCCGCTGTAACCGTTGAGGTTAAATTAAACGGATTACCAACAGCCAATACCCACTCGCCTACGCGCACGTCATCAGAGTTACCAAACTTAACAACCGGCAGGTTGGTGCCTTCAATTTTTATCAAAGCCAGGTCCGTGTTAGGATCTGTACCTATCACCTTAGCTTTAAAGTGGCGGTGATCATTTAAGGTAATGTCAATTTTATCAGCTTTTGATACCACGTGGTTATTGGTAACAATGTAGCCATCAGGCGAAATGATAACGCCCGAACCTGATGCCATTTTAGGCGTGTTTTGGCGCGGCTGTGCGCGCTGACCAAACATATCTCCAAACATCTGATCCATCATGTCCTGCTGCCTGTTATTACTGGCACTGGCAGCATAAGTAGTACGGATATAAACCACCGCAGGTGTTACCGCTGCTGCAGCCTGTGTAAAATCAGCCTCGCCTGCAGACGACGTAATGTTTGACAATGCTTTGTTATTGGCAAAATAAACATTCTGCTTGTCTTCCAGACTCATGTTATCAGCATACTTACTCTCAAACACCTTATAGGTGCCCAGTGCCATTGCACCGCCAACAAATGCGGTCAATAATGTTAAACCTATCTTTTTCATATTATTTACTCTCTTTATATTTTTTAGCTTTGTCCTAATTTCAACTTCAAATTTAATACCATATAGACGGCAATTGCAACAATAAGTTATAGTAACTTTTGTTAAAAAATGTTAAAATTTAATCTGACATTTTAAATACTTGTTTACGCGCAGCCTTCAATAACTTTACATCGTGAAAATACAATTTTATAAGTACCAGGGTGCCGGCAATGATTTTATTTTGGTGGATAATCGTCAAAAAACCGTAAATCATACTGATCCTCAGCTCATTTCGCGCTTATGCGACAGACGCTTTGGTATTGGCGGCGATGGTATGATGTTTTTGCAGAACGTTGAAGGCTACGATTTTGAGATGGTTTATTACAACGCTGATGGCCAGCCCAGCAGCATGTGCGGCAACGGCGGACGCTGCATTGTAGCATTTGCAAAATTTTTAGGTGTTATTGACACAGAAACCGATTTTTTGGCAGTAGATGGCCCGCACCATGCCAAAATTTCAGCAGAGGGAGATTGGGTGAGCCTTCAAATGATTGATGTTGATACTGTTAACCGCGATGGTGACGCCTATATATTGAATACCGGTTCGCCGCATTATGTAGCACTTACCGATGGGTTGAAAGATAAAGATGTTTACCACGAAGGGCGCGCCATCCGTAATAATGATACTTACAAGGTTAAGGGCATCAACGTAAACTTTGTTGAGCCTGCCGATAAAGGCTACTTTGTGCGCACTTTTGAGCGCGGCGTTGAGGACGAAACCTACGCCTGCGGTACGGGCGTTACGGCTGTAGCCTTAGCCATGGCTCAACACAACAACCAAACCGGCACCATTGAAACGCCTGTTAAAGTTTTAGGCGGCGATCTGAACATCCGCTTTAATTACAATGGCAAGGTGTTTACTGATATATTTTTAGAGGGGCCGGCTAAGTTGGTTTTTGGAGGGGAAGTGGAGGTGAAAGCGTAAACGAGCTTAAAGCTCACACTTAACAATTATTTAACCCCAAACGCTTTTAATTACCCCAAATTCTGAGTACGTTTGAATTTTTTGTTGATGTAGCTTCTAAATATTTTTTGTTAGAAGCCTATGTTACGTGTTGATAGTTCAAAACCTTGCCAGATAATTTACTCCATTGCTAAGCATGAGTATCTTGGTTATGTAATTGAACCACACATAGTTCAGCTTAACCCCAACGGCGAATTTTCTTTAACCCACCAGCGTTTATTTTCTAATACAGCTACAGAATTTGGTCAATGTTTGGCCGATACAGATCTGAAGTTAATTAAGCTTTTGGAGGAAATTGAGCAGGGCAGCGTTATAAAACGCTACTATAAAAAGCTGATTCGCCCGTCAGAATTTTTTGCCAAAGTATTTTCTGAGCAGCTTTTTGAGACGATAAGACCGAAAATAGAAAAGCGCTTAGCCGAGGCCTTTAATTTGATGGGCAGCAAACAGATTTACCTGATGAGCAAAGAGGGCTATCCCGCCGAGCGCAGGCTGCAAATTGCTGAAGAACCGGCATCGGTGCTGTTCCATTTCAGGCGAAATGAGGAGGAAATTCGCTATTTCCCCACTATTAAATACAAGGGAATGCGCATTGAATTTATGTTTAAAAATGCCGAGATTATTTGCAACCATCCCGCATGGATGCTGATGGACGACACGCTTTACTATTTTGATAAAGAGATTGAAGGTAAAAAACTACAGCCATTTTTAAACAAGCGCTACATAGCTATCCCAAAATCATCAGAGCAATCTTACTTTGAAAAGTTTGTGGCGCCTCTTATTGAGAAGCACAACGTTTATGCCGAAGGCTTTACTATCAACACAGAAAAGTATGATGCCCGGCCCGTACTTAAACCCATATATGTTGAGGGCGGCACATCACAGCTGCAGCTCTATTTTAAATACGCGGGTTATGTTTTCCCCTATGGTGACGGCAGGCATATTTCTGTACGGATAGAGCGCAAAGACGATGATTACACTTTCCATCGCATAAAACGCTCCGTTAGCTGGGAGAAGGGAAAATTGCAGCTACTGGAATCGTTAGGATTAAAAACGGCTTCATCGTTGTTTCAAAATCTGGAGGTTGCATCTGTAAGCGATGAGGACGATCATCCTTTCTCGGTATTTGAGTGGCTTAACCAGCACCATCAGCAATTAATAGACGAGGGTTTTGAGATAGATCAACCCGAGGGACAAAAGCGTTACGTTTTCGGCTCAAGCAAAATTGATCTGCAGGTTCAAGAAAACAACGACTGGTTTGATATTCATGCGGTGGTACACTTCGGCCCCTATCAAATTCCGTTTATACAACTGCGCAATCATATCCTTAATCATAAAAAAGAATTCACACTGCCATCCGGCGAAATAGCGGTTATTCCCGAAAAATGGTTTTCGCAATACGGCAACCTGCTGCATTTTAGCGAAGGAGGCGAGAAGCTTAAACTGCGCCGCCATCATATAGGGTTGGTAAACAGCCTGGCAGAAGGCGAAATGGCCGAAGTAACCATGAGCCGCAAGCTGCAAAAACTGACTGACTTTGAAGCTTTGGAAGACCTACCTATGCCCGTCAACTTTAACGGCTTGCTTAGGCATTACCAGCAGGCGGGTTATAACTGGTTCCACTTTTTAAAGAATTATAATTTTGGCGGTTGTTTGGCAGATGACATGGGCTTGGGTAAAACTATACAAACGCTGGCCCTGCTGCAAAAACATAAAGAAGATGCCGAGGCTGATGGAGGCAAAAGCACATCGTTGGTTATTATGCCTACCTCGCTTATTTACAACTGGCTTAATGAGGCTAAAAAATTCGCTCCACAGTTACGACTGATGGTGCATACCGGCACTTTCCGTTATAAATCTGCAGAGGTATTTGCTAACTATGATGTAGTGATTACTACTTATGGCATCACCCGGATAGATATTGATCTGCTAAAACAGTACTTTTTTGATTACATCATATTAGACGAAAGTCAGAATATTAAGAATGCTTCGTCAAAATCATTCCAGTCGGTTAAACAGTTAAAGTCTCGCTATAAATTGATACTGAGCGGTACGCCGGTAGAAAATTCAGTAAATGATCTGTGGACACAGATGTCGTTCATTAACCCTGGTTTGTTGGGTTCTCAGCAATATTTTCAGAACGAGTTTGTAACACCTATAGAAAAGAAAAAAGATGAGGATAAGGCCCGCAAATTGCAGGCACTGATTAAGCCATTTGTAATGCGCCGTACCAAGGAGCAGGTGGCAACGGAATTACCACCTAAAACCGAGAACTTGTTCTACTGCCAGATGAGCGAAGAACAAGCATCTGTTTACGAAGAAGTAAAATCAGAATACCGAAACGAATTGCTGAAGAGTTTGGAAGACGGTACTTTTGCCAAAACACAGATCCAGGTATTGCAGGGTTTGACCAAGCTGCGGCAGATAGCCAACCACCCATCCATGATAGACCAGGAATACGAGGGTGATTCGGGTAAGTTTGAAAACGTAACACATACGCTTTCTACAGTGCTTGACGGAGGCCACAAAGTTTTGATCTTTTCGCAATTTGTAAAGCAGCTTACCATATACCGTAACCACATGGAGGAACAGAAAATTCCTTATGTATACCTTGATGGCGCCACGCAAAACCGTGGCGACGTGGTAAAGCAGTTTCAGGAAGATAAAAACACCCGCGTGTTCCTCATCTCCATAAAAGCCGGTGGCGTGGGGCTTAACCTTACCGAGGCTGATTATGTTTTCATCCTCGACCCGTGGTGGAACCCTGCTGTTGAGCAGCAGGCCATAGACCGTACGCACCGCATAGGCCAAACTAAAAACGTATTTATTTATAAATTCATCACTAAGGATACCGTTGAAGAGAAGATCCTGGCACTGCAACAGCGCAAGCTAAGTTTGTCCCGCGCACTAATTACTACCGAGGATAGCTTTATCAAATCGCTGACGGCGGAGGATATTAAGGAGATCTTGGGGTAAGCCCCACCCAACCCTCCCCGTAAGGTAGGGCTTTTTAAATTCTCCCCTTCCGGGGGAGATTTAGAGGGGCTAAAACACCCTCCCCCCTTTCTTGTTACCTCAATATGAAAATATTACTTGCCGGCGCTAACGGTTACATAGGTACAAGATTGATCCCGGTTTTGCTGGAGGAAGATCATAATTTGGTTTGCCTGGTGCGCGATAAGCGCCGTTTCCATGAGCAAAGCGAGTTTAGCGATAAGGTTGAGCTATTAAAAGGCGATCTAATAAAGGAAGATATCGAACCTTTCCCTAAAAACATTGATGTGGCCTATTATTTGGTTCACAGCATGTCGCAGGACAAGGATTTTGCTAAACTGGAGGCGCAGTCTGCTGAAAACTTTGTTAAGCAACTGGATAAAACCAACTGCAAACAACTGATATTTTTAAGCGGTATAACCAACGATGATAACCTGTCGGACCACCTAAAATCCCGCCGCCATGTGGAGGATGTTTTACGCGAGGCAAAAGCAAAACTAACTGTATTGCGCGCTGCTATCATCATCGGCTCGGGCAGTTCATCATTTGAGATCATCCGCGACCTGACAGAAAAACTACCCATTATGACGGTACCCAAATGGGTAGATACCAAATGCCAGCCTATTGCCATTAGGGATGTGTTGGCTTATTTGAGCGGCGTAAAGCTAAACGAAAAGGCGTATAATAAAACCTTTGACATAGGTGGCCCTGATGTATTATCATTCAGACAAATGATGCTTAATTACGCAGCTGTAAGGCATCTTAAACGAAAAATAATTACTATTCCGTTTCTCTCCCCCAAGCTGTCTTCGTATTGGTTATATTTTGTCACATCGGTAAGTTACTCGTTGGCCCAAAGCCTGGTTGACAGCATGAAGAACGAAACGATAATGAAGGATCACGCCATTGATGATGTAGTAAAACGTGACTGCCTCAGCTATCGGGAGGCGCTGGAGCTTGCTTTTGAAAAGATTGAGCAAAACTCTATTGTGTCCAGCTGGCGCGATGCATTAAATAACGGCTACCTTAACTCTGATTTTATGGACCAGATAAAGGTGCCGCAAAACGGCACGCTTGAATATAAAGTATGCCTGCCCTTTAAGCGCGATCCGGTTGATGTGCTTAATAATATTATGGCTATAGGCGGCTCGCGTGGCTGGTATTACTGGGACTGGATCTGGGGTATGCGCGGTTTCTTTGATCGTATAGTAGGTGGCGTTGGGCTGCGTCGCGGGCGTACCAGCAACATCAGTGTTTCGCCGGGCGATGTCATAGATTTTTGGCGGGTGTTACTGGTAGATAAGCTGGCGCGCCGGCTTTTACTATACGCAGAAATGAAACTACCCGGCGAGGCCTGGTTGGAATTTATTATAATTGATAAGGATGGCGAACGCAATCTGAGCCAGATAGCCACCTTTCGCCCCAATGGCTTATGGGGAAGAATATATTGGTATACCATGTTTCCGTTTCATTTTTTTATATTTAAAGGCATGGCTAACCAAATAGTGAATTATAAAGTGGTGCCTGTTAAATAAAGATGAAGTCGATAAAATTCACAGAGACGATTGTAATTGACAAGCCGGCCGATGTGGTTTTTGACTTTACACAGGATTATTCAACACGCTTAAACTGGGATACATTTTTGAGAAAAGCCGACTTAATGAATGGTGCGGCCGGTGCCGCCAAAGGCGTTAAAGCCTATTGCGAGGCAAAGAATGGGTTAGGCATGGTTACTGAATACATTACCTTTAACCGCCCAAAAGCTACAGCCATACAAATGACCAAAGGGCCCTATATGTTCAGCGCGTTTCTGGGCTCCTGGACTTTTAAAACTTTAGGCCCGCATATAACTGAGGTTGTTTTTCTTTATTCGTTTACTTTACGTTTTCCGTTTAATATTGCTGCTGCATCAATAAAACAAATACTAAAACGCAATGTAAAAATCAGGCTAAATGATTTAAAGACTTGTATTGAAAACAATTAACAAAGAACCTTTTACTGTAAACTTTTATTAAACAAACACGGCCTTTATGAGCAAACATATTTTGTTAACCGGCGGAACAGGCCTTATAGGCAAACAACTAACTGAGCACTTATTAAGCAAAAGTTATCAGGTTAGTCATTTAAGCCGAAAACCCGGCACCGATGCGCGCGTAGCTACCTATTTATGGGATATTGAAAAGGGACAGATAGATGAGCATTGTATTGACGGTGTAGACACCATCATCCATTTGGCGGGCAGCGCCATTGCCGATGGACGCTGGACAGAAGAGCGTAAAAAAGAGATCATAGAAAGCCGTACCAAATCAATAGAACTGGTTTATGGCTTATTGAAGAAGAATTCACACCATGTTAAATCGGTAATATCAGCTTCCGGGGTTGGCTATTATAGCGACAGAGGCAATGATGTGATGAATGAAACCTGCGCTCCGACTCATGATTTTATGGGCACATGCTGCGTGGCTTGGGAAAACGCTGTTACAGAAGGCGAAAAATTGGGATTGCGCATAGTAAAATTCAGAACAGGCGTTGTTTTGAGCAAAGACGGCGGCGCATTGCCCAAAATAGCCGCACCCGTAAAGTTGGGTGTTGGTGCGGCATTGGGCAGCGGCAAACAATGGATGCCGTGGATACATGAGCAGGACGTAATTTACATGTATATGTTTGCCCTTGAACACGAAGAGCTAAGCGGCGCTTTCAACATGGTAGCGCCCGAACCGGTTACCAATAAACAGTTTACACAAGCCATTGCAAAGGTGCTGCACAGGCCTTTTTGGATGCCTAATGTGCCTGCGTTGGCATTAAAATTAGCCTTGGGCGAAATGAGTACCGTGGTTTTAGGGAGTACAAATGCATCAGCAAAAAAAATTAAGGCAGCTGGCTTTAGTTTTAGCTATCCAGAGCTAAGTGATGCATTGAAGGATCTTTATAAAAAAGCATAATGCAGGTAGCTCACCCGGCTCTGAGCCATTCCTTTTCAAATCATGACAAACAAAAAAATTAATATTTTCTGGTTTAGGCGCGATCTGCGTTTAGATGATAATGCGGGTTTGTATCATGCCTTAAAAGGCCGGTATCCGGTGTTGTGCCTTTTTATTTTTGATAAGGAAATATTGGAGCAACTGAATAACGAAAAAGATGCGCGCGTAACTTTTATCTATGATGCAATTGCAGATTTGAAAACCGAGTTGGAAAGACACAGCAGTAGTTTACTGGTGCTACATGATACGCCCAAAAACGCATGGCAAGCTGTACTTAAAGATTTTGATGTTGCCGAAGTTTACACTAACCATGATTATGAACCCTACGCCAGACGGCGCGATGGAGATATACGCGCTTTGCTGGCTAAGCACAACATATCATTTAATACTTATAAAGACCAGGTAATATTTGAAGAGGATGAGGTGGTAAAGGATGACGGAAAGCCTTACACCGTTTTTACCCCATACAGTCGTAAGTGGCGGGCAAAGCTTAATAGTTTTTATCTCAGTTCTTATCCCATTAAAAAGTATTTAAAAAATCTTTATCCAACAAATGCATTAAAACTACCCGCATTAAAATCGCTCGGGTTTGAAAGAAGCGACCAAACTATCCCGGGTAAAACATACAGGGATGTTATTGACAACTATGCTGAAAAAAGAGATTATCCGGCCATAAAAGGCACATCGCACATTGGTATTCACCTGCGTTTTGGTACTGTTAGCATAAGGCAATTGGCAACCGAAGCTAATAGCGCGAAAGAGAAAACATGGCTAAATGAGTTGATATGGCGCGAGTTTTACATGATGATACTCCACCATTTTCCTCAAACAGTCGACCATGCGTTCAGGCCCGAATACGACAGGATAAAATGGATCAATAACGAAGATCAGTTTGAAGCCTGGTGCAAAGGCCGAACGGGCTACCCTTTGGTTGACGCGGGTATGCGCGAGCTGAATGGGACGGGCTTTATGCACAACCGCATACGTATGCTTACCGCAAGCTTTTTATCAAAACACTTACTGATAGACTGGCGTTGGGGAGAACGTTATTTTGCTGAGAAGCTATTAGATTACGAAATGGCCAGCAATGTGGGTGGTTGGCAATGGGCGGCGGGATCTGGTACGGACGCGGCACCCTATTTCAGGATATTTAGTCCTGATGCGCAAACAAAAAAATTTGATCCCGAATTAAAGTACATAAAAAAATGGGTTCCGGAATATGCCGATTTTAGCAAATATCCTAAACCCATTATTGATCATGCCTTTGCGCGTGATCGCTGCCTAAAGGCTTTTAAAACGGCACTAAGTAAATAATTACGGTGCAACGTTAAAAACCTGCACATCAAAACGTACGCAGCTGTTTCCCGGTAAGCCCTGGCTTTTAATACCCGCGGAGCCATAGGCCAGTGTAGAGGGTATAATAACCGTCATATTAGTACCTGTAGTTACAAAACTTTTAAAAGCCTCTCTAACACCCGGAATCACATCGGGAACTTCAAGCTGAGCGCCTGTTGATCCTGTATTATACTGGTTAAAAATAAAAGAGTTAAGCAGTAAAAATGTATAGTTACAGTTTACGTAAGAATTATCGGTAACGGGCGTTGTGCCAACCCCGGGGCGTCTAATAAGATAATATATTCCCGACGCTGTTTTCTGAAAGCCAGTCAGATTGTTGGCTGTCAGATAATTTCTTATCACCAGGTCATCATAAGTGCTTTGATTATCACCGGGTTGGTTGTTCATTACGTTTATGTAATAATCAAGGCATTGGTTACCGGTTATACGGGTATTAACGGTAGTACTGCTACCAGTACCTATCCCTTTTGCTCCGTAACCAAGGTGCGATGGAATAAGCAACCTTATCTTACCGCCGTAATTTTTTACAAGATCATAAATAGCGGTCTGTAATGCCAAAGGCAAAGGATACCCCGAATCAGATATATGACCAAGATAACCTGTATAATGATTAGCGAAAGTATCAACAGACGCATATTGTCCGTCAAAAGTATGTAGGGTAAAAACCAGACCAATACTATCCGGATAATTAAAGCGTGCTCCGGTACCTGTTTTTAAAACTTTATAATAAACGCCAGACGCATCGCGTTGCATACCGGTGATGCCGTTGCTCTTAATATAAGCCTGTATTTGTTCTTCATCATATTGGTTTATATCAGGGTCCGTGGCTGTTTTGCGGCATGATACAAAGCCGGCAACAATTGCAATTAATACAGAAAGAATTATTTTTTTCATTTGTTATTATTACCGGTACTCTCCGGCTTAAGCCCAAAGTTCCGTTTATTAGTATTCATCAATTTACGGCATCGTACAGGTTGATATCAAAATCAAGCACTGCGCTGCCTGGTAATCCGTCTTTTAAACCGAACGCTGCGCCTAACTGAGGCTGCGGATATGGCCCGTACGCATAACGCGAAGGCAACAGTAATCGTACCGATCCGCCTTTTTTTATTTGCGGTATGCCCAACCTCCAGCCGCGTATTACTTCGCCAAGCGCAAACGTAGGGTTAAAGTCGCCAGACTCTACAAATTTCTGCCCGGTGGTTAAAATCCTTCCGGTATATCCAATAGTAATACGGGTGGCGTTGGTAAAAATGGTATTTACACTCCCTGGGTCGTTTACAATATAATAAACGCCGGTTGTGTCAATTTTTTTAGCCGCCAGGCCCGGATTAGCTGCCAGATAATCACTGATTATTTTATCGTCAATAGCAGCCTGGGCTTTTTCAGCCGCAGACCCCAAATCAGATTTTTTGCAGGCAGTAAAGCAAAAAAACAACACTGCTATTATTATTGCTACCCTGTTCATCTCAATTTTCCGACTGCAAATTTATTCTTTTATATCGCAAAAACAGCGGGTTAACACTTTTTAACATTTACAAGCCATCATAACGCTTAACCTAAGGCTATTTAGAACGCTATAATGGCTCTTCTGGTTTATAATTCAGGGTAAGGCGATTTATCTTTTTTAGCATATTCATCAGATACGCTCTGTCGCTCTCATTAATGTGCTTGTTCAAATAATTATTAAACTGCTTTACCACTACACGCGCCTGTTTCCTTTTCTCAATTCCCAGTGGTGTTAGATAGATTTTAACTGAGCGACGGTCGCCCTTATTTAACTCGCGGTAAATTAATCCGTTTTGTTCTAACTGATTCAGCATTCGCGAAAGGCTGGTAGATTTAAGCCCAAGCAAAGCCGCTGCCTGCGAAACAGTGGTGCCTTCATGCTCATCAATATTAATAAGTAAATAACCTATAGACTGCGTTATACCAAAATCAGCTACAATAAGGTTGTATTTATTGGCCATGGATTGCCAAACAATTTTCAACAAATAATCAATGGTTTCCTGGTTATTTTTGCTGGCAGGCATGGGTGATGTTATAGACAGATTTGCAACACACAATTGTAGGCAAATTTTTATGACTTTTTTATCACCAGCCCAACTTAGTATCGTCGCCACGCGGATCTGCGCCGCCCTGGTAGCCATTTTGTGTTTTTAAAATAGCGTCGACATGGCCCGGTGAGCCTTTCTCAACTATTTTATATCCTTTTTGCTCCAGCGTTTTAATAGTTGTTGGTGTTAGGGCGTCTTTCTCCATATCAACCTTATCCGGCAGCCATTGATGGTGAAAACGCCGTGCCGCAACCGCTCCCTGCATATCCATATTAAAATCAATAACATTCAATACAGTTTGAAAAACCGAGGTAATTATGGTTGAGCCACCCGGCGTGCCTACCACCATAAACAGTTTTCCATTCTTTTCAATTATCGCCGGCGTCATTGACGACAACATTCTTTTACCGGGCTGAATGCTATTAGCTTTTCCGCCCACAAGGCCGTACATATTAGGCGTGCCGGGTTTTGAACTAAAATCGTCCATTTCGTTATTCAATAAAAAACCTGCCCCGTTTACCACTATTTTTGAGCCAAACGTACCATTTAAAGTAGTTGTTATAGACACCGCATTACCCTCTTTATCAACAATAGAATAGTGAGTGGTTTGGTCGCTTTCATAGCCGGCGAATGTCCCGGGTTGTATACTGCTGCTTGTTGAAGCCTCTTTCCAGGTAAAACTGCCCATACGCATTGTTATGTATTGGGGTTTCAACAGGCTATCAACAGGTACTTTGTAAAAGTCAGGATCGCCTAAATATTTAGATCGATCCGCATAAACGCGTCGTTCCGCTTCTACCATCAGTTGCACCGTCGAATCTGCATTATAACCCCAGTTGTGCAAAGGGTATTTTTCTACAGCTTTAAGCAGTTGGAGTAACGCTATTCCGCCACTTGATGGCGGTGGCATAGAAATAACGGTGTATTCTTTTCTGTAAGTGCCCTTAATGGCTTTACGCCAAACCGAGTGATAGGCAGCAAGATCGGCTTTTGAAATTAGTCCGCCGCCTTGTTTCATTTCATCCGCAATCTCGTTTGCAACTGTGCCGTAATAAAAGCCCGCCCTGCCTTTGTCGCGTATCAACGTCAGTGTTTTGGCCAGATCTTGTTGTATCAGCAAATCACCTTGCTGCCAGGGGGTATCTTTTATAAAATATTTCTTACCGGGGTTTTGCTTTGTAATAGATGCTTGCAAACCATTCAGGTCCCCTGCCAGGCGCCGGGTAATGTTAAAGCCCTTTTGCGCCAGGTCTACAGCCGGTTGTACAAGTTGGGCCCATTTTAATTTGCCGTATTTACGATGCGCCTCTACCATACCATCAACCGATCCCGGTACACCTGATGCTTTATGTGATGTTAAACTTAACCCTGTAATAACATTCCCTGAAGCATCCAGATACATATTTACAGATGCCAGCGCCGGTGCTTTTTCCCTAAAATCAAGCGTGTTTGTTTCTCCCTTAGCCGACCGGAACACCATAAAGCCACCGCCGCCAATATTGCCGGCCTGAGGATAGGTAACGGCTAACGCAAATTGTACCGCTACAGCTGCGTCTACAGCGTTGCCGCCTTTCTTCAAAATATCAAGGCCAACTTTGGCAGCATCGGGATAAGCGCATACCACCATGCCGTTGGCGTACGCTTCATTTTTTTGCTGCCCTTTAACCGAATTCAACAACAAAACCCCTATAAAAATTATGAAAAGCCTGCGCAAAAAAAATCCCATTATAACAGTTGTTTAAAGCTTCTGCAATATAAAAAATATCGGCCGTTTAAATCTCGCCACAGCAGGATTGCCCCAATTTTTCATATAAATTACCATAAATTGAAAAAAACGACGTTATACCAGCATGAAAAGAGCTTTTTATATTCTACTTACTTCGCTATTCCTGTTATTCATCACTACAAAATCAAATGCGCAGGATTATAAATGGGCCGCCGGCTTAAAATTTGGCGGCTATGAAAGCGGCATATCAGGTAAATATTTTATGCAGAGCAGGGTAGCGCTTGAAGGCATTATTGGTTTCCGCAGTCATGGCGTAGTATTAACCGGCCTTTACGAGATTCATCAACCGGCATTTAGCGTTGATAAATTAAAATTTTATTATGGTTTTGGTGCCCACTTTGGTTCTGTCGGAAGACGGGAGAACATTTTTTTTGCCAGCGCGGAAAATAAATATTATGATGCCACTTTATTGGTAGGAGCCGATGCTGTTTTAGGTTTGGAGTATGTGATTCCAAAATCGCCTATAGCAGTTAGCCTTGATCTTAATCCGCGTGTTGAATTAGCCAAAGGACCATTTTTTGACATTGCACCCGGACTGGGAGTTAAATACACTTTTTAATTTCGAATTGCGATGTTCGATTTTCGGATGTTTGGGTGGGCACAAGAGTTTGCTTCCAATCAAATTTCTTGTTGTCTACAGGAGATTCGAATAATAAATCAAAACAAATTCGAAATCGAATATCCGAAATCCGAAATATTAAGGAATTATTATCACTTTATGGCTGTAGCTTTTTTGCCCAAGTATCACCCTTACCGTGTATGTCCCCGGCGACTGGTGTGACACATCTATTGAAGTGCTAAAGCTACCGGCAGCTATAGTTTTTAACTGGGTATATACAATTTTACCGGCGCTGTTAATCAGGTTAAGGGTAAGCTGCTCCGCGGCTTTTGTTTCGAATAATACATTCAAAAACTTACTTGCCGGCACCGGGAAGGTGGCCAATCCAATCTCCGTGCTTTTATCAGGATTTAAGGCTTTTAGTGCAAACACAAAATTATCAGACAACAAGGTGCATCCGCTGGTTAGCAGCACACTAACGGTGTAACTCCCGCTCTGAGTGGGGTTATATGTCTGCCCGGTGGCCCCTTCAATCAACTTTCCATCTAAATACCACTGATTTCCTGTTGCAGCGCTTGAACTTAATGTTGCTGTAGAAGTTTGTGTTATAACAGGTTTAGATAAATTAACGGCAACACGCTGATCAGATGCGCAACCGGTACTTTGTACCCGCATATCATAAAAATAGTAGT
This sequence comes from Mucilaginibacter sp. HD30, assembly GCF_054061755.1. Taxonomy (NCBI): domain Bacteria; kingdom Pseudomonadati; phylum Bacteroidota; class Sphingobacteriia; order Sphingobacteriales; family Sphingobacteriaceae; genus Mucilaginibacter; species Mucilaginibacter sp. HD30. The sequence goes on from NZ_JBSSEO010000001.1 coordinate 2,400,314, forward strand.
AAAAGTTTTTATAATACTCAGTATCTGTACTGGATGCAGGCGTGGCATCATTACCTGTAATGTTGAATATATCGCCTGCTTTAAAAGGATAGCCCGTAATGCCGCTATTATTTCTGAACAATGTGGCATTCCCTTCAAAAACAACGCTAATGGTGTATTTACCGGCTGCAGGCAGAGTAAGATTAAGGTTGTAAACTCTACCCTGGTCGTTCGGATCATTAGCCAATTCGCCCGGTGCAGGGTTGCTGCGTGTAGCGGCAGCATTTATAGTTTTGGTTGATACTATTTGCCCGTCGGTATTGCTTACATTAAAGGTTATTAAACCTGAATTACCGATATACAGTCGCGCACTTTGTATCACAACTGGTACCGCCGTAGTTACAAAAACCGAAGGGGTAAACTGATTATAACCGCCGCCTGAAAACACATTCTTGGTAGCCGGACCAACAGACGCTTTAAAGTCGTTTAAACCTGCGTAGTACGTGCCGTTGGCAGGCGCCTGGCTGGTAGTAAGGTTTTGTCCGTAAGCAAATGGTATCGCATCATTGGCATTCAGGTACCAAAAAAGCTGCCCGTTTCCGGCACCCGTTAACAGGTACTTTTTTGTATCAGTACAGTATACCGCAGAAAGATTAGTTGGCGGCGGAGATACAAGCGTTTGCGTAATTACAGATGCGCTATTGTTAGTTATGATAATATCATTGGGCAAGTTGGCTGCGGCTGTAATAGTATAAGTGGTTCCCGGCACTGCATTAAATATACTGTTAAGGGTAAAATTGTCCTCAGCCAGTGGGGCCAGTGTGCCCGGGTAGGTTTCGTTAAACGTAGTTGTAACATTATCGGCAGTTTTAACAGTTACCGTTACCGGGATACTACTTGCCGGCATGCTGCCAAAGTTTTTGATCTTTACGGTAACAAGTGTCGTACCGCTACAAGTGCCTGATGTTTCAGGATTTACAATTGCTGTAATACCGGCATCATTGGCGGTTTGCAAAAACTGAACGCGATAGTCTTGTGTTTCGCCTTTGGCATAGCTACCGCAGGCTTGTATGGACGATGCATCGTTAGTTTCTGATAAAACAATCCGCATTATACTATAGTTGCCTGCTGTAACGGTACCAGGCACTGTAATATTGCCATTAAAAGTAGCGGTACCATTAATAACGTTAGTTGTGGCCGCCAGCTCGCTTGTTTCAAAAATTCCGTTCCCGTTCCAGTCAATAAAAACTTTGGCAGCCTTGTTAAAGTTATTGCCGCAGGTACCCAGCGTTAAATTCAGGGGATAAGTTTTGCCGCGTTCTAACTGTACAGTTAATCCTGTATTATCTGTGTATGATGTGCAGCCTGACCCGGCAGCATAGTTTACATTGGATAATGTTAGCTGGTTAATGCGCGAATCTGCAGACGATAAAGGTGCCGAAGCGCAGTAAGCGGTGCCACCAATACCGGTAATGATTATTGAGTAGAGCTGCGAACCTTGTAACGTTCCTTTATGCGATACGGTTATGGTATACGTTTTACCGGGTTGGGCGCCGGGTATATATACCTGCTCAATATTATCGCGAATGTTATCTCCGGCTATGGCGGCTAATGTTGGCTGTAAAGGATCAAGCACCCAGGGACGGAATGTAGTTGCGCCGTCTGTAATACGAATATCAAGGTCATTTACCAGTTTAGGCGTACGATTGTTTACCGTGCCATCAGCTGTTGGTGTACCCTGAACATCAGTCCACGAAATAGTTGCCATCAGTTCGCCATTGCCTGATGCTGTTACGGTAAATGTTTGTTGCTGGCCCTGCGTAAGTACCAGCTCTCTAATACTACTTTTAGCGCCGTTATCTGTAATTGCCTGCGCAGCTTTAGGCATGTTTAGCAGGCCCCAACCATAAATATAATCTGGCCCGGCATTGCCGGCATCAAAAGCGGTATGGCATGCAAGGCCCTTTAAAGTTGCCGACCGCATAAAATTACCGGCATTTTTTTGCGCATAATACTCTTGCAACAAGAGTAGTGACCCCGTTACATTTGGCGCCGCAAATGAAGTTCCTGACAGCGCACTATAAGATGCTGTGCCATTGCTGCTTGTTGACAGCATATTCACACCATCGCCCACCAGATCCGGCTTTATCCGCCCATCATCTGTTGGGCCCCAACTGCTAAAGCTGGCTATGCTTATGTCGCTGCTTGATGTAGGCCCAAACGGCAATGGGTTAATGGCGCCAATAGTCAATATATTTTTGGCGTTTGCGGTAACACTTATAATATCATATCCATTGTTGCTGCTTATAGTTGCCGGGCGCGGCCCCTTATTAACAAAACTTTGGTTAGTGGCGCTTGAATATCCGTAATAAGTTTGGCCAACTGCAGGCCCGTTACTGTCGCGGCTATTACCCGCCGATTCAACAATTAAGTAATAAGGCGCATTGTAGGCTATCTGGTCAAAATCGCGGGTGCGGGCGCTATAAAAACCAAACTTATAATCAACATTATCGCCCGGCAAACCAGACCATTCCCACCTCAGGTCAGTGGTATTATAATTCCAGCCAGCTACTTCACCGTAGGAGTGATTGGATAACAACAAGTTAGACGCAGCGGCGCTCATTTCTGCAACGTCGTTATTAAAATCAAAGGAAGACAGTGTGTTAGCGTTAAAGGCCATTCCGCGCGAAGGCGCGTAGATGCCTTTTGCCATGAGGGTGCCTGCAACATGCGTTGCATGATCTATAACAGCCGCATTATCGCCAAACGTGATGGTTTTTCCGGTAAATTCCTGGTGGGTGCTCAACACCCGGCCGCCATCCCATATGGCCAACTTGTTGTTTAAAAAAGTACTTGATCCTGATAAATTTAAGCCTGATGAACCACCGGGCTGCACTTGATTAGTGCCGGTTGTAGCCGCGGCTATTGTATTGTTATGTGTGACAAGGTAAATAGGGAAGCCCAATGAATCAATGCCCTGAAGAGAAACGATGCCGCCATTTGGGATCTGCCTGGTTATTGCCCATCCCCTGTTGGGCGCCAGGGTTAATGCGCGTTGCTGCCCCTGCAAAAATTTATTATTGGCATTAACAGCAATGCCGTTAAGTTGCAGCCTGTTAGCGTCTGTCACCAGCGGGCGCTGGGCCATTGCGGGCTCAAATAAAACACAGCAAATTAAGAAGCAAAGCCCAACGTAACGTTTAATCATACACCATATTAACCGCAACTTATAATGTAAGCGGGAGTTAACAAGTTTCTGCATTTTAAATCAGATTAAGAAATTTTTAATCTGTTAAAATGGGGAAATTTACGGGCAATAAACACCTCAATACGAGCAAAATATTACCCTGGCTCGTTAATACATGAATTAAAAACTTTACCTATCTTTATTAGCAAAATCCTTTAAAAATCAGCACACAGCGACATTTTAAACCGCTTAAATTAAAATCACAACAACAGGTGGTTTTTCTGGATTAAAAACTATGCCAGCATTATTTTTGCTTATTGTATCGGTCAGTCTTGTTTATGGTAAAAAAAATACTTTTTAAATTATTTGCCGCTGCTCTATTCTTAGGATGTATGTTTTGCTTTAGCGGAGCGGTGGGGCAAACTATCACCTGCACCAGTGATTTTGATTTCACAACAAGTTCCACTTTAAGAAACGGTTTAACTTCGCAGGTTTTATATGGTGTGAATATGACCGTATCGTCAAATTTAACATTGGGAACTTTGCAGTTTTCGAGTAGCAATAATAAAGCTAACTCTTATTTTGATTCAGGTATTTTAAAAATGTCAACTTCCGGCTCGTACGCAACTGCCACTAATGTATCAGGAGCCACAGTCGTCATCAATGGAGACGATATAACCATTACGGGATTTTCCCAGGCGATGTCTACAGGCACCACATATACCTTTTACTTAGTGGCAGATTGCGTTTTTCAATCTTATGCAACGCTGCCAAGCACTACTCAGTTTAGCATGTCATTTGTAAAGGGGCCGGGTTATTTTCCCAGCTATAGTTTATCCGGCGCGGCTTTAGGAACTACTTATTCGTTAGCCAAGCCAATTGTTTCGGTAACTAATTTAACCGGCGGTTTAACTACTGGTACGCTGGTGAATGGTCAAACCGGTATAGTTGTTTTTGGATTTTCGGTAACAGTAACCGGTGCCTTACAGGTTGATCAATTTGCTATTACAAGTGCTAATAACGCGCAAGCAATCTTTACTAACGCAAAATTATATAGGTCCACCACGTCAACATCTTTTCCAACAGGTTTTGGCTCGTCTATAGCGGATGGAGTAATTAATAGTACAAACACAAGGTTTTCCTGTACCGAAAATTTTCCTGGGGCCGCTACTACAGTAAATTATTTTGTGACAATGGATTATACAGAGCTTTGTCCTGCTTCAAGTACCATCCAATTCGCAATAGGTACTGCACAAAGCCCGGCATTTATAATCGCGCCAGGTTCTGTTAATTATCAGTCGGGCAATGGTATAACTGGTTCAAGTTTTAATATCGCTAAAACCATAAATTGGATAGGTGGGCAAGCGGGCGGTTTATGGAATGACATGGCCAATTTTGCTACATTATGCGGCCCTGCACCAACCAGTATTAGTAATTTTGATGTAGTTCAGGTTGGCGTAGTAACTTTTACAAATCAACCAGTATTCACTGCAAATACAACTTTAAGTCAAATTATATTCGGAAAAACTAAAGCAGCTTCATTAACCACCGGGTTATTTACCTTAAATAGCGGTATTAGTACTACAAATGTTGGTGCTGCCGGCAATCCAACTATAACAGGAACGGGTGTGATAACCATTCCCGCAGGAGCCATCTCGTCCATAGCCGCAAGTACGACCTTAACGTCTTCGGCTCCAATTACTAACTCAACCACCATGAATATTGCCAGCGGTGGAAGTTTGATTTTGACGGGAGCAACAACTGCGCTCATCAATAGCGCTACAACGGGCATTATAGACAATGCAGGCACGCTCACCGTGCCTAATACCGGGACAAGTACAAATGCGGGAACAGTTAATATTACGGGAACGGGCGGTGCCACTTACGCGGGAGCGTTAACCAACAGCGGCACCATGACAAATAGCGGCAGCGGATCTGTGGTTGTAACCGGGGCATTCTCTAATTCAGGCACTGTTACGGCATCATTAGGAACATTGGATTTTAACGGTGCTACTTTCACAAACACCGGTACGATAACTCAATCTGGCGGCACCATAGATATTGTTGCAGCTACCATTAGCAATACCAACCCGGGTACTTTTACAGCGTCAGCAGGAACAGTCAACTTGAGTTTAGGCGGTGCGCAAGCCATTGACAATACCAACAGCACGACTCCGGTTACGTTTAACAATTTAATAGTCAGCACTTCAGGTACAAAAACTTTAGGAGGCCCAGGTACATTTAATGTTAGGAGCAGCGGAGTTGTAACCTTAACAGGAACAGCCATATTAGCTGCAGCAGGTAGGCTTACGCTTAAGTCAGCCGCTACCGGTACGGCATCTGTCGCTCAAATCCCATCAGGTGCGAGTGTAACGGGCAATGTAACGGTCGAGCGATATTTTAGCGGCGGAGCTTTAAGTAACAGAGGCTGGAGATTAATGAGCTTTCCTGTAAACACCAGTGGAAATGCTATTCCTCCTACCAGCAGCACTGTTTCGAGTTTCACCAGTTTAAAAACAAACTTGATAATAACAGGTTTGGGTGGAAGCGCAAGTGGTTGGGACCAGCCAAGTGGATATACTGCCAATGGCCCAACTATTTTACTTTACAGCAACACCGGTAACGGTAGTTTTACTGTACCTACTACATTTGCTTCTACTACCAGCAAGGCCGGGCAAGGGTTCTACTTTTATTTTAGAGGTAACAATAGTAGTCCTCTTAGTAAACTGGTTAAGTCAGGCGGAAACTTTGCTACCCCGGAAGCGGGCGTTGTAGGGCTACAAACAGGCGCGATTAACCAACAAAATTTTAGCTACCCGCTGTTAGCTACAGCTGCGGGTACAAACACAGGATATAATCTCTTGGGCAATCCTTATCCCTCGGCTATTACTGTTACAAATGCAGCACTTAGCGCCGGGCCCGCCACTGGTTTCTTTTATCTATATACGCCAGGTGGTAGTAGCATGGGGCCAGGGGTTACAAGTGTCAGCCTCGCAAGCGGGCAGGGTTTTTTTGTTAAGGCTACCACTGCGGGCAATTTGAATTTCACGGAGGCGATGAAAACTGCAACGCAACCGATACCGCTACTAATGAGCACTTCGCCTGTAATTCAAAAAGAAGGCTTTATAACAATGCAAATGGTACAGGATAGCGCTAACTATGACGTTACGCTGCTACGTTTCTCTAACGATTATAACGAAAATTACCTTAACACGGAAGACGCGGACGATTTAAGCGCAAACGGTCAGACAGTGTTTTTAGGGGCAATGACAGCCGATAAACATCTGGTAAGCACAGCGTCGCAACCATTAAACAAGAAAAAAACAGCTGTTTCTTTAAGTGTTGATGATGACTCAAGCGGGGCCTTTACCTTGAATAAAATGAACCTTACGGATATTCCTGACAAATATGATGTATGGCTAAAGGATAATTACAAAAAAGACTCTTTAGACCTAAGAGCCAACAGTACTTACAACTTTGATATTGATAAAAATAACGCTGCAACTTTTGGAAACAATCGTTTTGAGGTTGTTGTAAGCGTAAAAACATTACCTCCGTACAAGTTGATAACATTTAACGGGCAAAGAGCCTTAACCGGCAACGTGTTAAAATGGAGTACGCAAAACGAGTATAATTATACTTATTTTCAAGTAGAGAAAAGTTTAGACAATAAAAACTTTGTGGGAATTGACAATTCTATATCGGCATCGACCGGAAATTACAGTTTCACAGATCTTTCAACAGATCACTTAGTTTATTATCGCCTTAAACAAACTGATATTTATGACGTGGTGACCTATTCTTCGGTTATAGTAGTAGTACAACCTACAGAAAATGCAACATTTAGCGTGTTTCCAAATCCGGTTAGCGATATGCTGCAGTTTAACATAAAAGCGGAAGTTAAAGGTTCAATAAAAATGTCAATTTACAATTCGGTAGGCAGGATAGTTAGATCATCACAATTTAGTTCAAAAACCGGACAGGAGAATTTATCATCGCTGATACCCGGCCCATACACTGTTGAGCTTTTTGATAATGGCGTTAATAAAGTAATTGCTACTTCAAAATTCATCAAGCTTTAAAATATATCTTATGCAAAAAATCTGGAAAGCCTTAGCGCTGTGTAGTTGTTTTATATTTATAAGCCTTGCCACATTTGCAGGCGATCCCATCCCATGTTCCGGAGATCCTGATGATCCGGGATATGATCCAAATGGTTGCGCAAATGTACCCCTTGATAATTGGCTGATAATTTTGGTTATTGGCGGTTTGATATTGGCTACCTGGTATTTACATAACAAACAAAAAAAGGAAGCTATTGCGTAGCTTCCTTTTTTCTGCATAATCCTATCTATTCTTTACCTGGCGCGATCTCGGTTGTATCGCACACCGCTCCCACCCGCAGGTGCCGCCGATGAAGGAGCTAAACTAAGTTGGTTCAATATTCCTGCAACAACATCAGGTAAGGCATCAACATCTTTTTGGCGGTCTTTATGCACTTCGCCAACACCAAAGCCGCGCCAAACTACCTGCTGAGAACGCCTGTCTATCAGATCAACTATCAGTGTACCTTCTTTGTAATGCTCGCGTTCAATTGAAGTACCCCCATAAGCAAATGGCGCACCGAAAGCATAATAATTAGGTCTGTACCAGTTATTCCAGGCTATACCGCCATAACCCCAGCCGCCATAGTTATAACCAAAACCACCGCCATAATAATTGGTGTAGTAGTTAGTACGGCTGCCTCTGCCTACAACGCTTGTATAACTCACCAACAAATCTGGGTCGCGCTGTCGCAGGTTTAATCCTTTTTGGGTAAGGGCTTGTGTTGCAGCATCTTTAATTTTTGTATCGGCTACTATGTTGTTTTCTGATGCGGTGCCGTTTTCTGGCGGCATCCAGGCAAACGTTCGGTAAGCGCTAAGGTTAGTTCTATTTAAACCCGCAACATAATAGTTATAACGCGTTGAACATGCAGATAAAGTGATAACTGCCAATGCGAAAAAGAGCAATTTTTTCATAGCTATACATCTTTTTTATATGCTGATTAGACAATTGAATAAGCGAAGGTTTAAGTGTAACTGAACATTTATATAAGTTTAGCCACAATCACTAAAAAACGTCGAGCAAAAATTGCACCTTTGCATATCCCAAAAAAATGAGTCAGTATTTTATAATAGATTTCGACAGCACATTTACTCAGGTTGAAGCGCTGGACGAACTTGCCAGAATATCCTTAAAAAATCATCCCGACCGCGAAAATATATATCAGCAGATAGAGGATCTTACCAATGCATCAATGGAAGGCCGCTTGTCTTTCAGCCAGAGTTTAGAGAACCGTGTTAAACTTTTACAGGCCAACCGCGAGCATTTAAAACTGCTGATAAGCCACCTGAAGAAAAAGGTTTCTACCTCCTTTTCGCGCAATACTATTTTCTTTAAAAATCATCAGGACGAGGTACTTATCGTATCCGGAGGATTTAAAGAATTTATCATCCCCGTAGTTACGGAGTATCATATTAAGAAGGAAAATATTTATGCAAACACTTTCGTGTTTGATGATGATGGTAACATAGTAGGATACGATCGTGAGAACCCGCTATCGCAGGAAGGTGGAAAAGTAAAACTGCTTAAGGAATTGAAACTTGAAGGTGATATATACGGCATAGGGGATGGATACTCAGACTTCCAGTTAAAGGAATCGGGTATGATAAAAAAGTTCTTTGCCTTTACAGAGAATATAGAAAGAAAATCAGTTGCCGAAAAAGCAGATCATATTACGCCAAGCTTTGACGAGTTTTTGTACATCAATAAGCTGCCACGTGCTATATCATATCCTAAAAACCGCATAAAGTGCCTTGTTGTTGGTGATATTGAAGAAGAAGCCCTGGCGCAGATGCGCAAAGAAGGTTATAATTTACGCGTACGCGAAACCATTGAGGAAAAATACTTAGAAGAGGCCGGAATACTGTTTTGCGATGAACAAAACCAGCCTACCCCTGAGCAAATAATACAAGCGGGGCGCCTTAAAGTAATTGGATGTTTTGGTAAAGTAAATCGTAAACTATCAGAAGCGGCATGCGATAACGGAGTGATAATTTTTGACGACCCCAAGCATAACCCGCGTAACGATGATTTTTTGCCTAAACGTGTTATTGCTTTTATGAATGAAGGCAAAACGCATACCAGCTGCAATTTCCCTGATCTGCAACCACCGCGCATAAGCAATGCCCACAGGCTGATACATATCCATAAAAACGTGCCGGGCATTCTGGCTAAAATAAACGAGATTTTTGCCCGCCACAATATTAATATAGTAGGCGAGTTTTTGGTTACAAACCCGCAGATAGGTTATGTAATAACGGATGTGAATACAGGTTATGATCCGGAAATATTAAATGAGCTGAAAGCTATTGAGCATACAATAAAATTCAGATTGCTTTATTAACAACCTGAGTTTTTATTATTCATCATTATGCGGTAGCGGAACAACAAATACCGGTATTGTTGCATGCCTCACCACGTGCTCGGCAACACTACCCATCAACAACCTATCAAGGCCGGTGCGGCTGTGGGTGCCCACCACAATAATGTCGGCATTAAACTCGTTGCCCGCTTCTATTATGCCATCGGCTGTATCGCCAAATTCAGTAAAGTGGGTAATCGATATGCCTTGGCCAAATTTTTCGACAATGTGTTCAACAACCCTTTTTGACGCCTGGTTTTGTATGTCCATTAATTCTACATCGTTCCCGGTCATATCCTGCATGGTGCCACCAAGCATTGGGTCCACATTGCCGGTTAGCGGCATTACAGTAGGCTCAATAACATGAACCAGCCCTACCTGCCCTTTAAAGGCGCGGGCCAATTCAAAACCATATTGTGCGGCGTGCTCGGCTATTTTGCTGTTATCAATACCGATAATTACTTTTTTGATATGCATGATTTAAAGTTTAGTGTAGCTAAATTGATAACCCTAACTTACGGTTTATGTTTTGCATGCTAAGCTGTTTAACATGCAAAATATAGATCATATTATTTGTCTCCGCCAAACTCCATTAAATAAGCTTTCAAGAAGTCATCAAGTTCACCATCTAACACGGCTTGTGCGTTTGATGTTTCATGATCGGTACGCAGATCTTTAACCAATTTGTAGGGATGCAGCACATAGTTACGTATTTGCGACCCCCACTCTATTTTCTTTTTATTACCCTCAACCTTATTAGATGCTTCCTGGCGCTTGCGCATCTCTATTTCGTATAGCTGCGATTTTAATAAGCGAATAGCATTCTCTTTATTTTGTAATTGCGAGCGCGACTCCTGGTTTTTTATAATAATGCCAGACGGTTTGTGATATAAACGCACTGCGGTTTCCACCTTATTTACATTTTGCCCGCCCGCGCCGCCTGCACGGAAAGTTTCAAACTCAATATCGCCCGGGTTTACTTCTATTTCGATAGTATCATCAACCAGTGGATAAACATACACCGATGCAAACGAGGTATGGCGCTTGGCATTAGAATCAAATGGCGATATCCGCACTAAACGATGTACCCCATTTTCGCCTTTTAAATAACCGTAGGCAAACTCGCCCTCTAACTGTAAGGTTACCGTTTTAACGCCTGCCGATTCACCTTCTTGAAAATCCTGCTCGGATACTTTATAACCGTTCTTTTCGCCCCACATAATATACATGCGCATAAGCATACCGGCCCAGTCGCAGCTTTCTGTACCACCCGCGCCGGCTGTTATTTGCAATACGGCATTCAGCTGATCTTCTTCGGCCGAGAGCATATTTTTAAACTCAAGCTCTTCAATCACCTTAACGGCAAGATCATATTGCTCCTTAAATTCTGCTTCGGTAGCGTCGCCGCTTTTAAAAAAGTCTAACATAACGGCGGCATCGTCAATTACCGATGCTACCTTCTGGTATTGGTCTGTCCAAACTTTTTTTGTTTTTATAGAGGCTAAAACCTTTTCGGCTTCTTTGGGATGATCCCAAAAATTAGGGCCAATGGTTATTTCCTGTTCTTCTTTTAGCGCATCGAGTTTCTTATCGATGTCAAAGATGCCTCCTCAGGGAAATTAATCTATCCCTTAAATCCTGGATCTGTTCTTTAGTCATGTGGCAAATATAATAAGCCCCCTCTAAATCTCCCGCAGGCGGAGACACTTTATTTATGCATCAATCAAAGTCCTCCCTCCCGGGGAGGATTTAGCAGGGGCTGCATAAAAAAACCTGCCCATTTTTAACAGGCAGGCCTCTTTAGTATAAAAAATATTTTAAGCTGCAGTAAGCTGATTTAATACAGCTTTAGTATTGCTTCCGCCAAGCATCTCTAACAGGTGGCGTAACGAAAACTCTTTATCACTCTCGTTTTTAGATTGATCAATAAGATGTTGCATAACCTGCGGAATTAACTTTTTGGCAGTTTTAAGAGCCTCTGCAGGCTCTAAGCCATAGTAGTTGTTCAGTTTATTGGCAAACTTATTAACCGTAGTGCTAATAAGCGGATTGCTGCCGTAAATGCCCGGGAACTGAAAGTACTTGATCATATCCTTTAGCTTGCCCGTTTCTATCTGACCTTTTAACACGTCGATAATGGAACTCGATGCATCATTAATAATAGCTTCATGATGCTTAGCAGGAATTAAAGGATTGTCTATAACGGCCGTCCCGGCGTTATTTTTAACAAGTAAAAAAAGTTTTTCAAACATAACCAGTCCGCTTTAAAAGGTAATTTATAAATTATTAATAAAATCGTTATTCTATTAAAAACAAAGCAAATACGTTATACAAACATTTTTTAAAAGACAATAAAATCGCCATTAAATTTAAATATAGCAATTTATTTTTGCCGTTACTGCACCATTTGAAAACGTGTTCGAATTATAATTGGCTATTAAATAAAATTTAACCCTTGGGCTAAATTTTAAATTATAATTTTGCTTCTATTAAACTTTAATCAACTATGTTGCCAAACATTAATTTTACCACTACAGCTGCCTATAAATATCTCACAGATCATTACATTGATATGGCTGCAGCAAGCATGAAAGATCTTTTTATCGCTGATAATCAAAGATTTGCCAAATTCTCGCTGCAATTTGAGGATATCCTGCTTGATTATTCAAAAAACCGGATCAATGACGAGACATTGGCACTGTTGCTACAACTGGCCAATGAGTGTAGGTTAAATGATGCAGTTGCCGCCATGTTTAACGGTGATATTATTAACGCAACCGAAGGTAGGCAGGTGTTGCACACTGCCTTGCGCAACCAAAGCAACACCCCCGTGTATGTTGACGGTAAAGACGTTATGCCTGATGTTAACAGTGTACTGGCACATATGAAAGAATTTAGCGAGGCAATAATTTCGGGTAGTTGGAAGGGTTACACTGGCAAAGCGATAACCGATGTGGTAAACATTGGTATAGGTGGCTCTGACCTTGGGCCGGTTATGGTTACAGAAGCCCTTAAAGCTTACAAAAATCATTTAAACCTGCATTTTGTATCTAATGTTGATGGAACGCATATAGCCGAAACACTTAAAGGATTAAATGCAGAAACAACGTTGTTCCTTGTTGCATCTAAAACTTTTACAACGCAGGAAACCATGGCCAACGCCAACAGCGCACGCGATTGGTTTATTAAAAGCGGCGGTGCTGACAGCGATGTTGCTAAACACTTTGCGGCCCTGTCTACCAATGCTGAAGGTGTTGCCAAGTTTGGTATTGATACCAAAAATATGTTTGAGTTTTGGGATTGGGTTGGTGGCCGTTACTCTTTATGGAGCGCTATCGGCTTATCAATTTCTTTAAGCGTGGGCTTTGATAACTTTAAAGAGTTACTGGCCGGGGCGCACGCAATGGATAACCATTTTAAAACAACTGAGGCTAACGAAAACCTACCTGTAATACTTGCGCTGTTAGGTGTTTGGTATAACAACTTTTTTGACGCCGAAACACAAGCTATATTACCGTATGACCAGTACATGCACCGCTTTGCTGCTTACTTTCAGCAGGGCGATATGGAAAGCAACGGTAAATATGTTGACCGCAACGGCGAGCCTGTAGATTATTCTACCGGGCCTATTATCTGGGGCGAGCCGGGCACTAACGGCCAGCATGCGTTTTATCAATTAATCCACCAGGGAACAAAATTGATCCCTTGCGATTTTATAGCGCCTGCACAATCTCATAATCCGCTTGGCGAACATCACAATATGTTGCTATCAAACTTCTTCGCGCAGACAGAAGCGTTGATGAACGGCAAAACCAGCGAAGAAGTTATTGCTGAGCTAAAGGCCGCCGGAAAATCTGAAGAAGAAATTGAAAAATTGGCTCAGTTTAAAGTTTTCGAGGGTAACCGCCCTACCAACTCTATATTGGTTAAAAAAATAACGCCGCGCAGCTTAGGATCATTATTAGCTATGTATGAGCACAAGATATTCGTACAGGGCATTATATGGAACATTTACAGTTTTGATCAATGGGGTGTTGAGTTGGGTAAGCAATTGGCCGGCAAAATACTCCCTGAATTAAAAAATAACGATGAAGTATCGTCGCATGATTCATCAACAAATGGTTTGATCAACCAGTATAAGGCCTGGAGATAGGCCCTGCCCCCTAACCCTCTAACGGGGGATAGCAAGCAATAAAGAAAAGCCGTTCAAATTAATGAGCGGCTTTTCTTTTTTTAAGAGTACGGTTGTAAGAAATTATTTCTTTGAGAAGGAAACTTGAAACAACTTATCCCAAAACTTTCCGGTAATAAACATGCGTTTGCCTTTTGCATCCCAAGCTATGCCATTCAGCACATCAGCCTCCTTATTGCGTTTCTTTTCCGGATATAAACCAGACATATCTATTTTTTGTAAAACAGCGCCCGTTTTTGCATCAATTATGATGATATCATTCGTTCGATAAATATTGGCGAATATTTTGCCATCGACATATTCCAGCTCATTTATTTCGGCTACCGGCCCCTTGTCATCATATACATCAATAAAACCGTTTTCCTGGTAGGTATCTTTATTCAGGAACCAGATACGGTTTGTACTGTCGTCCATTAAAAGTTTTTTGCCGTCAAACGTCATGCCCCAACCCTCAAGCCCAACTTTGTTTTCAAAGGTATTAAGCAATTTAAAAGTGCTTTTATCATACACATAACCTATCTTTTCGCGATACGTAAGCTGAATTATCTTATCACCCACAATAGCTATTCCCTCAGCAAATACTTTAGGGTCATTTTGTATTGAGTGTAAAACCTTACCGCTAACAAGGTCAACTTTGCGTAAACTTGAAGGGCCTAAAACAACATCGTTTGGCGGTGGATCAAGATAACCACCATCACTTTCGTACAGATACCCATCATAATACTGCAAACCTTCTGTATAAGAAGAAATATCATGCGGATACACCTTCTCTACAGTAAAGCTAAGCTTCTCGGGCGCTTTGGCAGCCAGTAACACTATATTAGTAGATATGTCCTGGCTTTCTCCCAACTTATATACCTTGGCAGTAATAGTTTTTGGACCGAGGGGTAAAGTATCGGTTTTAATTACAATTGCTGAAGCATCCTTTTTTAATGCTACAGTTGTTGATTCAATAAAATACACAATGGAATCAGGCACCATGTCGGTTGGGTAATTTAACTTTACAGTAACATCAGTTCCAGCTTTAATGGTGGTACCGGCATCTGGCGAAATGGTTATGTCCTGTCCTTTGGGCTTCTCTTCGTTACATCCAAAATTACATGCAAAGATGATGAGCAATGCGGCAGCTAAATAAAGCGCGGGTATTCTTTTCATAATATTAAGTGGCGGACGGCCAAAACGCATCCTCGATATGGTTTAATTTATAATTCTCTTCGTTTTTAAATAAAATGGCAATGATGTCAAATCGTACCTCTCCCTGGTGGTTCATCAGGTAAATGTACTCATCGGCTGCATCTGCTAACAAACGTTGCTTGCGGTTGTCCACAAAGTCTTCCGGCTCACCAAACCCGTTACCTGTACGCGTTTTTACTTCGGTAAATATAATTACTTTGTCCTTATAGGCAATCAGGTCAATTTCTGCTTTGCCGTGGCACCAGTTCTCGTCCATTATCTCGTAACCCTGCTGCTCCAGATAAAGTTTAGCCATTAATTCGCCTTTGCGACCGAGATCATTATGGCTTGCCATTATTTTAATATAACAGAGCCTAAGTAATCTGATATTGATTTCTCCACCTTCTTCATCCGCATATACTGGCTAAGCAAAACATCCTGTTCTTCGGCAGTTTCGGCAACCTGCAGCTCCTTACGCAGGTTCTCTAACAGTTTGCCCACCTTGTGCATCTTTAAATGAAAGATAGCACCCAAAATAGTGGCCTTCATATTAGCCTGTTCATCGGGTACGGTTATGCGGTGCATCTCGTACCAGTTATCGCTTAACGTATATTTGGTTGCAATTAGTGTAACGGTAAGGTCAACAATATCTTTATCAGGATAATGAATAAAAAATTGCTCCTCGGGTAAAACGCCATTCTCTACCTGTTTACCGTAAATATCGACAAAGTTTTTGCAGGTAGGTTGCTCAAAATCCACATCATTCAGCTCCGCAATCATAAACGGACCTATATAGGTATTGGCAATTCCGTCCCAGTCTATCACCTTGTTGCCGTATAACAACAGTAAGCGTATTATTTCTTTTTCCTGTGTAGCCTCATCCTCGCGTTTTTCTTCAACGGCAGGTTCTGCCCAAAGGTCTTCCGGCGGGTTCGCTTCGCGATGTGATTGCTGCTGCTGGCCATCTTTTTTCGCCTTGGCCTGGCGCATTTTATTCAGTTCAGATAGCAGCGCGCGCTCGTCTATCTGTAGTATATGGCTGCACTCTTTTATAAATACAGATGCCTTAATAGAATCGGGTATTTTGGCGATGCTCTCTACTATATCCCTTATTACTTCTGATTTCCTTATGGGATCATTACCTGCTTCTTTAAGCAACAGGTTGGTTTTATAGAGGATGAAATCTTTCTTATTATCCTCAATATGTTTTTTAAAGGCCGATGTACCTACCAGTCGCACGTAAGAGTCCGGATCGTGTCCATCAGGGAACAGCACCACTTTTACATTCAGGCCCTCTTCTAATATCATATCCAGGCCACGCAATGATGCTTTTATACCGGCCGCATCGCCATCATATAAAATGGTAATGTTTTTGGTAAGCCTGCTGATAAGTCTGATCTGCTCAACAGTTAACGAGGTGCCCGACGAAGCCACCACATTCTCGATCCCTGCCTGATGTACTGATATAACATCGGCATAACCCTCTACCAGGTAGCAGTTATCCTCATTGCGAATGGCCTGTTTGGCAAAATAAAGCCCGTATAAAACACTCGACTTGTGGTAAATCTCGGACTCGGGCGAGTTTACATACTTAGGTACGTTCTTATCAGTCTTTAGCGTGCGCCCGCCAAAAGCAATAACACGCCCTGTATAACTATGTATCGGGAACATTACCCGGCCACGATACCTATCGTACAGATTGCCGTTATCGCGCTTAACAGACAGACCGCTTTCTATCAAAAACTCTGGTTGGTAGCCTTCCTTTATGGCTTGGCCTGTAAAAGCTTCCCATTGATCGGGCGAGTAGCCCAGCTCGAACTTATTGATGGTTTCGGTGCTAAAACCGCGTTCTTTAAAATAACTCAGGCCTATACTTTTGCCTTCGTCGGTATCAAGTAAACTCTCATGAAAGAACCTGGCCGCATAACCCGATACGATCATCAGGCTTTCGCGGCGATTATCTGCCTCGCGATCTTCCGGCGCTTCTTTCGTTTCCTCTACCTCAATACCGTATTTTTTTGCCAGCCATTTTAATGCTTCGGGATAGGTAAACTTTTCCAGCTCCATTAAAAAGGTAACAGCGCTGCCCCCCTTGCCTGATGAAAAATCTTTAAAGATGCCCTTTGCAGGCGACACAGTAAACGATGGTGTACGTTCATTAGCAAAGGGCGAAAGCCCCACAAAGTTGGCACCACGCTTTTTTAAAGTCACAAATTCCCCTATCACCTCCACAATGTCGGTGGCTTCCATAATGCGGTCAACGGTGGATTTTAATATCATGCGTTATTTCACTTCTGCCAAAAGAATATCAGCTGATATGCCTAAAAATTGATGTAAACCTCTCACCATTTTTAGGGTCAATTCTTTTTTTCCGGATAAAATCTGAGATACATAACTTTTAGATCCAATGATATGTTCCAGATCTTTTTGCTTTAGTCCTTTCTCTTCAAGTTTTAATTTGATTACCTCTATTGGGTCGGGGTCAGGGATATGATAATGACGATCTTCATAATCTTTTACAAGAAGTAATAAAAGATCTAACTCATCGCTTTCCGGCGTTCCATCCTCAGCGTTAAAAATTCCGATTGTCCTTTCCAGCGCAATCTTATACTCCGCTTCCGTCTTTAATACTTTCCAAGATTTGTTCATTTCTCTGTGCAGAGTTTTAAAAGCTGCGCCGCTTTATTTCAATCAGTTATATTCAAAAGGAACAGTCACTGCATCAATTTTATCATATTCCGTATGTGTACCAAACCAAATAACATATGCAGCTTGTTTTTGAAAATTCATAGAAACAATCAATCTAAAAGTATTTCCCTTTATATTGAAAATCACTCGGTTATTTCCAACTATACTTGCATTCCCGTAAACATTTTTCAAGTCGTTAAAACTATTAAACCAGGCATTTGAGATCTCGTGGTACCATGCTTTAAGCGAATTTGAAGCAAGCGGATACTTTTCTATATAAAAAAGAATAGTTCGCCTAGTAATAATGTTCATAGCACAAATATACAAAAGTTTACCAATAGAAAACTTTAAGCATTGTTAATTTTAGGTTTTAAAAACGTAATTGCAATGCCAGCCAATACTATCAAGCTGCCAACAATTTCATGCGTACCCAACACTTCATTTAATAATATTGCCGCCAGCAGGGCTGCTACCACTGTTTGGCTTAAAAGGGTTATGGCTACCTTGGTTGATTCTATAAACCTGATTGAGTAATTAATGGCCAGCCAGCCCAGCAACTGGCATATTATACCCATCCCGGCAAAATAGAGCCAATTAGAGTTTGAGTATCTAACCAACTCCTCATTATTTATTACACACATTACAAACAGAAACACCAAGGCCGCCAGCATATTATAGAACATAAAGGTAATAGTGCCCATGCGAGCCAATATATCTTTTGTAATGAGGATATATATAGCATAGAGCATGCTTGCCACTACCGCGAACACAAAACCCAGTCCAAACTGCAGGTGCAATACATCCCGCAGGCCAACCAGTATCAGCATACCGGCAATGGCTACGCCGGTACCTATCCAGAATAATTTTTCTACCTTTTTGCGAAACAGGAAATAGCTTATTAAACCAACCCATAAAGGTGCCAGATTAGCTAAAAGGGTTGACACCGTAGCGCTAATCATTTTAAGCGACAGGTTCCATAGGGCAATATCGGCGGCAAAAACCAATCCGCCAATTAGCGCCAATATCAGGTCCTTGCGCTCTACCTTTAAGTTTTGTTTGATGAGGCAATAGGGTACCAAAAATATCAGCCCAAAAAATATGCGGTAAAAAGCGCATACCACCGGCGAAGCATCTGCCAGCTTTACAAATATGGGCGAGAGCGAAATGCAGAGTATACCGAGCGCGAGGCTTAACTTTGGATTCATAAGAAGTGTAAAAGTAATATTTAAACCCAAGTCATGCTGAACTTGTTTCAGCACCCCACATGCTTTGCCCGCGTTCATGTTTGGCGGGATGCCGAAATAAATTCGGCATGACTGTTAAGTGAGTTAAATCAAATAATTGTAATTTAGCCGCTCTTAAAATTTATATACAAAAATGAGTCAGCGGATAAAGATCAAGGCGCTATTAGCAAGTACGCAAACAGGTATGGATGTTACGGTAAAAGGATGGGTACGCACCTTTCGTAATAATCAGTTTATTGCTTTGAATGATGGCTCAACCAATAATAACATCCAGATCGTTGTCGACTTTGAAAATACAGATGCCGCTTTGTTAAAGCGGATAACTACCGGCGCGGCTATTAGCGTTGTGGGCGAGTTAGTTGCCTCATTAGGTAAGGGCCAGAGCGTTGAAGTAAAGGCTAAAGAGATTGAAATTTTAGGCGATAGCGATCCTGAAAAATACCCGCTGCAACCTAAAAAACATAGTCTGGAGTTTTTGCGTGAGATAGCGCATCTGCGTTTCCGTACCAATACTTTCGGCGCGATATTCCGTGTGCGTAACAGCCTGGCTTTTGCGGTGCACCAGTTTTTTCAGGAGCGGGGGTTTGTTTATTTGCACACGCCGATCATCACGGCAAGTGATGCCGAAGGCGCAGGCGAAACTTTCCATGTTACTAACTTTGATATAGCCAACCCACCAAAAACCGATACCGGCGAAATAGATTACAAGCAGGATTTTTTTGGTCGTGCTACCAATCTTACCGTATCTGGTCAGTTAGAGGGTGAGCTTGGTGCCATGGCTTTGAGCGATATTTATACTTTCGGACCAACATTCCGCGCAGAGAATTCTAATACCACCCGCCACCTGGCAGAGTTTTGGATGATAGAGCCGGAAATGGCCTTTTATGATATTGTTGACAACATGGACCTTGCCGAGGCCATGCTGAAATACGTTATAAAATACGCGTTGGATAACAACAAAGACGACATTGAATTTTTAACGCAGCGCTTAACGGAAGAAGAAAAACAAAAACCACAGAATGAGCGCAGCGACATGAGCTTGTTAGATAAACTGCAATTTTGTTTGGATAACGATTTTGAGCGCTTGACTTATACCGAGGCAATTGAAATTTTAAGAGAGTCAACTCCGAATAAAAAGAAGAAATTTCAATATCCTGTTGAAGGCTGGGGAACCGACCTGCAATCAGAACATGAGCGCTATTTGGTAGAAAAACACTTTAAAAAGCCGGTTATATTAACCAACTACCCTAAAGAAATAAAATCATTCTACATGCGCCAAAACGACGATGGTAAAACCGTTGCCGCAATGGATATACTTTTCCCGGGCATCGGTGAGATCATCGGTGGCTCGCAGCGCGAGGAGCGCTTGGATAAACTGGAGCAGCGTATGGACGAGATAGGCATCCCTAAAGACGAGCTTTGGTGGTATCTGGATACCCGCAGGTTTGGCGCTTGCCCGCATGCCGGTTTTGGCTTGGGCTTTGAGCGCTTGGTGTTGTTTGTTACCGGCATGGGCAATATAAGGGATGTTATACCTTTCCCAAGGTTCCCTAAGAATGCTGAGTTTTAATAATTTTTGATTACGCTGATTTTGCATGGATTACACCGATTATTTTAATCAGTGTAGTCATCCAAAAATCGGTGAAATCATAACATATATGCCCACCATCGAACTCCACACCACCATCAACGCTCCTGTTAAACGGTGTTTTGATCTCTCGCGGAGTATTGATTTGCATTTGATATCCACCAAGCATACCGGCGAGCAGGCCATCGCCGGCAGGACCAGCGGCTTAATAGAATTGGGCGAGACCGTTACGTGGCGGGCCAGGCACTTTTTTATCTGGCAAAACCTCACCACCAAAATAATGGATTTTAATTCGCCGCACTTTTTTGCTGATGAAATGGTTAGCGGCGCTTTTAAATGCTTCAGGCACGAGCATTATTTTTTCGCTATTGACGGGGGAACAATGATGCGCGATGTATTTGTGTTTGAGTCGCCTTATGGTTTGTTGGGGAAGTTATTTAATATCGTAACCCTAAAAGCTTACATGACAAGCCTCCTAACGCAACGTAACGAGGTGATAAAGCAGGTGGCGGAAAGTGAGAAGTGGGGAGAAATTAATAAAACGCTATAAAAAACCTCTCTGTTCACGTTATCCGGTAACCAGGTTACCAAACAACTGCACGTGCCAGCTATCTTTAAACGGCACTTCCCATTTAGTTTCAAGCTCCTTTACATTTTGCACCAGGTTGTTAAATACTATGGTATTGCTGTTGATCTGGCCTTGTTTTAACTTCTCCTCAAAACCATTACGTGGTAATGAAAGCACCTCGTTACCCTCACGGTACGCAAGATTAAACCTGTCGAATAAATTTATGCCGAACTTTTGTTCTATCTGCTGCATAAAATGCACCGACTTATCTATAGAACAACCACTTGCGCCGGCCTGCGTTTCGTCAACAATTAATACTAAAAAGCGGTTGTATCGGATTTCTGCTTTAGCCTTAAGTTGATTGTTATGCGCTGTCCACTGTGTAGTGAAGGCGTTAAGATGTTGTTGAATTTGTTCTGTTTGCCCGGCGGTAAGTTGCCTGTCCGATTGGTAGATCCACACTCTTGAATTTTCAGAAAACTGCATGCGCAAAGGTATCAATTTATTGATGCTGATAAAAGTGATTGTTGTCATGGCAACATCATCACCTTAAATCTTATTAGCATAATTATTTGCATCTAACTATCAAATTATTAACTTCGGCACGTTCTATTATTGTAATGATAAGATCATTTATCCCTAAAGTTAAAAAAACATCACTTATTGCTTTGCTTGCGCTCTCTGGCGCGGCATGCCTTTGCTTTGTAATTGAGCAGGACTGGCTGGGTTGGAGCAATCAATGCCTGGCAACATCATATGATGTAACAGCCGATGTTAAACTCAAAAAGTTTGAGATCAATTTAACCGAAGATTCTTTTCTTCGCCTGCGCAAAACTTACCAGAACGGCAAACAGGAATATTTTTCACTGCAATTACAGCAATTGGATGACCTAACTTATTTGGGAGACAATTACAAAGGCACGCTGCGCCTTAAAACTAAAGATGACGACGTAATTGTTCAAACCTATAACGACCGAAAAGGCAATATTGATACCATGGCTACTATACTGGATATCCCCCTAAAAAATATGGAGCCCGAACGCTTGGATAGTTTACAGCGCGCTTTAAATTATTTTAAAGCAAAAGGGCTATAATCCATTTGCTCTAACGGTTATCTCCGCAATATCCAGCACTTTAATTTCCTGATCTTTATCTCGGTGCTTTACGCCATCAGTTAGCATGGTCATACAAAACGGACAAGCAGCCGCTATCACCTGTGCGTTAATAGCCACTACTTCATCAATGCGTTCCATATTGATGTCCTTGTTACCCGGCTCGGGTTCTTTAAACATTTGGGCACCGCCTGCGCCGCAACACAGGCCGTTGCTGCGGCAGCGTTTCATTTCTACCAGCTCAGTATCTAATATCTCTAAAGCCTTGCGAGGGGCCTCGTAAACGTCGTTACCACGCCCTAAATAACAAGGATCGTGGTAGGTTATTCTTTTGCCTTTAAAACTCTCGCCACCCTCTGCTTTTAGTTTGCCTTCATCAATCAATTGTTGTATTAATTGTGTGTGATGAATCACCTCGTAATTGCCGCCTAAACCCGGGTATTCGTTCTTTATTGTATTAAAGCAATGCGGGCAGCCGGTAACAATTTTCTTGATCTCATAGCCATTCAACACCTCAATATTGGTCATGGCCTGCAGCTGGAACAAAAACTCATTGCCCGCGCGCTTAGCCGGATCGCCGGTGCAGCTTTCTTCGGTACCCAACACTGCGTAGCTGATGCCTACGTGGTGCAGAATTTTGCAGATATCGCGGGTTATCTTCTGCGCCCGTTCATCAAAACTGCCGGCGCATCCCACCCAGAATAAAATTTCCGGCTGCTTACCTTCGGCGGCCATTTGAGCCATGGTGGGAATTTCGGATTTACGATTTACGACTTCGGATTTGTTTTGATCTTCCATAATTAACTGCAAACTGCTACTGCCAACTGCTTACTCATTTTCCATCCAATTTAACCTGTCCGCATTGCTATACTTCCAAGGGGCACCATTGTTTTCTACATTGCCAAACATATTGTTTAAACTGGCCGGTGCCTGCGATTCTTCCATCACAATATACTGGCGCATCTGCATAATAATATTAAGCGGGTCAATATTTACCGGGCAGGCTTCTACGCAGGCGTTGCAGGTAGTGCAGGCCCAAAGTTCTTCGCGAGTTATATAGCTATCCAATAACGTTTTGTCATCCTTATATTCTCTGCCTTGCTTATCAATATTAATGCCTATCTCAGTAATCCTATCCCGGGTGTCCATCATTATCTTTCTGGGCGATAACAGCTTACCTGTAATATTAGCCGGACAAACAGAAGTGCACCTGCCGCACTCTGTGCAAGTGTAGGCATCCATCAGGTTCTTCCAGGTTAGGTCGGTAGCATCCTTTGCACCAAAGCGACCAGGTTCGGCACTATCGGGCACAAATGATGGATCTAACATGGCCTTAACCTCGTTGGTTACTGATGCCATATTGCTGAATTTTCCTTTAACGTCTAAATTAGAATACCATGTATTAGGGAATGCCAGCAAAATGTGGAAATGTTTGGAGTAAGGCAGATAATTTAAAAATGCCAGAATACCGATAATGTGAAACCACCAGCATATACGCTCTACAATCACCAAAGCTTGTGCAGATGAAGGCAACAGCGGAGCCAGCAGACTGCTCACCGGGAAATTGCCGGCCGCAATGTAATGGCCAAAATGCAAAGCCTGTAGTTTATAGTCGGCAGCGTTCATCGTTAAAAAGGCCGTCATCAGGCAAATCTCAATAAAAAGGATGTAGTTGGCGTCAGACTTTGGCCAGGCAGTCATCTCAACACCGCTAAAGCGCTTTAAACGGATGATATTGCGCCTGGCTAAAAACACCACGCAGGCGGTTAGCACCAACAGCGCCAATACTTCAAACCCACCTATCAAAATGCCGTACAAGCTGCCTAACGGTTTTGAAAATATGCGGTGCGAGCCAAAAAGGCCATCGATCAGGATCTCCAACACTTCAATATTGATGATGATAAAGCCTACATAAATAAAAAAGTGCATTATTGCCGCCACGGGGCGTTTAACCATTTTTGTTTGCCCAAGAGCTACCAGGGCCATGGTTTTCCATCGGTCAGCAGGCCTATCGCTACGGTCAATATCTTTACCAAGCAATATATTGCGGCGAATGCGGCCCACATTCTTGCTGAAGAGAAAAACAGCCGCAGCTAAAAGGATGAAGAATATAATTTGACCCATCATGGTTACTCAACTAAAGTAGAAAATACTATCCGCATAAAAAAAGTTTTAATGCAACGCGGTGATTTATAGTTTTATAAGATGGCAGCTATAAATTATTTCAAATAAAATTTTCATAAACAAAAAAACAAGCTACATTTGCATTCCCCAAACAGGGGGTACCATAGCTCAGATGGTAGAGCAATGGACTGAAAATCCATGTGTCACTGGTTCGATCCCAGTTGGTACCACAGAAATAAAAAAGGCTTTTTTCTAACGAAAAAAGCCTTTTTTATTTAAAGCCGGTCCGTTCCCAACTTGTAGTTACTGAAGTGAGCAAGCCTGCGCCGTCAATTTTTAAATAAATGGGATAACCTTGTTTTATTTAACCTCAAAAGTAAAAGTGGCACTCCCTGTCGCACCATCGTTACTAATACCCTCTACAATGCCTGCATAAGTACCGGGCTGATCTGAGGTATAAAACGTAAGCTGGCGCTTGCCTGAAGCAGCTGTTCCGGCATCGGGTGTCCAGTATAACATTGTTCTAAAATCGGGTAGGCGGCTTTTACGTTGTTCTTCGGTATCATAAACCGGCGTGTAAAATTCGCGCTGTAACTGTAAGCCCTCATAATCTATCACCAGCGCCTTAGGATCAGTCTCCAGCCCGGCCATATCGCCTTTGTAGCTAAACAAACTGATAACGCCGCCATAAGTAGAATGAACAAACAAATAATCTTCATTAACCACTTCTATTTTTTTGATCTTGAGGGGATCAATCTCAAATACCTTATCTATATTAAATATTGGAACGCCATCAAGCAGTAGTAACGGAGCGGTATTTAGAATACCATTGCTGCTAACTATAGCGATATTGAAACGATTGCGGGGGCGGGTTACAAGCACATTCTTTACGTATTCGCGCAAAACCTCCTCCATGGTGGTAAAGCGAGTATAATCGTCCAAATTATAATTAGTGTAATGGCTACCATAAAAGGCAGTGCTGTCTGCCTGCGGGTCTGCATAGCGCTTAAGTGCAGTGTTATAAAAAACGTTTTGAACCTGCACCCCCAGGTTGGCATTTGTTATACCTGCCGCCTGCGCTACATCTACCTGATAATCCGGTACACGGTAGGCAGAAAAATTATTTGAAAAAGGAGTTTGCATATCGGCTCTATCAATGCTGTCTTGCTGTGTGTTGGCCGATATAACAATTTCTCCTGAGCCATACAGATCTTTAGTTTCAAAGCGAAGCAAACCAGCCGAGTCGCTTTTACTTGTTGCCAACTGTACTCTTTTCCCGGGAACAGATAAATAGCCTACAATATTGCTGGCCGGCTCACCCGTTTGGTTGTTAGTGAACTTTGCAGTTATTATTTGGCCGGCTATTTCGGGCAGATAAGACAACACAGGTTTTTGGTTGGTTAAAACATCATCCCATTTAAAGCGGCGCCAACCCTGTGTGAGTAACAGGTTGTCAAGTGCAGAATCAGCCGCTGCTGTTCGGGTTTTAAAATACCAGCCCGGCGATTCTATGTAGCCCTGCAAATCCGCCCGAAGCCATAAATAACTTGATATATCTTCGCTTTCAACAGGTCCCACCCCCTCCAGTTTTACTACCGCAGCAGACAGATCAGCGCTTATCGCATTTCCGTTTAATTTGGTGCTTATACTTAACAACGCTTTGTTTCTGCGGCTAAATTGCGCTTCGCTGGCAGCAGCTGTTATTTGAAGGCTTATTTCGGGCCGTTTAAAATAAAGGCGTTCGCAAACAGGTTTCCCTTCGGCATTAAAAAGTGTTAAATGATTAATGCCATCGCCCAATTTGGCCTTGCTTATTTGAAACACCCCCGCGCCTGTTTGCACATCTTTTGTTACCGACCGGCAATGGGTGAGCAGAAAGACTTTATCTGTCGCATTTTTTTGATTTACATGCACTTTTAATAGATCGCTACCATCGTCAACTATATGCATAACGTAGCCCGCAGCAGCTACCTGAGGAAATGTTTGTTGGATTGCCGGACCGGAGGTTACGCGTATAAATGCGCGATACGATTGCGAAGGCAGGGGCATAAGACTGAAGGAGCCTATGTTAAACTTGACCGGAGCAAAGCGTGCAACAGTATCATTGTTATTATTGATAATAAATCCTTTCCAGCTTGAATTTTTAGGCAAGCTGCCGCTTAATTTAAAAGCGATTTTTGAGCGGATGCCCTCTACCAACGCGCCCCCTTCCGGGAAGAATTGTATTGCGTAAGCCGGTTTAGTGGTAGTTGCGGGTATAACTTTTTGCGGGTTAACAATAGTTATAACCTTTTCAAAATAAAACGACGCACCAAAGTTTTTCATCCAGGAGGTATAGGCC
This sequence comes from Mucilaginibacter sp. HD30, assembly GCF_054061755.1. Taxonomy (NCBI): domain Bacteria; kingdom Pseudomonadati; phylum Bacteroidota; class Sphingobacteriia; order Sphingobacteriales; family Sphingobacteriaceae; genus Mucilaginibacter; species Mucilaginibacter sp. HD30. The sequence goes on from NZ_JBSSEO010000001.1 coordinate 2,426,976, forward strand.
CTTAACCGGTAGTTACCTGAGCTTAGATTTACCGGCAGATATACAGACCCTGCTCCCGATGAAGCGCTGAGCTTTACTTTAGCGTTCAAGATGGAGGTTTGGTTGGCATCTATTAAATCAATATACGCCACTTTGCTCATGCTGAGCGGTTTGTTCGTGGTACCCTCAACCGCGTAAACTTTAAACCATAGCAAGCTACCAGCCACATACGCGTTTTGATCTGTATGTACATACAGCTTCTCTACCGGCCGTTGTGCACTATATTGCGCCAGTTGTTTTGCAACTTGCTCTGGTGTTTGACCAAGCGAAGGAAAGGCATATAAGATGCCCGCAACGACCATCACTTTGACCATTTTTAAATAACCGCTTGTGGTGTTTGCTTTTTCCATTACTGCCAAAATAAGGGTGCTGTTGTTGTTCCGCCTTTAAGCCGGCAATCTGCGCATGGTGGATCCGCGCCCAAATAACCACCACCAGACCGATCTGGATCTAAGTCGCGCACGGGTATTTTTATTGGGGTAAAGCCCGGCGAAAAATTAAAAAGTATGAGTGCTTGCTTCGGTGAAACTGTATCGAGTCGGCAATTTGTGATAGGCGAAGTTCGCCAGTCAACCTGGTTATAAGTTAGGAAAATCCTTTTACGGGCCTCTGTGCTAACACTAACAAAGCCTACAACAGGCTCTGCCGGATTTTGCAGGCAACGAATATTACCGGCAAGCTCAGAGGGCTGCGCGTCAAAAATAGACCCCAGCTGCTCCGTGTTCTTTCGCTGATTTTCCCAAAACTCGTATCCTTCTTTTGTAAGCGCGTATTGTTTTACATTGATGCTGTACTTTTCGCTTAGTTTTTCTGATAGGTTGGGTATGTTGGTGAGCAAAAACTTACTAACCACATCGTCTGTTAATTTTACGGTTGATGTTAACAGGATGCTTGTAGCACTCGTTGTTCGGTAGCAATAGTAGATCGGTGTCCTGCGCGTTACAATCTCTGTGCCGGTTGACTCAAGAACAGACTCAATATCCGCATGGTACTTCCATGTTTCCTCAAAATCCCACCTGTAATAACGGGTATTATTGGCCTGGTTGTGTGTGCTTACGTTTACTGTAAGGCCATCAGGCGTGCGCTCCCAACCAATTTCATCTATCGGCGGGGTCGGTTTAACCTCTACAAAGGCTGATTGATATGTTTTGCCATTGGCGGTTTTAATATTAAGGCGATAGGTTGCTGCGGCCGGCAAGTTGAAAGGTCCACCTGTGTAAGTTCCGCGCTTTGATTCAACAAAATTGTAAAATATACCTGTTGAGCTTTCAACTCTTAAAATGGCTCCTCCCTCTGGTTTTAATGTTTGTTTTTGATTGAGGGGTACCGTGCGGCTAAGTGTTATAACGGTTGCATCGTTGCCGCTGTTAATTATACCTTCAACCACCAGATAGCCGGTTTCAGCACTGGGTAAAACCGGCTCAAACGTCTGTTTGCACCGTGCCAGTACCACTAATGCCAGGAGCCCTATAATTATGTAATACCTGCTTTTCATGGTCAAAATCGGATATTATAGTTAATAAACGGTATGGGGCTGGCAAAAATAGAAAGCTTGTACCCGTTAATTTTACCACTTTCGTTAATAAAATACGTGGAGTAAGGGTTTTGCCTGCCTGTAATATTATATATACCAATTGTCCACGAGTTATGGGTCAACTGCTTAATTTTATGATTGCCTTCAATATTTACCGAAATGTCTGCGCGGATATAATCGGGTATACGATTGGCATTCCTTTCAGAGTATAATACACGTTCGCTGCCACCAAAATAATACCTAGCTATAGGAAAAGTAATGGGCCGCCCGGTGCTGTAAACCAAATTTAAAGACATGCTGTAACGATGCTTAAATCTATAATTTCCGGTAAAGTTAAAAGAGTGCGGCTTATCATAATTAGCCGGATAATACTGCCCGCCGTTTACCAGCTCGCCTTGTGTAACATCATTCTGCCGTAAAAAAGTTCTGGAATAGGTATAGCTGGCCCAACCGTTTAGCTTACCCGCGGTTTTACGCACCATAAACTCAATGCCGTAAGCTTTACCTTTTGTGCTTATAACATCGCGCTCAATGTTGTGGTTAAGCACCAGTGTTGCGCCACTGCGATAATCCAGAAAATCTTTCATGCGCTTGTAATACACTTCTACAGAAGTTTCGATGGTGTTGTTTTGCAGGTTTTTATAAAAGCCTAATGATAACTGTTCACCAACCTGCGGCCTAACATTCGGGTCGCTTAGTTTCCAAACATCCGTAGGTGCTATAGCCGTTGTATTTGATAACAGGTGTATATACTGTCTTAGTGTATTGTAACCGGCTTTAATAGACATATCATCGCCAAGGGTATAACGCATTGATGCCCTGATCTCGGGGCCGCCATAGTTTTTTATAAATTTACCCGCTGCATAGCTGGTTGAACCTAACTGGTTTACCTCATTTCGGGGTACACCCGGTGCATAATTATTAACAACGGCGGGCCCCAGATAGTTGTAATATGAATAACGAAGACCGAGGTCAAGCATCAGGCGCGACGAAATATCGTACTTATCACTTAAGTAAACGGCGCTCTCCAACGCCTGCTCCGGTGCCATGGTATCCTCTTTAACTAATGATTTTGCGCTGTACGGTGTAAAACTACCCGGGTGTAATTGGTAATAAATTGAACTTACCCCAAAATTTATGGTGTTTTTTGGGTCTTTATAATAAACAAAATTAAGTTTAAAATTGGCCTGGTTAATATCAAATGCAAGGCGGTAAGCATTAACAGGGTTGGATGTGCTGTAAACGTTGTACTTATACCTGTCATAACCGGCAGATGCCACACTATACAGTTTGTTATTATAGTTGCGGCGCCATTTTAAATTGATGTTTTGATTACTGTAGCCATACGTGGTATCGCTGTTTAATCTAAAGCTGTCATTACTAATATAGCTGCTTAAATAAAGGTCATTTTTTTCATCAATCTTATGGCTTATATCCAGGTTGAAATCATAAAATGATGCTTTACTGTTGCGGTAGCTACCCGGCAAAGATTTAAGCAACCAGTCTGAATAAGTGATACGCCCGCCCATTATAAATGATGTACGGTCCTTAATGATCGGCCCTTCAACATTCAGCCTACTGGTAATTATGCCTAAGCCTGCAGATCCGGTATAAATTTTTTTGCTGCCTTCGCGATTATTCACTTCCAGTATTGATGAAAGACGGCCACCATAACTGGCGGGGATACTGCTTTTATAAAGCTGGATATCTTTAACAATGTCTGGATTAAAAGATGAAAAGAAACCAAAAAAATGCGCCGGGTTATATATCGTAGCGTCGTTTAAAAGTATCAGGTTCTGATCGGCAGAACCACCTCTTACATTAAAGCCGGTAGTTGCTTCGCCAACAGATTGTACGCCCGGTAAAGTAAGTACAACCCGCAATATATCCGCTTCGCCAAAAACAGAAGGTACCTGTTTAATGGTCTTTATATCCAATCGGTTCACTCCCAACTCTGTACTACGCACATTGGCCACTTTTTCGGCAGATATTTTGGCTTCTCGTAAAGTGGTTACCTGTTCCTGCATTTCAATATTTAGTTTACCATTGGCATACAGCATAATTTGCCGCCTTGTATCGCGCATACCTAAACCACGCACCTGCAGGGTATATTTTCCTTTAGGCAGGGTTAACGAGTAGTAGCCGAATGCGTCCGTTGCAATGCCTGTTTTTGTTTCGGGCACATAAATGCTCGCACCAACTACAAACTCGCCACTTTTAATTTCTTTTACGTAGCCGGCAAGCGTGGCAGCCCCCGTTAACGGCCCGGTAACTGGTGTGCCAATTGAATAAAGCTTGTTTTCTGTTGTGGCTTCGATTACTTCTTTTTTACCATCATCAATGCCCGCTAAAGTAGTTACAGGCGCATTGCCGGCTGCTATGGGCAATCCCATGTCTATGGTAGTTTGCAGCACACGGCCGCGTGTAAAAAAAACTATTTGCCTGTCGGCAACTACGGTATAAGCAAATGGGGTGCCTATAAAAGCCTTGTAGAGCACCGTATCTAATCTTTGATTGCTTATGTTAAGATTAACGCGCAAGCTATCAAATACAACCGGATCATAATAAAATTGAAAGCCAGTTTCGCTTTCAAGTTTACTTACAAACTCCTCCGCTTTTGCATTGCTAAAATTTGCGGTAATTAACCGCGCTTGCTGTTGAGCAAAAGCGCAGCCAACGCACAGCAAAAAAAGGAAACTACTAATGCAAAGTTTCTTCATCTAATGTTTTTTAAGCGGTCATACTCAGCAGCTATAATCGCAATCGATTCTTCAGGTTTATTTTTAATATCAATCTTATTGGTTTTTATAAACCGGCGCAGTTCTTCCTTTTTATCCTTTAAAATCCCCGGCAATGCCGCGGGTTTTTTAAAACTTTCATATTGGTCGTTAACAGCTACAAAATAGCGTTTAGCATGCTTAAACACGCCATATATGTTACCGCTCTGTGTGCCAACCTGAGGCTGATGTTCAACATTATGCTTAGCCAGTATTGTTGTTGAGCCATTATAAAGCACTTCGTAATATCCGGCCGGTATGCCTCCCGTAACTTTAACGCGGGTAAAATAATGCTGACCAAAATCAAAAAAGTTTACTTTATCTTTTATCAGATAAAAAGAGAAAACGCCGTTATAATGTAACAAAACAAGCTCATCTTTAAAAAGATCGTAACGCATGGATACATTCTGATAAACAGCACCGTCATAACCCACCGTGCCTTTTTGCCACTCATTGCTTTCGTTAAAAAAAGGAGAACCTTTAATGTTAGGGTTTTCATATTTATACTCAGGCCCGTTATATAATTTAAGCTGACCCGACATTGCATTTTGGTAAAGTTGCAAAGCAGCATTAGTGGTTGTAGATGTTAATGCGGTATCAGTAATTAAGGGTTGAGAAAGTAACTTAAGGTTACCTAACATTAAAACACATACAATGATAATTCTATAAGCAACCATACTTTTTTGGTTTAGGAATCAGGGTATTGAAAACGCTACCAGGGGTATTAAGCAATAGTTCTTAAATATAAAGTTATTTAACTATAAATAACAGTTCTACAACCCGAAGTTTTGTAAAAAACTAATGACCAACGAGAAAAAGAAGGAAAACACTAAACAAAAAAGCCTGCAAATCAATAATTGCAGGCTTTTTGTGTAATTCTGTATTGAGATCACGCTCACTTTTCCTGAGCTCCGAGATTTTATAAGCCAAAGCCGTAAGCAACCCGTAAGCCTATTATGCCATCGCTATAATGGCTTCCGCTAAAGTTTTCGTAACGGGCGCCTATGTCCCATTTTTTTGTTGCATAACCTATGCCCGGCGACCATAAAAAGTGTTTGGATTGCCCGCCTTCAGCAGTTTCAAATGCTATACCGGCCTCCCCTGCTAAGTAAAAATTACTGCCTACGAAATACTTAAAGCCAACTTTAACAGGTATAATATCTGATTTGTACTTGGCTGTAAAACCCGGAAAACTGCCGCTGGCCGGATACGTAACCGTTTTAGGAAAAAAATGGTAGATGCCGCTGGTAAAGGTCAACGCAAATTTGTCAGACACGCCATATTGTAAGCGTGGGGTTAAACCCAGCCCGAAATTGGCAACGTCGGCAGTATTACCCACGGGTACAAGTCCGTCTAATCCTATACCGAAACGAAATTTGCTTGCCGGTACTGATTGTGCGTTTGCATTACTGCATACAAATAGCGCTAAGGCTACTAAAATTGCACTGAGTAGTTTTGATGTTTTTGTTTTCATGATATTTAGTTTTTGATAAATAAAACAACTAAACGACACGAAAGACACTAATGTATGACGGCGGATGTTAAGATATGTTAAATGTGACGGGAGCGCAATTTTACTGGCGCGAACGACCCTATCTTTTGTCCTGAATACCCTCACTACCCCAAAAGCAACGCGCTATTTTTGAGCTATCTTACTTATTAACCATTATGAGAAAAGTAATCTATGGCATAAACTTAACGGCAGACGGCTGCTGCGACCATACAAAAGGTACCGCCAGCGAAGAGGTGCATAAATATTTTACGGACCTACTGCAGGATGTTGACCTGTTAGTTTACGGCCGCATTACTTACGAGTTGATGGTGCCCTACTGGCCGGATGTGGCCATGAACCAAACTGGCCCAAAAACAACGGTTGACTTTGCGCAAACATTTGATGCTATACCCAAAGTTGTTTTTTCGCGCTCATTAGCAGCCGCTCCTGCTGATACCAAAATAATTCGCGGTAATCTGGAGGAGGAATTTTTAAAGCTGAAACAGCAGCCGGGCAAAAACATCTCCATTGGCGGCGTGGATCTGCCGTCGCAATTAATAGCGCTTGGCTTGGTTGACGAATTTTATTTTGTCATCCACCCTGTTATGGCGGGCGAAGGAAGACGCTTGTTAGCCGATACCGACCTTGCGGGCCAGCTAAACTTAAAGCTGGTGGAAACAAAGGTGCTGAAAGGTGGATTTATAGCATTACATTACATCAAATAGCGACGACGGTTTTCGGTATTACCATTTTGATTAGTTATATATAACTATTACTTTAAGTAATTGCTAATTTCAAATAAAATGAAACCTCTTTACCTTATCGCGATTGCTTTTATACTAAGCGGATGCAATTTTAATACCATTGAAGTTACCGGCACCGCAAAGGGCATGGATGGCGGTATGGTAACAATTACCGGCCTATCGGGTAAAACGTATTTTACCGAGATCATCAGATCGGGCGGGTTTACCATTAACAAACAACATTTGCCCGCATACGGCTATTTTACTTTATCAGTAATAGCGGGCAACATTTCACGCGATTATGAGATCTACCTGGAACCGGGAAAATATGCTATTAATATCCCCCAAAAAGATGGGCAATATCTTAGTATTAAAACCGATTCAAAAACACAAAATAGTTTAACTGCCTATTACAATTTGGAGAACAGCATGGCAGATAAATTTCGCCGGGAAGATGCCATGTGGAATGCCAGGCTAAGACAGCCAACAACCCAATTGCTACCAGAGGCAGAATTTAATGTAATAATGGACCACATTGCCGCCGGTAAAAAACGCGAGCACGGCTTAAGCATAGCCACAATAGATATGTTTATTAAAAAATATCCTCAAAATGATATCGTACCACACATTATAAGCAATTTGGATTTTGCAAAGGATCCTGAGCCCTATTACTTCCTTTACAAAAAACTAAGCCCCCAGGTACAAAATAGCGAGGAAGGGAAACAAATTGGCCGGCAGTTAAACAAACTGGTAAAAAATCAACAAGCCCTTGATTGATAACAAATCCGTTACGTGTTGATAATTACGCCTGTAAACCCATAGTACAGCTTTTTTTTTGCGCTTCGTTTTGTACGTTTGCTAAATCGTTTGCGTGAATATAAAATAAACCCATTATACTAAAATTAACATGAACAAAAAACACAAAAACTTTTTGCCTGCTATGGCTTTTGTAGTTTTATTAGGCTTACAGGTAAGTGCTATTAGCGCTTTTGCACAAGGCCCTGGCCCTGGTGGTCCGGGAGCGGGCGGCCCGGGTGGGCCAGGTGGTGGACCACGCAGGTCAAACCTTCCTCCCATTCCGTTGGCAGAAGACACTACGCACAGCATAACTAAACATTTTACCCCATCTACCCCTGTTAAAAAAGCGCCTGACGCCAAAGGCTTTATTCAGCGTTGGTTGGTGTTAGATCCCTTTAAAAATAACCTGCGGGGCAACAGCGGCATTACCGAAACGTACCTTAACACAACCTTTTCTACTCAGAATTTTTCGCAGGATTATAACGCCATCCCTAAAAATAATTCAACTGTAACAATTGGCACTCAGGAGTTGGCATGGCATGCGTTAGACAGTAAGACTTTTAACTTTAATTTATTCCATTTTAGCTATGCTACAAATAAGCAGCGCGAAGGAGTGCTGTTTTGGTTGGTTACCGTTATCAATTGCCCCGAAGAGATCAAAAACGTGAGATTGGCCGTAGGTGTTAACTCAGGCGGAGCGTTTTGGTTAAATGGCACACAGGTGCTTAACGTTCCGGGCGACAAGGACATAATAGTGGATAACCTGGCGTCTCCTCTTTTAACGCTTAAAAAAGGTAAAAACGTTCTTCGTGCGGCAGTTATAAACGGACAGGGTCTGTGCAACTTTGTAGCACGTTTTATTGACGACAAAGGCCAGCCGGTTAAAAATTATACGCTGAGCTACGAATAAAAATTTGTTTTCCATTTAAGGTATCAAACATTCTGAAATAGATTTATAATGAAAAGAAATAGAATAATCGGTCTAACTATCCTATTAATAGCATCGATAACACAAACAATAACGGCACAAGTAGGAAGACCCAACATACACGATCCATCAACCGTTATGGAAGATAAGGGCAAATTTTACACCTTTGGCACCGGTGGAGGTGGCATAATATCAGACGATGGCTGGAAATGGTACGGCGGAGGCGTTCGTCCGGGTGGAGGTGCTGCTCCTGATGTTATTAAAATTGGCGATCGCTTTTTGATAGCTTACGGTGCAACCGGCGGTGGCGGCGACCACAAAGGCATCATTTACACCATGTGGAACAAAACATTAGATCCAAAATCGCCTGATTTTAAATATTCTGAGCCGGTTATTGCGGCTACATCTGACGGTTATGAGGAAAATGACGCCATTGACCCGGGCCTGATGCTTGACCCTGTAACAGGAAGATTATACTTGGTTTATGGCACCTATTTTGGATACATCCGCCAGGTTGAGCTTGACCCTAAAACCGGAAAACGCGTAGCTGGCAACAAGCCTATTAACGTAGCCATAGTTTGCGAAGCTGCCGATATGATGTATCACGACGGCTGGTACTATTTGTTGGGTACACATGGTACCTGCTGTGCCGGCGCCAACTCAACTTACAACATTGTTGTGGGCCGCTCAAAAAGCGTATCGGGCCCCTTTATGGACAATGTAGGCAGAAGCATGCTGGAAGGCGGCGGCAAAGTAGTAGCTGCTACAACTACCGAAACCTTGATAGCTCCCGGCCATTTTGGTCGCATTGTGTTAGAGAATGGTGTTGAAAAAATGTCGTTCCACTGGGAAGCCGACCTTAACCAGGGCGGAGCCAGTGTGTTAGGTATATTGCCAATAGTTTGGAAAAACGGGTGGCCTTGTGCAGGCGAAAATATTAAGCCCGGTAATTACCTGATCCAATCAGAACGCAGAGGATACGGACTTGAATTAGCTGTTGATCCGGTGAATGCGCCACGTGCAGGCGGCGGCGGATTTGGCGGCGGTGGTCGTGGCAACGCTGGCCCGGTAAAACCTGTTCCCGTACAACAATTGACTGATGCAAACAAAGCATGGCCTGCCGGCGATATCAAGCTTAGAATTAGCGACTACATTGGCCGTCCGCACCAGAAATGGAACATTAGCCCTGCTGCTGATTCAACCGGATACCTTGGCGGTCCGTATTATAAAATTGTGATAGCTGGTACAGACAGGGCATTGGCGGCAACAGCCGACCTAAATGTAATAAGCGTACCTAAGTTTACCGGCGCGCCGGAGCAATTATGGCGCATTGATCAACTGACCGACGGAACCTACCGCATAATGCCTAAAGTAGTTCCAAACTCAAACGAGAAGTTGGCCCTGGTATCCGTAGGCGACGGCACACCGGCATTATACAAATTTGATATGAATAGCGATAACTCCAAATGGAGTTTTAAGCAGCAGCAATAAATCCATTTCACTGATTTTTTTGGTGATTTAACAGATTAAAAAAAGGCCGGAGCTTGTCAATTTCGGCCTTTTTTTATTGGCAATAAATCCGTTACTTGCTGATAATAAACCAACAAACCAATTTTAACTTTTGCTTTTCACATTCGCTTGAACGATTGCGTTATTTCAAAAACATCACTACAATAAGAACCTAAAATGAACAGAAAACACAAATTATTTTTGCCCGCGATGGCTTTTATAGTTTTATTAGGGCTACAGATCAGTGCCTTCGCACAGGGGCCGGGCGCAGGTGGGCCGGGAGCAGGCGGACCAGGTGGCGCAAGACGGGGACCCGCCTTGCCGCCCATACCTATCGCGGGTGATACCTCCCATTCCATAACCAGGTTCTTCACCCCCTCAACGCCGATAAAGAAAGCGCCCGATGCGAATGGATTTATCCAGCGTTGGCTTGTACTTGAACCCGTTAAGAAAAGTGATCGGGGTAATAGCCAAATGACGGAAGCTTATCTTAAAACTACCCTTGCTGCTAATAATTTTTCGGCAGATTATAATTCAATTCCCACAAATGGCGAAACAATAAAATTAGCCGGTCAGGATTTAAAATGGCGCGCTTTAGACAGCAGGGAATTCAACTTTAATTTATTCCATTTAAGTTATGCAACCAACACAACCCGTAATGGTGTGCTGTATTGGTTGGTTACCGTTATAAATTGCACAGAGGATATTAAAAATGTAAGATTATCCGCAGGGCCTAATTCGGCAGGTGTATTTTGGGTGAACGGCAAAGATGTACTTACCGTACCTGGTGATAAGGATGTGATAGCTGATTTAGCTACCTCCGCTCCTTTAACGCTAAAAAAAGGCAAAAACGTTGTTCGTGCGGCAATTATGAACGGGCAGGGCATGGCCAATTTCTGTCTTCGTTTTTTAAATGAAAACGGAACCGCAGTGAAAAATTTCACCACCAGCTACGAATAGTCCTTAGTCTAATTAAATTATCATCTGAATAGATCTGTATAATGAAAAGAATGAAATTGATCGGTATCACTGCCTTTCTGGTAGCATCGATAACACAAAATATAACCGCACAAATAGGAAGACCATTTATACACGACCCATCAACCGTTGTTGAAGATAAGGGTAAGTACTACTCATTCGGCACCGGCGGCGGTGGCATCATGTCAGAAGATGGCTGGAAATGGACCAGCGGAGCTGTGCGCCCAGGCGGTGGCGCGGCTCCCGATGCCATGAAAATTGGCGACCGCTTCCTTGTCGTATATGGAGCAACGGGCGGCGGACGCGATTATAAAGGAATTATTTACAGCATGTGGAACAAAACCCTCGACCCAAAATCGCCGGATTTTAAGTATACAGAACCTGTTATTGTGGCTACGTCTGACGGTTATGAGGACAACGACGCCATAGATCCCAGCCTTATGCTTGACCCTACTACCGGGAGGCTCTGGCTAACCTACGGCACCTATTACGGCTTTATCCGCATGGTAGAGCTGGATCCTAAAACCGGGAACCGTGTTGCAGGCAATAAGCCTGTTAACGTGGCCATTACCTGCGAAGCATCGGCAATGATGTATCACGAAGGATGGTATTACCTTTTAGGTACGCATGCTACCTGCTGCGCCGGGCCTAACTCTACCTATAATATTTTGGTTGGCCGCTCTAAAAATGTTTTAGGCCCTTATGTGGATAACGTTGGCAGGCCCATGTTGCAGGGCGGTGGCCGTATGGTCGCCACGACCGATGGCGCCTTGATAGGCCCCGGCCATTTCGGGCGCATACGTGGTGAAAATGGAGTTGATAAGATGTCGTTTCACTGGGAAGCTGACCTGAATATGGGCGGACGCAGCACTTTGGGCATACTGCCAATAGTTTGGAAAAACGGATGGCCCATTGCCGGACAGAACATTAAAGCCGGCACTTACGAGATCCAATCAGAGCGCAGGGGCTATGCCCTGGGCCTGGCGGTTGATATGCCGAGTATGCAAACAAGCGGTGGCGGCGGCTTTGGTGGCGGTGGCGGCAATGCTAACGCGCCAATAAAACCTGTTCCGTTTTTGCAGGTAAGCGATGTTATAAGCACCTGGCCAACAGGCGAAATTACTACACGCTTAATTGAATACATGTCTCGTCCGCACCAAAAATGGAGCATTACACCAGCGCCAGATTCGAGTGGATATTTGGGTGCCCCATACTACAAAATAGTAATTGCCGGCACCGAAAGAGCCTTGACAGCAACGGCAGACGGAAGGGTGATAACCGTACCGGCATATACCGGCGCGCCCGAACAATTATGGAAGCTGGACCAGTTAACCGACGGCACTTACCGCATAATGCCTAAAGTGGTGCCCGACTCAAAAGAGTCACTGGCGCTAATATCAAGCGGCGACAGCACGCCCGCATTGGCAAAATTTGATATAAACAGCGATAACGCTAAGTGGAACTTTAAGGCTCAGTAGATTTTTTTTGATGTCACAGATTTAGGGTGATGTCACAGATTTTTTAATGATTTCGCAGATTAGCAAAAAGGCTTCCTGGAATTTTTGGGAGGCCTTTTATTGTTGGGCAGTATTTAACCTCCTCATAATGTGCTCAATACCCGCGCCAAGCGCGCAATTGTTAGTTAAGCTTTACCTGCCGGGTAGCTAAATAACTTTGTATGTACTCGGTTACAGCAGCTTTTTTAATAGCATCGTTTATTAAATCAGAAATTGGCAAAAGACCGTTCTCTCTGATGTCAATAAAACCACTATTTGCTTCTGACGCGCTCGATATCCATTTGCTTATATCTACAGTCGTCTTTTTGTTAGTTGTTGTTATTTTAATTTTAGATGCGTCACCCCCGGTAACGCTGAAAACAATCCGCGGCTCGGTTATCATTTCAAGCAGCGATGGATCTGCACTATAAAGTGGTCCGGACCATGAGATTCCGAAAGTTTTTGGTACCGCAAACCTCATACCTTCAATTTCGCTGCGATAACGGTCTGCATGCGCGGATTTAGCCTGATAAGCTACATTAAGCTTAGCGCCAAGTACTATGTTAGTTAAAATATGCGTACCATATTTTTTCACCAATGCTTCCGGATTTAAAACAACCAGGTCATTTTTAAATTGATCGCTCAGATAACCCTTTAGCAGGGAAGCCGGAGCATTCATAGTCCACTGCGAATAGACCATAGTAGGAGCATAACTACCATATACGTACTTTGTTGAAAATGCATCACCCGCGAAGTAATCAGTAATTTCGCCGCCAAAGAATTTTGAACCATGCGTAGCCAGCAACAGATCAGACATCTTTCCCGACAAATCCAAGGCATTTCTGGCTCCGATAGTCACCACATCACCGGTCCTTGAACGGCCAACATCTAATCTACCGGCATTGTCGGCCCCAAACGCGGACATATTTATAACCGCGCTCCGCACGGCAGAACTATCGGCATATCTACCTGTAACATCGTATCCCCAGCCCAACAGTTTGTGCGTTTCAGTGCCAATGTTGGCGGAAACCAGAGGTAGCCTTAGCAGTTGCGATACCTTTATATCTGAGTCGATTTTTGATACTTGAGTTAGGGCTTGTTCAGTCTTTTTGCACGAAGCGAGCGCACTTACTGCAAGCGCAATGACGAGTATTTTTTTCATAGGGTTTAGTGTTAAACAAAGTAAAAGAAAATACCGCAATATAACAATAGGCTCCACCATTTCCAGATCTTGTTACTATGCTCCGCAACATTTTCGGACATCGGAATATCTTAATCAAAAAACTTTTTGGCAATAGGGTCAGCCAGTATTTTGGTGATGGTTAAATTTGCGCCGTAGGGTGTAAAATGATCTCTGTCAAACATATAAGGGGCGTAATCCGCGCCCAATGCCGGGATAACCTTTTTGTTAATGATTTCTATATAATAAGGCTTAAATTTTATCTTCATAAAGTCATTTATCCTATAGCAACCCTTGTTTATATAAACATTAGTCAGGTTTTTATTAAACTGGAGCTCTTTGGCCTTAATAACCGGGTAGGTTACACTGTAAATTTCGTTTTGCCCTATTATAATTACGGGTATGTTGTATTTTTCAAGATAAGCCAAATTGGCCTCTACTCCTTTTTGTACCCGATTGGGCCCACCCCTGTTAACCCAATTGGCGCTCATTATCACCCCATCAATTTTATCAGCATTTTTTTCTACAAAAACTTTAAAGGTATAGTTGATCAGCTCTTTGCAAATTTTACGCCCTTTTTTCTCATCAACAAAGGGATTACATCCACTTGCGGTGGCAACCATTACATTAATATGCTGACCTATAAAACGCGCTCTGAACGCCTCAGACAGATCTGCCGAATGGCTATCGCCTATCAGCAAAAAGTTTTTGCCAGCCGGGTTTATACTCAGGCAGGCAGATTCGTTGTATTCGCTAAAGGTTTTATGTTTTGTAGTTAAAAAGCAACCCCTTGTATCTATCATGCTATCGTTGGGGTGTTGTTTTATATAGCCTGCCACCATAAGGGCATCATGCTTAAAGGCAATTTTATTGATATCAAAATAGGATAAAGTGCCGGTGAGCAATATCAACCCAAACGCACCCGCCAAAACAGGCTTACTGCTGCTAAACTCTAAAGATTCGACATACTTAAATGATAAATACCCCAGTAAAAAGGAAACAACCGTTAAAGAAACAACCAGCGTTGTATTTAAGGGAAAGCCCCAATACTGCGCGGCAACAAAAACCGGCCAGTGCCATAAATACAAGGAGTAGGATATTTTACCTGTACCCTGCACGACGCCCAACTTTAGCACCCTAAAATTATTACAATTTGCTGCTACGATTAAAAACGCCGCCACAACCGGGATAATGGTATAACCGCCCGGCCAATCCATGCTGCTTTTTAAATAATAAAACGAAGCGAATATTGCCACATAGCCCGTAATGGCTACCAGCCTGCGCAACCATAGTTTAATGTTTTTTACCAGATCCTCGCATAAAAAGGCGAGGCCGCCAAACATCATTTCCCAGGCGCGGCTATGCAGCAGGAAGAATGATCCATCTTTATCGACACCGGTATACCATATTGCCCCGCCGTAGCCTAAAAGTATAACCGCCACAAAGGCACACGGATACCGGGTTCTGTTTTTGAGGAACCGGTGTACCAACAATAAAATTACAGGGTATATCAGGTAAAATTGCCACTCGGCAGATAGCGACCAGGTATGTAGCAGTATGTTGGTGTCTGAAGCTTCTGCAAAATAACCGGCACTTTTCCAATAGACAATGTTGGATATAAAGAGCAAGCTTGCGGCGGCGTTTTGCTCATTAAGCTGATAATTAACCGGGAAATAAGTAAAAAAGCCGCCCACCGTTACCACCAGCACCAAAGCCAGCAGGGCCGGGACTATCCGCTTCAATCTACGGCCATAAAATTCTGACAAGGAGAAATTATCACGGTTCAGTTTGTTGATGATGATCTTGCTCATTAGATAGCCCGAGATCACAAAGAAAACATCAACACCTGCAAAGCCGCCGCCTACCCATGCCACTTTATAATGAAACAGCAGCACACCAATAACAGATATTGCCCTCAACGCATTTATATCATACCTGAATTTTAGGGGGTTGGGCTGGCTCATCAATATTCAATCGCGATAGGTTAGTCCGTATTTATCCGCGCGTAAAAATACTATTTAGCTGCGTATTTTTAGCAGGCAGCAATTGCTGAACTAAAAGGCTGGTATAAGCTTCAATCTTAACGCCGGCTTGTGGACTTTTTAATGGCGTCGCCTAATAGAAGTGCCGCTATTTTCTTCAGTTCTGCCTCTGTACCCGGGCCGGCATCGTTGGCCAACAGCACTATGCCGCTTGTTTCGCCGGGCCGTACCTCGCAATAGCTGGTTGAGCCGAAACTGCCCCCCGCATGGTAAATAATTCTTTGCTTACCGATAGGATATCTAATAAACCAAAACAAGCCGATACTGTCTGCACCTTCTTCGGCTACTTTAAATATTGGTCTGTGCGCCAATGCAATAGCGGCGTTCTTTTCGTTCACGTTTAATTTCAGGTAGCGCAGCATATCGGCTATATCAGATTTAATATAGCCTGCGGCAGGCACATTTTTCCACCAGGAGAGCCCGGGCATGGCCTTTCCATTTTGATCGTACCCCATGGCCAAATGTTGTTTATCCAAGTCATCAAGTTCCAATTGGGTGTGGGCCATGCGCTGTGGACCAGTGATATATTTTTTTAACATTTCTGCAAAGGGCTTATGGTATACTTTTTCTAAAATAATGCCGATCAATTGCGCATCGGCGTTTGAGTAAATAAATTTCTTTCCCGGCACCTCTGTTAGGCTGAATTTAGCCAAACTATCCAAAAATTGCTTACTTGAAAAGTTATTATATCGCTCCATCATTTGCTGTGGCAACAGGTTTTTTTGAAAACCGGGAATAAACTTTGGCAACCCGGAAGTATGCGTTGCCAAATGCTGTATTTTAACCGGTACACCCCGAAACGTTAAATTAGCAGACATTTGCGGCAGGTATTTGCCCACATCATCATTTAACGCAATTCTTTTTTCCAAAATAGCATGCGCCAGCAAAATCCCGGTAAAGGTTTTCGTTACCGATGCAATCTCGTAAATGGTGCTATCTGTGGGTTTAGTGCCTTTTTTGCTTGCTGTGCTTCCAAAATGGTAGCTATAGGCTTTACCATTTTTAATAATGCAAACAGAAAGCCCAATATGCCCGGGTGTTTGTACAAACCGTTGGCCGATAGCTTCAATAGTAGATGCCGCAATGCCTGCACCCGGCTGCGCAAAAGCAGTATTAGTACTCCATAAAAAAAGTGCGCTACAATAAATTATGGCTAATAAGGTGTTGGGCAACTTTTTCATATTGCTATCAAGATACAAAAATGGCTCCGAAAATCAGTGCAGTGCGTAATGGGTTGCTAAACCCAGGGTAAACGCGATCAAAAATATTGGTAGGTATACGTAATGGTACTTACCTGGTAGTAAATTCCGTTAAAGTTTTTATAAACATCTTTAGTTTGCACCCTGCCTTCATAGTCGTATGCTATGGTTGTTTTAATTGTCTCGCCTGAGTAATCCGCCTGTGTTGTTTCGGTTATTCTGTCTTTGTAATCGTACTTATATGTATAGGTTTCATTTCCGTACACCGTGTTTGGCCAAAACGTATTACTATAGGTCACTTTTGTCAGGTTTTTATGCCCGTCATATTCATAGCTTTTAACCGTCCCTCCCTGATCGCTTTCTTTATGGAGTAAGTTGTTAGCATCGTATTCATAGGTATAAGTGTAGCCATTGGCGTTTGGCGGAGGAGGGTTTCTGCCAAAGCCTGGCAGGTAGCTAAAAGCCGTCATTCTTACTTTACGGCCCTGGCCATCGTAAACAAAAGTTTGTTTCCCTATTATTGTTTTGGTTGGGTAATTATCGCCATAGTAAGTTTTTATTTCACTTACTAAATTGTTGGTGTAAATATATTCACTTGTTGCTTCGCCCCCATCTTTAGTTTCATACAAACGACCATCCTTGTAAGTATAGGTTTTAGAATTAAAATTACTCGGATTATTCGATACAAACGACCCTTTTACCGAGCTTATCATCCTACCCTCATTATCATAAACCTCTTCATCTGCAACAAATTTTTGTCCGTAAAAAGGCCCCTCACTGGGCATCATAGTACCCGTAATTGATTTTATGTTTTTATATGGGTTTACGCCCTTATCTTTTTTGCAGCCCAAAAGGCCAAAAAACATCAGGGCGATCAGTATTAATTTGAAGCGCATTTGCCGGTTTAAGTTGTTGTTGATGGTGTTATTTATTAATTAAACAAATATAATAAAACTTAAAAGTCCATCAATCCCCCTTTTTACTTAATTGCGGGCGGAAGCGTGGCCATCTACGCCAAAAATTGGTTGTCTGTGTAGAGCAGAATACAGCTTGTGCATGTTCGCCTGTAGTTACCTTAAGGGACAATTCTTTTATGCTAAGCACCCCTGGCTTATACGCCGGATTTCTTGTGCTCATCAATCTGCGCACCAACAGAATCGATATATTCTTGTGGGATCTTAACTGTTGGGCCGCCTGAAAAATGCCAGCCATTTGCTGATTTTTTCAAGTTGAAATATACATCGTCGGCTGTGTTTTTGTTGACGAACAGATATTCATCTTTTTCAACAGTAACCGGACCTGCCAACTCCGTCCCGTTAGGGGTATTGATATAGGCTATAAACAATTGTCTTGGCATGATGATAAATTAGCTGATGCAAAATTGTTAAATATTGATTGAATTACAATGCATACAACACAACAAATTATTGCAGCGATAAACGGCCATATACCGTTTGAACATGCGTTAGCATAGGAGAAATGAGAAAAGGCTTTCAAAGCAGGGTTCGGGGTTGATGTAGAATGGTTTAATTAACATTTTTAGTTAATTTTGGGCTTATACCATTTTGCTGATATGTCGAAGCTACTGGCCATCCGGCAGAAATTAAATTTAACCCAGGAGGAACTGTTTGAAAGATCGGGTATTTCCGTGCGCACTATTCAGCGCATTGAGGCCGGCACCAGTCCGAAAGGATATACGCTGAAAGCCCTGGCTAAGGCATTGGGTATCCCCGAAAGTGACTTGCTGGAAAAGGAAGAAGTGATCAGCGCGGACAACGCCACCTGGTTGAAATGGATCAATATATCCGCTTTACCGCTCATGATATTTCCCCCATTAAATATTGTCGCGCCCCTACTGCTCATGTTTGCCAAAAAGCAGTTTACGCCTGTTGCTAAAAAAATCCTTACCATTCAAATCCTTTGGTCGCTCATAGCAGGGGTTTTGATCCTGATTGTAATGGTACTTAACGACGTGTTTGCCATCAGAGGCAATTATATGATGTTGGTGCCTTTTGTGTGGCTGCTTGTCAACGCTTATATAATCCTTCGGAATGCTGCCGAAATAGTAAAAAGCAAGACACTGCGCATCGACCTAAAATTCAGTCTTATATAGCCTTGGCGGGCAATTGGCGGCAAACTGGCGGCCGAAGAACGGGCCGCATGGGCAAAGTTTTATTTTTCTTTGCTGCATGAAAAAAATACTCTCCCTGTTGTGCGCTTATTTGTTAACCATCGCCGCCTACGGTCAAACCTGGCAGCCTAAGCAATTAAAAGAAGATTTTGATACCCTTCGCCACGCGCTGGAAGAAGCGCACGGCGGGCTTTACCGTTTTCATTCAAAAGCCGATATGGACCACATGTTTACGCAGCAGCGCAAAGCATTAGAGAACCCCTTGGGCCAATACGCCTTTTACGCACGCCTGTCTAAACTGCTGGCCTATATTGGCGATGGGCATATGAAGCTGGACATGAATACCGCCGGGCTGAAACCTTTGTTTTTCCCATTTCAGGTAGTTGGCGGTAAAGACAAGGTATTCATTTTAACCAATGATACGCCAGATAACATGGTGATAAAGCCCGGTATGGAACTGCTAAGTATTAACGGGCGAACCATGGCTGATATTAGGCAATTGATATTGCCTTGCCTTATCGGCGATGGTTATAACACAAGCGGGAAGTACGCATCATTGGAAAGAAGTTTCAGCCAGAATTATTGGCTGTTCGCGGACACGACCTCCATGTTCAGGCTGCGGGTTAAGGACGCCGACGGAAAGATCTACCAGGCCACCATTAAAGGGGTTAAGCAACGCGCAGCGTACCGCCAACCGCGGCAAAAACCCGGTTAATACCGAAACATTGGAAAAGATGAAACCAATACAAGGCGACCCGGCAAACGTTTCACTAAGTTTTACGGGGGCCGGTACCGCCTGTCTACGCATCCGCGCGTTTGCGGGCGACAGCTTTACCCAGGAGGTAGATTCTGTGTTGAGGCTTATCACCCAAAATAAAACGAAGGGTTTGGTACTTGACCTGCGCGGCAATGGCGGCGGTTTGGATGAATTAGGGGCTTATCTTGCCGCAAAATTTGTTACCCGGCCATTTCGTTATATTGATCACATTCATGCCCGTGTACTGGTGCCAACTTTTGCAGATTGGAAGCAACAACCGCCTGTAGATCTGGTAAACGGCATAAAAAGCGACCCTAAAGGCGGCTATCTGGTACAACCAATGCTTAATCAAACCCTGGCTTTACAGCAAGCTTCGGCACATCCCTATACAGGCAAGCTGGTTATTCTGATCAACGGAAGGACTTTTTCGGCAGCATCTGACTTTTGCGCCATTATAAAAAATTTGACCGGAGTATTTGTTGGCGAGGAAACCGGCGGCGGATATGAAGGAAACACTTCTGCGCTCAATGTAATTTTAACTTTGCCTAATTCCGGCTTCAAGGCAAACATACATCTGTGGGAATATTGGAGTGCAGTAAAACCACCTAAAATAAAAGGAAGAGGGGTGATACCTGACTACGAAGTAAGGCAAAAACCGTTCGATTTAATCAATGGAATAGATAAGCAATATGCGTTTGCACTTGATTTGTGTCGCAAGTAAATCTTAATCGTTGCCGATTTGGCCCATGTTGGTGTTATCACCAATATGCTGTGCCTTCTAATCCTGCATCACAAGCACAAGTAGGGCAACGACACTAAGCCACATCACAAGACTTGCGCTAAATGGGGGGATAATTTCATTATTTTATTAGCGTATACTCGCCACTAAAATCGGTCGATGAAGTATATATAGCATTAGTTTTATCTACAGCTGCATTGTGACTCGCGACAGCTTTGGCCGTCAATACCGGGTCACCACTACCTCCTTTAATGTCTTCTGGTCCTATGTGCTGGTTAGTATTTTTAAGAGCTTCGATACCATTAACCATAATTTGATAGGACAAGGTATTTGTTTTATTGATCTCGTTGTGTACTAATGCAATCGGTATACCGAGTTCTATGGTATAGTTTCTTTTCATATCAAACTTTCCGGCTGCTTCAATACCCTGTTCATTGTAAATAGACAAGGTGTCCAAATTCTTTATTCCATCCCCCAACTTTGGCGCAAGTCTTGTGCGTTGGGGGTAGCGGGGGCGACTTGTGCCCTGCATCACAAGCACAAGTCGGGCAACTGCACTAAGCCACATCACAAGACTTGCGCTAAATGAGGTTTGTTTTACAAGTTTGTTTTCCCAATGATTAAATTTACTTTTGTTACTTGTATTACACCGGTGCCTAACCGGGCATCTAATACAACGGGGTAAATGTATTTCCCTAACTTTGGCGCAAGTCTTGTGCATTGGGGGTAGCAGAGGCGACTTGTGCCCTGCATCACAAGCCCAACTTTGGCGCAAGTCTTGTGCATCGGAGGTAGCGGGGGCGACTTGTGCCCTGCATCACAAGCACAAATCGGGCAACGGCACTAAGGCCACATCACAAGACTTGCGCTAAATAGGGGGGGTAGTGGGGGCGACTTGTGCCCATCACAAGCACAAGTCGGGCAACAGCACTAAGCCACTTCGCAAGACTTGCGCTAAATAGGGCAAGTCTTGTGCATTGGGGGTAGCGTGAGACGACTTGTGCCCATTACAAGCACAAGTCGGGCAACAGCACTAAGCCACTTCGCAAGACTTGCGCTAAATGGGGTGGGTCATTCACCCATCAAGTCAACCACGCTTACTACATCAAATTTTTTGCTATTCATAAATGCATAGTCTAACTCTTTTTGAATATATAATGGAGCACTTTTTATCTCTATAGAAATTAAGTCGCTATCTAATACACTGGCGCTCCATTTATCTATATGAAATTTCTTAAAGATCTGATCAAGGTCGTCTTTTATCACTTCTGTATCTTTCGTCGCCTTGTGTTTAACAGTCAAATAAAGAATGGGGTTAAAAATCTCTTTTAACGATGGAATTTTAACTTGATTAGTTGATTGAGGGGGTTGAATGCTGTTTATTATATTTTCCAAGCGATCTAACCTTTTTATCAAGTAGTTCTCTGGACTTTCCGGATCCAGGGTTTTTATCAATTGCTTTTCCTTAATAACTTCATAAATTGGGTTATCTACTACTGCATTTTCGTCGAGAACGGATGATATAATGGAACGCAATTTCGCTTGACAATCATCAACCCCATCTAAAGTATCGAAGTAAAACAAAGTTCGTTGGTCTACAATATCGAAAGGCAACTTAGTTCCATGCTCAGCCATTGTGATAACCGGAAGTTTTGCAGCATGTCTAACGGCCAATTCATACATTACATTGGGATTTAAGCCTGTCAAATTTGCTATCACTAATTTATCATCTAACAAGTGTTTAATAATTTGCTTCGTAATCGAACCGGGAGTATCGATAAAATGAGCGGGAATTGGAGTAAAATTAAATTCCTTCAAGACGGGCTCTATTACCGCTTTAATGAGACCGTTTGTTTTTTTATAAGTATCTGACCCACCCTCCCCAATTGGTGTGATAATAAAGCAATGATCGTGCTTTTGATTTTCAAGAGAAGTTAAATCTTCTTTTTTTGACATTGTATAAAGCTAAAACTAATGATGAACCTTTAACATTTCAATTTCGTCTTAATTGGTGTTATTACCAACAAAAGGAAAGAGAATTACGATTTTCCGGACAACCACAAGCGGGACGCTTTCGGGAGCTGGGGGATAACACAACAAAGGTAAAATTTAGATTGAATGGCAAGATTAAGCTACTTTATGCTGCAAAAATGGCCATACTAAAGCAATCTCTTTATAGGCTTCTATTAGTTTAGGTCTGTCTTTTTTCCATGTAACATCCTCTGGAGCAATTATTACTTTTTTAGAAAAAACATCAATAACTATACAAAGACGTCTATTTAAACTCAACTGAAATTTTTCTTCTAAGTGCTCTTTAATTAAGCCGGTTATTAAATGCCCTTGCCCATAGGTTAATCGTTCTGTTTTGCCTTTAGAAAACTGAAGTTTAATAAAACCGCTCAATTCTTTTGTAACCGTGTTATATATAGCAAAATCTGGTGACAAAGATACATCAACGCCCTCGGCATAAATGTGAGTAAACTGCTTCTTCAGGCGCCATTTAGAATAATGTTGATTATAAGGCGAAAAGAATTGTACCGCGTAACTTTTTAAAATTTGCAACGATTCTATACAACAATTCTGATCACTAATTTTAAATGGTCCTTCTACTTTTTTCGCTTTCTCCTTTTTTAACCATTCCTCAAAGATCTCAATATTTCGTTCTTTATCTTTTAAATATTGATGGATTGCAGATTTAGGACTTGCATACCTTGTAAACATAGGGGGTTCAGAAAACTTAAGCTTTTTCAAAATCGACTCCTTTTTCTTACTGTCCGATGTCACATATTTGCTTAATGATATTATTGTAATCAATGGATTTTCTTTTAGGACTATCTTATCTGCCATAAACAATTGCTTTATAAATAATTAGGTGTAGCAAATATAATAATATAAAATCCTAATTTTTTTAGCATGTTAATAACTTTTACGTCTCGGAGGTAACACAATATACTGAATAACAGATAATACCGACTATCAAAGTGCAATCCACCCCCACCTGGGCGAACTTTACAACTTCGTCCTAAAATTGCTTAAGCTTTCAGCTTAAGGCAATAAAACTGACACCGGCAACCGCAAGCAGAATGCTTGCTGTATTTTAGGTCGAAGCTGAAAGCTTCAACCAGTGTAGCGGGGTTACGCCCACGCGCATCCGTCGACAAGCTCTGGAAGACAGTACCACTTTTGCGAAAATTAGCTTGCCGAGACCTCCTCCTCCCCCAACCTCTTCACCATCCTACCCACCTTTGATCGCGAAATCCCCATTTCATCAGCAATAAAACGCACGCTGCGGCCCTGGCTGTGCAGCAGCAATACGCGCTGCTCAATTTGGCGGGCATGCTGCTCGGTATAGGGCAAAAGGTGGGCGGCTTCGGTAGCGTTATCAACAAAATCCATTTTTAAAAAGTTAAGCGGCTTGCTTACGCGGCACAGGCATACGTTGGCGGCGCCATATTGCTCTTGCCCGCTGCGCTGCTTAATCTGTTTTAAATAACGCAGGCCGGGGGTGGTTTGGCTTTCGCCAATGGCAAAGGCACTATCGGCAAAGTTGATGAGCATTTTACTGCCCTGCAAGTCGTTACGGGTAACGGGCCTTGCGGGGTTGCGCTTGGGCGTGTGGGCCAGCACCAAAATACTGAGGCCATACTTTTGCTTTATGGTTTGCAGGTTGCGCATCAGGTTTACGGCCCCGGCGGTTGCTTCGGTACCGGTGCGCAGGCAGGTAATGTTATCAATAATCAAAGTGCGCGCGCCGGTGCTTACCAGCACATTCTCCAACGCGTTGTTCATGTAGTCGGCATAGCTGGCAAAGCGCTTTTGGCCGGTGGCGTGGGGGTTAAACACCAGGCGGTAAAAATCAGCGCTAAAGGGGGAGCGCCCGTTGCGGTCGCTGTAGCGTTTTTCAAATTGCTCTGCGCTTAGTTCAAAATCAAAATACAAAATCTTTTGCGCTTGGGGTGGGCTCTCCAGGTGCTGCATTACGGTTTCGCCCTTGCTTAGGGCGTCGCCAATTTGCACGGCCAGTACAGATTTGCCCACGTTGGTATCGGCAAACAGGATGCAGAGTTCGCCCCGGTACCAGAAATCGCCAAACAGGCGCTGATAATCCTGCTGCTGTGTGGGTGTCTCCAGCCATTGCGATGCGGTTTTGATAATAAACGCGTCGCGCGTGTTGGGTGGGTCCAGTTTATCGTCAAGGATCTTGTTTTCTTTAGGCGTTAGCTTGCGGTGCGCCATTTCGCGGATGAGTTCGATCTCCATGGGGCGGTGGTTGGTGAGTTGGTCGTAGTTCATGTTTTAGTTTTGGGTTGTGGGTAGGTTTTTTGGGGGGATGTTGCAAGGTACGGAGGTTTTTTGGGGGAAGTGGTGACAGAGGTTTGTCAGTAGTTGGTGTTTATCACTTGGCTAGGCATACGCTCTTGGCTTGCCCCGCTAGGGCCGCGGATGCCTTTGTTCTTTTCCTTGATGAAAAGAAACAAAACTAAGCGTAGCGACTTCATGAACACCTTAAAAAAACAAATAACAAGTGATTAAATCAAGTCAGCCACGATGCTTCTTTGCGCACAGGGCCTTTGCCCGCAATCAGGTAAAACCTCGGGCTGTAATCTTTTTGCGCCTGTTGTCGCACATGGCCCGCGCTTCAGCAAAAATTACTATGCCCCTGCCTGCGCACCGCCCGGCAGTTTTACCTGCTTTTTTCCGAAGCTGCGCGGCTGACGGATGTTGCCCTATATTAACGACTCAGTTACCAAATCAAAATTTGATAATTAATATTGCAATAACAAAAAAGATGAGTGAAGGTCTGCCACGGTGCGCGGCCGGGGATATGGAATGTTATAGCCTTTGTAATGAACAACATTTTGATTTAACAGCAAAGCTTATCTCTAAGCAATATTTGTCAGCAGATAAGCTTCGGGTGAAAACGTAATGCGTTGGTGGCATGTGCGTTGGCAAAGGCATCAGGAACGTTGCGGTTACAGGTTAACCAAGCGATGATTTAGTCTGCCGCAACGGGACGTAGCCGCGGCGCATTGCGTTTTGCAGGGTAAAGGCCCCGTGCGGCAAAGAAGCCTCTCTGCTGACTTGAGTTTTGGTTCTTTTTATCAAGAAAAAGAACAAAGGCCTCCGCGGCCATAGCGGGGAAAGCCAAGAGCGAGGGACTAACCCAGCTAACGGTCTTTGCATTTTCTTAGGCTTATTTTTAATACACTACCATTCGTCAGCCGCGCAGCTTAGGAAAAGAACAGGTAAAACTGATGGGCAGTGCGGGGGGCAAGGGCATAGTAAATTTTTGCTGAAGCGGGGGCTGTGTGAGCGACAGCAGGGCAAAAAGATTACCGCCCGTGGTTTTACCTGATCGCGGGCAAAGGCCAAGTGCGAAGAGAAGCATCGTGGCTGACTTGATTATTCGCTTCTTTTTTATCAAGAAAAAAGAAGAAGGCCTCCGCGGCCATAGCGGGGCAAGCCAAGAGCTAGGGACTAAACAGGCGGTAAGGAGAACGCGTCTTTTTCCACAAAAATTGGGACAAAAAATCACAAATCCACAACCCCTTTCATTATCAGTAAATTACCCAAAATTAACAGCTAAATTTCCTGACGATTAAGTAGTCCCACTTTGTCCCACCCAAAAACTGCAAAATACTTATTGCCAACTGCTTAACACAAAAAGTGTCCCACAATGTCTCAAACTGGCTCACACAGCAGTGGGACAAAACGGCGTTAACTAATCACCAATCAACTATTCAACTAGTCAACTAAACTCACTACCTTAGCAATTATGCAAAAGGACGATAAAGGCAGGGCCAACGGCAGGAAGAAGATCTTTGTGCTGGATACCTCGGTAATATTGTATGATCACAGCGCTTTCGAGAACTTCCAGGAGCACGACGTGGCCATACCCATACAGGTATTAGAGGAGCTTGACGATAAGAAGAGTGGCAACGACACCCGCAACTTCGAGGCTCGCGCCTTTATCCGCATGATAGATGACATCTCGCGCAAGGACCTCATTAACCAGTGGCAGCCGCTTAACGGCCACAACAAGGGCAACTTTAAGGTAGTGCTTGATCCGCCGCACCTGGCCAATGATGCCATAGCCATCTTCAACTCAGACAAAGCCGACCACCGCATCCTGAACGCCGCCCTGGGCCTGCAGCAGGAGTACCCGGATAAGAAGGTGGTGCTGGTATCAAAGGATATCTGCCTGCGCCTGAAGGCCAAATCCCTCAACCTAAACGCCGAAGACTACGAGACCGGCAAGGTAAAGAACGTTGAAGAACTGTACAGCGGCAAAACCGGCATAACAGTTACCGATAAGCTCATTACCCAACTCAACAAGAATGATGTTTTGCCCGGGGATGCCGTATCGCTGGGCCATACCGGCAATCACTTTTACATGCTGCATAGTAAGAAGAGTAGCGCGGCAGCTTTCTATAACAGTGTGCAGCAGCAGTTGGAGCGGATAACGGAGCAGCCTATATTCAACATCTTCCCCAAAAACCCTGAGCAGGCCTTTGCCATCCATGCCCTGCTAAACCCCGATATTAAACTGGTAACCATACAAGGCAACGCAGGCACAGGCAAAACCCTGCTGGCGCTGGCCGGCGCGCTGGAGCAGCGCAAGCACTACCGCCAGATCTTTGTTACCCGGCCAATAGTGCCTTTGAGCAACAAAGATATCGGCTTCCTGCCCGGCGACGTAAAATCAAAGGTGGACCCATACATGGCACCCATTTGGGATAACCTGAAGTTTATAAAGGACCAGTTTGCTGATGATGATAAGATGCAGGCCAAGCTGGATGAGTTGGTTGCCAACGAGAAGATCTCTATAGCGCCGCTGGCCTTCATTCGCGGGCGTACACTGAGCAAGATCTTCTTTATTGTTGATGAGGCGCAGAACCTCACCCCGCACGAGGTGAAGACCATCATCTCCCGCGCGGGCGAGAACAGCAAGTTCGTCTTCACCGGTGATATCTACCAGATAGACACCCCTTACCTTGATGCTGAGAGTAACGGGTTGTCCTACCTTATTGATAAAGCCAAAGGGCACCCGCTTTATGCGCACATCACTCTGCAAAAAGGTGAGCGCAGCGAGCTGGCTAATCTGGCTAATGAGTTGTTGTAACTAAACGTGGTAGAAAACCTGGTTGTCGGCTTCCAGGGCGCTTAGGTCGGGAGTGGTATCAAATATCCCGAATACCGATGCTCCGCTGCCGCTCATGGCTGCGTATAGTGCGCCGGCTTCGTAAAGAGCTGCCTTAACCCACCTTATTTCTATATGGTTTTTAAAGATGCTGGCTTCAAAGTCGTTTTTGATGTGTTTTTTCCACTCGCGCACGGGTTCATAAATCAGGTCGTATAGTGAATCTTTAACCGGCACGGGTTGTATCCCTCTAAAAGCTTCCGAAGTTGATACTTGCACAGGCGGCATCACCAGCGCAATGTGGTAGGGAGACAGGTCAAGCCTTATGGGTTCAAACTCATCGCCTCTATCAAAAGCAAACACAGGTTTGTTCTCTATAAAGAAAGCGCAGTCCGCACCAAGGGTTCGGGCGTAGTCTTGCTGCTGTTGAATGGTAAGACCTAAATTGAACTTATCGTTCATTAACTTGATAAAGAAAGCAGCGTCTGATGAGCCACCACCTAAGCCTGCACCAATCGGGATATGTTTATGCAAATGGATACTAACCGGCGGTATATCAAAATCCTTTTTTAATAAGTAGTAGCCCTTAACGCAAAGGTTATCCTCCATCCTGCCGGGAATGTCAAGTCCGGAAGAGGTAAAACTTAATTGGTCTGCCTCGATAACTTCTAAGGCATCATTTATTTTTATGGGATAGAAAATGGTTTCAAGATTATGATAGCCGTCGGCGCGGCGTTCAGTTATATTCAGTCCGATGTTGATCTTGGCGTTTGGGAATACTATCATATAATGACTAACGCGGCGCTTATTTTTAAACATCCGTAGGATTCCAAAAATAGATTATTTTTATTTGCGTAGGAATTAAGATTGCAGGAATAACAACATTCACTCAGTCACGAATTCAGTTATTCAATAATTAGCCTATGAAGCAGTATCTCGACCTAATGCGCCATGTTATGGAAACCGGTACGCAAAAGCATGACCGCACCGGGACGGGCACCATCAGCGTATTTGGTTACCAGATGCGATTTAACCTGCAGGACGGCTTTCCGCTTGTAACTACCAAGAAACTGCATCTCAAATCTATCATCCACGAACTGATATGGTTTTTGCTGGGCGATACCAATATTAAATATTTAAAGGACAATGGTGTACGCATTTGGGATGAGTGGGCCGATGCTGACGGAAACCTTGGGCCGGTTTATGGTTACCAATGGCGCTCATGGCCGACGCCCGATGGCGGTCATATTGATCAGATCAAACAGATCATCCATCAGATAAAAAACAACCCCGACTCGCGCCGTATCATTGTATCTGCGTGGAACGTGGCCGACGTTAACCAGATGGCGCTACCGCCTTGCCATAGCTTATTTCAGTTTTATGTTGCCGATGGCAAGTTATCTTGCCAGCTCTACCAGCGTAGTGCCGACATATTTTTAGGTGTGCCCTTTAACATAGCATCCTACGCGCTGCTTACCATGATGGTGGCACAGGTTTGCGATCTTCAGCTTGGCGACTTTATACATACATTTGGCGATGCACATTTGTATAACAACCACTTGGACCAAACACGCCTGCAATTAAACCGCGACCCACGCCCGTTGCCAACCATGAAAATAAACCCGGACGTAAAGGATATCTTCGATTTTAAATTTGAAGATTTCACATTGGAGAACTATGATCCATGGCCGCATATTAAGGGTGCTGTAGCGGTGTAGTAAAATATTTGTAAATTTGTATATGACAGTTTTGGAAATAAAAAGTGAGATTACGAGGACGCTTGATGAACTACCTGAAAGTTCGTTGACAGAGCTTTTAGACCTTATAAAAGATCTACAACAATATCCGTCTGTCGATATAGCATCAGTTTATCAGATAAAACAAATAATTTCTGAAAACAGACAACTGCTTGAGAAGCTTGCGCAATGATACATATCGACGTTGCATTTTTTTTACATAATATATTAATTGAAGAGTTTGGTGGAAGTAAAGGACTTCGTGATCGCGGATCATTAGAAGCTGCCTTAAATCGCCCTTTTGCAACATTTGATGGCCACGATCTATATCCAACAATAGTTGAAAAAGCTGCAGCACTTTTTGAAAGCATCATAATTAATCATCCCTTTATGGATGGTAACAAGCGTGTAGCTTATGCTTTGCTTGAATATTTACTAATAAATAGAGCAGGCATTAAATTACATGCAAGTTTTGAAGAAAAATATCAAATGGTGATTGAAGCAAGTAAAGGTGCGATCAGGTTTGAAGAAATCAAAATATGGATATCATCCAAGATCAAAAAATGACAATCTCCATAATAGTAGCCATAGCCCAAAACCATGCTATTGGCAAAGACAATAAATTGTTATGGTATCTGCCTAACGATCTGAAGCATTTTAAAACCATAACCAGCGGTCATACTGTTATTATGGGTCGCAAAACTTACGATTCGGTAGGTAAACCATTGCCCAATCGCCGCAATATTGTAATAACGCGTAAGCAGATAGATATCCCGGGGTGCGAGGTGGTTAATTCTCTGGAACAAGCAATTGAATTATGTAAAACTGAGCACGAGGTGTTTATTGTGGGTGGTGCCGAAATTTACCGCCAGGCAATGGCTATAACCAATAAAATATACTTAACCATAGTTCATCAAAACTTTGAGGGAGATACCTATTTCCCTGAAATTGAAGAAAATATATGGGTAGAAACTGCGCGGGAAGATTATCAGCCTGATGAAAAAAACAAACTCGCTTACTCGTTTATAACCCTTGAGCAGCGCTAACAGGCATCACTTTATTTTGTTTTAATTTAAAATTTCTTGCTAATAAAATTTTGTTAGATTTGCCGTCTTGTTAAAAATGCTATAAACAGCTATAAACTAATTAATTTATATAAAATACCACAATGCAAGGAAAAGGGGTTATTAAATTTTTTGCTATAATACTGGCTTTGGCCTGTATATATCAGCTTTCGTTTACGTGGGTGGCACATAAGGTTGAAAACGATGCCCATTTATACGCCAAGGGTGATACAGCCGTTGAAAAAGCCTATTTGGATTCTATTTCAACACAGCCCGTTTATCCGCTTCTTGGCCATACTTACCAATATTGCCTGGAAAATGAGTTAGCTCTTGGTTTGGACCTTAAAGGAGGTATGAACGTTACCATGCAAATATCACTTGAAGAGGTGGTAAGGGCGTTATCTAACAAAAATCCCGATCCGGTTTTTAACCAGGCTCTTGTTAATGCAACAGTTGCCATGAAAACCAGCCAGACTGATTACATTACACTATTTGTTAATGAGTATGAAAAACTTAGTCCTAACGGTAAGCTTTCTGCTATATTTTCTACCAAAGACAACCAGGCTAACCTAAAGTACAATGCTTCTAACAACGAAGTTGAAAAATATCTTAGGGCGGAGGCAGAAACTGCTGAACAGCAATCATACACCGTATTAAATACGCGTATTGACCAATTTGGCGTTACGCAACCTAATATCTCCAGAGAAAAAAACACTAACCGTATTTTGATTGAGCTTCCGGGTGTTAAAGATCCAACCCGCGTTCGTAAACTGTTATCAGGTACAGCTAAATTAGAGTTTTACGAAACTTTTCAAAGTCAGGAAGTTTATCCGATAATAAGTAGTATTGATAACTTATTGGGTGCAAAAAGCAAAGCTAATGCCAAGGATACTGCTAAGACAGCAACAACAGCGGCTACGGATACCACTAAAAAAGATGGTCTTGCACTTTTAAATAAAGTTCAAAAAAACAACAAAGATACATCGGCAACTGCGCTTAGATCAAAAATGGCAAGCGAACATCCGCTGCTTAGTATGCTTGTGCCGCCTATTTATGCAGATGCATCAGGTCAACAGCAATTAGCGCCGGGGCCTATAGCCGGCCTTGCTGAGCAAAAGGACATCGCCAAAATAAACGCTTTACTACAAAGCGAAGATGTTAAAAATATCATCCCACGCAACATGAAGCTTTTGTGGGGTGTTAAACCGCGCGAAAAAAGCAAAACATTTGAGCTATATGCTGTAAAATTGACCGGAGCAGAAAACGGCCCGGTTCTGGCAGGTGACGTAATAAATGATGCACGCAGTGTTACAGATCAACGTGGTAACCCTGAAGTGGAAATGACCATGAACTCGTCGGGTGCCCAAAAATGGCGCATTATTACGGCCGATGCGGCGGCGACAACGCCTAAAAAGGCAATCGCTATTGTGCTTGACGATAATGTTTACTCAGCACCAACTGTGCAAAATGAAATATCAGGTGGCGTATCCTCTATATCAGGCAGCTTTACAGTTGATGATACAAAAGATTTAGCCAACGTACTAAAGGCAGGTCGTTTAGACGCTCCCGCCCGCATTATTGGTGAAGAAGTTGTAGGCCCATCATTAGGTCAGCAATCAATCGAGGATGGCTTAATGTCATGCGTATTAGGTTTAATAGTGGTATTGGTATTTATGATTGCTTACTACAACCGCGCAGGTACTGTTGCTGTTGTTGCAGTTGTAATTAACGTATTCTTCCTAATGGGTGTTTTAACCAGTTTACACGCTGTGTTAACATTGCCGGGTATAGCGGGTATAGTGCTTACTTTAGGTATGGCAGTTGATGCTAACGTATTGATATATGAGCGCGTACGTGAAGAGCTGGCTTTAGGCAAATCTTTACGCCTTGCAGTAAGCGATGGTTTTAAACACGCGCTTTCATCAATTCTGGATTCTAACATAAGTACTTTCCTTACAGGTCTTATCCTGTTCATTTTCGGTAGCGGCCCTATTCAGGGTTTTGCAACAACCTTAATGATAGGTATTGTTACTTCATTGTTCTGTTCGTTATTAATATCAAGATTGATATTTGAATGGCTGCTTGACAAAGGCACCGATATTAAATTCTCAAACCCTTGGAGCTCGCATACATTTAAAAACGCCAACTATGCGTTTGTAAAAAACCGAGGCAAATTCTACATCTTCTCCGGCCTGTTTATTTTAGCAGGTTTTGTGTCGATGTTTACGCAAGGGTTTAATTATGGTGTAGATTTTCAGGGTGGCCGAAGCTATGTTATTCATTTCGAAAACAAAAATGCTTCGGATGAAGATGTTCGTGGTGCTGTAGAAGATATTTTAGGCCGTGGTACGCAGGTTAAAACCTACGGTGCTGATAAATTCATTATCACTACCAATTACCTGATTGAGGATAACTCACCCGCCACTGACTCAAAGGTAGAGCAAACACTCATTAGCGCTCTTAACAAGAAAGCGGTAACGCAAATGTCTAAAAAAGACATTTTAAGTTCTCAGAAAGTTGAGGCAACTGTTGCTGATGGTTTGAAAAAATCGGCAGTTTGGACTGTGCTGTTTGCAATATTAATTATAGCTGCATATATCCTTTTACGTTTCCGTAAATGGCACTTTAGTGTGGCCGCTATGATAGCAACAGCGCATGATGCCTTGATGGTGCTTTCCTTCTTCTCAATATTCAGACACGTTATTCCATTCCTTGAAATTGACCAGGCATTTATTGCTGCCGTATTGACAGTAATAGGTTATTCAATTAACGATACCGTGGTAGTGTTTGACCGTATTCGTGAACACTTGAATTTACATCATTCAAAAGCCGACAAGCCTGAGGAAGTTATTAATACGGCTATCAACAGTACCTTAAGCCGTACCATTATCACCGCTTTAACCGTATTATTTGTGCTGATAGTGCTGTTTATATTCGGTGGTGATGTTATTCGTGGCTTCTCATTCGCTTTATTGATCGGTATTATATTCGGTACCTACTCATCTATATGTGTAGCTACTCCGGTTATAGTTGACTTCGGAAAAAAAGACCTGAGATAAATAGAAATTTAGTTATCAAAAAAAAGGCTCCGAAGAATATTTGGAGCCTTTTTTGTTATACCTAAATTATATATCACAGTAAAATGGACACAACATCAACCTCAAAATTTCCATTAGTTGTTATTGTCGGCGGTGGCTTCGGTGGATTGGAAGTTGCAAAGAAACTTGCCGACGCGCCTGTTGAAGTATTGATGCTTGACAAGCACAACTATCATACATTTCAGCCTTTGTTATACCAGGTGGCTACCGGACGCCTGGAGGCAGAATCTATAGCGTTCTCGCTTCGTAAAAATTTTGCCAATCAAAAAAACTTCAGGTTCCGTATAGCGGAGGTTTCAGCTATCGACGTTGGAAACAATATTTTGAACACAACAATAGGGCCTGTAGCATATGACTATTTAGTAATTGCGACCGGATCAACCACCAACTTTTTTGGTAACAAGGATATTGAGCGGTATGCGATGCCTATGAAGTCTATACCTGAGGCGCTTAATCTGCGGTATCTGATGTTGCAGAATTTAGAGGAAGCCGTGCTAAAACCTACTAAAGAGGAAAGAGCGCCGCTGCTATCGTTTGTTTTAGTGGGCGCGGGCCCAACTGGTGTAGAATTGGCCGGATCTCTGGCAGAGCTTAAAAACGACATTCTTACGCGCGACTATCCTGAATTGAATAAAGAGGAAATGAAAGTTTACCTGGTAGACTTTCTTCCGAAGGTGTTAGGGCCTTTTTCTGACGAAGGATCAAACGCGGCTAAAGAGTTTTTAACCAGCATGGGCGTTGAAGTGCTGTTAAATATGAAAGTGGATAGCTATGACGGCGAAGAGATAAAATTTGAAGGCGGAAAAAGCATACGTACCAAAAACGTAATATGGTCGGCAGGTGTGATGGGCGTTGTTCCTGAAGGTATAAGCAAAGATAATTTAGAGCGCGGCAACAGAATACGTATTGATGGCTCACTACGTTTAAATGGCTCCAATAACATTTTTGCTATTGGCGATGTTGCTGCTATGATTACTGATAAAACACCAAAGGGGCATCCCGGCGTAGCCCAGGTAGCCATTCAGCAGGGCCAGCATGCCGCAAAGAACATTTTGCATATTTTGAAAGGTCAAGCTACCGAAGTATTTGAATATAACGACAAGGGATCATTAGCTACAATAGGTAGAAACAAAGCAATTGCTGACTTAGGAAAACTCAAATTTCAGGGCTTTTTTGCCTGGCTGATATGGATGTTTGTGCACCTAATATCATTATTAGGTTTCCGCAATAAAATAATTGTATTTATTAATTGGGTAGGCAGTTATTTCAGCAACAACGGCGGTACAAGGCTCATTATTCGTGGCTTTAAACGCGAAGAGTTAACTAAAAAAGATTAGCAGATATCAGTGCCTGATTGATAAGCAGAAATATCGCGCCGGGTGTCATCCTGAGCTTGCCGAAGGATAGTGGAGGGTTTACGCGCCCCTTCCACAAGCTCAGGATTACCCTTTTGTTACTTTATCCTTTTAAAAACAGTTGCTGCCAAAGGCGGCACTATGATGTTGATACTGTTTTCGCGGCCATGCCAGTTAACGCTTTCGCTTTTTATGGCGATGTTGTTTTTCACATCGCTACCCCAAAAGTTAGGCGCATCAGAAGTGAAGATCTCTTTCCAGTTACCGGCATATGGCACCCCTACTCTAAAATCGTGGCGGGTAACAGGTGTCATGTTAAGCACAATAACCAAATCATTTGCGGCATCGTTACCCTTTCGTTGAAAGATCATGATAGAGTCGGCTGCATTGCCGCCATCAATCCACTCAAAGCCGTCGCCGCTGAATTGCCTTTCGTATAGTGCAGGTTCTGTTTTATAAAGGTGGTTAAGTGCTTTCACAGCTTCTTTTATACCATTATGATTTGGGTATTCCAGAACATGCCAAGGCAGCGAGTGCTGGTAGTTCCACTCTGTTCCCTGTCCAAATTCGCTGCCCATAAACATCAGTTTAGCGCCGGGATGCGTAAACATGTAACTATATACCAAACGCAGGTTGGCAAACTGCTGCCATTCATCGCCGGGCATTTTACGCAGCATAGATCCTTTGCCGTATACCACTTCATCATGCGAGAAAGGCAGCATAAAGTTCTCGGTAAAGGCGTATATTAAACTAAATGTAAGCTGGTTGTGATGGTACTTACGATTGATTGGGTCCTCGCCAAAATATTTAATGGTATCGTGCATCCAGCCCATCATCCATTTCATGCCAAACCCTAAGCCGCCTAAAAAAACGGGGCGACTAACACCTGTAAATGATGTTGATTCTTCAGCTATGGTTTGCACATCCGGATAGTGTGCGTAACAGGCCTCATTAAATTCTTTCAGGAAGGATATAGCTTCTAAATTCTCATTACCGCCAAACATGTTGGGCTCCCACTCGCCTTGCTTACGCGAGTAATCAAGATACAGCATAGAGGCAACCGCATCAACCCGCAGCCCATCTACGTGGTACCTGTCCAGCCAAAAAATGGCGTTGCTAATTAAAAAGGATCTCACCTCGTTACGGCCGTAGTTAAAAATGTATGATTTCCAGTCGGGATGAAACCCTTTACGAACGTCTTCATGCTCGTACAAATGTGTGCCGTCAAAACGGTACAAAGCATGAATATCGCCCGGAAAATGCGATGGAACCCAATCCAGAATAACACCTATGCCCTGCTGATGAAAACGCTCAATCAGTTCCATCAATTGTTGGGGAGTGCCATAACGGGATGAAGCGGCGTAATAGCCGCTAATCTGGTAGCCCCAGCTTGGATAATAGGGGTGCTCTGCAATTGGCATAAACTCTACGTGGGTAAAACCCATCTCCTTAACATAAGGCACCAACCTGTCTGCTAATTCTTCATACGTGTAAAAATCATCCGGGCTTTCTATGTTACGCGCCCAAGAGCCTAAATGCACTTCGTAAACCGAGAAGGGCTGTGCCAAATTATTGTGCTTATGGCGGGTATACATCCATAAAGAATCGTTCCACTCATAATAAGAATCTGCAACTATAGATCCCGTAAGCGGCGCTACTTCCCAACGCAAGGCATAAGGATCGCTTTTTTCCAGTTCCTCGTCGCTTGATGATTTGATAAAATATTTATAGACTTCGCCATTACCAACATTCGGGATAAAGCCCTCCCAGATGCCTGACCCGTCCCAGCGAACGTATAAAGGGTGCGACCCTTTGTTCCAGCCGTTAAAGTTAGCTATTAACGATACATACTTTGCGTTAGGGGCCCATACCGCAAAGTATGTACCCACAATCCCTTTATGCTCTACTACGTGCGAGCCAAACTTTTCATATAACTTATAGTGTTTCCCCGATTGGAAAAGTGAAACATCAAAATCAGTAAAACGGCTGTACGGCTCAACAGCCGATAACTGCTGCTGTGGCGCGGGCAAAGTTTCCTTTATCTTTTTGGTTGCTTTTGGTTTTGTGATTTTAGCGGGTGTAGAAGCAGGAATTTCTGTGTCCTTTTTAACGGATCTTTTAGCCATATAGATAGCCCTTACGGGAATTTAGGAGTTGGAATAATTATCAAATATATTATTATTCAACACTTATTGATGAAGCATGTTTAGGATTAAATTAATATAAAAAAAATAACCCCGGTTTAGCCGGGGTTATTTAAGATCAAAGTGCGATCTCTATCTTTTTGAATTTCTTATTGGTTTTAAACTCAAGTATCTTGTCTGCATTCACAGCGAACTCGGTTATCACTTTATCGTCGGCCATTATTTTAGTGGGCGTGAATGGCAGCCCTATCACATTAAACTGATAGGTTTCATAACGCGGCGTATACAGCCCTTCCATACTTTGTTCAATTACAAAGTTGATAGTGCTTCCGTGTACAGCAAATTTCTTTTCAGAATAGATATCCTGTTCGTACGCAAAGGTTTCGCCATAATCTTCAAAAAAGAAAGAATTGGTTTCTATATCGTTAAAATAAACGTTTAATGTAACTTCTTCAATTTCTGTCTCGCCAACATACTGCATTACCGGGTATTCCGGTAAAACCGCACCAGCCTTAACAAATAGTGGTATAGTATCTAATGGAGTTTCTACTTCTACTTCGCGCCCACCTTCAACAAGTTCCTGCGTCCAAAAGTTAAACCATTGTCCTTTGTGTAAATACACTTTTCTGCTTTTCTGTCCGGGCTCCAAAACCGGGCATACCAGCAATTTATCGCCGTATTTAAACTCGTCCTGGCGATAGTGATTGCTAACCTCGCCTTGCTCCTGCATAACTATCGGCCGCAGGATAGGGAACCCGTAACGGTGATGCTCCCAAAAAGTTGAATAGAAATAAGGCATTAAGCGGTACCTCAATTCAATAAACTTGCGGTTAATTGATGTATAGGGCTCGCCAAAGCTCCACGGTTCACGCTCCTTGGTATCACCGGCAGAGTGCGCACGCATAAATGGTGCAAATGTACCGGCCTGTATCCAACGGGTAAACAATTCGCCGTCAGGTTCGCCGCTAAACCCGCCAATATCTGTACCGCAAAATGGTATACCCGATATTGATAAGCGTTGCAACTGTATATTGCCTAATTTT
The DNA here is from genome assembly GCF_054061755.1 of Mucilaginibacter sp. HD30. Lineage (NCBI taxonomy): Bacteria > Pseudomonadati > Bacteroidota > Sphingobacteriia > Sphingobacteriales > Sphingobacteriaceae > Mucilaginibacter > Mucilaginibacter sp. HD30. Next base: position 2,464,899 of record NZ_JBSSEO010000001.1, read on the forward strand.
AAATGCTCCCAGGTAGCCACGTTGTCGCCCGTCCAAACGGAAGAGTAGCGCTGTACGCCCGAATAGCCAGCTCTTGTTATGGTAAATGGACGCTTATTTTTTTGGATATTACGCAAGCCCTCATAAGTAGCGCGCACCATTTGCATACCGTAAACATTGTGTGCCTTGCGGTGGGAACCGCGATGCCCATCGTATTGATGACGAACATCATCAGGGAAGGTACCGGCGCCAAACACCGCCGGCTCGTTCATGTCGTTCCAAACACCGGCAACCCCCGCTTCAACTAGTCCTTTAAATAAACCGCCCCACCATTCGCGCACTTCGGGGTTGGTAAAATCCGGGAACTGGCAGCGGCCGGGCCACACATGGCCCTCCATAAAGTAATCATCGCTTCGGCGGCAAAAATGGTTTTTCTCTTTCCCCTCTTTAAAAACCCAATAATTATCATCAACGCGTATTCCCGGGTCAATTATTACAACTGTTTTAAAGCCGTCATCGCTTAGCTCCTTCACCATCTTTTTCGGATCAGGAAAGTATTTCTTGTTCCAGGTAAAGCACCTGTAACCATCCATATAGTCAATATCCAGGTAAAGTGCGTCGCAAGGTATTTTCTGCTCGCGGAAAGTTCTGGCAATGGCCCTAACCTTAGCTTCCGGATAATAACTCCAGCGGCATTGGTGATAACCAAACGCCCAAAGCGGAGGCATTGGGTGGGTACCTGTAAGTAAGTGGTAATTTTTTACCACATCCATCATGTGCGGGCCGTGTATGTAATAATATCTTAGTTCGCCGCCATCAGCCCAAAAGCTGGTGTGGTCGCCTTGTTCCTTGCCAAAATCAAAATGAGATTTGTAGGTATTATCAAAGAAAATACCATGTGCTATATCATCATTAACACTGATGTAAAAAGGAATTGTTCGATAAATTGGATCCTGGTTCCACTGGAATGAATAAGCGTCAGTATTCCAGTTTACAAACCTCTTTCCTCTCAGGTTCAAATCGGTAGCCTTATCGCCTAAACCAAAAAAGCTTTCCTGAGGGGCGCACGTCTTTGTGCAGAACACATAGTATCCACCAAAAGACACATTCTCTTCCCAGTGCATAGATACTGCGTCTGAACTGGTAATGTGATGTTCCGCATCAGAAAAGGATATAAAAAAATCGCTCTTGCGGATATGGCAAGTTACAGCATTGGTTGACACACGAAATTCCGTCTCATCCTCAGACAAAGCAAAATCCGTAGCCACAAGTTCAAGCTTTGGCACGCCGTATGAAAATTCATCCAAAAACACACCATGCGGAGCAAGCCTAACACGAATGATCTGATCAGTAACTACAACTACCTCAACCTTCGCATCGCCATCTGTAAAATAGAATTTATTGGCCTGCTGGTCGCAGCTGTTGGGCATGCCCAGGTATTTTTTTTGTATCGGCTTTAAACCAATAATGGGATTGTTGACGTGCTTAAAATCCTCGTCATCAGCTATAATTTTATTTAGTTCTAGTCCCGGGTCTGTAGTGTTTTCTTCCATATAAAAATTAAAAACTGATGCCTCTGCCCGTAAAAATTATAAAACGGTCAGCAAAAAACCTGTTTCAACAGCTAATAAACGATTTTTATCGCATAATCTCCTTATTAAATAACGTAAATGTGTGCTTAAATTGAAAATTTAGAAAGGTTTTAAAAATGAAGTAGTGTTTATGAAAATTTTGCAATTTGCCCAAATCGACGTTTGTGTAACAAATCAGCTTTTTATTATGAACGATAAAAACATTCCATTCCAGGTGATAAACTGGGACACTATACAAAAAGTGAATTATCCAGGTGACAGTGGTGAGGCATTTTGGCAAACTATCAACTTTTCAGACTTAAGATTGCGCATAGTTGAATATTCCGCTGGTTACGTTGCCGACCATTGGTGCAAAAAAGGACATATAGTTTATTGTCTTGAAGGAGAGTTAAAAACAGAATTGGCAAACGGAACAAGCTTTAAGCTGACCAAAGGTATGACTTACATCGTGTCTGATGAGTTAAGCTCGCATCGATCAACTGCTTACAATAATGTTAAGCTCTTGATAATTGATGGCGATTTTCTGAAATATCAATCCTGAGTAAGGATTGAATGGAGAAGATATAAGCCATACTTACATTGCTTATCTTTGTATTAATGACAAAGCCCGGTAAAGAACAAGTGTTTTCTATTAGCAATGCAGAGCAGTTTGATGCAACAGCATTGCAGGTATTTAAATATCAGGCCGCACATTGCAAAATTTACCGCGACTTTATTAAAGGTTTAAAAGTGGACCCGGATGAAGTATCCAACATTGGCGGGATCCCATTTTTACCCATCAGTTTTTTTAAAAACCAAGCTGTAAAGAGTGATACTGCGCAAGCAGCAACCATTTTCACCAGTTCGGGCACAACTGGTATGATTACAAGCCAACACTTTGTTACCGATGTTAGCTTATACGAGGCGAGTTTTAGAAAAGCTTTTGAAATATTTTACGGCGATATCAAAAAATACACCATTTTGGCGCTGCTCCCATCCTATCTTGAAAGAGAGGGCTCGTCGCTTATTTATATGGCTGCTGATCTGATCAAACAATCAGGAAACCCCCATAGCGGCTTTTATTTATATAACCACCAAGAGCTTTACCAGCAACTTGTTAAACGGAAAACCGAAGGAAAGCCAACGTTGTTAATTGGTGTTACCTTCGCTTTACTGGATTTTGTGGAGCAATATCAAATAGATTTTCCCGAATTGATAGTTATGGAAACAGGTGGTATGAAGGGTCGCCGTAAAGAAATGATACGCGAAGAGCTACATAGTATATTATGTAATGGTTTTGGTGTTGAAGCTATACATTCAGAATATGGTATGACGGAATTACTATCACAAGCTTACTCAAAAGGTGAAGGCATATTTAAATGCCCGCCCTGGATGCGTATAGTTATACGGGATACAAATGATCCGCTAAGCTTAGTAGCCGAAAACAAAACGGGCGGCATTAGCGTAATTGACCTGGCTAATATCAACTCCTGCTCTTTTATTGCTACGCAGGATTTGGGACGACTTAATGGCAACGGCGAGTTTGAAGTGCTGGGCCGTTTTGATAATGCTGATATACGGGGCTGCAATTTATTGATAGCGTAAAACTTAGTACATAACTAAGGGAATTTATTATTTTTGCCCACTAAACATTGAAATACTATGATGGAGAAATTTTTGAACGACGAACAAGATCCTAAAGCGGTTGAAAAAGTTTATCTCCGCCTTACTGATCTGTTAACCACCGGCGAAGAAATAATTTATATAGCAGTTCAAAAAAAACCGTTGGTAAACTTGTTGCCTGATTGCATTGCTATAACCAATAAACGCATCTTATTTTTCACACCGGCTAATTTAGGTCTGTCAATAAAATTTGTAGATTTTGTTTGGAAAGATATAGTAGACGTACACACCAAAGAAGAAATAATAGGTGCCATATTCAGCGTGCGCACTACCAACGGCGCCGAAATGGGCGTTGACTATCTGCCTAAAGTTCAGGCTCGAAAACTATATCAATACGCACAGGAACGTAAAGAAGCCGAGCGCGAAGCCCGCAGATTGCGTGACCTGGAACAAAAACGTGCAGAATCTGGTTCGGTACAATTTGAAACGCCGTCGCAACCAGTTGCTGCAGCCGCTGTTCAGGCTGCTGTTGTTGAGCATAGTCAACCCATAGCACCACCGGTAACGCCGGCTCCTGTTGCGGAAGTTAAACCCGATGCACTTACCGAGAAATTAAAAAGACTGAAAACGCTTTTTGAAAATGGTTTGATATCGCAGGAAGAATACAATCAGAAAAAGCTGGAGTTGCTGAGCGATTTTTAATTTATACCAGCAATCTCTCATCAAAACTGAAAGATTTTTTACTTACAATTTTCACCAGGCTTGCTTTTGGGTGCAGCGGGTTCATCAGGTAATTATACTCCTCGTTCACCAAAGCTGATGGAACTTTAAGTAATAAATTTCTGGCTTGTTTTAAAAAGTCGTTACCTGTTTGCTTAAGTATTTGTTTTTCGGGATATTCCTGCCATTCGTTAGGTAAGGTTGCTGCATCTAATTCCTCAAAGCCGTCGGGCACTTCAATTACCATCATGCAAAAGTCGTCGGGCATATTTGTTGGGCTTAAATGTGCCAGGGCCTCTAATACCGCTAATGATCGCGAAGAGGCAAGATATACCATCGCCCGGCCCTCACTGTTCCACCGGCCCCCGTATAACCGCGACCCGTTTCCGCTCAGATCATCAGCGTATACACAATTAACTAACCGGTAAAGGATCATTAGGCAAAAATGCCGTGCTCAATACGGCCCAACTCTTTAAATACCATATCAAAACCTATTGATGTATCTAATAAAGACACGGGCGCTTCACCTTTAAAAACATGAACAGGTGATTTCATCCAGATTTTGAATTTATCTAAGGAGCCAAAAACCTCTTGCCCACGGGTATAAAGGCGCGCTAACTCAACGGCTTTTTCAGCGTATTCTACTTTAATAATAGCATCATCATCATAGCGCTGTAAGGTGCGCTCAGAAATATGCATAATGCCGGCAAATTCTTGTAAAGTGAGCGATATTTTTTTTGCCAGTGCCATTAAACCGCTTTTTGGAAGCCCCTGCCTGCTAAGAGTTAACATATCAAAACTACTTGCACCTATTGCGTTAAATTGCTTGCCCGCGTTACCAAATACCATAGTAAATAAATTAGGTTGCAAGCCATAAGCCAGCATGGGCTCGGCAACTTCAGTTTTACCTGTATTATGTTTATAGTTTTTCATAACTTATCAGACATTTATCCAAAAATAAATACTTTTTGTCTGGAATCCAAATTATTCAGCAATTATTAAAAAATAATTCTTCTTCCCTTTTTGAACAACTAAGAACTTATCATTAATTAACGCATCGGTGTAATAAACGGTCTCAGCAGATGGTATTTTAACTTTGTTAACAGCCACTCCCCCGCCTTGAATCATCTTTTTTGCTTCGCCTTTTGATGGGAAAACCGCGGCTTGGCCGGCAAGCAACTCAATCGCATTTATACCTTGGTGTACATCAGCTAAAGCAACCGTAAAATTAGGCACACCTTCAAACAGCCCTATGACTTCCTCATTATTCAACTCGCTTAAAAACTCTATACCTGTATTTCCAAACAAAAACTCTGATGATTTTATAGCTTTCTCGTAATCCGCTTCGCCGTGCACACGTATGGTTATGTCTTTAGCTAGTGCTTTTTGTATTGCACGCAAATGTGGGGCGGCTTCCTGCTCGGTTTCTAATGCTTTTATGGTTTGTTCCTCAAACAACGTAAATATCCTTATGTAAGCTTTTGCATCCTCATCACTGGTGTTTAACCAAAACTGATAAAATTTGTATGGCGACGTTTTCTCAGCATCTAACCATATATTGCCGCCCTCGCTTTTACCAAACTTACTCCCGTCTGATTTTTTAATCAATTGTGTAGTAAGCGCAAACGCCTCGCCAGCACCTTTGCGGCGCACCAGCTCGGTGCCTGTAACAATATTTCCCCATTGATCGCTGCCCCCCATTTGTAAAGCGCAGTTCTGGTTCTTCCACAAATAATAAAAGTCATAGCCTTGCACCAACTGGTAAGTAAACTCAGTGAAGGACATGCCTGTTTCGCCCTCTAAACGTTTCTTAACAGAGTCTTTGGCCATCATATAATTTACCGTGATGTGCTTGCCCACTTCACGGATAAAATCCAAAAAGGTAAAGTCTTTAAACCAGTCAAAATTATTAACCATTTGGGCACTGTTGGCCCCGCCGTTAAAGTCAAGGAATTTTTCCAGCTGCGCTTTTATACCTGCAAGATTTTTTTGCAATACATCCTCCGAAAGCAAATTACGCTCTGCCGATTTACCCGATGGGTCGCCAACCATGCCGGTAGCGCCGCCCACCAAAGCGTACGGCTTATGCCCTGCGCGTTGAAAATGTATCAGCGTCATGATCTGGGCCAGGCTGCCTACATGCAGAGAATCAGCAGTAGGATCAAAACCAATATATCCGGAAACCATGCCTTTATTCAACAATTCTTCAGTTCCGGGCATTATATCATGCAACATGCCGCGCCAGCGCAGTTCTTCTAAAAAATTCATTTTTTATGTTATTTGAATACCGATAGCTATCGGGACGCCAAAGATAATAGTTTATATAGATTGAGCGGTAATGAATAGAATATCCCTACAAATGCGCTGCTTTGCTATATTTTTTGTAGCTTTAAAGCAGGTCGTCCCCGAAACGCTGTATATGAATTTTTTGTCACACTATTATTTTGACCGCGACGTTACCGATTGCTACCACATATTAGGAACAGTGCTACCTGATCTGCTTAAAAATGCCAATAAAACCATTGTACTTCACCCCGAAAGACTTCATCATTCAGACAGCAGGGTTAATAATATAATAAACGGATGGAACAAACATCTTGCCGTCGATCGCTATTTTCACTCATCTGAGTTTTTTAAAACAAACAGCCATGAGTTAAAAAAAAAGCTGCTGTCTTCAATTGAAGGCTCGCCGGTTAAACCCTTTTTTTCTGGGCCATATAGCGGTTGAACTTGTTTTGGATAGCCTGTTAATTACTACCAAAAAAATAGGCGTTAATGACTTTTATGATCATCTGGATGGTTGTGAAGACGATGTTATATGCGACTTTTTTGAGATTTCAGGCGTAAAAAATCCGGACTTTTTTTTAAAATATCTTGAGAAATTTAAAAAAGACCGTTACCTGCATACTTATGCGGATATCTCGCAGATAACCTATGCGCTCAGACGCATTTGCATGCGGATATGGCAGGATCCATTTACCCTGGAGCAAGAGTATAAAATGACGGGAATACTTACCCAGTACAACGCATCTCTTTTGCCTGGTTACCTGCTGATTTTTAATGAAATAGCAGAAAAGTTAGCCACAGACAAAGGAGCCCCCGCCTTAACTCAATAGTAATATTGATAAAAAAGGCTATCGGAACGCAAAAAAGCCTTAAAATCAACCAATAAACCTTAAATTAAATTTTTTTGAATAAAATTATAGTTCTACCTTTGCAGTCCCAATTAAGGTTGGGAAAAGGAGATAAAATATTTAATGGCAAAAAAACAAGAAGCAGAAAAAGAATTAAAAGCTAAAGAGGCAGAGCTGGGAACAGCAACCGCTACAGCAGAAAAAGAGACGATTGAATCAGAAGCTGATTCAATATCGATCGAAGACATCAAATCTCAGATCGCTACAGCACCAGACGCAGATTTTGACTGGGATGCTGACGACAAAAAATTTGGTAACTACAGCGACAGTGAGCGCGAAAAAATGGAAAAACTTTATGATGGAACTTTCAGCTCTATCACTAAAGGCGAAATTATTACCGGTACTGTTGTTAATGTTAACAACAAGGATGTAGTATTAAACGTTGGGTTTAAATCTGATGGTTTGGTATCTGTTTCTGAATTCCGTGATACACCTGATCTGAAGATCGGTGATCAAGTTGACGTTTTTGTTGAATCACAAGAAGATGCTAACGGACAGTTAGTACTTTCCCGTAAACGTGCAAAAACTCAAAAATCATGGGAAAAAATTAATTCTGCACTTGATAACGACGAGATCATCACCGGTTTTGTGAAGAGCAGAACAAAAGGTGGTTTGATAGTTGATATAATGGGCGTTGAAGCCTTCTTACCAGGCTCTCAAATTGACATTAAGCCAATTCGTGATTACGATGTTTACGTAGGTAAAACTATGGAGTTCAAGGTTGTTAAGATCAACCACGAATTTAAAAACGTTGTGGTATCGCACAAAGTGCTTATTGAAGACGATCTTGAAAATCAAAAAACCGAGATTGTTGCCAAACTTGAAAAAGGCCAGGTATTGGAAGGTACAGTTAAAAACATTACAGACTTTGGTGTATTTATTGACCTTGGTGGTGTTGATGGCTTACTGCACATTACAGATATATCTTGGGGCCGCATAGAGCATCCACGCGAAATTTTAGCATTAGATCAAAAGATCAACGTTGTTGTTCTTGACTTTGATGACGAGAAAAAACGTATCGCTCTTGGTTTAAAACAATTAACCCCACACCCTTGGCAGTCGCTTGATGAAACCTTACAAATTGGTTCAAAAGTTAAAGGCCGCATAGTAACTGTTGCTGATTACGGCGCATTCTTAGAAATTATCCCAGGTGTTGAAGGTTTGATCCACGTGTCAGAAATGTCATGGTCTCAAAACCTGCGTAACCCTCAGGAATTCTTGAAAGTTGGCGACGAAATTGAAGCACAAGTATTAACCCTTGATCGCGATGAACGCAAAATGTCATTAGGCATTAAGCAATTAACTCCTGATCCTTGGCAAAATGCAGGCGAGAAATACGCCATCGGTACTCAGCACGTTGCTACAGTTAAAAACATGACCAACTTTGGCGTGTTTGTTGAACTTGAAGACGGAATTGACGGCTTGATCCACATTTCTGATCTATCATGGTCTAAAAAAGTTAATCACCCTAACGAATTCACTAAAGTTGGTGAAAAACTGAATGTGGTTGTTTTAGAACTGGATATTGATAACCGTAAATTAAGCTTAGGCCACAAACAATTAGAAGAAAACCCTTGGGATACTTTTGAAACTATCTTCACTATAGACTCTATACATGAAGGTACCGTATTAAAGGTAACTGATAAAGGTGCTATTGTTGCTTTACCTTATGGTGTTGAAGGCTTTGTGCCAACCAAACACCTGGTTAAAGAAGATGGCAAGAGCCTTAAAGCTGATGAGGTTGCTGAATTTAAGATCATTGAATTTAATAAAGACAGCAAACGTATTGTGATATCTCACTCACGTATTTGGGAAGAAGCCCGTGCAGAGGCCCGCATGCAGGATTTTGAGAACCGCAAAAAAGAAGCTAAATCTGCAAGCAGTGCAGTTAAAAAAGTTAAAGACTCAGTTGAGAAATCAACTTTAGGCGACCTAAGCGTTTTAGCACAGCTAAAAGAGCAAATGGAAGGCGCTGAGACTAAAGCCGCTGCTAAAAAGTCAGCTGCTAAAAAGTCAGAAGAAGAAGCTAACTAAGCTTTAACTAATAAGTTTTGCAAGCCCTGTTGAGCAATCAGCAGGGCTTTTTTATTGTGTTGATTATACTTTTAGATTAAAACATTAGCAGTACAAACAAAAACTAATCTCCAATCAACTATTCAACTAATCAAAAAATAATTACCTTTGCCCAAATCCACCCATACGATGCAAAATCTAACACTGCTCGACGGAAAAAAATTTCAGATAACCATTCAACGTTTATGTCGTCAGTTAATTGAGAATCACAACGATTTTTCTGAATCAGTATTGATAGGCATTCAGCCACGCGGCATTTATTTGGCCAAGAGGGTGGCTGAAGAATTACGTAAAATTTTACCGGAAAGCACTATAGAACAAGGCGACCTGGATATCACTTTTTACCGGGATGATTTCCGCAGAAGGGAATCGCCGCTGCTGCCTAATCAAACCAAAATAGATTTTATTATTGAAGGCAAAAAAGTGATCATGATGGATGACGTGCTTTGGACCGGCCGCACCATCCGCGCCGCCATGGACGCTATGCTGGCCTTTGGCCGCCCTGAAAAAGTAGAACTTTTAACATTGGTTGACCGTCGCTACTCACGTCATATACCTGTATCTGCCGATTATGTGGGAATTGAGGTAGATTCCATCGCATCGCAAAAAGTGGTAGTGAGCTGGAAAGAAACAGATGGCGAGGACAGAATTGTACTGTTATCGGAAGTAAAATAAGATATACCGGATTTCGGTTGTTCAATTTCGGATTGAACATTTTGAGAAACCGCTAAATAAAAAGAATAAAATTCGAAATCGAACATCCGACATTCGAAATTAAAAACTATGGGATTAAGCACAAGGCATTTACTCGGCATTAAAGACTTAAACGAAGCGGACATTCAACTGATATTTGAAACTGCCGATACTTTTAAATCTGTTTTAAACCGGCCGATAAAGAAAGTTCCGTCGCTTCGCGATGTTACTATAGCCAATATATTCTTTGAAAACTCTACCCGTACGCGTCTTTCATTTGAACTGGCCGAAAAACGTCTTTCTGCAGATGTGGTTAACTTTTCAGCCTCGTCATCATCGGTTAGTAAGGGCGAAACACTGATTGATACGGTAAATAACATCCTTGCCATGAAGGTGGATATGGTGGTAATGCGCCACCCATATGCCGGTGCCGGCATCTTTCTATCTAAACACGTAAAGGCGCAGATAGTTAACGCAGGCGATGGTGCACATGAGCACCCTACGCAGGCTTTGTTAGATGCGTTCTCCATCCGCGAAAAATATGGCGATGTAGCAGGAAAAAAGGTGGTGATTGTAGGTGATATATTGCACTCGCGTGTAGCACTGTCTAACATATTATGCCTTAAACAATTGGGTGCCGAAGTTATGGTTTGCGGCCCCACCACGCTGATGCCAAAATTCATCGGCGCGTTAGGGGTTAAAGTTGAGCACAACTTAATCAAGGCGCTAAACTGGTGCGATGTTGCCAATATGCTGCGCATCCAACTCGAGCGTCAGGATATCAAATACTTTCCTTCCCTGCGGGAATACACAATGCTGTATGGGTTGAACAAACAGATATTAAACTCCCTGGACAAAGAGATCACCGTTATGCACCCCGGCCCCATTAACCGCGGTGTTGAAATAACCAGCGACGTAGCAGATAGCAAGCAGTCTATTATACTTGATCAGGTGGAGAATGGTGTGGCTATACGTATGGCGGTATTGTACCTTCTGGCCGGGCAAACGTCGTAAAAATATCGAATTATGAGGCGATTTGTTTTAGTGGTTTGGGTCTTAGTATTTGTCTTAATACACAACAATACTTCTGCCCAAAACCGCCAGCTGCAAAAAACAGATTCTGTATTAACACTGATAAAGCAAAAATTCAAATTAAAGAATGCTAACGAATTGTATGCCCTTATGGGCGACAAATTCAAACTGGCCTTAACGCCAAACGCCTTTCAAGCGGTTTGCAACCAGCAGTTATTCCCGTTAGGCAATATCAAATCTGATTCACTCATCAGCTTTGTAAATAACAAAACCGCTACTTACAAGCTAAAGCTCGATGCAGTAACGCTGCAACTAATGCTAAGCCTTGATCAGTTTGATAAGATAGAGCTTTTTCTGTTTCAGCCTTATAAAGACGTTTCTGTTAAAAAGCTCATGCAAACTGCCACCAGTAATCCGCGGGTAACATTAATTGACAAAAAGGTTGACACTGCAGCCCGCGCCTACATTCAAAAGGTTAATACCGTAGGCCTTAGCATAGGGATTATAAAAAACGGCAACGTCAGCATTTATAACTATGGTGAAACTACTAAAAGCAACAATAAATTACCTACCGGCAATACATTGTTCGAAATAGGTTCAATAACCAAAACTTTTACCGCTGCTCTATTGGCTTGGTACGTAAATGAGGGAAAAATAAAACTAAGCGACCCGATAACTAAATACCTGCCGGATTCAGTAGCATCTAATGTTCAGCTAAAAAATGTTACGTTGCTTAATTTAAGTAACCATACTTCAGGCCTGCCCAGTCTTCCCACTAATTTTCAGGCGCAAAAGCCGTACGATCAATCAAATCCTTACAAAAACTACAATAAACAATTGCTATTTGCTTACCTAAAAAGTTGCCGACTTAATAATGAGCCGGGCACAACCTACGCATATTCAAACGTTGCCGTAGGCTTATTAGGCGTTATAATGGAGAAAATTAGTGGCAAGCCTTATGAGCAAATTGTACAGGAAATTATTACAACACCACTGCAAATGAAAGGCACTGCCCAGCATTTACCGCGTATACTTGCCGACAGGTTTGCTGCGGTATATGATGACCAGGGTAATGTTACCCCGGCATGGGATTTTGACGCATTGGCGGCTGCAGGGTCTTTACGATCAACCGTTAACGATCTGGCTATTTACGCGAAAGCTAACATGGCGACTGATGAGAGCAAACTATCAAAAGCTTTTAAGTTAACCCACCAGATAACGTTTAAAAACAGCGACACGCCGATTGCTTTGGGCTGGCATATTATTAAAGTTGGTGGCGTTGATTACACCTACCATAACGGCGGCACCTATGGCAGCAGCAGCTTTTTGGCCTTTAATACAGAAAAGAAACTCGCTGTTATTGTTTTATCCAATGCAAGCGAAAGCACGGATGCTTTAGGTACTGATCTGATCAAAAAGTTGCAGTAATTAAAGGGTCACGCTATCCCCAACTTTGTAAATCGGGTTAAATTTTATACCACGTTTCTCAAAGTGTTGTTGATAAGCAGCATACCGCTGCTCAATAAAAAAGTCTTTAGCGTAGCCGTCATGAACAGGCAGGATCTGTTTAGGTTGTAATTTATCTGCAAACTCTGTTATGCGGAGTTCGTTGGTAAAGGGTGCCATGGTTACCATGATGAGCAGTTCAATTCCTTTATAAGTCAATAAATCATCTTCCATCGAATCAACCGGATGGAGTATTTTATCGTTGATGACAAAACCCGTCATTTGAGGCAGCGGGTTATCCAATATCAACTCATGCTTTACTGATATAGCTTGTAATTTAAACGGGCCAAGGCTATAGGTCCCATCGCTCCAAACAGTATGCGCTAATCCGGCTTTGGTAAGCACTTCGCCAACCTGAGCATTAGTATAAACGGGCGCATTGTTTAAAGCCAGGATACGGTCAAGAATATCTACATCCAAATGATCCGGATGCACGTGGGTGATGATAATCCCATTGATATCGGCAAACATTTCGGGCTGCACCAAGCCTTCGGCAAAACTAAATTTGCCTGGGTCAAACAGTAGCTTATAACCATCCAGCTCAAACACTAAGCAAGAGTGCAGGTATTTCGAGATCCTCATCTATCAAAGATAATATCTAAGTTTTATCTTTGATGTAAAATACATTTAACCAATGAGGCTTAACCATATTAACTTAGTAGTATCGACTGTTGAAAATACGGTAAAGCTATTTGAAACACATTTTAGCTTTAAATGCGAGACTATTAAAGGCGATAATGCCATCGCCATCTTAAAGGGCGAGGATGGCTTTATCCTTGTTATTATGAAAGACAAAGCGGGAGAAGTAACCTATCCCCATGCATTTCACATCGGCTTTATGTTAAACAGTGAAGAAGAAGTGACCAAGTGTTTTGAGAGCTTGAAAAACGATGGAATTACTATAGGACGAGTCCCAGGCAAAATACGCGACACATTTGGCTTTTACTTCAATTTTGATAGCCTAATGATAGAAGTGGGTTATAGCAACTGAGTTAAATCACCTACCGTATCAATAGTTGCCACCTGATCTTCGTCTACCTTTCCAAAACCGTATGACGCAAATATAAAAGGCACGCCGGCACCAACCGCGGCATTATAATCGCCCATGGTATCGCCCACGTAAACAGGTGCCTTTAGGTCATGATCGTTTACAATATCCTTTATGTTATCTGCCTTGGGCATATTCTTTGTGCCGTAGCATTGGTGGCCCAAAAAATATTTTTCCAGTCCACTGGTTTTAAAAAAAACTTCAATGTAACCGCTTTGGCAATTGCTGACGATATAGAGTTTGTATTTGGTTGATAAATATTGTAATGTTTCTGCTAAAGCCGGGTAAAGCTGCCCGCCTTTTGTGTGCAAAATTTCCAACTCATATTTTGCCGCTATGGCTTTATACTCCTCGCGTTTTTCATCTGTAAGATAAGGAAACAACTTCTCGAAAATGGCTTTATAGGTCATGCCGGTGATGCCTTTCACCATATCGGCGGTAACGTCTTCTTTTATAAAATCAACTTGCTCTTTAGCGGCCTGCCATGCCTCGGCTACCACGCCGGTACTATCCCAAAGCGTACCGTCCAGATCAAAAATTATGCTATCGAATTTGTTTTTCAGTGATGTATTCATTGCGGCAAAAGTAAGATTTTATTTTGGCGCGATTGTCATTTTGGAGTTACTAAAGCCACTTGCATTTCGGTGAGCTCTTTGCTACGGGTTGCCCTATTCAAAAACGAAGGCTTCAACCTGCTTATCCAGTATCTATTAAAATCTTTAAGCGGTTTAACCTGCCAGCCTTTACCGGCAAGCGTATTGATGTATGCCTTAGAGCCAAATAGAATGGTCTCTTTTTTCACCTCGCTTGATATCACCTCTCCCGATATGGTTTTCGTCTCTGCGTCAATGTAAAATTCAAAAGGGGTAGTCATATCCTCATTTACCTGCACAACCGGCAAATCTTGTGGGTTATGTTCATTGATCCACGCCGCGGCTTCACTGCCGGCTTGATATTTCAATAACGACTTATAAAAAACCTGATTAAGGTAAAGGTTGACAATGAAGGAGACCATTACCGTCCGCAAAACAATTTGTGGCATAATACTTTGGCTTATGCGTTGCGGAAGCAGGAAGGAGAACAAGAAGATCACTCCTAAAAAGAAAGCTATAACAAACGTTAAAGTTTCGGGCCGGTAGAAGTAATGGAGAGCCACTATAACCAGCAGCAACAACGCGAAAATGATGCCTTGCGTTATTTTAACCGCATTAACACTTCCCGGCGCTTTTATATCGTACAGGTACTGTGCGGTAATTATAGAAAAGAACGGGAACACAACATTTAAATAATGCGGCAACTGAAAGCTTGAGGCAGAAAAGAGCAAGAAAGTAAGCATGGAGCCGCTTATACAATACCACTCGGTGCGAAATACCATACGGCTGCCTTTTTTCATCGACTGAAACAGTGCGACAAACAATAACAACGACCAGGGTAAGAACGCCCACAAAGCGGTGTGCACAAAAAAGAAAGGATCGCCGTGGCCTCTGATTGGCCCGGTATTAAAAAACCGCCCAAACTGGCTGTCCCAAAAAAAGAATTTTATGCCCGATGCGTTATGCGTGTTAAAGATCAATTTTTCGGGATGGGCATCAAACTGTACATAAAGACAGTATAATTCAGGTAAAATAAATATCAGGATTAATACAGCGGCTATAAGCCACTTTACATTGAATAACTGCTTCCATTGCCTTGTGATGAACAAGTGCCCGCCTATGGCTCCGCAAATGGGCACCAGCGCGAAAAGACCCTTGGTCATAACTGCACAGGCGGCAAAAAGGCAGGCCAATACCAATTGCCGGTAGTTGCCTTTTTGCGCGCGGTACAAATGATACACTGACGCAATGATCAGCCCGGTTAAATACGGTTCGGCGCGTACATCGTTATTAGATAAAATAATATGCTGTGCAGTAAGCAATATTAATACGGACCATAATGCTATTTGCGTATTATATAATCTTTTAGCGAACAAATAGGTATACCCCGCCCCCATCAGCATAAAAAGTATAGCGGGCAATTTATAGGCAAATGTGGTAAAACCTAAAAGCTTAAAAGAAAATGCAGTTACCCAAAAAGGGAAGTGTGGTTTATCCAGCCAGTCGGTACCGTTATAAAACAGCTCAATGTAGTTATTGCGCTGTACCATGGTTTTGGCGATGGTAGCGTAAAGCGTACCATCAGGCCCCATAATAGGGATAAACAATCCTGTTAAGTTGATCAGCACCGCAACACCTATAAAAAGGTACAGCCATTGTTTATCAAATGCAGGGTTGGTTTGCGTCATTCTACCATCAAAGGTAGTGGTTTGCATTAATTAACCTACAGTAGCTTATTTTTTGGCGGTACTGAGCATACGGTAGCCTACCAACTCATCCCAGCGGGCGCTTGGGGGGCGGTAATAAACCAATACCTGGTACTCATTCTCGGTTTCAAAGTGGCTGCCTTCTATGGGCACATCATCTGCCTTGCCGGCGTTGTCTACCCATGTGTATTCGTAGTCATAGACACCCTGTTTTAGCAATTGCTTACCGATATACCGGCCCGCTCCGGCATCAAACTCCAGCTTGCTGCGTTCGTCAATACGATAATTATTAAATTGGCCAATCAGGTGCACCGCTCCCTGACTGGGCAAATTACCTGGTGCCAGGCTAAAATAAACGTACGTGTAATCTGCATCGCGGCGGGCATCATTACCATCCTGATTCAGGATAAAGAAGCGGCCATCGTTGTCAAACTCAAATAGATAATCCGGGTTGTTGCGCAGCGGCTCTGTAAGTAATACAACAGAATAAGCGGTATCGCGATAGATACGGCCTATACGTTGCGAGTTAAGCTTCAGTGTGCGTGTATCAAAACGCCTGAACTCATTGCGCCCCGCAAAATTATTGATGCTGATATCGTTATAAATAAGTTGGCCGTTGCGCACATAGGTAGGCGCAATATTGGTTTGCGCCGTTTCACTGCGCTCGTTTTGCATTACCACCAACCGCATGTCCGAGTTAGGGTTTTGGACAACCAGCCCGCCATAGTTTACCTGTACATTTACCTTTTGCCCGGTTTGTCTTAATTGAACAAGATTAGGCGTAACTACATCTGCGGCAACCCCTACACGGCTACCTAAAACGTACAAACGCCTGGTAAGTATCATTTTATTCTGATCGCCATCTTCATACACCTTAAGCACATAGTTGCCGGAAATTTTCGGTTTGATGTTCTCATTTGGGAACTTCAACTCGTAATGCGTGTACTTACGCATGGTATTGGTGGAGTATAAATAATCTATAATGCGGTCGTCCTGGTAACTTTGCAGGTAAAACCCTAT
Organism: Mucilaginibacter sp. HD30; assembly: GCF_054061755.1. Taxonomy (NCBI): domain Bacteria; kingdom Pseudomonadati; phylum Bacteroidota; class Sphingobacteriia; order Sphingobacteriales; family Sphingobacteriaceae; genus Mucilaginibacter; species Mucilaginibacter sp. HD30. Next base: position 2,481,657 of record NZ_JBSSEO010000001.1, read on the forward strand.
TGAAAGGCCCGATGAGTTCCATTTGTTATCGCAATGCTCAATTGTATAATAATAATTATGAAATCCGCCGCGCAGATCATCAAATGCCAATAACAACTGCTCGGGTGTGTTTAAATTGATAACAGGGAAAGAGCCAACTTTTGAGGTGTTGTATAATTCTACGCTTTTTATAGCAGGGTTGAAAACGTAATTGGTATAAGGGGTTTGGGCGAGGGTGTTAAAAACCCAATTTGACAGAAATAGTAATAAAATAGCGCGCTTTGCCATATCGCTACTTATTATAGTGTCCCATAGCTGAAATAACAAAAACAGTTACTACATTCTCTTCAACTTGATAGATAAGTCTGTCTTTCTGATTTATTCTCCTTGACCATAAACCATTAAGCGAGTATTTCAAAGCTTCAGGATTGCCAATTCCAACAAATGGTGTTTCGGAAAGTTCAATAAGTATTTTTTCTATTTTTTTTATGCTTACCTTATCGCCGGATTTATAGTGCTGCTTTAAGTGTGTTTTCGCTAATTCCTCTATTTCAATCCTAAACTTCCCCATACATCTTTAGGATCTATTTCTGTGTATTTACCGCTTTTTTGTGCTTTTTTAATCATAGACACAAACTCAGGATCATAAGGACCTTCCTCTACGCTAATTTTCAATGCTTTAGCTATAGCTTTCAAAACAGTTTCTTGTTCCTTGGTCTGCGGATGCATTATCAGTGTCGCCATATTCAAATTTACATATTATTATATCAGAATACAATCAGCTGTTTTATACTCTTTTGATGTTTTCCATCACCTGCTCTATGCGCTCATCCACCGTAGTATCACCCTCTATTTTCAAAACAGGGCAATTTAATTTGCTTATCCATTGTTGATGCACGCTCAGATTTCTTCCATTTGTACTGTTATCATCGTACCCATTGGCCCAGCCAGTGAACTTTTGGTATTGCGCTGCACGATAAGGGTCGGTAAATATTTTATCGCCGTAACGCTTTAATTCACGGGCGTCGAGACGTTGCATCCGTATAGCATGAGGTAGATAAAGAAAAACCACCAGATCAAATTTGGTATGCCAATCATCGCCCCAGCTAACTAATGATCCGCCGACAATAACGTCCTCATTAGCCTCAAAATCAGCTTTAAGCATGGCAATCCTTTCTGCCGGATCGCGCTTTACTGAATAAGGTATTTCTGATGGAACGAAATAATAATGGTCAGTATCCAGATAGGTGTAACCTAAGCGCTTAGCCAGCGCATTACCCAGCGTTGTAGAACCGGCGCATGACGCGCCCATGATATGGATCTTCATGATAATGACAATATATCGTCATGCTGAACTTGTTTCAGCATCCCACATGCTTAGCGCGCATTCATGTTTGGTGGGATGCCAAAACAGGTTCGATATGACTGAAAATTTACCCTTCCAGCTCCATTATCTGCTCCGCCAATGTTTCCCAGGCTTGTTGCAGATTTTTCAACTCCGCCTGCTTTTGCGAATAGGCGGCGTTGGTTTCATTTAATTTGGCGCCGTCGTTATATATTTTATCGTCGGCCAGTTTGGCTTCGAAATCCTTAACGTTTTTTTCCAAACCAGCTATCTGCTCCTCCATTTTAGAAAGATCCTGGTTTAACTTTTTTAGCTGCTGATGTTTATTTTCTGATGGCTGCTGCTTAACCGGTTCAGGTTTTTTCTCTTCTTTTTTTGGCTGAGGAGTTGCTGCTGCTGCTTTAGGCTCTAACTTACGTTTATCGTTCCACACATCATATTCGGCGTAAGTACCCGGATATTGCTTGATCTTTTGATCTTCAATAAACCAGATCTTATTGGCCACATTATCCAGGAAATACCTGTCGTGCGATACTACTATAACCGTACCCTCATACTGCTGTAAAGCCTGTATCAGTATATTAACAGAAGCCATATCCAGGTGATTGGTAGGCTCATCCAGTACCAAAAAGTTAGCATCTGCGGTTAGCGCTTTAGCCAAGGCCACGCGCGATTTTTCACCACCGGATAACACTTTGATCTTTTTGAAAACATCGTCCCCTGTAAACAGGAACGAACCTAATATGGAGCGCAGCTCTGTATCGGTATGTTTTGGAGCAAAAGCTTGCAGCTCCTGCAGGATCTGATGCTCAAGATGTAACGATTCCAGTTGATGCTGCGCAAAGAAAGTTTGCGTAACGTTATGGCCCGTTATTGCGGTGCCCTGGTACTCTTTATCAGCTCCGGCCACAATACGCAGCAGCGTCGATTTACCTTTACCGTTGGCACCTATCAGTGCAATTTTATCACCTTTTTCAATTATGGCTTCTGCATCGTCTAAAATATCAATTGCAGGATATTTTTTGGTGATGTGCTCCAACGTACTTACGTGACGACCGGATTGTTTGCTAAATTTAAAGCTGAAGTTGACTTCAGGATTGTCGTCATCCACGTCATCTACACGCTCCATCTTATCAAGCATTTTGATACGTGATTGCGCCATTTTTGCTTTGGATGCTTTGGCACGGAAACGCTCTATCAAACGCTCTTCTTGCTTTATTTTTGATTGCTGGTTTTTAAACTCCCCACGCTGAATTTCTGCACGAAGTGCTTTTTCTTCCAGATAGAAAGTGTAATTACCTGCGTACACGTTCAGTTTACCCTTGCGCGACTCAACCGTGCGGTTAATCACCTTATCTAAAAACCACCTATCGTGCGATACAATGATTATGGCGCCGGTAAATGCTTTCAAATAATCTTCCAGCCATTGTATAGAGGGTAAGTCCAGGTGGTTGGTAGGCTCATCCAGCAGCAAAATATCTGGTGCCTGCAAAAGTATTTTGGCAAGCATTACCCGCATACGCCATCCACCCGAAAAGGTGCTTAGCTTACGGTGGCAATCAGACTCGCTAAAACCTAAACCGGCTAAAATCTCGTGCGCTTTGTATTCAATATTGTACCCGTCAAGCGCTTCAAACTCGCTTTGCTTGTCGCTTAGTTTATGTAAAATATCTTCGGTGTATTCAGTTTCCAGCTTTTTAAGCAAAACTTCAATCTCATCATGCAATTGGTTTTGGCGTTCAAAAGCCTCCATAGCCACATGCACGATATTTTTATCAGACGAGTATGACAACAGATCCTGGTTAAGGTAACCCATGGTAAGGTCCTTAGCCATTGATATGGTACCCGAAGTAGGTTTGTAATCACCTACAATTATTTTTAAAAGTGTGGTTTTTCCGGTTCCGTTAGCACCAATCAGTCCAATTTTCTCTCCGGGTTTAATGTGCCAGTTGGCCTCATCATACAACGCCCTCGCACCTATCTCGAACGTTAAATTATTTATAGCGATCATTTGGGCGCAAAGGTACGGTTTTTTGAGGTAAAATATTAAAGGCGAACACTAAAAGGTTTTATAGTTTAAACAAGATGCAATCTTTCAGCTTACCTTTCAGCTACTTAACAGCTTCCAACCACGTTTGCGCCATTAACGCTGCACCGGCTACAGATGGATGCACCCCGTCGCCCGTCCAGTAAATGGGCGGCGCTTGTTTTATAGCTTTATCAAAAGCTGCTTGGTAAGGGACAAAGGGCGCGTTGTATTCGTCCGCAATATCCCGAGCGGCCCTGCGGAACAGATCAAACGTTGGGTACCACTTTTCGTCGACGGACCTTACTCCCATCAACGCAAAAGGCTCACATAAAATAAATTTTACATCCGGCAATGCGGTTTTAGTGCGGTCCAGCAGTTTTTTATAATCGGCAATATAGGTTTCAATGGTTCCCTTATAACCGCTGGTTAAAGTGTGCCAAAAATCGTTGACGCCGATATGAATGCTTAATACCGTTGGTTTAATATCCAGCGCATCGGCATCCCAGCGCTCGGCAAGTTGATAAACCTTATTACCACTAATTCCTTTGTTAAATATTTTAAGGTCCTTATCAGGATGTTTCAATAAAAGTTCGCCAGCGGCCATCAGTGCGTAACCGTTACCCAGCGGCGATGCCAGGTTGGGTGTATTAATGGTTTTGTTACGGCCGGAATCGGTGATGGAATCGCCTTGAAAAAGTATCACGTCGCCTTTTTCAATAGCAACTTTTTTCGCTATAGGATGCTCCGCTATAGCAGCAGATACAATTTGAGGAATACTGACAGCGGCCAGTGTGCCAATAGATGCAGTTTTGATAAAATTTCGGCGGGAGCTTAAAAAGTTCATAGTTCTTGGTTAATGGTTCATAGTAATCGGCTTTACTAATGTAATCTTTTACTTGACTATAATGGCTAACAAAAAGAAAACAACATAACTATGAATTATGAACCATAAACTATGAACGAAAAACTACCAACCAAACTACTAACTTTGCTGCATGTATTCTCTACTCAAACCCATCCTTTTTCAATTCGACCCCGAAAACGTTCATTACTTTGTAACCCGCAATTTAAGGCGCTTTAACGGCTTCCCGGGAGGAGCGGCATTAAGCCGTGCGTTGTGGGATCTGCGTGATGACCGGTTGGAAAAAGAAGTATTTGGCCTTAAATTTAAAAATCCGGTGGGTTTGGCAGCCGGGTTTGATAAGAATGGCGAGGTGATAACCGAAATGGCTAATCTGGGTTTTGGCTTTGTGGAGTTAGGTACCGTAACCCCGCTGCCCCAACCCGGCAACCCAAAACCAAGGATGTTTCGCAGTCCGGCGGATAAGGCAATTATTAACCGCATGGGTTTTAACAACCTGGGCGTTGATGTTTTGGCATCGCGTATAGCAGCTTATCGCAAAAACCAGCCCGAGGCACAAAAAGGTTTGATCATTGGTGGCAACATTGGCAAAAATAAAAATACACCTAACGAAGACGCCGTTAATGATTATATAAAATGTTTTGACCGCCTGTTTGATGTGGTAGATTATTTTGTGGTGAATGTAAGCTCGCCCAACACGCCTGGCTTACGGGCATTACAGGAAAAAGAACCCCTTATGCACATTTTAAACACGCTACAGCAGCGCAACAATAAAGATGACATAAGCAGACCCATTCTGCTTAAAATAGCCCCAGACCTAACCAACGAGCAACTGGACGACATTGTTGAGATAGTACAGGAAACCAAAATTGCCGGCATTATAGCTACCAATACCACCATTGACAAATCGGGATTAAAAAATGAGGCACTAAAGACGGAGGCTGGTGGTTTGAGCGGCGCGCCCCTAACCAAACGCGCTACCGAAGTAATTCGTTATCTGGCCAACAAATCAAATCACTCGTTCCCTATTATTGGTGTTGGTGGTATACACTCTGCAAAGGATGCTTTAGAGAAGATCAAGGCAGGCGCAGCTTTAGTACAGCTCTACACGGGTTTTATTTATGAAGGCCCAGGCTTGATAAAGGAGATAAATAAGAAGATGTTATCTTAATCTGTCTTAACCAGGATTTGTAAGATGTGCAGGATTATTAGATTTTAATTACCGGGTAATCCTAAAATCTTTATATCCTATGAATCTTACTTCAGACAACCCTAATCCAAAATAAACGCACAAAAAAAGCCTCGCCGGTTATCACCGACAAGACTTTAGACCATAAATTTGTTTAGAAATTATTTGCCTGCAACAGCTGCTAAAACTTCGTTGTTTTTAGCTATCTGGCTATTTTTTGATTCATTTGAACGGCTACCATACTCTAAGTTGGTGGCATTTTTCAAAAACTGAACTTCTAATCTTGAGAAAGTTTTGTTTCTTCTATCTTTTCTTTTTAAACGAGTTACGCCCATGACAATTTTTTTATTTAATGTTTTTAACCTTGAGGTCGGGAGCGGATTCGAACCGCTGTAAAAGGTTTTGCAGACCTCTGCCTAGCCACTCGGCCACCCGACCCTTTAAAGGATTGCAAAAATAGTAATTATTTATTGCACACCAATATTTATTTGCGGTTATTTCTGTTTATTTCCGAACAAAATATAGCGGTAGCAATAGCCACGTTTAACGACTCGGCGCCACCAAAACGCGTGATAGTAACGGCTTTGCTAACCAGCTTTATAATTTCAGGGCGGAGGCCGTTGCCCTCATTGCCCATTACAATTAGCCCTTCTGAGCCAAAATTTGTTGCATAAATATCCTCGCCGTTAAGCAATGCGCCATATACCGGAAGGTTTGCAGTTGAAAGAACATCTACAAGATCCATATAGTGCAGGTTAATGCGGGATAGCGAACCCATGGTAGCCTGCACTACTTTAGGATTGTAAACATCAACAGCATCTTCGGAGCAAATTATGTCGGTTATACCAAACCAGTCTGCTGTCCGAATAATGGTACCCATATTGCCCGGATCTTGTATGCCATCCAACACAAGCGAAAACTTATTTTTAAGTAAAACAGGCTTTAATGCCGGCCAATTGGGTATTTTAACCACCGCAATTACATCTGCGGGCGATTTTAAAGAACTTATTTTCTGCAGAATGGTTATTGATATTTCTATCGTGTTTATTTTATGCGATAATTTAAGCAATTTTGGCACTATTGCAGGTGTATGATAAATGGTTTCAACGGTATAGGCAGATTGAAGAAATTCATTAACGGATTTTAAGCCCTCAACCAGAAACACACCATGTTCCTTGCGGAATTTTTTATGTTGTAACGATTGTAATAAACTTACCTGAGATTTTGAAAGCATATATTAATAAAACAAATCTTTATCGCTTTACAATATTAGGTATTCTTCTGCTTTTTATAGGTACCGGATGCAGTTTAACCCGAAAGCTTGGCCCTCACCAGGCGCTGGTGCGTAAAATAACCATAAAGGGCATGGATAAGGAGTTTGAAGAGGCCGCTGTTAATTACGTTGATAAACAGCAGCAGCCCAATAGCGTGGTTAACTTGCAATTTTACTATTGGTTTAGTAAAAATGGTAAAAGACAAATAGGCGAACCGCCTGCTATACTGGATAGCAACCTGGTTGAGTTTTCCCGTTTTCAAATGGAAAAATTTATACAGACCAAGGGTTATCTTAAAGCAAAAATCAGGGATAGTATTGTCATCAAAAAAAAGAAGGCCGAACTGGTATTTATTACCGATCAGGGGCCACTATTCAGGATTCGCAAGTTAACTGACAGCATACCAGACGAAAAGGTACGTTCACTTTTCCACAACACTTACGGCAACTTCTCTCACTTGCGCCCGGGCGGCAGATTTGATCTGGATAGCGTAGCTTATAATCGCGATGCCTTTTACCAGGTAATGAAGCGTAACGGTTATTATGATTTTTACAGGCAGTACATCAATTTTGAATATGATTCTGTTTTTAACAACAGCGTTATTGATCTGCATATGGTAATTGATAACCCCGCCGATAAAAATGCGCATCCTGTTTACACCATAAATAACACGCTGATAACCATATCAAACAGTAACGGACGTACAAACAGCAATGCTGATACCATACAGGTAGATTCGCAATTTACATTTGTAGATCATTCGCGCAGGTTTAAACCACACACCGTTACCGATTATATTTTTCAGAAAAAAGGCGATATCTATGATATAGATATGCAGACTGTCACTACCTCGCGGCTCTCCGAACTTAACGTTTTCAGAAACGTGCCAAATCCAACCTATACCAAAACGGCTGACAGTACTAACCGGCTAAATTCGCAAATAGATATTGTGCCGCTCAGAAAAATGTCTGACCGCGTGGAGGCTGAATTCTTGTTTGCCGGCGGGCGATACGGCTACAATATTGGCAATACTTTTACTAATAGAAATATTTTTAAAGAGGCCGCTATATTACAGCTGAAGTTTAACTACAGCGTTTTATATGCAACCGGGAATGATATACCCGGTTCAAGTGGTGTAACCAACCAGGATTTTAAGATAGGTGTAAGTTTAACTTATCCCCGAATTATAGCGCCGTTCAACTTTGCCAAACCCGGTAAATATGGTGTGCCGCATACTACATTTGCCAGTAACTATTCGCTGTTTTTTCAGCGGGATCTGGTTACCCGTACAAGCTTTATCAACTCGATTACTTATGATTTTGCAGAAACGGCAAACAAACTACACAGCCTTACAGCTGCCAATTTTGAATTTTCAAAGGGCTCAATAGACCCCATTGCAAGGCAGCAATTACTTGATCAAAATAGATTTTCGTACGTATACCTTATTGGCCGTACTACTTTTACAACTGGTAGTCAGTATACCTATCAGGTTAACGGTAATCAGTTAAACACCTTACGCAATTTTTCTTATTTCCGCGGTTCGCTTGATGTTGGCGGTAACCTGTTGTCGCTTTTGAGTACAGCTTTTAACACTCCGCGCGATGCGCAGGGACAGCGCACCCTGTTTGGCTATACTTTTGCGCAATATGCCAAATCAGAAATTGATTTCAGGGTATATAAAAGTCTTGGTGGCGACAAACAGTTTATTTTCCGGATCAACCCAGGTATTGGTATACCTTACGGTAACAGTCGCCAGCTTATTTTTGAGAAAAACTTTTACACCGGAGGTGCCAACGATATACGGGCCTGGCTACCCCGCACGCTTGGCCCAGGCCAGTTTAATCGCGGAGACGCTTATGGCAGTGACAATATTACCCGCACCCGCTTAAAATATATTGACCAGTTTGGCGAAGTAAAGCTGGTAATGAATGCCGAATACAGGTATAAATTAGCTAATAACTTTTTTGGAACTATTTTAAAAGGAGCGCTTTTTGTTGACGCTGGCAACATATGGCGCCTGCACCCGGAGGTTGAAAACCCAAATGGCGAATTTAAGTTTAACCGCATTCTTCAATCATCGGCAATTGGCATAGGTACCGGCTTACGGTTTGACCTTAACTTCTTCGTTTTCCGTTTAGATGCCGCGTTTAAAGTAAAAGATCCGCAGTTTAGAGGATCTGAGCAATGGGTGCTGTTTAAACATGCTGATGAGTTGTTTAAGAGCGGCGCGTTTAAACAGAACTACCAACAAGCCAATGGCGGCGATGGCTATAACTTTATGCAACTTAATTTTGGTATAGGGATGCCTTTTTAGATGTGCAGATGTTAGCTTGATGTGCAGATATGCAGATGCGTGAATGTGCAGATGTTAGCTTGATTTAAAGAGAAGCTCAAAACCATTCAAAATCCTTTTTAATCATTTGCATATCCGCACATTAAAAACTCATTTGCACATCTGCATATCCGCACATTTAAAACTCATTTGCATATCCACACATCTGCGCATCAATCAACTGCATATCAAAACAACCCTCTCAACCCATTAACAATACTTTCAAAAAAGGTTGAGATGCTTAGGCCGTTCTGGTAGTTAAAGAACAGGAATATGCAAAACACGATCAGAATTATAGCTATAAAACGCTTAAACACGTACCCCAGTAAAACAAGCGCCAGCGGTATACCCAGCAGCAGCGCCCAACTTACCGTTATTGGGCGCAGTTTGCCGTCTTGCTTATAAATATAGTAAAGCATGGAGTGCGTGCCGTTGTCATTAATATGCTTAACATAAAAAAAAGACGATTTATCCAGCTTGTGGTGGTAAAACGCAGTGCCCTTTTCAAACTTCATCTCTTCCTGAAAACCGTTGATGGTAAAACTGAAAATACCGTCAACATCTTCCCGAATATTATCCAACGTATCTACTGCCACTATGGCCACTTCGCTTTCAGCAAAGGGATTTTCCTTGACTGTAAAACGATCAATGTTTACAGTATCGGCAAACAAAGCGGTCTTAGCTGATATAAGTAATAAAACAACTAAAAGTATTTTTTTCATAACGGGCAGGGTTAATTTAGCAGCAACATCGTCCGCAATAAAAATAGCTATTATTATTCAGAACGCCGAAGGCTATACCGTTAACAGCAGATAAACAAATTTGTGCGGTAACTGTGTATATTTACAAAAACACCGCTTATGTTAAAAAAATCGCCCAAAGATTCGCACACCATTATGAATGAATTGGTGTTACCTAATGATACCAATATGCTGCACAATCTAATGGGCGGCCGCCTGCTGCACTGGATGGACATTGCCGCCGCTATATCTGCACAAAAACATTGCAATACGCTGGCGGTAACGGTATCTGTTGACAGTGTTTCTTTCAAGCACTCTATTAAATTAGGTGATGTAGTGACCATTGAAGCGCGGGTATCGCGGGCGTTTAATACTTCTGTAGAAGTACGGATGGACGTTTATGCCGAGAATATTCCATCGGGCACACGGGTTAAAAGTAACGAGGCTTATTACACATTTGTGGCTTTGGATAAAACAGGCAATAAGCTGCCTGTGCCTGAGTTAGTACCAGAAACACCGGCGGAACATGCCCTATACGACAGCGCACTGCGCCGCCGCCAACTACGTTTGATATTGGATGGTAAATTAAAGCCACATGACGCTACGGAGCTAAAAGCTTTGTTTATAGATAAAGCATAAAACTTTTTAATGCTTTGGTAGCTTATTATGTTATATAATCTACTAAATATGAAAGCTAAAATTTTTGCCTTTATTATATGCTCATCAGTAATAGCAGCATGCTCAAGCAACAAAAATACCGTTGAAGGCACGGCCACTGATGCCCCGCTTCCTAAAACCGCTACTACATTTACTGCTCAACGCGACGGAAGCTCGTTTGAAAGAGCGATTATAATAGAAGAAAAAACCGAGAGAGCCGGCCTTGAAGCTGAGAACACCCAGCTACTTGCATTGTTCCCAGGCAGTAAAAGAGTTTCGCAGCGGTATGAGGTTTATAAAGACAAACAGCACGAGGTAGTTAACATTTCTACTGCAGACAGCAGAGATGTTGCTGTTTACTTTGACGTTTCCAGCTACTTTGGAAAGCAATAGGCTTTATCTATTTTAAACTATACTCCCCTGAAACACCGGTAAGTACAGACATGCTTGGGTTTGGATTCGGCGGCATATTGGTTTTATTGATGTATACACTTTTTATGTTGCCGTTTTCTTCGCGATTAATTGTTACACCCGGCGTATCATCCATTGTAATGGGATTGAGTAATATTTTATAATAAAACCTGCCTTCGCCGTTTATGGCATCTTTAATTAACTTACGCGCTACAGATAGTTCATACATATAATGCAGTTCATTATCAAACGACGATGCCAGGCTTATACCATCAGTATTGTAAACAGAAAGCAGGGTGTCTACACCCGTTATTCCGGTGGTTCTTAAAAACTTGCCTTTACTTGCAAAATTTTTATTATTTGCTGACATAAAGTAATTCACACTATCTGCCGGTACGGCCCTTAGTGAAAATTTTATATTGGGTTTGTTTTTGAAATTAAAGAGGGGAAATCTGATAGTAGCGGCATTTTCGTCTGATTTTTTGCCGATAGCGTTTATAACGAACGTAATTCCACCACTTAAAATTTTGCGCACAATAGTTTCGTCAGTTGCTTTTATAGCAAGGTAAATATTTTCATCATCGTGCGCTATGGTATAAAACACATCGGTAGCGTTATTGTAGGCTTTGAAATCCCATTCGGTCGTTTTACCATCAATCTTTACTTTGGGCGGTGCCAACACGCTGCCTTCCTGTTTATTAGGAAGTTTTTGGGCCACGCTTTTAAAACCAGCAAAAGCCAAAACTCCGACAAATAAAAATATGCGAATACTTGAAAATGTAAGCTTCATAAAGGGATAATTTATTGCTGCTTAAAACTAAGCATTTAGTATTATTTACCAAACAGCTTACGAGTTAAAGATTTGACAACCTTTTAAAGGTTGTCAAATCTCGCTTAGTTTATAACCACTAATAAACCCCTCTTATCTTTTTGTGAATTTCTTCATCATATAGCTTACGCAGACCACTAAACGTTTGCGCTGGCAATGGCGGCAATGTAGACGCGTGTATATTGGTTTCAACCTGACTCACCTTTGATGCGCCCGGGATAACCGTGGTTACCTGCGGATGATCCAGGATCCAACGGATAGCCCACTGTGCCATGCGCTCGTCCGGCAACATTGCACCTATCTTCTCTGATAAGCGCACACCTTCATTATATTCAATCCCCGAGAAGGTTTCGCCTACATTAAACTTCTCGCCGTTGGCGTTATAGTTTCTATGGTCGTTAGCTGCAAACGCTGTTTGCTGGTTAAACTTGCCGGTTAACAAACCGCTGGCCAATGGAACGCGTGCTATAATAGCAACACCTTTTTCGGCAGCTTTGGCAAATACTTCATCGGCCACATGCTGGCGAAAAAGGTTGAATATGATCTGTAACGATGCCAATCCCTCCTGCTCCAAACATATTAACGCCTCTTCTGACGTTTCTACACTTGCGCCAAAGTTGGCTATCAATCCCTCCTGCTTTAGTTGGCGCAAATGGTCAAACACTTTGCCTGATCGCATTTCTTCAGTAGGGATGCAATGCAGCTGCTCTAAAAACAATTGCGGCACGTCTAAATAACGCAATGAATCCTCCACCTGCCTACGCATCGCATCATAGGTAAAGTTTTGCGGCCAGCCGTTAGGCTCGTCTCCCCGCCTGCCTAATTTGGTGGCTACATAAATTGGCGTGTCAACTGTTTTTAAGAACCTGCCTATCACCTGCTCGCTCACGCCCATGCCATAAACATCGGCCGTATCAATAAAATTGCCGCCGCCATCAACATAGGCTTGCAAAATTGCAAAGGCATCGTCATCGTTAATATTACCCCAATCGGCGCTGCCTAATTGCCAGGTGCCTAAACCTACTTCGGCTATGGCTGTATCTTTAAATTTTCTGTAGTTCATGGTATTGCCCCTAAGGAGATTGTTAATTACTTGCTAATTGTAAAATGTAGTCAAATTCTTCGGGTTTAATGCTGGCTACTGATAGACGGCTCAACTTTACCAGCTGAATATCTTTAAGCATTTCATCGGCCTTTATTTGTGCCAGCGTTACCGGATTTTTCAGTTTTTCAACCGGAGAAAGCTCTACTACCACCCAGTTAGTATCATCGGTAGTTGGATCCTGGTAGGCTTCTTTTACCACTTTGGCTATCCCTACAATTTCTTTACCCTCGTTGCTGTGGTAAAACAATACCAGATCGCCCAGTTGCATGCCGCGCAGGTTGTTGCGTGCCGCGTAGTTACGCACACCATCCCAAAAAGTGCGGCCGTCGGCAACAAATTTGTCCCAACTGTATTTATCAGGCTCAGATTTTACTAACCAATAATTCATTTTTTTGCTTCGTTATTATGCGGTAAAGCTATTTAAAAAAGCGGGAGCGGTCAATAGATAAGTAATTAGTGAATGGCTAATTAATGGATAAGGTTAAATAAAAGATACAATCATTTTTTAACTAATAAAATAGTTTTATATTAGAGCAACCAATTAAAACACTAACCCCTTTCAGCCTTGAAAAAAACAGTATTTATTTTTTTTAATGACAGTAGCCTTTGTTACCGCGTATGCCCAAAAACTACCCAATATACAACAGGAAAGTTTACGCTTACCTGCCAATGTTAAAATTGATGGTAAAACAACCGAGTGGGGTGATAAATTACAGGCATATAATAAAGCCACTCGCATTGAATATACCTTAGCCGATAACGCCGAACAATTCTATTTGGCCGTCAGGTCAAAAGATGTAGCAAGCACGGCAAAAATATTGGCAGGTGGAATAACCCTAAATTTTTATATCCCCGGCATAAAGCAAGCCAATGCCGCCTCTATAACTGTGCCTGTCACCAATTCGGGTTATGCTTTAACTGCATCAGGAGCTGTGAAAGCAAATTTTTCTGTTTTAACAGATTCTTTAAAAATTATGGCTGCAATTAAACAGTTTAAATTTATAAAAGCACTTAATTTTAATGGATTACAAGACACCTTAATTTCAATTTATAACGAGCAAAGCATACAAACCAAAATGACTTACGGCAATGGCGCGTTTGTATGCGAAATTTTGATCCCAAAAAAATTTATTGGTTTGGTGGGACTTTCTAAACCATTTGCTTATCAGATAAAATTAAATGGCGTTCCAACGTACCAGGTAGCAGCTGGCCCTCCGCCGCCACCTTTAACCGCTCCGGCTAATTGGCTACCTTCTGATCCCCGGCACATCACTTTAGAAGTAAATAGTCCAACAGATTTACGGGGCGAATACACTTTAGCTAAATAAATATGAAACTATTAATATTTGCTTTCCTGTTGATAGTATATATGGGTGCCCATGCCCAAAAACTGCCCAATGTGCAACAGGTTAGTTTACGTGCGCCGGCCAATGTCAAAATAGATGGTAAAGCAACGGAGTGGGGTAAAAAACTACAGGCATATAACCCGGCTACAGAAGTTTTTTATACAATGGCTAACGACGATAAGAAACTCTACTTAATAGTACAGGTAAGCCAAAGCGTAATGACCACTGCTGTTAACGGCGGTATCAAGCTGGCAATACAAAAAGCGGGCTATAAAAGTGATGCCGGGGCACCATTTATCAAGTTTCCCTATATGGAAAAAGGCAAGACGGTACTAATAGATCCCAAAGACTGGGATCACGCTACAGACACGGCAGTAATAAAGTATAACAAACAGTTAGCTACCAGGGCTAAATGGATATATACAAGTGGACTAAACGGGGTAGATAGCCTGCTTTCTATTTATAACGAGCATGGCGTAGCGGCCGCTAACGCTTTTGATAATGAAATGAAATACACCCTTGAAATGGCTATCGATCTCTCGCTGCTTGGGCTTTCTTTTGACCATGCATCAAAGTTCTCTTACCACCTTATGATTAATGCGGAACCTAACAGCTATAGCTTCACCGGCCCGTTAAACGTAATGAAACGCGTTGTAAGCAACAACAATTGGCCTACAACAGAGAGGTCGATCCAAAACATGGAAACTTTTGAAAACTTCCTTAACAACTGGACCGCTCCTACAGATTTTTGGGGTGAGTACGCTTTAGCGAAATAATCATGAAAAGAATAGTATTCACTTTTTTATCAGCAATAACTCTTGTGGCAAATGCCCAAACCAAGGCGGATGTACAACAATTGCCGATTAAGGCTGACAATACTGAAATAAAAATTGATGGTGAACTAACGGAGTGGTGGCATCAATTTCAAACGTATAACAAAACCTGCGAAATTACCTACAGTGTAGCAAACAGCAGCGACTATCTCTATCTCGCTATCCAGGCGAAGGATGTAGAAATAATTCAAAAGATAATTACAGGCGGTATAGCCATTACAATTAACACAGATGGCAAAAAAGACAAAAACGGCCTGGTTATAACCTTCCCTTTTTACGGAAAAGATAAAAGCCACCCCTATTTAAATCTGGAAAAACGAAAGGAGATTAACGCAGACAAAGCAAATTATAATGTGCGTAAAGACAGTCTAATAAATAGCGGAAACGCCAAAATAAAAGCCGCGTTTAAGTTTATCGGCATATCTGGCTTAAAAAGTATCAACGAAGAAATTATACCTATTTACAATGGCGAGGGAATAGCTGCTGCCGGTATGCTTGATAATAGTTTATATTACGATTTTGAACTTTCAGTGCCCTTAAAACTCCTCGCGTTCAATTCCAACCCGCAAAAATTAGCGTACAACATCAAACTCAACGGGTTAGCTTTTGGCGGGTCGGACCTGAAAGTTATGCGTGACCGCTTTTTAACTTTTAAAGGCAGCGATGGAAAAGACTATATGTTAGGCGACGCAACGCCACGCAACTGGAGCCTGGCAACCCCAAGCGATTTTTGGGGAGAGTATACACTGGCTAAATTCAAATAGTTTAAGAAGCTTATATTGCAGGTTTAGCATCTTTAGTATAATGCCACTTTTTAGTACCTTTTATAAACGCTAAAAATCACAAAAAACTAAAATCAAACACATAAGAAACAGGTGTATGCACTTTTTATGGGTTCTAAATTCCAGCTACAGTATAAACTTGCACAGCATATTGAAGTTTAAAAACCGTGCTGCGGGGCGGTAAGTTTAAAGCCGTTGTTAAGCATAAGCCCTATAACTATTTCGTGGGTACCGCGGCTTACTGTATTAAGGGCCGATGTGGTGATGTCGTAACTATACCCCACATTAATAAGCGAACTCAGATTGAAGCCGGCCAAAACGGCCGCAGCATCTTTATGACGATAGGATGCGCCTAACCAAAACTTATCATTAAAGTTAAATTTTCCGTTAACATCATAAGTTAATGGTACCGGACTGGTTCTTTTTATCATTACAGATGGCATAAACGTTATCTCGTCCGTCATGAAGAGTTTAATACCCGCTGTTAAATAAAAATGCGGGACGGT
This sequence comes from Mucilaginibacter sp. HD30, assembly GCF_054061755.1. Taxonomy (NCBI): domain Bacteria; kingdom Pseudomonadati; phylum Bacteroidota; class Sphingobacteriia; order Sphingobacteriales; family Sphingobacteriaceae; genus Mucilaginibacter; species Mucilaginibacter sp. HD30. The sequence goes on from NZ_JBSSEO010000001.1 coordinate 2,497,876, forward strand.
TGGGCTGCTTGTGGTTCTGGAAGTGCCAAAGTAATAGTTTTGAGGAAGCAGCTGCCGCGCGGACAGGCCCACAAAATAAGTAGACGAATATAACCATACACCTGCACCAATATCAGGCTTCCATTGGCTGTTGTTTGCCCCGTTGGTTATTGCAGGGTCGTTAGGATCGGTAAGCGTTATATCCTCTGTATTCAGCGTAATACGGTTAAAACCTCCCATAACCCCTACCGATAGGTTCATCCGGCTGGTTAACCCCAGGTGATAAGCATACGTGGCGGCAACGTTGGTTTGCGTTATAGGTCCGGCCTTGTCGGTCAAGATCATGGCGCCCACACCATGATGCGGCTCAGCGGCCTGGTAGTTTTGCGTGTATAACCGGCTTGATGGATTTACGCCGTTCTGGCCAGAAAAACCCGTTGCATCGCCTTCTATAAAATTGCGGCCAATGGGTGTGTTAACTGATAGGTAACTGGTAACAGGGGCCCCATCTAAACCCGACCACTGGTTGCGGTGGCCCATCTTTAAATCGGTATAACTTTCAATACCCGTAACAGCCGGGTTTAAAAGGTAATTGTTAAACACGTACTGTGTAAACTGTGGGAGCTGCTGCGCCATAGCAGAGCGCGCACTGATAATTAAAATGAATAATAGAAGTTTTTTCATTAAAGAAGATCCACCCTTGTTATCGCGATATTGTTTTAAAATGAAGGTCTAAGTCTGGCTGCTAGTTTTAATCTTGTATTTATTAATTTTAAGTTACAGACACAATTATTGACGAATATAGCTTTTCTACATTTATCTGTTACATAAACAAGCTATAAAATTTTCATCATCTGATAATACTAAGGTATCCTGAAGCCGTTTTTCGTCCGCTTCCAGGGTTAATTATATAATAATATGTACCTACCGGTAATGCCGAGCCGCGCAAGCTTCCGTCCCAGGGTGATGCATATCCCTTTGAAAAATATACTTTTTCTCCGGTCCGGCTAAATACTTCAACGGTTACATTGGGATACAAATTCAGGTATTTAATTTCCCATACATCATTTATACCATCACTATTGGGCGTAAAGGCATTGGGTATAAGCGGGGCCTTTAAAACCTTTACAAATATGTCTTTAACGGTTATGCAACCCTTATCAGATGTTACTGTTAATGTGTATGTTGTATTTTCAATGGGGCTGGCATAAGGCTTTTCAACATCTGCGCGATCAAGCGTGGCGGCGGGCAGCCAGCTATACCTTACTGAACCAGAGCTGATACTTACATTGGGGCGCAATATTATTTTTTGCCCCTCAAGCATGGCATATTGTTCATCATCCTGAATAACGGGTATGGGGTTAACCTTAATGTTAAATTTAGCAGCGTAGCTACAGCCTGTTCCGCTTGCTGCAAATACATAGTTAATTACAAAAGTACCGGTACCGGAAACCACAGGATCAAAAGTGCCGGTCTGACTTATTCCAGTTCCTGAGAAAACCCCCGTACCTGCATAAATGCCTTTATTCTCTTTAATTACGATAACGCCATTATCCTGACAAAGAATAATATCAGCGGTAATAGGGTTATTGTTATATAATAAGGTAATTACCGGGTTGGCGTTAATGGTGATGATGTTGTCAAAAACATTGGTACAGGATTGGCTATCGCCAGAAAATGCTATCAATTTAACATGATAGGTTTTCGTAGCGGGGGTATTAAAAAGGCCGTAGTTATGGGTATATAACTTATTTGCATGTAGGGCCGCAGATGCGTAGGTTTCTGATAGCTCGGGGTGATTATCATAATCAAAATACCATATAAGTTTGGTTACATCACCAAAGCCGCCGGGTATGGCCGATTCGTCCTTAAAAGAAATGTCACTGCCACTGCAGTTGTTTTGCACAGAAAATTTGGCTACGGGGTTAGCACCATTTATTTTAAACTGAAGTTGTTTAGTGCTTACACAGCCGTATTTAGAAGTTACGGTGAGCGTAACGGTGTAATTACCCGCAGCATTATACTTATGCTGCGCATTTTTTTGGGTGGATGTGTTGTTAACGACCGATGCGTTAGGGTCGCCAAAGTTCCATTTGTAGGTAAACTCTGCTTGCGTGTTATCTTCAATTGTGCTCAGATCTGTAAACCTTGCTACGTCATCAATGCAGGCATCGGGCAGGCTAAAATCAACCACCGGGAGGGAATGAATAGTAATATCTTTTTGAAATGTCACACTAACGCATCCTGAATCAGTGGTAACCATCAGCTTAACGCTGTAAGTGCCTACAGCAGTAAAAACATGGCTAAATGGCGTAGCTGCTGTTTTGTCCTCAGCAGGTGTTCCGTCGCCAAAATCCCAGCTCCATTTTACAATGCTTCCCTCTGAGGCCAGCGAATTATCGGTTATGGTAACGCCGTTGTTTAAACAATCAGACGCCGTCATGGTAAATAAAGCGACCGGTAATTTGTTGATATGTACATTTTTTTCGGGGGAAACAGTACTGCAGCCATTGGCATCTGTAACGGTTAACTTAACCTTGTAGTCGCCTGCGGCGGCGTAAATATGTGTAGGGTTCTGCACGGTTGAGAAAGGAGATCCGTCGCCAAAATCCCATAACCACTGCTGTGCTGCCCCTCCATCGGCAATAACCGAAACATCTTTAAACTGCACACCATCGCCCAGGCAAAAACTACTTTTATTAACCTGTATAGCGCTCACAGGCTGACCGTTAACCGTAAAAAAGAACTGTACCTCCTGATCAGACCCACATTCATCAACCACCGGGTTAAAAACAGTTGCTGTAGCTATGTGGTTACCAACGGGATAGATAACCATATTGGGGTACTCGTAGTTGTATAAAGCTTTTCCCGCTACAATCGTCGTAGATTTTATCAGCGGATTGGTTTGCACAAGGGGTGCCGTGCCATTACCAAGGTCCCAACTTATGCGGGTGGTTGCATAGGGCAGGGTTAACTGTAACTTGTAAGCCTGGCCGCTGCATGCGGTTGTGAGGCTTTTTGCAATATCAGCAGAGTCTTCAAACACAAGGTGGGTATTCAGATCCAGCTGATTGGTACCGGCAGCGTAACCGTATGATTCTGTACCCCCGAAGCCATATGCGATAGCTGTAAAGGCTTCATCCGCCTTTAGCGTGTGCGTGCCGGATGTTACAGAACCACCGCCGTTGTTTGTGGGACCGGATGAAACTGCTATCTGCGCGTAAGAATATTCGGGCTTACCCGCTACCGGGGTAAACGCTGTATAAGGAGCTCCATCGAGGGTAAATGACGATACTGCACTGGTGGGTAGCATAACATTGATGTAGCTTGCCAATATTCTATAATAACCGCTAGAATACAGTGTTACCCTGTCAAGTCCCTGTTCAATAGGGCTTAAATAGATCATTTCAGGGTCGCCGACATCACCGTTTACCCTGCCGTTAGGGCCCTCTCCCTGACTCCCAGAGTATTGAACTACCTGTATCGGCTTGTCAGCCGATACTACGTTGGTGGCGGTTGACTGAAATTCATAATACAAACCATTTACAATTTGGTTCGCCGCGATTGTAGTCCCATTAAGTATTATCTGTGTTGCAGGATCACTTAAAATAACGCGGTAAATATCGTAAGGGCGTGATTTTAGGGGTGCCGTAATGTAATTTTTGCCCCATGTTGAAGTGGCGTAAACCTGCTGGAACAAATTATCAGAGGTAAGTTGAGCTTCATTAGAAAAACCAATGCCAATTTTAGTACTGCCCGAAAAAACCGCTATTTTTTTGCAGGTACCGGATGCTGTACTGACTGATTTAATTTTGGTGCCGGTAAGATCTAGGTGTTCAGCACCTAAACCTTGATACAACTCTCCCATTTGCAGGTTGACCGTAAACGTAACACCCTTTGCTTGGCCGTTTAAAAGTTGTTCAGAAGGCGTTATTTCTACAGCAGTATTATCCTCGGTGGCAATCACCGCAAAAGTTGAATAGGATGGCAACCCGTCTGAGTTAAGTGAATTTGACCCCTGCTTATAATTGATAGACATATACTCCTTACCCATAGCGCTGACAGGCAGCAGCAATGTGGCACCCGATACCGACGACGCGTAAATATGCGCGTAAACAGCTATCGGCTTTGCCGATTTGATATGGATGCCTTTTAAAAACTTACCCTGGCTGCCCACAAAGGCGCTGGCGGGGATATTTACAAAAGTTACAGCATTGGCTGTTACGTTGAAGCTTGTGTTAAATGATCCGTCAGCAATGTCAACTGTACCCGTAGTAGACACGTCGGAGGTAATGTAAAGGATCATGGCGCTGGGATTATTCGCCGTTGAGGTACGGATATGATCCATATACATCGTCCAAAACTCAGTACCCTTATTGCTGGTTCCCTGGGCTTTGGTATCTGTCCGCCAAAAAAAAAGCAATAAAATAAGAGCAGTACAATATAATGTCCTGGTGTGTATCAAGCAGTAAAATTAATTAGGCGGTTTATAAAATTCCGTCTAAATATACATACTAAAAAAACACAATAACAAAACTGCTACACTAACTTTTTCAGGGCCTCTATTTCGGCGTGGGCAAGCCGTAGTTTTGCTGCCAGATCTTTATTCTCGCGCCTTAATTTGTAGATTTCTATGGCGTTTACAATGTACATTTTCAGCTCATCATTTTGCCATGGCTTTACCAGGTATTTATAAACGTGGCCACGGTTAATGGCATCCATCACCGCGTTTATATCGGCAAAGCCGGTAAGCAATATTCTAATGGTATCCGGATAGGTAGGTATTATCGACTCAAGGAATTCAATACCCGTCATAACAGGCATGCGGTGGTCTGTAATAATTACACCAATTTCTGTAGTGTCCAATATTTTTTGGCCCTCTTTAGCAGATATTGCTGTATATACCTCAAAGTCGTGCCTAAAGACTGCTTTAAAACTATTGAGGTTATTAACCTCGTCATCCACATATAATACTCCAACTGCCATATTTAATTGCAAAGCTCACAGTAATGATACATTATAAAAACAAAACCCTAATGTAAAAATTTGCAAAGAGCATTTTTTGTTACCATTCTGCACATTAAGTCAGTTTTAATCACTAATAACAACCAGTATTGCCTACGCAATAAATTGCGTAAACGGGTTTTAACTTACCCTTTTGCCCTTTAACAGCAGATCCATTGCATCGTTAAAAGATCCTGCTCTAACAACCTCGCCCGAGTTCACAAAAAATATCTCATCAGCATTTTCAATGGTATTTAAGCGGTGGGCAATTATAACCCGCGTAGTATGCTGCGGCAGATTATTAAGTATCTCGCTTAACAACTTTTCTGTAATGGTGTCAATGTTTGCCGTTGCTTCATCTAATATAAGCAGGTCAGGATGGCGCAATACGGCCCGCATAAAGGCGATCAGCTGTTTTTGCCCTAAACTAATGCTGTTTCCACTTGATAGTACTTTGGTTTCTAATCCATCATCAAACATGGCCAGTAAGTTTCCCAAATTGGCATCCTTAATGGCCTGCTCCAATTGCTCGTCAGTATAGCCGGCATAAAGCTTATTTCCATACAATATATTCTCGCGTACGGTACCGGTAAATAAAAATGGTTCCTGTAAAATAAAGCCTATTTTTTTGGAACGCTCTGTAGCATCATAGCTCCTTATATCTTTCCCATCAAGCAAAACAGTCCCGCCTTGCGGATCATACAAACGGGCAATTAATGATGCTGTGGTGGTTTTGCCGCCACCTGTTGGCCCAACCAGGGCATAAGTCTTACCCCGTTCCAATTTAAAATTAACATTATGCAAGATTTGGTTATCACCATAACCAAAATGCACATTCCTGAATTCCAGCAGCGCATCAGAAGTTTCTTTTTCAGCAGCTTTTACCGTGGCCAGATCAGTCTCCAGAGCTAAAATTTGCGAGATCCTGTCCCAACCCGCCATGGCCACCTGGAAGTTGGCCCAAAGTGTAGCTAACTGCCTAAGCGGGTTATAAAAGTTGGTGGTGTACGAAAAGTAACTCACAAGCAAGCCTATAGTAAACTCGCCTTCGCTAATTAAATAAATGCCAAATGTTAAAACAGCCAGTTGCGCTATACTTGCAAACAGCGTGTAAACCGGCATAAAAATATTATTTGCGAGGCCAGCGCCAATGGCGCTTTTATAATTTTCTTTATTGGCAACATCAAAACGTTTCCTAAAATAATCGCGGCGGTTAAAAGCGATGATCACTTTAAAGTTGTGCAGACTCTCTTGTATCTCTGCACTCATGCCGCCCACACTTTTTAAATTTTTGGCGTTGGTACGTTTTACCCAGGGCGATACGATCATGGTAAAAAATAAGATCAACACACCCGGAGCAAGCGCTGCCGCACCCAATTTAATATTAATAGCCACCAAAAATATCCCCGCGCCAAGCATGGTAGCAATGCTGCCAATAAATTGCATAAGCGACTGCGAGAAAAACTGGTTAAGCTTATCCGTATCATTATTTATGCGGGATATCAGGTCGCCGGCTTTGTTTTGGTTAAAGAAAGCTACCGGCAGTTGCTGTAACTTATTAAAAACTGCGTTGCGCAAAGTAAATAGCATTCGCTGCCCTACCCCGCCCATTAAGCGCGTTTGCAGATAACTGGTAACAAGCGACACAAAATACAGGCAAAGCAGCAAACCACAATTAACCAAAACGCCGTGATATGGGTCGATAGCCGTTTTTTTGCTGCCGGTAACTATATACTCATCAATAGTGTGGCCCACCACATAAGGCCCTGCCAGGTTGATAGATGAGGTAACCAATATGGCACACATGGCCAGCAAAAGATTTTTTCTTTCGTGCGCTATTAACTGCAGCAGGTTTTTCAGCCCTGAAAGGGTTGAGGTTTTTTGCTGCCCTTTAGATAACTGGTTAAGATCGTAATTCATAGTTGCTGGTGCTTTGTTGTGAATTAAAGATCTGTACATATTCAGGACTATCAGCCATCAGTTCGTCGTGGGTTCCTTCGGCCACTATTTCGCCATCCATCAGCACCACAATTTTATCGTAATGCTCAATGGCAGCTATTTTTTGGGTTACCGAGATCAGCGTGGTACCGGGATAGTTGCGCTGAACATTAGCCAGTATTTTCTGTTCGGTGCCGGTATCAACACGGGCGGTAAAATCATCCAGCAATAAAACTTTAGGATTTACTGCCAGCGCCCTTGCCAGCATTATCCGCTGCTTTTGCCCGCCAGATAAGCTTGCTCCCCGCTCAGAAACAATGGTGTTCAGCTTATCGGGGAGGCCATTAATAAAGTCGGCCAGTTCTGCGGTTTCTATCGCTTTTTGCAATGATTCATCTGTTACTGTATCGCTAAAGGCGATATTCTCGCGGATGCTCATATTGAATATAATACTATCCTGAAACACAAAACCAACCTGCCGATGAAAGGCTTCGCTGTTATAGCTTGCTATGCTTTTACCGTCAAACTCAACCGTTCCCTCTGTTGCATTTATTAACCCGGTAAGTAAGTAAAGCAGTTGCGTTTTCCCGGCGGCAGTCGGACCAATTATCGCAATTTTTGAACCTGATCTTACCGACAGTGAAACATCTTTTAAAGCGGGTTTCTGTCCGTAAAAAACACTTACGCTCTTCATCTCGATATCACCTTTTATCGGGGTGGTATCGGTTCCTTTTTCCTCCGTATCGGGCGCGTTTAATATGGCGTTAAGCCTTTGGAAAGATGCCGTAGCCTGCGCTATAATATTGCTCATAAAACCTATAACCAGTATAGGGAAGATGAGCATGATGAGGTAACTGTTAAAGGCCGAGAATTCGCCCAGCGTCATGGTGCCCATTATTACGTAGTGACCGCCCAGCGCCAGAATGGTTAGCAGGGAAAGGTTGGCCGTGAAGGAGATAACAGGGATAAGCCCGGCAAACATTTTAAGTATAGTTAAACCAAAATCGCGGGCTTTACTGTTGGCCTCTAAAAACTTCATTGATTCCAGACCTTGCGAGTTGATGACGCGGATCAGCGCCGAGCCCAAAATACTTTCGTTAATGATCTTGTTCAGCCAGTCTATAACCTCTCTGCTTTGAATAAAAAGTACCCGTACCTTTTTAAGCACATAAAAAAACGTACCGCCTATTATCGGGATGATAGCAATTACTGTTAGTGCCAGTCGCCAGTTAATGCTCAGCATCAGCGCACTTGCGCCTACAATTATCACCAATGATGATACGATTGATACAATAGCCTGCGAAACAAACAGCTTAATAGAGTCGGCATCGGCAGTTAGGTTGGTAAGTAATTTGGCCGGGTTGGCCTGCTCAATAAAAGCATGACTTTGCCGCGAGATCTTATCGGCCAACCGGGTACGCAGATCGCGCGCTACGCGCTCTGAAGCGTAGGTTTGAATAACACTTTGCAGGTATCCAAATATAAAAACCAGTACAACAGCTATGGCGAACTCTGTAATAACAACTTTCAGATCAAAAGTTTTATGAGTGTAAGCGTCTATCCCATCCGCTATAAAGCGTGGCAGCAGCAGGTTAATGCCGTTGCTTAGCAGTGCCAGCACAATAAGCAGGGCTACCAAACCACGGTAAGGTTTTAGCAAGCTGCCTATTCCTGGTGGTTTTGGCGTATTAGCGGTTGTTTTTGAGGGCATATTGTTTATTGAGGAGGCAAAAATACTAAAGCTTATGTTATATTTTTATTAAGATTGCAGACGATCATCAGGCAATAATATTTTAAGATCATTCATAAAAAATTTATGGCACTCAATTTTAACGCTAAAGAGGAATATATACTGGAGGACGAACGGGTTTTGTTGCGACCATTGCTTGCTGACGATCTTGAAAATCTTCTGCCTTTTTCATTATACGAGCCCGATAATTGGCGCTATTCTGCAAAGTCTGCCGAAGGTGAAGAAAATTTAAAGTTGTATCTCAAAGAGGCCCTCACTTTGAGAGAGGCGAAAACTGAATATCCGTTTATAGTATTTGATAAACGCGTTGGAAGCTATGCCGGCAGCACACGTTTTTATGATATACAACCTGTAAATGGTACTGTACAATTAGGCTATACCTGGTATGGAAAAGATTTCCGTGGTACGGGCATGAATAAGCATTGCAAATTTTTGCTCCTGCAGTTTGCGTTTGAAACGATGAACGCCGAGCGCGTGGAGTTTCGTGCTGATGCACGCAATGCGCTAAGCATCGCTGCAATGAAAAGCATTGGCTGTACGGTAGAAGGCATTATCCGCAGCCACATGGTGTTGCATGATGGCGGCCGCCGCGACTCCATAATTTTAAGTATTTTAAAGGATGAATGGTTTGGTGGTGTGAAGGAGCGGTTGAGGGAGAAGTTGGGATAATAATCTTTATAAAAGACTGTCATGCTGAACTTGTTTCAGCACCCCCCAGACAGGTTGGGAACATACCTTGCCGGTTACTTATCGCGTGGGATGCCGAAATTCGGCATGACGCTTTGGACGGGTTGCTGATTTATTTCGAAAAGACTGTCATGCTGAACTTGTTTCGGGATGACGCTTTAGACGGGTTGCTGATTTATTTCAAAAAAATTGTCATGCTGAACTTGTTTCAGCACCCCACAGACAGTTTGCGAACATACCTTGCCGGTTACTTAGCCCGTGGGATGTCGAAACAAGTTCAGCATGACGCTTTGGACAGGTTGCTGATTTATTTCAAAAAAGACTGTCATGCTGAACTTGTTTCAGCACCCCACGGACAGGTTACGAATAATGCATTGCCGGTTACTTAGCCTGTGGGATGCCGAAACAAGTTCGGCATGACGCTTTGGGCGGGGTGCTGATTTATTTCAAAAAAGACTGTCATGCTGAACTTGTTTCAGCACGCCACAGACAGGTTGAGAACAATACCTTGCCGGTTACCTATCCCGTGGGATGCTGAAATAAATCCGGCATGACGCTTTGGACTATTTGCTGACTTCTTTCACATCAAACCTATCCAAATTCATCACTTTACTCCAGGCCGCAACAAAATCATTTACAAATTTATCGTTCGCATCTGCGCTACCATAAACTTCGGCAACGGCACGTAGTTCAGAGTTTGATCCAAATACAAGGTCGGCACGGGTGCCGGTCCATTTTACTGCACCGGTAGCGCGGTCGCTGCCCTCGTAAATTTCCCTATCTTGCGATGCTGCTTTCCAGGCGGTACCCATATCCAACAGGTTCACAAAAAAGTCGTTGGTTAATTGGCCCGGGCGATCTGTAAATACACCATGCGTTGAACCATCATAGTTGTTACCCAGCACACGTAAGCCGCCAATCAGCACAGTTAACTCAGGCGCGGTTAGGGTAAGTAAATGCGCTCTATCTATCAGCAATTCTTCTGTTGATACAGATGATCTTGATTTGCGATAGTTACGGAAACCATCAGCAAGAGGCTCCAGGTATCCAAATGATTCTACATCCGTTTTTTCCTGCGAGGCATCCATACGGCCCGGCGTAAATGGAACCGTAACGTTCTTCCCGGCATCCGCAGCGGCTTTTTCTACAGCTGCACAACCACCTAATACGATCAGATCTGCCAATGAAACTTTCTTACCAGTCGCGTTAAAATCCTGCTGTACCTGCTCCAGCACATCCAACACTTTTTGCAGCTGCATAGGGTTGTTTACTTGCCAGTATCTTTGCGGAGCCAAACGGATGCGGGCACCGTTAGCGCCACCGCGCTTATCAGACCCACGGAACGTTGATGCCGAGGCCCAGGCTGTTTGTACCAGTTCGGCAACGCTTAATCCAGAAGCTAATATTTTCGCTTTAAGTGATGCTATGTCAGCATCGCTTACCAATTCGTGATCTACCGCCGGGATAGGATCTTGCCAAAGCAGCTCTTCCTGTGGCACATCCGGACCAAGGTAACGCTCTTTCGGGCCCATATCACGATGGGTTAGTTTAAACCATGCCCGCGCAAAAGCATCCGCAAACTGATCAGGGTTTTCTAAAAACCTGCGTGATATTTTCTCATAAGCAGGGTCAAAGCGTAAGGCAAGGTCGGTAGTTAACATGGTAGGCAAACGCTTTTTCGAGCTATCAAAAGCATCAGGAATAATAGCTTCTGCATTTTTAGCTACCCATTGGTGCGCACCAGCCGGGCTTTTGCTTAACTGCCACTCAAAACCCAAAAGGTTCTCAAAAAAGTTATTGCTCCATTTTGTTGGCGTTTTTGTCCAGGTTACCTCTAAACCGCTGGTAATGGCATCGGCACCTGCACCACTGCCATATTTGTTATGCCAACCAAACCCCTGCATGGCCAGATCAGCCGCTTCGGGTTCTTTACCAACATTGTCAGATGGCGCCGCACCGTGGGTTTTACCGAATGTGTGTCCGCCAGCTATTAATGCAACGGTTTCCTCATCATCCATAGCCATGCGGCCAAATGTATCGCGAATATCTTTAGCCGCCATAACCGGGTCGGGATTACCGTCCGGGCCTTCGGGGTTAACATAGATTAAACCCATTTGTACAGCTGCCAAAGGTTTCTCTAAATTGCGCGAGTGAATATCGCCGTCGGCATCATCATCTGATGATAGCACAGCATGTTTAGCTACCCCTTCAGAGCCATGGGCATAGCGCTTATCGCCACCCAGCCACACAGTTTCTGCACCCCAGTACACATCCTGATCGGGCTCCCAAACGTCGGCACGGCCGCCTGCAAATCCAAAGGTTTTAAAACCCATCGACTCAAGCGCAATATTGCCGGTTAGTATCATCAGATCTGCCCATGATATATTGCGACCATACTTTTGTTTAATGGGCCAAAGCAGCCTCCTCGCCTTATCCAAACTCACATTATCGGGCCAACTGTTCAGCGGAGCAAAACGCTGCTGCCCTGCGCCCGCTCCACCCCTGCCATCAAATACCCTATAGGTACCCGCGCTGTGCCAGGCCATACGTATAAATAAACCGCCGTAGTGGCCAAAATCTGCCGGCCACCATTCTTGCGAGTCTGTCATTAAAGCGTGCAGATCTTTCTTTACAGCCTCCAGATCAAGGCTGTTAAAAGCATCGGCATAGTTAAAACCTTCGCCCATTGGGTCTGATAATGCCGAATGCTGGCGCAGGATGCTAACTTTTAAATGCTTTGGCCACCAGTCGTGATTTTTAGTGCCGCCACCGGCAACATTTTGTTTCATGCTGCCATTATGAAAAGGGCATTTACTGATGTCGTTTGATTCGTTTTCCATAAAATAAGTTTATCAGGTTTGATCGGAATGTAACAGCACAAGCGTGCCTCTTTATAAAGGTAGGCTTGTTGATAGTTAAAACAAAATCAATTAATTCTATATGTGATAGGGAAAAGCTATAGGTTATCCTCAGAGCGATGGTTTTAAAACCCATTGCTATATAAATAATCGTCTACTAAAAACTACACTTTTTAATATCATACACATCTTATCAGCATAAGAAACCCATGGCACGATATTTACATTTGTTTCAACAACTATTATAAAACCATCTAATCATGAAAAAAGTAACTGTTACTCAAACCGACATTCTGCTTAAAGCTTTAGATATTGAATTAAAAGCTTTGTTAAAAAAAGACTTGAAAGCGTTTCGTGCTAAACAAATGCAAGGCGAAAAACTTGCTGCCTAACCATGGCTACTTTTTTAAGGCGTACTAACTGCCGCTTCACAATTGTCTTTGATCTTTAAACCTTGACCGCAACATCTAAAAACGGCTTTTTTTCGATTGATAAATTAATTCTTATCGTCGGCCTTGTTTTATTGCTCGCTGCCGAAGCTTATTTCGGGTACCGCCTGCGTACGCTGTCGGCGCAACAGGAAATTATCAAAGCCGACTACTCTGAGGTTAACAGTATTAATTACGGCCTGCTCTCTGTAGATCAGTGGCGGGATGACATAGCCCGTATTGTAAACAAACAGGTACGTAATTTCAAGTTTGATAAGCGCCAAAAAAATTTAATGCAAACCGAGGTTGAAGAGGTTTTGTACGCATTAATTGCCAAGGCAGAGGGCATGGTTGAAAAAAAGCCTAAAAGCCTGATGGGTAAAATAAGAAAGCTGGTTGTAAAGACCTTTGTAAAGACAGAAAAGGTGCGTGCCCAGGTACCTAAAATTGCCCGCTCTATTATTGCCAAAGCAGACAACCCCAACCAAAAAGCTAAACTGAGCGAAATGGCAATGAGAGAATTTGCCGACGTGCTGCGAAGCGATACGATAGACAGCACCCTACGCGCGCAGGACGTACTTTTTAAACGCATGTATAAAAAGTATGATGTAAACTCCCCCCTCACGCTAAATAATAAATTAGACAGTCAGCTAAAAAATATCAATACAGAAATGTACAGGTATTGCTTTGGCATGCTGGGCTGCATTATAATTGTGCTTTGCTGCTGGTGGTTTTTCCGTAGCCGTACTGATCTGCATGGGGCGCTATTTATCCTGTCGCTGCTTTTTGCGTTTATACTTTTATGGGTTGGCTTAAGCGCCTCTATGATAGAGGTGGATTGCCGCATTAAAAAATTCGATTTTGTGCTATTAGGCGAACACGTTGACTTTAAGGACCAGGTATTATTTTATGAAAGTAAAAGCATATTAGGCGTGGTAAAGGTGCTGATAGAGCAGCCCGCTGTTGATGCTATTGCTGTTGGTATCTTGATATTATGCTTCAGTATTCTCTTCCCGGTATTAAAATTATCATCAACCGGGATACACCTGTTAAGCCGGCGCAAAATTGCCGAGAACAAGATCATTAAATACTTCGCTTTTCAATCGGGCAAATGGAGTATGGCCGATGTTATTGTAATAGCGGTGCTGATGACCTACATCGGACTAAACGGATTATTGGAAAGTCAGCTTGCTTTTCTCAACATAAAAAGCCAGGACCTTACCATTATCACTACCAATAATACCGCGCTACAGCCCGGGTACATCATATTTATAAGTTTTGTGCTGTATGGATTGATCCTGTCAACCATACTGAAATATATTACCCCAAACGATGCCAGTTAAACTGAAATATACCGCCTTAAATATTGTACTGCTTGCTGGTTTAAGTATATTACTGTCAGGGGCAGTTTACTGTGGCTATAAATTACAATCAATATCGGCGGAGCGTGTACAGGTTAAGGAGGATTATAGCTTGGCTAACAGTGTTACCTTCGGGATTTTTTCAATTGATGAATGGAGCGATAGAATTGCCAACCTGATTGATGGTAAAATTGATGCCTATCACATCACGCCCAAACTACGGGGAGACATGCGCAAAGGTATAGAAGCCGAAATGCACGGCTTGTTAGCCAAAACCATAAGAGAAATAAAAAAGCCGCAAAAAAGTATTGGTGGTAAGTTAAAGAAACTGGCATTTAACATCCTGGTAGACTCTGCCGAAATACAGGCCCAGGTTAAGCCATTTGCCAACACCATTGTTGCCAAAGTGAGCAGTCGACGGAGCGAAGAGCGCCTAAAAGATATTGCAGGCAGCAAGTTTAAGCAGTTAATAACCCAAACGTACGATAGCACACGGGTGGCCAATTATGCGGTTACCCAATATGTTTATAAAAAATATAAGGTTTCAGATCCGGAAAGCTTTAACAATGCTATAAAAGCACGCGTGGCCTCCCTTACAGAAGAACTTATTAAATACGTTGCTATCATGTTAGGTTGCGTAGTTGCGGCGCTTTTGCTGTGGATATCTATGCGCAGGCATGTTGAACTGCAAACGCCGCTTTTTGTATTTTCACTGCTGTTTGCGTTCGTGCTGCTGGCTGTTGGCAGTTTACTACCCGTTATTGAGGTTGACGCGCGCATACAATCTATGGATCTAATGCTGTTGGGCGAGAAAATGACTTTTCAGAACCAAGTATTATTTTACCAAAGCAAAAGTATTGTTGGTATAGTTAGTACGCTAATGAGTCAACGTAAGCCAGATACTATTGTAGTAGGCGCGCTAATTATGCTGTTTGTGTTGGTATTGCCCCTTTTAAGATTAATAGCGAAAGGTATTTATGTACTAAGTACCAAAAAAATAGCACGCCACCCGGTGGTGCGCTATTTAACTTTTGAGCTGGGTAAATGGGACATGGCCGACGTTATGATAGTAGGTGTTTTAATGACCTATATTGGCCTGAACGGTATAATAAAAAGCCAGCTAACCACCCTCAATATTCATACTCCATCGCTAAACATGGTTACTGATAACGGCACATCCCTGCAACCCGGCTATTTTATATTTGTGGGATATGTGTTTTTTGGCGCCCTGCTGTCGTACGTTTTAAAGCGTGTGTCTCCACATGATAAGTTTTAAAACTACTCTAACCCGTTTTTAATAGCGAACTTAACAAGGCCAACGGTGCTTTTACATCCGGTTTTCTCCAACAAATTTTGCCGGTGGTTATCAACGGTTTTTTTGCTAATGAAAAGTTTCTCGCCAATTTCTTCGCTCGTTAATTCTTTAACTATCAAACCCAAAACTTCCCGCTCACGTGCCGAAAGCTGACTCAACTGCTCGTCCTGTATTTTTTGTTTATGATACTGCCCGTATATAATGGGCACAATATCCTGCGAAAAGTAAGTGCCCCCTTCTGTTATTCTATGCATGGCCTGCAAAAGTTCTGTACGGCCGGCGTTTTTCAGAATATAACCATCCGCTTCGGCCATTACGGCCTCTTTTACGGCGGGCGCATTATTGTACATGCTTAAAATAAGTACCTGTATATGCGGATATTTATCCTTCACCATACGGCACAACTGTGTACCGGTTAGCAAAGGCATGCTTATGTCGGTAAGTAACAGCTGAAAATTATCCGGGTCAGCGGCAATCATTTCATAGGCCACCTGGCCATTATTAGCTTCGGACGCCACATTGTAGGCCTCCTCTGCCGATAGCAGGCTCTTAAGTCCATCTATCACCATCTGGTGGTCATCGGCAATAAGGATGTTAATTTTTTGGGCTATCATCCGGGGATGGTTATTTCTATTTGAGTTCCTGTTAATTTTTCTGACCTTACCTGTAAGCTGCCATCAAGCATATTTACACGCGCAGCTATATTTTTCCATCCAATTCCTTTTGAGGTTTTTATCTTCCCCGTGTCAAACCCGCGGCCATCGTCTTTAATACTGATCGTCATTCCGGTTGCCTGCGGCAAAACAGCCAGATCAATGGTGGTAGCCTGTGCATGCTTTACAATGTTGCTTAAGGCTTCCTGCACTATGCGGTATATGGATAATTCGTTTGATTTTTCAAATTGATGATCTCGTGCTTCGTCCGGTATATCTAAAACAACCGTTGTGTTACCGGCCTGGTTGATCTTATCAGCCATATCTTCCAAGGCTGCGAACAGGCCAAAGTTCAATTCTTCGGGGATTAGGTTGTGTGATATATGGCGTACTTCTGTAATGGTTTTATCAACCAATAACACCGTATTATCTATATTGGCATCCTGCTTATATTGTGGACCAAGGTTAGATAAATTCATTTTAACTACGGATAGTAACTGCCCAATGCTATCATGCAGATCACGAGCAATTCTTATCCTTTCCTTTTGCTCACCCTCAAATAACGACCGCGTTTCAATTTCCTGTTGCTTGCGTATTTCCGCCTGTATGCGTTTGTCTTGTTTGTAGCTGTTATTACGTATAATAAGATAAGCTACAACTGATATTAAAACCAATAATATAAGCGCCCCATAGAGCCAATAATTGCGTTTGCTAATTTCAAACTGCTGCTCTTGTATCAGTTTCTGTTTACGCGCGGTCTCATATTTTACGTTCAGTTCTGACAGCCTGTTAGCGCTTTCTAAATTGATAAATTTACTATTGGCCTCAGAAAAATCTTTGTGATACTTATAAGCGTTTTTATAATCGCCAACCTTAGCTGCGGCCTCGCTCATACTATCATAAGTACATTCAACAATTTCTATAGCGCCTATTCTATTGGCTATGGCCAATGCTTTTTCGCAATAAAAAATAGCCATTTTATAGTTGCCCATTTCGCCATATAAATTGCCTATGTTATTGTAAGTAGCACTTGTCATCCAGTTGTCGCTGGTTTTAATGGATAACGCGAGTGCTTTCCTGTTGTACTCAAGTGATGCGGGATAATTTTTCTGGTATTTGTAAACTATGGCAATGTTACTAAGCGCCATTGAAATTTTAGGCTTGATGTTTTTTGCAGAGTAAACAGCTAATGCATTTTTGTATGCTTTTATGGCTTTGTCATAACTGATTGTTTGTTCGTATACCGTGCCCTTGTTGTTCTGGCAATCGGCCATTAATTCCTCATCCCCTATCTCAACGGCAATTAGCTCTGCTTTTTGGTAGTAATTTAAAGCATCCTCAAATTTTTTCCAGCTAACATAAAGCGCTCCTATATTTTTATATATGTGGGCTATCTCTAATTTATTGTGCATGCTTTCGGCCTTGCTTAACGCTTCCTGGTAAATTTTAAAGGCCTGTACATTTTGGCCTTTGTCTGCCAATAACCTACCCACCTGTATCTTAGCTAAAATGTAATTTGCAGCGTCGCCTTTTTTTGCAGCGTTATCTATAACATCGTTAAACCATATCCTTGCGCTATCAGTATCTCCATTTTTCAGACTGGCCAATCCTAATTGATACTTAAGCTTAAGGTTATCGGGCTGTTGTTTTAGTTGGGCTTTAAGGCTATCGGCCTGGCCGTAGGTAAACCTACAGCAACCTAAAAGCAATAAGGAGATAAAAATATGTTTCATTAAGATATCAAACGATAAAGATCGGCTAGCAAACAAACATAATTAAAAGAACACTATAAAGCTTCCCGTTAAAAGTAAAACAATCATGGCCAGTTGCCCTGTAAGGCAATGGCCATGATTGTACATTTATTATTGAATTGTTCCCTTAAAACTTCCTTGTTCAATAAAGGCTTCTTTACGTGCATTGTTATACGCTACAGCATAAAAGGTACCTTCTACCGTTTTTCCATCAACTTTGGTAAAATTTACTTCGCCTCCGCCTGCCATAGTGCCGCTGTTATCAGTAGAGTAATTTACTGCGCCATCGCCTGCCTTGGTATAATCTTTACTGATAATTATGCCACCGTTGCTTAATGATGGCCCTAATTGCACCTTACCTACAGCTGCGCTTTTTAGCAGCACAATAGTAATAGATTCGTTGCTCCCATCTTTAATAGCCGAAACGCTAAAAGAGGTAATACCGGCTACAGTTGTTTGTGTAATGCCCGCTTTGGTTGATGAAAATTTACCCAAACTTGCGGAGCCATCAAACCCGTAATTACCCGCTGTAACTGTTGCCGCTCCGCCTGTTGCGGTACCGCCGTTGTTGTCATCCTTTTTGCAGGCGGTGGTAAATAATACCGCCATTGTTAAAATACTTAAAATTGCTTTTTTCATGGTTATATGTTGTTTATTGTGTAATTCTGATTATATCTTTCTGATTAGCTTTTATGTAAAGGTTGCCACGCGCGTCTGATACAAATATTACAGCACCTGTGTAGTCTGTCAGATCAAGGCTCGGGAATTTGATGGAAAACGTGCCCAGCAATGTTGATCCGGCGGTGCCGTTTTTGGCTTTACGTATTATCCAGGTACTGGTAATTTGTCCGCTTATGTAAGAGTGATCCATCAGGGCGTAAAAGTTATCACTATCATCCACAGCAAATTTTAACTTAGATATTCTCTGGTCTTTACTAAAAAGCGTAGGGTCGTCTGTGTTAAATAAATCTTTTAAAGTAAAACTTGCGTCGGCAACGCTGCCGTCATTCAAATTCCACTTTATAAACTTGGTCTGGTTGGCATCAGTAGTATTATTGGTGCCTTGTGCAAGGTATGCGCTTCCGGTGTTCAGAAACGCGCCACCGGCTGCCTGATTTAGTCCGTATAAAGCAATCTTGCCCGAGCTAACCAAGTCGCCGTTTTGTTTTACCTTATAGTCAGGGCGTAGGCAGATCTCGTTAGCTGCGTTAATAAAAAAGAAATAATTACCTGATGTATTGGCATTCATCTCAAATCTCTTCTTTATCTCGGTTACAGTGCTGCCGTCGGGAGTTATTTTATAAATGGAATAGTAGCTGGGGCCTTCTTCGTATTTAAGCGCGTAAACATTGCCTTCAGCATCAGTAGTTAACTTAACTATTTTATTAACGCGAGCATCATTGGTTAAAACAACAGCCGGGTTATTGCCCGTAGGGTCTTGCTTGTAAACTTTGTCGCCGGTTTGGGTAAGCAGGGTGTAATCGCTGTAGTAGATATAGTTTTTAACTTTATCATAATACATCTCTCCTATTTCGTTTGCAGACGAAGCTATTTTACCAAAGTTAAGCTTGCCGGATATGCTATTGATGTAGGGTACACTGCTGCTGCCGGAGCCTGTTGTGGTGTTTACAGTAAATGTGGTACTAAAGCCTGTTGCAGGTATTGCATTAGCGCCTTTAACATCTATTAATATCCCCCCGGTAATGGCGCTGGCAGGTACTTCAACTGTAATTTGCGTTGCTGTAACGGTTTTTATGGTTCCTAACACGACAGTGCCACCGGTATTGGTGGTAAAAAACACTTTATTGTCGCTGGCCAGGGTGCTAAAGTTGGTGCCTGTCAACGTCACCACATCGCCGCTTTTGCCACTGGTTGGGGCCATTGCCGTAAAGGTTGGGGTGGTACCGGTTTTTGGCGTAACAGTTATGGCCACGCCGGCAGGGTCTTTTATAGCCGCCTTAACATCTTTAATAACAACTGCAAGGTCGCCCGATGTTAGGTCTGCCGGTATTGCGAATTTAATTTCTGTAGCAGTAACAGATGATAACGTTAAGGTTTTGGTGCCTATGGTTACTTTAACATCATTAGCGGTAGCGCCAAAGCCACTGCCGGTAATGGTTACCACGTCTCCCGGTTGTGGGTTCTTAGGTTGAATACTGGTTACCTGCGGTGTTTCGGTAGCAGGCGGATTGATCACATTTTCTTTTTTGCAGGCAGTAAAAAAAGAAACCATCAATACCGCAAGAAATAGCGGTTTTAATGTTTTAAATAAGGCTGTTTTCATAGAGATTTGTTTTGATCAAAAGTCCATTTAAACTGATTTACGGTCAATGAGGATGGTTTCGCAATCTGATAGGTATATGTACCTACAACAAAAACTGTCATGCTGAACTTGTTTCAGCAATCCATATGCTGAGTACGCGTTCCTGTCCTTGGGACGACGAAATAAATTGGCATTACTCGATGCGCTAACAGCAAAAAAGGCCGAGAGAAAAAATCTCCCGGCCAATGCGTAACTTAATTCCCCCTAAAAAGCTACACACATATCTAATTATTCACCTTTATTTTCTCCACTTTTTTACCGTTAAAAGCAAATATGTATTCTCCATCATCGGTTATATCAATGCCATTGCCATATTTAGGGCTACCGCCATCGCCCTTGGAGGCTACAGACCCTTTTATGTTCCCGGTAGTCATGTCTATACCATAAATTATATTCTTTGAGTCGTTTTGGCTCTGTAGGAAGTAGTTGTCGCCTACCAGGTAAAAATTGGTAATTTCCGCAAGCTTGGATGTGGCATAGTTACGGGTTCCGTCTGCTTTTTTGTAACTGGCCAGACCTTTTTCTGATATCACAACTACGTCATCTCCAAAATCAATTACGTCTGTAGCTTTACCCACTTTGGCATCGTTGTGTTTTACTACAAACTTTTGGTTACCGGTTGCTATATCGTAAGAAAAGAACTCGTCGCCATCACCGGCAAACACAGTTTTGTCCTGGTGTATCACCATGTCTGTTATGCGTTTATCAAATTTATCTGATCGCCATAAAGATTGCCCCGTGCCTGCGTTCAATGCTAAAAGGCCGTTTTTCTGGTTCATATATTCATTTGATATTTTATACTTAGTAACCATGCCGTTAGCGCCACGGTGGGTACTGATTTCCTGTACCTCTACTTTGCCACCAACTTGTATCATTAACTTGTCGCCGGTAACATATATATGCGGAAGACAATATGCTCCGGTTATTTTTTCTGATGCCCAAATCAGTTTACCGGTATTCAGATCATGCTTTTCAATAAACTTGGTTTTATTGCCGTTGGCAAACATGGCCAGGTAAACAGCGTCATTGGTATAAACAGGCGGCGCAAGTGTGCCATAAACGCCTTTACTACCTCTGCCTCCTATGCCTAACACGCTTTTTTTGGCTTGGTCAATATCATTCTCGTACGCCACATCCCATAGCTTTTTGCCGCTATTAAGATCATAGGCCTGCAAACCATCCAACCATAAAAACAGCTTATCACCTTTAATTGTCAAATCAACCAAAGGCTCGCGGGTTATCAGTTTCTTTTCTATTGTTCCCCTAAACTCAGCATCCCAAATTATTTCGCCGTTAAGGGCGTTGATCTTAACCAGTTGATTTTTAAAAGCGGAAAATAAAGCCGACCAAAAAGTAGGCTTATAATTAAGCATCAATATCTGGTTGGTTTTTTTATCATAAAGGTATTTGCCCACGCTACCCTTAAATGTCTTAGTAGTCCAAAGTTGCTTGCCAGTTTTTGCTTCAACCATACTTAAGCCGCCGCGTTGTGCTATTAAAAAAGCATCCAGTTCGTTAATGTATTTTACGGTTTCAATATCGGCTTCAGCTTCCTTTTTATCCAGCAGGTCCTGGTATGCTTCTGAATTCCAAAGCTCTTTGCCAGATGTAAGGTCTAATACAGCAACGCGGTCGGCGCCAATTGTGCGTGCGTCAAACAGAAATAAATAGCCGCTTTTATCGCCTTTTATAACGTACTGAAACTCGGAGTTATTGGTTTTGTTAGTGGTGAGTTTTTTATAGTCGCCGCTCCAAACCTGTTTACCTTCGGAATTTAATACCGTGGCAGAGTTATCATCGGTGCCTATAATAATAGAGCCGTCAGCGTTAGACAACGCAATGCGGCTGGCCTTGTTATCAAACTCAGACTCCCAAACGGTTTGAAAGCTGCCGCTTTTTTTGCCGGCCTTGCCGCCGCCGGTTAGGCTTTTTAGGGCGCCGAACTGCGCATTTGCGGTTAAGCTACCCAATAAGAGCGCAGTAAATAGTAGTATTGAATTTTTTTTCATAATTGATAATTGATGATGCAGGAATTGTGTGCAACAAAAATCAATTATGCAACGCGGACGCGCAATGAGGCTAAATGCTACTTATTGTAGGTATATATACCTATGTAGTCGTAGGATATGCAATACGGAATTTGCCTGGTCTGCCTTGTAAAGGCGGCGTCCGCATCGGTTTTTTAACAAAAAATGGGACAATATTTCTGAATTTGGCAGCTGTGCTGAAAGTCAAGCAATTAGACAAACTCCACAGCTAAAAATCCTGACGAATAAGTAGTCTCGCTTTGTCCCACCTCAAAAATTCAAATTCCTTACTGTCAATTGATTACTTAAAAAAGTGTCCCATGTCGTCTCACCTGTCCCGCACTACACGTGGGACAGACACGCCTTTTTGCTTATACCAGTTTACAAGCAACAGCACCATTTGGTTGTACGTATCCATACCCATGGGCTGGTTATTGGCTTTTAAGAAGTCGTTATAAAACATGCCACTCAACACGCCCGCCTTGCCACGAAATGATAGCCAGTAGTAGCGCTCGGCAATGAAGTCGCCCCGCACTTTCTGCGAGATATGGGTTTTGAGCTCGTTACTGATCAGCGTGTCGCGGCGGCGTACGCATTGCATGCACTCCGCCAGGGCCAACTGATAGGCAGAGTAGCGCAACAGCCTGTCGCGCGAGTTGACACCTGCCAAAAAGCCGGCAAAATTCGCTTCATCCTCGGCGCCAAAACCTGTTTGGTGCGATAGTTCATGGCAAGCCACAACGGGGCGCGCAAACACCGGCATCTGATAATTGATCTGCGCCTCGCCAGTGAAAGGATTATAGTAACCAGAGGTAGCTATGTAGTTAATAACGGGCGTTAACAACGATGATTTAACACCTGGATAATAGGTGCGAAAGTTAACTGAATCGGCAGATAGCTTTTTGATGGCCAGCAAGGCGGTGTTATAAATCTGGCTATTGTTCTGCAGCGTATCCCCGTGTTTTATACGGGCGCGGGTTACGTTGGCGCTATCAATAATTGCGCAGGTAACGGCTTCTAATTGGGCGGTAGTGTAAGACGTATCGCGCAGATTCAAACGCTCCGCCGCTGATGGGCGGAAGTAGTTCATCCCCCAAAACAAATAGAATACAATGTAGGCCGTCTGTATGCCGATTATCAAACCCAGCAGTGCCCTGCCAATAACCTTAAACCTGCCTTTAAACAACAGGTAGATCAGCCGGCCAACAAAATAGATGAGATATAATATAACGGCCGAGTAAAGCACATCCCCAAAGCTGAACGGAAAGATATTCAACAAAGGATGCAGCACACAGCAAACTGCAACATAAAAACCCTGCGAGTAATACCGCTCAACCACAGCCGGGTAATTGGTGACTACATTAAGCAGCCAAATAACCACAGCTAAAATAGCAATGACTATAACGCGCTTCACCAATGGGTTGATTTTGTATGGCATAAGCACAAATATATGTTGTGTATCCAATTGGCGCAAAAAAAGAGACTACCTTGATAGGGATAGCCTTTTTTTGTAGCATCCTGCCAGATGCTTCAGCTAATTAAGCGTAGACAACGTTTAGAGTAATTGGCACATTCATGTTTGCAGATAATGCAATATGCCTTTGTCCCGTTGGCAATTTCAATAAATGTTGGTTCACCCAAAATATCTTGACACTCAATCAACACAATTATTGAATACTATGGTTATCTTTGCATGTTAAAGATTTTCAACTCCTTTCTTCGCGGGCACCGGCAACTCCGCTGTATCTATTAAACGATCATATCTGCTCTTCGCGCTTTTTAAGGCACCAGATCTTTAGCATCCATTTAAAAAAAGTATTTCAAAAATGAGGCAACTTAAAATTAGTGAGTCGATCACCAATCGTGAGAGCGCGTCGTTGAATCAATATTTGTCAGATATAGCAAAGATTCCAATGGTCACCGCGCAAGAAGAGGTGATTTTGACGCAAAAAATAAGACAAGGCGACCAGGCCGCCCTGGAAAGATTAACAACTGCAAACTTGCGGTTTGTGGTTTCTGTTGCAAAACAATACCAAAGTTCAGGGCTTACCCTCGGAGACTTGATCAATGAGGGCAATCTTGGCTTGGTTAAAGCGGCAAAGCGCTTTGACGAAACCAAGGGCTTTAAATTTATCTCTTACGCAGTATGGTGGATCCGCCAGTCTATCCTGTCAGCCATTGGCGAACAGTCGCGTATGGTACGGTTACCCTTAAACAAGGTGGGTGATCTTTCTAAGATTGCTAAGGCTGCTGCAAAACTGGAACAGGTTTTCGAGCGGCAAGCCACTCCGGAGGAGCTGGCAGATGATTTAGAAACAACCGTTGAAAAGGTCAGTAATTCATTAGCTAATTCTGGCAAACATTTGTCTTATGACTCGCCTTTCTCTACCGAGGAAGACAACACATTGCTGGATGTATTACAAAGCGCTGAGCCGGGAACCGATAAGGAAATAATGAACGAATCGCTCTGTATTGAGATAACGGAGAGTATGCGTATGCTTGGCGAAAAGGAAAGAGACGTTTTGGAATTATTTTTCGGCTTGAAAAACAAGCACGCACACACGCTGGAAGAGATTGGTGAAAAATATCAGCTTACCCGCGAACGTGTGAGACAAATTAAAGACCGGGCGTTGGCACGTTTACGTGACAGCAAACGCTCAAGAACATTAAAAACATATCTGGGATAAATTAAGGAGCCTCTCGGCTCCTGGCATTTATCTTCCTGGTTTGATTTTATTAATTTTACCAGATGGCTGTTAACATATTAGTTGAAATTCCGGGAGTGAATATGCAGGACCTGCGGCTACAGGGTTTTCGCGTTCACGAACTGCCGGTATCAACAGATAGCAGTGATCTGCCGGTATCCGGGGGGCGCCGCGATTTTTATAAGATGGGTTTGATTACCGGCGATATGACGGTGCATTTTGGCGCGCAGGTAATAGAGATCAACGGCACCGTACTGTTTTTTGTAAATCCCAGGGTGCCACATAGGGTGCGCCGCACCGGTTGCAGAAGCGGCTACGCCTGTTTGTTTACAGAAGCGTTTATTAAACGGACAGATCTTTTAAAAAGCTCTCCGTTGTTTCAAGCGGGCGACTGCCCGGTAATTTCGCTAAACAGCGAACAAGCGGATTTTATGCGCCAGGTATTTTTAAAGATGCTGACGGTGTATAATGGTGACTATCCTTTTAAGGGAGACCTGGTGAGGAATTGTATAGAGTTAGTACTGCATGAGGCGCAACGGATAAAACCTTCGCAAAACGTGGTAACTTTTCACAATGCCGCCACGCGGATCACGCATTTGTTCATGGATCTTTTAGAAAGGCAGTTTCCTATTGAGCGTAGCGCTGATCCGCTGAAACTGAGAAACGCACAGGATTTTGCAGCGAGCCTCGCCGTGCATGTAAACTATTTGAACCGCTCGGTAAAAGAAGTGACCGGCAAGCCTACTTCCGTGCATATTGCGGAGCGGGTGGTTGCCGAGGCCAAGGCCTTGTTACAACATACCGATTGGAGCGTGGCCGATATAGCTTATGCGCTCGGCTTTGAATACCGCACCTATTTTAATAATTATTTTAAGCGTATTACCGGTACCACGCCAAAGTCTTTCAGATAGTTTGAAAATCATACTTTTTGGTTTGATAGTCGTTACCATTACCCCGTTTTTCAATCGAACTTTGGGGTATGAAAATATTAGTTACAGGCGCTACCGGAAAGGTAGGCAGTAGATTTGTCCCCCGTCTTTTAACAAAGGGTTATGATGTTCGGGTTTTGGTACGCGATGCGGCGAAGGCGGCAAACTTAGCCGCGCTCGGCGCCGAGATCATAATTGGTGATTTATTTGATGAAACGACTTTACCGCCGGCACTTGAAGGTGTTGATGCGGTAGTTCACCTCGCGGCCTTGTTCCGCACCTTTACAGATAATGAAGGTATTGTAAAAACAAATTACACCGGAACAATTGCGTTGGCCGATGCCGCCATTGCGGCCGGCGTTAAACGGTTTGTGTTTACCAGCACAAGTAATGTTTACAGTTCGGGTTACGGACACCCCGCCAGAGAAGATGATCCGCTGAACAGCAATGACCCGCGAGCCTATTCGGCCAGCAAAATTGCTGCCGAGCAGGAATTGCTTACAAAAGACCTGAATATAAGTGTATTGCGTTTAGGTTTTGTATACGGTGATAAAGACCCGCACATTGAAGAGATCATCCCCCTGTTAAAGAAAATGAACCGTAATTCGGGCTCACGGATGCATATGGTTCATCATTTGGATGTGGCCCAGGCGCTGATCTTATTATTACAGGCTGATAACCTTAGCGGTGAGATCTTTAATATCGCAGATGACGCACCCATCACGTTATATGAACTGGCTGACTCTGTGGGGCAGGCCGCTGCTACATTTGACGCCCACGAAGCACATTTAGCCGACCCATTTGAAGGCATTTTGGACATATCTAAACTTAGAACAAAAACAGGCTTCAGGCCCTTGGTACCCAGTTATTACGTAGCGCGGGATATGGATATTCTATAAAGTTAAATATCGGCCTGGCCGCTTTTCTGCGTAACGGCTATTTAACGTCAGAACAATTTATAGGTAGATAGTTCAATTCCAAATTGCACCGCAGCAACAAAAGGTCACTTCTGTCAGGAAGTGGCCTTTTTACGTTCAAGAACCCACATCAGCCACAAAATAATCTTTTGTAAATATCCTTCACATTAGTACCTTGTACGTCCGAAACCACCATGATCATGGCAAGACCAATAATTATACTTAAAGTAATATTCTTTTTATTAATCAGCGGTTCTGTATTCGGCCAGGCAAGCACAGGCAATATTATTATCAGCAAAGCTGATATTGAAAAGGCAGGGCGATCAATTCCTGCTTCAGCCATCGGCGAACCCGTTAGTTCGGTGGTGCTCTATGAACCGCGCTGGGTTGAGGCAGCAGGAACAACGCCTGCACATGGAATTGTTGAAGGCTCTATTACGCCGGTAGACCCTAAAGGCTGGCCCATCAATTTCAGGGTAATATTGCCGGCAAGCTGGTCGTTACGCGGTATGCAGCAGGGCGGCGGCGGAATGAACGGATCACTTGGCGTAAGCGCAAGGGGAGCTGCCTTTGGTAAAGGTTTTGTTTTGTATGGAAGCGATGGCGGCCATCAGTCCACACGCATGGGGGGACCGGCCAAACCCTTGGCAACGGGCCCAACCGGTGGTGATGACTGGGCAGTTAACGACGAGGCCATAAAAAACCTGGGCTACATGCAAATGAAGAAAACGCGTGACGCGGCCCTGGTAATTATGGAACGGGTGTATGGCAAAAAGCCTGCTTACAATTATTACGTAGGTACATCACAAGGCGGGCGCGAAGCGTTGACCGTTGCACAACGTTACCCGGCAGACTATGATGGCATTATAGCCAACGTTCCTATTCTTAATAACTCAACTCTTATGCTGGCTCCGGTGCTGGTGCGAATACAGGAAAAACCTGTAGCCAATTGGGTTAGTCCTGCAAAAGTAAAAGCTATTACAGCAGAGTTTATCAGACAGTGCGATGCGCTTGACGGTGTTGCCGATGGCATGATAAATAATTACGTGACTGCACGCGCCATTTTTAATGTAAAAGATGGCATTGGCCCTAAAGATCCATGGAAAGCATTAAGGGCGCCAAATGGCGTAGATCCAAACCCGGCAGACGCAACCGCAAGTGCCAAGCTTACAGATGGGCAAATAAAAACGCTGGAATTTATGTATAGCTCCTACACCTGGAAAACACCTTTGGCAAATGGCGTTAAGTCCTTCGGTATGTGGCTTCCAAATACTTCACCTGCAGATTTTGGCATGATTGCCGGCTCGCGTTTTAAAGGGCAGGAAGGTGCGGCTGAAAATGCGCCAATGTTCAGCCATCTTGGTATAGCAGGCGCTACCGGCATGCTGATGCAGGACCTTAAAGCTAATTCGCTTGATTATGTAGAAGATGGCAAGTACACTAAGCGCAGAAAAGAGATCTCGACCTGGTTGGATGCTACCAACCCTGACCTATCTGCGTTTTATAAACGCGGCGGAAAAATGATCATCACCATTGGTCTGATGGATAACCTTGCTTCTGATGGCGCACAGTTAGACTATTACCAGGCAAT
This sequence comes from Mucilaginibacter sp. HD30, assembly GCF_054061755.1. NCBI lineage: Bacteria > Pseudomonadati > Bacteroidota > Sphingobacteriia > Sphingobacteriales > Sphingobacteriaceae > Mucilaginibacter > Mucilaginibacter sp. HD30. The sequence goes on from NZ_JBSSEO010000001.1 coordinate 2,526,092, forward strand.
GATTGATAAAATGGGAAGAAATAAAGTAGATGAATTTGCCAGACTATTTGTTGTGCCTCATGGCGGGCATGGTTTAAGTGGCAAAGGTTATTCAGTTAATGGCGAAGGAAAACCGGTTACAGCAAAAACCATTGCAAGCCCAAATGGCGACGACAACGTTGATCAGCTGGTATCATGGGTAGAAAAAAAGCAAGCTCCGGCTAAAACGCTGGTTATTGATGATAAGGGCCGCATTGGTACGGATAAAAATGTAAAGGGATATTTACTTTGTTCTTATCCTAACTATCCTAAATATGTAAGCGGAGCCGTAGAAGATGCATCCTCTTATGTTAGTACCACCGCCGATCTTAAATTGATAAAGTAAGCAGCAGTATTTTAAAATGAGTCGTAAAAAAAACACGGATAGCCGGTATCGGTAACGGGGTTTAACGGTGGCCTTGAGTCTGCACAAAGCCAGCTTCGAGGTAGTGGTATTAATTGTAATTATAAGTAACAATGAAAATTAGCAAAACCAGCCGTAATATTGAACGCATCAGTCAGCTTAAAGATAATTTTCGTCATCTAAGTACGGAAGAAATTGTGTCGCGACTGACAAATTTCAATAAGACAAACGATACCGTGATAGCGTATAAGGAGATATTAAAAGAACGAGGCATTAACGATTACTTATCTGCCATAACACTCGCCACTTAAATGACATCCCAGCTAAAAACCCTTGAAGAGTATTACCTCTCAAAACCCGAGCCTTACCAAGGCTGTCTGCTCGCTTTAAGGGATATCGTTCTGCAAGCTAACTCCGGCATTTGCCACGTACGTAAATACCAGATTCCTTTCTTCACCTACAAAGACAAAAAACTGGGCTACCTATGGCTCAACGGAAAAAAACTGATGCTCGGTTTCTGCATGGACAGGAAACTACAACAGCAAATAAATGCTGATGTTAAGCCCAAAGACAAATATGAGTCCATCCGGATTGACCCCTACGCCGATCTGCCCGTTGAACTTATCCTGCAAAAGCTCAATTACTACCTTGCGTTGGTAGATGAGGAGAAATAGGATCTTGTTAAGCGGCGCATTAGAAAAAATCGAAAATAATAGATACTTTTACGTTCCCTATTATTTTAAACGCGATCGAAACCGCATCACAATGAAGCATGCCTTTTATGCTCTGTTACTTAACATAGCATTCATTTTTACTGTAAAACACACTAACGCTCAAAGCAGCTACCGTAACCAGATTGGCGACAGACTGGATAATGATCAGTATATAAATCCCTATCACGACCGCTATTACCTGGCCGGGCAGTTTATCAACTTTACTACCGTATTAAACACCAGTAAAGATTGCGCAGGCCTTTTTGGCAGTACCGTGGTTAAGAAAACGCTGGAGCTGGAAGTAGGGCAGCAAATATACGGCCCCTTTGCCTCCTGGGCGCGCGAACCGTTTTTGCAGGATCGCCCCTATACCGGCTACCTTTATGCAGGCGCGGCACTCAATTGGCTATATGACGATGAGAGCGCTTTAAAAATCACAGCTCTGGTAGGTACCATTGGGCCGGCATCACTGGCAGAAAAGGTGCAGAAGAGTTTTCACCACGCGTTTGATCTAAAAGACCCCGAAGGCTGGCAATACCAGTTAAATAACGAGGTAGGGCTTAACCTGGAGGCGCACTACACCCGCTTATTGTATCGTAATAGTAATGCGTGGCTGGATATAGCCGCTACCCCATCTGTGCGCCTGGGTAACACTTTTAGCAATGCTACAGCAGCCGTGCAGGTGCGTATTGGCAGTTTGGACAAGTTGTATCAATCGGCAAGCACCAATAGCAGGGTGAGTTTGGGCGGGGACAAACAAAAAACGGAACTTTACCTTTTTGCCATACCTCAGTTAAGCTATATTGGATACGATGCCACCATACAGGGCGGGATGTTTATAAGAGATAAAGGACCTGTTCATTATCCGGTTATTCACCTGGTGTTTACCCAACAGGTAGGTTTACAGTTCGCGTCGAAAAGATGGTCGGCATCATACACCGCGTTTATCCGCTCGCGCGAGGTTGGGGGTGGCAGCACCGCGCTCGCCCAACAATGGGGGTCAATAGCCACCGCTTACCGCTTCGGTAAAAATTAAGGCATAAATAGCAGGTGTTGCAAAAAATATGCATTCCGCGGAAAAAAAAGTGTAAGAAATTGATTATTAGAATGTTGACAAATTTATTTACAATAACTTATTCGTCAGGGAATTTAGCTGTAAATCAATTATAATTTGTTGATTATAAGCTTATTGAAAAAAGAAAAAATTAGCTGTTTTTCTGCGTTTTTTGCAACACTTTAGCAACAAAAAAGCAACAGTTTAGCAACACTTTGCATCGCCCTCAGATTACAGTAAATCGCTATTACTCGCCCCCATTAAAGTATCCTAAAATAGCTTTGGCCTGTTTGGTATTTACTACCTCTAACAGCAGCGTTTCATCAGCTTCTCTTATCTTCTTTACAGATTTAAAGTACTTTAAGAGCTTTTCTGCGGTGGTTTTCCCTATTCCTTCTATCAGCTCCAGCTCCGTAACTAAGGTACCCTTATCGCGTTTTTTGCGGTGAAAGGTTATACCGAAACGATGGGCCTCATCGCGGAGCTGCTGTATTACTTTCAGGGTTTCTGATTTTTTATCCAGGTACAGCGGGTACTGGTCGCCGGGGTAGTACAATTCTTCTAAACGTTTGGCAATACCAATTACGGTAACCTGCTTGTCAATGCCCAATAGCTTTAGGCTTTTTACAGCTGACGATAACTGACCCTTACCCCCATCAATTACTATCAGTTGCGGCAGGCCGGTATCTTCGTCTAAAACGCGGCGGTAACGGCGTAAAACCGCTTCTTCCATAGTAGCAAAATCATTAGGTCCTTCAACAGTTTTCACGTTAAAGTGCCGGTAGTCTTTCTTTGATGGCTTGCCATCTCTAAAAACTACAATGGCCGATACCGGGTATTTACCCTGAAAGTTAGAATTATCAAAACACTCTATATGGCGCGGCAGATGGTTCATGCGCAGGTCCTTCATCATCTGCGTTAACAGGCGCTCGGTTCTAACTTCTGGGTTTAACTTCTCATATTGATCTATCCGCTCCTTCTTAAAAAACTGCACATTTTTTTGGGATAAGTCAAGCAGTTTTCTTTTTTCGCCGAGTTTAGGCACCGTAAATTTAAGCGTGCTGTCTTCAATATCCAGGTTAAAGGGTACTATTATTTCTTTTGATGTACTATTATAACGTGTACGGAACTCGCTGATTGCCAACTCAAGTAACTCCTCATCGCTTTCGTCAAGGCGTTTTTTTAGTTCAATTGTTTGCGTTTGAATGATGGTGCCGTGCATCACCTTAAGGTAATTAACAAAGGCGTATTTCTCTTCGCTGGCAATACTGAAAACATCCACTTCGGTAATGGATGAGTTAACCACTGTTGATTTGCTCTGGTAATTTTCCAGCAGGTCAAACTTCCGCTTAAGCCTATGCGCATGCTCATAGTTCATGGCTGATATAGCCTCGTCCATTTCTGTTTTCATTGTGCGTAAAACAGAACCTATCTTCCCATTAAGGATATTGGTTATTTCCTCAATGTTATGATCGTAATCGCCCTCGGTCTGGTAATTCTGGCAAGGGCCCTTGCAGTTACCCAACTGGTACTCTAAACATACCTTAAACTTACCGGCATCAATGTTTTGCCGGGTGAGCGCCAGGTTACAGGTGCGCAACGGGTAAGTATCCTTTATCAGGCTCAGGATGGCATGCATCATGCTTACCGATGCATACGGACCAAGATATTTGGAGCCATCCTTTACTATGCGCCGAGTCCAGAAAATGCGGGGAAAGTTTTCGTTCTTGATGATGATCCAGGGATAGGTTTTATCATCCTTCAGCATTACGTTATACCGCGGCTGGTGCTTTTTTATCAGGCTGTTCTCTAACAGCCAGGCATCAATTTCGGTATCAACAATAGTAAAGGTGATGTTACGTATGCGCGATACCAGCACCCTGGTTTTGGCATTAACGTTAATATCTTTATTAAAATAAGAGCCAACACGGTTGCGCAGGTCCTTTGCCTTGCCGATGTAGATCAGTTCGTTTTCAGCATTCCAGTACTGATAAACCCCTGGCTTATGCGGTATGTTTTTTAAAGCTTCTCTGTAATCAAACTGACTCATCCCGTCCTAAAATCCCAACTTCTTTTCAACTTCACCGGCACCCTGCGTTTGCTGATCATAAGCATCACAATCTAACGGACTATTCAGCGGGTTTTTGGGTAATTCAAATTCAATACCCTTTTGTATACCTAAAGTCTGGTTAGCATACACTTTTTGCATATATAAACCAAATATAGGCAGGGCCGAATTGGCTCCTTCGCCGTTATTAAGCGAGCGGAAGTGGAAATCGCGCTTCTCGCAGCCTGTCCAAATGCCTGTAACCAGTTTAGGAGTTACGCCAATAAACCAACCGTCAGAATTATCGTTGGTTGTACCTGTTTTACCGCCTATGGGGCCGGTCAAATCAAACATCCAGCGCACACGGTTACCTGTGCCGCCCCTTATATCAACAACCCCGCGCAGCATATCTACCATTTTGTAGGCCACTTCTTCATCCATTACCTGTTTAACTTTGGGCGTGTTTGTATATATCGGGTTGCCGTTCTTGTCCTCAATACGCAAAAGGTAGGTAGGCTCTGTCCAAACCCCATGATTAATAAAAGTAGAATAGGCCGCAGTCATTTCCATCACCGTAGCATCAAATGTGCCAAGGCAAATACTTGGTACTTCCTCAACAGGCTCTTTTATACCAAGGTTTTTTATCATTTCTACTACCGGCGGAGGCGTTATTTCGTTCATAAGGCGTGCGGTTACCCAGTTTTGCGAAAAGGCAAGCGCCGTTTTTAGCGTTATCCTGCCAGGCACAGCTTTTCCGGCATTGCGGGGCGTCCAATCTGCCGAACCATAACCTGTTATAGTAATAGGCGCATTATCAATCTTGTAACACGGCGAGTACCCATTTTTTATTGCAGTAGCATAAGTAAAAGGCTTAGCAGTTGAACCCACCTGCCGGGCGCCTACTTTTACCTGATCACTTTTATAATGCTCAAAATTTATACCTCCTACCCAAGCCTTAACATAGCCTGTCGTAGGGTCCATACTCATTAATGAATTACGCAGCAGCATTTGGGCGTATGCAACCGAGTCAATCGGTTTCATTAATGTATCTATATTCCCTTTCCAGGTAAACAAGTTTAATACAATGGGGGTATTAAAATTCTTTACAATGTCCTCATCTGGTAATCCCTCTGTTTTCAAAGAATCGTACCGGTCAGACTCATGCATGCCCTGCTTAATCCGCAGATCATAGTTATTGATTTTAGCAGACAATTTAACACCTTTCCATTCCATATTAAACTGGTGCTGTAGCTTCCGCATCCATTCGCGCTGTGCCTCTTCGGCATACTGCTGCATGGTGGCATCAATGGTGGTATAAATTCTCAACCCATCGTGATACAGATCGTAAGGGGTTCCATCACTTTTAACAAAATTGCCCTGCTTCAATATTTCTGTTACCGTTTTTTTTAATTCCTCCCTGAAATATTGTGCCAATCCGTTATTGTGATTTACGGGATGATAGTCAATACCCAATGGTTTTTGCTGTAGCTCCGTTGCTTCAGTCTTGCTTAGATATTTTTCATCGGCCATGCGTGCCAAAACAAAATTACGTCTGTTTAAAGCACTCTCGGGATGTCTAACCGGCGAATAACGACTTGGCGCATTTACTACGGCTACTAATAAGGCAGCCTGATCTGGCGTTAACTTATCTGCCGTTGTATTAAAAAATGTGCTGGCGGCTGCGCTTATACCATCGCTATGACTACCAAACGGTACAGTATTTAAATACATGGTAATAATTTCCTGCTTGGTATAATGCTTTTCTAAACGTACAGCAATAATCAGTTCTCTTAGTTTTTGAAAACCACGCGCAAAAAAACCATGGGCCCGTCCCTCTTCAGAAAACTGGTTAAGTGCCAATTGCTGAGTAATGGTACTGCCACCCTGCCTGTTACCAATAAGATTATAGGCTATTATAGTAAACGAACGCCAGAAATCAATACCAGAATGGTCGTAAAAATGATTGTCCTCGGTAGCAACAAGCGCATTAAAAACATTGGGGGATATTTTACTGTACGGAACGATTGTTCTGTTCTCTCCCTTATAATATTTGCCAATTTCTGTATTATCAGCAGCGAGAATTGAGGATGCCTGGCTGCTTTTAGGGTTTTCCAGTTCCTGGAGCGACGGCAGCGGGCCAAACAAACCTAAAGTTGTAGACCCAATTAATAATATCACTATAACAAAACAGGTAGCTACAAATTTCCAAATGTATCCATTGTATCTTCGTATATCCTGTTGTGTAAGCTGATCGTTTTTCTTAATAGGTCTGTTCATAATAGTTAATGTAACTATCTAATAAATTTTTGTCGGCTAATTTATTCAGATTTTCCTGTGTTATGATAAAAAAGCTGTATTTATCTTTAGCCACCTTCATAATCTCGGGCAGTAAAGGTGTTATAGCCTTTGCGTAAGCCTTAGCACCCGGCAGGCTGGTAAAACGCCCCACAAATATCAGCTGATTGTTGGGGCCGGCAAATTTTAAACGGTGCACAACGCTATTTAGTTTGTAAGTAACGCGGTTAAATTGCCCTATACCGAAACGAGAGGATGAGAGATCTTGCGTGCCCGTGCTTACATTAATTACAAAATAGTAGTTGGTACTGTCGCGCTCATTAAAAAGGTTAGACACAAACACGGGTTTAACAGGTGCCGCAGCCACAACCGTATCTTTTTTGATTGGAACAGGCAGCTGTGCAATTACGCTATCAGGTTTTGGCGGGTTCACGGCCGGGGCCTGCGCCACAACCGGTGCAACAGGCACAGCGTCCGTTTTAGCCACATCGGGTGGCAAGTTTGGTATAACAACCGGATTTACTTTCGCTATAGCCGGTGGGGATGTTATGGATTGCGGTGTTATAACCGGCGGTGTTACCGGCTTCTGCGTTAAAACAGGCTCTCTGCGCGTTTGCACTACCACAGGGGCGGTGCGGTTACGGTTATACGGTGTTTCCTTTTTATTAGCAATGGGCGATGAAAAAATCAGTTCGTCCTCATCAGCATTGGTTAAAACCACCGGCATGGCAGCCAGTTGCAAACGGTTGGCATTTATATATTCAAAATGCTGCTGTATTAAAGGTGTTATCAATTTATCCTGCGGATAGGCTTTGGCAATATCCTGTAACGATGCCTCAAACGGTACTAATGTTTGCTGATGGCCAGCCGCAATGGCCCGTAAATAACGCAATTGCGGCAAAAGCACGTTATCAGGGTAAATAGCCTGCACACTATCTGCGCCGGTAATTACTTTATCAAATTTTTTACGCTGATAAAGATCGAACAAATTATTGTAGGCGTTTTTTAACTGTGCGTCCTTATCGTTTAACTTATTGGCATAGTCAGGATCCAGGATAACCTTAGCGAAAATTGATTCAGGAAAAGTGCTGATCAATTTGTTTTTATAAGTATCTGATAGCTGTTTGTTGCTATCAAAATATAAACGGTACAGATTATAATATACTCCTGCGTTACCTTCGTTAGCCGGATAACGATTTAGTAATGCTAAATAATTAGCAATAGCCTCGTTATTATCATCCAATATATCGCGGTAAAAATTAGCCATATCTAAATAAGCCGTATAAACCCGCTGATTTGATTGCGCCATTAAAACCGGCGTAAGCGGCAGGTTTTGCATTAAACTTTGCCGGTAGGCCGCAGCAGGCGCCACCAGGTCATTCTTGAGCGAATTGCCGGGTACTACATCGGGATCGCCACCGGCTACACCCGCCGGAAGTACAGACGTGGTAATGGTTGAAGTGCGCTGACTGGTGCGCCAGTTATCCTCCAGCTTACGATTGCCCCATTTTACTTTAAAATCGTTAAAACCCTTGCTTACCGCTGCATTGTTGTAAAAATAAAAGTTGCTGCCTGTACTGGCTATAATCGTGCCTGGGCTTGTTGCCCCGGCATTACTACCGCCTACATTAGCCTGTGCCCCATTTTTAACGGTAGCTTGTCCGCGTTGTATCTCGGCGTTTACTAACCGGTCTATTTTTGCAAGGCGGGCGTCTTCATCCAGTTTGGCCAGCATTTGCACGGTATCTTCAAAAGCTATCACCTTTAATTGGTCAACCAACAGCTGTAGGTTGTTGCTTTTTAATTTTATCTGCCTATAGCCTGGGTAATATACAGAGAGGTTGGTTAACACGCTATCGTAATAACTTTTAGCGGCAACGTAATCAGCGTCGTTTTTGAATTTAATATCGGCTATACTTAAATAGGATAAGCCTTTTTGGGTGCGGTTCCTGGTGCTTTTTTGAATGGATAGGTTGTAATATTTTATAGCATTGGGCAGATCGTGTGCGGCGCGGTAAATATCGGCCACCTGGTAATAGATCTGATCATGAAAATCAGCATTGTTATTGTCTTTAAGCAACTTTAACAGCAGCGCCACCCGATCCTGCTTAACGCCGTCCCGCATATCCTCAATACGTATGCGGTTAAGGCTGGCGTTAAAGGCCATATCAAAGGGGGCGTTACTTTTTACTATGCGGGTATAGCTGGCTATGGCGCTGGCATTTTTATTATTTAACTCCTGCAGTTGGCCCAGAATATAGGTCCAGCGTAATTTGAGTTGCTTCTGCTTTACGGCCGCAATGGCTTTCATCGCCATTTCTTCGGCAGCTTCATACTCCTGCACATTAATATAGTATTGGAGCTGGGCGGCATAAATATTAGCAGGGTTTCTTTTTTTAACGTTTATGTTGGCAAAAGCGCTATCAAGGGTTACGGCGGCTTCCTCAGTATTGTTTTGGTATAATAAGGCCCTTGCCTTCCAGGTCAGCGCCTCCTGTTTCAGATCGGCCCGCTTTGGGAACGAGCGAATAACGTAATTAAAAAACTCAACTGCATTAAAATAATTGTTGGCTAAGTAATTTGCCTTGCCTATTACCAGGTAGGCGTCACCCAGGTATTTGCTCTGCTCCTTTTCGCTTACAATTTTGTTGGCCTTAGCTATAGCGTTTTCAAGATCCTTGTCTACTGCATCTGTTGCCCCAAGCGTATCCGGATAAACAGCCAGCATTTGCTGATAGTTATCAACAAAGCCCGCGGCATAGTCCAATTGCTTTTCTTTTAGTAGTTCGGTGGCGTTAAAAAGCAGGTTATAATGCGCAGTAAGGTTTTGAAGCGCACGGTTTACGGTTGATTTTTTTTGAAGGGAGCACCCTGCTATTATTAATAGCGGAGTTACCATCAGGAATATAATCCGCTTAATTACAGTAAATTTATGTGTACAACTCAAAATATCAACCCGGTGTTTAAAAAGCATGGCTAAATTAGTAAATAGTATACAACAGGATTAATAAATTTGCGGATGGTTGAAAATGAACAAAAAGATAAACCCGGGGCCGGCAAAGCAGTAAATGCCTATGCCAGGTATAGCGCCATGGGTTTCCAGATGATAGCTATTATAGGTGTGTTTACTTTTATCGGTTATAAAATAGATGCTTCTACCAATCATTCAACAAAATGGGTAACGGCCGTGCTGTCACTTGTTGGTGTTTTTATCTCATTGTACATTGTTATCAGATCTGTAAAAAATTGAAAAAAATAATATTTAAGCTCATTCCCTTTTTGCTATTTACCCTGTTGCTGGCAGCTATACCATTAGGGCTGAAATTTATGGGCATGCCAAAATTGGTGGCAGCCCAATTTTGGCTGATGTTTGCATTTATTTGTTTTTTAACCCTTTCCGTTCTGATTTTTGTTTTGGTGATACAAAATTTAATGCCGGAGTATTATGCCCAGGCTTTTTTAGCTGCAACCGTTTTTAAGATGCTGGCTTGCCTTTGTTTTATGCTGTTTTTGATGCTCAAAACTTCGGTAAATAAACCTGCTTTTGTGGCCGATTTTTTCTATTTATATTTCTTAAATACGGGCTTTGAAGTTTACCTTTTGTTGCGTAACTTGCGCAACCAAAAATTAAAGTAAAAAACTTTATTTAGATGTATAAAAGCTCTATTTTGAAAGCAAAAAAAATTACCCTTCTATCCATTTTCTGCGTTTTTTTAGCATTAATGGCCTTTTCTGTTCCCTCTTTTTCTCAAGAACATGCTGCCGAACACAGTACTGATACCGTAACTACCGAACACGTTGCAGAAGGTGTTGCACACGAAGTCGGCGAAGCAGTTGGAACCGAAGGTGGAGAGCATGGCGGCGAAAAGAAATTTGATGCAGGCGAGGTTATTTCAGAGCACATTGCTGATTCACACTCGTTCCACATAATTGGAGAAACTGCAATGCCATTACCTGTCATTTTATATACAGATAAAGGTTTGGAGGTTTTTTCTTCAGCACATTTTGAACATGGCCATGCCGACTATACCGGTAAATATTATACCTATCGCTTAATTAAAGACAAAGTAAATATTGTAGGTGTAGCAGGTGAGTTATTGCCGGCAGCTACGGTTATTAAACTGCATACCACACTTATTGATCTTTCTATCACCCGCAATGTGGTAAGCATGTGGCTTTCGATAGCAGTTTTGCTTATCATATTTTTTGCAGTGTCTTCTGCCTATAAAAAACGTAGTGGACAAGCCCCCAAGGGCCTGCAATCATTTATGGAGCCCCTTATCCTTTTCGTTCGCGACGATATTGCCCGCCCTAATATTGGTTATAAATATCAACGCTACATGCCGTTGTTATTAACCATTTTCTTTTTTATATGGATAAATAACCTAATGGGTTTAATACCTTTCTTTCCGGGTGGTTCTAACTTAACCGGTAACATTGCTGTAACGCTGGTATTGTCTGTTATAACTTTAATTGTTGTTAACTTTGGTTCTAACAAACATTACTGGGCGCACATTTTTGTTCCGCATAGTGTACCTAAAGTTTTATGGCCATTATGGTGGGTTATTGAGCTTGTAGGCATTATATCAAGACCCTTCGCTTTAATGATACGTTTGTTTGCTAACATTACTGCGGGCCACATTATCGTGTTAAGCTTAATATCACTTATTTTCGTTTTTAAATCATTATATATTGCACCGGTATCGGTTGCGTTTGTGGTGTTTATGGACGTGCTTGAGCTACTGGTTGCAGCGCTACAAGCTTTCATTTTCACCATGCTTACTGCACTGTTTATAGGTGCAGCTATTGAAGAGCCTCATCCAGATGCTCACCACTAATTTGTAAATAACTATACATATATATTAACTTTTAAATTTAAAACAATGGTTGGAAGTATCGCTGCACTTGGTGCAGGTTTAGCAGTTATCGGTGCCGGTATCGGTGTTGGTCAAATTGGTGGCAAAGCAGTAGAAGGTATTGCTCGTCAGCCAGAAGCAGCTGCAAAAATCCAAACTGCAATGATCATCGCTGCTGCACTTGTTGAAGGTGTTGCTTTGTTCGGTGTGGTTGTATCATTTATGGGCTTGAAATAATCAATTCCCGTAAGGTAAAAATTAACCGTACCGCAGCGATTGGCGGCGGTACGGTTATTAAACATTAAACTTTAAATTCTGAATATAAACAATGGAATTAGTTACCCCAGAACTTGGCTTAGTATTTTGGACCACAGTATCATTTTTAATACTGTTTTTCCTGCTTGCTAAATTTGCATGGAAGCCTATTATCGGCGCCATTGACGAAAGAGAACGCTTTATTGAAAGTGCTTTATTAAAAGCGGAAGCTGCTAAAGAAGAAATGTCTCGTTTAACCAACGAGAACGAAGCTTTATTAAAACAAGCCCGTGTTGAGCGCGACGCAATTTTATCAGAAGCTAAAAAGGTAAAAGATCAGATCATAAGCGACGCTAAAGAGGCTGCGCATACAGAAGGTGCACGCCAGATAGAGCTTGCCCGTATTGAGATTAACAACCAAAAAGCTATTGCAATGGCTGATGTTAAAAATCAGGTTGCCTCATTATCGCTTGAGATTGCTGAAAAAGTGCTGAGAAAGCAATTTGAAGATCAGCAAAAACAAGACGAACTGGTAAGCCAGTTATTGAAAGAAGTAAAATTATAGACATAAGAATCAAGAGTCAAGAATCAAGACGATATAGTTCTTGGCTCTTGGTTCTTGGTTCTTACATCTCACAAAAATATGTCAGAACTAACGGTAGCATCCAGGTACGCAAAATCATTAATAGATCTTTCAGAAGAGCAAAATTCTTTGGAAACTGTTAATGGCGACATGGTGTTTTTCCTGCAAACATTGAAAGCTAATTCGCAGTTAAAGGCGGTATTAAGCAATCCTATTATCTCTCATGCAAAAAAGCTGGGTGTGCTTACAGAGGTGTTTGCCTCAAGGGTAAGTGCCTTGTCTATCGCTTTTTTTAAGATAATGATCAATAAAGGCCGCGGGCTGGTGCTTTATACCACCGCCCAGGAGTTTATTAATCTGTACAACATCAAAAAGCATATTACCAAAGCTACTGTTACATCGGCTACCCCGCTATCAGAAGCAAACAAAGCTAAATTGCTGGCTGATGTTAAAGAAGCCATTGGTGGCGAGATCATATTGGATGCCAAGATTGATCCGGCGCTTATTGGCGGTTTTGTATTAACTGTTGGCGACAGGCAGATTGATACCAGTATAGCAAGCAATTTAAAAAAGTTAAAAAAAGACTTTGCCCAAGGCATTGTTAAGTAAAAATCATTAAAATCAAAATAAAAAATGGTAGAGGTAAGACCAGATGAAGTATCAGCAATTTTGCGTCAGCAATTAGCAGGCTTCAAGTCAGAATCTGAATTAGAAGAAGTTGGTACCGTACTTCAGGTTGGAGATGGTATTGCACGCGTTTATGGTTTAACCAAAGTACAGTCAGGTGAGCTGGTTGAATTTGGAACAGGCCTGCAAGGCATTGTATTGAACCTTGAAGAAGATAACGTTGGTGTTGTATTATTAGGCAAGAGCGACGAGATCAGAGAAGGTGACACTGTTAAACGTACTAACAAGATCGCTTCTATCAACGTAGGCGAAGGCATGCTTGGCCGTGTTGTTGACACATTGGGCGCACCTATTGATGGTAAAGGACCTATCCAGGGCCAGACTTACGAGATGCCTTTGGAGCGTAAAGCACCGGGCGTTATCTACCGTCAGCCGGTTACCGAGCCTTTACAAACAGGTATCAAAGCTATTGACGCGATGATCCCTATTGGCCGTGGCCAGCGTGAGTTGGTTATTGGCGATCGCCAGACAGGTAAAACCGCAGTTTGTATCGATACCATCATCAACCAAAAAGAATTTTATGATGCAGGCGAGCCTGTGATCTGTATATATGTTGCCTGCGGACAAAAAGCGTCTACAGTAGCTAACATCGTTCGTGCTTTAGAAGAAAAAGGTGCTATGCCTTATTCAATTATTGTTGCGGCAAACGCTTCTGACTCTGCTACTATGCAATACTTTGCTCCATTAGCAGGTGCAGCAATCGGCGAGTATTTCCGTGATACCGGAAGACCGGGATTAATTGTTTATGATGACTTGTCAAAACAAGCAGTTGCTTACCGTGAGGTATCATTGTTACTACGTCGCCCACCGGGCCGTGAGGCTTATCCTGGTGACGTATTTTACCTGCACAGCCGTTTATTAGAGCGTGCCGCTAAGATCAATAATAATGATTCTATCGCAAGCCAAATGAATGATTTGCCTGAGTCTATCCGCGGTATCGTTAAAGGTGGCGGTTCGTTAACTGCACTTCCTATTATCGAAACTCAAGCGGGTGACGTATCAGCATACATCCCAACCAACGTAATTTCAATTACTGATGGTCAGATCTTCCTTGAATCAAACCTGTTTAACGCAGGTGTTCGTCCGGCTATTAACGTAGGTATCTCGGTATCTCGTGTAGGTGGTAACGCGCAGATCAAATCAATGAAGAAAGTGGCAGGTACCTTAAAACTTGACCAGGCTCAGTTCCGCGAGTTAGAGGCTTTCTCTAAATTCGGTTCAGACTTAGATGCTTCAACCAAAAACGTATTGGACAAAGGTGCCCGTAACGTTGAGGTGTTGAAACAAGGTCAATTCTCTCCTGTAACTGTTGAAAAACAAGTGGCTATTATCTATTTAGGTACTAAAAACTTAATGCGTAGTGTACCTGTAAATAAAATACGCGAGTTTGAACTTGAGTACACTACTCAATTAGAAATGCGTCATCCAGAAGTGCTTGCAGGCCTTAAAGCCGGTAAGTTTGATGACTCGTTAACCAGCGTGTTAGAGAAAGTAGCTAAAGAAGTTGCAGCAAATTATTAATTAGATGTGAGATATTAGATGTGAGTATTGAGATAATACTCACATTTTAATAGAGATATAAATAACCAGGGATAAGAATTTGAAAGCGAGATGAAAATCTCAGATCTCAAATCTCAAATCTCAAATCTCCAAAAATGGCTAATTTAAAAGAAGTAAGAAACAGGATAGGTTCTGTAAGATCAACGCAGCAGATTACCAAAGCCATGAAAATGGTTTCGGCAGCTAAGTTGAAACGGGCTACCAATGCTATAGTTGAGCTGCGCCCTTATGCCAACAAGCTTAAGGAACTGCTGGCTAATTTGTCTTCGAGCCTTGAAGACGGCGCATCGCCGTTTTTGCAGCAACGCGAGCCAGCCCGTGTTTTGATTGTAGCTATTACATCAAACCGTGGCCTTGCAGGTGCATTTAACGCTAACGTTATTAAAACTGTCAATAACCTGATAGCCGAAAAATACAGCGAGCAGTATAAAGCAGGCAATGTTTCTATTGTAGCAATAGGTAAAAAATCTCAGGAGTATTACGAACGCCGTAAATACAATGTAATTGGCAACAATAACGAGGTTTATAACAACCTGACTTTTGCCAATGTTTCTGCTATTACCGAAAGCATTATGGATGGTTTCCTGAAGGGTGACTATGATCGTGTTGAGATTGTTTACAATCACTTTAGAAACGCCGCCATGCAGTTTTTAATTACCGAGCAATTATTGCCGGTACCTAAAGCTGAAAAAACAGAGGTTGCACCTGTTAAAGGTGAAATTAATGCGCAGGTAGATTACATACTGGAGCCATCAAAAGAAGAGATAGTTGAGCAGCTGATACCTAAGAACATCAAAATACAATTATATCGCGGTGTGCTAGATTCGGTAGCATCTGAACACGGTGCCCGTATGACGGCGATGGATAAAGCAACTGAGAACGCAGGCGAGTTGTTAAAGGCACTTAAGCTTTCGTACAACCAGGCGCGCCAAGCAGCTATTACTACAGAGCTTACAGAGATTGTGAGTGGTGCAGCAGCCCTATCATCAGACTAAAAAGACAATTAATAAACTTAAATATCAGGCTCTCCGAATTATCGGGGGGCCTTTTTTGTGCGACCGCTCAGTCATGCCGAACTTGTTTCGGTATCCCACAGGACATAAACGCGGGCTTTGCTTGCGAGGTGCTGAAACAAGTTTAGCATGACTATTAAAAGATAACCCTATATATAATTTAATACTCCCTTATCACTAACCTAATACCACTACCGTAATTTTGAAATTTTAGGTGAAGCGTATATTAAGCCCACCGTACATTCATTTAATCCCCTTACTACAAAATGGGTTTCATTCTTAGCGCTATTGATACCGTTGATACAATTAACGCGGCCGACTTTAAAAAGAAATATCTTGATCCGCGTCGTCCCCTGGTGATAAAAGGTTTAACCCGCGATTGGCCGGCTCTAAGCAAATGGACGCCGGAATACCTAAAACAGGTTGTGGGCCAACAGGTGGTTCCGCTTTATAATAATGCTAAAGCCGATCCATCCAAGCCCATTAATTCGGCAGCCGCAGAAATGCCTTTTGACGACTATATGGATTTGATAATGGCGCAACCTACTGAGCTGCGCATTTTCTTCTTCAATATATTTAAACACGCCCCCGAGCTGTTAAACGACCTGATACTACCCAAGGATTTGATGGGTGGCTTTATAGAAAACATGCCTGCTATGTTTTTTGGTGGCTCAAACTCAGTTACATTTTTACATTACGACATTGACTTGCCGCATATTTTTCATACCCATTTTCATGGCAACAAGCATATCATCCTGTTTGAAAACAAATGGAAGGAACGCCTATACTGCCTACCCAACGCTACGTACGCACTTGAAGATTACGACGTGGCCAACCCCGATACTAAGAAATTCCCGGCCTTAGAAGGTGTAAAAGGCATTGAAGTTTTCTTAGAACATGGCGATACCCTGTTTATGCCAACAGGCTATTGGCATTGGATGAAGTATCTGGACGGTTGGATATTCACTAAGCCTGCGTGCCTGGGACGCATCCCTAAGCCGCAAAGCTGCCAGCTTGTATAACCTGGCCATAAAAGGCGGATTAGATAGCGTGCTTAAAATGGCTTTAAAGGGTAATTATGCCAGGTATAGGGAGGCTGCTGCTGTTAGGCTGGCTGATAAAGCACTGGCAAAGGGAAAGCCGTATTGAAGAATAGCGTATGAGGTGTCATCTTCAGATTATTAACTATCCCTCAGCTTCACGTCACGACGTATGATCAACCACCACTTTCCACTCTCCTTTTATTTTTCTGAACCACAGTGTAAAATAACCGCCCGGGTTATCCTTTTCGCGCTTTAAATGCCATGCGCCGAAAACAAAGGCGTTGGTAGCGTTAATTACATTCACCTTTTTTATATCAAAAGATAAAATGCCCATTGCTGCTTTGTCCGGGTAGCTGCGCTTGTAATTATCAAGCGTAGCCTGCCAGCCGTAGGTAGGTTTTAAACTAACAAACATCAGTGAGTCCGACTTCCAGTAGCCTTGCATAAAGCCTTCCAGATCGCCGCGGTTCCAGGCGGCCATTTGCTTGTTCATTACGTTAATTATACGCTTACTCTCCTGGGCAAACATTGTGTGCACAGTTAACGTAAAAATGCATACCAATAAAAACTTTTTCATACTTAAATATACACGTATCTGCTAAAATTAAAATAAGGTAGCATTAATAAACATTAGCCTAACAATAATTTAACATAACAGCTACAAAAAAGGGCTTAACTTTGGCGGGCGGTATTTAAACTGCATTGCTACTTAAAAAGACAATATGAATAAAACTATACTCTGTTTTGGCGAAGTTTTGTGGGATACCTTTGGCGATGGAAAACAGCCGGGTGGAGCAACCATGAATGTAGCTTTCCATTTAATGCAGCAGGGTGCGCCGGTTTGCTTTGTGAGCAGCGTAGGCAATGACAAACCTGGTGTTGAGTTGCTTGAATTTTTAAAAGATAACAACCTGTTTGGGCCGCTTGTTCAGCGCAGCAGGAATTTTCCAACTTGCGAAGTAACGGTTGAGCTTGATGATAAACAGCAAGCCACCTATGTAATTCCGCAGCCGGTATCATGGGACCATATCGAACCTCAAAAAGCGTTAACCGCAATGGCCGAACAGGCATCAGCCATTGTGTTTGGCAGCCTGGTTTGCCGCGATACGGTATCAAGAAACACCTTATTAAATCTGTTAAGCGATACCAAAGCCTTAAAGGTATTTGATGTTAACCTGCGCTCGCCGCATTACACACAAACCACCATTGAAACACTGGCCGCCCATGCCGATGTAGTGAAGATGAACGAGGAAGAAGCCAACCTGCTTTTATCAAGCAAAAAAGGTACGCTAAAGGATAGGATAACCGAGTTCCATATGAAGTACCACGTTAAAACAATATGCGTTACACTTGCCGAGCGGGGCGCTGTAGTTTGGCATGATCATGAGTTTTATGAGCATCCCGGTTATCCCGTAAAAGTGGTTGATACCGTGGGAGCGGGTGATGCCTTCCTGGCTACTTTTGTTAAGGGCCTGCTTGATAAACTGCCTATGACTGACATATTGAAACGATCATGCGCGGTTGGCGGTTTTGTTGCCGGCAAACGCGGCGCTAACCCCCGTTACGTTGAGGGTGTAACAGAACTGATGGAAACCTGGTAATAAACGTCTATGATAGACTTTTGGAAACAAACCATTTGGCAGCAATATGGGGCGGCCATAGATATGCTGGGAAATGCTATTGCAGCATGCCCTGAAGATTTATGGAGCGGTGAGTCTAAGTTTTGGTACAACGCCTATCATGCCCTGTTTTTTCTGGACTATCACTCCACAGAAGATGCCGGTAGCTTTATGCCCCCGCAGCCTTTTACTTTATCAGAGATGGACCCATCAGGTTTAATGCCCGATCGTGTTTACAGTAAGGCTGAGCTTCTTACTTACCTGGAGTATGGCAGAAATAAATGTTACGATAAAATAAAGCGTTTAACGGGGGAAGACGTTGAAAAAACCATTCCTAACAATTACAAAAAGGATTTTAACGAGATTGAAATTCTATTGTCCAGCATGCGTCATGTACAACATCATACAGCGCAGTTAAACTTGTTGCTACGGCAAAATAGCAATGAGCCCCCCAAGTGGGCCTCAAGGGCCAAAAAACAATATTGATGTTTTGGATCAGGCAACCAGGCGCTCCCAATCCGGGTGCCGCTTTAACCAAACCTTGATATAGGCGCAATACGGAACCACCTTTAACTGGTGCTCCTCTACATATTGAAATACCTTTTCAACAAGCGCGGGGGCAACACCCTGTCCTTCCAGTTCAACAGGCACTTCGGTATGTGTTAAAAACATTTTATCTCCACGCAGCTGATAATCAATAAAAGCCCGGTGGCCGTCAACAAACATCTCAAAATTATGGTTTTCGGTGTTGTTAACTAATGGCAGGTTAGTGTATGGCATAATCTAATTTAGGAAAGTATTTTTAATAAACTATTTATTTAACAATGGGTTTTAGTTGGGTGATTTAAATTACAAAAGAATAAATAGGACGACACAACTCCCCTCTCGAGAGAGGGCGAATAGGCAGTAGCGGTAGCGGGTGTGTGTTAAATCGTTTATATAACACACCCCTCCACCCCTCTTAACAGGGGAATCGCACATGCCCACCTCTTCTTTTAAATTCTGCAACCTAAGTTGATTGTCATTACATCCTAACAATTGTATTTAGTTGAACTTTTCACACAAATAATGCGTTAATTTATAACTGAAAGGCAAAATATGCGTGGTTACGGATTTACAAAGTTTACGCCAAACGAACTACCCAAAGGCGGATTTGACGAATTACTGAAATTATTTTTAGAGTTGCTCAACTATACATCGGGCGATGCAGGCGAAGCGTTGGCCTGGATGAATGAGTTAGATAAACAATACGGCCTTACCAACGATGAGTATGGCATGGGCGATTTTATTGACGAGCTTAAACAAAAGGGCTATTTGGATGATGACCGCGATGGCGGCGGTTTTAAAATTACCGCCAAGGCCGAGCAAAGCATTCGCCAGTCGGCTTTGGAGGAGATCTTTGGTAAACTAAAAAAATCAGGCAAGGGCAACCACCGCTCTCCGCAATCTGGCCAGGGTGATGAGAAAAATGCCGAGCGCCGCGAGTTTGAGTTTGGCGATAGTTTGGACCAGATAGACATGACACAGTCTATCCATAACGCCCAGGTTAACCACGGCATTGGGGATTTCCAGATGACGGAGCGCGACCTGGAAGTAGAGGAAAAAGATTATAAAACCCTTACCTCTACTGTGCTGATGATAGATATATCGCACTCCATGATATTGTATGGAGAGGACAGGATAACGCCCGCCAAAAAAGTAGCCATGGCGCTGGCTGAACTGATCCGCACAAAATACCCGAAGGACACTCTGGATATTGTAGTGTTTGGCAACGATGCGTGGCCCGTTACGCTGCGTGATCTCCCCTATCTGCAAGTTGGGCCGTATCATACTAATACCTATGCAGGTTTGGAACTGGCTACGGATTTGCTGCGCCGTAGAAAAACATCTAACAAGCAAATTTTTATGATAACCGATGGTAAGCCTACCTGCTTAAAGGAAGGTACCAAATATTATAAAAACAGTATTGGCTTGGATCGTAAGGTGGTTAATAAAACCCTAAACATGGCGGCGCAATGCAAGCGCTTAAAAATACCTATCACCACATTTATGATAGCTAACGACCCTTACCTGCAACAGTTTGTACGTAAGTTTACCGAAACAAACGGTGGTAAAGCGTTTTACAGCTCGCTAAATAATTTGGGCGAGTATATTTTTGAGGATTACGCAAGGAATAGAAGGAAGAATGTTAGGTAAATGTGCAGATATGCGAATGTGCAGATGTGCAAATAAATAAAATGTGATTACGAGCTACGCTCGAAATGACAAACATCTTAAAGAGACTTATGAGTAATTTGAATATAAAAACATTAGGTGAACTAAAAGCCACCAATTACAAAAGCGAATCAGTTAAAGACGAATTACGCCGTAACCTGATAACGCAGCTGCAAAAAAAAGAAGAAGGTGGTTTTGAAGGTATCATCGGTTTTGAAGATACTGTAATTCCCGATCTGCAAACCGCTATTCTATCGCGCCATAATATTTTGTTGCTGGGTTTGCGCGGACAAGCAAAAACACGCATAGCCCGCTTGCTGGTTAATTTGCTGGATGAATACATCCCTTACATAGCCGGTTCTGAACTTTTTGATGATCCATTGAATCCTATTTCATGGTTCGGGCATAATATTGTGCAGGAAAAGGGCGATGACACGCCTATCGCCTGGATCCACCGCAGCGAACGATATACAGAAAAACTGGCGACGCCCGATGTTACCGTTGCCGACCTTATCGGTGATGTTGACCCCATTAAGGCTGCCACCATGAAGCTAACTTATTCAGACGAGCGGGTAATTCACTTCGGTTTGATCCCAAGGGCGCACAGAGGTATTTTTGTTATCAATGAGTTGCCGGATCTGCAAGCGCGCATCCAGGTATCACTGTTTAATATTTTGCAGGAACGCGACATCCAGATCCGTGGTTTTAAATTGCGTTTACCGTTAGATATCCAGTTTGTATTTACCGCTAACCCTGAAGATTATACCAACCGTGGCTCCATAGTTACGCCGTTAAAGGACCGTATAGAAAGCCAGATCTTGACCCACTATCCGCGTTCAGTTGAAATTTCGCGCAAAATCACCCAACAGGAAGCATCCCTTACGCCAGAGCAAAAAGCAACGGTAGAGGCTGATGGCTTAGTAAAAGATCTGGTGGAACAAATAGCCTTTGAGGCACGCAGTTCAGAATACATCGATAAAAAATCGGGTGTATCTGCCCGTTTAACCATTGCCGCTTACGAGAACTTGATCAGCAACGCCGAGCGCCGCATGATCATTAATCACGAGCCAAATACTTTTGTGCGGATCTCGGATTTTCTGGGCGTTATTCCTGCTATTACGGGCAAGATAGAATTGGTATACGAAGGTGAGTTAGAAGGCCCGGCAAAAGTTGCTAATATCCTTATTGGCAAAGCTATAAAAACACTGTTGCTTAAATACTTCCCTGACCCAGAAAAGGCCAAGAAAAGTAAAGCGGCTAACCCATATGCTGCAATT
This sequence comes from Mucilaginibacter sp. HD30, assembly GCF_054061755.1. Classification (NCBI taxonomy): domain Bacteria; kingdom Pseudomonadati; phylum Bacteroidota; class Sphingobacteriia; order Sphingobacteriales; family Sphingobacteriaceae; genus Mucilaginibacter; species Mucilaginibacter sp. HD30. Next base: position 2,547,690 of record NZ_JBSSEO010000001.1, read on the forward strand.
GTTGCCTGGTTTGCAGATGGCAATACGCTTTCGGTTTTAGATGACCTATCAGCAGTTGAGTATAAAAAAGCATTGAACGGCGTACCCGGGTTGAAAGATGTGATCAAAAAATTCCATCCTAATTTAACCGACAACCAACAATTGATATTGATGGAGTTTGTGCTGCATGGCCTTGCCGAATTTTCGCAATTGAGCAAAGGTTTCCTGGATAATGGCTTCGCATTCTCTGATATGTTTAACAGCCTGTTCAACCTGCAGCCAGACGATGATGACATTGATTTGGATGATGACCGTTACTAAGCGTTAAATGTTCTCGCAGATACCAATAATCCTAATTTTAGGCGCAGGTTTATTTGCGCTGGATACCTACCTGTTCGGCGGACTTGTGGCTGCTTTTAAACGCCGCGCCTTTGTGCATAAAAAAGGCTTTAAGTTGGGCTATTTCGTTTTTTCGGCCATATTAATAGCTGGCACCATCTGTAGTATCTACTTGAAACTGCCGGTAGGCACCCGTGCCGGTTTCCTGATGGTGTTTTTTGTGTTGATGATCATCAAGGTTACCTTTTTACCGTTCGTGTTAATTGACGATGGTCGCCGCTTATTTATTTGGCTGAAAAGCAAGGAACGGAAACCTATCTCCGCACCTGTCGCTGAAGGCAAAAAAGAAACCATCCCCCGCGCTGAGTTTTTATTAAAAGCGGGTTTAATAACCGGCGTTGTTCCCTTGGCAGGTATTGGTGTAGGCATTGTATCAGGTGCATATGATTACCGTGTACGCAGGCAAGTATTATATCTGCCTAATTTACCAAAGGCGTTTAACGGGATGACGATAGGCCAGATCTCTGACGTGCACTCCGGTAGTTTTTATAATAAAAAAGCCGTTGAGCGCGGGATTGAGCTGCTATTGCAACAAAAACCGGAGGTAATATTCTTTACCGGCGATCTGGTTAACAAGCGCAGCGACGAGATGTACGGCTATCAGGATATCTTCAGCAAAGTTAAAGCGCCGCTGGGTGTTTTCTCAACCTTGGGTAATCATGATTATGGCGATTATTACTATGACTGGCCATCAGAAGCTGCAAAAAGAAAAAATCTGGACGATTTGAAAGTCACCCATAAAAACATGGGTTGGGATTTGTTATTGAACCAAAACCGCCGCTTAAAAGTAAACGGAGAAGAAATAGGCATTTTAGGCTGCGAGAACTGGGGTGAGCTAACCCGTTTTCCTAAATACGGCAAAATGGAACCCACTGTTAAGGGTACGGAAGACCTGCCTGTTAAACTACTGTTATCGCACGACCCATCACACTGGAGGGCACAGGTATTACAGAAATATCCACAGATAGATGTCATGTTCTCGGGCCATACGCATGGCATGCAGTTTGGCGTAAGAACGGAGCATTTTCAATGGAGCCCCGTTAAATATGTGTACAAAGAATGGGCAGGTTTGTACCGCGAAGCCAACCAGCAATTATATGTAAACGTGGGCTACGGTTTCCTCGGCTTCCCGGGCAGGGTTGGAATATTGCCGGAGATTACGATATTTGAATTACGATCAGCCGCCGACCCATCGTTAATTAAGGCCTAATTGGCGGCAGCTTATTAGCCGCGGATGAAAAAGATCTTTCAGTCTGTTTTAAATTTTCTGCTGTTCAGCAATGTTTTTATGGCGTTGTGCGCTGTAGCACAGGCTTTGGTTACCTTCCATCTGCTACAAACACCTCCCCTGTATTCCGTTTTAGGTTTGCTGTTTGCTTCTACCTTGGGTATTTACAACTTCTGCATCCTGATTGATAAAAAGAGCGATCCGCAAAATTCTCCTTATATCCGTATTCGCTGGTTTTATGCCCATCACCGGCTTATGGTTACCATTACCATTGTTTGTATGCTCTGCCTGGTGCCACTGTTCTTTTTAATTTCTACACAATCAAGGCTGCTGCTTATATTTTTAGGCGTCCTGTCCTTTGCTTATGGCTTGCCGCTATTCTCTGTTGGCGATCATAAATTTGGTCTGCGTAACATCCCCGGTCTTAAGTCATTTTTGATAACGCTGGTATGGACATTAAGCATTGTTATGTTGCCAATTTTAGAAGCGCAGGATGCAAACCAGACAGCTATTTCTATGCGGGATAGCATGATACTTTTGGCCAAGCGCTTTTTGTTTATTGCGGCGCTCACTATTCCTTTTGATATCCGCGATCTATTTGAAGATCGCAAAACCAACCTGCGTACTATACCCGTTGTTTGGGGCGAAAAGAACGCCTACCTATTTTGTCAGGTGCTTTTAGCAGGATATATCGTTTTGTTGTTCCTATTCCGCAACAACGGCTTTAGTACCGATTTTTGGGCGCTAACCACTACAGCGCTACTCACAGGCTGGCTGATCTTCAAATCTGGCTGGCAAAAGGATGAATACTACTATTTTTTCTATTTGGACGGTGTGTTGATACTACAGTATTTGTTTTTAATGATACTTAGCTTTCAATAATATGGCCAACAACTACGATAATGCTGCATGGTTTTACGATGGCTTATCGCGGCTGGTATTTGGTAAAGCCATTGTAAACACTCAGGTATATCTGCTTCAATATATCAACCCGCTATCAAAAATATTGATAGTGGGTGGCGGTACCGGGTGGATATTAGAAAAACTGACAGCGCTCCATCCCGCCAGCCTTGAAATAACCTACGTAGAAGTATCAGCCAAAATGATGGCGACATCTGCCAAAAGACACACAGGTGCTAATGATGTAACCTTTATTACTTCGGCCGTGGAAAATGTAGTTTTTCCATCGGATTTTGATGTGGTGGTAACGCCCTTTTTGTTTGATAATTTTAGTGATACGACAGCTCAAAAAGTATTTAATCATTTAAACCTGGCCCTTAAACCGGATGGTTTATGGCTATACGCCGATTTTGAGCTGACGGACAAATTATGGCAAAAAATGCTGCTTAAAACAATGCACACTTTTTTTAAAATACTGTGCGGTGTAGAAGCTACCAAATTACCCGGCGTAAAGCACCTTTTTGCTGAACAACGTTATCGATCTCTTAATTCAAAGGCTTTTTTTGGCGATTTTATAAGGGCGACTGTTTACCATCGCCAGTAGTAATTTGCTTTAAAAAATGCTGCTAAATATCTACCTTCGGGCAATATGGAGAAAGAATATTACCTGCAGGATGGCGACGAGAGAACCGGGCCTTTTACCTACCGCGAGTTGGTACAAAAAGGGATGGATGTGCACACGCAGTTGTCAACGCCATTAAACGATAAGTGGCAGTTAGCTTCAGAGATGCCTGAGTTTATTGAATATTTTAAGTCCCGGGGCATTCACTTCCCTACCGGCGATAATCTGGCTAATTTTGGCATTAAAGCCGGAGCTTTCGTTATTGATTTTCTGTTAATCAGTATCCCGCTTGATATTTTGTTTGTTAAAATGGGTTGGATCACTATTCCAAAAAACGCCGCCATGTTTGAGATGCCACCACAAGCAGAGATGTTGCAATTACAGTTATATTTTTCCGTTGTGTTTTTGATCTATAACACCGTATTAGAGCTAAGCGATTTTAAAGGCAGCGTTGGGAAAAAAATTTGCAGCTTGGTTGTAGTTAATATCAACGGCGAAAAACTAAGCTTTATACAGGCGCTGGGGCGAAACTTGGGTGCCTTATTATCTTTAATAGTACTTTCGGGTTTGCCGTTCCTCACTATGCTTTTTAACGAGCATCGCCAGAACTGGTATGACAGCCTGGCGAAAACTTACATAGTAAAAACCAATTAAAAAAAGCGATGGGTTTAAATCCATCGCTTTTTTTAATTGCTGATGTACTAATATCTTTTTACACTGAAGGACGACATCCCGCCTTTAATTTTTATATACATTTTATTGGTTGCCTTTGCAAAACCCGGGGTTTCGTAAGCTCCATCGCTTACTTTGGTAAAGCCCTCAAAATTGTTTGATGAAAACGCTGTGCCTTTAGTAATTCTGCATGCTGCGGTAACCGGTATATTTATATCCACATCAGACGCGCCGGTTGAAATGTCAATGTTTGTAGTGGTTAATGGCTGACCAAATTTTATTTTGAAAGCACCTGCACCACCGGCCAGATCAAGTGAGCGCACCTTAAACTTCGATAGGTCAAAGTCAAGATCAGTTGCTCCGGTAGCCACATTGATGTTCCACACAGGGTTTACATTAAGTTTAAAAGTAGCAAGGTTTGATTTTTTATGATCATCGTCCCAATCAAAATGGCCCTTATTATCGCGCATTTTAAAATTAAGCACGTATAACGAATCTTTTTTATCAGTAGTTAACTGGTAGTTGCCAAAATACTCTTGCGTGTTGGCATTAAACAACTGGTTAGTGGTATCACTTAATTTGTAGGTTGTAGCGCCACCGCTTATGTTCAGATCTGCTACTGTAACGCTATCACTATAGGCTTCGGTAAATACAGCAGCTCCCTCTAACTTAGTTATCTTTCTGCCTTCGCTGTAATTCTCGTCGTCGTCGTCATCATTATCGTCGTCATCATCAAAATGATAAGCGTAACGGGTGCTAAACGGGTGATGTTTGGAGAAGTTGCCAAACAACAACAAACCAAAGCCTACAACAATAACGCCTAACTTTAACAGTGTGGCCCAGGTTGAGCGGTTATTAGCAAATATCAGGTTGATACCTATAACCACAATTACAATTGGCCAAAGGTAAAACAGGTTCCAGAAGTGAAAATTAAGGTAGCCGTAGTTGCGTAGTAAAAATGCAACACCAATCAGCATCAATACAACACCGGGAATTATTTTATTATTTTTCATGATCTTGTTTATTTAAATATTAGTGTTGTAAATTATTGTTCGGTTGATTGTGAAGGGTTGATCTCGTCAGCATCGGCTTTAAAGGCTTCTGCTTTTTCTTCCGCATCCCATTTTTCTTCAACAGGTTTAGGCTTTTTTTCCATTCCTGAAAATATGATTACTCCACCCATTACAATTAGTATTACCGGCCATACATCGTGAAAGCTTAAAAAAGGTATTACATCCAATTGTTCAAGTAAAAAGAACGAACCGAACAACACCAGCGCAATACCGGCTATTAGCCCTGCGCTTGAGCTCTTTTTCGGTTTCATTGCAAACGGTGGCACAGCACCCGGGTTAAAAGGGGGCACACCTGATTTAAAAGGATTAAAGGGTTCGTTTGATGGTGGAACGGTATAGTCTACATGCGGATTGCTTAAATGGTATGGTTTTTTAGGCAATACTATCCACAATACAATGTAAGGTAAAAGTCCAACGCCTTTTAAAACAACGGCCAATGCAAATATTACCCGTACTATAGTAACATCAACATTTAAATATTCGGCTAAACCGGCGCAAACACCTGCAACTTTTTTGTTTAGCTCGTCTCTGTATAATCTCTTTTCCATGATCTTAGTTTTTTCAGTTATTGTTTTAGTTTACAGTTTACACCTGTCCGTACACAGGCTTTATTATAATTTGATCAACATTGGCACCGGCGCTCATTTTATAAATGTTTATTATGGCCGAAGCTATGTCTTCGGGCAGCACCATTTTGTCTTTATCAACGGCTATGCCCTTCCATGAGTCTGTTAACGTTGAACCGGGTATTACTGCAGTTACTTTAACGCCGTATTGCTTCATTTCCAGCCTCATTACATCATTAAGACATAGCAGTGCAGCCTTTGTTACACTGTAAATTCCCGCTTCGGGGATAGGATCAAGCGCTGCAATTGAGCAAATATTGAAGATGTGACCTTCACCGACAGAAACCATACTTTTACCGAAAAAACGGTACAGTTCATAGGAAGGCATAAGATTAGTGTTTACAACTTTTAGGAATAAACTTTTTTCATCATCCAGTATACTCGATTGCACATACATGCCCAAACTGTTTACAATAATGTGGATTTGCCCCAATTTTTGTTGCGCTATTTCTGCAAAATTAAGCAGCTCTTCGCGGTTACTACCGTCGGCTGTAACTGTTACAACTTCAATATCCGGGTTTATAGTGTTAAGCTCAATTTTAAAAGCTTCCAGGTCTGCGGCATTGCGTGCACAAACAGCCAGGTTAATATTCTCGTTTGCAAAAGCTATGGCTATGGCGCGGCCCATACCTTTTGTAGCGCCGGTTATCAGTGCGTTCTTCATGGTATTAAATGTAAATATTATCAGCAGAATTGCTTAAATTTAATTTTGAAAGTATAATAAGAGACTACATTTATAATATGTCAAAATACCTGTTCAGCCTTATCTTATTTACATTCGTTTTCAACAGCGCCTATTCGCAGGGGAAAAGTGATACGCTGGTGTATTATGTGAAGAATGATGGAAGCGTAGTGCATGACAAGATTGAAGCAGATTTTGTACTTTTTATTCTTCCACAGACGCAGATAAATAATCTTAAGCTATTCCCTGTTATTGAATACTATCCCAACGGGCGAAAAAAGTTGATCACTACATCGCGTACAAATAGGTTTCCTTTAATAAATGAAGGCCCCTATTTGAGTTTTTTTGCTAATGGTAAACGGCGTACTTCTGTAAACAACAAAAACGGAAAGTCTGTTGGCGATGAGATTAATTACTATCCTAACGGGCTAATCTACACTAAAACAAGGCATGAGAGGCGTGAGGTCAAACTAATAGATTGCCTTGATTCTTTAGGGAATGTCCTTACAGCGAATGGCAGGGGGCAATGGATTATTTTTGATAATAATTTTAAAGCGGTAATAAGATCGTTTACTGTAAAAGATTATGTTGAAGAAGCTGTGTTTATTAATTTCGTTAAACCTAAAGGTCCGGTGGCTGAAAGGACAATGTGGCCCGGAGAAGATAAATATTTTACCGCTAATTCCTTAACAGATAATAGCGGTACATATAAAGAACTTCATCAATTTATAATTGACAGTGTTAAAATAGGTTCAAATGAAAAAGCCTTCGTCTATAGTGTTATTTATGTTGGTTTGTTTGTGGAAAAAGATGGTTCTTTAAGTGACGTTCAAGTTTTTCAGTCTACTTATAACACGCTTAGTGAGAAAATTATACGAGCGCTTAAATCCTGGGGTAAATGGCAACCCGTTTATAAAAACAATCAACCAATACGCGCTCCGTTTATTATACCGATAAATTTTCTACGTGACTCTTTATTGGCTGACACCAGCAGTAAAAATATATTTATCAATACTGGAACTACACCCAGTTTTAAAGGCGGATCTGCCGCCTTTACTCAGTTATTGAGCAAAAATATTATCTACCCAAAAGCTGAAAAGGAAAAGGGTGTAACGGGCGAGGTAATTACCAGTTTTATTGTAGAGAAGGATGGCACTATTAACAATATACAAATACATTCAACACCCTCTATTGGACTTGCGGAGGAAGCGATAAGATTTTTAAGGTCTTCGCCAAAATGGATACCTGCCACCATAAAAGGCAAGCCTGTGCGAATGAGGTACGATATGCCGATAAATTTTGCCTTGGGAAAAGATTAGCTCTAATACAACTAAACTCTTAAACAATCCTCATTAATTTCCGTTTATAATACGGTTAACATCTAATTTATACGCTGCTCCATACAGAAGCTCAAAGCAAAAATGTATTTTTAACCGGCATTATATTCAATTATGTTTTACAGTTTAGGTAGATATATCCTCTTATTACGATTAAGTTTTAAAAAGCCCGAAAAATTCAGTGTGTACTGGACGGAGGTAATGCGCGAAATGGTATCGGTAGGCATTGGCTCTTTGGGCATTATTTGCATTATATCCGTTTTTATTGGCGCGGTAGCTACTATACAGGTGGCTTTCCAACTGTCAAGTCCACTGGTGCCCCAAAGCATTGCAGGGGGCATCTCGCGCGACTCTACCATACTTGAGTTCAGCCCCACCATATCGGCTTTGGTGCTTGCAGGGCGTGTGGGCTCTAGCATGGCATCGCAAATTGGCACCATGCGTGTTACCGAACAAATAGACGCTTTGGAAATTATGGGTGTTAACGCACCCGGCTTTTTGATAGCGCCTAAAGTTATTGCCGGCATCTCCATGATCCCGCTGTTAACCATAGTTTCGGTAGGTTTGGGTTTGTGCGGCGGTTACTTAGCCTGCGTTATTACCCGCGACATTTCACCGTCAGATTTTATTACCGGGCTGCAGTCAGATTTTAACCCTGTTATCGTTACCGTTTGCGCTGTAAAATCAATTGTTTATGGCTTTTTAATAACCTCTATTTGCTGTTATAACGGCTTTTATACAGAGGGCGGCGCTTTAGAGGTTGGGCAGTCTGCTACCCGCGGCGTAGTTTACAGCTGTGTAATGGTGTTGTTTGCTGATCTTGTAGTTTCCAGCATGTTATTATGATAGAGATAAAAGATATTTATAAAACATTCGGCGAAAACGAGGTACTAAAAGGCATTAGCGCCAAATTTGAACCCGGCAAAAACCATCTCATCATAGGCGGATCAGGGTCTGGTAAAACCACGTTGCTTAAATGTATTGTTGGCCTGCACCAGCCTACCAAAGGCCAGGTATTGTTTGACGGCGCAAACTTTACCGAAATGAGTTTTGAGGAACGTGTGCCTATCCGTACAGAAATAGGTATGTTATTTCAAAATTCCGCACTGTTTGACTCTATGACGGTAGAAGAGAACATAATGTTCCCGCTTAATTTATTTACTGATAAATCTTACTCAGAAAAACTGGACCGCGCAAACTTTTGCCTGGAAAGGGTTAACCTGGAAGGTAAAAACAAGTTATTTCCGTCTGAACTATCTGGTGGTATGAAAAAGCGTGTGGGTATAGCCCGCGCTATATCTATGCAACCCAAATATCTCTTTGTGGACGAGCCTAACTCGGGCCTTGACCCACAGACGTCAATACTTATTGATGATCTGATAAATGAGATAACCGAAGAGTATAAAATGATAACCATTATAGTTACACACGATATGAATTCTGTTATGGGTATCGGCGATCATATTCTGTTTTTAAATAAGGGCCAAAAATGGTGGGAAGGTTCTAACAAAGACATTGCCCATACCGATAACAAGGAGCTGAACGATTTTGTATTTGCCAGCAAGTTTATGCGGGCGGCAAAGGCCAAGTTATAAAAAAGTGTCGCTTTCTTTATTTTTCACCCGCGACTCCGGTGGTTACTTCTGCTTTATTTTAGGTGGTTCCATTCCGTTCGGGATTGCATAATCTGATGGCAAAAATGCGGCAACTTGCCCCCAGGCAAAAAAACCACCCAGTATAACGCTTTTCACAGGGCTTATATCTCCGCTGCGGCTTATTAGCAGACTGTCCTGGCTGGGGTATATAGTAGATGCTTGCCCATCCGGCATCCGGAAGAAGCGCTGAACTGCTGAACCAGCCGCTAAAAAATCTGCCGGTTCTTTTTTAGGCGTATAAACTATATATAACTCAGTAGAATCTTTACTTAATAAACCTAAATTAAAGGTTTTAAAATTGTCATCAACCGTTTTAACATATTTATCAAAAGACTTAATCGGAAAGGAATATTGCGCAGGTATTTTCTGTCGTTTTTGGCCATAGGCGTCAATTGCATCCCGGTTTAACATCTGGTAAACAACAAAACCATTCTCGTCTAACGTATTGCTAAACATTGACCGGAAGAAATGCGGCACAGACCCTAAGTATGTATTAACCCGCTCATCTTCCCATTTTTTTTGCTGACGGGGGTTTCCCTTCATATCTTCAAAAAATAGTGTACCATCAAAACTGATCAAACTTTGGCGCCCGGAGCGATCATAAGTAAAGCCATTGAGTAAATACTTCATGGTGTAGCCCAAGGCCTTATTTTCAATGATCAGGAAATCAGAAGAAGAAGCAGTTATTATATTACGCCTTTTATCGGACCGAATTTTTATATCGTCGGTATTTAAAATCTTGCATTGCGCAGCATTTTTTGATCGGCCCAAAAAACACTCTGTAAATATTGCCAGCAGCCGTTTTCGTTCGGCAAGAGACATGGATGTAATGTTAACCGTGTTCAGCATAACATTGTCTTCCGCCAGCTTAAACCTAAAGCGGGCATCCTTGTTTTGCAGCATAAAAGCATGCTGCAAAATTTGATAACCTATCATTTTTACTACAAGGTTGTAGTTGCCGGGCTGCACTTGCGAAAAAACAAACCGCCCGTCCTTGTCACTTCCAGTAACCTTTCTTGAGTCGGCTATAAATATGGTAGCGCCTGGGATTGGGGCATCTTTATCGTCCGTAACTATGCCAGTAATATTGTATGTCTGCTGTGCCATAGCTAAGCCACCCCATAGTAGCAACATTACAAAAAATAAAAGCCTTCTCATATAACTACCAAATTAGTTATTAAAGTTGTATTTAACTATCGCTTGTTGTTTTTTATTTTAATTTTGTGCAATCAAAGGTGTCTCGTAAAAAGTAATACCTATAACATAAAAAGATGATCCAACTACTCACGCCCACCCACTGGAAAGATTACGAACTGATTGATTGCGGCGATTTTGAGAAGCTGGAACGTTTTGGCAATGTTATACTGATACGCCCCGAACCACAAGCTGTTTGGAGCAAAGCTTTACCGCAAAGCGAGTGGCAGCGACTGCACAACATCAGGTTTAAGGGGCGCTCTGCAACAGCAGGCGAGTGGGTTAAGAAAAATACTGCCACGCCGGATAGGTGGCACGTTGAGTATAAAAACCCCGAGGCGGCTATCAAGTTCCGCCTTGCGCTTACATCGTTCAAGCATGTGGGGATCTTCCCCGAGCAGGCCGTTAACTGGGATTACATATCGCAAAACGTAAAAAAATTTAAAACCCCTGAGCCAAAGGTGCTTAACCTTTTTGCTTATACCGGCGGCGCATCGTTAATAGCGCGCGGAGCGGGTGCTGATACTACCCACGTTGATTCTATAAAACAAGTGGTTACCTGGGGTAACGAGAACCAGGAATTATCCGGCTTAAAAGATATCCGCTGGGTGGTTGAGGATGCTTTGAAGTTTGTAAAACGCGAGCTTAAACGCGGCAAAAAGTACAACGGTATAATATTGGATCCCCCAGCCTATGGGCACGGCCCTAACGGCGAGAAGTGGAAGTTAGAGGACCAAATAAACGAGATGATGGGCGAGGTTACCCAATTGTTGCATCCCGATGAGCATTTTCTTATTCTGAATACCTACTCACTGGGTTTCTCATCAGTAATAGTTGAAAACCTTATCCGCGGCGCCTACCCTAAAGTAGAGAATTTGGAAATTGGTGAACTCTACTTACAGGCAACGTCAGGCATCAAATTGCCGCTGGGTGTGTTTGGTAAGTTTTGCAAGCATATAAAATAAGCTATCTTTAGGTATGACTTTAACCTACAACCTTACAGAAGATGATTACCTACAATTGCAATTATTCATTGCGTCAAAAAGCGAAAGAGTAACCAAGCTAATAAAACGTCGTCGGTTTTGGGTCACAGCTATTTTTATTTAAAGCTAAAAACAGGTGAACATTTAATAATTCCGAAGGCCCAACTCCATAACAATGACGAGGTACGTACCCTGTTAACAAATCTGTCAAAAAAATTAAACATCAATTTCATTTCAGATCTCAACTGGAAATGGAAATAGACTGTGGATAATTTTAATGTTTGCGGTAAACAAAAAGTGCTATTTTGCGTCTGTAAACTAAAACCAATACATGAAAAACCTTTTTCTTTCTTTCACCTTCGTTCTGGCTTCGTTAACGCTATTTAGCAACTGCACCCAAAGCAGCGGAACCAAAACAGGCGATACTACCAAAGTTAAAACTGCTGCAACTGCAGATGGCGAAGCGCCCGATACCACTACTGTTGCGCGCAACTACCCGCCTATTGATAAAGCACAGTACGATTCGTTGATGAAACGTTTATCGCACGGTGATACCACCGGTAAATGGCCGGTAAAAAATGCACCTTACCCCCTGCCGGGCGCAATTTTTCCGTATAAACGTATAGTAGCTTATTATGGCAACCTATACTCAAAAAAAATGGGCATTTTAGGCGAACTTCCACCTAAAGAAATGCTGGCTAAATTAAAAGGCGAAGTAAAAGCATGGGAAAAGGCAGACCCTAAAACACCGGTACAACCTGCTCTGCATTATATTGCTGTTGTAGCACAAGGCGATGGTGGTAAAGATGGTAAATACCGCTACCGCATGCCTTTTAAGCAGATTGACAGCGTGTTAACTTTAGCTAAAAAAGTTAACGGATTAGTATTTTTAGATGTGCAGGTAGCTTTAAGTAATATACAGGCAGAATTGCCGCTGTTTGAAAAATACCTGGCTATGCCACATGTACATTTTGGTATGGACCCTGAGTTTTCTATGAAAGACGGTTCTAAACCGGGCAAAAAAATTGGCACTTATGATGCTGCCGACGTTAACTATGTAACGGGTTACTTAGCGGGAATAGTAAAAAAATATAACATACCTCCTAAAATTTTGATAGTACACCGCTTTACTAAAAAGATGGTTACCAACTATCAAAACATAAAACTACGCCCGGAAGTACAGGTAGTTATGGATATGGATGGCTGGGGCGAACCAGAACTTAAAGGTGGTACCTGGCGCTACTTTATACAAAACGAGCCGGTGCAGTTTACAGGCTTTAAGTTATTCTACAAAAACGACCTTAAAAAGGAGCCACATCATATGATGACCCCAGAGGAAGTGTTAAAGAAAACACCAAACCCGATATATATTCAGTATCAGTAGACCGGCCCCCTCTAAATCTCCCCCAATAGGGGAGACTTTTGATTGGCATGTCTATAAATATAGAATACTCCAGCACAGAACAAAAAATCCTTAGCGTTGCTAAGGATTTTTTTGTTCTGAAAAGTAGGGCGACAATTAAAGTCTCCCCTACCGGGGGAGATTTAGAGGGGGCTGCGGTTAAAGTTTAGGCTCAAATGTAAACACCTGCTTATAATACTTAAAGTAGGCTACGCACAAAAACAGATTAAGCGCTATAATACCAATTCCTATTACAGCACCGGCCGGAGCAAGCACAATATGGAACAGGAAAATATTTAAGCTGATTGGCAGCAGCACCAACAGAAAAAATGCCGTAAGGCGGTTAACCAGTAAGGTTATTGCACTTAAAATTTCAAGCACTTTCATATATTGGAAGAAATATCCCGAGCCGAACAATCCGCTGGAGAAAGCTGTAGCGGCTTCGCTCATTTTGGGCTGATTCATGGGCATAAACGGGAAAAAGAAATTTATCCCAAAAAGGAGGTAAATTAACCCTAATAGAACGCGGGCTATCAATGTTGCTGTTTTCATGATGTTTAAATCTTAACTTTGTTAATATACACTAATGGAATACAAAAAAATCAGGTTGGCCAACGGTTGCATTTGGTGTATCAACGCTATATTTCAAACACTTAAGGGCGTAAAAAGTGTTAAACCGGGTTATATCGGCATGTAAATTAAAACCAAGCACCTAATAATGCGTATGAAAAGAATCCTTTCTCTTTTATTCTTTGTGCTGATAAGCACTTCCGTTGTAAACGCGCAGGATGCGGGTAAGTTATCTATTGTTAATGCCGGCAAGGTGTGGGCATCACTGTATCAGCAACGCGCGGCCGAGTATAAGGCCCTTTGTTTTCAGGCCTACAATCTGGCCCGTTTGCGGTTAGATGAAGCTTTAAAACGCAAAGGTGGGAAACCTTTGGCTGTTATTACTGACGTTGACGAAACGGTTTTGGATAACAGTCCGTATGATGCTGGGCGAGCCGTTAAGGACAAGGACTTTGATTTGACAGGCTGGAAGGCATGGACGGCAAAAGGTATAGCCGATACTGTACCCGGAGCGCCATCATTTTTTAAGTATGCGGCATCAAAAGGAGTAACGGTGTTTTATGTAACCAACCGGGAAGAGGACGAACGAGAAGGGACGACCAAAAACCTGAAGTTATACAACCTGCCTAATGCGGATCAAGCACACCTTGTTTTAAAGCAAAGTGTATCAAGCAAGGAAGTGCGCCGGCAGGAGATCTTAAAAAAATACAACGTGGTTTTATACTGTGGCGATAACCTGCCCGATTTTGATTCGGCTTATGATAACAAGCCCTTGCAGGATATGCGCAATGCCACTACAGAGCGCCTTAAAAAGTATTTCGGAAACAAGTACATCGTGATTCCAAACGCGGCTTACGGAGATTTTGAGAATGCCTTTTTGGGCAATCAAAAGCTTAATGCTGCGCAAAAGGATTCGGTTTTACGTGCTATTCTTAAGATCAATGAATAATTTTTAACTAAAAAAGGAAACAGTATAAAACGCTTTGCGTTATAAATTGAAGAATTAGCCGAACGATATAACCATTATGACGACTATTGAGAATGAACTTTATAAAGTAGCCATCCGCAACCAGGGTGGCGAGCTTACCTCGTTTTTTAACAAAGCAACAGGTGTTGAACATATGTGGCAAGCCGATGCCGCTGTTTGGCCCTGGCACGCACCTAACCTGTTCCCGGTAGTAGGCGGATTAATTAATAACGAGCTGATTGCAGACGGCAAAACTTTTAACATGCCACGGCACGGCTTTACCCGCACGTCTGAATTGTTACTAATAGAAAGTAGCCCCGTATCGGCTAAATTCTCATTACCTAATTGCGAAAAAACGTTGGCTGTTTATCCGTATAAGTTTGATTTTCAAATTCATTATGATTTGATAGATACTGCACTGCGCGTTACCTACAAACTTATCAATCACGATAAAAAACCCATTTATTTTTCAGTTGGTGGTCACCCTGCATTTAATGTCCCTTTCCATAAAGGCGAGAAATACGAGGATTATTATTTGGAGTTTGAATCTGATGAGCAATTAGAAACGCATCAGCTTTCGGCAGATGGGTTTTTTACCGGCGAGACCCGCGCCATCCCAACCCGCGACCGTATGCTTTTTTTAACTCGCGACCTGTTTGAAAAGGATGCCCTGGTGTTTAAAAATTTGAAATCCCGCGAGGTAAGTATTAAAAGCAAACTACACGGACTAAGCTTAACGGTTGAGTTCCCCCACTTTAATTATTTAGGTATATGGGCCAAACCCGGTGCAGATTTTGTTTGCATAGAGCCATGGCTGGGCTGTGCCGATATAGAAGGTAAGCATGTTGATATCAGTAAAAAAGAAGCGATACAGGAATTAAAAGTGGGGCACGTATTTGAAGCAGCTTATTTTATCACTGCGGAATAATTAAGCTGTTATTCTCTTTAGCTCGGTTTTGGCCTTGGCAAACCACACTTTATTGCTATTACGCTCAACGGCGCTTAAGTGCGGCTGCTCTTCAATTATGTGAGAGAATATAGTTGCCGCATCCTCAATTCTGTCCTGACGGATTAAAAATAAGCCGTACTCGTAGCGATTCTCAAAATAAGAGTACCGGCCCTTCATCAATTTAAACTCTTCTTCAGCAGCATCAATGTTGCCGGTTTGCTCAAGGGCTGTAGCGTACAAAACATGTATTCGCGACCGTGCGAATTGCGGTAGCTTATATAGCTTGCGCGCAATGGGGATTATTTCTTGATAACGACCTTGCTTATCGTAGGAAACGATGAGTTGTGCCAGTACATGCTCATTTTCTGCAAAAGCGCCTGTAAGGCTGGCTTTATATATTTCGACGGCTTTATCAACATGGCCGGCATTCAGATAAGCGTCGGCCAATTTTATTCGGTTCGCAAAGGTATCGGTAAATTTAACATCATTCTCCAGGCGTTTTAACTTTACACCGGGATCAAATACGGAGCTAATGTCTGGTGTTTTCATCCTGACACTACGATTGCTTATTATCTCCTGATAAATATAAATGAGGCTGCCTATTACCGGAAGAAACACAATTGCCCAGAGCCACTTTTGCTGCGTGCCCCGGCGAAAGCTGTGGATAAGGCAAAGGCCCTGTAAAATAAGCGGGATATAATACCAGTTGCCGAATAGCGAATACATTGTGAGGTTGCGTTGTTATCTCAAATATAGAAAAATACTTAAACCCTCTTTTATACTCGTTTAATAATTTGTCATTGCGAGGCACGAAGCAATCGCCGGGATGCATCGCGGTTATTCAAAGTTCGCGATTGCTTCGTGCCTCGCAATGACAAGCAAATTTTTATATTTTAAAACAACCCCAACTGCCCCTTATCGTCTATATCAATATCATCCGGGTTGGTTATTTCAAAGTCTATTTTTTTTGTTGCAGATTCTACCGATGGGGTTTTTGTTTCCACTAATTTTTCGTTTGATTCCGTCGGTGCTTCTGGTGATTTCACCGATATAATGGATGATTTCTCTGATTCATTGGATGGTTCATCTAATTCAATCTCTGTTTCATCAGCTGGCTCGTAAGGCACAGCCGCTAAATCTGTATTAACCTCCGCACTGGCCGATGGCGCTACGTCGGCAACCGTTTTATCTTCGGGAGTGACGATGATCTGGGTTTCTTCTACAGTATCCGGTTCCGGGTCTGGTACGTCCTCCGCATCATCATGCTCGGCCATAAGCGTAACCGTTTGCACTACATGTGCCGATAAACGGTTACCCATGGCCTTTACGCCTTTAACATCTATCAGATCAGCCAGATTCAGTTCAACAGTTTCCGGTGTCTTGGTGGCACCTTTTAACTGGTCTACCTTAACAATTGGCTGCATAGCGCCCGATATTAACACCATTTTTGATCCGCTCTCTTCGCTTATCAGGCTGGTTTGCTTGCCTATGGCAATATTCTCGAACAGGAAACGCTTCACCAGGTAATTTTTTGATTTGCCGTCAAAATGTACCACTGTATAAACCTTTTCAGGATTGTACTTCTCTATCAGCACCATCTTATCATCAAAATGGTTTTTCAGGTCAAAACTGGTCAGCTCAAAAATACCGCTGCTTAGTACCGTTAGAATACGGTCGTCTCCATCAAACTCGCCGAGGTATTTACCGCGCGCGTCAACATTAAGGCGTTTCAATATCTCATCATACCATATTTTCCTGCCGGATAAAGTAGAGATACCCTTACTTTTTAGCACTATCTTTTTAACCGGATACTTGGTAACTATATTACCCATTGAGTTACGGCCCTTAATAGTAATAGCAGCAAAATCCTCGTCGAACTGTAGCTTTTTTAACTTGGCATGGGGTTTAAGCTGTATGTTTATTATTTCGGCCTCGCCGTTAGGGTTGGCAGAAAAATACAACATTTTTGATCCTTTGCTGCCCTTGGTTAAGTCGTACTCCTTATCGCGCGTTACGCCGGTAACAGCAAAGCGCTTAATGTAAGCAACGCCACTTTGTCCGTCTTTATAAATCATGTTGTAAACGGTGCGCTCGTCGTTCTTTTTAAACACCGCAACATGAATAATATCCTTACCCACAAAAACCTTTTCCTGCACTTTGGTAATCAAACAGCGTCCGTCTTCGCGGAAAACTATGATCTCGTCAATATCAGAACAATCACCTACAAACTCGTCTTTCTTTAAACCTGAACCAATAAAGCCATCCTGCTTATTAACGTATAATTTAACATTGGCCAAGGCTACCTGGGTAGCTTCTACCTTATCAAAGGTGCGCAACTCCGTTTTGCGCTCGCGGCCTTTGCCGTATTTCTCTTTCAATTTAACAAACCAGTCTATGGCGTAATCTGTTAAATGCTTCAGGTACTGTTTAACCTGCCTTATTTCGCTTTCTAAACCTTTTATCTGCTCATCCGTTTTTTTCACATCAAAACGGGTGATGCTGCTCATAGGTTTATCAATCAGCTTCTTATAATCTTCCGGTAAGATCTCGCGGTAAAACTGCGGAAAGAAAGGCTCAAACAAACGGTTCAATACCAACAGTACTTCTTCAAAATTGGTAGAGCTTTCATAGTCGGGATGCTTGTACATTCCTTCCTGTATAAATATTTTCAGTAGCGAACTGAAAAATATCTTTTCCATCAGTTCCTTCAGCTTTATCTCCAGCTCCTGTTTTAACAGTTCGCGTGTTTTATGCGTGCTTTCGGTAAGCATATCGTTCACGCTCATAAAGCGCGGCCTGTCATCCTGAATTACGCAGGTGTTTGGCGATATAGAAACCTCACAATCTGTAAAGGCGTATAGCGCATCAATAGTAACATCTGGCGAAATACCCGGCGCCAGGTGGATTACAACTTCAACGTCGCGCGCGGTGTTATCCTCTATCTTCTTGATCTTTATTTTGCCCTTATCGTTAGCAGCAACAACGCTGTCAATCAAACTGCCTGTGGTGGTAGAGAAAGGGATCTCGGTTATCACCAGTGTCTTTTTATCGCGCTCGCTGATCTTAGCACGTACCCTTACACGGCCGCCGCGCTGCCCTTCATTATAGGCAGAGGCATCGGCCATACCACCCGTAGGGAAGTCGGGCAATAAGTTAACCGGTTCATTTTTTAATACTGCTATTGATGCATCTATTAATTCAATAAAGTTGTGCGGTAGTATCTTTGTAGCCAAACCTACGGCTATACCCTCGGCACCTTGTGCAAGTAACAGCGGGAACTTAACCGGCAAAGTTATAGGCTCTTTGTTTCGTCCGTCATAACTGGCTTGCCAAACGGTGGTATCTGGATTAAATACTACTTCTAAAGCAAATTTTGATAAACGGGCCTCAATGTAACGTGGCGCCGCAGCCGAGTCGCCGGTTACGGGGTCGCCCCAGTTACCCTGGCATTCTATCAGCAGGTCCTTCTGTCCTATCTGCACCATGGCGTCGCCAATAGAAGCATCGCCATGCGGGTGATACTTCATGGTATTACCTATAACATTGGCTGCTTTATTAAAGCGCCCGTCGTCCATCTCTTTAAGGGAGTGCAGTATGCGGCGCTGTACGGGCTTTAAACCGTCGTTAATATGCGGAACTGCCCGGTCGAGGATTACGTACGAAGCGTAATCAAGGAACCAGTTTTCGTACAGGCCGTCGAGTGAGACTATGTTATGTAATTTTTCTTCGTTGGCAGATGTATTTTCGTTCAGCTCTTCACTCATTCGTAACAAAAAATTTGGATGGGTAAAGATAATGGAATGTGCAGATGTGTTGATATGCAGATGTGCACATTTTTTGCACACTTTGACGGATATACACAATAAAGTTTAGCGTTTAATTGTTAAATTTGAGTATGACGACCATAACAGTTGAAATAGAAAAAGATCAGGACCTACCTGCTTTGGAGGCCGCTTTAAGTAAACTTGGTTTAAAGTACCATATCGACGAGGAAGATTGGGGCGATCTTTCGGAAGTCGAAATAGAGGGGATAAAAGAAGGTCTTTCTGATATAGAAGCAGGACGAGTACACTCTCATGAAGAAGTTATCGCTGATATGACGAAGCAATTGGAAGAATTCCGCAGAAAGAATGGCAAATAACATTCTGAAGTGGTCTAAAAGAGCGCGGGAAGATAATAGAAAATTGTTTGCCTATTTACTGGAAGAATGGGGAGAAGACATCGCACTAAGAGTAAGAAAGGAGATAGAAGAGTCTGCTGTTCGGATTAGGGATTTTCCTGAACAATTTCCCATCTTTTTGAGAGGAAAACAAATCAGACGCTATGTTTTATCAAAACAAACTTCAATTCTATTCAAGGCAAATAATGAGTTGGTGGAAAAATTGTCACGCTTTTCGATAATCGCCAAAATCCACAGAAGCTAAGAAACTTGAAGTAGTTTCCGCTTCAGTCCTTTCTCATCTCCCGTATCATTGTACCGTAATCCCAATTGCGCAGCATGGCGTTTACCGTGTTCACTATCCGCTTTGACCGTGTCTCGTTGGTTTTGGCGCTTTCAATCCATCTTATAAAATAATCGCGGTGAGATTTTGGTAGGCTGTTAAATTGCTGTAGCGCTTCCGGCTCAAAGTCAAAACACTCCTGCAGATCGGGGGGGACCTGAACTGTATAGTGTTTGTCTTCCTCCAGTTTAACCGTTAACATAGCCCCTGCATTTTTTTTGATAGCCTTGCGCACATCGGCTTTAAGCGCTAAAATAAAGTTGCCACTACCCATAGGTATAAGAGCCATGCCTGCAACTGCCAGGCCATCTAACATTCCTTTTACTCTGAATGATTTTTTATTGCCCGGTTTTAGCTGTTGAGCAATATCGGCAGGAATCTCAACATAGGTCCACCCGGTCTTCTCGCCCTGCGCCTCAAATTGCAGCATAATAGTGTTAAACTCAACCATTTTTTTCAGGGTGCCAGCAAGGGCTAAATGTTAAATTTTAGTTAAATAGTAAATAAAATTTAAATCGTCTGTAACGAATCGTCACCTGACGTTGTCATATGGGTATAAAAATAAATTAATAACCTTTAATACGATATTATTATGAAAACTTTAAAATCAATCCTTTTCGGTCTTGCCTTATTAGTGGCAACCGGCGTAGCAAACGCAAAACCAAATACAGCAAACACCTTGTCAAAAAACGACGTAGTGTCTGTATTCACCAACGCTGTTATTCATGGCAACCTGCAAAATTTAGAACAGGCTTTCGCTAAAGATGTTGAATATACCATTTATCGCGGCGAAAAAACTTTTAAACTGAACAAGCAAGCTTTGCTTGACTCATTTAAAGCTTCTGAGAATGTTGAACAATCATGCCAGTATTCTACCTCAATTGTATCTGATGTTGATAACACAATGGTGTTAAGATTAAACATGCAATACGAAGGCTATGTACGTACAAGCACCATTACCATTAAACAACAAGGCCAGGATTGGAAGATCACTTCAATTGAAACCCGCAACAGTTAATTTTAGTTTACGTTTAGTTTATAATTGAGAAAGGGCCGCGCTTATGTGTGGCCTTTTTTGTTGTTATTAAAAGGCAAAATCTTAAATTTACTGAAATAATTCTCCAATGAGGAACACCGTGACAAAGGCAGCTATTGTGCTGTTGACTTTAATATTCAACGTTGGCTACAAAGCTGCTGCCCAAAAAGATAAAGTGGTATGGACTGCGGAATACGAATCATCTTTTTATAACCAGCTTTTAAATGACGTTGCCCCCCGACTGCCCGACACCAATGTCAGAAAAGAATTTGTTACTTTCATGGTAAAACGATTTAAAGAAGAAGTGCCAGATGGACTGGAGTCACTGCCTCTTGATAGTTTCACTGCCTTAAGTAGTAAATTTGGAAAAGAATATGGGTTGGCCAATCAAAAAAAGGTAGCTACGATAGTTCCTGCGTTAACACCGTGGACCAAAGAACTTGAGGCCGGGTTAAAAGAAGCAATGTTAAAAGACGTAAAAAAGGAGAACTACAAAGAAATGGAAAAGCTTTTTGAGTGCACGTTAAGTCAGCTCAAAAAAATCTATCCAAAAGATGTAATGGTGCCGCTACCGCCAGATGTTTTACAAAAAGCGGCGGCCAACTGTGGCGCCAGGGTAATAAAACCCTGACAATTGACTATAATCATAACATTAAAAACTATATATAAAAAAAGCGCCCCTTTAACCGAGGCGCTTTTTTTATATATAGTTTAAGCGATTATTTTTACTTAACCAATTTAGCTTTCAAATTTTCGTCAATTGCTTCCAAAAACTCCTCGGTATACAGGTAATCTGTACCGTGCTGTACTTTTGGTTTAATGGTGATGGCCAAATCTTTGGTCATTTTGCCGCTTTCAACAGTTTCAATACAAACCTGCTCTAAAGTTTTACAAAAATCAATTAATTCCTGGTTACCATCCAAAATGCCGCGGAACTCTAAACCACGGGTCCATGCAAATATTGATGCAATTGGGTTGGTTGATGTTGGGCGGCCTGCCTGGTGTTCGCGGTAGTGACGCGTTACTGTACCGTGCGCAGCTTCTGCCTCCATAACAGTGCCATCCGGAGTAACCAATGTTGAAGTCATTAAGCCTAACGAGCCAAAACCTTGCGCAACGGTATCACTTTGTACGTCGCCATCATAATTTTTACAGGCCCAAACAAAGTTGCCGTTCCATTTAAGGGCAGATGCAACCATGTCGTCAATTAAACGGTGCTCATAAACAATACCTAACTCAGCAAACTTAGCTTTGTAATCGACTTGGTAGATCTCTTCAAAAATATCTTTAAAACGGCCATCATATTTTTTTAAGATGGTGTTTTTTGTTGACAGGTATAATGGCCAGCCTTTCATTATAGCCTGGTTAAAGCATGCATGGGCAAAACCACGTATAGACTCATCGGTATTATACATAGCCAGTGCTACACCATCACCTTTAAAGTTAAATACTTCAAATGATTGTGTTTCGCCGCCATCCTCTGGCGTAAAAGTTATGGTAAGTTTGCCTTTGCCTTTGGTTAAAAAATCAGTAGCGCGGTACTGATCGCCAAAAGCATGACGGCCAATGCAGATAGGCGCTGTCCAGTTGGGTACCAAACGCGGTACGTTGCTCATTACAATGGGCTCACGGAATACAGTGCCATCCAGTATGTTACGGATTGTGCCATTTGGCGATTTCCACATTTGCTTCAAACCAAACTCCTCAACGCGGGCTTCATCTGGTGTAATAGTGGCGCATTTAATGCCTACTCCGTACTGCTTGATAGCATTAGCGGCATCAATAGTCACCTGGTCATTTGTCTCGTCGCGATACTCCAGGCCAAGATCATAGTATTTAATATCCAGATCCAGATACGGAATTATAAGTTTGTCTTTAATAAATTTCCAGATGATGCGGGTCATTTCATCACCATCCAGCTCAACTACAGGATTGTCTACTTTAATTTTTGCCATACCAGATGCTATTGATTATTTAGGCCGCAAATATAAGAAAATTGAGTTTAACAGTTTATTAATTGACAATTTGCAATGAACATTGTGCAGATAATTACGTTGTGTTGTTGTTTTATAAAACTTAGTTGTATTTTTATCAGCTCTGACAGTGCTTATACTTTACACTTATAACCTATTGCTAAAAACAAATAATTTGGTTTTGAACCTATATGCCCCCAAGATCATTATGACCCAACGTTTTTTTAAAGCTGCTGCAGCAACCTTACTAATAAGCTTTTTATGTTTAAGCGCCAAAGCACAGCTTGGATTTGAATATGCGCAATATGATATAGGGTTTGGCGGCGCCATGAGCCGGGTTATTGGCAGCGATGCCGAAACCATTAAGTTTGCTCCTACGGGCCAATTAAATTTCACCTACAACTTAAGCCCTTATATAAACTACATTGTAGAGGCCCAGGGCGGGATTTTAAAAGGAGGAGCTGCAACCGATAAGTCAAAACGTGTTTTTGAAAATACATTTGCTGCCGTTATGTTAAGGGCACAGTTACAGGCCGGCGAGTTTATTAATTACTCAGACAGCAGAATGATGAACGGCCTTAAAAATTTCTACATTTCCAGCGGGATAGGCTTTGTAGTTAACAAATTAGATATTGACCCCCTTTTAAGGGTGCCAGACGACGCCGGTTTTTACACGCCCGGGCGTAATCATAGTAATCAGTTGCTTATACCCACCCGTGTAGGTTACGAGTTTAAGGTTTTTAATAAGTATAATCAGCCTTCGTTTAAAATTGATATTGGCTATCAATTTAACTACATTTTGGGTGATGACCTGGACGGATTTGAAACCGGCAAAAGCAAGAATGATGTATATGATCAGGTCTCTATTGGTGTAAAATTTGCAATTGGCGGCATTACCTCTTACCGCAAATCAATTAAGTATTAATATTACATGGGCCGTGTAATATTTGGCAAGGTTTTTACTGTATTAATCCGTAAAATACTTAACCTATGAATACCTACAATTCTAAAAACGAAAATTCTGACCGGGACCAAACCCTGAAGAATGAACTTGGCGAAACTATTAATAAGGAACAGCTGAGTTTTAACGCTGATGATAACAGCTACGAATTTGATGTAAAAGGCGATGATCCGGATTATGATCATCCCGACCCTTATAATACATCAGCCAGGAACGGCGAAGATTCTATTTCGACTTATGATGAGTCTAATCCTTATGCTGTTGACGAATATATACCAAATGAAAGTTTGGAAACAGATGTTGACAAGTTAGGCATGCATATTGACAGCACAGGAAGTATAGTTGATCTGGACCCGATAGATGAGGTTTTAGGACACACGCCCGAAGATGACCGCGACGATCTGGACGAGGAAGGCTATCCAAAAAACGACCGACCTAAATAATACTATATATTAGGGCATGCGTGTATAAACAACTTTAAACCCGTTTTTGGCGCTACCACCGGGTGTGCTGAGTATTTGTGGATCTATAGCCAGCCAGGTCATGCTGTTAGCGGTTAAGTTGATTATCTGTATTTTGTCGTTGACTGATCTGCCGAACGGATCCTGCTGTAACTGGATGTAAACACTACTGCCAGTTGTTGTTGTAAAAACACCCGGATCAGGCGCAACGGATGAACCGGTGAACAAATAGTTTTTTGAAGTATTACTAAGTTGAACGCCGCTGTATAAATTAAGTGGCGACAATAAACTTGATTGTACTACATTATTGGTTGAATAAACTTCAGTGTAAGTTGTAGATACCTGCCATTTACCGGTAAGCAAAGTAAGATCAACTGTGACAGATGACGTACCACCGCCTCCGCCCTTACTCTGATAAGCAACAAAATCAGGGTCATCGGGATATATAGGTGGATCCTTTTTGCATGCTGTGGCCAACAAACATAGCGCGAGAAAGCTAAGTACCGAAAGTGATTTTTGCTTCAACGTATTGTGATAATTTCTGTACCTAATATATAGGTTTTACCTGTACGAAACAAAAATTCATGTAGGTAGAAATTTATTAGTCAAAATCAAGATTAAACATTTTGCGCAGCTCTGCCAACTGTGGGTTTTTGGCGGCCATATATTGGTATATCTCCTTCGCTCCATATGGCTTTCTGTTAACTTTTATCTCGTCAATGCGTGATGTGATATCCAGATCAAAATTCTTCAGGTTTGATCGCAAAAAGTTGAGCAGGTTAGGTTTTTCATCCCGTAGTTGTGCATCTTGTGATTTGGTCTCAACAATAACCTCGTATAAGGTTGGGTTAAGCGCCGCTGGCTTGCCCGCAAAAATTGTTGATAAGGTAGCTTTACCGTCTGCTTTTGCTTTTTCGGCATAGGCGTTCCAATAATGCATAAACTGTTCAGTCGTAAATGGCTCTTTGCTATCTCCTTTTAAATAAGGGTCTTCTTCTTCAATTACTTCTGTCGATGTATCTAATCCCTTAAGCGACGGTATCTTTACTGAGGATGCACTGGCATTTGGAATAAATACTTTCGGTTTTTCTTCTACAGCCGTAGTAGCCGTTTGAGCTGCAGGCGCTACCAGAGATGGCGCCTGCACAGGTTTAGTTGTAGTATAAACCGCCGGGGCATCGCTTAAAACAGCTATCTGATTTTTTATTTCGCCCTCAGGCGGTGCAGTTAAACTTACTGCGGTATCAGGTTTTTTTTTTAATTGCCCGTTGTTATCGGGCATTACGTTGTTTCCTGATGCTATGTTAAACACCGATTGCAGATGACACATTTTAAGCAGCGCCAACTCAACCTGCAAACGCTGGTTCTTACTTAGTTTGTAATTCAGATCGCATTGGTTGGCTATGCCCAACGCCGATAATAAGAATGATACACTTGCCGCCTGCGACTGCTGCAGGTACCTGGCTTTAATACCCTCGCTTACTTCTAATAACTTAAGGGTTGAAGCATCTTTACTCACCAGTAAATTACGCAAATGCTCAGAAAGCCCTGATATAAAATGAGCGCCGTCAAAACCCTTTTGCAATATCTCATCAAAAAACAAAAGCGTTTTGGCTGTTTCTTCGTCAAGCAGGCTATGTGTTATATTAAAATAGTAATCGTAATCTAAAATATTCAGGTTATCAATAACCGCCCTGTAAGTAACGTTACTGCCCGAGAAGCTTACTATCTGGTCAAACATAGATAGCGCATCGCGCAGGCCGCCGTCGGCCTTCTGGGCAATTATGTGCAGTCCGTCCGGCTCGTAGGCTATGTTTTCCTTTATAGCGATACCTTGCAGATGCGCGCTCATATCGTCAACCCCTATGCGGTTAAAATCAAATATCTGGCAGCGCGACAGTATAGTGGGCAGTATCTTGTGCTTCTCGGTTGTAGCTAAAATAAAAATGGCGTAGTGTGGTGGCTCTTCTAAGGTTTTCAAAAAAGCGTTAAAAGCAGCCTGCGATAGCATGTGCACCTCATCAATAATATAAACCTTGTAACGGGCACCCTGTGGCGGTATGCGCACCTGCTCTATCAAGCTGCGGATATCATCAACCGAATTATTAGAGGCTGCATCCAGCTCATGAATATTAAATGAGTTACCATTTTGAAACGAAACGCACGAAGGGCACTCGCCGCAAGCCTCGCCATTAGGCTGCAAATTGGTGCAGTTAATGGTTTTAGCCAATATGCGCGCGCAGGTGGTTTTGCCCACCCCACGCGGCCCGCAAAACAAAAATGCCTGCGCCAGCTGATTATTTTTAATAGCGTTTTTAAGGGTGTTGGTTATATGTTGCTGACCAACAACGGTATCAAAAGTAGCCGGGCGGTATTTACGTGCCGAAACGATGAAATTATCCACAGCTACTAAGGTAGATAGAATTTACCTTTCCTGAAAATGGGAAGATAGATTGTGGATAAAAATGGAGGCGCGTTTCCGTTAAGAGATATTATCATCCTGAGCGTAGCGAAAGATCTTATAAAGCGACTATGCAGGGCGTACAAGATCTTCGCTACGCTTAGGATTACAACTTTATTTTGATATTTTAATTACTGCAAATCATCATCCGGCAAATGGTCGTCATCCGGATCAGGATTGGTGATGTCGTAAGCATCGTCGCTTTGATCCAAATCATCGCCTACGCGTATAGTATTCAAATCATCAAGGTCTGCGGCGGTATCGTCAAAGTCTTCGTCTTCCCCATCTGTTTCATCATCCCAATCATCATCTTCGTCACTCCCGCTGTATTCATCAGGCGACTGGAAATAAATAGTGTCATACATAAATGCAGAGTGGCTGGCTAATGGGCTTTCAAGTTGTTTAAAATCCATGGCGATAATGTTTAATTGTTTATTAAAAAGACAACGTTTTAAAGACAACCGAACTTACCTGAATGTTTTGTACTCAATGTTAAATAGCTGTTATTTTTATTAACAGAAACTATAACAAACATGCTTCATTGCTTTTTTATCTTACCGGATCAAATACGTCTTTAAACAACTTATCGATATTAAATTTCTTGCTTATTGCTAAAGTAGCCACAGGTTTTGAGTTATCATTTAATAAGCCTCTAATTTCGCCGCTAAAAGTAAGTCCGTAAGCTACCGCATTTAAACGATACTGGAATAAAAGAAAAGCGTTCCATCCATTTATATTTTCAAACGTTAATGCCCTGGTATAGTTGTCTGTCATGTCAATTGTTTGGTTGGGGTAATTTCTTTTAATGTAGTACCCTTGGTTGGTTAATCCTAAAACTGGATTAATATATAAACTAAAGCTATTGTCTTTTAGCAAAAGAGGTAGTCCTATGCCGTAATAAGATGATTTAAAATCGTAATTGATTGCCTTTTCTCGATACGGGTAACGTTCAATATCTAAGGTACTGGCCATTGCGCTTCCAAATCTGCCTGCGTCTTTATAGTCAAAATCAGATCTAACTGTTTGCCAAAGTAGTTCTAAATACAACGACGTATATATGTGAAAGCCGTTAGCTTCGGTCTTTACACTATTTAACCTTAGCATTGGCGAGAAAAGAATGCCTATACTTTTTACACTTGTAGAAGCTTTGATAATTCCTGTATCTCTGTAAATGCTATCTGTAGTTCTATATCTGACACCTCCGCTTGACGTTGTAGTTGTGCTTACTGCCTGCGACTCATATACCCCACCTACAAAACTCAGGTTGTTTTTTCGCTCACCTTTTCTTTTAAATATCCAAAAATTTGGTGTGGCAATCCTGGCAATATCTTTATTGAATACAAAAATACCAGCGTAAAAGTTATTGGTTTTAATATTATCCAATAAATCAAAATTGGCCCCAACCTCCGCCCAAAAATCTAAGTCTCGTACCGCCAGTTTAATATTTTTGGTGCCGCTACCTACGTATTGCTGGCCCTTTAATATTATCTTGATATCCGGGCCGCCGGCTAGTGTATCATTAACAAGTGTTTTTATTTCAAGCGGAACATCAAGTGTGTTGCCATCTGTCCAATCAGTTCTCCTTATTTCTAGTGGAGTATTTAATACCTTAAATCGTTTAGCATAACTGGTATCTAAAAATACAAAATCAAGCTTGTTACGCTTTTCATCATATTCTCCGTTCAATTTTACCTTTATAATTATAGTACTAATATTATTTAATGATGCTCCATAGTTGTGTGTAATACTTGCGCTGGCCGGATCTAAGATTTGTGCTCCACCCAACTTTACAAGGTCACTAACAGGTACGGGCTTTGTTTTGGGGGTAAAGGGTAATATTTTAACAATCTGCTGGCTCACCACCCCATTAACTTTCAACTGAAAAATAATATTTTGCTCCGTGGTAAATTCGGCCATTTGCTGTATTGTCATGTTAATTCCCTTTACAACTTTTGTTTCCTGTTTTGTACTCCAATTATCGGCTTCTAAGGGTATGGTGTAAGTTTCTGTTTGATCGGCGTTATCAGATAACTTTATCGTTTGATAAGGAAATTCTAAACGGGCTGTTACTTTAATGTTGGTATCAACAGCTTGTGCCTTATCCAGTTTAAAAAAGAGTTTAACCATGACCTTATTTATGTTAACGCCATCTTTTTTAAAACTGTCTAACTGAATTTTTTGAACCTCAACATTATCAAACGATAATACGTGCCCACTCTTTACCCCAAGTGGTTTTTGTACTTCACCGATAGTATTATCTGCTTTTTTTACTATAGGATCAAATATTACATGATGAAAAAAATTGGTTTTACCTTGTATACCAATGTAAGCGTCGCCACCATTAGCTAAAGCTTTAAAAACAAGCGTAACGGGAGCAAGCGCAATTAGCTTTTCGCTGCCATCAGCTTTAAATAATTCTTTACTAATGCTCCTGCTTATTGTGTTAGATGTGCCTGACTCGGTTAAAAATAGTGCACCGGCAGCGTTAAAACTTTGAATGGTTAGTTTTAACGGCAAATCATTTTTAGGGGGCTTACCGGCAATTTTTATCCCGATGTTTACAACCCCATAAATAGGTTTATCAGCGTCAGGCTGATATTGAACCAGTCCACCGTAGATATTGGTTACGTTGCTTACTATATCTACAGTTGGTAATGCATCGTTTTTACTGCCTTTTACTTGTGCAACCGATATATGGGTTAGTAACACAAAGAGAGTGATTAACCATGCAGTTACAAGCGTGCTTTTTCTTTCTGAGTTGTGATTCATGATGATAAGTTTAGATATTGTAAATATAAAAAGTTAACATCTAAAAATCAACCTGTTACCTTATTTTTATTTAAATAATAAAAATAAGGTAACAAAATAATATTGTATTAAAATACTTGCAAATAACAGGCTATTGTATATCAACTATTCAATTTGTAAATAGCATCATAGGTTTTAAAAAACAGTTTGCTTAACCAAAATATCATTGCTATATTTGCAGCCCCGAATTGTCGGGTTAAATAACTAAAAATCAAAGTACAAAAATGCAACAGTACGAAATCGTGATCGTTCTAACCCCGTTGCTTTCAGTAGAGACTGCTAAAGAGGCTATAGCCAAATACAGCAAAACCCTAACTGATGGCGGAGCCGAAATTGTCCAGGAGGATAATTGGGGTTTGAGAAAACTTGCGTACCCTATTCAAAAAAAGACTACAGGGTACTACCACTTAACTGAATTTAAGGCTCCGGGTGAATTAATTAACAAATTGGAGGTTGAGTTAAGGCGCGATGAGCGTGTTTTGCGTTTCCTTACAATTGCTTTGGATAAACATGCCGTTGCTTACAACGACAAAAAACGCAGCGGTGCTTTTAACAAAAAACCTGCAGCTAAAGTGGAGGAAGCAAACTAATGGCTAACGAACAAATTAAATACGTAACCGCCCCTAAAGTAGAGGACAACCGTAAAAAATACTGCCGCTTTAAAAAGAACGGGATTAAGTATATTGACTACAAAGACGCTAACTTTTTATTAAAGTTTGTTAATGATCAGGGTAAAGTTTTACCTCGCCGTTTAACAGGTACTTCATTAAAATTCCAGCGCAAAGTGGCACAAGCTGTTAAACGCGCGCGCCACATTGGTTTATTACCTTATGTTACAGACTCATTAAAATAATCGGGAGGGATAAACAATGGAAGTTATTTTAAAACAAGATGTTAAAAACCTGGGCGAAAAAGACGATATCATAACCGTAAAACCGGGTTATGGTCGTAACTTTTTGTTCCCAAAGGGTTATGCTATATTAGCTACTGTAAGTGCACGCAAAGTTTTGGCAGAAAACCTTAAACAAGCTGCATTTAAACAAGAGAAAATACGCAAAGACGCTGATGCAATTGCTGCCCGTTTAGAAGGTGTTAAATTAAACATCGGCGCAAAAGCAGGCGAAACCGGCAAAATTTTCGGCGCTATCAACACTATTCAGGTTGCTGATGCATTGAAGAAAGAAGGTTTTGATGTTGATCGTCGTCGTATCACTTTTGATCAGGAACCAAAATTTGTTGGCGATTATGTTGCTAACATCAACCTGCACAAAGAGGTTAAGGTACAAGTACCTTTCTCTGTAATAGCAGAGTAATTTATATTTCGGATATCGGATTTTCGATCTCGGATTTAAAAAACAGAAAACAGAAAGCGATGGGTTTAGGCTCATCGCTTTTTTTATTGGTGGATTTTGTCGTGATAGCTGTTGCTAAAGTGTTGCTAAACTGTTGCTAAAACGATCCAAAGTGTTGCTGAAAAAGGCTGAAAACAGTCATTTTTGACTTTTTTCAGCACGTTTATAATCAGACACTTACAACCTATCTATAGCTATTTTTTCTAACGAATACGTATTGACAGAATAATTTGGTAAATACCTAATATTCAACAAATTATTATTTTAATTTTCTGGTAGCATATATTTTCTGCAACACCCCGTTTTTCGGGAGTTTTAGATAATTCCCATCCGGTTAGAATCGAGCTTTAACAGCACAAACAACATCAGTGTAAAGCCGATGAGCGAAGACCCGCCATAGCTGATCAGCGGCAGTGGGATGCCTATTGAGGGCACAATACCTATCGTCATACCGATATTGATAAATACGTGGAAGAATATTACCGAAGCCACCCCATAAGCATAAATGCGCGAAAATGGCGATCGCTGCCGTTCTGCTATCAGGATAATTCGCAGCACAAGCAACATGTAAAGCCCCAGTACAACTAATGAGCCCACGAAGCCAAACTCTTCGCCCACGGTGCAAAAAATAAAGTCTGTGCTTTGCTCGGGTACAAAAGAGTACTTGGTTTGCGTACCTTCCATATATCCCTTGCCAAATAACTTGCCAGAGCCGATGGCTATTTTAGACTGGTTTACATTGTATCCCTTGCCGCGCGGATCGCTGGTAATGCCCAATACAATATCAATACGTGATTTTTGATGGGGTTTTAAAACGTTTTTATAAATAAATTGAATGCTGAGTGTAAAGGCTATGCAAATCGCAGCACCAGAGAGCAGAGTCGTCATCATTTTCCTATTTCGACGGAGCAGAACTATCAGAACAATAGCAACAGCAACTACACCTGCTATTACCCAAAATACAGTATCGTACTTAATGGTAACAACAAACAATGCGATAAACAACCCTTCCAATATCAGAAAATACGGCGATAAGCCCTCCCTGTAAAGTACAAATATCATCGAGCTGAATACAAGTGTTGATCCTGCATCAGGTTGCAGCATGATAAGTGTCATGGGAAATAGGATAATTCCGGCAGCAATACCGAACGAGCGCAATTCGGTCAGTTTTATATTAACGCTGCTTAAGTAACGTGCCAATAGTAAACATGTGGCAAATTTGGCAAACTCAGAAGGTTGCAATCTAAAGCCGCCGCCAATAGATATCCAGGCCTGGTTACCACCAACGTTCCGTCCTAATCCGGTGAGCACCGCTATAAGCAACAGGACGGTAACCACATAAATAGCCGGTGCAAGGGCCGACAGGAAACGGCTTTCCAGCAGTAATATAAATACGCCTAAAACAAGGGACACGATTATGAAAATAAACTGCTTGCCGTAATTGGTCTGCAGATCTATCAATCCCGGATGATCCGGACTGAATACAGCCGAGTGGATACTTAGTAAACCAATAGTGCACAATGCCAGGTAAACAAATACAGTAAGCCAGTCTACATTAAAAAAGAAGCTCCTTTGGTTATTATGGTTCATCTTCCCGGTGTTTTGTTTATAACATCAGCTACAACACTTTTCACTGCGTCCCGTTCAACAGCTGCTGATTTCAAAGGCTTTGCGGCGACCTTTATCTTTACACTATCCGCAGCCGCCGGCTTTTTCTTTGGCTTGGGTACCGCCAGCAAGTTAGAATTAATATAATATTCGGGTGTTATTGTTGGGCGAGGCAGTATTGTACCGCGCAAATATTTTTCTACAACAAAGCTGGCAATAGGTGCCGCCCATGTGCCGCCGTCCCCGGAGTTTTCAACCACAACAGCGATAGCTATTTTAGGATTTTCGCGCGGAGCATAGGCAACAAATACGGAGTGATTGGCGCCGCGGTTATTTTGGACTGTGCCGGTTTTACCCACCATGTCTATGCCTGGTATTCTTGATCCGTACGCGGTTCCCTGTTGAACTACATTCTCCATACCATCAATAACCTGTTCAAAATATTTTGCATTAATACCCACTTCATGTCGTACAGTGTATTCGTGCTTAATAACAGGTGTATTACCCACAGATTTTACTAAGTGCGGCAGGTAGTAAAATCCTTTGTTGGCAATAATACATTCAATATTGGCTAACTGCAGCGGTGTTGCCGCTACCTCGCTTTGCCCTATAGACAATGAGATAACAGTTTTTGAACGCCAGCCACCTTTTTTGTAAACCTTGTCATACTGTTCAGCGGTATTCAAATTTCCTTTTACTTCACCCGCCATATCAATGTCCAATCTTTTGGCCAGGCCGAAGGCTGTAACCCTTGAGCGCCAATCGGTAAAACTGGCCGCGGTGGCTCTTGCACCTGCTTTGTTGATCAGTCTTTCAAACACCATTGCAAAATAGCCATTGCATGATTGCGCTATAGCACTGCTCAAATTAACCACGCCGTGTACGTGGGTGCACTTTGGCTTTCCCCTGTTTGGTAAATAACTGCCTGTACAAGTATAAGTCGTTTGCTCGTCTATAATACCCTCTTGCAGGGCCACAAGCGCACTGAGCGGCTTAAACGATGACCCGGGCGAATAAGTAGCCATAATAGGCCGTATCAAAAACGGTTTATATGGGTCTTTGTCAAGTTCGCTATAACGTTTGCCCCTATCGGGGCCTACAACCATCAAATTAGGATCGTAAGTAGGGCTGCTAACAAAACACAGTACTTCACCGGTAGAGGGTTCTATCGCAACTATGCTACCCACCTTATTCTGCATTAATTTTTCGCCCAGTTTTTGTATTCTTATATCCAAAGATGACATTACCTTTTCCCCGGCCACAGCAACTGTGTCAAAAGCACCGTTAGCATATGAGCCCTTCTGTACTCCGCGCGAATCAACCATCATGTTTTTTATACCGCGCTGTCCGCGCAAAATGGTTTCATATGCTTTTTCAACCCCGGTTATACCTACATAATCTCCCGGACGGTAGTACCCACCCGATTTCTGTATAACAGCCTCTCCCGCTTCGCCAATATAACCTAAAAACTGTGCAGCGGTTGAGTCTGGATAAATACGAACGGGGTGGGGTTCAACGAAAAAACCAGGGAACTCTGACATTCGTTCTTGTAATGAGGCATAAAGTTCGGGCGATATTTGTTTATCAAACTTAGAAGCTAATGCCCGCGAGTACCCGATAGCCTTGTTAAATCGTTTATCAAAGTCCTCACGTGTAATTTCTAAAAGTTTGCAAAATTCAACCGTATCAAAAGGCTTTACCTGGCGAGGAATTACAGACACATCATATACCAGTTTATTTTGCACTAAAATATGGTTGTTCCTATCAAAAATAGGCCCACGTGCCGGATATTGCACAAACTGACGAATAACGTTGGCATTGGCGTACCGCAGATAACGATCATCAATTACCTGCATGTAAAACAGGCGGACCAACAAAACGATAATAAGACTAATAAATACCCCTGCGATAACATACCGCCGCTGAAAAAAAGTATTCATTTACGTTCCCTTTTTCTGAAAAACAATAGGCCGGTAACCAGCATCAAAAATACAGTAAAAATTGAGCTGGTTACAACCCGTTGCAGTATAAACAGCAACTCCGAAAAACTAAATGCCTCTAATATGAAGAGAAACGTATGATGTATAAAGGTAAGTATAAAGGCATATGTTAAAAACCATCTGAAACCCATTATGCTTAAGGTTGGCTCAGGCTCGTTATCAAACCCATCCTTTTGTACGGTAACACTTATAAACAGCACCCTTACCAATGCTAAAAGCACGCAGGCGGCTGCATGCAGGCCCGGTGTATCATAAAAAGCATCAACCGTTATGCCCAACAAAAACGAGAGCAAAAACAATAGCACATTCGGCGTCTCAAACGGGAGTAAAAGGATAAACAATATATAGGGATACGGGGTAGATACATTGTATAGCGTGATGTTCTTCAGTAAAAACACCTGAACAAAAACTAAAGCTATAAAGCGTATTATATTGTATAAAATGGCCCTACTCATCTTTCTTCACCTCGGCCTCCAGTCCCGTTTGTTCTGCTGCAAACTCATTAATTACCACATAAACATATTCCAGTTTAGTAAAATCCACTGCCAAGGCAACATCCATACTTAAAAATGACCCTTTTGCATTTTTTGCACGCAGGTTAAGCAGTTTGCCAATTGCTATACCTGTTGGATAAAGCGAACGGTCTGAAGTAACTACCAGTTCTCCCACCCTTGGCGAAGCATCATTGGTAATATCATATAACAAACCCCTATGCGGATTGAGATCTGCCCCCCAGGAAAATGATCCGATTTGTCGTGAATTAGCCAGCATGGCGCTCACAACAGTCTCCGTGTGCAAAAGCGATTGTATAGTGGAAAAGTGTGGACTTACCCGTAAAACTTTACCAACAACGCCCTTATCATTAATTACACCCATGCCCTTTTTTATACCGGCATCTGATCCTGCGTTGATGGTGATGATATTGTTGAGCCCGTTAACAGCGTTATTAACAACTTTGGCCGCTATATATTCATATTGCTGCTTATATATAGTGTCGGTAATTTTCCCTTTGGTTATGGTATCAACATAAAACGATGTTTTAAGCTGATCTCGTAATCTCGCGTTCTCTTTTGCAAGGCTATCATTAACTTCTCTAAGGGTTAAATATCCTTTAAACTCATCAACACGGGCGTATAAGTTGCCGGTAACGTGATTGGTGCTATTAATAAAAGTAGCCTTTTGAAACGAGTTGTAATTTATATAGATGACGATAGACGCTATCTCGAAAATAACGAAAAGAAAAAATGCGTTATACTTGCTGATGAAGATTAACAGGTTACGCATGATTGAGATGTGAGATATGAGATTTGAGATGTGAGATAAATAATGGACTATAAGTCTCAATACTCATATCTCACGTCTCAAATCTAAGTTACTGCATTAAGAACTTAAAATTACCAATATTTTTTAGAGCGGTACCCGTACCCCTAACAACAGCCCGCAGCGGATCTTCTGCTACGTGAACCGGCAGTTTGGTTTTGGCTGATACCCGCCTGTCTAATCCGCGAAGTAAAGCTCCTCCACCTGTTAAATAAATACCGGTTTGATAAATATCGGCAGATAGCTCCGGTGGAGTGATCTCTAACGCTTTTAGTATCGCTTCTTCTATTTTAGAAATAGATTTATCTAAACAATGCGCAATCTCTGTGTACGATACCATGATCTGTTTTGGTACGCCTGTCATTAAATCGCGACCCTGTACCGCAAAATCAGCAGGTGGATCGGTTAGCTCAGGCAAAGCAGAACCAACTTCAATCTTAATTTTCTCAGCAGTACGGTCGCCTATCATGATATTGTGCTGACGGCGGATGTATTGTACAATATCAGAGTCGAAGTTATCTCCTGCCACACGAATAGATTGATCGCAGACAATACCGGATAATGCTATAACCGCTATCTCTGTGGTACCACCGCCAATATCAATTATCATATTACCCATTGGCTCTTCTACATCAATTCCTATACCTACCGCAGCAGCCATTGGCTCGTGTATCAGGTATACCTCTTTAGCACCTGCAATCTCTGCCGAGTCGCGCACGGCACGTTTCTCAACCTCGGTAATGCCAGATGGGATACAGATAACCATACGCAAAGACGGAAAGAACCATCCTTTGCCCTGGTTTATCATTTTTATCATGCCGCGTATCATGTGCTCGGCAGCGTTAAAGTCGGCAATTACACCGTCTTTAAGCGGGCGCACAGTGCGTATGTTATCATGGGTTTTGCCCTCCATTTGCATGGCTTGCTTACCTATTGCAATTACTTTGTTCGTCGATCGGTCAAATGCTACTATTGACGGTTCGTCAACAACAACTTTATCATTATGTATAATAAGGGTATTTGCAGTACCCAGATCTATTGCGATTTCTTGTGTGAAAAAATTAAATAAGCTCATTTTACTACGGCTTCAAATATTTTATGAATTTTATAAATTTAGTGTAATAACTTGATTAAGTTAACTTGTTAGTTGGTTTTTTATTGTAAAAAATTTCAACTATTCCACTAATCAATCTATCAACTAACAACTGCTTATTAATGCTTAAAGTGGCGTACTCCTGTGGTAACCATGGCTATGTTTTTTTGGTTACACATATCTATAGAGTCTTGATCTTTAATTGATCCACCTGGTTGTAATACGGCGCTAATACCTGCTTCGGCAGCCAATTCAACACAATCAGGAAAAGGGAAAAATGCATCAGACGCCATCACTGCGCCATTAAGGTCAAAGCCAAAGCTATGCGCCTTTATCACTGCCTGCTTTAATGAATCAACCCTTGATGTTTGCCCCACTCCGCTTGCCATTAACTGGTTGTTTTTAGCGAATACTATGGTGTTTGATTTGGTATGTTTTACCACCTTATTAGCAAAGAAAAGGTCTTTCAACTCCTGCGTTGTTGGTTGCGCGTTGGTTACAACCTTCATAAGCTCTGGGCCCTCAACTGTATTGTCTTTGTCCTGCTCAATAACGCCGTTCAGTAAGGTTTTAAATTGTTTAGCCGGTAACTCAACCCGCTGCCGTATTAAAACTATACGGTTCTTTTTAGCTGTTAAAATCTGTAGTGCATCATCTGTATAAGCCGGCGCAATTAAAACCTCATAAAACAACTTATCTATCTCTGTAGCTGTAGCGGCATCAATCTCATCGTTAGCGATGATAACGCCACCGAAAGCTGATACAGGGTCACAAGCCAAAGCATCTAACCACGCTTCTCTTATAAACTGCCTGCTGGCGATGCCGCAGGCATTGGTGTGTTTTAATATGGCAATGGTTGGTTCATTCTCAAACTCGTCAATAAGGGCAACTGCTGCATCAACATCAACCAGGTTATTGTAAGACAGTTCCTTGCCATTCAATTTGGTAAACATGGCATCCAGGTTACCGTAAAATACGCCTTTTTGATGCGGGTTTTCGCCATAACGCAAAACCTGGCTGCTTAAAATGCTTTGCTTAAATACCGGTATGGGGTCCTCTGTGTTAAAATACTGGAATATGGCAGTATCATAATTAGATGTGATATTGAATGCCTTTTTAGCAAAACTCTTACGCTGATCAATGGTGGTGGCGCCGTTTTGGGTTTTCAGCAAGCCGTCCAGTTCAATATAGTCGTTTTTTGAGGCAATAATTACGACATCTTTAAAGTTTTTTGCCGCTGCGCGGATAAGGGAGATACCACCGATGTCTATTTTCTCAATAACGTCGTCATGCCCCGCGCCAGATTCTACCGTTTCTTCAAACGGATAAAGATCAACTATCACCAGGTCTATCTCAGGTATTTCGTATTGCGCTATTTGCTGCTGATCGCTCTCTGAACTTCTACGGGCCAATATGCCACCAAATACTTTTGGATGCAGGGTTTTAACACGGCCGCCCAATATAGATGGGTACGATGTAAGATCCTCAACCGCTATTACATCAACACCAAGGCTGCGTATAAAATTTTCGGTCCCGCCGGTTGAGTAAATGTTTACACCAAGGCGATTTAATTCGTGTATAATAGGCTCCAGATTATCTTTATAATAAACTGAAATTAAGGCATTTTTTATGGTAACAGGCTGACTCATTTATATGGGAAATTTTGAGCCGCAAAGGTAGGGAATAGTGATTAGAGATTGGTGATTAGTGATTAGTTTTTTTGAATAATTTTCTGGCAGTTAAAATATGCCGTTAAGCGCCCATTGTTTTCAAGGCTAGTCACTAATAAACAATTTTACTAAACTTAACTCTTCATTTTTTTAAGCAAATTCTCTATCACCTTCGGGAAATGCTGATGCTCTAATTGCTGGCCTTTAAACTTCACCATTTCTAACGTATCAGATGGGTCTATCTTAAAGCGCGATTGATGGATAACCTCTCCTTCGTCAAACTCGGCATTAACAAAATGGATGGTAATGCCCGACTCTTCCTCCTTAGCTTCTAATATCGCTTTGTGCACATTGTCGCCAAACATGCCTTTGCCGCCATATTTAGGTAGCAATGCGGGGTGCAGGTTAATTATTTTATTAGGGAAAGCGCTTAGTAATGATGACGGCACCAGCCATAAAAAACCAGCTAATACAATGAGGTCAACCTGAAGTGTTTTTAATATTCTGATCACCTCATCAGTTTGATAAAATTCGTTCCGGTTAAAAACGTGCGATGGGACCTCAAAGTTATCTGCACGTTGCAGCACATAGGCCTGCGGGTTATTGGTAAGTATCAGTACAACCTCGGCATCAGGACTTCGCTTAAAATACTCCATTATTTTTTGGGCATTTGAACCCGATCCGGAAGCAAAAATGGCTATTCGTTTTTTCAAAATCACAGGTAAATTGATTGATTACTTGTCAAATATAAATTTTTACCGCGTTGTTTTTATTGCGTAGCAACTTTTTGCCTTACAAAACCATACCGCCTAACCGTTCTGCGTTGTGTAGCCGAATAGTTTTGTATATCGCCGGTTACCAACACCATACCGTATTGCCCCAGGGTTTCAATCTGCGCATTCTCAAAAGGCTTTGAGCTACCTTTACCCAGTTTAAATGTATCCTGGCAAACAATGTCTGATTTTAAATAAAGCTGATCCTGTGACAGCGACCAACTGCCCGAAGCCACAGGCTGATCTTTACAATGAAAGTTAGTATAGGTGCAGGTACGATCGGCATTAAAAGTAAATATTTGCTTTTTATCGCACACGGTATTAAGGGTATCTTCTGATTCGCGGTTGGTGCCTACCGAAACAGTTACCACTACAGTTGCAAGTTCCCAGGTACCTCTGGAAAACAAGCTCTCTATAGAGCTTTGATTTACTTTTTTACAAGAGTTGCAAAGCACGCTTAGCGCAAGCAGGGACAGGATAAATATAAACGGGACATTCTTCATCAGATGCAGCAAAAATATAAATCCATACTTAATGGTGGGTTAACAGACGGTAATAATAACTGTTTTTATTTACTATTATTTTAACGGCCGCTTGCTATGCTGCTATATTTGCCTTATGCGCGTACCCTTTGACCAACTAAAAGCCGAATTTAAGCGAATCTTGCTGCAACTTGACTTCTCCGAAGAGAAGGCCGAACTATGTGCCCTTGTCTTTGCCGAGAATAGCCGCGACGGAGTGTATACTCATGGTTTAAATCGTTTTCCAAAATTTATCGGGTCCATTAAGGCTGGCGAAATAAATAAGGATGGCAGCCCAACCCTGGTTAAGTCTCTTGGCGCTCTTGAACAATGGGACGGCAACTTTGGCCCGGGCGTTATAAACGCCGGTTTTTGTATGGATCGCGCGATAATACTGGCAGAACGAAATGGTATTGGCTGCGTTGCCGTAAAAAACACCAACCATTGGATGCGCGGAGGGACATACGGCTGGCAGGCTGCCGAAGCCGGCTTTATAGGCATTTGTGTAACCAACGCTACAGCAACCACTGTACCCTGGGGCGGTACCACGGCTGCTTTAGGTAATAACCCACTGGTTATTGCTGTTCCCCGGGAAGAGGGCCACGTTGTATTAGATATGGCGGTATCACAATATTCGTGGGGTAAGGTGCTGCAATACAAAAGTTATGACAAAGAACTTGACTTTTTTGGCGGATATGACGAAAACGGGAATTTGACCAGGGACGCACATGCTATTGTCAATTCAAAACGGTTATTGCCGGCAGGTTTGTGGAAGGGCTCAGGTTTAGGAATAATGCTCGACCTTTTGGTAAGTGTCTTAAGCGAAGGCCGGTCAGTAAAAACATTGACTGAGGAAAATACCGACGCAGGGGTATCGCAGCTGTTTATAGCCATAAGGCCAGGTGATACAGATCAGATTGAGCATATAATTAATGAGATAATAGCTTTCACTAAAAGCAGCCCGCCTGCAAAAACAGATGAGCCGGTACTATACCCCGGAGAAAATACATTGAAAACCCGCGATAAAAGTTTAGATGAGGGTGTGTTGGTGGATGAAAAGATTTGGGAAGAAGTTAGGAAGTTGTAATTAACGTTCCTCTTTCCAAATATCAGGATTACGACTGGTATGTAAGACTGCGAGAATAACTATAAGCTTTTTGACGTTATCCACACTGTAGTGAACCATAAAAGGGAACGTATCAATAACTGCGGTTTTAATTTCATCGTATCTGATAGCTGTTCCATCAGGAAACTTTTGTATAAAATTTACCTTTCTTTGAATTTCCGCAATGAATCTTTTGCCTAAATTTTTTTGCTTTGAATTGTACCATGAAGCAGCATCCTTAATATCGTGTTTTGCAACCGGTAACATTACCGTCTTATACATTATATTTCGTCTTCAATCGATTTTATAGTAGAGTCAAAATCCAAAACTTCGCCAGGATTCTTCAGATAATTTTCAAAACGCGTCCTAACTACATTCACATGCCACCCGGGCACATCAATTTCTTCTTGTTCAATTCCTTTAAACTTGCTTTTCAGCTCATTCCATTCCTGAATAGGAATATACACTCCCGTCGTTTCACCGTTATTATCCGAAATATATTGCAAGTTCATAAATCAATCATCGTTTACTCAAAAATACTAATAATTTTTTCAGCTTAAAAAACTACCCCATCATTCCCTCAAACCTTTCCCAAAAACCATCTTTAGGTACGGGCGCGGTTATCAATATTGGTTCATTCTTAACCGGATGGTTAAACTGCAAACGGCGGGCATGCAAACAAATGCTTTTACGCAAACTACCGCGCGGATAACCATATTTATTATCGCCAACTATGGGGCAACCTAATGTAGATAGCTGCACCCTTATCTGGTGAGGGCGGCCGGTTATGGGGTCAACTTCTATTAAATAATAACCATCCAGTTCGCCAACTAATTTATAATGCAGTTCAGCACGTTGGCTGCCCTGCACTTCTTTATTATGCGCCTTAGTTACATTTTTCTGCGGATTTTTTAACAGCCAATGCACCAGCGTGCCGCTTACCGGGGATGGTCGTTTCCGAACAACCGCGTAGTAGGTTTTATGCATTTCTCGCGCTTTAAACATGTTGTTTATTCGCTCCAAAGCTTTGCTTGTTTTAGCAAACAAAATAACGCCGCTTACCGGCCTGTCAAGCCTGTGTACAACACCTAAAAATGCACCGTTGGGTTTATTGTATTTTTGGGCAATGTATTTCTTTACCTTCTCATCCAGCGGCTCGTCCCCTGTTTCGTCCACCTGCACAATATCACCCGCGCGCTTGTTAACTGCTATAAGGTGGTTATCCTCAAACAGCACATCGCTGTCGGTTATATCTTTCGGGATGTAGTGGAATTCTTTGCGGTTCATAGTTAATGGTTGATAGTTCATAGTAATTGGACATCAACTATTTTTTTTCATGTGTTGGTTGATAGTATATAGCAATAATGGCCATGAACCATCATCTATGAACTATCAACCAATTAGTACTGCTCTTTTTCGTTCGGGAAACTTCCGCCCTTTACATCGCTAACATAATTTTGTATGGCTTTGTTCATATCGTCAAACATATTAGCATACTGGCGTAAAAAACGTGGCTTAAAGCCTTTATTAAGGCCAAGCATATCGTGTATAACCAAAACTTGTCCGTCGCAATGCTGGCCCGCGCCTATGCCTATCGTTGGTATATGCAGGCTCTCGGTAACCGCTTTGCCTAATGCAGCAGGTATCTTCTCTATCACTATACCAAAACAACCCAATTCCTGTAGCTTTAAAGCATCCTGTTTCAATTTTTCTGCTTCTGCCTCTTCCCTTGCGCGTACGGTATAGGTACCAAATTTATAAATAGATTGTGGCGTTAAACCCAGGTGCCCCATCACAGGTATACCCGCCGTAAGTATGCGTGTAATTGATTCAGCAATTTCAACGCCACCTTCCATTTTTACCGCGTGTGCGCCAGACTCTTTCATAATCCGGATAGCTGAGTTAAGCGCCTCTTTTGAGTTACCCTGGTAGGTACCAAAAGGAAGGTCTACAACTATTAACGCACGACTGGCTGCCCGCACTACCGACGACGCATGATAGATCATCTGATCGAGCGTTATTGGTAATGTGGTTTCGTGGCCCGCCATAACGTTTGATGCAGAATCGCCAACCAAAATTACGTCCGTTCCGGCAGCGTCAACAATAATTGCCATAGAATAATCATAAGCGGTAAGCATGCTTATCTTTTCGCCACGGCTCTTCATATCCTGAAGGGTGTTGGTGGTGATGCGTTTTATTTCTTTATTTACCGACATGGGTTGTATTTATGGTTGGCAAAGTTAGGATATTTTTATTTCGGAATTCGGATGTTCGATTTCGGATATATTGATGTCGAATTTCGAATGTTCAATTTCGAATTTATTTCATTTTCAAGTTTTTTAACGTATAATTATTTCATGAAACGGTTTCAAGATGAAAATCTACGACTTTCTTACTTTGATGATGAAGTTCTTGTTGCGTGTCCAAAGTGTACTAAGCGAGCCATAATAACAAAGGAAAAACCTAATTTCTATTTTTCTAAAAGGATATTAAAATGCCCAAACTGCTTCTTCCAACAGGATGGCAGAAAAGAATCTTTTACTGTTGAATTAAACTGCCACTGCGCAAATTGCGCTGCTGAAATAAAGGTTAGTTTGCAAAATGTGAAAGAAAAAAAAGACAAGATTGCTGTTAGATGTAACAACTGTGGTGAAACTGAGGCCTATGAACCCAGAAACATAGAACAGAAATGGATGTATCAAAACGCCGGGCAGCCTTCTGATAGCTATTTTGGGTTACCCTTATGGCTGACGCAAAACTTTCGTGGGAATAACTTTTGGGCTTATAACTACAGGCACTTAGATTATTTGAAACAATATATTGCTGCCGATTTAAGAGAAAAAAATGCTCGGCAGGGATGGACAATGGTAGAGAAATTACCTGCCTGGATGAAATCTGCTAAAAACCGTAATAAATTGTCGAAACTATATCGGACCTTGAGCTAAAATAGCTTAGATCTGTTTCAATCAAAAAAAATAAATCCGAAATTGAACATCCGAAATTCGAAATAATTCAAAATCGCACATCCGAAATCCGAAATTATTAATTACTTTTGCGGCGTGAATCAGGGACTTGTCCGCATAGTTTTCCCATCGTTTTTTCACGGCGCACCACACCGGATAAGCCGCGTTTTTAACCATTCAATCTACTTAATAAAATGACTTATTTCACCAAATTACCGGCCGTATTATTATTAGCTGACGGTACCGTTTTTAATGGAAAAGCCGCAGGCAAAATTGGAACTACAGCCGGCGAAATATGTTTTAATACCGGCATGACCGGCTACCAGGAAGTATTTACAGATCCATCTTACTTTGGGCAGATAATGGTAACTACCAATGCGCATATTGGCAACTATGGTATAGCCAATGAGGAAGTTGAATCTG
This sequence comes from Mucilaginibacter sp. HD30, assembly GCF_054061755.1. NCBI lineage: Bacteria > Pseudomonadati > Bacteroidota > Sphingobacteriia > Sphingobacteriales > Sphingobacteriaceae > Mucilaginibacter > Mucilaginibacter sp. HD30. Next base: position 2,591,958 of record NZ_JBSSEO010000001.1, read on the forward strand.
GCAAGATTCAAATTGCCGGGCTGGTTTGCAAAAACTACAACATTGCTTACAGCCGCAAGCAGGCTAATGAATCTATTGAAGATTACTTTCAGGAACAAAACATTGTAGGTATATCTGATATTGATACCCGCCAGTTAGTGCGCCACATCCGCGATAAAGGCGCTATGAACGCCATCATATCATCAGAGATATTAGACATTGAAGAACTAAAGCTTAAACTGGCCGAAGTACCGTCAATGGATGGCCTTGAGCTTTCATCAAAAGTAAGCACTACCCAAACGTATACCATGGGTGATGAAAACGCTCCTTACCGCGTTGCCGTGCTTGACCTTGGTGTTAAAAAGAACATACTGCGTAATTTTGATAGCCGCGAGGTTTATGCCAAAGTTTACCCGGCCAAAACCACTTTTGGCGAAATGGAAAAAGACTTTGCACCTAACGGTTACTTTATATCAAACGGCCCCGGCGACCCATCTGCTATGCCTTACGCGGTTGATACCGTAAAAGATATTCTGGATGCTGATAAACCGCTTTTTGGTATTTGCTTAGGCCACCAGTTACTGGCGCTTGCCAATGGCATCCCAACAAAAAAAATGTTTAACGGGCACCGTGGGTTAAATCACCCGGTTAAAAACATCATCATTAATCATTGCGAAGTAACATCGCAAAACCATGGTTTTGGTGTAGTGCCTGATGCAGTAAGAGCATCTGACAAAGTAGAGATTACCCACGTTAATCTTAATGACCAATCAATAGAAGGCATACGTGTTAAAGGCAAAAAAGCATTCTCGGTACAATATCACCCTGAATCATCTCCGGGCCCGCATGATAGTCGCTATTTGTTTGATGACTTTATCAATCTAATGAAGTAATCAAACTATCCATAAAAAAAGAAAGCCGCCTTCAATTGAAAGCGGCTTTCTTTGTTTATAAGTTATGGCAAGAAAATAAATTCGAAATCGAACATCCGAAACGGCGCAGCCCTCTTGAGCTCCTTAAAAAACAAACAAGGCGCGAAAAATTCGAATTCACAACTACAAATTCATCCCGCCTGATACCTCAATGCGTTGTCCGTTTATCCAACGGCCCTCCTCGCTGCATAAAAAAGCTACTACCCCGCCAATATCATCGGGCAAACCGGCACGGCCAAGGGCAGTTATCTTAGCAACATGTTCGTTTAGCTGAGCATTATCTCTAACCATTCCGCCGCCAAAATCTGTTTCAATGGCGCCGGGTGCAACAACATTTACAGCAATACCGCGCGAGCCTAATTCTACCGCCATATAGCGTGTCAATGTTTCGATAGCGCCTTTCATGGCACCATAGGCAGAATAACCAGGCATGCTGAAACGCGCCAAACCGCTTGACAGGTTAACAATGCGCCCACCATCATTTATAACAGGTAATAACTTTTGAGTTAAGAAAAATACGCCTTTAAAATGGATGTTCAGCAAAGTATCGAAGCTCTCTTCGGTAAATTCAGCAAAAGATTGATGTATACCTACTCCGGCATTATTGATCAGGAAATCAAAGTGATCTGTATTAAATTTACTTTTCAATATTGCTGATAATTCAATCACAAAGGCATCAAAACTGCCAATTTCGCCGGTATTTAGTTGTAATACCGCCGCCGTCTGGCCGGCCAACTCAACTTCTGCGGCTACTTCAAGCGCCTCCTCTTTTTTGCTGTTGTAGGTAAGTATTACGCCGATGCCTTTTTGGGCCAGGTGTATGGCCATGTTTTTGCCCAACCCGCGGCTGCCGCCAGTTACCAGGGCTATTTTATTTACGCTCATCTTTTTATTATTTTGATGATGTAAAGGTAGGTTATGATTTAACTTCTCTGTTTGCAAAAAACCATCCAATATTTGCAAATATCAAATATTACTACGCTCTGAAAGCCTGTGGTGCCAACGATGTTTGCTTACGGAAGAAGTTAGAGAAATGCGCTACCTCCTCAAAACCCAGGCTATAAGCAATTTCTGATATATTCCAATCCGTTTGCTTAAGCAAGACCTTGGCTTCTTGCATAACCCGCCCTGTTATAATAGCGGTGGTGGTTTTACCTGTATTTTCTTTCAATACCTTGTTAAGGTGATTTACATGCACTGAGAGCCGTTCGGCATAATCTTTAGCCGTACGCAGATTAAGCCGCTGCCGGGGCGACTCAATAGGAAACTGCCGCTCCAATAACTCAATAAAAAGCGACGATACCCTTGCCGAAGCATTGTGTGAGGGGTATAATACGGTGGCCGGCTGGAGTTTTTGCCCGTAATGTATAAGTTCTAATATGTAATTGCGCAGCAGGTCATATTTATAAACGTAGTCAGACGATATCTCTTTGTACATCTTCCTGAATATAAATAGGATCTCTTCAGATTCCTCGTCAGAAAGCTGAAAAATAGGGTAGCCGCCCGGCTGAAAAATAGGAAGTTCGTCCAGCACAACCCCGCTTTTGGGCTTTATCAAAAATTCGCTGGTAAAAATACAAAAGTAACCAGATTGGTTGTCGTCCTGCGGCACCCAGTTGTAAGGAATGCGTGGCGTAGCAAACAACAACGCCTTTTTATTAATGTTAATCGTCTTATCTGCATACTCGGCCTTATTTCGGCCGTTTATTAAACTTATTTTGTAGTAAGCGCGGCGGTTATAAAGCATGGTGCCCGGCTTTTTTTTATGAGCAGCAAAAACCTCTTCTGTTTTAAAAACGTTAAAATGCCCAATTTCTTTATTAATACCTTCCGGCAGAATTGCAGTGGTTTCGTTGTAAAAATCTTCAAGCGATGTGATGTCCATTACTAACCTCTATTGTAAAATTCAAATATAGCCATACTATGATAAACTACCTAACGAACTACGTAATGCCTTTATGCGTTGCATCCAGATACTGCGCAGAACCACTAATTGCCCAAATAAAATAATAAGTACCGCGCCTATCAGCAAATAACGGCGCGTGTCTATAGTTATGTTCCAGCAGAAAAAGGCAAGCAACCCGGCAATAAATATTATTCTCAGTATTATCGACACCGTTACATGGAGTTTCATTTTTTTTAACCAGGCATGCAAGGCAGTATTGAGGTCGTTGTCAACCACAAGATTTTTTGAAAAAGTATACCCGGTTAAATTATGCAACAGAGCCGCAAAAACAGCTAAAACCAAAATAACATTGGCAATTAAAGGTTTGGCAGCGCCATCAAACATAGTATAGTAGCAAAGCAGGAACATCAACCAGCCCGCTGTCTCTATCGTAATTTGCTTCCTGATACGTTTAAGAACCGGATGTCTGTTTTCTTTTAACATCAGCCTCAGTTCATTATCTGTTTTTTGTTGTGATACGGCGCTGTTCCAACTGCTTTTTAAATCATCGAGTTCCATATTGTTAAATCTTTAAAAGTTTCTGCACTTTGGCTTTTATGCGGTTTAATTTTACCGCCACATTGTTTTCTGTAATACCGGTTATTTCGGCTATCTGCCCATGATCCATATCATCCAGATACATGGCTATAATAGCCTTCTCTCCATCGTTCAATTGTTTAATGGCCATAAACAAACGCTCACGGCGTGATGCCAGTTCTTCGCTTTCATCCTCCTGCAAAACATCCGGCAGTTGTGGTGCATATTCAATAACGGGCTTTCTCTTTCTAAAAGTGGCGATAGCCGTATTAAGCGATACGCGATAGATCCATGTGCCCGGTTTGGCCTCACCTCTGAAAGTATTTATGCCCCGCCATAATTGAAAAACTATCTCCTGAAACAGATCTTCCCTATCGGCAGCAGTGTCTCTGTACAACCGGCATATCTTATGGATAATTCCTTGATGTTCACCTATAAGTTTTAGAAACTGCTTTTCGTCCATTACGTGTAAAGCTATTATAAATTGCTGTTTTGCAGATTAGTAGAATATCTTACATAAACATTACAACCTCAACAAAAATTAAGTTCTGCAAACCTCTTTTATAACTAAGTTGGCAAAGAAACAAAATACCCGGCCTGCTGTTATCGAGTTAAATTCCATATGAGTAACCCAGCCAAAAACACCTTGCTTAATTTTTTCTCCGGCCACCTGGATCGCATTTACTGCGGCAAAGAACACCTTATAGAAAGTTTGCCAGCACTTGCAGACCGTACGCATTTTAGCGACCTTAAACTTGCCATTCTGGAACTGCGCGACGATGTACGCAAACAGATAGACAGGATGAATGAAATATATGAGTTGCTGAAAACTGAACGAAAGGACGAGGGTTGTGTTGGTATGACTGCGCTGTTAAAGGAAATGTTTGAAGGCATAGACCCGAATGAAGGCGATAAACCATTATGCGATCTTTCACTGATATTTTATTTGCAGAATATTGAAAGCATTGAGGCTACGTCTTTTCAAATGCTTCGCCTTACGGCTAAAAAATTAAATAACGAGGCGGTGGATCAGTTATTAAGGGAAAACTTTGACGAAGCAAAAGAAGACCGGGGTTTACTGTTACAGATAAGCCAGAAATTTATGGCGTTAAGGGACCTTGACGCTAATTAAATAATTATAGTAATCGCATCTGTTTATGTGAAACAGGTTTGGCATTTTTGTAAAAACCCCTCAACAATAATATATAAATGACACTTGTAAAAGCCTACGCGGCGCAAGCCGCAGATAAACCCCTTGCTCCGTATTCGTTTGAACGCCGCGAACCCGGCGCCGACGATGTGGAAATAAAAATACTGTACTGCGGTGTTTGCCACTCTGATATTCACACCGCCCGTAACGAGTGGGGCGGCACAGTATACCCCGCTGTACCAGGCCATGAAATTGTGGGCACGGTAACGCGCACAGGCGCTGATGTAACCCGCTTTAAAGTGGGCCAAACAGTTGGTGTGGGCTGTTTTGTCGACTCGTGCATGCATTGCGCTAATTGCGAGAGCGACCTGGAGCAGTATTGCGAAAATGGTAACACGCAAACTTACAATGCCCCAAGTCAGGATAAAAAGACCATCACCAAAGGCGGGTATAGCAGCCATATAGTAGTACGCGAACACTTTGTATTAAACATTTCAGACAAGTTACCTTTAGCCAATGTAGCGCCTTTATTATGTGCCGGTATTACCACTTATTCGCCTATGAAACATTGGGGCGTTAAGGCAGGCGATAAAGTGGCTGTAGTAGGCCTGGGTGGACTGGGCCACATGGCAGTTAAACTGGCTGCATCGTTTGGTGCAGAAGTTACCATGCTAAGCCGATCAGAAAGTAAAAAGCAGGACGCGACCGAGCTTGGTGCCAAACATTTTGTTCTTACTACGGATAAAGCCCAAATGCAGGCTATTGGGAGAACGTTCAACTTTATTATTGATACTGTATCCGCAGAGCATGATTATAACGAATACCTTAATTTGCTAAAATCTGATGGAGTGATGATATTGTTGGGTGCCCCTCCAAAACCTATCCCGGTATCTGCCTTTCCGCTGCTAATGGAACGCCGCAGCCTGGTGGGATCATTAGTAGGCGGGTTAAAAGAAACACAGGAAATGCTGGATTACTGTGCAGAGCACAATATCGTATCAGATATTGAACTGATAAGCATGGACCAGATAAACGAGGCATATGAGCGCACCTTGGCCGCTGATGTTAAATACCGCTTTGTTATTGATATGAGTACCTTGTAAATAATAGCCTTTTGGTGTGCTCTGTGTTAAATTTTAAAACACAGAGCAAACTAAGAAGCCGCTAAGGTTGTAAAGAGAAAGTTTATACAGCTATTCCCTTTGAGTAGTGGGCTATCTTTCTAAACAGCTCGTCAGGATTAAAGGGTTTGCTTATGTAATCGTTCATACCCACAATAAAAGCCTGATCTTTAATATCTAACATTGCCGATGCCGTAAGCGCAACTATGGGTAGTTTTTTATACTTTTCGTCCTTAAGGTTACGTATGGCAGTAGTGGTTTGATAGCCGTCCATTTCAGGCATTTGCAAGTCCATTAACACCATATCATAATCGGTATTCTGCACCAGCATAAGGGCTATTTCGCCATTCTCGGCAACATCACATTCAATGTCCCACAATTTCATGTATTGCTTAGCCAAAATAACGTTTATCTGGTTGTCCTCGGCTATCAGCAGTTTAACACCCTTAAGGCTCTTTGTTTCAACTTTGTTTTCGTTGTTTTTATTTGCAGCAAAAACTTTGTCGCTGTTCTTCATTTCCAGGCCGAAGTAAAATGTAGAACCGCGCCCAAACTCGCTTTTCACTTTAATCTCGCTTCCCATTAACTCCAGCAAGCGCCTTGTTATAGTAAGCCCAAGGCCCGTGCCGCCAAATTTTCTTGTTGTGGCCGAGCTGGCTTGTGTAAAGCTTTCAAAGATATGTTCAATTTTTTCAGCCTCTATTCCAATGCCTGTATCGGTAACCTCAAAATCAATGGTGGTAATTGTATCTGTTTTACTGGTTAACGATGCGGTTATAGTAACCTTACCCACTTTGGTAAATTTAACAGCATTGCTTATCAGGTTGGTAAGTATTTGCCCTATCCTTACCGGATCACCTTTAATTGCACTCGGCAGGTCTTCATCTATAAATAATTTTATCTGGATATCTTTTTCCGACGCTTTTTGCAGCAAAGCCAATCTAATATTGCTGATGAGCTCTTTTAAATTAAAATCCGCTTCTTCAAACTCTATCCTTCCGGCTTCTATTTTACTAAAATCTAAAATATCATTTATCAGCACCAAAAGGTTTTCTGCCGAAAATTTCAGCATCTTAATGTATTCCTTCTGATCTTCGCGCGGATCCAACTGTTGCAATAAATGAGTAAACCCAATTACCGCGTTCATCGGCGTGCGTATCTCATGACTCATGGTAGACAGAAACTGAGCCTTGGTCATGGCAGCCTTTTCCGCAACTTCTTTTGATTCTATCAGCTGTGCTTCCAGCTCCTTTGCCTTTTCTATTTGTAATTGCAAAAATTTAATGATCGTGATCAAATCATCGTCTGATTGATCAACGTCAGCAACAGCATCGGGCGTAAGCGCGCTTATAGCCTTTTTAATTTCAGATATAGATTTGTGCTTAATTTCATTCTCTTTAAGCAAAAAACTGTTAACTTCCTGGTACTCGCGTTCGCTAACGGTAAAAGCATGTTCAGACAGTTTTTTTGATTTCTCAAAAGAATGATAAGAATTACTCACGCTCTCTAAAAACTTCTGCATTTCTGCGTTTTCCAGATCGTGGTCGGGTATAAATTTTTTTATTTGTTTGCCTAAAATACTGTGGTACTCCATTACGCGGTATATCGTTCTATAATTCAGATAAGTATTAAAATTCGGTAAAGGTGGTAACTGTCATGGTTTGATTATGCAGCTCGCACTGTACACTTTCGTTAAAAGGCGAAATCTCACCGTAACTATAAAAGCCCGTAATGGTGGCTTTGTCTCCTAAAATTTCTTTAGCTGCCTCCAGTTCTTCGTCTGTTCTCTCTTGCAGTATCAGTTTACGGCCAACACAACTTACCAACAGCGCCAACTCGGGCTTGCTATTTTCTATATCATCAAAGGCATTGCTTGCCGCCGTTGATGATGCTTCTATTATCTTATCAAAATTAGCCTTCATTAGCCTCACCTTGCTACCCTCCGGCAGGTTACCGGCAAACGTCATAGACTTTTGTTCCTCATCAATACTCAAAATCGTTCTCACTACATTTTTATCGTCGCCGTTCATCCGTAATGATAAAGGGAACAACAGTGCAGATCCGGGCAGTTCCTTAACATAATCGCCCAGGTACTTTTTATACAGATCAAGCGCGTTATCGCCGTCAATTTCAAACAGAATATTCTGGCTTGATTTGGTTATGGTACGCTCGGGGCCAAACTCATCCCAACCGCCAACAGAACCATGGCCCACCTTAATGTTTTTACCGTAAAACCCTATTGCAATTACATTGCCTTGCGATGGTACCTGGTTAATGCCTGTATAGGTTTTTTCAAACCGGGCGGCATCGCCCGCTAAGCCCCCGGTAATAGGTACCTGGTGCTTATTGTCATTGTTTAAGCCGCTAACCAACTCGCTGCCGTTAATAAATGTACCGTCAGATATAACAAATACGCAACTCAAATCATCACCAGACAATTTATCCATTAAAAAAACGCCGGTATCAAAACTATTAGCATGATGCTTAATATTTGTTTTAACAGACCGTATAGTGGTTTTTTCAAACTCAATAGCGGTTGCTACAGCGCTATCATCATAAACAGCATTGTCTAATATTTCTCCGGCTGTTGAAGAAAATACAATCTCAGCTGTCGGGTATAAAGACTGTAAATGACTATAAATTTCTGGCTTTTTTATAATATCCGATGATCCGAATACTAAAACCAGTTGACATTTTTGTGCGTCAAGCTCAGAAGAAAAATCTTTCCAGCTGTTGCCAACAAAATGATGTTGCTTTGTTCTCATTACATTAAACGGGTAAAAACAGTTTTTAATTAATTGAGGGTTGTTAAATTTACATTTTTTTAAAGTAAAACATAGTCGGCAAAAATAAAAAATGCTTTTTACCGAAACCCCATTACTGCATTATTAACCACACAGGTTATACGTTTGCTCTTTACGAAATGTTATTGGTGTTACAATTACTTATTGCCTTAATTTTAGCCTAAAGCAGGCATTGTCAGTGTTTTTGGCGATTTACAACAATATGGAATAAAGTTTGGTAAAAACAGTATCCAACCTCGCTATCTGTAGTCAGACTACCATCACTGTAGTTATCGGCTACAAACATAATCGTCCGATTCAGAGACATTCAGACAATGGGTAGGGATTGGTGATAGTCAAATTGAAACGATTTTTCTCCCAATTATTTACGAAATTCGCCCACATGCTGCAAATACAGGAAAACGTATCTCTAAAAAACTTTAACACTTTTGGCGTTGATGTTAATGCCCGCTTTTTTGTGGAGCTTAACCACGAGGATGATCTGGTAGAGTTGTTTATGGATCCGCAATGGCAGCAAACCGAGCGGTTGATAATTGGCGGCGGCAGCAATATGTTGCTGATCAACAATTTTGATGGGTTAGTTATTCGCCTTAATATTCGGGGCATTGAGCACCGCATTAACCATAACGAAGTTTTTGTTGAAGCAGGCGCGGGAGAAGTATGGAACGACCTGGTAAATTACTGCGTAAAGCATGAATTTGCAGGTATGGAAAACCTGAGCCTGATACCCGGCTCTGTAGGGGCATCGCCCATACAAAATATAGGCGCATATGGTGTAGAGTTAAAAGATGTTTTTGAAAGCTGCAAAGCCTTTGAAATTGCCACCGGCAAATTTAAAATCTTTACCAAAGCCGACTGTAAATTTGATTATCGCGAAAGCGTTTTTAAGGATGAGTTGAAAGGACAGTTTATAATAACCTCGGTTAAGTTCCATTTATCACTTATACCCAGTCTCAACGTAAAATATGGCGCTATTGAACAGGAGCTGCTCCATCGTGGTATAACACATCCTACTATAAAGGATGTATCGCAGGTAGTATCTCATATCCGGGTAGCAAAACTGCCAGATCCATCTACCATTGGCAACGCCGGTAGCTTTTTTAAAAACCCTGTTGTTTCTGGGGATGAATTCGCACCCATTTTAGCAAGACACCCCGATGTGGTAAATTACCCTGCCGGTAATGGTTTAATTAAACTGGCCGCCGGTTGGCTCATAGAGCAATGCGGCTGGAAGGGAAAAGTGGTAGGAAATACTGGCACCTGGAAGAACCAGGCGCTTGTGCTGGTTAACCACGGCGGCGCTACCGGACAGGAGGTGTACAACTTTTCGTCGCAAATCATAGACAGTGTGTACACTAAATTTGGCGTTACCCTGCAACGCGAAGTGAATATTATTAAATAAGATAAAAACTTTTTTTCTTGTTAATAGTTACGGAAGGCAAGCCTTAATAAAAGCTTTTTTTAAGAGTTTGTACTTGATTTTATTTACGTGTAAATAAGATAGTTAAGTTATATATAGTGTTATAATTACACCCATTATCAACTGTCACCAATAAGTCATTGTTAAGCTTATTAAAAAGCTAATAAAATTGTTTTGTGGTATCAACTTTGTCTTAAAAGCTGTACAAAACGATAGCAACATGACAAAAATTGAGTTTAACACCCTGGTATTACGTCAAGCAAGTTCATTAAGGTCATATGCCTTACACTTTACACACGACGCAGACGACGCGAACGATTTAGTGCAAGACACTATTTTAAAAGCCATTACTTATTACAATAAGTTTAAAGAAGGCACCAATTTAAAAGGCTGGTTGTATACCATCATGAAAAACACTTTCATTAACAACTACCGCCGTTTTGTTAAAATGAGCACTTTTGTTACCAAGTCTGACGAGATCTCTTCACCTAACCTGGTATTCAGCTCTACTAAAAATCAAGGCGAAGCTAAATTTGTTATGGATGATATTAAAAGAGCTTTAGACAGGTTGCCTGCTGATTATTATGTGCCATTCACTATGTATTTTGAAGGCCACAAATATCACGAGATAGCAGATCATTTAACTATACCTATTGGTACTGTTAAAACCCGCATCCACGTAGCCCGCAAGCTATTAAAGAAAAATCTGAAAGCGTATGACAACGGTGTTAAAAAACCGGTTTACGCAGAAATGTAAGCTATATTAAACTCAACATATATAATGGAAAACCCCGCTGCCTAATAGGTTAGCGGGGTTTTTTTATGTTATTCTAAACTTAATCCTTGAAAAATATTATAGCTGGCTGATATATTACTGTCCGTTTTTTTAACAGTAATATAGCGTTGAAAATTATATACGTAAGATTGATAGCGTACATGGAAATTATACCTATTAACATAATTCTTTCTGAATGGATACCCACAATGCTACGTGGAAAAAACAATGACAGGATTATTAAAATTATTAACAAGATAACACCCAATAAAAGCCATGAGATCTGAAAATTTAATAGGCTTTTAGCAATCCTATCAATGTCGGCTATGGTTTCCTTTTTTAACAACCATAATAACAGCGGCATAATTATGCCCAGCAACGGCAACGCTAAAAAACATAAGGCCGATAAATTAAGTATTAAGAGGTAATTATAATTTTCGGCTTTGCTTTGTATATTTTTATCAACAGAGCTTTTTGATAGTTCCTCCGGAGTTGTATTTAACGCTTTTGCTATTCTTATTAAACTATCGCCTCTCGCGTCGGTATTACCATTCTCTATCCTTTGAATTGTCCTTAAACTTAATGCCGTTTGCGCGGCCATTTCTGCCTGACTAAGGCCGCGCGCAATTCGCAGTGTTTTTATTTTTTCGCTGATGATATTTCTCATCTTTATATTTTTCGACAAAGCTAAATAGCGTTAAAGTTAATATACAGCGGCGTATATGCGACATATTAGCGCCATCAAAGAAAACCCCGCTCAAAAAATGGGCAGGGTTTATTAATAACGATTTGATTATTAGTTTATAACATCAAACTTAGTATAAGGCACCAATGCTTCCGGTATCTTGATCCCACTTTCGGTCTGGTTATTCTCCAGCAGGGTAGCAACAATACGTGGCAAGGCAAGCGCGCTGCCGTTAAGTGTATGCGCCAACTGCGTTTTACCCTCGGCATTGCGGAAACGCAATTTTAAACGGTTACTCTGGAAACTTTCAAAGTTTGATACGGATGAAACCTCTAACCAGCGTTGCTGCGCGGCGCTCCAGGTTTCCATATCATAAGTTAAAGCAGAGCCGAAGCCCATATCGCCGCCGCAAAGGCGCAATACCCGGTAAGGCAGGCCGAGCTTTTGCAATAAGCCCTGTACGTGAGCGCTCATATCTTCTAATATTTCATAAGACTTGTCGGGATGTGCCACCTGTACTATTTCTACCTTATCAAACTGGTGCAAGCGGTTCAAACCACGCACATGCGCGCCATATGAACCCGCCTCGCGGCGGAAGCATGGTGTATGCCCGCAATTTTTTATCGGGAGGTCCTCACCCTTTAAAATCACATCGCGGTACATATTAGTGATAGGCACCTCGGCAGTAGGGATCAAATAAAAATTATCCTCGTTAACAAAATACATCTGGCCCTCCTTATCCGGCAACTGACTCGTGCCAAAACCCGATGCTTCGTTCACCATCAAGGGCACACCAACCTCGCTGTAGCCTGCTTTTTCAGCCTCGTCAATAAAAAAATTGATCAAAGCGCGTTGCAGTTTGGCACCTTTACCTGTGTATACTGGGAAGCCGGCACCCGTTATTTTAACACCAAGCTCAAAATCAATCAGTTTATATTTAGCGGCAAGCTCCCAGTGTGGTAAAGCATTGGCAGGCAACACGGGCTTCTCGCCGTTTTCCAGCACAACCTCGTTTTCTTCGGGTGTTAAGCCTTTAGGCACAGATGAGTGCGGCAGATTGGGCAACAATACCAGCTTTTCGTAAAGTTCTGCTTCAACGCCGGTAAGTTGCTCGTTATATTGTTTAATTTCTTCTTTCCACGTACCGGTTTTGGCTTTGATGCTTTCGGCTTCCTCTTTTTTGCCGGTACGCATCAACTCGCCAATTTGTTTGGCAGCTGCATTGGCCTCTGCCGAAGTGTTGTCAAGTTTAGTTTGAGTTGAGCGACGTTTATCATCCAGTTGAATAATTTCATCAACCAGCGCAGGCTGTTTAAAATTTTTTACAGCCAAACGTTCTAAAACCAGTTCGCGGTTATCGCGGATATAACTAACTTGCAGCATTATTATAATTTTTACGCAAAGATATAATTAGTTCATAGTTTATGGTTCATGGTTCATGGCCATTTGCGAAAAAGTTGAAGCGCTCAAAAGCAACTATGAACTATGAACCATGAACTATGAACTCCACCGGAAAACTCTACTTAGTTCCCACCCCGATAGGTAATCTGGAGGACATGACCTTCAGGGCTATACGCGTGCTAAAAGAGGTCGACCTGATATTGGCCGAGGATACCCGCACATCTGCGCCGCTGTTAAAGCATTTTGATATTCAGAAAAAGGTCTTCGCGCACCATCAGCATAACGAGCATCAGTCATCTAACGAGATCATCAAATTTTTGCTGATGGGTCAAAACATCGCGCTTATTTCAGATGCGGGAACACCGGCTATATCCGATCCGGGTTTTTTCCTGGTGCGCGAGGCTTTAAAATTTAATATCGCTGTTGAGTGCCTGCCGGGTGCTACGGCCTTTGTGCCTGCATTGGTTAACTCGGGCTTCCCTACAGATAAGTTTTGCTTTGAAGGTTTTTTGCCGCTCAAAAAAGGTCGCCAAACCCGCTACAAATTTTTAGCTGAAGAAGAGCGTACTATTATACTTTATGAGTCGCCGCACCGTTTGTTAAAAACGCTGGACGAAATGGCTACATACTGGGGAGCAGATAGACAAATATCCGTATCGCGCGAGCTAACCAAAATGTTTGAAGAAACTGTACGCGCCACAGTGGCCGAAGTTAAAACCTACTACGAAACCCACCCCATTAAAGGTGAATTTGTAATTTGTGTTGCGGGTAAAAGTTAATGTAATGGGCCACACGCAAGCTTTTAATGCTGAATGTTTCCGAAAAAGTAATATCATATAAAGTAAGATATATAATAACAGTCTCCCCTACAGGGGGAGATTTAGAGTGGGCTAAATGAAAAAAAACATCCTGTTATCCATATTTTCTGGTTTAATGCTTTGGCTGGCCTGGCCGCCTACGCATTACACCACCTTCTTTTTATTCTTTGGGATGGTGCCCATGCTGGTCGCAGTAGAGAATATCATTCAATCAACCTCAACTAAAAAGGGAACCAAGATTTTTGAAGTTACCTTCCTTGGGTTTTTTGTTTGGAATACGCTTAGCATTTACTGGGTATATAATTCAATAAAGTTTGTGGGCGAGCTGGTAGCTGTTCCTATTTCTTTGATACCCTATTCACTTGGACCGCTGTTGATGGCCTCTGCTTTTTGGCTGTATTATCGCTTTAGGTTGGCTACCAATCGCAATAAGAGTTTGATAGCTCTGGTTTGCTTTTGGATAGCCTACGAATATCTGCACCAAAGTTGGGACCTTGCTTTCCCTTGGATGACGTTGGGTAACGGCTTCGCGGTATCGCATCAATGGGTGCAATGGTATGAATATACAGGCGTTTATGGCGGCACTATATGGGTGTGGGTTATAAATATTTTGATCTTCCTGATCTATACAGGTTTTGCCGAAGCGCAGGTAAAGCAAACGCGCTTAAAACTGGCAGGTGCTTTAGCGGCGGTTTTGATATTGCCGCTTAGTTTCTCTTTGTACAGCTATTACAGCTACAAGGAACAGTCTGACCCATCTAACATAGTGGTGGTGCAGCCTAATATTGATCCCTACTATAAAAACGGATACTTAACACCATACCAACAAATTCAAACACTTACTAAACTATCTGATTCGGTAGGACAGGTTAATACGGAGTTTTTTATCTGGCCCGAAACAGCCATTCCACAGCTGGGTGGCATTGATGAGGATCGTATCAGAACAAGCCCTCATTATCTCCAGGTGCAACAATTTTTAAGTAGGTACCGCAATGGCAATGTTATTACCGGTGCCGAAACCAAAAAGTATTTCAGAGGTTCTGAAACTGATTTCGCAGATCCTAATGCAGGCGATAGAATAGAAAACTACAACACCGCCGTGAATATTGAAAACTCGGCACAGGTGCAATTTTACCATAAATCTAAACTGGTGCCCGGCGTGGAGGAACTGCCGTTTGGTAATGCCCTGTCATTTTTAAAACCTGTTTTTGAACATATCGGCGGCGCTGTGGGTAGTTATGTGGGCCAGCAAAAGGCAGGCGTTCTGTACGCGCAAAGCGGTATTGGTGCCGCTCCCGTTATTTGTTACGAGTCTATCTGGGGAGAATGGGTGGCTGGTGCTGTAAAAGACGGCGCGCAATTCATCGCCATCATTACCAACGATGGCTGGTGGGAGAACACATCAGGTAAGGACCAGCACCTTGACTACGCCAAACTACGCGCCATTGAGACCCGCCGCTGGGTTTGCCGTTCTGCTAATACAGGGATCTCCGCTTTTATAAACCAGCGTGGCGATATTGTGCAGCAAAGCAAATGGTGGGTGCGGGCTGCGCTTAAGCAAGATATTAACCTGAATAGCGACCTTACCTTCTACATTAAATATGGCGATTACTTGCCTAAAACCGGCAGCTTTTTGGCTGTTTTGGGGATGCTTTTTATGGGGAGTAAAATCAGGTTTAGGCGCAAGGCAGTAGCAGCATAACCTATCATTTTTACGGTAAGATGATTATCTTTAAATAGCAAAGCCAAAATTTATGTCTGATAACTCATTAATCGAATTTCTTTTATATGAAAATGATGAACCTCTTGAAATTCAATTAGAACCCGAGGCCATTATTTTTAAGGTAATGGCGGGGAATTCCATACGCTTTGTTGCTAAAAACTGTGACCCCGACTTTGCATGGGCTTTGAGAATTGAACATAAAATATGTGGGATTCAATTATTTCCTGACAGTAGGGGTAATTATGATATTGAAATTTATGAAAACGACGCTTTGTTATTAGATTGGTACAAGTATATGTAGGCAGAAACTATCGAAATGACACAAAGGGTATTGAAGCTATCTACTCCGCTACCTTCTCCTTCACCACAACAAAAACATCCTCATTGTCTTTACGCATCAGGTATTTTTCGCGGGCAAATTTTTCAAGTTGCTGGGGGTTTGAGGTAAGCTGCTCCAGGTCTTTGCTTACTTTATCGGTTTCGGTTTTATAGAAGTCGCGCTCCTGCTCAAGTTTAGTTACCTCCTGGTGGTATTGGTATTGCGATAGCAGGTCGTTTTTATCAAAAAATGTCATCCACACAATAAAGGCAACCGTAACCAGGAAGAATTTATTTTTAAAAAGATCTATCAAGCGTCTCATTCGGCTGTGTTCTATTTCGATATAAAGCTATTTAATAATTCCGATTGCTGCAAGGGTGGTTTTACTCACATATTAACAAGTTAAATTAGATTCCCTTTTCCAGAGGAGAATCGCACGTTCTACCTCTTTGATTCAACTAAAGTACCTTCTTTTCAGCACCGCGTAAAACTTAGCTGCTGTGTCGGCCTTGTTTTCCCAATTATTTTTTACAACGTAGTTTTTGGTTAAAAACCGCTCCGCGTCTTCAAAAGAACCTAATCTGTTCAATATCTCAATGGCTTCGCTGTAAGAGAGGTTGTAGCCGTTAAACAGGTCTTTTATATACAGCAGCTTATCATTTAAACTAATGGCATGTTTCAGGTCGCTTACCGGCTGCCCCCCAGGCTGATCACTAAGACCTCCTTTGTTTAGCTGCGCAGACATGCGTTGATTAATGGTAAGCACTTCCTCTTTATCTTTAGCCTGCTCAGTGGGTTTTTCGGGTGTCACATTTACTGGTTCCGGTAATTCAGCAACTGGTTCAATTACTTCAGTTTCCTCATCATCAGGCAAAACTTCATCATTTTCTTCGCCCTCTGTAGCTGCTACGGGTTCATCCAAAATTTCTGCTTCTTCCTCGTCCCAATCGGCTATCGCTTCAACATCAAGCTCGTGCCTGATAATTTCCGGCTCATCCTCAGCAACCAGTTCAACATCTGCCACAGGCGAAATTTCAAAATTTATTACGGGTAGCTCCTCTACCTTATCATTTGCAGCATTTTGCCCTTTTGCAGGCTGGCGCACTACCGGTTCAAAATATTTTTCTTCGCTTTTGGGTTCTTCTTTAGGTGCGGGTAAAGCGGGCTTAGCGGTACTAAGCTGAAAATTTATCTTATTTAAGATTTCGGCATGGTCCTTCAAAAAATGCGCGTTAGCTACAAAAAGTTCCAGCTCAAGGCTGTTCATGTCATCCGGGTTAGCCTCAAGGTATTTGTACTGGTCGTTAAGCTCTTTTAATATTAATCCTATTTTATTAAATATTTCCTTTTGCCTCATAACTTGTTTGTGGAAAATGATATCAAAATTAAGCATTAAATTCTGATATTAGACCCCTACAAACCATTGGAATGCAGCTTAGCGACGAAATATTTAGCCGGAAGAATGAAGCCGGCGGGGGCATTGAAGTGATATGCGGCTCCATGTTTTCAGGCAAAACAGAAGAGCTGATACGCCGTATCAACCGTGCACGTTATGCCCGCCTAAGTGTAAAGGTATTTAAGCCGCTGTTGGATGTGAGGTATGACGACAATGATGTAGTATCGCACAATGCCGTGGCGGCAGCTTCTACACCCGTTGATAAAGCCGAAAAGATTTTGTTGTTGGTGGGCCATGCCCAGGTGGTTGGTATTGACGAGGCGCAATTTTTTGATGCCAGCCTTACCGATGTTTGTATAACGCTGGCCAATAAGGGGATAAGGGTTATTTTAGCCGGTTTAGATATGGACTTTAAGGGCCGCCCCTTTGGCCCCATGCCCGCGCTGATGGCCATTGCCGAATCTGTAACCAAAGTGCACGCGGTGTGCGTTAAATGCGGTAACCCGGCGCTTTACTCCTATCGCCTGGTGCCGGGCAAGGAAAAGGTTTTGCTGGGCGAAAAGGAAAGCTACGAGCCACGTTGCCGGGTTTGTTACAATAGTAAAGGCTAAATTTTACTAAACCGCAAAACAATTTTCTGCTATAAAAGGTTATTCTGATGATACCGTTGACTACCTGAAACAAACGCGTATCAGGCTTAAACTATGGCGAAGAAAATTTTAGTAATTGAAGACGATAGGGACATCAGAGAAGCTATTCAGTATGCACTGGAGGAGGATGGTTATGACGTTGTAGCTTCTGAAGATTCTAAAGTTCTGAAACAATTTGAGCAAATAGCTCCGGATATGGTTTTGTTGGATAACTGGCTCACCGAATGGAAAAGCGACGCCAACGGACAACAAATAAGCTGGAACTTAAAAACTAATCCCGCTACAAAGCACATTCCTGTAGTTATAATATCAGCCGTAAGTAACATAAAAGAAATTGCCGAGGCCGGCCTTGCAGACGGTTTCCTGCGTAAACCTTTTGATCTGGATGAGCTTTTAGCGCTGGTTAAAACACACGTTGATAAATAGGTTTACAGGCACGTTAACCCACCTCTCCTTTAATAACAACCGCTCTCTGTTTGAATGTTTGTGACTTCGGACGATTATGTTTGTAGTTTCAGACTACCGTACGAGATTTAATTTTAGGAATGGAAGCGCAAGCAAAAAAGCAGTCTAAATAAAATACCCCTTACACTACCCGCGGTCCGAAGTTTGTAACTTCGGACGACTATGCCTGTAGTTTGCAACTACAATAAAAGTTTGCAAAACCTAACATAATAACCTATATTTAATCAAACTAAATTAAATTCTCGCTCGCTGTTCGAAGTTTGTAACTTCGAACGACTATGCACGTAGTTTGCAACTACAGGCAAAATGTCTACTTTTAGCAAAAACCTAAATCAAATGGCACGCAAGGGCTACATTATCAGAGACCAACAGGCAATTTATTACATGACATTTACTGTTGTGGGTTGGATAGATATTTTTTCAAGACAAATTTATCGCGTTATGGTAATTGATTCGTTAAAATACTGTCAGCAACACAAGGGCCTATTTAGGTGAAACAATTATGGTATAAACTGCAAAAACATTGAGTAACCTATGTGGATTTATGGCGTCAAAGTTGGCGTCACAAAATTACAATGATATCAATTATATGGTAAAAAATCCGGGCGTGCGTATTCAACTGAATTTTAAGACACTGCTTGTATTCCTGTTCTTCTTTTTTTTAATGCATGAATTGCATGAACTGGCGCATATTTTTACCGGACGATTGATTTGCGGATGCTGGGGTACGCGTGATTTTAACGTTTGGGCGGTATGTAGTGCTTGCGAAAATAATAAGTGGGCCGTTGCTGCAACGTTTGCCGGCCCTGTATTTACATTTGCTATGCTTTGGCTGGGTCGTTACCTGATAAAAAAGGGGAATCCGTCGTTAGGTTTGGTTTTTGTACTGGGTAATATGCAGTTCGGGCGAATATACATGGCGGCGATGGGCTCCGGCGATGAGATCTGGGGCTTTAGGACCCTTTTTTTACATCCCGATCATTCCAACGCCCTAATCATCAGGCTGGCAACACTCGCACTCGTAACGCTCATTTGCCTACCACCCATGATAACCGCTTACCGGGCTATAACAAACAGCAGGCGGCCGGTACTGTTTTTAATATTGATTATTCTCCCGCTTATTTTGGATACGATTGTAATATTAATACTATTAAACGGGCTGTTGGGCCGGGGAATACTTAACCAAACCTGGATAATGGGAACGCCCGCGTTTATAACGCTGTGGCTGCTGTTATGCCTCACAATTGTTATAGCAAACAGGGGAACCCTAATAAAATTTGGCAAAGCGGCCGCTAATTAACGAACCCATGACTAAGTGCTCGGGGTGTTAGCCTGAGCTTGTCGAAGGGTGCGCATAAAGGCTTTTCCAGGCCATGGTCAACAGGGTCACCATGACAAGGCTCGCGCTCGGGTACTTCACGTTTCTAACACCATACAATCGCACCCCCATGTAAGCACTCGTCGCATACGAGCGCAAGGTTTAAGATCTGTTTTAATTATTTTGCCGACGGCATAAACTCAAAAGGCAACAACATATTAACGCGGTAAACGCTTATATTTCCTTTCCATTCCAGTCCTTCGTCGTGAAAGCCATTTTGGTCAATAGCAACGCCTGTGTAGCTGTCTTCCTGCTGTAAAAAAGAGTCATTCCCATTTTTATAGGTAACAAAAACCTCGTTGCCATTCAACTTGTCATCATTTGCACCGGCTTCCTTCGCCAGCATAATAAATTTCTGTTTGTCGGCAACTTGCACAATATCATCAAAGCCGACAGGGTTTGTGGCTTGAAGGTTGTACGTATTGCTATTGCCAACCCTACCCCGCGGCGTTCTGTAAACAGAAAAATTGTTTTTTTCTAACTCATTTGCCCATAAGGCACGTATAAAGTGCATTCTCGATCCATAATAGGCCTCGTCTCTCGCCTTCATAATGGCCCTTACTTTGGCAGGCTTTAGTCCCGCAATATCCTCGGTAAAAAAATAATTCCCCTTGTATTTGGTTTGCGATGGCGTGTTGGTAAATGAGGTTAAAAAAAAGGTGATCTTGTAACCCAGCAGCTTGTTGGTAATGATCAAAGGTTTTTCGGCATCGGCCATTATCAGGTCCTTCTTTTTATTATAGCGGAAATAAATCTCATCCGAATTATCAATCACACAATCTTTGCTATCCCCGCCAAGAAACTCTTTCAAAAATATTTTCATTGCTTTCGGCCTGCTAATCTCATCAGCACCTACTGTTATTTCCGCCAGTTCAATCACTTTGCTTTTTAGGGCAATGCTTAAACTTGCATCGCCGTAGTTGCTTATTTTCTGCGATTGATAACCCATAAAACTAATAACCAGCGGTGAGTTTGTTTTTAAAGCGTTGTTTAGCGCGAAATGCCCTGCACTGTCTGTTACTGTACCCTGGAATGTGCCGTCAAAATAAACGCTTACCTGCTGTAGGGGCTTGCCGGTAATTTCGTCCGTAACCCTGCCCGTAATGGCTTGGCCCCATAAAAGTGCAGGGAACAGCAAAAGGATTATTGATAAGACTTTACAGGGTGCATTTTTTTTCACAATTTCATCAGGCTAATTATGGTTATTTAAAAACCGGTGGTGTTATTACCTCAAACCATGCACAAGTATAAACTATGTTTTGTGCGCATAAAAGTAAAGTATACAATTAGTTATAATGTGGCGACTACAAGGCTTATTAATGCGACGTTATTATAACCGGAACAAAAATTAATTTTGACATGATGACCAAAGATTAATTAAATTGCCTTACCAAAACCTGAAAAATGAAAAGACTTTTCTTACTCGTTATCCTATCAAATATTTGCTTGCTTGCAATTGGTCAACAACGTGATCTGACTAAAGTAGCCGATAGCATACGCGCAGAAGCTGAGGTGCTTTTCAGATCAGAATTTGCATCGTGGTATGGATCGGATATATTTAGCGAAAAATGCAAGGTAAGACGTGCCAGCGCCAGCGGGTATCTGTCGTACGATAATGGAAAGAACCTGATAAATGTATTTTATTCAGATGGGGAGATTCCAACCGTAGTTTCCACCATTTCTTTCGGCTATGATTTTAACGCATCAAATTACAAATTAGATACCACCGACAGGCCTTTTAACCCCACTGAGAGAGCGTTATACAGCATGAGAAAAGCAGCAATTGCACAGATGAACCGCGATACTTTATTTAAAGTTTACAAAAATGCCAACCTTAACCCCATCCCTATAATAAATAATGGAAAAAAGATGGTTTATGCGCTCACCGGGCCAACTATAAGCGGTGTAGTACTTTTTGGTAACGATTACCTTTTAAATTTTGATAAGGACAATAATATTATTGCGAAAAGGAAACTTCACAAAAATTTGATTCCGGTACAAACCAAGGACAATAGTGGCCAGATAACCGTAGGCGGCATACATATGCATCTGCCGGAAACCGGCGACTTTATTACAGCTACGGATATTTGTACCCTTATGCTGTACGAAAAATTCACTACCTGGAAACAGCATATTGTGTTGTCGCAAAATTATACCTCTATATGGGATTGCGAGCGTAACAAACTGTCTATTGTTACTGCCGAGGAGTGGAAGAAAACCAACCCCACTATGGATATGCTTAAAAATAGCCCCAAATAGCAACCCGAAATTGGGACAATAATCAGAAAATTTACAACATTTTGATTATTAACTACTTAACTTATTTTCACAGCTAAATTTCCTGACGAATAAGTAGTCTCACAATGTCCCACACTATAACTGCAAACTATTAACTGACAAATACTTATTAAAAAAACTGTCCCAATTTGTCTCATACTGGCTCACACACAGGTGGGACAGCACACCTAAACATTTCTCAACAAATGACAAAACCGTGAAAACAGCGTAAGCTTTCATCTGCTACCTTTACCACACAACAACCAACAATAGCATAATATGGAATACAGACAATTGGGCGCATCAGGGTTTCATGTTCCGGTGCTTAGCTTAGGCACGGCAACCTTTGGCGGCGGTAACGAGTTTTTTAAAGCCTGGGGCAGCACAGATGTGGCCGAGGCCAAACGCATGGTTAACCTGTGCCTTGATGCCGATGTAACACTGTTTGATACAGCTAATGTTTACTCGCGCGGCATGTCAGAAGAGATCCTGGGGCAGGCCATTAAGGGTTTGCATGATAAGGTGCTGATCTCAACCAAAGCCACCTTCCCGATGAGCGATAACCCGAATGATGTGGGCTCATCCCGCTATAACCTGATAAGAGAATGCGACGCCAGCCTTAAACGCCTGGGTGTTGACCATATAGACATCTACCACATGCACGGCTTTGACGGCAATACCCCAGTTGAAGAAACCCTGCACGCTTTACAGGATTTAATAACTGCCGGCAAGATCCGTTATATAGCCTGTTCCAACTTCTCGGGCTGGCACTTGATGAAGTCGCTCTCGGTATCCGAGCGTTACGGCTGGTCTCGTTATGTGGCACACCAGGCCTACTACTCCCTGCTCGATCGTGAGTTTGAGTGGGAGCTAATGCCGCTGGGTGTAGATCAAAAGGTAAGCACCATTGTGTGGAGCCCGCTGTCATCTGGTCAGCTAAGCGGCAAGTTCAGGCGCGGTACCGGCATGCCCGCTGATAATCGCATAAGCCAAGGTGGCGGCCATGGCCCCAAGGTTGATTTTGATCGCCTTTACCCTATTATTGATGCGCTTGATGAAGTAGCCGAAGAAACGGGCAAAACCGTCCCCCAGGTAGCCCTGAACTGGCTGCTGCAACGCCCAACAGTGGTTAACCTGATAATAGGCGCCCGTAACGAGGAGCAACTAAAGCAAAACCTTGCAGCAGTAGGCTGGAACTTGACCGTAGACCAGATAAAGAAACTGGATGCCGCCAGTAATCGTGATCCTATTTATCCTTACTGGCACCAGCGCCAAAACACTAAGCTTAATCCAATCCCTGCCTTATATTAATATCGGTTAAATAAATTCAACCGCCCTGCCTGGTTATACCGGGCGGGGCATTTTTTATTTATACTAACTAAGTTATTACATAGTAGCCTTCGTTAGGGCAGATAATTTATGTTTCTTTACTTTCGCGAATCCTTATATAAGTAAGACAATGACCCGTTTAAAGTATATTCTAATTGCAATACCCGCACTGTTTATCAGCGGTTTGATAATGCCCACTACCGTTAAGGCACAAGCTTTAAAAGACGTTTACAAAGATGCCTTTTTAATAGGCACCGCTATATCGCCTAACATTACCTCTGAGCGTAGCAAAACTTTGATGGATACCGTGCTAAAGCATTTTAATGCCATCACCATTGAAAACAATTTGAAAGCCGCGGTGGTAAACCCGCGCCCTGGCGAATACAACTGGGGACCTGCTGATCAATATGTAGCGTTTGGCGAAAAGAATAAGATGTGGATAATGGGGCACACGCTGGTATGGCACCAGCAAACACCTGATTTTTTCTTTACCAATGCAGAAGGTAAACCTAACACCAAAGAGCAGCAGCTCGAACGGTTAAGAAGCCATATTGAAGCCGTAGCAGCAGGTATAAAGGCCGTATTAATGCCTGGGATGTTGTAAACGAACAAATGGGCGAAGACGGAAATTATCGTACCAACAGCAATTGGATCAAATCGTTAGGAAGCGGCGACACCTTGGTAAAGTATGCCTTTAAATATGCCGCACAGTACGCACCCCATACCGAGCTCTACTACAATGAATTTAATGCCTGGCGCCCTGAAAAACGAGATGGCATAATACGCATGATAAAAATGCTGCAAAAGGAAGGTATCCGTATTGATGGTGTAGGCATGCAGAGCCATTGGGGACTTAACTATCCTAAAAACCAATACATTGAAGATGCCATTAATATGTATGCTGCTTTAGGAGTTAAGGTGATGATAACCGAGCTTGATATAGACGTGCTACCGCTTAGCAGAGAGGGACAGCTAACCGGGTGGACCCTGAATCCCGACAGGCAATTACAACTGCCGGAATTCAAAAGTTATTTAGACCCTTACAGAGACGGCCTGCCTGCTGATGTTCAGGCGCAACTGGCAAAACGCTACGAAGAGATATTTGAGATATTTTACAAGCACCGCGACCAGATAGGCCGGGTAACCTTCTGGGGAGTGCAGGACGGTCAAAGCTGGAAAAACGGATCGCCAATACCGGGCCGTATGAATTATCCGTTACTTTGGGACAGGCAATGGAAACAAAAGCCAGCCTTTAACGCCGTTATGAATGTACCTAAAAAAGTAGGGAACGTAAAGGCTACACCTCCGGCCGGCTCAAAGAAATTTTAATGTAAAATAGAAATGGCTTAAAGCACCTTCCGGGTTTCCCCGGGAGGTGCTTTTTTTTGTAGGGATAAATAAAATCGCAAATATTTATATAGTGCATGCTTAATTTATTTCTGTCAACATGGTTGAACAGAAATCAACATAACATGCAGAGACAAAGAATTTTAACATTTTTGTTACTATTTCGATTTCGCGTTGTATTTTTGAAGTTAATAACTAATAAAACCTAAGCAGCTATAGCTAAACCGATAGCATTATAACTAACAACCAATTATGAAAATAAACAAAGCTTTAAGAGCGCTATTAATTTGTTTGCTCTGCTTACCGGCACTAGTAAAGGGTCAACCCCCGCGTGGGCCGTTAGCAATGTCACCACGGGTTAATGCCGACAAAACGGTAACCTTCAACTACATTGCACCTAATGCCAAGGACGTTAAATTGAGCGGTCAGTTTTTAACCGGCCCGGCTGCCATGACCAAAAATGAACAAGGCCAGTGGACCGTTACTGTAGGCCCGGTTAAACCAGACATTTATCCTTACAATTTTGTTGTAGATGGCATTTCTGTAATGGACCCTGCCAATGAGGATTTTTTCCCTAATGAGCGTTTTAAAGGGAGTTTGTTAGATGTTAAAGGCGATGAGCCGTTAATTCATGCATTAAAAGACGTTCCTCATGGATCTGTTTCTTACGAATATTACGCCGGTGTTGAAAATACAACCGGATCATTAGTAGTATATACCCCTCCCGGTTATGATAAAAGCCAAAATAAAAAATACCCGGTATATTACCTTATCAGCGGTACTACAGATACGGAAGAAACTTTTTTTAAAGTAGGCAAAGTTAACCTGATACTGGATAATCTTATCGCCGAAGGCAAAGCCAAACCAATGATAATAGTAATGCCAAATGGTAATATTGAAGCACGCGTGGCAGATCAAAAAGGTGGTTCAAAGCCGGCCGACCCGGCAGGTCGCGAAAGTGAAGAGGCAGTAACACGTGCCAAAAACTTCGCTAATGATCTTGTTACTAAGGTTATCCCATATGTAGAGAAAAACTATCGCGTCTTACCCGGTGCTGCCAATCGTGCCATCGGGGGATTTTCTCGCGGTGGCGGCGAAACCCTGCGTACCGCTTTGACCAATATGGATAAGTTTGCTTACGTATGTACCTATAGCGCCTACTTATCGCCTAAAGAAATGGAGACCGAATACAAGGACGTAGCGGGCAAACCAGCTGTTACCAATCAAAAATTTAAACTTTTTTGGGTAAGCGTGGGCAGTGAAGATTTTCTGTATAAATCAACCGTTGAGTTCCTGGATTACCTGAAGGCACATAATGTAAATTATAAAAGCCTTATCACCGGTGGCGGCCATACCTGGATGAATGTTAAACAATATGCAGCTGCTACTGCGCCTTTGCTTTTTAAATAATCACAGACAGAAAATCAACATGAAAAAGATATTAAACCTGCTTATTTTAACCCTATTTACAGGCCTGAGCGCTATGCCGCAGGCAGTGCGCGCGCCGTATCCGGTGTCGCCGCAGGTAAATGCAGACAATAGTGCCATCTTCAGATTCTCCGCACCAAACGCAAAAGAAGTTTTCCTAACCGGCGAATTTCTGAAAGAGAAACAGGCCATGACTAAAGACGCTGCCGGCGTATGGACCATTACTGTACCTAATATTAAACCTGATATTTACCCCTATGCTTTCGTAGCTGATGGTATACAGGTAGCCGACCCTAACAACACCCGCATTTTCGCCAACGAGCGCTTTAAGTTCAGCTTGGTTGATATTAAAGGTAGCACACCGCTTGTACATGCGGTAAAAGATGTACCCCATGGTAAAGTTACCTATCGTTTATACAAGTCAGCTAGCCTGAACACTACCCGTCAGTTATTGGTATATACCCCACCGGGCTTTGATGCAAACAGCCAAAAAAAATACCCTGTGCTTTATTTGATCCATGGTGGATCTGACACGGAAGAAACCTGGACCAAAGTGGGTCAGGCTAATTTTATTGCTGATAACCTTATAGCAGAAAAGAAGGCCGTACCTATGATAATTGTTATGCCTTATGCTAACGTGCGCCCATCGCCAATGGGTAAGTTTATGGACGATGTGGTTAGCGATATTATTCCATTTATTCAGGCCAACTATCCGGTGCTGACAGATCAACCCCATCGTGCCATTGCCGGCTTTTCTGTTGGCGGTGGCCAAACAATGGAGGTTGGCATAAGCAATCCCGATAAATTTGCTTATGTAAGTGCTTACGCGCCATATCCCGAAACTGCAGAATTTAGACAAATTTTTGCCGACTGGAAGCCGGACGCTGCTATGTTGAATAAACAATTTAAACTTTTAAGCTTTAGCGTAGGTACCGAAGACTTTTTGTACGAAAGCACCAAAAAGAACATGGCAATGTTTAAGGAGAAGGGCGTAAATTTTGAGTCGCTGATAGTTCCCGGCGGACACACCTGGATGAACTGCAAACTTTATCTGGCCACTACTTTACCCAAATTATTTAAATAGTAATCTTAGTTAATTATAACGATCAATTGAATTTTATGAGAAAGAATATTTCATTTTTAATTGCTGCTGCAATTGCCGGCCTAAGCATGGTAAACACAGTATCGGCACAAACAGCACCAGCAGCAAGGCCAACATCACGTGTTATTGAAGACGGCGGCACGGGCCCTTACAAAGCCATTGCGCTGCAAGAGGCTTCATTAGCTACGCACACCGTTTTCCGTCCGCAGGATCTTAGCTCCTTCGGGCCAAATAAAAAACTGCCTATTATAGCATGGGGTAACGGCGCTTGCGCTAACTCGCCGTGGGAGCATGTTAATTTCCTGTCTGAAGTAGCTTCTAATGGATTTTTAGTGGTAGCTATTGGCCCATTACCTCTGGCGGGTGAAAAGGCAAGTGGCCCCATGTCAAAATCAACCCAGTTAACTGATGCCATTGATTGGGCTATTGCGCAAAACAGCGACAAAACAAGTCCGCTGTATAACAAAATAGATGTTGCCAAAATAGCAGTAAGCGGTATGTCTTGCGGTGGCTTGCAAACGTTAGAAATGGCGCCCGATAAACGAGTTACCACTGCTGTTATATACAACAGTGGCCTTTTCGTAACACGCGGTAGCGGTGTAGGCGGCATGCCTGATCTACCAAAAGAGCATCTGAAAAAACTGCATACTCCTACTTTGTATGTGTTAGGAGGCGAGAAGGATATTGCCTATGCTAACGGTATGGACGATTTTAAAAACATTAACCACGTACCTGTTTTTGTTGCCAACATGGATGTGGGGCACGGCGGCACATACGGCCAACCACACGGCGGCGAGTTTGCTAAGGTTGCTACTGCATGGTACAAATGGCAATTAAAAGGCGACAAAGAAGCAGCCAAATGGTTTACCGGCAACCCTCCGGGGCTTGCTGCTGACAAGAACTGGAAAGTTGATAAAAAGAATCTGCCGTAAATTGGCCTGAAAATTTTAGTTTTTGATTTGAGTGCTCCGGACGTAAATGTTCGGGGCATTTTTTTTGACACTTGGTAAAGCGTTAATGCCAGTTTGTTCAAAGTCTTCATGCTGATGATAGCAGGGTGTTGCATAAAATATGTGTTACCCGGAAAAAACATAAAAAAAATTTGTAACTAACTTATTATTAAAATATTATATTTTATCACTTATAAAAAACACAACGACTTTTAAGTTAAAAAATTAGCTATAAAAAATGTTTAATTAATTAATTTTCAGATAGTTGCAAAATTTAAAAATTGACACTTTTTTGCAACACTTTAGCAACAGAAAAGCAACAGTTTTGCAACACTGTAAATTCAGGTTAGGACGTAGCTGTCGAAATCTCCAGCCCCAAAAACTTCTTTTCGTGTAGTCTCTGACTACACGAAAAGAAAAAAACATTTAATTAACCCCACATAGTTACGGTAGTTAGAGACTACCGGCATAGTAATGCGAAGTTAAAAACTTCGGACAGCGGATAATTTTGTAAGTTTGCTATCATGGTTAGTTTAGTGGAATCTAATTTATCGGAAATAAAAGATGTGATGCGCAGGTGTGGGGTTATACGTGCCTACCTTTTTGGAAGCGCTGCCGTGGGTAATATGGCTGATGAAAGTGATGTTGATTTTATGGTAAGTTTTAATCCCGAACTAAACTACACTGCGTACGGCGAAAATTATTTTAAACTTATATATGCGCTGCAAAAAATTCTGAAAAAAAACGTAGACATTATAGCGGAGGAAACAATTACAAATCCTTATTTACTACAAAAAATAAACAGTCAGAAAATAGCTGTTTTATGACCCTTGAAGAGAAAAAACTTCTTGCAGATGTTATTGTGAGCATTTCATCAATTGACGAGCATCTTGAGGGACGCAGAGTACTTGACGAATACTTAAGCAACAAGACCAAGAGACGAGCAGTAGAAAGAGAGCTTGAAATTATAGGCGAGGCGGTAAGCAAATTATTAAAAATCAATCCCACAATTGCTATTTCATACGCAAGACAAATAGTAGACTTGCGAAACAAAGTGATTCATGCTTATGACAATGTAAACGACATTGTTATTTGGAACATAATTATGAATCATTTACCCAAATTAAATACAGAAGCAGAAGCGCTGATAAAAACGGCTTAGACATCTATCTTATATCAAGCGTTCACTCTACTATTTCGCTCTTTAGCGCAAGTCTTAGCGGGTGAGAAGCGAATTTTTGCCCGCTGGTAGAAGTTTCCAGACTTCGAACTACTATGCGTGTAGTCTCTGACTACACGAAATGAAAAAACAGTCTATTAACCAGCCGTACGATAGTCAGAGACTACCGGCATAGTCGTCCGAAGTAAAAACTTCGGACAGCGGAGGGAAAATTATTTGATGTAAATGGTGTCTACCGGTTCTTTAATTGTATTGGCCTGAATAGTAATCTTTTTCAATAAGGCTCTTTTCAAGATTCCAGACATTAGCTTTAACTGCTGATATTTTGTGGCGGTATCGAGACTAAAAATATATAGATCAATCATTTTAGAATCTGGAGCGTATTTAAATTTCCTATTAGGCAGCGTAATCATTTGCGCTTTAGTCGGCAGCATTACATCAGACCTTGAATATAAGTCATCATAAACCATACTATCTGTTACCGGCCCAAATTCGTTGTCATCCCAGGTCATTACTGCTAAGGTGTCAGTTCGCTGACTGCTTACAACAATTACTTCCGCCTGCCAATCACAGGCCGTCAACACAAAAAATAAAATTATAATAAGTGCCGGGTTCCATTTCATTTTCCCTTCCTCAAAGTCGATGACCTAATAATCAACTCCGGTTTCAAACTAATTACTTTAGGTGTAACTGCAACTTCGCTTTTTTGCAACTCATCAAAATACAAATTTGCAATGGTGCGGCCCATATGGATACTGAACTGGTCTATAGTGGTAATGGATGGATTGGTTAGCTCGGTAAAGGCTTCATTGGCATAGCCGCAGATACCCAGTTGAGAGGGTACTTGTATGTCCATATCGTGCGCAACATCTAAAACACCCAACGCAGAAAAATCAGATGTGGAAGCAAATATAGCATCAGGTGGCTGGGGCAGGCTAAGCAGTTGGCGGGTGGCGGTGGCTCCCAGCTCTTTTGTCCAGGCGTTCTTCATCATCAACTCATCAGCAACCGCAATGTTATGCTTTCTAAGCGCCTTTAAATAACCATCGCGGCGTTGTTTAAATATGTTCAGGTTTTGGGGGCCTTCTAATAAGGCTATACGTTTGTAACCCTGTTCTATCAGGTGTTCAACCGCCTCCATAGAAGCCTGCTCGTTATCGTTTATAACTTTCAGGGTTTCCAGTTCGGTAGCCACACGGTCAAACTGTATCAACTGTATGCCGTGGTCTATAACATTTTTTAGGTGGCTTATATCCTCCGTTTCAACCGACATAGAGATGACTACACAATCAACATGCTGGTTAACCAGCGCATTAACACATTTGATCTCTTTAGCCACCGACTCGTTAGACTGGCAGATGATGAGGTTATAATTTTGGTTGTTGGTAACCTCTTCAATCCCGGCAATAACGTTCGAAAATATATTCTGATTAATTCGCGGCACAACAACGCCTATGGTGTGGCTTTTCCCCATGCGCAGGTTTGAGGCCAGTACATTACGCTTATAATTAAGCTCTGCAGCCGTCTTAATTACCAGCTTTTTGGTCTCTTCGTTTACGTGATTACTGTTATTAAGCGCCCGCGATACCGACGATGCAGTAATATTTAGCCTCTCGGCTATATCGTAAATGGTAACTCGCTTTTTAGCTTTCATGGGATTATTGCAAATATGATAAAAATAATTGCCTGCAATCGATTGCATATTAAAAAAAAGATTTAATTTCGTTGCTCAGACGCGTACCCAATTATTAAATCGACAATTATTTATAATTAATTAATATACAGCATGTTACTTTTAGGCATAGATATAGGTACATCATCAGTTAAAGTATCGGTTGTTGATGCGGCAACGCAAAAAACTATCGCATCAGCCGCATATCCTGATACTGAATCGCCTATAACCTCTTTGCAGTTGGGTTGGGCAGAGCAATCGCCAGAAATGTGGTGGCAGCAGGCGCAACAAGCTATAGGCCTGTGTAACAGCACCCAAAAGTACGATCCTAAAGATATATCTGCCATAGGTATAGCCTATCAGATGCATGGTTTGGTACTGGTTGATAAAGAACAAAAATTACTTCGCGATAGTATTATCTGGTGCGACAGCCGCGCAGTTGAGCTGGGCGAAGAAGCATTTGACACCATTGGCCATGATGTTTGCTTATCGCATTTGCTAAATTCTCCCGGCAACTTTACCGCCTCTAAACTGGCATGGGTAAAAAAGAACGAGCCCGAGATTTACGCGCAGATTGACAAAATAATGCTGCCTGGCGATTATATCGCCATGAAGCTTACGGGTGATATTACCACTTCTATATCGGCTTTGTCTGAAGGTGTTTTCTTTGATTTTAAGAACAATAGTATCTCAAAAGATATCATCAACTATTACGGTTTTGAAGAAAGTTTCTTCCCTGTTGTAAAACCTGTATTTTCTGATCATGGCCAGGTAACTGCCGCCATTGCCGGTAAATTAGGCCTTAAAGCTGGCATACCGGTAGCCTATAAAGCGGGCG
Organism: Mucilaginibacter sp. HD30; assembly: GCF_054061755.1. Classification (NCBI taxonomy): domain Bacteria; kingdom Pseudomonadati; phylum Bacteroidota; class Sphingobacteriia; order Sphingobacteriales; family Sphingobacteriaceae; genus Mucilaginibacter; species Mucilaginibacter sp. HD30. The sequence continues at coordinate 2,623,579 of NZ_JBSSEO010000001.1, forward strand.
ACCAACCTAACAACGCGCTTTCATTAAACGTGTTGAACGCTGGCGAGGTAGCTGCTACTGCAGGTACATCAGGCGTCATATACGGTGTGAGTGATGATTTGACATACGATCCGCAATCACGCGTAAATACTTTCGCTCATGTTAACTATAGCGAAGAAGAAAAAAGAACAGGCGTATTGCTTTGCATTAACGGTACAGGCAGCATGTACCGCTGGACCAAAAATTTGTTTGGCTCGGCAGTAAGCTATCAGCAAATGAATGAGATAGCCAACCACGCCCCTATCGGTTGCGATGGTTTGCGCATCTTACCATTCGGTAATGGCGCGGAGCGCATGCTGAATAACGAATTGGTAGGCGTACATTTTCATCATATTGATCTGAACCTGCATACACAGGCACATATTTTTAGAGCAGTACAGGAAGGTATAGCCTGCGCGTTCCGTTATGGTGTAGATATTATGCGCGAAAACGGTATGAGCCCAACGGTAATACGTGCCGGTAAAGCTAATTTGTTTTTAAGCGATCTTTTTGCACAAACATTTGTTAATGCTACAGGGATACCTGTTGAATTGTACAAAAATGATGGTAGCGTAGGTGCGGCTTTAGGTGCCGGTATTGGCGCCGGTATTTTTAACAATCCGGCTGAGGCTTTCAGCAATATGCATCCGGTGCAATTGATAGAGCCGACATCAAAAATGTTTGAATCTGTTTACCAGGAATGGAAGGGATTGCTTACACAGCAGCTAACCATACTTAAAGACAAACAATTACACACAGTAAATTAATAAACCGAAATATTAAGTAATTAACAAATAAACTAATGGCAAAAATAGTAACAGGCGAAACCGAGTTTTTTAAAGGTATCGGCCAGATCAAATTTGAGGGCTTAGCGTCAGATAATCCGTTGGCATTTCGCTGGTATGACGAAAACAGAGTGGTAGCAGGTAAAACCATGAAAGATCACTTTAAGTTTGCAGGTGCATACTGGCATTCATTTGTGGGCAACGGTGGCGATCCTTTCGGTGGACCAACTCATGAGTTTGAGTGGGATAAAAAAGCTGACGCAGTTGAACGCGCTAAAGACAAAATGGACGCTGCATTTGAGTTTTTAACTAAAATGAACCTGCCTTACTACTGCTTCCATGATGTGGATGTGGTTGATTACACCAATGATATTAACGAGAACGATCGTCGTTTACAGGCCTTAGTTGAGTATGCTAAGCAAAAACAAGCCGAAAGCGGTGTAAAATTGCTTTGGGGTACTGCTAACTTGTTTTCGCACGCACGTTACATGAACGGTGCTTCTACCAACCCTGATTTCCACGTGTTAACACATGGTGCTGCTCAGGTTAAAGCTGCTTTAGATGCTACTATTGCATTAGGTGGCGAAAACTACGTATTCTGGGGTGGCAGAGAAGGTTACATGAGCCTGTTGAACACCAACATGAAACGCGAGCAGGAGCACCTGGCTAAATTTTTACATGCTGCTAAGGATTACGCCCGCAAACAAGGCTTTAAAGGTAATTTCTTCATTGAGCCAAAACCTTGCGAGCCTACTAAACACCAGTACGATTATGATTGTGCTACTGTGTTTGGTTTCTTACAGAAATACGATCTGTTGAACGATTTCAAAATTAACATAGAAGTAAACCACGCTACATTGGCTGGTCATACTTTCCAACACGAGTTACAGGTTGCTGCTGACGCCGGCCTATTAGGTTCAATTGATGCTAACCGTGGCGACGTTCAAAACGGATGGGACACCGACCAGTTCCCTAACGATATCAACGAAATAACCGAAGCTATGTTGATCATCCTGAAAGCAGGTGGTTTACAAGGTGGTGGTGTTAACTTTGACGCTAAGATCCGCAGAAACTCAACTGATCCGGCTGACTTGTTCTACGCTCACGTTGGTGGTATGGACATTTTTGCACGTGCATTGGTAACTGCTGATGCCATCTTGCAAAAATCAGATTACGAAAAGATCCGCACTGAGCGCTACGCTTCTTATGACAGCGGTAAAGGCAAAGAATTTGAAGAAGGTAAACTTTCTTTAGAAGATTTGCGCGAATATGCTATTCAAAACGGCGAGCCTGCTGTTATCAGCGGCAAACAGGAATACATTGAAAACCTGATCAACCGTTATATCTAGTCTCCAGATATTTAATTTATATAAAGCCGTTTCTGTAAAAAGGAGCGGCTTTTTTGTTTGTAGAAAATAAGTACCAATGGTTTAAGTGGACAATGATTAGAAGACAAAGAAAACTAATAGTTTTACCAAAACTCGTTGACCAATTCCTCAATACTTATAATTAGTCATTTACATTGATGATGATTGTTCGATATTGCACAAATTAATTTAAGCTTATTTATGAGAAATTTAATTTTAATGCTGCCGATACTAACAACAATTTTTATCTCAAATATTTTAAAAGCCCAAAATCTCCCTAATCAACAAACGGAAAGTATTGCCTTGCAACCAGGATTTAAAATAGATGGGTTAGCGAAAGAGTGGAATGACAAGTTTCAAGCATACAATAAAAGAACGGAGACTAATTACATCTTGGCCAATAACAGCCAGTACATATATCTGGCCATTCAAGCTGTAGATCCTTTAATCATAAAAAAAATCATTGGAGGTGGGATGTCTTTTACGATTAACACGAGTGGAAGTAGAGAAGACTTATCTCCATATATTATTACATTCCCAGTTATTCCGAATGATCGTCAACTTTCCATATTTCCTTCCTTGGAGGATATGAAGGCCCATTCGAATGAAAAAGTTCACGCGACTCGGTCATTCACATAATCAACAATAAAATCATGAGTGGATGGAAAGAATTAAAACTAAAGGGGTTTAAGACTATCTCTGATACGCTATTGTCTATCTATAACGATACAGGATTCAAATCAGCCGTTGTAGTAAATAACACCGGTGCATTAACTTGTGAACTTTTGATTCCGATTAAGCTTTTAGGGATAGCTCCTAACAGTGGGAAAATGATTTTCTATAACGTGATGATAAATGGCGTCACATCTATACAACGAACATCGAGGCCTTCAGTGGAAGGAGCACCCACTGTCAGCGCTGTGCCTAGAGGATTGGGGAATGCTACTAATATTAATTCCGTACAATATCCGACAGATTTTTGGGGTAGTTATGTCATCAAATAACGGTACTAACCTTCCCTTACAATTGCGGAATATTTTAATTATATCATCCAACTATATGCTAACTCTTGCTTCAAGAATTAATTTCCTCAATTCATATTTATAATTAACTTTGCATTACAAAGTACTTTTATTATGAATATATTTTCTACGCTCGATGATCTGCATTTAAAGGCAAGGCAAAATAAATGGATGAATTACTTTACGGTATTTAACCGCATTGCTTTGGCTGCAGGTTTTTTACCCGCGGGTTATGTTAAGATCATTGGCGAGCGTTTCACTGATCTGCACAATAACCAGCCGATGGGGCATTATTTAGAGGCGCTGCATCATACGGGTTATTATTATACATCCATAGGCATTTTACAAGTTTTGGCTGCCGTTCTGTTACTAATTCCGCGTACAGCATTATTAGGGGTACTAATCTACTTCCCTATTATATTAAATATTTGCATACTGTCGCTTGCAGTGCGTTTTGAGGGTTCGCTTTTAACATCGCCATTGATGGTGGTATCTTGCATTTACTTGCTTTGTTGGGATTACCATAGATTAAAAGCCATTATATTTTCCGGCCCTGTTATGGTTACAAAGCCTGCAATCACCAATAGCAAATTCCCGGTTAAGTTCTTCGCAGGCGTATTCGCGGGTTTGGTGCTCTTTGTATTTGTTATTACGCATGTATTTGACCTGATGCCGCGCAATACTTTAGCCGACTGTAAAACACAATGCGATGACAGCAAAAATCCCGGGGCATGCAAAATATTTTGTGAGTGCATCCACGTTAAAGGGCAACCCTTGGATAAAGCATTGGATGACTACCACAAAGCTCTCCAGCAAAAACCTTGAGGGCTCAAAAAGACTAACGTTCTTGCGATTTTCGTCAAAAATCAACCAAAAAAAACCACTCTTCGTATGGTATTTAAAAAACACAAACCTTTGTCGATAATATTTGTTCGGTGCTGTTGCTAATGCGTAACATAAAGGTTATAATTGTTGCAAAAAACCAATATAAAACATATGAAAGAATTATCTTTTGGCGATTACGCAGTATTCCTTGTGTACTTCGTCATTGTCGCTGCTTACGGGTTGTGGGTTTATAACCGTAAAAAAATAGTTGGGGTATCTTCATCAAAGGATTATTTCCTTGCAGAGGGTTCTTTAACCTGGTGGGCCATTGGTGCATCATTAATTGCTTCTAACATATCTGCAGAGCAATTTGTAGCCATGAGTGGTAACGGCTTCACGATGGGTTTAGCTATATCGACTTATGAGTGGATGGCCGCGCTTACGCTGGTTATTGTAGCTGTATTTTTTATTCCGGTTTATCTTAAAAACAAGATCTTCACCATGCCGCAGTTTTTGCATCAGCGCTACAACAGCACTGTCGCAATGATCATGGCTATATTTTGGTTATTATTATATGTAATTGTAAACCTTACTTCTATCCTTTACCTGGGTGCAATAGCTATCCACGGTATATCAGGTATCAACTTTGAACTGTGTATCGGCCTGTTAGCTGTATTTTCTATCATTATCACCCTTGGTGGTATGAAAGTTATTGGCTTTACTGATGTTATACAGGTGTTCTTTTTGATATTGGGTGGCTTAGTAACTACTTACATTGCTGTAACACAAGTAGCCGAGCATTACGGCCAGCAAGGCATAGTTAATGGCTTAACCGTAATGTACGAAAAATACAATGATCACTTCCACATGATCCTTAAGAAAGACAATGCCAGCTATGGCGACGTTCCGGGATTAACCATGCTATTGGGCGGTATGTGGATAGTGAATTTGAACTATTGGGGCTGTAACCAATACATTACCCAACGTGCCTTAGGGGCCGATTTAAAAACTGCCCGTGGCGGTATTTTATTCGCAGCGTTTTTAAAGCTGTTAATGCCGGTTATAGTAGTATTGCCTGGTATAGCTGCTTACGTATTGTTTAAAGAGCAGGTATTTGATGCAGTAAGCGCAGGCAGCATTAATGAAAACCATGATAATGCTTACCCTGTATTGTTAAACCTATTGCCTACAGGCGTTAAGGGATTGGCTTTTGCGGCATTAACGGCTGCAGTAGTGGCATCGTTAGCGGGTAAGGCAAACAGTATTGCTACTATTTTTACACTTGATATTTACAAGAAAAAGATCAACCCTGAAGCCAGCGAAAAAAACCTGGTTAATGTGGGTAAAATCACCGTTGTTGTAGCCATGATACTGGGTGTAGTAATTTCTCCGTTCCTGGGTATCGACAAAAAAGGCGGGTTTCAATTTATACAAGAGTACACAGGTTTCGTATCTCCGGGTATCTTCGCCATGTTTATTTTGGGCTTCTTCTGGAAAAAAGCATCATCAAACGCTGCGTTATTTGCAACAATTGGTGGTTTTGGTTTCTCTGTATTCTTTAAGTTCCTGCCAAAATTCGCAAATCTTGAACCATTAAAAACAACCGGATTTTCTTTCTTTAACACCCAAAGTGGCTTATGGGAAATTCCGTTCTTAGACCGTATGGGTTTTGTATTCGTTATCTGTATGATCTCGATGATTGTCATCAGTTTAATTGATCATGCACGCGGCAAGAAAACTAACGGGCTGGAAGTTGACGCATCTATGTTTAAAACAACCAACGGCTTCGCTGTAGGAGCGCTTCTGATAATAGGTATATTAACTGCCCTTTATACAGTGTTCTATTAATTAAATAAAAAAGTGATTTGTTAAAAAGCGCCCCGGAAACCGGGGCGCTTTTTGTTTGGTACATTTATTGAACAAAACAATTGAGCCGGAAAAAGCATTATTAAGGCAGCGTAAAACATTATTCTACGTATATAAAGTATGCCCCATATAGCAGCAACATCAACAGTCGATTTTCCATTTAAAACTGAGCAGCAAGCAGTGAAAGCGCAAGCTAAGGCTTTATTTTCTGCCAACTTCCCACAAACCGACAGGCTTATATTTGCTTTTGATAATACCGAGATAATCACCCGTAACTTTTGCAAACCTCTTGATTGGTACGCCCAACCTACCACGTTTGAGGAGCGGAATAATGACTATCAGCAAATAACACTGGAGTATTCAATAAAAGCCATTGACGATTGCATTACTAAAGCCGGTATCACTAAAAAAGAGATCACGGATATCCTATTTGTGTCAACCACAGGCCTGGCCACACCGAGTATGGATGCGCTCATCATAAACGCCATGCGTTTAAATCCGCACATAAACCGTACTCCTATCTGGGGCTTGGGTTGCGGCGGAGGGGTATCAGGAATGGCAAAAGCCAATACCATCGCTATAGCAAACCCAAATGCGGTAGTTTTGTTGATAGCAGTGGAGTTATGCTCGTTAACGCTGATCAAATCAGACTACAGCAAGAGTAATTTTATTGGCTCAAGCTTATTTTCAGACGGCGTGGCGACATGTATCGTTAAAGGCGATGCCAATCAAACCCCAGCATCGAAAGTGTCTTATATCGCAGCAAGCAGCAAATTGTATTATGATTCGCTTGACGTTATGGGCTGGGAATTTAAGGATACTGGCTTTAAGGTTTTATTCTCTAAAGATATCCCTACATTTATACACGAGAACGTAAAGCACGATATAACTGAGTTCCTGCAAAAACATAACCTGCAGCTAAGCCAGATCAAGAATTTTATTTTTCATCCAGGCGGCAAAAAAGTTTTAGATGCATATGCAGATGCCTTGCAGGTGGAAGGCGACTTTTTGCAGAAAACGCGCGAGGTGATGAACGAAAACGGCAATATGTCAAGCGCTACCGTTTTGTATGTGTTGGATAAATTTATGACCGAAGGCTTTGAGGATGGCTATGGCTTAATGATGGCTATGGGCCCGGGGTTTTCCAGTGAGATGGTACTTTTAAAGCTTGCTAACAATTAAACGATGTATTTCTGGGTATTCCTTGCTTTCCTTATCACACAGCGCCTGTCGGAGTTGTACATAGCTCGCCAGAACGAAAAGTGGTTGTTAGAACAAGGTGCGGTGCAATACGGGCAAAGCCACTATCCCTTTATGGTAGGCATGCATACACTGTTCATCGTATCTATTATTGTTGAATATAACTTACGGGACAATGCACCATTTAATTACTACTTCCTGCTTGCATTTATCGCGGTGCTTTCTTTCAAATTTTGGGCACTGTCATCTTTAGGGAAATACTGGAACACCAAGATCTACCGTGTACCGGGTGTTTATCCTGTAAAGAAAGGTCCGTACAAGATCTTTAAGCACCCTAACTACATGGAGGTGGTGTTAGAGATTGCTATAATCCCGCTGGTATTTAACCTGTATTACACGGCTATAATATTCTCGGTACTTAACGCGGGAATGTTGTATGTTAGGATAAGTGTTGAGAATAAAGTTTGGGCAGATGAGTGACGTTTTTCTTGTCATTCTGAGCGATAGCGAAGAATCTTATACGCTTGCTAATCCGGCGTGTTAGTCGCTTTTACAAGATTCTTCCCTATCAAAATGACAAGTAAAATTCGAAATTGAACATCCGAAATTTGAAATCCAAATAAATCCGTAATCGAACATCCGAAATTCGAAATCAAATTTTCTTCACCATCTTATAATGCTGTATCCCCGCTTCTTCAAACTGCGGACCCGTTTTTTCAAAGCCCGATTTTTCGTATAACGGCACCGCGTCAACCTGTGCATTAAGGTAAATGTATTCGGCGTCAGCAGGCAGGTCATGCAACGCAGTTGTCACCATGGTGTGTGCTATCCCTTGCCCTCTGTGTTGCTTTAATACTGCAAAACGCTCCAGTTTATAGCCGCTGTCGGTCTTTCTCCAACGGCAGGCACCAGCAGGTTCACCATCAATGGTGGCTAAAAAATGAGTCGACTCTTCTTCGTGTTCCCATTCCAGCTCGGGCGGGCAATGTTGTTCAATTACAAAAACCTCGCGCCGTATGGCAAACACCGTTTCAAGCAGTTGCGGGTTATTTACCTTGCTTACTTTTATTTCTTTGGGCTTTGGCATCCTGGTAATGTTTTTTGTTCATGTGGCCGGTTAACTTTAGGTTGTGGTTTTCTTCTGCAGCATCAATAGAGTGTGTGCACAAAATATCATCCTCTCCTTCTGCAAGGTCAGACAGTTGCTCATAATATTTATGCAGACGATCCAATTCCTCCTCAGTCAAATCTTCAATATCTACCATCCGGTTGCTGGCCCCTGCGTGAGACGCCAACAATTCATTCAGTTTTAAATGTATTGCTTTTGAGTCTTTGTTCTGGCTTTTTTGAATCAAGAAAACCATTAGAAAAGTAACTATGGTGGTGCCTGTGTTTATAATTAACTGCCATGTATCAGAATATTTAAAAATAGGCCCTGTTACCAACCAAATTATAATTATTGTAATAGCCAAAATAAATGCGGCTGAGCTGCCTGTGGCATTAGTGGCCCAATTGGCAAACCGCTCAAATAAATTCTTTTTTTCTTTAGCCATAAACTCGTTTTTGCTACAACTAAAACTAAAAAAAAGCGCCGATGTTTTATACACCGGCGCTTTATATAATTTATGGCTTTTCGGCTACAGTTTGTCTGTGGCGTTAATGCAGTTAAGGTCTTCAAATGCGGCCGTTAATCTTTTAACAAAAGTTTCTTCCGCCTTGCGCAACCAAACACGCGGATCATAATATTTTTTGTTAGGAGAATCTTCACCATCCGGACTACCGATCTGGCTTTGCAGATATCCTTCTTTTGATTTATAGTAATCTTTAATACCCTCCCAAAATGCCCATTGCAAATCGGTATCAATGTTCATTTTAATGGCACCGTAGCTAATAGCTTCGCGAATTTCTTCCTGGCTTGAGCCTGAACCACCGTGGAATACAAAGTTAATAGGCTTTTCGTCAGTCAAACCAAACTTCTTCTTGACATACTCCTGCGAGTTATGCAATATAACCGGCTGCAGTTTTACGTTACCCGGTTTGTATACACCATGTACATTACCAAAAGCAGCAGCAACGGTAAAGCGCGGGCTAACTTTTAACAAATGCTCGTATGAATAAGAAACCTCTTCGGGCTGGGTGTACAAACGTGAGCTATCAACATCAGAGTTATCAACGCCGTCTTCTTCGCCACCGGTAACGCCCAGTTCAATTTCAAGTGTCATGCCCATTTTGGCCATACGTTCCAAATATTTGGCAGATATTTCTATATTTTCTTCTATAGGCTCTTCAGACAGATCAAGCATGTGCGATGAGAACAAAGGTTTGCCGGTTTCAGCAAAAAATTTCTCGCCATGATCAAGCAGGCCATCTATCCAGGGTAATAGTTTTTTTGCTGCGTGGTCTGTATGTAATATTACAGCAATGCCATAATGCTCAGCCAACAAATGCACGTGTTTTGCAGCAGATACACCGCCTAAAATGCATGCCTGCAGTTTTGAATTATCTAACGATTTACCCGCATAAAACTGCGCGCCACCGTTTGATAATTGTATAATAACAGGCGAATTAACCGCTTTAGCAGTTTCCATTACCGCATTAATGGTGTTTGTGCCGGTAACATTTACAGCAGGTAAAGCAAACTGGTGCTTTTTTGCCGCTTCAAACAACTCCTGCACCTGATCGCCGTGCAGAACGCCTTTATAGTCTTTTAAGCTCATTGTATCTAATTAAAGCCCGAAGTTATCATTTAGATGCGAGATTTGGGATACGAGATATGAGATTTTTAGCTTTAATTCATAAATTCCATCTCGAATCTATTATCTCAAATCTCATATCTAACAAAATATTCGTTTCTTTGCATCAGTTTGAAAGAGTTAGAAACAGATATGAGTTGGTTTAAACGAGAATCAAAAGGGATAATTACGACTACTGAGGAAAAGAAGGAAACACCCGATGGGATGTGGAACAAATGCCCTCAATGTAAAAAGCCCCTCCACTATTCTGAACAGGTTGAAAATCAATACGTTTGCCATTATTGCGGATACCATCTGCGTATTGGGTCAAAGGAATATTTTTCAGTACTGTTTGATAATAACGAGTTCACAGAACTGTTCGCTGACATGGTATCAGGTGATCCATTACAGTTTACAGATTCAAAAAAATATACCGACAGGCTTAACGAGACCCAATTTAAAACCGGTCTCAAAGATGCTATACGCGCTGCAGTTGGAAAGATAAACGGACAGGACCTGGTAATTGCCTGCATGGACTTCAATTTTATAGGAGGATCAATGGGATCTGTAGTCGGCGAAAAGATAGCCCGTTCTATTGATCACTCCATAACGAACAAAATACCTTTCCTGATGATATCTAAATCAGGCGGTGCGCGCATGATGGAGGCCGCCTTCTCGCTAATGCAAATGGCTAAAACATCGGCTAAACTGGCCTTATTAGGTCGGGCTAAAATACCTTACATATCTTTATTGACGGATCCGACTACCGGTGGTGTAACTGCATCATACGCAATGCTGGGCGATATTAATATTGCTGAGCCGGGCGCTTTAATTGGCTTTGCCGGACCACGCGTTATTAAAGAAACCATTAAGAAAGATTTGCCCAAAGGTTTCCAAACTGCTGAGTTTGTACAGGAGCACGGCTTTTTGGATTTTATAGTTGACCGCCGCGAAATGAAAGAAGAGCTTGGCGCATTTTTAAAAATGATGCAAAATTAATTTTATAGCTATATAAGAACGGCTCCCCGGAGATCCGGGGAGCCGTTTTGCTTTAATATAAGTATACAATTTTTAATGGGATGTTACACCAGGCATTGCATGGTCTATATAAGGCATATCCTTAATAAACACTGGCTTTTTATCTTCCTGCGTAAAAGCTTCAGGTTCAGTTGACGGATAATCTGTTACGTCATCGTTAATAGGATCATCTTCGGTTACATCGCTATCGTCTTCCTCATAATCAACCTCCGGGTCTTCATCATCGGCAATGTCGTCATCTAAATCATCGCCGTTCTCCACAACGTCATCACTCAGATCATCTTCATCGTCCACGTCAATTGATTCGTCGTCATCCTCAAATTCTTCGGCGCTATCCCTTGACAGATCATCTGCGGGATAAGCCGTTTCGCTATTTACATAGTCTGATGGTTCGTCATCATAGTTATCCGGGTCGTACCCAAATTTGTTTTCTTGTAAAATCATAGGTGTATGTTTTTAAAGGTAGATGCTTTTTGTTTATAAACTCTCCGTGCCTGGCTCATGGCCTACCATTCTGCCGGTGCCGCGGTTATGGTGCTGAGGTTGAAAATCTCCACGCGCAGGTCCCTCTGCAGGAAACTCGTGCTCGTTAGGTGGGGTTACATCACTTTGCTCACTGTAAGAAGCATCGTTACCTGAATCTTGTTGTTGCTGCTCTCTTTGTGGATTATATCCTGAACCTTCCTGTTCTGATTGTCTTCTTTCAGGAGTTTCATCTGGGCGATTACCGTTTCCGGAATTTTGATTATTCATTTCCATAGGTTTATTATTTTAATTACAAATTAATAAACCATAACCATGCCAAAAAAGCCGCACCCAAATCTCACCGGAAGGGAGGGGCTTCTTGTAAATACTTTATTAAAGTCTCCCCTGCCGGGGTAGATTTAGAGGGGGCTAAAAAGTTCGCGTAGTTTTTCGATAACAAAATCTATCTCTTCTTTAGTATTGTACTTTGAGAAAGAGAACCTTACAGATGGCCGCGAAGAACTGGCGCCAATAGCAGTAAGTACATGTGAACCTATATCTGTACCAGAGCTGCATGCACTACCCCCGGATACTGAAATACCCGCGATGTCCAATTTAAACAGCAACATATCGGCAATGTCTGTTTCGGGGAACGAAACGTTCAATACCGTATACAGGCTTTTATCCGGCGCGGTTTCGCCGTTAAACTTAATACCGGGAATAATAGCCTCTAATTGTTCAATCATATAGGTTTTTAGGCCCTGTATATGTTGTTGCTTATCGTCCATATCGGCGTAAGCTAAGTCAAGTGCCTTTGCCAGCCCGGCAATGCCATACACATTCTCTGTACCACCACGCATATTGCGTTCTTGTGCGCCGCCGTAAATAAGGGGTTTAATTTTTATTTTGTGGTTGATGTATAAAAAGCCTACGCCCTTTGGTCCGTGAAATTTATGTGCCGCACAGGTTAAAAAATGCACTTTTAGCTGGTTTAGCGCATGTGGATAATGCGCCATGGTTTGTACAGTATCGCAATGAAAAATAGCATTGTATTGTTCGCACAGGTTACCAACTTTTTCAATATCAGTAAGCGTGCCTATCTCATTGTTGGCTTGCATTAAGGATACAAAAGTCCGTTCGTTATTTTTCAGCAGTTCTTCCAGATGTTCTAAACTGATGTTGCCTTTGTCGTCAATATCAACAAAACTCAGTTTAATAACACCGGCTTTCTCCATGGCCTCCAGCGTATGCACAACGGCGTGGTGTTCAATTTTGGTAGTTATAGCATGCGTTATACCGTTATCAATTATACCGCAACGGATAGCCATATTATCGGCTTCGGTACCGCTACCGGTAAAAAATATTTCGGCGGGCGAAGTATGCAATAATCCGGCAACGGTTTTGCGTGCTCTTTCAACAAGCGTACGCCCCTCTCGCCCATGAGCATGAATGGAGGATGGATTTCCAAAACTGTTCTCCATTGCTTCACACATTACCTTTATAACTTCGGGATCAAGCGGTGTAGTAGCCGCATTATCTAAATAAACACGCATAGTTTTTAATGAGAGAGGGATTGAATTAGTGAATGAGTGATTTTTTATTTACACTTTGAACTTAATAGTGATTTCTTATCGTTTATTTTCGCTTACGGTTTTTCTGGCAGAAGCTGCTACTTTTAGTATTTCGTTTCCTTCGTTCATCAAATTTTTTATTTTTTCAGAAGATAGGATGTCCGTTTCAATCATTACTTCCATCCAAAAAACGCTCTCGTCTGCTTCTTCAACAACAATGGATATTTTTGAGTGGAACTCAGCTTGTGATCTTGCCCGACAAGCTGCTCTATAGTTCGCTCCAACAGAAGACGAAGACCTTAATAACTGCCTGCCAATTATCTTCGCTTCCTCCGTTTTGGGCAAAGATTGATACAATCGGATATTATCTACGACAAATTTTTTTGTCCTCTCACGAAATTGTTCCGCGAATTCGTTTTTACTTAATCTTTCCATGTCTCAATTTATATAAATTAAGACAACTTAAACAATCGCTAATTCACTCAATCACTAATTCACTCATTAGCCAAGCTGAGTATTTCCTTTATATCGGCAATTATTTTATTAGCCAAACCATTAGCCGCTGTTTCAGATTCGCTTTCTGAATAGATGCGGATAATAGGCTCGGTGTTTGAACGGCGCAAATGTACCCATTGCTTATCAAACTCTATTTTAAGTCCGTCAATAGTGCTGTATGGCTGATTTTTGTAGCGGTCCTCCACCTTTAGCAGCAGTGCATCAATGTCCATTTCGGGCGTAAGCGTTATTTTATTTTTTGAGATAAAATAACCCGGATACGAGCGGCGTAAAACAGAAACGGGCCTACCATATTTTGCCAGATGTGTTAAAAACAAGGCAATACCCGCTAAAGCGTCGCGCCCGTAATGCAACTCAGGATAGATCACCCCGCCATTGCCTTCGCCGCCTATCACAGCATTTACTTCCTTCATTTTGTTTACCACGTTCACCTCTCCTACTGCGGCTGCATAGTACTCTCCGCCTGCCAGTTCGGTAACATCGCGCAAGGCTCTGGTTGATGACAGGTTTGATACGGTATTGCCTTTTGTATTTTTCATTACATAGTCTGCAACTGCAACCAGCGTATATTCCTCGCCAAACATATTGCCATCCTCGCAAACAAAGCAAAGCCGGTCAACATCCGGATCGACTGCAATACCCAAATCAGCATTTTTGGCCAAAACCTCTTTTGAAAGTGCCGTCAAATTCTCAGGCAGCGGCTCCGGGTTATGCGGAAACTCACCATCTGGCTCACAAAACAACTTGTGAACAATTTTTACGCCTAAGGCTGCTAATAAGGCCGGTACAAAAATGCCGCCTGTAGAGTTTACGCAATCAATAACTACCTTAAAATTAGCATTGGCAATTGCTTCAACATCAACCAAAGGCAGGGCCAGTATCTGGTCTATGTGTTTCTGCAAATAGCTTTCGTCATAAGTTACCTTACCTAAAGCGTTTACTTCGGCGTACTCAAAAGCACTGCTTTCAGCAATTTCGAGCAGTTCCTTGCCATCGGCGTCGCTTATAAATTCGCCTTTTGCATTTAAAAGTTTTAACGCATTCCACTGTTTTGGGTTATGGCTTGCTGTTAATATAATGCCGCCGCCCGCCTGCTCTAAAGGCACCGCCACTTCAACTGTCGGGGTTGTAGACAGGCCAATATCAACCACATCAATACCTAAACCCATTAATGTGCCCGTTACCAGGTTATTAACCATACTGCCGGATATGCGCGCATCGCGACCAACAACTACTTTTTTAGCGCCCCCGTTTTTTATAATCCAGGCGCCATATGCCGATGTAAATTTTACTATATCAAGAGGTGTTAAACCATCGCCGGCCGCCCCGCCTATGGTACCCCTTATACCCGAAATTGATTTTATAAGTGTCAAAGTTCAAAAATAAAGTGGTGCAAAAATAGAATAATTTACACTATGATTTACAGGATTTGATGATGTAAGGATAGTAGCTATAAAATCCTAAAATCCGCTCATCCTACCAATCTTAGTTTATATTTGTCGTAATGCCCGATTTTCTGCTACATCTTGATCAGCAATTATTCCATTTCATTAACCACGATGTGGGTAATTGGTTTTTTGATTTGTTGATGCCAATATTGCGCGATGCCCGTGTTTGGATTCCCCTTTACGTTTTCATTTTTGTGTTTTGCCTTTGGCGCTATAAAAAACAAGGGCTGATCATTATTTTATTGCTGGCTTTAACTTTTGCCCTTTCCGACTATGGAAGTGCCACAATTATAAAATCTCTCTTTAAGCGGGCCCGCCCCTGCAATACCCCACAGTTAACGGAGGTAGTACACCGCATCGACTGCGGCACGGGCTACAGTTTCCCTTCCAGCCACGCTGCTAACCATTTTGCCATAGCGGTATTGTTATGTATTATTTTTTACAAGCGCTACAAATGGATATTGCCCGCAAGTTTGATCTGGGCGGCGTCTATTAGTTTTGCGCAAGTATATGTAGGTGTGCATTATCCAATAGACGTTATCGTAGGCGCAATGTATGGCACTTTGGTTGGTTGCTTGCTTGGTTGGATATTTTGGAAATGGCAACGAAAATTGTATCTTTAATTGAATAATGAAAAGCGCATGACTACGTTAACACTTCAGGTTCCTGATTTTTTGGAAGAGAATCATGGTGATACGGTTCAATTTTTAGCAGCAAAGCTCTACGAGTCTGGTAAACTTTCAATGGGTCAGGCTGCTGATATGGCCGGGCTAACAAAGTCTGGCTTTTCTGCTATTCTCGCTGATCATGGTGTGAATTATATCAATTATTCTTTTGATGATGTGATGGCAGATGTCGAAAGAATTTCAAAGTAATTTTGCCGTTATTACTGATACAAGTTGTTTTATTTTATTAGATAAAATAAACGCTTTTTCTGTTTTGAATTCACTCTATAAACATGTAGTAACTACCCCTCAAATTGCAAGTGAATTCGCTAAACCTCTTCCTGAATGGATAGAAATTAAATCGGTACGAGATGTTAACTTATTGTTGCTTTACGCTGAAAAAGTTGATATAGGCGAGGCCAGTGCTATAGCTCTGGCTCTTGAATTACCATCCGCGCAGCTTATTTTGGATGATTTGAAAGGCCGTAATTTGGCAGCAGAACTAAAACTTAACTATACGGGTACGTTAGGAGTGTTAGTTTTAGCTAAGCAGCGAGGCGTTATAACTCAACTAAAACCTTACTTTGACAAAATAAAATCAACTGATTTTAGAGTAGCGGACGGCATGCTGCAAAAAATTCTGGAAGCATCGGGAGAGTAATTCAATGTCCCATCCCACCCCCAAAATTGTCGCTAACTCCCTGTAAGCTTTTTGAACCGATAGCATAAATTTGTTATCAGTAAAAACTCGGCCATGGAAACAATCAAATTAGACAACGACATAACAGTAATGTACGTTAACGCGACCTCTTTTCCTGATGGCGTATTAGCGGCGCATCAAAAGCTGCACTCGCTTATTCCGTTTTCAACCGAACGAAAATATTTTGGCCTTTCGCGTCCCGAAGGTGGTGACTTAATTGTTTATAAAGCTGCGGCCGAAGTACTGGAATCCGGCGAGGCCGAGAAACTAAACCTGCAAACCATCATCATAAAAAAAGGCAATTACATTAGCGCTACGCTGCATGATTACATGAAGGACCTGCCCGCTATTGGCAACACTTTTCAGCAAATGATTGTCCGCTCAGACATAGACCCGCAGGGTTATTGCGTGGAATGGTATTTGAGCGATAAGGATGTGCAGTGCATGGTGAGATTGCAGGATTGATATTTATTTTAACTTTATTGTCCGGTTTAATGAGGTGTGTTTGATATGTGAGTATAATTTATTTATACAGTAACATTTAAAAAACAAAACGATGAGAGATTACATGCTTATTTTCAGACACCAGGACGGCGGCAAAATTGCCTCGCCAGAGCAAATGCAGATTTGGATGCAGCAAACTATGGACTGGCTTAACGGCTTAGCAGCAACAGGTAATTTTGCCGGCAAAGGCGATGGGTTGGTATTTGACAATGCAAAAGTGGTGCATCATGATAAAACCGTAACCAACGGCCCTTTTGGCGAAATAAAAGAAACCTTAGGCGGATATGTGGTGGTAAAGGCCGATAGCGCCGATGAAGCTGCTGAATTTGCAAAAGGCTGCCCCGTATTACAAGGCGAGGGCAACACGGTTGAAGTACGCGCGCTTGCAAAAGGTGACGGCGTGCACGCCTAAATAATAAAATGCACAGCCTTCGCGGAGCTTCATAATTTAATGCAACAGCAGGAGATCATCCCCCATTTATTCAGAACCGAATACCGCAAGATAGTAGCGGTACTATACCGGCGGTTCGGTTTTGAGCAAATGGAAACTGCCGAAGACATTGCCAGCGATACCTTTGCAACCGCCGCGCAAAACTGGGCTATCAGCGGTACTCCGCCAAATCCCACCGCCTGGTTATACGCTGTAGCCAAAAACAAGGCAAAAACAGTATTACAACGCAGTACCTTATTCGAAAACAAAATATCTCCGGACCTTCAAAGAAACAGCGAGGTTTTTGAGGACGAGATAGACCTGTCGCCACAAAACATTGCCGACAGTCAGTTGCAAATGATCTTCACGATCTGCCATCCGGCTATTCCAACAGAGGCACAAGTTGGCCTGGCTTTGCGTATACTTTGCGGTTTCGGTATTGATGAAATTGCCGATGCTTTTCTATCCAATAAAGAAACCATTAGTAAGCGGTTGTACAGGGCCAAAGATAAATTGAGGCAGCAGAACATCAGCATTGAAATACCCTCGGCAACACAAATTGATGCACGACTTGATACTGTACTTTTAACTATTTATCTTTTATTTAACGAGGGGTATTATTCGGTAAACAACAACCAAATAGTAAATAAAGATGTTTGTTTCGAGGCCATCCGCTTATGTACCATGCTGGTTGAAAGCGCCCTTACTAACAAACCCGTCGTAAACGCCTTGCTTGCATTAATGTATTTTCACGCTTCGCGACTGGATGCACGCATGGACGACAACGGAGCCCATATTTTATATGATGAACAGAATACTGCTCTGTGGGATAAACACCTGATAAGCCAGGGCGCTTTATACTTGCATAGGTCTGCAAACGGAAATGACTTATCAAAATATCACTTAGAAGCAATGATTGCTTATTGGCGCACACAAAAAATGGATAGCCCGGAAAAGTGGGAAGCGGTGCTGGCTTTATATGATAAATTGTTGATTGTAGCCTATTCCTCTATGGGAGCATTGAACCGTGCTTATGTACTATCAAAAACTGCGGGTAAAAAGCGCGCTATTGTCGAAGCCGAAAAATTAAACCTTCAAGACAATCAGTTTTATTTTATATTGATGGGCTATTTATATACAGATTTAAACACCCAACAGGCATTACTTAATTACGAGGTCGCTTTAAAATTAGCTAAAACGCAAACAGATATAAGTCTCATTAATAAAAAAATACGCGATTTAAATACAAGGTGTTAACGCCCTTTTCTCAGTCCGTTAAAAAACCTTTGCCGCATCCAAAAAAACATCTACTTTTGTTGTGCCTAAAAACAGCAAATGCCATCAAAGGACGCCACCGAATCCCTTTTCAATAAAATTGAAACCTACGGACACAAAAAAGTTGTGTTTTGCAGTGACCCGGATACAGGTTTGAAGGCCATCATAGCCGTTCACGACACTACCTTAGGGCCTGCTTTAGGCGGTACACGCATGTGGGCCTATAAAAACGAAAGTGATGCGCTGGATGACGTTTTGAGGCTTTCAAAAAACATGACTTATAAAGCTGCAATATCCGGCCTTAACCTGGGTGGCGGCAGCGCGGTAATAATTGGCGATTCGCGCCGCGATAAGACAGAAGCTTTACTGCGCAAGTTTGGCCGGTTTATAAAAAACCTTAACGGCGAATTTATAACGGCAGAGGATGTAGGCACCAACCCACGCGATATGGCGTATATCCGCATGGAAACGCAACACGTAACGTAACCGGCCTGCCCGAAACCATGGGCGGCAGCGGCGACCCTACCCCTATTGCTGCGATGGGTGTGTTTATGGGTATTAAAGCATCTGTTAAAGAGCTTTTTGGTACCGATAGCCTTACCGGGAAATCAGTTATCGTTCAAGGCATAGGCCATGTTGGCGAAAACCTGGTAAAACTGCTGCGCGATGAAAACGTTAAGGTGTATGTGAGTGATATTAATGAAGAACGCACCGGTTTTGTATCAAAAAAATACGGCGCGCAGGCGATTTCTAACAACAGCATATTTGACATAGAAGCTGATATATATTCGCCCTGCGCATTGGGTGCTACGGTAAATTCGCAAACTATTAAAAAATTAAAATGCGCTATAATTGCCGGCTCGGCTAATAACCAGTTGGAAGACGAAGCAGTGCACGGACAAATGTTGCTGGAGAAAGGCATTTTATTTGCCCCCGACTACGTTATAAGCGCAGGAGGTGTAATTAATTGCTACTCGGAGTTAATGGGCTTTAGCAAAAAACATTCATTGCAGCTTACTGAAAATATATACGAAGCTACCCGGAACGTATTAAAGCTTTCAAAAGCAGAAAATATACCAACTATACAGGCGGCAAATAAAATGGTAACAAAACGTTTAGCCGATATCAATAAAGTAAAATCATCATATTAAATAAATAATAAACAGGATTAGTCCTAAAATCGTTCTTACAACATGTTAAACAGAAGGCACCTACGGGTAAAAGTATTACAGGCATTATATGCGTATCATCAAACAGGAGCAAATAGTGTAAGTCAGCATGAAAAAAACTTACTTCAAAACGTTGACAAGGTATACGAAATGTATATCTGGATGCTATCTCTTATTTCAGAAGTGATAGAATATGCATCAACGGATGCCGAGGAGCGTGCGCACAAACACCTACCTACTGCTGAGGACCTGAATGCCAATTTAAAGATATTAAGCAACCGCTTTTACACATCATTACAACAGAACAAAGAATACCTGGCAGGTATTAAAAAATACAAAGTAGAATGGAGCTTTGACCCGGAATTGGTGAAGGGCCTTTTCAAGGCGTTAAAAACAGCGCCCGAGTACGAAGAATATCTTCAAAAAACAGGTGATACTATTCAAACGGATAAGGACATCATCAAATTCATTTTCAAAAAGGTAATACTCAAATCAACTTTAGCAGAACAGGTTTTTGAAGAGAAATTTATTTTCTGGCCGGTTGATAAGGAAGTTTTACAGGCGCTGATTGCCAAAACCTTTAAAAACTTTGCTTTTGATGAGCCTGCTAAGAATAAACTGGCCGAAGTAACCGGCAATTGGGACGAAGACAGCGAATTTATAACCAACCTCTTGAAAACTACCATCAGGTATGATAAAGACTATCAGGAAATGATTGGTATTAAAACGCAAAACTGGGAGCCGGAACGTATTGCCATGATGGATAACTTGTTAATGAAGATGGCTATTGCAGAGTTTTTAAATTTCAACTCTATCCCGGTTAAGGTTACGATTAACGAATACCTTGAAATTTCTAAGGAGTTTAGTACACCGAAAAGTAATTCATTTATAAATGGTATTTTAGACAAAATTTTAATTGAATTAAAAGAGGAAAAGAAAATACGTAAAACCGGCCGAGGCCTGATTGAATAATATGAAAAAGCTTTTTTTAATTTTACTTGCAGCGGGCGCTTTATCAGCCTGTAACAGTGCCGATAAGAGCAGCAAAAGCACTGCAACCGATACTACAGCAGCAGCTAAAGCAGATCCGGCAATTTTAAAATTTAACGAGGAAAGTTTCGATTTTGGCAAAATAACCCAAGGCGAAAAAGTAACGCACGTTTTTAAATTTTATAACGGCAGCATGCAGCCTTTAATTATAACCAACGCAGTGGCATCATGCGGCTGCACCACCCCTACATGGCCAAAAACACCGGTATTACCTGGTAAAGAAGGCGAAATTTCGGTTACGTTTAACAGTGCGGGCAAACAAGGCTTACAAGACAAACAAATTACAGTTACTGCCAACACAGATCCTGCGCAAACCGTAGTGCATTTAATAGGCGAAGTGCTGGCAAAAAAATAAATCTTAAACAATGACAACAACTATTTTATTACAGGCAGGCGGGTTCGGTTACCAGCAACTGATTATGTTGGGATTAATCATCCTGGTAATGTATTTCTTTATGATACGCCCGCAAATGAAGAAACAAAAAGATCAGAAAAAATTTGCTGACGAGTTGAAAAAAGGCGATAAAATTATAACTACGGCTGGTTTGCACGGCCGCATTGCCGAGGTAAACGATACAACTATTGTAATTGATACCGAACTGGGCAGCAAACTACGTTTTGATAAATCGGCTGTATCGCTTGATGCGTCAAAACCATTGAATACACCGGCTAAGTAAAGCTTAAAGCAGAAAGCTTAAAGCGAAAAGCATATTTTATATTATAAAGCGGAAAGGGAAGCTTATAGCTTTTGCCTTTCCGCTTTTAGCTTTCAGCTCAATAATGGCAATAATAAAACTATCGGTAACAGAGCGCAGGCGGATCTCGGTTTTTTTAACGTGTCTCGTGCTGGCAATCTGTGCCTGGCTGGTAGTTGCCTTTTCAAGTACTTATAGCTATACTGCAAAAAAGGTTATCAGGTATAAAAATGTTCCTTTAAAACGTTCGTTTCATTCGCTACAGTCAGATACAATTGAGGCTGTTGTAAAGGGCACCGGCTGGCAAATGATTTTTGCAAGGGTTAATGAAAAAAGCTCATCCATAACTGTTGATCTGCAGTCGCTGGAGGAGCACCCTTACATAACATTAAGTAGCCAGCTTCAGAGTATCAATGCCGAACTTCCACGAGATAACCCCATAATCGCTTTTAATCCGGACACCTTATATTTTGATTTTTCAAACAGAAGTATCCGGCGAATACCCGTTAAACTTTTGACTTCAATAAATTATCAAAAACAATTTTCGCAGTCAGACAATGTCATCATCCAGCCATCATACGTTACAGTAAGCGGGCCAAGTGGCGAAATAGACGCAATGACAGCGTGGCCCACCGACTCGTTAAAAGCGACGGACGTTAACGAGACCATAACCGCTGGCGTTAACGTTAAGGCACCGGCACAGGGTAACATCACCATATATCCAAAAATGGTACAGGTTACGGTACCTGTAAATGAGTTTACCGAAAAAACAATAAAGATCCCGGTAAAGATCATTAATAACGCTAATTACTATAATATTAAAGTTGTGCCCCAGCGAATTGAAGTTACGTTTACTACATCGCTTGACAGGTATGCAGAGATAGATGCGGACCTGTTTGAAGCCCAGGCGGATTTAGATTATTGGAAAAAATACGGTTACAGCACACTGCCTGTTAAAATTATCCGCGTGCCTGACTTTTGCAAAATAGTGAGAATTGAACCACGTAACATCGACTTTATTGTAAAGAAATAATGTTGAAAATTGGTATAACAGGCAACATAGGGAGCGGCAAAAGCATCACCGCTAAGGTGTTTGAAATATTAGGTGTAAAGGTTTTTTATGCCGATGCCGAAGCTAAAAAGGTAATGACGGTTGATGAAGTGTTGATAGCCGGAATAAAAAAAACCTTTGGTATTGACGCCTATTTAACAGACGGCCAGCTTAACCGAAAATATATAGCAGGCATTGTTTTCAAGAATGAGGAAGAACTGAAAAAACTAAATGCGCTGGTTCACCCGGCCGTATTCAGGGCTTTTCATGAGTGGGCAAAGGCTTATACCAATGAGCCCTATGTAATAAAAGAGGCTGCTGTGCTTTTTGAAAGCGGATCATACCAATTTTGCGATAAGACCTTGATGGTTGCTGCCCCGCTTGAAATGAGACTGGAAAGAGTAATGAAGCGTGATTTGATAAGCCGTGCCGAGGTGGAAGCACGCGAAGCGAGGCAATTTACAGAAGAAAGAAAGAAAGAATTGGCCGACTATATTCTTTTCAACGACGACACCCAATTAGTTATTCCACAAATATTACAGCTGCATAGCCAGTTTCTACAGCTTGCAGGTACCCAATGATGATAATTGACGACTTTGTTTTTATTAGTGAAAATGGTATTTATTGCAAATACGGCGATTTTTACCTTGACCCTATCCAGCCGGTAAAAACAGCGGTAATATCCCACGCTCATGCAGATCATGCCATAAGCGGCAATGCAGAAGTTTATTGCACGGCATCTACCCGCGCCTTTATGGAGCTGCGTTATAGCCGTTACGCTGCTAAGGTATTTAACATTGCGCCCTACAATGCCCCATTCAATATAAACGGCGTGGAGCTCAGCTTTATCCCAGCAGGGCATATGCTGGGTTCGGCTATGGTGTTGATGGAATATAAGGGAGTTAAATACCTGTACACAGGTGACTATAAACTACAGCCCGACGCCACCTGCGAACCGATAGAATGGGTAAACGCTGATGTGTTGATAACAGAAAGCACATTTGCCGACCCAAAGATCATTCACCCAGACCCTGTTCTGGAAATACAAAAGCTGGATAAAATAGAGAGCAATATCCTATTGGGCGCATACGCTACGGGTAAAAGTCAGCGCTTAATAAGGATGATAACAGATTATGCGCCGCAAAAAAAAGTTTTGGTGCACCACCGCATCATGGCCATTAATAAAATATACGAGGTGGCCGGCTTTTCTTTAGGTAATTACCAGCTTTACGGTCGCAAATTAATGAAAACGCAGGACCACTTCGTATACATTGTACCACCTTTTACCTTTAATAGTTACATACGGGCAACCGATGTAAAGCGCCTGTTTGCATCAGGTTGGGACAGGCTTCAGGTTAACCGGGAGGACACCTTGTTTATATCAGACCATGTTGACTGGAACGATATACTTATAGCAGTAAAACAGGTGAATCCCAGCCAAATATGGACGCTGCATGGTAGTGGCAAATATTTACAAACTTATTTTGGTGACAATATTTTTGTTAAATTGCTCAACTAAATTAATAGACTCTCCGGCGTTTTTACAGCGGTTGCACTTTGTACCTGCAAAAAAGTGATAGAAAAAATAAACATATTTGTATTGCCGAAAGTTAATAAGCCATGCGCATAGACGACGAAATACAGAGTTCGAAATTTGAAGACAATTACCATAAGGTAGTTGTTAATATTGCTTATACCGAAGGATGGCTCAATAATACCCTTCGCTGCCACTTTGAAAAACACAATTTAACCAACCAGCAATTTAATATTTTGCGTATTCTGCGTGGTCAATACCCAAAACCGGCAACTATAAACTTGCTTAAGGAAAGGATGCTTGACAAAATGAGCGATGCATCGCGCATTGTTGATAGGTTGATACAGAAAGAGCTGATAACCCGCTGTACCAATAGCAAAGACAGACGTGCTGTTGATATCCGCATCAGCGATAAAGGATTGGAAACACTGGCCAAAATGGATGCAGAGTTTAAAACCAAAGATTTCCTGAAGAACAATCTTACTGTCGAAGAAGCCGGTTTATTGAGCGACCTGCTTGATAAATTGAGAGGATAAATCCTTCTCTCATTACATTCTTAAATTGCGTTAGCGGGTCCATCGTTTGAAAAATCAATTGTATTAATCTACATTTGACAACGGACTTCCCGGAATGCGGACTTTCCGACTTTATGAAAGATCTTGCCTACTTAAATAAATTTTTTTTCAAATATCGCTGGAGGCTTATTCCGGGGATATTGTTTGTCATTATCTCCAACATATTTGGCGTGCTTCCGGCGCAGGTTGTACGCGTGGCTTTTGACCTGGTAAACGAAAACATCAGCACTTATCAGCTATTTGCGGGCTTTAACAGGCAAAGTGTGATCTACGACATATTTGGCGCAAGCCTTTTATTATTTGGGGCCTTAGTTTTGGTGTTGGCTATTATAAGGGGCTTGTTTCTCTTCTTTATGCGGCAAACCATTATTTTAATGTCGCGGCATATAGAGTACGATCTTAAAAATGAGATCTATGATCATTACCAGGCGCTTTCGCTGGCATTTTACCGCAGGCACAACACCGGCGACCTGATGAACCGCGCTACCGAGGACGTTAGCAGGGTGCGCATGTACCTCGGCCCCGGCATTATGTATACCATTAATACCGTGGTATTATTTGTTTTGGTGATATATGCTATGCTGAGCGTAAATGTGCGCCTGGCTATATTTTCGCTTTTGCCGTTGCCTATTTTGGCTGTTATAATTTACTATGTAAATAACATCATCAACTTCCGCAGCGAAAAAATACAGGAGCGGTTATCGTCACTTTCCAGCTTTGTGCAGGAAAACTTTTCGGGTATACGTATCATGAAATCGTATGTACGAGAGGCTTCTGTGCGCGAAAAATTCGCTGTGGAGAGCAATCACTACAAAACTCACTCCATGTCGCTGGTTAGGGTGCAAGCTATGTTTTATCCTATGATGTTGCTACTGGTAGGTTTAAGTAACGTTATTATTATATACATTGGTGGGGTTGAGGTAATGAAAGGCAACATAACCCCCGGCAACATTGCCGAGTTTATAGTTTACCTAAGCCAGCTTACTTTTCCTGTAATGGCATTAGGTTGGGTTACCTCGCTGATCCAGCGCGCGGCTGCATCTCAAAAACGTATCAATGAATTTTTAAGTGAGCAGCCCGAAATTATATCAGTAGTTGATACTCCGCATAAAGTAGATGGGCTGATCGAATTTAAAAACGTCTCCTTTACATATCCCGATACAGGCATTCAGGCGCTTAAAAATATCTCATTCACAGCTATGCCCGGCGAAATGATTGCCATAATTGGCCGTACAGGTTCCGGCAAATCAACCATTGCCAATCTTATGCTGCGCATGTATGATACAACCGAAGGCGAAGTTTTAATAGATGAAAAACCTATTACGGCGCTTAATTTAACCGACTACCGGCACCAGGTTGGCTACGTTCCGCAGGAAGTTTTTTTATTCTCTGATACCATTGCTAATAATATTGCCTTTAGCGCTGATGTAGCAGATATGCCCGCTATTGAGCAGGCCGCCCGCGACGCCGCTGTATATAATAACATTATTAAACTGGAGCATGGGTTTGAAACCCTGATAGGCGAGCGTGGAATTACCTTATCCGGCGGGCAGAAACAACGCGTATCCATAGCGCGTGCTCTGGCTAAATACCCACAGATACTGATATTTGATGATTGCCTTTCGGCAGTTGATACCCGCACCGAGGAGGAGATACTAAATAACCTGGGGCGTATTATGCAGGGAAAAACCAATATCATTATAGCGCACCGGATATCGACCATTAAAAATGCCGATAAAATATTGGTGATGAATAATGGCGAGATAGTTGAACAGGGCACGCATGATGAGCTATTGAGTAAGCAGGGTACCTATTTTGAGCTTTACGAAAAACAACTGCTTGAAGAAGAGGAGCCTGAAAACCTTAATTAGCGATTTTTGCGACATTGTATGATAAATCTTTTAAAAAACTCAATATTATTTGATTTAATACTTGCAGATTGAAAATTTATTTATATTTATGCCAATCAAACTAAATTACAATACTATTTTAACATGGGAGATTTCGACAACAGAGAGCGCGAAGAGGTTTTTTCAAAGAAGGTAAGAGCGGGGAAAAGGACTTATTTTTTTGATGTAAAGGCAACACGGTCAAATGATTATTATATAACCATTACCGAAAGCAAAAAAAGACTGGAAGACGGAGTATTTATTAAACATAAAATATTTTTATACAAAGAGGATTTTGAAAAGTTTATTGAAGGCCTGAACGGTACAATTGACTATATAAAAGATCATCAGGAAGTTGTTGAGAAACGCTACGAGTTTACAGAATCAACAGAAACAGCTAAAGCTGCTGCTGACGAAGATTTCTCTTTTGATAATTTGTAAGACCAATCACGCTAAACCAATTATAATCTAATGGGAAACCTGTCCGGTAATCGAACAGGTTTTTTTGTTTTATAGATCCGGCTATTTTATCAAGAGATTATGCATAGTGAGCACTGCTATGCTGAAATAGATAACCAGCCCCGTTACATCAACTAATGTAGCTACAAACGGGGCGGAAGATGTGGCCGGATCGGCACCCAATTTTTTCAATACAAGCGGAAGCATTGACCCCATTAATGATCCCCATAAAACTACACCCACTAAAGAAAAGCCTATTGTTACAGCTACCAGGAACGAATTAGGGCCGTAAATGTCACTAAATTCACTGCGGATGATTACCTGCAAAAAGCCTATAATACCCAGCGTTACGCCCAACATAAGGCCGGAGAGGATTTCACGGCGCATTACGCGCCACCAGTCGGCGATAGTAACTTCGCCAAGTGCCATGGCTTGTATAATAAGGGTTGAGGCCTGCGAACCGCTGTTGCCCCCGCTGGAGATAATGAGTGGGATGAAAAGTGCCAGCACAACTGCTTTTTCAATTTCTTTTTGAAAAAAACCCATTGCCGTTGCCGTAAGCATCTCGCCCAAAAATAAAATGATGAGCCACCCTACCCGCTTTTTAACCAGTTTTAATAGGGAGATATCCAGGTAAGGTTCATCCAACGCTTCGGTACCACCAATTTTCTGGATATCCTCGGTATATTCTTCGTTAGCTATCCACAAAATATCATCTACCGTAACAATACCCAGCAAAACATCGTCATCGTCAGTAACCGGTAGCGCCACCCGGTTATTCATTCTGAAAATGTTAATAGCCTCTTCCTGCGGATCAGTCGCCTTAAGCGCTATCAGCCTACCATCCATTAATTGACTTACTTTGGTTGATGGGTCAGCTATTAAAATTTCACGAATCCTGATATCATCCAGTAAAACCCCCTTTTCGCCTAAAACATATAATACGTCAATCGTTTCAGATCCTTTGCCATATTCCCTTATGTGCTCCAATACGCGTTTAACATTCCAGCTTTTTTTTACTGCGATGTAATCCGGCGTCATTAAGCGCCCTACACTGTATTCATCGTAACCTAATAAAGAAAGCGCCTCCCTACGGTCGGCAGCAGAAAGATGGAGGATCAGTTTTTTTACGGCGTCGCCATGTAATTCAGAGAAAAAGGCAGTACGATCATCAGGTGGTAATTCGTTAACAATTTGAGCAACTTTACTGCCTGAGAGTTTTTTGAAGATTCGTTCCTGAGTAGGAAAATCCAAGATCCGGAAAACATTTACCGCGCGGTTAATAGAAAGGATCTCTATAAACCTGGAGCCATGCTTAGGAAGTTCATCTATCAGTTCTTCAACGTCAGATATATTGAGGTTGTTAAGGTAATCACGCAGTTTTTCATCGTTATTTTCCTCCAGCAATAATTCTATTTGCTCAACCATTTCTTCCATCATACGCCTGTTTTTACATCGGTTTTACTGCATTTAAAAATCTGCCACAAAAGTCGTTTATTTTTTCAAAAAACAAGGTGGTATTTTCTGTTATCTTTGCGCCTTTTACAAGAGACAAGAATCAAGAAGCAGGAGTCAAGACCTTTCTTGTTTCTTGACTCTTGCTTCTTGACTCTAATAAAAAACAAATGGGATTACAATGTGGTATAGTGGGTTTGCCGAATGTGGGTAAATCAACACTTTTTAACTGTTTATCAAATGCAAAGGCACAGGCGGCTAACTTTCCGTTTTGTACTATAGAGCCTAACGTGGGCGTAATTACTGTGCCCGATGAGCGGCTGGTTAAATTAACCGAGATTGTTAACCCCAAAAGCATTGTGCCTAATGTTATTGAGATTGTTGACATTGCCGGCCTTGTAAAAGGGGCCAGCAAAGGCGAAGGCCTTGGCAACCAGTTTTTAGGCAACATACGCGCTACCAATGCAATTTTGCATGTGCTGCGCTGCTTTGATAACGACAATGTAATACACGTTGACGGGAGTGTTGACCCCATTCGCGATAAAGAGATAATTGATACTGAGCTGCAACTGAAGGATCTGGATTCAATAGAAAAGAAGATCCAGAAGGTTGAAAAAATGGCTAAAACCGGTGGCGACAAAGAGGCAAAAAAAACCTTCGAAGTTTTAACCGTATACAAAAACCATTTGCTAAGCGGCAAGTCAGCCCGCACAGCACCTGTACCCGAAGAAGACAAAGAATACATTGCCGACCTTTGGTTATTAACAGCCAAACCCGTTTTATATGTTTGTAATGTTGACGAGGCTGCGGTAAAAACCGGCAATGCTTATGTTGACCGAGTGAAAGAAGCTGTTAAAGATGAAAACGCTGGTGTGCTGGTTATCTCGGCCCAAATTGAAGCTGAGATTGCCGAACTGGAATCTTTTGAAGAGCGCCAGATGTTTTTGGATGATCTGGGACTGGAAGAATCGGGCGTTAATAAACTGATTAAGGCGGCTTACAAACTGCTTAACCTGGCCACCTACTTTACCGCCGGTGTGCAGGAAGTACGTGCATGGACCATAACCGAGGGCTTTACCGCACCACAGGCTGCAGGTGTTATCCATACTGATTTTGAGAAAGGCTTTATACGTGCCGAGGTGATAAAATACGACGAGTTTGTAAAATATAACGGTGTAGAAAGTGCAATAAAAGAAGCCGGGAAACTAAACATTGAGGGTAAAACCTATATTGTGCAGGATGGAGACATTATGCACTTCAGGTTTAACGTGTAGTTTTTGATTTCGAATTTCAGATGTTCGATTTCGGATTTTGTGAATCAAGAATTATAAACTTTATAAAATCACTTTAGCGCGAACTCGGTTTTTGATTGCCGCTTTTCTACAGGCATTTGCATAAATTTGCGGTAACAGACGCTGATATACTCTGTAATGTTAAAATTTTTGTCGTAAAAAGTATTCACGTCGGGCATATACAATATTACAAAATTGGTGAGTTCTTGCCCGCTTATAGGCAGGTACTTGCCAAGATTTATTTTGTTAAAAACCTGAACTATCTGCTCCTCTTTGGCGCGCTTTTCCTTTTTAGCCTCTAAGGAATTTTTGCCTCCACCAAACAGGTCGCCTATGCTCATTTTAAGCCCACCTATTGGGTTACCGCTTTTATCTGTCTGATAACGTACAACCTTGCTGCCCAATGGTCCAAGTAGTGCCGGCATGGCAAATGCCCCGGGAGGAAATTCAATTTCTTTCACCTGCACTTCTTTAAGCATGTTTTCGTCGGGTATCAGGTAGGCGGTTATTACACCCATGTCTGTTATTAAAACAGTATCACGTTTATAGCCTAAACTTGTAAAACTTAGCACATCGCCAGGTTTGGCAACAATAGAGAACGCACCGGTGGTATCACTAACGTTGGTAGCGTGGTTTTTCAGATTTTCAACCGTTACACCGCCCACGGGTATGTAGCTTTTATTCTCCAGCACTTTACCACGCACCCTGCCCTGCGAAAAAGCCCCGACATAAAATCCTGAAAACAAAAACAGCAGTATAAAAAACCTCATTTACCCATCAAAAGTAAATCAGTTTTTTTGAATACTGCTGCTACTTAACAATTTTTAACGTTTACTTAAGCATGTTAATGCTTTTTAACCAGGCAAGCATGTTCGGCATCCATCTGTCAGGAGCCCATCCCATCAAGAAGCCGTGGCCGCCTTTGGGATAAAGGTGCATTTCTGTTGGAACATTGTTCTTCCGTAAAGCCTCGTAATAAAATATGCTGTTATCAACGTCAACCAGCTTATCGTCGCCGGTGTGGGTTATATAGGTTGGCGGCGTGTTGGCGGTAACTTTAAGTTCGTTAGAGTATTCGTCTATCAATGTTTTTGTCGCATCCTTTCCTAACAGATTGTTGCGCGAATCTTTATGCGTTACTCCATCCTGCATACTTACAACGGGATAAACCACAATACAAAAATCAGGACGAAGATTAGTGTTATTAGCGTTATCTATATAGGCCTTTTGAAAATGCGTAGCCAATGTTGACGCCAGGTGCCCCCCTGCCGAGAAGCCCGCTATCCCTACTTTATTGGCATCCAGCTGCCATTTAGCGGCGTTCTCCCTTACAACCTTCAGCGCCTGCTGTGCATCTTGTAACGGGCCGATAGTTT
Organism: Mucilaginibacter sp. HD30; assembly: GCF_054061755.1. Lineage (NCBI taxonomy): Bacteria > Pseudomonadati > Bacteroidota > Sphingobacteriia > Sphingobacteriales > Sphingobacteriaceae > Mucilaginibacter > Mucilaginibacter sp. HD30. The sequence goes on from NZ_JBSSEO010000001.1 coordinate 2,654,551, forward strand.
TATCAACCATAAAGTTATCATCAGGCAGGCGGTACTTTAATACAAATGCTGCTATGCCGTTCTTGGCAAACTCTTTGGCAGTACGCACACCTTCGCCGCTATAACTTAATACTTTATAACTGCCGCCGGGTATGACGATAACAGCCGTTCCGTTGCCTTTGCCGGTTTCGGGCAGATAAATTTCAAGTACCGGTGTAGTAACGCGCCTAACCTGGCCGCCACCAAAATTGGTAAGTGTTGTTGGTTTTGAGTTAGGGATGGCTCCGGAATATAATTTTAAAGTATCCTGCGCCTGCAGGGCCAGCGGGCATAATATGGCTCCTACTAAAAAAGCTTTTATAAATTTCATGATGAATTATTAACGGTTGATCAATGTCTAATTGGTGCACCAAATTAACATATTAAAGGGATAAAAAGCTACGTCGCATCAAAAAATCTGCAAGGTGTAGCGTAGGCTCTATACCCATGAAAAATTAAAACTATTTTTTCATGGCTTACAAACCATGGGCAAAATGACGCTCAGTAACTATATGGTGCAAAATATAAGAGCGGTGTTTATTTTTCTTAACGTTGGCCTGGGCCACCGCATCTTTACCGGCAAAACAAAGCCCCTGCTTGCAATTGCAAGGCAGGGGCTTTTAAATTTATAGCCTAACTAATTAAAAGTTATTCCTTCGGTCCCAGGTAGCTTTGTTTTAAGCCGCCTGTATCAACCACTACGCGCTGTAATACCACCGCCGGATCAACAAACCAGTATTTAATGGTGTGTTTACCTGCCGCTGCAACTTTATGCTTGGTTGTTATTTTACGGGCGTTACCCAATACCATTTGGGTCCAGTCACGGCCATCAACTTTTGAACCTACATCAACTCGCTGCGGTGCGTCATCATCAATGGATATGGCGTAGAACAAGCCGTCGCCGCCGTTTTTAAAATCAAGGGTATTACCAATAAAGGCGGTAACAGCAACATCGCCTGCTTGCTTAACATTGATATCATACTCCAAATGCGGACTTGCGCCGCCTGGCGTAGTTATACGCGGAGCAGTAACCGGCAAAGCCATGACGCCTGACAAGGTTAAACCATAATCAGGAATAGTTGTCCAGCTAATATTATTTGCAGCAACTGCTTTAGTATAATGCTCTGCCTCGATAGCTATATGGCCGTTTTTATCGCTGAATAAGCCGTTCTCTTTAGGTGTGCTGCCATCGCTTTCAACAGGAAGCAGAGCAGTATTTCTAGCACTATCAGGATTAAGTATGGTAAGTGCAGGCATTTTGTTAGCCACCGGTTGTTGCCAGTTATTATAGCCAATATGCTGCTGATCTGCCATGTGGTTCCATTTTCCGTCGGCCAGTACAGTATTGTAATATTTGCTGATCTCGGCGTCTTTGGCATAAAGCTCTTTTACCCGGTCTGCAGCTTTATTAGCTTCAACACCATTTTTTTGCTGCGCATAGTACCTGTTTTTAGCAACTTCAAAATACATTTCGTTTAAAGTGGCGCAGGCTTGTATAGGGTAAAGCACCAATTCGTAAAAAGAATCTTTATGTTCCTTTGGCATTACAGCAGCCAGTTTCTCGGCTTCGTCTTTTAACTTATTATAATCGGCAACTACGCGCGCACCCTCGTTGTAATTGGTAAGGCTGTAGGTATTTTGATCTAACGATTCGGGCTTCCGCCTTTCGTTATAACGGGTGTACTTTATAAGCATACTTGCTATTTGTGTAGCATGTTCAGCACCAAACTGCTGTTTTGCCCATTCAACCGCGTACTGTGGCAGTTTGTTGGCCGGCCAGCGTTTAGGGTTCCAGGCAAAATCAAGGAAAAAGCTGATAGGATACTCCATCGGTTTTAGATCGCCCACGTTTACCACCCATATTTGCCTTGCATTGTATTCATAAGCCAAATTCATTTGCTGCCATGTTTTTGATATGGTGCTGGTGTTTAACCATTTGTAGTTACGCGGGCCACCCACATAATCAAAGTGATAATATATACCATAACCGCCTTTACGTGGCTTATCTGTTATTGCTGGCAGTTTCCTAATATTTCCCCAATTGTCATCACATAACAAAAGCGTCACATCATCAGGCACCCGCATGCCTTTGTCATAATAGTCCTGCACCTCTTTATACAAGGCCCAAACCTGCGGCACTGTTGTAACATCCTTCTTCATCACCTCGCCTATTATCTCGCGCTGATCTTTCACTATATTTTCAAGCAGGCTAATGTTAGCGCCTTGTGTCATCGGCGCATCGCCGTCGCCACGCATAGCCAGGGTAACAACCGTTTCTTTGTTACCCATGTTTTCAATACCCTTGCGCCAGAACTCCTTTAAACCTTCCTTATTTTTTTCGTAGTTCCATTCGCCTTTACCATAACGTTTCCACTCCTGCTGCGCACGGTCCATCGGTTCGTGGTGCGATGTGCTCATAACAATACCGTACTCATCAGCCAAAATGGGGTTCAACTTATCATCATCATTAAAAGCGTTAGCCCACATGGCCGGCCACAGAAAGTTACCTTTCATACGTAAAATAAGCTCAAACATGTGCTCATAAAGCTGATGATTTACGCCGCCAAATTTCTCTTTGGCCCATCCGGAAAAAGCAGGCGCTTCGTCATTTATAAATATCCCGCGGTATTTAACAGCCGGAGTACCATCAGTGTGCCTGCCTGGTGCTACATAAATGGCTTTTTTTGTTTTAGGCGCAACATCGGCATACCAATACCATGGCGATACCCCTATTTGTGCTGACATGTCATACACGCCAAAAATGGTACCGCGTTTATCGCTGCCGGCAATAACCAGCGCGCTGCTAACACCCGGGAACGGATTTGCCACAGGCTGCACAAGGTAGGTTTCCCATTTGCCTGCAATATCTGCTACGTTTAATTTCTTTTGTTTTACCAGTTGGTCTATCCACTGATTTTTACCCAGCGTACCAACAATTACAATCTGTTTGCCTTTTGCCACGGCCGCCAGTGCAGGTGTTATACCCGTTACCGCCTTTACATCGGTAATAAAACTATTAACAGCTCTCTTAACACCCGGCCACTCGTTATCGCTCACCAATATCGGCGCTGCGCTGCCATTTGCCGCTAATTGAAAATAGCCCGCTCCACCGTTTTCGGCTACGTAACTTGCATGGCCGGGGCCTTGTGCCAATGCCGAACCCACAAGCAGGCTTAAAGCAATAAGCAATTTCGATTTTATATATTTTCTCTTCATGTTCATTTTAAGGTTGCGGGCTGTCGCCCCCTGTAATTTGGTTGTTAATTGGTAAAACAACAGCAATTTTTTTAACCTGTTTAATATTTTATCCGGACAGGCGGCTCGGATTTGATCATACTTTTTCAACTACATCGATAGAGTAGGATATATTTTTTTTTGCCGGTACGCCGTAAAGTAAAATTAAGAGCAAATAGGTGTGTTATGCCCCTTGGTTTTGTTGAATAGAGCATCTAAAGTAAAGCTTTACACTGAATTTGAGTAATTAATGGGGTAACTTTTTTGATACGGCAGCATGGTATTGGTCGGCTGGATCTTATCAATTTTTATATATTTGTTAAGAATGCGCTCCAAAAATGTAGTTAAGTTTATTACTGATCGGACCATTGCCATATATCCATTAAAGTGTTTTTATGTTTAAAATAAGGGCAAGCCATTTTCTTGTGTGGTTTGTTTTGCTGGTTGGGGTTAAAGCCGCAAGGGGCCAGGCCGATATTAATTTCACAGCCATTACGGCCAAAGAAGGGCTTCCGTCAAATACCGTTAACGCCATTATTAAAGACAAATACGGCTTAATGTGGTTTGGAACCAGTAACGGTTTAAGCCGGTTTGATGGCAGTAACTTTACCGTTTACCGGCACGAGGTTGGGAACGCGCACAGCCTGCCTACCAACGATATAGTATCGCTTTACGAAGATAAAAGCGGCCGTTTGTGGGTAGGTTCAAGCAATGGCGGGATATATTACTATGATCGCAACTCGGATAGTTTTTTTGTATTTGAAGGCAAAAACTCGTTACCTCAAATAAAGAATGCATCTGCAAGGGCATATTATCAGGATCATGATGGAAAACTGTGGATAGGCACTTACGGAAATCTGATATTAATTGACCTTAAAACTTCGCAGATCACTTCTAAGCCCGTAAGGGACAAAAGGGTAACAGAGCCCGGTTCATTTGTTGTGCTGTCAATATTTGAAGACAGCCGCCATCGCCTTTGGCTGGGTAGCAACAAGGGCTTGTTTTTATATAACCGGCAAACAGATAGCTTTAAAAGCTTTACACATAGCAACGAAGACGCCAATAGTATTAGTGATGACGCAATAAAAACAATAACCGAAGATACAAACGGCAATATTTGGTTCGGTACACAGAATGGGCTTAGTAAATGGATGTCAAATGGGCGCTTTAAGGTTTATCACGCCGGTGTTGGCGAACACACTATTAGTAATGATGTGATCTTTGCCCTTCATCCGGATTCGTACGGAAAACTTTGGGTAGGCACAGAGAATGGTTTGGATATTTACGAGCCCGCCACCGATTCCTTTCAGCATTATGTAAACAACTCCCGCGATATATTCAGCATTCGAAATAATTCTATACGGAGCATTTACATTGACCCGGCGGGCATTTACTGGGTTGGTACTTTCAGGGGTGGTATTGCTAAGCACGACAAAATTTTACCGCTTTTGGATCTTAAGCTGAGTAGCGCTTTTGACCCTCAAGGGCTTAATAACCCGTCGGTTAATTGCTTTGCAGAATATAAAGACGGGAAAGTATTTTTAGGCACAGATGGTGGGGGCCTATCGCTATTTGACAAAACCACGCGCTTGTTTAAGCATTACCCGCTGCAAAGCAAGGTTACCGGTAAAACAGCGGGGGCTATATTAAGCTTACAAATGGATCATCTGGGCAACCTGTGGGCCGGCACATACAACAACGGACTTTTTTGTATTGATCCGGCAACGGGTGCTTACCGTCAATTTATGGCAGATGGAACACCCAACGCAATAATCAGCAACGATGTATCTGCGCTTATGGAAGATGGTAACGGAAAAATATGGATTGGTACCATAGGGCAAGGCGTTAGCGTGTACGACCCGGCAACGGGTAAGTTTGATCAATTCAATAAAAAATCAACTTCAGCCTTTGCGCCAAAGTCACCTCTTAACGATTTTATAAATACTATTACCCGTGCCCCCAACGGCGATGTATGGATAGCATCAAACGGTACCGGAGTTGCTGTTTACCATATATCAAACAGTACAGTATCCAATTATGACAAATTACGGAACAACCTTTCGGACGATATTGTCCAAACCATTTTTGTGTCAAAAGATCGTACAGTGTGGGCAGGCACCAACCAGGGATTAAGCTACTTTAACGCCAATACAAAAAAGTTTGAAACATACACCGAGAAAAACGGACTTGCCAACGCAAGTATAAAAGCAATAATAGAGGACGACCGCGGTACGCTTTGGCTAAGCACTGACGGGGGGATAAGCTTGTTTGACCGTCGGCAAAAAACATTCAGAAACTTTACTAATGAAAATGGCGTACAGCAGGGCTCTTTCAACAGAACCTCGGTTATAAAAACATCACGGGGCGATATCTATTTTGGCGGCGAAGAAGGTTTCAATTTTTTTAATCCGGCCTCGCTGCCAGATGTACCGGCTCCGGCCAGGGTAATATTAACGGACCTAAAAATAAATAACCTTTCGGTTTTACCCGGCGAAGATGCTGCCATACAACAACAAATAGGCATTAGTAAGGAGATACAGCTAAAGTATGGCCAGAATTTTTCTATAGGCTATGTTGCTTTAGATTATACATCGCCAATGCAAAACCAATATGCTTATAAATTAGAAGGCTTTGATAATGATTGGAACTACGTACACAAAACAAGGGTTGCCAATTATACCAATATGGCCCCCGGTGAGTATACGTTTCAGGTTAAGGCTGACAATAACGACAAGTTCTCTAACGATGTAATAACCGCTATCACAGTTGTTGTTTCACCACCTTTTTGGCGTACCTATTTTGCATATTTTATTTACGCAACACTATTTTGTTTGTCGATATTTTGGATAAGACAACGGGGTATTAACAAATTGAAACAGCAATTTGCCCGTGAACAGGAAAGCCTGCGGGTTGACCAATTAATTGAAACAGAACGAAGGGAAGCCGCACAATTACGTGAACTGGATAAAGATAAAATTCAGTTTCTTACCAATCTTAGTCATGAATTCAGAACCCCTATTTCTCTTATTGCCGCGCCCGTAGAAAAACTGATAGGCCAAAAATTAGGCAATGATGTTAACGATGAGCTAAATGTTATCAACAGAAACATAAGGCGTTTGCTCAATTTGGTAAATCAGTTATTGGATTTCCGTAAAATGGAGGAGCATCAGCTTAAACTAAATCTGAAAGATGCTGATGTTATTATGTTTGTAAATGAAACGGCCGAATCATTTAAAGACATCGCCATAAAAAAACAAATATCACTCGAGATAATAAATTCGCGTCCACATTGGCAGGCCTGGTTTGACCATGATAAACTGGAGCGTATAATTTTTAATCTGCTATCAAACGCATTTAAGTTTACCCTGGCCGAAGGATTGATAACCCTTGAAACAGCAGTTAATGAAAATGCCGTTATCCCTTATCTTACCATCACGGTGTCAGACACCGGAGTTGGTGTTCCGGAAGGCGACCTGAACGCCATTTTTGGCCGCTTTTATCAATCTGTGCAGCCATCTTACATTCTTAACCAGGGCACCGGCATCGGCTTATCTATTATAAAAGAGTTTGTTGAACTGCACGATGGTAGTATTGTTGCCAAGCTTTTACCCGAGCGGGGTATGCGGTTTATAGTTGAGCTGCCGTTAAAACCTGCCAACAAAGTTGAACGAAACAGTACCACAATAGAAGAGCACGTTTTACCGGAGCCAGATGTGGCAGAAATAGAACAAAGCGGCCATGCCATTATCGCAAACGAAGTCATTCGGATTTTACTTGTAGAGGATAATGACGAGTTTCGCGGCTACCTTGTAGAACATTTACAGCAACATTATCAGATCATCGAAGCCAGTAACGGTAAAGAGGGCTGGCAAAAAGCGCTCTCTGCGCATCCGCAGTTGGTTGTAAGTGATGTTAGCATGCCGCAGATGAACGGAGTGGAGTTAAGTAAGAAATTAAAAGCGGATAAACGCACCAAACACATCCCGATAATATTACTTACCGCTATAAATGGCGAGGACGAACAGCTTAAGGGCCTCAACGCAGGAGCGAATGATTATCTGACCAAGCCATTCAACTTCCAAATATTACATGCGCGTATAAGCAACCTGCTTGAGTTAAATAAGAGCCTTAAAGATACTTACTCCAAACACATCCACATGGTTGCAGAGCAACCGCCGGAAACAGAATCATCAGATGTAAAACTGCTCAACTCGTTAATAGCCTTTATGGAGTCGCGCCTTAGCGACCCTAACCTGTCTGTTGAAGAGCTAAGCAAACATGCGGGTATGAGCCGCGGCTCGTTATATTACAAACTGATTGAACTAACCGGCCTCACTCCTATTGAATATATGCGCTCTGTTAAGCTGGAAAAGGCCGCCGGATTACTGCAAACAAGCGACTATAATGTGGCCCAGATAGCTTACATGACAGGCTTTGGAACGCCAAGCTATTTCTCGCGAATGTTTAAAGGGAAATTTGGGGTACTACCATCGGAATATTTAAATGATAAGCGGGGCAAGTAAAACCGCTCAACAAAAAAGGCTGCACTTTACGGTGCAGCCTTTTATATTTATTGAAATGCAGGTTTTATTTATAGAACCTGTCGTTCCATTTTAATTCGTTACGTAATTGGTCAATGCGGGTGTCTTTGCCAATACGTATAAACTCAACCCCGGCAATTGATGCAAAATCATACAAATGCTCTGCGGTTAAATTCTGGCTGTAAGCAGTATGGTGCGCGCCACCTGCGTAGATCCAGGCTGCACAAGCTGTCTTCATATCAGGCAATGGTTTCCAAAGCACACGTGCAACGGGTAGGTTAGGCAATTCGTTGGTTGGTTCAACAGCCTCAACTTCGTTTATCAATAAACGGAAACGGTTACCCATATCAATTAATGATGCATTAAGCGCAGGGCCACCGGCTACATTAAATACCAAACGTGTAGGATCAGCTTTACCGCCAATGCCCAAAGGATGTACCTCTAAAGTTGCTTTGCCACTTGCCAAAGATGAATCAACCTCTAACATGTGCGATCCTAATACCAATGAGTTACTCGGATCAAAGTGGTAGGTGTAATCTTCCATAAAAGCGTTACCACCCGCTAAGCCGCTACCCATTACTTTACAGGCGCGTACTAAAGCAGCAGTTTTCCAGTCGCCTTCACCGGCAAAACCGTAACCGCTTTCCATTAAACGCTGTGCAGCTATGCCCGGCAATTGTATCATGCCGTGCAGGTCTTCAAATGTATCGCTAAAGCCTTTAAAGTTACCAGCCTCTAAAAACGCGCGAAGACCCAACTCTATCTTAGCAGCATCATAAACTGATTGGTGCTTTTCTCCACCTTTAAGTAATGAAGCATCCATATCATAAGTGGCTTCATACTCAGCTATAAGCTCGTTAACCTGTGCATCTGTAACGTTATTAATTACAGCTACCAGGTCACCAATACCGTAGGTATTTACAGAGAAACCAAATTGTAGTTCAGCTTCCACTTTATCACCATCAGTAACGGCAACGTAACGCATGTTATCGCCAAAGCGAACAAACTTAGCGCCCTGCCAATCGTGCCATGCCGCAGCGGCCCTGCTCCAGCTGCCAATTTGTTCGGCAACTTCGGCTTCCTGCCAGTGGCCAACAACTACCTTACGCTCCATACGCATACGCGAAACCATAAAGCCAAACTCACGGTCGCCGTGGGCACTTTGGTTCAGGTTCATGAAATCCATATCTATAGAGTTCCATGGGATATCCCTGTTAAATTGTGTATGCAAATGCAGCATTGGCTTTTTAAGTATTCCCAAGCCACGAATCCACATTTTAGCCGGCGAAAACGTGTGCATCCAGGTAATTATACCAATGCAATTTACCGCGTTATTAGCTTCGGCTATGGTATTATATATTTCGTCTGTGCTTTTAACAACAGGCTTGTATACCACTGTTACCGGTATTTGGCCGGCTGTGTTTAAGCCAGCTGCAATTTGTTGTGAGTGTATAGCTACCTGTTTAAGGGTTTCTTCACCATACAGGTCCTGGCTTCCGGTTATAAACCAGACTTCTAAAGTTTTTAAATCGATCATTGTTTATTTAGTATTTATTATCGGTCGAATAGTGTAGCGCAGGTTAGTTTTGGCCGTAATAAGAATCAGGCCCGTGCTTGCGCTGGAAATGTTTGTTTATTAAAGTGTCTTTTAATTTCGGCGCCTGTGGATTGATCATTTCTGTTAAATAAGCCATTTTAGCCACAGTTTCTAAAACCGCACTGTTGTAAACGGCTTTACTTGCAGACTTGCCCCATGTAAACGGCGCATGATTGCCCACCAATATCATTTCCACTTCTTTGTAGTCCAGATTGAATTTGTTGAAATGATTGATGATCTGGAACCCGGTTTCATACTCGTAATTGCCTTTGATCATTTCGTCGCTCATTGGCGGCGCGCAGGGTATGTCGGTTGTTAAATGGTCAGCATGTGTAGTGCCGAAGATAGGGATATCTCTTTGTGCCTGTGCCCATGCAGTGCCATAAGTTGAATGCGTATGCACAATGCCGCCGATGGTATCCCAATGCTTGTAAAGCACAGCATGTGTTTTAGTGTCTGACGATGGTCTTAGCTTTCCTTCAACGGTATTACCGTCAAAGTCAACTATTACCATGCTATCCGGCGTAAGGTCCTCGTAAGGCACCCCGCTTGGCTTAATGGCAAACACACCGGCACTTCTGTCAACAGCGCTAACGTTGCCAAAAGTGAACAAAACAAGGTTCAATTTTGGAAGCTGCATATTTGCCTGGTAGGCTTCTTCTTTTATATGCTGATAGGTACTCATGCTGAAATGGATTGTTCTATTTGCCTGGTTTGGAAAGTGATAAAATCGCCCAGGCCTTTGTATTGCTTATAACGTTTAGCATATACTTCGCTAAGTTCGGCGTTTGGCTCGTAAACCACATCAAAGCCGCCACCCATTGCATGCATTGCGTCTTGTACATTATCATGCAGGTCTGCAACTACTGCTGCGAACATGGCTGCACCCAATGCGCAGGTATGCGTATGCTGGTGTATTTTGATTGGCATGCCTATTATATCTGCCATCATTTGCATAATAAATGCTGATTTTTTTGCCACACCGCCAATACCTATTAAGCCTTTAACGGGTACACCTTCGTCTATCATACGCTCCACAATGCTTTTGGCGCCAAAACAGGTAGCCTCTGCAATTGCGCGGAAAAAGCGCGGTGCGTCTGTACCTAGATTTAAGCCTATAACAGCACCTTTAAGCGATTGATCAGCATCTGGGGTACGCCTGCCGTTAAACCAATCAATTGCAAGTTCATTCGTTTCCTCAATCGGTAACAAAGCAGCCTGGCGGCTTAATTCAGGAATTATCTCTTCAAAAATTTCGTTTTTTAAAGCTTCAGCTGTCTCCTCATCAATAACTTTTGAGCTGCTTAGCAAGTTATTTAACGGCCATGACACAATGTTTTTAAACCAGGCATAAGTATCGCCAAAGGCCGACTGGCCTGCTTCTAAACCCGCCATACCCGGTATAACCGAGCCATCAACCTGGCCACATATACCTGCAACCAGTTTATCCTTCATTTCGGCATTAGGTGCAACCAATATATCGCAGGTTGATGTGCCCATAACTTTGCTTAAAAAGTAAGGCTCAATTTGGCCGCCAACGGCACCCATGTGCGCATCAAATGCGCCCACACCAATTTTAACATCACCAGGTAAACCAAGCTTAGCTGCCCACTCTGCACTTATAACACCAGCCGGTACATCAGAAGTATAAGTATCCCTGAAAAGACGGGAAGCAAAACCGGCCAGCAAAGGATCTAAAGTTGAAAAGAATTCATCCGGCGGTAAGCCACCAAACTCTTCGGCCCATAAAGCTTTATGGCCGGCTGCGCATCTGCTCCTTTTTATTTTAGAGGCATCATTACCACCGGTTAATACAAACGGTATCCAGTCGCAATGCTCAACCCAAGAGTAGCATGCTTTACGCACCTCTTCGTCAACGCGTATAATGTGCAATAATTTAGCCCAAAACCATTCAGACGAGTAAATGCCGCCAACGTATTTTAAGTAGTTAATATCAAATTTTGTAGCATGTTCATTGATCTGGGCAGCCTCTTTAATAGCTGTATGATCTTTCCACAGAATGAACATGGCATTGGGGTTGTTTTCAAACTCCGGGGTAAGCGCTAAGGGCGTTCCGTTTTTGTTTACAGCAATAGGTGTTGACCCTGTTGTATCAACAGCTATACCACGTATATTATCGGCAACGGCTTTACCGCCCGCCTTACTAATAGCATCCTTAATAGTTATTTCAAGTCCCTCAAGGTAATCAAGCGGATGCTGCCTGAAAACGTTTTTGGGTGCATCGCAAAACATAGCTTTTTGCCAACGTTGGTAGTAGTGAACAGACGATGCCAATTCTTTTCCGTTTGCGGCATCTACAATAATAGCGCGCACAGAATCGGTGCCATAATCAACACCAATTACATATTTATTAGGTTCCATAGAGGGTTAAAATTCGTGTCTAAATAACACTTAATTTTTTATAAAATGAAATATATTTCCAAACATTAGCAGGGTTAAAACTAACCAGACTAAGCCGTAAGATTATCCGGATTGGGTATAAAATTTAAAAAAGCCTGAAATTTAGCATAGTAGTTCTCCCTGTTTAGCTGATAGTAATAAGCACCACGCTTTGATCCTGATTTATCTTTGTCCTGCAACTTTATCAGCAACTTGGTGGCCAATACCCGCTTGCTAAAGTTGCGTTTATCAATTGTGGTGCTGTAAACACTTTCGTACAAATTTTGAAGCTGTGGTATGGTAAATTTAGCAGGTAAAAGCTCAAACAAAATGGGATGCAGCGCGGCTTTATAACGGATGCGCTTACGTGCCATTTCAACCATAGCGGGCTGGTCAAATATTAGCTTGGGTATCTTCTTTAACAGAAACCATTCTGCATGATAATCATGACTTATCTGTTTCTCGTATTTTGAAGTATCTATCAGCGCGAAGTACGCAACGGATGCTGTACGTTCTTTAGGATCGCGGCCCGGGTCGCCAAAAGTTTGTAATTGCTCCAGGTATACGCCATCTAAGCCGGTTAGTTGTTTTAGAATGCGATTGGCCGACTGATCAAGGCTTTCGTCGGGCTGCACAAATCCGCCCATTAAACTCCAGTTGCCTTTCTCGGGTTCAAAACCCCTTTGTATCAATAGTATTTTTAATGATTCGCCATCAAACCCAAAAACTATGCAATCTACCGCTAATAATAAACGTGTTTGGTTATAATATTTCTGCATGGGTTTTATTTATAGCGAAAGGTCAAATATAAAAAATACACGCTTATTATAAACTACCTTAATTGCGCCATATTCACTAACTTTTAGGTTAATAAGTCGCAACAAAAAACCCGCTCCATTTTTTTGGAGCGGGTTATAACCTAAATTAATTAGTCAGATTAATTATAGCCATTGTTTTGTGGATACACAGGGCCCGTTAACACAGAGTTAATTAAACTTTGTGGTATAGCTCTGCGCATAAATTTGTCATCAACGTTAGTAGCGGGAAGACCGGTTCTGTACATTTTTACACGGCGTACCAGGTAGCGTGTTCTTACCAAATCATACCATCTGCGCGGGTCGCCGTATAATTCACGATTGTATTCGTCAAGTATCAGGTCTAAACCGTTCAAAGCCGTACCTGCAGTTCTGTTATATGGAACCGAAAGTTGAGCCACTTGAGCAGGTGTAAGCTCCATAGCAAGCGTATTTGCCGCGTTAGCTGTTGCCATATTAGCAGTTGTTACCCTAAATGCATGTTTAGGTATACGGTCACCATCAGCAGGAACGCGGTAGGCGGCGCGTCTTCTTAATACGTTTAAAGAGTTTGCTGCATTTAATGCATTACCTACCATAAAGTTAGCTTCTGCATTCAGCAAATAAACTTCAGAAAAGCGCATCAACACAATCGGGCGGGCAGATTTATCATTCAATCTTATACGCCTGGTCTCGTCAAATTTCTTAACTGTAGGAAAATGTAGCTGATTGATTTGAGCAGGTTCAACAATTAACCCTTTAAAGGCGTCTCTTCTTGCCATTGTAACGTCGCCGTTAGTTATTAAAATAGAGGTATCGCCATCAACAGGAATGTTGTACTGGGTTTCAGAGAAATTGCTTGTTGAGATCAACGCGCCCTTTGATACACCTGTGCTTGTTACGCCAGAAACACCGCTTTGGTTAGAGATCCAGAATGTTTGGAAAGTAGCATCGTAACGACTGTCTGCAATACGATTAGGATACAATACATCATAAAGATAAGGGCCGTTTGGCGCTACGCGAGCATAAGGACGGCCGTTATAGTTATCGCGACGCATTGGGCGCTTAACTGTGCTAACAATCTGATTTATGTCATCTATACCTGTATTGTTATCAACACCGATGTTAGCTATATAATCCATGCGCCACACCAAAAACAGGAAGTTATTACCCCAACCACCATCACCAATTTGTGTATATCCGGTGAAAGACTCGTCTGATCCGCCCAAGCCAAAGTCAATATTGAACATATTTTCTTTACCATAGTCGTTTTCTACTTTATGCGCATCAGCAAAATCCTGCCAAAGGTCAAGCCCATAAGTGGTCTTATTGGCTATAATTTCGGCAGTAAGATCTACCGCTTTCTGGAAATCGCCCGGCTGAGCAATCTCTGGCAGGTAACCGCGGCTTAAATACACTTTAGCTAAGTAGGCTTTGGCTACCGCAGCAGTTGCTGACTTGCCTACACCATTTGCAGAAAAAGGGTTGTCTGCTGTTATTGTATTAGGCAAACTTGCAGCAGCTTCTGTTAAATCCTTAATTATCTGATTGTAAATATCAGCAGCCGGTGCCGGAGCATCTGAAGTAGTTGCCGACTCTATAAAATCCAGGTGAAGCGGTATACCACTTTTTTCAGTAGCGGTTGTTCCACCAAAATTTTGTACCAGCCAAAAATACTCATAAGCTCTTAAAAATTTAGCTTGCGAGATGTATTGGTTTTTCTGCACAGCAGTAAGCCCTGTAGCATCATTGGCATACTTCAATATTCCGTTAAGCGTATTGATGTCTGAATAGAAACCATTAAAACCCACAGTGTTTGCACTGTTAAGCCCGTTAAAGGTGTCATTTTGTTTATGTAGATCGGTAGCAGCTGACCCTGGTCTGCTTTCGTCTGTACCAGCCGTCCAGCGCACTTCCTCGCCGCTGTAAGCATCGCGTATGTTACGATACACACCCGCTACACCAGCCGCTATACCGCCAGCTGTAGTGAAATAACTCGGGTATAAGTTTGCACGTGGCTCTTCAACCAAAAGCTTTTTACAACTTGAGACTGTACCTATTGTTGCTATACCCGCGAGTACAATACACGTTTTATTAAATATTTTCATGTCTTATCTCCTTTTAATTAAAATTTTGCATTGATACCAAAAATAAACTGGCGTGTTTGCGTACCACCATTTAAACCGACATTCCGGCTGATGTTGCCGCCAACGGTTGGATTTACCTGAGTAACACCACTTGACTCAGGATCTACTACCGAGAAGCTGTAATTGCTTGCAGGCGAGTAAATAACAAACGGGTTGGTAACGTTGCCATAAACTCTCAGTGATGATAAGCCTAAGCGTTTAATTATACCTGATGGTATGTTATACCCAAAGTTAATTGCCCTTGCGCGAATGAACGAGCCATCATAGTACTGCAGTGTTGAATAATACTGGCCCTGGAACTGGTTGTTCGGCATTGGGAACGCGTTAGTAGGGTTACGAGGGGTCCAGTAATCAAGTACCGGCTGGTTATGACGGCCAAGGTTTAAAAACTGCCATCCTTCGGCGTTTGAGCTATTAGATGATACATACGGAACCAGGGTAGTAAAGCCCATACGCGCAACAATAACCAGACTTACGTCAAAACCTTTATAATTAAACCTGTTGGTGAAACCAAAAGTGTAATTAGGGTTAAAGTGACCAATTATTTGGTTATCATCAGAATTGATTATGCCGTTTCCGTCAACATCCTGCACCTTGATCTGGCCAGGATATTGCAAAGGTGATGTCTGGCCTCTAACCGGAAGGTATACTGTACCGCCACTGTTAGTTGCATTAGTTTTAGTAACATCAATACCTTGCGAATCTGAAATCTGCCAGATACCCAACTTTCTAACGTCATAAATTACACCTTGAGGCTGACCTTGAAATAAACCTGAACCAATGTTCCTTGGTGCACCGTTAGGTAACTCAACAATTTTTTCACGACCAATGCCTATATTGAAATCCGAAGACCAGGTAAAGCCGCCTAAGTTTTGAATATTAACCGTACTTAAAGTAAACTCAATTCCCTTATTTTCGTAAACACCTAAGTTTGATTTTTGTGTAACTGCACCATTAGTCTCCGGAAGTATATTATCCAATATTATGCCTGTAGTTTTGGAGTAATAACCCTCGATGCTACCGCTTATACGGTTTCTAAGTAAGGCAAAATCTAACGCAACGTTAGAGTCATGCGTACGCTGCCAGGTAAGTGCCGGATTTGTAATTGTGTTGATTCTTACACCCTGACGGTTACCTGCAGAGCCGCCACCAAACTGGTATGGGCGATTTTGTAACTGACCTAAAATGTCGTAAGCATTACTGCTTGTTGTTGAGGTTTCACCGTAACCGGCACGTAAAGCAAGGTTATCAATAAAATCATATTTCTTCATGAAATCTTCGTTGGTAATGTTCCAACGTACACCAACAGCTGGATATGACGTCCACTGGTTGCCTGTAGCCAGGGTAGAGTTACCGTCAGCACGCATTGAAGCCGAAATGCTGTACTTATTGTTGTAGGTGTACGCTGCACGACCAACATAAGATATTAATCCTGTTTCAGAATAAGAACCACCTCCTACGCCAAAGGTACTACCTAAGGCGAGGTTGCTATTTCTGTTCGCATCAGAAGGGATACCTTGCGCGCTTGCGCTGAAGCCTTCGTTGTGCCCTCTTTCTGCGGTGAATACACCTGTAAGATTTATGTTGTGTTTGCCAAACGTGTTGTTGTAAGTAAGCAAATGCTCTTGCGCCACACGATACGAAGTATTATTATTTGTGCTGGCAGTTGTACCGGCGACATTTATAACGTTTACACCATTAATACCGCTGTAATTGTTGCCGGTTGACTGGCCGTAGTTATAATTGATGGTGTACTTGTAAGTTAAATGATCCAATGGTTTTAATTCAGCATATATAATATTGTCGCTTTGCCATCCCCTGGTATAGTTATAATAAGCATTAGGTAATGATGAACGCAATAAAGGATTTGCAGTAGCCGCGTCCAATTGTCCTTCAAGCGGCCTTAAAACAAGAGAACCGTCAGGGTTATACACATAAGATAGCGGGCTCATCCATTGAGCATTACCTAATTCATTACCACCCGACTGATCATTCATTGTTAAGGTATTACGCGTCTGGGCTCCGATCTTAATATATTTGTTGATCTGGTGGTCAACATTTATGCTCATAGTAACACGTTCATTTTCGTTACCTGGTTGCAGGTTTCCGTTTTTTGTAGTACGATAACCAAGTTGCGCATTAAACTGTGTTTTTTCTGTACCGCTCGAAACGCGTAGCGTTTGGTCAAAAATTACCTGCTGCTTAACCACTTCGTTTACCCAATCCACATTTTTTCCATCAGCAAGCGCTTGTCTTTCTATAGGAGTTAAACCGTAAGACTGTGCGTTACCATTGCTTTGCAGGATAGAACCTTCTAAAGCGTCAGCTTTAAGCTGCACGTAACCTGCAGCATCAAGTGTTTTTATTTTTCCCTCTAATCTTGATAAGCCTACATAAGAATCATATGCAGTTTGAGTGCGGCCTATCCGGCCTCTGTTAGTAGAGATCAATATTACGCCACCCGATCCACGTGAACCGTAAATAGCTGTTGAAGATGCACCTTTTAAAACGTCTACACTCTTAATATCAGTTGGATTGATATTATCAAGCCCACCATAAAAAGGTACACCGTCTAAAACAATAAGCGGTCCGTCTTTATCCGGGCTCCCTATTGTACGGGTACCACGTATTCTGATATTACCGCCAACAACGTCTAAGCCGGCAACGCGGCCCTGCAGTTGGTTAACAACAGATGCAGCAGGTATCTCCTGTAGTGTTTTAGCATCCACACTGGTAACAGTACCTGTGTTTTCGGTTCTTTTTACAGTACCGTAACCAATTACCACTACTTCGTTCAAGTCGCGTGCGTTGGCAGCCATTGTGATAGTACCCAAATTGGCGGTAGCAGCAGATATCTGTCTTACTACATCTACGTATCCAATAAAAGTTATTGTTATGCTTGTTGTACCTGTAGGTACACTTAGTGAAAAGTTACCGCTGGCATCGGCAGTAACAGCGTTCTGCGTGCCGGTAGCTTTTATGGTTGCGCCAATAAGTGGCTCGCCTTTGTCATCCATAACACGGCCTTTAACCGTGATAGCTTGCGCAAAAGCAGTAGCAGAAAACAGGCTGATCATCGCGATCATGCACACTGTTTTCCACCACTTTACATTATTAAAAAGTGGAAGTTTGCTCATATAATTAGTTTTACTATTTAAGATTCATATAATTTAAAATTGGCCACCTGTCCTTGACATGCGACGAATTAGCAGTTTATTATATCTCTTTTTTTATCATTTAATTGGTTATTGGTTTTAATTAATATTTAGGTTACTGATAAATTCTTACAACAAAACATATTGATCACTTAATGCCATTTTACAAATCTCGCTTACGGCAAAACGCGTATGCTGTGCTTAGCTTTCAGCTACGTTATTAAAAATCAAGCAAAAATTAAAATATCACAGAGTGACTAATTGGGTCTATAATTTATAGCGATAATCCGTTTCAAATTACCGCCACTAATTTGCAGCGGATGGTTGGTTTGTACTATCACATTTCACCAAAATTATATCACAAATGTTTAAAGGGGGGATTCATTGACGATAAATATTTACGCAAACGATATAGAAATTTTACGCAAACGAAATAGTTATAACGCTAAAAAGCTATACTTTTTACGCAAACGAAATAGTTTCGATATAGTGCGTCGGTAGTTTTTACGACCCATGTAATTGGGGGTATTATGGGAGTAATTATAATTTGTCAATCCTTATGCATCGCATCCCCGCCCGCCACGCGGACTCTGCGCCTGCATCACCGTCCTCAAAAACAAGGCAATCTTCGGGGGCTATATTGAGTTTCTGTGCTGCCGCCAAAAAGGGATCCGGGTGAGGTTTGCCTCTATCGGTTTCGCCGGCGCATACTATAACGTCAACCAGATCAATTAGGCCCAAAACCTGTAGCGTTTTTTCAACGGCCACGCGGCCACTGCCGGACACTACCCCTATCTTAACTTTACCGACGTGAGCTTTTAAATGCTCTGTTACAAATTCAACAGGTTTAGTAAGGTTTATGTATTCGTTCAAAAAGAGCTGATATTTTAGTTCCTTAAACTCGGCTGCATCAAAATCGGTACCGAACCGCACATTCATTTCTTTTATAACATCTATAACCGGCCAGCCGGCCAATTCATCAATAATATCACCGTCAATAACGTGGCCCTTGCTTAAAGCTACTTTTAAGTAGGTTTCTTTATGTGCAGGCATGTTATCGGCAAGGGTGCCGTCACAGTCATATAAGAAAGCTTTGTAGCCTTTACTTAATTCGGTTAGTTGGTTTAATTTATTTAGGGTATAAGTTGTCATTCGTATGCTATTTGCCGCCGAATATAGCTATGCTCAACCAAATAAAACTTCCTAAAAACAAAAAAGCAGACCGGTTACCCGGTCTGCTTTAATATTTACTTAGATACAAATAACTTATTTAGCTACGCTAAATTTGTAAATGCTTGTGGTTTTATATGTTTGACCAGGATTTAAAGTTGTTGATGCAAACTCTGGTTTGTTAGGTGCATCAGGGAAATGCTGTGTTTCTAAACACAACGCCGAGCGTAACGGATAGGCAACTTTTCCTTTGCCATCTTTAGCACGGCCATCTAAAAAGTTACCGCTGTAAAACTGCAGACCGGGCTCTTCTGTGTAAACGTCCATAACAATGCCGGTAACCGGGCTTTTAACTGTTGCTACAATATCTTTTAGCGTGTGTTTGTTAAGCACAAAGTTGTGGTCATAACCTTTACCAAATTTCAGTTGCTCCTCGGTAGCGTTAATGTCTTTGCCTATAGTTTTTGATTTAGTAAAATCAAACGCAGTACCTTTTACAGGAGTGATCTTTCCGGTTGGGATAAGTGTGTTATCAACCGGTGTTATAGCATCAGCGGCTATGTGCAACTCATTGTTCAAAATGGTTGAATCGCCGGCGCCGTTAAGATTCCAATAAGCGTGATTGGTTAAGTTAACAACGGTAGCTTTATCAGTAGTAGCGCTATAATCAATTTGAACAGCGTTATCATCAGTTAAAGTATAAACAACCTTAACATTTAATGTGCCAGGATATCCTGCTTCGCCATCTTTAGAAACGTAGGTAAGTTCCAATTTTTGCTTGCCTACCTGTTTTGCATCCCATACCTGCATCCAATAGCCGTGGGCGCCGCCATGCAAAGTATTTTTTCCATCATTCAGCTCAAGGGTATATTCTTTACCATTTAATGTAAACTTGCCATTGCCAATACGATTTCCGAAGCGGCCTATCAGTGCACCAAAATACGGCTCGCCGCGTTTTTGGTAGGTTTTTACATCATCATATCCTAAAACAACATCTTTAAACGCGCCGGTTTTATCTTTAACATTTAAACTAACAATGCGGCCGCCATAGTTGGTAATGGCTACAGTCATGCCATTTTTGTTTGATAAGGTGTAAAGGTGGGTGTCTTTACCATTCACCTTGCCAGTAAAATTACTGCTATCGGGTACTGCAGTACTAGTTTGTTCCATAGTATTCTCGGTTGTTGTTTTCTCTTCAGTTGGTGGCGTGCATGCATAGTTGCCTAAAGCAGCAACCGCTATTAAAGCCGACATGAAAATTTTTGATTGTGTTCTCATTGTTCTAATTGGTTTATTGGTTTACTTTAATTCAAGCGATACAACTGAATGTGCAGGCAATTTAACAGATATATTGCTTCCATCCTTTTTCGCATCATTAAACGCTACAAGTTTAATATTATTGGGGTTAGCAAAAGTATTAATATTGGTAACATTTGTACCTGTAAGTATTTGGCCCGTTACGATGCTCCAGGCAACATCGCCTAAATCAGCTTTAAAATCAATTGCTTTATGGTTGTCAATGTTCACTATAGTAAGGTGGATCTTTCCGCTGGCGTCTTTTGATGCTGATACGTTAACAGCAGGCAATTTCTTGCCGTCAAACTCATAATCAGGTACATCCAGTTTAATTGGCAGCAGTTTAGCATCCTGATGCACTTTGTACATATCAAAAACATGATAGGTTGGTGTAAGAATGATCTTCTCTTTTTGGGTTAAGATCAACGCCTGCAAAACGTTAATAGTTTGCGCCAGGTTGGCCAACTTTACCCTATCGGCATGGTTGTTAAATATGTTTAATGTTGATGCCGCTACCAATGCATCCCGCAAGCTGTTTTGCTGATACAAAAACCCCGGGTTAGTGCCTGGTTCAGAGTCTGTCCAAACACCCCACTCATCAACTACAAGGGCCATTTTTTTCTCCGGATCATATTTATCCATAATGGCAGAGTGTTTAGTAACAAACTCTTCCATTTTTAGGCCATTTTTTAGGGTGTTGAAGTAAGCGTCCTCTGTAAATTTTGTGGCTGATCCTTTACTGCCTGTCCAGCTTCCGGTTGGCAGTGTATAATAATGCAGCGCTATACCCCACATATCTTTCTTAACATTTTTCATTACAACTTCTGTCCAGTTGTAATTATCGCCCGCAGGGCCGGTAGCAATCTTCTTCAGCTTATTATCGCCATAGTCTTTAGCAAAAATAGCGTAGCGTTTATACTCGTCAGCGTAGTACTCGGGCGTCATGTTACCACCGCAACCCCAGCTTTCATTCCCTACACCCCAAAACGTTACATTGTATGGTTTTGGATGGCCGTTTTTAGCGCGAAGATCAGTAAGCGGGCTCTTGCCGTCAAAGTTAAGGTACTCTACCCAGTTAGACATCTCCTGAACGGTACCACTGCCCACGTTACCTGTTATGTAAGGTTCGGTATTTAGCAGTTTGCAAAGCTCTAAAAACTCGTGTGTGCCAAAGCTGTTATCCTCCGTTACGCCGCCCCAATTGGTGTTAACCATTTTAGGCCTGTTTGTGCGTACGCCAATGCCATCGCGCCAATGATACTCGTCGGCAAAGCAACCTCCCGGCCAGCGCAGGTTTGGGATCTTGATCTTTTTTAAAGCCTCAACAATATCCAACCTAACACGGTCCTGCTTTTTAACAGGCATTTTAGCATCAACCCAAAACCCATCATAAATACCGCGGCCCAGGTGCTCGGCAAACTGCCCGTATATGTGGCGACTTACCACCATGCCGGTTTCTTTACCTATCGTTGCTTTTGCGCTTTGAGCAAAAACAGATGACGCGCCAAGGGCCCATAATGCCAGTGTGCCTACAGAAAACAATGTTTTTTTCATGTATGAATTTTATATATCTAATTAATCAATCTTTAACTACCGGGTTACCTGTTTTAATACCACTCTCGTTAAAAGCATCAACAGTAAAATAATAGCTTTCTGCTTTGTTTAAGCTTCTGATGGTTACTTTCTCTGCGCCTAATACCTGATAAGTATGATACAACTTATCAGGTTCTGTGCCATAGCGCACGTTGTAGCCTACTGCATTAGGGGTTTTTATCCATGATATATCAGCCACGCAAGGGTCTGTTTTTGACCGACTAACAAAAATATCGTTCTTCTGGGTCATTACGCCGTCAGTACCCTTTCCAAACACGCGCAAGTCTGCAATGGCAAATTTGCCTGATGGCATTTTATAATTAGTTAACCTAATGTAGCGTGCTTTAACCGGTGCGCTCAACTCCAAATAATCATGTGGAGCATCTATTTTATTAGTGCGTTTATCAGCAAGTGTTTTCCATGTTTTCTTATCGGTTGAGTATTGCAACAAGTACTGGTAATAATCGTTATCGCTACGACCAAAAGAGCTGGCTTCGTTCTCAGCGTAATTTACCTGCACCGCATTTACTGTCGATATTTTTTTAAGGTCCATGGTTATCCATTCGCCTTTATCACCTGTAGCCGCGCTCCAATAGGTGCGTATATCCTCGTCAGAAGCGTTTTCTTTTGGATATTTTTCTTGTGACGAGGAAACCTCTATAGGTTTTTTATAAGACAACAGCATCCATTTAGGCTTTAACTCTGCAGGGCTGGTTAACTGCTTTTTAGGTAGGGTTAGCGGGAAATCGCCAAAGTCTGTGTAGGTATGGAAAATACCGTCCTTATCAAAAAACAAAGGGAACAAGCTAAGGCGGCGCTCAAACATATGTTTTACAGAAATCACATCAGTTGATACACGCCAGTAATTGCCATAATTATCTTTAAATGTACCGCTATGTCCTGCTCCGGCTACAAAGCCCTCCGGGCGCATAGATCCGGGATTATTTGGCATTAATGTAAATGGGCCCATTGGCTTATCAGAAACATAAACACCATCGTTATAACTTTTAAATTCCGTGCCCGGTGCAGAGTATTGCCAATAATATTTACCGTTGTGCTTGGTTACCCAACTTCCTTCTATCCAGGGGCGCCCGTCAACAGTCTGATAATCGCCGCGACGCTCCCAACCATGGCTTTCCTTATCGCTGTTAAAAAATACAGTTGGTTGGCCCAAAGGGAGCATGGTTTTAGGATCAAGCTCTACTGCATACAGTGGATTAACGTTAGAGCATCCGTAATAAAAATATACGCGGTCATCATCGTCAGCAAATAAAAAGGGATCAATCATAGTTATAGGGAATTTATCCTGCACTACGGTCCATTTACCAGTTTTTGGATCTGCCGTCTTATAAATTTTAAGTGGATTGTTGCCTGATGCCATAAAGTATACCTCGCCTCTGTAAACCATCGCAGTTGGCGCATAATCTTCCAGCGGCAGATCATTGGTTTTGATCAGGTCCCAGTTTAACATATCAGTAGAATGAAAATAACCGCCAGATTTGGATGCAAACAGGTAATACTCTCCTCTAAAGTTTATCATTGCCGGGTCGGCTGCCTCACGGCGCGAGGTACCGTCTAACGCGTAGCGGTAACTTAAGTTAACCGGATTAATGATAGTTGTTTGCTTGCTTTTAGGCAACACAAGCTGCGCTTTAGTTGCCCCACCGGCAATAATAAGGCAACATGCCAGAATAAAATTTCTCATATATTTATTAAGCTTAATATTAACTTATTTTTAATCAGACACTTATAACAGCCAACAACGCTTTTTTAAATATTATAGTGCCGATAGTTATACTAAAGAAAATTGGTTTACAAATGTTTACAATATAGGCTACAAAGAGGCAACAATGTTATCGGTTTTTGTTCTGCTAATGTATAAAACCATTTTTAATTGTTATAAATACACTTGAAAATAAATTAACGAAAACGTGACCAATATTTAGGTTAGCCATTAAAACATAAAACCCGGGCTTTCGCCCGGGTTTTATAGATAATTATAATCGTTTTAACTATTACTTATCCCAGAATAAGCGTTGTGTAACGTCATCGCCACCCATGCTTGCAATGGCACCCTGGTAACCTGAGGCATTAACCGAACGCTCAATTAGAGGGTAAGGTACACGACGGGCAAAACCGCCGGTTGACGCAGGTAGAGGAGTACCGAATGAGTTTGGAGTTAAAGCCGGGAAACCGCTTCTTCTAAAATTAGCGTAACTCTCTGCCTGATTACCCAATGATGCTATCCAATACTGTGTATTGATTTTTTGAAGCTCATTACCGCCTGCAAAATTAACAGATGCTTGCGCTATGTAAACATTGTAGGTGTTAGCAGGTATTGCTGCAGCTGTAGGGTAAAGTGGGTACTCATCCATTGAAGCTCTTATACCGTTGTTGTAAAAAGTTTCGGCAGAACCGCTAATCCAACCTCTAAAAGCCGCCTCAGCCAACAATAACGATGTTTGTGCATAGGTGCAAACAAATATCGGTGCAGTGTTGCTGCCAAAAACGGCATAGTTTAACTGGCTGTATCTAAAACCAGAACCAGATTGAGCATTTCCGTTGAAATCGCTTTTAGTGATAACTGTTGAGTTATTAAACCCTACGGGGAAACCTTTCTGATTTGCCAATACAGTATCTTGCGGAGTACCGTTAATAACATTAGGAGAGCTATAAAAAGCCGATATGTATTTACCTCTTGGATCTTTGGTATTTTTTAGCTGATTTACAAAAGGCTCATACAAATAATAGTTGAACGGGTTTGTTCCTCGCGGACCGGCATTTAACGGATTGTTATCTGTAGCGTTAAATGGTATATAAGCGTTATCGGCGGTTGATGTCATAACACCAGGAGCAGCTACCGCGTCAGCAACAATTGATTGTGCTTTGGCTGCATCTACCTTAGAGTAACGCATGCCTAAGCGCAGCATTAAACTGCCTGCTAATCTTTGCCATTTAGGTATTTGTACTGTAGCGGTAGTAGAACTAAAGCCTGTACCATAAAATATATCAAATGGAACAGCGTCAGTGCTATTAACACCTGTTAATTTAAAACCTGCTCTTGCTTCTTTCAACTCTTTCAATAAATCAGTATAAATATCAGCAGCCTTATCATACTTAGGTGTAAGAATACTAACATCAGTACCGGTAAACCCTTTAGTGGCTTCGCTATAAGGAACATCGCCGTAAGTGTCAACCAATATCATGTAGTTCATGGCACGTAATATTCTGATCATTTGAATCAGGTTGGGCCTTTGTATCGCCTCGGCTTTTGCTAATGCAAGTGCGCGGTCTAATAATCTAACGGTACCATTACCGGCGGCGCCGCCGTACATCTGGTTCCATCTTATTACGTTGTAAGTATCCGCACCTACTATTGAGTTAAACTGAAAACCAGCGGTTACACCAACATCATACGCGTTAACAAACTGCTGAACGATAGTTGATTCGACTTCCCAGCTTCCGGTACTTACGTTACGTTGCGCAGAACTCAATAATATTGCCGGATCTATAGTAGTTTGTTGATACGGGCTTTGATTTTTTTCAACAAAACCTTTATCGCAACTTCCCAATGCTAAAACCGCGGTAGTTGCCAATAAAAATTTAAAGCTATTTATTTTTTTCATCATGTTCAATTTTAGAATTTAACATTTAAGTTAAGGCCCCATGTACGGGTTGTTGGTAAAGCGCTTTGCTCATAACCCAATCTTGAATCGCCTGTAGATGCCATTGATTCAGGATCAACATCCGGAATATCTTTGTAAAGTATTGCAGCATTACGTACAAACGCAGATAAGCTTAAGCCTTTTATTCCTTTAACGTTTTTAACCATATCAGAGAAATCATAGCTAAGCGTAATGTTTCTTAATTTTACGAAATCGCTTTTGAATACAAATGGATCTGCAATTTGCAAAGTACGATAGTCTGTATAGAAAGATGCCGGGTTAACACCAACGGCTCTGTTAGCATTGTTTGTACCATTTGTTGCACCAGGGGTGCCACCCGGACCTCCGGTTGGATCATAAATTATAGCAGGGAATTTCACACCACCTTCACGACCAACTAACGACGCTTGAGTTAAACCTTGTCTTAAACCGTTAAGCGCTGTTGATGAAAACACCTTACCGCCAAATTTATAGTCAACGTGAACCAATAAGCTTAATTTTTTGTAACGGAAGTTGTTATTGAAACCACCGGTCCATTTCGGATCTGCCTGTCCAAATGTCACGTCGTTAGCACTTGCTAATAACGTTCCGGCTGCTGAAACAAGGATGTTGCCGTTTGCGTCTCTGCGGTAAGTTGGTGACTGTAATTGGTTCATAGCCATGCCAACCCTGTAACTTAATTTACCTAAAAACTCGTTACCATTAGCGTTAAATGCGTTAACTACCTGCTCGGTTGTGCCGGCAGCTAATTGTAACACGCGGCTTTCATTGTACGCTCCGTTTATTGAGGTGGTCCAGGTAAAGCTTGGAGTTTTTATAGGTGTACCTTCCACTAATACTTCAATACCTTTGTTTTGCAACTTGCCTAAATTTACGGGCCTTAAGGTAAAGCCGGTTGTGGCAGAAAGCGGAGTGTTTAATAGTTGGTTTTCGCTGCTTTTGTTATAAACTGCGATATCGAAATTTAAACGGCTATTTAAGGTTTTTACCTCTAAACCTATTTCCTTCTCAATTACGTCAAATGCCTGAACATAAGGATTAGGAAAAGTAGAGCTGTAATTACCAATTGTATAGCTATAGCCATTTGCGCTAAAAGGGTTAGCATTTGAGCTATAGGTAAGTTGGCCATTAAAGTTATTTATAGAACCTACGCTACCTGTACGCGCGTAACTGGCTCTTAATTTACCATAATTTAACCAGCTCATGTTTGGTAACAACTCAGAGAAAACAAAACTACCACTCACAGATGGATAGTTTACCGAATTTTTTGGATCAGCAACTATAAATGCCGGCGGTGTTAAAACTGTAAACCAGTCTACACGGCTTGTAACGGTTAAATATAAAAAGCTTTTGTAACCAAAATCGGCAACACCATAAAGAGAGTTTACCTGTTGTCTGTTAAAATCATAGTTAACATTTTTCTGAGCACCGTTTTCAATAGAGTATAGATTTTGTACAATCAATCCATTAGCGGTTGACGCCCTGACACCACTACCACGCTCATCACGAATATTTCCACCCAAAGTTAATTCGGCACTAAAATCACCAAACCTTTGGTTATTGGTGCCTAACAGGAAGTCGTAGTTCATGTTGCGCGCCCAGTTTGTATTAACATTGTAACTTCCGCTGAACGCAGGGCCGGTACCACCCTGTAATAAGTTGGATGCACCTACGCCGTGCGGGGTGTTACCCTCGTTAAGCCCGCTGTTATAATCAAACGCTACGCGGCCTTGTAAGTATAAATATTTAAAGAAATCATACCTTGCAGTTGTTGTAGATAAAATACGGTCTGACTGTCTCAGCAAAAACTGGCGCGGGTTTGAATAATATGGATTAAGCAATGTTGTTTGAAACCCTGATGTTGTGGCTTCACTTAACGAAGTAGGATTTACTGCTTTATCTCTAAGCAAAGCGATTGGTATTGCCGGGCTCAAGCGATAGAAAAAGTTAGGAGCGCCTGCACCCTGGAAACCTACCTGAGGCGGATTGTTATTTACCTCATTAGCGTAGTTTAAGTTAAAGGTAAGGTTCAACTTATCTGTTAGCTTACTGTTTAGGCCAAAGTTTACAATTTTTTTGTGATAATCGTTAACAGGAGAGATACCTTTAGCATCCTGGTTTGAATAACCTAACCTGAAACTGGTTGTAGCATTACCGCCAGAAATTGCTAAACTATTATTAAATGAGGTACCTGTTCTGTAATATTCAGTGATACGATGTGGGTTTGGTAAATATGGGCCTTTACTTCCATCAAAAAAATCAACCGGCGAGCCATCATATTTAGCGCCCCAGGTTTGACCTCCGTAAGTAATAGACTCACCAACATCTTTAGGTTTTCTGCCTGTCATATTTACTGCATCCCAAACACCGTGTCCGTATATCATTTGATAACGGTTATAATCTAATACCTGGTCGGCAGCAAAGTTCGAACTGAAATCTACACTAAACTTAGCATTTTTAGCACCACTTTTTGTAGTGATAATGATTGCACCGTTAGCCGCTCTTGAACCATATAACGCAGCAGCGGTAGAACCTTTCAATACGTTGAAAGACTCAATATCATCCTGGTTAATTTGTTGCAAGGCGTCACCGCGGTCTGTAGTGTTATTTGGGCCTACGCTCTGCTCGCCTTGATCCATTGGCAAACCGTTAATAACAATTAACGGAGAGTTGGTAGCGCCATTAAACGCTGCCTGTCCACGTAAACGGATCCTGGTACTTGAACCCGGACCAGCTGAAGGAGGAGAAATGTTCAAGCCGGCAACTTTACCTTCTAAGGAAGACATTACGTTAGTTGTACGGTTTTGAGTTATCTCTTCAACTTTTACTGTAGTTGAGGCGTAACCTAATTTTTTTGCTTCGCGTTTGATACCCAATGCAGTTACAACAACTTCCTCAAGCGCGCTGCTTCTGGTGGCCATAGTTACATTTATTACTGTACGGGCTCCTACAGTTTGTGTTTGTGTTTCGTAACCTAAATAGGCAAACACTAATACTGAATTATCGCCTTCTACTGATAGGCTGTAGTTACCGTTAGCATCAGTTGTAGTGGCTTTTTGGGTACCTTGCTCGGTTATGGTTACCCCTACAAGGGTCTCGCCCTTGTCGTCTACCACTTTACCGGTTACTGTTTTAGCCGGTACAGCTTTATCTACAACGTTTGCGAAAAGTGATTTAGGTTCTTTATTAAAAGACCTGGCGTTATTATTTGTCTTGTGGTTGTCTGCCTGCGCAGCCGAAGCACACAAAAGTAATGTGAAAACACTTGTAACAATACGATTGTACGAAGGTGTTCCTCTTCTTTTTTTCATAATTTTGGTTTAAATCAATGACTATATTTTTTGATTAATGCCTTTATCAAAATCTGACCATTTTGGTAGAGGTTTTTTTGTGCGTAATTACGCCGCCTAAGGTTAAGGTACTTTTTTCTTCATGTTTGATTATTTAGGTTACTAATAATTTAATTTATTTAACTTATTTAACTGGGTTAGACCTCTTTTTCCAAATTACGTAGGCAATCTGCTTCTGTTATGTTAATATCAGTAACGCAAAGCGTACTAATTTCATATAAAACATCAGGCAAAACCTTCAGGTGCCTTTCAATATCAATAAAGAAAAATAGTTTATGTTAAAATTAATAAGGTAGTTTAAACCTGCTGACCAGAAAAAATAGAAACAAATTTTACTATTTAAAAAGGGGCAGTACCAAAAAAGTTTAACCGGTTAATAGTTTATAATAGATTTGTTACAAATAATGATAAAATAAAGAATCCAGTCTACTAAATAAAACCAGCGGTGATTTTTACACAAAAAAATGAGGGACATTCTTTTTAACTTACCCTAGGGGTGAAATAAAGATTTATTAAATTTTTATTCACCAACCTAAACAGCTACAACAATGGCAACAAATCGTCATTACCGTTTAAAAGAATCTAAAAAAATTGGTTTTAAGTGATGTTTTGAAGCCGCGAAATATTATCAAACTCGACACCAATTTTCTCTATAAGGCTCTCAAAAACGGCAAAATATTGCATGTAGCGCGCATGATCATTAGCATTTGGCAAAAATATTTGATGCATTTTTATTGTATTCGACGCTTCGCGCAGATTTTTGTACATGCCCATCTCTGTTGCACTTAATAAGAACGCCCCCACTCCAATGGTATCTCCGTGCGTTATTGTACTAACAGGCTTGTTAAAAATATCAGCAATTATTTGTGTACAAAACGGGATAGACGCAAAGCTGCCGTTAACAGATAAGCTGTTTATAGCACGATGATTCTCGAACGTTTTGCCTATGCTGTACATCTCATATAGTATACCTTCAATAGTAGCCCTAATAAAGTGCTTACGTTCATGCCTTATATTAATGCCAAAGTAACATCCCTTGGCGTTGGCGTTCCAAATTGGAGCTCTTTCGCCCAGTAAATATGGCAAAAATAACAGCCCGTCTGACCCTACTGCAACCTCAGCTGCGTCTCTTATAAGGTTGCCCATTGAATAATCAATATCAAAAGCCT
Organism: Mucilaginibacter sp. HD30; assembly: GCF_054061755.1. Taxonomy (NCBI): domain Bacteria; kingdom Pseudomonadati; phylum Bacteroidota; class Sphingobacteriia; order Sphingobacteriales; family Sphingobacteriaceae; genus Mucilaginibacter; species Mucilaginibacter sp. HD30. The sequence goes on from NZ_JBSSEO010000001.1 coordinate 2,684,680, forward strand.
TTTTAAAGTCGCCAAAGCGTTTGGTAAACCATTCAAAAATAACCCCGCCACTATTGGTAGGGCCGCCGCTTACAATGTGCTCTTTGGTAAGCACGTAATTAAATATCTGTTTACTATGGTCTCTTATAATCTTATCCCCAATTATTCTGAACGCCCCACTATCTTCAATAGTAATGGTGGCCTTGCCTTCTTCCCAAACCCCTGCTCCAAGTGTTGCCAAACATCCGTCGCTTGATCCTACTATGATCTTTACCTCGGGCTGCAGGCGCAGCGCTTTTTGAAACTCCTTTTTTAGCTTAGCCTCTGAGTAGAAAACAGATACAAGCTCTGGTAGTTTGTCGGGCTTTATACCGGCAAAATCAAGTGCTGCATCGTCCCAGGCAAGTTTATGGATATTCATCAGGCCCATTGCCGAAGCAATACTATAGTCTACCAGGCAAGCACCCGTAAGCTGTTGAATAATGTAACTTTTAACAGGCAGGAACTTACTTGTCCTGCTAAATCGTTCCGGATCATTGTTTCTGAGCCATGCAATCTTCACCATTGACGACATGGGATGTATAGGTGTACCCGTGGCTTCATACAGTTTGCGCCCCAGCTCAGATTCTTTTAGTTCAACCGCCTCTTCCTTTCCACGGTTATCCGCCCAGGTTATTACATTGCCCAGCGGAACGCCATCTTTATCTACAGTAAGCAGGCTGTGCATGGATGCGCTGAAACAAATGCAACCAACAACATACTTTTGCGGATAAAGCGTCTCGTTAAGTAAATTCTTTAAAACGTAAAGCATCGTTATAAAAACCTGCTCGGGGTCTTGTTCGCTATTATCAGGTCCTTCATGAAAAGTAGGGTAATGGCCTTTTGCAAAACCTATTATATTACCCATCAGATCAAACGCAAAAATCCGTACCGCGTTGGTACCTAATTCAATGGCTATTATACTGTTCATGGTTGTAGGTTGCTAAGTTGAATGTTATTCTTCCTAAAATCGCTTGGCGTATATCCGGTAAGCTTTTTAAAGGTTGTTGAAAAATGCTGAGACGAGTAAAAACCAATGGCAAGGGCTATATCAGTTACATTCACCTCGTTTCGCTTTAATAATTTAATTGCTTCGGTTATACGTAAATTAATAAGGTAATTTAATGGCGAAAAGCCTGAGTAATTTTTAACCTTCTCTGTAAAGGCGGTGGTGCCCATGCCGGCAAAGGCCGCCATTTCTTCAACCGTCCACTGCCTGGCCAGGTTCTGTCGCAAGGTTTGTTCAAGCCGCAAAAAAGTTGTCGGGAAATCTCGGCGAGAGTGGTTTTGGCGTATAAGCTGGCGGCATACCGTAATAAAAAGGTGATCAAGCAATTGTGCAATGCGTGTACAAAATCCTACTTCAGCATTTTGAAGTTCGTATTTCAGATCAAAAAACAAAGCCTGGGCCTCTTTTATATTAAGTACCAGCAGGCCTTTGTTTACTGAGAGTATTTGCTCAAGCGCGTGCCGTTCTTTTTTGCTTAACTGGCTCCATTCTCCTATTAATTGCTTTTGATTTTGAACATTCAGCTTAACCCACATCACCGAGCCTATGTTGAGTATGTTGTTCTTTCCTCCAAAATTCTCGCCGGGTAATATAACGGCAATATCTCCCGGGTAAAGCGTATGCTCTGTTGCACCAATAACCCAGTTGTGCTTACCCTCTAATACATAGTATAGACCTATACCATCCATCACGCCCACATTAAATGAGTTAAGCTGGATGGTTGTATTCTTTTTATAGGCAAACTCCTTAATATGCGGAAAGTCTACCAGTTCTTTTGATGCTTCCTGTTGAAGTAACAACTGATTCATTCTGGCTTAAATGCTTTAACTATAATAATTGGTTATAAATTGTGACGAGTTCGGCGGCTAATATTGTAACAAATATATACCGCTAAAGTAAGAATTTTGTGTAAAAATCAACATTGGTTAAAAATGGTAGTTTATTTTTTGCTGATTTTTATTATTTGCGCAACCGTTGTATTACCTAACAAAGAAAATAGTTTTATCCTAAAATTTTTACGTAACCTAAAAATATAGGTAAAAATTATTTATGTAGCTTAGAGCCCATAATTATTTAACCAATTATTATATAACCAAGATGAGTACAAACCTAAAGATAGTTGCCCTTGCATTACTGCTTGGTGTTTCTGTTGAAGTTTCTGCCCAGGTTGCTGCGCCAGCTGCTGGCCCGCAAGTAAACCAGACTGACAGAGATGAACTAGTGTACCTTACCCCCGAATGGAAAGGCGAGCGCTTTCCGGACGGACGCCCAAAAGTACCAGATGATATTATTCAGCGTATGAAATCTGTAAGTATTGAAGAAGCCTGGGCTACCATGGGTGGTTCAAAATTCAATTATCAGCTGGCTGAAGATTGGCCAATAAAAATCAACCCGGATAGTGTACTTTGTGGCCGTGCTTTTACCACTCAATTTGTACCTTATCGCCCTGATATGTGGAAAGCGATAGACGACAGAGGTAAAAAAGAAGGCCGGCGCGCGCAAAACGTTTGGGGTGTTGAGCAATTGCAAAAAGGCGACGTTTATGTGGCAGATCAGTTTGGCTTGCACAAAAACGGCCCAACCATTGGCGACCGTGTAGCAGCTGATATTTATAAAAGAACTAAAACCGGTATTGTGTATAACGGAGCCGTAAGAGACCTTGAAGGGTTAAAAGAACTGGGCGGCTTTACTTCATACATAGATAGTTATTCACCAACTTTTCACAATCCGGGCACCGATCAAAACACAATGATATTGAGTTTTAACAAACCTACCCGTATTCGCCAGGTTACTGTTATGCCGGGCGACGTTGTTTTAGGCAAACAAGGTGTGGTTATCTTTATCCCACCACATTTAGCAGAAAGAGTAGTTAAAGCGTCAGAAAGAACCCGTTTAGAGGATATGTTCGCCCACATTCGCACTGCAGAAGGCGTATATACTTCCGGACAAATGGACGCTGGCTGGCCTGCCCCTATCCGTGCCGATTATTTGGCGTGGTTGAAAGCTGCCGCTAAAGACAAGAAAATAAAACTACCGGTTGCAAAAGCTCAGGTTGATGAAATAATTGCAGCCAGCGAAGTAGCCAACGTACACTAATCTCTAATTTAAACTATAACCAACAAAAATTTAAAAATAATTATTATGTCAACAACTCAACAAAATAGGCGTTCATTCTTAACTAAAGCCGGCGTAGGTGCCGCAGCTTTAGCTTCAACGCCATTGATCCAAACTTTTGGAAAAGGCCTGGAAGATGCTAAAGAAAGGACATCTATGATGTCTGCTCCTTCTGATCTTAGAATAACTGCTGTAAAAGTTGCTTACACCAGAATGGGCGGTATGTTTGTTAAATTAGAAACCAACCAAGGCATTGTAGGCTGGGGCGAATCTGTAGATGCAAGCGCGGGCAGTTATTATTTGCTAAAACGCATGGCCGGACAACTAACCAGAAATCCAAATCCGTTAAGACCAAATGTAATTTTCGAGCAAATTCGTAAAGGTGGTGTTTTTGGTGGTGCTCAGGCTGGCACCTACGTTGCTACTTTAACTGCGCTTGAATGTGCTTTGTGGGATTTAACAGGTAAAGCATTGGGTTTACCAATTCACCAATTATTAGGTGGTAAATTCCGTGATAAAGTGCGCGTTTATTGCGATACTGAATTTTATGCAGTAGGTGGCAAAACTCCTGAATCTTTTGCTAAAGCTGCACAAGACGTTGTTAACCGTGGTTATACCGCAATTAAATTTGACCTTGATGAGGCCAATGACCCAAATAAATGGGACCGTACTAACTGGACCGCCAGCCAAATGGAAATTGATAGAATGGTTAACTCTGTAGCTGCTGCAAGGAAACAAGTAGGTAATAAAATTGATATTTGCTGCGATATGCACGGCCGTTATGATGCGCCTACCGCGCGTAAAGCTGCTAAAGCCTTAGAGCCTTACAACCTTATGTGGTTAGAAGAACCTATCCCTGCAGATAACGCTGAAGTATATAAAACCATAAGCAACGAAACCAGTACACCTATTTGCTGTGGCGAGAACGTTTACCTTACTTATGGCTTTACACGTTTACTATCTGAAGCTATGGTTGACATTATTATGCCCGACCTGCAAAAATGCGGTGGCTTAGGTGAAGGACAGCGTATTGCTGCTTTAGCTAACGCTTACTATACACCATTCTCTCCGCACATGGTGGGTACAATGGTTGGCGCTATGGCATCTGCTCACGTTTGTGCTGCAGTACCTAACTTCCAAATTTTAGAGTGGCAAACAAAAAGTGATACCGACCAAGAGTGGAAAGACATGGTATCTTATGACAAACCGTTTATTGAAAAAGGCTTCATGACTGTATCTGATAAACCAGGTATTGGTGTGGATGTTAATCAAGAAGGAATGAAAAAATACGCTGTTGCAGGCGTGCCTTACTTTGAATAATAGTATGCATTAACACTTTTATAGTGTTAACTAAATAAAAGGCCAACCAGAGTAAAATCTGGTTGGCCTTTTTTGTTTAAAGCCGAGGCTTTATCTCCGAAACTGTACTTATGTTCCAGCGGAACAAAGTTTTAATTAATAACCCGCTAAAAAAAGAATTCATCATTCCAACTAACTAAAAGGATAGCGTTTCTTTTTTTGAACCATTATTTGTATACTTGATTACCAATTTTAAATACAATCTATGGACTCTCGCAGAAATTTCTTACAGAAGCTTGGCCTGTCGGCTCTTGCACTCAACTTAGCCCCCGTAACCGGCTGGGCAAAAAACAAACCTGTAATAAGCGATAAACCTTATGACGGACCTGTTTTACGTGTTGCAATGGTAGGCATAGGCACCTATGGTAATATAGTGGCCCGCGCATTACAGGCAAGTACGAAGGCCAAGTTAGTAGGCGTTGTTAGCGGTACCCCATCAAAGGTTAAAGACTGGCAAACAAAATATGGTCTACCTGACAAGAACGTTTACAATTACGACAATTTTGAGGAGATAAAGAACAACCCCGATATTGACGCCATATATTTTACCGTACCCAACTTTTTGCATAAACCGTATGTACTAAGAGGTGCAAAAACAGGGAAGTTTATAATAAGCGAAAAACCGCTTGGCCGCAATGCCAAAGAGGCTCAGGAAATAGTTGATGGCTGTAAAAAAGCAGGCGTTAAATTATTGGTAGGCTATCGTATGCACTTTGAGCCTAAAAATCTGGAGATAATTGCCATGCGTAATGCGGGCGATTTTGGCAAAATAAAATACTTTACCGGCAACGGTGGATTTAGAATTGGCGACCCTACCCAATGGCGTTTGGACAAAGAAAAAGCCGGCGGTGGTTCCATGATGGATATTGGCATTTATGCCGTTAACGGCGCCCGTTATATGGTTGGCGAGGACCCTATTTGGGTTACTGCGCAAGAGCCCCCAAAAAGTGATCCGGTTAAATTTAAAGAAGGGGTTGACGAAACCATAACCTTCCAGATGGGCTTCCCCAGCGGTGCAATAGCACAGTGCCTTTCAACCTACAGCATGAACGGTGTTGACCGCTTTTTGCTGATTGGCGAAAAAGGGTGGGCCGAGCTGAACCCCGCAAACGGTTACGGACCTTTAAAAGGCAGAACCAATAAAGGCGACCTGAAAGCAATATCGCCGCCCTTACAGCAAACCGTACAGATGGATGAAATGGCCGGAATATTTTTAGAAGGCAAAACACCCGTTGTACCAGTTGATGGCGAAGAAGCGGTAAAAGACGCTAAAATAATTGACGCCGTTTACGAAGCAGTTAAAACCGGAAAGAAAGTTCCGTTGAAGCTGGGTTAAAATACATCCCTATAGTTAGAAAAGAAGCGATGGTTGTAAAATTCATCGCTTCTTCTTTTTGTTAAATCTTATTTTTTTAGCTTGATACAGCAAACGTAATGAGTTCTTAATAAATTGTCATTCTGAGCGACAGCGAAGAATCTTGTAAAACTGATAGGTCATCCGCAGACAGGTCGCACGCTTGTAAAGCGTATAAGATATTTCGCTGTCGCTCAATATGACAAACTATACTTATGGGTGTAATTATAAAAAACTTTTACCTTTCTGCTTTTACCTTTAACCTTGCCCCCATCATCCTGCTAAAAAACTCAGGCGTAACCCCGATGTACGATGCAATATCTTTTTTTGGCAGGTTATTAATGAGTGTTGGGTACCGCTTGCAAAAATTATTATAGCGTTCCTCTGCGGTAAGACTCAAATTATCCATTAAGCGCTGCTGATAGGCAACCAATGAATTTTCGGTAATTATCCTGAAAAACCGTTCAAACTTCGGCACCTCGTGAAAAAGCAGATCCTGTTTTATTTTTGACAGCAACAAAACTTCAGATGCTTCAGGCGCCTCAATATACAAAGTGCCGGGGCGCTGGCTTATCAGGCTGTACATGTCAGCTATCCACCAGCCAACAGGTGCAAAGTTGAGCACATGTTCCTGTCCGTGCTCGTCAACCGTATAACCGCGTAAACAACCACTAATTACAAAAGCAGAGTACTTGCAAACTTCGCCCTCTTTTAGCAGGAATTGCTTGCGGCTTAATTGCTTTGGATGCAGTAAACTGATGAAATAAGTGCTTTCCTCGTTGGTAAGGTTGATGTGCCTGCCAATGCTTTTTAAAATGGTGTCGGTTAACATAATTACAATGCCCGGTTGATGAGGCAAGATAGTAAAATAGTGTTTGGTGAGCGGTAAGCAGAGAATGGTATTTATTAACCCGCGCTAAAATTTACACTTCTGACGGAAGATTCCAACCTTGTTTTACAGGTACCGATTTTTAATGCCAATGCCAGTAATTTTTTGGGACAGAAAAATGAAATTTTTCAATATTTTGATTATCAGATCATTAAAGCAAAGCTACAGCTAATTTTCCTGACGAATAAGTAGTCTCACCTTGTCCCACTCAAAAACCACAAACTTCTTACTACCAACTACATACTAAACAAACTGTCCTACTCCGTCTCAACTTGTCTCACACCCGTGTGGGACAGTTTGTATGCTTACAAGCCAAAAACTGCAGTATTAGCCAGCTCAATCTCATCCGGCGATATGCTGTGCGGCTTACCTGGATAAACCTTAAGCGTAACATCGGCGCCCAGACCCTTCAACACCTCAACCGACTCTTCTACCCTGCCCAAAGGCACATGCGGATCGGGGTCGCCGGTGGTAATTAGGATGGGCGTTCCATTAAATTGGCCTTTATACCGTTCTATCTTCAAATGCTCCCCTATTAATCCGCCGGTAAAGGCAACCGCGCCGCCATATTGCCTGGCATTACGCGTTATATATTCCAATGTTAAGCAGGCCCCTTGCGAGAAGCCCAGGAAGTAGATGTTGCCGGCGGCAATACCCTCGGCTTCAATCTGGCTAACCACCCGTTCAATGCTCTCAATCGCCGAATCAAGGGCGGGTTGGTTTTGCTTTTCGGGTACCATAAAGCTGTATGGGTACCAGCTGTTATTGGTGGCCTGTGGCGCATAAATAGCAGCATCCTTTAAGTTAAACAACTTTGCCAACCGCATGATATCGGCTGCGGTGCCGCCCCTGCCATGCAGCATAACAAGGGCGGTTTTAGCCTGCTGCGCCGGGGTACCGGCGCTCATATATTTATTATCGTGTGTGTACATCTCAGTTTAATTTTGGTAATACGGCCTCAATCTCATCCCTCCGCGACTCGTACTGTGCAGGCAGTTTCAAATGGCTGCCCAACTCAGCAACGGGTTCGTCAACATCAAAACCGGGGTTATCGGTAGCTATCTCAAACAATACACCACCGGGTTCGCGGAAGTACAAAGAGTAAAAGTAGTTACGGTCTATCTTTTCGGTAATGTGCAAGCCCAAAGCTACTATCTTATCCCTAAACTGCATTAAGACTTCCTCATTTTCAACCCTGAAGGCTACGTGGTGCACGCTACCTCCCGCAACATGGCCTGCAACTTCGCCTGCAACCTCCACCAGATCTACAATGTTGGCAGTATCCACAGCATCAGTAATAAACCTGTAACGGTTAACATTCTGCTCCAACAAGCGGTACCCGAAAACATTGGTTAAAATGTCGGCAGTGGGCTGCATTTTATTGGTAGTTATGGTGATGTTGTAAAAGCCCTTTAAAGCGTGTTCTGCTTTGATCTCATCAGTTTCCCAACCCTTGCGGTTATCGTTAGCTTTAGCTTCAATCAACTCCAGCTTTAAACCATCGGGGTCTAAAAAGGTAAGGTATTTATCACCAAATTTTTCGGCCACTTTGTTATAGATCACATTGTTGACTTCAAAGCGTTGTTGCCAAAAATCAAGACTGCCTGCTGGTACGGCATAGCCAATCTCGGTAGCCTGCCTTGCGCCCCGCCTGCCCTGCATTATATTGCCCCATGGGAAGAAAGTAAGTATGGTACCGGGGGTGCCGTACTCATCGCCATAGTAAAAGTGGTAGGTTTCGGGATCATCAAAGTTTACGGTTTTTTTAACCATGCGTAAGCCTAATACTTTGGTATAGAAATCAAAATTGCGTTTGGCATTGCCTGCTATTGCTGTTATGTGGTGAATGCCGTTTATTGTATTTTTCATGATGCTTTTATTTTAAGTGATTGTTCTTTAATTATTACACCACAAATTTACGGTGCATTTTAAAGGCAGCACTTGATGTAGGTCAAGAAATAAAAACACAGCTAATTTTAATATATTTGCCGCTGATTGCTCCCGTAGTTCAACGGATAGAATTATGGTTTCCGGTACCATCGATATGAGTTCGAATCTCGTCGGGAGCACAAGAAAGCCGCGTTATGCGGCTTTTTTTATTTCTAATTTACCAAACCTAATACATCAAATAGCGTTGTTATTAAAAAAGAGAAACGCTATGAATATTATAAAATTAGCCTTAGTAGGCGCAGCAGTGGTATACGGTGTTAACTATATCACCAAAAAAAGGGAAGATGGCACCAGCATTTTAGATGATCTAACCGATAACATGCCCGACTGGATGAATGATGCCAAACAGTTTGCTACGCAAACCGTGGATGACATAAAACAAAACTTTAACGATAACCAGGCACGATGAATAACTTCTTCAGGGGTATAATAGCGGCCTGGGGCGCTAAAAAGTTGGGAGGCGGATGCCTCTCAACTATAGTTATATTTATAATAATATATACGTTGCTTGGCAAATGTAGCAATGGTTCAAAAGCGGCTAACGCACACCCTGCTACCGGTAAAACTGCGGTTGCCATTTGCAGCAGCAGATAGTATCCTAAGTCGCCTCTCCCTTATTTTCCCAATGGTCCTTAAATGTTCCATTGGGCAGTTTCTTCAAAGTGCGTGCAAAACGATCGCCTTTAACGTTTCCATCCTCGCCCTTGCGGCCAACAAATAACAACACTGGCCTTCCTTCGCCATCGGTTTTTAGAACTACATCCGTCCTATCCAACTGAAATTCCAGTTTTGCATCGGGCGGGTATACCTTGTCTAACAATCGCTGTAATTTTGCTCCTATTTTCATCGCCATACATTTTATGAGTAACAACGATGTATTTAAATGAGTTTGAAAAAAAAATTGGCTTATCTATTCGCGGGCAGACCGTGCTACAACTTACTATAGTGCAACAACACTACCCCGGAATCAAACCGTTGTACGCGGGAAACCTGCATGTTGGTTATAAATTTTGTTTTACTAAAAAGCAGCTTGCCAGATCCTAATATTACCGGATGTACCCACATTACATATTCATCAATAACACCCAATCGCATAAGGCTACTTACCAGTTTGCTGCTACCATAGATAATGATATCATTCCCTTGCAAGTTCTTCAACTTATAAATCTCACTACCTATGTTACCACTTACACGTACAGAATTTGTCCAATTAAGGTCTGTTAATGTACGCGAAAAAACCACCTTCTGCCTGCTGTTAATTAAATCAGCAAATGCCAGGTCTTCTCGCGGAAAACAAAGGTCGGACCGTGTTGCGGACCAATACGCCGCCATAGCTTTATAGGTTACCCGCCCTAATAATACGGTGTCGGCGCGGCTCAATTGTCTGCTTTGGGCTTCGGCCATTTCCGCAGTCCAGCGGCTAAAGTGCCAGTCCAGTTCGCAGTTGGGGCCTGCCATAAAGCCATCTACCGTAACATTAACAGATAATATGAGTTTTCGCATAAATTGCGTTTTTATGCGGCGGATGCCTTTAGGTACTTGCGATAAAAGATGTATGCCAACGCTCCTGCTGTTAACGGAACAAGCATAACATACCATGGACCATCAGCCTTTGGAGACATCATAATAGAATAGGTTGCGCCTATCAGATCAAACATCAGGCCCGCATATGCCCACTCTTTAATACGTGGAAAACCGGGTATTAAAATAGCTATAACCCCTAAAGCCTTGGCTGTACCAATAAAGGGTATAAAATAAACAGGATAGCCCAAACCGTTATGCATACCCTCAACAGCCATCGGCATAACCAGAATATCCGGAATGGCAGAGCCAAGCATCATAAAGGCAAACAGGATGGTGAACACCCAATATAAAATTTTAACGGTTTTTGTTTTCATCGCTTAAGTTTTAAGTCGTTACGATACAAAAGTAGCTTCCTTATCAGCTATATCGTAATGTGTGAATGCGACATTATAAGGATGTGATTGCGACTTTATGCAGATATCATCATACAATTGTGTAAACTTATTTGTTAAATTTGATATATAACAGCACAAACCTGTATGAAACAGATTTCAATTTTAGTACCCTATGAGGCCGTCCCCGCAGCTATTGTTGATCCGCGTTATATGTTCAGTACGGTAAATTTATTTTTGAAAGATATGGGCCGCGAAGCCGCCTTTAATGTGCAGTTAGTGGGGCTTAACAAACAGGTACCGTTAAACGACGGTGTGTTTTCTGTAAATACCGACAGCCTTTGCAACGATGTTCCAAAAACAGACATTATTATCATACCGGCACTGTCTGGCAATATGCGCGCCGCTGTTGAAATGAATAAAGATTTTATACCCTGGATAATTGAACAGCATAAAAATGGGGCCGAAGTGGTATCGCTATGTCTGGGGGCGTTCTTGCTGGCAGCTACCGGCCTTTTAAATGGCAAAGAATGTTCTACTCATTGGTTATTTGCTAACGAGTTTAGAGACATGTTTCCGGATGTTACGCTTACTGATGGCAGCATTATTACAGAAGTTGATGGTTTGTATTCAAGCGGAGGAGCTGCATCCTACTGGAACTTGCTGTTGCACCTGATTGAAAAATACACAGGGCGTGAAATGTCTATCCGCGCAAGCAAATTCTTCGCTATCGAAATCGATCGAAAGAGTCAGTCGCCATTTATTATGTTTAACGGGCAAAAAAAGCATGAGGATGAACCAATAAAAAAGGCGCAGGAGTTTATTGAGCAAAACCTTACCGAGAAAATTTCTGTAGAAGAACTGGCATCGCGCTTCGCTATCGGTACAAGGCACTTTGCGCGCAGGTTTAAAAAAGCAACAAATAACACGCCTGCTGAGTATATACAGCGTGTTAAAATTGAAGCCGCCAAAAAAGACCTGGAAAATACCCGGAAAAATGTAAACGAAGTAATGTACGATATTGGCTATCTGGACATTAAAACCTTCAGAACCGTTTTTAAAAAGATCACCGGCCTCTCTCCTATTGATTATAAGCATAAATATAATCGGGGAGCAGCCTGAGTTTATAAACCACACGAGCACATCACGATAGTATATAAAACAGAATCGGCCCGCTTATTGAGCGGGCCGATTCTGTTTTATGATAAGCTTTATTTAAAATTATTTTACAGCACCTGGGGCACCGTAAGGAAGTTGCTGTGGGTTATATGAAGCCCAACCAGCAGTCCAGTCAGATGTTCCAAAAGCACCTTTAAAAGTACCTGTCTTGTCAAAGAAAGCGTCAGTAACTTTAGTATTGGTGTATGCGGCACCGGTTAAAGCCTGTGATGCAGCTACCTGAGTAAAGTTAGGCGTACCTTGTCTTGTGTACGTAGACGTGTTAGAAGCAATATCGGCACCGAATTTATATGGATCAGTGTAGATTGCACCTGCATAAACTGCATTATCAAAGGTGTTATTTAATCCTGTGTTAAGGAAAGTGGTTATAGCTGTTTGTATTGTAGCGTTTGAACCTTTAACAGTGTTTGAACCGGTACCTACAACCAGGTTATTTGCAAATATTGCTTTACCACCGGTTAAATTAACAGATGAAGAGTTTGCATCACCAATAGCTGGCAGCGCGTCATCATAAAATATACCTTGCACGTTACCTGCAAATACAGAGTTAAATATGCTGATAGACGAGTTACGACGGATTTGAGCAGCGTGCTGGAAGTTAGCATTAACGCTCGGGCCACCTGAAGCAACTTCCCGTGGGCCTAATATTGTCATATTTGAAAATATAGCGCTGGTTTGAGGAGTTTTATTGTCACCTGCAGCGTTGTTGTCAGACTCAAAGCCGTTAGAACCTGATACATCAGCAGTAGCAGCTAAGCGTTGGGCTATACCAAACTGTATTTTACCAGAGAAACCAAAATCAGTATCAAAATCATCGTCCCAGCTATCAATTGCTACTAAGTGTTTACAATTTACGGTACCACCAAACCATTCGAAAGCATCGTCACCTGAGCGGTATACTTCAATGTAGTCAATTGTAGTACCGGCACCAACGCTACCAAAAGTCAAACCGTTGATCTCGTTATCAGGGCTCAATGGAATACCAGCATATTCAATACGAACGTATTTCATAGTACCAGAGTTATCATTAGCATCAGTGCCACCATATTTACCTTTATCGGTAGCATCAGATATACCTTCAATTGCAACGCTTTCGCCTTGGTTGTTTGGAGCTTTACCTAAAAGGATAACACCACCCCAGTCGCCTGCAGAACGGCCGCCAACAGCTACGTTTGATGTAAATACAATTGGCTTTTCTACAGAACCAACTGCCATTATTTTAGCTCCGCGGGTGATGATCAAAGCGCCTTTTGAAGCTTTATCACCTTTAATAAGTGTACCTTCTGCAATGGTTAATGTAGCGTTACTGGTTACAAACACATTACCTTTTAAAAGGTAAATCTTATCTGCAGACCAAGTTGTATTAGTAGTTATGTCGCCAGTTACTGTTACAACATTCTCTGTCGCCGGTGGATTTACAGTTCCTCCGTCGTCAGTTGTTTTTGAACAGCTTGCCATTAGCATTCCAAGGGCGGCAAACGTTAATAATAGATAGTTTTTCATTTTTGTTGCTTTAATGTTACGTAAGTATTTTTTTTCTGTTTACTATGCTCCAAAGTAACTCATGCTAATTGAACTGAATGTTACAGGTTATTTAAATAAACATTAAATAACATCGATTCAGATTAACATTAAGTTAACACTACAAGGTGTAGCTAAAGGCGAATGAGTAGTTGCTTCCAGGCCTGTAGCTGCTTTGCGTGTAATCTCCGCTCTGCGGATCGTATCGTTTATTTTTGTTTATATCATAGTAAAAGGTAGCTTTTTGATTAAGTATATCGCCTGCATTAAGCTTTAACTCTCCCTTACTTTTTAATACTTTGATGCCTAACTGCATATCCAGAACATTTCTTGGCGCTTCCCATATACCTTCAAACTGCGCGCCGGCGGCTACAGACAATCTACGCCCAACCCTGTTAAACAATGCATTAAATGTTAGCTTATTATCCAGAAAGTTGTGCTGTAAGCCGGCATTAATTACATAAGGCGCCTGGCCCACCAAAGGGCGTTCTTTTTCTTTAAAAGTTAAGCCAATATTGGGGTTAACCGCGTTTGATTTAATAACTGCTACATTGGTGTAAGCTGTTGTATTTTTCAAAAAGTCATTCTCAGCTATAAAATCAAGTGATTTGCGGATCTCAAACTCAAGGCCGTAAACATCAGCCTTGCTTGAGTTGAAATATTTGATCTGACGAGTTGAAGAAGCAGCATCATCATTATAGGTTTCAATTGCGTTTTGGAATTTTTTATAAAATCCTGAAACCGAAATTATCTGCCCTGCTGACGGGTAAAATTCTAAACGCAAATCCATATTATCTATAGTAGCTTTTTTCAGATTAGGATCGCCTACGATAGAGGCAAGTATCTCATAATCATAATACTGCGCTCTGGCCATTTCTCTAAATTCCGGCCTTGCAAGGGTGCGCGAATAAGATGCCCTAAGATTGGTTTTTTCGGTAAGGCTGTAAGTTAAATTGGCTGATGGTAGTATATCTACATAATTACGTTTGGCCGTGTTCTGAGGATCGTTGTCTTTAGTTGATAGATCTAAATTAAATTGCTCTACCCTTGCACCCCACACAATCCGCAGGTTTTTACCCAGTTTGTTATCCAGCATTGCATAAGCCGAATTAGTTGAAGATGTAGCCAAATAAGAGTCAATAGGCGATACGATCTCGCTTAAAGTGTAAGCTCCTTTGTTGATCAGATCCGGAGAAAACAATTGGTTTAAAGGTAACTGCCTGACATCGTTTGGTTCGATATTAGGATTGCTGGTATTTAGCACCGCCCCCAGGAAACGCGCATTAAAGGTTCTGTCGCGATACAAAGAACTCACTCCTGTTTTGAAAATTGCGCTTTGCTTAAATACCTTAACAGGTAAACTAAAGTTTACACTACCTGTGAACGAGTTCTCATTAAGTTTTGAAAACAGGGTTGTATTGTCTTTACCTAAGGTTGTTACGTTGGCGAAGAACGGACCATTACCACGGTAAGGACCGTTATAGCTGATCTTACGTTGGTTTGGTTGATCATTCAACACATTGTTGTAACCCAATACCCAGTTAATTTTAGCACCTTTTTCGCCAACCGGATGGTTACCTTCTAATGTTGATTTCAGTAAGGCTTTCTGTAAAAGGTCAAATGCAAAATACCTCACATCGGCAGTAGAGCTTTCGTTTGTTCCGGCTCTTTGCAAATATTGGTCATCGTATATCCGATTGTAAATGTTTTTGAACGTGATTTTGCTTTTACCGAAAGAATATCCTAAATTCAATAATGCACCAACGTTAGTTGAAAATTTATAAACATTGTCAATGTAATCGTTATTGTAATCATGGCGCAAAACATCATTTTGTATGGTTTGCGAGTTACGGTAGGTTAAAGCGAATATAGCACCTAAGCGGTTTCCGCTTTCAAAGTCTTTAACTTTCCCTAAAGTAAACTGATAGTTTTGCGTTGGAAGCGCTTTGTTGTTATAAATGGTAAAGTTACGTTTCGGTAAAAATTTCAACAACGCCGCCTTATTTTGATCTGGACTCAATCCATTGCCCAACACAGTAGAATTTGGAATGCCCGATGCCAACTGTCTGTCGCCATTGTCAAAACCAAAATAGTCTGTTGTATTGCGCGTTCCGCTTTTAAAATTCTTAAAAGTTGAAGCAGTATTATAACCCCCACCAATTGTAAATGAAAGAAAATTTTGATCAGGGAGATCTTTAGTGGTGATATTGATCAAACCACCTGCAAAGTCTGCCGGTTGATCTGGCGTAGCTGTTTTGGTGATTGTTAAAGCCTCGACAAGGTTTGAAGGCACTATATCAAAAGAAAAGGCTTTTCGGTTAGGCTCAGTACTTGGCAGCCATGAACCATCCAGCATTGCGTTATTATATCTGTCGCTCAAACCGCGTACTACCACAAACTTATTGTCCTGCACGGTTGCACCACTAACACGTTTTAACACGTCAGCAGTGTTCCTGTCCGGCGAACGCTTAATAACCTCTGCAGATACACCGTCAGAAATAGAAACACTATTTTTTTGCTGGGCATATAGAGAGGCAGCAGAAGCCTGGCGGAAAGTGGCTTTTACAACAACTTCGCCAAGTGCCTGCGTGGCAGCTTCTGATAAGATTATGTCTAAATTGGTAACTTCTCCGGCCTTAACCTCAACATCAGATATAGCCTTGGTTTGATAACCAATATATTTTATAGTTAAGGCATATTTGCCTGGCTGTAAGCCTGAAAGCAGGTATTTACCGTCAACATCAGCAGCAGCGGCTTTGCCTGTGCCGTCAATTGCTATAGTAGCGCCTATAAGGGTTTCGCTGGTTTTTTGGTCGGTAATTTTACCTGATATCTTTCCGGCATCCTGAGCTGAAAGATTTAAGTTTATTATAAAAATTATAAAAACTGTGAAGAGGAGATTCTTTGATTTTAACATAATGCTTAATAATACCGGCAAAATTACCGGCGCATCGTTAAGCCAATGTTAACATCAGATTATCAAATGTGAGGTTTTGTTTAAAACTTTAGCATGCCATAAAAGTCATTTTTACATCTGCAAGATATCTTCAAAAACATAGTTAATTATTTAATAGTTAACTGTTTAACCAGTAAAAAAGATATCCCAAATATGGTAGACAAAAACCTGTTCCATACAAATACGAAAAGAAATACCGTATTAGGAAAACGTGATATTGCCCTCATTCGATTATTTTATGGTAACTATTTATTAACAAACGCTCCGCCCAAACGCTTATTCATCAATCGGGGGCTACCTGTCTGTTATGTCCTTCTTTTGTATCTTGTTATGTATGGTTGTAACCTGTAGCAAAGCAGCGCTGCAATAAAATGGGTGAAGCTCCATTACAAAAGCACCGGCCTTTATGCCAGGGTCGGTTTCTGTTAGTGCTTTGGCCTCTTCTACCGTTTTAACGTTGAAAATAAATATACCTTCTATTTCTTTGTCGTCGGTAAACGGTCCCGCTAAAGCTAATTTACCCTCTTTTGCCAGGCGCTCTATATTCTGCAGATGTGCCATTTGCAACTTTGTCATTTCGGCTTTATCTGTAATTTTTGTTGGGCCTGATTTTAGAAAAGCCATTACATATTGCCTCATACCGTAATCGTCTGCGCCAAGTTTTTTGGCTAAAGCGGCATCAAATGCGGGCTTGGTTTGCGCTTGTGTAAGGGCTGAGCAACATAGCACAGCCAAAAGAAAAACGTATGCTTTTGCTTTCATATAATTTATAATTAAATCCACTTAAATATAAAGGATGTTGAATAAAATTTATTATTCAGGCCCGCTTCTTGCTAAAATAATTTACGGTAGATTAAACCGTTTACAAAAATATAGTCTATATACTATGGCAAATAAGCCAACCCGAATTATTAAATTTTTCAATCAATTATGAAAAGAATATCTCAATACTTAACAATGGCCGTTTTTAGCGGTTTATTGTGTGTTACGTTAGCTTTACCTGCTGATGCCCAACGCCGTGGAACCGGCGGTGGTGGCGGCGGCGGAGGTGCAAGCGGCGGTGGCCGCTCAGGTGGTGGCGGCGGCTTTTCCCGCGGAGGCGGCGCCCCTTCAGGTGGGGGTGGCTTTAATCGCGGAGGCGGTTTTTCATCACCACGCTCTAATGCCGGCCCATCCGAGGCTAATCGTGGTGGTTTTAACCGCGATATGTCAAACCAGCAGCCACGTGCTAACAACAATTCAGCTGATGCCCGCCGTGGTGGCTTTAACCGCGATATGGCAGGGCAGCAACCCAATGGCGTATCGCCTCGCGTAAACAACGGTGTAAATGATGCGCGTCGTGGTGGTTTTAACGGCAATATTTCAGGCCGTCAGCCCAATGCTACTTCACAGCGCGGATACAACAACGCCTATAGCGGCGGCAATATGGCCAGACGCGGTACTGCAGGCCCTAACATTGCAACAGGCAGATACGGATCAAGCTCAAACGTTGGCCGGGGCGGCTTTTACAGAGGCGGTCGTTATTATTCAGGTGGTGTAAACTACGGCAGCAGAAATTACGGCGGCCGTTATTATGGCAACAATTATGGCCGTTGGGGCGGATCGCGTGGTTACTATTTTAACCGCGGTTTTTATAGCCGCCTTTATTACCCACGCCTTGGCTTTAGTTTAGGTGTATTGCCATACGGCTACTATCCGTTTTATTGGGGTGGTTCGCAGTTTTACCTGAGCGGTGGTTACTTTTATCAATATAACAACAACCAATATACTGTTGTTGAGCCACCACTGGGCGCGGCTGTTTCCAGTTTGCCTGATGGTGCCGAATCAATAATTATTGATGGCGAACAGTACTACGAGCTGAACGGTGTTTACTATTTACCTACTACCCGGGATGACGGCAGCGTAGTTTATGAAGTTGTAGGTAAAGACGGCCAGTTGGAAACCAGCAATATGGCCGATATGCCGGCTCCAACAATACCAGAGGCTCACGTAGGCGAAATTGTAACCGATCTGCCGCCTGATACCAGGAGAGTAACGCTTAATGGCGAAAGCTTTTTGGTATCGCCAGATCAATACTATTACCAGCCTATACCGGGCACCAACACTTATAAAGTGGTTGCTGTTCCGATAATTGAACCATAATATTATTTAAATACCTGGGAATAAAGGCGGCTTCGGCCGCCTTTGTTGTTATGGCAAATTTTGTAGCAGAATGTAGCGTAGCAGGTAGGGTGCTACACCCTGCTACAAAGCAGCTACAAGATGCTAAAGTGGAACGATTCGAATAAATTTCTTATTTACTCCCGTAACTTATCTTAAATATAGTACCCTTCAAATCATCCGCTACATAAAGCGAGCCGTCCGGACCTTGGGCCAGACCGGTTGGGCGGTATTGTGTGGATATGCTGCCTGTCTCCTGTCCCGAAAAATTATCAGCAAATACTTCCCATGGGCCTGATGGCTTGCCATTTTTAAAGGGTACAAATGCAACCAGGTATCCCTTTTTCATTTCGGGCGATTGCGCATGGAAAGCCATAAAGGCTCCATTACGGTATTTAGCCGGGAACGATTTCCCCGTGTAAAACAGCAAATCATTTGGTGCAAAGTGAGCGGGAATAACCGTTAAGGGTTCAAGGTATTTTGTGTCCGGTGATTTTTTACCATCACCGCCATACTCCGGCGATTGTACGTATTTGTTCTGAAAGTTATCATAATAGGCAAAGGGCCAGCCCGCATCAACGCCTTGCTTAAGTTCATACAGCGCTTCGGCAGGCAACTGTGCCACCTGTTGCGATGTATAATATTGCGGATATTTATTATCCAGGCTACGGCCATGCTGGGTTACAAAAATGGTTTTGGTTACCGGGTTCCAGTCTATCCCGACTGAATTTTTAACTCCTGTGGCAAACTTAACCCCATCAGCATATGTCTGGTTGGGTTTATCGGCCTTAAACTTCCACACCCCTCCTACCGAATCGCGTAGCGGGCAACCCGGTATCCCAACAATTGAACCTTGTGCGCGGCAGGCATCAGAGTAAGAACCAACAGCAACATACAAGTCATTTTTATCATCAATAACAAATGCTTTGGCATTATCGGCGCGTTTATCTACCAGTCCGGTTACTATTAGTTCCGGCTTATCTGCGTCAATAACTTCGTTCTTCGCGTTCAATTTATAGCGGTATACAGCACTGTTTGACGAAGAATATAAATAACCACCTTTTATTTTAATGCCCGTACCCGGGTAATCGCCAAAGCCGGTTTTGGTTTCAAAATAGCCGTCTTTATTATTGTCGGTAATGTAATATAAACCCTTTCGGTTGCGAATATTGTTTTGCTTTACATAGATGTTCCCGTTGTCGGTTACCACCAAGTGCCTTACAGGCCCTAATGAATCAGCTACAATGTTTGCTGTAAAACCTTGTGGTAACTTTATAGTAGGAGCCGGTGGCAACGAATTTTGCAGGCTTATGGTTAAGCTTGTAAGAGTTGCTAACGCGATAACTGCGCCGGTAATATAGAATGATGCTTTTGTCATGTTAATTAAAAATATTGCAGCTTCTAATGTAGGAAATCAAAAGTGAATCCGGCTTGAATAACATTCCTTTTACATAAAAAAGGCTGCGTCATTTTGAATAACGTAGCCTTTTTTTAATCGTAGTTAGAGGACTCAAAGTCTCGCAGCATAACTTTATTTGATAAATCAATTTCGAAATGGAACATCCGAAATCAGCGCAGATCCACCGCCTCAACACCGGGATGCGTTTTTGCATCAAAAGCAAACGTACTTTCAGGGGCCTGCATAGCAGTGGCCGCACCACGCAATGTATAGGTATACTTACCGCCGGTGTTATCAAAAATAGTAGCGCTATAGATCTGCTTTGAGTTTTTATCAACATTGAGCCTGATCTTGAAAAAAGAGACTTTGTTGTCTTCGGGCGTAAGGTCTATTACCTGGTAAAGCTTTCCGTTTATTTTCTGTGTGCCGGTAAACAAATATTTATAACCTTTTTGGTAAAGCGTAAAAAGCTGCGCGGGGTTAAAGCTATCGCTGCTTGTGCCGGCGTTATTTACAGTTACCTCTTTTTCGGCCTTTAAATATGTCCACTGGGTTTTACCATTGCTTATTATCTCCTGCTGCAGATCAGCAGAACCTGGTTTGTATAGCGTAATCTTAAACTTATTGGCTTTTGGCTGCGTTATCAGCGCACCATTTTGCGATTGCCTTATCCCCGCCTGCTGGTTATCAACCGTAAAAACAAAATCTGTTTTTATAGTAGTAAAAGTGCGGTATTTGGCAGCTACTGCGTCTAAAATCTTCTTAGCCTCGCCATCTTTCTGGGCAAACACGTTTGCTGACGATAATAGCAGTGCGGCGTATATTATTAATTTCTTCATGTTTTATAGACTGCTTTTTGAGGGGAACGTTTAGCCCCCTCTAAATCTCCCCCTGGTAGGGAGACTTTTCGAAATTCCTTTTAAAGCCCTCCCTTCCGGGAAGGGTTGGGAGGGGCCAACTAATTTTTATTCTCCAGCGTTTCAAAATATTGCATCAAAGAATATTCATCAGGATACAACACCTCGCGGGCCTTGCTGCCCTCAAACGGACCAACTATACCGGCGGCTTCGAGCTGATCAATAATGCGGCCTGCGCGGTTATAACCCAGTTTTAGCTTACGCTGAATTAATGATGTAGAGCCTTGCTGATGCATTACAATAAGGCGCGCTGCCTCTTCAAACATCGGGTCGCGATCGTCCGGATCAAAGTCTTTCGGGCTGTTGCTTTCGCCTTCGCCTACGTATTCAGGTAATTCGTATGCGCTTGGATAACCGCGCTGCGAACCAATAAAGTCTGAGATCTTTTCTACTTCGGGTGTATCTACAAACGCGCACTGCAAACGGATAAGATCACTGCCCGTTGAGAATAACATATCACCGCGACCAATTAATTGATCTGCGCCGCCTGCATCCAAAATGGTACGCGAATCTATCTTTGACAATACCCTGAATGCCAGCCTTGATGGGAAGTTGGCCTTAATGGTACCCGTAATAATATTTACCGATGGCCTTTGCGTGGCAATAACCAAATGTATCCCTACCGCACGGGCCAGCTGCGCAATACGCGCTATAGGCATTTCTACCTCTTTACCGGCAGTCATCATCAAATCGGCAAACTCGTCTATCACCAACACTATAAATGGCAGGTAGCGGTGCTTTTCGGGGTTGCTTATTTTACGGTTGATAAACTTGGCGTTGTACTCTTTTAAATTACGCACCTGCGCGTCCTTCAACAGATCATAACGCTGATCCATCTCAATACAAAGCGAATTAAGCGTGTTTACCACCTTTTTGGTATCGGTGATGATTGCATCGCCATCATCAGGCAGCTTAGCCAAAAAGTGGCGCTCTATTTTACGGAACAGCGTTAGCTCTACCTTTTTAGGGTCAACCAACACAAATTTTAATTCTGCCGGGTGCTTTTTATACAGCAACGATACCAGGATAGCATTTATCCCGACGGATTTACCTTGGCCCGTAGCACCCGCTACCAGCAAGTGAGGCATTTTGGCCAGGTCGGCAATAAAAACTTCGTTAGATATGGTTTTACCCAAAGCAATGGGCAACTCCATTGTAGTGGTCTGGAATTTTTCTGATGCCATCATAGATCGCATAGAAACCATTTCAGGGTTTTGGTTAGGCACCTCAATACCAATAGTTCCTTTGCCAGGCATAGGGGCAATAATACGTATACCTAATGCGGCAAGGCTAAGGGCTATATCGTCCTCCAGGTTCTTTATTTTGGAGATGCGTACGCCAGGGGCCGGTATAATTTCGTAAAGTGTTACGGTTGGCCCTATGGTGGCTTTTATCTTATCTATCTCAATATTATAATGATTGAGCGTTTCAACTATCTTGTTTTTGTTGGCCTCTAACTCTTCAGAGTTAACCTGTATTTTGTTTGAGCCGTAGTTCTCTAACAAATCAAGCGGCGGCATTTTATAGGACGCCAGATCCAACTTATGATCGTAGGTACCAAACTGATCTACAAGAGATTTTGCCTTACTATCATCCTCCTTTTCAACGTTTAACAGGGGCGTTGGGCGCTCCACCTCTAACGTTAGCGCAATATCAGTACCAATTTCAGGGTCGGCGTTCTCATCATCGGGCCTTAGAACAACAGTTTCATGAAATACGGGTTCGGGCTCAATTTGCTTCACGGCCTCAGCTTTTACGGTATTAGCAGCAGTTGCGCGCGGCCACTCCACCGGCTTTGACGGCATCTCTTCAATCAGTTCTACCGACTGCGGGAAAATTTCGTCGGTTACATCTGCGTTGGCCATTATTGGCTTTTCCTTGCGTTGCGGCAGTTTAAAATCAATATTGTAAGCAATGATCAATACGGTAAGCGCGGCAAATACCAGTACGCCGCCGGTTCCGGCCTGCCCTATCTGCGCATCAAGCAGGCGGTTGCTCCAAAAGCCAAATTGTCCTTCTAAAAAGTGGGGGTAATCAATAATAAAGGCATGCACAAACCCCACCGCAAACTGATAAGAATATCAGCACAAAAAAAGAATACCCTAAAGTTTTACCCAACGAGAATATACGCACCTTAAACAGCATGCGATACCCTATGATAAAAAACACAAATACAAAAACAAACGATGCCACCCCGAACCATTCAAATATAAACTGGTTGGAAAGTAGTGCGCCAAATTTACCCAACCAGTTATCAACTACGGGATCGGTAATACCCTTGTCCAGCAGTTCTGCCTGGGTTTTAAACAGATTGCTCCACCCGCCATTGTTAGCAGAAACGTAACTTTGATCCTGTTCCCAGGTAAAAAGGTAGGATGTGAACGCGATAAGAAAAAAGATGGAAAGTATTAAGAAAAACAAACCCGCTATCTTAATAACGCGTCCGTCTTGCAGGTTAAAAACCGGCATACTCTCGCTTACCGGCCTTGATGAACGCACTTTTGCGCCTTTATCTGATGGCTGACGCGGTGAATTTTCTTCCCTGAAACTATTTGATTTAAACTGATTTCCTTTAATTGGCATTTAAATTATAGCGTAGTATATGCAAATATAAAGTTACGTAGATTAAACAACTATGCGGCTAAAGTTTTAAATTTTTTAGTAATATTGAAATCAATGAGTACAGAACTACTTGAGCAATATGTTACCGAAGCCAACCTTGAAGGCTTAACCTCTTTGCTGAAAGAAAACCCGGCATTGGCCACCAAAACAACCAGCTTCCATGTATCGCCGTTAATGCTGTCCTGCTATTACAAAAAACCCGAGGTTACAACTTTGTTGTTAAATTATACCGGCCAACTCAACCTGTTTGAGGCAGCTGCAACCGGAAAGTTCGATACGCTGGCTCACCTTATTTACACCCACCCCGATACCATTAATAAATATGCTGATGATGGTTTTACGGCTTTGGGCCTTGCATGTTATTTTGGGCAATTTGAGGCTGCGCGATATTTAGTTTTAAAAGGCGCCGATGTCAATTTGCCTTCAAAAAATGGCTACAATGTTTTTCCGTTGCACTCCGCCGCGGCAGGTAATTATACAGATGTTGCCCGTATGCTGGTAGAAAATGGCGCTGATGTTAATATAAAACAGCAAATGGGCGTTACCCCGCTGCACTCTGCAGCGCAAAACGGTAATCTGGAGTTGATAATATTACTGTTGGAAAAAGGTGCCCTTGTTGATATCCGCATGGAAGGCGGCAAGCTGCCTGCTGATCTGGCCCGCGAAAAAGGCTTTACAGAAATTGCTGATATTTTAGGTTAAAAAAGAAGGGCCAAAAGTAAAAGTCTAACTGGTTTCCTGTCCCTAAAAACCGACTTTTACCTTCAACCCTCAAAAAAACTATATAGTAGTACTTATTCTATTAATAAAAACTGCCTGCAAGCATATCATAATAGCTGTAATTAGGAGTTTTCTGCAGGTTAGCCAATTTGCCCGCTGCATTAGCCAAGTTAACTACCGCCTGTTCGCCATATTTTTGCTTTAGGTTTTTAACAAACAACCATTGCATATAACGCAAAGGCATTTTGGTAGGTCTTACCTGTGCAAAAAAAGATTTATCTGCAGCCACCATTGTGGCCAGTTCACGGTAAAACTCCGGAATGTTTGGTGCAGGCGAGGTCATGGTTGGATAGTCTTTACCCCATTTTGCATAAAATTCATCAAACTGCTTTTCTTTCTCAGGATAGTTATGATAAACCCAATCGCTGGCGTTATTGTAGATGTAATCCAGGTAGGTTTTAAAGGATGCATATTCCTTGTTTTGCGTAAGGGCCTCTTTAAAGCATTCCGTGTTATTGTCAATCAGGTTTGTGATGTTTTGCGGGTCTCGGGTTGTTAGAACTTCGTTGATGGGGCATTGTGCAGCCGCTTTAAGGCCAATAGCCATCAAGCAAACAAAAATTGCGTTTTTCATAATTTTAGCCTTTAAATTGATTGGTTATTTAAAGATATAACATTTCAATCACAATAATGTTACAAAAAAGTAAAAAAAATTTCTTGTTGAGGCCAAATAATTTTCTAAGTGTACATTAAACACAGGTGTGTCTTTTGTACAATAAAGGCTTGTATGAAGTTAGGTTGTTTGGACTAAATGATTGTAGAATTTACTATAAAAGCGATTAAATGATTTAATGTTTATAGGAACAGGTATAATCCTATAAACACTAAATCCACTAAGTCCTGATTCGGGCTACAGATAACAAATACCTATGCTATCGTTACTGTTATAGAAAAAAGGTTCAAATGCTTCCCCTTCCACCAACTCGCAGCTTACTATCATTGATGTAAATAATACATCACCAAACAGATTGGCAATGGCAGCATCGGCGGCATCTCTACCCGTAGAGATTTTAACTATTCCGTTTAAAGGAGCCAGGCCCGTTGCATCAAACAACACCCATTCGCCACCGAGGTACGCCTCAAAACATGCGTGAAAGTCTGCCGGTTTAAGTTTGTAAGAATATCCCGTAAAGTAACGCGCCGGTACGTTCAACGCGCGGCACAGTGTTATACCTAAATGGGCAAAATCACGGCATACACCGGCTTGCTCTGTAACGGTATCAAATGCCGAAGTATTAGAATTACTAAAGCCGCTTAAGTACTCAATATTTTTATTTATCCAATCTGTTAGCGCTATTACCTTGCTAAAAGAGCTTTCAATATGCCCGAACAGGTTATTGGCCAGCCTGAATAATTTATCAGATTGGCAATAACGGCTTGGGTTAAGGTAAGGAATAATGGTTGGATCAAGCTGCGCGATTGAAATGTCGGGCTTATCCGCAAAGTCAACTAATTTGTAGCAATTGTCAACTGTAGCTTTATAACTTAATTTAAGCAGCGTGGCATCTGCAACCTCAAAACGTATAAGCCGGTTCTCGCCACTCACTGCCGGCAGCTCTTCGGTTTTGATATAAGGCGAGATAGTGAACTCCTCGCTTAATACAGTTTGATGCTGATTGCGAAGCGCATTGATGCTTAATATCAACGTACTATCCGCCCCTACCCGATACTCCATCTCGGTGAATACGTTAAATTTCATTTACTTTTTGTGTGTTTTATGGCATTTTATCAAATGCCGTGTCCATCCAGTCTTCTGATATATTGTCGAGCGCCGCTTTCAACTCCTCCGCCCATTGGGTTGAGATGTTTTCCAGGTCCTTTTTCTCATAGCGTTTTTCTACTATTTCAAAGCTGTCTTTTTTATATAAAACAACATCAATAGGGAAGTCAACATTGTTTGAGCTTACCCGGGTAGAATCAAAGGACAAAAACCCCGCCTTAAGCGCCAGCCGCAAACTCGAATTTTCGTTCAGTGTGCGGTTAAGTATGGGTTTACCATGCCCTGAGTTGCCGATAATTATAAAAGGTGCGCCTTGCCCCAGCTCCACCCAATTTCCTTCGGGGTAAAGTAAAAACAACTTATGCTCGCTGTCATCTTTTAATTGCCCGCCAATTATAGAGTGCAGATCAAAGTTAAACCCCGCCTTTTCAAGCGACTGTCTGTCCTCGGCTGCTACCCTTTTTATCTGTTCGCCAAACGCGTTAACCGCTTTATATAATTTATTATACTCTGTTGTTTCCAGCAGTTCATTAAAATATACTATTGCCTTATCTCGGGTTGAACGCAGGCCGCTCGTCATGATAAAAAGAGAAAAATGATCTTTTTGTTCTATTGATATCTTCTTTTTTACCGTGGTATCTGTACCCGAGGTAATGCGGGTATCGGCAATGGCCAACAACCCTTCTTTAACCTTAATCCCTAAGCAATAAGTCATTATAATTGAGTATCTGTTTATAAAAATTTCAGGTGCACAAAATAGTAAAATCAGGCGGCTTTAACTGCGAGATTTTACAAAAACTTATTTTACGAAATATTACGTAAGTAATAAATATTAGCTAAATTTATAGCGCCTATGACAATTTAATTATTGATAAAAATGCTTGTATGCCCCCTAACATATAACCGTATCAGCGTATTAAATGTATTGTGATGAGGGTTCATTTTTTCACAAGGATTGATCCGCTCAAGCGCTCTGCTTTCTATCATTACAGTACATTCCAAAATCTGCGCTCGGTAAAAGTATTGAGTTTAGTTTATCTTATTGTTAGTTTATCTTTAAGGCTATTGGTAACATTAACTGATTTGCCTATTGAGAATTTTGACCATATAGGTGAATTTAAACAGGCCAACTGGATATCAATACTTGTTTCCCCGATTTTTTACGCAGGATCTGTGGTTTTGCTAAAACACTATCAAAAAAACTTTAACATAAGAATGCTTGCCCGTGCGTTTACGCTGCTGTTTGCGCTGTTTGTTATGTTAAGTTTTATGCGCACCACCTTTTTTACAATGCATAATCCGCGCAACACATTGGTGATGTACCTCATCGGGCTCATCATGATAGCAGTTTTTTACACGTTTGAGCATTTTGAAACCATTTTCCTGGCGTTGGTTACCGGCATTTGTTTTTCGCTGCTTTTACCTTCGTACCAAAGCGGCACAAACGAGGTGGTAATGAATAACCTGGCATCGCTTATACTATTGATTGTATTTTTTTGCATATCAAGATATACCTTCTCTTACAGGGCCGACAATTATTTAAAGCTTAAGGCCATTGAAGAAAAGAACCTCGAAATTGAACAAGCCATAAGGGCGAAGAACGAAATATTAGGTATTGTGGCGCACGATCTGCGGAATCCGCTTTCAGCCATAAAAACCATTGCTGCCATTATGAAGATGGAGAAGAAAATGGACACCGAGGACCACCAGAACTTGATTATGATGGAAGCATCGTGCGATAAAGCGGCGAGCATTATTAATGACCTGCTTGAAACTGCGCATGATGAGCAACACCACGAGTTTGATACCGAAAAAGTTGAGCTGAACCAGTTTTTGCTAAAAATTGTTGACGAATGGGTTAAAAGCAAACATGGGCAAGCCAATATTTTGTATTACGGAAACCACCAACCGGTGTTTGCCCACATAAATACTGAAAAAATGGGCCGCGTAATGGATAACCTTATTAGCAATGCCATTAAGTTTTCCGGACCAAACAATCATATTGAAATAGCATTGCGCGCTACAAACACCGATGCTCTTATTGATATAAAAGATTTTGGCATGGGTATTCCTCAAGAGTTGCTGCCATTTATTTTTGAACGTTTTTCAAGAGCAAGCAGGCGCGGTATGCGTGGAGAAGAATCTGTTGGCCTGGGTCTTAGTATAGTGCGCCAGATAGTTACCAAACATGGCGGTGATATCAAAGTATACAGCGTTGAAAAGCAGGGCACTACTTTTACCATAAACCTTACCAAGATAGGTTAACCCTATCAGGCAACGGCAGCCGCGCCAGAAAAGTGGCTTTTAACAACACTCAGC
This sequence comes from Mucilaginibacter sp. HD30, assembly GCF_054061755.1. Lineage (NCBI taxonomy): Bacteria > Pseudomonadati > Bacteroidota > Sphingobacteriia > Sphingobacteriales > Sphingobacteriaceae > Mucilaginibacter > Mucilaginibacter sp. HD30. The sequence goes on from NZ_JBSSEO010000001.1 coordinate 2,712,863, forward strand.
AACTCGGGCAAATCAAAGGGCTTGGCTAAAATTTTATCAGCACCGTAATTACCTAATGATTCAAGTACGCGCGGAAAGCCTGATATCATAATAACAGGCAAATGCTTGGTGCGTGGATTTATTTTAAGTTGATGGCAAAGTTCGCCACCATTAATACCTTCTAATATGTAATCAATTATAACCAGCTGCGCCTGCGAATTACGCACAGACTCATAGATGTTATCAACGTGAGATGCGCATTCAACCTCATAACCTTCAGCGGTAAGCGCTTCGTTTAACAGCTCAAGCAGATCATCATTATCATCAATTACCAGAATTTTTTTTGTCATTTATAAGCTCAATAATGGGTCTGCTAATAACAATAAATGGCTGTCAATTGTTTTTCGGCAAGAAAACAATAATTGAAAAATCACCTCATTGAATATTCTGTCTTACTTTCCGTCTTCCTCATTTCCGCGCATCCCAACAAAACACTACTTTTGAAATTATGCTCACGCTTACCACCCATACACTTGAAAAAATGGAACTGCTGCTAAAAACAGCCGGTTACAGGGTGCGTTACGAAAAGGGCAACTTTAAAACGGGAGCATGTTTGCTGCAAAACAGCAAAATAATAGTGATAAACCGTTTTTCAAACCTGGAGAGCAAGGTGCTGGCCATTGCCGATCTGCTGCGCGAACTGGAAGTTGACCAAAACTTGCTTGATGATAAACAGACTGCTTTTTTACAGCAGCTTAAACAAACCAAACTGCAATTGTGATAGTTACTTTTTTAGGAACCGGAACCTCGCAGGGAGTGCCTGTAATTGCCTGTGGCTGCGCGGTATGTACATCAACAGACAGCCATAACAAGCGCTTACGCAGCTCTATTTTGGTAGAAAGTGACAGCACAACAATTGTTATTGATTCGGGCCCCGACTTTAGGTACCAGATGTTGCGGGCAAATGTGCAGCAACTTGATGCACTGGTTTTTACCCACGAGCATAAAGACCATGTAGCCGGAATGGATGATATACGTGCGTTTAACTACAAACAGCAGGCACCAATGGATATTTATGCGGATGCACGGGTGCAGGCTACGCTAAAACGTGAGTTTCCGTATGTTTTTGATGAACACAAATATCCGGGCATTCCGCAGGTTAATCTAAACACCATAGGCCTTGACCCTTTTACAGTTGGCGATATCCGGTTAACACCTATTGAAGTTATGCATTACCGCTTGCCTGTATTAGGTTTCAGGATAAATGATTTTACCTACATTACCGATGCCAAAACCATTGCAGAAAGTGAAAAACAAAAGCTGAGGGGCACTAAAATACTGGTGTTGAACGCGCTGCAAAAACAGGAACATATCTCGCATTTTACTTTTCAGGAAGCTATTGATTTTGCACTTGAAATTGGTGCTGAAAAAACCTATTTCACCCATATAAGTCACCGTTTAGGCAAACACGCTGATGTATCAGCAGAATTGCCACCGGGTATAGAACTGGCTTATGATGGTTTGCGGTTCGCTATCTGATTTTTCACTTTTTACTGATCGCATTATCCCAAACCGCCTTAGTAATGCGCGCAATAACACCCTCGCGCGTGTCCAAATCAGCGGTTGAGTTGCCTGCAAATATGGCAAGCGCAAGATGCTGTCCGTTTGGCAATGTAATTATACCTACATCATTCGTGGCCGGCGATAACCCCGCGCTGTTGGTGGCTGATCTGCCGGTTTTGTGCGCCACCACAGTGCCGGTGGGTAATAATCCTTTTATTTGTTTAGGCCCTGTAGTGGTCTCCACCATTTTTTTCATTAGCGTATCTGTATTTGCTTTATTAAGCGCCTTGCCCTGGTAAAAAACATCCAGCAGATGCACCATAGCAGCAGGTGTACACCAGTTGGTGTATTGTACCTCCCAGGCGGCTGCCATATCCGCTTCGGATGCATCAATAACAACTCCTTTTACGCCAATACTACCCAGATAATCCATCACAGGTTTAACGCCGCCCAGTTTATGCAGCAAAATATCGCAAGCGTTATTATCGCTTAATGATACCATGTAGCTTAGCAATTCGCTGATGGTCATTTCCACCCCTTTGGGGTACTCTTCGTAGATCGCTCCCCAGGTATGGTGCAGGTCACTTTCGCGGATCTTTATGGTTTGATTTAACTTTAACTTACCCTTTTCTACTTGGTTCATTACCGCCAAGGCTATCGGGAACTTCATAACACTTTGCATAACCATTTGCGCGTCTCCATTGTAGGATAACGAATCGCGGGTTTCAATATTCAATGCTGTTACGGCTACAATGCCTTTGGCATCCTTAGCAATATCATTTATCTGTTGCTGTAAAGGAGCCTGCGCATTTACGGACAGAGCTAAGAACATGAGCAACGCCATAGTTATATATCTGTTAAGCATGATATGGTGTTTTATTGTTATGCCAAGGTTAAACGCCCTTGCTTAAATAATATTATGCCAAATGGGGTATGCTGTAAAAGTATTAACTTGCGGGGAAAATTGCTTTAAATATGGAATTTGGCAGGGTACTACCAGAAGAATTAGATGCGGTGGATTTTTCATTTCCACCTGATCCTGAACTTACCGTTAAAACGCTCGCGGCAGCCAGGGGAAAATCGCCCCTGGAGGTACATGTGGGTTGTGCCAAATGGGGTAGGAAAGAGTGGGTAGGAAAGATCTATCCGCCTAAAACAAAAGATGCTAATTTTTTAGACGAGTATGTTAAGCATTTTGATAGTATTGAGCTCAATGCTACATTTTACAATGTTTATCCTGCCGCTACTATTGCTAAATGGAAAGAAAAAGCCGACAGTAACCCCGATTTTAAATTCTGTCCCAAATTTTCACAGAGCATAAGTCATATCCGTCGCTTAAAAAACGCCGAGGAGATAACCACGCAGTTTTACGAAGGTGTTATGGCCTTCGGCGATAAGTTAGGCCCGCTTTTTTTGCAGTTAAGCGATAATTTCACGCCAAAAAGTTTTCCCGAAGTAAAAGCATACCTGGAACATTTGCCTAAGGACGTACCACTATTTGTGGAACTGCGGCATAAAGAATGGTTTGCCAACAGCGAAGCACGCGAAAGCGCTTTTAATTTGATGCACGAGTTGGGTATAGGTGCAGTAATTACAGATGCATCTGGCCGGCGCGACGTGGTGCACATGACTTTGCCTACCCCGCATGCCTTTATTCGTTTTGTGGGTAATAGCTTGCACCGCACCGATTATAAAAGGGTTGATGATTGGGTAGATAGAATTAAACAATGGCGGGATATGGGCCTGCAGTCGGTTTGGTTTTTTATGCACCAGCACGATGAGCGCTACTCGCCCGAACTGGCCGACTATACATCTGAGCAATTGAGTAAAAAGCTTGGTTTAGAACTCCCAAGGCCGCATTTTTTGGATAGGGATAAAGGATTGTTTGAATAGCAAAGTTTGATATGACAGATTTAAACACCCTCTACCAACAAGCGGTGGAGTTACTAAAAAAATTAATTGCCACGCAGTCTTTCAGTAAAGAGGAAGAAGGCACTGCCGATATTATAGAACAATTTTTAAAAGAAAAAGGCATCACCCCCACCCGTAATATCAACAACGTTTGGGCACGTAATAAACATTTTGACGAGGCAAAACCCACCATCTTGCTTAACTCTCATCATGATACCGTTAAACCTAATTCCGGTTATACGCGCAATCCGTTTGATGCTAAAATAGAGGATGGCAAATTGTACGGTTTAGGCAGTAATGATGCAGGGGGTTGTTTGGTATCGCTAATTGCAGTCTTCCTTTACTTTTATGAGCGCGATGACCTGAAATATAACTTTTGCCTGGCAGCAACTGCCGAAGAGGAAATATCCGGACTTAACGGTATTGAGCTGGTAGTGCCCGACCTGGGTAAACTGGATTTCGGTATTGTTGGCGAACCCACTTTAATGCAACTGGCGGTTGCCGAGCGCGGCCTGATGGTGTTGGATTGTGTTGCGCACGGAAAAGCCGGCCATGCCGCCCGTGAGGAAGGCGACAATGCTATTTACAATGCCATGAAAGATATTGAATGGTTTCGCACCTTTAAGTTTCCAAAAGAATCTGATGCTTTCGGACCAATAAAAATGTCTGTTACGGTCATCAATTCAGGCTCGCAACACAATGTAGTACCTGCCAGCTGCAATTTTGTGGTTGATGTGCGGGTTACGGATGCTTATCGCAACGAAGAAGTATTGGAAATAATTGGTGAACATGTTAAGTGCGATCTAAAGGCGCGGTCTACAAGGTTAAAACCATCCTCTATAAGTCGTAATCACCCAATAGTACATGCAGGTATAAGTTTAGGGCGCACAACTTACGGGTCGCCTACTACATCTGACCAGTCGTTATTAGACATCGAAACGATTAAGATAGGTCCTGGCGATTCAGCACGATCTCATATGGCGGATGAGTTTGTGTATGTTGATGAAATACGCGAGGGGATAGAATTGTATGTGCAAATGTTGGAAAAGATAGTGTGATTTGATTTACGAATTTAGATTTACGAAGCAATGCCAAACTTGTATATAATAGCAGGGTGTAACGGTGCCGGTAAAACTACTGCCAGTTATATTGTTTTGCCGGAATTGCTTAACTGTAAAGAATTTGTGAACGCTGATATTATAGCTGCCGGATTATCTCCTTTCAATCCTGAAAGCGTAGCATTAGCAGCCGGACGAATTATGTTGGAACGGATAAGCATCCTGATGAACGAAGGAGTTGACTTTGCTTTTGAAACTACTCTTTCAACTAAAAGCTATGTATCGCTTATTAAAAAGGCAAAAAAAGCCGGTTACACAGTTACGTTGCTATATTTTTGGTTGAGTTCGCCGGAAGTAGCGGTAGATCGTGTGGCAAAAAGAGTAAGTAAAGGAGGACATCATATCCCTGACGATGTTGTAGAGCGGCGATATTATAGAGGAATAATGAACTTGTTTAAATTATATATTCCAATTTGCGACAATTGGACCATCATCAACAACATGGCTTTAAAAGTAGAGGTTGTGGTAGAAAAAGTAAACGCTTCGCCGAAAATAATTTTAAATAACGATATTTGGAAAGAAATTAATGAACAAAGCGATGGCGATCAATAACAGTAATAATAATTTCGATGGCTTTGCAAGCAAAGTGGTTGATGCGCTAAATATCGGCCTTAGGCAAATGGCTGAAAAAGCAGCCGAGAACAACGAAAGTCTTGTTATTGGTTACATGGATGGAACTTCTGCTTCCATTCCGGCTAAAGAACTATTGAAATCCCTTCCAAAAAAAGGCAAGTAGCATATTTGTACCGCCTTTTATCCTGCCAATCATCATCAAAATATTTCTCATATTTGCAGCATGAGCAAGCTTTGGCAAAAAAACATTGACGTTAATAAACTGGTAGAAAACTTTACCGTTGGCCGGGATACTGAGTTTGACGCTCAAATGGCTGCCTTTGATGTGCTTGGCTCATTGGCGCATACCCAAATGCTGCAAAGTATAGGCCTGATGAGTGCAGACGATCTGCAGCTGGTTCAGCGCGAATTAAAACATATTTATTCGGAGATTGAAAAGGGAAAATTCAAAATAGAACCGGGCGTTGAGGATGTACACTCGCAAGTAGAAATGTTGCTTACACAACGCATAGGCGAGGCAGGTAAAAAGATTCACAGCGGCCGCTCACGTAACGACCAGGTGCTGGTTGACCTGAAATTGTTTTTCAGGCATGAATTGCAACAGGTAGTAAATGAAACGGATACCCTTTTCCGCGAGCTTATAGCACTTAGCGAAAAATATAAAGATGTTTTGTTACCGGGATATACCCACTTACAGGTGGCCATGCCTTCATCGTTTGGTTTATGGTTTGGCGCTTATGCGGAAAGCCTGACCGACGACCTGGAGATGGTTTTAGCGGCATACAAGATCACCAATAAAAACCCATTAGGCTCTGCCGCGGGTTATGGGTCATCGTTCCCATTGAACAGAACCATGACCACCGAGCTGTTGGGTTTTGAGAGTCTTAACTATAATGTGGTTTACGCGCAGATGGGCAGAGGCAAAACTGAGCGGGTTATAGCGCAGGCGCTATCATCTATAGCTGCTACGCTGGCTAAAATGGCCATGGACCAAACTTTATACCTAAGCCAGAACTTTGCTTTTGTTAGCTACCCTGATACATTGACCACCGGCAGTAGCATTATGCCGCATAAAAAGAACCCCGATGTTTGGGAAATTATGCGCGGCAAATGCAACCGCTTACAGGCACTACCCAACGATGTAGCCATGATGACGACCAACCTGCCATCGGGCTATCACCGTGAACTGCAATTGCTGAAAGAACTTATTTTCCCGGCCTTTACCGAGTTAAAAAGCTGTTTAAAAATGGCTACTTTCATGCTGCAAAACATTACCGTTAACACAGAAATTTTAAACGACCCAAAATACGCTTACCTATTTAGTGTAGAAGAAGTTAACCGCATGGTTTTGAGCGGCACACCTTTCCGCGATGCTTATAAGCAAGTAGGTTTAGCAATTGAGCAAGGCGATTTTAACCCGGCAAAACAGGTTTTCCATACCCACGAGGGCAGTATTGGTAACCTGAATAACGAACGTATTATTGCGGCAATGGAAACGCTGGTAAACAGCTTTAATTTTGAAAAAGTAAGTTGGGCAGTAACCAGGTTGGTGAAGAGTTAATAGTCCGGAAGTCGGAAAGACCGAAAGTCAGAAAGATTAATATAGGGTTTTCAATATTCACCGACTTTCCGGACTAAAAAACATCTTTCGCACTTTCGGTCTTTCCGACTTCCGAACAAAAAAAAACATGAACGGACAAAACAGAAGCAACATATATCCGGGTTTAGAAGTAGATATCATTCTTAAAAAAGATCAGCGCAGCGGCGCTTTAACCCGCGGTATTGTTGAGCGCTTGCTTACCAGTTCGGCTTACCACTCCCGCGGAATAAAAGTGAGGCTGGAAGACGGACAGGTGGGCCGGGTGGCTTTTATAGTTGATAGCGAATAGTTCATGGTTAACAGATCATGGTATTTTTTATTTATTACAACCAGCAACTGAAAACAATTTGGCCATGAACTATCAACCATGATCTATGAACCAGAAACAAACCAACCGCCAATTATTTTTCAGGCTTGATGCACATTACCGGTTCCTTATCGCCCTGATAGTGGCCATAGCTGCGTTCTTTATAACCCGTAGCAGTCAATCCACTCCGTCTGCCATATTAATGGTATGGATAGCTTTCGCTTTTACAGTGATCGTTATGGATTGGATCATTATTTTTACTTCTCATCCGCAGGAAGTGCGTAAAAACGCCAAGTTGCAAGACTCTAACCGCACTTTTATTTTCCTGTTCGTTATTGCTTCCTCCATAATGAGCCTGGGTGCCATTATTTTTCTGCTGATGTCGGCCAAAGGAAAAACGGGCGAGGGTGTGGCTTTTCCTGTTATACTGGCCCTGGCATCGGTGCTGGTATCATGGTGGTTAGTGCATACGCTATTTACCTTAAGGTACGCCCATTTATATTACGAGCCCGAACATGCACAAAAACCGGTAGGCGGTTTAGATTTCCCCGGCAATGAGAAAGATCCGGATTACCTTGACTTTGTGTATTTTTCCTTCGTTATCGGCATGACGTTCCAGGTATCAGATGTAGAGATCTCATCCAAACGCATCAGGCGGCTTGCGCTATTTCACGCCCTCATCTCTTTTGCTTTTAATACTGCTATTGTGGCCTTGAGTATTAATATAGTTGCCGGATTGATGTAGAAAATCTCGCTGAAAGTATGCTTGATTGGTTATCCTAAGGCTTAATAAAACTAATTACCTGCCAGCTGCGTTCATAAAGTAAATACTGCTACACATGAAGCAATACGACCAGATAAATCATTTCCTTCAAGAGTCTTCCTTTTTTTATACCATTGCAATAGGTATGGACAGTACGTATGCTTATGTAAGTAAAAATTACGACCGCAATTTTGAATTTACCAATGGCACTTTATTGGGAAGACATTTTAGCATAACCCTTCATCCCGAAGATATTGCTATCTGTCAGCAATCAGGGTCAGACTGCTTCGCAAATCCGGGGAAATTAGTTGCGGCTACGTTACGCAAGCACGACGGGCGAGGTGGTTTTGTAACTACGCAATGGGAGATGCAGGCTTACTTTGACGGAGACGGGCAGCCGCAAGGCATATTCTGTGTGGGTTATAATATAACCGAGTTTGTTGACACAAGAAGCAGGCTCAACTCTGCAAATACCCAACTTGACGAGATTGGATTTATTCAATCGCACGTGGTACGCAAACCATTGGCAAATATTATAGGTTTGGCCGAACTGATTCAACACCAAACATCAGACGAAAAGCTTGGCGACCTTTGTACTATGCTCAAAAAAAGTTCTGCTGAACTGGATGATGCAATTAAAAACATCTCCAATAAGACGTCTGAATAGATATATGAAGTAATTATATTCGGTTGCTTTAATCTATCTTGGAATACTTCTTCGTATCCTTCATTAACACGTAAATAGCTAAAGATACCAGGATACACCCGGTAACATACCAGTAAAACCATTCCTGATGGCCTTTATCTTTAAACAACAAAGCGACAGGTTCGGCGGTGCCACCAAATAATGAAACCGCGATACCATAAGGAAAGCCCACGCCTAAGGCACGGATATTTGCCGGGAAAAGCTCTGCCTTTACCACCGCGTTGATGGATGTATAGCCGCTAACAATAACCAGCGCTGCCATAATTAAGCCAAAGGCAACCCAAAAATTGTTGGTGTGGCTTAGCGTTGTTAGTATGGGTACAGTTGCCCCTGTGCCAAATATACCGAAAGCTATGAGCAGTGGCTTACGGCCTATCCTGTCTGACAGCGAACCGAACGCAGGCTGCAATAACATAAAAAACACCAAAGTTAATGTTGATATAAGGGTCGCATCGCTTTTACTGAAGCCGGATGTGATGACCAAAAACTTTTGCATATAAGTAGTAAACGTATAAAAGGCTAAAGTGCCACCCATGGTTAAGCCTATTACAGTTAGTACCGCTTTTGGGTGGGCGGCCAGCGCCCGCAAAGTACCACGAGATGCTTTTTCTTTATCATCTGAAGCAATAATTACAGACTCGTGCAAACTGCGCCTTAAATACATAACGCTGATGGCCAAAACCGCACCAATGGCAAACGGAATGCGCCAGCCCCAGCCATGTAATTGTTCTTCTGTTAGAAACGCCCGTTGCAATATTACCAGCACCCCCAAAGCCAGTAATTGCCCCATTATTAAAGTAACATATTGAAATGATGAGTAAAAACCCCGGTGTTTTTGCGTAGCCATTTCGCTGAGGTAGGTAGCGCTGGTGCCGTACTCGCCGCCAACACTTAGGCCCTGTATAATGCGGGCCAGCACCAATAGTATAGGTGCTGCTACCCCTATCTGGCTATAACCGGGAATAATGGCAATAATAAGCGAGCCGACACTCATCATTAATACAGATGCTGTTAACGCTTTTTTGCGGCCCTTCCTGTCGGCGTAGGTTCCCATTACCCAGCCCCCTATGGGGCGCATTAAAAAGCCTATTGCGAATATGCCCGCTGTATTGAGCAGCTGTACTGTCTCGTTGGCCTTAGGAAAAAAGCTGCCCGAAAAGTAAAGCGCAAAGGCCGAATACACGTACCAATCATACCACTCAACCAAATTGCCTAAAGAGCCGCCTACTATTGACCGGATGCGTTGAGAGGTACTTATGGCTTCGGACATATCAGCGGCTTTGTTTTTGATTGAATTAGTTGAAAATCAATTTATTGGAAATTATTATTACTTTAGATGTGTTGAAATTAACCAAACAAACATGAAAATCCTAAGCTTCGTTCGCGTTAACACAAAAACTTACAACACCTTTTTGTGCATAATTTTACCGTTAGTTACAGTAGCATTGCTGTATCCGTATATTTCTTTGTTGCTAAACTTTAAAATCGATTGGATTTTAAGCCTTGAGTTTTTAAAGTTGATAATAATAATTATGTGTTATGCCGCTCCGGTAACTTATTTTTTAGCTAAGACTTATGAGATGGCATCTTCGGGAGAAGATAAATCACGCGCTAATATAATTTTAGGATTTATCGCCTCGTGCGTATTGATTTTACCTTTGACGTTTATTGGTTTGGTGATGTTTGCCAAACTCAGCTTTTTTATCCCTATAGCTTTTACCGCTACTATAATTTTTATTTACTTCCGCTCATATAAACCGGCAACTATTTAACGAAAATCGCGACAAGTCTATATTTCTTTCCGATTCTTTACCCACGCCGATACTTCTGATGATGCTGCCGCTACACTGCTTTGCCTTGCGCTTAATAAGCGTTCCATAATAAGGGCCGCTATCATCGCTTCCTGCTCGTTATCTTCATTAAGAGCTTCTGGCGTAAAGTATTTTTTAACAAAATGTGTATCAAAGTTCCCGCTGCGGAATGCCTGATGCTGCATAACAAATTTACCGAAGCCCAATGTGGTTGTTATCCCCGTAATAATATACTCATCAATGGCGCGTATCATCCTGTCAATGGCCTCTTCCCGATCTTTACCATACGTAACCAGCTTGGCAATCATCGGGTCATAATAAATGGGGATCTCCATTCCCTGTTCAAAACCATCATCCACCCTAACGCCGGGCCCTTTAGGCGTAACATACGTTTGCAGTGTACCTATATCAGGTAAAAAGTTATTGGCCGGATCTTCCGCATATACACGCAACTCTAAAGCATGACCGTTTATCTTCAGATCAGCTTGAGTAAAACTTAGCGCTTCGCCCCTTGCAATGCGGATCTGCTCTTTAACCAGGTCAATACCTGTTATCATTTCGGTAACCGGATGCTCTACCTGCAGGCGGGTGTTCATCTCCAGAAAATAAAAATTGAGCTGCTCATCCATAATAAACTCCACCGTTCCGGCGCCGGTATAGTTAACAGACCGCGCCACATCCACAGCACAGCGGCCCATTTGCTCTCTTATTTCAGGCGTTAGCACTGCAGACGGCGCTTCTTCTATTACCTTTTGATGGCGGCGTTGCACGGAGCAATCGCGCTCAAACAAGTGTACAATATTGCCGTGTGTATCACCTAAAACCTGGATCTCAATATGTTTGGGTGATGATACATATCGCTCTATAAAAACAGAACCATCGCCAAATGCCGAGGTAGCTTCTGACACTGCTAATTGCATCTGCTCTTCAAAATCATCTGCACCATCAACAATCCGCATGCCTTTGCCCCCTCCGCCTGCGGCAGCTTTTATAAGAATAGGAAAGCCAACTTCTACCGCACGTTGTTTAGCTTCGGCAACATCTGTAATAGCCTCCTCCGTCCCCGGCACCATAGGGATATTATAACGCATTGCAGCCGCTTTTGCCGATAGTTTGTTACCCATTACCTCCATTGCTTCAGGCGATGGGCCAATCAAGGTTAACCCTGCATCGCGCACAGCGCGGGCAAAAGCAGCGTTCTCACTTAAAAAACCGTAGCCGGGGTGGATACCTTCTGCACCAGTTTTTTTACAAGCCGCAATTATCTTATCAATAACTAAGTAAGATTGGTTAGACGGGGCCTCGCCAATATAAACCGCTTCATCGGCATAACGAACGTGCAAAGCATTCCTATCTGCCGCAGAATAAACAGCAACAGTTTTAATACCCATTTCGCGGGCGGAACGCATTACTCTTAATGCAATTTCGCCACGGTTAGCAATTAATATTTTTTGCATATATGTAAATGTAGCACAATTGTAGTATCAATCTCAACTACTAAAAGGCGATATCAAGCTGCGCGTTATAATTACAAAAAAAAAATTTCAATTAATATAACATTTACAACAACTTGTCCGTATTAAACAAATAAAGAGTACAACTTGCAAGAATGAACAACCCTGTAAACCCGATAGACAAAGTGCTTAAAACAAAAGAAGACCTGCAAAGCTTTGTCTTAGCAGCCTTTTTCCTGTTCATTATATTTGTTAAATGCTATATGATGTTGACCAGCCTTAACGCTAACAACGCCGTAAGCAAACAAAGAAATACTGAGATAACAAAAACGCAAACCCGCGCCAGCAGTTAACTATATAACAAACTATTAAAACAAATAAGCTCCCCGGGTATCCGGGGAGCTTATTTGTTTATGGGGCTTTCTTGTTATCCTTGTCTTGGGGCACTACCTGCCGGAGGTGTACCTGCCGGTGGGCCACCCGCTGGCGGGCCGCCTTGTGGCCTTGCTCCCGGAGCACCACCCGGAGGCGGGCCGCCGAAACCAGCGCGTTTTGGTACAGTTAGTTCAGGTTTTGATTTAGCATTATGGCAGGTGTTGCAATTAACACTTGTTAATTTTACCATGCCTAAGGTGTCTTTCTCGCCTGCTTTAAAATATTTTTTATTGATAGATACCATCATTTTATACATGTGGCGGGCCATTTCCTTTTCAGGTTTTGCGTCACTTGCATAATCGGTTCTGTTGGCAGATTCGTCGCGTGCATGGCAAAAATTACAACGTACGCCTAATGATGATGACCACTCGTCCATAATTTTACCAACCTGATTGCGGGTCAGTTTTTTTGGTAAAACTTTAAGATTTGTTGGAGGAGTTTCTGGCGGACGTTGCGGCTGTTGCTGCAATGTCATTGAAGCTAACACTATTACTGCCAGCAGTAATGTGGTTATAACTGTAATCTTTTTGTTCAGGTGCATAATGTCATAATTAAGTCATTAAAAGTACCTATTACGATTGAATGTTGCAACGGTTATTAGAAAATCATTAAAAAGTTACAAAAGTTAAATTTTGTTAAAATAATTTGGATTATTACGAATTGTTCGTAGTTTTACGAAACAATCGTAAAATATGGAGAAGTTATCACAACAGGAAGAGGAAGCAATGCAGGCAGTATGGCAATGCGGGAACGGCTTTATAAAAGATTTTTTAGACCAAATTACAGAGCCCAAACCTCCATACACCACCCTCGCATCAACAGTTAAAAACCTGGAACGGAAAGGCTTTTTAGCGGCTGAAAAAATTGGCAATTCCTATCGTTATAAACCTCTTATAAAAGAAGAGGAATATAAAAAGCGGTTTATGAATGGCTTTGTAAGCGACTATTTTGAAAACTCTTATAAAGACCTGGTTACTTTTTTTGCCAAGGAAAAAAAGATAAGCGCCAGCGAATTGAAAGAAATTATTAAACTGATAGAAAACCCTAAACCTTAATCACAATGCCTGAGTTATTCACCTTTCTGATAAAAGTAAACATAGCACTGGTGCTTTTTTGCGTTGGCTATTATCTGGTGCTGCGCAAGCTTACATTTTATACACTTAACCGTGTGTACCTTATCACCGCTATTATATTTTCCAGCGTGTATCCGTTCATTGATCTGTCTGTATTTGCGCAGCAGCACCAGCAAATAATTGCGCCTGTACAAAACGTTGTGATAATATGGCAGGAGCCTGCCCAAAACTTTGTAAGGCAGGCGGCTTATTGGAACTGGTTAGCAATTTTGTTCTGGGCGGGAGCTGCATTATTTGCTACACGCCTTATATTTCAGCTGGCCTCGTTATATAAAATATACCGTCGGTCAACAGCGCGAGAGATAAACGGGCAAAACGTGCGGGTGGTAAAAGGCGACATTAGTCCGTTTTCTTTCTGGCAAAGCATCTACATCAACCCCGAGCGCTTAAGCACCACAGATCTGCAGAATATTTTAGAGCATGAACAAATTCACGTAAATGAATGGCACACGCTTGATGTTTTGCTGACAGAGATAAGCGTAATACTATATTGGTTTAACCCCGGCATATGGATGATGAAACGTGCCGTCCGCGAGAATATTGAGTTTATAACCGACCGTAAAATACTGCAAAAAGGTGTGGACAGCAAAGCTTATCAATATAGCCTGCTTAACATAACCTTTAACCAACCGGCACCTGCAATTACCAGTAATTTCAATTTTTCAACATTAAAAAAGAGAATAATGATGATGAACGCTAAAAAATCTTCAAACCTGAACCTTACACGCTACGCGTTTTTAATGCCCGTAGTTATGGTATGTGTGTTCACTTTCAGCTTATCAAAGGCCGAAGTGGTAAAAACCAACCCGGCATTTAAAGCAGTTGCCGCTGCTGTAGAAAACATTAAGAGTGTAGCTTTTAACGCTGATACTACTCCGGTTAAAAAGATTGTTACAAAAACCACTCCGGCAAAAAAAACTGGAGCCACCGGTGCAGCAACAAATACGATCACTATTACAACAACAGACAATAAAATACAAACGCAAGGGGCAGCAGCTGAAATATTAAACCGTATTGATAACAATTCATTAACAGTTCGGGGCGGCAAACTTAACGATTCGATAGTTATTGTTGTTGATGGTAAGATCGTTGATAATAATAATATTAGTAATATAAATCCTAACACCATAAGAACGGTTAACGTTATCAAAGACAATGCAACAACATACCTTAACCAAATATCAGGATTAAACGCCCCGGCCAATGGTAAAATAAAAAGTGTAATTGCTATTACTACCGGTGGGCCAAACGACGCCTTTAATAACAGGCCGGGGGTTAGCAATGAGGTAGTGGTTAGAGGGTACGGCATAAATAAAAATGTAGACGTAACCAATAATTTAACAGGCAACCAAACCAACACAAATAATGTGCAACCCGTAGGGGTTACGGGCTTAACCGTTACGACGCCTGGCAGCAAAGCAAATATACGCCTGCGTGCTAACACCCTAACAAGTGCTTTGGGAGATACTACAAATAGATATTTAGCTGCGCCGCTTATTATAATTGATGGGGAAATCGCTACAGAAAAGGGCTTCGAACAAATAAATCAGGACGATATTAAAAGCATTACAGTGCTTAAAGACGCTTCTGCTACCTCGTTATACGGCGAGAAAGCCAAAAACGGCGCTATTATTATTACTACCAAAAAGAAATAGTTGATTAGTTATTGATGTCTAAACCATAATTCATCATGCCTGAGTTTTTCACTTTCCTGATAAAAGTAAACATAGCTTTAGTGCTGTTTTGCCTGGGTTACTACCTGGTGCTGCGCAAGCTTACTTTTTACACGCTTAACCGCGCTTACCTGGTAACGGCCATCATTTTCGCCAGCGTATATCCTTTTATTGATCTGTCGGTATTTGCGCAGCACCATCAGGAGATCGTAGCGCCGGTACAAAACGTTGTGATAATTTGGCAGGCACCTGCCCAAAACTTTGTTAAACAAGCCGCTTACTGGAACTGGTTAGAAATTGCCTTCTGGACAGGGGTCGCTGTGTTTGCCGCGCGGCTGCTGTTTCAGATGGTCTCGCTTTATAAAATACATGCCAGATCGGCCACCAAACAGATAAACGGGCAAGCCATCCGGGTAGTAAATGGAGATATCAGCCCCTTCTCTTTCTGGAAAAACATTTATGTAAACCCTGACAAACTAAGTTCAACTGACCTAAAAAACGTTTTAGCGCACGAACAAGTTCATGTGGATGAGTGGCACACCCTTGATGTTTTATTGACAGAGATAAGTGTAGTATTTTACTGGTTTAACCCCGGCATATGGATGATGAAACGCGCGGTGCGCGAGAACATTGAGTTTATAACAGACCGTAAGATCTTACAAAAAGGACTTGATAGCAAAGCTTATCAATACAGTCTGCTTAACATAACTTTTAATCAACCGGCCCCGGCCATTACCAGCAATTTTAACCTTTCAACCTTAAAAAAAAGAATTAAAATGATGAACGCTAAAAGATCTTCAAAATTAACACTTACCCGCTACGCGTTTTTGGTGCCCGTAGTAATGGTTTGCCTGTTTGCTTTCAGCCTTTCAAAAGCCGAGGCTGTAAAAAGCAGCCCGGCTTTTAAGGCTGTTGCGGCCGCAGTAAAAAACATAAACAATGTGGTTTT
The DNA here is from genome assembly GCF_054061755.1 of Mucilaginibacter sp. HD30. Lineage (NCBI taxonomy): Bacteria > Pseudomonadati > Bacteroidota > Sphingobacteriia > Sphingobacteriales > Sphingobacteriaceae > Mucilaginibacter > Mucilaginibacter sp. HD30. Next base: position 2,728,838 of record NZ_JBSSEO010000001.1, read on the forward strand.
GAATAACGATACTGTACCCGCTACAACCAGGAATATAACCGGTACAGTAACCGTAAAAAAAGGCATTAACGGCACAACAAAAACCATCACCTTAAAAGGCGCCGATGTTGACAACCTGAGTTTTACGATAGACAGCCCTAAAATTGAACGGCATACTGTAACCATTACAGGCCAAAGACCAGGTAAAAAAGACTCTGTTATTACTTTTACTATTGAAGATAAGCCAATGGGCAGTTTTAGAAGCGACTACCACAGTAATTTCAATTCAAGCGGACTAACAGGTATACAACTTAACGTTGATAATGTAAATATCAATAAAATCGGCCAGGAAAAATCTGTACATCTGTCAGTACCAGCCCTTACAATTGACACCGCGAGCCACCAGTTTATTTATAAAGACGGAGATGCTAAACTCGCTGCCACTACATTTAGTTTAAATAACAACGTAGTAATTTCGGCACCAGTCAAAACAACAATGAGTGTTAACAAGGACAATAGTGTGATAATTTCATCAGGGGCACATACGGTTGGCACTTATTACAACAACAACAATGTAGTAGATAAAGGAAAACTACTTAGTGTTAACCCCGATAAAAACAAGGAGGTTATTGTAGAAGGTAGACCAATACCATCCAATGGCCTGTGGCATGTAATAACCGATAAAAACGGAAATCAGACCTCTACTATTCAACCGCTTTATGTAGTAGACGGCAAATTGGTTAACCAAAAAGACCTTAAATCTTTTGAAGGCAAAGTAGTTTATTTAAATCCGGAGACGGCCATTTTAAAATACGGAACAAAAGGAGAAAACGGTGCTTTGGTTATAACTACTAAAGACGCGAAGAAATAGAGAAAATATGTAACCGTTTGTTGTAAACTATCGTCATATAACCGCTTGGTTTAAAATCAATGACGATATAAAACCATATTAAGGTTGCTGATTTGCTGACCACAGATTAACGACATAAAAACCCGCTTCGGCGGGTTTTTTTATTACGCATGTCATGCCCAATTTATTTCGGCATCCCATATATAGGTAATGAAGCGCCATGTGGCGGGTTACTTAGCGCGTGGGATGCCGAAACAAGTTCGGCATGACGGGAGAAAAATAAAAGTCATGCCGAACTTGTTTCGGCATCCCATGGATAGGTAATGAAGCGATGGGTAGCGGGCTACTTGGCGCGTGGGTTGCCGAAACAAGTTCGGCATGACGGGAGACAAATACAAGTTCGCTATGACGGAGACAAATACAAGTTCGGCATGACGGGACACAAATAAAAGTCATGCCGAATTTATTTCGGCATCCCATGGATAGGTAATGAAGCGACGGGTAGCGGGCTACTTATCACGTGGGTTGCCGAAATAAATTCGGCATGACAGGTGGGTAATTCTACTGTTTTAGTTGGTCTTTTAAATCCTTCATTTCCGGATTGATAGATTTGACAAGATTAATTTTCCAATCCTTATGCCAGCGTTTTAGTTGTTTCTCTCTATCAATAGCATCTGTTATTCTTTCAAAATACTCAAAACAAATTAAATCATACAGTTTATACTTCCTAACAAAAGCAGATCCTTCGTTATTGATATGCTGCCACACTCTTGCTTCAAGGTCGCTGGTTACGCCAATATAAAAAGTAGTGCGATACTTATTTGACATTATGTATACGTGGCCCTGAGTGAAAAGCATAGCATATATTTTGCACTAAAATAATAAAAAGTCATGCCGAATTTATTTCGGCATCTCATATATAGGTAATGAAGCGGCATGTGACGGGCTACTTAGCGCATGGGTTGCCGAAACAAGTTCGGCATGACGGAAGAAAAATACAAGTCATGCCGAACTTGTTTCGGCATCCCACATATAGGTAATGAAGCGGCATGTAACGGGCTACTTATCACGTGGGTTGCCGAAATAAATTCGGCATGGCAGGTAATATCAACTTGCTACCGCCAGTTTTTCCTTTTCCAACAAAGCCAGCAATGCCTTTTCGGCAACGTTTAATTCTGATGCTTTAATATCCTGTTCTTCGTCAATCTCCTTTATATAATTAAACAAGGTTCCCTCCTCGTAGCTTTTTATTACCGTTGGGTGCACGTAGTATTTTTTACAAACGGTGCGGGTGTTACCCAGGTTAATGGCTACCTCATCTAACACACTTATTATTTTCTTTTTGCATTCGCTCACGGTTTCAAACTCCCCTGCTGCCTTAAAGGCATATAGCGCGCTTACGCTACCAGCCCAGGTGCGGAAATCTTTAGCGGTAAAATCCTCGCCTGTAATGCCTTTAAGGTAATTGTTCACATCGCCAGAGCCTATTACACAACGCGTTCCGTCAGCATTGTAATACTGAAAAAGATCTTTGCCCGGAATATCCCTGCACTGTTTTACCAGCCGCGCCAGTTTGCGGCTTTGCAGCGCTATCTTATGCATTACCCCTTTTTTCCCCTTAAACTCAAAGTTGAGCTGTGTACCATTGATCTTTACATGCCTGTCCTGCAAAGTAGTTAAGCCGAATGATCCATAGAGCTTTTTGTACGACTCGTTCCCTACCCTAATGCTCGTCAGTTCCATTAAACGAACCACCAACGCCACTACCTTATCATGATCCAAATGGGGGCGCGAAAGATCTTTATCTAATTGCTGCCTTATTGCAGGTAAATGAGCCGCAAAGGTTTGCAGGCGATGATATTTAGATTGGTTGCGGATGCTGTTCCAGGTGGGGTGATAGCGGTATTGCTTGCGCCCGGCCACATCAATGGCGGTAAATTGCAGATGGCTGTTATCAAATGGCGAGATCCACACCCGCGTATATGCCGGAGGGATAACCAGCGCATTGAACCGGCGTATCAATTCTTTATCCTTTACAAGCGCGCCATCAGTGTCATAATAACTCCAGCCTTTGCCTGCTTTTTTGCGTGTATAACCTGGGGCAGAATCGCTTACATAACGTAATCCGACAGCTTTGGCCGTGATCTTAGGGTCGCGGCCTATTTTTTCTAATTTCTTTGTAAGTCTATTCATCATCATTATGAACAGCGCTACAAGTAATAAGTTTAAACCATAAATGAAACAATTTATATGGATATTTACTCCACAAACCAATGGTCTTGAAAATACTACTGCTATTCATATCTTTCGCATTGCTGAAGTTTGGAGCAAACGGTCAAATCAAAGTTTACAAAATAGTAGATCGCATTGAGAATGCAGATATTGATTACAAAAAACTCGATCACCTAAATTCTCTTGGGGCAGGTTATCATCTATTGGACAAGGCCTTTAAACCTCAAAAAGGCCGGTTTACTGTTTACAGGTTCATTTGCACTTTTAAAGGGCTTTCGCACGAAACTGAGAAACAAAAAGTTTTTCACGACTTGATCATCCTAAAGACAGATAAGAAAAACAACATAGTAGATGGCTATCAATATACTTTAGAATGGGTCGAAGTGCCATTTACTTTTGACCTGTATAGAATCGCAAAAAAAGATAAAAAACTCACCGACGGCCTTGATATTAAGAATTTAGTGTTCACAAGAGTGGGCGACCTGCAAACTCAGAGCCAAGTGTTAGGTGAAACAGGGGTTTTACACCTGTAAAATATGACCTTTTTTTCACATTACACTAACCATTTTGTTAGAAAGTATTCCGAATTTTAGTTTTTATCTTCACTACAAATTATCTAATTATGAAATACAATCTTTTAGGAAACACGGGGATCTACGTGTCTGAAATTTGTTTTGGCACCATGACCTTTGGTGGCAGCAACGGCGGTATTTGGACCAACATTGGCAACGTACAGCAGCAGGAAGTTAACAGCCTGATGAAAACCGTTGTTGATGCCGGTATTAACTACATTGATACCGCTAATATCTACTCTTTTGGCGAATCTGAAACCTTACTGGGCCAATCAATAATTGATCTGGGCCTTAACCGTAACGACCTGGTGATAGCCACCAAAGTACGCGGCCGCATGAGCAAAGGGGTTAATGATGTTGGCTTGAGCCGTTTAAACATTTTCCAGTCTGTTGATGCCAGCTTAAAGCGCATGCAGGTGGATCATATAGACTTGCTATACGTACATGGCACAGACCTGAAAACACCGATTGAAGAAACCGTACGCGCGCTGAATGATATTGTATTAACAGGCAAAGTACGCTATATAGCCATTTGTAACTGGCCCGCCTGGATGGTGATGAAAGCGCAGGGCATAGCCGACAAATATGGCTGGAACAAATTTGTGGGGCTACAGTACTATTACTCATTAGCGAGCCGCGACATTGAGCGCGAATTGGTGCCGTTGGCTCTTGATCAAAACCTGGCCATTATGCCATGGAGTCCGCTGGCAGGCGGTTTCCTATCGGGTAAGTATACACGCGACGGTGGTGCAGCAGGTGCCCGGCGCGATGCCTTTGATTTCCCACCCATCAACAAAGAAAAGACGTACGATATTATTGACGTATTGGGCGAAATTGCCAAACAACAGGGCGTATCCATAGCGCAGGTAGCATTGGCCTGGGTGCGGTTACAAAAAGGTGTTACCAGTACCATCATCGGGGCTAAAAACATTGATCAGCTTAATGATAACTTAAAATCTGTTGATGTGGTATTATCTGCCGATGAATTGAAACGCATTGACGAAATAAGCGCCCTGCCGCGCGAATACCCGGGCTGGATGGTTGAAAGACAATCAATGGACAGGGAACCGCCGGTCGTTTAGTTGGCAGTTTTTAGTAGGCAGTTGGCAGTCAAAATAGCGGTGGTTTGTACCGGGAGTATTTGGAAGATATTATATACCGGCAAAGCTCCCCTCTTGAGAGGGGGCGCGTAGGAATTGTGCGGCTGCGGGGGTGTGTTAAGCCGCTTATATAACACACCCCTACACCCCTCTCGAGAGGGGAATCGCACCGCCCGCCGCTCTTTTAAATCTTTCCGAACACTCTTGGCTTTGAAACCCATCGCTATTAATTTGCATCAAAAATCCCTAAATTGCATCAACCAAACTTCTTCCGATGTACAAACCAAACGACTATAACTCCCTCTCCCCCTACCTCATTGTAAACGGGACACAACGACTGGCCGATTTGCTGATAGTTATCTTCAATGGTACGGAACTCAGAAAATATAACCGTGAAGATGGCTCTGTTATGCATATGGAGGTACTGATTGACGATAGCGTGGTGATGCTAAGCGACGCCACCGCCAATTATCCGGCACAGAAAACCATGCTGCACCTTTACGTGCCCGATGTTATGGCGACATTTAAACTGGCTATTGAAAATGGTTGTGAACCGATAGAAGAACCGGTAAATAAAAACGGCGACCCGGATAAACGTGGATCTTTCTACGACTTTGCCGGTAATTATTGGGCGGTGAGTACGCAAATAGAATAATGGCTATCTTAGCAGCATGACATTATTCACGAAGATCCTCCGCGCCATATTCGTTGTTTTTTTATGTGTAAACCTGTTTACATGGGGCATGACTTATTTTGCAGGGCATGTTATACCTGGCAAAACAAATATTTTTTTCGGGCTGAATGGCATTGTGCTGCTGGGATTGGTTATTCTTTTTAATTATTTGCATAATAAGAATAAGGAGAGGGAATAATTAAATGAAAGCGAAAGGAATAATACTGAATAGCTGCATTCTTCTGTCGCTATTTTTGCTATTAATTCTGCAATCCTGTACCCTGAATACCGCATACAAAAAAGACCTCTGGGTGGATGGCGACTCAGGCTTCCCTTCGCAGCACAGGGAATCCATGTTACAAGATCTCACTAAAAATTACAAGTTAAAAGGCCTCACAAAGACAGAGTTATTCAACTTATTAGGGCCGTCAGATCATATTGAAAATAATTACGTTTGTTATAATATAATTGTTGATTACGGTAGCGATATAGATCCAGTTTACACAAAAACTCTCGAATTTAATTTAGTCGGTGACTCTGTTGTCAATTCTTTTTCGGTGATTGAATGGAAAAAATAATGTTACCTCGCTAATACACTCTATTCCACCACTGCCAGTAATCTCCCGACTACGGAAGACTATTTCTGTACTCTCTGACTACAGAAATTAAAACGTAAACAGCAGCCACATCGAAAATCTAATCCTGCATTAGGATTACACAGTTTCGTGGGACAAAAAAACCGTTATTTACAAGCAACTGTAAACAAGTCGGTTACCTAATTTCCACAGCTAATTTTCCTGACTTATAAGTAGTCTCACTTTGTCCCACACAAATATTGCAAACTACTTACTACCAACTGCTTACTTAAACGAGTGTCCCACCTTGGCTCAAACTGTCTCACATACCCGTGGGACGAAACACTCGCCTTAAAGCTCTTTTAATACACTCACTGTATACTCCACCTGCTCCGGAGGAACATCCAAATGCAACACAAAACGAATGCGATTGGGGGCTGTAACCATAGCTTTAATGCCTTTTGCAGCCAGTTGTTCAACAACGCTATCCGCAGGTGGCAGGGTGTCAAACAGAACTATGTTGGTTTCGACAGGCATCACGCTTTCAACCCAGGCGCATTTAGCAAGTTCTGTTGCTAGTATTGCTGCATGAGCATGGTCTATCTTTAACCGCTCCACATGATGATCTAAAGCATAAATTCCGGCGGCGGCCAAAAAGCCCGCCTGTCGCCAGCCACCGCCCAAAACCTTGCGAATACGCCGGGCCTGCTTAATAGTATCCTTATCCGCCAATAACACTGAACCAACCGGTGCTCCCAACCCTTTTGATAAACAGACGGAGATACCGTCAAAGTGTTGGCCGTAGTCGGCAGCGCTGTCGCCGGTATGTGCCAGGGCATTAAAAATGCGGGCGCCATCCAGGTGCAGTTTAAGGCCGCGGGCCTGGCACAGGTCGGCAATAGGTCTTATATGATCAAGCGTATAACAACTGCCGCCCCCGCGGTTACTGGTGTTCTCTAACACCACCAAACTGGTGCGTGGGTAGTGAATGTTATCAGCGTTTATCTCGGGTTCAATCATGTCAGCGTTGATCAGTCCGCGGTAACCATTAAGCAGCCTTGTAGATACCGCCGAGTTAAAGGCTATACCCCCACCCTCGTAGCGGTAAACATGCGCGGTTTGATCTGCAATCAACTCATCCATTGGCAGGGTAAAGCATTTAATGGCTATCTGGTTGGTCATCGTACCCGACGGACAAAACAGGCCTGCTTCCATACCGAATAGCGCGGCGGTCTTTTCCTCTAATTGGGTAACGGTTTCATCCTCGCCAAAAACGTCATCGCCCACTTTGGCGCTCCACATGGCCTGTAACATACCAGGCGTTGGCCGGGTAAGGGTATCGCTTCTTAAATCAACGGTCATCATATATCAAATATGGTTAAAATTACGTTATTTGTGTTTTAGTATGATACGTCACACTGCAGCATTTATATTATTCAGCTTACTAAGCATTAGCGCTATTGCCCAAAAATGGCAGCAGGGCTATTTCTATGATAAACGAAGTGCAAAGAACGTGGGCTTCATCAACCAAACCCCATCTGGCAAGGGCCCTATCAAAAACGAAGCTTTTATTGAGTTTAAGGAATACGAAAAGGATAAACCCATCAAATTGAGCGCCAGTGATATGAAATCTTACGTGGTTGGTCGTGATAGCTTTGTTGTGGCCGTATCGCTTACTGACGACTGGGCAAGCGAGCAAATGGACTTTATCCGCGTAGCCATAAACGCACCCATAAAGCTGTATATGGCAAGGGTAGGTAATGTGAGCGCGCAGCAAAAAGCGGTCTCTGTAAGCCCGGCGCTAAGCACCGGATACGGCAGCGGCGGCATGGGTGGCGGCTTGGGGGGTGGTGTATCTATTAACTTAGGTCGTAACCGCGGCGGTGGCGGCACGCATGTAGCTTATTTTTATGGCGAGGGCACCAACGGCATGAAAGCGATAACAAACGAAAACTTTACTGATGTTATGATAGAAGTGATGGGTGATGAACCTGCAGCAGTTGAGCAGCTAAGAACCGGTAAAGTGGGCTTACGCGATATTGAAAAGATGATAGCATACTACCACAAGCTTGAAGAAGAGAGGGCGCATCGCCGTTAAATATGCTGGGCGATAACAAACCCGCTTGCCCATGCCCACTGAAAATTGTATCCGCCCAGCCATCCGGTTACGTCAACGCATTCGCCGCCAAAGAACAGGCCGGGCACCTTTTTAGCTTCTAACGTTTTTGAATATAACTCATCGGTCGATACGCCTCCGCGCATAACTTCTGCTTTATCGTAACCTTTATCGCCGGCAGGCTTAACCTTAAAATTATGGATTAAGGTATGGATACTCTCCAGCTCCACCTTACTTAGCGATGCCAGGTTCTTGTCAACCGGCAGATGATCGCTCAAAGCCTCTACGAACTTGCGGGTGTATAATGTGGTAAGAAAGTTAAGCAGCATTTTCTTGCCATTGGCGATGCGTTCCTGATGGATCAATTGGGTGATATCCTGATCAGGCAGCAGATCAAGGTAAATAAACTCTCCCGGTCGCCAATAGGATGAGATCTGCAAAATGGCCGGACCACTCAGCCCCCAGTGGGTAAACAAAATATTCTCATCAAAGCTGGCCCTATCGTTCCAAACCCGGCAAAAAATGCTGTTGCCCGATAACTGCTCATACCAGGGCTGATCCTTCCCGGTAATAGTGAGAGGTACAAGTGCAGGCGCAGTATTTACTATCTTCATTTCAAACTGACGCGCGGTACGCAGTCCAAAATCTGTAGCGCCCATTTTGGCTATAGGCAAACCGCCTGACGCAATGACTACACTGGATGCAGTGATTTGCGTTTCCTCTCCATGGCTGTCATAAATCACTGTAAAGCCCTCTTCTGTTTGAATTACCTGCTTTACGTTGGCGTTGCATTTTATCTGCTGACCAAGGTCATGGCACAGATCGGTAAAAACCTTCACTATATCGCGCGCTTTATCACTCTCCGGAAACAACTGACCTAAGGTTTTTTCTTTGCCTGTTATGCCATAGGTTTCAAAAAAACTGATGGTATCGTCAACTGTCCACTGCGCAAAGGCCGACTTTACAAAATGCTCGTTATCGCTTATAAACTGCTGGTGCGATGAATATAAGTTGGTATAGTTGCAACGCCCTCCACCGCTTATCAAGATCTTGGCGCCTACCTTGTCGTTCTTTTCCAGAATAAGCGTTTGCTTACCTAAAAACCCGGCCTGAACGGCGCACATCAGTCCGCATGCGCCACCGCCGATTATTATAGCATCAAAATGGGTTTGTTTTATTAATTTTGCCGGCATGGGTGAAGTTTCGCAAATATCAGAATTTGGCAAGATACTTATCTTTTTAATTGCGGGAATAATTATGGTATGCCTTGGCTTTTTAGCCAACCGCATTTTATCCACTAATAAACCAAACCCAATCAAGCTATCGTCTTATGAATGTGGCGAGGAACCAACCGGCAACGCGTGGTTACCGTTTAACCCGCGTTTCTATGTTATCGCACTGGTTTTCTTGTTGTTTGATGTAGAAATGGTGTTTATTTTTCCGTGGGCAACTGTATTTGGCAATCACGAAATTATTGCTGCTGCCCCCAACTGGGGATGGTTCTCGTTAGCAGAGATGTTTATATTTTTAGGCATACTGATATTGGGTTTAGTTTACGTTTGGGTAAAAGGCGATCTGGACTGGATAAAACCCCACCCCGTTGTGCCTACCACAAATGTGAACATCCCGGCTTCTTTGTATGAGAAAGTAAATCAGCAACAAAGCGCTTATATCCTTAAAAAATTTAATGAAGAGCCGGCTTTTGTCGCACCCGCATTAGCAGCGGCAGCAGAAAAGCCATCCGATGAAGTGCCTATAAGAAAACCCATGTTTAAACCAACCTTTAAAAAACCTGCAAGCGATGAGTGATCTTAACAACGAGGGTGGCGGTTTTGTAGTTACCAAATTGAACGATCTGCTTAATTGGTCGCGGTTGTCATCGGTATGGCCGTTACAGTTTGGTATTGCCTGCTGCGCTATTGAAATGATGGCCTCCTACGCTTCAACTTATGATCTGGAAAGGTTTGGTGTGTTTCCGCGTGCATCTGCGCGCCAGGCCGACGTTATTATTATAGCGGGAACAGTTACTTTTAAAATGGCCGAGCGTATTAAATTATTATACGAGCAAATGCCCGAGCCTAAATATGTTATCTCTATGGGGTCATGCTCAAACTGTGGAGGCCCATATTGGCAGCATGGTTATCATGTGGTAAAGGGTGTGGACCGTGTAATTCCGGTTGACGTGTATGTGCAGGGTTGCCCACCCCGCCCTGAAGCATTAATTGGCGGTATATTGGAGCTGCAAAAGATAATTGAAGGAGAACAACTCGTAAAATTATAATGTACAACCTGGCCAGTTATAAAAAGAACGCCTTAAAAAACATCCTTTGGATAGGTTTTTTGGTGGGTTCATTGGACGGCCTTGCAGCTTTACTGCTTAATTACAATGTAGGGCCTGCACCTATATTCAAATTTATAGCCAGCGGAGTGTTTGGCGCTGATGCATTTAAGGGCGGTGGCGAAATGGTTGTTGCCGGCATTGTGTTTCATTACCTTATAGCTTACTTATTTGCCACGGCGTTTTATCTGCTTTATCCTTTTAGCTTTTCACTTTTAAAAAACAAGTATGTTGTGGCCAATATTTACGGCGGCATAACCTGGCTTGTAATGAATATGGTAGTTGTACCGCTAAGCAAAATAGGTCCGCACGATTTTAAAGCGATTGCCGTTATAAAAGCCTTATTGATATTGATAATTTGCGTAGGGTTACCGGTTGCGCTGATAGCGGATAAGAAACTACACCTAGACCGCCGATAATACTTTCGCCTAAACTATAATATCTTTAATTTTAGATATGGCAAACACCTACACCCAAATTCATATTCAGTGCGTTATAGCGGTAAAATTTCGACAATCAGTTATTGAACCAATCTGGAAAGAAAGATTGCAACAATATATTACGGGTATAATTAAAAATCAAGGGCACAAAATGATTGCTATAAATAGCATGCCCGATCATTTGCATCTTTTTTTTGGGTTCAGACCAAACCAATCACTATCAGATCTGATGAGGATAGTAAAAGGGGATTCCTCGGAATGGATAAATAAGCAGTGCTTTACACCATCACAGTTTAGGTGGCAAGAGGGTTATGGCGCGTTTTCGTATTCTCGCTCTCAAATTAAATCTGTGGCGGAATATATAGCCAATCAAGAAGAGCATCATCGGAAGAAAACATTTTTAGAAGAATATGAGCAATTTCTAAAACACTTTGAAATTGAATATGATGATAGATATGTTTTTAAGTCGCTGGAATAAGTAGCGTACCTATGGCACGAAAAACGGGCGGCTTATTTTCTACCGACATTTTGCTCCTACGGAGCACCTCCATTAGCCATATTATTTTAGCGCACCAAGTTTTAGACCAACCTCGTGGTGGTAAATAGCCTTACCTTGTGGCTATTATTTACACACCAAATTTGAACTTACTATTTGCTCTTAAGAGTTTCCCACCTTAGTGGGTATTATTTAACACGCCAGGTATGAACACGCCTGTTGCTTCTAAATAATTCCGACTTCAGTCGTTTTATTTACCACGCTAAGACAAAAAATAATTCTACCACACTGCTCCGTAGGAGCAAAACGTCGGTAGAAAGGTAAAACGAAATTCGGTAGAAAGGTAAAACGAAATATAGTTTGTGCCGTAGGTACAAAACTCCGCTATGCTTTTTAAAAGATTTAGGGTAAACTTGCAATTGGAATGAAAACATTTTACGGAGACCTTAAACTCGGCATTTTAGGCGGCGGACAACTGGGCCGCATGCTGATACAACAGGCTATTAATTACAACGTTACGGTTAAAGTACTTGACCCTGATCGGGAGGCACCTTGTCGCAAATTATGCGATGAATTTGTTGTTGGCGCACTTAACGATTACAACACCGTTTACAACTTTGGCAAAAAGGTTGACCTGCTAACCATCGAGATTGAAAAGGTTAATGTGGATGCGTTGGAGCAATTAGAGAAAGAAGGCGTATTGGTTTATCCGCAGGCGCGGGTTATCCGGTTGATCCAGGATAAGGGCCTGCAAAAGCAATTCTTTAAACAAAATGATATTCCTACTGCCCCTTTCCAGGTAATTTCTTCGGCGACTGAATTGGAGCAAACCACTATGCAGTTCCCGTATATTCAAAAATTAAGGCGCGATGGTTACGATGGTCGGGGGGTTTATAAAGTAATAGATGAATCTTACTTAAAAGATGCTTTTAAAGAACCCAGCTTAATTGAGCAGTGGATTGATTTTGAAAAAGAAATAGGCGTAATTGTAGCCCGTAATGAAAGCGGCGATATAAGCGCTTTCCCGATGGTGGAGATGGAGTTTAACCCGGATGTTAACCTGGTGGAGTTCCTCATCAGCCCGTCTACCCTACCCCTTGAGATACATGAACAGGCGGAAAGCATCGCAAAAAAAATAGCCGATGACCTTAAAATCGTTGGCTTATTAGCGGTTGAAATGTTTTTAACCAAGGACGGACAGATATTGGTAAATGAACTGGCGCCACGACCGCACAACAGCGGGCACCAAAGCATTGAGGGTAATGTGGTATCGCAATTTGAGCAGCATTTAAGAGCCATATTTGACCAACCGCTGGGTGATACCGCCTGCCTTAATAATGCCATAATGGTAAACGTTTTAGGCGAAGAAGGCCATGAAGGACCAGCTGTTTATCAGGGCATTGAGAAAATTTTAAAATGCCCGGGCATATATGTACATTTATATGGCAAAGCTTTAACCAAGCCTTACCGGAAAATGGGTCACGTTACTATAATTGATGCCGACAGGGAGAAAGCTATTGAGAAGGCAAGGTTTGTGCAGAAGACACTTAAAGTGATTAGTTGATATTCAATTAAACTTACATAATGAGCCTAAAGCCGATTATCGTTACACTTACTTTCCTATTGATATCGATAACCACCTTCGGTCAGTATACTTTTATTCAAAAATTGGGCAGCATTGCTACCGTTGCATTTCCTGATACACCAAAAACAATTGATGTGTCAGGCGTTAAACAATACCTAATTAATCACGATGGCATAACTTACCAAGCTGCTTTAATGCATGTTAATAAAGGTTTAAAAAACATATTTAACTCTGCGAGTACCGACTCGGTATTTAATGATTATGTAACTCAGTTTTTAGAAAGCACTAAAGGCACGCTTTTATATAAAGATAAAATAACCCTCAACGGTCATGAGGCAATACAATTTGGGTTTAAGACCAAAGTTAAAGACCGCCAGCTTTATGGCTATTATCGTGTAGCTAATCTAAATGATACATTGGTAACTTGCGGGTTAATAGCTTCAGATTTAGTGCCCAAAGATCACCAAGCGCTCAAAACCTTTTTTAACACCTTTAAAGTGATAAGTGTTGCCGAATTGGAAAAGATCGACGCATCGAATACTGCTTACAGGTTTGGTGAAGGAATTGGGACATTGATGACTATTGGTTTTTTCGTAGCCGTTGGATTTGCGATAGTTGCCTTCCTAAAAAAAATAATATATAAAAAACAAAAACAACAGTCTTCTTGATATGAGTTCCACCTTCCCAAAAATAGGAATTATAATGGGCAGCAAATCGGATCTTCCGGTTATGCAGGACGCCGCGGATGTGTTAAAGTTATTAGGTGTAGATTACGAAATAACCGTTGTATCTGCCCACCGCACACCCGACCGTATGTTTACTTACGCCCGCGAAGCTGCCGCTCGTGGTATTAAGGTTATTATAGCCGGTGCAGGCGGCGCGGCGCATTTGCCGGGCATGGTGGCATCGTTAACGCATTTACCCGTGATAGGTGTACCGGTAAAGTCAAGCAACTCTATTGATGGCTGGGATTCTATCCTGTCCATACTACAAATGCCTAACGGTATTCCTGTTGCTACTGTTGCATTAAATGCTGCAAAAAATGCAGGCATATTAGCCGCTCAGATCATATCAACTGCAGACGAAACTGTTGTAAAAAACCTTATCGCTTTTAAAGAAGAGTTGAAGAAAAAGGTGGAAGAATCTGCCGAGGAAATGGGAAAGTAATAAATCTCCACTTTAATGGTGATTTGTGTATTTTTGATTAGGTGAAAGCAACTTGCATGAAAAAGGAAGAACCCTTGTTGGACAAAGCTGAATTGGCGTATTTAAAAGAAGGTTTAAAACGCACGTATAAAGAGCGGTTTGAATACGCCACATTATTATACAAAGTTCAGCAGACCATGAATAAAGCGGTTATAACCCACAAGCCATTTATTGAAAAATAAACTTTTCAAATTTCAATTTACCTTTAGATGCCGGAGGTTAAAATATTTAAATCAAAATGGAAAGCAATTAAACTCATACTGCTTTCTCTTCCATTTCTGTTGGCTATAGTATTTTTTAATCATTACGATAATGGCTCGCAATTGTCCCCATGGACTTACTGGCCATCTGTTTTAATTTTGGGGTGTATATTAGGTTTTGGTGTATTTAACCTTTTAGATGAAAGACCGGAGATTGTTATAAATGAGTATGCGATTTTCAACAGGATGACTTTTACAATGTTTGATAAAAGCGAAAACAAAGGCGTTACTAAATGGGAAAATATAAAAAAAGTATCCTATAAAGTTTATAGAGGGTCCTACAAAGGCTTACCATTATCCAAAAAAAACTCTATCATAATATTTCTTTATAAACCGAACGTCAAGGAAAAATCCCATTTATCCAAGTATGTACATATGCCATTAGAGCAGCTTCGAATAAACGGAATAAAACTTACGCAATTCATTGATTCCATGCGCCTTGCAGACATACCTACAAAGATTAAATTATTAGCTGATTATAATCAATTTATGGAGTCTAATTCACCTGCGAACTCTAACAACGATCAATAGGCGATATTTGTTAGATGTCCGGAAAAACGTAAATCAATAATCTACTGTTTAAACATAATGCGAATCTAATCAAACGTAATAACCTGCGGCCCCGAAATCCGATCTACATGGCAATTACACCCTCCTGATATTTTATAAATCGCGCTTTTAGTTTGACCGCTTGTTGGATGGCTTGCTGTAACAATTATATCGTCTCCGGCAGTAGATAATTTTTTGAGGATACCGTCATCAACTACCGTATAATGGCCGGCACTATTTATCCCTGTGCCCGACGATGTTAAGCTTTCATTAGTGCGTTGGTTAACCACAGTATAATTTTTCACAGTAACCGTGTTTCCATTTTTATCCTGAAACTGCACGGTTACAGACACATAATTCATGGTGCATGCCAGTGCAGGGCAGTTAAGCACACTGGCTTGCTTTTTAGTACAACCAAAACCGCAGGCAATTAGTAATGCTATAGCTATTGTTTTTTTCATGGCAGATGATACTTGTTAAATGTGTTTTGTTGTGAAACGACAAAACACATGTTAACGCTACATCTAACTTAGCAAATAGCGCATTCGTTAATTCAACTGCGGATTCTCTGGAAAATTAGCAATATGCGCAAAACGTTGCCCCATGCTTATCACTACCTGTTTCCACATTTGCTGGTCGTTGCTTTTAAACAACATCTCACTGTTAAACTTATCGGTCACCAGCCAGCTGTTATCTCTTATCTCGCCAGATAATTGTTCAGGCGTCCATCCCGAATATCCCATAAAAAACTTTATCTCTGTTTCATTCAGCTGATAAGTGCTCACCAATTCCTTCACCTGTTCAAAGTCGCCGCCCCAGTAAATCCCTTCAGTCAACTCAATACCCCCTTCAATCTTTTCGGGCGCGCGGTGGATAAAATGCAGCGTGTTTGCAGCTACCGGTCCGCCAGTAAAAACAGGTATTTCAGAATAAGAAACATCAGGCAAAACATCACCCAATAAATAATCGCTTTGATGATTCAATATAAAACCCATCACCCCAATATCTGCATACTCGGTCAGTAAAATAACTGATCGTTTAAAGTTGGGGTCCATCATAAAGGGCTCTGATAATAGCAATCCGCCCGCTGCCGGTGTAATCGAATTTAACATCGTTTTTATTTTTATATAATATAGACGCAATTAACAAGCCAAAGTAAATTATTACCTAAACTATATTTTGCTATACAATATTAAGTATTGCGGCTTAATAAATTTGTAAGTTTGCAGGTAATGAACCGCGAAGAATTACAAAATTTAAGGAAAGATTACAGCTCGGCCTCGCTAACTGAAAAGGACAGCGATGCTAATCCTGTAAGGCAGTTTGATGCCTGGTTTAATGAGGCCGTAGCCGCAAATGTGCTTGAGCCAAACGCCATGACACTTTCTACCGCTACCACTGATGGGCGACCATCAGCACGAATTATATTATTAAAAGATTATAATCCGGATGGATTTTCCTTTTATACAAATTACCTGAGCAGAAAGGGCCGCGAAATAGCCAAAAACCCTATGGGCGCGCTTACTTTTTTTTGGGGGGAATTGGAGCGCCAGGTGCGCATTGAAGGCTCCATTGAAAAACTGAGCAAGGTACAGTCCGACAGATATTTCAACTCAAGACCCAAAGGCAGTCAGATAAGTGCTGTTGTTTCGCCGCAAAGCCAGGAGATTAGCAGCCGTGGCGAACTGGACAGCCGGATGGTGAAAATGGAAAATGAATATCAGGATAAAGAAGTCCTTAAGCCTGCGCATTGGGGTGGCTATATATTGAAACCCCAGATAATTGAATTCTGGCAAGGACGACCAAGCCGCATGCATGATCGCATTGTTTATAAAAAAGTTGACAATAAAACCTGGAAAAAAGTACGCCTGGCGCCATGAGTTTTGATGATATCAAACAATTATTAACAGACAAATTTGGCGCTGCCGCAATTGTTGGCCAGGAAACAGCAGGTCTGCAACCTGCCTTGCTGATAGCTCCTGATCTGATAGCTGATGTGTGTTTGGAACTACGCAATAACCCGCTAACCTATTTTGATTTTTTGTCGTGCCTAAGCGGGGTTGATCATGGTGCCGAAGATGGGCGATTTGAGGTGGTATATCATTTATCATCCATCCCCTATCAATTGCAGCTTACTTTAAAGATCAGCAAAATTCACGATCGAACAAGCGAAGAACTGCCGGCTTTTAAAAGTGTGGCCAATGTTTACCGTACTGCCGAATGGCATGAACGCGAGGCTTACGACCTGGTAGGGATATTTTTTGAAGGAAACCCCGACCTGCGCCGCATTTTACTACCTGATGATTGGGAAGGTCATCCGTTAAGAAAAGATTATACAAACGCTGAGTATTATAAGGGGATTAAGATAGATTGATTTTGATGTCGGATTTCGAATGTTCGATTTCGGATTTTTTAATGGATGATTGAAAGATTTTGGGAATTCAGATTTCAAAAGATTTAATACACCTGAATGGATAAAGCCGAATTAAAGCGCAGATCACAGAGATTTGCAGTTGACACCATTATGTTCACGGAAAGCCTTCCATATAATCGCGCAACGAATACGTTGTGCAATCAATTACTAAGAAGCGCAACATCTGTTGGAGCTAATTATAGAGCAGCATGTAAAGGCAAATCAACTGCTGATTTCATTAATAAAATTGTTATTTGCGAGGAGGAGGGCGATGAATGCATTTATTGGTTGGATTTGTTAATCGAGGCCGAATTAGTTTAACAGGCAAAAGTAGCGCCTTTGAGAAAGGAAGCTGACGAACTTACTGCTATATTCACAGCGATAGGCAAAACGGCCAAAGAAAATCAGAAATAAAAAAATCAAAATAAATAATTCCGAAATCGAACATTCGAAATCCGAAATAAAAAATAATTCCGAAATCGAACATCCGAAATCCGAAATAATTGAACATTCGAAATTCGAAATAAAGTGACCGAAGCACTACAAGCATACTACAACAAAATATCTACCGCCAGTGTAGAAGACATGGTGCTGAACATGGGGCCACAGCATCCGTCTACGCATGGGGTTTTGCGGTTGGAGCTGATTACCGATGGTGAGATTGTGAAGGAATGTATCCCACACATGGGTTACCTGCACCGCTGTTTTGACAAACATGCAGAACGCCTTACCTATCAGCAAACCATTCCGTTTACGGACAGGATGGACTACCTGGCATCGATGAATAACAGTCACGCCTGGGTAATGGGTGTTGAGCGCATGCTGGGCATTGATAAGGACATACCAAAACGTGTTGAGTACATACGCGTGTTGGTTTGCGAACTTAACCGCATAGCATCACACTTAATTGCGGTTGGCACTTACGGAATTGATATTGGCGCTTTTACGCCGTTTTTATGGTGTTTCCGCGATCGCGAGCATATCATGGGTATGCTGGAGTGGGCTTCGGGATCGCGTTTATTGTATAATTACATTTGGGTGGGTGGTTTATTTTATGATCTTCCAGTAGGCTTTGAAGAACGCTGCCGCGAGTTTGTAGACTACTTTAAACCTAAAATGGTTGAGCTTAACGAGTTGCTAACCAACAACCAGATTTTTATTAGCCGCACGGCCAATATAGGCAAGTTACCCCTTGATGTGGCAATTAACTATGGCTGTTCAGGCCCTATTG
The DNA here is from genome assembly GCF_054061755.1 of Mucilaginibacter sp. HD30. Classification (NCBI taxonomy): domain Bacteria; kingdom Pseudomonadati; phylum Bacteroidota; class Sphingobacteriia; order Sphingobacteriales; family Sphingobacteriaceae; genus Mucilaginibacter; species Mucilaginibacter sp. HD30. The sequence continues at coordinate 2,747,453 of NZ_JBSSEO010000001.1, forward strand.
TGCGGGCATCGGGCTTAAAATACGACCTGCGCCGCATAGATGGTTATTCTGTTTATCCTGAACTTGATTTTGATGTCCCGGTAGGTAAGGGAGAAATGGGATCGTTAGGCGATTGCTGGGACCGCTACAAGGTGCGTATTGACGAGATAGAGCAATCACTCAAAATTATTGAACAATGCCTTGATCGACTGCAAAAGGAATTAAAACGCACGCCTGATTTTGATCCGCGCGCTAAACTCCCACGTAAGCTTACACCAAAACCACAGGATTATTACGTTCGCTGTGAAGGGCCAAGAGGTGAGTTAGGCTTTTATTTTATACACAAACAAAACAAAGAGCTGAGTAAAGATGGCTCAATAAGAATGACAGATACTGAGGTCCCCTTCCGCGCCAAAGCACGCGGACCCGGCTTTAACAATTTATCCGTACTGCCTGAGTTAGCAAAAGGAGTTATGATTGCCGACCTTGTGGCCATAGTAGGATCAATAGACTTTGTATTAGGCGAGGTGGACCGCTAACAAGAAGAGACGCTTTAAGCGTCTCTTTTTGTTTATATAGTATTTTACTGTTTACTACTGACCGTAGATCTTAACCATAAAGGTAAATTTCTTAACTTTTTCTACTTTATCTACGTCGTTCAATCCTGCCATTGAACTCTTTTTGCTAAGAGCGATCTTTTGTGTTAAGGAATCCTCAGGGATGTTACTGATCGCATCAAGCAAATATTTTGATTTGATGGCATAATGTGCCCCTTCAAACTGCGCTTGCTTGGCGGTAGCAACTCCTACTAAATTGCCTTTACTATCTAAAAGCGGACTGCCGCTGTTACCTGGCAAAATAGGAATCCCAATTCGGTAATTTAAGCTATCGCCGTGGTACCCCGCTTGAGCAGCCAAATAACCCTTGTTAAAAGTTGCTGTACGGTCAGGATAACCAAAAGTATAAAGTTGCTCGCCCAAAGAAGTTTCGCCGCGTCTGATGACATAAGGGATGGTGCCCAGTCCTTCAAATGATTTGTCAACTATTTTAAGTATGGCAATGTCATACTGCGGTTCGGTATGCAAAACTGTTGCTTTAAAAGATTTGCCCTCTGCATTTTGCACATAAACAGAGTCTGCATCACGCACCACGTGATAATTGGTTGCAATAAGCCCTTCTGATGTTAAAGCAAAACCCGTACCGGTGCTGCTGTAATGATCGTCGGGTTTTACATTTTGCGATTTTATATCCCTTATTGATCTGCTCAATTTGGCGTTTGATTTATCTAATTGCTCCACCTTATTTTTTAAGGCTTCTATATTAGTTTTGTTATCAAACTTACCGGCAACATACAAAATAGATAATGCTGCCAAAATAGTAACCGAGGCAGCCACAGATATTTTGGAGTGATGGTTACGCCACAATCTTACAACCCATGATGGATGAGCCATCAGGCTTTCTTTAAGGTCGTGCACATCAATTTCTTCGTGAATGGCATTCAAACGGTTTTCCAGCTCAACACGTTCGCTGTATTGCTTAAGCAAACCTGCAAAAAACTGATGCTCCATAACTTTCGCATCAAATCCGGCGTCGGCTTTACGCATCGCTTCAAACGCTTCACGTTCGGCAGCATTCATTTCGCCGCTGTGGTAACGTTCAATTTTTTCTAAAAGTTGACTCTCGCTCATCTTATATCCGTCTTTTTACTGCTGCTGAAAAAACAATTTCTTCAGCCTTTGCAGGCATTTATATTTTTGTGTTTTGGCATTATCTGCATTGGTGTAGCCAAAACGCTCACAGATCTCCTGCATTGATCTGTTATGTATGTAAAAATCTTCCATAATGGTTTTGCAGGGCTCGCCCAGCAATTGCAACGCGCTTTCCATTTTTTTAAACTGGATATCGCGGTCAGCATGCCTTTCAGACTCATCTTCTTCTACCGGAAGAAATTCCTGAAAATCCTTAATATCCCCACCGTACCGGTTTATCTGATTCAGTCTTTTTAGCCATAAACGCCTGCAAACCGAATAAATATAGGTTTTTAGCTTACTGCTCAGCTCAAAATCTCCGGCCTTAACCTTATTATAAAGAACAATTATAGCCTCCTGGTAAATATCCTTTGCATCGTCTTCATCGCCGCTGTTATTTATTATCAGCTGCAATATCATCGGAAAATACGCAACGTACAGCTTTTTTAATGCTGTTTCTGAGTTGTTAAGTATCCCAAGAATAACCTCGCTGTCTGTTGGCGTTGAATCTTTTAGCTCTTTATTCACTACTTAATACCTTTTATATAAAATTGTAACCCAACGGGGGCGATAAAAAAATAAAAGTATAAATATTATTACAATGTATTACGCGCAACACAAACCGAAATAGCTTTTATGAAAATTAACTTTTAAAGAAATTTGGGTCACATTTTTAAATTATGAGTATTAACAATTAAACATAACTTAAAAACATTTCTACCATGAAAAACTTATTTAAACTGGCTTTCGTAGCCCTGGCTTTAGCTACTACCATTTCTGCTTGCGGCGGTGATGCCGATAAAACGGCTGACACAACTGTAGTCGACTCAAACGTTACAATCGATTCAAACGTTACTGTTGACTCTAACGTGGTTGATACAACTCATGTTGATACGGCAGCAAAAATGTAATTTCATTTTTAATAGCTCATTATTAGCTATTTTATAAAAGGTAGCCTATTTTTTTAAAATAGATGGGTTACCTTTTGCTTTTTATTGTATTAACAGCAAAACTATATAGTCACTTTTAAAATTTTAAAACATGAAAAACTTAAAAATCGCTTTCTTAGCATTAGCTATCGCTACTTCATTTGCAGCTTGCAAAGGTTCTGAAGAAAAAACTGCTGACACAACTGTTGTTGACACAACTGTAGTTGATACTACTGTAGTTGACACTGCTGCTGCTGATACAGCTAAAGCTGACACTGCTGCTAAAATGTAATCCATTTTTTAGCTAAACAAAAAAAGCCTCCGATAACTCGGAGGCTTTTTTTGTTTTATAGCTGTTACTGAACCGTGCTGTCGCGCAGCGCCTTGATCTCGTCATGCGCGGCTTGCAAAACTACCAGCTGATCATTTAACAGATCTCTTACATAAGCAGGCAAATGCTCCTCGGCTAATGCGCTTTTATAAGCTTTTAAAATCGCATCTTCGCCAAATTCACAATCTTCTAAAATAGTGTGTTCACTATGGCCTGTAAATTTAGCACGCAAGTCTAACCAGGTGCGATGTATGGTACCGCTAACACTGATGCCTGTTTCAGCATCCTGGCCCAAAGCTTCTACTTCTTTAGCCAACTGCATTTTGAGATGATGACTTTCGCCGATTTTTTCGGTAAATGTGGCTCTTAGTTCTACATCGCCCTCTACATCTTTTAAGGCGTTTTCAAAGCCCTTTATTCGGTCGTTATTGATCTCTATCAGATCGTTCAAAATCCCTACTGTTTCCTTTGTGTTTTCCATGATATTAGCTGTTTTATTAAATAACCTGACTAAACGTATACTGTTTTAATTTTAAAGACATTTATTTTCACATTTGTAAATAATTATTTAGACCGAAATTTCGACATTAACCATATTATCAAAATAACAATAACCACTACAGCTACTATTCCTGTAACGGCGCCGGCTTTAAAAATTCCGGTTACAACCTCGCAACTGCTTAGCATTGTAACGAGTAAAAAAATAAAGGGTAGGGTTAACTTTTTCATAGGTTTAAATTTTAGTATAGGCTATTCAATAATTGCGCCTTTTTTTCTACCCTATAAAAAAACACGTTCTAATAATCAAAATGTAGTTTTATAGCTACACTCTGTTTTAATATTAGCTTATAACCGATATATAATTATTTTTACCCCGTAAATGCAGCCACTATTTTCTATAGCTCACGTTACCGTAAAACTGTTTAATAACACGGTATTCACCGATCTTAATTTCAGCATCAACAAGGGCGAGCATTGGGCAATTATGGGCGAAAGCGGCTCAGGCAAAAGTGCGCTGCTGCAAACGGTAGCGGGTAATTTAAATGCCATCGGCGGAATGGTTAATTATTATTTCTTTGAAGAATACCTGCAACAGCATCCTGACCAAAAAGGTTATATCACCCATCACAAGCTGATTGCCTTGGTTGAGCCGAAGCACCATTTCAGAAACTTATCCAATACTACCGAATTTTACTACCAGCAGCGGTATAATTCATCCGATTCTGAAGATGCGCTTACCGTTTCGGCCTATCTGGATACTATAAACCCCTTAACAGGCGATAATACCTATTGGAATTTCGAAAAGATAATGTTAGTTCTAAAACTCGACGCTCTAAGAGAAAAACAGCCTATTAAACTTTCTAATGGCGAGGGTAAGCGCCTGCGCATTGCCGCTGCATTGATGAAAAACCCGGTTTTATTGTTGCTGGATAGCCCGCTAACCGGTTTGGATGTTGAAACCCGCCGCGAGTTTAATAATATTATAGGCGAAATAGCAGCATCAGGCATTACCATTGTAATGGCTACTTCGCCTGATGAATTACCTGATGTTATTACAAACGTAGCATTACTAAAGGATGGCGGTATTAACTGGCAGGGACCTAAAAATCAGTTTAAGACCCATTTAGCTACATTAAAACCAGAAAGCGGAATTGATAAAAATGAAATAAAGGCGCTTTTAAATTTAACTGCTGCAGAAACCTACCGGCAAATTGTCCACATGAAGAATGTGACCATAAAGTATGGCGAAAATGTAATACTGGATGGAATAAACTGGGATGTAAAACCCGGGGATAAGTGGGCGCTATTGGGAAATAATGGAGCAGGTAAATCAACCCTGTTAAGCCTTGTTAATGGCGATAACCCGCAAGCGTATGCTAATGATATTGTCTTATTTGACAGGCAACGCGGCAGTGGAGAAAGCATATGGGATATCAAGAAGAAAACAGGCTTTGTCTCGCCGGAACTGCATCAATATTTCCCTACGGATAACAGCTGTTTGCAGGTAATTGAATCTGGCTATTACGATACGCTTGGCTTATTCAGGCCGAGTAACCCCAAACGGACAGACATTGCTTTACGGTGGATGAAAGCCTTGGAAATAGATAAATATGCACGCGTATTATTAAAAAATATCCCTGCAAGCGCCCAACGGCTTTGCTTGTTGGCCCGGGCGCTCATTAAAAACCCGCCGTTATTAATATTTGACGAACCCTGCCAGGGAATGGATGCACACCAGGTACAACATTTTAAAACACTTGTTGATACCATTTGCAGCCTAAGCAATGTCACCTTGATTTACGTTACCCATTATCAGCATGAAATACCTGAAAGTGTTGACAAAGTTTTGAAACTGGAAAAAGGAAGAGTGGTGTTATAAACAATGTGAGGGGCTCGAGCCGGGTGAGCCCATGTGAGCCACCTACATCTATTTAGTAATCATCCACATCAAACCGGTTAGTTTTATAAAAGTAATGCCGGTCCTCGTCGGTAATTTTGCGCAGCACGCGGCAGGGATTACCAACTGCAATAACATTATCCGGAATATCTTTTGTTACCACACTGCCGGACCCAATTACAACATTACTTCCTATTGTCACTCCCGGATTAACCACTACATTAGCACCAAGCCAAACGTTATCTCCTATGTTTATGGGGATCCCATATTCATACCCCGAATTACGCGACAACGGATGCACCGGATGCCCTGCTGTTGAAATGGTGACATTGGGAGCAAACATTACATTATCGCCAATTAATACTTTGCTTACATCCAGAATTACGCAGTTATAATTGGCAAAAAAGTTATCGCCTACCTCTATGTGGCGGCCGTAATCGCAGCTAAATGGAGCCATTATCCTTACGTTTTTGCCCGCTTTACCTAACATATCACGGGTATATTCTTCTATCGTATCCAGTTCTTCAGGGGCGCAATGGTTAAATTTATATACCCGCTTTTTATTCGCCATCTGCTCATCGGCAAGGCCGTCCATCCAAGCTTTATATGGCAAACCCGCCAACATTCTTTCTTTATGATCCATTGCTTAGTTATTAAGATGATAAAGCACGCAAACTAAAAAATTTACCGGTTATTTGAGCAGGTCTGTTAAGACTAAAGCAATTTGCTCCGGGTTATCTACCTGCACATAATGCCCCGCATCACTTATAAGTGTTAGTGTAGAACCCGGCATTATATTATTAAATGAACATGCCACGCCAGCATTTAAATATGGATCCGCATCGCCAAATATAATGTGGACCTTGTTGTTCAACTTCCACATTTCGGGCACCCGCAACGTATTAGCTCTCACAGCAGAATCAAGATCGCGGTTAAGCGCTAAAAATGATCTGAAATTTTCGGGCTGCGAAAAAGAACGATAAAGCAACGGTACAAGCGCCTTCCTGCGCTCTTTGTTTTTTATAAACTTACCTACCTGGTTGTAATAAGTAAGGCGGTTTATAAAACTAAAGTTCCTGGCCACCCAGCCGGTAACCACGCGCACAACCGGCGTCGAGAACATCCAGATCGCTTCTGGTTTTCTGGTGGTTGGCATCCTGGAGTAATAAGTGTTCAGCAAAATTAGCTGTTCAACATTTTCAGGTTGATCTAAAGCATAATTTATAGCAGGTGGGCCGGATGCATCGTGCGCTACCAACCAAATATTCTCAGCTCTAAAATAGCCAATCACCGCCACCAGTTCTTTCTTTTGATCGTGAGCAGTATAACCGTAATCCCGGGGCTTTGATGAGTTATGCCAACCTAAAAAGTCAAAAATGATTATATGGAACTTTTCAGTAAGCTCGGGAACGAGATAATCGTACAGGTGGATGTTATCCGGGAAACCATGCAGCAAAAACATAGTCGGGCCGTTGCGGGCATACTCGCGGGCATATATAATTTTCCCCTCAGTTATTTTAACATAATGCTCAGTAAAAACAGATTCATTTATTTTTTTCATAATAGTTGTATATACAAGTTTTTAATCAAATTTTTATTTCTTAGCCCTTAATGCATTTATCATGTTATTGAGTCCAGCCGAAGCAACATCCCCTAACAGGCCTTCCATTTCGTTATTTATATTAGCCCAAACCGGCAAAACCTCCGTTAGCAATGCCCTGCCTTTTTCAGAAAGCGAGATCTGGCTATTCCTTGCATCAATAGCTTTTTCAAAAACTATCCACGCCGCAATCTTAATTTTTGCCACCTCCCTGCTAACCGTGGTAAAATTTATCATCAGCAAATCGGCAATCATTTTTTGGTTTGTTGATTTTGCCTTGCCAATAAATAACAATAATGTAAACTGACTGCCGGTAAGGCGGTATGGTTTAAGTGCAGCGTCGTACCGCGCATTAATTAAGCGGTTAAGCATTTTTACGCGGCTGTTATAGCATACCATGGGGTTAATATACTGTAAGGCCTGGTCGATATCTTTTTTCACATCTCAAATATAATATTATTTGTATATACAAGCATATTGGGTTATATAGATTTTTAATAATAGACAGGGGTATTCATATGTCCAACTCAGCCGTAAAGCATGCAACTAGTGTAAAAGCTCATCAAATTCAGCTTAAATAAAATATTTCCTTCAACTATCTTGTTAGTTTAGGTATTATTTTTTATATTTAGCTAACACATTTTTTTGCCTTACCTAACGCAATTGTTTATGCACATGCTTGCCCGAACCTTGTTGAGCGCGGTTGCTTTTTTAACCATGCTTGCGCCGCACACCCGCGCGCAAAATGCCACCGTTGCCAAAACTTTTTTAATGGGACGGCACAACTACGCACACGACACATCTTTCACCAAAGTTGCACCTCAATATTCCGAGAAAGACGTTATCCTGAAAAAAGCCACATATAACGCCTACTTAAAAATGTATGCAGCCGCCGCTAAAGACGGTGTTAGGCTAACTATTATTTCGGGCACACGCTCCTTCAGCGAGCAAGAAGCAATTTGGGAGCGAAAGTGGAATGACGCGCAAGCTATGAGTAATTCAAACGCCAAAAACGTTGCTTTGGCGGTGCTTCGTTGGTCGTCAATGCCGGGTACTTCAAGGCATCATTGGGGTACAGATATGGATCTGGTTAGTATGAAACTCGCTTATTATCAAACCGCAGCTGGTCAGAAAATGTACAATTGGATGGTAAAGAACGCGGCCAAATTTGGCTTTTTTCAACCCTTTGACGCGGGACGCACCGCGGGTTATCAGGAAGAAAAATGGCACTGGAGCTATTTGCCTTTGGCAAAAATATACCTGAAAGAGTATTTGAGCAAGGTTAGCTATGCTGACTTTGCAGGCTTTCCAGGCAGCAAAACAGCCGTTGAACTGGATGTAATTAAAAGCCAGGTATTGGCAATAAACATGTTGGGGAGATAGCGAAAAGGGCGGACTTATATAACAGAAAGCTTTATTACAATTTGCTAAAAAATTGCTTACTTAGTTAAGGCGTCATTCTTACTACAGCTCACTTCATATGAAATCATTAAAATTCTTCATCCTCATAGCTTTGTTTCTTAAAATTACGGCGGCTCAAAGCCAGACACACATTATATCAACAGACATTGATAACTTTTGGCAGGCATACGATGGCATAATTACATCGGCCGATACTGCCCAACAATACCGGATACTTGATAAACTATTCTTGTCAAAAGCAACACCCGGGCTAAAGGCGATTATGGAGGTAAGGGATTATACCGCAAAATCTTACATAGATGCTATAAAAAATTACCCATTGTTTTGGAAGTCGATCAGAGCCAATACGCTAAAGGCTAAAAGTTTCTCAACCCAAATTGATCAAGGCATTACCAGGTTTAAAAAGCTTTATCCAAAAATTAAACCTGCAACTATTTACTTTACCATGGGCGCCTTAAGAACCAATGGTACAACGCAAAACAACCAAATACTTATTGGGAGCGAGCTTGCTCTTGCAGATAGTAACATAAACAGCACCGAGTTTCCGGCAACGCTAAGTCATTTAATACCTTTCTTTAAAAGTAACCCTATTCAACATGTTGTTTTTGGTAGCGTACATGAATATGTTCATACGCAACAAAAAACAACGGTGGCTAACACCTTATTAGGGCAATGTGTATTAGAAGGTGTAGCAGAATTTTTGGCCATTAAAGCAACCGGGCGGCTTTCGCCAACCCCGGCCCTTGCCTATGGACCCGAGCATGCTGCGCGTATTAAAAGCCTTTTTGCACAGCAAATGTTCAAGGCCAATACCGGATTTTGGCTTTATAGTAATCAAACCAATGAGTTTAACATGCGCGATCTGGGTTATTATGTAGGCTCTGCTATTTGCCAGTCGTACTATAACAAGGCTAAAAGCAAAACATTGGCTGTAAAGGAGATGATTGAATTAGATTACAATGACGATGCCGCATTGATGGCGTTTGCTGATAGATCGGGCTATTTCAATCAAAGCATGAAGCTCTTGAAGAAAACTTTCGAGGCCTCCCGCCCATATGTTACAGCCGTGGAAGAATTAAATAATCAAACTACGAATATTGATACCCGCATTAACAAACTTACCTTCAAATTTTCTGAACCAATGAACACGGGCGCGCGGGGATTTGATTTTGGCCCGCTCGGCGAAAGCAATGTGTTAAGGGTAAAGCGCTACATCGGTTTTTCTGCCGACGGAAAAAGCGTTTCTATAGAGGTTGATCTTGCGCCTGACAAACATTATCAATTGCTCCTGACAGAAAGATTTGAAAACGTTAATGGCATACCCATTAAGCCTTTTTTAATTGAATTTGATACTTCGGCCGTAAAATAATTTTATGGGCTAAAATAGAAATGCCAACTGATAAATCCAGTTGGCATTTCTATTTTACTCTAATACCCGGCAAATTTTTACCCCAGCAAATTCTTCCAGCTTACCAGATCACCAATGATTTTTTCCAACTGATCTGCAGGCACGCGTTCTTGCGCCATGGTATCGCGATGGCGGATGGTTACGGTATTGTCCTCTAAAGTTTGATGATCTACGGTGATACAGAACGGTGTACCAATAGCATCCTGGCGACGGTAACGTTTGCCAATAGCATCCTTCTCCTCGTACTGCAGGTTAAAGTCAAGCTTAAGCTTATCCATTATCTCGCGGGCCTTTTCAGGCAAACCATCTTTTTTGGTTAGCGGGAAAATAGCGGCTTTAACCGGCGCTAAGCATGGGTGCAGGCGCAATACCGTGCGACTGTCGTGTTTCTCCTCAGTGCTCAAATCTTCCTCTTCGTAGGCGTTGATCATGGTTAACAGGAACATACGATCTAAACCAATAGAAGTTTCTATTACGTAAGGCACATAGTTACCATAAGGTTTGCCGCTTTCGTCCAACTCCGGATCAAAGTATTGCATCTTCTTACCAGAGAACTTTTGGTGCTGGCTCAGGTCAAAATCGGTACGGCTGTGTATGCCCTCTACTTCTTTAAAGCCAAACGGAAATTCAAATTCAATATCGTACGCGGCATCAGCGTAGTGCGCCAGCTTGGTATGTTCGTGGTAACGGTATTTAGCAGCATCGGTACCTAAAGCAAGGTGCCATTTTAAACGGGTCTCTTTCCATTTATTAAACCAATCTTTTTGCGTGCCGGGGCGCACAAAAAACTGCATTTCCATTTGCTCAAATTCGCGCATGCGAATGATGAACTGGCGGGCAATAACCTCGTTACGGAAAGCCTTACCTATCTGCGCAATTCCGAACGGAATTTTCATCCTGCCAGATTTTTGCACGTTTAAATAATTTACAAATATCCCCTGAGCAGTTTCGGGGCGCAGGTAAACCACATCGGCATCATCGGCCACTGCACCCATCTGGGTGCTAAACATTAGGTTAAATTGGCGCACCTCTGTCCAGTTGGCGGTTTTGCTTAACGGGCAGGTAATGTTGTGGGCAACTATCAGTTCGCGCAGGCGTGGCAGGTCCTCGGCCCTAAGCGCCTCATCCATTTCTTTTTGCAACTCTTCAGCAGCATCAGTTTTACCTTCCGCATCATATTGAGCAATGCGGTCTTCCAGCAACTGGTCTGCACGATAACGTTTTTTCGAATCCTTGTTATCAATCATCGGGTCGCTAAAACCATCAACGTGGCCGCTTGCCTTCCATATTTTGGGGTGCATAAATATGGCCGAGTCAATACCCATTATGTTATCATTTAGCTGCACCATGGCTTTCCACCAATAGGCTTTAATGTTATTTTTAAGTTCGGCGCCGTTCTGTCCGTAGTCGTAAACAGCGCTTAGGCCATCATATATCTCACTACTGGGGAAAACAAAGCCATACTCTTTGGCATGCGCTATAACGTTCTTAAAAATTTCGTCGGTATTGTTACTCATAATGGCGCAAATATATATTTTTTTGTCTGAAGGATGATTTATTGGATTTAACGATTATAATGATTTGCCTGTATGTAGTTTACTTTATAAAGTAAACTACATACAGGCCATTGTGTAAGTTGACGTCAACACATATAAGTAAAAATTAAGTAACAAATAAGGTACGTTTCTCTGTGCAATTATCGCAGGTAAATTAGCCGTATATGTAAGTATCTGCATTTCTGCAAGTTCCAACACTCGTATTTAAAAATTCTACCGGCTGACGAATAGTTTAATTCATTAATGACAAGTTGTTCTGGAACGAAAATTTGAATTATCTTTAGGGCGCTTATACACAACACCTTATGACGCACCTTAAAACCGAATCACCCTTTAACCACTGGTTAAGTAAAAAATATTTTACGGCTGTTTTACTATGCCTGTTTGCCCTGTGCTGCTTTGGTTTTGAAGCAGTGGCTTCAAAACCAAAATCACTTACCAAAACAATGCCCTCAAAGATTGAAGTCCCGGTTGTTAATTCTTTCGCACCTAATCATGGCCCCGTGGGTACAATATTAACTATTAATGGTGATTACCTTGATGATGTTGACCACGTAAGTATTGGCAGAATATACCAGTTGATCTTGTCAAAAAGCAAGACTACTATCACCGCTATGATAATGCCCGGCACCGTTGATGGCACGATGCTGGTACATAAAGGCGGTGGTGGCGTTGGCAGCCACGAAGTTTTTTTGGTTACGGCTGCACAACCACCAACAAATTTGCAAAATGACAGGCTGGGCACCGCCGAAGGCGCCAGCGTAGCTATAAGTGCTGACGGTAATACCCTGGTTGTTGAGCCCAATCACTATTCGTGTAAAAAATGTACAACACGCCCACCTGATAGTACAGTTGTGTACAAGCGCACGGGTAGCACCTGGAGTGTTTATGCAAACTTGCCGAACGCCTTCAACATACAAATTAGTGCCGACGGTAAAACCCTTACCGCCACAGAATATTACGACGTTGTTCAGCCTATGGCAGGTGTATATGTTGATAATGGCGGCGGCCAGTTTGTGCGGCAGTTTGAGCTAAGCGGGATAAAGGCACTAAGTGCTGATGGTAACACCGTACTGGTTCGCAATGTTGAAAGTCAAATTGTTGCATACAAGCGCAATTTAGGCGCCTGGACGGTATTTGGCGACCCGATTGTAAGAGCCGATGCCGGATTTGGTTCACACATAGCCCTTAATGGCGATGCCAACACCGTATTGATAACTGACGACGTATCTAACCATGCCCTCCCTAATCCTCTTGTTCATCCGTATCAGCCAGATTCATTGAAGGCATGGGTTTATGTCCGTAACGGAAATGGTTGGGCCATGCAAGCGCAATTAGCCACATATCCCGGTAATGCCAAAAATGCGGGGCAGAGAGATGATCCGTGGTATTGGGATGGTCCGGAATACCAGGATTTAACCATAGCCATTAGCGCTGATGGTAATCGTATTTTATTTAATCCACTGATGTTTGTTAACCGATCGGGTGCTAAGATGGCAAGTTTTACCCGTACAGGCACAATGTGGACAAAGGAAGATGCGGGCGATATAGCCCGTGGCGTAGTAGCTTTGAGTGCCGATGGACAAACAGCGGCCTCTTTTTCAGGTACTGGAATTTACTATACACGCATTATGAAATATGTGGGCTCAGCCTGGAGTGTTGTGTACGAAAATTCCATTGACAGGCAACCTGCCGGCGAAAGCGCCACTGTTGACGTTTACACCAACCCACCATCATGGCTGGCGATAGGAAATTTAAGCGCCGATGGTAGTACAGCCGTTTCGGCCACCAACCGTAGTGGTCGTGGAGGCGTTATTGTATATTCTAATCAATTGGCCACTCCCGGAGGGCCTGTTAGTCCCGCTCAAACAGTATCTTCCATTACACCGGCCAGCGGCCCTATAGGCTCGGTTGTTACCCTGAGCGGCAGCAACTTAAAAGGAATTAAACAATTCAGCATAGGTGGCAAACCGGGCATATTAATATCTAATAACGGTACCAATATTTTAGGCATGGTTGCCGGGGGTACCACAAGCGGAGCCGTTGCTATTACGAATGTAGATAGTGCTATTATAACAAGCTCTACTAATTTCAATGTAACAGCCTCTCCATCTATACCACCTAGCACGGGTAGTGCTAAATTTGGTACCATTGTTACAACCGGAAATACCGATATTAACCAAGGTTATAGCGTAGCCATAAGTGCCAACGGTACCACAGCGGTTTTAGGTGCACCTAACTACAGCAGTGGCAAAGGCGCTTTAATAATTTTTACACGCAACAATACAGGTGCCTGGGTGCAACAAGGGCCGGCATTAGTTAATCCATACAGCAACCCCGCTTTAGGTGTTAGTGTGGCCATAAGCGCTGACGGCAATACCGTTATAGGCGGTGGCCACAAAATGCAGGGCTCAACCAACGGCTTTTTGTCTATGCGTGCGGCAACCGTATTATTTAGCAGGAGCGGAACCACCTGGACCGCAGCTGCAGATTTTGGTTTAAGTGAAGCAGTAGCATTAAGTGGCGATGGTAAAATTGCCGTTTTAGGAAATGTTGAGCCCAATTCTGATGACCATTTAGCGCCTAATGCTGTATTGACCATTTTTGCTAAAGACAGTGTTGGTAACGGGTATACGTCCCCTCCTGCTTTTTATCAGGGAGCAGCTAATTTTATTTCGCTGGCATTTAGCAGCAGCCGTACCTTGGTGGTTGGTAAACCAATGGCGTTTACTACGCCCGGGAGGGGTGGTTCAACCTTTTACGGATCTGCTGGTGTTATTTATAACATTGATGACCTGGGCTTTCCTACTGCCGGTGGCACTAACTTACAAAGCGCCTTGTATCTAGGCCAAAATTACGAGGCTAGCAGAGTAGCAATAAGCGGCGACGGCAGAGTATTAATGTCAGGTGGCGTTGCAACTAGTCCGGTTACCTTTAGACGTAATGATGATGGCACCTGGACAGATAAAAGCAAGATGCTTGGTGCCGATTTTAACGGAGGGTTTAGCTTAAATGTTGACGGCACCGTCGCATTAGTTGTCAAAGACAACGGAGCCCTATTTTACAAGTGGAACGGAACAGACTGGGGTACCCCATTAACGGCCCTGCCAAATACGTCGGGTTTAAGCGCGGTATCTTTAACTCCTGATGCCACCAAAGCTTTGTTAGGACTTGCTTATGACCCTAATGGGGGTGCAGCACAGGTTTTTGAAAACACTATGCCTCCCGCTCCGCTCGCTGTCGCACCTACCCTGTCAACTACCAAATTAGTATTTACCAACACAACATTTAACAGCACTACTGTAAGCTGGACCAAAGGCAACGGCGCCAAACGGGCTGTTTTTATTGCTAGAACAGCCAATGGAGTAGCAGCGCCCATAAATGATGTCACCTATACAGCCAATACGGCTTTTGGTGCGGGCACACAAATAGGTGCAACCGGCTGGTACGCTATTTATAATGGTGATGCCAGTTCCGTAGATATTACCGGCCTTGCATCAAATGCCACCTACCGTGTAACGGTAGTGGAATATAACGGAGTAAGCGGTGATGAAAAATATCTGCAGAAAAACCTGGCTCCTGCCAGCGTGGTAACACCTGCGTCGCCAAATGACCCGCCAACAGTACCGTCATTACAACTTACTTTTAGTAATACTACGGCTACCACAACCAACGTAAGTTGGGTGAGCGGTAACGGCGCTATGCGTGCCGTGTTTGTGGCCAAAACTGCCAACGGCGTGGCCGCCCCTGTTAATGATAATATTTATACCGCTAATGTTGCTTTCGGAACAGGTAGTCAAATAGGTGGCACCGGATGGTATTGTGTGTATAACGGCACCGGGAACAGCACTGATATCAGCGGCCTCGATCCTTTATCAACGTACCGTGTAACAGTTGTAGATTACAATAATACAGGCGCTCCTAAATACATAAATACTAAATTGGCACCTGCCAGCGTATCAACACTGACATCGCCTTCGGTAACACCAACCATACCGTCGCTTAAATTAACTTTTGACAACATAGCGCCAACAAGCACAACGGTAAACTGGGTAAGCGGCAACGGAAGCAGACGGGCAGTATTTATAGCACGCAGGGCTGATGGTGTTGCAGCACCGATAGATAACACTACCTACAGTGCTAATGCTAACTTTCCTGTGGGCACTCAAATAGGTACCACGGGATGGTACTGCGTATACGACGGAACGGGCAGCAGCGCCAATATTATCGGTTTAACACCCAATACAACCTACCGTGTAACCGTAGTAGATTATAATGGCGCCGCTGGAACCCAAAAGTACATCAACAGCAAGCTTGCCCCTGCCATTGTAACTACAGCATCAACATCGCCAACTATACCATCATTAAAACTTACGTTTACAAATACCACTGCCAGTACAACCAACGTAAGCTGGATAAGTGGTAACGGCGCTATGCGGGCGGTATTTGTAGCCAGAACCGCCAATGGCGTGGCTAACGCGGTTAATAATATTACCTACACAGCTAACCAAAATTTCGCGGTGGGTACACAAATAGGCTCAACGGGCTGGTATTGTGTATACAATGGATCAGGAAATACCACCAACATTACAGCGCTTGATGCCAATACAACTTACAGGGTAACGGTTATAGAGTATAATGGCGGCAGTGGCGCGCAGCTCTACACAAACGATAAGCTTAACCCCGCCATTGTAACTACAATACCGGCAGGGCCGGTACAGCCTACCGCGCCTTCGCTTAGTTTAAATTTCAGTAATACCACCGGTACGGCTACTACAGTAAGCTGGACAAGCGGTAACGGGTTCAGGCGCGCGGTATTTGTGGCCCGCAGATCAGGCGGCGTTGCAGCGCCCATGGACAATACCCCCTATATGGGCAATCCTACATTTGGAGCAGGTGCACAAATAGGTTCTACGGGATGGTATTGTGTATACAATGAAGCAGGAAACAGTGCAGACATTACCGGCTTAACGCCCGGCACCACCTATCGCGTAACTGTTGTAGATTTTAATGGCTCAATCGGCAGTGAAAAGTATATGAATAGCAGGCTTGCCCCGGCAAGCGTAATTACAGCCACAGGATCGGGCCTGCGCCTTGCTTTTACTTCGCTTAAAAGTGATACGCCTGCAGATGAATTAGGTGTTAGCGAAATAGAGGCATCCAACATACTGTCGCCAAACGGAGACGGGAAAAACGACACCTGGATGGTGAAAAATATTGAGCAATACCAAAATAATAGTGTGGCGGTTTATGATCAGGGCAGTAATGTTGTATATACCAAAAAAGGCTATACCAATGATTGGGCAGGCACTTACCGTGGTGGCGTAGTTAAAGAGGGTACCTATTATTATTTAATAGACCTTGGCAATGGTACCACTAAAAAAGGATTTATTACAGTATTGAGCAGCAGGCAATAAGGCCCGTACTAAATAACAGCGGACAGCGCATATGTATTTCGATATAAAGCGCCTTGCCTTTTTAATTGGACTCTCAATTGCTATTTTGGCACCAATAAAAAGCAGGGCACAGGTAAATAATTTTCAATCTGTTTATTATCAAAACCAGTACTTATCTAACCCGGCCATGGCGGGGTTAGATAAGGGTCTGGTACTTAACTTTGCTTATCGGCAACAATTGAACAGCCTGCCGGGAAGCGCCAAACTGCAAAACCTGAGTGCCGATTACGCAGCGGGTAATAATGTAGGCATAGGCTTAATTGTAAATAATGAAAAAACGGGTTTAATTAACCGCACCCGCATTTTGGGTAGTTACGCCTACCATTTGCCGATAAGCGAAGACAGCAAACTTCATTTTGGCTTGTCGTTAGGCTTAAATAATACTTATCTTGATTACAGCGCCATTATAGGTGATAGCGGCGACCAGGAAGCAGAACTTTTTAACCGGCGGCCCTTGTATGTTGATGGTGATCTGGGTATAGCTTATACATCCAAAAACCTAACCATTCAGGGTGCTGTGCCCAACCTTAAAACAGTTTTTTTTAAAGACAACCAAAATCAGGATATAGTTACCAATACAACTATTTTTTATACGGCCATAGCCTACAAGATATTAACCGATAACAACCTCACTTTTGAACCTAAACTGGCATACAGGGGTGTTAGAGGGTTTAACCATATTTTGGATGCGGGGGGTAACGTGCATATGCCCGATTATCACCTTAACCTTACAGGCTTATACCACAGCAATAAAAGCATTTCGGCTGCGGTAGGTTTAGATCTTTCGGCCGTGGGTTTGTTTTTAGCTTTCAGCATCAATAACTCGTCACTTAACCAATCTTCCAACAACAATGTAGAATTGGGTTTGAGATTGAAGCTGTTGAATAATAATTAGTTTACCTTTTCTTTTTAAAAAAACTCCTCACCAACTCCGCACATTCATTCTCACGGATGCCCCCTTCTATAATGGTTTTGGGATGCGTGATCTTCTGGTTAAGTCGCCCAAAGCCCATCCGCGGGTCGTAAGCGCCAAAAACTATCCGGCCTACCTGGAACCAGTACGATGCGCCTGCGCACATTACGCAGGGCTCCAGCGTTACATACAAAGTACATTCCTTTAGGTATTTACCACCCATAAAATTTGCAGCAGCAGTAAGCGCCTGCATTTCGGCGTGGGCAGATACATCATTAAGTCGCTCGGTTAAGTTATGCCCCCGCCCTATTATCTGTCCTTTGCAAACCACCACCGCACCAATGGGTATCTCATCTTCGGCCAGGGCAACTTTAGCTTCCTTAAGAGCCTCATTCATAAAAAAATCATCGGGTTTAACAGCTGGCTCATCGCCAAAGGTTACGTATCTCATGCTATTGCTTAAAGGTTTTATCAATATGTTTTTCTGTTGCAACGATCAACAACGGCCCCATGAAAATTCCGCTGCCCATAAATAAAATAATGTGCAGCATTGGTTGCGTTTTGTTAGGCATTACCATGTTACTTACCAACAGATTGATCAGTATACCGCCTACCACCAATATTACGCCCGCTTTTATGCAAAACACAGATCCAAAACGGTTGGCAACATCCCACGTTTGCTGGTTATTGCGAGACGACGGCGTTTTGAAGCCGTACCACGTTGTAATGTTCTTTGCCGGGAAATAATAGGTTACAATTCCTATAAGTAAAAAGAAAAGCCCTATTACCTGCGGTCCGAATATCCAGTCTCTTATTGACATATTTTTATTGGGTTAGTATCAAACTGAACCTGTGTTGCACGCTGTTGCAAAAGTGTTGCTAATCTGTTGCAAAAGTGTTGCATAACCGGCGTAAAAACAGACATTTTTAAATTATACAATACACTGATATTCAAGTATTTATAAACACTTTACAGTTAATTTTCCTGACGAATAAGTTGTTGCAAATAAAAAATGTTAACTAACTAACAATAAGCCATATAGATAAAATATAGTGCCATATTTTTCTGGTGACATCTATTTTTTGCAACACTCAACTAAACGCTCATTTATGCATTAACTATCTACACCAATTTGCTGCCATTGGGTACCGTTTTATCAACTGCCGCCAGCACAATATCGCCATTCTCATCAGCAAAACCTGTTACCAAAAACTCCGACATAAATTTCCCTATCTGCTTTTTAGGGAAGTTGATCACGCCAACTATCTGCCTGCCGGGCAGTTCTTCAATGGTATAATGCTTCGTTATTTGCGCGCTTGACCATTTAATGCCGAACTCGCCAAAATCAACCTGCAGCTTGTAGGCCGACTTACGCGCTTCGGGGTAATTCAATACTTGTAGTATCGTTCCAACACGCAGTTCTACACGTTCAAAATCGGTCCAGCTAATGGTTTCCATCATCCGTCAAAGATAAATAGCCGGGGGGCTTGTCCAACAAATAGTATAAAATTTTGTTGGGGCTTATGGAAACCGGTGCAAGGTTGCATCCTATCTATAAAAACAAATAAATATGAAAAAGTTAAGCTTAATAATAGCCCTGATTGCGGTAAGTGTGGTATCAGGATTTGCGCAAGGTGTTGACCTGCGCCGCAGAATTGAAGTTAATGGCGTTGCCGAAAAAGAAGTTACACCCGATATTATCAATGTAACCATATCGCTGAAAGAGTACCTTGATGGTAAAACCAAAGTAACCATAAGCCAGTTAGAGCAGAAATTAGAAAAGGCAGTATTGGGCGCCGGTATAGCTAAAGACGATTTCAGGATAAACAACCTGTCGTCATATAATTACATTGACCCTAAAAAGAAAACGCCTGATTTTTTAGCCTCAAAACAATACATGATCCGTTTTCGGGATCTGAATAAATTTAACCAGGTATTGAGTCAGGTTGACCCTAAAGGTATCCTGTCTACCAATATTGACAGTTACGATTATTCAAAAATTGAGTACTTAAGAAACGATTTGAAATTACAGGCACTTGTAGCCGCAAAAACCAAGGCTACGTTCCTACTAAATGGCATTGGCGAAAAAGTGGGCCAGCCAATAAGCATTACTGAGTTTGAGGATAACAACTTTCCGCAGCCCCGGAATGTTATGTATATGGCTAAAAGTAACATGGCCGCTGATGGAGTAGCCCCCGAATCGGACATTGATGCTAAGCCGATAAAACTAACCTACAGGGTTAGCGCCGTATTTGAAATTGCAGGTAAGTAAGGTATTATTTCATCAGTGTTAAAAGCAGAGCCGCCCTGAATTATCGGGGCGGCTCTGCTTTTTAAATACTATTTTTGCAGTTGATGGAACAATTACCAGAATACACCAGATCGCAATTGGCGCTACGCAACGGGCAGGACAAGCCCGAAGTATGGATAGCCTACAAAGGTTTGATCTACGATGTAAGCCGCAGCCGCCTTTGGAAGAACGGCAAACACTACGAGCACTGGGCCGGACAAGACTTAACGCCCGAACTGGCTGATGCCCCCCACGATGACTGGGTTTTTCAGAACCTGGATGTAATAGGGAAACTAAAGTAGTTAGTTGCACTGGGCAGTTACCAGTATGCAGTAATTAACTGCAAACTGCCAACTAAAAACTACTCTCCTATCTGGAAAGCAGAAAGGCTTACAAACTCTTGCACACGCGCCGCAATTTCAACCTGCGACAGGTCTATTACACGTTCGGTGCCAAATTTCTCTACACAAAATGAAGCCAGCGCAGAGCCAAAGATGATCGCGTTTTTCATGTTGTTGAAATTAACTGTACCTATTTTGGCCATATAACCAATAAAGCCTCCTGCAAAGGTATCGCCGGCTCCCGTTGGGTCAAATACATCGGCCAATGGTAATGCAGGCGCCGCAAATATTTTATCCTCGCCAAACAACAGGGCACCATGCTCCCCTTTTTTGATGATTAGGTATTTTGGCCCCATGGTTAATATTTTGCGGGCTGCTTTCACTAATGAATACTCGCCGGATAGCTGGCGGGCCTCGGCGTCATTAATGGTAAGTACATCAATCATTTTAATGGTTTCCAGCAAATCGTCCAGCGCAATGTCCATCCAAAAGTTCATTGTGTCCATCACAATCAATTTAGGGCGATTTTTTAGGCGCTTTATAACAGTTTGCTGCACCTGCGGGGTAAGGTTACCCAGCATCAGGTATTCGCAGTCCTGGTAGCTTTCTGGAATAATTGGATCAAAATCAGCAAGCACATTAAGCTCGGTGGCCAATGTATCGCGGGTATTCATATCATTATGATACTTTCCGCTCCAAAAGAATGATTTCTCACCTTCTTTTACCTGCAGCCCTTCGGTATCAATACCATGATCGTTAAACTCCTTTATGCTCTCCTTTGGGAAATCATCACCAACAACGGCAACAATTTTTACCTTTTCGTAAAAATAAGAGGCCGCCAAACCCGCATAGGTTGCCGCGCCGCCAACAATTTTATCAGTTTTACCAAAGGGAGTTTCAAGGGCGTCAAACGCTACGGTACCAATTACTAATAGGCTCATGCTATAAATTTATGTGTTTGCTGCAAATATCATTGTTTTTTGCTATAAATCAGATAGCATTATAAATATGCGCAAAAACAAAATTACAGGTAAAGATGTACCATTTTCTTCCAGCTTCGCGGCGCATGGGCGTATCCCTGCCAGATATATAGTTGGTGCTGGATACCTTTTTGTGTTAACAGCTGGCTAAAATCATAATTATCTTGCTTAAAGGGGTCTGTCTCTCCTATTGCCAAAACTATTTCCATCCGCCGCATGTCTTCAAGTAAAGGCTCGTTGTGCATATTGGCCATAAACTGACGGGGCATGTTAAAGTAAATGTTCTGGTCATGAAAGCCATCAAACAGATCATAAAAGTATTGAACAGGTATGGTTAGATCAAACCTTCCGCTCATACAAACCAGCTTATTAAAAAGGTGCGGATATTTAAAAGCAAAATTGGCAGCGTGGTATGCACCCAAACTACAGCCCACCACTTCAAAATCATTATCAGGTTTCTTGAGACGCATAAGCGGCAGTACTTCGTTAAGAATATAATCTTCGTACTGTAAATGCCGGCTGATCCTGTTTTGTGGATGGGTTTTAGAATTGTATAAGCTTTCTGTGTCTACACTATCCACGCAAAACAGCTGCAGCTCGCCGCCGTTTATACGATCTGCAAGGGCTTCAATAATGCCCCAGTTCTCGTAGTCGTAAAAACGCCCCATGCGGGTTGGGAAAAACAAAACTGCTCTGCCCGCGTGTCCATAAACCAATAGCTCCATATCGCGCCCCAGGCGCTCGCTATACCACTTATGGTATTCCCTGTTCATATAAACACACTTGTTGCCGAATATCTGTACGTCACATTAACTACCGGTAAAAAAACAGTTAATTATTTGCTTAACGCCTTTTTAACAATTTTTGCCCACAGCAAATAACCTTGTTCGCTTAAGTGCAGGCCATCGCTCATATAATACGCTGGGTTTGGGTAGCCATCAGCATTCAACATTGCATCAAAAATATCTATCCAATGCCAGTTGGGCCTGTTGTTTTCTATCTCGGCGCGAATTATTTGATTTGTAAACTTAAAACTGTTTACCATGCCCCAACGGTTGGTGCTTGGCTTTAACGAAATAAAATAGCAGGGCAATGGCCCAAATTTTTTCATTACCCGCTCGGCAAATTCCTCAAAAAACAGAAATACCTCCTCCGGGTGCCTGCCGTCGCCCAGATCGTTGTCGCCGGCGTAAAGCACAATTCTTTTGGGCTTGCGGCCTTCCATAACCTTGTCAAAATACCAGGTGCATGCGGCCAGCGTCGAGCCGCCAAAGCCAATATTAACGGGATCAAATTCCTTAAAATCTGATGAAAGTTTGGTCCATAGCCTAATGGAAGAACTCCCGTAAAACAGGGTAGCCGGCTGGTGGCTAATTGCCTTACGTTCATCCTCTAAGCGCTTTATATCATCCTGATACCAAAACATTTTATGTACAATTAAATAATGCTTATTTTAATAATTGATGGCTGAAGGCAAATTTTACGAAATTATTCCCAAATACCGTTCTGCGCGGTAAATATTACAGGTTGCCCACCTGTTACCATAATAGTATGTTCGTGTTGCGCAACAAATCCGCCTTTGTTCCCGGTTAACGTCCAGCCGTCGGCTTGTGTCTCAGCAATTGTAGACCGGGTTGAAATGAATGTTTCTATTGCTACTACAGCATTCTTTTTGAAACGGGCTGTATTGTATCTATCGCAATAATTAGCTATTTCGTGCGGTTCTTCGTGCAGGCTTCGGCCAACGCCGTGCCCGGTAAGATTTTTTATCACGGTGTAACCGGCTTTTTTGGCCTCTGCTTCTATCAAGGCGCCTATTTCTGATATTCTTACCCCACCCTTAATGTTACTGATGGCTTTCTTAAGTATTTGTTTAGATGCCGCAACCAGGCGCCCATGACCATTAATATCTTCGCCCAAAACGAACGAGCCGCCATTGTCTGCCCAGTACCCGTTCAGTTCTGCCGATACATCAATATTGATCAGATCGCCTTCCTTCAGTATTTTTTCAGCTGATGGTATACCGTGCGCAGCTTCTTCGTTAACGCTTATACAAGTATAGCCGGGAAAACCGTAAGTTAATAAAGGCGCAGAGTTAGCACCCATTTGTGTCATCAGTTCACCACCGTAGTCATCAAGTTGTTTTGTAGACATACCCGGCTTTGCAAACCGGCGCATTTTTTTAAGCGTGAGGGCCACGGCATCGCTCACCATTTGTATACCTATTTTCTCGTCTTCTGTAGTTATAGACATTTTAAACTATTATCTACTACAAAAATACTGATTGTTAGCGGATACCCGGTTTAAGGAATGTCAGTTTAATTAATGCGCTAATCAATATCGCCCAATACTTCATCAACTATACCCTGTTGTTGCGCTTCGGGGCCTGTCATCCAGTAATCCCTGTCAGATGCCTTATGCACCCAGTCGTATGTTTGGCCGCTGTGTTTAGCCACTATCTTATACAGATCTTGCCTCACTTTTATAATTTGCTGCGCGGTTATTTCTATATCAGCTGATACCCCTTGAACACCGCCCGAAGGCTGATGGATCATTATCCGTGAATGTTGCAATGCCGACCGCTTGCCTTTTTTACCGGCGCAAAGCAGTATAGCACTCATAGAACAAGCCATGCCTATACAAACGGTGCCAACATCGGGTGTTATTAACTGCATGGTATCATAAATACCCATGCCCGAATAAACATCGCCGCCGGGTGAGTTGATGTAAAGCTGAATATCCTTTTTAGCATCAACAGATTGAAGAAAAAGCAGCTGTGCCTGTATAATATTTGCCATTCTATCCCCAACCGGCTCACCTAAAAATATAATTCGGTCCATCATCAGACGAGAAAAAACATCCATTTGTGCAACATTAAGCTGGCGTTCCTCCATAATGTACGGCGTCATGCTTTTTGGGATGCTCGTTGCACGACCGATGTAACTATCAACATGTTGGCTGCCTATGCGGTGATGTTTAATAGCATATTTTCTAAATTCAGTATTAACATTCATGGCGTTACTTTTTAAACAGATTTACAATACGTTGCATAAAGTTGTTGTGTTGCGGTGCAGTAGCTAATATATGCTGTACCGCCTTGATCTCGGTCTTAATGCTTTGGCGGCCATATTGCCTGATGATGGCATGTGTATTTTTTTGATGTTGCACATCGTTAATTAATTCATTATTCAGCAGCATTTTAGCTTCAAACAACAACCTGTCACCGGGTGCCATGCTTCCAAAAAGATAATCATCTATGGCTTTAATGTTATTTAATGAAGTCCGCATAGCTTAATGATTTTTGTTTAACTGTTTTTCTTACTTTCTCCAGGCATTTGTATTTTGCAACCGTTGCTGAATGTGTGCCCGAATAACTAAAAAGGTTTACCACATCATTTAAAGGCAAAGCATCATAATAGCACGCTTTAAGTAATTCCATACATTTTTTCCCCGCGGTTTCAAGGTAACGCATTAGTTTGCCGCTTGCGGGTTGCTCCTCCGTCGTCAGCACGGGTTCCAGATCGCCCAGAGGCTGATTTTTACTATCAACCTTATAATGTTGCAGCCATAGTTTTTTGGCAACGCCTACCAAATAGGCCCTTTCGTTTACCACAATATCGGTTTGTGCGGCGGTTAATTTCTCATAATACACAACCAGCGCATCCTGAAAAATATCCTGCGCTTCTTCAAGGCTCCCTCCCATCCGGGCTACATAACGTGCTACCGTGGGGAATGCTTTTTTGTAAAGCCCTATAAAGAAGGCTTCGCGCATTTCAACTGTTAATAATGTGTTGTTATTCATTGCTATCAGTGCTGTTTATTACTATGTGTAATATATGTACTAAATATCACCCGGGGAATTGAAATAAATTAAAAGAAGCTGTTTTAATCAAGCGGTTGGGCTGATTATACCTTTGCTTTATCTTTCGGGGATTTGGCGCATAAAAAAAGGCTCCAAATTTCTGTGAAGCCTCTTCGCTCCAGAGGCTGAGCAGAACCAATGACCCTTTGATTAATCCCTCACACGCATGACGCTACCCAGCTGAGTTAAATTGCGGGCAATTGCTTTTGTATAGATCTTTAACTAACGCTGCTTTTGCAACCAGGCTTGATAGGCAGCCTTTCCACGTTCAAACTCTGCAACCGTTGAATAAAATTTATGGGACCTGTCGTTTTTAGCTACGTTTAACACGTAATAAATATAGTTTGTTGTAGCGGGATAAAGAGCGGCTTTGATGGAGCTTTCAGAAACTGACGAAATAGGTCCCGGAGGAAGACCGACGATCTTCCTGGTATTGTAAGGAGATGATGATTCCAAATCGCTTTTGTTTATCACCCCATCCCAACGGTTTTCCATCTTCGCTATGTAAACAGCGGTCTGGTCTATCCCAAGCGGCATTCCTTTCTTCAAGCGATTATAGATCACCGAGGCTACAACAGGTCGCTCCTCATCCAATCGCGATTCTGTTTCGATAAGAGAAGCTATTGTAATTATCTGGTGCGGTGTAAGGTTCAATTTAGCCGCCCGATCTGCATATTCCGGCTTCCAAATCTTTTTAAACTCCATAACCATTTTCTCTATGATTGCATCCGTGGTAACGGAGCGGGGGAAATTATAGGTGTTTGGATACATATAACCCTCAAGATTTTTAGCTTCCGGCGCTATGTCTTTAATGAGCGCAATATCCTCCATGCGTTTCAATACAGCATTTTCGCTTCCATCGTGATTTTGGGGGAATTGCCCGGCTATTCTTTTAGCAATATCAAAGCGGGTAAAGCCTTCCGGGATGGTTAATTTCACAGTTCTTAGTTTTCCGTTTTTCAGCTCCTCCAACACTTCAAGCGGTGTAATTGGCGAATTGAACAGGTACTCACCCGCCTGCATCGCATTGCCGGTACCGGTAATTTTCAGATATATTTTAAGCGGAATTTTATCTGAAATAATTCCTTCAGAATTAAGTTTATTGAGTATTTGATTAGGGGATGAGCCCTGTGGGATTTTTATGTATTCTTTACTCTTACTGTGGGCATAGGGGGTGTTTAAGGATCTATAGATCCAATATGAAAAAGCGACGATTACCAGAATCACTAAAACGCTAAGAAACTTCAAAATTTTCATTGAATGAACATCTGTTTAATACAAGCATGAAATTATTATCGACTCTAAGATATAACAAGTGCCTTAAATTTCAGGGAATTTTCTTAATGTCTAACATTACATTTCCTTTAACTTGCTTTTGAAAATGCAGGTTTATTAACCCGGCACAGCTATGCTGTTAAACAAACTATACTTATGACTTATCATCAAAAATCATTATAATTGAACACCTCAATTCAAACCAACCTATATGAGAATTAGAACCTTACTTCTGACTGCGCTATGTTGTGTTTACTATTTTTCAAGTGCGCAAAATGTTCGGCATGAGTCGTTGTTTGATGATAACTGGAAGTTTTATAAGGGAGATGTGGCGGGCGCCGAAGCAACTGCTTTTAATGATGGTTCATGGCGAAATGTTGATCTGCCTCATGATTGGAGTATCGAGAACTTACCAAACCAAAAACCGGGAGAAGTAGTAGGACCATTCTCTAAAAGCAGCATTGGTACTACAGCAACCGGCTATACTATGGGCGGCACCGCCTGGTACAGAAAAACCTTCACTCTGAAAGCCGGCGAGCCATACGCGCAAACCATAGTCAACTTTGATGGCGTATACATGAATTGCGAAGTGTATGTAAACGGAAAGTTGTTGGCCAAACACCCTTATGGCTATACACCTTTTGATGTCGACATGAGTTCGGTACTAAAACCAGCCGGACAACCCAATATAATTGCCATTAAAGTGCCTAACGAAGGAAAGAATTCGCGTTGGTATAGCGGCTCTGGAATTTACAGGCACGTATCGTTGATAAGGAAACAAGCGGTACGCTTCGCGCAAAACGGAGTTTGGGTCAATACAGAGAGCTTATCAGCGGATAAGGCTAAAATCAAAGTCTCAGCAATAATTGAGAATGCCTTAGGCAAGGCAGCTCCATTAAAAATGGTGATTAAACTAATTGGCCCAAATGGTAAAATTGCTCAAACCGTAAGTGTTTCTGCAAGCAAGGTAATGGCCGGTAAACAGATTGACCAGTACATAACGGTTAACCAACCAAAACCGTGGTCTGTTGAAAAGCCTGATCTTTACACGGCGCAGGTTGAAGTGATCAGCAATGGTAAAGTAGCCGACAGGACTAAAACAGTTTTTGGTATCCGTACCATTCATTTTGATTCGACTACAGGTTTTACTTTAAACGGTAAAAGAGTGTTGTTAAAAGGCGGCTGTTTACATCATGATAATGGCTTTTTGGGTGCTGCTACTATTGACCGCGCCGAGGAACGGCGGGTGGAGCTGATGAAAGCTAATGGCTTTAATGCCATCAGGACCAGTCATAATCCTCCATCTAAACAATTTTTAGATGCTTGTGATCGAAATGGTATATTGGTTATTGATGAGGCATTTGATATGTGGGAGCGACCCAAAAACCCCGAGGACTATCATCTGTATTTTAAAGAATGGTGGCAGAAAGATCTTAAAGCATTGATCCACCGCGACAGGAATCACCCATCAGTAATTTTCTGGAGCATAGGCAATGAAATTAACGAGCGTGTGGATTCTTTAGGATTAGCGATTGAAAAGGAATTAGTTGCAGAGGTAAAACGTCTGGATAACACACGGCCTGTAACTTACGCTATCTGCAGTTTCTGGGATCATCCGGGTTATAAATGGGACAGCACTATCCCTGCTTTTGCCATGCTTGATGTTGGCGGATATAATTACATGTGGAAAGAGTATGAGGCCGACCACCAAAAATTCCCGCAGAGGGTAATGATGGGTACTGAATCGTATCCAAAGGAAGCCTATGATAATTGGATCCAGGTGGAGAAAAATCCTTGGGTTATAGGCGACTTTGTTTGGACAGCAATGGATTACTTTGGCGAAACTGGATTGGGCAACAGCAGGCTTAATGACGAGATTGTAAGGGGGATTTTAAGGCCCTTCCCCTGGTTTAACGGGTTTTGCGGGGATATTGACATAACCGGAGCTAAGAAGCCGCAGATGCTTTACAGGGATGTACTATGGCATAACAGTAAGCTGGAAATAGTGGCGCATGCACCGATACCCG
Source organism: Mucilaginibacter sp. HD30 (assembly GCF_054061755.1). Taxonomy (NCBI): domain Bacteria; kingdom Pseudomonadati; phylum Bacteroidota; class Sphingobacteriia; order Sphingobacteriales; family Sphingobacteriaceae; genus Mucilaginibacter; species Mucilaginibacter sp. HD30. The sequence continues at coordinate 2,775,969 of NZ_JBSSEO010000001.1, forward strand.
AAGGGAAAAGAGAAATAGTAAGCCAATGGGGCTGGCCGGATGAGTGGCAAAGTTGGAACTGGGCCGGTAATGAAGGTAAAACTATTGATGTGCGCGTGTTTTCAAAATATCCGCTCATACGCCTTGTACTAAATGGTAAGGTTATAGCCGAGCAAAAAGCAGGCGACGCTACTAAGTTGATAGCGACATTTAAAGTACCTTATCAGCCGGGAATATTAAAAGCAATAGGCATTCAAGATGGTAGGGAAATGGAATCAAAGCAGCTTACTACCACCGGAGCGCCTGCTAAGATCAAGCTCATTGCCGATAGGAAAAGCATTAAAGCCAGCCGTAATGATCTGTCGTACGTTAGAATAGCCATTACAGATGCAGATGGTAATATCATACCAGATGCTACTATCCCTGTTAACATATCGGTTTCCGGCGATGGTGAGATAGCAGGGTCGGGCAGTGCCTCTCCAAACGATATGGAGAGTGTTAACAGCCCGGTTTGTAAAACTTACCGAGGCCAGGCAATAGCTATACTAAGACCATTGAAAAACGGCAAAAAAGGTTCGATCCAACTAAATGTAAGCGCTGCCGGTTTAACTACCGGACTGCTCACTATTGAGCTTAACTAAACATAATTTTACAGTTATTCCTTAACAAACTCTGCAATAAAACTATACGGGTAATGCCGCTTCAACACACGTTAAGATCGGTATAAAGATTGATGAAATGCTTTTATGGCGGCTAAAAGTCGTGCCATGACGGTTTGCTATGCCTCTTTGTTGTATAATGTTAAAAAGGGCCGGCTCACACCGGCTCTCTGCCAATACAAATTCTTTTCATTATTTTAGACTCGTGGCGCCACCAAGATCGAAGCTTCCTTATTATACCGATATCAATGAATTCCTGGCTTCTATTCCATGGCCGGACAGGACGACAGACCCGGATTTTTATTGCCTGCGTTTAAAATCGTTGAAGGAGGTGGTGCAGGTGTATAGGCCACCCTTTAAAAGGTCTTTTTACTTTTTCGCGTTATTTTTTAATTCGGGCAAGATCGAAGTGAACTATGGCGACCGGACGATGCAGGATGCCGATTCTTACCTGGTTTTTCATTCACCTAATTTGGTTTATAGTTTCGCGCATAATAATGCTTTGGAGGGTTATGTCATTTATTTTAAACCCGCGTGTTTCGCTTTCTTTAAACCCGACTTTAATGAGGAGTTTCCTTTGTTTGATATTTTGAACACTAATTTGTTCAAGTTCGGGAAGGCGACTTTTGAGAGTTTGGCGCCGCATTTTGAAGAGGTTTTTACAGCCTACGAACGCTCGGACAAAAGCAAGCACATGGAAGCCCGAGTAAAGTTGCTGGGGCTGCTGTATCATTTGCATAGTTCGTCGTTAGTGGCACCGGCAGTTAACAAAGTGAGCAGCCAGCAAGGCCTGCTGCGTAATTATCTGCGACTGATAGACCATCATTATATCGATCAGCGAACGGTTGGGGAATACGCAGCCATGCTGTCGGTTTCCGCTAATTATCTTTCCCAGGCGGTAAAACAAGCCTCTGGTAAAAATGCCTTGAGCTTCATCGTGGCACGCGTTGCTGCCGAGGCCAGGTCGCTGATACTTTATACAGACCTCCAGATAGCAGAAATTGCTTACCAGCTTAATTTTTCTGACGCAGCTAACTTTAGCAAATTCTTTAAAAAACATACCGGTCAAACCCCATCTCAGCTCCGCAACCTATAAAATTCACCAGTATCTCCATGTTTTAGACCATTTTTTTTTGATAGTGATCCCTTTCTTTGTATGATGAACCAAGACGCCGCCATAGACGCTTATATAGCTAATGCTGCCGAATTTGCCAAGCCCATCCTTGCGCACTGGCGCCGGCTCATCCGGGAAAATTGCCCTGATGCAGAAGAAGCCATTAAATGGAGTTTCCCGCATTTTGACTACAAAGGCGACCATATGTGTATGATGGCTGCTTACAGCAAGCATTGCTCATTCTCCTTTTTAAAAGCGGAACTCATGACCGACCCGCGCCTGCGCGCCGATAAGGACCTGAAACCTATTCAACGTTTTTTTGGAAAAATTAACAAACTGGAGCAATTACCGCCGGATGACGAATTCATTGCCATGATTAAAGAAGCCATGGCGCTGAATGAAAGCGGTGTAAAAATCAAACGGGAAAAACCGGTATCAGATAAGCCCAAGGTATTGGAAACTCCGGATTACCTAACGGCGGCGCTTGATGCCGTGCCAGCCGCAAAAGAGGTCTTTGAAAGTAAATCTAATTCCTTCCGTAAAGATTACATCATTTGGATCACTGATGCAAAAACTGAAGAAACACGTCAAAAAAGGATCAGCGAAGCACTGGAATGGATAGCCGAAGGTAAAGGCCGTTTCTGGAAGCACCAAAAATAATTAACCAACGGCCCGATAAACCGCTTTAGTTAAGGTAAGTATTTTTTATACCTAAAACATCCCAAAAACGTCCATTATCCAATCACTTAAATAACTAAATATTGTTTGCGGCACCTCATGGGCCAGGTTAGGATAAACAAAAAGTTTGTTTTTGTTGGTGAGGCTATTCACCATCACAAATGAATTTTGGGGCGGCGCAAGATTATCGAGCAAGCTTATACCCATTAATGAGTTGCATTTTAAATTGGATGCAAAGTTTTTAAGATCATAATAATCCAGATTGGTTAATATTTTATTTAACGGGATATGGCGCTGAACGCTATATTCCTCTATATTCTTCATCGGCCACTCTTTACTTCCTATCATTGAACGGAAATCTGAAAAATTAGGATTAAAAGCGGAGCATATTTTTATGCGTCTATCAATACTTGAAGAAGCAATAGATAAATACCCTCCCATGCTTGCACCGGAACATACTATGTTTTCTTCGTCCAAATCCGAACGGGAGGTAATAAAGTCTACTCCACGAATCACATCCATTATAGCGCCGCGAAAAATACACTTGTATCTGTTTTCTAAGTCAGTTGTAAGATACCCCTCTTTGGACGGGTTGATCTTATCTCGGGAATTTCCTTGTCCGCGCACATTAAGTACCAAAACGGCAAGATCTTTTGAGCCATAAATAGGTTTCAAGCCATACCCCCCGTATCCGGGCACCACCAGCCAAACAGGAAGTTTATGGTTTGGCTTATTGTTTTTACTCATAGTAAGCCAACCCCTGATAGTCACATTATTCCATGATTTCAATTCTACCAGGTAACAGGCAATACCTTTAATCTCCATCTCAGGTTGCAAGGTAATCATGGGCGACATAGGTATCAGTTCAAGAGAGTCCATCGCATTTTGCCAAAATCGTTCAAAGTCTGTAGGTTTGGGTACTTGCGATTTTACGTTCTTAACGTCAACCCCCACTACGCGCCTTAGTGTATCATCATATTCCGTAACATTGATAAGCAGGTTAACCTTATAAAAACCGGCAGGCTGCGAGGGTATGCTTAACGTTATAGCCTTAGTATCTTTCTTTTTCAAGCTAATCTCAACCAATCCTTGATTAAGTACTTTGTCTTGCATAGACATAATCGTATAGCCCACGGTACCCGCTTGAGCTTGCGGAAGATTGTTCTTTACATCAATATTGTATGTAATTTTCTCTCCCTTATTAAATAATGCGTCCTTTTTTGACGGACTTACACGGAACACAATATCATCCTCTGCATTATTTTGAGCAACGCTGCTAACAGGGCTTACTGCAAGTATTAGCCATATTATAAAAAGAAAAGGACTGATGCGCAGCGGTATTAGCACGGCTAAGAGTGTGTTATAATAATGTTGTGATAAATGAGAACGCTGCCATCGGAAAGGTATTCCGCTGTTGTGAGTCGCTTTCATGACATTGGTTTAAAGTGAATTACTAATATACTAAATATTTTCAACCGCTCTACTTTAAAACACGACAAATGAATAGGCAAATTTGCAACGATTTTAAATATACATAACGCTTTGCCATGGCCGCCGGTTGTACTATCAGTGTACAAACATGGCTATTTACTTACCCAATAGAACCTTGTAAAACAAAAAGAGCCTTTAAGTTTGAACTTAAAGGCTCTAAGAGCTGCTCCTGAGGCTGGGCTCGAACCAGCGACCCTCTGATTAACAGCGAGAGCCTAAATCTGCATAATGGTTTTCCAGCGGACCGGCCGAAGACCGCCGGGCATGAAATCGGGCAATGCCCGAAAATGGAAGCGTTTAAAAAACTAATTTAGCCGCTATTATGACGGAGACGTTTATTCTTCCTGTTGATTACCAGGGAACGGAGCATGAGTTAAAGGCGCGGTTTGAGCGTTACGGCTATACGCACCGGATCGCCGTGTTGATCGATGAAAATACGTTTGTATTTGAGCCTGATGAAGAAGGGAGTTACCGGGTGATGATTACGCCCGAACATCCGGCTATTTCCAAGGTGGTGAGCATCAATTTGCTCCAGACCGTTGCCGAAAAGCTGGCTAAACTAAGCGCCTGATGGAACACAAAGAACTTGATGTGTCTGCAGCGCTTGGCCATAGTATCCGGGAGTTTTGGTACCTGGAGAAAGATTTCGGCCGTTCACCCTCCGTTTTCGAGGTATTGCCGGATGGGCATGCGGAGATCATCTTTCATTTTGGAAGCGGCTGCAGTTTGGTGTTGGATGATCGAATCGAATCCTTGCCTTCCCCTTTTATCGTTGGGCTTTTGGGCAAGCCGGTTTTTTTTTCAGGCACGGGGCCACTTACACGTAATCGGGATCAAGTGTTTTCCGTGGGCAGTCTATGATCTGCTGAATCTCCCCTCGGTTAAAGGCGGGGTGCAGAATTTCACCCACCCTATCGCTTCACTACAAACAGAACTGAAACAGTTGGTTCAGGGTGGAAAAGTTCAAGAAGCGTTGGCCTTAGTACAGGATTGGTTGTTGGCGACCGGTCCTGCAGTATCCCCCGCCTTGATGAAGGCGGGCCGGGCGATGTTAGCTGCAAACGGTTCTTTACCGGTAAGTTCTGTGGCGGAAGCGGCACACGCAACCGTCCGGACACTGGAGCGAAAGTTCAAGGCGTCGTCCGGCCATACAATCAAAGATATTTCAGGACTGATTCGTTTTGAACAGGCGCGTGACCGTTTATGGGGTGAACCTGGTATAGCTATTGCCGGCTTGGCGCATGAACTGGGTTATGCTGATCAATCACATTTGAACCGGGAGTTCAAACGGTACAGTGGTACAACAGCAGCCGCTTTTGCCAAGCTCACTAAAACGCGGAAAGCGGCCTTTGGCGATGATTTTGTCGCAATTGTTCTATCCTCCTGAGCAGGCAGTGCGCACTTTTGTTCCATGAAAGATCAGAAAGTGTTGATTTCCGGTGCCAGCATCGCTGGTTTGTCTACAGCTTGGTGGCTGAACCATTTGGGTTATAGGGTAACAGTGGTCGAACTGGCGGCTGCGCCCAGAATCGATGGCGCGGCGGTAGATATTAATGTACCGACTGTAGCGATTGCCAAACGCATGGGCTTGTACGAAGAGCTGAAAGCCCACCGGTTGGGTGTTGACCGGATCGAATATAAGAACGCCGCTGATGAAACGGAGGGTACGATCGTACTTGGCGAAAATTCTGGTGATGAAATTGAAATCGAGCGGGACAAATTTGTTAAAGTGATGATGAATGCGCTCCAAAATAAAGTGGATTTTTTGTTCAGTGATAGCGTTACTGCCATGGAGGAAACCGGAGATTGCATGCAGGTTACTTTTAAAAAGAGTGCGCCGCAAAGCTTCGATCTGGTTATTGGCTGCGATGGCTCCCATTCCGGTATCCGGCGGATTTGGTTCGGGCCCGAAGCGGATTATGCGCATTCGCTGGGGGCCTATTTCTCGATCAGTATTGTGCCTAAAGTGCTGGTACCGCAAAGGACGATGCAAACTTTTAGCGTGCCTTATAGGTCAGTCATGCTGAACGCCTATAATCAGAAGACGGACATCATCTTTATGTTCGTTTCCGAAACTGAAATTCCCTATGATTACCGGGATACCGCGCAACAGCGCCGGGTCATCGCGGGCCAATTTGCAGGTGATGGCTGGCGGACGGCCGAATTGCTGGAAGAAATCGGGCAATACCATATTTGAAGGTCAGCGGCGCTTCTGCCGACTGTTCTTCTTTGGGCAGGATATAACGTTTGGCAATAGCTGGGACTTTGCATACCTGGGCCAGAGTCTTTGGGGCGGGGCGGGATTGGTTTGTGCGTTAAGGTGATCCAAATATAGTTGCTGATGTCTTCGAGTAACTCCCGGTTCGGCAACGGCGGCCAACGGGCCTATTAAAGTAGTTCCTAAAGCTGTTATGTTACAATTATCAGCTCTTCGTCCAGTGGATGCTAAATATTGTATAATAGGGATAAGTAAGGTTATTGATTGCTGTAAAACAAAAAGAGCCTTTAAGTTTGAACTTAAAGGCTCTAAGAGCTGCTCCTGAGGCTGGGCTCGAACCAGCGACCCTCTGATTAACAGTCAGATGCTCTAACCGGCTGAGCTACTCAGGAGTGTTTTCCGGTTTGGAGTGTGCAAAAGTAGGATTTAACTGCTAATTACGCAATGGTTTTTTGCATTTTTTTTATTCAACACCAAATGTAAGTCAAAACCCGCTGATTTAGAGAACAGTAATTTTATTTTTAAGGAGTTTACTAGGCAATAAGTTACTATACCCGGTTGCATTATGCACCAATGTCCGCTATCTTCTCAAAAGGGTATTTATCCTTTATAAAAAAACGCAGATAGCGCCCCTTTACCCGCGAAGCCGTTAGTTCTTTGTAGATGGTTTCGGGAACGCCCTTATATACGTATATCTGCCCCGAAACAAAGCTGATCGTAAGCGTTGAGTTCGTTGCATCATAGTCCATTTGCCTGATAACTGTTGAAGGCATAGTAAACTATCGCGCTTTAACCGGTTTCTCTTCCGGATGATCCTTAAAATACTGTCTGGCGCGTTTTAAACCAGTGGCAATGGCAATGCCTTCGTCTCCGCCTTCCTTTAAAATCTCGTTGGCTATCTCTGTCGCCTTTTCCCGCACATGCTCGGGCTGATTTTTGTATGATGGCGGGTAGTCTCCGTTATACCATGGCATAGCTTATCAATTTTAGTGTTAAACAAAATTTTCAATTTACTTCCCTTGTTTTTTTATCGCGCTTATTTCGCCGTTCCGCTCCATATAAACGTGATCGATATTTTCCATATCTTCAGTGAGTGCAGACTTCCTGATGCCCTGCATCACATCTTCGCGACAAACCTGCACCCGTTTTAAATGTGGATCAATAAAATGTCCCCTTTCAAAAAGTAAGATCTTATTACCCTCAACAAAACGGCTAAAGGCTGGATACCGGGCAACCAGCCATCCAAACGCCCTATGCAGAAACGCCACAACCACGCATGTTAGAACAACCGGCACAAAAGGCGATGCACCCACAACTGCGCGGCTCAAAACAGCTCCCATTAAAATACTAATGATATTGTCGAGCGGAGTGCGCAGCCCGAAAGAGCGACGGCCCGAGAGGCGGATAAGTACTAACGCAAGCAAAAATACAGCTGTACCCCTGCAAGTCATTTGCAGGGCATTTAAGTCTTTACCCTCTCCAAAAATCATCACAAAAAAACTGCCCATATTAATCCTTTTTTTAACAATTGCGTTGGTATTTGTAATTAACAATCTAAACAACCTGTGGTTTTAGTTAAATTTTTCAGCTTTTAAGAAAACAACAATCCCCTCAATCAGTTACAATTAGTATGGCACACAGCATTGAAAATAACACTACACGCGATGGGATGAAGCACAGCCCATGGCAAATGGCCGAAGAGGCCGCAATAAGTAAACAGGACGTAGCAAACCAAGTGTACGATTGCCTTATTGTAGGCGGCGGTATTACCGGTTTAACAGCGGGTGTTTTGCTGCTGCAGGCAGGCAAAAAAGTGGCCATTGCAGAAGCGCACAACCTGGGTTTTGGCACCACCGGCGGCACAAGTGCCCATATTAACACTTTTGCCGACACCACCTACCCGGAAGCCCAAAGCGCTTTTGGGCAGGAAGGCGCTCAGCTGTTTGCCGACGCGATAAATGAAGGCGCCGGCATAATAAGGGATTTTGTAAGCAGCCTCGGAATAGATTGCGATCATGAAGAAAAAATGGGCTACTTATATGCCGAAAACGACGATGAAGCAAAACAACTGGCTGATATTTATGATGGCTTTGTACAGGTGGGCGTTGCGGCTAACTATACCGAACATGTACCTACCCATGTGCCTTTCGTTAAAGCATTGGCGATACCCGGGCAGGCGCAGTTTCACCCCATAAAATATTTACTGGCCCTTAAAACAGCCTTTATAGCAGCCGGCGGCCACCTGTTTGAAAATACTTTTATAGAAAAGTTGGAACATGCAGACGGTACACATCTTGCAAAAGCAGCAGACATAGAGATTACCGCCAAACAGGTGATATACGCAACACATACTCCACCGGGCATCACGGTGTTTAGCTTTCGTTGCGCGCCTTACCGCAGCTATGTGTTGGGTGTAAAACTAAAAAGCGGCGATTACCCTGATGCGTTGATATATGATATGCAGGAACCATATCACTATGTACGTACGCACGATATAGATGGGGAACAAATACTGCTTATAGGGGGTAACGATCATAAAACAGGGCATGATGATCCTGAAAAAGCGTTTTCCGACCTGGAAGAATACGCACGTAAATATTATGACGTCTCATCAATAAAATACAAGTGGTCGTCTCAGTATTATATTCCTGCGGATGGATTGCCCTATGTTGGCCAAATGCCATTTATGGCTGATGGTGTGTTCACAGCTACCGGCTTTAACGGTAACGGAATGATGTTAGGCAGTATATCGGCAAAAATACTGGCAGATAAAGTTCTTGGTGTTGAAAACCGGTATGAAGATCTTTTTTCACCATCGCGCCTAAAACCGGTAGACGGCTTTTTAGAGTTTGTTAAAGAAAATGCAGACGTTGCTTATCATTTTGTTGCTGATCGTTTTGGCGTAGACGAAACGGACTCTTTGCAGGGCCTGAAGCCCGGCACCGGCAAGATTGTTAAGCTTGATGGTGAAAAGATGGCTGTTTATCGTGATGAAGCCGGCGCTATACATGCCTTGAGCCCGGTTTGTACCCACGCTGGTTGCATAGTCAATTTTAACGCGGCAGAATGTACCTGGGATTGCCCGTGTCATGGCGGGCGTTACGCTATAAACGGCGAGGTGCTAACAGGCCCGCCTACAAAAGCGCTAACGTCACTTTTGTAAAACGGAGCTATTTATCCAAAATGCAGAACAAGCCATTTCCGGACGGAAATTAAAAGCGCGATAATATTCATGTTAAAAAGCAGAATGAAAACATCAAAAAAACTTTTCAATAAAAGTGTGGTCATTACAGGTGCATCAAGCGGTGCGGGCCGGGCAGCAGCCACAGAATTTGCGCTATGCGGGGCACGGCTAACTTTAGCAGCCAGAAACGAAGTGGTTTTAGAAGAAGTGGCGCAGGAATGCAGGCAGCTGGGCGCCGAGGTACTGGTTGTACCAACAGATGTAAGCGATAGCAAAGCCGTAATAAATTTGGCAAATGCAGCCATCTATTTTTTCGGCCGTATTGATGTGTGGGTAAACAACGCAGGTGTTTTAGCCGCGGGTCCTTTTGACGAAATGCCCATGGCGCTGCATGAGCAGGTTATCCGCACAAATTTATTAGGTTACATGAATGGCGCGCACGCGGTACTGCCCTTCTTTAAAGCGCAAAAAAGCGGAATAATTATCAACAATATCTCTATAGGCGGTTTTGTACCTGTGCCTTACGGCGGCGGTTATACGGCCAGTAAATTTGCCTTGCGCGGTTTTTCACAATCGCTAAAGGGCGAACTGACAGCGTGGCCCGATATACACGTGTGCGACCTCTTTCCGGCGTTTTTAGACACCCCCGGAATTCAGCATGCGGGTAACTATACCGGTAAAGTTTTAAAACCCGCCCCACCTGTTTACGATCCGCGACGTGTAGCGCTGGCAATGATTGATGTAGCTGCCAACCCGCAATCAACGCGGTTTGTGGGCAGCGTTTCTATTGTACTTAAACTTGCGCATACCTTGTTTCCGCAATTAATGGCCAATGCAACCGGCGCAGTGATGCGGCGCTACCTTAACCAGGCCGATGAGATCAGCAAAACCGACGGCAATGTTTTTAATACTGTAGATTATGGCATGTCGCCTTATGGAGGCTTCGGGCTGCCGGGAAAGCCGGGCGCGCATCGTAAATACATAGCCGCAGCAGCATTTGCCGGCGTTATAGCCGGCCTGTGGTTGGTAAAGAAATAAGTGTTTGAGTTATATGGCTTGCTTGCCAACGTCTTCCATAACAAAAATGGCATTCCTATTCAAGTCGTAAAAACCGAACTCATTGGTGCCCCAAGGTGTGTTGGGTATCAAGGCATCATGCTTAACTGTACCCCTTGCTACAAATTCATCAAAAAGAGCTTGAATATGTTTCACATAGATCCTTATTACAGAGCCACCTAACAATGGGTCAGACACTGTGTCGGCGTGCCATTGTAAATGCATGTACAAGCAGTCTCGGCCTAAAACAGCGTACATCTTATCAGAAAAGATGAGGTCAAATCCGGTTTTATCTTTGTACCATATAACGTCCCGTTCAATATCTGCCGACGGCAATACGGGTATAATGCTATTAAATACCGTTTCCATAATGTAGTGGCTTTTATCAAATATAAACTGAATTTAAGACTTTTCAACGTAGTGTTAAGTTGCAGGGCCGCGATCAACATATTCTTTTATTTTTGCCGGATGAAAGAACAACTGCCAACTTTACTCGAGTCCCTAAAATTAAATGCAATGCCTTTTGCTAAGGTTATTGAATTTATAGATACCCATTATATGCACCAGCCAACCGCCTTTAAAAACGGCGATACCTATAATGAAGTTGCCCAAAACCAGGGCAGCGCCCGCGTTTTTGCTTTTGCCAAGCTTAATAATTTGAACGCTGAAGATACCCTTTTACTGTTTGCAGAACACTATCGGGCAGTACTTGATACTCCTACCGGCACAGACCATCAAAACATAAGGCAGTTTATGGTGCATGGCTGGGATGGCGTTGTTTTTGAAGGCGAAGCGTTAGTTACGCGATAAGTTACAGGCGGCAGTAATATGTGGCTTTATTAAGCGTTTAAAAACTTATAATGTTTGTCTTTAATTGCTATTCTTTACCTTGCACTGATGCAGGAATTCTTTAACATCATAAAAGATTGGGTGGTTGACCTGGGCGATAAGCACGGGGTTGACCCCTTGGTTATCTTTTGCCTCTACCTGTGCAGCAAGATCAGTTTATTTACTTGCCTGGGCTGGGCCATCAATAACATCCGCCTAAAAAAACCTTTTATAACGCAGCTACTTGCTGCCGGCGTCAGCTTCTGCATCCCATACACTTACGTTATGATAGTTGGGCGCAATATATCGCCATGGGTGTACGCCATAATAGCAGCGATATTTGTTTTGGGTGTGTATTCTATCTGGAAGAAGATCAGTGTTAAGGTAGATCAACCTTCGCCCTGATTTTGTTGCCCCTGTTCAGGGTACTGCTCAATAACACTGGTAGATTTTTCAATAATCTGCCAAATTATCTTATCCAATTGGTTTGCAGAAACATTCAGGTACTCTACTACTTGCTCTTTGGTACCATCCTCGGGTTCGCTGCTTAACATAGGCAACAGGCCCATTATACTGGCCAGAGGCGCCCTTACCAAATGCGATTGCATCCAGGATATTTCACGGAATACCTTGTTTTGCTCCTCTACAGACCTAAGGTAAAACTTTCTTTCAGTTATATCCCTGCCGGCAATACAGGCGCCGATAACACGCTTACGTTCGCGCACAGGTGTCACGGTGTACCTTATCCAAATGCTTGCGCCGTCTACCCGGAACATGCGATCATAGTCGATCGTTTCGCCTTGGTAAACCCTGTCCATTACTTTTCTAAAATAATCCAGGCGGGATGTTTCCACATAATCAAAAATGCTATCGCCAATCTCAAACGCTTTTTGGTCTTTGTTAAATTCCATGGCTTCCAAGGCCTTTGTGTTATACAATTTAATTGTACCCAGCGAATCCAATAAAACAAAACCGTCTATCGCACTATCAAAGAGCGCTCGCAGGTTAGATTCTGATTCTTTTATCTTTTGGTTATAATTGAATACTTCTACCTGGTGTTCTACCTGCGTGGTAATGTCAGTTGCTTGTACAAGGCGCACCCGGCGGCCATCCAGCTCCAGTAAATTACTTTCAATTTTTACAAGGATGGTATCGCCGCTCTTTTTAATGTGCTGCGATACACCTCCGTAAAATTCGCCGGATAACTTGTTAGTGTCAACTAACTTTGCTGTTCGCTGGACACTTTCCGGATAACGGATATCCATAATAGTCATGGCTGTAAATTCTGCTTTGGAGTAGCCGTAATTTCTGATGGCGGCCTCATTAACCTCAACAAATTTATAGTCGCCGGTATCAAACAGCCACATCGGCAATGGGCTTTTATCAAAAATCTGGCGATAGCGCTCCTGCAACTGGGTTAGGTTAACTATGCTTAACTGTAGTCTTTCAAATATCTTATCAATAAGCAGCAAAATAACTACGCTAACAAAAATAAGATTAACGCTAAAGGCTATCCATTTACCGGTTGTATACTGCTGCGCAAGCGCGGTATTAAAAAGTTTAAAGTCAATAATAAACGCAAAAGCAATTAATATAACCGTGTTAATAATTACCGATGTGTAACCAACCCGTATTGGGAAGATAAGTGCCGACAGGACAGTAACAAAAAACAGGTAAAAAACACCCGGCCCCATATAGCCCAGCGTGTTGATTAAAAAAATTGCCAGTAAATACAACACGGTTAAGGTGAGGACCTTGCGTGTAAGCAGGGTAAATTTGTCAGAAAAAGTAATGATGGCGATTGCCGCAAAACTTGCCAGATCAACAACGGCTATAATTGGGAAGCCGTCTGTTAGCGCCATATAAACTCCGGGCAATAAAGCAATTAAGCTTATTGGCAAGCAATAAAGCAAAAAGTTGCAAAACAACTCGTCTTTCCAGTAACCTAAACCTTGAGTGTTACTGTCAATGCTTGAAGCTAAATTGCGACGGGCTATGGACCGGTACCATTGTAAAACTTGTTTCATGCTAAGGCATTAAAACCAGTCAAAATTTTGATTTTTCAAATCATAGTAATGGCTGTAGGACTGTGCTAACTTAAACAAATCATTTGGTATTTAATGAATAAAAGCGCTTCGTGCGCTCAAATATTAGCACAAATCAACCCGGCGGAAGCATAAAAAGGTAAAATTTAGAAAAATCATCCACAGGATAAGCAGGTTAGCCATTTTTAAGATTAAACATTCTTTAAACAATAAAAAATTTTATCGGTTAATAACGTATTCCTATAATAAGCGATATTAATTAGCAAACAATAATGTTAACCGACCAGGATTTACTGCATGTGCTGTCCCTGTCTAAAGATGCTACAGCTGTATACTGCAGCGCTGATCTGCATATAGGGTTTGTTAACAACGCTATGCTTAAAATATGGGGCAAAGACAAAAGCGTTTTAGGCAGAACCTTTGAAGAGGCTATTCCGGAAATTAAAGGTCAGCCCTTTACAGGGATGCTTAGAAAAGTTTGGAACAGCGGCGAAACAATTACCGCGACCGCTACGCCGGCTACCCTGATAATTGATGGAGAAGCTAAAACATCGTATTTTGATTTTGAATACCGGGCTTTGCTTAATAACGCGGGCAAAACTTATGCTATTTTACATACAGCTACAGATGTTACCGGCAGGGTGCAGGCCCTTGATCAAATAACAGAAAAACAGCAGCGCGAAGAACAACTGATAGCGGAACTTTCCAACAGCGGCTATAAAATGAGCGCCGTTAATAAGGAACTGTTAGCTGCCAACACCGAACTGCAAACCTCTAATCAAAATATAAGCCGACTTAACACAAGGCTGCAAGAATCAGAAACAGATTTTAAGCGCCTTGTTGAACGGGCCCCGGTTGCTATTTTAGTATTTCGCGGGCAGGATATGGTTATTGACCAGGTTAACCAGGCTATGCTGGCAATATTGAACAAAGACAGCAGCATTATTGGAAAGCCACTACTAAAGGGTTTACCGGAGATACAGGACGCGCCGGCTGTAGATATGTTATTTGAGGTTTACAATACAGGTAAAGCGCTTGATGGCAACGAAGCTCCGGTACCTATGATGCGCAACGGGAAACTGGAAACGCGTTACTTTAACTTCAGCTATCGCCCGCTTTTAGATAACGATGTTATAATTGGCGTTATGGATATTGCGGTTGAAGTGACAGAACAAGTGCTGGCACGTAAGCCGCGCGCGTGTAACTGTATGCTTACTCCGACTGCCTGGTGCCAGACTTTTTTCTGATGTTGGTGCCCAGCTCCTTATCTGCTATATCAATGATGTTGTTAAGCAATTCGTTCTTTAAACGCTCCCTGCGTAACATAGCTTTCAGCGCTGCGACATCATCTGGCAGTTCTTCCTGGACAGCCTTTTCCTGGTTAGTTGATTTATGACGTTTCACTATGCGGTACGCACGGGTGTAGCTAATACCGTACTGTATGGCTAAATTACGAAAACTTATTCCGTAGGTTAAGTGATCTCTAATGATCTTTTTTTCTTCTGTTTTGTTCATCGTTTACACTCGTATGGGTCTCATACGGCTATAGGTTTACACTTTTGGAATAAACTTATTCCAGATGAAAGAAAAAATGTTAGAGCGCTTCACCTTTACAGAGCAGTTTAAGGAAAAGTTGGTTTTGATGGTTATGTACCGTAGCCGGTCAGCCAAAGAAGTTGCCAAAAGCTACCGATTACCAAATGTTCAGATACTCAATAATTGGGTGAATCTTTACAAGAAGAAATTGGAAAAAGGAGCCGTAACTTTAGCTACAATGGACGCTAAAGATAAAAATGATCCGCATGCACTTAAGCAACGCATCCGGCAATTAGAGAAGTCATTAGAAAAGGCAAATGTCATGATCTATGGATTGAATGCCATGATTGACTATGCTGAGAAAGAGCTGAAGGTCCCGGTGCGAAAAAAGCGTGGCACCAAACAGTGATGCTAATCAAAGAAAAGCATATTACAAGGATGGGTGTAGGGCCACTTTGTAAACTGTTTGGTAAATCCCGACATGCATTTTATAAAAAGCAATGGCATTTAAGCGATGCTGAACAGGCAGAATTAATCGTTTTGGAGTTGGTCGCCCAAGTCAGGCGAGAACTGCCGGGTTTAGAACTTCACAAGCTTTATAAGTGCATTTATCAGCCTCTCAGAACTAACAATATTCCAATGGGGAGAGATAAGCTTAATGGTTTATTAAGAGATCATGGCTTATTGATTTCCAGGAAGCTGCGAGGGCCGCGAACAACGCAGTCTAACCACCTGTTTTGGAAATACCCGGATCTGGCAAAAGGAATAGAAATAAACCGTCCTGAACAACTCTGGGTGGCTGATATAACCTATATCTGTATAAGCTATGACTTTAATTACCTGAGTTTGATCACGGACGCCTATTCCAAAAAGATCATGGGATATTGTTTACATCCTTATCTGACCAATGACGGACCTATAAACGCGTTGAATATGGCAGTAAAAAACAGGAGCACAGAGCATCCTTTAATGCATCATTCAAACAGGGGTGTTCAGTATTGCAGCTATGATTATATCAAAATACTTAACAAGGAAAGTATGGCCATAAGCATGACACAGCACGGTGAAGCATATGAAAATCCCATAGCTGAAAGAATAAATGGTATTCTTAAGACCGAGTCTAGGTTAAGCCGTATATTCAAATCAAGGTCGGAAGCGCTATTAGCTGTCGGTGTTGCTATAGAGGCTTAAAATAATATCAGGCCTCATATGAGTTGCAGTAACTTAACGCCGGTTATCGCTCACGAAATTAACGAACCGCTGATAAAATATCGGAAGAATAGAAGAAAGAAGGCGATCATAAATACAACTTTAGAGCACTAAATATTAATCAAAACTCTTATTAACTTAGTAACAATAAATAACACTTTAACCCTCCAAAGGTGTAAACCAAAATCCGGACAAGACCGAGTGTAAACTTATTTTAGGACAAGTCAACAGCATTTTAGGTGTCGAGAAGTCGACACATCGACTCAACATTTAATATTCGTCTGGCCCTGTCCTCACATTAGATTTTTCCAGTCCAATGCCGTTATTGCCGGCTCCGCCGGCAATATAAATATCATAATTTGTGGCACCACCCTTAGCAGTTACTATAACCGCTCCGCCCGGCCCGTTGCGCGCAAAGTTGAGGTCGGACGTTTTGGTAAAAGCTTTATCGCTTCGTGGGTCAATGTAATAAACATCTTTACGCGGCGCGTTTGCCTCGGTATCGGTAGCGCGTTCGCCGCCTATATAAAATAAAAAGGGGCCACCCACCACGGCCGAGCCACCACCGGTACCCTGCGGCAGCTTAGCGGCATGGGTAGACCATTGGCCCGTTTTAAAATCGTAAACATCAACTTCTAACACTACTTTACTATAAAAAGCGCCAAACTCCGGCTCATGGATGCTGGTATTACGGCCGCCAATGGTATAAAGCTTGTCATTTAAAACAGCGGCCATACTGTGATCACGTATGTGCGGCGCGTTAGGCAGCGCGGTCCATTTATCAGTTGCCGGGTCGTACACATCAAATAGGTTGGTAGTGCCGCTGGCGTGGCCATTTTGTATACCTCCTGCCATATAAAGCTTGCCGTTGTAAACCGCAGCGCCCGCGGCGGCGCGCCGCCGCTCCACAGGCAAACCGGCCAGTTTTTGCCATTTATCCGCTTTGATATCATAACAAAACACATTAGTGGCTGTGGTTTGGCTTGGATAATTATTATCAACAAAAGCTTCCAGCACATAAATTTTATCGCCCAATGTTACGGGCTGAAAATGGTGCATAATGCTTGGCGCGGTGGCGCCTTTTGTCCAGGTTGCTGTTGCCGGGTCAAAGATCTCAACCGGCAAAGCCGAGTTGCCACCTCCGCCCATTAGGTATAATTTGCCATTTGCGGCAGCCAAACCGCATTCACTGCGAGAGTTTACGGTGTTGGTGGCTTTAACCATTTCCCCGCTCGGTATGGTTTGGGCATGGGTTATTAGACTTATTACTAATAATGCATGAAGTAAGAATATCCATTTTTTCATAGCAGTAGGGTTTAAAGCCTCGATAAATGCTGGTGGATAAATATTGGTTATATAATATTACTCATAATTAGTAAATAGCATCAATTGTAAGGTATTACCCCTACTTTCCGCTCTTCATTATTTCCAATACCTCATGAATATTAATAGCCTCTATGCTATTTCTTACCGCCCTACGCCCCCACCAATCACGTTTGGCTTCATAAATTTTTGAACCGGTAACAGTAACCGCAATTTTAGAAACCGCATCATCAATTAATAGCTTATTTTTGTCGTAAAGTGATATTGGCAAAGCGATAATAATGCCCTCTGTTACATCTTGAACGCCGGGATTATTATAAAGGTGAACAAAAATATCCGGAGGCATACCTGTTTTGCATAACGCATTCCAGTCTGGTGCCCATATTTCTGTATAATAGAACTCAGGCACTTTTCCGGGGAAGTTATTGTCTCTGTATTTCGTTGTCCATTTTCTATTATTCTCGTCACTCCATTTCATTCGCCCGAAACCCAGCCATCGGTTTTCAAACTCATAAGATTGATAAGTGCGGATAAATGCCGGCTGATCTGTCAAGGCTACCAAAGTATTTATATAGGGCAATATCTTTTCCCAGTTATCCCATAAATACAACCGACACTCAACGGTAGTATTTATTAAATACAGCTGATACCTGCGACACGGCCAGTTAAACTTGAACCACTTAAACATTAAGCAAGATAATAAGATTGTGATAATCGGAGCGTCACATACTGCTTGGATTAGCGTAATCCTCTCAAATCATTTAAAAATTAGCGCAAAAACTACTAAGTTCGCAACGTGATTTTGTGATAACCGAATAAGATAATGACAACTAAAAAAGGCTTTACTACCACCCTGCTACACTCAGACCGTTTACAAAAACCAGAGCACGGCGCTTTGCATAAACCCATACACACTTCTGTAACGTTTGGTTATGATGATGTTCAGGACCTGGTTGATGTTTTTCAGAATAAAACAAGCGGCTACGCTTACTCGCGTCAGGGCAGCCCTACTGTGAGTGCTTTAGAGCATAAGGTAACGCAAATGGAGAATGGCTTTGCGTCTGTTGGCTTTGCTACGGGCATGGCGGGCATATCATCAACCGTATTGGCTTTGATAAAACAGGGCGATCATATTGTGGCCAGCTCTTACCTGTTTGGTAATACCCGCAGCGTGTTCCAATCGTACATGGATATGGGGCTGGATATCACATTTGTTGATGCCACAGCGGTAACCAACGTTGAAAATGCCTTAAAGCCAAATACCCGCATGGTATTTGTTGAGACCATTGCTAACCCGGCTACACAAATAGCTGATCTGGAAGCTATTGGCAACCTTTGCGAGCAAAAAGGCATATTGTACATGGTGGATAATACCATGACCACGCCCTATCTGTTTAAGCCGGTAAATGTTAAAGCCGGCCTGGTAGTAAATTCCCTGACTAAAAATATTGGCGGCCACGGCAACGCATTGGGCGGCTGTGTAACAGATACAGGCCTATTCGACTGGAGCGTTTATCCCAACATTTACGATGTATACAAAAAAGGCGATGTTAAAAAATGGGGCATCACCCAGATCAGAAAAAAAGGATTGCGTGATGCCGGCGGCACTATGGCGCCGGAAGCAGCTCATTATATCTCCATAGGTGCCGAAACATTGGCCCTGCGTATGGATCGTAACACAGATAACGCGATGGCGTTGGCATCGTATTTCGAGGTGCACCCCAATATCAAAAAGGTGTTTTACCCTGGTCTGGAAAACCATCCGCAGCATCAGCTGGCAAAAAAACTATTCTCTGGCTATGGCACATTGTTGAGCATTGAGCTGGAAGAGAGCATGGATTGCTTCGCATTTTTAAACAAGTTGCAACTGGTTGTAAAATCAAGCAACCTCGGCGATACGCGTACGCTATCTATTCCTGTTGCACATACTATTTTTAATGAGTTAGGCCCCGAGAAACGCGCCGAAATGGGTATATCTGATAACATGATCCGCCTTTCAATAGGCATTGAGGATAAAGATGATCTGATAGCTGATTTTGCGGCGGCGTTAGGGTAGTCAATCATTTTTGATCCGCTAAACTCCTTCCCTTGGGAAGGGTGCGTTGGCATGCGTAGTGGCGGGAAGGGGTTTAATAGCGCGGCTGAACCCCTCCCTTCACCCTCCCAGAGGAGGGAATAGCACAACCCGCTTTTTTTCTTTCGAACATTTCCGCTTATAATTGTTTAGCATTTACTATTTATTTTTTATGCTGAGCTGAATCTGTTATGTCTGATTTTGAATCTTTACCTAAAAGAGATTACGACGCTATTGTAGTAGGCTCAGGACCAAACGGCTTAGCCGCTGCTATACTAATGCAGTTAAATGGCCTTTCAGTTTTGATCGTAGAGGGCAAGGCTAGCATAGGCGGCGGCCTCGCTACGCAGGAGCTGACACTACCCGGCTTTAAGCATGATGTTTGTTCGGCCATTCATCCACTGGCCATCAATTCGCCGTTTTTCAGGAACCTGCCATTGTCAGATCACGGACTGGAATACATACATCCAACAATTGCCTGCGCCCACCCGCTTGACGACGGCAGCGCCGGCGTGTTGCATTCGTCCATACAAACCACAGCAAAATATTTACCCGGCGATGAACAGGCTTATACGAACTTGATATCGCCCGTTGTTAAAAACTGGCCACTCATTGAAAACGATGTGTTAGGTCCACTGCATTTCCCTAAGTACCCGTTAGAGATGGCAGAATTTGGGTTGAAAGGCTTGCAAAGCGCCGAAAAAATAGCGGGCGCGTTCAAAACTGAACGCGCTAAAGCGTTATTTGCAGGCATGGCGGCGCATAGTATGCAGCCGCTTAGTAACAGATCTACAGCAGCTATTGCTTTAGCACTCATCACCGGTGCCCATTTAAAAGGCTGGCCGGTGGCTAAAGGTGGCTCCGCATCTATTGCAGCGGCATTGGGTTCGTATTTCATATCGCTTGGTGGGGTTATCGAAACCAATATGTACATCAGCTCACTGTCGCAATTGCCGTCATCGCACGCTGTACTGTTTGATGTTACGCCCAAACAACTGCTGCAAATAGCAGGACACAAGTTCTCGGCTATATACAAATGGCAGCTAAACCGTTACCGTTATGGCATGGGTGTTTATAAAATAGATTGGGCGTTGGATGGGCCGGTACCGTTTGTTAACGACTTTTGTCACGGTGCAGGCACCGTACATCTAGGCGGAACTTTCGCCGAGATAGCGGATGCCGAACTTTCTGTTAGCAAAGGCATCATTCCGAAAAAGCCCTTTGTTTTGTTTGCCCAGCAAAGCTTGTTTGACCATAGCCGTGCACCCAAAGGAACGCATACCGGTTGGGCCTATTGCCATGTGCCCAATGGATCAGTTGCTAATATGACCGCTGCTATTGAAAACCAGGTGGAGCGTTTTGCCCCCGGTTTTAAAGACATTATACTGGCCCGGCATACCATGAATACCGCCCAGATGCAGGAGCATAACCCCAACTACATCGGCGGCGACATAAATGGCGGCGTTCAGGATATTAAACAGTTGTTTACCCGCCCCGCCTTGCGCTGGTCGCCTTACCGCACATCCGCAAAGGGGCTGTATATTTGTTCATCATCCACCCCGCCTGGTGGCGGCGTGCATGGCATGTGTGGCTATCATGCGGCAAAAAAAGCGTTGAAAGATGTTTTTGGTATAAAAGCCAGATAGCTTTATTCCTTATAAACGTTGGCGGTAAAATTCATACTTAAATTACCACCCACCTTTAACCAGTTCGCCTGGCTCTTATCCCTGAATAAGATGGAATGGCCCATAGCCGGAACGGCTGCTATATTGAACGATTTTTGAGGATTATCACCCGTTTTGCTTTTTAACCACTGAATAGCTACGGCCACTTTATCATATCCCTCTAAATAGATCTGATATCTTGTAAGATCAACATTGATCCATTTTTGCCTTACATGGCCAACATCCAACAATATATTGTCCTTTATAATTAATGTATCAGGTAAGCCGTCTTTTACGCTATAAATATTTAGCCTAAACTTAACGTTATCAAAATGATTGAATATAACATGCATGTTAAACGCCGTTAGCCTGCAATTTCTATCAATACTAATTACCGTTCCTATCTCTTTGCCTAACTCGTCGCTTGTGTGGTTATGCTCAGATATCATTTTCGTGCTCATAAACGCCGAGCTGCCCGTTCTGCCAAATGTTTTCTCCTTGAACTTTGCTGGTTTTATCGTAGCCTGGTTTAAATAATTATTAGCCGGGGCCAGCGCTATTATCTGCTTAACATCCTTAATGTTCTGATAATTTATTTCGACGGATCGATACCCGATACAACTTACTATAAGGGGATTATTGGGACCGATACTATCCGGTGAAATAGATAATTGAAATCTTCCGGCCGAATCAGCTACGGTACCGATAACTCTGTTTTTTACGCCAACGGTAGCAAAGGGAATGGCTGTTTTAGAGAAAGCATTAGTTATCTGTCCTTGTATTTTAAGCTGCGCCGTTGATGATAATGAGGCAAATATTAATACCAATAAAACCAGAGGTTTAAAATGCATTTTTGTGATTGTCCTAAGTTGTAATTTATAACCATAGTTTATCAACATTATTATAAAGCACGTAAAATAAAAAGGTTAAATACTATATTTGAATAAACCCTCTCATCATGATTAAAAGCGTTTTCAATGCTGCCGACGTTGCCGAACTTAAAGCCCGCATCAATAAACTAACGCCGCAAACCGCCGCGTTGTGGGGCAAAATGAGTGTATCGCAAATGCTGGCGCATACTAATGTTAGCTATGAAATGGCTTACACCGATAAGCACCCCAAACCCAACGCTTTTATGCGATTTATTTTAAAGGCGATAGTTAAAAGTGCTGTTGTGGGGCCAAAACCATATAAACGCAATACACCCACCGCCAAAGCATTCATAATAGCCGATGAAAGGAATTTTGAGACGGAGAAAGCGCGTTTGATAGAATACCTTGATCATACCTTGCAATTAGGTAAAGATCATTTCGAGGGCCGGGAATCGCTGTCCTTTGGGCGATTGACTGCAGATGAATGGAACGTAATGTTTTACAAGCACCTGGACCACCACTTGCAGCAGTTTGGGGTGTAGAATATTAGCTCTATCAAGTCATGCCGAATTTATTTCGGCACCCCACTATTTAACAACGGACGGGCTTGTGAGCTGCTGAAACAAGTTCAGCATGACGTTTTATCTTTTAATTAACTTCCTTAGGCGATACCCAAAAGTTATTGTAACCCAAGCCTATCTGTATGTCCAGCAGTTCCTGTTGCAGCATCTCCAGCACGGCTAAAAAGTTATATACAAAATGCACTTTATTTTCTGAGTTGCCTGCTATGGTTTTAAAATCAAGCCGGGTGTTTATCCGCAGCAGATCGTCTATGGCTTTTTTTTGCGCTTCTATGGTGTAAGGGTATTGTACCACGGTATGGGTTACCTCCTGCGCACGGTTTTGGTAGTTGCGCATTAACCGCGAGTACACCATCATTAATTTATATAAGCTGATATCTGCCAGTTCTTCGCCGGGCAACTTTACTACTTCGGTTTGTTCAATATCAAACTTAATATTGCCTCGGCGCTCCTGTTTAAAGCGCTCATCTTCCATCGGCCTTATCTCTTCACATACCTCTTTAAACTTTTTATACGCTATCAGCCGGCGTATCAGTTCGTCTTTTTGGTCTATCTCACTTTCGCCATCCTCGGCGTCATATCGCGGCAGCAACATTTTAGCCTTTATGCGCATCAGCGTAGCGGCAACAAAAATAAATTCGCTGGCCAGCTCAATGTTAAGGCTGGTCATGTGGTGAATATAGTCCAGAAAATCGTTAGCTATCCGGGTGATGGAAATCTCGTGAATATCCAGCTCATCCCGCTCAATAAAGAACAGCAGCAGATCAAACGGCCCCTCAAACTGCGGCAGTTTTATTTCAAAACTTTCATCGGTCATGGCTTAACCCAAATATAGTAATTTTGACCAGATCGCCTTGCTTTTGTTCTGATACAAAGTGTTATCAAACGAGCTATTTTGCCCGGGTATTGTTTCAGTCAATTTGATAAACAAGGCTCCTACAACAAAAAAAGTATAAATTTTATCGCCTACAAATACCAATTATACCGCATCAGCGTTAAATGTAATTGTGCCGGCAACAAACTATTTTTTCTATATTTGTAGTTAATATCGGTAAAAAAAAATGCAGGTACCCGCTGGCAAATTACTGGAAGGCATTAACTCGCCTTCTGATCTGAAAAAAGTTTCTGAAGACGAATTGGAGCAGGTTTGCCAGGAGCTGCGCCAGTATATTATTGACGTTGTATCGGTAAATGGCGGGCACTTTGCCGCCAGTTTGGGCGTGGTTGAATTGACCGTTGCACTGCATTATATCCTTAATACCCCTTACGATCAGTTAGTGTTTGACGTAGGCCACCAGGCTTACGGCCACAAAATATTAACGGGCCGTCGCGACGATTTTCATACCAACCGGGTTTATGGTGGTATAAGCGGGTTCCCAAAACGTTCAGAAAGTCAATATGATACCTTTGGCGTTGGGCACTCTTCAACCTCAATTTCTGCTGCATTGGGCATGGCTGTTGCGTCAAAATACAAAGGTGAGCATGACAGGCAGCACGTTGCCGTAATAGGTGATGGCGCAATGACAGCGGGTATGGCTTTTGAAGCTTTAAATCATGCCGGTATAGCCAACTCTAACATTCTAGTCATTCTCAACGACAATAATATGTCTATTGATCCTAATGTTGGCGCCTTAAAAGAATATCTTACCAGCATAACTACCTCAAAGCCATATAACCGTTTCAGGGATGATATTGCTAACGTTTTGGCTAAGATCTCGGCCATAGGACCCGATGCTTACAACATGGCACTTAAAATTGAGAAGAGTATAAAAGGCACCTTACTTAAAAGAAGCAACTTTTTTGAGGCTCTTAAATTCAGATATTTCGGTCCGGTTGATGGGCACGATGTTAAAAATCTGGCTAAAGTATTGCGCGATCTTCGCGATATACCAGGCCCCAAACTGCTGCATTGCATAACCGTTAAGGGCAAGGGCTATGCGCTGGCCGAGAAAGACCAAACCAAGTGGCATGCCCCGGGTTTGTTTGATAAAATTACCGGCGAAATAAAGAAAACCAAAAGCGAAAAACCACAGCCGCCTAGATATCAGGATGTGTTTGGCCATAGTATAATAGAGCTGGCAGAGCAGAACCCTAAAATAATGGGGATAACCCCTGCCATGCCATCGGGTTGCTCTTTAAACCTGATGATGAAAGCCATGCCCGAGCGTGCTTTTGACGTGGGCATAGCCGAGCAGCACGCTGTTACCTTTTCGGCAGGATTGGCTACACAGGGATTAGTACCGTTTTGTAATATTTACTCAAGCTTTATGCAACGGGCGTATGATCAGGTGATCCACGATGTAGCTATTCAAAATCTTAACGTTGTTTTTTGTTTGGATAGAGCAGGCATTGCCGGCGCCGACGGGGCTACCCACCATGGTGCCTACGATCTGGCGTTTATGCGTTGCATCCCTAATATGACTATTTCTTCGCCAATGAATGAAGAAGAGCTGCGTAACCTGATGTATACTGCTCAGCAAGAAAATATGGGTGCGTTTGTTATACGCTACCCGCGTGGCAACGGCGTTATGGTTGATTGGCAACGACCGTTTAAAGTATTACCAGTTGGCAAGGGCCGCAAAATATGCGACGGGGAAGATGTGGCTATATTAACCATTGGCCACATTGGTAACGAAGCTGTAAATGCAGTTGCAGAGCTTAATCACGACGGCTACTACCCTGCCCATTACGATATGCGTTTTGTTAAACCTATTGACGAAGCATTACTGCATGAAGTGTTTAAGAAATTCGGTAAGGTTATAACCGTTGAAGATGGCTGTATTGAAGGCGGCATGGGAACAGCTGTGCTTGAATTTATGGCCGATAATAATTACCAGGCACAAGTAATTCGCTTGGGTATACCAGATCACTTTGTAGAACACGGCGAGCAGCCCGAACTATGGGCAGAATGCGGTTATGATGCCGCGAATATTGCTATTAAGGTAAAAAGCATAGCTGCACAAAGGAAGACGCATACGATAGCTTCGTAAAAAAACATATAGCGATGGGTTTGAAACCCATCGCTATATGTTTTTTGAAGCCGTTTTTATTTCTTTTACTTCATCCGTAAAAGACTTATCGCGATGGTGTTTCTCCTGATTATAAATATAATCGCGCACCCTCATTAACTCATTTGGGCTAACACTAAACACTGCGAAACCATCCTGCCATGTCACATATTTCTCCGGATCATTTTTAAAATATTCCCACGAATTACCCTTTATTGTTTTAACTATGTCGGAAACCGATTGATCGGTGCGCATTCTCACTAACAAATGCACGTGGTCTTCCACACCATTTATACAATCGATATAAATTTCATGGTCGGTTGCTATTTCGTTAATCACCCTGTAAACTTCGCTTTTTAAAGTGGGTGTAAGAATTGGCTCACGATTTTTTGTGGACCAGATAAGATGCACCCACAGTGAAGAATAACTTTGCGGCATTGGTTTAAATTTGTATCCAAAATATTAAAATTATTTCATGCTTCATAGCGATGGGTTTGAAACCCATCGCTATGAAGCATGACGCTGCTAATTTATTATCTTTGCCCCGTGAGCGAGAAAACCATTCTTAAATTGCAGTTACCTACCGATCCGGTTTGGGTGAAAAACGTGGTTGAAAGTAATATTGAAGAACTACTTACCGACCATGCTTTTTGCGAGCAAAAAGCAGCAAGCAATGCCATAACACTTATTGTACAAAACCCTAACCTGAGCGACCTGGTGCAGCAAATGGCCGACCTGGTGCGCGAGGAAATGGACCACTTTAAAAGGGTGCACCAGATAATTGTTGACCGTGGCTTTACTTTGGGAAAAGAGCGCAAAGATGATTATGTTAACGAGCTACGCAAATTCATCATCATTGGTGGCGGCAGGGAAGCCCAGTTGATAGATAGGCTATTGTTTTCGGCGATGATAGAGGCGCGCAGTTGCGAACGCTTTAAGGTGTTATCAGACAACCTTAATGATAAGGAGCTTTCAGAATTTTATCATGAGTTGATGATAAGCGAAGCCACACATTATACTATGTTTATTAACCTGGCAAAAAAATATGCGGTTAACATTGACGTTGATACCCGCTGGAAAGAATTTTTAGCTTACGAGGCTAAAGTGATACAAAACTATGGTAAGCACGAAAGCATTCACGGGTAAGCAATACAAACACATTTTTTTTGATCTTGACCATACCATTTGGGATTTTGACAAGAACGCTGAAGAAACTCTGCATGAGCTTTACCTGCTGCATAAACTGGCTGACCTTGGGCTAAACTCTGCCGATATATTTATTGAGACCTATACAGCGAACAACCACAGCCTCTGGCGCGAGTATCATCTGGGCGCCATCACCAAAGAACAGTTGCGACAGGCCCGGTTTAATAAAACATTTTTAGATCTGGGTGTTCACCCTGACGTTATACCCACCGGGTTTGAGGATGCTTATGTGCAGCTTTGCCCCACCAAAACCAACCTGTTCCCTCATGCGCACGAAACACTGAGCTATTTGCAGAGCAAGTATACTTTGCACCTCATCTCAAACGGCTTTAAAGAGTCGCAGGATGTTAAAATAGGTAATACCGGTATAGGTAAGTATTTTCAGCATGTGGTAGTGTCAGAATTAACCGGCGTAAACAAACCCGACAAAGCCATTTTTCAGCATGCGTTGGATCTGGCCGGAGCCCAAAAAAACGAAAGCATTATGATAGGCGATAGTTTAGAGGCTGATGTTTACGGCGCGCTTAACTTTGGGATAGATGCTATTTTCTTTAACCCTTTTTATGCCGAAAAGCCTAAGGATGTCCCTGCGCAGATCAATCATTTGCAGGAGTTGATGGTGATGTTGTAATATTATGTCTTAACGGCATATGAAGCAACCGCAAGGAAGGAGCCCACACGCAAAGTCCGCGATGCTTCGTACCCCGCCATGAAAAATCAAAGTACAACATCCCTTCCACTTGTTAATATGTTCATAAAAATATATTTCTCAACGTTTGAAACCTTTTACATTTAACAGAGTCTTAATGTTAAATTAAATTGATTTACAGACCTTTGTATAAAACCTCTCATCATGTTTGAATATACATCGTATATGGTTGTTATAGGGCTGCTTGTGTTAGTTGGCGTGTTCTATTTAAGTCCGTATGAGCTTAAAGTTAATGAAGACGAAGACGACGAATAAAAGTTGTTTTTCTATACTTTTCTTTTTTTGCACCGATAATATTACCGGTATTTCTCCTTATCCCCTTTAATTAATGGCAAAGCGCGAGGTTGATATTGTAATTATATCTGATGTGCATCTGGGTACCTACGGTTGCCATGCCAAAGAATTGCTTAAATATCTAAAAAGCATAAAACCCAAAATACTAATTCTCAACGGCGACGTTATCGATATCTGGCAGTTTAGCAAATCGTACTGGCCGGAAGCACATATGAAAGTGGTGCGCAGAATATTAAAGTTTGTTACTGACGGCATCCCGGTATATTACCTAACCGGTAACCACGACGAAATGCTGCGCAAGTTTGCTGACATGAACCTGGGCTCGTTCCAATTGTTAAATAAACTGGTGTTAAATATTGACGGTAAAAAAGCCTGGATATTTCACGGTGACGTGTTTGATGTAACCATGCAGCACTCTAAATGGCTGGCCAAACTGGGGGCTGTTGGTTATGATACGCTGATACTACTTAACAGCTTTACCAACTGGCTGCTTACCGCATTGGGCCGCGAGAAAATGAGCTTCTCAAAAAAAATAAAAGCCAAATTTAAAGACGCTGTAAAATTCATTAACCAATTTGAGCAAACTGCTGCCGACCTTGCCGTAAGCAAAGAGTACCAATATGTAATATGCGGTCACATCCACCATGCCGAAATGCGCGAGATCATAGCCACAGATAATCCGGGTAGGGTGCTTTATCTTAACTCCGGCGATTGGGTTGAAAACCTTACCGCGCTTGAATACAATAACGGTGCGTGGGAGATTTTTAAATACACCCCGCTTGATTTTGAAGAAGACAGCGATGCAGCAGATCTTTCAGACACCGAGGACCTGGATGCAAAAATGGACGTTCGCGGGTTGTTAGAAAGGTTTAAGCAAGAGCATTAATAACCTCTGCCAACCCTCTCATTTTCAACACAACAAGCAGTATAACAATTTTAAATTTATGGTTTTGGCATAGATATTGGCCTTGCATGTTCAATATTTTATTACACAAATCATAAAAGAATGAAAAAGCTAATCATACTATCAGCATTAGGATTAACGCTAACAGCAGGTTTAAACACTGCAACGGCACAGTCAACAACACCACGTATAGGTATTAAGGCAGGCGCAAATTACATGACCCTGGGACAACTGGAAACAGGCGGCGCTACTTATGACTACGACTACCGTTTCGGCTTTCAGGGCGGGTTAACGGCCGATCTTCCGCTGGCCAGTCAGTTATCATTCATGCCTCAGGTTTTGTATACCCAAAAAGGTGGCAATGTAAAAGGAACATTAGGCGCCACCACCGGCGAAATAAGAACGCGGCTTAATTATCTGGATGTGCCTTTGCTATTTGGCTTTAAGCCAAGCCCAGAGGTAACTTTGTTTGCCGGGCCACAAGTGGCATTTTTGCTATCGCAATCAACAGATACCTATGTTAACGGTGCGGCAACGTCAAACACAACTAATACCGATGGGTTAAGAAAAAACGCCATAGGCGGTAACGTTGGTATAGGTTACAACTTTAACAGCAATGTAAGCCTTAGCGGCAACTATGTTTTTGATTTTGATAAGGCTGCTAATGACAATTCTGCTCAAAACAAAGCTAAGAACAGTGGTTTCGCGCTATCCTTGGGCTACTCATTTTAATTTTAGCCAGAGTTTAATATAAACTGTCGCAAATAATATCTTTGTGAGGACAACAACCTAATGAAGATATTATTTGCCATACAGGGAACAGGTAACGGACACATCAGTCGCGCCCGCGAAATTGTTCCGTTGCTGCAACAATACGGCGAGCTTGATCTGCTGGTAAGCGGCACCGAGGCCGAAGTTACCCTCTCTCAACCACTCAAATATCGTTTTCATGGGTTTAGCTTTGTTTTTGGCACTAATGGCGGCGTAGATAAATGGGCCACCTTTAAAATTATGGACCTGCCCCAATTGTGGAAAGACATGCGTGGCCTGCCGCTTGATCAATATGACCTTATAGTTAATGATTTTGAACCGGTAAGCGCCTGGGCTTGCAAAATGCAGGGCGTACCGTCGGTATCATTAAGTCACCAATGCTCTTTTGTTTCGAAAAACACGCCCCGCCCGCGCAAATGGCACTATGGCGAGTGGCTGTTCAAACACTACTCTCCCACCACGCATCATATAGGCTTCCATTTTGAGCGTTATGCTGATTTTATTCATACGCCGGTTATTCGCAGCGGCATTCGCAGTATGGCAACCAGCAACCTGGGGCACTACACCGTATACCTGCCGGCTTATGACGACAAAAAACTGGCGCAGCATCTTTGCAAAATAAAAAATACGGAATGGCACATCTTCTCGAAAAGACAAAAAACGCCTTACAAATTAGATAACATTAACATATTCCCGGTAAGTAACGAAGCTTTTAACAGCAGTTTGGCAAGCTGCGAGGGCCTGCTTACCGGTGGCGGTTTTGAAGGCCCGGCCGAAGCGCTGTTCCTGCAAAAAAAGGTAATGATGATACCCATG
This sequence comes from Mucilaginibacter sp. HD30, assembly GCF_054061755.1. Lineage (NCBI taxonomy): Bacteria > Pseudomonadati > Bacteroidota > Sphingobacteriia > Sphingobacteriales > Sphingobacteriaceae > Mucilaginibacter > Mucilaginibacter sp. HD30. The sequence goes on from NZ_JBSSEO010000001.1 coordinate 2,806,188, forward strand.
CAGGGCCAGTACGAGCAGCAATGCAATGCCTTGGCGGCATCGCGCCTGGGTGTACCGTTTGTGCCGGCTATCGGTCATAAATTTGCCGAGCATGTGGCCAAATGGGTGCATGAAGATGAACGTGTGTTTGTTAACTTTCCGGATGAGACGGCCCAGATAATTGAGGATATGGTGAAACGCTATGCAAGGAAATAATGCAGCGACAAACAATGACTGACATCATTAACCCATGATTCTTAGTTCTGCAATGCGATCAAAGTGTTTTATATTTAGTGTTACTATAGGCAGGTCATTAACAATGCAAGTTGCGGCAATGAAAATATCCCTAAACTCTATCATCTGGTTTTTTGCTTTTAACTGCTGATATATCTTCGCAGATTTAATTGCTACGTGGTTGGTAAACGGTAAAATAGTAAAACCTTCTGTAAGCGTTTTCATGTGCTGCTCCTTATCAATTGTGGTTGCACCCATATACAATTCATATAAAGATATTGATGAAATGAATAATTCGGTACTAACTGATAATTGATACAACTTTGTGGCTGTTTTATCTTTTGCTCTAAGATAATCAATAAAAATATTGGTATCAATTACCATTGCTGGGGTTTAAGGCTTTCAAAGGCATCGTTAGCTTGCTCAAAAACTCTCAAATCATCTTCGGTCCAGGTAGGTATTTTTAGTATTTTCTCCCGATAGCTTGGAGGAATAACTTCGTTTTGCGGTTGTATGGTAACGCCAAGGCCTTTTAGTATTTGTTTTACTAAAGCACTTTTCTTGTCAGGAACACTTATCACCAACTTTTCCATATAACAAATTTAATAAAAGTTTAGCATTATTAAGAACACGTCTCAAATCAACTAATCACCAAAAAACGCTAATATTGCCTTGTGATCAATCTTTTCAAAACATACAACCCGCTTAATGCAATATGGCTGGCTGTTTTGTTGATTATACTGCGCATTGGCTACCTGTTTAACGCCCCTGCCGAAATACAATTTGTATTTGTTGAGCCCTTTGCCCGCCTGCTTGTACCTGTAAATTATGAGTTCGCGCTTTCGCCGTTCATGAACATATCTTTAGCGGGTGTTATCATATTTATGCAGGCATTATGGTTTAACCGTTTGGTTAACAGTTTTAATTTAATGGGGCGCCCCAGCTTTTTGCCCGCATTGATGTATGTAGTGTTAACAGCGCTATTTACTCCTTTTTTGATATTGAGCGCGCCTCTTATCTGCAATTTTCTAACCATAGGCATGTTGTTCAAGCTATTTAGTACTTATAAAGCACCCGATGCCAAATCTGTAGCTTATGATTTGGGAATGATAGTCGCCCTTGGCACACTTATTTACCTTCCCTTTGTATTTATGTTCCTGGTTATATGGGCAGGGTTAATAGTTTTCAGGCCCTTTAACTGGCGCGAGTGGGTGGCGGCCATTATGGGTTTTGCTACTGTATTCTTTTTTTTAGGTGTAATATATTATCTGACCGATAGGTTACCGGCTTTTGCTAAAATATGGCTTCCATTATCCGCAACCCTCCCTGCACACGTTCAGCTCAACTCATATCATTACCTGGTTTTGGTGCCTGTTGCAATAATATTGCTGCTTTGTTTTTTAAAAGTTAGCCAGATATTTTTCAGGAGTTATGTGCAAACGCGCAAGTCGTTTCAGCTTTTGTTAGTACTTACCGTTATAAGCGACTTGTCGTTTTACATAAAAAAAGAGTTCCACCTGGAGCATTTCCTGCTGTGTGCGGTGCCGCTGGCCGTCTTTTTTTCCTATTATTTTTTATATGCCAAACGCAAATGGTTTTACGAGAGCTTGTTTCTTTTGCTGGTTGCAAGTGTAATATATTTCCAGTTTAACACTTTTTAACTTTTATATGCGTTCAAATTTGAGCGGTTATATTAGTTTTGTACCATGAAGTTTGGCGTAGTTATATTCCCCGGTTCCAATTGCGATGAAGATATCATCCACGTATTAGAAAAAATAATGGGTCAGCAGGTTGTTCGCCTGTGGCACAAGGATCACGACCTGCAAGGGGCTGATTTTATAATTTTACCCGGAGGGTTCTCTTTTGGCGATTATCTGCGCTCTGGCGCTATTGCCCGTTTCTCGCCAATTATGCAGGAGGTTATACAATTTGCAGCTAAAGGCGGCAAAGTTTTGGGCATTTGCAATGGTTTTCAGATACTAACAGAGGCTGGTTTGTTGCCGGGCGCTTTACTGCATAATGAACATCGTAAGTTTATTTGCCGCAATATTTACATGAAACCGCAAACAGCCAATTCATTGGTAACTGCGCAGATTGATGAGCAAAGGGCGCTTAAAATACCCATTGCGCACGGCGAAGGCAATTACTTTGCAGATGCTGAACTGCTTAAACAATTGAATTATAACGACCAGGTATTGTTTAGATACTGTGACGAGGCCGGTAACATAACCACAGACGCTAATCCAAACGGTTCTGTTGAAAACATTGCCGGTGTTTGTAACGCCGAAAGAAATGTTTTTGGTTTTATGCCTCACCCTGAACGTGCAGCAGACAGCCTTTTAGCTAACGAAGATGGTTTGGCAATATTTGAATCTATTATATCAATAGCGCGCGCCTGATGGCCAATTTGGTTATCGATATAGGTAATACGCATACAAAATTGGCCATATTTAACCAGGATGAAATGGTTGATATGGCGCGGTACGAAGCTATTGATGAGGCCATCATCAATTCTCTCTTACAGAAACACAACATCAGTAAAGCCATAATATCATCAGTAAATAAAAACAACCAGGCGTGGCAGCCCGGTTTAAACGCTAAAACTACTTTGCTGCACTTTAATACCGGTATAGTAAAAAGTATAAATAACAAGTATAAAACACCGCAAACATTAGGTGCCGATAGGTTGGCCGGAGTAGTTGGGGCGCATAACATGTTCCCCAATAAAAATAACCTGATTATTGATGGCGGAACATGTATAACATATGATTGGGTTGATGCCGGTGGGAATTATTTTGGAGGCAGTATATCGCCGGGCTTAAATATGCGTTATAATGCGCTTAACCATTATACCGCTGCGTTGCCCTTACTAAAGGCAAATGTGGATTTTGATGAGTTTTATGGCGATGATACCGTTACCTCCATTACATCGGGCGTACAAAACGGAATAAAATATGAATTGTTGGGGTTTATTGAAAATTACACTACTAACAAGCAAGACATAAATATTATACTAACCGGGGGCGATAATGTTTTTTTTGATACGCTGCTTAAAAATAGCATCTTTGCCCCCTATATAAAAAAAGAGCCCTACCTGGTTTTGAAGGGATTAAACGCAGCCATTGAGCATAATGATTAAATATATAAAGTTTTTACTGTTATTTTTACTTGCCGGTATAGCGCTTGATGCAAGATCGCAAAACTCCGGTACCACCAGTTCTCCATATTCGCGTTATGGTATTGGCGACCTAAACCCGCAATTGCTGCCACAAAACATGGCAATGGGCGGTATAGGTACAGCTGTAGGCCTTATAAATGGTTACAGCAGTGTAAACCCAATCAATCCGGCCTCTTACTCAACCATTGGCTTAACCACTATTGATGTAGGTTTGTACGGCAGTGTTTTTACGTTGAACCAAACCGGGCAAACTTCACAACGCGATGCCAGTTTCAGACTCAGCCACATTACATTTGGTATCCCGGTAACACGCAGTTCGGCACTTGCTTTTGGTTTAATGCCTTACAGCGAAATAGGATATAATTATACACAAACGCTTGAACGCGGTTTCGGCTCATCGTCACCCGTCGATACCAATCGCACTTTAATGAGCTACAGAGGCGAAGGCGGCCTTTCTAAAGCTTTCTTAGGTTACGGCTTTTCGCTTTTCAGAACCCTAAAGTTGGGTGCTAATATGTCGTACATATTTGGTAACATGAAGCAGTTTAACTCAACTGAATTCCCTGATCTTTACGGCGTATTAAATACCCGCGACGAGAAAAGTTATGCCGTTGGAGGCCTTAGCTATGATTACGGCGCGCAATATCAGCTTGATCTTTCGTTAACCAGGCATATTATTTTTGCTTATTCGGCCTCAGCCAAATCAGCTCTCAGGTCTCAAAAAAGCCACATTGTTAGCCATTATAGAAGCGACGCATCAGGCAATGAAAGTTTACCTACAGACTCTGTGTTAAACATTCAGGACGCTAAAACCAAGTTACAGTTACCTAATGTTCATCATTTTGGTGTTTCTTACCAACGCGATCAGAAGTTTTTAGTTGGTGTTGATTATACCATGGGTAATTGGTCTGCGCTAAGTGTTGACGGGACTAACGCCGGTATGTCTAACAGCAAAACGCTTAATGTAGGTGGCCAAATTACACCTAACTTAAACTCCATAAACAGCTATTGGGCAACCGTTGACTACCGTGCTGGTTTTATTTTAGACCAAACCTACTTTAACGTTAATAATGTAACCGGTGGTGGTCAAACCAATATCAAGTCGTATGCCGCTACTTTTGGCTTTGGGTTACCATTGCGCCCTGTTAACGGAACAAGCTTTTATAAAATAAACATAGCTGCAGAGCTTGGCCGCAGAGGCACGATAGCAAACGGCCTGGTACGCGAAAACTATTTTAAAATACGCCTTGGCTTTACCCTTAACGACAGGTGGTTCCAGCGATATAAATTTGATTAAACATGTTGCCGTATAGCCAAAAACGCATACCAAGCCTGCTTTTAACTTTGCTGGCAACAAGTATGTTGTGGCTTGCCGCATGCGAGAACGATCTGGAAAATATAAAGAAGATTGCTAACATGAACTCGGGTTCAGCCATTGACACCACCCGGGGTGTTGACATTATATACAGCGATTCGGCAATAGTTAAGGGTCGAATGACGACGCCTTTGCTTATCAAATACTCCACAGAAAAGCCATACGACATAATGCCGGAAGGCGTAAAGGTGATTTCTTTTGATAAGTACGGTAAAGAAGAAGGTAATATTGTAGCCGACTCAGCAGTTCAACTGGAGAACGAAAACATTACGAAATTTTACAAAAACGTTGTCGCTACTTCCTCAGATGGCAGCACCTTCAGGTCCGAAGAAATGATATGGGATCAGCCAAAAAAAATCATATATTCTAACAAGCGGATTGAAATTACCAGACCTAATGGAGATGTGACCTACGGATTGCGTTTTACCAGCGACGATAAGTTGGAGCATCCGCAAATTATCGGAATGACGGGTGAATTTGAGGTGCCTGATAATCAAATGCAATAGGCCAATTTTGTGTTAAAAAATTGTATTATATAATTTTACCAAAAGTTGTATCTTGCGCCCTCTTTTAAAGAAAAAAGTTTCATTAAAATATTATAGATCAATATGGGTATAATGGGTTATCTGCGCGAGCGGATGGGTAAAATTGTTGCAGGTGTAATAGGCTTATCGCTTGTGGCCTTTGTTATAACTGAGGTTGTGCAATCGGGAAGTTCATTTTTTAAAGGCGACAACAGCACTATAGGAGAAATATATGGCCAAAAAATTCCGTATGCTGAATTTACAGAAACGGTTGAACAAAATGGCAACCAGTTTAAACAACAATCTGGGCAAAACAACCTTACTCCACAAATAACGGCTTACATACAAGATAACACCTGGAACCAGATGTTAAGCAAAGCTATGATAGAGCACGAATCTGAAAAAGTTGGCTTACAGGTTACAGCCGACGAGTCGCAGGCAATGATCAGCGGGAATAATCCAAGCCCCGAGATTGTGCGCGCGTTTACCAATCCGCAAACCGGTCAGTTTGACAGAAACAGCCTTAGTTCAACAATAAGTAAATTGCGTGTAACGCCGGATAGCGATCCGCAAAAACAGCAATGGAATAAGTTTGTGGCAGAATTGATCCAAAATAAGTTAGCCGAAAAATACATGACAGCCTTAAGCAACGGTCTGTATGTAAACTCGCTTGACGCAAAAGACGATTATGAGGCTAAGAACAAACTGGCCAATTTTAAATATGCCCTTTTAAACTACCAAACCATTCAGGATAGCAAGGTTACCTTAACTGATGCTGATTACAGCAGCTATTATGACGAACATAAAAACGAGTTTAAAAATCAGCAGGAAACGCGCAGTATTGAGTATGTAAGTTTTAACGGCGGACCGTCAAAAGCAGATTCTGCTGTGGTAAAAAACCAGGTTGAAAAACTAAAAGGCGAATTTGCCGCTTCAACCAACGACTCGTTGTTTGTACAAATAAATTCAGAAAACAAACAACCTATTACCTACAAACATAAAGGCGAATTGGGTAGTGGTTTAGATTCAGTAATGTTTAACGCCGTGCCCGGCTTTATATATGGCCCATACCTGCAAAACGGATATTATGCTTTGGCTAAATTGGTTGAGTCAAAGGTTGGGCCGGATTCGGTTACTGCCAAACATATTTTGTTGAGCCCTGCCGATGGTTTGAAAAAAGCAGACTCATTAAAAACGCTTATACAAGGCGGTAAATCATTTGCTGATCTGGCAAAAACTTACTCATTGGATCAGCAATCGGCCATTAAAGGTGGTGATTTAGGCACCTTTGCAAGAGGCGCTATGGTTCCTGTTTTTGATGACGCTGCATTTAACGGCAAACCCGGCGACTATAAAATAGTTACATCTCAGTTTGGTGTTCACCTTATTTACATAGTTGCCCAGAAGGGATCTTCACGTGTGGTTAAAGTGGCCATTGTTGATAAGCCTTTAAATGCCAGCAGCGAAACGCAATCTGCGGCATATACTAAAGCACAGAACTTTTTAATCTCTACGAATGATGGAGATTTTACAGCCGAAGCTAAAAAAGCCGGGCTGGAAGTAAAAACAGCTGATGATATTACAGGTGTCTCTGCATCACTACCTGGCGTTGAAACTGCACGCGAATTGGTAAGATGGGCATTTAACGCAGAGAAAGGCGATGTTTATGACCAGGTTTACACATCAGGCGATCAATATATAGTAGCTAAGTTAACTACTGTTAAGCCACAGGGGATTTTAGCGCTTGATGTGGTTAAAAAACAAATTGAGCCGATGGTAAGAAATGAAGTTAAAGCTAAAACACTTACCGATAAATTCAACTTGGCATTAAACGGCTCAACAACAATTGAGCAGGCTGCCCAAAAGGCAGGCACAACTGTTACTCCTATCCAAAACGTGGTATTTGCCAATCCGGTTGTGCCGGGCATTGGTGCAGAATATAAATTAATAGGTTCTATATTTGGTTCTCAAATAAACAAATTGTCAAAACCGGTTACCGGCCAGCAGGGCGTTTATGTTTATGTAGTTAATAGCTTTATAAATCCGGCTGCTTTGGCTAATACTGTTACGCAGAAACAACAATTAGGTCAGGCATTGGCACAACGGTCGCAAGGACAGGCACTTGAGGCCTTGAAAAATAAGGGCAATGTAAAAGATTACAGGGCTAGGCTGTTATAGTTATAAATTAAAGTAATTTTGCATCCGGGATCTCGATAACATCGTGTTCCCGGATTTTTTATTTAACGACATGGAGATACAGGAAAACATAGTGAATAAGGTAGCGCAAAGCGGACTGGTTACATTGGATCCTGCCGAGTTTTATACCCCCGGCGAGCGCGTGGTATATGACATTAAGGATAATCTGTTTCAGGGGCTTATTTTACGCGAAAAAGATCTGAGAGAATTTGTTAAGGAGCACGATTGGACGCAATATCAGGGCAAAAATGTGGCAGTAACCTGTACGGCGGATGCTATAGTGCCGGCCTGGGCGTATTTGTTGTTGGCTAACCGCATGGCACCTTATGCTAACGAAGTTGTTTTTGGAGATGCTGAAGTTTTGGAAACCGTTTTATTTGTTAAGGCAATAGCTACACTTGACCCTGAGCAATATCGTGATCAGCGCCTGGTAATAAAAGGCTGTGGTGATATTGATATACCCGTTGCTGCTTATGTTGAACTTGGCAAAAAACTTACACCCGTTGTTAAGAGCCTTATGTTTGGCGAGCCATGCTCTACTGTACCCATTTACAAGCGAAAAGATTAATTAGCCGTTGTAATATGCCGTTAGGTATGTTAAACTTTTATAAGTATTTATGGTCTTAATAATATACCAAAATTAATTGGTTTTGCTTTTTAATAAGCTGATAATGAAGAAATATATTATTACCATTATACTTTTTGCAAGTTATGTTCTGCACGCAAATGCACAGGAACTTAAAGCTACAGGCGAGGCAGTTTTTAAACCCGGGGAAGAGCTTAGCTACAAATTAAAATACGGTTTTTTTACCGGCGCCGAAGCAACTTTGAAGGTTGAAGACGGGGGACAGAAAATAAATGGACATCCCAGCTATCATATATCAGCCACCGGAAAAACGGCAGGCACTTTTGATGTTTTTTATAAGGTGCGCAACCAATACGATACTTATATAGATAAAAACACATTGCTGCCGTACTATTATACCGAAAACCGGCGCGAAGGCGGCTACAGGCATACCGACAATGTAACGTTTAATCATCAGGAGGGAAAAGTAACTGCTGATAAGGGCACGTTTCCGTTTAAAGGAAAGATATTTGATTTTGTATCGGCCTATTATTTTGCCCGCAATTTGGATATCTCACAACTTAAACCTGGCGACAAATTGGATATGCCTTATTTTTTGGAAGATGGTATACAAACATTAAGCATTACCTATATTGGCAAAGAGCAGGTAACATGTTCAATGGGTACTTTTAACTGCCTTAAGTTTAACCCTACCATTATACCAGGGCGTATCTTTAAAAAAGACAGCAAGTTATATTTGTGGATAACGGATGATGGTAACCGCATACCGGTAAAGGCGCATGTTGGCTTAATAGTGGGTAGCGTAACAATGGATCTTACTGGTGCCAGCGGGCTTAAACACCCGTTAAATCCAATTAAAAAGTAAAGCAATAAATGATTGAAGTAGGCAGTGTGCTGGTGCACGAAGATGTAATAAAAAACAATTTTGTTTGCAATTTAAACAAGTGCAAAGGTGCCTGCTGCCTTGAAGGCGACTCGGGCGCGCCCCTTGATGCCGCCGAACTGGATATCCTAAAAGAAATATATCCAAAGGTAAAACCTTACATGACCACCAAGGGCATAGCCACTATTGAACGTGAAGGAACTCATGTTACAGACTTTGACGGCGAGTATACCACCCCATGTGTTGACACCAATAAAGAATGTGCTTACGTTACCTGGGAAGGTGGCATAACAAAATGTGCCATTGAAAAGGCTTATGAAGAAGGTGTTATTAACTGGAAAAAACCCATCTCTTGCCATTTATATCCTATCCGGATAACCAAATACCCTGAGTTTGATGTATTAAATTATGACCGCTGGAGCATTTGCAGCCCTGCCTGTAGTTTTGGCGACCAGCTTAAAGTTAGCGTGCATCAGTTTTTAAAAGGCCCGCTTACCAGAAAGTACGGCGCGGAGTGGTATGCTGAACTGGAAGAAGCGGTAGAATACATTAAAGCATCGGAACTTTAGCTGGCAGCTGAAACTCAGAAAGCTTTTTTGTTGTTGTGATATTATAAATTTATAAAGCAAAACACTAACAGGTTTTACAATTAAATTGAATATTATTGCAAGTATTACCACACAACAATGAAAATAGCATTAATAACGGGTATCACCGGTCAGGATGGTGCATATCTGGCTGAATTTCTTTTAAAAAAAGGATATCTTGTTCACGGAGTTAAAAGAAGAGCTTCATTGTTCAATACTGACCGCATTGATCATCTTTATCAAGATCCACACGAAAGCGGCTTAAAGTTTCAATTGCATTACGGAGATCTTACCGACTCCACCAATCTAATACGCATTATACAGGAAACACAGCCCGACGAAATTTATAATCTGGCCGCGCAAAGCCACGTAAAAGTAAGCTTTGACACGCCTGAGTATACCGCTAATGCTGACGGTATTGGTACCCTTAGAATACTGGAAGCCGTGCGTTTATTGGGCATGACCAAAAAAACGCGTATTTACCAGGCATCAACTTCTGAACTTTATGGCTTAGTACAGGCCGTTCCGCAAAGCGAGACCACACCTTTTTATCCGCGCTCGCCTTATGCAGTTGCCAAAATGTATGGGTACTGGATAATTGTAAATTACCGGGAAGCATATGGTATGTACGCTTGTAATGGCATCCTGTTTAACCATGAGAGCCCAATACGCGGCGAAACTTTTGTTACGCGTAAAATTACCCGTGCAGCATCTAAGATAGCTCTTGGGCTTCAAAATTGCCTTTACGTGGGCAACCTGTCTGCCCGGCGCGATTGGGGCCATGCTAAAGACTATATAGAAGCTATGTGGCTAATGCTGCAGCAGGAAAACGCCGAAGATTTTGTTATTGCTACCGGTATTACCACTACTGTAAGAGACTTTATAAAAATGGCCTTCGGAGAATTGGGTATAGAAGTAGAATTTAGCGGTAAAGACGAATACGAGCGCGGCGTTATAATTGATGTTGACAAGCAACGGGCAGAAGAATTAGGCCTTGACCTGGCTGCTTTACCAGCCGGACAAACAATTGTTAAAGTTGACCCTAAATACTTCCGCCCTACAGAGGTTGATCTCTTGATAGGTGATGCTTCAAAAGCGCAACAAAAATTAGGCTGGATCCCAAAATATGACCTTCCTGCATTGGTTAAAGAAATGATGATATCAGACCTTCATCTGGTAAAAAAAGATGCCTATCTGCAAAAAGGTGGCTTTACAACGCTTAATTACTTTGAGTAGTATCTAAATACAAATCATCTGCCTACATGAAAAAAATCTATCTAAGTATAATTGTATTGTTAACTGCGGTAAGTATATCAAAAGGGCAGGTACAATATCAACCCTATTCATACCAGTTTTACCAAAAGTTTAATGCCGATGCTTATTCGACAAAAACACGCTTTCACACGTCGTTGAAACCGTTTTTTTTGGATGATACCGTATTACAAAAGCGCTATCAGGACCTTATGAATTATGGAAAAGATAGCACTATAAAACATAGCTGGGTACACCGTAAAATTTTTGATGAGCATTTAATTGAAGTAAACGACAAAGAATATACGTTTTTTGCTGATTACCTTACCGACGTTACCGGCGGGAGGGATATCACAGGTAAAAAAACGGTTTGGCGCAATACACGTGGCTTTCAATTGGGCGGAACCGTTGGCAAAAAATTCTACTTTTACTCCGCAGGTTTTGAAAACCAGGCGGTATTTCCGGATTACTATAGAAAATATATTGATCAGGTGGGTGTAGTGCCCGGACAGGCGTTCGACCGTACGTTTACCAGACATGACGAGAAAGATTGGTCTAACGTGTTGGCCTTAGTATCTTACACACCGGTAAAATTCCTAAACATAACTTTAGGGCACGACAGGAACTTTATTGGCGACGGATACCGTTCGCAATTGCTGTCAGATAATTCTTCACCTTACCCCTTCCTTAAACTTACAGCAAACATTGGTAATGTAAAGTATATGACTATGTGGTCGTATATGACGGATCCCGCCTCACCTCAGGTATCGTATGTTAACGGTTACAGAAAAAAATGGGGAGCTTTCCACTACCTGGATTGGAGCGTAACGAACAAATTATCGTTAGGTCTTTTTGAATCAATAATTTGGTCAGAACGTGACGGTGACGGAAATTTTAGAGGATTTGAATTTAATTACCTTAACCCTGTTGTGTTTTTAAGGCCCACCGAAGCGTCAATCGGCTCTCCGGATAATGCAATGCTTGGCTTTAACGGCAAATATAAATTAACAGATGGCATAGCGGCTTATGGACAATTTGTATTGGATGAATTTGTAGCCAAAGACCTGTTCTCTGGAAATGGTAGTGCGCGTAACAAATTTGCTTACCAAATAGGTGTTCGGGGTTCTGATCTGTTTAAAGTTAAAAACCTCAATTTTTTATTAGAGCATAATGCCGCCCGTCCATATACTTATTCTGAAACCAACTCAATTACCAACTATAGCCAGCAAGGCGAGCCGTTAGCACACCCTTTTGGCGCCAACTACAAAGAAACTGTAGGTATGCTTAACTATAGCTACAAACGCTTTGATTTTAGCGGTCAGCTAAATTACGCACAGTATGGCCTTGATGTTGATGCTACCAATTATGGCAAGGATATTTTTAAAAGCTATAATTATCCGGCACGGCTAACCGGAAACTACATCGGCCAGGGTTTAGCAACAGATATGGTATTTTTAAACGGCAGAGTGGCTTATTTACTTAACCCAAAGTATAACCTACGCATAGAAGCAGGCTTAACTTATCGCCGCGAAAGTAACATCCAGTTTAACGACAAAACCACTATAGTGTTCTTTGCAATACGCAGCTCATTTCGCCATTTATATGAGGACATAGCGACGTATAGAGCGTATTAGAAGGATAGTTTAAAGTAAAGAAGATGTAAAAAATATTAGGCGATGGCTAACCCAGACTACTCTGCGCCGTCGAAAGCTGGATTTCGAGCGATAGATCGGGCGTGATGGTGGATAGTTAGGATAAAAATTGCTGAATCATCGGTTTTGTAAAAGATGATATAATTTCTATAAACAATAGATCGGATTTCTTGCCCCTTTATCGTTTTGTAAAATTTTCCTTTGAAAGGATGCTTTAAGAGTGATTCAGTGAATGCTTTAATTCTTTGCACTTCCAAACGAGCATATTTTATAGAATCCTGACTGATATAGTTGTATATGGATGAAAGATCGTGAATTGCTACATTAAGATAAATAATTTTTTTTACCATTTCTTAATTTCTTCATCCAATTGTTCAGATGTAAGATATTCACCTCTTGCAATTTGCTCTAACGCCTTTTCTACTTTTGCAGTAACTATTATCTCGTCAATGAAGTCGTCTATATTAATATTTTCGGGAGCCTTATTAAGCATCGCCTGTATTTTTTCTTTTCCAATAATTAAAGCTTCCATGTAAACCTCCTTTTTATAAAGATAACAATTATATCCTGTACAAGCTTTTGCTCTCTATAAATTTCAATACAGGGTCGGGTACAAAAAACTGCACGTTCTTTTTCTCGGCTATTGATTTGCGTATAAACGTAGCCGAAAGCTCCATCTGTGGTGTCATGGTGATGGTAACTGATGGATGCGAAGCCAGTTCGGCATTTTCATAACCAGGACGTGGATATACGTAGATCTGATGATCGCGGAGTATAAGCTTGTAGTTTTTCCATTTGGGTAACGAGATCAGGTTGTCTGATCCCATTATAAGCGCAAACTCATGCTGCGGATACTTCTCTCTCAAATGGGTAAGAGTATCAATGGTGTAGGATGGCTGCGGCAGCTTAAGCTCCACATCGCTTACCTCAATATTCTGCGCATTGTCAGTAGCCAGGCGGGCCATCTCTAACCTATCGTAGGTATTGATCAGGTCGCCATATTTTTTTAATGGGTTTTGTGGCGATACTACCAGCCAAACTTTATCTAAAGTTGTATGGTTGGCCAGGTAGTTGGCTATAATTAAATGACCGATATGTATAGGATTAAATGAACCAAATAGCAAGCCTATTTTCATTTAGTTAATAGTTAATAGTTAATAGTTCATGGATCATAGTTTTTTGAGTTTCTACATGGATAATAAGGCTAAAAGTTCACTATGATCTATAAACCATCAACTATGAACAAGCTAACGCCCTATAAAATCCGTAACCAACTTCTCCGCCTCCGCACATGCCGTATTAAGGTCGTAATTTTTAAGTATAATATCAAATTTAGGCGCGTAATTGAGCTCTTTTTCGGCTTTTATAAAACGCTCCTGTAATTTCTCGGCGCTATCAGTACCACGGCCGGTTAAACGCTCCTTTAAAACCTCAAGCGAAGGTGGCTGAACAAATATAGCTAAAGCCTGTTCTTCGTACTTTTTCTTGAGGTGAAGCCCCCCTTCAACATCAATGTCAAAAATTACTGTTTTGCCAGACTCCCAAATCCGCTCAATCTCTTCGCGAAGCGTTCCGTAAAAAGTACCGCTGTAAACCTCCTCAAACTCTACAAACTGCTTTTTAGCAATACGGTGTAGAAACTCTTCCTTACTAATAAAGTAATAGTCTTTTTTATCAACTTCATCGCCACGGCGCTGCCTGGTAGTAGCTGATATAGAAAACTCCAGGTTAGGGATTTTTTTTAATAAGTGATGTACTATAGTTGTTTTACCTGCGCCTGAAGGAGCTGAGAATATAATGAGTTTACCGTTTGGGTTCATGGTTAATAGTTCATGGATCATAGTTGATAGTTCATGGTTAATAATTCATGGTTAATAACAAATCTTCTATGATCTATTAACTATGAACCATGAACTTTTATGAACCATCAACTATGAACTTATAATACATTCAGTAATTGTTCTTTTATTTTTTCAAGCTCTTCCTTCATCCCAACCACTAACTTTTGTATGTTGGCATCGTTAGCTTTTGAGCCCAGCGTATTTATCTCTCTGCCTATTTCCTGTGATATAAAGCCCAGCTTTTTGCCATTGGCATCAGCATTCTGCAAGGTTTCTATAAAATAATCGCAGTGTGTTTTCAGGCGGATCTTTTCTTCGGTAATGTCAAGCTTATCAATATAATAAATAAGCTCCTGCTCAAAACGGTTCTGGTCTATCGCCTCGCGGTTAACCGCTTCGCTTAAAAACTGATTCAGCCGCTCACGTATAACCGGTACGCGTTTGGGCTCCTCAATTTCAACCAGTCGTAAGTTTTCAAGTATAATACCTATGCGATATTTAACGTCTTTCTCAAGCGTATCACCTTCATCTTTCCTAAATTGCTGAAAAGCGGCCATAGCCTGTTTAAAGGTATCTTCAACTATTTTCCACTCCTCGTCTGATACAGTTTCTTCATCGTATTTTACTACTTCGGGCAGCCCAAGTGCTAACTGTAGCAGGTTATCGGCCGGTTGGCCTAATTCTGTACTAACCTGCTGTAACTGGGTTACGTAATGTTTAAGTAAAGTAGCATCAATACCGGCAGCTTTAACTTTAGAATTTGCCTGTTCGGTATTTATTGATAGATTAACTTTACCGCGCTCTATTTGCCTGCTGCAATCATTACGTAACTGAAATTCTTTTTCAGAAAATACTTTGGGCAAGCGTAAGCTAAGTTCAAGAAACTTGCTGTTAAGGGATTTTATTTCGACGGTGTATTTTGTATTACCCGTATCAAAACTGGCAATGCCGTACCCTGTCATGGATTTTATCATGCGCAAAGATAGTGTTTTTGGCAAATTACAGACGCAGCAGGGTAATATTCTGTTAACCTGGCCTGCGCGGCACGGGTAGATATAAGCTTTAACAATTTTTAACGTTAATAATTAAACAGATTAACTAATTTTGCATGGTGTTGAATAAGCCATTTTTATACCGCAGCGTTTGTATTACACTGTTGTTTACCGCCATTTTCTTTTCGGATACGAAAGCGCAAAAACTACTTAATGTAACCGGCGTTACTTTTCAGAAGGCTTCGCAAGTGCGCGTATCGCAGGTAATTGTCAATAACACCAGCCGCAGAACCATTTCCAGAAGCGATGACTTGGGCATTTTCAGGATACAAGCCAGCGCCGGCGACACGCTGCTGTTTAGCAAAAATCAATACACTACGCAAGCTATTGTAGTACTAAACGACAACCTGCTATCGGTTTATCTGCAACCCATTGTTACGTTAGATGAGGTAAAGGTAAGGGACCTGAGCACGAGGCAAGAGTTAGGTAACACAATGGGAGATTACATGAAAAAAACTCCTTACAGCACTTTGCGTCCTGGCGTTGCGGCGTATATATTCTCTCCCATATCAGGCATATCCAACCTCTTTGGTAAAACAGCTAACAATGCGAGGCGCTTTGCGGCTTTTTCAAAAACAGAGCTGGAACAGGTGGAAATAGAGAAGCGATATAATAAAAGTGTGATTAAGAAAATTGTTGATATTCCCGAAGAGGATGTAACAGCTTTTATGATGGCGTTTACCCCATCATATGACCAAATTAGGGTTTGGGCCGATTATGATATAATTAAATACGTACAAACTTCGTACGCGTACTTTGTGAAGAACAAAGAAAATTTAAAGCCGCAAAAACTGTATTAAATTCCTAAAGCTTCACAAGCTTTCTCTGCAGCAAGCTTCTCAGCATTTTTCTTACTGAATTCTTTACCAAGACCCAAGGTCTGCCCCTCTATACTGGCTTGAACGGTAAACAGCTTTAAGCTTTCGCCTATCTCATTTTCTACAACGTCAAAGGAAATATCCTTGCCATGCCTTTGGCACCACTCTATCAGCTTGCTTTTAAAGTTTGTTTCCGTTTGTTCAAGCATGTGGATATCTATATGCGTTTTGATGATTTGGTTAACCAAAAAATCACGCGTAAAATTGTATCCTTTGTCCAGATAAACGGCGCCTACAAGCGCCTCGAAGGCATCGCCTAATAAAGAGCCCTGGCGGGATGGGCCAAGCATGCGGGCATCATACTCAATAAGCTGTTCAAAGCCTAACTTGCGGGCCAGTTGGTTAAGATTTTGGCGGTTAACTATTTTAGATCGCAGCTCTGTTAAAAATCCTTCATCCTCGTAAGGGTAAAGTTTAAAAAGCACCTCGGCCACTACACTGCCTAAAACAGCATCGCCTAAAAACTCAAGGCGTTCGTTACTATTCTTTACGCCTTTTTTTACGTTTTGCGCTACCGATTTATGCCTGAAAGCCAAACGGTATAACAGCAAATTGCCCGGCACAAAACCGAGCAAATTTTTTAAAAACCTTAACGTATTTTCTGTGTGGAGATAAATAAAGCTTATATAAACGGCTAACAGGCATTAACGTTACTATTAACCTTCATACTTTTTAAAAATCACAGAAGCATTATGACCGCCAAAACCAAAGCCATTGCTTTGTACTACTTTAACATCGCGCTTTTGAGCAGTGTTAAAAGTAAAGTTTATTTTAGGATCAAATGATGGATCGTCTGTAAAGTGGTTGATAGTTGGCGGTATAATGCCATTGTTGAGCGCCAATATAGATGCAATTGCCTCAACTGCACCGGCAGCGCCTAAAAGGTGCCCCGTCATTGATTTTGTTGAGCTGATATTTATACGGTAAATATCATCACCAAAAACATCAGTTATAGCTTTTACTTCCTGCGGATCACCTATTGGAGTTGACGTGCCATGCACGTTTACATAATCTATATCAGCCGGTGTAAGGCCTGCATCGCTTAATGCAGCTTTCATAACCAACGCTGCGCCCAAACCATCCGGATGCGGAGCCGTCATGTGATACGCGTCGGCACTCATGCCGCCACCTATCATTTCGGCATAAATTTTAGCACCGCGCGCTTTAGCGTGTTCCAGTTCTTCTAAAATTATGGTACCCGCACCTTCGCCGGCAACAAAGCCGTCGCGGTCCAGATCAAACGGGCGCGAAGCAGTAGCCGGGTCATCATTGCGCACGGATAAGGCGTGCATGGCGTTAAAACCACCTATACCAGCTTCGTTAATAATAGCCTCAGAACCACCGGTAATAAACATATCGGCGCGTCCATGACGAATATAATTGAAAGAATCAATCAGTGAATTGTTTGACGATGCACAGGCCGAAACGGTAGTAAAGTTTGGCCCGCGTAATCCATATTTAATAGAGATATGGCCGGGGGCAATATCTGCAATCATTTTAGGGATAAAGAAGGGATTAAACCTTGGCGTTCCGTCGCCTTTGGCAAAAGCCACAACCTCGTCTAAAAAGGTTTTTAAACCTCCTATGCCTGAGCCCCAAATCACGCCTATGCGGTTGGTATCAAGCTTAGTAAAATCTAATCCAGCATCCTTTACTGCTTCTTCAGTTGAATAAAGTGCGTATTGAACAAACGGATCAAGCTTACGGGCATCCTTGCGGCCTAAAAAGCCATCGGCATCAAAGTTTTTAACTTCGCATGCAAATTTTGTTTTGAACTTTTCTGTATCAAAACTCTTGATCAAAGCAGCGCCACTCACCCCATTGATAAGAGCGTTCCAATAATCAGAAACGCTATTGCCAATTGGAGTGAGTGCCCCAAGCCCGGTTACAACTACTCTTTTAAACCCCATTTAAAATAAAATAAGGAGAGCTTATTTAACGTTTTTTTCAAGGTAAGCTATGGCTTGACCAACAGTACCAATAGTTTCTGCCTGATCATCAGGTATAGCCACATTAAATTCTTTTTCAAACTCCATGATAAGTTCCACGGTGTCTAAAGAGTCGGCACCAAGATCATTGGTGAAGCTAGCCTCAGGTGTTACTTCACTTTCGTCAACACCTAATTTTTCAACGATAATAGCTTTTACTCTTGAAGCGATATCAGACATAGTTTTATAGTTTAATGATTAAATAAAATTCTGTGCAAAGAAAAATAAAATCTATCAAATATCAAATCTAAAACCTTTTTAGTTTGGTGTCCAACAAAATTTAATTCCCCGATGCGGTTTTTGTATCTTTGGCGGGTTAAATATAGTTATAATTGAACAGGAAAATTTTAAAGTTTGAGATCGATCTTGATTTTATTTTGATAGCCGTAACTGCCTCATTAAAAGACTATCGTGCCTGCTATCTTATAAATAAACACTTAAATTTTAATTTTGTTCGGGTAAACGATCTTACCGTTGATAATTTAAATGGCAGCAATAACCGCGGTTATTTCTCGTTATTTAGCTGCTACTGGGAAGCGAGCGAAACCGACTTTTATTTTATAGCCAACAAAGGCACTGAAGGTTATCTTGTTCCGGAAATGCGCAAAGCCGACTATTTTTTGTTGATTAAGAATTACATTGATGAAACCGACCTTGAAAACCTTACCTCATCGTTAAACCGCATCCCCGAAATTGTTGCCGCAGTAAAGATCGACCCAAAAAAAATAAAATCACGCGAAAATCTGCTATTTTAGCGCAAATTTACAAAGTGTTATAATTACACAAACCTGGAATACCGACAAAACATGAAATTAGCTTATAACCGCACCAAAATTGTTGCCACCATGGGGCCTGCATCTTCAAATAAAGATGTACTGCTATCTATGATAAAAGCAGGCGTTAATGTATGCCGCCTTAATTTTTCGCACGGAAAAATCTCTGACCATAAAAAGGTTATTGAAACAATACGGGAAATTAACGAACAGTATAAAACAAACGTAGCCATACTTGCCGACCTGCAGGGGCCAAAAATACGGATAGGCCTTGTTAAGGATGGCGGCATCAACCTTATTAACGGTACACATATAAATATTACCACCCACGAGTGTATAGGCGACGATAACCAGATCTATATTACTTATGATACATTTCCGCAGGATGTGCAGGCTAACGAGATAATTTTGCTTGACGACGGAAAGATACAAATGCGCGTTTTGGAGACCAACAAAATAGATACCGTGGTTTGCGAAATTGTGCACGGTGGTATATTAACATCGCGCAAGGGCGTTAACCTTCCAAACACCAAAGTGTCTATCCCCAGCTTAACAGAGGATGACCTGGAACATTTGCATTTTGTTTTAGAATGCGATGTTGACTGGATAGGTCTGTCGTTTGTTAGAAATGCTGAAGATATAGTAGAGCTTAAACAAATAATAGCCCGCAGCGGTAAAGCTGCACGAGTTATTGCTAAAATAGAAAAACCGGAAGCTATTGAAAATATTGATGCCATTATAGCCGTTACTGATGGCATAATGGTAGCACGCGGAGACCTTGGCGTTGAAATGCCTTTGGAAGAAGTGCCTTTACTGCAAAAAATGATAGCACGTAAATGCCGTGCGGCTTCAAAGCCGGTTATTGTTGCTACACAGATGCTGGAGTCTATGATAACTACCCCGCGCCCAACACGTGCAGAGGTTAATGATGTAGCCAACTCAGTATTAGATGGCGCGGATGCGGTGATGCTGAGCGGGGAAACGTCTGTAGGTGAGTTTCCGTTGATCGTTATTGAGACTATGTCAAAAATTATCAGAAACGTAGAA
This sequence comes from Mucilaginibacter sp. HD30, assembly GCF_054061755.1. Lineage (NCBI taxonomy): Bacteria > Pseudomonadati > Bacteroidota > Sphingobacteriia > Sphingobacteriales > Sphingobacteriaceae > Mucilaginibacter > Mucilaginibacter sp. HD30. Next base: position 2,826,212 of record NZ_JBSSEO010000001.1, read on the forward strand.
GAAGTAGGTTATCCGTTCAACACCGGAAAAGCAGATATTGATGATACAAAATCAACCTACCTGGCTGATGCCATTTGCGGGTCTGCCGTATATCTTGCCGAACAAACCAATGCAAAAGGAATTATAGCGATGACATCATCTGGTTATACTGCCTTTGAAATTTCAAGCTACAGGCCTGATGCGCCAACTTTTACTTTTACTGCCGACAAAAATTTGCTTACTGCGCTTAGCCTGGTATGGGGCGTGCGTACCTTTTATTATGATAAGGTAGAAAGCACGGACCAAACCATTACTGATTGTAATAACATGCTTATAGCTGAAAAGTTTATTGCCGCAGGCGACGTTATCATCAACACGGTGTCAGCACCTATAGCCCGCCAGGGCCGTACCAATACGGTTAAGGTATCTGTAATAGAATAACAAAAACACTGTATAAAAAAGAGCCCCGCTTATTTAGCGGGGCCAAGTCAACAAAAATTAAAAGATCTGCGCAGAACATACCTCGCTCCGCATCTTATTGGTATCGGCAAAACAATAATTCCAACAAATTTTTATCATTCCCATTTCATTGTCCTCCTTTTACTTTGACGCTGTTATAACCCTATAGTTTAAACCGTGATACAATTATCGCATTAGAGTAATTTATTATAGTTTAAGTTACAAGATAATAGCCAGACTATAGCTTGGCAACAATAAATTATTATCCTGCTATTTTATTTTACAATGCAATGACTATATTGCATTCCAATTAAATAAACTAAAATTGATTAAACTGGTGTGGAAGCTCGCTTTTACGACGAGCATTGTGCTTTTAAGCACAGGGATAATTTTTGCTCAGGAACGGCAGGACCCGCCTGCCGTTCTACAAAAACAAACTGATGCCAAACAAGTATTGAGCAAGTGGTTCGGTAAGAAAAAAACGGGTACTGATACAACAGCTACAAAACCTTCCACTATCTCTACCCTACCCTCTGCAGGGTTTAACCCAAGTGTAGGCATGTCTGTAGGTGTAACCTCAACGGCAGGTTTGATATTTGGCGACCCAAAGGTAACAACCATGTCTGTGTTAAACACCAACGCGTACATATCAACCAAAGGGCTTTTACAATTTGAATTTAAGCACAATATTTTCACAAACGATGATCTGTATAATATTCAAGGTAATGTACAGGTAGGCAAAACCGTGGGCCTTGATTATGGCGTAGGGACAGGAAGCCGCGCACGTGGTGAACAGGGTTTTTCATTTGATGGTTTGCCATTATCAAGCAATAGTGAGGTAATGCCAATCAACTATTCTTATATCAAGGTATCTGAAAGAGTGTATCGCCGTATAGCGAAAAATCTGCTTTTTGGCGCAGGGGTTATTTTTAACATTTATAATGATATTGATAACGAAGGTAAATTAGGCGTAAACACCAGGGCACATAATTACCGGTACAGCGTGAACCACGGTTTTCCAACAGGCGGTTATACCAATAACGGCCTGCTGTTAAATTTAGAATACAACTCCCGCGACCATATTAACCGCCCTTACGAAGGCATGTTTGCTGATGTGATACTACGCACCAACGAAACCTGGATGGGAAGTAACAAACGTGCAACACAATTAAGAACTGAGTTTAGAAAATATTGGGGCCTTTCAAAAATTAACCGGGAACACGTATTGGCATTTTGGTTTTGGGGCAGTTTCCTAATAAACGGAGACCTGCCCTACCTTGAACTGCCCGGTACAGGCAGCGACCAAACCAATCGTTTAGGGCGGGGGTACACTATAGGGCGTTTTAAGGGCCAGTCATTTGCTTACAGCGAGGCTGAATACCGCTTCCCTATCTCAAAAAACAAACTGTTTAGTGGTGTGGTGTTTGCCAATGCGCAAACTTCAAGCGCTCAGCGTAACTTAAATGATGTTAACCTGGGTGAATATGTTGAACCAGGCGGTGGATTTGGTTTGCGTATATTGTTTAACAAGTATACCCGGTCAAACCTTTGTATTGATTATGGCATAGGAACCTACGGTGCCAAAGGAATATTTATAGGCTTGAACGAAGTTTTCTGATCATACCGACAAATAGGTATATAAAAAAAAGCGGTCCTCAACTTAAGTTGAGGACCGCTTTTTTTATGTTTTTAATATATTAATTGTTAACCACTTCGTGGTGCACATCATCAGTAGTAAACGGCGAGGCGTGGGTAAAAACACCAGCTATTAAAAAAGTACCGCCTATTAAAACGTGTGGCCAGAAAATACCGTGCTCAACGAAAGCGAAACCATACAAAAACGGCGATGCCAATAATATAAAGCCCGAAAATGCATCAAGCACATTATGTGTTGGCATAGGGAATATCTTAATAAACCCATGACTGTTATTGCTGAAAATAGCCATTATTAACTGTACCCAACCTATAAGTATTGGTAAAAAAAAGGTAGCGCCGTGAGAATCCTCAAATCCAAATAACCATGGCGAAGCCATTGATACCAGGGCGGTGGCATAATTTATAATTCCGTAAAAGCTTCTTGAGATAAAAGGGTTCATGTTTTAATATTGTTTATCTGCACCAAAAGTAATAATTAAACCTAAAAAACTTATCATCGGGGTATCAAAAAAGTTTATTATATATGATGAACTACACATTAATTGCGTATTGCGTTGCACTTCTAACAAAAAAGCCCCGCAAAAATATCTGCGAAGCTAAACCGATAAAAATATGGTTAAATGGTTTTAATTTTTGCCAAAGGGCACTTCAGCAATGCTTGTTTTACTGGCCCACCTGTGTATCGTCAAAAGAAAGCGTAAAGTTAATTGGCACGGTATACTGCACTTTTACTTTGCGCCCGTTTTGAAATCCGGGTATCCATTTGGGCGAGTTGGAAAGTACCCTTACCGCTTCATCTTTAAACTCTTCACTCGGGCCCCGTACCGCCCGTATATCAGATAGCTGGCCGTCTGTACCTACAATAAATGTTACAAAAACTTTTCCTTGCAGGCCCCTTGTTCCCATCTCACTTGGATAGTGAATATTCTTTGCTAAAAACTTTGTAAATGCGCTCATACCGCCCGGGAAAACCGGGTACGATTCAACATTTGAATATACTCTATTATCTAAATCGTTTGCGGCAGGTGGCATATCGTCGTCATCGCCAAGCGTAAAATTGATAGGCACGGTATATTGCGTTCTTACCGTTTGACCATTTTGGATGCCGGGCTGCCATTTAGGCGAAGTGCTGAACACACGCACCGCTTCCGCTTTAATGTCTTCAGAAGGGCCGCGCACTGCATGTATATCAGAAAGTGACCCGTCGGCTTCAACAATAAACGAAATAAATGCCTTACCCTGAATATTGCTCTCCCGACTCTGCGCCGGGTATCTTATATTTTGCTCTAAAAATTTGCCAAAGGCATTTACGCCTCCCGGAAAAGTGGGTGCCTGTTCTACTGATACAAATACTTTTTTATCACCTACTATATCTTCTTCCGATGTTCCATATGTAGGATGATCTTTATAGGGCATAGTATAGTATTGTTGGGCGGCGTCATGGTAAACAACTACCGGCGGAAATTTAACCTGGATCTCGTCTTCAGGTATTTCAGCATGCTCAACTATTCCGTCAGCAAGATTGTCAACCGGTGCCTGGAAAACTTCTTTCACACCATTATGAATATCAGTAACCGCTGCACTATTATTTACCGTTGCTGATGACAGTATCATCATTAACACAAACAGCGGAGCCGACAAGCAGTATTTAAACAGCATTATGCGCTGCGATCTGCTTTTTTGCAACATCATTATCCGTTTTTTAAGCATACTATGGCTATAGAACGGATTGGTTAACTTGTGGGCAGGAACATGAAAGGTTTGGCTAAGCAAAAGCAAGGCATAATCTGCTTTGTCTGTGCCCGACCTGATTACCTGCATATCAGCAATATACTCATGTATATATTTAATGGCAAAACGGTACAGATAAACCACCGGGTTAAACCAGTTGATGATCATTACTGTTTCAATGATCATAACATCAACAGAGTGCCATTGCGTAGCATGAACTTGCTCATGCCTGGCAATTGCGTGATGATGGGCAACATCTTTACCCAAACTTATTTTTTTGAAGAACGAATATGCTGCCGATGGTGATGGCTTTTCTATTTGTTTTTTTAGTACGATTAACTGCCATAGCAACCGCAAGGTTAAAAACAAGGTAACCGTTATGTAAACTAAAGTTAAAAGGTGGCCTATTGTAACTGATTGTTCTGCCTGCTGAAAGTTGTATGTTATTAATTCAACACCGCCGCCATATAGTGTAGATTGAACCTGTTTGGTAATAAACAGGTTCTTCACCCAGTCGGCTTGTATTATGGGTATCGCAAACGAAAGTAACGATGCCGCCACAAGATAAATGCGGTTAAGCTGAAAAAAAGTCTCGCGGCGCAGCAACAGCGCGTAAAAGGCAAAAAACAATAGCAGGTAAAAGTTTACCAACAATAAATAATGCCACCAGCTCATAACTTACTTGCTTTTAAGTTTCTCTATCAGTTTAAGTATCTCATCAGCCTCCTTAAGATCTATTTTCTCTTTCTTTACAAAGTAAGAGAACATGTGCTGTACAGAGTTATCAAAATAGCCATTCATCAGCTTGTCGGTAGCAAAGTTCTGGTATTGATCCTTGCTTATAAGCGGGTAATACTCATGGCTTTTGCCATAGGCATTATGGCTTACAAAGCCTTTGGTTTCTAATATCCTGATGATGGTTGACACGGTATTATAAGCCGGCTTCGGCTCTGGTAGTAATTCAATTACGTCTTTAACAAAGCCTTTTTTTAACTGCCATAATATCTGCATCAATTGTTCCTCAGCACGCGTTAGCTCTTTAATTTCCATGATTTTTTTTGTTAATTTTTAGTATTGGGGTATTTAGCTTTTATTTATCAACGAATTTATTAGTTAATATTAACAAAAGCAACTCTAATTTTCACCGGAGTTGCTTTTGCATTATTTATTTCTGTTGATACTATTTAGGTAATTCGAAATTTATAGGAATTGTATATCGAACCCGAACCTTTTTACCACCCAGTTGCCCCGCTTGCCATTTAGGCGAGTTTGCCAACACTCTTGTGGCTTCTGCTTTTAACGTTTCTGATGGGCCGCGCATCGCCTTGCAATTTGATAAACTTCCATCAGGCTCAACTACAAAAACCACAAAAACCTTCCCGGTTACCTTTTTCTCTCTATCTTCTGCCGGGTATTTTATACTTCCGGTTAAGTAATCCATAAGAGCGGTTACCCCGCCAGGAAAATACGGCGCTACATCTACCGAAGTATAAATTGTGGTATCAATGCCCATTGACATGTGGGTTACCACTTGCTTTTTAATGCAATAATCTGCGTGCATTGCATTGGCCGAGAATGACGTTGCCGCCATTATTGCTACTGCTATTTTAAGTGCATTTTTTAATGTCCTCATGTATTTTATAATTGGTATTATCTAAGTTATTAGTTTGCTTTTAAATAAGCAACTAATTTATTAGGTATTTAATCAACTTGTTAATACAGTAAGCACAACGCAAAAGTTATCAGTATTCAAATTAACTCCCCAAAGTAAAGTTGATTGGAACGGTATATTGCACCCTAACCGGTTTACCGCCTTGCAAACCCGGTTTCCATGTAGGCGAACCCTCTATCACTCTAACTGCTTCGGCCTTTAAGGTTTCTGACGGGCCACGCACAGCAACAACGTCTGTTAATTTACCATCCGGCTCAACAACAAACGATATAAATACTTTGCCCTGTTGATTATTCTCTCTGTCGGCGGCGGGGTATTTTATATTTTTCTCTAAATAAGTAGACCAGGCTTTCACCCCACCCGGAAACTGAGGTGATTTTTCAACTGCAACAAATATATTTCCCTTTTTCTGATTTTTAACAACCGGGGGTTGTGGTTTTGGTCGGGCACCGGTTTTTAAAGAAGCCTCTTCACCGCCTAACACAAAGTTAACAGGAACGGTAAACTGCACCCTTACCGATTTACCATTTTGGTAGCCCGGTTTCCATGCGGGCGACTTTGCGATCACTCTAACTGCTTCGGCCTTTAAGGTTGCTGACGGGCCGCGTACGGCAGCAACGTCTGTTAATTTGCCATCCTCCTCAACAACAAATGATACAAATACTTTGCCCTGAACATTGTTTTCTCTATCTACTGCAGGATACTTTATGTTTTTTGATAAAAAAGTTCCGAGCGCTTTTTGCCCCCCGGGGAACGCAGGCGATTTTTCTACGGTAACGAACACTTTCTTGCCGTCTTGTTTTACCAAAACCGGGGCTTTTGGAACCGGCGGATTTGGTTTTTGTGCACTTGCAGTAAAAGAAATTGCAATTACAAAGGCTGCTATTTTTAGCGTGTTTTTTAATGTTCTCATGATTATTAGTATTTGGTTAAAATATCTTAAACGAATTTATTAGTTTATTTTTAAACATACAACTAATTTATTAGTTATTTTTTACTCAAACATTTCACGTATGTTTCCGCTTATAAACCAAAATATATTTAATGGAGATTGTTTTTCACGGCGCTGCCCGTAATGTTACAGGCAGTAAGCATTTAATAAGGCTTAATAACGGCACCACCATATTGCTTGACTGCGGCATGTTCCAGGGATTGGGCGAAGATACAGATGGACTGAACGAGCATTTTGGCTTTAACCCGGCTAAGGTTGATTATTTAATATTATCGCACGCACATATTGATCATTGCGGACTGATACCGCGCCTGGTTGGCGAAGGCTTTACCGGCACTATATTTTGCACACCGGCTACAATGGATCTGGCCCGGATACTACTGATGGACTCTGCGAAAATACAGATGCAGGATGTAGAGTACAGCAACAAAAACCGCGAACGCAAGGGTTTGCCGCTGCTGGAGCCATTATATAATGATGAACAGGCGATGGAAGCGTTACGCCTGTTTAAAATTGTAGAATATCATGAACACTATGCTATAACCCCCGAGGTAAAATTTCACTTTACTGATGCAGGGCATATTTTAGGCAGCGCTGCAGTACATCTAACCATTACCGAAGACGGCAAAGAAACCAATATCTCCTTTAGCGGAGATGTAGGCCGCTATGGCGATCTGCTTTTAAAAAATCCACAAAGGTTTCCGCAGGCGGATTATATTCTATTAGAGTCTACCTATGGTGATTCATTACATCAAGATATTGGCCCTATTGAAGATGCCCTGTTAGAGGTGATAAAACAAACTTGCCTGGTTAAAAAAGGAAAAGTTATTATACCCGCGTTTAGCGTGGGCCGCACCCAGGAGTTACTTTACGCTTTAAACGCTTTAGAACTGCGTGGCTTATTGCCTGATGTGCCCTATTATGTGGATAGCCCCCTATCAGAAAAAGCAACGCAGGTAATAAAAAACCACCCCGAAGTTTACAATAGTGGAGTTAAAGAGGTAATGAAGGTTGATGCAGACCCGTTTGCATTTAAAGGTTTAAGTTTTGTGCCGTCAACTGAGGCATCCATCGCACTGAATAATAACCCAAAACCTTGTGTGGTTATATCTTCTTCAGGCATGGCCGAGGCGGGCCGGGTAAAGCACCATATAAAATATGCTATCAACAATACTAAAAACACCATATTAATGGTGGGTTATTGCGAACCGAACTCGTTAGGCGGGCGTTTACTACGAGGCGAAAAAGTGGTACACATTTTTGGCGAGGAATATGATGTAAAAGCCGAAGTGGCCGAAATACGCTCAATGAGCGCGCACGGCGATTACCAGGATCTGCTGCATTTTTTAAAATGCCAGGACCCGGCAAAGGTGCGCCAGATATTTTTGGTGCATGGGGAATACGGTGTGCAGCAGCATTTTGCCGAAACACTTAAGGAAAATGGATTTGCCGATGTAGAAATTCCGCATCAGCATCAAAAGGTAGTGTTGGAGTAACAACTATTTTCTGCTTTAATATGGATGACCGCTAACCGGATTTGCCAATTGGTAGGGTGGTAATAAAATACAGTCAATAGGCGATTGCTGGTTTACATTTGCTTCTCTGCCGCTAAAATTTAACATGTTCAAAAAATCAATGTCGGGATGGCTACGATTAGTGCTATTTAACTCGGGCAGACCCGGCATTTGTTTTAAAATCCATTCGAGGGCACTATATTTTTTTGAACTGGTATCAATCGCGCATCCATCTTTAAGTACAAATTTAACGGGCAACAAATAAGTTTTTCCGGCAGGTATCTGCTTCCATGCTCCGTTAGTATGTTTAAGTGCTTTTTTAAATAACGAATCTAAAAAATGTGGCGTACCCGTATTGGTTTGAACACTTACCGGGTTTCTATTTTTATCTACCTTAAAACGTACAAAAAGATACCCTGATAAGCAGGTTTTTAAGGACGTTGTATATATAAATACAGAGTCTGTATAAATATTTAATTTGGCATAAATGTCAGCTACATCCGTCACCAGGGCATCAGTTGGTTTTTTTTGCTGCGCATACCCGGATTGCACAATAAATGTTATAATAAACAAAAAAAATACTCTTTTCATAACTCTATTTTTTGGCATTTATCCTTCGATTTTTTTTATTGCGTCCTTGGTTCTGATACTTCCATACATCGTAAAAGCTAACGATTCAAATTCAGAATATTGCATCAATAACCATTTTATTAAACCAATCAGTTATCAATTTGTGATTGCTGGATCTGTTACAGCTGAAAGAGCTAAAGTAAAATGAGTGCGCATGGCGACTACAAGACTTACATTTCTAACTGCCGGGAACCTGCCAGGTGCGAAAGTTATTTTTTAGTACAAGGCGAATATGATATGGAACAACACCTTCCCACAGATTTGCGGAGGTGGAAATTCCGCACCAGCATCAAAGGTGGTGTTGGAATAGTTTATCTTTACCCGGCAAATTCTAATACTCATTGCAACGGATCATTTTTAATTTTATTGATTTTTTTTACGGTCGGTTTAAAAAATGGATACCATTACATACTTTCAGGTACGCAGCCTGCGGTGGTGGCAATACTGCGTTCGATATTATTTTATTCTGGGCTTGCTATAACTTTATTTTTCGGAAGCAGAACTTCATCATTGGCGATATAACCTTAAGCCCTTATATAGCTTCGCTGTTGCTCTCTTTTAGTATTTCTTTTAGTACAGGATTTTATTTGAACAGATATATCGTTTTTAAGGAATCGGGCTTAAAAAGGAGTGTGCAATTATATAGGTTTATAGCAGTAAACACGTTATGTATAGTGCTAAACGCTGTGTTTATTAAGCTTTTTGTAGAATACCTAAACTTTTATCCAACTGTGGCAAAAGTGGCGGCTACGGTTATCATCGCCGTTATTAGCTATTTGGTACAAACGCACTTCTTTTTTAAAATAAAAGAGGACATGATAGATAAAGAAAGCTGATGAAGTTTTTTGATCATCAATGTTGTATGTAGCTAACTGGTGTAATCACATGTACTATGTACAGGGTCTGTAGTGTAAACGCATAAAAGTATTAACGTCGAAAGTGTGGAGTTTTGAGTGCGCGTCAAGTAGCAGAGCTGTTGCTAAAGTGTTGCTAAACTGTTGCTATTGTGTTGCTAAAGTGTTGCAAGTAAAAGCAAAAAAACGCCAATTTTTGTCTTTTGCATTATGTTTATAATCAGCTACTTGAAATTTATTTATAGCTATTTTTACTGACTAATAAGTAATTGCAAATAAAAATCATAAAATATTAATATCCAGTTAATTAACTTTTGTTTTTTTGGTGACGCATATTTTTTGCAACACCCGCTTGCCGGTTGTTAACTAGCGCTCGAGGTTACAAATAAAGTTGTAGTTTTACCTAAACCATTATAAAAATGACAGCAACAATAAAACCCCGCCTGCTTTCTCTTGATGTTTTTCGGGGTGCAACGGTTGCTGCCATGATATGGGTTAACAATCCCGGCGACTGGGGGCATATTTACGCTCCGCTTGAACACTCGGCCTGGAACGGCTGCACCCCTACCGACCTGATATTTCCTTTCTTTCTGTTTATTGTCGGCGTATCTATTGTTTACGCTATGGAGAGCAGGGCCGAAGTAAAGGCCAATCACTCAAAAATGGTTGGGGCTGCGTTCAGACGCATGATTATATTAATGGTTATAAGCCTGATAACCCAACTGCTCTTCCATCCGGGGCTTGCACATCTGCGTTTTCCGGGCGTGTTGCAGCGCATTGGTTTGGTGTATTTTATCAGCACGCTTCTCTTCCTTAAAACGACACAAAAAACCCGCGATATACTGTTCGTGGTGCTGCTCGTGGGTTATTATATTTTAATGGTATTTATCCCCGTACCCAATACCGGTAAAGCAAGCCTTGATCCCGAAACCAACATGGGCGCCTGGGTTGATCGTGTTGTGTTTTCAACCAATCACTTATGGTCCGAATCAAAAACATGGGATCCTGAAGGTTTATTGGGCACGCTGCCCGCTATTGCAACCGGTTTGTTTGGTATAAGGGTGGGCAGCTGGCTAAAACGCAAAGACTGCGATGATGCCATTAAAGTGAGCTGGCTTTTTATCTATGGTTTTACAGCTATCGTCGTCGGCTTACTTTGGGGTTTATTTTTCCCTATAAACAAAGCCTTATGGACAAGCTCATACGTGCTTTATGCAGGCGGCTGGGCAACTGCAGGCCTGGCACTATGCTACTGGTTAATTGATGTACAGGGTTATAAAAAAGTCGCCCTGTTTTTTGTACCCTTAGGCGTAAATGCCATAACGGCCTATGTGCTTTCCAACTACATTCCGCATTATATTATCAATAAGGTAAAGTTTGGGGGCAGTACCCTTTATCAACTGCTATTTGAACCTAACTTTCAGCCCTACGTTGCATCCGCGCTTAGCGGACTGCTACTGGTTTTTATAATTTGGGGGTTGATGCGTTTATTATATAAACTAAATATCGTTATTAAGGTGTAGTTGTATTTAGTAAAAAAACCGCCCGAAAAATAATTTTTAACTAACCCCTTCGTTTTTGCATCTTAGCACCCATTATTTTAAATATTGATATGAATTTTAAGCATACCTTTTTTTTATCGGCAACAGTGTTGTTGGTTACTGTAGGCGGAGCCTTTGCCCAGGTAAAGAAAAAACCTGCACCCTCTCCAAAAAGCAAGCCGGTATCGCCTGCAAAACAAATTGCGCCGCAGGTTAGTACACAAACTTTACCTACAGATCCTTTCTTGTTAAAAGGCACATTACCTAATGGGTTAACCTATTATATAAGAAGCACCCCGGCCCTGCCCAAAAAAGCTGAGCTGGTTTTAGTTACCAAAGCCGGATCAGTTTTAGAAACAGACGTGCAGCGCGGTTACGCTCATTTAATAAGTCATTTGGCGCTTAAAGGTACAATAGACGTTACCGAAGACCAACTGGCTGGTTTTATGAAACTCACAAAAAATATTTTAAAAGCCGACAGTAATGCACTTAGCAGTTACGATGAAAGCGTTTACCGACTAACTGTGCCAACAGATACGGCCGATGCGTTGAATAAAGGTTTGAATTTATTAGCCGGTTGGGCAGGCGGTATCAGCTTTGATGCGGCCAAAGTAAACGCCGCGCGAACCGCTGTATTAGAAGAATTAAAAAACGGCGCGAACGTAATGAAAGAGAGGCTGGACAAATCTGCCTTGCCGTTTATGCTTAATAACTCGCGCTATGCTTTGCGCAACCCAAAAGGAGAAGAGGCCGTAATTGATGCGGCGAACGCGACAACCGTAAAGAGTTTTTATACCGATTGGTACCGCCCGGATTTGCAAGCCATTATAGTAGTTGGTGATATTGATGCAAAAAAGGTTGAAACTTTTATAAAAAACACCTTTACAGCGCTAAAGGCACCGGCTAACCCTAAACCCGTTACGCCTTATACAATTACGCCGGCAATCGGGACGCAAATTAAATTTATTACTGATAAGGAGCTGCCGTATGTAGTTACCCAGGTTGTAATATCTCACCCGCAAATAGTGGCAAAAACTCCTGCAGGTTTTGTGCAAAACATGCAGTTAAATTTGTTTAACGACATGCTGGCGGCGCGTATTGATGAGTTGAAGCAGCAATCAAACTCGCCCTTTTTGTTTGCCCAGGCGGGTTATAATAGCTTTATTGGCAAGCAAGACGCTTTTACAGCGCTGGCCATATCCAGTTCCCGAGGGATTGATACCGCTATAAAGACACTTGCCACGGAAATTGAGCGTATGCGCAAATTTGGATTTGTATCAACCGAGTTGGAACGCGCCAAACAGAACGGAATTTCGCGGGTTAGCTATGAATATGAGCAGCGCGATAACATATTACCGGGCAGCATCGCTGCAGAATATCAGCGCAATTTTTTGTGGGGCAGTATTGCCACCGGCACCAGTTATAAGTACACGCATTATTTGGATAACATTGGCAAAATTGACCTTGCCGCAATGAATGCGCTTGCTGCAAAGCTATTAACCCAAAACAAGGCTATTTTAGTGCAGGCGCCTGAGAGCGAAAAAGCGCTGCTACCTACAGAGCAGGCATTGCGCACCTGGTTCACTACAGGAGGTACTGCACTTAAAGCTTATGAAGATAATGCCAGCGTACCGCTTATGGAAAAGTTGCCCGTAGCCGGCAAGGTAACAAGTATTAAAACTGACAGTACCATACTTACAACGAACGTAACGTTATCAAATGGTGTAAAAGTAATTTTAAAGCCTACGCAGTTTCAACAAGGGCAGATCATCATGAACGGATTTGCATTTGGGGGCACGTCGCTCGCGTCTGACCAGGATTTTACTTCTGCAGATCTTGCTGCCAAGGTAATCAGCGTAAGTGGAGTTGGCGATTTTAGTCAAACGCAGTTGGAAAGAATGCTTCGTAATAAAAACTTAAACATTGAACCTTACGCAAGCAATATTGTTCATGGTTTTAGTGGTTTTACATCCTCTGCCGACTTTGAAACAGCCATACAGTTACTCCACCTTTATTTTACCCGCCCCCGCAAAGATGCCGCAGCATGGCAAAATACCATATCACAGACTAAAGGTGCGCTTGTTTTGCTTGGTGTTGAAGAAACTGCCGTTTTTCAGGATACTGTGAACGCTCTATTAAGCGGTTACAATAAACGCGGTATGGCAACTACCATAGCCCAGTTGAATGCAGCAAGTTTAGACAAGGCCTACCAGTTTTATAAAGATCGTTTTTCAAACGCGGCCAACTTCACGTTTACATTCACAGGGTCTTTTACTGTTGAGGCCATTTTGCCGTTCCTTGAAACTTACTTAGGCTCATTGCCTACAAAAAGCGGTACAGAAACGTTCAAAAACCTCGGCATGCATCCACCGGCTGGCAATATCACCAAAACTATAGTTAAAGGTAAAGGCGATAATGCCACAGCTCAATTAATATTTAGCGGCGCGTATGATTACAATGCCGTTAACAACGTTGATCTTGATGCTTTGGAAACGATATTATATTTAAAGATAGCGCAGCGTATAAAGGATACAACCGGTAAAATTGACGTAGGGGTAAGAGTAGCTTATACAAAACAACCCGAAAGCAGATATCGTGTACACATTGATATTCAATGCCCTGTGGCTGATTTTGATAGAATTACCGGCTACGTTATGGATGAAGTTAATAAGTTTAAAAAAAATGGAGCCGAACAAAAAGAGTTAAACACATTTATTTTGGACGAAGCACGTAGTATTCAATCGCAATTGAAACAGAACGCTTTTTGGAGCGGTGCATTAAATGTGGCGGCGCAAAATGGGGATGATCCTGACAAGATTTTATTACATGCCCAGTTGCTTCAACAATTAAACATACAGCGTACTAAAGAAGCTGCTATTAAATATCTTAATGATGCCAACTTTATAAAGCTGGTATTAATGCCGGAGAAGAAATAAAATTTCATCTGTAGACAGACAAGCGAAAGCCACCTAATCGGTGGTTTTCGCATTTAATAAATATTGATATTAACTGCCGATGTATCGCCGGGCCTGAAAATGCTTATTGCCGTACATCTTTTTGTTGCAGGGTCTATGTCAAATGAAATTCCTTTACCAATGTCTGCGAAGACACCAACAGTCCTCCCCTTAATTAACTGATTGCTGTTACTTGTCAGCGTATAAAATCTGCTCACATCGTCCATATCCGTACCTGTATGCACACCTTCGGGAGTACTGTATTCAGTAGACGTCGTCATTATCTTTTTAATGTTTAAGCGTTCATCTCCCGCTCCAAAATTTCGATGCCCGTAAACACTGGTACGATATCCTGTTGTATCGTGCCCCGGAAACCAGGTGTAAGCAGCGCTGCCCATTGCCGCATCCTGTTGGTCGGGTTGCCCGTATTGCTTCAACAGCGCTTGCATATCATCTCCTATCTTCATGTTACCTATGCGCTCGCCAGCTTTTATAAGTAAGCTATCGGGTAGTTTATTTTCAACCACAGCACTGCTGTTTTCGGGCTTCTCGGCCTGGTTGCAGGCGCTCAGTGCAATTAGCGCTGATAATATTAAACGATACTTCATCATTTACTAATAACAAATACTTTACTTACTTTGTTAGCAAGCAATGAGCACGCCGGGGCAAAAAGTTATTCAGCAGTGGTATCGTCAAAAAAACTGGCGGCAGTTCCCGTTTCAAAAAGAAATGGAGGCTGCTTATCTGGAAGGCTATTCGGGATTGTTAAATGCCCCTACAGGCAGTGGCAAAACTTTCGCGCTGTTCCTGCCCTTCCTTGCTGATTTCATCAACAAAAATCCCGACTATAAAACCCGCAAAAACAACGGGCTTCAAATGCTTTGGATAACACCTTTGCGTGCGCTCACCAACGATATCCGCAAGGCTATGCAGGAGGTTTGTGATGACCTTGAACTCCCATGGAGAATTGGCACCCGTACCGGCGATACATCTGCTGCCGAGAAAGCCGCGCTAAAGAAAAAACTTCCTGAAGTATTGCTTACTACGCCAGAAAGTCTGCATCTGATGCTGGCCCAAAAAGAATATCCCGCCATATTTAAAAGCTTGCAGGTTTTAGTGGTAGACGAGTGGCACGAACTGCTGGGCACCAAACGCGGTGTACAGGTGGAGTTGGGATTATCCCGCTTGAAGTCAATTTGCAGTGGGCAATTGGCAGTTGATAATAATCATTCAAACCTGCGACCTGCTCACTGCCAACTAAAAATATGGGGCATCAGCGCTACCATTGGCAACCTGGAGCAGGCAGGCGATGTGCTGTTGGGCAATAACTTCGCACGTGATAAAGTGAAATTGATACGTGCCAACATCGACAAAAAACTGGTGATAAAATCTGTCATTCCGCCAAATATTGAGAATTACTCCTGGGCAGGGCATATTGGCGTAAAGCTGATTGCGCAGGTGATGGAGTTGGTGGCCAAAAGTAAAACCACGCTGATATTTACCAATACACGGTCGCAATCAGAGATCTGGTATCATGCTATTTTGGATAATTACCCGGAGTACGCCGGGATTATGGCCATGCATCACGGCTCGTTAGATAATGAGTTGCGTAACTGGGTGGAGCAAGCGCTCCATGCCGAAGCGCTAAAGGTTGTTGTTTGCACTTCCAGCCTTGATTTGGGGGTGGATTTCAGGCCGGTTGATACCGTTATACAGGTTGGCAGCCCAAAAGGTGTTGCACGCTTTATGCAGCGGGCGGGCCGCAGCGGGCACCATCCAGGCGCTATATCAAAAGCGTACTTTGTGCCTACACATTCATTAGAACTACTGGAGGGCGCTGCCCTGAAAGAGGCCCTTAAGCGCGGCATTTTTGAAAGTCGCGACCCGATGCTGCTTACCATGGATGTACTGATACAATTTATGGTAACGCTTGCCGTGTCTGACGGATTTAGGGCAGATGAGCTATTTAACGAAGTAAAAACAACCTATGCCTTTGCTGATCTGAGCAGAGCAGAATTTAACCAATTACTTGATTTTATTGTTAACGGCGGTAAAACACTGGCGCAATACGATGAATTTTTAAAGGTAGAAGTTGAAAACGGATTATATAAAGTAAACAGCCGCAGGGTAGCCATGCGCCATCGCCTAAGCATTGGTACCATAACCAGCGATATGAGCGTACGGGTAAAGTGGTTAAGCGGCGGCAGCTTGGGTACGGTAGAGGAATCTTTTATATCTAAACTAAAACCCGGCAACACCTTCTGGTTTGCAGGGCGCAGTCTGGAGTTTGTGCGCTTAAAAGAAATGACGGCCTACGTAAAAAAGTCGACAGCGCAAAAGGGAATGATACCCAGCTGGAACGGCGGCAGGATGCCATTATCCTCCCAACTCTCGGCAGTATTAAGGGACAAACTGGATGAGGTTGCCCATGGCATTGAGCAGGATGAAGAAGTTAAAGCGCTAAAGCCTTTGTTCGCGTTGCAGCGGGAGTTATCTCATTTACCGCAAAGTCACGAGTTTTTGATTGAGTCCTTCAAATCCCGGGAGGGGCATCATTTGTTGTTTTATCCTTTTGAGGGGCGCTTAGTACACGAAGGCATGGCTTCGCTTTTGGCCTACCGGATATCGCGCATCAGGCCGGCAAGTTTCTCCATCGCCATGAATGATTATGGCTTTGAACTACTTACTGATGAAGATGTGCCCATTGAGGAAGTGCTGGAAGATGCATCCTTCTTTTCAATTGACAACCTGTTGGATGACATTATGCACAGCCTTAATGCCAACGAAATGGCTCGCCGGCGCTTTAGAGATATTGCACATATTGGGGGCCTGCTGTTTACCGGCTATCCCGGTCAGCAGGTAAAAAACAGGCACTTGCAGGCCTCATCGTCTTTGCTGTTTGAGGTTTTTAGCGAGTATGAGCCAGACAATCTATTAGTGCGCCAGGCTTATAATGAGGCATTGGCTTTTCAGTTAGAAGAGTTCAGGCTCAGGGCGGCCCTGCAACGCATAGCGACACAAAGTATAGTACTTAAAACCATTGAGCGCCCCACTCCTTTCGCCTTTCCCATAATGGTGGATAGTTTGGGCCGTGAGCGCTTAACTACCGAAAGCCTGGAAGACCGTATAGCAAAAATGGCGCGGCAATACGGCGCTGAAGGCTTTGGGTCAGTAGAAACCAAGAGAGCAAGAAAACCGGGTGTAACAAGAAAGAAGGGTTTTTAGCAGTTGAGGCACCGTATTAGTGTTCCGCTTGCGGAGGCGAAACAATCGGAACAAAGCGAAACAGCCATTTTAGTAAGCAGTTGACAGATAGCTGTTTGAAGTTTCGGGCGGAACAAAGCGAAACAACTTATAAGTCAGGAAAATTAGCTGTAAAAATTGGATACTCATTATCAATATATTTTACAAAGCTCTCAATTTTGTTCCGGCAGGGGAACAAATTAATAACCCGTTTTGGCCAACGGCGGCGCATTATCCAGGCGCTGTCTAAAGTAATCATCCCAACTGCGCTGCTGCGCTTTGTTTTGCATATGCTGGGTACCTGTCTCGTAATTTTGGTTAAGTTCTTTGTATTTGGCATCAACAGTATCAAATAGCTGCATAGCCTCCTGCTTATAATTAGCCGTAAAATAGGTGCGGTTTATCTGGCGCAGTAACTCCTGCTGCTCCATATATGCAATAATATAATGGCCCTGCTCATGGTTAAGCACTTCATCCATTTGCCTCGAAGCAATATTTCTGGTATCCAGCCAGCAGCGGTCGCGGTTTAGTAGCAACTGTACGGTAGCATACAAACGGTAAGCGCTTCCTTTATCACGATAAGCCCGGTATTTAAAATCAATAGTGCAATTGGTGTAGGCCACATGGCCCATAACGCGGGGTTTGGGTATTCCCTGAAAATCTGACGGTGTTAATTGATGGTACCCCTGTGCCATCGCCTCGTTCCTCACTATAATCATTAAGGCGACGGCCAGGGCCATCCTCACTAATCCACCTCTCATTAAACTAAAAATCGTTAAACTCCCTTTTTTGACTACAAGAGATAGCACAAGGTTTAATGGGGAATATATTTTGGATACAATTTTAAGCTAACGTAGTATACAGAGCTTATTATGTAGTAGTTGATTGTTTTTGTAATACCTGTTTTAACTGCTTTACCATGGCGTCGGCGATTTTAACATATTCTTTCTGATATTTTTCCAGCAATTCTTCCTTTGTTGTTTCCGCCCCTTTACGCTGACCATCCCACATTACCGATAGTGTAGCGTATGGCGGTAGCGTTATGCCTATCGCGTTAAAAAAATTACTGATGTTGCCGGTAATATGCTGTGCACCGTCAGAATCGCCGGTGATAATTATTCCGCCTGCTTTACCTTCAAGCACAGACGGCTTTCCTGCTAATATCTCATCGTGCACATTATCCAAACGTTCTATTATTCTTTGAATTTCAGACGAGTGACCACCCCACCAAATAGGCGTGGCGAAAATGATGATATCTGATTCAATTATCTGATCGTATATAAACGGCCAGGCATCTCCTTCGCCCACATCGGTATACGTTCCCTGATGAATGGAATGATCCACCAATTTCACTATATCGCATTCTATGTCATATAATTGCAGTCTTTCTTTAAAAAAACCTGCAAGCACTTCTGTGTTAGAAAGACCTTTCTTCTTTAAAGTCCCCAATAATATAATGGCTTTCATTTTTGATGATTATAAGTTATTGGTTAAACACCGCGTTTAACACTTTATACTTAGACCAACAATTGGGTGTAGGCCGGGTTTTACCGATAAATACTGAATTTTAAATAAAACCGCAAACTGGCCACAACTAAAAAACAAACCCCCTCCATCTTCCGACGAGGGGGTTCCTGATATAGTCAACTAATCTCTAATCAACTATCACTAATAGCTACTATGTATCTATTCTTGCGTATTTTGCGTTTTTCTCAATAAACGCACGGCGTGGTGCTACCTCGTCGCCCATTAGCATAGAGAAGGTATGATCGCATTCTGCGGCATTTTCTATGGTTGCTTTCTTTAAGGTACGACGTGCCGGATCCATGGTGGTTTCCCACAATTGCTCGGCGTTCATCTCGCCCAAACCTTTGTAACGCTGTACGTGTACGCTGTCTTCTTTACCGGCACCTTTTAAACGTTGTATAGCAACATCGCGCTGCTCATCGTTCCAGGCGTATACAGATTCTTTACCTTTTTTAACCTGATAAAGTGGCGGCGATGCTATGTAAACATATCCGGCTTCTATCAGCTCCTTCATATAACGGAAGAAGAAAGTAAGGATCAGTGTGGTAATGTGCGATCCGTCAACGTCAGCATCCGTCATGATCACAATTTTATGATAACGAAGTTTGGCAAGGTTCAGCGCTTTATCGTCTTCAGGCGTACCGCGGGTTACGCCCAGGCCTGTAAACATGTTCTTTATTTCCTCGTTCTCGTAGATCTTGTACTCCATGGCTTTCTCCACGTTCAGAATCTTACCTCTCAATGGTAAAATTGCCTGATACTCGCGGTTACGGCCCTGTTTGGCGGTACCACCCGCCGAGTCCCCTTCGACAAGGTAGATCTCGCATAAAGCAGGGTCGCTGTTCGCACAATCTGCCAGTTTACCGGGCAGGCCAGATCCGCTCATTACGTTTTTGCGCTGTACCAGCTCACGTGCCTTACGTGCAGCAGCACGGGCGGTAGCGGCCAATACCACCTTCTGAACTATCATTTTCGCTTCGCGTGGATGTTCTTCCAGGTAGTTACCTAAAATTTCGCCCACGGCCTGATCAACTGCCCCCATTACCTCGTTGTTACCCAACTTACCTTTGGTTTGACCCTCAAACTGAGGCTCCTGCACTTTTACAGATATAACAGCAGTTAAGCCCTCGCGAAAGTCATCGCCAGAGATCTCTACCTTAAGGTTTTTTAACAAACCTTCCTTATCGGCATAGTTTTTCAACGTACGCGTAAGCCCGCGGCGGAAACCCGCAACGTGGGTACCTCCCTCAATGGTATTAATGTTGTTTACGTAAGAGTGTACGTTTTCTGAGTAGGTATCGTTATACTGCAAAGCCAGCTCAACCGGGATACCTTGCTTTATACCGTCAACATAAATAGGCTCGGGTATGATAGAGGTACGGGTACCATCCAAAAATTTAACAAACTCGCTTAAGCCGCCTGTCGAAAAGAAATCTTCCATTGGGAAGCTTCCGTCTTCGTTTGCTTCACGCTCGTCAGTCAAAGTCAAGCGGATACCTTTATTTAAGTAAGCCAGCTCGCGTAAGCGGGCAGCCAAAGTATCAAATTTGTATTCAGTAGTTAACTGAAAAATAGACGGATCGGGCTGAAAGGTTTGCGTTGTACCGGTACGATTAGATGTGCCAATTTCTTTAACCTCAAATAAAGGTTTTCCTTCAGAGTATTCCTGCGTAAACATTTTGCCTTCGCGTTCAACAACCGTTTTCATGTGGGTTGATAAGGCATTAACGCAGCTTACCCCCACACCATGCAAACCGCCGGAAACTTTGTAAGTATCTTTATCAAACTTACCACCAGCGTGCAATACCGTCATTACAATTTGTAAGGCCGATACTTTTTCTTTGGTGGTAATGCCTGTTGGGATACCGCGGCCATTATCAACTACTGTAATGGAGTTGCCTTTATGGATAGTAACATTTATAGTATCGCAATAGCCGGCCAGTGCCTCATCTATTGAGTTATCTACTACCTCATATACCAGGTGGTGCAGGCCTTTAACGCCTGTATCGCCAATGTACATGGACGGGCGCTTACGCACCGCCTCTAAACCTTCTAAAACCTGTATATTATCTGCTGAGTAATTCGATTTGTCCTGATTTTCTTCGCTCATAATTTGGTTAAAACAATAACCTTCAAAGTTACAAATTTTGCCCTAATATTTGCGATTGTTGATAAAAATGACATGCCCCAACCTGTATATAATTTATTAGGATACTTGTACCGAAAGATTATATTTGTGAAAATTTTTAAAAAAACAGGTATCGGTTTTATAACACCTTAAAATACCTTACACATTATCAATACAATAAAAATTAAATGAAAACCACAGGTTCTATTTTCACAAAGATTACTTTATGTATAATGGTTGCGGTTGGCGTAGCAGCCTGCAGCAATGATAAAAAAGGCGATGCTCCGGCGGCGGCTTCTACTGTTAAGGCTGGCAGCGAAACCATTGTATTTGTAAACCAGGATACGCTTTTAACCAAGTATGAGTATGCCAAGGATATGCGTACCAGGCTTGAAGGCAAAAGCAAAGTTGCCGAAGGCGACATTGGCACCCGCGGACAGGCATTTCAGCGTGAAGTGGCCGAATATCAAAGAAACGCCAACACCCTGAGCGCCGACCAACGCGCAGCTACCGAGCAACGTTTGCAACGCAAGCAACAAGAGTTACAGCAATATCAGCAAAATGCAACTGCTGAGTTTCAAAACCTGCAGGGTACCGAAGCAAATAAACTGTATGATAAAGTGGCTGAGTTTACTAAAACTTATGCAAAACAGAAAGGCTACAAAATGGTGCTTACTTTTTCAAAAGCCAACCCTACCGTATTATATGGCGATACCACACTTGATGTTACCGCTGATGTACTTAAAGGCATAAACGAAGCTTACGCTAAAGAGAAAAAATAATTTGTAGATGATTCTGATGTGCAGATGAGGCTTGATGTGCAGATACGTGGATATGCAGATGTGCAGATGAACTTTAATGCATAGATAATTTAACATTTTACAAACCCCGGCAGTAGTCGGGGTTTTGTTTTTTATGGGATGGGCTAATCCTCGTCGTTGGTTTTTTCGAGCAGATCGTCTTTCAGGTCATCTATCTCGCGGCGGTCGCGTTTGGTGGGGCGGCCGGTGCCCCTGTCGCGCTTAAGCAGCGGTGCGTGGAACATTGATTTAAAAGCAGTAGTCTGTTCAACGGGCGTAATATCTTCATAAAACCCTACAGCGGTTTTAGCATCAACGCGGTTTTCCAACAAGCCAACAACACGTATTATTTTGCGGTCCGGACCTTTTGCTATTTGGTAAACTTCGCCCAAGCGCACTTCGTGCGATGGTTTTATGTTGTTGCCATCCAACTTTACACGGCCGGCTTTACAGGCATCAGACGCCAGCGTGCGCGTTTTAAACTGGCGAATGGCCCACAGGTATTTATCTATTCGGAGTTTTTCTTTTTCGGGCATGATAGGGCAAATTTAAGAAATTCCAATTACACCAAGTGCGTTAGCGATAGAAGCGGATACCGCCCCGTGGCTAATGCCTGTGCAGTGTGAGCGGATAGCGCGGGCCACAGGCAACGCCAAAATCTTCATATCCTAAAACCGTTGTTTATTGCCCAGTGCATTATAAAGGCTGCATATATTGTAAAAGTAACAACAGAAATTGTAATATAGACTTTAACTTTTACTGAATCATCGTCTTTACGAGCGGTCTGAATTCGATAGAAATTGAGTAGCTGAGGCGAAACAAGTGGTAGAACAATCCACGCTACAGAATTTCCTTCAGAGTACAATAGACTATCTCCTCCTTCTCCTAAAAACAACATTGAAATTGCCGGATATGGATAAAATACCGTTAACATTGCTAATGTTTGTAAAATAACAAACACTAATATTTTTAACCAGTTACTTTTAAAGGTAGTCATCTCAGATAAACTCAATCAAACAAATCTGCTCAAAAATCCTTTAATTTGCTGCAAACTTTTAACACATCCAATGCAAGAGCTAAAAAAACTAATTGAACAAGCCTGGGAAGACCGTAACCTGCTTGCTTATAACGAATACATTGATGCCATTGAAACCGTTATTGAGCGCCTTGACAAGGGCGAGATACGCGTTGCCGAACTGATAGGCACCCGCTGGCATACTAACGACTGGATTAAGAAAGCCGTAATATTATACTTCCCTATCCGTACGATGGAGGAAATTGAGGTGGGTCCCTTTGTATTTCATGATAAAATGAAACTAAAAACTGATTACAAAGCTACCGGTGTACGCGTTGTGCCACATGCTATTGCCCGCTATGGCGCGCATTTGGCTAAAGGCGTTATTATGATGCCAAGCTATGTAAATATTGGCGCTTATGTTGACGAAGGCACCATGGTTGATACCTGGGCAACAGTAGGGTCATGCGCGCAAATTGGCAAGCATGTTCACCTGAGCGGCGGTGTAGGTATTGGCGGTGTTTTAGAGCCGGTACAGGCAGCACCGGTTATCATCGAAGATAACTGCTTTTTAGGATCTCGTGCTATTGTGGTTGAGGGTGTGCATGTTGAGCGCGAGGCGGTGTTAGGTGCCAACGTTGTACTTACCGCATCAACCAAAATTATAGATGTTACCGGCAGCAGCCCGGTTGAGTATAAGGGCCGCGTGCCTGCCCGTTCTGTAGTTATTCCGGGTTCATACACTAAAACTTTCCCCGCCGGCGATTTCCAGGTGCCTTGTGCCCTGATCATCGGCACCCGTAAAGAATCAACCGATAAAAAAACCTCATTGAATGATGCTTTGAGGGAAAATAATGTGGCAGTTTAATTAGATGTGAGAATTGAGATTTGAGATATGAGATTGCATCTGTCTCATATCTCAAATCTAATATCTCAAATCTAAAAAGATGAAAATACTCATAAGGCTGCCTAACTGGTTGGGTGATGTGGTGATGAGCACCGCGTTAATTAATGCGGTTAGGCAGCTTTATATTGATGCCCGTATTGATGTCATCATTAAAAAAGAGCTGAGCTCCATCGCTTCGCTTATACCGGGGATTGACACTATCCATTCCTTCTCCAAGCAGGATAATCCGGGCCTGGGCGGTGTATACCGCTTTGGCAAATCTTTAAGAGCCGAAAATTACGACATCTTCTTTACCCTGCCAGATTCGCTTTCGGCAGCGGTAATGGGTAAGGCTACCGGGGCAAAAAAGCGGGTGGGGTTTAGCAAAGAAGGCGGCTTTTTTCTGCTGACCAAAGTTTGCCGCCGGCCAAAAAATGCGCACCGGGTAGATGAATACTTATCTATACTTGAACAATTTACCGATAAAGCCATCAGCCAAAAAGAGGTAAAACTACGGCCGCAGCCGCAGAAAAAATCGGATCTTATTTTGCTGAATTTTAATTCGGAAGCAGAATCGCGGCGCATGCCTTTGGATAAGGGCAGAGAGTTGGTGCAACTGCTTACACAAACTTTTACTTACCATCAGTTTGGCCTGATAGGCGGACCTAAAGACTCGGTTTATGTAGAAGAATTGCTGCAAGGGGCGGCTAATCTTGATCGCATCAATAATTATTGCGGAAAAACTACCTTGGCGACGCTGGCCAATTTAATGGCAGGCGCAAAGGTGCTGCTGAGTACAGATTCCGGTCCGGCGCATTTGGCTAACAGTGTGGGATTGCCGGTGGTAGCCCTGTTTGGTGCAGGTAATGAACGTAATACGGCTCCGTATAATGCCGATAAGCTCACCATAATCCGTGCCGGGCAATTAGCCTGCGAACCTTGCGTACGTAACGTTTGCAAGCTGTACGGCATACCCAAATGCATGCAATTGCTTGATGATGCACGAATTATTAACGCGCTCAGCGTATATTTAAACCATGCTTAGAGACGAGGTTGCAAACGCATTTAAAGTTGTGCAAGAGGGCGGGATCATCCTGTACCCTACTGATACCATTTGGGGTATTGGCTGCGACGCCGCCAATACCGATGCCGTTAAACGCATATTCGCCTTAAAACGGCGGGACGAAGCCAAGAGCATGATCATATTGCTTGATACTGATAACAAGCTGCAAAGCTATATACAGGAAGTGCCAGAGCTGGCCTATAACCTGATAGAATACGCCGAAAACCCGCTTACACTGGTGATGCCGGGTGCCAAAAACATCTCGCCTGCATTGATAGCTGCTGATGGCAGTGTGGGTATAAGGGTAACATCGCACCAGTTTTGCCAACAGCTGATACAGCGCTTACGCAGGCCATTGGTTTCTACATCGGCCAATATAAGTGGCCAACCCTCTCCGCAATATTTCGGGCAGATAAGTGATGAGATTATAAACGGGGTTGATTACGTGGTAGACCTGGAACAGCATAGCACAGAGATAAAGAAACCATCAACTATTATGAGCCTGGATCCGAGCGGTAAATTTGAATTTTTAAGACGATAGATGTAAGATATGCCTTAGCCTAACTCAAGCGTGTTCATTTTTTCGCTGTTTTTATGTATCACATCGTCCAACTCTTGTGCGCAACGTTCTAACATTCTCAGGCATTCGCTGCGTTCATCCTCACTGATGGTTTGCTTCAACAGATCAACCAGGCTAAAAATAGAGCATAGCGGCTTACGTATCTCGTGCGAGTTGGACCAGGCCAGATCGCGTAGTGTATCATTTGTATCCTTGATCTTTCTATAGGCATCTTGCAATGACTCTTCAGTGTTTTTACGCGCTGTTATGTTATGGCCTATACCCAGCAGATGCGTAATGGCGCCAGTGCTATCGTGTACCGGCACCTTTGATGTTAACAGCCAGTGCTTTTCGCCATGCTCGTCGTAAAAAAACTCTTCCATATCCAGCAGCGGTTCGCCGGTACGTAAAACTTCCATATCATCATGAAAACCGCGTTCACCAATGTCGCCTTTGTACAACTCAATATCGGTTTTCCCAAGCACCTCACTTTCAGACGCAGCCCCTACCGAGCGTACATCGGCCCTATTGGCAATGATCTTACGGCCATCCGGGTCCTTAACATAAATTATGTCGGGCAAATTGTCAATCAAGGTGCGCAGCATTGCGCCTTGCGCGGTTTGGATAGACTCAGTTTCGGGTGTGTTCATGTTATTTTTTTGCTTAACAGAGGCGGGCTTTGTTAACAAATCATCTATAAATGGTTATAACACATACCGCCTAAAGGCAGCAATTGTTTATAATGGTGTTATAAATATACAGATAGCGGTGTTTTCTTTTATTGTAAACGAACACTATCCGCTTCCCGTAACGAAAATGTGACGCAGGCCCTGGGTAAGGCGTAACAACAAGGTGTTTCAAAATAATATATGAAATAAACGGAACGGATGAAACGGAAATTATTATAACAACCTGATATTTAGCACAATGCAATACAAAAAAGAAACAAATTGAAACTACTTATTCGTCAGCGAGTTTAGCTGTAAAACGGATATAATTAACTACTTATCAGCATGTTGGATATTTATAAAATTTGCATTTTTTGTGAAACGGGTTTTTCAAACATTTCGGGATAATTTAGCTTTGCAGTATTACACCCAATCTATCTATAAAAATATGAACAGCTCCATAAAAACCGCCCTTATAACCGGTGCCAGCAACGGTATAGGACTTGACCTTAACAAAAAATTGATCAACGAAGGAATAACAGTAATTGCAGTAACGCGGTCTGGCGAGGTAGCCGGCTTTTCGCATCCTAACCTTACAGTTATACAGGGCGATATAAGTAATGAAGAAAGTATTGCCGGGGTTGCTGCGCATGTAAATAAATCAGGCATCAGCATTGATTGCCTTATAAACAATGCAGGTGTTGGAGTAGACTTTGATACGGAAGTACCTACGGCAGCGGCGCTCAATGCCAGCTTTGCCACTAATACTACCGGCACCGCCTTGTTTACAGAAGCGTTATTAAATAAAGTAACAAATGGAGGGCAGATCATTTTTCTTTCCACCATTATGTCATTACTGCGCGCGGCTGCGCCGGATGCTCCCGGCTATCGCATGTCTAAAGCTGCATTGAATATGTATGTAGTTATGCTGAGTAAGCGGTTGAAAAAAAGGAACATCCGTGTAACGGCCTTACATCCCGGCTGGGTGCAAACCCGCATGGGTGGGCAGAAAGCGCCTACTACCATTGAACAATCTGTTAATGGTATTTATAAGGCCATTACCGATAATACAGAAACGGGTAAGTTTTGGAATGTGGATTCAAGTGGAATAGAGGATTATTAATCATTTTGTAACTATTTTATAATAAAGTTGGTTTTTTGCCAACCTTATTATATATTTGATCTATCATTCCGAGAAAATCTCGGTGAGCGGCATAGAAAATTAGAAATTAACAAGTTGTAAAAAGTAAGGAGATCGCCAATGGAAAACAAAAAATTAACTTACGATGGTAATTATTTATCAAAAGAAATTGCGGGATTTTGCGATAAAACACGCGGATGCTGCTAAAAGTTTAAGCACCTGGTACAAAGTTGTGCTGGATGCAAAATGGGAAAAAGGAGCAGATATTTTAGCTGACTTTCCGAAAGCAAAACTTATTCCTGCCAAGCGGGCCCGCTTCAAAATTGTAGGCAATAAATATCGCCTGATAATAGAAGTAGATTATTTGGATGGTACTGTAAAAGTGAGGTTCATTGGAACCCATTCTGAATATGACGATATTGATGCGAGTTCCATATAAGCTGGACAAATACTAAAAATATGAACGAAAAACCACAATGGTTTTTAATAGAAACCGAACAAGAGTATGAAAAAGCTCTTGCACGGTATGAAATGATTGAATATGCAACAACAGGAGCTGATCATAAAGAAAAGCTGCTCTTGGTGCATTTGATCAGTAATTACGAAAACAGCATTTGGGATCTGCCGGAAGTTGATCCGGTTGAAATGATAAAAATACGTATGGATGACTTTGGCTACAAAGCAGCCGACCTTGCGGCCGTTTATGGCGATAAAGGCACGATAAGCAAAGTTTTAAATTACAAACAAGCGCTGTCGCTTACTATGATAAGGAAGTTTAGCGAATTATTGCGTTTGCCTGCTTCGGCGTTGGTTAAGGAGTATGATTTGGTTAATTGAGTACTGTCTGAAAAAAAACCACGCTGTTAGTCTCTGACTACGAATGACTGTGTCCGAAGTCTGGAGACGGACAGCGATCCAGTTGTTAATGTATCATCGCTTAAAAACCAAGTGTCCCCTAACGGAGGAAATTCAGAGGGGGCTCCAAATAATTTCCTTAATTTTGCCCTTCGCTTCACCGCGATGCATACATGAAGAAACACCTCCAACATCCCGTTTTTAAAATATTAAGCAAAATTGCCGGCGAACAAAACCTGCAGGTGTATGCAATTGGTGGCTTTGTGCGCGACATTTTTTTAAACCGCCCCTCAAAGGATATCGATGTGGTGGTTATAGGCAACGGTATAGATTATGCAGAAATGGTTGCCAAAGCTTTAAAGGCAAAATTGGCCGTATATAAAAACTTCGGCACAGCTTCCTTACGCTATCACGATCTTGAACTGGAGTTTGTGGGCGCTCGCAAAGAGAGCTACCGCAGCAATTCGCGCAAGCCAATTGTTGAGAACGGCACGTTAGAAGACGACCAGCTGCGCCGTGATTTTACTATCAATGCGCTGGCTATATCTCTGCATCCTGATAACTTCGGCGACTTGATAGATCCCTTCAATGGCATCGCCGATCTGGAAAACAAGCTTATCCGCACACCGCTTAATCCGGTTGAAACCTTTAGCGATGACCCGCTGCGGATGATGCGCGCCATCCGTTTTGCCACACAGCTTAATTTTAAAATTGATGACCTGGCTGTTGAGGCTATAAAAAATAATATCGACCGTATCAGCATTGTTTCGCAGGAGCGGGTTACTGACGAGTTGAACAAGATCATCCTGTCGCCAAAACCATCCATCGGTTTTAACTATTTGTTTGATACCGGGTTGTTGCATAAAATTTTCCCGCAAATGGTGGCGCTATATGGCGTTGATTACATTAACGGAAAAGGCCATAAGGATAATTTTTACCATACCCTGCAGGTGCTGGATAACATATGCGAAACCACTAACGACCTTTGGTTTAGGTGGGCAGCTATTTTACATGATATTGCCAAACCTGCCACCAAGCGTTTTGAAGCCGGCCATGGCTGGACGTTCCATGGACACGAAGACAAGGGTGCCCGCATGGTGCCTAAAATTTTTGCGCAGCTAAAACTGCCGCTTAACGAAAAAATGAAATTGGTGCAAAAACTGGTGCAGCTGCACCTGCGCCCCATTGTTTTGTCGCAGTCTATTGTAACCGACTCGGCAGTTAGGCGTTTACTTTTTGAGGCAGGCGATGACATTGAGGCGCTTATGCTGTTGTGTAAAGCAGACGTAACTACCAAAAACGAATACAAGGTTAAAAAGTACCGCAACAATTTTGAGCTGGTTCAGCAAAAATTAAAAGATGTTGAGGAGCGCGATAAGATACGCAACTGGCAACCCCCGGTAACCGGTACAGATATTATGGAACTGTTTGGCATTAAAGAGGGCCGTGAAGTAGGTATAATTAAAAATCAGATACGGGAAGCTATATTGGAAGGCGAAATTCCGAACGAACGTGAGCAGGTTATTAACTTTACAATAAAAAAAGGCGAAGAAATTGGCTTAAAAGTTGCTGCAAACACAAACACTAACTAAAAACATTATTTTTGCAAAAAAATACTACTATCTTATACAATGGCACTATACAGGTTCAGCGTAACTTTTGAGGATTATGACGATGTATCGCGGGTGATAGATATCAAATCAAACCAAACATTTGAGGATCTGCACCGGGCAATTCATCAGTCTACCAAATACAATGCAGAGTTTCCATCATCTTTTTATATCAGCAACGACCAATGGATGAAGGGCGAGGAAATAACCTATTTGCCTAACCAGCGCCGGATTGACCGCGGTGTGGCAACCATGGAAAAGGTGAAGCTGAGCAGCCGCATTGATGATCCGCACCAAAAATTTTACTATACATTTAATTTTGATCGTCCTTTTGACTTTCATATCGAATTGATGAAAATCATCCTTGATGAGGACCCTAAGGTTACTTACCCGGCTGTTATAAAATCAACCGGTGAAGCGCCGCGGCAGTTTGTTACCGGCCCTGACGCTGCTATGGCAGCCGCCGCCGCTACGGATGCAGACGAATTTGACTTTTTCAATGAAGTGGGCATGAACCCCGAAGATGCAGAAGACTTTACCGAAGTTGATGAAAGCGGCGAAGAAGTTGCGGCCGAACACGCAGACGAAGAGGAAGAAGACGAGTTTGGCAGTGAGTTTGCCGACGATGAAGGCTTTGAAGACGATAGCAAATCGTCAAGGGATGATTATTAGTTTTAGTCGATAGACCATAGTCCATGGACCATAGTGAATATTTGATGTAGAAGACTATGGACCATACCGATCAAAAAAACTATGGACTATCGACCATGGACCATGTACTAACAAAAACCCTAATCGTTATCGCAGGGCCAACTGCATCCGGTAAAACGGCTGCTGCTATACGGTTGGCGCGGCATTTTAATACGGTTATACTTTCGGCAGATTCAAGGCAGTTCTATCGCGAAATGTCTATAGGCACGGCCAAGCCTCATGATGAGGAGCTGGCTGCTGCTAAGCATTACTTCATTAATTCGCACAGTATAAATGAGCTTTTTTCTGTAGGCGATTTTGAAAAGCAAGGTTTAGCCCTGCTTGACGAATTATTTAAACAGCACGATACAGTTATACTGGTTGGAGGATCGGGCTTGTATATTAAGGCGCTGTGTGAGGGCTTTGATGATATTCCGCAAGCGGATGAAGGCATACGCGAGCATCTGAACAGTGACCTTGCCCTAAATGGAATAACGCCGCTACAGGAAGAACTTAAAACAGTTGACCCAGCTTACTATGCCGAGGTAGATATTAATAACCCTCAACGCGTTATACGCGCATTGGAGGTGTATCGCAGCACCAGCCAGCCATTCTCATCCTATCGCAAGGCAAAAGCTAATACGCGGCCCTTTAAAAGTATTAAA
Organism: Mucilaginibacter sp. HD30; assembly: GCF_054061755.1. Lineage (NCBI taxonomy): Bacteria > Pseudomonadati > Bacteroidota > Sphingobacteriia > Sphingobacteriales > Sphingobacteriaceae > Mucilaginibacter > Mucilaginibacter sp. HD30. Next base: position 2,857,004 of record NZ_JBSSEO010000001.1, read on the forward strand.
ATAGCGCTTGATCTACCCCGCGAAGTATTGTACAACCGCATTAATACCCGTGTGGATGCAATGGTAGCACAGGGCTTGGTTGATGAGGCGCGTGCCTTATTACCCTACCGGCACTTAAACGCATTAAACACCGTTGGCTACAGCGAGCTGTTTGATGTTTTTGATGGTAAAAGCGACCTGAATACGGCAATTGAATTGATAAAACAGAACACCCGCCGCTTTGCCAAACGGCAGTTAACATGGTTTAGAAAAGACAAGGATATACACTGGATGGCGCCGGAAGAGGTAACGGGTAAAAAAATAGAGGAATTGTTAACAACCCCTCTAAATGGCACAACTCATTAAATCCTTAAGCCTGATTAATTTTTTACGCGAGTTTTTGGATGCATTTTATCAAACTATCTCTCCAATACGGAATTTCTATAGCAAATGTTTCCTTTGCCTTACTTTTATCCATTACGGAGTAACTCGGTCGTGTTGCACGCGTAGGGTATTGGTCTGTACGGATAGGTGTCGCCTTTACCTGAGTTGCTGATAGATCAAATATTGCCCTGGCAAAATCAAACCATGATGTTACACCTTCGTTACTGTAATGATAAATACCATAAGCAGTGCTTTGCCGTTCAATAATATGCAGAATAAACCCTGCCAGATCAATAGCGTAAGTAGGCGTTCCCACCTGGTCGGCAATAATGCGCAGCTCGTCACGTTCTGCACCTAACTTAAGCATGGTTTTAACAAAGTTATTGCCGTGCTCAGAATACAGCCAGCCCGTGCGAATAATGAAATGCTTTTCTATTTGAGCTGCCGCCTTTTCACCATTCAATTTTGTTTGGCCATAAACACTGATGGGATGCGTTGGATCCCATTCCGTGAGCGGTCGGGCCAAATCGCCTTTAAAAACAAAATCGGTTGATATATGGACCAGTACAGTAGCAAGCTTGGCGCATTGGTCGGCCAGGTTTTTCACGCCCGTTACATTTACTTTTTCAGAAAGTTCACTATCATCTTCTGCTTTATCTACCGCGGTGTAGGCAGCGCAGTTAATAACATAATCTGGCTTTTGCGCTGAAAAAACTTTATTAAGCGCTTCAACATCTAATATGTTAGCTTCGGCTTCATTAGGAAAATAGAAGTTGTCTGAGTAGCTGCCGATAATACTTTTTATACAAGTACCTAATTGCCCTGATGCTCCAAATATTACTACCTTACTCATTTTTTAAATATTCTTTTTACTGCTTTAAATAATACAGGCGGCGTAATTTCCCGGATAACATCCTTTGCAGATACGGGCTCGTGTTCTACATCATCTTCCTTCCCGGCTCTACCCATAAACAGGGTTGCGTGAGGCGTTCCGCTAATTTCGCTTTTTGGCCTACCGTTGGTATAGTAATACAACGCTATTGATTTTCGGCTTCTGTCTGGCGGGCAATTAAGGGCGTCCGGGTGCCCGTGGTATGAAAAATCAGTGGTTGAAAAAATAGCTATCCTGTTAAAAATGGGCAGCACTTTTTTGTAGGATTTGGTCATGCTTTTATCCCAAAGTTCAAAATGGCCGCCATAGTTTTCCTCCCAGTCTTTGTTAAGGTATACCAGCAGGTTTATGCGGCGATCAAGCCAGGTCATTTCGTGTTTATTAAAATCAGCATGTACCTTTAGCAAACCGCCGGGCTTAATTTCATGGTAGCCTCCTCCTAACAAATAAGGATCAGGTAACAGTGTTTCTTTTATGCCGGTAAGTTGCTGCAAAAACTCTAGCACAGGCTGCGAGTTTAAAAAATGGACAAAGCCTTTGGTAACATCGCTGAAGTATTTTTCGCCCTTAGCTTCCAGTTTTTTCTCGTTGTGGTTATCGTAGGCTTTTACATCCTGCTTGGTTGAAAGATCAGGAAAATCAGCCAGTACCTGGCTCAATATCTCTTCGTTAAAAAAATTGTCTATTACAATATTAGGGAAGGGTTCCGCATTCAAATACTCCTTTTGCTTATCAATACCCAGCTGTTTTATGTCTTTTATATTCGGGTTTAAATAATTCATAAATAAGTATGCTTTTGCCTGCGCAATATAACCAAATTATCATATTTATGTTTGCACAGCTATGGCTATATATGATTATGGCCAACTTTATTACGTATAAATTAAACTAAATTTGTTCTGTTAAAACCGGCATTATTTGAGATCAACCATAAATAATTATTATAGTAAGTTGCGGTCAACCAATATACTTTCAAATTTTTTCAATTTGAGCAGTATACAGGGGTCTAACATATTGCTATTTATTATTACTATAAGAATTATAACCGGTCGCTACGGCATTGAGACCTATGGGCTTGTATCAGTAGCTTACACTTTTTTGATGCTTGCCGGTACGGTTATAAGCTACGGCACCACGCAATCTGGCGTTAGAGACACGGCTTACCACGTTGACGAACCCGAAAGCTTGAGTATTGTTATTTACAATGCCTTAGGTATACGTGCTGTTATATTTATGCTGTTTTGCATAGCACTATCAGCCTATTACTGGTTTGATCCGGATCATTATAATTACTTATGGTTTGCGCTCCCGCTTGCACTGGCCGAAGTTGTTAATCCATTGTGTTTTTTTATTGGAGTAGAAAAAGTTAAAATATTTAACATTCTTAACCTGATAGGCAACTTTTTTGCTGTGGCAACTATTTTTTTCTTTGTAAAGGGTGAAGATAATGCGGCATGGGTAAATTTTGTTTTAGGCAGTGCAAACGTTATTACCTATACTGGTTTGTTTTTATATCTGCACAAACGTTTTAAGCTACAATTTTATCTTCCCTCTACAAATGATCTGATAGCCATAAGCAAGGCCAATTTTTCGCTTACGCTGAATAATATTTCGGCCAACCTTCAGCAATCGGTTATCATTTTTGCACTCGGTTTTTTCAACTCACCGTTTCTCGGGGCTTACAGCATTAGCAACAGGGTGATAGGCCAATGCCGTAACGCGTTCAATATTGTTTCAAACGCGGTATATCCAAAAGCAGTTGCCATTTATAAGCTGAGCGAAGATCAGTGGACAGCTTTCAGGAAGAAAATGAAGAACATTTTTGCGCTGGTGGCGCTTGGTGGAGCGGCAGCAATCTTTGTTATGGCAGATCTGATTGTATTTATACTAACAAAAACCCATGAACCGGATACGATATTGATATTACGCATAATGGCGTTTGTACCAATCATATCATCTTTTAATGTCTTTAGCATGCTTGACCTGCTGCTGAAACAGAAAAGACGCAATATATTTAACATAGCAATAGTGCTTACAGGTGTGGCAGTGTTCGCCGCCTTCGCATCAGTTTATGCTGGCAATATTTATATCATTGCCGCTTTCACGATATTTATAGAAGGCACAGCCTGGCTTATGTATGAGTATGTTATAAAAAAAACAAAAACGCAAAATGCATAAACCTGTAGCAGTTATTTTATTGAACTGGAACACTCCCGAATACACCGCGGCGTGCATCAAGTCTTTAAAGCAGTATTGCGATGAAAAGGTTTTTGATATAATTGTTGCCGATAATGGTTCTACGGATAACTCTTTATCCATTTTACAGCCACAGTTTCCGGATGTTATATTTATTGACAACCAAAAAAACCTGGGATTTGCGGAAGGAAATAACAAAGCGCTGGCCTATAGTATAACACACGGATACATCTACTCTCTGCTTATAAATACTGATACGCTTGTTGATGAAGATATTATAACCGCCCTTAGCCGGCATTTAGCCGGGCATATGCAGGCAGCTGCCGTGCAACCTGCTATTTACTGGATGCACGATAAAGGCAAAATATGGAACGGCGAGGGTGATTTTAACCCCGTGACGGGCTTAGTACGGTCTGATACCACAACACCTGCACCTGATGACCTTGCATCGTTTAAAAAAGCAAAATGGGTTACAGGCTGTTGCGTTTTGTTGCGTAACAGTGCCTTGCAAATAAGTGGATTGCTCAACAATAAATTCTTTTTGTACTATGAGGATGTAGAACTGTCCTACCGTTTACGCGATGATGGCTTTGAACTACATTACCTCCCATCGGTTAAAATGTATCATGAGGCAGGTGTATCGGCAAAAATATCACCCAAAAACAACGAAGGCAATTTAAGCCCTGTAATACATTACTACACCAGCCGCAATCATATATGGTTTTTGCGTAGATATGGCAACAAAACGTTTTTGCCGGTATACGCTGTTAGCAACATGTTATACTACGGCGCGTTGTACGTTTATTTTAAGCTTCGCAGTCGGAACGAGAAAGCATCCAACTTAATAAAAGGGCTAAAAGACGGGCTTTTTACGCCAAAAAACTTAATTTGGCCTGTAGACTTGGATAATATCAACCGCCGCTAAAGCATGTTTGTTTTTACGCTAATTTTTGTCGCATCATTTATTGTAGCTTTCAGAGAGGTGCTGAAAGGGCGGCGGGATGGTGTATTGATCTTCATTATTCTGGGCCTATCTATGTACACCACAGCCATGTCTGTAACGTACACGCTTGGGCTCAAACTATTTATACCTGTATTTCAGTATTTTAAAGAAATATTGATACTGTGCACGCTGGCTTTAAATATCGTAAGCCTTAAATACCGGCCCCGTTTTCACTTAATAGACTATGCTATTTTTTCCTTCCTGGCGCTAACACTTCTCTATGCTCTGCTACCCATAGGCGAGCAAACTTTCATACAAAAACTGTTGGCTTTAAAAAGTATATCATTCTACATTGTAGTTTATTTTACCGGTAGGCTAATGGATCCGCAAGGTGTATTTATTAGTAAGTATTTTAATTACCTGATATTGCTCACTATAGCTGCCGGCGTTGTGTTATTGGGCGAGGTGGCGTTGAACCAGCATTTACAAACCATTACCGGCTATGCCGAATATGTATATTATTTTTTCAACTTTGAGCCCACCGGGATGTTTGGTTTAAGCACCACTTTTGAATCAGACAGCGGGCACAGGCGGTTTGCTTCTTTTTTCGCCAACCCGCTTGAGCATGCCGCCGCAACCTTGCTGGCATTGTCTGTAATACTGGCTTTATATACCAATGCAAAAAACAAATTCAAGCCTACAAGTATGGGTATGGCAGCATTGGGTGCCAGCTTGCTTTCAATAATTTTTGCCTTATCAAGGGCGCCGCTTGCGTCCTATTTTCTAATTATCTACGTGTATGCACTGGTTACCAACCATAAAATTATCTCGCATACTTTCCATGTGGCGGGCCTGTGCGTAGTAGCTTATTTAGCTTATTTATTCAGTGATTCAACCAGGCGCAACAACCCATTGATACAGGTTTTAATGAACACTGTTGACTTTACCGACCCATCAAGCGTTGGCCACGTAGTTGAGTGGGTGGCAGGTATAAACGCCATGATACAAAAGCCCATGGGTTTAGGCTTGGGGGCCTCGGGTCGCGTGGCGGGCACCTTAGGCGAAAACGTAGGGGGCGAGAATCAATTTATCATTATAGGCGTGCAAGCCGGTGTGGTCGCATTGTTGCTGTATTTGTGTATATACATCATGTTTATACGTACCGGAATTAAAGGCTTGCGTTACCTTGAAGGTAAAGAACGGCAAGTTTGCCTGGCTGTATTATTGATGAAAGTTGGTTTCTTAATTCCATTATTTACGTCAGAAGTTGAATCATCTTCTTATATTTCCTACTTAAACTGGTTTTTGTCGGGTTTATTGATCAGCATAATAATGCGACCCAGGCCTACAAACACAGTAGAACTAAGCAATGGTTGAAACGATTATAAAAAAGTTAAAGAATGACCCTGACTATAAATGGGATAGCGCCTACAGCGGGCGCGACCTGTTTATTATTACCTGGACGCGGGGTTGCCAGGCATTGCGCGGCCTGTTTCTTAAACCTTTTTTACAGCGTTCACGCGGCCTTGTTTTTTTAGGGTGCCAGGTAAAAGTAAAGCATGCTTACCAGCTTTCTGCCGGCAAAAATTTGATATTAGATGATAATGTGAGTATAAACGCGTTATCAGTTAGTGGCATAAAATTGGGCGATAATGTTTCTATAGCGCGAGACGCTATTTTATTTTGCACCGGCGTAATTGCGCAAAAAGGAACAGGAATAACCATTGGCGACCGCACCGGAATAGGCGCACGGGCTTTCATAGCCGGGCAAGGCGGGGTTACTATCGGTAGCGATGTAATAACCGGCCCTAACATTCAGATATTTTCAGAAAATCACAATTTTAACGATGCATCGTTAACTATAAAGGAACAAGGAGTTACCCGGCAGCCAACAGTTATAGGCAATAATTGCTGGTTAGGCGGGGGCATTACCGTACTGGCCGGTGTTACCATTGGCGATGGCTGCGTTATTGCTGCGGGCAGTGTAGTAACAAAATCGGTTCCGTCTAACTCAATAGTGGCCGGCGTACCGGCAAAAGTTATTAAAACCCGCGGAGAGGTTTAACCAATGCACAAGCCACTTGTTATAGGTGTTGACGTGCGCGACCTGAAGGTGGCCAAAACCGGCACGCGCACCTATCTGCTTGAACTTTGCCGCGAGTTTGAGAAAATGCAAAGCAATACTTTGAGGTTTGAATTTTTAGATACCACATTACCTATTTATACCGGCAACAACAAACTGCTTAAATGGACGGAGCATTTGCGTTATCAAGCATGGAAACAAGTAATACTGCCTTTAAAAGCCCGCAGTAAACGTTGCGATATAGTTTTCTGTACCGATAATTTTGTTCCAGTGGTTCATTTAGGATATCAAACCGTACCCGTTTTTCACGACGCATTTTTCTTTGAAACACCACAAGATTATGGCAAATTATGGTTGTGGTTATATAAAAAGACAGCGTTGCCCGCGGCCCACCGGTCGCCGGTTATCATCACCCCTACTGAACACGCAAAAAAGCAATTGCAAAAATTTACTGGCATACCCGCGCAAAAACTTGAAGTAGTTTTTGAGGGCGCGCGCAGTTTAGCAGAAACTCCGGAACAAGAGGACCTGAACACCTTAGGATTACCCATCCAACCAAAAGAATACATCCTGCACGTGGGTTCATTTTTTAAACGGAAAAACCTGCCTGCCCTGATAGCAGCCTTTGCAAAACTAAAAGAGCGTGGATATGCTAATATAAAATTGGTATTGGCAGGGCCCTTACCAGCAAGTAAGACAGAGAATAACTACCGCGAAATTGTTGATGTAATAGCAAAATATAAGCTTGAAAAGGATGTTATTTTAACGGGCTATCTGAGCGATAGCCTTTTGGAAGCTCTTTATAAAAACGCCTTGCTTTACGTTTTCCCATCAGTGAATGAAGGTTTTGGTCTTCCTGTACTTGAAGCGTTCGGTCATGCTGTCCCTGTTATTGTAGCCAACAATACCTGTTTGCCAGAAGTAGGCGGCGATGCCGTTTTAAGTTTTGATCCGTTTAATACTGACGACATATTCAGAACTATGAAACAAGTGCTGGATGATGAAACACTACGCAATACAATGGTGGATAAGGGGCGGAAACGGTTAAAAGTGTTTTCGTGGAGTAAAACAGCTGAGCGCTTGGTTGAGATTTTTAAGCGGGTGGCTAATAATTCATAAACACCTCTACGTGCTCATCGGCAACCTTTTCCCAGTTAAATTGGCTTAATGCCCGTTGCTGTGCTTTTTCAGCCAGTTGCAACATTTCGGGATAATGGCGTTCGCAATAATTTATTTCTTCGGTTAACGATAGTATATCTCCCTTTTTAAACATGCGGGCGGTATCTTGTACCGCGTATTGATTTTCCTCTATGTCACTAACTATTAAAGGAACATTTAAACCCATAACTGTTAATACAACGGGCGAAAGTCCCTCCACGTCCGAAGGCTGAATGTAACAATAGGCGTTCACCATGAGCGCGTTCACATCTCCGCCATAAACAAAGCCCGGAAAAATTATTTGTTCATCACTCATGTTAAGTATCCGGCTTTCATACTCAGACGGATTAGGCGAACCACCTATTAAAATCAGCTTTTTGTGTGATACGGAATTTTTAAATGCCGGGATCAAATAGTGCAGGCCCTTATCAGGAATGAAACGACCTACAAACAAATAATACTCTCCTTTTTGCAGATTAAATTTTTGCAATACTTTTTCGCTATCAGTTGGGTACTCAACCTCACTGCCAAAGGGAATGAATTTGTATTGCTTTTTAAATTTCTCTTCAAAAAGTTTCCTGGCTATAACGTTATCAAATATTACCTGGTTGGGGCAGTGCGCGGTAATAAAACTTGATAGCTTAAGAAACATTTTGCCATACCAGGGCCACTTATCGCGTTTCCAGTCAACACCGTCCTGGCTTATAAAAACCTTTTTACCAAAAAGGCGCAGCGGTAGTGCCCATATACTGTTACCGCCGTTTTGAATATGTACAATATCGGCAGTGTTGTTAAAAATAATGTCAAGTGTACATTTGCACGAATGCAAAAGGGTATCAAAGCCGCCCTTTTTAATAGTTTTAAAGGTCTTTATTTTTACACCCTTGTATTCTGTAACATCAACAAAGGAATCAGCATAGCGGCGATTGTACGCTATAACGCTATGGCCGCGTGCAACCAATCTGGGAAATAATTCAAGCGCGAATTTATCTGCACCTGCCGCACCTTTTGCGGGCGGTAAAGAGCGGAAGCCAAAGGCTGCTATTCTCATCAATAAAGGTTGTACTATAAAGTAACTGGAGTAGCTTTTACCGGATAGATATTATTCTCATTCAGATATGCTAAATAGTAATCGCTTATATATTCATTTAACGCAACTTTCCAATCGCGCATAATATTTATATTACGTAGTTCCAGTTTTTTGTTAACCAGCCTTTCTGATGGCGGCCTTGGGGCAAAATAAATATCCTGGAAAAAACTTGAGGAAACATTATGAAAGGCTACCTGATCTTTTAATCCTAATATTTTTACCAGTTCGCGGGCAACTTCAAGCCTGCTGGTTTCGCCTCCGCAAACCATATTGTATAAACCCCAATATTCGCGTTCAAGCAGTAGCTTAACGTTTTTGGCAAAATCAACTGTAAAGGTTGGTGTTCCGTCTTTATCATTAACAATATGCAGATCTCGCTTACCGCTTACCAGCTGCTTTATAACTTTATTAATGAATTTTTTATCTTTTTCAGGGCCGCCACCCATCATCCAGCCAGCGCGGCATATAACATATCGTTTGGCATTTTCACGAACATAGCGCTCGCCCATATATTTTGAACGCGCGTAATGGCCAAGCGGGTTGGGTTCGTCCCAATCGTCATAAAAATCTTTTGTACCGTCAAATATTCCGGCAGTGCTTACGTAAAATAGGGGGATGCCTAATTTATTGGCAATAAATACCGCGTTCTCTACACAGGTAGTATTGGTAAGATAAGCGTCGTCCTGGTTTAATTCACAATATTCCAGATCTGTGTGGGCGCCCAGGTGAAATAAATAATCCGGGGCAAATGCCTCAACATCTTTTTTATAAGCTTCGAAATTACGGAAATCTAAAAAGCTAAGCCATTCTTCGTTTACGTCTTTATCGGTGCATTTAATAAAATAATCTTCTTTAAAAATGCGGTTAAATGCTTCACCAAGCATTCCGCCCGCACCGGCAATGTAAATTTTTTTTTTCATATTAAACGTTTATCCATACAGGCGACATCTGGCAGATGCTTTTAAAAGTGTGATAAGGTGCGAAAACTTTATCTCCCAAATTTACTCTTTTTTTTGGAACACGACCAGATTAGACTTAAAAACATATTATAATTTAAAACAAAAGGGCAGATATTAGTAATAAACAAAATAATTCAACCTAATATGTATAAGATTCACTAATAATTATGCATTAGACTAACAATTTGAAAAATTGCGATGTTGCTATATTATTATAATTTTAATGCTATTTATACACTAAAGGGGTTGCTTTTTATTGTTAATATTACAAAGTTTAATTATAGAGTATAATACAAGCCTATTTGTGTTTTGTTTTTGTTTTGCTTCAAAAAAGAAATAATACGCGTTTATGATTTCGCCTTCAAATATTAAATATGAATATTCTTGTTGTTAACTGGACGTGGTATCCCAGTGGCGGTGATTGGACATACGTTGAGAATGTAGTAGACCTTTACACAAGAAACGGGCATAAAGTTATCCCTTTTTCGATGAAGGATGAACGCAATTTTCCGTCTGATTATGCTGAATATTTTATCGAGAACATTGATTATAAAACAATAAACAAGCGAAGCTTGTCTGCAGGGATTAAGGTTGTTGCAAAAAGCATTTATTCGTTTGAGGCACAACAAAATCTGGAGCGCTTACTTAACAATGTAAAAATAGATTTTGTACATATCAATGTAATACATCATTACATTACGCCAACCATATTAAAAATTATAAAAAAAAGGAACATACCCATTATATGGACCTTACATGAATATACTCCCATTTGCCCGGAAAGTACATTTATAAGTCATGGGCAAATTTGTGAACGATGTTACGGGGGCGCTTTTTACAACTGTATAACGCATACTTGTAAAAAAGGATCAGTGCTGGCCAGTACGGTAGCCGCTTTTGAAAACTATGTACATAAGTACCTTAATTATTATAGTTACGTAGATTTTTATGTTTGCCCGTCGGTGTTTTTATATAATAAGTTTAAGCAGTTTAATTTTTTTGCTGATAAACTGGTGCAATTGTATCATGGCTATAACTATTCAGAAATAGACTTTGCATTACAGACACAGGTGTTAAGCGATGAAAAATATATTGTATTTGTGGGCCGGCTCGAAAAAATAAAAGGAGCGCACACGGTTTTAAAGGCAATTAAAAACTGCCCAAACATAGCGTTAAAGATTATTGGCACCGGCACCCAGGAGCAAGACTTGAAACAATTTGCTTTGCAAAATGGCCTTGATAACGTAAGTTTTGAGGGGAAGAAAACCCGTAACGAAACTTTACAGCTAATAAAAAATGCCGCTTTTTTAATATGCGCGTCCGAGTGGTATGAAGTGCTCGGTTTTACGGTTGTAGAAGCTATGGCATTGGGCAAACCAGTAATTGGATCGGCCATTGGCGCTATACCCGAAATGGTGATTAATAACAATACCGGCTTTTTATTTGAACCGGGCAACTACACACAACTTAATGAATTGATAACAACTCTATATACCGACGAGGATTTGATTATGAAAATGGGCGAGAATGCGCGCCGGCATATTACAACTCTGATAGATAACGATAAGCATTACGCTGGTTTGCAACAACTGGTTCCCGGTTTATAATCGCCTCAACAAATTGCGCTAAATTGTGTTATAGGGGTTAAATTTGTACATATCCGTTAGGTTTGTGTATTGCCCTACACCAATATAATACTTTATATTTGTAACAGTCATAAAAAATTACATGCGACATAAATACCTACTATACATATTTACCCTTGTTATAATTATTTCATTTAACAATACGTTCGCGCAGGGATCGGCAGATATGATCGCTACAACGAAAGTGAGCCAAATTCCTGATGAACAAATAATCTCTTTGTGGAACAAAGGCATTGCGCAGGGTTTATCTGAAACCGAAATGTATGGTGTCTTAAAAGAAAGGGGCATGCCGGCCTCAGAAATTGAGGAGCTAAAAAGCCGGCTGGTATTACTTGGCTTAACCGGTGGAAGCCAGGCGAGAAAGTCCTCAACAATAGCACCGGCAAAGAAAATTGATTATAGTCGCACCAACATTGATACTGTAGTAAAACCTGTTGCAAATAAACAGGACATTCCTAAAAATTCAGATCAATTAACTATTTATGGTTACGATCTTTTTAGGCAAGCCGGCCTTTCGTTTGAACCTAATTTTTCAGTACCTACTCCTAAAAGCTACATTTTGGGCCCCGGCGATGAAGTAATTGTATTAGTTACCGGTTTAAATGAAAGAGATACAAGATCTGTGGTTACACCGGAAGGGAACCTGCAAATACCTTACGCGGGCGTTATTCCGGTAGGTGGCTTTACAATTGAACAAGCTACAAGCTTAATCAAAAGGAGGCTGACCAAAGTGTATCCGGCTATACAAAGCGGAAAAAGCGATGTAACAATTACCCTGGGTAATACACGTCGTATCAAGGTTACGGTTACGGGCGAAGTAAACACGCCCGGAGCATACACTATATCTTCAGTGGCAACTTTGTTTAATGTATTGTATAATACCGGGGGACCTAACGCAAATGGTTCTTTACGTAACATACGTTTGATAAGAAATAACAAAGTAATTAAAACTGTAGATTTTTACGAGTTTTTACAACAGGGCATAATGTCTGGCAATGTGCGCCTTGAAGACCAGGACGTGATAAACGTGCCCGTTTATAAAAAACTTGTGGGTATAAAAGGCGAAGTTAAACGCCCCGCCTTTTATGAATTAAAGGACAACGAAACCATGGCTGATCTGATAGCCTATGCCGGTGGATTTTCCGCTCAGGCATATAAGGGTATTGCAAAGCTGATTCAGATCAATGAATTGCAAAAAGATGTGAAGGACGTTCCAGCAAACACTTTTGAAAACTACGTTTTACGCAATGGCGACATTGTAGAAATTAACCCGATAACTGATCGTTATACCAACAGAATTATTTTAGAGGGAATGGTATACAGGCCAGGCGTGTATGAACTGGTGCCCGGGCTTACCTTATCGCAATTATTAACCAAAGCCCAGGGGCTTAAGCCCGAGGCTTATATGGAGCGGGGCTTTATAAAAAGAACAATGCCTGATCTTCAGCGCACCTCCATTCCCTTTGACCCGAGGCTGATTACCGCTGGTAAAAATGATATACCACTTATGCGCGAAGATTCTGTGTTGATTCTTAGCCAGGACGTATTTATATCCAATCAGAAAATCGAGGTGAACGGGTATGTTAGAAAACCTGTATCCATAACCTACCGTAAAGGATTAAAACTGGCAGATGTTATTGCTTTAGCCGGAGGTTTTAATGACGAGGCCGCATCTCATCATGTTGAAATTTCGCGTATTATAAATAACAAATCAGACAGTGTGGCAACTCAGCTCGTTACCACATTTATTGTTAATATGGACGATCCATCTGATCCTAATTATGAGGTTGAGCTACAGCCAAGAGACGTGGTTAATGTATTAAGACAGGCTAACAACAGGGCGCTCGGTAATGTTAAAGTAAGGGGCGAGGTGGTTTTCCCGAGTGATTACGCTGTGCAAAAAAGAGATGAGACAGCACAGGAATTTTTAACGCGCGCCGGGGGCATAACGCCATTCGGTTCGATAGAGAATGTACAGATATTCAGAGAAGGGGTACGTGTTAATGTTGATCTGCTTTCGGCAAAATCAAAAAGTATATTATTACCGGGCGATAGTATTTATGTACCGCGTGTTATATCAAATGTTGAGGTAGCAGGCGCAGTAAACAATCCGCAGTATATAATTTACAAGGTGCGTAGTTTTAGGTACTATATAGATGCCGCGGGCGGAACCACCCAAAAAGCCCGCCTTAAAGGTGCCTATATTAAATATCCTAATGGAATGAATAAGCCGGTTAAAAACGTACTGTTTTTTAAAAGCTATCCTTCGGTAAAACCGGGCAGCAAAATAATAGTGCCTGAGAAAAGTCCTGATTCGCGCTTGAAGGTAGGCATAAGTGATTTAGGTGGAATTGCCGCTGCTTTAACGGCATTGGTTAGTATTGTTGCAATTTTATCAAAGTAGATTATGAATGGCATCAATCAACCTAACGCATTTGAACGTGAGTTCTCCTTCAAAGAGCTGTTAAACGACAGATATAGCGACATTAAATATCTGCTGCAGTATAAGAAACTGTTAGCAACTTGTATCATTATTGGCGCAATTTTAGGCGCGCTTGCGGCTTATATTAAAAGGCCCACCTATACTGCGCGGCTTACATTTGTAGTTGATGACGCAAAGTCTTCGGGGTCTATGGGCGGACTTTCCAGCCTGGCCGGGCAATTTGGATTTAACCTTGATGGTTTGGGCGGTGCAAGCGGAGTGCTTGCCGGTGACAATATTGAGGAATTGGTAAAAAGTCAAAAATTAATAAAAAACACCTTATTATCGGCATATGATGATACCCACACGCTTGCTGATAAGTATGCCGAAGCGAATAAACTTGACAAGGAATGGCTTGAATATAGCACAGATGGCAAAACCATCCGGTTTCCGTTGAACGGTAAAAATAATACCCGCCTGCAGGATAGCTTACTGCACGAGATGACAGAATTTATATTAGAAAAGGGGCAATTTGGCATAGCAAAACCCGACAAAAAATTAGGATTTTTCGAGCTCAACGTTACCTTTAAAGATGAGAAACTGGCTATGCTTTTTTGCCAGCGGATAATTACGCAATCGACAGATTTTTTCATTACAACCAAAACAAAACGACTAAAAAACAATGTTGACCGGCTTCAGGTGCGTGCTGATAGCATAGAAAGGCTGCTTAACGCTAAAACTTATTCTATGTCTAATAACGCACGTGTGGGGCTTGATCTAAATCCTGCGTTTACTGAAGAAGAGGCCCGAATGGATATTAAACAGCGTGATAAAGTTGTGTTAAGTACTATTTTTTCGGAAACCGTGAAAAATCTGGAAGCAAGCAAAACAATGCTCTCGCAAGAAACCCCGACCGTGCAAATAGTGGACGAGCCTGAACTTCCTTTAAAGAAAAACCGCCTTAAATATCCTACTGCCGTTGCAGGAGGAATTATTGTTTTATTAGTATTATTTGCGGCCTTTAAATTAATAACGCGCAAGCCTTTAAAACCTGAAAGTTACGCCTAATTCGGCATGAAAATTATTAACGGTGTTGTGAGGAACGTAATATTGCCCTGGCAGGTAATCTTTTAAAACCCATTGGTAATTTAAGGAGTTGATATGCTGCAGCTTAGCATTGAACAATAAATTGCGATAGCTCCACTCCCCTTGCAGCGCAATGGCAAAATCAACCCATTTTCTTTTGTTACCATAGCTGTCATAGAAATATTGATCTGAAAAATCAACATTATGTTCATAACGTTCAAATGCTATACCTAAACTTTTCAAGCCAGATATCCACTTCACGTCAAAAGATTGAAGATTACCGCCCGGTCCGGTACCGGCTCCTAATATCTGCCCTTGATTGGTATGCCCTTCGGTTATTTGAGAGTGGGTATACCACGTTCCTGCAGTTCTAACCACCCTGTCTGGGGTTTGAGAGAGCTGAGTAATCTCACCACTTAACATTAAATGAGTATTGGGATTTGCGTTAATGGCAACCATTTTCCTAAATCCGAATACATAAGCTCTGGAGTGATCAGGCGAGCCAATAAAATCCCGATAATTATAAGAATTATCGTTTAATCCATATTCAAAATATATTTCCGCTTTTGCTTTTCTAAACAACCACCGCGCATAAAACGAAGTTAATTGGTCGCGAGGTATCGGATCGCCGTCATTTGTGTTTTGTTTTTGATAAGGAAAAAAGAAGGGCACATAATCGCTGAATGTCTGTATTGAAGCTCGATAGGCATTAAACGTTCTTATCAACCCCAACGTTAGCCCCGGCACCCATTTAGGATGATAGTTAATATTTAACCCTGTAAAATATCGCCAGTCATTATTTTTAGAAGTAACAACGTTTGGTTGGTCTGATAGTAACGGAAAATTAGAGTCGTCCAAACGTGCCGCCAACACCTGCATTTCAAAATGCCCTACAGGCGTTTTAACAGGTTTAACAGTATTTAATGTAAGATGTTTAAAACCCGGAGCATTATTACTTAAAACAATTGCATTTCGCACACCTGGCCCCCACCATACATTTTCGTTGGATAGACCTATTGATATTGGGCTAAACGTTAACCTAATGCTGCTCTGTCCCAAAAACAATTTTTTAAACGGTGTTGTTCCAAATCGCTCGGGCTGATCAATAGTGCTGAAATAGAAACTGTAAGCCTCTATTTCAGCTGCTGATTTGCCGGTTTCAAACCCGTTAAATGATTTGTTCTCAGCATAAACATATTCAGGTTGTAGTTGAATGCTTAATGGCCCAAACTTTAAGAAAAAGCCCGCGCTTATTCTTGCTTGATAACCTCTTGCCGGTATCATGCTACCGTCATTCCAACCGTAGGGTTGCTTACTGTTAAATTGCTGTTGGATATGAACGGGCAAAATTTGAAATAAACCCAGTTTCTTAGCAAAATGCACAGGACCGGCCGTCGCCCAGTTATTCTTAGTCAGACTACTGTCAGGGTCATAAATGTCATTTGCTTTTAAAGCGTAACCTGCAAATAGCGGCCTGATAGTAAATGAGATATTAGAGTCGACATTACCTAGTAATTGTGCTCGTCGGTAATAATCATCCAAATGCGGTTCGCCTACAAATATGGTTTGTGCATGTGAACGGCAGCTAAAAAAAACGCACAATACGTTTAAAATTACAATAATGAAATATTTTCTTCTCATTCGGTCTTAACTAATAAAGGCAGATAAGGTTTACTGGCTGTATAAAGGTAACCAATATAAACGGGCGTGGTTTGAGGTAGTCGCGTAAATTG
Source organism: Mucilaginibacter sp. HD30 (assembly GCF_054061755.1). Lineage (NCBI taxonomy): Bacteria > Pseudomonadati > Bacteroidota > Sphingobacteriia > Sphingobacteriales > Sphingobacteriaceae > Mucilaginibacter > Mucilaginibacter sp. HD30. Next base: position 2,873,575 of record NZ_JBSSEO010000001.1, read on the forward strand.
CTAAAATCTGTACGTTAATCCTAGCTCTCCGCGTAAATTGTAAACGGTATTATGGGGTATATAATAGCTTTCGGCTGTGTAGTCTTTTAACAACCAGTTATAATTGAGCGATTTAACGGTTTGCAACTTCGCGCTTATTAACAAGTTTTTGTAATCCCAATCGCCCTGCAAGCCAAATGCAATATCAACCCAATTCCTTTTATTTCCATTAATGTCCAAAAAATTCGTTTTTGAAAATTCAAGATTATGATCATACCGATCAAGCTTTAGGCCAATTTTTTTTAGGCCCGATACCCAGCTTAGCTCAACAGATTGAAGATTACTGCCGGGCCCAATGCCGGCACCTAATATCTGCCCTTGCTGTGTGTGGCCGTGTCTTACCCCCGCATGGATGTACCAATATTCAACACCCCTAACCATTCTTTCAGGGCTTTGAGCCAACTCAGTTACTTCAGCCCCAATCAAAATATTTTGATCTTTTTTTCCATTTATTGGAATCATTTTTCTGAAACCAAACAGGTAAGCTCGAGCATGATCTGGCGAAAGAACAAAATCGCGGAGGTTATAAGAGTTATCATTTACCCCAAATTCAAAATAAACCTCGGCCCGGGCTTTTTTAAACAACCACCTGGCATACATGGATGTATACTGATCGCGCTCAAACGGATCGCCGCTGGCATCAGTTGTATTTGCCTTAAAGTATGTAAAAAAGAATGGGAAATATCCCGTTATCCCTTTTACATCTGAATGATAAGAGCTAAATGTTCTGGTTAAACCCAATGTTAACCCCGGAACCCATTTAGGGTGGTAGTTTAAATTTATACCCGTAAAATAACGCCATTCTGCCCTTTGTGGATTAAGTAAACTTACTCCTAACGAGTTTGTTGTTACCGGTAATGCGTTATAACCTGATCCATCTAAACGGCCTGCTATAATCTGTCCCTCAAAAGCTCCTATCTTGGTTTGGATAGGTTTTACGGTATTTAAAGTTAAATGCTTAAAGCCAGCCGCATTATTGCTTAATAGCAAAGAGTTGTTAATTCCGGGGCCCCACCATAAATTTTCATTTGACAATCCCATGGATATGCGCCCAAAGGTTAAACGAATGCTGCTTTGCCCCCATAAAAATTTCCTATATGGCGTGGTGCCAAAGCGCTCCGGCTGATCGATATAACTATTCCAACCATAATAATGCATTAACTCATCATCGCTGTGCCCAACAGCAAATCCGTTAAAAGGCGTATTAGCGGCATAAACCATCTCAGGGCGCAATTGTATGGTTAAAATTCCATATTTAAAATACAAGCCGCCGCTTACTAAGGTCTGATAGCCTTTTGCCGGTATCATGGCTCCGTCGTTCCATCCATACGGATGGTGGGAATTGAATTGCTGTTGCCATGTTAAAGGGAATATCCGTAGAACCACAGGGCCACTGGCAAGATCATTTAGTGATGATGTGTATTTTGATTTTTTTAAAGTGCTGTCAGGATCATAGGCATCAGCAACTTTTAATACCTCTGTAAAAATAGGTCTAACGGTAAAAGAAAAATTTGAATCAACTTTGCCGAGCAGTTGCATTCTTCGGTAATAATCATCCAGTACAGGCGTTCCAACCGGGATAGATTGGGCAAACAAATTATTGCATAAAATAACAGTGAGAGCAGGAATAATTGTCACTATCCGCAATAGTTTTCTCATTCTTTTTAAAATCTGTAAGTTACCCCTGCCTGAACTTGTACATTAGTTACATCCTTACCGTTTACCCAATACTGATCGCCCGGGTTTTGCCTCAAATACCATTGGTAATTTAAGGACCTGATAGCCTGTAATTTAGCGTTAAAAATTAAATTCTTAAAATTCCATTCTCCCTGTGCCGCAAAGCTTAAATCAACCCAATGGCGGCGCGGATCGCCGCTATCAATATAAGCGTAATAATAAAAATCATTGTTGTGCACATAGCGCTCTAACTCAATACCAATTCTTTTTAAACCTCTAACCCAACTTACATTTACAGTTTGCAAATTTGCGCCGGGGCCAATTCCTGCACCCAAGGCTTCGCCCATGTTGGTGTACCCCTGCCTTACTCCCTTGCTAACATACCACTGTTTACCCTGTGCAAGCAGATCAAGCGAATTCACCTGAAACTGGGCCGCCTCTATGCCAATTATTATACTTTCATCACGTGATTTGTTGAAAGGCAAGAGTTTTCGTAGTCCAAACACATAGGCACGCGAGTCATTTGGGGATAATAAGGCTTGTGTTAAATTACCTTCAAAATTATATTGACCGAACTGGAAATAAATTTCGGCATGTTCCTCTGTCCATAACCACCGCATAAACATTGAACCCATTTGGTCTTTTTTGTTTATTTGCGAGGTGGGACTGGTTACCTTTTTAAACGGAGCAAATATTGGAAGGTAATCTTTAAATCCGTTTAAATCTTTCCCGTACATTAAGGACGACTTGTCAAATCCTAAAAACAGGCCTTTTATCCATTTAGGCTGCCATGTTATAATAAGACCAGACAGATACCGCCAATCATCTGGTTTAGGAACGTATAGATTGGTGCCAAAGAAATAGTGGTCTGGTGTTAAAGGTGCGAATCCTGAATTCTCCAATCTGCCGGCGATTAACTGCCCCTCGAAAGTTCCTATGGGCGTTTTTATGGGGTGGAGCGTATTTAGTGTTAAATGTTTAAAGCCAGGGGCAGTATTACTCATCAGCAAAGAATTACGCATGCCTGGCCCCCACCAAAGGTTTTCTGTAGACAAGCCGAAAGAAAATCCTTTATGGTTTAATCTTATACTACTTTGCCCCCAATTTATTCTTCCATAAACGTCGTTACCAAACCTTACAGGCAAATCAATATTGTTATAAATGTCATAATATCGTGCAAATATCACGTCATAATGATCGTTGTTAAAGGTGTCAAAACGCTCATTTTGTGCATATACTAATTCAGGCCTAAATTGAATTGTAAGTGGGCCATACTGGGCAAATATTCCTCCGCTTAAAACAGTTTGTAATCCTTTGGCGGGTATCATTGCGCCGTCATTCCAACCATACGGATGATGAGAATTAAACTGCGACTGGAAAGTCATTGGTAAAAAACTACCTTTAAGCGTTCCACTTGCGTTTTGAAAGGTTTGACCAGCATTTAACAGGTTAGCTTTTTCTTCTATAGGATCAGGATAAAAAGCATCGGCATTTTTAGTAATCTGGCTGGGAAACAGGGGCCGAATGGTAAAAGATACATTTGTATCGACATTTCCGGTTAACTGGGCTCTTCTGTAATAATCTTCAATGGCAGGTGTCCCAACGGGGAGGGACTGAGAATAAGCTGCTACCTGAAAAACGACCAAAAAAACTAATGTACCATAAATATATTTTACGATCGTCATAGCTTAATTGTTTTAATATTAAGATTGTCTATAGACCAGCTTTCGTCGCACTTGGCATCAGGAGCATTAGTTTGCACCAATTTATCAAGACACCGTAGCAGCAAAATGGCGTTTGAATGCTTTATTGTTTTTACAATCTTATAAACAGATGTTCCTCTTGGTTCAGTAGGTTTACATGCAAATGGTAAATCAATTCTATAAGCCCCGGTTTTAGGGTTATTGTAGTTATTAGGATAATCTAATGGATAGGATTGCGGCGAACAAAATTCGTTTATGCCGCATGTAGAATTCGAGAAAGTTGTATTAACATATAAGCCGCCATCCATTAGCAATTGCCATATGTCAGGTCCGTCTACATCTTGTTTATTGCCATCCCAACTATCGTGAATGTAAAGGTCTAAACTTATTGTTACAAGATCATGAGCGGGCAAATTATCAAGCTTTAAAATAAAATTCCCGTTGTTATAACGCCCCAACACATTACTGCCATTAAACTGCACTATTTGTCCGTTGGTTATTTTAGTTAAATCATTACTCTCGAAATCATTATTATAAACCTGGATTTGCTCACTTGCTTTGTCTTTACATGATGAGATAGAAACAAAAAAAACAAGGGCGAAGAAAACATTTTTTCTCATTGAAATTATACTGCCTTGGATACTAAATCTAACTCCTCAAAAATAGAGTTTTCACTCTTAAATTCGTGAACAATTTTCTTCATTGATTTTACAACGGCTAAATCATCACTTTTCTGTGCATTTTCTATCAATTCCTTGATCTGTGATTCAACTTCCGAAAACAGAAACTCTTTAACCTGTCCTATCATAATCTTCTCGTGATGGGTGGGCAAAGTATTTTCGCTATCGTTTAATAACTCTTCAAAAAGTTTTTCACCTGGTCGCAATCCTGTATATTCTATTTTGATATCCTGATCAGGAATAAGGCCGGCTAATTTTATCATTCGCCTGGCCAGTTCTACAATTTTTACGGATCTGCCCATATCAAATATATAGATCTCACCGCCTTTGCCCATACAACCAGCCTCAAGAACAAGGCTGCATGCCTCAGCAATTGTCATGAAATAGCGCGTTACATCTGGATGTGTTACTGTAACCGGGCCGCCTTTTTCAATTTGCTGTTTAAATCGAGGTATAACAGAGCCATTGGATCCAAGTACATTGCCAAATCTTGTTGTAATAAAACGCGTATTGCTCTTATTGCCCAAATTGCTAAAGCCATTTAAAATTTTGAAATTGGTGGTGCTTACTGCCCGGTTCAATGATTGTACGTACATTTCGGCAATTCGCTTAGACGCTCCCATTACATTCGTAGGATTAACTGCTTTATCGGTAGAAACCATCACAAATTTCAACACGCCATGTTTAACGGATAGGTCTGCAATCGTCCTCGTGCCTAATACGTTCGTTTTAATAGCCTCCGCAGGATTATCTTCCATCATTGGAACATGCTTATAGGCAGCAGCATGATAAACGTAATGGGGTTTATAGGCATCAAATAAGAATTCCATTCTTGGCTTATCTTTTACGTCGCCAACGAACGAACAAATATTTGCGTGTGGAGCACTTTCTGAAAGTTCAAGATATAAGCTGTGCAATGCCGTTTCGGCTTGATCACATAGAATTATAAGAGAGGTATTAAATGATGTTAATTGACGCACAATCTCGCTCCCTATAGAGCCTGCTGCACCTGTTATCAATATGCGTTTGCCCCCCAGTTCTCTTTTTATGCCGGTGGTATCAATTTTAATCTGATCTCTGTTTAGCAGGTCTTCAATGTTTATGCTCTGTATTTGCGCCGGAAGCAATTCGCCGTCTGCCCACTGATTATGCGGGGGTATATTAAGAACCTTAACGCCGTTTTCAAGGCACATATCAACAAGGCTATTCTTAGTGTTGATCGGCAGGCTATAAGTAGCAATAACAAGCTCGTCAATTTTTTGATCGGTTATAAACCGTGGCAATTCTTTAGCATTAAATATTCTTACGCCACCGATGGTTTTACCTACTTTACGCGGGTCATCATCAACAAAGGCTATTATTTTTCTGTTGACTTTATAAGCATTATCAAATGAACGTTTGGCTGCCACCCCTGCTTCCCCTGCTCCGTAAATAACAATATTCTTCTCGTCAAGCTTCAAATTACGAATGTAAATAAACGCATACTTAACTATAATCCGGTACGCAATCATAAGCAGGAAACAGCTTAAAGACGTAATAATTAAAATGCTATTAGATATTAAAGAATGTCTTAAAAAGGCAGTTGATATAATATTTAGTAACAAGAAAACGCAAAAATTAAGCAGAACAGCAAACAGTATTCTCAACGTGTCTTGCATGCCGGTATACCGTATAATACCACTATAGGTTTTTAACGAGCTAAAAATTGCGATACTTAAAAAAGCCGATATTAATATATTACGACTAAACTCAACCACGTCAAGGGTAGAAAGATTGAAATTATATTTGATTAAGTACGCACCTATCAATGATAAGATACTTATGGATAAATCCAGTGCAAAGATTATCCATCTGGGCACAATGTTAAGCTGCCCTAAATATACATACGAATTCATAGTAGTTGGTATAGATGTCCATTCATTAACAATTTCTTAAAGATATTGTTTACCAAGCCAGTGTAATAGTATTAAGGGGTATAACTATATGGTTAAGGCTAAAATTAATTATTAATAGTAACGGTTTTTTTTAAGAGTCTTTCCCTTCCTTCAATTTTTAATCTTAATACAACAAATATAACAACCCCTGCCACAATATAAAGAATAAAGCGAAATAAGTTACTAATATTTGCTGTTATTACTATAATATTAACCAAGGCTTGGGTTATCATATACAGTAGCGCAACCATTAAATGAGGTATTTTTTTTTCGTTTGCTAGAAATTGATAAAAATGGCTTCGGTGAGCCTTAAAAATATTTTCTCTTCGCCAAAGCCTTAATAAAATTGTTGTTATGGTGTCAACCCCATACGCAAAAAGAAGTAAAATGTACTTAATATTTTGAGTTTTAATAACCGCTAATAAAACAAAATAAAGTATAATAAACGCAAGGCTCAAGCTGCCAACATCCCCAGCAAAACATTTAGCCTTTTGGCGAAAATTAAAAAAGCAAAAAACAACTACGCCCACCACAGCGGCCAATAAGTAGTTGCTTGTTGTAAATGCAAACTGGCTGTTCAAAAACCATAAAGAGCACAGCGCAATCAGGCCATATCCACCAGTTATGCCGTTAATGCCGTCCATAAAATTAACCGCATTAAGTGTGCCTATCACAAACATAAAGGCAAATAGAACTACCGAAAAAGAGAGATGGTACAGATTAAGCTGATAAAACAGAAATGCCACGGCAATTACATGGAAAAATATCCTGATACGGTTACTTAAAGGGCTTAGGTCATCAATAAAGCTTATCATGCTTATCAACAATAAACCGATGACAAAATAAATGTCTGAAAAACCTTGTGTAATAGTGGCCAACAATATTGCTATGCTAAAAATAATTCCTCCGCCACGTATTGTTATTTTGGTGTGAGAACTACGATGATTAGGACGATCAATAATATTATAATTTTCGGCAATGCGGAAATAAACCAATTCAATGCCGAAGAGCATAAAGAGCAATAAAATTACCTCATACCAATTTACCATATTGACATCTCTGCTTTATTTATTAGCGGTTAAAATAGCAACAACGAATTATTGACGCGATTGCATTCTCATTATTTACTTAAGCTTACTATCCCCAAAATAACTGTGCCCAAAGCTGCCAGCCCGGTTGTAAAACCTAAAATAGTTTGAGCCGCATTAGCAGGAGATGGTAGTTTCTTTGGGACGTATATCTCAGCGCCAGGCTTTACCGAAGGATGTATATTAAACAATAAAAATTTCCATGTGGACTTAACAGATCCATTGGCATAGACAACATATCCTCTGCTTTTTAGGGCTCGGGCAGAATAACCACCAGCATTTGATATATACCCTCTAAAGTTTTTACCGTTATTGTAAACTATAGCACTTGGATAAAGCACTTCGCCATTTACCTTAACTAATTGCTGTTGCTTTGGTATGCGTAGCACATCGCCGTTTTCTAATATAATATCGTCACCTAAGCCCGGGTTCTTCAATATCTTTCTAAGATTAATTCCAATGAAGTTGTTTCTAAGCTGGGCGGTATCCGTATTAGTTTTAACAGAATCTATATCTTTAATAGAATACGTTCTCTGAAACTGTCGCAAACGCGCATTCCGTTCTGCGCTCACATCAACTTTGCTTTGGTCAACACCAAGTATCGCGTCATTGTCGCGCTTTAAACTGCCTCCATCTATATCAGCAGACATTGTTAAGCCGCCGGCCCTTGCAATAATATCAGATATCTTTTCATTCTTTTTTTGAATAGTAAAAGGCCCAGGGTACAGCACCTCGCCTTCTACATAAACAACTTTCTGCGTTTCGTAACCCGGCAAGGCGTAAACTGATACTATGTCAAATGGTTGAAGTGTAAAATCCATGCCATCCTCTTGCAACTTGCTGTTAACATTTACGGTAAAAATCTCAGCCACCTTACTATTTAGTGCACTCGGGTCACTGTCAAACACTCGTCTGGACACTTCTATTCTTTTGGCGCTGGCACCTTCAGAAAATCCACCTGCCCTAACAATAAGGTCTGCAACTTTCATGCTGTCTGCGTATGCAAATTCACCGGCCTTTCTAACTTCACCCTTTATGGTTACTTTATATTTGTCGCGAAGATCAAATAATGACGAAACTATAACACTGTCCTCGCGCCGCAACATGATATCAGAACTAGGTTTACTCATAGCATCAAACAAATTAAAAGAGATTTGCTGTGTGGTATTGTCGGGATTAAGCCTTATTATAGATCCTCTGCCGGTAAACGCATCTTCTTTTAACCCGCCAGCATTCTTTATCAACTGTGCAACCGTTAGCCCTTTTTGCAGTTCAAATTCGCCGGGTCTAAAAACAGCGCCGTTAATAATCACCCTATTCTCAAAACGGTCTAATATTCGTTCAACTATAAATCTATCACCTCGTAATGGAATATAACTCTTAAAATCCGCCTCTAAAACATCTGTTATCCTGCGTTGTTGGTCAACAACTTGATTTATTTTGATGCGCGCGGTGTAAGCCTCATCGGTAAATCCCCCACTAAAATCAAGCACCGTTTGCAACGTTTCACCCGGTAACATTTCAAAAATTGCCGGAATTTTAACTTCCCCCTTTAATTCAACCCGTAGGCGATAAGCTGGTACCCGTATTAAATCCTGATCTTTAAGACCTATATTATCTTTTTGACTCCCCTTTACTAAAAAGTCATATAAATCAAGGTGCCTTATTATGCGATTATCTCTTATTACTTCAATATCGCGAAAAGAACCAATATTACTTGGCCCACCGCTGGCATATAATGCTAAAAACACCGTTGATAAGGAAGATAAAGTATATGTACCCGGTCGCATTACCTGCCCTTGCACAATCACTTTTATACTTCGTATATCTCCTAATGTTACGTTTATCTCCGTTCCTCTGCCTATTGCATACCTGTTAGCAATTAACGTACGTCTGATTAGAGCCGTGGCGGCTTCTATCGTTTTGCCGGCTACATTTAAAACGCCTGCCCCGGGTATATTAATTGTCCCCTCAGGTGTTACTGGTAATTTCCAATTGGCAATGGAGTTACCGTAAACTTCTATATGCAACACATCTTCAGCACCAAGGATATAGTTAACTGGTGTTGGTATTTTTAAATTGGGTTCAAAAGAGTTAATTTTGTTGCTTCTAAACAAACTGGCTCCAAATATTTTAGGCTGAAGATCTGCAAATATATCTTCTCGTTCTTTCTGCGATGAGTTTCCCGTTGTATCTGGTGTAAAATTTCTACCCCTAGACCGGGTAACAGTATCCGATGAATTTCCGTTAGTATTATATCCAGAGCTTCCCTCCTTACGGCGAATGTCGGCTACTCTTGTTTGCAGCCGCTGCATTTGTGCCGCAGACATGCCCCTGGCCTGAGCGGCCTGCATTAATTGCGCATCACTTAGTCCAGATGATTGTGCATTTTGCATGAGTTGCTTTACCTCTGCATCAGAAAGATCATCAACGTTTACAGTTGACAAATTTTGCGGCATTGCCTGGGCGTTTACTGATTTATATATCCCAGTAAGTAAAAAAACAGTTAGGATAAAAAGTATTGATCTATTCATATTCACTATATTCGGTAGCCGCCATCCTGTGGCATGTTTATTTTGACGAGCGCAAAGTTAAATAATATTACTTTAACAATTTTTACGCATCCCCACAATCTAAGGCTGCTATATTTTAAGTTAAATATGCCGTTTAATATATAAGTAAAAATGGAGTAGGCTTTAGGTTTTAAATTATGTGTGTTACTTCGAACGTTCAATATTAACTTAGGGCTTAATATGGGCAATCTTCACCCAAACCAATCACCGGGATATTTTTTTTTTTAAAAAGTTACTGGGGACAGGATGGACCTATCGTGCAAAAGACAGCTTACATTTTTAAAATGCATTTCCATCACCTTTAGTGCTGTTCCATACTGTAAGGAAAATAATTTTCATATCCAGTAAAAAAGACCAGTTTTCAAGATACCAAACATCAGCTTCAACACGCTTTAACATAGCTTCGGTAGTTTTTGTCTCACCACGTAATCCTTTTACTTGAGCCCAACCTGTAATACCCGGTTTTAAAAATTGGCGTATCATGAAGCTGTCTATTAATTCAGAATATTGCTTTGTATGACTAATCATGTGAGGTCTTGGGCCAACTACTGACATATTACCGATGATAACATTAAAAAACTGGGGTAATTCATCAATACTTGTGCGTCTAATAAAAGCACCAACCCTAGTTATCCTATCATCATCACGAGTTGCCTGTCTTTTATCAGACTCATCATTTACTTTCATGCTTCTAAACTTATAACACATAAATGGATTATTGTCTCGTCCGGATCTTTGTTGAGTGAAAAATATTGGCCCTTTTGATTCTAATCTTATTAAAATAGCAAGTATTGGAAATAACCAACTGAAGAAAAAAACTATAACAAACAACGCAAAAAGGATATCAAAAACACGTTTGAAAAATCTATTAAGCATATTTTCTAACGGTTCGGGCCTTACAGATATCACGGGTATATTACCAAAGCTTTGGATTAATACTGGTTTTATACCATAGTCATAATACTCAGGAACAAACCTGAAACGTATGAGATTTTTGTCAGCGTCACTCATCAACTGTTCAATCTTACCTTTTTCTGAAACCGGAAGTGCGCAAAATATTTCATCTACCCGATTGCTTAACACATAGCTTATTGACTCTTTTGTGCTACCCAAATACATTTTTTTGTTTAATATGTTATTAGGGTTGTCATCGAAAAAACCAACAAGATTATACCCCAAGCCAGAGTTGTTTTCAAAATAATATTGAAGATCCATGCCAACCCTGCCAGACCCTATAATAACAACATTTCGAGAGTCATATAGTCTGGCCCTGTCACTTTTTCTTATTGCTAGAAAAACTAATTTCCATGTAGCCAAAAGTCCACCGAATAAAACTGAAGAGTAAAGCAGGTAGGACCTTGTTATAAAATAAGTTTTAGGGCCGATTATTATTACGATAAAGCAAATGATGCAAATAAAAATTACATAGGTTTTGAAAACATTTCTATAAGTACGTATGGAATCTTTATTAAGAACCTGTTCATACAATCCTGTTAAATTTGCTGAAAGTAACCATGTAAAATTAAAAACCAATACTATAGGTAAGTAATTGATATTTTTAATAAAAAATGTGTTTTCTATGCCCTCAAAATAATACGCCAAAACCATAGCAATATTTAAGCTTATATGATCAAACGTAAGATTGATCGCTTTAATAAATGTTAAATATCTGTGGTTCATTATTATATCTTTTTTACAGCTTACTTTGGATAAGTTTCTTATTAGAATACTACCTTAAAATTAAAGGTACTTCATAACAAATACTATATACAACGCAAATACTTATAGCGTTGAGCCAATAGATCTAACCTGGAAACCTATAGCTTTTAACTTTTCAGTGTCTAAAATATTTCTGCCATCGAACACCGTAGCTGGCTTAAGCATGTTATTATATATATGCGTCCAATCATAAGTTTTAAACTCATCCCACTCTGTTAATATCGCGATAGCATGCGCCCCCTTGCAAGCTTCGTAGGGATCTTCGTAAACCTGCAAGTTAGCCCTATTCTCTGCCCTTTCGCGTGTTTTTAAATAATCCAAATCATTGTACACCTGTGACTCCGACACCTTGGGGTCATATACAGCAAGGTCTGCCTGTTCATATAACAGATGGTCTGCAACATGAATAGCTGGCGACTCTCTTGTATCATTTGTATCTTTTTTGAAGGCCCAACCTAACAGTGTTATTTTTTTACCGTTAACAGTATTGTAGAGTGTGTTCACTATCTTACTGGCGAATCTTGTCTTTTGATGGTCATTCATAATAATTACCTGCTCCCAGTAATTTGCTACTTCATTAAGCCCGTAACTTTTGGCAATGTAAACTAAATTTAATATGTCTTTTTGAAAGCAAGAGCCACCAAAACCAACAGAGGCCTTTAAGAACTTAGGCCCTATTCGACTATCGGTACCAATAGCTCTCGCTACCTCGGCTATGTCAGCCTCAGTTTTTTCACAAATTTCAGACAGTGCATTAATAGACGATACTCGTTGAGCCAAAAAAGCATTTGCTGTTAGTTTTGATAGTTCCGACGACCACACATTTGTCGTTAAAATTCGGTCAACCGGAACCCAATTGGCGTAAATGTCAACCAACTTTTGCAATGCAACTTGCCCTTCGGGTGTATTGTCACCTCCAATTAGAACGCGATCTGGTGAATCAAGATCTTCAACGGCTGTCCCTTCAGCCAAAAACTCAGGATTTGACAATATCTGAAAAGAAACACCGCTTCCTGTGTGCATCAAAATGTCTTTTATTGCACTTGCGGTACGAACAGGTAGAGTTGACTTTTCAACGATTATTTTATCATTTTTGGCTACACTTGCAATTTGACGTGCACAAAGTTCTATCCATTTCAGATCTGCAGCCTGTCCTTTGCCTGCCCCATACATTTTAGTTGGGGTATTTACGGATATAAAGATTACCTCTGCGTTGTCAATGGCAGAATTTACGTCAGTTGAAAAAAATAAATTTCTGCCTCTTGCCTCGGCAACAACCTCGCTTAAGCCCGGTTCATAAACCGGAATGTTGTTTACGTCGGGATCATTCCAGGCTGCAATTCTAGCTTCGTTAAGATCTACTACAGTAACAGCTATTTGCGGGCATTTTTTGGCTATCATTGCCATGGTTGGGCCCCCAACATAACCGGCGCCAATACAGCATATATTCTTTACAGACATTTTTATAATATTAATAAGTACAGATAACGTTCTATTTTTTTAACAAAAATCATATAAGCCCCTCAAGATACTTTCCATAGCCGCTTTTAATATACATGCTTGCAAGTTTTTGTAAAGCTTCACTATCAATAAAGCCCATTCTATATGCCACCTCCTCAATACAACCAATTTTTTTGCCTTGGCGTTTCTCAATAACTTTTACAAATTCTGATGCATCGCTTAATGAATCAAAGGTCCCTGTATCAAGCCAGGCCATACCCCTATCCATCAAGCCAACTTTTAATAAACCTTGCTCAAGGTACCATTTATTTACATCAGTAATTTCATATTCGCCCCGCGGCGAAAGTTGGATATTTTTAGCTACTTCAACAACAGAATTGTCATAAAAATACAACCCTGGTACAGCATATTGCGATTTTGGCTCAACGGGCTTTTCTTCAATAGAAAGCGCGTTAAAGTCCTTATCAAATTCTACTACACCATACCTCTCCGGATCTGCTACCGGGTAAGCGAATATAGCAGCGCCCGTAAGATCATTAAAACTTTGTAAAAGTGTGCTAAAACCTGATCCATAAAAAATATTATCACCTAATACCAAAACAACCTTGTCATTTTTTATAAATTCCTCGCCAATTATAAAGGCCTGGGCTAAGCCATTTGGCTTTTCCTGCACAGCAAATTCAAATTTACAACCCAAATCGCTGCCATCGCCTAAAAGCCTTACAAAGCCGGCTTGGTCTTCCGGAGTTGTAATAATAAGTATTTCTTTTACTCCAGCTAACATCAATACTGATAGCGGGTAATATATCATTGGCTTATCATAAATAGGCATTAATTGCTTACTTATGGCCTTGGTAATGGGATAAAGGCGCGTTCCTGAACCACCCGCTAAAATTATTCCCTTCATATTAAGAACAAGATTTTTTTAGTTTATTTATACAATAACAGTCTATAAAGCTATTGCCGTGTACTAATTAGTGCGCGGCCGGTCGGGTACATAAAATTAATCTACAAATCTAAAACCCAAAGTCATCTGCGCCAGTTAAAAAGGGAAGCTCTTTATCTGTATCTGATACCGTTAGATCATCTGCCGAAAATTTCCAGTCGATATTGAGTTTCGCATCTGTAAAATGGATGCCCCCTTCTGCGGACTTGTTATAATAATTATCACATTTGTATTGAAACACTGCAAAATCACTCAGTACTACAAACCCGTGTGCAAAACCTCGTGGAACAAATAATTGGCGATTGTTACTTTCTGATAGTATAACTGAAAAATATTGACCATATGTAGCAGATGAACTGCGCAGATCAACGGCTACATCCAATACCTCGCCTCTTGAAACGCGCACCAGCTTAGACTGAGCGTGTTCGCCTCTCTGCAAATGCAGCCCGCGCAAAGTGCCTTTTGGGGAAAACGACTGGTTATCCTGCACAAAAGGCAAATTATGCCCCGTAGCTTCTGTAAACTTTTTTTGGTTGAATGACTCAAAAAAGTACCCCCGACTATCGTTGAATATCCGCGGCTCAATCACAACGCATCCATCCAGGGGCGTTTTTATTAAGTTCATTTATAGATCGTTCTAAGTAAATATGATGTTTGTTAAATATAATATATCCCCTTTATCACTTTACAGGTAAATATTGTTTCAAAATCTCGCTAATTTGAGCTTACCTGTAACTTATTTAAATAGTCATGATATGCTAAAGCTAAACCCTGGGCTAAATCTACGTTATACTTCCAGCCTTTACTTTCCAATTTAGTAACGTCCATCAGTTTTCTTGGGGTACCATCAGGTTTAGAAGTGTCAAATTTGATTGACCCATTAAAACCAACAACTTCTTTAACAAGTTCAGCCAAATCATTAATTGAAATATCATGCCCGGTGCCTATGTTTATCAAGCCCGCTTCACTATAATTCTCCATTAAAAAAAAACAAGCGTCGGCTAAATCATCTGCAAATAAAAATTCCCGTTTAGGCGTTCCGGTACCCCATATTGTTACCGATTCAGACTGATTTGTTTTTGCTTCATGAAAGCGCCTGATAAGCGCCGGCAACACATGAGAGTTTTCGGGATGATAATTATCATTATACCCGTATAGATTAGTGGGCATAACAGAAATAAAATTGCATCCATATTGTTGCCTGTAAGCATCGCACATTTTTATTCCGGCTATTTTCGCAATTGCATAAGGCTCGTTAGTTGGCTCTAGCGTTCCCGTTAGCAAATAATCTTCTTTAAGCGGTTGAGGTGCCATTTTAGGATAAATACAACTTGAACCTAAAAACATAAGTTTACTAACATTATTCAAATAAGACGAATGGATAATGTTATTCTGAATTTGTAGATTGTCATATAAAAACTCGCCACGGTAAATATTATTAGCCAATATCCCTCCCACCTTTGCAGCTGCAAGAAATACATACTCGGGTTTTTCTTTAGCAAAAAAGTCAGCCACATCTTGCTGATTGCGGAGATCAAGTTCTGCCGAAGTACGAGTTATAATATTATTAAAGCCTTCATTACACAGCTTACGATAAATTGCCGATCCCACCATTCCTCTGTGCCCGGCAATGTATACTTTAGCGTCTTTATTCATATTTTAATTCCGATGTGTTTACTCGTATTGGTTTTTGATGGTATATCCTGAATCTCTAAGCAGTTTCTCTTTTTGAAAAAGTTGTAAATCGGCAGCAACCATTTCCTTCACCAATTCATGTAATTGATATTTTGGTTTCCAATTCAATTGTTTTTCAGATTTTGTAGGGTCTCCTATAAGCAATTCAACTTCGGTTGGACGGTAATACTTTGGATCAACTGCCACCACTTCTGTGCCAATCTCAACCTGAAATGCAGGGTCAGAGCAGCTCACCACGTAGCCTTTTTCAGCAGCACCTTCTCCCTCAAACCCTACTTCAATTCCAACTTCGCTAAATGCCAGCCGCACAAATTCACGTACTCTGGTGGTAATCCCGGTGGCTATCACATAGTCCTCAGGTTGATCTTGCTGTAGTATTAAGTACATTGCCTCAACATAATCCTTAGCATGTCCCCAGTCTCGTTGAGCATCCAAATTGCCTAAATATATTTTCTTTTGCAAGCCCATAGCTATTTTAGCAACAGCTCTGGTTATTTTTCTGGTTACAAATGTTTCACCTCTAAGTGGGCTCTCATGATTGAATAATATACCATTACATGCAAACATATTGTAAGCTTCGCGGTAATTAACAGTGATCCAGTAAGCATACAATTTTGCAACCGCATAAGGCGAACGTGGATAGAAAGGTGTGGTTTCTGATTGAGGAACGGCCTGTACCAAACCATATAGTTCAGACGTGGAGGCTTGATATATTCTGGTTTTTTGTGTCAGCCCTAGTAGACGAACCGCTTCCAAAATACGTAGCGTGCCTATTCCATCAGCATTTGCGGTGTATTCTGGCGTATCAAAGCTAACTTTAACGTGCGACATAGCACCGAGGTTGTAGATTTCATCGGGTTGTACTTGCTGTATAATACGTATTAAATTTGTTGAGTCTGTTAAATCCCCGTAATGCAAAGTAAGATTGACATGCTCTTCATGCGGATCTTGATATAAATGATCAATCCGGTCAGTGTTAAAAGATGAACTACGACGTTTTATACCGTGTACTTCATATCCTTTTGACAATAATAACTCAACCAGATATGCACCATCTTGTCCGGTGACACCTGTTAGCAGGGCAACTTTTTTCTTCTGTGGCATTGGAATTTATGTTTTTTTATATTAACTAACGTTAAACTTTGCAACGAAATAAACATTCAAGTATCCCAACAGGCGTACACAATGCTCTGCTGTTATTGGTTTCACTTTAATAATTTATCAATGCGATAAAGATACAACATGTAAAATAAAAATTATATAATAATATGCCTATTTTTTTAAAAAATTTAAAAGACAACTAAATTATGCCCAGCCATCATGTTATATAATAAAAATAATTCTTCTACAGCCGGTATTTCATAAAGTCGGGCTTGATAAGTGTTGAATCAATATCAGCGCGCCATACATTAGTTTCCCATCCTTTAACCGGCCCACAATTTCCATTGTTCCAGCCATCATTTACCTTTCCTTTAGAATTTTTCCAATTTACCAAATTGCCACTAATAATATTGTTTTGGCAAGCCAATTCATTTTGGTTCCATATATATAGACCAACGTTTGTAAACATTTGACTTTTGCTATAAATTTTATTGTTAATGATTTGCATGTTGCTGCCACCAGAAATGGCCATGCCATACTGTCCTGGATTAACCAACACGTTGTTTCTGGCAACAATATACTCTCCGCCTTTATCGCCCAGCATTATGCCACCACCCGTTATGCTGGGGCCACCACCTTTTATTAAATTACCACTTATTAATATTGGCTCTGCACGCGTTCCCTTAGACTTATACATACTTATAGCATCCTCAGCAAAACTTTGCCCGAGAATGTTTTCGCAACGGTTGTTTACAACCTGATTTCCCGCTCCGCTTACGTTGTCAAATTGAACCATTTGTCCACGTGGATAAGGCCCTTGAACATTTTGAACAGTATTGTTAATTACCCTAATGCTTTGAGACTCTAACGCGTAGACACCGCTGGATACATTGGACATGTAACAGTTTTTAATTGAAATATTACGACAGCGGTAAAGAGAGATGGCTACATCTTTAGAATTAGTTAAAGCACACCTCTCAATAATTATATTACGGCAATTACTGAAAGTAAGACATGGTTGTATAGTGTTATTTATAGAAATATTGGAGATTACCTTATCATGTATATCACTGAAAACCAAGTTTGTGCTTTTCTTTTCTTTTTGATTAATTATCAAGAAAATTACAATCGTAAATGGCCAAATCGTCAGTAATAATTTACTCTTATTTCTCTTCATTATCTTGCTTGGCAAATTAATATATTTGCAAATAGTTAATTTATATGTCGAATAAATTATAAAATTGCTATAAAAACATCACTTTTTGTAATATAATTGTAGCTTTGTGTAGCATTAAATCGCTACACTATCAATATCTGAGTAAAATTGCATTAAATTTAGTATTATTGCCCCTAAATGATTTACAATAACACAAATTTTGAAATTAGTTGTTTGTGTTCCTTAGAAAGTATATTTTCACTGCCTGTTTTAGAGATAGTGGAATAGCTCTAAGCGGAATCTATTTAGTAGATAGATAATAGTCAAGTTTGAAATAATGCGTGAAGCAAAATATATTGATACATTAGGTTTCAAAGTTTTTTCAGATGAATTGGATTTAATTGATATAGAAAATACCATCCCCCGGGTTATTAACACTATTAGTCCTAATTCATACGGTTTGTCAATGTGCGACGCAGAATTTTATCAATCATTAAAAAAAAGTGATTACCTTGTTTTAGATGGCGTATATTTTGCATTTGCATCTATCTTGTTGCAGGGAAAAAATATAAAAAAAAATCAGGGTCCGGATGTGTTTGACCACTTTATAAAAAGGGCTAATGTTAACACTTACAAAGTTTTTTTTTTAGGATCAACTGCTGAAACACTAAAAAAAATAGAAGAAAAAGTAAAGCGCGTCTATCCCAACGTTAAAGTGAAAAGTTATTCTCCTCCGTTTAAATCAAGTTTTAGCGAAGAGGACAATAAAAAAATGGTTGATATAATTAATGAATTTGAGCCGGATATTTTATTTGTAGGCATGACTTGTCCAAAACAGGAAAAATGGTCAGTTATGCATAAATGTGTTTTAAAAACCGGATTAATAATAAGTATAGGTAATGTATTTGATTGGTTTGCAGGAACACAAAAGGCCGTTCATGTGTTTTGGTATAAATTAAGGTTGGCATGGTTAATCCGAATTTTTTTGCGTCCTGAAATTTTCAAACGAAATATACGCAACCAGATGAAATTTTTTGCAGAAGTGATTTTGTTGTTTTTTAAATTAAAGAAATTGAATAATGCTTAAAGTGGCGCTAATTGGGGCTGGCAAAATGGGAATCTCTCATCTATCTATTCTTGGCTCTCATCCAAAGGTTGAGGTGGTTGGCGTTTGCGACACATCAAAACTTGTAGTTGACGTTTTAGAAAGATATTCGCCCTTTTCATGCTTCGCTAATCATAAAAAAATGCTTTCTGCCACTAAGCCGGATGCCGTTTTTGTAGCCGCACCCACAAAATATCATGCTGAGATTGTAAAGGAACTTTTGGAGCAAAAAATACATGTTTTTGTAGAAAAGCCATTTTGTCTGACTCCCGAAGAAGGTGCACCATTAGTTAAATTGGCCAAGTCTAACAAACTTATAAATCAGGTAGGATACCACAACAAGTTTACAGGTACGTGGCAGGAGGTAAAACGCCTAATGGATGAAAATGCCATAGGTGATATATTGCATTTTAAAGGCGAATCTTACGGCCCGGTGGTGGTAAAAAAACAATCCTATACATGGCGTTCTGATCCAGGCGAAGGTGGGGGATGCCTTATGGAATACGCATCTCATGTTATAGATTTGGTTAATTACTTAGTTGGGCCTATAACAAATGTTGATAGCAGTATTTTAAAGTCCATTTATTCTAAAAAAGTTGAAGATGCCGTTTATGCTTTGGTAAAAATTCAAAATAACATTACAGGTACTATATCCGTTAACTGGAGCGACGAAACATGTCGCGTAATGTCAACCTCTGTAACAATTGAAGGTACAAAAGGCAAAATAGTTTCAGATATAAACGAGTTAAGAGTTTACCTTAAAGATAAAAATGCTCCGGCTGGCTATACAAAAGGTTGGAATATTAAATATGTTACAGATTTGACTGAGAAAATTGATTTTTATTTGCGCGGAGAAGAATATTCATCTCAAATAGATTATTTTATAGACGCAGTTATAAAGAATAAACCTAATACTATCAATACTTTTGAAAGCGCTTGGCTTACAGACAAGGCAATTGATTTGATAAGAACAAATGCAAAATAATCTTTAGAAATGGATAGAATACTATTTGGCGATAATCAGTTTTTTGCAATTAATCATATTTCCGAAGAAAAATCAAGAGCGCTTTCAATAAAGTTTAAAGATGATAGTGCAATTATTCAAACATTAGATACCGCCAGGGAGGCTGGTATAAATACTTTTATGTGCACTACTCATGAAAGGATTGGAAATATCTGTGATTATATGAGGAAATATCCCGACAAATACCAGGATTTTGAAATTTACCCTTGTATGCCTTACGCTCATAAATACGCTAACGCCGTTACCGAACTGGGGTATTGGGAAACTATAAAACAATATGTCCCCGGTAATTTTTTAAGTGCTTTGGCAAAAGGAGGAATAGCTTATTTGTCCAAAGATTTCGTAGCAATAGTCCAACTGCTTATTGATGCGGAAATGAAAATGTTCAAGGGAATTAAAACCCCGGTTATATGGTTACAAAACATCGTAACAGATTTACTGCTTGGGCTCGGAATGAAAGAAATGTTTATAGCATTTTATGATCATATTCGTAAAAAATACAATGCAGAAGTAGGTTTTATTACAATGAACATGCCTAAGTTGGTTGAGATGTTGGATTCATGTAATATACACGACGCTATTATATGTACTTCTATCAATAAAATTGGTTTTAGAATGCCCGGCGGAAAAGAACGTTACGAAGAAATCTTGAAAAGTCGAAAATTGAGAATTGTTGCAATGCAAGTACTTGCCGCTGGGGCTATACCAGCAGATGAGGCTTTAGATTATGTTTGCGGTCTTCCTAATGTAGAATCAATTTTGTTTGGCGCATCATCAAAAACACATATTTTTGACACCGTTGGCAAAATTAAGTTTTACGATAGCCAGCACCAACATAACCGTTAACGTTTAAAGGTTGGCTTTATAATCCAGCATAATTTTCTTTATAATCTGTTCGCCGACAGGCTATATATTCCATCCATATCGTCATGGTTTGTTGATCATAATGATCGGTAAGATTTCCTGCATCATCCAAATCCGGATGTAACATTATTTCAACGCTATATTTTCGTTCACTGTCTTTGTTTTTGGAAAGGAAATATTGCACATCTTGAAAAAGGTCGGTATAAGAACATCCGTTTTTTTTAATCAAGTTATTCAACCATTTACGATATAGAAATTTGCCATAATTACCCTCATTGTAAGATTGCGCCAAACGTAATTTCAAATTATATTTCTTGGCAGCGTTAATAAACAACATATAAAACGCAGGTAAAGTATGCACATGGTAATGTGAATCAAGGTGGACTAATGTTAAACCTGCCGAAAGACCTTTTTCAATTTGCGTACAAATTTCGTTATCGAATGCCTTAATGGCCTTTTTATTAAGAAATAACGATTTGTTATTAGCATTATTTAAGCTCCAATTTCCTTCCTTATCAATAAACTCCGGTGCAGCAAAAACGGTCAAGGGCTTAAACTCAACAAGATTAACATGTAATCCAATATTTTTAACATATTTTTCGCTTTTGATCAACGCAATCGTTTCATCAAAAATCGGGCTATTAGTAATTAATGATACGCTATTTATTAATCCCGCTCTAAAACACTTTATGATAGCTGCGTTAACAGAAGTTCTTAAACCAAAATCGTCAGCATTGGCAACAATTAACTGTTTATCCATGAAATTAAAATTTGAGAATTTTTTAATTTTGTCAAAAAAAAGTACATTTGTTTTAAAATAATCAATATTTTTAATATTTTTACTGCTAATAACTCAAAAAAAATTAAAAATTAAAAATTATCTTTCAGAATATTATTAGATTGTTAATATAGTGTTTTAATAAACAGCAAGGTCCTTTACCCTAACGTCAATTGATTTCAAAAAACTATGCGCTTAAAAATTTTTCTTTTTACAATTAGTGCCGTCTTTCTTATTAGCTCGTGCACTCCTTACAAAAATGTCCCTTATTTTCAGGATTTGAAACAAGACAGCATATTATCAGAACAGATTGATAATTACTCTCCGCTAACTCTTCAGCCAGGTGATTTGATCGGGCTTAACGTAGTGAGTTTAAATCACGAAGCAGATGCAGTTTTCAACTATAACTTGATACGTCCGAGCTCAAACGGTGCCAGTGTAGCGACAACCGGAGAAATTGGCAATAGTGCACAAAACGCCATTGTGGGATATATGGTTGATAGTAAGGGTAATATATATTTACCTACTTTAGGGCCGCTTAAGATTTCGGGGTACACGCTTTCACAGGCAAAAACAGCATTGGAAAGTAAGTTATCCGAATCACTTAAATCACCTATTGTTGAGCTTAGATTACAGAATTTTAAAATCTCGGTAATAGGTGATGTAAAAAATCCGGGGCTATTCAGTATCGCAAACGAGAAAATAAATATAGTTGAGGCCTTAGCTTTAGCTGGTGATTTAAATACTACTGGCATACGCAACAGCATTTTTCTCATCAGAGAACAGGATGGTAAGCGGGATTATGTGCCAATAGACCTGAGGTCGAAAGACGTTATTACTTCGAAATATTATTATTTAAAGAATAACGATGTCATTTATATAAAGCCTAACCGCGACCGCGTTCTTGCAAGTGATTCTTATTCTCAAAAGCTTTCATTAATTTTGTCTGCATTGACAGTAATTGTCGTATTATTTTCACGTTAATTACTTTTTTTAACCAATTGATCCATGAGCAAACAAAAAACTCAACAGTTAACAACGTTTACATTGCCGGGAGACGCCGAAACTCAGAGTTCTGGCATAAACCTTCTTATTAAAAAATATCTTTATCATTGGCCGCTGTTTGTACTTTGTACCATTGTTACTTTAATTGGCGCATACTTTTATCTAAAAACTGTAGTTCCAGTTTACCCTATAATTGCCACTTTAGAGTTTAAAGCACCAACTGCCTCTTCGGCTTCGTTAACTGTGAACCAAAGTTCTACAGAACAACAACTCGACCCAATTGATAAACCAATAATTGTTGAGAATGAGATAGAGATAATGCAGTCAAAAAAAATTATCTATCAGGTAGTAGATTCACTAAAACTTTGGATACGTTATTCACAAAAGAAAGGACTAAAAAAAATCGAGCTTTATGATCAGAGCCCGGTAACTTTCAAATTCATACAGCAAGATGGTATTATTTCACCCAAGGGAGAAGATTTACTGATTCACATAAAAACCCCAAGCACCTTCGCGTATGAGGATCAGCATGGTAAAATTACTACCTATAATTTTTCATCCGTTGTAAAAAGCGGTATGGGTTCATGGCAACTAGCCCCTACGCTTAAGGTAAGTAATTTCATAGATTCTACTATTACAGTCAAAATTCAAGATCCAGATCAGGTTACAGATGGCATTCAATCTAAAATTAAGGTTGCGTTAGAAAATAAGGATGCCCCTTTTGTTAATTTAACATACTCTGATGAGGTTCCAAAAAGGGGTAAAGATATTCTTAATTCGTTAATGAAGCTTTATCTTCGATATGCTATGGAAGATAAAAACAAGCTTTCGCAACGAACGCTTAAATTTATCGGATTTAGACTTGACTCTCTTAAAAAGGAGTTAAATATTATTGAAACAGAGATTAGAGATTATAAAAGTGCGCATAATATAACTGATATTTCAGCACAAGCGCAGGGATTTAGAGACCTTGATAGGGATAATATAAAGAACATGAACGCAGTTGATGGGCAACTGGGTATTCTTAATAGTCTTGAACGATACGCCTCGTCGTCAACAAACGATGAAACATTGCCGGCGATAGGTACTATCTTATCAGACGCTTCATTAAATGATCTTTACAGCAGATTGACCGATTTGCAAATAAGACGCCAACAATTAATATCTACAGTTTCTGGAGATAATTACATATTAAGTTCTGTTAATAAACAGATTGCCGGCCTTAAAAGCCAACTTAAGGACAAGATCCAAAATATAAAATTGTCATTCATTGCGGAAAAAACCACTTTACAAAAAATAGATAATAATGTTAAAAGTTCATTAAGATCTGTACCAGTTCAAGATAAAGAATTTGGTGTTATGCAAAGATCTCATGAAAGTAAGGCAAACATTTACAAATTCTTATTGGAAAAATATGAGCAGGTTGCTTTGCGCTATTCTTCTTCAGTGTCTGATTCCGAAGTTGTTGATGATGCTCATGCTGGTAGAGTGACATGGCCTGTTCCAATCGTGGTATTTGCTTTAGCGCTGCTATTTGGCATGGCGGCAGCAGCGGGTATACTCTATTTACGCGGAGTTATGAATGACATGATAATTAGTCGCCGGCAGATTGAGGATGAAACTGAGATTCCAATTTTGGGCGAACTTGCTTATCAGGAAAGTGAGCAGCAGATCGTAGTATCTGAAGGGCGAAGTAAATTTGCGATCGGTGAGCAATTCAGGGTGTTACGAACCAACCTATATCATTTACACAGTAATAATGATAAAGGGCGTGTTACACTCTTTACATCAAGTGTGAGTGGTGAGGGTAAAAGCTTTGTAAGTTCCAATCTGGCAGTAACCTTGGCTTATGCGTCTAGAAAAACAGTTATATTAGAAATGGATTTGCGTAAACCGAAAATTTCTATAGCTTTTGGTTTGCCTACCACACATTTTGGTATAAGTAATTTCCTAAATGATGAAACTTCTGATCTTTTAACTTTAATACAGCCATCGGGAATACCTGACCTTGATGTGTTAGGTTGCGGTTCAATATTGCCCAATCCTTCCGAACTGCTTGAAAGTGGAAAGCTTGATGAACTTATCAACAGGTTAAAGGAGATTTATGATGACATTATAATAGACTCGCCGCCAATACACTTGGTTACCGATGCATTAATTATAGCCCGTGTAGCTGATGCTTCACTATATGTTGTAAGGCAAGGATATACACATAAATACGAGTTGGAGTTTGTTAACGAAATTAACGAGGCCAATCGCTTCCCTAAATTTACAATTGTATTTAACGGTGTGAAAAGCGGTCTGTCAAGCTACGGAGGATATGGCTACGGATATGGGTATGGCTACGGCTACGGAGGATATGGTGGTGCTAATAGCTATAACTCTTATGCCACTAAAGAAAAGGTGACATTTGGCAAAATAATGAAGGGCATTTTTAGCAGATTTTAATCGGCAATAATATAACCTGTTTGTTAACTTTAAAGTTGCGACAATCCACTTGATATAAAATCAGGTACGTACGTCTGTGATCAAATTGGGTACATGTTTGTGAAAACATGTACCATGCCCCTAAAATAGTTGCATAGCCCTAAAAGGTAAAAAATGACGCAAACTTTGGGTACGGGTACTAAAACTATCGCTAAAAACACTTTAATGCTGTATTTTAGGATGTTACTGACTATGGGAGTTGCGTTATATACTTCGCGTGTTGTACTTAGTACGTTAGGAAATAAAGATTACGGCATTTACTCTGTTGTTGGCGGTGTTGTGGCGTTATTTGGATTTTTTAATGCCGCAATGTCTGCTGCCACATTGCGATTCCTATCTATTGATATTGGAAAAAACGATTGGGCCGGGTTAAAGAAAACGTTTAATTCCACGTTAATTATCCATATAGGCATAGCACTAATGCTATTATTAATTGGAGAAACGGCCGGCTTATGGCTTGTTAACAATAAACTGAATTTGCCCGACGGAAGATTGGGGGTTGCTAATTTTGTTTATCAGCTTTCTATTTTGGCAAGTGTTATTACTATAACTCAAGTACCATTTAATGCTTTAATAATTGCAAGAGAGCGAATGAATGTATTTGCACTTATTAGTATAGCAGAAGTAGTGCTAAAGTTATTGGTTGTTTATCTACTATTCATATCAACGTTTGATAAACTGAAAATTTATGCGGTGCTTACTTTGGCAGTAGTGCTAATTGAGTCAACCATCTATAAAGTATACTGCTTAAAAAAATTTGAAGAGTCAAAGTTTTCTGTTTACAAAGATAAAGTTCTTTACAAAACACTTATATCTTATTCAGGCTGGAGTTTGTTTGGCAATGCATCTGCAGTTGCCAGAACACAGGGAATTAATATTATATTGAATATTTTATTTGGCACCCTGATAAACGCTGCTTATGGTGTAATGGCGCAAGTTCAAAATGCCGTTTCGGGCTTTGTGCTTAACTTTCAAGTTGCGGTTAATCCGCAAATTTTTAAATTGCATGCGCAGGGCGAAAAGGAAGAAATGTTCAGAATAATGTTCTATACTTCTAAATTCAGCTTTTACATGATACTTGTTATTATGTGCCCAATAATATACAGCATAGATTTTATCTTAAAATTCTGGCTCCAGAATCCTCCCCCCTACAGCAGTATCTTTATTGTATACAACTTGATTTTTCTCAGCATAGATGTTATTTCCAATCCACTAATAATTGGTGTCTCTGCTACGGGGAAGATAAAATGGTATCAAATTATCATGGGCACGTTTGTTTGCCTCAATTTACCAGTTTCCTATTTTGTATTAAAACTATATCCACATCCACAAATGTTTTTGTACGTGCTGCTGGTTATTACTTTCTTGTCGTTGATAATGCGTTTGTTTTTTTTAAAGCACTTGTTGCAATTCCCGTCTATAAAATATGTTAAAGAGGTTTTGTTGCCTATTTTGATGGTAGGTGCATTTATGTTTTTATGCGTTTACTTAATAAATTTTGATGTTAAATCTTTTGTACAATTTATCATCTCGTCGACGCTGATAGTGTTTCTTTCTCTCTTGGGCATTTGGTTTTTAGGATTGAGGCCCATTGAAAAAAAATATATAATTGATGCAGTTAATAAAAATTTTCCTGTATGACGCTATTAAGGTACGGCTTAGAAGTATTGTTTTTACTCGCATTACTTTACTTCATTTTCATCAGAGCTAAGGCTTTTAACTTTTTAAAACCATTAGGCAGATTAAAATTAGCGGCTTTCATGTTGTTTATAGGCCTTTGGACATTTGTGCAAGTGGTAGACCGATGGCAATATCAATTCCCGGATAAAAAAATTGAATTTTTCCCGATAGCCAGATTTGCCATGTTTCAAAGTGGTTATAGGACCCGGTATATTTTTGTGCATGATTTTTTTTCTGAAAATAACGGTCGTCGTACAGACTATGTATTAGCCGACTTACTAAGAGGAGCGGGCGTTGAGACCCTAAGTACAAAAATGAATAGTGTTGTAATCCCTGCATTACAATCTGCTGATGAAAAAGAAAAAAACTGGGCAAAAAAAGAAGTACAAAAATACATTCGCTCTATTTACAATGTGCTTCAATATCAACAGAAACGACTGCCTGACAGTATTTCATTTGCTATAATTACTATAGATATGCAAAAGAATAGCTCTAATGCTATTACCAGAAATACTATTTTGAATTTAGCTAATCCGTTTTTGAGATGAATATAACTGCCCATAAAAACGCCAATGCCGTTACGCTTTCGTTTGCAAGAAAGTGGATTTTCGGGATATGGTTTATATGGTTCGCTACAGATAGCAGTTATGTATTAGCAAATGCAGAGTTTGGCATTTTTTTTAAACACGGTATCATGAAAATATTTTCCGATGATTTTTATCGTGCACTCGGCCCCGGCGTTCTGCTTTCATTGAAGTGTATAGTCCTTTATTTTATAACGTTCATTATTGCAGGCGTGGGTAAGTCAAAGTGGAATATTGCAATTGCCGCAATACTGATTACATTTTATATGGGATATATCAGAGGTTTTGGCAATCATGTCAATCATAGAGAATTAACTTTATTGTATTGCACCTATTTGCTGATTTTATTGCCTTGTTATGATACAATGCAAATTACCGGTAAGGGTAACAACATATACAGAGCATCCATGATTGCATTATCCGTTATTATTTTACTGGATTATACATTTATAGGCATTGCGCGGCTTTCGATAGGGTTTCCTGAAGTTTTTTATCCGGATGTTATGAAAAGCTGGTTGGTATATCATGCAATAAATCCAAGTAACTGGAGCTTTAATTTTGGGTTTTACGCGTTAGATCACCCATGGCTAAAATATATAATTGCGCCTATGCTGCCTATTTCAACTATTATAGAAATTTGCGCTCCATTAATTTTATTTTCAAGTAGTAAGGTCAGATTTTTCATATTAATCGCTTTATTTTTATTCCATTTGGGTATTTTTCTTCTGATGAATATTTCATTTTTTGAGAACATCTTATTGTTGCCATTACTGTTAGACTATACCCCGTTGGTAGAAAAGACAAAACATCGACTGTTATTTTTAGAGAAGAGACTGAAATTTCTTTCGTGAAACTACTATGCATTTTTTAATATTAATTAAGTGTTTGTGCAAAAGCGAAAATTTTTGAATTGTTAAGATGAAGGTTGGGATATTAACGTTACCGTTTAATAATAACTATGGTGGTTTGCTGCAATCTTATAGTTTACAAACTTTCCTTAAAAACAAAGGACATGATGTAATATTGATTCAAAGGTTAGAGAATAAGCCAAACCTTGGTATATCAACTAACTTAAGTCAATTTATTAAGATTGTAAAGCAATTTATTAAGGCTATTATTGGTAGAAAAGATATTTCTTATCACATGAGGCATTTCTTTGATAACCACATGACGTCTACCCCACCAATAACTAGTGACGCAGAATTCAGCGTTTTAGATGATTATAATTTGGACGCGGTAATTGTAGGGAGCGACCAGGTTTGGCGGTTTGAGTATACTGCGGACTTTTATAAGAACTACTTTCTTGATTTTATAAAAGTTAATCATATTAAAAAAATTGCCTACGCAGCATCATTTGGGGTTGACGAATGGTCTATATCACAAGAAAAAACGGATGCCATTAAAAAACTAATCAGCACCTTTGATCGCATTTCCGTTAGGGAAAGCAGCGGAGTAAACTTATGCAAAGGCAAATTAGAGGTAGACGCTACGTTGGTTCTTGATCCTGCGTTTTTGTTAAATAAAGAACAATACGTGAAACTTTACTCAGGAAAAAAAGGAGAAAATAATAAAGGAAAGCTTTTGGAATACTTTCTTGACAAAAACCCCTCTAAAGAGTTAATCCGCGATGAAATAACAACAACACTAAACCTTCAGAGTTTTAAGGTTGGGGTTAAAGAAACGTCTTTGGAGTTTTCATTAAAATTAAGAACTTATCCGCCCGTATGGCAGTGGTTGCAAGGATTTGATGACGCTGAATATGTGGTTACAGATTCCTATCATGGCTGTGTGTTTGCAATAATTTTTAATAAGCCCTTTATTGCCATAGGTAACGCCAGCCGCGGATTAACAAGGTTTGAATCAGTACTCGCATTGCTTGGCTTAAAAGATAGGTTGATCGTTAACAAACTTCCTGAAAATATATTAAGGCATAACATTGATTACGAAAAGGTAAATAAAATTGTAAATGAATACCGCTTATCTGCGGAGGCTTTTTTAGAGCTAAATTAAAATGAGGTATTTTGTAGTTCAGGACTGGGAAACAACAAAAGCTAATCATGCAGGGATGGCCCATTTATGCAAAAGCATTAAAAAACTTGACCCCGAAAACGTAAAGATTATAGTTGTTCCTCATATTGTATTTAACAAAGGGGGTAGACTTGGTAAAGATTTACAAAATCTTCTATACTCGTTCATTTCAATATATGTTGCAATTAGGATTAAAAAAAACGATAAGCTCTTTTTAATGGAATATTTTTCTGAGTATGTTGAGCAGTACAGAATTTCAAAAATGTGCAGAAGGCTTAGCAAGAAAATTAGAATTTACGCGCTTGCACATCATACTCCAGAAGAACTTGATCTTCTTTTTCCAAACGATAAAGAGATTTGCAAACAGACACAGGTTCTTGATAAGCTATTAACATTAGGAAGTTCATTAACCGCTTATTTTATTAAACGTGGTGTAAGCCCCGAAAAAATGGTTACTACTTTTCATTATGTTGATGTTGACTATTATAACAGCAATAACATAAAAACGCAACAAATAATCACCAGGTTAAACGCTATAATAATTGGTAATGTAAAAAGAAATTATCATTTGCTTTATGAAGTATTTGTCAATACCCCTGGCGTACATTTTACATTTTGTATTAGTAAACAAACAATATCAGACGAGTTCAGAAAACTAAAAAATGTAAGCATTGTGGGCTATGTGTCTGAAGACAAACTAAAAAGCCTCATGGCAGAGGCTGATGTATCCCTCAATGTACTTTATTACACTGTAGGCAGCAATGCTATAACCACTTCAATGGCAATGGGTCTTGTGGTGGTTGCCAATGATGTAGGCTCAATACGCGATTATTGTAATGAAGACAATTCAATTTTATGCGATAATGATAGTGCCAGCTTCAGTAAAGCATTAAATTATTTACAAAAAAACACGGATGTTTTAATTAGCAAAAAAACGGCGGCAGTAAAAGCTGCTCAAACGTTGTCCATTGAAAATTTTTATCAATCAATTATCGCCATCAATGATTAATCATAATATTTTTAGGAATAAAAAATGATTATCATATAAAAACAGCTTTTGTTGTATGAAAATCGTATTTTACACCTTTTAAAAGTAAGCTCGGCCGAAAGGCTTAAATTTTGTTTTTAAGACTGCTATACCTGTGCATAAATTAATAATCTCGAACAATCAAACTAAATGAGTACCGCCAACAGGGTTATAAAAAACACCGGCTTTTTGTACACCAAAATGTGCATAACGATGTTTATCTCACTATATATCACCCGTTTAGTACTCAATGCGCTGGGAGAAAAAGATTTTGGTGTTTTTAATGTTGTTGGCGGAGCCATTGCCATGCTTGGGTTTTTGAATGCTGCAATGGCGGGTGCTACCCAAAGATTTATGAGTTTCTCCGAAGGAGAAGGCGACAAGGAAAAGCAGAAGAAAATATTTAACATTAGCGTAGTGCTTCACTTTTTTATTGCCTTATTGTTAGGTGTTGGTTTATTGATTGCAGGATATTTCTTTTTCAACGGGTTGTTGAATATTGATGCCAACAGGTTAGGTGCTGCCAAAGTAGTTTATGGTAGCCTGATTGTAAGCACCATGTTTACAGTAATGACCGTACCTTATGACGCAGTGCTTAATGCCCGCGAGAACATGAAGTATTATGCTATTGTAGGGATTATTGAATCTGTATTAAAACTGGGTGTAGCATTGTCGGTAGTTTATCTTGCCGGCGATAAACTGGTTATTTACGGAGTAATGATGGCAGGAATACCGTTAGTTATTATGGCCATTATGCGGATATACTGCCACCGAAAATACGAGGAGTGTGTAGTTGCGCCCCGAAAGTATTGGGATAAAAAACTGATGAAAGAAATGAGGAGTTTTGCCGCGTGGAACTTGTTAGGTAGTATGTCTGGCGTATTATCGCAGTCAGGAACAGGGATATTAATTAATATATTCCACGGAACGATTGCAAACGCCTCTCAAGGTATAGCCAATCAGGTGTCTGGTCAGCTTGGAGTACTGGGTTCAAGTATTAAAAAGGCTATAACACCCATTATTGCAAAAAGTGCTGGAGCTGATAATCATGAACTAATGGTGAAGACCACCGTTTTAGGCACCAAAATAATTTTATTTGTAGTGACTTTTATGTTTTTGGCATTTATGATTGAAATGCCATTTATTTTAAAATTATGGTTAAAAAAACCACCACAATATGCTCAAATATTTTGCTGGCTATTATTGTTGACTAATTTTATTAATGATCTGGTTTTATTTTTACCCCAAGCTATTGCAGCAATAGGTAAAATTAAACCGTTTCAAATGGCAAATTCAGTTTTTCTATTTCTTCCATTACTTATTTCTTACATAGCATATAGCTTTGGTGCGCAAGCATATGTAATTTATGCAATAACTGCAGGAGTTAGTCTCATACAAAATTTTCTGGTAATGTACTATGCCGATAAGCTTTGCAATATATCCTTTAGCGGATATTTTTGGAATGTTATTGTGCGTTGTACGCTGGCATTTGGCATAGTGCTGGTAAGCGGTTATATTTTAATTCATTTTTTACAAGAAGGCTTTTTTAGGCTCTGTTTAACTGCTGTGTTTACAGTGGCTTTTTATACAGTGAGTTTTTATTTCATCGGTTTAAATTCTGAAGAAAAAAAGAACATTCGGGTAATATTGGCACAATTCGTTTCCAAGTTAAATTTTAATAAGAGAACACTGAAATTTTTATAGATAATGTACAAGAAAAAATTTTTAGTTATCGGCTCCGGATTTTCGGGCGCTGTAATTGCAGAACAATTAAGCAAGGACGCAGAAAACAACATTGTTGTAATTGATGAGCGAAGCCATATTGGTGGCAACTGCTACACAGAACGAGATGCAGAAACCAACGTAATGATCCATAAATACGGGCCTCACATTTTTAATACAGATAATTTGGAGGTATGGAATTATATTCAACAGTTTTGTGAAATGATGCCGTTTGTAAACCGGGTAAAATCGGTATACAAAGGCAAGGTATATTCTATGCCTATTAACCTGCATACTATTAATCAGTTTTTTAATAAAACCTTAAACCCTAAAGAGGCGAAACTTTTTATAGCATCTATTGCCAGTAAGAACATAGAAGAACCTCAAAATTTTGAGGAGCAGGCAATGAAGTTTATCGGCGAAGATTTATATAAAGCATTTTTTTACGGCTATACAAAAAAACAATGGGGTTGCGAGCCTACTGAACTGCCGGCAGGTATCCTTAAGCGCTTGCCTGTAAGGTTTAATTACGATGACAATTATTATGCTAATCCTTACCAGGGAATTCCGAAAGACGGGTATACTGGTATTTTTGAGAAAATGCTTTCCGCCCCAAATATTACGGTACATTTGAATACCAAATTCGATACCATGTGGGATGTATCTGAGTATGACCACGTGTTTTATTCCGGCCCTATAGATGCCTATTTTAATTATCGACACGGCAGACTATCCTATAGAACAGTTTATTTTGAAAAAGGTGTTGCTGACGGGGATTACCAGGGAAATCCGGTTATTAACTATGCCGATCCTGAAGTGCCCTATACAAGGGTGCATGAGCATAAACATTTTACGCCTTGGGAGCAGCATAATAAAACAACATATTTTA
The DNA here is from genome assembly GCF_054061755.1 of Mucilaginibacter sp. HD30. Lineage (NCBI taxonomy): Bacteria > Pseudomonadati > Bacteroidota > Sphingobacteriia > Sphingobacteriales > Sphingobacteriaceae > Mucilaginibacter > Mucilaginibacter sp. HD30. The sequence continues at coordinate 2,906,540 of NZ_JBSSEO010000001.1, forward strand.
AAGAATACAGCAAAGAAACCAGCGAACAAGATGTGCCTTACTATCCTAAAAGATTAAAGGACGACATGGAAAAACTTGCTCTGTACCAGGAGGAAGCAAAACAATTAGAACATGTTTCTTTTATTGGCCGCCTTGCTACTTATAGATATATGGATATGCACCACGTAATTGCTGAAGCATTACAGATATCTGCAGCACAAAAAATGAGAAAATGAGAAATGACAGAAAGATTAATTCTATACAATATTTAAGAGCAATTGCTGCAATTTTAGTAGTATATCACCATTGCTTGAAATTTATTGGACATGGAAGTTCGTCTCAGACATCATTTTATTACTTAAAACAATTTGGGGCAATTGGGGTTGACATATTTTTTGTTATCTCCGGTTTTATAATTGCATATGTATCTATGCACCTTAATGGCGTTGATGATGCTGTAAGGTTCCTAAAAAAACGATTCGTTCGTATCAACCCTACTTATTACGTTGCAAGTATAATTGCTTTAATTTTGAGGTTTATTTCAAAACCCAATACATTTGTTCCGGTTGATGAATTGTTGATGACGCTAACAATTGTTCCTGTCTTTGTAACGGAAGCGGTTACATGGAAGCCAATTTTATACGTGGGATGGACATTAGCATATGAATGGTTATTTTATATGGTATTCGCAGTTTTAATAGCAACTTCAGTAAATAAAAAAGGACTTTTGCTGGTATCGATATTTGTTGTCACAACAATTGTCGGACTCGTTTTCCCGATCAATAACAGCCAATATAATTTCATTGCCAATCCTTTAGCATTAGAATTCTGTTTAGGCGTTTTAATTGCATTAATTTTATCAAACAAACAAACAACACTAAGAGCAACGTCTTATATTTCGTCAATCATTATCGGCCTTGTATGGTATGTAATCATCATCTTAACCGGCCGGGGTTACAATGATTTCAATCATCCCACAAGTATTAATCTTATTAGTTATCTCACTCGCTTTTTATTATGGGGGTTACCAAGTGCATCTATTGTTTTCGGAATTATTTTTTTAGAACAAAACGGCGGAGTGAAATTTAATAACAAAATAATGCTACTACTTGGAGATGCATCTTTCTCTATATACTTGATACACACACTTTTTATAAGTTTTGTAAATAAATTTATTGATCATTTAAAATTCATTCCATTGGATTTTTTAATTATATTTTCGGTAATATCAGCAACCATAGCTGGCGTTGTTTACTATAAGCTAATAGAATCCCCTATGCTGCGATGGTTCAATTCATTGCTACTAAAAAGAACAAAAAAAGTTTAATTTTAAAACGAGCGAAATGACAACCTGCCTTATTTATGGACAAAATGGCCTTGATTTAGATGTTGCATTAAATTTGCAAGCCTTTTACAAAAAGTTGGGTTATTGGACAGTTTTCTCTGAAAAGTTATTTGATGCCAACCTGTTAGTAATATTGAGAGCAGTAGATAAACCTATTGAAGCCGACACTACTAATTTTGAACAGATACACGTTTATGATTATGGAGGATGGGGTTATGATGAATGTATTCGCTCCCTTGATTATGCAAAAACATATATTTTTACCACTGCACCACAACACAAACAGCATATTGCTAATAAACTTGCTTTCCCTGATGATCATATTTATATAGCTTTTCCTCCCGTAGAAACTTCGTTATGGGTAGAAAAAGTTCAACTAAAAAAATATGATTTCGTGCACATTGGCAATTTTAAAAAGATAGATGACAGTGATGCCGTTCGCGAGAAATTTAATGCTGCTGTTAAAGCGCTGAATGCGGATATTTGGGGAATGAATTGGCAATTAGAAGACAAAAACAAGTACCATGGCAAATCAGGTCTTTTTGATGTATCTAAAATATATGCCCGATCCAAATATGCGTTAGGTTTGATGTATCCTTTTCAAAGAGGGGTAACTTTTTCTGGACGGTTTTGGCACGCTCCTTTAAATGGTTGTTATTTAATTTCCGAAAAGAGCCTTTATTCAGCAGATATTCCGGGTGTTATTGAAACCGATTATAGTGTAGAAGATATAACAAATAGCGTGAAGAACGCTGATGTTCCTGACATTTTAAGCAAAAAGGCATTGCAATATTGGGATTTGAAAAATAGGGATCTACAAGCAATAATTATTGAAAATAAGCCTATTCAAATTCGGAAAAATTTATTACCTTTTTATTTTATTAAGGTGTCAATAAAAAATACTTTGAGGTTGTATTACCAAAAATATGAGTTGTTTAAATTTTTGGGGAGTGCAAAGTGATAGATGAGAAAATGAAATATACAATAGAAAAAATAGAGCGTAAACTGTGGGAAAAAATTGTTTCCAGATTTAAACAAACCCCGGTTTACCCTTATATTTATAAATCTTATTGGCATTATTTATTTTCTAAAAAAAAGGTTGCTGAAACAGGTAATACCTTGTATTTTACAGCACGTCCTAATCGTGGTGCAGGCATAGGTCATCAGCTGGCCAACTGGATATCGGGATATTGGTGGGCCAAACAGTTTGACCTAAAATTTGCTCATCTGCCTTTTTCCCCAAAAAAGTGGGAAAACTTTTTTGCATTTGGATCTAAGGAAAAGTCGGTAGATGAACTTTTAAAAGATGGATACAAAGTAAGGCGTATCCCGCTTTTTAATGAAGATGAGCCAAACGAAATAGAATTTATTAGAAAAATAATAGCAACCCATAACGGCACCAAAACTGTAATCCTTTGTGAACAGGATCAACACTACAGAGGTCAGTATGGGGTAATGGCCGATATACAGAATAAGTTTTACAAAGCTGACGCACGAAAAAAGGAGCAAGTAACCTTTTTAAAAGACTGCTACAACGTTGCCATTCACGTACGCAGAGGTGATATATTGGCTGACCTGAGCAGCCCGGGGATGGCTAAAAGATACCTGGATAACGAGTATTTTGTTAGAGTGTTAAAAAAAGTTTTAACTGGCATTAATACAGTTAAGCCAATACATGTCTATTTTTTTTCTCAAGGCAAAATGGAAGATTTTAAAGAGTTCCATGCTATACCTAATATACATTGGTGTTTAGATATGGATGTAGAAAATTCTTTTTTGCATTTTATTTATGCAGATGTTTTAATTACCAGTAAAAGTTCATTTTCCTATAAACCGGCTCTTCTTAATAAAAGTGGAATAAAGGTATGCCCGGAAAACTTCTGGCATGACTATCCTAAAACAGATGATTTCATTCTGGTAAACGATGAAGGAAATTTTGATATTGAAAAATTAAAAAACTATAATAATGAAAGAAAATAATAATGAATATTCGTTTTCCCAAAAAGCATTATTGGGATTAAGAAAGGTTTATTCAAAACTTTTCAAACCTGTTGTAAATAATTTACCGAATTACGAAATGAACCCAGACAAGGCTTCAGATATCATGTATGATCTGCTGGTTGCCGACGGGCCTTGTATGATAACCAGATTTGGGGCAACTGAAATTTCAGCTCTTGTAAATTATTTAGGTGTTAAGGGAATTACAGAAAAAAATATCTGGAAATTTATTAATGGAGAAGCACCTGAATGGTGGTGGAATGAAAGTTTAAGACAGCAAATGAAGAATTGGTCTGGCTTTTATCCACCTACAAATGATAACCTGATAAAATTTGGAGATTTAATGATGGATGGCATTAAATCAATAGACGTTTTAGGTTCATGGCAGCCTACTGAAAATAAATTTCTTCATTATTTTCCTAAAGCAAAATTAATAAACTTTGTCTATTTAGATCCGTATTGGTCTGAAAAACCATGGACCAGAGCACTTGAGGGAAAGAAAGTATTAGTGGTGCATCCATTTGCTGATTTAATTAAAGAGCAATATGATACGAATAGGGCCAAACTATTTAAAAACAAGGCAACTTTACCTGTTTTTGACTTGCAGGTTATTACAGCAGTTCAATCCATCGGCGGTACTGATGATTTTAAAGACTGGTTTGAAGCGCTGGAGTATCTGAAGGCGGAAATTAACAAGCGTGATTATGACATTTGCTTAATTGGAGCAGGGGCTTACGGGCTACCATTGGCAGCGCATGTAAAACACGGCGGTAAAAAAGCTGTACATATTGGTGGAACGTTGCAATTATTGTTTGGAGTTTGGGGCAACAGATGGGATAACCCAGGATACGCTTCACCTAAATCGCAATTAGGAAGAACCGGGGCATATTTAGAATTAAAAAATGAGTATTGGGTAAGCCCCGGTGCTAATTTCAGACCTGCTAACTACATACAGGTGGAAAATGGTTGTTACTGGTAATAGTTTATTATGAAGTGGAAAATATTAAGGATTTTAGTGTCTCCTTTGGGGTTAATAATTGGTGTAATAAAACTGGTTAACCTACACTCGCGAGACATAATGAATAAGCTTAAATATGACGGTGCTAAAATTACCGATGGGTGCTCTTTTAGTGCAGATAGTAAAGTAGGAAAAGGTTCAATAATAGAAAAATCTGTAATAAACCATTCTAATATTGGGTGTTACACAATGGTTCATATGGATACCCGAATTGAACATGCAAATATCGGCAACTATTGTTCTATTGCTCACGATGTTTTAATTGGATTGGGAGAGCATCCGCTCGATAACTTTTCAACCAGTAGTTTTTTTTACAACTCAAAGGTTGTTGTAACTGAAGACGGGTTTCAAAGATTTAAGCAAATTAATATCGGGCATGATGTGTGGATAGGCGCCGGGGTGATAGTATTAAACGGCATTACAATTGGAAATGGTGCTGTAGTTGCTGCTGGATCTGTTGTTACAAAAGATATTCCGGAATATGCAATTGTTGCAGGTGTTCCAGCAAGAATTTTAAAATATAGAGACACTTCTTTTTTCAATAACTTGATTGCGGAAAAATGGTGGAATCTGTCGCCTGATTTAGTAAACGCATTACCTCTAAGTAAAATATAATATGTTTTTAACTGATAATGTATTTTTAATACTTTTATTGTTAACAATTATTCCTATAATATATCCGCTACGAAAATTTCTTAAGCGTAAGGATATAAATATCTTTGATGTTCTTTTAATCTTCAGTACCTTATTCTATTCATTAACTCCAATTAAAACCCTATATATTGATTTGCCTGAGCTCCAAAGTGAATATATACATGATTATTATACGCCGTTTATAATTCTGTGTTTTCACCTTTTAATTTTGGTGATAGATGTTTTTTTTACCAATAAATATAGCGGTAAATACTCGGCATTAAATATTAGTACATATATACGGTATTGGGATAGCAGGGTAGCGGTTAAGCCTATTTATATACCGGCTATTTTTATCCTGTTTGTTTTATTTAGTGTTCCACTTACAAATTACAGTGGAATGACTGAAGATAGCATGGACTCAAACATAACTGCAGGGTTTGGTGGTGGTAATGTTAGCTTTTTAGAGCGCACTGAATTAATATTTGTTTACAGTGTTTATCCGGTTCTAATATTACTGAATTACAAATATATTTTAGATAATAAGCATAAAAAGACATTTAAATACAAAGCGATATCCTATATTTCCTTAACTATTGGTGTCATATGTGCTTTCCTGGCAACTAAATCAACGTTTCTTAATCTATTCTTTTTTATTGCCCATTACTATTATACTGTTTACAAACATTCGCTTAAAAGAAAACATTTTGTGCGTATGTTTATTATTGTTCTGATATTTTTTGCGTTTGTGCTTCCAATGTCTCAAACATTCAGGCTTGTAAAGAAAAATCTGGCCGCCAGGTCTCAGGTAGAGTCTTTCAGTCAGGTTGTGCTTGCAACTATCAATATGGATAGCTTCATGAAATCAGAAATAGAAGCTCAGCTACACGTATATAACAAACGAACATTAGGGCTTTACACCGCTTTGCATTGGGCATGTACGCGCTCATTTAGAGGCAACGGGGAGTTAACTTTCATGATATTCCAATATTTAGTCCCACAAAATCTAAAAATTAGTGAGGCTAATATTTTAGGAGATACTTACCAAGGCAAAGGAGCTGACATTGGCGAAAGTGTATTGACGTGGTATGTAGCTGATTGGGATTGGATCGGCGTAATTGCCGCCATACTTCACTTTGTTCTTATGTTTTTTATATGGAAATACTTTTGCAATGTTTTTAGATTTATTTTTAAGGATAACAAGATCGAGTTTTTGCTGGTTTATTTTTATTTCTCGATGGTTGTTAATCTTGAGGTAAATCCATACCCCTATATACATGGATTTTATTCACAATTTTTGATTGTCGTAGCGACTTTTAATATAATATTTAAAATTGCAGATCTGATTGGCGGTTTCAAAAACACTTCATTAAACGCAAACGCAACGTGAATTGATTTGATGGCAATAGTATGTTGTTGGTAGTAAATAAGTTTTTTCATGTTTTATATATTTGAATATAAGTTACTTGTTCCTGTTCTTTGATTTCAATTTGCATCTTTAATCGGGGTTAGGCCGTATATTAAGGAAAAATGTTCTTCCATGAGGTTTAAGCCTGGAAGTAGCATGCGAAATTATAGTAGTGTTTCGCCAAGGGTATGCAATTAGTAGAATCATACAAATTATCAGTAACAGTCAAGCTTATTTTAACACTAACGCATCTGTAGTATTCTGAATTTATTTAAATATGTTATTAAGATTTGTAAACTATTGTTATAATGCCAGTTTGCGTTACGAAAGCACAATACCTGAAAATAGAACGTTTATCAATAAAATACTTTTCAGGTTGTTTTCGTTAGTTTCCGTTCAGATAATTCAAACTATTTTATGGTTAAAATATAATGTCATTAAGTCTAGCGTAAGCCCATTAGTAGATGATGGTTTAGCGCCTATAGTTAGCCTAACAAGTTTTCCAAAAAGAATCGGTTCGGTTTGTTATGTAATTTATAGCTTATATATGCAAACAGTATTACCCGGCAAAATTATTCTTGTGTTAACTAAAGAGGAATTTCCAGGAGGAATGGAAGAAGTTCCGTTAGCTTTAAGGAATTTGCTGGGCAAAGGATTAAAAATAGTGTTTGTAGAATATAATTTACGGCCACATAACAAATATTACTATTCCCTAAAAAACTATCCAAACAGAGAGGTAATAACTATAGACGACGATTTATTTTATTGGCCAAATACTATTAAACAATTAGTTAACTTACATACCGAGTTTAATAATTGCGTTTGTGCCAACTCTGCTGTCAGATTACGGTATGCGAATAGTACCTTAACTTTAACAAACGATTGTAGTCCAAAATTTTTAGAAGATACCAACGTGGCACGCGGGGTTTTTGGAGTGTTATACCCTAAAAATTTTAGGTCTGACGAACTTTTTAATATAGATAATATTCGCAAACTGTCTTTAAATGCAGATGATTTGTGGCTCAAAGCTCAAGCGTTAAATTTAGGTGTTGGTGTGGTAAAGGTTAACGCGTATCCTGTACCTTTTTTTCTGTCCGGCTCTCAAACAACAAGTTTAATGCAATCAAATGTTGATCGAAATGAAAATGAGGCCCAATGGAACAAACTTGTTGATTACTATAAATTTACTGTATAAAAGAAATATTTTGTTACTATGACCTTTGTATTTCAAACGGACTCGAATATTGTTAAGCAAGTTTATGATAACAATAATAATTACCTGATCGAATATGCCGATGCCAATAGCGCAAACAATATCTGCGCTATTTATTTTAGCAGCCACGAAATTTATTATCCCAATAGTGAAGATGCGTTCAAAAAAAGAATTGTAGAGAAAAATGCTTACGAATGGTATGGGACTAGAATTGAGAATGCGTATAAGCATATCTTTATAAGAGATATTCAAAAGCAATGGTATCTGGAAGGCATAAACGAAAAATTAAATACCGTTGCAAAACTTTTTGAGTTGTTACAGGAAGAGACTAAAGGATTCAAAGTGACAACTATAGGAAGTTCCGCAGGGGGGTATGCTGCAGTTTTGTTTGGCATAATGTTAAAGGCAGAAAGAGTACTTTCTTTTAATGGGCAGATGATGTTAAGCGACTTATTAGAAACGTCAGACGAAAGCATTAACCCTATTGTCTTTAGAAATTTTGAGAATCCTTTAATAAATCAATACTTTAGCTTAAAAGGGGTATTAAAAGATAATAGAAGTAATATTTTTTATTTTTGCTCCAAAAAAAGTTCATGGGATTATAATCAATATCTACATATAAAAGGGGAGCCGGTAAAAACTATCTTCTTTAATACCGCTCATCATGGCATTCCATTTCTAAAAAATGCACTTACTAAAGTTATTAACTCTAAAACTGAGATATTGAATTCGTACGCGGGCAAAATACACAGCTCCATTGGGTTTTCTATTAATGTGATGGGATTAACAACATCACTGAGCTTTCTATTTCGACTTCTTCTAAATAAATATTTAAAAAAGTGAAACCTAAAGCCCTTATTTTTTATACTTATCTACCACCGTGGCGCATTGACGTTTTTAACGAAATGGGGAAGCAATACGATTTAACGATTGTGTTTCTTCATTCAGAAGCATCGGGTTTCACTTATGACCGGGAGTCATTGTTGTCCAGGCTGAATGTAAATACTGTGTTTTGGGATAAAGGTTTTTTAATAGGCTCTAAGCCATTTCGGCTGGGAATTGGAAGCCTTATAAAAAAGTATAATCCAGATGTGGTGTTTACACATGAATACTCACCAACAAGTATAGTTCTGGCTACATATTTAAAATTTAAAAGATTTTCATTCAAACTGGTCGTGACAACTTCGGATAATTTGATTATCGCGAAGAGTGTAGGTAAACTAAAGCAGATATTTAGGGGATATGTGCTCACTCAATCTACAGGGATTATTGTGTATAGTGAGAAAGTAAAAAAATGGTATCAAAAGAGTTTCCCGAGATTGAAAGTAGAAGTATGCCCCAATATCCAGAATCCGCAAACCTTGTTACAGTACAAAAAGAATTTTCACTCCCAGGCAGAAAATTTTAAAAGCAACTTTAACTTAGGAGACAACATTGTTTTATACATAGGCCGGTTAGAGCACGTAAAAGGATTGGATTTATTAATAAATGCCTTTGCAAAATCAAGTTTATCAGCTTATAAGTTGGTGTTGGTAGGCAATGGAAGCCAACGTGAAGAACTGGAGTTACAAGCTGCTGAATTAGGCATAAAGGACAGTGTGATTTTTGCAGGATATTTCCATGGGGCGGAATTATATGCATGGTACGGCACAGCATCTTTTTTTGTATTACCGAGCCGTTACGAACCTTTTGGAGCTGTAGTAAATGAAGCTTTAGTGTTTGGATGCCCCGTTTTAACAAGTAAAAATATTGGTGCCCTGGATTACATAGAAGAAGGAATTAACGGCTATATTTTCGATCCGGATGATTTATCAGACTTTACAAGTGTATTAAAGAAAGGGGATCTGTTATCAAAAAAAACCAATAGAGAAAATCTGATGCCTGTATCTTTTTCTGATTATATGGATGCTTTTGTAAACGTTGTAAAATAATCACAATCATGAAAATAGACTATGAAAATATGCCTAACGGGGCAGGCAAATTTATCTTTACCTTGAGGTATATTTTTAATATTCTAAGAACGTGGTATATTTTTCATATACGATATCCGTGGGTAAAGTATGATGGTTTTGTTAGAGTAATGGCGCATACCAGCTTCGCAAAAATGGATATAGAACTTGGTCATCACGTACAATTTGGCAATTATTGTAATGTGGCTTCTGATGTAAAAATTGGCAATTATGTATTGATGGCGGGTAGGGTTTGTTTTGTTGGGAAGAACGATCATGACTTTTCGCAGCCAGGTAAATATATATGGCAAGGAGAAAGAGGTGAGGATGGAACTACCATAGTAGAAGACGATGTATGGATTGGTCATAATGCCATAGTTATAGCAGGGGTTACTATTGGGAAGGGGTCTATTATAGCAGCAGGCTCGGTAGTAAATAAGGATGTTCCCGCTTGTGAAATTTGGGGGGGGGTGCCGGCCAGGAAAATTCGCGACAGATTTATTTCGGAAAAAGTCAAAAAAGATCACATCCAATTTTTAGAAAATCAGTTGGTGCGAAAAAGCAAATATTAGAAACAACTAACAACTCTATTAAATATAAATTCCCTCCTCTCTTAATCTTTATTTGAACCTGGAGCGTATTTTTATTACGGAAATTAAATAACTTAAGTGGTTCATATGGCACATATTAATTTACCCAAGCAAGGGGGGCTAAGCCGCAATTCTGCAATAGATATATTGAAGGGAATTGGGATATTCTTTGTTGTTTTTGGACATGTAAATAGAAATCATACAATTAGAGAATACATTTGGGACTTCCATATGCCGCTATTTTTTTGGATTTCCGGCTTATTATTCGATAGCGAGAGGTACAATAATTTTTGGCCATTCCTTAAAGCCAAAATCAGAACAATTTACGTACCCTATGTATTTTTTTTCTTGCTCACCTTTGCTTATTGGTTTTTTATAGAAAGAAGGGTAAGAGGCAACTATAGTGTTGGTCATCAGCTATTAGGTTTGCCTTATGGAACATATGAAGGTGAACATTTAAACTTTAATGGGGCCCTTTGGTTTTTACCTTGTTTATTTTCGGTTCAACTGCTGTTCTATTTTGTAGCGAAACTAAAGAATGCGATAGCAATTATTTTCGTCTTGGTTCTTTTTTTTATAGCAGGCTCTTTAATTCATGATTATAAGTTAAACATTTTACCATTCGGTTTGCATACCGCAATGTTTGGAATTGTTTTTTATGGCATTGGCTATTTTTGCAAAGGCAAACCTTTGTCATCTTTTTTAAATAGTACTTTACCTCAAAAGCTGTTGATAATATTTGCATGTTTTGCGATACAGCTTTATTGCTTAGGCAGATATCAAGGCACAATGGAAGCAGCTAATTTCCCCTTTATTTTTTTGGCCCTTTTTGGCATAAGCCTTTATCTTACAATTGCCGGACAAATAGGTCAAAATAAGGTGATAGAATACATAGGAAAAAATTCGTTGGTAATTTTAGCAATGCAGGAACAAAGTTATAGAGCTCTTATTTTTGTGGTTTCAAAAGGAGCAGGAATGGATGTAAATGATGTTAGACGCAATATAATTTTATGCTTGCTTATATCAATGCTAACTATAGCGTTGAGTATCCCGGTAATTTATATATTCAATCGCTACATAAAAATAGGGATTGAATATGTATTTGGGGTTCGTTTCAAATAGTTTTATAATAACAGTTATAACATAGCACTTAGGGAATGTCCAATCAGTCTAATAAAATATCCATCCTCATTAATGCTTACGCCTGTGCTCCAAATATGGGCAGTGAACCGGGAATGGCCTGGAACTGGTGTATTCATCTGGCAAAACATTGCGAATTGCATATCGTCACAGAAGGCGAGTTCAGGGATAAAATTGAACACATACTTCCTACGCTTCCACAGGGCGCCAATATGCATTTCTACTACAATCCAGTTTCAGATGAGGTTAGACAAATGTGCTGGAACCAGGGAGATTGGAGATTTTACAGTCATTACAAAAAATGGCAGTGCAAAACATATGAGATGGCGTTAGATATAATAAGGCAGACTAACATAGATGTTGTTCATCAATTAAATATGATTGGCTTCAGAGAGCCGGGATATTTATGGCAAATTGAAGAAATTCCCTTCGTGTGGGGGCCAGTTGATGTTAAGGAGAAATTTCCTGTAGCATACCTGCAAGGAGGCAGCGCTAAGCAAAAATTGTTCATAAAACTCAAAAATATCATCACTATTCTTCAGCTAAAGTATTCGCCCAGGGTGATAAAGGCTTTTAAAAAAGCATCTGCCGTAATCGGTGCAAGTTCAGACTCTGTGAGAACGGTAAAAAAATATTTTGGCGATAACGCTGTACTTATTAATGAGACAGGATGTAATTTAACAGACGTTAGTCCACGTGTTATAAATAAAAATAAAACCACACTTAACCTATTATGGGTGGGTAAGTTCGATTTTAGAAAACAATTGACTTTAGCGATAAAAACTGTAGGATCTGTTTCAGATCTCGACATAATGTTAAATATAGTTGGCGGTGAAGAAGAAGAATCAGTTCTCTATAAGCGGCTGGCTGATAAACTTAATATAGCACATAAATGTATATGGCATAACAAAATATCCCATAGCAGAGTTCAGAAATTAATGTCTGAAACCGATTTATTGTTCTTTACGAGCGTAGCGGAAGGTACTCCTCATGTGGTGTTAGAAGCAATATCTAATTGCTTGCCGGTTATATGCTTCGATACTTGCGGACAGGGTGATTCTATAAATGACAAGGTTGGCTTTAAAATAAGGCTTTCCAACCCCAAACAGTCCCAAAAAGATTTTGCAGAAATTTTGAAATTTTTAATAAATAACAGAAATGCAATTATTGAAAAATCAAATAACTGTATTGAACGAAAAAAAGAATTGTCATGGGATAATAAGGCGAAGCAAATGGTTGAAATTTATGAAGATATTACCCGCAAACAGATTACATTTCGAAATTTTAAAACCTTAGAATAATAATTCCAAAAATTTAATTTGTCTCAATAGAAGCTATATAAAAGCTTCAAGATAATTTACAAACACCACATATTTAGGATAGTTTATAACCGACTGATATATACAGCCAAACTATTGCTCGCCCTTATTAGAGATATTACTTATCAGGTCTTTTATTAAATCAGCAACGAATACAGGCCCGTAATACATGTATCTCTTCCATAAACGTTTGGGTTGATTAGATAAACGTCCGGCCCACTCCATTCCAATTTTTATCATAAAATTGCTTGGTCTTTTTACCGTACCCGCATAAAAATCAAAAACAGCGCCTATTGAGCAAATTATGTTTGCCTGCAGTTGATCTTTATGTTCATAAACCCACTTTTCTTGTTTAGGTGCCGTCATGCCGACAAATAATACTGTAGGCATAAAACTATTTACTTTATCAATGATAATTTGATTATCCTCATTGCTAAAAACTGTTTTGTAAGGAGGGGAATAACAATCAAAATTGATTTGTGGGTAATCAGCTGTAATGCGGTCCTTAATTCGCCTTAATGTGTCATCCGAAGAACCTAAATAAAAACACCTGCCCGAAATTAAGTTTAACTCATTTAACAAATGTTTATGAAGATCGGCCCCGGCAATTTTTTTTATTCTTTTACCTTTTATAATTTGAGTGGCTACAACAATGCCGATACCATCTGGAAGCAGTATGTCCGAATTTAACAGTGACTGTTTAAACTCAGCATCTCGCTCCGCTACAACATAAGAATATTGGTTAATCGTGTTGATAATGTATTTAGAATTTAAATCAATAAATTCTAAATTAGAACTGTAGATAGAATAATCAAATAAACTTATAGTGCGATCTACACTCATATTCCAGCGGTATAATAAAATAAACTGATGGGAATTTCGACCTGTGTTAACACTGTAAAGAATTTAGGCCAAGTTCTACGCAACATTATCGTGATTTACACACAAAAGTAATTAAAAGTATCAATCTTTTGGCAATCTAAATGTTCATTTAAACATATTTTTCCTGTCGGTTAATCCAATTAGTACTTATTTTACGTTGGACCCTAACTTTTTACGTATAGCAAGTAACGGTTGTTCAATAAAATAGTAAGATGCCGTGGCAAGCAAAAAGCTCAGTACTAAAACTAACACCTCCCAATGGAAGCTAAATAGCTCAAAATAATGACTAATTAATATAATTACCGGCCAATGAAACAAATAAAGGGAATAGCTAAGCTTGCCAACCCAAACCAAAGCTTTGTTTTGTAATGCTCGCTTCATAGGTGAGTTTTCGCCATAGTAAACTAATGAAGGAATAATTAATATAAACGCTATTGCCTGAACAGTGAATCTTGCGGTTTCTCTAAAAACAAAATTGCGGAATAGTAAAGAAACCAAAATGAGTAAAATACCGGCAATAATCGGCCAAGTTGATTTAGCCATTTTAATAAAAGCCTGGTTTCGGTTCTGATATAGCAATATAGCAGGTATACAACCCCAAATAATTGAATCTGCTCTGCTTTGTGTACTAAGGTAGATCTTATTAATTGTAAAGTCAGTACTGGTTGAAACATGTATCAGGTAAACCCTGTAACATAAAATAGCGATACTTATTAAGCACAAAAAATACACAAGGTAACTTGTATATCGCCGAAAAATATAAAAAATAAAAGGGAAGACTAAATAAAAGTGTTCTTCAACTGAGAGAGACCAAATGATGTCGAAAATATTGCTGCTTGAGTAATCACTTGCCCCTCCTGGTGGCTTAAAGTAAAGCAGATAATAATTAGCAGCGTAAAAAAACGAAGAAAATATCGCGCCTGTTAATACTTTTTCTTTGACTATTACAAGGATCACTATTGATAAACAAATCATTGCTATCAACGCCGGATAAAGCCTTATAATCCTTCGTATGTAAAAGAATTTGAAATTGATTGTGCCTGTTTGTTCAAATTCATTAAGCAAAAGCTTAGTGATCAAAAAGCCACTTAAAAAGAAAAAAAGATTTACACCTAAGGCTCCGGGCGAAATTCCGTCTAAACCAATATGCGATAAGATGACTATACTGATTGCGACCCCCCTAAGGCCATCAAGGTAAGGCATATATTCAGACTTTTTAGCCATCATAATTACTTTAGTATAATTTCATTATAAAATTGTTTAATGGTTTTCTAAGTCGCTAAAGATTGTTCCAAGCGGAAATGTCATGCTTACCGGACCATAAATTTAACAATAAGTAAGGAACAAAATTGATTTTTTTGCGCTTTTTAACTACCAACTTATTTAACGCGTTTAGTAAGTTTATGCCCATTTCCTGATAGTCCATATCGTTGATAATATCTAATGACAAGGCAGACATTTTTAATTTTTGATCGCTACTTAAAGCAATGAACTTTAGAAGCACGGCACTTAAAGCACTTTCATCGTAAGGATTAAAAAGATAACCGTTGGCACCGTCTTTTAATAAACTTTTAGCGGCATTTACCCGATTGCTCAATAATATGGGTAAACCTGATGCCATTGCCTCATTTACTACTAAACCCCAGGTTTCTGAAAAACTGGGTAAGATAAGTGCCTCAGCACTATGCAAGTAACCCGGCAACTCATTATATTTTACTGCTCCGTTAAATGCTATCTGGAGCAAGTTTAACTGTTTTGCAAGCCGGTTCAATTTGCTGTGTAAAGGTCCCTCTCCTATTATATTTAAACTCCAGCCGGCATTAGTTTCTTCAACATTTTTCCATGCATATAACAATGCCTCCAGATTTTTTATAGGCACCAGTCGCGCCACGCAAATTATTACTTTACTGTTAAACTTATTCTGAATTTGAGGTTTAAAAAAAGAGTTATCAATGCAATTGAAGCCGTAAAATAATAGCGTACTTTTTTTGTTGAGTGTGGGGTATTCAGATTCGTAGTCTACAGATGGTAGCCATAAAGCATCTGTTTGAGCCGTAATAGTATCCCTTACCCAACGCACCAGCCTATTCCTTCTAAACTGAACAAGGGGCTTAGCATCATCAAACATGATATGCTTTTTGTGTTTTTGCTTCGCCCATCTCATGCCCAACGCACCCGCGAAAAAGGTAATGGGTGATGTTATAACTACATCGGGATTAAAATTGTTAAGCGTATCAAATATCTTGATTGTTATTTCCTTTTTAGACAATTGTGTTGCATCACTATCAGGAAATAAACATGTCCACCATGAATAATTGTTGTTGTAGAGGTCAAAGTTATATGGAGATCCTTTACCAAAAAGTTCAATGGCTTGCAGCTGTATTCCGTTTTCCGATAAAAATTGCTGCAAATAGACTAAACGCCCCTTCCAGTAAACTCTAAAATCATTACTTAATATCGCTACTTTCAAATTTCGATCACCTTTAATAACTGCTTAATGCCGTCACTTTTACTAACATTAATTTAGCTTCATGGAAAACCCGTTTCTAACCGCTTTAAGCAAACTTTGCTTCCTTAGTGTACTGTAACTAAGATATCTAATTCCTTTAGTAATCATCATTTGCGTAAGCGCAATTTGCTTTATAGGAAACTTATAATGTTTCCGGATGAAATAAATACGATTTCTGTTCAAATAATAGATTGAGAACAATGATTCTGACCCACCCGTGCTAATAGAAACCTTATGAAAAATTTCAAGGGTTGGCATGAAGAAAATTTTAAAACCATCTTCTTTAGCCCGGAATATAAAATCGTTGTCATCATAATAAACAAAGTAACGCTCATCCATAAAACCCGTAACTTCAAAGACCTTTTTGCTTAAAAGCATAAAACAAGTAGGGGCATAATCTACGTACCCTTCAGTATCATACTGCCCAATATCAACTTCTTTATCGCCGGTGGTTTCTGATATTCCTTTATAATGAACAAATACTCCTCCTGCCATCCATATTTTTCGGGTACCATAGTAATAAATCTTAGGAATAATAATGTCTTCGGCTTTTTGCACAGCTGTATTTATCAATTGGTTAAGCAGGTGCGGTTGTGTAAATTCTATATCATTATTCAGTAGTATAACATAGTCAACGCCACCGGTTAGTGCAAGTTCAATTCCTTGGTTATTGCCTTTGGCAACGCCATAATTATCAGGGTTTTTTACATGTACATATTCCGCCAGTGGGTATTGTTTGTTCAAGTCCTTTATAACCCGGTCGGTAGTTTCTGATGGGGAATTATCTATTAAATACAGCACGTAATTTTGAAACGATTGTATAGCTAAGCTTTTAAAAAAATCACTTAACACGTCGTCAGAATTGAACAAGACCGTTACAAGCCCAGCTTTGTACATTGCCTTAACTTTTTGTAGCAAGTTTCCCAGTCCTATTATTATCAAAAAGGTTTAGCTTAGCAGGTAACACCTTTATCTGTTCAAATGGTAAAAAAACAAACATTACTATATTTGGTAAAAACATAATGGGTTCTCCAAAACCTAATACCAATAACGTAACTACACAATAGATCGTGTACTCATGTTTTTTAACGTTAGCCCAGCAAAATCTGGCGTATTGATATACAAGTGGAATAAGGCCTACCAGACCAAACTTAGCCATAAAGTCAAATAGCCCGTTAGAAATATTGATATTAAATTTGCTGTTCACTATAGTGTCGTACTTATTACTTACCCCAAGTATAAGCTGCCAGCCAAAGGTTTCGTAAAGGTATACCATGCTCGAAAAGCGATTAAGCGGTACCTGACTGTTCATGCGTCTATAAAATATTTCCAGATATTTAAGGCGCCGCAAATCATCCATATCCTCCTCATATGTTCCCATTATCTTATCACCCAAAATAGGGATGTAAACGAAAATCGCACCCCCAATTAGCAATAGCAATATTATACCGAAATTTATACGCGGTACGCGATATCTGTATACCATAAACAACAGTACAATAAGTGCTAAATAATCTGTCGTTGATACGGTTGTAATAATGCCTATTATAAATAGATAAGATTTTGGGTCGAATTTAAACTTATTTAAAAATAAATTAAACATCAGCGCAACAATCAAAAAACAACCAAAGGCGCCTGGCTCCCAGGCGAAACCTGAATTGCGATAGTCATGCAACCTTTTTACATAAGTAAATATAACAAAGTTGGTATAGCCATCAATGTGGTAAGACCTTTGTAAATTTAAAGATTCAGAAAAATTGTATAAGTTATCTCTTAATCCAACTAATTGAATAGCGTAAAAGAAAAACGAGATCACTGTAAGATGAGCCATTACTTTTACAAAATAATGTGCCGCCTTTTCCTTCATTATTGTGCAATACAAAAAAGTTAGATAAACAAATTTGAACAGGAAGACAACATCGCTTATCAAGTACTCAGCCGCCAGACTATTAACTAAAGTATCTCTGACACCAACAAAGGCAAGATATATTATAGAGAATATGGCTATAATGCGTAAATCAGGAACTTTTAAAAGTTTTTTACTAATTGCAAAAACAGCAAACGAAAGCAAAATAATAAACCAAATTATATCATTTGAGGAAAGAAAATTTGCTGCTGATGACAGTAATAAAAACAACAGCGTGATAAAGTAGTAGACATCAAATTGTTTGAAAAATTTCATCCTTTTTTGTTTTGGATAATTATGCTAAAGATAATACAAAGCGATAATTAACCTTATGAAAAAGCAAACAAAAAGTATTTGAAATTAAAATTAATTGAACAATTATACTCAAGGCATTAAAATTTGCAAAAAAATAATTGTTTCGCTTATTATTTTACATAAATCCTATATTTAAAAACTTAACAGCTTCTCTTTACCAAACATGAGAAAGAAGATAAAAAAACGACCTGCGCAGAAACTTACCCTACTCGATAAAATTTTTTTAGGATTAAATATATTAGCTTCAATATCGCTATTGCTAAGTTATATGGCGCCTGATACTAACCCCAGAGATAATTCATACATAGCCGTATTAGGATTTCTTTATCAATTATTGCTATTGAGTAATTTCTTATTGCTAATTTTTTGGTTGTTTAAAAAGCCGGTCTTTTGTTTGATCCCGGCGGTTGTAATTATACTTGGTTATAATACGTTTTTAACTTACTTCCAGTTTAATAAGGAAGAAACGAATGTGAAAAACGATTCAATAAAGATCTTATCGTATAACGTTAGGGGTTTTAAAGGAATTGATAAATATGAAAATTTAGCAACACAAAAACAGGTTTTAGAATTGGTAGGCGGGGTTAACCCCAACATTTTAGTATTTGAAGAATTTCTTACTGATAAGTATGATAATGATAGCACAGTATTGCTAATAAAAAAGAATTTGAAGTACAATTATAGTTTTGTAACAAACTTCAATGATACGGTATCTGACAAACTTAGTGGCAATGCAATTTTCAGTAAATTACCTATAATTGATACAGGCAGGATTACCGCACCGGAAGTGCTACAAACAAGGTGCATCTTTGCAGACATTAAAAATCATAATACTGTAATTAGAGTTTACAGTGTCCATATGGCAGCTGTTACATTTCAAAGCCATTCCAATCAATTAAAATCCAAGTATCTAAAAGGGAACGTTTCCGCAGGCAGCTCTACCTTCGTACTGCGAAAACTCGCATCTGCTTTTATTGCTCGCAGCCTACAGGTTTCATATATCAAAAAACATATTGAAAAATGCCCTTATCCATACATTATTGTGGGGGATTTTAATGATACGCCTAATTCGTATTCCGTAAATGAAATTGGAAGTGGCTTACAAAACGCATTTATGGAAAAGGGCAGCGGTTTTGAAACCACTTATTACAGCGCTTATCCATTGCATATAGATCATATATTTGCGACAAAGGATTTTGATATTCTAAGTTATCAATCCATTGACAAAAAAATATCCGATCATAAACCGGTAATTGCGACAATGAGGCTGAATAATCAATAAGGTAACTCTTTCTTTAAATTACCCCTCAATCCATCCAAATGCGCTATAGTAATTAACGCTATAGCTTTTGCAAAATCAATTAGCGACAACTTTTTATATAAAAATTCAAACTGTTTAAGTAATATCTTAGTGTTAGTGCTATTATGATACTTTTGGCCTAAATACGCGCGATTTCTGAAAAAACAATAGCCCTTCCAATTGATAGGACCATCGTAAACATACTCGCCTTTGTACATAGTATCGTACAACCTGTCTTTCGGGTGGAAAAACAATGCTTTGGTAGTACTCTTTATTATAGCTCTACTATTAACTATACGTTGAAAATATTCCATTTCATCGCCCCATATAAAAAGTCGCGGATCTGGGTAGCCTACCTTTTTTATAATGCGCCCTGACAACAAAATGCCATTAAAAAAAGGTGCCCAATTGTCAACATACTCTACTGATAAATTCATTTTGCCTTCGTCAGTAGTTATAGCCGGGCAATCAAAAGCCAACCGCGCAGTATTGTCCCTATCCAGTACAATGCAACCCCATACGCTCACCTCGGGGTTTTTAACAGCTGCTTCAATAAGCTTTTCTAAGCAGTTTTTAGCCGGATAACCGTCATCATCCATCAACCAAACCCATGTATAATCGCGTTCGTCGGCAGTTTTGATACCTGTGTAAAAACCACCGCCGCTACCACTATTGGTTTGATTGATAACTCTAAATTGCCTTTGGTGCGCAAGCCACTCTGTAGTACCATCCGTGCTGCCATTGTTTACTATTATAATATCATCAACCGGTGTAGTTTGCGCCTGCAAGGCACTAACGCATTGCTTGAGTAATTCAAAGCGATTATAGGTAACTATTACAGCAGCAATTTTTTCTGCCATATTAAGTATTTTTTAACAGAAATTGAGCTGCAAGCTGCAAGGCCTCATCAATTACGTGATGCATATCCATATATCGATAGGTTGCCAGACGACCTAAGAAACTCACGTTGTCAAGTTTTAATATCTCTGCCTGGTAGTGCATTAGTTTTTTTATGTCGCCTTTTAGTCTTTTAGGATAGTACGGTATATCATCAAATCCTGTTTCTTTGCTATACTCCTTAAAATATACCGTCTGCCGGTGCTCTTCCCAAGGAGTAAAATGCTTATACTCAACAATACGGGTATACGGCACATTTTCATCACAATAATTCATTTGTGATGTGCCTTGAAAATCGCCTTCGGTTTCATACCGGTCAAACGTAACGGTGCGGTAGCCCAACCGCCCATGGCTATAGTCAAAGTAAGCATCTATAGGACCTGTGTAAAAGATATGGGCATAGGCCGTTGTATCTGTAGTTGCATCAAACTTTGTGTTTAAACAAACTTCAATCTTTTCATTTGCCAGCATTTTATCAATTATCGCAGAATATCCATCTTCAGGTATTCCATAGAACTGCCCGTGATAATAACTGTCATTATAATTAAACCTGAGTGGCAGTCTTTTAAGTATAGATGCAGGTAATTCTTTAGGCTCACATCCCCATTGCTTTTTAGTATAGCCGTGCATAAAAGCATAGTAAAGATCTGAACCAATCATTTTCATGGCTTGCTCTTCAAAATTAGCAGGTTCAGGAATGTCAAGTGCAATTGAAGCAATGTACGCCTCAGCTTCCTTGGGATTAAAATTTTTACCGAAGAATTGATTAATAGTATGCAGATTTATTGGCAACGTATACACTTTGCCTTTGTAAACAGCCTTTACACGGTGTGTATAATTTTTAAATTCACCGAACTGTCTTATG
Organism: Mucilaginibacter sp. HD30; assembly: GCF_054061755.1. Lineage (NCBI taxonomy): Bacteria > Pseudomonadati > Bacteroidota > Sphingobacteriia > Sphingobacteriales > Sphingobacteriaceae > Mucilaginibacter > Mucilaginibacter sp. HD30. The sequence goes on from NZ_JBSSEO010000001.1 coordinate 2,927,806, forward strand.
TAGTTCCATACTTCTTGGTTATCTGTGTTAAAAATATGTGGGCCGTATGAATGTACAATTATTCCAGTTGAAGGGTCTCGTGCAGTGTGGCAATTCCCGCCAATATGATTGCGTTCATCAACCACAGTTATGCGGCAGTCTAAATTCCTAGCCAATTGTTCTGCAACAACAGCTCCAGAAAAACCCGCCCCTACAATTAAATAGTGCTTAATACTCATTAAATACCTTTTTAAATCGCATAATTTTTTTCACCCATAGTATGCAAAACTACATGATTTTCATTTTCAATAGCCGGTATTTGTAGTCAATTATAAATCTATTTATCTCGCTTATTATCGGGATTGAAATTGCCAAAAATTTCTTCTTCAACAATACAACATATTATATGTCCAATTAAAATATGAGCTTCCTGTATTCGTGGTGTATCTTTAGATGGCACCTCAATACAAATATCACAATGTCGTTTCATTTTTCCTCCTCCAGTTCCTGTGAGACCTATTGTTGTTATGCCCATGTTCTTAGCTTTCTCCAACGCATTTAAAATGTTTGCTGAATTTCCGGATGTTGAAATTCCTATGAAAATATCACCTGGGACGCCATATGCCTGCACCTGACGGGCAAAAAGTTTATCATAGCCATAGTCGTTCCCAATTGCCGTTAAAATGGATGTATCGGTGCTAAAAGCGACAGATGGCAACCCCGGCCTGTCATAGTAAAAGCGAACTACAAATTCTGCCGCTATATGTTGTGCATCAGCAGCGCTACCGCCATTTCCGGCCAACATAGTCTTATAGCCGGCCCTGTAGGCGTTAGTTACCACGTTAGCCGCCTGGTCAATTATCTTGATTAAATCTGGATTACTAAGAATGCTTTGTTTTACCAGTATTGAAGATGCTATTTGATCCGTAATGATCTTATTTGACATAATATTTATAGGCTTCCTTGTATTACAAAAGTTGTACAATATAGAGATTTCTATCAAATCGGTATGCACATTCGTGCATGTCTTATTGATTAAACGAAACTAGTCCTTAACGTTCCGTGAAGTCCTTACTAATAATACTATGTAAACGCAGAATATTCTATGTACTTATTATGCAAGGAATCGGCCTGCTCTTTAAAACACAAAATGAATAATCATTTAAGTAATTTTTGTAATATTAGACGGATAAATTTTTAGTTAACTTGACCAGTAAAACCACCTTTAAAGGGTGTAAGATTTCCACACTTATAAATACACATCAAAATATGGGATTAAAGGTTCTATGGTTTTCCCTGTCACCAGGATTAAGCGCACCCCACATAAATAATAATTACATGGGTCTTGGCTGGCTAAAAGCACTTGAAAGCAACATACAAGAAAAAGTTGAACTATCAATTGCATTTTACCATGATGAAGAAATAGAGCCTTTTACTTTAAATGGCACAAAATATTTCCCGGTTAAACGATACAAAAAAGGTAAGGTATCTGAGATGTTAGAGCGAATAACTAATTCGTTAGAGGGCGACAGACATATCGCTACTTTTTTGAGAATTATTAATGTAGTTAAACCTGATGTGATACATGTTCATGGTACAGAAACAAACTATGGCCTCATTCAGAAACATACTAATATTCCGGTAGTAATATCAATACAAAGCATAATTACTGTTTATCATCACAAGTATTTTTCAACCATTAATCATTCTCACATTACAAAATATTCCGGGCTTAAAGAGTTTCTTTTATTTAGAAGCTTTAACAATGTTTACCGCCGTTTTAATAAGATGGTTCACCGCGAATTGGAGATTTACAATAATACTAAACATCTTATAGGTCGCACTGCGTGGGACAGACGAGTTGTATCGATATTAGCGCCAAAAGCATCTTATCATCATAACGACGAAATATTGCGTCAGGGCTTTTATCTACACGAGTGGGGTGCTCAATTAGGATCGAAATTGATAATATTTACTACCAACGGTCCTGATATTTACAAAGGTATAGAAACCTTATTACATTGCGCCTGGTTATTAGATTCAATTAACATTACTTTTGAATGGCGGGTGGCCGGCCTTAGCCAAACAGACCAAACTGTTGCCATTGCGGCAAGAGCTATAAAAAAACCAATTTCGGCTAATATTAAGTTTATGGGTACAGTTGCTGAACAGGACTTAGTGTCACAATTGCTTCAAGCTAATATTTATGTTGCCACATCGCATATTGAAAATAGCGCAAATAGTCTTTGCGAGGCACAAATTCTAGGAATACCGTGTATAGCTACTAACGCCGGGGGAACGGCCAGCCTATTGAAAGATAGCGAAGAAGGCATCATTGTCCAAGATGGAGATCCGTTTGTCATGGCTGGAGCAATTGTTGAGATGCTGAGAGATTACAAAAAGGCGGTTAAGTATGGTAGAAATGGGCGCAAAACGGCTCTTGAGAGGCATGACCCCAAAAAAATAATTATTGATTTATTAAACATTTATAATTCAATAATTACTAAATAAACGTTGCCAGGACTGCTTGAGAGCCTCGCTCTTAAACCCCTTCTAACGGTAGCCATTGTCCTCTTACAATATAAGAATTATTTAAAGTATTATAATAATTCGCTTACAAACCTTTTCATTACACTATCAATATTCAAATATTTTATAGCGTATTCACGGGCATTTAATCTTATCTCGTTATCGCAGTGCTTTTCAAGTTCAAGTATCTTTTTTGCCAGGAAATGGCTTTCTCCTGGAGAAACAATATAGCCTAGCTTATTTTCGTATATCATTTTATACAATGATGTTCCGGGAGATGATGTTACTATGCTTACACCGCCTACAGCAAGAATTGTAGAAAGTTTTGATGGCATTACCAAATCACCTGCTTTGGCCTTTTGCATAACCAGGTGCACATCTGCCATATTTAAAAAATCATTAAAGCTCTCTTTTTTTTGCAAAGGTAAAAACAATATATTAGTCAATCCTTTTGCTTTTGCGTTCTCCTCTAATTGCCTGTGATACGGACCCGATGAGCTGATAATAAATTTTATTTTTTTATGCTGTTTCAATTCTTCTGCTGCATCCAGAAGGTCTTCAAGCCCTTGCTTTACGCCAGTAGCACCTGAATACAAACATATGAGATCGTCATCCTGGAAATTCCATTTCTTCTTAAGGGCAGTCTTATCCGGTAAGGGGCAAAAAAAAACCGTGTCCACCCAATTCGGAAAGAAAATTACATTCTTACTTATTTTGGAGTTTATTTTACTGATCATTCCTGCAGAAATGCTACTTACATAATCTGCGTTTTCAAATATTTTGTGTTCAATTTTAAATAAACTTGATAAAACCTTTTTATGATAAAACATTTTAAGATCTCGAGCAGCTTCAATTTGCATATCTTGAACATGATACAACAATTTTCCACCATTAAAAGTACGTAATATTAATCCAAGGTAAGCTAAGTGAAACGGGGGGGCTATATTAATAATTAAGTCGAATTTCTTTCGTAGAGCAATAAACGCGAAAACGACAAAAAACTTAGAGATCCATATAGAAAAGTCTTGTATAGCTCTTTGCTTACCGGTTGGATTTTTTGGAATATATGATGGACATCTGTAAATATTAACTACGGAATCATTTTTTGAGTTATATATAGTTTCCTTTTTATACCATGAATTTTTATATGGCTCTTGTATCTTCCATTGCGGATAGTAGGGAAACGTGGTTATTACCGTACAATCGTGTCCATTTTCTGACAGCCAATTAATCATCTCGCCATTATATTTACCAATCCCGATAGGTTCTGGTGAAAAATTATGGCTTATAAGTAGAATGCGTTTTTTATCCATTAAAAGTACTGTGTTTTCACATGCTACCTTTCGACTAAATAATATAACATCTAAATTAATATTATTAATCAAAAAACATATTGGATTGTTGAATTATGTTTCTTTTAATTTAAATAACTTAAAAATATTGCAAAGTGGGCTCCGGCGACTTATTATACAATCTCATTTTCTATTATTAATTTTTTTTATCCACCAATATCAGCTCTCTTGTTTTCAAAACGATAAAATATTCATAGATGGATTGGAGTGAAGCATAGGTTATTCCGGTTACGCCGTCCATAAAAGCCCTCCGCCAGATAACTATATAGAACCACTTTATAAGTGGTCTGAACGGCATTTTATAAAAAATTCCTTTTTGATGATACCTTCTTTCCGAAAAATCGCTTGCAAAAAAAGCTTTTCTCAAAGAAAAATACGTGGTTGCCTTTATATCTGATAGCCTCATCTCAGCCTCCAAATCTGCATAGGCCAAATGTCTGTTTATCCAGTATTTAATACCCTTGCTAAATGGATAATGGTCTAAAAAACCATCAATTCGGGCCACGTTCCCGTCGGGAATTGATACCGGATTAACCAATCTTTCATATCGCATTTTCTCCGGGCGAAACAACCTTAAATAATATGGTGAAATTTGTGAATATTTTAACCATCTTCCATTCCATGCAAAATCCCTTCGTTGAATTTCATAAGCTACTACGTTATCAGCCACTTTATGTTCAAATTGCTTCAGTATAGAAAATAAACTCTCTGATACGCGTTCGTCTGCATCAATATATAAAACCCATTGGTATTTAAAGGGAATGTTTCTCAACCCCCAATTTTGATGACTTGACCAGTTGTCAAACTTTCTTTGCGTGACTGTGGCTCCAAATTCTGCGGCTATTCTAACTGTTTTGTCATCGCTAAATGAATCGAAAACATGAATATCATTGCACCATGACACAGATTTTAAGCAGCCGGTTATATCTTGTTCTTCATTCTTTGTTAGTATCAGTACTGATATCATTACGACTTTTAATAATCATTTATCTTTGATTTGATCCGCCTAATTCAGTTACCTAAGCAAGGCATGTATTGAGGCATAATAACTTACCATAAAGCCGCTCCTAAATAATCGAAGCCCGTAGCGATTCCCGATGTTTAAGTGAGCCTGTAGTTATCAAAAATAGTCAACATGCCCTGTAAAGGTAATCCTCGTTGCTTTATTTCGTCAGTATATATCTCACCAAATACTTTACGTATTCAAATATATTCTAATTATTTTAAAAAGCCTAAGTATGCGTGTTCTGTATCTAAAGGCATTGTTAAGTTAGTTTCAGCTTACTAATAAACTCCTCGCTCGTGACATATTATTTGGTAAAAGTTATACGCGGCATCCTTTACCTGGAAATTTTTTAAAAAAACTTGAAATGCACGTTTACCCATTTCTGCTTTGTCGTGATTTGACATAGTTACCCATTTTAACAAATTATTATAAACACTTTCTTTGGTATCTTCTCCAATAAACCCACCATCCCCTGCACTAATTTCCTTCCAAATATTTACCTGGTCTGAAATAAGTACAGGCTTTCCGCAAGCCAAAGCTTCAACAACGGCAATACCGAAGTTTTCCTGATGGCTTGGCAAAACAAATACATCTGAGCCATAAAATGCACCCCATTTGGCGTCGCCCGTCAACATCCCTGTGTAGAATACATTATTTTTAGCTACTGGCATTGAAGAAAGCTTCTTTTTTATTTTTGATCCGTAATCTGTTTCCATTCCCGGTCCGGCCAAAACCAGTGCAGGAAAATCTTTGTGCTGGTTTTGTACTAAAATTTCTAAATAGCTTGTGACCAACATGTCAACACCTTTTTTGGGATGTATTCTTCCAAAAAAAAGCAAATAATTTCTTCCATACAGTTCAGGACAAATTTTATGAAATGCTGCCTTCATTTCAGTTGAGTACTGCGGTGGCGAGGGAATTCCATAACCAATATTATACTCCTTTTTTGGGTGATAATCTGCAAAAGACGTGCGTGCAAGCAAAAGCTCCAATTCTGAAGTGAATAATAATCCATCAGAATCATTTATTACATTTTTCTCAATTAGACGCCAATAAATACGATTACGAATGGCCTTTATAGTCCTATCAGGAGCTGATTGAAAATATGGATCGAGCATTCCATGCGGCATTACAAAAACCCTGGGCACATTTCCACCTTTTTTTTTTGCCGCTTTTTGAATGTTTTTAAGCGTTTTCCATCCCGCATAACTAAAAAACAACCACAAACCGTTGATAACAACAACATCAAAAGATTGCATATGCGTTGTTAACCATGGAAATAATTTGTTTGAATATTGCCATAGCCCCTTGGGTGGGCCTAAAGCATGTATCGGAAAATCATCTGACCCTAAAAAATCTGAGTTTGGATCATCCATACAAACAACTTCGCGATAAACGCCCAAATCTTTTATCAATGGATTATTATTGCGTATACCTTGGCACGGTCCTCCGCTTACCGGATTCATACTTCCTATAATGTGTAAAAGTCTCATGCCTCTTAGTTAATATTGGTTTTAAAGGTTGGCTTTGCCTTTCTTATATTGTCGTGTTTTCATTATCAATTTTCAAGTTTAGCCTCGCCGGTTTTAAAGGCCGCGATATTTAAACCGGCATAAAGCACTGCGAAGCCAAGTGCAGTGGGCTGCGCCCATTGCCCCTGTGATATAAGCTGAAAATCCACGCTTAACAACAGCCACGGAAGAACATTATTCACTTTTAGTCCCTTATATGCTTCAATAAGTATTCTAACGCATATAGCAATCCGCATAAAAAGTACAAACGTACCTAAAATAGATCCCATCTCTCCAACCAACCGCCCCCATTCACCTTCTGAAACTAAAAATTTATCTGATCGGCCTACAAGTATTCTGGCCCCTGCGTTAGTCCCCATGCCTACCCCCATACCAAAAAAGGGAAAATCATCGCCCAGATAGGGCTCGTCAACGTTCGCAATAGTTCTACTAGTTAGCGTTTTAACTACACCACCTTCAGCTTCATTGGCATCTGTAAATCTTATTACAAGCGTGTCAACTGCAGTTCCGAATAACCCGGTTTGGTTTAAAGCAAAAAACAAGAATACTAACCCAGCGACCCCACCAATTATATTGGTAAAATATTTTGGATTGTTAAAAGTGGTTACTAACGTAAACAATAATGTAAGCGCTATCTGAATTGTTAATGTACGACTTATCGATAATGGTATTGCCGCAACTATTGCAATAGTTGCACCAATGAGAATCCATCTTTCAATTTTTTGAGGGTTAAACCAAAAATACACGACAAACGCGGCTATTACTGTGTAAAACTCGGTTAAACCAGTGGTAAACGAAAAAGTGCCTGATGGGCGAAAAAAACCGTTCGCACCACTAAAGCCGGAGCTGCCCTCGCCGCCAATGCCCTTGTTTACGAATGACGACTGTGGAGTGTAAAATTGAAGAGCAACGATAATTACCATGGGAATAGCCATCCACATAAACGTCCTACCCATTTTTACTACGTCGTTATGATTAAGGGTATTCCCTATTAAAAATATGAGGGGAAAATGAAGTAATAGTATGCGTTCGCCGTATATAGCCACAAAGAGATTTCCATGCCCGATAAGCATTGTTGTAAAAAATGCTAGTATACCCGCGAAAAAGATACCGGTTATATAAAAATTGGATGGAAATTTATCGTATTTCCATGCGGTGTACAGAAGCCACACAGCAACGGGGTCTCTTACAATAAGTAATGGTGTTGCCAGCGCAGGTACAAACCATTTTCGGAGCGCACCTTCCAGAACAATAAGTAAAAAATAAACCCAAATTCCCCTTTTTAACAGCATTTCACCCTGTTCTGCTCTAAAATTGGGCAAATTTTTGTCCGTATTTGTTTGCAGCTGCGCTAATATTCCTTCCGCCATGCTCGTTAAGTGGTCTGTTGCTGTTTTTTCTTCAATTATACTTAATTTATATCAATAATTGAACTAACGAGTTGCCCCGCGTACAATTGCCAGGGTCGTTTACCCGCTGTTTCGATAGCTGCTTTACCATTCTCTTCAATTAACTGTGGCTTGTACAGCAAACTTTCAGTTGCTTCAATTAATTTGTCAGTATTTCCTGCTTCAATTAACCATCCATTATGCCCATGCTCAATAATGTCAGGCCCGGCAGTGCGCTCTGTAGTAATTACGGGTGTACCCTGCGCCATTGCCTCGGTAATCACCATACCAAACCCTTCAAAAAGGGAAGGAAATAGTAGCACATCATGTTGATGCATCAATTTTAATATTTGATCATGAGGTAAACCAGGTATCCAGGTATGTTTTGCAAGTGCTTCATTCAAGGCAGCACAGTTATTTCCTGTTTTATGCCCAACTATTGTTAACTCTACGCGGTTACCGAAAAATTTAGCAGTTTTAAATACGTCAGCGATGCCCTTTCGTTGAGAGAGCCCCCCTACAAAAAGTAATTTCAACGGCCTCCTTCGCGATATTTTATCATACTCACGAGTATTAACCGGCGGAAACCCATAAGGGATTACTTCTACGGGTGCAAGAGTGCCCTTATAAAAATCCAGTGTACTTGCTGTGAAACGACTGGCTACGAAAATTTTATCAGCCATTTTCAGTTCCTCATCTTTTCTTAATAATTTTGCTGCAGAGTCACGCATTCCTGGCAACGTGGTCGCCCAGTCAGGCCAGCGCTCTGCTTCTGCAGAAAGCATTTGCTGCGCAGCTCTCCAATAGCCTATGGGTAAATCATAAAAGCAATTTAAGCCAAGGCTTTTTGCAACGCCAAAAGTGGCTACAGCGCCATCCTCGTACGCATACACACCAGTGACTTCGTTTTTCGTTTTAAGTTGCGCTAATACGCCCGCAACTTTATTATCAAGCTCCCTGTAGACCGAATCAACACTTGCCCATCCAGTTTCATGTTGCACTATACTTTTAAAACCAATTTTTGGCAGCAAATTACGTAACGCTTCTTTTAAAGGCTGGGTTGCTATAATATCTCTCGAGACCGGATAAGATCTACGTAGCAATTCTTGCTTAAGCTTTGTGGGCAACAAATCAAGCCATGCATTTGTGGGGTTGGTTGCTATAGTTGTATAAAACCGCGTTAATAGATCGCGTTCTTGCAATTCCACAAGTAGTGCTCTGACAAACTGATTGCCCGTTGGGTGTGACAAAACTATTTTATTCATGATTTGGCAGCTGGTTTTCAGATTGACTCGCGGTTAAGATATTACGACCATTTGTAAGCAGCCACTTAAACAAGCGCGACCATAACGGCCGTTGCTTTTCTAAAAAGTATCCGATAATAGAAGCAGTTATCAGCACAAAAATAATAGCAACACAAAGTTGCCCAAAATTGCCATAGTCTATGCCAATAGTTGCACGCCACAAAACAATTAACGGGAAATGCAAAACGTACAAAGGGAAGGTAAGATCAGCTATCTTCCTGCATACGTTTGCGCGTTTACTAACGGGTTGGGTACTATTGCCGTTTGGCAACGCCCACAAGGCTGTAGCTACAAATATGCCAATAACCCAATCTGTAAAAAACTGATTGGCGTAATACAGCGGTTTTAAATGAATTACATATGGTAACGGCGGCAAAAAAGCAGCTACAATTCCTCCGATTAAAAACGCCAAGGCAACAATGCACCAAGCCATTCGTCTGCTCACATTTGGCGTGGGTAATCTGTACGCTAAATAACCCATTACCCAAATCGGCATCATCAGTATTATCTTAGGGCCTACAATAATTATCGCCAGCGTTAATATCATTATTGATGTTTTACCAGGTTTTCTAAAGAACCACAAGCCAAATATGGTATAATACCAAAATTCAAAACTCAAAGACCACAGTGAGCCGTTTAATGGCGGTGCTGCAGAATAGAGCCACAGTTCGTTTAGGTAAAAGCTAGATAAGATGTAACGCAGAGCGGAGGACCCTCTGGAATATTGTAATAAAACCTCGGGGTTCACTGTTGTTACAATAACGTGAACACAGGCTGTTATTACAATTGCGGGTACAACTACAGAGCACAGCCTGCTTAAGCGGGCCTGTGCATACTGCATTGCACCGCGGTTTTTACTTACGGTGGTGTGCCCGATTACGTAGCCCGAAAGAACAAAAAATACAATAACTGCTACATGAGATGGTTCACCCGGCCACTCGCTACGATAAGCCTTTGTTAAAAACCATTTGTTAAAAGCGTGTACTACAAGAACTACAAGTGCCGCACTAATTCGCAATACATCTAAAAAAATACTTGACGATCCTGATATTTTGCGTGATGGCATACCCGTCTCCATACTTAAATTTTCATTGTTTGCGTGCGAGGCACAAGATAACTATTTATAACCTCCAAGTTGCGCTCGCCAAAATACCGGTCGCGTGCACTTAATACTTTTTGCTCAGTTACACTTAGCACAGACAATTTTTGAAGAATTTTCATACCTTCCGCATCGCTATCAGATTTCCATACCAAGCCCAATCCGGTAGTATTTATATATTCTGCAAGTGTGCTATCAGGAGCGCAATGTGCTAATATAGGACGACCTGCCTGCAAGTAACTTGAAAGCTTGGTTGGCAAGCTGGTTTGAGCAAAAACTTCAAGCCGCTTTTCTAAAGGGTACATTGCATATAATATATCGCAGGCTACCAACTGTCGAATAACTTCTTCTTCTGACGCAGTGGGATAGAAACATACATAAGCTCTTAAAGATTTGGGCAGAGCATCGCTGTTGATATGGCAACCCCACAATTTTACAAGTGGCGTTATGCCTTTAGGTTCATAGAAATTCTTTAACAACTTTATTAACTTAATTAAGCTGTTCTTTTTATATAAACGCCCTATATGACCTATATTTACTCGTGTTCCGCTTTCAAAAGTTTTAAACTTTATAAACTGTGAAGAAAGAAATCTGTGGCAAACTTCACCCTTTATACCGCTTATATTTTTATAGTAATTTTGCATGCCATAACTTACAACATCAAACGAACATACAGCTTGCAGCACCTTCACTGTCAATTGATTTGCCAGTGTTTTAAACAGACGGTATCTAAAAGATTGGGCAGCCAAGGCGCCACCCCAGTCATCGTGCACTGTTAAATGTACCGGGCGCTGCTGTTGCCTTAAAGCCAATTCCAAAGCAACTCTAATCCCCTCGTTATGTGATACTATCCAGTAAACATCGCAGGGAATAGTAAGTAGCTTATCTACCAGTCTATTGACTCCTGCATCATCCATCCTACTGAGCATTTTAAATGTAGAAGTTAAATCATTCAGAATATTACCTCCCATTATACCCGGTCCTAAATATCCCCCCTCATACCCCTCTTCGGCTTTTTTGTATGTGTAATACCACGTTACCGATACCGTGGGCAAATTACCAATAAGACTGCGTAAAATTGCGCCCCCGCCCCCCCTTATGGGCGAATGAGCCGTAAACAAGCATACATTAGGTTTAGCCATTTACACAACAGCGTTTAATGCGTCAATCATATTTCTTGCTGTAATAAGCGGATCAGTAATAGTATAGCCCAGATTGGTTCGCCCTGCTAATAATTCGTCAAACTTACCTGGTTTATAGATTAATACCCCGGAAGGAATTTCAGGATCATTTATTCCAATAGGACGCCATGGCTTTGCTATATTTATTACCGGCAATTTATGCGCATGCATAGCAGCGAACGAGCCGCTTTTATCTAACACTGCTGCAGCTGTTGATGAAATGCCCAGTGTAGCATTTTGAAGGAGATCTGACACTAAATCAGCCGGCTGTTCTCCCATCACCTTAACTTTTAGCCCTGCATTTTCACATATATTTATCCAGTTTTGCTGTTCATTGCCACAAATCCCAATAAAATATAGTGTGATGGGCAACTTGTTTTTAAGCGTGTACTCACCGGCGTCGGCTGCAAATTCCGTTATGTATGAATTATTATGGATTGTGCCAAAAACAACCAGCCTTATCTCATTGCTATGGTCATTGATTTTTTCGGGTTTATGCACCGGAATATTAGAATACAGCGGCAGATGATTGACCTTGTAACCCATTTTTGTTAAAATCTGGTGATAAAGACGCGTTTGCGTGTGTATTACCCTTGGTTTGAGTTGGGCTATCATTGACGCTATTAATCTTTTTTGAACTAAGCCCCATAATTTGAACTTAGTAGACTGTTCAATGGCCATACCTACCCAGAGCTCATGAAACATGATGTGCCATCGCCTGCGACCACTAACGATAAGCATGCTTTTGCTTAAGTTAAACGGCAAGCCTTTGTCGTGGAAGCCAAAAATAACATATTGAAAGCTTAACCAATCTGGATCGAAGTCGTCAATCCATAATTTGATTTCCGTTAAACTGGATGTTAATTCATAATGCGGAATTCTTAGTACAGGTACCTTGTCATCGCCCATTCTCTCGCTATCAGTGGTTATTACTTTTACAAAAGCATCATTTAATGATAGTAAAGCACAATGGTGTCCGTCGCCTTTAAAAGCTTCAGCTAAGCGTCGAGCATAGTCTCCCACGCCATCACGCCCAGGTTCAAGTGAGCTACAAATAAACAAGATTCTCATTTAATAATGTGCTAATCCCTATCGTTATTGTAAAAAACGGCTATATTTAATTTTATAATCAAGATTTCCCGGGCGTGTCCTAATTACTTTTGCGGGTACTCCAGCAACTACTACATAAGGTTCAACGCTGCGTGTAACAACCGCCCCGGCCGCCACAACTGCTCCTTTACCAATAGTAACTCCTGGCATTATAATAGCCCGAGATCCGATAAAAACATAATCCTCGATGTGCACTGCCTTATCGCGCGCAGCAAAGCTGGCCGAATCCGGATCATGGTCAGCAGAAAGAATCATAACTTCTTGGGAAACGGAGACATTTTCCCCTATATTTATTCCCGACTTATTATCCAACCTGCACTTTGTATTAATTACCGAGTTGTTCTTCATACTAAAGTTAACTGTACAATCAAACGTGCAATCCATAAAGATATAAGATTCCTTACCTACTTTAAATTTCATTATCTTACGGTAAAAAAATAAGCGCAAAGTTCGGCTGGGTAATCTTGTCACCCACCGGTTGCATATAAATATTCGAAGTTCAGATATTATGCGCCTCATTTAATAGTCCGTTTCATTGCTAAATTATACCACTTGCCAAAATTTATTTTGCATAGCTGACATATCAAATTTATTTTGAGCCAGGGTTTTAGCCTGAACAGAAAAATCTTGCCTGTTATTAATAGCAGCCGAAATAGATGCTACTAAATCATCTACATTTAAAGCAGTACAACACGAGGCCGCACCTGCATTGTGCAAAAGATTATATGCGGCACTATCTGCAGGGCCATGGTAAACTATACTACCAGGCGCACCTAAATATCCCACCATTTTAGTTGACAAGCTATATAAGTAAAAATCCGGCAGCGTAAATTTTATTGGAAGATAAAGAATAATTGCACTATTTAGTTCGGCTTTTAATTCGTTGTCATCTAACGTGATACCTCTGTACTCTGTTTGAAAAAGCCTGTTGTTTAAAAATGGCAATTTTTGTGTGGCCCGTAAAATTAGTTTGAAGGATAAACCACCAGCACTCAATTTATCAAGTGCATCTGCCAACACTTCAAATAAGGGTAAATAGGCAATATGAAGTAGCCCTGCAAAATAAATCTCAAAAGGCTCCGGCGAATCGCCCTCGCCCGGATAAGTTATTTCATTGGTATAGACACCGTCGGTAATTAGATCGTAAGGTTTGTTACCGAATGCCTGCTGATATGTTTTGCCAAGTTCATCAGAAATAACTAACCGCCTATGCGCCCGATTCCACAACTCGGCCGAACTGCTAAATGTGCACTTTGTAGTGTTAAAATGGTCGTGAAACGAAACCCAAAGTTGCTTCTGTGCAAATTCATCTGTACATAAAGCGTTTGCAAATGGGCCATGGTGCACAACATGTATAACATCGCAAGGTATTTGTGCAGCTATCCGGCGAATACGCCGATTAGTTAATTTGACTAATTTTTTTTCCCGCAAAAATATTATCCAGGTACGCAAATACCATCGCATCCATTTTCGTGTAATGGGCCAGGCATGTACAATATGTTCATTTATAACGCCTTCATTCGGTGTATTATTAATGCCTTCAATCACCAGAGAAGTAATCTGTCCTTCACGTCCCTGATACAAACGACGCAAAATACGACTGCCTCCGCCATTTGCGTATAAAGAAAACGGATGGAAAGAAAGGATTTTCATTTGTTTTACTTTAAGTGCTTATAATCTGCCTAATTGCGCCGCTACAATTTGCCTGATTGTTTCCTCTAGCGAAATTGTGATGTCCCAGTTAGGGTAATGGTGTCGCATTTTGCCTAAGTTAGAAATATAGCAAATATGGTCGCCAATCCGATTTTCATCCACGTAAGCATAAACTTGCTGTTTTCCGGAGAACTTCTCAGCAATTTTAAAGGCTTCCCAAATTGAACACGAATTATCTCGGCCTCCTCCAATATTGTATACTTCGGCCACTCGGGGCGCATTTATAAACGCTTCTATAAATAAAGCTACGTCGTGCGAATGGATGTTGTCGCGTACCTGCTTACCCTTATAGCCGAACACATTATATGGCCTTCCTTCGATATTGCATTTTACCAGGTAACTTAAAAAGCCGTGAAGTTCAACTCCGGAGTGATTAGGTCCTGTTAAACAACCGCCACGTAAACAGCAAGTTGGTATATTAAAATAACGCCCATATTCTTGTACCATAACGTCTGCAGCAACTTTAGAAGCTCCGAATAAAGAGTGTTTGCTTTGATCAATAGAAAAATCTTCTGCTATTCCATCTGCATATAACGGATCGGCATAATCCCATCGCGTTTCCTTTTCTACAAGATTGATCGTGTTGGGTTTATCGCCGTAAACTTTGTTGGTTGACATATGTACAAAAGGCGACTCCGGGCAAGCTTGCCTTGCTGCTTCCAGTAAATTTAATGTACCAACCGCGTTGGTGTCAAAATCATCAAACGGAATTGCTGCAGCCCTGTCATGCGAAGGTTGCGCAGCCGTGTGCACTGTAGCATCTGGCTTTAATTGTTTAAGTAACTCTAACACACCTGCACGGTCTCTGATGTCGAGTTCGTGGTGTATGAAACTTTCTCCTAATTTCTCTTTTAGTCTGTTCTGATTCCAGCGCGTATCGCCTTGCGGACCAAAGAACACAGCACGTTGATTATTATCCAATCCATGAATTTGCCAGCCAAGCTCGGCAAAATGAATACAAACCTCAGAGCCAATCAAGCCCGAAGAACCGGTCACCAATAATTTCTTTTTTTTACTTATCATAATGCCTTTTATTCATAAATTTTTTAGCAGTTAAGTTATCGAAAATACTTCTTCCATTACTTCTTTATAGGCTAATGCCTGCTTTTCTAATGAATATTTTTCTTTTGCGTCTTTAGAGATCTTTTCATTATTCAAAACAATGGTTTTATTACTCATGCCTACTATATACTTCTTAATATCCGTTACATTTTCCCGATCCACTAAAAATCCATTTTCTCCATGACGAACGGCATCTACAATGCCGCCGGTTTTATACCCTATAACAGGCGTACCACAGCATAACGCCTCAAGCATGGTATTGGGTAAATTGTCCTGTCGTGATGGGATAATAAAAACATCTGCAGCGTTATAAGCCATTGCTATAACACTACTATCGGTTATGTAGCCTAAGTTTAAAATATTAGCGTAAGATTGGTCAGTTTTACCTATGGCTGCAAATTGAATATTATCTCTGTGGTTTAATTCATCGCTTAATCTTAAAATTATATCAAATCCTTTGCGATGCTCGCTGAGTGATGTCCCCACAAAAAGAACAATAAACCTATCAGCAGGCAATCCCAATTTTATCCTGCATTGCGCTTTATCAAGCTTTTTATAAACATTTGTATCTATCCCGTTAGGAATATGAAAATGTCTATAACCTTTAAATAAGGTGCTTTTTTCAGACATGTTTTTTAACCATACTGATGGCGATATAACAGCCACTTTAGCAGGGTTTATGTGCTTCAAACTAGCTATCTTAAGTTTAAGATTCTCTTTTGCGGCATACTCCCTGATTCCTGCTGCCAATTGGGGGCAATCCGCGCAATCCGTTTCATATTTTTGACAGCCGAACGTGTAGTGACATCCGCCCGTAAACAGATTTGTATCGTGCAGTGTCCACACAAGGGGCTTGTTTAACCGCTTAAAAAACGTAGGATAATCTATCAGGTAACTTAACCAATGCAGACTAAGCACATCAGCATTTTTTACCAAAGGCTGTCGCTGGATATTTTGATATCCGGTACGTGCAAACGAAAAATGATCAAAACCAGACGGGGCATTTTTCAGGTATGCTGCATTTTTTTTAATGTATTTGCGCACCAACCAACAATTGCGCAATTTCGCAAACCGCCCTTTTTTTTGTGTTATTACTTTTTGCTCGCCGACAAACTCCGCGCTAACACCAATTTGCGCCAAACCCATCTGCAGGCTTTTTGCCGCATTGGCGGCCCCGCCCTGGTCTGATGAATTAATAAGGGTAACGTTCATTTAATATGGTGGCGTTGCTACAGTATTTGTAATTAATTCGGTATTCAGCTTCACAATGGTATTTGCCGGTATATTTTTAAAGATTAAAAAGTTGGCGCCTATTACATTGTCGCATTTTTATACATTAGTGTTAGCCGGCAAACGCAGGTGCGATGTTTCATCTCGCTTTTGTTGTAAAACTATTTTCCAGTATGGCGGAAACTTTACAACGGCCTTTTTGACCGCCTATACTGTTAATTAATTGCTACCCTCCGCTTAACTTTTACATACAGGCGGTTTAAAACCGCAAAATATTTGATGGTATTTTTGTTAGCGATGTTGAGTAATTGCCTGTAGTACTTTACATACCGGGGTATTAAACTTTGCATATCACTTAACATGGCGTGTGCTTCGGCCTTATTACCGGCTTTAATTAAGGCTATAATCAGCGTATTTACCAAGGGCAGTATAGCCGCGTTTTTTTTTGTGGCACTCACCATACCAGGACGATAATTTTTAGCATATACGTTCGCCTCGGCCAGGCGCATTTTTATAAAATTTGACGACATATTGCTGCCATGCTGGCGATAGTAAACAAGCTGATCGGCCATGCCGTAAAATATAGCACCGTTTAAAGCCATACGGAGCCAGTAGTCCCAGTCCTCGCAACCATAAAATTCCGGGCGCACTTCTTGTAAACCGACAGCTTCCGTCATTGTTTTTTTTACGATAACCGACATCACCAGTATATGGTTAACTTCAAATTCCTTTTGATACATTTCGTCCGGTCCGTACTCACCTGTAATGGTTTGATAATGAAACAAATCGGCACGGTTGTCGTAATTAAAGGTCCAACCACTGGTAAATATCATATCAACGTGCGGAAGCTTCTCGCTTAGCTGTAATTGCTTTTCAAGCTTAATCGGTTCCCATAGGTCGTCAGAATCTAAAAAAGCTATCCATGTGCCGTTTGCCTGTTTTAAGCCGGTATTTCTTGCTGCGCCCAGGCGTTGGTTAGTTTGGCTAATTACACAAATCCGGCTATCCTCATTAGCGTAACGTTGGGCAATGGAGGCCGTAGCATCTGTAGATCCATCATTTATAATCAACAGTTCCCACACTTTGTAAGTTTGGCTAATAACACTTTCAATAGCAGCTGCAATATAAATCTCGGCGTTATAGGCCGGCATAATTATAGAAACTAATTCATCCATTTATATTGTAGTATGGCCACCAACGGTGATTCACCACCGCTATATATTATCCAATAAATATAATGTATTGGATAGGCCTATTCAAAAATAACGTTATAGTGAACACTTACTGCTATAGTTTCAGTCTGTTTTTCAATTTTATTTTAATCAAGTTCCAAAATCCCACCCTGGTAAGATATTTCTTATAAGATATTGCTCCGTCAATAAAAAACGCATCTTCAATTGCTAAACGGGTATCCGCCTTGTATTGTTCTTTAAATACCATATATCGTATAAAGCGGGGTAATAAATAACTTTTATATTCAGTTTCAGTAATTAGCTGCTGCTGTTTGATCAGCTTAAGCACTCTTATTTCTTCTATATGGTTATTGCCCGATGCCAGCATTTTGCCACTTACATCGGCACCGTGTTTCCTGAAATAGTTAAGCACTTTACCCGATATAAATATATCGCCCTGTAAGGCTATTTCTATCCAAAAAAGCCAGTCGCCACAGTATTTAAAGGTTTGATAACGCGGAGAAAGGTTATAGTAACATTCGCGTTTAAACAAGGCCATACTGGCGTTAATAATCAGGTTATAATTGCCCAGGCATTGCGAAACATATTTATTGCCAGCCATATACTCAACCAATTGATTTGTTGCTGAAACTTTATAAATATCGTTATCTCCATTTACAATGGACGATTGCACGTAGCCCAGCACCGCGTTAGGTTTGGCCTCCAGGCCCTCAACCACCGTTTGCAACAGCGTTGGTTCGCACCAGTCGTCACTTTCAGCTATCCAAATATACTTCCCTTTAGCCAACTCTATACCTTTTTGCCATTGGATAAAGGTACTGCCGCTATTCCTTTCATTAAGAATAACATGACTAACTTGGGGATGACCTTTGTAGGCGGCTATTACATCCCGGCTATTGTCTGTAGAACAATCATCAAGTATTATCACTTCAAACTCGCGGTAAGTTTGCGCCAACACTGTATCAATACGTTGCTTTAGATAGCGGGCATGATTATAGTTGGGGATTATGACGGAAACCATTTATTGTAACAGACAAATATCAGTAGTATGCTTAACCTAATTAATGCCTAAGATAAAAATTTATTTACAGCTATTTGCCACTGCATACGCATAGGTTTTGTGCCGGTTGCATTTGCTGCCACGTTTGCTGCATTCGCAAGCGTAATAGCAACTGTTTGTTTATGCTGTAGTAACGTGAATCCTTTTTTTATTTCTGATTTATCAACGGAATCAACTACAATAGCTGCCTCATGACCTTTAAGATATTTTATCATAGCCGAATATGCCGGCCCTACAGCTAAAATAGGCACTCGCGACGCCAGGTACTCGCTCATTTTTGTTGCTATATTAAATTCAGACATATGGCGCTTTTCTTCTGAAAAACTCATTGGTAACAATATAGCATCGTATCGCTGCATTGTTGGTAAAACCATTTCAGGGCTGAGGCGCCCCTTCAACTGTACACCTGGATGATTCAATTCCTGCGGTAATTTTTCAATGATAGAATAAATGTCCAATTGTCCGCCTGCATCACTCACTGCATTTGCCACCGCTGCAAGTGCATCTTTTTGCCAAAGGTCAACTGCGCCAAAATAGCCTATTTTTATCAACCCAGTTGTATTTACATTGTAGGTTGTAGTTTTTATGGCATCCGCAGGGCCAAATAACACGGTTGAGTTAACGCCAAATCTTTCTAAATAGAATTGTTGCATTTGGGGGCTAATTACAAAAACATGTTCCGCTTCTCGCAAGTGTTTTCCAAAAACAGTTTCGATGTTATTGGGATACTCCCACCGACCATTTATATATTGCACTAAATGATCGTCCATTACCCAACTAATGTACTTTACCGGGCGCCGTTTCTTCAAAGCTTCTATTGTGTAAAGAGAATTTGCGCCTTGCGGGCAAACCAACACTTTTACCAATTTCTCTTTTCCAAATTTATCGGCGAGCGCCCGGGCGGCATTTATGGCGGCGCTTTTAATTACCCACATTTTCTTTCGCATTGTACGCGCCCGTGTGCGGCCAATTAAACGACGAGCGCCATCACTATCCCACCATGTAGACAAAGTCAATTCGCGGCCTTCTAAAGCGGGTATAATAGGATGCATATCTGCATACCTACCCAGGTGCACAAATAATGGAATGGCGAACAGTTCATCGCCTAAAATACGCTGTATAGTAAGACCACCACCGTGTTGATTGGATACAGACATTTCAGAAAGATAAAAATCAAACGCCATGTTTTTAAATTAGGCTATCCATATTTATATAATCCTTCCAAAATTCAGGATGTTTAAGCCATGCATGGCATCCCAGTGGCAGTTTACCACCATTTAAAATCAATGATTGCGGTAAATTGTATTCAAAGCTAAACGCCAAAGCTGCCATTGAGTTGGCAATTTTAAAATCGGGGAATAATTTGGGCACAACTTCAGTCCAAACAACATCTTCATTTAAATGAAATTTATCAAAACTAAAAGCAAACTTACCTGTGATAAAAACGTCATACTTATTGTTTGTAAGGCTATTTAAAAACAATCTTAATCTGCGCACCGGGGCTAAAAAAAACCTATACAACAGCCAATGTGCACGATATTTATGCATGGAGCTTAACACGTTTACGCACGATTGAATATTTCTGACAGAAAACCCCGAATTGCAGCCTTGCACAGGTTCAGCATCGGGTTTTGCCCGCCAGTAACCTTCAAAAAATGGCGCGCCTATAAAATCAAATTCAAAGGCGTGGGCAGCCTTTAAATCGTCGCTAAAAATATAGGCATCAAGCTCATAAGTAAGCATGTGGCTATAATTATTAAAAAGATTATAAAAACCTAAATTCAGTTTCATCCTGTTGTACGCTTGAATTGATGCCAACCACTGTGGGTTTACTGGTTTAAGCAACAAACTTGTATGTATGCATGTGTAAGCGCTTATATCTAATCCTTCCGGAAAAATCAGGTAACAATCATAAGATATCAAGTGCCTTATACAAGCTTGCAATGATAGAATCTCAGCGTTTGTTGGTCGTGGCTTATATACCGGAATAATTACGCAAACACTTTCTGCCATCGTTAATAATTACCAAGTAAAATATTAAGTCGGCGTTTTATCCGGGCTTTAATCAGCACTCGCCTACTATTATTTACCAGAAAGCCTTTTAAGTTAAGCTCGTTTGCACTGAAAAATTCACGCTCAATTACATTATTCATTTCAGTGGTAAAGCCATTGCGTGCTGCTAAGAAAAATAAATATTTAGTAAGGATGTGCTTTTTAAATTCTTCGGTAGTTATTTGCGATGCATTTATCAGGCCTGTTAATATATCAATTTCTTCCAGGTAATTAGCTCCGGTTCTATACATTTTACCGCTCACATCCTTATCATGTTTGCGGAAGTAATTGAGAACTTTACCACATATAAAAACCTGCCCCTGCGCGGCTAACTCAATGTAAAATTGCCAATCGCCGCACATTTTAAATTTAGTAAAACGCTCTGAAACTTTATAATAACAATCCTTTTTGAATAAAAGCATACTGGCGTTCCATATAGCGCATTGGGCAGCGAGGTGTTTTTGTATATACTCCCTTCCGTCCATGTAATCGGCTAACTTTGGATAGAAGGATGTTTGAGTGATATCGTTATTGTGAACAGTATGGGTTTGCACATAAGCCATTACACACTCTTCTTTGTTAGTAAAGGCCTCCATTAACGTTGCAAGCAACGATGGCTCGCACCAATCATCACTTTCAGCTATCCAAATGTATTTACCGCTTGCAACTTCTATACCTTTTTGCCATTGATTGAAAGGGCCACCGCTATTTATCTTATTGTAAGTAATTAACTGCACCTTAGTGTTGCTTCTATATTCTTCAATTACTATACGGCTGTCATCCGTTGAACAATCATCCAATATGATCACCTCAAAGTCTTGAAAACTTTGCGCAAGAATACTATCTATACGCTGCCTGAGGTAAAGAGCATGGTTGTAATTTGGGATGATTACAGATACTTCAGGCATCTCTTAAGAATTTTGCGCTTTGCTCTAGATATTGTAGCCCCCAATGCGAATCTGGTTCCAGATGATTGCCTTCGGCCCATTCGTTCCATGCATTTATAAATAAAAAAGTATCTTTTTGTTTGTATTTTGCAACGATATGCTCAAGCCAGCGGCCATACTCGCGGGGCGTTGAACCAGTGATGATCAACGCATCTTTTTTTCGCCGGGCAGAGTTATCCCAGCCCGGCGTTATCCCCGGATAAACATTTTCAAGCATCTCAGCGTTCTCTTTAATTATGGCATCTACATACGCGGAGTAATCAAATATACGGTTGTTGTGATATACTGAGCGGCCAAACCCTAATCTTTTCTTTATACGCTGTTTAAGAGGCATGAGCACGTCAACCGGCATATTAAACAGATGAGGTTGGAAGTCGATGACGCAATCAAATAGAACAGCGTCCTCTTTTTTATAATCATAAGTTTGCATACAACCAATGTGCAGTTCCATACCTTGTTTAGCCGCATATTCTCTCCATGTTTGGAGCGTTTGTGCAATATTGGGTAGGAGTGCTGGTCTATAAATAATAATGAAAGGCTTACCGTTTACACGAATATACCGTTCGTCACTAAAAAAATGGGCAGTCAGGAAACGTATGTGGTCAAGGTCATCCTGTCTGCCATAGTGTTGTTCAATTAGTATTTCTTTGTCATGTCCGTCCCAGCGGCGCGTCCAATTTTCATTAGCCCAACAAACCATAAACGGAAAGTCGGGTTTGCCTGAACGTAAAATGCCATCGATCGGTTCATTGAGCAGGCGTTTTCCGTTGAACCAATAATGGTAGTAACAAAATCCGTGTATGCCATATTGCTTGGCTAAATTGGCCTGAGCTATACGGGACTCCTCCAATCGAAGGTCGTAGAAGCCAAGGTCAGCTGGTAAATGCGGTTGGTAATGTCCTTTAAACTGAGGCCTTGCTTTCACCACATTTGTCCACTCTGTAAAGCCTCTTCCCCACCATTCGTTATTTTCAGGTATGGGGTGAAATTGCGGAAGATTTATTGCTATTGCCTTAATAGTGTTCATTCAAAGTGTTGTTAACTTTATTGCCTGGGCTTATACGCATAGATACACGCTCGGCCACTACCGCCGGATCTAACTCTTTTAAGTTACCATTATGATATAAAATCATTTCGTTCTGATATTGCTCAAAATATCCGGAATATGGCATGTATCTTTCAAAATCACGATAGTGTCCAATTAAAATCAAACTATTAATGTGGTATGAATTCGCAAAATGTGCAAAACCACTATCAATACCGATAAAAAAAAATGCATTTTTAATTATCGCAGCGTTTTGAACGAGAGACAACTTGTCGCAGTAATTCTGATACCTTTTATTTTGACTATTAATTACTTTTTGCATGCCGATCTCTACTATATAAATATCTGCGTAGCTATCTAATATCTTTTCAGCCAGCGTATCCCATTTTCTTGCGTCCCAGTTTCGTGTATCCTCGTTAGATGCCGCATGCACTACAATGTAGCGCCCCGGAGGCTGAGGAACGTTCAATGAGGCAGTATCAATATGCAGTCTGGGTGTTATGTCTGGCACCTTCAAACCAGCGCACCTGGTAAACGCTTGCAGTAAGTTGCCGAAAAAATAATAATTATAAATGTCAATATTATCAGGATTTTCGTTGCGGAGGGTTAGGCCATATTTTGAGCAAGGCTTCCTATCTAAATGCAAATCGAAACATTGAACATTGCTTCCTAACTTTTTTTTCAAGTATATCCATTCGCCAATTCCAGTAACAGTCAATACGTCGTCAAGATTCTTGTTAGCAATTATCAACTCCTGATAACGCTTGTTTACTACCCAAATGACAAATGCTTTGGGATAGTTGATACGAACATAATAGCTTACTGGTTCGCAGGCTACAATGTCACCAATATGTTCGGTTAGTGCAATCACAATTATTTCTCGACGCTGCATAGCGCCAATCCAAAAGCGGATGCTAGCCAAACGGATTATATTTTTCAAGTATGATGCGGCCAGCTCAATTTTTTTATACTGTATAAAAAATGAAGCCCTTTGGTACAATACTTTAAAAAGGCTCACCAATTTTCTAAATGCGCTCACTTAACTATTTTATATTTTGGGAGTATTACTCCAATATCGGTGCCTTCGTAACTTGCTAACTTGGTGCCACCATCCGTTACAGTAAATTTACAAATACTTTTCAGCACATGAAAAGCCTGCTGGTGCGGAATATGTATAACTACAACCCATGTGTATGTACCGGGTGCAAGCATTTCGCTCGGAAATTCAAAGTTAAGCTTTACCTCCCTTTCCTGTCTATCTACCAAGTGGTCAAACAAGCGTTCATGTATGGTAAACACCCGAAAATCGCGCTGGCTAAACAAATTGATCGCTATTTCGATAGACGGATGGTAGTTGATAAAACATAAACTTACACTTAAACAAAACTTTTCGGTTGTAGAAAACGCTTCTCGTATGGTTGCTTTATCATCAAGTAGTTCTACCGCTTTTATGAAATATAGCATATCCGTAGCGTCGCCAATAAAATAATACGGTCCAACAGATTGGTTTTCTTCATTATCAAATAGGTATTCTTGCGTTACTTCCTGAGGCAGACCGCTCAATTCTATACTACCATTTTTTAATAATATACCCTTGTTACATAACTGAATAACGCTACCCATGTTATGGCTAACAAATAATACTGTTCTTCCCTGACCCTTACTTATTTCGCCCATTTTGCCAAGACACTTTTTCTGGAATTCAGCATCTCCCACAGCTAAAACCTCATCAACAATTAAAATTTCCGACTCAAGATGAGCTGCAACAGCAAACGCCAGCCTAACATACATTCCTGATGAGTAGCGCTTTACAGGGGTATCGATATACCGCTCCACTCCTGCAAAAGCTACAATACTGTCAAACTGTTTTCTTATCTCGGCTTTGCGCATGCCTAGTATTGCACCGTTTAAAAAAATATTCTCGCGGCCGGTAAGTTCGGGGTGGAATCCGGTACCAACTTCAAGCAGGCTTGCAATACGTCCTTTAACATTTATCTCGCCGGTTGTTGGTACGGTTACACGGCTAAGCAACTTTAGTAAAGTACTTTTACCAGCCCCATTACGCCCTATAATCCCAACAGCATCTCCCCTCCCAATTTCAAAATTGATATCTTTTAGGCTCCACACAATATCGCTAGCGCCCTGTATCGTCCTATCATTGCTCTCGCCTATTTTTAAGAACGGATCCTCTTTCCCCCGCATCATTGCCCACCACCGTTCAATGTCGCGACTTAGTGTACCGGTACCAAAATCGCCCAGTTGGTAAGCTTTCGATATGTTGTTTGCTTGTATTACTATATCACTCATTACCCGTTGGCGTTATATTTTATCAACAAAGTCTTTTTCCACTTTATTAAATACAATTAATCCTAATATTAATAAAATAATACTTGCAAAAAGACTGTATATAAAAGCACCGGGGTAAAAATTACCTGTGCCTAAAAAGCCGTACCTAAAAGTTTCTATTAACCCACTCATAGGGTTAAGTGCAATAATTGTTCGGTACTTTACCGGAGCAGCTGACAACGGGTAAATAACCGGTGTAGCATACATTAACAATTGCATACCAAACGTTACAATGAAAGCTAAGTCACGATACTTAGTGGTAAGGGCCGTTATGACTAATCCAATACCCAAACCTAAAATGGCCATTAGCAATATTACCACCGGAAATAATAAAGCATAACCGTTTACATGCACTCGTTCCTGAAAAATATAATATATTAGTAATATAATGAAAAGTAAAAACTGTACCCCCAATTTTATCATATTAGAAAAAATAATACTTAAGGGCATTATAAGCCTTGGGAAGTAAACTTTACCAAAAATGGATACATTATCTCTGAATACCGTTGAGGTTTTGGTAAGACAATCAGAGAAATACGTCCAAGCAACCGTCCCCACCAAATAGAAAATGGCAGGCGGGGCACCACTGGTGCTTATTTTTGCCAGATTGCTAAAAATCACTACATATATGATAGTAGTAAATATAGGTTGAATAAAAAACCAAAGCGGCCCCAATACAGTCTGTTTATAGAACGAAACGAAATCTCTTCGGACTATAAGCCACAACAGGTCTCGATAGAGCCAGATATCTTTTAGGTGAAGATCAAAAGCACTCCGCGACGGCCTTATTCTGAGCGTCCAATCTGTAGATCCATCACTTTTTTGCATAACTTTTAAATAATGCCATACGACCTCCAGGCGCCATACCTTTTGGCTTATTTCTTTTTCTTTACCAACCGTTGCAATAAACCGGGTTTCTTATCATCTTCCTGGGTGTAACCGTAGCCATAACCATAACCGTAACCGTAACCGTAACCGTAGCCATAACCGTAACCATAACCGCTACCACCTGCGACACCTCTTGATTTAATACCGTTGAATATCAAGTTTACATTTTTTAACTCTTCATTACTGTAAAGTTGATCTATTAATTTTAAGTAACCTTTAGGGGTATAGCCATGTCTGATCATGTACAAGCAGACGTCGGCATATTTACTAAGCAGTTTAGCGTCTGTTACCAAGCCAATAGGCGGCGAATCTATAATTATGTAATCAAACTCAGCTTTTAGGTCTTTCATCAATACATCAAGTCGGCCGTTTAACATCAATTCGGTAGGATTATGCGGTATGGTACCGGCAGCCAGAACTACAAAACCCGGTACACCTTTGCTATCCATTGGTCTTTTGATCTCTTCTAAAGTTACCAAGCCGGCCAAATAATTACTTATGCCGGGGTCCTTTTCAATTTCAAGCATAGAACTTACTTTTGGCTTACGTAAGTCGAACTCAAGCAATGCTACTTTCTTGCCGGTTAGCGCAAAACTCACCGCGAGATTAACACCGATAAAACTTTTACCCTCACCAGAAATGGAAGAGGTCAATAAAAACGTGTTACTGGCATCCGGATTAAGGCCGGTAAAGCTAAGTGAAGTACGCAATGCCCTGAATTGCTCCGCAATAACCGTTCGTTTGCCATCTCTAATAACCATGGCTTCTGAGCTGCTATCATACATTATCTCTCCTATAATCGGAGCACTTGTTAGTCGCTCTATATCGTTTCTGAACAATATTGATTGATTGTATTGCTCTCTAATTAATACAAATAACACCCCGGCAAAAACACCAACTGTTAACGCTATAAGATAAATGTTTCGAGGTATGGGTATTATTGGCCCCCCGCCGCTGCTGGCTGAATTTACTACCTTGCTGTTAGCTACCTGGGAAGCGGCAGATAACTCGGTTTCCTCGCGTTTTTTAAGCAGGAAAGTGTAAATATCGTTTTTTATAACCTGCGTTCTATTGATCTGGATTAGCTCGCGTTCTTTTTGTGGAACCTGCTTCAGCATCTGAGAGTTCTTTTGGCCCTGGCTTTGTATAGAATTTAACTCGGTAATTAAGCTTTGTTTGGTATTTTTGATACTTTCTAATAAGCTTTGTTTTACCTGGTTAATCTGCGCCAACAACACAACCACCGCCGAAGATTTTTCGCCATTGGTTTCCCTTAAATTTTCTAGCTGTAGCTCAAAGCCATATAGTCTTTCAAGCAAACCATTAAACAAAGAATTGTTAATTCCGGCAGGTACCGTACCAGGATGAGGGCCTTTAGCAACTATGTATTTTTCAACCTGTTCCAGAATAACCAATTGCAGTTTTATTTGCTCCTTTTGTTTGTCAAACGTCTGAACATTGTTCAGAAAGTTACTTCCTTCCTGGCTAAGGCTAACTATACCTTCCCGAGACCGGTAACTCTCATACTCTCCTTCAACGCCCGATAGTTCAGCCGCAACATTCTTTAATCTATCTTTTAAAAATGCCAGCGTGTTTTTGGCAATTTGATTCTTGTCATCTATCCCCTCACTATTATATTCTTCAATTATAACATTCAGAATATCTACAGCGCGCTGCGGTACAGGGTCTGACATTAACAAATTAATTAACGAAGATTGTTTAGAAAGAGGCGTAACACTCAAACTGCCTAAAGTACCTAAGGCAGCAGATTTAACATCACGTAATGACAAATAATATTCCTGCTGAATGTCAGACTGCGGCGGCGTGATAAAATCGCTGTTTACGTTAAATTTAAATACGCCATAAGGGGTGCTTACCGGCACCCCTAATGGGTATTTTTTGTTATCAAGCAGAATATGTTTTTTTGCAGCATCATAAGCAAAAGATATTGGGCCGGTGGACTTTATATTATACGGCTGTATGGCTTCAAAATCAATCGGACTTGGGTATATCAATACATCTCTTAACCTACCTTTATTATACAGGGTGGCATATAGCCTAGCCCTAACAACAACCTGCTCTAACAGATCCCTGGATCTTAATATCTCAATCTCATTTTCTACCGATTTTACCGAGTTTGAAACTCCTAAAGCCTGTAAAACGTTGGCATCTTCACGTTCATTTGCGTTGTCCTTTAAAACGATGGTAGCGTTAGCCTGGTAAATTGGCGTTTGATAACGGATATAAAAGTGTGCTACAACAAGTGCTACAATAATTGTAATTACAAAAATTGGCCAAAAGGGCAGGTACCTAAAGGCGATGTGATTAATAATGGTCTTTACAGACCTTTGCTCAAATGGATTATTCTTTTGTTCAATATTTTTCATTTATAAACAGAATCGCTACTTAATAAATTGAACATATACCACTATCGCAAGTGACACCACCGATGCTACTATTGATATTAACTGACCCGTTCTATCAACACTCGCCGCCCGATTTCTGGTGGGGTAAACGTAAATAACATCCTGGTTTTGGAGATTATAAACCTCGGGATCAAACATCTGGCCTTTATTAAGGTCGACGTGTTTATATATGCGATTACCGTTGGTCTCTCTTATTAATAATACATCGTTCCTCCGGCCATATGGGGTCAAATCCCCGGCTGATGCCAGCGCCTCGGGCAACGTTATTTTTTCGTTTGGTACCGAAACGTTGCCAGGCCTCACAACTTCTCCTAAAAGGGTAATTTTAAAATTGATTACCCGTACAGAAACTATGGGATCTTTTGCATATTCGCTTTTTACAAGTGCATTTGTAATAAAATCAGCCAATTGTTTTTTATTTAACCCTTCGGCTTTTACAGATCCTAAATAAGGCAACTTAATAACACCGGTCTCGTCTACCAGATACTCCGTACGCCCAATAGCTCCGGCAGAATTAAACCTTGCCGTTGTTACCGGATCAGGCGTTGAAATTTCTATCTGTAAAATGTCATTTTTGCTGATAACTGTCTGAATATTTGTAGGCTGAATTGTAGAAACACTATCCCTTTTTATATTGTTGAAATAGGCAAGTTGTTTACTGGATATACAAGAGCTTAGTAAAGATCCGAGAAATATAGTTGCAACAATAAGGTTAAATATGTAGAATTTTCTTTTCATAAGATATTTTATAAGCATGGACGAACCAAACTTTAATAAGCCAAACGTTACGGCCTACGATAACAAATTTACAACTTTCATATCATTGAACAATTTTAAATTATTAAATTTTTAAAAAAAAATACCAATTTTTATAAAACCGTTAATGCAATAGTGATTAAACTGCCTAAATACTATTTTTTTGACTCCCTAGATTGCCTAAATATAGAACTTTTAATTCAGGTTATGTGTTAATTTTAAGCTTATCTCTCACCCGATTTTTTTTTAATCTTAACTTTCTTACAGTAAAAGTGGCATACGCTAATAAGGTATTTTCTAACCTATCCAACTTGCTTCCAAAGGTTATATATTTAGGTATCAGCGCTTTGGCAATATAACCTTGAAAATGCAGGGAGTAGAATTTAATGCGTCCGTTATTTGCTGCCTCTTGGGCATATAAACTCGCCTTTTTCTTTTTTATGGTTTTGATACCGTAAAATTTATCTACTTTAAAAATTTTACGCCAACCATTGGGAGAAACATTTATATTAAAATCAAAGATAATACCCTCATCTTCAAGCGAAAATAAATTTAGGGTTTTTAAATCGGTAGTGCGCCTAAAAATGTCAAGGAAAATCATATCAGAAACATTTTTGTTATTCAAAAAAAATCCGGATTTCGTAATGTTCAATATCTTATTGAAGGCTTCCTCATCAGCGTAATTCGCACAAACAAACTTACAAAAATCATTAAGGAGAGTTTTACTCCAGAACGACGAGTGCCCGGATGTTACGCTTTTTCCTTCATGCTCAAAATACATTACCGAGCCGTCGTAATTATGCTGCAACAAATACGTGTAAACCGGGTTAAGATCTTCTGGGATAAGCACATCGCAATCGGCATGAAAAAAATAATTGATGTTTAAATCATTTATAACATCATTAATAATAAACCAGCGGTCAAAGCAGGCTTTTTCAAACGAGTATTTATTAGTGGAGTGGTGTTGATATACAGAATCGAATTCACGGCCTTGCATGTATTTGGATATATCAATACAATTAAAATCCCGGTATAAATGCAAATTACTATTCGCCAGCAAATAAACGTTTTCCTTTCCGTTTGATTGTTGTGCCTGGCGAAGTATCTTATCAAGAAATAAATTAATATGGTCTCCTACTTGTACAAAAAATATAGGGATATGCTGGCTTTCAAAAAAAGGGTTAACATCATTTTTTGCTATATCTCCCATATCTGTAATTTAGCCTCTTTTTATGCAGGCGGTTACACGCGTTAACGCGTTAGTCTTGAATTGTACCTGCAGCAACTGTTTCATTAGTGGTATCGTCAATCAATATTAAAGAACCTGTGACACGGTTTTTGCGGTATTCATCAACCATTAGGGGCTGTACCGTTCTTATTTTAACCCGTACCATATCGTTCATTTTAATGTTCTGATCACCTGTTATCTTTTCCATGGTGTTGATATCAAGTTTATACACCACTTCTTTTATAATCCCCATTACTTCTCTGCTGGTGTGCTTTATAAAATACTTAGCACCCGGCCTTGGGCCTTTCGCCCGCATCCAGCAAAGCATAACATCTAAATCCTGTGTTTCTATCGGCTGGTTATCTTCTGCAACAATCATATCGCCTCTGCCAATATCAATATCATCCTCTAACGTTATGGATACTGACATAGGCGCAAAAGCTTCGGCAACAGGACCGCTAAAGGTGTCGATTGATTTTATGCGGGAACTAAGACCCGACGGCAAAGCGACCACATTATCGCCGGTTTTAAATATACCGCCTGCAATGCGCCCCGCGTAGCCCCTATAGTCGTGATATTCATTATCATGTGGCCTGATAACTGTTTGAACCGGGAAACGAGCGTCTGTGTGATTATAATCACTCCCGATATGCAATGTTTCAAGCGTATCTAACAAACTGGCGCCTTTATACCAAGGCATATGCGCTGATGGGTTTACTACATTGTCACCCTTAAGCGCACTAATAGGAATATAACGGATATCGTTGATGCTTAACTTACTTGCAAACTCACGGTATTGCTCAACAATGTTATTAAATACATCTTCAGAATAGTCAACAAGATCCATTTTATTTATGCAAACAATAATATGGGGTAGTTGTAAAAGCGATGCTATAAATGAGTGCCTGCAGGTTTGCTCAATTACGCCATGGCGCGCGTC
This sequence comes from Mucilaginibacter sp. HD30, assembly GCF_054061755.1. Classification (NCBI taxonomy): domain Bacteria; kingdom Pseudomonadati; phylum Bacteroidota; class Sphingobacteriia; order Sphingobacteriales; family Sphingobacteriaceae; genus Mucilaginibacter; species Mucilaginibacter sp. HD30. Next base: position 2,959,172 of record NZ_JBSSEO010000001.1, read on the forward strand.
AATTAACACCAAAGCTAAATTGGCTGTTGACGCACCCGTTACCATATTGCGGGTATACTGTATGTGTCCAGGGGTATCTGCTATAATAAATTTTCTTTTAGGCGTAGCGAAGTAACGGTAGGCAACGTCAATAGTTATGCCTTGCTCGCGCTCTGAGCGTAGCCCGTCTGTTAATAAACTAAGGTCTACATGTTGTAAACCCTTGCGCTCGCTTGACTTTCTTACTGCTTCAATCTGATCCTCAAAAATTGATTTTGAATCGTATAATAAACGGCCAATTAATGTGCTTTTTCCATCATCAACACTACCTGCTGTAGTAAAGCGTAATAATTCCATATAAAGTTTAATAATATATAATAGTGTAAACTAAGGTATAGGGTGATTTAAAAATAACCCTGACGTTTTCTGTCTTCCATTGAAGTATCAGAACGTTTGTCATCGCTTCGGTTTCCGCGCTCAGTGCTGCGGCTCCCTGCAACCTCATCTACAATTTTTTCCAATGTATCCGCTTCAGACTCTATACCGCCGGTAATGGTGATATCGCCTAATGTCCGAAAACGCATTAACTTATTCTCTACCTTTTCGCCGGCACGCAGCTCTGTGTACTCTGAAACAGGTAACCAGGTGCCATCGCGATAAATTGCTTCGCGCTGATGAGCAAAGTATAGTGAAGGAATGGGTATGTTCTCGCTCAGGATATAATTCCACACGTCCATTTCTGTCCAATTGCTTATAGGGAACACCCTGAAATGCTCTCCCATACGCTTGCGCCCGTTAAATATATTCCACAGCTCAGGGCGTTGATTTTTGGGGTCCCATTGGCCAAATTCGTCCCTGTGCGAAAAAAAGCGCTCTTTTGCCCTGGCTTTTTCTTCATCCCGGCGCGCGCCACCAATGGCGGCATCAATTTTATTTTTTTCAATCGCATCTAATAGCGTCACGATCTGCAATTCGTTACGACTGGCGTTTAAGCCTGTCTCTTCTACTGCGCGGCCATCATTAATTGACTCTTGTACCGATCCAACAATCAGTTGTATGCCCAATTCGTCAACAAGTTTATCTCTGAACACCATCGTTTCCGGGAAATTATGGCCGGTATCAATGTGTATCAAAGGCATTGGGATACGCGCAGGCCAAAATGCCTTGCGTGCCAAATGGGTTACCACGATAGAGTCTTTTCCGCCTGAGAACAAAATTGCGGGTCTGTCAAACTGAGCTACGACTTCTCTGATCACATAGATTGCTTCAGCTTCAAGCTCCTGAAGATGATTAAGATAGTATTTATTCATTATATTTAACTAAGCGCTAATTTTGGCCAAATAAAATCCAAAATTAAACTTACGGATTCATCTATTGATTGATTAACTGTATTTATTATCATATCCGGATTGTCCGGGCGTTCAAAAGGGATGTTTATCCCGGTAAAATTCTTTATCTCTCCGGCTCGTGCCTTTTTGTAGAGCCCTTTTACATCGCGTTGTTCACAAACTTGTAGCGGCGTATCCACAAAAAACTCAAAAAAACACTCGCCTATTAAATTTCTAAGCAAATGTCTGTCTTTCTTATAAGGCGATATAAAAGCCGCTGTTACCACTAACCCGGCGTCGCACATCAGCTTTGCTACCTCGCCTATGCGCCTTAAGTTTTCTATTCTGTCTGATTCTGAAAAACCCAGATCGCTACTTAAGCCTTTCCTTATATTGTCTCCATCCAGGCCGAACGTTTTAATTCCTTTTTTAAAAAGCTCGCTTTCAACTCCGTTTGCCAAAGTGCTTTTCCCTGCGCCAGATAGCCCCTCAAACCACAAACATGCCCCCTTATGCTCGTTTACCCGCTCTCGCATAGCTTTGCTAACCGAGTAAGTAAAGTTTATAATATTGGGGTTTCCTTCCATCCCGCAAATTTCGGGATAAAAGTGCAAAATCCGATATTAAGTTACAGGCAATTACGCCGATAACTTTGCTTTGGCAACCGCACTTTCCTGTTTCAAAATAAAATATCGCATCAACGGCCCGGAAGCCCCTATGGTAACTATTGTCATTACCACAAGGCCAACAAACAGTTGCTCATCTATAATTCCGGCCTGCAACGCTATTAAACCCAAAACTACTTCCTGCGATCCGCGCGCATTCATGCCAAAAGCCACCGCCCATGATTCATTATTAGTCATACCGCTCATGCGGCTGCCCAACCACGCGCCACCCAACTTGGCAAAACAAGCAATACCTAATATAATCAGCACAACTTTTAAATCAAAGTTTTCGATAAAGTTAAGGCGCAGGCCAATTGACGCAAAAAATAACGGGGCAAGAACGTTTACCACAAACTGGTGTAGGGCAAGCCTGTGCCTTGCACTAAAATATTCCGAATCGCCAATGGCTATACCAACCAAAAATGCTCCGAAAACTCCGCGTACGCCTAAATACTCAGTAACTATGGCACCTACCAGGCACAGAAACACGCAAAGCGTCACTATTCTGCCTGTTTTTAAATGCTGTTGGGCAATTGATAATAATTTGTTAATTCCCCACCTGCCTATAGTGAGCATGAATACCACAAATACTAAAACCAATATAATAGAAACGAAGGAAGCATCATCTTTACCCGATCCCATCATTTTAAGTATAATTGAAAAAAGTATCCAGCCAAAAAAGTCGTCGACCATTGCAGCAGTTAAAACCAAACCCCCAATTTTAGATTGAAGGATGTTCATATCTATCAATATTTTGGTAATTACAGACAATGCTGTAATAGATAATGCTGTACCAAAAAACATGGCAGATATAACAAGGTTATGGCTTGGCTCGGCGAATATATGGTCGTAAAAATAATAGGCCACAGCAAATCCTACGGCAAACGGAAACAAAAGACCCATCATACTTATAGAGAAAGCTTGCTTGCCCTGCTGCCTTATCTGTTTAAGATCTATTTCAAAACCGGCTATAAACATCAGCAGCATAATGCCAATGTTGGCTAAGCCGTCATAAGCGCCATATGCCTTGGGTTGCGATACAAATATTTCATTAAATAAATTAGGAAACACACCACCCAGTAACGATGGACCCAGAATGATACCCGCCATCACCTCGCCTATAATTGCAGGTTGTTTAAGTTTGCGGCAAAGCTCGCCTAACAACCGTGCAGATATCAACATAAGTGATACAATGATCAGGAAGTGCAGTACTTCACTTGAACTTAATTTAGATATCATTGAGTAACTCTACTGATTTAATAGATTTTGCAAATATACTTTCATTTTCGGCTTTAACAACAGTATATTTTATTGCAGGAAAGGGGCGCGATAGCGTTTACCGGCAGGCTATTAAGCTTGCCCCATTGTTCCGCCAAAATTAATTGGGAAACCTCCCACTTCGGGTTGGGTCTTTATGCGTCCGTTTACAGCCTCGTATTTAGCAATGTTGTCTTCAAGCGCAATCAGCAACCGCTTAGCATGCTCGGGGGTCAATATTATCCTCGATTTGACCTTAGCTTTCGGCACACCTGGCATAACACGTATAAAATCCATTACAAACTCGGCAGTTGAATGGGTTACAATGGCAAGGTTAGCATATGTCCCCTCGGCAATTTCTTCGGAAAGCTCTATATTAAGCTGGTTGTCAAATTGTTCTTCCATGGCGCTAAAATAACAAAGCCTTCCCAAATGGAAAGGCTTTGAAAATAATTAATTATTTGCTTATTGGTTAAGCTTCTACTTCTTCGGCTTTTGATGCCATCAGACGATCAAACTCTTCCTGAGATCCTACACGGATATTTTCGTATTCGCGTAAACCTGTACCTGAAGGGATAAGGTGACCAACGATCACGTTCTCTTTCAGACCAAGCATCATGTCGCGTTTGCCGGCAATTGCAGCCTCGTTCAGTACTTTTGTAGTTTCCTGGAACGATGCAGCCGAAATAAACGACTTGGTACCTAATGAAGCTCTGGTTATACCTTGCAGTATAGGGCTTGAGGTTGCAGCAATAGCGTCGCGCACTTCAATAAGCTTCATGTCTTTACGTTTAAGGATAGAGTTCTCATCACGCAGTTTTCTAACAGACATTATCTGACCCGCTTTAGCTGTAGTTGAATCACCCGGATCAACAACTACCTTCTTGTCAAATATTTCGTCATTTTCCTGCATAAAGTCCCAGCTATCAACAGCTTCTTTCTCTAAGAAACGGGTATCACCTGCATCCTCGATCATTACTTTCTGCATCATCTGGTGAACGATAACCTCAAAGTGCTTATCGTTTATCTTCACACCTTGTAAGCGGTAAACTTCCTGTATACCGTTAACAAGATACTCTTGCACGGCAGCAGGGCCTTTAATAGCTAATATATCAGATGGTGATATTGAACCGTCAGACAATGGCATACCGGCCTTAACAAAGTCATTATCCTGTACAAGGATGTGTTTTGACAATGGTACCAGGTATTTCTTCACCTGTCCGTCTCTTGATTCGATAGTGATCTCGCGATTACCACGTTTAACACCACCTAAAGTTACCACACCATCAATTTCGGTTACTACCGCAGGGTTTGATGGGTTACGTGCTTCAAACAACTCGGTTACACGTGGTAAACCACCTGTAATATCTCGTGTTTTACCTGTAGAACGTGGTATCTTAGCAATGATCTGTCCGGTTTGTAATTTCTCACCTTCGTCAACAGCAATGTGCGCGCCTACCGGGATGTTGTATCCTTTAATAACAGTGCCTTTGCCATCAACAACCTGGATAGACGGGTTTTTGGTTTTATCACGTGTATCGATAATTACCTTTTCACGGTGACCTGTTTGCTCATCAGACTCTTCACGGAAAGTGATACCTTCTAATACAGCCTCAAACTGCGTTTTACCTGCAAATTCTGAAATGATAACCGCATTGTACGGATCCCATGAACAAATTCTGTCGCCACGTTTGATCTTGCTTCCGTCTTTAATATATAAGTAAGCGCCGTAAGGAATGTTGTTACTTACAATTACCTTGTTGCTACCTTCTTCTACTATACGGAACTCACCAGAACGGCCTAAAACTACGTCAACCGGTCCTTCTTCGCCAGCATACTCAACAGTACGAACGTTCTCAAATTCAATGATACCATCAAACTTAGCGTTGATCTGAGATTCAGCAGCGATGTTTGATGCGGTACCACCCACGTGGAATGTACGTAGTGTTAACTGTGTACCCGGCTCACCGATAGACTGTGCAGCAATTACACCTACAGCCTCGCCTTTTTGCACGCGTTTACCGCTTGCAAGGTTACGGCCATAGCATAATGCACATACACCACGCTTGCTTTCGCAGGTTAATACCGAACGAATTTCAATACCTTCTAACGGTGAATTCTCTATCTTTTTACCAATTTCTTCAGTAATGTCTTGTCCTGCGTTAACCAATAATTCATTGGTGATAGGATCATGAACATCATGTAAAGATGTACGGCCCAAAATACGATCATATAAAGGCTCAACAATATCCTCGTTATCTTTTAACGCGGTAGTGAATATACCTCTTAAAGTTCCGCAATCTACGGTACCAACAATCATATCCTGTGCAACGTCATGTAACCTACGGGTTAAGTAACCAGCATCAGCTGTTTTCAAAGCCGTATCCGCCAAACCTTTACGTGCACCGTGGGTAGAAATGAAATACTCTAATACTGACAAACCTTCTTTAAAGTTTGAAAGAATAGGGTTTTCAATGATCTCGCCACCTGAACCTGATTTTTGAGGCTTAGCCATCAAACCACGCATACCTGCAAGCTGACGGATCTGCTCTTTAGAACCACGTGCGCCTGAGTCAAGCATCATGTACACCGAGTTAAAGCCCTGGTTATCGTTGCTCAGGATGTCCATCACATTCGCGGTTAAGCGATTGTTGATACGTGTCCAGATATCGATAATTTGGTTATAACGCTCGTTATTGGTAATGAAACCCATGTTGTAGTTACCCATTACTTCTTCTACTTGTTTAGAAGCAGTTGCAATCAGGGTTACTTTCTCAGCAGGGATATTGATGTCTTTTAAGTTAAACGATAAACCACCCTGGAACGCCATACGGAAACCTAATTCCTTAATATCATCAAGGAAAGCAGCAGCGCGGGCCATACCGGTGTTTTTAACAACCTCGCCAATAATATCACGGAGTGATTTTTTGGTAAGTAGTTCGTTTATATAACCTACCTCTGTTGGAACGTGTTGGTTAAACAATACGCGACCTACAGTAGTATCAATTATTTTGCTAACAATGCTGCCATCGCGTTCTTTTACCAAAGCCTTAACTTTAATAAACGCGTGCAAGTCAACTCTGCGCTCGTTATAAGCTATAATAACTTCCTCGGCAGCGTAGAATGTTAAGCCTTCGCCTTTTACAACACGACCAGCATCAGTTTTACGGCCTTTGGTAATATAGTAAAGACCCAAAACCATGTCCTGAGAAGGTACTGTAATAGGCGTACCGTTAGCAGGGTTTAATATATTGTGCGATGCAAGCATCAACACTTGTGCTTCTAAAATTGCGGCGTTACCAAGTGGTACGTGAACAGCCATCTGGTCACCGTCAAAGTCGGCGTTGAACGCGGTACAAGTTAATGGGTGCAATTGGATTGCTTTACCTTCAACCAGTTTTGGTTGGAAAGCCTGTATACCCAACCTGTGCAGCGTAGGTGCACGGTTTAGTAATACCGGGTGTCCTTTAAGTACGTTCTCCAATATATCCCAAACCAACGGATCTTTACGATCTACAATCTTTTTGGCAGATTTTACAGTTTTAACCACACCACGCTCAATCATTTTACGAATGATGAACGGTTTAAATAATTCTGCAGCCATATCCTTTGGCAAACCGCACTCGTGCAGTTTAAGGTTAGGGCCTACAACAATTACAGAACGTGCTGAATAATCCACACGTTTACCCAACAGGTTCTGACGGAAACGACCTTGTTTACCTTTCAGGATGTCTGAAAGAGATTTCAAAGCACGGTTACCTTCAGTTTTAACTGCGTTAACTTTACGTGAGTTATCAAATAAAGAGTCAACAGCTTCCTGAAGCATACGTTTCTCGTTACGCAAGATCACCTCTGGTGCCTTGATCTCGATCAAACGTTTTAAACGGTTGTTACGGATAATTACACGACGGTAAAGGTCATTCAAATCCGAAGTAGCGAAACGGCCACCTTCAAGTGGTACCAATGGACGCAACTCTGGTGGTATAACCGGAACGATCTTAACGATCATCCACTCAGGGTTATTTTCTATCCTGGTTTTTGCACCACGGAAAGCTTCAACAACCTGCAGGCGTTTTAAGGCCTCGTTTTTACGCTGTTGCGAAGTTTCTGTAGCTGCCTGATGGCGTAAGCTGAAAGACAAATGGTCAAGATCAATGCGTCTTAACAATTCTTCTAAAGCCTCTGCACCCATTTTGGCTACAAATTTCTGCGGATCTTTATCATCCAGATATTGGTTTTCTTTTGGTAAAGTATCCAATATATCCAAATATTCTTCCTCAGTAAGGAAATCCATTTTAGCTATACCGTCAGACTCTTTAATACCAGGCTGAATTACCACGTATCTCTCGTAGTAAATTATCAGGTCGAGCTTTTTGGTAGGTAGGCCCAACAGGTAACCAATTTTATTTGGCAACGAGCGGAAATACCAGATGTGCGCAACAGGCACCACCAAATTGATGTGGCCCATACGCTCACGACGTACTTTTTTCTCGGTTACTTCAACACCGCAACGGTCGCACACTATACCTTTGTAACGTATACGTTTGTATTTACCGCAATGGCATTCGTAGTCTTTTACCGGACCAAAAATACGCTCGCAAAATAAACCATCGCGCTCAGGCTTATACGTCCTGTAGTTAATGGTTTCCGGTTTTAAAACTTCACCGCTTGACCGCTCCAAAATAGCCTCAGGCGAAGCCAGGCTAATGGTAATGGTGGTAAAGTTACTTTTGATTTTATTATCCTTTTTGTAAGACATAGTCTCCTTTGTTTTAATGAGTGAATGAGTGAGTGGTGAATGAGTGAATGGTGACTTAATCACTCATTCTCTCATTCACTAATTCACTAATTATTCCAGCGTGATATCCAAACCTAAACCTCTTAATTCATGAACCAATACGTTGAATGATTCAGGTACTGAAGGTGTTGGCAAGTTCTCGCCTTTAACAATAGCCTCGTAAGTTTTGGCACGGCCAACAACGTCGTCAGACTTAACTGTCAATATTTCCTGCAGGATGTTTGATGCGCCGAATGCTTCCAGTGCCCAAACCTCCATCTCACCAAAACGCTGACCACCAAACTGAGCTTTACCACCCAATGGTTGTTGTGTAATTAATGAGTATGGTCCTATTGAACGCGCGTGCATCTTATCATCAACCATGTGGCCCAGTTTAAGCATGTAGATAATACCTACAGTTGTTTGCTGGTCAAAACGATCGCCGGTTAAGCCGTTGTATAAATAGGTACGGCCAGATTCTGGTATGCCTGCTTTTTTAACATACTCTTCTACTTCGTCATGGCTTGCACCATCAAAAATAGGAGTAGCAAACTTAATACCCAGTTCTTTACCGGCCCATCCTAATACAGTCTCGTAGATCTGCCCAAGGTTCATACGTGAAGGTACACCCAGTGGGTTCAACACAATATCAACCGGGGTTCCATCCTCAAGGAACGGCATATCCTCATCACGTACAATACGCGCAACAATACCTTTGTTACCGTGGCGGCCAGCCATTTTATCACCCACTTTAAGCTTACGCTTTTTAGCGATGTAAACTTTAGCCATTTGTACAATGCCTGATGGAAGCTCATCACCTACGCTGATAGCAAATTTATCACGACGGTAAGCGCCCAATTCTTCGTTCAATTTGATGTTGTAGTTATGAAGCAGCAATTTGATCTGATCATTCTTGTCATCATCAGTTGTCCATTTAGTTGGGTTGATGTTCTCGTAATGCAACTCAGTTAAAATTTTCTGAGTGAACTTAACACCTTTTGGTACCAACAGCTCTTTGTAAACGTTTTGTACACCTTGTGATGTTTTGCCGTTAACAATTTCAAACAATTTCTCAATCAAAGTTGCCTTCAGATCTTTAGTTGCTTTATCGTGTTTGGTATCCAGTTTCTCTATCTGAGCTTTTTCTTCAGCCTTGGTAGTCTTTTTAGCGCGAGAGAACAATTTGGTATCAATAACCACACCTGCAATTGAAGGTGGAGTTTTTAATGACGCATCTTTAACGTCACCAGCTTTGTCACCAAATATGGCACGTAAAAGTTTCTCTTCCGGTGAAGGATCAGATTCGCCTTTAGGGGTGATCTTACCAATCAGGATATCGCCTTCTTTAACCTCGGCTCCAACGCGGATGATGCCATCCTCGTCAAGATCTTTAGTAGCTTCTTCTGATACGTTAGGGATATCGGCAGTTAACTCCTCTTCTCCACGTTTTGTATCACGTACTTCCAGTTCAAATTCTTCAACGTGAAGCGAAGTAAATATATCCTGAGACACAACGCGCTCTGATATTACAATCGCATCCTCAAAGTTATAACCTTGCCAAGGCATGAATGCTACCTTAAGGTTACGGCCCAGGGCCAGTTCACCATCTTGTGTAGCATAACCTTCGCAAAGCACTTGTCCTTTTTCAACACGCTGACCTTTTTTAATGATCGGCTTAAGGTTGATGGTAGTGCTCTGATTAGTCTTTTTAAACTTGGTTAATATGTAACTTCTTGTATCACCTTCAAAAGAAACCAAACGGTCCTCGGCGTTACGATCGTATTTAATTCTTATTTCGTTAGCATCAACATACTCAACCACACCATTGCCTTCGGCATTGATAAGGGTACGAGAGTCTTTTGCAACACGGCCTTCCAAACCGGTACCTACAATTGGCGCTTCAGGGCGCAAAAGCGGAACGGCCTGGCGTTGCATGTTTGATCCCATCAATGCACGGTTAGCATCATCATGCTCCAGGAACGGAATTAATGAAGCTGCTATAGATGTGATCTGGTTTGGAGCAACGTCCATCAAATCCAATCTTTCCGGCTCAATAATAGGGAAGTCACCTTCAAAACGTGCTTTTACCTTCGGTAAAGCAAATACACCTTTATCATCATAGTGCGCGTTGGCCTGACCAATGGTCTTGCCGTCTTCGTCTTCTGCTGATAAATAGATAACCGGCTCCTGTACTTGTACCTTACCTTCAACAACACGTTTATATGGTGTTTCAATAAAGCCCAGGTTGTTGATCTTAGCGTGTACACACAATGAAGAGATCAAACCAATGTTTGGTCCTTCCGGTGTTTCAATGGTACACAACCTGCCGTAGTGAGTGTAGTGAACGTCACGTACCTCAAAACCTGCACGCTCGCGAGACAGACCACCGGGCCCAAGGGCTGACAGACGACGCTTGTGCGTGATCTCTGCCAGTGGATTGGTTTGGTCCATGAACTGTGATAACTGGTTAGTTCCGAAGAACGAGTTGATCACAGATGATAGTGTACGTGCGTTAATTAAGTCGGTTGGTGTAAATACCTCATTATCGCGGATGTTCATACGCTCACGGATGGTACGGGCCATACGGGCCAAACCAACACCAAACTGAGCATATAACTGCTCGCCTACTGTACGAACACGACGGTTTGACAAGTGATCAATATCATCCACCTCAGCTTTTGAGTTGATCAATTTGATCAGGTATTTAACTATCGCAATGATATCCTGTTTAGTTAAAACTTTTATCTCCTCAGAGGTATCCAGTTTCAACTTACGGTTAATGCGGTAGCGGCCCACATCACCAAGGTCATAACGTTTGTCAGAGAAGAACAATCTGTCAATGATACCGCGTGCGGTTTCCTCATCAGGTGGTTCTGCGTTACGCAATTGACGGTAGATATGCTCAACCGCCTCTTTCTCTGAGTTTGAAGTATCTTTTTGTAAAGTGTTATATATAATAGTGTAATCACCGCTGGATGCGCTATCTTCCTTGTTCAGGATGATGGTTTTAACACCTGCGTCAATGATCATATCAATATGGTCATCTTCAAGCATGGTTTCACGCTCCAGAATGATCTCGTTACGGTCAATAGAAACAACTTCACCGGTATCTTCATCCACAAAGTCTTCAACCCATTTCTTTAAAACTCTTGCAGCCAGTTTACGGCCAATGAACTTTTTAAGACCTGATTTGCTAACTTTTACTTCGTCGGCCAGTTCAAACAATTCTAATATATCCTTATCAGAATCATAACCAATAGCACGAAGCAAGGTAGTTACCGGGAATTTTTTCTTACGGTCAATGTAAGCATACATTACGTTGTTAACGTCGGTAGCAAACTCAATCCATGATCCTTTGAAAGGAATTACACGGGCAGAGTACAACTTGGTACCGTTAGTGTGGCGGCTTTGACCAAAGAATACACCGGGCGAACGGTGCAACTGCGACACAATAACACGCTCGGCACCGTTAATAACGAAAGTACCTTTAGGCGTCATGTAAGGGATGGTTCCCAGGTACACGTCCTGCACTATGGTTTCGAAATCTTCGTGCTCTGCATCGTTACAAGACAGGCGCAGCTTTGCCTTTAAAGGCACGCTGTAGGTTAAGCCGCGCTCAATACACTCGCGTATATCGTAACGTGGCGGGTCAATAAAATAATCCAGAAATTCAAGAACAAAGATGTTTCTTGAGTCTGAGATCGGAAAATTTTCTGCGAAAACTTTAAACAAACCTTCTTTGTGGCGGTTGTCTGAAGTAGTTTCTAATTGAAAAAATTCCTGGAAAGATTGCAACTGCACATCCAGAAAATCGGGGTATTCAAGTACCTTCCGACTGGTTGCAAAGTTAACTCTTTGATTTATTTGGGTTGCCAAGGTGTTATAAATTTAGTTTAAAAATTAAACTTTAGTAGATGTGAGTTTCCCGGCGCTGTACCGGGTGGTATTATGAGATGTGAGGAAGAACGAAATTTTGATTGCGCAAATATTGTGCCATTAAATCTCATAACTCAGCTCGGATATCTCCTATCTAAAACCTTATAAACAGCAATAGACCCCGACCAAAAACAGGTCGGAGTCTCTGTGCTTTGTGTGTATGGTTAAATTACTTAACCTCAACTACCGCTCCGGCTTCTTCTAATTGTGATTTCAAAGATTGAGCTTCTTCTTTAGTTACACCAGTTTTAACTTCTTTTGGTGCACCATCAACAAGATCTTTAGCTTCTTTCAAACCAAGGCCGGTTAGGTCTTTTACTAATTTAACTACAGCTAATTTAGCGCCACCTGCTTCTTTCAGGATAACGTCAAATGCTGTTTGCTCAGCAGCAGCAGCAGGGGCGTCATCGCCACCAGCAGGAGCAGCAGCAACAGCAACAGCTGCAGCAGCAGGCTCAATGCCATACTCGTCTTTCAATATCTGAGCTAATTCGTTTACTTCTTTTACTGTTAAGTTTACCAACTGTTCAGCAAACGCTTTTAAATCCGCCATTTTATTTTGTGTTTTATTGTAATGCTTTGTTTTTAATTACCAAACTTATAGGTGTTTGGATTAACCTCTTTCTTGTAATGTTTTTACTAATCCTGCCAATGTGTTTCCGCCTGATTGCAGTGCTGAAATAACATTTTTCGCTGGTGATTGCAATAAGCCAATAACTTCGCCAATAAGTTGCTCTTTTGATTTCAACTTGGTTAACGTATCTAATTGGTTATCGCCAATGAATATTGCAGAGTCAATATAAGCTGCTTTTAAAACTGGTTTGTCACCTGCTTTTCTCAGTTGTTTGATCAGTTTTGCCGGAGCAGTTGCTGATTTAGAGAAAAGTATTGATGATGAACCTTTTAATACATCATATATTGGAGCAAAGTCTCCGCCTGCAGCTTCCATAGCTTTTTTGATCAAGCTATTTTTTGTTACTTGCATTTTAATGTCGCTTTCGAAACATTTACGACGGATATCATTAACTTTTGCAACCGTTAGGTTTGAAGTATCGGTAATATAAAAATTACCGTATTCCTTCATTTGTTCAGTGAGGGCAAGAACAAGGTCGTATTTTTCTTCTTTATTCATGATTTAGATCCCCGCTACTGATTTTGTTTCTACTGTTATTCCCGGAGACATAGTAGAAGAGATATGAATGCTCTTAAAGTATGTTCCTTTAGCTGATGAAGGTTTTAATTTAGAGAGTGTTTGCAATACTTCTAATGCATTCTCGTAAATCTTCTCAGCAGGGAAAGATGCTTTTCCTATTGAAGTATGAATGATACCGGTTTTATCAACCTTGAAATCGATCTTACCCGCTTTTACCTCAGTTACAGCTTTTCCAACTTCTGGAGTTACTGTTCCTGATTTAGGGTTAGGCATTAAGTTACGCGGACCAAGCACACGGCCTAATCTACCTACCTTAGCCATAACACTTGGCATAGTAATGATAATATCAACATCAGTCCAACCGCCTTCAATCTTGGCAATATAGTCATCCAAACCTACAAAATCTGCACCTGCATCTTTAGCTTCTTGTTCCTTATCAGGAGTACAAAGAACTAACACACGTACAGTTTTACCGGTTCCATGAGGCAATGTTGCAATACCACGTACCATTTGATTGGCTTTACGCGGGTCAACACCTAAACGCACATCTATATCAACTGATGAATCAAATTTAGTTAAGGTTAATTCCTTTACCAAAGCTGATGCAGCTTCTAACGTGTATGATTTATTAGCCTCAATTTTGGAGAGTGCCACTTTTTGATTTTTTGTTAATCTAGCCACTGTCTTTAACTGATTTAATTTTTTATTTCGAATGTCGGATGTGTGATTTCAGATTTGTCGTCTTTGTCAAATTCCTTATTCAAAATTTTAATGATCGGCTCTCTTGTTTTCAATTTCAAAATTCGAAATCGAAAATCCGAAATCCGAAATTAATTGTTGTTCCAGGGAGCTGTACCGCTAACGGTTATCCCCATGCTGCGGGCAGTACCTGCTACCATTTTCATGGCTGATTCTACTGTAAATGCGTTTAAATCAGTCATTTTATCTTTGGCAATGTTCTCAACCTGCTCCCAGTTTACACTGGCAACTTTTTTACGGTTGGGTTCTGCCGACCCGCTTTTTAAGCCTGTTGCTTCCATTAACTGGATAGCTACCGGTGGGGTTTTAATGATAAAATCAAATGACTTGTCAACATAAACAGTAATAACTACAGGAAGCACTTTACCAGGTTTGTCCTGCGTACGTGCATTGAACTGCTTGCAAAACTCCATAATGTTCACCCCTTTGGCACCCAATGCTGGGCCTATTGGAGGTGATGGGTTTGCAGCGCCGCCCTTTACTTGCAGCTTTACCATCGCACCGACTTCTTTTGCCATCTTTTGCTTTGTTATTTAATTATTCAATGTTATTAGTGGAAGCTATGTAACATTTGTTATTCTGATTTCGGATTTCGGATGTTCAATTTCGAGTTTCCTATCCTCTTCCTGATCAAAATGTCTTTATATAAAAATTCGAAATCGAAAATTCGATACTCGAAATATTAACTATTCTTTCTCCACCTGCATGTAATTCAATTCAAGCGGTGTACGGCGCCCAAATATCTTTACCATTACTTTCAGTTTCTTTTTCTCTTCATTGATCTCTTCAATCACACCGCTGAAACCGTTAAAAGGCCCGTCCATCACTTTAACGCCCTCGCCAACATAATATGGCACGTTCATGGTTTCGCCTTGCGCGGTCATCTCATCAACCTTGCCTAAAATACGGCTTACTTCTGATGGGCGCATAGGTATGGCATTACCTGCCTTATCACCTAAAAAGCCAATTACGCTGTTTATGTTTTTTATAATGTGCTCAAGCTCACCGTCAAGCGAAGCTTCCATCAACACGTATCCCGGAAGAATATTGCGTTCTTTTGCAATTTTCTTACCGTCGCGCATTTGGTAATATTTCTCGGTAGGTATCAAAACCTGCGGCACAAGGTGTGATATTCCTAAGCGGTTTATCTCTGCATCAATATATTGCTTTACCTTTTTTTCTTTACCGCTAATGGCCCTAACAACATACCATTTTAACTGATCACCCATTCTTTATATATATTATTAAGCTAGTGAACTATAGAACTTGTCAAGTACAGTACCAATTAACTGGTCCATACCGAAAATAAGCAACGCAATAATAACAGCGGCAATAAGCACCAATATGGCACTGCTTTGCAGCTCTTTCCAGGTTGGCCAGGTTACCTTCTGGGTCAACTCTATGTACGACTCTTTAATATATTCTGATACGCCAGCCATCAATATTTTATTTACTACTATAAGCACGGGAACAAGGATTCGAACCCTGATCAAAGGTTTTGGAGACCTCTATTCTACCGTTGAACTATTCCCGTTTATATCCTAATCCCTAACAGGAATTTGGTTGTTATCTCTTTATGTAACAAAGTACCCAGGTTAAAAACCCAGGTACTTTGTATATAATTAACCCATTTCCTAATCCCTCTTTTCAGAGGGCAGGGGGATTATTTTAAAATTTCAGTTACCTGACCGGCACCTACTGTTCTACCACCCTCGCGGATAGCGAAACGTAAGCCTTTCTCCATTGCGATAGCGTTGATCAACTTTACAGTGATGGTAACGTTATCACCAGGCATAACCATTTCTACACCTTCTGCCAATGAGATCTCACCGGTTACGTCAGTTGTACGGAAATAGAATTGCGGACGGTATTTGTTGAAGAATGGAGTGTGACGGCCACCTTCTGCTTTTGATAATACGTAAACTTCTGCTTTGAAATCAGTGTGTGGGTTAACTGAACCTGGTTTGCAAATAACCATACCACGACGGATATCAGTTTTTTCAATACCACGTAACAATAAACCTACGTTGTCACCAGCTTCGCCACGGTCAAGGATCTTGCGGAACATCTCAACACCTGTAACGGTTGATTTTAAGTTCTCAGCACCCATACCTAATATGTCAACTTGCTCACCAGAGTTGATTACACCACGCTCAATACGGCCAGTAGCAACAGTACCACGACCAGTGATTGAGAATACGTCTTCAACCGGCATCAAGAAAGGAAGATCAGTTAAACGTGGAGGGATTGGGATGTAGCTATCTACAGCATCCATTAACTCCATAATTTTACCAACCCATTTTGGATCGCCATTTAAGCCACCCAAAGCAGAACCTTGGATAACCGGGATATCATCACCAGGGAAATCATAGAATGAAAGTAGCTCACGGATCTCCATTTCTACTAATTCTAACAATTCCGGATCATCAACCATGTCAACTTTGTTCATAAACACAACCAATGAAGGTACACCTACCTGACGAGCCAACAAGATGTGCTCGCGGGTTTGAGGCATTGGGCCGTCTGTAGCAGCAACCACAATGATAGCACCGTCCATTTGAGCAGCACCTGTAACCATGTTTTTCACATAATCCGCGTGACCTGGGCAGTCAACGTGAGCGTAGTGACGGTTAGCAGTTGAATACTCAACGTGTGCTGTGTTAATAGTGATACCACGTTCTTTTTCTTCAGGAGCTGAGTCGATTGAATCAAATGAACGAGCTTCTGATAAACCTGCGTCAGCTAATACTTTAGTGATAGCTGCGGTCAAGGTAGTTTTGCCGTGGTCAACGTGACCGATAGTGCCGATGTTTAAGTGCGGCTTACTGCGGTCAAACTTTTCTTTTGCCATGATTTATTTATTTTGTAGGTTAATTTATATTTAAAAACAATTACTTATTTATACTTTAATAAGTTGAGCCAACAATGGGATTTGAACCCATGACCTCTTCCTTACCAAGGAAGTGCTCTACCCCTGAGCTACGTCGGCTTATTCTGATTTCGAATTTCGGATGTTCAATTTCGGATTTTATACCGCTCCTACATCTTTTATTCTAATCATGATGCCAAATCCGAAATCGAAATTCCGCAATCCGACATTTTATTGAGCGGAAGAAGAGGTTCGAACTCTCGACCTATAGCTTGGAAGGCTATCGCTCTACCAACTGAGCTACTTCCGCTTAAACAAGTTTGCAGTTTACAGTTTTCAGTAGGCAGTTAAAAACTGCACACTGCTACTGCAAACTGCTTACTCCCTTGTGGGGGGAGAAGGATTCGAACCTTCGTAGCCGAAGCAACGGATTTACAGTCCGTCCCATTTGACCGCTCTGGTATCCCCCCAAGTTTATTTCGGATTTCGGATTTAGAATTTCAGATTTACCCTTTGACAGATAAAATCCAAAATCGAAATTTCGAAATTCGAAATCAAACTGAGCCTCCTATCGGGATCGAACCAATGACCTACTGATTACAAGTCAGTCGCTCTACCAGCTGAGCTAAGGAGGCTTATTTACCTATTTTGTTTGGTTTGCCTGGGCAAACTATCGGGGAAGAACCACGAAAACCTTTCGGTCAATTATTCAGGTTAATAATTTTTATTTTAAAGAACCGTTCCCTTATTTCAGAAGTGGCCATATATACCTTTCTGAAAGGGATTGCAAATTTACAAAATTTTAACGCCGCACAAAATTTTTTATTAAAAAAAAACGGCGCCGTTTTGAGCCCGCAATGTTAGCGAAATTTTATTGATTTTTTGGCTGTAAATATGCCCGGACAAGCTTTTTTTGAATGTGTATTTCAACCCACTGACATGCAGTAGTTTGTAAATTCTATTGCTCGTGTTTTAATAAAATGTAGCCAGGCAAACTGTTTTACAGCGTAAAAACAGTTGCCAAAGGTTATTTGGGCATCCAAATTTAGTTTAAAACCAAAATATGCACTATTTAGTAAACACTTTTAAACGGTTGTCCATTTTTCCGTTTATCATATGCCTGTAATGTTTAACAGTGGTTACGAGGGGGTTGGGTAAGCTAAACGCTAATTAAGCTAAAATGGGCGTGGTTGTTGAATATTGGCGCATGTTGAGCACAAGCCCAACATAATTTATACTTATACAAATGAAACTTAATTTTACAAGATCTCTCATGGTCCTTTCATTGATCGGATCAACAAGCGCGTTATTTGCACAAAGTTATTCAGACACAACCAAACGTTTCGACAAAAAAAACTTCCGCACCTGGTCTATCGGCCTTAATGGCGGCATGTTAACCCACTACACACCCTTGAATAACCAAACCAACGGCGATTTTTTGACCCCGCAGGAGACCTGGGGTTATGGCGGTTATATTAAAAAACAAATTTTACCAGGCTTTGGCATTCAGGCAGATTTCCTTGCAGGCAGCGTTCAAGGTTCACGCTCAAACGCGTTGCAGCCTGGATCAACAGCGCAGGATAACAGCAGCTTTAAAAGCACTATACAGTGGGCAGGTGCAATTAGCGCAAACATTACATTGGCTAACCTTAGCATAAATCAAAAACGAAGTGTGCTATCCCCTTATTTTACTTCGGGTGTAGGCGTAATGTCATCAAGTGCTAATGTGCGTAATGTACCCGGCTTTTTTAACACTACTTATGATGAAAACATTTATATTCCTGTTGGTGCAGGTGTAAAGATTGGTGTAGCCAAAGGAATTAACATAGACCTTGGCTATAACGTAAACTTTGTAAAAAGCAACAACTTTGATGGCTATAGAAGTGGCACAAGCGACAGATTCTCTTACGCACACGCAGGTTTAGAAATAGCTTTAGGCAAAAAGAAATCGCCGCAACTGCAAAATTACAGCGCCCTTGCTGCTTTACGCGAAGAAGCTGCTGCTGAAAGTGCTGAACTTAGAGCAAGATTGGCCACTGCCGAACAACAACGCATGGCTGAAGAGGCAGCAAGAACAGCTTTGGCGCAACAATATGCCCGCGAAATGGGTGATGATGATGCCGACGGTGTTGCTAACAAGTTTGACAAATGCCCGGGCACAGCATCAGGTACACAAGTTGACGGCGCAGGTTGCCCTTTAAAAGTTCCGACTCCAGTGGTTGTTACTAAAGAACGTGTAATAGTTACTGAGTCTGATCGCCGTGTAGTTGGCGAAGCCATTAAAAATTTGGAGTTTGATTTAGGTAAAGCTACCATCAAAGCAAAATCATATCCAACATTAAACCGTGTTGCCGAATTGCTTAAAGAGAAAAGCTTTAGCTTAAAGTTAGCCGGCCACACAGATAATACCGGTTCAATGGCGTTAAACCTGGCTTTATCAAAAGACCGTGCAGAAGCTGTTAAGTCTTACCTGGTATCGCAAGGTGCAAATGCATCATTAATTGAAGCAACAGGTTACGGTCCAAACCAGCCAATAGCAACAAATAAAACTGCAGCGGGTCGTCAGCAAAACCGTAGGGTTGAATTTTCGTTAAACTAACAAATCTGTTTAATTACATTGTTAAAGGCGATGGGTGAAAGCTCATCGCCTTGTTTTGTGCGAATTATACCTGTTTTGCCCTGGTTGGGTAACGCATGGCACCAAATTTGTCCTTCCTAATATACATAACATGCTTTAAAGCATCAAAAAATAATCACCAATTTAAATCCTCCCTTATGAAAAATGTTGACATGAAAAAAGTTTTAATAGCAGGTTTATTAGCCTTTACAGGTTTGGCAGCACAGGCGCAAATACAAGAAGGCAACGTATTAATGGGCGGCAACATTGCCAACCTTAACCTTGGGCTTGATAACAGTAAAATTTTCAGCTTTGACCTAACGCCTAAAGCGGCCTGGTTTATTGAGGACAACCTTGCCTTGGGTGGTTATGCCAACCTGGGTATACGCACTGCAAAAAACACCGCAACTACTACCACTTACGGTGTAGGTGCTTTAGGGCGTTACTATGCAGGCAATGATGTTGAGGTTTTGCGTCACGGCAGATTTTTTGCTGAGGCCACACTTGGTTTTGGCGGCATAAATGTTAGCAATGGCGTAGGTAACACCAACGGTATTAACTTAGGCATAGGCCCCGGCTTTGCATACTTTATTACACCTAACATTGGGTTAGAGACCTTGTTAAAATACAACGGTCTTAGAGGGTTTGGTAACGCTGCTTTCCAAAGCACGCTAAATTTATCGCTGGGTTTACAGGTTTACTTGCCTGGTAAAAGCACCGCTAATAAAATCAAAAGTGATATGAGGTAATTAACAGAGCATTCTTATATTGAAAGCGATGGGCGAAAGGTCATCGCTTTTTTTGTTTACAAAAATACCATGCTGATTTTGAGTTTTACAATCGGTGTCTACAACCGTCCAAATACATCAGGATACAACATAGCCGCCTTTAAAATCCAGTTAAGCGAATCCGTAACCCAGATCTCGCCCTTTAGCGCTAATTGAAACACCTCTGGCGCGGGCATTAATACTATTTGTATGTCTTCTGTATCTTCTAATTGCTGCACCGAGTTAAACTCAGCATCAAACACAATAAAGCCATAAGTTACCTGCTTTAATTTGGTAGGATTGATAGCTATTTTACCCAATGATATCAACTGATCAGACGTAGCTTTGATTCCCGTTTCTTCTTCCAACTCGTTCAATGCCGATTGGATGATAGATGTATCTTTTTGCTGCATGCCGCCGGGCACTTCCAATAACACATCGCCCAGGCCATGTTTGTATTGCCTTACCAAAACCACCTCGTTTTGTTTGGTAATGGCTAAAACCTGCACAACATCGCCCAGTTCAGAAAAATAATAATCGTAAACGTTATTGTTAGCAAGCTTTACCTTCTGTTTGGTAACAGGAAACCAATGGCTCGGTGATACGTCTTCCTGTTCAAGTACGGTCCACTTTTGTATATCTTTATTCATCATATCTTATCAGCCAGGTGGCTGTTTTCGCTGTCTCACAATTGACTTGTCACAAAAAAGGTTGACAGTGATTTTTAATAAAGTTAATTAATTGCTTGTTTGTTTGTCGTGTCAGGATGTGGGGAACGCGCAGCGTTGTTCACATCCTGATGCGTTTTTCTTTTTTTGCTTCTTTTTTTCTTTTTCAAAGATGATTCTGTTTTGTTGATAACTACATCCTGCCTGTTCTCTCTGGCAGTTCTGTAATAGTTTTTCCAGCGTCGTTTTACCGGAATATCCCTGCCATGAACCAGTGCAGGCGCTAACATAGATATGCTGCTGTGCGGACGAAGGTAATTATAAGTGTTTACCGCCTTCTCAACGGCTTCTCTGGCGGTTTGTAAATCCTGATATACCGGTTCAAGTAATTCCATCTTGAGTATTCCATTCACTCTTTCAGCTATAGCATTATCCCTTGGGTCACCGCTTTGGGTCATACTGATGCTGATCTGACGGCGGGTGAGTTCACTTACATAGTCATTACAGCAATATTGTCCGCCCCGGTCCGAATGATGGATAAGCCCGGGTAGTTCCCTGCGCCCTGCAATAGCCATTTTAAGCGCCTTTACTGTCCCTTCGGCTGACAGGCTATTGCTTAAATGAAACCCAACTATCTTACGGCTGTATGCATCAGTTACTAAACTCAGGAAAGCATCTTTATGCTGTAATGCCATATAGGTTATATCGCTCACCCATACCTGGTCGGAAGCGGTGAGAGTGACATCTTTGATCAGGTTGGGATGTTTTTTCATCCAATGGCTAGAATTGGTTGTGCGTACTTTATGTCTGCGGCGTTTATTGAGCAGCTCATATTTGCCCAGCAGCTTAAAAAAGGCATCCATGCCCATCTTTATTCCCCGATTAACAATAAAACCTTTGATTAAAAAATACAGTTTACGGCCACCTATGCGAGGCTGCAACCGGCGGTGTTTGAGCACCTGCTGAACAATGAGATCTTCTTGTAATGGCTCCTTTTCCGCTTGTGAACGTTGTTTGTAATAAGCCTGACGGCTGTGGCCAGACAGTAAACATAGCAGCAATAAACTACGCCCGCTGCTTTGCTCTATTCTCATGACTGCCTGGCTCCAGCTTTTTTTCGGATATCGGTACCAAACTGTTCATCCGAGATATCGATCATCGCTTCCAGCAGCTCAACCTTAAGCTGGCTTAAGCGCAAGGCTTCCTGTAGCTCCTCTACAGTAACCGGCATTTCCTTTGATTCCAAAATAGCTTTGGAATACTTTAAAGGGTGGTTCTTTGTTTGTCTTTGATATGCCATAACCCATCTTGATATGGTAACACGGCCATAGCCATACTTCATGGCTAATTTACGTGTACTTGTGTCTCCTAACAAATATTCTGCTATAATCTCTTGCTTGTTTCTATTTTTGCTCATGGTTGACCTTTTTTGTCAACCCATTTCACGACAAGTCAAATGAGACAAAATTTTCTATTTTTATAATTGTACTGATTATTAGTTATTTAATTAACATTCACAGCTAATTTTCCTGACGAATAAGTAGTCTCACTTTGTCCCAACTAATAAACACAAAATGCTTACTAACAACTATTTACTTAAAAAATCGTCCCACTTCGTCCCGTTTTGTCTCACGCACGCGTGGGACGGGGCGTTAATATTTATCAGTTATCGCCGCGCGGTATTTGGCTTCATCAAATTCCTTTTCGCTTTTGGCAATTACCACGGTAGCCATGCCGTTGCCTATCATATTGGTAATGGCCCGTGCTTCGGACATGAAGCGGTCTACTCCGAGCAGTATAGCCACGCCCTCAACAGGTATTACCTTAATAGCGGTTAGGGTTGATGCCAGCACGATAAAGCCACTGCCCGTAACTCCTGCCGCGCCTTTTGAGGTTACCATCAAAATGCCAATGATGGTAAGCTGCTGCTCCCAGCTAAGCGGTATGTTAAACACCTGCCCCAAAAATATCACCGACATGGACAGGTAAATAGTTGTGCCATCCAGATTAAAGGAATAGCCCGCTGGTATAACCAGGCCTACTACAGATTTTGAGCAACCAAAAGCTTCCATTTTCTCCATCATGGCAGGTAGCACGGGCTCAGAGGACGAGGTGCCAAGAACTATCAATATCTCCTGCCTGATAAACTTAAGGTATTGCCACAAGCTGAATTTGTACAGGTAGCAAATGATGTTAAGTACCACAAATATAAACAGGAACATGGTAAGGTATACAGACCCCATGAGCTTAGCCAGCGGCTGAAGTGTAGATATTCCGTACTTACCAACGGTAAAGGCCATCCCACCAAAAGCCCCGAAAGGCGCCACCTTCATTACCATGTGCATAATGTTGAAGAACACCTTGGCTATCTTTTCAAACAGGTTAACCACGGTATGGCCACTCTCCCCCATCCGGCTAAGCGCTATGCCGAACAATATAGCAAAGAAAAGGATTTGCAAAATATCACCCTTGGCAAAGGCATCAAAGAAATTTGGTGGCACTATGTGGGCGATGAAATCGCCCCAATGCATCGCGGATGCTGCTTTTTCGTACTCATCCAGCTTTGCCGTATCAATCTTTACATGACTTACGAACCCCGCGCCGGGTTTAAGTAAATTGCATACAACAACGCCTATTACCAACGCAAAGGTGGTTACTATCTCAAAATACAGAAGTGCCTTGCCGCCTACCCTGCCCACTTTTTTCATATCGCGCATGCCGGCTACACCAAGCACTATGGTGAAGAATATGATAGGCGCAATCAACATAGTAATTAGGTTGATGAACGTTTTGCTGATGAGCTGCGCCGTTGGGGCAAACGCTGGAAAGTATAAACCCGTTACTACACCAAGGGCTATGGCTACTAAAACCTGGAAGGTAAGGTTGGTGAGTAATCGTTTCATCCTAACACAATAATACGATTATAAGCTGTAAAACCGGGAAATAAAAAACCCTCACCTTCGGGCTCCTCTCCCGAAAATGAAGGTTTCTTAAAGTTATTACCCTATAAAGTTAGCGCTTAACGTTAAAGAGCATCGTAATATCATTTACTATAATAAAGACTGGTTTCACCGGGGAAAGTTTAACGATAGCATTCTGTAATAAAATTATTTTGCTCAGCGCTCAATTTACTATCTTCGTTGGTATGTCACCTTCGGAAGCAAAAAAACTAATAGACGAATTATCGGCGGAGCTTAAACAGCACACTTACAACTATTATGTGCTGGCCATGCCTGTCATAACTGATTTTGAGTTTGATAAGAAATTAGAGCGACTGACCACGCTTGAAAAACAGTTCCCGGACTTGCTGGATGCTGATTCGCCGACGCAAAAGGTGGGTGGTTTTATCACCAAGGAGTTTACCACTGTAAAGCACCGCTGGCCCATGCTATCATTGGGCAACACGTACAACGCTCAGGAACTGCTGGATTTCGACCAGCGTATCCGTAAAGCTATAGGAGATAATTTTGAATATGTATGTGAGCTAAAGTTTGATGGGCTTTCTATGAGCCTCACTTACGAACAAGGTAAATTAGTCAGAGCTGTTACCCGCGGCGACGGCACACAGGGCGATGATGTTACTACGAATGTGCGAACTATACATACCATACCGAAGCGCTTAAATGGAAGTGGTTATCCTGACGAGTTTGAGATTCGCGGCGAAGTGTTTATGCACCTGAAGGCCTTTGAGCGTCTAAATCAGGAACGGGTAGATAACGGCGAGCAGCCATATGCCAACCCGCGCAACTTTGCATCGGGTACCATAAAGTTACAGGACTCAAGCGAAGTAGCGAAACGTCCGCTGGATTGCTTTCTGTACGGACTGTATACAGAGAAAACGCTTTTTAAAACCCATTGGGAAAGCCTGCAGGCGGTTAAAGACTGGGGCTTCCACGTAAACGACGAAAGCAGGCTTTGCAAAAATATTGATGATGTACTGGCTTTTATAACTGAATGGGATAAGCGCCGGTTTGAACTGAGCTATGATATTGATGGCATTGTAATTAAAGTTAACAGTTACGGCCAGCAACAAGAGCTGGGCTTCACGGCCAAATCGCCGCGCTGGGCCATATCTTATAAATACAAAGCCGAGCAGGTGCAAACGCAATTGCAGGCTGTAACTTACCAGGTAGGTCGTACAGGAGCAGTAACGCCTGTGGCTAATTTAAAACCTGTGTTACTAGCGGGCACCACAGTTAAACGTGCCACGCTGCATAATGCTAACGAGATGCTCCGGCTTGATCTGCATGAGGGCGATTGGGTTTACGTTGAGAAAGGAGGCGAGATCATCCCGAAGATCATCAGCGTAAATATTGAAAAGCGCGATCCTGCAGCTCCAGCTATTGATTATATCACCAATTGTCCTGCTTGCCAAACTTTACTAAAACGCCAGGAAGGCGAGGCTGCGTTTTATTGCCCTAATGATGAGGGTTGCCCGCCGCAAATAACGGGAAAAATGCAGCATTATATTGGCCGTAAGGCCATGAATATTGATGGTTTGGGCGATGAGACCATTGACACTTTATATCAGAAAGGGTTTATCAGGCACATCAGCGATCTGTATGTACTAAAAGACCATCAGGATGATCTGAAAAAAATGGAACGTTTTGGCGAAAAGTCAATAACTAACATGCTTTACGGTATTGAACTATCTAAACAAATGCCTTTTGAAAAAGTATTGTTTGGGTTAGGCATCCGCTTTATTGGCGAAACCGTTGCTAAAAAACTGGCTGCCTATTTTAAAAATATAGATAACCTGATGGCAGCAACATTTGAGGAACTTATAGCTGTTGACGAAATTGGCGATCGCATTGCTCATAGTTTGATTGAGTATTTTAGCGAAGAAAAGCATCGCGAAGAAATTGAAAAACTACGGGCGGCCGGTTTGCAGCTTATTGCCGAAACAAAAGAGGTAACACTTGCCAGCGATAAGTTTGCCGGTAAGAGTTTTATTATTTCGGGCGTATTTGAAAAATTCTCGCGCGATGAATTGAAAGATATTATTGAGCAAAACGGTGGTAAGATATTAAGCAGTATATCTGCAAAACTAAACTACCTGGTGGCCGGGGATAATATGGGCCCTGCAAAATTAGAGAAAGCGCAGAAACTCAATATTCCAATTATCAGCGACGAGGAATTGATGGCGATGTTGGCGTAATTAATATCGAATCTTAAATCGCTTTAAAATCAAGCTTAACAACCACATAGGTGCTATCAGCATAAATTTAAAGTCCTGTGCGAACACGGGCCGGCGGCCTTCATTTTTATAGCCAATTAACTGCCCTATATTGCCTATCACAAATAGCACGAGTCCGATTTGTGCCAATACAAAAGTGTGTTCTAACGAGACAATTACGTAACTAAACACGCCCAGTAAAAACAGCATCAGATACGACAGCATGGGCGATAATCGCAAATAATAATAAAGCGCAGATGCCACTACAAACGAAGCCCAGTTTATAAACGTTTGATTTTTTCCTAAAAACTCCAGCTTCGGGAAAGGAATTGACCACACGAAAGCCAGGATACCAAAACTTACCAAGGGTATGCATATATAATTCATAATGCGGTTGGTGGGGTTGGTATGAAACGAAGCATACTCATCCATCACAACATCCACCGGACGTTTTGCTATTTCTGGTTGCTTAGTTTTGGATTGATTTTTCATGATATCTATTAAAGAAGTCATGCCGAACTTGTTTCGGCATCTCACTTACAGATCAAGCTGCTTAATTAGTGGGATGCTGAAACAAGTTCAGCATGACGTTGTCGATAATAATCTTACTTGGCAAACGCTACCGAACGAGTCTCTCTGATAACCGTTACTTTGATCTGGCCCGGATAGGTCATTTCAGTTTGGATACGGTTAGAGATATCGGCAGCTAAAGTCTCAGACTGTGCGTCGCTTATCTTTTCGCTTTCTACAACAACGCGCAACTCACGACCGGCTTGTATAGCGAAAGTTTTCTCAACACCAGGGTATGACATTGCCAATTCTTCCAGTTCTTTCAAACGTTTAATGTAGCTTTCAACCACCTCGCGGCGTGCACCAGGGCGCGCACCTGATATAGCATCACAAACTTGTATAATAGGCGATAACATCGAGGTCATTTCCACCTCGTCGTGGTGAGCGCCAATAGCGTTACAAACTTCAGGGTGTTCTTTATACTTTTCGGCTAACTGCATACCTAAAATTGCGTGTGGCAATTCCGGGTTGTCATCAGGTACTTTACCAATATCGTGAAGTAAGCCGGCACGTTTAGCTAATTTTACGTTAAGGCCCAATTCAGCCGCCATAGTAGCGCAGAAATTAGCTACCTCGCGCGAGTGCTGCAATAAGTTTTGTCCGTATGACGAACGGTAGCGCATGCGGCCAACCATTCTTATCAGTTCCGGGTGCAGGCCGCTGATACCTAAGTCGATCACGGTACGCTCGCCTATTTCAACAATTTCTTCCTCTATCTGCTTGCGGGTTTTGGCAACTACCTCTTCAATACGGGCAGGGTGAATACGTCCGTCAGTAACCAAACGGTGCATGGCCAGACGGGCAATCTCTCGACGTACCGGATCAAATCCCGACAGGATAATGGCCTCCGGCGTGTCGTCAACAATAATTTCAATACCGGTTGCGGCTTCCAGCGCACGGATGTTACGGCCCTCCCTACCTATGATACGGCCTTTGATCTCGTCGTTTTCTATATTAAAAATAGATACGGTGTTCTCAATAGCTGCTTCGGTAGCTGTGCGCTGTATGGTTTGTATAACTATCTTCTTGGCTTCTTTGGTAGCAGTTAGCTTAGCTTCGTCAACAATATCTTTTATCTGTGCCATGGCCTTGCTGCGGGCATCCTCGCGCAGGTTGTCTACTAATTGATTTTTAGCTTCTTCAGCAGATAAACCGGCAATGGTTTCCAGCTGTTGTACGTGCTGATTTTTTAAAACTTCAACCTCTTCCTGTTTCTTAACAGCAAGTTCAGTTTGACGTTCCAGGTTTTTACGGGTATTATCCAGCTCGTTCTCTTTGCGGGTGATGTTCTCTAAACGTTGGTTGTACGATTGTTCTTTTTGCTTAACACCGTTTTCGCGCTGATTGATCTCGTTGTTCTTACTGTTTATCTCCTGTTCATGTTCAGCTTTCATTTGCAAGAAACGCTCTTTAGCTTCCAGCAATTTGTTCTTCCTTAATATCTCTGCGTCATTTTCTCCATCCTTCAGTATCTTTTTTACTTTTAGCTGAGCGGCTGCTTCCTGATCTTTAAAAAGCTTTCTCAGCAGGAACCGTCCTATAACGATGCCCGACGGGATGCCTATCAGCAGCCCGATAATTACATATAATATATTCATTCTTGTTTGTTAGGTTATATAAAAAAAAACCGCGATTAAACTTCAAGCTCATGTATTTGAAAAACTTCTGCAGATACTTTGGGACCATGAGTTACCGTTAATACTGTATAGTAACGCATGCTCTCTTTGATCCTTTGATATTGAAGTGTTAAGTTTTCAATAGTGAACTCAAAATTTAACCGCGGTTAAATCTTAATTACTCGTTTTTAAGCTGAAGCTGAAAGACAAAGCTAAAAGCCAACCTTTACAGCGCTTTATGCTTTTTACCTTTTTGCTTTTCGCTTATATTAAAGAACGTTATTACTGTTTTGAAAAAAAGTCGTTCAGCAATTTATCTAACTGATAAGTTTTCTCGGCCACCTCTGTATCTTCAAAAGTAACTTTCTTTTCTGCTTTTAATGATGATGTGGCGTAATGCAACACACTCATAGCCAACAGATCCTGCTTATCTCTAACCGCGTAATTTTCCTGATATTCCTTTATACGGTCGTTTATTAACTTAGCTGCCCTACGTATTATTTCTTCCTCTTCCATGTTCACCTTTAAAGGGTAAACTCTGTCAGCAATATTTATTTTTATTGAGATTTCTCCCATTTGAGCTTGTTCACTTTTTGCATTACTTTTTCAGCAATACAATACACTTGTCTATTTCCTGCACAAATTCGTTAATTTTTTGTTTAATGTCAACACTTTTTTCATTTGTTTCTGAAAATGACTTGGCTAACTTCAACGCCCTCAACTTTTCGTCGAGCTCTTTGGTCTTGTTTTTACTTGCATTAAAGGCAACCGACAGTGATTCATTCTCCAGTTTAAGCAAGTCATTCTCCTCCTGCAAAGCAGTACACAGCTCTATTAGTCGCTGTGCTTTATCAAGAACTTTATCTAAAGTTGCTGCTGTTGACATTAGTTGATTAGTTGACTGGTTGATTAGAGACTAGTTATTATTATTTTATTTGTCTGTGAGTTTTTGCTTTGATTGGTTACGCAAATAGTTAATATAACCGTTTATCATTTTAGCGCATTCATCGCAATCGGCTTTGAACTTTTCAAACGTAACTTCGCTTATGTACTTATTATCAAAAGCAATTATCAAATGATCAATTGTTTCTATCATGGAGCCCCTTGCATTTAGCAGAAACTTCGCCTCATCTGCGTAATGAAATCTGCCATACCCCTCCGCAATGTTATTTCCTACTGATCTGGAAGACCGGATGATTTGATCGCTCAATCTATATTTTTCTTCCACAGGAAAAGATTTAGTTAATTCAAAGATGCTGTTTCGTAAAATTCTTGATTTTTTCCAAACCTCTAAATCCGAAAATGAACTCATGCTAAGTCTAATCTCTAATCAACTAATCTCTGATCAACTACTTCCTTATCTCCGCTCCTGCTTCCTTCTCTAAGTTATACATTATTTTTTGCATAACGCTTTCAATAGCTTTATCAGTCAGGGTTTTTTCTGCATCCTGCAAAACAAAGCTAAGCGCGTATGATTTTTTTCCCGCGGGCAGCTTATCGCCTTCGTAAACATCAAAAATATCCACCTGTGCCAATAGCTTACGCTCCGTACGCTGAGCTACGCGTTTTAGCTGATCAAACGTTACGGCTTTATCTACCAACATAGACAAATCGCGTTTTACAGAAGGGAACTTAGATATTTCGCGGTAAACAATTTTGTTCTTTTTAACGATCTGCACGATCTGGTCAAAGCTAAAATCAGCGTAAAAAACTTCGCGGTCCACATTGGCTTTCTTCAAAGCCTCTTTAGCTACAGCGCCAAACTTAACCAGCGTTTTGCCATTTTTAATATAGTTTAGTCCATAAGCCATTTTTTTGCAGGTGTAATCCTCCAACGTAGTGTCGGTAATATTCAGTTTCTGCAAAATGCCGTCAACTATGGCCTTTAAATTATAGAACGACGATTGTTGAGCCTTTTTACTCCATTGTGCTGGCGCAGCATCGCCAGTTATAAATATCGCGAAGCGTTGGCTCTCTACATACTTATCCTCGTTGATGCTATAAACCTTGCCATACTCGTACAGCTTAAGATCAGCGGCCTGGCGGTTCTGGTTATAGGCTATAGCTTCTAAACCAGAGTAAAGCATAGTTTGGCGCATAACGTCCAGATCAGAACTTAATGGGTTCAATATTTTAACTGCGGACTCAAGCTTATCAGAATAAACAGATTTGGTAAGCGAGTTAGATAAGATTTCGTTAAAGCCATTTGCAGTAAGCAGATCGCTCAACAAATTCTGAACGGTATCCTTTTCAGGTCGCTGCGAGGTGCTTAATGACGCGCGAACCTGCGTAGGAATATGAATGTTATTATAACCGTAAATGCGAAGTATATCTTCAATCACGTCTACATCACGGGTTACATCTACACGATAAGGTGGTATCAACAACGATAGTCCTTCTACAGTTTCGTTAACTATCTGCATTTCCAAACCGGTAACAATGGCTTTAATTTCTTCGTGCGGTATTTGCTGACCGATCAGTCTATCTACATTTTTATACGGCAGCTCAACAGCGAACGGTTGAACCGGCTCCGGGTAAAGGTCGATAATATCTGACGATATGATTCCGCCCGCAACTTCCTTGATCAATAAGGCAGCGCGTTTCAATGCAAAAACAGGCATATCCGGATCCGTGCCCCGCTCAAAGCGGAAAGAAGCGTCAGTTTTTAAGCCGTGGCGCTTAGCGGTTTTGCGTACCGAAACAGAATTGAAATAAGCACTCTCTAAAAATATAGCGGTAGTTTTTTCTGTAACGCCAGAATCAATGCCGCCAAACACACCGGCAATACACATCGGCGCTTCGGCGTTGCAGATCATCAGATCATCGGCAGATAGCTTGCGCTCTACATCATCCAATGTTTTAAATAAGGTGCCTTCTGCGCAGTTTTTCACAACCACTTTGCCGCCTTTAATAGCATCTGCATCAAAAGCGTGTAGCGGCTGCCCTAAATCGTGCAACACGTAGTTGGTAACGTCAACAATATTATTGATACTTCTTACACCTATAACAGCTAAGCGCTCTTTTAACCATTGTGGCGATTCCTTTACCTCAATACCCGAAATAGTTAAACCTGCATAACGCGGACTTGCAGCGGCGTTCTCTACCACTACCTCAATAACGCGATCATTATTATCAACTTTAAAGGCTGATACATCAGGCCGTGTTACGGTAGTTTTCAGAAATGCTGCAATATCGCGGGCCGTACCCAGATGTGATGTGGCATCAGCACGGTTTGGTGTTAAGCCGATCTCGTACATATAGTCATCGTTCAGCTTAAAATATTCCTTGGCGGGTGTGCCAACTATAGCATCATCAGCCAAAACCATTATACCTGCATGGCCTGTTCCTAAGCCAATCTCGTCGTTGGCGCAGATCATGCCTTCGGATACTTCGCCTCTTATTTTTGATTTATTTATAGCGAAAGGCTCGCCTACTGTTGGGTGTACAGTTGTGCCAACGGTGGCAACTACCACCTTTTGGCCTGCGGCTACGTTGGGTGCGCCGCAAACAATTTGCAGATCGGCACCTGTGCCTACATCAACTTTAGTTATGCTTAACCTATCAGCATTGGGGTGCTGGGCACGCTCTTTCACATAGCCAATTACCAAACCTTCTAATCCACCGGGAACAGCCTGCACTTTGTCCAGGCTTTCTACCTCAAGGCCGGTGCCGGTAAGTATGGTTGATATCTCCTGCGGAGTTTTTTCGGTTTGGATAAATTCTTTAAGCCAATTATATGATATCTTCATTATTGCGGAACGATAATCGGCAAAGATAGTCGTTTGCAGGTGAAAGCTAAAAGGTAAAAGCTGAAAGGTTGGTTGATTTGCGATTTTAGATTTACGAATTACGATTGATGGCTTTTAGACCCAAATCGTAATTCGTATGTCGTAGATCCTAATTATTCATCGTCAGACGGCGCGTCATCTAAGTTCAGCGTATATGATGATTCTGAAGCATCATAAGCCTGGTTTAGGGCATCAGTCTCGTCAACCTCGCCGGCTTCGTACTCAACGTCCTCGTCAAGGCCTATGGAGTGAATGTCCTGTTGACTGGTTTGTTCTACTTCTCCTGGTTCTGAATCGTCTGGTAATAGTTCGTCGTCTGGTGTTATCATGGCTTGTTGTTTATTGGTTAACCCTATAAAGTTAGTGTTGTTTCAAGTAAACGTATATAATTATATTTCAAAAAAAAGAGGGGTCACCTATACGGTGATCCCCCAAAAAACTTTTACCTTTTAGTTTTTACCTTTTATCTCAAAAAATTAAAATCTGCTAAAACCGCCATCCAGTACCAAATCACCGCCAACCATAAATTTTGAATCGTCTGATGCAAGGTACAGGTAACCTTCGGCTATTTCTTCCACGTTACCAATACGTTTTATCGGGGTCAGTTCAGCCATATACGCTTTCATGCCGTCAACTTCTTCAGCGGTTCCGCCGTTCCTGCCGAATATTGGTGTTTCAACCGGGCCGGGAGAGAGCACATTAACGCGGATTTTTCTGTCGAGCAATGATTGTGATAAGCTCCTGGCCAATGAGGTGGTTGCTGCTTTGGTAGCCGCGTACACCGCCGCGTCGCCAAAAGCTTTATTACTTACTGCTGATGACGTAATGATAATTGAAGCGCCATCCTTCAAGTAAGGCAATGCCTTTTGCACCGAGAAAAACGCGCCTTTAAAATTGATGTCGCTTAACTGATCGAAAACTTCTTCAGTAAGATCCGCCAAAGGCGCACCGGCATAAACACCAGCGTTAACTACCAGCACGTCAATTTTACCAAACGCTTCGGTTACTTTTTCGTACGCCGGCGCAATGCTGCTCACGTCAGACACGTCACTTATAAAACCTATGGCGCCTTCGCCTATTTCGGTTATAGCAGAATCAAGCGTTGTTTTGTTACGGCCGGTAATGGCAACCTTGGCGCCTTGCTGTGCATATAATTTAGCTGCCGCTAATCCTATACCGCTGTTACCACCGGTAACTACGGCAACTTTGTTTTCTAACTTTTTCATTTATTTATATATTTAAATTTTTCGATATTTTATAGAATAATGTTTCCATTAAATCCGATGCAAATATAAATACATTAAATTGATATATCGAAATATTTCGATTAATATTTTTAATTTTTTTTAGGCGCTTAACACGCCAAGAAATTTAATGTAGGCATCCAGTACATCTTTATTAACCCGGTAGCGTACATTACGGCCGTCTTTCTCTGTAAGTAGCAGATCCGCGTCCACTAATTGACTAATGTGATGAGATATGGTTGACTGCGCCAATTCAATATTTTCCATCACACACGAACATTTTAGCCAATTGTTTTCGGCCTGGCATTTGGCCATTTCCATAATTTTTAAACGGTACGGGTCGCCCAACGCCTTTGATATCCGCTCTACTTTCTTTGCATCCAGTTCCATTGTGCAAATTTATCGATTATTTTCGATTTATGAAAATGCGTTGCTTTTAACAATAAGTCCGAGATTAAACACACCAAATCCGAAGTTACATTATCCCCTCATCTGCAAAGCTATAAAAGCCTTCGTTAGTGAATATGATATGATCCAGCACGTTGATTTCCAGCAGTCGACCTGCCGCTGTGATTTTCTTAGTAAGATCAATATCCAGTTGACTTGGCCTAAGAGTGCCCGATGGGTGATTGTGGCTAAGTATAATAGAAACCGCCTGATGCTGCAGCGCCACACTGAAAATTATCTTTGGGTCGGCCACCGTACCGGTTAAGCCACCCTTGCTTATAAGTTCTGTAGAGATAACTTTGCCGCCCTGGTTAAGTAAGATGATCCAAAACTCTTCATGACCCAGA
This sequence comes from Mucilaginibacter sp. HD30, assembly GCF_054061755.1. NCBI lineage: Bacteria > Pseudomonadati > Bacteroidota > Sphingobacteriia > Sphingobacteriales > Sphingobacteriaceae > Mucilaginibacter > Mucilaginibacter sp. HD30. The sequence continues at coordinate 2,993,135 of NZ_JBSSEO010000001.1, forward strand.
TCCATCAGGTGCCGGCGCATAACGTTGTAGCTGTCTTTGCTGCTGTTTATCTTTTCGGGTGCCTTTGTTTCGGTATCGTTCCGGCGGCGACCGATCTCTAAAGCGGCTATAATAGAAATTGCTTTAGCTTCGCCGATGCCTTTAAAGCGCGACAGCTCAACAACGGAAGCCTTACCCAGCTTGTTAAGATCGTTACCGTAATGATGAAGGATACGTTTACTAAGCTCCACTGCCGATTCAGTACGACTGCCCGACCCAATCAAAATGGCTATTAATTCAGCATCGGTTAGCGCGCGCCTGCCTTGGCCGTTTAACTTTTCGCGCGGGCGGTCTTCTTCCGCCCATGCCTTAATGCTTATTTTCTCCTGGTAAGGTTCCACAAGTTTAAGATACAAAAATTGTTTGAACTATGATTTTTAAGACAAAAAATCCTAAAAATCATGACACAAAAAAGGCGATGAGTATACATTCATCGCCTTTCTAAACCCGGAAGTTTAAAGTATGATTAGCTTAATCCGTTAACGAATTTAGTAAGCTTTGATTTATTGTTTGACGCTTTATTCTTGTGAATAACGTTCTTCTTAGCTAAACGGTCAAGCATAGATATCACTTTAGATAAAAGAGCGCTTGCATCAGCTTTGCTGGTGCTGGTTCTTAATTTCTTAATTGCGTTTCTGGTTGTTTTTGCCTGATAACGGTTACGCAGACGCTTCGCAGCGTTTGACCTGATCCTTTTTAATGATGATTTATGATTTGCCATTGTAGCTCTATTCTTTCTGTTCTTATTTAAGGACTGCAAATATATGACGTTTTAATTTAAAAACAAATGTCTTTTTTAAATTAGTTTTATCTTTAAAAACCAGTAATTTACTGCATTTAACTACAGCCAATTTTAAAATGAAATTCGCCGCCCGTTTTATAGCGGGATCATTGCTTATTGTGGTATGTTCCTCCTGGGGCTTTTTTGCGCATTACCGCATTAACCGGCTGGCTGTTTTTATTTTGCCCAAGGCTATGGCAGGCTTCTACAAAGCCAACATTGGTTTTATAACCGAACATGCCATTAGCGCCGACAAACGCCGTTACGTAGACTCTACAGAAGCTCCGCGACACTTTCTGAACGCTGACCGCTATGGTAAAAAACCGTTTACAGCCATACCCCGCAAATGGACGGATGCGGCAAAAAAATATTCCGCCGATACATTAAATAAATACGGCACGGTTCCATGGGCCATTCAGTTTCAGTATTACCGTTTGGTTGAAGCATTTAAAAATCATGATACCACTGCCATATTAACCGCCTCGGCAAATTTAGGGCATTATGTGGCGGATGCCCACGTACCGTTGCATCTGCACAGCAATTACAACGGTCAGCTAAGCCACCAGGATGGCATACACGCGCTATGGGAAAGCCGCCTGCCCGAACTTTTTGCAGCCAATTACAACTGTTATGCAGGTAAAGCACGGTACATTGAAAACCCGCTTACCGGGGCATTCAAGATCTGCCGAATGTCTTTTAGCAATGCCGATTCTGTTTTACGACTGGAGCGGCAGCTTAACAGAACCTTCCCTTCCCTAAAGAAATATACTATGACCGTGCGCGGAACGCGCAAGGTAAAAGATTACTCCGTGACCTATAGTAGCGCTTATCAAAAACTTTTGCGGGGGATGGTGCAACGCCGTATGCGGTCGGCAGTATTATCTGTTGGGAGTTATTGGTATTCGGCCTGGGTAGATGCGGGGCAGCCTGACCTGAATAAATTCATTACGGAGCCATTAAGTAAAGTAGATCGTTTAAAAATTCAAAAAGAAGAAAGTATATTTAAGGCAGGAAAGATAGCGACCTTTAACAGTAACTGATAATGCTAAGAACAAAAGCTGCCAAACTACAGTCAGGTGAAATTGCCTGGCGCAGTCACGAACCCTCTCGATTGGAAACATTTAGCGATGCCGTATTTGCATTTGCGCTGACGCTCATTATCCTGTCAATAGAAGTGCCCAAATCATTCGAAGAGTTAATTGAAATAATGAGCGGCACACTTAGCTTCGCTGCCTGCTTTGCGATACTGTTCAATATATGGAACAGTCAAAATATGTTTTTCAGAAGGTACGGTGTTAACGACTCTTATACTATATTCCTTAACGCGGTACTGCTTTTTGTGGTGCTGGTGTATGCCTTCCCACTTAAATTTTTATGTGATCTTTTACTTGTCGGAAACAAATACCATGAGGGTGGAAAGGAGCTAATTAAACTAAACCGCGAACAAATACAACCATTGATGCTGATCTACAGCACCGGCTTTTTTACCATTTATCTTTTGTTTTACCTGATGTACAGCCACGTTAAAAAATTTGTTGTCGAGCTTGAGCTAACCGCTTCAGAAATATGGGAAACCAAAACTTTAACAAATATCAACCTGATATGTATGGGCATTTGTGCGCTATCTATAGCGACTGCTCTTATTTTCCCTGAACATGCAGGTATGTCAGGATGTATTTATTTTCTGTTTCCCTTCGCGTATTCGGGATGGTTTAGTTACAGAGGTAAAAAAAAGCGGAAAATTTTTGTTACAACTGCTTAGCACGAGTACGGATGTAAATAATGACGAAAGTAGAATTTACTTTTTTATTTTGCTTTTTACTGCTGCCACTATTGGTGGAATCAGGGATACTGCAATAATACCAAGGCCTATGAGTGAAAAGTGCGCTTTAAAAAATGGGATGTTGCCCAGCATAAAGCCCGCAAACAAGAAGATCACAATCCACGTTACGCCGCCAATAACATTATATATTGTATAGCGCCCAAAAGGCATCTTACCCACGCCTGCCACAAAAGGTGCTATAGTGCGTATTATAGGCATAAACCTGCTGAAAATTACAGCCTTTCCGCCATGTTTCTCAAAAAAAGCATGAGTTTGATTGTAATACTCCAGTTTAAGTATGCGGTTATTGGGTTTAAATACTTTGTCGCCTAATATCTTACCCAATGTATAGTTAACCGTATTGCCGCTAATGGCCGCCACAATTAATATCAGCGATAGCAGATAGATATCTAAACCTGTGTTGCCGCCTGCAATCAGCGCCCCTGCTGCAAATAGCAAGGAATCGCCCGGGAGGAATGGGGTTACCACAAAGCCGGTCTCGGCGAAAATTATTACAAATAAAATTAAATACGTCCAACCCTGATACTGGCTGATAATGGCCGACAGGTGTGTATCTATATGAAGAATAAAATCGATAAGGTGCTTAATCAGTTCCAAGGGCTTTGTATGTTTTGGGCAAAAATATAAATATATATGGGTAAAGCCTTATTTGTTGGCTATAACTCCTGCGCCAAATGCCGCAGAATCCGTACGTCCCACCATTCCATAAGAATATATGGTGTATAACTTGCCGTCCTGCACACTTAGCACAGGCAGCGTTTTTAAAACATTGGTAGGTGCCCCGGTTGGTGATATTTTAAACTCGTAACTGCCTGGTGCCATTTCTATAAACTTTGAAACACTTTTATAAACACGGTTGGTAAAGGCCGTAGTACCATTAGCTGTAACGTTTAAACCTGCAGAACGTGGCGAAGCATTCACAAATCTTACTTTGCCACGGCCCGGTGTGCTTGTTGATGAGGTGTCAGTGGTAAAAATTCCGGTTACGGTTGAATCTATCCGCAGGCCGGTAACAAACAAAGTATATTTGGTATTTGCCTTAAGCAAGGTATCTAATGATACCAGGTTGGCTGTAGATACGTTAGCCAGGGCCGATCGTATTTGCAAAGGTGTATCAACAGATGCCATTGAAAAATAACCCGACGGAGATGGATAACTATAAGAAATATTCCTTTTTACAAAACCCACCCAAAGGTTTATAGGGCGCAGATCGGGACTGAGATTAACCACCTGAAACTGGATATTTGCGCCTACCGGAATAACACTATTAGATTTTCCACAAGAGATGATGCCCGACATTAACAACAGCCCGGCAAAACACGCAAACAGCCATGCTATTCCCTTTTGCCTGATAAGTAGTAATGCCGATCTCATTTTATCTGTTGGTTATTAATTTAACGCCTAATGCGTTGTCACCTGTTCCGGTTGCTGTGCCCTTTGTAAATAACGTATAAACGCGCTGCTCGGCTAACGTTAAATCGCCTTGTGCTATGGGTACAGGGTTTCCAGTCTCGTACAACTCATAATGATTTTTACCTGCGGTCATCTTAACAAAACCGGTAACTGTTTTAAAGCCAAGGTTGTTATAGCTAAAGTTGCTGCCTATTTTAATATCAAAACTTTTTCCCGGCGATGAATTAACAAACCTTATTTCAATATCGTTATTGGCCAAAAATACATCTTTTGTTAAAAACACACGGTCGGTAGCACTACCGCCAATAAAAAACGAATAAACACCTGTAATATCCAACGTCATAGGTAAACTGAGCAAAACATCCGGCTTACCATCTTTTTTTAGCTGATACTGATGCTCGCCGGCCAGCACCCTCAAATAACCTAATGAGCCGCCCGGGTAAAAGCTCGAACTATAATTAAAGCGGGTTCCATTCTGAAAAATATTAAGGGTATCGGCAGAGGCATTTACCACGTTTATCAATGCAGGTTCACCGGTATCCGGCGGCAGATCGGCATTCATTTTCTTGCATGAACATACTATACATGCCAGTAGTGCAATCAATATTAATATGCCGGTTTTATTCGTCATGGGCAGTCAATTGCTATTTAACTTACAATTGTGGCTTTTGTTATCTGCGTTTAACAAAAAAGTCCGGTTTTTATACCGGACTTAGATTTTGGATCTATAATTTAAGTTTACACTTAAGCATAACTATTAAGCATCACCGGCATAACCAGCATCAGCACGTCTTCGTTCTCATCCCCTCCCTGCGGCAGTAATAAACCTGCCCTGTTTGGCGAAGACATCTCCAAAGATACTTCTTCTCCACTTAAGTTCTTTAACATTTCTATCAAAAATCTCGCATTAAAACCAATTTCCATATCGGTTCCTTCGTACTGACAGCTTAAGCGCTCGTGGGCCTCGTTTGCAAAGTCAATATCTTCTGACGAAATGTGCAGCTCACTGCCGGTTATTTTTAACCTAACCTGATGAGTTGTCTTATTAGCATATATAGCTACACGGCTTAACGATCCTAAAAACGCAAGGCGATCAATGCTTAGTTTGTTAGGATTGTTTTGCGGTATAACTGCTTCGTAATCCGGGTAGCGCTCGTCTATTAAACGGCAAACCAGGTTAATGTTATTAAATTTAAAAAATGCACTTGTGCTGTTGTACTCAACTGATACATTAACATCATCAGAAGGCAACGCCGACTTTAACAAGGCCAATGCTTTTTTAGGCAGAATGAATGATGTAACGCTTTCTGCCTTTGCATCAAGGCGGCGGTAACGCACCAGTTTGTGCGCATCAGTAGCCACAAAGGTTAAATATTGCGACGATAGCTGGCAGTAAACACCCGTCATAGCAGGGCGCAGTTCATCATTACTTACCGCGAAAATGGTTTTGTTTATTGCTTCTGATAAAACCGAAGCAGGCAGGTTTACTGATGAAGCGTTCTCTACAACCGGGATCTTCGGAAAATCCTCACCGTTCTCGCCGCTCAGTTTATATTTACCATCGCCGGCGTTTATTTCTATGGCAAAGGTGTTATCATCAACAGAAAAGGCAATAGGCTGCTCTGGTAATGATTTTAAAGTATCAAGCAAAATGCGCGATGGTATAGCTATGCGGCCATTCTCTTTTGCCTCCACGGTTAGTGTGGTGGTCATGCTGGTTTGCAGGTCTGTAGCCGAAATAGTTAAGTTTCCTTCTTTTATCTCGAACAAAAAGTTTTCCAATATCGGTAAAACCGTACTGCTGCTTAATGCCCCACTAACCGCCTGCAATTGCTTAAGTAAAGTTGATGTGGAAACTATAAATCTCATATATATAATTAATGATTAATTATCAAAAGTATAAAATTTAGCGGGCATACTTACGCCTGCGAATATAATGTTGAAAAATAGCAAATATTAACACTAATAGCAAGGGCACAATGGTGTTAATAAGCTGCCAAAACATCTTTTCTGTTTTGATACGAGCCCTGTCTAACAGTCGCAATTGTACTTCTTTATTACGCAGTTCTATCAGGCCCGAATCGTCAGTTAAGTAATCGGCAATGTTCAATAAAAGGTTTTTATTGCCAAAGGTTTGGTGTGTATAGCGATCATACCCTAACGGAAACGGTGAGCCGTCTGCTCCTACCTGGTTTTTAAACAGATCACCATCACTTACAATAATCATTTTAGTCGGAACGCTTTCGGCTGTTGTAGTAATGCCTGCCACCCCACCATCCGGCTGCGGCCGGTTTTTAAAGTTAGATGCAAACTTACCTTCCAGCAAAACACCTGTTATTTTGGGTTCGCTTTGAAAGGCTTTTGGGTCTGGTTGTTGCTCAATAGCCTGCAATGATAACAGGTGCGGAGCCTTTAGCTTCTTGTTATAGATGGATGATGTAAGCAGCATCGTTTTACGCACGTTCTTTATATCAAGCACGTCAATTGTAGAGGGGAATTCGCTATAAATACCATCCAGGTTTTTCACAATAGGATGCTTTGACCAGGGTACAAATACCGGGTAGAACAGCCAGGGCACCAACTGTATTTGCGCCTGCCCGCCCACGTTCCCTGTGCTTACCGGTATTTGTGCACTGTTTACGTCGGCTATCAGATCGTAGTTGATGCGCACGCCGTAAACAAACAGTTGGTCGTCCAAATTCAGCTGCCTCGGGAATGCCATTTGCTCGTCGCCGTGGCCGCGCATACTATCCAGTTCGGCGCTTACCTGGTCAATGGCCCACAGCACGCGGCCACCACGCATAATATATTGATCCAGCTTAAATTTTTCGGCCTCGGTAAATGCCTTTGCGGGCTTGGCTATTACCAGCATTTTAATGTTTTGCAAGCTGTCAAACGGAATGTTTTTCAGATCCACCCGACCAACCAAAAAACCGTCAGACAGGCTGGCCATGGCATCATTTAGCTGGCCGTCATTTAGCTCATCATGTCCGGTGGTAAAACCAATGGCTGATGTACCACCGCTGCTCACCTTTTTTATACCTGAAACAAACGCGTACTCCAGGTTTTGAATAGAATTATTAATCACTTCGTCTGCCGACAGGCCCATCTCACGTTGCTGGTAGAGGAGTTTAACCGGCACGTTCCTTCCCTTGCTTGACAACATCGCAGCCGGAACAATTACCTGCTGATTCATGCCATTCTCTGTAGCTACACCTAAATTAGTAGGCTCAAGTCCCCAGGCTTGTAGTTTTGTTATGGTTTGCTCCTGCTGCTCCGCCGTTTGCCCGGCAAGCGGGTCAACAAACTCAAATTGCAGCTTGCTGCCGCTATAAGCTTGCAGGTCCGACAGCATGTCGCGGGTTTCGTTCTGTAAACGCTTCATCCCGCCGGTTAAATTGCCTTGCAGGTAGACAGTAACCTTAACATCAGCAGGCAGCTTGCTCAAAATATCGCGACTGGTTTGCGATATGGTATAGCGCTTCTCCTTAGTAAAATCAAATCGGGCAAAGGTGAATGCTGATATCAGCATCAGCACAATCAGGGTCGCCAATATTTGTAACAACGGTTCCTCGCGCAGACTTTTTTGCCTTTGGCGCAGCAGCACAAAAAGTGTGAGGCATAAAAAGAGACCTGTTAATACGATGAAATAAATCAGGTCGCGGGTATCTAATACACCCCGGCTTATAGACGTATAATGTTGTGTAATACCCAGCCGCTGCACGCCAAAACTTTGCAGCGAAAGCAAACCACTTAGAGAATCGAAACCACTATAAAAAAAGAAACAGGTAAACACAGCAATGATAAAAGCAATGATCTGGTTACCCGTAACTGCCGATGCAAACAGACCTATAGCCGCGAACGCGCCTCCCAACAAAAACAAACCGATGTATGAACCTATTACCGCTCCGGTATCAATATTACCTTGAATGGCCCCAAGCGTATATACCGAATAATAGTAAACCAGCGTTGGTAGCAAGGCAAACAGCACTATCAGCACTGCGGCCAGGTATTTACCCAATATTATTTGTAGATGGGTTAGCGGGCGTGTGGCCAGCAGTTCAAAAGTACCTTCGCGGCGCTCCTCGGCTATGGAGCGCATGGTAATGGCCGGCACCAGGAACATAAAAAGGTATGGCGCGGTATTAAACAAACTATCTAATCCGGCATAGCCGTAATCTAATATGCTTGAGTCTGGAAACACCCATAAAAAAAGGCCAAGTACTACCAAAAACACGCCTATGGTAAAATAAGCAACCAGCGAGCTGAGGTATTGAGTGATCTCTTTTTTTAAGATGGATAGCATATTAATAATGTAACGGCCGAAATTACAAATTAAAAATAATGAAGCCTTACTTTGTTGTTTTTAGCCATTTTACATGTCAAGCTTTACTAAACATCGCGATAGAGCGTTTCACGAACATATAATAACAAAAGAAACATTTGAAACACCCGAATTTTGTAAAAATCTATCTATCAGTTAGTTAAATAAATAAATGTTAGAAATATGAAACGCTTTGAAACAGACTTATTCGTCAGTACATTCAGCTGTAAAACGACAGTAATTGGCTGATTTAAAATAGTTTGAGGATTATTCACTTTCACGCTCATCGTGAAACGCTTTTTGAGTCGGCTATTGGCTTATCAGGGTGTATCAACTGCGAACAAATACCGTTCGGTTATGATACCATTCCTTGTTTGTCAAAAAATAAACTATTGATTTTAAGCAAATTAGTATATGGCATAATATTTACAAGAAGAGGTATGCACATATAGTTAGTTAAGCAAGTAGGCAACGGCGAGAGTAGATTATTCCATTATGTAATTTACTTCTTGCCTTGCAAGCTTGCATTATAAACCGTATTCGTCAAGTTAACGCCTGCCTTTCAATGAATGCAGCAAGTATTACAAACTGTAACCTAACCGCATAGCCACCTGGCTGATAGCACCGCCACTACCCGCCCAGCCTTCATACCGCACACCCAGATCAAACTTGTTAATGCTGCAAACCAGGCCGGGTGCGTAAACAAAGCGGGTACTGCGCCTGCCACGGATCTCAAATGCAGCGCCAATTTGCGCCTCGGCAAATAGCGGCCCCGCAAGTTTATATTTTACACCAAATTTTAATGGGGTAAATACAGGAGCAGGGGGTTTAATATTGGCACCAAGTAATGTGTTTTTTGCAGCCAGAGACGTGTACCCCAATGAAAAGGTGATGAATGTGTTATCATTTAGGGGGTTTTCTACTTTTAGTGAGCCGCCTATAGCAGATGCGAAATCGTCCGCAGAGAATCCAACTGGTATACCCGCATCAACGCCTATACTCATCCTGCTATCTTGTTGAGCAACGCACGTTAAGCTAATAACTGCAAAAAACAGGGTTGTAAAAACAAACTTTTTCATGCTGTTAACTTACGGGTATTTATGCCGCGTTATTGGTCAATTTTATAAATATCTTCTCTAACGAATCTGAACCATTGGCAGCCACCAAACCTGTTAGCGTATCATCAGCTACAATTTTTCCTTTATTAATGATGATTACCCTATCGCATATGGCCTCAACCTCCTGCATAATATGGGTTGATATAATAACGGTTTTTGTTTTACCCAAATCGCGGATCAGCTGCCTTATGCCTATTAACTGGTTTGGGTCAAGCCCCGAAGTTGGTTCGTCTAATATCAAAACCGGCGGATCATGCAAAATAGCCTGCGCCAAACCTACCCGTTGCCTGTAACCTTTTGAAAGCTGCCCTATCTTTTTGTGTTGTTCCTCGCCCAGGCCGGTAAGTTCAATAACTTCGGCAATGCGTTTAGCCGCCCCTTCAATTTTATGCAGGTCTGCAACAAAAGCAAGCGCTTCTTTTACGTACATACCTGTATAAAGTGGATTATTCTCTGGCAGATACCCAATATTGCTTCGCACCTGTAACGATTGCTTGTCCACGCTAAACCCGCAGATCTCTGCGCTGCCGGTGGTGGGCGGTAAAAAGCACGTAAGCATTTTCATGGTGGTTGACTTACCCGCGCCATTAGGCCCTAAAAAGCCCAGCACACCTAAATCTGCACTAAAAGAAATATCATTAACAGCTTTTTGTGTACCGTAAGTTTTGCTGAGATCCTTTACCTGAACGTTCATTGTTCAAATTTAGCCTTTTAGCAATTACAAAGCCTCGCGGCTTAAAATAAATGTAAGCAGATCATGTATGGGCTGTTTTATGATCTTGCCAACATGCACACCGTTGGCCTTACATAAGGCAGTAAGTTCGGGCGCAAAGGTGTAAGCTATTGATCCTACAAAATGGCATTTATGATCGTGATATTGGGGGTAGGACTTTATGTTAGTTTCGATGAATTCCAAAAAGCCTTTTTTTAGCAGGTCCTGCCCGTAAGGTGTGCGCCGTATTACATTCAAAAACCTTGCAAACGACGCCAGGTAAGTGTTAGCGGCGGGCTTTTGATAAACATTCTGCATCACCACTTCCTTATTAAGTTCATAAGTGTTTTCAAACAGGGTATGCACCTCATAAGGCATCTCGCCATATAAAAAGTCGGTTATTAAGGCCTTACCAAACCAGTTACCAGATCCTTCGTCACCCAATATAAAACCCAGGCCATGCTTACCCGAATGGATGTCTTCGCCGTCAAAAAAAGACATGTTGGAACCTGTGCCTAAAACGCAGCAAAGGCCTTTCTCATGCCCGCACGTTGCGTATGCCGAGGCCAGCAGATCGCTATCAACACTTATATAGGCTTTTGGAAATAACTGACTTAACGCGTTTGATACAATTTCGTGCCTGTCGGGGCCGGAGCATCCGGCGCCAAAAAAATAAATCTCGGTAACCTTACTGCTGTAGGCCAGCATATCAGTTGCCCTATCCTGCAAGATCTTAACTATCTCTTTCTCGGTTAAAAAATATGGATTCAGGCCCGGGGTTAGAAACTCGACCGGGTCCTTGTCGGGTTGTTTAAGCAACCAATCTGTTTTTGATGATCCGCTATCCGCAACTAAGATCATGAAATATCTTCCAGTATTTTTTTAGTTAGTGGTTTGTGAAGAAACTGGGTGACGTATTTGTTGGCCAGTGACCTGCGCATATCTGTGGGGTCAAGCGATGACGACAGCATAAATATTTTTACCCTGTTCTTTTCAATTTCAAGCTTATCGTATTCCTGCAAAAATTCAAAGCCGTCCATAACCGGCATTCTCAGATCCAAAAATATAACATCTGGAGTTACTTTACCGTCGCGCAGTGACTCAATTGCCTCAGACGATGACTGACTTATTATTATGCTTTCAGCAAAATTACAATTTTCCAAAAGTCTGCTCGTGACAAAATTATCAATATAATTGTCATCAATCAGCAAGCAGGTTTTGTAAGATTCAGCCATTTTTAATCATCAAAAATAACTTTTTATTTTATTATTGGATATTTATTGAATATTAATGTTGTTGGTTATCTGCTTTAAGCTTATCTCAGCACTTTTTGCCTGATATTCTGCTGCGTGATAGTTCACCTGCGCATTAATAAAGTTCTCTTCGGCCTGGCGCACCTCAAGCGGAGTAATGTTGCCCAATTTATATTTATCCAAAGTAATTTCAAGATTACGCCTTGCAATGGCCACATTAGCCTGCCCAAGTTTTATCAGATCAAGGCCCGATAAATAATTAACATATAAGGTATTGATCTGCGCATCAATTCCCATCTTAACATTTTTAGTTTGTATTGCGGAGTTCTCTAATTGAATTTTAGCGTTGGTTTCGCGGCGTTTTTGGTTAAATCCGTCAAAAATATTCATACTTGCTGTAAAACCATAGGTTAAGCCTCTTGCGTCGTTTGCCAATAGCGCACCACTTGGCGACCTGCTGTTGGTAAAATTATAGCCTGTGTTTACACCAATAACCGGGTACCGTACCGCTTTAACCTGTTTCAGGTTGATCTCTGCAAGTTGTTTGGCTATTTGGGATGATAAGATACGCGGGTTCTGCGTAGCAGCGGCCGCAAGTATATTACCAAGCACCAGCTTATCGTCAACTACTATAGTATCCGTTACCGAAAAATCTGCCTGCGGATCTCTAACCAACAATTGGTTCAATTGTATTTTGGTAGCTTTAAATTGCTGTAATTGCGATACATAATTAGCTGTATCTGTATTTACATTCACTTCTGCATTTAACACTTCTAACCGCGAAACAGCGCCTACCGAAAACTTATCCTGTGCAAATTTTAACTGCTGCTTTGAGATACCAATTGCTCCGCGCAGCGACTTTAAAACCTGGTTTTGATTAATTAAGCTATAATAGGTTGATATTACATTGGTTAATGTTTGCAACACTGTATCGCGCGATGTTATGCCGCTTAAACGCTCACGCACTTTCAACGCATCGTAATTGGCAAACATGGCAAAACCATCAAAAATGGTCCAGTCCATTGCTACACCATAGTTATAGCTTTTACTGCGCACATTAACAAAATTATTTGTTCCTGTTGTACGCGTTACGGTACTATTTTGAACGCTGTTGTTATTACTAAAGCTACCGGGTAAAGCGGGTAAAAATCCGGCGTTACCCAGTGTAACGTTATTCTGTGCTATAGTTGCATTATTTTGTGCCAGCTTTATGTTGTAATTATTCTGCAATGCGGTGTCTATGGCACCTTTTAAAGTAAGCAGGGGTGCATTTTGCGCACTTGCAATAAAAGATGAAGCCACACAGCATAAAATAAGGCAGGCTATTTGTTTAAGTTTCATTAACTGCATTTCTTAGTGTTGTTCAACCAATTTTACTTTTTTGTTCTTTTTGGTTTCGGGCTCAAATTCATTTTCGGCATCCGGGTCGCGGCGTACTTTTGATGCTATTAACACATACATTGTTGGGATAACGTATAAGGTTAGTATCAGTGAAAACAGCATGCCGCCTATAATAACTATACCCAATGATACACGGCTTTTTGCGCCTGCACCCAAAGCAAATGCAATGGGCACCGAGCCTAAAACCACGGCAAGGCTCGTCATTAAAATTGGGCGTAAACGGGCCGTTGCAGCTTCAATTACGGCATCGTACTTTTTCAAGCCATGCTCCATGCGTTGGTTGGCAAACTCAACAATCAGAATACCGTTTTTGGTAACCAAACCCACAAGAGTAATTATACCTATCTGGCCAAATATGTTAAGGGTTTGATCAAACAGCCAAAGCGATAAATAAGCGCCTGCAACTGCTAATGGCACGGTAAACATTACAATTATAGGGTCCTTAAAGCTTTCAAACTGTGCTGCAAGTACGAGGTAAATGAGTAACAGGGCGAAGATGAAAGCATACATGATGTTTGATCCGCTTTCAGCAAAGTCACGGGATGGGCCGCTTAATTCAGTACTGAAGGTTTCGTCCAATACCTTCTTGGAAATCCGGTCCATCTCTTTTATACCATCACCTATAGTGTATCCCGGAGCAAGGCCCGCTTGCAACGTTGCTGATTTAAAACGGTTGAAGTGCAGTATTGAAGGCGGGGTAGCATCTTCAGCAACTTTTACAACGTTGTCTAACTGAATTAGCTGCCCACGCGAATTACGTACATATAATGTTTTAAGATCCAGTGGCTCATCGCGGTTTGCCCTGTCTGCCTGCGCTATAACCTGGTACTGCTTACCGTTCATCAAGAAGTAGCTTAAACGGCTGTTACTATAATACAATTGCAATGTTTGTGCTATATCGGCAACGGAAACACCCAGATCGCGCGCTCGCTCTCTGTCAGTTGTAACGGTTAATTCGGGTTTAGTAAATTTTAAATTTACATCAGGCGTTACAAATACAGGGCTTTGGTTAACCTCAGCTAAAAACTCTGGAAGCACCGCACGTATCTTATCAAAATTTTGATTCTGAATAACGTATTGTATAGGCTGTGAGCTTCGGCCACCGCCACCACCGGCGCTTATGGTTTGCTCCTGCGATACAATAGCGCGGGCATCAGGATATTTTTGCAGCGCTTTAGTCAAAGCGTCGGCTATTTCCTGTTGAGTGCGCTTACGTCCGTCAGGATCAACAAGCCCAATCATACCCATGCCACTATTTACAGCGCCGGCGCCACCACCGCCAAAAGCAACTATTTCAACATTCATGTTGGCTTCGGGCACAGAATCGGCTACCATGTTTGATACCTTATCCATGTAATCGGCCATAAACTCGTATGAAGAACCTTCGGGACCGGTTACCTGGTAACGCAGAAAACTGCGGTCGTCCAACGGAGCAAGTTCTGATGGTATAGCACCATTAAGTGCCCAAATAACGCCAAGCGAAGCCACCAAAACAACAACCGCAATCCATCTACGCTTCATGAAATTAGTAAGCGTTTCTGTATAAGCATTGGTCATTTTTACGAAAAACGGCTCGGTGCGCTCATAAAATTTCGATTTCTTTTGATCTTTACGGATAAACTTAACACTCAGCATAGGTGTTAATGAAAGGGATACGAAAGCCGATATAAGCACAGACCCTGCCACCACAACCGCAAACTCGCGGAACAAGCGGCCCGTAAAGCCCTGAAGGAACATTACCGGCAAAAACACCGCCGCAAGGGTAACCGAAGTGGATATTACTGCAAAGAAGATCTCCGCAGAGCCTGCAAACGCGGCCTTACGCACATCCATGCCCTCCTCTATCTTTTTATAGATGTTCTCAGTTACCACTATACCGTCGTCCACCACTAAACCCGTAGCCAGCACTATACCCAACAAGGTTAAAATGTTGATGGAAAAACCACAAGCATACATGATGAAGAATGTGCCGATCAATGATACCGGAATATCAATTAACGGACGGAATGCAATGAGCCAATCGCGGAAGAACAGGTAAATAATAATAACTACCAGTATAAACGATATGGCCAGCGTTTCTTCAACCTCTGTAATTGACTGTTTAATGAATTTTGTTTTATCAACCAAAACTTTCACCTCTATATCAGGTGGAAGGTCCTTTTTTAACTGATCAAATCTTTTATAAAACTCTTTGGCAATCTCTACATAATTTGCACCAGGCTGTGGCACAATAGCTAACGATACCTGTAGCGAACCAGACTCTTTAAAAGCAGTTTGCTCATTTGCTGATCCTAATACAGCATAGCCTATATCGCTTAAGCGTATTACCCGGTTACTATCGGCACGTATTATAAGGTCGTTAAACTCTTTTTCGGTGGTCATTTTACCTACTGCGCGTATACTCAGTTCGGTTTTATTACCTTCAATTTTACCCGCAGGCAGCTCTACGTTTTCGCGGTTAAGCGCCGTAGATATATCATTGGCGGCTAAGCCTAATGCTGTTAATTTAGAAGGATCTATCCATAAACGCATGGCATACTGGCGCGTACCCTGCAAGTTGATAGAACTTACACCCGGTATGGTTTGCAAGCCTTCCATCAAAACGTTTTCGGCATAATCATTTACCTGTGTAATATTACGCTTGTTGCTTTTTACAGATACGGTAATAATGTTATCGGCATTTGCATCGGCTTTGGTAACAACCGGCGGCGCTGTTATATCTTGCGGTAACTGGCGTTGCGCCTGGCTCACCTTATCGCGCACATCGTTAGCGGCAGTTTCAAGGTCAGCATCCAGGTCAAACTCAACAGTTATGTTGCTGCTTCCCACAGAGCTTGTTGATGATATGTTGCGTATACCCGGTACACCGTTAATGGCTTTCTCCAATGGCTCGGTAATTTGCGACTCAATTACATCAGAGTTAGCGCCTGTGTAAGTGGTGCGCACATTTATAATAGGCGGATCAACCGAAGGGAAATCGCGGATACCTAAAAAATTATAGCCTATTATGCCAAATACAACTATAACAACAGACATAACTGTTGCAAGTACCGGCCTTTTTATGCTAACTGAGGATAAACTCATGCTCTATTATTTAATTACTTTGATCAATTTTAACTGAGCCTTAGGGCGCATTTGCATAATGGCAGAAACCACCACACTATCTCCCGGTTTTAACCCATCTGTAATCTGTATTTTAGTGTCGGTACGCAGATCAGTAGTAACCGAGCGAGGCACGGCTATGCCATTGTCATAAATAAAAACTTTGTTGCCTTTAATGTCTGGTGTAACCACTTCGGTAGGCAGCATAATAGTTTTAGGTATGTGGTCAAGCACAAGGTTGATCTTGGCAAAACTACCTGCCTTAAGCACTCCTTTTGGGTTAGATGCTCTTGCGCGCACAGTAATGGTGCGCGAGCTAACATCAATAGATGGCTCAATGGCATATACCGTTGCGTTAAAATCATCCGGTGAACTTGCCACGTTGAAGCTTATTTTACTGCCAGACCTTATGTAGGCCTGATATTTTTCGGGTACGGAAAACGTAACCTTGGCAGGGTCCAAATTTACCAATGTAGCAATAGCCGTATTAGGCGACAGGTAGCCACCGGGACTCACACTGCGCAAACCTATGGTGCCCGAAAACGGTGCACGCATTTCTGTTTTGGCAATTTGTGCCTTTATCATGTCTGCCTGCGCATTTAAAGTATTCAGGCCGGTTAGCGATGTCTCATACTCCACCTGGCTTATCGCCTCTTTTTGTAACAACTGTTTGTTACGGCTCTCGTTTTGCTTTGCCAGCGCTATGCTATATGCATTTTGCTTGAGCGAAGCCACCAGGTCCTGATCATTTACCTTAACCAGCAATTGGCCCTTGTTTACATGGCTGCCTTCGGTAAAATAAATGCCGGTAATTCTGCCTGCTACTTCACTTATCAAATTCACCCTTTCGTTAGCATCAATGGTACCTGTTACATCAATGTTATTACTTATTGTGGTATCTTTCACTATCATTACATTAACAGCAACAGGACCGCCTCTTTTACCACCACCGGGGCCACCCGCTCCGGGACCACCTGGGCCGCCAGGGCCACCGCCGCCGCGTTTGCCGCCCCCACCATCACGTCCGCCGCCCGGGCCTCCGGCACCCGGACCACCTGGCCCCTTCGCGCTCATAGCTGCTCTTTTTTTAGCACCCTCACTAAAAAATTTGTTATAAATTAAAAAGCCAATTACTCCGGCTATAACGATGTAAACAATATATCTGGTTTTCATATTTCCTATAAAAGACGCTTAGGTTTTTTTTATTCCCCTCTGAATTTAAAGCTCTATTTTGTATTCTCAACAGTATACTTCGGCCGTACTGAACGGTCCTCAAATATATTCATAATATGGGCAATTTAACTAAGATCCCAATTAATGCGGCCTGTTTTTGCCGACTTTAATGATACCGCAGAAGCCGTTGCTAACGTTTTTGCATGCGTAAGCTCAAAACGTCAAAAGTAATTAGTTCGATTTCCAGATAATTCCTTGTATCAACCATGTTACAACAACTTTATGCTAATTTATTGATAAGCAAATACGCATATTTTTATACATTGCAGCTATGAAAAAATTTCTTACTACACTTTTTTTTATAACGTATATTTTAATGAACACGAATTCAGGATACGCTATTGATAATGTAAAAATTAATTACACCATTTCTTTTCCCGAAGCGCAGGCCCATTACGCCGATGTGGAAATGACCCTGAGCGGATTGGCTCAGAAAACTTTGGATCTTAAAATGCCTGTTTGGGCGCCCGGCTCGTACCTGGTGCGCGAGTTTACCCGCAATATTGAATCGTTAGATGTAAGCGCGGCCGGGAAAGCATTACCTGTGGTTAAAACGCGAAAAAACATATGGCATGTTGATATCTCCGGAAAAGCGACGGTAACCGTGAAATACCGGCTGTATGCTTTTGAACTATCGGTACGCACCAGCTTTATAGATGCAGATCACGCGTTCCTGTCATCTCCGGATGTTTTTATTTATCCGGCCGGTATGCTTAATAGTCCTTCTACCGTTCGTATTATTCCGTATAAAGGCTGGACAACCATTTCAACAAGTTTGGAAAAGGTGAACGGCGATACCTTTACCCGCACAGCTCCTAACTACGATATTTTGTTTGACTCACCTTTAGAGGTAGGAACGCAGGATGTGTTTGGCTTTAAAGTAGGCGCAACAGATTATGAAGTGGCCATGAGCGGTGGGGGTAACTACGACAAAGAGCGTATTAAAAAAGACTTTACCCGCATTATTGAAGAGGAGGCGGCCATTTTTGGTGAAAACCCTAACAAGCATTACACTTTTATTATACATAATAATTTAAAAGGCGGCGGCGGGTTAGAGCACCTAAGCTCTACCACGTTGGGTGCTACGCGCGATGGTTATAAACACGAAGGCACCTACCAGAGCTTTCTGTCATTAGCGGCGCACGAGCATTTTCACCTTTGGAATGTAAAGCGTTTACGCCCTATTGCACTGGGTCCGTTTGATTATGACAACGAAAACTACACTACCAACCTATGGATAGCAGAGGGCTTTACAGCCTACTATCAGGATGTTATTGTGCGCCGCACGCAGTTATATGCCCCACAAAATTATCTTGATCTGATGGCGAGGCAAATTACCCAGCTTGAAAATCAACCGGGGGTTAAGGTGCAAAGCGCTGCCATGGCAAGTTATGATGCGTGGATAAAATCATATCGCCCCAACGAGAATTCTGTTAACACCACCATATCTTATTATACCAAGGGAGCTGTAGTTGCAATGATGCTGGACCTTGAAATAATCAACTACAGTAAAGGCAAAAACTCGTTAGATGATGTAATGCAATACATGTATAACGAGTATTATAAAGTTAAAAAACGCGGTTATACTGATGCCGAGTTTAAACTGGCCCTTGAAAAATTTGCCGGTAAAAAACTGGATGACTTTTATGCTAAATATATAAACGGTGTTGCTGATATTGATTATAACAGTTATTTAACCTACGCAGGCTGCAAAATAAGCGACGATTTAGCCGGAACCAATACGGCAGCGTTAGGTATTACTATGATAGCCAATACCCGCAGGGTAATAGTAGCCTCGGTATTGCGGGGTACTTCTGCGTGGGACGATGGAATAAATGTTAATGACGAGATTATTACCATAGATGGCAAACCCGTTGACAGCCAGGAATCACTTATTGGCAATAAAAAGCCCGGAGATAAAATTTTAGTAAAGCTGATACGCGATGGACTTGAAAGAGAGATTATGGTAACGCTTAAACGCTCTACTACTGTTAAGTTTAAGATAGAACAGCTTGCAAATGCTACGCCTCAGCAATTAGCAGTGCGTAAAAAATGGATGACGCTTGAATAACCCAATGCACTATCTTATGGCTAAAAAAATACAAAACGCCCTTAAAAAAGGGCGTTTTTTGCTATGTAAGGCCGATTTGTTTGTATAGTTGTTATTTGGCACCGTTTTAGTATTGGTTATCATAACTTATGAAAATCGTTAACTAAAACATCACTACCATGAACTCATTATTGTATATCATCGCAGTTATTCTCATCATAGGATGGGTATTAGGTTTCTTCGTGTATTCAGCAGGCAGCATCATTCACGTATTGCTTGTAATTGCTATTATCTCTTTATTATTAGGGGTGATCAGAAGGCCAACAGCGCTTTAATATATAGCGCGTTAAGATTCAAAAAGTCCGCAGAAGATGATTCTGCGGACTTTTTTTGGTTAATAAAACTCTGCTGTAAACGTTTTGCATTGTCGAGCCACTGCTATAAATGTGTGTAGATCTTTCGTCCATTTAAGATGGCATCAATAGCAAAAAAGCCACTCCTTTTAAGGAATGGCCTTTTCGTATTCTATCGTGTCGGCAAATGTTACTCAGCTTCGGTGCTGGCCATTTTGTTTATGCCGTTAACGGCTAAAACGGTCAGATCTTCATCGCATTGTTTTTCTTCTGCCAAAGTTGCTTCAAGCAAATCAACTGCTTCCTCATAACCTAAAACACCGGCTAAAGTGCGCAGGGTACCGTAAGAAGCAATTTCATAATGCTCTACTTTTTGTGCTGCAGAGATTATACCTGCATCGCGGGTAACACTGCCTTTCTCGGTTTCAGAAACAATTTCTTCTGCTTCTTTAAGCAAACCTGCCATCGCCTCGCATTTTACCGCAACAGCCTTTTCGCCTATTGATGAAAATACCTGCTCTAAACGGGTAATTTGGTTTTCAGTTTCGCTAATGTGTTTTTGAACGGCCGCGCGCAACTCATCAGATGTTGCTCCTTTTGCCATTTTAGGTAAGGCTTTAACCAAATGCTTTTCTGCCCAATAAATGTCCTTTAATTCGTCAAGGAATAATTCGTTCAATGCTGACTCCTGAACGTCTGTTGTTTGTTCTGCTTTTTTAGCTGTTTTTGTAGTTGCCATGGTAAATGATGTTTTATGTTTTTCTACAAGCAAGTATGCAAAGGCAATGCCACAACACGTACTATTAAGAAAATTATTAATTTTCTAACTAATTTTTGAGATATGTGAGCAAAAAACGATGGCCTAAACAAATTCCTTAAGCAATTTCAAAGCCTGTTTTAAATCGGCTTTTTTTGAAGTAAGGTTTTTCCATGGGTCCTCTGTATTCTCTACACGTTCCTTTGTATTGAAAATAGTATAGTTGGATAATTTAAGGTCATTATTCACTTCATGCCAGTGCAGGGGCATTGAAACGGTAGCTCCGGGCTTTGGCCTTACAGAGTACGGGCAGGCTATAGTTTGCCCGCGGCGGTTTTGTAAAAAGTCGATATAAATTTTATTGGGGCGTTTTGCGGGGCTGCGTTCTATACTGGTAGTATCCGGCAGTTCGGCATGAATCTGTTTAGCTACATACTCGGCAAACATTTTAACCAGATCATAATCATACTTTGCACCCAGGTAGCAATAAATATGAAGACCTTTTGAACCAGAGGTTTTAACAAAAACATCAAGTTTCATGCGTTCAAACACCTCCTTGGTTTTAAGTGCTGCGTCTACTGCCTGCGTAAACGGTACATCGTGCGGATCAATATCTATCACAACAAACTCCGGGTTTTCCGGCGTTTTGTATGAACTAAGCCAGGGGTTTATTTCAATGCAACCCAAATTGGCCATGTATATCAGCGTTGCCGCATCTTTGCCAATAATATAGTTGATGTCCTTATCATTACTCTCAGAGTATAGTTTTTCTGTTTTTATCCAGGCAGGTAAATTGGCTGTATTGTCTTTTTGAAAAAAACCGGGGTCGTCTATTCCGTTGGGCTGCCGGCGCATAGAAATGGGTTTATCCTTTAAATAAGGCACTATCCAATCGGCCATTTCCCGGTAGTAATTTATCAGTTCACCTTTGGTAATACCCTCATCCTTCCAAAACACCTTATTAAGGTGCGTAACCTTTAATTTATGTTTGCCTACGGCTATGGTTTCATCATCGGCCATTTGTTTATCCGGCTTTTCCATAACTACTTTTTCCTTTTCTTTATCCACGCGCAAACCTTTAAACACCGGATGACGCAGGTGTCCATCGGCGGTCCATTCAGAATACCATACCTCGCATACCAGTTCGGGCCTAACCCAGGTAACTTTTGTGCGGCTATGTTGTTTTTCTTTAAAAGGCTTTACATCGGTTTCAAGCGGCTGTAGTTTTTTATAAAGTTCTTTTATACCTGCATCGTTAAACCCGGTACCGCAATTACCAATGTACTGTAAGCCACCGCCTTTATTAATGCCCAATAGCAACGCACCAAAATGGTTGCGTGATCCGGTGGGTGCGGTGTATCCACAGATCAAAGCTTCCTGAGATTGCTGTAATTTAAATTTACGCCACCTGTCTGTACGTTTGCCGCTTTCGTAAAAGCTCTCGGCATCTTTCCCTATTATACCTTCCCACCCTTCTTTTTTTGCTTTGTCAAAAAGATCAGTTCCATTACCAGTAATATGGTCGTTATATATTATTGACGTGCTATCCAGTTGCTCTACCAAAGCTTTAAGCAACTGCTTTCGCTTTAATAGTTCAATTCCACGCAGATCATGACCGTCCAGACTCAGCAGATCAAAAACATAAAATTTTAGCTGCTTATCTTTCGTATCACCCTCGTAATGTTGTATATCCTGAAAACTGCTGCGGCCCTCGCTATCTTCTATCACCAGTTCTCCATCCAGCACCGCATCTTTTTTAATTGACTTAAGTTCAGCCACTATTTTTTTGTAGTTGGCGCTAAAATCGATGTTATTGCGCGATATCAGCCTGGCATCTTTCCCGGAGTAACCTAAAGCACGGTAACCGTCAAGCTTACGTTCATAGATCCAGTTATCATCGTTAAAAAGCTTATCGTCAAGCTTGGCCATCATGGGCGAGAAAGCTTTTTTTGACTTAGTTTCTACAGGCTCTTCTTTTGTATCCTCAATAAGTTCAGCGCTTTTTTTTTCAACCTTTACCTTATGCTGTTTTGGTAATGCCTTAGCCTTGCCGTCTTTGTTGTTTAACATCACCTTTACGGCATCGGGCACCAAATCCTCACTGTTAAAATCATCAACCGCATATTCATCGCGATGCTTGATCAACAACCAGGAGTTGTCCTCATTAGCGTTTTTTATTTTAACCAGCGCAAACTCGCCCTTTAAAATATCACCGTCCAGCCTGATCTTTAAATTACCCGCTTTTAGTCCCGCCCGCAGTTGTTTAATATCGTCTTTGCGGTCACCTGCCAATGATGTATATGTACCTTTGTCCCATATAATAACTACGCCGGCGCCATAGTTGCCGTTAGGAATAATACCTTCAAAATGCTGATAATCTATTGGGTGATCTTCTACCATCATGGCCAGTCGCTTATCATCCGGATTTAGCGATGGCCCCTTAGGCACCGCCCAGCTTTTCAACGTCCCGTCCAGCTCCAGCCTAAAATCATAATGCAAACGCGAGGCATGATGCCGTTGTATTACAAACGACAAAGTTTTATTGTCGCTTTTGCCGCCTTTAGGCTCAGCAGTTTGTTTAAAATCGCGCTTTTTAACATAGGTCTCCAGGCTCATGCTATGCTCCTTTCTTGGTATTAAGGCTTGCCATTAACTGGTCGTACAGATCATCGCTGGTGGTTTTATGCGGGGTGAGTTTTTTAACCTTGGCACGTTTACCTTTTGATTTAGCCTTTATTATATTTAATAACGATTCGCTGTACTCATCCTTAAATTTTGACACATCAAACTTCTCTGCATATTGGTCTATCAACGCCAAACCCATATCCAGCTCTTTTTTGGTAACATCCACCTTATCGCCAACTTTCAATTCCTCGGTGCTTCTTATTTGCTGACCAAAACGTATGCGCGTAACAACCAGCACACTATCAACCGGATGCACAATGCATAAACTTTCTGTACTGCGCAGTACAAAACGTGCAAGCCCTGCTTTTTTTGATTTTGCAAGGGCGGCAAGCAATAGGGCATAAGCTTTGTTATTCTTGGTATCGGGCTCGGTGTAATACGATGTTTCGTAATACATTGGGTTAACGTCAGCAATATCAACAAAGCTTTCAATGGTTATCAGTCTGCTTTTTTCGGGGGCAGCGTCTTCAAAATCACTGTCATCCATTATTACATAATCATCATTCAGCTTATAGCCTTTAACAATTTTATCATAAGGTACCTCCTTATGCGTCTGCTCATTAACGCGCTGAAAGCGGATACGCGAGTGGTCGCGACCATCCAACATATCAAAATCAATATTGCTGGTTTGCACAGCAGAATACAATTTTACCGGGATGTTTACCAACCCAAACCCTATTGAACCCTTCCAGATAGATCTCATTGCTAAAGCTTTATTATTTAAACTATAACTTATTTACTTGCAAACGGTTTGCCACAATTGATAAACCAAAGGCCTTGCGTTAAATATTGCGCTTAAAATGTATTTTTGGGGCTGATGGCAACAGGCAACAAACTTTATTTCGCTTCTGATTTTCATTTAGGGGCAGGTGGTTTAGATGATAGTCGTGAGCGCGAAGCGCGCCTGGTGCGCTGGCTTGATACGATAAAGACTGATGCCGCCGAACTTTTTTTAATGGGCGATGTGTTTGACTTTTGGTTTGAATACCGTACAGTTGTGCCAAAAGGCTACATCCGCTTTATAGGAAAGCTGGCGGAACTGGCTGATGCGGGCATAAAAATATACCTGTTTAAAGGCAACCATGATATGTGGATGTTTGGTTATTTTGAAAGGGAACTTGGCGCTACCATCATCAATGATGAACTGGTAATAGAGCGCGGCGGCAAAAAATTCTTCCTGCATCACGGCGATGGCCTTGGGCCCGGCGATAGTAGCTATAAGCTACTGAAGAAGATATTTCGCAGCAGATTTTGCCAGTGGCTGTTTGAGCGCCTGCACCCTAATTTAGGCGTGGGCATAGCCAATTATTGGTCTGGCAAAAGCCGGCTTCATAACCTGGGCGACAAGCCTTATAAAGAGGAAGAGCAGGGTTGGTTGCTTGATTACAGTAAGGAGGTTATTAAAACTGTAGACTATAGTTACATGATATTTGGCCACAGGCATTATCCCATGGAAGTACAGTTAACAGATAAAAGTACCTATGTAAACCTTGGCGAATGGATAAATTACAACTCGTACGCCGTATTTGATGGCGAAGATTTAAAACTGGAACGTTTTGAACAGAAAATGGTATAGTATATCCTGAAATTGTAAAACCTTTTGCCTTTAAGCTTTAAGCTTTCACCTTCCCTTAAAAAACCGTATTTTTGTGGGCTTTTTAGGGCTGCAGCTATTGTATCCCCAATAATAATTAGATTATGTTAGATAAGTTAGAGGCGATATTTCAACGCTGGAAAGATGTAGAAGCTGAACTGAGCAGCCCGGATGCAATGGCTGATATGAAGCGTTTTGCTCAATTAAATAAAGAATATAAAGACCTGGCTAAAATTGTTGCTGAGTATAATATATACCGCAACATAATGAGCAATATAGATACCAACAAGGAGATTTTGGCCACTGAAAAGGACGACGAATTCAGGGAAATGGCTAAAATGGAGCTGGATGAATTGCTTACCCAGCAGGATGAGATGGAAGAAAAGATCCGCCTGATGCTGATACCTAAAGATCCTGAAGATAGCAAAAACGCTATTGTTGAGATACGTGGTGGTACAGGTGGTGATGAGGCTTCGCTTTTTGCAGGCGACCTTTACCGCATGTATATGCGTTTTTGCGAAAAACGCGGCTGGAAAACTGAATTGGTTGATTTTACCGAAGGCACTGCAGGTGGTTACAAAGAGATTGTTTTTAACGTAAATGCAGAAGACGCTTACGGTACTTTAAAATACGAATCGGGTGTGCACCGTGTACAACGTGTGCCAGATACTGAAACACAGGGCCGCGTGCATACGTCGGCAGCATCAATTGTGGTATTGCCAGAGGTGGATGAGTTTGATATTGTGCTAAACCCTGCTGATATACGTAAGGATCTGTTCTGCTCATCAGGACCGGGTGGACAATCAGTAAACACTACCTACTCTGCGGTACGTTTAACTCACTTACCTACAGGGCTTGTTGCACAGTGCCAGGACCAAAAATCACAGTTAAAAAACTTTGATAAGGCTTTGCAGGTATTGCGCTCACGTGTATACGAAATGGAGCTGCAAAAACACCTGGAAGAAGCATCTAAAAAACGTAAAACCATGGTTGCCACCGGAGACAGGTCTGCCAAGGTGCGTACTTATAACTTCCCGCAGGGCCGCTTAACCGAGCACCGCATAGGGCTTACCATCTACAATCTTGCAGGTGTAATGAATGGTGACATTCAGGACATTATGGAAGCGCTGCAGTTTGCAGAGAATGCTGAGAAGTTGAAAGAGGGAACGGTAGCGTAAGGTGTTGTTGGAATAAGATATAAAGTCACTCATGGCATTATAATATTGATCGTGGAATACTTCGTTAGCTTAAATTAAATTTATATTGCGGAATATAACAATTTATTCAACACCATATAATAAATGAAACTTACTAACATTTTTGGCACAGACGTAAAAGAAAGTCTCAAGAAAATTTATTACCGCTATAAAAATCGAGGTTTTAAACCTTACATAGTTGAAAAAAAGTTATATCATACTGACTTTAAATTTTACGTAGCTAATTTGGAGGGGCAACAGTGGTATGACCAAACATCGAATAAGAGTCAGGACGAATCAAAAGAATGGTTATGGCCGGAAATGGAATTTGTAAAAAACAAAATTTGTAAGAAAGGCGATGTTATATTAGAGTGCGGTGGCCATCACGGGCTTACTGCAGTTGTCATTTCAAAATGGATAGGCGAAGAAGGGCATGTATATACGTTTGAACCCAATTCTGACAATTTAGCCATCATCAGGAAAAATATAAATATAAACTCTTCAAAAAACATAACAGTAATACCAAATGCTGTTGGTTCCGAACACGGTAACATATTGATATCCCATTCAAACTCAAATTCTTATATCCTTCAAGGCAACGAAAATGTAGGGATTGAAGTACCTATTGTTAAAATTGATGATTTTGCAGACAAAAAAATAGACGTAATAAAAATAGATGTCGAAGGGTTTGAGTTCGAAGTTCTTAAAGGCGCTACGGAAATATTGAAAACGCGGCCGCGATTGGCCATCGAACTGCACTTGGACATGATGCAACGTTATGGCGCAACTGTTGACCAATTACTGTCTTTAATTGAAAAGAACTATGACTTATGGATACAATTGGATATATATAGTCCACCGGTGCAGTTCAACCGCAGTGTTTTTATTCCGGACAGGTGCCACCTTTTTGCTCTCCCTAAATAGGCCTTAAAGAGCGACAGCAAAAGTTAACTATTTATGTCTGTGGTTCAAGTCCCCCTTTTCATGTTAATTTCATAAAACGCCGCTACTTTAGCTACTATATTTATTATACCTATGTTCTGCATGATTAGGTTTAAAGAACACTGGTTTATCTGATAATATATTAATAGCGTTGTTATGCTGGCTCTAAAACAAATATCAGTAAGTAACTTATCAGTTTTCGGACACGAAACCCGCTTAATGGGTGCGCAATTTGAGATAAGTGTTGTGGGCGATGATCATGCCTGGGCAAACGAGCGAATAAACAGCGCAATAGCCGAGATAAACCGTATTGAAAAGCTACTAAGCGCCTTTGGCGACGATAGTGAAGTTAATGCCATCAACCGCAATGCAGGTATACAACCTGTTAAGGTAAGTGGCGAAATTTTCAGGCTTATAGATCGTGCGCTTAAAATTTCTGATCTTACTTACGGCGCTTTTGATATTACTTATTATTCTGCCGATAAAATTTTTATTGACAGCAATAACAATACCCCTGTAAATACCATCCCCTACTCTATTATCAAAACAAACTACAAGGGTGTTGTTGTAGACCCGCAAAACTGTACTGTGTTTTTAAAGGAAAAAGGAATGCGCATTAGCCTTGCCGCTGTTACCAAAGGCTACGCTGCAGACAGGGCCAAATATTTAATGCAATTAGAAGGTGTGGGCAGTGGTGTTATTAACGCAGGCGGCGATATTTTAACTTGGGGAGCCCAACCCAACTTTGAACCGTGGACCGTAACAACAGCCTGTGCTGCTTATAATGATAGTTTGCTGGCCAATATCAACATCAGTAATATGGCTTTGGCCGCTTCTGTGAATAAGGAAAACCTTACCAAAAAATCAAGCACGAAAAGTGGATTTGTTGTGAGCGCTATTGAAAGCATAAATGTATTGAGTCCATCGGCCGAGTTTGCTGGTGCCTTAACTTCTCCGTTAATGGCCATGGGTATAAATGCCGCATTGTATTTGGTAAATCGTCTTCATCAGATTGGCTGCGTTATTACCGACGATCAAAATCGTGTTTATACTTCTAAAGACGTTAAAACGGCCTAAGCAAATAGCTTGGCTTTATTAAACTATAAGGGTAAATTAGCCTCTAATTTGCAGCCGCCCCTGTAACGGCATTCTGATTAATACCTGCTTTGAAAAAATTTGTAGAAATTTCTGTTATTTGATGATAAGGTGGTTTGTGTATATTGTGATGTTTTTGCTAATTGCGCCAACACCGTCATCAGCCAAATTAATTAGCAGCGCGGTTAAGCTGCCGTCCGCAAATAAGCGGTATTATATCCTGTACACTTTACCTTTGGCAGATACCATTATAAAAAAGCATCCGCCTGATGAAGAAGAAAAAAATAAAATAAAGGGAATATCAAAGGCAAAGCGCCAGTCAAAACCCGAGAAAATTGATGACGCTAATAACCAGCCCAAGCCACAGCGCGAACGCAGGCCCGAAGGTATGGAACGACCGCCCGAAATACCCAGAAGAAATAGCAATTAACCTTAATCCAATTTGTAAGCAGTAAATGAAGTTCGTCCGAATATTATTTTTTCTTACCATAGTTATCTCTGCACACTCTTCGGCAGCAAGGTTGCTTTTGCCCAAAATTAACCTTAGTTTGTATGCTGATACTGATACCATCATCCGTAAAAGATCAATTTCCGTAGGGTTTAATTTTGGCAGCGATGCTATGTTTTTTGGGCGCACCGGGCCTATCAGGTATCCGTTTTATTCTGCCGACGTTGTTTACAACACCAAACAGGGTTTTTTTGCTTATGGCTCGCTGTTACGTTTAATTGGCTACCGCACCTCTATTGACGAAATAGATATTGGCGGCGGATACCTTTATCGGCCCTCAAAAAAATTCTCGGGCTCGGTTAGCTATACCCGTTTTATTTTTAACAAAGAGCAGCGTATAATTGAATCTGCCACTAATAATGATATCAACCTAAAAAACGCTTATAACTGGGGACCTTTTAAATCTACCGTGATATTGGACTACCTGTTTGGCCGCTCGAGCGATTTTTTTGTTACCGTGAGTCAGTCTAAGTATTTTGAACCTAACTGGCGCCTTTTTAGCAAAAACGACTATCTAACGTTCAATCCTTCTATAAGCATGATCTTAGGCACGCAAAATTTTGTGCAAACCTATGCCCTTGATCATCAAACTCGTTTTTTGATAGCCAACATTTATAAGAATGATTACTCGCCTTATCAATATAATAACGGGCGCTTCAATGCTTTAAATTATAGTTTTAAGATCCCCGTAGCATACAACCGCCCGCATTATACTTTTGAGTTTGCCTATAAATATTCTATACCTGTTAATGTCGAAGGGAATTTAATGAACAGGCGCGAATCATTTTACAACCTTACGTTTTACTACCTTTTTTACTGATACACAATGAATGTTTTGATCATAGAGGATGAGGTTGCCCTTGCCCGGGAACTGGAAATATTCTTAACCAACAACAATTACATTTGCGAAGTGTGCCATACCGGCAAGCGTGGATCAGAAAAGGTAGCTACCAACTTGTACGATTTTATTTTGATAGACCTTGGCCTACCTGATTACGATGGCATGGACCTACTTAAAGAAGCAAAGCAAAATAATCCCGACGCCGTTTGCATTATTTTAACCGCCCGGGCCGAAGTGTATGACCGTGTGAGGGGACTTGATCAGGGTGCAGACGATTATTTACCTAAGCCTTTTTCGTTGCTTGAACTACAAAGCCGTATGCAAGCCATACTGCGCCGCAAGTTTGGGCTTAAGCAAAGTGCGGTTGAGTTGGGCAATTTCGCCATAAATTTAACCGACCGTACTATCACCCATTTGGGTAGCGTTGTAAATACTATCACCAAAAAAGAGTTTGACTTGATAGCTTATTTAATACTGCATAAAAACCGAACACTTACGCGTACACAATTAAGTGAACATATATGGGGAAGCGTTATCAATGACGATTACGACTCTAATTATATTGATGCGCACATAAAAAATATCCGCAAAAAGTTAAATACCTACTCAGCGCCCGACTGGCTGGAAACCGTAAGGGGCCTGGGTTATAAAATTACCTTGAATAGCTGATCTATTGAAACTAAACACCAAACTCACCCTGTTTAATGCCATATCAAAGCTGGCTATAGCGGTGCTGTTTGTACTGTTGGTTCCCTATTTTATCATCACCATCAGCAAAAATTATGTAGATAGCAACCTTATTAAGCAGAAGAACAAATTCCTTCAAATAGTAGCGCAGCAGGGAATAACAGAATACATACCACCCGGAGAAACTTATGGCAGTTATTATTTGCCGTTAAAAGACGAGTATCTGACCATTGAAAGAGATACGCTATCTGCACTGGCTATTGATACTATAAAAAATGATAAGCGATCTGTAGGGCGCGATACGATTGAATACCGCATATTAAGCCACACCTTTAAAATAGATAACCAAAATTATCTTCTTGAAATAGGTAAAAGCACAGCTACCCTTTACGATACCAGCGCACCCCTGCAAAATATTGCATTTGTTGTTTTGATTAGCATGATATTGCTCACTATCCTGGCCGATCAGATCTATACCAATTACTTGCTGCGACCGTTACAGTTGATCATAAAAAACAAGCTGCTCAATCAAAAATTTCCAAACTTCGGTACTTATAAAGAAGTTAAAACCAGCACTACCGACTTTCAGCATCTTGATATCAGTATTCATAAAATGATAGAGGCTATTGAGGCGGCTTTTCAAAAAGAACGTGAGTTTATTTCTAACGCGTCGCACGAATTGATGACGCCAATATCTATTCTGCAATCAAAAATTGAGAACATGTTTGAGCGGGAAGATATTGCAGAGGATCTTAAACTGCGTTTGCTTGAAATGCAGAAAATGCTTAACAGGCTAAAAAGCATCACCAAAACCTTGTTACTGATATCCCAAATTGAAAACGAGCAATTTTTAAAAGAAGACAAGGTTTCCATCAAAGAGCTTTTGCACGAAGTTTATGAGGAGATCTCTATCCGCCTGACTGAGAAGGACATTACTTGTACTTTAATAGTACCAGAGGACAAACAATTGATAAACATAAATAGCTTTTTAATATTTAATTTGTTTTTCAACCTGATAAACAACGCCATAAAATATAATCGGCCAAATGGGGAGATCACTGTGATTACTGCTACGGAAAACGGAACATTAGTGGTGAGTATAATTGATACAGGAATTGGTATAAGCCCCGATGCAATGCCTTTTATATTTAACCGGTTTAAAAAATTCAGGCAATCACTACAACAAGACAGCTTTGGCCTGGGTTTACCAATAGTAAAGTCGATAGCTAACTTTCATAACATAGAGATAGTGGTTAGCTCTGAGGTAAACGAAGGCAGCACCTTTAAAGTGATATTCCCCGCAGATGTGCTTGCTTAATCTGAGGTATCTATTTGAAGTAATATCCCTACTTATTCAGGCCCAAGGAATTTAAAGATCTTGTTTTTACTAATGTCGCCGGCATACAAATTACCATCGCTATCTATTGCTATTGCATGAAACCAACCTGCCTGACCAGCAAGTACTCGCGGAGCGGCGTTATCCGGTATCTCAAAAATATTCGATCCCCGATGCAGTAATCCAAGGATATTGGCATCATCAGCTGCGTAAAGCCGACCATTTGATCCAAAAGCCAACGATGTGATCTTACCAAAATTGGGGCTGGTAATCTTGCGGATAAAGCGACCGTTAGGCGTAAAAACCTGTATGCGCTTGTTCTCGCGGTCGGCAACATACACATTGCCTGTATTATCCAATTCCAGATTATGAGGAATATTAAACTCTCCATCGCCACTGCCTTTACGTCCCCATTCTAAAAGATATTTTCCCTGAGCAGAGAATTTAACTATGCGGCTATTACCATAACCATCGCTAACATAGAAACTGCCATCTTCAGCTACGGCTACATCGGTTGGTTTATCAAAATGAAAACGGTCCGCGCCGGGTAAGCCTGCTTCGCCTAACTTTAATAAAAGCTTACCGGCCGGGCTGTACTTAAACACCTGGTGCAAGCCAACATCTGTTAACCAATAATTACCTTTCCTGTCTATACACAGACCGTGCGGCATCACAAACATGTTGCCACCCCAACTGCGTAGCAACTCCCCGGTTTTATTGCTGAATACGGTGATGGTGTTGTTCTTGATAACGGTATCAGGCATCGGCCCAAGAAGCGGCCATTGGCGGCCAGCTCTATGAAAAACCACTAAGTTGTCGGCACTGTCTATAGCAAGCCCACTGGGCTCGCCCAACTGAAAATCGTTTGGAAGCACCGGCCAGCCTGACACCGGTATCCTATTGTTTTCTAAGCTTCGCCCGCTGAACATATATGCCGCTGCCAGTATAATTAAAGCAAGTATAAGAATTAGAACTTTCTTCATGCCCGGAATCAAATATCCATTTATACTGCTGCTAAAAAACTGAAAGATTAAGTTTGAATGTAGGAATAAATAGCCTGTTATAAAATTAAATTTTAAGTACCCATCATTAAACCCTTTCAAGCTAAATCAGTCCAACGGAATACATAACAATTTTTCAGAAAATGGGTAAAGTATTTAAGTATGCTGCCGGTTTATTGTTAGCCGGGGCAATGTGTGCAATGGTTTTAACTGCCGACGCGCAACGCCGCGGCACCGGCGGTGGTGGCGGAGGAGTCCGTGGAAGAGTAAATATTGCGCATGGCGGTGGCGGTTTTGGTTACCGACCAGGATTAGCAATAGGTTTGGGAATAGGATTTAATCGTGGGTTTTACGGCCCGGGATTTGGCGCCTGGGGATATCCGAATATAGGTTTTCGTATAGGTGCAATGCCCTTGGGCTTTTATCCTTTTTACTTTGGTAACAGTTTATATTATTTTTCGGCTGGCGCATTTTATCGCCCTAATGATACCGGCGGCTATACTGTAACAGACCCACCAGTGGGCGCTACTATTCCTAATCTGCCTAAAAATGCTCATTCAATACTTATTGACGGCGCACAGTACTATGAATACCGTGGGGTGTATTACACCGCACAGGTTAATGATAAAGGCGAAACAATATATGTAGTTGCCGGCAAAGACGGGGTTTTAAATACTGACGATGGCGACAACGAGGCGCCATTACCGAAAGTTGGTGATACAATTGATAAACTGCCTGATGGAAGCCAAAAAGTTACCCTTAATGGCGTTAACTACTTTGCCGCTCCGGATGGCGTTTATTATGAGGCTATTGTAAAGGACGGGAATACAAGCTATCGCGTAGCGAGTGTGCCTTCGGCAAATGATTATAGATAAATTTTAATAGCGCAACAAAAAAGCCGACCCAATTGGGTCGGCTTTTTGTTGCTCAGTATTGTATTAATGTTTGTTACCGTGGCCTTTACCCGGGCCGCCACCATTACCTCTTCCGGGACCTTTACCTTTTGGACCTTTACCCGGTTTCCAATGCTCTTTGTATTTTACATCAACGCTGTTGCGAATAATAACCTGATCTTTACGGCCTTTGTAACCTACATATTTGGTGCGGTAAACATCGGCTCTCTTCCAGGGCTGTGGCTCGTTAACAACAACTTTGTAACCATTGTAAACATTGTAGTTTGCGTAACGGGCAGGTAATGCACGTGAGCGCACCCACACATTATTATCTAAATAAACATACTGGTGGCTTGGCACATCGTAATAAGTGTCAATGTCAGGCAGGTAATAATTTTCAACATAGTCATATCCAACCGGGCCCCAGGCTGGCTGGCTGCCGATGTTTACATTTAAACTTATTTGTGCATTGGCAGTTGTGTAAAGTAAACTGCTAAGAATAGTAGCGGCAATTAAAGTTATCTTTTTCATAGTTGTTTTGTTTAATATGGATGTAAGACAACTTTATTGTTAAAAAGTTTACTCAATTAAAAAAGCGACACCGAAGTGCCGCTCTTTTAAAAATGAGTATTCAGTTAAATTTAGTTCTTCTCTTTGTCATCTGCACCTTTACCGGCCATGGCTAAAACAGGCTTACCAATAACTTTATAATTGCCATCGCCGCGTAATACAGCTGCAGTCTGGCTCTTATCCTGTAATGTTTTTACAGCCTGCGCCATTTCGTTATCATACTTTTGGCTGGCCTCATAGCGGCCCTTTTCGTAATAATAACGCGATACGATCTCATTCTCTAAAGATTGCTTTATTTCGGCTTTATGAATTTGCAGATCGTTTTTCTTGCTATTCATTAATTTTGTTTTCAGTATGTCGTATTCTGTCTGGATCTGATCAAACTGCTTTTCTTTGGTAGCGTCGGATTTTAAGATATCAAGCGTTTTTTCTGATACCGTATTATAACTATAGTTTTTGCCCGCCAAATATTTCACAAAATCGTTGTAATCAGCGTCGCTCAAAGTAAATGTCTTTGCATCAGCAATCTTAGGGTGCGAATCGCGGTATTTGGTAGCGTAATCAAACAATAATAATTTACCAATGAGCGTCTGTGTAACTGTGGCATAGCGTTCCTGTTTAACGGCAATGTCCGGATAGATACCGCTACCATCAAATACAGACCTACCTGCTTTGGTTTTAAACTCATGTATAAGCGAATCGGCAAATTTCAATACGCTGCCATCGTCTTTACGATGCGCATAATCTAATTCCTGAATGCAACGGCCAGATGGTACATAATACTTGGCTATGGTTATCTTAACCAGGCTATTGTAGGGCAACGGAAATGTTTGTTGCACCAAACCCTTGCCATAGCTACGCTGGCCAATAACAACACCACGGTCAAGGTCCTGAATGGCACCCGCAACAATTTCTGATGCAGAAGCAGACCTGTTATTTATCAAAACCACCAAAGGTAGATCTCCTGCTACAGGTGGTGCCATGGTTTTGTATACATAACTCTTTTCTCTGACCTTGCCTTTTTGCGATACCACTTCAACACCCTGTGGTATAAAAAGGTTCACAATTTTTACGGCTTCTTGCAAAATACCACCACCGTTTGCGCGCAGGTCAAGTATAACACCGGCGGGGTTGTTCTTCTTTATAGCCACTAAAGCGCTGGTTACTTCATCAGCAGAGTTTTCCAGAAACTTGTCTAACTTAATATAACCCATATTACCGTCAACCATACCAGAGTAGGAAACGTTAGGTTGCTTTATCTCATCGCGTATAACGCTCTTTGTTAAAGTATTGGCTTCACCTTCGCGCTTAACCACTAACTTTACCGCAGTTCCGTTTGATCCTTTAAGCAAAGTGCTCACCTGGTCATTGTCTTTACCTTGCAGTGGTACATCATTTATAGAAATTATCTGGTCGCCGGCTCTAACATCGGCTTTTTGAGCGGGATATGCTTCAAATACGCTCGAAACGAACACTTTACTATCACGCAAAAAAATACTTGCGCCAATACCGCCATACTGTGTACTTACATAATGCAGCTTGTAGTCTTCAATTTCCGATTCGGGAACAAACTCGGTGTAGGGGTCAAGGCCATTAAGCATGGCATCGGCACCCGTTCTAAGCATCTCTGCAGAGTTAATATCATCAACATAGTTAACGTTCACTTCTTTGTATAGTGAGGCAAATACTTCCAGATTTTTGGAGATCTGAAACAGGTCGTCCTTAAAGCTCCATGTGCCTACTGCAAATGCCAGCAACCCTGCCGACAAAATGATCTTTTTATACTTTTTCATCACACCCACATAAATAAACTTAGAAAAATAAAAATACAAAAATAGATCTTTATTAATAAGACACTTGACAGAGATTTTACAGTCTGTTGTTATCCATATTAGCCAAAGCTTTTTTTAACGTGAATACTACATACTCGCGTTTACGGTTAACCAACTGCATTATGGTATTAATTAAGGCCTCTTCCTGGCCCTCGGCATAACTTAACTGCTGATCTGTAAGATGATTATATTTTCTTTGTAACTTAATTTTTACCCGTTCCCAGTCTTTATTACTGATAGTTACCTCTGCCATGATGATATATTTTGGGCAAATATAAAAATAACCTCATTTGCATTTTTAAAAATTGGTATAGCAATTGTTAATATTACAAAGTATGGCCGTTTAAAGCCATACTTTATAATAACTAATGTATCTATTTATGAAAAAGTATTTATTAAGTGCAGCATTACTGGTAGCAGTAAGCATCAGCGCTAAGGCACAATTTAGTTTAGGCGTAAAAGGTGGCGTAAATTTTTCAAAGATCGCTACCGATAACTTAAATGAATCGACAGTGGCCGGTTATCAGGCCGGGTTATTTGCCCGTGTGGGTAGCGGTGTTTATTTACAGCCCGAGCTTTATGTAAGCAGCAAAGGTGGTAAATTTAATTCTACCGCCAACAACACCAGTTACAGCGGCGATGTTAAATTTACTACTTTAAACGTACCGCTTTTATTAGGCACCGCTATCGGCGATGATAGTTTTAACTTCCGTATTATGGGAGGCCCTATTTACTCTTACATTATGGATAAAAGTCAAAATTTCTCGGCTAATTTTAACGGTGCTTATGCTGATTTTGGCAACTACAAAAATAGCACACTGGGTTACCAGGTAGGTGCCGGCGTTGATATTGGCGCTATTACTGCCGACGTACGCTATGAAGGCGGCCTAACTGATGTAAACAAAAATTACGGGCAGCGCCAAAACCTTTGGGCGCTGAGTGTTGGCTTTAAATTCTTTTAGGCTGACGTAAGATTTGTAGATTAGAGGATAACTTTGATTCTTATAAAAAGCCTTCTGATTTGATCAGGAGGCTTTTTTGTGAATATCCAACATCGAATACTAAATGATGAATTAGAACCATTACTCTCCTTAATTGGAAATTCATTATTCAAAATTCGGTGTTCGATATTACATTGTATATTTTTCAATACAAAAAGGTATAAAACAAGTAAAGCCCCTGATGGGCAGGGGCCTTTACTAACCAATTATAAACCTAAATTATGAGAAGAGCTGTAGGAGAAGGAGTCGAACCTCCACAGAGTGGTTATGCTGTTGCCAGCGTTTCCCATAGTCTCCGCCACCGCGACGAGGAGGTGTGTCTGCCAAAAATTTCACCATCCTACAGTATAAAATTCACGCCAGTGAATTGCTGTTGGGGAAGGATTCGAACCTCCACAGAGTAGTTAGCCCGCTTCGGGTTTCCTATGATCTCCGCCACCGGGACAAGGAGGTGTGTCTGCCAAAAATTTCACCACCCAACATTATAAATTTTTTAAGAACGACGATTAGGTTTTATCGATTGCTTGAAACAAAAGTAACATAGTCTCATCTTTCTTGCAAATATTTCAACAAAATTATTTTATTTTTATACAAATTTTAATTAAACTTGTATTTAAATATTGAAATTCAAATTTATGTCTCACAGAAAAGCGCAAAATTTAGAAATTGATAATCTGGATATACAGATTCTATCAATATTAATGAAAAACGCGACCACTCCGTACACCGAGATCGCCAAGGAATTAATAGTTTCTGGTGGCACAATACACGTGCGTATGAAGAAACTGGAAGAGATGGGTGTTATTAAAGGCGCCAGCCTTGAAGTTGACCCGCAAAAATTGGGGTATGACATTACTGCTTTCCTGGGCATATTTCTGGAAAAGGGCTCGCAATATAACGAGGCCGTTAAACAGTTAAAGACTGTAAAAGAGATAGTTGAGTTGCATTACACAACCGGTAGCTACAGTATTTTTGCCAAAATTATCTGTCATGACACTACTCATTTGCGCGAAGTATTGAATGAACAGATTCAAGGGGTTAAAGGTATACAGCGTACAGAAACCTTCATATCGCTTGAAGAAAGTATAAAAAGGCAGATAACGCTTGAACAGCATGACTATGGTCATTAATTTTATTATACGCCTATAACAGTATATATATTCTAATTGAACCGGAGACCCCTAACGGTTATATTTCCACCAAACCTGCAATACCAAAAGTAAAGCAGGTTTTTTTGTTTTGCAGGGTATTAAAATTTAACAGTAATTAACACGTAAGCAGCATATAGTTGTATTAATTAAACGCATATTAGCGCCATATATATGCGCATGAAACCTGTCCTGTTTTCAGTCTGTTTACTATTTATATTTTTTTCCGCTTCGGCGCAACAATTTACTTTAACAGGAAAAATTACAGATGAATCTGGCCGGCCGGTTCCATTTGCGAGTATATATATTCAGCATACAACAACAGGCACCTCTGCCAACAACGAAGGTGAATATTCCTTCAACCTAAAAACAGGGTTGCATACCATAATATATAAAGCTGTAGGCTACAGGCAGGAAGCGTTTGCAATTGACCTCAAGCAGAATCAGGCAAAAAATATAACACTCCAGCCAGAGGTTTACCAGCTGCAAACCGTATCCATTAGCGCAACAGGCGAAGATCCTGCCTACGCCATCATTCGCCAGGCAATTAAAAAGCGTAAATTCTATTTGCAGCAAGTTAAAGCCTATACTGCTGATGTATATATTAAGGGGCTGCAAAAGCTGTTAGATGCGCCAAAGCGTTTTTTAGGTCGCGATATTGAACAGATGACTAGCAGGATGGGCCTTGATTCAAACAGGCGGGGTATTGTCTATCTGTCAGAATCGCAATCAAAATACAGCTTTAGCTACCCGGACCAGGTGCATGAAGAAATGATATCCTCAAAAGTATCGGGCAATAACCGGGCGTTCAGTTATAACAGGGCATCAGACCTGAAAGTGGATTTTTATGAGAACTATCAAAACTGGGATGAGATAATCTTGCGGCCACTTGTATCACCCATTGCTGATAACGCGCTGTTTTATTATCGTTATAAATATATAGGCCAAACCACGCAAGACGGGCAGGAGGTAAACAAGATACAGGTAATTCCGCGCCGCGGGCACGACCCCTGTTTTGAAGGTTTTATTTACATACAGGAGGATAACTGGCGCGTGGTAGGCGTTGAACTTTTTATTACCAAAAAAGCTAACATAAGGTTTGTTGATACAGTTAAAATAAATCAGCAGTTTTTACCTGTTGATCAAAAAGCATGGATGCCATCAACAGTTAGGTTTGATTTTACAGCCGGATTGCTTGGTTTTAAACTGGCCGGATATTTTGTTTCTGTTTACAACAATTACGACCTTAATCCAACTTTTAGCAAAAAGAACTTTAATGAACTGTTGCGTATTACCCGCGATGTAAATAAAAAAGACAGCTTGTACTGGCTGGAGCAAAGGCCGATACCGCTAACGCTGGAAGAAAAAAAAGATTATCAGAAAAAAGAGGTGTTAGCGCGGAAACGCGAATCAAAAGAATATCTGGATTCTTTAGACAACCGAAACAACAAAGTAAGGCTGGGCAATTTCATTATCGGTGGTATCAATATCCGCAACCGCTATAAGCGCGAATCTTTTCACTTTGATGCTATACCTGCGTCGCTGTTATTTAATACCGTTGAAGGACTTGCCATAAACTATGGCGCATCATACGTAAAAAGGATAGACACGCTTAACAA
This sequence comes from Mucilaginibacter sp. HD30, assembly GCF_054061755.1. NCBI lineage: Bacteria > Pseudomonadati > Bacteroidota > Sphingobacteriia > Sphingobacteriales > Sphingobacteriaceae > Mucilaginibacter > Mucilaginibacter sp. HD30. Next base: position 3,032,462 of record NZ_JBSSEO010000001.1, read on the forward strand.
TCGCAACCTTAGTATCCGCAGCAATTTGCGCTACGGTTTTGCTAACCGCTTGTTAAATGCTAATGCCGCGGTGAACATACCAGTTGGAAGATTCAATCTTGGTATAAGCGGCGGCTCTGATATTTTAGACATGAATAATACCCAACCTATCAAAAACATTATTAATACTGGCCATACATTATTATATAGAGAGAATTTTCAAAAGTTCTATCAAAAAACTTTTGCTGCGGCATCGTTGGGTGTGCGTATTGCCGGCGGATGGCAGGGCAGTTTGGGTGTTGAGTGGGCCGAGAGGCACTGGTTAGCCAACTCGTCTAACTTCAGTTTTTTCAATAGAGATAGAGTGTTTACTTCTAACAACCCGCTGGTACCGGGGGTTGATGTGCCGCTTTTTGCGGATAATAACTCGTTTAAAATAGGCTTACGCACTACTTACAACTTTAGCAACAAGTACGAGACCTACCCTGGCGGGCGAAGATATGTATCTTCAAAATATCCAACTGTTGGGTTTACACTTACAAGGGGACTTAGGAACGTGTTGGGATCTGACGTAGATTATACCCAGGTTTCGGCAGATATCTCCAAGTCAAACCTCAGCATGGGTGTTTACGGTAAAACATCGTTTTATATTTCGGCAGGAAAATTTCTGAGCAACAAAAATTTGTTCTATACAGATTATCATCATTTTAGCGGCAACCAGGTACTCTTTTATAAGGGTGGTTTAAACAGTTTTATGCTATTAGATTATTATAAGTACAGTACAAACACCGAATATTTAGAAGGGCATCTTGAACATAACTTCTCGGGCTTTATTACTAATAAGTTGCCCTTAATACGCAAGTTAAAATTACAGGAGATCTTAAACGTTAACTACCTGTCAACACCGGAGCTAAAAAACTATTACGAAGTTGGAATAGGGTTGCAGTATTTTAGCTTTAGGGTAATGTATGGGCGATCATTCAATTCGGCAACTAATGCCGGTTCGGCCTTTAGGGTGGGCATAAATTTTTAATAATTGTCTACAGAAGCAGTAGATTTAATAGTTTAAACCTCACATCCACAACTAAAATTATTATCTTAGCGACCTTTTAATTCTGACAATGAACAAATTTTACGGAACGGGTGTAGCTATTATAACACCTTTTCAACAAAACGGAGAAATAGACTTTGACGCGCTTAAAACCCTGATTGAGTATTTAATTGAGGGTGGCGTTGAGTACATAGTGTCTTTAGGCACTACGGGCGAAAATGTTGTATTGAACGCAGAAGAAAAGAAGAAGGTATGGGCGTTCACTGCGCAAGCGGTGAACGGGCGCATTGGCTTAGTTGCCGGCATTGGCGGCAATAATACTGCCGATGTGGTTGAGCAGATAAAAGCATTTGATACTACCGGCTATGATGCCATTCTATCGGCAAGCCCATCTTACAATAAACCAACACAGGAAGGCATATATCAGCATTATAAAGCAATAGCAGAGGCTTCGCCGCTTCCGGTTATATTATACAACGTTCCGGGCCGCACGGGCAGCAATGTGAGTGCTGATACCACTGTACGCCTCGCCCGTGATTTTAAAAATATTATTGGCACCAAAGAAGCATCCGGCAATTTTGACCAGTTTAACCAGATAATGCGCGATAAGCCAGAGGGTTTTTTACTGATATCTGGCGATGACCCGGTTACATTACCTATGATAGCCCTTGGCGCCGTGGGTGCTATAACCGTTATTGGGAATGCTTTGCCACGCCAAACATCTGATATGGTGCGGGCCGCCCTTAATAACGATTATACTGCTGCCCAAAAAGGTCATTTTAGCTTAATAGACTTTACACGTTTGTGCTTTGTTGAAGGCAGCCCCGCCGGGGTTAAAACAGCCTTAAAACTACTGGGCGTTTGTGGTGATACCGTGCGCCTGCCCCTTGTACAGGTTGGCAGTGATACGGTTGATCAGTTTAAAAAAGAGCTTGCAAAAATAACTGCATAAAAAAGCCCCCGGAGTGATCGGGGGTTTAAATGTCTTTTCTATAATCAGCAAAAAAGCTAATTAAGCTTTGTTTTTGGAATCCTGAATTTCCAAACGAATTGACTGAGCAAGGTTTTTCAGATCTTGCATACCTTTACGTACGCGGGTTCCGGCAGCGCTGTTGCCTTTGTTGTAAAACTTGTCTGCATCTGCTTCCAGTGACGCAATTAAGTTTTTAACTTCAGTAAATTTTTCCATTTAAATTGCTCCTTTTTTTAATATAATTTGAGGTTTTTTGTTTTTGTTAAGCTAATCTAATATGTTTTATTGAAAAAAAAAATTTTAGCTATTAAGTAAGCTGTTTTTTTTAAGAATTAACGATATTAAACACTAAATCTACTTATTATGAGGATTTTATAGTGTTTTTTCTATAAACAAAAATGCACCTAACATTTAAGACAGGTGCATTTTCGTTCTAATATATATCAGCTTATTAAACTGCGTTAACTTTATCGCTTTTATAATGCCCGGCCTTAAGTTTTTCGCCCATTTCGGTATAGGCATCCAACGTGCGTTGCACATCCGCTAAAGAATGGGCCGCGGTTGGAATGAGCCTTAAAACTATCAATCCTTTAGGAATAACAGGATAGATAACTATAGAACAAAATATGCCGTAGTTTTCGCGCAGATCGCGGGTAAGCGCGGTAGCTTCGTAAAGATCGCCCTTTAAAAATACAGGGGTAACCATAGTATTGGTAACACCTAAATCAAACCCACGTTCTTTTAAACCGCTTTGCAGGGCGTTTGCTATTTGCCAAAGTTTTTCGCGCAGTTGTGGTTGAGAAACCAGCAACTCAAAGCGTTTTTTCAACCCTATTACCATTGGCATAGGCAACGCTTTTGCAAAGATTTGCGAGCGCATGTTATAACGCAGATAGTCAACAATCTGCTTATCTGCAGCTACAAAGCCACCTATACCTGCCATTGATTTGGCGAAGGTGCCAAAATAAACGTCAACAGCGTCAATACAATCCTGCTCCTCGTGTGTGCCCGCACCTGTTTTGCCCATGGTACCAAAACCATGTGCATCATCAACCAGCATCCTGAAATTGAATTTTTCTTTTAAAGCAGCTATATCCTTTAACCTGCCTTGCGCGCCCGACATGCCAAAAACACCTTCGGTTATTAAAAGTATCCCCCCACCGGTTTGCTCGGTTAAACGGGTAGCACGTTCCAGTTGCTTTTCGCAGCTTTCAATATCGTTATGCTGATATACATAACGCTTACCTATGTGCATACGCAAACCATCAATTATACAGGCATGCGATTCAGCGTCATACACTATAACATCATTACGATCAACCAGTGTATCAATTATTGATACCATACCCTGATAACCATAGTTAAGCAGATATGCATCTTCCTTACCTACAAAATTGGCGAGGTTGGCTTCTAACTCTTCGTGATGGATTGAATTTCCAGACATCATCCTGGCACCCATGGGGTAAGCCATTCCGTAGTCTGCGGCTGCTTTGGCATCAGCCTCCCTTACTTCGGGATGATTAGCCAGAGCTAAATAGTTATTAAGGCTCCAAACCAAATGTTCCTTCCCGTTAAACATCATGTGGGGTCCTATTTCGCCCTCTAACTTAGGGTACGAAAAATAACCGTGAGCCCATTTCTGATGCTGTCCAAGCGGGCCGCCCACGGTTTTCAAAATCTTATCAAATAAATCCAATGTACTGTATTTTAAAATTGCAAATATAGCTATATAAGAAGCAAGAGACAAGAACCAAGAACTAAGATGCCTTTTGTAGCAAAAAAGCCAGAAATCAAGCTATTAAAAATATCTTGGCTCCTGGCTCTTGATTCTTGTCTCTAAAAATCAATCTACATTATCATGCAGGAAAGAGTTGTTGTTGCGGATGCCGGTTCTGCCTTCATCATCAGGAAGCAGGGAAAACCTTGATACCTGTGTCTCGTTTGATGGAGGGGGCTCCTGCAAGGCTATCTCTTTGCGCTTATAGGCAGGCACATTTTCCATTTCCTGGATATTGCCGCTGCGCAGTTTCATGCTCAGATCTTTAAGGCGCATAATACGCTCGCGCGATTTACGCAGCTGCTCCTCAATAGATTCATCGGTTTTATTATCGTCGGCGCCTTTAAGCACAACTGGCGCTACTTCTGCCTGCACCGGCTCTTCTTCTTCCTCTTCAATATCTTCTATCTGCATATCTAACAACGCAGTTGGTTCAGACAGTTTGAAAGTAAACTCAGGCAAATCATTTTCAGATGCTTGTGCCACAGTTTCTTCTTCCTGCAGATTATATTTTACTATGTCTGCATTTTCCTCTGTAACTTGTGGTTTGGCAAAAAGATCAAACAAACCTGTTTGCGGTTGTTGTTCTTCTTTCTGACCTTTCAGGTAAGGAGTGCTTGTTGTAGCAGGCGCATCGTTAACAGGGGTTATAAACTCATTAACCGGCCTTACTAACGGCGCATCAGGCATAAGCATTGATACAACTTTCTTGCTGTTATGCTCTTTCTCGCGCTCGTCTTTAGTTTGGAACCCTGTAGCTATAATTGTAACCGATAGCTTATCGCCTAAGCTCTCATCGCGGCAGTTACCCCATATCAGATCTGCTGATAAGCCTGCTTCCTCCTGTATATAATCGGTAATAATGCTCACCTCGTCCATGGTTACTTCTTTTTCACCGGAGCTTATGTTAAGCAATATATAACGCGCACCTTCTATCTCATTATCTTTTAACAATGGTGATGCTAAAGCTCCTTCAACAGCTTTAAGCGCACGGTTTTCTCCTTCGGCTGCGCAGCTACCCATTATAGATACGCCACTGTCTTTCATCACAGTGCGCACATCTTTAAAGTCAACGTTTATGTAGCCCGGCAGTGTGATGATCTCGGCAATGCCTTTAGCGGCAGTAGTCAATATGTTATCAGCCTGTGCAAATGCCGAACCTAATGTAAGGTTACCAAAGATCTGGCGTAGCCTGTCGTTTGATATTACCAGGTAAGAGTCTACATATTTTTTAAACTCTTCCATCCCCTCTTCGGCCTGCATACGACGACGCTTGCCTTCAAAAGAGAAAGGAGTGGTAATAATGCCCACAGTTAAAATATCCAGCTCGCGGGCGGCTTTGGCAATTATAGGGCTCGCGCCTGTACCTGTACCACCACCCATCCCGGCGGTTATAAAAAGCATGCGGGTATTGGTACCCAGCATTTGCTTTATATCATCTATATTCTCAATAGCCGAGTTTTTACCAACTTCGGGGATAGAGCCTGCGCCCATACCTTCTGTAAGGCTTGCACCCAATTGCACCTTGTTAGGGATGGGGCTTAACTCAAGCGCCTGGGCATCGGTATTACAAATTATAAAGTCGACACCGGTAATGCCTTGCTTGTACATGTGGTTAACCGCATTGCCACCACCGCCGCCAACACCAATAACTTTGATGATAGACGACTTTTCTTTTAACATCTCAAATTGCATAGTCTTTGTTTTTCAGCCATTTGGTATTTGACGATTCAGTAGATTAAACCATTGTAATAATATAACATTTTCCACAAGCGTTTTCCACAATTGTACATAATGTGGAAAAATTAACGGCTTGTTGAAAATTACCACTGCCCTCCTCACATATGTCATGCCGAACTTGTTTCGGCATCTCACAGGGCATACACGCCTGCATAACTAATGAGGTGCTGAAACAAGTTCAGCATGACAGCGCAGCTATTATTTCAAAAAGTCCTCGTCCTTTATATCGTCTTTAATAAACTTCTTTCCGCTCTCTAATATTTTACCCAACAAGCCAAACTTGCGCTCATCGGTATATTTTTGTTTTTCTGTACGTGCTTCTACCTGCGGCAATGTCAAGCCATCATACTCCATTTTTTGGATTCCTTTAATCAGCAAGCCAATACCGGTAGCAAAAGTTGGGCTTTGCATTTCCTCGTAAACATTTTTAGGCAATAGTTCGTTTTTAGCCAAATGCTCATTAGGGTAACCAACGCGGCAATCTAAGCCCGTTACAAACTCAACTAACTGTGGCAAGTGTTTTAATTGCGCACCACCGCCGGTTATTACTATGCCCGCTATCAGTTTCTTTTCGTAGCCGGACGATTTGATCTCGTAGTAAACGTGCTCTACAATTTCTTCCATACGTGCCTGGATAACAAAGGCCAGATTTTTAACCGAGATCTCTTTTGGCTCACGGCCGCGTAAACCCGGAACACATACTATCTCGTTCTCGCGGTTCTCTTCGGCTAATGCAGAACCGAAACGCACCTTTAACTGCTCCGCTATGTTGCGCATTACCGAGCAACCTTCGCGGATATCCTCTGTAACACTGTTGCCGCCAAATGGTATTACAGCCGTGTGGCGGATAATGCCTTCATGGAAGATAGCTACATCCGTAGTACCACCACCAATATCCACCAATACAACGCCGGCTTCTTTTTCTTCGTCGCTTAAAACCGATTCAGACGAAGCCAATGGCTCCAATATCAGTTCCTGACTCTCCAGGCTTGCCTTGTTGACACACTTAACGATATTTTTTATTGCTGTGACCTGGCCCGAGATGATATGAAAATTGGCTTCTAAACGTACACCTGCCATACCTATCGGATCTTTTATACCCGGCTCGCCATCAACAGTAAACTCCTGCGGCAATACGTGGATGATCTCTTCGCCCGGAGGCATAACCAGGTTATACATATCCTCTATAAGCTTGTCAATATCCTTGCGGCCTATTTCTTCCTTAAGATCGCGGCGGGTGATCAGGCCCCTGTGCTGTAAGCTTTTTATATGCTGCCCCGCTATGCCCACGTTTACAACCCGTATTTCTACGTTTGATTGCGTGCCTGCAATATCAACCGCCTGGCCTATGCCCTGAACTGTTTTATCAATGTTAGAAACCACACCGCGCGTTACTCCGGCAGATTCGGCTTTGCCAACACCCAACACTTCTATTTTCCCGTTCTTGCTTCGGCGGCCTACAATTGCGCATATTTTGGTAGTCCCAATGTCTAACCCTACTACAATGGGCGAACTTTTTTCCTGAGTTGAACTTTTATCCATATTAATGCATTATTTGAGATGTATCTTTTTTTAATGTGGCCGAATCTGTAACCGCAGGCGCTACTGCATTTAACGAATCGGCTTTTGTATTTTTTATACCAATTACCTGGTTAGTGTATTTTATATTGATTGTTTTATATGCGGCCCAGCCTACTTTTGGCAAAGCCTGCTTGTAAAAACCTAAAAGGTTCTTAAATTTAACGTCTAACGAATCTGCATTGCCTAACAAGATGCGCTGAGTGCCCACACGGGGTATCAACTCAATTTCCTGGTCGGCGTTAACATATACCTGCGCTATCTGCGCATCCCAAAGGGCATCGTTATGGATGTAACTCACTGTTTTAAAAACATCACGCGCTATTGGTGTGTGCAGTGTATCTACCCTACCGCCAAATGGTTCCTCAATAAAGCCGTTCACCGCAAGTACACGAGCGGTAAAGTTGGGCGACAATGGCAATTTCAGTCCATGCTGATCTATATAAAAATCCTGATCAAAACGGTTGAGCATGCGTAAAATAGGCTGCCGCTGACTTATCTCAATCACTAAAGTGCCGTCCATGTCGCCGTATACCTTTGCATATTCAATAAAAGGATTAGCCTTTAGGCTGTTCTCCAGCTCGTGCATTTTGATGTTTTCCATCTTTAAACCCACCAGCGCATAATTGCCCAACTGTAAAATATGGTCCACCTCCTGTTTATCTATAAAAAACTGGCTGCCCGGGATGTAAACCTTTACGGCCTTACAAACCACACCGGCTTTTTTTACCCCGATAAAACTCATCAGCACAACCAGACCGCCCAGGCTAATAAGCCAGGAAAATCCTATAAAAATGTTGCGCCATAGTCTTTTATTCCACATGCTGTAAGGCTTGCTTTAATGGTTGTACCAATGTATCTATATCGCCCGCTCCTACTGTTAGCAGCAGTTCGGGTTGTTCTTTTCTTACTTTTTCAAGGGCTTCCTGCATGCTATATTTTTGCTTGTTAGGGCTTTGCATGCGCTGCATGATCATATCAGAATTTACCCCCTCAATTGGCAACTCTCGCGCCGGATAGATATCCAGCATCAACAGTTCGTCGCTCATATCTAAAGCTTCGGCAAAGCCATCGGCAAAGTCGCGGGTGCGGGTGTATAAATGCGGTTGAAAAATTGTTGTGAGTTTTTTTTCAGGATACAAACGCTTTACTGATGATATAGCCGCCTTCAACTCTTCCGGATGGTGCGCATAATCATCAATAAAAATATGCTGATCGTTTTTCAATATATATTCAAACCTGCGTTTAACCCCGCGGAATGATTCCAAAGCCTTTTTTATATCGTCGGCATTTACCCCTACCAGCAATGCCGCTTCAATTGCAGCTGTGGCATTGGCTATGTTGTGCAAACCGGCAATGCCCAGCTTTATGTTTGTAATGCTGATGTCCGCGTTGTTAAAGTCGAAATAAAAGTCGCCGTTCTCAACGCGTATGTTCACCGCACGTACATCGGCAGCGCCGTCAATACTGTAAGTTAATCCTCCGTTAAGCGGCAAGCCGTTATAATGGATAAGTGTGCCGCCTTGTTTTATCTGCGAAGCAAACAACTGGAAAGATTCTGTCAACTGCGCGTGATTGCCGTAGATATCCAAATGATCGGCGTCCATCGAAGTAATAATGGCTATATCGGGGTGCAGCGTTAGGAACGATCTGTCGTACTCATCAGCTTCAACTACCACAATATCATTATCGCCAAATAACACATTGGTTTGGTAGTTGGATGAGATACCACCTAAAAACGCCGAACAATCTTTGCCCGAATCTTTAAGTATATGCGCAACCATGCTTGACGTAGTGGTTTTACCATGCGTACCTGCAACAGCTATGGTGTATTTACCTTTACTGATAAGCCCCAACACCTGCGACCGCTTATATAGATTAAAGCCCTTACTCTTAAAGAAATTAAGTATGGCAGAATCTTTTGGGATGGCCGGAGTATAAATTATCAGCGTACCCTCGTCAAAATCGCGGAAGCTTTTGGGGATACATTCGCTGTTATCATCAAAAGAGGCCTGTATGCCTTCGTTATGTAACTGATCGGTCAGATCAGTAGGCGTTTTATCGTACCCATAAACAATACAACCCAATTTATGGAAATAGCGCGCAAGGCCACTCATGCCTATGCCGCCTATGCCTACCAAGTACACCCTTTGTATGTTTTGTAGTTCCATGTTTTTAAAAAAGCTCTCCTCCTTTTGAAGAGGAGAGCCGGGATTAATTGTTAATTGTTATTTGGATAACTTCTTTCGCAATAACTTCATCAGCATTTGGCATGGCCAGTTTACCAATGTTATCGCTTAATATTTTTTGTTCGTGTTTATCATTTAAAAGCGCAATAGCCTTATCAACCAGCTTGGTTTCGGCATCCCTGTCAGCAATAAAAACTGCCGCACGCTCTTGCACCAAAGCCAGCGCGTTTTTGGTCTGGTGGTCCTCCGCCACATTTGGCGATGGTACCAGTATAACCGGCTTTTTAATTACACATAGTTCCGCTATAGTGCCTGCACCGGCGCGTGATATAATAACATCCGCCGCTGCATAGGCCAGGTCCATTCTGGTTACAAACTCTTTAATACGCACATTTGGGTGGTAATCCTCGCTCAGTTGGGCTATCAAATCTTTATAATAAAACTTGCCTGTTTGCCATATCAACTGCACATCTGCCGCTATCAATTTGTCTAAACCCGCTTTTATACTATTGTTCAAAGTACGCGCACCCAGGCTGCCACCTGTAATCAAAATGGTTTTTTTTGATGCTGATAACTTAAAGTTCTCCAAGGCCTCACGTTGCTTACCGGCAATATCTACAGACTCACGCCTAATAGGATTACCTGTTTTGATGATGTTTGCACCGGGGAAAAATTTTTCCATTCCATCAAACGCAACACATATTTTTTGTGCTTTTTTACCCAGCCATTTATTGGTGATGCCCGCATAAGAGTTTTGCTCCTGTATCAAATAGGGTATGCCCTTTAATGAAGCCGCATACAAAAGCGGCCCCGAGGCATATCCACCAACACCCACACATGCATTGGGTTTAAAATCGTTTATTATTTGCAGTGCCTTGCGCACGCTGTTGATCAGTTTTATAGGGAACATCAGGTTCTTCACAATAGAGCCGCGCTGTATGCCCTGTATTTCCAACCCGATAATACGATAACCTGCCGCAGGCACTTTCTCCATTTCCATTCTGCCGGTTGCCCCAACAAATAATATTTCGGTTTTAGGATCCAGTTTTTTCAAAGCATTGGCAATGGCAATAGCCGGGAAGATATGCCCACCTGTGCCGCCGCCGCTAATGATTATCCTTTTACCTGTTAGTGATTCCACCGATTTGTTATTTATTGATTACGCCGATTAATAAATTATTTCCCCGATCTATTAGTTCTTACTTTCTATTTTTAAATTCGAAATCCGAAAATTCGAAATTCGAAATCCCATATCACGCAATTTGCCCCACAATAACTTTGTTTCCTGTCCTTGCTTCCTCTTGCTCTGCTCCTTTTGGCTCATCAATATCCCTGCTTACCGATAATATAATACCAAAGGCTATACTGGTAAACAGCATTGATGTACCACCCATACTCACAAACGGTAAAGGCACACCGGTTACCGGCCCCAGGCCAACCGCTACGGCCATATTGGCAAAGGCTTGTATGGTAAGGCTAAAGCTTAGTCCGGCGGCCAATAAAGCCCCGAAAGCCTTCGGCGCACGTGTTACTATTTTTATACAGCGATAAAGCAGGAACAGGTAAATGCCCACCAGCACTATGCCACCTAACATGCCATATTCTTCTACTATAATGGCGTAGATCTCATCAGAGTAAGCTTCGGGTAAATAATTCACCTCGGTGCTTTTGCCCGGTCCTTTGCCCAGGAAACCACCGCTGGCAATGGCTATTTTGGCGTGATCTGCCTGGAATGATTTATCCGGATCAGCCAACTCAGGGTGCATATACGTGTTAAAACGCGACATGTAAGTATGCCTGCGAGGGCCCAACAGCACCACTCCTGCAAGTAACACGCCTCCGGCCAAACATACTACTGCTATTTGCTTAATGCTTATCCGGCCAATTATCAGCAACAAAATGCTTACACCAAACAACATTAAAGCAGTAGAAAGGTTAGCCAATGCTATCAATATAAACACCAGACAAACCGAACCCATAATTGGGATAAATGAGTTCTTAACGTCTTTAATGTTTTCCTGCTTACGCGATAGCAGCCTTGCCAGATACGTGATCAAGGCAAGTTTAGCCATATCCGATGTCTGGAAGCTTAAGCCAGTACCGGGTATAGCTATCCAACGGCTGGCTTCATTCAATTTGGAACCGAAAACCAAAGTATATAGCAAAAGCGGAATAGTGATAAACATCAGCAATTTGCTGATACCGGCATAATAACGGTAATCCAGTTTGTGCGAAATGTACATCAGCATTAAGCCGCCAATTATTATAGCAAGGTGCTTTATTAATATGGATTCTGCCCCTACACCACGCTTATAGGCCAACGAACCAATAGCGCTGTAAACAGATAACAATGATATAAGCGAAAGCAATATCACTATTAGCCATATCCAGCGATCTCCTTTTAAGTTATTTATTATTTGGTTCATGCCCCTATGTTAGTTATATGCAGATGTGCGAATGTGCAGATGTGCAGATAATTTTTTAATGCGTTGATGAAATAATTTTCCCTAATACTTTTATAATAGATTGTATATCACTATGCAGACTTTCTTCGTATGGGTAACTGTCAGAATGCTTACACAACGACAACCAATACTCTGTCTCCTCTGCTTCCTTATATGCTATTTTACATTTATGTCTAAAATCAATCTTACTTTCTGCGCCCTGGGCCTCCCTTACATTTGCTCCTATTGACGTTCCGCATCTGAAAAGTTGATTAGCCATGTTAAATTTTCTTTTAGATTCCAGTTCCTCCGAAAAACGGATCACCTTGATGGAAAAATTAAATGTCAAATCAACAATCAGGTTAGGCTTATCTTTCATTTACTCTATTCAAAAATCAGCAAATCTGCATATTTAATATCAGCACATCCTCGCATCTGCACATTTGCACATCTACAACTCCTTCACCGCCTCTTTAAACTGCCTTCCCCTGTCTTCGTAATTTTTAAACAGATCAAAACTGGCGCATGCAGGCGACAGTAATACGGTATCGCCCTTTGTTGCCAGATGATACGCCACAGTAGCCGCTTCCTGCGCTGATGTGGTGTTTACTATTACATCAACATCATCTTCAAAAGCATCATGAATGCGCTGGTTATCTTTTCCCAAACACACAATAGCTTTCACTTTTTGCTTCACCAGGTCGCGTAACATACTGTAATCATTTCCCTTATCAACACCACCTAATATTAGCACCACATCGCTGCTCATGCTCTCTAAAGCATACCATGTTGAGTTAACGTTGGTGGCCTTTGAGTCGTTAATAAAGCTGATGCCCGATATTTTGGCAACAAACTCAAGCCTATGTTCGATGTTTTTGAATTGCGCCATGCTCTCGCGTATTGTGTCGTTGCGCAGATCAAGCACGCGGGCAACAATACCTGATGCCATAGAATTATAAATATTGTGCTTGCCTTGCAGGGCCAGTTCTGTAATGGTCATCTCAAAAGGTTGTTGATTGGTTTGTATAATAATTTTGTCGTCCTGGAGATATGCTCCGGGTGTAACTTTTTTTTTTATTGAAAAAGGCAATAGCTGCGCATTAAAGGCTTTCCCATCCATGCCTTTAAGCGTTTCCTCGTCATCAGCGCAATAAATAAATACATCATCAGCTGTTTGATTTTGCGTGATGCGGAACTTTGATGCCGCGTAATTTTCCAGTTTGTAATCGTACCTGTCCAAATGATCGGGTGTGATATTCAACAACACTGCTATGTCTGTTTTAAACTGATACATATCATCCAGCATAAAGCTGCTTAGCTCCAACACGTAATAGTCAAACTTTTCTGTAGCCACCTGGTAGGCAAAGCTTTGGCCTATGTTACCCGCCAAACCCACGTTTACTCCCGCGTTTTTAAGGATGAAATAAGTAAGACTGGTGGTAGTGGTTTTTCCGTTCGAGCCGGTAATGCCTATTATTTTTGCATCCGTATATCTACCGGCAAACTCTATTTCTGAAATAATAGGAATGCCTTTTTCCTTTATCTTTTTTATGATAGGCGCCTTGTCAGGTATCCCGGGGCTTTTTATTATCTCTGTGGCTTTTAGTATCTCAGCTTCGGTATGCTGATTTTCTTCAAACAGGATATTCCAGCTTTGCAGCTGTTCTTTATAGTTTGGCGCTATAGCTCCAAAATCAGACACAAAAACATCATAGCCCTGCTGCTGCGCAAGGTATGCCGCACCCACCCCGCTTTCGCCGGCACCGAGTATTGCTATGTTTTTGTTATCGTTCATCTTTTCGTCCATAGACCATGGACCATAGCCCATAGTTGTTTTTCATTTTACTAACCATGGACCATTGACTATGGACCATGGACTGCGGTCTACCGCAACTTCAATGTTATCACTGTTATTATCGCCAGCATTATCCCGATGATCCAAAACCGGGTAACGATCTTTGATTCGTGGAATCCCTTTTTCTGGTAATGGTGGTGCAACGGCGACATCAGGAAGATCCTGCGGCCTTCGCCAAATCGTTTACGCGTATATTTAAACCAACCTACCTGTATCATTACTGATAGATTCTCTATCAAAAAGATGCCCGCCAGTACAGGCAGCAGCAATTCTTTCCGTATTAAAATGGCAAAAACTGCTATGATACCACCAATGGTTAAGCTGCCGGTATCGCCCATAAAAACCTGGGCCGGATAAGCGTTGTACCACAAAAAGCCAACGCAGGCCCCAACAAAGGCACCCGCAAAAATTACCAGCTCGCCGGTGTAGGGGATGTACATAATGTTCAGATAATCTGAAAACACCACACTACCGGAAACATAGGCGAAGATGGCCAGCGTGAAACCCATAATGGCTGATGTACCCGTTGCCAGGCCGTCTATACCATCTGTTATATTAGCGCCGTTGGATATGGCTGTTATTATTATTATAACGGCCAGCATGAATATTAAAAGTGTGTAACGCTCATAGTCGCCGCCCAAAAATTCTACTACTTTGCCGTAATCAAACTCATTGTTTTTAATAAACGGTAAAGTGGTTTTTACTGATTTTATATCCTGTGTATAAACTTGCTTGCCGTTCTTTATATGGTAAGCAACAGGTGCATCATATTGAATGGGCAGCTTAACTTCTTGCCTGGTAACCACGTTAGGGTTATTGTACATAGTAAAACCAATTATCAGCGCCAAACCAACCTGACCTGTTATTTTAAACCTGCCCGCTAAGCCCTCTTTGTTCTTTTTAAATACTTTAATATAATCATCTAAAAAACCTATAGCGCCAAGCCAAACGGTTGTAACCAACATTAGTATTACATATACATTCTCTAACCTTGCAAATAACAGCGTCGGGATTAGTATGCCCGCTATAATGATCAAGCCGCCCATTGTTGGGGTGCCTTGCTTTTGCATTTGCCCCTCTAAACCCAAATTCCTTACCGTTTCGCCTACCTGTTTATACCGCAAATAATCTATCAGCCTGCGGCCATAAACTGTTGTTACCAACAGCGAAGTGATAACAGCCATTGCCATCCGGAACGTGATGTACTGAAATACCCCCGTCCCAGGGATATGATAGTTTTCAGACAGGTATGTAAATAGATAGTATAGCATCGCTTCGCTCTAATTTGCAGATGTGCGAATGTGCAGATGTGCAAATGATTGTTTAATTATTAGTTCTCTTCTACTTGATTATATGACTTCTTATCTTCTCAATTGCACATCTACTTATCTGCACATTGGCACATCAGCATATCTGCACATCAAAAACATCCTCACATCATCTTAAATTGGTTCAATAACTCTTCCTTATCGTCAAAGTGATTTTTCACTCCGTTTACTTCCTGGTATTTTTCGTGGCCTTTGCCTGCTAACAAAACAATGTCGCCGGGTTGTGCCAGCATACAGGCAGTTTTAATTGCCTCGCGCCTATCGGCTATACTTACAGTAACACGTTTAAAAGCAGCATCAACACCGGCTTCCATATCTTTTATAATAGCTGCCGGATCTTCTGACCGCGGGTTATCTGATGTCAGGATCACTTTATCGCTCCATTCGCAAGCTACTTTCGCCATAACAGGGCGTTTGGTTTTATCCCTGTCGCCGCCGCAGCCAATAACGGTTATTACTTTTTCGTTACCCTTGCGGATATCGTGAATGGTGCTTAAAACGTTTTGCACAGCATCCGGTGTGTGGGCGTAATCAACAATGCCTATTATTTTGTTGGGTGCTACTACGTAATCAAATCTGCCTTCGGCACCACTCAGCTTGCTTAGCGCGGTTAGCACTTTGGCTTTATCCTGCTCTAATAACATGGCTGTTGTATAAACTGCCAGCAGGTTGTAAGCGTTAAAGCTGCCTACCATCCTAAACCAAACCTCTTCGCCATCAATCATCAATAGCAAACCACCAAACTGGTTTTCTAATATTTTAGCCCTGTAATCGGCCATGTTTTTTAGTCCGTAGCTTTTTTTATGCGCTTTAGTGTTTTGCAGCATAACGTTACCGTTCCTGTCGTCAATGTTGGTAAGGGCGAATGCATCTTTAGGCAAGCCATCAAAAAAAGCCTTTTTAGCTTTCAGATAGTTATCAAATGTTTTATGATAGTCCAGATGATCATGCGTGAGGTTGGTAAAAATGCCGCCCGCGAAGTTCAACCCCTCAATACGGTGCTGTGCAACTGCGTGCGAGCTCACTTCCATAAAGCAATAATCGCAGCCCTGCTCCACCATGTCGTTCAGTAAGCTGTTTAAGGCTACCGGGTCTGGCGTGGTATGGGTTGATGGTATAACTTTACCGTTTATCTGGTTCTCAACTGTTGAGAGCAGACCGCACTTGTAACCCAACTCTCTAAAAAGCTGATATAACAAAGTAGCCACGGTAGTTTTGCCATTAGTGCCGGTTACGCCCACCAGCTTTAATTTGTCTGATGCGTTATCATAAAAATTGGCGGCTACTGTGCCTAACACCTTGGCAGAATTGGCAACCATTAAAAAGTCAACTTCGGTTGCCGTATGGGCGGGCAAATCCTCGCAGATGATAGCTGCCGCACCTTGTTGTATGGCTTGCTCTATGTATTCATGGCCATCAACAACAGTACCTTTAACCGCAACAAATAAGCAACCGGGCACTACCTTACGCGAATCAAACACAACAGCGCTGATCTCAACATCGGCGCTGCCTTGCAGTTCGGTAAACGGAACACCCTTTATTATGTCGCTCAGGTACATCATCGCAGCTCAATAAATATTTTAGATCCTTTACGCAATACATTTCCGGCAGGCACCGACTGGCTTGCCACAGCGCCCGCGCCACGCACAACCGCTTTGTAACCTGCATTTCCTAACGTATATAAGGCATCGCTTAAACCCATGCCTGCAACAGCCGGAACGGTGCCTGTTTTATATTTTACATCTTCAAATGATATACCCGCACTGGTGTCAATCCCTGTAGTTGCCGATGCATATAGGGGTTTAACGCCAAGTTGCTCGTACACCTGCTTTAAAGCCTTTACATTGCCTTGCTTAACCTTTGGCAGGTTGGTGTTACCTACAAACTTTAATGGCGCAGGCTGTTGGTTAATGTTCAAATCATTAGCGTAAACTCTGTCGGCTATTTTGCGGAACACCGGTCCGGCTACCCATGCGGCCAGATGCGAGCCCACACGCGGGTTGCTGATAACTACTATCATGGAATATTTAGGTTTATCAGCCGGGAAATATCCGCAGAAAGATGCCTGGTGACTACTTTTGCTGCCATAACCGGCTGCGCCGTTGGCTATTTGAGCTGTGCCTGTTTTACCGGCCACGCTGTATAGTTTATTTTTGATGATGAGTTTACCCGTACCCTCTAAAACCACCCCTTCCAACATTCCGCGTACTTTGGCCAACGTTTCATCAGAACATACTTTAGGGTTAATAACCTTTGCCTGGAAACGCTCTACCGTATTACCCATGCGGCGGATCTCGCGCACAAACAATGGCGCTATCAGCTTACCGTTATTAGCAACCGAATTATAGAACGTAAGCATTTGCAACGGCGTTAACTTTGACTCATAACCATAAGCAATTTGCCAAAGCGACTGGATCTTGTTCCAATCTTCGCTGCGTGTATTTTTTATCCGGGGTTTGCCCTCGCCGCGTAGCTGTATCTGGTTGGGCTCGTTTAAATGGAAGCTGTATAGCTTGTCTATAAAAGCTTGCGGGTTATCACCATAAGCCCTGTTTACAAAACGGGCCACCGCTATGTTTGACGATTCTTCTAAAGCGCGTTTGGCACTTATCAACCCTCCGTGATCTTCTGTGTCCCTTATTTTTAAAGCTACCCTGCCGTTACGCGGATTCATCACCGAAAAAGTGCCATGGGCCGCATCAATGGTGCTGCTGGTATCTATTTTATGGTCGTCAATCATAGCCATGTACGATGCCAGCTTAAAAGTTGAACCCGGCTCTGCCGATGCCGCTATAGCATAGTTCATCTTCTCTTTATAATCCCCTTCAGGTGTGCGGGTAAAGTTGGCAATGGCGCGGATCTCGCCGGTTGCCACTTCCATTAGCACCACGGTACCAAAATCAGCCTGTACACTGTCTAATTGCTTTTTCAAAACCTTTTGCGCCAGGTCCTGGTAGTTTACATCAATAGTAGAGATGATATCAGCGCCATCTTTTGCCTGCTCTTCATCGTCTTCTTCATTAACAGGAACATACACGCCACCTGCTATACGCTGCATTAGGCGTTTGCCGTTCTCGCCACTAATATATTTTGTAAACGAACCTTCCAAACCGACACCATTAGCAACGTTCTCGTTTTTGTAGCCGATGGTACGTGCTGCTAATGTTTTAAACGGCAGAATGCGTTTGTTTTTTTGCTCTACTATTAAGCCGCCGCCATATTTACCTAAATTAAAAATCGGGAACTTGCGTATGGCCTTCAGCTCGTTAAAAGTAACCCGCCTGCGAATCAATTGATAACGCAACTTTTCCTTGCGCGCCTCGCGTAGTAAACGTGAATAATCGCGGGTTGATTTATCAGGATACATTTTTGATAAATTGGCCGCCAAAGAATCAACCTTGCTGTAAAACACTTCGTCTTCGGCAATTTTACCGGCTATCATATCCATATGCAACTCGTACTCGGGTACTGATGTGGCCAGCAGGCTGCCATCAACAGAATATATATTGCCCCTTACTGCCTCAATGGTTTCATATTTGGTTGACGATTTACTCGCCATTTGTTTCCATTTTTCACCCTGCACAAACTGCAAATTATATAGCTGCCCAATTACCGCCAATGATAGCAGCAGGATAAGCCCGAAAGCTATGTATACACGAAAAAGTATATTGGTCCTGATACTCATTGCACTTCCTCCTTTAATACTATTTTTTGCGGCGGCGATATAGATTCTCTAATCCCCAACGTATCTGTACGTTGTGCAACCTCGTTAAGTGTGCTTTTAAAAGCCATATCCGCTTTGGCTACTTTATAACCCCAGCTTAATTCTTTTACTTCTTTACCCAGCTTGTCTATTTTCCTGATGTTCTTTTCGGCCAGGTGCCTGTTGCCTATGTATATCATGGCCAAAAAGGCAATGAATAAAACAAAAGGCAGCGCACGGGTGGCATCATCGGTGGTAATGAATCCTTTGGTTAAAAATTTCATCCAAAAGTTATCAGGTATCTCTACAGATTTGTTGCCTGCAGCTGTATCTGTTTCCTCTTCCTGGTCAATTTCGGTACGTAAACGATTGGTCATTTTTTTACCGCTATTCTTAATTTAGCGCTCCGTGCCCTGTTATTATTTTTTATCTCTTCTTCTGATGCTGTTATAGCGCCTCTGCTTACCGCATCCAAAGGTTTCTGATCATTTCCGTACAGATCCTTCACCACCTCGCCGCTGAATTTGCCTTTGGCGATGAAGTTTTTTACCAACCGGTCCTCCAACGAATGGTAAGACATCACAACCAACCGCCCTCCCGATACCAGTACATCGGCACTCTGGATCAAAAAATCCTTAAGCGCTTCCAGTTCCTGGTTAACCTCTATCCGCAGCGCCTGAAAAACCTGCGCCAGGTATTTATTTTCTTTACCACGGGGAATCAAGCCTCCGATGGCGTTTTTAAGGTCAGCTACCGTATTGATCGGGGTATTCAACCTTGCTGTAACTATTGTTTTTGCAAGCGATTTAGCATTCTGTATTTCGCCATATATGCCGAAAATGCGATGTAGATCAACCTCGGCATAGGTGTTTACCACTTCTTTAGCGCTCAGGTCTGATGCCTGGTTCATCCGCATATCCAGTTCAGCATCAAAGCGGATGGAAAAACCCCGCTCGGCCTGGTCAAACTGGTAAGACGAGACACCCAGATCAGCCAGTATACCATCAACCGGAATAGCACCATGCAAACGGCAAAAGTTTTTCAAAAAGCGAAAGTTCTGGTCCACCAGTTCAAAGCGCTCATCATCTATAGTATTTTGCTGCGCATCAGCATCCTGATCAAAGGCCAGCAATCTGCCACCCTCGCCTAAATGTTTCATTATTTCGCGCGAGTGCCCACCACCTCCAAAAGTTACATCTACATAAGTGCCATCAGGGCGAATATTCATCGCCTCAATACACTCCTGCAGCATAACGGGGGTATGGTAATTACTCATCTATCCTCCTGATCTTTGCGCCACCTTTTACCTCTTCGGCCAGCTTGGCAAAATTTTCTGGTTCGTTATCCAGTTCCGCATCATAAGCGTTCTTGGCCCAAACTTCTATTGTATTTAACTGGCACGAAAGCACCACATCCCCACTTGCATCAATGCCGGCATAATCCAGCAGCGACCTTGGCAAAAGCACGCGACCGGCCGTATCCAACGTCATTTCTGAAGCGCCGCGCATAAAATATCTTATAAACTCGCGGCTCTTTTTCTCGTACTGGTTAAGCTCCTGCAGGTCCTCCACAGTTTTCTCCCACTCTTTCCGGGTATAGATCACCAGGTGCTTTTCAAACCCACGATTGATCACAAGGCCCTCAGCTACAGCTTCGGGAAGCTGTTTTTTGAGGCCAACAGGGATCATCATGCGTCCTTTGGCATCCAGTTTACAATCAAATTCACCCAAAAAATTTGGCATGGTTACACTTTGGCAATTATTGTAACGTAAAAGTAATTTACTTTTCCCACTTTTAAACACTTTTTCCCACCAAAAAGTTTTCAACATTACAAATGGTGTTTTTTCTCCCACTTTGGCTGTGTTTTATAGACGGCGGCAGAATAGAAAATTCTCTTAATTACTTAGTGGCAGGCAGTTAGCACATGTGCAAAGTGGGCGGTAGAATTTTAGCGAACAATGGGAAAAATGAAGCTACGGTAAATGGATTTAACTATTGGTTATAGCGACTAAACTTACTCGACATCGCTACGTACGCTTTCTTAACGTACCGCGCAAACAGGGGATTGAAAAACGGGCCCTACCCATCTAAGTTGAAAGCGTGACGAGTTGGGGGAGAAATGCCCAAATTTCTTTTTTATATTTGAGACGACAACCTACTCCAGCCCTAAAGGAAGGTAAAACCAAAAGACTCACAAAGAAAGCAATCAACCGTGAAAATCCTTCGCCTTTCCATTCTTAATGCATTATTGTGCCTGTCAACTATTGCAGGTGCACAGCGCGTTATCCCTAAAATTAATGTCATAGATGCAGTACCGGACAGCAGATGGCTAGAACAATTTTACAGGAACATTTTAGATACCATGAAGCTTACCTATAAACCATCTTCCCTCTTTGTTGAAGTTCCCGGAGGAGAGTGTTTCAATGATCAACCGTATCTGAAAGAAAGTATGAGTTGTGTTAGGCATCAGTTACAGTCGAAGGATGGAGAGTTTGTTGCTTTTATTGCTATATATAAGCCATTCACCCGGCAATTTTCGTTAGAGATGAAGAAACTGCTGCCCGGGTTTTCACATGACTATGTCGACAAGCAACACATAAGTAACATAAAACAGAATATACGGTGGTTAGTGAGCGAAGAAGCTGTAAACAATTGGAAAGAACATGTTACTTACTATCCCGGTGAAGAGGCGCAACAAAAGTTTAATGCAGATACAGCCATACTTGTACCCATAAAACTTAGTGATAGAGATATTTATAAAGGAAAGTATAATAATTTTAATGCGCTTTACCTGCAAAAGAAAGGCCGAGGCTTTGTTAACTTCTATTTCTTTTATACAGATGCGGCCAAGAAAGACCTGCCTTTATATATAAAAGAGATTGAGGGTATTTTCCGATATAAAGATTAGTGCATCAGGTTTTGTTGAGTTGGAAAACGCACGTCTGGCCGTCTATCCAATCGGCTTGCATGTCCGAAGTAAAAAATTACTCACTAAAATTTTGCGTCAAATTATTATCTTAACGCTATGAAAAAAGCATTAACCATTTTTCTATTACTCTTTGTTGCGGTAACAGCCCGCGCTCAAACCCTTGATCAACTTGCGGCCCGCGCCGACAGCAATTACAACGCGAAAAATTATAAACCAGCTGCCGAACAATATGTGGCGGCAGCGGCAATGGCAGATTTTAAAGCCCAGCGCCGTACCGGTTATTATAATGCCGCCTGCTGCTATGCCTTGCTTGGCGATAAGGCGAAGGCTTTTGCCTACCTGCAAAAAGCCGTTGATAATGGTTACTCTAACTTTAAGCATTTAAAAACCGACTCGGACCTTAACTTATTGCATGCTGAGGGACAATGGAAAAAGTTTGAAGCCATGCAAACGCCGGTAACAAGTTCCGGCGATCCGGCTAAAGCCGAATTAGTTACTACCGACATTGATAATTTTTGGAGAGCGTACGATATGGCTCAAAAAGACACCGCTAACCGCGCCCGCTATTACACCCAAATGTATATGGATAAAGGTAGTGCCGGCCTGCAGGATTACCTGAACACTAAAGTAGGCAGCGTAAGCAGGTTTATTGAGCAGCATGATAAGAAAGCACATTTTTACCCCGCTATTCGTGCTAATACACTGAAAGTAAAAGATCAGAAAAAGCAAATGCAGGCCGCTCTTAACAAATTTAAAGTGCTGTATCCGCAGGCCCTGTTCCCTTACGTTTATTTTGTGATAGGAAGGTTTAACTCTGCAGGTACCGTGAGTGCTAACGGGCTTATATTGGGTGTAGATCAAATAGCCCGCTCTGCAGATATACCTACCAACGAATTGAGTTTGTGGGAGAAGAATAATTTTTTAGATATTAATACATTGCCCAATATAGTAGCGCACGAACTGATCCACTTTCAGCAGGATAACCTGGCCAAAGACACTATACTGCTGCGCAGTGTGCTTGTGGAAGGCATGGCTGACTTTATTGGTGAGCTCATATCCGGACACTCAGCAAATGAACGACTGATAACGTTTGCAAAGGGCAAAGAGCAAAAAATATGGAATGATTTCAGGAAAGAAATGTACATGCAACGCAACTATAACTGGATAGCGAACAGCAGTCAGGAAACTCCGGATCATCCGGCTGACCTGGGTTATTGGGTAGGGTACGTTATCTGCAAAGCATATTACAACAATGCGGCAGATAAAAAGCAGGCCGTATATGATATACTTAACATTAAAGATTACCGCAAATTTTACCAGGATAGTAAAGTGGAGGAATGGGTGGCCTCATTAAAATAAGCTGCGCACCCACAGTAATCAACAATATACAATATTCTGTCTGCGCAGGCTTTCTTGCAGTTGTATGATCCCACCATACAAGCGGTCAGGTTTACTTTTTATCGATACAGACTTACAAGCTCTACAAAGACAGAAAAGATGTACCTACCTGTTCTTCTCGCTCAACCAATGAAATTGTCTTTCGGCCAGTTGAAAATGGCGTTTTATAAGCTTCAATTCTATATGCAGGCTATCCTTACCTTTAAGTCCTGCCAATATAATAGTGTTGGTGTCTGGCCTTGAATAACTAAATTCCATTATATAGTTTGAGTCGTCAGCAAACTTTTTGAAAGCCAGCATGTGCTTCGCACTGTCTAAACTGTATCCAAAATAGCCGCGTTTATACCTTTGTCTGAAAATTGTATCGCCCGATGCTACGCTACCCAGTCCGTTCTCAAAAATAACGTTCTGCCAGCGCAAGGTGTCTGTAACAGAGGGTGGTTGTTCCTGCCCGTTTATACGATAACCGGTAACGTTGTACATACCATTTTTTACCGGTTGCTTGGCTACAGTATCATTATATACAGGGCTGCTGTAGGAATAATAAAATGGTATTGCTAACACTACTATAATAATTACGCACTTTAAAACTATTCTGGTAACGCGCATCCATTTCTTGGAGTACCTGAAATGATAAACAGCGCCTGCAGGTGCTGGCTTGTTCAAAATAAAAAAGTCTATCAACCGGCCGCTTTCATTAGCCAATAAAAACAGGCAGGTAAAAGCCATTTGCATAGAGAAAATCTTTACAGGGATATCATAACACAGGTTAAGCATCATTACGTTAATGAACACGCCTGTAGCCACCAAAGCGCCTAATGATATTGTGCGGCGATAGAGCAGCAGCAAGGCAGCAAATATTTCCATGGCACCAGAAAAGAACTGGTATGGGGCAGAATAGCCGATAAAAAGCCAGGAAAAGCGCATAGGCAGCAAATCGCCAAGCGGTGTAGCCAACTGATGCATATTAGGAAACACCATTTGCTGGCCAAACACCTTTATAATACCATATGACAGCGCAATCATTATAACAAAGTACCGCGCGAACAAAACCAGCCAATAGTTTAAGTGCGTGTAATTTGGCCGTTTCCTGTCCAGGATGGACCATATAAGCGCGCCTAAAGCGGCTATACACAGATAGGTCCACAGCCGCGCCCACCCCATAGAGGTATCACCGCTGCCATTTTCGGGCACAAGCACGGGGCGAACGTGAAAGAACGCAGCGTTAGCCCACGTAACTACCCAATCTGTTAATTTGCCATAGTATTGCGTTACCGTGGAAACTAATGGCAGGCTGTCTAACCAGGTTAAAGGAGCAATTTGTAGCGTGAGATAAATAAAACAGAAGCGAAAGAGTATTTTTCTCCAAAGCGGCCAGGAAGAAGTTTCGGAAGATTGCATAGTGTGTGGTTTAGCAGCAGGTTAAATCAAATCACAATTTAAAAAATTATTTTAACAATGCGTAGTATGAGCGTATTACGTGCCCAAAAGTGTGTTGATATAACCGCGAAAAAATCCAAATACGCACATCCAGGCATCTTGCTTGGATGCTAACCAATTTAAGCGTCCCGCTTAAATTAACTAATTAATTCTAAGTTCTTTGCGTATTGGCGATAGCGAGGCTTTGGTATGAAGAATAGCATATATGTTTTGATTTAAGCGGGACGCTTAAATTTTTGCCCTTCCAAGCTGCAAGCTTGGAAGGGCGTGGCTGCAAAAACCTTGTAATTGAGTAGAGGCATTTGTAATTTATCGGCGAATTATCGCAAAGATCTATTCAGGATCATTTTAACAGCATCACGATTAGGCTTTGAAACCGGAACTTTGTCGCCATTGGTTAACACTAACAGCCCGCCATCTTCTTTTACCCAGCTTTTTATATGGATAGCATTGATGAGGTGGCTTTGATGCGTACGAATAAAGCCTGATGGTTTTAACAAGTCTGCGTATTCTTTAATAGACCTGGAAACCAGGATCCGCTCAGCATTGGCAAGATGAAAAAATGTATATGAATTGTCTGCTTCGCAGCGTACAATGTCGCTCACTAATACATAACGTATCTCATGTAATTGCGGCAGTGCTATCCTGGCAACGTGCTGGTCGCTGTTACGCACATGGCTCAGCAAAAAATCAAGCTGTTTACTTTTCTCCTTAATTTTGAGCTTTTCTCTTGCTTTATTAACCGCGAGCACTAAATCGGCAATGGCAACCGGCTTTAACAAATAATCAAGCGCTGCAAACTTGATCGCGTCTATGCCATACTTATCAAAGGCTGTGATAAAAATCACTTCGAAATCTTTATTAGGCACCAGCTTCAGGAAGTCAAATCCTGAAGCTTCACCCATTTGTATATCTAAAAAAACAATATCCGGCGGGTAATCATGGGTAAGTGCAACAGCAACCGCTACGTCTGTTGCTGAACCTGCAATTTCTACGTCAGGGCAATACTGTCCTAATAAAATCTCCAGGTTTTCAATATTATGCAGCTCATCATCAATAATTAACGCTCTCATCAGCTTACAACCATTGGGTTAAAAGTATAACAACTGATGTTTTGGATCCTGTGGAATTGACTTCCAGTTTTATGGGACATTCTTTAAAGGTTTGATTTAATAAATCTATTCTTTTTTTGCTCAACTTTAAACCTAAGCCGGTGTAACTCTTATTAGCATCAAATCCTTTCCCGTTATCTGTAATGGTT
This sequence comes from Mucilaginibacter sp. HD30, assembly GCF_054061755.1. NCBI lineage: Bacteria > Pseudomonadati > Bacteroidota > Sphingobacteriia > Sphingobacteriales > Sphingobacteriaceae > Mucilaginibacter > Mucilaginibacter sp. HD30. Next base: position 3,058,107 of record NZ_JBSSEO010000001.1, read on the forward strand.
ACTTTTAAGTCGTTATTATGCTTTGCAAAACGTACAGTTATTTCACCTGTCCCTTTTAGGGGCATTATCCCATGCTTCACAGCATTTTCAACAAAGGGCTGAATTAACATGACCGGAATTTCAACGTTATCATTCACATCCTCACCCGCGTCAACCTGGTATTGAAAAGAAAACCGCAGCTGTTCCATTGCAAGGTAGTCGCTCAACAGGTTTATCTCATCGCCTACACTTATCATCGCGCTGTCACTCAGCACGTGTCTTGTTAAACCTGCAAACTTACTCAGGTAATTGTTAGCTCGCTCCACTTCGTTTTTGTTTATTAAACTTTGAATGCCGCTTAAAGCATTAAACACAAAATGTGGGTTTAATTGCGAACGTACCATGTTCAGCTCGCTTCCGGCAGCATCCGCGCGTAAATCTGCCAACATTAATTTTGCCTTACTTTTTCTCCTCATCAGGTAAATAATTACCAGCGCAATGGTGGCAATTACAGATGCTATGATAAATATTATTAGAACCAGTTCTCCGGTAGAATATACCATTGGTGCCGGCAAAACTTTAAATGAGAATTTAGCGGTTTGTATTTTGCCACTGTTTAACTGCTCAAGCGTTAGTTTTCCGGGGGCTATCAATATTTCGTAATCGCCGGGTTGTTTTAGATAGTTGTAGTCGATAAAATAAGCCGGACCGCCGTCTACTGAATTATATGTCCAGTTGCTGGTCTGTAGCGTTATTCGTTGTCCATCTTTGTTATGATGAACCACATAGATGTTATAAATAAAATCCAGATCGGTTTTTTTCATAGACAACCAAATGCCTATATTTTTTCCGTTATCTGTTATAGTGGTTCCGTCCTTAATAGGTAAAGATTTGTATTTATTATATGTAAAACCATTGTAGGTTATTTTTTTTCCTTCGTTTATGGTAGTTAATGCTGTTTTTAAAAGCTTCGCAGTTTTTATCGGCTTATTATAAATAACAACATTGGTTACTTTATTAACATCAAGCAGGCTATATACCTTTAATGTTACTTTTTTTCCTGCTGTATTACTGACACCGAAATTCATGGTTAAATAACCCGGAAGATCACTTCCTTTTACCCAAACAAAATCTACTTTGGTTAAACTTTGGTTAGATTTTATAATGGAGCTGTCATTCTCCGTTATAGAATAGCGATAGTACTTTAAACTGTCTTTGTGAATCCTTGTAGTTACATTAACAGTTGTGGCGCCCTCTAAAAAAACTACCGTGCCCAATGGGTCGTTAGGTATGTAGTTAAAGGGACTTATAGATTTTGTATGCTCATCCGCCTGCAGAAAAATCTGAATTTTAGAATTTAACGAGCTAACACCGAACGTGGCCATTTGTCCACTTTGATCCCTGAGCGGGAGTTTTTCCTGTGCTAAACAGGTGCAGGAAATTAAAAATAAGGAAAGGAAGGTTAGTAAAGTTTTCATGTTTGTGCGTTTAATTTTCATTAAACTTCCTGCAAATATCTTTTCCAAAAAACATACAAGTTGAAAGCGGCTACATTGGGTTAATATAAACGTGCGTTTAGTTTGAATCGGTTTTTACGTCGTCGTTTAATTGGCCCCTTTTGCTTAAAAATTGGGACAAGAAATCCAAATTTTACATCATAGCTGATTATCAGCCCAATAACAAATATTCACAGCTAATTTCCCTGACGAATAAGTAGTCCCACTTTGTCCCACGCTAAAACAGCAAAGCACTAATTATCAGCTGACTATTAAAAAAAATCGTCCCACTTGTCTCATTGTGTCTCACACACCCGTGGGACAAACATCAGATCACCCCGTACAATTCGCCTCCTGATTCGCCCATTTTATCCACCAGCTTTTCCACCTCCGGGTCCTTCACCAAAACAGGCGCATGATGCGGCTTTATGCGGGCGTCAATAATCAGCGGGCCGTGGCAGCCCCAGTGCTTATGCTCAGTAAACTCGTTTATCCCATATATATCATGCGATGGGTTGCTGCGGGTAAAGGTTACCCAAACAAAGTTGTTAATGTTAGCGGCGGTAAAAGCGGCATCATCGCAAAGCACCATCAACGGCAGGCCGCTCAGGTCGGTCTCGCCAAAATGCTCTTGCAGTATCTCCAGCATTAACGGCATATCGCTGCTGCGTATGTTGCCGGGCACTTCAAGCGCCAGCACGCCTGGTATAACCATTTGGCTGTTAACAAAAGGGCGCGGCAGGGTGAAGTCGGTGGGCGTTTGGGCCCATAGCTCGCGCTTAACATCGCCTGCTACCGTTATGGCCACCTTGCTGCCTGAGTTTAGTCCGCTGCCGCTGTAATCAAGCGTATCAATGGTGGTTTTGGTGTAAAAGTGGAGGTCGCGGGTAAGGTCAACGCGCTGTAGTATGTGCGTTAAGAAGTGGCCGATATCGTGCACATCCAATTGGGGGTCATCCTCGTGCGCGGCAATGAACAGGTATTTTGCCAGGCTCAATTGGTTCTTGCCTAATATATGATTGGCTATGGTAAGGATCTCCTGCGGTCGGCACTCTTTCAGGTAAGGCGTATATCGTTCGCTGCCTGTGGCAAACAGCAAGGGGTGCACACCAGCAGCATCAACGGCATTTACCGCCTTCAACCCCGGGATCTCCTGCGGCAGGGCCGAGCCTGCAATCTCATGGATCAGCGCCCCAAAGCTGGTATCTTCCTGCGGCGGGCGCCCCACAACAGTAAACGACCACACAGCATCCTTGCGGTGATACACGTTATGCACCTTCATCAATGGGAAGGGATGGGTGAGGCTGTAATACCCAAGGTGATCGCCAAAGGGGCCTTCGGGTTTATTCTCGTGCGGCATCACGGTGCCGGTAATTATGAAATCGGCGTCAGCAGAGATGCAAAAGCCTTCATTGTCATACAAATACCTAAAGCGACGGTTACCCAGCGCCCCCGCAAAGGTCATTTCAGACAGCCCCTCGGGCAAGGGCATAACTGCAGCCACAGGGTGCGATGGTGGCCCCCCTACAAATATGCTCACCTTTAGCGGCTGCCCCTTGGCATTGGCTTTTGTTTGATGCACGCCTATACCCCGGTGCAATTGGTAGTGCAGGCCTATCTCATCATTCAATATATAATCGTTACCTGCCAGCTGTATACGATACATACCCAGGTTGGCATTCATAACACCCGGCTTGTCTATATCTTCGGTATATACCTGCGGCATGGTAACAAAGGGGCCGCCATCTTTGGGCCAGTTAAGGATCTGCGGCAGATCGCTGATACGGCAACGTTCAAAATTGTTAAGGTAGTTTCTGCTTAGTCTTTTTGGCAGGGCAGATAAAGCTGTCAGCGCTACATTGGCGTTTTGTATGGGATGCTTGAAAGCCGTTATTGGGTCGTTTTTTAGCTCTACCAGCTTTTTAACTTTATCGAGCGAGTCGCGGAAAATGAACTTAGACCGCTCCAGCGTACCAAACAAGTTAGAAACTGCAGGGAACTTGCTACCCTTTACCTTCTCAAACAAAATAGCCGGGCCGCCATTTTCAAACACCCTAAGGTGTATGACCGCCATTTGCAAATAGGGATCAACCTCCTGCTTTATGCGGATCAAATGTCCATTTTTTTCCAGATCGGCTATGCATGCCTGCAAACTTGGGTAACCCATATCAAAATATATTGCGGCAAATGTACAAAATTGAAAAAGTGTTGTGTTGCCAATTAGTACTATCAATTGGCTGAACCTGCCACGCTTCCGCTGCGGCGCTGCTCATCTTCGTTTCCTAACTTATGCGTACCGGCGCTTTTAAGCTGCTTGTTGCCAAACCGGTAACTAAAACCAAAGCGCACCACCCGCCCTTCCTCACGGTTAACTATTGATAGGTTAAGGTTACGATAATTGGTATAGGCACGGTCGCGCTCTGTCCTGAAAATATCGAGCACTGTTAGCCTGAATGTACCCAGGTTATTGAACACAGTTTTACTTATACCGGCATCGAGCCGGTAATTTGCTTTGAACTGGCTAAACCCATAAAACGTAGGCGATTCATATTTGAAATTTGTTTCCGCCGTAAAACCCGCACCCAACTTAAAGTAATGATTTGTTGATAAAAGCACGTCTTGCGTTCCTTTGTTAAGATCTCCGTTTTCTGGGTAGGCTTTTGTGCGTTGGTAGGAAACATCAGCAGAGAAATTGGCGCTCCACCATGCAGTAAACTGCGCAGGGGTTGAAAACTTAATACCATACACAGCCATTCTGCCAAAGTTTTTGCGTATAGTAATATTTACCTTGCTTTCATTATTCTGCTCAAATGCGTTAAAACCATAAAAATTATCTGTAACGGACGCATACAAACTGGTTACAATTGCGCTGTTATAGCTGTGCGCTAATTCTATTGTATTGGTGTAAGAGGGTAATAATTGCGGGTAACCGGCCCGGTAATCATAAAGGTCTACATAATATAAAAACGGATTTATTTCCTCATACAATGGCCTGTAGATGCTTCTGTTGAAACTAAGTGTAAAGTTATTTTTAGCATTATAGGTATACCGTAGCTGCGCCTGCGGAAAAAAATCGACATAATTTTTTTCGAAATTGATTTTATCACTTGTTGAAATAGCATGGGCAATGGTTTGCTCCACCCGTAGTCCCCCGCTCATTTTCCATTTACCTGCCGCGGTTGACAGGTTAGTATAAGCTGAATTTACGTTTTCGATATAATTAAAATTACTGCTAAAATTGGGATCTACCGTATAAACGCCATTTCTTTTTGGCCCAAATATCAGATCGTTACCACTTGAAACCCGACTATATTTTATACCCGCATCTAACGTAGTAGTTTTCGACAGTGGTTTCACGTAATCCAACTTTGCAGCCCAAATATTTATTTGCGAGGGAGAAATGTTTTGCTGAAACAGATCAGGACGATAAACCTCGCCGGAAGCTTTAGTAAAGTGATTACTGATGTATTCATCAGATTCGCGATCAAAATGGTTATAGCTTACATAAGCCGAAAGCGTTTGCCCCAACGTATCAAGCTTGCCATTGTAATTCACCTCGTAATTAACGGTTGCAAGGTTTCGTTTAAGGTTGGCCATTGTAACAATGGTTGAATCAAACTTACCATTGTTGCTAATGCGAAGCAAGTTGTCTTTAATAAAGTTACTGTTATTCACAGTACCGCTAATCAATGCGCCTAATGTATGGTTTGGAGACAGGAAAAAGTCTGAGCCCAGCCGGAATGCGTGATTATAACTTTCGCGCGTGGTATAATAGCGCGAATCATAGTTACTTAAAACGCCCAGGTAATCAATTGCCCTATCAGTGGTAAAGGTTTTAAAGGTTTTATTGGCGGCATAATTATAATTGCCAAAAATATTGACATTACCCATACGGTTATTAAACGTAATACCAGTATTAGCTTTATAAAATTTACCATATCCCCCACCAATGGTAAATGTGCCGTTTGTACCGGCGTTGCTGCCTTTTTTTAACATAATATTAATAACACCCGCGCCACCTGCCTCGTACCGGGCAGAGGGGTTAGTTATCAATTCAATTTGCTGTACAGTGCTGCTTTGCAAATTTTCTAACATGGTGGCAAGGCTCTCTCCACTTACATTAACGGGCTTTCCGTCAATCAATACCATAGCGCTTTGCCGCCCTATAATACTTAAAGTGCCCTGGCTGCCCGCATGTACACCCGGCGCCTGGCGAAGCAAATCATATACCGAATTACCTTCTGCAACAATACTGCTTTGTACGTTAAGTACCATACGGCCGGGCTTAACTTCTACATACGCCTTTCTTGCAGTTATTGATACCTCTTTCAAAACAGGAACGGATTGGACAAGAACTATGTCTCGCGCATTAAGATCTCCCTGCCCTGATACAGTGTACGGCCCCGAAAACGACTGGTTGTAACCTATCCGCGAAGCAAGCACCAAATAAACACCCTCGTTAACAGTAAAATTATAACCGCCGTGTTCGTCAGTTGCGGTGGAAGTAAGTATGGATGAGTCTGCCGCTAACAAAATAACGGTTGAAGATTGCGAAGGTATTTTGTTCTCAGTAAAAACGGTGCCTTTTATAACCGACGTTTTACTTTGACCATAGCATTGCGTGACAGTAAAAAACAGGCCAACAACAAGCGCTGCTGTTTTAACAGCGCGCCTTATTCCACAATATATGTAGTAAGCTATATTGAAGTTAGTAAGCAATATCAAAATTGTTATTAAACCTTATACGGCCTTTACTGCACTAAAGTTGATTGTGGCCTTTGATAAGATATTAAGTAAAACACAGGTACGGGTAAAAATGCACAATGAATTTCAAATTGTATGCACTTTTTTACTAATTTTCCGATTGAAAATATCAGTCTTCAATTTCACCGTATATTAATGAAAAGATTTAGCATTATCATACTTCGTATTTTTTTTCCGGCCATGTTATTTGCGCAGTCCGAGCCGGCAAAATACAAAGCAGCAGTAGGGCTTTTTGAAAAGTTTTATAATCAAAATCTACCAGACAGCATTTCAGTGCATTTTAGCGCAGCCATGAAGGCCCAATTGCCCCCTTCTCAGTTTAAAGAAACCACCACCCAGTTAAAGGCACAATTAGGCAATTTAACCAAAGCAGAGTTTTCTACTTACAGCGAACCGCTTGCAGTTTATAAAGCTACCTTTAAGAACGGCGTTTTTTTACTGAATATCTCACTAAACAGCAAAGACGAATTTATTGGTTTGTTGCTGAGTCCATATCAGCAACAAACTGCCGCCGCCGCCATTGCTGATCCATCCATATCAGAGGCACCAATTTTACTTAAAACACTAACCGGTACACTGTCTGGCACTGTTGCAGTACCCAGCAATGCATCCGGCAAAATGCCTGTGGTGCTGATCATACCGGGATCAGGCGCAACAGACCGTAATGGCAACAATGCGCAGGCCAACCTTAACACCAATACTTATAAGCAAATAGCAGAATCATTGGCCAAAAACGGTATAGCATCTTTACGCTATGATAAACGCATGGTGGGCCAAAGCATGGGGACACAGAAAGAAGAAAACCTGACTTTTGATGATAATACTGATGACGCCATTGGCTTTATTAACTTGTTGAAGGCAGATCAGCGTTTTTCAAAGATTATTGTGCTGGGGCACAGCGAGGGTTCGCTGGTTGGCATACTTGCCTGCGGATCAGCTGACGAAAACGTTAATGCATTTATTTCGGTTGAGGGAGCAGGCGAACCTGGTGAGAAAGTATTGAAGGATCAGATGAAATCGCAGCCATCTTACCTGGCCGACGGCCTTAACAAGATCATGGATTCGTTAAAGAGGGGAAGGCTGCAAAAAAAGGTTGACCCTCAGCTATACTTTATTGCCCGCCCGAGTGTGCAAATGTACTTGATGAGCTGGTGCCGTTTTGATCCGCAAAGAGAGATTAAAAAATTAAAGATGCCCATCCTTATAGTGCAGGGAACTACTGATCTACAGGTAAATGTTGCCAATGCAGAAAAGTTAAAAACCCGGAATGCCACATTAGCGATAATACCGGGTATGAACCATATTTTGAAAGAAGCGCCCGAAGACAGGCAGCAAAACCTGGCAACTTATAATAAACCCGATCTGCCTTTAAAGCCGGAGTTTGTTACCAGCGTGGTTGGCTTTATTAAAGGGTTGAAATAACAAACACACATTTTCTCCTGACGCCCGGTTATAAAACCTTATATGATAATTGTAATACAATGCGCTGACCAGGTTGGGTTGGTGGCAGCCATATCTTCGGTAGTTTCTAAACAACAGTTAAACATTATATCCATGCGTGAGTATGTTGATAAAATGGAAAATCTGTTTTTTATGCGGCTTGAAGTTGAGGAGATTTTTAACTCCGATGAGCTTCAGAAACAGTTAAGCAATGTATTGCCTGATGATGCTACAATTCATATTAATCCGCTTCCACAGAAAAAGATAGTGGTTTTGGTCACCAAAGAATACCATTGCCTGGCCGATATATTGATACGCAATTTCTTTAATACTTTAGGTGCAACGGTACAATGCGTTATTGGTAATCATAATGACCTGAGCGATGTTTGCGAAAGATTTGGCATCCAATTTCATCATGTATCGCATGAATCAAAAAGCAAAGACGAGTTTGAACAGCAAACAGAGGCTTTGATAGCACCGTATGCACCCGATTATTTAGTACTGGCCAAATTTATGCGCATCCTGTCGCCCGCATTTGTGGCCCAATATCCTATGCGTGTAATCAACATTCATCATTCCTTTTTACCGGCATTTATAGGGGCCAACCCTTACCGTAAGGCTTACGAACGGGGCGTAAAACTGATAGGCGCTACCGCCCACTTTGTATCTAACGAACTGGACGAGGGGCCAATCATCGCGCAGCAAACCATACCTGTAAACCACTCTTTCACCGTTGCCGATATGGTAAACGCCGGAAAAGAAATTGAAACCGCTGTTTTGGCCCGCGCGCTTAAACTGGTTTTTGAGGACCGGGTGTTTGTTTATAATAACAAAACAGTGGTGTTTGAGTGAAGTCAAGAATCAAGAGCCAAGATTTAGAGTTTTTTAGCTTTTTCGCGGTGCCGACAGATAATAATGCCATAAAATCATTGTTGCTACTGTACGATAAGGCTGCCATCGCTCAGCTACGCTAATCAGTTCCTCTCTTGATGTTTGAGCCGGCAAACCTTTTATCCGTTTTAACGCATTAACAGCGGCCAGATCACCCACCGGGAAAGTGTCTGCACGCTGCAAAACAAACATCAGGTAAACATCAACCGTCCAGTTGCCAATGCCTTTCAGCGCTGTTAGTTGGGCCCGTATTTTATCATTGGGCACTGTCTCAAATGTTTGCAGATTTATTTGCCCGCTTAAAATAACTTCAGCCAGGTATTTTATGTAGGCTGTTTTTTGCCTGCTGCAATAGCAGGCCCTGAACTCGTCATCTGTAAGCAGTAAAACACGAGCGGGGGTTATTTGCTGCACATAATTGCGCAGTTTATTTAGGGCAGACAATGCCGAAGCAAGCGAAACCTGTTGCTCCAATATAATATGCACTAATGATTCAAAAGTATTGGGGCGGCTCCACATTGCCGGATAGCCGTAGGTTTGGATAATATTATTTAAATGAACATCCTTCCTGCCAAGCTCATCGCAAATATTGTGGTAGTTGGACGCCTTAAATGTCTGAATCATAAAGGCTTATTTCCAATGAGTAACTGCCACTAATACAGGAATAGAAAAGGGCAACACTACCGAGAACCAATAACCTAACTGAAAGAGGTTTAACCTAAAGGATTCGCTGTTCTGTTTATTGAAAAGTCTGTCAAAAAGAAAGCCCAGGTTATATAGCAAATTGGCTACAAGCATCATAATTAAATAGCCTATGCCCTGAAAACCTGTTGTAAAGAGTGTTACTTCAAACTCTTCATACGGCGCTATCACTATTTCTCCCACAATACAGTAAAGCAGAAATGCCAAAAGACCGGCCACTATTAAACCTTTATTATATTTAGCTCGACGATTTTGCCACCATTGCCATTTACCAGCTTGAAAAGTTTCCGCTTGTTCCATAAACCTAATTTAAGAAATATTGGGTTTCCGCAGGAAGAGACTGAAAAAAACACGTCTAAAAACGGAAGACTTCCGTCATTATTCGAACACTATAGCTCATTCAGAAATTCAGCAGCAGGGCGGCTTTGCATTTTTCCGGCTTTAAGTTTGCCAGCCAAATTTACAGCCTTTTTAAGGTGCCTTAATTCTTCCAACACCGCCGCATCAGGAGCAGAAATAGGCTTGGCTTTTACGTAGGAATAGCCCTTGAGCAATTCAATAAAACCTTCGGCTTCGTTATCTGCTATGTCTATTACTAATTTCATTGCATTTACCTTTTAACAAATATACTAATATTTGCTTCTGCAAGCAACTTGTAACCCCCTCTCAGGCTATACCCTTAGCCGATAAGCTTTTTCTCTATCACCTCAGTATAATAGCTTTCGTATAGCGGTAATATTTTAGACAGTTCAAATTCTTTTGCGCGGGCAAGGGCGTTATCTTTAAAAGTGGCTAAACGTGCATCATCCTCTAAAATATAGATGGATCTTTCGGCCATGCCGTCAACATCTCCCACATCTCGCAAAAAGCCGGTAACACCTTCCAAATTAAGTTCGGGCAGGCCGCCGGTGTTTGAGCTTATAACAGGCACCTTGCAAGCCATAGCTTCCAGTGCAGCCAAACCAAAACTTTCAGACTGCGAAGGCATCAAAAACAGGTCGGATACAGAAAGGATCTCCTCAATAGCATCCTGCTTGCCTAAAAAGCGGGTATCTTCACTTACACCAAGATCACGGCACAATTGCTCGCATGCAGAGCGTTCGCCGCCATCGCCTACCATCAGCAATTTTGATGGGATCTTTTCGCGGATCTTGGCGAAGATCCTCACAACATCTTCGGTGCGTTTTACTTTACGAAAGTTGGAGGTATGGATCAGTATCTTCTCGCCGTTTGGTGCAATGGCCTTTTTGAAATGGTCTTTCGGCTTTAGGCTGAAACGGGTAAGATCAATAAAATTGGGTATTACTCTTATATCGTTTTCAATATCAAAAAACTCAAAAGTATCTTTCTTTAAATTTTCAGACACCGCTGTTACGCCATCAGACTTATTAATAGAAAAAGTAACTACCGGCTTATACGTGCGGTCTTTACCAACCAAAGTGATATCGGTACCATGCAAAGTGGTTACAACGGGGATATAAATACCATAAGTTAGCAATATCTGCTTAGCCATAAACGCCGCAGACGCATGTGGTATAGCGTAGTGAACGTGTAAAACATCCAGTTTTTCAAAGCGTACCACATCAACCAAACGACTGGCTAAAGCAACCTCGTAAGGCGCATAATCAAACAGCGGGTAATTGGCTACCGATACTTCGTGGTAAAAAAGATTCTCGGAAAAAAAGTCTAAACGGGCGGGTTGGTTGTAGGTGATAAAATGCACCTGGTGTCCGTTATCTGCCAGAGCTTTCCCCAACTCGGTGGCGACAACGCCGCTACCGCCAAAAGTTGGATAGCAAACTATTCCGATCTTCATTTATAAAGTATGAGTTGAATTACCTTGCAAGTTTAACAGCATTTTATAACATTAGTGTTAGCCGGATGTAATATTTCAGCCCCCTCTAAATCTCCTTCGGGAGGGGAGACTTTTTTATGCTTCCTCCAAAATAAATCCCTCCCTTACGGGGAGGGTTGGGTGGAGCTTACTGCATCCCCTTTTCAATTGCCTGGTATACAACATCCTGAATACGCGGCCTTATGCTTAAGCTATTAAATTTACTACTCACATCTGGATAAACCCGGTTTGACAACAACACGTAAACCAAATTGTATTTAGGATCAACCCAAACGCAGGTACCTGTAAAGCCCGTATGCCCAAAAGTTTGATCGGATGCAAACTCAGATGGATATTTCTTGTCTTTGGCAGGGTCCCAGCGGTCAAAGCCCAACCCTCGTCTGCTTACGTTGGAGTATTTTGCGGTAAACTGCTTTATCGTACCAGATTTTATATATTCTTCGCCTCCGTATTTACCGCCATTTAGCAGCATCTGGTACAAAGTTGCCATATCAATAGCACTGCCAAACAAGCCTGCATGCCCGGCTACACCACCCATTAACGCCGCGGTGGGATCGTGAACATAACCCTTTAGTGTTGCCTTGCGGTATTTCCGGTCTATTTCTGTAGGCGGTATTCTGTCTGCGTTGAAACGGTAAAGTGGTAAAAAGCCTGCGGTTTGCATACCCAGCGGCGTATAAAAATTCTTTTGGGTATAGTCAGCTTCGCCGGTAGCCGTAATGTTTTCAATTATCTGCTGCAACACACACATTCCTACATCGCTGTAAACGTACTGACCGCGTGTTTTTAACGGGCCGCGCAGCATTTTGGGCCACATTACGTTTTTAAAATAATCTTTAACCAGGTAATAATTCTGGTTTACTTTGGTTGGATACGCAGCAGACGAGTCAACGCTGTGGTCCTGTGGTTTTATTACCTCAAAAGTGGGGATATCGGCAATAAAACCTGCCTGGTGGGTGAGTATCTCCCATATCTTTACATCTTTAACCGGGGTGTTTTTTGCCTCTGGTAAGTAATCTGCAACAGTAGCATTTATATCCAGTTTATCTTCGTCCACCAACTTCATGGCCTCAATTGTAGTGGCAGAGATCTTAGTCATAGAGGCCAAATCGAAAATATCCGTTATCTTATTTTGCACCACAGCATCATAAGTTTGAAAGCCATAAGCTTTATTAAATATCACCTTGCCATCTTTAGCCACCAACACCACACAGCCGGGTGTTCCATGCTGGGCAATGGCTTCGCGGGCTATTTTATCAATGTCAGCCAGGTTTTCTGAGCGGATACCTACCTCTTCGGGAACTGTGTATTGCAGGCGGATCTGTTTAGTAGTAAAACCCGAACCGGGCTTTAATTGCTGGGTGTAAGTGGTGCTTAGTTTTTGCGTAAATGCTAAACCCCCAAATATGGCCTGCGCCACAAAATTGGATGATACCGGCGATATGCGTTCAGCACAAATGATGGGGCCTTTAAAATCATTCAGGTAAAGTAATTGTGTGCCCATACCAAAATAAGCTACTATTATATCCTTTAACTTTTGATTCGCCTTTATAAAATCTATGATCTTAGGATTAATAATATCAGCCTCATTTAACTGTAAAATAATCGTGTTGTATAATTTAACGTCCCGTGAAAGGTCTTCTATACTTTTAGCGCCCAAATAATCTGCCCCTTTAAAGCTCTCCACCCTAGCGTAGTTGTTAAGCAGACTGTCAAAACCAGCAGCAAAAACATGGGAAAAATGTATACTGGCTATCTTTTTCTCGGCAAGTTTTTTTAGCGGAATAATGTCCTTCTGGTTATTGAACAATACTGTTGACGTTTGTACCTGACGTTGTTCAACCAGGTAACCTTCACCCGTATAGGGGCTTTGCGCACATGCCGAATTAAGTAAAATAAATGCCGATAAAATTACCGTAAAGCCGAACGGCCTATTTCTTCTCATACACTTTTTCTCCGTTGATATAGCTTTTTAAAACTTTGGTGTAAGGCAGTTGGCTGGCACTTATCCGCATAATATCAGCGTCTAATATAACAAAGTCGGCATACTTGCCCGGCTCTATGCTGCCTTTCTCTTTTTCCTCAAAATTGGCTTTTGCCGCCCAAATGGTCATTCCTTTTAAAGCTTCTGTGCGCGTTATCGCATTGTCTGCTTGAAAACCGTTTTGCGGATAACCTTTTAGATCCTTACGGGCAACCGCAGCATAAAAAGTATACATGGGGTTTATACTTTCCACCGGGAAATCTGTCCCTAAAGCCATCCATCCGTTTTGTTTTAAAAGTTGTTTATAGGTGTAAGCAGTGTTTAAACGGTCGTCACCTAAACGCTTACCGGCCCAATACATATCAGATGTAGCGTGCGTAGGTTGTACAGATGGTATTATATCATTGTCGCCAAAGTAGTGCAGGTCTTCGGGTGCTACTATCTGTGCGTGTTCTATGCGCCAGCGTTTGTCATTCTTGCCTTTTAATACCCCGGCATAAATTTTCAGCATTACCCGGTTGGCCGAATCGCCAATGGCATGGGTGCATAACTGAATATTAGTTGCGGCAAGCCTTTCGGCAATTTGTATAAAATGTTGCGGATTGGCCAACAAAAAGCCGCTCCATCCGGCTTGGTCGGCATAAGGCTTTAACAGACATGCCCCCCTCGAACCCAGTGCCCCATCAGCATACATTTTTATGGCCCGAACGCTAAGGCGCGGTGTTTTAACTATGCCGTTCTTAAAAAGATATTTATAATTTTCTTCCCTATCTGCCAACATAAGGTACATACGCATTTTCAGGTCGCCCTTTTTTTGCAGTTGATTAATGGTATTAACCATTCCATAAGGCAGGCCCGCATCGTCAACAGTTGTCAAACCTACTGCCAGGCAGTTTTGTTGTGCTGCCAGTAGCGCTTTTTGAACGGCCTGCTCATCAGCTGCAGGAATTTTACGGGTAACTATGCCTACGGCATTGTCCAATAAAACGCCTGTAAGCTTTCCGTTTATCGTTTCAATTTCACCACCAGCTATTTTCTGATCTGGTTTTATTCCAGCAATATCCAGGGCTGCCCGATTGGCAATGGCGGCATGCCCATCAACCCGTGAGAGTAAAACCGGCCGCATGGGGAAGAGGGAATCAAGCACTGCCTTATCCGGAAATTTTCTGCCCGGCCACAGGTTTTGATCCCAGCCGTTACCCAATACCCAACCGTCTGGGTTGCTGCGGGCAAACGCCTGCACAGAATCGGTAACGGTGTGCCAGTTAGTGATGCCTTTCAGGTTTACCTGCTGCAAACCCATTCCGTATTCGTAAAAGTGTGTGTGCGCATCAATAAATCCGGGATATATAGCCTTGCCCTGCGCATCAATAACTTCCTTCGGCGTGTATTTTTCTTCTAAATCCGCAGCCTTGCCTACGGCAACAATTTTACCTGCGCTAATAACAAACGCATCTGTAACTGTAAAAGCACTATCTGCAGTGTAAACCACAGCATTCTTAATCAATATATCGGCATTAAAATCTTTCTTTTTGCACGCTGCTATTAAAAGCAACAATAAGGGCAATAATTTCTTCATCGCGGCAGGGTACTTTCTGTAAATATATTTAACGTAATAGTATATACAACCGTTAGTTGATAAAGTTTAGTATCAAACTCTGCAGTCGAATGAATATCCACTATCGAGTTAGCACTACTTTATTCATTATTGTATATTCAGCGTTCTACATTAAACCTACTCAATTATCCCCTCAAATAATTAATTTAGCATCGGAAAGAAATTGAAGGGAAATTTAATGTCAGATATAATTCAGCTTTTACCGGATTCCGTTGCCAACCAGATAGCCGCCGGCGAAGTGGTGCAGAGGCCCGCATCTGCCGTAAAAGAACTGATAGAGAACGCTATTGATGCAGGTGCCGATAAAATACAATTGATTATTAAGGATGCCGGAAAATCATTAATACAGGTGATTGATAACGGCTGCGGTATGAGCGGTACAGACGCCCGCATGAGTTTTGAGCGCCACGCCACATCCAAAATAAAAAAAGCTGATGACCTGTTTGCCATCCGAACCATGGGTTTTAGGGGCGAGGCTTTGGCTTCAATAGCCGCTATAGCGCAGGTGGAGTTAAAAACCCGCCGCCACGAGGATGAATTAGGCACGCAGCTGTTTATTGAAGGATCTGAAGTGTTAAAACAGGAGGCTTGCTCCGTAACTCCGGGGACTTCCATATCTGTAAAGAATCTATTTTACAACATACCGGCCCGCCGCAACTTTTTAAAAAGTAACCCGGTAGAAATGCGGCATATTATTGATGAGTTTCAGCGGGTGGCGCTGGCACATCCTGAAGTGTTTTTTACGCTGCACCATGACGGGCAGGAAGTTTATCACTTACCTGCCGTTACCTTAAAGCAGCGCATAGTGCACCTGTTAGGTAATAATTACAATCAGCGTTTGGTGCCGGTTGAGGAGGATACCACTATTATAAAACTGCACGGGTTTGTGGGTAAGCCCGAGTTTGCCCGTAAAACCCGTGGCGAGCAGTTCTTTTTTGTAAACAACCGCTTTATAAAGGATGCTTACCTTAACCACGCGGTGTTAACTGCTTTTGAGGAGTTATTGCCAGATGAGTCCTTTCCGCTTTATGTTTTGTTTATTGATATCGATCCCTCAAAAATTGATATCAACGTACATCCTACCAAAACTGAAATAAAATACCAGGACGAGAAAGCTATTTATGCTATCATCCGCTCTGCGGTAAAACGCTCATTGGGCCGTTATAACATTACCCCAAGTTTAGATTTTGACCAGGAAAACAGCATTGGGCACCTGATAACACCCAAGCCATTTGAGCAGATAATTGCGCCATCTATTAAATTTGATCCTAATTTTAATCCCTTTGTTGAACGCAATACAGAAAGGCCGCTGGCCTCTTCTTCGAATCAGCGCGACAGTGGCGGCCACCGTAGCTCATCTATCCCCCAAAATTGGGACACCTTATATGAAATAAGCAAGCGCGATACAGCTACGCAGCACGAAATGCATGTTGAAAAAACCATTGATGTTGATGAGCAGGAAATAAGCAAAGCCAGCGAGCGTCAGTTTTTTCAGATCCATAACCGCTTTATTATTTCGCCCATTAAATCTGGCTTTATGCTGATAGACCAGCAAGCCGCGCATGAGCGTATATTGTACGAGCGTTTTTTGCAGCAATTGCAGAACCATTCGGGTGTTAGTCAGCAAAGCTTATTTCCACAATCGCTTACACTAAACGGGGCCGACTTTGAGTTATTGAAAGAGTTATTGCCCGATATTCGCGGACTGGGTTTTGACATACGCGAGTTTGGCAAAAACACCGTAGTAGTAGAGGGTATACCCGCCGACCTTAACAATGCCGACGGGCACCAGTTGTTGGAGCATTTACTGGAAGGTTTTAAAAACAACTTAAGTATTTTAAAGTTGGATAAACGGGATAACCTGGCGCGGTCGCTGGCGCGTAACGCGGCTATAAAAGCAGGAACAAAACTATCGTTAGAAGAGATGAATTTGATGACGGATCAGCTCTTTGCCTGCCAATTACCCAACATAGCGCTTAACGGTAAGCCTGTTATTAGTACTTTTACCTTAACTGAATTATTAGAGCGGTTTGAAAAATAACCCATTTTTATATTTATGATGCAATCTCCATTAGCCAATATATCGCCGGTTGTAAAAAACCTGCTTATTATTAATGTCATCTGCTTTTTGCCGTTTTTGTTGTTTAATCCGTCATTGGTTAATACTATATACAACCTCGCGTCGGCCCATTATTTCGATTCGCCCTTATTTAAACCGTGGCAACCCATAACCTACATGTTCTTTCATGGCGGTTGGGCACATATAATTTTCAACATGTTTGCGCTCTATTCTTTCGGAAGCATTTTAGAATACAACATGGGCTCCAAACGATTTATAATGTTTTATTTTATTTGCGGTTTGGGCGGTATTGCTTTACAATTGCTGGTGCAGGGCATAGAAGTTCATCAGCTAACCGGTTCTTTCACCGTGGCAGATAACTTTTCAGCATCATCAGATGTTATACAAAAATTACAGGGCATATATGGCTCATCAATGGTGGGTGCATCCGGAGCTATATTTGGTTTACTCATAGCTTTCGGTATGTTATACCCCAATGCCGAAATGATGATCATGTTCATCCCGGTTCCGGTAAAAGCAAAATACATTATGCCGGTTTACGTTGTTTTAGAATTAATGCTTGGCCTGGGCCAAGTTAACGGCGATAATGTTGCGCACTTTGCCCACTTAGGCGGTGCTGTTTTAGGTTTTTTATTAGTAAAAATGTGGCGCTTACAAGGCCCGGGCAAGTATGGTTATTAAGGTTACGCTGATCTATGACTTTTTGGGATAACATAAAATATAAAATAACGGCAACTCAGAGTAAGCTATTTATGCTTATCTGTATAAACGTTGCCGTTTTTTTGGCAATTAATATCCCGGGTACAATTGAGGGTTGGTTTAACCGTACAGAATATATTGCAGCCTACGCCAATGAGTATCTTTCGCTGCCTTCAAATCTGCATCGGTTGCTTATTCGTTTCTGGACGCCTGTTACCTACATGTTTATGCACGCAGATATCTGGCATATCCTGTTTAACATGTTGTGGCTATACTGGTTTGGGCAGATATTTGAAGAGTTTTTAGGCAAAAAACGCACTATTGGCCTGTATCTGTTAGGGGGCCTTGCCGGCGGGGTATTATTTGTTGTAGCTTTTAATCTGCTACCGCTATTTTCATATATCAAACATACCGGGACGGTTGTTGGGGCATCAGCAAGTGTTATGGCTATAGTGGTTGCCGCGGCTACCATTGCGCCCAACTATACTATTAACCTGATGTTAATTGGCCCGGTAAAAATAAAATGGATTGCGCTTTTTTACGTTGCTGTAGATTTTTTAAGCACCACCGGCCCTAATGCCGGCGGGCAGATAGCCCATTTAGGTGGTGCTTTGATTGGCTTTATTTATGTAAAACAGTTGCAGCGGGGCAACGACTGGATTACGGGTATGACAGGAATATTTAAACGCAAACCCACACTCAAAGTAGTATCAACCAATCGCGAAAAAAATCTTTCGGTAAAACCACGGCAGGAAGAGATAGATGCCATATTAGACAAAATCTCTCAAAACGGTTATGATAGCCTAAACAAGCACGAAAAGGAGATCCTTTTCCGGGCCAGCAAACATGAAGAAGAAATCTGATCAAAAACTTTCCTTTTTTACAAAGCTGCTGCTCTTTATTAACTGCGGGGTGGCCCTTGCTTTGCTTATTTCTTACCTGGCTCCTGTAACAGATCCGCGTAAGTTTTGGCCGGTGGCATTTTTTGGTTTGGCCTACCCACCCTTGTTACTGGCTAATGTACTTTTTATAGTTTACTGGCTAATTGCACGCAGTAAACTTGCACTGGTATCAATAGTTACAATTTTATTGGGATGGAATACGCTACACAATAACATAGGATTTTCTTTTTGGAATAAAGCCCATGAGCGCTCCGTGGGCAATTTGCGCGTGTTGAGTTACAACGTTCATAATTTCAGGAAGGGCGGGTTGCTTTTTGACGATACAACCAGACGCGGTATTTTGCGTATTATGCGCAGTAATAAGCCCGATGTTATCAGTATACAAGAATACTTCTCGCGTAAAAAAGGGCCTTATGCCATGCGAGATTCGATAAGTAATTTATTGGGCACAAATTACAGGTTTACCGAAAACAGCATGGAAAGTGAAAGCGAAGTGATAGGAGTGGCAATCTTTTCGCGCTACCCCATAATTGCCAGTGGCTCTGTTGCTATTGCCGAACCTAACAGCGGCGTACAATGTATTTATGCCGATGTAAAAAACGGCGAAAATATAGTTAGGGTCTACTGCATTCATTTACAGTCTTTCCTTTTTGAACAGGAAGACTATAAATACATTGATACGGTTGCAAAAAGCGGCAAAACCGATATCTCATCAACAAAACGCCTCGCTGCAAAACTCAAACGGGCATTTTTAAAACGGGCAGATCAGGCACTTAAAGTAAAGCAACATGCTGCAGCCTGCCCCTATCCTTATATCATATCTGGTGATTTTAATGATACACCTACATCATTTGCAGTAAACCAAGTGGCAAAGGGCATAAAAAATAGCTTCCGCGAAAAAGGCTTTGGTCTGGGCCGCACTTATAACGGCGATTTCCCCAATTATCAAATTGATTATATAATAGCGAGCAACCAATTTGATGTATTGAATTACAACATCATAAAACAAAAATTCTCAGACCATTATCCGGTCTATGCTGATGTTGTTTTGAAGTGAGCAGTTGGAGATGTTGATTAAGTGAATGTTTAAAATCTTACAATTGAATAACACAACCACCCACTTAATCAACTACTCACTTAATCAACCATTACTTAACTCAAACCTAAAATCGTAAGTTTGCCTCCATGGAGCAAAATTTGTTTGTTTACAATACCCTAACACGCAAAAAAGAACAATTTAAGCCACTTGCAGCGCCACACGTTGGCATGTACGTATGCGGCCCAACAGTTTACAGTGATGTACACCTGGGTAATTGCCGCACTTATATTTCATTCGACCTGATATTCAGGTACCTTACCCACCTTGGGTACAAGGTGCGCTATGTACGTAATATAACAGACGCGGGCCACTTAGAGGGCGATGCTGGCGACGAGGGAGAAGACAAAATATCAAAAAAGGCAAAACTGGCACAGTTGGAGCCAATGGAGATCGTACAGCAATACAGCGTTGGCTTTCACGACGTTATGCGGATACTTAACACCTTGCCACCGAGCATTGAACCAACTGCTACCGGGCATATAAGTGAACAGATTGAGCTGGTTAAAAGTATTATGACTAAAGGCTACGCCTACGAGGTGAATGGCTCAATTTATTTTGACGTTGAGAAATACAACCAAACGCAGGACTATGGCATTTTAAATGGCCGCAAGCTGGAAGATCTGCTTACCAATACCCGCGATTTAGGCGGGCAGGATGAGAAACGTGGTAAACTTGATTTTGCCTTATGGATAAAGGCCAAACCCGAGCATTTAATGCAGTGGCCCTCGCCTTGGGGTAATGGCTTTCCGGGCTGGCATTTAGAGTGTTCTGCCATGAGCGCTAAATACCTGGGCCATCAGTTTGATATACATGGCGGCGGCATTGACCTTGCGCCAACACACCATACTAACGAGATAGCGCAAAATGTGGCCTGCTGCGGTAAAAACCCCGCCAGGTACTGGATCCATACCAACATGCTTACGGTTAACGGGCAAAAAATGTCAAAATCATTAGGCAACAGTTTTTTACCTGACGAACTTTTTACCGGCAACAATTCTATCCTTAATAAAGGCTACAGCCCAATGACGGTGCGCTTTTTTATGTTACAGGCGCACTATCGCAGTACACTTGATTTTGGAAATGACGCCATGGAAGCATCCGAGAAAGGATTTAAACGACTGATGAATGCCTTGTCGTTGTTAGATACTCTTAAAGTATCTCCTGCGTCTGACGTAGAAATTGCGGCATTAACAGAACGTTGCCACCAGGCCATGAACGATGACTTTAATAGTCCAGTTTTAATTGCTGAACTGTTTGATGGAGCGCGTATCATTAACTCGGTGCACGATGGCAAGATGAACATAGATGCACACAATTTGGACCTGCTAAAAAACATGATGAATACTTTTGTGTTTGATATTTTGGGCCTGAAAAATGAACAAGCCGCCAATAATGACCTGCCTAAAGTGCTTGACCTGATAGTTTCATTACGAAACGAAGCTAAATCAAACAAAGACTACGCTACCTCTGATAAGATAAGAGATGGTTTGCAAAAAATTGGCTTCCAGTTAAAAGACAGTAAAGAAGGTACTAACTGGAGTAAAATTTAATTGATAAAATTACGTTATCAAGAAACGACACAACAAAACGGAAACAACCTTGTTTAACCGCAATAATATCACCAAAACAAAAACATGAAAAAAATATTACTGGCGACCTTAATTTTTAGCTACTCGGCATCTGCTTTGGCACAAACTGCCAAGGTTAGCAAAGTAGTAGAAGCCGAAACAAATTTTAATAAAATAGTTGCCGCTAAAGGTATAAAAGAAGGATTTTTAAGCGCGGCTGATGCGGAGGGTTTTGTTTTTAAGCCTAATCCGGTAAAAATAACCAGTTTCTATGCCAGTGTGGAAAAGCAACCTGGCACTTCTAAACAAGAACCTAAATTTGCGCGCATATCTGCAAATGGCGACCTGGCCTTTACCGCAGGGCCCTATACTTACCAAAACGGCAAGTCGGAAGATGACAAAGTATATGGTGATTATGTTTCTTTATGGCGGGCAGATGCAAATAACAAATTAAAATTATTGATACACCTGGGCATACAACACCCCGAGCCTGTAGAAAAACAATTAACTGATTTTAAAGACAGCGAGGCCAAACCGGTTAAGGAAGCGGCAGATCCTTTTAATAGTAAAACGATTATAATAAATACAGATAAAACCTTCAATATTTCTTTAACAAAATCAGAAATGGCGGCTTACAAGGAGTTTTTAAGTCCAGAAGGCAGGTATTATTTCCCTGGTTTTGAACCTATGACCGGTACAGACAAAGTATTGAAATTTATAAACAACAATGCCATCAGTATCTCTGCAGAAACCAGTGGGGCAGGGCGATCTTCAAGCGGAGACCTGGCTTACAGTTTCGGAAAAGCCACTATTAAAAAAGGAAACGTGGTTAACAATTACTACTATGTACGCATTTGGGAAATTGATGCTGCACATAAATGGAATATCCTTTTAGAAGTATTTTCTCCGCTGGAAAACTAAATCAAAATATTTAAACGCGTTGCAAGATCAGGAGGAGAAACACCCCCTGATTTTGTCGTTTTTAGCCATCAGCAAAACCGACAAATCACTTTAAATTCGATTCATCAATTTAACATACGATGAAGAATTATAAAAATATTGATGAGTACATCACGTCGTTCCCTAATGATGTGCAGATCTTACTTCAAAAAATTCGCAGCACCATTCACGCTGCCGCTCCCTCCGCCGAAGAAGCTATTAAATATGGCATACCCACTTTTGTGTTAAACGGTAACCTGGTGCACTTTGGCGGCTACAAAAAGCACATCGGGTTTTATCCTGCCCCAATGGGTATTGAAGCTTTTAAGGAAGAAACAGCGCAGTACGAGACCGGTAAAGGCACGCTACAGTTTGCGTTGGATAAACCCTTGCCACTTGACCTGATAACACGGATAGTGAAATTTAGGGTGGAGAAGAGTTTGGAGAAGAAAAAGTAATTAGTAATTAGTATTTAACTATCTAATTCATGCTCCATTTACGGTTACTTGACAAATATTGCGGTGGCTCACAGGACTCACGTAGGCTCACCCTGGCTCTGAGCCAACCATCTAACTAATCACAAATCAACCATTCACCTATTTTCCCACATCGCTTGGCATTTGTTTTTTATAAACCGATTTTCGCAGTCCGATTTATTGAATTATGACTGATCATTATAAAAAATTAGCTGCTGAATTTTCCATTGCCGAAAAGCAGGTTGTTGCCACTATTGCCTTGCTTGACGAAGGCGCTACTGTACCCTTTATTTCCCGATACCGTAAAGAACTTACCGGAAGTTTGGATGAGGTGCAGGTAGCGGGCATACGCGACCGCATACTACAACTACGCGAACTGGATAAACGCCGCGAAGCGATTCTAAACTCGCTTACCGAAATGGGCAAGCTAACACCTGAATTAGAAAGCCTGATAAAAGGTGCAGAAACGATGGTGCTGTTAGAGGATATTTACCTGCCCTACCGCCCTAAACGCAAAACGCGTGCTACAACTGCCCGCGAAAAAGGTTTGCAATCTTTGGCTGATGCATTATTGGCCCAGAACAAATTTGATATAACAGTAGAAGCAGAAATATATATATCCGAAGAAAAAGGGGTTGCAAATGCTGAAGATGCCCTTGCCGGTGCCCGCGATATTATTGCAGAGTTTATAAGTGAAAATGCCGATGTAAGGGCCAAACTACGCCAGTTGTTCCTTGAAAAAGGTGTGTTTAAAAGCAAGGTTGCACCGGGCAAAGAAGAAACCGGTATAAAATATAAAGACTACTTTGAGTGGGAAGAGCCTGTAAAATCGGCGCCATCGCATCGCATATTGGCTATGCGCCGCGGCGAAAAGGAAGAGATTCTGTTTTTGGACACCTTGCCGCCCGAAGATGAAGCGGTAAGTTTGCTGGAAAACGCTTTTATAAGGGGTCGTAATGACGCTGCTGAACAGGTGCGTTTGGCAATTTATGATGGTTACAAACGCCTGCTGCGCCCGTCGATGGAAACGGAAGTGCGCCTGCTTACGAAAAAGCGTGCCGATGAAGAAGCCATCCGGGTGTTTGCAGAAAACGCCCGCCAGCTATTGTTAGCTGCGCCGCTCGGCCAAAAACGCATGATGGCAATTGACCCTGGCTTCCGCACAGGCTGTAAGGTGGTTTGCCTGGATGAGCAGGGAAAGCTGCTGGAATACAATGCTATATTTCCGCACACAGGTGCGGGCCAGGCACGTGAGGCGCAGAAAACGGTTATTCACTTGTTTGAAAAATATAACATTGAGGCCATTGCCATTGGTAACGGCACTGCCGGTCGCGAAACTGAATTATTCGTTCGTCAGCTTAATTTGCCAAATGCAACAATTGTTATGGTTAATGAAAGCGGTGCGTCTATCTATTCAGCATCGGATGTTGCGCGGGAGGAATTTCCGGATAAGGATGTTACCGTACGCGGAGCCGTATCTATCGGTCGGCGGTTAATGGACCCATTGGCCGAACTGGTTAAAATTGATCCGAAATCAATTGGTGTTGGTCAGTACCAGCATGATGTTGACCAAACTAAATTACAGGCATCGTTAGATGACACAGTTATCAGTTGCGTAAATGCTGTTGGGGTTGAGCTGAATACGGCGTCTAAACAGATCCTATCTTATGTATCGGGTCTTGGGCCTCAACTGGCGCAAAATATTGTAAGCTATCGCGATGTTAACGGGGCGTTTACCCATCGCGAGCAGCTGAAAAAAGTACCCCGCCTTGGCGACAAAGCCTTTGAACAGGCAGCAGCGTTTCTGCGGATAAGGAATGCCGAAAACCCACTTGATACCAGCGCGGTGCACCCCGAGCGCTATCAGTTGGTGGCACAAATAGCAAAGGATAAAGGTTGTTCTGTAAGTGAATTAATACGTGACGAAAAGCTACGCAAAAGCATCCCGCTACAAAAATATATTACCGATACTGTTGGTTTACCCACCCTGAACGACATCATGGCGGAGTTGGCCAAACCCGGCCGCGACCCGCGCGAACAGTTCGAGGCATTTAGCTTTACCGAGGGAGTAAATAGCATTACTGATTTGAAACCAGGCATGAAACTACCAGGCATTGTTACCAACATTACCAATTTTGGTGCATTTGTAGATATCGGCGTGCATCAGGATGGCCTGGTACATTTGAGCCAAATAACCAACCGCTTTGTTAAAGATCCTAACGAAGTGTTAAAGGTGCATCAGCAGGTTGAGGTTACCGTTACCGAAATTGATGTAGCCCGTAAACGCATATCGCTTTCGATGAAAACCGATGAACCACAAAAAGAGCGACCGGCAAAACCGCAGCAGCCAAGTCGGCCAAATCAGCAGCAGCCGGCAAAAAAGATGCAACCCGAGCCGGAAACAGATATGGCGTTAAAGCTGGCGGCATTAAAGAACAGGTTTAAATAAATCCTTATCCCACCCCTCTCTTAAAAAAGAAAGGGGTTTTTTATTTCATAATACACTGTCTCACAAAATACTACAAATGTATTATTGATTACCCCCGCTTACATGGATAGTTTTGAATTGTCTGATCGCCGGGAAAAATTAAGGCATCATTCAAAACATCTCTGTTATTTTTGATTTGAAAGTATAGTGATTGGCGGCCTCTAAAAATTGCGGAGTTATTAGCATAGACAATTAAAACTAAATAATAACTGTAAAACCAAGGGAATCATGAAAACACGTATTACTTTAATTGCAGCTGCAATAATGCTAAGCTGCTCATCATTAATGGCTCAGGGCCTTTTAGGCGCAATTGCTTCTGGAACAAATGCAGCTAACGGCGCGGCAGGCGGTGTATCAGGCGCGGCGGGAAGTGTAAGTAACGCCGCGGGGGCCGTCGGCCAGGCAGCCGGTGCCGTAAACACACTTAAAGGTATGTTTGGTGGCAAAAAGAAAAAAGAAGCTGAGGCGGTTGCCGCAGCAGCAGCCGCTGCGGCCCTGCAAACAGCCAACGCTGCTGTTGCAAGCATACCTGCATTACCGGCCGGCGTTAAAGTTACCACTGTATCAATAACCGGAATTGACTATGCTACGCTTAAAAAATTCAACGAAAGCATTCAGGCTTGCGGTACTGTTACCGAAACCAAAATGAAGTTTAACTCAACTGCATCAACTATTGAAGTTACGCACAAAGAATCAACCGACAACCTGTTAAAATTAATGGGCGAAACCGGCAAAGACATTTTCAGCGAGAAGAACATTGAAGGGATAGAAGAGGGTAAGATCGCTTTAAAACTTAAGTAGAATCATTAAATCCCAGTCTCTTATAAATCGTTCTTTATACTAATTTAACTGATTATTTTTGGGAGGAGTTTTAACCGAATGTACCGGTTGCTCCTCCTTTTCTCGTTTTTTAGCAACATCGCCACCATGTGGCTCGTCCGCATTGTAAACTTTATCTTCTTTTTTCACTTTACTTTTTTGGCCGTTATCATTTGGTCTGTCTGTAGGCGTATCTGCCGGTGAAGGTTTATCTGTTGAGTTGGCTGGCGTGGTCATGTTAATTATTGAATGAGTGAATTAGTGATTGAATTAGTGAAGGCAAAAACCATTTACCTTCAGCTTTTACCCCTCACCTTATAATCAAAACCACTATTAATCCATATTGTTTAACTCCGTTAAATAATGTTAATATCCATGCGTTATCTGTTTAAATAAATTATAAAGTTTTACCTTTAAGCGCGTATTCTTAATTTAGCGCAACAAACACGCAAGTATGGAAGAATTTGAAGTAAGCGAGTCGGCAACAAAAACCAAGACCATTTATATTTCAACGGTATTCGGTATCTCAATGGTGCTGCTTATGGTGGGTTTATTGGGATTGATATTAGTACATGCCAATAATCTATCGCGTTACGTAAAAGAAAATATTGTGCTTAATATTTTTGTTGACGAGGCCGCGCACGAAGCAGATGTTAGGCAGCTGCAAACGCAACTTGATGCCAACCCTGCTGTTAAACAAGCTATTTATGTAAGTAAAGAACTTGCGGCCCGTAATCTGCAAAAAGATCTGGGCGAGGATTTTGTTAAGTTTTTAGGTTACAACCCGCTATCGCAGTCTTTAGATGTTTACCTCAATGCTGATTATGCTAATAACATCCAGATAACAAAGTTAAAGACTCAATTATTAAAAAATCCTTTTGTAAAAGAAGTAAAATACCAACAATCTTTGGTTGATCAAATGAACCAAAACCTTACAGCTATAAGCCTGGTGATACTGGCCTTTGCAAGTATTTTTGTAGTGGTATCCGTAGCGCTGATAAATAACACCATCAGGCTGGCTATCTATTCGCAAAGGTTTTTAATCAAATCAATGCAGTTAGTTGGCGCCACCAAAAACTTTATTCGCAAACCGTTTATACTATATGGTTTATGGCACGGCATATTAGGTGGCTTAATAGCTGTAATTATACTGATAGGTACTTTATATCTCGCCAACCTGCAAATACCAGACCTTGTGATACTTCAAAACAACTTTGAATTTGGTGCCGTGTTTTTATTGGTATTGGGTTTAGGGGTTTTTATATCAGGTTTAAGTACCTATTTAGCTGTAAACAAGTTTTTACGTTTAAAAATATACGACCTTTACAGGTAAGGTAAAGCTGAAGGGTAAAAAAATCTTTTGCCCTTCAATAAAATCAATAACGCAGTAATTCAATAATTAAAATGGCAAAGACCGCGCAAACAATATCAAAAACCAAAACCTCTAACCAGCAGGACGCCGCCAGCGCTGTTAAGTTTATTTTCGGCAAAACCAATTATCTGTGGTTTATTATCAGCATAGCTGTAGTAATGTTGGGCTTCTTCCTGATGGCTGGTACAACCGATATTTATAGCAGTACCAAAATAGTTGTGGCGCCAGTGGTAGTTTTAGCCGGTTTCGGCATAGGATTTTACGCCATCCTGAAAAAATCTGATGCCTGATAGGGCTAATGGACAGCATTTCAATCTAACATTATCGCAAAATGAATATATTTCATGTTATTGTATTGGCCATTATTGAAGGCCTTACCGAGTTTTTGCCTGTTTCATCAACCGGCCACATGGTTGTGGCAAGTTCATTAATGGGTATTGGCAAAGATGAATTTGTTAAGCTATTTGAGATAGTTATACAGTTAGGTGCCATACTGTCTGTGGTGGTGCTTTACTTTAAACGCTTTTTTCGGTCCTTTAATTTCTATATTAAACTGGTAGTAGGCGTTATTCCCGCTGTGGTTTTTGGCTTGTTGTTTAAAAGCAAAATTAGCCAGCTGCTTGAAAACCCTTTGGTGGTTGGCGTGGCATTGGTTGCCGGTGGTATTGTATTGCTTTTTGTTGACGATTGGTTCAAAAACCCAACAGTTAAAAACGAAGAAGATATAAGTTATGTTACCGCGCTTAAAATAGGTTTCTTTCAATGCTTGGCCATGATACCCGGCGTATCGCGTTCAGCATCATCAATAATAGGCGGCATGTCGCAAAAATTAAGCAGGACCGCAGCTGCGGAGTTCTCTTTCTTTTTAGCGATACCAACAATGCTTGGCGCTACCCTGAAAGACGTTTATGATTTTTATAAAGATGGAGGCATTAATCAGGCTGAACTTTATCAGGATATTAAATTTTTATTGGTGGGCAGCCTTGTGGCATTTATTGTTGCGCTATTAGCAATAAAATCATTCATTACTTTTTTAGAGCGCAAGGGTTTTAAGGTATTCGGCTGGTATCGTATTGCAGCCGGTATAGTTATAATTATACTGTACTATACAGGCAACGCTTTGCACACAATTTAATACTTAATAAAGTCACGTATAAAAAGTGCTTCAGAACATTCTGAAGCACTTTTTTTTGTACTTAATTTAGCACATGTAACATTTTAATAGTGTTAACATAACACACAATATATTTTTTGGTACAACGTTTGTATAATGTTATTCAGTTACAACGAATTAACGCAATGTGCCTCAAGGCACATCTCTTCATATAATTGGTTTATAATTGGTTTAGAAAGAGCTCCTGCCCATCAGGAGCTCTTCTTGTTTATACTCCGTTAGTTAGCTTCTACAAAAACTAATCGACCGGAAGATATATACCCCAAACATTGTTGGAAAACTCGCCCGCAGCGAATAACACAGTTCCCATTCCATCAGTAATTTCATATACGTCCATAGAGTGATCCTGCTGGTATAGCGGATCTTTTACGTGAATACTATAGCCAAGGGATCGCCACTCATGCTCCCATAAGTTTAAACCGTTTATAAGCAACTCTTCGTAACTAACTACTGATTTGTAAAACCTCCATTTTCTTTCTGTAGGATCAAAAGTCACTTCGTTGTATTCGTGATAGATTAAATATTATGCCGACGTAAACGCCCCATTTAAAGTAACCAAAAATTATTCTTAAAAAAAAAGGCCAACTCTTTCGGGTCGGCCTTAATTTAGTTACTTGTTTATACTATCTATTCCTTACCTTCTTTGGTAAATAATTTGCTTTTGTCAACCTTTTCAACCAAAGCGTCGTCTTTCAAAGTCTTTGAAATTGCGGGATATGGAGCCGAAACAACCTCATCACCCACTTTAATGCCGGATAATATCTGCACATAGGTATCGTCCTGGATACCGGTAGTTACCTGTACTTGCTTTACTTTACCCGGAGCCAGGTAAATAAATACATACTCTTTTGCAGGAGCCGCGCTCGCAGTAGTTTTTTCTTCAGCGCTTTCATCTTTCTTAGGGCCTGTTTCGTCCTTTTTCTCGTCGCGGGTGGTTACCGCTTGTATTGGAACTGACAATGCTTTGGTATGATTAGTTTGAATATCAACAGTAGCCGTAAGTCCCGGACGGAAAGGTGATGGATTAACAGCCTTTGCATTTAACATGTCAGTATATGATTTAGGATCAATACGAACTTTCACTGTAAAGTTAGTAACCTGGTCTGCAGTGGTACCCACTACGTTTGCAGAGCTACCAATCTCTGATACTGTTCCTTTGAATTTTTTACCAGAGAACGCGTCAACCTGTATCACAGACTCATCGCCTAAAGTTATGCGGTTAATATCATTTTCATTCACATCAACATTTACGTCCATCTCGTTAAGGTTTGAAATGGTCATTATCTCTGTGCCCGCAAATTGAGCAGTACCTAAAACGCGTTCACCAAGTTCTACAGACAGTTTTGAAACCACGCCATCAACCGGAGAATAGATAGTGGTTTTTAACAGATTATCGCTTGCTTCTTTAACGCTTGCTGCTGTTTGCTCCAACCCAAATCTGGCACCTATAACGCTCTGCTTAGCGGCTTCTAAACCTGCTACAGCGCTCTCATAGGTAGCTTTAGCCTGATCAAACTCGGCAGCTGTAAGCACTTTTTTGTCAAAAAGCTCTTTGCTGCGTTTGTAATTGGCAGCCTGGTTGTTGTAAGTAGCTTCGGCTTGCTTTTGCTGTTGGCTTGAATTAGCCACATTTGCTTTTTGCGAGTTTAATGAAGCCACAGCCCTGTTATAGCCTGATTGCAAAATATCCGGGCGAATACGGATCAACAACTGACCTTTTTTAACCACGTCGCCTTCTTTGATAGGCAGCTCTACTACCTCACCAGAAACTTCCGGACTAATTTTTACTTCAACATGCGGCATTATTTTTCCGCTTGCTGATACTGTTTCATTTATTTCGCGGTCAGCGGCCTTTTCAGTAGCTACTTTAGTTTTCGGCTCTTTGCCAATAACGCCGGTTGCTTTACCAACAACAAGCAGCACCACTAAGATGCCTAAACCAATCAGAATATATTTTGTAGTTTTTCCCATGATGTGCAGGATTTTTTATTTTAAAGAGTTATAGTGTTTCCTAAGTAATAGTCAATAATTTTGCTTCTAAATATGACAGAGTATTGCGCCTGTATCATATCGTTTTGCGATCTGTTATAGTTAGTAACAGCAGTATTGTAATCTAACGAGTTAACCAAACCTACATCATAACGTTGTTGTGTAACGTTCAATGCATCGCGGTTAGCTTCAAATGTTTGCGTGGCCGATTGGTACTGTTTGTTAGCAGCGTTTAAATCAAGCACTGCCTGTATAATTATTTTGCTAAGATTGTTTTTAGCTATTTGGGTATTTAACTGTGCGTTCTGAAAATTCAACTCAGCCTTTTTAACGTTAGTATGCGCATTAAAGCGGTTAAATATGGGTATATTCAAACTTAAACTTATTGACTGATTGAAGTTATCTCTTATCTGATCAAAAAACTGATAATCAACTGCCGTGTTATTTAAAAACTTCTTAAACCTGTTGTTATAAGTAGAACCAACGCCGCCTGATAAACTTAAGGTTGGATAAAAAGTACCGCGAGCTATTTTGATGGATTGCGCAAACGTTTTTTGACGAGCCTCTGCCAATTTTATATCCGGATTGATATCCAAAGCTGTTCTTACCACCTGGTTAGCATCAAAAATAGTTTGAACATTTGTTAAACGGCTAATGTCCGGCTTCTCAACTGTTATTTCGGTATTTGGATTCATCTCCATATACTGTTTCAACACCAAAATCGAAATATTAAGCTGGTTTTGAGCATTAATTAAATTAAGATTGGCAGTGGCTACCTGGGCCTTTGCCTGCGACAAATCAGCCAGTGTTTGGCGGCCTGCATCAAAACTTATTTGCGAACGCTGCAAAGTTTGGTTAGCTATATCGCCTTGTTGGGTGGCAGCAGTTACCAGATCCTGATTAATTAATATTTGCAAATAAGTGGTTACAACATTTAATATCAGGTCGTTTTTAATTTTAGAGGTATTGCTCTTATTAACCTCAACAGTTAACCTGTTTTGGATAATCTGATTGCGCAATTGACCGCCCTGAAACAATGTAAGCGACATTTGGGCATTAGCATTGACACTTTGTGCTGTCGATGACAGATAATCAGAAGTACCTGTTATTAAACTCCGCCCGAAATTGTATCCTGTTGATGTAAAAGCAGTTAAGCTTGGCAGCTGATTGTACTGTGATTGCTGCAAATCGGCATATCCTACAGCTTCACTTACTTGTGCCTGTTTTATGTTAAGGTTATTGGCCAACATGCGGTCAACCGCCATTTGTAGAGTAATTTTCTCTTGCGCTTTAACAGTAAAACTTGCAGCCATGAACAGTGTGACTATTAAGCCTGCCCGTTTTAAAACTGATGTATTTTGCTTCATATGGGTTATTGTGTACAAATAATTGAGATGTTATACCTTAGATAATTAGATTTGGCTTTACATTAGTGCATGTTTCACTAATAAAGGGTTTTTCTGATCTCTCCTGTATAGGGGCTCTCTTGTTTGAAAATGTATCTGGTTAAAACACCGTGGTTGCTAAAAAAAATATATCCCCAACTAATTTGGGATAGTGATAAACGCGACCGTGTTATTTATCTCACCTTTGACGACGGCCCTATACCAATTGTTACACCATTTGTTTTAAATATTTTAGAACAATATAAGGCAAAGGCCACTTTTTTTTGCATTGGTGAAAACGTCACTAAACATACGGATATTTTCGCTAAGGTAAAAGCGGCAGGGCATACAATCGGCAATCATACATTTAACCATTTAAACGGCTGGGCTACAGCGGATGATGTTTACTTGCAAAACTTTGTAAAAGCCGACGAATTCCTACACACATCATTATTCCGCCCCCCGTATGGCCGAATTAAACGTTCGCAAATAAAATTGCTAAAAGAACACCACCCCAACCTTAAAATTATTATGTGGGATGTTTTAAGCGGAGATTTTGATACAACGCTGAGCCCCGAAAATTGCCTGCAAAATGTTTTAAAGCACACAGAACCGGGCTCTATTATTGTTTTTCACGATAGTTTAAAAGCTTTTGAACGGTTGGAGTACGTTTTGCCAAAGGCAATGGAGGTGTGGAGCAAGGCGGGATATACGTTTAGTTGCCTGAACCAGAATGTCTGAACCAGGATTTTTAGGATGGAAGGATTTAGGATTGTAATGGCAATTTGAATTTCCGCCCGAGAAAATTGCTGGAATGATTGGAAAGAATCCTACATCCCTTAAATTCTACAAATCCTAATCTTACTTACCTCCTGTTTTTACATACATCCACGCAATGCCGGCAATTACCGTAACTGCCAGCACTATAAGCCCTATCCAGCCTTTGCGCTTATCCTGTTTAAGCAGCCAAATTAAAAATACAAGGAGCGGCAGTACAAATATTGCCCAGAAAATTAATGATGGTGCTGACATTTCTATAATGAGAGAATTAATGATTGAGTGAATTAGCGATTAAATTACTTTATTAACGATTGAAATGACCATTCACTTATTCAAAACTCACTCAATCATTCATTAAACTAAATCGGCATCCTCGCCAGCGGCGCTACATCCTGCCCGGTAAAATCGCCTTTTAAATATTTATGGTAACCAGCTATAGCTATCATACCTGCATTATCAGTGCAATACTGCATGGCGGGTATAAAATAGTTCCATCCGTTCTTTTCTGCTAATTGTTGCAACCCTAACCGCAAACCGGTATTAGCAGACACACCGCCCGCCAAAGCTACATCCTTTATACCATATTGCCTTGCGGCCTTTTCAAACTTGTTAAGCAGTATGGTTACAATGCGCTTTTCAACTGAGGCGCAAATATCATTTAAATTTTCCTGTATAAAATTGGGATTAGCAGCTACATTATCGCGGATGAAATAAAGTATAGAAGTTTTTAATCCGCTAAAGCTGTAGTCAAACCCCGCAATTTGTGGCTCCGGGAACTTAAACCTCTCGGCATTGCCTAAACGTGCGTGCTTATCAATAAGTGGCCCGCCGGGGTAAGGCAAGCCCAGTATTTTGCTGGTTTTATCCATGGCTTCGCCCGCTGCGTCATCCAAAGTTTGGCCTATCACTTCCATCTCAAAATAATCTTTCACCAAAACTATCTGTGTGTGTCCACCTGATACTGTAAGGCACAAAAACGGGAACGATGGCTTTTTATCTGCAATAAAATGCGCCAAAACGTGTGCCTGCATGTGATTAATCTCAATAAGCGGGATGCTGTTTGCCAGCGCAAACGCCTTAGCAAAGGATACACCAACCAGTAAAGAACCTAATAAACCGGGGCCGCGTGTAAAAGCTACAGCATCAATATCATTTTTGTTTACTTTTGCGTTTAATAATGCTTGTTGTACGGCCGGAACTATGTTCTGCTGATGAACCCTCGAGGCAAGCTCGGGCACAACACCTCCGTAAGCTTCGTGTATGGCCTGGTTGGCAATAACGTTGCTTAAAACAGCCCCGTCCACACATACGGCAGCAGAGGTATCATCGCAGGAAGATTCTATGGCTAATATTACGGGCATTTTGCAAAAGTCAAAATTCAAAAGCTAAAAGTCAAAAACTCCTTTAGCCTTTGGGCGGGTTGTAAATATAAATTCAAAATGTGAAACACTTTACGCGTTTTTGAATTTTTACTTTTGAATTGTAAATTAAACTCAAAGTTATTAAAAAAGTCCTCAAAATAACCCTCGGCATTGTTCTGCTCCTGTTTTTAATGCTGAGCATTTTGCTATTGGTATTTCAGTATCAGCCGGTGCAAACCTGGGCGGCTAAAAAAGTAACGCATTATCTTTCAGAAAAACTGGGTACCAAGGTTGATATAAAGAGCATTTATATAAAACCTTTTACATCTATAGTGCTGGAAGACTTTTATGTGCTGGACAAGCAGAACGACACACTTATACGCACGCCAAAACTTACAGTGGAGCTAAACGGTTTCTCAGTTTTTTCAAGCATACCCGATAGGAAAATAGATCTTAAGCTTATTCAGCTGGATAATGGTTCTTTTTACCTTAAAAATCTTGCCGGCAATAAAACCAACTTCAAGTTTATAATAGATAGCCTTGCCTCTAAAGACACTAGCAAAACTACTCCTGTTACAAAAAGCAAACCCTGGACACTCATCTTTCAAAAAATAGCGGTCAATAACTTTCATTTCCGTTATAAAAACACGCTTAAAAAGGATGTTGTTAAGGGAGTAAACTTTGATGATGTTGATGTGCGCAACTTCAGTACGGTTGTAAATAATATGGATATTTATAACCATCTGTTTAAGGCACAGGTGCGCAACCTTACCCTGAAAGAAAAAAGCGGCTTCAACATAAAAAACTTTACAGCTAATGCCACCGTTGATTCTAACCAAATACTGGTAGAGAAACTATTGCTTAAAACGCCCAACTCAAATATTAAGGACTACCTGCGCATGCGTTTCAAAACGTTTGATGACATGAAGGACTTTGAAAACAAAGTGCGCATGGAAGGGCGATTTAAATCGTCGCATATTTCATCAAAAGACATTGCATACTTCGCCGATCTGGAAAAAATGAAATTCGAGTTGGGCCTTAACGGTCACATCCAGGGCAAAATGAATGACCTGCGCGCCAAAGACCTTGTAGTTACAACCGGCCAGGCAACGTTTGTTAAAGGTGATTTTAGCGTAAAAGGATTGCCAGACTTTGACAAAACATTTATGGAACTTGACTTTGATCAGGTGGCTACCAACAAAAAAGACCTTGACCGCGTTATTGCAGGCTTTACGGGCAACACTAAAACTAAGGCTCCGGATATTCTTTCAAAATTTGGCAACATAAGTTTCAAAGGCAGGTTCACCGGCTTGCAAAACAACTTTGTTGCCTACGGCAGTTTCAAAACTAAATTAGGAAGGTTTGATCCGGATATCAATCTTAAAATTGACAAGAATGGCCACCCAAGCTATAGCGGCAAAATAAACGCTTACGATTTTGATCTGGGTACATTATTAGACGAAGCTGACCTGGGCCGTGCCACCTTTAACGCAAATGTGCAGGGAAGTGGTGATAAGCTGGAAACGCTAAATGAAAAGGTAATTGCAAAAATTGCACACATTTATTTTAAAGGATATAACTATCACAACGTTGCAGTAAATGGCAATTTTATAAACCAAAAAGTGAGCGGAAAGCTAACTATAAATGACGTTAACGTAAAACTTGATGCCGATGGTAGTGTCAATCTAAAATCTGATCTGCCAGAATATGATTTCTCAGCACTTATAACCGATGCGCATCTAAATAAGCTTAAATTATTAAAAGACACCATTACTATAAGCACTCAAATAAAAACAAAAATAACAGGTAACAGCCTAAAAAACCTACAGGGCGAAGCACTGTTTTCGCCCATCCGCATTGTTGATCCGCGCAATAATTACCTGCTTGATTCTATATATATTGCCGCAGTAGGCGCCGGCGATGTGCGTTCTATCAATTTCCGGTCTGATGCCTTAGATGGAAGCATAAAGGGAAGTTATGATCTGGCTACCCTGCCATCCTATTTTAAAACCATCGTTAAAAAATATATTCCATCGTTAAAAACAACCATAGTCGAGCCCAAACCGCAGAACTTTGAGTTTAACCTTTCCATTAAAAACCTTGATCCGCTTACAGCTATATTTTTACCTGAGTTGAAAATACCCGAGCGGGGAACTTTTATAGGGCGATTTAATTCTGAAGATAAAACAGCCACTCTTAATGGTTTTATTAAAACTATTAAGTATGGCGATATGGTTTTTCACGATTTCATCCTTGACGAATCTACATTGGACCAGTTTATGAGTTTGAACATATCCATGAGTCGCGTAGATCTTACTGAAAAGCTTTATCTGAAAGACGTAGACGTAACCAATTTTTTGAATAACGACAGCCTAAAGTTTAACATAAAGCTTGCGGATAAAAACGCAACCAACCAGCTGGACCTTTACGGCCGCGTGGCTTTTGGCCGCGATACTTTGGCTAAATTAGAGATCCTACCTTCTGATGTTATATTGGAGAATCAGAAATGGCACGTTGAAGAAGCAGTTAGAGTGCGTTTTCTTGAGGGTAAAGCACAGGTCTCGGGTTTTGAGCTATCCAACGGTTTGCAAAAAGTAAAGGTTGATGGATTGATCTCTCCATCTATTAATGATAAGCTCAATGTGGTTTTTGAGCAGTTTAACATGGGCACTTTTAACCAGCTTACCAGAACGTCTGACATTGAATTACATGGCTTACTTAATGGCAATGTGGAGCTTTCATCTATCCTTAAATCGCCTGGGATTGATGCAAAATTAAAGATCGACTCGCTTAAAATGAACACCACACAAATAGGCGATGTATCTATTGTATCAAACCTTGATAATGAGAAGCAAAGGGCAGCCGTTAAAATGGGAATAACATCAAACGGCCTTAAAACATTAGATATTGACGGAACTTATTTTATAAAAAATAACGAAGATGATGGGCTTGATTTTAACATAACAATGGATAAAACAAAGGCTATTATTTTTGAACCATTTATTAAAGACCTGGTATCAAATATTAAAGGCACGCTCTCCACCGATCTTAAACTTACCGGAACACCTAAAAGGCCGCAGCTCAACGGCGATGTTGAATTTAATGATATGGGGGTAACAGTTAATTACCTTAAAACACCATTTATTTTAAATGATAAGGTAACGGTAAAAAACAGCATCATCAACATTGAAAAACTCACATTGAGGGATACTATTGGCGGGAAAGGTGTTGCAACGGGGAGCGTTAACCTTGCCGACCCCGGTAATCCAATAATTGATGTTAAGCTTACTGTAGAGAACGGCAACGCTTTAATGGCGCTTAACACAACTTTCAAAGACAATCACGTGTACTTTGGCAAAGCCTTCGCTACCGGCGATTTTAGCTTTAAAGGCCCCGTTGATAATATGAGCATTGATATTGATGCAACCACCCAGGCAGGCACTGTATTTAATCTTCCTTTAAATGCATCGTCAACAGTGAGCGACTATGACTTTATAAAGTTTGTAAGCCATAAAGACACTACTAACGTTGAGGTTGATAAAAAGAAAAACTTTAACGGCGTTACTCTTAATTTTTTGTTAGATGTAGACGAAAAAAGTACTGTGATAATTACAACTGATTATGGCGTGTTGCAAGGAAGTGGAACCGCCCGCAGACTTAGCCTTAAAATAAACAGTTTGGGGGATTTTGAAATGTTTGGCGACTTTAACATCACATCGGGTAAGTTTGAATTCACGGCAAAAAACTTCATCAGCAAAAATTTTGTAGTAAACCAGGGTGGTAACATACGCTGGACCGGCAACCCCGCCAATGCCGAAATTAATTTAAATGCGGTATATGAAGTGCGAACACCTGTTTCGCCCCTATATACAGCTGCAGGTTTGCAATCGCCAAGAGGTAACCAGCAGGTATTGGTACAGGCTAATTTACTTATTACAAAATCGCTTTTAAAACCGAATATTGATTTTGACTTTAACTTCCCTACAGATCCACAGATTAAGGAAGATGTAAGCACCTATTTAGCCGACAACAATAACCGTAGCCAGCAAGCGCTCAGCATTATAGTCCGTCGTGTTTTTGCGCCGGGCACAGGCAGTAATTTAGGCAACCAGGTTTTTAATACGGCTTATAGCGCTATAAGTGAGTTTGCGTTTAACAAGTTAAACAGCCTTATATCACAATCAAATATTAAAGGGTTTGACCTCAATATAAAGTCGCCAAGCGATGCAAGTGCATCTCTTAAATTTATGAATGAGCGATTAATATTCAACGGGAGTTTATTCAATAACAGCGGTAATAACAGCATATTTAACAGTAATAACAGCTTACTAAACTCAGACTTTAACAAGCTTACAAAAGATTTTGAGGCGTTGTACCGCATTAGGCCTGACGGTAACTTAACTGCCCGCTATTCGTACCGGGTACTTAATACCAATACAATTAATACTGCAGATCAACTTAACGTGCAGTATGTTAACGGTTTGGGCTTAGTTTACCAAAAAGATTTTGACAACTTCGGCGATTTTTTCAAAAATATATTCAGAAACAGTAACCGTCGTAACCGCCGGTTAATTCCACTTGACCAAAGTGTTCCATTAGTACCTACGCCCGGAACCTTACCAAAAGCAGATACCCCAGGCGGCCCGGCTAATAAAGACGAAGAAGATTAGTGATTGCGTAAAATAGCGTGATCCATTTTATCACGCTTGGTTCGTAAATAGACCTCGTTATGTGGATTAGGTGCTATTTCTATCGGTACATTCTCAACCACTTCAAGCCCATAACCAGTAAGACCCGCACGTTTTTTAGGATTGTTACTCAGCAACCTCATTTTTGATATACCCAGGCTACGTAATATTTGAGCGCCTACGCCATAATCACGCTGATCCATTTTAAAACCCAGCTTTATATTAGCTTCAACAGTATCAAAACCGTTTTCCTGCAAATTATACGCTTTAAGTTTATTTACAAGGCCAATACCTCGCCCTTCCTGGTTCATGTAAACAATAACGCCTTTACCTGCCTTTTCTATCATCTCCATAGCGGCGTGCAATTGCGGGCCACAATCGCAACGGCATGATCCAAAAATATCGCCAGTAACACATGAGCTATGCACACGCACCAAAACAGGTTCATCCGGCTCCCAGGTTCCCTTTGTTAATGCGATATGATTATCACCTGTATTAACTTGCGTGTAAGCGGTCATTTCAAATTCGCCCCATTCGGTTGGTAACTTAACAGATACTTCCTTTTTTATCAAAGTTTCTGTATCCAACCGGTACGCTATCAGATCTTTGATAGAAATTATTTTAAGATCAAGTTCCTTAGCTATTTCCTTTAATTCGGGCAGGCGAGCCATGTCACCGCTTTCGCTCATTATTTCGCATATTACCCCAGCCGGCTCAAAGCCTGCCATTACAGCAAGATCTACAGCTGCCTCAGTATGACCAGAGCGCCGTAGTACGCCTCCGTTTTTTGCTATCAACGGAAATATATGTCCCGGCCGGCCCAGATCTGCAGGCTTAGTGTTTGGATCTATTAAAGCAAGTATGGTTTTTGATCTGTCGCTCGCAGAAATTCCGGTGGTACAACCTTCTAAAAGATCAACAGATACCGTAAAATTAGTTTCGTGCGATGTAGTGTTATGGCTAACCATAAGCTCCAGCTCTAACTCAGATGCACGCTGTTGCGTTATAGGCGCACAAACAAGCCCCCGCCCATAGCGGATCATGAAATTTACTATTTCAGGGGTTGCGTTACGCGCGGCAGTTAAAAAATCACCCTCGTTTTCCCTATCCTCATCATCAACCACAATAATAGTTTTACCGGCTTTTATAGCTTCAATAGCTTCTGGAATGGTGTTAAGCATGTTATCAAATTAACGGCTTTTGTTTGACTACCAATGCCGCTTAACAAAGTTAACGCATATTAAAAAAATAAACGTCGGTGGTTTGTAAATATATAGGCTATCTGCGCCGCTATGTTAAACCACTTGTTTTTTGCTGAAGAGGGATTTTACTTTAGTTAACAAATTGGTAAAAAAGCGTTTATAAAGTTCGGCATCAAAAATAGCCGAATCATTGGCCGCTTTGTAAGACAAGAAGATACCGATGGGAGTAAGCACGATTATACTGATCCACATGCCTATAAATGGCGACGCGTCTCCGGACTTAACAGCTTTTTCGCCAATTGTTGAAATAATGTAATAGATGAGAAAGAATATTACTGAAACTACTACGGGCAGGCCCAATCCGCCTTTTCTAATAATGGCGCCAAGCGGTGCACCTATGAGGAACAGTGCCAGGCAAGCGGCAGACAAGGTAAATTTCTTATAGTATTCAACCTGGGCACCGTGTTCACTCAAAGCTATATTTTCAACGGCACCCTTTCTGATCTTATATTGCTCTTTTACAGAATTCACTTCGCCCTGGGCAGTTGAAACGGCCTGCTGTTGCTCTGCTACCGGCAATGCGCTAAACCAATTAGCTTTATAGGCAACAGGTTTAATAGCTGGGCTATCGGGCTTATTCGGTACAGAAAAGTATTTTATAAACGGTTTGGTTACGTTAAAATTTGCTACCCGGTTACTGTCTAATACGTGGTTAAGAATGCGTATCGTATCGCGCAGCATTCGCAGGTTCATCATTTGAAATGCACCTTTAAAAGCGCTTTCATCGGTTCTTTTAAATGATCCTATCCCGCTAAGGTCAAGCTTTTGAGTAGTGGACTTGAATCGTTGCCTTATAAAAACCCGTCTTGGGATATAGACGCCACTACCCGATCCGGCGTTTTCTTCATATCGTATGCCGTCTGTAAGCTCTATTATTAAATATTTATTGTCAAATGAGCGATACATTTTACCCTGTTTAGCCATCACCATAAACGAGGTGTTTTTAAGCGGATCTTTAGAATAAATAGTTAATCCGTAAAGTGTTTGGCCATCCGGATCTTTTTTTTGCACGCGTATGGTATTGTTAGAAAAACTGTTACTAAAAACGCCCTCGGGTAAAAAATTGGCTGATTTCTGTTCGCGCGCATCGTACAATAACGAAAAATATTTATAGTTGGCAATAGGCAGC
Source organism: Mucilaginibacter sp. HD30 (assembly GCF_054061755.1). Lineage (NCBI taxonomy): Bacteria > Pseudomonadati > Bacteroidota > Sphingobacteriia > Sphingobacteriales > Sphingobacteriaceae > Mucilaginibacter > Mucilaginibacter sp. HD30. Next base: position 3,099,046 of record NZ_JBSSEO010000001.1, read on the forward strand.
ATATAGTCGGAGAAAAAAAAAGCGCCCATGCTTAAGGTACAAACTAAAAAAAACATGGGATACATAGCACGGGTGAGTGATATGCCCGCAGATTTGATGGCTACCAGTTCGTAGTTTTCGCCCAGGCTTCCATATGTCATGATAGACGAAAGTAAAACCGACAAAGGCAAAGCCATTGCTACGTTAGTAGCCGAGGCATAAGCCATCAGTTCCAATATGATGTACCACTGGAAGCCCTTCCCTATCAGATCGTCAATGTATTTCCACAGAAATAACATCAGCAACACAAACATTACTATCAAAAACGTAACCAGGAAAGGCCTTATAAAAGATTTGAGGAGTAACAGGTGTATCTTTTTCACGCGTGCAAAATTAGGGAAAATTAACCCTTATGCACCTAAAACGCTAATAAGGTACTGAATCTGATTATCCCATATCAATTTTCTTTCGCCCATTGCCTCTTCTGTAGAAAAATCGGTAACAGCAAGAGCAACGTCATTGGTCAGCTCATCCTGTACTATCTCCATCTCGAAATAACAATGCGGCTCGTCGTCTAACCACTTAAACCTTACCAGTTTATTTTCGCGGGCGTTAACCAGTTTCGCTTTTTGCTGCTCACCGTCCCAGGTGAAAGTATAGGTCTGCTCGCGAATATTAACATCATCAGCAAACCATTGCGCCAGCCCGTTAGGTTCAACTAAAAAAGTGTATAATATGCGTGGCGACGATTTTATCTCGTACTCAATAGAGAATTTTTTCTTTTCAGACATAGGGGTTTATAATTGATGGCCCGGATTGTGTGCCACAATGTTAACATTTTTTCTAAAGGAAACGAATTTCTGCTATATTTGCAAACCTTTTTTGAGCAGCCTTGTTGCAGCTCAGAATATTAAGGCGGGGTAGCTCAGATGGTTAGAGCGTAGGATTCATAACCCTAAGGTCGGCAGTTCGATCCTGCTCCCCGCTACTCATTATCAGGCAGTTACATACCATGTAGCTGCCTTTTTTGTTTTTTAATAAAACAATGATAAAACAGAGGTAATTATGTCAAATGGCTGAGCCAGCCTACCGCTGCTTCGTGCAACGATTTATACCTAAATATACAAAACATTCAGCTTCTTCGCAAAATTTTAGCATTTTTACTTTCATAAAATCCTAACCTCATGGACGTTATCTGTATTGAAGAATCCGCTTTCCATGTGCTGGTCGAAAAAGTGGTTGCGCGCATTAGAGAAAAAACACCCGCGAAATCGGAGAAATGGATAAGCGGAGCGGAAGCCATGCAGCTGTTACGTTTAAAAAGCAAAACAACATTACAGAAAATGAAAGATGAGGGGAAGATACGCGTATCGCAGCCCGCTAAACGCATTATTCTTTATGACCGGGATTCGATCAGCGATTACTTGGAAGATTTTGCCTATGAAACGTTCGACATGCCGTGAACGAATCTATTAATCCATAACCCAATGCGACCGATCACAGCGACGGCATTTATAATGCTTAATGGGCAACCAAAATAAAAATGTCTTTACCAAAAGCCCGCGAGAAATGCGGTCCCAATCAGACTTCAGTGAACCACAGGCGCACTTCTTTTTATTTTTTTCACTTTCGCTATTTGTATCTGACTTTACCATAAGGGGGATGGAAGATCTTCTATCGCACCATAGCGATAGAAACCCAAAGATACCCTTATGTTTTAATAGCGACACGCCAACTTTATTGAATTATTCGCATTAATCTAGGCCGTTCATTAACGATTCGATATTTGCGACATGGAAGCATCTGCCGCGCTACTTTTCTTTTCTCCGGCGGCAAAGCAAAGTAGCAAAAGAAAACGCCAGCCCTACGATCATTTCCGGTTTTGCCCAAAAAACGAAAGCCCTCACACACTCGCTGTCTGGGGGCCTTCAACCTAAACCTTATCACACGGCAGTAAGAGATACTGCCGAATAGCTAAAGTAACAATTATTCAGCTCATCTTCATCGTACTAAGCAAAAATCTTATCTTTAGCCAAAGCAAACCTTACCGTTATGGCAAATGCAGTTGAAGACGCACTAAACCGTGCGAAAGCCGATCAAAAAGAAAAAGCGATGCAAACCATCGATGAAGCGCAGCGGAATATTAATTCTGCCAGCTTTCAGATGGGAAATTTCCAGTCGCCTGAGGCGGCCGATATTATATCCCGCAACGAACAGATTATCGCAGAAGCAAGACGTTCTATCCCGTTTGAAACGATGCAAAGTGTTGATTCGGTATCTCCACCGATGACCACCCCGCCGACGCATGGGGTGGTCAATGCCGAACCTATTGAACTGAATTCCAATTTCAAATCCAACATTGAAAACATCGAGCAAGGCAGCGGGAACAATTACCTGAATCAGAATGCGGTTGACCGTGCCAACGCCAGGCAAGAGCAGGCAAATCCGCTACAGGAACCGCAAGAAAAAAGTTTAGGCCGATAATTGCATCAAGGTTTTGGATTTTTCACCCGAACATTTTATATTCGGCTCAAATCCTGAATCTTATGCCTTCTTTTGACTTCCCGCTTGACCGGGCAATCTATTCTTTCAACGACGAAGAACCATTCACCATCGGCAATGCCTGCGAGGGTGTGCAGATATTTGGTGGAATAGGTTCCGGCAAAACCAGCGGCAGCGGCGAGGCGCTTGCACGTGCTTATCTTGCTTGGTGGCCTGGTGCTTTGCGCCAAAAAAGATGTCCTCGATGACTGGCTACGCTATGCGCGTGAAACCGGCCGGGCCGAACAGGTGCTGGTTTTTGATGCGTCGGGGGACTTCGTCTTTCCTTTTCTTCAGTATGAAATCGAGCGCGAAGGCGAGGGGGCCGGTTATACCGATAACCTCGTGAGGCTATTTACAACGGTTTATGAAGCCATCGACCGTAGCGTCAAAAGCGAAGGGGCCGATCCCTATTGGGAACGCGCCATGCAGCAGCTGCTTCGCAATACGATTGACCTTTGCATGATTGCTCGCGGCACAGTCTCCGTACCGATGATTCACGATGTGATTCTTTCCGCTCCCTTAAGCGTTACCCAGATCGATACACAGGATTGGAAAGACCGAAGCCTTTGCTGGAAGCTGCTTATGGAATCACATGCGAAGGATCTTGAAACCTGGACCAAGTATGATTTCGACGCAACGGCGGCATTCTGGCTGGAGGAATACCCGAATCTCGCTGATAAGACGCGTAGCAGTATTATTTCGACGCTGAGCACGATGATGGATATTTTCCTGCGCAGGCCGTTTCGCAGGTTGTTTTCTGAAATGCCCAGCGACAGGCGCAAAATAGCCTATCCAGAGCTTTCCCACCGGGGAGCGATCATTATTGTCAATCTGCCGGTGAAAGAGTTTGGCGACGCAGGCAGGGCGGCGCAGGTGGTTTACAAATATCTCTGGCAACAGGCTGTCGAGCGCAGAAAGGCATCGAATAGCACCGTACCCGTCTTCCTATGGGTGGATGAGGCACAGAACTTTGTTACCGAGTATGACATGCAATTTCAGGCAACGGCGCGAAGCACCCGTGCCTGCACCGTTTATCTCACGCAAAATCTGCCCAATTACTATGCAGTCATGGGCGGCGGTCAAAGCAAATACCGGGTTGATTCCTTAATGGGTAATCTGCAAACGAAAATATGGCATGCCAACAGTGATCCCATGACCAATGAGCATGCGGCAGAAACCATCGGTAAGAGCTGGCATATACGGCAATCTTCCGGTGAAAGCTATGGCGCAGATTATTTTAATGTCAGTAGCGGCAGCAATGAAAGCTTCGATTACGATATCCCACCGCAGACCTTTACCAAACTCCTCAAAGGCGGCGGAACGAATGACAAGATCGTGGAAGCGATCATCTTCCAGAATGGCCGGACATGGTCAAACGAACAGACCCATTTACGCGCAACCTTCAAGCAACATGACTAAAGTAATCACCAAACCATTTGCTCACGGGGAGGAAATGGACAAGGCACGTAATGTAACAGGCATCAATAAATGGGCGCGTTCGTCGCCGGTCATCGGCACGTTCATGTTAATTATGGGATGGTTTACGATCCCCTTTGAGGTGATTTTCCGAAAGGATTTTGGGCAGCGTTGGTTTACGATTGTCAGCTTTATAACAGGAGCCCTATTGGTATGTATCGTCGAAGGCATTCAATTCACGTTCTATGATATTGCTGACCATTTTCAAGAAATTCCCGGTTGGCTTGGCTTTATAAATCCCTTTGAACAAGGCCCCGATGCAGCAATAAAAAAGTTGTATAATCAATACTTCATGTTGCTGTTTTTTTGTCTTTATTTTTACATGGGTGCTTATCATTTGTTCAAAATAAAGTGGCGAAATCAGGCTAAGGTGCCGTTGCATTCCTTTGATGACGGTAGGTCAAGGTTGAAATGGGCAGCATTTTTAGTGATGTGGATATTCAACATCATTGCCACGCCAGTCATGTTTTTATTTTGGATATTGATTCCGTCTAAACAAAGAAGTGGCAAGCCTTTCCCCTGGCTTTTCAAGGAAGAAGATACATTCACAAATGTTTTTTTTGAACCAGGTGCGGTTCTTATTCTAGGTATTCTTTTAAGCAGTTTCATTAGCTTCTATTTGCTTGTAACCAGTCTTGCGATGTTCCTGCATGCCCATTGGAAAGAAATGGCGCGGAAAGCCAAAATAATCGATTTTCAAGATAGCAAGGTCGAGGCGGAGTTGATGCGCGAACTAAGAAAAGCCAGTTTAGAAACGGGGAAAGAAAAGAAGAAGCCAGCAGATAAAAAATCTCCTTCTGCAAAGGCACCCGCTCCCGTTATCATTCAGCACCCGCCTCTCAGCAAGATCATTGACGATATGCGGAATGAAAGGATTGATACGCTAATGAAGGGCGTATTATCCAGTGTAATCACAAATGTTGCCCGCTCAAAGGCTACTGAGTGAGATATCGGCGATAAATAACCCATCCTCCTGCATATCGCTGCCGACATCCGATTGTACGTAACGTACACGGTACGTAATTAACGCTTCATAGAGTGAGATTAAATTACGGCCAGTAAGAATTATACGTTGCTGCGTAGTAAGGACTTCAATGCCTGCATCCACGTCGAAATTGATTTGTGTGAAATAGGAATAGGGAATTGCTTTGCGGCTGCCATCGGGCAAGCGCAGATCAAGGCAAGTGGGGGTATTGCCTCTATCCGTGGCAAAATACGCCGAGGCGCTGTGATCCAGCGGTTCCTCGGCAGAATTGCCATGTACCAATTGTACGCGGCTAGTTTCGAGTCGCTTCCTGAAGTCCATATGTTTGCTGATTTAGATTTGCATAAGCGTGAGATTCGGGCCGCTTTTCCTGTTGCGACCTGATGGATAATTGCCTGTTTATTTCCTGTGCCTGCTGCTGTTGCTTTGCCATTAACTCCGTGGCGGAAATGCGTTCCGCTGACTGGCTTACCGCGTCGAGCAAATGCTCTTTGTCATCGGTATAGATCGATACCGCTTCGCGACCGCGCGAAACGGACACATAAAATTGTTCCATTGAGGATGCTTTGAAGGTGGACTCGCTTTGCGAAATAATGACTTTATCCGCCGTCTTGCCTTGCGCCGCGTGCGATGTCGAAACATAGCCCAGATTGAAGTGTCCGAAATCCTCTGAGATGGTGGAACCGTTCGAGAGCTTTATACTTCCCGCCTCGTTAAATCCCTCCACCTGAAATACCGAACCGTTGAACAGGTGCTTTCCATCTTCGCCTTTACCATTAGCGGTAATGCGGATTTTATCGCCCTCGGTGATATCGACCTGTCTTGGTTCAAATACGGAGAATTTGGCGGTCTCGGTAAAGGGCACCAAAAAATCCAGCCCCTCCTTGTTACTTGCGAACACGCCTTGCTCATCTGCCTTAAGCACATCCAAACGGCTTCCGGCCTTGATCCCCTTTGCGTTTTGATGGAACGCAAGGATAGTGCCGGGCTGATACGATTCCCATTGTTGCTTCTCCGCTTCGGTGAATTGCAAGTTTCTTAACGTGGTAAACGTGCGGTCCTCTTGGCCGATTATATCCTGCATCTTCAGTTTTTCCCGGATGGCGTCGGTCACGAGTTGACCTTCGGCATGAGTCGGTGAAACGACCAATACATTTTTGCCGGAACCATTGCCAACGGAGTTGCAATAATCTTCCGCGACAGCATTGATACGTGCGTCGCCGTCCGTTATTTCGTGAATGGCACCCATACGGTCGAGCTTTTTAAACCCTTGCTCCACTTTGCCCTCTGAAAGTTGCTGCACGGCCTCCTTATAAGCGGCCGTTGTTTGCCGCTGGATCTTATCGACCGTTACCGGCTTAAGGCCTGTTTCCTGTTCGATAATGCGCATCGCATCGCCACGTTCCACACTTGTATGCTGCTTGGTATCTCCCGACAGAATGATCCGCGCACTTTGCGCATTGGCTATCGCCAGAATGCGGTTCATGTCTTTATTGGATAACATGCCAGCCTCGTCTACCCAGATCACCTGGTTCTTAAAAGCAGGGTGTCCGCTCGTTTGCTGGATCAACCGCGCCACCGTTTCCGCATTGTCGAACCCTTCACTACGCTGCACACCCCGGCTTGCTTCGCTTGACGGCGCAAAGGAGAAGATTTGCTTGCCGCTGGCAAGAATGCCCTGCCGTACTTCCTTCATCAGGGTTGTTTTACCTGTACCTGCTTTGCCGGTGATGAGGATAACGCCATCGCTTGACGATAAGGCGTGCTTCACCGCCTTTTGCTGTTGTGTGTTAAGGATAGGATTTGCAGGCAGGTAGTTTTCATTGATGGGCCGGAATTTATTACGGGTGAGCATGCAGTGCTGAATAAGCTTCTTTTCTTCCTTCAGGGCTTCTTTGGTAGTGATGAACGTACGTAATCGGTCGGTAACGTGTAAAACATCCTCTTCGTTACGAAACGCCTGCCGCACTTGTTCAGGTGTTGCCTCGCCGATGGCTGATTTAATGGCCGTTGCCAAAATCTCTTTGTCACTTGCGACCGATTTGCGCTCCAAATGATGGCTAAGCGAAAATTGAACAGCGCGTTTCGCCGCCTGAGCATTTTCGCCGGAGGCCGGTTGCTGTTTAAGGCTACGCAGTGCTTTTCGTTCGCTTTCTGTCAGGCGTGATTCCCATGCAGCTTCTTGCTGCGCGAAATTGAGCGATAAACGTTTTGCTTCGCGGGTTTTCGCGCCGATCTGCGATTTTTGTTTGTCGTCGCTGATTCCGTGTTCACGGCTATAATCTTCGATCTCCTGCGTCCGCCGGGAAAACTTTTCCAGCGTCTGCTTTTGAAGACCCGCCAACTCAAATCCGTTTTTGGTTTTTTCGACAGCGTAGCCTTGCTCTTGCAGGCCCTGCGCCAGTTTACTATGGAAAATCGCTTCGTAATACGGCGCATCCTGCTTGGTTTGCTGAAATTGCCCCGCTTTCCATTTCCTATCCTGTTGGTCATAGGTGGCGTTGAACACAAAGCAATGGCTATGCAAATGCGGATCGGGCACCCCATCAATCGGGCGGGTGGTAAAATGGGTGAACGCGCCGTAAGCAAGGTTGCCGGTTTCCCGGTTCTCATTCTTTCCTTTAGCCCGAACCCGTGTCTGCATACCGTTCTCAATATCGCTCATGGTGTCGCGGACAGCGGATTGAAACGCATCCAGGATAATTCTTTTTTCACCGGTGCCCGCAAACGCATAGGCGAGGCCAACCGATTTGCTGGCGTTGAAGGTAAAATCATACCCAACCGTTCGGTCGGTATCATTTCGGCCTGTCAGCGTAGTACCTGTCGATGGGTTGATGTTATCGCACAGCTTCGCAAAGCCTTGCTTATCGATGCTGCCTGTCAGGCCAAGGGCTTTGGCGGCTTTGCCGCCCCAACGCCCGATCAGCTCATTTCCTTCGCCGTAATAATCATAGGCCGCTGCATGTCCTTCCTTGTAATATTCCTCACAGTAATATTTCTTTGCGCCGGAGGCGGATTTATTCATCGTGATACGCAGCATAATACACTCTTTATCTGCGCATTAAGTTCGGTCCTTGCGGCGTAATATTCTTGGCTTGATATGGTATCGCGTGGGGTCATGTGGTGCATGTGCCTCTGATTGCTGCCAGAGAGACCTCTACGCCCGGCCCATACCCTAATAAAACGACGATCTCACAACACGGCACAATGGTGCCGGACAATGCGGTTGCGAGCCCAATGCTAATCCCCCATCCCCGGCAACTGAACTGCCGACCTTTGCATGAGAAACTAAAGCAGCCTCTGCGCCGGTAAACCTGCCAACACGGTTTCCATTACATGGAGCCTCCGCGTTTCGGTTGACCCGTGCGCTACGCCGCATCGGCAGCTTTGGATCGTTCTCATAAGGACGGCAATTCTGCCGCCTACAAACCGGAGGATACAATGAGCAATCACGACAACCAGCAAGGCCAACCATCGATGCCGACCTACATTGCCTATCAGGTGAGCGAGGGTGGCCAGGCAGGTTACTGGACACGCATCGGAGCAGCATGGCCACACAAGGACGGCAAGGGCTACAATATCAATCTGGAATGCTTGCCGCGCAATGGCCGTGTCACGATGCGCCTAAACGAGAAAGAGGGCTAGCGATCAATCTCTTTTCGCCGCAAGCAGAATTGTATATACTTAGCATCGAAGAACTGAATGGAAGGTTTCTTAAGGAGAGTGTAATGGATCTAACTACGAATAAAGATCATCTTAAAATTCGGGCAAATGATAACGCTAGTTACGTTGCTTGGCATGTTGACGAGGCTAACAATTGGAACCCTGTCGGCGCGGCATGGAAGCACGTTGATGGTAACGGCTACTTAGTTCAGTTAACGAAAGATGTTCCTAAGGGACCATTGATATTGCGGGTAGCGCATTTGAATTTGAACTAAGAATATTTAACGGCAAATATGATTGGAAGAAAAATGAGAACCCTGCGCTGTCTTGATATAACTTTGATTGCATTCACTCTTGTATTTACTGTTAGTTGTGAAAGGAGTGGACAAACTGCTTCATCAGTAACTTCGCAAATCTTCCCCCAAGTGCAATTAAGGAAGTGGGCCTTAAAGACGACGAATACGAGGTGTGGAGCAGCGTTCCCATCGATACTAATACCCGTTTATCCGACTTAAAGACCATTGATGGCGAGAACCTGGAGGAATGGATTAAACTGCATCCATTATATCCTGCGGGTAAGTGAACAATTTATTCCAATTGCATAAGGAATATCCCGACGTCGCAGCATAAAACCTTTAGCAAATTCTTCAAGAAATATACTTCAATAAGGTCAATGGAATGAATATCTTTATTGTAATTTTCTAACGCTCCTATTCATGTATAGTCCCAATTCTCTATAAAATAAAAACGTAATATGAGGAAACCTTGCCTGCCTATCAAACTTGTTGGATTTATTCTTCTGTTTGCCCTTAGTTGTAAAAAGAAAGAACAGTCCCCCATAATAACTGAGCAAGCGACTTCCACAGCTGAGAAACCACCTGCAACCGAAATAGTAAAAGAAGTTGGGTTGTCAACTTCCGATGGCGAATATCAACTATGGGAAGGCATTCCTGTCGATACGATGACGCGGTTATCCGACTTAAAGACTATCGACGGTAAAAATTTAGACGAATGGTTTAAATCGCAACAACTTAAAGTCAGCCAATCCATTAGTTCTCTAAAAACAATGGCGGAAACGCCATTGTCACCCGGACAGGCTTTGGCAACGCTGCTTTCTCGCTGTAAAAGAGCGGCCTTTGAATTTACTTCTAGGTATCCAGACGTTAAAACGTTTCACTCTAATTTTCCAAACATAAAAGAACAAGACAGGCTTGCTTATGTCTGGGCCGCTAGTGACACTGACAAACAGCATTTATGTAGTGAGGACAAGACTGAAACCGACTGTGCGTGTTCAAAGCCTCTGTATGGCTTAGATTGTTCAGGATTTGTATACCAAATTTTCAGTAAAGCCGGATTAGACATTCAAAGGCTGGGGACATCCGGTTACGCAGATCTAAATTATTGGAATTCTTTATTTGCAAAATCTGGTATTTATTCGGGCATCAAAGCGGTTGATGTTACAAAGATAACATCAAATTACGATTTCCTTGAAGGGGACATAATCGTACGACCAGGACGTCATATGGGAATGGTTTTTGATGGTAAAAACGGTCGGAGTATTTTGAATTCATTTGGTAAGCCTTCAAATACATGTGAAATAAATTCCGATATGCAACATGGCCCCGTTGGTATGGCACCCAATTCTGAGGACTTAAAATTTCTGTTTGAAAAAGGTTATAAAGTTATCAGATTCAAGAATGTAAACACGGAGTATCTGTTATCTGCTTCTTTACGAATCAACTTAACCTTTTATGGAAGTGTAAGTAACCCACACTACGGATATGCCGAATACTTTTTAAAAGCTGTAGTTTTGGATTCCAAAGGGCAAACGCCGCCTGGTGTCACCGTTACCTTTACATCTAACTTCGATAAAACTCATCCATTCGATAATCCAACTATGACAACTCCTAATACTCAAAATCGGCTAAATGTCCCCGACAGACAATTTCCGATAATAAAGATTTTCGCCACCATGCCGGATGGGACTTATCTTGAGTATTCGGATCAACCTAAATACACCTTCGAATTCAATCAACCATCTATTGTTGGAGCGACGAAGATAATTAGCAAATTACAATAAGTTGCAGATATAAATTATATTGGCGGGTAGCGCATTTGAAGTAAGTACGTTCGCTGTTGAAGTTAATCCTTAAATTAGCTAAAAATGAAACCATGAAAATTGACACGAAAATTGCGTTACTATTTGTAGGGGTTTCTATGTCAGCAATGTCTAATTCTCAGCAAACTTTCGATAAAGAAGGGCATCGTGGAAGTCGCGGGCTTTTTCCAGAAAATTCTATTCCGGCAATGAAGAAGGCCGTAGATCTTGGCGTAACCTTGGAAATGGATATTTCGTTCAGTAAGGAAAAAACGCCCATCGTAGCGCATGATCAATACATCGACTCACGAATTGCCTTGAAACCAAACGGTGATACCATCAGCAAGGAAGAGGAGAGCGCGCTTATATTATATCAGATGCCATACGCTGAGATCAGAAAATATATTTACGGTCAAAAACACTACCCACTTTTTCCAAATCAGACGTTAACGAAAACGTATGTTCCTAAATTGGATGAGCTAATAGACAGTGTAGAAGCTTATGCAAAACAACAAAAGCGACCTTTGCCCCAATACAATATTGAAACCAAAACATCGCCTGCCGGGGATAATATTCTTCATCCTGCGCCTGAAGAGTTTGTTGAAAAGTTGATGGAAGTTATCCTTTCAAAAAAGATTGACCAGCGCGTTATTATTCAATCGTTTGACACGCGAACTCTGGAAATCATCCATAAAAAATATCCTAAAATTCCAACGTCTTATCTCGTCGATACAAAAGACCTGAAGGGTAACTTAGCAAAATTGTCCTTTACCCCTGCTATTTACAGCCCTGATTATAAAGTGATCGATGAATCTATCATCAAAGAATGCCATGACTTGAATATCAGAGTCATTCCCTGGACGGTCAATAAGCCTGCGGATATTCAAAAATTAAAGGATTGGGGTATAGACGGCATCATCTCTGATTACCCCAATTTACTGTAGCAAAACTATCAGTTATGTTCCCTGTAATATTGCTTGATTTCGTTGGAATATGTTATCGCATTTTCCATGATTTTCACAAGTTGGGATTGCGGCTCACTAAGACTTCTTGGTATTTTATCCGCCTTATCTGCACAGTTCACCCAAATCAATGTGCCTATATTTCCGGTATGACGAACGACTAATGTGGGCACCTGATCAGAATTACCATCCGTGTCTTTGAATTTTTTCGTTGTTTTGATTAAGATCTTTGCATCTGGCACCCACTTTCCCCAGCACACTTCACCATCGTCAAAAGAAAACTCATCTGGCAAATTTTTGAGAAGAGGGTGATCGTGAAATTGTTGTTCAATTTTTACACTAACAGGAACATGGACCCGCTGAAAATGGCAGATTTCACATCCAAATAATTCCTGGAGATGTTCGTTGCGGCATCTTCTATAAATAAGGTCATGAGTGCCGAATAATGTGCCTCCAGCGCGCACATAATCTCCTAACTTAACCTGAATTCTCTCACGTCGTTTTTCAATTTCCGATAATTTTGTCACATCGGTAACAATCAGAATAACCATGTGCACTTGTTTGGTTTTAAGGGGATATCGAAGCAGATGTTCAGCAGTCGTAAGCTCCTTATAACGATATTGTGGGCATTGGAGTTTTAATAGCGCTGTGATATTTTGACTCGTTTCAACGCTGTCGTCATTCCAGATTAGGATATATTTTTGCCTAAAGAAAAAGTATTTGATTCGTCTTAATAAGGGGAAAACATAATACCCGTGAAATTTCAAACCACTTATATAGCCCGCAATAGAAAAAATCAGACCAACCACTACATTTTGAACGAAACCTTTATCAATAAAATCATCAAAGTAAGATTTCGGATCAGCCATTTATATAGGAATAAATTGTTCAAATATTATATTGTCGCAATACTGCTTAGCCGTTTCCATCTCTTCCATAGATTTAACGGTCCATCCTAAGGCTATAATTCCTTTCTCACGAAACGAATTAACACGCTTTGATGGTAAATCATGAATGTTGTGCCCAATGAAATAAGGTCGGCTGATGAAATTAAATAAATAATTTCTTAATAAAAACTTTTTAAGAAAAAACATTTTTTCATTTTTGAAACCCGATGCCAACTGACCCCGAGTAATTTCAGGTACCCGCCTTGCAAACCACGCAAGAATAAATGGGTTGAAGGCTTGAATAGCATATTCATGGGAGTAATCGCGAAGTACCTTCCAAATCTTTTCTGCTCCTTGGCCGATATTCTTAAGTTCCTTGATCTCAATAAGGATAGGAACTTGGCCGTCTACTACATCAAGGACAGATTTAAGAGTCGGTACCGTTTCTTTTGAATTCTTTAGAAATAAATTAGTGAGTTCTTCTAACCGCAGACTGTCTGTGTCGCGCTTTACGCCACACATCCGCTCTAAGTCGTTATCATGAAACACGATAACCGTACCGTCTACAGTAACGTGGACATCCAATTCTATCGGAAAGCCCCGCTTGATTGCGGCACGGAAAGCACTTATCGAATTCTCAGGAATAATTTTGTTGTTCGTATGTAACCCTCGATGAGCGATGGGCTTCGAGGTTAGCCAAGTTGCGATCATTTGAATAGATGTATGCTTCAAAGTTAATCGAATCTGACATAACTTCAACTCACCTATAGTATTTTGCTGATATAAATATTGCTGCTTTTAGTCTGAGTTCAAACAACAGAGGTAATTGTTTTTCTTTGGAACAGACATCTTCCCTTATTGAGTGATAAGAGCGTTTTCTCAATTGTCACAAAATCTTAATATTCGCGCAAACTGCTATGAGGTATAATTAATCTATTAAACTGGGGATTCATATGCAATATCTACTAAATTCATATGTTGCGATAAAGCAGCGATTAAAAGATTTTGTGGAGGGATTTAAAGAAGGTTACAACGAAGATATCTGTCAATTAACCTCATTAAAAGGTGAAAAAAGTGCTTATGCCCAAATAGGGGACCGCACTTATTTGTATGATTCCCAAAAAGACATTTGGAAGCGCAGTTTTGTAGATACGGAAGACGCACGCCGAAATAAAAATAAATGTTATAGTGCTGTTAAATAGTTGGATACCTATTTGCATATCTCATTGTAAATCATATTTTTGTTATATAAAATTATCACATAATGGGAAACTTCAAATCTACCGGCAAAGCTCTAGGAGAACTTGTAGGTAATCTAAAAAAAACTGACTGGTGGTTAAAACAAGCTGCAAGTCAAGGAGCATCTATTTTCGTATACAATCCAATAGGAAATAGAGTTGTTGCATATATTAAAGGCCATGTTTTTCATGAAGATCGTCACGTGGGGGATGCTTATCATTGTGCTGACGGACACGAATATTTGAAAGTCCACGATAAAACTTATCGTTACAATCCAGACACAGACTCATTTTACCATGCAACTGTATAACAATGGATGACAATAAGAAAGACTCGTGGAGCGACTTTGTAGAGGGTTTTAAAGAAGGCGTTAAGCCAAAGCCAGATAATCGACCTTCCGAGGAAAAACGTGCAGATGCTATTGCTTCTGGGATAACAGATACGCTTCTAAATCCCGTGCAATGGATTAAGATCATTTTCAGACTATAGTTTTATTTATGACGGCTGTGGGAACCTCTGCTTGTCGGTGACGTACATTCCCTTTAAATTTTCATTGCTGTAGTCAGGGTCATTTATCGAAATCTTAGTTCGTACCAGTGAACTATTTACCGTATAAGCCTTCTTACCATAATAGGTAATGGGCTTTTTTCCATTATAGCAGCCACTTTGTTTTTTCATATCTATACTGTCCTTCGAAGCTGATCAATTTGTTCTTGAATCCAATTTTGAACATCGTCCTCTAACCAGCCAACAGCTTTTTGACCAAGCGGGATTTGTGCTGGAAAGCTTTTTTCCGACATTTTTTTATAGATCGTGCTGCGACTGAGGCCAGTTGCTAATTTGACTGCGGGTAATTTGATAATTCTGTGCATGATGAACCTTTCTTTTAATCCATAAAAACTTTACATCAGCGTTTTAAAAATGTAAGAGGGGGACATAAGGATTGTACCGAACAAAGGTGCGGCTCTTCAAAACCCAAGTACGGCCAATGCGGGGGCCTTTTTGGGGGCCTCGCAAAAAACATGAAGGAAGATTTGAGTTTAAAAGCAAGGGGTTACTAAATTAGTTCCGATTCCTTCCTGGGCACCATTGACATTTCCGACATCATCCCATAAATTCCAAAATACCCAAGCAAATCCAAGGAAAATACGGATTTATGATCCGTGATGATCCTGAGCGATTTCTTGTGAGCCGAAACATTTTGGGGGCCTTTTGGGGGCCTTTTTAGGAGTGAGTGATGCCATTATCCGAAGTAGCGATCCGCGCTTTAAAACCTACTCTGAAAGAGCAGAAGGTTTACGATAGTGGCGGATTGTATTTGCTGATTGCCGCGAGCGGGACAAAAGCATGGCGATTCAAGTATCGTATAAACGGCAAGGAGAAGAAGCTTGCGCTTGGTATTTACCCCTCTGTGTCTTTGAAAGAGGCGCGTGCAAAACGTGATGAGGCTAAGAAAAATATTGTTAGTGGCATCGACCCCGCTGTAAAAAAGCGAAACGATAAGCGTTTGATCAATTTCAACGCTACTAATTCTTTTCAAGCCGTTGCTGAGGAATGGCATCGCGTTAATCATTCGAAATGGACTGAAAGGCATGCCCAGGTGGTCTTGCGGCGACTTAATTTGCATGTTTTTCCTGATCTGGGGCAACGGCCTATCAAGGAAATCAGACCTATCGAACTGCTTGACGTAATCCGCAAAATAGAGAAACGCCAGGCTACCCATCTTTCACATCGGATTTTGCAAATGTGTAAACTTATATTCCGCTACGCCATCGTCACGGAGCGAGCAGAATATAATCCAGCTGGTGATCTCCAAGGCGCTCTTATTTCGCATAAAGAAAAACATTACCCCACGCTTAAACCCAAAGAATTACCACAGTTCCTTGAATCACTTGAGCATGTAGCCACGACCCATCAAAATAGACTGGCGGTAAAACTGTTGCTACTGACCTTTATGCGGCAAGGCGAGTTACGCTATAGCAAATGGTCAGATATCGATTGGGAAACCCGCGAGTGGCACATTCCAGCCGAAAACACGAAAATGCGTGACGCGCATGTGGTGCCATTAGCAAACCAAACAATTGCTTTATTGAAGGAATTGCAGACACTAACAGGGTATAGCCAATATCTGTTTCCCTCTCAACAACGGTTAAAGAATCCGGTCATGAGTGAGAATACGGTTAATGTTGTCCTCAAAAGAATGGGCTACGAAGGCAAATTAGTTGGGCACGGCTTCCGTGCATTAGCCTCGACCGTTCTTAATGAACATGGTTTTAGATCGGATGTTATAGAGCGCCAACTTGCACACGCCGAACGAGACAAGGTCCGTGCCGCGTATAACCGTGCAGAATACTTACCCGAAAGACAAAAAATGATGCAATGGTGGAGCGACTATCTGCAAGCAGCTGAAAACAAGAAAATCAGCAGTATTAAGCAGGTGGCGTAAAGAAGCATGAAACGTGTTAGCATTTGTCCTGCTCCAACACATTGATGCTGCGCAGGTATTTCATGCATTTGGTAACGGTGTCGTAATTGACATCCAGTGACTTTGAAAGCTGCCGCGCTGAAATGTAGACCCTGCCTGCTTGGTCGATGCTTGTGATCACATGAATGAGGATGCGTAGGGCAAGCAATGGATAACGACACCCGTCTTTTCCGCAAATTTTATCGACGATCTCGCGTAGGATGTTCTTATCTACCTCGATAATATTTTCCGGCAGCCACTGCTGCGGGCACTGAATTCTACCGTGATATTCCTTTTCAAAAACGTTCATGATTCCCCCCTGAAATATTTTCCGGGGTTATGCATCTTTAAATTGCATTGATAAAAGTGTTATGCAACTTATTCGGACAATAGTGCCGTAGATTTAACAGCAATTACCGTTCCTTATGAATATCTCTGTCATCCTTCGCAGGAGTTCCCCTTGAAAATCCTTTCGTCCATTCACGGACTTCCATTTCGTATTGTTCTTTACCGTCGATCAGGCCGCTAAAGAATGGATTCTCTTGATTTGGTGTCGCTGCCAGCTTTGCCGCCAAGTCCGGTTCATGTTTGGCGATTAGGTAACCCCTATTGAATCCGCTGATATATTGTTGTTCCTCCATTGCTTAGAAATTGGGATTAGTGTGTTTTTCCAGGTAGCTATAAATAGACTCTACATCGTAAAGGATGATTTTCTTCTCAGGCTGCGAGAAACGTATTTTCCCTTCGTCACGAAGCTTTTGCAGCGTGGTCTTGCTGGTAATGTGCAGGACACCCATTGCCTCCTCACCGGAAATCCATTTGTCAGAACTATTGTGCTGTTTTTCTTTAATGCGCTCGATCACACGCTCAATCAGGCTGTAAAACGCTTCGTCATGTAGGCAAATAACTTCCATTGCGTGATTAGGTTAGATTAATGCTTTAAAATTAAACACTTGGTTCGATTTTCGCAAACGGCAGCGTATTTAATAAATTATTAATGGTTTTACGATAGGCTAAGCAAAGGATGGTGAGGATGGATAACGCTGAAAACAGTAAGAAATTGACAGATGCCGTTCGGGCATCGGTAACGCATTCTGGCGTATTATCCAACTTGCGGCAGGTGAAGCATGAAGACGCACCACATGATGACCTCGCCAAGCTTACCGAACAGGCGAATACGGCTATTGAGAATATCGAACATTTGCTGAATGCGGGTAAGCTGGACGATACCACTTCGCTGAAGCTGACTGCCGCTTTAACCAAATTACGCTCTGCCGTAGGCAAGGATAACGTTTCACGTGCTGCACTCACTCAAGCCCTGGCAGAAGCTTCTACCGCTGTTTCAGGTACAGATTGCACTGGAAAAGCGCAAACGCTGCAAGAGAAAACGGATCAGCTTTGGCATCGCATTAAAACAAGCAACAAAGAAATCGACGACGATTTCACGAAAATGCAAAAGGCAGGGATTGTGTTCAATCAAACCCTGCTGAATCGCCACACCGAGCTTATGGAGTACTTAAAGACCCATCCGCGTGACCTTACCAGTCAAAAAGAACTCGACGCGGTGGATGATGCGATGTTGTTGCAGGCAGAGAAGCAGCTTAAAGAGCATCCGAATGCCCAGCCGTCATTTGATGATGCTAATAAAAAGAGTAAAGATCGGCATGAGATGGTGGATAAGGAGTTGGCGGTGATCTCAAAAAGAGAATCCGTTGCTGACAATGCGTTATCGGCGTTCGACGATACCTCCTCACCAGATACAAAACTTACAATGAATGATGTTGCCCCTCCGACCGGACTTCCAAGCGAAGCAAAAAATAATTCACAAAAATTTGTTCGTAAGCATACGAACGTATATTTCCGAACAAAATCCAACCGCAAACCGACACTTTACCTAATTCGTTCACCCCGTAACTTTTTGCTTTACAGCGCTAACTGCAATAGCCATCAACCGAGGTTCCGTGAGTCAAACGGCAAATTCTGTTCAAAGATATACGTTGGTTTACTTCATAACAGATGTGTCTGACGCAGCGGTGTCCTCACCCTTTGCGAAAAACAGATATGAAAAAAGCGATCACGTATTACCGGGTATCAACCGGGAGGCAGGCCGAGAGCGGTTTGGGCATTGACGCGCAGATCAAGGCGGTCCGGGATTTTGCAATGGCCAATAATTACGATCTCGAAAAGGAATATATCGAAATCGAGTCGGGCAAAAATAACCACCGGCCTGTGTTAAAACGCGCGTTGAATCAGTGCAAGCGAAAGCAAGCTACGTTATTGGTGGCCAAGCTCGACAGGATGAGCCGCAACGTGAATTTCATTACCGGGCTGCTCGAATCCGGGATTGGTTTTGTAGCGATTGATGTGCCGGGCGGCGAAAAATTTGTGATGCATATCATGGCAGCGGTAGCAGAGCATGAGCGCGACCAGATCAGCAAACGCACAATCCTGGCATTACAGGCAGCAAAGGCGCGGGGCGTGGAACTCGGTACTTATGGACGGCACGTCCTGTCAAAGCAGAACAGGGAACTGTCGCAGCGGTTTGCACTGGCTATGTGTCCGACGATCAACAGGCTCGTTGATGACGGTTATGAAACGGTGCGGGCCATTACCGATGAACTAAACCGGCAACGTGTGCCAACGTACCGCAATGATGGCAGTAAATGGCATGTCAGCACGGTGCATAAAATAATGTCGCAGATAAATATCAAAACATAAAACAATGCAGGATTTTCAAATCAACTCAAAAAAGGCTCCGCTAAAATACATGATGCTAATGCTCGGCTTCACGTTGATTGCAAGTACCGCGTTAGGTCAGCAGGTAAGTAAGATACAGGCGGCAATTGAGGCAATTAAAGAAGCTAATTATTGTAAGGATCAGGATTATCATACAGATGGCCAGCGGGTAGTTTGGGTGAAGTCTTACGAAGATTGGGTACCGAGTGATTTAAAGGTAATGAAGAAAGAAGCACCCGGGGCCTTACGCTTCCTTAGCATGGCGGCCCAGCGAACCCGCTACGATGTATTGGAGCAGTTGCTGCCAGATTATTACCGCGACCATGGCGGGGTGAAAGCCTTCGCTGCCGATATTTTGCGGCAGAATGTCAGCGTAAAATAATTACGCGTAATAATCCATACCTAAGGAATTATTCACCTTTTAAAACCTAACCTAATGAAACGATTTATCACCATTAGCCTGCTTATCATCGCTATTGCGCTTCTCGCCAACCAATGGGCTTTCGCTCAAACGCTTTCCAATTTTTTCTATTACAAAGGTGTAAAAGACCTGAGTGAAGCGGCGCATGTGTCTAATATTTACCTTAACGGGACCTACACGATCCAAGACAATTACGTAGATGTTACATGTGTGAGCAAGGATAATCTGTTTGATCGTAATATTCATACCTCCCTCCGATTAATCCGCGGGGCAGGTGTGCTATTTTTTACGGACATCATCGTGACCGGTGACGATGATGTCATTGAACCATTTGATGCATTTGGTCTTCAAACCGCGCTGATGCTCGGGCTAGTAAAAGCTATTGATAGTGATTCCTATGCAAAACTTCTGCAAAGTATGATCAATCAATTTCATACGGACCCGCAACGGTGGAACGGTAAAACATGGGCCCTCTTCGGCCTCAATCTTGATTATCTCGGTTACAAATTGAAGAATTAACCTAGTGTGGTTACCCTGTATATTGCTTCCGTGTTTAGCTATTCGACGCATAAGGGGCCGCCGCGCATTTTTGGCTTACGTCCTGCGGCACGTTTTTGTTTTTAGGGTGAATAACTTACGATGAAATGGGTAATAAAAAATCTTCTAAATTATCGGGAGAGATTATCGATGTTTCAGCACCAGGGTAGTTTTCAGTAAATGTCTGCGGAAATCTTACCTTTTGGGTTTTCCCCCATTTAAACTCAAAGGCCTTCAATACCCCTCCCTCGTGTTCTTCTATGAGGTCTATTTCCTGTTGCTGTGTGGTGCGCCAGAAATAAAGCCGTGCATCGTTTTGATGATAGCGTAAAAACTTCATGCGCTCGGCAATGATGAAGTTTTCCCAAAGCGCACCGGCATCGGTACGGGAATCGATGGTATTGAAGTTATTGATGATGGCGTTGCGGACGCCGCAATCGTAAAAATATATCTTTTTCCCCTTTTTAATCTCGTTGCGCATATTGCGGTTCATGGCGGGCAACACAAAGACCACAAATGCTTTTTCCAGCAGATCGATGTATTTTTCGACCGTAATTTTATTGGCACCGATAGTTTGCGCCAGTTCGTTATAGCTGACCTCACTACCGATCTGTAAGGCTAGAGCCTTCAATAGCTTTTCAAGCAGCACGGGCTTTTTAACCTGTTCAAGCATCAGCAGATCTTTGTACAAATAACTGCCAGCCAAGAGTTTCAGCAGGTCTTTTTCTCCGCCAGGTGCGGAAACTACCTCAGGATAATAACCATAAATGAGGCGGTGATTGAGCATTCCTTTTTCTTTGATAAAGTTATGGTGCGCGACCATTTCACCGAAACTAAAAGGATAAAGCATAAATTCAAACTTACGCCCCGTCAGCGGTTCATTGACTTTACTGGACAGTTCAAACGCGGACGAACCCGTAGCGATGACTTGCACGTCCTTGATCTGATCGGTAATAATTTTGAGTGTCAGGCCGATATTTTCCACCCGTTGTGCTTCGTCGATAAACAGGATTTTGTATTTGCCGATGATGTTTTTTAAGGTTCCTGTACTGGTATTGGAAAGCATCTCACGGACATCGGCATAATCACCAGTCAGATGCAAATATTCCTCTCCTTCCAGGATTGCCTCTACCAATGTGGATTTGCCGCACTGGCGTGGGCCAAAGATCAATAATGCTTTGCCTTTGAAAAGTCGGGCTTTTATGGCTGATTGCAGCTGACGAATTATCATAATATTTTGCCGTTTAAATGACTAAATTAAGTAATTATTTTCTATTCCAATGACTATATGCCATAATTTAAGGGCTTTTGAAACAGAAATATTTTTGAGTCATCCTTATAAAATAGCCACCAAGTGGTTATTTTATAAGGACAGGGTTTGTTTGCCGGTCAGAAATTCAAGACCGCATCAATCGCTTCATCCGCTTTGCTGAATGAAAAATTGGATTGGTATTTCATGGTGGTCAGCACGCTTTCATGTCGATACATTTTTTGCAGTACCTTAGGGTGGATTTCTTTTTCTTCAGCCCGTTGCGCGAAAGAGTGCCGCGCCTTGTGTTGCGATGCGCTTTTGGTACTGCCGATCATTTCCATGATAGCTCCCATTGTCTTGTTCAGCCGTTTCACGACAGCGCCGATTTTCCGACGTAATTCGTAGCGGTCGTCAAGTGATGGCAACTCTTGCAGCAACGGAAAAACAAGATTGTGTTTGTTGTTTTCCCGGTCGTTGCAGCCTTGGCGATATTGGTTAATGATGGTTAGTGCTTTGGCTGGAACCTTAACCGAGCCATGCTCACCATTTTTAGACATCTGATAATAGAGTCTGCCATTCTGAAAATCCGGCCATTTCAGTAGCAGGCAATCCGTAACACGCATCCCAGCGAAGTAGAATTCGGTAAGCCAAATATTCCGCGCATCATTATAGATCGGTAAATGGTGCGACAAGTCTAACTCTTCCAGTTTTTTGATTTCCGTTTCGTCCAAACCCATTTTCCCAGCGCCAGTAATTTTGATGGCGATTTTACCCTTTGCGCCAAACGGGTAATCATCCTTACTGGCTTTCTTAGCCGTAATCGCGCGGTTATAGATCGTGCGGATTAAAATCATGTGATTGGTAATGGACCGTTCGCTAAGCGGCTTAACCGGGCTGTTAGCGTTGTATCGGAATCGTTTCGCTGCGCGAAGATGAACGAGATACCGTTGCAACAGTTCAACCGTAATTTCTGGAAAGGTAATCTTACCGCCGTTCGTCATTTCATAGAACCGCTTTAAGCGGCCTGTGTCCGTTTTGTATGCGTCATAGTTGCCGCATAATTTGTGATCTTCCAAATAGCGATCAGCTATCTCGTTAAAATAGGTGTGCTGTTCCTCAATCGGCTTCAGTCCGAATTTGACTTCCTTAGCAGAAGCCTGGCCTTTGGTTTCCATTTCCAACGCCTTGTCATTCGCCTTTGCAAGTTCCGCACGCAGGTAGTTGTTGAGGCGGGCGGAGTTCGGATGCGTTTTCTTGACGCATTGTCTTTTCTCATCCCATTGGTCTAAGCTATCCAGCTTCTGACCGGTCACGATGTAAGAGGCTTTTCGGTTGATCGTAATCCGCACCGAAATAGCATACTTGCCGTCCTTCTTTGGACGTTTCCAAATGTAAAAATCTACAGTTGCCATTCCACAAAATATTAAGTGTGAATGGCTGGCCAACCATTGGCATAAAGCTACCTGTTTTGATAAAACAATGATAAAACATTGCCTGTATTTATACGCAATGAGGTGGTTTGGCATGGACTGAAAAACCGAGAAAACAGCCAAATTAGGCCATTTTGCACCATTTAATTTCAGTTTTTTGCGAATTCATAACCCTAAGGTCGGCAGTTCGATCCTGCTCCCCGCTACCAAACGCGCGATTTGGGCGTACTGAAGCTGTAAGGCGGGTACGCCCATTTGCATTTCAGCGTAGTCTGCTTTAAATACGCGAGATATAAGAACACAAAGTTTATCCTAGGAGTTCGACATTTGTCCGTTTCGCGATCATAGTAAATACCCTCGGGAACAGCAGGTTTTGAAGCTTCTGCTTTGTTTCATAGGTAGCAGAATGCCACTTTTATGCAGGTTTGAAGCGAAACCAACGGCATAATCGGCATACTGGTCAAGGTTCGACTTTTTTAAGATTGCCTTTTCAAGCTCGCTTTCCATGTCGACTTTTTCTTCGTTATAATTCGCCAGGTACTTGTAATAAATTTAAATGGGCTTAAACAGGAGATTGACAGCCTTAAAACGCAGAACAGCGATATAAAAGACAGTGTGGGCAAAGTAAGGGAAGAGATTAAGGTGATCAAAAAAGCAAATAGGCGTTATTCCGAATAAATATTCAGCATAACGCCTTGATAAATTAGTTCCTGGTAAGCTTACCTTATTGGCCGTTGCGTATTGTAAGCAACAATGTATTCCATATCAGATTGCACTAATCCTAACTCTGCGACAAAACCTGGCTTTACTTGGGTCACTTTGGCCTTTACCAAATTAAAAAGCTCGGCCAGTTTCTCAGGAAATGCTTTTACAGATACCGTGGGGTAATACTGCTTTTCAATCACAGCCTTTTCGTCGGTAGCTACCGCACGTAATGACCAGGCCTCATCAGCTTTAAAACCAAGCTCCGTGGCTTTGTTATCCAGGTCATACACATACATTTTGGCTTGTTGTTCTACTGTTGTTATTTTCATAATGCTTTCTTTTTTAGAGCGCTGATTTATTAATACTGTTTCTCTTAGCAACCTAATGGCCCGGCATGCTTGCCGTAACCTTTGTTACAACCGTTTCATTTGTAAAAGCACGAGGCATCAGCGCAGATTCATTTTCTGTAACGATAATTTAATAGCAAAAGCTTAAAAATTACCGATTTTGAAATAACAGTAATGTCTAAGAGAAGTTTGTATAACAGGCAGGCGTTTATAAAGATAGAGATTAATAGCATAGTTGCGCTATTAATCTTTACGCATCAGCATACAGGTTGGTTTTATAGTTGTATAAATCTGTATAGTGCCCAATTTTTGGTTTCGTGCACTTTTTGTAGTGTGGGGTGACTTATTGTTTGATAGAATAATGGCGGGTATTTGGAGCTTAGCAGGGTGTAGCCGGCCGACAAATTTTTAGGCGAGGTAACCAATATATACTCGGCATAGTCTCCGGGCGATTCCACAGCACCCAGGTAAACATCCTGGTAAGGCAGAATCAAACGAGAGATGTTATCGGTAAAAGCAACAATTTTATAAGCTACCGCATCGTCCAATAATATTCGCGAATACTCGGGCAAACCGTTTATATAATTGGCCATATCCTTATCCTCATCCTCTACCTCCACTACTTCAATTTTTCTATCGATAAGCGCGGTAATAAATTTCTTTTCCTCTTCAGATGAAGAATTTTTTAGAAAATAGTATCCTGTAAATATCTGCAGAGCCATGATTAATCCCAGGCCTATTTTAAATGCCAACTGCCGTTTAATGGCAGCGCCTTTTATAATAACGCATAAAATGGCAAGCATCAAAAAAATAAGATAATACTGATAAGCCACAAACGTTTTTTCATACTTTAAGGGCAGAAACTCAATAAAGGCGAAAGGCGTAAACAAGGTGAGTATTTGGTAAAGCTTATCCCTAAAAAAAAGCATCATTACCACAATAAGCGGGCAAAATACTATTGCTTTACCAGCCACAAGTAGCGAAAGTTCGGCCGTTTCACCTTTTGGATCAGCCGCTGCCAAATCATAATTAAGGCGATCGGCTAAAACTGTCCAGGTAGAATATGGGCTTTGCAAAAAGTAATCAACATCGTTAGCATTGGTAAGGTTAAGAAGCTTATAACATGTAACAGATGCGATAGGTAAAATAAAAAGTATAATATATAGTGCAAAAGTTTTATTGATGAGTTTACGCCGCAACGACGGGTTATTAAAGCTCAGCGTCATCCGGAAAATAGGTTCCTTCTCGGCCAGGTTAAGGCTATGTATTGCCATTGAGAAAATAAGCGGTATAAAAAATAAGGTGAGCCAAATAAATTTATAATCGCAAAACAGCAACAATACAAGGCATACGCTGGCAATTGATATGTGAAACGTAGTATTTGAGGTATAGTATTTGAATAAATTGAAGAAAAACAAATAAAAAAACACCAGTATGAGATATATGGACTTGCCGGAACAGGCCGTATAGATAAGGCCGGGATGAAGTAAAAACACCGCAAACAGTAAAAACAAGTAAAAATCGTCTTTCAGATTGCTTACTAACGTGCCGGCTATTACGTAAAAAAGGAACGCAGTACCTATGCACGATGCTATTACAGGGGCCATTAAAGGGCTTAAAACGGTAAATGCGATGGTAGCAAAAAATGGTATTATAGGTGCCGTGAGGCCTATAACCTTCAGCTTATAGCCAACACCCTCAAATACAATACGCACTTTTTCTACATAAAACAGCGACTCGAGGTTGCTGTAGCCCATATCATAAAGCACATAACCCCAAATGAGGTAATAAACCGCCAGCAGCAATGTTATTATTAATAACGATTGACTTTTACTTATTTTTATTTTACTGAACCGCATTTGTTGGACTATGGGTTTTACTTAAGCCGTGGTTGGTTTTTTCCCAGTAAAAGGGGTTTATTACAAGTTGGTAAAGGCCCTTGTAGGCGGCCCACGAGTGCAGTAACCAGTAAACCGGATTGGCAACTGCAAACAATATCAGTTCATAATAACGGCGTTTAAATACTGCCATCATATTTACGTATATCATTAATATATTACCCACCATAAGGTTGATAATTGCCATGAATAGCACCCAATCTGGAAAAAACGTTCTTATACTATCCAGGTCAAAAACTACGTAACAGAAGAATATGGCCAGCAGCAGCGGGTACACCAAAAAGGTAATTGGTGTAGCACCAATAAAAAAGTTAAATCCTAAAAAGCCTTTCCATCCAAGCTTCTTCCACAAGGCAACCGGGTTACGCATGTGTACCAGGTGGGTTTGCATGTAGCCTTTTATCCAGCGCGAACGCTGCCGCACCCAGTTAAACATTTCGTTATTAGCTTCCTCGTAAGTGGTTGAGTTAATAATTGCTACTTTATAGCCCTTGTCATAAGCCCGCACGCCCAGGTCGGCATCTTCGGTAACGTTAAAAGGATCCCAGCCACCCAACTCAATTAGGTATTCAAACTTAAAATGATTGCTGGTACCACCCAGTGGGATGGGAATATCAAACGTATCAAGCCCTGGTAACATATAATCAAACCAGTAGGAATACTCAAGCGTAAACATGCGGGTAAGAAAGTTCTCATTGCGGTTAAAATAGTTAAGCGCGCTCTGTATAACAATATAATTATCAGGCAGTTTATTAAACAGCGCAACTACTTTTTTAAGCTGATCGGTATCGGGTACGTCCTCAGCATCGTAAATGGTAAGATATTTACCCCGCGAAAAATGCAAACCGTAGTTACAAGCCTTAGGTTTGGTTTTAGGCATATGGAAAGGAACTACAATTACTTCAAATACTGCCGGAAAATCCAAATTACGTACGGCATTAAGGGTTTTATCATCGTCCTCTTCAATCAGTAATTTAATATCGAGTTTTTCGCGTGGATAGTCAATACTCTGCAAATTCCAGATTAGTTTTTTTATCAACTTATCTTCTTTATATACCGGCAGCTGTATGGTGTAAATAGGCAGGTCCTCATCAACAACATCGCGCACCTCTTGCTTCGTAACTGCTTCGTCTAACTCAAACCGCGATCCTACCAGCGCTAAAAACAGTTTAAACACAATAGCTATCAAGAAGAAACTGCTAAGCGCTACATTAAGAATAATTGCTGTATTAGAAAAGCTTAAAACTAATCCCACAACCAAAGCGGCGATAACGCCAAAAGTAAAAATCAACTGAGGCGTTGTAAATGTTGTAAGGGCAGAGTTCTTGGGGTCGCGGTTCAACAATTCAAAAACAGCCGATTTAACATATTTTTGGCCCAGTAAAATATGGCTTCGCCAGGTGATGTCAAGGTCGGAAGCTACTATTATTTCAGGTTCCAGATCATAAGTAAATCTGATAAAATCAATAAAAAGCTCGTCACTTGGGTCGGCCATTAAGGTAACCACTTTATTGTTTTCAATACGCAGGGGTAAAGCAAGGTGCTCATCAGCAAACTTCAGCTCAATTTTATCAAGCACTTCCTGGTCAAAAGGCTCTTCGCGGATCTGCTGAAAAACGTAACCTTCGTTAATTAGTGAACGCTCGTAGTTTTTGCGCGATATGTAACCAAAATTAAGGGCTATTTTAACATAAGATAAACCCGACCGCCGCGAAAAATCATCGATCCTTTCCTGGTCGGCCTGCGTTAAAAAGCCGTCGCGTATTAAAAGTCTCGGGACAGATAATTTCATGTATTTTTATAAATACGCCGGCAGCCTGCGCCACCGGCCTGTGTAATTAGTCGGTGAATATGTCTTGTGATTTTTGAACCTTAGCGCGTATGTAAAGGAACGACAGTAATATCAGCACCAGCATAGCCAGTAATATATACAGGTTATAACTTTCCCAGAAACGGGTAAGTACACTCTTGGTATCTATGTACTCCAAGTTCTCGCTTGATTTACTGATGTTAAACAGATACTTATTATTGTTTATATCAGATATAGCTACGTTACTTGAAAGAGTTGAAAGCTGCTCTGTTATGGAGCGCGAAGCCGAACTAAAGGCCGCGGCCAGGTCATTACCGGTTGCTGTTAAAACCAGTACCGCGTTGTTACTACGCCCGTAAAAAATCTGCGCCAACCCGTTTGACACGGAGTCTGACAGCTCGTATACTATCTTATTATTCTCGTTATTATATAATCTAAACTTGCGGTCAAATTGTATCGGCGCATCCGGAAACTCCTTCATTAGCGGATCATCTCCGGCCAATAGCGCAATAATGTGGTTCTTTTTCAGATCATTTACATCCATGTCGCCAGAGTAAGTAAACTCAGGGAAATTATTGGCGTTGATGTTATTGTTTAATTCATAAATTATCTCTCCTAAAGCTCCGGCAGCAAAAGGCGCGTATTTTTTGCTGATAACTATACGTGTGGTACCATTATTAAATGCTTCAGGGTATTGGTAAAAGCTAAGATCACTGGTAACAAATGGGTTTTTTGATTCAAGGTAAGATTTATCCACATCAACCTCTGCAAAGAAACCATTGAAACTGTTTAAACAATTGCCGCCACTTGAGTAAAATCTAAACTCAGTTTCGAGCGTATTATATTTATGGTGTTGGTAGCGGTTAATTGTTACGGCAGTATTTAGTTTGCCGGTGCCATCCAATTTTTCTGATTGTATCAGCATCCCGTTAAGGTAAACGTTCAGGTAGCCCCTATCGCCTTGGGCCAAACTGCTGTAGTTGGCTATAACGCGTATCTCAACTTCTTTTGGTGTAAAGCTAAAATCGCTGTTTTTAAAATTATAAACGCTACGCAAGCTACCGATGCCTGACATGAAGGTAGTTGTGCCACCTATTTGTCTGAAGCTTAATTTTGAGCGGTTTTCATCAATAGTTTTGAAAAAGGCATTCTCGGCTTTATTGATTAGCAAATAATCGCCGAAAGTTGAATTCAGAATGTTGATGTTTCCTAAAGCTGTGATTGATTTTGCGTAACCTGTTTCATCACTGCCGGTAACAAATAATATTTGAGATGGCACAGTACTCTCTGCTAATGATTTTACTGCCATTATTTTGCCGCCTGCATTTACTAAACGCATTATGGTATCTACCGTGTTAACAGTAGCTTTACTTAAATACATTAAACCTTCGCCCCCTTGCGGCGTAATTTTAATCAAGCTGCGTCTTGCAGCACTAAGCCGCGAAAGCTGACCCACCACAACATAATTTTTCACACTATCTGGCAGGCGTCCGTCTTGATAAACCTGGATATTCTTGGCATCCGCTTTCTTTAAGCGTGAGTAAGCCCAGGCTACTGCTTTAAGATCATTAAGCGAAGGGTTAGCCGGGTAAACAATAGCACGCATCGTCTCAAAACTGTTGCCAATATTTACGTTGGAAAAAAAGTTGGAGTTGCTTTTAACCAGGTTAAGATAGGAGTATGATTTTACTTTTAACCACATTGCAGGGTTATCTAAATCTTTACATTTCTCATCAGACACCGTAAGCGCCGTTTTTACCTGCACCTTAAGAAACTTGTCGCCCGAAAGGTCGTTACGGCTTAGATTGAGGCTAATTTGCTGTATTGAGTCTTTAGTTAAACGGGCACTGAAGGCTGGTCTGTCATTGATAATAACGTTAACAAAAGACTTTTCGCGAATAAGCGCCTGTGATGCCTCGAAAAACAAAACCAATTTACTGCCATTCATTTCAATAAGAGGGTCTATTTTCATGTAGTACGCTGTACTACCGATCATTCCCTGCACCGCCTCGTCCTCATGCCCCATTGCCTTGAACGATACAATTTTTTGAGCGAAAGAAGCTGTGCTCCACAAAAATAAAAAGGCTAACAAGCTTAAAAATTTGTTCATTGCTTACTGATATGTTTAGTTAATTACATTAAATTCTACTCTGAAATAATTGCCGTTTTCGTCGCTGCGGTAAAACAACTCGCCGCCCATCTCCAATGTAATTAATTTAGCAATGGAAAGGCCCAACCCTAAACGGCTCTCGGCGCTGGTTGATGCATCATTAAGTGTTTGTAGTTTATTGAACATTACGTCCAGATCTTCCTGTCCGATCGCAATTCCTTCGTCAATTATTTCTAACACAAATTTTTGCCGTTGTAAACCGGTTATTACTTTAATAGTATTATTTGTCTGCGAGAATTTTATCGCATTTGACAACAAATTTTGGAACACCTGTCCGGCGAATACCTTGTCCAGTTTAACGTTAAGCGGCAATTTCAGGATGTTGTCAAGCAAATGTATGTTCTTCATCTGCGCGGTTTCTATCAATCCACGGTAAATACGACGAACCTCTACGTTTACGTCAAATATCTCCATATTGAACTTCAACTCCGGCGACTCAATCTCCTTCACATCCATCAATTTGTTCAACATGTATTGCATTTTCTCTGACGATTCAGTGATATAGCCCAAAAACTCTTTTTGATCTGCGCTTAACCTGTAATCCTCTTCTCTTATCATGTTGGCACTCATCACTATTGATCCTATCAGATTTTTAAGATCGTGGCCGGCAATATTGATAAAGCTGTTTTTTTGTTCGTCCATTTTAACCATACGTTCATACTGTATGTCAATAATGCGATTCTTTTCAACAATATCCTGATTTTGAACTTTTAGTTGTTCATTAGATTTTTCAATCTGCAACTGTTGCCGTGCTTCGCGCTCCAATACTTTAAAACGGGCGCCCGGAATAAGACATGACACAGCCGCTATAATGAAAAAAAACTGCCCGCCTTCGTTAATAAATTGTTCGGCAGTGCCGCTATTTAGTGTGTTAAAAAATACCGACAGCAGCACCAATGCAGCCAGCGACTGAACTATGGAATGCACCGGTTCCCAGAATACCTGTATATTGAAAAACAGCAGTGCGGCCGAGTAAACAAGGCAGTAAACAGTTAAATGCTCTATATGTACCAGGTTGCAGAAAATTGCCGAGGTACATGATACCAGAAAAAAACAGCAGTGTAGCAGTATGCGGTAATTGTATTGGCTACTTTTGAAAAAACTGTATAACCCGTAAATAACTATAACAACTATTATCCGTACTATTAAAAACTGAACCCAAAGGTCAATAGCGTAAATAAAGTCAACAACAGCAAGTAACGGATATAAAAAAATGAGTGTCCAAACAATATTATTAGTTTGATACCATGCTTTTTTTAAAACCTCTTTTGAAAATTCTTCTTTTGTAATCTGAACAAACATTATTAGCCACTAAAATTATGAAAAGATTGAACGGTTGTTATTAATAAAATGAAAAATACCGAATGAAAACTTTTTTATTAACACTTGTTATATTTATTCTGTCCGTTAAAACAAACGCTTTGGCCCGAGTACATGCAAAAAGCAAACCAAGTGTGGTTGATGCACGTGCAATTGCATTTAAAAGAGCCAAAAGCTTAAACAATGGCATAAGTATATCATGGCTTGAGCAGACGTGGAATAAAGGTATACTAAAAGCTGGTATACACCAAAGAGATTTTGCTTTGCTTAAAACTTTAGGTTTTAAAAGTGTAAGACTACCTGTGGCATTTAATTTTTTTGAGCAGCAAAAAACACCGCTTAATGATGTGTTGGCGCAAATTGACCGCGTGCTTGCCCTATGTAATAAATATGATTTTAAACTTGTGCTTGACTATCATTACGGCAATCTAAACGATGCTAATTTTTTAACGGAAACGGCCAAAATAACTAAACTATGGCTTATTTTAGCTAAAAGATATAAGAGTGTAAGTCCCGACAACTTGTTGTTTGAAATATACAATGAACCCCCTCCAATCAACCCACAGGTTTGGAAAGATGCAGCATATAACATAACAACTGCAATACGCAAGGTAGATACAAAGAGAACGCTTATTGTGGGCGCATCTAACTACAACAGCATTTACGAGTTGAGCCGTTTTGTACGGCTGGCTGATGAAAATATTATCTATACATTTCATTTTTATGAACCTTTTTTCTTTACCCATCAGGGTGCTGATTGGGTAGGCAACCAGGTAGCAACTATTGGGGTGCCATTTCCTTATAATGCGGAAAATTTTCCTGCACTTAGCGCAAAGGCAAAAAACACCTGGGGCGAAACTAATTATTACCAATATAAGGTTGACGGTAATGAGCGGTCTCTGTTTGACAAACTTACTATTGTAAAAAAATGGGGTGCAAAATATAATGTTCCTCTTTTATGCGGCGAATATGGGGTATATAACAAGTATGCTAATTTAGATAGCCGTTGTAGGTATATAACAGCAATGCGCAAAACCCTTAAAACTTTAAACATCCCCGGAATGTTATGGGACTATAACGGAACATTTTCTATTTTTACGGGTAAGCCATCAACGCAAACTTTGCCCGAGTGTATGAAAAAAGCCATAGGCTACACCGGTAAAAATTGATAACTACTAAACATTTAAATCATTACCTTTGCACGCTAACAGATAAATATGAGATTTTTTGAAGAAAAAAGGCGGGAAGTGATGGGGCATATTGAACAATTCATGCTGGAGAAAATGTATGAATATTTAAAGCCTATTGACACTATTTGGCAGCCAACTGATTTTTTGCCTGACTCTACAAAAGATACGTTTTTTGACGAAATAAAAGAGATGCGCGAAAGCGCAAAAGGCTTATCGTATGACCTGATGGCGGTACTTATTGGCGATACAATTACCGAAGAGGCCCTGCCTACCTACGAATCATGGTTAACGATGGTTGAAGGTGTATCTGATAACGAAGAAGGTGGCTGGATGAAATGGACCCGCCACTGGACAGCCGAAGAAAATCGCCATGGTGATCTGTTGAACAAATATCTTTATTTAACCGGCCGCGTTAATATGCGTGCCATGGAGGTATCAACCCAATATTTAATCGCCGATGGTTTTGACATTGGCACCGGGCATGATCCGTACCGCAACTTTATTTACACATCTTTTCAGGAATTGGCTACCAATGTATCCCACCGCAGAGTAGCATCACAAGCTAAAAAAGATGGTGACGCGCTATTGTCAAAAATGTGCGGCGTTATTGCTTCTGATGAGGCTCGCCATGCTAAAGCTTATATGTACTTTATAAAACGTGTTTTTGAAGTTGATGCCAACGAAGCCATGATAGCCTTTGAGGATATGATGCGTAAAAAAATAGTGATGCCGGCTCATTTTCTGCGCGAAGTTGGTTTAAAGATCGGTCAAACTTTCGGGCACTTTACCGATGCTGCACAACGTTTGGGCATTTATACAGCCGTAGACTATGTGGACATTTTAAAAGACCTGATAGAGGAATGGCAAATTGAAAAAGTTACCGGCTTAAATGAGCAAGGCGAAAAGGCCCGCGACTATGTTTTAGCTTTACCTGCCCGTTTATTACGCGTTGCCGAACGTATGAAAAACCCTATGCTGGAGTATAAGTTTAGCTGGATATACGGTTAAAATATAAAAAATGAAATTATATATAAGGCCTCTTTTTAGCAATAGAAAGAGGCCTTATTTTTTTGCGATTAGCATAAACGAAAAGTGCGACGGTGTTTTGTTTCATGCCATGATAGCTCACAACGTGATGATTACCCCTCCTGCACCAGATCTGTCCCTTTTTCATCAGACAGATCATCAAACAACTGATTTAATATCGACTCAATAGCTAACGAGTTGACGTCATCAACATAGTGCTCACTGCGTGTTATCCAAAGCTCTGTGCCGTTAATGGCAATTTGAAAAAGTGCTCCTTCATATAATTGAGGTATAGCAATTTCAACGGAATCGTCTGCCTGGAATATTTGCAGATCAATATCTGTTTGCCGCTGTTCTTTAAATAACGGATTTAGCTTTTGCTGCAAATGGCTAAACAGCTCGTCAATGCCAATGCGATTATGGAGGGTTATAACTTTCATACTTATTGTACAAGCAGAGGCTATTATTGTTTAATTTTGCTTAAAACTACTGCACTATGAACTACAAATTATTGGGCCGCTCGGGTCTTAAAGTTTCTGAACTGTGCCTGGGCACAATGGGTTTTGGTACCGAGGCCGGCTGGGGCGCTGACAAAGAAACCAGTTTTGCCATAATGGACGCTTTTGTCAACGCCGGAGGGAATTTTTTAGATGCTGCCAACATATATAAGCTGGGAACCAGCGAAAAGATAATTGGGGAATATATGAGCAACCATGATCGCGATTACTTTGTGGTGGCTACCAAATATTCATTAAAGGATAACGTCACCAATCCTAACGCATCGGGAAATAACCGCAAAAATATGATGCGGAGCGTGGAAGAAAGTTTGAAAAGATTAAAGACGGATTTTATAGATGTAATGTACCTGCACATTTGGGACGACCTTACGCCTATTGATGAGGTGCTGCGCGGGTTAGACGACTTAATTCGTCAGGGCAAAGTTAACTACGCTGCCATAAGCGACACCCCCGCATGGATGGTAGCCAAAGGCAATACCATGGCCGAGTTGATGGGCTGGAGCCAATTTATTGCGTTACAGGTTGAATACAGCTTGTTGCAACGCACGCCTGAACGTGAGCTTATACCCATGGCCAAACACTTCGGGATGACGGTTACGCCATGGGCGCCTTTAGGCGGTGGCGTGTTAAGCGGCAAATATTTAAGGGGCGAGCAAGGGCGTGTCAAGCCTGAAAGCAACCGTCGCAATGATAGAAGCACCAAAATTGCCGAAGTTGTAGTATCAATTGCTGATGAGCTGGGTGTACCCGCAAGTCATGTTAGCTTACAATGGACCATGAGCCAAGGCTTTTCATCTATCCCAATTGCGGGTGCCACAAAAGTGAGCCAACTGGAAGAGAATATGAAAGCTGTCGATGTAAAATTGAGCACAGAACAACTGCAAAAGCTGGATGAAGTAAGTAAAATAGACTTAGGCTTTCCGGGTGAATTTTTTAAAGAAGCAGCTGTCAAAGAGAATGTTTTTGGTGGGTTTTATGATAGGATAGAGAAGAGAGGATAGATACCTGTCATTGAAATAGAAGCGAAAAAGTGGGTGTCATGGTGAGCTTGTCGAACCAATAGTGCGGCTGGCCTTTATACAGTCCTTCGACAAGCTCAGGATGACACCCTAAACGCTTTCGTTATTCCGTTACCACTGCAAATTCAAAATCCAACGGTTCAAAATGACGGATCAACTCGTCAATAAAATCCTGCCCCCAGCGTACATAGAGCATACCAAAGTTCTCTGTACGCTCTTGTAAGCTTCCGTTCGGGAAAAGATCCTCTTTAATCTGATCTATCTGCTCTAAGCGGGTTTGGTGATTGCGTTTTTCTGCCTTAACCAGTTTTTTCTCAAGACTGTCCATTGCCTTTTTCAAGCGTGCTTGTACAGCCTCGGTTGATGGTACTAACGAAACATCAATGCGTGAAGCGCTAGATTTTATCTGTTCAAAAACTGCCTGTATTTGTTGCCATTCAGATCCTATAGATAGGTCATTTTCGCTATGCTGTTTAACCCAGTTGGCTTTAATGGCATCAGTTGGTTTAAATAGATCTGCAAGCTGTAGTTCCATCCGCTTTATTTTTCCGGCTGCTTCTTTACGCACCACCAAAGCCGAGTTGCGTAATATCAGTATGGGGAAATTAACCTTATAAAAGTCAAAGTTAGCTTTCAGTTCCAGCCAATAAATTACTTCTGCACCGCCGCCAATGTAAGCGATATTAGGTAAAATGCATTCCTGGTAAAGCGGCCGCATCACCACGTTTGGGCTAAACCTTTCGGGATGTTTGGCAATTTGCTGTTTCAGTTCATCCGTTGTAAACCTTATTTCGGTATCCAGCACTTTATAAATGCCGTCCTCAAACACCAAACGCTCGCGTAGCGTACCACCTTTCATGTAAAAAAAGTTGATCTCGCGCGGGTTTACCTGTATGTGCATTCCCAGTTTATGCAATTTTTCGTTGGTGGCACTTATATTTTTAAAGCTATTTTGCTCAATTATATCCTGCTCAATAATTGGAACGAACTGTTTCTTAAGGCGACTGTTATCCGCATCAATAATTACTAAGCCGTATTGCCCAAACAATGCGTTAACCATATAACGCGTAGCATCGGCCAATTTATCAAAGCGGGTGTAAGCCGTTTCTACAATTTCAGCCAGCTCCGGACCAAAGTTTTCCATACCCAAAACGCCCTTGTATTGATTAAGCGCCTGCCGCATGGTCTCTGGGTTTATGCGCCCCGTAGCTCCAGAAGCTTCGAGCCACCAATGCACTTTTTTACCACCGATATAGGTATAGCTGATTTCTGCGAAGTCATGATCTTCTGACGCCATCCAGTAAACGGGCACAAAATCCTTATCAGGATGCTTGTCCTTAAGCTGTTGCGCCAGTTTAATGGCTGTTACAATCTTATAAATAAAGTATAGCGGTCCGGCAAAAATGTTAAGTTGGTGGCCGGTGGTAATGGTGTAAGTATTAGCCTGCTTAAGCCTTGCTATATTTTGCTGAACAGCGTCTGCAATTGCGAAAGACGAATCCCAAATGCGGGCGTATTTAGTAATAATCTGGTATTGTTCAGTTAAAACGCCGGCAAGTATTTCCCTGTCTGCAATAACTTTTTTGTTTTTAAGCAGTTCTGCAAAACCTTCAAAATTGGGGCGGTTGCCGTAAAACGGCTCAAGTTCGGGTTTACCTTCCAGGTAGTCGGTTAAGCCCGAAGAGAAAAATCCGGTGTCTTTATAGCTTATACAGGTAACGTCCATTGATTTCGGATTGCGGATGTTCAATTTCGGATTTTTTATCCGATGCCGAATTTAGATTTTAAAATTCTAAAAACGCAACAGCAATCCTAAATCCTGATTATTTTACAATGTGTCCATAAAGGTCAAAATCCTCTGCCGAGTCAATTTTTACCTGTACAAAACTGCCAATTGGAGCATAATCTATCGCTGAATTGATTAAAACTTCGTTATCCACCTCCGGCGAGTCGAACTCCGTACGGCCAACAAAATAGCCGCCATCTTTTTTATCAATTAGTACCCTGTAGGTGTTGCCTATTTTTTCCTGATTTTTGTCAAATGAGATCCCTTGTTGTATCTCCATTATAGCATCAGCGCGTTCCTGTTTTACTTCTTCAGGCACATCATCAACCAGATTATGGGCATGGGTCTTTTCCTCATGGGAATAAGTGAAGCAGCCCAGACGGTCAAATTTGGTATCTGCTACCCATTGCTGCATTTCCTCAAAATCGCGTTCCGTTTCGCCAGGGTAACCGGTTATCAGTGTGGTGCGCATGGCAATGCCCGGCACTTTATCGCGGATCTGGTTAACAACATCAATGGTTTTTTGCTTGGTGATACCGCGGCGCATTGATTTTAGCATATTATCGGTAATATGCTGCAAAGGCATATCAAGGTACTTACATATGTTGCTGCGCTCGTTCATCACATCCAAGATCTCCATTGGGAAGCCCGATGGATAAGCATACTGCAGTCGGATCCATTCTACACCATTAACATCTGATAAACGGCGAAGTAACTCGTCAAGATTACGTTTACCGTAAAGGTCTAATCCATAATAAGTAAGATCCTGAGCAATAAGTATCAATTCTTTCGTACCGTTTCTCACCAGCTTTTCAGCGTTTTTAACCAACTCATCCATCGGAGTTGACACGTGTGTACCGCGCATTAAGGG
This sequence comes from Mucilaginibacter sp. HD30, assembly GCF_054061755.1. Taxonomy (NCBI): domain Bacteria; kingdom Pseudomonadati; phylum Bacteroidota; class Sphingobacteriia; order Sphingobacteriales; family Sphingobacteriaceae; genus Mucilaginibacter; species Mucilaginibacter sp. HD30. The sequence goes on from NZ_JBSSEO010000001.1 coordinate 3,136,379, forward strand.
GATGGCGCAAAACGAACAAGGGCGATTACAGCCCTCGGCAATTTTAAAGTAGGCAAAATGAGATGGGGTGGTCAGTAAGCGCTCCCCTATCAGTTCGTGCTTATAATCAGCGCCAAGCGAACACAATAGATTTTGAAGATCGTTAGTGCCAAAGTAGGCATCAACATTGGTTATTTCGGCTTCCAGCTCGGGCTTATAACGTTCGCTCAGGCATCCGGTAACTATTACTTTGCCTACTTTGCCTTGCTCCTTTAGCTCGCTGTATTGTAAAATGGTATCAATTGATTCCTGCTTGGCATTATCAATAAAGCCACAGGTATTTATTACGATGATATCGTCTTTACCCACCTTGTTAGCCTCATGCACCACATCAAAAGCATTACCTTTAAGCTGACCCATTAAAATCTCTGAATCGTAGATATTTTTTGAGCAGCCCAAAGTCACTACGTTAACGCGTGGTTTTTTAATTTGTATCGGCTTACTTATTTCTTTCGTACGCATTATTATTTAGATTTCGCTGATTATTTGTTGATTGCACCGATGCTCTTGATTTAATCAGACGGTAGAGATCAAACAGACAATCTTTTTACTTCACAACTTGGGTTACCAAAATTTATTAACAGCCCTGTTTTAACTTTACTGGCTTTTAAATACGACAGTAACTGGTTTTGAAAAAGTTTGGGTATAAAACCTGTCACTGATTTAAGTTCTACTATAACGCGACCTTCTACAAACAGATCGCAACGGAATTTACCAACCAACACACTGTCAAACTCCACATTAAATTCCTTTTCGGCTACAAAGTTTAAATATTCTTTCGCCAATTGATGCTGAAGTGATTTTGCATACACCTCTTCATTAAAACCGGGGCCAAGTGATGAATGCACTGCAAGCAGCATCCAATAATTTTCTCTGTCAATACATCATGCTCAAAGTTTGCAATCAACCATCGGTGGAATCAAAAATCAATCAGCGAAATCATCACTGTTCTTTAAATAGCGAAGCAACAAACGCCTTCCGATCAAATAACTGTAAATGATCCATGCCTTCGCCTACCCCAATATATTTTACGGGTATTTTAAACTGATCTGATATTCCTATCACCACACCACCTTTAGCGGTACCATCTAACTTGGTAAGTGCTAAAGCATTAACGGCTGTGGCTTCGGTAAATTGCTTGCATTGCTCAATAGCGTTTTGCCCGGTTGAAGCATCCAGCACCAGCAAGATCTCGTGCGGAGCGCCGGGAACAACCTTTTGCATTACATTTTTAATCTTGGTCAGCTCGTTCATCAGGCCTACTTTGTTGTGTAACCGGCCCGCTGTATCAATTATAGCTACGTCATCGCCACTGGCAACGGCCGACCGTAAAGTATCAAATGCTACCGATGCAGGGTCTGATCCCATGGCTTGTGCTACCACCTTCACGCCAACACGCTCTCCCCATAGTTTTATTTGGTCTACAGCCGCAGCACGAAAAGTATCCGCTGCACCCAATACCACCTGGTTGCCCGCTTGCTTTAGTTTATGTGCGAGCTTGCCAATTGTGGTAGTTTTACCCACACCGTTAACGCCCACTACCATTATTACATAAGGCTTGTGGCTACCGTACTCAAAACTCGAAAAATCGTTGCTGTTGTTTTCAGCAAGTAATTGTTGTATCTCATCGCGCAACAGGCCGTTAAGGTCTGATGTGCTTACATATTTGTCGCGCGCTACACGGCCCTGTATACGCTCAATTATTTTTAGTGTGGTAGTTACCCCAACGTCTGAAGTTACCAACACCTCTTCCAGATCGTCTAACACGTCATCGTCAACGGTAGATTTGCCGGCTATTACTTTGGTGATCTTTGAAAAAAAGCTATCCTTGGTTTTTTCCAAACCGGTATCAAGCGCTTCCTGCTCTTGCGGCGTGCTTTCCTTCTTTTTAAAAAAATCAAATAATCCCATAAGTTTTAGATGTGCAGATTAGTAGATGCGCAGATATGCAAATGTGTGTGGATGTGCAAATGTTTTTATTAAAAAGTAGCATTGTTAGCGCATTCAATTACGCAGATGTGCAAATATCCCGCTTTGTAATTTAACAATTATCAAATCAATTCAATAATTAAAGCATCTTCACATTTACATATCTGCACATTCGCACATCTATCTGTCTGCATATTAATAAAAAAAGCCCTCTCGTTATAAACAAGACGGCTTTTATATCATCATCAAAAATAATTACTGACCTTTTGCAGCGTTGATCGCGTCTTTAACGTGATCGTTGTGCACAATTACTTCTTTGAATGAGTAAGCACCTGTTTTAGGCGACTTAACCATTGTAACTACTTTTGAGTATTCTTTACCAGCACCTGTTTTCAGGGTTGCAACTACTTTCTTTGCCATGTCTTTTTAATTATTGAATTAGCGAATTATTGATTTATTGAATAACTGAACTTAATCAACCATTCAATCCAATCAACTAATTACTTAATCTCTTTGTGTACAGTTACTTTACGTAAAACCGGATTGAATTTTTTAAGCTCCAATCTCTCGGTAGTATTCTTTTTGTTCTTGGTGGTAATATAACGAGACATACCCGGCATACCACTTGTTTTATGCTCTGTGCACTCTAAAATTACCTGAACTCTGTTACCTTTCTTAGCCATCTTATTTTATTGTTGTACGTATTACGCAAATACGTTGTACGTTATGTTCAAATTGAAGCTTCAGTTAGATCTTTCACGCATAACGTAAAACCACTAACCTACAACTACTATATGTATCCTTTTTTTACAAATTTATTGATGCAGGCAGTGATACCATTTTTACTGATGGTTTTTACTGCTGACGTAGATACCTTTAAGGTTATCCATTTATCTTCCTCAGGAATGTAAAACTTTTTAAGTTTTAAGTTTGGATGAAATCTGCGTTTGGTTTTAACGTTTGAGTTAGAAACGTTGTTACCAACTATAGAGCCTTTTCCTGTTAGATCACAAATTCTTGACATGACAAATTAATTTTAGTACCCTTTTATTAAAAGAGTTTGCAAATATCAGGATTTTGAATGATATAGACAACAGCGAGTTGAAAAATATTTCAACTTTTTTAAGCGCCTTGTAAATAGCCTATAAAGTGCATTCAAACGGCCCCCTTTTGAGTTGCTTTTGACCAAACAATAAGGCTTAACATGGCCATAAAAATGGCAAGCATGCAGGTTACAGCCAGATTGAGGTTAACCTAAGGAATGCTATTTTAAAATCAAATTAAACATTTAACCAATGCCGAAGGTCCCTTGCCAAAGACGAAAACGCTATTCCCTAAGGAATATACACTTCTAAAACAGCTTTTTTAACGAATGATTGCATGATACTTTACCTAAAGTAAACAACTCTTTCGTGTTCGTAAAAAAATCATCCGCTTTAAATATTCCATTTACACATCTTTCAGGAAATCGCTAATTTGCGCTACCAATTTATAATTATGAAGATCACATCATTTGACCAGTACAAACAAGTATATAAACAAAGCGTTGAACAGCCCGAGGAATTTTGGGCAGGTATTGCTGAAAACTTTCTGTGGAAAAAGAAGTGGGATAATGTTTTAGAATGGAATTTTAAGGATCCTGATGTAAAATGGTTCCAGGGTGCCAAGTTGAATATTACGGAGAACTGTCTTGACCGACACCTGGATACACTGGGCGATAAACCGGCCATTATATGGGAACCTAACGATCCTAAAGATGAGCACCGCGTACTCACTTATAAACAACTGTACGAAAAGGTTTGCCAGTTTGCCAATGTGTTAAAAAACAATGGCGCAAAAAAAGGTGATCGTATTTGTATATACATGCCCATGGTGCCGGAGCTGGCTATTGCCGTTTTAGCTTGCGCACGCATTGGTGCAATTCATTCGGTTGTTTTTGGGGGCTTTTCAGCGCAATCCATAGCCGACCGGATACAAGATGCAAGCTGCAATATTGTTATAACTGCCGATGGCAGTTTCCGTGGCAATAAAGAGGTGCCGCTTAAATCTATTATAGATGATGCTTTGGTTCAATGCCCAACGGTAGACAGAACTATTGTGCTTACCCGCACCCGCACACCTGTAGCCATGATAAAGGGCCGCGATGTGTGGTGGGAAGATGAGGTTAGAAAAGTTGAAACACAGGGGAACCCTGACTGTCCCGCCGAAGAAATGGATGCCGAAGATATGCTGTTTATTTTATACACTTCCGGCTCTACTGGCAAGCCTAAGGGCGTGGTACATACCTGCGGCGGTTATATGGTTTACACCGGTTATACTTTTAAAACTGCGTTCCAATACGAGCCGGGCGAAGTATATTTCTGTACCGCTGATATAGGCTGGATAACCGGTCACTCCTATATTGCTTACGGACCATTAACACAAGGTGCAACATCGGTAATGTTTGAGGGGATACCGACCTATCCAACTCCGGGGCGTTTATGGGAGATCGTGGAGAAATTCAAAGTAAACATATTATATACTGCGCCTACCGCCATCCGATCATTAATGAGTTTTGGCGATGATGTGGTGAAAAATAAAGATCTGAGTTCATTAACTAAACTCGGCTCTGTAGGCGAGCCTATTAACGAGGAGGCCTGGCACTGGTTTGATGAAAAGATAGGTCATGGCAACTGCCCTATTATTGATACCTGGTGGCAAACAGAAACTGGCGGTTTTATGATATCGCCCATTGCTAATGTAACGCCGCTTAAACCAAGCTTTGCAACCTTGCCTTTACCGGGCGTGCAGCCCATTTTGGTTGATGAAACAGGTAAAGAAATTGAAGGCAACGGGGTAAACGGCAATTTATGTATCAAATTCCCTTGGCCGGGTATGCTGCGCACTACTTATGGCGACCACGAGCGCTGCCGCACGACCTACTTTTCGGCTTATGAAAACCTTTACTTTACCGGCGATGGTTGCATGCGCGATGAAAACGGCTACTATCGTATTACAGGCCGGGTTGATGATGTACTGAATGTATCTGGCCATCGTATTGGCACTGCAGAAGTTGAAAACGCTATTAACATGCACAGCAGTGTGGTTGAATCTGCTGTGGTGGGTTATCCGCATGATATTAAAGGTCAGGGCGTATATGCCTTCGTGGTTTGCCCTAATAAACACGAAGATGATGAGCTTACCCGTAAAGACATAGTAATGACGGTTGCCCGTATAATCGGTGCCATTGCAAAACCCGATAAAATCCAGTTTGTAAGCGGATTGCCAAAAACGCGTTCAGGAAAGATAATGCGCCGCATTTTGCGAAAAGTCGCTGAGGGCGATACAAGCAATTTAGGTGATACTTCAACGCTGTTGGATCCGGGAGTTGTTGAGGAGATAAAAGCGGGGGCGTTGTAGATTTATAAAATAGAAAGACAAGGATGAGACTGCCGAGCCGGTTATGATGACAGGCGACTAGGCAATTTATATAAATTGTTAATGTAAATAACTTAAATTTGCATTACTAATTCAAAGAAGATGTCGACACTTACCATTCACCCTAAAGACGAGGCACAGGAAAGAGCTTTGAAAACTATTTTTGAAGCTTTCGGCATTAAGTATGAAAAAGAGCTTGATGAAACCGAATACCTTATGAAGAGCGAAGTGAACCGCAAGGCTTTAACGGAAAGCATTGAGCAATTGAATGCAGGACAAGGCATTAAAGTCTCTCTCGATGATTTATGGAAATAGTTTTTTCACCTCTGGCTTTAGAACAATTACAATACTGGAAAAAAAGCGGCAACAAAAAGGTGATCGAAAAAATAAAGTTTCTCCTTGAAGAAATACAACTTACCCCATTTGAAGGAACAGGCAAACCAGAGGCTTTAAAACATAATCTAAATGGTTATTGGTCAAGACGCATCACAAACGAACACCGTTTAGTTTACAAAGTGGAGAAAGATACTTTGTTTGTAGCCCAGCTTCGCTATCATTATTAATTGTTTAAAACCCATACCATTTACAGATGTTATACTAATACATCTAATAAAAAACACTATGGATAAGTTAGAATTAAAAGGCGGCTGGAACGAGCTGAAGGGAAAAATAAAACAAGCCTATGGCGATCTGACAGATGATGACTTAGTACGGGAGGAAGGAAAAGATGATGAACTGTTAGGCAAACTCCAACAAAAAACAGGCAAAGGCCGCGATGAGCTGGTAAAATGGATAAACGATTTGTAAGTTGAAGGCTCCCGCAAAACGGGAGTTTTTTATTTAAATAGCTTTTGCAGCTCAATTATCAGGCCGGGCAACAAAACCGAGTTTAATTGCTCTGTTTTTTGTGCTTTTTGCTGTAGTTGGTATGCACCATCTTTTAAAGAATATAAATCTGCATTTTGAGCTATAGGATCAACAATTATATATTCCTTAACCCCAAACTTCTCATATATCTCTTTCTTTTGCCGTAGATCATAATAAGCGTTAGAAGGTGATAGTATCTCTATTATAAGATCAGGCGCTCCTTCCACACGGTCTTTTATTAGTTCAGTTTTCCTCTCCTCTGAAATAAAGAGTATATCGGGTTGTAAAACATTCCCGTCGTCAAATTTAACATCAATTGGGGCGTACATCCACTGACCTTTTCTGGAAGTAATGTTATATAAAACGATAATTTCTGAAAGATCAAATAATATTTGCTGGTGAACAGCTAAAGGAGAAGGCGACATAACTAAATCATAATTAATTAGCTGAAAAGGTGCGCCCTCTTCTAACAGATCATATTCTGCAACCGTATACTTCTTTTTTCCTTCTGCAATCAGCATATAACAAATATAACTAATTTTGAGCCATAATGAAAAAACACCAACCCACCATACTGGTAGTGAATGATGATGGCATTACCGCACCCGGTATAAAAGCCTTGATGGATGTAATGAAAGAGATAGGTCGCGTGGTTGTAGTGGCACCTGATAGTCCGCAGTCGGGTATGGGGCATGCCATTACCATTGGCAAACCACTGCGTTTAGACGCGGTTAGCGTTTATGAAGGTATAGAAATGTACAGCTGCTCCGGCACCCCGGTTGATTGTGTTAAGATTGCCGTGAACAAAATATTCAAAGGCAAAAAGCCTGATCTGTGTGTATCAGGCATCAATCATGGCTTAAATAACGGCATTAACGTATTGTATTCAGGCACCATGTCGGCAGCTGTTGAAGCAGCTATTGAGGGTATTCCAGCTATAGGTTTCTCTTTAGATGATTATACGCTACAGGCCGACTTTAGCCATTGCAGAAAATATGTAAAAGAAATTGCCTTTCAGGTTCTGCAAAACGGCATGCCAACAGCTACGCTGTTGAACGTTAACTTCCCTAAAGGAAGCAACTTGAAAGGTATAAAGATCTCCCGTCAGGCTAATGCTAAATGGGCCGAGGAGTTTGATGAGCGTATGGATCCGCACCAAAGGCCGTACTATTGGCTCACGGGCGTATTTCAATTAAATGATAATGGCGAGGATAATGATTCCTGGGCTTTGGATAATAATTATGTTTCGGTTGTGCCGGTACATTTTGATATGACGGCCCATCATGCCATACCCGTTTTAAACAGCTGGAAATTCAATGTTTAATTACATGGCATCATTAAATAACCCCAACGCATGAAATATTACCTGGTAGCCGGCGAGGCCTCGGGCGATCTGCACGGGGCCAATTTAATGAAGGAGCTAAAAAAGCTGGACCCACAGGCCGAATTCCGTTTTTTTGGCGGCGACCTGATGCAAGCCGAAGGTGGTACGTTGGTTAAGCATTATGCCGAAATGGCCTTTATGGGTTTTTTAGAAGTGGTTATTAACCTGCCTACCATCTTAAAAAACCTTAAAGCATGCAAAGCGGACATAGCCGCCTGGCAACCTGATGCCTTGGTATTGATAGATTTCCCCGGTTTTAACTTAAAAATAGCCACCTACGCTAAAAAGCAGGGTATCCCCGTCAATTTTTATATATCGCCCAAAGTATGGGCATGGAACCAGAGAAGAGTATTAAGAATAAAACGGGTAGTTGATCACTTGTTTTGCATACTGCCTTTCGAAGTTGATTTTTATAAAAAATGGGGAATGGAGGTAGATTATGTAGGTAACCCCCTGCTTGACGCAGTTGCTGCATTTAAACCGCAAAATAATTTCCTTGTTAAGCATAATTTTACCGGCAAAAAAATAATCGCCTTGCTGCCGGGCAGCCGTAAGCAAGAGATAAGCAGGCTATTGCCGGACATGGTGGCTGTTGCAGAACGCTTTAAATTGTATCAGTTTGTGGTAGCAGGAGCGCCATCATTTGATGCGGATTATTATACACCTTTTTTGAACGGCAAAAAAATCCCGATCATATTTAATGCCACATACGATCTCTTAAAGCATGCCGATGCGGCAATAGTAGCATCAGGCACGGCCACGTTAGAAACCGCTTTGTTCCACGTACCCCAGGTAGTAGTTTACAAGGGGGGTAAAATATCCGTTGGCATTGCAAGAATGGTTGTTACTATCAAGTTTATATCACTGGTTAACCTCATTATGAATCGACTTGTTGTGAAAGAACTGATTCAGGATGATTGCAGTCCTGATAAAATAAAAACAGAAATGGAGAACATACTTAACGATGGCGCCTACCGCCAACAAATGCTTTCCGACTACGCCGAACTCGACACGCTAATGGGTCAACCTGGCGCATCAGCTAAAACAGCAGCGTTAATTATCGGATATCTCCAGAAAGGTTAACAAGGAATGCTGCCCTGCCGTGTGCAGATCGCGCCAAACACGGTTAATTTCTGTATCAGGAGCCGCAGCCTTTAATCCACAATAAGGATAAAGGTTATCTACGGCTTCTCGTGCAAACTTGGCCAAAACACGACTGGTATGGCTAACATCCCTTAAGCTTTCTGATGTTGTTTCCACCCAGGATGCATCCACAGCAGCAAAAAGCTCTGTACGCGCCAGGTTTAGCCGTTGTGTTTGCTCATCTAAAATTTGCCAAAGCAGGTCCTTTTGTGTTTTGCTTAATTTAGGTTGATGTTGTTTCTCTTCAAAAGTATCCCGGCACAGATCAACAAAATGTACCGCCATACCCGATAGGTTAACCGCCAGGGTAGCTTCTGCTAGTTGCATAAACGGGTATTGGTATAGCTTCTCATCAATTTGCGAATACCTGGCATCAATATGGAAACACCGGTTAGCAAGTACCTGCGCATTCTCTAATTTAAACGAATGGCTCCCGGTAGCAACCATGCCCATGTATTTCCAGGTAGGCAACAAGCTAACATCTTTTTTATCAATAATAAAAGGTAACACTAAAGGCAGGCCATCATCATCAAATACCGTTTCGCCGTTTCTTTTGATAGTGCAATTGGCTGTAAAATGCGTGGCATGATGTGCGCCGCTGGCGTAGTTCCAGGTGCCATTAAGCACATAGCCATCGTTATTTATGTCTGCTGTTCCGCTAACTGCGCCACTCCCCGCCAGGCACACACCTTCATTATTGAATATATCTTTTGCCGCTTCGGGATCAATAAAACCACCAAACCAGCCTGCACCGCTGCAAAGGGTTACCACCCAGCCGGTGCTGCCGTCGGTCCAGCTAATGGCTTCCTGCAAGCGCACTAAATCAGGTAATGCAATTTGTTTGCCGCCATATACTTCGGGCACCAACAGTCGGAACCATTTTTGGCTATATGCGATAGCAAGTTGCTCGTCGCTCAGCATACCCAAATGCTCCGCTTGCGTAGCGCCGTTGCGGATAGCAGCTACATGCTTATCATTAATATATTTTGAAGGGTGAGGTAGATCTCCCATAAGGTTTAAAATTACACAGCGGCTTTATCCTTTTTCAGGATGGCCCGCCAATCAAAAAAGCCGAAAATGGCTACAATAAATAAAAACAACGTGAGCGCCGAGAACATTACCAACTGCTTATGCCAGAGCAAAGGGATGGCAAACAGGTTACTCAAGTTAAGCAATACCCAGTTCTCCAGTTTACGCCTTGCCAACAGCCACATACCCGCCCATGCCGTTGACGATACCCAGGCATCCCAAACAGGCACAGTGGAGTTGGTGAAGTTTTTAAGCAGGATATATAACAATCCCCATCCTACAAAAACAATCAATAGGGTTATTACCCACTCTTGCTTGCTGTTTACCGATATTTTAACAGGTGTCTCGTTGCGTTTTTTTAGCCAGTACCACCAGCCATAAAAGCTCATTACCAGGTAATAGCCATTCAAAATTGATTCAGCATATAGGCCAACATCCACTAAAATATAGGTACCCAGCACTATGCCGATTATACCTGCCGGGTATAGCAGCACATTGTTAACCTTAGCCAATAACACCTCGGCTACGCTGAAAGATACAGAGGCCCACTCCAATAAAGAAGTTTGCTTAACTTGTTCTTTAAAAAGTTGTAACCAGTGATTTGTATCCATTTTTTTATTTAATTGTCATTCTGAGCGATAGCGAAGAATCCTATACGCCTTGCTCGCCGCCTTTACAAGATTCTTCGCTATCGCTCAGAATGACAAATTGTGGCTGTTTAAAATCTTATATTCAATGATGCAAGGAAATTCACAGGTGCCTGCGGGAACCAATAATTATAGTTTACCACCTTACCGCCTTCAATATCTGGGTAAGTTGCGCCGTCCGACTGGTATTTCTCACTGAACACATTGTTGATCAACAAGCCAAGGCCTATATTTTTAACACCGGCAAACTTAAAGTTATAAGCCAGGCGCACATCATTTACAAAGTAAGCTGCAAGTGAGCGACTTTCTGTTGATGTGTTATCCAGATACTGCCTGCTAACGTATTTGCTTATAAAAGCGATCTCTGTGTTTTTTAGCGGTTTGTAGCTAATAGTACTACCAGCTATAAATGCCGGCGAATAGGCTATATTAGTTTTTGTATACTGTGTAAGATCATAGGTATCGGTATCATAGTTATACAAGTACTGCTTAAAATTTTTCACCTTGTTAGCGCTTATAGTGGCGTTGGCCAGCCACGTAAGCGGTTCGGCAATGCGCACTCGAGTGCTAACTTCAATGCCGGCGCGGTAGCTATCTTCGATATTGGTGCGGATTGCAGATCCAACATCGTTTAGTGAGCCGGTTAGCACCAATTGATTTTTATACAACATATAAAAGCCATTAACCGTTGTGCTAAAGTTTTTCGAATCAAAATGATATCCCGCTTCAAAATCTTTTAAATTCTCTGATTTAGGGCGACTTGTTGGCGATGAATTGGTAAAATCATTCCGGTTAGGCTCGTGGTTACCCACTGATAACGACGCATAAACCCGGCTGTTGCCAAAACTATAAGTGGCTCCTACTTTAGGATTAAAAAAATCAAGCAGGGCCTGTTGTTGTACATTGTTAAGGTTGCGGTCAAATCCTAAAAATGAGTAGTTGATGTGTCGATATTGCATATCGCCATACAAAAGAAAGCCCCCTAATGTCACCTCAGAGCGCCCGAAAACATTAAAATCCGTCTTCTTAGCAAAATCGCGGGCGTATTCATATCCCGGCGGAACGTTGGTACTTTCCTGCGTCCACATGATCTTATCATAATGGTCGCCTTTATATTCGTTATAGGCGCCGCCCAAAATAAATTTAACCCGCTGATTAGGTTTATAAGTAAAATTGTAAGTGGTACCGTAAAAATGGTTGCTCAACCAAAGCTGGCGCACCAAATCGGTATTGGTTACCGGTACACCGCCAATTACAACGGGGGTAATACCGTATTTACTTAAAGCCTGATCATTTTTATATTCTTCATAATAGCCATAACCACGGGTATAGTGTAAAGCGCCGTTAAAAGTTAGCTTGTCGCTTAATTTCCGGTCGTACAATAACTGGTAGTGATTCTGAGTATAGTTATCTGTCTGGTTATCATAAAATCCACCTGTTTTAGCAATGTAGCCAACCTCGTTATAGCGCGCATTGCCTGCCAATACTGTTTCTTCAGCGACACCGTTCCAGGCCTGGTAGGTTTTTTCATGACCTGAAAATACGTTAAGACGCAATTGATCATTCTTACCATAATAAGCTCCACTCAAAAAGAACGATCTTAAATTAGATGATGCCCTATCAATATAACCATTGGAAACGGTACGCGATAACCGACCATCTACACTAAAATGGTTATTTAGCAAACCAGTACCCATACTAACCGTGTTTTTTACAGTTCCGTATGAGCCGGCCGAATTATTCAACTCCGCATAGGCGGAATCCTGCCGGGTATTGGTTTGTATATTTATGCTTGCACCAAAAGAGGCAGCGCCATTTGTTGAAGTACCTACACCACGTTGCACCTGAATACTATTTACAGACGATGCCAGGTCAGGTAAATTAACAGAGTAGGAGCCTTGGGACTCGGCATCATTAATAGGTATTCCGTTAACGGTAAGGTTGATCCGCGTACCGTCTGATCCGCGGATGCGGATCCCGGTGTAACCTACACCCGCCCCGGCGTTTGAGCTCACTACCGCAGATGGTGTTTGCTCCAGCAGATACTCAAAGCCACGGCCTGAGTTGTTTTCTGCTATATCTTTTTTTGTTAAATTTTTAAAGGTCACAGGCGTATTGTATGCCGCTCGTGTAGCTGTTACTCCCACCTCCTCGTTAATATTCATCAAGAGATAAAGCGAAAAATCAACTTTACTGTTAGCTGATAAGGATATCCTCTTCTGCTGTGTTTCAAAACCAACAAAACTTACCGATATTGTGTATACACCAGATTTTAGGTTAGCAATACTATAGTTACCCTCGTTATCTGTTGTGGTTCCTAATGTTGAATCATTGATCTTAATGGTTGCGCCAGGCAAAGGTTGACTGTCGAGTTTGTCTGTAATTTTTCCGGAAATAGAGAATTGCGCAGATGCCAAGACAGGCAGCAGCAGGGCAAATAATGCCGTAAATAAATTTTTCAAATGATTATTAAATAAAAAACGTTAAACCATCTGCCCACCAGGGTTGAATGCGCAGTACACTTAACTTATTACCTCTCCCTACGCCGGCATTACCCGGATCAGGTGCAGTTGGGTTGCGTGTTTCGAGTTTTGAGATGCAAGTTTTACTTACAACCTTCAACATGTAACTTACAAATCAACATGGGTTTGATCTCAGCCCGTCTTTATGTTTGGTAAAATAACCTGCAGTTTATTTTATAACCAAAGCAAGGCACCCCTTGAGAATTATGAGGCAAAGGTATTTCTTTATTTCGGATTTTTCGCGAGTTGTTGTTTTTTTAGGTGCTCAAGAGGGTTGCGCCATTTCGGATGTACTATTTCGTATTTTATAGATTTAGCATTTTAAATACTTACATCAAACATCCCTTCATCAAGCCCCTCTATAATTTTTGAGGCGATTTCAGCAGCATTATTTGTGTTATCGTAAATGATATTGGCCTGCATACTATCAAAAGCATTGTATAAGCGCTGCAAGGGTTCGTCGTATTTTGCAAAAGCCCACTCTTTGCGGTTGGCGGCACGGGTGGCGCATATGTCTATATCCGGCCTTAATACTACATACCTTACGGGTATTTGCCGGCGGGTAGCTACTTCAATCGCTTTCTTTAAAGCTCCGGGCGTAAAGGCAAAATCCAGCAATACGGTATGCCCATAAAGCGCGTATGGAATGGCCGCGGCAAAAATGGCCGATGCATTCATTCTTAAATTTTCCTTGGCACTAAAATCCGGCCTGCCTTTAACAATGTGCTTCCAAAAGCTGTCACCCTCAATATACACCAGCGGTTCTGGTAAAAGTTTTATCAACTCACAAGCGGTAGTGCTTTTGCCCGCACCAATAGGCCCTGATAAAATGATGATGCTTTTTCTTACTTCCATATCTACTCTTTCAAATATAATTAATATGGCAAAGTCATTACTACCCTGGTTAAATTATTCCTGTAAAGACCTTTTACCTTTTCCCCTTTTCCTTTCGCCTTAAAATACCTTTCAGCTTTCACCTCAAAATACTACTTTTGCACTCTTTACAAAAATTGCTATGCTACGTACACATACTTGCGGCGAATTAAATATCAGCCATTTAGGCCAGTCGGTTACTTTATGCGGATGGGTGCAAAAATCTCGCGACCTGGGCGGCACCACCTTTATTGATGTGCGCGACCGTTACGGTTTAACCCAACTGGTATTTAATACCGATAGCGATGCCGCATTGCGTGAAATCAGCCGCGAGCTGGGCCGGGAATTTGTAATTAAAGTTACCGGTACTGTAATAGAGCGTACTAACAAGAACACAAAGATCCCCACCGGCGAAATTGAAATAACCGTAACCGATATAGAAGTGCTTAACGCGGCTAAGATCCCTCCGTTTTTAATTGAGGATGATACTGATGGCGGCGAAGAGCTTCGCGCTAAATACCGCTATCTTGATCTGCGCCGTAACCCTATACGCAACAACCTGGTGTTACGCCACAAAATGGCGCAGGAAATACGTAAGTATTTAGATGGGCTTAACTTTATTGAAGTTGAAACCCCGGTGCTTATTAAATCAACCCCAGAAGGTGCGCGCGATTTTGTTGTACCAAGCCGCATGAACCCGGGCGAATTTTACGCCCTGCCACAATCGCCACAAACATTTAAGCAACTGTTAATGGTGAGCGGTTTCGATCGTTATTTCCAGATAGTAAAGTGCTTTAGGGACGAGGACCTGCGTGCCGACAGACAACCGGAGTTTACCCAGATAGATTGCGAAATGGCTTTCATTACGCAAGAAGATATCCTGAATATATTTGAGGGATTAACCCGGCATTTGTTTAAAAATATTAAGGGGATAGAATTTGAGAATTTCCCACGGATGCAATATGCTGATGCTGCGCGTTTATATGGGTCTGACAAACCCGATATCCGGTTTGGGATGCAGTTTGTTGAACTTAACGATATTGTAAAAGGCAAAGGCCTGGGCATTTTTGACAATGCAGAGTTGGTTGTGGGTATCAACGCCAAAGGTTGCGCAGAATATACCCGCAAGCAAATTGATGAACTTACCGAGTGGTTAAAACGCCCGCAGATAGGTGCAACAGGCATGATCTATTGCCGTTACAATGCTGACGGTACTTTAAAATCATCCGTTGATAAATTTTATACTGAAGACGACCTGACCAATTGGGCCGCTGCGTTTGAAGCCGAAAAAGGCGACTTAATGCTTGTGCTTGCAGGCACAACAGATAAGGTACGCAAGCAATTGAACGAACTGCGTTTAGAAATGGGTAACCGTTTGGGCCTGCGTGATAAAAATACTTATGCGCCGCTTTGGGTGCTTGACTTCCCGTTATTAGAGTGGGACGAAGAAACCGAGCGCTACCACGCCATGCACCACCCCTTCACTTCGCCAAAACCAGAGGACATTGCTTTGCTTGATTCAAAACCGGGAGAGGTACGTGCTAATGCTTATGACCTTGTTATAAACGGCACTGAAATAGGCGGCGGTTCTATTCGTATACACGACCGCGCTTTGCAGGCCCTTATGTTTAAACATTTAGGCTTTAGCACGGAAGAAGCTCAAAAACAGTTTGGCTTTTTAATGGATGCCTTTGAATATGGCGCTCCGCCGCATGGTGGTATCGCTTTCGGGTTTGACAGGTTGTGCTCTATCTTTGCTGGTCTGGATTCTATACGCGATGTGATAGCTTTCCCTAAAAATAATTCGGGGCGCGATGTAATGATAGATTCGCCATCAACCATTGCAGATGCACAGTTAAATGAACTAAAAATTAAAACGGCGCTTTAACATTCTTTAACAATATAAACAAAATAGTTAAAGTACTTTTGCGTTAAACTTGCATAGCAAGTACCATAAATTTATATGAAAAGATATCTACTGTTTTTCTGCCTGATAATAACCGCCCTCTCTGCGTGTAAAAAATCTGATAAGGATAATTTTGACCATGAGGCGCAAGCTAAGATAGATGATGCGAAAATAGTGGCTTATCTTGCTGCAAATAGTATTACTGCGGTTAAGGATGCGTCGGGATTATATTACCAGATAATTACGCCGGGCTCGGCAGCCAAGCCAACTTTAAGCAATGGTCCGTTTATAACATACAGAGGTAGTTTGATGGAAACCGGAGTTGTTTTTGACGAAAAAACCAGCCCTTATTATTTCTCAACTATTGATGGTTTAATTGAAGGCTGGAAAATTGGCCTACCTAAAATTGGCAAAGGCGGGCGCATCGTGTTGTACGTCCCTTCGGGTTTGGGATATAAAAATGAAGATGCCGGGACTATTCCTGCCAACTCAGTATTAATATTTGATATTACACTGGTTAACTTTAACTAAACTGCTTAATTGATTTTCCTGAATTCGTAAAGGTCTGATTCTATAAAATCATCAACTTTTACCCTTACCGATATTATGCGCCCGTTTTGGACGGTAAATGGAAAAACCGTTTTTCCATATATCGGATCAGAAAAAGCAGCATAGAAACGCGCCCCTCCTAATGGTTGTAGCTTAGCAAACATACGCGGATGATGCTCAAACCGCATTTCCAGATCATTATTTAAACCGCGTGTTACCGTTACATTGCCATACAGATCATTATGGTAAACTCCGGCAAAATTGCTGACAAACGGCACAGGCTGTAAATTCAACGCTACTGAGTCGCGCAGTTTTTTATCAGTTTGTTGCTGTAAAGCCTTTCCACTTTTTGCATTAGCCAGGAACTGTTCACTATAATTGCGAAAAGGCAATCTCAAAAAAACATCAATAAGTTCCCATTTCAAAGCCTCGTAAAGATCATTCTGATCAGTGTTGGTTAAAACAATAATGCCTAAATGCTCGTCAGGCACCAACGTTACCGAAGACACATAGCCGGTAACGCCGCCGTCATGCATCACCAGGTTGTGCCCCGCATAATCTTCCAAATGCCAGCCAAGTCCATATAACGAGTAATTAGTTTGCCCGTTTAACCGGCGTACCGTGCCAACAACATCTTGTGGAGCCCTCGTTGCAGCAATTGCTGCAGCAGGTATAACCTGCTTTGCTCCTACTTTGCCGTTATTTAGCAACATCATGGCCCACTTGCTCATATCACTAACTGATGATGATATACTCATTGCTGGTGCCATATTATCCAATTGCCCGTAAGGAACAGGGCTTAGCCGTTCATCAATAAAAGTATGTGGTACAGTGCGATTAAGCGATTTTGGTAGATCGGCAGTAAGAGCCACGGTATTGCTCATGCCCAGCGGAGCAAAAATATTCTCTTTTAAATAAGCATCCCATGATTTTCCAGAAACGTGCGGAATAATCTCGCCCGCAGTTAAAAAGGCAGAATTAGAATAACCCCATTTAGTTCTGAAAGGATAGGTGGTCTTTAATTGCCCCATCTTTTCAATGATCTGTAAACGCGTAAGGTTACTGTTATAAAATGTAAAATCGCCCTGAAAGGTTTTTAGGCCAAGGCGGTGACATAAAAGATCACGAACGGTTGCCATTTCGCCCGCTGCTTTATCATCTAACTTAAACCAGGGGAAGTATTTGGTTACTTTATCATCAAGTGAAAGGTTACCAGAGTTAGCTAACATGGCAAGCGCGGTAGCTGTAAATGCTTTTGTGTTGCTCCCTATCATAAACAGGGTATTCTCGTCTACCTGATCATTAAGTCCCATTTCCTTAATGCCGTAGCCTTTCATCAGTACAACCTGGTTATCCTTTACAACACAAACGGCCAAACCCGGTATTCGCCAGGTGGTCATCGCACGGTTTATGTAAATATCAAGGCTGTCCCGAATAAACTGGCTCCTGTCTGCACGCTGGGCAAAAACACTAAAAGCAAGGCACACACAGCCAAATACCAATACAATTTTTCTCATTTAAAACCGGTTCTATATAGATTTATTAATAGCGTAACGCCTTTAGGTTTGCGATGGTTTAAATAACGCAATAAAATATTAATTTTAACGCCAAAATAAGCAATAGCCTATTTAACATTAACTGAATATTATTCTCATGAAAATTTCGATAAAATTTTTATCGCCGGTATTGGCGTTGTTCATTTTTGTTAACATCACAAAGGCCCAGCGCTATTGGGCACCTGATGGTTATCAGTATTACACCACGCAAAATGGCGAGATAGTTTCCCTTGATGCACGTGATGCAGCAAAGAAAACCGTATTGGCAAGTGTAGCTCAGCTTACACCGCAGGGCGGCAAACCTATCAATGTGCGCAGGTTTACCATAACAACAGACGGGCAAAAGATCCTGATCAACACCAATACCAAAAAAGTTTGGCGGCAGGATACCCGCGGCGATTACTGGTTATTTGATGCCACCACACAAACACTGAAGCAGATTGGTAAGGACAAGCCGGCCTCGTCCCTCATGTTTGCCAAGTTATCTCCGGATGGCAGCAAGGTAGCCTATGTAAGTGGAAACAACATTTACGTGGAAGACGTTGCGGGCGGCACGGCCAAAGCATTAACCACCGACGGAACTGATCGCCTGATAAACGGCACTTTTGACTGGGTATATGAGGAAGAATTTGATTGCCGCGACGGTTTCCGCTGGTCGCCGGATAGCAAGACAATTGCTTACTGGCAGTTAGATGCCCGCAAGATAAAAAACTACCTGATGCTTAACACTACTGATGCCACCTACCCCTTTGTAGTGCCGGTGGAATACCCGGTAGCAGGGGAAGACCCCAGCGCATGCAAGGTTGGCGTGGTAGATGTATCAACTGCCAAAACCACCTGGATGAACGTACCGGGAGATGCCATACAGCATTATATACCCCGTATGGAATGGACCACCAATGCCAACGAATTAATATTGTTGCAGCTTAACCGCCCGCAAAACGAGGAGAATATCTTTATATGCAATGCCCAAACCGGTACCGCGCGTGCCATCTATCAGGAAAAAAGCAAAGCCTGGGTTGATGTGCGCGGCAAAGCAGTTGGATGGGATTGGGTAAATCAAGGCAAAGCCTTTTTACTGCTTACCGAAAAAGACGGTTGGAAACATATTTACCGCGTTGGGATTGATGGCAAGGAAGCCCTGTTAACCCCCGGAGATTACGACGTGATAAGCGTAACACTGATAGATGAAAAGGGTGGCTACATTTACTTTATAGCCTCGCCTGATAATGCAACCCAACGCTACCTGCACCGCGTTAAAATTGGCGGTGGCAGGGCCGAGCGCCTGTCGCCATATGCGTTGCCGGGTACGCACAGTTACGATATATCCCCTAATGCCAAGGTGGCCATACATTCCTTCCAGAACAGCTACACTGCGGCGGCAAGCGAGGTAATTAGCCTGCCAGAGCATCAGTATATAAGCGGCACGCAGGTACGCTTAAACATTACCGCCAAGAACAAGCCCGAGTTTTTCAAAGTAAAAACGGTTGATGGTATTGAAATGGACGGCTGGATGGTTAAACCCACCAACTTTGACCCAACTAAGAAATACCCTGTTGTGTTCTATGTATATGGCGAACCGGCTACGCAAACCTCTGCGGATACCTATAGTGCCGGTAAAAACTCAAGATACGCCGGCAGCATGGCCGACGACGGTTATATCTATATATCTGTTGATGGCCGCGGCTCACCTGCCCCTAAAGGTGCAGCATGGCGCCAGGCTATCTACAAAAACATAGGCCTTATTAACATACGCGACCAGGCTATGGCCGCTACCGAGATACTAAAATGGCCCTTTGTTGACCCTACCCGCGTGGCCGTACATGGTTGGAGCGGCGGCGGTTCATCTACCCTTAACTTGATGTTTCAGTACCCTGAGATATACAAAACAGGCATTGCCGTAGCTGCGGTAGACGATCAGCTTACTTATGATAACATTTACCAGGAGCGCTATATGGGTGTACCTACTACAGACGAGGGCCGGGCCTATTTTATAAAGGGATCGCCGGTTACTTATGCTAAGAATTTGAAGGGCGATCTGTTGTACGTTCATGGTACCGGAGACGATAACGTGCATTACAAGAACGCTGAGCTGCTTATTAACGAGTTGGTTAAAAACAACAAAACGTTTCAACTGATGCTATACCCTAACCGAACGCACTCCATATCAGAAGGCGAGGGTACCACCAAGCACCTGCAAACTACGTTTACCAAGTTTTTAAAAGAGCATTGCCCGCCGGGAGGAAGATAGGAGATTGGTTGATGGTTGACAGATCATGGTTCCCTTGTGTTAGCTATCAACCATGATCTATTGTCCCATGTGTGCGCGAGACAGAGTGAGACGTTGTGGGACATTCTTTTAAATAAGAAGTTGGCAGTTAGCCGTTTGCAGTTTTTTGTTGGGACAAAGTGAGACTACTTATAAGTCAGGAAATTTAGCTGTAAAATAAATCCATTTTCTTGATTATCAGCCAGTTATATAAATTCAAATTTGCGCACTTTTGATAACAGTTGTCTCGTCCTGAAATAGGTTTACACATTAAGTAAACAAAGATGGACGAAAGAACAGCAGAATCGATACTTATGGATCGTAATTTATTGGGATTAAATTACCGAGCTTTAGAGAAAAAGTACGGAATATCCCGTGCGCAAATCCACCGGATGGTGATGTCAAAGCAAAAGAAAGAAAAGAAGCCGGCAGCAATTAAAGCCATTTCAGTAGAAGACACAACCTTACCGGATGATGTTAAGACGCTCCGTGAGGAGCTTCGAAAAGCTCGTCTGAAGATTGAGTTACAGGATCTGATGATCGATATATCCAGTAAGGAGCTGGGTATAGACCTGCGAAAAAAGCATGGCACCAGGCGGTCCAAATGAAAATGCAAAGCTGCTCACGGGGACTTCGTGAGCTTTGCAGACTGCTTGGTCATTCGCCACAGGCGTATTATCAATATCAAAAAGCATTAGGAAAAAGTGTACTGGAGGACGACCTGATAATCGCTCAGGTGCTTGCTCACCGCCTGCTTCAACCGAAACTTGGAGGACGAAAGTTGTATGCGATGATGGAGCCATTTATGGCAGATCATCATATCGTCAGGGGCAGAGACCGGGTGTTTGACCTGCTGCGTGAAAACGGTTTGTTAAACAGAAAGCGTAGGCACAGTAAGCCCCGGACAACGGACTCGAATCACTGGATGAAGAAATACCCCGACCTGATAAAGGGTATCGTATTAAGCCGTTCAGAAGAATTATGGGTGAGTGACATTACCTATATACGACTGAAAAAGAGCATATTCGCTTATCTGAGTTTGGTTACAGATGCTTACAGTCGTAAGATCGTGGGTTACCACATGAATAAGGACCTATCAGTTCAGGGGCCTGTGGCGGCTCTGGAAATGGCGCTTAAAGAAAGGACGGGTAATGAACTGTTGATCCATCATTCAGACCGTGGTTCACAATACTGTTGTGAAAACTATATCGGTTTGTTAAATCAAGCCGCTATCGCTATCAGCATGACCCAAAGCGGTGATCCCAGGGATAATGCCATTGCAGAAAGAGTAAACGGAATACTAAAGCTGGAGTTACTTAAGGAAGTATATCCCCACCTTACAAGCGCCCGGGAGTCGGCAGTAACAGCTGTTGAGATTTATAACAGCGTGAGGCTGCATAGCAGCATTGATATGATGACCCCTGACCAGGCACATGGTCAAACCGGCCCGATCCAACGTAAATGGAAGAGTTGGGTTAACAGACCCTGCAGAAATCGGGTACCACAGTTTTAAACAAAAGAAAGGAGACAGTAAAAAGAAAAAAGAAGCAAAAAACGAAAAACATGTGGAAATATGGAAAACTGAAGGAGTTTCCCACATTCCCACACAACAAGCAAACAACAATAGTTTATTCTTTATATTTAGAAAAGTGTAAACCTATAACAGGACTAAAATTAAAGTGTAAACTTATCACAGGATTAATCATTAAAAGTGTAAACTTTTTTCAGGACGATACACACAAGTGCGACCAAAATAGACTTGCTATCGATTACAAAGACGGTATTACATTTAGTCGGGCTGATAAACAATAAATAATTATTACTATATATCATTATCCTGGCAGGCAACTTGCCGATTGCATTAAGACCTTCAAATAAATCACTAAAAAAAACAAAGCCCCCCGACAAGAATCGGGAGGCCTTCATTGGTTGGTTTATATTTGGTTTAGAATTGTATATCCTCTGATGCGGCAGTCCCGTCAAAAGTTGGCTGGCCGTCGGGCAGTTTGTTACCGTAGCGCGGATGATTGTCGCTTTCAAAATCAGTCTTTCTACCTAAAAGGGTAAAGTTCTCTGCAACTATTTCGGTAGTATACTTTTTTAAGCCTTCTTTATCTTCAAAATAACGGGTACGCAGTTTACCTTCAATGTAAACCAGTTTGCCTTTTTGCAAATATTTGGCGGCTACTTCTGCCAAACTGCGCCATAATACTATATTATGCCACTCCGTTTGCTCAACCTTTTTTCCATCTTTATTAAATGTTTCTGAGGTGGCCAAAGGGAAGCTTGCTACAGACACACCACCTTCTAAATATCTTATTTCGGGGTCCTTGCCTAAGTGACCCACTAAAATTACTTTGTTAATTCCAGACATGGCCATAAAAGTAAATATTTATTTCTAATTTAAAAAATTATCTAAAAATATAAAAATCACTTTTGGCAGCGCCAACTTCGTCAAATTTTCTACTTCTATGAAATCCCAGCTTTTAGCCATTACAATGGGTTTCTGGTCTAAAATAACAAAGCGCACATGCAAATGTTGATGGGTTAAAATATGTTTTACAACTGGGAGTATTTTCTTTATTCTTAAATCAGGCCCAAAAAATTGTACCGTTTGGGGTAAGGTTGCCAATTCTGCTATGGTGATTTGATGGTCTGCTTCTATCAAAGGCAGATCATACATATTGGCCCATATATCGCCCTCGCCGCGCTTATTTATTAGTATCCGGTTATCGTCCTCTATTAAAAAATAATTAAAATAGCGCTCCTTAATTTTTACTTTTTTGGCCTTAACGGGCAACGCTGTTGTTGCGTTGTGCAAAAAAGCGTAACAACCCAAATTAATGGGGCAGGTACCACAAGCCGGATTTTTGGGCTTACAAACCAATGCGCCCAGCTCCATCATGGCCTGGTTATGCTCGGCGGGCTTATCCTGGTTAAGAAAATCGTCTGCCGCCGCTCTAAAGATCTTTTTCCCTATCGTACTATCAATAGGCTCGCTTATTCCCAGGTAGCGGGATAGCACCCTGTAAACATTACCATCAAGCACGGCCTTAGCCTCATTAGCAGAAAACGATGCTATAGCGGCGGCTGTATACTCGCCTATACCCTTTAATTTTATAAGCTGATGATAGGCGGTGGGGAATGTTCCCTTATACTCTTGCTCCACCTGTAGAGCAGTTTTTAACATGTTGCGCCCGCGCGAGTAATACCCCAGGCCCTGCCAAAGTTTTAAAATGTCATCTTCCGGCGCGGCGGCAAAATCAGTTACGGTAGGGTATCTTTCTAAAAACCGGTAAAAGTAAGGCAGGCCCTGCTCAACCCGGGTCTGCTGTAAAATAATTTCAGACAACCATATGGTATAAGCATCCGTTGTGTGGCGCCAGGGCAGATCGCGCTTGCGTGTATTGTACCAGTTTATCAGCTTTTCTGTAACGTGCATGACCCACAAAAGTATAAGTTATACAGCTAATTGTGTGGCATTTGTAATATATATATGTGTATTAGATACCCCCGCAAAAAAAAAGCACTAATAATTTCAAACTTTGCCAATAAAGAGATACTTTTGCAACCCCAAATCAGTTAAGTAATAATATATTAAAAGGAAATAAAAACATGACTAAAGCAGAAATTATAACCGAGATCTCTTCAAAAACAGGTATAGAAAAAGTAGACGTTCAGGAAACAGTTGAGGCGTTTTTTAAAGTTGTAAAAAACTCTATGGTTAGCGGCGAGAACGTATACGTTAGAGGATTCGGTAGTTTTGTTATTAAAAAGAGAGCTAAAAAAACAGCGCGTAACATTTCAAAAAATACCGCTATCATCATCCCGGAGCATTTCGTTCCAAGCTTTAAACCGGCTAAAACTTTTGTTGAGAAAGTAAAAACTGGTAACAAAGTTTCTAAATAAGCAATCAATTAAAAGGTCATGAAAATCAAACAAATAGCATTCGCAGTAGCCATTTTGGCTATTATGGGCTATTTGTATGTTCAACCGTTAAGGGCTTTACCTAAAGATAGCGGCCATGATGCGCCCGAAAGCGCTAAAGCAGGTGTTGCCCCGGCAGCAAATGTTACAGTTACGAGTGTATCTGTAACCGCTAAAGCTGCTATAGGCGAAGGCCTGTCAGTAAAGATCAATGATCTGGAAGCGAAGCTTCAAAAAGCATCAGCTGATGCGGATAAAATTGATCTTGAAAAACAACTTGCAAAAACCTGGGATGATGTAAATCAACCCGCACCAGCTGCATTTTACTACCTTACCGTTGCGCGCAAAGAAAATTCTTTCAGCCAATGGATGAACGCTGGTATCAGGTTTAATGAGGCTTACAAAGTTTCGCCGGATACTGCAGCCGCACCTGTTTTTGTAACTAACGCGGTTGAAGCTTTTCAAAATGCCACTAAACTTAACCCATCAAGCCTGGATGCAAAAACAGGTTTGGGTGTGGCTTATGTAAATGGTGGCGCATCGCCAATGCAGGGTATAGCTTTGCTGCGCGAGGTGGTTGATAAAGACCCTAATAATGTGGCAGCAAACCTTAATCTGGGTTTGTTCTCGATGAAATCTGGTCAGTATGATAAAGCTGTTGCACGTTTTAAAACGCTGATAGCTATTAAGCCCGATTTTGAAGCTTATTTTTATTTAGCCGAAAGCTGCAAGCAAATAGGCAAAAAACAGGAAGCCATTGCGGCTTACCAAAAATGCAAGGAACTAATGCCTGATCCATCATTCACTCAGCGCATTGACCAGTATATAAAGGAATTACAAAATTAAGTTAAACACATTTAAAAAATTATTATTATGCCAAGCGGTAAAAAACGTAAAAGACATAAAATGGCTACGCACAAACGCAAAAAGCGTTTAAGAAAAAACAGGCACAAAAAGAAATAAGATAAGGGGCTTTTAGGCCCCCTATTTTGTTTGCTTTTATAGCAAAAGCAGATAGCATTTATTGTTTTTTACCCTCAATTAATATGCCTTGTGAGAATAAACAAATCACGGCATTAAGAAATGGAGTAGCAGTTGATAAAAGAACTAATTATCGATTCATCCCCCAACGGGGCTACCATTGCATTATTACAGGATAAACAACTCGTAGAGCTTCATAAAGAGCAAATAAGCAACAATTATACTGTTGGCGATATTTATCTCGGGCGCATTAAAAAATTGATGCCCGGGTTAAATGCCGCTTTTGTTGATGTTGGCTACGAGAAAGATGCCTTCTTACACTATCTTGACCTTGGTCCGCAGGTGCAGAGCCTGCTTAAACTGACCAAGCAGGTACGTGGCGGCAGCTACAAGTCTAAATTGTTAGATGGGTTAAAGCTTGATGACGATATAAGTAAGGGAGGAAAGATCTCTGAAGTATTGGTAAAAAATCAGCTTGTTCCGGTGCAGATTGCAAAGGAACCTATATCTACCAAGGGCCCGCGTTTAAGCTCAGACCTGTCAATAGCCGGCCGTTACGTAGTACTGGTGCCTTTTTCTGATGTGATATCCATATCAAAAAAGATAAAGAGCAACACAGAGCGTACACGCCTGCGCAAGATAGTTGAAAGCATTAAGCCCCAAAATTTTGGGGTTATTATCCGTACCGTTTCCGAAGGAAAAGGTGTAACCGAAATGCAAAAAGACCTGCTTGATCTGATATCAAAGTGGGAAGCCTTTGTTACGCGCCTGCCATTGGTAGAGCCGGGGAAGAAGGTATTGGGCGAAATTGGCCGTACCTCAACAATTTTAAGGGATATATTAAATCCCGATTTTCAGAACATTTATTTAAACGACCCAAGTTTGTTTGAAGAGGTGAAGTCGTACATACGCGACATCTCTCCGGATATGGAAAGTATCGTTAAGCTGCACAAGCACAAAGAACCGA
Source organism: Mucilaginibacter sp. HD30 (assembly GCF_054061755.1). Classification (NCBI taxonomy): domain Bacteria; kingdom Pseudomonadati; phylum Bacteroidota; class Sphingobacteriia; order Sphingobacteriales; family Sphingobacteriaceae; genus Mucilaginibacter; species Mucilaginibacter sp. HD30. Next base: position 3,162,384 of record NZ_JBSSEO010000001.1, read on the forward strand.
TATTTGAACATTATGGCATTGATAAGCAAATAAAGGGAGCGTTTGGTAAAACAGTTAACCTGGCAGGCGGCGCCTACCTGGTTATTGAACACACCGAAGCGCTGCATGTTATTGATGTTAATAGCGGCAACCGCACAGCAAGCAAAGAAAACCAGGAAGAGAACGCCTTCCAGGTAAATAAAGAAGCTGCTAAAGAAATTGCAAGGCAACTGCGCCTGCGCGATATGGGTGGTATTGTGGTGATCGACTTTATCGATATGCACAAACCTACCAACCGCAAGGAGCTGTTTGACTACCTGCGTGCCGAAATGGCGCATGACAGGGCCAAGCACACCATTTTGCCTCCAAGCAAATTTGGGTTGGTGCAAATTACCCGCCAGCGCGTAAGGCCCGAAATGAATATTGTCACCAGCGAGGTTTGCCCGGCATGCCATGGCACCGGCACCATAAGGCCTACCGTATTGCTGATAGACGATATTGAGAATAACTTTAATTATATACTGCTTGAACAAAACGAGCGCGGCATAACACTATGCGTGCACCCGTACGTTGAAGCATTCATAAAAAAGGGCTTATTTAATATACAGCGCAAGTGGTACTTTAAATATAACCAATGGATAAAGGTTAAAAGTAACCCTGCTTACCAGATAACCGAGTTTCATTTTTTCTCGTCGAAAGACGAAGAGATAAAGCTGTAGATTTTTTGATGTGCAGATATGCGGATGTGCAGATGTTTTAATTAACGTCTGCACATTTTGTTTTTAGGGCTTTTTGCCGGGCTTGTTTATGTTTGTCTTCAAAAGAGCCTTGCCACGGGAATATAGTGGCGCTAAGGGCTGCATTTGGGGTTTTATGCCCTTTTCCTCTGCCTCATCCTGACTGCTCTGGTAAGCGGCGGGTATCCATTCTGGTTTGATGTGGCGGCCGTTGTTCATGTTGTAAATTTATGCTATAAGTTAGCAATAAGCTAAACAAAAAAGTCCAACATTTCTGTCGGACTTCTTATTAAGTGAAGGTCACTTGGTTCTAACATCGCTGTAACTCCAACTTATTGCGCCACCCGGTGCTTTTTTCACAAAGTCGTTTAAATATTTTTGGAAAACGTCGTCGGGCTGCTTCTTACCGTTTATTATAAACTCATCGCTATTTAGCTTAAATGAAAAATTGTCTTCGCCGGCTGTGAACAGTTTATCTTTTGCCATTTCCAAAATAATTTTGTTCATGGTTGATCGGTTTTGCGTTGGATCAACTCTATGTGAAAGACCATTTTTAGATAATGCCAGGTATTTTTGGGCCAGTGCTTCCGGTTGTTTCACTCCGTTTACTACAAATGAGTTTTCATCAATACTAAATGGTACCGGATGATTTTCTTTCATTAGACCATCCTTTACCATTTCGGCCCAAATAACGCCGGTGGTGTTATTGGGTTTATTAGCGGCGGTTGTAGGCAGCGGTTTTAGCGGAGTAGAACTACCGGCAGAGTCTAACTTCATCAACTCCTTTAGGTTTATTTTGGATGAAGTAGTTACTGAAAAACTGGTTACTGTATTCGTGTCGCGGATAACTCTTCTGCCTGTTTGAATATTTTTATTAAGTGAATCTGTCGGCTTAAACCATGCTGCTTCATTAAGTTCGGCTTGTTCCCTGGCACTCTTCGGAACTGTATCTGTCTGCCCAAGTATTGGCTTTAATTTAACGGCAGCAGGCACCACAATTTCGGCAACCCGTTTGCTCCTCTCTTGCTTATGTGAAATAGCATTAACCACCTGATGGATGGTCTTCTTAATCGTTTCTTTTTCTGCAAAGGCCGACAGACATAGGCCAGATATAACCAAACAGATAGTCAGCAAGGCTTTATCAAAAGCATTCAGGCTGTGGTTACGGTTATTTACCAAGCGTTTTACCCTGCTGATCAAACTGTTATTCTGGCCCGAAAAAGCTACCGCATACGTAGGGTTTGCCTGGCGGTATTCCTCGCAACTTACCAGCGCTTGTATATAATTATGTTTGCTTGTGCTATTGTTAAGAGCGAGATCATCACAACAATTTTCGCGCTCAGTTTTGATCAAATGCGATACCCACAACACAGCAGGGTTAAAAAGAGAAGACTATCTCTATAAAGCTTTGCAGAAGGTTAACCAAATAATCGCGGCGGCGGATATGCGCCAGTTCATGCATTAATATAGACTCTACCTCGGCAGTGCTTAAAGCTGTTAGCAGGCCTATAGGCATCAGTATAACCGGTTTTAAATTGCCTATCACCATTGGAACCCTGGCCGCACCTGATTCTAGTAGCTCAACTTTTTGTTTAATTCTAAGGCGCTCCGCCATTTGTTGCATGGTTTCTATCCAACGCCCGCTCACCTGGCGCGTACCTGAACGCTTTAAACGGTAAACATCCTGTAACCCCAACCCCATTTGAATAGCCTTTACGCAAATAATCAGGAACCAGATGAGCACTACAGCATGATGATAGGTATTGATAAAGGCCGAAAGATCTGTTAGATAATTGTACCGAACCTGCATTGGCGGTGCAACAGTTGTTGACCCAAGATCAATGTTGCCCGTAAAGGTACCCAAAGACGAAGCAACTTCCGACCGGTCAATATCGCTAAACTCCCGACCAAATATTACTGCGCATGAAACGCTGAACAACACTAACAGACATACTAATAAATTGTAACGCATGGCCGAGCTTGCCTTGCGGGTAAACAAAATTACCAGCCCAGCCAACGCGGCCAACACAGTTGCCAAAACTAATGAGTACACTAGCGTGGCACTTAATGCAACCATTATTTGATCAATCAACGTGGATGTAATTACTGATTTTAACATAATGTAGAAGGTTTAGGAGTGGTTTATTTCTTTTCTAATTCATCAAGCATCTGGCGGATACTATCAAGGTCTTCTTTTGACGCTTTTTCATTGCCTAACAGTTGCATAACCAGCTTGCCTGCTGAGCCTTGGTATACAGAGTCGATAAACCTATCAAGCAGGTGGTCTTTGGTTTTATGCTCGGCTTCCACCACGTGATATATGTGTTTCATCTGGCTTTCATCACGTTTTAGGATGCGCTTTTCAGCCATAATCTGCATCAGCTTCAGGGTAGTGGTATAGTTCACATCCTTTTGCTTCAGCAACTCGTCATTAACCGCGCGAACGGTTAAAGGGCCTTTTTCCCATAGTACCTGTAATATTTCTAATTCAGATTTGGTAGGTTCTACTCTTTTGTTTTGATCTTCCATAATATTTGATAAAACAAAGGTAGGAATATTTTCGTACGAAACAAATATTAGGACTTATTTTTGAAAATATTTTCAATCTCTTCCTTTCATACATATTTTGCGCAGCATCCAACGCAATTAGAAGCGGGTTAAGTATGGAGTTTGTTAGCGAGGCTTTTTCGCATAGTAACTTGAAAACAACGCAAGGTTATTTTGCAGGCTTTGAAGAGGCAAATAAAAAGGAACTAATGGAAAAATTATTAGACTTTTAGAGAAGGTTTAATAAAGCATTATAACGAAATGAAAATAATTATGTGGAATTGTAGTATGGCATTTCGTAAAAAAGGCGAATTTATTTTATCTCATAACCCTGATGTTCTTATTGTTCCCGAATGCGACCACCCGGATAAGTTGACCGAAAAAGCCTACCTTAGCAGATCGAGTCCTATGAGACATGCGGTTTTTCTATAAAATGAGTGATAAAGTCAAGGGAATAGTTGCGATCCTTTCCTACATGATTCACGGTCAGGTACTTTTGAACATCGGTAACTTTTGGAAATTGAGCCGGGTACTTTCCCCATTTCTGAAGGCAAAACTCATTTCCAACCGCCCGCTTACTATTTTCCTGGACCCTTATATTTCCCGGCCCTTTGATAGCCGCCAAAGGAATCAGGTATTGATCTGTCATTATACCTTTCTTTCCCGGACTATTCCCACGGTACACCTTCGCCAGCTTTTTTTATACGGACTGGAGTGTGTTAAATTAAGCATAGAGGACTGTGAATTTAGCATCGTTTTGCAAAAGAATATCATATCGGAGTATGAGGGGCCTTTATCCTTATGCCTGAAAGTGAATAATGATCTCATCTCTACCATGTCATTTAGTTTCCTGCCCGGGGAATTGATGGGCTGCCGGAGCGGTGTCCTTCTCTACATTGCTCACTTGCAAAGGTCGCCAACATTAAAAGCGAACAATGATCGTTTCCTGGACCTTTTTAACAAAATTCACCCGTCGGCTATTTTGCTTAAAGCAATTGAAGCGGTTGCCGTGTCATTGGATATCGATACCCTATTAGCGGTTGGCGCCGCCAACCAGTTGAGTAATAGTCCTGGATTGGATCAAAAGGCTTTTGCCAATACCTATGACGAGTTTTGGCAGGCGAGGGGAGCTGCGCGTTTCCATGATGATTACCTGTTCACCTTGCCTTTAAAAGAGATTCCTATATTAGATATCAAACAAAAACACCGGAATAAAACGGTAAGAAGGCGTGACCTACTGAGTGAAGTGTATGAAATTTGCTATGCTAACTTTAGCAAGGTCGTTCAGGCATCTTAAATGTCCCCTCGCGTTTGCCGCTAGGTACCTCATGATCAAATTAAACCGCCATTTTTCACTAAATGCAGCTGAGCTTCTAAGCTTTAAAAATCCGATAGAATATTTAATTTAACAGTTTTTATATGCAAATTGTATGCAAATAAAAAAGCACTTATGGTTTTTATACCGTAAGTGCCTGACTATTAAGTGGGAGTTACTGGGTTCGAACCAGTGACCCTCTGCTTGTAAGGCAGATGCTCTGAACCAGCTGAGCTAAACTCCCTTTGGCTTAAAGGGACTGTTTTCTAGGTAATTATAAAGACAAATCGTCTAACCGCTACCGTCCAACCGATGTGTTGTTGTAAAATTTGCAAGCATTTGCAAGCAAAAGCATGCCACCGAGCCATAAAAATCACTTTTATGGTTTTTCCACATTTAGTTTTAGATGACCGCAGAGCAAAAGTTAATGGTACTTATCCAGTCATTATCCGGGTAACCCACAATCGTAGAACCGCCGCATTTCCGGTAGGTGTATCAATAAAGAAAGAACATTGGGACGAGCATAACTCCACCCTGCTCAAATCTCACCCTAACTATAAAAGTCTTCATTCCGCCATTACCAACGCTTACCACAAGGTACAGAAGTCCACTGAGGGGTTATTGGACAATCAACAGTTTACGTTAAAGGCCTTAAAAGAAAAGATAAGGGTACAGCCGGTAATTGAAGTTGAAGTAAACAAACCACTTACTTTTAATGAATACTCGAATCGCCTAATAAATGACCTATACCAAAATAATAAAGTTGGAAATGCTATCGTTTATCAGACTTCGGTTAATCGCCTTATATCGTTTGCTAACTTTGCCGAACTCACGTTTGAGCAAATAAACTACCGCTTTCTTGAAAACTTTAAAAGCAGGTTGGTTAGCGATGGCGTAAAACCGAATACTGTAAGCAACTACTTCCGAACTATCCGGGCGATTTTTAATAAGGCGATTAAAGAGAAACTGGTAAGTAAAGATGCGTATTACTTTACTGATATTGCGTTCAAGTCTGAACGAACCGCTAAACGTGCAATCACAAAAGATGAGGTTATAAAATTTGCAACCTACGAGGCTGCACCGAATAAACCTGAGTGGGATGTAAAAAACTATTTCATGCTAAGCTTTTGCCTTATAGGTATATCGTTTACCGACCTTGCATACTTAAAACACTCAAATATTAAGTCTGGTCGCTTGCAATATAAACGACGCAAAACTGGTAAGCGTTACGATATAAAATTGACTACCGAAGCTCTGGCAATCTTTAAGAAGTATCATAATGAAAACGGGGAGTATCTTTTACCTATCATGCCTAACACTATTAAAGAAGATGGCTTAGAGGCAAAAAACATCATACTGCAATGGATTAAAACCACGAACAAATATTTGAAAAGAATATCCGGTAACCTCGAAATTGGTGAAGTTACTACTTATGTCGCACGTCACACTTGGGCTACTTTAGCTAAGCGTATGGGGTACTCAAACGAGTTAATTGCTGAAGCAATGGGGCATCAATACGGCAATAGAACTACCGCTATTTATCTGGATGATTTCGAGCAAGATGTTATTGATAACTTAAATTTCGCAATACAATATTCTATAAGTGAGCTATTGAGTTTTAGTGATTAATTCAAGGAGATAAAGAACTTTTGAGCACTTATGAGCCTTTAGTAATTACTAAAGGCTTTTTTAGGTCAATCTAACTTTTCGTGCGATTTTTCCATTTAGCTTTGTAATCTTCACCTTTTGTATAATAAGTAGGCCGTTGAATGTTGGCTGAAAAAAAATTAAAAAACAAACTAACAAATAAAAAAAATAAGATTGTTTGACTTATAACTAAAAGCTGCCCAAACCAATGTAAAGGATAAATATCGCCGTACCCAACCGTCGCCGTTGTTACAAAACTAAAATATACTAATTGAATATTTGAAATTAGCTTGTCTTTAAAGAAATTGTTAATCAGGGTATTACATACTGAATAGATAACGGCATAATTTAGCGCTACCTCAATGTAATTTATGAAAATTGAAATTAGTGACCTCTTATAGGATATAGGTTCGGCAAATTCATTTGATAGAAATATAAGGCACGCCAAATAATTCACCGTTTCCCAAGCCATGTAACCGGCTATGCATGCGTATATCCAATGATTGTTTAAATGAAAAAGTAGAAAGGCTATTGGTAGAAAGAGTTTGAAGATAACGTAGATTTCTATCCATATTTTTCTTGTAAGCAACCCGTATTTTCCTGAAACGTGCCTAATATATAATCCCGGAAATATAAATAATGATAACGACAACAATAACCGTAGTATTCTTTCAATACCAAAATCATTATGGTATTTATTTTTCCAAATACGGCAAACATTTAGTTTTTGATTTTTTATTGCAGGATACAACCTTTCCTTGGGTCTTATATGTTCTTGCCCAGCTATTAAAGTTGTAAAGGCTTTATAAATGGTCGTAAAGAATAGCTTACACATTAATTGTAATTGTTTTACGTATTGATGAACTTAACGATGTAAGAAATTATAATTTAATTTTTAACTCTGCCAATACGACAATCAGTGACTGAGTATAGTCTTGTAACTCTTGCTGTGAGATTTTCTTAGGTGTATGTACTAACAAATTTCTAAAAATTCTCAACCTATCAATTATAAACGCCTGTCCTTTATCTATTTTTTTCGATTCATATAAAAGTCTTGTAGCCTCTCTTACTGATAAAAATCTTTTTGACTCGTTGCGAGATGTTGTAACCATAACGTCTTCGAGTTCAGCCCATAGTTTCAAAAACTCGCCTAAATCTCCTGTTTTTAACTCCCTTTCAACTATCGATTTAATTTCTTGACATAATTCAAGTATTTCATCTTGTTTAGGGTAAAGTGATGCCTCCGGGATTTCATGAAAATCATTCCCCCAAAAAACCTTGCTATTATTTATTTTAAATTTCGCAACAAGGCGATTGTTAAAATCTAACTCGTTTTTACTTTCGAAGTTAGTAGTGATTTCGTCCGTACCCGCCAAATAGCCCTCTTGAAAATAGGGTCGAAGGGCATTTGGTGGACAAATACTTAGTAGCCTAATATTAACAATATCTTGTTCTGAATTGATAGAAATTCTATTGGTAAGATATGGAAACCCAAACATGTAGACATAGGCAAAATCATCAGTGTTGCCAAGTGTTGCAAATGAGCATGCGACTCTTAATGAATGTGTGAAATCTAATAAAGGTGTCGAGCAAACTTCATAATGCTGCAAAACACTCCATTGAACATACTTACGCTTTCTTAGTTCTTTATAACCGTCAATCTTCTTTTCTGTAAACAAATCTACAAGAGCTTTACATGCTCCATCCAAGATATCAAAACGATTTGTAAGCTCCCGAATTGGCAAATAGTCACCTCTGTATATACTTGGGTAGAATGTTGAACTACCGGCCTTGTTTAAAAAGTCATTATTTTGCCCCCTGAAAAACAGGAGATTATCCTTGTTTTTATAAGACAACTTTGCTGCGACCTCAACGAGTTCACCAAAGGTATTAATCGGAAAAGCCTCTGATGCTGCGACTTTATTAGCATCCTTGTAATATCTTAATAACTCATTTGTAAGTTCAGGCGTAATACCACGCATAAAATTTCAAGGTTTTGATTGTAGTAGATGATTTATGTGATTGCGATGCGTATCAATCGGCCGCCCATCGATATTCGAAATCCTCCTGCCCGAGCACAAGACCTTCTTTAAGTTTTTGGCTTACCTGTGTACCGCCGGGCATCATAGGTAACATCTGGAAATAATTCCTTATGGCGAAGTTGATTCCTGCTAAACATGTTTTCGCTTTTATCCAGTTTTGTGGGCTAAAGACCCTGTTTTGTGGCTGCACTTCATTGGCAGCCGCCTCTAATGCCATATTTAAGCTAAGACCTGCAATTTTAACAATTTCATTTACCAAACCATTTTTTTGTGCTTGTTCTAAACATCTTATAGGTGAAGGTACCCTATCAGAAATGTTATTTGAAATTGCAAAACACATTGATATTGCATACAACTGATGAAATGGTGCGTACGCTTTCATAGCTAACAACGTTTCATTTAATCCTATTGGATTATCAGGTGTCCAAGTAGTCAACACTTCCTTCATCCACAAATTAAGGGCTTGTGCATTTTCAGGTCTGTAATCACGCTTAAATAATATTTCAAAATATTTGTCAAATATCTTAGTTTCACCGTAAGATATATTCGGCCTCTGTGAGTGCCATGCTATAAGGTATTTACCGAAGTCTGATAAATCCAACACAAAGTTTTTATCTTTCTCAGCGGGAGCTTGCTCGCCTCTTTTAGTAACGAAATATCCGTTTGGATATTTAAGCTCAAATGCACGTTTAAGGTTTAATACTCGCTTATCATTGCTTCTTAAATCACGTGGTTTTACTGCACTTTGTGAGTTTGTGTTTATACTAATCCTGTCTGCTCTTTCCCTTTGTGGGATTTCATAGAATCGGAACATCACAAAAGTTTCATCAAGCTTTTTAACAGTTTCACTACAGCTAAGAATTGTATTTAAAGATTGGCAACCATTTACAATACTTAATCCATGCATTTTTAAGCTATATCCCTCGACTTCCATTTTATTGCAAATGGCTGTAATTCCATTGTGAAAAAAGAAAAAGTCCCGATGCTTATCCCCCAAAATGGTATTTTTTATACCCTTATTAACAGCGTTACTTATTCCAAGACTTTGCCTTACATTTTTCTGAAATAGAGAACCATCCTTTATTCCGGGCAGTTTAACGCAGTCTTTTAAAGGAACAGCCGCCAAAACAACCTGCGTACCTGCAATAGTCTCTGAAAAATATTTGCAGTCAGACAAATCAAGTGTATAATTAATGTTTGGGTTATCTGATTCAATAGAGAGTTCATATCTCCTCAATAACTCGGGTGCATCAACTACCGTAATTACGGCATCAATATCATCATTTTCTGATATGATAGCCAGCTCTCTTTGGAACGTTTCGAGGTCATTTTGTGCGGCCTCTGTCAATAGTGATGTAGTTACCAATTCAAAACAAATTTCATAATCATCTTCAAGTGCCTTAGCTACTTCTGCAAGTTTTCTTTGAAGTCTAATATTCCCAACGTTTTGAAGTCTAACCAAATCCCTTAATTGAATCCATGAAGATAAAACTTCTCTTAAAGGCTCAGCATCAACGGAAGACCCGGACATGAATTTACCTTGAATTATATAAATTGTAGTCTTATCATTATCTATTACTATAGCGTCAATTTGCTTGTCGTCCGCACCATCAGTGATATCATCTCTTGTCTCATTCATATCCCTTAGGTGGATATTTCGGAGATACCAAGCAACAAATCTTTGCCCGTCATTAGCAAAGTTTTGTTGGAAAAAAGCCGTTTGAACTTGCTCTTTTATTTTTTCGTATATGTTCATTTTTGTGATGTTTAGCTATTATGGTTCTCTTCGTTGGTTATAATGATTCTTATAGGAGCTAATCCAGCCTTCGGCTTTAAATCGTCTTGATTTACTGACTCAATATTGTCTGCGCTATAAATTCTTTGATAACCATTGGTATCAATTTCTCCTCTGGTAAACTGCTTTGTAGACGGAGCGGCGTTAGTTAAATCACAAAGTAATTTTCTTACTGAATCTATATGGTCTGGAAAAACGTGTTTAAAATAAAGTAAGCTACCTGAAGTCAATGTAACAGTTCGTATGTTTTTTATTATGCTTGTTTCAACTATTCCCAAACCAAGTTCTTCTACCTGCGGAACGCCGAAACAATCACTTCTATGAGGTAAAGCTGTAGGAAACGCCTTTGATTTTCCGCAATATAAAAGGTAGTAAGATTTACCCCCGAACTTTTTTTCATGGATGAATAGTTTATCCCATTGCTCTAATATTTTGCCCTTTATCTTAATATCTTTAAATGCTCCATTTGCCGACATTACCTTAGCTTGCAAAGCATACCAGCTATAGGTTCCCGAAGCGTTTTGTATATATAAGTCTAAGTCATTCCCATATTTGGTTTCTGTTTTCCAAGTCGACTTGTAAATCTCAATTACATTGCTCCCGCTCGATGCAAGGTACTCTGATAACCTATGTACTAAGTGGTCGGTAAGCCCCAATTCGGCAAAACTATTGTTGTGCCTGAAAACACTTGTTAGAAAATAAAAAACGTCTATTGAGAATTGGCGGATAGTAGTTTGAATTGACATGAGGTTTTGGTATGAGCGTAAGTTAGATTTAATATTTATAAACTGCGAAATATTATCTTTTAAAATACATGTAGTTCTACCAGCAAGGTTTTATTGAACAATGAGAGAGTGAGGGATTAAGTAAAATATTGGTTATTGAGGACTTTTTTTTTGCCTCACTTTTACATTACTCAATTTTTGTTTAAGTGGCGCACCTTCTGACGCAGATTATATTGGAAACATTATTATATAACTAAAATATTAGCTTCAATGATGTCTTTGAATATGATTTTATACCGTTGCCGTAAAGTTCCTAAAGTTACGTTATCAGTAATTTTACTTGCATAGTATTCTATTTCAAAATCGATTAGTTGCAAAATGGAATAGTTTTCACGAACATTTTTTTGAAATAAGTTAAAAGCTGTATCTAAATAATGTTTAGCTCTTTTCTCATCTTGTTTTATTGCATTTTTATAAACCCTGACAAATACCCATAAATAAGCTTCTTTTCTGTTGAATCTAACAATACCTTTTGTTCATTGAAACTTTCAAAATGCCATTTCAGTTGATTGAATACAGTCCCCATTATGTCCGGCTGTTTTTCAATCTTGTCTAAAAATAAATTTATATAGAAAGTGCATTTGGAGAAATCATTAGCCAATAAATAAGATGTGGAGACGGTTAAATATGGTAATAGGTCATCTTTATCTATTTTAATTAGCGTCTCGTAATTTTTGATTGCCTTCTCATACTCGCCGAATTGAAAATATTGGTAGGCTAAGTTATTCAGATATGTTTGATTATATTTGGATAAGCTTAACGCCTTTTCATAATAAGGTAAAGCAAGTTTAGTGTCATATTCGTCTAAAGTTTCGTAAATCATTCCTAATCGATAAAATGCATCAGGAAATTCCGGATTGCTCTCGGTAGCTTTTTGAAAGTACTTTATCGCTAATTTATAATCAAGGTCTCGGTATAATAACCCCATGAAATATAAAGCATGTTCATCATTTTTATTGAATTGAAAAATCAAGTCAATCTTCTTTATCAATAGCTCTGTAGTGAAACCATAGTTGTCGATGTTATCCCTAATTTGCGACTTAAAAAGCCCCATTGCTGCTAATTCATTAACGGAATCAATATTTAATGCGGCTTTAAATTCCAACTTTGCAGCATTTAGGTTCCCAACATTTAATAAATTGTTTCCTAACAATAGATGCCTTTCAGTAATCGCTATCTTTAAATCTTCTTGCCTGTTTTTTCTCTGATATTCTTTCTGCTCGTTAGCAATCTTTTCCAATGGTTGTAGAAAAGAGATTTTGTAAAAGATTTTACCAACAACGAATCCTAAAATTGTTACGAATAAAATAAAAAGAGGAACTAATTGAGAAATATGTTCTAATAGTTTAAGCATGATTAGTTTTGCAATGTCTTAGTAGCATTAAATTTACATAATTATCCATTAATCACTACTTTATACTTGAATTGTGTTCTGTTTTCCTTTTAATCATGCTTAAAAAGAGAACATTTTACCAAGTATTTAGAACCAATATGGTGCCGGAGCAAAGTAAATTTTACCTGTGATTTTATTTACTACGACATGGCAATTATTTCCGTAGAGGGAGGGATTCGATTATGTGCATTTTTAATGCCTCACTTATTTTTTCAATAAGCTTTCTTAAATTTTATCTTGCGGAAGTATGTTCTAAGAAACGGCATGCTACGAGGTATTGTTATCCGGTTAAAAGTTGTTATTCAAATGCAGTTATAACAAAGTTATGTCAAAATAAATTAATTTGGTACAGTCTGCTTCGTAACACAAGGAGCTGGTTTATATTAGGTTTATATTAAAAACCATGAGTGTAACATTCACATATTATAAATTCAATAACCCCGGTTTCCCAATTAGTGATTGGGATTATCTGAGAGTTAAAGCAATATCAGATAACGGAAAAAGAATTGATTTCTACGGATATGTAAGCATCTTTAATGAGGCTAAAGGGTGGCTGATTGTAGATGCAATTCCATTACTGATAGTTTTACTTCTCAATGTTAAAGTTTATTTCCTTCAAACGGAAGGTGCATTAAAGGTTTTAGATTTCATGTACGGCGCATTGGCAATAGTATTATTTGCTTCTGCCTTACCACTCCTTTCTTTGTTGATTGTATGGATTAGAGCAATATTCTATAATAACAGGTTGAATAGCCTGTTGAGAAGGACACAGACTTACCATCAATGGGAAGATAAATATTACAGGCGAAAGGCCTTTAAATAAAAAAAAGTATTCGCTATAAATTATAGGCGGACTTATTTAATTACCAACTGATTTTCCCTGTAGTTCTATTAATGTTTTTACAGTGTACAACCTCCAATTCGTTACATTCTCCTTCAGTAACTGTGATTGTTGACCTGTATACATCAAATAACTCGATAGCCTTATCAAAACCGACCACATCAGGATTGAAAGCATGATTTAATCCAGTATTTATTAATCCCGCTTCACCTAAACAAGTTGGGTAAATTATTCCAACTATGCTTTTGTTGTCCTCAGTAACTCTGGAAAATAAGTAGTTACTATATGCTGCACTTAAAAAATAATCGGCGGTCTTAGCGTGCTTGATTCTAAACTCATCAGATATGTAGTGTAGAAACTCTATCAACTCAATTTTATCTCCGATTAAGTTAGGATTAGCTATAATTTCATTTTTGAATTTTAATGTCATGTTAAGCAGCTCCTTATTCAAAAACTCGTTGCTTTGATTTTCCAGCAAATAGGTTACTCTAACGTTCCGATTAACTCGCCATACACTTGTTGTATGATAAACTGGTGGTACACTTTTGTGGTCTTGTAAGTACTTAGATACCTCACAAAAGGATAAAAGGTTACTATCAGAGCAATAAAACATACTTTGTAAGGGTTCATTGCATCGACCGTAACTTTTAATGTTTAAAAAGTCTTTCCGATAAGAAACATCTGATTCATTGTTAAAGAAATCTTCGCCAGATTCATGCCGCCGTACTCTAAAGAGAAATTTGTAAGGACTGACTAATTCAACTACTTGAAATGGAAAATTTTGATAATCAAAGAAATTCTTAATTGAGGAATAGACGTTCTCAATGTCTCTTTCTCGTAATTCCTTGAGGATACTTAAAATTTTATTTTCCATAATCCCGAAGATAGATGATTGCTACTGTATCACCTGCTCTATCGTACTGATTCCATCTGCAAATTTATTCATCAGCATCAATAACGATGCTGAAACCTGTAAGTGTACATCTTCAATGTCTGCGTACAGGTTTAGATGTTCCGAATCTCTAAGGAGTATTTTTATTGAATTTTCCTTTCCCTTATAGTATGGTTCGCCGATATCTCCGTTAAGATATACTAATCTTGGCTGAATGGGATTTGCCAACTTTATAGCATCTAATATTAGCTCATTAATCTCCTCCCGATTATCAGAAGCCTGAACCTTATTTTTAATATCATTTAGCTGCAATACTAACTGTCTCTGCTCGGTTGTCATAATAGTAATTTAATTTTGTTTCTTAGCCCTCCGCCTTTTGAAAAGGTGTTTTACAGTTTTAACATTTTGTATAGGCTTATAGTCAAATATAAGTTTTTAAGCCGTCTGATTGTTATAGTCTGGGTAAGGCAAGGCTATTGAATATGCTTCCAACCTCGGTTTACCGGGTTTGCAAAAAAGCTTTAAAATAGTTTAGATTTTAATATTCCAAGTTGCGCAATTGAGTACGCCGCCGAGTTTTGCTAATTCTCTACAATCAATCCCTATAAATTCTCTTCCCGAAAATACTTTTTGTAACTGAATTAGAGCACTTTGGTCAGTAGCGAGACCATAAACTGGATAAAATATGAAATTCTGAATTTCTAAGAAATTAATATAGCAACCAGTAGCATCGTTAGGGTCAACATTTTTCCATGATTCGTAAGGAAATTCAACGTAATGAATACCAGCATTCCGCAAACTCCATCTAAATATATAGCCAAAGTCCTGATAAGGTTTTTGGTTGGGATATTTATTGATTAATACAGTTTCTTTATTAATAAATCTTAACATTCCGTCTGCATGACCAACAAAATCTTTAGGTTCTTGGGGGATGATGATTACTTGTTTTACTTGTAGTGCATTTGCGATACAGTTAACTAAATCGTGTTCAAGAACTGTGGGGTTTTCCTTAAATATTTTACAGGTTAAGATGACCTTATTCGCACATTTAACAACATTACCACCATCAATAGTTATATCTACACACTCAGGATTAATCCCTAACTCGCCGTAAACCTTTGCGGAGTCGGTTTTCGTTATCTGATGTATCTTTGGAGTAAGATAATCAGGAGCATACCTAAACTGCACAAATCGATTTGTGGATAATTGCAAAGGCATATAATCAACCGCCCACAAATCTTTCGTGTTAGAAAGCATGGCGTGTTTTATATTATATTTTTCAAACCAAAATGTAAGCTGCTCAAATACATCCGGGCATTTATCTTGGAGCAGATTGGATAGATACACAAAGTTGGACTCTTTATCAGTTATCATTGTTTAATCTTTTCTTCCAAACTGTTGATATGGCTTTGCCAATAATCTTAAATTCTTCCTCGCTGAAAGTATCAGTCTTAGCATTATTGCACCAATAACAACTATAGGTCAGGTTACCTATGTTAGCATATTGCTCAGATGATACCATTCTATCGATTTCCAATGTTCTACCCCGTGAAGTTCTTTTGTTTACCAATCCGATTAAATGAAGTTCGGCAAGCTTTTCCTCCGTAATGCCGCAATAACGGCAACATTTTTCTGCGGATAAGTACCAGTGATAGAAATCCCAAAAATCGCCACCAATCTTTTTTGATTTCCACTTATTTCGGACAGAAATTAATGGTCGCCAACAGCTTTCTAACTCAGCATAAAGTCTAATTATGGTTTTTCTATCAACAGCTAAAAGTAGGGCTGATTCAGCATAACTTTTAGAGTTGATAATCACTGTATCAACAAATTTCTTTTCTAACTCTGAGAGATTTTGTATTGTGCGGTCCATGTAAAAGCAATGTTCTAAGGCAAGTGTACTGATTATTTTATTGCACTTTTAGAAATTTTCTGTAAGATGTTAATGTTGCAATTACTTCGATGTATTTCGGTGCTTTTTTAAAGTTACTGAACCTTAGTTACATCATAACCTTCGCCACCGCATTTAAAGCACACCCCTCCTTCTACATGAATATATTGAGACAGATTTCCCGAACCACCGCATCTGTCACATGGCGTGTAAAAACCGCTTCCGCAACATTTACACAGTTCTAAAAATCCATTATATTCCCCATCTACAACACCAGAGTTATAGGCAATAATTTCGCCAGCTACTTCATAGTCTTTTAACGCATAAGCGCATCGTTGGTCTATATGGTAAACTAATCTCTCCCTTATTTTTCTTGGAGGTCTACCGGGAATGTGGAAGAACTCACTTTTACCTAATTTAGCGTCCAATTCTACTTTGGTAGCTTTGGTAAACCAGATAAGTTTTTGTTTTTTATTTGAACTAACCTCTACATTGAGATTGCTTTTTTTAACTACCTCATTACGTTCCCCTAAAAATTTAAACTCTTTATTCTCGATATAGGCATCCCCGGAAACCATGTTATTTGAGATTATTCCAAAAAATTTAGTACCTTTTCCGTCAATACTAAAACAAAAATCATGATAACACAACTTCCATGTATGCTCCCCATCTATAAGTTCTAAGTTTTCGTTGTAAATAGTACATTTTTTTGATGGATGGAAGTCAACAATAAAATTGCTTTTATCGGCTATAAGTGTAAACTTCCAACGTTTATCATAAAAATTAAGTCCAATATTGATACATCTCGTACCACGCAAGGAGTAATTATGACCTGTTTTTGTAATTGCCATTCCAGTCATGTGATTACGCTTGAAAGTAAGGCTATATATTTTCATACCTCCATAGAGACAAAATTTAATTGCCGACTTGTTATATTCCCAATATGTATTTGTTGATTCCCTTTGCCAATCGCTACGAAGTAAAAACATCTCCCCGCCTTCACAGAACTCAATCACAATAAAATTTAATGGATTGTCACTGTGACTAAGCATCCAATATCCATTAAACGTTGAAGCCCAATTATAACCGAATAGATTTGTCTTATGTATCGCATTATTAGTGGAAATATTTAAAATTTCACCTGTTAAAGTTTGACGCTCATCACCTCTACGAAGTTCACCACTTATTTGTTCATCGATTACATTACCTTTTAAAATTATTAAGTCAGAGTCGATACTTACACAGAATACATTATTTTCTACCGACCATGAATGTACACCAGTGGTAATTTCAAAATCGTCAGAATAGATTATGCATTTATCCGCAGGTAAAAAGTGAATTGTAAAAGTGTATGAGAGTTCAGACGACAAAAATCTCCAAATTTCGTTTAATAATTTGGAATAAGTATTGTGTGATTCGGCCATTTCGAAAATTACAAAAAATGCCGCAATACTTTGACAAAGTACTCGTGAATTGCAAGCTTGGTTTTGAAGTATCCTCTGCTTTTACTGTTGGTGCCCGGCACCATGTAAATATCACGGTTAACTTCTATCATAATTGAGCAAACTCGCTTGTCTTTTTTGTAATGTTTAAACGGAATAATACTCCCAGAATAAGGACTATTGCATTTGACTTTGTATCCTCTTCCCTTAAAATAAGCCTCGGTAAAGTGCAATAAAGCCATTGGGGTGTGATAACTGTCCGTCCCTATACAAATACCCGGCCTTGGTGTTTCTTGGCTTAAATCTCTTTTAAATGGCTCATTACTGAACGAGTGGCAATCAATGATTAGCGCATGACCGTTCACTTTTAATTGTTCATCTACAGCCACTGTTAGCTTATCATGATGAGGTTTATAAAAGCTGTTTATAATAGTAGACTGTTGTTCTGTTGTTAGTATCCGCAAATCACTGCCATCATCACACCTTTTATAACATACACCCATTCCGTAACTAGCCATTACCTCCTGCTCATCATCCGCAAACCGCTCAACATCGCAAAAAACACGATTAAAGTCAGCAATTATCGGAATACCCCCCGCAAAAGTAAACAGCTCATTTGTGTGCCAATCGGTTAGAAGCAACATCTCATCTTCAAGCTTATCATCACTTACTAAATACCCTGTTTTATCAGGAATATTAGTGCTGGCGTGAGGGATATGAAGGATTGGCTTGATACTCATCTAATTATTTGAAAATTTTTCAAAAACATTTTGCAAGGCTATTTATCACTGCAAGTCACCTTTTTGCGTGAATTAGGCGTAAAACACCGCTTATATTGTTGAATTATCGTAGAAATCGGCATTGATAAGCCCTGCCGGGCGGCCTCTCGGACCAATAGGTTCCGATAATAAAGCTTATAGGTACAGTAAAACCGGGTTATGGTACATATAATAATCAGGAAATATGGTTATTAATCTCTGAATGCATAGAAGCTAATGTTTCTTTATTATCTATAATTGAGTTTCTTATTTTATCAAAAGTACTTAAACCCATTTCTTCCCCATTCTCAAAAACACCATGCAACATCACATGTATTAATCCTGCTGTGAAATGTGGCGTAAACGACCTGCTTTTTACTATAAACATAGTGCGCTGGTTAACCGCTTCAATCATATCCCCCACCTCAGGAAGAACAGGAAATTCATAAGTAAGAATGTCACTAAAGAACTGCGTATTATACAACGTAATACTGTATTTTTTTTCCATCATTTATGACTGAATTATAACGACATAAAAAAAAGCCAGTACAAGATAAATTAAAAGTAGCATAGGAATCGCTACTAAAGCAATTACAAAAAATTGAAATATTAAGGTTCTTATTTTAACGCTAAATATCATTAGGAGACCCGTGATAGCAGCAATGCCACCCACTAAAAACCTTGTCTCAGTATTTGCATCTTTACTTTTAAAAGCATACATAAGGCTTGTAAGTATTAATATAACTGATATGGCAGCCCCACCAACAATAAGTAAACCAGCCCCTGTTTCTTTTATATCTGTTTTAATACCATTTTTAAAATCATTATAACTGTTGTTGCTCATTTGGCGCAGGTTGAAATGATGATTTTATTAAGAATTTATCGAAGACTTTTAACTTGCTTTTAACTGTATCCAACAGCTCAATGTTCTTCCTTAGGTAATTCATGCGTGTAGTATTAAGCATCATCATATCCCCGGCGTTATTAAATTCGTCTGCTTGCAAAGTTCTGAACACATCTTTCCCTGCTTCTATGTTCGCTATTAATAATCCCAAACTAAGAACCTGCTTATTTGGAGATTGCAGATTAAAGGTTTGATACATCCCCGTCCAATTAACTGAGCTATACTCAGAGCCATATTCCGCACCTATTAAAATATCAGAATATGGATGTATCGGCTCAGTATCATCACTTGTTAATAAGTCATTAATGTGCTGCCCCGGCAAATATTCTAATGTTAAAAAACCCATCTGCTTTTTACCCCAAAGACTCTTCTTGAAGAAGTGATAAATTATACCATTTTGTATATACTCTTCTTCAATTATAAGGTACTGTAAAAATAATCCGCTGATTGTTTCTATGGTTTCCTTGTAAGGCTGGTATGTTATTATTGATGGTTTAATACCGCCATAATCTGAAATTAATGACATGTAATTATGATAAAGTTATTGATGTAGAAAATTATAGGAGTCACTCCAATGGGTAGCCTCTTCAAATCGCAGGATTTGAGGGTCTCGCACAGTTTTTCTCTCCCACTTTTGCGTAATGTTGTTATATCGTGACCAGTATTCCTGATGTTGAAATCGTTTTTCACCATTTGGCAAAACAAGGATGTGCGGCGGAGCGACTTTCCAGAATTCCCATTCAGTATACTCCTTTATTGAATGTTTTTTGGAAATGAGAATTACTACAAAAAGTGTTATTGCAGCCGAAATCGCAAAAATTGCAATCATGTTCTTTTAAATTTCTCTGGTGGATGCGATAGCTTTAAACTTACCTGCGTATTGCGCTTTAACAATTTGCTCGGCCTCATAGCTATTCTTAGCTTGAATAACTACTTCAAGTGCGCCGGATGGGATAAGGTAAAATCTGACTTTATAGGATTTCATAAATTCGTTATAAAGTCCTAATCTACAAAAAATAAACCATTTTACCAACACCTGTATTGGTAAATAATACCCACACCTGTATTGGTGAAGCCTATTGTCATTACCTGCATCATTGTAGTTGATGTCAGAAGTAAAGAAATCAGCGTTAGACCAGCATATAATTGGAGTTGTAAAGCAACTTAGGGTCAAAAACGGGCTTTCTCAGGCGGCTTTAGCTGTTAAACTTGATGTTACAGATTCTTTTATCGGGGCGATAGAAAACCCCTTACATAGGGCTAAATACAATATTGACCATCTTAACAAACTTGCTAAAATATTCAACTGTTCTCCTAAAGACTTTTTTCCAGATAACCCTTTATGAGGTAAGAATATCCCCCGGAAAGATTTTTCACAATCCGGGAGACATAATCCAATAACAACAGTCTATGCTGTGTAAACTCCTCGGTAGGAAAAAAGCAGGCCACCATTCATCAGCTCTCGTGTAAACAAAGCTTTTGTATGCTTATTCAGTGGAAACTTTATATCTTTTTCTGTTGATGTTATTATATGATGATAAAGTCTTTGCTTTTCAAACTCCGATAATGCTTCACACCATGGTTGCATTTCATCGTAGTTGTATAACACACCCCATGTATCGCCATGTTCTATCCCCACTCCCAGTCCCTGTTCTAAGTAGTGAATTGTCAGATTGCCTTTAAAGGCTTTTTCTTCAACATTTGGCATTGTGTTTTGACTCAATAAAGTAGCTAATTGGCTAATATCTGGCTCGTCCTCAACTACATCCACGGGAGTGACAGTATCAAATGATAGCGGCAGAATTTCTTCCATTGCGCCTGATGCATCTAACATTAGGTTTTGGTCTAAAGGTGATTCATCCACCTTGGTGTCCGTTTCTGATATGGTTGTAGCCTGCGGGTTATCGTTCACTATTTCAACATTGGATATCCTTATAGTAGATTGCTTATCTTTGCCTGTAATCGACTGATTAACAAACGATAACACCTGCGCTCTCAATTCATCTATTTGTTTTTGTTGCGCCGCTATAATTGCAGAATTGGTCGTTGCTTTGCGCTCTTTGATAAAGCTGGATGTACTGGCATTCTTTACAATATGGCCATCCAGTATCCATTTCTTCACAAACGTTACTTCATGGGCATAGTAAAAGCTTTGTTGCGTATCCGCTGCTTTAATGTCAAACGGGGTAACCATCTTATAAGTATTGCTGGTATTACCGGGATGATAATTTGCTGCTAATTTTATTATGCCATTTGCCACTAACTTCCTAAGCATCATGGCAAGTTCCGTGCCTTTTATACCAAAAAACCACTGATGGTTTTTTGAATGTATCTGGTACCCACCTCTGTTGTCGTAGTAGTTAATCTGATGTATCAGAAATTCTACCTTAGGTTTAAACTTAATTGAATGTTCTTCAAATAAGTTTTGAAAGTTGAACCCCGCCGGGGTGTTGAAGATAACAGGTTTATCTTCGTTGTTTAATTTATCCATTTTCTGTGTTATATTTCTTATTAAATCTACCTCACTATGCCTAACTCAATTATCAAGCATATCCCACATCAATAACACTGGTATAGTTTATTTTGGTGGCAAAGTTTATTAGGTAACCAATTCTTTATCAATTAGTTATAGTGCAAATATAGTTCTTTTTTTAGCCGTGTCAAGTGGTGAAATAAAAAACTTCAATATTATTTTTTGAGACGATTGTAGCAAGAAAACTACCCGGCAAACTACCCAGAAAACCCTGCGGTAAACCCTCTTGGAAACCATTCCTTTATAGTAATAGTATATAGCTAATAGAAATAAAAAAAAAGAAATATATAATTTAAGTTACATGGAGAGGTTTTCTTTGAGAAGAGTATTCAATACCATTCCTTTCTGATAATTTACCGGTAGGTGTATTGAGTAATTAATGTTAATTAACAAATATGTTGGAAGTGTGGGCATCTCAACAACAAGGCTTATTTATTTTGATTGAGACCTGCGCAGCAGAATATCTCAACTGTTCACAGTGCCAGGGACGGCACATTTGGTTACAGCTGTAACCCGTAAATCTTCTCATCAAGTTCTTTCCAGTTACCAATATACTTAGATACTTCTGCCCAATACTCCTTTGAATGGTTTTTGATTTTAGTATGTACAAGTTCATGTACTATAACATAATCTATCAATGAAAAAGGGAGTTTTACGGTATCAATGTTAATTATTATATTGTTGGTATCAGTGCAGCTACCCCAACGTTTAGTAAGATTTAAAAACTTTAATTCGTTGTGGTGTAAACCGGTGGTCTTCGACCACTTCTTTATGCGGGGAGTTATCTTCTCAATTGCTTTGGCTTTATAGAAATATTCCAATGAAGTTTTAATTGCAGCCTGAACATCAACAAAAGGGTTAACAGTAAGCTTGAATTGTGAATGATTAAATTGAATCTCAGCGTTAGCAACAGTACTATCAAATATTACCTCTGTGTAATACCTTCTACCCAAGTACATTATTCTTGAACCGGTAACAATTTCTTGTTCTTCAATCCCCCGTACAAGATTCAATTTATTTATTATCCACCTTGCTTTTTTGAGTATCAGTTGGTCTGCTTTGTATAGTGGTAACGATTTGCCTTTGAGTACTACTCCTGCATGTTTCTCAACCACGATATAATGCGATTTAAGGCCATCCTTTTCAAGAATGGAGTAATCAATCACGCTGTTACCATACTTTACCTTAGGCATCTTTATTTCGCTTTAAAACCTCTATTAATTCTTTAGCTTTAACCTTTGCTGCTGGTCTTTCAATTTTATCTTTTATAACAGAAATTATCTTTTTTTCCATCTCATGTAGTACTAAACCTTTACCCTCCCAACCAACAATTCCAAGCTCGCCATCTATAATATCAAATAACGAATTAGTGGCTGCTTCCGCATCTGATTCACCATAAATAGTTTTCATGGTATTGTAAACCGCTATTTGCCGCTCAGTGAAAAAGCCTTTAGCTGCTCCTTCCCGGTGTTCGTTAATAATTTCATCCTGAATATCAGCAAAAGCCTTCAACAGGTTTATTTGCGTTATGCGGTCATCTTCCCGCTCTTTTAGTAAAGCTTCCAACCGCTCGGCAAGTGGTTTATAAAAGTCAGGGTTTTTATCCAGTCCTACTTTTATTACGTGTATCAAGTTGTTACGCATCTTTAGCTCTTTGGTAGCCGGGGATGCGTTCATAATCTCTTCTTTAAATTTATCTTTATCAATAATTGAGATAGGTTTGTACAGTAAGCTTGCAATACCCTCAGACCGCAGGTGCGCATCTATCAAGGCTTGTAGCATCTGGCTCTCATCTTTTGTTACTTTCAGCTCTTCATCATCCGGGTAGGCATTCCTTGCACGAAGCTTAATTTCGTTATATAATTTGAAGTCATCAAAAAACTTCATCGCTTTGACATCAGGTAATACAATAGCTACGCTTTTGTTAAAGTGTTTTAATACCTCTTTAAAATTATCCCGCTTATCTACGGGTTCAATAAACCGTATCGCTTCATCAATGTATTTATCACGGTTTAAATGCCTGTTGGCTTTTAATGGCCTGAAAAAATCCACCAGCTTAGTATGATTTAATTCCAGCTTAGGATACTCCTCGTTTATGTTCTTTAAAATATCATCCGGGCGCAAGTCACCAGAAAATATTTCAAGTGCTTGAATAAGGAAGGCCGATATACCATAATAGTCAACTATGTAACCCGCCGCTTTGCCCTTTCTGCTGCGGTTTACCCGTGCTATTGCTTGCAGTAGGTTATGTTCTTTTAAAGGCTTATCTAAATATAGGCAAGATGCTATCGGTGCGTCATAGCCTGTTAAAAGCATATCAGAAACGATAAGTATCGCCGTATTGTCAAACCTCTTCCTTCCAGATTTTTCAACTTCTGTAACATCACCAAACGGCAGTTTATAATCCTCAGTAAGCGTTTTAATATCTTCCGGCGCAACAACCCAAAGAGGTTTTAAATCATCAGGGTGGTTTTTATTCCATTCAACAGTTTTGTAGTATTCCTCTGCAATCTCATCTGTTTTTGGCGAACCAATACTTACAACCACTTTGGTCTCAAAATCATGGTAACCTGCGGCTTTTAATTCCTCGAAGGCTTGCTTGTAACGGATAGCACCAAACCTTCCATCGCATACCAGTATGGCTTTGTTACCGTTCTTGAAAATCTTATCCCGGAAATGGGTAATAATGTGTTTACCAATCTCGTTAATGCGGCTGGTTGAAAACTGGTAAGTTTTAAGTGCTTTATTTTTTAGTAGCTCCTGCCTCTCTTCGGATTCGTCCCCAAACTTTTTGTGAAATTCAGCATCAAGCTCTTCCTTTTTTATATCAAGTTTGGCTATACCTTCATCATACAATAGCTCAACTGTTGCGCCATCTGCTACTGATTCTTTAATAGTATAAACATCTAAATAATCACCTCCATAGAACTCACCTAAGGTGCTTTTATCTTCTTTTGATATTGGTGTACCGGTGAACGCTACAAACTTCGCATGGGGCAGCACAGAGCGCATAAACGAGGCTAAAAAGCCGTATTGACTGCGGTGTGCTTCGTCTACCAAAACATATAAATTCTTTTTGTTGGATAGCTCTTCAAGCTTTACTTCTTCCCGTTCAACTTCCAGCCATTTACCATCTTTGGCAATCTTCGTTATCTTAAAAAGTATGTTATTATTGATATGTTTTTCAACCCGCAGTTTTTCCTCTTCAATATCTGTCTGGTCAAGTGAATCGGTGGCCTCAGTATCGGCTTCCTGAACCTTTTGTATGGTTGTGGTAATGATACCTCCATAATCGTTGCGCAGTAACCTGTCCAGATTCTTTACCGACGATGCTTGACGTACATTTTTCAATCCCACGTTTCGCAGTGTACCTGTAATTTGTATGTCCAAATCTTTACGGTCGGTCATGACAATAACAGTAGGGTTATCAAAACCGTACTCTGGTGCTTGTAATTTACGGGTAACGTATGCCATGGTGATAGACTTTCCGCTGCCTTGGGTATGCCATATAACCCCTCCCTTACCCTCTTGTAATTTGTCAATAGTATTGTTGGTGGCCCGGATTTGCTGGTAGCGGGGGAGTTTTTTAATAACCCTCCCTTCATCCAATTCAAAAATGACAAAGTGCCGTATGATGTCCAGTAACTTCTCTTTTTGGAACAGGTTGTATATTAATCTGTCTTGTTCGGTAGTAATACCGGCAACCTCCTCATAGGGCTTTACCCGGAACACTGAATAAAAGGCGGCTGGTGAGTTAATTGCGCCATACTTACCACCAACACCCCATATAGTGGCGCATATCTGGTTATGGTAAAACAGCTTTTCGGAATTGCGCTGATAAAATTCTAAATCGCTGTGTGCATTTTCAAAAGAATTATGGGCGGCGGGGGCTTTACACTCAATCACTCCGATAGGCAAGCCGTTTACGTAAACTACCAAATCTGGAATAGAGTGCCGGGCGATACCGTAAACCTTCAACTGGCTAACAACTAAAAAGTCGTTATCGTCCACATGGTCGGTATCATACTCGATAAACTTTACCGGTGGGAACTCTTCTTTGCCATTGATAACCTGCTTAACTGAAAAGGTGCTCCCCTTAATTAAATTCCAAAAATTTTGGTTTACTTCCATCAGGGATGTACCCTGTACCTCGGTTATCTTATCGTATGCTTTACTTAGGTTGGTTTCATCAATCCACGGGTTAAGCCGTTTAATAGCTTCTAATAGCCGGTCTTTAAGAATTATATCATTTATGCTGATGCGCTCGTGAGTACCGCTACCATCCCAATATTGGTAACCCAATTTTTGGAACAACTCTATTGCTGGTTGTTCACTGTAGATATACTCTGGCGACTGGCTCATGCTACTGCGCTCTGTTATTGATAGGTGTTAACTCGTACTTTACCAGTAAGAAGTTGTTGCATTAATCCCGTTTTCAGCTTATTGAGATTTTCATTTTTTATATTAAGCATTTCTATTTTTTCATCTATAGCATTCAGGATAGAGGCGATTTTTTTTTGCTCTTCTATAGGAGGAAAGGGTAATAAAAAGTTTCTAACAACTTTAACATTCAAGTTTGGCACACCTGCACCTTGGAAAACACTTCTATTAGCCATGCTTTTAACAACGCTGCTATTTAAAAGATGCTTTATGTAATAATTGTGATTTTCGGAATTTACTTTAATAAGGGTTAAGCTTACATAAATGCTAAATTCGAAGGAATGTTCAATGATACCTGCTTCGCCGAATTTTGCTCCAACTCTTGAATATAAAATATCTCCTTTTTCGGGTTTATTATTTTTGGTAAGCTGAGTATGAAATTCACGAGATATAAATTTGTATTTATCCAAAACCACTTTTCCATCCCTTACGTTTTGTGCTGACAAAAACGGCACACCTACACAGTCGTCAACATATTGTGGTGTTGACGCAACTCCACAGGTGATGACTGTGGTAACATCTTCAAATTTTTTTACTTTCCACGATTCAGGAATTTCACCTATTACACTACTTTTAAAATTGGAATGCCCAATACCTCTCGTTAATAAATTGCTACTCAAAAATTCTTTTAATTTATGGTATTCAATTATATGAGCTTTAACAATATTGATTTTTTCGTCAACTGCCGAAAGTACTTCTGCGATTCTTATTTGCTCATTCAGAGGTGGTTGTTGAATGATTATATTCTCAAATACTTTCTTGGAAAGCTCTAAGAATGTACTGCCGCTTGATAATTGAATTAGCTTAGGCTTTAAATTAACTACTAAGTAGTACAAAAATTCAGTTGACCAATTTTTATTCGGTACAATAGCTTTAAAACCTTGATTGGTGGTTAAGGACACCTCATTTATGGCGCAATCTCCTATAGTTGCTCTTGTGCAAATTACCAACGAATGAATTGGTAAAATATTTGCTGAGGAATTTTTAAGGCCTTTCTCTGAAATATTACGTGAAGTATAATTAATATACTTACTCCCTTTTAATGATGTAATATCTGTTGGTGTACACCATAAAATATTCCCTTGCCAATATTCGGGTTTAGAGGTATCGGGCGTACCTCCACTTATAATTAACCCGGTATCTGATATTTTAGCTAAAAGCCAATTTTCCGGAAATTCGTTCGCTTGTGGCATAATATTGTTGTTATATCCCCAATTCGGTTAATAGGTTTTGCAATTTTTCATCGATAGCTTTTTCTGCTAACTCCAACTCTTTAATTTTTAATTTTACTTGATGAAGGTCGATTTCGGCTGCTTTTACCTGATTATCGATATACCTGCTTATATTGAGATTATAATCATTATCGGCGATTTCATTTGTGTTAATTAACCGAGCATAACTTTCCTTTTGGTTTTCCTGTAATGATTGCGCTAACGCAAAATTGTCGTAAGCAGAGATTATGGCTCTGATATTATCTTCCGTAAGCTCGTTTTGATTATTTCCTTCTTTATATTCTTTACTGGCATCAATAACAATGACTTTGTTTTTTAGATAAGTGGGCTTACTTTTATTGATAATCCAGATTGAGGCGGGTATGCCGGTGTTATAAAATAACGCAGCGGGTAAACCTACTATGCCTTCAATCAAATCTTCTTTTAATAACTTTTCTCTTATTGAGCCTTCTGTACCACTTCTAAAAAGGGTACCAAGTGGTAGTACTACACCAGCCTTACCATCCAGCTTTAAAGAAGCAATCATGTGTTGTAAAAAAGCTAAGTCCGCATAGCCTCTTGGTGGTATCCCGTATTGAAATCTACCATGTTTATCAACCACTTCTTTTGTATAATTAGGTGCTGATTTCTTTTCTTTCCCTTCTTTATCCAGTTGAACTTCTCGATTGGCTTCAATCAATCCCCACCACGCATCTTGTGAGAATGGCGGGTTAGCAATTACCCTGTCAAACAACATCAAGCTGTCATTTTCTAAGTGTTGTGGGCTGGTAAGCGTATCGCCTTTTCTAAGGTCAGCTTCAACAAAGTTGTGAAGTATCATGTTCATCTTACCGATAGCCCAAGTACCTACATTCTTTTCCTGCCCATACAATGATACGTTGATGTTGTTACCAACTTTACCTTCCGGCAGTTGAGCAACGTACTTAGCCGATTCAATCAACATTCCACCACTGCCAAAAGTGGGGTCGTATATCTTGTTTTTGGGTTGCGGCTTGATTAATTGTACGATGGTTTTTACAACTCCTTGCGGTGAATAAAACTCGCCACCTTTTTTTCCAGCGTCATCGGCAAATTGTTTAATGAGGTATTCATAAGCATCACCTAATAAGTCCGGAGTGTATAAGTCCCTATTGGCTAATGAGTGTTGATTGAAATGGCGTAGTAAGCGTTGTAATACTTCGTCACTCAGCCTGTCTTTATCACCAAACTTGGTTGTGGTCAATACACCTTCTAAATATTTTGTGTTTTCACGCTCAATGGCGGCAAATGCTTTATCTAATGCCACCCCAATATTTTCGGTAACCTTTTTAAGTGCACCCCACCGGGCTTCGGCAGGTAATTTAAAAAAAGGCTCTTCTTCGGCATCTTCCCGGCTTATGCCGTCACGTTCTATTATGGTTTCAACCTCTTCATCAAAAACATCGTTAGCACGTTTCAGGAACAGTAACCCAAATATGTAGTTTTTAAAATCAGAGCTATCAATACTGCCCCTCAATATATTGGCAGAATCCCAAAGCCATGATTCCAGTTTATCTAAAGTAAGTTGCGACATAGTTTATGTAAATTCAAATAGTAATAAATGAATTAGGCTAAGATATTTTAATTGGGCTTAACTTTTAAAAGTTTTTTACGCCATGCGTAAGACCCGGAACATGCTAAAAATTCACAACAAAATTTTACCAGAAAAATTTTTTTTAGAGCTCGCATTTTTTTCAAAACAAGCCCGTTTTTAAAAGACTATTATTCCCACCCAAAAAAATTGTTACGATTTTCGGAGCGTGTCTCTCCCCGGTTGGGGGTGGGGTGCAGGTGGGGGGTAAGGGGGGATACCCCCGGTAACCCTATATACCGGGGGAGCTAAGGTAAACTTTATGTTTGCCTTGGTAATCCCGGTAATTTTTCGTATATTGTATGTAATTAATTAAATCATTAACCGGTTTGGTTGCTTGCAAAATTTGCAAGCATTTGCAAGCGATTTGCAAGCACATTGATAGGATAGAAAAGTTAGGAGCAACAAAAAAGGCCTAATTCATGCGAAAAAGACCTTTTGTTAAGTGGGAGTTACTGGGTTCGAACCAGTGACCCTCTGCTTGTAAGGCAGATGCTCTGAACCAGCTGAGCTAAACTCCCTTGTTTTGGGACTGCAAATATAGAATCTCTACACAACTATGCAAAAATAATTTTCAATTATTTTTACTCAGCTCATTTAGTGTGTTTTACGTTTAATAAAGCGGTGAGGAAGCTGCTTTTTTATTACATGGCAATATCATTGCTATGGCCCGGGCGTGGGTCTTCGGGCAAAATTTCCATTTCGGGATAGTTAATATATTCGGCATACCATTGAATGGCCCCCACCACGTCTAATGCGTCTTCGGCCGTTATATCAATAGTTTCAAAGGCGTATAATTTTTTGTGGGCATATCCAAAAAGCTGTATCTCGTTCGGATCCGGATTTATCTTATCACTATCCAAACAGTAAACCCTGATCTTTAAACCGGTATCTCTAGAGTGTATAACGTCTCTGCAAGGGTTTTTTGGGTCGGTAGCTAATAAATACACATTGTACTCCATATCCTTTCTAACAATAGTTTGTGCCGATGGTTTCATAAATTATTCGCTTAGCGCTATTAATTATTACGCAGTTAATGCATTTGCCTGTTAAACAAGTTTAGCCTTTAGTATTAGTTAATTAAAGCTACATACGGTTATGGCAAATTTTACCCAATTAGGGGAAGTATTTTCCTCATAGTAAATTAATTCCACACCTTTTAGTTGTGTTTTGGGCTAAAAACGCATAAAATACTCTTGGCATTTTTTTTGGACAAAATGCGCATACGCCCACCCAAAGGGCTGTTTTTCATAGGTAGATGTAGGGTCGTAAAACTGCGAGAGTTTTCCGACCCTTTTTTTATGTGCTAAAATTTGGCTTGTTTGTTAGCATGTGTATCACGCCAAAGGATTACATCCAATTTATTATTTTTGCCCCATGACGATAAGCGCGGGTGCACCATATAAACTATTTGATCAGGATCTGTTATTGTTGCCGCAAAAAGCCATTTACTGGCAGCAGCAAAAAGCATTAATGGTTGCCGATGTGCATTTAGGCAAAACCGGCCATTTCAGAAAAGCAGGCATAGCAGTTCCGCGAGACCTGGAGCAAAATGACCTGGCAGTATTATCTGATCTTGTGGCCGAGTTTAAACCCGAACGCATCATCTTTTTAGGCGATTTGTTTCATAGCGATATAAATGCTGACTGGGAGTGGTTTGCTATGTGGCGACAACAATTTCCGAAGGTTATCATTGATCTGGTAAGAGGGAACCACGATATTATAGCCGATAAATATTATGATCAGTTAAATATCGCGCTGCATAAACAAATGATCATCGGGCCGTTTTTAATGCTACATCACCCACTAACCGAAGATGACCTACAGTTAGTAACGCAATATGCATTTTGCGGCCACATACACCCGGGCATCCACTTAACGGGCAAGGGCCGTCAAAGTATTACGCTGCCATGTTTTGCAATTGGCAGCAGGCAGGCCATCCTGCCGTCCTTTGGCAAATTTACAGGCCGCGTAGCGGTGCGTAGCAGCAAAACCGATAAGATATTTGCCGTGCTAAAAGATAAGGTGGTTGGCGTTTAGCGCTTCGCCATATAATTGTTAACAGCCACTTCCAGCTCGTAATAATCAAGGCAGCGTTTAATTATATGGCCCTTGCCATCCAGTATATAATAGGTAGGTATTTTTGTGATGGCCCAGTTCTTTGCATTGGGCGAGTCGTCGCCTTTAAGGTCTGATAACTGCGGCCAGGTCATGTTGCTCTTTTTAATGTAAGCCAGCCATTTGTCGCGATTGTCATCAAACGATACACTTACAACTTCAAGGCCCTTGCTTTTATAGCGGGGCAACATGTTTTTCTGCATTTCATCATGATCGCGCAAACTTTGCGAATTGAGTGCCCGCCAAAAATCAACTATAATTACTTTTTTATTCAGTGCTTTCAATTCAATGGCCTTGCCCTCTGGCGTACTTCCTTCAATTTCGGGTGCTTCTCCCCCGGCAGCCAGGCGGGTAAGCTGTTTCAATTTTTCCTCCAGTTGCTTGCCTTCATCAGTGCTTTTTGCAGCGTCGCTCAATTTGTTAAATAACGCATAGTAACCAATTGGGTTTAGCTGGTATTCGGTACTCAGCATTAAATGCGGTACAATCTCACTATCAGCATGCTGCTTTAAAAACGCCTCAAACACTGCAACCATATCAACTACATTGGCATCTAACTGCTGGTTGCGCAGTTGCTGCAAACGGGTGTTACGCTCTTCAAATGTCAGCAACTCATCATCAAGCTTGTGCATTTGCGCATCAAAAGACATTACTTTGGCGCGCGACGCTACCTTAGCAGCCGTTAGCAGATTGTAATAAGCTGATAGTTCTGTTTGTTTTTTTGGTGAGCTTGTTATTTCAGGATATTTTTCAATGTTCTTGGCATCCAGTTTTATAGTGTAGAAAACACGGGGTTCAAGGTAAATTTCATTTTTTTTGGATGACTTGCCTCCTATAAAAAACACCAATTTATAAAAACCCGCTGATGGCAGAGGCTGCCTGTTAATATAAAACTTGCCATTGGCTATTTCGGTCTGATAAACAATTTCGTTAGCGTTATTGCTTATCAGCACCTTGCCCGTACTACCGCTCAAAACCGTTCCGGTAAATTCAACAGTGTTATTACCACAGCCCGTAAGTAGAAAAACGGTGGCCAAAAGAAAGAAAAAATAGCGCATAGGGACAAAGTTTTAGCGGGGCAATTTATTTAAACTTAAGCGTTTTTTAAAGTTGATTTTATAATGTTACATGGTCAAAACTTTGTCATTTTTTTAGATTGATTCTAAATAACCATTTCATAGCCAAAACGCTGATTGCATTTCTATCTTTCGGCATTTAATAAATACTTTTGACAAAAATTTTTTATAATACATAATGAGTGAATTTAAACAAACTTTTAACTCATCGGTGGGTAAAAAGCTGATCATGGCACTAACGGGCCTGTTTTTATGTACATTTATTATTGTGCATTTGGGCGGCAACCTTTTTCTTTTTAAGGATGATAAGGGTTATGGTTTTAATATGTACGCCAACTTCCTTACGCATTTTCCGCCTATTGAAGTTATAGCATACCTGTTATACGCTGCTATACTTGTGCATACTGTGTACGCTATTGTACTTACAACTAAAAACCGTAAAGCGCGCCCCGTGGCTTATGCAAGCCAGCCAAAATCTCCCGCATCATTCTCATCCAAAAACATGGGGCTTTTAGGCTCTATATTGTTTTTGTTTATTGTGATACACATGAGCGATTTTTGGTATAAGTACAAGTATACCCACACGGTAGCTTATAAAGAGTACCGCACTAATGTGTTAACCAATGTTACTACTGTAACAGACTTTACACCGGCTGATCCGGAGTTTGAACACTCTGCAACATCAGAAGGCGATATTGAGATTGTTAGAGTTAAAGATCTGCATGCAAAAATTGTAGAGAGCTTTACCAATCCAATATACGTAATATTCTATGTGCTGGCTATGGTTGCTGTGGCATTTCACTTGCTGCATGGCTTTCAAAGCGCTTTCCAAACGCTGGGGTGGACGCACCGCAAGTACACGCCTGTGGTACAGTTTATTGGCACCTGGTTTTTTGGGGTTATTATCCCCTTAGGTTTTGCAGCCATGCCGGTTTGGTATTTTTTACAGAATTGTATTTTGAAATAAGTTGAGAATCAAGAGTTAAGAAGTCAGGATTCAAGACTTTTAATTTTCATCAAAAAGAATTATAACACTAAAATAAACGGGAAGAAAAGACAGAGAAGCAATTATCATTTTATCTTGATTCTTGACTCTTAATTCTTGCCTCTAAAATAAAAAACATGAATTTAGACGCTAAAATCCCCGCCGGTCCGCTGGGCGAAAAATGGAGCAAGCATAAATTTAATTTAAAACTGGTTAACCCCGCCAACAAACGCAAGTTTGATGTTATTGTGGTGGGTACAGGTTTAGCCGGTGCTTCGGCAGCAGCCACTTTGGGCGAGTTAGGTTATAATGTAAAAGCATTTTGCTTTCAGGACAGCCCGCGCCGTGCCCACTCAATTGCGGCACAGGGTGGTATTAACGCAGCTAAAAATTATCAGAATGATGGCGATAGTGTATATCGTTTGTTTTATGATACCATTAAAGGTGGCGACTACCGCGCACGCGAAGGGAACGTACATCGTTTAGCCGAGGTATCAGTAAATATTATTGACCAGTGCGTGGCACAAGGCGTGCCTTTTGCCCGTGAATACGGCGGCTTGCTTGATAACCGCTCTTTTGGTGGTTCGCAGGTATCGCGTACGTTCTACGCCCGCGGCCAAACCGGACAACAGTTGTTGTTAGGTGCATATTCTGCGCTCAACCGCCAGATCCACAAAGGCAAGGTTAAAATGTATACCCGCAGCGAAATGCTTGACGTGGTTACTATTGACGGCCACGCCAAGGGCATCATTACCCGTAACTTAACAACAGGCGAGATTGATACACACACTGGCCACGCAGTATTATTGTGTACAGGTGGCTACGGTAACGTATTCTACCTGTCAACCAATGCAATTGGCTCCAACGTAACGGCAGCATGGCGCGCACACAAACGCGGTGCTATGTTTGCTAACCCATGCTATACGCAAATTCACCCAACGTGTATCCCGGTATCCGGCGATCATCAGTCTAAACTGACGCTAATGTCTGAATCATTACGTAATGATGGACGGGTTTGGGCACCAAAAACTGTTGAAACTGCCGAAAAAATGCGCAAGGGCCAGTTAAAGGCTGTTGATGTAAAAGAAGAAGACCGCGATTACTTCCTGGAACGCAAATACCCATCATTTGGTAACCTTGTACCGCGCGACGTGGCATCACGTAACGCTAAAGAAATGGTTGATGATAACCGTGGTGTAGGTGGCTCGGGCATAGCCGTTTTCCTTGACTTTGCCGATGCCATAAAACGCCTTGGGCAGCCTGCAGTAGCAGCTAAATACGGCAACTTGTTTGATATGTATTATCAGATCACTAACGAGGACCCCTATACCCAGCCAATGCGTATTTATCCGGCGGTGCACTATACCATGGGTGGCCTTTGGGTTGATTATAACCTGATGACAACCGTACCTGGTTTATACGCTTTGGGCGAATGTAATTTCTCTGACCACGGTGCCAACCGTTTAGGTGCCTCTGCTTTGATGCAGGGTTTAGCCGACGGCTATTTTGTGATACCATATACTTTAGGCGATTACCTGGCTACCATCGGTCCGAAACCGGTTGATGCCAGCCACCCTGCTTTTGCGCAAACCAAGAAAGAAGTAATTGAACGTATAAATAAACTATTGGCGCTTAAGGGCACCAAAACTGTTAATGAGTACCACCGCGACCTTGGCCACATTATGTGGGAATATTGCGGCATGGCGCGTACAGAAGAGGGCTTAACCAAAGCTAAAGGATTGATAAGCGAGCTACGTGCTGATTTTTGGAGGAACGCGCTGGTGATAGGTGCGAATGAAGAGGCTAATGCTTCGTTAGAAAGAGCCGGCCGCGTTGCCGACTTTTTAGAACTTGGCGAACTAATGGTTGATGATGCGCTGATGCGCCGTGAATCATGCGGCGGCCACTTCAGGTTGGAATCGCAAACAGAAGAAGGTGAAGCTTTGCGAGACGATGAGAACTTTTTGTTTGTTGGCGCGTGGGAATACACAGGCGATAACCAACCGGAAATATTGAACAAGGAAGAACTGATTTTTGAAACGGTGCATCCTTCGCAGAGGAGTTATAAGTAAGATTTGAGACGTGAGATATGAGATTTGAGACCTCCAGTGGCTCTTTTGTCTTAAATCTCATATTTCAATACTCAAATTAAAGACAATGCATAATCTAAAGGAACTGAAAATCTGGAATAAAGCTATTAATTTAACGGTTGATGTTTATAAAGCAACTGGTAATTTTCCTTCAGATGAGAGGTTTGGCCTAACCAGCCAATCAAGAAGATGCGCTGTCTCTATTCCTTCAAATATTGCTGAAGGGGCAGGAAGAAATTCAAAAAAAGAGTTCACTAATTTCTTGGGAATTGCTAATGGCTCATCCTATGAATTACAAACTCAGTTAATAATATCAAATAAATTAAGTTTATTGAGTGATGAGGTGTTGGATGTATTATTAAAACAAATTGATGAATTGCAGAAGATGAATTATGCATTTCAAAAAACCTTGCTAAATAATTAATCTCATGTCTCAAATCTCACATCTCAAATCTAACGAAGAATGAGTGGAAATATGAATCTTACCCTGAAAGTGTGGAGACAGGCAAACGCCAACACCTCAGGGAAAATGGTAACCTACAAGGCCGAAAACATTTCGCCTGATATGTCATTTTTGGAGATGCTTGACGTAGTGAACGAAAGCTTAACAAAAAAAGGCGAGGACCCTATACATTTTGATCACGATTGCCGCGAAGGAATCTGCGGTATGTGCTCGTTATACATTAACGGCCAGCCGCACGGACCAAAACGCGCCATTACCACCTGCCAGTTGCACATGCGCAGCTTTCATGATGGGCAAACTATTACTATTGAGCCATGGCGCGCAGCAGCTTTCCCGGTGATAAAGGATCTGGCGGTTGACCGTTCTGCATTTGACCGCATACAACAGGCGGGTGGCTATGTATCGGTTAATACCGGTGGCGTGCCTGATGCCAACGAGATTGCTATCCCTAAAGTAATTGCGGACGAGGCCTTTAACTCTGCTACCTGTATTGGTTGCGGTGCTTGTGTGGCAGCTTGTAAAAATGCATCAGCTATGCTGTTTGTATCTGCCAAGGTGTCGCAATTTGCTTTGATACCACAGGGCCAGCCTGAGCGCTGGAGCCGTGTGCAAAGTATGGTTGCACAAATGGACGAAGAAGGCTTTGGTAACTGTACCAATACCGGCGCCTGCGAAGCAGAATGCCCTAAAGAAATTACGCTGACCAACATCAGCCGCATGAATAATGATTACCTGAGTGCTAAACTATTCCGCGAGGAAGGTGTGCATGGTGGTGATCTGGGCGGTGGCGCTTAAGCAATTCCTATCTGCAATATATATTAAGCCTTTCCGGAACACGGGAGGGCTTTTTTATGGTTAGTGTTACGTTCCGAAACATGCGGAACAGACCGAAACAGTATTTTTAGTAAGCAGTTGGCATGAAGCGCTTTGAACACCTTAAACTACTTATCATCAAAGCGCTGTAAATAACATAAATTTACACTAAAAGTGAAATGCTTTTCTGATTTGCCAATTCATTATTTCATTGTTTTAGTGAATTATAATAAAACCTATCAAAATGACGCATACTAAATATTTACTGCTATTACTGATCGTTATCTCATTTGCTCAATCATCGTGCAAAAAAAGTGAGACTACTAAAACTAAAACACGGTCCGAATTACTCACGCAAAAACCTTGGATAATCGTTAGTTGGCGCTACAATATAAGAGGGGGTGATTGGGTTGACAATTTCACTTCGCGCGATGCCTGCATGAAGGATGACATTTTCACATTTAAATCAGATCAAACTTGCACCAGAGAAATGGGAGCAATAGCATGCAACCCTGATTTTACACAGCCCATTATAGGCAGGTGGAGTTATCAGGGTTATGAAATGAATATTACTTTATATAATGTTCTGCTCGACCAGACTTTTTCCATTCAGGCGCTTAACGAAAACACCATGACATTGTCTGCATTTGGCTCCGGCATTACAGAGGAAGTTACCTTTCAACATCTTTAACTTAAAGGGATACGTAACGTATCATCACTTTACAGCATAATCCACCAGCAAAGAACCATTGGTTCCGTCAGCGCTTTTGCGTTCAATCATACCTACGCCTTTAGCTATGTAATAATCATCCAGGTCAATTGTCGCGCCCGAACTGTACTGTTTCATCTGTTTAATATGGATAACATTTGCGAATGCTTTTCCCTCAACGGTATAGTTAATACCTTTTTCAACAACTTTTGCAATGACTGTAGAATAACTATCAACAAAAACGCCCGGCCTTATCTCCTCTTTATCGGCCATTGGCCCCATATATGTCCAGGTTTCGCCTATCGCCGCGTTTTCTTTGAGGAAAAGGTTTTCTACGTCGCCAATCGCTGACCTCACTATGCCATTTTCTGAGTAAGAGTAACCTGTACCTTTGGCGCCTGAGGGTGCAAGCTGGGTTGTGTATTCATAGTACATATGGCCGTTTATAGTCTTTGTTGCTCCCGTCATGGTGACGAGCGTGGTGAGGGGTGTTCCAGAGGGACCGATTTCCTTATACTTCCAAAATGACTCTCTGCTAACTGGTTGATAGGAGTTTTTAGACCCGGTATCTGGCGATTCATTATTTTTCTTACAACCACATGCCATTAACACAATAATGAAACTAATTGATAAGGTTTTTTTCATCTCATAAAATTAGCATAGATTTCTTAACTTTTGTAAATAATTCATTAGCTTATCAACCTTATCCCCGCCAATAAGATAGCATAACTGTAATGATTTTTACATAATACTGACCAAAATTCCCATTCGGTCAAAAATTAAATTACTGTTAATCAATCGATTGAATAATCGTGACTTTTGGATGAGAAATCATATATAAATTGTTGCTTTAATTTGCTCCGTGTTTAAAAACACACACAACAATTTATCTTATATACCATGAAAAGTACATTAAAAATTTCAGCATTAGTTGCGGCATTTGCTGGTCTTACCTTCGCTGCAAAAGCACAAACCGCCCCTACATCTACCAATGCAAATGGCGTACGTTTAAGTATCGGTGTTGAAACCGGCATCCCTACCGGCAAATTAAATGATTCGCATAACTGGAACCTGGGCGGATCGGTACAAGCTGATATCCCTGTTGCCAACGACTTGTTTGTTACCGTTAATGCGGGTTACAACAACATCTTTGGCAAAGCTGTCGGCGCAATATCAGCAACCGATATTCAATTGCTGCCGGTTAAAGCGGGTTTAAAGTTCTTCCCTGTAAGTAACTTCTACATTCAGGGTGAAGCTGGTGCCGGCATCGCTTTAAACAAAAAAGATCTGGGTTTTGATAACTCAGCAGCTTTTGTTTGGGCACCGCAGGTGGGTATCCAGTTCCCGGTAGGTAATAAAAGTTACCTTGATGCCGGTATCCGTTACGAGGCCAGCACCAAATTTAACAGCCTGGTTAACGATAGCAAGATCAACTTTTTAGGTCTGCGTTTAGCTTATGCGTTTGACACCAAGTAACTACCATCACAACATTTGTAATTTAAACGGGGAGCGCTAATTAGCGCTCCCCGTTTTTTTGTGAAAGCAACTGCGCAATAATTTTTTCCAATTAATTTATTTCAAACAGAATTATGTTTTTTTGTGTAATTTAACCCCTTTGGTGCATCTGCCTGTTATATTGTACGAAGCTATATGAAAAAAATACTCATCATAGACGATGAAGTTAACGTTGCCTT
Source organism: Mucilaginibacter sp. HD30 (assembly GCF_054061755.1). Lineage (NCBI taxonomy): Bacteria > Pseudomonadati > Bacteroidota > Sphingobacteriia > Sphingobacteriales > Sphingobacteriaceae > Mucilaginibacter > Mucilaginibacter sp. HD30. The sequence continues at coordinate 3,201,114 of NZ_JBSSEO010000001.1, forward strand.
ATTATTGTCAAAGTTTTTAACACGTAATGGCTTTGATGTAAGTACTGCATCAAGCGGTAACAGTGGCATGGAAATTCTCAAAACCGAGGAATTTGACCTTGTTTTGTGCGATTTTAGACTGGAAGACACTGATGGCCGCGAAATGCTGAAGAAGATAAAGACCCAGTATCCAAAAACGGGGGTCATCATCATTACCGGCTATTCTGATATAAAAATGGCGGTTGAACTGATAAAGATGGGCGCATATGATTATATCACCAAGCCGCTTTATCCTGATGAAATTTTAAACACCATTACCAAAGCTATTGAAACTCACCACGCTTTAGTTGAGGATGAAGGCAGCGCCCCTACAGCTAATAAAGCTAATAAAAAGCAAAACCTATCAGGTTTTGTAGTGGGTACCAGCCGTGCTTCAAAAGAACTTTACAGGCAGATAGAATTAGTTGCACCAACCAATTACAGCGTAATTATTTTAGGCGAAAGCGGTACCGGGAAGGAAGAAGTAGCTAAAAGCATCCACCTGCACAGTAATCGCCACAGCCAGCCATTTGTAGCTATGGACTGTGGATCGTTAACTAAAGAACTGGCTGCAAGCGAGTTTTTCGGGCACGAAAAGGGTTCTTTCACCGGCGCCTTTGCAACTAAAATAGGGCACTTTGAAATGGCCAATGGCGGAACTTTATTTTTAGATGAGGTAGGTAACCTATCTTACGAGATACAGGCGGCACTGCTTAGAACAGTGCAGGAACGCAAAGTAAAAAGAATTGGCAGCACCAAAGAGATAGACCTTGATGTGCGCATTATTGTAGCAACCAACGAAAACCTGCAGGAAGGCATACAAAAAGGCCGTTTTCGCGAGGATCTTTACCACCGCTTTAACGAGTTTGGTATTTATATGCCGCCATTGCGCGAGCGCGGAAACGATATTTTGTTACTGGCGGAGTTTTTTCTGGAAGAAGCTAATAAAGAATTGGGCAGGCACGTTATAACGTTTGCGCCCGAAACGATTGAGTGTTTTATGAACTACCGTTGGCCGGGCAATGTACGCGAGCTGAAAAATATAGTGCGCAGGGCAGCGTTAATAAGCGAGGGCACCGAGATAACCACCAAATCGTTACCTTTAGAGATATCAAACTACCGTATGCCTGTTAGTGATTTTGCACAAGGCCAATCAACAGAGCCACAGGTAGCCAAAGAGCCGCGCCACGATTTGAAGAACGCGGCGCTTGAAGCAGAATACGAAACGATATTGAAAGTATTGCGCGAAGTGAATTTTAATAAAACCAAAGCGGCAGAAATTTTGCAGATAGACAGGAAAACCCTTTACAATAAAATGAAAGCTATTAATTTAAAGTAAATGGGAACCGTTGATATAAGAACTTTGCGTTTAATTAAACATGATGTAAAGAATCAGCTTTCTAATATTCACCTTGCTTTAGATACTATTAAACACGACGTGGTTAACCCAACCGACGATGTTAAGTTTTGCATTGAAACCATTGCCGCCAGCGCAGCAAAAATTGATGCCCTGATAAAAGAAATGCCGTAACGCGCTTTTCAAAAATATTTACGTGCATGCGCTAAAACATTCGGGCGCATTTTTGTTTTGCTTATATATTTTACCGCATGTCCATTTTTAATTATAAGCAGCGCAATGTTATAATCCTGGTAAGCATAGTCATATTAGGCTGCTTTATAACTTATGCGTTAAGCGGTTTATTCAGCGCTATACTTGGCGCTATTGTGCTTTTCACCATTTTCAGGCCATTTTATTTATACATGGTTGATAAAAAGGGCTGGAACCGCCCTTTAGTTGCCGTCCTTATCATTGTGTTTTCGTTCGTGGTTATTGTTTTGCCTTTTTTAGCACTGAGCTTAATGGTGATAGGCAAAATATCCGAGTTGAATAGTAAGAATTTCCCGATACAGGAATGGCTGGTTAAGATTGATGAGTTTACCGGTAAAACAATAGGCAAACCGCATTTTGCCGAAGAGACAGTGCAAAAATTGGGCACAATTGCAACCGAGCTTTTCCCCTCCCTTATAGGTAGTGTAATCAATATCTTTTTACTGCTGCTGGTATGCTATTTTTTGATGTACTTTATGTTTGTACAGATAAAGCAGTTTGAGGCCGGCGCACTAAAGTATGCACCATTCCGCGAACAATATGCACTGAAGTTTGCAGAAGAACTGCGTAACTCCACCTATTCAAACGTATTGGGCCAGGGGTTAATAGCGGTAGTACAGGGCGCGTTGCTGGCCAACGGCTTTTGGATTTGCGGCATACCCGATCCGCTTTTTTGGGGCGTTATAGGCGCCTTTATCTCGTTTTTACCCGTTGTAGGTGCGCCTACTTTAACCATCCCCGCAGGGGCTATTTTATATGCTCAGGGCCATCCGGCTAAAGGCGTCTTACTGTTATTATATGGCGTGCTGTTTATAGGCAACATTGACAATGTATTGCGCATGATGATCAACAAACGGGTATCTAACACCCACCCTATTATAACAGTAATAGGCGTGTTTATTGGTTTGCCGCTGTTTGGAATATTGGGCCTGGTGTTCGGGCCGCTTTTGTTTTCGTACTTTTTGTTGTTAGTAGAGATCTACGAAACCAACCGTCTGGCTGCCGACCGGCTGGAGCGCATCCAATCAGTCCGTGAGGAGGGTTTGACCTGACAGATGGACAGTTTTCTGAACATTTAACGGCCGGCCTTATTTCTAGAATCGCTTTTTTTATCTAAATTCAAATAAAATGTCTCGGCTCATATATTTGGCAAGATATTTAGTCGTTATTAAACAGAATGTTCAACTTAAAAAACCATTATTATGAAAGATAACACAAAAGTAGTTGTTGCGCTGCTTGCCGGCTTAGCGGCAGGTGCTGCACTTGGGATATTGTTTGCGCCAAACAAAGGGGATGAAACCCGTGATAAACTGGCCGAATCATTAAAAAATCTTGGCGACTCCATAAAAGAAACTGCTGCTGCCGAAATTGATAACCTGGTAGGCTTTAAAGATAAGATAGTTGAGAACATCAAAAGCAAGATACAAGGCGCTGAAGAAGAATATCAGGACGATCTTGAACACGCGTAAATATTGATTAAAACTTATTAAGCCCCGTTTGGCTTTATACAATATCCGGGGTTTAATTATATATCCGGCTAACATAATACCTATGGAAGACCAAAAAGATACGCAACCTCAATCTCTTATTGATCAGATAAAAGAATACATTGAGCTGCAGATAAAAATTGCAAAACTAAAAGCAATTGACGGTAGCTCGGGTGCATTAGCATCTGCTATAGTTGGCGTAGTACTCGCTGTATTAGTAATATTTCTGGTCATGTTTGCAAGCACCGCCTTAGGGTTTTATCTGGCAGATGTGCTGCAGTCTTTCTGGGCCGGCTTTGGCTGTGTGGCGGGATTATATCTTATTTTGGTGCTGATACTTTTGTTAAGCAGCAAAGCCATAAAAGCTTCAATAGCCGACAAAATGATCAACAAAATAATTAACAATTAAGCTATGAATACGCTGATAAGAAACCGAAGTGATCTGAGGGCTGAGATATTCAGGCTGCAACAGGCAAAATTAGAGAAACAGATCGAGCTGAAACAGCATTTCAGCAGTCCTGGTGCCGTATTATCTACCGTTGTTGGTTTAATAGGCGGTTCTTCAAAATCTGATGACAAACACGAACCAAAGCAGGATTGGGTAGGCTTTTTATCCCGTTTTATTATTCCGCTGGTGTTAAATAAAACACTGTTCCGTGGCTCGGGTTTTATAATGAAAGCTTTGGTGGGCATTGCGTCTCAAAAAGCATCCAGCTATGTTTCAAGCGATACAGTTACCGATATTTGGGGTAAAGCCAAAGGCCTTTTTGGAGGGTTATTCAGTAAAAAGCCCAAACCGGCACCGTCCTATAAAAAGATAAAAAAAGATTAGCGATCTGATTCAGGCTTGATTTATAAGAAAAACAAAAAAGGTATGCTTAGTCGACGCTAATGCATACCTTTTGCATTAATGGTTTTTTGTAAGGAGGAATTTTATTAGCGCGATACAACCACTTTGTATTTTTTATATCCCAATTGCCCATTCATATCCGTGCCCTCTAAAATTACACTGTAATTAGCCGCTTTGTCTGCGCTATAAAAGTAAACCGTAGCCTTACCGCCTTTATCTGTAGTAATATTTGCATCCCAAAAAATGGTTGAACGCTGATCTGTACCCAAACCGGTAGTTTTATTTTTAAGGGTATACTTGGGGCTGTAAAATTCTTTCGCTACTGAAAAAGGTAGTGTTTTATAAAGGTACGTACCCGGCGTTACCTGCATAAACGGCCCATTTTTTGAGCGTGTTGTTATTTCTAAATAACAATAGGGTAGTAAAGGGTTGGGTTCTTTTCGAATGTTTACCCCAGATGCAGAGTAGGCAATAATATAACCAGCAGTGTACTTTGCATTGAACATCACTTCCAGTCCTGTAAGATCTTCTGCTGTAAAATAATCCATGTAAGTTTTCATAAAAGAGTATCGTTCTTGTTCCGTTTTTCCGGTAAAAAAGCTATCAATATTGTACCCGTCTATTACTAAAAACAATCTTTTGCCATTAATATAATACGCTTTAGGTACAGGTTTGCCCGGCCACCAAACGGCAAATCCTTTTATCTTTTTTAATAGTAACTCTTCTAAAGTCATTTTATCCGCTTTCAGCAATTCCTCTTCATCAATTATCTGATCTGCAGCTCCGGGGCCGTTAAGATTTTTAGAACCTTGCACTACTTTTTTTGCTTTGATAGTTGCTGCCTTAAGTACATTGCCTTCGCCCTTGTACTCAGATAGCGCTTGGGCCTCAGCAATTCTTGTTTTTGAATTGTTGAGTAAAATACTGTCAGTATTAACGTACCAGGGATTTGTTAATGGAATAAGATCAAATACAGGAGAAGCTACTTCGTCCATATCTATCTTTACATTCATTTCCTTGCCGTTCTTATTACGTGCCTGTAATTTAAATATGGCCGTATCAACCGGAAATAAGCCTTTAAAAGTAAAGCGCCCGGTGTTATCTGTTAATGTGTCTTTAAACGTGAGCGGCTTATTGGCAACAAGCACAACATTTGATCTTTCAATCGGCTTGCCGAAAGCCGTACTCACTTTTCCCTTAATAACAAACTCCTTTTCGGGCATATAAGCATACGGCAATTTTGGCTGAAATGCTTCCTGCCAGGTGTAGCCCACCCAGCCCTGCGTGAGCATTAAATTGTCAAGATCGGTTTCTTTGTTTAAAGTAAAATAATAACCCGGCTGCTCTATCTCGCCTTTCAGATCAGAAGTGAGCAACAAGTCATTCAGAATATTGGTGCTTAAACTATCTAATTTTACCTGGCTATCGTCGGTTACAGCTATTGAGAAATTCCCCTGCACGGGGTTGCCGTCCGGGTCTTTTACAGTAACGTTTAGTGCTATACTGTCCCTTGGTGTGTAATTGGCTTTGTTGGTATTAATGCTAACATTTAAGCTGTCGTGATTATCAATAAAAACAATCCGTTCGTTAAGCGGCTGATAATTATTAAACAGCGTAAATCTCGCAACCCCTGTCGCAAATAGCTTTTTATCAACGGATATCTTAGTGCTTTTATCTACCGATATCGTTTTTGCAAAACAAACCAAACCATTTGCCACGGCTATTAAGTTGTAAGTGCCTTTTGCATCAGACGTAGCAGAGATCAGAGCCTGTATTGAGTCAGCTTGTTGTTTAACCGATAAAGTTGTTCCGTTTAATTTAACAACCGGAAAAGCGTAAGCTTTGGCAACTCCGTTAATATTTGCTGTGTAGATCTCGCCGGCCACCGGCGTAAACTCAAAACTTCCCATACCTATGTGTGCAGACGCAAAGGTGCTTACCTGTTGGCCCTTACTGTCAAGTATCTTACCACTAACATCAAACCCTTTGCCATCCTCGCCAATGGCCTTAAAGCCAACTCTGCTTATTAAGCCCGCAACCAAATGCCCCCCTTCGGGCATAAACTGCAGGTCGATGTTTTCCTTGCGATTGATCAGGACAGGAATGTTCAGCAAATCACGGCCTTGGGTAAGCACCTGAATGCTCAATGTCCCGGCACCTTCAGGCACAGTAAAGTTAACTTTAACAACACCGTCGGCTCCCGTTACAACTTTATCTTTCGACAAGTTTCGCCTGCCATTCATTACTTTCAGTTCCACGTCCTTAAAAGCCTCAATCCTTCCATCAAGCAAACTGAACAGCAGTTGGGCCTCCACCTTATTACCAACCTGCTTAAAGTTGGCTTTTACCAATTGGGGGTTATCCGCACTTTTTGATATGAGAATGGTTTTCTTAAAAATATAATCTTCGCCAAAATTGCGCATCCAGTTGGTGTAGGCACGCAAAGTATAAGTGCCATTGGGTATCTCTGTACTGTCTAATGCAATGTTACCCCATGCCAGTCCGTTTGTAACGGGCACCATTATTCGCTTTGCACTTTTACTTTGCTCGTTATACAGTTCAACATAAAGTAAACCGCTATGGGCAGCAGCTGTAAGGTAATCAGCATTCAATAAATATCCTTTAAAACGCAGGGTATCGCCAACCCCATAATAGGGTTTATCTGTTTGCAGATACAACTTTTCAATCGGCTTTAGCTCGCGGATGTTGTTTAGCGCGCTTGCGTAATTGCTAAGTTTTGCAACTGTTTTTTGCTGGGCGTATATATTATTATAAACACAGCTAATAATTGCTGCTAAGGTGCAGACTCTAAGTGCTGATAACTTCACTCAACAAGGTTTATAAATGATTTACATCGAAAATAACTAAAAAGTTAGTCAATGCAAATAAAAATTGTTAGTTTATGTTGAGGAGAAGAAGAGATCGCCGCTAAAACAAAAAAGCGATGGGTTTACACCCATCGCTTTGTATATAAATATCGATCTAATTTTATCCTAACTCAAAAGGCAACTTACGATATCTTTTGCCCGTTGCTGCAAAAATAGCGTTACCTACGGCAGGCGCTATCGGAGGTAAGCCTGGTTCGCCCAAGCCGGTTGGTGCATCTTCTGATGGTACGAATTTTACTATAACCTCTATAGGCGCGTCTTTCATGCGCATAAAGCGGTAGGTATGGAAGTTGGTTTGCTCTACGGCTCCTTTATCAAAGGTTACCTTACTAAATAAAGCATGACTTAAGCCATCAACTATCGCGCCTTCCACCTGGTTTTCTGCGCCGCTTTGGTTTACTACCCTGCCGCAGTTAATGGCGCTGTAAACTTTTGTTACACGCAATTGGCCATCGGGCATTTTAGTTACCTCGGCAACGTGTGCCGCGTAGGTTGAGAATGAATAGTGAGCTGCGAAACCCTGGTAAACATTAGGCTTGTTGGTTTTACCCCAGCCGCTCATTTTTACCACAAGGTCTATCACGCTTTTGTATTTAACCGGGTCGTAGCTCAGCGCTTTGCCTACCGGTTGGTTCTTTCCTTTTTCTATCAATTCAAGGCGTAGCGCAACCGGGTCTTTCTTCATTTGATGAGCCAGCTCATCTATAAAACTCTCATCAGCAAAAGCTACCGAGTTAGCCGTTGGCGCACGCCATGCACCTGTTTGAATATTGGTAGGCAAATTTTGATTGTCTACCCTAAAATTGGTAATACTGGCTGCCGGGAAGGCGTTGGCTGCTGCAGCTCCGCCGCCACTTAACACCGCGGCGTTTAAATGCCATGCAGCAATTTCATTATTAGGGCCGATGGCTGCGCGATATTTAAACATGGATGCCGGGCGATAAAAGTCTCCCTGCATATCATCTTCACGCATCCAAAGCATTTGCACGGGTACTTTAGCCGCTTGCGATATCAGTGCCGCCTCAACGCCATTGTCAGGTTTTAACTTTCTGCCAAAGCCACCACCTTGTCTTGGCATAGCCAAAGTAACATTTGCTTCAGGTATCCCCAAAGCCTGCGCTACCGAAGAGCGGAGGGCACTTGGTACTTGGGTAGGGCCATATAGTTCGGCTTTATCGCCTTTAACATCGGCAAAAAAGTTAAGCGGCTCCATGTTAGCGTGCGACAGTGCAGGCGTTTCATAAACAGCCTCCATAATTTTATTGTTGCTGTCTTTTAACGCTGCCTCTACATCACCGTCATTTCTTGCCGCGCGTTCTGTTGTCTTGCTTAATAACTCAGTAAACGCTGCAGTATGCTCAGTAGAGCTTTCCAGTTTGCTTTTGTCTTCCCACTCAACCTTTAACGCCAGTTTGCCTTTTTTAGCTGCCCAGGTAGATGTTGCCAATACCGCAACCACATTGCCTGCTTTTACTACATTTTTCACCCCGGTTACCTTACGGGCCTCGGTGTCGTCAAACGATTTTAATGCTTTACCAAATGCAGGCGGGCGGGCAACGGCGGCAAACAGCATACCCTCTCTGCGGGTATCAATGCCATATAAAGGCTGCCCGGTTACTATTTTATGGTTATCTATATTGGGTACACGCGTACCAATTATCTTAAAATCCTTAGGATCTTTAAGTTTAACATCAGTTGGCACAGGCAAGGTTGCCGCTTTAGCTGCCAGGTCGCCGTAAGATAATTTGCGCTTGGTAGGTTTATGTATTACTGTAGCATTCTCTGCATAACACTCTTCTGCAGGTACGCCCCATTGTTGAGCGGCAGCTGTAACCAGCATTGTTTTAGCAGTAGCCCCGGCGGTGCGGATAGGCATATACCTTCCTCTTACAGCACCACTACCTCCGGCAATTTGCTGGCCGTATTTGGCTGAGTTAAGCGGAGCCATTTCAACTTCCACATCGTCCCATTTAACCTCCAATTCTTCGGCAAGGATCATGGGTAAAGCGGTTTTAACGCCCTGCCCAATCTCAGGATTAGGCGACATTAACGTTACAACCCCCTTTGAGCTAATAGACACGTAGGCGTTTGGATTGAAAACTGCATCAGCAGCATTGCCCAAAGCCGAATCGGCTATCATATTAAAGCCAACCAGCATACCGCCACCAGCTATTGAGGTAATCTTTAAAAAATTACGTCTTGATGTTGATTGATCTATCATTTCGTTACCACTCCTTTCTCAGCAGCCAAATGAATGGCCTTGCGTATGCGGTAGTGCGTACCGCAACGACATATATTATTCATTGCTGCGTCAATATCAGCATCCGTTGGTTTTGGAGTTTTCTTTAACAGGGACGCTGCAGCCATAATCTGGCCAGCCTGGCAATAACCGCATTGCGCAACATCAATCTCTTCCCATGCTTTTTGCAGTGGGTGGTTGCCGTCTTTGCTAAGCCCTTCAATAGTGGTTATTTTATTATTGCCTACTGATGCCACCTGCAACTGGCATGAGCGCGTGGCTACACCGTTAACATGAATGGTACAGGCGCCGCATTGTGCAATGCCGCAACCAAACTTAGTACCCACTAAGTTTAAATGGTCTCGCAACACCCATAGCATAGGGGTATCCGAATCAGCTTCAACGGTCATGCTCTTACCGTTGACAGAAAGGTTATAACTGGCCATATCATTAAGTTTATTCCCAAATATAAAAATTTATGGGCTTAGTTATCAAGAACTATCCATTTTCGTAACTAAAATGCTACCATTAAAGGCCAATCATCTGCCTAACAAATAAATTAGTTTAAACTGTTGATAATGAGTATAAATAAAATATATCTTAAAGCAAAAAGAAGCAGAGATCTTATTGCTGAGGAGCTTTTTTTTAAGTGTTTAAAACACATTTAAAGGTTTATATTTGTTTTGCAGACTGAAAACCAATTAAAATTCCTAATAAACAGCCAACATAACTAATGAAGAAGAATCGTTTAATAGCGCTCTCCGCATTTGCATTAACAATGCCCGTCGGATTATTAATAATGGCCATGACCGGACCAAAAAATGCCATTCCGGAGCGCCCCGAAGGAGCATGTGATATTTATGCAAAAGGTGGCACACCCTGCGCGGCGGCACACAGCACTACACGCGCCTTATACAAATCTTACAACGGCCCCCTTTACCAGGTTTTGCGCGAAAGCGATGGGCAGACATTGGATGTGGGGGTAGTTCAACCCAGCGAGGGTGATGCAGGCGGCTACGCTAATGCGGCGGCACAGGATGCCTTTTGTGCTAATTCACTTTGTCGTATTGCCATACTTTACGATCAGTCGGGCAAAAAAAACCACCTTACCGAAGCCCCCCCGGGAACATTTAAAGGCCCGGAAAAAGGCGCTTATGATGCCCTGCCGATAGCCGATATGGCACCGGTAACCATCAGCGGGCATAAAGCTTACGGCGTGTTTATAATGCCTGGTACTGGTTTGCGTAACAACAACTCCAGCGACCTTGCCATAAACGACGAACCCGAAGGCATTTATTATGTTATTAACGGAAAGCATTATGATAGTGGCTGCTGCTTTGATTACGGTAACTCATCAACCAACAGCCGGGCTGTTGGGACAGGTACCATGGAAACCACTTATTATGGCACATCAACCGCATGGGGTAGTGGCAACGGCGCCGGCCCCTGGATAATGTCTGATATGGAGGCTGGTCTGTTTTCGGGTTATAACGCTAAAAAGAATGATGTACCCACTATAGACTCGTGGCGGTTTGTGAGCGCTTTTGTTGATGGCGGCGGCGGAAACAAATGGGACCTGCGTGGCGGCAATGCACAGCAAGGCAAATTAACTACTTATTATGACGGCGTTCGCCCCGGCACACCGGGCAGCAACGCTTATTACCCTATGCACAAAAAAGGCGGTGTATTATTGGGTAACGGCGGCGATAACGGAGCAGGTTCATCAGGTACATTTTACGAGGGTGTGATGACCGTTGGCTACCCATCATTTACTACTACCGATGCTGTGCAAGCTAACATAGTAGCCGCTAAATATGATGTGGAGCGACTAAGTGTTTCGCGCATTAAAACTTTCACCCCTAAGGCATCGCAGGATGTAACTGTAAAGTTTACCAATACCACCGGCGCAACAGCAAATGGTGTAAAACTAAGCATATTACCACTCAAGGGATGGACAGCAACCGTTGACGGTGCAACGGGTGCATCAAAAAGCTTTGCTTACCCAATTGCTGCAGGCGCCAGCGTGAGCGTTACTTTTAAAGTAACCGCACCCGCCGCTGCTGAAGCAGGTTTTTTAACCACCAAAGCCGAATGGAGTGGGGCTAATAATGCCATAGCTCAATCAGATATAAGCACGCAGCGGGTACGCAACGCGCCGCCTGTAAAAATCAACGAGGTTCGTTTTGGTACAGGCAATAATTTGAGCAATCAGTTTATAGAATTATATAATTCATCCTCTTCATCTGTAGATATTTCAAACTGGACCATTGTTAATACCCGCAGCGAATGGGGTTCTGTTAAATTGGCAACCATCCCGGCAGGTACAAAAATTAAGGCGGGTGGTTTTTATGTGCTTGGCCTGGCTACGTCGGGCTTTGTTGCGCCTGTTAAAGCAGGCGATATAGATATCAATGTTCAAAGTATAGATGGCCTGGTAGAGGGTCAGGTGCTGGATGTAGATGGCGAAACACGCAGGATCTCCAGATTAGGCACCGCAGCCGCACCGGCAACAACGGTTTACATTCCGGTTTCTACTTCATCCCGACTTACCATTAAAGCTGGTGCTACCAATATCCCTATAACCAGCGCGGCAGGTTTTGTGGTAGGCGAAAAGATAGGTATTGATATGGGCGGCAACTACGAAGTTGCAACAGTTACCGCGGTTGGAAAAGCGGGCACACAGGCCAATCTTTCTGTTGCTGCCAAGGCTGGCGAAACCGTTATTAAAGTTACTGACAATTCTGCCATTAATGTGGGTGATGTGTTGACCATCAATACTGGTGCCCGCATTGAAGATGTAAAGGTTAAAAGAATAATCAGCGCGTATACCGCCCCTGTACGTGGCGCGGCTCCCGGCGCAGGCGGCGAGATAGAGTTACAGGCTCCTTTAAAACGCGATCACATGGTTGATGTTGATGTGTTTGGATCAGGCACAGGCATTAGCTTTACACCCGCAACACGTTTTGAACACAAAAGTGCCGACCTGGTGCAGGCGTTAGGTAGTGGTATAACGCTTAATAACTATCTGGGTAAGGCACATCAGGAAGGTGCGCCCTTGCACCATGCGGGCGAGGCATCTTTTGGCTATCAGGGGCAGCCCAACCAATGGTTTGGCATTCCGCTTTCGGCCAATGCAGGATCTATAGCGTTGATGGACGCTACGGGCAAGGTGCTGGTTGATGGCATGGTATACGGATCGCAGCAAAGCAACTCGAGCGCCAACGGCACCATAGCCAGTACAGAAATAGCTACATTAGAGGGAGAACAAGGTATGGGTGGTTGCATTGTGGTACTGCCCGGTTCAACCGCGCGGCCTGCAGCCCCAAGAGCTTCACCTACAGATCTTACTAACCGCAGCGTGGGCCGTTTCCCGGATGGTAACGACAGCGACAGCAATTGCAGCGACTTTAATGTACAAAATACAGTGAACATTGTAGTACCAGCAGCGGCAGGATCAACTAATATCAAAGTGGCAAGTGTAGCCAATCTTACCGCGGGCCAGAAACTTATCATAGGTTCGGGCGCTAATGCTGAAAATATTGTGATTAGCAACGTAGGCACAACCGGCGCCACAACAACAAGTGCAGCCATCAACGCAGGCGAAACAGTTGTCCCTGTTGGTAGCGTGGCTGGATTTGCCGTTGGCCAAACCATTACCATAGGCAGCGGTGCTACTACAGAAACGGTTGTTATTGCTAACGTTACGGCGGCACGTCGCGGCTTTGGCGGTCCGCCGCCGGCAGCAAATGCTCCTGCAGCACCCGGTAATTCAATTGCTTTAACTGCGCCGCTCAAAAACGCGCAAATGGCTGGAGTGCAAGTATCGGGCAGTGGCGTTACACTTGCTGCAGCACTGACCAAAACGCATATTGTGGGTACACAGGTAGCCAGCGCCGGGCCTACGCCGGGGGCTGCTAATGTTTATGCAGTGAAGAAGTAATTATTTATATAATAAGACACCCTACAGTTGGAAGGCTGTGGGGTGTTTTTGGTTTAGTGTTAAATTTAATCAAAGTTGTTATCAATAAGTATCGAATACTTGTAACAAGATTTGACTTGCGAATAGTTGTTTATATTTGTTATCACCAGCCTTAGATATAGCTAAACCACTTGACAACTCAAAAGGAAACAACCACTAATTACAAGCCACTATTGGTATTTTTTATAAGTAGTGCCATAACGCCATTTATAGGAACCATATTCTTAATACGGAATATAAGCATATTCATGCTGTTTCCAATATACTTTATTGCATTGTTTGTTCTAATAATAACAACGGTTCGTTTGTCACGCCGTAAGTTCGTTAGAAAGAGTTTGATTATCCCAATCGCAATAGGCAGCGTAGTTTTGTTTTTTTACAGCTACGACATCCAGTTGCAAGTTGCAGATGCTATTTACTTTAAGTTTAGAGAGAAGCAGCTGAGAAGTTTAGTTTCTGAAATAAAAGATTACCGCAAGATTGTAGAAATGACTGATGGCCTGAGATATTGGAAATCAGTAAATAGTATATCCATAGAGCCTGATAAGAAAGACATCGACACGATTGGCAATGAACTTGGAGGGCAAAAATATTTACTTGATAGTGTTTTAAACCATAACGGGATTGACAAGAAAATTTATGAACGGTTTCGTCAAAGACTGATCGCGACAGGCTTCATAAGTTTTGCATTGTTGGAAGATGGGTCAATCTCATTCACAATGGATGGAATGTTAGATAATTGCTATGGATTTTCCTATTCAAAATCCGGTACACATCCACAGTTTAATGATTGCGGAGAAATTGTTCGCTGGGTAAAAATAAGTGATAATTGGTACGCATGGGGAACAACATAAAATTATCACTTACCGGAAAAAGAAATAGCATCGCGAAAGCAATCAAATGCCTGTTTATCCCAGGAAATCCTTCTCATTACCAATCTTTCGCCATCTGTGCAACTTCGGCTTGTGTGTAAAAATCACCCGCTTCTACACGGGCAATGGCTTCGTCAATTTCTTTATTATACTGCTCTACGCTAATACGAGAAACTGCTTTTTCACGACCTTTTAAAAAGGTTTTTAGCATTTGTAATACAGATTTCTTCTCCGCCTCGTCAAGTTGGAGAATATATTGCAACAATTCCCTTTCTAATGCCTTTGCCATAATAATGCTGTTTATCAAATTTAAACATTTGTAAAGGGAAAGCAAAGCGTTAAGATTGATTGTTACCTTTTCTCGCCAAGCCACTTTATATCCACTCAAGCTCCGGTTGCTCGAGGTGGTATGCCAGTTACATAACTTTAAGCGGACAACCGGCCTATCGCTTCCTCTCTTGACGATAAAAAATTAACAAGTTTACCCTTATTACTCTCGCGGATAAAGTCTTGCAAACTCTTGCTTTCAACTTTACTAAAATCGCCAAGGATGACTAATCTCACCCGGTAATTAGAAAATTTTTGCAGGATCTCACCGGCCAGTTTTGTTTTCAGGTCGAAAAAATCGGGTGCGATGTTATCTTTATAGATGATTAATTTTTCATAACCCTGATAGTATACATCGCCTACCAGGTCAGTCCCATCTTCCAAATTATTGATAACCAAACCATCAACAATTATTTCAATGATCCCTGTATTACCTATCTCGCGAAATTCCATTTTTCATTAGTTTAAATTGCATTATAATGAAATATTTTCATCCGGAAGCGTTGCGCCTTAATAATGCATAACAAACTTGCATCCTAATTACTTTTTTAGGTAAATTCCGCTAATATTTACATAGGCTAATACAACCAACTTTCACAATTAAAAACCTAAGAAATGAGTTCAAAAAACCAATTACCCACAGAAACCAAAGTAATTATTTCTGTTCCGGAAGCAATAGAAAAAACCACCAACTGGCGCAATTTTATGCTAAATAAAACCTCTGAGGCGGATGCAAAAAAGGTTCCGAAGGCGGTTTATATTTCAAAAGAAGATATTATAGAAATGGGTAAGCAATGCGAAGCAGATGACAGCATTGCAGGTGTGCGCGCCTATTTTACGTTAAACAGTGAGGCTGCAGAGGATATAAAGAATGAAGTAACCTTTGTAATGGTGCTTGTAAGGAAAAGTGACAAAAAGCCATATGGCGATGATGTGCTTTATATGCCCGACAGCGATGGCAGTGTTGCCAAAAACTCAAATGTATATGATTATACAATACCCTGCCCAGATGTGTGCGATTGGGAAAGTCCTCTTTTTACCGGCATAGAATAAATTACACCATTAACAATGTCACCTTCTGCCATTTATTTAGGGTATGTTATACCCGCTGCTACCCTAATTCCAATTATTTCGGGTTTGGTTTTTTATAAGCAAATAAATAAACCTCTCCGGATATTATTGATTTATTTAGGCGCGTCGTTTGGTCTTAACGTAATGGGCAGTGTACTGTCTTACCAGCATATTAACAACCTGCCCGGCCTGCATTTTTATACTATTGTTGAAGTAGTTGCCGTAATGCTGTATTTTCTGTACGCTTTTGAAAAGGGGAACATCAGTAAATGGATTAAAGCGGTAATGATCATCTTCCCGGTGATCTGCATTATCAACTTTACCTTTTTTCAAAGTCTATACGAATACAATACCTTTACCCGGCCTTTAGATGCCTTAATTATCATCATATTTACAACGGCTTATATGGCCATGCAAAACGGTTTTAAAAACCGCGCACTAATAACCAGATCAGGAAGGTTGGTAGCTGCCGGGTTTCTGATCTATTTTTGCAGCTCGCTGTTTCAGTTTATATTCTCAAATGTAATCAGTAAAAATGCAAGCAAGCTTATAAGGCACTTAATTTGGGATTTGCATGGTACTTTTGTGTTGATTATGTACCTGCTATTTTTCTGGGCAATTATAAATGAAAGAAATAACAGAAAATATTGAGGTAATGGTGATTGTTGCCATGATGTGCACATTCACCATCGTTATTTGTTTTCTAATAGTTATATATCGCAAACAAGTAGACGCTTTCAGGCATAAGAATGCAAATGAGGCTAAAAGTGTCTTTTTAGCTACCATGAGCCATGAGATACGTACGCCTATGAATGGCGTATTGGGCATGGCTGCGCTGTTGAAGGAAACCGATCTGGACGACGAACAAAAGGAATATGCCCAGGCTATTATTCAGAGTGGCGAAGCGTTGTTAAGTGTGATTGATGATGTGCTGGACATTTCAAAAATTGAGTCGGGTAAGATGGTACTTGATAGCCACGAGTTTTCGTTACGTAATTGCGTGGAAGAAGTGCTCGGGCTATTTTCTGTAAAATTGGCTAACAGTAATGTTGAACTATTATATAATATAGACGACCAATTGCCCGAATACTTACTGGGCGACAGTATGCGCTTACGCCAGGTACTGATAAATTTAATAGGTAATGCCACAAAATTTACGCAACAAGGCGAAATATTTTTAAATGTAGAACTTAAAGCAAATCTTGATGATAAAATTGAGATTGATTTTAAAGTAAGCGATACCGGCATAGGTGTTTCCAGCGATAAGCTGCCCCATTTATTTGAACCTTATACGCAGGCGGAGGCATCAACAGCGCGTAAATATGGCGGATCTGGCCTGGGGTTAATGATATGTAAGCAGATAGTTAATCTTATGGGTGGTGATATATCTGTTAAAAGCCAGCCGCAAAAGGGCACCGTTTTTAATTTTACAATCAAATGCGGAATTGTCCGGGATGCCAAGCAGCCAGACTACCACCAGGAAGTGATGCAGTTGCAAGGCTTGCATATGCTGGTTGTTGACGACAACGATACCGCACTACAACTGCTGTGCGCAAAATTAAGGTCATGGAAAGTAGTGGTTACGGGTATAAATAATGCCACTGCTGCAATTAACCTGATAAACAGCGGCCAACGTTTTAATATTATTATAACAGATGCCGGATTGCCTGAATGTGGCGAAGAACTGCTATTTACAGCCGTAAAGGCCGCCGATGTCACCCTGCCGGTGATATTATTGGTGAAAGCAGGCGCAGAATTTGAAAGAAGTGCAAAACAAAAATTTTCGGCAATATTGACCAAGCCGGTTAAGCAACAGGCGTTGGCTCATACTTTGTTATCGGCGCTTAATTTGCGCACAGGTGCTGCGCCGAAAACCACCAGTCTGTTAGATAAAGAATTTGCAACAGCGCATCCGTTAAACATTATTGTAGCCGAAGATAATAAGATAAACCAGCTGTTTATTTTAAAGATCCTTGAGCGTTTGGGATATGCACCTGCCCTGGCCCAAAATGGACTTGAAGTAATTGAGCTGCTTGATAAGCAACCCTATGACCTGGTACTGATGGACCTTGAAATGCCCGAAATGGATGGCCTGACGGCCTGCCGCCAAATACGTAAAAACGGCGCTTTTCAACCACAGATTGTTGCCATGACAGCTAATGTTATTGCAGAACAACAACAGGAATGCCTTAATGCAGGAATGAATGGCTTTTTAGGCAAGCCATTAAAAATAGATCTGTTGTTTACAGTGTTGAAGAAAACCGCGGAGGCTTCGCAATAACAAAAAATTATCAGTTTAAGTATCCCTTTAGGAATGCATGTATTGCACCTAATTTAATATGATCAATCAATAATAGATGTCATTTAAAGTAGCACCCCTGCTACGTTCCACCTTGCTAGTCGTATTTTAATAAAAAACGTTTACTTTGGCTTTTAAAAAACCTCAACAAACTTATTCTTTATGAACTTTCAATCCGGTTTTAAAAGACACCAAATTGTTTTATTTCTTGCCGCCATCTTTCTGTTTTGTGCAACAGGAGTAAGCGCGCAAAATAGCACTGCTAAAAAAAAGACGGCTGATAGATTCGTCCATACCAAGGCGGGGAACCCCTACCTGCCGTTATGGGAGCATGTTCCTGACGGCGAACCCCGCGTTTTTGAAGACCCTGATAATCCGGGAAAATACCGTGCTTACATTATCGGATCTCATGATCTGAGATTTACCGAATATTGCGGCCCCGACATCAGGATGTGGTCTGCACCTGTAGAGGATCTGACCAAGTGGCGTAACGAAGGAGCTATTTTTACCTACCCTATAGACGGACAATGGGATGTTATGTATGCACCCGATTTAGTTGAGGTGAAGAGAAAAAATGGCAAAAAAGAGTATTATTTATATCCCCACAGCCGTGGTCGTAACAGGGAAGCAATGGTATGCAAGGGTGACCGCCCAGACGGCCCTTTTAAACCGGTTAACTTAACTGAAGATGGCAAAAGCACTATCCCTGGTAGTATATTAGGATTTGATCCGGCGGTGTATATAGAATACGTTACCGATCCGAAAGATCCTGATTTCAACATTGGTTTCCGCGCTTATGGTTTTTGGGGCTTTCAAAAATCATCAGCCGCGCAGTTAGATCAAAATACTATGTATTCTTTGCGTCCCGGTACAGAGCCTATTAATTTGCTCATACCGGCAAGCTCACGCTATGGCGTTCTTCGGCAACCAACCGCTGTATATCCAAACATCTATCCCGGCGAAGATCTGGGCACATTCAACTTTTTTGAAGCATCATCTATCCGCAAGGTTGGTAATAAATATGTAACCATTTTTAGCGGTTACTCTGGTCCGGAATATGGTGTAAGCAGCTCCAACTCTACCCTGCGTTATGCCGTAGGCGACTCACCTCTTGGACCATGGAAAAGCGGCGGAGTGGTAGTTGATTCGCGCGCGCCGGTATTAAATCAGGATGGAACAGGCATACAAACAACAAACGCCGGCCACAACACGCACGGTAGTTTACAAGATATAAATGGACAATGGTATGTGTTTTATCACAGGCCACCGCGTGGATTTGGATTTGCCCGCCAGGCTGTGGTAGCTCCGGTTACCATTAAGTGGGATCAGAAACCAGTATCAGAAGGTGGTACTGTTACGATCAGAGGTTATGATCCGTACGCTGCAGACGGTACCTGGTCTGCTAAAGACAGCCAGGGAAGAGAGTACAAGGGCGCCGAAGTGACTTCAGAAGGTTTCCATTTTTACGGGCTTGATCCGTATCAGTATTACTCTGCCGGTTATGCATCTTATCTTTCAGACGGCAGAATTCAGCAAGACTCATGGGATATTTGGGATAACCACATGCCTATTGAAAAAGCCAAGAATGGCAACATTGTAGGATATAAATACTTTGGCTTTGGCGGCCTTAAAACAGCCCAAAAAGGCTTGAAACCATTTGAAGGAACTAAACCTGGCAATGGCACTAAATTTAACGTGTGGCTTACCCCGAAAACCGATAAGGCCTTTAAGGTTAACGTGTGGCTGGATGGCCCCTGGGACAATGCCACCTGGAAAGGGAAAAAAATTGCTGAGATAGTTGTGCCTGCCAATTCAAAACAAGAGGTAACGCAATTTACTGCAGACGTAGCCAAAATAGTTGACAATATGGGCAAGAAACATGCTATATACCTTGTAGCAGAAGGCGAAGGAACAGATGCGCTGTTTGATTTAATGGGCCTTGGGTTCAGCTCAAAAGCTAAGAAAATTACACGCCCCGTTGTACCATCTGTAAATATAGCTGTTGGTGGACAAGCCGTAACTATTCCGGCTACTCCGCTAAGATCAACCAATGCTAACGGAATTACCGGATATGATATTTACGAAACAACGTATAAATATACTGCGGGCACGGCAGCGCCTGTTGTTACCGCATCATCAAATAATCCTGCCGTTAAAATAGGCATTACTCAACCTGAAACATCTAAAAGTATGGCAGTGGTGAAGTTTGATTACAACGGTGTGGTTAAAACGTATAATGTTATATTAGCTCCGCAATAAAAACCTACAGCAGGTAACACATATTTAATGGTAAAAGCGGCAGTGTCTCCTAAACAGACCCTGCCGCTTTATTTTATCAAATGTTTGCTGTGGCGTTTGGTAGCTGGATGTAGCACCTCCCTCTGCTACACTATACCCTATAAGCAGGATATTGGCAAGAAGTAAGGTTCGCGCGGCTCAACCGGCTCTGAGCCACCTACCTCTTTAACCCACCAAAAACACATTGACTGCTCTTTTGTATATTCTGTATGGGTTCGGTTTAATCCCATGCTTTTATATGGCAGCAACAGACAACGACTTAACGTCCCTCTCGCGCGAACAATTGGTTGAAGAAATAATTAAACTGCGAAACGGTATCCGAAAACATCGCGATAGCTCAGCGCATGAGCTATGCTGGCATCATCCCGATCTATGGGCGCTTCTACCTGAAAAAACGGAGCCGCAAATAGCCGTACCGGAATGGCCCGTATTTTTAAGGGGTTGTATAAAGTACCGTACCTCGTTAGACGAACAGAAACCCGAAGCGCCGCGCATCGGAGAAGAGTTTAGAAAGTAATGGGATCCGGCATTATTGTTTTTAAGCCTCTCCTATAGCCCTACCTATTCATTTAATTCCCTAACATAACTTTTTATTTTCCGTATAAGATACCATAACCTTACTATGTGATTTGGATGGAAATCATTTTCTAACCTGACATTCATCATATTAAGGCAAAAAAGCAGATACCCCGCCAGCAATGAGCAGCCGCCGTTTAAGAATTTTGGTAATTGAAGACAACCCAGCGAATTTGATTTGGTTGAAGATTTTTTACATGACCAAATTGAAGCGCCAAGTATTCTACATGCATCTAATTTTAAATTGGCCATAGCCCAACTTCTGGCGCTGACGCTGAATTTATAGTGTATTACTTGATATTACTTTATACGATAAGCCGGCGAACCACTATTAAAGCCATTATAAAAGATAACCTTTGCTGGTAGGTTACGTAAAAGACCCCAAATTGAAATGAGCCACTCAAATAATTATGCTATGTTATTGGATGTTAAAGAACCTTCAGGCCGATTGTTGAATTATTTTCTCATTGGGTATTTTTTTATTGGCTGTAGTTTTGCATTTTTTTACGGCGTCTGGCTTATAGCAATTGGTATTAGCGGCATTTGGGTCTTGGCTTATTTTTTAGCAAAATACCTTTATCAAAACTGGAAACTGCAAGTACCTATCCTGGTTATCCTAATGCTACAGCTCGCGGTATCTGATATACAACACCCAGCATTTTCGGGACTATATTCTACGCAGCTTAACTATTTCCACCTTTCTACATTCATTATACATATCAGTTTGGCAATTGCAATTTTGCTTATCTGCGGATTATGGTCATTTCAGCTTAAAAAAAATAGCGAACTGTACCTACAACAAGCGCTGCATAATATTGAATTAGAAAAAGAAGCATTAATGTCTGAAGAACGCATTGCACACAAAACAGAATTGAAAGTACTAAATGAAAAGTTAGAACAAAAAGCAAGGGAACTGGCGGTATCTAACGCAGCCCTTGAACAGTTTACGTATGCAGCATCGCATGATTTGCAGGAACCACTGCGCATGGTAACCGGATTTTTAGGGCAGATCAATAAAAAGTATGGCGACACGTTTGATGAAAAAGGCAAACAGTACATGTTCTTTGCCGTAGATGGTGCCGCCCGCATGCGCCAGATTATACTTGACCTGTTAGACTACTCGCGCGTGGGGCGTACTAATGATAAGCGGGAAAATATTGACCTACAAGGGTTAGTTTTAAAAATAGTTGGTTTTTATAGAAAGCAGGTAGAAGAACTTACCGCCAATATTGAAATTGAGCAATTGCCTGTTTTAAGTACTTTTAGAGCGCCCGTGCACCAGGTATTTCAAAACCTTATTGGTAATGCATTAAAATACCATCATGAGGGTAATGCGCCGGCCATTAGAATATCTGCAGAAGACAAAGGTGATCACTGGAAATTTGCTATTGCAGATAATGGCATAGGTATCCACCCGGCTCATCTCAAAGAAATTTTTCTGCCTTTAAAACGTTTACACACACGCGAAGAATATCCTGGTACCGGCATGGGGTTGGCAATTACCAAAAAGATAATTGAGAATCTTTGTGGAAATATTACAGTTGAATCTTTAGAAGGAGACGGAAGTACATTTCATTTTACACTACCCAAAACCTGTTAAGTATCCTGTTCAAATTTAATTAATTATCTCTCCTTTGTTAGTCGCCAACCTTTCGCGCCATTTTTGCAAATCCTCCGGGGTTTGTCTTAACCAATCTTTCGCCTCACCAATTATCTTTAAAGGTTCTTGGGTGCGATAAGAACGTGTAGGGTTACCCGGAAACTTCTTGTCGGTAACGTTGGGGTCGTTTTCAAAACCTCCTACAGGTTCAACAATATAAACACGTTCTTGGCCATCTCCTTTGGCTAATGCCGCGGCAAGGCCCGCCCCATTAACCAGGGCGGTAAAGTAAATATGATTCATTAGCAGCTCAGGCTGATAATTAGACCCGCGGCCGGCGGTCAATAAATCGCCGATGTGCATATCTGCCTTTGTTCCGTGATAAAAGGGCCCTTTATCAGTTGGTGTATGCGCGGCCGATATAGCTAATTCATTGTTCTTTTTTGCGTTGTCAAAGTCGCCCAGTTCTTCATAGCACTTGGCGATATTTAAATATAGTGAAGCAAAAGCGCCATTAACCGCGTCGGTATTTACGCTTAACGCAAACTGCAAAGCTGCTTGGTACCACTGTAATTTGGCCGAAACAGTTTTTTGGTGCCTCGCTACATAATGGGCAGCAATAAATTTTTCAAAATCGTTTAAAGCCTCGTTCCAGGCTTGAAGAAAGAGTTTGCCTGCCTCTTCAGGTTTGCCTTTCTCTTCCATATCCATGCCTTTTATACAAAGTTGTATAATGTTGTTGCCCGGGTTAAATTCCATGTTCGCTATTAAATATAAAATCTTGCCTATACGCTGTTATACCGGCAAATGTGCTGATTGGCGCATCCTTTTTACAAAAATAATCATCCTCTATTAAACCATCTAACGTTAAAACACTCTATTATAATAACACCGCAATTGCCATGATGGTGATAAAAGTGAGTATAGTTTTTAGGTTATAATTTAGTTTTGACCGCTCCAATTTTTTGGGGCGGTTTTTTTGTTACATTTGCCATCCAAATAATGACCTGGAGAGGTGTCTGAGTGGTCGAAAGAGCACGCCTGGAAAGTGTGTATACGCCAAAAGCGTATCGAGGGTTCGAATCCCTCCCTCTCCGCAAAGCCTGCAAATGAAATATTTGCGGGCTTTTTTAATACCGAGGATCTGTATGGTATAACTATATAAAGTAGCTTTACCCAAAACACCACTATGAAATATAAATTAGGCGATTTTGTACGCTTTGTTGACGAGAAGCTGGAAGGTTTTATAACCCGCATTATTGACGAACAAATGATTGGGGTAACCGGTGATGACGATTTTGAAATACCTGTGCCGGCCGCTAAAGTTACGCTGGTACATGGTTACAAAGCGCCGGGGACAGCAACTATTAACACGACTGATAAGCCGCCAATACTGGCAGCTGAATTTAAAACCAAGGGTATTTACCTGGGTGTTGTGCCTGATGAAAAGGCCAATTCAGTAGTGCATTTTTACCTGATCAATGATACCTCCTTCCAATTGTTAGCAACGCTAATTACCGAAAAGCAAGGCTTTAAAGGCGAATATGCGGGCATCATCGGCCCAAACAGTTCGGCAAAGGTTTACTCAGCGCAATTGGCTGATCTTCAAATTTGGCCGAAGGTGGTACTTAATGTTTTATATTTTACCGCCCAGGATATTGAAGCGCCAGCGCCATTTACATTTGCAGAGAAGTTTAAAGCCAAAGATTTCTCGGGAAATAAGAAAAATCTGCCCGTCATCAATCAACAGGGCTGGCTGATTCGTTTGGACGAACCTGAATTAGTTATTGATGCCGAAAAGTTAAAAGCAAGCTTTTTCCAATCTGCCGAAGAAAAAATCACGTTAACTAAACCCGGCCGCGAGATTGACCTGCACATAGAAAAGCTGCGGGACGACTACCAGCTTTTTAACAGTACAGAGATATTAAAGATCCAACTGGCTCATTTTAACAAATCGCTTGATGCTGCAATTGTGCACCAGCTGCCTGATGTTATATTTATTCACGGCGCGGGCAACGGTACTTTGCGCCACGAGCTGCAAAAAACGCTAAGCAAGCACCCCAAAGTGCAAACCTTTATGGACGCTCAAAAGGAAAAATTTGGTTATGGCGCCACACGGGTTGTGCTAAAATAGCTGTTCTGCAACAGGATATCCTTTTATAACTGTTTGTATAGCTATAAAACTTTAACAGCCTTTGCTTGTCTATACACGTAATTAGTAAAACACCTATGAAAAATATATTTTATTTGCCGATTGCCCTTTTATTATTTGTAACCGCGTCTTGCAGCATGCAAAACAATAAGACAGACGATGCCACAATGGCCACTCAAGTGCCGGATACCGAAAAGAACATTTATGCGGTAATGGCTATTAATGACACCATCCGTACAGCAGATTCTGTTTTGTTGAAGTTTACTGTTTACAACCCAACCGATAGCATTAAAAAATTCCTGAAATGGCAAACGCCCTTTGAGCCTTTGTTAAGCAAATACCTGGACATAAAGGATGAGCAGGGCCAGGAAGTTCAGTACAAGGGTGCCATGGCCAAAAGGATGATGCCGCCACCGGCTGACGCTTACATCAGCCTTAACTCAAAAGATAGCTTGGTAACAAAAGTTGATGTATTAAAAGGCTACGCGCTTACAAAGCCGGGTAAGTATACAATTGAATACACCAGCGAAAATATTAGCGGCCTAAAAGTAAATAAAACGATCTCTTTCATTTATAAATAATCCCCTTCGCGCTTTATCTTGCAGTGCATGTCGTCATTTAAAGCGGAGTTAGCTATTATAGGAATTAACCCTTTCGTGTTTGTTCCTGAAGATATATTGTTGGGCTTGTTTAAAGATGCCGGAAGAGACAAGGGGCATATCCCGGTGTGTGGCCTGGTAAACGGAAAATCATACGAACAAACGCTGTTACGCTACAAAGGAGAGTGGCGTTTATATATCAACACCACTATGTTACCCAACTCGCCAAAAAAGGTAGGCGAGATCATTGAAGTTTCGGTTGAATTTGATCGGCGGGACCGTACATTACAGGCACACCCTGATCTGTTACAGGCGCTGACGCAAAACAAAGAAGCCGAATCTGTTTTTGAGGGACTACCGCCATCACGCAAGAAGGAGATCATTCGTTATATTTCTAATCTAAAGTCCCCCGAAAGCCGGGCCAGGAACATAAAACTTGCAATAGGTTTCCTGATGGGACTAAACAGATTCATGGGCCGCGACAAGCCCTGAAAACAAGCAAGCCTGCAATAATTATTGCAGGCTTGCTTGTTTATTATTCAAATGGGCAACTATTGCGCTACCAAAGTATAAGTTTTACCTGCTGCTGTTGGCAGGTCATAAACCATCGTTTCTTTCAGGTTAAGCGGAACAAGGGTCGCTTTTTCTGATATGACAGCAGTTGGGGTATCTTCAACCTGGAAAAATGCATTTGAGTTTTTGCCTGTTGCTTTCTTTAAAGCTCCGGCAGTTACTTTGATGGCGTTTGGCGCTCTTAATCTTAAGTTACCGCCCAGGGTAGATTTGATAACCGCTTTTACCAGTTTGCCGTCTTTCCATTCCACACTTACTATCTGGAAACCGCCCATAGCGCGCAAGCCGGCAACGCTGCCGTTTTGCCAAACATCCGGAAGCGCCGGAAGTAAATGCACTTCACCATTTTCGCTTTGCATCAGCATTTCGGTAATACCTGATGTACAGCCGAAGTTACCATCTATCTGGAACGGTGGATGCGCATCAAAAAGGTTGTTATAGGTACCGCCGCTGCCACGACCACCTGAACCAACAGGTGTAAGTTGATTTTGAATTAATTTATAAGCGTGGTTGCCATCCAACATACGTGCCCACCAGTTAACTTTCCAGCCCATGCTCCAACCGGTAGATACATCGCCGCGATGCGTTAGCGTAGTTTTAGCTGCACTGGCTAACTGCGGTGTACGGTAAGGTGAGATCTGGTTTGACGGGAACAACCCATACAAGTGCGAAATGTGACGGTGCGTATCTTTCGGATCGTCCACATCATCCAGCCACTCCTGTAACTGGCCGTATTGGCCAATATGCATAGGCGCCAGGCGCTTTCTTATCCCCTTTAAAGTATCAATAAACTTAGCGTCTTTTTTCAAAACCTCCGCGGCTTTAATGGTTGAGCTTAGCAATTCAAAAACTATCTGATTGGTCATGGTTACGCCCGCGTCAACAGCAGAATTTTGGTGCTGTTTAGCCGGGTTCTCCGGAGATTCATCCGGACTAACAACCAGCCAATGATATACCGGGTGCTCAACCAGATAATCAACATAAAAAGTTGCTGCGCCTTTCATTACCGGGTAAATAGAAGCCAGATAAGCTTTATCGCCGCTGTATAAATAATGCTCCCAAAGGTGCTGGCTTGTCCAACCGCCTGTGCCGTTCCATAAACCATAAGTAGCACCGTCAATTGCGCCTGTTGCGCGCCAAATATCTGTGTTATGGTGTGCCACCCAACCGCGCGCGCCATACATATCCTTAGCGGTTTTTTGCCCGGCTATTGACAGATCTTTTATCATCTCAATAAATGGCAAATGCATTTCGGCAAGGTTTGTTTTTTCGGCGGGCCAGTAATTCATCTCTGCGTTAATGTTAACAGTATACTTACTATCCCATGATGCGTTGATCTTATCGTTCCAAATACCTTGCAGGTTAGCTGCCTGTCCGCCCGGCTGCGAAGACGAAATTAAAAGATAACGGCCAAATTGATAATAAAGTGCTGCAAAAGATTGATCGTTAGTGGTATTAAAATTCTTCAATCTTTCGTCTGTAGGCAGTGCTGCAGCAGCCGCATCGCTGGTTCCCAAATTAATTTTTACCCTGTTAAAATATTTCTGATAAGCAGCTACATGTGCAGGTAACATAGCAGCATATGATTTTGTATAAGCTTTGTTTAAATAGTCCAACGCTCTTTTATCCTGATCACCACTAATATCATTGTAGTTGTTAAAGTTGGTAGCAATAGATATATAAATAGTTACTGCGTTGGCATTTTTTACGGCCAGCGAAGTATCTGTCGATGCCAGGTCGCCGCCTTCCAGTTTCATCCTTACAATACCTTTGTAATTCACCATGCCTTTAACCGTTTCATGGTCAGACGTAACACCAAAAATGGTTAGCTCTTTAGCAGCTGTTGTTTTAATGGTCGCCCTTTTTTGAGGCGTAGTAAAACCGGCCGTAAAAGAAAGTTTGCCCGGTTTGCTCGCAGTTAAGTGCATCACCACAACACGGTCCGGAAACGATGCGAAGGCTTCGCGGGTGTAGGTTACATCATCAACGGTGTAAGATGTTTTTGTTACTGCCTTTTCCAGGTCCAATTCCCTGTAATAGTTTGAATATTTATCGTGCCCGTCAAAAGTTAGTTGAAGGCTTCCAACCGGTTCAAATTTTTGTCCGTGAGATTTTTTTGTGATGATGGATCTGCCGGCAGTTCTCTCAGCGTCTTTTCTTTTGCCATCAAATATTAGCTGACGGATCAGTGCTAACGAATCTAATGCCATTGGGTTATCATTACGGTTGGGGCTGCCGCTCCAAACTGTATGCTCGTTAAGCTGAATGGTTTCTTTTTCGGCATTACCATAGATCATGGCACCCAGTCGGCCATTTCCTATAGGCATAGCGTTTTCCCAGGTTTTACCCGCCGGGGTTTTATACCAGAGTTTCATACCTGGCTTTGTTTGCCCAAAGCCGAGCATCGATATAAACAATAAAGGAAGTAAGAGTAAATTTTTCATTTAGTCACTAATTGGTTCTGGAATCAAAATTGGTTGGCCCAAATTACTTATTTTTTGAGCAATTGACTTAAAAATCTATTAAGCAGAATATTCCTAATTGGGTATATAAAATACACTTACTCATAGACAAGGAAATTCCAGGGAGCGATACTATCAGGCCTTTTTCACAAATTCAGATTTTAATGCCATAGCGCCAAAGCCATCTATTTTACAATCAATGTTATGGTCGCTATCAACCAAACGGATGTTTCTAACCTTTGTTCCGGCCTTAATACTTTGCGAAGAGCCTTTTACCGGCAGCGTTTTGATAGTAACTACCGAATCGCCGTCTGCCAGAATATTGCCGTTGCTATCTTTCACCACAAAGGTTCCGGGCTCATCTGCGATATCTGCGGCGGGGCTCCACTCATGCCCACACTCAGGGCATATTAGTAGCTGGTTCATTTCATAAGTAAATGCTGAATTGCATACTGGGCACGGCGCAAGTTCGCTCATAATTGTTGCTGGTTTTTGTGTTGGCTAAGTTAGGCAAAGCGGCAATATTACTGCAAGCTATTATAATGCCTTAAAAATTATGTAGCGCAATTAAAGCTAAACAGTTTATGCCTATGGTAGTTGAAGGGGGCGGCTATGTTATAAAAACAAGTGTGAATAAACACAAATAGCGTTTTTTACCTTATGTTTGTCCGCGGCAATAACAGCCGTAGCACATAAGAGACTACCTATTACCAATGCTGAGCATCAACGACATAAAAAAACCTATTGCCGCTGATATTGACGTTTTTGAGCACCGCTTCAAGGCGTCTATGCAAAGCTCGGTGCCGCTGTTAGACCGCATTACACACTACATAGTTAAACGCAAAGGCAAACAGATACGGCCCATGTTCGTATTCTTTTCAGCAGGTGTTTGCGGGGGCATTACGGATGCTACCCATCGTGGAGCTGCTTTGGTTGAACTGTTGCATACCGCATCGCTGGTGCATGACGACGTGGTAGACAACTCTTACCAGCGCCGTGGTTTCTTTTCTATCAACGCTTTATGGAAAAATAAGATAGCTGTTTTAGTGGGAGATTTCCTGCTATCAAAAGGTTTGTTGCTGTCTGTTGAGCATAACGACTTCGCTTTGCTAAAGATCGTATCAGAAGCCGTAAGGCAGATGAGCGAGGGAGAGTTACTGCAGATAGAAAAAGTGCGCCGTATGGATATTAGCGAAGAGGTGTATTACGATGTGATACGGCAAAAAACAGCTTCGCTTTTAGCTTCCTGCTGTGCCAGCGGGGCTTCATCTGCAGGCGCCGATGCCGAAACAGTTGAAAAAATGCGCCTGTTTGGCGAAAAAACGGGCATAGCCTTCCAGATAAAGGATGATATGTTTGATTTTGGCACAGATGATGTGGGTAAACCTGTTGGAATTGATATTAAGGAGAAAAAGGTTACCCTGCCGCTTATTTATGCTTTAAACAATTGCGAAGCCTCTGAAAAAAAGAAGATGATTAGCCTGGTAAAAAACCATAATGACGACCCTGAAAAGATCTCGGCCATTATAGCCTTTGTTAACCAGCGCGGCGGCTTGCAATATGCCGAAACGCAGATGAAAAAGTACCAGGAGGAAGCCTTTGCTATTTTAAATACTTTTCCGGATAGCGAAGCCCGGCGCGGGCTTGAGCAGTTAGTAAGATTTACCACCGAACGCAACAAATAATGTCTACCGAGTTTCTTTTTATAGCTGGTTTTATAACCTTCATTGGGATAATGATGGCTATTGACCTGGGCCTGTTCGGTAAGGCAAGTAAACCGGTAAGTTTAAAGCAGGCCGGTATTATGAGCGCGGTATGGGTTACGCTTGCACTGGCATTTTATCTGCTCATTTTAAACTTCGGCAATTTATTGCATGATGTTACTACATTAGCAAGGCTACGCGAGATAAATCAAAAACACTTTCATCGCCTTGTTATTGATAACCATAACCTGGTTAGCAGCCTGCAGGTCTATCGTAAAACACTCGGCCTGGAGTTTCTTACCGGCTATGTAGTGGAGTACGCGCTCTCTGTAGACAATATCTTTGTGATGGTGCTCATCTTTACTGCTTTCGGTGTAGCGCCCAAAAACTATCACACGGTTTTATTGTGGGGTATTATTGGCGCTATTATAATGCGCTTCCTGTTTATATTTTTAGGTGCCGCGCTTATTGAGCGTTTCCACTGGATCTTGTATGTGTTCGGGGCATTTTTAATTTATACCGGCATCAGCATGTTTGTTAACCGCAATAAGGAGGAGAAGATAGATCCTGAAAATCACCCTGTTGTTAAGTTTGCCGCCAGGTTTTTTGCTGTTCATCCGCATTTTGTAGGTAATAAATTCTTTGCTAAGATAGAAGGCAAAAAAATGATTACGCCACTCTTCCTGGTGTTGCTCATCATTGAAACTACAGACCTTATTTTTGCTGTTGATTCTATCCCGGCGATATTTTCAATAACTAAAGATCCTTACATCGTTTTCTTCTCTAATATTTTCGCCATACTGGGGCTGCGGTCCATGTTCTTTTTGCTGGTGAATATCATCGAGAAGTTTCATTACCTTAAAGTTGGCCTGGCCGCGCTGCTGGCTTTTATCGGTTTAAAAATGCTGGCCGCGCATTACGCCGAGCAGATAGGTTTAACGACCTTTACCTCGCTTATAATTATCTTATCTATTTTAACCATAAGCGTGGTGGCATCATTGGTTTTCCCTAAAAAGAAACTGGCATAAGCCGTTTATTCTACTAAATTTACGGTAACATTTAGCCGTATGGAAAACAATAGCGCACAACAAATCCCTTCGTTATTTGAGTGGGCCGGAGGTATGCCTGCCTTTGAGAAGCTCTTTAATAAATTTTACGACAAAGTTTTAGCCGACCCGATACTGGAACCCGTTTTTAAACACATGTCGCATGAGCACCGGCAGCACGTGGCCCAATTTGTTGCCGAAGTTTTAGGCGGACCAAAGTTATACAGCGAGGCGGGTGGCAGTCATTTTAAAATGATCCAGAAGCACCTGTCAAAGCATTTAACGGAACAGCACGGCAAACGTTGGGTAGAGTTGCTGCTGCAAACAGCTGATGAACATGAATTACCTGACGACCCTGAGTTCCGCTCTGCATTTGTAGCTTACCTGGAGTGGGGAACGCGCATTGCCGTAATCAACTCAAATACCGATGAGATTGACAGCCCGCCACATATACCCATGCCGCACTGGGGTTGGGGTGTGCCGGGCGGGCCGTACCAGGGCTAAAATCTGCCTGTTAAAAGTGTTTTAAGTTTAAAATGTTACCTTAGTAAAATGCAGTTACGCGATCTTTCTTCGTTTATGCCATCGTTTATTGATGTGGTAGATGTATTGCTGGTAGCATTCATTATCTATCATATTTATAACCTGATACGGGGTACCATTGCCGCCAACATTTTAGTGGGCCTGCTTATTTTATATGCCCTTGGTTTTGTGGTAGAGAAGCTGCACATGCAACTACTGTCGCGCATATTGGGGTATTTTACCAGCGGTGGTATTGTAATAATTGTAGTTGTGTTTCAGCAGGAAATCCGGCGTTTTTTGCTGCTGGCAGGTAAAAACGCCTCGCTGCAGCGCAACAAAGCCTGGTGGCAATACTTTTTTGGTAAAGTTGAAGCCGAAAAGAACAATTACGCCCGCATAAAGCCTATTATTGATGCCTGTAAAAGCTTTAAGCAAACCCGCACAGGCGCGCTTATTGTGTTTGCCAAATATTATGATGAACAGTTTTATCAAAACAGCTGCGAACTGATGGAGGCTAAAATTTCCAAGCGATTGCTGGAAAGCATCTTTCAAAAAAACAGCCCCTTGCATGATGGGGCTGTGGTAATTGCTGATAACAAAATAAAATCTGCCAGTTGTATTTTGCCGCTTACGGATAAGCAGGATCTGCCTGCGCAGTTTGGCCTGCGCCACAGGGCAGGGATTGGTGTTACCGAGGCTAACGAAGCTACTGCCATCATTGTATCCGAAGAAACCGGTGAAATATCTTACGCCAAACAGGGCCGCGTAAAAATGAGCATCAGTTTTGTTGAACTGGAGAAATTGCTGAACAAAGATTTCCAATAACCTATCGCCATAATTACAATACTTAATCGCTAATTAAAAATGCGGGTATAGTTTTTGTACCTTTGCAGCCTTTATATGGAGATATTTAACTCAATATACAAATGGTGGGTAGCGCTGGCGCCGCCAATTTTACTTACCCTGCATTTTATGCTGATAGCAGGCGGGCTGTTCATGGTATTTTATATCTGGAAAAAAACCAAATACCTCTATCTTAAAATTCAGCAGCGTTTTCCATCAAAAAAAGATGTCACCCGCGAGATAAAATATTCCATCTCCACCTCCATTATTTTTAGTGTGGTGATAGTGTTAGTGATGTGGGCCAGCGCTGAAGATATCACCCTTGTGTATCGCCCTATTGATAAATACGGCTACGGCTATTTTGTGTTCAGCGTATTTTTGATGATATTGATACATGATGCCTACTTTTACTGGACGCATCGCCTACTACACTGGAAACCGCTGTTTAAGCGCGTGCATGTGGTGCATCACATGTCGTTAAACCCAACACCATTCTCGGCTTATGCTTTTCACCCTGTTGAGGCTTTGGTTGAGGTGGGGATAGTTCCGGTTATTGTATTTATCGTCCCCTATCATTACCTGGCGCTTACCATATTTTCGGGTTATGCTTTGGTAATGAATATAATGGGCCACATGGGTTATGAGTTTTTCCCTAAAAGTTTTGCCCGCAACAAAGCTGCCAACTGGCACAACAGCGCCACACATCATAACATGCACCACAGGTATGTTAAATATAACTTCGGGCTGTATTTTAATTTATGGGACAGATGGATGAAAACCAATCACCCTAAATACGAGGAAGTATTTGAACAAGTGGCAGGCCAGCGCGATGCCGTAAAAAGCAACCCCAACATAAACGGCATCGACACAGAAAAAGCTGCGGTACTGGTTAGTGCAGAGGTTAAGCTTATGAACGAGCAGGCCTGATAGCGCTGCTATTTCGTGGTGTTATCTGCCGGTGGAGTATCATTCGGGTATTTCTTAAATTTAAGAAATACGGGTGGCTTCCCTCCAAAAAATGGCATATTGTAAGGCATCCCTTCAGCTTGTGCTACCTGTTTTTTTGAATCACCCTGCAAACCTACCACAGGCATATTATAACCCGTTATGTCGGTTTGTACCACAGGCATGTTATCATTCCCGCGCATACGCGCTACAAGCATATTATCAATATTAGCGTTGGTCGGTAAATCAAGCTTGACGGCCGGTTGTTTACGCAGACTATCTGCCTTAAATGAAAATTTATTGCCTGATAAACTATCCGGCAGTATCCTAAATTTTTTTAACGGCTGCTGCTCGGGTAATAAAGGCGATTGCTGTGCGTTTACACTAAAGGCAAAAGCAGAAATTACTACTGTAATGACGATTGTTTTCATAAGCATGAAATGGTTAATCTAATTTAAATGCTTGAGCCTCAATATTGCAAATTATTTAACATTTTTAACATTTAAGCTTGCGGTTAGGTTTTCCGGATATTTTTGGGTACCTTTCCAATAATAAAAACCCTTAGGCTATGAAAACACTGAACCCTTTTTTTGTGATCGGAACTATAGGAATGATAGTTACCGCTGTACTGCATATTTTTATGGCCCTGCTAATTGGTACACCATCTGTTCACCGTGCTTTTATGGTGTTATATCCCGTTTTTGCGGCGTTATTAACTATTGGCGGTATGCAAATACTTGCCGAGAAAAAAATGGTTAAAATAAGGGTGCGTGCTAAAAACAGACGCTAATACAAAATTACCTTACGTATAAAACTTATTGTATATAACAAATCGGCCCGAAATTCGGGCCGATTTTGTTATATAAGAGCTGGTGCTTAAAGGCTAAATAACCG
Source organism: Mucilaginibacter sp. HD30 (assembly GCF_054061755.1). NCBI lineage: Bacteria > Pseudomonadati > Bacteroidota > Sphingobacteriia > Sphingobacteriales > Sphingobacteriaceae > Mucilaginibacter > Mucilaginibacter sp. HD30. Next base: position 3,234,966 of record NZ_JBSSEO010000001.1, read on the forward strand.
TACCATGCGGTATAACAGCCCGCTTTTTAACCACCACAATTCCATCCTGAACGGTGTACGTGCCGTAATCGCCATCTGCAAGCGCCGGACCGCAGTTAATGCATACATCGTTACCTATATAGGTGTTCTTATCAATAATGGCGTTCTTTATTTTACACCTGTCGCCAATGCCCATTATAGGCGTGCCGTTGGCAAAAGATTCATCAATCTGATCCAGTGTTTGATAATTGTCGCTACCCATAACATAGCAATTCTCAATATCCGTATCAAAACCAATGCGGGTACGGATACCAATTACCGACCGTTTAATATGGCTGGCATTAACTATGCAACCATCGGCAATAATAACCTTCTCCATGTGTGTGCCCGATATTTTTGAGGGCGGCAGCATCCGCGCACGGGTAAATATGTAGTTCTTATCAAACAGGTTAAACTGCGGTATGTCATCAGTAAGGCCCAGGTTGGCATCAAAGAAAGATGGGATAGTACCAATATCTGTCCAGTAACCTTCGTACTGATAGCTAAGCACTTTACTTTTATGTATGGCCGATGGGATGATCTCTTTACCAAAATCAGGATGATCATTACCTTGCAGCGTATCAAACAACAGCTTACGGTTAAACAGGTAAATACCCATTGATGCCAGGTACACGCGCCCCTGTTCCTTCATCTCATCACTCACTTCTGATACCAGCTTGTCAAAACCGCTTTTTGGCTTCTCAACAAAATCAGTAATAAAGCTATTTTCATCGGTTTTAAGAATACCAAAACCCGGCACATCATTAGCGTGCACCGGAATGGTGGCTATAGAGATCTCTGCTCCTTTACTAATGTGGTTGGCTATCATCTCCTCAAAATCCATCTGGTACAGCTGGTCGCCCGATAGTATTAGTACGTGGTCAAACTCATGCACGGCCAAATGGTGCAGGCTTTGCCTTACCGCATCGGCAGTACCCTGGTACCAGCCACCGCTCATAGGAGTTTGCTCTGCAGCCAGAATATCAACAAAAGCCTCGCTGAAACTGCTAAAGTGGTAGGTGTTTTTTATGTGCTTGTTAAGCGATGCCGAGTTAAACTGCGTTAACACATAGATACGCGTTATACCCGAGTGAAGGCAGTTAGAGATCGGAATATCAACCAACCGGTATTTACCGGCAATTGGCACTGCGGGTTTTGAGCGCGATGCCGTTAGAGGAGAAAGCCGGCTGCCCTGCCCGCCGCCTAACACTATGCAAATTACATTTGATGTCATAACAGTTTATGGAGTTGTTGTTGTTGGAATTAAGCTTTTATAAAGATCAATATATTGTTTGGCCGATACGTCCCACGAAAAATCAAGACCCATCATGCGTTTACGCAATTGTTGTAAATGTTTGTTGTTTTTATAGAGTACCAGGGCCCGGTTAATGGCATATTCAATATCGGGTACGCTGGTCTCGTCATACCGTATGCCGTAGCCACCTTCGTCGCCAAAATCTTTCACGGTATCTTTCAAACCCCCGGTGCTGCGCACCATTGGCATTGTGCCGTAACGTAAGGCATAAAGCTGGTTCAATCCGCAAGGCTCCACGCGCGACGGCATCAGCAAAAAGTCTGACCCTGCATAAACCAAATGCGCCAGCTCTTCATTATAGCCGATGAACACATTGCAATCTTCGGGGAATTTTTCTTTCAACTCCTGCAATTGCGCTTCAACTTCAGGGTCGCCGGCGCCTAACAGTACAAAATTTACCTGCCCGCTCAATAATCTTAAACTATCAGCAATGGCCTGCGCCAAAACATCGGCCCCTTTTTCGTAAACCAATCTGCCAATAAATGATATCAAAGGCCTGTCGGGCTCAAGGTTAAAACGGTCGCAAATGGCTTGCTTATTGGCCTGTTTACCTACAGCTGCGGTGGCAGTGTTGTAGTTACCTTTTAACATGGTGTCGGTTTGTGGGTCCCAAACCTCGTTATCAATGCCGTTTACAATGCCTACGCCCCGCGCCTTTTCCATTTCAAAAAGGTGCTCCAGGCCGTTTGAGCTTACCTCCAGCTCCAGCAGGTAACTTGGCGACACGGTGGTATATTTTGAACAGCAGCGCACTGCCGAAGCCAGCGGATTAATGCCGCCGCTCCAATCAAGCAGGCCGGCCTTTGTTAAATCTATCTCGGGCAAATAACTCACCTTATCCCAGCCAAAAGCGCCATGATACTGCCCGTTATGAATGGTAAATACCGTTGCCGTATTAGCCAAACGAGTATATAGTTTTGAATATTTTAATAAAAAAGGCACCAGGCCCGAGTGGTGATCATGGCAGTGTATAATATCAGGCGACTGCCCGGTGTAGGTTATCCAGTCTAAAAAAGCCAGCTGATAAGCAATAAATTGTTCGTTCTCGTCAGGATAACAATAAACTTCCTCACGGTCTATCAGCCCGGGTATCTTAATTAAAAACAGCTCAAAGCCCAATACGTTGTTACGTTCTTTCCAAACTTCAAAATACAATCTGCGTGTACCCAGCAGGGTAGCGCTTTGAAAAACCAGGTCAAACAGGTTTTCCTGCACAAACTTACGGTCGTAAAAAGGCAGCGCAACGGCAGCATCTAAACCCGCCCGTACCTGATATTTTGGCAATGCGCCTACAACATCGGCAAGGCCGCCAACTTTGGCAACAGGGTAGCATTCGGCACTTAAATGGTATATTCTCATTGGGTATAGTAACTGCGATTAAGGTACTAAACATTTATGCAATAGAACAAGCAGATAATTTAAAAAATGTGTTGTAAAAAATGGCGTTTTTTAAACAACGGGTACATTTATTTGCCATTTGCGTATTTATACGGTTTTAAGCGGCGTAGGATTTATGAAAATGGTAATTTGATGTTTATAATGGTGGTAGTAGACAGCGGACAAGCCTTTGCTCATGCCTTGCCCCGCTTAGGCCGCGGAGGCCTTTTTTCTTTTTCTTGATAAAAAGAAACAAAAACTAAGCGCAGCGATCTCATGAGCATCCAAAAAAAACAATCAACAGCGAATAATCAAGTCAGCAGAGAGGCTTCCTTGCCGCACGGGGCCTTTTGCCCTGCAAATCAGGTAAAACCACGGGCTGTAATCTTTTTGCGCCTGTTGTCGCGCGTGTCTTACGCTTCAGCAAAAATTTACTATGCCCTTGCCTACGCAAAGGCCGGCAGTCTTACCTGTTTTCATCCGAAGCTTATCTGCTGACGGGAATGGCAATTAATACACTATAGCACAATTTACCGGTTTTATCGTTATTTGTTTATGGCCGATGTGCATAGTAAGGAAGTACGCAGTTATAATCGCCTAACACCGCAAGAAATCAGATAGTCAGCTATTTGGTCATACCACTCTGGATTTCTTGTTGGATCTTCAAAGTCTCCCGGGGGTACAAAGATTATCATTCCTTCTCTAGCTCTTGTCAATAGTACTCTGTATTTATTGAGCGTAAAGGTTTGAGCTGCACTCGCCTTCGTTTTTGTCCATCTAGTTCCACTAAAAGAATTAAAGTCCCAAGATTTACCTTTCCTTCTTAAATCTGCATCCCAGCAAACTCCAGTCCAATCTAATTCTAAACCCTGTACCCCAAATTCCGTGGCAGGTGTTTCTAGATAGTAGGATGACCTAACATCATTCCTATCATTCAAAAACCATTCACTTTCTTCTAAAGGCACCTTTACATCCAGTCCATATGGACGCAATCTCCTTGCCCCAGAACTAGCAACTAATCCCATTCTTCTAGAGCCTTTGCACTGATTTCTTAGCCATTTTTTTGCTTGCTCTAGATCCCTTGTCAACAAAATTTTATAGTTCTTTAACGCAACGTCGTGCAGTTCTTTTGCTAAAAAAGGCTCGTTGGTTAATACCAAGTTAACCCAGTTGGAAAGTTGTTCAGCTTTATAAGATCTGATTGAAACGTCTAAGTGAAGATCTACTTCTTCGATGACTTCCAAGTTTGATGGTACTTGATCAAATAAAGTCATGTCGCCAGTGCTGTGGTTGCCTTTTTTCAACTGAGGAGAAATGTAAACCTTCCATTTATTAAATTTTTCCTTTAAAACTTTTCCCCACTCTGGAAGCCCGGCCTCTCCCGTGTTTATTTCTTGACCGCCACCTACTAAAGCAACAATAGCCGCCCAACCAGTATCTCGACTCATAATCTCTAACATTATTTCAGCTTCTGAGAAATTTCGCTGAAATTTTCTCTTAGACTGTTCAGCATTCCATGCTCTTTGCGCCTCGTCAAAAATCACGATTCTGTTATTAGGAACAGTGTCTGCTTTTTCAAAGTAATGTGATATGAAATTATGAACATTTTCAATGAACGATATCTCGCGACCAGTTGATTTTTTAGTTGCTTTAGGGTCTTTTAGTTTAGCCCTTTTATATGCATCTCGTGATAAAGCTTCCTTCAATACTTTTACTAAAGGTCCATTCCCAGAGAGAAACGTCGCAATTGACCCATCTTTATTTTGGAAAGCTTTATGATGCGCTATATTTAGACCTGCCAGTGTTTTGCCGGCTCCAGGAACACCTGTAATAAAACAAATTATTTTCTCATTATTTCTCTTCGCCGCGTTAATCGCTTCAATAACAGCATCTGATGTCCGGGTTAAATTTTTGATTCTTGCATGCGATCTCGAAATTTCAACAACTGATTTTCCAGAATATAATGTTTTCGCCGCCTCTATAATGGTTGGCGTTGGATTATAGTCGCTAACGTTCCATTTTAAATAATCAATTGCATTTTCAATGCTGCAATTGGAGATTGTATGTTGAAGAACTCCTGCAAAATTGAGGACATTAGCGATTTGCATATTGGATATGGAGTTTTCAAATTCCAAAGGTTCATTTTCCTCGTCTTTCGCATTAGTTGCAAGTAAAATAGGCACTATATTTCTGTTTCTCGACTCAAAATGAAAATCGCGTAAATCCAAGCAGTAATCCATTAGCTGCTCTTTGTCTAAACTTAAATAATCAATTTGACCAACTTTAAACTCGACTACAATTATTAAATCGCTAGCAATTATGACGACATCTATTCTCTTCTCGCGCCGTGCTATAGGATACTCCAACAAAATTGCAAAATCTTCTATTGCTGGGTTTTGAGAAATTGCGTTGACGAAAGCCGCCTTTAAAATTGATATTTCTTCCTTCCAGGAAAGAGTTTGGGTATGAAGCTGTTGGTGAAAGCCGGCCAAGCCTGCTTTAATTGTTAGAGCCCCTATGATTAGCTCGTCATCATCATTAATAAACCTGCCGACTGCGTTCGAATAAAATGCACCCATTATTTACTGAAATTAGGCGCATCAAAAAAATCTTTGATTGAAATTTCTAAAGCAGAGGTGATTTTTAAAAGAAGCTCTATCGATATGTTTCGACGTCCATTTTCCACGTCAGTAACATACGTTCTATCGATCTCCGCTTTATTAGCGAGCGCCTCTTGCGAAATCCCAATATTGTTCCGTAACTCCCTAACTCTTAAGCCAACATCTGCTTTAATACTCATGCAGCAAGATCAAGCTTTGTCGACTATAAGTCAACGGACTATAAGTGTCATTAAATTATCCAAAGTTCACTTATATCCGATTGACATGGCATAGTAGCCCAATTAACTTAGCTTAATGGAAAATGGTAAATCCGAGCTTCTACAAACCGCGTCTAATTTCATTTTTAAGGTTGAGGACGACAATTTAGAATTAGTAAGGATTGAGCCTGCTTTACTTGAGCTTGATTTAATTTTGATAGAATCGTCATTGCCGCAAATATTAGCTGCAATGGTTATTAAAGCCTATAAAGATGGTGTTTGTAAATTTAGCGAGCTATTGCATTGGTTGGAGGTTAGCAATCCGCTTAAGTTTGAACATTCGTTAGGCCACAAATTTTACGAATATAAATTGAAGAAGTTCCTGATGAGCTTAGCAGGAGATAAGCTAACTTATGATTATAAGTCGCAAGCAAATTGCTTACTTGAAAACGCCGAACTCGTTTTATCGAATGTGACCTTTATGCCAGTTAATAGCGAATTATTGATTTCAATGGAAATAAAAATCGGAGTTTTTTAGCTCAGCTATGACCAACATCAAACTCTCCTATCTCTACCGCGATAGCGGTAACTATAAAAACTTCGGCTCGATAGTTTTTGCAAATCCATCAAATATTGATCTGAGTATTGTTGAAAAACACATCAAAAGCCGCTTAATTGATGGCTGTTGGCTCTACGCGCATCAGTGGCAATTACCCGATCTGAGATTTGCAGACATTAATGACAAGGACCCAACCTGGCATGAATTTGAAAGCTTGGAATATACTGATGACCCGGCAAATGGAGCGGTTAAGTTGGCGGAATTAATTCATTTAATAGAAAAATCTGCTCAACCTATCGTGTAGAGATTGCTTCGTTCCTCGCAATGACGTGGAGGGTTATAGGAGGCCTAATAAGAGAACCCGTCAGCAGGTCAGCTTCGGGCGAAATCAGGTAAACTGGTGGGACGGTGCGCAGGCAAGGGCATAGTAATTTTTTGCTGAAGCGCAGGCCTTGTGCGAGCGACAGCGGGGCAAAACTTTACAGCCCGTGGTTTTCTTGATTTGCAGGGCAAAGGCCCGGTGCGGCAAAGAAGCCTTCCTGCTGACTTGATTTATTCACGTGTTGTTTGTTTTTTAAAGTGTTCATGAGATCGCTGCGCTTAGTTTTGTTTCCTTTCATCAAGGAAAAGAAAAAAGGCCTCCGCGGCCCAAGCGGGGCAAGCCAAGCGTGTTGAGAATCACCAAGCGACAAGTACGTTCAACCTGCCACACTACCCCGGATACTCCACAACTGCCCCCTCACTTACCGGTCGTTTATTAAGCAACGCCCCTACCATTAGCACCAATGCCGACAGGATAATTACCTGGATAATGATAGGGCGGTTTATGAGCGGGATGCGCAGTTGAGGGGTTAACGACAGGAACAGCAATATGGTGATAAGTCCGCGCGGCGCTACAAATACCAATGGCGAGAGCGGCATTTTAGCCGCCTTTAAAATAAGCGTCCGCACCACAAATATCCCTGCGGTTATACCTACCGACCATGCCAGCGTATCTGTAGCTATTAATTCGTCGGTTTCTATAAGGTAACCAAACAGCAAAAAAAACAGCGCCCTTACCAAAAAGGTGGCTTCTATGGTTATTTCTTTAAATTTCTTTACTTCGATATGCAGTACGCTTGGCTTTAGTTTTTGAACGAATGGGATGTGTTTTATCTTCTCCAGATTGTTGAGGAAGAGCCCGAAAACGAGTATAAAAATCAGCGAAGGTAGGTGGAAAACCTTTGAGATCTCGTAAACCAGGATCACCAAAAATATAATGGGCACAAATTTAATATGGTGCTGAAGCCTGCCCAGCATAAACGAGAGCGCCCCCGTGGCAACGAAGGATATGAGCACGATTATAATAAGCTCCACAAAAAACAGAACGAACGACATTACGCCAAAGGTGGTATGCAGGGCAATAAAATTGAAAAGTATTACGCCGAGGATGTCAGAAATTGAACTTTCGTAAATAACAAATTCGCGCTGCCCGGCTGTAAAGTTGCGGGTGGCTGGTATGGCTATTGAACTGCTGATGATGGCCAGCGGCACGGCGTTGGCCAAACATTGCTGCATATTGTAGCCGGCTAAATAATGTATAGTTAGGGCTATCCCGAAAGAAAGCACTAAAATAGGTACCAGCGCCACCCAAACAGTTTTACCCACGAGGGGCAGCTTGCCTTGATCAAGCTCAAGCTCTAATGCTCCTTCCAGCACAATAAGAATAAGGCCGATAGTGCCTAAAACAGGCAGAATACTGCTCAAATTGAATAAAACAACGCCGAAAAAGTTGCAAAGTTGCTTAACTAAATAGCCCAAAGCCAGCAATAAAATAACCGACGGGATTTTGGTTTTTGCCGATGTAAAGTCGAAAATATAAGCTAACAGAACTAATGTACAGAGTGTTATGATGATGCCTACCGTCATGCTTTAATGGTTGGTGTGTCCCTACAAAAATGGCAAGGTAATATTTTAACCCCATAGGCGGCAGGTTGTTTGAATGGACGGATTAATAGGATTATCCCAAAGCAGGTCAGCTTCGGACGAAATCAGGAAAAACTGGTGAGCGGTGCGCTGGCAAGGGCAAGTCAAGTGCAGTAGCGTCACCAAGCGACAAGCATAACCGCCTTTTAATTGTATCGTCCTGAAAAAAGTTTACACTTTTAATGATTAATCCTGTGATAAGTTTACACTTTAATTTTAGTCCTGTTATAGGTTTACACTTTTCTAAATATAAAGAATAAACTATTGTTGTTTGCTTGTTGTGTGGGAATGTGGGAAACTCCTTCAGTTTTCCATATTTCCACATGTTTTTCGTTTTTTGCTTCTTTTTTCTTTTTACTGTCTCCTTTCTTTTGTTTAAAACTGTAGTACCCGATTTCTGCAGGGTCTGTTAACCCAACTCTTCCATTTACGTTGGATCGGGCCGGTTTGCCCATGTGCCTGGTCAGGGGTCATCATATCAATGCTGCTATGCAGCCTCACGCTGTTATAAATCTCAACAGCTGTTACTGCCGACTCCCGGGCGCTTGTAAGGTGGGGATATACTTCCTTAAGTAACTCCAGCTTTAGTATTCCGTTTACTCTTTCTGCAATGGCATTATCCCTGGGATCACCGCTTTGGGTCATGCTGATAGCGATAGCGGCTTGATTTAACAAACCGATATAGTTTTCACAACAGTATTGTGAACCACGGTCTGAATGATGGATCAACAGTTCATTACCCGTCCTTTCTTTAAGCGCCATTTCCAGAGCCGCCACAGGCCCCTGAACTGATAGGTCCTTATTCATGTGGTAACCCACGATCTTACGACTGTAAGCATCTGTAACCAAACTCAGATAAGCGAATATGCTCTTTTTCAGTCGTATATAGGTAATGTCACTCACCCATAATTCTTCTGAACGGCTTAATACGATACCCTTTATCAGGTCGGGGTATTTCTTCATCCAGTGATTCGAGTCCGTTGTCCGGGGCTTACTGTGCCTACGCTTTCTGTTTAACAAACCGTTTTCACGCAGCAGGTCAAACACCCGATCTCTGCCCCTGACGATATGATGATCTGCCATAAATGGCTCCATCATCGCATACAACTTTCGTCCTCCAAGTTTCGGTTGAAGCAGGCGGTGAGCAAGCACCTGAGCGATTATCAGGTCGTCCTCCAGTACACTTTTTCCTAATGCTTTTTGATATTGATAATACGCCTGTGGCGAATGACCAAGCAGTCTGCAAAGCTCACGAAGTCCCCGTGAGCAGCTTTGCATTTTCATTTGGACCGCCTGGTGCCATGCTTTTTTCGCAGGTCTATACCCAGCTCCTTACTGGATATATCGATCATCAGATCCTGTAACTCAATCTTCAGACGAGCTTTTCGAAGCTCCTCACGGAGCGTCTTAACATCATCCGGTAAGGTTGTGTCTTCTACTGAAATGGCTTTAATTGCTGCCGGCTTCTTTTCTTTCTTTTGCTTTGACATCACCATCCGGTGGATTTGCGCACGGGATATTCCGTACTTTTTCTCTAAAGCTCGGTAATTTAATCCCAATAAATTACGATCCATAAGTATCGATTCTGCTGTTCTTTCGTCCATCTTTGTTTACTTAATGTGTAAACCTATTTCAGGACGAGACAAATACAAAAAAGTGGGACAAAATATTCAATTCTACAACTATACTGAAATTCAACAAATTAACTTGAATCCCCAGCTACATTTCCTGACGAATAAGTAGTCCCACTTTGTCCCACGCGAAAACTGCAAACTACGCACTGTCAACTGCTTACTTAAAATAGCGTCCCACTTCGTCTCATATTGTCTCACTCACACGTGGGACAAAACTCTGCATTAAGGCCAAATCATTATATTTACCACACTTATGGATACACCACAAACCTTACCCCTATTAGACGCTGCCGAACTGCGTGTGCTGGGCTCGTTAATAGAGAAAAGCCGCACCACACCCGATTACTACCCCATGACGCTGAACGGCCTCACTACGGCCTGCAACCAGAAAACATCCCGCAACCCGGTGGTAGCTTACGAGGAAGCAACTGTGATGGACGCCCTCAACTCCCTCAAAAAACGCGGACTGATCTCAACTGCAACTGGCGGCTCAAGCAGGGCGGTAAAGTTTAAGCACAACTTCGCCATAGTACACCCGCTCATTCCGCAAGAACTGGCGCTACTGTGCCTGCTTATGCTGCGCGGCCCCCTAACACCCGGCGAACTGAACACCAACTCGGCCCGCCTCTACGAGTTTGAAACCATAGAAGAAGTGCAGGAATACCTGGATAAGCTGGCTAACGGCCAACCCACCTTTATAACCCAGCTACCCAAACGCCCCGGTCAAAAAGAGGCCCGCTACGCCCACCTCCTAAGCGGCGAACCCCAAATAACCGACGATTGGAACGACGAACCCACCCCCACCCGCAACAGCGGACTGGAAGCCCGCGTTACCCAACTGGAAGAAGAGCTTGCCACCCTCCGCGATGCCTTTAATAGCCTGGTAAAGGAGCTGAAAGGGTAGGTTTATACAGCGGTGCGGTACTCCCTGCGATAGGCCAGCGGCGTTTTCCCTGTTATATCCTTAAAGTGCCTGTTAAAGTTAGACAGGTTGGTAAACCCGGAGTCGTAGCAGATCATTACCACGGCAAAGTCGGTTTCGCGTAAGAGCTTGCAGGCATGGTTAACCCGCACTTCTAACAGAAACTCAAAATAGGTTTTACCCGTCTTCTGCTTAAAGTAGTTGCAAAACGCATTGGGCGCCATATAGATGGCTTCGGCTACGGTCTTTAGCTTAATGCGCTTGTTAAAATCGTGCATGGTGAGCAGGAAGATCTTGGTGAGCCGGGCCTCGTCACTGCGGTTAAAATCCATGTGGTAGATATCGTCCGTCAAGGGTTTGTGCTCCTGCGATGCCAGTTTGTTGAGCAGGGTGAGCAGTTGTATCAATCGCTCGTTAACCGGTGCGGTTAGCAGGGTATTCATTATCGCTATCACCTCGTTCTTAATTGCGCCTTCAATCAATAAGCCGCTGCCTGCCTTTTTTAGCAACTGCTTTATCAGACCGTTCTCGGGCACGTTTATAAAAGTCTCGCCAAATATCAGGGGGTCAAAATGCAGCATTAATAGATTGATGGGTAATTGAATTGGCCCGCGTAACATTATGGGGTCTGTAAACCCTTCCCGCTCAAAACGAAACAGGTGCGGCACATTGCAGCCAACTAATATGAGTTCGTCACCCTTAATAGAAATTGGCGTTTCGCCTATTAGTAAAGTGCCGGTGCCTTCGGTTATGTGCAGCAGTTCCATATCAGGGTGTGTATGGAATTCATTAAGCGCGTGGTAGATCTTGCTCCGCTTTACAACCAGCGACTCATTATCCTTCCTTAAAAACTCACTTAAAGTAAATGCCATTTGTATGATATTACCATTAATTTCTATTTCATTAGCACAAATTATGAAAATAGTATTAGTTATTATGAAGTTTTACAAATTAATGCGCATTTTTTAAGCATACGTTTGTATCATCAACATTTGGAAGCTATGAAAACAGTAAAGTTCACAATGAAATTGGCCGAAGCATCAATAACTGATATTGAAACCGTTGGCGGTAAAAATGCTTCGCTCGGCGAGATGCTGCAGAATATGGAGCAATTAGGCATTAAAATTCCTGACGGATTTATATTAACGGTTGATGGTTACTATGAATTTGTAAAACACAACAACCTTGCTGATTCTATTCGTCAGATTGTTGAGGCTACTGATATAGATGATCTGTCGCAACTGGCTGTCTGTGGTTCAAAAGTGCGCGATTTAATCAGATCAGGAAAGTTCCCTGCCGAAATGGAAAAGCAAATAGCCGAGCGGTATCGCATGTTGATATTAGATTACGGCGGTGTGAGCATGGATGTGGCCGTACGTTCTTCTGCCACGGCAGAGGATTTGCCTGACGCTTCATTTGCAGGACAACAAGATACTTTTCTGAATGTTCGCGGCCAAACCGAGCTGATGGAAGCTATAAAAAACTGCTTTGCTTCATTGTTTACAGACCGGGCGATAAGCTATCGCGCAGCTTTTAACTATGATCATTTTAAGGTTGGCCTTTCTATATGCGTGCAAAAAATGGTGCGGTCTGATCGTGGTGTGTCTGGCGTTGCTTTTTCATTGGATACCGAGAGTGGCTTTAAAGACGTCGTGGTAATAAACGCTTCATACGGCCTGGGCGAAATGATCGTTCAGGGAAGCGTGAGCCCGGATGAATATACTGTATTTAAACCCCTGCTTAAAAAAGGCTATCCGGCTATAATAGAAAAGAAATTAGGCGCCAAGCGCAATAAAATGATATACGGTAAAGGTGAAGGAATCAGCCTGCAAACGATTGATACCACCGAAGCTGAACAAGAAAAATTTTGCCTTAGCGACGCGCATATTCTGCAACTGGCCGATTGGGTGAGCAAAATAGAAACCTATTACACCACCCTTAAGGGCCACTGGTGCCCGATGGATGTAGAGTGGGGTGTTGATGGCACCACTGGCCAACTGTTTATTTTACAGGCAAGGCCAGAGACTATCCACTCCCGCAAAAACCACGGAACAATTATTCAATACAATATAAAAGATGCGAGCCGTGCGGAAAAATTGATCTTAAGCGGCATTGCTGTTGGCGACAAGATAGCATCTGGTAAAGTACACGTATTAGAGGGTGACAACATTAATCTGGCCGACTTTAAAGAGGGCGATATAATGGTTACCGACATGACGGATCCAGATTGGGAACCGGTAATGAAGAAAGCATCAGCCATTGTTACCAACAAGGGCGGCCGCACCTGCCATGCTGCAATTGTAGCCCGCGAGTTAGGCGTACCCGCAATTGTGGGTTGTGGCACAGCTACACAAATACTCAAAACCGGGACTGAGGTAACTGTGAGCTGTGCCGAAGGCGACAACGGCAATGTATACAGTGGCGTTATAGCCTTTGATATGATAAAACATAACGTTGCTTCGTTACCAGAAACTGACACGCCTGTAATGATGAATATTGCATCACCGGATATTGCCTTTAAATACGCGGGGTATCCATCTGCCGGCATCGGGTTGGCGCGCGAGGAGTTTATCATCAATAACTACATCAAAGTACATCCGATGGCTTTGCTTAAACACGAGGAATTGAACGACCCTGAATTAACTGAGATGATAACTACGCTGGCAAAGCCTTTCAAATCAGCAGAGGATTTTTTTATTGAAAAATTATCATTTGGTGTAGCTAAAATAGCAGCATCGGTATATCCGAAGCCTGTGATTGTTAGGTTCTCTGATTTTAAAACCAATGAGTATTACAACATGCCGGGCGGTAAATACTTTGAACCGAATGAAGAAAACCCAATGATAGGTTGGAGAGGCGCCTCACGTTATTATTCAAAAGCGTATCGCGAGGCTTTTGGACTGGAGTGTATGGCGATTAAAAAAGTACGCGAGGTAATGGGTTTAGATAATGTTTTAGTGATGATCCCATTTTGCCGCACCGTTACCGAACTATTGATGGTTTATGATGTAATGCAGGAATTTGGTTTGAAGAGAGGCGAAGCGGGATTAAAAGTATTCCTGATGGCGGAAGTACCGTCTAATGTGATACTGGCAGATCAGTTTGCTAAATATATTGACGGATTTTCTATCGGATCAAATGACCTTACGCAATTGGTATTAGGGTTAGATCGCGATTCATCTTTAGTAGCATCATTATATAACGAAAGGAACGAGGCTGTTAAATCAATGATATCTCAACTGATACGTACAGCAAAACGCATGGGTGTAAAAGTGGGTATATGCGGCCAGGGGCCATCAGATTACCCTGATTTTGCTCAGTTTTTGGTTGAGGAAGGCATTGATACCATCTCTGTTACGCCAGACTCATTCATGAAAACAACGCAAGCTATCAGTGATATAGAAATTGAAATGAGCAACAAACTAAAAAGCGCATAATACCCCTGTTAGATTTTGTTGGGGCGCGGTAATTACCGCGCTCTTTTTTATGCAATAGAACAGACGTTAATCCATAGCCCACCAATTGCTGCGCAAGGGCGGGCCGCTAACCGTGTAAGGCTCGCCAATTTTAGGGATGGTAACTGCAATGCCAAGATTTTCTGCAACCGGTAACATGGTTTTGATCGATTCGTTCCATCGATGATAGGCCTCGGCAAATTTACCCCAGTGTACCGGCAATATCATTTTTGCTTTCAGATCCGCAGCGGCCTGCGCCGTTTGCTCCGGGAACATGTGGTTCTGCGACCAGTTGTTGTTGTACTGTCCGCACTCCATCACAGCCAAGTCAAACGGACCCATCTGCTCGCCTATAGTTTTAAAATGACGGTTATAACCGGTATCGCCCGAGTAGAAAAGCTTAAAGCCATCTACCTCAATCACGTAAGATGCCCAAAGCGTTTTGTTTCCGGTAAATGTGCGGCCTGATCTGTGGTGCGCAGGCATGGCAGTTATATTTAGCTGCGGGTTTATGCTTATTGATTCGCCCCAATTAAGTTCCAGTATTTTCGCACTATCATATCCCCAATATTTAAAGTGACTGCCAATACCCATAGGCACAACCACCTTTTTAACTTTTTTCTTCAGCTTTTTTACGGTGTTGTAGTCCAGATGATCATAATGATCATGCGACACTATCAGTACATCAATCGGCGGCATATCTTCGGGTTTGTAAGCATCTGCACCTTCAAAAGCATTTACAGGGCCGCTGAACGGCCCGGCAAAACTGCTCAATTCCGGATCGAAAAGGATATTTGCTGTTTTTGTTTTGACAAGAAAACAGGAATGGCCAAACCATACAATAGTGGGCTTATCGGCCTTTAGGCTTAGCAAATCTGTTTTAACAACCCGGATAATGCTTTTTGGCCTAACAGTATCGGGTTTGCCTCTTAACATCCGTAACGGTCTTATTTTACTGAGGATGCCATTGCTATTATTAGGCGGACTATTAGATACCGCTACACGGCGGGGTGGCACATCACCTAAATTCAGGAAGCCATCTGCGGTATAATTAGGCAAGTCTTGCAACGCTGTAAGGTCCCTGCCGGAGGGATTTTTACCAACTGACCTGATCGTTCCGCATCCCATCGGAATTGTAAACAGAAACACTAAGTACAGATATGGAATTATAGTTGATATTTTCATGTTGGCACACACTTAACGTGTTAATATTACAGGTAGTATCAGGCGCCTATGCCACATACGCCCATATCCGACAAAATTGTTACAAAACAGGAATAAATACACCACAAATGAGGAATAAAACCTTTACAATTCTTTTGGTGATTATTTATAAATTGGCTGTGATTATCGCAACCGGCGATTAACCAATTATATTAATCAATTTATAAGCATTACATGAAACAACGCATTGCTACATTAACAGCATTTTGTGCACTTATATTAATCAGTGCAATATTTTTTCCGGCCTATAAACCGGTCGAAAAAATAAAGCAGGATAAGAAATTCTACATCTTCCTCAATTTTGGTCAGTCTAACATGGAGGGTAACGGGCCGGTGCGGCCAGAAGACACTGTTGGTGTAGACCCACGTCTCCAGGTTTTTGAAACAGTGAACTGCCCTAACCTGGGCCGCGAAAAAGGCAAATGGTACAAGGCAAAACCGCCGCTTTGCCGTTGCAATACCGGGGTATCGCCCTCAGACTATTTTGGCAGAACGCTTTTAGCAAATCTTCCTTCTGATGTAAAAGTGGGTATTGTAAATGTAGCTGTTGCCGGTGCCAAAATAGAAGTATTTGATAACACAACTTATCAAGGTTATATTGTTAACCAGGCGAGTTGGATGAAAAACATTGTTAAAGAATACAATGACAACCCTTACCAATATTTTGTTGATGCGGCTAAAGAAGCATCTAAATATGGAGTTATTAAAGGAATTTTGTTACATCAGGGAGAATCAAACCCTAACGATAGCTTGTGGACCAAAAAAGTAAAAGGCATTTATGATCATTTGTTAACTGACCTTAACCTGAAAGCGAAAAACACACCTTTATTGGTTGGTGAGTTAGTAAACGCAGATCAAAATGGTGCGTGTGCCGGCTTTAATAAATTTATTGCCACCATACCACAGGTAATACCCAACTCCTACGTAATATCATCTGCAGGGGCAACAGCTAAACGAGACAGGTTACATTTCACTTTTGATGGCTATAAATTACTTGGCACACGTTATGGCGAAAAAATGCTGGAGTTATTAGGCCACAAAGGGCCTGTTATAGCCGCTAATTAATCTACTTATATAACATAAATTATGATCCGTAAAATATTAGCCACAACAGCATGCTGCTTACTGGCATGCTTAAGTTTGAAGGCACAAACCGAAAAGAAATTTGTAATTGGCGAACTGCCAAGCTACAAAGTTGCAAGGGCCACAGAGCCCATTACTGTTGATGGAAAAATGAACGAGGCCGCCTGGAAAAACGCCGAGGTGCGCAGCCTTGATTATTTTTACCGTGCAGACAAACCAGTTGATAAACAAGCTACCAAGTTCAGGATGATGTGGGATGATACCAACCTGTATTTGTTCTATGAGTGCCAGGACACCTCGTTAACCGCGCGCGAAACTGCTTTTGATGCTCGCCCCTACCTTGATGATTGTGCCGAATTTTTTGTTGTTCCTATTCCTGACAGCGTAAGTATGCACTTTGGCTTTGAGATCAACATAACCAAAGCAGCTTACGATTATATGATGTTTTATAAATATTATAACAAACGCGATTTTTTTGTAAAGGGATATAATCCCGCTTATAAGGTTGAGGTTACCTATGATGGTACCATTAATAATGACAAGGACAAAGACAAAGGCTGGACAATGGAATTGGCTATCCCTATAGATGCTCTATCAAATTTTGGCCGGCCGCGTGTTGGTGCAAAGTGGGCTTTCCAGGCTGTGAGGCAGGATCGTAATCTTGTGGATGATCGTTTCCGCTCTTCATCAACCCTATATCCAATATATGATATAAAAATGGATGTTCACCAACCTAACCGTATGGGTTTAATGGAGTTTATCGCTCCAAAATAACAATATATTTATATGAAATTTATTAATATTCTATTTGCTGCTTTAGTGCTATGTGCATCAACAAACGCATTTAGCCAAACGGCAAGTGTAACATTGGCCAGCCCGGATAAGCGGATCTCGTTAACGGTATCAACCATTAACAAAAAACTGGTTTACAATATAAAAGCAGACAAGAACACCATAATTGATACATCGCCATTGGGGTTAATTGCAGACAGTACTGATCTTGGAGATAACGTTACTATAAAGGGCGCAGTAAAAAACAGTAAGATCAACGAGACCTATGCACTTATAGGCAACCATCCGGTGGCGCACAACCAGGCAAACGAAGCTGAAATACCGCTTATGGCCGCCGGCAAGCAAATGAGCCTTATTGTTAGGGTTTATAATGATGGTGTTGCCATCCGTTATACCATACCCTCCGGCGTTAAGCGTATTGACAGCGAACGCACATCATGGACATTGCCTGCCAAGGTTGATAAAATTGCATGGGCAGATTACTCGCAAAGCTATGAAGGCGTAAACTATGTAACCGCGCTGGATAAAGTGACAGAGGGGAAAACCATAATGGGGCCGGTTACATTTCAAACCAATGGCTACTACGTTTCGGTATCAGAAGCTGATGTCGAAAATTTTTCGGATATGTCTTTTATGCGCAACGGCAATGTGCTGAGCGCTTACTTCCCGTTTGCAAAAAAAGGATGGGAAGTTAAGCCGCCATCAACCACAATATATTTAAACGGTACCTATAAAGGGGTGCAGGTTACGCCGTGGCGCACTACCACGGTGGCAAGGTCGCTTAACCAACTGGCAAACTCAGACCTGATAACCAATTTGTGCCCGCCACCGCAAAAGGGTTCAGATTTTTCCTGGGTTAAACCGGGCCGCAGTATGTGGCAGTGGTGGAGCATTGGCGCGCCGAAGCTGGACGATCAAAAAAAATGGTTTGATGCAGCAGCTAAGCTAAAATGGGAATACTACCTTATTGATGATGGCTGGCGCAACTGGAAACAGGAAGGCAAGGATCAATGGACCTTGTTAAAAGAAGCGATAGATTACGGCAAAACAGTAGGTGTAAAATCTATTGTTTGGGTTGATTCAAAAGAATTTAGAAAAGCGCCTGAGCGCAAGGTTTATTTGGATAAGGTTAAAGCCCTTGGTGCGGCTGGTATAAAAATAGATTTTATCCCGGATGCAACTGCTGACATAATGCAGTGGTACGCCGAAACGCAGCAGGAATGTGCCGCGCTGAAATTACTGCTTAACTTTCATGGCAGCGTAAAACCAACGGGGTTAAACCGCAGCTTCCCGAACGATATTACACGCGAGGCTATTCGTGGCAACGAATATCACATGACCAGATACCGCCGTGTTATGCCGCCGCAGCATGATGTAACCGTGCCATTTACGCGCCTGTTAACCGGCCCTGCTGACTTTACATCGGTTATATTGAACCCTAAAGAGTTAACCAGCACAAAATTTACCTGGCCGCATGAGTTTTCACAGGCTATTGTTTACTTGTCGCCGGTAATACACTTTACAGATCAGTACCAGTTTTACCTGGACAACCCGATGTTTGATCTTTTTCAGGAAGTGCCTACTACCTGGGATGAGACACGTGTATTGCCATGCACCAGCATGGGCGATGTGGTTGCTTTTGCAAGGCGCAAAGGCACTACCTGGTGGGTTGGTGTAATGAACGGCGGCGAAGAGCGTGAAGTGAAGATCCCACTGGATTTTTTAACCAAAACAGTTAAGGCTTCTCTTGTTTATGATGGCGAAACCAATACCAGCGTTGACAGAAAAGAGCAAACCGTATCTAAAAAAGATGTTTTGACCATAAAGCTGCGCCCAAGCGGTGGTTTTGTGGCAAAGATGTAGCGCTTTAAGTACCCAGCGTATACTAATAAAAAAGCTCTGACGATTGTCAGAGCTTTTTTACTTCGTCGGGATGGCGGGATTCGAACCCACAACCTCCAGCACCCCATCATTGCCAAATACTGTCGGTAATGTTGTTAAATCTGTTTAAAATCGCATAAATTGAACATACCGGGCATCGTCCACCGTATACAAGATGCTGTTCATAAGATAAAGATAGTTGTTTCATATAAAGTTGATTTAGGTGAATAAAAGAATTATGATGCCCACACACGCTTATAGCAATCAAGTGCAAGATGGCAAAGGAATAAATGGATAGTGCGGCTGTATTGAGGGTTTATGCCGGAAGCTCTTGCACGCTTCAGAAGCTATAAGCGTAACTTTGTTAAGTAATTCTAATATCACTCCCCCTCTTCAATCCACTTTTATCTCCGACACTTTACCTTCTTTCCCTTATAAAGGATGAAGCTGAAATAACGTACTGCTGCCTTGACTAAGAAGTTAAAGATTGCTCAATGAATCATTGAAGCAGTAGATTACTATAGCGTTTTTATTGTGGTAACACAGCTATGCCATAACCGGTTCCTCCTTTTAAAGCTATATTGTTAATGATGTGGCGTTCTGAGTTTTTCCAATATAAAGGGCCTGTGTTGATATTGTTTATGTAAATGGATCCAGTTATATAAACATCGTTTTTATAGATGTAAATGTCGGTTGGGTAAGTGGACTCTTGAGCAGCAGTTAAATCTTTTAAGAGAATTTTGTCATTTTTCCAACATACCATCGTTTTTCTATCAACTGTACCTACCATGTAAACATCATTACCTTCAATGGCAATACTTTTAATAGTGGTTGGAACTGAGCCATCGCCAAGTTTGACAGCAATTCCATTTTTCCAATATGTGGCAACTTCATTTTTGCCATCAAACTCAAGTGTATACCCTACTGCGTATACGTCATTACCTTTTGAGGCTATTCCGTTCACAATCCCATGATGACCATCCGGAGCAGGAAGATTTACTAAAACATCGTTCTTCCAATAGGCTGGTATTGATTTAAAGGTTACTGGGTTAGTGTAGTTGCCTCCTATATAAAAATCGCTGTTATTAATAGCTATCGCATTATAGTTGTCTCTGCCAGATGATGATCTTGCGGCATTAAAACTGGATTCATTTTTCCAATAAACAGCAGAACCATTTTTGAAACCGCATGTGTAAACTATGTTGTTTCCTACAACAATGTCAACAGCAGAGCTTCCAAAATCACGATCTATATCAACAGGAGTACGTATTCCGTTTTTCCAATAACAGGCTATTCGATCCTTATCAGAAGGTTTCTTCAAGTATCCAGTTAGGTAAATATCTGAACCTTGAACAGTCATTCCTAAAACAGCTGCGCTTTCATCACTGTTATTTAAGAGTGAAAGTGCCTCATCTTTTAATACAAAAGCGCTATATTTCTTATTAACATCATCCCAAACTGTACCTGCAATATATACAACAGGATCTTTGTCATTTATAGAATTTGGCGCCGTTCCTGCTTTTTTACATGAGTAAAATGTCGTAACCGATAGCAAACACGTAATAGACCAAATAGCGTATCTCATTGAATGATAATTTAATAAACAAAGATATCTTAAAAGCGCGCGAATGGAATAACGCAGGATATATAAATAAATATTTCTCAACTACACTTTTACTAAAAAAGGGGTTATTACACCCCCTTGATATCAACTGTAGTTCTGCTTTGAAAAATTAAGATTTTGGGAAATCCCGTTTGTGAGTATCGAAAATCCATCTTCACCCTTAGCCTTTAAAAGGTAAAATGTGCAAATGCATATTTATTTTATTCCTGTTTTTATCTCGGCCATTAGGGTTGTAGTAGTGTTTTGCGTTTTAGTCGATTCAAAACTACTTACTGCAATTCCTTTTTTATTTCGTTTTTTTTTAACTTAATGACATTGCCCGATGGGACGCCCTGAAAAGAGCTGGTTTTAGCCCGGTATAAGTATAATTATGTATATTAGGTGTATGAAAATATCCTATTTTTCCCTGGATTCCGCAGAGAATATACATGCATGGTCTGGCTTAAATTACTACATTGGCCAATCGCTTGAGCAGCAGGGAGCACACCTTAATTATGGTAATAATTTGGGCTGGGCACGCATATATTCTTATCACCTGAAAAAGCACTTCTATAAACTTTTGGGAAAAGAATTTTTGTTTGACAGAACAAAGCCGTATGCAAAAAAGATTGCCGTAAATGCCGCTGCTGCTATACAAAACAGTACGGATGTTATATTTTCCCCTACCTCTTTATTCTATGCCTATTTAAAAACGGATAAACCAAAAGTGCTTTACTGCGATGCCACTTTTGAATTGTTAATTAACTTTTACGACGCCTTTAAAAACTTAAGTGCCGAAACTATTAAATACGGCAATGAAATTGAACGATTGGCTTTGCAAAATTGCGATTTAGCCATCTACTCATCGGCCTGGGCGGCAAACTCGGCCATCAATTTTTATGGGGCAAACCCCAATAAAGTTAAAGTGGTGCCCTTTGGGGCTAATATAGCCCACATCAAGCCTTTTCATGAAATAGAAAACCTTGTGCAAAAAAGGGGAATAAAAATGTGCAACCTGCTTTTTATGGGTATAGACTGGGAACGTAAGGGCGGCGTAACGGCTTTGAACGTAGCCCGGATACTTAACGAGATGGGACTGCCCACCAGCTTGCATATAGCAGGGGTACCCGAGATCCCTGATTTACCGCCCTATGTAAAAAGCTATGGTTTTATAAGTAAAAAAACCGAAGAAGGTCAACAACAAATAGACAAGTTATACGCAGATAGTCACTTTTTAATACTACCCACCAAAGCTGATTGCACCCCTGTTGTTTTTAGCGAAGCCAATTCAAACGGCTTACCGGTTATATCCACCAATGTTGGCGGCATACCCACTATTATTGAAAACGGCATAAACGGGATAACGTTTAGTTTGGATGCCGCCCCGCAGCAATATGCCGAGTATATATTTGATGTTTTTAACGACGAAAAAAGGTATCAGCGCTTGTGCATGTCATCTTACAAAAGATTTCAGGAGGTGCTTAACTGGGATGCTGCGGGCCGTACAATTATGAATTATTTAAAGGATCTTATTTAGAAATAAGGTAGCAAATATCTTTGTAGTAAGTTGCGGTAATGGCGGCATTACCACATTCATGGCCGCTTATAAAAATACCCGGAGGCTGCTTTGACACAACTAAACAAGCAGGCGGCAATTCGGCGATGATTTGTGAGATTGGGCGATAGTTGATGTTGAATTGAGCTCAACGCCCCCGTTGGTCGGTAAGTTCCATCCCCGGCCTAAAAAGAGTTTGGATCTGCGATTAGGAGCGTTCGAAAGATTAGGGTCCCCTGAAAAAGACGGTAGAATCACCGCCGGAAGTTTGAATAATCATAATAGTTAACAGATCATCCAACTCCATTTTAATACGTCTTTTGGCTGTTTTAAAGCCTACCTGATTGTTTTTTTATATATGTGAATCAGCATAGCTAAGATCATAGTCATATGTAAAATTATCTTAATCCCATTCAAATTCGTTGACATGAAGTGAGAGAAGTTCAATTCTAGTAAGGCGTATGAAACCCATCAACTAGGCAATACATCTTTTAAGTTGTGGTTATGACAGTACATTTTCAATGACTGAGGTGTATACGGTACCGTATACAAATGCCGTAAAAACTTCAAAAGAGCACATCCAATCAGTTATTTCAACCTCTTAATATGCTCTTTTATACTTGGTTCCGTCGGGATGGCGGGATTCGAACCCACGACCTCCAGCACCCCATGCTGGCGCGATACCGGGCTACGCTACATCCCGTTTTTGTTAATTTTTACGAGTTGACAAATATAAAAATTGACTCGAAAACTTGTCAAATAGTTTTAATAAAGTTGGGCTTTGGATATCTGTATTAATTACATAAAGTAAGGCGTTTGCGTAACATACTTGCATAAACATCAATCTTGTATGTTTCATGGAGCGATTGTTGTAGTATATTGATTTTCAGATCCTAATATTTATATATATATGAGCAAGCTAATCATGATTGACGATAACCCGATGGAACATTATATTATGCAGAAGATGTTTGACAAGCATAATCTGTTCCAGGATGCTGCCCATGCTGCAGAGGCGCAAGTGATTATCGACTTTTTGAAGGAGAACCGGTACAATACCGCCGAACTGCCCGATCTGATCTTTTTGGACCTGAATATGCCTATTTGCGACGGCTTCTCTTTTCTGGAACAATTTCAACGGCTTTGTCTTTCTTTTCAAAAACCGATCAGTATTTACGTCGTTTCGTCGTCTGTAGACGAAAACGATCACAGACGGGTTGCTGCTTACCCATTTGTAAAAGAATTCCTGATAAAACCTGTAACCAAAGATAAATTAGAGCTTATTTATACCAGTTACTTTAAAAATAGCCGTAAAGCGAGTTAAATGTGTACTATTGTAGTACCTCTTTATAAATTCACCGTGCTTAACCGATCGCTGCTACGGCAGCCCAAATGGATACCAACAGCTTAACCGCACAATTATTGATTGCCAACCAGGAAAAGGCCAAGCTGGAAGCAGAATTGATCTTAGCAAACATTGAACTGGATCTTCGGAATGAAGAAAAGATCAAACGCGCGAGTGAAATGATCATTGCCAATGAACAATTGGATGGGCTTATAAAAGAAAAAGCTAAACGAGCTGCCGAACTGGTTATAGCCTACACCCGACTGGACAACCAGGAGGCGGACCGCGAACAGCGCGCTTCAGAACTGATCCTTGCAGGGACGGAACTGGTTTTTCAGAATCGTGAAAAAGAAAAAAGAGCTGCCGAACTCATTGTTGTCAATAAGAAATTGGTACTACAAAACAAGCTGACAGAGAAACTGGCTGCTGAACTGATGGTAGCGAATAAAGAGTTGGTTTTTCAGAACCTGGAAAAGGAAAAGCGCGCCAACGAATTGATCATTGCTAATAAAAAGCTGGTTTTTGAGCACCAGGAAAAAGCAAAACGCGCAGCCGAACTCATCATCGCCAATATTGAACTAGATTTTCAGGATGAGGAAAAGGAAAAGCGTGCCGCAGAATTGCTGATAGCTTTGAAAGAACTGGGTTATCAGGATGAAGAAAAAGGAAAAAGGGCCGCCGAACTCATTATCGCCAACAGGGAGTTAATGGTGCAAAAATTGGAAAATGACCGGCGAGAAGTGGCGGAGGCCAAAAAGGACGAATTTTTCAATATGGTGAGTCATGAGTTTAAAACGCCGCTGACTAATATTAAGGTTATTCATCAATTATTAGAAAAGAAAACGGACAAAGCAGATAAGATCTACCCGTTTCTGGCCAATGCCGGCAACAGCATCAAACGCCTTGAGAAACTTATTGCAGACCTGCTGGATGTAACAAAAATCAATTCGGGCCAGATCGATCTGAATGTCGCCGCTTTCTATTTTGCCGATGCGCTTACTAATAGCATTGCCACCGTGCAGCTGGCAGCACATCATCATGAGATCATATTAGAGAACTCCATTGAACTCTTATATACCGGTGACCAGTTCCGGATTGAACAGGTGCTGATCAATCTATTAACCAATGCCATTAAATACTCTCCCAATGCAAGCCAGGTTATTGTACGTGCTCAGTTGGAGGCAAAGCAACTCGTTGTCTCTATACAGGATTTCGGGATCGGCATAGCTAAGGCAGATATTGATCACTTGTTCCAACGGTTTTACCGGGTTAGCAAAACGGCTTTGCAGTTTCAGGGTGTTGGGCTGGGTCTATACATAGCTTCAGAGATCATTAAAAAACATAAAGGCTCGTTTAGCATTCAAAGTGAACCGGGTAAAGGCAGCACTTTTTGTTTTCATTTACCTTTGTAAGGCGAGGACCCTGCGGACCACAATTACCGCTCTTATCCTTACAACGACAACTCAATAGGCCTCTCGCAAAAGTGTTGCTAAACTGTTGTTATTGTGTTGCTATACTGTTGCATTATATCGCAAAAAACAGTCAATTTTAGTAATTCACAATTATTTGATAACTAATGCATTACAAATTTTTTACAGCTAAATATCCCGACCAATAAGTTAGCAAGTTTAAAAAAACAACTATCTAAAAATCAAATGATTACCTTTTTTAAATAAGGGGGACACATATATTTTGCAACACCCGCATTTAGCGGGAAATTGGGTATAAAAAAAGCCCCTTGCAGAGGCTTATAAAATATTACACCCCCTTTACGGGACCGGGGGCTTATCCTTTAACTCTTTCTACATATGAACCGCTGGCAGTATCAACTTTAACTTTGTCGCCAATGTTGATGAAAAGGGGCACGTTAATTTCTGCACCGGTTTCAACTGTTGCTTTTTTAAGCGCTCCGGTTGAAGTGTCGCCTTTTACGGCAGGTTCTGTATAAGTAATTTCCAACTCTGCTGATCCTGGTATCTGTCCCATTATCGGCTCTTCGCTTTCAAAGGCAACAATAACATTCATGCCCTCTTTAAGAAACTTAACAGCCGGGCCAAACAACGCTTTAGGCACATTATGCTGGTCGTAAGTAGTGTTATCCATTATCACCAGCTGATCGCCGTCATCATAAAGATATTGGTAATCGTTGGTTTCAACACGTGCAATAGTTACGTCTTCATCTGTACGAAAACGGTACTCAACCAATTTGCCTGTTTTTACGTTGCGCATACGGGCCTGGTAAAATGCGCGCAAATTGCCGGGTGTGCGGTGTAAAAACTCTTCAACCTGTAATAACTCCCCGTTAAAACGCAGGATATTGCCATTTTTTACTTCGGATGCTTTAGACATAACAATAATAATTGAGGCGCAAACTTAGGGAGTTAAGGCGAAAGTTGCAAGAGGTTGAAATTGGTTCATGGATGATGGTTCATAGATTGTAGCAACGCTTTGTTGATTCAATTAAATACAGCTATGAACCATTAACCATTAACTATGAACCTCTTTTTAGCTCATCTAACGAATAGAAGCTGTCGCGCCAGTATATGCCACCTTGTTTAAGAGTAATTATAGCGGCACGCATTATAATGTAGGCCATTAATGCACCCGCAAAAGGTATCATTAGCGCGTACCACCATTTGTTAGGCGATGTTAGCTCCATATAAACCATTTGAAATAAAATAACTGCACAACCTAATATTTGAATGGGGAAACTACCCGAGGCCAGCGTTAACGGAACGGGTATTACCACACAAATTAGGGTGGCCAGCACGTTTATAACAGCGCCGCTCATTTTGTAGTTACTAATAGAAAAAGAGTTTTTCATTAATCCGTCGCGAAACTGCCTGACGGTTTTGTACCACTCCAGGGTAAGGTATTCCTTGCCCGATAATACATCTGACCGCAAACCTGCCTGCTTAATTAATTGGCCCAGTTTAAGGTCGTCGTCGGGCCTTAAACTGATGGGTGCATGTGTACCGGCTTTTTCATAGGCAGTGCGTTTAACCAGGTTAAAAGCGCCAACACCCATTGCTGCTTTCCGTTTAGGATTGCGAACATCCCAGGGGCGAATATAAAGTACCAGCATTAAGGCAAATGTGGCCAACAAACTGTTTAAAATAACGGAACGCGAAACAGTTCGCGGCAATATAGTAAGGTGATCCAGATCATGTTGAGCAACATAACTCATTGCCTTACTTAAGGCATCGGGATGGAAAACAATATCAGCATCGGTAAACAGCATCCACTCTTCGGTACTTTGCAGATACCCCTGATAAAGCGCGTTGTTTTTACCGAGCCAGCCACCAGGCAGGGCATCAATAGTAACCACATTAATTGCGGGATATTTTATCTTCATTTGGGCCAGTATGGCGCCGGTGCCGTCGGTAGAGCGGTCATTCAATACAATGATGCGACAGTTGCTGTACTTGATGTGGCAAACACTTTGCAATGCCTTTTCTACATCTTCCTCCTCGTTCCTTACTGCTATTATAACTGCTATAGCAGGCTCGTTCGCAGCAAATCCCTGATCAGGCAGGTTCTTAATATTGTTAAAGCCAATTAGAACATACACAATCACTCCTATCCAGCCAATACCTGCTATTATGCTATAAACCTCCAGCAAGTAGTTAAGCGTCATGCTATTTATAATCAGATATGTTTAACCGGTATTTGCAGAAACTATACTCATGCTCCTGATTAGAGCATACAATGGTTAGCCGGCCCTGCGCGAATTGCTCTACCAGGCTTAAATACCAGTCGATACCTTGTGTATCCAGATTAGAGGTTGGCTCATCCAACATCAGCAATGGCGTGTCCGAACAAAACGCGAGTGCAAGTTTTAGCCGCTGTTTCATTCCTGATGAAAAATACCTAACGAGTTTATTTTTACCACCAGGTAAGCTCAGCAGTTCAATTATTTTGTCCTTATTGATGCCTGCTTTGTAGGGTTTAAATTTGAAATGGAAATCGATCACCTCCTCCAGCGAAAACTCCTCTATCAATTCAAGATAGGGCGCAGCCAAGCTCAGGTAATTGAATACTCTTTCTATGTCGATCTTGTTACCGTTATTTAAAAACGTAATATTCCCTATTGATGGTGAAAGGCTGCCGTTTAGTATTTGCAGCAAGGTTGATTTGCCCGAACCATTCGGCCCCAGGATGGCGTAACTTTCTCCACCCGTAAAGTTGTAGTCTATCCCCCTGAAGATCCAATCACGGTTAAAGCGTCGGCCTACGTTTTGGAGGGAGATGTTTATTTGGTTCATAGTTAAGGGTTCATAAGATCATGGTAATTGTTAGTGGTTAGATTATCCATCATTATGCTTTTTGCCATGAACCATTAACTATCATCTATGAACTAACCTATATCCCAAACCCTTTCATGATACCACGCTGCGAGTTGGATACAAAGTTAATGATCTCGTCGCGCTCAACGGTTGGATTAAACTCTGCCTCAATAATGTCCAGTGCCTTGGTAACATTATATTTTTTAAGAAAGATGATCCGGTAGATCTCCTGGATCTCATTAATGGATGCTGCAGAGAATCCCCTGCGGCGCAAACCAACTGAGTTTATGCCTATGTATGATAATGGCTCACGTCCTGCTTTGGTAAAAGGTGGCACATCTTTACGCACCAATGATCCGCCGGATATCATGCTATGCGCACCTATCTCCACAAACTGGTGTACAGCAGAGGTTCCGCCGATGAATGCGTAATCGTAAACGTTAATGTGGCCGGCCAACTGTACAGAGTTGGCTATAATTACATTATCGCCAATAACACAATCGTGCGCTACGTGTACATAGGCCATCAGCAAACAATTGCTGCCAATAGTAGTGGTATTTTTATCTAATGCAGTACCGCGGTTAAGCGTTACGCATTCGCGGATAACTGTGTTATCACCTATGGTAACGGTGCTGGGCTCGCCTTTGTACTTTAAATCTTGTGGCGGTGCTGAAACTACTGCACCCGGAAAAATACGGCAGTTTTTACCAATGCGGGCGCCATCCATAATAACAGAGTTTGAGCCTATCCAGGTGCCTTCGCCAATTTCTACATCCTTATGGATGGTAACAAAGGGTTCAATAACAACATTGTCGGCTATTTTGGCCTGCGGATGTATATACGCTAAGGGTTGGATCATTCGATTATTCTGTTATTTGTTTTTTAACAATCTGGGCCATTAGCTCAGCTTCTACTACAACACGCTCGCCTACCATACCAATGCCTTTCATTTGTGCAATGCCGCGGCGTATGGGTGCTAACAAGTTGCAGTGGAATATTAACGTATCGCCGGGCACAACCTTATCTTTAAAGCGGGCATTTTCTATTTTTAAAAACAAGGTAATGTAATTCTCAGGATCAGGCACTGTATTCAACACCAGTATTCCACCGGTTTGCGCCATAGCCTCGATCTGCAAAACACCGGGGAAAAGCGGAGCATCCGGAAAGTGACCCTTAAAAATCTCTTCGTTCATGGTAACGTTCTTCAACCCCACCACGTGGCTTTTTGTTAGCTCTAATATTTTGTCTATCAGCAGCATAGGCTGACGGTGCGGCAATATCTTCATTATCTGCACGGTATCATAAACCGGCTTCATATTCGGATCGTAAACCTTAAAGTGCTTACGGCTGCGTTCTTTTTTTATCAGCGTCTTTATTTTTTTTGCGAAGGCAACATTGGCCGCATGACCGGGCCTTGCCGCCATGATATGGCCGCGCAGCGGAACGCCTACCAACGCAAGATCACCTATCATATCCAGCAGCTTGTGGCGTGCCGGCTCGTTTTGATGGCGTAGTTCAATATTATTGAGTATGCCTTGCGGTGCTACTTTGATGTCTTTACGATTAAATAGTTTGGCCAGATGAGCCAATTCAGCCTCGTCAACATCCTTATCAACCACAACAATGGCGTTATTCAAATCACCACCCTTTATCAGGTCGTGCTTTAAAAGCATTTCCAGTTCATGCAAAAAGCAAAAGGTGCGGCATGATGCTATTTCTTTAACAAACTCGGTAATTGATGATATACTGGCATGCTGACTGCCCAATACCTGCGAGTTATAATCAACCATGCAGGTAAACCGATAGTCATCTAAAGGCATAGCCACCATATCTACTTTACGGTCCGGCTCAGAATAATGAATATTATATGGGATATGATAATATTCGCGGTCAGCTTCCTGTTCAAGCAAGCCTGCGTTTAAAATAGCGTCAACAAACTGAATAGAGCTCCCATCCATTATTGGCGTCTCCGGGCCGTCCATATCAATCAGCACATTATCAACCTCCAAGCCCACTAATGCGGCCAAAACATGTTCAATAGTACTTACACTTGCGCCGTTTTGTGATAGTGTTGTGCCGCGCGAAGTATCGGTAACATTATCCACATCGGCATCTATAATAGGCATGCCTTCTACATCAACCCTTCTGAATTTATAGCCATGATTCTCCGGTGCCGGATGAAACGTCATGGTAACTTTCTCGCCTGTATGCAAACCCGCACCCGAAACAGTTATAGGCGCCTTAATAGTTCTTTGTTTAATATTCATCCTTTATTGGTCATTTGT
This sequence comes from Mucilaginibacter sp. HD30, assembly GCF_054061755.1. Lineage (NCBI taxonomy): Bacteria > Pseudomonadati > Bacteroidota > Sphingobacteriia > Sphingobacteriales > Sphingobacteriaceae > Mucilaginibacter > Mucilaginibacter sp. HD30. The sequence continues at coordinate 3,265,083 of NZ_JBSSEO010000001.1, forward strand.
CATTCATCATTGCTCATTGGTTTTAGCTATTTAAAAACATAACTAATTCACTAATGACCAATGACTATTGACTAATCAATCAGCCTTACGCAGTTCCGCTATTATTTTTTCTAATTCAACAACTCTTTTTTCTAATTCGGGCAGTCTTTGCAATACAACATTAGAACGCATATTACTACTATATGCAAATGCCGGCGATCCCGCCCACTTCTTATTTTCTTCGGTAAGTGACCGGCCAATACCAGACTGTGCCTGCACTTGTGTGCCTTTAGCAATTGTTATGTGCCCAACTACACCAACCTGTCCGCCTAAAATCACATTTTCGCCCAATTTTGTGCTGCCCGATACACCCGTTTGGGCGGCAATTACTGTATTTGCTCCAATCTCCACGTTATGGGCTATCTGGATAAGATTATCTAATTTAACGCCCTTGTGAATAATGGTTGAGCCCATTGTAGCACGATCGACAGTGGTGTTAGAGCCCACTTCAACATCATCCTCTAAAACTACGTTACCTATTTGAGCTATTTTAGTGTATGTACCGTCGGCGTTTGGAGCAAAACCAAAACCATCGCTACCTATTACCGCGCCCGAGTGGATGGTGTTATTGTTACCTAAAACACAATCAAAATAAACTTTTACGTTAGCAAACAGGGTTGTATTTGATCCTACCTTAGCATTGTCGCCAATGTAGGTGTGCGGATAAACTTTACTATTGTCCCCAATTTTTACACCTGCGCCAATGTAAGCGAAAGCGCCTACGTAAACGTTTTCTCCTAAAACTGCTGTTTCGTGTATAAAAGATGGCTGCTCTATACCCTCTTTGTGCAGCTTATAAGTGTTATATTTTTCAAGCAGTACCGTAAATGCGCTATATGCATTCTCCACCCTTATAAGGGTACATTTAACCGGAGCACTTAGTTCAAGACTGTCATTTACAATAGCAATTGATGCATTGGTGCTATACAAATGCGGCTCGTATTTAGGATTAGCCAAAAAAGTTAAGCTGCCCGGGGCGGCCTCTTCAATTTTAGCCAACCGGTCCACCGCAACAAGCGGATCGCCTTCAACTTTCCCGTTAAGTATAAATGCTATATCCTGTGCTGTAAACTGCATCGGGCAAATTTATTATTTTTAGTTGTTAAAGATTAAAGATTGAAGATTAAAGATTGTGTATCGGTAAATTAGCTAACTGGGCATAATTGCACCAAGTAACTAATCTTCAATCTTTAAAGCCAAAATATTAGTCCATCAAATCCTTACTGTAGCAAAGTATATATTTTTTAACGGTTTTAGCCAATGCTTCCAGATTAGAGTTATCGCTCGCAGCTGCAATATCAATTATCTTATCATTTTTTAGCAGAATGCGTATGTTCCCGTCGCCGGGCTGATAGGCATCATTCCGTATCGAATCTGAAAAAACAAAATAACCTGCCTCTGCTTTTGATATGTTATATTTATTGGCGGCCCTTTCTTTTAATTCTTCTATGTATTCAACTGCAACAGGCTGCGCGGTAATATCCACATGAAAAAGCTTACGTTGTACAAAATCAGTACATAGCTTGGCCAAAACAAACTCTTCGTTAGTGGCCCAGACTTTCACAGCCGACATGATATCCGTATCATCTAATGCAGTAAATATTTCCAGGTGATGATCTGCCTGCATTAGGGCATCGCTGGTTATGGTGTTTGTAAGCAAGTACTCCAGGGCGGGAGTAGCAAAAAGCTGTTTGCCTTGCGTAACCAGCTCACGACTGCGCTGCAAGATCTTTACCAACAACTGCTCTGCAGCTATTACCGTTTTATGCAGATATACCTGCCAGTACATTAGACGGCGCGCTATCAAAAACTTTTCAACCGAATAAATGCCTTTCTCTTCTATTACAATATGCCCGTCTTTTACGTTCAGCATCTTAATTATCCTGTCCGAGCTTATTACACCTTCGGATACGCCGGTAAAAAAGCTGTCGCGGTTCAGGTAATCCAACCTGTCCATATCTAACTGGCTTGATACTAACTCGTGCAAAAAGCCTTTAATATACGTTCCTTTAAAAATGCTTATAGCGGTAGTTAGTTCCCCTTTAAATTGCTGGTTTAACCTGTCCATCAACATAACAGAAATGTGCTCATGCGATAAGCCCTGAACTAAAGTATGTTCTAAGGCGTGCGAAAACGGGCCATGCCCTACGTCATGCAGTAAAATGGCAATGGTTATAGCTTCTTCTTCGTGTGGCGTTATTTCATGTCCTTTTGAGCGCAAAACCTCAATAGAAAGCTTCATCAGGTGCATGGCACCCAACGCGTGATGAAAACGTGTGTGCAACGCACCGGGATAAACCAAATGGGTCATCCCCAGTTGCTTTATGTACCTAAGGCGCTGAAAGTATGGATGTTCTATCAGATCAAAGACCAGATCAGAAGGGATGGAGATAAACCCGTAAACCGGGTCGTTAATTATCTTTCGCTTGTTCAAATGCAGATTATATAATGCAAAAATGCCAAAATAAATAAACGGATTAACACCATTATGTTAATTTATGTTAATTAGTCACCAAAACCCGCAACAAATGATTTGCTTTGGGGTTAGATTATACGTTATGTGCTGTATTAGCAGCGCATTTTTAGTTGATTTATACACTATACCATGCAAGATACTACTATACTTTGGGCCGATGACGAGATTGATCTGTTAAAACCGCATGTGCTTTTTTTAAGTGAGAAAGGATATAAGGTTACTACTGTTACCAATGGGTATGATGCTGTTGATGCTTTTAAGAATGGCTATTTCGATCTGGTTTTTTTAGATGAAAACATGCCTGGTATTACAGGTATTGAGACACTTGCGCTGATAAAAAACATCAATAATGATGTTCCCATTGTAATGATCACCAAAAGTGAGGAAGAGTACCTGATGGAGGATGCGATAGGATCAAAAATTGATGATTACCTTATAAAACCGGTAAACCCCAAACAAATACTGCTCACAATAAAAAAACTTACTGAAAATAAGCGCCTGGTTACACAGCGCACCACCATGGCTTATCAGCAGGACTTCAGAAACCTGGGTATTACATTAAATGAGAACCTTAGCTATCAGGAGTGGGTAGACGTATATAAGAAGCTGATATACTGGGAACTTGAGCTACAGCAACTGGAAGACGCCGGCATGCACGAAATACTTACCCTGCAAAAAGCCGAAGCTAACACCCAGTTTTGCAAATTTGTAGAAAAAAACTACCTGGGGTGGATAAAAAACCCTGAAAACGCGCCAACCAATTCAAGCCAGCTTTTTAAAAAGAAAGTGTTTCCTAAACTGGATGGCAAGGGGCCTTTGTTTTTTATTTTGATTGATAATTTAAGGTTTGATCAGTTTAAGATCATCAACCCTATAATTTCAGAATATTTCCGTTTAGAGGAAGAAGATACTTACTACAGTATTTTACCCACTGCAACGCAATACGCCCGAAATTCCATATTTGCCGGTTTAATGCCGCTTGAAATGGAAAAACGTTTTCCGGAGAAATGGCAGAACGATGAGGACGAAGGCGGTAAGAATTTGTTTGAGGCAGATTTTTTAAGCGATCAGTTAAGTCGCGTTTTGCGTAAAGATGTTAAGCATTCGTACCACAAAATATTGAATATTGACGAAGGGCGTTCATTAAACGATTCGGTAAACAACCTGATGAAAAACGACCTGAATGTGGTTGTTTATAATTTTGTTGATATGCTTTCGCACGCCCGTACTGATATGCAGATGATACGCGAACTGGCCAGTGACGATGCTGCTTACCGGTCTTTAACCCTATCATGGTTTGAGCATTCGCCTTTGTTTGATCTGCTTAAATTCCTGGGCCAGAAACAAGCGCGGGTTATCATTACAACAGACCATGGCACTATTCGCGTTAAAAAGCCCAGCAAAATAATCGGCGACCGTAATACCAATACCAACCTGAGATACAAACAAGGGCGTAATCTTAATTTCAACGCAAAAGATGTGTTTCATGTACGCAATCCACATGATGCCATGTTGCCTAAGTTGCATGTAAGCTCGAGCTTTGTTTTTGCTAAAGAGGATACCTTTTTTGTATACCCCAACAACTACAACCACTTTGTTAATTTCTATAACGAAACCTTCCAGCACGGCGGTATCTCGTTAGAAGAAATGATCATTCCGGTGGTTACTTATGGGCCAAAGTAGTATTAATTATTTTGCTTATATTTGAATATGAGTGTTATTGTTGAAATAAGGAAACAGGATTCTGAAGAAGAACTTGAAAATAAGATCAAGGAGGCTTCCAACAGAATGGCCAAACTTAAAGAGGCTAGAGACGGACTCATTGAAGACAAAAAAAAGCGCTTAAGCCAATTTTTTGGGGCTCTTAAACTCAACGAAGACCCCGTAATTCTACAAAGAAGGTGGCGCGATGAATGGTGAAAAGGTAATTCTTGACACTAACATTCTTTTATATTTTTTGAACGGAGATAAAAACGTTGTCCGTTTTGTTCAGGATTTTGACCCTTTGATTTCTTTCATAAGCGAATTGGAGCTTTTATCTGCCCCAGAGATGTCTTTTGAACAAAAATCACTTATACAAGACTTTCTTTCCGATGTTACGATTGTAAAATACGATGATTCTCATAAAAAAGATATTGTAAAAGTTCGCGCTGGGAAACGACTAAAATTACAAGATGCAATTATTGCTTCTTTGGCTATAACTTTGAAGCTACCTTTAATAACTGCCGATAAAGCCCTTAGAAATGTAGCGGGGTTAGATCTAATATTTTACGATGTTACTGCGGATGAATAACCAATCTTTAATTTATAATATTTCCTATCTCCCCTCCATTGCTCAGCAGCTATTAAGCTTTGCCGGCAACAACCGCATATTTCTATTTCATGGTGATATGGGAGCGGGAAAAACTACACTTATCAAGTCGCTTTGCGCAGAATTAGGTGTTAGCAGCTCTGTTAGCAGCCCCACATTTGCCATTGTAAATGAATACGAAGGCGCACAAAACCGCATTTATCACTTCGACTTTTATCGCCTTAAAAATCAAACAGAAACCTTGGATATGGGGTGCGAAGAGTATTTTTACTCAGGCGATTACTGTTTTATTGAATGGCCGGAGAAGATTCCCGACATGCTTCCGGCTCATTATATCAATATAAACATCAGTGTGTTAAATGACACTACCAGGGAGATATCATTTGAAAAAATTTAATGTTTTTTTCTTATCTTCATCAGCCATAAATAACGCGTTATGAGTTCAGGGAAATACAGTGGGTTCTCAGATGTAGCCAAACAAGCTATGATGCAACCTCAGGAGTCAATGCTTGAGGTAAAAAACAAAAAAAACAAACTATACATAGGTATCCCTAAAGAGGTCTCTTTTCAGGAGAACCGGATACCGCTTACTCCCTTGTCTGTGGCCTTGCTGGTAAACAACGGGCACGACGTTATGCTGGAAAGCAACGCCGGTAAAGCTGCAAAATTTTTGGATAAGGACTACGCCGAACAAGGCGCACAAATAGTATTCGAAACCAAAAAGGTCTACGAAGCGGACATAATTATCAAAATTGCCCCACCTACTTTGCAGGAGATCGAGTTGATGAAACCCGGTCAGATCCTGATATCGGCATTGCAGATCTCAACCATGAAGGCTGATTGTTTGCAAGCTATGATGGCAAAAAAAATAACCGCTTTATGTTTTGAGGACCTGCGCGATGAGGGCAACTCGTTACCGGTAGTGCGGGCCATGAGCGAAATTGTGGGTGCCACCTCCATTTTAATAGCGGCAGAATACCTGAGTAATATATTCGGCGGCAAGGGCCTTATGTTAGGCGGCATTACAGGCGTACCACCAACAGAAATAGTAATTTTAGGGGCAGGAACCGTAGGCGAATACGCCGCCCGCACAGCGATATCATTAGGTGCCGAAGTAAAAGTTTTTGACCCCTCCATTTATAAACTGCGACGGCTGCAAAACAATATTGGCGCAAGAATATTCACTTCGGTGGTGCAGCCTATCGTATTAGAAAAAGCTATTACTACCTGCGATGTAGCCATTGGTGCCATGCGCGCAGAAGATGGCCGCAGCCCTTGTATCGTATCAGAAGCAACGGTTAGCAAAATGAAACCTAACTCGGTTATTATTGATGTAAGTATAGACCAGGGTGGTTGCTTTGAAACATCAGAAATTACCAACCATACGCATCCGGTTTTTCGCAAGTACGATGTTATTCATTACTGTGTTCCCAATATAGCATCGCGTGTAGCCCGTACCGCAACGTATGCACTTACCAATATTTTTGCACCCATTTTACTGGACATAGGAGAACACGGAGGCATAAAGAATGTAATATGGCAAAAAGCGGGCGTACGCGAGGCTGTTTACATCTACCAAGGTAATCTCACCAACAAGTATGTTGCTGAACGTTTTTCGCTGCCCTGCAAAGACCTTGACTTGTTAATTGTATCGCACCATTAGCAAAACGCGCTACATTATAGGCCGAACAAAACATAAGGTTAAAATCTGTTAAACGCATTACCGGACAATTCTCTTGTCCACACGTGCTTACAATCCAAAAATTTGTTTTTTGCGCAAGGGCATTAAAATTGCTTAGCCAAAGGCAGCTTATTGAAACTAAATATGCCTGTAGCAGTTACGTAAGTTTTCATTGGCAAATAAGTATATTTAAAAATTCATGCATTCAATAGCGATACATCTCCATTAACATGATAATTAATAAAGAGTACATGAAAAGATTCTGGAAGGTTTTAGTTGCAACATTTACGGGTTTTTCTAATGATAACGGCTTAAAACTAAGCGCATCATTAGCTTATTATACAGTATTTTCTATAGCGCCCTTACTATTTTTACTTATAGCTATAGTGGGCCTTTTTCCAATGGCAAAAGGCGATTCTCTTTATCAGGATTTAGGTAAATTTATTGGGAACGACGCTGCAATACAATTACACAGTACTGTTACAGCATTAAAGCTTAGCGGTAAAAGTTCTTTAGGCTTTGTACTTGGTATTGCAACACTTATGCTTGGCGCAAGCAGTATATTTATTGAGATACAGGACTCGTTGAACATGATATGGCGGGTTAAAGCCAAGCCCAAAAAAGGCTGGGTTAAGATGCTTCAAAATCGCTTTCTTTCTTTCTCACTCATTATCAGTTTGGGCTTTCTGCTGCTGGCATCACTGTTGATCAATTTGCTAATGGATGCGCTAAGCGCCCGCATTGAGCACTTTTTACCCGTAATAACCGGCCTGTTATTAAAAGGGGTTAATATGGCTATTGAAGCCGTTGTTATCTCCGTGCTATTTGCCATTATATTTAAATTTTTGCCAGACGTTAAGATCAGATGGAAAGACGTAAGGATAGGCGCATTTTTTACCGCTATACTTTTTATGTTAGGGCAGTATTTAATCGGCATGTACATACAATACACAGCACAGGGATCTGTTTACGGCGCTGCCGGATCGCTTATTGTTATTTTGGTTTGGATCTATTATACATCAGCAATTCTATACATAGGTGCCGAATTTACACAGGTTTATGCCGAAGCCATAGGCAGTAAAATTGAGCCGGCCCCCTACGCGGTATATGTTAGACAAACAGAAGTTGAAGCAGTGGTTAAAGAGTTGCCGCCCCAAAATCCGCAACTGGAGGGGAAACTCAAAAGCCCTTCAGATAGCGAGTAACCGAATATCGTTTACGATGTTGATTTCATTTGCGTTCTAAATTTTGTAATTTTAGATTCCAATTGTAAATACATTGTACAGAATGCCCCGTGTTGTGAGATTTAATATCCTGCTGTATTTGTTGGCACTAATAACGTGTGCAACCTCGGCCCGGGCGCAGCAATTTAACATATCAGGAAATAAAAATCGAGCGTATGTACCTTTTAAGGTTATACGTAGCATGGTTGTTATCCAACTGAAGATAAATAATAAAGGGCCTTACAATTTTATATTAGACACTGGTGTTGGAGTAATGCTCATCACCGATCCTATAGTTGCTGATTCGCTTAATATTGTAAACCCGCGCACCATAAAGATAGCCGGATTAGGGGAGCGTGAAAACTACGAGGCGATAGTGGCACCGTTAGTGAATGTTAACATTTCAGACCGGCTTGTTAGTCATAATGTATCAGCCGCCATACTAAAAGAAGATTTTTTTGGACTTTCAAATTATGCGGGGATACCCATTCACGGGCTGATTGGAAATGATTTTTTTTCTAAACTGGCGGTTAAGATCAGTTTTACGGATAGCACCTTAGTAGCTACAAAGCCGGGGGGCATGCGCATTTTCAGAAAAGCGGAGAAAATTCCTATAACAATTGAAGGGGGCAAACCTTACATACAAACTAATGTTACCATGTCTGCCGGTATTGAAAAAACAAACAAGCTATTGATTGATCTTGGAGCCGGGCATGCATTATCGTTAGAAAACATAGACTCTTTACCTCAGAAATGCATCAGCGCTAATTTAGGAATAGGTTTGAACGGGTTGATAGGTGGACATCTCGCGCGCGTAAATCAACTTGCTATCGGGAGATATGGTATAAAAGATGTCATCACGTCCTTCCCTGCTGATGACCCTTCATTTAAAACTTCCGTACCCCGCAACGGAAGCATAGGTATGGGGACATTGAAACGATTTGATATCATATTCGATTATCAAAATGGCGCAATGTACTTAAAGCCGAATTATAATTTTAAGGAAACATTTGAGCATGATATGAGCGGAATAAGTTATCATGCCGGCGGCAAAAACTTTGATCACCTAATTGTTGAAAAAGTTGACGAAGGATCTACGGCAGAAGAAATGGGCGTACAGCCCCTGGATGAAATAATTTCTATCAACTTTAGGCCGGTTTACAAAATGAGCCTGCAGCAAATTGACGAGCTCTTTAAATCAAGAGATGGCCGCAATATTTTATTGGAGCTATACCGCGATAAAATTACCGAAAGATTGGTGCTTACTTTAAAACGAAGAATATGATCAAGCTTGATTTATACCTTATTTCAACTGACTTATATTTTCAAAAAAAGCTGTTTGAAGGTCAAGTAAGGACCTCACATTGATTTTTTCGCCATACATATCAAAACATAAAAACTTTGAATTGTTCTGATCGCCTGGCTTACTTTTTTCCAGTAAGTTAAAAGTTTCAAAAAAATAATGATTGGTAGTTACCTTGCTGCGTTTGTTGGTTTGCGAAGCATTCAACCTAAATCCGATGGCATTGAGCCATTTATGCACTTTGTTGTGCAAGTTGCTAATATTGTTCATAAGTGAGATTGTTTTAAGAATTTAACGAAAAATTAAATTATATGTTTCATCAAAAACCCTTCATTTATAAACAGTTGTTAGGTTTAGCAAGATACAGGCAGCTTTCATTATTAATTAAGGCCATAATAAACATAATGCTAAAGGCGTGATTATTCTCATGCCTTTTTTATTGGCGAATACTTTTACTTATTTTGATGGCTGCTTATGCTCAAATCCGCCAAACAGTATAATTTAACAAGAATAGCTCCTACGCCAAGTGGATACCTTCACCTGGGTAACGCTTACTCATTTGCACTTACCGCCGCTATAGCCGAAAGTACAGGTGCCGAAATTTTGTTGCGAATAGACGATCTTGATCGTGACAGAGCGGAGCTTGCCTATGTAAATGATATTTTTGATACGCTTACCTTTTTGGGTATTGGATGGCAGCGCGGCCCCCGTAATGCCGATGAATATAAGCGCGAATGGTCGCAGCTATTCAGGTTAAATATTTACCAGCCTGTACTTGCAAAATTAGCAGAGAGCGGTAACGTTTTTGCATGCACCTGCTCGCGCAGACAATTGCAAACTGCCGGGTATGAATGTAGCTGCTCGGAAAAACATGTGCCGCTTGACGCGGCAGGTGTTGCATGGCGTGTATTAACCAGCGACAAGGTTTTATCTGTTAACACACTTACGCAAGGCAATATAAAGGTAGCACTACCTGCAGAAATGAAAAACTTCATTGTCCGAAAAAAGGATGGATATCCGGCCTATCAGCTCACATCACTGCTGGATGATCTGCATTTCGGTGTTGATTTGATTGTTAGGGGCCAGGACCTGTGGCCGTCCACCATTGCACAAAATTACCTGGCATCTGTATTAAACATGCCTTCATTTAACCAAATAACCTTTCATCATCACAAGTTATTAATGGCTTACAACCACACCAAGCTTTCTAAATCCGCAGGGGCAACATCCATTCAATACCTGGTGGGCCAAGGCATGTCGCCAGATCGGTTGTATGCTCAAATCGGCGGGATGCTTTCGGCGGGAATAGAACTATCTAATTGGCGGGATCTATCGCACCACTTTTAGATCTCTATGAGCGTCGTAAATTATAAGCTGGGATTTATACCACAACAAATCAACACCAAGTACAGATCGTTTTAAAGCAAATGCCGACTCGCATTATTAGAACTTACCCGTTATTGTTTAATTTTAACAGACTATAAATGTTTCTTATATATGAAGACTTCTCTCCGGGCATTAACCCTGCTGTTTTTAATCAGCAAACTTTCTGTGGCACAGGTACCTGTCGGTGCAGGTAATAACCTTAAACCGCGCATTATTGTTTTAACCGACATTGCGCCGATAGATATTGAGCCCGACGACATGGAATCAATGATACGCTTACTGGCGCACGCGGACCTGTTTGAAATAGAGGGGCTTATAGCCGGCACAGGCTGGAGCGATTATGGCGATAAAGAACACCCAGAGATCATTCATGACGTGATAAACGCCTACGAGAAGGACCTGCCTAACCTGCAAAAGCGGTCAGCACAAAAAGCGTTTAGGACCGACGAATCGCGGCAGCAAATGGGCTATTGGCCCAGTCCGGCATATCTACGCGACCGCACAGTTTTGGGTAGCACAAAAATGGGTGTAACCGCTTTAAGCGACGCCAACAACTCGGCGGGAAGCGATCTCATTATTAAGATGGTTGATGAAAAAGACGACCGCCCGTTGTGGGTATTAGTATGGGGTGGTGGCAACACTGTGGCACAAGCCATATGGAAGGTGCAAAAAGAACGCTCGCCGGCAGAGCTAAAGAAGTTTTTACATAAGCTGCGCATTTATACCATCACAGATCAAGACCATGTCCAGTTTCGGTATAAAGCAAATGCCAGCTCACACTATTGGATGCGTAAGGAGTTTGCTAACGACCTGTTTTTTGTATGGGATGAATCTGCCTGGTTATTTCAAAATAACAACGGCAAGAAAAACTGGGACCAATACGTTAAAGATATACAGGGACATGGCGCATTAGGCACTTTGTACCCCAAATACAAATGGGGCGTTGAAGGCGATACCCCTTCGTTATTATATGTGTGGCCAAACGGATTGAACGATCCTGAAAATCCATCCGGTGGCAGTTGGGGCGGCTTTTTTCGAAGAGGCATTAGCGCCGATAGTGTTACTACGGCGTACGTAAATCAAAAGAACACACCCGCCAACGCTGTCTCAAAAAAATACGAAGAGAAATTCTACCCGGCGCTTTATAACAACTTCGCGGCGCGGATGGAGTGGGCACGCGATGGTAAAGGCAACCGCGAGCCTGTTGTAGTGATAAATGGAGACAAAAGTCTATCACCTATACATTTGTCACCCAAGGAAAATACAACTATTACATTGGATGCGTCGGCGTCCTCAGACCCGGATGGCGATAACCTTAGCTACAACTGGTGGATACTCACCGAGGCCGGAACTTACGGACAAGCTATTGAAATAGCCAATAACAATACATCGAAAGTAAAGCTGAACATTCCTTTTGATGCCGCAGGAGAAAGATTTCACATCATTTGCGAGGTAACCGATAATGGTATGCATCCATTAACCTCATACAGAAGAATAATCATCACGCCGCCGATTGAGTGATATATTAAACTCCGGCACTAACAAATTTACCCGCTTAGCGAAACATAATTTAACAAAGCCGTGTCATTACACAAGGTGCATTTATAGATATTTGCCCGCTTAAACATTCACAATAAAGGTTTGAATAACAGTAAATACTACCTGGCAGCAATTGTAGCTTATGTAATATGGGGCTTTTTTAGCTTGGTGCTAAAGCCGCTGGTAGCATACCCATCGGTTGATATCTTATTTTTCCGGGTATTTAGCTGCGCGATATTGATGCTGGTAGTTGTGGCGCTGTTTAAAAGGCAGGCTATTACAGACGCCATTAACACTTATAAAGCACTATCACCTAAACAGAGGCGCAAAGCGCTATGGCTCAACATTGGCGGGAGTGTACTGCTAAGCTTTAACTGGTTCAGCTTTATTTATGTAATGAACCACATAAGCGTAAAAGCAGCTGCATTGGCTTATTTGGTTTGCCCTGTGTTAACCACCCTGCTTGCCTGGTTAATACTACGCGAAAAGCTGAGCAAACTGCAATGGGGAGCCGTGAGCTTAAGTTTAGTTAGCTGCCTGTTGCTGTCCTACGCCAACATAATTGATATGCTTTACAGCAGCGTGGTGGGGCTTAGTTATGCCGCCTATCTGGTTAGCCAGCGCCCTAATACAGGGTTTGATAGATTTTTGGTGCTTACTTTTCATATTGTACTGTCGGCTATTATGTTGCTCCCTTTTTACCCCGCCTTTGGCGGAGCGCTACCTACAGCCGACAACTTCTACTTATACATACTAATAATTGCCGTGCTGTTTACCATTATTCCGCTGTTTTTAAATCTGTTTGCGTTAAAGGGTCTTGGCTCCTCTACGTTGGGGATGCTGCTGAATATTAATCCAATTATTGGCTTTACACTTGCGGGGGTGGTATATCACGAGCATATGAGCGCTATCCAGATTGTTTCTTATTCGCTGATATTTGCGGCGGTGGTGGTTTTTAATGTGGGCAGCTGTTTGGCGGGAGAAAGAAAATAGGCGCGACCGGAGTTAATTGACTTTCAAAAGTGAGACAAAATTTAAGACTTTCGCATGAGATTAATAATCAATAATTTACCGAGATTTTACAGTTAAATTCCCTGACGAATAAGTAGTCTCACTTCGTCCCACTCCAAAAACCCAAACCGCTTACTACCAAATGCTTACTAAAAAAAGCGTCCCACACTGTCCTCTTTTGTCTCACACCCGCTTGGGACACACTCCCGCAATAGAGATGGCTTTGAAACCCATCGCTATTTATATTCACCCTGCTGACATACCTTTGTCATTACCGTTGTGTTTCTTTGAACATTCGATAGTCAAAAAGTGTTATAACTAATCACTAAAACCGATTAACTAGTCACTAATCTGTATTTTTGCAACACACACATGGATTTTAAACTCACCTCTCAATACCAACCCACCGGCGATCAGCCCGGCGCCATTAAACAACTGGTAGACGGCGTTAATGGCGGCGAAAACTACCAAACGCTGCTGGGGGTAACCGGTTCGGGCAAAACGTTTACGGTTGCCAATGTTATTGCGCAAACGCAAAAGCCTACGCTGGTATTGAGCCATAATAAAACCCTTGCCGCGCAGTTATACGGCGAGTTTAAGCAGTTCTTCCCCGAAAACGCGGTGAACTACTTTGTTTCTTACTACGATTACTACCAGCCCGAGGCTTTCATCCCCACAACCAACACCTACATAGAAAAGGACCTGCAGATAAACGAGGAGATAGAGAAACTGCGCCTGCGCACTACATCAGCTTTAATGAGCGGGCGGCGGGATGTTATTGTGGTGTCGTCTATCTCCTGCATTTATGGTATGGGTAACCCGGAAGATTTCGCGGCTTCGGTATTTAAGTTCGCGGTAGGTACAAGGATAAGTCGCAACGCTTTTTTGCACCGACTTGTAGAGATATTATACGCCCGCACCACTGCCGATTTTAAACGCGGAACCTTCAGGGTTAAGGGCGACACAGTAGATATCTTCCCCGCTTATATGGACCACGCCTACCGCATCTCTTTTTTTGGCGATGATATTGAAGAGTTAAGCACTTTTGATATTGGCACCGGTAAAACGGTTGAGAAGATGACCCACATGGTGCTGTACCCGGCCAACCTTTATGTAGCTCCGCGCGAGCGTTTCCAGCAATCCATCTGGGCCATACAGGAGGAGTTAGAGAGCCGCAAGAAGCAATTTATTGGCGACGGCCGCTTTTTAGAAGCCAAGCGTTTAGAAGAGCGGGTAAACTATGACTTGGAAATGATCCGCGAGCTGGGTTATTGCTCGGGCATCGAGAACTACTCCCGCTTTTTTGATGGTCGCCAACCGGGTGCAAGGCCGTTCTGTTTGTTAGATTATTTTCCGGATGATTACCTGATGGTGATTGACGAGAGCCACGTAACTGTGCCGCAGATTCGCGCCATGTATGGCGGCGATAGGTCGCGTAAGATCTCTTTGGTTGATTATGGTTTCCGTTTGCCTGCAGCATTGGATAACCGTCCGCTTAACTTCCAGGAGTTTGAACGGCTGGCACCGCAAACCATTTACGTGAGCGCTACTCCTGCCGATTTTGAGCTGGAGAAATCGGGCGGCGTGGTGGTGGAGCAGGTAATACGCCCTACCGGCTTGCTTGACCCGTTGATTGATGTGCGCCCGGCCATTAACCAGGTAGACGACCTGCTGGATGAGGTAGATAAAACCATTAAACAGGGCGACCGCGTGCTGGTAACCACCCTTACTAAACGCATGGCAGAAGAACTGGCCAAATACATGGACCGCCTGAATATAAAATGCCGTTACATCCACTCAGAAGTAAAGACCCTGCAACGGGTTGAGATACTGCGCGATCTGCGGCTTGGTGTATTTGATGTGCTGATAGGTATTAACTTACTACGCGAGGGTTTGGACCTGCCGGAAGTATCGTTGGTTTGCATTTTGGATGCCGATAAAGAGGGGTTCCTGCGGTCTGAGCGGTCGCTGATACAAACCATAGGCCGTGCAGCGCGTAACGATCGTGGCCGGGTAATTATGTATGCTGATAAGATAACCGACTCTATGCAGATCACCATGGACGAGACCAACCGCCGCCGCGAAAAGCAAATCCTTTACAATGCCGAACATGGGATAACGCCAACAACAGTTGGTAAAACCAAGGCCGAAATTATTGAGCAAACATCGGTTATGGATTTTCAGGGCGGTGTGCAAAAAGCTTATGTTGAAACTGATACCCTTACCCTTGCTGCGGACCCTATTGTGCAATACATGAGTAAAGGCGACCTGAAGAAATCCATCGACAACACCAAAAAAGATATGCTGGCCGCCGCCAAGGATATGGACTTTTTACGTGCAGCCAAGCTTCGTGATGAAATGTTTGCGCTTGAAAAGATGATGGAGGAGAAATTTAGTTAGATGTACAGATATTAAACAAGAATGTCATGCTGAACTTGTTTCAGCACCCCACATGCTAAGCGTACGGTAATTGCTGATGACATGCCGAAACAAGTTCGGCATGTCGGGTAGAGTTTACATTTAGCTGATGTAACAAACGCTATCATCCCTACATCAAATTACCGTGTAAAATCATAAGCGATCATTTTACACGTTATATTCTATATTTGTAATTTAAAAGCATATCCGCATGTCAGTATTTCTGCGATTTTTATTAGTATCCATACTCATTTTATATGCCATACGAGCGCTGTTACGTTATTTATTGCCCATGCTTTTTCAAGGCCTGGTAAATAAAGCACAGCAGCAGGGCCAGCAAGGTTATGGTCGCCCCAACCAGCAAAAGCCAACTGGAAAGATCAACATCGATTTTATACCCCAGGAAGCTGCCAAAAGTAAGGTGCCCGACACTGAAGGCGACTTTGTAGAATACGAAGAGATTAAAAAATAAATGATCCCAAAAGAATTATATAACCGCAGGCGAAGGCATGATAACACGCCTCAATCTTTGGTTCTGATCATAACAAATTATATAGTTTGTACTATACTGTTTTCAACAGTTAGTCCTACCCGCTGGTTTTTTTCTATAGTACTGGCAGGTTTAATTCTGTATAATGTTCACATTATCCGCCGCAACCGCGATGAGATAACCCGCATAAACATTATTGCTTACGCAGTTGGCTGGGCTGGCATAGCTTTGCTGTATTTTTTTATCCACAAAATTTAAGCAAAATCCTTTTTAGCTTTGCCGTTTCAATTGTCGCGTAAATTTCTATTTTTGGGCGGTACAATTAATTCCAATTTAAATCAAGTAAATGAATAACTGGTTCAAGCGCAATGGCATCCATTTTGCCATTATCGGCATATTTTTCGTAATGTGTTTTATTTATTTTACGCCTGCGTTTCAGGGTAAAACCTTAGGCCAAAGTGACGTAACCGGCGCGCAATCAACACAAACCGAGATAAATGCTTATAAAGATAGGGGTCAAACCATATTATGGACCAACCAGATATTTGGTGGCATGCCCGTATTCCAGATCTGGGTGCCTTATACCAATAACATTACCAGCCATATTATAATCGGGCTAAAAGCTGTTTTCCCCAATCCTATTGATACCGTAATGCTTCTTTTAGCTGGAGCCTATTTTCTATTTATAGTGCTAAAGCTGAACCCCTGGTTAGCAGCAGCTGGCGCAATTGCCTTTACATTCTCGTCATACAATATTATTTATATAGTGGCAGGGCATTCCAACCAGACCTTTGCTATCGCCTTTTTTGCGCCGATAATAGCCAGCATAATATTAACCCTGCGTGGAAAACATATTTTGGGCGGAGCGTTAACAGCTTTCTTTCTGGCGATGGAAATACGTGCCAATCACCTGCAGATGACGTATTACCTGATGCTTGCGGTACTTATTTTGGTAGTGGTAGAAGTATTCCACGCGGTAAAAAGCAAAACAATGCCTCAACTGCTAAAATCTATAGGCTTTTTAGTGGCGGGCTTGTGTTTAGCTATAGCCGTTAATGCATCTATGTTATGGAGCAATGCGGAGTATGCAAAAGAAACCATCCGCGGCCAATCCAATTTAACATCAGCAGACGAGCCGAGCACCGGTCTCGCTAAGGATTATGCGTACCTATGGAGCCAGGGTGTAGGCGAATGTATTACGTTTTTGGTACCAAATGCGTATGGCGGTGGAACAGGTACTTTAGAACTGGATGAAAATTCGGCTACTGCCAAGGCATTTATTACCAAAGGAGCATCCGTAGAGGAAGCCGTTAAAAACGCCGGTCAGATTGGTGCGGGCGCTGTTCCTGGTTTGGGCACTTACTGGGGTAATAAATCGTCTACCAGCGGGCCGTGGTATTTTGGCGCAGTAGTATGCTTTCTGTTTGTATTGGGCCTTATTATCGTTAAGGATCGCCTTAAATGGTGGATACTCGCAACAGTTTTATTAACAATGTTGCTTTCCTTCGGCCGCAATTTCCCTTTTGTTTCCGACCTTTTCTTTAACTATTTCCCTTTATATAATAAGTTTCGCGCAGTTGAATCCATTCTGTCCGTTACTATGTTGTGCTTCCCTATCCTGGCTATTTTAGCAATAAAAGAACTTATGGATAGCACTGACAAAAAGGTCTTACTGAAAAAAGCTTTGTTATCATTTTATATTACTGGAGGCATTGCGCTGATAATGGTTGCATTACCTGATGTCATTTTGAGCTTTCGCCCCTCAAACCAGTCAGAAGGTGTAACTATGCTTTCACAATATCTCAATGGAGATAACAATTTTGCGTCTGCAATATCTAACGGTATTGTTCAGGACAGAGTAAGCCTCGCCCGTATGGACGCTATCAGGACCCTGGTATTTGTTGCATTGGCATTTGGCATTGTTTTCCTGTACATCAAACAAAAAATAAACATTACTATACTTTCACTTGGATTCTTATCACTCATATTGGTTGATCTTTGGCAGGTTGATAAGCGCTATTTAAAAGATGAAAACTTTGCGCCTAAGCAATTATCTAACAAACCCGAACCACGTGAAGTTGACACCTTCATTGCACGCGATGCTGATCCGAATTTCAGAGTTTATGATGCAACTACCGGGCCATTGCAGGACACGTATAATCCATTCTTTCATAAATCATTCGGAGGGTATTCTGCAGCAAGGCTAAAGCGTTTCCAGGAGATAATAGACGCGCAATTCAGCAAAAGCGTAAACCAGGATGTTCTGGATATGATGAACACGAAATACATCATAACGGCCAACTCTGACGGCCAGTCCGTAAAAATGCAGGCCAATTCTACTGCCTGCGGCAATGCCTGGTTTGTAAAAAGCGTAAAATATGTAAAAACAGCCGACCAGGAAATGGCCGCTATAAGCAGTTTCGACCCCAAACTTGAAGCTATAGTTGACGAGCAATATAAACCACAGGCAGGTGACAGAACCGCGTTTGATCCTAATGCGACAATTAAATTAGTGCATTACAGTCCTGATACCTTAAAGTACCACAGTGGTTCAACGGCAGAGCAAATAGCAGTTTTTTCAGAGATCTATTACAATAAGGGCTGGAATATGTATATCGACGGTAAAGAAGCGCCGTATTTCCGTGCTGATTATCTTTTGCGTGCCGCTAAAATACCTGTAGGCAACCATGATATTGAATTTGTTTTCCACCCTGCATCTTATTATACCGGCGAGGGCATTTCATTAGCCGGATCAATACTGTTGGTATTAGCCATAGGCGCTGCGGGTTATACCGAAACGAAGAAAAAGCCGGTAAAAAAAGCTTAAGCACAATTTGCAGATAACAAAAAAGGATGGTCAAAACGACCATCCTTTTTTGTTAGTGAAACTCGCTATATCACATGTAAAAAAATACTTTAAATTTGAAGCGCTCAATTATATAAACCCAATTATACACAATCCGATAAATGAAGAAAATATCTATTTTATTACTATCTGCCTTACTGGCCGGCTGTACACAAAAACAAGATAGTAAGGAAGCTTTCACTGTGCATCTGATCACCGTTGATCCCGGGCACTTTCATGCGGCATTGGTGCAAAAAACAATGTATCCAGAAGTTGACAGCGTTGTACGTATTTACGCCCCTGAGGGGAACGACCTGCAACAACATATGGATAGAATATCAGCTTACAACCACCGCCCTGATAAGCCAACTGATTGGAAAGAGAAAATTTTTGTCGGCTCCAATTTCTTTGAAGAAATGATACACCAAAAAAAAGGCAACGTTGTAATATTGGCGGGTAATAACGAGAAGAAAACAAGCTATATAAAAAAATCAGTAGATGCCGGCTTAAACGTATTGGCAGATAAACCTATGGCTATTGACCGTGCCGGTTTTGAGGTTTTAAAAAACGCCTTTGAAAGTGCAAAAAAGAATAAGGTGCTGTTGTATGATATTATGACTGAGCGCTATGAGATAACTACCATTTTACAGCGCGAACTTTCTATGATACCCGAAGTGTTTGGGAAATTAGAACAAGGCACCACCGACAACCCGGCCGTGACTAAAGAGAGTGTGCATTATTTCTACAAATACGTATCGGGTAAGGTGCTGGTTAGACCACCCTGGTTTATGGATGTAGCGCAACAGGGCGAAGGCATTGTTGATGTTACCACTCATTTAGTTGACCTTGTGCAGTGGGAGTGTTTCCCGGAGAAGATCATCGAAACAAAAAACATTAATATGCTTGCGGCTAAAAGATGGCCCACCGATATGACTTTGAGTCAGTTTAAAACCATTACGGGCGCTGGTGCTTTTCCTGATTACTTAAAAAAGGATGTAATACAGGACAGTGTGCTTAAAGTATTTTCAAACGGCGAGATGAATTACACCATTAATGGTGTGCATGCCAGGGTATCGGTTAGGTGGAACTATAAAGCACCCGAGGGTACAGGTGACACACATAACTCGGTTATGCGGGGTACAAAAACTAACCTGGTAATAAAACAGGGGGCAGAGCAACAACACAAACCTGAACTTTACATTGAGCAGGCGGCCGGGCAACCAGCATTAACAGAGCAGTTATTACAGCAGCAGATAGAAAAACTACAGGCAAAATATCCCGGCATCGCGCTAAAAAAAGCAAAGAATGGCTGGTGGGTAACTATTCCTGATACCTTTAAAGAAGGTCACGAAGCACACTTTGCCCGCGTTATGGAAAAGTTTTTAGCGTACTTTAAAAATAAGAACATGCCTGCCTGGGAAGTACCTAACATGATTGCGAAATATTATACAACTACTGCCGCGTTAGAGATGGCTAAGGCGGGGAAGTAAAAACAACCAATAATTGTCATAACTAACGCAGTAAGAAATCTATACACAAACCTGTCCGGCTGCTGAGCTTGTGTATAAATTTCTCGTTATCAGTCGAAAGGACAAACTTAATATTAATCAAAACGCCTCGTGATCAATGATCACGAGGCGTTCCTTTATACGATAAACGACTACCTACGCCTTTATAAAGCTTGTTCCATACGGATAACGCTGCGGGCGTGATAACAGTTTATTCGCCTCGGCATCATTTATAAACAGCTCTTTTTTAGGGTCAAAAACCAGCTTACGTGGCAACTTCATGGCTGCATGTGCAACCAAACATGCACTGCATGACCGGTGGGCCACCTCAACGGGGCTAATGTTGGGTTTTTTGGTTTGGATGGATTCTATCCAGTTTTTATGCTGTTCTGGGCTATCATATAATTTAATGCCATTAGGTTTAATAATAGCATTTGTAATTGCTGCGCTGCTTGCCTCAAAGGCCGGAGATTTTGGCGACGAAGGATCAGATGCCGTTACCGGCTCTTCGCCACGAGATACAAAGATCCAGCCTTCTGTACCTTCAAAACGCAGGCCGTTAGGGAACTTACCGCTAACAATCACGTTAACATTGTTCTTGTACTTCATGGTTACTTCAAAGTTGCCATGCACGTTCCAGAAACCTTTTGTCGGGTACTCTGCAGTAGCCTCTGCTGATAGCGGCCCCGAGTATTCGGTATCCATGGCCCAGTGGGCAATATCCAGGTGATGCACACCCCAACCGGTTATCATGCCTGCGCCAAACTGCTCACAGCGTAACCATCCGGGCCTTGATGTTACCGAATTTTGCGAATGCGCCCTATCCTGCGTATAATAAACGTATGGCGTTGATCCTAACCACATCTCGTAGTTAAAGTTGGCAGGGATGGGCATTTCTGTAGCAATACCACCCGCAGGATCGCCCGGTAAACCCACTTTAATGGTATGCAGCTTACCTATGTGGCCATTGCGCACCAGCTCGCAGCCACGCTTAAACTGTGGCCAGGGGTTATTAGAACGTTGCTGACTACCCAATTGGAAAACCACACCCGTCTTGCGTATAAAATCGCTCATCTGGCGGCCCTCTTCTATGGTTAGGGACGTAGGTTTTTGGCAGTAAATATGCTTGCCGGCCAAGGCCGCTTCAACCGCTAATTGCGCATGCCAGTGGTCGGGCGTACTTATCATAACGGCATCTATATCTTTATTGGCCAGCAGATCGCGGTAATTACTATAAGTTTTAACATCCATGTAATTATCCTTGTTAGTGCTCTTAGCGTACTCATCCTCAATAAACTTTTTGGTACTGTCTACCCTTTTACTGTCCAGATCGCAAACGGCCATAATGCGGGCCTCGGCTATTTTTAGGGTCGATGGCAGATCATGCACCCGGGCTATGCGCCCGCAGCCAATCTGTGCTACGTTGATCTTATTGCTGGGTGCGCTCTTACCAAATACCGATGATGGCACAATGGTTGGGAAACCGCCTAACAATATGGTGCCGGCCGCAACTTTGCCTGTCGACTCCAGAAATTTACGACGGGAAATTCCTTGTAACTCCTTTTTAATTTCGTTTTCCATAACGTTATTTTATAATAGTATGCTCGGTTTAACGGGGATGTAAACTGCCTGGTTGCAGGTAATTGGTTAGGCTAATATAGCCTTATAACAACGGAAAGGAAGGACGATTTAGAGAAGATAAGTAGCTTCAATCATGTAATTTGTCACGAAATCGCATTCGTATCTTGTTTTTTACACTATGGTAAAACCTTATGCAGCGGCGGTTATCTGTTAATTGATTTTCTTAACCCGCTTTAAAGTAAGCTGGTTTTGGGCATTAGTGCTGTAGCCCGATATATTGTTCTGATACAAGTTTACGCGCTTGTCATAATACAGCACCACAACAGGCGCCTTTTCCATGATCAGGTTATCCATTTGCTGATAGATAGCGTGGCGCTGCGGATCGTCTTTTACATGATAAGACGACTCGTATAGCCTGTCGAAAGTTTTGTTGTTAAAGCCGGTATAATTGGGGCCAAACGGAATTTTGTTCTTTGAGTAAAATACCGACAGATAGTTTTCGCCATCGGGGTAATCGGCTATCCAACTGCCGTAAAAAAAGTTGATACCATTTTTGGCAATCATTTCGCGCAGACTTGCCCCATGCACCACCTCCACATTGGTTTTAATACCCGCGCGGTCCAGCTCGCCTTGCACATATTCAATCAAATTATGGTAGGCCACGGTACTGTTTAATTGGATAACCGGCATATTTTTCCCGTTAGGATATCCCGCTTCGGCCAACAAGCGACGACACTTGGCAGGATCATAGCCGTAACCATTCACTGCTTCTTCGTCAAAGCCCGGCATGCCTTTAGGTATAAATCCTGCGTCGCCGGGCGTTGCCAGGCCGTTACGCAGGTACTTTATCAAGTTACGTTTATCTATAGCGCAATTAATGGCCTGCCTTACTTTAAGCTTGCGCAGGGGCGAGTTTCTTACAATAGCCAAATTAGTATCAACCAACATCCCCAGGTAGGCGGTATTCAAAAACGGACCGGTACTTAGTTTAAATCTGCCATCATATTTTTGGGTGATGTGCCCTGTTTTGGTCAAGATATCATCGCGGTAGCTGCCATCAATATCATTCAGAAAATCAAGCTTCTTCTTCATAAACTCCAGGAAGGAGGTTTGCTTATCATCAATAAAACCTGCCTGTACCGCATCCAGATAAGGCAGTGCAGCACCGGTGGCATCACGCTCCCAGTACTTCTCGTTTTTGAGCAGCACAAGGGTTTCGCCCTCTTTCCAGTACTTAAACTTAAACGGCCCGGTACCTATGGGATGACTGCGGAAATCCTTCCCGTAGAACTCCACCACCTCATGCGGTACTACAGAGCAATATTGCGCCGTAAGCATACTTATAAAGGGCGCGAAGGGTTGTTTTAATGTGATACGAAAGGTTGAGTCGTTAACGGCTTCAAAGGCCTCCTTGCCCGTGATTTTATCACTGAAGATCCATGAGCCGGATGAAGCCACTTTAGGGTCTATCAGCCTTGAAAAACTGTAAGCAAAATCGGCAGCGGTAACCTGCCTGCCAATGCCGCCTTTGAAATGCGAATCATCATGAAAAAAAACATCATTACGCAGGTGAAAGATATAGACCAGTCCGTCCGCAGATATATCCCAGTTTTTGGCGATGGCGGGGATGGTATGCAGGCTATCATTCAACTGCACCAAGCCGTTGTATAACTGATTATCCATCCAGATGGTATTGCGGTTACGGCAAAAAGCGGGATCTAAAGAGGTAAGGCCCTCATCTAAATTTAAATTGAAAACGGTTTTTTTACTGTTATCATCTGCCGACCGGCACGATGATAGGGCTACACAAAGCACAAATAAATACAAGTAACCGGCAAGCCTATTCATCAAAGCTAATATAGCCATAATTTGGCGCGGCATTTATATAAGTTTAATTATTGCCCGTAACTGACAGAGCTGGCTATTGGAGTGGATTATAATTATTGCTACTTTGCATCAACCAATAAACCTAATCGGCCAATATATATGAAACGCCTTATTTTACTGATCAATTTAATTGCTTGCGCAACGCTGGGAAACGCGCAGTTCATCAGAACAAGCACAGTTACGCGCAACATTAAAATCAATTTTATCAACAGAGATAGCGTAAACCTGTCATTAAATGAAAATTTTGAGATGGTTGAAGATAGCTGCGCGCAGATAATACGTTATGGCCACTTAAATATGCAGGAGCGTAAATTTAAAGGCAAAGTAAAAGACGTAAGCAAGGGCAACCCGCTGTTGGTCTTAAGCGAGGGGTTTTATACCGACAATGGATTAAAAGACGGCCCATTTATTACACGTTTTTTAAGCGGCAACATGCAAGCGCGGGGCAACTTTAAAAATGGAGAGTATGATGGTAAGTGGGAGATTTTTTATGATAACAATAAGCCACGGGTAACATTTGAAGGCAATGGCAGAAATGTTAAAATAATTGATATGTGGGATGAAAAAGGCAACAAAATTATCGACAATGGCAACGGCAATTACCGTGGCCCTCCCAGCGATCTGTTTTGGAAAGGGAAATTGGCTAATGGCAAACCGGATGGTACCTGGAAAGCTATAAATAATAGTCGCGGCGAAGAAACTGTGATGATAACTGAGAATTTTAAGAATGGTATATTTCAAAAAGGTAGCGGGACGATAGCGGCATATACCGACTCATCGCGTATAATGTTGGTAGCGCCAGATTTGTTGCCCTTTACCCAGGCAGAGGCAATGCGTATTTCTATGACTAACTGCGACGGCACATCCCTATTTAACATTAAAAAAGTAGTGGGCGCCAAATATGGCAATGGGTTTGAAAGTTTTAACACACAGATACAAAATTTAATGCCCGACGCATTTAAAGATGTTGATATAAGAAGGCTGACTTTTAGCGAATTACTTTTTAAAGGCGAAATAGCCACCAGCGGAAGAATTGTAAACTTTAACGCTCAAAGCCACCAAAACGACGCG
The DNA here is from genome assembly GCF_054061755.1 of Mucilaginibacter sp. HD30. NCBI lineage: Bacteria > Pseudomonadati > Bacteroidota > Sphingobacteriia > Sphingobacteriales > Sphingobacteriaceae > Mucilaginibacter > Mucilaginibacter sp. HD30. The sequence continues at coordinate 3,289,852 of NZ_JBSSEO010000001.1, forward strand.
TTTGTTAGAACGTTAACGCGCCAACTACAAAAGCTGCCCTTTTTGGAACCCGCCACGGTTGATGGTAAGCCTGTAAAGCAAAATTTCACAATCGCGTTTATTTTTAACGAGGGGATGTATAGATTTAACTATTCGTTATTGCCGATTGAGGTTAGGTGATGGTGTTTCACAAAAATATACGACAATGGTGAAACAATGAAACAGAATTGTTATTCATTTAATTAATTGTTAGCGCTTTATACTTTCTAAGTGAAACAAAATGAAACGACTTATTCGTCAGGAACACCAGCTGTAAATTATGTTTAACCGGTTGACTTTTAATAGATTATTAAAAATAGAAATGTACGCTTCGCTTGAAACGCTTTCTTTAGCCGCGATCCTGCCAAAATTTATTTCTCCAATTAACCTGTTCTGCCGGCGTTAAAAATGTCCAGGCTACAATGCGGCTTACTTTTTGGCCGTGTGCCATGGTAATGGTTTTGACATCAATCGCGTTAACGTTTTTTAGTGCTTTGTAAATAATGGGCAGCGTGGTTTTTTTTGATACCAGGGTTGAGAACCATAAACATTGCTGCCCAACTACGGTACTTTGCTCAGCCATGCGCCTGATGAAACCGGCCTCGCCGCCGTAGCACCATAGCTCAGTTTTTTGGCCGCCAAAGTTTAGCGCTGTAGCCTGTTTGCTAAAACCTAATTTCTTCCACTTGGTAGCTGTAGAGATCTGCGCTTCCTGCAATGATGCGTGGAACGGCGGGTTACACATAGTGATGTCAAAACCCTCGTGCTTTTTAACCATACCGGCAAATATGTGCGATTTGTTGGCCTGCAACCTAAATTCTATCTTATCCTTAAATTCCGGATTTAACGCAACAATATTCTCTGCCGAAGCGATAGCAGCAGGGTCAACATCAGTACCAACAAATTGCCAGTCGTAAACGTGGCTGCCAATTAAAGGGTAAACGCAATTGGCACCCACGCCAATGTCTAAAACCTGTATTTTACTGCCTGTGGGTACTTTACCGTTATTAAGTTCGGCCAAGATATCAGCCATATAATGAACATAATCGGCCCGTCCGGGTATAGGCGGGCATAGGTAGCCTTCGGGGATATCCCAATGGTTAACACCGTAGAACTGCTTTAGCAGGGCCTTGTTTAAAGCTTTAACAGCTTCGGGGTTACTAAAATCTATCGTTTCGTCATTATATTGATTTAATGATATAAACGCTTTTAACCGCGGACTGCTTTTGCTAAGTTGTTTAAAATCATACCCAGCCCTATGGCTGTTGCGTGGGTGCAGATTTTCTTTTTCCGTGATTTTACTGTTCGGTTCTGACGACATTTTTTATAGATCTTTTGCGAAGGTCGGTATTCTTATTAAAAAAGCCGTTAGAAAAACCGAAAGACATTTAATGCATCACGCGCGCTCAGAATCTTGGGCCATACCACCTATCAGCAAAGATTTGACCCTTATGCGAAACGCGTTTGCAAGCGTTTTGCTTAAACCATATGCGTTTAAGTTGTTTTCCTCAACTTTATTAAAAGCAACTGCGTACACAGTGAAGTAGCTTTTTAAATGCCAGCGTCAGTTAATACATGCCTCTACTGTTACCATTTATAGCTATGCTATGAAATGATTTTGCAAAGCCCTTACCTATGATGCCATTTTTAAAGAAGAAGCTCCGCGATATTACAATAGCCCGAAAGCTGTATTTTACTGTTGGAATAATGGCGCTGTTGATAGTATTAGAGTTATGTACACTTTGGTTTGCCGTTAATACCCTTTCCTCCGTCAGGGCTTTTGTAAATGGCGAGGGATTATGGTCAAAGGCGCAGAAAGATGCCGTTTACAGTTTGTTTCATTATGCACATTCGCATAATGAAACAGATTTCCGGGCATTCCGCGAATACTTGAAGGTCCCGCTTGGCGACAACAAAACCAGATTGGAACTTTCGAAAGTAAATTCTGACCTGCAAATTGCGCGTAACGGATTTATTGAGGGCCGTAACGCGCCCGAAGATGTTGACGGTATGATTTCGCTTATTATGCGTTTTCATAACATATCCTATCTTAATAAAGCTATCGGTGCCTGGGGAGATGCCCAATTGAAGATGGAGCAACTAATTGTGCTGGGCGATACGCTGCATGATGTGATCAGATCTACACCATCATCCCGGCAAAAGATCAATAGACTTACGGCGGAGGTTGGTGAGTTGAACAGGGATGTCACCTTATCTGAAGATGAATTTTCTTTCACACTTAGCGAGGGAGCCCGATGGCTGGAAGATATAGTATTGCGGGTATTGTTAACCCTATCGCTTACTATCGGGACAACCGGCATACTGATAACAATCTCGGTAAGTCGCGGTATTGCTAAAGGTGTTAACGCGATAATAGACGGAGCAGCGTTAATTAGCCAGGGATTTTTAAACACGAGAGTAAACGTTTATTCGGGCGATGAAATTGGTTTGCTTGCCACATCTTTTAATAAAATGACCGACGCGCTTCAACACAGTTTGCGTGATATAAGTGACCTTAACGACAAAAAAGACCAACTTAAAATAGAAAAGGACAAAGCAGAATCATCAGAAAAAGCCAAACAGCTTTTTTTGGCTAAGATGAGCCACGAGATTAGAACGCCGATGAACGCCATCCTTGGTTTTGCGAAACTGCTTGAAGAAACGGTTAAAGGTGATGATGAACAAGAATATCTCAGAATAATTATCAGATCGGGCGATGACCTGTTGGTCATTTTAAATGATATTCTTGATTTTTCGCGGCTGGAGGCGGGTAAAATTACCATCGAAAATGCACCTATCAACATCCGCGATATAGTTCATCTTAACGTTAAGATGATGGAGCCAAAGAAAAAGGGTCTGGCAATTACGTTTGATATAGATGAGCAAATTCCGGAAACACTACTGGGAGACTCATTAAGGTTAAATCAAATATTGTTGAATCTGATTTCTAACGCTATAAAGTTCACTGAAAAAGGAGGCGTGCATATTTCAGTGGTTTGCCTTAAACATAACACTGATGGCGTTTTAGTGGATTTTACCGTTAAAGACACCGGTATAGGAATACCCAAGGAAAGACAAGCCAGCATTTTTGAAAGTTTTGAACAGGCTAATAACGATACCGCACGCAAATTTGGGGGTGCAGGGTTGGGACTCAGCATTGTGAAGCAACTGATTGAATTACAAAATGGCGAAATTTTTGTGGACAGCGAAGCCGGGGTAGGCTCTGATTTTCGTTTCAGGTTGCAATTTTTAAAGGTGGCGACAGAAATTCCTGCTCGGGTGCCTATTAAAACGGAAGTAATAAAGCACAGTGGCAATGGCATAAAAATTCTGGTGGTTGAAGACAATAGGATAAATCAAATGCTGGTAGTGAAAGTGCTTGAAAATTACGGATTTACAATTGATGTAGCTGAAAACGGGTTGATAGCGTTACACAAACATGAACGGCAAGATTTCGATATTATATTGATGGATTTACAGATGCCTGAAATGGATGGTTACGAAGCAACGCAAAAGATCCGTGCATTAAGTGCCGGCAAAAAGGACATCCCGATTGTTGCCATGACAGCACACACCATTAAAGGAGAGATGGAACAATGTTTGGCAATAGGGATGAACGATTTTATTTCAAAGCCATTTGATAAAAATGAATTGTATAACAAAATCTTTGAACTGGTAGCGAGATAACAGGCTAATAACACTAACAAAATATTGCTACACCTTGCTGGCTTTTTTATTAAGGCTAACACTGCTTATGTTGAATTTTCGGCAACAGCCCCTATTAGCAGCTTGGTTTTGCAAATAATTGGTATATTGTGTCAGCGTAAATACAACCTTATCACTGATGAAACAAATTATACTGATCTGCTTTTCTTTCTCTGCCTGGTCTTCAGCCGATGCACAGTTCATCGACAACGTTTCGCGCGAGGTGAAGATCAAGGTCATTGGCTATGATAGTGTTGCCATTCCGCTAAACGAAAATTTTGAGCTGATTGAAGATAGCTGTAGTCAAATTATTCGATATGGTCATTTGAATTTTGATACCCATAAGTTTAAAGGTAAAGTAATTGATGTTAGCCGTACTGATCCTAATCTTGCGTTAACGGAGGGCTATTACAGCAGTCAAGGATTAAAAGAGGGAAAATTTATTGCGCGTTTTTTAAATGGCAAGCTGCAAGCAAGCGGCAATTTTAAGAATGATGTTTTTGATGGCAAATGGGAAGTTTTCTATGATGATGGCCACCCACATATCACTTTTGAATCTACACCCGGTGATGTTAAAATTATAGATATGTGGGATAATAAAAGCACTAAAGTGATTGACAATGGCAAAGGAAACTACGAGATAAGCCTGGGCGATCTATACTGGAGCGGGAAATTGCTGGATGGAAAACCAACCGGACAGTGGAAGATGATGAGAACGGATGATAAAGCTAAAAGGGTGGTAGCCACCGAAAATTTTAAAAATGGCAGCTTCCAAAAAGGTACCGGAATATTGGGTGCCTATACTAATTCTTCTAAGATAATATTGGTGGCTGCCGATTTACTGCCCTTCATCAATGCAGAATTATTAACACTATCATCTGCGCCATGTTACGGCGTTAAGAAAAAGCACTTTGTTAACGCCCAATACGAAGATAGATATTCCAGTTTTACGGGGCAAATTGCACGCGCTACAACTGGCGTACTTAGTTATGCTGATTACAGCGCAAATAATATAACAAGCTTAGTTTTAAAAGGTGAAATTTCAAACAAAGGTAACATCAGCCACTTAACAGCTGATACATATGGTGCTAATCCGGCAGTGATGAAGTTGTTGAAAGAATTAATGCGGATACCCAAAATGCAACCTGCAACTTTTGATGGTGTACCGGTAGCTCAAAAGTTTATTATTACTTATGAGATCAGCGTGGGTAGTTACTCGTTTAACTATAAGTTTTTACCCATTGAGACCGAATAAAATTAATTATTTATAGCTTTATGCGTTAGTCTTCAACTAATCTCTAATCAACTACCCAAAAATCTCTCTTTCAAAAACACCCCCGTATAGCTATCCTTAACTTTTATCAAATCCTCGGGCAGGCCCTCAAACATCACCTTACCTCCCCTGTCGCCACCTTCGGGGCCGATATCTATCACCCAGTCGGCACATTTTATCACATCCATATTGTGTTCAATAACAATAATGGTGTTGCCATGCTCCAGCAGTGCGTCGAATGATTTCAGCAGTTTTTTAATATCGGCAAAATGCAGCCCGGTGGTAGGCTCATCAAAAATAAAGAGTGTTTTATGCGGATTGTTGCCTTTAACCAGAAACGATGCCAGCTTAATACGCTGCGCCTCGCCGCCTGATAGCGTGTTAGACGATTGCCCCAACTGCACGTAACCCAAACCCACGTCAAACAGTGGTTTTAGCTTGGCCAGTATCTTGGTTTCTTTGGCGAAGAACTCCAAACCATCTTCAATGGTCATGTTCAGTACATCGCTCACATTCTTATCGTTGTAGGCAATGTCTAATATATGTTGCTTAAAGCGTTTGCCTCCGCAGGTCTCGCAGGTGAGAAATATATCAGCCATAAACTGCATTTCTATCTTCACCTCGCCTTCGCCCTGGCAAACATCGCAACGGCCACCCTCTACGTTAAAAGAGAACGCCGATGGCTTTAACCCGGCAGCTTTTGCTTTTGGCAGCGCGGCAAACAAGTTACGGATATCGTCCCAGGCTTTTACATACGTAACCGGGTTGGAGCGCGATGAACGGCCTATAGGGTTTTGGTCAACCAGTTCAACCTGTTCAATTTTGTTGTAGTCACCTTCAATGGCATCGTAGCTTCCGGTTTGTTCGCCGGTGTAGTTGCCCAAGGTCTTTTGCAGGGCAGGCGCAAAAATGCGTTTAACCAAACTTGTTTTACCAGAGCCGGATACCCCCGTAACCGCCGTAAAAACCCCCAACGGAAATTTAGCCGATACGTTTTGCAGGTTATTCTCGCGCGCGCCTTTTATCTCAATAAAATCATTCCATTTACGGCGACGTGTAGGTATGGCAATTTCTTCTTTACCGCTCAGGTATTTGCCGGTTAGGCTCTTTTCGTCCTTAATAATTTCATCATATGTGCCGGTGAAGATCAGTTCGCCACCATGCGTACCCGCTTCGGGACCAATATCAATAATATGGTCTGCGGCTTTCATTATCTCTTCTTCGTGCTCTACCACTAAAACGGTATTGCCCACATCGCGCAGGGATTTTAGCACGGTTATTAAACGCTGTGTATCGCGCGGGTGCAGGCCAATGCTTGGCTCGTCCAAAACATAAACCGAACCCACCAAACTACTGCCTAATGATGTAGCCAGGTTGATCCGCTGCGATTCGCCGCCGGATAACGTGTTAGACAGGCGATTAAGCGTGAGATAGCTCAGCCCCACATCATTTAAAAAGCCTAAACGATTGGTAATTTCAACCAGCAGGCGTTTAGCAATTATGGCTTGCGTATCGTTCAGTTCTAAACCTATAAAAAAGGCATGAGCCGTATCCAGCGGCATTAAAACAATATCGGTTATAGATTTATCGGCTATTTTAACATAAGTTGCATCCTTACGCAGGCGGCTGCCCTTACAATCCGGACAAGTAGTTTTACCGCGGTAGCGGGATAACATTACCCTGTACTGAATTTTATAGGTCTGCGCCTCCATTTCCTTGAAGAACTCATCCAGTCCACGGAAATATTGGTTACCCGTCCACAGCAATTGTTGCTGCGCTTCGGTTAACTGGTTATATTGGCGATGGATAGGAAAATCAAACTTTAAGGCGTGTTTTATTAACTGATCGTTCCACTCGCGCATCTTCTCACCGCGCCATGGGGCTATAGCGCCCTCGTAAACGGTTTTACTTTTGTCGGGGATAACAAGATCCTCGTCAATGCCAATTACCTTGCCGTAGCCCTCGCAGCGCTTACAGGCGCCATAAGGGTTATTGAAGCTGAAGAAGTTTGGCGTAGGTTCTTCAAAGCGGATATTATCCAGCTCAAACCGGTCACAAAAAAAGCGTTCTGTAGCCCCCTCTAAATCTCCCCCGGAAGGGGAGACTTCATAACGAACATAGCAATCTCCCTTCCCCTCAAAAAAAGCGGTCTGCACCGAGTCGCCTAAACGACTGATGGTTTCTTCCGATTGATCTTTGGTAATACGATCAATAACGATGCGGAGCGAGTGGCCGGTGGCAAGCGATGATTCATCCGGCTGCAGATCGCCTTTAACCTTTTTTCTTGCACCCTTTACCTCAATTTCTTCTTCTAATAAAGTTTCTATCCTGCTTATTGTGCCATCTAACTCAACCCTAACAAAACCTTTTTGCATTAAAACCGCCAATTCTTCATTTATGCTGCGGTTATTATGCGGATGCAAGGGGCAAAGAAGAGTAACCTGGGTATCATCAGGCAAAGCCATAATAAAGTTGATGACATCAGTAACCGAATCTTTCTTAACTACCTCGCCCGATACCGGCGATATAGTTTGCCCAATGCGGGAAAACAGTAGCTTCAGGTAATCGTATATCTCTGTTGATGTACCAACGGTTGACCGCGGATTGGAGGTTATTACCTTTTGCTCAATAGCTATTGCAGGCGCAATACCACGGATGTAATCTACATCGGGCTTGTTCATCCGGCCCATAAACTGGCGTGCATAAGCCGAAAGGCTTTCTACATAGCGGCGCTGCCCCTCGGCATACAAGGTATCAAACGCCAGCGATGATTTACCCGAACCCGACATGCCCGTTACCACCACCAGCTTATTTTTTGGGATGGCGACATCAATATTTTTAAGGTTGTGTACGCGGGTACCCTTTATTATAATATGCTTTTTAGGATCTTTGTCTGCTTCGCTGATCATTTTTTAGTTGATAGTTCATGGTTCATAGTTCATAGAGAAAATGACCATGAACTATGATCTATTAACTATGAACCTCTTCCAACCGCAAAAATCCTAAAATTTTTAGCAGTATCCAAATAACATACCACTATTAGATTTTATTATGACGCAAAAAAATTATTTGTTTTTTTAAGTGAAATTTGTTTTATTTGATGTACGCAATTAACTAATTGAGAGGAGATCAGTCTATAGAATAAAACTATACTAATAAAATTTAAGCTAATTAATTTAAAGTAGTAGTGATTTCTATGGATTTTCAATTGCAAAGTGATCAGGATCTAATCCATCTGTACATAAACGGCGAAGAGGGAGGACTGGTTGAGCTTATACGCCGTTATCAAACCAAAATTTATACTTCCATCTATCTCCTTGTAAAGGATGATTTTTTGGCTGAAGATATTTTTCAGGATACCTTTATTAAGGTGATCAACACCCTTAAAGCCGGAAAATATAACGAAGAAGGTAAGTTTTTACCCTGGGTAACCCGTATTGCGCATAACCTGGTTATTGACCATTTTAGGCGGGAAAAACGCGCGCCTATGGTGAGTAACGGCGATGATTTTGACATTTTTGAAGTGTTAGGCAATTATGATGAAAGCATGGAGGACCGCATGGTTCGCGAGCAAACGCATAAAGACCTTAAATCGTTGATACAGTTACTCCCTTCTGAGCAGAAAGAAGTTTTAATAATGCGCCATTTTGGCGATATGAGCTTTAAAGAAATAGCCGACATAACTGATGTTAGCATTAATACCGCCCTTGGCCGTATGCGTTACGCGTTGAATAACCTGCGCAAAATGATGCTTACAAAAGAGTTGAGCCTTAAGAACTAAGATTAATACGTTGTGATTTGCGAGATACAAGCAACCCCGAAAGGAGGTTGCTTTCTCGTTTTAACAGCTTTTTTTTCAAACCGTTAGCTCTCTTAAAATAGGGCAACAAAAAAACCCCGGCTTCCCGGGGTTTCTACTAAAACAAAACAAAAAACTTACCTTTTAAGCGCCTTTATATCGGCGCGCAGCTTTTCAATTTCGGCCTGCTGCTCTTTAACTGCGCCTACCAAAAGGGGCACTATCTTTTCCAGATCAACAGTGCTCACGGTAACAGCGCGCTGGCTGTTCTTGCCCGCAGTATACCATTTTGCATCTGTGCTAACTGCACTTGGCAGTACCTGTTTCAGGTCGTCGGCTATAAAGCCGTATTGTGTACCACCCGGCAGGTTTAACTGCTTAAACTGATCGCGGTTAAACTCATAAGTAACCGGCTCCAGGCGTGATAAAGCGGCTAAAGAATTACTTACAGGTGTAGTGTTCTTCTTTATCTCTTTATCAGACAGTTGCTGCGCTTGAGCAGCCTTTGTATTACACGCTAAAAACAGGGCGACAATTGCAGGCATAATAATGCCCGCTTTAATATTTGAAATCATGGTTCTTTAAATGTTTAAATAATAAAATCGTTATGCACAGCGGTGTGTGCATACTGAATAACAATGCTATTTATGAAACATTAAAGTTGGGCGGAGGGGTAGGGACAGGCGGGCACCAGTTGTAGTGCCGTTGTGATGTTTCGCGGGGATAAAGCATGGTCGTTGTAACTACCGGTACGAACCTGAAAGTATGTTCCGGATAGGTGGCCCAATACTCTTTAACTTCTACTTGTTTAGCCTCACTGCTTTCGCTGTTTTCACTTGCTTGTTTTTCTGCCTGTGGCCCACTAACCATAATTTTGATATGCGAGCACAAAGAGACAACAGATATTCCTGTTTTCTCCATTAGAGAAAACAGGAATAAAAAAACAAATAAGTATTTAACTTTAGAAAGCTTCATGCTTATAATTGGTGCTGCTAATTTAATAAATTACTCTAATTAGTATCATATTTAAACAACTAATTTGTCTAATTTATTGCTTTTTTTATTAAAAAAGTCATATTACTAGGGCGGGTGTTCAATTATTGTATCCTTTTATTGTTGATGGCATGCATTTTACAGCGGATATAGTATTGTTTTAAAGCATTTTGGAAAATAATAAAAAAGTGGAAATTTCATTAAAATTTCATCTTTCATAAAATATTTGAAACACACCGTCGTTATACATCCTATATTAACATAACTGATCAAAATAATGCTTATGGGTGAAACCTTTACTTTTTTAAAAGCTGTCGATAACCAAAGCGAGGAGGAAAAAATGAGTACTACAGAAAACTTAACTGCTGATGACCTGCTCTTTTATCATTCGCTACGCGCAGACCTTGAACTTTTAGCTAAAAAGCCCAAGCTGCAAACCATCCATTACCTGCTTGATTATTCAAAAAGTCTTAGGTAACGAAATCAAAAGATAGCATTGGGTCCGGAGATGGTGCATTCATGTCCGGACTTTTTTTATTTTAGCGCTCCGGTTTAACCCGCATTATGCTACGATCAGAACGTTACCACCACTTTGTTGAATACTTCTCAAAAAATCAGCCCGATGCTGAAACGGAATTGCATTATGATAATCCTTTTCAGTTACTGGTTGCAGTAATTCTATCTGCACAATGCACAGATAAGCGGATCAATCAAATTACTCCTGCCTTATTTCAGCGTTTTCCTGATCCCGAAAGCCTTGCTGCATCAAGCGTAGAAGAGATCCTTTCGTATATCCGCAGCGTAAGCTATCCTAACAATAAGGCGAAGCACTTGCTGGGCATGGCAAAGGTTTTATTAAATGATTTTAACGGAGAAGTGCCGTCAGAAATTGATGAACTACAGAAGATGCCAGGCGTTGGCCGCAAAACAGCCAATGTAATTGCATCAGTTGTGTTTAACGCGCCTGCAATTGCGGTAGATACGCATGTGTTCAGAGTTGCTGATCGTATCGGCCTTACAACTAATGCCCGTACTCCTTTAGCTGTCGAAAAACAGTTAATGAAATATTTGCCTCCCCAAACCTTAGGAGTAGCCCACCATTGGCTTATTCTGCACGGGCGTTATATCTGCGTGGCCCGCAACCCAAAATGCGAAATTTGTCCGCTAACCTGGTTTTGCCGTTATTACGAGCGTACTCATACCGAAAAAGCCTTGCTAAAGGCCGAAGCCTTAAAGCAAAAGAAAGCCGTAGCCAACAGAAAGCAAAAAGCGCTCAAGGGAATTGAAAAGGAATTGATTAAACGAAGCATTAAAAAATAAGTTCTACAACTTCCACCGCAACGACAGGTTAATGGCTCGTCCATCAATTGGCGCCCAGAGCGGTTTAAAACCCGGATTGGTTATACTTCCTACATAGACACTTTCAACCTTATTCATCCTATAATCCAGCAAATTTTCGCAATTAAATACTACGGTAACATGGTTATCTATAGCATATTTAACCATAGCTGCCATAAAAAAGTACGATGGTGTTTTTGTACCGTCGTACCTAAACTGCGTACCTGTATATGAACCCTCAAGGCCAGCGGTTAACTTTTCTGATATTTCGTTAGCGGCTACAAAAGCAAAGCGGTGTTTAGGTGTTAAAGGTATAAAGCTTTGTACAGGTAAGAATGTATTGCGGGCATCGGTAAGCGTATAGCCTGCATACAACTCCCATTCATCCACATCCAGCTTAACGTAAGTATCCAGCCCTTTGCTTCTTATTGGTGATGCCGCATTTATGAGTCCTATTTTGCCTGAGGGGTTTATCAGATCAAACACTACCGGGCTATTCACCGTAGTTAAAAAGAATGCCTGATTGATGAAGAGGGTGACATCCTTTCCCCATTCTTTTTTATAGTTAAACTCGGCGTTGTAACCGTATGATTTCTCTGCATTTACATTAGCGTTAAACGGCAGCAGGTCAAGCACGCTGCGTTCTATGTTTTGCTCCACTAATGGGTTAGGTGTTTTGTAACCCATTCCAAACCCTGCTCGTGTGGCCCAGTGTTCATTAAAGCGATGGAATATTGCTATGCGTGGCAATGCAAACCAGCCATATTGATCATGATGGTCGGCCCGCATGCCGCCTTCAACGGTAGTATTATCAAAAAGATGCAGATCATACTGCGCAAAGGCGCCTATGGTATTACCGGAATACTTTTTCAATAAAGCCCCCTTGGGTTCAACTGTCTCATAATTCTGCCCTGTTACGTTTATACCAGCAACAAGGTCATTCTTACCAAAGGGAGCATAAACCGATGCTTCATTATAGTAGCTTAACTGCTTGCCTTTTATAAAATACTGAGAGGTGGTGTTGTCGCGTGTAAAGTTGCTTAAGTTACCCTTAACAGTAAGCTTTGCATCGCCACCAAAAAATTGTTCCAGTAAATATTCGCCGGTATGCCGCTGCGTTTTATTTGCATCGAAATATTGATGAACAGCGTCTGGCTTGTTTTGCAATACCAGCATGTCGCCGCCCTTGCGGTCGTCAAACGAGCCATTGTATCCAACATGAATAATGGTTTTTGATGTCGGGTAAAAAAATACTTTGGGGTGGAAAATGAAACTTTTCGCATCCGGAAGGTCGCTTAAACCATCTTTATCGACATCGCGTTTCTCCTGGCGGTTATAGCCGGCAAATAGATTATATCCCCATCTGCTGTTACGTTTCGCCACATAAGCGTTGGCATTAAATTCATCAAGGGTTGTATAATTAAGCAATACATCCAATTCCTGCTTTTGAGTGGGCCTTTTTGATATAAGGTTAACAAGGCCTGCAATGGCCCCACCACCATAAAGCGTACTAGCAGATCCCTTTATCAGCTCTATCTGCTTTAAGTCAAGCGGTGGGATGGTAAGGATGCCAAAATTACCGGAAAAACCCTCGTACATTGGCATACCATCGCGTATTATTTGGGTGTACCGCCCGTCAAGCCCCTGTATACGCACGTTGCTATTGCCAGATGTTGCCGATGATTGTTGTATCTGTACGCCACTCAAATCGCCCAAAATACTGGCTACGTTCCCGGGCTTTAAGCCTGCTTCCTCTGTCATTTCCTCCAGCCCTATAACTTCTACTTTCATGGGCCCATTTTCCATAGTTTGGTTGTTACGTGTAGACGATACAACCGTAACTTCTTCTAATGATGTTTCGGCCTCTGTTAAAGATATAATAAGTGTCTCGCTACCCGGAATAGTAATTATGGTGTCTTTCAATCCATAACCTGTTATTGAAAAACTTAAAGTATGGTTACCCGTCAACAGGGATAGTACCGCTTTACCGCTGCCGTCTGTAATAGCTAAAACACGTTTTGCGCTTTTAATAGAAACAGCCGGTAGTGCAGATCCCGATTTACTATCTATTAACCTAACATTCACTTTTTGTTGAGCCTGGGCCAAGGTTGTTAAAAAAAGCGATACAATAGTCAGGAGCGTCTTCATAAAAAGATTAGATATGGCAATAAAACTATGGATTTACGGATTAATTAAATGCCTCTGTGCGCATTTTTTATTAGTAGTGATGCCGGATGGGCGCAGGCTTTTAAGCCTGCGCTTTACTATTACTGGACCAAACCGAAAAATCATCATCAGTATTACTCCGGCATTATTAAATTACTTGAGCAGCAAAGCCAGCCGGTGGAGACTAACCATTAACTACAAAACTGATTAAGTAAAATCAGCTATAAAGGACTTTATACAAAATTGCCGCGTACTAACAAATAAATTAGCGTTGACTAACAATAAAGTTGACATGTAAATTTTACGATGCACAAACTTTGTTATTCCTTATGTTTAATAGCTTTACATATAATATTACGATACTACCTTGCTACCCTAAATTAAACCGATCAATAATTTTCATTAAATAGTGCTGTATGTCTGAGAGAAAATTAAGTTCCACGAATTTCCAGAATCAAACTTTTTTGGAAGAAAAATGCGCACTTAACGAGTTGCTTTACTTGTTAAGCAAACGCTGGATGACCGAGGTTCTGTTCAGTATAGAAGAGGGACATAACCGTTTTACCGGTTTAAAAGAAGACCTGGAGTTTATTAGCGACCATATTTTGGCCGACAGGCTTAAAGTATTGGAGCAGCATGAACTTATTAACAAGCATCACCTATCCGGCCCGCCGCCAAAAACCGAATATACACTAACCGAAAAAGGCACCGAACTAAGCGAATTGCTTGACTCTATATGCAATTTTGCCGAACATAAAATGCGTTTTTAGCATTTTAGTCCGGCAAAATTCTTATTTAAATATTCTTTTGATCTATTAGTGCTTGGTGACCGTATCTTTTGAAGCAGCCTTTACAGACTCTGCATCAAGCGGTTTGCTATGCCAGTACGATGCCAGTATTGACCCGGTAATGTTCATCAATGGGCTGAATATGGCGGGCGCTAAGCCAACGGTAGCCATTTTACCCATGCCCTGGGCAATACCCGTTGCTAAACCACCATTCTGCATACCCACCTCAATAGCCATGGTGCGGCAGTCGCGCTCATTCATTCTGAACAGCTTGCCAGACCAATAACCAAACGTATAACCCAATAAGTTATGTACCAGTACCAGCAATAACAATATCGGTCCGATAGTTAACAGGTTGTTTCTGCCGGCAGCAACTATAATGGTGATGATCAAAACTATACCACCCATTGAAATCAGCGGCATTATAACGTCTAAAACTTTGGCTTTACCTTTAAATATTCTGTTAACAATTAAGCCGGCTCCAATAGGTAAAATCACCATCTTTACTATCTCCCACATCATCTTGGTTACTTCTATCTTAACAAATGCGCCTGCGAGCCAACCCATCAGTAACGGTGTAACAAACGGCGATAAGAGTGTAGAAACAGCAGTAATTGTAATAGATAGCGCAAGGTTAGCTTTAGCCAAGTAAGATATTACGTTTGATGCCATACCGTTAGGCGAGCAGCCTATTAATACAATACCGGCAGCTATCTCAGGAGGTAAACCACTTGATTTTGCCAATAAATAACCAACGCCCGGCATTATTATAAAGTGGCTCACAACACCAATAAATACTCCGCGAGGATTTTTTACTACACCCACAAAATCTTGTACACCCATTGAGGTACCCATACCAAACATGATAACCTGAATAAGCGGAATAAGCAAAACAGAAAGCTTAAAACTTCCCCATGATGTAAAAAATGCTGGGTAATATAAAGCCGCTACCGTTGAGGCAAATATTAACAGGGTATAAGAGAACCTGCCCGACGTAGTGTTAATTTTTACACCCACAGCCATTAACAGGAAAAATGCAATAAATGCCGGACCCGGCGTTTACGCCGTTTCCGCTAAAGGCCATAACAACACCGGCTATAAGGGCAATTGCTGCTGCGCCCAAAGCCGCTTGGTAAATAACTTTATTTTTCAATTTAAATTAATTTGGTTTAACATCAGTGCAATCGTTTGCGGTTAAAGCGCTTTGGCAACGTAATTTGCCCTAAAATCTTTTACTTAAACTATTGCTTATTAATACAATTGGTTATACTGCCGTTAAAGCAGCATTTGTCGTTGTCAAAAAAACAAATTTTATCGCTCAATTCATAATAAAAGCTGCACTAAATATCCACCTTATAGAAATGTTACAATGCTAAATCGTCTCTGCTTCCATATTGAAATATAATTATGAACCATTTTTTAAAAAATTGCGTAACTGATTGATTACATATATATTTGTAACCAATCAGTTACCAATTAATTGTAAAATGAGACGAGATGTATTTCAGGCAATAGCAGACCCTACCCGGCGCGAAATTATTGGTATGCTTTCGGGGCGCACCTTAAATCTCAATAACGTTGCTGACCAGTTTAAAATAAGTCGGCCCGCCATATCAAAGCATATTAAAATATTAAGGGAGTGCGGGCTTATTACCATAACGCAGCAGGGCCGCGAACGTTACTGCCATGCAGAACTTAAGCAGCTTAAACAGGTTGCCGACTGGACAGCCAAATACCAAAAATTCTGGAACGAGAAGTTGGATGCTTTAGGCGACTTTCTGGCTAAGGAACAGGAAAACAATAATCAATAACAAGCTATAAAATTAAAAACCTACCATTATGAAAACAGTACCTTTTGTAATTGAACGCACTTATGATGCGCCCGTTAATGCCGTTTGGCAAGCCCTAACAGATAAGGCGAAAATGAAAGCCTGGTATTTTGATGTAGACGATTTTAAGCCTGAGGTAGGCTTTACTTTTCATTTCTCGGGCGAGGATAAAGGCGTAAAATTTGTGCATGAATGTGTGGTTACCGATGCGGTTTTTGAGCGGAAAATAGCTTACAGCTGGCGATATTTAAATTTTCCGGGTAACTCATTGGTAAGTATAGAGCTGTTTGATGATGGGCATCAAACCCGGGTTAAGCTTACGCATACGGGGTTGGAAAGCTTCCCGCAAGATAATTCTTCATTTGCGCGCGAAAGCTTTGCCAAAGGATGGACCTATATTTTAGGAACAAGTTTGAAGGATTATCTGCGGCCCCTCTAATCTCCCCTAAAGGAGAGACTTTATAATTACTATCTTGGTATTTAAATTTTGATGTTGTCCAATTTAGCCAGTGTGAAACGTCATTAGGTTTTTAACTCTTAAACTTAAATAACATGAACGAGTTTCTTTTGATCTTTCACCGCGACGCAGATTTCGACGCGAAAATGACACCGGAGCAATTACAGGCAATTACCACCCCCTGGATGGACTGGATGGGTGGGCTCGCCGCCCAGGACAAATTAGCCAGCCCCGGCAACCGCCTTAACCCTGATGGTAAAGTAGTAAAACCGGACGGCATAATTACTAACGGCCCTTACGTTGAGGTTAAGGAATCTATTGGTGGTTATACTATTATCAGGGCATCATCATTAGACGAGGCTACAGAACTTTCAAAAAACTGCCCTATACTGGCAACGGGTGGCTGTGTAGAGATAAGGCAAATAATGCAAATGCGCTAATTAAAAGCCAATATGCATCACGACGCGATTTTATCTAACCTTTTTCGCACCGAGCACCGCAAGATAACTGCGGTGCTTGTGCGTTTTTTTGGTTTTGAGCACATGGAAACCGCCGAGGATATTGTTAGCGAAACGTTTTTATCCGCATCAGAAAACTGGAAGATAAAGGGCCCGCCGGACAACCCGGCTGCGTGGCTATATGCTGTTGCAAAAAATAAAGCCAAGGATCATTTAAAACGGGGCACTATCTTTAACCAAAAGGTACAACCTGCTTTGCAAAACGAGCACCGGCTAACAGATGAAACCGAAATAGATCTGTCCGAAAAAAACATTAATGACAGTCAGCTGCAAATGATGTTTGCCATTTGCCAGCCTGCCATACCCGCTGAAGCGCAAATAGGGTTGGCGTTACGCATACTGTGCGGTTTTGGCATTGATGAGATTGCAGACGCCTTTCTGACCAACAAAGAAACCATTAACAAACGTTTGCACCGGGCCAAAGAAAAACTCAGGACACTGAATGTAAAAATAGCCTTCCCGGCGGGTAACGAGATAGATAAGCGGCTTGAAACGGTTTTGCTTACCTTATACCTGCTGTTTAACGAGGGTTATTATTCTAACAGCGGTAATACAGCATTACGAAAAGAGCTTTGCCTTGAGGCCATGCGCCTCAACTACCTCTTAATAGAAAACCAACAAACGGATGTACCGGCTGTGAATGCACTTTTCTCTTTGATGTGTTTCCATGCCTCGCGGTTTGACGCAAGGATGGACCAGCGCGGCGAGATAATCTTATATGATGAGCAGGACAATACCTTATGGAACGATGAACTGATAGCCAGAGGCACCAACTATCTCATCAGCGCATCGCGCGGAGAGCAATTAAGCAGGTATCATCTGGAAGCGGCTATTGCTTTCTGGCATACCCGCAAAATCCCCTCGCACGAAAAATGGGAAAGCGTATTACAGCTTTATAACAAACTGCTCATACTTGAGTATTCGCCCATGGCGGCACTTAACAGAACCTATGCGCTGGCTAAAGCAAAGGGAAATGAAGTTGCCATTATTGAAGCTGAAAAACTTACACAATTAGCGGGCACCCATCTTTACCATTGCCTCTTAGGGCATCTTTATACAGGCATTGATAATAAGCAGGCTTTGCAGCACTTAAACTCAGCATTAAATCTTACAAAGGTCAAATCAGAAAAAAACCGGATAGAAAAAAACATTATTACCACAAAACAGCTTATGGATTAGTAGCAAATTAAAGGCATTAGCTTGGGCATTAAACTAACGTTCACGGTACATATGCACAATTTTTTGTTACTTTGCCCGGGACATATTAATGCAAAAGCAAAATAAAATACTGGTTGTTGGTGGAGGTAGCTGGGCTACGGCCAACATTAAAATGTTAACTGATAACATTACCCCCAAAGAAATTTTTTGGTGGATGCGCAATACTGAAGCTGTTGAGCATATCCATAAGTTTGGGCACAATCCTAAATATCTTAGTTCGGTAGAAGTAAAAGTTGCCCCCGAAAACATTTCCAGTAATTTGCGCGACCTCATTACCGGCGTTGACCTGGTGTTACTCAATGTTCCCGCTGCTTTTTTGAAGGAAGCATTGGCAGACATTGGCGCCGAAGACCTGAAGGGTAAAAAAGTAATATCAGCCATTAAAGGCATAGTGCCAGATGAAAATCTGATCATATTTGAATATCTGAACAAAGCTTATGGCATAACCACAGAAAATTTTGCGGTTTTGAGCGGCCCTTGCCATGCCGAAGAGGTTGCGTTAGAAAAACTTTCGTACTTAACCATTGCCTCGGGTGATGCAGAATTTGCGGCGGAATTTGCCGGGATGATCAATACCCGCTACATAAAAACCATCACATCTGACGATATATGGGGTACTGAATACGCCGCGGTGTTAAAAAACATTTATGCCATGGCCAGCGGCATTTGTCATGCGGTAGGTTATGGTGATAATTTTCAGGCGGTATTAATTTCTAACGCTATACGCGAGTTAAAGAATTTTGTTGATGCCGTGCACCCGATAGACCGTGACATTAAAGAGTCGGCCTACCTGGGTGATCTGCTGGTTACCGCCTACTCGCAGTTTAGCCGTAACCGCACTTTTGGTAATATGATAGGGAAAGGCTATACTGTAAAATCCGCACAGCTGGAAATGAACATGGTAGCCGAGGGCTATTATGCAGTAAATTGCCTACACCAGATCAACAAACAATACAAAGTGAATATGCCCATTTGCGAGGCTGTATATGCTATTTTGTACGACAAACGGTCTCCTGTTTTTGAAATGAAGCAATTGGCCGAAAAATTGTGTTAGTGTGTTATAAATAACACTAACATGAAAAACACACTCAAAATAGCTTTGCTGTCAGCAGCCCTTTTTGTTGCTGCGCAAAGCACTACCTACGCGCAGGAAAAGAAACCCGTAACCAAAGAAATTGGAAATGCCGCCAAAGATGTTGGCCATGCCACAGCGACTGCCGCTAAAGACGTGGGCAACACAACCGCAACCGGCGCGAAAGCCGTAGGCAAAAAAACATCAGAACTTGCCTCAAAAGGCGCTGCTGCAGTTTCTACAAAACGCTACGCAGGCCATTGGGCGATGACAGGCGAACTGGTTTATATAGACGAGTATGGTAAATACTTTTATGTAGACAAAAAGGGCCATCGCCAGTTTATTACCAAAGCACAAATGAGGACAACTAAGCCATAACCGGTTTAACCATCTTATCACCATGAAAACCTACGCTTTAATAGCCATTCACATAATTACAGCAGTTCTTTTGGTGAGCTGGATGTAATCTACAATATAATGAAAAAGCCCGCCGATAACATCAGCGGGCTTTTCATTATAAAAAAACTAAACTTAAAAACGTCTTCTGCGCTCTGGTCTGTCTTCGCGGCGTTTGCCCGAGAAGTCGCGGAAACCACCGCCACCTTCACGTTTCTCGCCACCACGGAAACCACCGGTGCTTGCAGTGCCTTCGCGTTTTTCGCCGCCACGGTAGCCACCGCCGCTGCCTTCACGCCTGTCGCCGCCTCTGAAACCGCCTTCGCGATTTCCACGAGGATAACCACCACCGCCTTCGCGTCTTTCGCCACCACCACTACGGGTGCTGCTTGTACCTTCACCTGATATTTCTATCCTAACTTCGCGGCCCTGAAAATCTGCGCCTTTAAAGCCTTCTTGTGTTTTAGCAACATCATCATGCGGTACTTCAAAGAACGAGTACACACCTTTAACGTCTATCTTACCAACTGTTTTACCGCTTATTTTAGCAGTATTGCAGATGTAACCTAACAGATCGCCGCGGCTAAAGCCATCAACAGAACCTAAGTTGATAAACAAACGGGTAAACTCGCCACGGGCACCTTCACGCGCAAAGCGTTCGCCACCCTCGCCACGTTCACCGCGTTCAGGTCTGTCACGACCGACACGGTCATCAGCAGGCGCATTCAGATCGGGAGCATTCTTGTAATAATCAAGGAAGCTGTTAAACTCTAATGATGCAAAACGTTTGATGATATCTTCTTTGCTCAGATCAGCAAATTCATTCATAATACGCGGAATGTACTGCTCAATCTGCTGCTCATTCACCTCAACGTTATGTACTTTGTGTATCAAGGCAAACAATTGCTTTTCGCAAACATCAAACCCTGTAGGGATCTCAGCTTTAACAAATTTCTTACCTATAACACGCTCAATCTGGCGGATCTTACCTAACTCTTTAGAGTTTATGATGGCGATAGAAACACCGGTTTTACCTGCACGGGCTGTACGACCGCTACGGTGGGTATAATTCTCTATCTCGTCAGGTAACGAGTAGTTAATAACGTGTGTAACGTCGTTAACGTCAATACCACGTGCAGCTACGTCTGTTGCAATTAACAACTGCAAACTGCGCTCGCGGTAGCGTTTCATTACTTTATCGCGTTGTTGTTGCGAAAGATCGCCGTGTAAAGAATCGGCATTGTAACCGTCTTTTATCAGTGATTCTGCAATTTCCTGTGTTTCAATTTTGGTACGGCAAAATACTATACCGAAAATCTCAGGGTTAAAATCAACAATGCGTTTAAATGCAGCGTATTTATCGCGGGCACGCACTACATAGTATTCGTGCTCAATATTTACGTTGCCTGTGTTTTTTTCGCCCATGGTTAACTCAAAAGGGTTATCCATGTATTTTTTGGCGATGCGCCTAACTTCTGTAGGCATGGTGGCCGAGAACAACCAGGTTTTTTTCTCGTCGGGTGTGGTTGACAGGATATTGTCTATATCTTCCTGAAAGCCCATATTGAGCATTTCATCAGCTTCATCCAATACTACAAACTTCACCTCCGAAAAATCAACCGCCTTACGGTTAATAATGTCTAACATACGGCCGGGTGTAGCTACAACAATCTGCACGCCGCGTCTAATTTGACGCAACTGATCAGAGATGCTTGCACCACCATACACTGCAACAACGTGTACGTTGTTCATGTTTTTGGCGTAGTTTTTAATGTCGTTAGTAATTTGCAAACATAGTTCGCGCGTTGGGCACAGAATAAGCGCCTGGGGATGATTTTCTTCGAAATCCAACAGTTCCAAAAGTGGAAGGCCAAAGGCAGCAGTTTTACCGGTCCCGGTTTGGGCTAATCCGACAAAATCGTTGCTGCCTGTAAGCAATACCGGGATTGACTGTTCCTGGATTGGAGTAGGGTTTTCAAAGCCTAACTCAGAGATGGCATTAACAATATCATGACGGATTCCCAGATTAATAAATGGGTTCATGATTTAAAATAACGTATCTGGCTACATCGCCAAATCGGGCGCAAAGGTAGTGTTAATAATTCACATTTCAAAGAGTTTGGTGAACGTGTGTTTTGTATGACAATTGAGATTCCATTCGCGGGCTAGTAACCATCCTGCTATTGCGACGCCACATCTCGCTTCAATAACCCTTTAACCCCATTATTATAAGCGAAAAACAAACCAATAACCCCTGCCGTTATACAAACATCGGCCACATTAAAAATGCCTGTACGTATATTGCTAAGGCCCATGTTCATAAAATCGGTAACATGCCGATCATAAACAATACGGTCAATTATATTCCCCAAACCACCGGCTATGACCAGGCAGAAACAAAAGAGTTTAAGAAAACCCAGTTTGCCTAAATGCCTCAACACATATGCCAACACCACCATCATTACAGCAAGCGGCACCATACTAAGTAGCCAAAAGCTAAGCATTTTAGGCAAGCTATCACCCAACCCCAAGGCGGCACCCGTGTTTTCGGCGTATTCAAATCTAAAAGTATCGTGAAAGTAAGAACGCGGCTCCTGATACATGAGATGTGCCTTGGCTAACTGTTTGGTCACCCTGTCGCAGCCAATAAACACCGTACAGCCCATGCAAAAAAACAACACTTTTATCCAGGTTGTCATAATCAATTTATTCAGGAGTTAACTCTTAACCGAAATTGAACATTCGAAATCCGAAATTCAATTACCTCAATCTATCAGCCGATCTTACCAGCTTCTCATCTTTTTGAATAGCTTTTTGCGCAAACACAATTAAAAATATAGCTAACGAGAGAAGAATGATGCCGATACCATAATTAGACATCTGTAAATCAGCGCCACCGATAGCATTTTTTACAGTTGATGATACCCAATAGCTGTACGCTAATATAATACCCATAGCGCCATAGCACAGCATAATCTGTTTTTTACGATCGCGGTACATAAAGATGATGCCTACAGGCATCAGTGCAACGGCAACAGTGGCTATAGTTAGCGGCATAAAAGCCTGCAGTTGGTGTGCCTGCCCGTTTACATACGTATAAATGCCTGCAACCTTTATGGTAACAGATTGCCCGCTTACATAAACATCATGCACTAACGGAAAAACAAACAAGGCCGCAATTACCAGCGCGGCAAAAAGAAGATATATACTTTGTATTCTTTGCAACATAACACGTCAATTTTTAGGCAAATATAAATTATTTGCCATAGCATCAGTTCATTATTATTCCTGGTAAAGTGTGTATTATAACATACAATAAATAATGTTAAATTTATGCACCCATAATTATCGCTATGACAGACACTCCGAAAGATCCGCAAACGCCCAAAGACGTTGTAATAGCTGATGCGCACCTTAAACGTATTTTTTTAGAACATTTAAATAACATTTATTTTGGCAAAAAACACTTATTAGATTTTTTAGCAGAAGTAGTAGAAATAGCATCATTAAACCAGCTTAAATTGGCGCTAAGGGAATGCCAGGATGACACCGTAACACAACTAATGCAATTAGACTCTGTTTACAATATGGTAAATGAGCAACCTTCAAAAATTAGTATATTAGGCATGAAGGGAATGACGCTTGAGGCCTATATATCAGTAATTAAATCGGGTAAAACTCCAATAGAACGCGATGTATTTATTCTTTTTTATCTGCAGATAATTGAAGGCATTGAAATAACATATTTTAAAGTATTAAAAAACCTTGCCCAGGCGCTTGGCTACAGCAATACTTTTTTTGACCAGCCTTTTGACATTGCCGTAGAGAACAAGATACTGTTTGACGCTATTTATAAGGAGTACATTAGTTGAGTGAAGATTAAAGATTATTATTTCCGATGGCCAATCTCCAATCTTTAATCACTAATCTTTAATAACTAACTTTGCCCGGTGATTAACACCCAACGCTATTTTATAGAACTGTCTTACGATGGTACGCATTATCACGGCTGGCAGCTTCAGCCCAACGCTGTCAGCATTCAGGAGGTTTTAAACAAAGCTTTTTCTACTATTTTAAGGCAACCTATTTATACCACCGGCTGCGGCCGTACGGATGCAGGGGTGCATGCCACAAAGTTTTTCGCGCATTTTGATATTAAGTCCGTAGCTGATGAGCCATGGACCATCGACTACGAAAAAGTATTACGGAGTATAAATTATCTTCTTCCATCAGATATCGCCGTGAAACAAATCTTTCCGGTAGCTGCTGATGCTAATGCACGGTTTGATGCAAACCTGCGGTCGTACCAGTACCATATCCACTTTCATAAAGACCCCTTTAAAGCAGGCTATTCCTGGTTGCTGCGAGACAGGCCGGATATTACGCTGATGAACCAGGCAGCGGATATCATAATGGAGTATACCGATTTTAGCTGTTTCAGTAAAGCGAACACACAAGTTAAAACCAATAACTGTAAAATAACAAGAGCAGAGTGGGTTGAAACCGAAAGCGGAATTGTGTTTCATATCTCGGCCGATAGGTTTCTACGCAACATGGTGCGGGCCATTGTTGGCACCCTAATAATGGTAGGCCGCAAACAGATACCGCCCAATGCTGTGCGCGAAATAATAGCCAGCAAAAGCCGCAGTAACGCCGGAACATCGGTACCGGCCTGTGGTTTGTATTTAACAGAGGTAAAGTACCCCTCTAACCCTTGAAGGGGGGAACAATAGCGGGATATTTTATTTTAGGTTCACAATAGATTACCTTTGATTTGGTGAGCGACGACAAAACAAAAGACAATTCAAAAGTTACCCCGCCGGGGGGGGCTGGGGGTGTTACCGGCAAAGCATTCGACTGGCAATTGCTTAAGCGCATAATGCGCTATGTAAGGCCATATCGCTCAACCTTTGTTATCTCTGCTTTTCTTACTGTTTTTTTAGCGGTAAGCGCGCTGGCACTCCCCTTGCTCATCCAAAAAACGCTTGACGATTATATCATGGTGAACAACTATGATGGTCTGCTGCTGATGGTGGAGATCATGCTGGCCTTGTTAGTTATTCAAACGGTTGCGCAATATTATCAAACTTACCTTACAAATACTTTGGGGCAATCCGTTATTCGGGACCTGCGGATAAATGTGTTCAATCACATTACCAGTCTGCGTTTAAAATATTTTGACCGTACACCAATCGGCATGCTTATAACCCGCACGGTATCTGATCTGGAGACTATCGCAGATATTTTTGCCGAGGGGCTAATCTCCATCATAGGCGACCTTTTATTGGTGGTGGCTATTGTAGTTGCTATGTTGGTTAAAGACTGGAAACTGGCACTTATTACGCTAATACCTATGCCACTGCTTTTTGCATCTACCTATGTATTTAAAGAGGCCATTAAATCTTCTTTCCAGGAGGTGCGTACGCAGGTTGCACGCTTAAATACATTTTTGGCAGAGCATATCTCAGGCATCAGCATAATACAAAACTTTGCGCGCGAAGAGCAGGAGATGCGCAAGTTCAGGGCAGTTAACTTAAAATACCGCGATGCCAACATTCGCTCTAACTGGTATTACTCCATCTTCTTCCCCGTGGTAGAAATTTTGTTTGCTATATGCATGGGTTTGCTGGTTTGGTATGGCTGCAAGCGTATTCTTACAGATCAGCAGTTATCCGCCATTTCGTCTACCGGCCAGCCGGTAACTGCGGGTGTTATTTTAGAGTTTATAATATTGCTTAACCTGCTGTTTCGCCCTATACGCCAGCTCGCTGATAAATTTAACACCCTGCAAATGGGCATGGTTGGCGCGGACAGGATTTTTAAGGTATTAGATACTGATGAGGTAGCTATTAACAATGGACAACTGCAAACCGGCAGACTGACCGGCGAAATTGAGTTTAAAGATGTTTGGTTTGCTTATAATTATGAGAATTGGGTGCTAAAAAACATCAACTTTAAAGTTAAACCAGGCGAAAAAATGGCTTTGGTGGGTGCTACCGGAGCGGGTAAATCATCAACCATAAACATACTGAACCGGTTTTATGAAATTGGCAAAGGGGAGGTAACTATAGATGGGCACGCTATTAATGAATACGACGTTAATTACCTGCGCTCGCAGATTGCAACTGTTATACAGGATGTGTTTTTGTTTAGCGATACCATCGCTAACAACATCAGTCTAAATAACGATGTCATTACCCGCGAGCAGATCATCGCGGCGGCAAAAGATGTTGGCGCGCACGACTTTATTATGCGCTTGCCCGGCGGTTACGATTATAATGTGATGGAGCGCGGAGCTACTCTATCAGCAGGACAGGCGCAGTTGATATCGTTTATACGCGCGTTGGTTTATAACCCGGCGATATTGGTGTTAGATGAGGCCACCTCATCGGTTGATACGGAAACAGAAATACTCATACAAAAAGCAATTGATAAACTGATGGAGGGCCGTACCGCAATTGTTATTGCCCACCGGCTTTCAACTATTCAAAATGCGGATAAAATCATTGTACTTGACCATGGCGAAATAAAAGAAGAAGGTACCCATCAAGAACTTTTGCGTATAGAAAATGGTTATTACCGCAAATTGTATGATCTGCAATTTAACTCAGCGGGCATAACGCGATAATTAAATTATTTAGATTTTTTTCTATATTCACCGCCACCATTATAAACATACACCCATGGTTATTATTAATAATTACGCCGAATTTGAAGCGCTTTTAGGACAAGAGATAGGTACATCAGGCTGGCACACCATAACCCAACAGCAAATAAACCAGTTTGCCGAGGCCACTATTGACCATCAGTGGATACATACAGATGAAGAACGCGCTAAAAACGAAGGTCCGTTTGGAGCGACGATAGCACATGGTTATTTAACCGTGTCACTACTTCCCTATTTCTGGCATCAGATTGCAGATGTGCAAAATTTAAAAATGGAGATCAATTATTCTATTGAGAATATCAGGTTTGCACAGCCCGTAAAGGTGAACAGCAGGGTAAGGCTTATCGCTACTTTAGCATCCATTGTTAATTTACGAGGTATTACCAAAGCGGCTATTGGTGTTACCATGGAAATAGAGGGCGAGAAAAAGCCGGCATACAAAGGCGAAGTGGTGTTCTTGTATCACTTTAAAGATTAATTCTTCTGTAAGCCCAATGCCATAAAACACTTAGAACTAGCCCTCGGCAAACGCTGCGCTTACCTTTGTGTTCTAATAATAATATGGGTACAAAAATATTAAAGTTAAGCGTTTTAGATCAATCGCCGGTGCGCAAGGGCGTTACAGCCGTGCAGGCGGTGCAAGAAACTATCGCGTTAGCAAAATATACCGAAGAACTTGGTTACACCCGCTTTTGGGTAGCAGAACACCATAATACGGGTAGCCTGGCGGGCTCAACGCCCGAGGTTTTGATAGCCTACCTGGCATCGCAAACCAAAACTATAAGGATTGGTTCTGGGGGTGTAATGATGCCTAACCACAGCGCATTAAAAGTTGCAGAAAATTTCAGGATGCTGGAAGCACTGGCGCCAGGGCGAGTTGACCTTGGCATGGGCCGTGCACCCGGTACTGACCGCCTGACTGCCTCCCTGTTAAATCCCTCTAATCATTTTAGCGAGCAGGATTTTATGGAAAAGTTGACCGAACTCCAAAACTACTTTTATGATACCGGCGAACCGGGAACGCCGCAAGCCAGAGTAAGGGCCATCCCGCAGGTAAAAACTGTACCTGATATGTGGCTGCTGAGCTCGAGCGGGCAAAGCGGCTTATTTGCTGCTCACTTAGGTATGGGCTTTTCATTCGCACATTTTATTAACCCTGTAGGCGGGCCGGCTGCTGTTCAGCAGTACAAAGACCGTTTTCACCCTTCGCTGGATCTGAATGAGCCACAGGTCAATATGGCCATATTTGTTTTTTGCTCTGACAATGAAGAAAAAATAGCACAGCATAAAGCTGTAATGGATCACCGCTTTATCCAGTTAGAGCGCGGCGGCGGTATATCTGCTTTAGGCTATGATGATGTTAAAGACATGCAGTATACGCTGCAAGAGCAGGACAGGATACGGTACAACCGGCAACGCGTGGTAGCCGGCACACCTAAAATGGTAAAAGAGCGACTAAGCATACTGGCAGAAAGCTATGGCATAGATGAAATTATAGCCATTACCATTGCCGAGGATTTTGATGACAGGCTGCTATCGTACAAACATTTAGCTGATCTATTTGAGCTGGAAGCAGTTAAATGATGTTAGTCATTATTTGATTTACTTTAATTGTGGTAAAACTATAATCGTATCTTTGCCGTTAGTTATACTACAATCAATACAATTATTTTGGCTATCTTACTATTCTTTATAGGGCACTGGTTCCTATCCCTGTTTTTCCAGACATTCTTCCTGCACAGGTACGCGTCTCATAAAATGTTCAGTACGTCAAAATTTAACGAGCGTTTGTTCCATCTGCTTACGTTTATTTGTCAGGGATCGTCTTATTTAAATCCGCGTGCGTATGCGATTATGCACCGCGAACACCATGCATATAGTGACACCGAAAAAGACCCTCATTCACCCCATTTCTTCACTGATGTTTTTCAGATGATGTGGCGCACCGCGCAGAGTTATAAATTATACGAAAAACGCCTTAAAGAACCTGATGCGCAATTTGGCGGGTCATACCCCGAGTGGCGCGCGCTTGATTACTGGGGCTCCACCTATGCATCGCGGATATTATTCGGCATTGGTTATATTGCTTTTTATGTTGCCTTTGCCACGCATTGGTGGATGTTTTTATTAATACCCATCCATTTTGTAATGGGCCCACTGCACGGCGCTATTGTAAACTGGTGCGGCCATAAATACGGTTATTCTAATTTTGATAACGGCGATAAATCAAAAAATTCTATCCCGCTTGACTTTTTAATGCTTGGCGAGTTGTTTCAAAACAATCACCATAAACGCCCCAATAGCTCTAACTTCGCCGCTAAATGGTACGAGATTGACCCTGTTTACCCGGTAATGAAATTGATGCATTGGGTACGCATTATAAGATTACGAAAGCCTTACGTTTCTTAAGGTGAAAGCTCTTAAAGCGAAAAGCTGAAACACCAAAGCTGAAAGCAACCCTTTCGGCTTTTTTGTTTAAAGAAAATCGAGCAAAAGCTTTTTGCTTTATTCTTTTTGCTTTCAGCTTATCCTTATAGCTTTGTGCTTAATCCTTTGAGCTTAAAAAAAATGAAAGTATCTGCATTAGCCGAGAACCTGCGCGGTTCTGAGATAATTAAAATAGCCGGCGAAATAAATGAATTAAAACGTCAGGGTCAGAATATTGCTAACCTTACCATAGGCGATTACGACTCTAACATATACCCTATCCCTGATGAGCTAAAACAAAGCATTGTTGAGGCTTATGCTGCTAATCAAACCAATTACCCGCCTGCGGATGGTGTATTGGCGCTACGCGAAAGTGTATCGGTGTTTTTAAAGAGCCGTTTGGGCCTGGATTACAAGCCTAACCAGATTTTAATTTCCGGCGGATCGCGCCCATTGATCTATTCAACTTTCTTAGCTGTGGTTGATCCGGGCGATAAGGTGGTTTTCCCGGCACCGTCATGGAACAATAACCACTATTGCGATCTGCTAAAAGCCGAGGGCATTATAGTGCAAACTCGGGCAGAAAACAATTTTATGCCTACTGCCGAGGAGCTGCGCCCGCACGTAAAAGGCGCTGCGCTGTTGGCGCTATGCTCTCCACTAAACCCTACCGGAACTATGTTCGGAAAAAAGGACCTGGAGGAAATTTGTGATCTGGTGATCGCCGAAAACAAAAGTCGCGCTACAGGCGAAAAGCCACTGTACTTTTTATATGATCAGATCTATTCGCAATTAACCTTTGGCGATAATCGGCACTTTGACCCGGTTACTTTGCGCCCCGAGTTGAAAGATTACGTGATATTTATTGATGGCGCATCAAAATGCTTCGCGGCTACAGGCGTACGTGTGGGCTGGGGTTTCGGGCCTGAAGGTGTTATCAATAACATGAAAGCCATTGTAGGCCATATGGGCGCATGGTCGCCCAAAGCAGAACAAGTTGCCATGGCCAAGTACATAATGGACGACGTGGCCGTAAACAGCTATCTGGCCACCTTAAAAGCACGGGTACAACAAAGCCTTACCACGTTGCACGAAGGTTTTCAGCAATTAAAGGCAGATGGCTTTAGCGTTGATTCTATAGCGCCGATGGGAGCTATTTACCTGACTATCAAAATTGACTACAAAGGGAAAACTACGCCCGATGGTAATGTATTGCAAACATCTGCTGATATTAACTTCCACCTCATAAAAGAAGCCAAAATAGCTTTTGTTCCGTTTGCTGCATTTGGCACCGGCGATGAAGTTACCTGGTTCAGGGCATCAGTAGGCGCCTGCGGATATGAAGAGATTGCTGCCGCTATACCACGCATACGCGAGGCATTGGCTAAGCTAAAATAATATATTGTCATTGCGAGGCACGAAGCAATAGCACGGAGAAAAGCGGAATATGCCAGACTCGCGATTGCTTCATGCCTCGCAATAGCAGATAAATAAAAGTAAGGAGTACGATTACTTAGTTACCCTAAACGAGGCTTCGCCATAGATAACATCCTTATCTGTTACACCCTGTACTATAATTTTGAAGGGGCCGGTTATATCACTGGTGTAAAACGATACTTCCTGCGTTTCGCCTTTCTTCAACATCAGCTGGCTTTTCCAAAACAGTGTTGATACATATTCCGGCTGGCTGGGACTAAGCTCAGCATAATCTGCCGGATAAAATTCCTGCGCGGCGTATATGCCTTTAAATCTGATTGAATTTGGCTGATTAAGTGGTCGCCCTGATTGGCAACCAGTATAAACCCTCCCCTGATATGTTTCTCCAACCATTGCCGGCCTGCCGAAATGATGGTTTGGACAGTTAAGTATATTATACATACACACATAGTCGCCGCAATCGTTCTCTCTTAATTCCTTACCACTTTGCGAAAAAAAATCATCTTTTTTTGCTTTAATAACGGCCTCTTTAAGCTGAATGGCATGCTCTGACGCCGACAATCTGGATGCGGCCGAAGTTTCCTGCACGGCCATAAGGTATTGCTCCGGGTTTATCAACTTAGCTATTTTTCTATTTACACTATCATAAGGGTTTGCCAGGTTTATCTTATAGTCCGACGGTTTATCGTTGGCTACCATCATCGTCAATTTTTTACCGGCTTCAGTAACTATGCTACTATCTGGTAACACAAAATCTCCGTTTACATCTGTGTTGTGCATAGTTGTAGGTGTGAATGCTACCAAAACTACAGGCTCTTTAAACTTTCCTGCATATTTTTTCACCCTGCCGGTAAAAACTAAGTCTTGGGTATTGCGCACAGTGTCCACCGCTTTTATCTTCAATACATCAGTCCACTTATACCTGCTCCAACCTCTAATCAGCAGTACGTTTTCCAAGTCGCGGCGGTCAATATCATCATTACTAAAATAATTTTCTTTTACAGGCACGCTGCTTAGTTCGCTCTTCAAATAAGTATAGGTCTCAATATCATTTTTATTTTTAAGCTCTACCCTGTTTTCCTGAACAACAGCTACAGATACCGCTCCGGTGGTAGCCTGGCCGTTAAGCTTTATTTTAAGCTTAACTTTTTCGCGTTTAGTATAGTCGTCTTTATCGGCGCTTATCTCTAATTTGGCAGTATTAGTATAATGTGCAAATACCGCACGTTCGGCGTAGGGATGCCCAAGGCTATCAGCCAAAGTTAACTGCATAATACCGCGCGGCATGCCATTCAATAGTATTTTAACCCGTTGATTGGGAAACTTTTCAATAGGTGTTTCAAAAAAAGACTTGCTGTAATTATGGCCCACCAGGTAAAGCTTCTTCAGCGGGTCATTGTTATATATATCCACCAATAGCGTATCGTTAACGATCCCTCGTCTTACAGACAAACCAGGTCCGCTAACAGCATCAGGCAAGTTATAACTTGTAGTATAGTTGGCAGGTGCAAGCTTAACCGTATACTTTTTACCTTGTTTAGGAATTATAGCGAATTTGCCCAACCCATTACCATTTGTATTTACGGTGTTAAGCACTTGCTGATCTTCATAAAGCGTAGCTTCTGTATTGAGCGGCGCTCCTGCTGCAGTTTTTGCTTCCCAGCCAATTATGTTAACAACATCATTCAACATGTTACCACCTTCGGGATAGAAGTTTACCTGGGGGGGCTGCGGCAGAACAGGGAGCGCTATACTTAGATCCTGCACTTCGGTTTTAAACTTAACCTGCACATTTAGGGTATTATTACCTGCACTTAATAAATTAGAAGGTATGTTAAAAACATATTGCCCTTCAGCTGTTTTTACAGCACCCGTGCTTACAGGCTTATTTGCTTTACCCACATAATAGGTAACCGGAACAGACGACGGCGGCGACTTTTCATTCACGAAATTTACCAGCAGTATTACCTTTTGGTTAGCCGCGGTAGCAGAAGTATCTAAGGGGTTAAGTGAAGCGTTAAACAGTTGCTGACTGCCCGTTTTAATGGTTATTTGCTGCTTAAAAACAATATTGGGAGCATTGTTTTTAAGCAAATTTCCGTACGCAACAAGCGTGTAACTCCCCGCTCTTACCGAATCGGGTATGTAGGAATTGCCAAAACAAAATCCGTTAGTTATTACAAACCTGTCGTCCATTAATACGCTGCGGTCATCATCCTTAACCAATGTAAGCGACAGTGTTTTGTAGGGCGAATTATCAATATTGTCTAACAGATAACCAGTAAACCAAACGTTCTCGTTATTAGAATATACGTTCTTGTCAAAGTGCATAAATAACACCGGCGAATGATGTTTAGCATCATATAAATTAAGCAGCGAATCAAACATGGGCCGTTGCGCGTGCAACACATTACCATAAGCAACCAGCAGCAAAAACAGGCAGCAACTTACAAGGTGTTTTTTTAGCACACAAAACATATAATTTTATTAACTATTGGATAGCAGGTTTAAAACGGTTTTGCAATATACAAACTAAGTTTTTAATTACGGATGTGCTTATATGGGTTGCGAACTGCTAAATTCAGGTTTTGTAGGTAACTTTTACGTCGCTATTAATTGCAAGTATATCAGCAATAAATTCAGCCTTATTTTTAGGTGATATTACAACACTATCATATTTGTTATAGGTAATTTCTATCCTGTCTAATGAATTTGCCGGGGCGCTAAAAAAGCTATTGGTTTCTGTAATACTTTTAATGGCGGTGATATCGATTGAAAGATTGACCACAAATCCCGCTTTCACTGTTAATATAGTATCTGCTATGGTATATTTAGTGCCACAGAGTATGTGCGCTACAAAGCCTGCAATAGGTACCATCACTAACATCCCTACCCAATCCGGTTTAAACAGAAGCAGTATAAAGACTATCAAAAAAGGTATGGTTAAAACGGCAATTAGCCAGTTATCAATTCCGGAGTTGTAGGTTTTGGTAGTTTGCATTATCTAAGTTAACAATAGCTGATAAATATCTCATTTTATCTGTTGATCGCCCAATTTATATAACCGGCAATAAGATCTGTCCATTGTAATATCAGATGGTACGCGCGTATTAACTTTTTTAATGTTAATATTTGCATAACGTTATATTTAAAGTAGTTATCTATTTTACCGCTATTAACAATAGTTCATGGAAACAGCTGTAAACTACTGGTGGGTAGTTCCCATTCTAATACTTTTATTGATCCTGGTTGGATGGATGATAAGACGAAATATTAAGGATGAAAAAGATTTTGAAAAAGACTTTAACCAATCCGAAATAAAACTCCGCAAACACGAGGGGGATGCTACGTAATTAAGGCCAGATTTGGGCAACAATCATTGTTTTATTTTGACCAATTTATGCTATTTAGCAATTTCTTAATAGTCAAAGCGATAGCTTATTGCTACAGCTAATTTTTCCTGACATATAAGTTGTTTCGCTTTGTTTCACCAAAAAAAGCAAACCGCTTACTGCCAACTACTTACCAAAAAGCCTTTCCGGTGCGTTCCGCCTGTTCCGGAACGGAACATCTTTCTAATACAGTATAACTATTTCTTCAAACTAACGCTTGGATGGTGCAAAAGCGTAAACCCTGCAGTATTATCAGTTTGTTGTCTGCCGGTTTGGCTGTTCAGTTTCAGCGGCTTTTGCATCAGGTTTTCACCCTTAATTAAAAACTGCAGGCCAAGGGTATCCTGCATACCTTCTTGCATAAAAGTCCATACTGCTTCAACAGTATCGCCTTTCAGGATTCCGTTTAATGCACCCTTACGGCTATCCTTTTCAAACGGATGCCAATACATTTGTCCGCTTACCTTGTTGTTTTTAATAACCAGTTCAATACTGGTTGTGTCTTTATTGCCCGTGCCTTCGGTGTGCAAAAAGCACATGGAAGTTGCCTCCACCTTAATTGGTTTGGCAACAGTGTCGCGGTTAACTATGGTATCTCCAATGCTTTCTTTTTCTTCTGGCGATGTACACGCTGCCATGGCTATAGCAATTACTGTTGGTATTATCAGGTTGTTTATTCTCATATCGTGCGGCTTAAAATGCGTATATGTTTACGCAAGGCTATGTACCAAACATGTTTGGCCTAAAAATGTTTATTAAATGATTCATCCAAATTACGGATGCGCTATTAAGCCCTGCCAATGCCACCAACTCCATCTACTTATCTGCCCCGTATTAGTCACGTTTTGTTTATTATCATAGCAGGTACGGCAATGTTATACGTAGCCAAGCCGGTGTTGGTGCCGGTGGCGTTCGCGCTGGTATTGGCTATGCTGCTAATACCATTGTGCAAGCGGATGGAAAAGGTTGGTTTGAACCGCGCAGTGGCTGTTTTAACTTGCATTCTACTGCTGCTGTTAACCTTTGCTGTAATAATAGGTCTGTTATCATGGCAGCTTTCATCGCTGATAGACGATATGAATAATATAGAGGAGCGACTTACCAGCATGATGCAGAGGATTCAACAATTTATCAGTACACGTACCGGTATTGACAGCAGCCAACAAAAAGAATTGGTAGAGCAAGTAAATAAGGAAGCCCCCGCAAGTATGATAAGCCAGGTAACCGGCATTATAACCGGCGGTCTGGTAAACGTAATATTGGTGTTGGTGTACATTTTTATGTTGATGTATTTCAGAAACCACTTGATGACGTTTATTAAAAAGGCCGTGCCAGCTACCCAACGCGGCAATGTTGCCGATATGGTTCAGTGCGCTGGGGAAGTGTCGCAACAATACCTTATCGGGCTGTCTCAGATGATTGTGACATTGTGGATCATGTATTCCATTGGCTTTACCATAGCAGGCGTTAAGTACGCTATTTTTTTTGCCATCCTCTGTGGCACGCTTGAGATTATACCTTTCGTTGGTAATTTAACCGGAACAGCCCTAACGGTTATGATGGGTATAGTTCAAGGCGGGGATTTTAAACTGATAGGGGGCATCCTTGTTACATACGCACTTGTACAATTTATACAATCATACATTTTGGAACCGCTTGTTGTAGGCAAGGGCGTTAACTTAAATCCACTATTTACAATACTTGGCATTGTTATAGGCGAGGCTGTTTGGGGCTTGCCAGGCATGGTGCTGGCAGTACCTATCTTCGGCATGATAAAGATTTTTTGCGATCATTTTGACGCCCTTAAGCCTTATGGCTTTTTGCTTGGATGTGGCGATAAAGGGAGTAAAAATGATAGCTTGGTAGAAAAACTGCGGGCTGTATTTAGCCGCAAGTAAAAACACTTTTATTTTAATGAGTATTTAGTTCTTTGCGATGTTTACTATACTTGCGAAAAATTTCGATACAATTAAAGTTCATTTATGAAATACAGGATACTGTTAGCTATTGCATTTATACAACTGGCTGCTGTTGGTGTGGCCAATGCGCAAACCAACGAGCTATCGGGCTGGGCCGCGTGGTTTCATACCCAGCGCTTCAACAAACACTGGGGCGCATCGTTTGACGGACATTTGCGCTCCTCTCATCACGCTGACTATCTAAAAACTGTATTGTTAAGGCCGTCTATCAATTACTATTTCGGTAATAAAAATGTGGCCTTGGGTTATGCTTACGTAGGTGCCAGCGGTCGGGCGGGCGATGTAAAAACATTCAGACCCGAAAACCGGGCGTTTGAACAACTAACTATTTCGCAGCCCGCAGGCGTTAATACACAAATAACACATCGCTTTAGGCTTGAACAGCGCTTTTTAGGCGAAACAGCCACCCAACAAAGCGTCTTTTCTCAACGCTTTAGGTATTTTATTAGAGCCGTGGTGCCTTTAAACAGCAAAGAACTGCCTTTTACCAATGGAACATATCTTGCATTAGCTAATGAAGTATTTGTTAACGTACAAAACAAAGAGAAGGTAAACAACCATTTTTTTGATCAAAACCGTGCGTTTATTGGGATTGGACACCGCTTTAACAAAAACGTTGACCTTGAAGCCGGATATCTTAATCAATATGTGCAGCAAGCAAAGGCATATAATATTAACAATGTTATGCAACTTACTTTATTTACCCGGTTTGGCAACAGCAAATAGCCTATGAGTGAAGTATTGAACAATCCAGTATGGCATGCGCTTAACTCAGGTAATAGTCATCTTGGTGAAGGGAACGAAAGGGTAAAATATTTCAATGCTGATGTGTCGCCGTTTATAGCGCTGCGCGAAGCTACTGCCGATAGTTTTAGTGAGTTATACCAAATACTACCTGGCAACCGAATAAATTTTTTTGCTACGCCCTTAATGCTTACTATACCCCCACCCTGGAAGGTTATAGCCTGCGTACACGGCCTACAAATGGTTCATAACGGTATTGCGATAAAAGATGAGTGTGCCTATACAGCAGTTAACTTGTCTACTAATCATTGCGCAGAAATGGTGGCTTTGGCAAAACTCACCAACCCGGGTCCGTTTAACATGCGCACTATTGAGTTTGGTTATTATCAGGGTATATTTAACAATGATAAACTGGCGGCCATGGCTGGGCAACGTATGCATGCCTTTAATTATGCCGAATTAAGTGCCGTTTGTACGCATCCTGACTATGCCGGCAAAGGCTACGCGCGACAACTACTTACCAATCAGGTAAATCGTATTTTAACTACCTCTGACATTCCCTATCTACACGTAAAACACGATAATAAACGTGCTGTTAATCTCTATCTGTCGCTCGGTTTTTCAGTGCGATCTGATATGTACTTTTATATTCTCAAAAATTAATTTCCTCTCCACGACAAAATCAGTTGAGATATTCTAAGCCAAAACGGGCTGTAGGTGTAGCTGTATACAGCAAATACACTTCGATATTTTGAATACACCTAATTTAATATGTGATTGATAATTGCCACCTTATAAATTTTCGCTTCTTATAAATTTCTCAGCATTGCTATCGGTCCGATAAAAATTTCCACAAAAAAAGGGGCTGCTTTAAAAAAGCAGCCCCGCCCAGTGGATCAGTTAAATAAATTATTAGTAACCGGGATTTTGTATAAGTTTTTTATTATTATCCATAACTCCCTGAGGTACCGGGCTTATATACATTTTATCTGTGAACACGTGAGGGTGGTTCAAAGGAGTAACAGTATATGTCCATACACCTGAGTTATCAGCCGGAACTGTATTTTTGATCACCATAGAATGACGATCAACATTTAGTATATCTTTTGCAATTTTCCAACGGATAAGATCATAATAACGACGGTTTTCAAAAGCAAACTCAATACGGCGTTGGTCCCTTATCTCTCTTTGCATTTCAAGTTTGTTCAGGGTGCCAAAATCTACTTTAGGAAGATTAGTGCCCGGACGTTGTCTTACTTTGTTTAAAGCATCATAAACAGATTGATCAGGTGAGCCTAAGGCTTCGTTTTGAGCTTCAGCATATCCCAACAATACTTCGGCATAACGATAGTAAACCTGGTTTTGGCCATTACGATTACCACCTTCAAATGCTGTGTTGTTTAGTTTTTTCC
The DNA here is from genome assembly GCF_054061755.1 of Mucilaginibacter sp. HD30. Lineage (NCBI taxonomy): Bacteria > Pseudomonadati > Bacteroidota > Sphingobacteriia > Sphingobacteriales > Sphingobacteriaceae > Mucilaginibacter > Mucilaginibacter sp. HD30. The sequence goes on from NZ_JBSSEO010000001.1 coordinate 3,327,480, forward strand.
TAAAATAATAACCTGTTCTGGTTGGATCTGAACCATCAAAAACTATCCGGTTACTTTTACCAATAAATGGGCCACCATTATAGTTCGGGCTGTTTTTGTTATCGTCTATACGGGTATAAATAATATCTGTTGTTGGCATCCAATCTTGTTTGTATGGCGCTCCATCGTAAACTATAAACTGGTAGAACCTGTTTTCGCGCCCTACATAAGGATTTTTAGGATCATAACCTGATCCTGTTTCGTTTATCCTTTTTCCATTGGCCATCCTGTAATCGTCAACCAATTCTTGGTTAGGACAATAGTTACCCCAGGTATGGTAGGTACCATATATCCAAACCGGGCCACCGTATTGGTCAATATTATTATTTAATTGGCCACCGATGCCTTGCACCTGTTGTTTATCCCATATCACTTCAGAATTATACTCATTTGCCTCATACCAAAATTTGGTCATATCGTTATATAAGCTGTACTGGGGGAAATTATCCATGAAATATTTAAACGAGGCAGCAGCAGCAGCCCATCTGTTATTGTCTGCACTTGCAAAATGTATCAGGTTATTTGGATCCGCAACACCTGTTGGGCTAGTGCCAGAATTCCATGCAGGGCTTGCAGCATATAATTGCACCCAAGCCTTTACAAACTGAGCTGCGCCTATGGTAGCTCTGCCCGCATCGGTATTACCATTTGAGTATTTTACAGCCAATTTGTTGTTGGTCACAATAGCAGTTAGCTCACTTACAATAAAATTATAAGTTTCTTCAAAGGTATTACGGGCATAGTATATCTCAGTTCCATCATTATTGTTAAGTGTTTTTGTAATAATTGGTAAGCCGCCAACATGTTGCCATAACATGGCATACCAATAAGCTCTTAAAAATTTCACTTCATCAATTCTCTTAGCTGCGTAAGCGGGGGTAAAAACGTTTCCCTTATTTAAAGTAACCTTTTCAATAAAAAGATTACATCTTCTTATGCTTGTGTAGGCATCGTTCCAACTTGCAAAAGTAGCATTACTTCCACCTTGTGTTTCGCGAAATGGCTCACCGCCGTTATTTGATGGGCCTACTGTACCTTGTTTCCACGGCCATGATTTCCACAGCTGTGATCCGTCGTTATCATCAGTAAAACAATCCATCGGATCGGGTGTATTATTCATTGCACAAAGTCTACCGTATATAGCATTTAGAAAAATATCTGCATTACCTTCTGATGCCCATTGCGCATCATCAGCCACAGTACTTTTGTTAATGTTATCGTCAAGATACTTTTTACACGAAAACGTGCTCATTAGTACAACTACTAATAATAGCCTTACTAAAAATTTAATCCTTCTCATAATTTTATTTATAAATTAGTTTATGTTAAAAAGTTGCATTTAAACCAAAAATTACGCTCTTCTGTAAAGGGAATTGTACTTCAGATGCAGGGTTATTACCACCGCCTGTTGCAGTTTCCGGATCAATAAATTTAATCTTACTAAAGGTCAAAATATTTTGGCCGGTTACATAAAATCTAACAGATTTGATCTTTAAAGCCCGTACAACACTGCCGGGAATAGTATAACCTACTGTTGCAGTTTTAAACCTCAGGAAAGAACCATCTTTAACCCAAAAATCTGAATTTGCTGTATTGTTTTGTGTAGGTGCCCCGGCTATTCTTGGGTATTTTGCATTTGGTGTTGAAGGAGTCCAACGATTGTCATAATATTCATAACCAGCGTTAGAGTTATTTTGCTGGAAAGGGTTGGTAAGGAACCCTAAGGTACCTATTGAAGATAAAGAAGATCCCTGGAAGAACGCGCTTACATCAAAACCTTTCCAGTTAGCAGTTAATGTAAAACCATAATTTAATAGTGGTGTAGCATTTTTACCTATAACTACCTCGTCATTTGCATTATCAATTTTATTATCGCCATTTTGATCTTGATATTTGATATCGCCCGGATGTAAAACACCAAACTGGGTTATATTATAACCATCAGCGGCATTAATGATACCATCATTATTTTTATCATCAGATTGTTGGAACAACCCTAAAGAGTGTAAACCAAATTGTGTGCCATTGGGCCTACCAGTTCTGCTACGGTTAGGGTTATTAAAGGTTGCAGCTGATTCAAAAACCTGGGTTAATTTATTGGTAGCATAGGTTAAGTTACCATTTAATCCTAAAACTAAGCCATTGGCAAACCTGTGCGAAGAGCCTAATGATACCTCAAAACCTGAACTTTCCATAGCGGCTGCATTCACTTGAGAAAGGCCCGTTCCGTATTCGTTAGGTACTGTAGTAGTTGGATTAGCTAACATGCCTGAACGTTTTGATTTAAAATAGTCAAACTCAGCATTCAATGCACCGTTAAATAACGTTGCTTCTAAAGCCACGTCTGTTTTAATAGCTTGTTCCCAGGTAATATTAGGATTAGCCTGATTTGTAGGTGTAGTACCTTGTAGCAGGTTACCGGAACCAAAGGCATAAGCGTTACCACCTAAGGTATAAGCATCTACGTATTGAAACGCACCACCAGCCAATGCGCCTGATTTACCCCATGAGCCCCTTAATTTTAAGTTGTTGACCCATGTAACAGATTGCATAAATTTTTCTCTAGAGATAGTCCATGCTCCTGAAAATGCCGGGAAAAAAGCATACCTTTTTGTTGGTGCAAACAGATAGTGCCCATCATAACGGCCCGAAGCCTCTACTGTGAACCGGCCATTATCGTAAGAATCACTTACACGATACACATAACCTACCTGGCTTGATGTATTGGAATTACCACCAATACTATAGTCGTTTTTATTTGAACTACCAAATTGAAACTCGTCTACACTTAACGCGTAATTGTTAATACGGGCATTAAAATTGTCAGATTTAAAGTTACTGGCTGTAGCCACAATTAGTCCCGTAACGTCATGCTTGCCAAATGTATTACGATAATTAAGATAACCGTCATAAGTCAACCTTAAGTTTTTCATATTACTCTCAGTCAAATAAGTATAGCCAGTAGCGGCTCCTTCAGCAGTAGATACAGCCGCTGTATAAGTATATGGTGTAGTGCTTAGGTTAGCAGTATAATAATAAAACGGTTTGTGCCAATTTTTTCCATTTTGGTTTACAGGGTCGTAACTTAGCACACCTTTAATGCTTAAACCTTTAATTGGCAATTTTTGCTCAAGGCTTACACTTGATAATAATGTGTTATAGTAGCCTCTTGTATATCCACCAGAATTAGTTACAATTGCAGGGTTTTGAGCGGCAGAAGCACCATACAAGCCATTAGTATATCTATAAGGGTCAGTAGGTATATATTTGTATACAGCACGTAATAAGTTACCAACATTCCAATCAGGATCTAAGCCATCATCTTTTTCTTGTGAACCATTTAATGACATAGTAAAGGTTGTAGTATTAGTAACCTTTGCTACCACGTTCATGCTGTAGGTGTAATGTGTATAACCTATTTGGTCAAACATACCCGTTTGTCTAAGAAACCCTAAGTTGGTAAAAAACTTGATCCTATCAGTACCACCGCTTACCTGAACGTTATGGCTTTGATAAGGGGCACGCATTTTTATTATATCCTGAGGAGTAGCTATAGGATACCTATCAGGGTCAGCAGCATTCATAGTTAAGTAATTATCTATCGTGCTTTGTGGAAAAGGCTTGTTTACACCACCCGGAACATCATTTAAATAAGCTTCGTTACGCAGGCGCATATAATCCTGAGGACCCAATACTTTTGGAAGATAAGTTGGTCCCTGGAAACCGTACCACGAGTTTAGTGTTATTGTTGGGGCACCAATTTTACCTTGTTTAGTAGTTATTAAAATTACACCGTTGGCACCATTTAAGCCATACGGTGCTACCGCGGCCGCATCTTTCAAAATAGATACCGATTCAATACTATTAACATCTACCTGGTTTATGTTGCCACGTACTACGTTATCAACAACAACCAAAGCCCCATTGTTACCTGTTGTATTTACACCACGTATTTGAATTGACGAGTTACCGCTACTACCAGGCGCGCCATTTGACTGACGACCAATTACACCTGCCACCCTGCCTACAAGGGCGTTACTAATATTTGGTACAGGTGCCTGTGCTAGTTCAGCGCCCTTTACGCTACTAACTGCACCGGTTACGCTGGATTTTTTTTGTACACCGTAACCAACAACTACAACTTCATTTAAAGTAGCGTTTTCTTCTACCAATGAAGCATTAATTGTAGTTTGTGTGCCCGCGGTTATTTCTTGTGTAATAAACCCTACGTAACGAATAACCACTACCGAGGTTCTGTCTGCAACGCTGATGGTATAGTTACCATCACCATCAGTAACAACTGCGTTTACCGGATTAGCTTTTTCAAACACTGTAACGCCCGGCATAGGCTGGCCTTTACTGTCTGTTACTTTACCTTTAATTGGGACAGCAATTGCAATGGGTTTAGTTATTATAACCAGGTTTGCGTTCACTTTAAAACTAAGGTCGCTATTGGCAAGTACCTGCGATACTATTTGATTAATAGAGGCATCTGTAGCCTCAAGGTTAACTTTATTGTCAAATCCATTAAGCACCGCGTCACTATATAGGAAACGATAATCTGATTGTTTTGCAATTTCCTTTAGGGCAGTTTGAAGGGATGCATTACGCAATTTGATGCTTATCTTATCCTGGCTGTAGCCCTTTGAAAAGCCTTGTAGTGAAGAGATTATGACAAGCAGCAAGATACATTTTGACATAATGAGAAACTTTAATATGCGTTTATTTCGCACCCGTAGGGCGTCAGAAATATTTTTTTTCATAACTTTGATTGGTTGGTTTTTTAACTATGTTCTCTTTTACTGTAAGTAGTTAAGACAGCGTCTATTTTGCGGGGGGTGCGCCAACACCTTCCGCTTTTTTTTGCACTATCTACTGAGGGGTAGGTAAGCTTTTTTATCTCATATATCTCTCCTTATAATTTAGGTATGGTTTTAGTATAATTGGTTTATTATTTATAAATGACTATTTGATTATTGCGTTCGGCTTTAAACTTGAACTGACCGCCGCCTGCATCCTGTAAGCCTAACATTGCCTGGTTCAGGGTTTCGTCTTTAAAAGTTCCGGTTAATACCAATGATTTTACAGACTCGTCCTGAAATTTAATAGAAACGTTATAAAAACGCTCCATGCGCGCTGCAATGTCATCAAATGTTTCTGATTCAAAGGCAAGTTTCTTTTCTATCCACTGTGCTTCTACAGGTAGCGGATCTCTATCTTTATAATGAATGTTGCTTAATGTAATAAGAGGTATAGGTACAGTTCTACCTTTTTCAACAAGGTCAGTGGCAGCAGGCGTTACCTCCAGGTTGCTGTTACGTACCGTTATTTTCTCGCTGGGTTTTAAAATTATCTTTTTGTCGGGATTATTTACCAACATAACCTCAATTGAACCATGCACCAACGCAGCTTCTGATTTTTTTTCGTTAGCGAATGCCCTAACGTTAAATGCGGTACCCAGCACTGTAAGGTGCATTGACGCCGTCTTAACAACAAATGGATGTTTACGATCTTTAACAACATCAAAATAAGCTTCGCCAACCAGCGTTACTTCTCTGCGTTTAACACCAAAGTTTTTTGCGGGAGTAAGTGTACTTTTAGCATTTAGCCACACTGTTGAGCCATCCGGCAGTTTTATTTTTTTAGGTGATGCGGTAGGCGCAACTACGTTATTTGCAAGGTTACTGTTAAATACGTCGGCTTTAATCAGTGTGAACGTAATTGCCAGCGCTACCAGGATAGACGCTGCAGCAAGCCAAATAATATTACGTTTACTGCCTCTTTGCAATGGAATAACAGCAGGTTCAGGGGCTATTTGTTTCTTAAACTCGTTCCATCTTTCATCAATCTCATCGTCAGATTTATGGGGTGATTCAATAGTAACTGCCAGTAACGTATGTTCAAGTTCCTCTATAGTATGGCCACTATCGCCACTGTTGGCAATAAGGCTTTGCAGCTCTTCAAGTTCTTGCAAAGTAGCTTCACCCGAAACCTTTTTACCGATCAATATCCAAATGCGATTAGCAACCATTAACGAAAGGAGGCTTTTTTACAGGGCATACCCTAGTGGAAAAAAAAATTAATAATATTTCTGCAGCAGATTATCGCCGGTTGCGTAAGAAACACCTACAACGATGTAGTATTGAGTCAATTGAATATGATGGACTTGAATGCGTCCTGAACTACCGGTTTCTTGTTGTTTGAGATATTTTCGCTGATCTTCTTCAGGGCGTTACCCATGTGGTATTCCACATTCTTAACACTTACATTTAAAATTTCGGCCACTTCTTTATACTTCAAACCGTCTTCCTTCACTAACTTAAATACTTGTTTACATTGAGGTGATAACCCTGCAATCGATTGATTTATTATAGCTAACAATTCAAGTGACATCATTTCCTCTTGCATTGTAGGAGTGTTATCCTGAATGTCAAAATCTTCATCAATGCGGATGTAGCTAATTTTGCCGAGTTTACTTAATTGCCGCAATGACGCGTTTTTTACAGACACGTACAGATAAACTGTAAAATTATTAACGTGAGCAAGGTTTTTCCTTTTTTGCCAAACATTGAGCATCACATCATCATATACCTCGTTGGCCAACTCTTCAGATTTTACAACAGACAATGCAAGCCTGAATAAACGACTATAGTATCCTTTGTAAATTTTTTCAAAGGCTACCTGGTCGTCTTCAAACACAACTCTCTGAATAGCTTCCTCTATATCCTGAATTATCATATTAGCAAATCCCACCGGAAAAGTACGTGAGGGGTATCACGGATTAACCTTTAAGGAGTATTTTACAATTGGTTATTATTCGAAATTAGATAATAATATCTTACAAACAATAATCTTTTTTTTTATTTTTTTTTAAACCCCCTTAAAATAGTTTGTAAAATGTTTGTAACCAACTGTTAAACAACTTAATGATTTATGGTAAAAGGGCCTAATAAAAAAAGCTAACTAGTTAAATATCAGTAGAGAAATAGTAAAGGGGCCCTAAAGCCCCTTTACACCCGATTATACTAAAATGGACCCGCAACATGGAGTTGCCCGGGCCAACCTTAATTTATTATTTTGCTAAAGTAAATTGAGGCAGGTTTATTTTTTTGCCCCCATCCATTGCCGACTCGTGTGCCAATATACCCACGCAGGTTATATTAGCCGACTGCCTGGCGTTAGGAAAAGGCTCGCGTTTGTTAACCAATGCCGATAAAAACTCATTTACCAGGTGCGGGTGCGAACCCCCGTGGCCCGATCCCTGCAAGAAGGAAAGATGTTGATTGCTATCAGCATCATATACACCACCTGTGGTGAAAGCCTGTATTTCTTCGGGTAGCAGGTGTGCATAATCTGGTATTGTAACTTTCTCGGGTACCTCACCTGTGTGAATAACAGATGGCTCATGCTCAATTAAGGTCCACTCAAATGTTTTTTTAGAGCCGTACACGTCAAAGCTTTCGCGATACTGACGAGCAGTATTAAACAAAGAGCGTGTTACTTCTGCCGCAAGGTCAGAAGCTTTGAACTTAATATGGCAGCTTTCAATGGCAAATGGCGAACCGTATTTTGGTATAAGGTTCTCATCAATTGTACCCGAACCAAAGCAAGACACGTATTCGGCATCGGCTCCGGCCAACGCCACTACCGGGCCAACGCAATGTGTTGCGTAATGCATTGGTGGCAGCCCTTCCCAATATCCCGGCCAGCCTGCCATTTCCTGCTGATGCGATGCGCGTAAAAACTGCAATTTGCCTAACTCGCCTTTCTCATACAATTCCTTAACAAACAAAAACTCGCGGCTGTAAACTACGGTTTCCATCATCATATAAGTAAGGCCGGTTTCTTCAACGGCTTCAACAATTTGGCGGCATTCTTCTACCGTAGTAGCCATAGGTACGGTGCAGGCCACGTGCTTACCTGCCCGCAGTGCTTTTATTGACTGCTCTGCATGGTTTTGAATAGGCGTGTTAATGTGTACAGCGTGAACTTCCGGGTCAAGTAACAACTCATCATAGTTGGTATAGCGTTTTTCAATACCAAAAGCATCTCCAACTGCGTTCAGTTTTTCTTTATCGCGCTGGCAAATGGCATACATATTTGCATTTTTATGACGCTGGTAAATCGGTATAAACTCGGCCCCGAAACCGAGGCCCACTATGGCAACATTAATTGTTTTGTTCTGCATAAATTTTATAAACTACTATAAACTATATTGTTGAATTTTTACAGGTTTTGCGGCCCATTCCTTTAAAAAAGCCAGCCCGTTAATGGCAAACTTATCCTGACTTTCAGCCAATGGGTGCCATATACATACTGCCTGCGCCAACTCTTTGTTATTTGGCGTAAAGCTCTCTATTGATATGGCGCCGGTATAACCAATCTCCTCAAGCGCGGTTCTGTATGCGCCCCAGTTAGTTTGGCCGGTGCCGGGCGTACCGCGGTAATTATCGGCTACTTGTACGTGTAATAACTTATCGCCGGCAAGTTTTATAGCTGCTTCCAAGCTTGGCTCCTCTATGTTCATGTGGAAACCGTCAAGCAATATTTTTGCTGCCGGATGATTGATATCTTTTATCAAACGCACAACGTCTTCGCAAGTATTTACCAGATCAGACTCAAACCTGTTTAGTGGTTCAATAGCAATTTCCAAGCCCCGCTCTACCGCCATATCACCAACTATACGCAGGTTTTTAACAGCTAAATCCCATTCGGCTTGCCTAAGCTCGGGCGGTAGCATACGTGCCTTACCCACTGCAGAGTACATTGGCCCGGCAAAAAACTTAACATCCCATAAGACACAAAGGTCCATGCAGGCCGCAATATATTTGAAACAGTTTTCATGTACAGCCGGGTCTTCATTGGTCAAATCCCGGGTTGGGCCAAAGGCCCCACAAACAAGGGCTTTAAGTCCGTATTGTTTAAGCGCGGCCTTTACCGCATTGCCATCAACCAAATCAGGATCTTCCAACGCAATTTCAACCAGATCATAACCCATTGCGGCTATTTTTGAGAACAGTTCATCAATAGTCGATGTTTGAAATGGCGATGTCCATAACCAGGTACTTACCCCAAATTTTATATCTAAAGGCATCCGTTTAAATCTTAATAATATCCTCTTCCTGCTTTTTTAAGGCAATTACTTTATAGCCCCCTTTTGAGCGGAAATACAATATCAACAATACAAAACTCACAAACATAACTACAGGAAAAAGCAGCCAGCTTTTTAACGCTTCTTTCTTGGCCCCATCTTGTATGTTTTTTACAATACTCTGCTCGCCTTGGCCAGCTACAGAAAGCTTTGTTTGATCTAAACCTTGATAATCGCCAAAAACGCTTGTCTTTTTCTCTGTTACGTATGTTGAATGAATTGCTGTATTGTTAGTTGCATCGTACTTAGCAATGTTTTGATCAATTGTTTTATCCTGTATAAAGCCTAAAGCACCCGCGCCAATAACTCCTGCTGCTATCATCCCCAAACCACCTGTAATGTTTAATGTTAAAGCACCGCCTTTTGGAAAACGCTCTGATACCATGCCCAGCATGGTTGGCCAAAAGAAAGTTTTAGCTATACCATAAATGGATGCCGCTACTAATACCATTACTCCTGACGAACCGGATAGTAAGTACAGCCCAATTATGGCTATTGCAGCACATAGTGCCAGCAAACCGGGCGATGAAAACTTGTGCGATATTGGTCCTGCAAAAAACCTTAGAACAAGCATAATTAACGAAGTATAAACTAATACCCAACCTGCCTGTAAACCTATCTTCTGGGTTTCCGGCGTCATCAGGTCGCTTATCCAGCTATCAGTACCCAATTCGGTGATAGCCAGCGGTATCATTATTAAAAGAAATATTACAAACAATGGTTGGCCTAAACTACGTGTGTAAAAACCGAAACCAGCGGCAATTACAAGCGTTGTTATAACGCTTACTGTAGGTGACCATCCGGGAATGTATGGTTTCAATACTGCACCCAACTGAAACACTATTAATGCCGTAATAATAAGAGCCCCAAGAGCGCCAACTTCTTGCAGCATTTCTTTGTAAGACACGCCTGCCTGAACGCGTTCATTAAGCGGAAATTTAACAAAAAACGTTATTACCGCATAAATTACTGTAGGTATAAATATTAGGGCTATTTTGTATTCCCAACCCGTACTTTCGCCAATCAACAAACCCATTATACCGCCTAAAACCAAGCCACCGGCCCAACCCGCATGCAGGCGGCTTAACCATTTTACCTTATCATTAGGAAACATAGTCGCAGTTACCGGATTGGCTACGGCTTCAACAGTACCTGCACTCAGAGCGCCAATAAATGTGCCTATGTAAAGCGACCAATACCCGGTAGCAAAAATGGTTATAATTGTAGATGTAAGGTGACAAATTACCCCAAATATCATGGCAGTTTTATAACCAATTTTATCAATTATCAAACTGAATAGTACAATACTGATGGCAAAGGGCCATAAACCTACCCCCGATATTTCCCCAAGCTGTGTTTGGGTTAAGTTAAACTGATGCCCCCATGTAGGTAGTACAATTGCGCGTAACACAAACCCAAAAGCAGTGGTGACCAGAGCAATAAAACATGCGTAAAATACTTTCAGATCTGGTTTAACTGCTGTGGCCGTAGTTTCCAATGTATTTTTTTTAGCTGCCATTTAGTTTTTTAAGGTTAAAAACCTGTCAGCTGTAAATTCAGTTGACAGGTTTATGTAACAAGGTTTAGGTATTTATCTTTGTCCCGGAGGGCCTGCAGCTGCTGTAACCGTAAGCACCCCGTTCATTATTCTCCAGTGACCAGGGAAAGAACAGATGAATGGATAATCACCAGCTTCCATCGGGACGCGGAATCTAACTTTTACTGACTCGTTAGGGTTGATCAATTTTGTTGAGAACAACACTTCAGGCATCTTTGGAATGTAGTTCATCTCGATGCCTTTAGGGTCTTGTGCCAGCTTATCAGCAGCAGCGCCAACTTTTTCAAGACTGCCTTTTTGAAGTATTAATAGGTTATGCTGCATAAAATCGGGGTTGGTGAACTCAATTTCGATAACACCACCTGCTCTTGCTGTAAGCACCTTGGTATCAAACTTCATTTCGTTCTGTATAACACCGATTTTCACAGCTTGAATCCTATTTGCAGGTACACGGGCAAGGGCTTCCTGCTCTACAGACTCTTTGTTTTTTGCCAGAATTGTTTCTGCCGCACCTTTTACATGTTTAGCTACGCCAACTTCTAAGGCCATTGCTATCCACTTGTCTTTAGCATTTACAGGGTCTTTTTGTGCAGCCAATAACAGCGCACCTATTTCATCAGATTGTGGCATATCTGTTAACGCTAATATCATGTCTTTGCGGGCATTCAGATCAGCATCGTTTATAACGTTTGCACCTAACAATGCTTTCGATGTTCTGGCTGTTACAGGCAGAACCTGGGCAGCAGCTTTACGCACACCGGCGGCAGGATGTTTAAGCGCCCCTTCCGCAACTGTTAAAGCTTCTGCATTTGATCCGTCTAATAATCCTAAACCATGCAGTGTCCACAACGCGTGTATAGCCGTTGGGTTTAAGCCTATCTCGTCAAGTTTGGTATCGCGGATCAAGCCGTATAATTGCGGTGCAATTGCTTTATTGCCAGACTCAACAATTAAACGCTGAGCTGTCATGCGCCAAAACATATTGTCGCTTTGCAAACCTTTAATCAGGTCGGCAGGGTCGTTTTTATCTAATTTTTTAATTTCAGATGGTTTAGCGCCATCATAAACTATGCGGTAGATACGGCCATGAGTACGGTCGCGCAACGGGTTTACATAAGCGTTACCCTTACCATTCTCAAAACCTTTTGGCACAGGGTTGTGCTGGATAATGTAGTTATACCAGTCTGACACCCAAACAGCGCCATCAGGGCCAACTTCTGTATGCACGGGGGCCATCCACTCGTCAGCGCTGGCTAACAGGCTCCAACCATCTTTTTCTTTAAACCCGGATCCATCTTTTTCAAGTATTGCGCGGTGAACAACGCGGGCGGTAGGCTCGTTAACAAATGCTATACGGTTCCAGTATTCTTTAGGGAAGTTACGCGCGGTATACAGGTTATGCCCCGCAGCAGCAGTAAAGCCATCAAACACATCAACCTGACGCAGGTTTTTTGTAACCGCGTGAACGCCGTAGTGACCATCAATTTTCAATATAGATGTAGCTGCCGGTAAGCCTGTGGTAGTTAAATAGCGCTGAGGTATACCCAGGTAATCACTATGAGAGTTGTTAGCAGTTGAATAAAACACATCATTGTTTTCAGAAAAACCAACGCCCCAGGTATTATTGCTTAGGTTGCCCATGTGCTCTAACCATTTACCATCTGGTGCAAAACGGAAAGCCGCGTTGCTAAATTTCATTTGTTTGCCGCCAACAGTACCGTTAAAACCAGAGTAACCCACTGTACCCCAAATATTGTTGTCAAAGCCATAATGTAAGCTTGAGATAACCGCGTGGGTATCATTAAATCCCCAGCCGGATATAAGTGTTTCTCTTACATCGGCTTTATCATCGCCGTTGGTGTCTTTTAAAAACAGGGCTACCGGTGCCTGCGAAACTATTATGCCGCCGCGGGCAAATACTATACTTGTTGGTAAATTAAGGTGATCAGCAAAGATGGTGAATTTATCAGCCTTGCCATCGCCGTTGGTATCTTCGCATATCTTGATACGGTCTGCACCCTGATCTTTATTTTCTAATACCGTGTTAGGGTAATCAACCGTTTCAACTATCCATAAGCGCCCTTTTTCGTCCCATGCCATAGCAATAGGTTTTTCTATTTGTGGCTCTTGTGCAAACAATTGCATTTTAAAGCCTACCGGTATTTGCGTTAGTAATTGCGACTCCTCAGGAGATAAAACAGCCTGTAATTTCGGGGCCGGGTCACGTTTCTCATAGTTAGGAATAGCAGCATCGCTGTAGGTAGGTTGTGGTTTTTTTAACTTAGAAAGCTGTTTGGCAGCATCTTTACCAACCGCCCATAAAATGCCGTTGTAAACCAATTGCTTAAAGCCCGGGTTATTAAACGTTTTTTCGTCATGCCCATAGGCGGTGTAGAACACACGGCCTTTGCCATAAGTATTTGTCCAGGTGTATGGTTCGTGATGGTCGCCCTCTACACGCTCAGAAAGCACGTGTATTGCGGGGTTTATTTTTGTGTGAACATAGGTTTCATCCCAAGTGGTAAACGGAACCATATCTTTCATTATCTCATGCTTTTTATCCACTATAACCATCGGGAAATCGGCAGTTTTATGCGATTGAAACTGGCCACCAATTAACTTAACCACTTCATCATTATTGCGGAAACAGAACGAAGCAGAGTGCAATGGAATAAAGCCTTTACCGCTTTTTACAAAAGACAATAATGCCTCGGCCTGCGAATCTGTAATTCTATCGTAGTTGGCATATACTATAAGCCCATCATATTTTGATAGAGTGGGTGTGTTCAGATCGTTAACATCAGTTGTATAGGTAATGTTAATTCCACTCTTAAAATACTCTTTAGAAAGTATCTCTGCAAGTTTTTCTGAGTCGTGATTTTTAGGGGTATGGCCTAAAAATAAAAGCTCTAACCTATGCGGCCCGGCGCTTTTAATAAACGTTCCTTTAAAGCTGATAACTGCCACCAGGCAGATCACAGCAATCGCAATGTATTTTTTCATGAACTTGGTTAATATTGGTTTGCGCTAATTGTGCAATTAGCTATAAAACAAATATGAACATCTAATCCACTCCTTTTTTATCAAAAACTGACTGTATTTTGCCATTGATACAGTATTTTAGCATGCATTAATGCAATAATAACCCATGAGAACCGCCATACACAAGCACTCAATACCTGATTCACAGATATTTACGGTAAAGTACCTGGAAGATCATTATTTTGATCCGGTATGGCACTCCCACTCAGAATACCAGTTATTTGTACCTCTTGAAGGCACCGGAACCCGGTTTATTGGTGATAGTATCAAAAATTTTACACCTAACGAGTTGATTCTCATTGGTTCAAACCTACCCCATTTGTGGCGGAGCGACGAGTCTTATTTTGAAAAGAACGCCACTTTAAAAGTAAGCGGAATTGTAATTTACCTGCAGGAGAGCTTTTTGGGCGGGCACTTGATGGCAAAGGATGAAATGGTGCAATTAAGAAATTTCTTTAAAAAGTCGTCGCGCGGGTTAGAGTTTCATGGCAAGGTACGGGTAGCGATAATTGAAATGATGAAGGAGCTTTTAACCTTAAGCGGCTTACCTGCCTTTATTCATTTGCTAAAAATACTGAATACACTTGCCAACACTAAAGAGTACGGCTTCATATCGCATAACGAATATATTGATCCTTTTAAAAAGGATGAAGCGGACCGCATGAGCAGTGTTTATGAATACATTCTTAAAAACTATCGCAAAAAAATTCACCTGAATGAGTTGGCTGACCTGGTTTGTATGACACCGACCTCCTTTAGCCGTTATTTTGCTGCGGCTAATAACAAAGGCTTTTCCAAATTTATTACCGAGCTGCGGGTTAAACACGCTTGTAAATTACTAACGGAAACCGATCTGAGCGTAGCCGCTATTTCCGAACGGACAGGCTTTAAAACACTGTCTAACTTCAACAAGCATTTTAGGGATGAGATGAACAAAAAACCTACCGACTATAAGAAGGAGTTTTTGCAGATATTGAGTTGAAGCAACTCCGTTAGGAGTTAAACTTCGGCAGGAAAGTAACGACGAAGATAATCTTGTCATCGGTACGATACCTAAGTGGCATACCTACGGCATGCTTTATCTGTTTGCTGGGTTTTCTACCGACCTTTGCATCTACGATGCATTGAAAATTCTTAACTAAAATAACATTGAGGCGACGTTGAAAAATCTTTTTGTATCAGGAATTGGTTAGCTGCTTCCGCATCACGTAGTCATTCATCCAGTACGGACCAATGGCAATATCCTCTTCGTATATTACAGTAAATCCCTGCTTTTCATAAAAGTGCTTAGCGGGATTATGGCGGTTAACATTCAACTCCAGGATGTTTTTACCGGCAACTAAAACCTCCGCACAAACCTTATTAATTAGTGCTTTGCCATAGCCTTTACCTTGTGTTGCTGGCAGGCAATACAGTTTATGCAGTTTGTATATGTCGGCGTTTTCTTCTCGTGGGGAGTATGCCGCAAAGGCTACAGCATTATCATCTTCTACCAGCAATAGATAAGTTTGCTCGCCATTATTTATTTGCGATGTGATTTTTTCTGCCGAGTATATTTCAGCCAGCATATACGTTAGCTGCTCCGTGGAGAGAATTGGAGAATAGGCTGGCCACCATACGGCCTCAGCCAATTGGCGGATAGTTGCTACATCGTTTGTTGTTGCTTTGCGGATGACATACATAATTAAGCCCCCTCTAAATCTCTCCCGGAAGGGGAGACTTTTAAGTTCAAATTAATGATTTTCCTCCTCATCAACAGGTAAAGATATATGTTGGGTAGACTGCCCGATGGCAAAATACGCTTCCAACTCAGCCAATGTTGACGCACTGGTAGCAATATCTTTAATGATCCTTCCCTTTTCCATTAACAAAATGCGGTCGCAAACATCAGTAAGGTGGTTAAGATCATGGCTGGATACCAATGTACATACCCCGTTGTTCTTGTTCAGATCCTTAAGTAAAGTTTTTAACCTGTATTGCGTAGTAGGGTCAATATTAGCAAAGGGTTCATCCAGCATTAAAAACTGTGGCTTTTGCAGCAGGCATGATATTATCCCCACTTTGGTTTGATTACCCTTAGACAGGTCGCGGATGTACTTCCCTTTTTTAAGGATCTCGCCGTTAAAGAACTCTCCAAACTGCCCAACATAATCATCCACCTGCGCCCGGGTTTGATTATGCAAGCCGCCAATAAAATAGAAGTACTCTTCAGGCGTAAGGTAGTCTATCAAAAAACCCTCGTCAAGGTAAGAGGCGGTATATTCCTTCCAGTGCTCGTTACCGGCAACAGATTTTCCTTCCGATAGCACCTCGCCAGCCTCAGGTCTGATCAGGTCAAGCATCATGCGGAACAGGGTAGTTTTACCTGCGCCGTTGTTACCTACCAGGCCAACACTTTCGCCTTTATTGATGTTCAATTGCGGCACGTTAACCACAATAACGCCATTATAAACCTTCTTAATATCTTTTACCTGTATCATGTTATTTATTTCTAAAACCCTCGGTTATGGTATATTTTCTCTTATAAAAATCCTGCACCAGCTTCTCCAGCCAGAAACTGCGTGTTAAAATGCCTGCTACGCCCATTACAGCCATAACCGCCAGCCCAACATCGGGCAAATGCAGCAGCTTGAATGGAATATATATTACATATGGCGCCAGCAGCAACGGGAAAGATAGCAACATCTGAGTGGCCCCTACACCCTCCCAATTAAAAGATGCCCCCTTGCTCAGATCAATTCGCTTAGCATTGCGGTTAGCAAAATACAGTACGATGTAAATGTTAACGCCCAGGTTCCACAGGTACATAATAAAGTGGATCAGCAAAGTTCGCCAACCGAAGTATGCATATGGTGTAGTAAGTAAAAAAGTAGCGGTTGAAACTGCACTAAATAACAAAACCTTAGCTTTCAAAAAATCGGTAAAGTTTACCTTGCTCACCATTAAACCGTCAAAATGCGAGGCTTGCCAGCTGTATAGAAACTGTCCGTAGCTGATTATAAAAAACCCGGTGATGAACATTCCTACAAACAGCCTCGGCCAGTCGGAATTTGCAAATTGAGGGTTCTTGTAAAAAATCAAGCCATACAACAAAAACAGGCCCGACATAATAAAGGCCGAACGCGGGCGCTTGTTGCGCAAAATAAGTTTGATTTCGTTAGCCACCTGGTCGCCGATGGAGCCAAAACGGTTAAGAAACGGATACTCGGTACTGCTTTTAAACGATGCCTTTTTGCGCGAAAGCTCTTCCAGGTAAAGGTTTTGTTTTAGATACAAAAAGTTAAGTGTGTACATGCCTGCGGCCATTGCTACAGGTATTAAAGCCAAAGCGGGCTGCTTTAGCAGGTTACCAAAAAACAAGTAAGATATATCTTTTAGCGAATACAGGTGCCAGGCAAAATCACCCGAAATTATTAAAGCCAGCGATACGCTTACGATGAGGTAAACCCAGCCGTTAATATTGGCTCTCCGTTTAAAATAGATAGCCAGGTAGTTATTGAAAACGCTGATGGCAATTATGGATACCATAAAACCCGCTGCCGCGCCGCCGCCGGTATGCATTATCACTTTAAATATAAAGGGGAAGAACAGAATAATTGGCCACAGGTTGAATACAGACAACAATGCTGTAAGCGCCAAATAGCCCACAATTATGTTACGCCTAACCGGTAAATGCAGATAGGGTTGTACACGCAGCGTTGGCAGTTCCTGCAATTGCATACGCATCAATAATTCGAACAGGAAGTAGATAAGGATTATGCCGCAAAAGGCAACAATAAGATCGTCATGCGGGAAGGCTTTTTCTAAAACCTTATCCATAAAAAAGCCCACGAACAGCACATTAAGCAAAAGATACAAAATAAGCAAACCCATTACAACGCGGATGGCTATGCTTTTACCTGTATTTTTTGACCGCCAAAAGGCTTTCAGTTCATGGCTGAGGAAGGTTGATATCATGTGAGATCAGTTTTATGTGGCTTAAGGTACTAATATTTATACCTGTCACCCCAAAGTTTCTTTAACTTTTCTTTCGATTCGTTTTCCCGCGAATTGTTACCGGGTTCGTAAATTTTTGTGCCTTTTATGGCATCGGGTAAAAAGTCGAGGTTTACAAAATTACCTTCGTAGCTGTGGGCGTATTTGTAATCCTTCCCGTAACCTATGTTCTTCATCAGCTTGGTTGGGGCGTTGCGCAGGTGTAGTGGCACGGGTAAGTCGCCGGTTTGTTTAACCAGACTCAGGGCCGCGCCAATAGCTGTAGTTGCCGAATTACTCTTAGCCGATGTAGCCAAATAAATGGCCGTTTGCGATAGGATTAACTGTGACTCTGGCATGCCTATAACATTGACGGAATTAAAGCAGGCCTGCGCCAGCAGCAAGGCATTCGGGTTGGCATTGCCAATATCTTCTGATGCCAGTATTAGCATGCGCCTTGCTATAAATAGCGGGTCCTCGCCGCCGGCTATCATCCGGGCCAACCAGTAAACGGCTCCGTTAGGATCGCTGCCCCGCATTGATTTTATAAAGGCCGAAATAATATCGTAATGCTGCTCGCCGGCCTTATCATACAGCGCCATGTTCTGCTGCACATGGTCGAGCACGGCTTTGTTAGTAATTTCAATGCTTTTACCGGGAAGGGCATTTACCAATAGATCAAATATATTGAGCAGTTTGCGGGCATCGCCACCGGATAGGCGCAGCAGCGCTTCGCTCTCTTTTATAGTGATCTTTTTCTTTTTGAGCACCTCGTCTTCGTGCATGGCTTTATCCAGCAGGCCCATCAGGTCATCTTCTTCCAGGTGCTGCAATATGTATACCTGGCATCGCGACAGCAAAGCCGAGATCACCTCAAACGAGGGATTTTCTGTAGTGGCACCTATCAGCGTAACTATCCCCCGCTCAACTGCCCCAAGCAATGAGTCCTGCTGCGATTTGGAAAAGCGGTGGATCTCATCAATAAACAAAACAGGCAGGGTATGCCCCTCATCACGTAAGCGGGTTGCCGTTTCTATCACCTCGCGGATGTCTTTCACGCCAGAGTTAATGGCGCTTAAAGAGAAGAACGGCCTATCCTGTGTTTGTGAGATAATGTAGGCCAGCGTGGTTTTACCCACCCCTGGCGGCCCCCAAAACAGCATGGACGGCAGCGCGCCACTTTCTATAGCTTTACGCAACACCGCGCCCTGCCCCACCAAATGCTTCTGACCGACATAGTCGTCAAGGGTTTTGGGGCGCATACGCTCGGCTAATGGCGGCAGATTGTTCATATTGGTAAAATTAGGAGAAGTTAACGCTAAATCCTAAAAAGGTTAGTAAAAAACAGGTGTTGCAAAAAATATATGTTCCCTATGCAACAAAAACACAATTTCCTAAAAATCAACAGCTTAACAATTTTGCATACAACAACTTTTAAGTTAGTAAACTTAGCTGTAAATACATCGTAATGCATTGATTATCAGACAATTGAAAATTTATGAAATTGGCTGCTTTTTGCCGTTTTTTGCAACACAATAGCAACAGTTTAACAACACCATAGCAACACTTTTGCAACAGGGGGTGGCTAATATTTATGGAGGGCATTGGTGTTCTAATTCGGCTCAACCAATTTTATTTTGTAGGTTAGATTTTGTTAAACACTTACACCATGCCACAATATCTAAACTCCTTTATTCACCTGGTATTTATTGGCTTTGTGGCGCTGTTCCCGGTGGTAAACCCTGTGGGTACTGCCTTTATTGTTAATCCTTATTTCATCTCGCAAAGAGCGCCTAAACGCGGTAAAAAAGATCACATTTTATGCCTTTCTACTTTGTCTCACTACCTTACTATTGGGGCATTGGATCCTGGAACTTTTCGGCATTTCCATCCCCATTATCCAACTGGCGGGCGGTATTATGATGTGTAAAATTGGCTGGGAGTCGCTGGCATCAGACAACGACGCGGTAGAGAAAACACCCTCAACACAAACAGCCGATCTTAACGCTGAACATTTTAGCGAAGTAGAAGGTAAGCTGTTTTTCCCTATTACCTTCCCTATGACAACCGGTGCAGGCACCATAGCGGTGCTATTTACCCTAAGCGCCAACGGAGCAGACAGATCATTCAATAATTATCTGCTCAACATCGGTGCGCTCTTGATTTCAGTTATTGGTATCTGTATTCTGATCTTCCTATTCTTCGCCAATACCAAACGCATGATCAACTACATAGGCTCCAGCAACGAGAACATAGTTAACCGTTTAATGGCCTTTTTGATATTTTGTGTGGGGTTGCAGATCGCTTCGGGTGGGATAATTAATTTGGTGAAGACGAATTTTGATTAAGTATTAAATAATATCTCCTGTGAAATATTTTACCTGCCTAACTTTGGCGTTTTTTATAAGCCTTTCTCATGGTTTACGCGCGCAATTGTATACTCCCTTATTTGACAAGATAAACACCGTTAAGGAAGCCCGTGCCGACATTGATTTTATAAAGAATACCTTAGAAAAAGGGCATCCCAATTTATACAGGTACATTAGCAAGAAGACTTTTGATAAAAAGATGGATAGTCTTAAGCGCTCTATCAAGCAGCCTGTAACTCAGATAGCGTTAAGAAATGCCGTATTGAGCGTATTGACTTTCATTGGCAACGGCCATCTCAGCCTGATATTAAAAAGCAACCAAGCCGAATTGGCCGCTTTTAAAGCAGCAACCTTAAAAACCTATCCAATTGAGCAGTTTACTTACCAAATTTTACAAGGCAGATTGTTTATTACCAGCACATCTGACCCTAATGCACTGATTCCTCCGGGTGCGGAAGTTTTGTCGATCGACGGCATCACGGTCGCTAAAATGCTTGCTGATTTTTGCAGTGTGATCTCCTCAGACGGATACAACCAAACTTTTAAATTTACAATGTTAAGTGAGGGTGTCATCCCTGATTTGTTTACCCAGTTTTATGGTCTTAAGGAAAGGCTTGCATTCAAAATAAACGTCAACGACAGTGCACGGGTGGTGCAGGTTAATACGATACCGGTGCATAAGCCTGCTCCGGTTCAAACCGGAAAGCAAACTCCCGACTTTATATTATTACCGAATGCATCGGCTTATTTAAAGGTTACTGGTTTTCCGCAAATACCGTTCGCTGGTTTTGCAAGCATACCAGGTCAAAGTCAGTCTGGCCTGCTGGCACAATTACAATCGCCGCACTTATCGGTTTTTCAAAGGCTGGCGTCAAGCCGGACTACATCTCTGATCCTTGATTTGCGCAACAATACCGGCGGAGACTATCTTACGGCTACCAACCTATTCTCTTACCTGATTGACAGACCCTCGCTTTTTGCCAGGGTGGCAGACAGTGTGTTAAACAATAAAGTTAAAACGCCCAACGAACGTTTAAAATATGGAAGCGCCACCCCAGTGACCCCTCAATCGCTAAGTTTTAAAGGAACGTTATATGTATTGATCAATGGCGGCACTTTTTCGTGCGCGAGCTTGTTAGCCGCAAATTTACAGGGAATAGGCAGAGCAGTGTTTATAGGCGAAGAAAGCGGAGGGGGGCGCAACTATTTAACTGCCGGTTTAATTACTGAAGCAGTGGCACCTAATTCCCACTTAATTCTGCGGTTTGGCAATATTGTGATGGAAACACCGATCTTGGAAAAAACAGAAGGCAGGGGGGTGATGCCTAATCATGAAGTTTCGTATTCCATTAAAGAGTATTTAAGTGGAGTAGACAAGGAATTGGAGTGGGCGAAGAGCCAAATTGCAAAGCAATCAAAAAAGTAAACCGTTACCTTCACTTTAATCCGGACCTGCGACAGATACGGATTAACAAAGGATGTTTCTAATTACCCGTTTGGCTAATCAATCACAAAGTTAGCCCCAAAATACTGCTTAACATAAACCGTATCGCGAAAGCCAAATGTATTGTCAAATGGCTGGCGTATTATTTTAGCCTCTATAAGCCACTTTGCCCTATCTGCCCTTACTCCGGGCGTTGTGTTTACGCCTTTCACGCTTCCATCCACCGGCTGCATCGCAAATAAATTACAATTGGCGCAGTTATCAAGTACTATAATTTTACCGGCCAGTATATCCGCTTTCGTCAGGTTGAAGCTTGTACCTTGCATAGGTGCCTTTATATAAAGCCTTTGCGTAATTACGTTCTTTTTGGTTTCACTCCAAAAAATGCGGTAATCGCCGCTGGTGAAATTGTAGCCGGGTATCACCAGGTCTGCTCGTTCAGTAAACAAAAACTGGCAGTTGGTGCAATTGGTCAACTCAGGCTCAGGGTTGTTGCTCTTGTCGTTGCAGGCGGTTAATAAAGCTACGCCAGCAAATAATAGTATAATGCGATAGATTAAAGTTTTCATGCCGTTTTAGTTTGTTGATAAAACGGCTTTGACGAGCAAACGCTACAGGTAGTAATGTTATGTTTATGTTAACTTTAACATCATGTCATGCCGAATTTATTTCGGCACCTCATATGCTAAGCAAGCGTAAATATCTTGTGGGGTGCTGAAACAAGTTCAGCATGACAGCTTTTTTTTATTCCTCCACTAACCCTTGATGGTCTAGCAAGGATCAAAGCAAAAAAAATGCAGATGCTAATCAAAACATCTGCACATTTTCTCATCTGCACATTAAAAATTACTTCTTCAAGCCTATCTCTCTCAATCGCTCGTCTAAATACTCACCGGCAGTGATATCGCTGAAAGCCTTAGGGTTTTCTGCATCAATGGTGGATGGCAGCGACGTAAGGTCCATATCTGATTTTGGATGCAGAAAGAACGGTACCGAAAAGCGAGAAAACTTCATCAGTTCGCGCGGCGGGTTAACTACCCTGTGCGTGGTTGATTTTAGCTTGTTGTTAGTTAACCGTTGCAGCATATCGCCTACGTTAACCACCAGGTCCTCGCCGTGCGCTTTTACCGGGTACCATGCGCCTGTGCGGGTTAGCACTTCCAAACCGTCGGCACTGGCGCCTATCAGCAGGGTTATCAAATTTATATCTTCGTGGGCCCCGGCACGCACCGCGTCGGCGGGTACCGCATCGGGGTTCTCTATCGGGAAGTAATGCAACGTGCGCAAAATAGAATTACCGTTATGCACCTTATCATCAAAATAATGCTCGTCTAAATTTAAATAAACGGCTATGGCGCGCAGCAGGTTAATGCCTATGTTCTCCAGCTTCCTGTAGATATCTAAGGTAACGTCATTAAACTTTGGCAATTCTTTAACCACCAGATTGTCCGGATAATCGTCTTTATTAACACCGCCATCGGTTACAGTCTGCCCTATCTGCCAAAACTCCTTCATATCCGGCGTTTTAAAGCCTTTGGCCGTCTCCTTGTTTTTGCCAGTATAACCGCGTTGCCCCGCCAGTTCAGGGATCTCGTAACTTGATTTCACCTCTTCAGGCAAAGCAAATAGGGCCTTAACCTGTGCGTAAAGATCATCTATCAACTCCTTGCTCAATCCATGATTGGTTACCGTAACAAAGCCGGTATCGTTAAAGGCTTTTCCTATTTCGTCAGAAAATTGCTTGCGTTGGGCTGCGTCGCCATTTAGGTAGTTATTCAGATCCAGCAAAGGGATGTTTACGGTTTCCATGGACTTTAATGTTTGTTAGCGTAAAATTATAATTTTAAATACAATTACATAGCACATAATGTGTGGGGTAAAAAATGCAAAAAAGCAGTGGGCAGTGCGATTCCCTGCCTCGGGAGGTGTAGGGAGGGGTTTATACGCTTTATTAAACCCCATCCCGCCATTTCACAGCCAACCGCACCCTTCCCCAGGGAAGGAGTTTTTATGGTAATCAATCTTTCGAACACTCGTAGTTCAAACCCATCCCTATGAAGTAAGCCATCAAAAAATTCAAAACCGATGCTTATTTCATTACAGTTCCTTAACAGTTTTTACTTCAAATTGCCTATTTTTGCAACCTCTAAAAATTGAGGTAGCCATTTTGATGTACAAGGAATACAAGCAGTTAAATTTATCGCAGACCGGAAAAGACGTGCTGGACTTTTGGCAGAAGAATAACATCTTCAAAAAAAGTATTGACAGTCGCCCAGCCGGTAACCCTTACACTTTTTACGAGGGCCCGCCTTCGGCAAACGGAATGCCCGGCATTCACCACGTAATGGCGCGTGCTATAAAAGATATTTTTTGCCGCTATAAAACCCTGAAAGGTTATCGCGTTGAGCGTAAAGGCGGATGGGATACCCCACGGCCTGCCTATTGAACTGGCTGTAGAAAAATCATTGGGCATTACCAAAGAAGACATTGGTAAAAAAATAAGCGTACAGGGCTATAACGATGCCTGCCGCAAAGAGGTAATGCGCTATACCGATGTTTGGAACGACCTGACTGAAAAGATGGGCTACTGGGTTGACCTTGCAGACCCATACATTACCTACAAAAACGACTACATAGAAAGCCTTTGGTGGATCTTAAAAGAGCTTTACAATAAAGATCTTTTATACAAAGGATACACCGTACAACCGTATTCGCCAAAATCGGGCACCGGCCTAAGCTCGCATGAGCTGAACCAACCGGGAACCTATAAAATGGTGAAGGATACCACCATTACAGCTCAGTTTAAAGTTAAGCGGGATAAAGATTCGGAGTTTTTGTTTGAGGGTGTAAATGCGGATGTATTTATTTTAGCCTGGACCACTACACCGTGGACATTGCCGTCAAACAGTGCTTTAGCCGTTGGCGAAAAGATCACCTACGCTAAAATAGTAACATTTAATCCTTACACTTTTGAGCCGATAACTGTTGTTTTGGCGCAGGACCTGGTGGGCAAATACTTTAAAGCCGAAGCTGAGAACGCATCTTTTAATGATTACAAAGCCGGAGATAAACTGATTCCGTGGGCGTTAAAGTCTATCCATAAAGGTGCAGAACTGGTTGGCATACATTATGAGCAGTTGCTGCCGTATGTAACCAACGCAGATCTGGAACAAAACGGTTTCCGTGTTATTGCAGGCGATTTTGTTACCACTGCCGACGGTACTGGTATAGTACACATTGCCCCAACCTTTGGCGCGGATGACTTTAGGGTGGCCCGTGAAGCAGGTGTGCCTGCCGTTATGGTAAAAGATGAACTTGGTAAAGATGTACCGTTGGTTAACAAACAAGGTAAGTTTGTTGATGAGGTGAGCGATTTCCCCGGGTTTTATGTAAAAGAAGAATATTATACCGCCGAAGAGCGTGCTGCCGAAGGTTTTAAACCTACAGATGTGCTGATCTCTATTAAATTAAAGACAGAGAACAAAGCCTTTGACGTTAAGAAATACGAACACAGCTACCCGCACTCGTGGCGTACGGATGAGCCTATATTATACTATCCGCTGGATAGCTGGTTCATTCGCACTACTGTTTTAAAAGACAAGATGGTGGAACTGAACAAAACCATTAACTGGAAACCTGAGTCGACCGGTACCGGCCGCTTTGGTAACTGGCTGGAGAATTTAGTGGACTGGAACCTGTCGCGCTCCCGCTTTTGGGGCACTCCACTGCCTATCTGGCGCGAAGAGAACGGTAAAGAAGAAAAATGCATCGGATCTGTTGAGGAATTAACTGCCGAAGTAGCAAAATCTGTTTCGGCTGGTTTTATGCCTGCTGATTTTGACCTGAGCGATCTGCACAGGCCTTATGTGGATGATATTATCCTCATTTCTGCAAACGGTAACAAAATGTTCCGCGAACCGGACCTGATTGACGTTTGGTTTGATAGCGGCGCCATGCCTTATGCGCAATGGCATTTCCCGTTTGAAAACAAAGACAAGTTTAAAACCGCCTACCCGGCCGATTTTATTGCCGAAGGTGTTGACCAAACCCGTGGCTGGTTCTTCACCCTGCACGCCATAGCCGTAATGCTGAGCGAGGCCAGTGATGAAGTAAAAGCTATTAATGCAGAGATTGGCAATAAAGGCGTTGCCTTTAAAAATGTTATTTCAAACGGTTTGGTGCTTGATAAGAACGGCAACAAAATGTCTAAACGTTTGGGCAACGCTGCCGATCCGTTTGAGACTATTGAACAATACGGTGCCGATGCCGCCCGCTGGTATATGATCAGCAATGCGTCGCCGTGGGATAACCTTAAGTTTAATACCGATGGCATTGACGAGGTAAGGCGTAAGTTTTTTGGCACTTTATATAATACGTACAACTTTTTCGCGCTGTATGCTAATATTGACAAGTTTAATTATGCCGAGGCAGAAGTTGAATTAGCAAAACGGCCGGAGATTGACCAGTGGATCATTTCCTTGTTAAATACCTTAACCAAAGAGGTTGATGGTTATTATGCCGATTTTGAGCCTACCAAAGCTACCCGCGCAATACAAGATTTTGTTGACGCGCATTTAAGCAACTGGTACGTAAGGCTAAGTCGCCGCCGTTTCTGGAAATCGGATGACTCTTCAGATAAACTTTCGGCTTATCAAACCCTGTATACCTGTTTAATTACGATCAGCAAGTTGATGTCGCCCGTGGCGCCTTTCTTCGCAGAGCGTTTATATACCGACTTAAATGCGGTAACCGGTAAAGAAGAATTTGAATCAGTGCACCTTGCCAACTTCCCCCAGTATAAAGCCGAATTGGTAAACACCGGTTTAGAAGAGCGCATGCAAATGGCGCAGGATATATCATCGCTTGTATTATCGTTGCGCAAAAAGGTGAGCATTAATGTTCGTCAGCCTTTAAGCAAAATCTTGCTGCCCATACTGGATAAAAACTTTAAGCAGCAGGTAGAGCAGGTAAAAGAGTTGATCTTGTCTGAAACCAATATTAAGGATATAGAATATATAACCGATACCGCCGGCATCATTACCAAAAAAATAAAACCCAACTTTAAAGCTTTAGGCGCCAAGGTGGGTAAGGATATGAAAGCCGTGGCTGCCGCTATAAACGAATTTGGCCAGGATGAGATTGGTAAGTTAGAATCAGAGGGCCGAATCTTGATACTTGATACTAAATACTTGATACTCCTGGAAGATGTTGAAATTATTGCCGAAGACGTTCCGGGATGGCAGGTTGCAAGTTTAGGAAAACTAACCGTGGCTTTGGATGTTACCCTAACCAACGATTTAAAGGAGGAAGGGATATCGCGCGAATTTATCAACCGCGTGCAAAACTTACGCAAAGCCAAAGGGTTTGAAGTTACCGACAGGATAAATGTTCAGGTAAGCGGTCCGCAGGATATTTGGCAGTCGGTGCAAAATAATTTGTTATATATTTGCGCCGAAATTTTAGCAGATACCGTATCGCCTGACAATCAATTAACTGAGGGAGAAAAGACCGAGATAGACGGAAATGAAATAATTATCGCCATAAATAAAATTTAAATGAAACCAGAAACAGAAAAAACCAGATATAGCGACGCAGAACTTAAAGAGTTTAAAGATTTGCTGTTGGATAAGTTGGCAAGTGCTAAAGAAGAATTGAATGCGCTGGCTACATCGCTAAGCTCACCTAATGCCAACGGTACTGATGATACCGCCGGCACTTATAAAACATTAGAGGATGGATCAGCAACTTTAGAGAAAGAGCAGATCAACCAGTTAGCTGCCCGTCAGAAAAAGTTTATTGATCAGTTAGAAGCTGCTTTAGTGCGTATTGAGAATAAAACCTACGGTATTTGCCGCGAAACAGGCAAGTTAATACCTAAAGAGCGCCTGCGTGCAGTGCCACACACTACCTTAACAATGGAAGCTAAATTAAAGCAATAAATGAAGGCTGCTTACATTAAACCTTTTATTGCTGCTACGTTAGTTATTATTGCCGATCAACTTATTAAAGTATGGGTTAAGAGCAACATGTACCAGGGCGAGGAGATAAAGTTTTTGGGCGAAAGGGGCATGCTGCACTATACCGAAAACAATGGAATGGCCTTTGGCATGGAGCTTGGCGGCGACTGGGGCAAACTTGCCCTTACGCTTTTCCGGATTGTTGCTGTTATAGGTATAGGTTACGGCATGGTGTATCTTATTAAACATAAATACCACCGCGGATTGATAATGAATGTGGCGCTGATATTTGCCGGCGCTATGGGCAATATAATAGACTCTACGTTTTATGGTATTATTTATAAATACGCACCGATTTTTCACGGGCGGGTTGTAGATATGTTCTATTTCCCTTTAATAAGCGGCAATTTCCCGGCATGGGTGCCACTTTGGGGCGGCGAAGAGTTTGTTTTCTTCCGCCCGGTGTTCAATTTAGCCGATGCCTCTATTTCAGTAGGCGTTATTTTGATCCTTATTTTTCAAAAACACTATTTTAAGCAAGAGGCGCCCGAAGAAATAGCGCCCAACAGCGAGATGGTAGAAGAATAGCCTTAGTTTTATATATGAAATAGAAAAAGCTCCGAATTTCGGAGCTTTTTCTGTTTATAGGCTTTTATGTAGCTCCATTCGGTCACTTTTACCACTACAATCAAAATATAATTTTCCCTTTTATGCATATTTTCATTTTACATTGAAAATTAAAGCATTTTGAACTTAAAATTTACCAATTTTCATATTTTTTATAATTTTTTCACAAAAAATTTCATTTTTATTATCTATTTAATAAAAAAATACTAATTTTAGACATGCAAATGAGAGTATACAAACAATTTTACATGATTTTTGTATTGATGCGCGCATGTTTATGGAACGTGAGCGACTCTTTTGCAGGCGAAGGTAATACAGATACTTCTGCAGATCATGTAACAAAGAGTGGGGAGTTCAATGCAGAGATGTTATCAGTTGCAGAACGCAGAGTTTTATATCTGGCAGACGGCAATGTAACAGACCAGGGAGATTTTACAAGAACACAGGTAAGCCATATCGTTGCCTTGCCGGTGTTCCATCGGGACAAAGTATATAACAAAAAAAATTTAAGCGGAGAGCGCGCCCGTTTTTTAAGGCTGCTGCTTTTCCCCAATCACTCGTTCGGGTGAAATTGCTACAAAACTTAAACTATAGAACAACCCCGGGGGCGAGCCCCAAATATTACTTATTGTATAACAACCTAATCAACAAATTAAAAAATGAAAAAAATCGTACCTTTTGGCATTCTTGTAATTGTAGTTATCCTGGCACTAATGTACCCGGGTGCTAAAGCAGTTACGCCTGCACCAACTACCTACGTAGGCGCAGACATTGCCTGGCTATTAATCTCAACAGCGCTTGTATTATTAATGACCCCTGGTCTTGCATTCTTCTACGGCGGTATGGTGAGAAAGAAGAACGTTATTTCTACCATGTTACAGAGCTTTGTTTGTATGGGCCTGATAACTATCATTTGGGTAGTATTCGGTTTCAGTATGGCTTTTGGCGAAGACGTTAACGGCTGGGGAATCATTGGTAACCCGGCATCGTTCTTTATGATGCAAAACACCTTGGGTGTAGCATGGGGAACAATCCCGGTAATACTTTTCGCTATGTTCCAGTTAAAATTCGCGGTTATTACGCCTGCGTTAATCACCGGTGCATTTGCAGAGCGTATCCGCTTTAACTCTTACCTTATCTTCATTACTTTATTCATTGTTATCATTTACATTCCACTTGCTCACGCTACATGGCACCCAGAAGGTATTTTCTTTAAATACGGTGTGTTAGACTTTGCAGGTGGCACTGTAGTACACATGTCTGCAGGTTGGGCGGCATTAGCTTCAGCTTTATATCTTAAAAAACGTAACGAGGTTTCCGAGTCTCATGTACCGGCACGTATTAGCTACGTAATATTAGGTACAGGTTTACTTTGGTTTGGCTGGTTCGGTTTCAACGCGGGTTCTGCATTAGGTGCAAACGAATTAGCTGCCACCGCTTTAGCTACAACAACTACTGCATCGGCTGCTGCTGCCATGTCATGGATCTTCTTTGATATGCTACGTGGTAAAAAGCCTTCAGCTGTAGGTGCTTGTATTGGTGCTGTAGTTGGTTTGGTTGCTGTTACTCCTGCTGCAGGTTTCATCACTGTATCAAGCTCGTTAGTAGTAGGTATAGTTGCTGCTGTTGTAAGTAACCTGGTAGTTATCTGGAGAAGCAAAACTAACATTGACGATACCCTTGACGTATTTCCTTGCCATGGTGTAGGCGGTATGGTTGGTATGTTAATGACTGGTATCTTCGCTACTAAAAGCGTTAACGGTTTAGGTGCAGAAGGTTTAGCTTATGGCGAAACTGAACTGTTTGTCAAACACGTTATTGCCTTAGTTTCTGTTTCAGTGTTCGCGTTCGTTGGTTCATTTATTTTATTGAAAGTAACTGACCTGATTAGCCCGCTACGTGTAACTGCTGAAGAAGAGTTAGCAGGTTTGGACGTTAGCCAACACGACGAAGAATTGTAATTTCAAATCACAAACTAAATAATCACCAAAAGCGCCCTATATCAGGGCGCTTTTGTGTTATAAGAACATTTTACAAATGTTTCCCTGTTCCTTAAAGGCGAGGCAAAAGTGCCATAGCTTATTATTCTGCCGATACCAGCTTCAAAACAGTTGGCGAAGGAATATTAATGGACATATTTAACATTACTAAAAGGCCGGTTAGCTTATCTATTCTGTATATATTAACAATGTTGTCTTTCTGCGCTGCTAACAATAAAAAATTCCCTCCCGGTTCAATAACAAAGTTACGCGGCTCTTTACCTGTTGGATAGCGGGTTAAGTAATGTAATTTACCGCTTGCCTGGTCAATGCCAAAAACCACCAATTCATTCGCTGTACCGCGATTGGTGGCATATAAAAACCTGCCGTCGGGCGATACATGTATATCGGCAGCGCCATTACGGCCGGTAAAGCCGGGCGATGCAAGGTCCAGGCTTTCAATAAAGGTTACTTTGCCTTTATTATATGCGTATTGGTTAACCGTTGCTGCCATTTCGTTTACCAGATACAAAAACTTACCGTCCGTAGAAAAATCCATGTGGCGAGGGCCGCTGCCAGGCTTAACTTTTTCAAATGCAATCTCCTCTGGTACTAAGGGGGGTATTTTACCTGCTTTATACTTGGCTATGTAAAGTTTATCAGTTCCCAGATCAGCATACAGCACATGCTTTTCGTCGGGTGAAAAATTGGCTGAATGAAAATGCGGGCCTGCCTGTCGCTCAGCATTTACGCTGCTCCCTTCGCCGATAATAGTCTGCGTGGCGGGCGCCACTGATCCATCTTTATTTAACGGCAGAACGGAAAGCGTACCGTTATTGTAATTTGACACAATAACATTGTTGGCATCTTTATCTATAGTAATATGAGCAGGATTAGCACCCACTGAAGCTTGCTTGTTAATAAATTTAAGTGCCCCTGTATTATAATCAAAACTAAAAGCGCTCACCCCCCCATCTGCAACTGCGTTAACCGAGTAAACAAATTTTCTGTCGGGTGATACGCACAAAAAAGTAGGGCTTGCTGTTTCTGTCTCACCTAAAAAGGCAAACTTCCCGGTTTCTGCATAAAAGCGATAAACCGTAATGCCCCGGTTACCATCGGGGGCGGTATATCCTCCTATTAAAAGATCAAAAACTTTTGGCGTGGATGACTTATCTTTTTTTTGTGCCATTGTAAATACCGGTAGCAATACAATAGACATAGAGATAAATAATTTGTTCATGGCGAAGATCAAATTAGGTATATGCCGCAAATTACGTAAATGCAATGTAAAATTTGCCATGTGCTATCTTTAAGTTTAACCGTTGTTAATTAAACTGTAATGACCAAAGTTTATACATTGATAATAAATTCTCTTAAAAGTGAAATGCAGGAATTAATTTTTTTATCTTTCGTGATATAAGTATATAGTATTGTAATGTCTGACTACCCTATTCCAATTAATGAAACGGAGCGTTTAAAAGCGCTGTTATCTTACAATATATTTGATACTGCTAAAGAAAAAGATTTTGATGCGCTAACTGCGCTTGCTTCTGCCATATGTGATGTGCCTATCGCGTTAATAACATTTCTTGATGGCGAGCGGCAGGTTTTTAAATCCCATCACGGTACTGATATAACCGAGACGCCCCGGTCAATAGCTTTCTGCGCGCATACGTTGGTTGCTGACAATATTATGGTTGTGCCAGACGCAACGCTTGATACGCGTTTTAATGAAAACCCACTGGTTACCGGCCCAACACAAGTTAATTTTTATGCCGGTGTGCCGCTTGTAAACGAGGATGGTTACGCGCTTGGCTCGCTTTGCGTAATAGACCACAAAGCCCGTAAATTATCTGACATGCAGATACAGGCCCTGGAAACCCTTGGCACGCAACTGATGGACAAGCTGGAGTTGCGCCGAAAAACAAGATTGCTTGAGCAGCGGGAACAACGTTTCAGGAATATGGTAAAAACTGCCAAAGTGGGCATGACCATACTACAAGGCGAGGAATTGGTGGTTGAAATAGCCAATTTACCCATGCTAACCATCTGGGGCAGAACAGAAAGAGAAGTTATCGGCAAGCGTCTATTGGACATTTTCCCTGAATTGCATGATCAACCTTTTCCGAAGATGTTGGCAGATATATTTACAACGGGCAAGTCTATAGCTATTGCAGAGATGTCTGCCGACATCAAAGATCTATCAGGAGAAAGCAGGACTGTTTTTGTCGACTTTAGCTATGAACCGCTATTTGCAGCAGATGGACAAGTAGAAGCTGTTATGGCTACAGTAACAGATATTACCCAAATTGTAGAGACAAGGGAACTGCTAAAGCAAAGCCAAAAGGAACAGCAGGCCATGAATGAAGAATTGATGGCGGCCAACGAGGAACTACTGGCAGCGTCGGAAGAGCAGGCATTTACAAACCAACAGTTGGCCGCAGCGAAGGCCGTTTCAGAACTGGAGCGCGCGCGTTTAAATCAATTTTTGATGCAGGCCCCGGTTGGTGTGTGTGTGTTAGAAGGGCCTGAGTTAATCTACACGTTTATTAATCCTACCTATCAGGCGCTTTTACCGGACCGTGATCTGCAAAACCGGTCAGTTTTTGTCGCCCTGCCCGAACTGGTAGGTACACAGGTTGAAGAGTTGCTATTGAACGTTTATCATAAAGGAGAAACCTTCAATATTCAGGAATTATTAATACCTATTGCTGAATTTGCGGACGGCCCTTTAATTAACCGCTATTTTTCTTTTGATTATTTACCATGGCGGAGTATTGACGGATCCATAGCCGGAATACTGGCTTTGGTAACAGATGTAACTTCGCAGGTAGATGCACGCAAGGCTATTTCTGAGGTCAATCAGCGTTTGAGTATCGCATTAGAGGCAGGTGATTTTGGTGCGACTGAAGTTGATCTTGCTACGGGAAAAATGACGTGTACCACCCAGTTTAAAAAGTGCTATGGCAGGGGGCCAGATGAGGAATTTACTTATCCTGACCTTTTTAATGCCATGTTACCGCAGTATAGGGAGCACATAAAAAACCTGGTTACAACAGCAAAAGAAAACCATACGGTTTACCGTGCCGAATATGAAGTGGCCTGGCCGGATGAAACGATCCATTGGATAAGCGCTCACGGACTTGCCCGTTATGACGAAAATGGCGTTGCCAGCCGCATGGTAGGTGTTGTAAAAGATATAACGGAAGAAGTTGCCGACAGATTAAAGTTAATTAATGCCGAACGCGATTTGCGCATGGCAACAACTGCAGCAGATTTCGGAACCTGGAGTATTGATCCGCGATCAAGGAACATGATAGCCTCGCGGCGCTTAAAAGAATTATTCGGGTTTTATCCGGATGATGAGATCACGTTAGCCGGCTGCATTGCGCAAATAACTGATGATCACAGGAACTTAGTCAAAGCAGAAGTTGAAAAAGCAATTACCCAAGGCGGAAACTATGACGTAACCCATACAGTAAAAGGGTTTCATGATAAGCAGCTCCGCTGGGTAAGGGCCGTTGGAAACCTTCGTGCAGATGACTCCGGAGAAATTTCATCTTTTACCGGTATTGTTATGGACGTAACTGCGCAAAAAGAGGATGAGCGGCGTAAGAATGATTTCATCGGTATGGTAAGTCATGAGTTAAAAACGCCACTTACCTCATTGCAAGGTTATGTACAGATAATGCAATTGATGGCAAAAAGGGAGGAGCAACCTTTATTACTCACTAAGCTTGAGAAATCTGCAACGCAGATAAAAAAAATGACCAAGCTTATAACCGGTTTTCTGGATGTTGGAAGATACAGCTCAGGGCAGATTCAACTGCAGCCGGAAGTATTTAATATGCACGATCTTATTTGGGAAATGGTTAATGAAACAGAATTTACCAGTGCCACCCACACGGTTACCTTTGTGCCATGTAAAGAAACCGTAAACCTATACGCTGATCGTGATAAAATTGGCCAGGTGTTGACCAATTTATTAAGCAACGCTATTAAGTATTCATCTTCGGTAAACCCAATTAAAGTTGATTGTATAACTACTGATGGTAAGATAACCGTTTCGGTTACAGATCAAGGTATGGGCATACCTGCCAATCAGCTTGATAAACTATTTAACCGCTACTATAGAGTAGAGGGCGATCAGATGCAAAACACTTCGGGGTTTGGCGTAGGTTTGTATATATGTAAAGAGATCATTGACAGGCACGGCGGAAAAATATGGGTAGAAAGTAAAGAGGGAGAAGGCTCTGTATTTTCTTTTACCTTACCGGCTGTTTAGTTAAGCGTATCCCCTAAAAACAAAAAACCCCTGCTTTAATAGTAAAAGCTATGAGATAATTTCCTGTATTTCGTCACAAAGCTAAGGTACAAAAACTGGCAAAGCCTTCAACCTTGACCTACCACCAAAGGTGGTGGTTTTTTAGAGGAATAAACAGCCATCCCCGGGGAAGAGAATGGCTGTTTTATAATATATCTTTAAATTAACGGTTGCTCTTGCTGTCAACAACCGGCCGTTTAGCTGCATTGACTAAATCCCAGGCTGTAAAATAAACCAGTTGTGCACGCTTGGCCAACAATGGGAAGTTGATCTTACTCACTTCGTCGCCAAGGCCATGGTAGTCCTTATGTACCCCGTTAAAATAAAATATAATAGGCACATTGTGCTTGGCAAAGTTATAGTGATCTGAACGATAGTAAAACCTGTTAGGATCGTTAGGATCGTCATATTTGTAGTCTAAATTTAGTTTGGTGTAGGTATTATTGGCATTCTCACCAACTTTATGCAGATCAGAGCTTAGCATAGACGAACCAATAACATAAACTGTATTTGCAGAGTCGGGTTTACCAACATACTCCTCGCCTACACGGCCTATCATATCAATATTAAGGTCAGCAATGGTACTTTCCATTGGTACAACCGGGTGCTCAGAGTAATACTCAGAGCCCAGTAGCCCTTTCTCTTCGCCCACGTTACCTAAAAACAAAATACTTCTGAGTGGGCCTTTACCGGCTTTTTTAGCTTGCGAAAAAGCACGGGCAATCTCTAACATAGCCGTAGTACCAGATCCGTCATCATCTGCGCCATTATTTATACGGTCGCCTTTGGTACCTTCGGGCAGCATGCCAATGTGGTCATAATGCGCAGATACTACTAAATATTCGTTTTTAAGTTTAGCGTCGCGGCCCGGTAAAACACCCACCACGTCAACTGCTTTTACAGCTTTTTCTGTACCTGTGTACGTTGTAGAAAAATCAGCTTTAACAGTTTGCGTTTGCGGCGTGCCGTTGGCATCAAGTTCTTGCTTAAACTGTGTAATGGTTTTTCCGGTTGGCTTAAGCAGATCATTTGCCATAGCCGGTGTTATGGTATAAACGGGGGCAGAAACACTTTCAACTTTAAGCGTCATTCTTGCACCGTTAGATCGCCTTACCACGCCACCCGCAGGATTTACCGCCAAGACCAAGGCAGGTTTTTTACTTTGGATAAACTGAATGCGACGGCTACGGTCGGTACTCCAGTTTGATGTTTTATCGGTACCTGTTATTTTGAATATGCCGTTACTAACTGGCTCGCCGGTATTAATATACAACACCACTTTGCCGGTTATGTCTGTACTTTTAAGGTCATCGTAAGCATCAGCACCTATTCCATATCCTATAAAGACAAAATCGCCGGCGGTTAAAGTTTTAACGCCGGTATTTCCGGTAGCCGAAAAATCGGTACCAATAGTGTAGCTTTTGCCGTTGGCAGTTAATGCGTTTACT
The DNA here is from genome assembly GCF_054061755.1 of Mucilaginibacter sp. HD30. NCBI lineage: Bacteria > Pseudomonadati > Bacteroidota > Sphingobacteriia > Sphingobacteriales > Sphingobacteriaceae > Mucilaginibacter > Mucilaginibacter sp. HD30. The sequence goes on from NZ_JBSSEO010000001.1 coordinate 3,363,396, forward strand.
GTAAAGGCGGGCTCCACAATCGGAACGTCAAGAAAATAGGAGCCCTTTGCCGCAGGTAATAAGCCTAATGCTTTAAACTCGGCAGCAATGTATTGTGCAGCTTTTTCAGCGCCGGGTTTGCCCGTCTCGCGGCCCTCAAACTCGTCGGAAGCAATTATTGTAAGATGCTTTCTGGCTAATTCCGCACTTACAATTTTTGAATATTTTACAGCAGTTGGATTTTTCTGCGCGTATGCGCTAATAACAAACCCCGAAAGGGTTAGTAGTAAAAGAGTCTTTTTCATAAAATCAGTTAATTAACGCTAAGGTAGCTGTTTTGTTATAAAAAACAGAAACAGCGATGAGATATCATCTCATCGCTGTTCAATTAAAATAGATTGTATTTTTAAGAACTCATCAACTCTTCGCTTTTCTTTCCACGTCTTCTGTCTACACCCGCAGCTACCCAAATACCTATTTCATAAAGAAAAAGCAATGGCACCGCAACAACGCTCATGGTGATCATGTCAGGTGTTGGTGTAATAATGGCGGCTATTATTAAGATGATGATGATAGCATAACGGCGCGTACGGCGCATTAAACCAGCATTTAATATACCAAGACTGGCAAGCAGGTAAATTAATATAGGCAGTTCAAACACCAAACCCGAACCGAGCGTTAAAGTGGTTAGTGTAGACAGGTAAGAATCCACACGTATCATTGTGTCTATTTGGTCGCTCACTTCAAACCCGATCAAAAACCTTATTGACATTGGGGACACAATGTAATACCCAAATAATACACCCAGCAAAAACAAAGCCGACGCATAGAAAACAAATCCTGACGCTGCTTTTCGTTCTTTTTCATGAAGCGCAGGCTTTATAAATCGCCACACTTCATACAAAAAGTAGGGAATGGCAAACACCAGCCCAGCCGTTATACACGAATTCATTACCAGGTTAAACTTAGCGCCTACTTCCGTAACTACCATTTTGTCGGTAAAACCTTCAAAACACCATCCGTCCATTTTCAGCGCGTTGCCAATTTCACACAGCACACTGTAGGTCCAAAATGTTTTGTACCTGGGGCCGAAAATAACTGTGTTTATCAGAAAGTCCTCAAAATAAAAAGCAAGGGATGTAAAGATCACTAGGGCAATAACAGCCCGTATCAAATGCCAGCGCAAGGCCTCCAGATGCTCGAAAAATGACATTTCCGATTCCAGGTTCTTACCCTTGTCTTTTATTGCGTTAAATAGTTTGTTGGCCATTTTTATGTGTCAATATTACGCATTAACGTATATACTGCCGCTTGTAGTTTTATTTTGTTTGGTAATAATCCCTTTACCTTAGTATTCAAAGGTTTCCATAAACTTGGTGGTAAAGTTTCCCGCACGGAAGTTGGGGTCTTGCAACAACTTTAAATGGAAAGGGATAGTAGTTTTAACACCTTCAATAACAAACTCGCTTAAAGCGCGCTCCATGGTGCTAAGGGCTTCATCGCGGGTTTGCGCCACGCAAATAACCTTTGCTATCATTGAGTCGTAGTTAGGCGGAATAACATAACCACTATAAACATGCGTATCTATACGCACACCATGCCCGCCGGGTGAGTGGAAGTTGGTTATTTTACCTGGTGAAGGACGGAAGTTGTTATAAGGATCTTCAGCATTGATACGACACTCTATGGCATGCATAGTTGGCTCATAGTTTTTGCCGGAAATAGGTATACCCGATGCCACCTTTATCTGCTCTTTTATCAGGTCGAAATTTATTACCTCTTCGGTAACCGGATGCTCTACTTGTATACGGGTATTCATCTCCATAAAGTAGAAGTTACGGTCTTTATCAACCAAAAACTCTACGGTACCTGCGCCTTCATATTTAACGGCTTTGGCGCCTTTAATGGCAGCTTCGCCCATTTTTTTCCGCAATTTTTCGGTCATGAACGGAGATGGTGCTTCTTCTACCAGCTTTTGGTGACGACGCTGGATTGAGCAATCGCGTTCTGATAAATGGCAAACTTTGCCATATTGGTCACCTACGATCTGTATCTCAATGTGGCGCGGATCCTGAACGTATTTTTCAAGATACATGCCGTCATTACCAAATGCTGCACCTGATTCTGCACGGGCCGAATCCCAGGCCGCTTCAAATTCTTCATCTTTCCAAACCACACGCATACCACGACCACCACCACCTGCGGTAGCCTTTAATATTACCGGATACCCAATTTTTTTTGCGATGGCAATACCTTGCTTAAAGTCGGTTAACAAACCTTCCGATCCTGGAATAGTGGGTACTCCCGCTTTTTTCATGGTTTCTTTAGCCGAAGCTTTATCGCCCATGGCGTTGATCTGATCTGCAGTAGCGCCTATAAATTTTATACCGTAATCGGCACAAATAGAAGAGAACTTTGCATTTTCTGATAAGAAACCATAACCCGGATGGATCGCATCGGCATTGGTTAATTCGGCAGCTGATATAAGATTTGGAATGCTTAGATAAGAGTCTTTACTTGGCGGCGGGCCTATACAAACGGCCTCGTCGGCAAAACGAACGTGAAGGCTGTCACGATCAGCAGTAGAATATACAGCTACGGTTTTAATACCCATTTCCTTACAGGTGCGGATAATTCGCAGGGCAATTTCGCCACGGTTAGCTATAAGTATTTTTTTAAACATGATAGTTAATGTGCAAATGTGCAGATATGCAAATGTGCAGATGTTTTTAGATGCGCAAGGTATTTGCACATCTACTCATCTGCACATTTGCACATCATTAAATAGGTTCTACCAAAAATAAAGGTTGGTCGTATTCAACAGGTGATGCATTATCAACCAGTATTTTTACTACGCGACCTGATATTTCTGACTCAATTTCATTAAACAGCTTCATAGCCTCAATAATGCAAACTACTGTTCCGGCTTTGATCTCATCGCCAACGCTAACAAATAGTGGCTTATCAGGCGATGCAGAACGATAGAACGTGCCTATCATAGGCGATTTGATAGTTATATAGTTCGAAGTGTCTTCAACAGCTGCCGCCGGGGCTGCTGGCGGTGTCTGAGGTAACGCCGGTGCCGCTACAGGTGCTTGCTGTACCTGCGGCACCGTAGCATTAACTATAGTTTGGGCCTGGTTGGTTTTAATAGTGATCTTAAAGTCTTGCTGTTCTATAGCAACTTCGTTAACGCCCGATTTTGCAACAAAGCGTATAAGTTCTTGTATTTGTTTAATATCCATATTTCAACTGATGTGCAGATATGCAAATGTGCAAATTTGCAGATGAATTTTTTACTTTAGGTTATTGATAATTAACAACTTTTATATTTTAAAGTTTAGCCGGTATAGGAATAATTAATGTCTGCAATCCACGCATCTGCACATCCGCACATTTGCATATCCGCACATCAATAAGCCCATTTTAAGTAAAGCGAACCCCAGGTAAATCCACCGCCAAAAGCAGCCAATATCAGGTTATCGCCTTTTTTAAACTTATCTTCCCACTCCCAAAGGCAAAGGGGTATAGTAGCATTGGTTGTATTTCCGTAGCGTTCAATATTTATTATCACTTTATCTTCGCCAATATTCATGCGCGATGCGGTAGCATCAATAATACGTTTATTGGCCTGATGTGGTACCAACCAGGCAACATCGTCGCCGGTAAGATTATTGCGTTCCATTATTTCGGCAGAAACATCGGCCATATTGGTCACCGCAAATTTAAATACAGATTTACCTTCCTGATAAGCATAATGTTCGCGGGCGTCAATGGTTTCGTGGCTTGCCGGCTTTACAGATCCGCCTGCTTTCATGTGCAGAAAAGGAATACCTGCGCCATCGCTTTTCATAATAGAATCGATAACGCCTAAACCTTCATAATTGGGTTCAAGCAGGGCAGCACCACAACCATCGCCAAAAATAATACAGGTAGCGCGGTCCTGGTAATCTACAATTGACGACATTTTATCAGCGCCAACAATTAATACCTTTTTGTGCTTACCTGTTTCAATAAACTGGGCACCGGTAGCCAGGCCAAAAACAAAGCCGGAACAAGCTGCCTGCAAGTCAAACCCCCAGGCGTTAACGGCTCCAATTTTATGTGCAAAAAGATTTGCGGTTGCCGGGAAAGGCATATCGGGTGTAGTAGTGCAAAAAATGATCAGATCGATCTCATCCGCACCAATACCTCGTTTTTTTAATAAGGCGTTAACGGCAGGAACAGCAAGATCAGAAGAACCCAATCCTTCGCCTTTTAAAATGCGGCGTTCCTTAATACCTGTACGGGTAGTTATCCATTCATCATTGGTTTCCACCATTGTAGATAACTCCTCGTTAGTGAGTACATAATCTGGCGCGTAGCCATGCACAGCGGTAATTGCTGCAGTAATTTTACTCATAAATATATTTTTATTGGAAAGCTCCGGCTATTTTATTCACCAGATCGCCTTCAACCATATCTTTTGATAACAGTACCATGTTTTTTATTGCCTCGTCATTTGAAATGCCGTGGCCCACAACTACCGGCGCATTAACACCCAAAATTGGGCTTCCACCATATTGCTCATAATTAAACCGGTCAAAAAAATCGTCTTTTATTCCTTTTTTGCGGGATATGCCGTAAAAAGATTCGGCCAATTTTAAAATGATATTGCCCGTAAACCCATCACACACATAAACATCGGCATGGTCACTAAACAAATCGCGGCCTTCGGCATTGCCAACAAAGTTAAACAGCTTAGTTTGCTTCATTAACGGATAGGTGGCCTGGCAAAGCAAATTGCCTTTTTCCTCCTCCTCGCCAATATTCATCAGCGCAACCTTTGGGTTAGCTATCTTATAAACGCTTTCGGCCATCAGGCTGCCCAACACACCAAATTGCACCAGTACATCTGGTTTGCAATCTGCGTTAGCGCCTACATCCAACAAAATACCCAAACCGTTTTTCAGTTTGGGTACAATAGTAGTTATAGCAGGCCTAATCACGCCCGGAATTGCCTTAACGCTAAACATGGAGCCTACCAGCATTGCGCCTGTGTTACCAGCCGACGAAAATGCCTGTATTGCGCCCTGCTTAAGCAGGTTAAAGCCAACGCTTATGCTTGAATCTGGTTTTTGAACTATAGCCTTGGTAGGGTGTTCGCCCATACCGATCACCTCGGTAGTATGAACAAATTCAAAATTGTCGGCACTAACTCCATGCTCGGCAAGGATGCTTAACGCAGCTTCCTTATCGCCAATAAGTACCAACGTATGACCTGTTAAGACCTTATATGCTTTGATTGCTCCTAAAACCGCAGCCTTTGGAGCGAAATCACCGCCCATAATATCTAGTCCAATTTTCATACGCGGAAAATGGAAATTAAGCTACTGCAGTTTTTTCTATCAGCAATTTGCCGTTGTAGTATACGTTACCATCAACAGTATAAGCTCTGTGCGATAAATGCACTGCGCCAGTTGTTTTGCAAGTAGTTAATGTTGGAGCGACAGCTTTATCATGAGTTCTACGCTTGTCTCTTCTTGATTTGGATATTTTACGTTTTGGATGTGGCATAACTTCCTGTTATTTATTTAATTTTTTGAGTGCTTCCCATCGTGGGTCCGGACTCTCATTTTGTTCATTACCTGCCGATAAGTTATTTAGCTTATCAAGCATATCTTTATCACAATACGGGGTGTTACCCTCGTCGTCACAAACCGTTACAAACGGCACTGCAACATTTATGTATTCATAGATCAGGCCCGCAAGCGCAATCTCGTGTTCGTTTTTACTCAACGTGATGATATCTTCATCATCTCCCAGCTCTTCAACGCTAAACTTAGCTATCTGCTGCTCCTGCACATCAATAACCTGCGGATATTGTGACAGGCATTTATCGCAAGTAGCGCCGATGGTTCCAACAATATGAAAATTCAGGATCAGCATTGTTTCCTGCTTTTCCAATTCTATCTCACATTTCAGGTCGGCCGTTTTTACCAGCGAGTACTCAAACTCGGTAAAAAAAGCGTCATCAACAGCATACTCAAACTTATGCTTTCCTAAAGCCAGACCGGTATACGGGATGGAATATTTTTTAAGCGATTTCAATGAGCAACAATTAGCCTGCAAATGTAGATAAAAATAATAATACAGAAAAACGTTTTTTTAAAATGCTTTCGGGCGCAAAAACAGGGTAATTGCCGCTTAGCTAAGGGGCAGTATTCAGTATTGGATTTAGATTTGCCAACGGCCGTACAATTTGCTCAATAAAAGCGTCAGGGAACAAAAAGCGGATAGGAACTATCAACCAAAACAATAGCCACAGTTTTGCTAAAAGCTTGTTTTTGCTTAGGGCGATGTTTTGTTCTTCCATTTTTTTCTCCGCCACTACAGCTATCCCCTGAATAATAAAATAAATGGTTGGCCCGCCGAAGCCGGCGTTTACCGGCAATGTAATTGCTATCTCGTGCAACAAACCGGAAAGTAAAAATGAAACAAGCACGGCAGTTGTGTTACCAATTTTTGTTTTGAATGGCCTTAAAACGGCAATAGAAAGCATTTCAATGAAAGCCAGGTTCCAGCGTCGTCCCCAAAATTCAGCCAGACTATTTGATTTAGCTGGCTGCCTGAACAGCAGATAGGTATCGGCCCCAAAAAACCGCCATAAGCCGGCAGAAACAGTTAATATGCCAAAATGCAAAATCAAGCTTAAACCAACCAGCAATAAGCCATTTGTTATAATCTGCGTGTTCCCGGCCAGATCTGTTGTAAGATGGGCCAATGTTATTAATAACAAGCCTATCAATATGCGAATAACACCTTGATTTATCAGCAGCCCGCCGCCTGGCAGGTTTTTGCTGAACACGGTTTCGAAGGCTTTTGGTTGCATACCCGCCCAGCCTGCCGTAAATGCCAACCACTGAAAAAAACTCAGCTTAAATGGTTTATTGCGGTAACTTTCTGCAACCACAACCATTTTCATAGCGGTAAAGGTTGTAATAATTATAGCCAGCATCTTTATTACCGGATGCTCCAGCCGAAAAACCAGCCACATAGCAGAAACACACAGTACAAGGCAAAGCCATCCTACCCATGCTAAGTTTCGTTTTGCTACTGGATACCCTATCAGCAATAAAAAAAAATAAACAAGGGCCAGGTAAAACAAATTAATCACCGTTGCAGGATAGTGACTCATTGCAGAAAAGCATTAAACATAAAAGCGTAGCTATATACAACGCTCAGCGCCACAAAAACCAAAACCAGCAAAAACTCGCCCGCCAGGTAAAACCCGCCTTGCGGAAAAGCTGCTCTGTCAAAATAAAAAAATTGAATGATAAGGCGTGAGATCCAGTAAACACCTATAAAACCATTTATCAATACTGCCAACCGGGAACCATTGGCAAGTTCATGGTAACAGAAAACAGATAATAAACCGAAACAAATGTTAATGACCAGAATGTATGCCGCATAGGTCCAAAACATTTGTTGTATCAACTTAGTAGTGTTGAGTAAGCTGCCCCGCCAGTTGAGTAATTTAGGGATTGCAAGACTACCAAGGGCCAGTATTAGCTGCGCCAGGCCAGCCAGTTGGATCAGTCGATGAATGTTCACAAGGGCTATTACTTCCGCTTTCATAAACAAATATAAAAACAATATTAAACTTTCAGAAATTATTGAAAATAAAAATATATTCGCTTTTATATTTTAAGCCGGATCCTGATCTTTAATAGCATCGCCGTTGCCCAAACCGTCAGTAAGGCAAAAACAACACCCCTAACTACACCCCCGGCACCGCTTTTTACCAGATCCGGGTAATCAAAGTCGGTGGTTTCAAACCAGGAATAAAACATATCTGGTAACATAAAACAGGTAAGTGTGGCAATTCCTGCCGCTTCAATGGGCTTTACCCAGTTGTATTTTTTATTTACATCAACAATAAAAACAAACAGCAAATAACACCATAAACAAAGGCATGTACAAACCAAAACCCAGGCCGGTGTTTCAAGTGCTTTTGACATGCCCCCGGTACTGTTGCGCAAGGCAAGGCCAATTATTGCAAGTAACAAACCTGCCGCTGGTACAATAAACCAAAACAGGCGCATATTACCATTGCTTAACACAATACGGTAAAAAACGGCTACAACAACACCCGCCATTGCGAAAGCTTGCATGGCCCCATTGCCCGCTATCCATACGTATGGATAAAACGGATCCAGAAAATCCGCAAGTCCTATCTTAGAAAAAATGTTGAACAATACAAAGAATAGCCAGACAGCAACCTGGATCCAAAGCCTTCCCGCCGAGTAGCAATATATCAAAGCGCTAAAAAGGTAAGCCCAGCCTATTAAACCTAAAATACCCCACCATGTAAAATGGAGCCATATATTTTCAGGATCCGCACTTTTATATATCACTGCCAAAAACACTAACAATACCACGCCCAAACCTTGTAGCGCATATTTTACCCAAGCGCGTTTTAGCCAACTGTAATCAAGAAATATAAAAAACATGCTGATTATGGCAAGGTACTGCCACGTGCCACGCTGTATTAGTGTGTTCTCTTCATCGTAAGTTTCCAGGTTGGTAAAAAGGAAGCCCCAGAACATAAGTACAGCGGAGCGCTTAATTATATGCAATGGCAAATTACTGCTTTTTGCTGAACGGTTTTGAAGTGCAAATGGAATAGATAGACCCACAATGAACAAAAACGCAGGGAAGATGATGTCTGCTAAGCCAAGGCCATCAACATCATCTGCAACGTGATGCATCCACTGTGGTGTATTCGGAATATCCTCAATATCATTCACAAATATCATCAGGACCATAATAACCGCCCTAAATGCATCTATTGAACGTACGCGTGGTAAAGTTGCAGTCATGGGTTTTTACGTTTGATCGGCCTGTATTCCAACCGTTTTACAAGATCGAAAAATACCATAAAAAACCTCAAATTAAGCAATGATTTGTTAAGGTGCCCGGCACGCTGTTATATCTTAAGCCGGATATTTATCCGTTGCAATAAGCCTGTAAACCCGATCATTGCTAAAGCAAACAAAATGCACTTTATCAGCCCACCTGTACCCTGACTCAATAACTGCGGGTATTCTATATTCATCATTTCGTACATAGGATAAAACAGCCCCGGCACTATATAGGCCGTGAAAGTGGCAACCCCGGCCGGTTCAATAGGTTTAAACCAGTGATACTTCTTTTTAAAATCAACAACAAAAATAAATACGGCATATACAACCAGACTTATGCCCGTACATATTAAAACCCAAGCCGGGGTATCGCGTATTTTTGAGATGCCGCCGCTTACGAATCTTATAATAAAGCCCAGGTTGAATAGGATCACTGCCATTAACAGCATACCAATCCAAAGTAGTTTTAGCTCATTACGCTCGGCAAGGCGCATATATAAAACGGCCACAAATACGCCTGCCATGGTAAAGGCTTGCATAGCGCCATTGCCGGCTATCCAGACATAATCTTTCAAGGGGTTTAAAAATTCAAACCAGCCAAAGTGAAAATCAATATTGAAGAACATAAAGAACAGCCAGGCCGCGGCCTGGATCCACAACTGCCCATCGGAATAATAGTAGATAAGCGCGCAAACCAGGTAGGCCCAGCCTATTAATCCCAATATGCCCCACCAAGTAAAATGCAGCCAGGGGTGGGCAGGGTCGGTGCTTTTATATGCCCAGGATAACACCAACAACAATAACAACCCGATGCCACGCAGGGTGTACCTGTGCCATGCTGGTTTGGTCTCGTCATAATCTAAGAAAATGAAAAATATGCTGAGCGTTCCCAGGCTTTCCCACACGGGACGGGGAAGTAGCGCGGCTTCTTCATTATAAGTTTCTACATTGGTGAAGAAAACACCGATAAATATCATAGCGGCCGATCGCGTAATAATTCGCCACGGGATACGGTAATAGCCTTGATTTAACCGGTTTTGAAAAGCGAAGGGGATGGACAGCCCCACTATGAACAAAAAAGCGGGAAATATGGTGTCGGCAAGTCCGAGTGCATCGGCGCTTTCGTGCGCGTGTTGTATCCATTGTGGGGTATTAGGCATCCCGTCAATATCATTCACAAATATCATCAGGAACATGGTAACGGCACGAAATGCATCAATTGACCGAACCCGGTGCAATGTTGTATTCATAAGCGTAAATAATGTTTTTCAGGGGTGAAATGTTTTATTGAAACGCCTTTTTTAAAAAAATCATATAAAAAAGTTCTCTTATATGGCAGAAACACCCTTAGATTATATAGATGGGAGGGGAAATTAAGTTGTAAGCCAGGGATTTAGCTATCAATACGTGGGGTATTAAAATGCCGTCATTTAGAAAAGTAATTCACTACGTAGCCAACTACTTCCTTCAAATAAAACTCCCAGCTGGAAAGCACATCTGCCTGTGGAACTACGTCGGTCAGTTTAAGGTGCCTGTTATCAGTTAAATAATTACATGGATACGGCACTGCGTCAATTCCCTTTTTCCTGCAGATCATTAGTGACCTACGCATGTGGAATGCAGATGTAACCAGTAAATATGGCGGCTTTAATTTATGCGCGAGCAATACCTTTTTTGAAAACTCCAGGTTCTCTATGGTATTACGAGAGTTACCTTCTGTAAGGATCAAACTATCTGCAATACCCAGTTTTTGTAATTGCAGCTTTGCCCACGGCGCCTCACGATAGGCGCCCGGAACTAACTCGCCGTTACCTCCGCTTATCAATATGTGCCCGGCTTTACCTGTAGTTAAAAGCAAGGTAGCTGTTATGAACCTGTCGGAAGCGCGATTAAACTGCCCGCCCCCGTTAACGCCTGCACCAGAAAATCCGCCCAAAACTATTACACCCGAATATTTTACGCTGTCCGTTTTTATGGATCCTGGTTTAACATCCCATAAGCGGGTAAATCCTTTAAATAACAAAGGGACGCTAAAAACATACACCAATATTAAGCCTGCAAATATGTAGCGCCGGCTACTAGTTTTATTAAGTTTAAAAATCGCCATTATCAACAGAGCCAAAACCCAATTGAGCGGAATGAGTAAAAACAATAGAAGTTTAGAAAGAATGAAGTACATTTTAGCGGTAGGCCAACGGTAAATATAAATTTTATACTGATACGCTTGAGGTGATTTAAACGTAAATATATTATATATTTGTTGCAACACGATTATCCCTTACCCCCGAAGGTATTTTTCCGCAACAAAATGCTTTTTGCTTTAAATATTGATTGCATCCTTTAAAAATGAATTTACAGGATTATATAAACAGCGGCGTATTAGAACAATATTGTTTGGGCCTGCTGGATAGCGACGAAGCTAACCAGGTTGTAAGCTATTGTTTAAAATATCCGGCCTTGCGGGACGAGTTGAACAACATTGAGGCTGCCATTGAAAAAATGGCAATAGAAAAAGCTAAAGATCCTCCGCCCCCACTTAAAGACAAAATTTTTGCCCGTCTTGGCTTTGCCGGCAATCAGGTGCTTGACATTAACAACCTGCCACCAACAGATGCTTACTCTAATTACTTAAGCTGGCTGCAAGCAGTGGAGCACCTGCTGCCAACCGAACCTTTTGAAGGTTTGAATATACAGGTGCTGCAGCAAAATGATAAAATTGCCCAAATGCTGGTGGTTGCCAAGGTTGACGTTCCCGACGAATCTCATAATAATTACGCCGAAAGCTTTTTTATTTTACAGGGACAGTGTCAATGTACAATAGATGGCAAAGAGGTGTTTTTAAATGCGGGCGATTTCCTGGAGATACCCTTACATGCCGAGCACGACATCAAAATGCTTACCCCGACGGTTACCGCTATACTTCAATACAGGTTTGTATAACGCCTATAAACCCTGCACCCTGGGCACATACTGATAAACCACTTTGTAAGGCTCATTCTTTAATTTTGCTGACAACTGTCCTATACCAAGGTCCTCTTTTTGTGGGGTTGGTTCGCAAACAGAATAGGCTACGCCTTTATACATTATTGGCGTACCCACAGGTTTATCAAATTGTATAGCAATCGTAATGTGAGTAGGGTATAAAAGCGCAATCATGGGCAGATTATACACCTCTTTAACCAAATAGAAAAACAGCGCGGCACGGTCGTCGCAATCACTGTATTTGGCAAACAGGGTTTCCTCGGGGGCAAGGCGCTTTTCCCTGCCAAAATTATCTTCATCATTTTCGTACAAAAAGGCGTAGCGGGTAAATCGCATCAGGTAATCAATCCCTTTTTTCTGGCTCATTTTCTTGGTGTTCTGTTTAAGTGTCGGAATTAGCGAACCGTAGGTTTCCTTGCTCAGTGGGATGTTGAAGTAACTGGCAAAATCAACTATAGGGTAGTTGTTAAAAATGGCGTCTACCTCTTTGCTCAGTTTTATGTTGAAATAGTACACCTTATGCTTATAGGTAAACTGCAGCTCCTTGTCAAAATACTCGGCAGGGCGCAGATCGGGCATTTTATCTATTTTATAGGAGAAAGCATTTTCCGCCCCGGGCACGGCAATGTTAACCGGTATGGGCGCGTCTTCATTCAAATTTACGCGGGCGTAATCATGCCAGTTAAGGCAAACATACTTTTTGCCCTCCACCATAAAGAACGGCAGGTCCTCTACATCCTCGCGATTATAAACGTAAAATATCACCTTATCGTGGGTAAGTGCCAGGCGGGCATCGTAACCTGACTTAGTAAGCAGAAACCATTTGTATAAAGTGTAACGGCTATAGTTATCAGCTTTAGGGCTTAACAGCTGCGCTGTTTTGCGGATCAGCTGATAATAAAGCCAATCGTTTAGTTGATAGCGTTTTTTGAACGACAGTAATGAATCAACCAGCGGGCGATAGTTGCCTGCATTTAAATCAGCATAAAAAGACCTTACTGTTAGCTGGGTTAGCCGTTGCGGAACATCAACCAAAAGATCGGCGCTAATTTCGCTGTTAAAGGTACCCTCGTAAAACTCAAAGCACAGCCTCCTGTCATTACTTTGGCCATAAACGTAGGGAAAAGTAATGATCAGCAACAACACCAAAAGCTTGCCCGCACGCCCGATCATCTTTGTTTAAAATTGATTGTAGAATTAAACTTACACATAATAACAATAGCTTGTATATTATCATTTTAACGTTTTGGTAATATTTATTTAATATTAAATTAACGCAGATACGTTTCACAGATATATATAACATAATAGAAACGTTTGAAACGCTATTTTTTATAAAGGAATAGATATTAGGCACTTGCATTTTAATGGTGAAACACAATGAAACTACTTTAAAGTCAGTGAACTTAGCTGCAATAAACAGCTAATTAGTTGGTTATTAAACGATTGAAAAACGGCGACATTTAAAAAACGAATGAAACGCTTTTGCGCTAATAAAGCATCTTCTTTAGGCGACGGGTGAATAGCAAAATAGGTCAAATCAAACAACCATTTGTAATTGCTGTTATTAAATCATCAAATAAACGCTTACGATTACACATGGAAACCTACGATTATAACATATCTCTTAATGGCAAACAATTCCCGGTTCGGATTTCTGAGCACGTGGAGGGCGATAAAACGCTATATGATATCCAATTTGAGGACCGCACTATTACCGTTTACAAAGACACCCTGTATCTTTGGACGAGCGATAATCCACAGGAGTTAAGCAAGGAAGATATTCAAAGCCTGGGTGAGCAGATAATAAATCCCACTGATTAGTTTACCCAGACTTTTCTATGCCTTTGTTTCCGCAGGATTCTCATAAATTATCTTGCAGACCGCAATTCTAACTAATAAATTCCATTCTTGTTTATGACATTGTTATGCAGGTAATCATTTCTGACGTAGAAAATTTAACGGCGTAATTATCCTTCACATCAAAGGATGGCTAAAACACATTTTCTTGTAGCAGGAGGCTGTTAATAACTAATAATTATCAACAATGTGATGCATTTATAGGATATAAAATATATTCGTATCAGTTCTTTGCAAATTCGTTTTTCCGTTATACCTTTTTTAATTAATGCCTTTGATGGTATCTCGCTGCCTGCGGCAGGCAGCGAGAAATAATGATTTATCCCGGGTCTGAGTTCTTGATTTGCCAAGTTGACGGGTGTGATTTACTGCGGCCGGAATAACCCGGAATTAACCCTCATAAATCATGAAAAAACGAAAGCATTTTCGAAAAAAATTGCAAAAACTGTATGCAAAGAATTGCAAACAACTATCAAGAACGGAAAAGTGGATTTTGATAGCCTTGATCATCAAACTTAGCACGAAGAGGACATTTAACAATATCTTAACGTTATTATTACTACTAAAAATGGTGCTCTGCGTTAACATTCCTCTTTTCTAGACCCGGTTCATTTTGTTAAATATGCCTTTACAATCAGATTTAAAGTTGTCAAATCAGTTCATTCATAAATTGTCCGCCTGTCCGGAGAAATTTTATGCAAGGAAAGAACAGCCTAAAATGAAATTTGGCAGGATGCAGTTGGATGAAAATGGCGAGCCCAGGATAAGAGTCACCCTTGCTCCAAATCCAATTTTAAAACTTAAACAACGAGAAATAAACACCCGTTTGCAGGTTTTGGAGCTACCGAAGTGCATGTACGGTGCAGTAAAGTTTAAAAATAATATACTAAATGCACTCGAGCATATTGAATCAAATTACTTTTTTACAATTGATTTGAAGGACTTTTTTACCAATATAAGTAAGTGCCAGATCTTTTGCGCGCTATGCGACCATGGCATTTTATTAGAGGACGCCAGAATAATTACTAAAATGTGCACTTTAAATCAATGTTTACCGCAAGGCGCGCCAACATCAAGTACGCTAGCAAACATTGCATTTGCGTATACAGCTGGGCTATTAGAAAAAATTTGTGCTAAAAGAAATATAATTTTTACTGCATTTGTAGATGATCTAACTTTTTCATCTAAACATGATTTTACATCTAGTAAGAGCGAAATACTACACATACTTTTGGTAAACGGGTTCTTTCCGAATTATAATAAAATCCATTATAGACATAGAGCTTGTGAGATCACCGGCTTGATTGTTAAAAACAGGAAGCTGTACTTAGAAAAAAACATGCTTAAGAAAGCTAACAGCCTTGGAATGCAAGCCTATCTAAATAATATCGATAAATATTCTCTTGCCCGTAAAGTGAATTCTTCGCCAATAGAGGCTCGTCTGCGAGATAACTAAGGGGGCGGGGACGAGCGATAAGCCAAAGGAGTTAAGCAAGGAAAATATTCAAAGCCAGGATGAGCAAACCATAAATCCAGCGGATTAGGTTGATATCGCCTGTAAACGCTACTGCTTTATCTTCCTCTGATAAGCCGCATCAAACCCGGCTATAATGGCATCAAAGCCCGCGCGGTCTGCAAATGCGGAGGGGTTATACGGGTCATCGGGTTTGCGCTTGCTGTGCATTTTCATTTGATCAGCATGCGATGCCAGCCAAAGGTCGAATGTCTGCGCTTTCAAGGATGCTAAAGTGTGGGCGTAGTCGGCAGATATATTAGGATAACCCGGCACTGCCGTAAAAGGTTCGTTAGCAATAATGGTAGGCATATTGGCAATAAACACCTTCCAGGTTTTGGTTTCATCCTTAACATTCAATAAAAAGCTGTTTGCTCCCTTGCTGTGTCCATAGCTATTTACAATAGTGATCTCCATACCACCCAATTTAACTTTATCGCCATCCTTTAACAAAACATCGGGCTTCACCGGTGCAAAACTTGGGAACTCGCCGCCGTAGGCATAGTCAGTCACGCCACCATCTGCCAGTACGCTGGCATCGGCTTCGTTGATCATCATTTTGGCGCCGGTTAGCTTTTTAATTTCGGCCATAGCGCCTACGTGGTCATAATGCGCATGGGTAGTAAGCAATATTTTGGTGTCTTCTAACTTAAAGCCAAGGGCCTCAATATTGGCTTTTATAATGGGCGTTGAAGCCGCCAAGCCGGTGTTGATCAAAATATTTCCATTCGGCGTTACTATCAGGTAACAGGCCAGATCATACGTTCCTACGTAATAGAGATTGCCTACAATGCGGAAAGGCTTATATAATTTTACCCAGTTGGGCGTGAGCGTCGCCCGCTCCTTTACTACTTGTGCCGATGTAAAAAGACTTATGCAGCACAGGCTAATGAGAAGTATTGTTTTTTTAAGGGAAGATATTACCATAGTTTAATTTTATAAGCGCGCCTTTGGGCAATCTGCCAGTGACAAGACCTTACCTTAACGCAATCTTTATTACCCTGTGATTATTGGTAACATACATTGTTTTCTGATCGGCAGAGAAACTGCAGTTTGACGCCAGATCATCCACCTCTATTTTACCTAATAATTTACCGGCGCTGTTTAGTACAAATATGCCGCCCGGGCCGGTAGCGTATACGTTGCCTTGCCTGTCTATCTTTAAACCATCGGGTACGCCGTTATAGGTATCCTTAGGCATTTGGGCGGTGTAAAAGGTTTTTTTGTTGATCAGCAATCCGTTTTTATCCAGGTCGTAAACATACCAATCTGGTTTAAGCGGATCTGAATTGGCTATCAGCACTCTTTTTTTACCCGGGAAAAATGCCAGGCCGTTAGGTCGGGTGATATCTTTTGTAAGCAGCGTAACCTTACCGTCTTTTTTTGCTATGCGGTAAACGCCCTGATAAGGGGCTTCTTTCAACGGATCATCAACGTTTTTCTCAAGGCCATACGGAGGATCAGTAAAATAAATATCGCCGTTTGGTAAAAAATCCAGGTCATTAGGGCTGTCAAACTTTAAGCCATTGTAGTTGGCGGCTAAGGCTTTATATTTTGGTTTAGGCTTGTCAAATGGCGCATCCATTATAACCACCTCGCGGTTACCATCCTGGCAAATTACCAGCTTTCCATCGGGGCTTAAACCCAGTCCGTTTGAGCCAAGTTCACCGCCACGAGGTGTTTTTCCGGTATAGCCGGACGGATCGAGATAAACTTCTTTACCTTTTTCTTTTGTCCACTTGTATATTTTATTCGTTTTAACGTCAGAGAAGAGCAGCATTTTATGGCTTTCTATCCATACCGGCCCTTCGCACCAAACAAAGCCTTCTGCAATGATTTCGGCTTTGGCGGTTTTGCTTACCAACTTGTTAAAAGCCGGGTCAATAGTCTTTACGGTAATTAATGGTTTTTGGCTTTGAGCTTGGGTTGAAGAGCCGGCAAGCGCTATAACTAAAGCAGCAAATGCAAATTTGCAGAAATTCATAAGATTGATTTATATTGGTTTACAGCACTAAGGTAATAATTTGTTTAAAATAGTGCTGTAACTATTTAGTGTCGCTTTGTACAAATCTTACATTTATTCGCCGTTATTCATTAACGTTATTTAACTTTAGGGTCAATTGAAAAAATTTACAGCCATATTAATTTTAACAGCCTATTTGTTTTCAACAACCGAGTTACATCAGTTGTTAAAGCTTCCCGTTGTTTTTCAGCATTATTATGAGCACAAGCAACTGAACAAAGATATTTCCTTTCTCGGCTTTCTTGACATGCATTATATGCATGGCAGCCCTCTCTCTAATGATTATGCCGAGGACATGCAACTTCCGTTTAAAACAATTGATAAATGCCTTAGCGCCGGCATGGCGGTAATTGTTCCGCAGAACATCAATATAGCTGTACACCAGCCTGTTAAGCTTAAAAAGAGGCAGCGGTTTATTATGCAGGATGAATTTATGCCTTCATCTTACCTTTCCCGCATCTGGCAGCCGCCTAAAGCTTGCTGATCATTTTCCTATTCAAATTTTAATTAACCATTGCTGTAGTTTGGCCTTTGCCGTGCTATACGGCGGTTTCTTGAATTGTAATTTTATTTTAACATCATATTTTTATGTTAGATCATATAATAGCTTTTTCTGTAAAGAACAAGCTTATTGTAGGGCTGTTTACTATTGCCCTGATAAGTTATGGCCTTTACCAGTTTACGCGGCTTCCTATTGATGCCGTACCCGATATTACTGATAACCAGGTACAGGTAATAACCGTTGCACCATCATTTGGCGCTACGGATATTGAACGCCTGGTTACTTACCCTATAGAGCAGGCCAACAGCAATATTCCCGGCATTAAAGAGATCAGGAGTTTTTCCCGCTTTGGGCTATCATTAGTTACCATTGTTTTTGATGACGCTACTGATGTTTACTGGGCCCGCCAGCAGGTGGCCGAGCGTTTACAGCAGGTACAAACGCAGATACCCACAGGCATTGGTACACCGGTGTTAGGCCCTGTAAGCACCGGCTTGGGAGAAATTTACCAATATGTGGTAAAACCCCAAAAAGGCTTTGAGGATAAGTACGACGAAACAGAGCTGCGAACCATACAGGATTGGATAGTGCGTAGGCAGCTGCTTGGTGTTAAAGGCGTTGCGGAAGTAAGCAGCTTTGGCGGCAAGCTTAAACAATATTCTATTGAGGTTGATCCCGGCAAACTGCTGTCGCATAATATTACTATTACTGATGTTTTTAATGCGCTTGAAAATAACAACCAAAATACGGGTGGCGCTTACATTGAAAAGGGGCCAACGGTGCTATATATCCGCAGCGAAGGTTTGATGGGGAATATAAACGATATTAACAACACGGTTATCCGCAACAACGGCGATGGAAGCCCTTTGTTTATTAAGGATGTGGCAGATGTTAAAACAGGTTACGCCACCCGCTACGGTGCCATGTGTTATAATGATGAAGGCGAAGTTGCCGGCGCTGTTGTGATGATGCTTAAGGGCGCCAACAGCAGCGAGGTGATAAAAAACGTTAAAGAGCGCATTGCCCAGATCCAAAAAACACTTCCGGAGGGTGTGGTTGTTGAGCCATTTTTAGATCGTACCAAAATGGTTAACAACGCCATAAGTACCGTTGAACGTAATTTATTAGAAGGCGCGCTGATAGTAGTGTTGGTACTGGTATTATTCCTTGGCAATTTAAAGGCGGGCTTGCTGGTTTCGTCGGTTATACCGCTGGCTATGCTGTTCGCTATTATTATGATGAACATATTTGGCGTTAGCGGCAACCTGATGAGCCTGGGCGCGCTTGATTTTGGTTTGATAGTAGACGGGGCGGTAATTATTGTTGAGGCGGTGATGCACCGCCTGAGCCATAGTAAACAATTTAGCAAGGCCGACGGCATTGACCAATCCACCATGGACCGCGAGGTAAAAGAATCGGCGGGCAAGATGATGAACAGCGCTGTATTTGCACAGATAATTATCCTGGTGGTTTACCTGCCCATCTTTGCGTTGGAGGGTATAGAAGGCAAAATGTTTAAGCCTATGGCGCAAACGGTGGCATTTGCTTTATTGGGAGCATTTATTTTATCGCTCACCTATATACCGATGATGAGTTCGGTCTTTCTCAGCAAAAGAATAAAGCATGCACCCAATTTCTCAGAAAGACTGATGGAAAAGGTAACGCGATCATACCGCAGTACGTTAGAACGGGTAATTGATTTCCCTAAAGCCTTGTTATTAGTGGTTATTGGATTGTTTATAGTCTCTGTTTTTGTGCTGACCACTTTAGGCGGTGAGTTTATACCCGCCCTTGAGGAAGGCGATTTTGCGGTTGATACCCGCGTGCTTACAGGTAGCAACCTTAACACTACCATTGCCAATACCCAAAAGGCGGCGCATATTTTAAAAACACAGTTCCCCGAGGTGGAAAAGGTGGTAACCAAAATTGGTAGTGGCGAAGTACCAACAGACCCCATGCCTATGGAGGCCAGCGATATGATGGTTATTTTAAAACCTAAAGCCGAATGGACATCCGCCAAAACTTTTGATGATCTGGCAGAAAAAATGGGGGTTGCCCTACAGGCGGTGCCGGGCATAACCGCGGGCTTTCAGTTCCCGGTGCAGATGCGTTTTAACGAGCTGATGACAGGCGCGCGCCAGGATGTAGTGTGTAAAATATTTGGCGAGGACCTTGATACCCTGGCTGCTTATGCCGGCAAACTGGGGCGGGTGGTTAATACGGTTGACGGTGCACAAAACCTGTATGTTGAGGCCGTTGCCGGTTTACCACAGGTAATAATTAACTATAACCGCAATGCCATTGCGCAGTATGGGCTTAACATAGTTGAAATAAACAAAGTGGTAAATACCGCGTTGGCCGGACAAAGTACCGGTACTTTGTTTGAGGGTGAAAAACGCTTTGAGATAGTTGTCCGCATAAGCGGCAATCAAAAAAAGGATCTGAAAGACATACAAAACCTGCTGATCCCAACGCCGCAGGGAACGCAAATACCTTTATATCAACTGGCCGACGTGCAAATAAAAGATGGCCCCAACCAGATACAGCGCGAGGATGCTAAACGGCGAATAATTGTTGGCTTTAATGTGCGTGGCCGCGATGTTGAAACCATTGTGAATGAATTACAGGCAAAGGTTGATAAACAGCTAAAACTCCCCGCAGGCTATTACGTAACTTACGGCGGCGCTTTTGAAAACCTGAATGCCGCTAAACAACGCCTTACAGTAGCGGTGCCGGTTTCCCTTGTACTCATTTTTCTGTTGTTGTATTTCGCATTCAATTCTGTAAAACAGGGTTTGCTTATTTATTCGGCTATCCCGTTATCGGCCATTGGTGGCATTTTGTTTATGGCGCTACGGGGCATGCCTTTCAGCATTAGCGCGGGTGTTGGTTTTATTGCGCTGTTTGGCGTGGCGGTGCTTAATGGCATTGTGCTGATATCTGAATTTAACAACATAAAAAAACAAGGAATTACTGATATGAAAACCATAGTACTAACCGGAACAGCATTAAGATTACGGCCGGTTTTAATGACCGCTTTTGTTGCATCATTAGGATTTTTACCTATGGCGCTAAGTAATGGTGCGGGCGCCGAGGTGCAGCGCCCACTGGCTACCGTTGTAATAGGCGGCCTTTTGATCGCTACTTTTTTAACTTTATTTGTTTTGCCGGTGTTGTATATAATCAGCGAAAAGGGGTTGAAGAATACCATAAGCAAGCGAGTGGTAATAATAATTGGCTTTTGCATTTTAACAGGAATCATGCAAAAAGCTAACGCACAGCAGCCCATTACGCTTAGGGCTGCTGTAGACACCGCTTTAAAGAATAACCTGCGCGTTAAGCAGGATCAGCTAAAAGCCAAATATCAGCAGGCGCTTATCGGCACATCTGCAGCCATACCACAGGCAAATGCCTTCGGCGAATTTGGGCAGTTTAACAGCAGTTACACCGATACCAAGTTTGGCATCTCACAATCGTTCAGCTTCCCAACTGTTTACAGCAGGCAAAAAGAGTTTTTAAAACAGGATTGGAAAAGCAGTGTGCTTAACATTGCGGTGCAGGAAGCTTTATTAAAACGACAGGTAACACAGGTGTTTTACTCAATATTGCTTTTAGACCAAAAGCGGCAATTATTGCTATATACGGATAGTCTTTACCGCAATTTTTATAAAAAGGCAGCATTAAGACTGGAAAAAGGCGAGGCCAATATACTGGAGAAAACAAGCGCTGAGATATTGTTGGGGCAGATAGAACAACAGCTTAATCCGTTAAAACAGGATTCGGCGGTTTTACAATTGCAGTTTCAATTACTGTTAAATTCAAGAATTGTATTTACACCTGCGCCCGGGGCGTTTAAACCGGGCACAGTTGTTATGGCCGATACAACGGCTATAAAGCAGCATCCCCAATTGATGTTATCGGCACAGCAATTACAAACAGCCGATGCCGCCGTAGCGCTGGAAAAGAGCAAGCTTCTGCCAGACCTGACTATCGGTTACAACAATACCAGCATACGGGGTACCGGTGCCGATAATGTATTTTACAAAGGCTCCACGCGTTTCAATTCGGTACAGATAGGTGTGGGAGTGCCCATTTTCGCAGGATCGCAAAAAGCACGGATAAAAAGCGCGAAGCTGAATAAGCAAATGGCCGAAGGCAATTATGCAGCCGATGTTCAAAATATAAATGCAGCATATAGCGAAGCCATGCTGCAACAGGAAAAATATGCAAAGGCGCTAAAGTATTTTGAGGATCAGGCGCTAAAAAACGCGGCTTTAATAACTACTACAGCAAATAAGCAGTTGGCGGCAGGTAATATCAATTACCTGGAGTGGGTGCAGCTTATTAACCAGGCCACTGCAGTAAAAAGCGAATACATAAACACGATAAATAGCCTTGTAGAGGCAACTATTCAAGTTAACTATTTCAATAGCAAATAACCATGAAACCTATTATATTTTTAGCAAGCCTTGTATTATTTCTATCTGCCTGCGGCGATAAAAAAACAGCAACCGAAGACGCCGCCCCGGCAAACAACAGCAATATAGTAACCCTCACCGATGAGCAATTTAAGAATGCCGCCATTACAACCGGCAAAATTGAGCAGAAAGACATATCATCCGTTTTAAAACTTAACGGGCAAATTGATGTGCCGCCGCAAAATATGGTTTCTATAAGCGTACCCTTGGGCGGCTATTTAAAATCGACCACAATGCTGCCCGGCATGCACGTAAATAAGGGCGATGCAATTGCCGTGGTAGAGGATCAGCAATACATACAACTACAGCAAGACTATTTAACTGCAAAGGCACGCATTAGTTACCTCGAGAATGAATACAAGCGCCAAAAGGATCTTAACCAGAGCCGCGCTGCAAGCGACAAGGTTTTTCAACAGGCCGAAGCAGATTATCACACCCAATTGGTATTGATCACGTCGCTGGCGCAAAAGTTACAGTTAGCAGGCATCAATGTGCGCAGCATCAGCGAATCCAGCATCGCGCGCAGCGTAAATATTTATTCGCCAATTAGTGGGTTTGTATCTAAGGTAAATGTAAATATAGGTAAGTACGTATCGCCAACCGAGGTGCTTTTTGAGCTTGTTAATCCTACAGATATACATCTGGCACTTAAAGTTTATGAAAAGGATCTGGATAAGCTTTACATAGGGCAGAAAGTGATTTCGTACACGAACAATAATCCTGAAAAGAAACATGAAGGCGAGATATTGCTGATCGGCCGCGACCTGTCTACCGATCGTAATACAGAGGTGCATTGCCACTTTGAAGATTATGACAAAACCCTGGTACCGGGTACTTATATGAATGCCGAAGTGCAGGTTAAAAATGCAAAAGCAGCCGCTATACCAACCGATGCCCTGGTAGAGTTTGAAGGCAAGCAGTACCTATACAGGGTTGTTGGTAAAAACAGTTACGAAATGACTGAAGTAAATACCGGCGAAAGCGAAAATGGATACACAGAAATTATAAACCCGGCAAACCGGTTAAAAAGTGCTCAGTTCGTTATCAAAGGCGCATATTCCTTATTAATGATGATGAAAAATAAAGCTGATGAATAGCTGAGGCAACCTTAATTAAACTATCAGCGTATCCAATTGTCAAAAAGGTGCAATTAAAACAAATATATGTTTAAACATCTAATATATAAGTCTATATTTGATGCATAATCATAAAAAAAACAAAAATGAAAAAGATATCACTCTTAACAATTGGTCTGGCGGTAACGGCGTTATTAGCATTCAGAGCAGCAAAAACAGAAACTTACAAAATAGATACTCAGAAGAGTAATATTGAGTGGACTGGTAAAAAAGTATTAGGTCAGCACAATGGCGAGATCAAATTGGCTTCAGGAACTATTGTTACAGAGGACAATGTTCCGGCTAAAGGTAGCTTCGCAATTAACATGGCTTCTATTAGCAATAAAGATCTTACAGATGAGGATTCAAAAGGTAAATTGTTGGGCCACTTAAAATCTGACGATTTCTTTGGTGTAACAAAATTCCCTGAAGCTCAATTTGTAACTACCAAAATTACCAAAGCGGGCAATGGCAGCGTTTTGATAACAGGTAATCTTACTATAAAAGGTTTAACCAATACTATCTCTTTCCCTGCCACTTATGCAGTAACCGGCAATACCTTAACAGCTAAAGCTGTAAACGTAAAGGTTGACCGCACTAAGCACAACATTAAATACAATTCAAAAAGCTTTTTTGATGCCCTTGGCGACAAAGCTATTGATGATGAGTTTATATTAAACATTAGCCTGGTAGCTACAAAATAATTATAATACCTATCGAAAAACAGGGCCTCCGGATGATTATCCGGAGGTTTTTTTGTTTAAAAGCTACGCAATTTTAAAATACATTTGCGTAACCCGTAAGTTACCCATATATTTGCGTAACCCATAAGTTACGTATTATGACACAAGTTATTAAACACCAGTATTTTTTCCCTCATCCTGTTGAAATGGTTTGGGCGTATTTAACAACCTCTGAGCTGATGACGCAATGGCTCATGAAAAATGATTTTCAACCTGTTATAGGGCACGATTTTCAATTCAAAACAGGCCCCATAACGAGCCTTGATTTTGACGGGATTTTTTACTGTCAAGTATTGGAGATAGAGCCGCAAAAAAAGCTCTCCTACTCATGGAACTGTGGACCCGGCGAGGGCAAGATCACCCTCGAATCTGTAGTGACCTGGGATTTGCAGTCAAAAGAAAATGGTACCGAAGTTTTCTTAGATCATCGCGGTTTTGAGAAAGCAGAAAACCTAAATTTCTATAATGGCCTGATGCACGGCTGGCTGGAGAAATTCACCAAAATTGATGCTCTTTTAAACGCTGCACAACATGGCCATACCAACGCTTGATATTTTCCAGGTGATAGGCGACCCGAGCAGGCGCAAAATGCTGATGCTGCTATCGCAGGATAGCCTGACGATTAATAACCTTGCTGATAACTTTGATATGAGCCGGCCCGCAGTGTCAAAGCATGTTAAAATACTGCAAACCGCCGGCTTCATAGCCATTGAGGATATCGGTCGAGAGCGTTATTGCAGCTTAAAAAAGGATGGCTTTGAAGAGCTACAGGCCTGGCTTACCTACTTCGATCAGTTCTGGGCATCCAAACTGAAGAATTTGGAAAGCCTGATGAATAAACATAATGATGGTACGCGCCACTAAATACAATAAAGCTCGTTTCGCTTTTTGAAGCGAGCTTTGTTGTATTTATATTGCGGCTTTTAACGCAGTAAATAAAATGGAACAAAAACCTATCACCGTGTTTGCCAAATGGCAGGTAAAAGAGGGCGAACTGGATAAAGTACTAAATTTGTTTACGGAATTAGTAGAACAAACACGCACAGAAGAGGGCAATCTGTTTTATACCGTACACCAAAGCAATACAGAACCGCATATATTTATGCTATACGAGGCCTATAAAGATGAGGCCTCGGTAGCGGCGCACCGTGCTTCAGAACATTTTCAGGCTATCGCACTTGGTAGAATAATCCCGGTGTTACAAAATCGTGAGGTTATTTTGGCAACGCAATTGTTTTGAAACTAAACGGCCAAAGCCGGCAATTGCGTTAAATACGCAAACGCGTAAACTACGTGTTTTTCAATAAGAACGCGGGTAAACAGAACTTTGTAACCCATGCATTGTAGTGTTAAAAAACTATTCTTATGAAAAAGATCAACCTTCTTTTTATTGCACTATTTGCCGCGGGTCTATTGCAAGCTTGCAGCGGCAATGAAGCCGACCGTGGCGCGGACAGCACAGATGTATTAGCTGACAACTCACCTGTAGCCGCTCAATCAAACGTATCATCACCGGCTGCAACCGACACAACCTTCGCCAATAAAGCCGCTGTTAGCGGTTTGGCCGAAGTGGCATTGGGCAAAATGGCAATGGCAAAAGGCAACAGCACCGAGATTAAAAACTTTGGCAATATGATGGTTAAAGACCACGGCATGGCCAATAGCGAATTGATGACTATTGCTCAAAAGAAAAAGCTGGCCTTACCAACCGGCCTTGATGCCGAACATCAGGCCAAAAGCGACAGCTTGAGCCAACTTAGCGGAAAAGAATTTGATAAGGCGTACGCAAAAACCATGATTGAAGGCCATAATAAAACGCTGGCAATAATGAATACTCAAGCTAATGGTGGCCAGGACAGCGAGTTGAAAGCATTTGCTGCCAAAACAGCGCCTGTAGTAAAACACCACCTGGAAGAGATAACAAAAATAGAAGCTGGTTTAAAATAATCAGCTGCTTTGTGCAGAGCTGCTTTGTCAAGAGCGGCTCTTTTTTTAAAGGCACTTTCTCAAAACAAAACAATCTACCCAAAAGTTATTTAAACAGCATAATTGATAAATATGGCAACAAGAGGAACGAAAGTGGAAAGACGTTCAGTATCTGAACAGCCACATGAATTAAGTTACGAAGGAAGAAAAACAAACACCTCGGCAAAAGCGGTTGAGGCCGCAAAAGAAGAGGCCAAAAGCAACGAGCGGTCGGCAGTAGAAAAAGAACTAAATAGACAAAAATAAAGAAGCCCCGCAAGGGGCTTCAACGTCTGCACATACCATTATGGCAACAAAGACGCTTGAAAAAAAGATTGAGAAGGCCGAACAGGGTCAAATCAAAATGCCGGATAAAGCCGCGGAGGCGGAGCGCCTGTTAAACGCTGCACCTAAATCGCCCATGCCGGCAAAAGTTAAGCCCATGAAAGCTACGTTGGTTGACGAGCCCTTTGACGACCCGGGTTGGGTGTACGAAATTAAGTGGGATGGTTACCGCGCAGTTGCCCAGGTAAGTAAGGATGAGGTTAAGCTGATCTCGCGCAATAACCTGCTGTTCGATCAGTTTTATCCCATCAATACGTTGTTGAGCGAATGGGGTGAAAACGCTGTCTTAGACGGCGAAATATTAGTGCTAAACGATAAAGGCATCTCCGATTTTAGCGGCATCCAAAACTGGCGCAGCGAAGCAGATGGGGACCTGGTTTATTACGTTTTTGATATTTTATGGTACGAGGGCAACAACCTGATGGACCTTACCCTTAAGGAGCGTCAGACTATATTAAGCCATGTGCTACCGAAAAATGACGACAGGATACGCCAGAGCATGGTATTTGAGGCCCGCGGCATTGAGTTTTTTGACGCAGCAGAACGCATGGGGCTTGAAGGAATCATCGCTAAAAAATCAAGCAGTGTTTATACATCAGACCTGCGGTCAAGAGAATGGCTAAAAATTAAGGTGCAAAGGCGGCAGGAAGTGGTAATAGGCGGCTTTACTAAAAATGAAGGTACTTCAAAACCGTTTAGCGCACTTACTATCGGCGTATACAAAAACGGCATTTTTAAATACATGGGCAAGGTAGGTACCGGGTGGGGCGACAAGCTGCAAAAGGAATTAATGGAAAAATTCAAGCCGCTGATAACAGACGAGTGCCCTTTTGAAATTGAACCGGATGTAGATGAACCATCGCGTTTTAGACCCAAGCGGTTAGGAGCAAAACCTACCTGGTTAAAGCCGGAACTGGTGTGCGAGATAAATTTTGCCGAATTAACCAGCGACGGTAAAGTTAGGCAGGCATCGTTTAAAGGACTGCGGAGCGATAAAGATGCAGATGATGTGGTTCTTGAAACGCCCACCGAAACAGGCAAAACCGTTAAAACTGCTGATGAGCAGACTGAAAACACTTTGCATCCGCCTGTTGAACCTCCAAAACAGGCAAGACGCACCTTACTTAACCCTAAAGACGAAACACAGGAGCGGCCTGTAAACGGACACACGCTTAAGTTTAGTCATTTAAGCAAAGTTTACTGGCCCGAGGATGACATTACCAAGCGCGATATGTTTAACTATTACTATCAGGTAGCGCCGTATATCATTCCGTATTTAAAGGATAGGCCCATGTCGTTAAACCGATTTCCCAACGGAATTCACGGCCCAAGCTTTTACCAAAAAAATGTAGCTGATAAAGCGCCCGATTGGGCCAAAACCATGCCTCATGTTACCGGCGAAGGTGAGCATAAAGAATACCTTGTAGGCAGCGAAGAAGATAGTCTACTTTGGATGGCATCATTAGGTTGTATTGAAATGAACCCCTGGTTTAGCCGCATACAATCGCCAGACAACCCCGACTTTTGTGTGATAGATCTTGATCCCGATAAAAACACTTTTGATCAGGTAATACTGGCTGCACAGGAAGTTAAGAAAGTGCTGGATGCCATTGAAGTACCCAGCTATCCAAAAACATCGGGCTCAACAGGCATACATATTTATATCCCGCTTAGCGCAAAATACACTTATGACCAGTCCCAGTTGTTTGCTAAAATGGTAGTGCAACTTGTGCATAAGCAAATGCCCGATTTTACCAGCATTGAACGTATGATAAGCAAGCGCAAAGGCAAAATGTATCTTGACTTTTTGCAGAACCGCCCCGGAGCTACTATTGCCGCGCCTTATTCATTACGCCCAAAACCGGGCGGTACCGTTTCAATGCCATTGGCCTGGCATGAGGTTAAAGCCGGTTTAAAAATGCGCGACTTTAACATCCGCAATTCGCTGGGCCGACTAAAGGAAACCGGCGATTTGTTTAAAGGCGTGTTGGGTGAAGGAATAAACCTGGAAAACACGATCAAAAAAGCTAAATCGATATTTAAATAACTGCAAAACAGAGTTCGGCCGTTTAAATTAATCTATCGGTTGCCAAAGCTCTATGATGTTGCCTTCCGGGTCAAGGATGTGCACAAATTTGCCATAGTCATATGTAGCTATTTCATCAACTATGGTTACGCCATCCTTTTTTAGCTCCTCCACCAGCGCCACCAGGTCTTCAACCCGGTAGTTGATCATAAAAGGTTTCTCAGATGGGTTGAAATATTTGGTATCGGCAGGGAATGCGCACCACGAGGTACTTCCCGTTTTAGCAGGATCTTCTGCTTCGCGCCATTCAAAGGTGGTACCATACTCGCCGCTTGGTAGTCCAAGGTTTTTAGCGTACCAATCATTCATTGCTTTGGGGTTGTTGGCTTTAAAAAAAACTCCGCCAATACCTGTTACTTTTTTCATATAGTTAAATTAATTTATGCGGCCGCTTCAGCCGGTTTAGTTTTTCTTTTAAGGATAAGCGCCGCTAATAACGACATCAAAATGCCTACCGGAGCCACTTCCAAGTAAGTGAACATTGCCCTGTAAGCAGCGTTTGATTTATAGGTTTGCATCATATCAGCCATCTCTGCCGATTGTTTTTGTATCTCAGGGGCGCTTAAGCCGCTTTGCTTCATTTCGGCAATAGCCTGGGCCTGGTATTTTTCGCCAAAATCCGGCACGAAATATTTAAAGTCTATCATCCATACCACAACATATACTGTTGAAGCAATGAGTGTTATTAACAGACCAATTCCCACCGCCTTACCAAAAGTTATCCGGCCATGATTTTCATTGTCGCGATAGCTTTTTATGGCCACAAAAATAAGCGAGAACGCCACTATCATGGTAGCATATCCCAGTATCATCCGGGTGTTTAGGCTCAAACTATCGCCTAACACACTTTCGCTCAGCACCCCCCAAGACACACTTATAATGCCCGCTAATACACCGTAAATCCAAACAATCTTTTTCATGTTGCTATCGTCTTACCTTTAATATTAAGCAAAATTGAATTATCGGTTTGTGTTTTTAGTCATACTTTAGGGTGATTTTGTAGAAAAGTCCATCTTATCATCTTACAATTAAGCATTACAGATCTGTTGGTTCCTCTACAGACCAATATAACAAATGTTTGCTGTTCTCTAAACTGAATATAATAACCCGAGTTAGCGATGGTGTAGGCAACCACCAATTTGGAAGATATATATCTAACAGATTACTTGTTATAAACCGAAAGCGCCATATCTACATTGCTGCTTTTAGAGTTTTTCAATTCCTCAAGGTATGTGTTAGCTTCTCCTGAATTAATCATTTTTAGCGCGTGAATACATTTTCTTAATGTCGACTCCATTTCATCGTCATACTTCTTATATATGCCTGGCTCAGTAGCAATTTTATATAACGAATCTGTGAAAATGTTATTATTTAGGTTGTGTAAATAAACAGTATTTATCAAATCTTCGTGTTCTTGATGCCAAGTTGCCGTTAACAATTGGGCTATTAGCTTTATGGCTATTATCAATTCCGTCCCTATATGCAATATGTAATGCAAATTGTAATTGAACTTTGTCTTGATGAAATATTGCTTCATTAATAATATTATGGATTTCCGATTTAAATTTTTTCGCTGATCGAAAAATGCTATCTAAAAAAGAATGTGCGATCAATGGATCATTGGAGTCCAATTTCTGATATTCAGCATATAAGCTTCTAAAGTTCATTGGGGTTCGGTGCCTTATCTACGAAGATACTCAAAAGCCTTAAACATAAAAAGCCTCAGATTTTCATCTAAAAGGCTTTTAATTTTGACTTAACAATGTGGTCCCGACGGGAATCGAACCCATATCTAGAGTTTAGGAAACTCCTATTCTATCCGTTGAACTACGGGACCATTTAATATGCAGATTTGCGAATGTGCAAATTAATGCTGCAAATGTGCAAATTAAAGCCGGATAAGCAAAAAACATTTGCATATCCGCACATTTGCACATCCACATTACCTAATTACAGATCCGTTATTAAAATCATCCACGGGAGCAACAAAGCTTAGTTTTCCTTCGGCGTTCTCGGCCATTAGTATCATCCCCTGCGATGTTATGCCTTTTATGTCGCGTGGCTCCAGGTTTACCAGGATGCTCACCTTTTGGCCAATTATAGCATCGGGTTCGTAATACTCCGCAATCCCGGATACTACCGTGCGCTGATCTATACCTGTATCAATTGTTAACTTAATCAGCTTTTTGGTTTTGGCTACCTTTTCGGCAGTTAGTATGGTGCCGGTACGTATATCCATAGTGGCAAAGCTTTCGTAGTTGATGTTCTCTTTCGCCGGTATTACGGGTACCTCTTCCACTACTGTGGCCACCTGTTTCTTACTATTTAGCTTTTCTATCTGTTTGTCAATAACCTCATCCTCTACCTTGTCAAATAACAATGCAGCGGGGTTAAGCTGATGTCCATCACTAAATACCAGTTCTGCATCAAAAGTAAACTGCTCAGGCAAATTGAGCATGCCAAAGATCTTTTTGGCCGTTGCCGGCAAAAAGGGTTGCAAACAGGTTGCCAAATGCCCAATAATAAACAGGCAGTTGTGCAGCGCGTCGCGGGCATCATCCGGATTGGTTTTGATGGTTTTCCAGGGCTCCTTATCGGTAAGGTATTTATTACCTAAACGGGCAATGTCCATAACGGCCTGTAGCCCCTGCCTAAAGCGGTAGTTTTGCAGACTGCTATCTAAAGCATCATAAAATATACCTATCTCATCGTTCAGATAACCGTCGGTAAGTTTTATGTCGCCGTTAACCTTGCCATCGTAAAACTTGTGCATCAATATCATAACCCGGTTAACAAAATTGCCTAATATGGCAACTAGTTCGTTATTTACACGGGCTTGGTAATCCTTCCATGTAAACTCGCTATCGCTGGTTTCGGGTAATATTGATGTAAGCACATACCGTAGCTCGTCTTGCTTATTTGGGAACTCTTCCAGATACTCGTGCAACCACACCGCATGGTTACGCGAAGTTGAGAGTTTATCGCCTTCCAGATTCAGAAATTCATTAGCAGGCACATTTTGTGGCAACACATAGTCGCCGTGTGCATGCAATATGGATGGAAAGATGATACAATGAAAAACAATATTGTCCTTACCTATAAAATGGATTAGGCAGGTGTCGTCCGCCTCGTTAGCTTGCTTTTTCCAGTATAATTGCCAGTCTTTTCCTTTATCAATTGCCCATTGTTTGGTGGCGGATATGTAACCTATAGGCGCATCCATCCAAACATACAGCTTTTTGCCTTTTGCTTCCTCAAGCGGTACGTCAATACCCCAATCCAGGTCGCGGGTCATAGAGCGCGGCTGCAGGCCCGATTTTAGCCACGACTTGCACTGCCCAAAAACATTCACCTTCCATTCGCCTTCTTTATGTTCTATCCACTCTTCCAACCAGGGCTGGTACTTATCTAATGGCAGGTACCAGTGCTTAGTTGCTTTTAAAATAGGTGGCTTGCCACTCAAAGTAGACACAGGGTTGATCAGGTCCGTGGGGTTTAATGATGTACCGCAACGTTCGCACTGATCGCCATAAGCATTCTCATTGTGGCAGTTGGGGCAGGTGCCAATAATGTATCTGTCCGCTAAAAATTGTTGAAAATCTTCATCAAAGTACTGCTCACTGTATTGCTCTACAAACTCCCCTTTTTTATACAGATTCAGAAAGAACTCCTGCGACAGGTCATGATGTATTGGTGAAGAGGTGCGGTGATAAATGTCAAATCCGATACCGAAATCCTCAAAGCTTTGTTTTATTTGTGCATGGTACTTATCAATAATAGCCTGCGGCGTTGTACCCTCTTTCTTTGCCTTTATGGTGATGGCTGCGCCATGCTCATCAGAACCGCAGATGTATACCACATCTTTCTTTTTAAGGCGAAGAAAGCGCACAAATATATCAGCCGGCAAATACGCACCAGCCAAATGGCCTATGTGTAGCGGGCCGTTGGCATAAGGTAGTGCCGAAGTAATGGTATAGCGTTTAAATTTATCTAATTGCGACATTTATTATATAGATCAATAGCTTGCAAAGATAAATTATTTTAAGGCCAAACGCTAAAGCAATTACATGGTGTAGCGTTAGCAGGGGGGACTCCCCTGCTACAAACTTGCTACAAAACCCATAGTTAACCGGCAGCAGGTGGTAAACTGCTAATTTTTTTTTATTATTGATGATGCACAACGCCAGCGCCGCAATCGTACAACCACCGCACCTTAAAAAAGGCGATAAAATTGCCATTACCTGCCCGGCTAAGAAACTTCCTGTACCCATGACGGATGCTGTTGTATTGCTGCAATCCTGGGGATTGGAGGTGGTTTTGGGCGATACGGTTACAGCATCATACCATCAGTTTGCGGGCGACGACGATATGCGGGCAGCAGATATGCAGCGCTTTGTGGATGATGATAGCATTAAAGCTATTATTGCAGCCCGTGGTGGCTATGGCACCGTACGCATGATTGACAAAGTTGATTTTAGCAGGTTGCAACAAAACCCAAAATGGGTGGTTGGTTTTAGCGACATTACCTTATTGCACTCGCACCTGCTGCAAAACTATAACCTGCAAAGCATACACGGGCAAATGCCCATGAATATCCCCGATGCATCGGCCCGATCATTAGAGACCCTGCGCAAAGCCCTTTTTGGTGAGGAACTAAGCTATGAGTTTCGCTCAAATTCAACCAATAGAAGCGGCGAGGCAACCGGTATATTAACCGGCGGAAATTTAAGTTTGCTAATAGCGGCCCTTGGTTCTGTATCTGATGTGGATTACAGCGGGAAAATACTTTTTATTGAAGATGTAGGCGAGTACCTATATAGTATTGACCGCATGTTATACACCCTTAAACGCGCCGGAAAGTTGCAAAACCTTGCCGGGCTTATAGTTGGTGGCTTTACAGGCATAAAAGATAACGATATTCCCTTCGGACAAAACGTGCCAGAAATTGTAATGAATGTTGTAAAAGAATATAATTACCCCGTTTGCTTTGATTTTCCCGCAGGGCATATACCCAATAATTTGAGTATCGTATTAGGACAACAGGTTGTTATGTCAAACGATGGATCAACTTTGAAGGTTTATTACTTGTCTTAAATTAATAAGCTTTTATCTATAATTAGCAAGTGATCATTGGTTCCTGAATGATTTCGCGCGTCATTTACAATAATTTCAACTACAAGTAGTTTCATATTAATTAAGCTTTATACTTATATTTAAAGCATCAGCTTTTAATTGTCTATTTTATGAAAAAACCATTTTATTACGGACTACTGCTTGCATCATTTATAATTTGCAAATCCAGTGCATTTGCGCAAATAGGCGTAGGTATTAATTTTGACAATACAGACGTTAACTACGGAGGGAAATTACGCGCCAATTTTACAGACCCAAATTACCTCTATAATACATGGGCCAAAGGCTCTGTTTTACAGGCTGACGGCAAAGCGTTTACCAACTTAGATATGTTGTTTGATATGGCTAAATCAAGGCCGCTTTTTAAGGCGCCTGATGGTACAACACAGGCATTTGCCGTTCCTATAGCACAATTTACTATAGCTTCGCCAGATGATAATGCCACAAAATCGACCAAGACGTTTCGTCGCGGCTTCGCAGCTACCGACGGTGCTACCGAAGCTACTTATTATGAAGTTTTAGCCGACGGCAAGTTAACGCTATTGAAGCTAACTGAGATGAAACGTTTTTATGAACGTGCCCCGGGTTCGTTATATGAAACCAAGCAGATAAAGCCTGTTTATACATATTATGTTGCTGCAGACAAAACGCTTACCAAGCTTAGGAGGGAAAAAAAATTTGTAGCGGGGTTGTTGAAGGATAAAATGCCAGATATTGAAAAAACCATCAATAAATACAATTTGCAGCACGAAGCAGATCTTACAGCGCTTTTTAACAGTTATAATACATTATAGTAGGCATTAAAAAACAAACAGTTGGTTAGTAACCAACTGTTTGTGCGCCTTTAAAATTTATAACTTAAAAGCAAATAACCTTTTTTTGTATTGGCGTGTGCGCCATCATCAGTAGCAGATGAGTTTATCTCGCCTCTTGCCTGCACCGCGTATCTGCCAAAGCCGGCTCCTACGCCAAACAAAATACCCGACTCAAATTTTCTGATCAAACTTTCCTTTGCTAATGGCCCTTCTGTTGTGGTTGTAGTTGAATAAAAAGTAGAAATAGACTTAACGTTATTGACAGGACTGAACACTACGCCGTTTGAAAAACCCCCATTCAAAAATATAGAAGCATCATTTATAGGGAATTTTACCCGCAACATATTGTTAAGTTTTACAAAGCCCACGCCAAACTTCACGTCATCGTCTGAGTAAATATCAGCCGATTTATAGGTTGTTTTATGTACCGCCATTGTATATGATGTGTACATTAATTCGTTTATTATAGACCATTTATAATTGTTTCCTGGCGGCACTATCTCCAGCGTAACTCCCCCAGCAAAATCGGTAGATTTTGCATTATTCAATATATTAAAATAAGTAAGCTTATTCGATGTACTGAATTGGGTTAGCGATGCACCTGCAATAACCCCAAATGCCGTTTTAATCTTGTTGGTAACGTTATATACGGAAAACTTAGCGTTAGAGCACGCATAATAATCTTAAAACAATTGCACAAGCGAAGATCTTGTATAGGTCAAATTTTTTATTTTAGAAGTTACCGTAGGGTAATTTGCAAGGTATGCGGCCAATTGTTCTATATATTCTTTATTTTATACGATGGCTTTTTCGCCGTTGCGGCCGGTAATTAAATACCGCTTATGTAACAATAAGTTGTAAGCGCCGCCTTCATCTACAAAAAACAGTGTGCGTGCATTCTTATCTTTATAAAAAAACAAACTTTTCTGTCCCTCAATAAGCTCAATAAAAATATCGTTTGGCTTTTTAATTCCGCCGTTGCAGTGTAAGTTAAACGCTCTATGTTATCGGATGAAGTATCAACAGCCACGGTACCTTTAATATAATGGCTGCCGGCAACTCCAAAAGCAGATAAGTTGTTAACGTTGTAGTAGGCAGGTGTACCCTGTAGCGTAGTTTTAAACCTTACATTAATTGGGTTTCTATCCCATTTATTATTATCAATATACCCTTTTATGGTATCGTTATGCAAGTTAACAACATAACCAGCTTCGTAATTGCCCTGGCAAAGCGCCTTATTTGAAAAAAACAGGCTTAAAATGAGTAGGAGTGTGAGGGTTGGGTTTTCATTTATAATAATTTTTGCTGCGCAATTTAGACAGTAAGAACAAATTCCGTTAAAAAAAAGGCCCCTTATGCATCGTAAGATGCAAAGAGGCCTTGGTATTTGTTAATGTAGTATTGCTTACGGATTCAGTATAACAGTAAATATCCTGTAAGCTTGGTTACCACTTATAGTATAACCTGCTTTATCTATGCTTTTAATGCTCACCGGTATAGCGAAACGACCGTTAGTAGCACTTAAGCTATTAGGCGTATAAGTTATAGAAATGGTAGCATCTCTTGATCCCGATGCTATAGTTGCAACACCACCATTAGCTATAGTGTAATTAGCATCAGCCACTTGTACAAACTGGCTTGCAGGAGCTAAGGTTGCATTATAAGCTGCAAGCCTTGAAGCATCTGAACCAATAGTTACAGCTATATTCTCTGAAGCTACGTCCTTAGCAGACAAATGTATAGGTAATGTTACCGTGGTTGGTGTTGATCCGGCAGCAGACGCTCTTGATACCGTACGCGCAACAGTGAAGGTGGTTGCAGTAACAGGCATATTAATAACCTTGTAACTTTCCGCAGCTTCCTGGTTAAGGCCGTATTTAAATTCGTCATAGCCTTTGTCTTTCAAACATGATGACAGGCTTAACGTAAGTGCGGCAAACGATAATATTTTCGTGAATTTTTTCATTTTCTTGTTCTTTTTTAGTTAAACTATTATCTGTCCCAAAATATAGTTGACGTTTGCGGATTTATTACTCCCTGAGCATTTACGTTGTCCCTGTTATAGTTAAACTCGTTTTGAGGATATTGCAAACGTAATGGGATAACGTTTGCTACTCTTGCAGGATTTAATGATAATGGCAGGTCTGCCGGAACACCTAATCTTCTGTAATCTGTGTACGCCTCAAGATGGTTTAAACCAATCAATGAAAGATATTTTTCAAACACAATTACTTTGGCTTTTGCATCAGCATCGCCAGCGGCTGCTAATCTCGTGGCAACAGCTCTTTTAGTAATATAATCTGTAGCTGCAACTGAAGGAGCAATATCAGTACCTATTGTCGTTTTATTAACGCCTAGGAATATGAATGACTCGGTAATAGCACTATTAAGTAATACTGAAGCTGTACCAGATGTGTAGTTTCTCGCAGCAGCCTCAGCTTGTAAGAACAAGCTTTCAATTCCTGTTAATACTTGTTGCGGCTGTGACAAAGATTTGGCCAAACCTGGTCCGGCTACGTCAGACTGGTTAGGTGCTTTGTATACGTCTGCATTAGGAACAACCTCTCCAAATTGCGCACCAATATAATTATTTATAGGAGCGGGCGTTTGTGCCGGAAAACCATACTGTGGAGTTGAAAGTGGCAATGTCGCTTTACTAAAAACATACATATAACGCAAGTCATCATCTGCAGCATCTGTGGTTATTTTTGCTCTCTGAGTTTGTTGGGTATTAAAAGCCGTTATTTCTGCTGTTGTAGGCGTTGCAGAAAGAACAAGCGTAGGAGCTCCAAATCCAGGGTTGTTAGCTCCAAACCTTCCGTCTGGCCCCATAAATTTTTGCAACAAATATGTATTGGCTCTATTGTATTGATCAAGAGCCCCTAATGCCGAGATCTTGTAAGTATCCCAATATGGATTTTGTTTACCGTTAACGGCAACATAACCCGGGTTAACTGCGGCTGTTTCGCCAGCACCCAGATAACCTGCACCATCAGCGGTAATCGCAGCTACAACAGTAGTGGCTTTTGCGGTGGTGGTAGGTAATTGCGACATGTGGATCAATAGTTTAAGGCGCATGGTATTAACAAATTTACGCCACAACACTGACTCATTAGCTGCATGATTGTAACCCATAGTTCCGAACATAATATCCGCAGCTTGCTCTTCAGCCGTTGGCGTTGAGCCATCACCTGTCTTGAACAATTTTGCTGCCTGATCTAACTGAACAAACAGATCATTGTAGATATCTTCTGCCTTATCATAAGCCGGAGTGATATTGTTAAGATAATCAAAAGCTTTTGAATAAGGTGCATTATTGTATTGGTCAACAATGTTCATAAAGCAAATTGCCTTTACAACCTTTGCTGTTGCAACGTAAAACGGTTTATTTAATGCTAAACCTTTTTTCTCTAAAATTGAAGCATCAAAAGCTAAATCATACCATCCTGACCATTGAGCAGCCTGGAATGCAGCAGTTATCTGATAAGATTCGATCTCTGCTGACTGGCCATAAGTACCAGAGTGAGCCCAGTATCCTGTCCATTGTGCAGCGTAATCATAGCCGTTAACTGTTCTGACACCCAAGTTATGCAACATACGCGTTAACAATACATCAGGTGTTACAGAGGCTTCCGTAGGTGAGTTCGGGTTATTATTGATGTCAAAGAACTCTTTTTTACAGCTGGTTGCGAACAGCAAGGCTACCGTAAAAATTGGAATAAATATTTTTTTCATCTCTTTTCTATTTAATAGTGTTATTAAAATGTAACCGTAATATTACCGCCAATTGTTCTAACCGGAGGGTTGATAGTTGAGTTACTTACACCAGAAGTGTTACCAGTTTGTACACCTGTGGTAGAGCCTGTTCCAAAGTTGGATGCAGACGGCCCGAATGTAAAGTCCGGATCCTGGTATTTGTTATTTTTAGGCAACCATAATGCTAAGTTTCTGCCGGTTACAGCTACACTTATAGCTTTAACAGCTTTAGTGCTTCCGAATATAGCAGCTACAGGCAAATCATAACTTACTGACAACTCGCGGAATCTCCATGAGCTTGCGCTTATAAGGTAGTTAGCACCTACAGAACGGCCAACACCTGTCCAGAAACCTTCTGAGTTATTCAAGGTTACGCTGGTGTTAGGAATATAAGGGCCACCTGCAACCGCTTGGTAAACAGAATTAGGGAACACCCATCTTTCGCGGCTGTTAGTAGCCGAAAGATCAGAAACACCCGTCCATGACATGGCGTTGCCAATATCAGCAAAAGCCTGGTGACCACCTTTGTATTCAAATAATGCAGACACGTTTAAGCTTTTCCAACGGATAGATGGATTTAAACCTACAATCCATTTTGGCATTGTTTGTCCATAAATGGCAGTGTTTGTAGCAGCAGTCGGTGCACCTGTAAGTGCACTTACTATAACTTTTCCGGTTGCCGGATCGCGGTTATAGTCAGTAGCTCTGAACATAAAAGCAGGGTAATCTTTAATAGCCCAGTTGCCTGCATAGGTGTAACCACCTACAGATACCTGGTCAAGGCCTGGATATACCGAAGTTACTTTGCTCTCATTATAAGTAGCATTAACGGCAAAGTTAACGTGTACCTGACCCAGATCAACTAATGGAGTAAGTTTCAGGTCCATTTCTAAACCTCTGTTGGTAAATGCCGCCGCGTTAACGAAAGCCTGACCATAACCTGTCGCGTTAGAAATACTGATAGGGATGATCTGGTCAGTCATTTTTTGGTTAAATGCTGTAAATTCTATGTTTACTCTGCTATTAAAGAAACCGGCTTCTAAACCAGCCTCAGTACTTTGAATAAACTCAGGACGTAGTGTTGAGTTGTAAACAGTACCGTCTGCTGAATAACCAGGAGTTGAACCATACGGGAAACCACCACCTTGAGAGAAGGTTGCAGCTAACTGGTAAGGAGCAACATCAGAGTTGCCAGTTTTGTTCCAACCACCGCGTAGTTTTAAATAAGAAAGAGTATTGCTGTTTTTTAAACCGCTAATAGCATCTGTTAAGATGATTGAACCGTTAACACCGGGATAGAAGTAGCTGTTAAGTCCTTCAGCCAAAACTGATGTTTTCTCGTTACGTGCTGTAAACTCAACGTTTGCCCAGCCTTTGTAACCTACGCCAGCGCTACCATAAACAGCAAACATTCTTGAACGTTGCATTGGTGATGAACCTGTAAGCTCGCCGGCACGTTGAGAAATGTTATACAAATCGGTTACAGTTAACTGGCTCGCTCCAACACGTGTATCGCGGCCATTGTCCTGGCGGATATAAGTACCTGCTATAGCTGATACTTTAAAGTCTTCGTTAACCTGCTTGTTAAATGCAGCAAATAACTCAGACGACATACGTTGTTGTGTATAATTACGCTCTTGTACCGCGCCTGGTATCAAACCGAAACCTCTAACGTCATGACCAAAAACGTTTGCAGCTTCGCCTTGTGATTTTCTTCTTTCAACAAGCGTTGAAGTTGTGATAGATCCGCGGTAGGTTAAATTCAACCAATCAGCAACTTTAAAATCTAAGTTCAGGTTAGCTATCAGATCCTGTTTTTTACCTTCTTTGCGCCAATTATCTACCGCAAAGTATGGGTTTAAACCATAGTTAGTGAAATAATAGTTGTATGAAGCGTAAGGATTTTTGTTGAAATCCTTATAGTCCTGTAAGTTAACATACCCGTTAGTGTTAAATAACAAGTTCATTAAACCTTGATTCAAACCAACGTTTTGGGTGGTGTTGTAATCAGACATACCTTCCTGGTCGAAGATGTTATAATTATTTTGGATATAATTGGTGTTTACGCCAATTTTCAATCTGCCGTATTCTTTGGTAACATTTAAACGAATACCGCTCCTACGATTTTGATCTTTAGGAACTATACCATTATTTATTACGTCCTGAAGTGATAAGAAGAAGTTCTTTTCAGAATAAGAAACGTCATTTTGAACAATAGTTGCCGTGTTAAAGAACTTTGTTCTTGAATCGTTAGGGCTATACTTTATTTGTTGGGTAGTTAACGGACCGAAAATAGGATCAACAACCCCTGAAAGGTCTGGACCTATGTCTACTGTTGAACCGTCATACCTTGGACCCCATGACCAGTTTTCAATTTGATCATAACCACCTAAGTTTTGGTTATTACCGCCACCGCCTAAACCAAATTGGTTTTGAAATTTAGGAAAGAAGCTAACACTTTGAAATTGTGTTGAGTTACTGATGGTAACAACAGGAGTGCCTGTTCTTGTTCCTTTTTTAGTAGTAACAACGATCACACCGTTTCTTGCATCAGAACCGTAGATACCAGCTCCAGAAGATCCTTTGATAACGTTAACATCTTCAATGTCATTAGGATTTAAAGAAGATAGGTAGCTAATATCGGTTTGCACACCGTCTATCAACAGCAAAGGGTTGTTATTACCCAACAACGAACGGATACCACGAAGGTTAATTTTAACGTTCTCAAATACGCCGCTGTTAGTAGTGGTAATGTTTAAGCCTGATACTTTACCTTGCAGACCATTTGCAAGGTTAACTGCACTACCCGCGTTTATAGCTTCGTTTTTTACAACTGCAGATGCGTAGCCCAGGTCTTTTTTCTGACGCTCAATACCCAGAGCGGTTACCACAACCTCACTTAGCAATGCATTGTCAGCAACAAGGCTCACGTTAATTGTGCTTTGATTGCCCACGGTAACATCTTGTGTTACGAAAGCAACGAAAGAAAAACTAAGCACAGCGCCGCTTGGTGCAGAAATTGAATACTTACCATTTGCATCGGTAGGTACGCCTGTGGATGTTCCTTTAATTTTTACTGTTACTCCCGGAATGGGTAAGCCATCGTCTTTGGCTGTAACCGTACCAGTAATCGTACGGTTTTGTGCAAATACTTGTGTTACGCATAACACCAGCACACACAAACTTACTAGTAGAAGTTTTTTCATGTGTTAAATAATAAGATCAGTTAATAGTTAATTAATCATAAAAGTAGTGTTACATTATTGAATTCGCAAATATTTTCACATAAACAATGAAAAAAAAATTTATTTATCCGTTTAACTAAAATAATTTATATAATTTAGTACTATGTATTGCATAATACATTTTAAAACATATATCTTTGTATCATGATCGCAGAGAACACACAAACACAAATGCGTAAGGGTATACTCGAGTATTGTATACTCTCCATCATCGCCCGCGATGAGACCTACGCCTCTGATATAATTGCCGAACTAAAAAAGGCCCAGTTGCTTGTAGTTGAAGGCACCTTATATCCCCTATTAACGCGCCTTAAAAACAATGGGCTGCTAACTTATAACTGGGTTGAATCAACATCCGGGCCACCGCGAAAGTATTATGCGCTGTCTGACGACGGACGAAAAATGCTTGAACAGTTAGACACTACCTGGAAAGAGCTGGTTTTTGCCGTACAAACCGCCGTTGGAAAAAATAATTAAACCCTGAAAAAATTGCATCATGAATAAAACTATCATAATAAATATAAACGGCATTGTCTTCCATATTGAAGAGGATGCTTACGAGGTACTTAAAGGCTACATGACCGACGTTAAGCGCCATTTTTTAAACTCGGCAGATAGCCTGGAGATCACCACGGATATAGAGAACCGTATAGCCGAAATGTTCTCTGAAATGCTCAGCCGCGATAACAAACAGGTTATTGTTGAGGCTGACGTTAAAGCGGTTATTGACCAGATGGGAACTGTTGAGGATTTTGAACATGCTGATGAAGATGCTGCTCCTAACCCTCAGCGCAGTACTTACGATTACGCAGGCGGCACACGTACCTTGTTTCGCGATCCTGATGAACGCCTTGTTGCGGGTGTTTGCGCCGGGCTTGGCAACTATTTTAATATCTCTGCAATTTGGCTCAGACTATTATTTGCATTAACCACATTTTTTGGTGGGCTTGGCCTTATCCTGTATATAATATTATGGATAGTAATACCCAGAGCCGTTAGTCGTGCCGACAAAATGGCCATGAAGGGGGAAAAGCTTACCCTTCAAGGTTTTAAAAATAACCTGGAAGAGGAAATGAGCGCTGTTAAAACCAATATGAATAACTTTAAACACGAGGCCAAACCTTTTATTTATAAGCTAAGAGATTTTTATAAGCGATTTCTTTTACCTTTTAGGTCGCTTTTTTGGCACTACAGGCAAACTTGTTGTTAAAATATTAGGCATATTTATTTTGATTGACTTTTTTGCCATGGCCATTGCCCTGATAGTATGCCTGGCGCTTGCGTTAATATGGAACAGCGGCCCGCTTGATATATTCCCATTCAGCATTATTGATAACGAACACTTTGGCTGGATATGCATATCTGTCTTTCTGGCTCTTTTTATCCCTGTGCTGGCTATTATACTACTTATTTTAAAAGCTATATTCAACACGCAATCGCTAAGCCGCTCATCAGCAATGGTGATGTTAACGGTGTGGCTTTTTGCCATTGGCATTGGCTTGTACTATGGCACTAAGATTGGTAGAGGCTTTCGCTCATCGGCAAGTTTTACGCAAACAGCCCCGTTAGTCAAATCATCAAACAACACTTACTATTTAAAACTAAATGATATTAAATATTTAACCGGCGAAGACAGTACGCGTTTGGACATTAAGCCCGGCTTTACCGGAACTATAAATACCGGCGAGGAAGATTTTGAACGTAACGAACCGCAAAACATGCACATTACTATAGAAAAAAGCGATGTTGACCAACCTGTATTGGTGCAAACCTACCGTTCAAAAGGTAGCAGCTATGAAAATGCTTTGTTTAACGCCCGGGGAACGCGCTATTTATTTACTCAGCAAGATTCTGTTATTAAATTTGACAGGAAGCTGCAGCGTATCAGCGGTACATCATGGCACGATCAGGAAATACAGCTTACTTTAAAAGTACCGTTAAATGCCATAATTGTTATTGACGATGAGATAGATCAATATGTATGGGGTGTTGATATGTATAAATGTAAAGAAGATAATAAAAAGCCAGACGTGGATTGGGCGGCATTTACCATGACCCCTAATGGCCTGGAGTGCAAGGTTGACACCGCGGTTACCATAAAACCCGATACCCTGAAACGTGTAAAATAAACGTGAAAATGTTTACTGCATATTTAAAATATATAAGCCTGCTGCTATTCAGCGGGCTTATATTAACCTTTTATCGAGCTACCTTGCCATCGTCCGGCATAAGCCCTGCAACGCTTAAGGCTCTTAAACCTTTTAAAACGGGCCAACAGCAACAGTATTTCTCTGTGCTTAAGGATGTTATATTGCCTCTATTTCCGGCGCTTAATAAAGGCGACCTGTTGCAGGGAAATAAAAAGTAAATTTGTTTGTAACCTACCCCCTGGTTTTTGCATCTTAATGTAAAATGAGCGCAAAAGCGCTGCTTAACAAGCAACAGCCACCGGCTCGTACGGCGGCTTAATCAACATTAAAAACATTAATAATAGCTTAAAAAAGAAAGCGATTTCTTTTAGCGGATTTTTATTGCCAAAACAAAAGGTTATGAAACAGTTTTTTACTTCGATATATATAATAGCACTATTCTTTCTCGCCTGCACGGCTATGGCGCAGGCCCAAACATCTAAAATAACGGGCACCGTTAAAGATGCCGCTGCCAAACCGGTTGAATTTGCAACAGTTAGTTTACTGCGGGCAACCGATTCGGTAATTGTAAAAGGCACGTTAAGCGACGAAAAAGGCGCTTATTTTTTTGATAACGTAGCTAAAGGCAGTTATCTGGTAAAAATTACATCTGTTGGGTATGCCAACGGACTAAGCGCTGTACTTACATCTGATGGTTCCTCACAAGTAACTACGCCGCTT
The DNA here is from genome assembly GCF_054061755.1 of Mucilaginibacter sp. HD30. NCBI lineage: Bacteria > Pseudomonadati > Bacteroidota > Sphingobacteriia > Sphingobacteriales > Sphingobacteriaceae > Mucilaginibacter > Mucilaginibacter sp. HD30. Next base: position 3,407,709 of record NZ_JBSSEO010000001.1, read on the forward strand.
ATTATCATGACGGAAGCGGCCCGAAGCCTTAACGCAGTTAATATTACTGCTGCAAAACCTTTAATAGAACGTAAAGTTGACCGCACCGTAATGAATGTGGAGAACAGCATACTTGCAGCGGGCAACACTGCCATGGAAATATTAGAGCGCGCTCCGGGCGTTACGGTTGACAAGGACGACAACATCAGTCTGCGGGGTAAGCAAGGCGTTACCGTCATGATCAATGACAAGCTTACCTATCTTTCATCGGCACAACTGGCTACTTTATTAAGATCAACCGATGGCAATACAATTGCAACTATCGAGATCATAACCAACCCATCAGCAAAGTATGATGCAGCAGGCAACTCGGGTATCATCAACATAAAACTGAAAAAGAACAAACAAAAAGGCACCAATGGCAGCCTTTCAGCAGGTGGGTCTCGCGGCAGAGGCAACAGGGATGCTACCAGCCTAAATATTAACCACAAAAATGGCCCGCTCAATATTTTCGGAACCATTAGCCGTGGCGATAATAACCGTTACCGCGAGATGACCATAAGTAGGGTTGTGGCCAACCCCGATACGCCTTTTTTTGACCAGGCAACAAAAATGCCTTCATTCAGTTATTACAACAATTTTAATATAGGCGCAGACCTTGAAACAAGCACCAATAATACCTTTGGTATAGTTGCAAGTGGCTACACGAACGGCGGGAAGGATATAAATGAGAATAGGACTGACAGGAGCTCGCCTACGCGCCAACTATTGTCTTACTTAACAACCGGCTCAGAAATTAACAACCGTTATAAGAACCTGGCTTTTAACGCCAACGACAGGCTTAAGATAGATACATTGGGGCAGGAACTTGCTGTTGACCTTGACTACTCAAAATTCTCTAACAATTCTATTGCAGAATACAGAACCTTGTATTTTAAGCCGGATAACAGTGTTGACCCGACAAAGCCGGGCCTTAAGATCTTACGCAATCAATCGCCATCAAGCATAGAAATTTACACCGGCAAAGCAGACTACAGCAAACCGCTTAGCAAAACATGGAAACTTGAAGCTGGCGCCAAATTTAGCAGCGTTAAAACGGATAATGACCTGCGGGCCCAAAAATTAGCCAATGGAAATTTTATTAATGATGAGACCCGCACTAACCGTTTTATTTATACAGAGCAAATTGCAGCTGCTTACACCAACATCAATCATCAGTTTAAAAACGGTTCTATCCAAGTGGGTTTACGTGCAGAAAACACCGAGTCTGACGGTGATCTGGTTAGCGAAAACAAGCGTATAAAACGGAGCTATCTTAATTTCTTCCCGAGCGTGTTTATCAACCACGCTTTCGGTAAAAAGAATGATGTAGGTTTTTCATACAGCCGCCGTATTGACCGCCCTAACTATGGTGACCTTAACCCTTTTGATTATTATCTTGATGATTTCACTTTCATGAAAGGTAACTCTTTCCTGAAGCCGCAATACACGAACAATTTTGATCTGACCTACACCTACAACAAAACCATTGACGTGAGTTTTAATTATAGCCTTACTACTGACGTAATTACACAGCTTATATTAACAGAAGGTAACAGGACCTATCAAACGAACGAGAATTTACGTACGCAAAAAAGCTATGGAGTTACCATATACTCGCCTTTTACTATAACAAAATGGTGGACAGGCAACGTAAACTTTAATGGTTTTTATCTCGGATTTAAATCGACAGGTTTAATTGGCGGCAGCGTAGATAACGGGCAACGTGCTTTTACTTTCCGTTCAACACAAAATTTTACAGTGGCCAAATTTAGGGCAGAAGTTACCGGTAATTACCGCTCTGCTTTAACCTACGGTATTTATCACCTATTCCCGCAGTATTCTATTGATGCAGGCATAGGCCGCGCCCTTGCAAATAAAAAATTGAATGTGAAGGTTTCATTAAGTGATATATTTAACACCTTGAGAAACGACCTTAACAGTACCGAGTTGGGTAATGATTTTAAGATAAGGCAAAAAAGCGATACACGCGTTTTACGTGTTAACCTCACTTACAATTTCGGTAGCACTAACATCAAAGCCAGGCAGCACCGCAGTGGCGCCGAAGCCGAGAAGGGACGCGTTAGCAGCGGTAATTAAGTTGGCAGTTAGCAGTTGGCAGTATTAAAAGCTGTTGACTGCTAACTGTTAACTGACTATGATAGAAACTTCAGACTGCAAACTGCTAACTAAAATCTACTGCCCAACCATAAACACAGCATTACTGAAAAGCAATTTCCCATTTTCCCAAAAACCACGGAACAAGGGGTCATCAACCATATAAACTACAGAACCCCTGCCCATATTTTGTACGCCAAACAATAAGCCACCTTTGTTTAGTTTCTCTTTGTTCTTGCTACCCACCAAACCAGCCACATAAGCATCCTTTTTTATGGTAGCCACATTCCAGCCGTCATCCAGCAAACCATATAAACTGTCATCGAGCTTTAGGGTATAGTAAAAGTCGGGGTATCCGAAAGCAAGGGGATGGCTATTGTCCAGATCAACTTTATAAATTGCACCCGCTACATTGTTATTAACAGCGTCCCGCTGCCTATCTTCGTACATTTTAATTTCGGGCTTGTCCTTCTTTTTGTCGGTGTTAATGCTATCTGCATTTTTTATAGCAAATCCCTGCTTCTCTATAAGCTGCTTTATTGAGCCCCCCATGGCAATAAGTTTGCCGCCGTCCTTCACCCAGGCTGCTATCCGTTCGGCCTTAAAATCCTCGTATTGTCCATCCGGAAGAATGATCACATTAAAATCAGCCAGTTTAACCCTGCCTATATCGCTATGGCTTACTATGGTAACCGGGAAGCCTATTTGCTGGTCAAAAAAGTGCCAAACCTCGCCCATGTTTTCTGCAGATACACCCTCGCCTGCAATTACCATAATTTTAGGTGGTTTAATATACCTTACAACGCTGGACCCCAAATCAGCTCCCTTTTCTACAAATCCCGACGACAACGGCACAGGTTTCCTGCCAAATTTAGCAGCAGCGCGCTTTATCAACTCATCAAGATCGGGCCGGTCGTTTCCGGCCTTCGCTATTATTAAAGAGCCGGCAGCAAACTGATTGCCGTTAACCTCAAACGCACGCTCAGAGAAACGTATTTTTACTTTTTCATTGAGCAACGCGGCCAGGAATTTTACATCCTCAACAGACTTCCAGGTATTTATGTAAGCATACGCTCCTGTGCCTGCTTGTTCCTTCGGGGGTTTAATCGGACCAGGGGCTGAAATTTGCAAAGCATCTTTAAGCCCGTAAGTCCTGAGGCCGTAAGCATAGGGCAATGACCATGCAGTTATATCGTATGTGTTTGAATCAGTTAAAAATGTCTTCTGTTCAAACAACACATTAAGCAAAACAGATTTTGGCTGATAGGCACTTATCACCATATCCTTCGCTGTAATTGTAAACTGCGCGTTTTTCCCGGTAAAATAATCAAAGCCGTTAAAGCTGCCCCTTGATCCGATGCGATACTGAATGCCGTTCTGATCAAGCAGATTGCTTAGCGCGACTAAATTATCGTCGTTATCATTTTTAACAACATAGGTTTTAAAATCGCCCACCGGAGTGGTTGCAGCGCTATCAAAATATTTCTTGAATTCGATCACAGCTTTTTGTGCATGTTCTGCCGCTGTTTCAATGGTACTTAAACTGTTAGATTGATGGTGCGTAATACGATCTGCAAGTGTAAGCACATCGCCTGTGCGAGTACTTACCGCCAAACCAGCCCCAATGCCACCCTGCTCATACGTCATGCCTACAGAGCCGTTATAAATAGGATAGGTGTCGCCATATGATGGGTACAGCAGGTCAAACTCCTCCCGGGTAAAATAAAGCCAGCCGTTCTGGTCAAAATACTTAGCATTGTTTTTACCAATGGTGGTTTGAAACTCCTGCTGCCAGGCAGTAATATCCTTATGGAAAGGTTGCGCGGCCGGCGCAAAATAATAGGGCGAGTTATAACCCTGCTCATGAAAATCAACATGTATTTGAGGCATCCACTTATTGTAAAGCGCCATGCGCTCCTGCGTTTCTTTTTGCACCTGCCACGCCCAGTCGCGGTTAAGATCAAAATAATAATGATTAACTCTTCCGCCCGGCCATCCCTCACTATGCTCGCGCGATGAGGGATCGGTATTGGGTGTTATTCCCTTTACAGAACTATAATAATTTACGTAGCGTTCGCGCCCATCGGGGTTAAGGCAAGGGTCAATAACCACCACAGCATTTTTTAACCATGCCTGTGTGCGGGCATTAGCTGGATTGGCCATATCATATAGAGTTTGCATAGCCGCCTCACTTGATGATGGTTCATTACCATGTACATTATAGCTGAGCCAAATAATTACCGGCGCGCCGGTAGCAGCCGCAGCTGTTTTATCCAAGCCCGCAAGGCGCAGGTTATTTACCCGTATGCTTTCCAGCTTGCCAATATTTTCTGCAGACGCAATAAACATGGCCATTAGCGGCCTGCCCTCGTTAGTTATGCCGTACTGCATCAGTTTAACCTGCTTTGAGGTAGCTGCCACGTACCTGCAATAATCAACCAGGCGGTAATGGCTGGTAAACTGCGAACCTATCTTATAGCCTAAAAACTCATCAGGAGATTGTAGTTTTTGAGCGAAAGCAGTTATGAAACAGAAAGCGCAAAGCAAAAGGCAGAAAGTTTTTTTTAGCATATCGGGATTGGCAGAAAACTAATTTAGGGATAAAATAACAGGAAACAAAAAACAAGGGTATTGCGAGTATTTTATTAAGTTTGATATAAACATATTGGATGCAACACAACGCCATATCCCTCCGCCCGTTTATCGGATCAAAGGATTTCAATATTTCGCGCAGCTTTTACCGCGACCTGGGTTTTAAGGAAACCGTAATATCGAATGATATGTCGGTATTTGAAACAGGCAAGCTTTCTTTTTATTTGCAGGCCTATTACGTTAAGGCTTGGATAGAGAATACCATGTTGTTTTTAGAAGTTGACGATGTTGACCGTTACTTTAATGAACTAAAAGCCCTTGATCTTCCCGCCAAATACCGCGGCGTAAAGCTTACACCCATACGCACTGAAGCATGGGGTCGCGAATGCTTTTTGCATGATCCGGCAGGTATATTATGGCACTTTGGGGAGTTTAATAAAAGGAATTAAAAACCTCTTATCATTGCTATAAAGGTCGGGATTTTCTATTCCTCCTTCACCTTCGTTATGGTACGCAGCTCGTTAAATTCCTTGTTCCACTCGCGGGTAATGGGCTTGGTGGTTGGCACTATGGTTATCTCCAATATCAGCGAAACCACAGCCTCTTTTACGTGACCACCGCGAACCACATAGTTAGAGTCTGCAAGGGCAACATGCGCGTGTACCACCGGAGCGCCCTCAAATGTACCCAGGTTACCGTTAAGCGAGAGTACCTCCATTGATGGGACGAACTTTTGATACTTATATTTCTTCTTTACCAGATCATAATAAGCTATCTCCACATTCGCTACCGCACCCAGGCCGGATATACTTGCCCCGGGCAATTTCTCTTTTGCCATAAAAGCATTCAGGCTGGCAATAAGCGGCTGGCCCCTTTTTAAAACAAGCAAATAACTGCCGTTGCCATCTTTACGGTAATCCAGATCGGCAGCGGTAATGGGTTTAACCTGTGCCAATGAGGCAAATGAAGTGAAAATAAATATCAGGGTTAAAAGCTTTTTCATGAGTGGTGTATTTATTGCGCACTAAATAATCTAACCTTTTTTCTGTTTTGCAAATTTAAAGATTATCTTGGTTATAGCTATTTAAAGCAGCCCACATTAAAGCTTTGACAACTTTTTGAAAGTTGTCAAAGCTTATTTTAATACAACGCAAGCTATACAAATGTTAGATAGTACGTATACAATAATGCCACTGCTATCATCGAAAGCCTTATCAGGTTTTTGCTTTTTAAACTACCACCGGTAGGTGCAAATGAATCTGGCTGTGGCTTGATAAAAAAGGTTAGCAGTCTTTCATAGTGGAGTAGCAATATAAATATCAGCCCAGCCGTAAGAATTAAGGATTGCAACAAAGCACCGAGATTTAGACGGTAAAAAATATTTATCAGCGTAATATTTAACATTAGCGAGAACAGGATGACTGAACCTAACAAAAGCGTTCTGCGGAACAGCAGCAGCATAGCACCCGCTAACTGTAGCAAGGCTAAAGTAAACGCGAAAGTATGCGAATAGCTAAAGTAATACCAGGTAAGCGTTTCGCCGCTTTGCTGGTTCAGCGGCACGTCTGATGTGTTGCTTGTCGCCGTTAGCTGTAAACCAAAAAACTTTTTACATGCAAAAGTAATCAGGTTAAAAGCAATACCGTAACGTATAACGTTATAAAACCACACGTAAATCCTGGTAGAGTTCCATGCCTGCCGCTTTTCCTTATACTGCCACACAAATGGGAAAATAATTGACAACAGTAATACAAGGCCCACCAACGAAAATACCACCGGCGGTGGAAACCACGAAATGGCCCCGCTATGGCCAATTACCAACAATGCGGCGGCAACTATCAATCCGGCCATTACACTGGTAACGACCTTTTTTAGTAACGATGTATCTTTCATCTGGCTTTGGCTTATCCGTTTACCTTTTTCCAGCGATCTGTACCCATCACTATCACTTCGGTAACTTTGCCCTTGGCATCGCGCGTAAATTTTACCGACCAATCGTGCCCCTCCATTATAAAATTATCGCCTGACAGATGTTTGATCTTGTTGGTTTGTTTGTCCCATAGTGAGGTAAGCGTTAACTGATCGCCAGTTAGTTTGATCTCTATATAGGCCGCCTGGCCTTTAACCATCATTTGATATTTACCTTCGTAAGTAGCTAATGCTGATTGTTGAACGGAGGCAGGACGATCCGTAATAAAATCACAGGAAAACGTTGCCGTGCAGATAAATGCACTGAGGAGGAATGAAGTAAAAAGCTTTTTCATTTGTTAGGTTTTTTGAGGCAAAGAAGCTTAATAATTAGCCTCACGTCCACTCAAATCGGGATTTGAGGATTACTTTCCGCCAAATGATTTTTTCGCATCGTTCTGATACTGACTTGGCGTTACCCCGGTAGTCTGCTTAAATACGCGCTGAAAGGTGGCTAACGAGTTAAAGCCACATTCTAAGGCAATGGCAGCAATGGTGAAATTGGCATTCCGCGGATCTATCAGTTTCTTTTTAGCTTCTTCAACCCTAAACTCGTTTACGAAATCGTTAAAGTTCTTGCCTGCATATTGGTTCAATAAACTGGATAAACCTTTTTCGGGGATGGATAAGCGCGCGGCAAGCATATCAACTTTTAAAACCGGATTAATATACAAGCTATCTGCAACCATTAAATGTTTAAGCCGGGTATAATAACCCGATGCTTCCTCTTCTTTAAAATGCGTTTTTACAGGTTGTTTAACGTATTCAAGCAGCTCGTCTTTGGTCATAATCTTTTGCCGCTTGTAAACCATCATCCCCAACCAATAAACAAATACAATAGCAGGAATGTACAAGCAGTAATGGAACCAGGGCTCCATATCGGCTATCGGGAAGATGTAACCAACAAGTATGGATACAAACCATATTAATATCAAAACAGCCACTATCTGCACCAACATTTTTACCCAGTGAAGGTCGGCTTTTTTGTAAGTTGATAGGTTTTTGTCACCAATATGATTGGCCACCATTTTATAGGTAACAAATGAATAAATAACTAAGGACAGGAACGCAGGGATAAGCGCACAGGCTATTAAACCCAAAGAGCACTCTTTGGGTAAAAGGCAAAACGTACAGATCACTAATAAAAGGAATTGACAAAACACCCAATATATAAAGCAGCCATATAATTTGGTGCTTCATATATAATATAGTCGGCACAAAATGAATGAAAATATTGTGGGGCTGCCGGATGCCAAATACAATGCCGCGGGCATACAAATAAACCAAAGGCCCCAACGCCATGTTTAAAGGTACTATAGCAGTAAGCAGCGAAGGATATTTTTGCAGAAGACCTAAGTAATCAAGCTCCATTAACAAAGTTGATTCGGCTATAGCAAAAATGAATGCAGCAATATAACGGTTGCTTTCAATCTTTTTTGAAGAATAAGCCAACACAACTGACAGTATCAATCCCTGCACAACCAATGCCAGCATTAAAAAATCAATTATACCAATTGAAATATTCATAGTGGCAAATTAGCGAATGATCTGAATAAATATGAATAGCTAAGATTAAATTCTAACGTACCACAGCTATTGAGGCTTACGATAAAAGCATTTAAATAATTACCTTGCCCTAAAGAATTTAATATGAGTACAGATTTAGGCTTAACCGGCATTGATCACCCCGCCATTGCAGTAAAGGACGTAGATAAAATGGCCGATTGGTATTGCGATGTTCTCGGGTACGTTAAGTACTTCCGCCACGAAAAACCTGTCTGGATGCTGCGTGCGCCTGATAACTCCCTTTTTGAGGTAATGCCTGTTGACGATACCACGCGCCCCGAACGTACTACCTGGACACCCGGCTGGTCGCACCTGGCTTTGCGGGTTAAAGATATTGACCAGGCCATTGCACATTTAGACAGCCATAATGTTACCTGGACCAGCAACCTGATAGATGCGATAGGCGGTGGCCGTGTGCGCGCCTTTGCCGATCCGGAAGGAAATATGTGGCAAGTGGTTGAGCGGGGCCAACAGCAATAATGTAATGCGAAATTTTTTTAAACCCGGGTTGTGTAGCAGTTTGTAGTAGGGCGTAGCACCCTACCTGCTACCCTACAAAACACCCGTTAATGCGCTACCGGAAATGAATATCAAGCGAATATTCTCCAAAAAAGCGGGGTATGAAAAATACAACTGCCTGCAATATAATATTAGCGTAAATACCTGCTAAAACATCATCCAGCATAACGCCCCAACCTCCTTTAAATGCTTCCATCCTGCGGATGTATAACGGTTTTACAATATCAAAAAAACGAAAAAGGATAAACCCGGCGATGAGCAGCCAAAGGTTTTGCGGTAAAAAAAGCACGCTTATCCACATGCCGGCAACTTCGTCAATAACCACCCGGTAGCTGTCTTTACCCCATTCAGGTTCAACCTGGTTGCCAACGTAAACACCAATTAAGGTTACCGATAAACACATCGCCAAAAATACATGCGGCGAAACGCCGGCAATCCAAAGCAGCCATATAATAACGCAGGTTACCGCAGCTGCAATGGTGCCGCCGCCCTTAATGTAGCCAATGCCTAATATTGATGCAATTAGTTTATTCACGGCGCCAAATTACAAATAATTGGTTTTATCAATCGGAACAAGGCTTAATAAAAAACCCTGTGGCTTACGCCACAGGTTTTTTTTTAGTTTTTTATGTTTAGCTTTTGGTTGGATTAGAAACCTCCGGGGCCACCAGGACCACCGCCGCCCGGACCACCACCAAAGTTACCGCCGCCGCCTGGGCCACCAGCACCCGGCCCGCCTTGGCCACCACGCCCGCCTGGACCACCGCCGAAGCCATCACGTCCACCTCTTCTGTCTCTGTCACTCTCTTGCGTAGCAGACCTGCCTGCAAATTTTTGCAGGCGTAGTGTGAATGATAACATTACGTAACGACCCAAACGATTAACTTGTGATTGTGTATTACCATTATTGGTAAAGCCTGTATTCTGATTCAGTAAGTCAAACGCGGCCAATCTGATAGTGGCCTTATTGCCTTGTAAGAAACGGCGCTCTACATAACCACTTATAATGTTAGGGTTTGATACGTTACCAAGGTTATAACCCGAGTTTACTTGCTTGGTATAGTTATAACTCACAGTCCAGTCGCCAAAATAGTTTTTACCGTCTAAGCCTAAATCAAGGGTGCGGGTGTTCAAATTTTGGTTTGTACCTAAAAGGGTTAATGAGTTATTTGTTTTAGCGATAGTATAGTTGGCACTTGCTTGCGCATCAATTATGTCTGTCAAATCAAGTCTGAAACGCACACCAGGTCTTATGCTCAAAGTTTTTGAAATATTTTTCTGTGTAGCAGATTCTATACCCGTTCTGTCTTGAAAATCAACAAAACCAACACTATTTGCATAATTAGCGTTAGCGCTTACAGCAACAGTGTACTTACGTTCTGCCCATGGTTTTGAATAAGTAATGTTACCACCATATGAGTAGTTACCGTCAGCATTAACATAACGGGTTAAAGTGGTAGTTTGATCTTTTGTAGGATCTAAAGGGAACAGCGTACTTGGCGTTGAAATATAAGTGGTACGTGAAACAACCGCGTTGCCGGTTTGGCTATAATTCAAGTTAACGAAAAACAAATTACCGGATGATATACCAAATTTATTGAAACGTGCAGAAATATTGTTAGCGAATTGTTGTTGCAGGTTAGGGTTACCCTCTACCGGATACAATGCGTTTGAAACATCCCTAACAGGTTGCAGTTGGTCAAAAGTTGGCTGGGTGGCGCTACCGTTATAATTAATAGTAAGCGACTCATTTCTTGAGAAGTTATAAATATAACGTGCTGTTGGAACCAGGTTCACCTGATTTTTCTTGGTTCCAACCGTGGTTCTTGATGACTGACCCTCTAACGTAGATGGCTGAACACCCAAACCCAAAGTTAAATTGTATTTAGTTTCTATTAAGCGATAATTCAACGCTACCTTATGAGTAGTGAATGTAAAGTTGTAATTATTGGTTAAGAGCGGAGTTATTACAGGAGATGCCCCGTCTAAATTATATGTTACTCTATCATTCGTTGTATTAGAATGGGTGTAAGTATAGTTTAGATCAAGGTATGATGTTTTACCTATTGGCTCAAGGTAAGATATATTGCCGGCATATGAAGTAGCATTGTTTTTTTGATTTATTTGCTGGTTTAGCGGCACGTCCTTGTTAGGTGCTTCGCCTACAAGATACTGCGTAATGGGGTTACTGTAAGATGTTGTTTTAGAAGAATTGGCATTTAAAAAGATACTTAAATTACGCCCTTTAGATGAAAAACGGTGATTGAATAACGCCGTGATGCCAAATGTTGGTGCAGTTGAATTACTGGCAGTGGTTGTTTTGTATGACGTATTAACCACGCCCGAATTAACGTTACTGTTTTGCGAACTGGTTTCACTGTAAGAATCGCTGCTGGCGCTACTGAAAGATGGAACCACCTTTAAATAATTAACAGAATCTGGTCTCCACTCTAAATTGTATTGGAAGCGGTGATTTGTAGGACTGGTACGTGAAACACTGTTACTTGTGCTTAACAGGGGAGAACCCGGGTTAATTGTTCTGTTAGTACTTGTTGTATTAGTAGTATTGTCATTAAAGCTGTAACTGCCGTATGACTGCACCTTTTCGCCGTATTGATCGCGATAATTAAAACCTATAGACCGGGCTGTGGTTATACCACTTTGGTTGCTGGCACCTGCGCCGCCGCCACCGCCGCCTGCACCACCACGGGCACCGCCGCCGCCGCCGCCACCGAAGTTGCCGCCGCCACCACCGCCAAAGTTGCCACCGCCGCCGCCAAAGTTGCCGCCGCCTCCACCGCCGCCACGGTTGAAGTTGAAAAGATTGGTGTTAGTATTATTGGCGTTTGCCAATACAGTAACTTGCCTGTTACCTTTAAAGTTGTAGTAGTTAACAGAACCGTTGTATCTGTTATCATTAACATCGGCACCATCTATGCCTTTAGGCAACAAGTCGCGGCCACCACCGGCAGTTGCTTGTAATGAATAGCCATTATTTCTGTCGGCACGTATAGTAAGGTTAATGATCTTATCCGGTTCGCCTGTTCTAACGCCGGTTAAGTTGGCCTGATCGCCGTAATCGTCAATTAACTGTATGCTTTCTAATATGTCGGCAGGCAGGTTACGGGTTGCAGCCTGTAAATCGCCGCCCATATAATCTTTACCGTTAATACGAATTTTTGTTACTGATTTACCTTGGGTAGTTACGTTACCAGCCGCATCAACCTCAACACCCGGCAGTTTCTTAATTACATCCTCTACAGGCGCGTTTTGGCGCACCGGGTAAGCAGAAATGCTGTATGCTACAGTATCTTCTTTTATTCTTACAGGTATTACCCCACGAACGGTTACGACACCCAGCTCTTTGCTTTCAGCTTTCAGTACGATAGAACCCAGATCAAGCGGTTTAAAATCGCCATCAGCAAATGTAAAACGCTTGCGGACACCTTCATAACCTAAAGAGGTTATGGTTAGCGTCATCCCGGTACCGCCTACGTTGTTAAAGGTGAACTTTCCGTCCAATCCCGTAACGGTAGTTGTGCTGTCGCCAGCGTTTGATACATACTTTACAGTAGTACCCGGAACAGACAATTTTGTGCTGTCAATTATCATTCCCGATACCGCTCTATTGTTTTGCGCCAAAGCACTGTTAACAATAAAGAAGGCAAAAACAAAAGGTAATAAAAGATATTTCATACAGATTTTATACTCGTTAAAAAGGTCGATAGATATTATATTTTATCATATCAGATGCAAAGGTTCAACATATATTACGTTTAACAGAGAACACCAATACGATTGTTACATACTCGCTTTATTATCATTATAATTGTTACATTTCTATGATAATGAGCTATTTTTTGGGATATTTTCAAACGTTTGCGTGTATAAATAACACAAGCGCAAATATACCCTCATTTTTGTAATGTGGAGAACCTAACAGATAAATTATTGTTTTATTATGGTCTATTATTTTCAGCCCCTTATATGCTTAATCAAAACCGCTATCAGATGGCAGATATTGTCTTGTTAATTTTGATATTTGTAAACTAATATTCTATTTAATGACGCATTTATCTGTCAATATAAACAAGATCGCAACGCTGCGTAACTCGCGCGGCGGCAACAATCCCGACCTGGTTAAAACAGCGTTAGATTGCGAACGTTTTGGTGCACAGGGAATTACCGTACATCCACGGCCCGATGAACGACATATAAGGTATCAGGATGTTTTTGACCTGAAGGAAGCCATAGCAACCGAATTTAATATAGAGGGTAACTGCACAGAGCAAAAATTTATTGATCTTGTATTGGCTAACAAGCCGGCGCAGGTTACTTTAGTGCCGGATGTGTTGGGGCAAATTACATCTAACCACGGGTGGGATACCATTAAATACCAGCAATATCTGCGGGATATCATTCCGGTTTTTAAGAATGCAGGCATACGCGTATCTGTTTTTGTAGATCCTGTGGTTGAAATGATAGAAGCCGCCGCCCAAACAGGGACCGACAGGGTAGAATTGTATACCGAAGCCTACGCACATCAATTTCATGCAAATAAGGAGGCAGCAATTGCGCCTTACATAAAAGCTGCCGAAGTGGCTAATAAGGTAGGTTTAGGGATAAATGCCGGGCACGATCTTGACCTGCACAACTTAAAATATTTCGCCCAAAATATACCGGGGCTGCTTGAAGTGAGCATTGGCCATGCACTTGTTTGCGATGCATTATATTACGGTTTGGAAAATACCATACAAATGTATTTAAGACAGCTTAACTGAGCAATTTAATTGGCACTAAGCAACAATTTGCCAAATACTATTTCCCCTGCTCAGAATTGTCAACAATTGACGTAACAATTGGCTCACAATTATTTAAAATGTACCTTTGCGCAACAACACAAGTACCATTAAATGATCTTAAATACATCCTACCAGGAACGGTTTGAAGGCCGGCACATTGCCCCTAACGAAACCGACACAACCAGTATGCTGAAGGTTACCGGCGCAGCAACGCTTGATGAGCTTATAGAACAAACCATCCCACAAAAAATACGTTTAAAAGCTCCGCTAAATCTTCCGGCTGCTAAAAGCGAATTTGCTTATCTGCGGGATCTGAAGCAAACGGCTTCAAAAAACAAGGTTTTTAAAAGCTATATAGGTCAGGGGTATTATGATGTAATAGTACCGGGCGTTATACAAAGAAACATTTTAGAAAACCCGGGATGGTATACCCAATACACGCCTTACCAGGCCGAAATTGCCCAAGGACGTTTGCAGGCATTGCTTAATTTCCAAACCATGGTGATTGACCTTACCGGTATGGAAATAGCTAATGCATCCTTACTGGATGAAGGTACCGCTGCTGCCGAAGCCATGTTTATGCAATACAGTCTGCGTAAAAACCAGGCAGCAAAAACGTTCTTTGTGTCAAAAGAAGTTTTTCCGCAAACCATAGATATATTAAAAACCCGCGCCGAGCCTTACGGCATTGAACTGCTGATAGGCGACCATCAAACCGTTGAGTTAAATGACACCATGTTTGGCGCGATAGTACAGTATCCGGCAGGTAACGGCGCAGTTTATAATTATGCTGAATTTGCATTGCGCGGGCATGAAAAAGGCATCAAACTAACCGTAGTTGCGGATATAATGAGCTTGCTACTTCTTACCCCTCCGGGTGAGTGGGGTGCTGACATTGTTGTAGGATCAACCCAGCGCTTTGGAGTACCCATGGGCTTTGGCGGTCCGCATGCTGCTTTTTTTGCAACCAAAGAAGAATACAAACGCGCTATGCCGGGCCGTATAATAGGCGTAACCATTGATAGCGGAGGCAATTATGCACTACGTATGGCGCTGCAAACCAGGGAGCAGCATATCCGCAGAGATAAAGCTACCTCTAATATTTGTACCGCGCAGGCTTTACTGGCTATTATGGCCGGCATGTATGCCGTATACCATGGCCCGCAGGGATTGAAACTTATTGCCGAAAGGGCGCATGGTTTAGCCATTACCTTAAGCAATGCATTGGCTGATTTAGGATATAGCCTGCTTAACGAAAGCTATTTTGATACTATTGCCGTTGAAGTTGGCGATGTTGTAAACGCCATTCATTCAGAGGCGTTAAACAACGATCTTAATCTAAATTACCAGGGATCGGTTATTACTATTGCTGTTGACGAGACCACTCTGCCCGATGATATTAAAACGCTGGTGAAAATATTTGCCAAAGTAAAAGGAAAAACACTTAATGATACAGTTATTGATGTGCCTGTTGAAACAGTGATCCCTGCTGATTTGCAAAGAACATCGGCTTACTTAACTCATCCTGTTTTCGGCACGCACCATTCTGAACATGAAATGCTGCGATATATAAAATCGCTGGAAACAAAAGACCTTTCGCTTTGCCACTCCATGATCGCTTTAGGATCATGCACCATGAAGTTGAATGCCACTACCGAGATGGTACCTGTTACCTGGGCCGAGTTTAGCCGTATGCATCCATTTGCACCGGTTGATCAAACCGGTGGTTATATGCAGCTATTTGATGAGTTGAACCGCTGGCTGAGCGAGATAACAGGCTTTGCAGCCATGAGCTTGCAGCCAAACGCCGGTGCGCAGGGCGAATATGCCGGCTTAATGGTTATTCGCGCGTATCATCATGATCGTGGCGATCATCATCGTAATATTGTGTTGATCCCTTCGTCTGCACACGGAACCAACCCTGCTTCGGCAGCTATGGCCGGGAT
The DNA here is from genome assembly GCF_054061755.1 of Mucilaginibacter sp. HD30. Taxonomy (NCBI): domain Bacteria; kingdom Pseudomonadati; phylum Bacteroidota; class Sphingobacteriia; order Sphingobacteriales; family Sphingobacteriaceae; genus Mucilaginibacter; species Mucilaginibacter sp. HD30. Next base: position 3,423,238 of record NZ_JBSSEO010000001.1, read on the forward strand.
GAAGATAGTTGTGGTAAAATGCGACGACAATGGCAATATTGACGTAACCGATCTGAAAGCCCGTGCTGAACAGTATAAAGACGAACTTTCTTGCCTGATGGTGACTTACCCTTCTACCCATGGCGTGTTCGAGGAATCAATTATTGATATCTGCGAGATCATTCACCAAAACGGCGGACAGGTTTACATGGACGGCGCCAATATGAACGCACAAGTTGGCTTAACCAGTCCGGCTAATATTGGTGCTGATGTTTGTCACCTTAACCTGCATAAAACATTTTGTATTCCGCATGGCGGTGGTGGCCCTGGTATGGGTCCTATCGGCGTAGCCAAACATTTGGTACCTTACCTGCCGGGCCATGCTGTAGTTGACATTGATAATGGTAAAGCCATCCATGCGGTTTCTGCCGCTCCGTGGGGTTCTGCTTCTATTTTGATCATATCACACGCTTACATAGCCATGATGGGGCCAGATGGTTTAACCAATGCTACCCGTTACGCTATATTGAATGCTAACTATATAAAAACGCGCTTAGAGAACCACTACCCGGTTCTATACTCGGGCTCGCAAGGAAGATGCGCACACGAAATGATACTGGATTGCCGGTCATTCAAAACCGCGGGTATTGAGGTGGTTGATATAGCCAAACGTTTAATGGATTATGGTTTCCACGCGCCAACTGTTTCGTTCCCCGTTGCCGGTACCGTAATGGTTGAGCCAACCGAATCAGAGCCAAAGCACGAGCTGGATCGATTTTGCGATGCCATGATAGCAATCCGCAAGGAAATTGCCGAGGTAGAACAAGGTGCAGCCGACAAAGTAAACAACCCGTTAAAAAATGCGCCGCATACCATGACAGTTATTTCTGCCGATGAGTGGGAACATCCATACAGCCGTAAAACCGCGGCATTCCCGCTGCCTTATGTGGCTGCGCATAAATTCTGGCCGTCAGTTGGCAGAGTGAATGATACCTATGGCGACCGGACATTAATTTGCTCGTGCCCTCCGTTAAGCGATTATGAATTTGAAGAAAGCGAAGTAACCACACCGGAATACGGAACGTGAGTTGATGTGCAGATAAGAAGATGTGCAAATGTGCAGATGATTGAATAGATTGTCTGCACATTTTTTTTGTCTTATCGTCGCTTTTATTATGTTAAAATCACTTAAAAATTAAGCTATATATACCTGCTATATAGTCGCGCCAACTATCTTTTTAGTCGAGATGTAACAAAAATGTGTCAGTCGCTACGTTCGAAATTAATTTTTATTGTGAAAATTACATTTAAAATTATATAAGTTTGTGTTCACGGCTACATCGATGTAGTAAAAACCAAATAAAACAACCGATATATTAAACATTAACCAACAAGTACAATGAAATCAAAATCATTAGCTATTGCTTTGGCCGCTGTTTTAGCGGGTGGTTACAGCCACGCCCAAACAATAAAGGAGGACTTTAAGCCTTCCTCATTTAACCAACCGCTACAGGATTACCCAATGGTAAATTCTGAAGGGCGTGTGCGTTTTCGCATTTTAGCCCCTAAAGCTGAAAGTATTAGCGTGGGTCTTGGCTTGGGCGGAGATCAATCTAAAGGCACCAAGCTTGTAAAAGGCGAGGACGGTTATTTTACCGGAACAAGCACACCATTAGACGAAGGTTTTCACTACTATCACCTTACGGTTGATGGCGCAACCTTTAACGACCCGGGAACAGGAAATTTCTATGGTTCTCAGCGTTGGGAAAGCGGCGTAGAAGTACCTGCTCATGACCAGGATTTTTATGCTTTAAAAAATGTTCCACACGGTATTTTGCAAAATATCACGTTCCCATCAGCAAGTTCAACATTTGGCGCTCGACCTGCTGTAGTATATACTCCTCCGGGCTATGAAAAAGGTTCAACCAAATACCCTGTATTATATCTGCAACATGGCTGGGGCGAGAATGAAACTTCTTGGCCTCTTCAAGGTAAAGCCGGCATAATCATGGATAATATGATTGCTGAAGGCAAAATAAAACCTTTCATTGTTGTAATGACTTACGGCATGACTAACGTTGGTGGTAATGGCCCGGGCGGCGGCGCTCGTCGTCCTGCAACTCCTCCTGCCGGTGGCGCTGCTCCAGCTGGTGCACCGGCTGCCGGTGCTGCTCCTGCTGCACGTCCTGCTGGCGCTGGTGGTATGATGGGTGGTGGTACCGTTTTGAATGGTATTACCAAAGGCGAAGTTAGCGGCCCTCCTGCATTCCAGGAAGTTTTAATTAACGATCTTATCCCTTATGTTGACGCACACTTCCGCACTATTGCAAAAAGAGATAGCCGCGCAATGGCTGGTCTTTCAATGGGTGGTATGGAAACACACAGTATTACATTGGCCAGACCAGATGTATTTGCCTATTGGGGTTTGTTAAGCGGTGGTAACTACAACCTTACTGAACTACAAGGTAAAGAAAAACCAAAACATATTTTTGTTAGCTACGGCAGCAAAGAAGGTGGATCTGCAGCGTTGACTAAAATGGAAGCTGACCTTAAAGGTGCCGGCTATAGCGTAAGCACTTATGTTTCTCCAGAAACAGCGCATGAGTTCCAAACCTGGCGTCGCAGCTTACTTGAAATGGCTCCAAAGCTGTTCAAATAGGCTCAAATAATATTAATTTTGATGTGGAGATAACGGATAGTTATCTCCACATTTTTTTTGTTACAAATTGAGATGATGAAAGTAAAACTTAAAAGCGCCTTAGTGGCCGCATTGGCACTGATCAATTTTGGCACCGCGTTTTCGCAAACACCTGCGCCCGCTGCAATGCCAGTTGCCCCAACCGGCATTGAGTTGGTTTCAAAGCTTACTCAACCAAAAAAGAAGTTTAACGAAAAAGACCTGTCGGGCTACCTACTGGTGTATTTTAAAGATCAAAATCAATCAGCTTACCTGGCTGTCAGTGCCGATGGATATACGTTTACAGATGTTAACGGCGGGCAACCTATTTTTATTGGCTCTCAATTAGCCGAACAAAAAGGTGTACGCGACCCGCATATTACCCGCGGACCAGATGGCGCCTTTTATGTAGCTATGACTGATCTGCATATCTCTGGCAAACGTGCGGGTTTTCGAGATACCGAATGGGAACGCCCGCAGGAAAAATATGGCTGGGGCAATAACCGCGCTCTAGTGTTAATGAAATCATATGACCTGGTCCATTGGACACATTCTGACTTCAGAGTAGACAAAGCTTTCCCTGAATTGGGAGACATTGATTGCTCATGGGCACCCGAAACTATTTATGATCCCGCAGCAAAGAAAATGATGGTGTATTTTACCATCCGTTACAACAACAAAAACGCGGGCATTTATTGGGCGTATGCTAACGACGATTTTACCAAGCTGGAGGCAGTACCACAACGCGTTACCGAAATTGGCGGCATAGATGCTGACATTACCAGGGTAGGCGACAAATACCAAATGTTTTATGTAGGTGATGGCAAGATCTGGCAGTCTGTATCTGATAAGATCAACAGCGGTTTTCCGGCTACCCGCGAGAGACGGATAGATCCTGAAAAGGTTTCAACCGAAGCGCCTAATGTGTTTAAACGCCTGGGAACAGATAAGTATGTATTAATGTACGACGTTTACGGCGCACGCCCAAGCAATATGGGCTTTAGCGAAACTACTGATTTTGTAAACTTTACTAATCTGGGCCATTTTAACGAAGGCGCAATGAAGACCTCCAACTTTACCAGCCCCAAACATGGCGCCGTTACTTACCTTACCAAAGCTGAGCTAAAGGCTATTGCAGAGCATTGGAAAGTAGAGATAAAATAACGCCCTGTAATTGCTTTAAGGCTGTGGGGTAGAAACTATTCAATGGCATACCCGTCTTATTACTGTTCTATCAGGCGGTGCGGTCACGCTGTACATCGCATAAAATTTAAAATACTTTATCGTATTTTAGGTGCATGCATCACGCCGTAATACAATACTCCTGTTTGCTGGTCATCATCCTTTTTGTGGTAATGCTGGCGCAGAAAATTAAGATAGCTTATCCCATTTTACTTGTACTGGTTGGCCTGCCTTTGGGCTTTGTACCTTTTTTGCAAGGCATAGAGGTGGAACCCGATCTGATCTTCGTGATATTTTTACCGCCCCTGCTGTACGAAGCTGCCTGGAACACTTCGTGGAAAGACTTTTGGAAATGGCGGCGCGTAATATCCAGCTTCGCGTTTCCGGTAGTTATCATAACATCGTGCGCGGTGGCGTTTGTATCGGCAGCGCTTATACCCGGCTTTACGCTGGCAACCGGCTTTTTGTTAGGGGGTATTGTATCGCCGCCCGATGCTGTTTCGGCTAGCGCCATTTTAAAGAACATCAAGGTACCCAAACGCTTTGTTACCATTGTTGAAGGCGAAAGCTTGCTGAACGATGCATCAAGTTTGGTGGTCTTTAGGTTCGCACTGGCTGCTTTGTTAACCGGCACCTTTGTTTTTCAGGATGCCGCAGTAAACTTTGTTTTAGTTATTGTGATGGGGATTGGCATCGGTTTAGCCGTGGCTTTGGTGTTTTACGCCATACACCGCTGGATGCCAACCTCTGCCAATACAGATGTGGTGCTTACTTTTATGAGCCCCTATGTAATGTACATAACGGCAGAGAGCTTCCACTTTTCGGGCGTGTTAGCGGTAGTAAGCGGCGGGTTGTTCCTGTCGGCGCGCAGGTTTCAGGTATTATCCTATCATAGCCGCCTGCAATCTATCAGCGTATGGCAAGCGGTTGCTTTTTTGCTGAATGGAATAGTATTTATATTGATAGGACTTGAGTTTCCGATTATTATAAAACAGTTAGATGGGCGACTAAGCTCAGCCATTGAATACAGCCTTATTATTACTGCTGTTTTAATAGTTGGCCGGTTTCTATGCACCTATGCTGCTACTATTATAACTATGGTAATGAGTAAGATCATCACCGTAGCCGACCCAAACCCCGGCTGGCGTGCGCCAACCATGCTGGGCTGGACAGGTATGCGGGGCGTGGTATCGTTGGCGGCGGCGCTAAGTATCCCTTTAACATTAACTAATGGAGCTCCGTTTCCTAACCGCAATATGATACTGTTTATAACCTTTACCGTCATACTGGTTACATTGGTGTTTCAGGGCCTTACCTTGCCGCTGGTTGTAAAATGGGTAAACATGCCCGACCCAGACTTGGTCGGGTCGTCTATGGAGCAGCAGAGGCAGTTGGTACGCAAAAAACTGGCGCATTTGTCGCTGACTATTTTAGACGAGCATTATAATGATGTTTGCAAGAATAACGGCATGGTGCAAAGTCTGGTAATGCGCTACAACGCCGAGATGAAACTGTTGAAAGACTGGGACAAAGGCGACAACCATGCGCGCGAACAGTTTTATTATAACGATTATCTGAAGATAATGGCGCATCTGCTAAAAGAGCAACGCAAACTGCTTCATGCCCTCAACAAAAAAGAAGAGATTAGCGATGAACTGGTAAAGCACCAATTTGATCTGCTTGACCTGGAGGAAGAGAAGCTGCACCAGCATTTTGAGCATACCGAGTAATAATTATACATCAACAGAAATCAATTATTGTTGATTAGACAATTGAAGCAGGGATTTCCCCAAAAAACACTCAATCGAAATAGCCTGCTCCTTTAAGCGTAATAGTGTGCTATCCTGCTCATTATTAGCCATATTTATTATTGTACACTTAACAATTGTAACAAGCATTTTATCTGCGTGTTATATTGCGGCTTGCAATAATTTTTATCTTTAAGCTGATTGTGCCGGCAGATCAGTAGCTCAACACCAACACCGCAACCCGTTAAACTAAATTATAAATGAAAAGAATAACAGCACTTATTTTTATCTGCGCCGCCTTTGCTACAACAGCATTTGCGCAGCGCCCGGCAGCTACGCCGGAACAGCTGGCGGCCCAAAAAGCGGCAGCCGATGCAACCCAGGCCGACCGTAACGACATGATGAAGCAATTGGGTATTACTGCCATGCGGCCACCCAGAAATGGTTCAGACTCTACCGCGGCCAACTTTGCAAATTACGACGAATCAAAAGCTAACCCTTACCCGGAGCTGCCCGAAATATTAAAATTTAACGATGGCAAAAAGGTAACCAAAGCATCAGAATGGCCAAAGCGCCGTGCCGAAATTGTGGAGCTTTTTGATAAGGAAGTATACGGCCGCATCCCTAAAAACGTACCCAAAGTAACCTGGAGGGTTTATAAAGACAGTGACCAGGTGGTAAATAACATCCCGGTAAATGTTAAGCAATTGGTTGGCCATGTAGATAACTCATCCTACCCGACAATTAATGTTGATATCCAGCTAACCCTAACCGTACCCAAAAGCGCCTCAAAAGCAGTACCGGTTATAATGATATTCGGCGGGCAGGACTTTTTGGCTCCCCGCCCTGCAGGAGGTTTTGGCGGTGGTTTCGGGCCGCCAAGAGCTGGGGGGCCGGGTGGAGCGGCTGCCCCTAAAAGCGCACAGCAGCAGATCTTGGAGAAAGGCTGGGCCTATGCCAACTTAAACCCAGGCACTATACAGGCTGATAACGGTGCTGGTTTAACCAAAGGCATAATAGGTTTGGTTAACAAAGGCCAGTTCCGCAAGCCGGATGATTGGGGCGCTTTGCGTGCGTGGGCATGGGGTGCCGACCGTGCCATAGATTATTTTGAAACCAACAAAGATGTTGATGCAAAGAAAGTAGCCATAGAAGGTCACTCGCGTTATGGCAAGGGCGCTATTGTTGCTTTAGCTTTCAACCCGCGTATGGCAACCGCTTATGTTAGCTCATCCGGCGAAGGCGGGGCTAAAATTCACCGCCGCGACTTTGGCGAGGTGATTGAGAACGTTACCGCATCATCAGAGTATCATTGGATGGCAGGCAACTTTCTTAAATATGGCAGCACACTCCAATGGAACGACCTGCCTATTGATTCGCACGAACTGATAGCGCTGTGCGCTCCCCGCCCTGTATTTATAAGCGGTGGCAAAGTAGCCAAGGTTGGGCAGGATGGCTGGGTTGATGCCCCGGGCATGTTTATGGCAGCTGCAGCCGCAGGTCCGGTTTACACGCTGTTAGGCAAAAAGCCAATGGAAACAGCCGTGTTCCCTAAAATTGAGACCATGGTTGAGGGCGATGTAGCGTTCCGCCAGCACTCCGGCGGCCATACCGACGGACCAAACTGGCCCTACTTTTTAACCTGGGCAGATAAGTATTTTAAATAAGCGAGATATTATAAAAAGGCCCGTGCCTGCATCAGCATTGCACGGGCTTTGTATTTATATGCAAGCCGCTATCATTCTGCCTTAAAGCTATGTGTATTACTATAGGCCGTTTGCGCAGGCTGATATATGCATTGAAGCGTAGCAGAACCACTGCTAAATTGGCCGGTATGCGCTACCACCACATCGTAAACAAACTCCGAACGGCCACGAGGGATAGCTTCGGTAAATAACTCGATACCGGTATCTCTTACCGACTGATAATAACCCACTCCTTTGGTATGCTGGTAACCGCTACTGTTTTCGCCGGGTTCAAATAAGGCGGCTCGCGCATCACTTATATGCACGTATTGCAGCGAGACGGCCGTTTCAACGGTAAGTTTTACCTGTAGCTTGTCGCCAGGTTTTAATACGGCGCCGGGAGCCAAAGCTCGTACCTTGCTGCTGCTACCTTCATAAATAAAAAATTCCTTTTTTATTTTTACCGCTTTGTTCAAGGTATCCAGCCCTTCCGGCTTAGCAAAATAATACCAGGTTAGGGCACCTGCAGCGTTTGTACCGGTTTGTTTAAGCGTGATATTGGCCGGAATTTCCTTTGTGGCTATAAAGTCAGCAGGCTTTCCGTCCAACAAAGCATCGTTAACGTTTAACGTTTTTCCTGCTACATCGGCCGAAAAAGATTTAGCCCTTTCAAATGCGCCTCCCTTTTGCTTTTGCAGCATATCAATAGCTGCGGCTGTGGCTTTTGTTGTTTGCCAGTGTTGTTGTTGCTTGGCTGTTAGCAACCATTTTACTATGCCTTGTTGAACCTCTTTATATTTGCCGCTCAGCTCAAAAGCTTCAGCCAACACCGCCATTGTTTCTTCTGCGGATGTGTTCATGTTTTCGGCGTCGGCTATCACTTTCCAGCGTAAGCCATTCGCATCATCCAAAATAGCAAGCTGGCGTATATCCGCTAATTGTGTTTCTGCCTTAGCTCGCATAGCGCTGCCTGCCGGCAAAAATCTTATTGTATTGATAACCAACAGCGCCTGTTGCTGTAGCCCCAATTCACCAACCCTGCTCCATTCTTTTTCAAGGATCTTACCCGCCATCTGCAATAACTCTGGCGATGCGGGTTGCTCTTTTAACCAATAAGATAGCGCGTAAAGCGTATAATTCTTATCGGTACCATTGGTTGCATCCGTTAATAATTGGCTTTGTTCGTAGTTGATGAGCTTGTCTGTAAAGTTTTTCTGTAGGTAGGATGAGGCGTTGTTCCCGCTCAAATTCATTTGCCTTAACTGCCCAATACCTGCCAGCACATAGGCAGAAATATAAGTATTGCTTTCTCCGCCCTCAAACCAGCTTAAACCACCGTCGGCTTTTTGGAGCGCGTATAAACTTCGCCAGTGCTTATCCATATTTGCCTTGGTTACAGAGGTATCTAACAAGCGGAACAATTGCTTTTGCTGTGCGGCGGTATTATTAGTAAGGGTTAACCAGGGCATAGTTTCGTCGGCCATTTCATCGGGCAGTGCACCTGTTTTTGATTGCTCTTGGTCCATAAAGGCCGTCGCGTTTTTAAATGCATTTTGTGCAGAGGTATCCTTCTGCATCAATTTTAAAGCCGTGGCCTGCGCCCTTAATTTATTAAAGGTTTGCTCGGCGCAATCAAACGAGTAATTGGCCAGCCAGGGCAAAGCGTAAATAAGCGATGCCTGGGGTTGTTGATTGACGGATATTCCAAGCCCGTAACTTATTGCATCAGCAGGCAATTTAGGTTGACTTATGCTGATGGTAGCTTTATCATCAAACCTTACCGGAACGCTTTTCCTGATAAATACGCTTGATGATAAAACGGGGATGATATGCTCCTCCGCATCCGCCACACCACCACCGGTTGCTGTAATTATAACTTTTAACGGATTGGTTTGCGTTGCAGGCACGCTTAGCGTAAAGGCTACTGCGCCCGTGCTTTTCTTATCCAGATTAAACGGAACCGCTGTGTTTGCGGTTAATAGCCGTGTAATATCTTCGCCGGTTACTGCATCTTCAATTTTTATGGTGGCTTTTCCCTCAATGCCTAAAGTATCCAGATTGCTTATGCGGCTTTGCAGGTTAATTTTATCGCCCTGGTAAAGCAAACGTGGCATATTGGGCTGCACCATTAGGTTAAGCTGCGTTTGCAGCTTTTTTTCCAAATAGGCAAAGCGCGCATCCTTGGTGTGGGCCAGCATCTTCCAGTTCCATTCGGTTGCCGTTTCCGGCATGGTAAAGTTGAAGGAGTAAAACCCATCCTTCCCGGCATGGATCTGCGGGAAAAAGAAAGCCGTCTCGTTAAAGTTTTTACGCACTTTAACCGCAGGAGCAGCCGGTTCAGTTAAGTTAAGGGGGCCGTTGGTGCTTATCAATACTATCCCGTTTTTTGATGCCTGATCGCCGTATTGGGCAGCATCCGCGCCCTTTAATACAATCATGTCAACAATATCGGCAGGTAAAATGCTGTTCACATCGCCGGTAAAGTCTTTACCATTTAATCTAACGCGCGTAACGTCAAGACCCGCAGACGAAGAATTCCCTCTGATACTTATACCACTTATAGCGCCTGTCAGGTCCTGTTTTCGCTGTGTTCCATACCCCACAATTGAAATCTCTTTCAAATCTTCAGATGAATAATCCATTCCGTTTAAACGCGCTACTGTGGCGTATAAAATGCTGTTCTCTCTATCGGAAGCCGAGTATCTGAATAAATTAACAGGGTATGCTTTAACCGGGTAATTCTCTGCAAAAGCTGTCGCCTTTATAGCATACGTCCAGTTGTTTTGCAAAAACACACCTGTTGATGCGGTAGATGGCAATTGCCAGTAATGCGATACCAATTTATCCAATGAGGCATCGTAAACGGTGGTCATTAATTCGGCCGCCGTATTTTCGTTTTTTGTTTTTATAGATACGGTGAATTTTTCTTCTGCTCCGGGAGCCAATACACGGCGATAACGCTCAACAATTATTTCTGGGGGTGGTCGATACTGGCGGTATATACACCCGTCGCTCAGACCGCGATAGTTGATTGTCTTTAACGGAGATCTTTGAGATCAATACTGTGCCGGTGGCATCAGCAGGAACACGATATTTCCACTGCCTGACGCCGGGTTTTTCTAATAGGGTTTGATATTGGGTTATGGTCTTTCTTTTGTTATTTACATACACAGATCTGTAAATGCTGAAGTTTTCGCTCCTGCTTGAGGTAAACCAGATAGCTTCGTCGCCCGCTTTAGCTGTGTTTAAATTAAAATAGTTAATGTCATCGCCAACCCATTCTCCGGCCTTGCTATCAAACACATTAAAACGCCGGCTAAATTGCCCCAGCGTATGGTCGCCATCGCGGGTAATAGCTTCCAGCTGATAGAGGCCTGCTCCAAGTTTTTCTTTATTAAGTTGCAGTTTTTCATTAGTCCCGGTATTAATTACGGTATCAAGCACCAAGTCCCTCGGTTTAGCTGCCTGCGGCGTACTTTTTTCAGGAAACCATGTATTCCAATCATGTTCTTTATAATACCATTGGTCCACCAGTTTTATAGCGTTGCTGCCTTGAGGCGACTCATTCAGCTTGTATATTTTAACACGTACGTTACGCTTTAGCTTGCCCTCAAAATCATTGGTGGTTTGTATGGTTATAGCAGGCAGGCTATTCCTGTCAACTACGCCCGGCATATCAATATTTATACTAACCGGACGTGTGGTTACGGTAATCGCATCGTTAATTTCTGTACTCTCTCTCGTTAGATCAATCGCTTTCGCCTTAATATTGTAAACGTATCCCCAGGACAATGAGTCGGTTAATTGAGCTTTTGACAGGGCGGTATCATTAACGGTAATTTTTAACTCTCCCTGAGCATCTGTGTAGCCGGTAGTGTCCACCAGCCTGTCGTCATTATAGCTTATTTGATAAAAATCCTCCGGATGGTTGGATGGTAAGCCACCATTTCGGGTAATTGTATAGCTTATCGCTATGTTGTTCAAATCGCTGCCATTAAGCGACCGTAGTTTGAGCTTAATTACAAATTGCTGTCCCGGCAACAGCATCTTCTTCTGCCTTTCCATGCTCAATGCTATGCTCGGGCGCTTATATTCTTCAACTTTAAACAGGCCGCTGTTCTGATAATCTGTTTTCGGGTTGCCCACAATGTGCCATTGACCGGTGGCCGCTGTTTTGGGAATAACGAATGAGCCGGCAAAGCTGCCAAACTCATTGATAGTTAGCCGTGCCGAGTCAACTTTTTTATTAAACACGTCTAATAACTTAATATAGTCGTTACCGTTATTAAGCCAATTTTTTACAAGGGTTTTAAAAACGCCCCCGCCCAGGTTTTCTTTATTCAAAAGAACAGACTGGCCGGTTTTAGGGTGATTTGTAAAAAAGATTATTTTATAATGAATGGTTTGGCCGGGGCGATAAATGCCCCGGTCCACAAATACCTGCATCCGCACATTGTCATCATAAAATTCTGAAAGATCATCGTATTTATCCTTATTATAAATATTACTGTTGATTTGATTTCGACTTGCCGTTGGCTTATATCCTAATGTATCGCCCTTATTAATAATGGCCAGGCTATCGGCAACATTCTTTACAGTAACATAACCACTTGCCGGTACTGTTAATATCGCGCTGGTTTTGGCCTTGGTTTTTGTATCAAATGCCTGCACCCCGGCTCCTGCTAACGGAGATCCTGTTTTTCTATCAAGCACAAATACGCGATCATCTGTATTAAGCGCCACTATGCCCGTTACTTTAATACAAATGTTACTAAGTGTATCGTTTGCAGCGTTTATGGGCCTGTAACTCATCAGCAAACGGTAATACCCTGTTGGCAATGCCGCCAGTTTTAAATAAGTAGCATGTACGTTGTTGTCGGCAGGCAGGGGCATAGCAAAAGTGCCTGTACTAACAACGGGCCTTTTAATTAAAGCATCATTGGCAATGATCAGAGTATTCCCGGCCGGTTCCTTAGGGTTTATCTTTACAATGCGGTAGTAAAGGGTATCCGTATTTTTATAAGTTACTTTAAACGGAATATCATCGCCCGGAACAAAAGTGTCATCCATTTCAATGCGCAGGGCCTTTGCCTTTATTTGCGCCACCATTGTTTCCAATGGTACTTTAAAAGGGGGGTATTTTGCCATCAACAGCTTATTCTGCTCATAAAGTTGCAGCGCCCTTACCGGATAATACTGGTACCTGGTTTCAAATTGCGGCGAATAGCTATACCTGTCAGAAAAATTTTTATACCTGTTGCCTTCCTGGTTCCATAAAAGGCACAGGTGATAAATAGCAAACGCCTTTATTGCATCATATTTTGAGTTTACTTCGCTTTGCAGGTATTCAATATACCTTCTGTTAACAACGGTATCTCCCTCCACATATAAGTAAATGCTTTTACGTGCCAGGGCCTCAATAAATAGCTTTGTTTCGTCCTCTGTTCTGTGCAACACCATCCATTCCCGGTAGGCCTTTAAAGCATGTAACGCGGGTTCGTCCCGTCCCAATGATGTAAGGCTATCCACGGCGTGTATAAAGGCCGCGGAAGGCAGTGTCAATATTTTGCTGAACGTTTTATGCAGGTTAAGCGGCAAGCCCTGGCTTAATGCGGAAATAGTTACTTTTTCTAATAAAACAACATCCTCAAACCGGGTTGTAAACATTAAAAAGTCAGGATTTGAGGCCAGCCATTTAAATTGCGCCGTATCCTGAGGTTTTGGAGCAGTACCTGCAAGAGCACTATCCAACAGTTTAACTGATAGTGTGATTCGCTGAAGGAAGGTTAACCCAGTATAGTCTGTTGGTAAATTCTTAACGCGATAAGCATCCATACCAAATCTGCGTGGCCTTTGGTCAAACCGGCTAATGCGCCTGGCTTGCATAACATATAATATTGATTTTAAGGTTGATGGAGTTTTAGGCGATGCCAGCAATGTGTCGATAACTGCGCTGTTGCGGAAGTACAAAGTGTCGTCAGTTAACTGGTCCTTTACCTTAATTAAGCTGTTTAAACTGCGGGCCTGCAAAACGTAGTTGTTGGTATTAGCCGCCCGCTTGTAAAGAGCCTCAAGCGCCAGGCGGGTTTGAGCAAGGGCTTTCCTTTCTTTTACGGCGTTTTCTAAACGGGTAATTTCATCAACAGCAGTAGCGGCGGGCGTTATCTGGCCAAATGCTAAGGCGCATGGCAAAACAAATATTGCCATTGCCACATACTTAAACAGGTTAATAAGATAGGTTCTCATGCGATAGGTTTTAACTAATCGTTTGTAATTGGTTTAACTAACGATGCAGCTATAGTTACAATTCCATAAAGTAAGTACTTTTTTAGGTCAAAATACTTTCTTTATTGACGCCCACAATCATAATAGGTTTAACAACAAAACGGCCCCGCATGTGCAGGGCCGCTTTATTAACAGATATTTTACAAACTTAGGCCTGCACCGGCTGCAGATGTGTTGATATGGCTATGCGGTTCCAGGCGTTAATGGTAACTACTGCCATTATTAATTGCGCAATATAGTTCGGCTCAAATAACAGGGCGGCATTAGCGTAGGTTTCTTCGGTAAGGCCGTGCTTGCTTATCAGTGTAACTTCCTCTGTTATGGCCAATACACAACGCTCTTCTTCGGTGTAAATATGGTCTACTTCGCGCCAGGCATTCAGTAAGTAAATGCGTTGTTCTGTCTCGCCTAATTTACGCGCATCGCGGGTGTGCATATCAATGCAAAAGGCACAACCATTTATTTGCGATGACCGCATTTTTATCAACTCTTTGTGTAGCGGCGGTATTGCGCTGGTGCTTAAATATTTTTCAAGGGCAAACATGGCTTTGTACGCCTCGGGCTGTTGTTTTTGGATGTCGATTCTGGTGCTCATTGTTGTATGTTTTTTTGTTGAGACAAACATACAGCGCCCCATCCGGGCAAAAATTAAACTGGTTTAAGAAATGCGTTAACCCTGTTTTTTCTTGCGGATCTCGCTCAGGTATTCCGGCGTAAGGCCGAGGTAAGATGCCAGCATATATTGTGGTATGCGCTGAACAAAATCAGGAAAGAGGCCGCTGAACTGGTGGTACACTTCCTCTTTAGAATGATCGTGAATATATTTAATGCGCATTTGCATGGCTGCATAAGCGCGCTGCATCATCAGCCTGAAATAACGCTCCATTTTTGGCACCTGCTGAAGTAGCTCTTCCTGTTTATGATGGTCAAGCGCTACAACCTGCGCATCTTCAATAGCCTGGATGAAAAACGGCGAGGGCTTTTGCATCGTCAGGCTCATGTAATCGGCCAGCCACCAGTTCTCAATTGCAAACTGTGTTATCTGTTCGGTGCCTTTATCGGTAATATAGTACATGCGCAGGCAGCCTGTTTCAACAAAGTAATTACTGCGGCAGATCTGCCCTTCGGTTAACAGCCACGCCTTTTTCTTGATATTTAACACACGTACATGCGCGTTTACTATCCCCTCCTCATCAGCGGTAAGCGGAACAAATTTCTTAATATGTGCTACGAAAGAGGATGGCATCGTTATTCAGAATCTGCCGGTTGCTCTTCTTCCTGTTCTTCAATATCGGGTTCTGCTACCGGCTCCGGCTTTTTATACAGAAACAGAAAGATCAGGGCAATTATCTGCAGAAGGTCAATAGCCAGGGCCAAAAGGTTTATCCCAACCTTGCCCGTCCACGGTTTAATCAGGGCAATTACAAAAAACGGGATATAGATCAGATCCCATACCAGCAATATCCATTTGAGCCATGTTAAGCCGGCTCTTATCAGGTAAGCCACAACTAATGTTATGACTACAATAAGTACTTCGGGCAAGGCGGCTTCTTTTGCGGTTAAAAAATAAGCCAGCACGGTTAACAGGGCCGATGCGCGGTATAAGTTTGATGCAATAAGCAGATTGCGGTGGAGCGGTTTCATGTAGCGTTGTGAAGATCTAAAATTAGGAAAAACATTGTTGATAGCCGCATTACTTTTTAAATGCTGATTTTTGCACACATGGAAAATTTTCAGATCCAGCTTAACCAGCAACAGTTTGAATGGTTTGGCAGGCCAGATACCGACGCAGCCACATTGCTCAACAACCTGTTTGCACCCGCTACCGCCAACTACAACCAATTGGCGCTTGAGCTGCAGCGCGAGTTCAGGCAAGGCGGTTCGCCGGATGTTATGCGGATGGCTTTTGACCGTGTTGGTTACTGCGCAACAACAGGCAAAGGCAGTGTCAGAATAGTGCTTGACGTTCGTTTCACCTTTGGCTGCGAGGACAGCATTACCGAGAAAAACAACCAAACCTCTGAATGGACCTTTAAAGTTAACCCGTTAGATAAAACCATTACCTTTCAAAGCTCGCCGTTTGCCGAAGAGCGCTCAACGGCTGATGAGTTTTGAAAACAGTACCCGTATAACCCTGTTAAATAAAAAATGAACCGCAGGCTACAGTTAATAAATTGGGTAAGGGCGCAGCACCATGGGGTGCTCATTAAAGACACTTACACGCCGTATTTTGAGCATGTGCTTGCCGTGGCCAATCAGGTTGCTGAGATAACGCCCTTAACTTACGAGATCGGCATTTGTCATGACCTGTTAGAAAAAACCGCGGTCAACCAAAGCGATCTGTTGAGCCGATTAAATGCCTTTGGCTACGATGATGTAGAAGCAGAACATATCAGCAACTGCGTAGTGGAGCTAACGCGCCACTTTACCAAGGCAGAGAACCCCTTGCCTAAAAAGATGCGGAAAGCACTGGAGGACGAGCGGCTCTTGACCATCAGCGCGGATGCGCAGACAGTAAAATATGCAGATTGGGCCTACAATGCCGACTGGATGATGCTACACGACCGGCACCATGCTGCAGATTATCTGAAACACCATATGGAACTGATGGAAGCAATGACCGAAGGTGATTCCGCGCTGCGGGATAGCGTTTTAAGCCAGTTTCGGCGGCTGTTGCAGCAGTTGTAAGGTACGTTGATCTCTTTCGCCGTTGTAAAATTTGTCTAACACTTGTGCAAATACCGGGAAGGTAGCCGGCACAGCGTCAAACAAAGTCATGCACGAACGGAGTTTAAGATCATCCGGACTGCCGAAGATAGCATGTGCATCGTTGGTGTCTAAGGCAAGCAAGGCTTTGCAGATCTCCGTAAGCCTGTAACCCAGTTCCTGGTCCATTAAATAATCTGTTGCTTCCTGCAGGTTTTTAATGGCATAATGTTTAGATATATCTGTAGACCCCAAACCAGCTATCTGCGGAAAGATATACCACATCCAATGGCTGCGTTTGCGCCCGCCTTGCACCTCTCCCAAGGCCGTTTCATAGTCTTTTTTCTGCGCTTCCTTAAACCTTGTTAAATCGCTCATCACCTTGTCCTCCTTTAGTCAAGTGCTACCTGCCATTGCTGCTCATCATTCAGCATATAGCCCAGGCCATCACTCATTTCGTGCACGTCTTTCTGGTATTTTTGGCTAAAGCGAACTTGCAGCTCACCCACCGGCGAGCCGTTCTCACTTTTCAGGTAGATCAGCAGCGAAGCCATGTTGGGCGCTACGTCCTTCAATTGCTCGTAGTCGCCCTCTTTAACAAATGCCGAACTCATTTCTCCAGCTTTTTTTCAACCGCTTTGCGTTGGTTGGTCCCGGTCGATTTTTTCGCGGCTGATACTTCTTCCTTGCTGGTGCCGGTTTTTTTGGCTTCGTAACTCAATTCGTGCGGCTGTTCTGATACAGAACGGCGTTCAACTTTACTTCCTTTAGTGCTCATATTGTTGTATTAATGCTATTATTATTACAAGCCGCAAGTGAGGATGGTTTTAACTTAGAGCTAAAAAAATTGCAGTATTACACACACCCAGCCGCACAGCTGATATACCCCCCTCTGTAGAGGGCAGCGATGATAGTTATATTTTAAGATTTAAAAGGCCTCGTTCAAACCCAGAAAAAATCCCCGGGCGCCGTACCTTCCCCAGGCGTAGTCCAGGCATAAGTTGGTGCGGGTGGCTTTGTTAAACAAAACCCGCAGGCCACCGCCATAACCCGGCTGCCAATGCTCAAATAGTTTAACACCGGCATCGTCGTTAGCGGTTTGCATGTTTAAAAAGGCAACACCGCTCAAAAATTTATTATTTGTAATGGGGAAACGGTACTCCACTTCAGAGTAGTTGTATTGCGTACCTTTAAAATACGCCGTAGTATAACCCCGCCCGCTGCGGAAACCGGCGTCTTTTGCCGTACCCGGCAATTCAAGGTAAGGCAAGGCTCCACTTAACAGATACGACCCCCAGTTCCAAAAAGCTATAACATGCTCGGGGTGGTTGGTTGAAAGACTGAAATACTTGCGAAAATCAGTAGTGAACTGCAGCGCGTTCCGGCTACTGCCCATCCAGCTTTGGTTTGCGCGGAAGCCCGCGTCTAAATAGATCCCTTTATAAGCGCGGTTCAAGTTATCGCGTGTGGTATACTGCACATTAAATAACAAGCCATTTGCGGTATACCGGTCCCGCGCAAACCCGTAGCGGTCGCTGTAAATATTGTAAGGCGTTGGGTTACTGCCCGCGGTACCTTCATCAATACTGCGGCGGATATCAAACGATACTCCGGCACCAACAAAAAGGCCCTTATCAATTTCCTTATATACCTTTTCCCTAAAGTTGAAGTAGAGCGAGTGCAGCGCCCGGCCCTTACGTTCGGGATTAGCCAGTACCTCGTCGGCAGCGTTACCTGTTACGGGTGCCTGTCCAATACCCAGCCCAAAATCGGGCGTTACGGTTTTGGCCACCACCAAATTACCCTGCAGGTTCCACTTATTGCCGGGGGTGTAAATATTATGATTAATATAAAAATAGATGATGCCCTTGGTTGTGACAGAGGCTGATGTGGCCGCTACCGACATAAGCGTGTTAGGGTCGGTTCCTAATTTACGGCCAGCTACGGCTTTGATCCCTATTTGAGCGCCAATGCTGGGGTTGGCCGCCACATTGGGGATGATGGTAATGCCCGATCGCTTTTTTAGTGAGTCGGGTTTTTGTCGCGAGCGAAAAATAGCCTGAACAAGATCGCCTACATCATATTGCCCGGACAGCGATTCAACCGGTTGCGCTGTTTTTTGCAGCGAATCGGTTTTTAGCGAATCTACCGGTACGGTTTGCGCTTTGCTATAACTGTAGCAGCCCATGCAAGCTGCTATCAACAGAATTTGCCTTAAATGATATTTCAACCTCACCCCCTTGCTGTATTGCCTTTAAACTCTTCGTTTAAAACCATCATGGGTACACAATGTTTTGTTTATTGATGATTGATAAGCAAGGCTTGAACTGTCCACCCATTTCGCTTTTATCCACAACGAAGGTCAAAATCACAAGTAGTACAATTGTGGGAGCGGATGGCGGTACAATACTCAACTAATGGCTAATAGTTTCGTCACACGCCAGGCGCGTGTGACAGCGCGGGGGATAAGCCCTATTACATTATGGCCCATATTGGTGATACAACCAAACATGGGCCATAACCGATTAAAAACTTCCGGCAGGTATGGCCTCGCGGCCCTTGCGCGCTCTTACCAAAGGTTTACCTTTTAGCGCCTGCACCAGCGTAAATGTGGCCAGCAAACCATAAAGCAGACCTACCAAAATGGTTAAGGTAACATTCTTTAACACATAAAAGGACAGCAACGGCAAAACCTGTAAGGCATGCATCCCTATAAAGTGGGCCACGCGGGCATCGCCAAATTTTTTGCTCCAGTTTAAAAAGGGCAGGCCTTTGCCATGGTCATCCGGTGCGCCAATGGTGTGGCTCATGCGCGAACCCATCATGGCCCCCTCAAACGCGAATACAACAAACAGCATGATGCCCAGGCGGATGCTCCACAGGTAATAAAGAGGTAACGTTGGGAAGTCGTCTAAAAAGAAAAGCACACCAATGTAAGCAGTGTAAAGCGTAGCCACTGATGCCGCCAGCCCCATTAACGCGAACATAATTTTATAGAATTTTGTGCTGGCATTGTAATGCGACATTTGCCCGCGGGCCGCCTGCAAGCCAATATAAAACAGCTCAAAGCCCAACAACACAATGCTGGTTACATTGTAAGCTGTAGCATTAAACCCGGGCAGATAGTGCACTAACCAAGCCATCGTCCATGCGTAAATAAATATGGACAGTCCAAATTTGATGGGCTTATGCCAGGCATTAACGCCGTTAACGCGTAGGCTGCTGGTGTACGATAGCACAATAAAGGCCGCTGTTAACAACAGGCACACCCAACCAAAGTAGTAAAGCGCCAAATCGCGCTGTGCAAGTGTTTCTAAAAAGGTGATCATGATTTCTAAATTTTAAGTGACTAATTAAACACTATTGATCGCTGTATATTAAATGAACAATGTTCATTACTAAGGTAAATTTTTTTATCTCCGTTCTATCATTTTAACAAAAGCCTCAAAAGCCCTGGTCACCATCGTTTCCGGCTCGTGCAGGTTAACGCCCTTTATGCGGTCGCGAATGTGCAGGGCACACATGCCGTGTACAGTGCCCCAAATCATAAACGATGCCGCCTCGGGTTCAAGGCCGCTGAAATAGCCGGCCTCAATGCATTGGGTAACGGTGGTTTTTAGCACATCAAAAGCATTAGCGCCTTCGGGCCACTCTGCCTTATCCTGGGCCTCTAAAAAATCCATCGGGGCACGCAGACTGAACATCAAATCGTACATATCCGGGTTGTTTAAAGCGAAATTGATGTAAACCCTGCCCAAAGCCTTTAGCCGTTCCATCGGGTCGGCAACGTTAAACAGGATGTTCATTTCTGCACCCAGCTGTATAAAGCCCAGGGTATGCAGCTCGTGCAGTATGTCGTTCTTGTCTTTAAAATAAACATACACCGTGCCCACACTGTAGCTAATAGCATCTGCAATATTGCGGATGGTGGTTTGCTCAATGCCCTTCTCTACAAAAAGCTTTTTTGCTCCCTGCAAGATCATCGCTTTCAGATCTTCCTTTTCTTTTGCTTTGCGTTCGGCTGTTCCCATTGTAATGCAATGCAAATAAAATGAACATTGTTCAAAAAAGCAAATTTAATTTTTAAAGAAGGTTAGGCACGAGTAAGCGTTTACGCACTTGCCGTGTCCGACATACTCGCGCCAGCGGGGGGATAAGATATCGCTGTTTATTTTTTATGGTTTTTTTGATAGAAAACGTCGTAAAACTTTTCGTTAGACTCTTCAACTTTTTTGCGAAAATATGGTTTCACCATACTCTGTAGAAAATCTCTGTAGCCGGATTGAGGAAGCCCCTTAAGCAATAGCCCGTATGGTTCCACAATAGCTTTAGTCAGCATTTTTTGATGAGCAGCCTGTCGTATGATACTCTGCGATAAACCAGCGCTTTTTAACATTTTATATTGTTTAAAGCACTCTTCTGGCGTTGCCATCAAAATAAAGGTGAGAATCCAGTTGAAACGGTCGCTACCGAAAAACATTTGTTGTCCAAAATTCGAGTGGTAAACAGGAATAATTTTTTCAACACCAAACCTATCTATAAAAGCTTTAAGCAGGACTAAATAGTTATTTTCGTTGCCCACGCTTTTGAAGTTTTTAAGCAGAAATAACTCTGCTGTTTCCTCATGAGGCATTTCGTTTTGTAAAATAGTAACAAGTCTATCATCATTAAAACCGTTTGAGAATTCATAAGCAAACGTCGCTAGTTCTCTTAAGCTTAATGTACCACTCTTGACCACTGCTTCAAAAGATTTAAGAAACGGCTGACAAAAACGATCTACTTCGTAGATGTTTATTAAATGGCTAAATAGTACTTGGCAATGGTCAATGCTACTTTCCTTCAACGGAAATTTGTCAACAAATATGCTTTGCATTGACAACGTTATAAGATTGACAATTATCTTTTCATTAATATTTGTAAGGTATTTGAGAATTTGGAGGAAAAATAATAACGCATCGTTTCTGTTTTTTTGCAACTGTGCTTCAATAATTTTTGTAATGATTTTAGAATTGATTAAATTATTATCAATCTTACAAATAAGTAATTCAAGTACAACGGCCCAAGAAGCCAGCCCCAAATTTCGATCCAAGATATCATTGAAACGTCGCTGATTTTGACCCATGTAAAAGCTACTGAATATATAGTACGCTGTAAAATATTCCAGAAAGGTTTTGTGCGTGAATTTATTCTCGAAATAAACTGAACGTAATTTAGCAAACTCAAGGAACTCCATAGCCGCCTTGCTTGCCAATTGTTCATCTTCTATTTCTCCATTTTTCAATAGATAAGCTTTGATATGTTGCTGAACTACAAGGTTATTAATTCTCTTATTGGGGTTGTCGAATTGCCAGAAGGCAATAGAGGAGAATACTGACGCTTTGTTATTAATTTGAAGGCTGATTTTTAGTTTCTTTTCTTTTTCGTCCCGATGTTCCACGATGGTATTTGTACAACCTTCATATATCGCCAATTTGTTTGTTGGCAGTTCAAGCTCATTACGGTAGAGGATTAGAATGAGAGAAAGTAATAGAGGGTTATATTTTAATTCTTTGTCGACCTGAGTAAGCTGGGCAAGGCATCCGGCAATCTCTTTTTTTCTACGTCCGCTATCGTGTTCTTCTTGCACATACCATTTTTGCACATAACTTTCCAATTGATCCTGATTAAAATCTTTTACTTCAAGTTCGTAAAAGTCTTTAAAAGATACTTCTTCATATGATTCGAATCTACTAGTTACGACTATTCGAGTGTCTGGGTAAGTCGAGGCGAAGTTTTCAATGTCATTTCGCACATTGATCCTTTCCTGAATGTCAAATATTTCATCAATACCATCAAAAAATATTAAGCAGGGGAAATACGTTAAAATCTTGATAATCCGGCTGAGTGATATGTTGGTTTGATATTCGCCTGCCAACGTTTGCATTATGAATTCAGCAAAGCCAATGTTATTAGCAACTTTAGCTTGATTGTACTTATGCAGTTCGATACGTAACGGAAGGTATCTGTAAATATCATTATTGGAAAACACGGTTTCGTCACCCTCGAGAATTTTGCAGATTGCAAATTTGATAATAGAAGATTTTCCTGCCCCGGGATTACCGAGCACCACTAGCTTATGATCGTCGCTAAAAAAATCGTTCAGTGTTTCTGTAGCAAATTCAGCAAAAAAATCTGTTGACCAATATGTCCTTTTTACATCGGAAGCTACATGTATTTTTTCTATTATAGAATGTGCCAGTAACTCACTATTTGTTTCAAAGATAGGTATCTGATAAGTCATCTTATGACTGCGTTGATATCGTATACTAGGAAATAGATTTTTTTTAGTAAAGAGCGGTGGGACAAACAGTTCGTACAGTTCGACTTCTCTAGGCCTTCTACTGACCGATAAGCCAAAAAAATTCAATCGGGAGAAATTGTTTAGACATTTTTCGGTGTAAGAGGCTTTGAAAGTAGCAAAGTCTGAGTAGTTGAAATCTTGAGCGATTTTCAAGTCTGAAAATTGAAGTTCCAATAATTCATTAATCTTTTGAAATATAACTACGTCATTTTTACGTTTGATCAAGCCATAGATGTCAGTGGCGTCTAATATTTGAGAATTTGTATCGAATTTGATCTTTCCTTTAACAATTTTTTCAATAGGTTCCGGCGCGTAGGTTTTTTGCTTTTCCGTAAGAATGTATATGTAAACTTTGTCCACCCTTTTAAAGTGTCCGTATTTCACAAACTTGGTTAAAGTAGATTTTACCTTTTCTTGAGAATTAGTTGATGTTACCTGTACGCCAATTTTGGAAACATCATCAATCAGATCAAGGCTCTCAAAGTTTTTTCGCTCGGTTTCATTAGCATTTTTAAGTTCAGAATTAAAAACCAAGTTTAAGATCGGCAGAATGATGTTCTCAGCGTGCTGATTCAAATCGTATTCTGAATTAGCGGTAGCGATCTTCACCTGAAGCTGGAAGCGGCTTAAATAGTCTCTAATAGAAACTAGTAGTTTGGCGTGATTAGACATACAATTGAATGCAATAAGGATGATAAAAACTAAAGTTAAACAATTGTAATAATATAATGAGATTATCTATCCCCCATTTAGCGCAAGTCTTGTGAAGTAGCCCCAAGCGGTTGCCCGACTTGTGCTTGTGTTTATTTGCTCCCCCCATTTAGCGCAAGTCTTGTGAAGTGGTCCGGTGCAGTCGCCCGACTTGTGCTCGTGACGGCTTTAGAGGGCACAAGTCGCCCATCGCTACTCCCAATGCACAAGACTTGTGCCGAAGTTAAGCCTCGCCTAACCTGTGATTTATGCATAATGCACAGGTAACCTCCCATCGCCTCAACTAAATAACGCTTGCGCCTGTGCGTTCAAGTTTGTATTTTTCGGGATGAGTATCAAATATAAGTTCAATAATCCGGAGGCTTTATACTTTGTTACTTTTTCTGTAGTGGGTTGGATAGATGTGTTTACCAGGAAAGTGTATAAGGATTTACTTTTAGAAACATTGCGGTATTGTATTAAAGAAAAAGGCCTTGTAATCTATTCGTATGTTATTATGAGTAACCACGTGCACATGATAATTAGTAGAGCTGGAACACCGTCATTGTCAGACATAATGCGCGATCTTAAGAAATATTCGGCACGTCGTATACTGCAAGAGATCAATCAAAACCCACACGAAAGTAGGAAAAATTGGATGCTCCCTTTATTTGCCAAAGCGGGCAATGATAACAGTAATAACAAAATTTATCAGTTTTGGCAGCAGGATAACCATCCAATACAACTACACACCAATACAAGTGAGTTTGATAACAGGCTAAATTACATTCATCAAAACCCCGTAGAGGCGGGTTGGGTATGCGTGGCTTCAGCATATATTTATAGCAGCGCAAGTAACTATGAACACTCCACCGGCATATTGCAAGAAGTTGAGATTATATAAAGCACAAGTCGCCCATTACGCGTTGACCACTGCACAAGACTTGCGCTAAATTCCGCAAGTCTTGTGAAGTGGCCCGGTGCGGTCGCCTGACTTGTGCTCGTCGCTCATAATTAGAGGGCACAAGTCGCCCATCGCTACCCCCAAAGCACAAGACTTGCGCCAAAGTTGAGTTGGTTTACTACCTATTTAGCGCAAGTCTTGTGAAGTGGCCCGGTGCGGTCGCCTGACTTATGCTCGTCGCTCAATTAGAGGGCACAAGTCGCCCATCGCTACCCCAAAGCACAAGACTTGCGCCAAAGTTGAGTAGATACCCCCCCTATTTAGCGCAAGTTTTGTGAAGTGGCCCCGAGCAGTAGCCCTACTTGTGCTTGTGTTCATTTGCGCGACTTGCGTTTAGCCCTGGCAAGCACAATTCACCCATCGCTACTCCCAATGCGCAGGACTTGCGCCAAAGTTAAGCCACCTCAATTTTCAATTTCCCAAAACCATCCCACCATCCCGCCTGTTCCACAATTAACGGAAACTAAATTTTTGTACACTATAATTAATAAATATTATGGCAACGTTAAGCAATAAAAAGGTAGCCATCCTTACCGAGGAAGGCTTTGAGCAGGTGGAGCTGACCAGCCCCTTAGAGGCGCTGAAACAAGCAGGCGCGCAGGTAGATGTGATATCGCCCAAAAGCGGCAAAATAAAAGCATGGAACCAAACCGACTGGGGCATTGAGATAGACGTGGATAAGGAACTGAGCACGGTTAGCCCGGACGATTACGACGCGCTGATGCTTCCCGGCGGCGTACTTAACCCGGATAAACTGCGGCAGAATAAAGAAGCGATAGCCTTTGTATCGGCCTTTTTAGATGAGAGCAAACCGGTGGCGGCTATTTGTCATGGCCCACAGGTGTTGATAGAAACCGGTATGATAAGCGGCAGGAGCCTAACATCGTACCCCTCGCTGCAAACCGACCTTACAAACGCCGGCGCGCAATGGACCAACCAGGAAGTGGTGGTTGACAATGGCTTGGTAACCAGCCGAACACCAGACGATTTGCCCGCCTTCAACAAAAAAATGATTGAAGAATTTGCCGAGGGAGTGCATGCGTAGGTTGGAGATTAGTTGATTAGAGATTAGTTATTGGAGAGCGGGGTATCCCCGCTTTTTCATTAACCGGTAGGAGTACCGATTTTTACTGCCAATGGCAAAAAATTGTGTATCGTCCTGAAAAAAGTTTACACTTTTAATGATTAATCCTGTGATAAGTTTACACTTTAATTTTAGTCCTGTTATAGGTTTACACTTTTCTAAATATAAAGAATAAACTATTGTTGTTTGCTTGTTGTGTGGGAATGTGGGAAACTCCTTCAGTTTTCCATATTTCCACATGTTTTTCGTTTTTTGCTTCTTTTTTCTTTTTACTGTCTCCTTTCTTTTGTTTAAAACTGTGGTACCCGATTTCTGCAGGGTCTGTTAACCCAACTCTTCCATTTACGTTGGATCGGGCCGGTTTGCCCATGTGCCTGGTCAGGGGTCATCATATCAATGCTGCTATGCAGCCTCACGCTGTTATAAATCTCAACAGCTGTTACTGCCGACTCCCGGGCGCTTGTAAGGTGGGGATATACTTCCTTAAGTAACTCCAGCTTTAGTATTCCGTTTACTCTTTCTGCAATGGCATTATCCCTGGGATCACCGCTTTGGGTCATGCTGATAGCGATAGCGGCTTGATTTAACAAACCGATATAGTTTTCACAACAGTATTGTGAACCACGGTCTGAATGATGGATCAACAGTTCATTACCCGTCCTTTCTTTAAGCGCCATTTCCAGAGCCGCCACAGGCCCCTGAACTGATAGGTCCTTATTCATGTGGTAACCCACGATCTTACGACTGTAAGCATCTGTAACCAAACTCAGATAAGCGAATATGCTCTTTTTCAGTCGTATATAGGTAATGTCACTCACCCATAATTCTTCTGAACGGCTTAATACGATACCCTTTATCAGGTCGGGGTATTTCTTCATCCAGTGATTCGAGTCCGTTGTCCGGGGCTTACTGTGCCTACGCTTTCTGTTTAACAAACCGTTTTCACGCAGCAGGTCAAACACCCGGTCTCTGCCCCTGACGATATGATGATCTGCCATAAATGGCTCCATCATCGCATACAACTTTCGTCCTCCAAGTTTCGGTTGAAGCAGGCGGTGAGCAAGCACCTGAGCGATTATCAGGTCGTCCTCCAGTACACTTTTTCCTAATGCTTTTTGATATTGATAATACGCCTGTGGCGAATGACCAAGCAGTCTGCAAAGCTCACGAAGTCCCCGTGAGCAGCTTTGCATTTTCATTTGGACCGCCTGGTGCCATGCTTTTTTCGCAGGTCTATACCCAGCTCCTTACTGGATATATCGATCATCAGATCCTGTAACTCAATCTTCAGACGAGCTTTTCGAAGCTCCTCACGGAGCGTCTTAACATCATCCGGTAAGGTTGTGTCTTCTACTGAAATGGCTTTAATTGCTGCCGGCTTCTTTTCTTTCTTTTGCTTTGACATCACCATCCGGTGGATTTGCGCACGGGATATTCCGTACTTTTTCTCTAAAGCTCGGTAATTTAATCCCAATAAATTACGATCCATAAGTATCGATTCTGCTGTTCTTTCGTCCATCTTTGTTTACTTAATGTGTAAACCTATTTCAGGACGAGACACACTTACATAGTCATTACAGCAATATTGTCCGCCCCGGTCCGAATGATGGATAAGCCCGGGTAGTTCCCTGCGCCCTGCAATAGCCATTTTAAGCGCCTTTACTGTCCCTTCGGCTGACAGGCTATTGCTTAAATGAAACCCAACTATCTTACGGCTGTATGCATCAGTTACTAAACTCAGGAAAGCATCTTTATGCTGTAATGCCATATAGGTTATATCGCTCACCCATACCTGGTCGGAAGCGGTGAGAGTGACATCTTTGATCAGGTTGGGATGTTTTTTCATCCAATGGCTAGAATTGGTTGTGCGTACTTTATGTCTGCGGCGTTTATTGAGCAGCTCATATTTGCCCAGCAGCTTAAAAAAGGCATCCATGCCCATCTTTATTCCCCGATTAACAATAAAACCTTTGATTAAAAAATACAGTTTACGGCCACCTATGCGAGGCTGCAACCGGCGGTGTTTGAGCACCTGCTGAACAATGAGATCTTCTTGTAATGGCTCCTTTTCCGCTTGTGAACGTTGTTTGTAATAAGCCTGACGGCTGTGGCCAGACAGTAAACATAGCAGCAATAAACTACGCCCGCTGCTTTGCTCTATTCTCATGACTGCCTGGCTCCAGCTTTTTTTCGGATATCGGTACCAAACTGTTCATCCGAGATATCGATCATCGCTTCCAGCAGCTCAACCTTAAGCTGGCTTAAGCGCAAGGCTTCCTGTAGCTCCTCTACAGTAACCGGCATTTCCTTTGATTCCAAAATAGCTTTGGAATACTTTAAAGGGTGGTTCTTTGTTTGTCTTTGATATGCCATAACCCATCTTGATATGGTAACACGGCCATAGCCATACTTCATGGCTAATTTACGTGTACTTGTGTCTCCTAACAAATATTCTGCTATAATCTCTTGCTTGTTTCTATTTTTGCTCATGGTTGACCTTTTTTGTCAACCCATTTCACGACAAGTCACATTGGGACAGAAAAATGAAATTTTCCAGTAGTTTGGTTATCAGGCGATTAAAGCAACCGCACAGCTAATTTTCCTGACGAATAAGTAGTCTCACTTTGTCCCACCAGAAAATACAAATTGTTTACTGTCAATGGTTTACTAAAAATACTGTCCCACATTGTCTCGAACTGTCTCACACCCGCGTGGGACAGTTCAATCCACCTTCCCTTGACTAACAGCGCCGTTTATCCTGCGCCATATGTTAAGCGGGTTGCCGTTTTGCAGCTCTTCGGGCAGCAAAGCGTTAGGCATATTTTGATAAGCCACCGGCCGTGTAAAGCGGAAGATAGAAGCCGTACCCACAGAGGTAGCCCGCGAGTCGGAAGTGGCAGGGAACGGTCCGCCGTGCACCATGGCGCTGCTCACGTCAACCCCCGTAGGGAAGCCGTTGATGATGATGCGCCCCACCTTGAGCTCCAGTATGTCTATCAGCTCTTTATAAGCTTCCAGGTCGGCAGGTGTGCCATGTATAGTAGCCGTTAAATGGCCCGAAAGGTTGCGGGCTATATTCAATATCTCGTCTTTTGAGGTAGCCTCCACCACAATACTCTCCGGCCCGAAGATCTCTTCGGCCAGTGTGGCATCCGCCATAAACACGCTGCTATCGGTCTTAAACAATATCGGCGAGCCTACATTCAACCCTTCGGATGTTTGGCCCTTAGAAAGCGTCTCAACACCCGGATGGGCAGCCCTGTGCTGCACTCCCGTATTGTAAGCCCCTGATATGTTAGGTGCCAGCATTACCCCCCCTATACTTTGCTGGAAGTGCTCCTGCAGCTTGTTGGCAAAGTCCTCAGCATCTTTAGATTTCTCGTATAGCAAGATGCCGGGGTTGGTACACAATTGCCCCACGCTCGCGGTAACAGATGCGGCGAAGCCTTGCGCAAAGTTGTCGGCCTCGTTCTTAGCAATCTCCGGCAAAACGAACACCGGGTTAGAGCTGCCCATTTCGGCATACACCGGGATCGGTTCGGCGCGCTGCATGGCCATATCAAATATTGCCTTGCCGCCACGGTAAGAGCCGGTGAACCCTACCGCCTTTATAGCAGGATGCACCACCAATGTTTTGGCTACGTCTAATCCGTTATCATATAGATGCGAGAAAACGCCATCCGGCATGCCTGTTTTTAAAGCGGCGCGCTGTATGGCCTTGGCCACCATCTCGCCTGTTGCTGGGTGTGCAGGATGCGCCTTTACTATCACCGGGCAACCGGCGGCAAGGGCAGAAGCGGTATCTCCGCCTGCTGTAGAGAACGCGAAAGGGAAATTGCTTGATCCAAATACCAGCACCGGCCCCATAGCAATCTGCATAAATCGAACATCTGGCTTTGGGCGGGGAGTGCGGGTTGGGTCGGCTGTTTCAATGCGGGCATCCAGCCATGAACCTTCGCGCAGCAAACCAGCAAACATTTTGAGCTGGTTAATGGTGCGGCCAAGCTCGATGGTAAGATTAGCTTTTAACAGGGCGGTCTCGGCCATGCACATAGCTAACAGGTCATCGCCTATGGCGGTCATTTCGTGCGCAATGGCATCAAGAAAATCAGCCTTTTCAAAACCGGACTTTTTGCGGTAAACCAGAAACGCTGCAGCCGCTTTGGTGGCAGCTTCTTCAACTTCGGCAAGGGTTGCTGTGCGAAAATCGGCGATCTTCTCGCCGGTGGCAGGGTTGGTTGACTGCCAAAGAACATCGCCCCCGGCCTTAATTTCAAAACCTATGATCTGTTTTCCTTCAATCATGATAGTATAAATTAACGCCGGGGGCGTGTTGATATTTTTAAGAAGTAACGGTGTTGCTCAGTGTGCCAATACCTTCAATTGAGATATTAACAACGTCGCCAACCTGCAAGGTAAATTCATCCTGAGGAATGATGCCTGTACCTGTCATCAGGAACACGCCGTATTTAAAGTCTAATTCCCTAAACAACCAGCTGGCTAATTCGCTGTGCTTGCGTTTCATTTGGCTGATAGCGATAGACTCGGTAAATGCTACCTCGCTACCTCTTTTAATCTCTAAAGTAATAACCGCTTCAGGGTTAATAGGTGCATCGCTAACATAAACACATGGGCCAACAGCGGCAGAGCCTGTGTATGATTTTGCCTGCGGCAGATACAAAGGATTTTCGCCTTCAATATCTCTTGATGACATATCGTTACCAATAGCATAACCTTCAATGGTTCCGGCAGAGCACATAAATAAAGTTAGCTCAGGCTCTGGTACGTTCCATTTTGAATCTTTACGGATGCGAACATCAGCTCCGGTACCAACCGTACGGTAAGCAGGTGCTTTAAAGAAAAGCTCCGGCCTGTCTGCATTGTAAACACGATCATAAAAAGTACCGCCACCGGCATCTTTTGATTCTTCTATACGTGCAGTACGGCTGCGGAAATAAGTAACGCCCGAAGCCCATACTTCCTGATTAACTAAAGGAGCCAAAACTTCGCCGTTAATTGCATCAGCTAATGATGAATCAGCGGTTAAGCTGCCTATTTCTGCAGATACAGCGGCAAATAAGCCTTGTCTGTTTATAAAAGTATCCCAGTTGGTTTGGTTTGAAAGAAAGTATTGCCCTTCGTTATCTATGACAATGCCGCGTTTGGTGTTGTATATCTTCACTTTGCAGTAGGTTAAATTAAGTGGCGAATATAGGGCTTATTGATAATAAACCCAATAATACACAGCGTAAAAACAATATTACGTTTCAATTACGCAGCCAAAACGCCGTCAATTATACGCTCCATGTCTTCCAGGTCAAATGGCTTTGCTATATACGCTTCGGCACCGGCCTGTTTGGCTAATAATTGAATGTCGCTGTTGGCAGAAAAATAAACAACAGGAATGTTTTTAAGCGTATCGTTGCTTTTAAGCGCCTGTGTTGCTACTATACCGCCCGTGTCGGGGATCCAGTTATCCATCAAAATAACGTGGGGCATAACGGAGCTTACCTTATCAATAATCTGGTTGCAGTCTGTAAAAACATGCACATCCCAGCCTTGTTCTTCAAGCACGTAGGTGCAAACACTTAAAATATCTTCATCATCATCAAAAATGATGATCTTTTTACCGTTAAACTTCATTAACATATGCAGTTTGGTTGCTTCATAGGGGCCGTGAAGCTATACATAACTATAAAGAAAAGCAAATTTTTTGTCGTGAGAAAAATTTTTTCTGATGATCAGAACGCCACGTAGGCCAGCTGGGTTACCTGCTTTGTACTCCTGTTGGCGTCGGCAATAACAAGAGCGCCTTTTTTAAATAAGGTGATTCCTTCCCAATTGTGTCTAAAGCCATCAAAAACCGCCACTTGTTTCCAGTTTTTTTTACGATGATTTTTTAGGTAGACAATACGGGCAAAAGTCTTGCTCTTTAAATAACCGGGGTTGTTATTCAGGCTGTCTTTAAGTGACGGGATAAGGCGACTAATACCCTTCTCCGCATTTTTAACTATACCGTTGTCCAGATACTTTTCATAATCTCCATCCCAAAAATAATTCATGGCATAAATACCACCATTGGGCGCTGTAACCGCATCTGTATTACGGAAATATAGAAAAGGTGTTTTAACAGGCTCCGGCGCTTTGGTTAACGATGTATCTATTAAATAAGCCAGGTTTTCATTCGCGGCGTTAAATTCATAAAATGCAATTAGCTTATTTATACCGGGTAACCATGTAATGCTTTCGTATCCGGCGTTGCTAATGTAAAAGGGCCTTTTTAAAGCCAGGTAGTTTTTAGGGTCTATAGTGATCTCTTTTTTAGCTGTGTCTATAACTCCCCTCACTAAATAGCAATTCGCAACCGTATCAACAGTTTCAATGGCCATATAAACAGATGTGCCCACAAAAGTGAGCGTTTCAAAACCCTGGTAAGTGTTCTTTATAAAATCGGGCAGTTTGTTAAGGTTGCGTACTTTGAAGGCATTGAAAGATGTTAAGGCTGTGTCTTTGCCTTCTATAATGCGGCTTATGCTATCGGCGCGCAAACTGTAAAGGTCAAACTTGCCGTCAAGTCCGGTTTCTTTTGAGCTGCCGTATTGTGGTAAAACATATATGCGGTTACCTAACTGCGCCATGCCCGAAAACTCCTCATTAACGCCTTGTAGTGCAAGAGGCAGAGGGATAATTTTGTATTTGCCCTGCCCGCTGGCCACATTTGCAACTATAATTAATAAAGCAATAAGCGGCAACAGCAATGCATTTTTTTTATAACCCGGCATAACGTAAAAATAACCATCTGCCATATATCTCATGCGGCATCAGTGTAATTTTAATCAAATAATAACGCGTTGTTAACAGCAAACGTTAAGCGATTTAAGGTCTTAAAACTTCTCCCGTAAAAAACAAAAAGTCCACCCAATTAAGGGTGGACTTTTCATAAATGTAGTAGTAATATACATTTATGAGGGTTATTAAGATCAGTTAATGAGCGCAAGATATACCATATTTTGTGAATTTTATAATTTTAATTAAAAAAAAGCCATTTGCCGGAAATATTTTCATTAATAAATCAATTTCATGATAAAAATTATAGAATATTATACATATTTTTACATTGAGCCAATAAAACGATTACGATAGCTGCCGAATTTGGGCTAAGATTGTAACTAAATTCACTGAAAATGAAAAAAAGCAAAGCCATATGCGACCAAAACAATTGTTTTCTGTTTCATAACTGCATGAAGGAGTGGCATCCGGCAATTTTGCAAAATCAGAAGACCTTTAGAGTAAAAAAAGGCGAGGTTATTTTTAAAGAAGGGGACGAAGTTAAAGGCGTTTTCTTTGTTAATTCAGGAAATGTAAAGGTTCATATAAAGTGGGATGCCTACAAGGAACTCATTGTAAGGTTTGCTAAAACGGGGTCTATTGTTGGCCATCGTGGTATAGGAAGCAGCACCGGTTATCATGTATCGGCTACGGCGTTAGAGAATAGCGTGATCTGTTTTGTTGACATTGATTTTTTTGAAGCAACCTTAAAAGTCAATACAGAATTCACCTATAACCTTTTACATTTTTTTGCCAGCGAGCTTCGGGATTCTGAAAGGAAAATGCGCAACCTGGCTCACATGTCTGTTAAGGGCCGCGTGGCAGAGTCACTGCTGCTGCTGCAAAAGCAATTTGGTGTAACACACGACGGGTTTATTAATATTGATCTGAGCAGACAGGACCTGGCTTCGTTCTCAGGCGCCACTTACGAAACGGTTTTCAGGGTAATAAACGAGCTGGTGAACGAAAAGCTGGTTTCGCTTTCGGGCAAAAGCATTGCTATAATAAATCAGCAAGGGCTGTCAAATCTTACTGTTTTAGATAGCTAAGGGTTATTAACATGTGTAGCGTAGCAGGTAGAGTGCTGCACCCTGCTACAAAAATGTAAGGTGCTAATTGCTTGGGGATTAAAGTGTAGCTTACAAAGAAAGCATTTCCACAACTTTCAACAGATCAGTATTTAAATCGATATTGTGTTTCACAGCACGCTCAAACGAGGTGTAAATAATACTGTTGTGAATTAGCCCAGCCATTTCATTGCGATGCCCGTTTCTTAACACTTCAACAGCGGCAACGCCTAAACGGCTTGCTAAAACGCGGTCCATACAGGTAGGTTTTCCACCCCGTTGTATGTGGCCCAATACTGATATGCGGGTATCGTAATTAGGATATTTTTCTTTGATGATACGGCCTATTTCAAAAGCCTCACCGGGCTCTTCGCCTTCGGCTACCACTACAATTTTTGAAGCTTTATCCTTCCGTCCCATTTCAAGGCGCGAAAATAAGGCAGGCATATCAGACCGTGTTCCAGGAATCATCATAGCCTCGGCACCAATGGCGATACCTACACGCAGAGCAATCAAACCAGAGTCAGCGCCCATCACCTCAACAATAAACAGGCGGTCGTGCGATTCAGCAGTATCCCTGATCTTATCTATCGCTTCAATTGCCGTATTAATGGCAGTGTCGTATCCAACGGTAAAGTCGGTGCCCAATAAATCGTTATCAATAGTGCAGGGAACACCAATTATAGGCATATCAAATTCGCGACCCAGATCTTTAGCACCAATAAAAGTACCGTTACCCCCAAGCGCTATCAGGCCATCAATGTTTCGCGACTTAAGTTGTTCAAAGGCTTTTTTACGACCGGCAGGCGTTTTAAACTCTTCGCTCCGACCGGCTTTTAGAATGGTACCACCACGTTGTATAATGTTGGAAACAGATTTGCGGTCCATATCAATAAATTCGCCGTTTATCATTCCCTCGTAGCCACGGCGTATGCCAACAACCTCCAGATCATACAGCACCGCGGTGCGAACAACCGCCCTTATGGCAGCATTCATACCCGGCGAATCACTTCCCGACGTAAAAACGCCTATTTTCTTTATCTGAGTCATGCTGATCTGCGAAGAAATTTATTACTAAATCGAATTCGCCGCAAATTACGTTATTTTTTTGCCGCCTGTAAAGTTTTATAAGCAGAAATTCCGCTGTCGAGGTATTTTACGAACTCGGGAATATCAAAGATGGCACCTTGTGGTGGAACAAGGGTTTGGCCGTTTTCATCAATAATAACATAAAACGGTTGCGCGTTAGAGTTGTACTTAGATATCTCAAAATCCAGCCATTTGCCCCCAAGCGTGGCAATACGCTTTTTAGTAACCGGCGAGGTATATTGTTCGGCAGCGGGAAGTTCAGTTTTGTCGTCTATTACCAATTGTAACATAACAAATTCATTTTGAAGGCGCTTTAGCACCTCCGGGTCCGGAAATACGTTTTGCTCCATTTGGCGGCAGTTAACACAGTTCCAGCCGGTAAAGTCAATAAGTACCGGTTTATGCAGTTCTTTGGCAACAGCTTTGGCCTGGTCAAAATCATACCACTCATCAAGGCCTTTTACTTTTGGCAGGCGCTTAAAAAGTTCCTCATATTTCTTTTCTTTTATTGATGTGGTATTACTAACAGCCGGAGTAAATGATGTACCGGCAGATATATCAAAATCTTGTGTACTTAACGGTGGCAATAACGCACTTACTGATTTAAGCGGCGCTCCCCATAAACCGGGAACTAAATAAACCGTAAAAGCAAAAACACCCATGGCTATAAATGTTCTGGGGATGGAGAGATATTCAACAGGAGAATCATGTGAGAACCTGATCTTGCCTATAAGATAGAGGCCCATTAATAACCCGATTGCTATCCAGAGCGATAGTACTATTTCGCGGTCTATCAAATTCCAGTGGTAAGCCAGATCTACGTTTGATAAAAACTTTAATGCGAAAGCTATCTCTATAAATCCTAAAACCACTTTTACGCTGTTTAGCCACCCGCCAGATTTTGGTAAGCTTTTTAAAGCCGATGGGAACATGGCGAACAAAGTAAAAGGAAGTGCTAAGGCCAAGGAAAACCCGAGCATACTTATAGCAGGGCCAATTCGCTCGCCCTTAACGGCGGCGTCAAGCAATACTGAACTAACTAACGGCCCGGTGCAAGAGAAAGACACCACAACCAGTGTAGCGGCCATAAAAAATATCCCCGCAAGCCCGCCTTTGTCTGAGTTTTCATCCAGTTTATTGGCAAGAGAGCTGGGTAAAGTGATCTCAAACGCACCCAGGAAAGATATGCCGAAGGCAATAAGCAGGAGAAAGAAAAAGAAGTTAAAAATACCATTAGTGGCCAGCCCATTAAGAGCAGCCGGCCCGAAAACAACTGCCACCAGTATGCCAATAAAAACATATATAAATATGATGCACAGACCATATAGTACCGAATTAAGTATTCCTTTACTTCGGCTCCCGCCTTTTTTTGTAAAAAACGAAACAGTTAAGGGCAGCATTGGGTAAATACACGGCATTAAAAATGCAGCGAAGCCGCCTAAAAAGCCCGCTATAAATATTGTCCACAATGATTTTGGAGCTTGTATTGCAGCAATAGGAGTGACAGCGGGTGTAACGGCTTTTACCACTTGCTGAGTATCTGTTACGACACTCTCCAGGCTATCTGTGGCCGTGGTTATGTCTGTAAAAACCATGCCGGCGGTATCAGTATCCTGTGCGTGCACAATAGTTGTGCTACACAACCATAGCAAAACCACAAAAAGCCAGATGCCGGCTGATTTAAAAGAAAACTTTTCTAAACGTATAAAACTCATGCTATTATTTTACGGGCACAGGTATATTAAAGGTGGCTTCATCTGGTGGTAAACAGGTCTTATCATTACAAACTCCAAACGCCAATTTGCATTTTACCGTTAAAGCAGCGGTTGATTTAAGCTTGATCTGTTGTTTAAATAAAACTTCCTTTTCAAATGAGCCCACATTCATTTTAAAAAACTTATCAAACTTTGTCAGCGCCTTTGGCTCAACGGTTTTGCCTGCTAAATTATATCCTTTCGATGGTGCAAATTTAAATTCGGTCTTTGTTGGTCCGCCTTCTTCAATGTGTTGCGAATATATGTGCCAGCCTTCATCAATAGTTGCTTTTAAAAATATTGTGGCCGCTGTAGGGCTTATGCGTTTAGCCACACAACTCCATTTTACGTGATTTTCAACAGGGGGAGGCGTGGTAAAGTTTAAAAAAAGTAGGGTTGCAACGGCTAAAAGCTTTATCATGTTACTTCTTTACAGGCAAGGGTACAGTAAAAGCAATTTCGTCGGGCGGAAGACATTTATGATCATTACAAACCATAAACTCAAGTTTACCTTTTACAGTTGCAGCACCCGCCGATTTCAGTTTTACTTTTTGCTCAAATACTACTTCTTTCTCAAAATAGCCAATATTCATTTTAAACTGCTTATCAAATTTAACAACAGCTTTAGGCTCTGCAGTTTTGCCAACCAGGCTGTATTGTTTTGATGGAGTAAATGAAAACGAAGTTTTTATAGGGCCGCCTTCTTCGATATACTGCGAGTATACATGCCAGCCATCCTCTACCGTTGCTTTAATATAAACCGTTGCCTCGGTAGCACTTGTTCTTTTTGCGGCATAGGCCCATTTTACCGGGTTTTCAATCTGCGCAAATACGCCTAAGCTTAACATTAATGCGGCCGTTAGGGCCAGTATCTTTTTCATGGTTATTTGTTTAAAAATTCAATCTCTTTTAAGTTGTAGTTTAAAGTCAGTCCGTCTCTTTTTATCTGTAACAAGCCATTGTCGGCTACACCCTCAATTACTCCTTCAAAAGCCTCGCCATCTGCCTTAAACTGTCGCGGCTGGTTCAGCCAATATAAACGGCTTAAATAGCTGCTTCTTATAAAATCAATTCTGCCTGCCTTTAAATGTAGGTAGTATCCTTCTATTCGACTGCAAATCTCTGACAATAAAAGACGTAAATCGTAATCTTTGTGTAAGATTTGTTTAACAGATGTGGCGTTCCCTACGTCTTCAGGAAAATCATCCTGATTTATATTAAGGCCTATCCCCACCACCGAATTGTTTATTCGCTCGCCCTGCACCATATTCTCAATTAACATGCCGCCCAGTTTCCTGTCGTTATAATATATATCGTTGGGCCACTTGATTTTAAGTCCGTCATCCAATAGTGTACGCAGTGTATCATAAACGCCCAGGCTAATAGCGCGTGTCAGGTCAAACTGATTGACTGCGTTTATAAAAGTAGGTTTAAGCAAT
Organism: Mucilaginibacter sp. HD30; assembly: GCF_054061755.1. Lineage (NCBI taxonomy): Bacteria > Pseudomonadati > Bacteroidota > Sphingobacteriia > Sphingobacteriales > Sphingobacteriaceae > Mucilaginibacter > Mucilaginibacter sp. HD30. Next base: position 3,460,755 of record NZ_JBSSEO010000001.1, read on the forward strand.
ATGCTAAATGTTAGGTTTTTACCGGGCTGGCTAAGCCATTTGTTTTCCTGCTGACCGCGACCTGCATATTGATGTTCTGCCATAATGACCGTACCTTCGGGCAATGGCTTGGAATTTGTCAATAAGTTCTTAAGGAAATTGTTGGTTGAATCTACTTCTTTTAATGTCAGTAAATTTTGTCCAACAAATAATCCTGAAAATATGTTATTTTGCAATGTTATAATAATGACTAACTCAAAAACGTTTCAAAACTAATTCTTTTTGATGGTAAAAAATAAAGCGAAAACTGAATCCGCTTACATTTCTGAACTTGCTATACATGGCATACAGGAAAAAAAAGGGAACGACATTGTCAGATTAGATCTTCGGAATTTACATAGCTCTGTGTCTGATTATTTTGTTATATGTCATGCCGACTCAACCACACAGGTAAAAGCAATAGCTAACAGCATTGAAGACGAGATATTTAAAACCACACAGCAGGAGCCCTGGCGCAAAGAGGGTTTGCAGCATGGCGAGTGGATTTTGCTTGACTATGTAAATGTGGTTATACACGTTTTTAGAACAGATAAGCGCGAATTTTATGGTGTAGAGGAATTGTGGGGCGATGCTGAAATTAAAAGTTACAAAAGCGCATAAGTGCCGGTAACTTTTAGAATACTTAATATTTGAAATAAAAAAAATGAAAGATAATAATTCGGAAAAACCAAAACCGGTAAGGAAGATCCCTGCCAAAAGGATAACACCCAAACCCCCTAAATTTAATTTTATGTGGGTTTATGCTCTCGTTATCGCCACGTTTATTGGGATAGCCGTTTTTTCGGGAAATACAGGCGGGCGGGCCATTGACTTTAAAACTTTTGAGAGCAAAATGCTTAAAAGCGGCGATGTTGACTACCTTATGGCTTATAAAAGCGGAGATCTGGTAATTGCCGAGGTACACATTAAAAAAGACAGTTTAGAGAAAAAGCCGCAATATGCAGCTGTAAGGAAAGCACAAAATGCTTTTAACGTATCAAACAATGATCCGCAGTATGCATTTAACGCACCATCTTATGAGATGCTTAAGCAGTCTGTAGATAGTGCGCAGAAAAGCTTACCGGACTTGCAAAAAATCGAAATCCGTTACGATTTGCGCGACAGTCTGTTATCAAATGGCCTGGTGCAAAGCGTCATAATGATTGTGCTTTTTGCAGCGGTGCTGATGTTTATTATGCGCCGCATGTCTGGCGGTGCCGGTGGCGGCCCGGGTGGGCAGATATTTAATATCGGCAAATCAAAAGCTACTTTGTTTGATAAAGAATCGCAGGTATCGGTTACTTTTAATGATGTTGCCGGTTTAGAAGAAGCCAAGCAAGAGGTAATGGAAATTGTTGATTTCCTTCGTAATCCAAAAAAATATACCAACCTGGGTGGTAAAATACCAAAGGGCGCATTGCTTGTTGGTTCACCAGGTACGGGTAAAACTTTATTAGCCAAAGCTGTTGCAGGCGAGGCGCAGGTGCCTTTCTTCTCCCTTTCGGGGTCAGATTTTGTGGAAATGTTTGTGGGCGTAGGTGCATCACGTGTTCGTGATTTGTTCCGCCAGGCAAAGGACAAGGCGCCATGTATCATCTTTATTGATGAGATTGATGCTATTGGCCGTGCCCGTGGTAAAAACAATATTGTAGGCGGTAATGATGAGCGCGAAAACACCCTTAACCAGTTATTGGTTGAAATGGACGGTTTCGGTACAGATTCAGGCATTATCATCTTGGCCGCAACTAACCGTCCGGATGTATTAGACTCTGCCTTGCTTCGTCCGGGACGTTTTGACAGGCAGGTATCAATTGATAAACCCGATCTGATTGGCAGGGAGCAGATATTTAAGGTTCACCTTAAGCCGGTTAAACTGGCAGAAGGTGTTGACGCTAAAAAATTATCCGCCCAAACCCCAGGTTTTGCCGGTGCCGAAATAGCTAACGTTTGTAACGAGGCCGCATTGATTGCTGCCCGTAAAAACAAAGAGGCGGTTGATATGCAGGATTTTCAGGATGCTATTGACCGTGTGATAGGTGGTTTAGAAAAGAAAAACAAGATCATATCACCGGAAGAAAAACGCATCGTTGCATTTCACGAGGCTGGCCATGCTATTGCAGGCTGGTTCCTGGAGCATGCGGATCCGTTGGTTAAGGTATCTATCGTTCCGCGTGGTGTTGCCGCATTGGGTTATGCGCAGTACTTACCTAAAGAGCAGTTTTTGTATACCATTGAACAACTGGAAGACGGTATGTGTATGACAATGGGTGGCCGCGTGGCAGAGGATATAACCTTTGGCAAAATTTCAACCGGCGCTCAAAATGATTTGGAACGCATTACCAAGCTTTCATACGCCATGGTTACCATTTATGGTATGAATGAGAAAGTTGGAAATGTATCATTTAATGATACCCAAGGCGAGTACCAGTTTAACAAACCATATTCAGAAAAAACATCTGAGTTGATTGACCAGGAAGTACGTAACCAGATAAATGCAGTTTATGCGCGTACTAAAGCTTTACTGTTGGATAAACAGGATGGCCTGATAAAACTGGCTGATAAGCTGTTAGAGAAAGAGATATTGTTTCAATCAGATCTGGAAGAGATATTGGGTAAACGCCCGTTTGATAACCGCACCACTTATGACGAGTTTGTAAATGGGCCTACAGAATCTAACCAGGAACCCGCAGCGGCTTCGCTTGCACATGAAGGTGTTGCTGATCACTCAGGAACGTTTAACAGAAACCCCGAAGAAAAAGACGCTACGGGAAACGAATAATAGTTAGCAGAAAGGTAAAAGTCAAAAGCTCAAAGTAATTTGGGCTTTTGACTTTTACCTTAGCTTTTAGCCAATCAATGAGGAACATCACCACATCAAAAGAAAAACTGCTGAAGAAGATACGGCAGGCCCTTTTAGAGAAAAGGGATAACCCCTATCCCAATCTGGAAAATTTGCCGCATTATCCGCCGGCTGATGACCTGCTGGAGGTGATGTTTGCCGAGGAGTTTACAGCAGTGGCGGGTCAGTTTTCTTTTTGTGAGGACGAAGTACAGTTTATTGAAAACCTGCTTACACTTGCCGAAGAACGGAGCTGGCGCAAAATATATTGCTGGGAACCCGAACTACAACAACTGCTTGATAAGTACGAATATCCTTATTTTGAAACAGATAAAGATTTTGAACAGGCCGAGGTTGGCTTTACTTTATGTGAAGCGCTGGTAGCCCGTAATGGCAGTGTTTTGCTATCAAACGCAGGGATGGCGGGCCGCCGTTTAAGCATCTATCCCTCGGTACACATTGTGCTGGCCTACACGTCGCAAATGGTTACCGATCTGAAAGATGGGTTTAAACTGCTAAAAGAAAAATACGGAAGTAATATACCGTCAATGATAACTAACGTAACCGGCCCCAGCCGTACGGCAGACATTGAAAAAACCCTGGTGTTGGGCGCCCATGGCCCAAAAGAGCTATTTGTTTTTTTGCTTGACGGGTAAGAGGTAAAAAATAGCCGACCCCAATTCCCCTAAAGGAGCCGGCTAATAGTTAAGATGAAGGTTTAGGTGAAACTGATACTTATTGTATTATAAAACTATTCTCGTCTGTCGACAAATAATCCTAAAAGGGAAGTATCTGCCCCGTTAGTCAGCTATTGTCTTTATTCTACATTATTTCAATTCTACGTTAGCAATGCTAATTGCTTAAACCAAATGTCAGTAAAGTACTGGTATAAAAACAGCAGATATTAACGGCATTTTAAACAGGGATTTAAACACAAAATACCGTTAAAAAACGGTGTATAGGTGTGTGGCTTTGATTGTAACTTCGCTCTTTACCCTAACCCTAAAAAATGATGAGAAAACTATTATTTTACCTAATGCTCGCTGTAACAGTAATGGCGGGATGTAAATCTGGCAGTGACGAGAAAACTGCGGCAAGTAGTGATACTACGGCAGCAATTACCGCCCGCGCTGTAGAGATAACTACCTCTGGCACTACTGTTAAAAAGACCCTTAACGGTGTTGATTCTACAGAAGCCAGCATTTTGATTGCCAACTACAAAAAGGCCCGTGAAGGCCAGGGTATGATAGTTGAAAATGTAAGCTATTTCTTCAACAAGCGCATGGTTGACAAAATTTTGGCGTACCTGGAAAAAGAGGGGGCGGGCGTTGACGGTGTAAGGTTTTATCTGGGAAAAAAATCAGGTACAGATGCCGAAACAATATTATTTCCGGTATCTACAAAGGCAGGATCTGGTCCTGAAAAACATACTGATTATTACGACCATGACCAATTATTGTTTGACACCGCTCGTGTTGTTACCCTGCGTGTAAATAAAAAGGGAACTGACCCGGGAGCTGTTCTTTATGATCAGTGCCCTACCTGCCCTGATCTTGAAAATGGTTGCAAACTTACACCGGGATCTTTACCAAGAAGCTATGCAGAAAAAATGATACAAAAATTTGATGGTAAAAACATGAATACGGATGCCATTTGGCTACCCTTAAGTATGTTTAAAAACATGGCAAATGAAAAAAGCTTTAACGGCGTAAGGGTTTATTTTGGCACCTATCCAGACGGAACTTATACGCCGAAAGGCCAGCCAAGTTATGCAGGCAGAAACACCATTGTGTTAACCTATGTTGACAGGAACGGAGTGGATGATTTTAATTGCAGCCCATTGCAGGCAAAATCACAAGATGTAAACACATTGGATGGTACTGGCGCCGGCCCGCCGCAAAATAATGGCAGCCTGTGTCCACTTAACTGCGACTAAAACTGTTTTAATACCGAATGACTAAATACTTTACAATATATACCAGCGCCGAATTAATTTGTTTAATTGTGGCGCTGGTATGTCTTTTTAATGCTAAGGAACGCAACTGGCGCCTGCTGATACCCTTTTTGCTGATAACGTGCATGGTTGAGATCGGCGCCATTCCGCTTAAGACCTTGTATCGCGCCAACCCCATACCGCAAAACTCTAATGCGTGGATCTACAATATATTATTGTTAGTACAAATCGCCACGTTTTTAATGATGTTTTATAACATCATCGGCAAGTATACCCGAAGCTTGTGGGCCATTATAATGGGGCTTGCTGTATTACTAATTTTTTACAGTTATGATCTTATAACTAATAAATCAAATATCTTCGATTATAACGCAAGCACTTACGCTGCATTATCCGTTGTATTGGTGTTGTACAGTCTATATTATTACTTTCTGCTGCTTAACAATGATGAATATACAGACCTGAAATACTCACCCGAATTTTGGTGGGTAACCGGCACCCTATTTTTCTTTTTCGGTGCAACTACAGTAAACATATTCCATAGTAAACTTTTATCTGTTCCTTTAAAAAACAGATTATATTTAACGTACATAAGTAATATGCTTATTGTTATTCTATATGGCTGTTGGACCTATGCTTTTATTTGCAAAAGATGGATAACATCAAACAAGAAGTAATTTTATTAACCCTTATTTTCTTACTGGCTCCTTTGGCTATTATAATTTACATCAACGTTTATAATAGCAGGAAAAAACGCCACATAGAAGAGAAAGAACAACTAAAAAATGCCTTTCAACAAGAGTTGCTAAAAACTCAAATTGAAGTGCAGGAGCAGACACTTAGTAATGTGGGCCGCGAAATTCACGACAACATAACCCAGGTGTTATCTTTTGTAAAACTTAACCTTGCACTTGCCGCAAACGCTAATGCCGAAGCGCAGCAAAAAAAGATCAACGAAAGCCGTGAGCTTATAGCCCGTGCTATAAATGATCTGAGGCATCTTTCAAAAAGCCTTAATTTTGAACACATTATGCAACACGGTCTTTTAAACGCGCTGCAGACCGAGGCTGACAGAATAAACAACAGCGGCATAATACAAATAAATTTAAGGATAGACGGAGATAGCTATAGCTTGGGTGCCCAGCGCGAACTGGTGTTTTTTCGCATTTTTCAGGAGTCGTTTAATAATACATTAAAACATGCCGGAGCAAGCCGCATAAATATAACCTTGCAATATTCTGAACAATTGTTTAATTTGACCCTCGAGGATGATGGAATGGGGTTTTCGCCCGATGAGTTGGAAGGAAACGCCGGCTCGGGTGTAAAAAACATGGAGACCCGTGCGGCAATGATGGGTGCTGTTACTTCGCTTTACAGTGCGCCCGGTAAAGGCTGCAGCATAAACGTTACCTTAAACCCTAATAAAAAACAATTGTACGCTGATGGAAACCCTCCAAATAGCATTAGTTGATGATCACAGCCTTTTCAGGAGCGGTATTGCCGCTTTGGTTAATGAGTTGAAAGGCTACAGCATTCTTTTCGAGGCAGCCGACGGTGAGGAATTTATCCGCAAGATATCGCCCAAACTAAAACCCGATATAGTATTACTGGATATTAATATGCCGCAAATGGATGGTATAGAAACTGCTAAATGGCTGCGCAGCAATTATCCCGGAATTCATATCATAGTGTTATCTATGTTTGAGGATGCCGAAAAAGTATTGGCAATGGTGAAATTGGGGGTTAAAGGATATTTATTAAAAGATGCCGACCCGCATGAATTTGAGCAGGCATTGAAGAATGTGGCACAAAACGAGGTGTATTTCCCGGCCTTTGTAACCCGACATCTCATCAGCAATTTTAATAAACCTGCTGATCCCATAAAATTAAACAGCCGCGAAATAGAGTTTTTGAAGCTATCCGGAACAGAACTTACCTACAAAGAAATTGCCGATCAGATGTGCATTAGTGTACGCACCGTAGATGGCTATCGCGATCAGCTTTTTGAAAAGCTGCAAATAAAAAGCCGCGTAGGGCTGGTGCTGTATGCTATAAAGAACAAATTAATAGAAGTTTAAAGCTTTAAATCACTCAGCTTACATTCTTCTAAAACTTCCCGTACGCTCTCCCTGCCGCGGTATTCCCATTTTACCAATCTGATATATTCATCGGCAATTTCTATCCCTGTAATATCACCGTCATCAAAACAACAACAGCCGGTATTAAAATAACTATCAAGGTAGCCGCTAAAATCAGGGACGAGATCGCCTTTTAGATGCAGGGCTGTTATTTTATTTTGCAGCTGTGTTATCACCTCTTCCTTATTAGCAGCACGGGCATCGGCAAGTTTTTCGTAAATGCTTTCCAGTTCGGTAAAAGACCTAAAAACCGGTTGGTGCGTATGCCCGGTTATAAGCAGTGTATTTGTTCGCTTAGAGCTCCATTCATACATCAGCCTGTTATGATCGGTTTTTAATTGTTGGTTGTTCGCGGGCGTATTAGGATTGATGGACAAAAATGCCTGTACCGGCCCCCAGATAGTAGACACAAACCATTTGCTAAACCAGTTACCATCGCTTTGCAGGTCTCCTTGATGACCATGCGTCATAAAAACAGAAATTGGGCGATCAGCTACAACAGTTTGTAATACAATACCCTCATATATGGGAATAGCTTCGCCATATATCTGCATCAGGCTTACGGCAGCCAGGGGGTCATTATCCCAGTACAGATCATGGTTTCCAAATATCTTTACAAAAGCATTGCGCTTTATAAATCTCTTTTCGTTTTCGAAAGTTGCCTTGTTGTGTTTTTTAACAGATAAAAATAGATTACCCCACAATTCTTCGCTGTCGCCCAAATTAATGTAGGTAAACATCTCCCGGTCATAGTGATCAAGGGCGGCAAGGTAGTTTTTTGATGATCCCGCAAATATATCGGCACCATCCCGGCTGCCTTTATGCTGATCGGAGAGAATAATGAATTTATCTTTTTTTGCATTAAACGGAATAACCAATCCGCGTTTGCCGGGGTTGGTTATTATTTGCTGATAAAGTTTAGATAACGCGTTATTTACGCGTCTTTTATCAGGCCGCGACGAATATTTATTAGCCAGTTTTATTACAAACGGAGTTATTGCGCGCTTTAGAGACCTTAACATAATGCATCTAACATAATAGCTATGCAATTGTGTTAAGGGGCTTTATGCAAACCGCATAATACTGTAAATTATTAAGGTGCTATTTTGTAAACAGCAAATGTTGATGGAGTTACAACCGGAAAGCTTTTATAGCCGCTCACGTAAATATTGCCTTCGTTGCTCACTGTCAGGCCAAAAATATCAACGCCGCCGGATGGGTTTAAGTAAGTGTTTGAACTAACCCCATCTTTAACTTTGAACACATCTCGCCCCGTGCCTATATAAACAACGCCCGTGCCATCAACACCCATATTATTAGTTGCTGATGGGTTTATATTAAGGTTATTACTATTTAAGCCGCCTTCTGGAGTTAAGGTTAACGAAGTGACCAATCCCGCAGCGGTTGCTTTTCTAAATGTTCTGGCACCGCTATCTGCAATGTAAAGGGTGTTGGTTTTAACATCAAATGTCATTGCTATTATATCAACAAAAAGAGCAGCCACACCCTGGCCGTCATACTGTATCAATCCGTTTACCATTACATCATTATATCCCGAAAACATGTTGTGACCCGCAAAAGTAGTAACCACTCCCGCCGGAGTTATTTTTCTTATCACCTTAGCGTCATTCACATACAAATTTCCGGTTGATTGATCAATAGCTAAGCTGGTAGGGCTCATAAATTTGGCGGCGGTGCCTGTGGCATCAGCAAAGCCTTGGGTACTTCCGGCAAAAACACTGAGCGTTCCTCCGGGAGTGATTTTAAATATTTTAAAGCTGTTATCGGTCGGCTCAAACTTACCACTTCTTCCGTAACTGGTTCCAGAAGAAACATACACGTTTCCGGCGGCATCAACAGCCGTACTGCCTAAAACAAATGTATCGGTACTACCTATTGTTGCCAAAATAGTACTAACACCACCCGGAGTAACCTTAACAACGGTGTTGTAATCTACCCCGTAAATGTTACCGGCGGCATCAACAGAAATGTGTTTTAAGGCCGCGCTGCCTGTGCCAACACTTGTGAAAGAGGATGAGAATATTTTGAAATTTTTCTCGTAGCTAAGTACCTTATTATCGTATGTGGTTAGCAACAATTCGCCGCTAGTGGCATTGGCGGGGATAGTTATATATACCGCGCCTGTATTTACAGAATCAATAACTATAGGTGCACCGTTAAGACTTACTTTGTTTCTGGTCTTGTTGGTGCTGAAGGCTGTGCCATAGATAGTCATTTTTGCGCCGCGCATGGCCCCTGTAGGGTGCAGGTATTCTGATAATTTGGGGATTGGTTCCTCCACCCTAAAGCCCATGCCCTGCACTACCATGCTTTTACCTTTTGTAATAACGGTTATACCATAACCTCCGGCAACCGCGTAATCGGGTACAATTACAGAAATGTAAGTGTCGTCGCCCGCTATCGCATCAGCGGTTAGGTTGCCAAACATTATCTTACTTTCTTTGAAATTTTTACTGAAGTTGCGCCCCGTAACTATAAAGCCGGAATTTGGCGGACCGTAATTCCCTCCTATCATGCCTGTTACAACGGGTGTATCATCAATGGTTACGGTATTATCAGGAAGAGGTTCTTTGTACTTTTTACAGCCGGCTGTAAATAGCACGCCAGATAATAATAACGTAGTAAAGGTTAAAGGGTACTTATTTAAGATTTTCATTTTTTATTAGTAGATGAAAAAATTGCGCGGGATAAAGATAGATAAACGATAAGCTATTGAAATACCTGATAATGGGTATTTATTATTAAATAAGCCTTCATTTTATTTTGTTAAACATTGTGTTTTGCTAAAATAATTAGCAAATTTGCTTGATGGCACATCAGGAAAATCAGGAATTTTTTAAAGGGAGAGGGGCACAGGTAAATACTGATAACAAGTTTTTGAAACGCAAATATGTACTTGATCATATTGAAGGATTAGATGAGCCGCTACTTGAAAACTCTGCGACACAACTTTTTGAAGAGACGCCCAAAAAGATAGTAAGCGAATCAAACAGCCCGGACCTTAGCCACATGTACTCTATTAACCCTTACCAGGGTTGTGAGCATGGTTGCATTTATTGCTATGCGCGTAACAGCCATGAATATTATGGGTTTAGCGCGGGGCTTGATTTTGAACGGAAGATTGTTGTTAAACGCAACGCGCCAGAACTGCTGGAGCAATACTTTAATAAGAAAAACTATCAACCGGTGACCATTATGATGTCGGGTAATACAGATTGTTATCAGCCGATAGAGCGCAAGCTTAAAATAACCCGCAGGCTGCTGGAGATATTTTTGCAATACAAAAACCCGGTAAGTATCATCACAAAAAACAATGTGATATTACGCGATCTGGATATAATAAGCGAGCTGGCCCAACTCAACCTTATTCACGTAAACTTATCTATCACATCATTAAACGAGCAACTGCGGCAGAAGTTGGAGCCGCGTACAGTAACGGCAAGCGGCCGACTTGGGGTTATTCAAAAATTGGCAGAAAAAGGTGTGCCGGTGCGCGTAATGGCAGCGCCAATTATACCCGGGTTAAACAGCAACGAGGTGCCAGACATTATTAAAGCTGCGGCTGACAGGGGCGCAATGTCTGCGGGGTTTACTATTGTGCGATTGAATGGCAGCATTGCAGAGATCTTTACCGACTGGATTTACAAAGCCTTCCCGGATAGGGCAGAAAAGGTGCTTAATGCCATTAAGGCCTGCCATGGCGGCAATTTAAACGATAGTGATTTTGGGCGCCGCATGAGTGGCGAAGGACAAATTGCACAATCTATCCATCAGCTGTTTAAAATGGCTTGTAACCGCTTTTTGGCAGGGCGTGAAATGCCTCCGTTAGACCATACGCTGTTCATTCCCAAAGGAGGTAAGCAAACAACAATGTTTTAGGAGATATCAGGAATTAACAAGCTCGGCTAACGAATCAGGTGTCATTGTTATGCCATTAACAACATGGGTGGCTTGCTCATAAAAACACTCGCGCTCCGCTAATTTTTCGGCGATAAAAGCTACTAACTCATCGCCATGCTTGCCTAATATAAGCGGGCGGGTAGTTTTGCCCTTGTCCAGGCGTTCAGCTAAAGTGGCCGGGCTAAGTTTTATGTAAAGGGTTTTGCCATTGGCATTCATCCAATCCATGTTATCAAAAAAAACAGGTAAACCGCCACCTGTGGATATAACAACATTTTCGGGATAGGGGGTTTCTTTAAGGATGTTTGATTCCAACAGGCGAAAAGCATCCTGCCCATGCTCGGTAAAATATTCGGTGATGGTGGTCCCAACCTGCTCCTCAAATACCTTATCTAAGTCAATAAACTCGTACTCAAGTCTGTTAGCTAACTTACGGCCCCAGGTAGTTTTGCCGCAGCCCATAAAACCCACAAAAAATATTTTCATTGTAATTTAACTCTCGGATCTATCCAAACATAAATAATATCAACCAGGATATTGATCACCACAAAAATAAAGGCGATAAACAAAATAGCACCCATAACTACCGGGAAATCTGACATTTCGAGGGCGTGTACCGTGGTTTTACCTAAGCCGTTATAACCAAAAATGTACTCAACAAAAAAGGAACCCGCCATTAACGAGGCAAACCAATTGGCAATGGCGGTAACTACCGGGTTAAGCGCATTTTTTAAAGCGTGGCGATAAATAATAGCGCCGCGACTTAGCCCCTTTGCTTTGGCGGTACGTATATAATCCTGACTTAAAACATCCAACATAGCGCTGCGGGTAAGCTGTACTATTATAGCCAAGGGGCGCAAACCAAGCGTAACCATGGGTAATATAAGGTTCTTCCAGTTAATTACTTCCCCTTTAAACGGATCATAACCATATAAACTGCCGGACATGTTGAGGCCTGTATAACTGCTTAATACAAAGCCGAAGATCCACGCAATGATGATCCCGGCAAAAAAAGACGGGGCGGATATCCCCAGGGTAGAAAAAGCTAAGGCAAGGCGATCCACCCAGGTGTCTTTATAGAGGGCACTCAAAATGCCCAAAGAAACACCCAGTGCAATAGCAAACATCATAGCAGTTGTTGCTAATACCAGGGTATTAGGCACTACCTCTAACAAGAGCGAAACAACGTCTTTACTGGTTTGATAAGAGCGGCGCAGATAGGGCCATTTTAGTACAAGTGCTTTTTCATTCGAAACTGAAATAAGCGGCACAAATTTATACCTCTTCCTGTCAGTCTTTAAATGCACACCAATTGGGGAGAGATCGTTAACGTAGTAAATAAACTGAATATGAAGCGGCTTATCCAGCCCGAATTCCTTGCGTACGGCTTGTAATGATTGCACATCACCGCGCTGGCCCTGGGTCATGCGGGCGGGATCAACCGGGAGTACATTAAATAAAAAGAACACTACTACCACAATGCCAAGCATTACCGCCTGGCTGTATAAAAACTTGCGCAGCAGGTAACGGGCAATCATTGTTGCAGAAAGTATTGCTTCACCATATCATCATAACCCGGCAGGGTATGGTAGTGCCACTTATTAACAACGGTGCCGGCTTTTAACAACATAACGCCGGGGTTGGCCCGTACCATAGACTTAAGCGGAACACCATCGGCATAAAAAATTTCGCTTATTAAATGATATCGTTTGGCAAACGCCTCCGCCTCGGTGGTCGAAGCTGAAGTGAGCAGTACGGTGCGTGTGTTAAAACTGCGGGTAAGATTAATAGCTAAAGCGTTGATTTTAATAATGGCTGCGGTATCGGTATGGCCCAAATCATAAGCAACAATAAACAAACTATTAAAAGGGTTCACTAATAGTTCCTGCGTATAATCATTTCCTTGCGCATCCTTTATAATCAGATCTTGTATTTTAGGGGTGAAGCCCTTTTTAATCAGTTTGCTTTCAGGGTTGCCAATAACTTCCCAATTGCTATCCTTCCATATACCGCTGCTTAGGTATTCTTTGTCGGTAACATCTTTTGTCTCTCCGGTCTTTTTGTTTTTGAGGTTATAGTTTACCTCGTACTCATCCGGAATAGCACCCGGCGGCGTTTTCATTGCATCTGGGATATTTGCGCCAACCTTGTACGGTAAAAAATCAACAATGGGCAAAAAGTTGTAGGTAAACAAGCCGAAGCCCAATGAAAGAGTAGTTGCTGCTATAAGCAGGTTATCGCCCGTTTTCGCACTGAATAATGGCTTGATATTTTCCTTGTTTTTAAAAAGCACCAAGATCAGCAGCAATAAAACAAGGTCCTTGCTGAAGGACTGCCACGGTGTTAGCGGGATGGCATCGCCAAAACATCCGCAGGTTTGAACTACTTTAAAGGCGGCAGAATAAAACGTGAGGAAAGAGAAAAAAACAATTAGGAGTAACAGCCCCAATGCATTTTGTTTGGCGCGCACGCCAATAACCAAGGCAAAACCCATAATAATTTCAAGCGCGCATAAAATTATGGAGAAGCTTAATGCTAATCCGTTTAAAAAGGTAATATGAAATACCTCAAAGTACTCCACCAATTTATACGAAAAACCTAAGGGGTCATTGATCTTGATAAGGCCCGAGAATATAAACAGGAGGCCAACAAAGATGCGGCAAAACCATATCAGGCCATTTCTCATTTTACTCCCAATTTTATCAGCGCAAATACTGAGTAGTTCAATATATCCTGGTAGTTAGCTTTTATACCTTCGGATGCCAGGGTTAAACCTTTGTTATCTTCAATCTGCTTAACGCGAAGCAGTTTCATTAATATCAGATCGGTTAATGAGCTTATGCGCATATCGCGCCAGGCCTCGCCATAGTCGTGGTTTTTGGCAAACATCAACTCTTTGGTTTCCGTCGCTTTTTCATCGAATGAATCACTAACCTGCTCTGCCGGAAGCTCAACCGGGGTATTTTCGTCGCACTCCAATTGCATCATGGCAATTAGGCAATAATTAACTATGCCAATGTATTCGCCGGTAATATCCTCGTCTACTTTTGATATTTTCTTTTCTTCGAGCGTGCGGATGCGCTGCGCTTTTATAAAGATCTGATCGGTTATAGATTCAGGGCGAAGTATACGCCAGGCTGTACCATAGTCGTGCGTTTTCTTCATAAAAAGCCCCTTGCTTAGGGCTATCACTGCGTCGTATTCGGCTGATGTATTGCTCACTGCGTTGGTAATGTTGTATGTTGCAGGTTGTGGGTTGAATGTCTCTATGTGGTTTTAAATAAAGTTATTTATATAAGTAACTTTACTGCACTAACGTTTCAACAGAACTACCAGTGGCTAAAGATACATTTTTTCATAAAAAGACAACGCTTAACGTAAATGGCAAACTCATTGATTTGACTACGCCGAAAGTGATGGGCATAATCAACCTTACGCCCGATTCTTTTTTTGAAGGCAGCCGCAAAATTGCTGTTAATGATGCCTTGCAGCAAGCTGATAAAATGCTGAATGAAGGAGCTTCATTTCTTGACCTTGGCGCCTACTCCTCCCGCCCCGGAGCTGATGATATTTCTGTGGAAGAAGAGATGGATAGGTTATTGCCGGTGGTTAAGGCTATTGCCAGTAAATTACCGGATGCTGTTTTATCCATCGATACCTTCCGCGCTGCTGTAGCCGAGGCGGCAATAAATGCCGGAGCACATATAATAAATGATATATCAGGCGGGCAGTTGGATGAGCAGATGTTTGAAACTGTTGCCAAACTAAAAGTGCCCTACATTTTAATGCACATGAAGGGCAACCCCAAAACCATGACGCAACTGGCCGTTTATGACGATGTGTTTAACGAAGTGTTTGATTACTTCGCTAACCGAATACATCAACTTAAACAATTAGGAGTTAACGATATAATTATAGACCCGGGCTTTGGTTTCGCTAAAAAGCCGGAACATGGGTTTGCCTTGCTTAAAAGATTAAATGAGTTTCAACAACTGGGTTTGCCCATACTTGCGGGCCTTTCCCGAAAAAAAATGATTTATGGAACATTAGGCATTACTGCCGATGAAGCACTGAATGGCACCACCGTGCTGAACACCGTCGCCTTAACAAAAGGTGCATCTATTTTGCGTGTGCACGATGTAAAGGAAGCTGTACAGGCAGTTAAATTATTTGAAGCAATGAATAATAAAACACTTTAACGAAACAAGGTAAGAGTTGATAAGTAATTTCTTTGTGTTGCGATTACTATATTAGAGAATGCGAGAGTTGAAAAGGGGAGAATAAAACAGACAAGCAAGGGGAAATCGAAAGGAAATCGTTAGGATGGCCGGAGAATTAATTGATCTTTATTTGGATATTCAGGTCAGAAACTAATTTTATGAATAAGCATATTCGCATTTCGACAACTGGTTTATATCTGTTCAATTAGACCCTTAGGCCGTCAGTCGGATAGCCTTAATTTCATCGGCTGTAATAACCTGCGCGATGATCGCACCATCCATATTCCTAATATGTTAAAAATGGCGCCACAAACAATTGCCGCTGAACAGCCTATCACTCTTTTTGAACCCTGATAGGCGCAATAACTGATGCAGAGAAGCCAAATAAAAAGCCCATGCTTAAGGTTTGCTTAATGTAGATAATTGGCAACCAAATTAAAAAAAACATCGCCATAAAATTTCGGTTATATATAACGATATTTATATCAGCATCAACCCCTAAAGTAAGATGAGAACCAAATGCCGTTTCCTGGTCATTATTGTGGCCTGCCTGTTGGCAGCATGCGGCACTATGCAAAGCATTGTGCGGTCTACAATACCTTATACAACGTCTTTAACGGTGCGGGCCTCAGCGCAAACCGGTCAAAACCTTACTGCCCTTGGTACCGCCACCAGCTTTGATAACGTTATTTTTAAAAACGGCGAGAACACTAACCGCATTAACGCGGTAAAAGTTATTTCGGCCGAACTAAGGTCTACTTTGCCTGCCGACTTTGACCTGGGACAGATAAAAACGCTTAAGATCTTTATGATGAAAGCCGATGAAAGTAACGCCGTGCTAGTTGCATCAAAAGAAAACATACCCCCCGATGTTGGCAGCCTTATAACGCTTGATGCCAATACCTCGGGCTTTTTAGACCCGATTATACGCGACGCTGATATCCGCATAAAAATGATCTATACCCTGCGCAGCCAGGTTAAAGCGGATGCCAATATGTTACTGGTGTTGAATTTAAGCGCCATGCCGGTAAACAACAAGTAGAACCCGCCTTTGTATAGCATGAAGATAGTAATATTGGATGGCCATACTATAAACCCCGGCGATATTAGCTGGCAGGGCCTGCAACAATTAGGCGAGGTGGTGATACATGAACGAACCGCGCCACACCAGCTATTGGAGCGTGCCGCGCGCGCAGACATTTTACTGTCTAACAAGACGCCCATAACCGCGTCTGTTATTTCGCAATTACCCCATTTAAAATATATTGGCCTGCTGGCTATCGGTTATAATGTAATTGATGTTGATGCCGCAAAAAAGCAGGGCATTGTTGTTGCTAATGCGCCGGGCTATGGTACCACATCTGTAGTGCAGCAAACATTTGCCTTATTGTTAGAGCTTATCCAGCGTACGCAGCGCCACAGCGACTCGGTAATGGCGGGCGACTGGGCACGTTCTGTTGATTTTTGCTACTGGAAGTACCCACTGGTTGAGTTGGCCGGCAAAACAATTGGCATTATCGGTTTTGGGCACATTGGCCAAAAGGTTGGCGATGTTGCCACCGCTTTTGGTATGAACATTATTGGCAACAGCCGCACCAGGACCGACCAATCAGCCCGTACTAACTTTCGGTGGGCAGAGGTCCCCGGAGTTGTTGGAGCAGGCAGATGTGGTAAGCATTCATTGCCCCTTATTTCCCGAGACGCAGGGCCTTATCAACGCCGAAAATTTAAAAAAGATGAAAAGCTCGGCCTATCTTATCAATACTTCAAGGGGACCTATTGTTAATGATCAGGATTTGGCGGAAGCCTTAAATAGCGGCACCATTGCAGGTGCAGGTATTGATGTACTGCCTGAGGAGCCGCCACAGGCAGATAATCCTTTGTTTAAGGCAAAAAACTGTATAATTACGCCGCATATTGCTTGGGCAACTAAAGAAGCCAGAGTGCGGTTGATGGATATGGTGGTAAGCAACGTTGCGGCTTTTATTAAAGGCAGCCCTGTTAACGTGGTTAATAAATAACATACCGATCGCGCTTTTTCGCACTGTATTAGTTAAACAAAACGTAAGCCATACCAAGCGTTACCAAAATATTGAAAGCTTGCGCGGTTAAAAAAGTGTAGATGGGTCGGCGACTTTCTTTTGTTGGTTAGATCACGGAAATTGGCCGGCTAAGCAGCCTTTGGATTCAAATTTTTTTGATTTTCCTGACGATGGGCATTTGTTAACATCGTTTAACTAATAGGGTTAATGCCGAAAAAAGTTGTCCCAACTTGTCCCACATTGTCCCAAGCAGATACTGCAAACTGTTTATTAACAGCTGCTTAGTTAAGTCAAGTGTCTCAGCTGTCCCACATTGTCTCATCCGCACGGTGGGACAGTGCCGGGATGTGCAGATGGTTGATGGTTCATGGTAAAGAAGGCAGAGAATTAATGACCAATGACAGCGCAGCTTAAGGTAAGGCATAAAAAAAGCCCCACATCTTTCGATATGGAGCTGATTTAAGATTGGGCACCGACCTACTCTCCCACGTTTTACCGCAGTACCATCGGCTCTGGCGGGCTTAACTTCTCTGTTCGGAATGGGAAGAGGTGGACACCGCCGATATAGGCACCTGAAGATTTTTTGTTAGTATTTAGTAGCGGGTATCAAGTAACAAGACCTGTATACCGCTTAACCAACAGTTTTTTATTTGTTTGTTCTATATCTGTACGCTGTATCTTGATACTTGATACTAACTACTTGATACTTAAACCAAACAATGACATATTATTGAAAGAAGCAAATGAATTCGAGAAAACAACAGCATTAATTAGAATCTATCTGTGTTGTGTTGTCAGGGTGCAGACAAGTCTGCACCCCTATATTCCAACCGAAGAAAGCTTCGGGCGATTAGTATTACTCGGCTATGATGTCACCACCTTTAGACCTGTAACCTATCAACGTAGTAGTCTGCTACGACCCTCAATGGAAGTCTCATCTCGTGGCTAGTTTCGCACTTAGATGCTTTCAGCGCTTATCTATTCCCAACGTAGCTACTCTGCAGTACACCTGGCGGCATAACAGATTCACCAGAGGTTAGTCCAACCCGGTCCTCTCGTACTAAGGTCAGCCCCACTCAAACTTCCAACGCCCACAACAGATAGGGACCGAACTGTCTCGCGACGTTCTGAACCCAGCTCGCGTGCCACTTTAATGAGCGAACAGCTCAACCCTTGGGACCTTCTCCAGCCCCAGGATGTGACGAGCCGACATCGAGGTGCCAAACCTCCCCGTCGATATGAGCTCTTGGGGGAGATCAGCCTGTTATCCCCAGCGTACCTTTTATCCTTTGAGCGATGGCCCTTCCATGCAGAACCACCGGATCACTATATCCGTCTTTCGACCCAGCTCGACTTGTCTGTCTCACTGTCAAGCAAGCTTATGCTATTGCACTCCGCGTACGGTTACCAAGCGTACTGAGCTTACCTTTGAAAGCCTCCGTTACCTTTTTGGAGGCGACCACCCCAGTCAAACTACCCGCCAAACAATGTCCTCCGCTATGCGGAGTTAGACACCAAATACAGAAAGGGTGGTATTTCAACGTTGACTAACTGACTCCTAGCGAAGCCAGATCACAGTCTCCCACCTATCCTACACATCCTGTATCCGATATCAATGTTAAGTTGTAGTGAAGGTGCATGGGGTCTTTCCGTCCCGTTGCGGGTAACCGGCGTCTTCACCGATACCACAATTTCACCGAGCTCATGGCTGAGACAGCGCCCAGATCGTTACACCATTCGTGCAGGTCGGAACTTACCCGACAAGGAATTTCGCTACCTTAGGACCGTTATAGTTACGGCCGCCGTTTACCGGGGCTTCGATTCAATGCTTCGCCTTGCGACTAACATCCCCTCTTAACCTTCCGGCACCGGGCAGGTGTCAGGCCTTATACGTCATCTTTCGATTTTGCAAAGCCATGTGTTTTTGTTAAACAGTCGCCTGGGCCTTTTCACTGCGGCTGATATTGCTACCAGCGCCCCTTCTCCCGAAGTTACAGGGCCATTTTGCCGAGTTCCTTAGCCATGATTCACTCGAGCACCTTAGGATTCTCTCCTCGACTACCTGTGTCGGTTTACGGTACGGGGTTTTATAACCTGAAGCTTAGCAGGTTTTCTTGGAAGTCTGATTACCTGAACTATCCCATCCCCCGAAGGTTCCGAGTACTATCGGCTTTCAGCAAAGTCTGCGTACTTAACTACAAACTCTATACCTACGGCCTTTAACGAACTATTCCGTCAGTTCGCGTCAGTTTCACTACTCCGTCACTGCATCGCAGTTATAAAACGTACTGGAATATTAACCAGTTGTCCATCGGCTACGCCCTTCGGCTTCACCTTAGGCCCCGACTAACCCTGATCCGATTAGCGTTGATCAGGAAACCTTAGTCTTTCGGTGGGCGGGTTTCTCTCCCGCCTTATCGTTACTTATGCCTACATTTGCTTTTCTATTCCCTCCACAGTCAGTTACCTTCCTGCTTCGCCGCAAATAGAATGCTCCCCTACCAGATGCATTACTGCAAATCCATAGCTTCGGTATACCGCTTAATGCCCGTTTATTATCCATGCCCGATCGCTCGACTAGTGAGCTGTTACGCACTCTTTAAATGAATGGCTGCTTCCAAGCCAACATCCTAGCTGTCTGTGCAATCGGACCTCGTTAGTTCAACTTAGCGGTAATTTGGGGACCTTAGCTGATGGTCTGGGTTCTTTCCCTCTCGGCCATGGACCTTAGCACCCATAGCCTCACTCCAGCGTATATTATAAAGCATTCGGAGTTTGTCTGGATTTGGTAGGATTTGACTCCCCCGCACCCAATCAGTAGCTCTACCTCTTTATAACTCAACCGCCAGGCTGTTCCTAAAAACATTTCGGGGAGTACGAGCTATTTCCCAGTTTGATTAGCCTTTCACCCCTACCCACAAGTCATCCGGAAACTTTTCAACGTTTATCGGTTCGGTCCTCCAGTACCTGTTACGGCACCTTCAACCTGCTCATGGGTAGATCACAAGGTTTCGCGTCTACCTCCACTGACTATGCGCCCTATTCAGACTCGCTTTCGCTTCGGATCCGTGTCTTAAACACTTAACCTTGCCAGTGAAGAGTAACTCGTAGGCTCATTATGCAAAAGGCACGCCGTCACCCCAGAAGGGCTCCGACCGCTTGTAAGTATACGGTTTCAGGTTCTATTTCACTCCCCTGTTCGGGGTTCTTTTCACCTTTCCCTCACGGTACTGGTTCACTATCGGTCTCTCAGGAGTATTTAGCCTTACCGGATGGTGCCGGCAGATTCCCACAAGGCGTCTCCGACCTCGCGGTACTCAGGATACCACTATCTTATCATTACTTACCCGTACGCAGCTCTCATGCTCTATGGCCGGGTTTCCCACCCCGTTCCGGTTCATTTTGATAGTCATATTGTGGTCCTACAACCCCGGTTATGCCGTAACATAGCCGGTTTGGGCTTCTTCCCTTTCGCTCGCCACTACTCAGGAAATCATTATTATTTTCTCTTCCTCTGCTTACTTAGATGTTTCAGTTCAGCAGGTTTGCGCTATTGCAACTAGTCTTCAACTAGTTAGGTTTCCCCATTCAGAAATTTACGGATCAAATCTTATTTGCAAATCCCCGTAACTTATCGCAGCTTATCACGTCTTTCATCGCCTCTGAGAGCCAAGGCATCCCCCGTATACCCTTTCTTACTTTCTTCTACCTTTGCCGCCTTTTGCTCGGCATGGTATGTCTTTATTATTTCAGTCAGTTGCTTTTTTAGTATCAAGTTTTAGTATTAAGTAGCAAGATTTACATCTTGTTTCTTAATTCTTAGTTCTTGATTCTTAAAAACAACGTCCCTACTGTTGTTTTCTCGTTTTTCAATTACTTCTTCCAATATGTCAAAGAACGTTTTGCTTCGCAGATTTGAGTATTGAGATTTGAGTATTGAGATTGACTTACGTCTTTTCTCATATCTCACGTCTCATGTCTCACATCTTTGAGGCATCGTGGAGAATAACGGATTCGAACCGTTGACCCCCTGCGTGCAAGGCAGGTGCTCTAGCCAGCTGAGCTAATCCCCCTTAAGATTTTAGTATTAAGTAGCTAGTATTTAGTATCAAGACTCTCATCTTGCTACTTGATACTTACTACTAAGTACTTCACCTTGTAGTCCCGAGCAGATTTGAACTGCTGACCCCTACATTATCAGTGTAGTGCTCTAACCAAGCTGAGCTACAGGACTTCTCGATTTCGGATCGCTGATTTACGATCTCGGATTTTTAGTCAATCGTAACTCGTAAATCGTAAATCGTAATTTCTTACAATCCCGCCTCTCAGATGTTATCGCCACTGTGGCTTCATCTTTTGGGTTTTCCTTAGTGTTTGTAATTAGTGAGTTAGTGATTGAGTGAATTAGTGATTGTTTCCTTTCGGTTACTAATCTCTATTCAACTAATCTCTATTCAACTAATTTAAAAGATAATCATGTAGCGAGCTGTCCTGCTCAGTTATCTGTCAGAAAGAACAGATCAGGGTGGGTATTGCTCCAGAAAGGAGGTATTCCAGCCACACCTTCCGGTACGGCTACCTTGTTACGACTTAGCCCCAGTTACCGACTTTACCCTAGGACGCTCCTTACGGTTACGCACTTCAGGCACTTCCAGCTTCCATGGCTTGACGGGCGGTGTGTACAAGGCCCGGGAACGTATTCACCGCGTCATTGCTGATACGCGATTACTAGCGAATCCAACTTCACGGGGTCGAGTTGCAGACCCCGATCCGAACTGTGATCAGCTTTGTGAGATTGGCATCCTGTTGCCAGGTAGCTGCCCTCTGTACTGACCATTGTAGCACGTGTGTAGCCCCGGACGTAAGGGCCATGATGACTTGACGTCGTCCCCTCCTTCCTCTCTATTTGCATAGGCAGTCTGTTTAGAGTCCCCACCTTAACGTGCTGGCAACTAAACATAGGGGTTGCGCTCGTTGCGGGACTTAACCCAACACCTCACGGCACGAGCTGACGACAGCCATGCAGCACCTAGTTTCGTGTCCCGAAGGACTAGAGCGTCTCTGCTCTATTCACTAACTTTCAAGCCCGGGTAAGGTTCCTCGCGTATCATCGAATTAAACCACATGCTCCTCCGCTTGTGCGGGCCCCCGTCAATTCCTTTGAGTTTCACCCTTGCGGGCGTACTCCCCAGGTGGAATACTTAACGCTTTCGCTTAGACGCTGACCGTATATCGCCAACATCGAGTATTCATCGTTTAGGGCGTGGACTACCAGGGTATCTAATCCTGTTTGATCCCCACGCTTTCGTGCCTCAGTGTCAATATAACCATAGTAAGCTGCCTTCGCAATTGGTGTTCTGTGACATATCTATGCATTTCACCGCTACTTGTCACATTCCGCCTACCTCTAGTTAATTCAAGTTCTTCAGTATCAAAGGCACTGCGACAGTTAAGCTGCCGTCTTTCACCCCTGACTTAAAAAACCACCTACGCACCCTTTAAACCCAATAAATCCGGATAACGCTTGGATCCTCCGTATTACCGCGGCTGCTGGCACGGAGTTAGCCGATCCTTATTCTCAGAGTACATTCAGCTCGATATACATATCGAGGTTTATTCCCCTGCAAAAGCAGTTTACAACCCGTAGGGCCGTCTTCCTGCACGCGGCATGGCTGGTTCAGGCTTCCGCCCATTGACCAATATTCCTTACTGCTGCCTCCCGTAGGAGTCTGGTCCGTGTCTCAGTACCAGTGTGGGGGGTCATCCTCTCAGATCCCCTAAACATCGTAGCCTTGGTATGCCGTTACCACACCAACTAGCTAATGTTCCGCATGCCCATCTTGATCCTATAAATATTTGATTGCTTTATGATGCCATATTGCAATGTTATGCGGTCTTAATCTCTCTTTCGAGAGGCTATCCCCCTGATCAAGGTAGGTTACATACGTGTTACGCACCCGTGCGCCACTCTCATTAGGAGCAAGCTCCCAAATCCCGTCCGACTTGCATGTATTAGGCCTGCCGCTAGCGTTCATCCTGAGCCAGGATCAAACTCTCCATTGTAAAATGTTGTGTTTGATAACTTCCTGACTCTACTTATCTTTTTATTCTTTGGAATTGTCTAATAAATAGAATCTCTAGTTATTTGTATTATATATCTTTATACAATACCCTTCCCCCTATATTCAATCTATCCTTCTTCTTTTCTAAACTAAACAGTTTGACTTGATTTCTCCTCCACTCGCTTGCGCTTGCTTCGAATCCCTCGCGTCTTACCGCTCGTTACATGATTGCATCTTTTAAAAGAACTTTGCTCTTCCCCGTCACGGTTCAGATTTTATAGTTTATCGTTATTGCAACGATCACCTTTTCAAATTTTTATTCCCGGAAATCGCTTCCGGTATTTCGCTTATTTCAGCGCCCTTGTTTTGGGACTGCAAAGGTAGGAATCTTTTTTCCTTTTCCAAATATATTTTAAAATATATTTTGGGGCCGTTTGCTTGTTGATTTATCCTTTCACTTTTCTAATCGTTATCGGGCAAAACCCTTAAACTCTCTAATCAACTTCCCTCTTCAATGAACAACCGCTTCCTCTTTTGCGGGCTGCAAAGGTACGTTGATTTTTATATTATGCAAACAATCCGCATAAAAAAAGCTTAGTGTTAAGCTAACACGCTGCATATGAGGGGGAAAAAATGCAGCTATATCTCACTCCATTTCAACATCACTTGCTAAACCGGTAAACTACGCTACTATATATACTATATGGTTAATTAATACATCAGGTAAATAGTAAAACACAAGGGTACGTTTATATACTATATATACGTTAAAAGATGTTAAATGGCGGCATATAGTGTATTTGCTATTAATCAGCCCCTTATATTTACAGCCTATAAATAAAAAATTGATTGACTTTGTATTATTATTTATCTTTGCAAAATGTTTAAAAAACAACGATCTGTAGTTGGGGGGCTTTTAATACTATTGCTTGTTGCAGCCGGAAGCTGTAAAAGCAAGTACGAAAAGCTTAAAGCCAGCAATGATAACACTAAAAAGTTTGCGGAGGGCAAGCGGCTTTACGAGAAAAAGCAATACAGCAAAGCACTGGGGCTTTTTGAGACACTGCTGGTGCGTTACCGTAACCAGGAAGGTGCTGAAGAGCTTTTTTATTTAAATGCGATGACTACTTATAAGCTAAAAGACTATACCGCGGCATCCTTCTACTTTAAAGACTACGCTAAGGACTTCCCTTCAAGCATACACGCAGAAGAGGCACGTTTCTTAACAGCTTATTGTTTATATCTTGAGGCTCCTGTTTTTTCGCTTGATCAGGCCAATACTTTAAAATCAATTGAGGCCATGCAGCTTTACATTAACCTTTACCCTAAAGGTGAGCACGTTGCTGAAGCTAATAAATTGGTAGATGAGCTGCACGGCAGGCTTGAAGAAAAAGCTTTTGCCAATGCAAAGCTATACTACGTTACAGGTAACCATCAGGCTGCCGTAATTAGTTTTGGGAATACATTACGCGATTACCCGGATACGAGGTATGCGGAAGAGATAGAATTCCTGAACGCAAAAGCTCAGTATCAATATGCCCGCAACAGCCGCGAAACAAAACAGGAAGAGCGTTTTGAGGAAGCTAAAAACCTTGCGATTGGCTTTGTTGAGAAATATCCAACCAGCAAATATCTTAAAGAAATAAACGGCGTAAAAGAAGATAGCGAAAACGGCATTGCGAACGTGAGGCGTATTATAGCTGCCGCCGTGAGCGACGAAAAACTGGCCAGGAAACTTGCCCGTAAAGATTCAGTAATAAATCAAACACCATCAATAAAGATGGACATCCATAAAAAAATACCAAACTAAAAAAATTGATATGAGCACAAATATTAACAACAAACCGGCTGTAGCCAGCAGCACAGTAACCCGCGATTTGCGCGAACTGGATGTGGAAACCGGCAATATTTATGAGTCGTTAGTGATAATGGGTAAAAGAGCCAACCAGATATCTAACAACATAAAAGAAGAGCTGCATCAAAAACTTTCTGAGTTTGCTTCATCAAATGACAATTTGGAAGAGGTATTTGAAAACCGTGAGCAAATAGAGATCTCTAAACATTACGAAAAATTGCCAAAACCATCATTGGTTGCAGTTCAGGAATTTTTAGACGGTAAGATCTACTATCGCAATCCTGCCAAAGAAGTTTAAGCTTCTTTCAATTCAAAAGTTAAAAGTCAAAATTCAAAAAAGTTTGAGGTATCCTGTTTTTGAATTTTGACTTTTTATTTTTTACTTTAACAATATGCTGGAAGGTAAAAACATAGTTTTAGCGGTGTGCGGCAGCATAGCGGCTTATAAGGCAGCCACGCTGGTTAGGCTGCTTGTTAAGGCCGGCGCTAATGTTCAGGTGGTAATGACGCCAGACGCGTTAAACTTTATTACACCCTTAACACTGTCCACCCTCTCAAAAAAACCTGTACTTGCCGATTATTTTAAGCT
This sequence comes from Mucilaginibacter sp. HD30, assembly GCF_054061755.1. Lineage (NCBI taxonomy): Bacteria > Pseudomonadati > Bacteroidota > Sphingobacteriia > Sphingobacteriales > Sphingobacteriaceae > Mucilaginibacter > Mucilaginibacter sp. HD30. The sequence continues at coordinate 3,486,393 of NZ_JBSSEO010000001.1, forward strand.
CGAAACCGGCGAATGGAACAACCACGTTGAAGTTGGCCTTTGGGCAGATCTAATGATAATTGCGCCTGCAAGTGCCAATACAATGGCAAAAATGGCGGCAGGGCTTTGCAATAATTTACTTACGGCTATTTACCTATCCGCCAAGTGCCCGGTTTACTTTGCCCCGGCCATGGATCTTGATATGTGGAAGCACGCATCAACCACGCAAAATGTAGCCAAACTGCAAGGCTTTGGTAATATTTTGATACAACCCGGTAGCGGAGAACTGGCCAGTGGTTTACACGGTGAAGGCCGCATGGCCGAACCTGAACAGATAGTAGACTTTTTAGTAAACGCTCTAAAAAAGAATCTCCCTTTAAACGGAGAACAAGTTTTAGTTACAGCAGGACCAACTTTTGAAGCTATTGATCCGGTACGTTTTATAGGCAACCATTCATCAGGCAAAATGGGATTTGCCATTGCGGACGAGTTGGCAAAATTAGGAGCCGATGTAGTGTTGGTATCGGGCCCATCGGCACAAATAAGCAAACAAAAATTTGTTAAACGGATTGATGTAACATCAGCGGCAGAAATGCTGGATGCCTGCCTGCACTATTTTGAAGGATCAAAAATTTGCGTAATGAGTGCAGCCGTGGCTGATTACACTCCCATTGCTGTAGCATCTCAAAAAATAAAGAAACAAGACGCGGGGCTGGTTATCGAAACAAAAAAGACCACCGATATATTAAAACAACTTGGCAGCCTGAAAAAGCGCGGACAGTTGTTGATAGGTTTTGCGTTAGAGACCGACAATGAGGAAGAACATGCCATAGGCAAGCTAAAATCTAAGAATCTGGATCTGATCGTATTAAATTCTCTTAAGGATGCAGGCGCAGGTTTTAAAGGTGATACCAATAAAATAACTATAATTGATAGTGATCTTGCTAAAACCACTTTCGATCTTAAGAGCAAAGAGGCTGTCGCCCATGATATATGCGCAAAAATAGTAACGCTGTTATGAGATGGACATGCCTTTACATAGCATTATGTGTTTTTGCATTAAAGACATCAGCACAGGACCTGAACGCGCGGGTAACCGTGTTATCGCCAAAGATCCAGACCACTAACAAACGTATTTTTCAATCGCTGGAAACAGCTATGAAGGATTTTTTGAATGGCCGCAAATGGCTAAATGATCCCCTTTTATCTCAAGAGCGTATAGAGTGCAGTTTTGTGGTAAATATTACCAACTGGGATGGCAGCAGCAGTTTTAACGCTGAGTTGCAGGTACAGTCAACGCGGCCGGTATTTAACTCCAATTATACCACCGGCCTTTTAAATATCAATGATAAGGATTTTGACTTTAACTATACCGAAGGGCAAACCATTGATTATTCTGATCAAAACTTTCAATCAAACCTGGCTTCGGTTATGGCTTTTTACGCTTATATAATAGCCGGGGTTGATAATGACAGTTTCTCACGATTAGGCGGTACTTCTTATTACGCACGTGCGCAAAACGTATTGACCATTGCACAAGCATCATCCTACCGTGGCTGGAAAGCTTTTGACAGCAATACCAACCGTTACTGGCTGATAGAAAATCTTAACAATAAAGTGTACGAGCCGCTGCGCGTTTTTATATATGATTATCACCGTAACGGAATGGATGTGATGGCTGATAATGTTAGTAAGGCACGTAAAGCGATCAATAGTTTTTTACCGGTACTGGCCGATGTAGACAGGCAGCGCCTGGGCACTATGCTGCCACTGGTGTTTTTTGCTGCTAAAAGCGATGAGTTAGTGAACCTTTATGCTACAGCCCCGGCGCAGGAACGTGTACAAGCACTCAACATTTTAATGAAAGCCGACCCGTCTAACGGGATAAAATATCAGGTCCTCCAAAAATAAAAAACTGACCACCCCTTAAAAAGGAATGATCAGCCGTATTTAACATTCACCATTATTTTTTATCGTCGCCTGCATCAGGGGCAGGAACGCTTATTATCTTATATACCTTTTTACCGTTTTCATCAATTGCATCCTGCAAATAATATCCGCTTGGCGTTACATAATATTTTTCGCCATTCAGGTTTATTTTACGGTAATCTTCGGGCAGGTTATCCACCAGGTCGCCTACTTGTATAGGCGGGACATCCTGCGCGCTAACATCATCAGTATTCAATTCGCCGTCTTTACCAGCTATCTGATAGCTAAGTGTGCCATCATCCTTAGTTATAGGCTGATAATACACACCGTTTAATTCATAATACTGAACTCCGTTTATTACAATAGATTGCGCATTATCCGGCAATTGCTTAACCTCTGCGCCTATAGGTGGTTCAACCACGGTATAAGTATTATCAGTTTGCTGGTAATACATGCCGCCGCCATAATAGTAAAGCGAGGGACCATAGTAAAAGGGATAATACCCATACGGCAATACATTAACGCTTAAACCTATACGCGGGGCATAATACGATGAATAATACCCATTATGATTGTAGTAAACGCCCTGCGGCCTGACCGAAATATAGTTGCGGCCGTATGGCAAACCGTCCCAAACGCGGTAAACACGGTTTGACCCTGCCAATTGTCGTGTTGACGGCCTGCCATAGGCACCACTTCCACGGGCAATATTTACATCGGTGCCCGGTCGCGGCATTCCCGGATAAGCATTATTGCGCGGCGGGTAATTATTGGGTTGTCTGCCATTAAAAGCACCACCCTGCTGATTTGGTGAAGCTATATTAGTATTACCACGGCGCGGATCGGCATAACCACCTGCAGCGGGTGCATTACTTGTACGGGGTGGCGAATAGCTTTGTGGCGGAGCAACAGAAGGCTGCGGCCTTACCATGCCCATTCCCTGCGAACCGCCTTGTGACGGACTTATGCCTCCACCACCACCCGTACCCCTGCGCTGCGCATCTGCACCTACTGTTAAAAACAGCGACATGAGCAGCACTGCCCCGGTTATTTTTATATGATTATCTTTCATTGTGTTTATCTAATGCTCCTGTAAAACGGGCAGTAGCTTATTTTTTAGAGCGAAATAATGCCGAATAGTTTAATGCCAATAACATCTGTATAGCAATAAAGATACCCGAAATTAATTGATAAAATAATTGAATATCAGATAGTTTCTGATATAAAAATAAAACTGTCGGCAAACTCCAGCTTAATAACACCATCGGCACTGGTTATTAAAACTCCGGGCGCCGTTTGGGCTAGACCACTGCTTACAAGTTCTTTGGGTTCGGAGTGCAGGTTGATGACTTCTCCCGCAGGCAACCATTTGGTAAAGCCGGAGCTTATGGGATATGTTTTTTTATGCTGATGAAGCACTACCAGGTTAATGTGCGAAACAAAGGACGTGTATTCACTGGGTGTAAACTCGTCAGTGACTATGTTTACCGCGCCGTACTTCTCATCAATTAAAAAGCCAAGTGCTGCCACTACAGGTTTGTCATTACTAATAGAGATGTAAGTTACATTAGATTGTAGCACTTCGCCGACATCGTTACCCAATACGCGATCTACCTTAATACCCATAACGCTAAATTGCTCAGCAGTTTGCGATGTGGCAATAACGGTTGGGCTCCACTCCAAAAGCTGACCAAGCAATTCCCGGTCAAAGTTATCCATGTCCAAAACCAGCAGCGCGGGCTCTTGCTTTTCGCGAACTATGTGGTGACTGGACAAAGACCTTGATTTATTTTAAATTGTCATTCTGAGCACTAACTCAGAATGACAAAGGTGCTAAAAATCCTCCCTACTTAATAACTTCTTGAATAGCTGTCCCAATATTCCCATTCGGCGCCTGTATATGCAGCAGGGCAGCAACAGTTGGTGCAATATCCGTCATGTTAGTAGCGCGCACGGTGCTGCCGTGTTTAACACCCCATCCCATAAAAACCAACGGAATGTGTGCGTCATACGGGTTCCAGGTGCCGTGGCTCGTTCCGGTGGGCGAATTGTGGCCAACCCTTCTGCCGCTTAACCACGCGGGTTGCAATACTATTTGTATAACCCCGCTGTTTTGGGCATTATATCCATTTATTATCCGTATGCGCAAAGCATCCGGAACAGTTGCTAAAGCAGCTTTTTTCATATCTACCACAAATGCAACGCCTTGCTGTTTCTCTAATAATCTTATGCAATCTGCCTTTATAGCAGCTTCGTCTAAACCCGCTTTGGCAATAACAGCATTATTAAGATTTACCTGGTAATTGGTTAAAGAAAGTACAATACCATCGCTTTTATATTTATCCAACAATACTTTATTCAAATCCCTTAATGCTGCTCCGCTGTCCCATACATCAGCAGGAACATTATGGTCGCGTAAAAAACCGGTGTTGTGGGCGGCCCCGTGGTCGGCAGATAAAAACACGGTGTATTGCCCTTTACCTACCTTGCTATCCAGGTATGCAAAAAAATCATTCAGGTCCTTGTCAAGCCTAAGATAGGTGTCCTCAACTTCTACCGCGTTAACGCCAAACTGGTGCCCAACGTAATCTGTTGAAGAAAGACTTAACGCCAAAAAGTCGGTAACACTACCATTGCCCATTGCTTCGTTTTCAATTGCTGCTTTGGCCATGTCAAGCGTAAGTGTGTTACCGTAGGGCGTAGTGCGTATCATGCCTGCATTGCCTTTGTATAGCTCAGATGTTTTTACAGGGAAACTTGTTGTGGCCGCACCGGGAAACTTACCTTCGTATTTGCTCTCATCGGGTAGAGTTTGCGCGTAGGTATTAATTGGATACAAGGTATTCCAATCTTTTTTAAGGTAAGCGTCAGGCAGTTTTTTTGCATTAAAGTCCTTTACCCATTGGGGCAAGTCCTTCATATAATAGGTGCTGCTTATCCAGGCGCCGTTTTTATCATCAAACCAGTAAGCAGCATTGGCGGTATGCCCTGCAGGTAAAATACCTCCACGATCTTTAAGCGCAATACCTATAACTTTTGAACGGAAGTTAGTTGCCAGCCTCAACTCATCAGTAACGGTAGTAACCAAAAGGTTTCGCGGCGACATTTTCCCCGCCTCGGAACTACTGCCTACAGTCTGCACAGAGGTATCCTCCGTACAGTACATTGACTTACCCGTTGCCTGTACAATAAAATCATTACCGGCTATACCGTGCAGCGCGGGCACAGAACCGGTATATATAGTGCTGTGGCCAATAGCCGTAACCGTAGGAATGTAGTCAATATTTGTATTCTCGCAGGTAAAACCCTCGTTAAGCATCCGTTTAAAGCCCCCGCTGCTGTATCGGTCATAAAAGCGATAAAGGTAATCCCAACGCATTTGGTCAACCACTATGCCTACTACTAACTTAGGGCGGGGAAGCGCAGTTGTACCAGCTGCGCTTTTAATTTTATTTTGAGCAGATACGTTCAATACGCCGCATACCAAAGGCAGCAAAAACAGTAGTTTAATCTTCATTTTTAACGGGGTTATTTTTTGCAAATATCAATATTACAAATAAAACCTTGCATGAAGTTTCTGTTAAGGCAATATTTCAGGAAAGAGCTGTTGCATTACAGCATTTGTAAAAGCCTAAGCCTGCTTTTCTTTTAATAACTTATGGTAATAGATGTATGAGCCAGCTACCAGTATTAAACCTACAAACATAAAGGCAACGTTGACAACCGGAGTGCCTATAATTAAAAAGGCATAAATAGCGCCCAGCAGGTCAAAAGTAAATCCGGCGTAGGCCCATTCTTTTAAACGAGGGAAACCCGGCACCAATAACGCCAAAGCGCCCAGCACTTTTAATACAGCCAATAAATGCAAAACACTGTAGGGGTAACCTATTTGTTTCATCATTGCTTCGCCCTGCGGATTGGGAAAGAAACTGCCAACGGCCGAGAACAACATTAGTAATATTAACAGTGCGGTAAAAATCCAATAAATAATTTTCATGATTGCGTGAGTTAAAGTTTATAATAAATATAATGAATGTTATTTGATGATAACAAATATAGGTAAGGCAGGCTTAGCGCGTGGGTTGTAAAAGCGACAAGTTTAGGGTGCGATCTGCGTTATTTACCGCTTTAGGTTTATTATCTCTGTGGTAAAACATTCCTTATCCACCGTAGTTATACTTACGTATTATCCTTCTAATTAAAAAAATTTCTAATTAAAAAATCTACCGCTATGTTTCATCATGTTAAAGACTTACAATTTAATGCCAGGGTTTCGCGCCCTGACCCTCGCTTTGCTAACCTGTTATTAGAGCAATTCGGCGGCGAAAACGGCGAGCTGGCTGCTGCCATGCAGTATTTTACCCAGGCATTCGGAGCAAAGGTTCCGCATCCGGATAAGTATGATATGCTGATGGACATAGCCACTGAAGAGTTTAGCCATCTAGAGATAGTTGGAGCTACTATCCAGATGTTATTAAAAGGGGTCAACGGCGAACTGAAGAATGCAGCCGACAGCTCTGAGATAATGCAGGTGATGGAAGGGAAGGCAGCTAAGGAAAACATTATTCATCAGGCCTTAACTGCAAATCCGCAGTTTGCCATTATAACCGGAGGAGGGGTTACCCCACGTAATAGCCAGGGTATTCCATGGTGCGCATCGTACGTTAACTCCAACGGCGACCTTACGGTTGATTTGCGCACAAACCTGGCTTCAGAATCAAGAGCCAAACTTGTTTATGAGCATTTGATGAAATTTACAGATGACCCGTACATTCATGAAACGCTTTCCTTTTTAATGACCCGCGAAGTAGCGCACTATAAAATGTTTGAAGCTGCGCTGAATAGTATTGAAGATAACTTCCCTCCAGGCGTACTGGCGGCCGATCCAAGATATACCCAACAGGCCTACAACTTATCTGCAGGCACAGTACGTGGCCCGTGGAATGAAGGGGAAATGCCGGGAATGGGTAAAAACTGGGTTTATATTCCTGACCCCATTGCGCAGGCAAATCAAACCAAAGGCCACACAGTTTTACCGGATGATTTTAGTAAAGAGCTGAAAGAAACCGAGAAACTGGATAAGCAAATGAGCAAAATAAAAAGCGACGAAGTAAAAAAAGCCGAACCTGAAGGTGTTGCTCAATGGAGCGATTACAAACCGGTTGAAAATTAACAACTAATACATCTTCAACGTCTATATAAGGCCTTACCCTTGCGGTGAGGCTTTTTTATTACCCAAATACAGGAATTAAGATACACACAAGTCAAGCCGTATACATTGATTGTATAGCGGTTTTAGTCAAATCCTTGTCAATTAAAAAGCAACTGATTTTTTTAGTTTATTGTATTATAGTTAGTTATACAATAATGGTGTACCACTTTTAGATTATATGTTTATCTGTATGTGGCAACTCCTGATAAACTTATCCGGCACATTCGCCAATAATTACCGCATTTGCGTTATTGCTACGGTGCCATTAAAAAAGGTGATTTGTGTAAAATCAATTTAAACATACACACATGAAAAAAGCACTTATTTTACTAATTACCATTGCGTTCTTTGCGGCAGGATGCAAGAAAAACGACGCCGAGCCATCTGTAGAAAGCAGTTGGACTTTAGGAACAACATCTTACAAAGCGGCTCTGTCATACAGGATAACAAGTAGCGGCAGCACAGTCAATACATTAATTAGCTTTTACGACGCTATTCCAACCGGTTCAAACACTGCTACCATTAATTCAGCGGTCTTTACCTTTTTAAACCCGCCAACTGTAAGTGGTTCATATGAATTAGTCAGCATTGGAACCGCTTTAAACGCGAACAACTTTCAATTGGCGGCCGGCGGTCCTGCAGGTGTTTATGCTTACATTGGCACCGGGGCTAAAGTCAATATCACCATCACCAACGGAAAAGCCAAAATAGTTGTCCCGGAGGTAATGCTAAAAAGCACTTCAAGCTTACCAGATGCTAAGTTTACAGCGACCGTTCTGGAATCGAATTAAATATCTATAGCCTGTACTACGCCTACTTGGGTTAGTACAGGCTATTATCAAGCTGGTAACTTTATATAAAATGTTGTTTTCGGATTGTCTTTTAACCCACAGCCAGCCGTTATTTAAAGCAACTATTCTTGTAGGCAAATTATCGAATTTTTTGAAAACCTAAATCCCTTCAATGTAAAGATCTTCTTTTGCAATATTAACCAGTTCGTCAGGATTATGGCTTACGATGAGGACAGTAGCGCTTAGAGCTGAAAAAATTGATTTAAGATCGCCTATAAGTTCAGATTTCATAGCGCGATCCAGCGCAGAAAAAGGTTCATCCATTAATATAACCTGGGGCCTTATTGCCAGCGCACGTAAAATGGCCAGGCGCTGCTGCTGTCCTCCCGACAGATGGTGCGGCTTATGGGTTGTTAGTGTTTCCAGCTTACCTAAATGCAACAGTCGGTTAATCCAAGGCTGGTCCGTTGTTGCATATTCCAGGTGCTGCTTTACGGACATATTAGGAAATAAGGCGTAATCCTGAAACACAAAACCAACCCGCCGGGCCTGCGGCGAGAGATTGACTTGACGCTCACTATCCAGCCATGCTACATTATTAACAATAATTTTTCCCGTATCGGCCTGTACAAGCCCGGCTAATATTTTTAAAAAAGTGGTTTTTCCGGCTCCGGATGGGCCATGTATTTTTGTGATGCTCCCTTTGGCAAATTGATGCTTAATCTTTATTGTACCTGCACCGGCATAACCCTTTAGCTCCTTTTCAATGTTAATATCAATCATTCTAAGGGGCTTTTAGCTTGATATTTATTAAACACAAAAACGCCGATAACCATAACAAACGTGAGGGCGAATAAAATAAGGGAATAATTATTTGCCGATGCGTAATCCATACGCTCAACAGAATCATACACGGCTATAGATGCCACACGGGTAACATTGGGTATGTTTCCGCCTATCATTAACACAACCCCAAACTCACCAAGCGTATGCGCAAAGGTGAGTACCAACGCTGTAACAAGGGACGGCTTAATATTGGGTAATAATACACTTTTAAAAGTTTGCCATTGGGTTTTACCCAACGTGTATGATGCCTGCGCCAATGATTGCGGCAACTGCTGCAATGCTGATTTGATAGGCCCCGTCATAAAAGGCATGCTGTAGATAACCGATGCCAGTACTAATCCTTTAAAAGAAAAAACAAATTGTACATCAAAAGTGTCCTGCAGCCATTTGCCAATACCATGCTGCGGACTAAAAGCCAGCAGCAGGTAAAACCCCAATACGGATGGTGGCAAAACCAGCGGCATAGTTATCAATGCTTCAACAATGATCTTAAATACCGACCTGCTTTTTGACAACCACCACGCAAGTGGCAGACCCACAAATAATAACAGCAGGGTTGTTATTGCAGCAAGTTTAAGCGTGAGCCAAATAGGAGACAGATCCATGCTTTTTACTATATTCTATAGCCGTATTTTCCAAATATGCGCTTGGCATCTGTGCTTAGCAAGTACCGGTAAAATTTTACAGCCCCGGCATTTTTTTCGGCACGCTTCAATATCACCATTCCTTGCTGTATGGATGTATAGGTTTTAGGGTCTATGGCTGTCCAGTAAAGTTTTGTTTTGTTGGCGGGATCGTTGATCAATGCCTGCGTGGTAAAGCCAACATCAACCACACCTGTTGTTATGTAAGTGTTTACCTGCGATACACTTTCGGCAAAAATAAGTTTAGATTTAATATTGCCTAAAATATCCTCTTTTTGTAAAACTTCTTTTGCAGCTGCTCCGTAAGGTGCCACATCGGGGTTGGCAATTACAATCTTTTTAATGGCCGGGGTAAGTAAAACGCGTTGCCAGTTAACAAAGCCTATATTCTGGGTACTACAAATTATCAGGTTGCCGTAAGCATACACAACAGGTTGTTTAGTTGTAAGTCCCGCTTTGTACAAAGCATCCGGGAAATTCATATCCGCAGAAAGAAATAGGTCAAAAGGCGCGCCGTTCTTCATTTGGGCAACAAGTTTGCCCGACGAGCCTATTATAGGTTCTATTGTTATACCCGTTTTCTTTTTAAAATCTGCTTCGAGCGCACCTATAACGCTTTGCAGGTTTGCGGCGGTAGCAACGCGTACATTTTGTGCAGCGCTATTTACAACCTGAAGAAATAGAATAAGCGCAATTAGCCAACCGCGCTTTATAACAGAACCTAACCCTTGAAACCTCATGGCTAAAGTATTAAACCTTAAATTTTTAATAAATGCAATGAAAGCAGGATCGTCTGTCTTCCGTTTAATAGCCGGCTACAACAAATTATCTTGCAAGACGCCTATATATATGTGTAACGCAAAACTAAATAAAAATATTTTTAAAAATTTTCATTTTTCTCTTGGATATACGAAATCAATCGTACATCTTTGTACGAAGATATTCGTATAGAGAATTATGGAACTAAAAGCCACAGAAAGCGAGCTGGAAATTTTACAGGTGATTTGGAAAAAGGGCCAATGTACCGTACGCGACGTGCACGAAGAATTGGCGAAAAACAAAGACGCCGGTTATACAACTACGCTAAAGTTAATGCAGATAATGCACGACAAAGGATTGGTTGAGCGCGACACTACGGCCAAAACACACTTGTATAAAGCCTTAATAAGCAGGGAACAGGCACAAAGCACTGCGCTGGACAAAATTATTAGTACCGTATTTAAGGGTTCTACCGCTGATTTGGTGATACAGGCGCTTGGGCAGCACCGGGCATCAAACGATGAGTTAGACGCGATAAGGAATTATTTAAAACAATTTGAAGAGCAGTGATTGGTAGATTGGAGATAGTGATTAGTTAATAATAAGGAAAGCACTTAGCATAATGGAAAATCTATTTTATAACATCAGTCAGGTTTTAGGTATCACAGTTGTTCACTCACTGTGGCAGGGCTTAATAGTATATATGCTGTTGCGCATATTTATATTGGTTTTTCCGCAGGTGCCGGCAGCTATCAGGTACCGTGTTGCCTTTGGCGCACTTACCACTGTTTTAGGATGGTTTTTATATACCCTGTTTTTACAATTGATTAATTACGAGTGGCAAGCCAATGCACCGGTTGCCCTTAACCCTATTGCATTACCCGGATTAATTAATGCCGGTGCACAAGCGCCTGTTAACAAATACTATTTAACCATTGCAGGCTACATGCCTTATGTAACCGTATTATATGTAGTTGGCTTGGTATTTAATACCCTTAAACTGGTATTTGCCTGGAATAACATCTATCAAATAAAAAAGTATGTTACGCAAACAGAATTTGCTTCATCTATCCACAAGCTATCAACCCAATTAAATCTTAAAACAAAAGTTGATGCTGCGTTTAGCGAATGGGTGGACGTACCTTGTGTAACAGGGTTTTTTAAACCAATAATACTGCTTCCGATATCTATATCCTGCTATTTAAATACGGAAGAAGTTGAAGCGATATTGCTGCATGAACTGGCCCACGTTAAACGCAACGATTACCTTCATAATTTTATTCAACAGGTTATAGGCATTATGCTGTTCTTTAACCCCTTTGCCCGGCTGATAAGCAAAGTTATTAGCGAGGAAAGAGAGCATAGCTGTGATGACCTGGTGATTGAGACCACCAGCAGACCCTTTATTTATGCACAAACCCTGCTAAAATTAGAGGAAAACAAGCAATACCAATGGCAACTGGCCCTTGCCGCTACGGGTAAGCGAAAATTTGAATTACTTAACAGAATTGAAAGAATCATGAAAACTAAAAAACACTCCATAAATATACGCCCGGTACTGGTAACTGTACTGGCGCTTACCCTGGGCATAACCAGCATAGCCTGGCTTAACCCAAAAGTTGAAGACGGAAAACTGAAGGTAAAGAATCTTGATCCGGCTATTAAAATGCTTACAGCATTTACATCAAGCGGTGATATCTCTTCATCAGAGCGAATTGCCCCGGAAATTCCGGCCCCGGCAAAATCAAAAAAATCAAAATTTCAGGTTAAATATGATGATACTACATTCGCCAACCTGAGTGATACTATCAAAAAACCAGGAAAGTACAAGATTATAATTGAAGACGAAAATGGCAACCGCAAAGAGTACAATTCTGCCGCCGACTTACCTGCTGAGGTAAAACGCGAAATGGATGCCAGAGAAGATTATAACTTTAATTTCAAGTTCAGAACCGACTCTGCTTATAACAAAATGAACAACTATTTTGAGAGCCCGGCATTTAAAAAATACCAGGCGGCTCTTGACTTACAGGTTGCAGAAATGGATAAACATTTTAACAGCCCGGCATTTAAAAAGCAACAGGCTGATCTTGAAAAGCAAGCCGAGGCGCTGACTAAAAGATTTGAAAGCAAGGCATTTAAAAAACAGCAAGCTGATCTTGAAAAACAAGCCGAAAGAATGGCTAAGCAGTTTGAGAGCCCGGAGTGGAAAAAGAAGCAGGCAGATATTGAGAAAAGAGCAGAAGAATTAGGCAAACGTTTTGAGAGCCCTGAATGGGAAAAGAATAAAGAAGCATTAATAAAAGATGCCACCGCATTCGGGTTGCAGGCTGCAGAGCTAAGTACACGTATTACAAACAGCCCCGAGTGGAAAAAACAACAGGAAGTGTTGGTTACGAATGCAACCAAGCTTGGTTTAGAAGCCGCCAAAATGAGTACAAAGCTTGCAAACAACCCTGAGTGGCAAAAGCAACAAAAAAAGCTTGTAGAACAAGCTATAAAATTGACCCAAAAGTTCAAAGACAATCCGGAGTATTTAAAAGCTATGAAGGAGTTGGGAGAGCTTAAAGAACTTAAGGAGTTGCCGGAAATGCCTGAAATGAAAGAATTGCCCGAAATGAAAGAGCTTCCTGAAATGGATGAAGTACCCGAAATGAAGGAAGTGCCTGCAATGAAAACAGCGCCAAGGGCAAAGCGATCTCGTGTAGCGCCTGCAGCAAAGCCTGCACCTGCTGCTACATCTAAAAAACCCCAATAATGATCAGTTAGTTTAATTTAGTTTGAAAAGGACCGGCCCGTACGCCGGTCCTTTATTTTTTCTCGATAAATTGTTATATGGCATTTTCCAACTAAAGGAGCGATTTTTGTACTTTAGTAACCTCAAACAACAGATGCCTATATGCTGCAAAAGCTAAGTATTAATAACTACGCTTTAATTGATGACCTGGAAATTGTTTTAGACAAGGGCCTGAATATACTTACCGGCGAGACTGGTGCAGGTAAATCCATCGTATTGGGTGCGCTGTCGCTTATTTTGGGGCAGCGGGCAGAGAGTCGTTACTTTTTCAATCAGCAAAAGAAATGCATTATTGAAGGCTTGTTTAAAATCGACGGGTTCCACTTAAAAAGTTTTTTTGAGGAGAATGATCTGGATTACGAAGCTGAAACGGTTTTGCGCCGCGAAATATCTGCCGATGGCAAATCGCGCTCTTTTGTAAATGATACGCCTGTTAATCTTACCGTCTTAAAAACACTCGGCGAAAAGCTGATAGATATCCACTCGCAACACGCCACCTTAGAAATCAATAACCCCCTGTTTCAATTAATGGTTGTTGATGCCGTGGCAAAACATCCCGCTTTGCTGGATGAGTATCGTACAAAATTCAGTAAGTACAAAAAAGGCGGCAACCGTTTGAAACAGCTGATAGAAGAAAGCGAAAAAGCCAAAGCTGATCTGGATTACTACCAGTTTCAGTTTGATGAACTGGAGAAAGCTGCCCTGGTTGCAGACGAGCAAGAGAAATTAGAGAAAGAACTATATACACTTAACAATGCCGAAGAAATTAAACGCAACTTGTTAAGCGCTGGCTTTTTATTACAAAATAGCGAAACTGCGGTGTTAGTGCAGTTGCGCGAGGCCGGTAACCAATTAACTACGCCCGCTAAATTTAATAACGAAATTGAAGAGTTGCGCGAACGGCTGAACAGCGTAACAATTGAGCTGAAGGATATTGCCGCCGAGATTGACAACGTTGAGCAACGCACCTATACCGACGAGGCACGCGCTGCTGATATAAACACACGCCTTACTATAATTTACAACCTGCAAAAAAAGCATCGCGTAACAAGCAATGCTGAGTTACTTGCTTTACAGGAGGAACTATCCGGCAAAATACAGCAGGCAGTTTTCGGCGATGAAGCCATTGAGAAACTCAAACAAGAATTAGCGGCCGAAAGAAAGGATCTGGAGCAGTTGGCTGTTAGATTAACCGCCGGGCGAGCAAAGGCAATTCCCGAAATAGAGAAACAAGTGGTACAGAGCCTGGCCGAAATGGGCATGGCCAATGCTATTCTAAGTATAAATTTAACTGATACCGAGCTGGAAAGAGACGGCGCTAACGCCGTTCGTTTCCTGTTTTCTGCAAACAAGGGCCACGCCTTAGCAGAGATGAGCAAGGTAGCATCGGGCGGTGAACTTTCGCGACTGATGCTGGCTATTAAATCTTTGATTGCCAAAAATACCGCCTTACCTACTATCATTTTTGATGAGATAGATACGGGTGTATCAGGCGAGGTGGCTAATCGCGTGGGTTTAATCATGCAGCAGTTAGCAGAAAACTTACAGGTGATCACCATTACCCACCTGCCGCAAATTGCCAGCAAGGGCAAGGCGCATTATTATGTATATAAGGATGATAGTGCCGCAGCTACGTATACGCGTATCAAGCAACTAAGTACCGATGAGCGTGTGACCGAGATTGCTAAAATGTTGAGCGGTGATAAGCCGGGCGAGAGTGCTTTGCAGAATGCGAGGGAACTTTTAGCCCCCTAACTCCCTAAAGGGGGAATGCTGTTGGCATCTTTGGGTAATTGAATATTATACTATTTAAATAATTACATACATTTGCCCCATTATAATCAAACTTAAATAAATGGCTTATAATTTATTAAAAGGAAAAAAGGGCATCATCTTCGGTGCGTTAAATGAGCAATCTATTGCCTGGAAAGTTGCGCAGCGCGCGGTTGAAGAAGGTGCACAAATTGTATTGAGCAACGCTCCTATTGCTTTACGCATGGGCGAACTGAATAAACTGGCCGAACAGTGCAACGCACCTGTTATTGGCGCCGATGTTACCAACAATGATGACATTAACAACCTGCTAACCCAAACCATGGAACACTTTGGTGGTGGTGTTGACTTTGTACTGCACTCTATAGGCATGAGCGTTAACGTGCGCAAATCTATCCCTTACACGCAAAACAACTACGATTTTACCCATAAGGGTTTTGATATATCAGCATTAAGCTTACACCGTGTATTACAAGCTGCCATGAAAATGGATGCTATAAACGAGTGGGGATCTGTTGTGGCGCTTACTTACATTGCTGCCCAGCGCGTATTCCCTGATTATAATGACATGGCCGATAACAAAGCCGTTTTAGAAAGCATTGCACGCAACTTTGGTTACTTTTATGGCACCCAGAAGAAAGTGCGCGTAAACACGGTATCGCAATCGCCAACCCGCACAACAGCAGGCTCGGGCGTTAAAGGCTTTGACGGGTTTATAAACTACGCTGAAAAAATGAGTCCACTGGGTAATGCTGATGCTGACCAATGTGCGGATTACTGTGTATCCTTATTCTCTGACCTTACCCGCATGGTAACCATGCAGAACTTGTTTCATGATGGCGGTTTCTCTTTTACCGGAGTAACGAAAGAAGTGATAGAAAGAATGGGAGAATAATCTCAATAGAACAATAATAGAAAAGCCCTTTAGATGATAGATCTAAAGGGCTTTTTTGTTATTGCCGAACATGGTTAATAAACAGAATCTATCAGCACAATTTTAACATTGAAATCTGTAGTAGGCTTTACCGGTGTTGCGTTGGGTGTTTGGGTATAAATTACAATTTTCCCCGTTTTATGGTAATAGCTATAAGATATACCATCATAAACCTGCGGAATTTGCTCGTAAACTCCTGTACCAAACGATGCATAAACCAAAACGGCTCCATCGTTATTGTAGTAGCTGTCCAAGTCAGAAACCAGAACTTCAGACTCATACGATTTTCCATCTGAGCTTAAAACCCAGGAATTTGCCTTTACAGTACCCTTTACCGTAATATTAGTATTAGGGGTAACGTATTTTTTTGTACATGACGAAATAGCGGCAACAAACATTACAGCCATTACAATTAATAAATATTTTCTCATAGATCTTTTTTTAATTACCTGTATGATTTAATTGGAACCAAAAGGTTTAGCCGTTGGTTTTAATTTTTTAAAATTTATAGCGCAAAAAAAAGCCCTCCCGCAATACGGAAAGGCTTAGTAGTATATTATCAGTTAATTTAATTCTGTTCTTCTTGCTTAGGTTTTTTGCCCGAAGCTTTTTTCCCGCTTACCTTGATCTCGTTGGCTTCTTTGTCATAATCAACCACCATTATCTCAGCATCTCCCAGTTCGCCTTTCAGTATTTCTTCGGCAATTGGGTCTTCCAGGTATTTTTGAATAGCGCGTTTAAGCGGACGGGCGCCAAATTGCGAATCGTAACCCTTGTCAGCAATAAACTCTTTCGCACCTTCTGTCAGTTCAATTTTATAACCTAGGCTATTAACACGGCCGAACAATGAAGCCAATTCAATATCAATGATCTTGAAGATCTCTTCTTTACCCAACGAGTTGAATACGATCACGTCATCAATACGGTTCAAAAACTCAGGGGCGAAGGCACGTTTCAAAGCGTTTTCAATCACACCTCTTGCATGGGCATCGGTCTGGCTGTTTTGTGCATTGGTACTAAAACCAACACCTTGGCCAAAGTCTTTCAACTGGCGTGCGCCAATGTTTGATGTCATGATGATGATGGCGTTCCTGAAATCAACCTTACGGCCCAATGAATCGGTAAGCTGTCCTTCATCTAATACCTGTAACAGTATGTTGAATACATCAGGGTGAGCTTTCTCAATCTCATCTAACAATACAACTGCATATGGTTTGCGACGTACTTTTTCAGTCAACTGTCCGCCTTCTTCGTAACCTACGTATCCCGGAGGCGCTCCCACTAAACGAGATACCGCGAATTTCTCCATGTACTCGCTCATATCAATTTGTATCAGCGCGTCTTCGGTATCAAACATAAAGCGTGCAAGTTCTTTTGCCAGCTCGGTTTTACCTACGCCTGTTGGGCCCAGGAATATAAACGAGCCGATAGGCTTTTTAGGATCTTTCAATCCGGCACGGGTTCTCTGGATAGCACGGGCCAGTTTTTTAACAGCCTCGTTCTGGCCAATAATTTTCTCGCCTATCTTTTCAGACATGTTGAGCAATTTCTGGCTGTCAGCCTGGCCAACCTTTTGTACCGGTATACCGGTCATCATAGATACCACCTCGGCAACATTATCTTCGGTTACGGTGTAACGTTTTGATTTTGTTTCAGCTTCCCAAACACCTTTGGCTTGTTCCAGTTCTTCCAGCAAATGTTTTTCGGTATCGCGCAATTTGGCAGCTTCCTCATACTTTTGGCTGCGTACCACTTTGTTCTTCTCTACCTTTATTTGCTCAATCTTATTTTCAATATCCAATATTTCCTGCGGAACATGGATATTGGTTAAGTGCACCCTTGAGCCTGATTCATCCAACGCGTCAATAGCCTTATCAGGTAAAAACCTGTCGGTAATATAACGGGTGGTTAAAGCAACGCAGGCTTCAATAGCTTCCTGGGTGTAAGTTACACCATGGTGCTCTTCGTATTTGTCTTTTATACGGGTTAATATCTCTACTGTTTCATCAGGTGTAGCAGGTTCAACCATTACCTTTTGGAAACGACGATCTAAAGCGCCATCTTTCTCAATGTACTGGCGGTACTCATCTAAAGTTGTAGCACCAATGCATTGTATTTCGCCTCTGGCCAAAGCCGGTTTAAACATGTTAGATGCATCTAACGAGCCCGAGGCGCCGCCCGCGCCAACAATAGTGTGGATCTCATCAATAAATAAAATCACATCCGGAGATTTTTCCAGCTCGTTCATCACGGCTTTCATGCGCTCTTCAAACTGGCCACGGTATTTTGTACCGGCCACAAGCGATGCCAAATCAAGCGTAACTACACGTTTATTAAACAAAACGCGCGATACCTTCCGCTGTACTATGCGCAATGCCAAACCTTCGGCAATTGCGCTTTTACCTACGCCCGGCTCACCAATTAAAATTGGGTTATTCTTTTTACGGCGAGACAAGATCTGCGATACACGCTCTATTTCTTTCTCTCTGCCTACAATCGGGTCAAGTTTCCCATCCTCGGCGGCGCGGGTTAAATCGCGGCCAAAGTTGTCCAGCACCGGTGTTTTTGATTTAATATCTGATACTTTTTTAGGCTGATTAAATGCTTCCTCTTCTTTAAAATCGTCGTCGCCACCTGTAGGTGATCCAGGCATTTCATCAGTTACGTTATTTTTGTGCGATTCTACTTCGCCTTTAAATATCTCGTAATTAACATTAAACTGCATCAATATCTGCGATGCAATGTTATCCTCATCGCGCAGTATAGACAATAGCAAATGCTCTGTGCCTATAACATCGCTTTTAAAAATTTTAGCTTCAAGGTAAGTTATCTTCAATACTTTTTCGGCTTGTTTAGTAAGCGGAATGCTGCCAATATGTACGTTAGTTCCTATAGTTCCTTTTACAGCGTCTTCAACCGAGCGGCGAAGCCTGGCAGTATCAACGGCCAGTTCTTTAAGCAGCTTTATAGCCACCCCATCACCATCCCTTATAAGCCCAAGCAAAAGATGTTCGGTACCTATATAGTCGTGCCCAAGGCGCAAGGCCTCCTCTCTGCTGTATTGTATTACATCCTTTACCCGGGGCGAAAATTTAGCTTCCATATATACTCCTATGTTAATACGCCCTAATATACCAAAATGTTTTTAGATGTTACGACGCGTGTTTCTAACTTATCAACAATATTATTGCCAGCTTTTTTAGTCAACCAAAAACAGACATTATTATGATGTGCAATCTATTAAAAGTTAAACTTTGTGCAATAGCTATTATGTTAAAAATAGCTAACGACTGTGGAATTTTTACATTTAATAGATGTTAACTACCTGTTTGATACTGTTTAAGCAGTAAAGTTTAACTGCTACGGCATTATTTACCGCTTTTGGGGGATAACAGGGCAAATAGTCAGAAGTATGACAGAAAGGCTGAGTTGAGTCTGCAGTGGGCAGTTACAATAGCGGTTGGCAGTTTTTAGCTTGCATTTAAATCGTCGTTTTAATCTTAATTAAGCCGTTGTTACTTTGCTGCTGCAAACTGCAAACTTAAAACTGCCAACTCTAAACTACTAACTTTCTTCAGGCTTAAAAACTATCGTCACTTCTGCACCTTCATTAACACCTGTACTTGCTATATTAAACTCGCCTGCGTGGCTTTCAATAATAGAGCGGCAGTTGTAAAGACCCAACCCGGTGCCATTACTTTTGGTAGTAAAACCGCGTTCAAAAAGTCGCGCGGCGGTTTCTGGCGAAAACCCTTTGCCATTATCTTTAAGTTTTAACTCAATTAAGGTAGGGCTTGCCTGCAAGGATATGGTGATGTCCCGCTCATCCGCTTCCATATCAATAGCCTCAACGCTGTTTTTTAACACATTTAGTATAACCTGCATCAATTTAGTTTGATCGCCTTTTATAATGAAGGTGCCGGGCGCAATGTTGGCATGCAGCTTTATGCGTTTCTTTTCTAACGATGCCAGCAACATGGCCCTGCAATCACTGATGATGTTAACCAGGTTTACCGGCTTGCGCTGATGATGGCCCTCATGGCCGACCACAAACTGCCGCTGAATGTTTAGTATTTCCTGAATGTGGGTAGTGATGTTCAGCAATTCGCTTACTGAAGCAGAAAGTTCTGTAGTACCTTCTGCTTGTGTTTTGGCTATCCCCTCGCTAAGCGAAAGTAACGCAGCAGCTTTGTCTGCACCCAGGGCGCTTGCAAGTGCCGGTTGCTGCGTATTAATAAAAAGCGACAGGTTAGTAACGGCCTTAAGATTCCCTTTTTCTATTACACGGTTAAGGCGGTTAAGGTAGGCGCCAAAGCCCACAAGCGCGTTGCCAATGTCGTGCAATATTTCTGATGCGATCTCGAATTTGCCCTGCGCAATGGCTTTCTCTGTTTCCTGTTCTTTTTGTAAGGTAAGCTGCTCATTAAGGTGCTTTAGCTCCTCGGCCTGGCTGCTAAGTTCGTCGTTAAGTGTTTGCAGAGCCGCTTCTGATTGCTTGCGCCGCGTAATGTTATGCCCTATTCCTAATATATGGCTTGTTTTACCAGCTGCATTTTGAACAGGCACCTTGGTGGTTAACAGCCATTGCTGCTTACCCTCCGCATCAAAAAAAAACTCCTCTTTATCAACAATTGCCTGGCCGGTATTAATTATGGCCATATCATCCTTGTAACACCGTTCGCCCACACTACCCTCCAGCAATTCAAGATCAGTTTTACCTATAACGTCTGCTTCGTCTGATAAACCCAATGAGGCTACATCGGCGTGATTGGCAATTATCTTTCGCCCTTGGTCATCTTTTATATAAATAACATCGGGCAGGCTATCTATTAGCGTTCGCAGCAGCGTGCTTTCTACCTGGCTTGCGTTTGTTTCCTGTTTTATTTGCGGGTTATTGGTATTGGTAGCCATGGTAACTTACGCAGGAAGGTTTACAGTAAATAAAGCGCCGGGATCATTCTTAACATCAATGCTGCCCCCGTGCGCAACAACATACTGCTTTACTATAGCCAGGCCCAAGCCTGTGCCCTTATGCTTTTCTTTTGTAACAAAGGGCTCAAAAAGCGTGCGCTGAATTTCTGCCGGGATGCCGGGGCCATTGTCAAGCACGCTTATGCTTATTTGGTTGTTAACAACCTGCGCGCTTATCTTTACCCACGCATCCTCCACTTTACCATCATGCAGAACATCAACCGAGTTTGCAATTAAATTGCTAAATACCCTGCGTAATTTGCTTTCGTCGCCCTGCACCATAAGATCCTCCGCAACATCAGCTTGTATAGTAACAGTTTCTAAGCCGGGGCGCCCTTCGTTCATCGTTACTGCATCTTTTACTATCTTATGTAAAGGGATGGCCGATTTTTTTACCGGCTCGTTCCTGATGAAATCCAAAAAGTCGTCAAATATCTCAGAGGCTTGCTCGGCATATTGATCTATCAGGTTTATCCATTGACTTTCTATCCCGTCTCGCCTCATCAGATCGGTAAGTAATTTTATACTTTTTACCGGCGACCGCAGATCATGCATCACCATTCCCATTACCTGCCCCACTGCCGAAAGTTTTTCATTCTGAAGTAATCGTTCGTTCAGTTCGGCATTGCGTATGGCTTGCGCGGCGTTTTGTATAAAAAGCCGCAGCAGGTACATTTTTTCAATCTTCAGCTTTTCCTGCTTTTTCAAAATTGCAAAAACAGTATAGTTGTCCATCCGGGCTAAAAACAACTCGTCTTTCTGTACAACCTCGTCTTCGGGCACGTTAATGTTTTTTACGCGCGCTATCAGCTCGTCTATATTGATCTTGTTATCAAGAACACCTATAGACAGTATTTTTTCGTAAGTAAGGTCATCATGCAATTTGCCAATTAATGCAAGGTCGGTATCAACAAAACCGGCTAACTGATCGAGAATATTCTTAAGCAGCGAATTAAGCTGGTTACGGTTAAGGCCAATGGTAGAGATAGACTCTATCAGTTTTTCAAGGTTCCGAAGTTTGTTATAATCGGTTACCGCCTTGGTAGCTATCTGGATGATCTCTTCGGGGGCGTAGGGTTTGCAGTGGTAACCTACGTTTTGGCCTGCCTGCTCAACAATCTCATCAATAGACCGGTCGCTGTAAGCTGTTATAAAGATGATCTCCACCTTCATATCATGCTTTCTTATCTCTATGGCTGTTTCCAGGCCGCTTATACCCGGCATGCGCATGTCCAGAAATATCACGGCATAGGGCCGTTGTTCTTCAACTGCCTGCTTAACGCATTTAATACCTTCCATGCCGTTAGCAGCTTTGTCAACCGTAAAAACGGGCCTGGTTGATGTCCTGGTAGACAAGAGGGGTTTGGGTGCGTCAAACAGTACGTCCATGGCATCGTTCATGTTGTCGTAGTCTTCAAACGATGATTGGGGCATCAATATATCGGCAATATTGTCGCGCACCATTTCCTCATCATCTATAATGAGGATGGAAGTATTAACTTCGTTCATAATTAGTTTAAAAAAACAGTTAGTAAGCTTATTACGAAACTGGTAGTGTTTTGGTTTCGTAGCTAATAGTTTGCCTAAGTTAACAAACTAAACTGAAAGATGAGCAGGGTAATTGCAGGTTTAAGTTTAGGTCAAAATGGGGTTTAGATGCTCTGCATAAACATGTGCCACACTCAAAGATAAATTTCAATACACGTTGTAGCAATCACCAAAATTGGTGATTTTTGCTATAAACATGCCCTGCTTTTGCTTATCTTAAGCCCTTAAATTTTACCATGCCGCTACCTTTGCCTGAACATATTATAGCCGATGCTATTACCCGTGTTGCCGCCTTAGCGGCCGAATTACCCTGCGTTGTTGTACTGCATGACCTGCGCGACTGGCGGGTGGCCTGGATGTCGCCGCGCGGACTTGCTCAATTAGGCCTTACAATGGACGAAATTACGGCGCTTACCGCAGAAGAATATTATTCCCGCTATTTTAACGCCGAAGATGCAAAGGATTATGTACCAAAGATCCTCGGCCTGCTTGAGCAGAATAACGACGGTGAGATCTGTACATTTTTTCAACAGGTACGTTTTCGCGTAAACGAGGATTGGAAATGGCACATGGCCAGCGCCCGTATTTTTGCACATGATGCAGAAGGGAAGCCCTTGTTAACCATTACCCTGGCGTTCCCCATTGATTCTATGCATCACATGTCGTCAAAGGCAGCCAGATTATTGGAAGAAAACAACTTTCTGCGGAAAAACCTGCACCTTTTTGCTGAGCTTACCAAACGCGAACGCGACGTGCTTAAATGGATTGCCTTAGGAAAAAGCGCCGCAGAAACCGCCGATGCCTTGTTCATCTCCATTAACACCGTTGATACTCACCGGAAAAACATCCGCAGAAAACTAAACACTAATTCATCGTTTGAACTATCACAATACGCACGGGCCTTTGATCTGATCTAACGACTTCTTTATACGGCCGCCGCAGCTAATTAAATTGTAATAAACTTAACCAAGCCGGTACTTGCTAAAATCTACCGGATTTAGCTAACTTTATTTATAAACCTAATTTAAATGAATTTTCGTAACCTGTTACTTGCTGTTGCGTTTACAGCACTGTCGTTCAATGCCGTGGCACAAAAACTGGCAGACCCCATACTTTTATGGCCGGCGGGCGCACCTGGCGCTACCGGCGTAAGCGACGAAGACAAACCTGCGGTAATTCCGTTTGTGCCCGAGGCAGCAAAGCGCAATGGCGCCGCTGTATTGGTTGTACCCGGCGGTGGGTTCACCATCCGCGCCGTTGACCACGAAGGTGTGTTGGTTGCGCAATGGTTAAAGGAACATGGCGTTACCGCGTTTCTGTTACGCTACAGGTTAAGACCGCTATACGCCCGTAATGATTGGGTGGCAGACGGGCAGCGCGCCATGCAGTACATACGTGCGCATGCAACAGAATATAAAATATCTCCAGACCGCGTTGGCGCGGTTGGATTTTCTGCCGGGGCAACGATGATAGCTGATATGTCGCTTAATCCTTTAAAAACGGACGCGACAGATGCTTTGGGCGCATTACCATCAAAACCTAACTTTCTGATCCTCGCCTATGGCTCTACCCGCGTACCCGACAATGCAGACCAGGCGGCTTTAGCTGCTATGCCGCCCACATTTATGTATGGAACGGTGGAGGACAGGGGCAGCCAAACCGGCATGCTGGATATGTACACCCGTTTGTATCGTGCAAACGTACCGGTAGAGGCGCATTTTTTTAGGAATGGTATACACGGAACCGGATTTGCCCTGGGCGACCCGGTATTAGGCGAGTGGACCAACCTGCTACATAACTGGATGGCAGCAGGCGGGTATCTCACCGCTAAACCCCAGGTTGCCTTAGCCGGTGTGGTTAAATTAGATGGCGCAGCCCTGCAGGATGGCATGGTGATACTAACATCTGTTGATGATAAAGACGCCCCGCCGGTTGTTGTTTTTATCAGGAATACCGGCATAGGCGAATTAGGCAGATTTTTAGTACCCAAAAATCAGGGACCGGTTGAGGGCCGCTACAAAGTTGAAGTAAGGCAGGATGCCACTCGTTGGACCAGCAACTCGCGCGAGCCTTTTATGATAGCCATGATGGATAAGCAAAGCCGCAACACGCTTACAGATGCTGATAAAAAAGCATGGGCAGATTACCTGCGCAAACGCGACCTATCGCCAAGTATCTATAAACAACGCATCTTCTCTCACAAGCGCCCGGCTGATAAGGGCGATTATATTATTGATATTAAGAACGGGCAGGAAGTGCTGATAGAGGTGTTTAGTAAATAAGATCTACCAGCTACGGCAGTATGGCTATTGGGTCGCACCAATGCAGGTGTTGCAAAAAAAAGACGTCATAGATAAACGAAAGAGCTAATGTATTGAAAATAAGGAATTTGCCATTTTTGAAATAAACTACTTTTTCGTCAGGGAATTTAGCTGTAAAGCAACTGCAAAATGCTGATTATAAGGCATTTATAAAAAAGCGAAATTGACCGTTTTTAGCAATAATTTGCAACACAATAGCAACAGTTTAGCAACACTTTTGCAACATGACCCGTCCTAAAAAAAGTTTGTTGTAGCATGGTGTAGCATGCCCCTGCTACGCTAAAAAATTAATTTATTGGCCGCAATAAACGTTCCCAGCGTATGCCGCTTAAAATATTTTTGGTAGAGTCTGTACTGAACCAGGTTAATTTGGCCTTTCCAATGATATGATCCTCGGGTACGTAACCCCAAAACCTGGAATCTAACGAATCGTGACGATTGTCGCCCATCATCCAGTAGTAATCCATTTTAAAGGTGTAGTTGGCGGCCTTTTTTCCGTTGATAAAAATGTCTTTTCCTTTAACTTCAACCTTGTTGTTCTCGTACATTTCTATAGCGCGGCGGTATAATGCCAGGGTAGAGTCATTAAGCGCAACGGTCCAACCCTTAGCAGGCATCTTCATCGGGCCATAGTTATCCATGTTCCATTTAAAGTGTTCATTATGCGGAAATACATCTGCATCATACATACCCGCCTGCAATACAACTGGCTGTACGCCCTTTATGTTAGCAATGGTTTTAAATGCGGCCAGCTGGTCGCCGGGGATGATCATTTCAAACTCGTTGGTGCTGTATTGCCGGCGCACGGTAATGTGCATATCTTCTAACATTTTTGGATTAAGCTCGGCCCCGTCAGTCACTACTGCGTAGGATGTTTGCGCCTTGGGCGCGTTAGGCATGGCCTTACCATTGATATAAACCTGCGAGTTAACAATGGTTAGCACATCACCCGGTGTTGCCTGGCAGCGCTTAATTAGGGTAGTACGTTCGTCAATTGGGATATTATACTCCGGTCCGGCTTCATCGGGTTTGTTAAAAACCACTATCTCTCCTTTTTTGGGTGATGAGAAGCCCGGCAGACGCATGTAAGGCAATTGTATGCCGGTCCAATAGGTTTTTACTCCACTCACAACAGGCTCGGTAAAAGGGAATGCTATCGGGGTGATGGCAATGCGCGGCCCGTAACTAATCTTGCTTACAAATAAATAATCGCCAGGCAGCTCTGTTCCTTCCATAGATCCGGAAGGGATGGCATATGCCGAGAACAGTAAACCGCGTACAGCCGTTGAAACCACCAGCGCAAATACCAAAGCATCAATCCACTCGCGCGTTTTGCTTTTTTTAACTTTGGGTTGATTGTTGTTTTTCCTGAAAAAATTGATCTTCCAATTCATAAGCAAGGGTTTGGTTATGTGTTGGACGGCGGCAGGAGGGATTTGTTACAGGTGAAAAAAATGCCTGTCATTCTGAGTAAGTGCGAAGAATCTTGTACGCACTGTTTACCGCTTTTATAGGATTCTTCGCTCTCGCTCAGAATGACAAAATACAACCCACAATTGTTCCACCTTCGGTGGGTTAGGGGGCTAAAACTCCATCTCCAACAAAACCGGGCAATGATCTGAATGCCTTGCCTCGGGCAAAATTGCCACACGCTTTATGTTGTCTTCCAATTCCTTGCTTGCCATGGCGTAATCAATGCGCCAGCCCAGGTTTTTAGCGCGTGAGTTAGCGCGGAAACTCCACCAGGTATAGTTATGAGGCTCTTTGTTGAAATGCCTGAAGGTATCAACAAAGCCTGATTCGATAAAATTCTCCATCCACTCGCGTTCCTCGGGCAAAAAGCCGGATGAGTTGGCGTTTGATTTGGGGTTGTGGATATCAATTGGGCGGTGGCAAATGTTATAGTCGCCGCAGATGATAAGGCGGGGGTGCTCCACTTTAAGCAGCGTTAAATATTTACCAAACTCATCTAAAAAACGGAACTTGAAGATCTGCCTGTCCTCGCCGCTTGATCCCGAAGGGAAATATGCGCTCATTACCGATACTTCATCAAAATCTACCCGAATGCTTCGGCCCTCGCGGTCAAAATCAGGAATGCCACAGCCATATTCTACATGGTTAGGTGTACGTTTGGTGAGGATAGCCACGCCGCTGTAACCTTTCTTTTCTGCCGGAAACCAATAATGCTGGTAGCCCAAAGCCTCAACCAGGTGCAGGTCTGTCAATACTTCAGGCGTAGCCTTAATTTCTTGTAAACAAACTACATCTGCATCGGTAGCCTGCAACCAGGCCAGCCAGTTTTTGCTGATGGCAGAACGGATGCCGTTAACATTATAGGTAATGATTTTCATATTTCGAATTTCGGATGTTCGATTTCGGATTTAAATATTGTTTATTTTGATGAAATATTTTTTGAATTAATAGTAAAAATCAATTCGAAAATCGAACATCCGAAATCTTAAATAAACAGCTTTAGCGTGCAAGCCCTAATAATTTATCCAACATTCGGCATTCCCGTTTTTTGAGCATGGATACCATCATTGCTACATCGTTTAAGGGGCGGTCGTTCTTGTCTTTTTTTACGGCGGCAATAAGGTCAACCATATCAATGCCGCTAACAACTTCGCCGTACACGGTATAGTTTTGATCTAAATGCGGTGACCCGCCAACAGATTTATATATGGCCCGCTGCGATGCAGGAATCTGCCTGCCCTTTAAGCGGGTTTGGATAAGCTTATCCAGGTCCTCATCTGTAAATCGCTTCCCTTCTACAATATAAAACTGGCACCCGCTTGATGCCTTACTTGGTATATTATCGCGCGCTGCAGCCAGCACCCCCCGTTTATGGAAAAGGCTATCCCTAAATTCGGCCGGAACGGTATAGCCAACATCACCATTTCCCAGTTCCATGCCGGCTTTATTTTTGGCAGTATCCCTCGAGTCCGGATCACCGCCCTGTATCATAAAGTTTTGTATTACCCTATGAAACAGCGTGCCGTTATAGTGGCCTTTCTTGGTAAGCTTTATAAAGTTGTCGCGGTGCAGCGGTGTTTCATTATATAAGCGAATAATACAATCACCATAAGCTGTTTTGATGCGGACGTAGTAATTAGGCCGTTTTGCAAAGCTGCTAAACGTTATTAGTAATAAACAAAGGGTAAGCGCTTTCTTCATCCATCTAATTCTTCAAAATATGTTACTATTAATGATTTCATCATCAGCTCCTGCTCCATTAATGTGTAGCTGGGGATGGTTTTTATTAATTTCCAGTGTGGCCAGCCATCCTGGTCAAGGCCCTCTAATTCATAAAAACCAATCATGCTCATTAGTCTGCAAGTAGCAATATGCATCAGCTCTTCCTTTTGGCGCTTGCTAAATTTTTGTGGCCCTTTCCCCAGTTCCTGTACGCCTATTAAAAACAGCATTACTTTAACATCGGGCGTATCGCTGTCAAAATCCTGCGAAATACGCACCTGTAACTCTTTCCATTTTTTATTGATCTCAGCAGGTGTCATGGCAGCAAATATACCGATGTTTTACCCACATTCGCAGAGCGGGTTATTGGGTTGGCTCAAGCCAGAGTAAATTGCTATTGCTTAATTACCATACAGCATTTGCTGCATAGTTTTGTAAATTGTATTGGCAATAGTTGTCATACCCTTATCAGACGGGTGACTTGCAACACCATTGTCAGTAAATTTTCCGAAAGCAAAGTTGGATACATCCTGTTGCATAAAAACCAAAGGAACAAAATCAGAATATTTTTTCATTACATCGGTTGGCATTTCCCTATCGGGCCACACTGAGCCGACTGCCAAAATCTTTACCGACGGGTTATTGGTTTTAAAATAATTTAGCAGCTCCTGGTATTTTTGTTCAAAAAGGGCGGCTTCACTGTTGCGGGTAACGTTTTCGCCAATGCGCAATACAATAAGCGTCGGCTTTGCATCGCGTAAGGTTTTAAGGTTAGCATCAAAGTTGTAAGTGTCAAAGTTAACTTCGAACTCTGCAATGTTTTTTGACAAAACCACATTATCCGGGTTAACGTTTTTTAAATAGGTGGAAAGTAAATGCACAAAATCGTTATCGGCGGCGCTTGCAGCCATACCCCAATTGCCATTCCATCCTATAGAAGGGTTGGCGGGCGAATAGGTGATACTATTGCCTAAAACAAGTATGCGATAGGCCGGTGGGACGGGAGGTGCAGGTTGCTTGTGGCAGCCAGCAAAGGCTATCACAAGTACCAAAGTTGCAAGTAATATGCGTTTCATTATTTATTCGCTGTCTGGCTGGCGTTCTTCTTTGCTGAGTTTGTCGAAAATCTTATCCATACGCTCAACGTATTCGCTGGTATCATCAACAAAAAACTCCAGTTGAGGCACTATCCTTACCTGGTCCTTAATACGAGCACCTAGCTTATAGCGGATCTCTGACGCGTGCGATTTGATAACATGCAAGGCCTGTGTAATGTTACCGTTGTTAAAAAAGCTTAAAAAAATGCGGGCAATTGCCAGATCAGGCGTAACGCGCACCTTGGTTATTGTTACCAGGGTATTAGGCAAATAGTTCATGCCTTCGCGCTGAAATATAGCCGCAAGATCTTCCTGGATTACCCCGGCAAATTTTTGTTGACGTTTTGATTCCATAGTAATTTATTTAACGCCAAACAGGCAAATGAGTTTTAACACAAGTAAAGCAAATAAATCCAATTTTAAAAACCTTTCTATCCCCCAATGTTATTTACAAAGATCTTTTGGGATATCCTTTTTTATGCTGATGACTTTTGTAACGGTTAGGGTACTGTCATACGCAGATTCGGGGCCTTCCTTTGCTGAAGGCTTTATCTCGCCCTCTACTTCTATGTAAACAGACTCGTACGGTTTCCCTATCCCTAACTGCGAATAACGCAGTTCCAGGTTTGCCGAGCTGTCGGCTGTCCAGTACTCTTTACCTTTAGCACAATCAACAAAAAGCGCCGCCTCTGGGCCAAAACTATAAAGGCCTTTTATAATAACAGGCTTTTTTTTGGCAACTTCTTTCTTATCCTCATGCTGGCAGGAAGCCAAAGCAATAATTAATAAAAAAATTAAACCCCCAAAATTACTTAGACCGCGCATATCGGTAAATTTACAAATCGTGTTTGATATCGTCTAATCCTTTAACACTTAAACGGGCACTAATTGCCGATGCTATTATCGAAATAACGCTTACGGTAAATAATACTAGTATAAAATCTACTGCAGATATCTTAATAGGGTAGCCATCTATAAGCGCCACGTTTTCGCTCATTCTTATAAAACCATAATGTTGTTGCAGCAAACAAAATATAAGCCCTACAGCAAGCCCCGCTATGCAGCCTGTCATGGATATCATCATTCCTTCAAAAAAGAAAATCCGCTGTATCAAACTTTTATCTGCGCCAATACTGGTTAAAATGGCTATATCCTGCCTTTTATCCATAACCAGCATAGTTAACGTGCCAATTATATTAAAAATAGCCACTATCAGCACAAAGGTTAAGATCATAAATATAGACCATCGCTCAAAATTCAGTGTTTTATAAAGCTCAACATTTTGCTGTTTACGATTCTTCACAGTAAAAGCATTCCCCAGTTTCTCCTGTATTTCTTCTTGTATCTTATCAATATCAGCGCCTTGTTTAAAAGTGAGCTCCAGCGATGAGACCTGGTTAGGCTCGCCTAACAAGTCGCGTGCAAAATCAAGTGAAACCACAACAATATTATCAAACTCCTGCTGTATAGAAAATACGCCCGAAGGATAAATATAGGCTTGCTTAAACGCCTCCATTGGGTTTACTGAACCTGTTGGCGAATAGATGACCATCGGTGTCATTTCATCATGCACGTTAACAGATAAACTGGCTTGTACCGCAGTACCAATTACGGCAAATTGCTTATCTCCTGCCTTTAAAACAAAGCCCCCATCTTGTATAGCGCTGTCAAGGTTTGAGTTCTTCAAAAAGTCATCGCTCATGCCCTTTATATTGGCAATAAAGGCTTTATCGCGATAGCGCACCATACCCTTCTCTTCCAGTGCTTCGGTGTAGGAGAAGATCCGCTTGTCTTTTTTTAACGCGTTAAAATAAGGGGTTTCCGGATTAAAGGTTTTACCCAAACTCGCTTCTATTTTTAGTTCGGGTGTAAAATTGCTGTAGAGTTTCAAAATAACGTCCTCCAAGCCATTAAATGCAGAAAGGATGACGAAAAGCGTAGCACTACCTATAAAAACCCCTACCATTGAAACACCCGAAATGATATTAATGGCGTGCATCTTCTTTTTTGAAAAAAGATACCGCTTAGCTATGTAAATAGAGGTGTTCAATTTAGTGTGTGTTGTATGTTACAGGTTGTAAGTTGTATGTAATGCTGTAAAAACGTTTAGTTAACCAAGGTTAAACCTACAACTTATAACGCACAACATACAACCCTATCGGCTAAGAAAAAAACGGGTTGTATTGTTTTTCAAAACCAATAGTGGTTTCGGGGCCGTGGCCGGGATAAACAACGCAATCTTCGGGCAGGATAAATAGTTTCTGGCGGATGTTGGTGAGTAATTGCTCATGATTGCCGCCGGGCAGGTCTGTGCGGCCTATGCTGCCCCTGAATAAAACATCGCCACCAATAAGTTGGTTAGCTTTTTCATCGTAAAAACAAAGGTGTGCAGGCGAATGGCCGGGACAAAAAATAAGCTGTAAAGAAGCATTCCCAAAAATCACCCAACCTTCTTCGGTCAAAAACTCATTCGGCACTGGCGATGCTTCATAACGCAAACCAAACTGTGGGGCGTAGGCAACAACCGCTTCAAGCACTTCCAATTCGCCGTGGTGAAACTGGGGCTTTAACCCGTACAGATCAAACACCAGTTTGTTACCCAATACATGGTCAATGTGGCAATGGGTATTAAGCAGCGCAACGGGCGTTAGGGCATTGTCCTTAATAAAGTTAACCACTGCGTTTTGCTCAGATGCCGTATACATGCCGGGGTCAATTATCACGCACTCATTGGTCTCATCGTATAATACGTATGTATTTTCTTCGAAGGGGTTGTTGGGGAATATCTCTATAGCAGCCATAGGGGATTTACGAATTAAGATTTTAGATTTACTTTAATTTCGGATTTCGGATGTTCAATTTCGAATTTGTCGAATCATCGCATCTTTATTTGGGGTTTGATTTTATTTAGTTTGCCAATCGCAGCTTGCCGGAAATAAATAAATCCGAAATCGAACATTCGAAATTCGAAATCCTTGCATCATTTCCATTTAAAACTCTTTATCATCCTGTCCACATCCTGCTTAACAAAATTGAGCACAGGCTGTATAGAATCAAGCCGTGGCTCACTATTAAAATACAATGCGCCTCTTAAATAGTTTTTAACGCTGTCTGTCAAATAGAATTGTACAGACGATGCCGCATTGCCATCAATTGTGTAGTAAATACCATAAACCTTGCGCTCGGGGTAGCGAATAACCGCTTCATCAATGCTGGTTGCCTTAACGGTATGTTTAAAGGCGAATTTATGCGCATCTTCTACCAGTTCATCAAATATTTTTTTGTTGGGGATGGTCTCGTAACTAAGGTGCAAAGTTGCGTTAAACTGCGGGAACTGCATATTCAACAAGGTTTGCATGTTTATTAACTTTCCTGTGGATCGCGATAACGAATCCCGTTCCATTGTGGCGTACTTAGGGTAATCATAAGTAAAGGGATTGTTGGAAACGTATTGCTGATAGCTCCGTTCGGGGAAATTTATCCTGTAGTAGCCACGTGGCTTAGGCGTATAGTCGACCTCCCCGCTGCAGGCAGCAATAAAAAGCATAATAACTAATATCAAAAAAGGCCACCTCACGGATGCTTCTCCTCCGAGTTCCATATCTCCCATGATTTTTCGGCTTGCAAAAGCAGCATTTCATAGCCGTTTTTCGTTGCAGCGCCTTGCTCTCGCCCATTTTTTAAAAAAACCGTTTCTTCCGGGTTATAGATCAAGTCGTACAATAAGTGATCCTCTGTAATTGCTTCATAAGGTATAGGCGGAAACTCATCAACATTGGGATACGTTCCTAATGGGGTGGTGTTGATGATCAGCTTATGGTTTTTAATATGCTGCGGCTTTAGGTCTTTAAACAATATATTGCTGCCCTGCGCTTTGCGGGTAACCACCCTAAAGGGAATCTCCAAATTTTCTAATATACATTTAACAGCCTGGGCCGCGCCACCGTCGCCTAATATCAGTGCGGTATCATGATGCCGTTTAAGCAGCGGCTTTAATGACATTTCAAACCCGTAAAGATCGGTATTATACCCCTCCAGCCTGAAATCGTGATCTTTTACGCCCACCTCGCCAGAGAAAGCAGCTAAAACGGGGCTTTCCTTTTTAATGCGCAGGCAGTTTACTGCGCCGGCTTTCCGGGCATCGTGCTCTATCCAGTCCAGATAACGCAGTACATTCTTTTTATGCGGAACAGTAACGTTTAAGCCGCGAAGCTCGGGGTTATCGTCAAGCAGGTCCTGCAGATCTTTAATGTCCTCTAAAGGATAGTTATCATAAACAGCATCGGTAATATTTTCCTGTTTGAATTTTTCAGCAAAATATTTTTTTGAGAATGAGTGAGATAGCGGATAGCCTATCAATCCGTAATATTTCATGCCGTAATATTACGGATTTTAGTTTGGAGTATCCAGTTGGCAGCATGCCGTTTGCAGTATAAAGTTAATTGGCTTCAGCCATGTTCAATTAATATTCAAACAAAGTTCTGGCTACCGCAAGCTTGTTATTCCTGCTACTGCCTGCAGCATACGCCTGCTGCAAAATTATTGTCGCTGCCTGCTGCTTACTGCCCACTGCAAACTAAAAATGAATATATTTGGCCACTAAACATCAACATCCCAATGAGTAAAGTTATTTTGGTTACGGGCGCATCATCAGGTATTGGCCTGGCCAGCGCTACTGCCCTGTACAATGCGGGCCATATTGTTTATGGTACCACACGTAATATAGCGAAAGCTAAAACCGTCCCTTTTAAGTTAATTGAACTGGATGTTACCAGCGACGAATCTGCTGAAGCAGCAGTAGCTTCAATAATTAAAGCTGAAGGTAAGATTGATGTATTAGTAAACAACGCCGGCAACGGCATTGCCGGCCCGGCTTACGCTATGCCCGTTGATAAGGCTAAGCAACAATTTGAAGTTAACTTTTTTGGCGTGGTACGCATGTGCAGCAAAGTGATACCAGAAATGCTGAAAAAAAATGCAGGCACTGTGGTAAACATCAGTTCGTTAGGCGGTTTATTTGGCTTGCCCTACCAAAGTATGTACAGTGCATCAAAATATGCTATTGAGGGATATTCTGAAAGTATGCGCATGGAGCTGGTTAAAACCGGGATTAAAATTGTAACCATTAACCCCGGCGACTTTAAATCAGACTTTAGCAGTAACCGCGAGAAAATTGCCTTTACGGTAAACAATGCCTCTTTAAAAAGCCAGTATGACGTTGCCGTTGCCAGCATGGAAAAGGATGAAGCCGCAGGCTCTGATCCGGAAGCTATAGGTAAGCAGCTGGTTAAAATTGTGGCCAAGTCGAGCCCATCGCATCAGTATTTGGTGGGTGCCATTGGACAAACCATTGCCGTAACGCTTAAAAAAGCACTACCAGGTGGCTTGTTTGAAAAGTTAATGGCTGATCATTACGGGATAAAGTAGGCCCCACCCAACCCTCCCCGGAAGGGAGGGCTTGATAGGCAAAGAGTAAATAATAAATTATTAATCAAAGTCTCTCCTACCGGGGAGATTTAGAGGAGCATGGGAAAAGACAAACTCAGGCGATTTGCTGAGATAGAAGATTTCAGCAACGTTTTTCAGCTGGATAAGGGCAAGCCATTAAAAGGCATTTGGGCTAAAGCATTTTTTAAGAACAACAATCCTGTTGTACTGGAGCTGGCCTGCGGAAAGGGAGAGTACACTGTTAACCTTGCACAACTTTTTCCTGACAAAAATTTCATTGGGGTTGATTACAAAGGCAATCGCATTTGGCGGGGCGCCAAAACGGCATTGGAAGAAGGTGTTAACAACGTTGCATTTTTGCGTATACAGATAGAAAACCTGATAGATTACTTTGCAACAGGCGAGATAGACGAGATCTGGATCACCTTCCCTGATCCGCAGCCACAGTTAAGCCGCGAGAAGAAACGGCTTACATCGCCGAGGTTTTTAGATCAATACCGTGAAGTACTCAAACCCGGCGGCGCGATCAACCTTAAAACGGATAACGACGGCTTTTACGCCTATACCGCCGAGAAGATAGCGGAGTTGATGTTGAAACTGCATATTAACACAAATGATCTCTATACTTCTGAGTTTGCCGACGAGGTTTTGTCTATAAAAACCTACTACGAAAAAAAATATTTAGCGCATAACAAAAATATTAACTACCTTAAATTTTCCTTTCAGTAACTGATGCCTGATTACGGTTTTTTTGATAACGTATATGATGTAGCCCGTCAGATACCGGCTGGTCGTGTCACGTCGTATGGGGCAATTGCCAGCTATCTGGGTACCAAAGGCTCATCGCGCATAGTTGGTTATGCCATGCAGGCCGCCGGAACGGCAAGTCCATCTGTGCCCGCTCATCGTGTGGTAAACAGGCAGGGTTTATTAACAGCAAAATTTCATTTCGGCGGCGATACCATGCAACAGCTTTTAGAAGCCGAGGGCGTAAAGGTAAAAGACGACCAGGTGCAGGATTTTAAAACTGTCTTTTGGGACCCAGCTATTGAGCTTGCTTTATAAGCAAACTTATTCGCGCTCCTTATATACCCCAAACAACTCGTTGATCGCTTTCTCGCGATAATTGAAAATTTTGTCTATCTCTTTTCTCACCAGTATTTTGTTGGCCAAAGTGCCTATAAACCCATACGGAACTGCATAATTTAAGATATCCGTCATGTTCACACCGCCTTTAATTTCTTTAAAATGGTGTTCGTGGTGCCATAAAGCGTAGGGGCCAACGCGTTGCTCATCTACAAAGTATTGATGCTCTTTTACCTGGGTTATCTCTGTCATCCAGTTAAGTTTGATGCCTAACAGCGGCGACACCTTATAGGTAATTATCATACCGGGATAAATCCGGTCATCGGCTGCATAAACTGATGTGACGGTAAAGCCCATCTGCGGTGGGGTGATCTTAGCGAGATTAATAGGCGATGTAAAAAAATCCCAGGTCTCGGCTAATGGAATCGGAAGTTTCTGCTCAAATTTTAGGTGGTATGTTTTCACGCTGCAAAGTGCACAAAAACTCAGCCACTAATGCCTTAGTTGGCAATTTAAATGGAATAAGTTTAAATAAGACTACTGCACCATTTTATTAGCGCAGTACGAACTGGCAAATGCTTCGGGTTTGGCCTTAAACACAAAGCCCATGCTTAAAATGTAGCCCATAGCTTCGTGCAGGGCCTGGTTTGATTTAAACATCGGGTTGGTGTTAATATCGGCGTGCACTTCCAGGTCAACATCGTAAAGGTCGAGCAGGTCGCAAAGGCTGTAGGCGGTGTCAATTGATTTTTGCACCTCAGATAGCATACGCTCCTTTATGCTCATTTTTTGGCTGGTGCGTTCCTGGTGTATAAACATAAAACCGCCCCTGGCCTCGCGTAAAAAAACAATAACAGTGGCAAAATCGGTTACGGTGCCTTTCACTTGCGAATCGGTGCCGATACAGACTTTTAGCTTGTTGCCTAATTGGGTTTCGCGCTCAATAGCGGCTTCTACTTCTTCAATAATGGGCAATTGGATGATCTCGCCGCTAAATTTTCTCCAGGTCATAAAAGATAATTTTATTAGACTTTGTGAAACCTTGGATTGAGGTTTATAAAAATAAGGCATTACAATCCACATTAACATCAACAAACTATCATTTATTTGTTAACATACTGCTAAATATCAACAGTTTATGGCAGTAAGTAAATAGTAAGATACGCAGCGGCTACAGTATTGGAAAATCGCCAGGAGAGTAAAAGGCGCGTTGTTATGTTGCCCGCTGGTCGCGGCGTTTAGCGTTTAAGACATTAGTATTGTGGTGTAGCTATTGCTTGTAAGTACTTTCTAAAACAAATGCTATCGGGCAGATCAACGTATGGCTCATATTTAGGTATTTGCACATAACCCACCTTGTTATAAAGACCCAACGCTTCAGTTTGCCTGGCGCCTGTTTCAAGCAGGCTGCAAGTAAAGCCTAATTCTTTGGCCCATTCTTCCAGCTGTAATAACGTTGTTTTACTTAAGCCCATGCCCCGGGCGTGCGGCTTTACATACATTCTCTTTATTTCGATGGTATCGCCGGCATATTGTTTGAAGCAGCCGCAAGCTACAGGCTCATTATCTAAATAAATTATTATAACAGTCTCTATAGCTTCAATTATGTTATGCTGATCATAAACATCCATAACTTCGCCGTTAATAATACGTAGGTCTTTATCCAGCTCTTTTACTAAAGCCTTAAAATCCGGATCATCACTGGTGGTTCGTTTAACGCGTGTTAGGTTCATCGCTGTTGTTAGTGCTTTAATTGATGATGAAAAATATAAATAAAGCGTGTTTAAAGCTAAAAGGTTTATCAACAGTAAACAAAAAAGGCGATAAGTTTTCACCCATCGCCTTTTTTGTAAAAATTATTAACAGCTTATACTGTTGCTTCTTCTGCTTCAAGCGCTATCTGCTCGTCAATCAATATACGACCGCAATGCTCGCACACAATGATCTTTTTACGCTGGCGGATATCAGACTGGCGTTGTGGCGGGATCTGGTTAAAACAACCTGAGCACGAATCGCGCTGAATAGTTACTACAGCTAAACCATTTTTAGCGTTTTTACGCAAACGGTTATAAGCAAATAATAAACGGTCTTCAATATTGGGGATAGCTTTATCTGCTAACGCAATAAGCTCTGTTTCTTCTTTTTCAGTTTCAGATGTAATAGTATCTAATTCTGCTTTTTTTGCATCCAGATCTGCTTTGCGGGCATCAAGGTCTGCTAAAGCTTTCTCATAAACCTGGGTTTTTGATGCAATCTCAAATCCAAATTCTCTGATCTTCTTTTCGCTTACCTGTATGTCAAGGCCTTGTATCTCAATTTCTTTTGAGATAGCGTCATACTCGCGGTTATTTTTAACCTCGTTTAGCTGAACCTCATATTTTTTGATGTTGGCTTGCGCATCGCGAATAACGTTTTTGCGGGTAACTATATCATCCTCAAGATCATCCAGCTCACTTTTTATTTTTTGAATGCGTGTTTCCAAACCGGCAACGTCATCCTCAAGGTCGGCAACCTCCATAGGAAGCTCGCCCCTTACCTGGCGCATCTTATCAATTTTTGTGTGGATGGTTTGAAGTTCGTATAAAGCTTTAAGCTTTTGTTCTACGGTTTGTTCCATTAAATATAATATTTGACAGGGTTTGTATTTGTTTCTGTTAAACGGACGGCAAAGTTACTAAATTTTTTCTGAATTATTTCCAACAATAGTTGCTGTGTAAATTGCTCACTTTCAAAGTGTCCCACATCCGCGATAACGATCCTTCCATCTGCGTCAAAAAACTCATGATATTTATAATCGGCGGTGATAAAAAAATCCGCTCCTGTTGCTATAGCCTGCTTAAGTAGAAAGCCCCCGGCACCGCCGCAAATCGCCACTTTTTTTACCGTTTTATGGCGCAGTGCCGTATGCCTTATAATTTGTGCCCCCAGTTTGTCTTTCACTAAAAACAAAAACTTTTCTTCATCCATTGGCATCTCCAACTCGCCTACCATACCTGATCCTACCTGCTGATGCTGGTTGGTTAGCATATACAGATCATAAGCCACCTCTTCGTAAGGATGCGCTAAAACCAGGGCCATTAGTATCTTGCTTTCTAAATTGGCGGGGTAAACGGTTTCTACTTTCACTTCGCTTTCTGTATGTCGCTCGCCGGGCTCGCCAACGTAGGGGTTGGTATCATCGCCGCCTTTGAAGGTGCCGCTTCCGGCGCTGCTAAAGCTGCATTCGCTGTAATCTCCAATATTTCCTGCTCCGGCATGAAACAAGGCATTGCGCACGCGCTCGGCATGCTCATCGGGCACGTAAGTAACCAATTTTTTAAGCAGACCGTGTTTAGGTGCCAGTATATGGCAGTTTTGCAATCCTAATGTTTGACAAATACGCGCGTTAACGCCGGTATGTATATTATCCAGATTGGTGTGTATGGCGTACAGGGCTATGTTATTGCGAATAGCTTTTTCTACAACGCGCTCCACATAGGTTTTGCCATTAAATTTCTTTAGCCCTTTAAAAACAATTGGGTGGTGCGATATGATGAGCTGACAGCCCGTGGCGATAGCCTCATCAACAACGGCTTCGATACAATCAAGCGATATAAGCGCCTGGTGTATTTCCTGATCGGGATGGCCCACTATAAGGCCTGCATTATCGTAATCTTCCTGGTAAGCCAGCGGGGCCAGGCTTTCCAGGTATGCAGTAAGTTGCGATAGTTTCATAATTGCTCTAAGGTAGCAATGTGGCGCGATGTTTTAAAATACTCACGCCGGCAAAACAACAAAGGATCAAAACAGCGGTAATATTTTCTGTGGCCCTAACCTTACGTTTACCACTGCTTACCTTGCTTTGATCCTTTTGGGGATAGATATCTATGCTATCCTTATTTTATTCTGGCTGATTTGCCTTTTATCGTGTTAAGATCATTCAATAAAATGCTCTTAAGTTGTTTGTCAAAATTTGATAACAAAGTTTGAGTTGATTGTTTGTATTGTGTTTTCATGGTGGTTTTCAGGTTAAGTATTATACACTCATTTTGGCTATCTGGAAACTCTCGTAAGCCATTTTGCGGTTAAAATCTGTTGCTAATTGTTTGTGGTTTACCAGGTCTACAATGGTACCTATAAAACAAAGGCCGCCTGTAAAGAAGTAAAGTATGCCCATGCCTATTTGCCCTACTAAAAAGCGCTGTATACCGGCTACACCGAAAAAGCCGATCAGGGTAAATATTAATATATCCTGTGCACTTTTGCGTTTGCCTGTATATATCAGGTAAAAATGCTTTTTCTGATTTTCATTTAGCTCGGCAGTTGCTTGTTGCAAAAAGGTAAGCTCTTCGCTTGTTACGCCAGGCATTGACATGTAAGGGTTGCTGTAAAAGTCCATGTTAGTATGTTTTAGTTTTGTTGTTTTTATTTGTTGAATCAAAAGTAAGATACAATTTAAAAACAGTGTAAACAAAATAGGTTAGCTTATTAAACATCTCGGTAAACAGCCAAATTGCAGCGGTGAAATTGTTATGTGAAGCTGGCTCATCGGTGAAAAATGCGCGTAAATCCGCTTCAATTACTCTCCAAATAAAATTTCAGTAAAAACGTATAATAATTTCTTTGCAGAAAAGATTTTCTTTTATGTTTGTTCAACATTGTTTACCAATTTGCAATGTGGTTTATTCTCGCTGATTAAGATCGTTTTACATTTTTTTAAATGAAGATTACATCAATACGTACCAAGCTTTACCAATGGAAAGGCCCTGTAAAGACAACGGATACTGTTTTTGCAACGCCGGTTAGTTTATTGCCTTTTCAGGTAGATGCGCAGGCAGCTTACCGCTTTTTTAGCTGGCTGGTTGTTGAAGTAGAAACCGATAATGGTTTAATAGGCTATGGCAATGCGGGCTTAAGTCCGGATGTTACCAAGCTCATCATAGACAGTAAGTTCAAATCGCTGTTAATTGGCGAGAACCCGCTTAACAACGAGTACTTGTACGAAAAAATGTACCGTTCATCTGTTGCTTACGGTCGCAAAGGCTCCGTAATAGCCGCCATAAGCGCTATTGACATTGCGTTATGGGATATTAAAGGGCAGGCTGCTAAACAGCCTGTTTTTATGCTTTTAGGCGGCCGTACTAAAGAATACATCCCAACTTATTACAGCCGTTTATACACCCGAAATCTGGACCAGCTACAACAGGAGGCTGCGAATTATAAAGCCGAAGGTTTTACCGGTATGAAACTACGTTGTGGCTATCCTTTAACTGACGGCAATGCCGGGTTAAAGAAAAATGTAGAAATGGTTAGAAAGGTGCGCGAAACTGTTGGCGATGATGTAGAGATCATGCTGGAGTGCTATATGGGCTTCAACTTTAACTACTCAAGGCAATTGCTTAAAGAGCTGGAGCCGTTTAACCTGCGCTGGATTGAAGAAATGCTACTGCCGGATGAGATCCACAATTTTGCAAAGCTGAAAAACTATACTGATATCCCCTTATCAGGGGGAGAGCATGAGTACACCCGTTTCGGTTTTTATGATCTGATCAAGGCAGACGCTTTAGATATTTTCCAGTTTGATACCAATCGCGTGGGTGGCTTTACCGAAGCGCATAAAATATGCACATTAGCTTATATGAACGGGGTTGAGGTTATCCCGCATGGCGGACAAATGCATAACCTGCATGTGGTAATGAGCTCGTTTGCATCGCCTATGGCAGAGTATTTCCCGCAAACCGAAATTGAGGTGGGCAACGAAATGTTTTGGTATATTTTTGACGGTGAGGCCGTTGCCGAAAATGGCAAATTGCAGCTGGATGATAACAAACCAGGTATGGGCCTCACCCTGAAAACCGAGGGACTTGAAAATTTTAACATTATAGAATAAGTGGAACACAGCATACTAGAACAATTTGACCTTACAGGCAAAACAGCTTTAATAATTGGCGGTAACCGCGGCCTGGGTTTGGCCATGGCACAAGCATTGGCCGAGGCCGGTGCCAGCATTGCTATTGCCGCGCGCGATGAAGCGGTTAACAACGCGGCTTTAGCCATTATAAAAGCAGATTTTAATGTAGATTGCATAACGCAGGTTTGCGATGTTACCAGCGAGGCGAGTGTAAAACAGACGGTTAGCGCGGTTTTACAGCACTTTGGTAAAATTGATATACTTATCAATTCGGCAGGGATTAACATCCGTGGTAAAATTGAAGATATTTCTTTGGATGATTTTATCCATGTGCAGCAGGTAAATGTTACCGGAGCATGGCTGGCATCTAAAGAGGTTATACCGTCTATGCGTAAAAACGGCTATGGTCGTATTATCAACCTGGGTTCTATGCTATCCGTAACCGCTATGGCCGAAAGAACGCCTTATGCAACTGCCAAAGGGGCTGTGATACAACTTACCCGCGCCCTGGCCATGGAACTGGCAAAGGATGGCATTAACGTAAACGCGTTGCTGCCGGGCCCTTTTGCTACCGAATTGAATTTGCCATTGCTAAATGATCCTGAAAAGTACCAGGCTTTTATGGCTAAAATACCTATTGGCCGCTGGGCAGAACCCTATGAAATTGGTGGATTAGCCCTATATCTTTCAAGCCCCGCATCAAGTTTTGTTACCGGAAGCATGTTTTCTATTGATGGTGGCTGGATAGCTCAGTAAATTAGCGGCATGGAAAAAAACACAACACGCTTAGTACAGCTCAAAAATACCTCGGTAAGATGTATTGCGTTGGTTCAGGAACCCAACCTGCAAATCATTGATAAATTTGACTCGGTTTACAACCTGGCATTGGCGGCTATAGATACCGGCAAAACCATTACCCGGTTAATTGCCGATAACCTTACTGATAAGAGGCTTAATTACGACGAGATTTACGAAGGCAAAGGCGAGTGGAAACTGCTGCCTGCTTTTGACCATCCTACCAATGTTTTGGAGTGTATGATATCGGGCACAGGCCTAACGCATAAAAACAGCGCGGCAAACCGCCAGGCCATGCACGAGTCGGCAGATCAAAAACCTACAGATAGCATGGTGATGTACTGGTGGGGTGTTGATGGCGGCATTGCCAACGGAGACAAGCCAGGCATTCAGCCAGAATGGTTTTATAAAGGCAATGGTTCTGCTTTAAAAGCGCACGGCGATTCGCTTGAAGTGCCCGCATATGGCAATGATGGCGGTGAAGAGCCCGAAGTTGCCGGCGCCTATATAATTGATCGCAAGGGTAATCCTTACAGAATAGGCTTTTGCACCGGCAACGAGTTCTCAGACCACGTTATGGAAAAGAAGAACTACCTGTACCTGGCACCATCAAAATTGCGGCAAAGTGCAATTGGCCCGGAGCTGGTTATAACCGATGATTTTTCTGACCTGACAGGCAACGTTATCGTAAGCCGTAACGGAAAGATCTTGTGGGAGGCAAAAAACATTAAAACCGGCGAAGCAGCCATGGCGCATAACCTGGCTAATCTCGAATATCATCAGTTTAAATACGAAGGTCACCGTGTGCCGTTGCAGGCGCATGTACATTACTTTGGTACAGGTCAGTTCAGTTTTGGCAAAGGCGTGTTGCTGCAGCAGGACGATGAAATGCTGGTGCAGTGGGATGGCATGGGCCGCGCTTTAAAAAATTACATTAAAACTGTGGATGAAAAAGAGGAATTAGTTCCCGTTCGTTCACTTTAAAGTTTGCTACCCGCATCCCGCCGTGAGAAGAGGGATGCGGGTTTATACCAATTATAAATCAATCTTTTGTCGCCCTGCTTGGAGC
Organism: Mucilaginibacter sp. HD30; assembly: GCF_054061755.1. Taxonomy (NCBI): domain Bacteria; kingdom Pseudomonadati; phylum Bacteroidota; class Sphingobacteriia; order Sphingobacteriales; family Sphingobacteriaceae; genus Mucilaginibacter; species Mucilaginibacter sp. HD30. The sequence goes on from NZ_JBSSEO010000001.1 coordinate 3,529,477, forward strand.
GAAGAAGGTCGTTATTGCCTAAATAAACCAAAATGGAAACCTCACTGCTGTACCCAAAGCCGTTAAAAATGCGCTGGATCATGATCGGTATGGCGTTTTTGGCGACCGTTTTAAATTATGTTCATCGCCTATCATTTACCTATTTAAGCGCAGATGGCCCACTGCGCGAACTGATCCCCGACAACGCATTTGGTTATTTAGGTACTGCTTTCTTCATTGCTTATATGATCTCAAACGCTTTCTCGGGCTTTGTTATTGACAGGCTGGGCACACGTTTGGGCTACTCGTTATGCATGGCGTTTTGGACAACCGCGGGCCTGTGCCACGCTTTTGTGAGAACGCCATTACAGTTTGGCATTGTACGGTTTTTTTTGGGGATAGGCGAAGCCGGAAACTGGCCCGCCGGGGTAAAGCTAACCAGCGAATGGTTCCCGCCAGCGGAGCGCTCCACAGCATCGGGAATATTTAACAGCGGCGCTGCTTTAGGGGCCATTATTGTGCCGCCGCTTGTTGCTTATTTAAGCATATTATATAGCTGGCAAACCACCTTTATCATCCTGGCAGCATTTGGTTATTTATGGTTAGTTGTATTCTGGTTTATTTATTATACGCCAAAACAAGAGGTTAATCAACCCAAACTAAAAACCATTCCCGCGGGCAAGCTGCTAAAATCCCGGTTTGTTATCACGTTTATCATCGCCAAGTTTTTTCTTGATCCGGTTTGGTACTTTGTTACCTTTTGGCTGGGCCGGTACATGGTTGATGTGCATCACTGGAGCTTAAAGCAAATTGGCTGGTACGCTACCATTCCGTTTATTATTGCCGATATAGGCAACGTTGCGGGCGGCTACTTTACGCAATTTATTATTAAACAAGGCATGCCTATCCACAAGGCCCGCAAGCTGTCGGTTTGTTTGTCGGCAGGTATAATGGGCGTTTCGCTGCTTAGCGCGCCATTTGTTATTACCTCGCCTATGTCGGCCCTCATCATATTTGGGTTGGCAGGTTTTGGCTATACCTCTTATACTGCAAATACATTGGCTTGCCCGCCTGATGTTGTACCGGCAACCTCATCTGCAACGGTGTGGGGCATTGGTTGTGTAGGCACGGGCTTGGGCGGGGCGTTGTTCCAGTCGCTATCTGGTATTACGCTGGATGTTTTTGGAAAAGGGAATGTAACCCAAGGCTATAATTACCTGCTTTTTATGTACGGCGGCATAGCTGTTATTGGCTTACTGGTAATATGGCTGTTAATGGGGCCAATCACCAGGAATAAGGAACTGGAGGCCTACGCCGCCACAATTAACGAAGAGAAAAACCTTAAACAAAAATATCCAGGTAGGTAACAACATCAGAAATGGGTACTATGCCATGCTTTTGTATGGTGTTGAAATAAAGGCTGTCGCCTTTTCTTAGCGTGTATTCGGCATCGCCCACCTTCATTTTCATCTCGCCATCAATAACAAAAATGAACTCCTCACCATCGTGCGATAACTGGTGCGATTTAACCTCGCCTTTTTTGGCAACAAACAAAAAAGGCTGCATCTTTTTCTCATGATACTCAGACGCGTATGGAAAAATAGAATAACCTTTTTCAGTAAACATTAATTTGCTTTCTGCTTCGGCACGTGTGGTGACAATGGCTTTTGCCCAGCCATCCTTCTCCATTAAATTAGATATGGTGGTACCAAGGCTCTGGGCAATTTTTACCAATGTAGCAACAGAGGGCATTGTTTTGTTATTCTCAATTTTTGAGATCATGCTTTTAGACATCCCGCAATTATCGGCAAGCTCTTGTAAAGTTCGTTTTTGCGTTACTCGCAATATGCGGATCCTGTCACCTATATTGAAACTCTTATCTGCCGTATATTCTTCCATTAATAAATTGTTATGCTGGCTGGTTGTAGCCGCAAAAATAGTTAACTTATTTTATAATAATTACTACCTATTTTGGCCTGATAATTTAAGATAAGGCGATAGTAACCATCCCCACACAAGCCATAGCTAATGCCTTAGTTAGCAGGTGACAAATATGTTACAGTTTTGCTCTTTCATAAGTGGAGTATAGATTTATATTTGTACTTAGGCATTTAGTATAAAAACGACGGAAAACGTTTGCACTAAAGCGATCTTTTAAACCAAATTTATTATAAACTCTTATTGTTTTTTTATCTCTTGCCATCGTGAAAGGCATTTTTTTAAAATAACCAAGTATATTAGTCAACCAATTATATAAAACCATGAAAAGATTATTATTTCTGTTTTTCGCGTTTACAACTATTGCCGTTAATGCCCAACCGGGTGGCCCGCCGGTGTCTGCATCCCGTGTTGTTAAAAACGATCCATCCAAGTTAAGATCACAACCCAAAATACACGATGGCGCAGGCACTATGGCCTTTACCCAATTATTTGGCGGCCGCGATGTAAGCACCAATCTTATGTACCTGCATGCAGGTGTAATGAATGCCAACTCAAGTATAGGCGAGCATTTTCACCATAGCATGGAAGAAATGTATGTATTGCTGGAGGGCGAAGCAGAATTTACCATTAATGGCCGTACATCTTTAATAAAAGCCCCTGCGCTGGTTCCATGTAAACTGGGCGATGCTCACGGCATGTACAATACATCAGGCAAAACCGTTAAATGGTTAAACTTTGGTGTTGGTAAAACCAGAGGCAACAACGGCGGCGTATTTAACCTGGGCGATCCACGCTTACCGGGCACTACACCGCTTGATGCAATTCCTCAGTTTGTTTCCGGCAGGTTAGATCGCGACAAACTGCGCGGTAATAACCCGAGCTATACAGGTACGGGTGTAACATCACGCCGCATATTCAGCCCAGATGTTTTCCAAACTAATTGGAACAATGTTGACCACGTTCTTATTCCGGCAGGTACTACAATGGGCGCACGCACCATGCAAGGCTTTGAAGACATTTATTACGTAGTAAATGGCTCAGGCTCTGTTGATCTAAGCGGCAAAACTTTGCCAATTGGACAAGACGACGCGTTTTGTGGTTTGCTTAACGAAAAAGTAACCATTGCCAATAACGGAACCACGGATCTGGAACTATTAGTTGTAAGTATAGCTGTAGATAAAGCTACCTTGGTTCCTCAGGCAAGAGCATTTGGCGGTGGCGGTCCTGGTGCACCGGGTGGTCAGGGAGGCCCTGGTCGCCCTACGGGTTCACTTGAAGGTGGCGCTGCTGGTGCTCTTGTAGGAATGGGCACTCCGGGTGCCGGTGTAACTGCACCTGTAGTGGCACCCACAATTGCGGCGGGCCCTCAAGCTATGTTGCTGCAAATGGACTTTGTAGTTGAGCAAAAGAATGCCGCAGCCTTTGAAAAAATGTATACCAATATTTACGTACCGGCTATGAGGAAGCAGGTAGGATATTTAGAATCAAAGTTGATTAGAATATACGCTGAAGCTACTGAGAAAAAAATTGGGGGCGAGACAACCGATTACAGTTACCAGTTGCAGTTATCATTTGATACAGAAGCTAACCGTATGAAATGGGTAGCCAGTAAAGAGCACGTGGGCACTGCCTGGCCTGCAGCTGTAGCACTTGCCAAAACATACAAATGGCGCGGTTATGACGTTATAGGCGACGATAACGTTAAGATAAAATAACAATACTTAGTAACAACATGAACCGGCTGCAAGGCCGGTTCATGTTGTTTTAGCCCAAAGGTGTATAGCACACTTGTTGGCTAAAACAGTTGATATAAAACCAATAACCGGCTACCAATAACCGGCTAAACCAATAAGAATAATAACCTGTTATGAAAATTAAATTTTACGCTGCTACTTTATTTGCGCTGTGTGCCGGCATTATGCTGGGCCAAGCGCAAGACATTCCGCCATATACATCAATGGTTTATCCGGGCATGGACGGCAAATTAGTTTATGCTGCCGATAGTTTAGGTAACAAGATCCCCGATTTTTCAAACGCTGGTTACAAAGGCGGTGGAGTTGGCCTACCTTATGTGCCTAATAAAGTAACTGTTTGGCCCGTAGTAGGCGATTGCTCTGTTGTTATACAGGCAGCTATTGATAAAGTATCAGCCATGCCTTTGGATGCACAGGGCTTCCGCGGCGCGGTGCTTTTAAAACAAGGTACTTATCCGTTGGATAAACCGCTGACTATAAAAGCATCAGGCGTTGTATTGCGCGGCGAGGGCTCAACAGAGATAGGCACTATCCTGTTTGGCAGAACGGTTACCCCACGCCCTGCCGGGAATGCAGGTTCATCATTGATCAACCTTGCCGGCGAAAAAGGTATAACTGTACAGGAAGCCACCAAACAATTGGTTACCGATAAATACGTACCGGTTGGCGCACGTTCACTAAACGTAGCATCTGCCAAAGGTTTTAAGGTAGGCGATAAGGTTTTGGTTAGGCGTTACGGCAACCAGGAATGGATAAAAGAACTTGGTGTAGACAGTGCAGCAGTCGGCAACGGCAAAAAGTGGAGGCCGTTTACAATTACTTATGATCGTGTTATAACTGCTGTAACTGGAAATATCATCAGTGTTGATGCACCCATCTTTACTGCTATTGAAACCCAATGGGGTGGCGGCGATGTAGTTAAATACGATGATGGCCGCATTGAGAACGTGGCTGTTGAGAACCTGCGCGGCATATCAGAATATAATCCTACTGTACGTACTGCTCAATATTACAACATGGACAGACCCGATAACAAACCTACCGCGGCTTATAAAGGTGAAGAGTATTTTTCTGATGAGAATCATTACAGAAACCTGGTGACCATATCTAACGCCAAAAACGTATGGGTACGCAGCATGGCGGCTTATCACTTTGTTAATAGTGTTGTGCAAACCAATGCAGGCACCAAATGGGTAACTATTCAGGACATAGAATCATGGGAGCCGGTATCTGTGCGCCAGGGTGCCCGTAGGTTTATTTACCACTTGCAAGGCCAATTGGCTTTAGTACAGCGCTGCTTCTCCCAAAAAGGCAGACACTCGTTTGTATTGCAAGCGCAGGAAGCAAGCGGCAATGTGTTTTTAGATTGCAAGGCCGTAAACCCTTACTCAACCAGCGAACCACACAATCACTGGGCTAACGGTGTGCTTTATGATAACGTAAAAGCGCCTTTAACCGCCCGTTTCTGGGATTACATCATAGGTTGGGCAGGTGCCAACATTGTGATGTGGAACTGCGAGGGCGATTTCCTGATCCAAAGTCCGCCAACGGCAAAAAACTACTCTTTCGGTCATATCGGTACGGCATCGGTTATCTATAACGCGCCCTTGCAGGATCTTACAAAACCAAGAGGTTATATAGAATCATTAGACAAACACGTTGCGCCAAAAAGCTTGTACCTAACTCAACTAAAAGAACGTTTAGGTATAGAGGCTGTGTCTAATATAATGATGAATAACTCAGACAATTTTAAATTTTAATAACACAAATACACTATTGAAAAGATGAAAAGAAGAGGGATAATACTACTACTGCTGGTTTGTATTGCTACAGTTAAAACTACGCTGGCGCAAACTATTTCAAAAGAGGAAATGCTTTTCCTTACCTCCGAGTGGAAAGGCGAACGTTTTCCGGATGGAAGGCCGAAATTACCTGATGCGTTGCTGGAACGCGCCAAAACCATTATGATTGACGATGCCTGGACGGTTTTAAAAAACGCGGGCTATTTACATCAGTACGAAGGTAACTTTAAACGCAGCAGCGATATCACCATGACTGGCCGCGCAGTAACTGCCATGTACATGCCAAGTCGCCCGGATATAGAAAAGAACATAAAGGAGCGTGGCGCAAAACAGGGCCGTAAGGGCAACACCAACTCGTGGCCCATTGATGTTTTGGTTAAAGGAGACCTGTACGTTGCCGATGCTTTTGGCAAAATTAGTGGCGGTGGTATTATGGGTTCAACCCTGGCCAATTCCATCTTCGCAAAATCTGGCAATGGCGTTGTGTTTGACGGTGCCGCCCGCGATTTGCAGGAGATAAGCCACATGCAGGGCTTTAGCGCATTGGTGCGCGATTTCCACCCATCGTTTACCGAAGATATGGTGTTAATGGGATTGAACACCCCTATCCGTATTGGCGATGTGATGGTATTACCCGGCGATTTGGTGTTGGTGCAAAAAGAGGGTGTATTATTCATCCCCGCACACATGGCCGAAGAGGTAGTGAGCACTGGCGAATTTGTGGTACGGAAGGACCAGTTTGGTTTTGAAATGGTACGTACCGGCAAATACAGCACCGGCGAAATTGACAGCCAGTGGACAGACGTTATAAAAGCAGATTTTGTTACCTGGCTGGCCGGCCACCCTGAACTGGGTAAAATGACCCGTGCCGAGGTGGATAAAATGATGAGTAAGCGGACCTGGTAGTACCTTGCAGATAATAAGCGGAGGGCAGTGTGATTCCCCTCTTGAGAGGGGTGGAGGGGTGTGTTATAGCCGCGCGTTTAAACACACCCCCGCAGCCGCACCGTCAACAGCGCCCCCCTCTGAAGAGGGGAGTTAAATTTGATAGTATTATAATCATCCATAAAATGAAAAAGCTCTCCTTTTTATTGCCTTTGTTGGCCGTGCTACTTTGCGCAACCAATTCCTTCGCCCTTGTAAGGGTGCCGCCTATTATAGGTAGCAATATGGTGCTACAGCAAAATGGCAAAGCCACTTTATGGGGTTGGGGGGATGCCAGTGAGCGGTTCACTATTATCTCGTCATGGAAAACTACTGCCGACGAAGTTACCACATCGCCGGCTGGTAAATGGAAGATCCAGATAGCTACGCCACCTGCGGGCGGCCCTTATACCATTACGCTTAAAGGAAGGTCTAACACCATTGTGTTAGAGAATATTTTAATAGGCGAGGTGTGGCTTTGCTCCGGCCAGTCTAACATGGAAGTGAGCAACAACAAGCAGATAAAAGACGAATTGCCAACTGCAGCTAACGATAAGATCCGCTTTTTTCAGGTAGCGCATGCATCATCAGAATATCCACAGGAATTTGCTGATGGAAAATGGGTGGCTTGTAACGAAGAATCGTTAAAAAGATTTAGCGCTGTAGCTTACTTTTTCGGCAAGAAGATCAATAAAGAATTGAACGTTCCTATCGGTTTGATCCAATCTGCTTGGAGCGGAACCCCTATTGAGCTTTGGGAACCGCAATCTATTATTGACAGCGATGCTGACATGATAAAAGCATCAAAAACTATCAAGACCGTAACTTACCGTCCTGATAAACCGGGGTTGATCTATAACTCCATGATAGCGCCTATTATTAACTATACCATTGCGGGCACCTTATGGTACCAGGGTGAGGGCAACGCCCCACGCGCTTATGCTTACGAAAAAATGCTGACCGGCATGATAGCCAACTGGCGCAAGTTAAACGGGAACGAGTTTCCGTTCTATATTGTTCAGATAGCGCCGTTCTCAGGCTATGAAACGCCTATAGAAGCGCCCTTGCTGTATGAACAGCAGACCCGTGCGCTTAAGTATCCAAAAACGGGTATGGTTGTAATAACCGATCTGGTTGATGATATTAAAAGTCAGCACCCGATAGACAAGCTGACTGTAGGCAACAGGCTGGCTAACCTGGCACTGGCAGATACTTACAAAAAACCTATCCCGGTTGCAGAATATCGTAATCCCTTGTTTAATCATATGGAGATAAACAAAGGAAAAGCCTCTTTATACTTTGATTACGCACCCAATGGCTTTATGCTGAAAGGTGATGCTAAGCAAGCAACGGAGTTTATGATAGCAGGCGAAGATCACAACTTTGTTCCGGCAGATGCGGTGAAGTTGGAAAAAGACAAAATAGTAGTTTCCAGCAAGGCAGTGCCTAACCCGGTAGCCGTGCGCTTCTCTTTCACTAATATAGCCATGTCAAACCTGTTTAACAAAGAGGGCTTGCCAGTTAATCCGTTCAGAACGGATGACTGGAAGTAGTGATATTTTAAGATTTGAATAAACAACAAGGGCCTGCAATTGCAGGCCCTTGTTGTTTTATAATGGTATGACTATTACATGGGCGTTTCATCATCACGCTAAAAAAGTCTTAAATTTTCCTTTTCACAACGTGCTGGCAATCAAAAACTTGATGCCATGTTACAGCTAACTTTCCTGACGAATAAGTAGTTTCATTTTGTTTCACGGCAAAATTGTATGCAATTAATATTCAGACCATTATGAGAAATGTTGTTTCATTTGTTTCGCGTATATCATATATATCTGTGAAACGCGCAAGGTGGAAAAGCGGCGTCGCATTACAAAAAACGGCTCTCACCTTTTCAGATGAGAGCCGTTTTAATAAATGCTTTAATGCTTACAGATAGTTTATATAACCTGTCGCGTTAGTGCGGATCTTGAAAACCTTGTTTAAGCTTACAATGTAAAGGGTTTTCATGTCTTTATCGCCAAAGCAAAGGCTTACCGGGAACTGTGGCAGGTTGATCATGCCAACAAAAGCGCCTTTATTGTTAAATATCTGCACACCATAATAAGTACATACATATATGTTGCCATTTTTGTCGATAGCCATACCGTCAGCACTTGATGAGCGGCCTTTTCTGTCTAACACAAGGTCAACAAGGAACAGTTTGGCAAACTGGCGGCCATTGCTGATGGTGCCGTCAGGGTTAACATCATAAGCCCAGATGTAGTTGTCTTTCTCGCTCTTAACAGGGTACCATGATTCGTCATCATAGCAGTTGTTAATGTAAAGCGTTTTGCCATCAGGCGACAACAAAATGCCATTAGGCATTGCAAACTCGTTAGGCTTGGTTAAACGCGTTACTTTGCCATCAGTTGGCGATACGTAATAAACCGCACGGCCCGGCTGGAACTTAGTGGGCTCCATGGTAAACTGCGGGTCAGTGAAGTAAACGCCGCCTTTAGCATCGGTTATAACATCGTTTGGACCGTCTATAGATTTGCCATCATATTTGTTGGCTATAACTTTAACTACCTCACCCTTGGTTGTCATTTCAACTACCTGGTGGCCCATCATGTCGCAAACAACAAGGTTACCGTTTTTGTAAGGATACAAACCATTGGTTTGCATTTTACCTGCAGAGATAGCCTTGTAAGTACCGTTAGGATCTATCTCTACAGTTGAGCTCTTTTTAGGGTTAGCGTTAAAGTCTTTATCAAAAAACATGCTCGACATGTAGATCTTGCCATTCATCCATTTAGGGCCTTCGCTAAAGATCAGGCCTGGTTTGGTTTTGCCGCCATCTATAAACAACTCCGGTTTAGCGCCGGCAGGTATAATGGCATTGTAGGCAGCAGCTGCTGTTTTCTCTTTTTCTAAGTAATCTGCACGTGCTGGCCAAAACATATCAATAGCATCACAACCCAAGTCGCCGATGTTGGCGCCATGCACCATGTTGTAAGGGATGCGTACCACGTCGCCTGGTTTCATAGCTTGCTGGCCGTCAAGTAATATCTCGTCGCAGCCTCCGCGTAAAACAAACATCATTTGCTCTTCAGGATGGATGTGGCGCTCAAACGTAGAACCCGGATCCATAGAAATAAAGCTCAGCTGAACGTTTTTGGTAGATATTAAGCGGGTGTGTGCGCCTTTAGCAATTGGCGTAAGTTGAATATCATACAGATCATACACTTTGTTTGGAGCAATGTTTGGCTCCATAGCAGCGTCAACGTCTTTAACCTCTGCCGGTAAATTCTTAACCCCTGCTTTGGTCAAATAATCTAAACGAAACGGGCTGTATACCTCTAATATTTTAGCGCCTGTTGCTCCGGCTGTAACAGCATTTTTACTGCCTTTTTGCAGATAAACAAAGTCGGTGCGCGGTGTGCCGGCATGTTCGCCATCCGGTGCAACGCGTTTTACCGCAGTCATTGTAACAGCAGCACCATTAATGGTTTGGTCAATTGATCCTTCCATAACAAATAAAAGTCTGTCAGCAGGCAGGGTTTCTTCCGGGATCCTAGCGTTGGCATCAAGGGTTATCAAAACGCTCATTAAGCCAGTTCCCCAAAACATTTTTGCTTTTACGCCCGGATATAATTCGGCGCTATCTAAGGTACTTGTAGCCATAACTTTACCTTCAGCAAGGTTAGATGCTATGCCATTTTCCGGCAGGCCAGAAAGTTCGCGTTTGGTTAACTTATATTGTTCAATAAGTTCTTCATTCTTTTTTTCCCACTCAGATGTCGAGGCTGGTTTACACTGTACCAGTGCAACCGCAAACATGGCCAGTAAGCATTTAAAAATACCACTGTGTATTGATGATCTTCTCATAGTTTGGTTTGGTGATAATTGAAGCGAAAATTAACTATTTCGTTTTCAAGTGCCAAATTTCTTTTTTGTCACAAACGGACGCTTGTGCTAACTATATTAGCAATATTCTTTATTAATTGATATTTATCTGCACATTTGCACATCAGCATATCTGCACATTAATAAAATGGCTAAAACCCGTATAGCATATTTTTGCCAAAGCTGCGGCTTTGAGAGCGCCAAATGGCTGGGCAAGTGCCCGTCATGCCAGCAGTGGAACACGTTTGTTGAGGAAGTATTGGAGAAGCCCAACACATCTGTACCGACATGGAAAACCAGCGCGTCTACCACACAGCAGCGCGCCAATAAGCCGGTAGCCGTTGCTGATATTACCTTTACTGAAGAACATCGTCTGTTAACCCCTGATGCCGAATTTAACCGTGTTTTAGGTGGCGGTATTGTGGCCGGGTCGCTGGTGCTGATCGGCGGCGAGCCGGGCATTGGCAAATCAACCCTTATGCTGCAATTGGCGCTGAATATGCCGGGCCAAAAGGTGCTGTATATATCAGGCGAGGAAAGCGAGAAACAGATAAAGATGAGGGCGGAGAGATTGGCAGCAGTGGGCAGTGGGCGGTTAGTAGTTGGCAGTCAAAAATCCGAAATTGAACATTCGAAATTCGAAATTAAAAGCAACTGCTACATCCTCACCGAAACATCTACCCAAAACATATTTAAGCAAATAGAAGAATTACAGCCAGATTTGGTAGTGGTTGATTCTATCCAAACACTGCATTCTGCGCATATTGAGTCAACGCCTGGCAGTGTGTCGCAAGTTAGAGAATGTACTGCCGAATTGTTGCGGTTTGCCAAGGAGAGCGCTACACCTGTTTTTTTGATCGGCCATATAACAAAGGATGGCATGATAGCCGGTCCCAAAATACTTGAGCACATGGTTGATACTGTTTTACAGTTTGAAGGCGACAGGCACCATGTTTACCGTATTTTACGTACGGTGAAGAACCGCTTTGGCTCTTCATCCGAATTAGGGATTTATGAAATGCTGGGGGAAGGGCTGCGCGAGGTATCTAATCCTTCAGAAATATTGCTTTCGCAACGCGATGAGCCGTTAAGCGGCATTACCATTTCGGCAACGCTGGAGGGCATGCGACCCATGCTGATTGAAACCCAGGCGCTGGTAAGCACATCGCCCTACGGGACACCACAACGTAATGCCAATGGTTTTGATACCAAACGCATGAACATGTTATTGGCTGTTTTAGAAAAACGATGCGGATTTAAGCTCGGTGCCAAGGATGTATTTTTAAATATTACAGGAGGGATCAGGGTTGAAGACCCGGCGATAGACTTAGGCTTAGCAGCTGCCATCATCTCATCGCACGAAGACATACCTATTCCGTTTAAAACCTGTTTTGCCGGTGAGATAGGATTATCGGGCGAAATTAGGGCAGTTAACCGAGTGGAGCAGCGCATTGCCGAAGCGCAGAAACTCGGCTTTGAGCAGATCTTTATATCAAAATACAATTTACCGCAAGGCGGTAAAAGCAAACAAATGAGTATTGATCTTTCCCGTTATACCATCCAGATAAAACCCGTAGCCAATATTGAAGAAGTATTTGGTTTATTGTTTGGATGATCGCCGGAAAATATTGAACCGCCGATCATCCAAAATCTTTTATGGGGTAACAGTAATTGCCAGTTTGCGTATGACATTATTGTTATAGTCGGCAACGTAAGCACTACCTGCAGCATCAAATGCCAAGCCGGTTGGCCCGTTAAAACGAGCATCGGCACCCACGCCGTTTACATAGCCGGCAGTATTGAGCTTTCCTGCAAGGGTATACAATGCTCGACCGGCAACCACTAATTCCATAATACGGCCCCCTCTATCGGCTATGTAGATGTTAGATTGCGCATCTGTTGTTATAGCAATCGGAAAACCTATCTGATCAGGATAAATCAATCCTCCGGCTACAGTACTTGTTGTACCAGTGCTTACATCTACTTTACGTATAGCTTTATTATTTTGATCAGCCACATACAGGTTACCCAACGCGTCAACAGTTAAGGCAATCGGTCCGTTAAATGATGCTGCGTTATTAGCGGTGCTACTATTAATATAACGTGCAACACCATCGCCGGCCAATGTGGTTACTACGCCTGCAGCGGTAATTTTACGTATCGCATTATTGCCATAATCAGCAACGTACAGATTGCCTGCGGCATCTGACGCAACACCGCGTGGGCTTTTGAAGGTTGCCTTAGATGGGTCTGTAGCATTAACAAAGCCATAATCGCCTGTTGGCGAGCCGGCATAAGTAGTTACTGCGCCCGCAGCAGTAATTTTTCTTATAACATTGTTGCCCGCATCCGCAACGTACATGTTGCCGGCGGCATCAATAGCCATTCCACGAGTGCCATAAAACCTGGCGTTAAGTAAAGCGCCATTGGTATAACCCCTGTCTGTACTGGTAAGGGTGCGCACGTTACCAACAGTCGATATCGTGCGTATTGTGTTATTAATAACATCGCTAACCTGCAGTAAGCCTGTTGTTTTATTAAACGCGAGGGCATCGGGGCCATTAAACACCGCGCTGATGCCGGTACCGTCGGCATAACCAAAATCGCCGCTGCCGGCTAATGTGCTTACCGTGGTATTAATTTTAAAAGTAGTTGATGGCGTAGTAAAGGATATTACATCCCCGTAAAACGTGCCGGCCTGGTTAATTACGTAAGGCCTTGCATAATATTTTGTAGACGGGGTTAACCCGGTAAGTTTTCCTTTAAATGCTCCCACCAAAGAATCTAACACTGCTTTTGAGTCGCCTACTGTGGGGTTGGCATTACTTGTGCTCCAGCACACGCCGTTAGATGTAATTGGATTACCTTGTAATACTATTTCGCCACCAACTTTAGCGGAGGTTGGCGTTACATCCGTTACTACGGGCGCAGTAGTAACAATAGCGTCTATAAGTGTCTCAGGGGGTTTTGAACAGCCTGTTAACATGGCTGCCAATATTAAAAAACAAGTTGAGCTAACTAAGAAAAATCTCTTCATATTCACGTTATATACTTCAAGGACAGGCGATGGAATTATAAAACCCTTTAGTCCGGGTACAAAAGTAATTGTTTAAACGGTTTTGCCCGCCTGCCTGCTACAATAAAATTTGTTAAATGTATTTTAAATCAATAACTATTAATGGCACCGGCTTTTTATTTAACATATATTAACATTTTTTGAAGTTCATATTTATAAACTGTTGATGGTTATTATACGTAATTATGGTATAACTCCTCACACTCAAATAGTATTAGCCAATATGTTAAAAATAAAAAAATATATTACTGGAGCCTTAATTGTAGCTTTTGTTACAACAGTCGCCTTGCTTACAACTGCCAGCCGCGTGACGACTGTTTCAGAGGGCTTTGCCGTAGTAGAATTATTTACTTCTGAGGGTTGTTCCAGCTGCCCCCCGGCAGATGCCCTGGTAGCAAAAGTGCAGCAGCAGTACGCCGGTAAACCGGTTTATATACTGGCTTACCATGTTGATTACTGGAATAGATTAGGTTGGAAAGATGTTTTTAGCAGCAATGAGTATTCGCAAAGGCAACGTAGTTATGCACAGCATTTAAAGCTTCAATCTGTTTACACACCACAGATAGTGGTGAATGGCAAGACAGAGTTTGTGGGCTCAGAAGCGGGTAATCTGTATAAAGCTATTGAAAGTGGATTGAAAACCATTGCGCAGCCCAATTTGGCTTTATCATTAGTTAATGTTAAGGGGAATAGTTTAACTGTAAATTATAAAACCGAGGTAAAACCCGGCATAGACCTGCTTTTGGCATTAGTTGAAAAATATGCGCAAACCGACGTTAAGGCGGGCGAGAACAATGGCAGAAAACTTTCACATGTGCAAATTGTGAGGGCACTGCACAAAGTTAACGCGATGGCTGACAAAAGCGGAACAGAACGCTTTAACCTGCCGACGAGCATAAAAGCTAAAAATATAGAGATAATTGGTTTGCTGCAAAATACGGTGACTGGCGAAATTACCGGAGCCGCAAAAGCCGCGCTTCTTTAAAATTATAAAATTGAGTACGGAGCCGCATTTTACAGTTATCTTTATATATCTAATAAATAAATAAATAGCGTGAAGAAAATTAAAGAGAAGCATTCTTTAGCCATGCGCTGGGCTCATTGGGTAAACTTTCCGCTGCTAACCATTATGATATGGAGTGGATTGCTTATTTATTGGGCCAATGATGTTTACGCTATTACGCTATTTGGACATACCTATGTGCGGTTTTTCCCAAAATGGTTTTATGATGCCTTAAGTATACCGCACCGCCTGTCAGAAGGGATGGCCTTCCATTTCCTGTTTATGTGGTTTTTTACACTAAATGGAATTTTTTATGTGATCTATACCGCAATTTCGGGCGAGTGGCGGCAACTTGTTCCAAACCGGAGATCATTTAAAGAGGCTTGGCTGGTTTTACTGCATGATCTGCATATCAGAAAAACAGCGCCTCCGCAGGATAAATACAACGCCGCGCAACGCATTGCTTATACCGCAATTATTATAATGGGCCTAGGCTCGGTAATAACGGGATTGGCTATTTATAAGCCTGTACAGTTTAATTACATTACCTGGTTATGTGGGGGATATCATTTTGCGCGCATATTGCATTTTGCTTTAACGGTGGGCTATGTGTTTTTCTTTGTGATACATATAGTACAAGTGTTTTTAGCCGGATGGAACAATTTCCGGTCGGTAATTACAGGTTTTGAGGTGTTGGAAACCAAAGTGATTTCAAAAAAGATAAAAAACGACGATGGCAGCAAAAAAATATAAAAAGCCGCTAACTGTTGATCAAAAGATCAGCCGGCGAACCTTTATTTCGTTTGGCGCTTTTACCGCTTTATCTGCCGGTGCGTTTTTTTCGTGGCGATGGTTGTATAACTCGCCTAAAGAGACCGCAGGAATAACCAAAGGTGCGCATGCGCCGCTTCGTGCTGTACTTAATAAAAACGAGCAGGTATTCAGGAAAACGTTCAGCCATAAAAACCTGGTGAAAACGTATCCAAAATCAATGGCGGCAAAGCAGGTGAGGTACAACAGCTCAGTTGGTATGAACTTGAAAGCCCCTTTTGATATTGCTGCATGGCGATTGCAAATACAGAAAACATCCGGCGAGGTATTAAATATAACGTTGGATGAATTAAAGGCGCTGCCTAAAACAGAGATCGTATTCGCATTTAAATGTGTGGAAGGCTGGGATCAGATATCGCATTGGGGGGGTGTTAAGTTTACCGATGTGATAGATCATTTCAAACTGCATAACGAAACGCAATTAGCCTATGTGGGCATGGAAACGCCGGACAAAAGCTATTACGTGGGTTTGGATATGCCAAGCGCTACTCATCCGCAAACGCTACTGGCTTACGAAGTAAATGGTAAGCCACTCCCGATTAAGCATGGCGCGCCGTTGCGTTTAATCATCCCTGTTAAATACGGCATTAAAAATTTAAAGCGAATTGGTACTATTGCCTTTAGTAACGATCGCCCGCGTGATTACTGGGCCGAACGCGGGTACGATTATTACGCGGGACTATAAATGAACGATTTAAAGCAAAAACTATATCAGGAATGTCTTAATTACGTGCAACGCAGTATTGACGCGGCGCAACAGGGCATTAACGAGGCGCAGCAGGCAGCTAAAGATGATACCAAAAGCAGCGCAGGCGATAAGTACGAAACAGGACGCGAAATGGCACAGCAGGAAAGCAACCGCAATATGGCGCAGTTGCATCAGGCCAATAAACTAAAAGTGCAGCTCAACATGGTGCCCATTACTGCATCAAATATTGTTGATAACGGCTGCGTGGTGATTACAGATTCAGGCAATTTTTATATTGCCATAGGTGCCGGTACTATGCAGGTGGAGGGGATAAATTATTTTGCTATTTCTTTGGTATCGCCAATCGGCCAAAAAATGAAGGGCCTTAAATCCGGAGATGCTTTCGACCTCAACGGTAAAACCTATACAGTTAAGCAGATCATTTAAGTTTTAAGCCAAGGCCGGCAAAGTCACTAAGCAGATATTTACCATCGCCAAATGCAGGCACTTCGTACGGATTATTAGTCGTAAGGAAAGGGCCGTCAATATCCGCCCAGTCGCATTGTGGCGCAAGGGCTGCAGCGGCCAGGGTGGCGCAGCTACTTTCGCTCATGCAGCCAATCAGTACTTTTAGTCCACATTGCCTGGCCCTATCTATCATCTGTTTGGCTTCAAACATCCCGCCGGATTTCATCAGCTTAACGTTTATTCCGTGATAAACATCAACGGCTTTCTCCACGTCTGCAAGGCGCTGAACGGCTTCATCGCCAATAATCGGTATCGGGCTTTGCGATGTTATCCATGCATTACCTTCAACATCCTGTTTAGGCATGGGCTGCTCCAATAATATAACGCCTTGCTCAAACAGCCACCATATCATTTCTAAAGCCAGGTTTCTATCGGTCCAGCCCTGATTTATGTCAACATATAAAGGCACATTGGTAACAGACCGGATGGCGGCTATCCGTTCTTTATCACCCTCACCACCCAACTTGATCTTAATAATTTTAAACTCGTTTGCTTCAAGCGCCTTTTCGCGCATTACATCAGGTGTATCAATTCCAATTGTAAAACTGGTGGGCGGCATAAGCGCCGGGTTGCTTTGCATTAACCGCCAGCAGGGCTTGCCGGTTAATTTACCATGCAGATCATGCAAGGCAATATCAACAGCTGCCTTAATTGCGGTATTGCCGGGGGCGATATTATCCAGATAAGCATGGATAGCAACAAAATCAAAAGGCACCTTAAACTGTGTGGTTTTTATTTTTCCGAGAAAATTGGTGGCGGTTTGAATGCTTTCGCCCAGGTAGGGCACCATAGAAGCCTCGCCATAACCTATAAGGCCCTCGTGTTCTAACTGAACCAGCATTAACGGTGTTGAAGCCCTAGAATGGCCTGAAATGGTAAACGTATGTTTCAGCAGTAAATCAAAAGGCTGATAGCTTAGCTTCATAGTATAGCCTCAAAGCTAAATATTTCTTTTTGATATGTTGACTCAGCCGAGCGCACCCCCTCACAATAAGGTATGCGTTCGGCCATTCAAACATATTTTATTTACGCATTAAACGTACTTCATAAATATTAGCCGTAGTTGAGCCTTCTGCTGCAGCAAATTTCACTGTCAAACCACCATTCCCTGCCTTGCTTAAAACCTCGGCCGGAATTGGGTAATCCACACTAAAAAAGTCGTTGCCGTTGCTGCCGTCTAAACTAACCTTACCTATCAGCTGGTCGTTAACTAATACGTTAAATTGTTTGTTACGTTCATTACCAAGGTAAGTTAAGCGGATGGTTGCTCCTTCTTTGTTTTTATCAACCAGCTTGTAACTGAACCAACCCTTAGCATTGCGCCAGTGGCGGCCTCGGTTTACGCCGGTAGCAGAATTCTCGCTATCAATAAAATGGTCAGACTCCGGCTGCTGCTCTCCGCTGTTTATTACGTCAACTGTTGCGGCTGCCAGTTTAGCAGCGGCTTCTTCTTCAATGGCCAGTTTTTGTTTAATAACCTCAAAGCTTTGCGGTGTTTCTTTTTCAAAGTAGATAACATAACGGTTATCATGCACCTTATAAAACGGTATTAATTTTAAAGACTGGAATTTTTCAGGATACACCAGGCCTTTCATACTGTAGGTAAGTGCCTCATTGGCTACCGGCTTTATAAAGCTGGCATCGTTAGCAGTGGCGTTGCTTACAAACATTGGCATATTTTGCAATGGCAAAACCTTACCGGCGGCAACATGGCCCATACGGCTATCATCAGCAAATAGTAGCGGGATATCTTTATTACCAATTTCTGCAGCCATAACAATAGGCCCGTGAACTACCGCTTCGTAGTTAGATCCATCAGGCATGCGTTCCGTTTTGGTTTGCATTGGCAATTCAACTGCTACTTTATCGCCTTTTTTCCAGGCGCGTTTAATAGCTACGTAGCCGTTAGCCTGTTTTTTTACAGGGAAGGCCTTGCCATTTATAGTAACTTTTAGCCCATTATCTTTTATCCATGATGGGTATCTTAACTGGATGGTGAAAGCACTGTTTTTGACACTTGTAACCGTGAACGAGGTCTTCTCTGTCTCTGGAAAAGTATTGTTTTGTGTTAATGCCAGGCCTTTTTCTTTCCAGTTTAGGGTTGATGGGATAAACAGGTTTACAAAAAGGTTATTCGCATCGTGCGCATAGATCATTTCAGCATATTTGGCGTGGTTCTCCATACCTGAGCCTACACAGCACCACATGCTGGTTTCGGGCTGCGAATAAATACGGTAATGGCCGGGGCGCATCGGCGTAAAGTAAACAAAGCCCCCTGTTGTTGGGTGCTGCGATGAAAGAATATGATTATACAGCGCCCGCTCATAAAAATCCATGTAACCCGAGGTAGCATCCGTTAAAAACAACGCCTCGGTAAGCTTTAGCATGTTATAAGTATTACAGGTTTCTGGGCCCTGCACTTCCGTAATCATTTGCGAAAAATCATTTGACGGATTGAAAAGTTCCCGCCTGCTGTTACCGCCAATAGCAACCGTTCGCTTGTTAACCACGGTTTTCCAGAAAAACTCTGCAGCGGCGTTGTATGATGTGTCGCCGCTAACATCTGCAATGCGCTTAAAGCCGATGATCTTTGGGATTTGGGTGTTGGCATGCAAATTGTCCAGCTTATCTTCACCTTTTTCAAGTGGCAGCAATATTGCCTGATGCGAGAAACTGTAAGCTGCCGTTAAATATTTTTTTTCGCCGGTTAAAGCATACAAATCTGCCAACTCCTCATTAGGGCCGCCGTGCTCTGTGCCTAACATTTTTTGTATTTGCTCCGGCGATAGCGTGTTGGTCAATTTTACAAACCAATCGCCAAATTTTATGAACATAACTTTGGCCGTCTCGCTGCCTGTTAATACGTAAGCATCCCTTAAGCCTGCAAATGTTTTGTGGATATTATAAAATGGTACCCATTTTTTTCCCAAAGCGCCTGTGTTGCCTTTAAAAACTTCGGCCCAAAGTTCCTTGCTGCCGGGCACGCCGCCAACATAACCATCGCCGTTAGCATCCTGGCATTTCTTTAGCTCATCCAGCATATAATTTAAACGCTTTAATGCCTCCGGGCTTCCGTTTGATGCGTGCATCAGCGCCAAAGCTGTTAAATAGTGCCCGCCCACATGGCCGTCAAGCCCCGTGTTTTCCCAGTTGGTATAGCTCTGTGCTTTGGGCTTTAGTCCCGCCTCGCGCAAAAAGGGAGCAAGCAGCCTGTCAGGGTTCATCGCCAGCATATATTTAAGATCTACACTTTCTGCAGATTTGAATGGGCTTGGCAATAAATGAACATCCTGAATGCGGAACAACTTAAGTCCCGGCGCCTGCGGCTTGGGTGGTATCTGGGCGTTAACCGCAAGGCTTCCGCCTAACAAAAGCATAGAAAAAAACACTCTCATAATATCTATTTTAAAAAAGGAAATCGGTCTGTAAATTTAAAATCAATAATACAATTATAACTGTATAAAGAACAATTATTTTTGATTTTCAAATATTTCGTCTTCATAAAAACGCCCCGGCACTTGTCATAGTACCGGGGCGTTAAACTTTTTAGGCTGGTAAGCTATTTACCGGCAGTTGTTTGTATTTTAATAATACTCACAGAGTACGGACTGAATGAATGCGAGAATGATTTACCCAAACCCGTTAAGTTAGTAGTTACCGGCACTATGTGTTTAGGGTCGGTAATGCTGTTGGTCGATTCAGGCTTATCACCTTTCAATTCTATTAGCGTACCTGTAGATGCAATTGCTCCGGCTCCTTTCAGATCCAGGGTAACATTCTCGGCATGGTCAGCCACGTTTACTACTTTCAAATAGATGGTTCCGGTTTTGCTGTCTTTAGTAGCTACATAATATAACGACGGACGCTCCGGTTTTTGCTGACGCCCGCGACGCTGTTGGGGTGGCAGGTTTTTATTAATGGCTGCTGTATCAATACGCAGCATAGGCAGATTGGCAACACTTACAGGCACAACCTTGTTACCGATATTATTGTTGAACATACTTTGAACATAGTATGATGGTGAACCATAGCTGCTTAGCGCATCGTAACCAATAAGGTCAGATGCCCATTGCATGCCTGCCGGTTCGCCGGTTGCTTCGTTACGTGGATTAACATTAACAAATAAAGGTGCAAAGCACGACATCAGTACCACATCGCTGTTGCGCTCCATGCCGGTCATAAACGCGGCATCGCCCAAAGCTGAAATCAGGTTAGTGGTTGGGGTTCCTTCGCGCGTGGCCCATTCGCCTACAAATATCTTAGGCCCTTTTGTGCGATCATAGTTATCATACTTAAAAGCATCTTCCTGCATCTGCCACGAGTTTTGATAGTAATGCTCATCCTCCATATCAATTGGCGCGCCGCTTGTTACTTTTTGCGTTGGATATACTTTGCTCGCTATGGTTGATATAACCTTTAGCTGCGGATATTTTTTGTTAATGGCCACTCTGAACTGGTTAAACCTACCATCGTATGAGCCTGATTTGTCAAACCAATCTTCGTTGCCCACTTCCACATAGTGCAGCTTAAACGGTGCCGGGTGGCCATCCTTTGCACGCTGTGCGCCCCATTTTGTGGTCTTAGCATCGCCTATAATGTATTCAATTTCCTCTAAAGCCTCGTCAATATACGGCACCAGTAAGGGGCCGGCGTCAACGTGGTCGCCGTTTAGCGAATAACCCGCGTAAACACCTAATAAAGGCTCCATGTGCGCATCTTCGCACCAGCCTAAAAACTCATATAAGCCTAAGCCATCAGTAGCGCGATAGCCCCAGCTGCCCGGGTGACCAGGCCGTTGCTCCAATGGTCCCAATGTGGTTTTCCATGGGAAGCGGTCGGCAAGATATGGTCCCTCTAAATAGTTGCCCCCTGGGAACCGCAAGAATGAAGGTTTCATATCAACCAGCTTCTGCATCAAATCGGCTCGGCTACCGTTAGGTCTGTTGCCATAAGTAGGCGGAAATAGTGATACCAGGTTAAAATAGTATAAACCGGTTCTGTCTGTTGATATTACAAAGTGGGCATCCTTAGTTGGTGTTATTCCTGCTTTGGTGGTTAGTTTAAGTGCGTATTTTTTCCAAAATGGCGTTTTCTCCATATTGATAGTTCCGGATGCATAAACGGTTTTTCCGTCGTTACTTTCAAGGCTTACCGTTATTAACCCTGCGGTATTGTTTTCAATAACCTGTACCGGTACCGCATTTGCCTGTGGTGGGCGATTGCCGCCACGCGCCGGGGGTGGCGCTTGTCCGGCTCCTTTTATGTAAAACGATGTGCTATAAGTAGTGGCCGGGTTAACAGGTATTCCCCAGAAACCGGAATTAGCAATACCGGCGCGGGTGCCTGGCTTTTCAACCGTCAGCTTCAAACAGGTGGTTAGCGCATCGTTTATAGCATGCCCGCGTTCTGCGTTAGGTACATTTTGCGGGTTAGCGCCAACCAGTTGAATGGCGGCTTTCGCATCACCTTCGCTTACAAGGCTCCACGCATCAGGTTTTGTTGGGTTGTTTTTAAATATGCGGTTGCGTATCAGCTCAGCATATAAACCGCCATCATAGGCATAATTTATCTCTTCCGTCATTAAACCATAAAGCATCGGGCTTACCGTTGCACCGGGCTTTGTCAGATCAAGCGTTAACTTTGTGTTTTGGGCATTAGCCGTGCTGCAAAAACAGGCGAGCGCTAATGTGGCAGAAAAAAAGTGAAATTTCATAATCAGGTTTTTAAATGTACTTTTTACATTTAATTTTTTCGAAATTATATAGGATATTCGACACTTCAAAACCTAAGGAAGTATTAATTTAGTGACGTGGCTTTAAATGCAAATGTTGTTGGTTATTTAGCCTTCCGTTTAAGCTTATACCTGTTAAACAGAAATTATGGAACGATTTTGTTTTGCCCTTGATCTGGTAGACGACGAGGAAATTATAGCCGAATACGAACGCTGGCATAAGGCCGAAAATGCCTGGCCCGAGATAAGAAAAAGCATTTTAGACGCGCACATAACGGCGATGGAAATATACCGCACAGGCAATCGTTTATTTATGATAATGGAGGTTACGGAAGGATATTCTGCAGAGCAAAAAGCGATGATGGATGAGGCAAACCCAAAGGTGCAGGAATGGGAACAACTGATGTGGAAGTTTCAGCAGGCTTTGCCGTGGGCTAAACCCGGCGAAAAGTGGCTGCCAACGCAGCGGATCTTCCAGCTATAGGTTAATAACACTGAATCAATAGATAATAAACCTTACTAATTATAAATCGGGCTTAGCCATTTTTGTTTCGCCTGAAACCATACAAGATAAAATAAACCAATATGAATACCTTTTTTAAGTGCCTCACCTTATGTGTGGGAATGGCTGCTGCAGGCATCCAAACATCAGTTGCCCAAAAGGCCCCTGAACCTTTACCCGTAGTATTTGCTGACGTACCCGATTTGGCTATGATACGCGTTGGCGATACTTACTACATGAGCAGCACTACCATGCACATGAACCCCGGTTTGCCCATAATGAAATCAAAAGACCTGGTAAACTGGCAATTGGTTGGTTATGTATATCAAACGCTGGGTGAAAATGATGACCTTAACCTGGTAGGTAAAAAGAACGCATACGGTAAAGGATCATGGGCAAGCAGTTTGCGCTACCATAATGGCACCTACTACGTAACCACTTTTTCAAGCACTACGGGTAAAACTTACATTTTCACATCAAAAGACATTGAAAAAGGCCCTTGGGTAGAGCACTCTTTTAAACCATCGCTGCATGATCATTCGCTGTTTTTTGATGACGACGGCAAAATATATATGGCTTATAATGCCGGCCGCATAACCCTTGTTGAATTAAACGATGACCTTTCAGGCGTAAAACCAAACACCCAACAAATAATCATACCAAATGCAAGTCTTCCAGCAGGCACCAATATCAATCTGCAAGCCGAGGGCTCACAACTTTTAAAACACGATGGTAAATATTACCTGTTCAATATCACCTGGCCACGTGGCGGTATGCGCTCAGAGGTGATCCATCGTGCAGATAAGATCACCGGTCCGTGGGAGGGCAAATTAGGTTTTCAGGACCTGGGCGTTGCACAGGGAAGTTTGATAGATAACGCAAAAGGAGAATGGTTTGCCTACCTCTTCCGCGATTACGGATCAGTTGGTCGTGCACCTTACATCCTGCCTGTAAAATGGGAGAATGGCTGGCCAATAATTGGCGATAATGGCAAGTTTCCGGCAGACCTTAAACTACCGGAAGGCAAAAGTTTAATACCGGGCCTGGTTAACAGCGATGAATTTACCCGTAAAAAAAGCGATCCGGCGTTGCCACTGGTTTGGCAATGGAACCATAACCCGGTGAATGATAAATGGTCTGTTACAGACCGCAAGGGTTATTTAAGATTGACCACCAGCCGCATAGATAGCAATGTTTTACAAGCGCGCAATACATTAACGCAACGCACATTTGGGCCTACATCATCGGGCGTAACGTCAATTGATGTGTCAAACATGAAAGATGGTGATTATGCTGGCTTGTTGTTACTGCAAAAGAAGTACGAATGGGTTGGCGTAAAAGCAACCGCAACAGGCAAAGCAATAGTAGTGGGCGACGGACAGGGCGCTAAAGAAATTGAAGCAGCTAATATTTCTATCACCCAAAAAGTGGTTTACTTTAAAGCTGATTGTGATTTTACCAACCGCATTGATCAAGCTTTTTTATATTATAGCCTTGATGGCAAAGCGTGGACGCCTATAGGTAACATGTTGAAGATGTCGTACACGTTGCCGCATTTTATGGGTTACCGCTTTGGTTTGTTCAACTACGCTACCAAAACAACAGGCGGTTCTGTTGATTTCGACTATTTTAGAATTAGTGATAAGATAACCGCAAAAAAATAACGTAAGTCTTTAATATAAATAAGAAGAGGTGTAACCGCATGTGTTACACCTCTTTTTATTTATCTGATTTTTAAATTATTGAGCAAGCAACTCGTCCAGATTGCTAAGTCCCATTTTAAAGCCACCTTCAAAGCCCATTTGTAAAATTTGCTCTAAACTGGCCTGATCATCAAAGCTCAGCTTAACGTCAACCTTTGAGCCTGTATCAGTGCTAGAAAAAACATTATGCCAATATATCGTTGGCATACCATCCGTAATTTTGCCCTCTTCATCGCAAAAGTTGCTGGCAGCTCTAAAGCTCATACCCGGATCAATTTCGGCAAAATCAACCCGGCAATAGTGGCGTTCGCCTTCAGGGCCTAGCATATAATACAGCCATAAGCCACCGGGTTTGAAGTCCATGCTTTGGCTAACGGCTTCCAGGGGCGGGGTGCCCACCATTGGTCAAGCAGCTCGGCTTGTGTCCAGGCGGCCCAAACGCGTTCTACCGTCCCTTTAAATTCTCTCACTACATGTAATGTTTTGTTGGGCAGATCTTTCTCTACCACGGTCTCATAATTTGCCATAGTCAATTGTTTTGTTGTTTATCCTAATAAATTATCTAACTGATCAAAGCGGTCTTCCCATTGTTTCTTAAACTGTTCTACCCATACGTCTATCTCTTTCATTTTTTTAGCATTAAAGTGATAATAAATCTCGCGCCCCGTTTGTTCCTGTTTAACAACCCCACACTCCGTTAATATTTTAATATGTTTTGATACCGCCTGCCTGCTGCTGTTAAAATGCTCAGCCAGCGCGTTGGACGTCATGGCCTGCAGAGCCAGCAAGGTTAGTATGGCACGGCGGGTAGGATCGGCTATTGCCTGGAAAACATCTCTTCTTATCATAATTCGCAACCGTTTGATTGCAAATATAGTCGCAACCATTCAGTTGCGCAAATTTTTTGTGGAAATTTATTTTGATCAATTGTGTTTAACAATAATTAGCTTTGATAAAACCGCAAAATAAACTTTAACTTTTTACTAAAAAAATTAGCATTTATTAAATTAATTATTATTTTTGCTGAAGATATAATTTAAGATGAGCAACACAGATAAGTTAAAAGCACTACAGCTTACGCTGGATAAGCTGGAAAAATCATACGGAAAAGGCACCATAATGAAGTTGGGCGATTCTGTTATAGAACCAACAGAGGTTATCTCAACCGGATCATTGGGGTTAGACATCGCTTTAGGCGTTGGCGGCCTGCCAAAGGGGCGTGTGATAGAAATATACGGGCCTGAATCATCAGGTAAAACAACATTGGCTATCCACGCCATTGCCGAATCGCAAAAAAATGGCGGCATAGCTGCATTTATTGATGCCGAGCATGCTTTTGACCGTTTTTATGCCAAAAAGCTGGGTGTTGATGTAGAGAACCTGTTAATTTCTCAGCCGGACAACGGCGAGCAGGCGCTTGAAATTGCCGATAACCTGATCCGTTCAGGTGCCATTGATATTTTGGTTATCGACTCGGTTGCCGCGTTAGTGCCAAAGGCAGAGATAGAAGGCGAAATGGGCGACTCAAAAATGGGTTTGCACGCTCGCTTAATGTCGCAGGCTTTGCGTAAGCTAACAGGTACCATCAGCAAAACAGGATGCTGCTGTATATTTATTAACCAGCTGCGCGATAAAATAGGTGTAATGTTTGGTAACCCCGAAACTACTACCGGTGGTAACGCGCTTAAATTTTACGCTTCGGTACGTTTAGACGTTCGCCGTATATCACAGATAAAAGATACTGACGAGGTGTCGGGCAACAGAGTTAAAGTAAAGATTGTTAAAAACAAGGTTGCGCCACCGTTTCGTATTGCCGAGTTTGACATAATGTTTGGCGAAGGCATTTCAAAAGCAGGCGAGATAATTGACCTGGGCGTTGAGCACAACATCATTAAAAAAGCAGGTTCTTGGTTTAGCTATGGCGATACCCGCCTTGGCCAGGGCCGCGATGCTGTTAAACAATTGATACTAGACAATCCGGAACTGATGGATGAGCTGGAAGCTCGCATTAAAGCAGAAGTTACCGGCGATAAATTGGTAGAGGAAGCTTAGTTAGTTGATTAGTGATTAGTTATATGGCCGCTCAGAATTGAGCGGCTTTTTTATTTCGTAAAAACGCTCTTAGCGACTACTAATTTACCGTAACTGTACGCCTGTTTATTGCATGTGCACTGAAATAACCCAACACCGGCTTATCAAAATTGTTGGGGGGGTTAGTCGGCGCTACCGACGCATTACCCATAGCCTGTCCACTTTGTTTACTAAATGTAAACCAATAGGTATAAATACGTTCATCAATACACTGCATTTCAATATCAATCTTATCGCCAACTTTTATATCAACGTCATCCTGATACAATGGCACGCGTACAGCCCGCCCATCATTAAATTCATCGTTACGGGCGAAAACCTGGGTAATCAGCTTGCCATTTACACTTAGAATAAAACGGTACTGATTTTTCACATTCGGAGGATCTGAGTAATAGACTATAACATTCTTTTCTACCTTACTTCTAAAGCCTACCTCTTCTATTCCAATTGAATCTATGGCAATTTGATTAGGCATGGTTGATGAGGCTTTATAAGTTTGTCCGTCAACATCAACCTGAAGCGAATATGTCCTGCCCGGGCGGCCCGTAATAGCAGGTCCCTGATAAACCCCCGGCGAGCTTTCTGTTAACAAAATAGCCGTAGTACCACTGGTAATTTTTACCGTTGCGCCGCTAACCCCGGGAAACTTGCTCGGCTCATCAAAGCCTACCGTTCGGGATAACCTTATCAACGGAGTTTGTGTTGCATTAATGATACTGCCCTCAATAACCAGTTGAGGCGTGGCCGCCGTCAAATTAAGGTCTATTACTTTTTCGCATGAACTAAAAGCAATTACTACAATAAAAAAGGCCGTTAACCTATAAAATGCTTTCATATTAAAACTTAAAGTTATAAGTAACCGACGGAATTATACCAAACAAACTTGTCTTAACCGCCTCGGTGCGCGAAGGATCCGTTGCATTATCTCTGAATGTAATGGTATACGGATTCTTCCGGTTATAGGCGTTATACAAACCAAATGTCCAGCTGGAGTGGAAACGCTTATGATCGCGCCCGTCAAGCGTAACGCCCAGATCCAGGCGGTGATAGTCGGGCATTCTGTTTGCATTACGCTGTGGATAATAAAATGTTGTGATGCCCGCCACCTTATATTTTCCCTGCGGATAAGTGACTGCGTTCCCGGTGCCGTATACAAAGGTTGCAGATACCGTTACGCGTTTGCCTGCTTTATAAATACCCACTAATGATACATCATGGGTTCTATCATAAGTTGCGGCAAAATACTGGCCTTTGTTGATCGCATCAAACCTCTTTTCGGTTTTTGAAAGCGTGTACCCTATCCAGCCTGTAAGCTTACCCACCTTTTTCTTTACAAACAGCTCAACACCGTATGCCCGCCCCTGGCCGTAAACCAACTCTGATTCCACATCCTCATTACCTACAAGCTGAGATCCATCACGATAATCTATCATATTGTTCATGTGCTTATAATAGGCTTCCGCAGAAAACTCGTAGGTGTTATTGGCCTGGTTTCTGAAATATCCCACAGAAAACTGATCAGATATACCAGGCTTTATGTTGTTGCTGCTCATTACATACAGATCTGTAGGCGTGCTCGCCGTTGAGTTAGCCAGCAAATGAATATTCTGTGTGTTGCGGTTATACGATGCTTTTACTGAGCTAAGCTCGGTAAGCTTATAATTCATTGATACCCTTGGCTCGGGGTTGAAATAGGTTTTAATAACCTGTCCAGATGAATAGCTATTTGTGGCCGTAACGTCTCCGTTGGCATTGTATGTGTTTATTTTACCGGGGCCGATAAGCGAGAACAAACTTAGCCTTGTTCCAAAAATAATATTAAGCCTTTCAATTGGCCGCCAATCATCAGAGACATAGGCTGATGTTTCAAGGCCGTAACGGTCTTGAATGGTGCGCGCGTTGATAGACGAAGATCCTGAAGAGCTTATTTCGCCGGGAGCGATGGTATGGCGGATAGCGTTAACACCAAAATATAGCGTGTGTTTATCGGATATAAAGTACTGCAGATCCTCTTTAAGATTAAAATCCCGTATTCTTGATGTCACCTTGAAATCGCGGTTAGCGTTATAGCTTTCTATAATGTAGCTGTAGTTGCTATAAATAAGCGACGTGTTTAAAAACAGCTTGCTGTTAAAAACATGGTTGAACCGCAATGTACCTGTCTGATTACCCCAGTTGGTTTCAAAGTTATCTTTAAGCCCAAGCACATCCTTGCCGAAATATCCTGAGATAAAGAACGTGTTTTTATCATTTAGATGATAATTGGCCTTGGCGTTAATATCATAAAAATAAAGGCTGGCATTACGCGTGGTAGAATCAGGCGATAACTTTAAAAACATATCCGCATAAGTGCGCCGGGCGCTAACCATAAACGAGCCTTTATTCTTAACAATTGGCCCCTCAACCTTTAGGCGCGATGCGATAAGCCCTATACCGCCTTGTACTGTAAAGTTCTTATCATTACCATCCAGCATCTTTATATCCAGCACAGATGACATACGCCCGCCATACTGCGCGGGCATGCCACCTTTATACATGCTTACATCCTTTATAGCATCCGTATTAAAAGTAGAGAAAAAGCCAAATAGGTGCGATGCATTGTAAACTACTGCCTCATCCAGCAAGATCAAATTTTGGTCTGATCCGCCACCGCGGACATAAAAACCGGTATTTCCATCGCCGGTAGTTTTAATGCCCGGCAAAAGCTGAATGGTTTTTAAAACATCTTTCTCGCCAAAAATAACCGGGATATTATCCAGCTGTTTTACATCCAACCGCATAACACCCATCTGCGCGCTTTCAATGTTATCGGCCTCGTGCCCTGAATCGGCGTTAACAGATACCTCGCTAAGGGTATTATTTACAGTAAGCCCTACATTAATCTGAGTGTTGGTTGTTAAAGCAAGCGCTTGGGTAAATGTGCCATAGCCTACAAAGCTTACTACCAATGTGTAATTGCCCTGCGGCGCACTTAACGAGTAAAAGCCGTAAGCATTAGTGGCCGCAGCGTTTTGTTTTATTTCAAGTATGCGCACTGTGGCGCCAATTAGCGTTTCGCCGGTGGCTGCATCTTTAACAGTGCCGCTAACGGTATAATTTTTTTGTGCGAAAGCCCCGGTACAGAAAAAACAAAACAGTATGGAGAGTAATAAATAAAAAACCGGAAACTTATACATTAGTGGCGGGTCGTGGTTTAAATTGGCCCAAATATATTCTATTAAGCTTTATAAAAACGGCGTTTATGTTACAATAGTATGTTACAGGGTGCCATTAAGTTGTTGCCTCTTCGCGTTCAACGGTAATGGTACACTCGCCAATAAGCGCTGCTAAAGCCCCAACCGCTGCTAAAACGGGTGCCAGCATAGCAGCAACCACACCTATTGTAACCGGGAAGGCCATCAACTCTTTCCCCTCTTTATCGGTAATAGTTACCCTGCTTATATTTCCGTCGGCAATTAGCTCCTTTACTTTTTTTAAAAGGTTTTCGCCGCTCAATGTAAAACTTTCTTTATTTGCCATGGTGTTTTTTTGTTGTATGACAATGGCCTACCTTTAATTGTTACATTTTGATTTTAAACCAATTTAGTAGTTCATAAATTATTATATTTAAAGTCTGCAAAGATTAGGGGATCTGTAAAGAAAAAGAGAAGTGTGAATGAACAAATTTATAACGCATGGACCACGGTTATAACAATAATGATCTCCTGACACAAGATCACCCTACCGACTTAAAGAATGTGTATGCCCAATATGCAGATAAACTGCTCGGATACATTTTGCCAATTGTAAACAACCGCGAACTGGCCGAAGACTGCGTTGTTAAAATATTTACCAATATTTCCACTTCAAAAAAAGTACTGCCCGCAAACGGCTCCGCCAATATATGGGCCTGGTTTATGGCGCTTGCAAATACCGAGGTTGAGCGCCTGGGCAAAGCTGCAAATGAATGTAAATCCGTTGTTGATAATACTACGTATATACAGTCTCATAAATATTTAAATAGAATGAATGAAACTCAACGTCTTGTTTTTTGCGGGGTGTATTACCACCGTAAAACCACGGCGGCGTTGGCGCATGAGTTAAATTTACCTGAACAGGAGTTGCGGCTTAGGTTGAAGGAAGCTTTTATGTTAATAAGGCAAGTGAAGGATGAAAATTAAAGAATACATAGAAAGCGGAGTGCTTGAAGCGTTTGTATTAGGTGCGACGAGTGAGGCGGAACAGCGGGAGCTTATGCAGCTTAAAAGCCAATACCCGGAAGTGGGCAAAACGTTGGCCGAACTTGAAGCTGATATGGAGCGCGTAGCACAGTATATGGCAGTGCCTCCTCCGCCTGATATGTTTATGCGGATAGAAAACAGCATTAATGACCTGGTAATAACACCAGATACCGAAATAATGCGCCCTATTGACAGGGAGTGGCGCCAAAACAATCAAGAAGAAGGCAAAAGCCGCTATATTGAAGTTGAGGCCGAGACCAACTACATGCGCATACATAAAACCTGGAAATGGGTTTTTGCGGCGGTTTTTTTATTAGGAAAGATATTTTTAGGCTGCGCCATTTATTTTTACCTGGAAAGCAGGCAGGCTAAGCAACAGGTACAGGAGCTTAAAACAGAGATCAGGGATATTAAACCTCGTTGATGCCTGTTGGCTAATTTATTAATGAGTATTCAGTGAAATAACTACTTAGGTTTGCCGAAACAAAAATAATTGTGTATAGTAAAATAATCATTATATTTGTGGTTTGGTAAGAATCCTTTCTTACTAATGTGATAAGGTTTAGGTTGGAGCCTTCTGACAGCGAGTGTCGGGAGGCTTCTTTTTTTTGTTAAAATGGCAAGCCTTATAGCTAATTCTTCTATTCCTTTTTTAGGAAAATACCTGTCAAAAAACTCTAAAAACAGGATTAATGATGCAAATTTTTAATACTGAAAACCAATAATTTACGCAAAAAAAGCACTGTTGGCACAACAATTGGCGCCTTAGTTCGTCATTAATACTGGTTTTTAACAAAAAGAAAGGGAACATATAACGCACTTTACTCAACTATTTTATTCACTAAAAAGAAGATAACATGAGAAAGTTCCTTTTAATAGCAGCCGTAGCCACATCGGCATTATACTTTGCCCCGGGCAAAGCATCGGCTCAGGTAACAGATACAACAAAAAAAACAGCGCCGGCACCGGCAGCACAATCCGAATCGCCTACGCCTACTGATGATGTAGCAAGGGTATTATTAAGTAACACCGATTACTCCACAGCAGCTGCGGCAGTGAAAACCGCAGGACTTGACAGTGTGCTTAAAACAGGCGGCCCCTATACCATATTTGCCCCCAACAACGCAGCCTTTACTAAATTACCTGCCGGAAAACTGGATAGTTTAACCAAAGACCCCGCTAAGCTTAGCGCCTTTTTAAAGGGACACGTAGTAAAAGGCAGATACAGCAAGGCCGATATTATAAAGGCTTTAACGGAGGGTAAAGGCAAAGCAACACTAACCACTATTGATGATCAGTCGCTTGCTTTATCCGTAAGTCCTAATAAAACACTGCAGCTAACTAATGCCGCAGGCGTATCTGCCGAAGTTTCGCTTTATGACCTTATTGGCACCAATGGGGTTGTAAATGGGATAAACGCTGTGTTGATGCCTAAGTAAATTATTAATTTTGTTTAAATCTTGTTGCGCCCCGATCTCTCAATCGGGGCGTTTTTTATGGTATGATTTTTCAGGGAAGCGTCTGCTCCCCCGCCTTTTTGAAAGTGTAGCACCTTTGTAGCAGGGTGTATCACCTTACCTGCTACGCTACAAAATCTGCGAATTTCTAAAATAGCAAATGGCTCACGCAGGCTCACAGGGCTCAGGGTGGTTCACCCCGGCTCTGAGCCACCCAGCTCAAAAACTATAACCGCTCACTACGCTCTATTCACCACTCACCAGATTTATCATTACCATGACAAACCCGCGCGCAATATTTTGCTAATTTTGTGCACAATGATAAATCTCACCCGCGAAACAGTTTTACAGGCACTTGGCAACGTAGAAGAACCCGACCTGAAGAAGGACCTGGTTACCTTGAACATGATACAGGATATTGTGATCGATCGCAACCGCCTTAGCTTTTCGGTAATACTGACTACGCCCGCCTGCCCGCTAAAGGCGCTTATTGAGCATGCTTGCCGTAATGCCATCAGTCATTTTATAAGCAAGGATGTTGAAGTTACTATTAACATGACGTCGCGGGTTACCACTCAAAAAAACACCGGTGTACCGGGTGTTAAAAATATAATTGCTGTTGCATCAGGCAAAGGCGGTGTGGGCAAATCAACCGTGGCGGCCAACCTGGCTTTAGGGCTGGCAAAAAGCGGTGCCAGCGTGGGTTTGATAGATGCTGATATTTATGGTCCATCTGTGCCTATCATGTTCGGACTTGAGGGCGCCAAGCCACAAGCCAGCAACGTAAACGGAAAAACTCGTATTGAACCGATTGAGAAATATGGCATTAAGTTGCTTTCGATAGGTTTTTTTACGGATCCCAACCAGCCCGTTCCATGGCGCGGACCAATGGTATCAACTGCGGTAAAGCAGCTATTTAACGATGCCGACTGGGGCGAGCTGGACTACCTTGTAGTTGACCTTCCACCAGGCACCGGCGATATACATATCACTATAACGCAAACCTTCCCAATAACCGGGGCGGTTATTGTTACCACACCGCAAAACGTAGCACTGGCTGATGCAAAGAAAGGAATCGGTATGTTTTTAATGGATGCCATTAACGTGCCGCTGTTGGGGATAGTAGAGAACATGTCGTACTTTACCCCTGCCGAACTGCCCGATAATAAATACTATATATTTGGCCAGGGCGGCGGTAAAAAGTTGGCAGAAAAGCTGGAAGTTCCGTTTTTAGGGGAGATTCCGCTGATAAAAAGTATAAGCGACAGCGGCGATGCCGGCAAACCTATTGTTCTAGCTGATGAACATGAGTTAATTGTGAGCGCCTTTACAGAAATGGCTAATCGTGTGGCGCAGCAGGTATCGGTAGCTAACGCGTTGGCAAATAGCGTTAATATTGTAAATAATTAATAACTTTACTTTAAAATAGTAAAAATGACTTTATTAGAGCAGGTGGAAGCAGCGTTGGATAGTATCCGTCCTTATCTGGAAACGGATGGCGGCAACGTGGCGGTTGAGGAGATAACTGCAGATAATGTGGTTCGGCTTAAATTACTGGGCTCGTGCGGCTCATGCCCAATGAGTATAATGACGCTTAAAGCCGGTATTGAAGGTGCCATTAAAAAGGCGGTGCCGCAGATAACTGGTGTGGAGGCCATCAACCTGACAGACATTGATGATCCCAGCGCCGTGCTTCCGGAAAACTTAAGATAATTGTTAATGTTTTGTTAATTGGCGGTAACCTTGCTTTACCTTTAAAACTAAAAAGTATTTTTATCCGTTTTAACAGGCATAAGAGACTGAAAAAATAATGAAATACCTTATTGGCATATTGCTACTGGCTTGCAGCCTTTCCTCATTTGCTCAAAATGCGGACAGGCCGTTGGTGCAATTCAGTGGTGTAATATACAATGCCGATAACAATTCTGTTGTGCCTTACGCAACCGTTACCAACCTTTCAACAGGTAAGCAGGTAGGGTCTGCCAACTACGAAGGATATTTCTCGTTTGTAGCCCAAGAGCAGGACAGCCTTAAATTTACAAGCGTTGGTTATTTCCCAACTACTATCGCTGTACCTAAAGATATTGGCAAAAAGAGCATAATTGTTGAGATACGCATGCGCGCGCAGGTTGTTAATTTACCAATGGTGCGTATCTTCCCATGGGCAACTACTGATGAGTTCAGACATGATTTTCTGGCCATGAAAGTAGCTGACGATGACCTGGAAATAGCACGTAAAAACTTAAGTGCAACCTCCATTAATACCATGATGAAAACGTTGCCGCTAAGTGGTTATGAAAGCTTTAACGCACAGGATAAGCACAATGCTGTAGCCAACTCGCACTCGTTTACAAATCCATTGCTTAACCCGTTTGCGTGGGGTAGTTTAATACGCGATATTGCTGCTGGCGATAAAGCCCGTAAAGAGGATAATTAATTACCGCCCCTTTTTAACCGCAGGGAACTTCATTTTATACTCTACCTCAACCATTCCACGCGATATATCGCCCAATCTTTTCTCCAGCATGCGCTTGCGCAGGGGGCTCAGTTTATCGGTAAACAATTTACCTTCTATATGGTCGTACTCGTGCTGAATAATGCGGGCCGCCATGCCTGAAAAAGTTTCCTCATGGTGTTTCCAGCTCTCATCATAGTAAGATATTTTGATAACGGGCTTACGCATTACATCTTCCCGAATGTCAGGAATACTTAAGCAACCCTCGTTAAACGACCACTCTTCGCCGGTTTCGTCTAATATGCAGGCATTAATGAATACTTTTTTGAAATCCTTTAGTTCGGGCTCATCATCATCAAATGGCGTGGCGTCAACAACAAATAAACGCATGCTAAGGCCAATTTGCGGCGCTGCCAGTCCAACTCCACGGGCGCCATACATGGTTTCGAACATGTCGGCAACCAGTTCTTTTATATGCGGATATTCAGCTGGCTCTATCGCAGTTGCTTTTTTGCGTAAAACCGGGCTTCCATAGGCTATAATAGGATATTTCATACCACAAAATTACAGGTTTATTTTAATAGTTTGATAACACACGCTACGGCTGTTGCTGTTCGGGTTCGAATAAAAGGGTGGTTAGCCTGTTCGTATCAAAAACTTCGTTGCTTATTTCTAACAGCTGTAGGGCCGTTACTTTATTTATTTTATCAAATAATTGCTGCAAAGTATCGGCACAATTAAAATCAAGCACGCTTTTGGCAATAGATAATATCAAACTCATTCGATTCTCTTCAGCCAAAGCAATTTGCCCTATTAACTTTTGCTTTGCCTGATGCAGCTGCAAAACGCCAAGCGGTTGGTCGCGTAGCTTTTTAAGTTCTTTGTGTACCAGTTTTATGGCCTTTTCGGCTTTTTCGGTGTCTGTACCAAAGTAAACCGAAAATATGCCGGTGTCTGTAAATGAGGTATAGTTAGACTCCACCGTGTACGCAATTCCGTGTTTTTCGCGAATCTCCAGGTTCAAACGGCTGCTCATGCCCATTCCGCCTAAAAGGTTATTTAACAACAACAACCCCGTTTTGTTAGCGTGCCGGGCCGGATAGGCCTGGTTGCCAATAATGCAGTGAGTTTGCGATATGGGTTTACGCACAATGCTTTTAGCAAAGCCATAGCTTTGCGGCTGGATACGATTTTTTGTTGGATGATTAGCTGGAACTTGCCCCCAGTACTTTTCGGCCAATTTTATCACCTTTTCAAAAGTATAATCGCCAAAAACCGCGAAGATCATTTCGGATGTATTATAATTATCCTTAATAAACTGATGGATATCATTTTTGCTAAAAGCTGATACAGTTTGCGGCGTACCCAGAATATTATTGCCCATGGCATGGCCCTTAAACAACATAGCTTCAAAATCATCCTGAATAGCTTCTTCGGGCTGGTCAAGGTAAGATGCTATTTCATCCAATATCACACCGCGTTCTTTTTCCATCTCTTCTTCTGGGAAAGTCGAATGGAAAATTATATCCTCAAACAGATCAACGGCGCGCTCTAAATGCGGGTTTAGTAATGAAGCATGTACGCAAGTATACTCTTTGGTAGTATAAGCGTTCAGATCTGCTCCCACCAATTCAAGGCGGTTTAATATTTGATTAGTACTGCGGCGCTCGGTTTCTTTAAACAACAAATGCTCAATAAAATGAGCAAGTCCTTCCTTGTTTTCCGGCTCATCGCGTGATCCCGCATTTACCATAAAACAGCAATGCGTAATAGCCGATGTACTGTGTTTGTGTACTATTTTTATGCCGTTGGCAAGCGTATGCACCTGGTATTCCGTCATGGGTGGCAAAGATAGGGATATTGAAGTGTTTTTGAGTTGCATAAACTTTAAGGCAATTCGGTCAAAATAAGTACATTTACAGCCATAAACAAACAAAAATGAGAGTTGGCAAAATCCCGGTGGCATCAATTGTGTTGCTACTGCTGTTTGGGGCTAAGTTTATACTAACCCGTTTCTTTCCCGAAAGATCTGCCACCTTTGATCCGATGTTCACCGGTATATTTGAAATTGCCATAGTGGTGTTCGTAATCTATTATATTCGTTTGTTTATAAAGTGGGCCTATAATTATCGCAAAGCTGCTTAATAGCAGATAACCTGAATTAAATGAAAATCAACGTAGCCGAACTGGACTTTACATTACTTATTGACGCGGATGACATAAAAGCCCGTGTTGATGCCATAGCAGGGGCACTAAATACGGAATATGCAGGCAAAAAACCCTTGTTTGTGGGCGTGCTTAATGGCTGCTTTATGTTCATGGCCGACCTGGTGCGCCAAATGAGCATGCCTTGCGAGGTAGCATTTACAAAGGTGGCATCGTATCACGGTGGTATGAAAACCACCTGGCAGCTACGCAATGACCTTGACCTTGCCGTTGATGTAGAAGGGAGAGACATTATATTATTGGAAGACATAAGCGATACCGGTAACACCCTGAGTTTTTTGATAGAAGACCTAAAACAAAGAAAACCGGCATCTATAATTGTGTGCGCTTTGTTGGTTAAACCGGCCGCGCAGCAATACCACATAGCAGAACTAAAATATGTTGGCTTTGAGATAGAGGATAAATTTGTTGTGGGTTACGGGCTTGATTATAAAGAGCAGGGCAGAAACCTGAACGGCATTTATCAGTTGGTATAATAAGTCATTACAATCACAGTAATCTCATCCTCATTTTTACGTTATTTACTTTGATTATCTAACCTTCATAGTAAATTTGCGCGTTGACCTTAGTACACCACGTTTAATGGTTGTGGCTGAGGGCGAAATAAACCTGTTTGCTTAAAATATATTGTCATGTTGGCGTTTGTTGTTATTAACATTATTTTTTGTTTGTCGTTCCTGGTATTTGCTTACCTTAATTTTAACGACCCGGATTGGTACCTATGGGTACCCATTTACGTAGCTGTGGCGGCTTGCTGCGGGCTGGCGGCTTATGGCATGTATTATCCCAACACTTACCTTGGCTTAACGGCGTTCTATTTGATTTACGCTGTGAAATTATATTTTGATAAAGATGGCGTCAGGGATTGGATAGTAAAATACCGCACCCCCAGCCTGGTTGAATCTATGAAAGCCGAGAAACCCTTTATTGAAAACACCCGCGAGTTTTTTGGGTTACTTATCATATCCGCCGCGCTTATTATTGATTATGTAGTTGTGGTGAATGTAGGACTTGTTTAGCGGGTTATGTATAACTATGATGTAGGCGCCCTGAGGGCTTTATTTAAAAATATCCTTACTGCCAATGTAGCTGCTGATGTTTTAAGTTGGCTACAACAAAAAGGGAATTTTAATACACAGTTTGTGTTAGTGCCGCGCAAAACCGGCAAGGCAGCTTTGCAAATCAGTGAACAAGAAGCACAGCAACTGGATGCCATAATCCCTGGCTTTAAGATAGCCGGATGGACGGCTGACATGCTGGGCCGTGCGTATTTACTGCTTGAACTTGACGAGACCGATACAGAGGCGTATTTCCGTAAAATAGAAAACTTATTTTTAGCTGCCGAGGTTAATGAGCTTGTTTCGCTCTATTCATCATTACCGTTGTTGGCCCATCCCGATATGTGGGTTAAACGTTGTGCCGAAGGTATCCGCAGCAACATTGGCAACGTTTTAGAGGCCATCATGTATCAAAACCCTTATCCGAAGAATAATTTAGACCAAAGCGCCTGGAATCAGCTGGTACTTAAAGCTTTTTTCACGGGTAAAGATGTTGGGAAAATACAAGGGATCGATAGTCGCGCAAATAAAGAACTGGCTTATGTAATAAGCGACTATGTACACGAACGCCAGGCGGCTGGCCGGGATATAA
Organism: Mucilaginibacter sp. HD30; assembly: GCF_054061755.1. NCBI lineage: Bacteria > Pseudomonadati > Bacteroidota > Sphingobacteriia > Sphingobacteriales > Sphingobacteriaceae > Mucilaginibacter > Mucilaginibacter sp. HD30. The sequence goes on from NZ_JBSSEO010000001.1 coordinate 3,567,926, forward strand.
ACCCCTCTTTGTGGCGCTTAGTTGGCCCCTTTATTGACGAGAAGTTGTTAGAGGATGTTAAATGGGCCTTTGCAAGCGGCGTGTATCTTAATCAAAAAGCTGCTGCTTTAGCCCTGTCCCAATCAAACTATCCAACAGCTACACAACTATTAAACACTGCGCCGCAACTAAAAACGGCAATTGAACAAAAAGAATTAACCTGGGATACGTTAACGGCCGAATATCAGCATTAACACCTCTAAAAGATAAGATTATGTGTTGTACCCATTCATTTGAAGACAGGATATCAGAAGACAAAGACACCACCCCCGTTGACCTGAGCGGTATAAAGGGAATGAAGTTTTTTGACCCGCATGTACACATGACATCGCGCACTACTGATGATTACCAGGCCATGGCTGATGCGGGCGTAGTGGCGTTGATAGAACCAGCCTTCTGGTTAGGGCAACCGCGTACTGGTTTGGATAGCTTCCGCGATTATTATAGCAGTTTAATAGGTTGGGAGCGTTTCCGTTCATCACAATTTGGCATTAAACATTACTGTACTATCGGCCTAAACTCGCGCGAGGCCAATAATGAGGCCCTTGCCGAGCAGGTAATGGAAATGCTGCCGCTTTTTATTTATAAAGAAGGCGTTGTAGGCATTGGCGAGATAGGTTTTGACGACCAGACCGCCGCCGAAGAAAAATATTATCGCGCGCAATTAGAGCTGGCAAAAGAGGCAGGCTTACCTGTACAGATCCATACGCCCCATCGCGATAAGAAAGGTGGCACCACTCGCAGCATGGACATTGCTTTAGAGCATGGCCTTGATCCGCATATGGTAATTGTTGACCATAACAATGAGGAAACTGTAAAAGAAGTGCTTGCTCGTGGTTTCTGGGCGGCGTTTACCATCTATCCTTTTACCAAAATGGGCAATGAGCGCATGGTAGAAATAGCTAAACAGTATGGGCCGGAGCGCATTATGGTGAACTCTGCTGCCGATTGGGGTATCAGCGATCCGCTTGCTGTGCCTAAAACTGCGGCGTTAATGAAGATGCGTGGTATAAGTGACGAGGATATTCGTTTGATAACTTATCAAAATGCCATAACCGCATTTGCGCAAAGCGGACAAATAAACGAAGTTGATTTTACCGGCGACGGAAGCACAATAGACCAAAGCCAGCGTTTTGAAGGCAATACCGTGTTACGTGGTGGCCAACAGCCGCGTATTGATAAAAACTCAATCATTATCAGTTAAAAAATGGCATCAAAAGCTATCACCTATTTGCGGCTGATGAGGCCGGCCAACATTGTAACTTCCGTTGCTGATGTTTTGGCGGGGATAGCTATTGCAGGATATTTCACCAATCTTCCAATTGTTACCAATAGTTTTTACCCGGTAGTTTTGCTGTGCCTTGCAACAATGGGCCTCTACGGCGGGGGAATTGTGTTTAATGATATTTTTGATGCCGAACTGGACAAAGTAGAGCGTCCTGAAAGAGCTATCCCCAGCGGCTTAGTGAGTAAAGGCGAGGCAACGGCCCTTGGTGCTTTTCTTTTATTATGGGGAATCGGTTTTGGGTACGCGCATAGCCCGCAGTCCGGGTTAATCGCTGTTTTTATAGCGTTTTTCGCATTGCTTTATAACCGCGTCAGCAAACACCATCGCTTTTTTGGGCCACTAAATATGGGGCTTTGCCGCGGCTTAAACTTATTGTTGGGCATCAGCATAATTGCCGGAGCGTTAGTGCATTGGTATTATCTGGCCATTGTGCCTGTGCTTTACATTTTCTCTATCACCATGATAAGTCGTGGAGAAGTACACGGCGGCAACAAAAAAAACTTATACACCGGCGCTTCGCTTTATTTGATAGTGATCTTTGCTATACACTTTATATCGTCTCATCAAGGCGTGCAACCGCAAAACATGCTGTTTACACTGGCTTTTTTAATTCCTTTTGCATGGATGATATTTAAACCACTATCAGTAGCAATAAAAGATCCGGCAGGAAAAAATATTGGTAAAGCAGTTAAGGCCGGGGTTATCTCTTTAATACTGATGGACGCCGCCTGGGCAGCTGCATTTGGTGCAATTTATCCAGCCGTGTTTATTGCCTGCTTGCTTCCGGTCTCAATTGGCTTTTCAAAGTGGTTTGCTGTAACCTAAACAGTGCTCAACCTCAATATTTCCGTCAAATTTTTGATATGCTGATGCGTTTATTAATATCTTTTAGATATTAGCTTTTTATATGGAATATTTGCAGCAGACCTTTAGTGTGAAGTTTGAGTACAAGGTCTTTTTTACTTCCGGGCTTTTTGATCTTGCCAATACATGTTTGGATGATTTCCTGCTGGACAATGCAACGTCCGAGTCGGTTAAAAAAATACTTTTTGTAATTGATCAGGATGTAATGAAGGCTACGCCTGAACTGGCGGATAAGATGAGGCGCTATTTCTCTATCCACAAAGCCGCCCAGCTAATTCCCGAGCTGATATTAGTGCCGGGCGGCGAAGGTGTTAAAAACAACGAAGACAATTTTCATAACCTACTGGATACCATTAACAAGTATGGCATAGACAGGCATTCTTACGTGGCGGCCATTGGCGGCGGCTCTGTACTGGATATGGCGGGCTATGCTGCGGCTATTGCACACAGAGGTATAAAACACATACGTATCCCCACGACCGTACTCGCCCAAAACGACTCGGGTGTTGGTGTTAAAAACGGCATTAATTTTTTTGGCAAAAAAAACTTTTTGGGCACGTTTGCTCCGCCGGTAGCTGTGTTTAACGACGACAGGTTTTTACTGACCTTAGGCGACAGGGACTGGCGATCAGGAATTGCAGAGGCGATAAAGGTGTCGCTGATAAAAGATTCCGCGTTTTTTGAATGGCTGGAAGAAAATGCTGAGGCATTAACCGCCCGCGATATGGAAGCTATGAAATACCTGATAAAACGCTGCGCCCAATTGCACCTTAACCACATAGCAAGCGGCGACCCTTTTGAAAAGGGATCATCCCGTCCTTTAGATTTTGGCCACTGGAGTGCGCACAAACTGGAGCAGCTAACCAATTTTGCGGTGCTGCACGGCGAAGCTGTGGCTATGGGGATAGCATTAGATACTGTGTATGCTAACCTTGCCGGTTATCTTTCAACAGAGGAAACAAACAGAACGATATCGTTGATCAAAAAAATAGGTTTTAATATTACGCACCCTTTATTGGAAGTTTCTTCAGACGACAGCCCGATATTAGTAGGGTTAAACGAATTCAGGGAGCACCTGGGCGGGCAATTGACCATTATGCTGCTTAAGAAAATTGGAGAGGGCTTTGAGGTACACGATATTGATACAGCTATACTAAAAAAAGCAGGCGAGGCGTTAAAGATCAAATATGCCGCTTTAAACCCGGCATAAATTTTAAACAACCATTTACAATGCATCTAAAAGTCTCACCTATCGCGCGAGATTTGGGGGGCGGCTAATATGCAAACACACCAGGGCCATTTAACCTATTGCACAAATATTCACCCCGGCGAAAACTGGGCCGGGCACTTTGCTGCTTTACAACAAAACTTTCCTTCTATTAAAGCGCAGGTGGCTCCCGACGGTTTAATGGGCTTAGGTTTACGCCTTTCGCACGAAGCCAGCGAAGAACTACAGCAGTTTAGTAACCTGAACCTGCTTAAGCAATGGCTTACTGCCAATAACGCATATGTTTTCACCATGAACGGGTTCCCTTATGGGGAGTTTCATAATACTGCCGTTAAGGATCAGGTACATGCCCCTGACTGGACTACGCAGGAGCGGGTGGATTACACCATACGCATGTTTGACATTTTAAAACAACTGCTTCCGCAGGGGATGGAGGGCGGGATATCCACTTCTCCGTTAAGCTATAGGTACTGGCATAACACGCCACAGCTATTGTCAAAAGCTACGGCCGTGGCCACAGCCAATGTTTTAAAAGTGGCGAAAGAGCTGATCAGCATCGACCATCAAAGTGGCATATATATGCATTTAGATATAGAGCCGGAGCCGGATGGCATTTTAGAGACTGGCCCAGAATATATAACCTGGTATACGCAGGTTTTGCTAACACAAGGCAAGCCGCTTATTGCCGAAACTTTTGGCGTAACGCAAGGGGAAGCCGAGCGCCTTATAAAAAGACATATCTGCCTTTGCTATGATGTTTGCCATTTCGCTATTGGTTATGAACCGCATCAGCAAATCATTGATGAACTGGAAGAAAAGGGATTAAAAGTTGGCAAGATCCAAATAAGCGCGGCTTTAAAAGCTGATTTGTCATCTGAAAGCAAATTGCGCAAGCCTGTACTGGATACGTTTGAAAAATTTAACGAGCCTACCTACCTGCACCAGGTTATTGCTAAAACCAACAACGGTACACTGCTACGCTATCGCGACTTGCCCGAGGCGTTAAATGATGCCGCCAACGCTGACGTTAAGGAATGGCGTGCGCATTTTCATGTACCGATATTTACTGAAGAGTTTGGATTGCTGCAATCCACACAAAGTGATATTGCGGAAGTATTACAGATCAATAAAAACAAACCTTTCAGCACGCATCTTGAAGTAGAAACCTACACCTGGGGTGTAATACCGGATGAGAAAAAGCTGCCGATAAATGACTCTATTGCAAGGGAGTTAAATTGGGTTAAGGGGATACTATAGTTAATACCTATGAAAAAAACAGTTGTTATAGACGTTGTTGGTTTATCCAAATCAGTAATTGGTGAGTATACGCCATTCTTACAAAAATATATAGCCGAAAGAAACATTAATACTATTGAACCCGTGCTGCCGGCGGTTACTACGTCTGTACAATCTACATATCTAACCGGCCAGTGGCCAACCGAAACAGGAATTGTTGGCAATGGTTGGTTTGACCGTACCGATTCTGAAGTAAAATTCTGGAAACAATCCAACAAGCTTGTTAACGGAGAAAAGATCTGGGATAAGGCAAAAAAAGAAGATCCCAATTTTACCAGCGCCAACATGTTCTGGTGGTACAACATGTATTCCACAGCTGATTTCTCTGTAACGCCGCGCCCCCAATATTTGGCCGATGGGCGTAAAATGCCAGACTGCTACTCGCAGCCGGCAGAATTACGCGATGTATTACAGGAAAAATTGGGCCAGTTCCCGTTGTTTCAGTTTTGGGGGCCTGGCGCAAATATCAAATCAACACAATGGATAGCCGATGCGTCCATGCTGAACGACGACATGAACGACCCCACGTTCACTGTTATTTACCTGCCACACCTGGATTATTGCCTTCAAAAATTTGGCCCTGATCTTTCAAAGATCAGCACTGAATTGGGCGAGATAGATAAGGTAGTTGAGCAATTGGTTACCTTTTATCAAAAAAAAAATGCGGAGATAATAATCCTTTCTGAGTATGGCATTGCCTCGGTAAACAACCCCATACACCTTAACCGCCTGCTGCGCAACGAAGGATTGATACAGATCCGTGTAGAGCGTGGCCTTGAACTGCTTGATGCAGCCGCGTCAAAGGCCTTTGCAGTTGCCGATCATCAGATAGCGCATATTTATATTAATGATCCCACTGTTACTGAAAAAGTAAAAGCGTTACTAAAATCCGTTAACGGTATAGAATTGATATTGGATCGCGAAGCACAAAAAAGTTATCATATAGACCATGAACGTGCCGGCGATCTGGTGGTTGTAGCCAGTGAAAACAGTTGGTTTACCTATTATTTCTGGGTGAACGACGCCCTTGCACCTGATTATGCCCGCTGCGTGGATATCCATAAAAAACCGGGATACGACCCGGTTGAAATGTTTATGACATCAAAGGCCCGGGCAGGATATAAACTACTTAGAAAACTGGCTGGCTTTAGGTATGTAATGGATGTGATACCGCTTGATGCCACATTGATAAAAGGGTCGCATGGCCGTACAAACATTGCCGATGACTATAAAGCTGTTTTAATTACCGGTGAAGCACAAAACAAACCCGTTCAGCCTACTGATATTTTTGATATAATGTGGAACCATCTGAATAAATAATAACTAATCAACCGGGACCCAAACACTTAAACTGGTACCTGCGCCCGGGGCAGAACGGTACTTTACAGTGCCTTTAAGGTATTCAACACGTGCGGTAATATTCTTTAAACCAATGCCGTGGAAGCTGTCAACCGCTGCAGTGTCAAAGCCGACGCCGTTATCGGTAATTGTAGCGCTTATGCCCGATGCCTCTCGATCCAGTTTAATGTCCAGAAAGGTGGCCCGTGCATGTTTTATTACATTGTTTACCGCTTCCTGTATAACCCTGTAAAGCACCGTCTCTACATTACTTTCCAATTTATCTTTAAAGCCATTTGCCTCTACTTTAACCTTAAGCTTCTCTGAGTCGATTTTCTCAATAAAGCTTTTAACATCAGACGCTATGCCCGATCTCAGCAGCATATTCGGCATCATCTGGTGCGATATGTACCGTACCTCCTTACAGCTTTCTTCAACCAGAGCCAATGTTTTCTCCGCCAAAAAACGATCCTCCTCTCGCGGCATATCTACCCGTTCCATTAATCCGTTTAAATTCATTTTTACTGCCGAGAACAACTGGCCTACCCCATCGTGAAGATCACTTGCTATCCTAACCCTCTCTTTTTCTTCAGCCTCAATTACAGCTTTGGTCAATTCTGCACGCTGCGCTAATTTATGTTCCTGAAGAAGTATTTTTTGCTTGTTTTTATTGCGGCTATGCAGCAAACCGCCAAAAGCTATCAATGTCACTGCTAAACCGCCAGCTATTCCCATGGTCGTTTTCTGTTTAGCGATAGAAAGTTTTTGAATAGTGTTTTCTTTATTAAGGATATCTATCTGCTGCTCTTTTTTCTCGGTTTCGTATTTGTTGGTTATTTCTAAAACCTTATCAAAGTTTGTGCGCTCGGTAAGTGAATCTTTTGCCTCCATAAACTTTTCATGGTAGGCAAGGGCATTTGTGTTATCGCCTGTTATTTTGTAATAATTGTACAATTCCTGATACGACTCCATTATATGTTGCTGATACTTTTCTGCAATTGCCGCAGCCAACGCCATATCTATATATTTTTTTGCCTGTGTAAACTGGTTGTTTTGAAGGTAACAGCGCCCAATAGCTTTATAAAGTGACCCTAACTCGCGTTTATAATCAATAGCACGAAACTTTTCTTTGGCCTCTGTTAAATAGCGAAGCGCATTGCCATATTGTTCCTGGTAGTCATATGTAACGCCTATTTCTTTATCAATCAGCGCGATATTGAGGTTATGTTTGTTCTTAATAAAATGCGCGCGCGCACGCATCATATAACTTATGGCTAGTTTAAAAAACTTATCCCCATCACTTATGGTTTGTTTATTACGATAAGTCATTCCAATGCCGGCAAGAGTTTGCGCAGCAAGGTCAAGCCTGTTTATTTTTACCCGTAAAGAATAGGCTTTTTTATAAGTTGCCAGTGCTTTATCAAAATCATGCAATTGGTTAAAGTTATTTGCAATTAGCGTTAGGCAATCAGCCGTTCCAGAAAGGTCGTTACTTTTTTCATAAATATCAGCCGCCTGCTGAAAATAAGCTATAGCTTCGCTTTGCTTGCCTTGTATCCTAAGTAAAGTGCCGGTTTCGTTATAAACTAAAGCCTGCCCGCGTGAATTCTTTACCTCGCCATATACTTTAATAGCTTTTTTAAAATCAATACCGGCGGAATCTAATTTGTTAGTGCTGAATAGCATAACGCCGCGATTGTAGTACGCTCTTGCCAGGCCTTTTTTAAAGTTTGTTTTAGTACTTAACGCAATAGCTTCTTCTACATATTTAAATCCGTCGTTAGCTTTATCCCTTTTTAATATATCTCCAATTTGATTTAAGAGATTAATTCTTGCTGTATCAGTTTTTGCTTGCGGTAAAAGGGCTTTCAGGCTATCAACAGAATTGCCCTGCTGTGCAAAGCACATATAAGGGTTAAACAATAACGGCGAGAATATAAATAACGACAGCAGGAGTAACCTGTTCATTTGCAATTAATTAATTAGCGTATATAACATCGCTAATAAACGCTAATTGCAAAAGGCTATCAATACTACATATGTGGTATTTTATTTAAACGGGCACCCATACTTTAATGCTGGTACCTGCGCGGGGGGCAGAGCGATAGTCTAAAGTGCCCTTTAAATACTCAACGCGCGCGGCAATGTTCTTTAGCCCTATACCGCCCAGGCTTTCAACAGCGGCTATATTAAAACCAACGCCGTTATCAGTTATAGTAGCACTTATGCCCACTCCATCGCGATTTAATTTGATATCCAGCAGCGTAGCGTTGGCATGCTTGATCACATTATTGACAGCCTCCTGTATCACCCTGTAAAGTACCGTTTCTACATTGCTTTCCAGCTTATCTTTAAAGCCATTTGCCTCAACTCTAACCTTTAGCTTCTCAGAATCTATTTTCTCTATAAAGCTTCGCACGTCTGATGCTATACCCGATTTTAGCAACATGGTCGGCATCATCTGATGCGATATGTGTCGCACCTCTTTACAGCTCTCTTCAACCAGGGCCAGGGTTTTTTCGGCCAAAAACCGGTCTTCATCGCGTGGCATATCAACCCTTTCAATCAAGCCATTCAAATTCATTTTAACAGCAGAGAAGAGCTGTCCCACGCCATCGTGCAGATCGCCGGCGATTCGGGTGCGTTCCTTCTCTTCAGCCACTATCACGGCCCTCGTAAGTTCAGCCCGTTGTGTTAACTGCTGTTCCTGCATTAATATTTTTTGTTTGTTTTTGTTGCGGTTATAAATTAAGCCGCCAAAACCCAGTAATACGATTGATGAACCTGCCACTATACCCAAAGTGGTTTTTTGTTTGGCGATGGAGAGCCTCTGTATGGTATTCTCCTTGTTCAACAATGTAATTTTTTGTTCCTTTTTTTGCGTTTCGTAATCAGTTTGCATAACCGCTATCTCCCTGTCATTGCCCTCGTTAATCATATCTTCGTTAATAGCCTGATATTTTTGATAAGCAACAAGTGCACCTTTGTATTTTCCACTTTTTTCGAAAATAGTTTCTAATAGTTTCCAAGCATCTTTTTGACCCTTTTTATATTCAGTGCTTTCGCTTAGCATCAACGACCTCTTTATCCATCCAATCGCTTCGTCATATTTGGCCTCTCTGCCAAATATTCGTCCAATATTCAAATAAGTGTCGCTGATCCATTTTTTATCGTTAAAATATTCATCGTTCTCTAATACTTTCATTTGATACTGGCGGGCTTTTTCTAACTGTTCCATAGCCTCGTAACAGTTGGCCATGTTAGAATAAATTTGAGACAACGCCCTTTTATTATTATCGTGGAAACAAAGAGGAAGGGCTTCGCGATCAAATAACAAAGCCTGCTGATATTTTTTTTGTCCGCTGCTTATGTTGGCCAATATATGCAAGCAATTTATTGTGACGTAGTTTTCGTGTAGTTTCTTACTCAGGGTCAAACCCTGCAAGGCGTAATGCTCTGCTTCTTCAAATTTTTCATTGTCAAGATAAACCTGCCCCAGGTTTCCTAATGATTTTGATATGCCAATACTATCGTTGAGTCGCTCACGCACTTTTAGTGCCGCAAGGTGCATTCTAATTGCCTGGGCGTAATTACCGGTTTGCCAATAACATATACCGAGCGTGTTTTTTGCTATTGCCTCTGTAAGCGGCAAATTGAATTTCACCGAAATAGCTAAAGCTTTTTCGGCGTTATGTTTACATCCGGAATAGTCGCCCTTATAATTACACTGTATAGCGTTAAAACAAAAAACGTAGGCAATGCCGGGGTTGTACATTTCCTTTTCAGCTATCCTTTTTGAGATGGCCGTTACTTTGTCCGCCTCTGACGGCGACATATTAAGCAATTCTATTGCCAATTGGTAATAAACCTTGCATTTGGCGGTGTCTGGCCTGGTCTGGGAAAGCACGCTCCTAAGACTGTCTATACGCCGGTTTTGTGCAAAAGCGCATACGTGCATAAATAATATAAACGAAAGTAACCACTTCATTCAATATTTAATTAGGGGGATTAATCCTCTAATTAACAGTATTAAACACGCATTATCAATACCCAATTTGATATATTATTAAACAAATTTTGTTTGTCGATTTTTTTTTAACCCGTTGGATATTTCGACCGGGTGTTAAAATAACACAAATGTGTTATTGATACCCGCCCGCATTACCCTCAACTTAGCATCATCAATCACTAATTAATTTAAACTATTCACTCACTCAAAAACCAATTACAATGAAAACAAAATTTACAATTATGCTGCTGATGCTGGTTGCACTGTGTACAACAAAGATGTTTGCACAAAGCGATTACAAAAAACTACGCATCGGCCTGGGGCTTGAAGGTGCCTTACCCGTAGGGGCAACTAGCAATGCTTATAACGTAGGTGCAGGTGCAACTTTCCGTGTAGCAGTAGCGCTTAATGAATCAAGCGCCTTTACCGCAACAACAGGCGTTATAGCTTTTATCCCAAAAAGCCTGACAGGTGTTAACACCAAAGCACAGCTGAACATCCCTATTAAAGCGGGTTATAAACACATGCTTGGCGAAACGCTATATGGTTTGGGCGAGGCTGGTGTAACCATTGCCCGTACCTACATTCCTAGCACAGGCTCTGGCAGTTTAAGTTCTGTCAGCAGCTCAGAATTTACTTATTCAGTTGGTATTGGCGCACACTTAGGCGGCTTTGATCCAAGCTTACGTTACGAAGGATACAGTGGCTCTGGCTTCATAGGCTTGCGTATCGGATTTAATTTTTAAATCTGGCGCCACATCCGGAATTTCCCGGTTGCAATAGCGGGGCTACTCAGGCCCGGTTAAGCACTGTACCATGCTATAGGGGTTGTGTACGGTGTTGGGGCTGCACTTTGGTGCAGCCTTTTGCAGATTAAAAAAATAGCTTAAGTTTATGTAATTTATCAACGCAAAACAATTACTGGAATGGGTATTCGCATAGCGATAGTTGATGATAAGCGCCTGATGCGCACAACACTGTTTGAACAGTTATCATACTACGAAGAACTTGAAATAGGACTACTTGCTGCCGACGGGGATGACTATTTAACAAAAATGAAAGAGCTGCGGCCCGCACAACGGCCCCAGGTGGTATTAATGGATATTGAAATGCCTGTGCTTGACGGCATTGAAGCAGTAGCAATCACCAAAGAAATCTATCCGGATGTACTATGCCTTATGTTAACGGTTTTTGATAACGATGATAAGCTTTTCGAGGCTATAAAAGCAGGGGCCTGCGGCTATTTGCTTAAAGATGAAAAACCTGTTAATATTTTACGGGCCATTACCGAAGTTGTATTTGAAGGTGGCGTACCTATGTCGCCACGAATAGCACAAAAAGCCCTTTTGTTGTTGAGAAACACCAATAAACCTATAGAAGAGAGCAAAAACGAGCAAGCCGATAGTTTGCTGTCTGCCCGCGAAATTGAAATATTGCAAAGAATTGTTGATGGCTTAAACTATCAGCAAATAGGCGAACGCTTATTTATAAGTCCACATACCGTGCGTAAGCATACAGCAAATATTTACGAAAAGCTGCACGTTTCTAACAAAGCATCGGCAATTAAACTGGCGATACATAAAAAATGGTTTGCCTGACTAACTGATCTTATTCCAGATACCGGTTGCTACCTATAGTATTAACAGCACTGCAAAACCTCCCTCTCCCACGGGGAGGCTTTTTTTACTCGTACCGATATATGTAGCTAATAACGAGATAATTGGCGTATATTTAGGGCTCATATTAACTGATACCTATAAAAACACATACAATACGGCTTTGCCTGTTGTGCCCCGTTATCTATGAATTCAACACCTCTTACTACGTCCGATACTTCTGAAAATCAGCTGCAAAGATTTAAAAAGATCATAGAAAGTGCCGGTATGGGTACGTGGGAGCATAACCTGCAAACACGCGAGTTAATATACAATGAGCATTGGGTCAATATAGTAGGCTACAGCATTGCGGATCTTCAACCTATTACTGTGGACACGTGGCGATCATTGATCCACCCTGAAGACCTGCCCAGAGCTGTTAAAAAAATGTACGATCATTTAGAGGGCAAAGTAGATTTTTATGAGATAGAGGTAAGATTGAAACATAAAAATGGTAGTTGGGTGTGGGTTTTAGACAAAGGCAGTATTTCAACTTTTACCGCTGATGGAAAACCCGAATGGGTAATGGGCGTGATTCAGGATATAACTGAACGGAAAAATAGCGAACTGCTTTTAACGCAGTATAAAGATCTGCTACAAAGCACAAAGGAGGTTGCGCAGATTGGCACATGGGAAATGGACCTGCTGGCTGAAAAACTGGAGTGGAGCGCCATTACCAAAAACATTTATGGAGTTAGCCAGAACTATATTCCTGCTTATAATGACGCCATAAACTTTTATGCAGAAGGCGAAGGCCGGCAAAGAATACAAAGCAAAATGAACGCGCTTATAAAAAATGGGGCAGCGTTTGATGAGGAGTTACTTGTGCAAACCCCTAAAAATGATCTTAAATGGGTTAGGGCCATAGCTACCCCGGTATTTAAAAAAGGCATTTGTATTCGTATTTACGGCCTGCTGCAAGACATTAACGAGAAAAACATCGCTTTAAAAAAACTGGCGCTACAGGAAGAGCAATTCAGGCAGACATTTGATTTTGCGCCCAACGGCATAGCTTTAGTAAACCCGGACGGTAAATGGTTGCGTATAAACAGGAGCTTTTGCCATTTTCTTGGTTATTCTGAACAGGAACTTTTAACCACAGACTTTCAGCACATTACCCACCCTGATGATTTAGAAGCCGACCTGGCTTTAGTGAAGTTGGTATTGAAAGGGGAACGGGCAGGATATACTATTGAGAAAAGGTATTTGCATAAGAATGGCAGCGTTGTTTATGCCCTGCTTGCTGTTTCGCTGGTAAGGAATCTTGACAATGAGCCGATGTATTTTATATCTCAGGTTAATGATATCACCCCAATAAAAACACTGGAGTTTGCGCTTAAAGAATCGCTGGATAAAATGAAAAGCATCCGGGATGCTTCAACACGTGTTGGCATTATAGAGACTGATGTGAATGGCCTTATCCGTGTATTTAATGTCGGGGCCGAAAACTTGTTAGGCTATAAAGCAACAGAGGTGCTGAATACAGAAACGCCGCTGCTAATCTATTCAAAAACGGAGCTTGCCGAGCGGGAAGGCCATTTAGCGCAATTGTATGGCCGGCCAATTGTAGGCTTTGAAACCATTACCGTTAATTTGCAAACCAACACTTTTGAAACGCAGGAGTGGACCTTTTTACGCAAAAACGAGTCGGAATTTAACGTTCAATGCACTATAACTCCAGTTAAAAACAGCGACGGTGTGGTTATGGGCTATCTGTTCATCTTTTTCGATATTACCTTGCTGAAAGATGCTGAGCGTGAGATCAAGTCGTTATTGCATGTAACCCACGAACAAAACAATCGCTTGCTCAACTTTGCGCACATCGTATCACATAACCTTCGCTCGCACTCGGGCAATATTGGCATGGTGCTTGAACTCATGAAAGAGGAAATGCCTGCCAGTACCCAAAATGAATTTTACCCCCTGCTTCAAAAAGCATCAGCCAACCTAACTGACACCATTTTGCACCTGAATGAGATTGTGCTGATGACTACCGGCGTTAATAAAAATATGGTGCCATTAAATCTTTTTGAGTATGTAGAAAAGGCCGGGATGGCTATACAAGCTATCGTATCAGAAAACGAAGCCACAATACAAAACGAGATTGGTAAAGATCTGTTTGTACAGGCTATACCTGCGTATTTAGAAAGCATATTTCTTAACCTGTTAACTAATGCGCTTAAGTACAAATCACCGTTCAGAAAACCGGTAATTAATATCAGCGCCCAAACAGATGGCCGGTACATAAGCATTATTGTTAAGGACAATGGCAGTGGCATAGACCTGAAATTACACGGCAACAAACTGTTTGGCATGTATAAAACTTTTCATGGCAATCGCGACGCCAGAGGCATAGGACTATTCATTACAAAAAATCAGGTAGAAGCCATGGGAGGAAGCATCGAAGCAGAGAGCGAGATCAATATCGGAACTGTCTTTACAATCCACTTGCAAAAGCAAATTTAACCGGGCAACTAGCCTCGTGTTATCAATGCAAAAAATAAAGTTGTTGGGTGTACAATGTACGCTTACCGTTTTTATGATCTAAAATATGTTTTTATCCCCATGTTATCGATTGCAAAGGCACTTTTTAGACCAAACACATAATTATTTTTGGCCTTTTTTAAAAAATATTTCGATGTTTCTTTAGCGGAAAAGTGCCCTTACAGCGTCAAAAAAACGTTTTAGTAAAATTAAATATCGCAACTGATGATTTATTGACATTAAGTTTGTCACATATTAACAAAATACATGTTACTTTTGCCTTCCATACAGTTATGAAAACCACCTCATCTCAGCTTAAAATATTGGCCATTGACATAGGAGGCTCCCATGTTAAAGCCACCGTTTTGGACAAAAACGGCGATATGCTGAGTGATTACATAAAAAGCGACACACCGTTACCGGCTAATCCTGACAATATTATTAACGCCATTAAAGAGTTGACGAAGGATCTATCCTTTGACAAAATATCAGTTGGCTTTCCGGGCTATGTGCGTAACAACATAGTTGGCACAGCGCCAAATCTTGACGACAAAGCCTGGCGCGGGTACAACCTTGGTGAACGGCTGGAAAAAGAGCTTGGCAAACCAGCCCAGGTAGTTAACGATGCCGATATGCAGGGCCTTGGCGTAGCATCCGGCAAGGGGCTTGAACTGGTTGTAACATTAGGTACAGGTTTTGGCACCGCATTGGTGCTTGATGGCCTACTTTTGCCACATCTGGAAATAGCGCATCATCCCATAACAAAAACAAAAGATTACGATGCCTACATGGGCGATAAGGAGCTGGAGAAAATAGGCAAGAAAAAATGGAACCTACGTATGGAGCGCGTGTTCCGGACCTTAAAGACAGTGTTCAATTATGATCATTTATACATAGGCGGCGGTAATTCGCGTTTGCTTACTATAAAGCTGGATGATAACATGACCATTGTATCTAACAAAGACGGCATAAAAGGCGGTGCGCGCCTTTGGACCGCTGATACTAAACCTAAACCATCAAAAAAGTAAATCACCTGACAATAACAATAACAAAAAAGAAATGAGTTCAAATCAAAACATTGAAAAATTAGCCATAGATACCGTTAGGATATTATCGGCTGATGCTGTTCAGAAAGCCAATTCGGGCCACCCTGGTACTGCTATGGCGCTTGCCCCCGTAGGCCACGTATTATGGAAAGAGTTTATCAACTTTAACCCTAAAAACCCTGATTGGGCCAATCGCGACAGGTTCATCCTTTCAGCAGGTCACGCTTGTATTTTACAGTACAGCTTTTTGCATTTGTTAGGTTATGATCTTTCTTTAGATGATATAAAAAACTTCCGTCAGCTGCATAGCAAAACTGCGGGCCACCCAGAATATGGTTTGGCTCCGGGTGTTGACGTTACTACCGGGCCATTGGGCCAGGGTTTTGCTAATGGTGTTGGTTTTGCTATCGGCCAAAAACACTTAGCTGCCCGTTACAACAAACCAGGTTTTAACCTTTTTGATTACCACGTTTATGCTATCTGCTCAGACGGTGATTTAATGGAAGGTGTTACTGCAGAGGCTGCTTCATTAGCTGGTCACCTGGAGTTGGGTAACATTATTTATGTTTATGATGATAACAAGATCTCAATAGAAGGCAGCACAGACATTACTTTTAACGAAGATGTTGACGCGCGTTTCCGTTCATACGGCTGGCACGTACAGTCTATTGAAGATGCGAATGATATCCACGCCTTACAACTGGCTTTAACCAACGCTAAAGCAGAAACACAAAAACCATCGTTGATCCGCGTTCGTTCGTTGATCGCTTATGGTAGCCCTAATAAATCAGGCACTGCAGGTTCTCACGGATCTCCGCTGGGTGCTGACGAGATTAAATTGGTTAAGGAATTTTTTGGTTTTGATACTGAAAAATCTTTCAACGTACCTGCTGAAGTTACTGAATACTATAGTGCAATAGGCGCAAGAGGTATTAAAACTGAAGACAACTGGAACAAGTTATTTGCTGATTACGCAGCTAAATTCCCTGAATTGGCCGCCGAGTACACAGCAGCAGCTAAAGACGAATTACCCGCAGGCTGGTTAGATAAATTACCGGTATTTGCTGCCGGTACTAAATTAGCTACCCGCCAGGCATCAGGTAAAGTGTTGAACGCTATTGCGGGCAGCTTTCCTAACCTGATAGGTGGTGCAGCGGATTTAGCTCCATCAACAGAAACTACTTTAAAAGAATCTGATTCGTTTACATCAGAAAACCGTGCGGGCCGCAACTTCCACTTCGGGATCCGCGAGCATGCTATGGGTTCTGCATTGAATGGTTTGGCATTGACAAAAGGCATCAAGCCTTTTGGCGCTACCTTCCTGATGTTCTCTGAGTACATGCGCCCGCCTATCCGTTTGGCAGCCATTATGAAGATAAGCCCGATATTTGTTTATACACACGATAGTATAGGTTTAGGCGAAGACGGTACAACCCACCAGCCAATTGAGCAATTAGCTTCTTTGCGCTCAATCCCTAACGTAACTATCATTCGCCCGGCTGACGCTAACGAAACTGCACACGCATGGCGCGTTGCTGTTGAGAAAAAAGGTGGTCCAACTGTATTGATCTTCACCCGCCAGGCATTACCTGTTTTAGATCAGGATAAATATGCTAAGGCTGATAATCTGGAGAAAGGTGCATATGTGCTTTCTGATGCTGAAAACGCTCAGTTAATATTGATCGCTACAGGCTCTGAAGTTGCTTTGGCAATGGATACACAAGCTAAGCTGGCAGAA
The DNA here is from genome assembly GCF_054061755.1 of Mucilaginibacter sp. HD30. Taxonomy (NCBI): domain Bacteria; kingdom Pseudomonadati; phylum Bacteroidota; class Sphingobacteriia; order Sphingobacteriales; family Sphingobacteriaceae; genus Mucilaginibacter; species Mucilaginibacter sp. HD30. The sequence continues at coordinate 3,584,911 of NZ_JBSSEO010000001.1, forward strand.
GAAGGTATCGCTTCACGCGTGGTTAGTATGCCATCATGGGAGTTGTTTGAAAAACAAGATGCTGCTTACAAAGAAAGCGTATTCCCTAAAACATTGAAAAAACGTTTAGCTATTGAAATGGCTTCGCCAATGGGCTGGCACAAATATGTTACCGACGAAGGTGACATATTAGCCATGGAAACATTTGGTGAATCAGCTCCGGCAGATGAGCTTTACAAATACTTCGGCTTTACTGTTGATAACGCGGTTAAAAAAGCAAAAGCTCTTTTGTAGATATGAGTATTGAGATATGAGACGTGAGATTTTTTGTCTCATATCTCATATCTAACATCTCAAATCTTAAAAAAAATGAATTGGAATAGCGACATACTAAAGACTCTATCCTGGAACGCCACCATCAGCAATCGCGAAAGCAAGCAGAGGGTAGCCGACCAGATTGCCGCCAAGGTAAAAGATGGGGATATTATTGGTGTGGGCTCAGGCTCAACCTCTTACCTTGCTTTGTTGGCCATTGGCGAGAAGATAAAAGCCGAAAAGCTGAATGTTCTGGCAATCCCAACTTCGGTTGAAATTGCTTTAACCTGCAGCAATCTGGGTATACCTACCACCAGTTTATATGAACATAAGCCTGATTGGTATTTTGATGGTGCAGACGAGGTTGACCCTAACAAGCACCTGATTAAAGGGCGCGGCGGTGCCATGTTTAAAGAAAAGCTGATAATGACCGCCAGCGCACGCAACTATATCATTGTTGACGACAGTAAACTGGTTGATAAACTGGGTTCAAAATTTCCTGTTCCGGTGGAGGTTTTTCCATCGGCATTAATGGTGGCTGAGGCCGGACTTAAAAGGTTAGGCGCTACCGAAATTGTATTGCGCCCGGCTACAGGTAAAGACGGGCCAATTATATCAGAGAACGGCAATTTGATTCTCGACGTAAAGTTTGAGCATATTGACGTTGACATGGAGTTTAAAATTAAATGTATTGCCGGTGTTATTGAAAGCGGACTTTTTCAGAACCAGCCCGCTGAGATATTAGTGGCATAACAATTTAAAGTCATCTTTTAAAATGGATTTAAAAGAGGCTGTTAACGGTACGCTTATTGAGGATTTTAGAACCAATTGATTAAATAAACACATAGTAAATAATGGAAAATAACGTAAAAAAAATACACAGCTTCGGTCAGAGCATCTGGCTGGACTTTATTGACCGTGGCTTTATTGGCGACGGAAGGCTAAAAGCACTTATTGATGATGACGGCGTTAGAGGCGTAACCTCAAACCCTGCCATTTTTGAAAAAGCCATCAGCAGCAGCGATATGTATGATGGTGATATTGCAGAATTATCTGATGGAACTAAAACTACTGAAGAAATCTTCTTTGGTTTAGCTATAAAAGATATTCAAACTGCCTGTGATCTGTTTAAAGAGCTATACGTAGAAAGCAATAAAGTTGATGGTTATGTGTCTTTAGAGGTATCTCCGTTTTTAGCATTAAAAGGCCAAGAGACTTTTGAACAGGCTAAACTGCTTTGGAAACAAGTTGACCGCGAAAACGTGATGATCAAGATCCCTGGTACACAACCAGGTTTAGATGCTATCCGCAAATCAATCGCGCAAGGTATCAACATCAACGTTACTTTATTATTTGGCTTGCCACGTTACGAAGAAGTTGCTTTGGCTTACATTGCAGGTTTAGAAGATCATTTGGCTGCCGGTCATGAAATTGCGCACATTGCATCAGTAGCAAGTTTCTTCCTGAGCCGTATTGACGTATTGGTTGACCCATTATTAGACGAAAAAGGCTTAGGCGAATACAAAGGCGAAGTTGCTATCGCATCAGCAAAAAAAGCATACGAGATTTACAAACGCGTATTCAGCGGCGAGCGTTGGGAAAAATTAGCAGCCAAAGGCGCGCAGCCGCAACGTTTGCTTTGGGCAAGTACCAGCAGCAAAAACCCTGCATTTAAAGACACTAAATATGTTGAGGCCCTGATCGGTCCGGATACCGTTGATACCGTTCCTTTGGAAACCATCGAAGCTTTCCGTGATCACGGTGTAGCTGCTGATACATTAGAAGAAGGTTTAGATAAAGCAACCGAAATATTAGACAAGTTAGCAGCTGCCGGTATTGATATCCATGCGTTAACCCAGCAATTAGAAGACGAAGGTGTAGAGAAATTCAATGCTCCGTTTGATAAATTGTTAAAAGCAATAGAGGCTCAAAAAAGCAAAGTTTAATTAGCGCCGCTAATGACAAAAAATAACCTTAAGATCCTCCTTTTTGATATCGGGGGCATACTGCTCAGCAATGGCTGGGGGCATAACTCGCGTAAGCTGGCTTCAGAAAAATTCGGGTTGGATTACACCGAGATAAACGAACTACATAATTTTATATTTAACGTATATGAAATTGGCAGTATAACGCTTGATGAATACCTGGACAGGGTAATATTTACCCAACCCCGCGATTTTACGAAAGAGGATTTTAAGGCTTTTATTTATGAACAGTCTGTTGAGTTGCCAACCCTGGCATGGCTCAAAGAATGGAAGCGCGATTGCGGTTTCCGTGTTATCTCGGTTAATAACGAGGGCAAGGAGCTGAATGACTATCGCGTAAAGAAATTTAAACTACACGAGTTTTTTGACGCATTTGTATCTTCGTGCGAAGTTAAAATGCGTAAACCCGATCCGGGTATATGGCAGCTGGCCCTGGGCATTGCACAGGCGTCACCAGATCAGTGTGTATATTTTGACGACCGGATAATGTTTGTTGAAGCCGCATCGCGGTTGGGCATTCGCTCTTTTCAGCATACAGATCTGGAATCGACAAAAGCTATACTGCAACAATTAAAAGACGAAAACCACAACAAGTAAAAGATGAGCACACCAGAAAAATTTGATTTCGGTATGATCGGTTTAGGGGTAATGGGTCGCAACCTGCTGCTGAACATGGGAGATCATGGCGTAAAGGGAGCCGGCTTTGATAAAGACGCATCCAAAGGCGAATTATTAGAGCAGGAGAGCACCAACGGTAACCTTAAAGGTTTTAGCGACATAAAGCAATTTGTAGCCAGCCTTAACAGTCCGCGCGCCATTATGATGCTGGTACCTGCCGGAAAAATTGTTGATGATGTTATAGAAGAACTATTGCCACTGGTTGAAAAGGGCGACCTTATTATTGATGGCGGCAACACCTATTATACCGATACCAACCGCCGTGTTGAGTATCTGGAAAGTAAAGGCATCCATTTCTTCGGTATGGGTGTATCTGGTGGCGAAGAGGGCGCGCGCCGTGGCCCCAGTATGATGCCCGGTGGCGACAAAGATGCTTATGCTGTAATGAAACCAATATTGGAATCAATAGCAGCCAAAGTTGATGGCGAGCCTTGCGTTACTTATTGCGGAACGGGCTCTGCCGGCCATTTTGTTAAAATGGTGCATAATGGTATCGAATACGGTGTTATGCAGCAGTTGGCAGAAACTTATGAAATACTGAAAAAAGGTTTGGGCCTTGATAATGAAGCCATAGGTAAGATCTTTAACGAGTGGAACGAAGGCAGGCTAAAATCGTTCCTGGTAGAGGTTACCCGCGATGTATTCAGATATAAAGAGCCCGGTGCCGATCATTTATTATTAGATGATATAAAAGACGAGGCCCGCGCCAAAGGCACCGGTAAATGGACATCGCAAGTGGCTATGGACCTACAGGCGCCTATCCCTACTGTTGACTCATCAGTAGCCATGCGCGATCTTTCAAAATATAAAGAACTACGTGTAGAGGCAGAAGGTATTTATGGTGGTGTTCAAGCTCCGCTTAACGTTGATAAAGAGGCCTTTTTAGCTGCCTTAGAGAACGCGTTCTACTTTAACATGATCATTAGCTATGCGCAAGGCATACACATGTTAACCCGCGCATCTGCCGAGTTTAATTATGGTTTAAACCTGGCCGAGATTGCAAAAATCTGGAGAGGTGGGTGTATAATCCGCTCACTGTTCCTGCAAAATATTTACGAGGCATTTACTGCTAACCCCGGGTTAGAGCACTTGTTATTAGACAACGGGGTTGCCAAAGAGGTTATGGGCGCTGTTGGTGGGGCGCGTACTGTTGTATCGGCCGTTACTGCTGCCGGCATTGCCGCTCCGTGTTATGCTGCATCATTAAGTTATTTTGATGCCTTCCGCAGTGGCCGTATGCCATCAAACCTGATACAGGCGCAACGCGACTATTTTGGCGCGCATACTTATGAGTTGATAGGTAAAGAAGGAAAATTCCACACCCAATGGGTGCCAAAAAATTAATCTGATACCGAATAGACTTAACGCACAACATCATGTCATCAAAAACAACATCAGATCCTACCATATTTATCATTTTCGGCGGTACGGGCGACTTGAACGCCCGTAAACTGGCTCCGGCACTTTACAATTTATTTTTAGATGGCTGGATGCCTAAAAAGTTCTCCATCATCGGTACGGGTCGTACCAAAATGAGCGATGAAGATTTCAGGGCTAAATTATTAGAAGATATTAACCAGTTTTCGCGCAGCGGTAAAGCCGTAAAAGAAAAATGGGACGAGTTTATAGGTAATGTTTATTACCAGGTATCAGACGCGAAGGATGCTGAGACTTATAAAGAGTTTGGCAAACGCATTGATGCCCATAACGCCGAGTGGAAAACCAAAGCCAATGTAATTTACTACCTGGCTGTAGCACCAGAGTTTTTCCCCATTATTACCACCAATATCGCGAAGGCTAAACTGGCCGAGGATAAAAAACGTGTACGTATAGTAATTGAAAAGCCTTTCGGTCATGATCTGGAGTCGGCACAGGAATTGAACAAATTGATCTCAAGCCTTTATGATGATTGTCAGATCTACCTGATAGACCACTATCTGGGCAAGGAGACCGTGCAGAACATAATGGCGTTCCGTTTTGCCAATTCTATATTAGAGCCCATCTGGAACCGTAATTTTATTGAGCACGTTCAGATCTCGGTTACCGAGCAATTAGGTGTTCAGGATCGCGGCCCATACTACGAAGGATCCGGCGCACTGCGCGATATGATACAAAACCACTTGTTACAGTTGCTTTGTTTCATAGCGATGGAAGCACCTAATAGCTTTAATGCAGAAGAATTGCGTAACCGCAAGGTTGATGTGTTAAAAGCTATGCGGCCGTTCTCTCCGGATGATGTGCGTATGTCCGCTGTTAGAGGCCAGTATGGTCCTGGCTGGATCCAGGGCGAAGAAGTTCCCGGCTATCGCCAGGAAAACAAGGTTGACCCCAACTCTAATACAGAAACCTTTGCAGCTATAAAGTTCTTTGTTGATAACTGGCGCTGGCACGGTGTACCGTTTTATGTGCGTACCGGCAAGCGTATGCATCAATCAGCATCAACTATCACTATTCAGTTTAAAGATGTGCCGCATTTGGTATTCCCTACAGAGGCTACTGAAAGCTGGCAGCAAAACAGGCTGATCATAAGCATACAGCCGGAAATGAGCATCCGCCTGCAGGTGCAGGCTAAGCGCCCGGGTATTGATATGATACTAAACACTGTAGATATGGTGTTTGATTATAAAGGCACTTATACAAGCGATGCACCCGAAGCATACGAAACGTTGCTGTTAGACACCATGGCGGGCGACCAGACGCTGTTTATGCGCGGCGACCAGGTAGAAGCAGCCTGGGAGTTGATAATGCCAATATTGAAGACCTGGGAGGCTAAAAAGAGCCTTAATTTCCCTAACTACTCGTCAGACTCATGGGGACCTGAGATTGCAGAGGCATTAATTGCCCGCGATGGTTTCCATTGGTTTACGCTGCCTTTAAATGGTGGTAGTAAGGCGAAGCATTAATACTAATTGATTGTCATTCTGAGCGATAGCGAAGAATCTTGTAAGCGCGATAAGTTTGGCGTATAGGATTCTTCGCTATCGCTCAGAATGACAATTTTATTTTACACAACATGAAACTCAACATCTTCAAAACAGCTGATGAAGTGCTTTACGCATTGGCTGAATATTTTGTACAGGTAGCCAACGAATCTATTGCGGCGGCTGGCCGTTTTTCTGTGGCTTTATCAGGCGGCAGCTCACCAAAAAAGCTTTATGAGCTTTTAGCTTCAACCAGCTTTGCTGATAGGGTAGACTGGACCAAAACCTACTTCTTTTTCGGCGATGAGCGCAACGTTCCGCGGGATGATGCAGAAAGCAATTACCTAATGGCAAAAAAAGCGCTGTTTGCCCCGCTTTTTATTGAAGCTGACAATATTTTCGCGGTTGATACATCCCTCACGCCCAACGAAGCAGCACAAAAATATGCCGAGCAAATAGCAGAGTTTTTTGCTGACGATGAGATGAGCTTTGATCTGGTACTGCTGGGTCTTGGCGATGATACGCACACAGCTTCGCTCTTTCCGCACACAGCGGTTTTGGCCGATGTTACGCCGTCTGTTAAGGCCAACTATTTGCCGCAAAAGGATATTTACCGCATCACCTTTAACGCTCCACTGATCAACGAAGCTAAAAACATTGCCTTCTTAGTATACGGCGAAAGCAAAGCCCCGGCGGTACATAACGCGCTGGAAGCGGAAGAAGACATTGAAAACTACCCTGCGCAACTGATTGATTCGATAATTGGTGAGGTGGAATGGTTTTTAGATGAAGCGGCGGCGGCGGATTTGGAGGAAGAATATTAATAAATTTGTCCCGCACGGAGATAAGTTTACATAAATCTGAAAATCAAGAAATTAAACCCCTTTTACAGCTAAATTTCCTGACGAATAAGTAGTCTCACGTTGTCCCACCGAGAAACTGCAAACTACTAACATACAGCTGTTTATTGAAAAAAGTGTCCCCTTTGTCTCAACTTGTCCCGCACACTCGTGGGACAAACATCCGGGTTTAAGCCAAAAATAAAGTCCCCTTACACTCGCTGCTTGGGGACTTCAACCTAAACCTTATCACAATGTGGGTTTTGGACCCACATAAGCATAAACGTAAGTTCTTACGTTTTGGTTGTGTGCTATTACATTTTTTTATTCATCTTGATAATTATATGACATTATGCGGCTTGTTGTCATATTTTAACATCAACGTTATTCTTATTTGGATTTGTTTTAAATAAGATTTACTTTTGAGGACTATTAATTCGAATTATGAAGCTATCGCAACTTGAAGTAGGACAAACAGGTATAGTAAAAGAGTTTACTGATATGGAAATGTCTGTAAAGTTAATGGAGATGGGCTGCCTGCCTGGCGAAGAGATAAGGGTTGATCGTATTGCTCCGCTTGGCGATCCTATCGCTATCCGGGTATCCGGGTACCAGCTTAGCTTACGCAAGTTTGAAGCATCAACAATTATATTACATAAGAACTAATTGAAAGCCGATATACGCGTTGCACTTGTTGGAAATCCAAACACAGGTAAATCCACCCTTTTTAACGTATTAACCGGCCTTAATCAAAAGATCGGTAACTTTCCCGGCGTCACTGTCGATAAAAAGGTTGGTTATACTCAATTGCCTGACGGCCGTACAGCCGAAATTGTAGACCTTCCGGGCACCTACAGCCTCTACCCCAAAAGCCAGGACGAATCGATTGTATTTTCTGTTTTAGCTGATCGTTCAAGCACACTGGTGCCTGATCTGGTTGTGGTTATATTGGATGCTACCAATCTTAAAAGAAACCTGCTGTTGTACACCCAGGTGGCAGACCTAAAGATTCCCGTTATCATTGCTCTCAACATGATGGATATGGCCAATAAGGCCGGCATCACTATTGATATTAACGCGTTAGCCGCTCAATTGGGTGTACCTGTTATCCCTATTTCAGCGCGTAAGTTAGAAGGGGTCGATCTGTTAAAGCAGGCAATATCATTTGCCAATAAGGTAGCTCTACAGCAAAACAGTATTGATGTTAGAAACATTGCCCCCGCTATAGTTGACAGTATAAGCAGCGAGCTGAACATTGATAACCCTTATTTTGCCTTGCAACTGGCGCATCAGCATGAGCATCTTAAATTTCTATCACCGGAGCAGTCAAACAGGATAGAGCAACTGGAGCTTGAGCATGGCTTTCACTCACAAAAAGCACAGGGAGCAGAAACCCTGGCCCGTTATGCTTATATTAATGAGCTGTTGTATGATACCGTTAAAACACCAGCCACCGCTCATGATGAAACCTTTAGCAACAAGATAGACAGGGTACTTACCCATAAGATCTTTGGTTTCATTATATTTTTCGCCATACTGCTGTTCATGTTTCAAGCTATCTTCTCATGGGCATCGTACCCGATGGACCTGATTGAAAGCTTTTTTATGTGGGCCCAGGACAGCTTGAACAATACACTACCCGCCGGACCGCTTACCAGCCTGCTTGTTGATGGCGTTGTAGCCGGCTTAAGCGGCGTATTAGTATTCATCCCTCAAATTGCCATCCTCTTTGCTTTTATATCAATCCTTGAAGACACAGGCTACATGTCTCGCGTCACCTTTATGATGGATAAACTGATGCGCAAGGTGGGATTAAATGGAAAATCTGTAGTACCATTGATTGGTGGTTTTGCCTGTGCTGTGCCATCTATTATGAGCACCAGGACCATTGAGAACTGGAAGGACCGGATGATAACTATTATGGTTACTCCGCTGGTAGCCTGTTCGGCCCGTTTGCCCGTATACACTTTGTTGATAGCGCTTGTTGTGCCCGATGAGAAGATTTGGGGCGTTTTTAGCCTGCAGGGGCTAGCGTTAACCGCTATGTATGTATTTAGTCTCCTGTCAGCAATAATAGTGGCATGGGTGTTTAAATTTATACTCAAATCGCGCGAGCGTGGTTACTTTATTATGGAGCTGCCGGTATACCGCATGCCGCGTTGGAACAATGTGGCTTTTTCGATGTACGACAGGTCAAAATCTTTCGTATTTGAGGCTGGCAAAGTAATAATAGCCGTTTCAATAATTCTGTGGGTATTGGCCTCCTACGGTCCAGGCGACCGCTTTGAAAAGATAGAGCAAAAATACGCCCGTACAGAGTACCAATTTAATTTTAGCCCTGAAGAGCTGAACACAATGGTAGCTACGGAAAAATTAGAAAATTCATACGCAGGTGCGCTTGGTCATTTTATTGAACCCGCTATTCGTCCACTGGGATATGATTGGAAAATAGGCATAGCACTGATCACTTCGTTTGCCGCGCGCGAGGTTTTTGTGGGCACAATGGCCACCATATACAGTGTTAGTGATGGTGATGGAAACACCGCGTCGGTGCTGCAAAAAATGCGCGATGCCAAAAACCCTAAAACACACAAGCCCGTGTTTACTTTGGCTGTTGCTTTCTCTTTAATGATGTTTTACGCCTTTGCCATGCAGTGCGCAAGTACAGTAGCAATAGTGTATCGCGAAACCAAAAGTTGGCGTTGGCCAGCCATTCAATTCGCTTATATGACTGTGCTGGCTTATGCAGTGAGCTTTATCACCTACCATTTGCTTAAATAGTTTTTTTAAAGCAGGCCCTGTTTCTCCAAAGCTTGTCGGCGCTCTTTTTCCTGTCGTTTTATTTCGCGTTTCTCTTGCCGGATCTGCTTGTTGGTTTTACCGGTACTGTCAATATGATTAAGGCGAAACTCTTCCTCCCGCTTTAGCCGGTCCTTAAGGTTTTCTGCAATTGTATCCTTTTTCCCTCCGCCAAATATTCGCTGTAGTATATTGGGCTTCTTTTCTGGCTCAGGAGCAGGTAAATCTATTATCGGGTTATCATCTTCAGGCGATGCATTCAGTATTTGTTCAGCCTCGGCAGAGTCAACCGGCGCTACTTCACTTCGCAGGCCTTCGCGCAGCCTTACATCGTAAAAGCCATAGGCGCCAGTAGTATCCCTGGCTACAAAGCCTTGGTATGACATTAGCTTACCTAACGAATTGAAATAGAATATTCTGCTTGGCCGCAATGAACCATCAGGCAGAAACGAATATAAACCCTTGCGTGGGCTGGGTACAATGCTGGCCAGGTAAATACTTTCACCCAGATTTAGCTCGGAGGGCGCTTTGCCAAAATAATACCGCGCGGCTTCCCTTATACCATAAATATTATTCCCCCACTCAATTATGTTGAAATAGATCTCCAGCATGCGGTTCTTGCTCATGATATTATTGTTCTCTATCATCCAAACAATTAATATCTCCTCCATTTTGCGGGCAAGTGTTTTTTCCATGCTTAAAAAGGAGTTTTTAACCAATTGCATTGACATCGTACTGCCACCTCTTTTAAATGCTTTCTCTTTAATATCGGTAGCTATTGATTTGCGGATAGCCTCTTCTACAAAACCGTGATGCTTATAAAAAGTGGGGTCCTCGGCTGTCATCACTGCGTTGCGTAGGTAAGGCGATATCTCTGCCAAGGGCGTGTACTCGGGGTTCTCGGGGCCTACCATCATCGTGCGCACCGCTTTCCCTTTTACGTAAGGTGTGTATAAAAATGGCCTGTTTAACTTGCCCAGGTCTGTTCTGCCATAGCGCAGGATCTTAAAATCGGCATCTTTGTCTAATCTCGATTCAAACACTACGGCATCCGGTTTTTCTTTATCTAAGCTAAAAGTAAGGCTGTAGTTAAGCTTTCCGGCCACCTTTATCCCTTCAAAAGATTCAAAAGTACCTACGGGGAAAGAATCAAAAATGTCTTGAGCGTTCTGCCAGCCGGTATTCAATTTCAGATCGTAAAGTTTTTTGGGCGAAAGGGTGTATTTAAGATAAGGGTGGGCGGTTAATTTTTTGATGTGAATAACCGACGAACTATCCAGCGATATAAAGTTGGTGCCAACAAAAATATCGGCGTCCAGTGCGCCGTTCTGCACCAAAATATCTCTCGATGACAAACCTGCGTGATGTATAAGCAGATTATTTACCCCCCAGTAACTTAGTATCCGGGTTTCGCCTTCACTGTGGTCCACATCGTTCAACTTAAAATTTACGCTTTCAAAGCTAATGCGGGCCTTGTATCTCTGCTCAATAAAAGGAATTTCTACTTTTCCCTTATCGGCATATAGTTTTACGTCTATTTCCTTATCCGATGGATGCATGGTTCCCGAAAAATGCCATATAGCTTTTCCGTCGTTCACTTTTATGGTCGAGGTAAGATCGCCGTCATCAATACGTGCTTCCTGTGTAAGCAACTTAAGGCTGGTACTATCTTTCGTATATGACACCATGAAGTTCTTCATATCCAGGTTGTCCGGAATTTTATAAAGCACTTCATTTACCAAATTATCGGCCAGTAAGGACAGGTCTGATTTACGCTTGTTTGTAGTATTGTCCCGTTTCTTTTTAAAAAGAAAATCGAAGTTTTTTACTCCGTTTTTATCGACAAGATGCACATACCCATCTTGCAGATTAACGCCGGTAAGTTTTATTTTACCAAAAATAAGCGGAAATATTTTTACGCTTACCTCAAAATTATCCATGCGCAGCAGGCTGTCGCGCTGTTCAGGGACTATTGTAATTACATCGCAACTTACTGTGGCTAATCCGGTAAAACGGGCATTGGTAACAGTAAGATCAAGCTGGTGGTCTCGCTTCAACTTCGCCTTGGCCTTAATTAATGCGCTTTGTAGCATTGCCTCGCGTTTGCTAAAAACAACAATTCCTGCAATTAATAAAATAACCAGTAACGAAGCAGCAGCTATAGCGGCAATACGGACATATTTGGGATTGAGGCGATGCATCCAATAAATTTCTTCAAAACTAAACTAAATCTCTTCCGTTACAAACGTAAGCCTAATCAAAATGTTTCCCTTGGCAAGGGCCTAATAACACACCCAACGTTTTCTACAATTAAATTTCTATTAACGGGCCTGGCGCTGACTTATACGTCATAACCTGCGCAATTTTTTTTATCAGGATACTGTTTTTATATATTTGGCCCATCTACTGACCTTATTATAACAAATGGACCAAGCTACCGCCCAAGAGTTCCTAAAAAATTATTGTGAAACTTACCATACTGCCGATGTGAAGGGCGCATTATGGTTTTGACCTGAAAGATGAATCAAGCCTGAGCGCGCATGTGCAAACGAAGGATTTTACTGAGTTATGATGAAATGAATAAGCTGATAACATCGGTATATGCTGCACATACGCCCCAATCTAAAGATTTACTTTAGGCGCTATTTACTAAACCAGCTTTTCTTTGCCGGAGTTTGTCTGAATATCTGGCTCAATTGTAAATACAACTCAGGGTGGCGTTGTTCAAAACGCCCGGGTTTCTCAAAAAAATACTCAGAAGCAACTGCAAAAAATTCTGCCTCGTTAGTTAGCGCATAAGGGTCAATGTCAGACTTACCTTCTTTTATCCTGTGCATTTCCTGGTGTATTAGTTTAAGCCAGGGTTCGGCATAGCCGTGCGGCATTAAATGCTCCGGTACGCCATCGGTAGCGCCATCTGTTTTGTCAACCAAGTGCACAAACTCATGTATGGCGGTGTTTTGAGCTCCTGAAGCGGATGAAAACCCCTTAAGCAACGCACTGCGCGATAACAGCATTTGGCCGTTCATATAACCTGTGCCAACCATGCCCATTATACTACGATTACCGCCTTCAAACTGGTATTCTGCATCAAAGGTATCAGGGTAAAGAATAACGTTGGTCAAATTAGGATATTCCCAATCGCCAAGGGTAAAAACAGGTATTACAGCACTTGCTGCCACCAGCACACGATCTAGATCTGTAATGTCCAGACCTACGCCTTCAACATTTACATATTGCAGAAAACGGGCTACATGGCTTTCAAAACGCTTTTTACCTTTTGCATCAAGAGCATGGTAATAATCTACGTTGGCTTGAAGCAACGGGATCAGGCTTTTATCAAGCGGTTGCAGGGGAGCTCTGCGGTTCTTGCTTTTACCCCGGAAGATGAACCAAGCTAAAATGGCCAATAGGGGAATAATAATTGCAAAGTAATAGATCATAATCGATGAGAATTAAGGCAATATCTCTAATTGTACTATGCTAACTATTTTTTACGACGCAATGTTTTATCCTCATCAACTACTTATTTAGACGTAACACTTTCCAAAAACCTGCTAACCGCGTACGTTGAGAACTGCCCACCAGGTCCAGTCAGATTAAAATCAAATCCATGGGTGGCCCAGGGTATTTTTAACCAGTAATGCTTAATACTATTTTGTTCCAGTTTTAAATCTAAGCGGCGGCTATGCTCATACGCTACCAAAACATCGTTTTCCCCATGAATGATAAGCGTTGGTGGCGAACTGCTATCTACAAACTCAATAGGCGAACTGGTGAAATAGTTTTTCTGCACTTCATCATAAGTACCGCCCAGATATTGTTCCATTACACCCCGCGAATCCATAACCAGTGGGCTGGCCGGAACCGAGTAACCCCACACCATATCAGAAGGCCCGTAAAAATCAATTACCCCTTTAATACCGGCATCTTTAAAGGTGTAGGCAGCTAACAATGCTATTTGTGCCCCCGCCGAGCGGCCGAGCAAAACAAACTTGTTGGTATCAATATTCAGACTACCGGCACGAGCCCGCAAATAAACCAACGCGTTTTTAACATCTTCTACCTGTAAAGGGCTTTGATATTGGGGTGCCTTGCGGTAATTTATAGCCGCTACATTATAGCCCATTGCTGCGAGATGACTATTAAGCTCGGGCAATTGTTTACTATCGCCGCTGCTCCACGATCCTCCGTGAATAACCAAAACACAAGGGCGTTTACCTCCGGCCTGCGCTGGGTAAAAGTCAAGATCTAATTTAATGTCCGGATAATTGATATACTTAAACTCTCTGTAAGCCACTTTGGATAAAGAAGGTAACATTCCTCCAAACCTAAAGGGCTTATCAATTTTACCCGAAGTTGTTACGCCCACGCTTGCGTCCATCTCCTTTTGCAGGCTGCCAGCTACAAAATAGGCCCGCATTATTGGCGACAAAAATAACAGCATGGAAGCCGCCCCAATTACAGTGCCTGCAAGTTGGTGTTTTTGCACCCAAAAACCCGCCATCAGCAATGCACTTACTATGGCCGCAAAAACCAGCGGATACTCAGTAACAGCAATTGCTAATAACCACAAGTAGTATGCAGGAGCTTTGAACACCGCCAAAAGCGAGATCAGGAAAAAGATGATGATGAGAACCAGGCGTATCATAGCAAAACTAATCTTTCAACAGTTCAACTTCTGCTACGGGGCTAAACAGATACAAGCGCTTTGTACTCACTTCTGTACACTTGTACCTTTTGCGCAACTTTTCTTCCTTACGGAAAATTCGGCCGTCTTTTAATTTAAAAAGCGCGTGTACGGGTATTTTCTCTACGGTATGAATATCTTCTTTAGGGGCATCATATTTTCGCAGCGACCGATAAAGACTCAGATCTGAGCAGCTTGAAGCGGCCGGATTGTTGAGATAGCTCACAATAGCGTGCCTAACATCGGGCGGGAAAACTTCTTCTTCAAAAAAAGGCTGCATCATACGTTTAAAATTGCTTTTCCACTCTATACCATGCGGCTTTGCTTTGTGTTTATGCTCATTCCATGTATGCAGGTGTGCAAATTCATGCACAGTAGTCACCAAAAACGCGTAGGGGTTAAGGTCGTAATTTACCGATATACGATGGCCCTTGCCATCATGCGGGGGCCGGTAATCGCCAAATTTGCTGTTGCGGTTTCGCGATATTTTAAACTCACACTTAAAGTAATCTATCCAGCGGCCAATAAGCGGTGCAGCATCGGGCGGCAGATAGCGTTCTAAAATTTTTACTTTATCCAATTGTACCTCAAGCAGTAAAGATAAACCTTTGTGGGGATATTTAAAAAAACAGTGGCACAGCGTTTGACTTATTATATTACAAAATGAGATACCATGATGAAGAGGATATTAATAGTGGATGACAACAAATTCATGGTAGAGGTAATGACCTATATATTAAACAGTAAGGGATATGAAGTAATAGCGTTAAACACCGGCAATGAAGTATTTAATACTATTAAAATAGACCATCCCGATTTAGTAATATTAGATCTGGCCCTGCCTGATCTGGATGGACCCGATATATGCAAGCTGCTTAAATTAAATACTTCTACAAAAAACCTACCTGTTATTTTGTGTTCGGGCGCTGAGGATCTTGACGAGGCCCTTATGCTTCCCGGCGCGCCAAACGACGTATTGCACAAGCCCTTTGACCTGGTTTCACTGGTGCAAAAAGTTGAATACCAGTTAGCTGCTTAATAAGTTAGTCTTCAATATTTCAACCATTAATCCTTTTTTAGCAAATGCCATTGTATGGCATAGTAACCGCATGGTTTGCTACCGATGTTTTGAGCGGCATGCAACACTTTTGATCCCATTAAAACAGCATCACCGTTCTGCGCCATAAATTTTTCCTCACCTATCTGGAACTGGCATTCTCCGTCTATCATCAGTATCAGCTCCTCGGCGCGGTGCGTGTGCGGATCATGGCTGTTAAAGCCGTTGTTTAATACAGTGGCATGTACATCAAAGCGCTCAAACATGGTTGTTGGTCTATCGTATACGTTGCGGGTTTCGCCTTTGGCAGATTTACCTACGCGAAGGGCGTTCCAGTCTTTTATGAAAGATGGTCCCGCATCGTGCCCACGCTTTATATCCTCCAGTTTTGTTTTATAATTCATAGCGTACCAGCTAACAGGTTCGGTGGTGCTATTCTCAAAAGTCATTCTATCGCCGGCCAGCACCAACGCCAAACTGCCCGGACCAACAGTTTTGCTGCTATCGCCAACAGTTAATTTAATGGTTCCGCTTTTTACCACTATCAATTGCTCAAACTTGCTATCCGTAGTGGTCGAGGTATATGTTTTCCCCGCGGGCAAGGTATTTACATACACGTCGAACTGTTTAACGTCCAACGTTGAGCCCGATGCTACGAGGCGCTTCTCCAGCACGCCCACCTTTTGCACTTTGGCATTACTTAGTTTGTAAACCGCAGCATGCAACGAGTCGATAGCGGCCATCGCGCCGGTAGATATAAAAAGGCAAGTGGCCAAAAAAAGTGCTTTCATAAATTTATAATTGGGACCCAAAGGTTTTAAAAGTGTAGTGACAGGTAGATTGATTGTCGCTTTTTTATCAGTTAGTGTATAGCGCGCTGCTGTTGCTTAAAAAAGGCCTGTTATCTTAGTATAGTAACATTACCGCTTCGTCTGTCTTTTGACAATGGCGTATCTATTAAATAATAGTAGGTGCCTGTTGGCAATTTTTTACCGTTAAAAAGCCCATCCCACGCTTGGGTGTAACCCTTAGACTGAAATAATAGCATTCCGTTCCTGTTAAATACTTTTAAAACGTAATCTGTATAATCAGCAAGACCCCCAATTTCCCACACGTCATTTATTCCGTCCCCGTTAGGCGAAAACGCGTTAGGTATTGTGATACCTATTGGCTTCAAGATATCCATCACTATTGACGAGCTTACGCCCGTAATAACGCAAAACCCATCCGGAGTAACCGCACAGGTCACTTCATCTCCATTCTTTAATGATGTTGTTCTAAAACTGGCTGCATTAATACCGGTGTTTACGCCATTTATTCTCCACTGATAATTAGCTATTGAAGCCTGAGTTGAAGCTGTAAAGGTAATTGGTGTGCCGGCATATACGTTGTTAGCTGAGGCGGCTATAGAAACTTGCGGAGCAATAGGTGTAATAATTGTAACTGCTACCTCATTAGATAAGGCAGTAGTGTTAGTTAAGCATTGTGCAGAATTGTTGATTAGCATACAAGTAATCTTATCGCCATTTACCAACGCGGTATAGGTGTATGCAGGTACTGAAGTGATATCAGCCAATTTATTGTTAACATACCAGCTGTACGACGGATTGGCGCCTGGGTTTGTAGGTGTAGCGTAAAATGATACGGCTGATCCCTGGCAGGTTTGGCCGCCTGTTACATGTATGCTTACCGTAGGCGTTACTAAAGATTGCACATTAACATTCAGCTTATTAAATATAATCGGGCTTGCTCCGCAGCTGATGCTGGGGGTTATTTTACATTGAATTAAATCGCTTGCCGATATATCATCTACTATTAAAATAGCGCTGTTACCTCCTATTACTGAGCCGTTACGTAGCCATTCGTATGATGGCGTTGAACCGGCATCAAATACATTAGCAGTAAAAGTTACCGATGATCCGGCGCAAGGAAAACCAGTGCTAGCATTGATGGTTGCGGTTGGCGTGGGCGGAAAGCTAACGGTTAAAACCTGCGACTGGGGCGCGGCAGCATTATATAGATTGTTGCCGGGCTGCGTAACGGTTATAGTTGTGGACCCTGTACCGACAATATGAATGACGCCTGTGCCGGATATTGTGGCCACAGCCGGATTGCTGCTGCTGTAAAATATGGGCATTGGTGTGCCGGAGGAAGCGTTGGCAGAAAAATCTGCATCGCAAATTAATTTGGGTCCTATAGCCGGGAAAGCTATAGACTGATATTGTTTGATTTCAAATGGCCTGAAAACAGGGGTTGCTGCCAGAAAATTCGCGCTTGCCGGCTGGCTGGCAGTAATTGTTGTTGTTCCGGGGCCTATCACTTGTATTTGCCCGTCGGGTCTTATTATTGCTACAGATGTATCGCTACTGGTATAAACTATGGGGGTTTCGGTATTATTACTTGTTGCCCCGGTATTCAGAATATTATCCGGCCCAATATCAGTCTGAACAGGTGGTGGAAAAGTTATAATTGATGGTACTTTTTGAGGGTCTGAAAGTAAAATTGATATGGTTTGATCTATATTATTTCCCGTGATTACGTCAGGCTTACCGTTTCCATCAATATCAGCAATACTTATGCTTGTAGGAGACACATTTATAGGAAAATCTATCTTATTATTAAAGCTAATATTAGTGTTTGAGCTGATGTTTATTAATACGGATACAGACTTGTTATCTTTATTGGTAATTGCAATATCCGGCTTGCTATCTCCGTCGATATCTCCAGCAGCAATACTTAAATTCCAATCGCCAGTAGTTATATATTGGCGTGGTAAAAATGCAATACTACCAGAAGAGCTATTGTTTTTGAAAAATGAAATACCGTTAGCGTCATAATTAGCCACTCCTATGTCCGGCTTGTCGTCGCCATTAAAATCCGCGATCAAAAAGTTTTCGGCTAAACCGCCCGACGGGGTAAGGCTAATGGCAACAGGGCTTTCAAAATTGATGCTGTTTAAGGTTGATATGTTTCTAAATACATGCGCATTGCCGTTTGACCTTAGCGTTATGACATCGGGTTTCCCATCTACATCTATATCTGAGATTAAAACCCCGGTTATATCTGCCTGTACTGGAAAGACTTTGTGTGTCAAAAAAGATACCGGTGATCCTGGCATTGTAGAATTAGTGTAAACAGCGATTGTCTGAGTAAAACCGTTGCCGCCTACTACGATATCCGGCTTTCCGTCGCCATTAAAATCTGCTGTAGCAACGTCAACAAGATCATAAAGAAAAGTTTCTGGATAGACAGTTGCTATGAAACTGATCTGACCATTAACTGTTGAATTTATAAACACATGAAGATCGTCCCCAATCGCTTGACACTATAATATCCGGTTTACCGTCGCCATTTAAATCCTCAATAACCAGGTTATTACCTATATCTAACGGGGCTTGATAAGCTATTTGAAAGTTGGGCACATTTAATTGGCTGTTGTTTTTTAAAATTTTTATATCATCTGCAGTTACAGCCACAATATCGGTTTTCCCGTCATCATCCATATCCTTTAGCGTAAAAGCCCGCACATTCGAGGCTGGAAAACTAACTTTGCTTTTAAGTGAATTTGAAGTGAAGGATGGACTGTTAAAAGTTACCGTAAAGGGTTTATAGTAATACGCCGTAAGGCCGTTGGTAGTTACAGTAATACCTTGTTGATTGCTGCCCGCCGGTGCATTAACAGTTAGCAGGCCTTGGCTTGCGGTAATTACATTTGCCCTGGCGGCGCCGAAAAAAACCACGTTATTGGCCGCATTAGTGTCAAAGTTACTGCCTGTGATAGTAACCACTGTTCCAATAGGTCCGCTTAACGGACTGATAGCGCTTATGCTCGGAACCTGAGCATACACCGCGTTTATCACAAGTAAAACGAATAATGCAATTAATAAGATACAGCGCAAGTGACGATGATTTGATTTTTGACTAATATAGTTAGAAAACATCTTCTCAAAAACCTCTGCTTATATTATTCACCCACCCTTCCAGCGCGGCAACTTTAGCCGGATTGGCCTGTTTCCATTTTTCATACGCCGCTTCGTCAGCGCCCTTGCTAATCAATTGTGCCAAAGCTTCAACATGGCCGCTTTGTGCCAGATTATTTAAAAAAATAACAAAAAAGCTATCAAAGAAGGTTTTGGTAACCTTCTTAGTTGTCGCCTGCCCGGCAAAACTGAAAATGTTTTTAAGCTGATACTCCAGTAATGACACGCCCGACAGTTTTTGTGCGGCAGGCGAATTAATAATTGTTTTTATGCCGGCGTTTAGTGCATCCGCTTCTTTTGCTTCGGCGGTTGTCAGCTCTTTCGTATCGGCCCCTTTTAAAACGCCGCCTTTTAAAATGCTTTGCATATTGCTATATGCTTCTTCGGCCCGTGGTGAGTTGGGGTCCGTTAGTAAAAAGCTGCAAAGCCCTAATAAAGCATTCATTCTTTTATTTTGATGAAACGCCACCAGTGCATATAAGCGCTGACTGTTGGCGTGCTTTACATCCAATTTGATAGCCTCTATCGAGGCTTTTTCCGCTTCGGCGTATTGTTTATCCCTAAAATATGCCAGCCCGAGATTGAACCACATGTTTTGATCATTAGGGTAGGTTTTTAAACCCTCATTATAAACAGCAATGGCCTTAACCGCCTGTGCCGATGCATCATAAATTGCTCCTAAAAGACTATAAGCTGCGGCAGTATAGTTAGAGCTTAATTTGGTTGCTTTCTCGGCGTACGGTATAGCCTCATTACCATTCTTTAATGCTACCATGCTAAACGCCAGCTGATAATTTGCAGCGGCGTTATCCGGTTCGGTTTTAAGGGCCTCTTTAAATTTGGAACTTGCTTCTGCATGCTTGCCTGCTTTTTGAAGTTCTATGCCCTCGCTTAACAAAGCAGGTGCCTTACCTTGTGCGAAAATTATTATCGAACAAAAAACAAAAAGGGCTGTTAGTAATGGTTTAAAAAAGGTTTGCATACTTAAAGTTAAAGACTGGTTAACTAAAGCTATTAATTGTTTAAAACTTTAGTTTTATGGTTATTATTTAATTTTGAAATTGCGGGCTTATTGTTTTCATCATATACCTACATACTAAGTGAATTTACGCGCATCTGTTTTTATACCCCTACTGGCTTTAATTGCCTCCTGCTCTTCCGGCTCTAACAATACAAAAAGCGCGGCTTCAAACATCGACAAACTTGACACTACAGCGCTGTTAAGTTACAACGCCAAAAACGCAGATAAACGTATTGATGAATATATGCAAAAACTGCATAAAACCCGCGGTTTTAACGGGAACGTGCTGGTTGCGAAAAAAGGTAAAATAATTTACGAGAACGCCATTGGCTGGGCTGATTATCTGCATCGCGACAGCCTGAAAATAAGCTCAGAGTTTGAACTGGCCTCTATATCTAAAACCATGACGGGTACTGCGGTTTTGATATTAATGGAGCGCGGTAAGCTTAAGCTTGATCAGGATGTTCGCCAGTTTTTTCCAAATTTTCCGTATGAGGGTGTTACCATACGTTTGCTGTTAACCCACCGATCGGGTATGATGAACTATGTTTATTTTGTTGATGATATTTACCGCAAAGAGAAGCGCGATCAAAAAAAGGGATTGACCAATATGGAGGCTATGGATATGATAGCCAAATATAAACCGGCGCGGTATAATAAACCCGATATTTCATTTCATTACAACAATTCCAACTTTATGGTGCTGGGTGCTATAATTGAAAAAGTGAGCGGCATGCCTTACGCGCAGTTTTTGAAAGAGAATGTGTTTAAGCCTGCTAAAATGATGCATACCCATGTTTACTCAAAGGCTAATTATGATAAGATCCCTGTTGATGTTGTGGGGCACGATCGCGGCAGCTGGCGCTACTCTGTAGTGCAGAATTTTTTAGATGGCCCTGTTGGCGACAAGGGTATATACAGCACTGTTAAAGACCTTTATCTGTTTGACCGCGCCATTCGGGCAGGTTTGTTGCTAAAAAAAGAAACGCTCGACTCGGCCTATGCCCCGCATAACAAGTGGCTTCGCGGTCACTTTAACTATGGATACGGATGGCGCATATTTGAATCGCCGGGACAAAAAGTGGTTTATCATACCGGTTGGTGGCACGGGTTCAGGCATATTTATCTGCGCGATCTTAAAAATGATATCACTATAGTATTATTATCAAACCTTGCCAACGGTAGTTTGTTAGATCTGGACGATTTGTTTAAAATCACCGGTATGCCCGTTGTTAGAAAAGGTGCTTACAACGGTAGCGGCGACGCGAGTGAAGATTAGTTTTGATGTGCAGATGCGTGGATATGCGGATGTGCAGATAAGAATGATGTGCAGATGTGTGGATATGCAGATGTGCAGATATAATTGGATTAAGTAATTTAGTAATTAGGGTAATGCATCTGCAAATTAGCAATTTTGCATATCCGCACATTTACAGATATGTTCGACAAAATAATGGAGGCACAGCAAAAAGCTGGCGAGATAAAAAAGAGATTAGATGGCATTACAGTTATCGGCACTGCCGAGGGCGGTAAAATAACGGTGACCGCAAACGCTAACAAAGTTGTTCAGAGCGTAGCCATTGCCGAGGATTTTTTGAAGGACAGCGACCGAGAAGAGTTGGAAGAGCTTTTGGTAGTGGCCATTAACAAAGCCCTGCAGCAAGCCGACAATGTTAGCCAAAGTGAAATGGCTGCAGCCACTAAGGATATGTTTGGCGGACTTGGCGGCTTATTTGGAAAGTAAGACCTTGATTTAAGGATTTTTTAGATGACCATGAGTGGTGTTTAATTAAAATCATTGATCATAAAATCGTTTAATCATAAAATTTTAGTTCAGACGAAATGAAAACCACTTACTACGGGCAGTCGGCTATAATGATAGAGGCCGAAGGAAAAAGACTATTGTTTGATCCTTTTATTACGCCTAATCCGGCGGCAAAGCATATTGATACTAATGCTTTAAAGCCCGATTATATTTTGGTTTCTCACGGCCATGGCGACCATGTTGCCGATTTGGTAGCCATACAAAAAAGTAGCGGAGCCAAAGTTATCTGTATAGCCGAAATTGCCAACTGGCTTAACAACCAGGGCATTGAAAACGTGCACGGCATGAACATAGGGGGCGGCTTTAATTTTGAGTTTGGCCGGGTTAAGATGGTAAACGCCGTACACTCCAGCACCCTGCCCGATGGTTCATCAGGAGGCAATCCTGCCGGGTTTGTTTTATATTCTGAAGGCAAAAAGGTATACTTTGCTGGCGATACCGCACTTACTTATGATATGAAATTGCTGGAAGATGAAAATCTCGACTGGGCATTTCTACCCATCGGCGACAACTACACCATGGGAGTAGATGACGCTATTAAAGCTACGCGGTTTATCAATTGCAAAAACGTTATCGGCGTTCATTACGATACCTTCCCGGTTATCAGTATTGACAAAGATGAAGCTATAGAAAAGTTTATAAAAGCCGGTGTAAACATCAAGTTGCCGGCTATTGGCGAGGAAATAGCTTTATAGTTTTAAATGTGCTCGTTCCTCGCATTATTTGCCAATAATTATACTTCTCATAAACAGGCATTTATTATCATTTAGCTAAATGCGTACGGCCAGGCATTTAAATCTTCCTTGCTAAATGCTATATTGGGGCATTATAGATAGCCCCTTCACAGTAAATGAAAAAAATAGATATTGCCTGCGTAATTGATGACGACGATATATACACTTTCACGGTAAAAAAGATCATCGACAATTCACAACTGGCAAAAAAAACCTTGTTCTTTCCTAACGGCAAACTTGCCCTTGATTTTTTTAACGAATACCTTCATCAAACTGCCGATCTACCTGATCTTATCATGCTTGACATTAATATGCCGGTACTTGATGGCTGGCAATTTATGGATGAGTTTATTAAACTTAGCCCGCTTATTAATAAACGCATAGTGGTATACATTGTAAGCTCTTCAATAGATCGTGCGGATTTTAATAAGGCGAAAGGTTATGAGCAGATATCTGATTTTATAGTGAAGCCTGTAAGTTCAGCCATGTTCCGCAAAATGGTAGAGGATATAGCTGCTTAATTAATTCAGCCTGCGTTTTTCCCATATTTCAGTTTTTATCAACCATATTTGTACTAAAAAACAGACAACTTGGCTGGTTGTGGTTTATTAGACACAGCCATTTAGTTGGTATTATTTCCCAATTATTAAATTTTTATTGTTTTAGTAACATTAGCTGCCGGTGATATTATAATATCTTTTTGGCACTTGCTTTGACTGTGTTGGTTTATATATCAATAAATATTATGAAAACATATAGATTAAAAGTAGCTACAATTGGTTTAGCAATGACGGCAGTTGCCATTATGGGCGCAGGTTGCAGCTCAATGAACAAAACACAAAAAGGTGCAGCCATAGGTGTGGGTGCAGGCGGCGCAATTGGCGCTATAATAGGAAAAAGCGCAGGTAACACTGCTTTAGGTGCTATAATAGGTGGCGCGGTAGGTGGTACAGCCGGCGCATTGATAGGTCGCCGGATGGATAAGCAGGCTGCGGAGATAAAACAAACTGTTCCGGGCGCTACTGTAATAAGAGATGGTGAAGGTATTTTAGTTAAGTTCGACTCAGGTATTTTGTTTGACACAGATAAAGCTGATGTTAAATCTGCTGCGCAAACCAACTTGCTAAATTTGGCTACATCACTTAAAAACAATCCTGAAACAAACATCATGATCATCGGTCATACAGATGATACCGGTTCTGATAGCCACAACATGGATCTTTCTGTAAAAAGAGCTGAATCTGTTAAATCATACCTGGCTATGAATAGTGTAAGCGGGTCTCGTTTAAGCACTACCGGCAAAGGCGAATCTGAGCCAATAGCTGCTAACACTACTGTTGATGGCCGCGCTCAAAATCGTAGGGTTGAGATAGTTATCTTAGCTAACGAGAAAATGAAGCAAGAAGCAAAATCAGGCAACTAATTTACTACACCATATAGTTTTTTAAAGAACCGGGCATCTGTCCGGTTTTTTTATTTTTTATACTATTGATAATAAATACTTTATCGCCTACATTTGTGGTGATGAAAAAGTTTGCTATTATATTCATGATCTTGCTGTACGGTGCAACCGGTACCGGCTTTGCCATGAATGTGCACTTTTGCAGCGGAACTGTAGCATCTGTCAAAATAAACAGTAATGCCCCCACCTGTGGCCCGGACGGCGAAAAGATGAAGGGCTGCACTGATAAAAAAGTTGATGTAAAGGTTAAAGACGCCCATCAGGCCGAAGCATCATCTAAAGCGCCGGCCATATTCAGTTTTGAACTTCCCGGCTTTTCATTGAGTGACTTTTTTCCCGCGGCCCATCAGGCTTTGCTTGAAAAGCTCTTTGACAAAACCCCACCTCCCGGCCCACCTGCAACCCCCAAGGTTGAGCCCTTTTTAAAGAACCGCAATCTGCGTATCTGATAATTCCTTACCGTTTACTCTATTAAACTTTGCATAGCTATCCGCTTTGCATAATTTTTTATTACGATCAATTTATTCAGATGAAACAAATAATAATCATTGCCGCGCTGGTATTGGTGTGCGCTAATCCGCTTTTTGCGCAGCATCAGAACCACACTACCGATATTACTAAAACCAACCAACACACTGATGAAGGCCCGCCAATGACAAGTAAATTCTCATTGGATCTGCCCATGAGCCGAGATGGATCAGGCACATCATGGGTACCTGACGAAACCCCCATATATGCCTATATGATACACGGCAGGAAATGGATGACCATGATACACGGCGACTTTTTTCTTCGCTACAACAAACAGGATGTATTTAACGCGGGTACGCGTGGCGGCAGCAGGTTTGACGCGCCTAACATGGTAATGGCAATGAGCCAAAGACGGGTTGGCCGCAACGGGCTGTTCGCTGTTAATGCTATGTTTTCTTTAGATCCGTTTTTGGTTGGCAATGGTGGTTATCCGCTGCTGTATCAAACCGGCGAAAGCTACAAAGGCAATATTTTGGTTGATCGCCAGCACCCGCATGATCTGTTTGCGCAACTAAGTTTGGCCTATACCCATAGGGTTGCAACCAATACAGATCTATCGTTATCTGTGGGCTACCCCAGCGAGCCTGCATTAGGGCCACCTGTATTTATGCATCGTCTGTCTGGCTGGAACACGCCCGATGCGCCCTTAAGTCACCATTATCAGGATGCTACACATATTGCATTTGGCGTAGCTACATTGGGGCTCAGGCATAAGAATTTCAAATTAGAAGGCTCCGTTTTCACCGGCCGCGAACCGGATGAATTTCGGTATGGTTTTGATAAGCCCCGATTTGATTCCTATTCGGTGCGCTTATCATACAACCCTACATCGCAATGGGCTTTCCAGGTATCAAATGGTTGGCTCCATAGTCCCGAGGAAGCTCACCACGCCAATGTTAACCGCTTTACGGCATCAGCCATACACACTAAAATGCTTAGCTCAAGCAGTTATGTAGCAACAACATTGGTGTATGGCCAAAATAAACATGCCGGGCATGGTGAAACACAGCCATCTATATTGTTGGAAAGTACAATGCAATGGACCAAAGCAGCGCTGTACGGAAGATACGAATTTGTGCAAAAAGATGCTGAAGCGCTCGATCTTGACGATGCTTTGCCTGGCAACCCCAAATTAAATATCAACGCGATAACTTTAGGTACCAATTATATTTTAGGAACTTTTAAGCAAACCAATCTAACTGCCGGCGTACAAGGCACTTTAAATGTCTCCCCCGGTCCTGTAAAATATATTTATGGCTCTGCGCCGGTAGCGCTGCAGGTTTATCTGCGCGTTAACCCATCCATGTTAAAAATGGGCAGGCCGAGAAAGATGATGATGGATATGGAAATGTAGCAATTGGTCATGCCGAACTTGTTTCGGCATCTCATCCGCCTGATTATACAAACAGGAAGTGGATTGATGAGCTGCTGAAACAAGTTCAGCATGACATTTTAGTTTATTTCCATCACTTCCTTTTTTTTCTTGCTTCGCATGCGCTTAGGTACCAGCTCCAGTATTTCGCTCTTTAGTGCCTCTATCATCCGACGTTTTAAAAAGTTTTTTTGGATAACAATACTTACTTCCCTAGCCGGCTCCGGCGATTTGAAGTAGTGCACCCGTTCCATCTGTTTCTCGCTCATATCCGCCAATGCTAGCTCGGGCAATATGGTGGCGCCGTTGTTTTGTTCTACCATGCGCTTCAAGGTTTCAACACTGCCTGTATTATACTCAAAATGCCTAAAGCCTTGTGTTGATTTTCGGCGCTGGCAAATATTCAGCACCTGCTCGCGCATGCAGTGCCCCTCGTTCAATACCCAGATCTCTTCCATATCAATATCATCAGGCGTAATGTTCTTCTTCTTTGAAAGTGTACTGTTTTTTGAAGCGTAAGCCACAAAATTTTCATAGAAGACCGGGATCTCCCTTAAAGCACTTTCCCGTAGCGGGGTAGAAAGTATGCCACAATCTAAGGTACCCAACTTTAGTTGCTGAATGATCTGCTCTGTAGTTTGCTCCCACACCACTAATTTAACCTGCGGATATCGTTCAATAAAGCCTTTTATTACTTTAGGCAATATATAAGGCGATATGGTTGGAATGATCCCCACCTTCAACTCACCCGCAAGTTCGCGTTGCCTGTCGGATATGATCTCCTTTATTTTTTCGCTTTCGCTTAATAATATCCTGGCTTGCTGAATAATATCAATGCCTATTTCTGTAGGGGTTACAGGCTGTTTGCTGCGGTCGAAAAGTTTAACACCCAGCGTGTCTTCCAACTTTTGCACTTGCATACTTAAGGTGGGTTGCGTTACAAAACATTTCTCTGCAGCCACCACAAAACTACGGTAAGTATCAACCGCCACAATGTATTCTAATTGAACTATCGTCATATAAACAAAATCTATTGTAAATGTAATAATAAATTGATTCAATCTATATATTGTATTTTCTTTGCCTTTTTAACAGAACAGATAGGGCAATTTAAGCGTTTTACTAAAAATATTGGCAATCTAAATCAATTTGCTATATTTAGTTTTTATTTGCTGATATGGAAACAACTACCTTAAAAAGATGCGCCTGGTGCGGCGCCGACCCTTTGTACATGAAATACCATGATGAAGAGTGGGGCAAGACAACTTATGATGATAAAGTGCTTTTTGAGTTTTTGATACTTGAAGCCGCGCAGGCCGGACTGAGCTGGATAACCATTTTAAAACGCCGCGAGGGTTATCGTAATGCGTTTGCCGCATTTGATGCACACAAAGTTGCTGCATTTACGGATGACGATGTGGAGCGGCTGATGCAGGATGCAGGCATTATTCGTAATCGCTTAAAGATTAAAGCTGCCATTAAAAGCGCCAATTTGTTTTTACAGGTGCAAAAAGAATTTGGCTCGTTCGCCAAGTATTTGTACAACTTTATGCCCGAGGGCAAACCCATCAACAATACCTCTGGCGCCACGCCAGTTACCACACCCATATCCGACGTTATAAGCAAGGATATGAAAAAGCGTGGATTTACCTTTTTTGGCAGCGTAATATGTTATGCGTTTATGCAGGCTACTGGGATGGTGAACGACCATGTACCCGCGTGTTCTTTTAAATGATTACACCGATTTTTATTGTTGCGTCAACATAAATTGTATTTTTGAATCACATCGGTCTTAATCAGAGAAACCACAACTGGAATTTGTGAATCGTAATATATCGGTGCAATCATAATACAATGAAAAAACTATTCCTTTTAGACGGTATGGCGCTGATATACAGGGCGCATTTTGCTTTGAGTAAAGCGCCGCGTTTCACTTCGGGCGGGTTTAATACGTCGGCAGTGCTTGGGTTTACCAATACCCTATTAGACGTGCTGAAAAAAGAAAACCCTACGCACATGGCCGTGGTTTTTGATACCGAAGCACCCACCGAGCGCCACACCGATTTTGCCGCCTACAAAGCACACCGCGAGGCTATGCCCGAGGATCTTTCAAAAGCTTTACCGTATATCTTTAAACTGATACTGGGCTTTAATATCCCGGTTATTACATCCGATGGCTATGAAGCCGATGACATTATAGGTACCCTTGCTAAAAAAGCTGAACAAAAAGGTTATCAGGTATATTGCATGACACCCGATAAGGATTTTGGGCAACTGGTATCAGACAATATTTTTATCTACAAACCCGGCCGCCAGGGCAACGAGATGGAGATTTTGGGTGTAAAGGAAATATTGGCCAAATGGGAGATAGAACGTGTTGATCAGGTTATAGATATCCTTGGGCTTTGGGGCGACGCTGTTGACGGAATACCCGGCATCCCCGGCGTTGGCGAAAAAACGGCTAAAACACTTATTAAGCAGTATGGCTCCATGGAAAACATTTTTGCTAATAGCCACGAACTGAAAGGCAAGCTGAAAGAGAACGTTGAGGCTTTTAAAGAACAGGGTCTGTTATCAAAAAAACTGGCCACCATATTATTGAATGTTCCGGTTGAGCTGGACGAGGAGGGCTTAGAGATCTGCGCCCCAAGCAAAGAGTTGCTTGAGCCTTTATTTGCCGAACTGGAATTTAGAACACTGGGTCGCCGTGTTTTTGGGGATGACTTTAGCATTACCGAGTTAAAAGCCGTCTCATCTGGTACGCAGATTGATATGTTTGGCGCTCCTGTAGCGGAGGGCCGCACCACCTTAACGGTTGATGTGCAGGATATTAAAGAACCCCAGTTTGAACCTGCCGGAAAGAACATTAACAATACGCCGCATGAGTATCATCTGGCAGATACAAAAGAAAAACGCGCCGAGCTCATCGCACTGCTAAAACAACAAAAAAGTTTTTGTTTTGATACCGAAACCACCGGAACTGATGCCAATAATTGCGAGCTGGTGGGTCTGTCATTCTCTGTTAAGGCCGGCCAGGGCTGGTATGTTCCGGTGCCTGTTATTGAGCAGGAGATAACCGCTATAGTACATGAGTTTAAAGAATTGATGGAAGACCCTGCCATTGGCAAAATAGGGCAAAACATCAAGTTTGATATCCTGATGATGAAATGGTACGGCGTTGAGATACAGGGCGACCTGTTTGATACCATGATGGCGCACTACATTATAGACCCTGATACCCGCCACAATATGGATGTATTGAGCGAAAATTACCTGGGTTACAAGCCGGTTTCTATCACTGAGCTCATCGGACCGAAAGGAAAGAACCAGGGCAGCATGCGCGATGTGGAAATAGAAAAAATCAAAGAATACGCCGCAGAGGATGCGGATATCACCCTGCAATTAAAGGATGTTTTTGAGCCTAAGATAAAAGCCGCCGGAGCTGTCGAATTGCTTCATAAAATTGAAAACCCACTGATCTATGTTTTGGCGGATATTGAGCACGAAGGTGTGCGCATTGACCACGATACACTGAAAGAGTTCTCTAAAGAACTGGAAACCGACATTGCCAAGCTGGAGAAAACAGTATATGAAAAAGCGGGCGTTAGGTTTAACATAGCATCGCCAAAGCAATTAGGCGAGGTGCTGTTTGAAAAACTGATGCTCGACCCTAAGGCCAAAAAAACCAAAACGGGCCAATACCAAACCGGCGAGGACGTGCTGCTATCTTTAGCTGCCAAGAGCGATATAGTACGCGATATTTTAGATTACCGCCAGCTGCAAAAACTAAAATCAACCTATGTGGATGCACTGCCCACTATGGTAAACCAAAAAACAGGGCGGGTACATACCAGCTATAATCAAGCAGTGGCTGCAACGGGCAGGTTAAGCTCTACCAATCCTAACCTGCAAAATATTCCTATCCGTACAGAACGTGGTCGCGAGGTGCGTAAAGCCTTCATTCCGCGGGATGAGAACCATACCATTGTTTCTGCGGATTACTCGCAGATTGAGCTGCGCATTATTGCCGAAATAAGCAAGGATGCCAACATGATGGAAGCCTTTGTACAGGGCATAGACATTCACACGGCAACAGCAGCCAACGTTTATGGTATAGCCGTGGAGGATGTGGACAGCACCCAACGCCGCAATGCCAAGGCGGTTAACTTTGGTATTATTTATGGGCAGTCGGCATTTGGTTTATCGCAAAATCTGGGTATTCCGCGTAAGGAAGCTGCCGAGATCATTGAGAATTACTTCGCGCAGTTTCCAGGCATTAAGCAGTACATGGCCGATACCATGAACTTTGCCCGCGAGAACGGTTACGTTACCACGCTGATGGGCAGGCGCCGTTATCTGCGGGATATCAACTCGGCTAACCAAACTGTACGCGGTTTTGCTGAGCGAAATGCCATTAACGCGCCAATACAAGGCTCGGCAGCAGATATGATCAAAATAGCTATGATCAACATTCACCGCGAGTTTAAAGCCCGTAAGCTGGATGCCCGCATGACCATGCAGGTGCATGATGAGTTGGTGTTTGATGTACCCAATCACGAAGTAGAAATTGTGAAACCCATTATTGTTGAGCTAATGCGCAGCGCCATTAAAACCACAGTGCCTATTTTGGTTGAGATTGGTACAGGTAAGAACTGGCTGGAAGCGCATTAAGGTTTAGTTGGCAGTTGGCAGCGAAAACCTGTTAATAAATGGGGTGTTGCAGAAAATATGTGGCATACAGAAACAAAAGTATTAAATAGCTGATTTTCAATTTGTTATATTTTTTATTTTCAACAACTTTTATGTCAGGAAAATTAGCTGTAAAAAACATTCAATAAGTTGATAATCACATTATTGAAAAATGTAACAATCGGGGTTTTTTTGCCTTTTTTTGCAACGCATTAGCAACACTTTAGCAACAGCGTAGCAACACTTTTGCAACAGCAAATTCAGAAAATCTAGCGGTGATATTACTACAGCTTACTGTTATCAAATCGTTGTAAAACCAAGGATTTGACCGGCTGCCCATTTATCAGAAGTTAAAAACCCCCTTCAACATAACTACTCTGCCCGGTATCATAAACGATGCACTTGTTGATGAGTTGGCCGAAATGTCAAACGTATCAAAGGTTTTAATATTGGTCAGGTTGGTGCCGCTTAAAACAAAATCCGTATTAATCTTTTTCAGTTTAAAGTTGATATTCATATCGGCAAAAATATAGCTCAGGTCCTGCCGACCAACCTGCCGGGTAAACAGATGCTCGCCTGATATATTTACGTAAACATTCTTTACGGTTGTAAACGACAAAGTGGATCGCTGCGTTAAACGCAGATTGGTAATGGTAAGGGCATCGGGCAGTGAAGCTTTACTGCGCATAACATCATAATTTGCATTGTACTCCCAATTTACAAAGCGCGCCAGCCTGCCTATTACGCCCGCTTTATAAGTAATGGTTTGGCTATTGGCGGTAAAAAACCTGCCATTCTGCAATTGCTGCGACCAACCCATCCTGATGCCTATGCCGCCATTAACGGTAGTGGCTAGCGTAAAAATGTACTTGCTGCAGTTGGCGTCAAATGATAGGGTGCGGTTATGATTGGGCATATATATTACCACCCGCTGCTGTATGCTATTGGTTAATATCAATGATGAAATGTTATTTAAACCCGCGTCAGAATAGTTAACGGTAAAGTTGGCAAACAACATCTGCACAGCTTTGGTAAAGTTATATACCCCGGATACACTATGCGTACGGATAAGCGATACATCGGACCCATTGGCCATTAACGAGCGGTAATTGGTTGCTATGGCACCACGGTAAACATCATTAATACTACCCAGATTGTTATTAAAATTATAATTAAAATTAACGGTATGCTCAGCGTTTATCAGGTATGTAAAACGAAAAGCAGGATCAAAAAACAGGTTGCGGCCCGTGTTATTTAATGCATGTGCATCATCTATATATTTAACCGTATTAAAGCTTAGCGGAAGATCAAGTACAACTGTTAGCCATGGGTTTTTGTAGGAGTAATTGGCACTGGTGTAAATTTTGGTTTTCAACCAATCCAGACCGTTAACCATAGCAGGAGAAACCAGCTTCGTGGTTTGATCACTTTGAACACGATAAAGCTCCGTGTTAAGTTCCTGATGCTGTAGTTCTAATCCTGATCTGTAAGTTTGGGTAAGTTTATCGCCAATTATATTGATAAACGCCGAGTTATTGGTATACCATGTAGGCACTTTAACATATTGGCTTAGCCCGCTATAAGGCTGGTTGTTGTTAAACAGCGCCGCATTTGGTCCGGGATTGATTGTCAATATCTCCGGCTTGCTTACATTGCTTATTGTTGAAGATAAATTTACCGTCCGTCCCGATTTGAGCATCCGCCGGTAATCAAGCACGTTGGTAATGCTCGTAATTTTCTGATCAAGCGTTTGTTTTGCATCTATGCCATTAGCCACTACTACTGATGCAGTTTTAGTGGGTGATAGATCAAGCGTTAACCTGTCATTAAAATATCCCGTCTCGCTGTTGTGCACCAGGTTAAACTCGGTTCGCGTTTTCTGTAGATTAGTGGAGTTATCCTGCTCCTCGGTATATTTTATAGTCTGCCCTGGCAAAAATGTTTCAGATACTTTTTTATATTGTTGATGCCGTTCATCTATCAGATAGGAAACGTTTACTTTCAACTGCAGGTTCTTATTAATATTCACCAGATCGTTAAGATTGATAAGGCCGGCTTTGTTTAATAAATACCTGTTTTGCGGCAGTACAGAAATTCCCGCGGCCCCTGCCGAAAGAAAATAATTACCCGTTGCATTGGGCGGTGCATTATGCGCTATCAGGTCAATACCGGGGTCAATACCAATGTTGTTACCGGTGATGTTATTAATGAACTTCAATTTCTTATTGAGCAGCATAGCTGTGCTGTTGGCGGTAAACCTCTCTGGTACACCCAAGCCAACGGAAGCTTCGCCTATTACCCGCAATTTTGCCTCATCCTTTATAACCAGGTTTAGCGCAACATCCTCGCTGGTGTTGTTTTTCCGCAGCATTTTAATGGGCTGGTCTTTTTGTATAACCTGCACTTGGTCAACAGCGCCATGGGGAATGCTCCGGCTTGCTATGTTATACCTGTCATCCAGCAAATTATCCCCATCAATATAAAAGCTGGATATGGCCCTGCCATTATAGCTTATTTTGCCATCGTCGGCAACATTAATGCCGGGCATTTTTTTGAGTACGTCGCCTATGCTTCTATCCTGGTTACCTGCAAAATCAGAGGTGCGATAATTTAGGGTGTCGCCATTTACGTTTATGCTCGGCTTATACTTTATCTTAACTTCCCTAAGCATAATTTCGCTTTCCGTTAGCACCAGATCATAGGTCTTGCTTAAATCTGTAATGTTAATAACCGTTTTATTGTAACCTAGGCAAGTAGCTTCAACACTTAAACCCACACCGCTTTCGTCGGTTTGCAACGCATACCGCCCGTCCTTGTTGCTTTGGGTGTACTTTATAATAGTACCCTCAGTATCTTTAAGCGTTACATTTGCAAATTCAACTGGTTTGCCTTTATTGTCTTTTACCGTGCCCTTTAATTGTTTCTGTGCGATTGCAGATGCACCAAAAAACAGGAGCAGTATTATTAACGGCAATCTTTTTTTCATGTGGATTGGTTTAAAGTATATCCATGTTGCGCATAACCGGTTTGATGGGTTATGCGCTGTAGGTGTGATGGTTTAGGATGAAATTGCTTTGGTGTAATGTGTGGTTTGTCGGACTTGAGTAAATGCCCGCCCGCACCCTTTGACAGGATACCTGCGACAAAGGTGCGTGAGGTGTCATCCTGAGCCTGTCGAAGGGTGCGCGTAAAGGCCTGGCCCCATGGTTCGACAGGCTCACCATGACAGCCAGCCCTTCTGTCATTGCTTTTACTTTTTGGGGTTCAACTCAATTGGGTTATTTACGGCATTTTTGACGGGTGTTGGGCGCTTCTCATTTGTTGGCACCTGGATAGTGGCATTACTACCCTTGGCACCACCGCCACCGCTACTACCACCACTGGCTACTGATTGAGCCATTGCCGCCGGATCTTTTATCCCTATAGCGGCAAACTGAGCCGTCATAAAGCCGATGGGGTCCTTCTCTTGTTCCGCTTTCAGTTTATTATACTCGCTTTTGGTAATTTTTATCGGTCCACCATAATTTATGGGCCTTTCAGGCAAAACTGTTATCTCGCTAACATTTAAGCCTACTATGTTTTTAATGTCATTGGCAGAAAAGTCTCGGGCTTTATCAATGGCCAAATCACCCGGCTTAACTTTTTCTATGCCGGCAAACTTAAATTGAACTTCTTTTTTATCGTCATAAGCTTCTACAATAAGGCCGGGTAAACCACTTAGTTGCCAAGGGCCGTATGTAAATGGCAAATCCGGTGCAAACCATGCTATCCAATTACGGCCTTTGAAAGTAGCTGTCGCTTTTTGAGCATGTATCCCCGAAAAGCTCAAAGTATCTTTCAATATTTTCCAGTTGAGCTGCTCAATGTCTCCCTCAACCAGGTAATTGACATGCATTTGCTCATAGCTGATAAATTTATGTTGTTTAGGAAACACGTAATAATGCCCATAGGACGAACTCTTTGAATAGGAATAAGAGCTGTTCCGAACACCATTTTTTCTGTCTTCCATAATTTTAAAATTCAGGTCTACCTGTTGTTCTAATCTGTTAAAGCTTGTATAATAGGATGCATCTTTACCTGCAACCAGCAACATCACCTCCGTGTACGGCTTGTCCCGCTGTGTAGTGTCTTTAATGTGGATAAAGTTATACTGAACTTTAATAAGGGTTGGATAGGACTGTTGCGCGTAGGCCGACATTGTAAGCATCAAAGCGCAATAAATGGTTAAAAAAGGTTTCATAATTTTTAAAATTTAGGTTAAAGTTTGGGCAATACTATCCGGGTTACAGCCAGATAGCCGTTAAAATTTTTTGTTGTTAGGAAAATTTAAGATGATGTGGTTGCAATAACCGCATTAGTGTTTACGGGGAGTCAGATCCCAGCGGGCCTTTCATTCCAAAAGCAATGAACGCGTCGTATTTTGAGAGATCGAGATCAGGAAAAAGTTTTTCTGCATTGTACTTGCTACCACTTATCCCTTTCCGTTTACCCGCATAGTTAGCAGCGGCTGCATCAAAGGTGTAAAGCTCAGCTTCGTCATGCAGCACTCCGTCAACAATAAAAGCCACTTTTGCATTGTGGGGCAGGGTTGCCATCATCTTTGAGCCGGCGGTTAAAACCTGCATTACATCTTCGCCGTTACCCAAACTTACACGCGAATAGAATTTATCATTACTTAACCCGGCTTTTGCAATAAGGGCCTGTGTGTTTTCCGCAGAATTGGTGTTGTCCGGAATGTTACTTTCTCTCGTCGCTGCTGAATCTGCTAAGAGACTGCTCTTAACCGGAGTCGTATTTAACAACGCTTTCTTTTTAATATCAATAGCTTTAATTGTAAGCGGTTGGACCAGCGATAGCTCACGGGGCTTATTCGCTGTAATTGCCAATTTTATATTATTTGAGGCAATGCCATTTGACGGAGTCTTTTTTTGTGAACTTATATTCCTTACCGGGTAAAAAGTAAAAGCCATCAACGAGATCATTGCCACGGCAGCTAAAAACACGCTGCTCTCCTTAACGCTGAAGGTTTTATTCTCCTGGTAAACAATGCGGATAACCCTGTTAAGTAAGCTGCTTTTGCGTCCCGAAAAGGCAAGAGCTCCAACAGGATAGTTAACGGAATGTTCTTTAAAACTGATCAACGCCTTTACAAAATCTTCCTTGCTGTTGGTTTGCGCAATTGCCATATCATCGCAACAATTCTCGCGTTCTTCTCTTAGCAAATGCGAGATCCACAGCAGCCCCGGATTAAAGAAAAACACAGCCTCCGCAAAATACTGTAGCAGGTTCACCACATAGTCGCTTCGTTTTATATGCGCAAGTTCATGCAGCAATACCGCTTCAACCTGTGCGGCAGGTATGCCCGCTAACATGCCTACGGGTATTAAAATAACCGGTTTAAAGTAACCAATTACCACAGGCACTTTCAGGTAGCCCGACTCCAGCAGCAGCACAGTTTTTCTTATTTGGAGTTTTTCGCAAAGCGATGTTAGTTTATCTTGCCAAACAGGCGATGGTGTAAAAACGTTGAAATGCCTTACCCTTTGCAAGTAAACCATATTACCAGCCACGTAAAGCGATTTCAGCAAAAATAAAAAGAACCATATAGATACTATCAATATGTAATGCTGATTAAAATAGCTACTGGCTATATTGGTAAAAGTCTTAAAATCGTAAAAAGAGTTGTCTGTATTAGATAAATTGATAATAGCAGATGCGCTTGCAGAACAATAAGATGAGATCGCATTTTGGCTAATTGCCGGTTCTGGGGAATCCCCCAAAACATAAACAAAAGTACCTGCAGTAATCAAAAGGAACATGGCAAATAAGCACAGCATCAGATTGTACCTTATGACAGCACTTGTTCGCTTGGTTGTTATTATTATGACCCCTGCAATAAGCGCCAACAGCGCGCCCTGCCATACCGAATGAAAAAGCATGCGGCTTAATGCCTGAATTATTGTCTCTGCCGATTGTGCGAATGTGTTCATAACCTGCTTTGTTTAATTATCATTTACCCTTTTCCAGTTTTTGCAACAGTTCCTTCATTTTTTGTAGTTCTTCGTCGGATGTTTTATCGTTACCCAACAAGGCCACCATTAAATTACTCGCCGAGCCATTAAACATGGAGTCTACAAAGCGGCCCAACATATTGCCTTTCACCTTATCCTCGGGCAGGGCCGCGCTGTAAACATGCTTCATTTGGCTGTCGTCCCTGTCCAGCATTCCCTTTTCGCGCATTACCTGCATCAGCTTAAGGGTAGAAGTATAAATAACAGCTTCTTTTTGCTCATTAAGTTTATCGTGCACAAAACGTACAGTTGAAGGGCCATCCTGCCATAAAATCTGCAGCACATCCATTTCGGTTTTGGTAGGTACAATATCAGTATTTGCCATTATTATAAATTATACAAACCAAAGATATGTATTAAAAACGTACGTTTGCAATAGAAAGATTGTAACAAAGTTAAAATAAAGCGTGGAGGAGGGGCTTAAACGGTTTGTCTTAGGAAATGAAATGCCAAAAAAGGGTATCATGGTGAACTGCCATCTCACGCTCTTTGGTGCGTAGACATGAAGCATGGCAACAATTTCAATATTTAAAAAAATATTTTTTCCGTGGGTGGTGTAGCAGGTTTGTAGCAGGGCGTAGCAGCCCACCTGCTACGCTACAAACTAAATAGTTATAGCCGCCTTAACCAAATAAGGCAACACATCTTTTTGGAAGGATACAAAATTTTTGCGCACGTCGCCATCGCTTACCGAGGTAAACGCGAAGCTGAAGACTATACTTTTGCTGCAGGTGATGAGGAAACGCAGGCGCTGCATATAATTGCCATCCCTGCGTATGTGGGGTATGCGGGCGAAGGACGACATCAGCATATCTTCCAGCTCGTTGCTCAGGTTCTTTAAAAACTCCTGCGAGTTGGTTGATTCACGAATAAAATCCCAGCCTATAAACTCGTTACAAACGGTATAGCTAAGGCGGCAGGTTTTCATGATGAGGCCGCTCAGGTGCTTCTCTTCGTCTTCCTCGGGGTTGCTTTTGCTTATCAGGTCATCAACACTAAGGCGGATGTAATCCATCAGCAGGGTATGCAGCAGCTCCTCTTTGCTTTCAAAATATTTATAGATGGTAGCCTTGGCTATGCGCGCGCGTTTGGCAATTTCGTTAACACTGGTTTTATGGTACCCAAATTTCCGAAAAAGCTCCTGCGCGGCCCGCTTAATGCTGTCTTTTATTTTTTCGGCTTCCATCCAAGATCAGTTAGACACGGTTAAGTAATTGCGTGACGCGTCAATATACACATTATACGCTTTAAGTGAACGTACTGCCGGCGCTTTATTGGGCGTACCGTCCTGCAACAGCCATTTAGAGCCGCTGCATGGGTCGGTAACGGTTAAATTGCTGTCACTAATGGTAACGGCACAGCGTTTTTCAGGCTCGTAGGCGCTGCATCTGTCGTACGCCACATAGCCGTTAACGGTGTTGGCAACTATCACCCCTGCAACGCCGCGTCCGTCAACAATAACACCACTACCTATTGAGCGCAGCGGACTGTATTTGGGATCGTTTAACTGCAACTGAAAGTTGACAGAAACGTTAGGCACCACATTGCCTTGCTTGCCGCACGCAGCAAGAGCGAACAACAATACCAAAGCTATGCCTAACCTTTTCATTTATATAATTTCAGATTGAAATTGCTTCAAGAACCGTACATCGTTTTCAGAGAACAGGCGCAGGTCCTTAATAACGTATTTAAGGTTGGTTATGCGTTCTATACCCATACCAAAGGCAAAGCCGGTATATTTTTTACTGTCGATGC
Organism: Mucilaginibacter sp. HD30; assembly: GCF_054061755.1. Lineage (NCBI taxonomy): Bacteria > Pseudomonadati > Bacteroidota > Sphingobacteriia > Sphingobacteriales > Sphingobacteriaceae > Mucilaginibacter > Mucilaginibacter sp. HD30. The sequence goes on from NZ_JBSSEO010000001.1 coordinate 3,623,614, forward strand.
CGCAGTTCTCTAATACATTAGGGTCAACCATGCCACAGCCTAATATCTCTACCCAGCCGCTGTATTTACACATGTTGCAGCCACTGCCCTTGCAAATGGTGCACGATACATCCATCTCTGCAGATGGCTCTGTAAACGGAAAGTACGACGGACGAAAACGCACCTTTGTACCCTCGCCGTAAAGCTCCTGCACAAAATGGTAAAGCGTTTGCTTCAGGTCGGCAAATGATACATTTTCATCAACATACAAACCCTCCACCTGGTGAAAGAAGCAGTGCGCACGCGCAGAAATCGCCTCGTTACGGTAAACACGGCCCGGCATAATAGCGCGGAACGGTGGTTTGCCGATCTCCATCATACGTACCTGTACCGATGAGGTGTGGGTACGCAAAGCGATGTCGTCTGTACCGCTGTTTTTCTTGATAAAGAAAGTATCCTGCATATCACGTGCAGGGTGTTCCTCGGGAAAGTTAAGCGCCGAGAAGTTGTGCCAATCGTCCTCAATTTCCGGTCCTTCGGCAACCACAAAACCTAAACGTTTAAATACATCTATTATCTCGTTGCGTACCAGCGTTAAGGGGTGGCGCGAGCCTAATTCAAAACCATCGCCGGGCAAGGTCTTATCTATTTCGGATGTTGCCGTGTCTGTTGTCGTTGCTGAATTTTCCTTTAGCTCATTGTACCTTTCTTCGGCCAGCTGCTTAAACTGGTTCAGTACTTTACCAAAGGTGCGTTTCTCTTCGGGCCCAACAGTTTTAAACTGATCAAACAGATCTTTAATGATGCCCTTGGTGCCCAAAAACTTAATCCGGAAGGCCTCCAGTTCATCAGCTTTAGTAGCGGCGAACGCCTTTATCTCGGCGGTATATTTATCAATAGTTTCCTGCATTAACTTAGTGTTCTTAAAAATTGCTCGGCTGTTAAAACCGGAATTGTAGCTTGTTTATAGTCTTTAATGTTTCGGGTGATGATGAAATCTACGTTGGCTTTTAACGCCGCATGGTACTGAACTGCATCTTCAAAATCTGCTTTTTCATCTTGTAAGGCCATATCTATCATTGCTTCAGTTGTATCAATTATTGATAAAATACTTCTTAATCTTTGAAGTGATTTCCATCGGGTTTCAGGAGCAATTTTTCTTAAAAAATAATTTGTATTAATAAAAGCAACGGATGACGTGACCATCTCAAAACGCTGCTTGTTGCAAAATTCAAATAGATTTAAAGCAGGAATAAAAAATGGCTCTCTACGCAGCGTTACATCTAACATGATGTCGCTATCGAAAAAAAATTTCTTCACTTCCCGTATTTATCTTCTAAATGTTTGCCGTACTCCATTTTGTGGTCAAAATCCGCTACAGGCTCAGTAACAGCAACCAACCCTTTAATCAGATCGGATATTTCATCTTCAGTTTTCATTCTGAACGGTTCTTTTTCGATTTCTATTTCTTTTTCAAAAAATTGCTCAGCCAATTTAGAGATACTAGTGTTTCTCTTTTTAGCCACCTGCTTCATTTTTTCAATCAATCCCGGCTGAATGTTTAAAGTGAGCTTCATAACCATTGAATTTATACGTACAAATATAAAAAACTTATACGTATTATTTAAGCACACCCAACTCCTTGCCCACTTTAGTAAAGGCAGCAATGGCTTTATCCAGATGTTCCTGCTGGTGCGCGGCAGATAGCTGCACCCTTATACGGGCCTTGCCTTGGGGCACTACGGGATAGTAAAAGCCGATAACATAAATGCCTTCGTCCAGCATTTTTGCGGCAAACTCCTGCGCCAGCTTGGCATCGTACAACATTACAGGAACTATGGGGTGAATGCCCGGCTTAATATCAAACCCCGCTTCGGTCATCGCCTTGCGGAAGTATTGCGTGTTTTGCTCCAGCTTATCCCGCAGTTCGGTCGTTTCGCTCAGCATGTTCAAAACAGCGATAGATGCACCGGTAATTGCCGGAGCAAGCGTATTGCTGAACAAGTAGGGTCTTGAACGCTGGCGCAGCATATCAATAATTTCTTTACGGCCGGAGGTAAAACCACCCGATGCACCACCCAGTGCCTTACCCAACGTACCTGTAATGATATCGATCTTATCTATTACATTATGGTGCTCGTGCGTGCCTCTGCCTGTTTTGCCCATAAAGCCGCTGCAATGGCTCTCATCTATCAATACTAAAGCATTATACAGCTCGGCTAAAGCGCAGATCTTATCCAGTTGGGCAATGGTGCCATCCATGCTAAAAGCGCCATCCGTTACAATAATACGATGCCGGCAATCTTTCGTAGCCTGCAGTTTTTCTTCCAGATCAGCCATGTCATCGTGCTTGTAACGCTGGCGTTGCGCTTTGCACAGGCGCACACCATCAATTATGGATGCGTGGTTCAACTCGTCGGATATAATGGCGTCCTGATCGTTAAATAAGGGCTCAAAAACACCGCCATTGGCATCAAAGGCCGCGGCGTAAAGTATGGTATCCTCAGTGCCCAGAAATTCCGATATCTTTTTTTCCAGTTCTTTATGGATGTCTTGAGTGCCGCAGATAAAACGAACGGATGAAAGCCCGTAACCATGCGTATCCATTGCGGCCTGGGCCGCCTTAACAACCTGCGCATTGCCAGATAGGCCCAGGTAATTATTAGCACAGAAATTGATCACTTCCTTTCCGCCTTGCACTGTTATTTCGGCTCCCTGGGCAGAAGTAATGATTCTTTCTCTTTTATATAGTCCGGCTTTTTCTATCTCGGCAAGTTCCTGTTGTAGCACAGGTTTGAGTGTATTGTACATAGATCAGTTAATTTTATTTTACAAAAATACGCATTAGCGTAATGGGCAATAAGCTGTCTTATAAATATATTAAGCATATGGGCAAACATTTACGCACATAAAATCATTAATAGGATGATTTATATGAAGATACGTTTACTTATACTCTCTCTGTTTTTAACGGCTTTTATATTTAAAGCCGAAGCACAGCAATTTGTTTTATCCGGCCGTATTGTTAATGAGCAAAATAGGCCCATTTCTTTTGTTTCCATCTACATCCGTAACTCTACCTACGGCACAACAAGTAATGATGAGGGAAATTATCAGTTTAAGCTTGAGGCAGGCACCTATAAAATAATGTACCGCTTTGTGGGCTATAAAGAGCAGACACAAACCATTACCATAACCAACCACGACGAGCGCCTGAACATTCAGCTGGAACAAGAAGTTTATCAGCCCCGCTCAATTGACCGCCAGGCACGCAACGGGCATGATACCTCTGCTTTTAACATTATGCAAAAGGTGATAGATAAGCGCCAGTATTACCTGAACGAGGTGAACTCTTACTCTTGTTCGGTTTATATTAAAGGGGTGCAAAAGTTGCTGGATGCGCCTAATTCTCTTATGCGTGGCGGGGTATCAAACGTTTTGTCATTAGATAGCAATGGCAAAGGGGTTTTGTACCAGTCAGAAATGCTTTCTACATTCACCTCTGCCAGGCCCAATAAAATAAAAGAAGAAACTATTGCACAGCGAATGGCCGGTACAACCCCTGCGTTCAGCTATTCAAAAGCGTCTGATCTATCTGCTAATTTTTACGACAACATTTTTTCTATACAGGGACTAAGTAGCCGGGGCTTTGTTTCGCCTATTGCATCAAACGCATTTTCGTATTATCGCTATAAGCTGGTGGGTACTACGGTAAGTAATGGTAAAACCATAGACAAAATTGAACTGATACCCAAACATTCATACGACCCGGTGTTTCGGGGCCACATATACATTGTTGAGGGCGACTGGCGATTGTACAGCGTTGACCTTGTGCTTACGAATAAAGACAATGGTCTTAATTTGGTTGATACTATGCGGGTAAGCCAGCAGTATGTACCTATTCGCGACAGTACATGGATGCCATCAGCTATTGAATATGACTATAACGGCAATGTTTTTGGATTTAAATTTGAAGGATACTACATCGCCCTTTACAACAACTATAAGTTTGATCTTACCATACCGGATGGATACTTTACAGGCGAGATACTGCGGATAGATACGGCCGCAAATGTTAAATCGCCTTCGTATTGGACCAATCAACGGCCCGTGCCACTTACCCGGGATGAAGCATTAGATGCGAAGAAACGGGATAGCCTCGCAGTTATTCAAAGCACAAACGCTTATCAGGATTCCCTGCAGCGTAGTAATAATCAGCTTTCGCCCTTACCTTATCTTGTAACCGGGCATACCATAGTCAGTCGACAAGCTAAGGATAGCCTGTATTTCTATCCTTTTTTTCAAACCGTATTTTATAATACGGTTGAGGGTTGGGGGGTTAATGCAAGGGTGAGGTATTCAAAATTATTTGATGATTACCGCTCCTACAGTATTTCGCCAACTTTACGATATGGCACCGCAAATAAACTGTTCAGCGCCAATGTAAGATCGTCTTATACGTACGATTTGTTTAACGCCGGGATGTTCACTTTTGATGGCGGAAGTGATGTGCTGGATCTTAACAACGCAGGCACCCGTTCACTTTATTTCAACACGCTGAGTACCTTGCTAAGTGAGCAGAATTTTGTAAAATATTATCGTTCGGTGTTTGCCAACGTTGGTTTTCAAAGAGAGGTGAGGAACGGCATCAGACTGAATGTAAATTTAAGCTATGCCGACCGGACGCAGCTTTTTAATAACTCTTATAATCACATATTTGACAATAAGAACCGGGAGTTTACCTCTAACAATCCGCTTGCACCTATAACCGCACCTGCTGATGACCGGTCAATACTTTTTCCGAAGAACCAAGCCCTAACACTCAATGCGTCGGTACGGTTTACCTTTGCGCAGCCGTTTATTACCCGGCCTACGGGCAGGATATTCCTGCAGTCGGCATACCCGGTTTTAACGATAAATTATCGTAAGGGTATTAACGGCGTATTCGGCTCTGATGTTAACTATGATTTTGCTTCGGCTACTATAACGCAGGAGCGGATCAGGCTTGGCTTGTCGGGCTACTCATCATTTAAGTTTGTCGCGGGTACCTTCTTAAATAAGAAGACGCTCTACTTCCCCGACTATTACCATTTTATAGGTAACCAGGGCACCACCTTTGACCCAACAGATGTGGGTAGCTTCCACTTTTTGCCGTTTTATATTTACAGCGCCAACAGCTCTTTTGTAGAGGCGCATTATCAGCATAACTTTTCGGGCTCACTACTTAGTAGAATACCTTTTATACGGAAGTTAAAACTGGAAGAAATTGTTGGTGCGAATTATCTTACCATGAGAAATAACCCCAACTACTCAGAGTTTTACGTGGGGATACAACGCCTCATCTTCAGGATAGACTACGGCGTATCGTTCACCGGGAACCAGCGCTATATTCAGGGGATCAGGCTGTTTTATGGTATAAGGTAGTCAGAACAATTCCACCAACTTCTCCAGCGCCATCCCTCTTGATCCTTTGATCAGTATTGTACTGTTTATTATTGGTTGCTCCTTCAGGCCTGTAGCAGCATCATCGCGGGTTTCGTAAAACTCAACAGGCAGGTCATCCGCTTTCAGCTTAAAAAACTCTCTGCCAATTATTATGCGCCTGTCCACTGTTGTAGCTAAGGCTTTTTGCAATATGGCCTTATGTTCTGTTTCGGCTTCTGTACCCAGCTCAAACATATCTCCTAATATCAGCGCTTTATGGTCCGCAGTAAGTTCGCCCATGTTGCCGATGGCTGCGGCCATGCTGGTTGGGTTGGCGTTATAGTAATCGCAGATAAGGGTGTTGTTGGCCGTTTTTACCACCTGCGAGCGGTTGTTTTTAGGCTGATAGTTAGCTATCCCCCTGTTTATCTGCTCGGCTGATAATTTGAACTGTACGCCTATGCAAATAGCGGCCAGAATATTATCAAGATTATATGCACCTGTTAGCTGTGTGCTTACCTCGTAGCTTTGGCCGGATGTGTTATTGGTCCAATTTAACGATAGGTAAGGCGCATTGCCGGTTATTTCACCGCTTACAAGGTCATCAATAGCGTCACCATAAAAAACGGGCGGGGCTTTGAATTTGCGGGCCGCCTGCATTTCCATCAATATGGGGTTATTGCTGTTGATGAATGCCTGCCGGTTATTAGCACTTAAAAAATCATACAGCTCACCTTTAGCTATTTTAACACCCTCCAAACTGCCGAAGCCCTCTAAATGCGCCTTGCCTACATTGGTGATAAGCCCATGCGTAGGTTGCGAGATGCTGCTTAGCAACGCTATCTCGCTCACATGGTTGGCACCCATTTCTATTACTGCGGCCTGGTGCGCTGCATTAATGTTAAGTATAGTTAGTGGCACACCGATGTGATTATTCAGATTACCCTGTGTGGCCAGTGTGTTAAACTGCTCAGACAATACGGCATTGATCAACTCCTTGGTGGTGGTTTTACCGTTGGTGCCGGTAAGGCCAACTACCGGGATGCCGAGCTGCCTGCGGTGGTGCCGTGCCAGATCCTGCAAAGCCGTCAGCACGTCATCAACCAAAATATATTCACTGCCGCCTTTATACTCAGCATTGTCAATAACGGCATATGCCGCGCCCGCTGCAATGGCCTTAGCGGCAAAGGTATTGGCATCAAAGTTTTCGCCTTTTAGGGCGAAAAATAGGCTACCCTCGGTTATTTTGCGGGTATCGGTAGTAATTACCGGGTGTTGCAGGTATATTTTGTAGAGTTCTTCCGTATTCATAAGCAATAATGGTAAAGTTATTGAATTACCGGAATGTAAAGAAAAAAGAAAGTGCTTTGGTTTTACAGGTGTTGCAAAAAATATGTGTTCCCCCTACATAAAAAATTTAAATAGTTGACTTTTAACACCTTGTGATTTTTGCCCGCAGTAACTTTTAAGTAAGTAAGGTTAGCTGTAGAATGGATTCAACTCATTGTATATCAGGCTGCTAAAAAACGCGTAAATTGACACTTTTTTAGACAATTTTGCAACAAAATAGCAACAGGATAGCAACACTTTTGCAACAGTATCAACCAACTAAGGCCTTTGACAAATTGTAGTTTTATGAAAGGTCTTAGTTGGTGCGGTAATTATGTGATAAGGTTTAGTATCCTTGAGTTTGTTTCCATAAAGTGTATAGATAAGATTATTTACTATGCATAATTTTAGCTTACATGGCATTTGTGGTCAATAGTATATATAAATGCCCCTATTAGTAGTAGCATTAATACCGCACCCAAAGCAATGGCGTAATACACTAATGGCTTGCGTTTCCTTAGCAATATTGCTATTAATAATATGGGTGTCGATAAAACGAACAGAATTATTAAGAAAGCCATTGATGTAAGAATTGGCAATGTCATGGTTAACAAATAGCGGTTAGTGTTTATCCCAGTTAATTTTTCTCGAAAAATACATCAGCAATGAGAGGATGACGAAGAGCGCCACGCTACCCATTAAAAGTGCAAGGTCTTCTAATTGTATCAGCACATAAATAAACAAATAGAATAGACCTAATATTGCGGAAAACAGCAGCGCCATCAGTTTATTTTTAAGCAGCGAAGCAATGAAGATTGACACCAACGCTATGGTAGCAACCGACGCGATAAGATATGCAGCAAAGTAGCCTACCTGTTCGGAAAAGGACAGTAAAAGCGTATAGTATACCACCAACGCTGCGCCTATTAATACGTAATTAAAGGGGTGTACGCGTTGTTTTCTTATCACCTCTGTTAAAAAAAGCGCAACAAAAGTGAGCAGTATTATCAGTAGCGCGTACTTAACTGTGCGGGTTGTTTGTTGGTATTGATCAACTGGTGTTCGTAGATCCACCCCGAATACCGCGCTTTCTTTTTCGCCCATTGTATTTAGCAGCGAGTCAGCTCCGGCCCATTGCTGTGCAAACGGCCTGTTATAATACAGCATATGCCATTTGGCGCTAAAACCGCTTTTGCTTACGGCGCGCTCATCAGGCGAGGACCGGCCGGTAAAGCTTGGCGTTTCCCACGGGCTTTTTACTTCAACCGTTGTAGCCTTGCCCGTATGCAGAAAACTGATGTTCTGGCTGCCCTTTATGTCGAACGTATAACTAAAAGGCACTTTAGTTAGTGCGTTCCCGCTTAGATCAATAGGTGCCTGCAAGCCCCCATCCAGCAGTTCCTTTTCGCCAAAAACAGGCTGTGCAGACAGCGTTCGCCCGTTTGATACTATGGCAGGGTTGGTTTTCAGCCCCTTCAGATCCGACACCTTGAAAGTTAGCTTGGCCCCTGCAAGATTAAGCTTGGTTAACGGAATACCCAATGCATTAAGGTCGGGTTTAAAATCGCCTGCTATTTTAAGTTTGGCGGTGTAAACTATCGTTTCAAACATACCGCGGTGCAGCGTATCCGGCAACAGTTCGGCGTTAATGTGTAAGACGTTTGGTAATATGTAAACCACATCGTTAACTTGTTTAACGGTTACTGTCGTTTTACTATCCGCTGTTTTTTCTTCTACCTGCTTTTTGTAAGGTATTACCAATATTGGAGCCTCGATCAATTGCCTGCCCGACCAACTTTCGGCAACTTCTTTGTCTACCTCTTCCTGTCGCCCTGCGCGTTCGTTAATAAGGTTGCTTACCATTGATGATGGAATGAGCAGCACCAGCGTTAAAAAGCCTATAAAAAATAATTTAATGGTCACTGACTGCTGGAGCCAGCTTAAAACACCTTGCGGTTTGGGTTCTTCGTGTATCATGTTGTTGAGTTAATTAATATTCAGTTTTGGGTATGGTATAAATAATGGAGCTAAAAGCAAGTGCGGCCATATTGACTATCACTATGCCGCCGATAACCGGGTCCGTGAGTTGGTTAATAGAAAAGCCAAGCAACAGGAGAAAAAGCGCAAATGTCAGCAAGCCAAAAACCATTGCCGATATAAATAGTGCCTGTTTTTGTTTATGCGCATCTAAATTTTGTTGAACGATGATGGTTACCGCTAAACAAAAAAGCAAAGCCGTTATAAACGAAAAACACAACTCGAGAATCACCATAATCAAAAAAATTTGTATGCCGCCAAAAAAGTCACCTCCGGAAAAATTCTGTGTATAAATAAGTAGCCAAATAAGCAGAAACATAACGGGCGCGAATAGCGAAGTTGTAAGCCACACTTTTAAAGTATATTTTATTATGTTAACCATATTTTTAAAAGTACTTTTAATTTCAAAGTAAATGGATAAAAAAAATTATTTTATGCTTTGCTGAAAAGAGATCAACTTTTCTAACGCGTCTAAATGGTTTTTAAATGCTTGCTTGCCGGTAGCTGTTGCTTCGTAATTGGTATTGGGTTTGCGGCCCAAAAAAGATTTGTTCACCAAAATATAGTCCTCCTTTTCTAAAGCTTTAAGGTGCGATGCAAGGTTACCGTCAGTAACATCCAGCAGCTCCTTAAGCGAGTTAAAATCATAGCGCTGGTTTGCCACCAGCACACTCATTATCTGCAGGCGCACACGGTTCTCAAAAGCCTTATCTAATTTATCAAATGGTACTTTCACCTGTCGTACTTAAAATACATAACGCTGCCATATACAATATGCAGCACCCCAAAACCAATCGCCCAAAATACCAAACCGTATCCGGGCAAACAAGCCGCCAAAAGGCCCAAAGCTACTTCGCAAAGGCCTAAAAACTTAACATCTGTAAAGGTAAAATTACTGGCGCCAATTAAAGCCAGTCCGTAAAAAATAAGCGATGCCGGCGCCACAATGCCAAAGTAGCCGCGGTAAAGTAATATTAACATAAGGCCCCCGCCTGCCATTAAGGGAATAGACATATTAAATAACAGGTCCTGGCTTACCTTTCCAAATAAAGGTTGCCCCTTGCGTTTTGCTTTTTTATAGCTCAGGTAAATGCCCGTGCTTACTGATAGCACTAAAACCGCAGCAGCTATTAGCAGTAACTCAACAATAATGGCATCGTTTAATAAAGCAAAGCCCGACTCGTCTGGCACAGCGTAAATGCGCGATTGGCCCCTGTATAACATACTGTAAGCCAGGCCTGCGCCTATAAGCGCATATATGCCCGCCAGCACGCCGGATAGCCCGCTAAGCGAAATAAATTTTGACGACCGCTCCATCAGGTTGCGGATAGAGGCCAGATCGTTCTGAATTTCGTTGTTCTTCATTGAAAAGCACTTTGTTTTTCAAAGTAACGATTTGTATTTCTTATTGTCAAGGATTAGGGCAAATATTTTTTGCAGTTGTTTTGTTAGCCTTGCCCGGGCGTTTTTTTTACCTGCAAACAACAATTTTTTATTTAAACTTGTGCGGCAATGGTATAACACCAAAATGAACGAAGATTTTTACCGGCAAATTTTAGATAAACAGCAGCAAGCCGCAGCTTTACCCTCTAACAAAGAGATAACTGCCTGGGCCCTGCAGGTGATACGTTTGCTATACCCCGAGCAGTCAAAAAAGGTATTTTTTACCCTGCCGCAATTGCATGAAGAGTTTAACAGGCTTAACAACGAACTTTGCCATATTATGGACGCTACACGCGAGTGCAGCGACTGTGATAATAAAAAAATAGCCAATGCTTTTTTTGACGACCTACCTGCGCTTTATAGCATCTTAAATACCGATATACAAGCAATTTTTAATGGCGACCCGGCTGCCCGCAGCGAATTTGAGGTAGTACGCACCTATCCTGGTTTTTATGCCATCTCGTTTTATAGGTTGGCGCATTGCCTGGTTAAACTGGATGTGCCTTTATTGCCTCGGATATTAACCGAACATGCCCACTCAAAAACAGGCATTGATATACACCCCGGCGCCGAAATTGACGAGTACTTTCATATTGACCACGGCACTGGCATTGTAATTGGCGAAACCAGTCAGATAGGCAAGCATGTAAAGCTTTACCAGGGTGTAACCTTAGGCGCGCTTAGTGTTGCCAAAGATATGGCCCATACCAAACGCCACCCAACGGTGGAAGATAATGTGGTAATCTACTCGGGCGCTACCATCCTGGGCGGTTACACTGTTATAGGTCATGATAGCGTTATTGGTGGCAACGTTTGGATAACAGCCAGCGTTGAGCCGCACTCAACTGTTTATCATACCCCTATGATAAAGGTTTCAAAAAATATCGAAAAAACAGAATAATATGGCAGGAATGCTTGATCTGATAGGCAACACGCCGCTGGTAGAGATCACCCGGCTTAACCCTAATCCCAAAGTAAAACTTTTTGGAAAGTTGGAAGGTAACAACCCTGGCGGAAGCGTTAAGGACCGTGCCGCTTACAGCATGATAAAGAACGCCTTACAGCGTGGTGATATTAAAAAAGGAACCAAACTAATTGAAGCTACCAGCGGCAATACCGGTATAGCTTTGGCTATGATTGCCGGTCTGTTCGGTATTGAGATAGAATTGGTTTTGCCATCAAACTCCACCCGCGAGCGTACGCTTACCATGGAAGCATTTGGCGCAACGGTTACTTTATTAGAAGGGATTGAAGCCTGTCGTGATTATGCCGAAGAAAAAGGTGCAACAGGCGATTATTTTTTACTGAACCAGTTTGCTAACGCTGATAACTACATGGCGCATTACCGCACCACCGGACCGGAAATATGGCGCGATACCAATCAAAGCATTACTCATTTTGTAAGTGCAATGGGCACAACGGGCACCATAATGGGCTGCTCTAAATTTTTAAAAGAAGTTAATCCGGCCATTCAGATTGTCGGCTGCCAGCCTACTGAGGGATCATCCATACCCGGTATACGCCGCTGGCCCGAAGCCTACCTGCCTAAAATATTTGATCCGAGTCATGTTGACCGGGTGATGGATATTGCAGAAGACGACGCTGTTAAAATGACCCGTAAAATGGCCCGCGAGGAGGGTGTTTTTGCCGGCATGAGCAGCGGCGGCGCTTTATCAGCCGCCATTAAGCTTGCCGAAGAATTAGAAGAAGGTGTTATCGTCTTCATTTGCTGCGACAGGGGGGATAGGTATTTGAGTAGTGAGTTGTTTGGGTAGAGTTTGTGATTGCTTTAGCTAACGCGCATATCTCTGCGTGAGGCTTTACGCGCATGGCTTGCCCCGCTATGGCCGCGGAGGCCCTTCTTCTTTTTTCTTGATAAAAAAGAAGCAAAAAATCAAGTCATCCGCGATGCTTCTTTGCGCACAAGGCTTTTGCCCGCAATCAGGTAAAACCACGAGCTGTAATCTTTTTGCCCTGCTGTCGCTCACACACGCCACCGCTTCAGCAAAAAATTACTATGCCCCTGCCACCGCGCTGCCCAAGTTTTACCTGCTCTTTTCCGAAGCTGCGCGGCTGACTAATTCTCTTCCAATAAGTAATAGTGCAATAATAAAAAGAAGCGCAAAGGCCTGTCAGGGTGCGCGACCGGGAGTATGGCCTTGTGTAGTGGCAGCGATCAGCCTGACTTGATTTTTTGGTTACTTTTGTATCAAGTGGCTGTTGCGCAACTAACAGTTTGTTGAAAAGATACAGACAAAGCGGACTGTGGTATGTGTTATCTTGTGGTATGCAAGGCAAAAAGACCTATCAGGAAAAGTTGTTTGTTAACTTTCAACTATCAGATCATATCCCCGCCGACAATTTCTATAGGCGCTTAAAGGAACAACTTGATTTACGATTTATTTATCCGCTGACGGCTGAGTATTATGGTACAGAAGGTCAAAAGAGTATTGACCCTGTAGTGTTTATGAAGTTGATACTTGTTGGTTACCTTGAAAACCTAAACAGCGACCGCCGTATCATAGCCACCTCCCGCTTGCGGTTGGATCTCTTGTATTTCATCGATCATGATCTGGACGACGAATTGCCATGGCATAGCACCCTAAGTCGCACAAGGCAGCTATATGGGGAGCATGTATTTACAGAACTGTTTAAACAAGTGCTGAAACAATGTATTGATAAAGGTATGGTATCAGGCAAAAGGCAGGCTGTAGATGGTTTCTTTATTAAAGCTAATGCCTCCTTGGATAGTCTGATTGAAAAAGACATTTTGGATGATGCGGATGCTTACAGCCGTGAACTACAGGATAATGAAGAGCCATCAGTATCGGTATCACCGTTTAAAAAGGCGGATGAACTTGATGATAAAGGATTGAAGCCAAAGAAGAACCCCTCAAACGACACCCATTATAGTCCATCAGATCCTGATGCAAAGATGTCAGTAAAGCCCGGTAAACCAACGGCACTTAACTATCTTGGGCAGGTAGCAGTTGATACAGCAACTCACATGATCACCCATGTACAGGCTTTTACAGCGGATAAAAGAGACAGTGAATGTTTAGCTGCTGTGTTAAGACATCTCAAAGCTACCTTACTTGAAAATGATATTGCGCTGCAAGAGATCGTAGCTGATACAGGTTATAGCAGTCCCGATGCTTTAAAGGCGCTACAAGCAAGTGGTATAACCGGTTATATTCCAAACAGAGGCCAGTTCAACTATGAGAGAGAAGGTTTTACTTATGATGCAATACAAGATCACTACCAATGCGAGCGGGGCGTAAACGTAAACTATCTGGGAACTTACTTTACCGCAGGCTATTGGATGAAGCAGTATGGAGCCGGGGTGAAGGGTTGTAGCAATTGCGAGCAACAAGCCACATGCGCAGCCTTTAAAGGTAACAGACTAAGGATAAAGGAAACTTTAGACAAACCTTATTACGATACTATGCACCTGAGAATGCGGACCCGAAAAGCTAAAAGACTAATGAAGCTTCGACAAAGTACAGTTGAGCCGGTTATCGGCACATTGGTAAATTATCTCGGCATTAAAAGGGTCAACTGTAAAGGACTTATACAGGCCAATAAATGCCTAACTATGGCTGCTATCGCTTATAATCTTAAGAAAATGTTGAAATACCGACCAAAACCGGTGAAGTTAAGTGTAATTATCCTTCGTGAACACGTTTATAAAGCCTACATCTACCTGGAAAGAATCAACTTCTATCACGTGCAACTATCATAAATATAAAAAATTGAAAGCTCCTTATGGCGGTTGCGCAACAGCCACTCAAGACAAAAGTAACAGCCTCCGCGGCAAATGAGCGGGGCAAGGTATGTACGTAAAGGCCTAACCAGCGATAAGTAATTATCACAACCTATCGTTTAAAGATTGCGAATAGCCTCGCAATGACAACAAAAATGACTTTTACGCTTTATTCCCGCCCGGTTTCTTATTTCCTTTAAAAGGCTTTCTACGATTATTATTGCCGCGATTGGGTTTGGCCTCGTGCGAGGTTTTAACTTCGGCAATGCTTAACAGATGCTCGGGTACGGGGTGCTGGGTTATTTTTCGGTCCATCAGCTCCTCAATGCTCTTCAACCTGCGCTCATCGCGGTGGTTTACAAAAGTTATAGCAGTACCTGTAGTTTCTGCACGGGCCGTACGGCCAATACGGTGGATATAATCTTCTGCATCGCCGGGTACGTCAAAGTTCACTACCAGGTCAATCCCCTCTACATCAATACCTCGCGAAAGTGCATCGGTACCTATAATAACGGGGAGTTGGCGGTTTTTAAATTGCAATAAAATGTCTTCGCGCTCTTTTTGCTCCAGGTCGGAGTGAAAAGCTTCGACTTTTATACCTGCTGCTTTAAGTTCTTTACTTAACGATTTTACGATTTCTTTCCGTGAAGCAAAAACTATCGTGCTTACGTAATTACCTTCTTTTAATATATGCCTCAACAAAGGCACTTTTTGGGCATCGTGCGGGCGGTAGATCTGCTGGTCTATGCCTACGGCGGGTTGAGATATAGCGATGTTTATTTGCTCCGGATCGTTAAGGATCTTCTTAGCCAGCGTGCGGATGCGCCCGGGCATAGTTGCAGAAAAAAGCAGTGTTTGCCGCTCTTTGGGCAAATAGCTTATAATACGCATTATGTCATCGCTAAAGCCCATATCCAGCATACGGTCAGCCTCATCCAATATCAAATATTTAATTTGATTTAGCTTTAACACGCCCGATGTAAGGTGTGCTATTAACCGGCCGGGTGTAGCTATAATAATGTTGACATTATTCTGGATACCACGGCGCTGCTGTTCATACACGCTGCCGTCGCCGCCGCCAAATACGGCTATAGAAGTTACGCCTGTAAAATATGCCAATCCCTCGGCTTGCTGATCTATCTGTTGGGCCAGTTCGCGCGTTGGTGTAAGCACCAGGGCGTTGGTTTGATCCATATCAGTACGGCTCAGCAATTCCATTACCGGCAGCAAAAACGAAGCTGTTTTGCCTGTACCTGTTTGCGCGCAGGCAATCAGATCCTTACCTTCTAATATCGCGGGGATGGCCATCGCCTGGATGGGTGTGGCCTGGGTAAACCCCATGCTGCTGATGCCTTCTGCTAACTGCTCGTTAAAATTAAATTCCTTAAAAGTCACTCTTTATCTGTAAAAGTGCCAAGTTAACTAAAATTAAGCGCAATCAAGTATCGTTAAGAATGGATGTAGCTTTGCAGGTGCTCAATGGTCTGCTCGTGCGACAGGATAGTTTCGGTCACCACATCATTAATTGATATAATACCTATCTGGCTGCCGTTATCAAAAACCGGCAGATACCTTACATTTCCCTCGCTCATCAGGTGCATACATTTATCAATAGAATCATTGGGTGCTATCAGCGGCAGATCGATACTCATTATATCGCCTACGGTAGTATGGTCTGATGATCGGCCCATCAAAACAACCTTACGTGCGTAATCGCGTTCGGTTACAAGGCCCATATAATTGCCGTTTTCTGTTATCACTACTGATCCGATATTTTTATCGGCCATTAGTCTTAATGCATCTAAAACGGAAGTTTCGGCATCAATGCTGATCACATTCTGCCCTTTGCGACGAAGAATATCTGCAACTTTTCTCATAAGCGGGATATGTTTAATTGGTATACTATATTACAATAAACAATTGAAATAAAAAAGGTTTAACTATTTTATTTTTAATTGCTTACAACAACATAAGCCGCATACGAATCACTTAATCCCTGTCGCGGCTTAGCTTGGTAATGGCCAACGGGTTTTCTGCCAGCTCAAGGCCTTCTTTACGTCGCTGAGCAATGTGTATAGCAGTAAATAATGCTTCGCGGAAGGAAATTTCTGAAGCCTGGTTTTTTCCGGCGATATCATAAGCCGTACCATGATCTGGCGATGTACGTACAAACTTTAAGCCTGCCGTAAAGTTTACACCAGATTCAAAAGCTATCTGTTTAAAAGGAATAAGACCCTGATCATGATACATGGCCAGCACCGCATCAAATTGCATATACGTACCATTGGCAAAAAAGCCATCTGCGGGGTACGGACCAAATGCCAGTATATCCGCAGCGCGGGCCTCTTCAATAGCAGGGATGATAATATCCTGCTCTTCGTGGCCCAATAAACCATTATCGCCGGCGTGCGGGTTAAGGCCCAATACGGCTATTTTGGGCTTACGGATCCAAAAATCCTGCTTTAAGCTGGCATTCATCAGCTTTATTTTTGCCAGGATCTTCTCAGTAGAAAGGTTAGGTGCAATATGCGATACAGGGATATGCCCTGTAACTACACCAACGCGCAAAGTATCGCTCACCAAAAACATCAGCGAATCGGCAGCTTCGCCTTTTTCCTGCAAGTATTCTGTATGACCAGGGAAATTAAAGTCTTCGCTCTGGATGGTATCCTTATTAATTGGAGCGGTAATAAGCGCCGCTATCTCGCCCGACAACAAGTCGGCAGTAGCTTTTTCAAGTGATGCAAAAGCATATTTACCCGTCTCTTTATTAGGGATGCCCGGCTCTATCTTTACTTCTTCTTCCCAGCAGGTGAGCAAATTAGCCCGTTTGTGCTGTGCTTGCGAAGCGTGTGTAATAATGTTAAAATTAAGTTCGGTTGCTTCAATTGCCTTTTTATAGAACGATGCCACCTTAATATGCCCATAAACAATAGGCGTACAATAATTAAGTATTTTACTGTCTGCAAGTGTTTTGATGATGATCTCAAGGCCAATGCCGTTTACATCACCTATGCTTATGCCTACCTTAGGTTTTTCGCTCATGTTATTATTTATTCCTTGTAAAAGAACAAATATGACGTAATTTGTTCAAATATTACACAACACATGTCATTAGTAAGGGCGAAGAAACATTTAGGTCAGCATTTTCTTACCGATAAAAACATCGCCACAAAAATTGTTGATAGCCTGCACCCGGAAGGAAAGTATACCCAGGTATTAGAAGTTGGCCCGGGAATGGGCATCCTGTCTGACATCTTACTGCAGCGCGAGGGATATGAGACGCACCTGATAGATATAGATACCGAGTCGTATGAGTTTTTACAGAAAAAATACCCTGAATTAGGCGAACGACTGATCAATGCCGATTTTTTGGAGATGGATTTTGCAGCAGCCTTTACAGGCCCGCTGGGCATTATCGGTAATTTTCCCTATAATATATCGTCGCAGATCCTTTTTAAAATACTGGATAACCGCCAACAAGTAGTTGAGGTGGTTGGTATGTTTCAGAAAGAAGTTGCGGAGCGTTGCGCATCCAAGCCCGGTAGCAAGGAGTACGGCATTTTAAGCGTTTTTTTGCAGGCTTATTATAAGGTAGAATATCTTTTTACGGTGAAGGCCGGGGTGTTTAATCCCCCGCCCAAGGTTTTATCGGCGGTTATAAGGCTAACCCGTAATGGTAATGCGGCATTAGATTGCGACGAAAAACTTTTTTGGCAAATAGTTAAAGCAGGCTTCAATCAGCGCAGAAAAACTTTGAGGAATGCACTGTCATCATTGATCAACAAAGAAAAAATGGGCGAAGATGCCACCCTTGATCTGAGGGCAGAAAGATTAAGTGTTGATGATTTTGTTGGGCTTACCCAACGAATAATGGCTGCGCGGTAAAAATCACAAAGCAAACATTTCCTTAATCTTATCCACACTAAGCGGTTTGGAAATAAAGTTTTTTACCAGTGGATAAGACTTGGCTTTGTTAATATCGTTGCTGAAAACCGAGGAAGAGATAATAAATATTTTGCTTTTGCCTAAAGGGTCAATATTAAGGCGCTTGTACTCATCTAAAAACTCCCACCCATTCATAATAGGCATATTAATATCCAGCAAAATAAAATCGGGCAGATCATTGGGGTTTTTTTTCTGGATCTGAAGTAGCTCGTCAATAGCAAATCTTCCGTTAAGGCAAGCCGATATCTCGGTATTCTCTATAGCCTTTTTTATCAGTTTGATAGAAATGAAGTTATTGATCTCATCGTCATCAACTAACAGGATGCTTACAGGTTTACTATCGGCGTTCATATTTATAGTTATACGTATCGGTTTGAAAAAGGTTATATTCCTGTTAGTTGTATACGGAAAAAGTTTTTTCGCGGTTTCCAACTTAAACAAATATAGTTTTAAAACAATACTTAGTATGTCATAACAATATAATCATAAAAAAATAAAACGCAATGTAGTTGCATTTGTATTATATTTGCGGGGTGAAATCTAAAAGGCGTCATTCAAAATTGGATCATATAGGTATGACAGCGTCTACACTTTGCGCGCTGCATTGCGCTATTGTACCGCTGATGCTCACCTTTTTACCACTTGCCGGGTTCGGGTTTTTAACAGATCCGTTGTTTGAGTGGGCTATGATATCATTGGCTTTACTGCTGGGTGTATCCTCTATTTTTATGGCCTATTTCAAAACCCATCGTCAGGCTTTGCCGCTTTTACTGCTTTTAGCGGGCTTTGCCATGATAATACTGGGCCATATATATCTGCGCGGTTGGATCGAGGCCATTGTGGTACCGGCAGGGGGCCTAACTATTGCACTGGCCCATTTTTTGAATTATAAATATGTAGATAAGTGCAGCACCGAGCCGCATTTTTTTCATTTAAAACACAACAGACGGGCAGGACACGTACACGATTAAAATGCACAATTTTTAATCCGGCGTTATTGTTTGTAAGTTTGCTTCTCTGTTTTATTCCTACAAATATGGCACATACACATAACAGCGAACAGCATTTTGAGCATTTGCTAAAAAGGCATAAACTAAAACGTACCGAACCACGCTTAAGGGTGCTTTCTATGCTTTCATCTAAAAATGTAGCCACTTCGCAACCAGATCTGGAAGGCGTAATTGGCGATGTGGATAGGGTAACGCTGTACAGAATTTTAAGCGCTTTTGAAGAAAAGGGCATTATTCATAAAGTTTTTGACCTGAACGGTACGGCTAACTACGCGCTGTGCTCTTCTGACTGCGACGACCACGACCACCGCGATGAACACCTGCATTTTAATTGCACCGCCTGCAACAATGTGTACTGCCTTGATGACCACGATTTCCCCCAAATAACCCTGCCTCCTGGCTTTAAACTGGAAGGGTTTAATTTTAGTGCTACAGGCTTATGCCCAAAATGCAGCTAAACCATCGCAACCTTTTTTGGTCATATTTGTAGTTAAAGCAAAAAATATTTAATGCATAATAAACATACGCGCCTAAGTTCAGGATTAATAAGTTTAGCGCTAATAGTAGCGTACCTGTCTTTAAGCTCTTTTACAACAGTAATAGATACCACAAAAACCTCATCTACCTTTAAGTTTAAAACTATAGTAATTGATGCCGGGCACGGCGGCAAAGATCCCGGTGCGCATGGTGTTAGCGCAAATGAGAAAACCGTTGCTTTAGCTATTGCGAAGAAGCTTAGGGATGCTTTAAAGGCACAAATGCCGGGTGTTAATATTGTGATGACGCGCAGCGATGACACCTTTATTGAATTGAACCGCCGCTCAGATATCGGCAATAAAGCCAATGGTAACTTATTCATATCCATACACTGCAACTCATCGCCCGAAAAGCCGGGCCGCCGCAAAGGCGTAATGATGCTGGTTTACGGCTACCATCGCGTTAGCGAACAATTGGAGGCCATCCGCGAAAACGCATCTATCTACCAGGAAAAGGATTATGAGGAAAAATATAAAAAATACGATACCAGCGACCCTATTAACCGCATTGTATTAAACGCATACCTGCAAAAATACCGTAAGTACAGCATCCTGTTTGGCGACTTGCTAAACAAAGAATTTAAGGGAGATGGCCGCCAAAGCATTGGCGTTAAAGAACAGGGTGTGCTGGTGCTGGCACATAGTGCCATGCCTGCCGTGCTGGTTGAAACAGGCTTTATCAATAACCCTGAAGAAGAAAGGTACCTTACTTCTGATGACGGTCAGGACGAAATAGTGCGAGGGATAGTACGTGCTGTTAAAAGCTATAAAACCAGCACTACGTCGCAATAAAATTATATCTTTACTTAACGGAAATGGTGTCTTCCGATTTGAACCGCCCTAAAAAGCTGATGGCGCCTGCAAAAATTGATTAACAATGTCGTTTTGCCGAAGCATGCGATCAATATTTTTTGTAGGTCATGAACACCCTTTTAAAAAAACTATCCTCTTCATTTTCCTTTAACACACTAAAACACATTGCCCGCTGGATAGCTATTATCGCCCCTGTAGCTGTTGCTATAGGCAGCATGGTTGCTTTGTTTTTGTGGCTGCTTAAATGGAGCATACACTTTAGGTTTAGCCACCCATGGTTACTGTACGCTTTGCCGGTAGCAGGTGTAGCTATATGGTTCGTTTACAAAAAGTGGGGTAGTACATCTGATAAGGGTAATAACCTTATAATAGAAGAGATTCATACCCCGGGCGGCGGCGTGCCTAAACGACTGGCACCATTGGTACTGGTTGCAACCGTTTTAACTCACCTTTTCGGCGGATCTGCCGGGCGCGAAGGAACCGCCGTGCAGATTGGCGGCAGCATAGCACAGTTTTTCAGTAAACAGTTTAATCTCAACGCTGCAGATACCCGTATTATGCTTACGGCGGGTATTGCGGCCGGGTTCGGTGCAGTTTTCGGCACACCATTAGCAGGAGCGATATTCGCACTGGAAGTGCTTGCTGTAGGCCGCATTCAATATGATGCTTTACTCGCCTGCCTTGTAGCCGCCATTATTGGCGACCTGACGGTGAGCGCCTGGGGGATTCATCATACCGCTTATCATATTGATATTATACCCGCAACGCAGGGCGCGTTTTCCTCTTATTTTCATTTGGATATGTTGCTGCTGTTAAAGGTTGTTACAGCGGCAATAATATTTGGTATTACCAGCAGGCTCTTCGCGGAGGCTGTTCATGCGGTAAAAAATACCTTGAATAAATTTATTTCTGCGGAATGGCTTGTACCCATAATTGGCGGTGTATTGATAATAGCCTTAACGCTTATTATAGGCAAGCCCGATTATTTAAGCCTTGGAGTTGATGCCGAATATCCGGGGGCAATTACTATTCCCTCCGCCTTTCATCTGAATGGAGCACATACATGGAGCTGGTTATGGAAGACTATATATACAGCCATTACACTCGGTTCGGGCTTTAAAGGTGGCGAGGTTACGCCCTTATTTTATATTGGGGCAACGCTGGGCAACACCTTATCGCAACTAATGGATGCCCCGGTAAGCCTTTTTGCGGCCCTGGGTTTCATAGCAGTTTTTGCCGGGGCAACCAATACGCCTTTAGCCTGCACAATAATGGGGGTTGAGCTTTTTGGCGGTGAGTATGTACTTTTATTTGCGATAGCCTGCTTTACGGCCTATTTTTTTAGCGGCAAAACAAGTATCTATGGGGCGCAGCGCACGGCAGTGCCTAAAGTGTACAGCAATACCTAATGAAAATATTAGCGTTGCCTACTGTAAACTATTTGTGACAATTAGCCTGTTTGACAAGTAAAGTCCTTTCATTAGCTTTATAAAAGAAATGTAAACACATTGCCGGCCACCATGGCTGGCGGCTTCTCAAAACATAACCCTTTATTAACCAAAAAAAACAAAATGTCAAATCTGTATCATTCAATTAGCACCGCCCGAAAAAGGCATGCAAAAACAGTCGTTATTGCATTAGCGCTGGGATCTGCCGTTGTCGCTGTACAATGGATGGACCCTAAGCCAAAAACTCCAAAAACCCGCGCAGCAGCAGAAAAGGGATTGAAAGACTACTACAAAGATTATTTTAAGATAGGTGTAGCCGTTAACGTGCGTAACACCGGCGGCGGCGACGAGACCGAGCTGATAAAAAAAGAGTTTAACAGCATAACGCCAGAGAATGACATGAAAATGGTTTCGGTACACCCTTCAGAACACGTGTGGAACTGGGAAAATGCCGACAAAATTGTTGACTTTGCTGTTAAAAACGGCATCAAGATCCGCGGTCACAACTTGTTGTGGCACACACAGGTGGGCGCATGGATGTTTAAGGATAGCCTAACCGGCCAAAACGTTAGTAAAGAAGTGCTTTTGCAACGCTTAAAAACGCATATTACAACGGTAGTTAATCGTTATAAAGGCAAAATTTATGCATGGGATGTGGTTAACGAAGCGATTGATGATAACCCGAATACCTTTATGCGTAACTCTTTATGGTACCAGATAGCCGGCGACGACTTTATACCGGCCGCGTTTACCTATGCACACGCTGCCGATCCAAATGTTGAGCTATATTACAACGACTACAACGAAAGTAACCCCAGCAAAAGAGATAAAATATACAAACTGGTTCAAACACTATTAGAGAAAAAGATTCCTATCACCGGGATTGGCCTCCAGTGTCACTGGAAAATTGAGAGCCCAAGCACAGACGATATCAGAGCAGCATTTGCTAAATACGCATCATTAGGTGTAAAACTGCAAGTAACCGAACTGGATATAACTGCGCGTCAGCAACGCCCTCGCGGCGAAACCCCAGATACGGTAGCGGCTTACACTCCAGAAATGTCTGAAAGACAAACCAAACGTTACAAAGAGGTATTCGAAATATTCCGCGAAAATAAAAAATATCTTAACAGTGTTACCTTTTGGAACGTTTCTGATCGCGGTAGCTGGTTAGATGGTCGCAACATGTTTGCCGGTGGCGCTGCTGCAACTGCAGCACCTGCCGGAGCCCCACCGGCTGGCGGCCCTCCTGCGGGTGCTCCTCCTGTTGGCGGCCCTCCTGTTGCCGGCAATCGTCCTGCCGGTGGCCCTCCTGCCGGATTTGGCGGTGGCCGTGGTGGTGGCGCGCGAATTAAAGCTTACCCGCTTTTATTCGGCGTAAACCTGGAGCGCAAACCAGCTTATTTTGCAGTTGTTGATTTCAAGAAATAAGCCCATACCATATACAGAAAGCCACTTTATAGTATTGTAAAGTGGCTTTCTTTGTTTTAAATGGTAATTGGACGGACTTCCTACAAATTACTTTCTATTTTACGTGCGTTAAAAAAACCATTAATACAATGGATGATATATTGAAGCGAATCACAACTGGAATCGAATTGTTAAAAGACGGTTTCCCTTACAAAGTGGGAGAGTTGTATTTAGGATTCGGTGATGGTTATTTTAATATTACCGGTAATTCTCAATCTATCGATTTAAAAAACATTACCGAGGGGGGTGCTTTAAAGGAAATGGAAGAAATAAAGCGCATGTTTGAAAACATGCTTTCTGTATCGTCCGATCTAAAAGATTTGATTCGTGATAAGAAGCTCAAATTCAGTCTGGACTTCGACTATGGCATGGGCTCCATTAGAATATGTTCAGAGATTGATAATGTTTTAAAGTGGGAAATGGAATCGACATAATCTCATACATACACCACATTAGCGCTTTTTCCCTTCTATATCCGGCAACAAGCCTGTAAAAACACCTATCAGCGGTAAAAATGCGCATACCTTAAACACATATTCAATAGTGGTTCTATCTGCCAGTTTACCCAACAGCGCGGATCCTAAACCACCCATGCCAAATGCAAGGCCGAAAAACAGGCCGGCAATCATGCCTACCTTTCCCGGCACCAGATCGGTAGCGTACACCAGAATAGCCGAGAAAGCAGAAGCTAAGATCAAACCAATAACTCCCGAAAGCACAACCGTCCAAAACAAAGACGCGTAAGGCAATATCAAAGTAAACGGCGCTACACCTAATATCGAGATCCAGATAATATATTTCCTGCCGAAACGATCGCCCAGTGGCCCGCCAAACAAGGTACCCGCCGCTACGGCGCCTAAAAACACAAACAGATAGATCTGCGATTGCTGCACCGTTACATGGAACTTATGGATGAGGAAGAAGGTATAATAGCTGGTCATGCTGGCCATGTAAAAATATTTGGAGAAGACCAGCACCAACAGAATAAACAGCGAGAATATTACCCTTTTTTTAGATAGCACCGGGCGCGCATCATCAGCATTACCGTACTTTTTGGCAACCTTCCTCGCCATGTTTACCTGGTACCACCTTGCAATTCGCGATAGCAAAAATATACCGACCATAGCCAGCAGGCAAAACCAAATTACGTTGAACTGCCCGTGCGGCACTATAATTACAGCCGCCAATAACGGCCCAATTGCACTACCCGCATTTCCGCCTAATTGGAAAATAGATTGCGCCAGGCCCTTCTTTCCGCCGGATGCCATATGCGCCACTCTCGAGGCTTCAGGATGAAAAATGGATGAGCCAATACCTATTAATGCAACAGACATTAAAATGTGCTCGAAGCTGTGCACTAAGGCTATCAAAAGCAAGCCTGTTAGCGTGAAACACATACCAATGGCGAGAGAATAAGGTCTCGGCCTTCTATCGGTATATGCGCCAACAAGAGGCTGCAGTAACGATGCGGTTAACTGGTTGGTTAGCGTAATTAATCCTATCTGCGCAAAAGTGAGGTTATACTTCGCCTTAATAAGCGGATATATGGATGGTATTAAAGATTGCAGCACATCATTAATAAAATGCGCGGCGCTTATCGTAAATAGGATAGAAAATACGGTTTGCTGTGCAAGTTGTTTGGCGTCCGTTTGTTGCGTATCACTGTTAAATGTAACTTTCATTAGCTAAATCAGTTTGTCTGATCAAAATATGCGATGGGCCGCTAAGTTATAACTTGTGCGTGAGAACTTAAAAAGTTGGGGGCCGGTAAGCAATAGCCGGGTGATTTTTACCTGTAGCTGATAAAAATAGCGCCTTAAATAAGCACTTTTATAATGTTATAATTCATCAAAATGGGAAAGTTTTTTACAACCATAGCAGATCAGCACAGGGCTTTTATAGAAAAACAAAAGATGTATTTCGTAAGCTCGGCACCGCTTTCGGCAGATGGCCATATTAATTTATCGCCCAAAGGCTTAGACAGCTTCAGGGTATTAGATGCCAATAGGGTAGCTTATATGGATATTGTTGGCAGCGGCAACGAAACATCGGCTCATTTATTAGAGAATGGCCGGGTTACCTTTATGTTTTGCGCTTTTGACGGTCCGCCGCTGATACTTCGCCTGTACGGTAAGGGCTATACGGTTTTGCCGGGCGATGCGGAATGGGAGGAACTTGCAAGGCATTTTACCTTGTTGACCTTTACCCGGCAAATTATTGTAGCCGATATAACTATGGTGCAAACATCCTGCGGGTTTAGCGTGCCCTACTATAAACATACCGGCGAACGAGACCATGCTTATAAATGGGCCGAAAATAAAGGTGCCGACGGTCTGGAGAAATATAAAGCAGAGAAGAATAGGGTTAGTTTGGACGGATTGCCTACGGCGATGGGTTGATTGAACTATATGCCGACGGGCTCTAATATTCCTGTCAACAATTCAATCCCCTCATCAATATCCCTTACCCCTTCAATGCTTAATCGAAGTGTATTCTTAACTTCCTTTAAATTAGTGCGGCGGGGGTTGCCCTGCACAAAGTTAAGTATGCTACGGAACACGGGCGTTTCAAAGTAGGCCGATTGCTGGTTAGTAATAAAGTAACCCCGCAATACGCCTTTCTTCAACGAGATCTTTTCAAAGCCAAGTGCTTTTCCCATCCATTGTAAACGCATGGTATTCAGCAAGTCGTTTACCTGCGGGGGTATGGGGCCAAATCTGTCGTGCAGTTGTTGCTGAAAAGCCAGCAATTCGGTTTCGTTCTCAAGCTTAGACAGTTCAGAATATAGATTATAGCGCTCAGAAAGACTGGTTACATATTCATTAGGTATCAGGATCTCCAGGTCGGTATCAATTTGTGTAAAGCTGATAAATGGCTTAGGCTTATCATCCGGGAACAGGCCTTTAAACTCATCATCCTTCAACTCCTGTATGGCCTCATCTAATATCTTATGGTACATTTCAAAGCCAATCTCGGCGATAAAGCCGCTTTGCTCTGCACCTAACAGGTTCCCGCTGCCGCGGATGTCTAAGTCGCGCATGGCAACGTTAAAGCCGCTACCAAGGTCGCTAAACTCTTCTATGGCACTCAATCGTTTACGGGCCTCGTTAGTCAGGGTTGATAGAGGCGGGCTCAGTAAATAACAATATGCTTTTTTATTGCTCCGGCCTACACGCCCCCGCATCTGGTGCAGATCGCTCAGGCCAAACATGTGGGCGTGGTTAATAATGATGGTGTTGGCATTGGGGATATCCAAACCTGCCTCAATAATGGTTGTGGCTACCAGCACATCATATTCATGGTTCACAAATTTCAGCATCACATCTTCCAAATCGTCGCCCTCTAACTGTCCGTGGGCAATACCTATACGTGCTTTGGGCACCAGTTTATGGATCATGCCACCCAGTTGAGGCAGATCTGCCACGCGGTTATGGATAAAAAAGATCTGGCCCCCGCGATCTATCTCGTGCTCAACCGCTTCTTTTATCAGTTTATCATTAAAAACATGCAGTTCCGTTACTACCGGCTGGCGGTTTGGTGGTGGTGTGGATATGATAGAAAGATCTCGCGCGCCCATCAGCGAGAAATGCAGCGTACGTGGAATTGGCGTGGCGGTCAAAGTAAGCGTATCTACATTGGCGCGCATTTGCTTCAGTTTTTCTTTGGTACTTACGCCAAACTTCTGCTCCTCGTCAATTATCATCAGGCCAAGGTCCTTAAACTTAACGTCTTTACTCACCAGCCTGTGCGTGCCTATAATGATATCCACCTTACCCTCTTTTAACCGCTCCAGTGTCAGCTTGATTTGCGCGCTTGATTTAAAGCGGTTAACGTAGTCAATGTTGCATGGAAAGCCTTTCAGCCTGTCAGAGAATGTTTTGAAGTGCTGGGCGGCTAAAATGGTGGTGGGTACCAATATGGCCACCTGTTTACTATCGGCCACGGCCTTAAACGCCGCGCGTATGGCTACTTCTGTTTTGCCAAAACCCACATCGCCGCAAATAAGGCGGTCCATAGGGTGCGGCGATTCCATATCGCGCTTAAAATCTGCGGTGGCTTTTTCCTGGTCGGGTGTGTCTTCGTAAATAAACGAAGCCTCCAGCTCTGTTTGCAAATAACTATCAGGCGAGAAAGCATTACCCTGTTGCGCCTTACGTACAGCGTAAAGCTTGATCAGATCGCGGGCTATGTCTTTAACTTTTTTTTTTGTTGTTTTCTTTAGCTTCTCCCATGCATCAGTACCTAATTTATTCATTTTAGGCACGGATCCCTCTTTACCGCTGTATTTAGAGATACGGTTAAGCGAGTTAATGTTGACGTATAACAGGTCATTATCCGCATAGATCAGTCTGATCATTTCCTGCTGCTTGCCCGCTACCTCTACCTTTTCAAGGCCGGCATATTTGCCAATGCCGTGATCAATATGTGTAACGTAATCGCCGGGCTTGAGCTCGCGCAATTCTTTTAGTGTGATAGCTTGCGAGCGCTGGTAGCCTTTTTTTAGCTTGTATTTATAGTAGCGGTCAAATATCTGGTGGTCTGTATAGCAGGCTATTTTTTGCTCTTTGTCAATAAACCCTTCGCGGATGGAAATACTTACCGGGGTAAACTTCGCCGTTTTATCCAGGTCATCCAAAATAGCATAAAGCCGCTCTATTTGCCGGGATGAATCGGTAAGTATAAAGTTCTCAATATGCTCGGCCTCATTGTTTTTCAGGTTATGTATCAGCAGGCTAAAGTCTTTGTTAAAAGATGGCTGCGGGCGCATATCAAAGTTAAAACTCTGCGTGGGCTGATAGAAAAACTGTTTGCCAAACTCTACTACAGCGAAATCATGCAACTGGTCTGCAATTAACTTATCATCGGTAAAGCTGAACTTAGGGTCAATCCAATCTGGATTTTTATTTTTTTCGTCTGCGGATAAGGCGTTCCACAATTGTACCGCCTTTTTATAGCCGGTTTGTATAATATCAAAAGTAAACTGCACATCCTTTATCCAGATCTGGCTATCGGCATCAATATATTCCAGTAACGATATATTGCTTTCTGTCAGGAATTTCGACTGCACATTAGGCACAATGGTGATGCTTTTTACCTGCTCAACAGATAGCTGGTTTTCGATCTCGAATGTGCGGATGGATTCTATCAGATCCCCAAAAAACTCAACCCGGTAGGGTAGCTCGTGCGAGAAAGAGAAGATATCTACAATGCCCCCACGGATAGAGAATTGCCCGGGTTCGTAAACAAAATCAACCCGGTCAAAATCATACTCTACCAAAAACTCATTGATAAAATCAATGCTGAGTTTGTTATTAACCGAAATTTCGAGGGTGTTTTTTTCAAGTGATGCACGGTCTATCACCTTTTCGGCTAAAGCTTCGGGGTAGGTAACTATCAGCTGGCCGAATTCTGTGGAGTGGTTTAATTCATTTAACACCTCGGCACGCGCCAAAACATTGCTGCTGTCGGGCTGGGTAAATTCAAAGGGTTTACGGTAGGACGAAGGGAAAAGAAGAACCTCTTTACCTGTAAGGTTTTCCAGATCAGCCTGGAAATACCCGGCTTCCTCGCGTTCTGGCAGCACAAATACCATGTGCTTGTGCTGCAAAAAATACAAAGCTACCGCCAGGGTTGCATCGCCTGATCCAACCAAACCTCGTAGCTGTATTCTGGGGTTTTTAGCTGTGTTAATGGCCGTAGCCAACGCTTTTACCCTGTCATCAGCTTTATATCTTTCTAATATATCACGGATGTTCAAACCATGGCAAATATATGGAAAACCTGCGTTGATACAGGATAAAAAATCTACAGCTTAAAACAATATAGCCCTAAAAACACTTTTTAAGATAGTTGAAACAACGAATGGTGTTTTAACACGTATTATTTTAGAAAAACTCACAACAAATAACCTTATAAAATGAAAAACGCATTAACATGGGGCCTGGTTCTGGGCGTTCTTAGCGGACTGTGGCTATTTATCATGCACTGGATGGGGTATGATATCAAAGATGACAAGGCATCGCCTTACGAGTATTTATCTGTGCTGATACCAATTGTAGTATTGCTATTGGCAATTAAAAACTACAAAGATGCCGACTTAGGCGGCAATATGAGCTTTTTAGAGGGTCTTATTCAAAGCTTTAAGGTGCTGTTATTTGGCGGGATAGTAGCTGCATTTGCAGGCATAGTTTACTTTAATTACGTAACCGAAGGCAATAATCTAAGCGCCTTTTCCGGCAGACTCTTCGGTGCACTGCTTGTTGGTTTGTTATGTGCTTTAGGCGTATCTTTGTTGCTGGCCAACAGATCAAACAAGCTTGATTAAAAAGTTATTTTTTAAATATTTTGAATTGATATTCTGGATCGCAGCATTAATAGCCCTGGCTATCTGCGATCCGGCGCAACCTTCCCATTTCACGTTGTGCCCATTCAAGCTTTTGGGTATAACATGGTGCCCCGGTTGCGGTATTGGGCATGCTATAGCCTTTTTGTTTCATGGTGATATTGCCCGGTCATTTAACGCCCATTGGTTTGGTATACCGGCATTAGGCATAATTGTATGGCGAATAATTGTATTAAGCCGCAATATTCTAAGACCGCGCAAACTGGCTTTTCAATGACGATACCCAACCTACGGCTTAACAGCTTTTGTTATCTTTGCCGCCATGGCCACATCCATTTATTCGCCTTTTGATGCTTTTAATTTTAGCAACCGCAATTGCTTTTTAACAGGCGTTCCTCTTATCAGCGAAGAAGAAAGCATACAGATCTTTCCGCAATGGCTAATGAATAGGTATGCGCTGGAAGACCGCCCCTTTAAAATGCTGGACGAAAGCATGGCCACCTATAAAGACCTTAAACTGCCTTGCAGCGCAGCCGTTAACGAAACCTTTTTAGAGCCCCTTGAAAATGAAATAGCCGAAGCCTTTAACATTGGCTACGTTGCTGTAAAAAAGTTGGATAGTTTAAAGCTGTTTCAATGGGCGGGTAAGCTATTGTATGGCATTATTTTTACCGAAATACAATCGGGCATTAAACTACAGCGCTCACAGGGCGAAGATTTCAATATTTCGCAGTCTATTATCCATAAATTCGGCAACCTGCATTTAATGCTGCAAAGCATCAATCAAAACATAATATTTGAGGATTTTACGCCTTACAGTATGCTTTTGTTCAAGGTTGATAATACTGAGGAAGAGTTTGGCTATCGCGATGAAATAAATACCTTAACCTTTGCCCTGCGCATTAATGATTTTGGCTTGCTCATCTGCTTCCAGGATAATGGGGCCAACAAAAGTTATCACCGCGACATATTAACAAAAGTTGAAGGCGAAACATTACACCCTATTCAGTTTGAAGAAATAAGCGCGCGGGTGTTTTACTCGGCCTATTTGTTTAATCGCCTGCCCGAGTATAATGTGTTGCCGGTTAATGATGAAATATATATTGAAGCGATGCCTTTACGCGGCATGACAGGCAAACCCTTGTTTGATTTTTGGCAGAATAAAACCTACGGCCAGGTACTTGAAAACTTCTGGAAAAACTGGGGCTTTTTGCTGCTCGAGATCATTAAAGACCCTGAAAACCCAATGACTTTTTTACTGGATGCCACCGGAAATTTTAACCCTGCCGCCAGTATTGAATTTTCTCGTTGATCTGCTCAACAAAATGCGGCAATACTTCGGGGTGTAAAATTGCCGTTATAAAAAGCCCGCATAAAGCGCCGTAAAAATGCGCGTCGTGGTTAATATTGTCTCTGGCCTGTTTTGCCGCAAAATGGCAATAAACCAGGTAAAGCACACCAAATATAACGGCATAGATTGGTATCGGTATAGGGATTATCATCAGCGTGGTAAATGGCGAATACAAAATATAGCCAAATATTACCGCGCTTACAGCACCTGATGCGCCCAGGCTATGATAACTATAATCATTTTTGTGTTTGGCTATTGTCGGCAAGTCGCTTAATACTAAACTCGCCACATATAACACGCCAAACTGCCAGTGACCCATTAAGGCCTCCATTTGAAATGCGAAAGCATAAAAAGAGAACATATTAAAAGCCAGGTGCATCCAATCGGCATGGATAAGGCCGCTGGTTATTACTGTAAATACATTTTGGTTGCGTGCAACACTGTAGGGATGAAGTATCATCTTTCCATACAGCTCGTTATTTGAAAATGCAAGTATTGAACAAGCAATAGTAACAGCAAAAATAAATGAGGCGACCGGCGCCAGGGTTAGGTACTCCATCATTGTGGGTCAGGTTTTATTGTATATTAATTTCAGCCTGTATTTTTTTTGGCAGCCCGGCCAACACCAGATCGTAGGAATGGTCCATCATCCCCGTCAGTTGTTTATCGCTCAAAGCACCGTCCATATAAACGGTGTTCCATAGTTTTTTATTCATGTGGTAGCCCGGTTTTACTTCGGGGTGTCTTTCGCGCAGCTCAATAGTCAGTTCCGGGTCGCATTTTACATTGAAACTGTTGGCCTGGCTCAGACCTATCAAAAGAAACATTTTTCCACCAACCTTAAAAACAAGGGTATCTTCACCAAACGGAAAACTTTCGGTGGCTCCCGGTTTTGCCAGGCAATAATCACGTAATTGCTCTATATTCAAAATTGTATGCGAGACATTAATAATTAGACTTAGTTGGCCCAAAATTCACTTTAAGGCCCAAAACTATCTGCCGGTATAAATCGGGGACGTTGTTTTTAAAATCCTTTGACGAATCGCCGTAGCCGTCAAGTCCCTCGCCCCAGGTAATATTTATTACATATCCTAAATTTACACCTATAAAGGGTTCTCCATACGAATTGTTGATCTTTAATTCATAACCAACACGTATGGGCATAATTAAATTTAAGCTTTTGTCCTTCCCTGGAAAGACATAGCCTGTGCCTGACTGTACGCGTTGAATAAACGCCATATTATTGCTTATCACCCCAATACCCGTGCCGGCGTAAAAGTCTTTTAAATAGCGTAGAGGCCCGCTGTAGCCGAAGTCCGTTACCTGCCCGAGGAAAACATCGCCACGGGCAATTATAGCGGTGAATTTGTTTTTATATTCTCGGCCATGAAAGTCTGTAAGAACACCTCCACCGGCTAATTCCCCTGTTTGAACCTCAAGGCCAATAGGTATGTATAAAGACAGATTATAATAGCCTATTACACTAAGGCCCTGGGTGTTTTTGCCTGTGGCTAAGTCTGTGTATGGGAATAATGCATTATAGTTTACACCAATACCATAAGAGCCATAATTGTAGGACTGTGATTTAGCGGCAATAGCCAGGATCGACACAAAAAAGAACAAAAGCAGCTTCTTCACAATAAAAAAATAGTCATTTTTACAACAAATAGGGGACACCCAATAACGAAACAAATATATGAACTTTAAGTTAGCTGAAAGCTCAACAGTTGCCGAACGTTTTTTACGTTATATTGTTATCGATACACAATCAGATCCTGATTCACCAACCTGTCCATCAACAGAAAAACAAAAAAATTTAGGGCGATTGTTGGTAGCCGAACTTTTGGCAATGGGCGTTACCGACGCGCATATTGATGAGCATGGCTATGTGTATGCTACCGTACTCTCAAATACCTCAAAAATAGATGTCCCGGTTATCTGCTTCTGCTCGCACATGGATACCTCTCCTGATTGTAGTGGCGAGGGCATTAAACCTATTATTCATAAAAACTACCAGGGAGAAGACATGGTATTACCGGATGATCCGTCGCAGGTGTTACGGTTAAATGAGCATGCAGACCTTAATAATCAGATCGGAAATGACATCATTACCGCCAGTGGCACCACTTTGTTAGGTGCGGACAACAAAGCCGGCCTTGCCGAAATTATGGATGCCTGTTACCAGTTAATACAACACCCCGAAATAAAACATGGTGATATCCGTATATTGTTTACGCCTGATGAAGAAATTGGCCGCGGGGTGGACAAAGTTGACATGGAAAAGCTCGGCGCGTATGCCGGCTATACTATTGATGGCGAAAGCGCCGGTAATATGGAAAATGAGACTTTTTCTGCGGATGGTGCAAAACTTATTATTCACGGTATTAGCTCGCACCCGGGTTTTGCAAAAGGAAAAATGCAAAGCGCCATAAAAATAGCCGGGCGTATAGTTGCAAACCTGCCACAAGATCTATCGCCGGAGGGCACGGAAGAAATGGAAGGCTTTGTACATCCGGTAAATATAAGCGGGCATGTTGAGCAGGCCGAGGTTGATTTCATTATCCGCGATTTTGATGATGTAAAACTGGCAGAACATGCCGGAGTGATCAGAAAAATAACAGAGGACGTGCTGACAGATTATCCGGGGAGTACCTACGAACTACATATAAAAGAACAATACCGAAACATGAAAAATGTATTGGACCAGCACCCGCAAATTGTGGATTATGGCATGGAGGCTATACGCAGGGCGGGTATGGATGCTAAACTTTGCAGCATCCGTGGTGGCACGGATGGTTCGCGCCTGTCGTTCATGGGATTGCCGTGTCCTAATATTTTTGCAGGCGAGCACGCTTTTCATGGCAAGCAGGAATGGGTATCGGTACAGGATATGCAAAAGGCGGTTGAGACTATTTTGCATTTGTGTGCGATTTGGGAAGAAAAGAACTAACTGCCCGGGTTAGATATCTTTTAAAAAAAAATTTATGGCCCTTTTATGGAAATGTGGTTTTGGCTGCATCTTACTATAAAACCATAAATTATGAAAAAGACCTTATTGTTATTGTTGATGCTGGCTGGCATTGCCGCATTTACCTACGGAGCCGACCGTACCATAACCGGCACTGTTTCTGACAACTCTAATCAGCCATTAATCGGAGCTACCATCAGGGTGCAGGGGACAAACATTGCCACCAACGCCGACGCAAAGGGTAAATACTCCATTAATGTACCCCAGGGGAAAACCAGGCTCGAATTTCTTTTTATTGGATTTATACAGCAGGTGGTAGATATCAAGTCAGACAGCGTTATCAACGTGATTTTACAACCACGATCTTCCGCACTGGAAGAAGTAGTGGTTGTGGGTTTTGGCGTTCAAAAAAGATCTACAATGGTGGGCTCAGTAAGTTCGATAGAGCTACGCCCCATGAACCCCGGTAAAGCAAGCCAATATTTAAGCAAAAAGGAGGCAAGAAATATACTTAAGGATAAAACGGTTTATGGATACGCCGCTGCTGATATGACTAACAACGAATCCTACAGCCCTATTTTAGAAAATCAGTTTATTAATCCGCTTAAAGAAGCGCTTTCAACTTTAGCCACCGATGTTGACGTTGCCTCTTACGCCAATGTACGTAGATATATCAATTCCGGCCAGTTGCCCCCAAAAAATGCGGTGCGTATTGAGGAGATGATAAATTACTTTAAATATGATCTGCCCGCACCAAGCGCCGGTAAACCTGTAGCCATCCGAGCAGAAGTTGCTACTGCTCCATGGAACGAAAAACATCAATTGGTGCGCATTGGTCTGAAAGCTAAAAGGGTTGATAATGCCAAATTACCTCCCAGCAACCTGGTATTTCTGATAGATGTTTCCGGGTCGATGGACTCGCCCAATAAGTTGCCACTGGTAAAAACATCTTTGAAAATGCTGGTAGATCAATTACGCCCGATTGACCATGTTGCAATGGTAGTTTACGCGGGTGCCGCCGGCCTGGTGCTACCATCAACCCCTGGTGATGAGAAACAAAAGATTAAAGACGCTATTGACCAGTTAGGTGCCGGTGGAAGTACTGCGGGAGGTGCCGGTATTAAGTTAGCCTATAAAATTGCAAGGCAAAACTTCAAAAAAGGAGGTAATAACCGTATTGTAATGGCTACCGATGGCGATTTTAATGTGGGCCTGTCAAGCGATGGTGATATGGAGGAACTGATTGAACAGGAGCGCCAAAGCGGTGTTAGCATATCTATTTTAGGTTTCGGCATGGGTAACTATAAAGACAGCAAAATGGAACTGTTAGCCGATAAGGGCCATGGTAACTACGCCTATATTGACAATATTACCGAGGCTACCCGCTCTATGGTAACCGAGTTTGGCGGAACACTATTTACTGTAGCCAAAGACGTAAAGCTACAAGTGGAGTTTAACCCAACCAAAGTACAAGCCTACCGTTTATTAGGATACGAGGACAGACTATTAGCTAAAGAGGATTTTAATAATGACGCCAAATTAGGCGGCGATATGGGCGTGGGCCATAATGTTACGGCCTTGTACGAGATTATTCCTGTTGGGATAAAAGATGACGCGTTTGCCGGCAGCGTTGATCCGTTGAAATATCAAAATGAGCCCAAAAAAGCTAATAAAAACGCATCGGAAGAATTGATGACGGTTAAGTTTCGCTACAAGGACCCAAATTCTGATGTGAGCAAAATGGAATCAATTGTGGTTGAAAACAAAACCGCTGATCTGGACAATTCATCAGAAGATATGCGGTTTGCCGCCGCCGTTGCGGAGTATGGCCTACTGCTGTGTAACTCGCAATTTAAACAAAGCTCCAACTTTAACCAAGTGATAGCGTTAGCCCGGGGCGCAAAAGGAAAAGACGAACAAGGCTATCGCGCAGAATTTATACGCCTTGCCGAAAGCACGCGCGACATGGCCAAAAGCAATACCCTTGCCGCCGAAAAATAAGACTAAACCACCTAAACCTGCAAAACTCAAACCCCTCTCTGCAATGGAGAGGGGTTTGAGTTTTACTTTTCGGCTAACAGATCGTTTGTAAGCTTTTCAAACTCAGTTATAAATTCAATATAATGGTCGCCGGTACCAGGACCGCTAAAGCCTGTGTGTATTTTACGCACATCACCTTTTTTATCAATAATGATGGTTGTAGGAAAACCAAGCACTTTATCAAGCATGGGCAGGCTTTTAGCGGCTTCGCCACGCGCAGGCGTGTAACCGGTTATTAATACAGGATAAGGGATATTAAAGCGATTTACAAGCTGTTGCAGGGCTTTTTTAGATCGCTCGAAATTAGTGGTTCGCTCGTAGGCCAGGCCAACTATTTCTACGCCTTTGGGCTGATATTTTTTATAGTAGTTTACCAGGTAGGCGGTTTCGTCCATGCAGTTAGGGCACCATGATCCCATTATCTGTACAATAACAACTTTGTTTTTAAACCGCTCATCGGCCAGCGAAACCTTCTTTCCGCTCAGATCGGTAAATGTAAAGGCCAGTTTTTTAAAGCCTGGTTTTAATGCTGTAAGCGAGTATGCATCGGGTAATTTTGCGTTAGCGTCTTTTACCGCCGTCCA
The DNA here is from genome assembly GCF_054061755.1 of Mucilaginibacter sp. HD30. Taxonomy (NCBI): domain Bacteria; kingdom Pseudomonadati; phylum Bacteroidota; class Sphingobacteriia; order Sphingobacteriales; family Sphingobacteriaceae; genus Mucilaginibacter; species Mucilaginibacter sp. HD30. The sequence goes on from NZ_JBSSEO010000001.1 coordinate 3,660,100, forward strand.
AACATCAGTACCCGTACGGCCCGAATAAAACTTACCGGCGGTTATGCTATCCCCCTTAATTTTAGCGTTAAATAAATAAGCGTGTCCGCCATCAAAGCAAGACAGGTATAAACTATCGCCGCTTACTACGCCCTCTAAAAAGCGATAATCACCTGTTGTAGTTAAAAATGTACCGGTAAGCTTTGCATCGTCCTGCTTAAACTCGCCAACGGCAAAATCTTTTTCCTCGCCGTCGCCAAAGGCAACCGCCCAGCGTCCGGAGATATTGGCTGCAGGCTTACGGTCGGTTTTAAAACGCCAGTTACTGCCATAAAAGGCGTTAAAGTCTACAACAGCGTCGCTATCGGCCAGGTGTTTAATCCATTTTCCGGTAAGTGCGCCTTCAGTGAGCTTTAATTTAAACTCTGATTCGAACAACGGCATTTTAATAGCAACACTATCACCGCTAACGCTTATATCCGTCACTTTAAAGCGTTCGGTGCCGTTAAAAATGGTCATTAACTTTTTACCTGCGGTATCAGTAATTTCAAAATTAAAAGGTATTTCGTTTCCACTCGCGGTTTTTAAAGCACCCCGCCAAACACCGGTCTTAAGGTCCGGCTTTGAACAGCCCGACAAAATAAAAACAGCTACTAATAAAGCCGGTAAAAATCTGAATATCCTCATTCTAAAAAATTATCTTACCAAAGTTAATTAAAAACGCAGTGCTACTTAAGTATATCGCGCGATATGACAATGCGTTGAATTTCTGACGTCCCCTCGTATATCTGCGTTACCTTGGCATCACGCATCAATCGTTCAACATGGTAATCTTTTACATACCCGTATCCGCCGTGAATCTGCACAGCTTCAATAGTAGTTTTCATGGCTATATTCGATGCGAAAAGCTTGGCCATGGCGCTGGCATGGCCATAGGGCTGTCCGTTATCCTTTAGCCAGGCTGCTTTATAGCAAAGCATTCGGGCCGCCTCAATCTCGGTTTCCATATCGGCCAACTTAAACTGTATAGCCTGCATATCGGCCAATGTTTTGCCAAAGGCTTTGCGCTCTTTTGAGTAATTTAATGCCAGTTCAAGCGCACCTGCCGCTATGCCCAGCGCCTGTGCTGCAATGCCAATACGCCCTCCCTCCAACAATTTCATAGCTAAGGTAAAGCCAAAGCCATCGTCGCCTATGCGGTTCTGCTTAGGCACTTTTACGTCGGTAAAATGTAGCGAGTGGGTGTCTGACCCGCGAATGCCCATCTTGTTTTCCTTTGCGCCAACGGTGAAGCCCTCCATTCCTTTTTCAACTATCAGCGCGTTTATGCCATGATGGCCTTTTTCTGCATAGGTCTGGGCTAAAACAATATAAGTGGTAGCCGAGTTGCCGTTGGTGATCCAATTTTTAACGCCGTTCAGCAGGTAGTGATCACCCATATCGACAGCCACAGTTCGTTGCGAAGTGGCATCAGAGCCAGCTTCAGGCTCTGAAAGGCAAAAGGCGCCTATTTGTTTGCCGCTGGCCAAGGAAACCAAATACTTTTGCTTCTGTTCCTCGCTGCCATATTTCTCCAGCCCGTAACATACTAATGAGTTATTAACCGAAACAATCACCGATGCGGAAGCGTCTATCTTTGAAAACTCCTCCATGGCCAGCACATACGATAAGGTGTCCATTCCGCCGCCGCCATACTCGGGCGAAACCATCATGCCTAAAAACCCCAATTCGCCCAGTTTCTCAATCTGTTCTGCCGGAAACTTTTGTAGCTCGTCGCGCTCAATTACGCCAGGTTTAAGCTCTTTTTGGGCAAAGCTTCGGGCGGTTTGCTGTATCAATAGTTGTTCTTCGGTTAATTCAAAATTCATATCGCCATGCTTTTAATAAAGATACACCCTAAATTTATGCAAAAAAAAAGAGAGCTCTTTTGAAGCTCCCTTTCCCCTAATTAATTTAAACTATTGATTAAACCCAAAACAAAGAACAAAAAACCTCAGCCTGGGCGTCTGAGAATTCAAAAATAATTTTGGCAGATGCATTGTTGTTTTTCATAGATGTATTGCAGGGCCGTTTTTCCTAACAACAAAAGTGGAGCCATAATACGCTTGGCTCCCTGACTTATACGTCATATTTGAAAAAAATAAAGCACTGTGTTTAAAACTAATTTACTCCACATAGCTACTAAACCTTTAATTTTATTTTTCGTACACAGATAAAAACCGAAACCTATGTTGTTAACTGATTTTGAGTATATTAATAGTTCTGACGAGGCTTTTAAGCGCAAAGTTTCGCTTCAAATAAAACGACTAAGGAGGCAAAACCAGGTTACACAAGAGAAGTTTTATGCCGACACAAATATAAATATAGCGCGTTTAGAGTCTGGCAAAATTGACATACGTATAGAAACGCTCAGAAAAGTATGCTATTATTTTGACGTTTCGTTAGCTGGTTTTTTCAGGGGCATTTATTAGCACAGTCTTAAATTCTGCACACAAGTCTGTTATTTTATACACGTGTTGTCTTTTTTATACAACAAACACATCTTAATAAAATCTTTAAAATCAGTGCTATTGATGGTACGCCATCGGTGTAATAATGGCTGATTTAACTTTTTTTAAAAAATACCTTGTGTAATAAAAAATGAAGGGTATATTTGCAACCCCAACGGAGTGGTAGTTCAGCTGGTTAGAATACATGCCTGTCACGCATGGGGTCGCGGGTTCGAGTCCCGTCCATTCCGCTAAAAAGGTATCAAAACCGTTTATAACCGCTTAAATCAATGATTTAAGCGGTTTTTTTATGTCAATCCCGCTCATTTCATACCACCATTTATGACTCATTCGGTGACCTATTCGGTGACCTGTTTTGATTCGCTAATTTAGTCACCGAATTAGCTTGTAATGAGTTGATTTTAAAGTACTTATATTGATGTTTTTGAGCTTAAAACAGCTCATTTGAACTCAAAGTTAATGCGATTAAGTAACTTAAAAATTAATGTGTTATGAAAACAACCCAAAGGTTCTCAGTTCTTATCTGGGCTGACAAACGGAAAACAGATGCCGCAGGCTTGGTACCGCTGTATGCAAGGATTACTTATTTAGGAAAACGTGCGGAAATTTCGCTTAAAAGAAGGGTGCATCCCGCAAAATGGGATGCCCAAACCGGCTTTCTCAAAGGGACAAGCCCTGAAGCCAGGCGGATCAATGCTGATATCAATGATACACTGGATGAAATCGACAAAGCTTTTAAATTCTTAAAGCGAAATGACGAGTTTATTACGGCTGAAAAAATCAAGTTGCAGTATTCAGGTGAGGAGCCGGACAGAAAAATGCTGCTGGAGGTTTTCGATCAGCACAATGCAGACCTGGCAAAACTTGTAGGAAAAGACTTTGTAAAGGCAACGCTGACAAAGTACAATACAGTTAGGAGTCGCGTTTCCGGCTTTATAAAACATAGGTTCCAAAAAGACGATGTGTATCTCGACCAGATAGACTTCGCCTTTGTCTGGGGCTTTGAAATGTATCTGAAAACGGAGTGCGCAATTGAGCATAATACCGCCATGCGCTATATTAAAAACTTAAAAAAGATCATCAACCTGGCGGTAAATAACAAATGGTTAATTCACAACCCTTTTAATGCTTTCAAATGCACTTACCGGAAAGTTAACCGGGAGGTCCTTGAATGGGAGGAAATAGAATTATTAGCCTCGCATGAATTTAAAATAAAGCGGCTGGATGAGGTCAGAGACACCTTTCTTTTCTGCTGCTTTACAGGATATGCGTTTGTCGATGTAGAAAAATTAACACCACAAAATATTGTAAGCGGTAAAGATAAAGTCCTATGGATAAAGACCACCCGCACAAAAACTGAGATTGAAGCCAATGTCCCACTTATGCCCCAAGCAATTGAGATCCTAAATAAGTATGACGGCCATCTGTGCCGTGACGTAGAGAACAAACTATTGCCAGTTAAAAGCAACCAAAAGATGAATGCCTATTTAAAAGAAATTGCAGACCTCGCTGGCATCGACAAAAATCTGACGACACACATTGCAAGACACACTTTTGCGACAACTGTAACACTGGATAACGATGTGCCGCTGGAATCTGTCAGCAAAATGCTGGGGCATACAAAGCTCACCACAACTCAGATCTATGCCAGAACTAAAGACAGGAAGGTAAACCGTGACATGACCGCCTTAAAAAACAGACTGAAAGAACAAAAAGCATTGGAGGAAGGAGAACTTAAATGAATAAAGTATAACTGATATTCAGTCGAGTATAATAACGCGAAGAACAGCACCTTATGCCCGGTTGACGACGAAAGAGTTAGAATGTACTAACAAATCGACAAACGTATGGTTGAAAACCGAACAACGAAAAGCGAACGACCATCTTCTGGGGGCGGTTCACCGACCACGGCTTTATCCGCCTGACCGGCAAATTGACCTTTACCTCGACGGGAATGGCTTGCGCCTACGTGCCCGAAAAGTAGCGGTCAGTGAAGAAATGGTCAGCAAATACAGACAGATCTTCAAATTTGAATATGCATGAGAATTACTTCGATAATAATAGTCGTGGCAATTCATCACAATCGTAACTAGTCGAAACGCTAGGAAATTTGACAAAAAGTCCTTCAATTACCTGCTCATTTAGAAAAGGTTGGAAGTTATCATACCACAAGCGGTCTTCTTTAATAATGTCGATATCCCCTTTAATAAGTTCTTTCAATTGTTCGTAGGTGCGCGTACTGCTAATCGCAGTCTTGAATTGTCTTTTCAGGTTCGGTTTAACCTCGCTCAGTGCATCATTGATCTCGTGCCATTGGTCTGGATATTCCCGATAGCTGTCGATGATATGTGTAGCGTTGCGGCCATGGGTCCAGTTTCTTAAGGTGCGTTTGGTGACCGGCAGGTCAAACTCCGATGGGCGGAGCTTTCTATCCAAACGACAGCTGGGGTTGAAAATAAAGCCTGGCTGGTAGGCGACTTCATCATAATAGCCGTTGAAATGCGTGAAGCAATCTCCCAGTATTATTTTTGAGCGGTATTTCCGGTACTGCTTACGGGAAAAAGGATAATATGCCGACAGCAGTCTTTGCGCAAATTCCGGGTGTTCAAATAAAAGGCTAACATTTTCATCCCGGTAGGACGGCTCAGTAAGCGCCCTGAAAATGCGCAGGTGTACGCTACTGAAATGCTGGTCTTCAATGACGGAAATGTTCTCTGCATTATATTTGGCTTTCCGGGTATAATTATAAGAGCCTAACACAGTAATTGATCCGTCAATGACCATGAATTTGCGGTGTAGGAAACGCTGGTCACATTTTTGACGCAGCGCTATGCCGGCATTTTCGAATTCCTGGCGGTAATTAAAAAAATAGTGATCGTTGATCTCATTGTCATCCACCACGATCTCGATGTGCATAGCGGGGTCATCCCGTTTTGCCAAAAGCAACGCATTTTTGACGGCCTGGCTGGTTAGCCAGGCCATGACGATATGGATGGATCGTTCTGCGTTATCGATCTGTTCCAGCAAAATAGGCTCTATCCCTTCAAAATGTGCTGTCAGTTGGCGGCTCATGGGTTCAAATGGTCTAGCTTAGATGAATAACTTTTCGATCAGCAGCCGTATCTCCTGCGCATCAATACCACCGTCCGGTTTATCCCGCGTGATGATCAGCTGTTTGTCCGCATCCGGATCCAAAGTGTTTTCAATGATCCCGTTGCGAGTGTACCATTCCTGCTTTCTTTTCCATTTGCTCCGGTAATCATCCTTGGTCATCAAACCCAGGTGCTCCCAGTAATAAACGATACCGCTGGCCGCATCTTCTATGGTAAAATCAGGATGGATCACGATACCTTTGTCATCGCTGATTGGTGCTTCGTAAGCGTAAGGGATATGCTGGAAATGCAACTGATCGGCAATGATCACTTCTGACTTGGAGATCATAAATTCTCCTTTGGCACACACCTGGACATAGTTGGCGTCATAGAATTTTTTATTGACCAGCTTAAGTTGCGGTTCCGAGAAAAGATCGGTCAGGCGGCGTGCGGTTTCAGAGTATTCGCCACGCGAATATTTTTCATAATCGCTGAATTTGCCCTGATGCAAAATCAAAATGCGGTCTTCCTGACGGGTAAGGGCGGTATAGAAAAGTTCCCGGCTGAGCGTGGGACAGGCGGATGGTATGACAAAAATAACCGTATTGAAGCCGCTGCCCTGGGATTTGTGGACTGTGATGGCATAGGCAAGCTCGAACTGCAGGTCGCCATCTTCCTGGAAGTCGGCTTCTTTGAACTGATAGGCGTAGCCGGGTTGTGAAGCGAAGGCCACCCGGATAGGGCGCGGCTTTTCCTGGTTCCATTCGCCGTAAAATCCAACGTGCAGGCCGATCTCCCCGTTGGCCATGTACTTGAGCAGGGATTCGTCGGACAAGCGCTCGGGGTTATAGGTATAGTTCCAGGGTTTGTCCCAGCGTGTATTCTGGATATTGATAAGCTTATCTCCGTATACTAATTTATCGTTTCCGACCGGGCGGGGCATCTTCCGTTTTTTATATTTTGGCGGCTGGATGGAATTAGCGATCGCGGTCGCCCGGTAAGTTTTCTGGATACCCTGGTTCAGCACCTTGGTGCCATAGCCCGAGGTGCGGGTCGGCGAGAGGATCTGCCAGCTTTCGATTAGCGGCGCCGAGGGGATGTCGAAACTTAACCAGGAATTGCCCTCATAATAAGCGCGGGCACCTAAGGAAAGGTTAAAATCTTTCATCGGATCGCCGGTCGCTGCCAAGTCTATTCTGGGAAGCAACTGGCTGATCTCTCTGTTGGTCGCTGAAACCAGCATCTCCTCCAGCTGACGCACATTATACCATTCCATGAACTCAATATGCCCCCAGTTCTTCCCTTCGTCAGCGGCGATCTCTCCGAAAATATTGATCTCCTCTTTCTTGATCGGGTCGTCGCTGAACCATTTGCTTAGCCTGACATCCAGGCGGTCTGGTTCTTCCGCCGGTATATCCTGTTTTGCGGATTGACGGAAGAGTACTTTCAAGGATGCGATCCCCTTTTTTTGCTGCTGCAGGTAATTGATAAGGTCCGCGAAGGGCCTTCCCGCGCCGATAGGCGGGAGTTGCCGGTAATCGCCGATCAGGATCAAGCGTTCCACACCGGTCAGGCTGTCGATCACTGCTGCCAGCTGGTCCTCCGTCAGCATGGAGGCCTCATCAATAATGACCGTCTTGGCGCTACGGACCGGGCCGTCTGGATTAAGCATATACTGACCGGTTTCCGGTTGGTAACGCTTGGCCCTAATGAGGTACTGGGCTACTGTTTGGGCATCTTTGCCCATTTTTACCCTGGCTTTGCCCGTTGGCGCAAGTTTGAGTATCGTACCGCCGGCAATGAACGGCTGGGCACATAAGATATCGATCAGCGTGGTCTTCCCTGTTCCGGCCGGGCCCAGCAGCACCGCCACCCGGTTGGTGGACATCAAGGCCAGGGCGGCGGCCTTTTCATCCCTTGCCTGACTATCCCGCTGCCGGAACCAATCCGGTAGAGCAGGGTCGATAGCCCCGAATTTATCATCGATGACCGCCCGCCAGTTTGTCTCCGGGATGCTGGAGATGGGGCGTTGCAGGCGCTTTTGAACAAATGTTTTGATCTTCTCCTTCATCTTTGCATAGCGGACGAGTTTATAGTAATTCAGCCCTGATTGCTCATCCAACACTTGCCGCCCGAGCTCTGCCTGTAAAAAATCTTCGATAGCCAGCAAGTTCCTCGTTCCAGGATCGCAAAGTGGGGCGAGCGGGAGTCCATCCAATGCGGTCACCAGCTGGCTGTCGGTCAGCAAGGTATTTCCGCCGGCAGCTGCCTGTTCCAGTACCTGCACGCAAAAAGCCCGGATCCGCCGCTCGTCCAGCGGGTCGCCGATCGCTGTCTTTTCTGGCAATGGGAACCTTTCGCTGACCACCGGGTGCAGGAACAGTGCTTTGTCGATCGTGCTGGCCGGGAATTGCAGGCGAATTAGGCGATGTTGTTCGTATAAAGCATAGGGATTGACCAGGTATTCCAACTGTTGTTGTTCGGAAAGATCAATGACTTGCCTGACCTGCTCGTTATCCAGGCTCATGCGGCTCAGCAATTCGAGGAAGGCCTTTTCGTCATCGCTATAATTTTCCCAGGTCGCCTTCAGCGTACCGCTCATCGGGAATTTAAGATTGTTTGGCAAAAAAGACTGGTCGCCGCCGTATAGCCGGTACACGTAGTCCCATGGATTGGTGATGACTTCGCCCTGGTCGTTCCGGATCAATCGGTCGAGTTCGCGCGCGACCATGTTGCCCGCCGGGATCTTCAGTCCGCTTAATACCGGCCCGATACCGGGGAAAGGGCCACGCATCTCCCATAAGACCGATATTTGATGATCGATCCAGCCTAACTGATCGCTATAATCTTTACCGGCCAGCAATCCTCCAAGCTTCTTGAGCCGGTCATGCAGGATCAGCAGGGCTTCGATGGCGGTGTCGTTTGAAACCCATTCCGAGCCATACGAAAATTCCTGAAAGGCTGGCGCAAAGGCGATATAATCCTGTAGGTTGATCGATTCGTCCTGAGCTGCTAATGTGAGCAGATCATGATAAGGCAGCAGAAAGCCGTCTGCGAAGTCTTGCCTGATCGAATGGTAAACAGGCCGTTCCCAAAGTGTGCTGCGGAACGCGACCGGCAGTTCCGGGTTGTAGTCATATTCAGTGAGTGCGCCAGTCTTGGTCACCCGGCCAACGCCGATCAAAATGCGTTCTGTAGATTCTACCAATGGAATATTCTTGGCGTATATGAAGACCAGCGAATGTTCGGGCCTGATGGGATCTATAAAGGCGTCGAGCAGGGCCTGCTGGTTATCGATCTGTTGGACCCAGGTATTTCGGAACCCTAATTCGGGTTCTTTCCTGGCATCATAGCCGAGCTGGTATTCTTCCGCCCGGTCCGACTGGTTGCTGTCGGCATCTTTCTGCATCCACCCATAGGGGATGACAGCAAAGCTGTACCCTGGATACCGCAGGGTGGTTTCACGGTAATGTCCGTAATATTTTTGGTTCTTGGGATTGGAGGCATAGGGGTGCTTCACCTTTCGGTAGACATCATGCGGCGACATGAAGGTCGCTTTTTCGGCGATACAAGGTGGCTGCTGCTGTTCGCTCAGTTCGTGCATCCACCTCGAGGCAAGCGATTCTTCCAGAGCAGGGTCTTTAGCGGCCTGGATACGGGGCAGGAACATGCAGGAGCCGTTCTCACGCGGGCTGCAGCAGACCTTTCCGTTCCAACCGGCATCATGCCAGGCTACTCTTACGGAAAGGTGTTGGGTGGGAATGTGCATGTGGTCAGGTATAGTGATCGGTAGCTAATGTATTTATTTAATACTTGATAAACAAAATAATACGAAAAGCTTTATCCCCGGACGGCAGGGCCGTTATTTTTTTGTAAACTCGTAGCACAAAACCCGCTTATCACCTTATGAAGATAAAAGACATGCGCCAGTTTCGGCAGCTCATCAAAAAAGACATCGCCGAAATGGATATTCCCAGCAGGAACGAACATTTTATCGGCGTCAGTCACGAGGTGCGTGAGGGCGAATTCGAATATGGTTTTTTTAATATTTACCATGGCCTGAAAGATGGTTACCAGGATAATGATGGCGTCCGGGGCTTTTTACAGGGCTTCCTGGATATGGCTAAGGACGGGCAGGCGGTCTACGAATTCATGCAAAATGCGGTCGATGCCCTGAGCACCCGCTTCGGTCTTTTCTGGGGAAAGGATGAGTTGGACGGCAATTCATATTTGCTGGTGGCCAATAATGGGAATATGTTCGATGCCGACGCGGTGCAATCGATCCTGAATATCGGCGTATCGACCAAGGCTGCCGACAATTATACCATCGGGAAGTTCGGCATCGGTTTCAAGCTGGCCCACCGCCTCGTCGGTAAGGAAAACGGACTGGACGAACTGCTGAACAATAATTACGGCCCCATCCTGTTTAGCTGGCAGCAGGCCGAACCGCTGCTGTTCACCGTGCAGCCAGAAGTGGAACCGACCAGCCAGCAATACCAGGTCTATATTGAAAATAAAAAAAAGAAGGCCAAGGTGCTGGGTACCGAACCCTGGCTGTTCAAGATACTGATCACCAATTTTCCCTGTCAGCCGGAAAATGATACGGTGCCGGAGCTGATCCGGGATTACCGTTACCAGGAGACCGGCAATTCCTTCAGCAGGGATGAACTGGCTGTTATGGGCCGCTGGATCCAAAAATACCGCAGCTATTTTGAAACGGATTTTGAACACGGCTCCTTGTTTTTTCTCAAACTGGGACAAGGAAAGCAGGGTTCGCTGGAAGAGGTCAACCTCGAAGAAGGTGTCCGGTTTTCGATGACCATTTTGAACCGTACGGCCCAGTTGACACTTGGCCATTCGGGGTTGAAAGAAGTTAACCTGAACCAAACGTTATTGAAGCCGATCGACCTGGATTTCGAGCCTTTCATTTTTGAAAAGGGTTCGGCGGACTTCCATTTTATCCGTTTCGGCAAAGAAGAGATCAACGATGGGGAATCCTCGGAGATCAGAAAAGATGCCGATATCGAGATCCTCATGGGTTTTACCGACCATGAAGCGTCAGTTGAAACCTTCAAAAACGCGCCTAATTTCTACCTGTTCTTTCCTTTGAGCGAAGAAAAGCACCGGCTTTGCTTTATTCTGCATTCCAATGCTTTTTATAAATCGAGTTCCCGCACCTACTTACAAAAGGGAAACGCCGGCACTGAAGGCGTCGGGATCAATGAACGTTTGTTCAGCCGGTTCGCCGCCCGGCTCACCCAGCGGATGAAGTTGTGGTCCGAAAGTACTGACGAAGCGCTTCGCGCCCGCTTCCTCAAAGTTTATGCTACGCTGTTGTTATCGGACAAAAGCGATAATCCTGAACGGGTTTGGGTGAATGAACCGCTGTGGGAGCCATTGTTCCAGCTGATCTGCAACCAGGTACCCGTCAGGTCATTTGACGAACATGGCTTCACCATTGCAGGCGATCACAAAAACGTACGGATGAAGGGCACCGCTTTGCCGGTCGATACCCTGAACTGGCTGGGCGGTCATATCCACTGGTTTTACTGGGATGACGAACAGGCACAGTCACTCGCATTCATGGCGCGGCAAAAGTTATTACTGAAACAAGTGACCATTCTGGATATCCTGGACGAGGCTGGCTCCGCCGAACACATCAATCGCTGGCTGCTGGCCGAACCCGCCGGGATCAAACTTATTTTTGAAGAATTGGAGGCGGCTATAGCTTTGGTCAGCGAGGAAAAAAATATCCGCGCCAATATCGCCAAACTGGCGATCTGGCCTTTCAGCAATGGGCAGACGCTGAGTCTGGCAGCAGCGGAAGAAGATGAGCGCTACCTTATCCTTTTTAACCGGATCGACGACCTGGGACCTTATCTGCTTAAGGCGGGTTTTTATACCACGGACTTTTCTTTGAGTGATTACCCGAACCTGTTTAAATACATTCAAACAACCGCGCGCCTGGTGCAGTATTTCAATTCATTTGATGAACTGGTGACTTTACTGAACCCCCGTTTTGCGGCTGCCGGTTTTGCACCCGGGGAGAAAAGAGCCATTTTCGAGGCCACGCTCAAGATCGGTTCGCGTTCACCGGAAGAACGCGTCGCGCGTTTCCGCCGCCTGACCTTGTTTTCCAATACGAACGGTCAAATACTGGCCTTGAGCAGCATGATCAAAGCTGCAGAACATACCTGGCTGAAAGGCTGGTGTATCGCCGGGCAGGAATACTTTAAAGAACTTGATGACTATTTGTGCCGGGAGACTGAAGTTTATGCGCAGATCATCCAGCCGGCTTTTACGGCTATTCTCACGCAGCCCGGTTTGCGGCCTGCGGATATCCCGGCGATCTACACCGCCGTAAAACAGATCTATGCCAGGACCCCGTTGGCACCTGGTTTGGCCGAAATTACGGTCGTTTATACACCGGAGGGCCTGCTGCCAGCTGGCGAAGCCTATTACTACTGCGCCGAACTCGCCCAGTTGACCGAAGGGCAGTATTCAGCTTTCAGCAGCCTTGCCCCGGAACTGGGCATCGCCAGTCTGCCACTTTACGGGCTATTGCCTTTTTATGAAGCGGCGCCCTTTAAGCTAAGCGCCGGTGAACTGGAACTAAATGTCGAAAAGCCGCTGACCGAAGTGTCCATTGCGGCGGCCACGGGCCTGCTCAAACTTTGCGCGTCGGAGAACCGCGAGGTGTTCGATCAACTTACGATCGGTGAAGCGGGCGGGGCCTTAATGATCTACCCGGAAACCACAGGCGTCTCACAGGCGCTGACCCAGGACAAAGCCGTCCAGGCCTACCTACAGGTCCATCACCAGGCAGCCTTCCGTCTGCTGCCGGTCGTTTTGCACAGTTTCGGTGAGCTGGTAGACCTCAAGAAGGACGAACTGATCGAGGAACTGGCTGAAAGGTGCACGCTCACGGATGATGAGCAGCTTTCGGCTTTGCTTGCGCTGGTATCACAGGCCGGCGGCGAGACCAGGAAAAAAGTTTTGGAGGGCGTTCCGCTACAATTGTTCGATCTGGACCAGCCGCTGCGGGCGGATTCGGCGCCTTTGCGTTTCCTGACGCTCGTTTTGCAAACGTTTACTGTTTCAGCTGAACGTATCGCGCTGATTCGGGAAAAGATCGCCGCCCGGTGGGAAAATGAAACCCTCTATTGGAAGGATGCCCAGTTCACCGGAAACGACGCGGTCACCCTGTTGCGCGGTGAGACCGAGTACCAGCTTTCCCTTTCACAGATCATCCTCAACGACCAATCGCGGGCGACCAGGGTTGCCGGGCTGCTGGTCGAGCGGCTTACTGAGGCCGCGGTCGCCGAACGATCAGTACTGACCGAATGTCTGGGACTGGAAGCTTCCACCGACCATGAATATATTTATGATCATTTGACGGAAAACTATCAAGATCGGCCGCTGGAGCGCCCTGACCAGCTGGCCTTCTTGCTTCTTTCGGTTTATGAGCCGGGTGATTTTATCGTGGAGACCTGCGCCGGTCCGCACGAAATAGCGGGAGGCGTTTTTTACCTGCCGGAGAACACTTGTCCGGTGCTCAGCCCGGAACTCCAGCTAGCCCCATGCTATGCCGGTTTGGCACAGCAACTCAAAATGAAACCGGGCGATCATTTCTCGCCAGACGGGAAGATCCAGGTACTGCATTCCCCTTACCTTAAGGGCGAGCGCCTGACAGCGCCCGGTGCCGACCATATTCCGGCTGCAGGGCAGGCTGTTTTTTTTGATTTTTGTTATGCATTATTTCAGGCCGCCCCCGAAGCTCCGGTCAAATTGAGCGCTGTTCAAGGTTGGGCGCCGCTGATCGGCTTTGAGCCTGCAGAGACCGTAGCGGACCCTGACTGGGCATATGCAGGTGAGGCATTGGCCCCGGCCATCGGGCAATGGCTGGAAACAGCGGGTGTCCCCGGACAAAAATTCCTTTCCGCGCTGGGTGTTTCTTTCAGCGATTCGCCGATCGTCGCCCTGCGTTCCTTTTTAGCCGGCGCCGGGGAACAGCCCGCGGCTGCCACAGGAGAACAAACGGTAGCCCTGCTGCTCCGAACGGTCCTGTTCCTCCATCGGCGGGAGGTAACCTTCAGCTTGCCAGATCCGCGCCGCGAACTACTGACCAAGCTGATCGCCGGCTTATCCTCCCGGGAAACGGCGTTAACCGAGTTGCCCCTGCTGGCTTTTAGCGGGCTGCCGGGACAATTACGGCTGACCCTGGCCAAGCCGATCTATTGGCTCAGCGATGCGCAGCTGGAAGGCCTGGCTGCCATTGGGTTTGATCCTTCGGACCTGGCGGTTGCCCTTAGCAGGGAGATCGCGCTGCAAAGCTGCTTTGATGCATCGTGGTGCACGAGTTATCCCGGTGAAATCGAAACGGTCGGCCTATCGGCAGGTAACATTGATGAGCAGGTGCCCCAGAAGGAATGGGAACGCGCCTTTTATCAGGATTGGAAAAAGAGCTATCCCGAACTGACGGTCATCGGCTACGAACAGCCGATCCCGAGAACCCTCAAAGCGAACGGGCAGATCGTATACCGTTATGGCCTCGGTGATGCCGAAGTGCTGGACGCGCACACCGCGCTGGTCAATGTGGCGCAGCCCGACCGGACGGTCGTTACCCAGCTGCAGTCACTCGGCCTGTTCCCGAACGCGGCAATGGAGGCGCTGCTGCGGCTTTTTGAAAAGTACGATGAGCAACTGCAGGATTATTTGCAGCGTATCCAGAGCAATCCGGGATTCAAACAAGAGTGGGAACTGTTAAAACGGAAACTGGAACAGGAAGCAGAAAGGAAAAAAATGAAGGACGAATTCCTGGCGGCTGAGCGCTATAGCCTGGACTGGTTCCTGAAGCTGATCGAGATCATGCTACTGTCCAGCCCGGCCAATAAGAACGCGCAGGGCTCAGTCAGCTTTCGGAAAGCGGAATTGAACCCGGCTGACCATAGGATACTGGTCCTGATCAGCCCGACAGAAAACCTGTCCCCCAGTTTAGAGTATTTCAGCGACTACCGGGTGTTGCTGCACTATATTGATCCGCAAGGGGCCGCCCAGGTAAGCGAACTGCCCGTAAAAGCAGTCATGAAGGAAGGGCAGCGGGTCTATGTACTGCCGGCCGAGCCGGCCGATTTGACGGATATCCCGTTGGTCGATGTTTTCCAGGCCGTTATCTCCTTTTCACGCCCTTCGGGTTTAAGCCAGCAGCTCTACCGCTGCTTTCACCGCCTCGACTTGCCGCCGGAGTATAACGTGGCCAGGGAAATGACGGATCATGTCCGCTTCATTTTCGGGCCGCCGGGGACGGGTAAAACCACCAATATCGCGGAGAAGATACTGGAGCGCATGCGCGTGGCGCCCCATGCCCGTATCTTGGTGCTGACCCCGACCAATAAAGCGGCCAATGTCATCGTCAAACGCATCCTCAAGCAAAGTCTGCCTTCGGACCTGACGCTTTCCTGGCTGGTACGCTATGGTAACGCCCCGGATACCGAGATCATCGATCATAACCTGGCACGTGACGCCGGTAATTTCGATCTTGACCGGGCGGGTGGCCAGGTGCTGGTCACGACAGTGCACCGCTTTTTTTATGACCAGGTGCGATCGCACCCCGGCCGGCATGATGAGGAAACGATCGCCCTGGCGGATGTCGACTGGCAGACCATTATTTTTGATGAGGCCTCGATGATCATGCTGCCAGCCATTGTTTATCCCATGCTCCACCGCCGCTACAGGGCCAGCGATCCGGCACAAAGCACGGAATTCATCATTGGGGGTGACCCGCTGCAGATCCCGCCGATCTTCGATATCCCGGACCAGAACCTGCCGGAAGAGCAGCGCGATGTCAAGGAAGAGAATATTTATTCCATGGTCAGCCTGAGATCTTTCCTGGAAGCCGATCAGCAAATTCAAATGCCCAGATATGCAGGACAGGTAGAGAACCTGAAAACACAATACCGCAGCGTTGCCGCCATTGGCAAACTGTTCAGCCGTTTTTCCTACAAGGACCTGTTATTGCATGGCCGGGCGCTGGGGCTCAACCCGCATAAGACCGCCCACTCTCGCCCGCTTCCGTCTTTCTTCGCGCAGCTTGGTTTTAAGCCGCTGACGATCATACGTTACCCCACAACGGGAGACCACCCGATCTATTATCCCCGGACGCTGAACGAAAGTCCGGTTCATGTGTATAGCGCCCTGCTGGTGAATGAGCTGTTGCTGCGTTTCAAGAAAGATACCCAGGCCGAACCCTGGAAAATCGGCGTTGTGACGCCTTACCGGGCACAGGCAGACCTGATCAACGCGATGGCTGAAGATCATCGCGTTGGCCCGGCCGACGACCTGGTCACTATCGATACGGTACACGGCTTCCAGGGCGATGAATCGGAGCTCGTCTTCGCGGTCTTCAACCCCAGCACCTACGGTGCCGCGTACAGCCGTTTCTTCAAGAAACAGTTTATCATCAATGTCGCCATCAGCCGTGCCGAAGACTACCTGGTCCTGCTGTTGCCGGAAGACCTGCAGGGCGCCAGTTTACTGGACGCCCGGGCGAGGAACAGTGTCATGGACCTGGTCAGCCGCCTGGAAGAACAGGATCAGGTCGCTATATTAAAGGCGTCCGATGTAGAGGCGCAGCTGATGGGCAAAGCCAAATTCTTTGAGGGCAGCAGTATCACCGATCAGCACCAGCAAGTCAATGTGTACGGCAAACCCGGCGCGCGCTATGCTATCCGCTGGAACGAGCAAGCGATCGATATCCACTGGGCCTAAGGCTGCAGCGGGTCCGCATTCAGACGCTGCTGGCGTATTGTTTGGAACCAGCTCAAGAATTCGGGCGAGTGTTCAGCTGAGGCGAACAGGGCGGCCAGGTATTCATCCAATACTTTTAACTGTTTCCAGCGTTGTGCGTCGGCCAATAGTTGTTCAAAGTCACCATCGGGCGGAGCCGCGGCTGTTTCAGCTTCTTCATTAATCATGGCCGGTATTACACGGTCGGGTTTGGCGCGCTCCCGCTCCAGTTGGCGGGCGGACAGTTCCATATGGTTAAGGATATCCAGTATCTGCTCTTCCAACGGGCGCTTGCTGTCTTTCCACTCCCGGCCGCCCCACCAGTCCATCCGGAAAGCGAGGCGTCCGGTAGGCTTTAGTTGACGAACTTCGTTTTTCGTTGGCTTTGGGCAAAGTCTTGCAGATCTCATAGAGGTGTACCCGCTGGCGGACCTCCCGTAAATAAACAAAAGCAAAGCGGTCCCGGATTTCGACACGGTACCCTCTGCGCCGCCAGCATTTGAACAGCGTATCCACAATGCGTAAAGCCCGTCCGACGTTAGCAGCCATTACCCTGATCGGGAACTGGTCGTCATCCGAGCGCCGCATTTGGTCCCAGCGTTCTTTGGCCAGACCCTTTCCTGCGTCTGTGATCAGTTTGTCCGGATGGATCAGCCGGTCGGGCACGCCAAAGGAAAGTTCTGTTTCTCCCGCAAAAACGGGTGCCGGTTCGAATACCTACCGGCTGTTTGCTTCAGTAGCCGTTTGTTCTGATTCTTCCTTTGGGGGCAATGGCGGCTGTTCTACTGATTTACCGTGTTTAGGCCTCGCCCAGTGCCCTTGTTCGGGCATGGGAATACCCCGGTCCCAGCACCAGCGTTTGATATCCCAGCCTTTGACGCCCCACGCTTCGGCCAGGTGCGAAATGGGTTTGCCCCAGACTGCGTTGTATAATTCTTCCCGGCTTAGCTGCATTTATTCAAAATAACTACGCAGGATATGTCCCTGCAAAACAACTTGCGATTTGGGCATATCGCCTGCGTCATTCGCAATTGGTAGGCATTTGGCACGATTTCCAGGCGGTGGTGATCAAATCAGTAGAAAATAATTAGTTTCGGTGCATGCATTGACGGTGGAAAATTGGCGGCGCCTGGATGATCGCGCTGAAGGAAGTGATCGAAAATATCGTTTTATACGATGACGGCACGGTTAACCGTGTAATGCGTTTGAAGATAAATATTATTTAACCGATCGGAAATTTGGCTATTATCCAGATAATGAGGCCGTATCATCAAATAATATTTACATAATTTGCTAATTAGCATATTATTATGTTATTTGCAACCAAACCTGAATGCTCTTTTATCACAATGTCAACCAGCTATTTTCCAATGTCTTTGCTGATTCGCCCCCGCTAAACACTGAGACCAATCCGCATTAAAAATAAAAGCTCATTTCCGGAACAATAATAAATACACGATCAACCGGCTGCCAGTTAGAAAGAAGGAAGAATACACCAGTTTTCCTAACGCTTTATAACTACAGCCCGGCATAATGGTACACCCCTATTAATAATTTTTGAGTTATGGCAAAAAAAATACTATTGGTGGAAGAAGACGAAGCGATTGTTTACCAGACCGGGTATCACTGGGCGCATTATTTCAGTCCGAAAGGCCTGGTTTCCGGATTTATTATTCCGGTGTGGCGTCAGCTGCATGACAGTTTTTTAGTGACTACTCACAAAATCATCGCCCAGCGTACCATACCGGAACACTATCTGGAGATCTATCTACTACAAGTAAAAAAAGTAGAGATGAAACAATATTTAATTGGCCGGACACTTGGGTTTGGGACTATCGTGGTCACGGGAACAGGTGATCATACGTACAGGCTGTTATATATCAAGAACCCTAAAGGCTTCGTGGAGGCCTATCGGAAACAGGTAAGTGTCCAGCGTGCCAAAGCAAATAATTCGCAGGACCCATCAGCCGAAAAATAACGACCAAATGGAAAATCAAATAAAAGGTCTGTTGTTATGGGATAACACGGATTACGGCGAAAAGCTCGCCACAGCGCTCAATGCCGAACTGATCTGTGACGCGGATCAGCTGAATGCGATCAAGGATAATTTTCATCAGTACAGCCATATCGTGGTCTTTTGCGAACTGAATTGGTCACTGAGCGGTGATACGGTCACGAGCCTTGATTTCTCTGGTATCAAAATGATTCAAGCCTTGCGTAGTGAAAAAGAAATGGATCTCCCAGTGATGTTCCTGTCATATTTTGATGTGGCGCGGATCGTCAGCAGTCCTGACCGAGAGATCGTATTGGCAGTAGGACACGACCTATTGCAGCTGCCGGCGGCGCCTGCTATCATAGAAAGCGCGGTAGTAGACGCGTTCCGGGACGGCCGGCGCCTCAAAAAATTATCTCCGATGGAGCTCAGTGATATCAAAAGCTTTTATTGCGACAAGGAGGGGGCACTGGAGCATTTGCTGCATGCTCTGGACAAATACCGTGTGGTGACTTTGACGGAAGCGAATAAAAAAATGGTCGAGAGTGAACTGGAGCAAGCCATCGTGAAAATACACGCTATGTTTTCAGCCGACCCCTCCCGCAAACTCATGGAATGGAAGTTAAAATCAGAAGATATCATGACTAAAAACATGGGCGAACTGATTGACAGTATTGCTGAAACGGCGGAGGGGCTGCTGGATCAGAACCGGACCGAGGAAGGTTCTTCCCCAAGGTCAGGTCGCGCTGCTACCGACTATCCCTGGACAGTGATCTTTTTGGATGATGAGATCGATGCAGGGCATAAGATCATCCAGCAACTGAGCGGACGCGGTATCAGGGTGCTTTGTTCGGCCAACGCGAAAGATGCCATGCGCGATTTTCTGGAAAGTATGACCAGTAGCCAAAAGCCGATGGTGGTGATCGCAGATTATCGCCTGAGCGAGCCTTTTGGGACAGTCACCAGGCACCAGAAAATCCAGGGCTATCAGTTCCTGAAAGAAATTGCAGCCACGGACCATTTGGTCAGACTGGTGGCCTTCTCCAATATGAAGCGCAAATTCCTGATGAACAGTTTTCTTCACTTCAACGTGCGCACCGTGATCAAATCCAAAAAGGATTACCTAACGGATGACCAAATCGAACTGTTTTGCGATGAGATTATTGAACTGGCCGAAGAGAACTACGAGGCCGCGTCCCTGCTTCCGACTGGCACATCGCCCTCCCAAACGATCTTGTTCGATGCTTACAAATTGTACCGGAAGCACAAGGCCTATGAAGAAATGGAGCGTCAAACGGCCTTTACCGCCAAAGACATTTGTGATTATTTGCAGGAACAGATCGATGCTGGCCAAGAACTCGAGATCGAGCCCATCAACCATGTCAGAAGTCCGCTGATCAAATTTAAAAAAAATGAAGATGCCTATTTTCGCCGTTTCCAGGATTACATGGTCGCCCGGCGGGTAGCCCTCTGGCTGTACGCTGTTAACAAAACCCCGCGCGGGCCAGGATGGGACAGCGGCGAAACCATCCGTCAGATCGCTGAGCTATTGGCCGGAAAAAAATATACGCCAGAATCAGAATTCTACCGGGGGATCACCAATACGAACCTGGGGCTAAAACTCGAAGATTTCCCTTTCAATATTACTATTGAAGAACGCTATTTCCTGCATTATGAGATGGGGCTGGGGATCATCCGCGATGTACGGGCCATTCTGCCTGCGATCACCAGATGTGCAGCTCTGCTTAAAGAGTTGATCATCAGCACGCCTCTGCTGTTTGACCAGATCGCCGCCCAAGGTTTTAAGCTGGGGTTTATTTACAAGGGTAAGAAAAACAATGATAACAACCGTCAGGAGATCATTTTCAGTCACGATGGCTTGCCGGATATTAAAACGCCGGGCGGGCTCAAGGAAACCTACTGGGTTTTGCTGCAGTTGGTTAAAAGCGATAAAAAAGTGAAAGAGTTGCTGGCCAAGACGGTGACTCGCGTCACCGAAGAACTGCGGAAAGCCCTCTTGAAGAACCCGGGGCCTTACCTGTACGCGCTATGCCAGTATTTTAATTCAGTCAACGCTCCGCACACGGCCGCCAAGAACAAAGAAGCCAAGCACAGCCAGCCGGAATTTGAAGCTTTATTTAAGCTCATCGCATCAGGTAAAGAAATCCATGAAAGGGATTTGCCGCCGCCGCTGCGCCCGCTATACAGCAGCGCCTTTATGGCTTATATCGATTTGCTGGACCGTAGGCTGGCGATGAACGAGGATAATAAAAAACTATTCTTTGAACGGGTTTTGTTCCATCAAAGGCATGAACGCTCGGATCCGATGATCGTATTGAGCAGCGGCGAACCTAAAAAGAAAAAAGTGATGGATTACTGATGGACGAATTACTGGCAAAGGCTCTGGAGATCGCGCAAAAGGCGCACGCTGGCCAATTAGATAAGGCGGGCAGGGATTATATCCAACACCCGCTACGAGTGATGAATAAGGTACGAACCGAAGAAGAGAAAATGGTAGCCCTGCTGCACGACGTGCTGGAGGATAGTGAGCAAACGTTAGCCGGGCTGGTGGCAGCCGGTTTCCCTGCAGCGGTTTGCCGCGCGGTGGAACGGCTAACCCGGCCACAAGGGCAAAGCTATCAGGATTATATCTCGGCGATCAAACAAGACCAGCTGGCCACCCGAGTGAAACTGGCCGATCTGGAAGACAATATGGATTTGTCCCGTCTGCCGGGGGGCCCTAGCCCGCGGGATGAAGTGAGGACAAAAAAATATAAGGATGCTTACGAATTTTTAAAAAGTTGACCAAGTGATGGAAGCTGAAAAAAAGACGATCCTGCTAATGGACAAAAATTACGGTCGTTATGTATTTGAATTCGGCCAATTCAGCCGCGAACAGGGCTTTACGCCCGTTCCTTTTGCCGATGTCAGTGAGGGTCTCAAGCATTTGGCGATGCAGCCGGAAAATGTCGTTGCTGTATTATTGGGCTTGAGCTTCTCCAAGGGCGGGTACGAAGGTCTGGATGCATTAAAAAAGATAAAAGCAGCGGACCCCCATTTGCCCGTGATCCTGTTGACGGTCGGTTCCAGCGAAGAAGAACTGGCAAAGGCGGCCGAAGGTTTACGCCTGGGGGCATTCAGTTACATCATCAAAGACCGGCTGGATACGGTTTCCTTGTTCCATATCCTCAAAGCAGCTGTTGACCAGTACGTTCAGAATCGAGAACTCGGCCGTTACCGGAACCTCAAAGAATCGTTTACGGCTAAAGCGGCGGCCTATAAGCAGGTGATCTATACCGCTGAGCTGATCCTGGCTAACAACCTGGAGAAACATTTGATGTTTAGCCCCCTTTTTGAAAGCCGGGTAAAAACATTCGACAGCTTTTATAATAAGATTCTGAAAAAGGAAGCGGAAGAAGGCCCGATCACTGACGCCTACCAGCGCTTTAATGACTTGGCTGGCTTACGGATCGTGGCCTACAATTCCGAAGATATGGACAAAGCTGTGGCCTTGCTCCGGCAAACCGACGACTTTATCGACGCGAATGGGCGCCCTGAGATATTTGTTGATTACAAGGATACCGAAGCCGGCTACCGGGCTGCGCACTTGGACTTGATGCTGAATCCGGCTAAACGGGCCGGGCTAGCCGAATACCAGCCCTTAATGGGCTTAAGCTTCGAGGTTCAGGTCAAAACGATCTTCGCGCATTCCTGGAGTAAGATCTACCATAAACTGGGTTATAAGGAGCACCCTACGGGTGTGTTGGCCGAAGAAATTCAGGAGCAACTCAACCGGGATTTCAAATCAGCCGCTGTCACACTGGAAGAGATCGAAAAGCAGATCAACACCCTTTGCCTGCGTTATACCGGGCCACAAACTCCTAACAGATCCTAACTATCCGGAACCACATAAGTAGAAACTTAAAATTTTTAAATATATGTGGTTCGTAAAATCTTGGATCTATAAAGGTCGATATGGCAAGCTGCCATTCAAAATGCGGAACCTGACTGAAAGCTTTCAGGAAGAGTGCAGAGAAGCAATTAAAAACAGCTTTGGCACCATCACCGCGAAATTACCCGGTATCTGGGTAAGGATCAAACTAAAGGATGCTAAACAAAAAATGCATGATCAATACCTGGATATCTTCGGACGTCCGGTAGCCATGAAGCAGCCGCCGTTCACCCAGAACGAAATCGTCAAATATAAACAAAACAAACTGGCTTATGCCGGGGCGCTGGTGCTGATGCTGCTGTTCGAGACTTTCCTCTACTCGATGATCAAAAAGATCCTGTTGTCGAAAGATATGCTGCAACAATACCCTGGAATCGAGTTTGCGGTGGGCTTTTTCTTCGCCGCCATCTTTGTGGCGATGCTGCATTTCGCCTTCAAGTACCTGTGGGCGTATTTTGAAGCCAAAACAATTTCGGAAACCGAAGAGGTGGATCCGCTTAAGCTAAAACCATTCCGCCGTAACTACCAATTGGCACTGATCATGATCGTTATCTTTATTATCGCCAACCTGGCTACCGGTTACCTGCGCGCAACGTTCCTGGAACCACACTCTAAAAACGGCGGGGAAACGGTTAACATGATACACATCGCCTTCCTGTTATTTTCCATTCTGATCACTTTTGGCGTAGCCATCGTGATGGCCCTGCTGGAGAAGGAGATCGGTGAAAAATCGGAAAAGATTAAGGTGTTCAGCAACTGGAAGCGTCAGCAGAAAGAACGGAAGAAATACAACAGTCAGATCAAGACCATGCTGAAAAAATGCCTGGACCGGATGGACCTGCTGATCGAAAGCTACTGGGGCCTGAT
This sequence comes from Mucilaginibacter sp. HD30, assembly GCF_054061755.1. Taxonomy (NCBI): domain Bacteria; kingdom Pseudomonadati; phylum Bacteroidota; class Sphingobacteriia; order Sphingobacteriales; family Sphingobacteriaceae; genus Mucilaginibacter; species Mucilaginibacter sp. HD30. The sequence continues at coordinate 3,683,278 of NZ_JBSSEO010000001.1, forward strand.
CAAAGACCTGCAAAGGGTTTTTGAGACCGAGGTTGACCAGGACAGGGAAGCTTTATATGCCGAACTGGAAGCAAAGATCGCTAATGGGGAGCTTGATATGCAACAGCTAAGCGAACCCACATATCAAAAATACCTGGCGGTAGCCGCTACGCGCCACGAGTTATTTGAATATGGTATACAAATGGACAAAGGCCTGCAGGAAACGATCTACGACCTTCAAGCCAAGGTTGCTGACATCGAGGCTTTCGAACAAAAAAATGCCACCAGCAGTGATGGTGGAATCCTTACTGATTAAACATAAAAAAGATATGAAAAAAACAACAACCTATAGTATGCTGGCGCTCATAGTGAGCGCTGCGTGCTTCCTCGGCGCCTGTAAATGGGGTGCAGCGAGAACCACACCGGCCGGGCGCAACGTGATCTGCCTGATCGATTTTTCGGACGGCAGTACGGCAGCCGAGCGCCTGGATTTCTACAGGCAAACCATCCAAAAACACATCCTGCCGGCTTTGCAGCCAACGGATAAACTGATCATTATCCCGATCGACAAGGCTTCGGTCACCAACGCATCCGATATCCTGAGCGCTGACCTGTCCAAAAAAAGCTTTGTGCCCGATGATGTCAGCCCGACCGAGGAGGATGAAGTAACGCAAAAGAACTTACGCCTGTATGCGGATACGCTTAGCCGGCAACTAGATAAAAGCATGGCCGATGCCATTGCGAGCCGCCGCGGGACGATGCACGGTACCGATATCCTGGGCGCGCTAGATGTACTAAAAGGGAAGCTAAAAAAGGGCGATGATAATTACCTCGTTTTCTTCAGCGATATGATGAACTGGGGTCCGGAACTGAAAATGGAACCTGGTGATAAAGCCTTCAATGTGGCTAACTTATCATCCTGCCTCGAAAAGACCATCCCGTTGAAGATGGATCGCACCACCGCGCTGGTATTGACCGGTGAACAGAACGGTGCCGACCCGGAACATTTTAAGCTGGTCAGAACTTTTTGGACGAAGTATTTTGAAAAGAACCAGATCAACCTTTATGATTATAGTTCGGCTTCGCCTGCCAAGCTGGATGAAATGATGGCACTGCCGGTCAGTAAACCTTAAAGCAAAAGCTGTAAGCCAACAAAAAGAGCCGCCGGATCAAAACCCGGCGGCTCTTTTTATTTCTGAAAAGGAAGTTATCAGGCACCTAACAAAGCGACCCGCAATTCTTTTTGTGCGGCAATAAATTCCGGCTGAAAGACACAATCTTCCGACCGCCCGCCCCAGGCTACTTTAAATTTATCAAATGCGGTTTGATAACGCTCAGCCTCTTCGGCCGTCCTCAAACTATCCGGTAGCGTGTCCGGAATGCCTGCCGGTAGTTGGCATTGTTGCAATAACGCCTGTTTGGCTACAACATCACGGTCCAAAAAAAACTCCCGGATCAAGGCTTCGGGTGTAAAGGGTAAACTTGCAAAATGGATGTCTTTGATGGTAGCAATGATTTTGGTATAATTAGCCTTACCACTGCTGTGAGCAGAATAACGGCGACTGAACAAACTTGGCGCTAACGCGCGCAGCTGCACATCCAGCGATGCGCTGTTGCCGACATGATACAACAAAAACAAAGCTTCGTCGCCCTCTGCCAGGCCTTGAATCTGCCGCGTGATATTGGCTGCGCTGGCCGGTTTATCTAATTCCCAGCGTGGCTGCACGACCAGGCTCGGGTCCAGAATAAATATATCAGTATAGGTACTGGAAGGTTTCGTGATCTCCAGACCTTTCAACTCTTCGGCTTTGGGAAGGAAAAATACTTTTGACATAATGGATCAGGATCAAATCGTGAATAAATTATTGATAAGGGTCTGTTTACCTATATTTTCGGGGCTCGTCAGGCAATGCAGAATATGGTTAAAAGAGATGAATTTGAAGTTTCCTTCATAGGTGATCACATCACCTCCGCCGGAGGTAATGAAGACGAAAGGAAAAACGCGGTTCAGCCGGCGTAATACATCCTCTGAACTTTGACCAGGCCAGTATTGATCGAGGGATTCCTGGTTTAGGAACGTCCGGTGAATCACTACCGCGTCGTAGGGCATCGAACCGATCTCTGTCACATCACCCAGTGTACATGGTTTTTCCAATAGTAAGTCAAAATTCAGCGTCGTTGTGCAACTGTCTTCGCCGATATCGATCTTCACCCAATGGTCGTCGGGAGCCGTCAGCAGGTCTTCTTTGATGGGCAACCCATTTAGGTGTGTGGTCACCGCGATGTTAGAGGCCCAGTAGCTGTCAATATTGTGTACAGTAGTCCGTTCGTCGTCGAATTCTGTCAAGCCTTCGGTGTAACGGCCATACCAGAATTTCCCGATCGCAGCTAGCGGGTAGGTCTTACTTCGTTCGAATTTTTCCGCTGCGATATCCAGAATGCGTTCATCAATGATGAGTAAACGCGCCAGGCCGGCTTCCGCTAATTGGTAAGGTAGGGTCCAAAATGGTTTCGGACGCGTGTGACGGATCAACGGTAGGTCAAGCGAATTTTTTCCGAAAGGGATGTATGCGCTGGGGCCGATAAACGAACGGTCACGGGGCAGGTCAGCATTCGAGAGTCCGCCGCCATGGTGGTCATAAAACACTTTTGGATACCCGTCAGTGACGGAGCGGATCTCTTTCGTATTTCCTTCGTCATCACAGCCGTAGCCATATTGAAAACTCACTACCGGCGACTCAAAATGAGCTTCGGCCAGCGCCGGGACCTTCTCCTCGCTGTAAACTACCACTTCGGTCGGCTGGTCCCGCCCGACCTGCCAGCGGCCCAGCCATTCCTGCCAGCAAAAAACCAGCAGCGCGTCCGGAGCTATCGCTTGTTTAATAGGGCCGGCCATTAAAAATTTACGCGGGTATAGCCGGTCATTCCAATAGGTTATCGTATTAAGGCTGCTCCGCTCCACCAGGATACGGGAAGGTAACCAGTCCGTATATTGATCATATTGAAGCAAAAGCGGCAGTTCGCGCTCTTTGATGAGACAGAACTGGTAAGGTACCGCCGACTTTACACTGCGGTAAAAAGTTCCTGCATCCGGATAATAGGTAAATGACCCCGCAGTGGGGTCCGGCGGATAACCGATCAGGCAAATATCTTTAGGTTTCAAGATGCGGAACGTATAAGACAGTTTGCCGTCGTGCCCTCGCTTGATCTCGAACAACTCGCGGTCGACCTCGCGGAAAGGCTTTTTATTGAGCAGCCCTGCGCAGATCTTAAAATCAATGATGCCCAGGTCCTTTTGTGCGATCTCATTGTTGGCATCCATGATCTCACATTTTTGTTTATCAAGGAAAGAAGGATCAACGAACGATACATTATCAGAAATACTAAGTTGGAAACTGTCCTGGTCGAGGTCGTCCAGGCGCAGTTCTACCCGCAACTGATCCACGAACCCGCTGTCCTTATCCGCCGCATCGGCCCGACGCTTGAACTTCGCTTTTTGATGTTTGGCGGTATTGCGGATAAAGTTTTCGAGGATCGAAAAAATAATATGGGTGTTGGGCAAGGCGACCAAGGCATCCCGGCCGTGAACTGTGGCTGCTGCGGCTTTATCGCCACCAGCTGCGAAGGTTCCGTTATAGGGCAGCGGTCCGGGATAGGCGTAATCTCCGAAACTGGCGCTGACAGGTTGCCCATTGACCAAAACGTCGATCTGGATATCGCAGCCGCCGGCGGATGTATAGCCCAAGCCCTCGCTTCGGCACAGGTTATCCTGGATCAGCACATTTTCGATAAAGGGAATCACCGTTTGGGTATAGAACAGCATGGGCCGGAGCGCACTGTCCGGGTCGCATAAGAACTCATTCCTTTCGGTGATATAAATATCCAGCCGGCTCTTTAGGATGTCCAGTTGACCAAAACTGATCTCGCTGAAGCACAATTCGCGGTAGCGCCGGCGGATCTGTTCAACGGAAACGTTAACCATGACATGGCTGCCGATATGATGTGAGAAGTTGCGGGACAGGATCTTGGTCTCACAGTTTTTGCTGGCATGGACCTTAAGCTCCTCCAGTGCTTTTTTTACCTGTCTTGTTTTATGGGAAATACCGCTCACAAAATTAGCATCCATTTTCAAACGGGCTACCTCGTTAATAAGCAGTTTGAGTGATTTGACGCTAGCGACATGTTTGGGCTGGCGAAGGTCGTAAAGGTCTTGGATTGTCCCCACGACGAATGTTGCATACTGCGTTTTATCTTCCTCACTTTCAATATACATCAGTGGGGCGGCAAAGAAACTCCGGCATAAGCTTTCACCCTGTCTGAGGTGCATTTCTCCTTCTATATGAAATCGGATGTATCCCATATTCTGAAGCGCTTTTCTGTTGCTCAGTAGTGGGACCCAGTTATCTTTCTCATTCTTAAAACTCCATTTGCTTAATTCTTCACTTAAGACCTGGATAATACCTTCCGGACGCTGTTTTCCCCTAAACTTGTCAGAAGCGGTTACAAAAGACAACAAATCACCTAGTGATCTGTCTTCCTCACCCGGACAGCGCATCAAAGGCCGGAGCGCCGGATGGTTTTTATCGCTCTCTTCGCGGATCCAGGCGAGCATCCGGTCATACCGTTCACTAAACTCAGGAAAGTTCTTTTTTGGCCTGTTCTGTATAAAAGTCCAGAAAGGTTCAGCTTTGATAGAATGGCCCTGCTTACGATTAAACCCTAATAGTCCGAAAAGTTCATCGGCTGACTTCCATTTAAATTTGCTTTGCCCATCCAGGTCCGGACAAAGCAAATATAAAAGGGAAAATAATGACAGCTCTCCATCGGCGACCAGCATGAAGCAGTTTTTCGCTTCTTCGATTGACAAGGGAATGTCTTTCAACTGTACAGTCTTGTCAAATAATTTGGCAAAAATGCGCGCAAATTCGGGTTCTACGGTTTTGTCCCGGATATTTTTGAAGTGTTCAATATGTTTTTCGGCATTTGGGTCAGATTCACCGTTGACCGCATCCTTATACCAAATGAGTTTAAGAATATCATTGTCCTCGTATGGTACCAAACTTTTATTGTTGTTTTCTCCCACCAGCCAGGGAGCGACATAAAAAGATCCGTCCGGGCTTAATTCCGAAGAATAGATATAAAACTGAAAAAGCCCCACTTCCTTTTGGAAAATCTCAAACGCCTCTTCCGTATTTTGTTTGAGGATTTTAAGTGCTTTCATTCCGTTCCGCGCTTTATGCAGCAGGCGGTATTCCAGGACCATATTCATCAGATCGAAATGCTTCCGGACGTCTTTCATGATTATTTGCTGGGGATAGAGCCTACAACACCGTCAACGAAATAGTTCATGCTTTCCATCCACGCAAAGGTTACTTCCTGACCCGGTTTTAGACGGATATTACCTCCCCTGTCCTTGAGCGGGGCCTGGAAAACGGCCAGCTTGCCAGCGATCATTTGTTGTTTGGCGGCCAGCACCTCATCCTGAACATTCTTAGGTACATTTTTGCCGAAAGCCGACAGATCCACATAGCCGCTGGCGATCCCGGTCCTGATCTGTGAAGTTTTCCAGGTGCCGTTAGCCACGGCTTTGGCGATATCCAAGTAAAGTTTGCCCCAGTTCCATCTGGCGCCGGTGATCCAGCCATTAGGTGCAAAACTACTCACGTCAGCATGGTACCCTACCGACATCACACCGGCTTTTTCTGCGGTCTGCACGACGGTGATCGGGCTGTCTTCGTGCATCGATAATACATCCGCACCGGCGGCGATCAGTTTCTTGGTCGATTCGGCTTCGATGGCCGGGTCAGACCAGCTGCTGGTCCAGATCACGTGCACGGTCGCTTTCGGATTGACCGATCTGGCGCCAAGTGTAAAAGCATTGATATTCCGGAGTACCTGTGGTATAGGGAAAGAGGCTACAAAACCAAGAATATTGGTCTTGGTCATTTTGCCGGCAGCGATACCCGATAAGTACATCGGTTCGTGTATATAGGCAAAATAAGTGCCCAGGTTGGTTGAATTCTTGAATCCGCCGCAGTGCATAAAGACCACATCCGGATGCTTGGCGGCAACGCGCAGGGCCGGTTCCAGATAGCCATAAGAGGTGGGGAAGATCAGTTTATTGCCATCGGCGATCAAACGTTCCATCACCCTTTCTACTTCGGCGCTCTCGGGTACCTTTTCTACGATCGTGGTCTGTACCAGATCAGGCGCCGTTTTCTCCATATACAGGCGGCCTTCATTGTGGGAGTAATTGTATCCCCAGTCATTGGCGGGCCCGACTGTGATAAACGCTACTTTCAGTTTTTTATCGTCCGCTGTATTCTTTTTCTGACCGCTTGGGCCGCAGGATACCAGCACGAGCGCAAGCAGCGCCATTGCCCAGTAGGAAAATTTAAAAGTTTTCATGATTTTATGTTTTAATGTTTTTATTGCTTTAATGAATCTGTTTAGTTAGGAGGTGTTAGGAATTTTACAGCTTTCGCGCCGCAAGGAAAGGTTTGCCCAAATATTGCGGCATACGGCCGTGGCTGCCCCTCAACCGGTAGGTCGCCAGCGAAAGTGCCAGAATGATCACGATGTACTGGCACATTTCCAGGATAAAAGGAGAAACCCCTATCCCTGCGGCCTGCAAATACAACTGGAGGGAGATCACGATCCCATAGAGCAATACGGCGGGGTAAGCACGCCAGGGGGACCAAAAAGAAAAGATCACCAGGCCGATGCCGATCAGGCCGCGACCCTGGGTCATGTTTTCTATCCAGCCTTGCGTATAGACCAGCGCGATATAGGCGCCCCCAAGACTACCGATGGCTGCGCCGATGATCGTGCAGCAGGTCCTGATCCGTGAGACCGGAACGCCGCTCTTCAGGGCCGCGGCAGGGTCGTCGCCGCTGGCGGTCACTTCCAGTCCCCAGCGGGTTTTGCTGAAAAACAATCCGGTCAGGGGTACCAGCAGCATCGAAGCATAAACAAAGATATTCTGACTGAACAGCACGGGGCCGATAAAAGGCAGCTTACTGAGGTAGGGTAGCGGCAGCGTGCCGATTGAGGTTATTTTTTTACCGACAAAACCGATCCCGAAATAGGCTGACAGACCAGTCCCCAAGATCGTAACTGCCAGGCCAAGTGCGATCTGGTTCACGTTAAAACGTACCGCGCCCAAAGCGTGCAGGGCGCCAAATGCCCCGCCCGCCAGCATGGCGCAAATGATCGCCAGGAACGGCGATCCGGTATAATAGGAAACGGCTACGCTGACCAGGGCAGCAGAAAGCATCGTCCCTTCTATTCCCAGGTTGATGATCCCCGATCTTTCGGTGATGATCTCACCCAGTACGACGAACAGTACCGGGGTTGCTGCGCTGACCGCGCCGGCGAGAATGCTGATCAGGATATCCATAGTTGCGGCATTAGTTGTTGGCTTTTGAAAAACGGACAATTAAAAAAGTAATGAACAAAGTCCCCTGTAATATTTTAGTGAAAGCAAATGGCAGGTTATTCATGATCTGCACATTGTCGCTGCCGGTGATCAGCCCGGCCAAAAGAATGGCCACCGGAATGATCAGCAGCGGCCTATGATCTGCCAGCCAGGAAACCAGAAAGCCGGTATAGCCATAGTCCAGGGAGATCGGGAAACGTAAGCGGCCTTCAATGGCCGAAAGCTGGATAAAACCGGCGAGCCCGGCGATCGCCCCCGAGGCTAGCATGAGCATCAGGATATATTTAGACCGCCGCAAATGGTAGCTGGAGGCAAGATCCGCGTTCTGGCCGATGACCTTACTCATCAGGCCCCATTTGGTGTGGTCGTAGAAGAACCATAACAGAACAGCGATCACCGGGGCGGCGAATACGCCAAAATGCAGTCGGCTGTTGCCGAAATGCGGGATCTCCGCATGGAGGGGTAAAGCGCGGGATTGGGGCCAGTTGAAAGTGCTGGCATCTTTAAGGCCGTTGTTGATAAAGTATTGTACCAGGAGCACCGCTATAAAATTTAACAGCAGCGTAGTCAGTGTCTCGTTGACACCGATCCATCCTTTGAGATAGCCGGGGATACCGGATAAAAAAGCGCCGGAAAGGACTGCCGCTAATAGGGTTAATGGTAAAAGCAGCCAGGTCGAATAGTCATTGAACCCCAATAACTGCAGCATCAGGGTGGCCCCCAGCGCCCCGAAGTAAAGCTGTCCTTCGGCGCCAATGGATAGCAGGCCGATCCGCTGCGCGACAGAAACACTCAAAGCACAGAGCATGATCGGACAGGCAACGATGAGGGTTTCGTTCCAGCCGAAAGCCGAACCAAAGGCACCGGAAAAGATCCCGCCGAATACCTGCAATGGGTTCTTGGCCACGGTCAGAAGGAATACCCCGGAAAGGAGCAGACTGATCAGCAGTGCCGCGGCGATCTGGTACAATAGGCGGTTTTTACCGATCATTAATGTTTTCATGGTGTATTGTATTTAAACCGGTCATCAATAAGGCCATTTTATCCAGGTTGTAATCCGACTTGGTCAATACGCCGGATAAAAGTCCCCGGTTGAAGACGGCTATCCGGTCGCAAATTTCAAAAAGCTGCGTAATATTATTGGATTGGAACAGGATGGTCCGGCCTTCATTGCGATGGGTAACGAACATGGCCAGCAGCTTGCCGGAAAATCCCAGGTCCAGCCCGGACAATGGGTTAGCGGCCAGGAGTAATTGATAATTTGCGCCGGTTTCCCGCGCAATGATCAATTTCTGCAGGTTACCGCCCGAAAGTTGCCCGGCCAAAAGGAGGTTATCAGCTGGCTGGATATCAAAACGACCGATCATATCATCAGCCGCTATTCGTATGGAGGCATGGTTCAGCCGCAGCCCCTGGTCAAAAACACCTGCGCCGATCTGTTTAAAAAAAAGGTTTTCGCGAACAGACATTCCCGGGACACATCCCTCGCGTAAGGCTTCCGCCGGTATATAACCGACCCTTAGCTTTTCCCTGATATCACCATTAGACAGTGTTACGCCATTGATGGCAAGCTGCCCGCTGAAAGACCCGATATTCCCGTTTAGTAATTTGAGCAAGGTCTCTTGTCCGTTGTTGTTGACACCGGCGATGCCGAGTATCTCGCCAGGCAGGATATCCAGATCGATACCCCGCAGCGCAATATCACTTGACCCGCCACGCTGGATCGTCGTGACGCCCCTGAGTGAGACGAGCGGCTCTTCTTTAAGGACCGACCGCTGTTCCGCAGGCACCTTCGTCTGCTGCTCACGCCCTAACATTAAACCGGCCAGTTCGCGCTCATCAGACCCTTGAGCGGCAACAGTGGCCACCACTTTTCCTTTTTTCAGCACGGTGACCTGATCCGCGTAGGCTAATATTTCGGAAATATTATGACTGATGAGAATAACGGTTTTCTGTTTGATCCGGACGATCCCGGCGATCAGCTCGAGTATCCTTTCGCCTTCCAGGAAGGAAAGTTGGGATAATGGCTCATCCATGATCAGGATATCATGTTCTCCCCAAAGCAGCTTAACGATCTCGGCGATCTGGCGGTCAGCCGGATTCAGGTCGCCGGCCAGCCGGTCCAGGTCCAGCTCGAGGCCGATCTCTTTCAGCAATGTATTCACTTGCCGTTTTATTTTTTTTTCAGAGAAGAAAAGGGAAAGCCTACTGTCGCCGATCACCAGGTTCTGCCAGATCTTTAATTTAGGGATCAGCGAGAATTGTTGATGGACCATACCAATGCCCCGCTTCTTCGCATCGGCAGGTGAACGGAAATGAACGGTTTGCCCGTCCAGTTTTAACCGGCCGCCGTCAGGCATTTCGTAGCCAGCCAGTATCTTGACCAGGGTCGATTTTCCCGCACCATTTTCCCCTAAGAACGCATGGATCTTGCCGCGGCCGACGGAGCAGGAAATATCATCGTTAGCCCGGAGGCTGCCGTAAGTTTTGGATATGTGCTCGAACTCGATCATGGTCGTTATTGTATCACACGTTTGATGGTCTTGCGCTGTTCGCTGATTAGCTGTCGTTCGTCGGCGGTTACCAGTTGTCCTTCTTCCACGATCACTTTTCCGTTGACGATAGTATACCAGGCGCGCAAGGGCGTACAGGAAAAAACGGCCCCGGTGCGGTTGACCGCGCCGGCATGGCTCAGGACATCGTCGTCAAAAATGACGATATCCGCTAATTTTCCGGGTTCGATGCTGCCGATCTCGGCGGCCCGTCCCAACGCCCTGGCTCCATGCATGGTCGCGACCTCCAAGAGCCGGCCGATCTCCAGGTAGGAAATATCTTTGAGATCCGAATCGAAGGAAGGCCTTAGTTCGGGATGATTAATCAGGTAGGAGGCTAATACCCCTTCCCTGGCCCCTTGCAAAGTGCGCAACATCCGCAGTTCTGACAGGATATTCGAAGTATCATTGCCGGCTGCGCCGTCAACGCCAACGCTCACGGGTATGCCTGCATCCAGGTATTCGGTCACCCGGGAAATGCCGGCACCCCGCGAGTTGGCCGAAGGGCAGGAAGAAACCGACGTGCCGGTCTTTTTCAGGATCGCCATATCCTCCGGTGTCAGGAAATTGCAGTGCGCCAGCCAGACGTCTTCGCCCAGGCAGCCAATGCTATCTAAATAGGCGATCGGGCTTAAACCGTGCCTGGCCAGGGTATAATCGTACTCGGTGATCTCTTCCGCCGCGTGGGTATGGAAACGCAAACCGTTCTTGCGGCAAAGGGCGGCGACCTGCTGCATTTCTTCCTGACTGGAAGACACCGGGAATACCGGGAAGCAGGGTCCGGCCGCGATCCGGCACATGGAGCCGAACGAAGGGTCATGATAGGCGTCGCTCAGACGCTGGATCTCTGACAGCACGTGAGTTAAGGGCTGACAGACGCTGGCCGGAAAAACATTACCAGCGGATGCTTCCAAAGACATGCTGCCCCTGACCGGGTGAAAGCGCATACCGATCGCCGCCGCGGCCCTGATCTCTTCGTCAAAAAACCGATCGTTGTCATTTGGTATCAAGTAACAGTGATCGGAGGTCGTTGTGCAGCCTGACAGGGCCAGCTCCGCCAGCGAGCACATGGCACTGTTATACCAGTCTTCGGCATTAAAATTCAGTGCGTATTGGCATAAGATGCCCACCCATTTGTCCAGCGGCGCAGATTGCATTTCAGGAACGAAACGAAAAGCAGTCTGAAAAAAGTGATGGTGCGTATTGATCAAACCCGGAAAGACCAGCTTACCCCGGGCATCAATAATCAGGTCTGCTTCTGTGACCGAAGTCGGGCATTCCAGGATCTCGTTATTCTCGATCAGCAGCGAGCATCGCTGAAAAATATCTCCGGCGGCATTGCCGGTCACTAAAAAATCCGCGTCTTTGATCAGTATTTTCATCTTCTTTCACATATAAAATTACCAATGGCCAAAAAATTGAGCTTTGACCGGGAAAAAGTAGCGATCGCATCGGCCGGTGAACAAACGATCGGCTCCTGGATATTGAAGGATGTATTGATCAGCACAGGGACGTTCGTCAGTTTCCGGAATTCTTGGAGCACTTTCCAAAACTCCGGCGAGCTTTCTTTTTCGACAACTTGTATCCGGGCGGTGTTGTTCACATGCACCACGGCAGGGATGCTGCCCCGTTTTCCGGGCAGGATCGTCATAGCGGCGAGCATATACCGGGTCGCATCGGGTATTTCGTCATTCATGTCGAACCATTCATGCGCATATTCTGCCAGGATGCTTGGGCAAAGCGGACGGAACTGCTCGCGGTATTTGACCTGACGGTTGATCACATCATGCAGCTCGCTGTTCCTGGGGTCGCCCAGGATACTGCGCCGCCCCAGCGCCCGGGGGCCGGATTCCATATCTCCCTGGAACAGGGCGACCAGGTTACCATCCGCGATCAGCTCTGCGACCATTCGTTCGATGTCTTTTACCCGTTTGAATTTCAGGTTCGAGCGCCCCAGCTCCTGGTAGATCAGTTCATCTGTATAGACCGGCCCGAAAAAGACACGCGAGGGGAAAACGATTTTCCGCTCCAGTAACGTATAATTAAGCAGGTAACAAGCCGCGCCGATCGCGGTGCCGGCATCGTGTGCCTGCGGCTGCACAAAAATATTTTTAAAAATATTCTCGTAAATGAGCTTGGAGTTGGCCACGCAGTTCAAGGCGACCCCACCGCTAAGGCACAGGTTTTTCTGCCGCGTCACTTCCCGGATATTTTTACAAAGCTTGAGCAGGATCTCTTCTGTGACCTCCTGCAGCGAAGCAGCGATATCCGCATAATCCTGATGCTTTGGTCCGACCGCACTGATCCCCTGCATCCTTTTTGGGGCTTCAAACAGCTGCTCCAACCCGGTATAGTTTTCACTGCGGAACTGAATGATGCTGTCATCGATCCCAAAGCTGCCGTCTTCTTTGACATTGACCAGTTTGCGGAAACGTTTCTTGTAAACTGCCGCCTGTCCGTAGGCCGATAAGCCCATGACCTTGGCCACATCATATTCGGAGAACCCCAGGTATTTAGAGATCTTCTCCCATAAAAACCCCAGGGAATTCGGGTAGGAAATGCTTTTCAAAGCTTTCAGATGGCCCTTATCGGCGGTATAAATGGTGGTGGATTCAAACTCCGCAATCCCGTCTATGACCAGGATGGCAGCGGTATCGAAACCCGAGAGGAAAAATGCGCCTGCCGCATGGCAGTCATGGTGGTTCAAATAATGAAAATCGCCTTTGAATCCATCGGACCGCAGTTTTTCCTCGACCAGCAGGTTATGTTCGTAAAATAAACGCTCGCCTTCAGCAGAACCAAAATCGTCGGCGCTGACTTCGTAAGGATGGTGATGCACCATATTTTCCCGGAGTCTTTTTTCCGGGTTCAGGGAATAAGCAATATGGTCTACCTTATTTAAGCTGATCCCTGCTTTTTGCAGACAGTAAGCGATCGCTTGCTGCGGCAGTTGGTCAGAATTGTCAACCATAGATTCCTTGGCATGTTTGACTCGGTTCAAGCGCTCCTCCTCAATAAAAGCGATCATTTCTCCGTCCTTGAACAGGCAAGCTGAGCTTTCATGATAAGCAGCGTTCAGGCCTAACACGTATTTATTTTTATTCATTCGTATGCGCTGTTATATTTTCACCCACTCCTTAAAGGTAAAAGATAGTTAGCAAGCGTTAGTAAAATTTATAAAATACCTTCCCGTAAAAATCAATATATAAGTCAAAAAGCGCAGGATTCATTCACAAACAGCGCGAAGGGACGATCACGCCGGAAGGAATGGCGCTCGGGGATACATGGTATGTCAAGTATTCAAAAGAGCAGTTTCTGCCGGAAAGTCCTATTGAAACCGCAGACGGCAAGCGGAGCTGTTCAGTCGTTTGCAGGAATAGATCACGCTGTATCCCCCATATACTCTCAAGCGATTCGGTTAACTGTTGAAAGGCGCTTATACAGCTTTATCGATTAATTGCTCTGTAGTCATAATCCGTTTTGAGAAAAGTATCGAGAGCGCCCATTCTTTAAAAAGCACCGTCTACCACTAACTAATTTGGTTTACACATACCGTCCGACTCGGATAAACTCAGAGTAGTTTTCAGTTCCCTTGACCGATTTTTGTATAAAATCACCCCACGTTGGTTGAAGTGGTGATTTCAATTCGATTGAGATCATCATTTTTGATCTATGATTTAATCATTTAGGATTTTCAATAAAAGTAAGAAACTAATAAAGTTTAAAATTATGGCAGCAGAAATTATCACCAAGGAAGATTTAAAGGAATTCGGTGAACAACTTTTAAATCAGATGAAAGCATTAATAAGCGGCGGTTCAGCAGAAGAGCCAAGGAAGTTTTTAAAGAGCTACCAGGTCAAGAACCTGCTCAAGATCTCCAACAATACACTGCAAACTTTACGGGACAATGGTACTATTCCTTTTACAAAAATTGGCGGAATCCTTTATTACAGTTACGAGGATATTATGAAAGTTCTAAGGGGAGAAGTTAAGAGCAAGCGTATTAGTTTCAGTAAATAAGTATGTGTTCGCCAGATAGGAGCAAGCCATGTTTTCGCTACGCTTAAACGGCTTGCTCCTTCGGAGATCAACATGATTTTGCACTCCGTTTAAAATCAAAGACCATGGGAAGACCGGCTCTGCAGGAAGAAGATAAAAGGATCATACAGGTCAATATTCGTTTGACAAAAGAAGAGAACGAGATCGTTTGCAATTATGCCAAGGCAGTTGCGGTAACACCGGCGAACTGGATCAGGCAGAAAGCTTTTAGCGGCAGGTTCCCTGTTATTAAACTATCACCTGTTAATGCGGAACTATACCAGGAGCTTCATAAGATCGGTGTTAATCTAAACCAAGCAGTGAAACTGGTACATGCCGGAAAAATTTCACCCGCACTTACGACCATCCTACTTGCACTGCTGAAAACGCAAAAGGATATTCTTAACTGTTTATTGAAATGACAGCGGACCAGGTCAAAGGAAAAGGTTTCAGGGGAGCATTGCGATACAACCTGCAAAAGATCAATCAGGGTGTGGCTAAGATTCTCGATATGTCGTTTACATCGGGCAACGAGCATTCTATCATGCAAGAAGTGGCGTTGGTCAGAATGTTAAGGCCAAACCTGCAAAAATACTTTTATCATACCTCTCTGAACTTTCCACCAAACGAAAACCTCGGCGATGAACAAATGAACATGCTTGCAAATGAATATTTGAACAATATGGGATTTGATCAGCACCAGTATGCGATCTTCCGGCACTTTGATGCGGATCATCCACATTTGCATATACTGGTCAACCGGATCGGCTACGACGGCAAAGTGGTCTCTGACAGTAAGGACTATCACCGCAGTGAGCAAGTGCTAAGGAAGCTGGAAAAGCAGCATGGGTTGACCGAGGTCATTTCCAGCAGGCAGGCAAAGGAAAGAGCTATGACCAAGAATGAACTGGAAATGATGAAGCGCACGGATGAACCATCCGTTAAAATGAAGTTACAGATCATTATAAAAAATGTGCTGAGTCAAAAGCCGGATGCAGTACAGTTTATTCAGGCTTTAGAAGCACAGGGCATTAACGTATTGTTTAACCAGGCCAGCACCGGCTTTGTAAGCGGCATATCTTATGGATACGAAGGCATGCAGTTCAAGGGTGCTCATTTAGGTAATGCCTATAAATGGCAGGCCATTAAAAATGCTATCAGTTATGAACAAGAAAGAGATCGCACAGCAATTCACCAGGCAAATGCTAGGACAAGAGAACAGCAGTCAGCTAGAGCCGGACAATCAGCCGGAACTGACGCAGATACAAAAGTTGCTACCGGAAATAGAAAGAATGTACAGCAGGGCGATGGAAACCTACAGGATCAGATCGGAAACGCAAATCGAAAGTACCAGCAGAAGACTGGAAATGATAGACAGCGCCGCAACCAACCTGGCTTTTCAGATACAAAGAATAGTGGACAGCGCGGATCAGATCTACAGGGCCAATCAGCAGGTCGGCAGCCGATGGATCATCAGGGTTTACCTGATCGCGATTTTATCGGGCATTTGCTCGGCACTGATCACGATGCTGGTGATATGGATCAAGCTGCATTGAACCAGTTCAAGCGCAAGAGAAAGAAAAGAAGGGGGTTAAGGCCGGGTTAAAAGCAATTTTCTTTAACCAATACTTAATGTCTCCGATGTGTTTAACATCATCTAGAATAACCGCTATTAAGTTATATTTGCTTTAAAGTGATTGGCTTTAAAGCTATAGTAACGGAAATCCATGACCCAAAAAGAATTAAAACATATTCTTGATAAACTAAGAAGTCTTCCTGCTGAAACCGAAGTTGTTGAATTTAAAGAAGCGAAAAATGACTTTCCATTTGAAAAGATCGGTAAATACTTTTCAGCTTTAAGTAATGAAGCTAACCTACAAGGCAAACCTTATGCCTGGCTAGTTTTCGGGATTGAAAACAAATCTAGGAATATTGTAGCGAGTAAATATCGCCATGAAAACCGTGCTCATTTGGATAGTCTTAAAGGCGAGATCGCTAACAAAACTACAAATCGCATTACTTTCATAGAGATACATGAACTTGATCTGCCCGATGGAAGGATCGTTATGTTTCAGATACCAGCAGCGCCCCAGGGCATACCTATAGCTTGGGAGGGGCATTATTATGGTCGCGATGGCGAGGAATTGTCTCCTTTAAATTTGGAAGAGATTGAACGGATTAGAAAACAGATTCAGCATATTGATTGGAGTGCTGGTATTTGTGACGCTGCAACAATAGACGACCTTGACGAGCAGGCGATCAAAATGGCGCGAGAAACGTTTAGAGTTAAAAATCCGAGGCTTGCTGTAGAACTTGATGGTTGGGACGATGTTACCTTTTTAAACAAAGCTAAACTGACTATTAAAGGCAAGATAACAAGGACAACGATTTTACTTTTGGGAAGATCAGAATCCGAGCATTTCATCGCACCGGCAACCAGTCGGATTACGTGGGTTCTTAAGGATAAAGATAATGTAGAGCGGGATTATGAACACTTCACATGCCCCTTACTTTTAACTGTCAATCAAGTGTACCATAAAATCAGGAATTTAAAATATCGATATATTAAAGATGGGACACTATTCCCGGATGAAGTAGAACAATATGATCCTTTTAATATTCGTGAAGCTTTGAATAATTGTATTGCCCATCAGGACTATTCAATGGCTGGCAGAATAAATGTCATAGAAACCGAGGATGCTCACTTAACCTTCACAAATCTAGGAGAATTCTTACCTGGTTCCATAGAAAGTGTGATAGAAAGCGATGTCCCTCCCGGGTATTACCGCAATAATTTCTTAGCCCAGGCCATGGTTAATTTAAATATGATTGACACAGTAGGAAGCGGGATCAAAAGAATGTTTCGTTTACAAAAGGAGCGCTTCTTCCCACTTCCCGACTATGACGTTTCCAGATGGCAGGTAAAAGCGACTTTAATAGGAAAAGTTTTAGATATTGAATTTGCACGCGTCTTAGCTAAAAATCCGAAACTCAGCTTAGACGAAATTGTCTTGTTAGATAAAGTACAGAAGCACAGGTCTCTTACGGAGGTTGAAGCAAAGCTACTTAAAAATAAAGGCCTCATAGAAGGTAAGAAGCCGCACTATTATATCTCAGCTCAAATAGCTCAAACTACAGGGCAAAAAGCAATCTACACTAAACATAAAGCATTTGAAACTAAGCAATACTTTGATTGGATAATTAAGGGCTTGGAGGATCATGGATCTTTAGGCCGCTCAGATATCAACGAAATATTATGGAATAGACTATCTGATCTATATAGCGATGAGCAGAAAAAGATTAGAATTAATAATATCATTGCTGGTATGCGTCAAAAAGGTTTGATCAAGAATACTGGAACTGATTCCAGGCCGATATGGGTTCTAATTAATGATGTTAATTAACATTATTAATTAGAGGGATATTAGAAACAGTATTAGAAGAAATAGCCTTTAAAGCACTAGAAGGAAGAAAACGGCTCTAATAGGGAGGCTTATTAGAATAATAACTATTAGACTTATTTACAGGAGCAGGAGGATTTAAAGGATCAGTTTATGTTCTATTGTCTGTAATAACTTAACAATCTGGAAATAGATGTAGCAACCTAGAAAAATAGATTGCTAGATTTATAGAAATGTACATTTCTATAAATCTAGCAACTTAGAAATGCAAACGCATTTCTAATACTTGAACTATGCTGATCTAAATTATAAAAGAAAAGCCCCTGAAGAGCCTAAACTATTTGGAATTCTTAAGAATCTCTATTTTTTCTCGTTCGCTCGCTAATAACTGCTCGTAAAGCTTTTTATTCTCTTCAAATACTTCCACCAATTTATCAATTGGGTTGAAATTAAAAGTGCTGCTTGTGCTCCAGGCACCTGCACCGCTATTATCATTAAATGTGTTAAAGTAATTAAAAATGGATTCTTCCGTAAAGCTCCTTATTGCCTCACTAGTAATACCCAACACCGTTGCAATTTTACTTAAAGCAACCTCTTCTACATCTGCGCTTTGCTCTATCTTGGAAATAGCTTGTTGACTGATGCCAAGTTCCGCTGCCAAAGCTTCCTGCTTCATACCACGAAGCTCACGTATCTTGCTAATCTTTCTTCCAATGTGTAAAGTTTCTGCCATGGCGTAAATGTATCAATTATTGTAAATGTACAAAACAACCGCATTATTGTAAAGTACAAATCGCTGTGGTTCGGTACTGGGCTGTCTCGCTATTCTTTTGTGTTGCCGGTTAATGCAGGCCGGTTACAATGCGATAGTGATGGAACAAAAGCAATTAGATACACAGAACTTCTATCCAAAATATCTTGATCAGGATGAGATCAATGATCCTTTAACCGTGATTCGTGATTTCTTTCATTCGGACTGGCTGCCGGGGCATCAGGAGGCTCTACTGGAATGGCGGAAGTGTGTAATACAAGAGGGTTATTACAAAGGCGATCGGGATAATCCGGCGAGCCTGCTGTACACGCATCAGTTGAATGCCCGTCTCGTGGAAGCGGTATATGTGTTAAGTCAGACCAAGAAAACTAAGAAAATTGCAGATGCAATTCATATCAACTTTGATGAGCAGTTGCAGCAGGAAGAAAGGGAATGGCTTCATTATCCCGTATACCTATCCTCGGTAGAGCGTATTAATCCCTATCTCGCCATTGGTAATTTCTTTAAGGTTTACTCTGTAGATCAATACCGTGATTTTCTTTACGAGTGGTTGGAAACTGGTTTGTCGAAGGATGCCGTTGATGAGTCGTTGGATGTAAGCGACGTTATTTATTTCTATGAGAATATGCAAAAGTTGTATGAAGCGGTATGGATTATCCGGCAGCGTGAAATTGAGCCGGTAATTAAAAAGAAGGATGACGACGAGCCACAAATTACTGCTGAGGTAAAAAGGTTTCCGAATAGCCTCTCATTAATCCGGGTTAACTGCGCATTTAATGAAATGATTACGCCGGAGGAAAAACACGGCTTGAACCAATTGAAGGAACTCATACTTTCAGAAGTAAGATCCGTTTTAATGATTGTGCATTTAGGAACGCATCCTTCTCCTGCTACTTATTACCTGCTGATCATTACTGAGGAGAAAGACAAAACGCCTGAACATAGTATTGTTGATAAGGTAGAACAGATCTGCAAACCGTTTATAAACGTTTGTGCGATCGTGCATAAGTCGGATGCATTTATGCGCGCGCTTAATGAGGGAAACCGCTTCTTTATGAATGCACTGGCAAGGAACAAAATAGCCTATCAATCGGAGAATCTTGTTTTGCCTGATTTAAAACACATCGATAATCTGTTGGTCAAGACACAGGCTGAAACGATCTGGAATCGTTGGGGGAAACAGGCAAAGGATTTCTTAGATACTTCTTTAAACTGTTATGATGACGGCAACTATAATCTGGCGTTATTTCTGATGCACCAGGCAGTAGAGAGTACTTTAAGTGCCATCATCAGGGTAAATTTAGGTTACAGGCTTGCTATCCATAATCTGGCCAGGCAATTAAGGATAACATTGATCTTTACAGACGATTTTAAAACTGTATTCGATTTAGGTTCGGTTGAAGGTATTCAGCTTTTTGAGTTTTTACAAACCGGTTACTCCGCCGGTAGATATAAAGATGATTTTAATGCGGACAAGGAGGTTGTAAAGGCGCTATCGGATAAGGTGTGTAAGCTGTTCATTATAGCTGAAGAGATTTATAAACAAGCAATGGAGACACTGAAAGTTTAGCCCTTGCAGGGAGGCAGACGGTTGCATTTCACCACGCGCTATCGCTCCGGGTTGCATTACACCGACAGCCCCCCTGCCCGCACAGGCAAACTGATGCTCGCTCCCGCTCACTACAGATTGCCTTTTTTCCTTATTTCACCAGACCACCGCACCGCCATCACAAAATTAGCACCGCAGGAAAACTGTCAAGGGTATATGAACGCTGCAATTAATGATATTTTAACGGTAGCAGCGCCCTTGACAGTTTTCCTGCTTGCTGCTGCCGGTTGTTTAAGCGATGCAATGGGTTGGTGTGTTTAGGTTTTACGGCGAACTCCTCTTTTCCTTTTTTATCAATTAAATCATTTCTTAACCTAAACAGCAATGGCGTCATTTTGCCAGCGCAGCAATAATAGATTAATATGTTACTTTTACAGTGATCAAACCCGTAAATGAACGAACCTATCATCCAATTCAATGCTAATGACAGTGAGGCAGATACTTGCAGAAAAGAAGTATTGCCAAAATTGTATGAAAGTCTGTGGACAGACGAGTTGATTCTGGAGCAAAGAACATTTACAGATGGTAAGATAATTGTTATCGGTCGAAAAGCTAGAAGAAAAAAAGCTAAACGATTTGACTATCTTCTGCGTTACTCCCAAAATTTCCCCATCGCAATAATTGAAGCTAAAAAGAAATATAAGTCTGCATCTGATGGTATGCAACAGGCTAAAGAATACGCTGAAATATTAGGATTGAAATTTGCCTATTCTACTAACGGCACAGATATTTTGGAATTCGATTTTCTTACCGGAATCGAACAAAAAATCGACCGGTTTCCTCAACCCGAAGAACTTTGGGCAAGATTAAGTGAAAAAGATAATATTGATGCAGAAATCAAGGAAACTTTTTTAAAGCCATTTTATGCAACGATTGGAAAGGAATTAAGATATTATCAAAGAAATGCGGTTAATGCCAGCGGTAAAAGTAATTTTAAAAGGAAGAAAAAGAGTATTATTAACTTTGGCTACTGGAACTGGTAAGACAACTGTCGCATTTCAAATAATTTATAAGCTTTGGAATAATCGGTGGAATACAAAAGGAGAATACCGACGACCGAAAGTATTATTTCTGGCAGATCGCAGTATTTTGGTGACCGACCCTCACGCTAAAGATTTCTCTGTATTTGGTAACGCAAGATGTTTAGTTCCAGAAGAAGGATTACCAAGCAGTAGGGAAATATATTTTTCAACTTACCAATCTTTAGCTGAAGATAGTAATCGGCCCGGGGCATTTCGAAAATTACCAAGAGATTTTTTTGACCTGATTGTTATTGATGAGTGCCACAGAGGTAGTTCATCCGATGAGAGCAACTGGCGTATGATTTTAAATTATTTCAATACATCCGTCCAAGTGGGTTTGACAGCTACTCCTCTTAGGGATGATAACATAGATACCTATGCATATTTTGGAAATCCATTGTATATCTACAGCCTCAGGCAAGGTATTGAAGACGGATTTCTAGCCCCTTACCTGGTCCATCGAATAGTTACTGAAACGGATGCCACCGGATTTAGACCTGAAGATGGTCAATTAGATGATAATGGCGAATTGATTCCTGATGGTATATATACCACACCGGATTTTGAAAATACGCTATCTTTTTTACCAAGAACAAAGGCTGTAGTTAAGCACTTTCAAAACTTTATGGTGAAATATGGCCGGTTTGACAAAACCATAGTTTTTTGTGTGAATCAAGAACACGCTGATCACTTTCGTAGAGAAATAAATAACTTAAATACAGACATAGTGCGGCAATATCCTGATTATGTCGTGCGTATTGTTTCAGAGGAAGGAGATATAGGAAAAGGCCATTTAAGTAGGTTTATGGATATTGATGAATCGATTCCAGTAGTTGTGACAACTTCGAGACTGATGAGCACCGGGGTTGATGTACCAACGTGCAAAAACATTGTGATTTTCAGAACAATTAATTCAATGACCGAGTTTAAACAAATTGTAGGGCGCGGCACGCGTGTAAGAGAAGATAAAGAAAAGCTGTTTTTTACAATATTAGATTATACTGGAAGTGCTACCCGAAATTTCGCTGATCCTGATTTTGATGGCGAACCTCCATTAATTACTGAAGAAGAAATTGACGAAGATGGCAATGTTATTGATCATGATGAATGGATACCAGATCCTCCGACAGAAGAAACGGAAGAATGGGAAGATGAAGGCGACACAGATGTGCTACCGCCAGAGGGAACGGTTGGAGAACGGAGAAGGAAATATTATTTAAGTGAAGGCACAGTTTCAATTGTTGCAGAAACAGTTCAAATCTTAGACTCAAACGGCAGATTAAGAACAGTACAGTTCACGCAATATGCCAAAGAACACATCACCACAATGTTTTCGTCAATGTACGATTTTCGGAGCAAGTGGAACGATTTGGAACAGCGACAACTAATTTTAAGCGAGTTAGAAAATAATGGAATTTCTATTGATCAATTAATGGAAATAACCAAACAACAGGACAAAGATCCGTTCGACATACTTTGTATGGTGGCATTTGATTTGAAGCCATTGACAAGAAAGCAAAGAGCAGATCTTCTAAAGAAAAACAAAGCGGATTTCTTCGAACATTACACTGAGAAAGCAAAAGAAATATTGAATTTGATTTTAGAGAAGTACGTAGACTATGGTTTGAATCAAATTACACCAGATATCATCTCTGTTGAGCCTATTGCACAGCAAGGAAATCCAATTGAAATAGTAAATGAATTCGGTGGAGTTGACGAATTCAAAAAAGCAATAACGGCATTACAAACGCTACTATACGCCGACGCGGCATGACATATAAATGGTAAAGAATAAAGAAAAAGAGCAAAAAAAAGAATCGAAACCTATTGTAATTGATACTCCTGCGCAGCGACTGAGCGGAATTATAAAAACTTGTAGAAACATAATGCGGAAAGACAAAGGGATGAACGGCGATGGTGACCGGCTACCTATGTTAACCTGGATTATGTTTTTAAAATTTCTGGATGACAACGAAAATCTACAAGAAATAAACGCGCAACTTGAAGGAAAAAAATACCACTCAGCTATTGAACACCCTTACCGATGGAGAGACTGGGCTAAAGACAAGAATTTGACCGGGGACGATTTGTTAACCTTTGTGAGCAATGAGAAAGTAAAATTACCGGACGGAAGCCAAAGGATAGGGTTGTTTTATTATTTACGCGGATTGCAAAGCGAAACGGGGGCGGAACGTAAAGATGTAATAGCTACTGTATTTAAAGGAGTAACCAATCGTATGATAAACGGTTATTTACTCCGTGACATTGTAAATAAAATCGACGAAATCCATTTTACAAGTAATGAAGAGCTTAACTCCCTTTCACACCTTTATGAAAGTATTCTAAAAGAAATGAGGGATGCAAGTGGGGATGCGGGAGAATTTTATACGCCGCGTCCTGTCGTCCGTTTTATGGTAGAAATGCTTAATCCCATAATTGGGGAAGTTGTATTAGACCCTGCTTGTGGAACAGGGGGATTCTTAGTTGAGGCATTCGAACATTTAAAGAGACAGGCGAAGACTGTCGAACTGAAGAAGGTATTGCAAGATCAATCAATCATGGGTGGCGAAGCAAAACCGCTACCCTATCTACTTTCACAAATGAACCTTTTACTTCATGGGCTCAATTATCCTAAAATCGACAGTGGTAACAGTTTACGCTTCCCGCTAAAAGATATCGGTGATAAAGAACGAGTAGATATTGTGTTGGCAAATCCTCCATTTGGAGGTGAAGAGGAAAAAGGAATATTGAATAATTTCCCGGATGATAAAAAAACAAGTGAGACAGCATTGCTTTTTTTGCAGCTTATCATGCGGAAATTGAAACGGAAAAAACCTACCCAGGAAGGTGGTCGCGCTGCAATCGTCGTGCCGCATGGAATTTTATTTGCGGAGGGAATAGCGGCGAGAGTAAAAAAGCAATTAGTTGAGGATTTTGATTTGCATACAATAGTAAGATTGGGCGAAGGGATTTTTGCTCCCTATACAGATATTCCATGCAATATTTTGTTTTTCCAACAAGGTGCTCCCACTAATCAAATTTGGTATTACGAGTTGTTACCGCCAACTGACAGAAAAAAGTACAGTAAAACTAAACCGATACAATTTGAGGAGTTTGATGAAATAAAAAAATGGTGGGGTCAACGAAATGAAAATGATAACGCTTGGAAGGTAAAAATCGAAGATATTGTCAAAGTTGACGATAGAACGAAATCAATTAACGTCAACCTTGATATAAAAAATCCTCATAGAAAAGGTGAATTGGAATATGCAGAACCAAGTTTGTTAATAAGTGCGATCGTTGCTAAAGAAAAAAAAATAATGGCATTAATGCAAGAGATTGAAAACACCATCAAGCAATCTGTGAATGAGAAGTAATTGGCAAATAAAGAAAATTGGAGACATTGCCTTTCATGATAAAGAAAGTTTAGAACCAGTTCAAATTGATAAAGTATATTCAATGATTGGTGTTTACAGTTATGGGAAAGGGTTATTTATAAAAGAAGATTTGCTTGGAATGAATACCAGCTATAAATCTTTTTACAAACTCAAAGCTAACCATATAGTATTAAGCCAACTATTTGGTTGGGAAGGTGCTATTTCACTTTGTTCTAAGAAGTTTGAAGGAAAATATGTTTCATCACAATTTCCGACATTTCTTGTAAAAGAAAACCTTGCAAATACATTATTTGTAAGTTATTTCCTCCAACAAAAAAAGATTTGGAATAAACTTTTTGAAGTCGGAGTAGGCATGGGCAGTAGACGAAGAACATTAAACCCATCAAATCTTCTAAACTTGGAAATCCCTCTACCGCCATTGGCCGAGCAAGAACGTATAGTTTCAAAATTTGAGGCTATAAAGGCTCGAATCGACGAAATAATAAATCTAAGGAAAGAACAAACCAAAGACATTAATAACTTGCTTTTCAGTAAGTACACAGACTTAATAAAAGGTTCGCGATTTGTAACAATGAAAGAGGCCGCTCCAATTTGCAGAAGGCCTATTGAAATTAATCCAGAAAAAACGTACTCCAGAATTGGTGTTAGAAGCTTTGGTAGAGGATTGTTTGAAAATCCTAGTTTTAAAGGGTCTGAACTTACTTGGCAAACAATTTTCAGGATGAATGAGGGTGATATACTTTTCAGTAATACAAATGGATGGGAGGGTGCAGTAGGGTTAATCCCCAAAAAATATGATGGGTGGGTAGGATCACATCGTTACTTAACTTGCCGACCTAACTTGGACATGGTTGTACCCGAGTTTCTCTATTATTACTTCCGCACTTTTGAAGGTGTTCAAAAATTGAGTGCCGCTTCTCCAGGTACGGTAGCTCGGACAAGGACATTGAATACTAAATTACTCATGCAGATAGAGATTCCCATGCCATCAATGAATTTGCAAAATGAATTTGTAAATTTAATTAACCAAACCGATGCAATTATAAATTATTACATACAAGCTGAACAAGAATTAACAGATTTACTTCCTAGTTTGTTAGACCAAGTATTTACTGGAAATTTGTTAGCAAATTATGATTATTCTACAAGGAAGGAACAACATATACTGGAACGGGAAAATGACTTAGCACTTTTACATATTGAAGATACTGAAAGTGGCGATTTAGAATTAGCTATGATTGTAGCGTTGATAGAAAGCAGGTTAGGTGTCAGTTACGGCGAAGTAGGAATACAGAAAACGGTTTACAATGTAGAAGCTTTTTATCCCGCTTTAAATAATAAATACGATTTTGTTAACTATCATTATGGTACATATTCTGTCAAACTCAGGGATACTTTAAAAAATAATCCCTTTTTAGTTAAGAAGCGTGTCAAAGGTAGTGAGGTGTTTACTATCTCTCTTTCCTATAAAAAGCAAGTATTGGATGCTATTACGGCTAAGGATAATAAGAACTTCGTGGATTCCATAAACCGGCTATTGGATATTTATACAACACCCTTTATAAATAAAGAAACCGATAAAATTGAATTACTTAATACTGTCGCTAAATTGATCCACGATTTACAAACTTCAGATCTCGAAAAAATTTATCGGGGACTGAAAGACTGGAAAATCAAACAGGGTACTTATGGCACAAAGGCTGACAAATTCAATTTAATTGATGTGAAAAAAGCGATAGAGTTAATAAATTCTAATGATTTAATGGGCCGCTTATGTAATTAATAAATTAATCATCCCGTTTATAATTCCGATTTATTATGACTTATTTAATTTGTTAAATATAGCTGCAAATAATACTTAGGTGATTTATTATTAGTAGTTTTATTAACCTAACGGCGTCACATGAAAAGTATCATTCTCAACACTTTTAAAATTCCAGGCGAAAATTCTATTGCTAACCTTAAATTAGCCTTAGAAAAAGCACCTTATAGTGATGATAGTGGCTTTGGATTCGAAAGCATTGAGGTTTACGATGATTTGATCTCTGCGGTGCTTATCAAAAGAAATACGACATATATTTATGAATTTGATTTCGTATCTAAAGCGATGATTAAGAAACAAATTATGCTTTTTTCGGAAATTTCTTTTGAAGTCGATTTTGACTATCAAATTCTTAGCGTGTTTGGACCCGCAAATCACTTAACCCAACTTCGCTCTTCCTTAAGAAATTCCCTGGGGTTTTTATACGAGCTTGGCTACGCCAACTTGTCTCCTTTTTATATTTATACCAAACTCATCGAAAAAAAAATACCAGTAAACTTTCAATACATATCAATCGAAAACTTTGTTTATGAAAATGGCATTAGTGGAAAACTCATAGGGCATGTGATTGACGATTTAGTTGCTGAAAAGCTTGTTAGTAATTATAAAACAGATGTTTGCAAAGCTATACTGAATATTCATATTGATGAAAATCATCACTTTGAACTCCAGGTGGCTAATAACGGCGCGGTAAAATTTCATAGTACCGAGGATAATTTTGGAGCGCATTTCAACTTTTTTAAACAAACCTTATTCAAATAATAATATGCCTGAAGATGAAGGAGTAAACGGGGACCAGTGGAATGATGAAGCCGCAGTACTCTTAACTAAACTTAATTGGAAACAAGTTGGCGATGCCAATATTGACGTGGTAAATGAAGACGGGAAACGTCAGGGTATTGACAGAATGTTTCAATTTGAAGATGTTAGGCGGGCTAGTAATGTTCAAGGAGTTTTTGTTGAGGCCAAGCGTTATGCTACCACCAGCTTCAAAAAAGATAACCTGGAACTTTGGATCAAGACATTAGATCGCAAATTAAACAAAACTAGAAATAGTGAAAAATTCCACGAAACCTATCCATCTTTTGCATCAGCAAGTTTAAGAACAGGTGTAATTGTGATGTGGTTCCATGATTTAGAGCATTACCCGACGTTCCGAAAATCTTTTTATGATACATTATCTAATATTAAAATATCAGGCCATACACGAGGCGAAGGTTCTAACAAAATTTATGTACTAAACAATGATGATATTCTTCGGATAGCATCCCTAGTGCATTCCTGTGAGTCATTTGAGCCAAGTAATAAACATAGGATTAAATTTTACTACCCATCTTCTGACAGGTTTAATAACCCAGCGGACCGTAGTGACGTTCTATCACTTGATTATATATATTCCAAATTTATTTTAGCAGAATCTAGAACGTCTGATGGTACGGAACATAAAATCGTCTTTTACTTTGGTAGTTTGAGTATAAATGCTTTTCGTCGCTTAAAGAATGCTTTGCAAAGTTTTGGGTATATCGACAAAGCAAAACCTCTCACTATTTATACATATGAAAGGGATACTGATTTTCGGAAAATAAAATCTACAGTAATTCAAGAGTTTGAAGGAATCACATTTAAACTGGTTGAAATGGAAATATTTAATGACTTACCTGCTTTTTTACGATTAGATTAACATGGCAAACGATTACAAATATCCTTCGACGTATGAGATACAGGAAGTGCTTGGAAGTATTACAAACCGAAGCTTTTTGAATGATTTTGCACAGAGGCGGGGCGTATTTATTACCAACGGCTCTCAACAACAGCTGGCAAGCGACTTAGCGAATTTATTTTATGATGATGCAGATTTAGAGAAAATTAGACTTGAAGCTTATCACAATAAAGCCAGTCATACATTAAGCGGATTTTTAGTGCGTTCAAAACAGAAAGATTTTAATTTAAAGGAAATCTATGAAATCGCTAGGGAAGGCGGGAGATTTGAAATGGGTCAACAAGCAACCCAATTGCACAAGGTAAGTAAGGAGGGCGAAGAGCTTTCATATCGAGGTAAAATTGAGTATCTGAAACCGAAAGCGGGTCGAATGCAATTTTTGCAGGATGAAACTAGCGCGTTTGAGTTTTACATGAATAAAAAGAGTGATGGGCTCTGGCAAATAGAAGTAGATGCTAGCCGTTCCACTGATGTTAAAGAATTGAAAAATCTTATCGCTAAGACAATATCTTCTGACAGCACAATCGAATTGATTGAACATGCACTTTTGAATACTGAACAAACTATATTGTTTTTTGATGCATTAGCAAAGACCGGAATGGACGCTAACTGGCTTTTTCTTGATACGAAACATCTTACACTTAAAAGAGGAAACGATGACTCTGAAAGACTAGATAATAATGAAACGGAGGCCGACGTACAAGAAGTAACGCAAGCCGCGGAACTAACCGGCATTACGCAAGCGATATTACAAGGAAAGAATCTAAGGGAAAATACTTTTGTTAAACAGTCAGTAGATAATGGTTATCAGTTTACCGCGATGACCTATGAGTTTCAACATAAAACCGAGCCCGTCTTTATTCAAATGAAAGCTGAGTTTAAAGGAAAACCAAAAGTATTTGAGGTAGGTATTGTTTCTTATGAAGAGCATATCGGCGTTCCACCACGTCGCGAACCAACCCCTATAAGTGCTAGTGCTAATCGGTTACTCCGGTCAAGTTTTTGGAATAATGCAAAATTGATCTACGATAAAATGCCAAAACTTAAGGCAAAATAGGCGTTAAATAGAATAATATTATCCAGCTAAATTTGCTTAATAGCCTTGATTTTTTACCTTTGTTTTAACTAACTGTTCTTTAAAACAACTCAAAATTACTCAAGGTATTCGGTGACCTATTCGGTGACTAATTGATTTTTGAAGTTATAAGACATTGATATTTAACATTATAACTGAATGGTTCGAGTCCCGTCCATTCCGCTAAAGCCTTCAGAAATTCTGGAGGCTTTTATTTTTTATGTCCCTTTGCATTTAATAAATGCAAAAGCGGCGGTTCCTATTATATAAAATCATTCAACCGGTCCGATAAGAACTCCCTCTACCCTATGGACTCAAAACCATGTAAGACACAATCGCACAGCAATGGGCTTATAACAAGAAAAGGGACACTCGCTTGTCGCCAGTGTCCCTTTCTTCTATTAGTTGGCTTTATTTAGGCCGCATTAATCGCTTTAATTGCCTCATCGGCTGCGGCAACTGATGCTGCATCATTTTTTTGCGCACGGGCGGCTTTTAAGCTCTCCAATACCGTTAAAATATTTGGCGCTATGCCCTGCGATTTATATTTTAAACCAAAGGCTTTAAGCTCGCTGATGGCTTGTTGGGCATAAACAGGATTGTTTACTTTACCTGCCATTGTAGCTACGGCACGCGCCAGGTTGTATTTAGTTTGCGCGCCTACTTCTTTGTACTGATCGTAAACAAATGGCCACTCTGCGTCGCTGCCATTGGCAGAATACACACTCAAAACAGCAGTAGTAAGGGCTCCTTTGTTATCTTTTTCAAAGTCTTTGGCTAATGCAAGCCCTTGTGGGGCATCTAACAGTGCAATTGCATTTAAGGCCGCACCCTGAACAGCATACGATTCGCTCTTTAACGCATCCTTAAATATATTCATCATGCCCGATGCTTTAAGTTTACCTAAAACGGTAATGGCTGCGGCACGAGTCAAAGTATTTGGATCTGTTTGCGCAATATTGGTCAATATTGGTTGTGCCGCGTTACGTACATTATCATTCGTCATGTTTAACGCTGTAATAGCTGCGCTACGCAAGGCATAATATTTGTCTTTTAGCGCGGCAATTAATATGCCTTGTGCTACTTTTTCGCCTTGTGCCGGTACGGCGGCCTGTATGGCTTCCAGGCGGTCAAGAAATAATGGCGCATTTGCGTACTGGAACGCAAACTCGTCTAACGTTTTCGCATCTTTTTTTTCGGCTAACAAAACTTTGTCACCATCAACATTTACCAGATCAGGTTTGATTGCCGATGCAAAGGTTAAAGTATCAGCTTTGCTGCGCATCCAAACTTTTTGACGGGTAACTTTACCACCGGCGTAGATATCAACAGCCATAGGCAAGATAAAGGCATCGCCGACTTGGGTTTGCGCCAGGTAAACAGTTTGTGTTTTTTTAGCATCATCCCATTTGTAGCTGATACTTAGTTTCGGGTGGCCGGCACCGAAATACCATTGGTTAAAAAACCAGTTCAGATCTAAACCACTGGCTTCTTCCAACGCTAATCTTAACTGATGTGCTTCGCCAGATTTAAAAGCATTGGTTTTAAGATAGATGTTAAGGCCTTTGTAAAATGCGTCGTTGCCCAGGTAATTACGCAACATGTATAAAATACGACCACCTTTTTGGTAGGTTACCTGGTCAAACATATCTTCCTTGTCGTCATAATTAAAACGCACAAGGTGTTTGGTGTTAGCACCCGGCGAACGCAGGTAAGTCATCATATCCTGATAAATATGCGCAGCGCCCTCATCTTTGCCGTACTTATGCTCTGCCCATAAAGTTTCGCTAAAATCAGCGAAAGATTCATTCACAGTAAGGTTGCTCCAGCTTTCGGCAGTTACATAGTCGCCAAACCACTGGTGAAACAACTCATGCGCTATGGTGCTTGGGCCCTGGCCATAGTAAGTGTCCAGAAGTTCGCGCTTAGTTGCCTGAACGTATGACCCATGCAATGTAGCCGTAGTGTTCTCCATGGCACCGCTTACATAGTCGCGCACAACAATCTGTGCGTATTTGTTCCACGGATAATCAACACCCAGCGTTTTTGAATAAAACTCCAGCATTTCTGGCGTTAAGCCAAAAATGTCTTTTGCATAAGGCGCATATTTAGCCTCCAGATAATAATCTACAGGTTTATCGCGCCATTTGTCGTGGTATACTTTAAAATCGCCAACAGCCATCATAAACAAGTAAGGGGCGTGCGGCAGATCCATTTTCCAGGTATCTGTACGGGTGCCGTCGGCATTTGCTTTTTGCGCTGTAAGTTTGCCGTTTGATAGCGTAACATACTTAGCCGGAACGGTCATATTGATCTCGTCGGTAGTTTTTTGCGATCCGCTTTCAATTGTCGGGAACCAGGCCGATGAACTTTCGGTTTCGCCTTGGGTCCATATTTGTGTAGGCTTATCTTTCTCGGTACCGTCCGGGTTAATAAAGTAAAGGCCCTTGGCATCGCTTATGGCGGCGCTCCCTTTTACTTTGAGCTCCTCGGGTTTTGCGGTGTAATCAATATAAATGGTATATTTTTCATTGTTGCCGTAAACCTTATCTAAGTTAATAGCCAGTGTAAGACTGTCATATTTGTATTTTAGGGGGATGTTCTTACCGTCTTTTACAACAGCCAAAGTTTTAATATCCATTCCTTTAGCATCAAGCCTTAAGGTATCGGTTGGGTAAAAATGTGGCTTCAAGGTAACCCATTCTTTACCATACATATAACGCTTTTTATAATCAAAGCGAACATCAAGCTTGGTGTGGATAAGGTCGTTTACGCGGGGATTGGTTGCGCGATAAACCGTAGACGCAGCCTCCTCTGGTTTGGCTTGTTGCGCTATTGCAGGTTGCAACAGGGCGCTAACAACAACAACACCGGTTAATAAACCGGGAAAAATGGTTTTTTTCATGTAGCAATTGATCAGTTAATGAGCGAATTAACGTTTTTTCTGTTAAATACTTTAATAAATAAGACAGTTAATTAGTTGAAATGTTACACATTACAGTCACAAAACTATCCGCATGGTGTTTTTTAATAAAAAAACCGGAATGAAAATCACACCGGTTTTATATTATTTACCTTTTAAGGTTAAACGCTATACTTAGCAATATTGCTCAAACGCGTTTATCAGGTTGTCTGCTATCATTTGCGCAGGGCGGCCCTCAATTTGGTAGCGTTCAATAATATGAACCAGTTTGCCATCTTTAAACAAAGCCATAGCAGGCGATGATGGCGGGTAAGGCAACATATAAGCGCGCGCTTTGTCAACCGCTTCTTTCTCCATACCAGCAAAAACTGTTACCAACTTATCAGGATGCTTAGCGTTTTGCGATGCTATACGCGCAGCAGGGCGGGCATTGGCAGCAGCGCAACCACATACAGAATTAACTACTACAAATACGGTACCTTCGCTTTCAACGGCGCTGGTAACAGCTGCAGCATCCTTTAACTCTTCAAAACCAACTTTGGTTAACTCTTCCCGCATGGGGGCAACCAAATATTCCGGATACATCATAATCTTTTTAAAATATTTCTACAAAAATAAACAAATGGTAGGCAGGTTTGATTTAACTAAGTGAATATTAACACCCTGCTGACAATCATTACTTGCTCAGGTATCTTGATTTTTCTTTATATAACTGCCTGAAATAGGGGTCCTGCAGGTTGGGTATAAAGCGGATCGCTTCGCCTGTCGACTTCATTTCCGGGCCTAATTGTTTCTCCACTTCAGGGAATTTATCAAAAGAGAACACTGGCTCTTTAATAGCATAACCCCAAAGTTTGCGCTCAATGGTAAAGTCTTTCAGTTTAGCCACACCCAGCATAACCTTAGCGGCAATGTTAATGTAAGGCACGTCATAAGCTTTGGCTATAAACGGTACCGTGCGCGATGCACGGGGATTAGCCTCTATCACGTACACACTGTCATTCTTTATAGCAAATTGTATGTTAAGCAAGCCGCACACGTTTAACGCTTTTGCAATTTTGATGGTATATTCCTCCATCTTTTTGATCACATCTTCAGAAAGATCAAAAGGCGGAAGTACAGAATACGAGTCGCCGGAGTGGATACCCGCAGGTTCAATATGTTCCATTAAACCGATGATGTGTACATCTTCGCCGTCGCATATAGAATCTGATTCAGCTTCTGATGCACGATCAAGGAAGTGATCTATCAGTACACGGTTGCCTGGCAGGTTTTTCAACAAGCTTACCACCGCTTTCTCCAGGTCCTCATCATTAATAACAATGCTCATGCCCTGGCCGCCTAATACATAACTTGGGCGCACCAATACCGGGTAACCTACATGGTGTGCAACCTCAATTGCTTCTTCAGCGCTTTCAGCAACACCATATTTAGGATATGGGATCTCCAGCTCTTTTAGCAGATCAGAGAAACGGCCACGGTCCTCGGCTATATCCATATCGTTGAATGAAGTCCCGATGATCTTTATGCCATGCTCGTGCATTTTTTCGGCCATTTTCAGGGCGGTTTGGCCCCCTAACTGAACTATTACACCATAAGGTCTTTCCAGATCAATTATCTCGCGCACATGCTCCCAGAAAACAGGCTCAAAGTATAGCTTATCGGCCATGTTAAAGTCGGTTGATACCGTCTCAGGGTTACAGTTAACCATGATGGCTTCAAAGCCCGACTCTTTTGCCGCCAATAACCCGTGCACGCAGCTGTAATCAAACTCAATACCCTGCCCTATGCGGTTAGGACCAGAGCCTAATACAATTATTTTTTTCTTATCAGATACGATAGATTCATTCTCGCCCTCGTAAGTAGAGTAGTAGTACGGTGTTTTCGCCGGGAACTCCGCAGCGCAGGTATCAACCATTTTGTACACGCGGCGTATACCCAACTCCTTGCGGCGCTGGTAAACATCTTCCTCGGTAGTGTTGTGCAACACGTAAGCAATTTGCTGGTCTGAAAACCCTTTTTGCTTAAGCGTGTACAGGAAGTCGTGTGGGATCGTATTTAATGAGTAACGGCGCAGTTCGTTCTCCATCTGCACCACTTCCATTATCTGGTTCAGGAACCAGCGGTCTATCTTGGTAGCTTTACGTACCGATTCAATTGGTACGCCTAAACTTAACGCGT
The DNA here is from genome assembly GCF_054061755.1 of Mucilaginibacter sp. HD30. NCBI lineage: Bacteria > Pseudomonadati > Bacteroidota > Sphingobacteriia > Sphingobacteriales > Sphingobacteriaceae > Mucilaginibacter > Mucilaginibacter sp. HD30. The sequence goes on from NZ_JBSSEO010000001.1 coordinate 3,717,208, forward strand.
CGTATATATGAAACAGCCTGTCCCAGCTTGGGTGCTCAAGGCTGTGCATTATTTCTTCCAGGTTGCGGCTCTGGCGACCATCGGCACCCAAACCGGCGCGACCAATCTCCAAACTCTGACAGGCTTTCTGTAAAGCCTCAATAAAGCTGCGGCCAATACCCATTACCTCGCCAACAGATTTCATTTGCAGACCTAACTCGCGGTTAGCGCCTTTAAATTTGTCAAAGTTCCAGCGTGGGATCTTTACGATCACGTAATCAAGCGTTGGCTCAAAGTAGGCCGAAGTTGTTTTGGTGATCTGATTTTCTATTTCGTCAAGGTTATAACCTATGGCAAGTTTGGCAGCAATTTTAGCAATTGGGTAACCGGTTGCTTTTGATGCCAATGCTGATGAGCGGGATACCCGTGGGTTGATCTCGATAGCAATAATAGCTTCATCAGCCGGGTTAACAGAGAACTGCACATTACAACCACCTGCAAAATTGCCTATGGCGCGCATCATTTTGATGGCCTGGTTACGCATTTCCTGGTAGCAGCGGTCGCTCAATGTCATGGCCGGGGCCACGGTTATCGAGTCGCCGGTGTGGATACCCATCGGGTCAAAGTTTTCAATCGAGCAGATGATGATAACATTATCATTACTGTCGCGCAACAGTTCCAGTTCATACTCCTTCCAGCCCAAAACAGCCTGCTCCACTAACACCTCGTGCGTAGGTGATGCCTGTAAGCCTCTGCTTAAAGCGGCGTCAAAATCTTCTTTTTTATGTACAAAGCCTGCGCCTTTACCACCTAAGGTGTAGCTTGGGCGTATAACCAGCGGGAAACCAATTTCCTGCGCGGCTTCTTTACCCTCTAAAAATGAGTTGGCAATTTTTGAGGTAGCTACCCCTACGCCAATATCAACCATCAGCTGGCGGAAGGCTTCGCGGTTCTCTGTCTTTTCTATCGCGGCTAAGTCAACACCAACTATTTTGGTGTTATATTTCTCCCAAATGCCTTGCTCTGCACAGGCAATGCAAAGGTTAAGCGCGGTTTGGCCACCCATGGTGGGCAATACGGCATCAATTTGCTGTTCCTGCAATATCTTTTCAATACTTGCGGGCTCAAGCGGCAACAGGTAAACATGATCTGCAATAACCTTATCGGTCATGATGGTTGCCGGGTTACTGTTGATGATGGAAACCGTGATACCTTCGTCTTTTAGCGATAACGCTGCTTGCGAACCGGCATAATCAAACTCGCAGGCCTGGCCAATAATAATAGGACCCGAACCGATAATGAGGATTGATTTAATGGAGTTGTCTTTTGGCATAGTCTTTTTTTGTGGCTACGGCTGATGAATATTAGCTGCTATGAACTATTAACCATCAACTATTAACTAATTCTATGCGCTGAGGCAGGAAATTCCCGACTCCAGCGTCGGGATGCAAAGATAGAAAAAATGAGGTATCGAGGATTTATTTTTTACATTAATGCGAAAGGAGCGGGAGAAGAGTTAGTGGATAGAGATTCACTGAGTCTTAGCTTTTAATTTGTCGCGAATTATTTTGGCCGGCTCATCTCCTGATTTCATAAGTTCGGAAATTTTGGTTTGAATCTGCTCGAATTGTTCAATGCCGGCATTAATCTCTCATCTAACAACCTTCTAAAAACTGCGTTTTATTATTTTCAAGATAAGCCTCAATTTTGTTTATAACATTAGGATGACAATCTCTCCAGGACGTTTATTATTAAAAAATCTTTTCAATGCCAATTCCCTTTTTTGAGTTACACGATTTGCAGCATGGATCAAATTACCCATCCGATGCCCGTACCCAAAAAACTTGCCGCCTTTTACGATTGCCTTTTTTTAATATCACTCTTCTTCATAACATGAAATGGCTTGTGAATGGAAACTCTGCTTTAGGCCTAAGTCGGTTATAGTTTCAAATTAGGCAATCAGTATTGCACTAAAGATTAAAATGTTTCTTCGTTTTTAGTGTAGGTATCGTTTTTAACAGGTTTCCACATACCATACTTTTTTGTCCAGCCATGAGTTTTGTATCGGTACCAAAAATGCAATAACACGCTCAAAACGGCTAACAGTATAAAAACCGGCCAAAAAAGAGTGTCTCTGCTAAAAAAGACAACCGCACCTAAAATTAAAACGTACTTTATTATTCTAAACCAAACAGGTTGTGCATGTTTTGAAAAAGCGACCTGTAACTCCTGTTTTAGTATCTGTTTCGCCTTCATAGATTAACACATAGGGCTGGTTTCTATCTTTAAAGATGGGGATAATGTTTTAGAAAATACATTAATAGAAAAGGCAACGCAACTTTCGGTTGCATTGCCTTTTCTATATATAGTAATTGGTTGTTAAAACACCTCTTTCAGCATAGCCAACGCTTCGCTGCTGTTTTTCTCTTCTGTCAAATCAAATACCGAAGTTGATTTTCCGTTTACATCAACATTGGTATTTTTAACAATGTTTTGAACAGCATCTGCGCTAAATGCGTCTGCAAGCTGTTTGCCAAAACTAAAGTCGGTGAAAGTTTTCGCTTCGCCGGTTGAAAAGTTGGAGTTGTAACGCTGCAGCTCAACAAGTGCCTCCACCGGACCAGCCGATAAATGCACACCATTAGCGCCTTGCGAAACATCGGGTAAGCCTAAGCTCTCTTTATTATCCAAAAATGTCCTTCTTAAACTACCCGCGTTAGCCTTTGTAGGATCAGTAGCGCCAATAAAGTTGCTTCTGGCATTGCTCCAATCTGTATCGCTTGATAAAGACATCACAATTATGCTTTTGCCCGCATCTGTAAATTGCTGTAACTGGCGCCCGTGGAAGCCATTTATAACATAAACAACTTCGTCATCAAGCTTAACTTCAACAACGTATGTTCCGCCCGCCAGTTTTTTACTGCCAATGTTCTGGCATAAATAGTCAAGCGTGTTGGCATTGAAATCAGGATATTTTTGCAAAAACTCCAATCCGCCTAAAACCTGGGCTTCGGTTACAGCTTTGCCAAAGATCTCCTGAAACTTTTCTTTGGCGCCTTCGCTCATGTTGGCAACCGCGCTTGATGCTATCTGGTTAATAACACCGTAGTGTTGCGCGATGATGTTAAATTGATCAAGATATTTGGCTGTCAGGATCTTTACATCATGTATAGAAAAACCAAACTCTTCTATCTTAGCGAAGGTCAGCTTCAATATCTCGTCTAATTTTATGCTATCGTTTTTAACAGTGATCTCAGGCTTTATAAAAAACAAAAATTGATTGCTTTTTACAGCTGCGCTTGTATCAGCAAAAAGCTCTTTATAAAGAAAAGTCTCGTTTTGTGCATCGCGCACGTTAGCTACTATGGTTGGTATTAAATTATCTGTCTCAGTCATTGTATGTCGCTGTTTTTGGCAAAGATAGGAAAAAGGGGGGAATTATTGAGGAGGAGCCTCGGTTACAGAAACTGAAGCTAGTGTTTACATGATGTAATAAGTCCCAACTTCCGGCTGCTGCGGAGTTGCCTCGGCATTAGCCATCTCCATCAAATTTCTTTCGATGGTGGCAGAGAGTGTGGTCATAGGGGTATCTGTTGGCCTGTTTTCAAAAGGGTCTTGCATCAATATAGCGGTACGCTCAATAGCGATGAACAAAACGGGCACCACTGTAGCCAACACCGCCTCTACAACAGGGTGGTTATCATCTAAGCCAAATGGCAGCACCGTCATTAACACGTAGATCAAAAAGTGGATCAGCACGCTATACGACCTTGGGAATACGGTATTCTTTATCCGTTCACATTTTCCCATGTGGTCGGTAAGCTTGGCAATGCTGGTATCTAACTGCACTTGTACATTTACGTTAAGCTGATAATGTTGGTCAAGCTCCGCCAGGTGCTCAGCATGTTTGGTAAGCAAAAAATTGGGGCGGTTGTAGCTCTCGTAAGCATGTTGCGTAAAGTACTCGGTAACTTTTCCTGATAGCGGCATTTTTCTTAAGCTATCTGCAAGGGTATAACACCAAATGGATTGCCGCGTGGCAAACTCTTTTATGTATTCGGCTTTTTTATCGTCATTGGGCAAAAAGTGCACTAATTGGCGAATAAACGTACGGCTATCATTCACTATTGCCCCCCAAACTATGCGGGCCTCCCACCATCGCTCATATGATTGAGAGGTACGGAACGCAAGCAACAGCGATAACAGCGTACCTATAAGCGCCGATAGGCCAAGCGGAATGGTGATATCTTTAAAAAACAAAAAATGGTCTAGTGCACCTACTAAACTTGCGTATAGCAAAATGGCCAGCACGTCCCATTTAATCAGCTTTATAAAGTAGCTTATTGATATGTTTTTCTTTAATAGCATACAGTAACAAGGTAGTTAAATACTGCCGTTAAACAAAGGCTTGTGGTTTTTGTGTGGTTAGAATTCTATTAGAGACGGCGCGGCAGGCGTTGTTGCGGAACAAGCGGAACACACCGGAACGCCTGTTTAATTAACAGGTTGATAATTAATTTCTTGTGTTTTTTAGCGGAACAACTTATTCGTCAGTAAAATCAGCTATAAGACCTGCGTATTATATTGTTTACAACCTCTTGTAGACCAAGGTGAATTTTGTGCCAATGTGAGAAGCCAAATCGATTTAATAATTCCTACGGCAACGCCCGTGCGGTTATTTTTGCTTTAAAGCTATTGTTAGATTATTTATCATCTGATGAGTCCATCTGGTCACACCCTTTCTATTAAGATGATAAGATGTGTTAAACATCATACTATCGGGAAACAAGTAGTTTTCGGGCGACCCGATAACATTAAATCCATGTTCGTTTAATTTAAAGGGAATAACATTAATTTTAGCAGCAGAAGCAGCAAAGGCTGTTTTTTGATACGCAGGGTAAGTGATCAATAACGTAGCTTTTTTTTGTTTAACCGCCGCCTCAAATTTTTTAACTTCGGCAAAAATTTCATCATCCATATCACCCTCGATCTCACCGTAAGGAGTAAACTGTTCAGAAGGCAACGTCCAATGTAAGGACACATCACCATAACTATTAAATGCCTTCTTGTTGTAAACCCCAACATAATTTGTATCCACCCGGGCCAAATAAAATAACGGATTGAGCTTTGAAGCCAGATAAGACGGCATATAGGTAAGCAGGCTACGATACTGACGGGCATCCAGTAGCTGACGGGTATCTGGCGAAAAATCGAAAACTATAGGAAGCAACTCGTATTGCCCATCTATAAATCTGTTATAGTATTGGTGATATTCTATACACACCACCACTATGTCTCCCGCTTTAAGATACCTTGCGGCATTTCTGAGTAAGTATTTTAAGCCAAACGTAGCCTCGAGACCTGTATTAACAGGGTTAACATGCAAAGCATTTTTAATCATCCTACTGTCAAGACCAAAGCTTAGGACAGAACCTCCTATGAAAACTAAGCGAGGGGAGGGCGTGTTTTTCAGCAAGGAATCTTTATAGGGCTTTTCTCCAAGCAGGCTATATTTTACTGCCGTGGTAGATGGCATCCATATGGCTATGATGGATAAACCCGCAATCCAAATTAATACAATTAAAAGCCTTGTAAAAAACCGCATCGCCACTAAAATTGAAAATATATAAATTGGCTCTTCTCAAAAACACCAAACGCCATTATCACGTAAATAAATCCCAAATATACCGGCCATCTAATATAGGCGCGGGCGTTGAGGAATTTGTGCAAAAGATTAAAACGCTCCTGGAACCGCTCTATAACCATCAACCCGATTATTAACAAGAAGCTTAGCATTAGCGTCGAAAGATTCATTCCGATAAATCCCAATTTCCATTGATGAGCAGCGGTGCCTTGGAAAATAGCAAGAATGCCGCTTGCAATGCCTTTAATCACCAAGCCGGACACATGTAAAGTAGGGGAGCGAAAAAAAATCCATGTAAAACACATAAAAGAGAAGGTCAGGCCCATGCTCAAGCTCCTATAAAAGTTTCGCGGCACTCTTTTGGCTAAACTCTTGCGAAACTTACTTGTCAAAAACTCGTAAATCAGACCCGCTCCGTTTAAAACTCCCCAAAATATAAATGACCAACCGGCTCCATGCCATAAGCCGCTTATAAAAAATGTGATAAATACAGCAAACGCCACACCAGCCTTTCCCCAGTCGCGACGTGCAATTACAATTGGCGAAAAAAGATAATCGTTAAACCAGGTTGATAAAGAGATATGCCACCTGCGCCAAAACTCAGTAACCTTGGTACTGACGAATGGGTTGTTAAAATTGGTCATTAGCTTAAATCCCATTGTCCGGGCGGTGCCAAGCGCAATATCTGAGTAGCCCGAAAAATCGCAGTAAATTTGAAACGCAAAAAAGAGCACGGCCAATAATAATTCCAACGAGTTATGACTACCGGGGTCGGCATAAACGGTATTTACGACGATACTTAGTCTATCTGCAATCACCGCTTTCTTAAATAATCCCCAAGCCATTTGACGTATTCCGGCAGTCATGTCTTCGTAGTTAAACTGATGCTTTTCATAAAACTGATGCAGCATATTTTGGGGGCGCTCTATGGGACCGGCAACCAGCTGCGGATAAAACATTACATATAAGCTATAAATGCCAAAGTGCTTTTCAGCTTTTTGATTTCCTCTATAAACTTCAATAGTGTAGCTCATGGCCTGAAACGTATGAAACGACAGGCCGATGGGAAGTAACATGTGAAGAAATGGTATAGGGTTCTGGTATTTAAAGTAATTCGTCAGCTCGCTAATGTTTTCATTTAAAAAATTGAAATATTTTAAAAACCACAAGTATTCCTATATTGGCCACGAGGCTTATCGTAAGTAATAATTTTCGTTGTACCCCTTCAGCTCTTTCGATATAGATGCCTGCAAAATAATCTACAACTATAGTAAAGCCTAGTATCAAAATATAAATAGGCACAAAAGCCATATAAAAATAGCAACTGGCGATAAGCAGTAAGAACCATCGAACTTTGTGGGGGAGGATAAAATATAAAGACGTTACTACAATGTAGAAAAGTACAAAATCAGTAGAATTAAACAGCATTTCAAATATTATGTAATTGATTACATTTCCGCTAAGATAATCAAATGGAATAAATATCTATATTAACTTATAATATTCCATACGTGTAAATATTGCATCGGTTTGTTTATTTTTGAGCAGCACTTTATACTTTTCATTAAGTCGACGAAACGGCCCTACGATTGGTGTTATACATTATATAAAATCGAATTAACAAGCTGAATAGGCTTATGAAATCCCTTACCGAACTAAAAAAAAATCTAAAAAAAAGCTTCGATCATCTAAAGCATATCAAAATAGCGTTGTTAGGAGATTCGGCTACCCAATTGTTAAACGTAGCGCTACGGGGTACGGGGTATGATGAAGGGCTTGATTTGCAAATTTGGGAGTCAGACTTCGGCCAAATTGACCACCAGGTTTTTGATTCAACATCTGAATTATATGCTTTTAAGCCAGACATAGTTATTATTTTCCAATCATCCCACAAATTATTAGGAAAATACAATAAGCTCGAGCCGGCTGCATACAGCAGCATTGCTGATGAGCAATTGAACGGGATTGATCGCCTGTATAATGCCATAACCGCTGCCGGAATAACGAAAGTTATATTTTACAACTATCTCGAAATAGACGATAGCGTGTTTGGCAATTACGCAAATAAAACTGAGCAATCTTTTTTGTTTCAAATACGGAAGCTTAATTACCGACTGATGGTTTATGCCGGAGCAAACCCTGACTTTTATTTATGTGATATTTCAAGTATCCAAAATCAGTTGGGTAAGGCTATGATGTTTCATGCGTCAGCTTACGTCAGCGCCGAAATGGTGTTCAGCGTAGGCGCCCTCCCGCTTGTCGCTGCTCGAACGGTAGCCATATTGAGTACCTTAAATTCCAACTTTAAAAAATGCCTGATACTGGATCTCGACAACACTTTATGGGGCGGAATTATTGGTGACGACGGTATAGAAAACATTCAGTTAGGGGGCCTGGGCTTAGGAAAAGCGTTTACGGAGTTTCAGTACTGGATAAAGAAACTAAAGAACAGGGGTGTGATTTTAGCCGTTTGCAGTAAAAACACCGAAACCATTGCCAAAGAGGTTTTTGAAAAGCATCCGGATATGGTACTCCATTTAGACGATATTGCTGTTTTTAAAATAAATTGGAACAACAAGGTCGATAACATACGTCAAATACAAAGTATTCTTAATATTGGGTTCGATTCGATGGTATTCCTGGATGACAATCCCTTTGAGCGCAACATGGTAAAAGAAAATATTCCGGCTATTGCTGTCCCTGAACTCCCTGAAGATCCGGCAGAATATTTGGAATATTTATATACGTTAAATCTGTTTGAAACGGTATCCGTTTCGCAAGAGGACACCAAACGCACCGAACAGTATCAAAAAGAAGCGCTTCGCAATAGTACGCAGGCTTTTTATACTAACGAAAATGACTATTTAAAAAGTCTTAACATGCTTGCGGAGATGCATGAGTTCAATAAATTTTACGCGCCGCGGGTTGCGCAGCTTTCGCAGCGCTCTAACCAGTTTAACTTAAGAACAATACGGTACACTGAAAGTGATATCGAAGCATTGAGCAACCAGCCTGGCATTTTTTCATACGCTTTTACGCTGGAAGACCGGTTCGGAGATAATGGCTTGATCAGCTTTATTGTGCTTAAGCACGAAAGCCCGGAAATCCTTTTTATTGAAAATTGGGCAATGAGTTGTCGGGTACTAAAGCGGGGGATGGAAAACTTTGCCTTGAACACCATCGTCTCGTTTGCCAGGCAGGCCGGCTATTCTTATATAAAAGGAGAGTATATTCCGACAGCTAAAAACCAACTGGTTAGAGATCATTACCAGGGACTGGGCTTCGAGCAAATTAACGATTACTGGTTTATAAACGTAAAGTCATATAAGGAAAAACCCTCTTTTATAAAAAAAAAATAACTGGCTATGGAAAAATCTCAAATACTCGCTATAATAAATGATATTGCTAAAGACGTATTAGATAATGAAGATGTAGTTTTAACAAGTGATACTACAGCAAGCGACGTAGAAGAATGGGATTCTTTAAACCACATTCAACTGGTGGTTGCTATAGAGAAAAAATTTAAAATTCGTTTTAATACCCAAGAGATCCAAACCTGGAAAAATGTAGCAGGCATTGTTGATGACGTTGCCGCTAAATTGAGCTAATAAGGCGTCGCCTCGTTGTGTTGCTGGCCGCGAAATAGAGAGGAAATAAAAAAATATCTCAAAAACACATCGAGTTGTTACTAACAGCCGTACCGTTTTTGATGAGCAGCAAAATGCCTCTTTGGTATTGTTAACCCTCGCAGATGGGACCAATATTGAGTTGATATCAGGTAAACGGGTAGAAAACGTGTTAAAAAAGAATTCACGTATTACGATACGCTTTCCCTGCGCACAAGTTGTTGGTCATAAGACGCAACAACGGCCTACACGCCGAACAACAACAAAGGCGGAAGCGGGTGCTGGTGAAAGCAAATCCACTTTTTCCAACGCACAAGGTGTTGGTCATAAATACCAACAACGGCTAACGAACTGAACACCAACAAGGGCGTAAATTTTTTAAGTGGAACAAAGCAAAGTAACTTATAAGTCAGGAGAGTTAGCTGTGAAATGCGTTTAACTTGCTGCACAGGTCCAAAGGCGTTTCCAATACCCCCCGTGGCCGCTCCAGATATGGCTCCGATACCTACAGCTTTCCAAAACTGACCCGAGTTCCAATTTTTAAAACCTCCGGGGCTGAGCGCTAACGGTATAGCCAGCACCTCCTAATACCGCGCCAGTTACAACACCGGTTAAAAACTTCCCAATGACGGGGACTAGAAATCCAAATATGGCCTCTCCGCTTGGGTCCGTATATGTGCTAAAGTAAGCAATTTCTACTCGTTGGGGATGTCGCCACCATCACCGTAGTTTGATGATAGATTCATCAAAAAGAATAAAACTGAAACCGCTTTATCAAAAAGGGTTTAAAACCTGCAATATTCTTTTAATTCCCCGTGGAGTTAATAGACGGCTTCGGTAGTAGGTCGATGTAAGCCATTTAATGGCGTTTTTCCTATCTTTGATCTTGGCGGCGGTAGTAATGGCCCTGGGAATCCTGCTCCTTATTATATTGTCAAGTTCGGGGATTGCCGCAATGTCATCGCAATCTTCCAGCAAGATCCTCACGCTTCTATAATCGTTGTCTGCGTCATTGGTCCTTGATTGCGAATCTGGTAATACCCTGCATTTGGCTGTATACTCATTAACAAAATAAAACGGATTTCCTAATTTGCCAAGGCGGAAACCGAAATAAAAGTCTACCGCTTTTCCGGCTCGTCCGCTGTCTGAATATCCCAGAGACAATGCAATATCTCTCTTTATCAGGTAGGCGTTGTTAGGAAACATGCTTACAGTACCGGCAAAAAGACCGTCAACCAAGCCGGCCCTTTGGGCTGTTCTGAAATAATCTTCGTTAACGGCTTCCGGATTGGCCGTTAGGGCTCCCTTTTCGTCAATCATCCTTTGAAGGCCAAAACTCGCGGTTATTTCGGGGTATAGGCCAAATGGTTTTTTTAATACCTCCAGGCAATGCGGATAAATGGGATCGTCGTCATGCAGTAACAAAGCCAGTTCGCCAGTAGCATGCGCAAACAAAAAATCCACATTGGCTACTTCCTTCAACGAAGGGTTGTGATGAAAGTATCTTATCGGCACCGGGCTGTCCTTAAGCAAACTGTTAATAAGTAGCTTCGTTAAATTATTCTTCGAGTCATCGCCTATTAAAATCTCATCAGGTAAAAGCGTTTGTGAAAAAACCGACTGTAGCGTTTCCAGTAAATAATCTGGCCTGTGATAAGTAGGTATAATTACAGAAATTTTTAAGGACATAGCTTAACGATTTTATTATTAGAAATTTGCTATAGACGTTACATTGCAGATATAAATGTACGGCTTTTTGCTGGATGGAGAAATGTATAGGACTTAAAATCGCAATTTCAAACTCATAAAGAAGGCAACGAACGGGAGTCAACTGAAAAAGCTATTTTTTTAAAAACAAACCATTGTGCCAAATAATAGACAACTCGCTGTCCGTAGTTTTCAACTACGGACTACTATGTCTCGAGACTCCGTCTCGATTACCCCGCCCAACCCTCTCTATCTAAACTTCTAAAATGTATCGCCTCTGCTAAATGCTCTAATTTTATCTCTTCACTACCGGCCAAATCGGCAATGGTGCGGGCCACTTTTAGTATACGGTCGTACGCCCGGGCGCTCAGGCCCAGTTTTTCCATAGCGCGTTTTAACAGGTTTTGTCCGGCTTCGTTAATTTTGCAGAGGTCGCGCACCATTTGGGGGCTCATCTGGGCGTTCGCATGTAGATCGGGCCGGTTGCCAAATCGCTCCGTTTGTATCTCTCTCGCTTTTATTACGCGTTCGCGGATCAACTCGCTCTTTTCTGCCAACCGATCTGACGCCAACTCATTAAAGTTTACAGGGGTAACCTCAACGTGTAAATCTATCCTGTCCAGCAGTGGACCAGAGATCTTGCTCAAATATTTCTGCACCATCCCCGGCGGGCAAATGCAATCCTTCTCGGGGTGGTTATAATATCCGCAAGGGCATGGTGGTGCGAAATACGCTTGCATTCACCAAGGTAGCGAAAATGCCGTACAAAAAGAAAATGCCGGAAAATCCGCAAACCCTGGGAGAGCATGTTTTGCGAAGACGGCTTCATCTTCGCTTGTCTCAAAGCGAGGTTGCCGAAAGGATTGGCGTAACCGAGGACAGTATAACGGGATGGGAAAACGGCCGGAGCGCTCCGCAGATACGGCTTTACCCAGCGATAATTGCCTTTCTTGGTTACTATCCGTTTGAGAAAGATCTAACAACAGTGTCTGGGCAAATTGAATTTGTCCGCAATGCAAACGGATGGAATTATGGGCGGATGGCCAAGGAGTTCCCCGTCGACGCGACCACGGTGATAGGCTGGCAAGGTAAAAACAGAATATCCGCCAATTGCCACAAGCAAATACTTGCTAAGTTATTACAGCAATGCCTCTCGAAATGAAAGGCATTTTAAGCGTTACTTTAGCGCCTTCCTTAGAGGGAAGGCGCGAAATGTCGAACTTTTTGGAGGACTTGAAAGCCTTGCAAACGTCTTAGCAATATTGGAGTTTATCACAATATCGATATCGTATTCCGTCAAACATTGATTCACGCCCCCGCGCTTAAGTTGTTGGTCACAAGACACAACAACGGCCGAGGGCGAACGCCAACAAGGGCAGAGAATAGTTCTTAAATGCGCGCCTGGCATTAACGTTTAAATAGTATAACACTCCCTGTATTATGTTTTATCAATTTGTAAACCATAGACCCTTTCTTTTTAATTAATGAGTCTCCTATCTCTATCTGATGATCCGTATTATAACCACTACCTATATAGTAGATTTTTCCTTTTAACGTAATAGTCGGAAATTGCTTAATGTCATATTCAACTCGGTCAACTGTGCCAGCAAAATCCATGTTTAGATATTTACGAGCTCCTTCACGAACACGTATGATTGTATCAACCAACATAAGGATACACACGATAACAAAGACAATAAAAACGAGAATTGCATATTTCTTATTCACTTTTTGATATTCTCTCATGGATTTAAGTGTTTTGATAATATCTGAATAAATTGTGGTACTGTGACGGTATTACTTTGTCCGACTGAACCACCTATCGCAAATGGTGATTTAATTCCCACACCCCCTTCAGTACCAGCCCATGTTGGTTCACCTTGCGGATCTAGTGATCTCCAAATCGTTTATCTTGCTAAACGCCAAAAAGCGTTTTCTACCGACAGGTTAGCAAGATCATTTGTGGCACAAATGTACATCTTGCTATTACCTTCGACGGTAATTAATTGACACCTCAAAGCCATCCTTTAAGTCGGTTTTTAGTATTGTTATTAAAGTCTATTAGTGCGTTGTTTTTGGTTGTCGATTGAATAAGCTTTGTATGCGGAGCAGGGTGAACTTTACATCTTGCCAGGTAAGACCTTTAGTCAGTATGTCTCTGTTCTTGCGTACACGTTGCTAGTGGGCAAGTAAGTTTTTGTGCTACAAAAACACAACTTGCAGCATAAAAAACAAACGCATTAATAGATTGGCAGATAGATGTATATACCGATAGCTCTTAAAGCAAAAAGCCCGGCTGGTGTGGCCGGGCTGGTTTTGTTTATAAGTATTGCTTTTTTATTAAGATTTTACAGAGGAACTCCATCTTACGTAAAGCCAAGCATCAATAACTAAAGCAATTATAAAAATGACGATAAGCCATTTTACAATAAGCATTTCATTACTTATTTTTAAGTCCAGTTCGTGAATTTGTTTCAATTCAAGTAACCTTTCCTGGGTTGTTATTCCTTTTTTTAACTTAACTATCACTTCCGACGTTTGTACTTGATCTTTATAGATTGAAGATCCATTTACTAAAGCGAAAAACAGTACAATTAATATGATTGGTATTACTATAATGCCAATTTTTAAAACCGTTAAAATCTTCATATCATTTGTTCCTTTTTTATATTAATGAGCAGGCATAAATAAGTTTTGATTTCCTTCCCATTCTCTAAACTGTGATGGCGAAACAAGATTAGGAATATTCACTCCACCGACTTGCAATGCTCCAATAACTAATGTTGTACAATTCGGGCCAAGCAAAGTATAGGTCATTCCAGTAACCATACCGCCGTTCTTTCCAGTATTCGGTGTTCCACTATTATAGATTCCGTTTAAGTAACCAAAGATCTTATTTGCATCAGCCAGAGGAAATTGATAAATTAACGTTGGAGATTTTTTCATTTTATCTACCGCTAACTGGTGAGTGCCTTTTTGTAAAACACCTGGACCTACTGGATCCATGATACCTAATGGTGGTGAAGATCCACCTGCATATCTGCCGAAAGAAAATACTGCGTTATTTACCTCTATATATGTATGACCGAACATTCCGTCGGTTTCGACATAAACAGTTGCGCCGCCGCCGCCCTGATTGGCTTTGTGTGGCGTCGCTTTTACCTCAAACTCTTGAATACCTTCACTGTTTGTATAAGAATTAACTGTTTGTGACCAGTACCTATACCAATTCCCTGGGTCGCTGAACCTCTTGGCTGCTTCTTCACTATCGTAAGCAAACAACTGATTTGGATTATCCCCTCGAAACCTCCCTCCGTGATCAGTACCCAATAAAAATATTAGGTTCCTTTGCAATTGCGCTAATGTCATGTCGCCCATGGGATCATTAAACATAGCGGGATTATTATCAGAGTAATTGTACCCGGTTAACGATTCCGCCATTTCGGCCATCGGATCCACCCCCGTCCACCTTCCCAAAGCGGCATCGTAATTTCGGTAAAAAGTTTGATAATAATCAGGCAGATCGGCATAATCATTCTGCCACTCGCTGCCACCATTGTACAGGTTCCTGTTAGGCGAGGTAGGCGTACTCACCGGGCTGTTAGGCATGATAAGCCCAAAAGCATAGTAGCTGTTTTCCTGCACCACCTTCGCCGTGCCGCTGTTGTTCTCAAAGCTTACCCTGGCGTTACCCTGGTTATCGGTAATCACGTACTCCGCCTTCAGCGTGCCGCCCACGTTGCGCACCCGGCCTTCCGGCATGGCAAAATAAGCAAGCCCGTTGTCCTCGTATACAAAGCCGTCGACATAATCCGTGGTCTTTTGCAGTGTGCTGCTGTTATATTGCTGCTTTCTTATTAACACACCCATAGCATCATACGTGTAATTGATGTACCTGCCGCTGGCTGTCGTTACGGTTATCTTTTGCACCCGGTTAAGCACGTTGTATTCTTCCGTGAGTCCCTTGTAAGGGTCGGTAGTAATATTGCCGTTGTCGTCGTACACATAATCCGCCGTGCTTGCGGTAAGGTTCCTGAAGCCATAGCTCGTATAATTGCTTCCGCTTCCGTCGGCCATATTCTTTAAGCGGTTAGGATTAGCGGAATCATACGTGTACGTTAAATTGTCCACGGCGGTAACCGTACTGCCTATCAGGGCATTCCTTTTTAATGCGGTTATATTCCCGTTTACATCATACAATATATCCTTTTCGTCATACGCCCCGCTGCTGTTCCAGCTGCCGCTGACCTTGTCCTGATACGAAGAAGCCGCTATGCGGTTAAGCTGGTCGTACGTGTACTTGTTGCTGCGCTCAACGCTCTTGGCGCCGGAAGCATTGACGCTCATCCACCGTGCCGCCGTCAGCTGCCCGTTGAAGCTCGCCGTATTGCCCAAACCGCTTACCGCCTCGTCATAGCTCAGCTCCATGCCGAAAACGTCGTTGGTATCGTCGTTCTTTACCCCGTCGCTGGTAAGCGTGCTGTTATTGATGCTCAGGAGCTGCCCCCGGATGTTGTAGCGGTAGTCGACCGCCTGTAGCCAGGGCGTTCCTGTTACCGTTGCGGAAAACTCCGCGTTCAGTCCGGTACTGAAATCAGGCGTTATGGTGATACTGTTAGTGGCAGTTACCGATTTCGTAGTGCTTGCGGCAACCGACTCGGCAGTCCCCAGCGTAATGTCCGTAGCTATCCCCGCTCCACCGCTCAGGTCGTGCAGGTTGCGCTTTACCAGTTGCCCTATCTCGTTGTACTCGTATCCCGCTATCCTGGTTGCCGTACCCGCGTTGTAGGTCTGATCCAGCGCCGTCAGCCTGTCCATGCTGTCGTAACTGAACGCCGTCTTGACAGTGGTCGTGGCGGACGTGGCCTTTGCGACCTTCGTAATGAGGGCCTTGCCGGTAAAGTCCAATACTTTGGTGCTTACGTCTGCCACCGTACTGTTGAGCTGGTTGTTACTCCGCGTCTGGATGGGCCGCAACTTGCCGTCGTAAAAGGTTATGTTAATTAGCCATATGTCGGCAAAACCGGCGCCTACGGTGCGCTTTCGCAACATGGTAGGCAGCCCGCGGGTCTTATCCGTAGCTGTACCTTCGCCGGTAAGGCTCTGGCTCTGGTAGCTGTAGTCGGCCGAACCGTTGCCGTCGAGGTCATAATCATCGTAATAGCTGTAGGCGAGCGGCTCGATGCCGCTTGTAGGAAAAACACTGTTCGTATAATACCCGGTACCCGAGGTGCTGTTCCGTTCCTCGCCCCAGGTAGAATTATAGCCGCTTAATCCGCTTACATAGGTCTGCATGTCAGTACGGTTTGTACGCGTAGCATCGGTGTAAATACCTTGTGAGATCGCGCGACCCCATTGATCGTATTTTATATAGTTCCACTTGTTGCCGACGCGCATATTCGCATCCTGTAGCAGCACCGGGCGACTCAGGGGATCATAAATTATATAGGCAACTTCCGCAGAGGGTACGGTTTTCTCAACCATGCGACCTTGCACATCATAACCATACTTAAATATCAGTTTGTTCACGCCTGACTGACTCAGTGAGTAATTACTGCCGTCGATCATCAGTTTGGTGGCCTTGGGCGGTATTACATAGCTTACCAGCCCAGCCGCATTATAAACGTAGTACGTATCCAGATAGGCACTTGTGTTAACCTGGCGCTTAAGCACCGTGCGGCCATGCATGTCCGTGAAAACCATCGTCCGAATGCCCTGTTCGTCGGTGGCATCCACTACGGACAGCGAATTGGCGCTGTAATACGTGGGACTGGTCGTTCCTGTACTGCTCCAGACCAGCACGTAATCCGCCGTTGCGCTGCTGCGGTAGCTTACGGTCTTGTAATGCTGGGTTCCTGATCCGCTGGGCTGAAACCCGGCGCCCGTCATCCCCTCCTTCAGCAATCGCGAAAGGGGGCTGTTCTCAAACACCCGTTCGCTGTACGGCGCGGTGTTGTCCGCCACCTTGTCCGTAGTCACCTGATAAAAAGCGGCTTGGGCAGGTATCGCGCTGCTTTGATAAGCCGCGTTGTCCGACATCGCGGCGTATGGCAGGTAATTGATGGTTTGCATGCCGGAGGCATCGTAGGCGACGGGCTTAATAATGTCTTTCCCATTTGGACTGGCTTGTAGCCCCACGGACTGTACCGGCCTTCCCAGACCGTCGAAATACACCCTGGCCGATTGCTTCTCGGCCTGGTTAAGCGCGTCGGCCTGAACGGACGTCGTAACGCCGGATATTTTAATGAGGTCCTCCTGCTCGTAACTGCGCGTCTGACCGAACAAGGGCGACGTGAACAACAGCGATAAGACGGTTACTAATGCCGGATGCATCCTTGATGCGGACGGGATAATCTTATTTAGCTTATTCACAGGCTCCGGCGTTTAAGGTGAGCGTAAAATTATCCGCAATGTCTACGGCAAAGGTGTACTGGTTGCTGTGGATCCAGCTTTTGGCATCCGCCTCGCTGCTGTCGGTCAATGTGGAAATGCATATGTCGGTATCCTCGCCGTAGCAAAACACCTTAACTGAATAAGCGCCGGGCAGTATCTGCGTGAAGCCGACAGCGGTAGACAAAACCGTATACTTAAGTGTCGAACCCTGCCTGAATTCCATTTTAGTCAGCCCGCTCGCGGAGGTGTTGTTGATAAAATACAAGGCGGCCATGGTAACAGGAGGAGGGGGAGGTGTTATGATCTCCACTTGCGTCGTATAGGTTTGCGAACCCAGACCGGCGACGGTTACGGTAAGCGTTACGTTATAAGAACCCGCTGTACTGTAGGCATGCGCGGGGTTTGAGGTCGTAGCAGTGCCGCCGTCTCCGAAATTCCAGCTGTAGGAAACGCCGGAAAAAATGCTGTATGAATTAACCGGATTAAAAGAATAGGCAATTCCAGGATAAAATGAAAAGTTGTCGCTTATACCGCCTAGATTGAATATTGCAGGCGGTATGGCGGATGCGGGGTAGTTAAATACGTAATTTCGTGCTTTCTTATACGTGATGTTCTTGTCCTGGTCGTAAATCAGGTTGACGCGCCCAAATTTGTCCTTATCGTAATAGGTGCTTATCCCGCTGGTATTAGTTTCGCTTAGGGTTTGATGGGTAACTGCGTCATAACAATAGCTATTTGCCGCCGATATATCTGGATAAACCAATATATCGTCAATTGCTATGGCACTTCCCGCTGTAAAGCTGATCGTAAAGTTGTCCGTAAGGCCGGACACGGGTATTTTTACTTCGTAATATTTCCAGGAAGCTCCCGTTGCATAGTTCAGCGCAACAGTTTGCGTGGCCGACCCGGCCGCGCTAACGGTAAATGAGCCTGCTGAAGACGAATTTTTTATCCAGGCAGCAAATATGTAGTTTTTGACCAGTGATCTTTTGGTCAACGACTTTGAAAACGTTCCCGTGCTCGTAAATTGCAGGGCGCTGCGGCCGGAGCGGTCAGTCACGGTTGTGTAACTGCCGGTTTTGGTAAACGCTTCCGGGTTATTGGCGTCATCTTCGATGTTATTGTAGGCTACCTCGGTTATGCCTGCATTGCCGAATGCCGCCAGCGGCAGCTGCGTCAACTGGTCCGCTATAAGCGCCTGCGGCGTTCTGTCCATGCCGATTGAGCTCTTGATGTTGCCGCTTTTGCCGTAATCGATGGTGTTTGTCGTGGTTATATAGTGTGAATCCGGCGAAGAGGCATTCGTGGTGACCGTGGGGACGAAACCCGTGATGCCGTCGGCAGCAACGAGTTTTAGAATGGAACGTGGCATATGAAGCGTTTGCAGGGAAATGGCAGTGTTGTATAACCCGAAATCGATAAATTGCGCACTGGTCGTCTTATAGGAACCTCCGCCGGGTGCGAGAACCTGAGTATAGGTCTCTACCGGTATGTTGATGTTCTTGGTTACCAATGAATACGTCGCGGTATTCTGCGTAGACGAGTTATAGTCCTTTGTATAGGTCGTATAGGTCTTGGTTATCGTACCGTCGCTGTTGGTATCCTCCCGTACCGTGACGTTCTTATGCGTACTCCCGGTGTAGTATAGCTTTGACACGTCAAGTTTACCGACTGTCGTGGACGAGGGATCAAAGACCTTTTTGTCGATTTGAGTAATGAGGTTGCTGGTGCCGGCATAAATATTATACTTGGAATATACCTTTACATAATCGTTGTCATCCAGCCTAAGCGCCTGTATCACCAAGGGCGACGACGACCGTTGGTAAGTGTAGGAGGTCTCGGCCACTTTGGTGCCGCCTTCATTGTAGACCGTCTCTTTTTTCAACAGTCCCCGTTCAAAGTTATAATTGGGATTGGGCGCAAACGGATACTTAAAGGCACCGTTGCTCACTGATCCCCTGCTTACGGTACAACCTGGAGTAGCCGAATAGGAAACGGTTGGCGTCCAGTCAGACAATGGAACAGAACTGTCAAAAGCACCCCCAGGTACATTATACTCATATAAAATGCTTCCCTTTCCTGTCTGGCTTTCCTTCACGTGGGTGTACATGATCGTCTCATCAAAGTCGTCCCTCGCCAGGTCGTAGCCTGCAAACACCTCCCCGGCAGGCGTATCATGGGAAAACTTGGGAAGGGCCAGCGGAACTCCGCTTGACTGACTTGACGGATTCAGGTAGCTGTAGTTGCGTACGATGTTGTTAGCCGAATTTATGCCGTCATAGTCTGTTATTTTCTTAACCCTTGCTCCGCCCCCGTATACGGTGCTGCCCGCATTGTAATAGCTGTTTGACTCATATTCCATTTCGGTCGTGCCGCTGTCGTAGTATAGGATCTGTTTCAGCATGCCGACCATTACGTTCGTTGTACTGACAGCTCCGGTCTCCAATGTACTGTGACTGTTCCCCATATAGTAACCCCAGGGGTCAGCCGCAGTTGCACTGGTAATAAACGGTGTCGTGACAGTGCCCGTCTGGTCTACATACGAAAAGTAATAGTTTAATGGCGAGTTAGGCTGGTCCGTGGTTATACTTCGCAGGAAAGTAGCGCTGGTTACCGCCTTCATCGGGTCAGGAGCAAAATCTCCATAATAGAAATTGTAATTAACTCCCTTTGCGTTTATATTAACCAGGGCGTCGTTTTCATAGGCATTAGGTATCGAATAGTTAAAAGTATATGTGTCGCCGTTGGCTACAATCGTTGCCAGGTGCTTACTTTGCTTGCTTTCTTCTATCAGGTACATCAGAGTATATTCGCTCAGGTCGGTCACCCCGCTATCGTCACCTGGACTTTCGTCCAACTGCTGCCACTTTTCGCCTCCCGAGCTGCCGATGCTGTTGTAGGTAAGCTGCACCTGGTTGCCATTGGGGTCAATTATGTTGGTCAGCAGCCATGCGTCATTGTAGGTAATCAGTCCCGCATACTGATAAAACTGGGTCTTAAAATATTTCAGGTTATCTACCGGGAAAGCGGCCCCGTTGTCGGCGGGGTAAAGGAACTTTGTGCGCTTGGTTGCCGTTGTGGTTTCAGAAAAATAGTACTTAACGCCCTTGTCATTGGTTACGATGAAGCTGGTTATCAGCCCCGACGCGGGGTCGGTGGTTTTCATTATCCTGATGTCCTGGTAAGAAAGCGTCCTCATTATGCTGTCCTTGTCGAAGACGAACTGGCAAGACAACCCGGGAACGTTGATGCTGAAAATATCAGGCTCAGTGTCGTTATAGTTATTGAAGTTGCTGTTGATATAGGTAAGATCGGCCTGCTCGTCGGTGCATACGGATGGGTTGTTGTCATTGACAATGGTAAAACTGTTGATCTTGGCTCCGTTGGCGCTATAGATCCACCCCAGCATTGGCGCTCCGCCTGCATTCTTCTTGACATCGTCAGGCAACCCGCGCACGTTGCGCGATATCTGCCCGCCCGCCTGAAGCGCCCATCCCCAACCTGTAGGGGTGGCCTGGCTTGTTCGGCTTGGCCTATTTTCAATCTGTATACCCCTGGAACTGTATCCCATGACAATCGGGACAGATATACTTCCGCTCCCGGCATTCAATATGGGTATCGCTACGTTGATGGTACCCGTGGCCCGGTCTACTGATACCGGTACGCGCTGAGCAGAGGCATGCGCGAAGCCTATGGTCACGCACAGCATTAACAGTTTTCTTTTCATTTGACAAATACTTTTAATTCTGACCACTTTTTTCCAGTTTGTTTATCCGCTCGTTTTGTTCCTTCAGTTGCTTGTCTTTTTCGATCAGGTACAATGTCAATTCCTCCACCTTCTTCAGCAGCAGCCGATTCATCTCACCCAGGTCAAGACCGCTTGCGTGTACTTCGTCTGCCGAAGGCATATCCGGTAGGTGCTGGTTCTTGTCTATATAGGTTTTTACTTCTGTCAGCGTTGGGAGCTTGTAATCTTTCAGGAATACAAAGTCTGGCCAGTTGGCTTGTAATTTCACTTTCATAGAAGTGGCGATGGCTGCGCCATTGACGGCAAGTTTATATTCATTTATAGGGGTTGCGCCGATCCCGACATTTCCTGTGCTACTAAGAGTTAGCGGTTGAGATATACCGTCATTAGTGTAGAATTTAATTCCCGCACCTACTCCACCAACAACAGATGCGTAACCTGTTTCATCACTTAATCTTCCATTAGAGTTTACATTACCGAATACGATACTTCCTTTGACATCCAGCTTTGCTGTCGGGCTTGTTGTACCTATGCCCACATTCCCGTTGTTAGCTATTTTCATAGCTATACCCGTTCCAGAGACCGAAGTTCCGCTCGTACCGCTGTTATAAACTGCAAACTCAATACCTCCGTTAGATCCCATACCCAACGTAGTAGAATATCCATTTAAAATATACTTGGTTGAGGTTCCGTCAAAGTAACTGTTTTGACTAATTCCAACCTGGGGTACGGCAGTATAGTCTTGAATCAATAACTCTCCCACTTGTAAAGAAGACGCGTAACCAGACCAAATATTGCCGGGAAGTGTGCTTCCTTTAACAGAAAAGATAGCCTGTGGATTTGTGTTTCCAATTCCTACATTGCCGGTATTAGAGTTATAAATATTGCTCCCTGAAGTTGTCCATTGAGCATAAGAAAATTGCAATGCAGCAGAAAGCGCGATTAACGTCAGAAAAGGTTTTTTCATTGTGATGTATTAGGGTTTAACGGATTATTGTTTATTCGATAATAATGTCAGTTTTGCTTCTATGGCTGCTATTCGCTCTCGCATTTTTGCGCTATCTACATGTTCAGATCTTAATCGATCTATTTCGGTTTTCTGGTCGATCAAATACAACGTCAGTTCCTCCACCTTCTTCAGCAGCAGGCTGTTCATCTCACCCAGATCGAGGCCGTTTTTGTGTATCTCATCAGCGGATGGCATGTCGGGCAGGTGCTGGTTCTTGTCGATGTAGGTCTTTACTTCGTTCAGTGTCGGCAGCTTGTAGTTTTTCAGGAACACAAAGTCGGGCCAGTTGGCGCTAAGCTTTACCGTCACTGACGTGGCAATAGCGGCCCCATCGACGGCGAACTTATAACCTGTAGGTATCGATGCGGTATTGATGCCAACACTGCCATCTGTACCGGAAATAACAAGCGCGTTTCCAGTGATCCAGGCTCCGGATCCACTATAAACCTGAAAGTGGAGGTTATTGTCGGGTCCACCGTTGTTGATCTGAAAGGCACTGCCTGCACTGTTGAATATTGTTCCCGTTTGAACCTCTCGATTTAAGGCAATCCCCCCGTAATATGTTCCGCCTCCAGGTGTTAAACTTATCCCATAATTATTATTTTTTATGGTTAAAGGAGATTGAGGATTGGATGTGCCGATTCCGATGTAACCACTACTAGTAATTCTCATCTTCTCTGAACCTGCTGTCCCCAATGCTAAACTAGACGATGTGGATGAGCTTATTAGAGAAAATCGGTCCGAGGCTCCCGGCGCTGTTAGCGTGAAATTTATGTCTTGATCCACTCCATTGGTAATGTTTTGCACTAATCCAGAACCAACAACTACCAGTTTGTTGGCTGAGTTGGTATAGTTTGTTCCAATGCTTACACTTCCAGAATTGAGATAATAATTACCCGACGTTCCGCTTTGTATCCATTGGGCGCTGGCAGTGTTTACAATTACTATAACAGTTAAAAATGATAGGATGAAGGCTTTCATGTTTTTGATAAGATTAAGGGGTAGTAAGAGCTATATTTTTTGATAACTTGCTTATTTGTTCTTTTAATTCAAGAATTTCTTTGCTTTGCTGTTCTGACTGAACTTGAAGTGACTCTACTGTTTTATTTTTTTCCTTATACCTGGCATCATTTTCAATTAAATATAAAGTTAGCTCTTCCACCTTCTTCAGCAGCAGCCTGTTCATCTCGCCAAGGTCGAGGCCTTTGGCATGCACTTCATCTGCCGAAGGCATGTCCGGCAAATGCTGGTTCTTGTCTACGTAGGTTTTTAGTTCTGTCAGCGTTGGAAGCTTGTAGTCTTTTAGAAACACGAAGTCGGGCCAGTTGGCATTGAGCATCACTTTAATAGAGGTCGCTATGGCACTCCCATTTACTGCGAGCTTGTAACCCTTAGGGTTGTCTGTGCCTATGCCTACGTCGCCTCCTTGAGGGTTGATAATCGTGTTTCCCCAATTTATTCCGCTTTTGTCAATCGACTGCAAGATGCCATATCCACCGGCGTCAGCTGAAGTGACTAGAAATATAGATGTTTTTCCATAAGCAGCTGACCCTACTAAAAAATTGGTTACTGTTCCATTATTGTAAACGCTCCCATTGCCTCCCTGGACATCGAGTTTATTGACAGGACTCGCTGTTCCGATTCCAACATTGCCGGTATTAGTATTGTAGATGTTGGTTCCAGTCGTCCACTGTGCATAAGATAATTGCAGCGCTGCAAAAAGCGCGAATAGACTTAGATAGGTTTTTTTCATTGTGATATGATAGAAGTTAGTTAGCAAGCAAGTCGCTGCGAGCGAACTCTGACTGGCCGGTAACCGTCCGATCAATATGACGGACTGGAAGCAAAGACACAGTCTCCGCTATCGTGATACGGTATAGGCTCTAATAACAGAGATGACCTAATGTAAAAACATTTTTTTTATAATGCAAAACCTTTTGAAAATACTTAACGTCGCCATTTATCGGAATTTTCCATCAACCGATGTTTTTCATCGTGAACAAAAAAATCAAACTACTCTCTCAAGATCTCCAAATACAAGTCTGCAATCAGCTTCTCCCCTGCCATTCGGCTTGTATGGTAGGTGACACTACGTATAACGCCGATGTCTTTGGTTTTTTGCAGGTCATTCAAAGTTTTGGTGATCGCAAAAAAATCGCCCTCGAAGGTCAGTTTTTGAACGATGACTTTTTCCGTGTTAAAGGAAGCGTCCTGAACGGGCACCCCGCTTAGCTTAACGCCCTGCTTTTCCGCGATGATGCTGATCGTGCCAATGCTGCTGTTGCGAAAGGCAGCGGTATCCGCCCGGTACCGGGAAATCTCGTTGTCTAAATTAGCGTTTTTTCTTTTTAAATATCCTGGCTGGTAGCTCAGGTCAGCTCCTAAAGCCTGCTGCTCTTTCATTTTTCTATTGATTTGCCACGCTTCGATGGTTTTCTTAAAGTCCAATTGATAGCCAATCAGCAGTAACAAAACCACGCCTGCAACAAACAAGTGCTCTTTTCTAATCTGGATTCGTTTCAGCATACCTTAATACGTTAGGATTATCGTAAACTGTCCCGAGCCCAACTCGCCGTTGTAAACATAGCTCTCCATTTGTGTGGACTTTACCCATTTCAGCGTTTTGATGCGGGCTATCCATTCGTTCACCGGCAGTATGTTCTCGGAACTACCTGCGAGTTTGATCTTTCCGTCAGCGAATATCAGAGCTCTTTGGGTTCGTGCCGCGGCTTCATCCACGGGATCGATACTCATTTCAAGTAATCGAATGTCATCCGGCAGCAGTGAAGCGAGCTGATCGACGTATGCAGCTTTGCCTGGCCCGCCGTTCCATCCCAGCGTCGTCAACAATGCTTCCTTTGTCTTTACCTGGTCTGAGATTCCCTCTATGTCGTTAACGTTTCTTGCATATACACTTATCTGGTCGGAGAGTCGGTTGTTTGCGGCAGTCAGCCAGGAAAACGCGATGAAGTTGAATAATAATAACAGGAAAAACACCACTAAAAAAACAAAACCCTTTACCCTAAGTTTTTTGTTGCTTAGTTCGTTTTCCAACGACGCTTGCAAACTGCTTACGTTAGCCGCAATGACTTCGATGTCCGGTGACAGCGCCAATTGAAAAGCGGCGGCGTAAGGAAGAATCAATTTCTCGTCAATCGCTTCCGTGCTTATTTTTAAAGGAAAGCCGGCGGTCGATCCGGCTGCATAGCTATAACCTATCCATTCCTTTACAGCGTTTCGCTTGACAATGTGACCATCGAATGCGACGTCTTCGTCGTAAAAATTAAGCTGCCCAATAACGTGCTGAACAGGGAAAGGGCCCAAACTCAATAACAGTGGGGTAAAACCTAAATTTCTGACGGCATCGATCCATTTGTCCGCTTCCGTTTTCCTGACAACGGAAACAAAGGAACGCTCTCCTGATACAAAATGCTGGATATAAAAATCCTCGGGATTGCCGTTGGGTAGAATCTGTGCAAAAGTGTTGGAACTGATCTCCTCCAGTCTGTCCACCTGCTTCTGCAGTATCCCTTTCCCGGAAAGGTTGAGGGAAACCAGCGTCTTTTGCGGAAAATGCTTTTTTAGCTCATCAATGTTATCGAGATCGATGAATTTTTTGTCAATGTCGAGCTTGTTGTCTTTTACAATAATGCTGCAGGCGTGGACTGCCACTTCCCCGCTGGCATGGAGGATTATGTTTATTCCATCTGCCTGACCGATCCTGTAATGTTCGCTGAGCATATCCACTATTCTAACGCATAATGGTGGGCTTGATGAACACCAGCGTCACAATCTTCCCGTTGGTCTTCTTCTTGCTGCTGAATATCCATTTCAAAATGGGTATCCTGGACAGCAACGGAATACCGGACGCGCTGTCGCTTCTTTCCGTGCGTTCTATGCCACCCAATACGATCATGTCCTCATTGTTCACCCGGATACTGCTCTGGAACTTGCTTGAAGAGGTTGGTGGTGGTGATCCGTCGGCCGGGATAGATGTAAAATCGGAAATGTCTATGCTAATACCGAGCGTGACCTGGTCATCTCCGGAAATGATGGGCCGGAATCCGATGGTCAGGTTGGCCTCGGCGGGTACAAACTGGTTGGTGATATTGTTAATGACGTTGGCCGAAGAAGGTATAACGTTCTGTGTTGTGTTTTTGTAATACACCTTGTTGCCGATGCTCAGGGTTGCCGTGTGTCCGTTTAGCGCCGTCATTTTGGGAACCGATCTTACGTCGACATTGTTGTTGGCCTCCAGTGCTTTTATATTGACATAGAAATTAGGCACGACATGACCCAGATTGGTCGATGTCAGGCTTCCGACCTTGTCCAAAAAGCCGTTGACCGAACCCGCGCTAAATGTAAAGTCCATTCCTGACAATAAACTCCCGCCTGTCTTGACGCTGTCAGCTACCCCGGCTGACAACCCCGTAGCAACCGTGCGGGTTTTGTGGACGTCGATCAGGGTCACTTCGATCAATACGACAGGCACCAATACATCCAGCTGCCGGATGAAAGTTTCCATTTCCGCGATCCGCGAACTGGCGCCGGAAATGATCAGGCTGTTCTGCTCCCTGAACTCAGTTATCTGAACGCCCTTTTTCCATTCGAGGGGAATCATAGCGACAACCGTGTCGATCGTCCGGTGCTGTAGCTGAATGGTTTTTGAAACGCGGAGCCCTTCCAGCTTGCTGTCGCCTATCATGTATACGCCGTTCTCTGTGTGATAGGTGTAGTCAGTTCCTTTAAAAAGCATCGTCAAGAAGGCGTCAAGGCCCACATCGTCCACATTCAGGCTGATATTTCCTTTTATTTCGGAATACGTGATTGTCTGTTTGCCGAGTTCGCGCGAGGCTTGCTTGATAAGGTCGGCAATCGGAACGTTGGTGACATCTGCCGAGATCACCTTTTGACCGTTCACCGTTCTGACCAACAAACCGGAAGGAGCTGGATTCGCGGGCGCTACCGGTTTGAATACCTTGCGGGTAGATACGTTCCTGTCTCCGTTGATATAGGTTTCCTCATTGCTTTCCAATGGCTGGAAAACGTAAAAATTATCGCTGGTTTTGACTGACTTGATCTCGTTCAAGAAAGCCAGCTTTTCAATCGCCGCGTCAAATGGGGCATTGGCGATAAAGCCGCTGACCCGCTTGCCCTGCATGGAAATTGGCACCTGCACATTCCTCCCGGATATCGAAGTTATTTTCCGCGCCACCGCTGTCAGGCTGTCGTTGCTCAGGTCGAGCGATAGCGCGTTTTCCAGCTGGCTGTATTTTACATTAATGTCTTTGACGCTAATGGGGGTCAATACTACCGGAACCGTGTAGGGCGTCAGGTAAATAATGGAGCCCGTCACGTTGACGTCCAGGTTGTACTTTTTGGCCAGGAACGCAATGATGTTGGAGGCCGGAACGTTGTTGACCGATTCGGAAACGACAAAATTAAGCTGAGGGTCGATGCTGATGCTCAGTTTGTTAGCTTTGTTTAAAACGTTGACATAGTCGCGGATGGTTACTCCGGTCAAATTGAGCTGCACCTGTTCTGCCAGACCTGGGACGGTTGCGGAGAGGGCATCCAGCTTTTGCTGAATGATATCAATTCGATCCTGCCTTTGCGCAAGCAACTTGCCGGGCCACAGCAGCACAACGAACACAAACAGATGCCAAATAGTTATACGCATAAGGTTTAGTAATTAAAAAGAAGCGGATATATCTCTTCCACCGAAGTTAAACCATTGGAAAATAAGTTAAAAGCGTTTTCCGCCAATGTTTTTATTCCCCTGTCCGCTAAAAGTTTCTGAATATACATATTCCCGTTCTTTATTTCAACGGCAAGTTCGTGATCTATGGGAATTACCTCGTATACGGCCTTCCTGCCCTTATAGCCGGTGTAGTAACATTGCTCGCAGCCCTGGGCCGTAAAATGATGCGTTACCTCCGAATATGGCTTAAACTGCTTTGGGTATAAAGCTTCGTCAAAGGCATGCATCGCCTTGCAGTTTGGGCAAAGCAGGCGGATCAGGCGCTGCGCCACGGTCGTATTGATGGTACTGGCTACCAGAAAGGGGGGAATGCCCATGTCGATCAGCCTGGACACCGTTCCCCATGCCGAATTGGTATGTATCGTGGACAATACCAGGTGTCCCGTCAAAGCTGCCCTAATCGCCATATTCGCCGTCTCGGTGTCACGGATCTCCCCCACCATGATCACGTCCGGGTCCTGCCTCAAAAAGGTGCGCAGCGCCGCCGCGAAGGTCAGTCCGATTGATTCCTTCAGTTGCACCTGATTGATCCCTTCGAGGGTATACTCAACCGGGTCCTCTATGGTTAATATGTTCCTTGTTTCTTTGTTCAGCAGCTTTAAGGTGGCGTACAGGGTCGTTGTCTTTCCGGAACCTGTCGGGCCGCTGATCAGCATAATTCCGTTGGGTTGCCTGGCTCCCTGCAAATAGTTTTCCAGGTCTTCCTTTGAAAAGCCGAGGTTGTTAAGGTCGATATTGGCGGCATCATTGCTTAGGAGTCTGAGCACTACCTTTTCACCGTGCAGAGTAGGCAGAACGGAAGCCCTGATATCGAACTGCTGGTCCTGGTGCCTGAAATTGATGCGTCCATCCTGTGGCAGGCGTTTTTCGGCAATGTCCAAATTGGCCATGATCTTTACCTTGTTGATCAGGGCCGGGTAATCCTCGCGTTTGAGCAGGTATCTTTCCACCATCATGCCATCTATGCGAATACGAACACGGCACTTGTTCTCGTAGCTTTCGATGTGAATATCGCTGCTTTTCAATGATTTGGCTTCCTGTATCAGGTTCACCAGGAAGTCGTTGGCATTGCCAGGGCTTGCTACTCGTGCAGACCCGTGCAACTCGTTATCCTTTATAAAATATTTGGATAACAGCTTTGCCACTGAACTTTCATCTATCGGAAAAAGTTGCACCCTTTTGCCTAAGAGGATTTCCAGTTCGGCCAAAAGATTGTCCTGATTGCCAGAATTGACACAATATAGATGCAAGCTGTCGCCTTCCGCGGCCTTCGGCAGCACCTTATAATGCCAGGCCTGGTCTTTGGTAAGCAAATGAATATGCTCAGTCAATAGGGCTATTTCATCTGTTGCGCTCATTGCCCGATCGCTTCAAATACCCAGTTGTCGCCTGTAAGATCAATATGGAAAAACCACCAGTCGCCCAAGAAAACCAAAGCTAGCAAAAGTGCCTGCAAGCCCGCCAGCGGCACATATTTATTATCTTTGCCGTGCGCTTTTATTACTATCCAGTAAAGGCAGACAACGGTCAGGCTTGCAATGTAAAAAGACAGAAGGCTGAATACGGACAGGCCAAATGCCGAACTTAACAGGAACAAAACATCACCCCAGCCCAATAGCCCTGCTGTGATATTAGTCCATTTCTTGTTGCGCACTGAAAACCATGCGCAAACCAAAACATATTGGATAGCGAGGAAACTGATGTTGACTATGATAGACGGCAATGTATTCGAGATTCCCTGTTCATCCACCTTATATAAAAGGAGACATATCGCTAACAGCGGGAATAAAAACCAATATACGGCCCGCGACTTCATGTCCTGAGCAAAAATCATTATTAATAAGACAAGGATGGCTACTTTTAACAACACGTCAATCTGGCGTTACTTCTTTCAAATTATTGTCCTGATCAATCTCCCAAACGTTGAACGTGCCATTGCCGTTGAAATCAACAACAGCTGTAGCACGTGCCATAAAGGTGTTGCTGCTTGCGTTTACAATCGTTATCTGGTAATTGGCCCGCCCTTCCTTGTTTGCGCTGCTCAGTTTTTCCTGAACGAACCCTATGTCAGAGAGATTGTCTGTATACTTGGAGTGCTCATAAAAATAGCTTTTCTCCAGCGTTTGCAGGTGCTGGAGCTGGATCTTTGCTTCCGTGCTCTTTGCTTTGGTAATCAACGGCAATAAGACGGGCAGCGCCAGCAGCGTCAGTATCCCGATGATAACGAGTACAACCAATATTTCGGTTAGCGTGTATCCTGGGAGGCGTTTTGTTAGCAAGGTTTTGGTTCTCATGTTTACAATGTGATGGTACTAAACTATCAATTTATAAAGGCAATACAAAGCGTTTTCTGTTAATTTTTTTAACTATTGCTTATTGAAACGAATTGCTCATCTGGAAAAGCGGCAAGTACATCGCGACAAGTATAACGCCCACCATAAGACCCAGGAAAACTATGATCAGGGGCTCCATGAGGCTGCTAAGAGCCGCTGTCTTAAACTCAACTTCTTCCACGTACTGCTCTGATATCTTGCCGAAGAAGTGATCCAACTGGTTGGTTTCCTCCCCCACCTTTATCAGCTGGATCATCTTGGAGGGATAAATGTCGAACTGCTGCATGCTCTGGTGCAGTGATTTTCCGTTCATGATCTCCTGCTCTATTTTGAGTAGGGATGCCTCAACGGGGTAATAGGAGATCATTTGCCGGATCAAGGCAATGGCGCGAAGCAAAGGCAGCCTGGCATTGATCAGCAAGCGCATAACATTGGCAAACCGGGCAAGGTATATTTTCTGTACCAGCGAACCGACAATCGGTACTTTCAGGATGACTGCCGAAGCGCGGCACCTGAACCATTGCTTGTTCCGGGACTCAGCAATAAATACCGTAATCGCTCCAAAAATTAAGACAATGTATGAAAAGCTGTTTTCCAGCGCCTGCGACATGTCGAGAATTTTCGCGGTAATCCAGGGCAGTTCGCCCCCAAACCGCTTGAATACGTCTCCGAACATCGGCACCACGAACTTCAACATGAAAAAGACCGCACCTAAAGAAGTAGCCATGACGATGCAGGGGTAAGTTAGTGCTGAAACGATCTTACGCCGCTGCCTGATCTTGCTTTGATAGTATTTGGCCAGATCGGCCAGCACTTCGATAATCTTTCCGGTTTCTTCCCCGATCTGAAGACTGTACACCTCATAAAGGGAAAACTTGCCCGTCTGTTGCAAAGCGTTTGATAGGGCCGTTCCCTTTAAAACAGCCTCCTGTATCTGCCTGAACAGATCCTTGTCCTGCGGTTTTTGTTGATCGGCTGCAACCAGTTCCAGGCTGCTTTTCAAATTGATGCCCGCCTGAAGCAGCGAGCTCAGCTCCATATACAGGTATTCTTTCTTTTTGTCCGGAAGCTCCTTGCTGCCGAAACTGATCTCCCGGTTCAAAAACGACGAAATATCTTGCTTGCTTTCCGTTTTGCCGGAAACCGCAGCCGGCTTTTTTCGTTTCGGGTAACTGTTCAGATCAATTGATGGCATAGCTCTTCCTTTGTATGAGGTTTTGGGAACTGTACTGTTTGTGGTAACCGTTAGTGATCTTCGTTCCGTCGAAAAATAGATCCGCCTGCATTTCATCTACGCGGGTGCCCTCGTCATTTGTTGCCGATTCGCTAACGGGTGCATGTTCAAACAAAATGCTTATGGCCTGCACTTTCACTTTAAAAGTATCAGTTGTTCCCGAAGTTCTGATGACTGCGTTGGGGTTGAATTCGTAAGTTGTAACTTTATCTTTGTTGGTGCAGGACAATCCCCTTTCTGTTTTATTTATATTTTCCGCTTTTTCAAAATCCTTCCGAAGCAACTCATCAAGGCTTATCAAAACCGCCATGTTGCTGTTTTTCACATTGTATGAGGTGTAGGATCGTATAATAATAGTGTAGACTGTATAGGTTATAGCGATGACGATAGCCGCCAATAGCATGGCTACAGTCACTTCCATAATCGTAAAGGCTTGCACACGTTTATTCATTGTTATCAATTACTATTTTACGCAATTCGGCCATTTTTTCGTTGTTCGTATCATACGCCGTTAAATGGACCTCCAGCAAACCGGTATTATAAGGCTTTACATCCTGTTCAACTGTAACACTATCAATGATTGCCGTTTTGCTGATCCATTCTTTTTGACCATCTCCATTCATGAACATACTTTTTAATATAGCGTGGGCGCGTATTTTTTTTGTGGACAGCGATCCTCGTGTAATATTAACGATCATCATCATAGCGAGGCCAAATACCACCACGATGATCACCATGGAGACAATTACTTCCAACAGGCTTGACGCGCGTAAGCGGAGCTTTATGATTACCTGGATTCCAGCCATTGCAATACCTTTCTTTTGCGCCCGGCTACGGGCATTATTTCACTGCTTAAATAATAGGGCGACAACCCTTCCGCATTAACAGTAGTGTTGATAATATAGTTCTCAAAAGTCGTAAACCCACTTTTGTATAAAAATCGCCCTGTGAATATGCTGCCGTTGACAACTACCCCATCGTTCAGTCCCAACAGGCCCGGGCTATATATTTGCCCCGAAATATTCGCTTGCTTTCCAAGATTGATCAGCGGCTGCTTACTTCTTTCGGTACTTTTTTCGTACGCGAAAATACAGCCCGAGAAGCTCACGTTTGCTCCAATAGTTATAATTGCCGGCGCTGAATTTTGCGTAGTCTTGAACCTTAATATGCCTAAAGCCGAGGGGTAATTAAATGTGCAGTCCGGTTCCACGATGATGGAATCGGTCGCAAATAGCTGACAAGCTCCCTCAAAGCCCTTTTTTACCTTTATATTGGGGGCAAAGATCATTACCTGCTCAAGTTGCGCATTGCTTTCTATGGTTATGCTTGTGTCCGACACAATTAAGATGTTTCCGCGCAGATTAATCCTGTCGAGCGACAGTGTCTTTTTGCCCATTGAAACGATTTTGACGGGTTCAAAAAAAGACCGGAATAAAGAATCACCTGAAATGAAACCATTCATTGGACCGGCCACTCTAAAGGATTGGTCGAGTATGCTTATTCTGTCCGGGTTTAGAAGGGGCAGGCTTTTTTGGCTGTCAAATGTCTTACCGACGACCAGGCGCTTGTCTCCCTCATATGCCTTGCTGTCCACATAGGCCTGCCGCACGCCTGACTTAGGCAGAAATACGTTTCCTTTTATCATTGTTTTTCCGCTTACCGATACCGGGCGATCCTCGTCAGGCAAATACAATGCTGCCCACTTCGCGGAGTCAATAGTATGCGCCATACTGAAAACTTTCGACAGCGTGTCGCGATGGGCAAACGCCCGCACCATGCCGATATCATAAATGCCCCATGCCGTAGTACTAAGTTCAACCGAGTCCACGTCTTCGCCAAACAGGCTGATCTTTTTGCCTCCTTCGTAGGTGTTTTCCCGGTCGGCTATCAGTATATTGATGCCCGAGTTCAGGTTGTTTTGCAGCGCATCATAACTAAATGCCCGCTCATATTGCTCGCGGTAGAAGTACGCCACGACGATCAGCGAGGAACAGATAATGCCAATTACGAGGGTGATCACAATAACGAGATATAATGCAGACGATCTTACCATACCAACTATTGCTTAGGTTGCGTTGGTTGGACTGCGCCTATACTGTCTTTTCCCAGCCGCTTTAAAACGTTGATCTTGCCCAAAAATGATGGCTTCTTCGTTACCTTACCATTGCTGTAATAAACGGTTTCCGCTTTGCCGTCGGCGGCATACGTTGTGAAGTCACCGTGCAATAAATCGTCTTTGTAGTATCCGGCCTGTTTTAATTTCCCGTCGTTGCCAAACATCTCAAACTTTCCGGACCGTTCGCCGTCGTCCCAACTGTAAAGTTCCGTAAGCATCCCATTTTCATTCCATGCTTTCCAAATGCCATCCTTCAAACCTCCCATAAACTGGCCCTGCACTTTTAAATTCTTATTCAGGTAATACTCGGTATAATTGCCATTAAGCACCTTGCCGCTGAATCCGCCCTGGGTGGCGTGTATGTCATTGCCGCCGCTCCAATAATACAGTTTGTCGGTTTTTACCGCCGGATCAGATTTCAGGGGCATAAGGTCGGCCTGTACGACTTTGTCGGCCATTGCGATTCTTATTTTATTGAACCCATAGTCCGGAATTTTTTGAGCGTTCGCTGTCCCGAAAGCAAACAGAAATAACAACGTCAGTAGTTTTCTCATAATTTCACTGTTGCATCCTTATGTAACCCGTTCTTCCTTTGAAAGTCACCTTTACCGAGTCCTGATAGTTCTTGATCAGTTTGATGTCGGCCACCATTTCGCCTTCCTGTAGAATCGCGGGCTGTCCGTTTATGCTCATTACCGCGAGCAGCTTCTTCGAGCCGCTGCTGCGCGTGTATCCCGAGTACCTTACAAAATTCCAGCTAAAGGGCGGCTTTGGAATTGATGGCTTGACCTCCACAGTTTGCGTAATACGCTTAACTGCGGTATCGGGCTGCTTTGTCAGCTTGAAGGGGTCTTTATAGTTTAATAACAAACGGGTTGTGTCGGCCGGTACGCTGTAATCGTTAGAATTCTTCTGTTCCCCCACGTGTTGAACGGGTGTAAAATCACCTTCACCGCCGGCAACCGTGTCAAAAATCCGGTAAATAATAATGCCCCAAACGAATAGAACCAGCAAACCCAGAAGGTAAGTAAACTTTTTATTTTTCATGCAGCACTTATCTTAAAACAAAGCTCCGTACCGCAGTCGCCTGGCCTTCATTTCCGGCAGCGTCAACCGCCGCTACTTTCCAGATGACGCGTTCTCCTATTGTTCCTACGCTAAAATTGTAATTGGTACCGTTCAACTCTGCCGGGAAAGTATTGTTATAGACCGTAGCAGAATCGCTCTTAAAAGCATAGAGTTTGTATTTCGCCGCCGCGGCAACCGCGCTCCATTGCAATGAAACCGGCGAACTAACCACTTGGTTGTTGGTGGGAGCCACAATATTCACAGGAGCAGGGGGGGCATGGTCATGGAGCATCACGTTTATGGCCGACCAGTCCGCCTTGGCAGTGTCGTTTTCCGCCCTTACCCGCCATTGGTAAGCTTGGTCCTTCGGGAAAGTGAAGGTGAACTGCTGCGCGGGAATGGCCTGGTTGTATACCAGCTTGCTCTCGTCGGCAAAGCTGTTAGTGTCAATTTGCAATGTGTATTTGGTGGCCCCCGACAAGCTGCTCCACTCCAAGTTGACAGTGTTCTGGTTGGTAAGATAATTATTGGGCGGTGACTTCAGCTGCACCGATTGCCCCTTAATGGATGACAGCAGTACCGTGAAACTCCATGGGCGGCTAAACGCTGTTTGTGAACTTCCGTTCATAGCGCTCACCCTCCACTGATAATCGCCCGGCTTCAAATTCAGTGTAAACTTGTTCGATGTGACAACCGTATCCGCGACAAGTGTCCCTATACTGCTAAAAGAAGGCCCTACCACATGCAAGTTATAGCTTAGCGCGTCCTCGACAGGCTCCCACCAAAAGGTTACCGCATAGCTCGCGCTCTTGGTCAAATAACCCGGCGCCAGCGGAACAACCTTGCGGTCGCTGATCGACGGCTCTATGATGGCCTTGCAGGCTGAAAAAAGCAGTGTGATGCACAGAGCGAGGTATATTGAATAAGACGACGGTTTGATTTTCATTCACGCTAATTTAGCGTTTTGGTTGGAATGCGCAAGAGCATATGCAGATTACTTACTCCTGAAATTGACACCTTGCGTTTTATGCTAATTTTCTGCTGCCATTGGATGATTGTGCGAAATACTCTTTCATCACCAGGTTGGCTAAAATGTCTTACATAAGCTGCCCTGAAAATCGGCATATCCTTAAAAGCATATTACTTTTTAGTTAATAAATTTTGCTGGCAAGTGTTTCTTGAAAGTCGCTTCATATCTTTGTTGGGCCATTATTTCGTTATTTGCTAAATTTAATTTATCCCTTCGCCCATTTTTTTTAACTGTGTGGTTCTTACATCAAAAGTATTATACGCGAACAACGTGTTTGTAGTTTATCAAACCGGTTAGATAGGTTAGCGCCGCAGCCGAGGCGGCGTAATCTAGCGGTAGGGCTTACGCCCTGCAGTTACTGGCGTTTGTTACAGTTGATTGGCTAGCCAGTTGCAGCTTCAACATCGATGCGTGTCGTTTTATTGCGATAATAGGAAGTGCTTATTTGCCTTTTTTCCTTTGTATCTGTTTCTTTAATGATTCAAGCTCTTTTTGTTGCTTGTCGTTAGTCGCTTTCTGGTCTATCAAGTACAGCGTAAGTTCCTCCACCTTTTTCAGCAGCCTCATATTCATGTCGCTCAGATCGATCCCTTCCTTTTCCAGCTGAGCAGCCGCCGGAATCTCCGGCAGGTGGTGGTTTTTGTCCAGGTACGCTTTAAGGTTCTCTAGGGAGATTAATTTATAGCCGGGTTCGAAAACGTAGTCTGGGGCGGGAATGCTCAAATCTACCCTTACTGCCCTGGAATGGATTGTTCCGTTAACGGTTAGCTTCTCGTCTGGGCTGGAGGTGCCGATGCCAACGTTGGCCCCGTTGCCCAGGATAAGGGTGTTGGAGGTAGTGACCTGTGCGTTATGGCCTATGGCCGTGGCGTTAGTCAGGCCATCGGCGCTCGAAGAGCCCGCGTTATAGCCAACAAAGGTCAGTCCATGGCCGGAGGTGTTGCTCATCCCCGACATGTTGCCTATCATGGTATTCTCGTATCCCGTGGTATTCACCGACCCCGCCTCCTTTCCGAAATAAGCGTTATTAGCTCCTGTAGCATTACTAAAACCCGCATTAATACCAACAATCGTATTAAAACTTCCGTTGCCTAAAGTCATAGCGCCGTTACCAATGGCAATATTATACTCTCCTGTTGACACATAACTGCCTGCACCCATTCCCATAAATAAATTGTTGGATCCGCTGGTTAGCGCCTGGGCGGTAAACCTGTTAGAGTTATTAACATTGACCGTTCCCAGAATGATGTTGCTATGGCCGGTGGTCATTGCGCCTGCAGCATACCAGCCAATAACGGTGTTTACGGCGCCTGTGGTGAGCGCGCTTCCCGGACCGTTACCTAAAAGGGTGTTGCCACCTCCGGTCATGGTGTTATTGCCCGCCGCCTCTCCCACCCGGGTGGTGTTGCCGTTTGAAATAAGGTTCCTGCTTTTAATGCTGCCGACCACAGTGAGGGGGAAGTCCGGAGCGGTAGTGCCGATACCGATATTGCCGGCGCTGTTAACATACAGCGAGTTTGCCGGCGCTGAATTTTCCAAGGTAAGAACCTCGTTCAAGGAATTGTTTCTGAAAACTAAGCTTTCCGAGCTGCCTTTTTGCCCGATAAACCATTTCTCAGAACCGCTGTTTTGAAATCCAAACCCATTAAAGACAGCTGCTGTTCTGTTAAGGAAGACCGCGTTGTCATTAGAATGAGTGACTGATATTATCGGATAAGTTGTACCCGTAATATTAAGAGATGCTCCGGAAATAGAGCCAGAAACGTCTAATTTATATGCCGGAGTTGTCGTACCGATACCGACGTTACCTGAATTAAAATAAATATTGCTTCCCGAGGGCGACCATTGGGCGTAGGAAAGTTGCAGCGCGGCAAAAAGCGCTATCAGGCTAAGGGCAGTTTTTTTCATTGTGATATGATAAAGTTAATCAGCAAACAGTAACTAAGGGGCGATTTCTAAACGGCAGTAGCCTCCCTATCATGCTGCGCGGATTGGCAGCAAAGACACGGTCTTCTCTATCGCGATATGGTATTAGCCCTAATTATACAGATGACCTAATCTAAAAACATTTTCTGATAATGCAAAACATTTTCAAAATACTTCGTCCCATGAACATCCGTTTGCGGTTCTTGCACCGATATCACCGCCTATCGGCAATCTTGCCGTATTTGACAGGATCTCTACGAAAATCCGCGCAGTTAGGGGAAACAATTTTATTGATACACGGCACTTTGGTTCAGCGCTTAGGTTTCCCCTAAGTTACTAAAACGACGCGCTTGATGATAAACACGGCAGTGCTGACAGCATACTCACCCGACTCTATTAGTCTTCCTATTGCGTCGTAATTGGTGTAGGAAAATTTCTCCACCTTTCCTGCACCTGCATTGGCCGGATTGCTGCGCCGCATTCTGCGAAAACCTAAGGCTGCCGTCCCTGCGGTAAATGAATTCTGACCGGCCTCCGTCGGTGGATGTCGATGCTATCACTCGGCCCTGAAGATCGTACTCAAATGTGGTTGCGAAGGGAATGGCGTTTCCTGAACTATAATTATTGGGATAATCAATCAGCAGTTTTACGCCGTTGGGGGCGATACTGGCCATAAGTTGGCCTAAATGGTTGTAATAGTTGTAGCTGAAACGTAAGTAAACTTCTGTTCCTCATGTCGCACTTATCTTAAAACAAAACTTCGTAAGGCAGTTGCCTGTCCCGCATTACCGGCCGCGTCAACAGCCGCTACTTTCCAAACAATACGCTCGCCCAACGTGCCGGCATTAAAACTATAGGTGGTTGATGTGGTAACCGTCGGAAAGGTATTGTTGTAAACTGTGGAGGAGTCGCTTTTAAAAACGTATAGTTTGTATTTTGCTGCCGTAGCAGTAGTGCCCCATTTCAAAGAAGCCGGCGTACTTACCTGTTGGTTGTTAGTGGGCGCTGTAATACTTACCGGTCCCGGAGGCGTATGGTAATACAGCATGGCATTAATCGCCGACCAGTCTGCTTTAGTCGTGTCATTCTCGGCCCGTACCCGCCATTGAAACGTTTGATCTTTAGGAAATGTATACGTGAACTGCAGCCCAGGGATAGCCTGATTGTAAACCAATTTGCTTTCATCAGCAAAGCTGTTCGTGTCGAATACGCAATTTAGCTTATTATCCACATCTACTTACACTGTATACAAGGCATTATAGAACATTGTTCTTGTGCTTTTTAGCAGCAGTTGTTTTATCAATCTTCATTTCTAGTGCTTTAATACGCCCTTCTTGTTGTATTAAATACAAGGTAAGTTCTTCAACTTTCTTGGTTAGTAATCTGTTTGTTTCGCCCAGATCAAGACCATTGTTATGCACTTCATCAGCCGATGGCATGTCAGGCAAATGTTGGTTCTTGTCGATGTAGGTTTTTACCTCTGCAAGCGTTGGCAATTGATAATCTTTTTTAAATACAAAGTCTGGCCAACTGGTATATAATTGCACTTTCACGGATGTGGCTATGGCGGCGCCGTTAACCGCAAATTTGTATCCGGTTGGAATTGTGGTTGTACCTATTCCTAAATCGCCTGAAGTTGTCAGCATCATTTTTGTGCCGCCATAAAACCATCTAAAGTCGTCGGATGTGGACGAATTCACATTTTTACCAATTACCCAACTTTGGGCGTCACTGTCAGATCCATCTCGAAATCCTATAGATGCTTCGCCATTTGTGTTGTTTTGGGTTAATCGAATCATGCCGAAGGAAGAGTTCGTGCTTGCAATACTTAATGGTGAAATAGGATTTATTGTTCCAATACCGACAAGGCCGGTAGAACCAACGGTGAGCCTTGCTGTTCTGTTACCAGCATTGGAGCCTGTTATCAAATCTATTCGGGTTGGTGCAGCCCCCGACGACGGAGTGCTTTCGGCAACGAAAGTAACAGCTCCTGCGTTTTGGAACCCGGTGCCGTCATAAGAAGAAGAGAGCAAAGACGCTATGTGGTCACCAGTTTGGACAGCAGTGGGAGCCGCAAGTGTTCCCCTGGAACGCCTTCCGAACATCACCGGCCTTACCGATGCATCGGATGATGCAATAGCATTCATAATGGACTTGCCTTCGCCATCGCCAAAAGTGGCCTGTCCAATGCTTGCATCGGTCCAAACGGCCGCCGGTGTGCTTGCGCTTGCTGTTCCTTGTATGGTCAATTTAACGGTTGGAGCTGTCGTCCCAATTCCCACATTGGCACCGTTACCAAGGATAACAGTGTTTGATGCGGTTGTCTGCGCATTGTAGCCGATCGCCGTTGCATTGGTCAGTCCGTCAGTGCTCGAGTAACCTGCGCGATAACCCAAATAGGTAAGACTGTTGCCCGTAGAATTGAACGCTCCTGCCTCACCGCCAATGAAAACGTTATTGCTCGTGCTGGATCCGGTAGAGCCCGCATACTGACCAATATAAACGTTGTTATTACCTGAAACCCCGTTTATTCCCGCGTTGTGGCCCAATATGGTGTTATAACTACCATTGCCGCCGGTCATGGATCCACTACCGACAGCAATATTGCCTTGGCCTGTTGAAAGCCAAGAGCCGCTGCCGTTGCCTATAAAGATATTATGTTCGCCGCTTGTAAGTCCTTGGCCCGGGAATCGATTGCTGTTACTCGTATTCACAGTGCCCAAAACGATGTTGTGGTTCCCGGTTGTCATTCTACCCCCACCCCAGCCGATCACAGTATTGAGACCACCCGTAGTGAGGTAGCTTCCCGCTCCAGTGCCAACTAGTGTATTGGCTCCTCCCGTCATGGTTGTGTTACCAGCAGTACCTAGAAAAGTCGTAGAGCCGTTAGAATATAAATTGTCGCTTTTTATAAGCCCTACAACAGTGAGAGGATGATCGGGGCTGGAAGTGCCTATGCCCACCTTGTCAGTAGAAGTCGTAGTGTAGATTTTTCCTGTTCCGGTACTCCATTGTGCGAAGGACGGAAAGGCTAGGGTCAGCGCAAGGGCGCTTAGAACGATTTTTTTCATGTGATAAAGTAATATTTGTTGATTATTAATTACAGTAGGTGAACCTGTTATTTCACTATATATGATTTTGCCATCATTAAATTTTTCCTGCACATTTCCTGACTTATTTCGTTTCTTACGGCTTTTGAGGACATTGCAATAAGTTTTGGCACTCGAATATGCAATTTATTTTGTGAAATTATCTACCTCCTTCAAAACTTTATTGCTAATTGAGTGATTTAAAAAAGGTGCGAAAATCACCAAGGCAATAACTATGGACAACTAGATCGAAAGAGTGATAGATCAACTTTCAATCAAATTGCCTTGCTGTAACTACAAATGTTAGCTTATCATAAGAATAATCGACGTTTACTAAGAAGAGCAGTATTTGAAAACCAGGCTGAATACATTAAAACTCATGCTACCAGCTCGTTTGCTGTTGCATGGTGGTGCGAAATACGCTTGCATTCACCAAGGTAGCGAAAATGCCGTACAAAAGGCACATCGCTGAAAATCCGCGGACGCTAGGCGAGCATATTTTGCGCAGGCGGCTGCAACTGCGCCTGCTGCAAAAGGACGTTGCCGAAATAGTCGGCGTAACCGAAGAGTGCGTAACTGGATGGGAAAACGGCCGGAGTTCCCCGCAGATACATATTTACCCTGCAATCAGTGTCTTTCTCGGATACTATCCGTTTGATAAAGATATTGTTCTTTACTGTAGAGGGCAAATTAACTTATTATAAGCCAGCTTACGGCCGCTGCTACCAGCCATAGTAGCTTTCCTGTTAACATCGTATGCATACTAAAACTTGTGCCACTAACGCTATCCCATGAACCTATGTGGGACAGCCTATCTGTCAATATATTGATATGAGCTGATTGAAAATTTTAATTGGATGCTCGTTCGCCATCTATTCGCCCCGGCATATCATAAATCCGTTTTCCCAATGCGCACGTTATTGGTCATGAGACACAACAACGGCCAACACCCCTAACATCAACAAGGGCGGAGATTATCTTACAGGTTTAGGTGATGTTGAACTCGATCCTAGTACTGACCGTATTCGGGAGATCACTTCATTGTCAGACATCGATAAAGAGCATGTATTAAAGGTTGTAGATGCTCTAATCAGACACCCTAAGAAATAGAAAAGCTCGGTACGATGACTGGCCTTATAACCTATGTGTAGTTCTTTAATATTTGCTCGTATACAAGCTTTGTGTCAGGTTGTAAGGATAGCATATTATCTAACTCTTCTAGTCTTGACTTTATATCGACGAACATATAATCTTCGAAACATTTGAGAAACTCATCACTCGCAGCATTATTTCTGAATCCAACGATTCCTATCTCAAGATCTTTAGAGCCTATGATGCCCCACATCGGTTCATTAGAGTACATGGCAATTGTTTCAGAGTTGTCCATTAACGCATCCGCTGGATTACCTGGATTGGCATTTAGAAAGTCCCAATAGTCGTTAAACGAAGAGGTTATCGGTATCTTGCCTATACTGTATTTTAAGAAACATGAAAAAAAGTACTCCGCGGGATTAGGTATTACAGTATAAAAGGTAAACCCTGCACTGTTTATCTTCATTAGAAATTTACTCAATCCATCAAAGAACCTTGAACCATATATTCTGTCAAACTCAAAGGCTTTATATATAGTAAACTCCTTATTAAACGGGTTGTCAACCATATCGATTTCTTTATTAAGAATCTTGCTTAATGAAATGGTTGCTTGAACATACTCATGTTCTGAATCAATAAAGGCTATCATCAGTTACTTCCTCAGTCTAATTTTTAATATTTCCTTTTCTGAGCCATTACTGTAACTCGCAGATGGACCAGGGGTGCCGCTAGCAGCCCTTTGTGGACTCTGCCGAACGGAATATTTAATTTGGCCTTTGGCAAAAACACTTGCTTTGCCGTCACCACTCACAGTTTTAGAGAACCCTGATTGTTCTAAATTACTGCCAAACTCACCCGGATTAACATTAGTTTGGAAGTTTGGTATACTGTTCTTGCCGGTAACGTCTAAATATTCTGAACTTGGACCAATTATATTGGTACCATCCTTTACAGCTTCTCCAACAGCTGATTGAACCTTAGATTTAGCAGCAGCTATTGCTTTCGGAATCAGTTTAGCCCCCACACCTGCAACAGCCCCAACAGCTGCATCAATAGCAACGTCCTTAACAGATGTTTTCTGACCTTGTATGGCTCTATTCGCAATACCACCTGCAACGTTTGCTCCGGCCGTAGCACTCGCCGTAACCAGCAAGCTAGCTCCACCGGTCAACCCTATAGCTCCTCCTACCGCACCTCCTTGAAGTGCTGCGCCTCCCACAGCCTTCCAACTTGTGATTTTACCACTATGGTATAGCTGTGAGCCTCCTTCAATCAATCCTCCAATTAATCCCCCCCCAAGTGCTCCAATAGCTCCGGTTATACAAGTAGGGCATCTGCCATCCGGATCATCATACCTTACAGGATTATTTAAGCCATATTGATACGGTGTAAGGCTTTCCTGATCACCCTCTTCAGATGAAGGATCTACACTTGTCCACCTGCCAATGACCGGATCATAAAACCTTGCGCCATAATCGTATTGGTTAGCACAAAGTTTTCAAGTTTGTTGCTGTTTTCCGTTTTGCACCTTTTCGGTGCCATAAAGAACGTTCGTTAGGGTAAAGATAAGCGTTAGTTTTTCATTTGCAAGGTGGCGTTTGTTGGTGGTTTTTGCAGGGGTGGCTATGGTTGGTTGATCATCTGTTACAGCGAAGATAGCCTCCGAAGCCAGGTCAGTAAAGGGACTTTCGCGGCATAAACCCGCAAGGCATTCACCCACAAGGCCATTTATTCCACGTTCCCTTGACAGCCCCGCCTTCTCCCGCTTTTGGTTGCTTAACAGAAGATAACCTGAACCCCTGATGTTTAAGAAAGGTTTAACGGATGATGCTTGTTAAGCGCGTCTTTCAGGTCTTCAAGATTGCTGGTCTGGTAACGTTCCGTACTGCTGATATAGCGGTGGCCTGCCATATATTGCACGGTCCGCAGATTCTTTTCTTTCAGCCATTCCGTTATCACGCTTTGCCTGATCTGCGTAACGTGTTTATACTTCGGATTGATCTTTCGTAAAGCATAGTTGAGGTGCAAAAGGCTGTTTTTCATATCGTCTACGCTGTTCATACTGATGAAAAGACGGTGTATATCTTCTACAGCCTTGTACTGATCCGGCTTCCTGCCGTAACGTCCGGCCATGCGTTCCGCCAATATTTTAGGGCGAACGATGAGTACATATTCCTGTAAGTCTAAGATCTGATGCGGTTCAAGGCTAAGTATACGGCTGTTCAGCTTGCCCGTTTGCGGGATATGGATTTTACCTTCTCTTAGTTTCAGATGTTCGGAACGTAGCGTTTGAAGTTCGTCCCTTGTTAATGCCTGGTAAACCATTAAACCGACAATCACCTTATTGCGGTGGGTACGTTCGTCTGTTATCGGGTAACTTTCGTAAAGTGCTTCCAGTTCGGTTTGGGCAAGCAGGTCGTGGGGAACGTGCCTGATCGTACCTTTCAGGATGATACCGGCAG
This sequence comes from Mucilaginibacter sp. HD30, assembly GCF_054061755.1. Lineage (NCBI taxonomy): Bacteria > Pseudomonadati > Bacteroidota > Sphingobacteriia > Sphingobacteriales > Sphingobacteriaceae > Mucilaginibacter > Mucilaginibacter sp. HD30. Next base: position 3,761,425 of record NZ_JBSSEO010000001.1, read on the forward strand.
CAGGATTATGTGTGGCCTGCCCTGTATATTGCAGCCATGTAAAGTAATACCTTACGGCCACCATCACCCGGTTAATGAGCCGGATCGTATAGCCATCCTGTTTAAGTTGGTCGGCAAACTCCAATACATCCGCATGAGTTACCTGTATAGCGGCAAGGCTTGCTTCTTCCACCCATTCCAGGAAGATACCCGCATAGTTGCTGTTTTGCAGGATATAGTTTTTGGCGTAATGTTCCTGCTGTAAATAGGTTTGGTAACTGTCCAAAGCGGCCTGTATAGGCGGGGCAAACTTATATTTGTTGCTCATGCTTCAGGTGGGTATAGATCTGTGTGCTTTCCATGCTGCTATGCCCTAAAAAGCGTTGGATCTGTTCTAAAGCCATACCTGAATGCAGCAAGTGACTGGCAATGCTGTGGCGCAGCGTATGCAAGCCTGCGGGCTTTTTTATTCTTGCTATGGCTTTTAGCTTTTGCAGCCGTTCATAGGCCATATGGCCGCTTAAACGTGTGCCGTTTACGTTCAATAACAAGGCATTCTCCTTTTTATCAGTCGCCAAAAGCGGGCGGCCATACAGCATATAGTTTTCCAGATCGGATTTGGCCGTTCCGGCCAGCGGCACGTAACGCTCTTTGTAGCCTTTGCCTTTGCGCACGTAAACCAGTTCTTTATCCAGTAGAATATCCTGAGTGTTGATATTAGCCCCCTCGTTTTTACGCAATCCGCAGCCATAATAAAGGGCTAATATGGCTTTATCGCGCAAGCCTAACGTGTCATCTTTGACCGTTTCGTATAAGCTGCTGATCTCTGCAAGACTAAGGATACATTTCACATTGGTGCTTTTGCCCTTGATGCGCAGCTTTACGGTAAAGCTTTCCTGTCCGCTCTCCGTCAGGTAACGACTGAACTTGCGGATCACCTGTAAATGCTTACGGATATAGTTAAGGCTGATCGCACCGGCTGCGGTTTTGCTTGGCCGCTCGTGCAGGTGTTCCATGTATTTTTTCAAATGCTCCTGTTGTATGTCGTGCGGGCGATGGCAGTTATTATCTTGCAGGTAGATCAGGAACTCGGTCAGGATTTTGGGCATATCCCGCGGGCTGGTGGGTTCAAAGTTGAGGATGCGTAGCCACCCCGTAAAGCCTGCCTGGAGGCGGATATAGAGCGGATTATAAAGTGTCCCTTGCATTTTCCTTTAGTCGTGGGTTACTGGCCGTTCCCCACTGATTTTCTGCATTTTATGTAACCCATTAAGGCTTTGGGTTACCGGTGGGATACGGGTTACTAACTGGATGTTTTCAAGAATGGATTTCACCATACTTTGCGCATCGTTCGCTAAGTTCTCCAGGTCGTTCCAACTCTGTATTTTATACTCAAAGCCTTTGTAACGGCTGCCTTTTGCTATTTTGATATAACCCATGCGTTCCAGTTCATACAGGTAGCGGCCTATGCTGCTTGGGGTTAGCCGGAATGCGGCCCGTACTTCCTTGCTATAAAAGGTGTCGGTATCCTTTTCTTTCAGGTAGGTCTTCAGCTTTTCAAAGAATGAGCGGCAGGCATCGTTTAACTCGTCGCTTTTTTTCAGCAAGGTGGTTTCCAGTAAGCTAAAAGCGGCCTGTATGTCTTCGATGGTGGTTTCAATATACTGCTCCCCGGTGTCCTCGTCCGTTTTCAACTCTCTTTGATACTGGTGATAGTAGGTAATGGTTTCGATGAATAACAGCAATAAAAGCATGGTGCGGCGTGGCTTAAAAACAGCTTCCGGCAATTGCAGGTAAGGGGCGTAAGGGTTTTTAACGCTGACAGGTTTTAACAGGCGTTGTACGTTTTTAAGCTGCTCCCGTACTTTCTTTTCTGCATACTGATCGATCAGCCCTGCACTCATTTTACGCTGATAGTCCATGATCTTCATATCCTGCTCCGGGCTGTTATCCATATAAAGCAGGATGCAGCGGTTAGCATTGTCTTCATACATTTGCTCTCTCGTGGTGCAGCCGCTGATACAAACCGGCCCCTCTACGTACAGGGTAATGGTTTTGGTGTTGCCCTTGCTGTCTTTAAGGGGTACTGTTTGGATATTTTGCGCTTGCTTTGCAGTTCCCTGATCGGGTACAGCACATCTTCCGCACCGTCCATATCTTCAAGCAACAGCAGTTTATATTTCAGTTCATCTTTGCCGAAGTAATAAAAAGCGTTCACGCTTAGCGTGGTGATTTCCAGTTTATCTTCTTCGGGTATCAGCTCGCCTACTTTTTCCTGCAACCAGGTCTTGCCGGTGCCGCTGGCACCCAGGCATAACAGGTGTAACGGGGTTTCACGGGTTCGTGAGGTATAAATGAGGTAAGCGATCAGCGCGTTGGTTTCTTCGCCTACGATACCGCTTTGGCCGATGGCCTGCTTTGTTCTGCCCAACAGGTCAGGGTTTTTTAAGTAAGCTATGGCGGCTTTGCGTTCGGCCTCGGTAAGCTGTTTCTTTTCCGGCTGTTTGGGTTTCATGGCCTCCAAACGTTCCGAACGGTATTGTTCTAAAGAAGTGGTCAGCCCGGTTATGGCCGTGCTGATCTCACGGGTGCCGGTGTCCAGCGCATCGGCTGATTTCTCGATCAACTGCTCGGTTTGGATGCTGTTGTACAGGTCAAGGTTGTGGCGAAAGACGTTGAACTTGTCATCTGTATTCACCAGTTTAAGCGTTACTTTTAAACGGTCAAACCCGGTCAGCTTGATGCCGCCAAGCACCGTGATGTGCAATTTGCCATCTAAGTATAAGAGTAACTCCGGGTTGTCTGTGATAAGGCCTACAGGTTTTTGCATCTGCTACGAAAGGTTTTGTAATTATCAGATACATATCAGGGTTTATTTGCAAGTAACTTTCAGCATTTAATATCCCTTTTATTTACCTGTTTTATGCTTATTTTTGTATATACAGGCTAAAAACAAGCATAAAAGTATCTTTTAAGAGATGAATGTAGGCAAGATCATTGCAGAATTAAGGGGCACAAAGGGTTGGTCGCAAAGTGATTTGGCCGCCAAAAGCGGCATTTCGAGGGTGATGATCGGCAAGTACGAACGCGAGGAAGCCGTACCATCTATTGAAGTAGCCAAAAAGATTGCCCAAACATTTGAAGTATCACTGGATTATTTGGCCGGAGAGGGGATTAACGCCCACTTTGATAAAAAGACTGTACAACGATTACAGGATATTGAAGATTTAAGCCCCGCTGTTAAGGAAAAGCTATTTTTTCTGATTGATACAATTCTACGAGATACCAAAGCACAAAAGGCTTACGCTCATTAATAAGAAAGCCCCATTCGGGGCTTTCTTATTACCATATTGCAGGTACAATTTTATTCTTATCTGGGACTTCAAATAACTTTCCTTCTAACTTCATTGGAGTGATATTTACTGCATTACTAATTAACGTAAACTGCTCATTTTCTGAGATCGTTTTTAATGGTAATGCCTTTGTCTTTGATATAACATAATACCAATTGCCGTAGGTGTGTTGCTTAAAAAGGGCTGGATTTACACTATACTTACTGTTATAATAATAAGCCGTTTTACTTTTTGGTGTATAAACAATTAATACATCACAAAGCACCCCCATAATAGTCTCTTTCCCTTTTTGAACTTCAAACTTCGTCGCTACATCATTATTTTTGCTATAATCCTCCCAATAAAGCGAGTCGGATTTAGCTGTAAGAGTGTAGCTCCTGTTTTCTTTACTGTTGTACAACTGCATTTTGATATACGCCCCATTAAAGACTGATTTGTAATCAGCTCCTTTAATATAGTAGTCTTGGGTAGTACCCATCATGGTCGCCAATTGCGCATCTTTCAATTGAGGGGACTTGCTTTTGTAGCTATTAGAATACGTAATCTTTCCTTCAAATGATTGAGCTAAGCACATCAATGGGCTAAGCATTAAAAACAAAACAATTCTTCTCATTTCTTCAATGGATTAAATGAACAAATATTAAAGACCTATACTTCCATTTAGGCCTACAGCTTAATGAAAATAATAGGTATAGTTAGGTATGCGTTAGAGATTATGTTTTTCTTAAACCTGATATAACAAGTAATATACCTAATATGAAAAACACACTAATAGATACAAATTCTAAAGTCAAATTTTCATTTGGTAATAACACTCGAGTTTCTTCTTCTAAATATCTTAACTTAATTAGATCCCCTTTGTTATATTTCTCGCAAAATCCTGAAGGTATCTGCTTTGAAAATACTTTTGAACCATATTGTATTTTCATAAACCATTTGGCTTTAGTGCCCACACAAGAATTAGGAATGTCGATTATTCTCATATCAACTAAGCGGCCACTTTTGAGGATCTTTAGATTAACTAGTTCGTCTTTTATAAAAAAGGCGGAACCAATTAAAAGGAGACAGCCTAAAAATAAATATGTTTTTTTCATTTAATTACGCAAAACCAATGGTTTATATTTTGTATTATCTTGTTGATTAGGCATGAAAGGTACACCAGACTTTCCACCTTCAGCACGTAATCCGTTAGAAGCATTTTGAGTTAAATTTCCAGTTGTACCTCCGACTGCTTGTTTAATGTAATTTTTCCCGTTCAATTTTGCTTGTGCTTGGCTGACATTGTTTGCTCGGCCCGAAGTGAGAGGTGGATTTCCAGCAACCCTTTGTGCCCGGTCTAACTGCCTTTCTGCGGTTTTTATATTTAAGACGCCATCTAACTTATTAGCTACGGCTCCCCCTATTTTATTAGAAATAACATCAGAAGCTGTTTGCGCTAAAGTAACCTTACTGCCGTCAGTAGATGTTAATTGCTTAGTAACCGATTCAGCGACATCTATTGCAGTCGAGGCGGCCTCGGGTGCATATTTACTTAACCTACCTGCTGCTGCAAATGCTCCTTTAGCACCAAGTGCCGAAACACCACTAGTTGCAGCACCAGCTAAACCAGATACAAGGATACTCGTTTTATTTACATCGGTAAATGCATCCATCCCTCGCTTCCCAGACATAAAATTACCTGCCACCTGAAATCCATAATCTACGCCAGCACCTATAAAAAATCCAACTACGCACGTAGGGCATCTTCCATCTGGATCGTCATACCTTATAGGATTGTTTAAGCCATATTGATATGGTGTTAAGCTTTCCTGATCGCCTTCTTCCGCACTTGGATCCACACTTGTCCATCTTCCAATCACCGGGTCATAAAACCGCGCACCATAATCGTATAGGCTTATCCCGTCCTGCCATTCTTTTCCGTTATAAAGGTATTGATTTTTCGGGCTGTTAGCTACAACAGCAAGATCCAAACCGAAAGGCATGTAGTCATCAACTTGTGTTGCTGTGTTACCACCGCTGCTGCTTGCAAAAGTTACGCGGGTATTGCCTAAGTGATCTTTTAGCGTGTACTCATAATTTGCCGTGGTTGCCGGGGTAAGAATTCGCCCATCCTCGATTTGAATAAAGTCGACCGTATTGCCGGTGTACTGGATGCCGACAATATAGTCAGTATTTACCGTCGTTCCGTTAACCACTGACCTTCTAAGCTTATTACCCGCACCATCATAGGTGTATTTTATTGTTGCGGATGGCGAAGTAAGCGTATTGGTTCTTGGCAAATTAAATACATTATACGCAATTGTAAGTGTCTTACTTGCATCGCTTAAAACGTTGCCATTAGCGTCATAGTTATAGGCATAGGTGCCCGATTTGTATCCTTTGGGGTTAGTGTCTCCGCTTGCATCAGTAACGCTTTGCAACTGATTGGTCTCATTCCCGCCGCTTGCATAACTGTATGTAAGGTTATCTGCGAGTACATTGTTAATGTCGCGTTTCAACGCAGTGATATTACCGGTCATGTCGTAACTTATCGCTCGCTCATTATTGTTAAAGTTGCTTGTTGAGTAGCCACTTGTTAGCCTGTTAAGCAAATCATAAGTATAAACGTAGCTCTTTGCATTAGGTGCCGCTTGCGTTCCCCAGCTTTGACTTGCTATGTTGCCGCTGAACTGAGGCGTTGGTGTGATGCCTGCTACTGCGCTTAAATCGTTGTATTGCAACTGTTCTTCAAACAAAGCGGAATTGAGTTTTGACAACCAGCCGCGTTCGTTATAGGTATAGCTTGTACTTTGCAAAAAGCTTGAGCCATTGTCTGTACTATGCTGACGCCTGGCCTGCCGTTGCCCCAATTCGTTATAAACCACCTGGTTTAGCATCAGCGGGTAACTGCCGGGTAGCGTTGTTGTGTTATTGGCAAGTGCAAGCCATGTTTCTTTTTTTCGTCCCATATGGTCATACACATACCTGTTGCCAATAGTATGTAATGGTGTTGAAGTAGAGCCATTGTAGTGCTCACGTGCCACTTTTTTTACTTCGCTAGTAAAATCATTATAGTCGGCTTTTACCAGGTCAAACTTATTTAAATTTTGCGACCCTCCCTGGTAGTGTTGAGCATACGTAGCAACGTTTCGACTTTTTTGGTCATAATATAACGTCTTCCACAGTACCGGTATGCTGGTATAATTTTGGTCGTATGCGGGATAAATGTATGTGTTGTCGTCTTTTACTATTGCTGTAACAGTAGCAGTCTGCAATCCTGTTGTAGCGGTGCTTATGCCAGCAGGAGCTGAATAAGCAGGAATACCAATTATACCGTTAAGATTATCATAGTAATTAACCACAAGTGCTTTCATGTTGGGCGTGTTGCCTGGTTGCGCCTTTGCTGTATAGCTATTCCAGTGACCAAGAGCGCTTGTTCGCGTTTCCCATAAATCAGAAGCGCCGTTAACTATGTTTTGTATAAACGCTCTTGTTTGATTATGACCAATTTCAATACCGGTCATTATTACTCTTCCTAACGCATCGTATTTTATAAAACTGCGTTCTTGGTTTGCCCGCTGCACGGCGTCTTGGGTAAAGACAACTTGATCTAACTTATTGTATATGGTTTCTTCCCACCCATTACCAGGAACTCGTTTATTAATTAAACGGTTATACTCATCGTACTGGTATTGATAACATAAATTATCAAGAACAGTCTGATTTGAAGTTGTAGTTAACCCATTATCCGGGTTGGCTTTCGGGGGTAATACAAAAACAAGATTACCGTAGTCATCGTATACGTAATAAGTGCTTTGTTTAACGAGTTGCCCATCTACCGTTAAATAGGCCCTTTTTAACACAACCCTACCGTCTTTATCCTTATATTCCTCGGTAGTCCCCGCGCGGCCGAGGTCCGGCGTCCAGTTTTCATCCTTTGTTACCGATACAGACAACTGATAATCGCCGTATGTGCCGTACGTAGCCAACGTTCTGCTGAAGTTAGCATTTACTGTTGCGTTATATAAAACTACTTTCCTGCTGATTGTATTATCGGTGCCCCAATCGATACTGTTGTTAGCTGAATAATTTACTACTACTGTTCTTCCAGCGCTATTTGTTCTGCTAGCCGATGGTTGCCATGTGCCCCCGGGCGCTCCTTGCTCCAATATCCTATTCAACGGTGATATCTCGAATACGGTTTTGGAGAATGCGAAACCGGGAATTGGCGCGATTCCTACGGGCGGCGCCGCATAGAAACTGCTTTGCTCGGTTATTGCGGATGGCCTATAACTGCCATTACCATTATTTGTTGTCAGCACGTAAGGCAGGTATTTTTTTACTTCCCGTCCATTTTCATCGTACTCAAAGGGCTGCACAATATCGTTTCCGAAGGGACTTGCTTTTGACTGAATGCTTTGCGAAGGTCGGCCGAGGCCGTCGTAATACTGAATGGACTGCATTACGTCGCAATTGGTATAGGCACCCGAAGCCCCAGTCCCATTGGCTTGCCCCGGAATGTAATTGGCTATCCTCGGAATCGTGGTCAGCACGTAATTCTGGCTATTGGTGAAGCCCGTACTAAGCGGTTGGCATTCCGTCCCTATATAGAATTCCACACTTTGACCTATGCCCGGTATAATATCGGTGTTTGGCGAAATGGTTATTTCAGAGGAATGATAGTACCTGCCGTTCGTATAGCTACCTGTTACAGGACCACTGACATAGGTTTGAGCGTATGACCTGAACGCGGCGAATATGACTAACAGCCCTACAAGCAGTACTTTGCTTGTCTTGCCAATGTATTTTATTTTTCTTATCACGTTTATAAAGGTTAGGGTGATGGCTTTTTGTGATTTAGGCCCCGTGGCATCATTGTTGTACTCGACGCTTAAAAAGAGTGTCAGCGGCCTTTAATCTTGCTCCCCGTACCGGATGCGCTAAACGGTACAGGTTAAGCTGAATTAAGCTGTCAGTTTTCCTTCGTATTGGGGCTTCCGTAAGTATAATGCTGTCATTAGTAACAAATTTTGATTGCTGACGCATTTTGGCGAATGCGAGATTGATTCGCCGTTGTCTGTTGCTGGTGTCTCGCGTTTGCGCGTGGCTAAGTTTAGGTAAGAGCAAAACCATTACCGCTACCATTGCCAATTTAAGTTTTATTATATACATCGTTCAAATATGTTAATGGTTTTTAGTAAAGATAATACGAGCCATAAGTAGGCGCGGCTGTGTAAAGTTGCAGCGGATCTGTAGCTACTGAAAATTCAAATCGAAATTGCTCGTTTATCAATTGTCTTACAGCCATCTGTCCCATTGGCACTGCGGAAACGTTCGCATCCACGACATAGTGAGCAGGCCAGTCAGCCTCACTATTACCGGCTAATTGCCGGTAATGCATGATAACGTTGACATCCATCTCATAAGGTACTGCCAACGGAATGCTGCAATTTATATCGGAATAAAACTTCAGATACAAGTCAGCATGTACAAAGTCCGGATATACGTCTGTTCGAAAATTGTCCATCTCCACACGAGCATATATTGCCCCTGGCGTACATGTTGCTAACGCGTTAGCCTTCACTTGGCCAGTTATTCGTAAATCGGACAGGGCTTTCCGATCGGCATCTTCTTGTGAAATGGTGGATTGATATTTGCCAGCAGGAACGGAATACACCAGCGTTGGCACAATGTATCCTGGCCCGCATGTTAATTTCTTAAACCTCTTCGTTTGAGCGGCGCTGATGTACACAGTCGTGTTGAGTGCACAGCCTGTTGCCTGACCGGCATAGTTATAACATATGCTTTTAGTGATATTACCCTCATTGTCTTTCACATACCTCAAGCGCCCCGCATTATCGTATTCATAATAAATGGTCTGGTTTCTCTGGTCCGTTACACTTGAAACTTGGTCACGATCATATGTATAGGTTGTCATCTGCGCGTCAACCGGTATTATCCTTACGTCGTCCACATCGTCACTTGTTCCGGAGCGTAGGGTTTTAGGGCCGGTATACGGTTCTGTGGCAAACACCCATAGCCCTGTAGGACTAGTCCTATACCAATAGCTTATATTATAAAGGCGCCCATTTGGAAGAGAAAATCCACAGTAATAAGGCCCCTCGTTATATCTGGTACCTGTATGAGCGTATCCATAGGCCCCAGCGTCTTCGAACCCTTCAAAGTAACTTTCTAAATGACTCGCGTTTGTCACTTGTGCAATTCCATTACTCTTATTTGAATCATAAATGTAAGAGCTTTTAGGACCCGCTTCTTTATTCATGCTTAGTAAATTACCCGCGTTGTCATATGCGTTAAACTGGTTAATGTTTCTAACCGGGCCTGTTCCGTATTGCACCGTTTCTAAACTGGGTTTGAATTGTCCTGTAAAGGATTCGATATAGTTGGCACCTTGCTTTGCGATTTGTGTTGCCCCTTTGCTGGTTATAGTTTCGATAAGCGTCGATACATTATTCTTGGCAACCATTGCGCTATAAACACCACTTGGATCAAGCAGCAAAGCAACCATGTTTTTAGGATAATGGTTCTCGATAACAATCGTCTCTCCCTTACTGTTCGTGGTTGTTACATTTAAAACATTCAGCGTAGTGGGGTCGTATGTGTACGATGTATTCGTTGTTATATATTTCTGAAGATCATAGTCTATAAAAGTCTTTTCTGTTACTGTAGACGCCAAATAAGCGTTAGTATATATTTTATAGGCGAATCCGTACCAAAATTGGGCAATTGGGACATAGTTACCGTAAATATCGTATTTGGGATAGTCCAAGTCCTTGAACGTTTTATATGCCCTCACATAATCGTTGCTCTTGTTAACCCTTTCATACGCGATGCTAGTCTGCTTGACGATTTGCGAACTACTGGTAAAGGTCGTCTGCACAAGCGGTTTCCCTCTCTCGTGCGCATTGTAACAAAAACCGGGGACTGGGGACCAGCCAAACGATGCCGAACCAGCTGGTGACTGGTCCATGTATTCCCCGCTTTGTCCGTTATCGAAGTTGGAAAAAACTGTATTTATGTAAGCGCCATCCGCGTCAATTTCAGTGACCTCACTGTAACTTATATGAGGCCCATCAATTTGATCTAATTCAGACTCCCTCAAATCATACAACCAAAAGTAATACTCACTTTCGAACCGTTCACTCGGTTGATATGACAGAACACCGGACGAAAGCGATGCCGTTCCACCACTTGATGGATAGTTACCCGCATACGAATAACGCTTAAATCCGACACGGACGTTGTTTTTATCATAACTGTTTATCTGCTTTATCCTCACGCCCCCTGCGTATCGATTCGTAGTGTAAGCAGACAAACTGGCGCGATTGGAAAGTACCTGTTTTGAATAGTCGTGTGGCTCCCATGTATATTGAACATAACCGCCTGTTGGATAGACTATTTTGTCAAGCAATTCTGCCCTGCAATTAGTAGTGTCAGCATCTCTGGACGCGTAGAACGCAGCAGCGGTTGTGCCATACGGTATAGCACTGAAATACTCCCAGTGGTCGGTTTTGTAAAGTGACTTCGTTGACGATGGCTTTCCGGAAAATGAGAGTGCATTGTAGCCCATCATATGTTTTGAAATTTCTGAGCCATGCAAGTCAACTTCGGTTATCTGTTGAAGTTTTAAACGGTCCATGGGAGTGTTTTGATAACCAAAAACATACTTTTTAATTTGGTTTGAGCTTTCGAGGTCGTTGACAACGATAGCGTCTAACTTAGAAAGCTCGCCTGAGTTCGAAGACCTAAAAAACTGGATGTCTAATTGGTCAGTCTTAATAGATGAAAGATAACGAATGTCCGTTTGCTGGTCATATGATCCCCAATAAGAAGAGCCAAACCGCCCTTGGAGCTTTGATATAACAACCTTGTTTCCGGTTTCGTACGTGAAGTCGATTGACTTACCATTTGGCAGAAGGATTTGCGATAAATTCCAACTCTTTACGCCCATATATGACATTTCATAAGAGTTTGTTGATCCGCCGAAGATATATTTTATGCCTTTGTTGTCGATTAGTGTAATACGAACGAGTTTTTTTTTATTTGGCATGGTGATACCAGGGCCTGGAGAGGGGGGCCAGCCCGGCATGTCCGGGAATAACTTCCAATTAGCAACAGGTATATCAATAAAATCAGTAGGGCCGATCACTACCTGTACTTTGTTATCACTTCTTACCTTCCATTGCCCGTGGTGATCCATATAAAATGAACCGGAAATGTTACCCACATTAAAGCTGAATTCGTCCGGAGCGTAATCCTTTATTGTAACGTATAGCTGATAGTCGTTCCTATTAAATGAGTAACTATTAACGTCCGTCACGGCAGCTTCAATCCGAGCAGCAGAAATCCAGTTCGTGTCCGCCAAATAATTATGGCTATAAAAATAGCCTTGTGCTGCATCGCCTGTGATAGCCTCTACTCCATCTATGGAATAATTCATATCGTCTGGCTTTTCGTTAATTTTACGAACAATAGATCCACCCGCATTTAGGTTCCAGCCTAGTCCTACCCAACTGGCATACGTGTTTGGCTTCACACTGTTTGTACTATAGGTCAAATCTATTGGTAGATTGAATCCCTGTACGGATATATTATAAAGCGGTATTTGTATAGCGGGAGAGCCTGTGTTATTTGACTGAGGGTATTTATCATAAGTAGTGAAGGCCGCAGCATTGGGAGAAGGAAATTGCGGTCCTTGCGTGAATTGTGCGTTTCCGTCGCTAACGACGAATAAACTTGCTATTGTAAGTGCAACTAGATTTACATATTGTTTCATATTTTGCATAAAAATTAATGCGTTTTAAAAAGTTATTAGATATAATAAACGAGCATAAGATCGATTATGTCACAGGTACAGAAGTATAACCTTTGATGCTGATCGTCGGCATTTGCGAACTTGGGGTATTTGGCAAGTTCCGTTGACCCATTGGGAATAGGAAAATGCAATGCTGCAAAAAGCGCAATAACGGTTGAATAGGTTTTTTTCATTGTGATAGATTTGCTTATAAAGCCTTGTCGTTTTTGGTTTTCAAGGCTGTTTCCAAAGCCTTGATACGGCTTTCCTGCTTGGAGTTTTTATTATGCTCATCCATTAAATAAAGCGTCAGCTCCTCCACCTTCTTCAGCAGCAGCCTGTTCATTTCTCCAAGGTCCTGGCCGTCGGCTCGAACCTCCTTTGCCGCAGGCATGTCCGGCAAGCGATGGTTCTTTTGGATAAAGGCTCTGACGGACGCAAGGGACGGCAACTTGTAGCTCCTGGTAAACACGAAGTCCGGCCAACCGCCGGTTTCCACCTTTACCCGCTTAGCCCTTAAGACTCCCGCCGAAGTGAGTTGTAAAGAGATGTATGATTTTAACTGCGTATCGTTTAGTGTAAAATATGCCGCCTGGTTAAGGGTCGGGACTGCTGCAAAGTTAAGGTTTCCCTGAATGTCACTATACATAACCGCTCCGCCGTCGCCAACAGCACTGCCGTTAAGATTGCCGTCAAACCGCCATGTGTCGTCTGTCATGCGGGCCGCGTTGAAGCCGAGGTAACTGGTCCCCTGCAGCGTCGTCGAATTAGCGCTTCCTATGCTCAGTTTCGTGCCGTTGGTGTTTACCTGAAAAGTAGAAAAAGGGGTGGCGGTATTGACGCCAACTAGACCATCTGAAGTCATGGTTACGGTCTTATTGCCCGCAGGCCAAAACTGAAGGTTACCTTGGTAGGACTGGATGTAAGACGTTGTGCCGGTTGCGGCATCGCCCAAGCCAATGGTGGGGCTTCTCCCTAATTGATCCCCAGAGTTCGTTCTGGTAATCGAGATGTCTGCACCCTGCCACGACGCGCCGGTACCCTGAAGTCTTATCTGCGCGTTCGTAGAGTTTATATCTAAAGATGCTGCGGGGGATGCTGTTCCGACGCCAACATTGCCCGCAAAGTAGCCTATTCCCGTGTTGGTTACGGTGAACTTCGACGTATGCCCGCCCAGTCCTCCAGCAGCGCTACCGATCCCCGCGTCGATCAGGTACTTGCTGCCGGAACCGGTAGCCTGCTCGTATGGAGAAATCCACAGTCCGCGATACCCCGCAGTGCTCGTTTCGTTGACCGTTGGAATGATTGCAATCCCGTTGGAAAAACCTGATGTATTTTTGAACGTCCCGATTGTTCCGAGTGCGGAGCCGCCGGTTATGTTGTTGTCGTCAACGGTCGTCGAGCCTGTGGTACCTCCTCCCGAAATGGTAATTCCCCTGTTCTGTGCGACTCCCTGAAGGATGGCTACTGACCTTCTTGTTCCGGTTCCCCCAGCTTCGGAAGCGATAGTGAACACGTTGCTGTTCCAGTACTGTCTGACGCGTTCATAGTTGGTGGTCTGGTCTGCGGTGTTGTAGGCGGCAAGACCAGTTGAAGTAGAGCCTAGAGTAAGGGTGTGGGTAGGGCTGGAGGTGCCAATACCAACGATACCGTTCGGAAACGATACGCTATTGACTGCCATTGAAGTTCGGTTTACGTTGATCCACGCGTTCGCGCTGCCGTTAATGTCATTTACGACACGTCCAGAAAAGTTTGATCCTGTATTAACCCAGTCCCAGAGCTTTGTGTCGGTAGCCGCAGCAGTGTTTTCCATAATGAACTGCCCTCCGTTGGTCGAAAGAAGTAAGGCGGCTGTGGTTGGGTTGGCAACTGAAGTTCCGACTGAAAGTTTGGATGACGGCGCTGTCGTACCAATACCTACGTTGCCACTTGAAGGAAACGTATTGGTTTGGGCATAGGAAAATTGAAGCGCGACGAAAATCGCAATCAGAATTAGGGCGGTTTTTTTCATTGTGATATGATCAAGTTCGTTATCAAACAACGTGCTGCGGGCGATTTCTTACTCGCAGGTAGCTTTCCTATCAGGACGCGAGGATTGGCAGCAAAGACTCGGTCTCGGCTATCGTGATAAGGCAATGGCTCTAGCAATAGAGATGAACTAATGTAAAAACATTTTTTGACAATGCAAAATGTTTTAAGTGCGCAATGTCAACATTTACCGAAACCCTTCACGGTCACCGCGCTGAAGCCCTTCCTTTCTGTTCGCGTCAATCGTACGTTGTTGTAGGCGCTCACCAAAAAGAATATAGTGTTTTTCGCTTGAATACAATAATCAAACTAATATTCCAATATCTCCGCATAGACGTCGGCAAATAGTTTCCCTTCTGTCGTTCTTAAGCGATGATAAACGCTTCAGATAAAGCAAACTTCTTTGTCTTTGCCGGCGGTTCATAGTTTTAGGTCACCAAAAAAAACTCCCCTCAAATGCCCGCTTTGAACAATGATGTTTTCCGAATAAAAGCACGCATTTTGTGAAAAACATAGTCCAAGTGCCCTTTTAAAGCCGGTCAAACAACCTGCGCGGAGCGGTTAGAATTCATCTTAAAACCCATGTAGTTCGAACATGGTTATGGAACATGCGAGCGGTCTCATCGTATACGGGGAATGGTTGGCCATCCTTTGTGCTTCATGGCCGCTATGCGGGTACTCGCCGGACAGCAGACTATAACTTGATTGTATCCGGCAGCCATGCATTTTCTGACGTTGTGCAGCTCCCACTCGGCGCCGGTGGATACCGACACTTCTATAGCCAGGCGCGTACTGCCCTTTTCAAGCAGCACGTCGACCAGCCCTGTTCCGTCTGGCGTTGTGGCTTCCACCTGGGCGCGATAGCCGTATTCCTGCGCAAGCTTCCTGATGCCGTGCTGGATGCGCCACGTGCTCGCGCTGCTCGTGCCTCTTCGCAGCCGCAGCGGTATCTTCCCCCTCTTGCTGCACAGGAGCGGGAGGCGGCTTTGGCGACACTGGCGGCTCCTGCGTTGCCGGCTCCGCGTAAGGCAGAGCTTGATCCTTTGGCGGCATGCCGTACCGCCGCCTTGAACGTTCCGTTATTTCTTCTTTAAAACTTCTTGAATTTTCGCCTAGGTAACGGTCAACGGCAATGTTGAAGCTCCCTTCATTGGTATTGACGCGCGCAATCGCCTCTCCGGTGCCAAGGTTCAGCAGGTCCTCCGCGGCGAAGTGGGCAAGGGAGTCCTGCAGCCTTTTGGCGTCGGCGTCGCTCGCCTTGAAGACGATTCGGGTGCCCGCGTTGGCCATGAGGCTTGCGGCGATGTCGTGGTCGGAGATTTGCGCGAGCTGCTGGTGGGCGAGGATAAGGGATAGAGCGTATTTTCTACTGCCCGCTAAAAGCTCATTTAGAGTAGGGCTTACGAAGTGGTGGAATTCATCTATGTAGCAATAGAACGGAACGCGCTCTGCCGCTTCCTGTATCTGTCGTGCCATGGCAGTCTGTTGCAGCTTTGAAACCAGCAAGGCTCCCAAAAGATAGCTGTTTTCCGCGCCCAACAGCCCTTGAGAGAGCTTGACCAGTACCACCTTCCGGCCGTCCATCAATTCCCGAAAGTCCAAACCCTTTGTTTGGCCGACCATATTGCGGATGACCCTCGGCCGAAGGAAACTATCAAGTCTCGTCAAGATTGGCCCAATTGACGTGCTTTTAAGCAAGGGGTATTCCTTGTGCCAATAGTATGCGATGTCCGGGTCGGTGCAGGTTTTTAACACTTCAGTGCGATACAGCGGCTCGATAAGGAATTTGCGCAGGTCGGCTATGGTGCCTGCCTTCCTGTTATACACGAAGGCGCATATGGCGTTGGCAAACACGCTGTTCATTTGGTCGCCCCAAGAGGTGCTGAAGCGCCTGAACAGCGCGACAAGGTCGGAAGCCAGCAGTTCCTTTTCCAGGTCGCTGTGCGCGGCCAGGATGTTGAAGCCGATGGGAAATTCGCCGTCGCTCGGGTCTATCAAAACGACACGGTGTATATGTTCCTCGGAAATATCGTGCAATACGGCCTCGTATAAGTCCCCATGAGGATCCAGCAGCATGCAGCCCTCTCCGTTATTGATATCCTGCATGAGGAGCGAGTGAAGCAGCGTCGACTTGCCGGTCCCGCTGCTGCCCAAAACGTGCATGTGACGGCTGCGTTGCGCCGCGTCAAGGGTTGCAACATTTTGGCTGCCGAAATGCGTGTTGGTGCCCAAGTGATACGCATGTCCCAACAGTGAAGCAGGCACGGGCGCGGTCTTTGAAAAGCCGCCCGAGAGCTTTCTCGAAACTGAACCGCTCGGGACGTGCGCTAGCGTAGCCAGCTCAGCGCTGTTGAGCAGCATTCCCAGGCGGCGGGAGGTGCGCATCAGCATGTCGTACAGACGCTGCGGCACCGTGTAGGTCTCGTCAGGAAGCGAGATGAGCGAGTTGAACGGCGATTCGGCAGCGTGCATGAGCGGTACCGCCAGCTGACGGAACAAGACTTCAGCTTCTTCCAAAAGCCCATCCTGCGCTATCAGGCGGACGGTAGCTGCAAAAAGGGGCCTGGCCGCCTTTTCCGCCGCAAGCCTGGGCATTCCCGGGGCATCCCAGAAGAAGGAGCCGCCGTTGTCGCTTACGCTTTCGACCAGCGTTTCCTTCCATTGGTTGACCGTTCCCGAAAACAGTATCTGTACAGCCGCCTGCTGTTCCCCGGCAAGGTGCTCAAGCACGGCGTACAGGCTCAGCAGCGGCTCGCCTCCGCCCCTATGTGTAGCAAGCGGCCGCATGCATTCTTCCGCGAGACCAAAGTCGGTTACATACAGCGACTGCTCAGACCGAATGAGCTCAAACAGGGCGTCCTCCGCCGTTTCTTCGAAGACGCACTCCGGCAGGTGCGCGGAGAGCTGCCTGCGGACAAAGGCCGATACCTGATCCCTGACGGCAAGCTGCATAACGATCCGTCCGCTGTCTGCCACGACTTCCACGCTCATGGGAGGCAGGCAGGCCGCCAATAACGAAAGCGCCCGCTCCATGGCATCCGTGGTGCTTCTGGACTGGCGGGGTACGTGAACGCGAATTATGCAGAGCTCGCCCTCCTCGGCAAACGGAATGGGTTCGAAGGCAGTATGGTCGTATTCTGGCAATGCCTGTTCTCGCGGCTCCCTGAAGGCGGCGGCTATGCTGCTTAGCCAGGTCGTTTTCTTCCCGTCGTCAACATGCACAGTTGGCGTCTGGTAGGCGTAGAACGGCACGAAGGGCGGCTCGAGCTCCACCGGTTCGGGAGCCAGGAACCACCCCCTGCCGCGCTGTTCCCAGGCGTAAAACTCCGCGGTGCGCTTCTGCGCCGGCGTCAGGGACATGTCAGTTTCCAGCGGCATCCTGCATTTGGCGGTATGCCCTGGTGCCTGCCAGCTGTTTTACGGTGTCCTCAATCACGTTGGTTATGCTTTCCTTGAACAGGATCTCGGTGTCCCACTGGAACAGCGTCTTCGTTTCCGCCCTCTTCGCTATCGCGCTGCCGACAAGGGGAAGCCTGGCGGCGACCTGCGCGCCGATGCTTTCGGTTTCCCTCAGCCAGTAGGATATGAAGAAGCTCGTGCCGAAGGGCGCGGCGCAGATGAGGTACTGGTGGCGCTTGCGGCTCACGACCAGGTACTCCCTCCGGTCCGAAAAGATGCCGTCCTCGGACATGTTCCTGCGCGAGCACTTCACTTCGGGATACCTGCGGCCGGCGATGGTGTCCTGGACATGCTGGTAGAAGGCCTGGGAGGAGATCTGGAGGTCGTCAAAATAGTGGTGACGGTGTTTCTCGATGTTCATGATGACAAGGTTAAAAGGTTCGCATTCCGCTTGCTGGCAAGCGGTTACGTAAAGCTAATGACCTTTCCTGAATAATCCAAATGGCGGTATTGCTGGCGCGCACCAAGCTATTGCTGCCGCGTTAAGCAACAACAATGCGCGCGAAGGCGGCGGCAAGGCTTGCCGGACAAAAATACTACTTGCAGAAGTGGAGATTTTTGTCCGGGCAACTTGCACGGCCTTGCGCGGCCGGGGGGCATACATTTGCGGGGCGCGGCGGCAACGAGGAGGAACACGGTCGGAAGGAATTATCCCACAACAGCGCAGAAATTCATTGGCGCCAATGACACCGCCGTATAAATAAGGCGTGCGGCCAAGTCATGGAAGGAATGAAACGCGGAAAATCATTTCAATGCTGAGCGACCGGCTGCGATCTAATGCTAAGCCCCTGTCTATTAGACAAATATTTTTGCTTTTTTGAAAATTCCTTTATCTTAGTGCAACTAAACCAACATATCATGAACGAGCAAAGCTATTTTTCCTCACTCGCACTTTACATGTTTATTGCCTTCATCGCCGGCATCGTAGTAACCCGCCTGATCTTCAGCATTCCTCGCTTCCTTCGCTACCAAAGGGCGCAGATCAAGCTCCTTGAGCTGATGGCCAAGAGGCAGGGCGTCGACGAGGCGCCTATCTCCCAGATCATCAAGGACAGCATCGAATGGGAGATGATACGCGATTACGGGCAGGACCCCAAGGCGTAGACAGCGCTTTCATAGGATGCCAAAACAGGCTCAATCGTAAGGCGGCGGCATATAATTCAAACTTTAGATCAGAGGTCTATCCTTGAGGAGTAGGTGCAGAAACTGGGGCAGATTATCGTGCCTCAACAACAGGGATTGAAACTACTGTCTTCAACAACGGCTTGTCGTATCAACGGTTGGATGATACTCCGGATGATTCTGTATGCACGCTCATATGTCCCAAAAGTGGTTGATAATATCCTAAATCAAAAGCATCAACCCGATACAGACGCTGTAGCGCAACCTATTGCTTATGAGACCCAATAAAATGGGTCTTTTTTGCTTATCGTAAAAAAAGAGTCAGTTAATGAATAACATCCCCAATTGGCCTCAAGTTGGTCGTCGCAGCGTCAGCCATGTTTATAAATAAAGCCTTTGTAAAATCACCCGTACATCTCGTTCTCAAGATCTTTATAGGTTAGCAAATGACATTGTAAAAAGTGCGTGGAATTATTTGATTTTTTTTACGATTTGTCTTGGATTATTGCCTTATTACTAGTAAGTTAGCAAAACCTTAACTATTACCACATGCGAAACTTATCACTTTTGTCGTCGCTTTTATTGTTATTGACAATTACCGCATTAAGAGCGCAAGCTCAATCTGACATCAAAAAGGTTCCAGTTGTTACGGTTGACTTAAAATCAACATTTCAGGAGGTGCCTCCCTTTGATGTTCCATTTAATATTACCGGCGCGATAGGCGATGACGTTTTTGAAGTAGGGTTTAACTATAAAATTGATAAAACCCGAACAAGGAATGATGGTTATTATTTTCCCAGCTTTGCGGCAATTGACCCGGGAACCCAGTATCTGAAAAACCCGCCACAGCCATGGAGCCGTAGCAACAGCGCTCAAAAAAGCTTTCTGGTTGGAAGTGGCGAAATACACCCCAACGTTCCATACGTTTATAAATTTATCGTTAAATCGAAATTCGGCGCAACGCCCGCCACTGCTAAAAAGCTTTCCGATGATGTCTTCAATGCCATTCAGAGCTTCTTTGCGCAGCACCCTACAATTACCGGCGAATCATACCTTGGATTGCAAGCCAGCTTAAATAATATGCTGTTACAACAAAAGCCAAACGTAAAAGATAGTATCTTAAATAAAGATGGTAAGGAAGTTACAATCGATTCAAACGATGAGCCGTTCGCGACTGTTCGCGATGCCTTTTGGCAACTTGCGTATAAACAAGCGGACCTGGGGAAAAACAAACAGGTTTATTTGGAAAATATTGACGAAAAGATTACAAGAAACAAGACGCGCATTGTAACGACTCTGAAATATATTTTACTGCACGCGCCGGCAACTTTCTTAGATAGCAGTATTGATGCTTACGGTTCTCAGGAAAACATAAGTGTAAAAACAGCTTTGACAGCTTTTTCCAAATTAATTGACGCGGATGCGTTTGACAAAATATTTGCCGGTTCTGTGAAATTTCAAGGCAGTGACTTTGTTTATAGCCCAGATACACTTGCGGATGATAAGACGGTAAAAGTGACAATAGCTTTCCTTGATTTTTTTGCGAAGCATAGCCAGAATGGGCCTACTGTGGCAGAAAGTGAATTTATTCAAAAATGTTTCAGCGGCGCGGAACCTTTTGTAAGTTCTTTTGAAAAGGACCTAATATCCCTGATGGTTGACGCGCCCAAGTTGCAGCAAGAATTCGCCGCACGCTTTACTCCAATTATATTGCAATGGGTGATAGCGCAAACTTATTTAGTGCACGAAACCACAGAAGTATCAATGGAGACTGAAAATAGCCCTTACATAGGTGCCGACGTAGGCGTGGGCTATAGCTGGGCCTTAAGCAATTTCTTTTTGTATTATGGCGCGAACGTTTATCTAAAACCGATAAACAAAGATACGCCGCTTAGGAAATACAAGGGTTGGGACATCTTGCTGAAGCGCCTGAGTTTGTATGTCGGCATAACTAAGAACTTTTTTGGTGACATAAACACCACACGGTACGTCACTTCGCTCGGCGGGTCGAACAATTTGCTGCTCGGCGCGGGCCTGCGTCTTAACCGGGCCATACGGATCAATATAGGCGACCAGTTTTATTTTTTAAAGAATAGCAATCCTTTAATAGACACCAAAGAGCTGAAGCACTCGCTAACAATTTCAACAACTATTGATGTTAATGTGGCAAAGGGCTTTGGCAAGGTAGCGACCCTGCTTGGAATAAATTAACCGTTGTAACTTAAAACCTCAGCATATGTCACTTGTACAAACAATCAATGTGGGTCTTCAAGATGCCCATGGCAATAATGTCTCCGCAATCGCTCTTGACGCTCATGGCCAAAGCGGAACTTATTATCTCATTCCTTATTTTCACACCATTCCATCTGGAATGCAGAAGGTAGACCTGCATATTGCCAATCTTGACCCCTGGGCTTACAAGTTTTCAACCGAACGGGAAATTTATACCCTTGACCCCGACCAGTCCTACAGAATACCCTTTCAGATAAGCAAGGCGATGCACGGTGCTCCAAACGTCGTGCACTTTAACTTCGTGACTAAGGAACACGGAAGTCTTATGAGCCCGTATTACACTACGTTTGCGTTCAAGGCAATTTAACCCGTACAGTTATGAAATACTTGATATTATTGTTGGTCGCGGTACTTTGCTTTAATACGGCCTGTCAAAAAGCAGACAGTCGTATTGATGCCGTGGTTATCGACGTGAAAATCCCGGGTAACGATACCCTAAGGGCAGACGGATTATCGCTTACGCGCGTAAAAGTTGTTTTGCCCGCAAATATAACGGAAGAGTTTAGAACCGTGACGTTTTCAGGTACATCACTTGGTACCTACCAGAATTTAGCGAATTCTAAGTTACGGATCGACAGTACGGGTGCGGCTAATGCACTATTATTGATGGGAATGGTATCGGGCACGAATTATGTAACTGTTAGTATAACCAAGGGTACTCAAACTTTCACGCAAACCGAACCTTTTATAATTAAACCGTCAAACCCTGATAATATTGTGATAGAATCAGCCGCCAGCACTATTGATGTTACGACCCCTAATGTATTTAATATTTATCTGCTTAAGAAACGCGGGTATGTCTCTAAAGGGGTAACAGCTAAAGTTGAGCTATACCAGCTAGATATCAGCGGAAAATCTACCAGCGTAGGACGGGTGAGCGATTTAATTGGCAAGGGTGTGGTAGACACAACGGGCAAGATAAGTTTTAACGTTAACGCCGATACTGGTGATATAGACAAGACTTTACCATTATATGTAAAGGTTTCGGCCCTTAATGATGCGAACGAGCCAGTAACGTCCATTTATGCTATTCGAATAAAGAAATAATAAATTAAAGTTTAAGAGTCTTTATATAGAATTGACTAAGAGCAGGAGTAGAAATAAAGCAACCATGCGGGTTTGGGCCCGTTTATGTAAATTTTAAATTCCTTAATAGCCCTTAACGCTTATTAAGCTCTGTGCGCCGCTCACACCGTCGAGTATTGAAAAACCCCTTACCAGGTAGTTCTATCGGCTTCATTTAAGTCTAGCGAGCCGTTCGGACCACCGGAGAGCAACGCAGGTGGTCGCGAGTTGAGCAACGGTCTATGCAGAGGGAGCAAAGCGGCTGCATAGAATGTCTTACACGAACAAAGAATTCAGGATTTGTTATAGGAGAAATGGGCACTGTATGGAATAGCAAATGCGATTTCTTTGTGAAGCCGTTGCGATGGCGCAGGCGAGCCAAACGACATAAGCGGCTGGCTTTTATTGTCCCGAGCAACCGGGAGGGTCTATAAAAGACAGGGAAAGCTTTAATGAACGAGGCTGCTCCCGCCACACAAATAATGACAAAGTCTGCCTGCGGGAGCAGAAACAGCAGATCAATGGCGCAATGTGCTTGAAAAGCTTATTGCACCATTGATGAAACTTTGGCGGTATATGTGTGCGGGTAAGGCCGAGTGAATACCTTATTTCCCATTTGGGCCGAAATTTGCTTAAATACTATATGTTGAAGTGTTAATAAATAAAATTTACGCTTTATAATATTATTGATAATTTTCAGTAAAGTATATATCATTATGTCTAACCAACGAGCTTCAGCATCAAAACCCAAAGAATTATTGTATCCTGTAGTTGATACGAGGTGTGCTTTTTGTACGATTGTGAAAAATGAATCAAATGAGACGTGGGTCACGGATATGGAATATGGTTCGATATTTCTGAACTATAACCAAAGCTTTTATGGCAGGCTTCTTTATGTGCCTTTTAATCATTATTCTACGATACAGGAGATTCCCGTTGACCAATATGTGGAATACTGTATTGAATTGAGAATTCTTGGTTCCGTTCTTCAGGACGAAATGAAGGCAGAACTAGTGAACTACGCAATGTTGGCCAATAAAGTAAAACATGTGCACTGGCACCTGATACCTAGATATAAAAGCGACGAAAGATGGGGAGAAGCGCCTTGGCCAAATAATTCTAAAAGTTTAGATGAAAAAGAGGTTTGGATTTTAAGGGAAAAAATCAGAACTTCATTGTTAAAATCCTAAATCCATGAAAATCGAATATCCCAAACAACCCAACTTTACAAATAGATTTGATAAGTATGTAAATTTTAAAAGTAATTGGGATTATTCTTACGATAAGTTAACCCGCCTAAACGAAGGATGTATTGCTGAATTCGGTGAAAATAAAACATTTAGCATTGTAACAGCCGGATCCTATGGGCGAATGGAGGCATCTGACCAGTCTGATTTGGACTATGTTATATTAAACAATGAAACAACAGATATCCCTATTGAAGATATCGTTAAACGGGTGAGACAGATAGCTCAAAGTCTGGAAATTCCTTTACCAAACGAAACAGGCGTATTCGCAAAATCATATAGTAAATCCGATTTAATTGAAAAAATCGGCAATGAAGATGACGACCTTAACAAATTGGCTCAAAGGCTCTTAATAATCATGGAGTCAAAGCCAATTTATAATGAGGAGCTCTTTGATAATATAATCGAAGAGATTCTATCAAAATATCTGGAATACGTCATAAAAGAACCCACGAAAGAAGCTACTTTTTTGATGAATGATTTGATTCGATATTTTAGGAGTATCGCCGTAAACTATCAATATAATTTTTGGAAGAATAACGAAAAATGGACGATTCGAAACGTAAAGTTAAGGCACAGCCGCATTTTGATGTATGCTGGGACTCTGCTTCTCATTCTCAATGCGAGCAAATTACGGGATAACAAGTTTGATTATATCAAAAACCATATAAAGCTTACTCCGTTTGAAAAGATTGTGAGTGTTTATCTTGACAACAACGACTTTAATTTTAGGCGCTTGATAGCCGCCTACGACATTTTTTTAAGTAAGCTTAACAGTAGCGAAATACGGAAGCAACTTCAGGTCGAGTATGACGATAGATATAAAAACCCACATTATGCTGAGTTGAAAGTAACATCGGATTCATTTATAGCTGAATTAACGAGATTCATTTTTTCAAAAAAAAATATTTGGTCTGAGGAAGTTTTTGAATACTTAATTTTTTAGAAGCAGACAGTCTCACCGCACTCCACTATTTAGTTGATTAATCTTTTATAAAAGTCAACACGGCAGATCAACAACGTTGTTTTGCTTGAATACGCATTTTTTAAAGCCCCCCGCAATGAATCATGCAAATAAGAAAAAGACCCTTGCGGGTCTTGTAGGATTATTCCGGAACGGCCGGGGCGCTTAGAATAAAGTCTACGGCCTTCTGCGCCCTGCTTGCGGCATAGAGGATTAGTTTCCCGTCGCCGCGCAACTTCTCGAGCCAGCCGCCGATGTAGGCCGCGCTGTTTTCCAGGTCTGCTATCCCAACGCCCGAAACGGATCCGAGAAAGCACGCCCCCACTTCCGCCGTCAATTCCTCAATTGAATACGGCTCCGAGCCGTACTTGACGTTGTCCGTCACCTCCTTGCGGCTCAGGCGGCTCTGGTGGCCGGTGCTGTGAATAAGCTCATGGAAAAGGGTATGGTAGTAGCCTTCGGGAGACGCGAAGCTGCCCTGCTTGGGCATGGTGACGCAGTCTTTTTGCGGATCGTACCAGGCCCCCTGCCTGCCGTGCCGTATCTGCGGGCAGTTGGGCATCCTTTCCACGATCTCCTCGCATGCCGACAATGCGGGAATCCTGTGTCTCGAATCCGAGGGGAAAAGTCGCTCCGGTATGTCCCTGCACTGCGCCACGTTGAAGACGCGGTAGTAGCGGAGTACCGAAAGGTACTCCTGCTTGTCATCTGGGTTTTCCTTCTCCTTCTCAGTGCGCTTGTAGAACACCACAAGGTGCGCCTTCTCGTCCTTCAGCACGCTTCCGCCCGCCGCCTTGAGTTGGTCGAAAGTAAGATAGTAGTTCGTTGAGTAGTCCTGCCCCGCAAGAAGCAGGAGGTTGATGCCCCGGTACGCGGCCATGGTCAGGAAGTTGCGCGGCGGGTCGTGCGCCCAGGGCTTCCTCCACGGGATTACGTTTCTCTCGAGTTGCTCGATGATGCGGTCCGTTACGATGCCGTACACGTCCGCCGCCTGCTTTGGTTCTGCTGTCGCTGTCATGATGGTTGCTGTTAAGTTGTTTAAGGAATTTGTTTGTTTCCTCAATTGTACTTTTCAGCTTACATGCATAACAGTATGGCAAAACGGTTCCAAAGAACCGTTTCTAATGAAGCTGGGCGCTGAAGGCCTTGCCAGCCATGCCGTCAATTAAGAGTCGGATGTAAAAGTGGAATCTCGGCAGGCTGACGAAGTCGCCCTGGGTGAATACGGGATAAAACTCCTCCGCCATGACTTTCGCGTCCCGGGCGCTCAGGCGGAACGCTACAATAGTGCCTATATTGCCCAAAACGGCCTTCTGGAGCGGCTCGGGCAGCTGTTCCATGTATTGGTGCGCCAAAAACAGTCCTACGCCGTATTTTCGTACTTCTGAAAGCATGCTGACGAAGGAACCGGACACGAAGGAGTGCATTTCGTCAATGAAAATATAAAAATGGGTGCGCTCGTGCAGCGGGAGCGAGGCACGTCGCATTGCAGCCATTTGCAGGCTGGTGGCTATAAGGCTGCCGAGTATCTGCGAGATGTCCTCTCCTATAAGCCCCTTGGAAAGGTTGCAAACAAGAATCTTCCCTGTATTGATGACCGCATCCATATTGATGCCTTCCTGTACGCCAACAATGCGGCGCAAGGTTGGGTTAGCGTTGAATACCCCCGCCTTGTTCAAAATCGGTGAGATTGCTTCCGCCCTCATGCTTGAGGTGTAATTCGTGAACTCGTTGTGCCAAAATGAAAGGATGGCGGCCTCGTCTGTATAATGGAGCACCAGGTTTCTAAAAACATTGTCGAGAAGAAGCGGCTGTATATCGAGCAGGGTTGCAGTAGGGTATTCCAGCAGGGTCAAGATACAGTATCGCAGTATGTATTCCATGCGC
Source organism: Mucilaginibacter sp. HD30 (assembly GCF_054061755.1). NCBI lineage: Bacteria > Pseudomonadati > Bacteroidota > Sphingobacteriia > Sphingobacteriales > Sphingobacteriaceae > Mucilaginibacter > Mucilaginibacter sp. HD30. Next base: position 3,787,615 of record NZ_JBSSEO010000001.1, read on the forward strand.
GCCCCCCAGCCGATGTCTCCCCAGATCTTTTTGAACATTAGCAGCACTTCCGATGCGACAAGGTGGCGCTGTTCCCTTGGCACGCCTTGCAGCGGGTTAAAGCCCGTGCGGAGGGCGGGGTTAGGAGCATCGAAATAAATTAGGTCTTCCTTTCGAAATTCCGGCATAGATGCTTTAAGGCGCTCTGCGACGTCGCCGTGCGGATCAAGTACTGCTATTCCACTTCCTTTCTGGATATCGTCAATTGCCATGTTGTATAGCAAGGAGCTTTTTCCTACCCCCGTCTTTCCAATGCAGTATAAGTGCTGTAGCCGGTCCGTCGCCTTTATGCCAAACGCCTTGTTGGCATTGCGCCAGTTTGTGATGCCAATGGGGGTGAACGGTTTTGATCGGTCGTAAGAAGTCATGTGCTCTCTTATGGTATCTCTGAATGCGAATGCTTGGCAGGTTGGCTTACCTGTTGTCCACACCTGTTTTGCCCATCTGCACTCCTCTGCTTGTACTTGTAATACTTTGTATATACCCGCCTAAAATTTATGATATGATGGAACCGCTACACAATAGACAAATCAACGTCCCCGAAGCGGAGCAATCCAGTCTATTGTGTAGCAACATAGATGTTGGTGATTGCTCCGCTTCGGGCTTTATAGATATCAAGGAGCCTCCTGTAGGGGTGCTCATTGATCAATTGGCAGAATTAATAGTCAAGATATATTTTCATGGAAAACGAAATACCTAATAGGTCGCAGAGGAGAGCGGTCATCTATTGCCGAGTTTCAAGTCGGGAGCAGGCAGACGAGGGCAACAGCCTTGTGTCGCAGGAGCGGCTGTGCCGCGAATATGCCGCAAAAGAAGGCTACGAGATTGCCGAGGTATACGTCGAGAGCGGCAAGAGCGCAAAAACGGCGAAAAGAAAAGAACTGCAACGGCTAATGGACTTTTGTTCGAAAGACAAGGGGGGAGTCCACGCGATGATAGCATACAAGGTTGACCGCATCAGCCGCAACCTCATCGACTACAACACCATTAAGGTGCGGCTGAAGAAATGCGGCGTGGAGATAAAGTCCGTCACCGAGTTCTTCGAGGACACTCCCGCTGGGAGATTCATGGAAAACATCATCGCGAACGTCGGTCAGTTCGACAACGACGTGCGCGCTGAGCGCTGCGTAGGCGGGATGGAGGAGGCGATGCTGGAGGGACGTTACGTGTGGCGCGCGCCGACAGGATACAGCAACGCGAAAGTGAACGGGCAATCGACGATAGTCCAGAATGAACGGGCGCCGCTGGTAAGGGAGGTGTTCGAGCTGATATCACAGCGCACGCACTCGACGGAAGCTATTCGCCTTAAGATACTCCAGAAAGGACTCGTGACAAACTATGGCAAGCCGGTCACCAAGAGCAACTTTTTCAGGCTCATTCGCAATCCGGTATACAAGGGCACGATAAAGAAGTTCAGGCAGACGGTAAAAGGCAAGTTTGACCCGATTGTGCCGGAAGATTTGTTCGACGACGTACAGCTAGCCCTGAGTGGCAGGATGAACAAGGTTAAGCACTACGTCAGGGACAATCCTGACTTTCCGCTTCGGCGCTTCGTCACGGACGAGCACGGCAAACAGCTCACTGGTTACTGGGCGAAGGGCAGGCGTAAAAAATACCCCTTTTATTCGTTTTCCGCGCCCGGGACGACAATCCGAAAGGAGGTTCTGGAGCAAAAGTTTATGGACTTCCTTGGACAATATGCGTTTGACACGCAACATCTAAACATAATGAAGGCCTCCCTTTCAAGGCACTTTGACGTGCATTCTGCCTGTCAAGGGGGTATTAAAGAAAAGGTTCAAAACCGGATTGAAGAGGTGAACCGCCAAATCGATCTCCTTATTAGGCTCCACTCGCAGGAACGCATTGGTCTGGCCGTCTTTACGGAAAGGGTGCAGCCTTTAGAGGCCGAATTGGACGACTTGAAGCGGCTAGCAAGGACCTCAACGGAGGAGAAGGCAAATCTTCCAGAGCTTTTGAGACTTGCTGCCAAGCTGCTAAAAAGTCCTGACCTGCTGTGGCAAAAGAGCCCTATACAAGTTCAGAAGCAGGTGCAGGTGTTCGATTTTCCTATGGGTGTTGTTTTTGACGGACATAAATTTCGAACCGCTAAAGTATGTAGTCTTTTCAAGCTAAAACAGCTAATTGACGAGAACAAGTTCCCTAAAGCGGACTTAGAGGAACGAGGAAAAAACACCGCCTTCGGAACCGATTCGCCACCCTCCGGTATTTCGCCGTTGGAAACAAAGGAGTTTTGGGGCCTTGTGCGCGAAGATTTGGTAAATTTAAACCGGATAATATATAAAAAACAGCTCCCTCCTGGCCGCGATTTGGTTTGACCTTGCCAGAGACAGGATAGTCTCGTGCATTCCCTCTACTAGGTTGCCGAGTTCCTCGAGACTGATAGAGGTTATTTGATCTGGTAAGATTGAGCTCAATTTCCAGGAGAAATCGCAACGCCTCCAAAGGCGAGGGTCCCGAAGAGGCCTAGTCGCGGAAAACCATTTCTACAGGAAGCGACTTAACTACGGCACCCGTCAGCCCGAAGGCCACCGCCTCCTCTGTCGTAAGGAATGTGTTGTCGCGCATCGCAGTTTCGATGCCCGTCTCCTCTGCCAGCGCCGACACGTGCCGGCCGATGTGGTCCCGCATCCACTTGAGGCCGTCCTCGTGGTGACGGAGCGATCTTTAGAATTGCCTATGGTGTTGGTGCCCTCGTGCAGCGCGAACACGCACCCCTTGACGTTATTGAGCCTGCTGCTCGAACTGGAACATAGCTGTTGAATGAAGATGACTATTGACAAATACTATAAAAGGTGTATTATGTACAAAACGTTGATTGGTTAGCCGGGAACCCGAGGCATCCCTGGAGTGTCCGGCTAACCAATCAACGTAAAATGAGTTCCACAAAAAAATCGCCTTGGCTAAATATGCTGTTAGCAGTCAATCTCGCCTGCTTCGCCTATAACATTTCAGCCGCTGCATTCTGTGAAGGGTGCGACACGGCTCTAAGGATCGTACACGCGGGATGCGCACTCATGTTCCTTTTGAATGCCGCGATATACTACCGAATGAAAAAGTAAGAAAAAGTCCCTTTTGGGGCTTTTTATTTTATATTAGATAAAAAAATGCAATGAAGAAGCTCGAGGGAATATATCTCATCGCATGCGGCATACTACTTCCGATAATAACTCTCTGGGGAGCCTACGAACACTTCCAGTCCAGCCAGACCCAGGACCTCTATCTTCACTTCTACGTTAACAATAAACCAGCTAGTGGCGATGCAGAGGTTACAGTTCAGAACAGGTCGGATAGCAGCCTGCGGGTTTTTGACAGGACTGACAGCCGAGGACGGTGCTTTTTTGAGGGGCTTAAGAAGGGTAGTTATTGGGTATTATATAACTATCAAGGCAAGGGGTGGTCCGGCGGCGGTACTTATACAATTACTGTTAGCGGCAAGCAGCCAATCTATGATACCATTTCGTTTTCTGTTCCTGCCATACCGACGCAGGGCTCGGTTATTTCCCGAAAGCCTGTACGGAGCGGCACCTTGCCTTCCGCTGGTGGCGGAGCCCAGTAGTACGGAAATTAAAAAAGCTAAAATAATTCTAAAGCGGACTTAGTGAAACGAGGAAAAACACCGTCTGCGGGACCGGTTCGCCACCCTGCGGCATTTCGCCATTGAAAACAAAGAGTTTTGGAGCCTCGTGCGCGGCGACCTGCTCAAGCTCCGCGAGATATCCCGCCCCAAGCCGGCCGTTTCGGACATTCGGGAGGACTGCTGACAAAGCATGCCTGTCTTTTGGGGTAACATGCTGCTTATTAATTTAATTAAATAAGCAGCATATGAAAAATGACAACAGCCTCCGCAAGTACCGCGTTAAGAGAAAACTCACCCAGCAGGAAGTGCTGGACGCGCTCCGGCACTCGAGCCCGAGCAGGCTTTCCGCGTGGGAAAACGGGCAGGCCGTTCCCTCTTCCAAACATCTGCTTACCTTGTCCAAGCTCTACCGGGTGCCGCTGGAAAAGCCGGTCAACGGATATCGGAGGAAGCCGAGGAAGCAGTCCGCGCCGAAGCGGGATATCGAGGCCGAAACAAGCGAGTTCTTTCGCCGCTTCGGGAAGGAGCAGGAAGAGATGACGTAGGCGGAACTAATCGACGCGCTGGCAAAAATGATACTGGGCGCGTACTTTTTCCAAAAGGGTTCGAAAACGGATTAAAAGCGAGAACCCGACTTCCTGCAAACAGGAAGTTGATTTTTCCAAACGAGTTATAATTTGCAACGTTTTTCCTGCATAGCCCCACAAAAACGTCCTTCGGAACTAAGGCGGACTTAGAGGAACGAGGAAAAAACACCGCCTCGGGGACTAATTTGCCACCCTCCGGCGTTTCGCCCTTGAAAACAAGGGAGTTTTGGAGCCTTGTGCGCGGCGATTTGCTCAAGCTCCACGAAATATCACGCCCTAAATCGGCGGTTTCGGATAGTGAAGTAGATTTAGGAGAATAGCAAACCCGATAAAGTTACGAAGCAAGTAACTAAGAAATATTGCAATCCACTAGGTTAAAAGATGCCGTCATCTGATTGGCTTTTACCTGCTTAATGTAACTACGGCTCCGTCTGTACTTCCATTAAATTCGAGGTTTGCTTGAAAATCAGACGTATTGAACGAGATGAATTTAGAAAGCACGGTAGAGTTACTGCCTCTAATTGCCTGGTTACCATCAAAAAAGAGAATTATCCTTTGTTCAGGCAATAGAGATATCGATCTACTTATTACTCTCAGTTTTACAGTCGAATTTTCAACTTCGCGACGAGTGATAGACCATGTATTAGACATAATTACCACATCGCATAAAAAGCCGTCGTCACCTGTTGTGAATGAAAGCACCCAAGAGCCATTAAAAAAGGTGTCGCTAAAAGGCTTAAGTAATCTTTCTTGGTAAGATATAAGTGTCTGATTTTTAGTCCTTTCTTCATCAAGATCACCATTTAATCTCGCAATTTCATTCATGTTAGCGGTTTCTTCCTTATACAATTTTTCCAATCGCTCCCTTTCCTTTTTCCACTCATCACGCAACTCCATAAATTTAGATATTTCTACTACTTGGCCCTGAGCAACATTTTGCACCCAAATGCTTTGATATTTTTTAGTCCAAGCGTCAAAAATTGCAATGCCAGCTTTAATCCATGGAAATACGAAAACGTAAATAGACGTTGGCAGCAAAGGCTTCCAAAAAAAATTATACCAAGAGCTGTGACTCCAAATTACATCTATATAAGAAAGGTAACCATACCGAAGAAGGTCTTCTTGCTTGTAAAAAATTAACGTTACAGGAATCTCGTAATTTATTAAAAGCCAGGCAACCACAAATGACCCTAAGAGGGGGCTGGAAAAACGTTCTATAACGCCTTTAAAGAAATCTTTGATTTCATCAAACATAATTTTGCTTTGGGTTTGGTTATCTTGCAATATAGCTTATAAACTTGACGTTTAGCGTAGTGCCGTCCATAAGACTTTCTTGTTGAAAAAATTTTAGATTTTGCTGCTAGTTAGTCCTTTAAAACCTTTTTAACACCCTTACGATATACTGGCGTTAACGCTATCGTATGATTGTGGAACAAGGATTTCGGCCCATTCCAAATAGATTGAAAGTGCACCGCAAGCGGATGCGGTACAGGCAGCGCCAGGTGGCGACCCTGCTTGGGCTCTACGATACCCGCCCGATATACGAATGGGAAAAGGGATTGGCGATGCCGGGCGCAGCAAACCTTATCAGGCTCTGCGTCATATACCGGACCTACGCCAACGAGCTGTACCCCGAACTTTTCACGCAATACCGCGACGAGCTCAAAGCGCTTGAGCTTCGCCTGTTTGCCGGAGAGTAGTGCCCGTAAAGGACATGGCGTTTTTGCGGTGTCCCATAGGACGGGACTTGCTTGCACTATCGGTATAAATACCGAACGTTCAATCGAACATTATAAAAAAAATCGACCGACCGAACGGTCAACAAAAACAAACATGAAACACATCGGAGACTACTCCCAAAACGCGTATACCCAGGAAGAAATCCAGCTTGCCCACGAGATCGCGGACAGGCTCCAGGACCCTGGAGCGCTCACGCAGTTCCTCAACTTCACGAAGGAGTTCTCGCACGACGTGCTACGCCACTCGCTGGAGGTTGCCTGCTCGGTTCCGGACAGCGAGGTGTACAGGTCCCGCGCGGCCATTTTCGTTAACAGGATGAAGAACTACCGGAGAAGTGGCGGTTCTCGGTATTAGCGTCGGCAGCCGCAGCAGCGGCATAGCCGTAATCGTGGGCGGCGAGCTGGCGGAATACGGAACGCTCAATGCGTCCAGGCCAGACAGCCAGGCAAAGTCCGTTCTGCATTATGTCAGGCAGTTCGGGGTTGTCACCGTGGTGATTAAGATGCCGCCCTCTACTCATATCACGAAGACGCTGGGCGCAGTTCTCTCCCACCTGAAGGACGCGCTCCGCTACCACGGCTGCATGGTCGAATACAAGGACATGGAGCATATCAAGAGGCACATCCCGTCAGTCTCCAACAAGCCGGACCTAATGGCATTCGTCGCGGAGCGGTTTCCCGAACTCTGCCACGAGCATACAACGGAGCTTGCCAGCAAGAAGGGCTACTACGTGAGGCTGTTCGAGGCCGTGGCGGTAGCATACATACATTCGCAAAAATAGTCCTTCGGGACCGTTTTGCACGGGTGTCGCGATTGCCAAACATTCGGTATCTTTATGGTAAACTATTCCTTTCACAACAAAAAACTTGAACCAATGCCAGAGAAAAAGCAAGTCGGCATATGGATACGCGTAAGTACCGATATGCAGGTTCGGGAAGAGAGTCCCGAGCACCACGAAAAGCGGGCGCGCCTGTACGCCGAACACAAGGAGTGGGACGTCGCCGAAGTGTACCGCCTCGAGGCGGTAAGCGGAAAGACGGTCATGGCGCACCCCGAAACCAAAAGGATGCTTGCGGACATAAAGCGCGGGCACATAACCGCCCTGGTGTTCTCGAAGCTTGCAAGGCTTGCCCGTAACACCCGCGAGCTGCTGGAGTTCTCCGAGTTGTTCAGGGCGAGCAACGCGGACCTGATATCGCTTTCAGAAAGCATCGACACCAGCAGTTCGGCGGGCCGCCTGTTCTATACCATGATCGCCGCGATGGCAGATTGGGAACGCCAGGAGATAGCGGAACGCGTTTCCGCCTCCGTTCCAATCAGGGCAAAGCTCGGCAAGTCCCTGGGCGGGCAGTCCGTATACGGATACAAGTGGGTCGGGCACGATTTCGTCATAGACGAGAAGGAAGGCACGATCCGAAGGCTCATATACGAGCTGTTTCTCGAGCACCAGCGCCAGCATCGCGTCGCGCAGGAACTGAACAACCGGGGGCTTCGCACGCGCAACGGCTCCAAGTTCACCGCGACCACCGTCCTGCGCCTGCTGCGCGACACAACCGCCAAGGGCGTGCGCATAGCCAACTACACCAAGAGCGTAAGCAAGAACGGCCAATGGCAGGTAAAGCCGCAGGAGGAATGGATAACCATGCCCTGTAAAGCCGTCGTGTCGGAAGAGGTGTGGACCAGCTGCAACCAGATTCTGGACACTCAAACGAAAAAGCGCACCAATACAGGCCCAAAGGCCGTTTATCTACTTACCGGTTTCGTTCACTGCTCCTGCGGTAATAAGATGCTGATCCACCACCATTCCAAGAAATACGCATGCAAGGCCTGCAACGTCAGGATCTCAGTAGAGGACATGGACGGCATCTACCAGGAATACCTCAAGGAGTACCTCAACTCGTTTGACAGCGCCCAGTACATTGCTAGGTTTAACGAGCAGTTGCAGGAAAAGACCGCGCTGCTCGCGACGCTTCAGAAGGACCGGCAAAAGCTGGCAAAGCGCATTACCGAACTCGTTGCCATGCGCACCGACGGCGAGCTTAACAAGGCGCAGTTCGCGGAGCAGTACAGGCCGCTGGAAGAGCGAATAACGCAACTGGATGGAAGCATGCCAGAGCTTGAAGCGGAAATCGACTTCCTTTCCGTTCAGCTGTATTCCACCGACACCGTGATTCAGGAAACCAAGGCACTATATGATCGGTGGGCCGACATGCCGTTCGACCAGCAGCGACTGACGGTAGAAACCATCACCAAGCGGATAGAAATCAACAGGGAAGACATAACCATCACGCTTGCGTACGCGCCAATCAATTCCTTAAATGCGAAGGATATTTCACGCCACCACATGGGTTCATACTTGCCACCAACATAAAGCTGCTGGGGTAATCAACCGTAAACTTAGCACGGGATATAGTTACCCTCCGTTCTTCCAGTGGCTGGCGCATTACTTCCAATGCCGACCGCTTAAATTCCGGCAGCTCATCTAAAAACAAAACGCCGTTATGCGCCAGCGAGATCTCGCCGGGCTGGGGGTTGCCGCCACCGCCAACAAGGGCAACATCGCTTATGGTATGGTGTGGCGACCGAAATGGCCTTATGGTCACCAATGCATCTGCCGCGGCCAGTTTGCCTGCTACAGAATGGATCTTGGTGGTCTCCAGGGCTTCGTGCAAACTTAAAGGCGGCAGTATAGATGGCAGCCGGCGGGCCAGCATAGTTTTACCAGCCCCCGGCGGACCGATCAATATCACATTGTGGCCGCCTGCAGCGGCAATTTCTAAAGCGCGTTTAATGTTTTCCTGGCCTTTAACTTCGCTAAAGTCGCTGTCGTAATTGCAAAGGCTGTTATAGAATTCCTCGCGGGTGTTTACTACTTCTGGCGTTAACTGCACCTCGCCGTTAAAAAAGCCTGCTACTTCGCGGATGCTTTCAACGCCATATACTTCGAGGTTACTGACTATTGCTGCCTCGCGGGCGTTTTGTTTGGGCAGGATAAATCCTTTAAAGCCATCTTTGCGGGCCTGTATGGCGATAGGCAATGCGCCTTTAATGGGTTGAAGACCGCCGTCTAAGGATAGCTCGCCCATTATAAGGTACTTATCCAGTTCTTCCGCCTCTACCTGGCCAGAAGCAGCAAGCACGGCCGTAGCAATGGTAAGATCGTATGATGAACCCTCCTTTTTAATATCGGCCGGGGCCATGTTGACCACCACCTGCTGCCGTGGCATGCGGAACCCGCAGTTTTTTAACGCTGATTCTATGCGGAAGTAGCTTTCTTTAACGGCAATATCCGGCAGGCCAACTATAAAGTATTTGGTGCCCGCTGCAATATTTACCTCAACTGTTATGGTGATGGCTTCGATGCCGTAAACGGCGCTGCCAAAGGTTTTAACTAACACGTGTAATAAAGTTTATTTACAGCGAAAGATAGACATTTTAGTGAACCAATTATAACATCAAGCTAAGCTCTATTTCTTTTGGCGATAGGCCGTGTCTGTTATGTTAATTTCTGCCAGGCTGTTTATATTCGGATCAAATACTATATCGTTAATGGGTAGCTGCACTTTAAAAGTGGTAAGCCTGCCTTTTAAATTAACGGTAAAGGCCTGTTTGTTTACCACATATTCTAAGGGCATGTCATATAAAAACGCCTGCTGCTGCTCAACCTTAACCACTATTTTTCCTTTCTCGGTTGATGTATCAAAAGACACTTTCAGTACCGGATGCCCTGCCATTTTCAACCATTGCTTAAAAAACACGCTAAGATCTTTCCTACTGACCAGTTCCATTACCTTGCGGAAATCGTCCGTATTGGCATTGCTGCCGTTGTATTTTGTAAAATATTGGCGAATGCCTTTCCAGAAAACATCATCGCCCAGCTTGCGACGCAGCATGTGGAGCACCCAACTGCTTTTTTCGTAACTGTTGGCGTTAAGCAGTGGCATGTAGTTCTCTTTTACCGACGAATCTACAACCGGGGTTAACCGGCTTTTTTCAAACGAGATGACCTTGGTACGGTCGGCAATAAGGCGCTTTTTTAATGTGTCGACACCGTATTTATTTTCCAGGTAGTAGTGGGTTAAATACGTAGCGAAGCCCTCGCTTAGCCATAGGTTATAAAAGTTTTTCTCGCTGGCAGCGTCGCCAAACCACTGGTGGGCAATTTCGTGCGCCATTAATGATTCTATCCCCTTATCACCTGGCGAATTCTCAAAATAGAAAATCGCCCCGGCGTTTTCCATGCCGCCAAATATGGTTTTTGATTGCACATTAGCCAGCTTTTTGTAAGCAAATGGACCAATTCTATTGATAAAAAATGACAGGATCTCCTTGGCGTAAGCATAGCTTTTAAATCCCCTGACAGAATCCTGCGGAAAAAGGTAACTGTAAACGGGTATACCACTTACATCCGCAACATGCTGAATAGCAAAATCCGCCGCACCTATTACCATAATTTTGGTGGAAAGCTGCGCCGTTTCGCGCCAGTGCGTTTGTTTTTTGTTTTGAGGGAGAGTGGTTTCGCTTACCTTCAAGCCATTGGCAATAACATTATAATGGGCCGGCGCCAATACCACAAAATCAACCGATGCCTTGTCTGCCGGGTGATCCACACTAACCAGCCAGTTATGCGCCCTGTTTGGCCAGTTATCGCCAAAAAAAGTACGCTTACCATATTTATTGGTAGATATGATTAACCCATCAGCAGGAACACCGCTGTAGGTAATACTGTAAGTATGTGTGCTGCCTGCTGCGCTTGTTGAATTGATAGTGAGCTTATCCGCGCTTTGGGTAAAGCTTAAAGCTTTTCCGTTTTCTGTTACCGAGCTTACCAGCATGCCCTTGCCGGTGTTGTTCTTTCTTACCAGATCGAGGTTAAAAGAGGTGGCGTTTTTTGTGAACTTAAGCGTTACATCTGCCTTGCAGTTGATGTTATTATCGTTGTCGTTAAGGTTGATGTTGAAGGTGTAGTGTTGCACATCAATGGCAGAGCCGGGGACTTGGGCAGATGCTGTGTTGTAAATAATTATTAATAATAAAACGAGATTTAAGGTGCTTTTTCCCATTTAATTTACGCCGAGTTATTGAAACATCAAGATACAAACTTTCCCGAATGCCTTGCCTTTATGGCAAAAGTAATTTGTTATATTTGTTATTATGACGATCGAAATAAAAGATCCGGTAACAAAAGAAAAAGTGCAGCAGGCTGTTGAGCAGCTTTCAAAAGAAGGCAATAAAAAAACGCTTAGAAAACATTTTGGGAAATTAAAACGGGGTTTAGACGGGTTAGGATACCAAAAACAGGTAAGGGATGAGTGGGCTTAGATTTGTTGCTGATACTAATTTTTTAATAGCTGTTCATGAGGGGCACGATAAAGTAGAGCCTTTTTTAGTACTGTTATAATTTCCGTAATTTCTGAAGTGGAGTTGCTTGGATGGCACTCGATTTCGTCGTCAGAAAAAGATGAACTACGGGCGTTACTTGATGACTGCATTCTTTTTGATCTTACAACGGAAGTTCGTAAGATTGCGATAGAGCTCAGACAAAGTATAAAAATTAAAACGCCCGATGCTATAATCGCAGCAACATCAAAATACCTTCAAATACCATTAATTACTTCTGATAAAGGTTTCAAAACTATACCAGACCTGGAACTTATAATTATCTGATAATTACATCTTCGGCATCCTTTTCATCATGCTGGCCATAGCAGCAGGATTGCTCATTTGCTTCATAACCTTGCGCATATCTTCAAATTGCTTTATCAGGCGGTTAACCTCTTCAAGCTTGGTTCCAGAACCGTTTGCTATGCGGTTACGGCGGCTTTGGTTAATGGTATCGGGGTTAGCTTTTTCTTGCGGGGTCATTGATTGAATGATGGCCTCTACGTTTTTAAAGGCATCATCGCCAATCTCCACATCCTTCATCATTTTGCCTACGCCGGGTATCATGCCCATCAGATCTTTCATGTTACCCATTTTTTTGATCTGCTGTATCTGGCTGTAAAAATCGTTAAAGTCAAATTTGTTTTTGCGGATCTTCTTCTGTAGTTCGGCAGCTTCCTTCTCGTCAAATTGCTGCTGTGCGCGTTCTACTAACGATACAACGTCGCCCATGCCCAAAATACGCGAAGCCATCCTGTCCGGGTGGAAAACGTCAATCGCATCCATCTTCTCGCCGGTACCAATAAACTTAATGGGTTTATTTACAACCGATTTAATCGACAGGGCAGCTCCTCCGCGGGTATCGCCATCTAATTTGGTAAGTACAACGCCGGTAAAATCAAGTCTGTCGTTAAATACCTTAGCGGTATTCACAGCATCCTGACCGGTCATGGAGTCAACCACAAACAGTATTTCCTGCGGGTTTACAGCGGCTTTAACCTGTTCTATCTCCACCATCAGCGCCTCGTCTATAGACAAACGACCGGCGGTATCTATAATCACTACATTATAACCATGCTGTTTAGCGTAAGCAACGCCCTCTTTAGCTATCGCGATGGGGTCTTTGCTATCGCGATTGGCATAAACTGCTGCGCCTATCTGTCCGGCTAAAACTTCAAGCTGGTCAATAGCTGCGGGGCGATAAATATCATCGGCCACCAAAAGCGGCTTCTTGTTTTTTTGCGTTTTTAAATAGTTGGCCAGTTTACCGGTAAAGGTTGTTTTACCTGCACCGTTCAGTCCCGCAATTAAAATAACCGTTGGCGATGCTTTCAGGTCAAGCTCGGCGGTGGTCCCACCCATTAGCCCGGCCAGCTCATCGTTCATTATTTTGGTGAGCAACTGCCCCGGCGAAATAGCGGTAAGTACGTTATTGCCCAAGGCTTTTTGCTTTACATCGTCTGTAAAGGCTTTGGCTGTTTTATAGTTTACGTCGGCATCCAGAAGGGCTTTGCGTATCTCCTTCATGGTCTCGGCCACGTTTATTTCTGTAATAGTTCCCTGGCCTTTAAGTACCTTAAAGGCTCTGTCCAGCTTATCCGAAAGATTTTCAAACATTGTTATGCTTTAAATTTTATTCGGCAAATTTATTATTTTGACCGGTAATTAAAGCGTACTATCTTTTTTTGCGCATATATTAAATAATAAAGGGCCTCTTCGGCCCTTTACATAAATTGTTGTTCACTACCTTTTTGGTGGCGTGGTGTTGCCACTTGAACCGGCTCCGCTTGTACCAGTGCTATTTGAACCCGAACCGTTGCCATTAGTACTTGAGCCAGATCCATTAGAGCCGCTGCCATTGGTACTTGAACCATTGCCGTTTGAACCGCTACCGCTATTCATTGAGCCATTACCGCTTGAATTGCTGCCGCTGTTGTTCGATCCGCTGCCGGTTGAGCTGCTGCCAGGGCGTGTTCCGTTATTGTTTGATCCGCTACCGGATTGAGAACCACTGGTGGGAGTAGACTGGCCGTTATTTATGGTACCGTTTCGCCGGTTATCTCGCGCTCCATTTGTGGTGGACCCGTTACCTGAGCTGTTTGATCCGGATCTTCTCTGTTCCGTAGTGGTACCTGTTCTGCTACCACGAGTAGTTGTGGTATCGCTTCTTCTGCTTTGTGCCGACGCCGTAGACAAGGCTAATGCACAAATTGCTGTTGCCGTTAAAATTCCTATCTTTTTCATAACTAGATTTTTCAATGAATGGTGCAAGTTTCATTCCACGAGAAAAAAATTTAACACAAAAGAAAAAATCAGGTATTTGTCCTGCGGATTTTACGGAAAGCGGTAAATTATACCCAGCGCCATGCCCTCTGTACCCTGCACTTGTTCAGATGTGGTTTTATCATACAAAAAGGTGCCATTGATGGTAAGGCTCATCAATTTATTGATCTTGGCTGTTAAAAGCGCATCAACACGATGAGTTATAAAATCTATTCTTTTTTCGTAGGGGATAAATAACGCATACCTGGCATTAAGGTGAACGTTTGTAAAAATATCTTTATCCAGCTGTGAAACTATCTGAAAAGCCAAGTCGTTTTTAAAGGTTTTACCAATAGGCACACCATAATTGGCGGGGTTATTACGATAAATGGTAGTATCTAAAACAAATGTTTGCCGCGCGGTACCGGTACCAAAACGCATGGAGAACCATTTTGTGGGCTTAAACTCAAAACCTATTGATTCGGTAAAATACCCAGGGGCCATAAAATTAGACAGCAGTAAAGGCTTGGCCAATACCTGCCCTGCGGAGTTGGTGTATTGGTATCCCCTGTCAAACTGCGACTCGAAGCTTAGCGCCCCAAAAAAGAACCAATGCTCTGATAGTTTAGTGGCTATTTTATTGTCTATAAAAATACGGTCGTTTGTTTTGCGCGAACCCTGCCCCTTGTTTTTTGAGATGCCGTATAAAAAATTGATGTCGGCCGTGTAGTTAAATGGGTCCTTTTTATATTCTGTACGATATATAAAGTTGGAGTTAAGCGCTATTGCACTTACGCCACCCGCGCTGTAATTGCTTGTAAATGCCGATTGACTGAAATTTACACCTACGGTTATTGACTTGCGCCAATAATTAAGTTCGTAATCGGGCATATTAACAGGGATAAATACGGGCCTTATCTGCGGGAGCCGTGTTCTTACCGGAATTGCATTACGGCGTGGCAATACACGGTAGCGGTTTAACAGGGCTGTATCAATTATGCTGCTATCGCTCCTGGCAGGAGCTGGATTTTGCGCAGAAGCAGCCGTAAATAACAGCATGCATCCACAAAAAATTAAGTGGAATAGTTTTCCTGGCATCACGCACAAATAAAGGTTTTTTTTTGCGTTTTACCTACCTTAAAGGCAAATAGGATTTTGCTTTTACTGGATAGGCGTAAGCGGCGGCACTTCAAATGCCAATGGATTGCGTTGATATCGTTTTAAATTGGCTCGTATGGATGCTATCAGCTCATACTCGCTGGCAGAGGTAATAAAATAATACCCGGGCCGGTATTTTCGCATAAAATCATCCAATTGCGTGCCCCGCAAATTAGTTATGCGGCCAACAAACGCTTTATTGAAGCGGAAATCAATGGTGTTTTGTTTGAAATCAACCTCCAAAACCTCGCGCAGGTGTTTAGCATTGCGCCCTTCGCGGCTAAACATATTGTAAAGTGCGTCAATACTTAAACCTACGCTGCCGCCACTAAAACTCAGCAGATCCTTGTTGGCCAAAGAACCATAGGCCTTGCTGTACTGCGACCGGTTTTTTGACATAATTGATTTGGGCGACAACGATTGGTCGTAAATGTTAACTTCCTTAAGGGTTATACCTGTACGGTTTAAATAGACCACCTTTGCCAAATCGTTTGATACGCGCACGGTGTCATTAAAATAATCTGTCTTGCTAAAAACCAACAGGTCGCCGGGTTCAGACTCAACTTTAAATACGCCGTTCAGGCTATTATACATGTTTTTGCCGGTGCGCAAATTGGTAATACTAACTACGGCAATACGATCTTTTGTAACTGCATCAAAAACCAGCCCCTCGGTAAACTTTTGTTGGGCAAAGCTTTCCAGGTATGCGATACTAAATACAATAAGCAATAACAGCCATCTCATTACAAAGCCAAAGCTAAACGTTTGTTTAGTTTTGATTACACATTTTAACAATAATTAACAGGGATCTATTTAACAACAACCAGTTTTTGACCCAGTTTTATGTTATTATCGGGCATATTATTCAAGGCCTTCAGTTCATCCACACTAAAGCCAAAACGTTTTGAAATGTTATATAGTGTATCGCCGGCTACAACGGTATGTAACTTTTCGGTAGGAGTATTTTGAATAAGCGAATCTTTATTTTCTATGCCGATGTTCTTATTTATGTCGGCCAAAACCCTGTCCTCGCGTTTTATCTTTTGTATCTCGCCCTCGGGTTTATCATATTGGTCAAGATGGTAGCGCTCAATAACCCCTATAAGCAGCTCAGGGTATTTAGGGTTGGTGGCGTAGCCTGCCTGTTTAAGGCCGTTGGCCCAGCCCCGGTAATCGTTCTTATCCAGCTCAAAAAGGGGGGCGTAACGCTTGCGCTTTAAAAACTCCGAGTGGTCGCGGTAGGAGTCTTCGGGGTTGTTGTAAACCCTGAAGCAATCGTTGTCGCGGTCATCGTTCTTATAGTAACTTTTTCCGCTCCAGTCTGTAGTACATTTAATTCCGAAATGATTGTTGGCAATTTTGGCCAGATCGCTGTTGCCATTGCCCGATTCAAAAAGCCCCTGCGCAAGCGTGATACTTGCCGGTATGCCATACAGATCCATCTCTTTAACGGCTATCTTTTTAAATCTCTCTATGTATGATGTTACGGTGAAGGGCACATAGTTACCAATGGCCTCTTTATTAGCGCGCTCAATAGCATTATTGTTTTTGCGGGCCTGGTTATTAGAAATAACACTTTTATGCGCCGCACAAGCGGCTAAAAAACTTACTGATAATAAAAAAATGGAATGATGAACAACGCGCCGTTTAAATACCATTGCGGCTAATAATATTATTTTTTCTCGGTTGTTGTGCCAGCTTCGTTTTGCGCCAGTTGCTGGGGTGCCGCTGCTGTTTTTGCAGATTCTTTGTCAAGCGCGTTAAGCTCATACTTTCTGATGATAGCTAAAACTTGTGCACTCCATTTTTTACTGCTGGCGTAGCCACTGCGCTGTATACCTTTAACCCATTTCTCATACTGGGTTTCGGTAAGCTCAGCTGATATGGCTCCCCGATCGCGGCGCTGTGTGATAACACGGGCAAAATCGGTGAATGATTCTAAGATAGAATCGTATTTTTTGTAGGATGAGCGTACTTTCTTGTTGTTTTTGTAGTAAACGGAGCCTCCGTTGCCCTTAAAACCAAACTGATTGTTTAGATTTTTAGCTACAGAACTGTTTCCGTTTCCAGACTCGTGCATAGCAATGCCTAAAATTATGCTTGCCGGGATGCCTGTTTCGCGCATAATGCTTATGGCATTATCTTTGAATTGTTCAATATAAGATTGTGAGGTGTTTTTTTGTGCTTGCGCGGTTGCTGCAAAACTACAGATGACCAATGTGGCAATCAGTAAGGTTTTCTTCATAATTTACTTTTTTTGGATGACCAGCAGCCCATCACGCACCGGGAGTATCAGTTTTTCAACTCTCGGGTCGGCGGCTATCTGATCATTTAGTTGGCGAAAGCTTTGGGTATCAGCGTCATTTTCAACGCCATAAACCTTCCCCTTCCACAACACATTATCAATTATTATTAGTCCTCCAGATCTGACTTTGTCAAATATTAATTCAAAGTAAAGAAAATTATTCTTTTTATCCGCATCAATAAACACTAAATCGTAAACTTTCTCGTCAATTATGCTTATAACCTGCGCTGCGGGGCCAAAATGGAGCTTAATTTTTTTACCAACATCTGTTAGCGAAAAATGTTTGTTAAGCATTTCCTCCATTTCCAAATTGGCCTCAATGGTGTGGATCACGCCGTCTTCTGTTAAGCCTTCTGCCAGACAAATGGTGGCATAGCCTGTAAATGTGCCGATCTCCAAAATTCTGCGCGGCCGTATCATTTTGCTCATCATACTCAGCACCCGGCCCTGGTAGTGCCCGGTAAGCATGTTTGGCTTTAACACTTTTAAATGCGTTTCCCGATTGATATATTTCAATACCTCGGGCTCCGGCTCACAGTGCATATCCAGGTATTCTTGCAAGTCGTAGGGCAATATTTCAAGTTTGTTATTCATGGTTGAGATCTTTAAGCCATAACCGATACCATTGTCAATAGCACTCCAGCCAGCCGTTTATCGCCACTAAGTTGAACACGCTTAACGGCTTCCTGCTGATTCACCCCTTTTGTAAACAATTTCCATGCGGTATCGGGGTCAAGCGTAACGGTGGCAGACGGCGTTGCAGAAGCTTCTTTATTCAAATGCCAGCCCTCGCCATCGCTTATTAAAAACCACTCACCTCCGGCTTGGGTAGTAATGGTTACTTTAATGGTTGTACCTGCGGGTGATGTGGTGTTGCGATAAGTATGGGGCAGCCCACACATAAAAGTATCAATACAAGGGTAAAAAAGTTCGCGGTCCATTATGCCCTCTTTTCCTACGGCATCGCGTATTTGTTGCTGATGGTGCCACTTTTCGGTGTACTCGCGCGCTACATGGAACCACATTGCTGAATGTTCTTCTCCTGCCCACGCTACTGAAAATGGAGCTTCATCACGAGGATCAAGTGATGCCATATAATCGCTATGTTGTTTGCCCGTATCATCAAGCATTCCGATCAGTGTTTGCGGGTCAACCCTTTTCATGGCGGCAACCCATTCGGCATTTAAATGATTTAAATAATCAACCAGGTCGCGGTAGGAATTGATCGCACGGTCGGGCTTTAAGTTGTAGTTTCTGCGGAAAGCTATTGTGCGGTAATTAACATCAAGCAGGTGCGCTGCAATATCTTTAACTGTCCACTTACCGGCTATTGTTGGCTTTTGCCAGTCCTTGTCAGATAGCGAACGGAGTAATTCAATCAGCTTACTATGCAATATTGGGAAAAGGTGCCTTGTCTCAATCATTATACAAAAATAAGATTTAACGATACTGCTGCATCCAGCTTTGCAACAGAATAACAGCCGAAACGGTATCTACCAGTTCTTTATTCTGCCTGGCCTTTTTACCCATGCCGCTCTGTGCAATTACTGCCGATGCCATTTTTGAGGTAAAACGCTCATCCAACATTTCTATAGGAATTTGAGGGAATGTTTTTTTAAGCAGAGTAACAAAGCCTTTTACGTGCTGCGCAGATTGCGACGGCGTGTTGTCCATTTGCTTAGGCTCACCCACAATAAAACGCTCCACTTGTTCAGTTTGCAGATATTTATGCAGGTATTCAATTATTTTAAGGGGGTGGATGTTATCCAACCCGGTTGCTATTATCTGCAACGGATCTGTAACCGCAATGCCAATTCGCTTTGTACCGTAATCAAAGGCCATTATTCTCATGGCTTAGATATGAGATGTTAGATATGAGATATGAGACTTCACCATATTGCAAAGATACAGTAATTACAATAAAGGATGGCTCAGAGCCCCGTGAGCTCGCGTGAGCCACCCACTCTCTTTTGTCAAAAAACAGCGTAATCTAACATCTCATATCTAACATCTCACATCTAATTACTATTTTGCACAATGCAGTTTAAACAAATAGTAGGGCAGGCGGCAATTAAGCAGCGTTTGGTTACTTCGGTAAAAGAGAACCGGGTGAGCCACGCGCAATTGTTTTTAGGGCCGGAAGGCTCTGGAAGCCTGGCGCTTGCTGTTGCTTACGCGCAGTATTTGAGTTGTTTAGATAAGCAGGAAGATGATTCGTGTGGGGAGTGTTCATCATGCCGCAAGTATCAAAAACTAATGCATCCCGACCTGCATTTTTCGTACCCGTTCTTTGCCAAGCACAAGGACGATGCCTCGGTAACCTTTATTGAGCAATGGCGCGAGGCTTTTTTAGCCAACCCGTATTTAGGGTTAGATAACTGGCGCGGTTACCTGGATGCAGAAAACAAACAGGCCAATATTAACATAGCCGAGTGCCATCAGATCATAAAAAAGCTAAGCCTTAAGCCGTTCGAGTCTGACTATAAGGTGCTTATTTTATGGTTACCCGAGTATTTGGATAAAGAAGGTAACGCGCTGTTAAAAATTATTGAAGAGCCGCAGCCCAATACTTTGTTTTTATTGGTGGCCCAAAACCAGGATCAGATCCTGAACACCATCCTGTCGCGTACGCAGCTAATCAAGATCCCACCTGTTGGCTATGATGAAATAAAGCAGCATTTGATAAATGATCATCACCAAACAGAAAATGCCGCCGCCGAAATAGCTTACCTATGTAATGGCAGCCTGAACGAAGCGTTGTTTATGCTGCAGCAGGGCAGCAAAAGTTATCATCCGCTTTTTGTGCAATGGTTAAGGCTTTGCTTTGGCAACAAAGGCATTGAGCTGGTTGGCTTTGTTGATCAGCTTTCAAAAATGGGGCGGGAGAACCAAAAGAACTTTATACGCTATGGCGTAAGTTTTATAAGGGAGTGCGGCTTGCTTTTAGCGGGCGCCGGCGAGTTGGTCCGTCTGCCTGCGGCCGAGTTAGAAACGGCGCAGAAAATGGCGGCGATTCTTAATTTTTCGTCCATTGCCGCTATAACCGGCGAGCTGGAAAAGGCCCATTATCATGTGGAAAGAAATGCTAACCCAAAAATTATGTTTTTAGATGTATCTTTACAAATTGTTGGATTTTTAAAATTAAAACCTACCCCGCAGGGGGATCAATATATATCAAAGTAATATGGGATGTGGAAGTTGCTCAACCGGAGGCGGATGTACGCCGGCGGGTTGCAAAAGTAATGGGTCATGCCTTACTAATGGATGCAGTAAATTAGATGTTTACGATTGGCTGTCGCATATGGATATGCCTGTTAATTATAAACCTTTTTCTATTATAGAAGTAAAGTTTAAAGGCTCGCGTAAGGAGTTTTTTCAAAATACTGATAATATATACCTTGAAAACGGCGACCTGGTTGTTGTTGAAGCAGCTACCGGCGGCTACGATATTGGCCACGTATCTATAACCGGCGAACTTGTGCGTATGCAGATGGTTAAGCGCCGGGTTAAGGAAGAGGATGTATTAAAGAAGATCTATCGTCGCGCTACGCCAACAGATGTAGATAAGTGGAAAGCCGCTAAAGACCTGGAGTGGGAAACCATGCACAGCGCACGTAAACTGGCACTTACCCTTAACCTGAGCATGAAGCTGAGCGATGTGGATTATCAGGCCGATAAAACAAAGGCTACTTTCTACTATACCGCTGAAGGTCGTGTTGACTTTAGGGAGCTGATTAAAAAGATGGCCGAAACTTTCCGCATCCGAATAGAGATGCGGCAGATAGGCATGCGGCAGGAAGCCAGCCGCTTAGGAGGCATAGGATCGTGCGGGCGCGAATTATGCTGCTCTACCTGGTTAACCGATTTTAAAACAGTTTCGACCTCGGCTGCACGCTATCAAAATCTATCGTTAAATACCTTAAAGCTTGCCGGGCAGTGCGGTAAATTAAAATGCTGCCTTAACTATGAGCTGGATACTTACATGGATGCGCTAAAGCACATCCCCGATAACGTAAACATCCTGAAAACGGTTAAAGGCGATGCCCGTCTGCAAAAAACCGACATCTTTAAAAAGCTGATGTGGTTTAGCTATCTGCGCGAAGAATCGTGGATCCCGCTTAGCCTTACCCGTGTTAAAGAGATCCAGCAAATGAATCGCGACGGCGTTTTGCCTGACGATTTGGGTGTTATTTCTGAAATAGAAACACCGGCACCAAAGGTGTTAGATTACGAGAATGTTGTTGGACAAGACAGCTTAACCCGCCTTGACGAGCGCAATCGCAAAAAGAAAAACAACAATCGCAATAAAAATAAGAACAAGCCCAACCCTAACACAGGTACCGGCAACGGGCAGCCATCGGCAGTTTCTGCCAACCAGGGGGTAGCAAAGGAGGCGCGCCCACAGCAAGGGCCAAGGCCTAATCAGGCACCGCGCCCGGAGCAGGGACCCAGGCCGGAACAAGGACCGCGCCCGGAAGGTAGCGGCAACCCTAACAGGAACCGTAATAAACACAGGCGCAATAATAATCGCCCTAATAATAACAACAATAACAAAGGAGAACAGCCAAGTTAATTGCAATGAAACACGCGCGCCTGCTTAATTATCTGTCGGTTTGTTTTTTGATTTTTGCTTTTTACGGCTGCTCTGATGAGGGGGCGGTTATAGACAATAACACGGCGCTGCCCAACAAAATATGGGCCTACAATAACAGAATTAGCAACAGTTTTAAAATTGACGACGCTAACGCGCTTTACAATCTTTACGTTAACTTGCGGGTAACAGGCGATTATAAATACGCTAATATGTTTGTTTTAATTACCGACCCGGTAAAGAAGAACGCCGTGGCCCGGTATGAATTAAAGCTTGCACAGCCTGATGGGCAATGGCTGGGTAAAGGGTCGGGCAATCTTTACAGCTTTAGAATACCTTTTAAATTAAAATATAAGTTCCGGGCAGCGGGTTCTTACCAAATCAGCATAGAACAAAACATGCGCGACAACCCTCTGCACGAGGTAAGCGATGTGGGCCTGAGGGTGGAAAAGGCTAAGTAGCACAGCGTTATTGCCCGCTCATTGTGTTTTTAAAATCTTCAAAATCAGTAAAAGTATACTGCTCATCATCCTCTGATGAACGGGCCGAATTAAAAGCAAATTCTTCTAACTTTTCTATCAGACCAGTAAGCATGGTAGCTATATTCTCAATATCATCTGCCACATTTCCATCAGTCGCACCGTCATAAGAGGCCGCGATTTTTTCCTTTAACACATTCAATGCTTCTGTTATTATTTCTTTAGTATCGGTGTGTTCCATCTGTTGTAATTATATCTGCAAAGGTATGGATTTACTTGTTGAGCGAATAATTGCCCGGTATACAATCAATATCTTTTAATCTGCACATCCCCTTATTTGCACATCCGCACATTTTCCCTACCTTCGTTTTGCTAATATTTTTATCAAAATGGATCTGGTTGTACTAATTGTTTCGCTTGTTTTGTTGGTTGTTGCGGTGGTTTTGTTTTTAAAGCGACCAAAAGCAATTTCAAGTATCTCTGATGAAGAAATAGCGCGCATTAAGGCTGAAACCGACCAGCTTAAAATTTCCCTGGCAATAGCTGAGCAAAAAGCCTTGGGGGTAATTGCAGAAAAAGAAAGCATCACCCTGCTTTTAAAAGAAGAGAAAGACCGCTTGCTCGACGAGTTATTAACTGTTCGCAACAGTCTTGATCAGGCCAATCAATCATTGGAAAGCGCACGCTCTTACTATAAATCTCAACAAGAAAAAATTCAGGAACAAAAGGCCGAAGTGGAACAGATCCGTAACAACTTTCAAAAAGAGTTTGAAAACGTGGCCGAGAAGCTGCTGAAAGAAAAATCAAAAGAGTTTATTGACGTTAACCGCACCAACCTTGATATTATTCTTAATCCGCTAAAGGAAAATCTGAAGGCTTTTGAGGATAAAGTGGATAAAGTATATAATATGGAGGCTGCGGAGCGCAACACCATGAAGGGCGTTATAACCCAATTAATGGAGCTTAACAAACAAATTAGCGACGAAGCCAGCAACCTTACCAAAGCCCTTAAAGGCGATAATAAAAAGCAGGGCAATTGGGGCGAGGTGATCCTGGAAAAAGTATTAGAACGCTCGGGCCTGGTGAAGGATCAGGAATACCGCCTGCAAGCCAGTATAACGGGCCTTGACGGCAGCCGCCTGCAGCCCGACGCCATAATTGACCTGCCGGATAATAAGCACCTTATAATCGACTCTAAGGTGTCCCTGATAGCTTATGAGCGTTTGGTAAATTGCGAGACCGAAGATGATAGAAAACTGTTCTCAAAGGCGCATGTGGAGTCTATACGCGGTCATGTGCATAACCTGTCCACCAAAAACTACCATGACTTGTACCAAATCAATTCGCCGGACTTTGTTTTGCTTTTTGTGCCGATAGAGTCTTCGTTCAGCTTCGCGGTTCAGCTGGATTCTGAGCTGTTTAGCGATGCCTGGGATAAACGGGTGGTCATTGTTAGTCCCTCTACCTTATTGGCCACCTTGCGCACCATTGCCAGTATGTGGAAACAGGAGCGCCAGAATAAGAATGTTCTTGAAATTGCCCGCCTGAGCGGCAGCATGTATGATAAGTTTGTAGGCTTTGTTACCGATATGGAAAGTATCGGAAAGAACATTAAGCAAAGCCAAAGCGCTTATGACAGCGCCCTTAACAAATTAACTGATGGCGCAGGTAACCTAACCCGCACGGCAGAAAAAATTAGAAGCCTGGGTGCTAAAGCCAATAAGCAAATTGATCAGAAATATATAGGTGATAGCGACGAAACGGAAGTTCCCTAACCTTCTAAAGTTTCCCCTTTAGGGTGTTAGGGGGCTTTTTACTTCTTAGTTATCTTCACATCTGTAACAGAAACACCTTTCATATCTCCTGATATAGGGGTGCCGTTCGTGTTCATTTTGAAAGTAAAATTCATATCAATTACAGACTTAACCGGAAACATGGCGGAAATATCATAAACCATAGTACCTTTTCCGGCGCCTTTTATATCCATTTTACCGGCACCTTGTGGTAGGTCCATGGTCATGTCTAATGTTTGGTCCAGGTCAAAAATGGCCTCGCTGGTTTTGATCTCTTTCAGGGTATATTTAATTTTGGTCATTACTTCAGTACTGCCGGCACCTACCGGCACACTCACCGGCACACTCTGTTCAAAAGTATCCCCTATTTTCAGGGTTGCTTCCGGAAAGCTGTACTGGTTAAAAACCTGTGATAGCTGTGCTTGTGCCGCGGTTTTTGCAGCCACGTTTGTTGTATCGCCATTAATTCCGTCTATAACAAATTTCTTTGTGTCGTTTGTGTAATGTCCCAGGAAACCAAAACCTTTAAGGGAGGTCTCTCCCAAAGGGAGCGCCTGTCCGTTCATGCTACCACTCATGGCAAAGTCAGTGTACGTTGCTGTAAACGGAACCTCTTTCTTTGCGTTGGTAGCCTTAGTAGCCAGATCTATAGCCGTGCTCATATTCATTTTCATCAACATAGACGAAGGCTGGCCAGCCGCTTTCAACGCTTGCGCAACAGTCTCGTCGCCAATATTCATGTTCATATCCATGTCCGTTTTATAGGTAGTGGCGTAGTTTTGCATAGGCAAATATTTTACACTAAACTTTAGTGTTTGCTGCGCAAATAAACTTTGCGACACCAGCAACGCGATACCCGCTATAAAGGCCTTTTTCATGATAAGATCTTGATTAAATATTGTTTAAGCTAAGCGTTTTATTTTTTCTTCAACTGGCTTTTATCTATCACCACATAAATAGTATCAATTACCCTGCCAGTGCGTGTATTTTGGCTTCCGAATAATGAGGCCATATTTTTATCCAACACCTCTACTTTATCTATAAAGTGATTGGTTTCGCCGCGATTGTCAAACCAGTTTTTTCCCTTCGCTTCGTGGTATACCAGTTTAACCTTCCAGCCATGTTGGGCGGCACTGTCCAACTGCTTTATAATGGTTGGGTTGGGTTTATCATTATCTAATGAAAAATCAAACGGTACACTGCTGTTCATACCTGTTTGGGTTACATTCAGGTGCCCTTCCCATGATTTCCACCACAAGCCGGTATAAGAAAACTGGGTAATTACACCAATACGCTCACCGTTAGAGTAATTTTCAGAGCAGGATGTCATCACAATAGCAACAAGGCAAATCAGTATAATTTTTTTCATAGCATGTTTTTCTTAATATTAGATTTGAAGCAATGCAAAATGTTACATCAAAAGCTCCTCTTTCAGGGGGCTGGGGGGCTAAAAGCATTCCATCCCTGTGCCTTAAGCGCATGCATGTTTCCCGCTTTGGTTACCAGGTTGCAGCCCGATGCCGGCTCGGTTATATGCCCAATTATAGTTATATCCATTTTGAATTTAATCTTATCATAATCAGCCTGGCGAACGGTAAACAACAACTCGTAATCTTCGCCGCCGCTTAATGCACAAACAGTGGGATCAAGATTAAAGCCGCGGGCGGTTTCAAAGGTCATTGGGTCAATAGGAATCTTCTCCTCGTAAATACTGCATCCTTTGTTGCTCTGTTGGCAAATATGTAAGATCTCTGATGCCAGGCCGTCAGACACATCTATCATGGCGGTTGGTTTAACATCAATATCTTTTAACAATTCAACTATGTCTTTACGTGCTTCGGGTTTAAGCTGGCGCTCTACAATGTAATCTTTGCCTTCCAGATCAGGCTGAATGTTTGGATTCTCCAGGTAGATCATCTTTTCGCGTTCCAATAACTGCAAACCCATATAAGCGCCGCCCAGATCGCCGGATACACAGATTAGATCGCCCTCCTGCGCGCCATTGCGGTATACAATATCCTCTGCATCGGCATAACCAATGGATGTGATGCTGATAACCAACCCTTGTTTTGATGCTGATGTATCGCCACCTATAACATCAACGCCATATTTTTTGCAGGCTATGTATATACCCTCATATAGTTCCTCAATGGCCTCTATAGGAAATTTGCTCGACATGCCCAGTGACACTGTTACCTGTGTAGCCATACCGTTCATAGCATATATATCGCTCAGGTTAACCTGTATGGCCTTGTAGCCCAGATGCTTTAGAGGGACATAAGCCAGATCAAAGTGAATACCTTCCAACAATAAATCTGTAGATACCAGCATTCTTTTCCCTGCCGGGTCTAATACGGCTGCATCATCGCCTACACCCTTAATGGTGCTTGGTTGAACCAACGCTATATTATCAGTTAAATGCTTTATCAGGCCAAACTCGCCTAAGGCCTCTATATTGGTTTTCTCTTTATTATCAAACATGCTCTTCGCTCACTAATATTAATACACGCAAAAATAAGAAAGCTGTACCTTATTACAGCTGTTTTTTGTTGAGTTAAATAAACCCTTCGCTCTTGCCCACAGATTAATTAAGATCGCTTTTATAATAATAAACTTAATGAAAGGTTAATATTAGATTGTGATATTTACCAAAAAAACATTTACCTATGATTTTAAGAAAATTATCCCTTTACGCCATATTGGCGCTAACGGTAATTGCCGCCGGTTGTAAAAAAAACAGCATCGAAGACCTTCCCCCAACAGGAACGGAGACACCGGCCCCAAAACCTTACACTATCGTTGAAACATTTGAGTCGGGCAGTAAGGGCGGTTATGCAGTTGCCGATGTAGCGTTACTGACCGGCTCGTGGAAGTTTGACGATGCCTTAGTTGGTAACCTTGCGGCCGACGTTAAAAACGATACAAAGTCAGTACGCCTTCGTACCGGCAGCATTGCCATGAATTTTGACTTAACCGGCGTAACACAAATTCAAATTAAACATGCCAAATATGGCGCCGATGCCGCTTCTACCTGGCAGTTATCTATGTCTGTAGACGGCGGCACAACTTATACGCCTTTGGGCGATGCTGTTAATGAAACCAACACGACCTTAAAAACAGATTCTTTTGTGGTAACGGCTACAACCAAAGTAAGGTTTAAAATTTCTAAAGCAGGTACTACGCGCATCAACATTGATGATATCACTTTTAAAGGTAAAGGCGACCCCGGCCTAATTCCCGGTATCCCTGATGTTCCTGCCGGACCGGATACCACACAAACCGGCACCCCATCGGGCGCAAGGGGCGTAATTGTTGGTTCAGATGCCCCACCTGCATCGGGCGATAACAGTAATATGTTGTTTGGTAACCCATCAAGCGCCCAGCCGGTAATGGCCATGATGAACAATTATCTTATAGATCAAGGTTATTATATTGAATCTTATAACGCTACTAAAGGTACACCCAACTGGGTAAGTTGGCACTTGGATGCCACCAATACTACTAACTCTGCGCCACGCGTAGATAATTTTGCCGCCTTTAATGGTTTGCCGGCCAGCTGGTTTTCGGTGCAGAGCAATAGCTATAACTACGGTACTTACGGGTTTGACAGGGGGCACAATTGTCCATCAGCCGACAGAACGAGTTCTGCTGATGCAAACTCGGCTACGTTC
Organism: Mucilaginibacter sp. HD30; assembly: GCF_054061755.1. NCBI lineage: Bacteria > Pseudomonadati > Bacteroidota > Sphingobacteriia > Sphingobacteriales > Sphingobacteriaceae > Mucilaginibacter > Mucilaginibacter sp. HD30. The sequence goes on from NZ_JBSSEO010000001.1 coordinate 3,815,220, forward strand.
CTGATGACAAACATGATTCCGCAGGCTCCGCAAAATAATCAGCAAACATGGCGGTTTTTAGAGGAGTATTTGCGATCTCAGGTAGTACTGGGCAATGAGGTTTATGTTATAATGGGCTCTTACGGCACAGGTGGTACGGGACTTAAAGGCCCATTCAATGCTATATTGTCTGGTACCGGCCAAATTAATGTTCCAAGTCATGTATGGAAAATTGCCGTGATAATTCCTGCCGGTAATAGCGATGTGGGGCGCGTTTCTTCATCTACACGTGTTATTGCCGTTAATACGCCCAATATTAATACAATAAGCACAGATTGGAAACAGTATATAGTAAGTGTGCGCGATATAGAAACGGCCACAGGTTACAACTTGTTATCAAATTTGGCACAAAGCATTCAGGACGCTGTAGAAACCAAAAAAGATCCCGGCAATTAGATCTTACCCTTAACCTGTTTGCTAAAATAATTACCCGCGCTTTACTAAGTTTGCGGGTAATTATTTTTATTGATGCCGCTACAAAAGCTATCAGCGTTTTGCTGTTTACTGTATGTTCTGATGCTAAGTGCCTGTAATAGCATCACATCAAATGATAGCATCAAAATACAGCCCCTTATCAGCCTTATAGCTATCCAACAAAAGCCGGTCTATACCATTATCGAAGATTTTGAAACCGGCAAAAAAGCTAACTATACCGAGGGCGGTATTCAATTAATAACAGGTACCTGGCACTTAAAAAACGCTTTGTTGGGCGAAAAGGACAGCGATGTAAAAAACGGTTTGCAATCAGCCCGTATACGTTCAGGTTTTATAGCCATGAATTTTGATTTGGTAGGTGTAAAACAGATCAGCATAAAACACGCTAAATATGGGCATGATGCTGATTCAAAATGGCAGTTGTACTTTTCTGTTGATAGCGGAACCTCTTACCTTCCTATTGGTGCTGCCATACACGACACGGACACCGTTTTAAAAACAGACTCTTTTGCTTTTAATATAGCAAAAAAGGTACGTTTTAAGATAGTTAAAAAAGGTACTGCCCGCATTAATATAGATGATATCACCTTTAAAGGTACCGGCGATGCAGGAATTGTCATCGGCGTTCCGGAAGTTCAACAACCTGATACTGTAAAGGTGCCATCCGGTGCCAAAAGGGGTGTTACTGTCGGCAACGATGCTCCGCCTGCCATCGGCGATAACAGCAATATGTTATTTGGTAATCCATCGGGCGCGCAGCCGGTTATGGCCATGGCCGATAACTATTTGATGGATATGGGTTATTACATTGAATCATACAATAATACCAAAGCGGGGCCTAACTGGGTTAGCTGGCATTTAGATGCAAAAAATATAAGCGGTACAAGCGAAAGGCTTAATAATTTTGCTGCTTTTAATGGTTTGCCTAAGGACTGGTTTACGGTAAAAAGCAATAGCTACAGTTATAATACCTATGGATTTGACAGGGGTCATAATTGCCCCTCAGCCGATAGATCAAGTTCTGTTAACGCCAATTCATCTACTTTTTTGATGACCAATATGATCCCACAGGCACCCAACAATAACCAGGATACCTGGGGAAATTTTGAGGACTATTTACGCTCACTTGCTTTACAAGGTAACGAAGTTTATGTTATAATGGGTAGCTATGGTTCCGGAGGTACAGGTGCCAAAGGTTTTTTTAGCGACATTACATCAGGCAACTATAAAATAAATGTGCCTGCTTTTATATGGAAGGTGGCTTTAATAATCCCGGCAGGAAATAACGATATCAGCAGAATTAACACGTCAACCCGTGTTATCGCTATTAATACACCCAATAAAAATGATGTTAGTAAAGATTGGAAACCTTACCGGGTAAGTGTGCGGTATATTGAGTTGGCCACCGGCTATAACTTACTATCCAATTTGCCCCAACATATTCAGGATGCTTTAGAATCCAAAAAATATCCGTTATAAAAAAAGGTTCCGAATTATCCGGAACCTTTTTTATTCGGCGTCGCGTAAATTTTTTTTAGAATTTAAAGCCTAAACCAACCTGCCATACCTGGTTACGGTAATCGGGTGTATAGGTATTACCGTATCTATCTGTTTTTTGCAAATTTATGGCGTAACGGCCGTGTATATCTACATTGCGGTTAATATCAAAGCTTACACCCACCACTCCATCTAAATAAGTTTTATGGCCATTATTGTCGCTGTCATAAGTTGATCTTTCGGTAACCACAAAACCATCATCATAAGTATTGGTGGTAGACATTAACCACGATAACTGCGGACCCACCAAAATATTGAAAGTGGGTGCTACCTTAATTTTAGCCAACAATGGCACATCAATAAAATGCGTACGTTGAGTAAAATTTCCGTAAGTGGTGCCTACCCTGTAACCCCTTTGCGAATACAGTACTTCGGGAGCGAAAGAAACAGGCTGAATTATAGGCAGATCAGCAAATAAACCCAAATTTAAACCCACCAGGCTACCGGTGGTGTAACCATAATCGCGGGTACTTACGCTGTTTGAGAAATTGGCTCCAATTTTAAATCCAAAACTGGGTTGAAATGAATTGTAATTATTACTTCGTTGTTGTACATAACGCGGTGCCGGGGCACGCCTAACCGGTTGGCGATAAACTCTACGTTGCGCATTCGCACTCATCGCTATCACCATTACTGTTGCTAAAAAGAAAAGTTTTTTCATAATCGTATGTTGTTGTTAATACGATTTTAGAGCGGAAGCAGTAATAAAGGTTTAATCAATTAATTTGTCATAGCGAGGTACGAAGCAATCGCGAATTTTGTACGGGCGATTTGCTACCTCGCGATTGCTTCGTACCTCGCTATGACAGGTTTTTACAAACCCAACCTTGCTGATATCTCCAGCATTCTTTCAATAGGTTTTACAGCCTTTTCAATAATATGCTGCGGTACGGTTATCTCAGGCATTTCATTTTTCAGGCACAGGTATAATTTCTCCAGTGTATTACGCTTCATATGCGGGCAATCATTGCAGGCGCATTGGTTATTCGGCGGCGCAGGAATAAAAACTTTATCAGGGTTTTCCTTCTGCATCTGGTGGATAATACCCGGCTCAGTAGCTACAATAAATTCTTTAACAGGGCTGTTAGTAGCATATTTTAATATCCCTGTGGTTGATCCAATATAATCAGCCATTTTTAAAACAACGTCCTCACATTCAGGATGTGCCAACAATTTCGCGTTAGGGTAACGTTCTTTTAAACGGGTAATTTTCTCTTGCGAAAATATCTCGTGTACCATGCAGGCACCATTCCATAAAACCAGGTCGCGGCCGGTCTTTTTCCCCACATAGGCCCCTAAATTTTTATCCGGTCCGAATATTATTTTTTGGTCCTTTGGCAGGCTTTCCACAATTCCAATAGCGTTGCTTGATGTGCAGACTATATCGCTTAAGGCTTTTAACTCGGCCGTGCAGTTTACGTAAGTTATCACCAGGTGATCAAGATATTGCTCCTTAAACTTTTTAAACAAATGCGGTGGACAACTATCAGCTAATGAGCAACCTGCCTTTACGTCGGGTAGTAAAACCTTTTTTGTTGGCGATAATATTTTTGCTGTTTCGGCCATGAAGTGTACCCCGGCAAAAACAATAATATCGGCATCGGTTTTTGCAGCCTGCTGCGATAATCCCAAACTATCCCCAATATAGTCTGCAATATCCTGTATATCAGCGTCCTGATAATAGTGAGCAAGTATAACCGCATTTTTTTCCTTTTTAAGTTTTTCTATTTCAGCAAAAAGATCAAGCGTTGGGTCTATGTATTCCTCAACGTAGCCTTTCAGATTTATTTCTTCGAAGGTATTCATTTCAACAATTCAATTAATAACAACTAATTATTTTAAATAAAGAAACCTATTGTTATTATGGTGTTAGTTATGTGTATAAATAGAATGAATTAGGTATTGACAGATATATTACTAACGGGTTATTAACATATCTAATTAAAATTTTACATTTTATTGAGCTGATTTTTAGACGAGTCTGTTAATCAAAGTTTAATTTTAAAAGTTATTTGTTAATAGTTTATGACGTTAGTAAATGTTAACTTCATGTGCTTTGTATCTCAAAAGTAGCTTAAAAGATTTAGTGTTTATGAGCGTAAATGCGAGTTATCCACGATTAGTTATTTTATTAATTATTTACTTACACAAAATTAACATCTTTAAGGGCTATTATTAACAAAGGCATTAATTTTACACATATACCATATATTTTATGACCAGATCTGTGGATTTCCTGGTAGTAGGTTCGGGCATTGCCGGTTTAAGTTTTGCACTAAAGGCTGCAAAACACGGTAAGGTACTGATAGTTACAAAATCAAACGAAGACGAATCAAACACTAAGTATGCCCAGGGAGGAGTGGCCGTGGTTGTGGATAAAGAAGAAGATTCTTTTGAAAAACACATAAACGACACCCTTGATGCGGGTGATGGGCTATGTGATAAAGAGGTTGTAGAGATAGTTGTTAAAGAGGGACCTGAAAGAATTAATGAAATTATTGAGTACGGAACCAATTTTGACCGCACCAATGAGGGTATTTTTGACCTGGCTAAAGAAGGTGGACATTCTGAATTTAGGGTGTTGCATTATAAAGATATCACCGGTTTTGAAATGGAGCGTGCTTTATTAGAGCAGCTGCATCAAAATCCAAATATTGAGATATTGACACACTATTTTGCTTTAGATATTATTACCCAGCATCATTTAGGCGAGTTTGTAGATAAATCAAGTACCAATATTGAATGTTATGGCATTTATGCTTTAAACACCGAAAATAAAGAAGTTGATAAGATCTTATCTAAGGTTACAGTAATGGCTTCGGGCGGTGCAGGGCATATTTATTCTATAACCACTAATCCTACCATAGCAACCGGTGACGGTGTAGCCATGGTTTATAGAGCTAAGGGTAAGGTAAGAAATATGGAGTTTATCCAGTTCCACCCAACAGCATTGTATAATCCGGGCGAATACCCTTCTTTTCTTATCTCAGAGGCTGTAAGAGGTTTTGGTGGGATTTTAAAACGTACCAATGGAGAAGAATTTATGCAAGAATACGACGAGCGTAAATCATTGGCGCCGCGTGATATTGTGGCCAGAGCTATTGATGCTGAGGTTAAGAAATCAGGAGAGGATTATGTTTATTTAGATATTCGCCATCGCAGCAAAAAAGATATACTGGCGCATTTCCCTAATATTTACGCCAAGTGTTTAGACATTGGTATAGATATGACAAAGGATATGATCCCGGTTGCGCCGGCCTGCCATTATATGTGTGGCGGTGTTCTGGTTGATCATTATGGAAGATCATCTATCAATAGGTTATATGCCTGCGGAGAGTGTTCGTCTACCGGACTGCATGGTGCCAATCGTTTAGCATCAAATTCGTTATTAGAAGCCTTGGTGTTTGCGCACCGTATATATACAGATGCTTCGCAACAATTTGAGAGTAAAGTTATTCCGGATAATATTCCTGACTGGGATGAAAAAGGCGTTCAGCTTTCTAATGAAGATATCCTGGTTACCCACAATGTGCGCGAAATGCAGAAATTGATGAGTGATTATGTAGGTATAGTAAGATCTGATTTTCGTTTAGAAAGAGCCCTGCGTAGATTGGGTTTACTGCATGAAGAAACGGAGGATTTTTATAAAAAAACAAAGGTGTCTGTTAAGCTATGTGAACTGCGTAATTTGATACAAGTGTCCTTTATCGTAGTAAAATCTGCCATGATGCGTAAAGAAAGCAGGGGATTACATTATACTACTGATTATCCGGATCATCAGCAGATTTTAGAGGATACGGTATTTTAAAGAGCGGAAAACGGGATTCGAACCCGCGGCCTTCAGTTTGGGAAACTGATGCTCTACCAACTGAGCTATTTCCGCTTATATTTACATCAAACATAATAAAAATACTAAACACGGAATCAATCCATCAATAATTAAGACGATGCCGCTTATCCTACCTGTAAAAGATAAATCCCCCGCTTGGGGCAATGATTGCTTCATTGCTGATAACGCCACGATAGTTGGCGATGTGCAAATGGGCAACAATTGTTCTGTTTGGTTTAACGCGGTCATCAGGGGTGATGTTAACTACATTAAAATTGGTAACAATAGCAACATACAGGATGGGGTGGTCATTCACGGGACGTATCTAAAAGCGGGAACAGATATAGGTAACTACGTGTCTATCGGTCATAATGCATTGGTACATGGGTGCACCTTAAAAGACCACTCCCTGGTGGGCATGGGAGCCATTGTAATGGATGGCGCGGTTGTAGAAGAGTATGTTATCATTGGCGCCGGCTCTGTGGTATTAGAGAGGAGCATATGCGAATCCGGCTATCTATATGCCGGTTCTCCTGCCAAAAAAATAAAGGCGCTAACAGATGAGCAAAAAGCCTTATTAGACAGGCTGCCCGATAATTACATTCTCTATTCCGGCTGGTTTATGGAGAAGTAACCGGCTCGGCAGGAATTTGTAAGGTTGCTGTATCCGACCAGTTGGCACGCACCGTATATATATTCGGGTTTAACCAAATGTTTTCCGGCTGCTTTTTTCTGAAGATACTTCCAGGGTCCCACTTACCATTTTTGTTGGTGTCGTAGGTAACCCTTATCTGATATTTGCCTGCCAGCAGCATCTTATAATCAATAGCAGAGTTACGGCTAATACGATTCGTTCGGATGACGGTTTTTTGATCATTATTTGCGGTTATCAGTTCTACAACATAACTTTTGGCGGTATCCAGAACCGATATTCGCATAGTTTGCTCTCCGTAGTTTTCAGCGTTGTCTAAAGAAAATATTTTCTGCACCTTTTTTATTTTGTCACCGAAGAACCCTGTAATTGAGTTTTCATTGAAAATCAGGGTGTACTTTGCTTTTGGTTTCCAGCGATATTTGAAGTAGAGTTTTTTACGCGTAGCGGTATCGCGTTGAGCAGTATAATTTACTTTAGCAGAATCTTCCATCAACGTTATTGAAGACTGATCAAAGCTTTCTATCGGCATGTTGGATGTAACTATCAGATCACTGCCAGGTTTGATAAAACCATTTGGGTTAATGTTATAATTTAAGGCTAAATTTCGTGTAAAAGTTTCACGACGGCCTTTACGTAATGTTACGGTATCAAATGCTATCCCGTTTTCGTATGTAGCCAGTTTAACAGAGTCAAAATCCATGTTTTTTGAGTATACATTTATGGAGTCGCCTGCCTTATTAATTTCAACCAACTTCTGGGCGTCAAGCGCCTCCGGTGATATTATTCTTACCGATGGGCGGTTAAGCGGTCTGTTTGCTATCAGAAACATGCTACCGTCCCGATCAAACGTGCGGTTGGTAAAACGTAAATTGTCGGGTACCTCTTTAAACAATGTTAAATTGATTCCCGCAGTATCTTTTTTTAATTGAATCGGATTGGCCTTGAAAGCAATTAGCTCGTTATCGCCATTATAAATTTTATCTGCTGCGGTTTCTTTTAAAGCATATATTTTATAGCTATCAGATTTTAGATTGCTGAACTTAAAATTTCCCGCACTATCAGTAGTTGTAAATAAGGTTGGTTTCTTTTTTCCGAATAGCGTCGAGTCTTGTTTCAAATTGAATAGCAATACCAGCGCGTCCTTTTCCTTTTGTTGGGTGAGCGCGTTTGATACTGTTCCGCTTATGGTAAGCGAATCAATAGATGGGCCGGTTGCAAAAACGTAAGTAAGATTTTTTACGGTGTTCCCTTCGTTTACATCGGCAATGGCTTTACCAAAACTGATAACATAAGTGGTGTTGTTTTGAAGAGAGTCTTTTAGTTCTATTACCAATTTTTTTTGTTTCTGGGTATATTCCGGGCTTCGTTCTTGCGCTGGCGATACACTAATTTCTTGGTACTGATTATTGAGTTTAAAATATTCGTCAAATTCCAGTTCTATTTTTTTTCCGGTAAAATTTCGGGTATGGTCTGCCGGCGTAGTGTTCAATAATTTTGGTGCCGCCCGGTCGCGCGGGCCACCTTGCGGCTTTTGTTGCACTGCGCAGCCCGACAAGGCCAATAAACCCAAAAACAAGGGCTTTAAATAAGGAAGAAACAGCCGTTTTTTATTTAACATTATTTTTAAGCGATATAAACAACTTTTTTCTTTTTATGAAGGCTATCATTAAAAATTGAAAATAATGGCCTATAAATAAAATTTTATAAATGATTGAAAATCAATTATTTGCGGTTATCGGGTGATATGAACCATTAAAACTGATATATCCGACGGTGAAACACCCGAAATGCGTGACGCCTGACCTAAAGTGCGTGGTTTTATACGCATCAATTTTTCGCGTGCCTCTTTAGATAACGAAACCAGTTGCTGGTAATCAAACTCTGCGTTTATTTCTTTATCCTCCATTTTTTTCATTTTAGAGACGATCTCCATTTCCTTTTCAAAATAACTCTCGTATTTGATTTTTATTTCAGCTTGCTCAATTGTTTCTTTATCATATTTTGAAAGCAAGTCTTTCAGGTTATCGTCGGCTCTTGTTAAGTCGTTAATAGATACCTGGGGCCTGCTCACTAATGCAAACAATTTTGCATTTTGTTGAATAGGGGTGGTACCCAATTCTTCCAGCAAGGAGTTTACGCTAGCAGGATCAATAGGCCTGGCTTTTGTATACGCTACTATGTCGTCGGAGTTTTTTATTTTTTGATTAACCTTTGCCAGGCGCTCGTCGCTTATTAATCCTAATTCATGTCCGATTGGGGTTAACCGGATGTCGGCATTATCCTGCCTTAACAGTAAGCGATGTTCTGCCCTTGAAGTGAACATGCGGTATGGCTCCTCGGTGCCCTTAGTTACCAGGTCGTCAATTAAAACACCGATATAAGATTCTGAGCGCTTCATGATCAGCTCATGTTTATCATGAATTTTCTGGTGCGCATTGATGCCGGCAATAAACCCTTGCGATGCCGCTTCTTCATACCCAGTGGTTCCGTTTATCTGCCCGGCGAAGTAAAGGTTACTTACTAATTTAGTTTCTAAAGTCAAGCCTAATTGTGTAGGTGGAAAGTAGTCGTACTCTATCGCATAACCCGGACGGAACATTTTGGCGTTTTCAAAGCCGGGAATCTGTGTTAGGGCTTTGTATTGAACGTCCTCGGGCAAGGAGGTAGAGAACCCATTTACATAGATCTCGACCGTATTCAAACCCTCGGGCTCCACAAATATCTGGTGACGGTCGCGTTCAGCAAAGCGGTTAATTTTATCTTCAATTGAAGGACAATAGCGTGGGCCAAGACCTTTAATTCTGCCTGTAAACATTGGGGATTTTTCAAAGCCTTCCTTCAATGTTTCGTGCACTTTTGTATTGGTGTACGTTATCCAGCAACATCGTTGTTCTTTTATTTGCTCAACTTCTGTGTAAGAAAACCGTCCTCTTTCTTCGTCACCCCACTGTTCTTCCATAACAGCATAATTAAGGCTGCGGCCATCTATGCGTGGCGGGGTGCCTGTTTTCATACGGCCAGAATCAAAGCCAAGAGAGAGCAGTTGTTCGGTTAGGCCGGTAGCTGCTTTCTCTCCTGTGCGTCCGCCGCCGAATTTCTTTTCGCCGATATGAATCACACCATTTAGAAAAGTCCCGTTGGTTAATACTACCGCGCTGCATTCAATTTCTACACCTAAGGAGGTCTTTACACCAGCAACAGTATTGTTTTTTACTATTACTTCATTAACGGTGTCTTGCCAAAAGTCCACGTTGGGTGTTCTTTCCAGAGCCAGGCGCCATTCTTCAGCAAATCGCATCCGGTCGCTCTGGGCACGCGGGCTCCACATAGCTGGTCCTTTTGATAGGTTCAGCATGCGAAACTGGATTGATGATTTATCAGTTATAATGCCGGAATAGCCACCCATAGCATCTATTTCGCGCACTATTTGACCCTTCGCCACGCCGCCCATTGCCGGATTACAGCTCATTTGGGCAATAACACCCATGTTCATGGTAATTAATAATACCGATGACCCCAGGTTTGCCGCTGCTGCGGCTGCTTCGCAACCAGCGTGGCCCGCCCCTACTACTACTACGTCGTATTTCTTAAACATGTATTCCTCCATGTTCCACGTGGAACATTTTTTTGACGACTAACGTTCCACGTGAATATTGTCGTTTTTTTTAGTGGTGTTCCACGTGGAACACTCTTAATTTAACCTTCGTTAAGCTCAGTTAAGGCTATCCAACGAATTGTTTTTTCATCTAATAAGCTGGTTAGGATAGAAATTTTTGCATTAATCTCCAAAACCGCGGCGTTGTCAATGCCGGAATATAAACGCTCATTTAGCTGTTTTATTTCCGCTTCAAGCTTTGCTATTTCAATATTTAACGCATCCAGTTCTTTTTGCTCCTTAAAACGTAATTTGTTTTTTGGTGTACTGGCTGGCGCTGGTGCGGGTTTTGCATCGTCCTTTTTGTTTTGCTGCTTTTCTTCCTCAAGATCCAAGCGGTATGAAGAATAATTGCCGTTATAAATTCTGACACGGCCTTTCTCCTCCATTATAAACAACTGGTCGGTTAGCTTATCCAGCAAATACCTGTCGTGCGATACCAGCATTAAAACACCGGGATAGTTAGTTAAAAATTCTTCTAATACATTTAGTGTATCTATGTCAAGATCATTAGTGGGCTCATCCAGGATCAAAAAGTTAGGGTTTTTCATGAGGATGTGCATTAACTGCAATCTTTTCTTTTCTCCCCCGCTCAATTTAGATATAAAGCCGTACTGTTTTACAGGCGGGAAAAGGAATAATGTAAGCAATGCCGACGCTGAAATGGTTTTACCATCAGCCATGGTAATAAACTCGGCCACGTTTTTAACTATATCAATAACGCGTTCATCCTCCTTAAACTGTATGCCAGATTGGTGAAAATAACCCATAACGGTTGTTTCGCCCTTCTCAATATGGCCGCTATCGGGTTGAAGTGAACCGGTAATGGTATTAAGCAAGGTAGACTTTCCGCTTCCGTTTTTACCGGCAAGCCCTATCCTGTCTCCTTTTTTAAAAACGTAATTAAAATGATCGATATAAGTGTTGCCATTAAAAGCTTTGCTTATATCGTGTATCTCCATTATTTTATTGCCCTGCCTTGCTGTTTTAACACTTAATTCCACATTTACCTTTGGCCCGGCATTTTTTGTTTTGGCATCAAGATCATAAAAGGCGTCTATACGTGCTTTGGATTTTGTTCCCCGCGCCTGCGGCTGTCTGCGCATCCATTCTAACTCTTTCTTTAATAGGTTGGAGTTTTTTTGGAATGTGGCTTCATCTGAAGCGTCACGCTCAGCCTTTCTTTCCAGATAATATGCATAGTTGCCGTTATAAGGAACAAATTTGCCTTTATCTATCTCTAATATCTCGTTACATACGTTATCCAAAAAGTATCTGTCGTGCGTAACCATTAAAATGGTTTTATTCCCCTCGGTAAGTAGTTTCTCTAACCATTCTATTGTATCAATGTCCAAATGGTTGGTTGGCTCATCCAAAACATACAATTCGGGGTCCTCAATTAACAACCTTGCTAATGCCAGTCGCTTTTTCTGTCCGCCGGAAAGAGTATCTATCTTCTGATTAAGGTGGTGGATGTCCAATCTCCCTAAAATTGTTTTTATCTTGTATTCATACTCCCATGCATCTGTCTCGCTAAGCTCTTCCATTACTTTTTCCAGAGCTTTGGCATTATCCGGATCGTTCTCCAATAGCTCTTCATACTTTCGTATAGCTTGCTGCTGCACATTATCAGCATGAAAAATATAATCGCTAATGGTAACGGCGTTTTTAAAGCCCGGGTCCTGTTCCAGGTAACCCATGCGCAGATCGCGGCTTTGTACAACCTTCCCTTCTGTAGGTTGCAGTATACCGGCTAATAATTTCAACAATGTAGATTTGCCTGCACCGTTTATGCCAACCAAGGCCACCCGCCTTCCGCGGTTAATGCCAATGGTTTGGTTTTTAAACAGCCAGTTATCATGAAAGGAGTGGCCGATGTTTTCGGCAGATATATAAGTACTCACGCGCGTTTTTTAATTCTATCGGTTGTATATACTGATACGCCCTTTTTGTCTTTTAATGATTGATTAAACATTGCATTTGCAACCGTAGCGGCATCAATGCTTTGATACTTTTTTAAACCACCTATCAAAAGTGGGTTTATTATCGCCATAACAACAGTAGCAATTCGCTCACCCATTCGCCGTTTTCTCTTCCGTCCGGTTAAAAGCGAAGGCTCATATATTTGCAGGCTTCTTAAGCCAACTTCTTTAAGATCGCGCTCCGCCTCGCCCTTTGTTTTCAAATAAAAATTAGACGACGATGGATCGGCGCCAATGGCTGACACAAAATGAAAGTCGGGCACGCCGTTTTTACAAGCAGCCCTGGCCAGATCAACAGGATAATCATGATCTATTTTATGATAATCATCCCGGTTAGGTGTTTGTTTTTGCGTAGTACCTAAGCAACAAAATAGCACATCTCCACTAATAAGCGACTGGTAGGTATCGGGCTTGTCAAAGTCTATTATCTCTTGTACAAGCTGTGGATGTTTTTTTTGAAGGCGCTTTCTTGCCAAGCTTATAACGCGGTCGTATTCTCTGCTGTCAAGCAAAATATCGAGTAGTTTGCTGCCAATAAGTCCGCTTGCGCCGATTATAATCGCTCTTTTTCCCATTGATGGTAATTAGTTGGCAAAAATAAGCATTATAAATTTATGGAATGAATATTGTGTGTTTAAACACATAAAAGGAGGAACATGAAAACAATTTTTTATCCCGCCAATGAGCGCGGCACAAGCGATCATGGATGGCTTAAGGCAAATTTCTCATTCAGCTTTGCATCTTATTATCATCCGGATAAGATACATTTTGGCGCATTGCGCGTATTAAATGATGATATTATAGCCGGAGGCATGGGTTTTGGGAGCCACCCACACGATAATATGGAGATCATCACCATACCTCTGTCAGGCGCTTTAGAACATAAAGACAGCATGGGAAACAAAGGCGTTATACACGCCGGCGAAGTACAGGTAATGTCTGCCGGTACCGGCGTAAAGCACTCTGAGTTTAATCACTCAAAAACAGAGGCGGCCAACACACTGCAGATCTGGCTGTTTCCGCGCGACAGAAACGTTGAGCCAAGATATGATCAGAAGGATTTTAAAACTTCGTTTAAGCAAAATCAACTCACAACGCTGATATCACCAGATAAAAACGCGGAAGCTCTTTGGATAAACCAGGACGCAACTTTCGCTATGGGAAGTTTTGATGCCGGGCAGCAAATAGACTATAATATTACGCGCCCCGAAAACGGTGCATATATATTCGTTTTAGAGGGTGCCGTTAAAATAAACGATCAGGTACTAAGCAAAAGGGATGCTATTGGGATTTATGATGTCAGTTCAATTGTTATTGATACTCAGGAAAATACCCGACTTCTTATTATAGACGTACCAATGTTATAAAGAAAAAAGCCCCGGCAAATAAATCGCCGGGGCTTTTTTCTTTAAGTTAGATTAAGATTATATTTTAGATGTAATAGCCGGATCTAAAGGCTTAGTAGCAGAGCGATAGCGGTCTATAAGTTTACCGTTCTCATCCAATAAAAACTTTTCGAAGTTCCATTTAATTTCGCCGGTAAAGTCTGGATTTTCGGCTTCTGTAAGGTACTTAAACAGAGGTGCAATGTCTGTACCCTTAACACTGATCTTTTCTGTTATGGTAAATTTAACATTATGGCTTGCAGTACATGCTTTTATATCAGCAACGGTACCGGGCTCCTGGTTAGCAAAATTATTTGCCGGGAAACCAATTACAACCAGCTTGTCTTTGTATAACTCAGACAGTTTTTGCAGATCAGCATATTGTGGAGTATAACCGCATTTTGATGCAGTATTAACAATAAGAATTTTTTTGCCTTTGTATTTAGCTAACGAAAAATCATCGCCATCAAGGGTTTTTAATTTAAAATCGTAAACCGAGGCCGGTGCAGCCAGTAAAACGAATGCTAACAGGAATCCTAAAAATTTCATTTCAGTAATATTTAAAGTGATTGATTATAAACGGGTTATTTGTTGTAAAATTAGTTATTTATGAGGCGCTTAGCCAAATAATAGTCTTCTTTTTGTGTCATTTTTTTCTTGTCGGCAGCGGCTTTGTCTTTATATCCTAACAAATGTAATGCGCCATGTATTATAACACGGTGAAGTTCATCTACTTCTGATACAGAAAACTTTTCAGCGTTTTCCTTTATCCGGGGTATCGAAATAAAAATATCGCCGGTTATCACACCTTCTTCCTCAGAATTATCAAACGTAATAATATCTGTATAAGAGTCGTGATCAAGATACTGCTGATTCATTTTCAATAAGTATTCATCCGAACATAGCACATAAGTAAGCTCATCCAGCCGGAAACCCTCCTCAACAATAGAAGCCTTTATCCACTGCTTTAGCTTTATTTTATTTTTGAGCGTATAGGCTATATCTTCCTCAAAAAAATTTATAACCGGCATTATATCTTAAATAGCAGTTCCACCTCGTTGCCCTTGGCATTAAACACACACTGATCCGCCAGGTGCTTCACAATAAACACACCCCTGCCGGCAAGATTCTCCAGGTTTTCTGGTGCTGTAGGGTCGGCTACATTAAGATAGTCAAATCCTTCACCCTCGTCGGTAACCGTCCATATTGACCTTCTGCCGTCAACTTCCGCGTTAATTATAACTTTCTTCTCCGCGTCTAATTTATTACCGTGCACTATAGCATTGGTAGCAACTTCGTTAAGGCAGGTCATCATATTTGCAAACGTATCTTCGCTTATGTGGTACCTGTCCGCTATTTCCTCCACCAGATTCTCTAACTGTGTTATGCTCTCTAGCTTTGACGGAAGTTGTAGCGTATACAATTCTGTTGGCTGAGTTTCGGCTTGCATATTAGTTAATGTTAAGTTGGTCAAAATAAGTCTTTATTTTTTTCTTATAATATAAGTTAAGCGCCGGCGGAACTGTTCTGATCTGTTCTGTCTGCTTTTCCTTAACCTGTTGATAGTCCTGCAGTGCTTTTATATAACCCGGAGGCATGTCCTTGCCTGCATGGCCTTCGCGTTGTTGTTCCTGCTCCTGCTCTTGAGCGGCCTTTTCGGCCTCTAACATACGAATATGTATTTGCTCTTGTCTTTTTAAAGCGTCCTCTGTTATTCTTCTGTTTACGATATCGTTCTCAGATTGTTCCATTTGTTGCGACATTTTATCCAGATCTTTTATTCCGGTACCGCCGTCGCGTCTGTCTTCGCTGTTTAAACGCTGCATCTCTTGCCTTATCATCTGCTGTTCACGCGCCATTCGGGCCAATTGTTCGCTCATGCCGCGCTGCTGTTGGCTTTGGCCCTTATTTTGGCCCTGCTGCTGTTGTTGCTGCATTTGCTCGCGTGCGCGCTGCATATTTTGATTAAGCTGCTGTTGTTGCTTGCTCAATTGCTGCATTTGCTGGCTCTTTGACTTTTTAGGCTTACCACCTGATTTTTGCTCGTTCATCTTAGCCTGCATGTTGTTAAGCGCATCGCTAAGCATCAGTGCAAGGTTGTTCATTGATGTCATGGCATACTGCTGGTTGCGGTTAGCCTCTGCCGTACGTCTTTCGCCAAGGCTCTCCAAAGCCTGGTCTATCCTGTCATTTATAGCTGATATTTCGCGGTTCACCGTAGCCTCTATCTGAGGGACGCGTTTACTTATGGCGTATAAGCTGTCTTCGGCGGTTTTAAGGTTATCTTTTATGGTTTTTTGCGTTTGGGCCAATGTTACATAGTTTGGATCCATCTGACTGGTGTTTTTCAGCGCCTCCATTGTCTTTTCCTGACGGAAGGAACTGTTTACCAAGCTTTTCAACAACTCACGCAGTTGTTTTATGTTAATGCTGTTTTCTTCCTCTTCTTCCTCTTCCTGCTGCTGCTGCATTTTCTGAGCCATCTGTTTCATTTGCTTGGCAGCATCCTGCTGAGATTGAGAAGCTTTTGGCCGGTTGTTTTTTGACAATTGCTGTTTGCTTTGCTCCATCTTATCCTCAATGCTTTCCTGCTCGTTTTTAGGGTTTTCAAAATCCTGACGGCTTTGCATTTTTTCTGCTTCCTTGGCCAGGTCCTCTAAAGACTTCTTTATATCCTTAAATTCTTCGTTCAGTTTTTCCTGTTTTTTCTGCTCTTGTGCGCTTTTTTGTTCTTCAGCGCTTTTTTCCTCGTTTTGTTGCTGGCCCTGTTGTTGCTGATCTTTATTTTGCTGATCCTGGCCCTGTTGACCCTGTTGCTGCTCGCCGTTCTTTTGTAATTGGTCAGCTTGTTTTTGGGCCTCCTGTATCGCTTTTTTCAGATCTTCTGTTGCCTGTTTCTGCGCATCCTGCTGGGCCTTTTTATCCTGACCCTGCTGTGGCTCATTTTGCTTTTGCACGTCTGCAGCTTCTTTTTGGGCGTCTTGTATCGCTTTCTTCAATTGCTCTGTGGCCTGTTTCTGCGCATCCTGCTTCTGTCCATCCTGTTTTTGTGCATCTTGCTGCGCCTTTTGTTCCTGGCCTTGCTGCTGCTTTTGCAGCTCTGCTGCCTGCTTTTGTGCGTCCTGCAACGCTTTTTTAACCTGATCTAAATCCTGCTGTGCTTTTTGCTCCTGGCTTTGCTGCTGATTCTTTTGCAACTCAGCGGCCTCTTTTTGTGCCTCTTGCAACGCCTTTTTCAATTGCTCGGCCGCTTGTTTCTGCGCATCCGCATTGGCTTTTTGGTCTTTGTTCTGTTGATCTTTATTTTCAGCGCCCACAGGCTTTTTGGTCTCATCAGCCAATTTCTCCTGCTTCTCGGCCAACTCGGTCAGCTTGTTAATATTTTGATTTACTTTTTGGTCAAACGCCATTTTCTTGTACAGTTCTTCTAAACGACCAAACTCGCGTTTAAGCGACTTGTTGTCCATCTGCATTTTTTGCAGCTGATCGCGGGTGCCCTCTTTTTGGTTATTGCGTGCCAACTGTTGTAGTTTATCCAGTAACTCACGTGTTTTAGGGTCCAACGCATCATTAAGCAACTTCTCAACCTGTTTTTGTTCGTCGGCCAATTGCTGATTTTGCTGTTGATTTTCGCGCCTGTTAAACATGTTCTTTCTGTTATCGGCCTGAATTTGCTTTACAAGATCATCTAACTCGCGCCTTTTTTCCATCAGGGCGTCCAGTTGTTTTTGCTCATCAAATGAGATGGAGTTTTTACTTAATAAAAGCTCATTCAGTTTTTGCGACTCCCGTTCAATTTCGGCGGCAAGCTTAGCGGCCTGCTGGATGTTTTTTCTAACCTGCTCTGTGCCTTTGTTGAGCTCATTCTCCAACTCTTTTGCATCAGGAACATTTATACTTTTTTCGGGCGATTGAACTTTTTTAGGTCCGCTTACACCATCATTGTCTGCAACCTCAAAAAAGTAGGTGACCTGGTCGCCGGGCCTAACCCCCAGATCCTTCAAACTCCAATAGTAGAAAAAGTCGGAGATGTTGACACTTAAATCGGCTTTAACCGGTTTTACAAACGATTTCTCGTTGGCCTTGCCGCCACCAGGGTTTATTTTATAATGAAAAGTAAGGTTAGAAAACCCGTGGTCGTCTTGTATTTTACCGGTAAAGTAAAAGGCATTCATACTAACAGAATCGGGGCGCTCGGCTACATCAATGGCCGGGGCCTCGTCGGCAATAGCGTTGATACGGTAAGCGGCAGAATCTGTAGTAGTAACAACCGGATTAACGGGACTCAATTTATAAATGGTATTCGTCAAGATGCGTTCGCTGTGGCTAAACAGGTTAACTTCTGATGGTTGCAGCATTTGTTGCTTATTGCCCATATTAAAAGCAATGCCGGTAGCGTTTTGGGTATGGAATTTCCAGGTTACTGTTGTTCCGGCAGGTACAATAATATCGCCTGCGTTAGCCAATGTTTCTGATGGTTTATGTAGGTAAGCCGGATAGTTAAGCATCACATCAAAATGCAAAAGCGCAGGGCGCGGATTAACCTTTATTTCGTACGGAATGGAACTGAAGCCGTTTCCTGACAATCTGAATTTGATGCTCTCTTGCACATTGCTAAACTGGTATTTAAAACGGCTCACACTTTCCTTATCCAGTTTAAAGGTGTTGTTGGCCATTTCTATATAAACATCCGCCGGAAATTTATCCCCCTCTAATTTAAGTTCAAGGTCAAGATCGTCCCCCTGTACTACTGAAAGTGTGCGGTTAAGCACCACAAATTTAAACGGTGATACAGGTGCAAAATATTCGTTGTGTCGTAAAATCCGTTTCGTGCTTTCTGTTAACATAGATGGTGCTGCAAAGGCAAGCACTATAATTACACCCGCAGGTGCAAGCACCCATTTTAAGTAACGGCGGTTTTCGCCAAGGTTAATTGCCGAAGGAAAGCGGATTGGGCGCAGATTTTCTATTTTTTGATCAATGCTGGCTTGTATAAGGTCCTGGTGGCCTACGTCAGATGCGGATTGTTTTTTTAACTGTAGCGTGTTTAGTAGTTTGTCATTAACATCATTAAAGTGCTTTCCTATTATGTCGGCAGCTTGATCATGGGTTAAGGTTTTTCCTAATTTAAGCCAGGCCATAAGCGGCGGAACAACCAGCCATGCAATCAGAACAAGGTTAAGTAAAATAAAGCCATAAAATAATACACTGCGGAAAAGCGAATCAAAATTGCCGAAATACTCCGTTAGGGTTATAACGATATAGGCCGAAAACAAGCCGGCGCCCAGAAATATCAACCCCCTTAAAAGGCTATTAAGGTAATACCTTTTTATAAAGGTATTGATCTTATCTATCAGCAGTTCATAATTTCCGTGGCTATTCATATCGCAAACAATTAAATGTTTAAACTAAACCCTATACATAATTTGTTATGTAACAGACGCTTGATAACAAGGGTAAGCTAAATTATTAATTAATATTAACAATTTAATATGATAACTAAACAATTAGCTACCGTATTACCAATATTTTTACAATTATTAATTGTAAAAACGACACCTGAAAACTTGTTAGTACTTAACAAGAAATACCGCACTGTATAAAAACAAAGCCCCCCGAAACCGGAGAGCTTTGTCGCTTTTAATAGGGTAGATAGAATAGCTTTTATAGGTAGATGTATATATGGATCAGGCGGCTTGTTGTTGTAATACCGGCTGGTTGTTGCGTTGGTTGTTTTTAGCCCTGAAAGCTTTTAAGTCTTCCATTAAAAGTTGTTTTAATTCGTTATCAAAACGTACAAGTAATTTGCTGGTTGCAGGTTTGTTATAAGTTTTCATGGGTTGATGCTTTATTAGGTTAAATTATATTGCTACTAGGCAACTGATAATTGTTCGGTACGGATGGCCCTCATAAATACATTACGTGCGCCTTTTACTGATCTCAGATCGTTCATCAGTATTGCTTTCAATTCGTTATCAAAGCGTGCTACTAATTTGCTGATGGCTGGTTTTCTGTTTTTCATAATCTATAGTTTAAATGTCTTCGTTCTTTGTTTCTTCTGTTTGTGGCTCCTCGGTTGAAAGATTATCCTTTCTGCGTTTGGCCTCTTTAAACTGACGTATCAGTTGCTCTTTATCCCGGTCGTCCGAGGTCTTTTCAGGAGCCTGAGGGTTTTCCCACTCTTTTTCGCCGGTACCCGGAGTTTTTACTTTAACTACCATTATTAGTTTATTAAGTAATTTGATTTTTCTATTTCCAATAAAGTGCCAGACTTTTCTAAACGCGATAAAAATGTAATAGAAAACATACCCAGCAGCGATTTGCCGTTATCAATGGCTTGAAAATCAAACAATTGCCAATGGATTGCAAACGAAGACAATAGCAGCAGCTTGTATATTAAAGCAGAAGAAACGTGTTTGCAACAGTACTCACTACTGTACAGTTGGCGTATCTGGCTGTAGTGTTTCCTGATTATTAAGATGTAATACCAGCGTTATTGCCGATAGTATTATGCCCATTAAACATACGCCGGTCCATTGGTACTTATACCACAGCTGCGTTCCTAAAAAGGTGCCAATGGCGCCACCGCTAAAGTAGGTTACCATGTATACCGTATTAATACGATTACGTGCAGCCGGGTTGTTTGCGAATATTATAGTTTGATTACACAAATGTGTTCCCTGCAGGCCCATGTCCATTAAAATAACCCCCGCTATCATCCCAACTATACTATAGCCCGAGAAATAGTAGATCACGAACGACAGTAGTAATGCAGCAATGGTAAATGTGGCTATCTTATATGGGTTAGTTTTATCAGCCAACCGCCCTATGTTGCTAACCGCAAGCGCACCAAAAGCGCCGGCTAATCCAAACAGGCCGGCAATATCACTCCCTAATCCAAAATTTGCTTTTAGCAGAAATGCAATGGTGCTCCAAAACGCGCTAAAACAAGCAAAGCAGGATGCACCCCTTAAGGCGGCAAGTCGTAAATGCCTGTTCTCTTTTATTAAACCTACAATTGAAAGCATTAAACTTTTGTATGTTCCTTTGTAGGTAGGCTGCACTTCCGGAAGCAACCAATAAACCAGTATCCACATAACCAGCATCAGGCCCGCGGCAACAAAGAATACGCAGCGCCAGCCCCAATGTGCCGCTATAAAACCGCTTAACGTGCGCGAAAGCAATATGCCTATTAACAACCCGGTTTGAACGAATCCAATTTTTCGGCCGCGCTCATGCGCTTTGGCCAAATGCGCCGCCATGGGAATTAGTAACTGCGGTATTATAGACGATACGCCGATAAAAAAGCTGGCTAATAATAACGCGTTAATATCGCTCGCAAATGCGGCAAGCAACAACGCTATAATAATAAAGCCGAAATCAATTATCATCATGCGTTTGCGCTTAAGCATATCCGCCATGGGCACAATAAAAAACATCCCCAGTGCGTAACCGGCCTGCGTAAACATAGCAACCTGACCGGCTTTGGCGCTTGTAACACCAAACGTGTGCGATATATCATCCAATAAAGGCTGGTTGTAATAAATATTGGCAATTACCAGGCCCGTGGTAATAGTTATAGCCCATAAAGTAAATGGCGTTAGGAGCGATTCTTCTGTTTCTGTTGATCCGGTCATCAATTAAAGGGCAAATATGCAATTACGGTAATTCGGCATATAGCACAAAAGTAAATTTTTATGAAAAAACACGACAAAAAAACTTACTAACCGAAAAAATAAAAAAAATTAGCCAATGGTGGAAGCAAAAATCTTCAAAAAAATATGCTGAAAGGACTTAAAAAGTACTAAAAATGGGCAGAAGTAATCAGAAAACAATAAAATTTCGGTGAAAACCAGGTGTTTTTGGCGCGGAAGATACCCAAAAATATTTTTTTGTTTATTTGCTGACTAAAATGTGGAAAAACAACCCGGAGGGCATAAAAATTTAACAAATTCTTAACGTTTTATGTTATGTTTTGCGAATGTGATAGGTCGTGACACTGTTTTGACAAAAAAATTATAAAAAAATATTTGCACATATTAAAACATAGTGTTACCTTTACACCATACAACAACGAGATAGTTAGAGCCGAAAGGCTAACACATAAAGAGTCTTCTCATAATTTAGGTTTATAATTGGTTTAGTAAAGGTCCCTGCCCATCAGGGGCCTTACTTGTTTTATAGGTTTTTTGACCGCTGCCAGAATCTGGTAAACCACGCATTTCTACCACCAAAAAATTCAGGGTTAATTTGATAACATCACGGCCAAAACGGGAAACGAAAAACCCCAGGTAGCTTTCTACGCTATCCTCCGACCAAAATCCGGGATATAAAACGATTAAACGTGTCTCAGAGTGTGACTTGTCGTGAAATGGGTTGACAAAAAAGGTCAACCATGAGCAAAAATAGAAACAAGCAAGAGATTATAGCAGAATATTTGTTAGGAGACACAAGTACACGTAAATTAGCCATGAAGTATGGCTATGGCCGTGTTACCATATCAAGATGGGTTATGGCATATCAAAGACAAACAAAGAACCACCCTTTAAAGTATTCCAAAGCTATTTTGGAATCAAAGGAAATGCCGGTTACTGTAGAGGAGCTACAGGAAGCCTTGCGCTTAAGCCAGCTTAAGGTTGAGCTGCTGGAAGCGATGATCGATATCTCGGATGAACAGTTTGGTACCGATATCCGAAAAAAAGCTGGAGCCAGGCAGTCATGAGAATAGAGCAAAGCAGCGGGCGTAGTTTATTGCTGCTATGTTTACTGTCTGGCCACAGCCGTCAGGCTTATTACAAACAACGTTCACAAGCGGAAAAGGAGCCATTACAAGAAGATCTCATTGTTCAGCAGGTGCTCAAACACCGCCGGTTGCAGCCTCGCATAGGTGGCCGTAAACTGTATTTTTTAATCAAAGGTTTTATTGTTAATCGGGGAATAAAGATGGGCATGGATGCCTTTTTTAAGCTGCTGGGCAAATATGAGCTGCTCAATAAACGCCGCAGACATAAAGTACGCACAACCAATTCTAGCCATTGGATGAAAAAACATCCCAACCTGATCAAAGATGTCACTCTCACCGCTTCCGACCAGGTATGGGTGAGCGATATAACCTATATGGCATTACAGCATAAAGATGCTTTCCTGAGTTTAGTAACTGATGCATA
Source organism: Mucilaginibacter sp. HD30 (assembly GCF_054061755.1). NCBI lineage: Bacteria > Pseudomonadati > Bacteroidota > Sphingobacteriia > Sphingobacteriales > Sphingobacteriaceae > Mucilaginibacter > Mucilaginibacter sp. HD30. The sequence goes on from NZ_JBSSEO010000001.1 coordinate 3,837,924, forward strand.
CAGCCGTAAGATAGTTGGGTTTCATTTAAGCAATAGCCTGTCAGCCGAAGGGACAGTAAAGGCGCTTAAAATGGCTATTGCAGGGCGCAGGGAACTACCCGGGCTTATCCATCATTCGGACCGGGGCGGACAATATTGCTGTAATGACTATGTAAGTGAACTCACCCGCCGTCAGATCAGCATCAGTATGACCCAAAGCGGTGACCCAAGGGATAATGCTATAGCTGAAAGAGTGAATGGAATACTCAAGATGGAATTACTTGAACCGGTATATCAGGATTTACAAACCGCCAGAGAAGCCGTTGAGAAGGCGGTAAACACTTATAATTACCTTCGTCCGCACAGCAGCATATCTATGTTAGCGCCTGCACTGGTTCATGGCAGGGATATTCCGGTAAAACGACGCTGGAAAAACTATTACAGAACTGCCAGAGAGAACAGGCAGGATGTAGTTATCAACAAAACAGAATCATCTTTGAAAAAGAAAAAAAGAAGCAAAAAAAGAAAAACGCATCAGGATGTGAACAACGCTGCGCGTTCCCCACATCCTGACACGACAAACAAACAAGCAATTAATTAACTTTATTAAAAATCACTGTCAACCTTTTTTGTGACAAGTCAGAGTGTGTATCGTCCTGAAAAAAGTTTACACTTTTAATGATTAATCCTGTGATAAGTTTACACTTTAATTTTAGTCCTGTTATAGGTTTACACTTTTCTAAATATAAAGAATAAACTATTGTTGTTTGCTTGTTGTGTGGGAATGTGGGAAACTCCTTCAGTTTTCCATATTTCCACATGTTTTTCGTTTTTTGCTTCTTTTTTCTTTTTACTGTCTCCTTTCTTTTGTTTAAAACTGTGGTACCCGATTTCTGCAGGGTCTGTTAACCCAACTCTTCCATTTACGTTGGATCGGGCCGGTTTGACCATGTGCCTGGTCAGGGGTCATCATATCAATGCTGCTATGCAGCCTCACGCTGTTATAAATCTCAACAGCTGTTACTGCCGACTCCCGGGCGCTTGTAAGGTGGGGATATACTTCCTTAAGTAACTCCAGCTTTAGTATTCCGTTTACTCTTTCTGCAATGGCATTATCCCTGGGATCACCGCTTTGGGTCATGCTGATAGCGATAGCGGCTTGATTTAACAAACCGATATAGTTTTCACAACAGTATTGTGAACCACGGTCTGAATGATGGATCAACAGTTCATTACCCGTCCTTTCTTTAAGCGCCATTTCCAGAGCCGCCACAGGCCCCTGAACTGATAGGTCCTTATTCATGTGGTAACCCACGATCTTACGACTGTAAGCATCTGTAACCAAACTCAGATAAGCGAATATGCTCTTTTTCAGTCGTATATAGGTAATGTCACTCACCCATAATTCTTCTGAACGGCTTAATACGATACCCTTTATCAGGTCGGGGTATTTCTTCATCCAGTGATTCGAGTCCGTTGTCCGGGGCTTACTGTGCCTACGCTTTCTGTTTAACAAACCGTTTTCACGCAGCAGGTCAAACACCCGGTCTCTGCCCCTGACGATATGATGATCTGCCATAAATGGCTCCATCATCGCATACAACTTTCGTCCTCCAAGTTTCGGTTGAAGCAGGCGGTGAGCAAGCACCTGAGCGATTATCAGGTCGTCCTCCAGTACACTTTTTCCTAATGCTTTTTGATATTGATAATACGCCTGTGGCGAATGACCAAGCAGTCTGCAAAGCTCACGAAGTCCCCGTGAGCAGCTTTGCATTTTCATTTGGACCGCCTGGTGCCATGCTTTTTTCGCAGGTCTATACCCAGCTCCTTACTGGATATATCGATCATCAGATCCTGTAACTCAATCTTCAGACGAGCTTTTCGAAGCTCCTCACGGAGCGTCTTAACATCATCCGGTAAGGTTGTGTCTTCTACTGAAATGGCTTTAATTGCTGCCGGCTTCTTTTCTTTCTTTTGCTTTGACATCACCATCCGGTGGATTTGCGCACGGGATATTCCGTACTTTTTCTCTAAAGCTCGGTAATTTAATCCCAATAAATTACGATCCATAAGTATCGATTCTGCTGTTCTTTCGTCCATCTTTGTTTACTTAATGTGTAAACCTATTTCAGGACGAGACAGTGGGACATTATTTGTGTTTTTTGTAACACAGCTGTTTATCAAGAAATTAACACGAGTTTACAGCTAATTTTCCTGACGAATAAGTAGTCTCACTTTGTCCCACTGCGAAACGGCAAGTAGTTATTTATCACAACTTTGCTAAAATATCGTCCCGCAGTGTCTCATGGTGTCTCACACTATGTGCTTTGCTTTTTTAGAGAATATATTGTTGGTACTTTACATCTTTTTACTACTTTTGCCATCCTCAACGGGGGATTAGCTCAGCTGGCTAGAGCGCTTGCATGGCATGCAAGAGGTCATCGGTTCGACTCCGATATTCTCCACTAAAGCCCACGACAGTGGGCTTTTTTATGCCTTATCATTCGATGATTAATACTCTGCAAACACTTCATCCGGATAGCACCATAACCAGCGTTCGCCGGGTTGGGCAGAGGAGATAACCGGGTGGCCAGTTTCGTGGTAATGGGCCGTCATGTGTTTCATGGGCGAGTCGTCGCAACAAAGAGTTACGCCACAGGTTTGGCAGGTGCGTAGGTGCACCCACCGGCCATGGTTCTTTATGCAGATCTCGCAAACCAACTCATCAGCTACCTTAAGTTCGGTAAGGCTCGTTATATGTGCGCATGTTTCGGGTTGTTCCATTATTTTACCTCCGCTAAGTATTTATGTACAAAACTAATCGCCATTGAGCCCTCGCCCACAGCAGATGCCACCCTATTCATGGCTCCGGCACGAACATCGCCCGCGGCAAACACACCTGGGCAGCTGGTTTCCAACAGGTATGGGTCGCGCTTTTGCTTCCAGATTTTATCAAACTCTGTATTCAGTTTAAGATCGCGGCCTGTTTCAATAAAACCTTTGTCGTCTTTAATAATATCAATACCGAGCCAGTCTGTAAACGGTTTGGCGCCAATAAAAATGTAAAGGGCATCGGCGCTTTTTTTTGCGACCTCGCCCGTTGTCAGGTCGCGGATATCCAGATGCTCCAACCTTTCAGAGCCATAGGCCTGGGTGATTTCGGTTTTGGGCATTACGTGGATATTTGATTCCCCTGCTATCTGGTCTATCAAATAAGCCGACATGGTATAACTCAAACTATCTTTACGGATAAGGATGTAAACGTTCTTAGCAAACTTGGACAGGTACATGGCTGCCTGTCCGGCAGAATTGCCGCCACCAACAACATACACCTCTTTGTCTTTGCAGGCGGTAGCCTCCGTCATTGCGGCGCCGTAATAAATACCTGCGCCGGTAAACTCACTCATGCCGGGCGTTTCCAGCTTGCGGTAGTCTACGCCTGTAGTAATTACCACGCTACGGGTAACTATGTCTTCGGCATCTTCCAGTTGAATGCGCTTGTAACCGTCCTTGTGTTGTATAGAGCTAACCGTCTGCGGCGAAAGAAACTCGGTGCCCAGACGTGCCGCTTGCGTCATGGCGCGGCGCGTTAACTCCGCACCGCTTAGTCCGGTAGGGAAGCCGAGGTAATTTTCAATGCGCGAACTTGTGCCTGCCTGTCCGCCCGGTGCACGACGCTCTATCAGCAGCGTTTTTAAGCCCTCGGATGCGCCGTATACGCCTGCCGCCAAACCAGCCGGACCGGCGCCTATAATAACCACATCGTAAATATCCTGCCGCTTTATCTGCGGGTTAAGGCCTATCCTGTCTGCAATCTCTACAATACCCGGATTAACCAAAAACTTGCCGTCCTCTAAAAAAACAACCGGGAGATCATTTGTTGAAAGGTTATTGTGCTGCAATAACTTTTCAGCTTCTTTCTCGGTTTGTATATCCATCCATTGGTAAGGCACCAGGTTGCCCGCCAAAAAATCCTTTATCTCATGCGATTTTTGCGAATATTGATAACCTATCACCTTAATGCCTTTAAACACGGGGTGATAATCGCATTGCCAATTATCCAGCAGATCGTCAATAACCGGGAACAGTTTTTCCTCCGGCGGATCCCAGGGCTTTATCAGGTAATAATCCAGTTTAACTGCGTTGATGGCCTGAATAGCTGCATCCTTATCTGCATATGCCGTTAATAAAACACGCTTAGCTTCCGGAAAGAACTTAAGGGCCTTAGCCAGAAAATCAACCCCCGGCATTTCGGGCATGCGCTGGTCTGATATAAAAAGGGCAATGCTCTCGCCTTTGTTATTCAGATCAAGCAGGCTATCTAATGCCTCCTTTATATTGGTGGTGCTTAAAATTCTATAACCCTCGCGGTAGCGGCTTTTCAGGTCGCGGGTAATAGCCCTTAAAACTTGGGCATCGTCGTCAATACAAAATATAATAGGTAAACTCATTGTGGTATAAAGATACAAATAGGCTGATTAACCATTAAACGGAAATTCTACAATAAAAGCAGTGCGGCCCGGTTCAGATTCTACCTTGATTTTTCCGTTATGCTGCTTCACTATGCTTGTAACTACATCAAGGCCCAATCCTGTACCCTTGCCGGCCTCCTTGGTGGTAAAAAACGGATCGAAGATGCGGCTTTTAATGTCTTCGGGGATGCCGGGCCCATTATCAATAATACAAACCTGCACACAGTCTTTAGCACGACCGGTTTTGATTTGCAGCACACCTTTCCCACCGGTTTCCATTGCATCAAGCGCGTTGTCTATGAGGTTGGTCCAAACCTGGTTCAGTTCGCCGATCATGGCGTTTACCTGCGGCAGGGTGATGTCAAAAAGCTCCTCCACCTTTACGCCGTTTTGCCTTATTTTATGCTGAAGCATGGTTAGCGTATTACGGATGCCACTATGGATATCCGCGTATTGCTTGCCGTGGCCCTGATCCATATGGGTAAAAGTCTTTACAGCGCCCACAAGTTCCGCTATCCTTCGCGATGCCTCCTCAATATCTATCACCATTTTCTCGGTGACCAGGTTATTGTTGATCCATCCAAAAACAGACGAGAGGGCTTCTTCTGGAATATGCTTTTTAAAATCATCAAGATCGGCAACAGAAAAACCGAAATCAACGAGGTTTTCTGCTATTTCCTGACTATTCTCTACTGTATGATCATCGAGCCAGTCCAACGCATCATCTTCCCTTTCAGATCGCTCCATCATGCTTAGTGTTGGCTTTTCATCCTTACAAACAACAGAGAAGAGTTTATCGCTCACGTAGGTTACATCATCAACGCTTAGTTTGAGTGACATTACACGCTTAAAAGCATCGGGTACTAATTTTAAATGTTTTAAAAGCGAAGCGGAGCCCCGCACTACTGCGGATGCCGGGTTATTCAGCTCATGTGCCAAGCCAGCGGAGAGTTTGCCCAACGCCATCATCTTCTCGTTTTGCTGCTGCAGTGCCGTAAAATCGCGGATGCGGTTGGCCATTACATGTACAAGCGCCTGCGTTAGTTCAAACTGACTGCGGATCATGGCTTGCTCATGTTCTATTGGAAAAAACACAACGGTTAAAGCTTCTACAACTTCGGCATTACCAATAGTAATTTTACCGCGCGAAAACGGCAGGTGACCCGTAATGTCCTGCGATTCAAAAACAGCAACCTCGCGCATTTCCTTACCTTGCGGCATACACAAGCGGAAGCTTCCGTCCACAACAATGTAAGTGCCTTTTATGGGATGGTTCGGCACAAAAACGCGATCCCCCTCTTGCAATGTGATTTGCTCGCTATGATCCAGAAACCATTGTAGTTGTTCTAACGGAACATCTTTAAGGGCATCAATGCTTTGCAGCCATTGTGCGGTAACTTTATCCATAAGTAAAAATGTTATGGTATAAATTTAGGGGGAAAAGTTGAGAAAGTGATGATAAGGTAGACGTTTAGCCACCTGTATATGTCATTCGTCGCTCTTGCTTAGAATATAATACCTTAAGTAAAGCCAATCCTTAGCTCTTATCCAGCACATCCTCCGCAGCCTCGGCAACTTCCGGCTTTGTAATATTCTTTTTAGGATAGTTTAAAAAGCAGCGACGATAATACAGGCAGAACAAAAATAGCGACAGTGAAGATAGATACGTACATATCTGTCTGTTCACCCTCAATGGCATGCGAAACCGGGCTCTCTGGATAAAAATGGGTAAATAATGATGAGGTTAGTTTAATGCCCAAAACTCCGATCACTATAAAGGCGATGGCTTCAAGGAAGGTGAATTTCTCCATCAGTTTAACAAAAGCCTGAGCAACAAAACGCATAGCCAGTATACCAATGAATACACCGGTATAGATCAGAAACACATGATCAGTAAAGGCCACTGCTGCAAACACGTTATCGATAGAAAAAGCAAGGTCCATCAGTTCAACCAATGCAACGGTTGCCCAAAAGGGCCCTATCATGCCAACGGTTGATTTGTATAACCAGCTTTCGTCTTTGTTTACAGATTCATCTTCTCCCTTTTCGGCAGATTTGTTTTTGAAATAACTAAACGCCAGATAAATTAGGTACAACCCGCCCAATGGCTTTAACCACCATACTTTAACCAACCATGATGCCAGCAGTAAACAGATCCCTCTGAAAACGTAAGCGCCAATAATGCCGTAGCGTAAGGCCTTGTTGCGTTGTTCTTTAGGTAGATCAAGCACCATTGTTGCCAGTACTGCCGCGTTATCAACCGATAAAAGGCTTTCAATAAGTATCAGGTTTAATATAATTAGCAGTCCTGCTTTTATGTCTTCGCCCAAAAGCGAATGTAAAATGTCCATGTTATGTTTTATGTTAGACCAACAATGCAAATATCTGTTACAAGATGCTAAATGATATCGGTATTCAGCATAGTTTTTAAAATATTTGCCTGCGCATCAAATCCCGCTATGTTTTGCAGGAAGTTAATATCGGTAATTTTCTTGTAATTCTCTGCAAGCAAGGTGCTTACTTCGTGCGGGATATAAATACGGGCCAAAGCCGCGCTGCTTTGCAACTGGTCGTTTTTATCCAACAACTCCTGGATTATACGCTCGTTACGGGTTACTTCGGTAGCCTGATCAATGCTGCTTAAAATAGCGGCGTCGCAAAGTAAAAACAAATTGCGCGAAGGATAAAACAGGTAGTAGGTATCCTCATCCATAAACTTATAAACCTCCAACGCAAGGTTGCCGGTTTTCAATCCGCAGTAAAACTCCGTGCGGAAATCGTGCTTGCAAGCTTTGCCCATTAATTTACGCTCAATAACCGCGCTGGCATTTATATAAACCTCGTTAGGCTGGTAGGTGGTAAGCTCGCCCAGCGTTTCAGTACTTATATCAAAAAAGTAATCCTGCGCGTATCGGGCGCTAAATGCGTTAATGCTTTTAGCAAAAGGATATTCCTGCCCGTCAGAAGATAGCAACTCATACAGTTTACGCAGGGATGTATTTATACGTAGGGCCTGCCGCTGCTTATCGTTGTTAAAGTCGGCATAATTAAAATCGCTATCCTTTACGCTTTGGATAAGATCTTTGTTAAGCTGTATCTCTTCGAATAATAAAGAAGTGCTGCGCTCATTGATCTTTTTTATTTTTTTAAGAAGGTCAATAACGGCAGAGGTAAACTGTACATGGAACAATTCCAGTTTATTAATATCCAGTTCGGGGTTGCTTTCATAGAGCCTATGGATAACCTGTGTACGCAAGTATATTTTATAAACTATCTCATCCTCAAAAAAGGCGGATAAAAGGTGTAGTTTATTTAATAATCGGGTCGACTCGCGTATTATAGGATTGTCATCCATTCTCCGTCATCAGCTTACGTTGGTTACGTTCTTTCTTAATTCGGTTTCCAGCGTTTGTAATTCTGTGTTTAACAACTTGCGGTTCTGCGTGCCTTGGTCGTGTATTTGCTTAACCTCGTTCAATGTTTCAATTAATGATTGAGTGGTACGCTTTAACGTATCTATTGACACCACTGTTTTTTCATTCTCCTTAGCAACGTCAATACTGTTCTGTTTTAACAGGTCAGCATTTTTTTGCAGGATGGTGTTAGTCGTATCAGATATTTTTCGCTGCATTTCAACATTGGCTTTTTGCCGTTGCAATGCTACTGCAATAGTAAGCTGATTTTTCCATACCGGAATGGTTGTTGATACAATTGACTGCGCTTTTTCTGCAATGGAAGTGTTATTATTCTGCACAACGCGTATTTGCGCCAATGATTGCAACATGATAAACCTAACAATCTTCATATCAGCCAGGCGCTTGTCTAAACGGCTGCAAAATTCGCGCAAGTCTGCAATTTCGTAATCCTGATAAGCGGTTGGATTGGCTTCCATTTCGGCCAGCTTTTCCATCAGCTCTTTATATTTTATCTGGCCGGATATGATCAGCTCCTCCATCTGGTGAATGTACTGCACATTGCTGTCAAACATGGTTTGCAGCGAGCTATTGTCCTTTATAGCATTTAACCGGCCCGCTTTTACCTTGTTGGTGATCTTGTCTACATTGTTAACTACAAGATCGTACTTCTGGAACATTTTTTTGACATCTGTAACCAGGCTCTTTATAAAAGGAATCTTTGAAAGAAACGTTTTAAATGAGTTTTGTTCCAGCTCGTCAACATCAATGTAGTTTAATTCAACTAATAACTCATTGATCAAACCGCCAACCTCGCCCGAGTTGTAGGTACGCACCGATGATAAAAACTGGTTACTGTACCGCTCCATAGAATTTTGCACCTCAACGCCATAATTTAATATGGAGTTGGAATCGGCGGGGCTTAGGTCCTTGCTTAAAGCGGAATATTTGCTGATATCTTCGGGAGTGGCCTGTGTAAGGTCAACATTGCCCTCTTTGTCAATCAGTTTTACGGCCGTTATTGGCGCAACAACCGGTTCGGTACTATTTGGTGTAGGTTCCATCCTTGTATGTTTTGTGGCCCGGCGCTAAAGTGCCGGGCTCATTCTCTATAAATATTGTTGTGTAACCGTTTGTACAGTTTCCTGTAATTTTTTGTCCTTTGTTGGCTCGCCAATGGCATTAAACTTCCATTCGCCATTGCGTTTGTAAAAAACCCCCAACACCATTGATACGTGGCCCGCAAAGTTGGCACCAGTAATGTTATAGGTAGCAAATACTTCGTTAACCCGCTTTGGGGTGCCTTCATAAACGCGTAGCGATGCAAACGGTATGCTGCCAAAATCTTGTCCACGGAAGCTGTTTAGCACAAACGCTACATAAGTTGTAGTAGGCTCTAATGCGCCCAGGTCAACAGTTATAACTTCATTGTCTAAACCGTCGTCGCCGCCCAGATCACCTGTAAGGTCATCGCCGCTATGTTTTACTGACCCATTCTTTGATTTTAAGTTACCAAAATATACTACCTCTTGCAGTCCTTTTCCTTCATTAAATAAAGCGCAGCTGGCATCAAGGTCAACCGCCTCTTTTTTGCCACCGAAACCAAACATCCCTTTTTTCTCTATCGCGCCCCAGTTAATGCCTACACATATATTTTGCAGCTTACTGCCATTGCTTTTTTCAAGGCTTATACGCTGTCCTTTTTCTAAATTAATTGCCATTGTTGCTTGGGTTTAATTGTATTTATTTAAATAATCCTGCAGGCCGCCTTTCATGCCGGCGCCAACCGCTTCAAACTTCCACTCGTTGTTGCGTTTGTATATCCTGCCAAACTCAACCGCTGTTTCAATAGAAAAATCTTCTTCCAGCTCGTATTTAAGCAGTTCTGTATTGCTAGCGGTATCAAATATACGGATAAACGAATTGCGTATCTGGCCAAAATTCTGTCTGCGGTTAGCTGCTTCGTGGATGGTAACTACAATGCAGATCTCTGACGCCTGCGGCGATATAAGCGACAGGTCTATCTTGATCTGTTCATCATCACCTTCGCCATCGCCGGTTAAATTATCGCCGGTATGCTCTACTGCTCCGTCTGGCGATTTTAAGTTATTATAGAAAATAAGATGCTCATCACTCAAAAGCTTTTTATTATCGCCCATAACAAATACGGACGCGTCAAGATCAAATGCTGTTCCTGTTGATGAACTGTTGGTGTCCCATCCTAATCCGATGGTAAACTTCGGGGCCGAAATGGATTCGCGCTGCCCTTTTTGCAAATTTATAGCCATAATTTATGCTAACTTTTTATTACTCGTTACTAATTGGTTTTTAATATAATTTAAATTGAGTTGGTAGCTTTCCATATTATGGTAACTGTTGCCCAACGCCATGTCGTATAATTCGTTTATAAAAGCTTCGTTTTTGTTTTGCAAAAACACGCAAAAGCTTTCGTGGTCGTAATTTAATATGTATTTAACTATCCTGGTGTTGATACAGAAGTTACCGCCGTTTATTATGTCATCCAGATCAAAAATAGTTTGAACGCTAAAATAATTCAAATAATTTTCAACGCTTGGATGTATATTGTGGTTTATAAGCTCGGCAAAGTAAAGCATATAAACCGGATTGTCCAGTTCGTATTCATCGATCATTTTCCTGATCATGCGCTCGTGCCCGCCGGTAATTCTTATATCATCCAAAAACACTAACGTTTTCCCCTTTAAAAACATTTTATCAATGTGAAAGGAATCGTTACCTATAAGTAGCAGGCGCTGCTCTGCATCCAGCTCGCCATAATCTTCTTTATACGTAATGGTTCTGTGCACCTTGCTCTCTTGTACAACAGGCATATTGTGGCGAGCAAGCCAACGATTCAGTATAGATACAAAGTGATTTTTAAGCGTAAACGTTGCCGTTGGGATAAATGAGTACGGACTTGAAATAACCACCATTTGCTCACCCTTAGTTAGCGCGCTTAAATGCTGCTTTATAAACCCGGCAGCAAGTGCCGCGCCAAAGTGCCGGGCTACTTCGCCATCACCAAATTTAAACCGGCTGTATTCTGCTGCGCCAAAACCAAAATCGGCAGTAGTGCTTATTTTATGGAGCGAGTACGTGGTGTGCATTATTGATTATATCAGGAAGGTAAATGTTATTTGAATTGATAAGATAGCTTTGCAAACCTACCGCATTGGCACCCGCTACATCCGCAACAGGGTTATCGCCTATGTGTATTACACGGGTCAGATCTATTTCGGTATGATGTGTGCTCAGTTGGTCAAGCATCATTTTAAAAAATTGCGGATTCGGCTTTGACATTCCCGCTTCGTCCGAGTAAAGCTGGAAATCAATAAACTCATCTATACCAATTTGATTTAAAACCTTGCGTAATGTTACACCTTTTATAAAACCGGTGTTGCTGAGAATGCCTATTGTGGCAGTTGTGGTTTTTTTAAGTTGTGATAGCACTGCAATTGTACGGTCGCAATAGGCAATGGGCAAGTGCTCAAAAAGCAGCTCTTCCATGTCGGCGTATAACTTTTCTATGTCGATCTTCCATATTCTCCCATCGCCATTATTCATCATGCTGAGCACCATCAGGTACATCTCATCAGCATCAATATTCTTACCTGTCTTCTCGTTGATCAGGTTACACATAATATCTACCTGCCTGAACGTGTGCTTAACGCCGTCAAGCGATAGGTTGCAGTAATTAAAATGCTGATGGAAAAACGCCGCTCTTTCCTCTTTAAACGCCGGATTTGAGCGTATAAGGGTGAGCCACAGATCAAAAGAAAAATGCTGATAATTTTGCGTTAAGAGCATATAATGCGCTAAAGTTTTTTGTAATGTATAAATAATTTAAGCATCAGGCAAAAATTTTTAAGGCGATATGCTAACAATTGTAGGAAACCGTAAGGAAAGATTTTTTTATGGCGATGGGTTCCAAAACCATCGGGATGTGTAAATTTGGAGTTTATATCTCTCTAAATATGGCAACTATTAAAACTACCTACCTGGGCGGCTTAAGAACCGAGGCTACACATTTACAATCGGGCACTACAATTTTAACAGATGCGCCTGTAGATAACAAGGGCAAAGGCGAGGCTTTTTCGCCGACCGACCTTTTAGCAGAATCACTGGCCGGATGTATACTTACTACAATGGCAATAGCTGCCGATACGCATGGATTTGATGTAGATAATACAACTGCAGAAGTAACCAAAATAATGGCCCCTAACCCCCGCCGTGTTGCTGAGGTTATTGTAACACTAAAGTTCCCGAAAACATACTCAGAAAAAGAAATTAAAATTTTAGAGTTAGCCGCAACAACCTGCCCGGTTGCTATCAGCCTTCACCCTGATGTTAAAAAAACTATCGACTTTGGTTGGTAGCCAATGGTTTTCAAAGCGGAATACCGTTACGGATATTAATTACCCATTTCGCCAATTGCTTCCTCAACGGATATGGAGCCATGCGACTGATCCAAGATGCATTCGCCGTCTTTAATCAGCAATAGTTGAGGAGATTCGTGATGTACCTGAAATAATTGGGCTACCTGGTTAGAGATATCGCGGTAGCGGATAAGATCAAGAAAATAAAGAGGCATATCGGCGGGAAGATTATCCCAATCTAACTCAAAGCGTCTTTTTGCCATCATACTGATGGAACAGCGGGTGCTATGTTTAAAAATAAGCGCGTAACCCTGCTGTTGTTTTATTTGATTTAGCTGTTCGGGCGATTCCAGTTGTGTCCAATTCATAATATTACAAATATAAAAACGGACAATTTGTTCTCGGTAATTGCAAAGTCAAACATTGGCCCTTTGCACCATAAAAAGAAAAGATATGTTATTTTATCTGCGACCGCCCCGTGGATATGAGCTGTAAGCCGGACAAAGCTTGTTGGAGCAGGACGCTAACGTGCCTAAACTTAAAACGAGCAGTAGTATGTAGGCAATTTTTTTCATTGTTGATCTTTGTGTTATTATACGCAAATTAAGTGTCCAAAGTTTTACCAAGTTCTGCCATTTTTAATGCAGTTACAGCGGCTTCTACCCCTTTGTTGCCATGTTTCCCACCTGCACGGTCAATAGCTTGTTGCTGATTGTCCGGGGTAAGTACACCAAATATAACAGGTTTTGTGTATTTAATGGCAACATTACTTAATCCATTAGCTACAGCATTACAAATAAAATCAAAATGTCGCGTTTCACCCTGTATTACACAACCTAAACATATAACGGCATCTGCTTTGGTTGCCTTCAAAACCATATCAGCAGCTGCTGTTAATTCAAAACTCCCCGGCACCCAGTGCGATTGTATATTTTCTGGCAATGCGCCATTATCAACCAATGCCTGATACGCTCCGTTGTAAAGCGCCAGTGTAACCTCGGCATTCCACTCCGCAGCAATTATAGCAAAGCTAAAAGGCGCTGCAGATGGTATGGTTGTTCCTGAAAAATCTGATAAATTCTTTAGCTGGGTGGCCATTTTGATTTTAAATTTCGGATTTCGGATTTCGGATTGACGAATTAGATAAATTCGAAATTGAACATCCGAAATCTGAAATCAATTACAACTTTGCCTGTACGCGCGCTATATAAGCATCAATGGTTTGCGCTTCGGTACTGGTTGGATAATTCGTTTTTATGCTTTTGTAAGCGTCGGCTGCATCGTCTTTCTTATTAGCTGCTTCGTAAACAAGCCCCAGTTTTTTCAAATATAATGGCGACAAAAAGTCGTTTTCGGCTTTATCTACAGCTTTTTTAAAGTAAGATGCCGCGTTGTCATAATCCTTTAATTCAACATATGCGTCACCGGTACTGCCTAAAGCCTCTGCCGCTATCATGCTATCATCGCCTCTGTAATCGCTTAAATAATCAATCGCCTTGTGGTATTCACCCTTGTTAAGGTAAGCCACTCCTAAATAAAAGTTGGCCAGATTAGCAGCCTTAGTATTGCTGTATTCGCTTATTATTTTTTCAAATCCGGGGTAACCCGCATCGCCATTAATGGCTTTATCCCAATCCTTCTTTTGCCAAGACTCTTGTGCCACGCGCATTTGTGTTGCTGCAGTAACTTCGCGGGGGGCTAAATATAATTTTTGATAAAGCACATATACAGCTATCATTATAACAACTGCTGCTACTATAAATGTTAAACTTTTTTGGTTTTCCCTTGTAAATTTACTTACCTGCCCCAAACCGCTGTCATTCAATGGTTGTTGGGTACTCTGTTGGGTTTTTGACATTGTTATTCTAAATTAAAGTTTGCAAAACTACACTTTTTAAAAAGGTTTAGCAATAGCATTTTATTTTAAGCATGAAGCGTGCTTTTAAGTGTCAGAAAGCACTAAAGCCAGTCTGTAATTATTAAATTTGAACTTTCTTTATGCATTTACAGCAACTGTCCGTCATCAATTTTAAAAATTACACCGAAGCCGGATTGTTATTGAGCGAAGGCGTAAATGCATTTTTGGGCGATAATGGGGCCGGAAAAACCAATTTGCTTGACGCAATACATTACCTGGCATTGTGTAAAAGCTATTTCAACCCTATTGATAGCCAGCAGATAAAACAGGATGCCGACTTTTTCATTATAACGGGGACATTTAACCGTAATGGTCAAACCGAAGCTATTGCCTGTTCTGTAAAGCGTAATCAGAAAAAACAGTTTAAGCGAAATAAAAAAGATTATCCCCGCCTGGCCGACCATATTGGCTTGCTGCCGCTTGTTATGGTGTCGCCTAATGATGTGAGTATTATTGTTGAAGGTAGTGAAGAGAGGCGCAAATTTATTGATAACGTTATATCGCAAACCGATAACAACTACCTCGACGAATTAATAGCATATAATAAGGTGTTGATAAACCGCAACGCATTGCTAAAATCAGCGGCTGATACAGGGCGATATGATCAAAGCCTGCTCGAAATTTTTGATGAACAGCTTACCGCATCAGGTAAAAAGATATTTGAAAAAAGAAAAGGGTTTATGGAGGCCTTTACGCCCGTGTTCAACAAACATTACAGGTTTTTAACCGGAGAGGCCGAAAATGTAGAATTGGTTTATGAATCGCAGTTGTTACAGACGGACCTCGAAACGTTGTTAAAAAAGAACACTGAGAAAGACAAGGTGCTTGAGCGTACTACTTGTGGTGTTCATAAAGACGACCTGATCTTCTACATACATGGCATGCCTATCAAAAAATTCGGATCGCAGGGGCAGCAAAAGTCATTTTTAATTGCATTGAAATTGGCGCAGTACACATTGCTTCAGCAAGCAAAAGGATTTAAACCTTTGCTGTTGCTTGATGATGTTTTTGATAAGTTAGATGATAAGCGCGTTGAAAAATTAATGCAAATGGTGTCTGACCATAATTTTGGACAAGTATTTATTACAGACACGGGCTACAACCGTGTTAAGCAAATATTTGAGAATATGCAGGTGCCGGTTAAATTGTTTAAAATAACACAAGGCGAGGTAGATGCGTAAAACAAACGACAAGTATTTAAAAGAGGCCCTGGAGCAAATGCTTAAGGTTTACAAAATAAAGCGCCGTTTTGACGAAACAGCGGTGGCAGCGCATTGGCCGGATCTTGTAGGCAAATCTGTTGCCAACCGCACAAAAGAACTTTATATACATGAAAGGAAACTCTTTCTGCGTATAGAATCGTCGGTAATAAAAAATGAATTACTATTGATGCGGGCGCAAATCATCGAAAAAATAAACACAGAGGCCGGCGACGAACTTATAAATGATATTATCTTCCTATAATTGTCTTTATCGGAAGACCTTTTTCTAAAAAGGCCTGACCAACCAAGGGCGGAAGGTGTTCGGAAAATAAAACACCAATCAGCAAAAAGACCGCACCTACATCCCCGCTTTTTAAATTAAATAATTATGCTTTCATATTAATTTACATAGATTTGCATCTTTTTAAAAAGAGTATGTTAGATACGGGCTCGCTGATTGATCTGTTGGGTCAGCCTCAAAAAATAGTTATTACTACGCATCATAAACCCGATGGCGATGCCCTTGGGTCGTCGCTTGGTTTATATAACTATTTGATACAGTTGGGCCATCACGCACAGGTTATCACCCCAAGCGACTACCCCGATTTCTTAACATGGATGCCCGGAAACGAAGATGTTATAGTTTATACAGATCGGCCGGAAGAATCAGCAATCCTTATAGAAAATGCCGCCCTTATATTTTGCCTTGACTTTAACAGTCTTGACAGAATAAACGAAATGGGAGAGCTTGTACGCGCCAGCAGTGCCTATAAGATAATGATAGACCATCACCTTGACCCTGCTGATTTTGATGACTATCGGCACTGGAGTATTAGTGCCTGTGCAACAGCGCAACTGGTTTATGATTTTATTGCCAATGTTTTGCAACATAAGGAATACATAAATAAAGACGTAGCAACCAGTTTATATACCGGCATAATGACGGATTCAGCATCGTTCAGGTTGCCAAATACAACAGCAGACGTTCATCGGGTTGTTGCTGAGCTTATTGATAAGGGTGCGGTAAATTGGCGTATACATGAGCTGGTATACAATAGCGCGTCAGAAAACCGCATACGCCTGCTTGGGCACTGCTTAAGCAATTGTTTGGAGGTGCTGCCTGAGTTTAATACG
This sequence comes from Mucilaginibacter sp. HD30, assembly GCF_054061755.1. NCBI lineage: Bacteria > Pseudomonadati > Bacteroidota > Sphingobacteriia > Sphingobacteriales > Sphingobacteriaceae > Mucilaginibacter > Mucilaginibacter sp. HD30. The sequence goes on from NZ_JBSSEO010000001.1 coordinate 3,854,436, forward strand.
GCCATAATAGTGCTGAGAAAACAGGATATTGCCGCCTATGATGTGCAAACAGGCGATACAGAAGGAATAGTAAATTACGCTCTTTCTATAACAAGTATAAGGCTGGCAGCGTTCATTGTTGAACGAGGCGACCAGGTAAAGTTATCACTTCGCTCAAAAGGCGATTTTCCGGCTAACGAGATCTGTAAGCTTTATTTTAATGGTGGGGGGCACCGCAATGCTGCCGGAGGGCAATCAGCCAACGGTATTGAGCAGGTTGTTGAACAATTCAAATTAATTTTACCAAAATATAAAAAACTACTAATTCAATAAAAATGAGAAAAAACTTAATGTTTTTAGGGCTCGCGGCTATAGGCCTTGCAAGCTGTAATGGCGGATTTAAACAAGGACCGGGCGGCTTACTTTACAACATACACAGCGAAAAAAGCACAACAAAAATAAAAGAAGGCGATTTCGTTTCGGCCTTTGTGGTAGTAAAAAACGATGCCGACTCTACGATATATAGCTCTTACGATGGTGGTCAACCTCAGTACCTGATAATAGAGAAAGCGCAATTTAAAGGCGATATGATGGACGGATTTAAATTGGTTGGCGAAGGCGATAGTGTTACAATAAAGACGGTAGCCGATAGCGCTTTCAAAGGCGGCCAGCCACGGCCGGACAAATTTAAAAGCAGTAAATATGTTGTGTACGATTTGAAAATAAATAAAGTAATTCCTAAAGGAACTCTTACCGACGAGGTGTTTCAACGTACGATATCAACATACGTTAGCGGCCAGGTTGAAACCGTTAAAAAGCAAGAGCCTGTCAAAATTCAAAAGTACATTGCTGATAATAAAATGAATGTAACTAAAACCGATTCGGGTTTATATTATGTAATTACTAAACAAGGGGCTGGCGCTAACATTGCTCCCGGCGATACTGCTGTGGTTAATTATGCTGGCCGTTTGCTTTTCACAGGCAAAGTATTCGACACTAACATCAAAGACGAGGCAGTAAAAGCCAAACTGCAGCACATAGAAATGCGTCCGTTTAAACCTATCCGTTTTGCAGTTGGTCAGCAGCAGGTTATAGCAGGTTGGGATCAAGGCTTGCAATTGTTAAATAAAGGTGCTAAAGCCACGTTGGTTATTCCATCAGCATTGGGTTACGGCGAAAGAGGTTACCAGGAAATACCTGCAAACGCTCCTCTTGTTTTTGATATTGAAGTGGTTGACATTGTCCATCCAACAAAAAAATAAATTTAAGCACGGCCTTCCTGTTAAAGGAAGACCTTTTTAATATGAAAAAGTATCTTTTAATATTAGCAGCATTAGCTTTTGTTGCAAACGCCAGTGCACAGGGCGATTTTAAACGTACGCCAAAAGGAACCATATATCGCATTGTAACATCCAACCCAGGCGAAAAGATAAAGCTTGACCAGATAATTACCTTTAATATGGTGCAAAAAACGGAGAAAGACTCTGTTCTGGCCAGCACTTATACAGTTGGCCGTCCCTTTCAGGCACGATGTGCTCCAGATGGTGATTTGATGGACATATTTCCGCTGCTTGCTTTGAAGGACAGTGCCATAATAAAAGTGCCTACAGACAGCATGTTCAACGGCAATGAGGACAAACGCCCCCCGTTTTTTCCTAAAGGAAGCAATTTAATTATCGCTCTGAAAATTGAAAAAATACAATCGTTGGATGAAGCCATGGCCGAACGTAATAAAGCCCTTGAAGCGGAAAAGGCCGTTACTGCTAAGTTAGCTGTACAAGAGGCCGGAACAGCTGCTACTTACATTGCCGATAATAAATTAATATTAAACACAACCGCCTCGGGACTTAAATATGTGGTTACCAAACCCACTGTTAAACGCAAGCCATTGCCGGGCGATACGGTGTATGTAAACTATCTTGGGCGCACACTTGACGGAAAGGTTTTTGACACCAGTATAGAGGCTGAAGCGATAAAAGCCGGCACCAAACAGGAAGGGCGCACATACGAGCCTATTTCATTTGCTTTGGGCAGAGGTGAGGTTATACCCGGATGGGATGAAGGCCTGCAATTGTTGAACGAGGGTTCAAAGGCTACATTTATCATTCCTTCTAAGTTAGCTTACGGCGAGCGGGGCGCGGGTAATGATATATCACCATATGCCACGCTAAGGTTTGACGTTGAATTAGTTAAAGTTAGCCCGGTTAAACATACTGTAACTAAAAAAACGATTGTAAAAAAAGCAGCCGTAAAAACTACAACGGTTAAAAAAGCTCCGGCAACAGCGACTAAAAAAACAGTTACCAAAAAGCCATAAACTCTTTTTAATTAAACACAGGGAGCTCGCCGTTTTTAACGGGGAGCTTTTTTATTTTTGCAGCATGATATTAACCGACACGCATACCCATTTGTATTATGAGCAAGATGCAGATAAGTGTGCAGCCCTAATGCAGCGTTGCTTTGATAACGGCATCAGCAGATTGTTTTTGCCGAATGTGGATATTGAGTCGGTAAAAAAAATAAACGATCTGCTACATGCCTACCCGCACAACTGTTTCCCTATGTTGGGTATGCACCCATGCTCGGTAAAAGGCGATTGGGAAGACGAGTTGGCTGCGATAAAGAAAAGTGACGTTGGTCAAATATATGCCATTGGCGAAATCGGTATTGATCTGTATTGGGATAAAACCAACCTGGCTGACCAGGTAAAGGCCTTTAAGGATCAAATAGCTTGGGCCAAGAGCCTTAGGCTGCCGATTGTTATCCACTGCCGCGAGGCGTTTAACGAGGTTTTTGAAGTGCTGGCAGAGGAGAATGATGAGCTTTTGCGCGGTATTTTTCATTGCTTTACAGGCAATGCAGAGCAAGCGCAACGCGCAATTGATCTTGGTTTTTACCTGGGCGTTGGTGGTGTAGTTACCTATAAAAACGGCGGGCTCGACAAAATTTTACCTCAAATTGATCTAAGCCATATAGTTTTAGAAACAGATTCTCCGTATCTTTCGCCCGTTCCGCACAGAGGGAAACCCAACGAAAGTTCCTATTTGATATTCATCGCCCAAAAAATTGCCGAGATTTATCAAACGGACCTTGAAACCGTGGCCGGTATAACTACCGCGAACTCAAAGAAAATATTTGGTGTGTGAACCTGCCTAAATAAACTAAATTATCCTGATTAATGAGCCAGATACTTATCATCTATACCGGAGGAACAATTGGTATGATGGCCGATCCTGTAACCAAAGTGCTTAAGCCTATCAACTTTGAGCAGATCATGGATAATGTGCCTGAGCTGGAAAAGCTGAACTGCAAGATCAAGGTGCACTCGTTTAATGAGATCATTGATTCATCTAACATGAATCCTGCTATCTGGAGCGAGCTGGCCGGCCTGATCCAGGACAATTATGATGACGTTGACGGCTTCGTTATCCTGCATGGGTCAGACACGATGGCGTTTACTGCATCGGCGTTGAGCTTTATGCTGGAGAATCTGGCTAAGCCTATCATCTTCACCGGGTCGCAGTTGCCTATTAGTGCTATACGTACCGATGCCAAGGAAAACCTGATGACGGCCATTGAGATAGCCAACGCCAAGAAAAGCGACCGTGCACGCGTGCCCGAAGTGTGCATCTACTTTGACTACAAGCTGTTCCGTGGCAACCGTTCCTTTAAGTATAACTCATCAAAGTTTGAGGCGTTCCGGTCTCCTAACTACCCTATACTGGCCGAATCTGGCGTGCATTTGCGCTTTAGTGTGAATGATATACGCCAGCCCAACAACGAAGCCTTAACTGTACATAATAACCTGGCTAATGATGTAGCCGTGCTTAAGCTTTACCCGGGCATAGGCCCAAAGGTGGTTGAAGCCGTTTTAGGCGCTGATGTACGCGGCGTTGTTATGGAAACATTTGGCGCAGGTAACACTACTACCGACCAATGGTTCATCGATTTGCTTAAGCAGGCTATTGATGGCGGCAAGGTAATAGTGGACATATCGCAATGCAAGGTGGGTACTGTTGAGCTGGGCCGTTACGAAACCAGCAAGCAGCTAAAAGACATCGGTGTAGCCAACGGTTACGATATGACCTACGAAGCCGCCGTGACCAAAATGATGTTCTTGCTAGGGCAATCTGAAGACCCTAAACAGGTTAAAGAACTGATGGAGGTTGACCTGCGCGGCGAGCTGACGGTTTCTTAGTTTGCAGTTTGTTTGTCCCATGTGGGTGTGAGACAATATGGGACAATTGGGACACTTTTTACAGTAATCTCTTGACAACAAGCACTTTGTGTTTTTTGGGTGGGACAAAGTGAGACTACTTATTCGTCAGGGAAATTAGCTGTGGAATTCCGATAAGTAGCAGACTGTCAACACGGTTATAAAACTGGCTTTTTTGTCCCGATGTCTCGTCCTGAAATAGGTTTACACATTAAGTAAACAAAGATGGACGAAAGAACAGCAGAATCGATACTTATGGATCGTAATTTATTGGGATTAAATTACCGAGCTTTAGAGAAAAAGTACGGAATATCCCGTGCGCAAATCCACCGGATGGTGATGTCAAAGCAAAAGAAAGAAAAGAAGCCGGCAGCAATTAAAGCCATTTCAGTAGAAGACACAACCTTACCGGATGATGTTAAGACGCTCCGTGAGGAGCTTCGAAAAGCTCGTCTGAAGATTGAGTTACAGGATCTGATGATCGATATATCCAGTAAGGAGCTGGGTATAGACCTGCGAAAAAAGCATGGCACCAGGCGGTCCAAATGAAAATGCAAAGCTGCTCACGGGGACTTCGTGAGCTTTGCAGACTGCTTGGTCATTCGCCACAGGCGTATTATCAATATCAAAAAGCATTAGGAAAAAGTGTACTGGAGGACGACCTGATAATCGCTCAGGTGCTTGCTCACCGCCTGCTTCAACCGAAACTTGGAGGACGAAAGTTGTATGCGATGATGGAGCCATTTATGGCAGATCATCATATCGTCAGGGGCAGAGATCGGGTGTTTGACCTGCTGCGTGAAAACGGTTTGTTAAACAGAAAGCGTAGGCACAGTAAGCCCCGGACAACGGACTCGAATCACTGGATGAAGAAATACCCCGACCTGATAAAGGGTATCGTATTAAGCCGTTCAGAAGAATTATGGGTGAGTGACATTACCTATATACGACTGAAAAAGAGCATATTCGCTTATCTGAGTTTGGTTACAGATGCTTACAGTCGTAAGATCGTGGGTTACCACATGAATAAGGACCTATCAGTTCAGGGGCCTGTGGCGGCTCTGGAAATGGCGCTTAAAGAAAGGACGGGTAATGAACTGTTGATCCATCATTCAGACCGTGGTTCACAATACTGTTGTGAAAACTATATCGGTTTGTTAAATCAAGCCGCTATCGCTATCAGCATGACCCAAAGCGGTGATCCCAGGGATAATGCCATTGCAGAAAGAGTAAACGGAATACTAAAGCTGGAGTTACTTAAGGAAGTATATCCCCACCTTACAAGCGCCCGGGAGTCGGCAGTAACAGCTGTTGAGATTTATAACAGCGTGAGGCTGCATAGCAGCATTGATATGATGACCCCTGACCAGGCACATGGGCAAACCGGCCCGATCCAACGTAAATGGAAGAGTTGGGTTAACAGACCCTGCAGAAATCGGGTACTACAGTTTTAAACAAAAGAAAGGAGACAGTAAAAAGAAAAAAGAAGCAAAAAACGAAAAACATGTGGAAATATGGAAAACTGAAGGAGTTTCCCACATTCCCACACAACAAGCAAACAACAATAGTTTATTCTTTATATTTAGAAAAGTGTAAACCTATAACAGGACTAAAATTAAAGTGTAAACTTATCACAGGATTAATCATTAAAAGTGTAAACTTTTTTCAGGACGATACACGATAGCGGAGCAACAATAATAACCTCAACAACCGCCACGCTTGAGCGTTAGCGGATTTTAAATAACGACCAACATTATTGGCATCAAACACCTACTTTATCAACCCATCCATCAAAGCATATCGTGTTACGGTGTTATCAGGCACGCCCTTACTATCGGTATCAATTACCAATACCTTTTTTGTGCCTTTGCCTTGTACCGCGTCCCATTGGGGTAAACCCTGGGCATTAGGATTGCCGGTTTTAATGAAGTTGACAAAAAAGGCATGCATAACTTCTGCTGTTTTAATATCCTCGGGTGTCCAGTTATATACCTTATTGTAGTGCAGGTTACCCATGGCATACTCTATTTCGGCCGAGTGAACAGCACCGGTGGGAGCCTCTGCATCAGTAGCCAGCTTAGGTCGCGGGCGGGTATATAGATAACGATACACGGGTGCGTTTTGCGTGCGGGCCTGCATATCAATCAATTTCCAGGTGCTATAGGCTATAAACCGATCGGATGCCAGGGCGTTGCCCGATGCTATTATTTCTTCTTTGGTAGTTGCAGGATACTGTTGTAAAACCTCGGCGGCTTTATCGGGATATAAACGCTGAATGGCCGCCTTGTAATTTTCGGGTGTAGCCGCAACGTTTCTGCCCAATATGCTTTTATAGTCGCCTTCTGCCGAGTTCCATCCTGCCAGCAATGCAACAGGCATTTGCTTGCCCGCTGCAAATATTTCCTGGGGTTGCTGCGGTAAAAAGTAACCATCAATCGTGCAGCCAAAGCGGCCGTTGGCACCCCATTTTAGCAAAGAATCAGCAGGAATCTTGCGCAGATCAGCCAATGACTCAGCCTTAACCCGCTTAGCAAAGGTAACGCCGGCTTGCTCTGCAGTGGCCAATGGTGTTGGCGATAGGTTACCCAGTAAAGCGCCGCTTTCGGCAATAGCCGCTCTAAATAAACCCTTTGACAGCGGCGAGGCTATTTGCGCCGATACTGACATGGAGCCGGCAGATTCGCCTGCGATGGTAACTTTATCAGGGTCGCCGCCAAAGGCAGCTATATTTTTCTTCACCCAAAGCAACGCGGCATGCTGATCCATCAGCCCGTAATTGCCAGAGGCATGGTCCGGAGATTCTTTTGTCAGATCAGGATGCGCCATAAAACCAAATACACCCAGGCGATAATTTACGGTAAGCGCTACTATCCCTTTTTTTGCCATGCTTTCGCCATCGTACCTACCCTCAGAGCCATCGCCGGTACGGAAACCGCCTCCATAGAAGTATACCAGTACGGGCAGCTTTTCGTTGCCGGCTTTTGCCGGGGTCCAAACGTTTAGGTAAAGGCAGTCTTCGCTGTTACCGCTGCTGCGGAAGATCATATCGCTATACAGATGCTGCTGCATGGCCTGCGCGCTAAAATGATCTGCCTTAAGCACACCGTTCCAGTTAGCGGGAGCCTGCGGCGCTTTCCAGCGCAGATCGCCAACGGGTGGCTTTGCAAACGGAATACCTTTGAATGAGCGTATGCCACTGGTTTCGGTTACGCCCTGTACTGTGCCATTGGCTGTTTTTATTTGCGGACCGGTACTCGTCATATTTTGCGCATTGCTGTTAAATACGGCAGCTATTGCCACTGTAAGCAGGTATATTTTTTTGTTCATAAAGCTTGATGCTTAATAGGCTCAAAACAAACTTAATTATTTGTTGCAGTATTTAATAGCATTAAAGGGCTTATCTTTTATATCTTCTTAAACCTTTCGTCCGCAAAGCAATCACAGAAGTAAATATCTTTATATTAAAATTGTAAAAACTGAAACCTGCCTTTTGAGGCTATAATTTACACGGATTGTTTGCGTTACTAATGCAAAACGGTAAAGTCTGTATTACAAACACTTGTTTGTATACAACTTACCAAACTTTTATTACTTTTGCCACCCGAATGAGGTTAACATTGATCATATTAAGTGTACTGTTGTTGTTTCAAACCAACACACAGGCATGTAATGTTCGTAACAGACATGTTATTGCTGTTAAAGCCTTCGTTCTGGAAAGAAAAAAAGCCGAGGCGCTTAATAACTCCCGCGCAGCCTCAAAGTACAGCGAGCAAAGAAGTTTTGGTAAATCATCGCAGTTTTTATTTTGGGAGTGCGAGGAAGACCAGGAAGACGCCCCTCCGTGCGATCTGACAAAATTTAAACTTTTGTGCGGGTTTTATTTAACGCTGCCATCGTTTCGCCAAGCTGTTTTAAGCTATATAAAACCGGAAGTTGCGACCGATGAGCGTTTCGACTCCGCCACTGCCTCTACCAGGTATATCGTTCAAAGGTCTTTGCGGATCTGAACACCCCACTCTTCATTTTAGGGAAATAGAACAGCCGTAACCGGGCTTCGCGTTAATGCGTAGCGCTTTTATGTCCTGTTATCGGCGAAGCCTCGGATAGTCTTCCCCCCCGCCTTCTACATTTCAAAATCATTTCTTAATTAATACTATGAACAAAATTGTGGTGCTTGCCGGCATGTTGGCCCTGTTGGGTCAAATAGGCTGTACGTCAAAACCCGAAGAAAAAATTGAGGCCGCTACTTATACTGTAACGGGCCCCTTAAAAGTGGACACCTCTTTTACAAAAGAATATGTGTCTCAGATCCGTTCTGTGCGCGACATTGAGATCCGGTCGCAGGAAAAAGGATTTTTACAAAATATTTATGTTGACGAAGGCCAATATGTAAAAGCCGGTCAGCTTTTATTCAGAATAATGCCTAAGATGTACGAAACTGAGGCTTTAAAAGCCGAAGCTGAAGTTAAAGCGGCTGAGGTGGAATTGCTGAATACCCAAAGCCTTGCCGATAAGGATATTGTTTCTAAAAACGAACTTGCAATGGCAAAGGCCAAACTTGCCGGAGCAAATGCCGGCCACTCCTTAGCCAGGATCCATCTGTCCTTTACAGAGATCCGTGCACCATTTAACGGTTATATTGACAGAATACCAAAAAAACTGGGCAGCCTTATTGATGAGGGTGAGTTGCTGACAAGCCTGTCAGACAACAGCGATGTTTATGCTTACTTCAACCTGTCTGAGCCAGAGTACCTGAATTATCAGGAAGATAAAAAAGGGCGTGCAGACACAAAGGTTAATTTGCGTTTGGCTAACGGTAATCTTTTAAAATATAAGGGCGAAGTACAGACAGTTGAAAGCGAGTTTGAAAACGAAACCGGAAATATTGCCTTCCGTGCAAAATTCCCTAATACCGATGGACTTTTGCGTAATGGCGAAACCGGTAAGATTTTAATGACCGTTCCGCTAAAAAATACCCTTATTATTCCGCAAAAGGCCACTTACGAGATCCAGGATAAAAAGTACGCTTTTGTTATAAAGAATGGCGTAGCGCATTCGCAGCCTATTACGGTACGTGGCGAATTGCCAGATCTGTATGTAATTGATACCGGTTTGTCATTAGGCGATAAGATATTGCTTGACGGCATACAGTCGGTAAAAGATGGGGATAAGATCAAATTTACGTTTGAAGACCCTGCAAAAGTGATGTCAAGCCTGAGATTAAAGGCTGAATAAATCCATTATATAGACAATTAAAATGTTCAACAAATTAATACAGCGACCTGTACTTTCAATAGTAATATCGCTGCTGATAGTTTTTCTGGGAGTGCTTGCCATGGTTCAATTACCGGTAACGCAATTCCCCTCTATATCACCACCAAAGGTTAATGTTGTAGCCGCTTACCCCGGCGCTAATAATGAACTGTTGGTTAAGGCGGTAATTATTCCGCTTGAAAAAGCATTGAACGGTGTGCCCGGTATGAAGTACATGGCTGCCGATGCCGGCAATGACGGTGAAGGTGCTATACAGGTAGTATTTAACCTGGGTACTGATCCTAACCAGGCAACGCTAAATGTTCAAAATCGTGTAGCTTCGGTAGTAAACAAATTACCCCCGTTGGTAGTGCGCGAAGGCGTAAAGATATCGCGCGAAGAATCAAACATGTTAATGTACATTAACTTGTATAGCGACGACCCGCATACCGATCAGAAATTCCTGTTCAACTTTGCAGATATTAATCTTTTATCTGAATTAAAGCGGGTTGATGGTGTAGGTTTTGCGGACATATTAGGTAACCGCGAATACGCTATGCGCATATGGTTAAAGCCCGACCGCATGCTGGCCTACAAGATATCAACCGATGAGGTGATGAAAGCGCTTGATGAGCAAAGTCTGGAAGCATCGCCGGGTAAAACGGGCGAAAGCTCTGGCAAGCGCTCTCAGTCTTTTGAGTACGTGTTGAAATATCCGGGCCGCTTTACCACTAAAGAGCAATACGAAAAAGTAGTACTACGGGCAACACCAGGTGGCGAGATACTACGGCTTAAGGATGTTGCAGATGTTGAGTTTGGCAGCTCCATGTACGATATTTACTCAAGCCTTAACGGTAAGCCATCAGCTGCAATTGTTTTAAAACAATCTTACGGCAGTAATGCCAGTAAGGTTATTGAAAACGTAAAAGCCAAATTGGCCGAGATAAAAAGCAAGTCGTTTCCGAAAGGAATGAATTACGAGATAAGCTATGATGTATCTAAGTTTTTGGATGCTTCAATAGAAAAGGTTATCCATACGCTTGTTGAGGCCTTTATATTGGTGGGCCTGGTTGTGTTTATCTTCCTTGGCGACTGGCGCTCAACGCTAATTCCGGCTATAACGGTTCCGGTATCCCTTATCGGCACGTTTGTATTTATGCAATACTTCGGTATCACATTAAACCTGATAACGCTGTTTGCATTGGTGCTTGCCATAGGTATTGTTGTTGATGATGCCATTGTGGTAGTAGAAGCCGTGCACGCCAAAATGGAAACCAAACACTATGGCCCGCGCAAAGCTACTATAGAAGCTTTAAAAGAAATAAGCGGAGCTATTGTGGCTATAACATTTGTTATGGCGGCCGTATTTATTCCCGTGGCATTTATGTCGGGCCCGGTTGGGGTGTTTTACAGGCAGTTTTCTATCACCATGGCTACCTCTATTATACTCTCGGGTTTGGTAGCCTTAACGCTTACCCCTGCATTGTGTATAATAATGCTTAAAAATAACCATGGCAAGCAAAAAAAGGAAGGCATAGTTACCAGGCTATTAATAAGCTTTAACAAGCGCTTTGATAAGTTAGGCGGTAAATATAGCGGCATATTAGAGAAGATTGTAACCCGCCGCACGCTAACCTTTGGTGTGCTAATTGCTTTTTGTGCCGGTATCTGGGTTTTAAACGGAGCTGTTCCTTCGGGCTTTATTCCTAATGAGGATCAGGGAATGGTTTATGCCATTATACAAACACCTCCGGGGTCGTCATTAGAGCGCACCAACCAAATAGCAGAGCGTTTGCAGAAAATATCCGAAGATGTTGACGATGTACAATCCGTATCGTCATTGGCGGGATACGAAATACTAAATGAGGGTACCGGAGCCAATTCCGGAACTTGTTTGATCAACCTGAAAGGTTGGGATGAACGCAAGCATAGCGTTCAGGACGTAATTAAGGAGCTGGAGGAAAAATGCAGGAATATAACCGGTGCCCAGATAGAGTTCTTCCAGCCGCCTGCGGTTCCGGGTTACGGAGCTGCCGGAGGCTTTGAGCTTCGCTTACTGGACAAAAGCGGATCTGGCGATTACAAAAAGATGGAAACCATCAACAGAAACTTTGTTGCCGACCTGGAGAAACGGCCGGAGCTATCAGCGGTATTTAGTTTTTACAGTGCAAGCTTCCCTCAATATCGTTTAGATATTGACAACGACCTTGCGCAGCAAAAAGGTGTAACCATTGATAACGCCATGAACAATCTGTCAACACTCATAGGTAGTAACTACGAGATTAGCTTTATCAAATTCGGGCAGCAGTACAAGGTTATTATTCAGGCTTTGCCGCAATATCGTGCACTACCCGAAGACGTGTTAAAACTATATGTAAAGAACGACCGGGATGAAATGGTGCCTTACTCCGCTTTCATGAAAATGACAAAGGTTTATGGCCTGTCAGAAATTACCCGGCATAACATGTACAACTCATCAGAGATAAGCGGATCTGCAGCTCCGGGTTATAGTAGCGGTACCGCTATTAAGGTTATCCAGGAGGTTGCCAACAAGAGCCTACCGCGTGGTTATGGTATTGATTGGGCCGGTATTTCAAAAGATGAATCATCCAGGGGTAATGAGGCTATTTATATCCTTCTTATCTGTCTGGGTTTCGTTTACCTTATTCTTTCAGCGCAGTATGAGAGCTTTATTTTGCCTTTATCGGTTATCTTTTCGCTGGCCGCGGGCATATTTGGGGCTTTACTTTTTCTGTTGGTCTTTCATCTGGAAAATAACATTTACGCGCAGGTGGCTATCATCATGTTGATTGGTTTGCTTGGTAAGAACGCTGTTTTGATAGTTGAATTTGCCGCACAGCGTCACCGTGCCGGCGATACCGTTTTCCAGGCTGCTATTGAAGCTGCGAAGGTTAGGTTCAGGCCTATTTTGATGACATCGTTCGCGTTTATTGCCGGGTTAATTCCACTGGTTTTTGCCACCGGCCCAGGTAAATTGGGTAACCGTACAATTGGTAGCGCAGCTGCTGGTGGGATGCTTATCGGTACCATTATAGGCTTACTGGTTATCCCCGGTCTATACTACATATTTGGTTCAATAGCGGCAAAATACCAGTTTGTTAGTGACGAAGAAGAAAACCCGTTAACCGAAGAAATTGAAGACAATGTTTAAATTAAATAAAATAGCATACTATACCATTTTGGGTATATGTATCATAGCTGCAGGATGTAAAATACCCGCTGTAACGCAATCTGCAGGAATGCGGCCGGGGCCTGCATCATACAACACCAATACAGACACTCTGAACACCGCAGTTACCAACTGGCGAAGTTTTTTTAAGGATAAGTATCTGGCCGATCTGATAGACACGGCGCTTAACAATAACCAGGAGTTGCTGATAACGTTTCAGGAAATTGAAATGGCCAGAAACGACATCAGGATAAGAAAAGGCGCTATGCTGCCATCGGTAGGTTTGCGAGCAGGCGCTGGCGTTGATAAGGTAGCGCGTTATACCAGCCAGGGTGCCGGTGACGCCTCTACCGAGATCACACCCGGAAAAGAAGTACCCGAAGTGCTGGCGGATTATTCTGTTGCAGCGGTGGCTAACTGGGAGGTTGATATATGGAAGAAGCTAAGCAACGCCAAGCAGGCCGCGGTTAAACGCTACCTGTCAACCGTGGAGGGCAAGAACTTTGTTTTAAGTAACCTGGTGGCCGAGGTGGCCGATTCATATTATGAATTACAGGCCCTTGATAACCAGCTGGATATTGTACGGCAAACCATAACGCTGCAAAAACAGGCGCTTGATGTTGTAAAACTTCAAAAAAATGCATCGCGCGCTACAGAGCTTGGAGTTAAAAAGTTTGAAGCCGAAGTATTAGGTTCGCAAGGCCGTGAGTTTGACTTGCTGCAGCAAATAAAGGAAACCGAGAACCACATTAACTTTTTGTTAGCACGGTATCCGCAAGAGATCCCTCGCGATAAAGTGAGTTTTTTAACGGCTACACCTTCCTTGGTAAACTATGGTATACCCGCGCAAATGCTGGCTAACCGCCCTGATATCAGACAGGCCGAGTTTGAACTGGCAGCAGCCAAGCTGGATGTAAACGTTGCAAGGAAAGAGTTTTATCCTTCGCTCAATATCTCGGCTGCTGTAGGCATACAGGCCTTTGATGCATCATACCTGGTTAAGTTCCCGGCATCTATATTATGGAACCTGGTTGGCGAGGTTACTGCGCCGCTTGTTAACCGTAACGCCATAAAGGCAGAATACTTAAACGCCAATGCGGCGCAGCAGCAAGCGCTCTACAAGTACCAGCGCACCGTGCTAAACGCCTATATGGAGGTTGCTACGGAGCTTTCGCGGATTGATAACCTGGAGAAAAGCTACGATCTTAAATCAAGACAGGTAGGCGCCTTAACGCGATCAATAGATATTGCAAATGACTTGTTCAAATTTGCCCGGGCTGATTACTTTGAGGTACTGATGACACAGCGTGATGCGCTGGAATCAAAACTGGAAATGGTGGAGACCCGCAAGGCACAATTAATAGCTACAAGTAATATTTATAAATTTTTAGGCGGAGGCTGGAGATAGCCTTTAACCTTGAAGAAGCTGGTTTAGTTGGTTAGACCGGAAGTTGCACATATTGCGGCGATGGAAACATCGCTGCAATATGGCAGCGACTAATGCAGAATTTGTTCGTTAACATAATCATACAGACATGCACATTTGCACATCCGCATATCTGCACATTTTCCCACATTCGCACATTCTCTCATATCTGCACATTTACTACCTTTGCGGCAATGAGCAAAGGTAAAGGAGCAAAAAACCAGGTTTTTGAAAACGTAAGCATTATTGACATTGCCGAGGAAGGCAAAGGGGTTGGCAAAGCCGACGACTTTGTGCTCTTTGTAGAAAAAGCAATACCCGGTGATGTTGTAGACGTACAGGTATATCGCAGTAAAAAAAACTTCGGCGAAGCTAAGATCACGGCGTTAAAACAGGCCAGCAATCATCGCGTAGCTGCTTTTTGCGAGCATTTTGGCACATGCGGCGGCTGCAAATGGCAGCACATGACGTATGACGCGCAACTGCAGTTCAAGCAAAAAACTGTTGCTGATGCTTTGGCGCGCCTGGCTAAAGTTGAAGTGGGCGGCATGCTGCCTATTGTTGCTTCGCCGGTTGACAGGTATTACCGCAATAAACTGGAATTTACCTTCAGCAATAAGCGCTGGCTGTATGACGGCGAAAACCGCGACGATGCCGAACTGAATATGAACGCGCTGGGTTTTCACATCCCCGGCAGGTTTGATAAAATTTTAGATGTAAGGCATTGCTATTTACAGGCAGATCCATCTAACGCTATTCGCAACAGTATTGACAGTTTTGCGCGGGCCAATGCATATACTTATTATGATCTGCGCAACCACGAAGGCAATTTGCGAAACCTTATTATACGCACCTCGTCAACCGGCGAGCTGATGGTGATTGTTGTTTTCGCTTACGCGGATGAAGAACGGGTAAGCAAATTGATGGGCTTTGTTGAGGCTGAGTTTCCGCAAATTACATCGCTTTTATACATCCTTAACCAAAAAAAGAACGATACCATTTTTGACCAGGAAGTAAACGCCTGGAAGGGCCCTGAATATATCCACGAGGAAATGAACGGCATACGTTTTCGTATCGGGCCAAAGTCATTTTACCAAACCAACTCGGCACAGGCGAAACGTTTATATGAGATAACCCGCGATTTTGCAGGTTTTAAAGGCGACGAATTGGTGTACGACCTTTACACAGGCGCCGGTACCATTGCCAACTTTGTAGCGGGCCATGTGCGCGAAGTTGTGGGCGTGGAATATGTACCCGATGCTATTGAGGACGCTAAAATTAACAGCGCTATTAATAATATTTATAACACTAAGTTTTACGCAGGCGACATGAAGGATGTGCTTTCGGCAGAGTTTGTTGCAGCGCATGGTAAACCTGATGTTGTAATTACAGATCCGCCGCGTGCAGGTATGCATGCTGATGTGGTTGCAAGGTTAATGGAAATTGAAGCTGAAAAAATTGTTTACGTTAGCTGCAACGCCGCTACCCAGGCACGAGACCTCGTGGTATTAAAAGAAAAATATGATGTAGTAATCATACAGCCTGTTGATATGTTTCCGCATACGCAGCATGTGGAAAATGTGGTTTTACTTAAGTTAAATTTAGAAAACAAAAAGCCTTCCCTACAGGGGGAGATTTAGAGGGGGCTTATGAATCCGGAAGATTTGCTTAATGAAGGTGGCGCCCAGCAACAGCCGGCCGCTAAAAGTCCGCTGCTAAGTTTAGAGCACGACCTTAAAGTTTTTAATGATGCCATTCGCGAGGTAGCGGTTGAGATAATTGTGGAGGGCTTATCTAAATACCCTATTTTTATAGCGCATCAGCATGAGTTAAAGTTAGGAGAGGTAATTCTTGACCGGCACGAGCTCAACTCCGAATGGACCATTCATGCCTCCACCCTTGAGGAGTTTGTTGATCGCGGCGTAATAAAGCCCGAGCTTAAAGAGCGTTTTATTGCCAGCTACAAAAGCCCTAAAGACCACATGTGTGTGTTTGTTGTGGTGCCCGAAGGTGCAAATTTTGTTTATTTCCCGTACATAAAATAGCGCGGCCATTTTAAGTATTCAGGCTTGATTATTGTAATTTGAAGCT
Organism: Mucilaginibacter sp. HD30; assembly: GCF_054061755.1. Taxonomy (NCBI): domain Bacteria; kingdom Pseudomonadati; phylum Bacteroidota; class Sphingobacteriia; order Sphingobacteriales; family Sphingobacteriaceae; genus Mucilaginibacter; species Mucilaginibacter sp. HD30. Next base: position 3,870,591 of record NZ_JBSSEO010000001.1, read on the forward strand.
ATCTTTACTGTAATAAAAAATTGATCTGCTACAACTTTTCGTTTTACAATACGTACAACAAATCACTCAATGGAATCAGGCAAAAAGTTACTCATACTTAATAAACAGCAAATACAGCAAAAGATAGACAGAATTGCCTACCAGATACTGGAAGACAATTTTGACGAACAGGAAATTTTGATTGCGGGTATGCTGCCACGCGGCGGGCACCTGGCTGAGCGCCTAAAAAAAGTGCTTGATGAGATAGCGCCTTTTAAAACCAGATTACTAACTATTGAGATTGACCGTTTTAGCACCAGCCTTAATGCACGCATTGATTTTGAACTGGATGAATGTACCAATAAAACAGTTATTCTGGTTGATGACGTATTGAACAGCGGCAAATCATTGGCCTATGGCTTTGGTGTTTTTTTAGATGCCCCATTAAAAAAACTGCGCACTGTTGTGTTGGTTGACCGTAACCACAAAAGCTTTCCGGTAAATACCGATTATGCCGGGATTGCGCTATCAACCATTATAAAAGAACATATTGATGTAGTGCTGGATGAAGAGGGTGAGGAAGACGCGGTCTATTTGAGGTAAATTGATGTGAAGGAACTACAGCTAATTAAATAACAAACCATATTACAGTTGTTGATACACCTTTGATAAAACAAATTAGCCCCCGTGAATGGTAGAAAAGATCAAAATACTGTATCTGGATGACGAGATAGATAACCTTACCGGCTTTAAAGCTTCGTTTAGGTTAGACTATCAGGTTTTTACTGCGGTAAATGTTGAGGGGGCGATAGACTTTCTTACCCAGCACCCCGATATAAGGATTGTTTTTTGCGACCAGCGTATGCCTGGAAAAACCGGCGTTGAGTTTTTTGAAGAAATGAGAAGCACTTTCCCGGCCCCTATACGGATACTTATTACAGCGTATACGGACGTTGAATCGGTTATTGGGGCAATAAACAGGGGCAATATTTTCAGGTTTATTAAAAAACCGTGGGACCCTGCCGATATTATCTCGGCCATTGAAGAGGCGAACAAATTCTACCTCACCAACTCTGTCCTTACCGTTAAAAACGAAGAACTGCGCAAGGCCTACGCCGAGTTAGACAAGTTTGCCTATAGTGTTAGCCATGATATCAGAGGGCCACTGTCCGGAATTTTGGGTGCCATAAACGTAGCGCGCGAAATCTATGATATTAATGAGATGAAAGAAATGCTTTTCCTAATGGAAAACTCGCTTAAAAAACTGGATACATACATCCTTAGCATGCATGACTATTATAGCCTGCAGCGCGGTGAGCTACGCATAACTGAGATTGATTTTAACCAGATGGCAAAAGAACTTAGGGATATTTACCGGGTGGTTGCCGGCTCTAATGACATCAACTTTGATATTACTGTTGACCAGCGCGAACCGTTTAGAAGCGATATTGTGCCATTAAAACTGGTATTGAACAATCTTTTATCAAATGCGTTTAAATATCAAAGCAAGGCTACTGACGACAAGAGGGTTGAATTGGCCATGTTAGTACACCGGGGTATGCTTCACATTGAGGTAAGAGATACCGGCATAGGCATATTGGGTAACCATATTAGCGAGATATTTAACCTGTTTTATCGCGCCGGTTCTCAGGAAGCGGGGTCGGGTTTTGGCTTATATAATGTAAAAAGCGCTTTGCTTAAACTTAACGGGCATATTGAAGTAAACTCTGCGCTTAATAAAGGCACAACTTTTAAGGTTTCAATCCCGACTAAATAACAAGCTATGGATCTATCATTTATCGTAATTGACGATACGGAACTTGATCATTTCATCGCAAAAAAGATGATAAGCCATGCCGACAAGAAGTTTGAGGTTGCGCCATTTTATGAAGCATTGGCTGCGCTTGATTATATAAAAAGCCAAGATGCATTAATTAAGAATAATGCTAATACAATGATCTTGCTTGACATATACATGCCGGCAATGAACGGGTATGAGTTTTTAGATGCCTTTGAGGCGCTTGAACCTGTGGTACAGGAGAAATACTATATTGTTGCTTTGACCTCATCTCATGAACCCGCGGACATGAACCGGATGAGCGCTTATAAAAGCGTTAAAGGCTTTTTAAGTAAACCCCTCTTAGCAGAAGACCTTTCGGCAATAATAATGCGAATGATAACCGAGAAAGGCATGGAATTGCTATAGCCGGTTTTACTAGGAAAGCAATTTTTGGCGCAATAAGAACTCCAACTGGTCATTCGACGTGCCAAGTTGTTTATTCTCCTCTTTTAACTTTTCCTTGTGCAAATAAGCCTCGTGGGCACGATTAATTGTAATATCCAATTCCTCTTCGTTCCAGGGCTTACTCAAATAGTGGAAGATTTTTCCTTTATTAACAGCATCAACCACTGCGTTCATATCGGCATACCCGGTAAGTAACAAACGCATAGGGTCTGGAAACTTTTCAATTACCTTCTCCAAAAACTCAACGCCGGTCATGTTGGGCATGCGCTGGTCGGTTATAATTATCTCAATCGGTTTTTCGCCTAATATTTTCAGGGCCTCGTCTCCGCTTATAGCAGTATAAACCTGATATTTTACACGAAAAACAGCCTTAAAAGAAAACAGGTTGTTTTCCTCATCATCTACATATAGTACGGATATCTTTTTGTCGGCCATAAGCTATAATCGAAGTGCCTTTTTTTCGTGGTGAAAAGGGCTTATAATTGTACTAACACATATCAAATATAAGGGTTTCTATATTCTTAATTATATGTTAGTACAATATATGCCGAAAACTTAAAATATTATTTTGCCAAACGAGGTAACAAGTGATGCGATACGAACCGCATCAAAAATACGCTCTTCTGTTGTTCCCAACTTGATCAGCGAGTCCTCGTGTGCGTTAACACACATTTCACAGCCGTTAACCGCCGAAATGGTTAAGCTCATCAACTCAAAAAACTCTTTACCGGTTACGGGTTTCATCATTAACTGCATGCGTATGCGCGCGGGTATCTGGGTATATTTCTCCTTTTGCGTAAAATGCCTGAAACGGTAAAAAATATTATTTGATGCCAGCAACGAAGCGCAGCCCGCAGCCTCGGCCGTGTCCCCGGCGGTAGCGCCGGTCTTTTCTGCATAAGCGGTGTAAAAGTCAACAAGCGGGATATTGTTGTTGTTAACGGCGGTGGCCAATCCCAATAATGCGCATTCTTTTTCTGACAAATGCGCAGATGTTAATGTGCTGGTAAAATTGAGCTTAAGATCACGTATGTAACGAGATTCACCTTTTTCTAACAGGCTCAGGCTCGCATTTCTATAATTCGTATCAAGCCCAATAGTTTGCAGTAATTCGTTTATCGTTTCGGTGGTTTCGTTCATAGTTATTTGATAATCAATTTATTATGTATTTGTAGCCGTAAAAAAATATCCCCACAGCAATATACTATGGGGATATTTTTATGATAAAATTAAACGGTTAAGGTTTCCTGGCCTTTTTCCCAGTTGCATGGGCAAAGTTCGTCGGTTTGTAAGCCGTCTAATACGCGTAAAACCTCTTTGACATTACGGCCAACGCTTAGATCGTTAACACATACCCAACGTACAATACCGGTTGGGTCAATAATAAAGGTGGCACGGTAAGCAATTTTCTCGTTAGGTTCTAAAATACCAAGGTCTTCAGCCAATGATTTTGATGTATCGGCAAGCATCGGGAATTTCAGGTCGCGCAGATCATCGTGGTGGGTTCTCCATGCAGCATGAACAAATTCAGAATCTGTTGATGCACCGATCAGACGGGTTTCGCGATCACGGAACTCGCCAAAGTTTTTATTGAACTCGGCTATTTCAGTAGGGCAAACAAAAGTAAAGTCTTTTGGCCACCAGAACATAACGGTCCATACATTATCATCATTAGTTAGAAAGTCTGAAGTTATTGTTTCAAACTCTTTGCCTTTCTCTAAGCTAACAACAGCAGTTTTTGAAAAAGCAGGGAATTTTTCGCCTATAGTAATCATGTATATTTGTTTTTATTTAAAGCAAATATACGATTTTAAGCAGTGGCTTATGATTGAATTTAACTATGCGATATAGATAGAATCTATACGGTTTATTATATAAATAGCAAATGCTTATGATCCAGAATGCTTAAAAATTCATCTTCCCGGTCATCTGGCTTATAATATCCTTAAAGCTGTCGCTGTAGGGTATATCAACGTCAGCAATTTTTATACGTCCTTTACGTATGGAGTGTACATGGTCAAGGTTAACAATGTATGATTTATGTACCCTGAAAAAAACATCACCCGGTAATTGACTTTCTAACGATTTTATGGTAACCCTTGATATGATGGCCTTTGGGTTACTGACGCGGTGTATTTTTACATAGTCTTTAAGCCCCTCAATATAAGTTATATCGTCATGATTAACTTTGATCAGGTTATAATCGGCATACAAAAAAATGTATTTTCTTAATACCTCGCCCGCCTTTACCTCTGGCTGCCTGCGGGTTAGCTCAAACTGTTGTGTAGCTTTATTGCAGGCTTTCAAAAAGCGCTCAAACGCAACCGGCTTCAACAAATAATCAACAACATCCAGCTCAAAGCCATCCAGCGCAAACTCCTGGTAAGCGGTAACAAAAATAATAAGCGGTTTTTGCGCCAGGCTTTTTACAAACTGTAATCCATTTATTCCCGGCATTTGTATATCGCAAAAAATAAGATCTATTTCCCGGTCCTGCATAATCTGCAATGCCTGCGTTGCTGATTTGCAGCTTGCCACCAAATGCAGGTTCTCAACACGGCTAACGTTGTCTTCCATTAGCTCAACCGCAAGCGGCTCGTCATCTATAATTATACAGTTCATAATTGGTTGTTACAATAATACTAATTATCAATTACAATCGATATCCTGTACTGCTTTAAACATTTGTTATATAGGTTGGGTCTTTCGTCGCATCAATCGGGCGTCTTATCTCATAAATGTTACAGCAGCTTTTTTTATGTTTTTATTTGTAGCATGAAAAATTCTATCAATTGGAAATGGGTTCAGTTTATACTGCCATTATTAATTTGGTTTTTATTGTTAGGCATGCCTTTTTTAAGGCGCGACGAGAATAATTATTTTTTTAACAGCCTTCCGGCTGGTATACAGCACAAGATATTGATAGATCAAATGATCTATAACTTCATATTGCTAAGTATATTTTACATACACACTTATGCTATTTATCCTTTACTTAACAAGAAAACGGCTTGGTATATTGGCGCGCTTATAGCATTGTTGGGCACTTATTGTTTGTATTGGACTTATTTGAGGCAAAACCCATTTGAAGGTATGCCCATGAGGCAATGGAGACGGCCAATAAGCGATACACTTAACGCATTTGGCCCCCGGGGACAAGCGCCAAAGTTTTCTAATCAGATAGCAGATACAGTTAACCACATTCGGTCGTTTGAGCCACGTAAAGGTAATGAACCTTTCGGGCCTCGTAGAGGTAATCAATACTGGTTCCTTTTATCGCCAATGGTAGCCATCTTATTAAGTGTTTGTTATAGAATTATTTTCGATAACCGAGCTAAACAACAGCTGTTAAAAGAGCGCGAAACGGCCCATCTTAAATCAGAATTAACGTTTTTACGCTCACAGATAAGCCCTCACTTTATATTCAACGTATTGAACAATTTGGTGGCACTTGCCCGTAAAAAGTCTGATTCGCTGGAGCCGGCAATTGTAAGCCTCTCTCAACTAATGCGTTATATGTTATATGAAAGCGATGATTCGCGGGTAACCTTAGGCAAGGAGTTGGAATATATAAAGAGCTATATAAGCCTGCAAATGCTGCGCTTTAGGGATGCCGTAAAAACAAATATTAATGTGGATGGCAATGTTGACTTTTACGCTATTGAACCCATGCTGCTGATACCTTTTGTTGAAAATGCCTTTAAACATGGTACCGGAACATTAGAAACGGCTATGATAGACATTAGTTTGTCGGTTAACGAGACTACACGCCTTATGCATTTCAACGTTACCAATGATGTTGGTCCTGCTGATGATTCAAAAGATAGCAGCTCTGGTATAGGTATTGCCAATGTGCGCAGGCGGTTGGCCATTTTGTATCCAGATAAGCATGAACTCACCATATCTAATACACCGGATAAGTTTATGGTAGACCTAACCATTTACCTAACCGAGTAACAAATAAGTTGGTAACTATAAATTTACAGCACTAACTAATTAGTTATAAAAACGTTTGGTTAATATTGTCGTCGCATCAATTAGCCATATTGTCGCAACATTCATAAACCTTGTATACTTTATTTTAGGCAACCATAAATACTCCTTATTCTTGTACGTGTCTTAAAAAGCACGGTAATAACCATATATAGCGAAAATGAAAAAGAAACTCACAATAACCACTTTGCTCGCACTAACCTTCGCGGTAGCGCTTGCGCAAGACAAAAAGCTGAAGGATGTGCAGGAAGTTAGCCTTTGGGCACCAGCTGGTGTTAAAGCCGATGGCAAACTTGTTGAATGGAATGACAGCTTTCAAGCATATAATAAAGCAACCAAGCTTTATTATACCATATCTAACGATGCTAAAAACATCTATCTGGCCATCAAGTCAACCGATGCGATGAACAATAATAAGATAGTTGCTGGCGCCATAACTATAGCTATTAATACCGAGGGTAAAAAGAAAACCGAAAATACGTACAAAATTACCTACCCTGTTATTGAACCTATCACCATGCGACGCGGAGCTGGTGGCCCTGTAGGCGGCGGCCCTGCCGGTGGCGGTGGTGCTATAATGGTAATGGGCGGCCCAGGTGGCGGTGGCGGCGCAGGCGGTGCCGGTGGCATGCGCGCAATGATGGGCGGCGGAGCGCCGGGTGACCCACTTGACTCTGCAACTATAGCCATACGTAAAAAGGCACTTTTAACTTATAAAGAAATAAAAGTTTCAGGCTTTAAGGATATCCCGGATTCGCTGATATCGTTGTATAACGAGCATGGCTTAAAAACTATGGCCAATTACGACGATAAGGGCAACTTTTTATATGAAGTAGCTATACCATTAAAATTGATGGGGCTTGAACCCGGCAGTACTAATGAACTGGCTTATAACGTAAAACTAAACGGATTACAGATACCAAACCTACCAAACATTGATATGATGGGCGGCGGCGGTTTAGGCGGCGGCGGCGCAGATCCCGGTGGTGCTGGCGGCGGTGTACGTACAGTAACTGCAGTGCGTATGAATGGCGGCGGCGGCTTTGCCGGTACCGGCGGCGGCGGCTTCCGCGGCGGTGGAAACTTCAATTTTCAGGAAATGATAAGCCCGAGTGATTTTTGGGGTAAATATACGCTGGCAAAAAAATAAAAACCCCTAACCTATTTAACAAACCCAACAATGAAAAAACTATTACTAATAGCTGTTGCTCTATTTTTGTCATGCAGCGTGTTTGCTCAGCAGCCGGTAACACCGGTTACTCCGGCTACGCCGCCTGCAACAGTAACACCGGCTACACAGCCAACTACGACACCGGCTACGACACCAGCTGCGGTAAGACCGGTAACCCCGGGCCTGCCCGAACCACTTCCTACCCGCGAAGTGAGCGGTTTGATCAAAGACACAAAGGGCGATCCTATAATTGGCGCTACCATAAAGCTTATATCTGATAAAGACTCAATGCAGACAGCTGCAAACGAGGATGGCATATTTATTTTTAAGGATGTAAAACTTGCCACTTTCGTGCTAACGGTAAAGGCGATGTCTATGAAAACTATAACCCGTAAATACCTTCAAAACGATGTGATAAAGCGGATTATTTTAGACCCGATTGAGATGTTTGGCGAAAATGAATTGCTGAAAGAGGTTGTTATTAATGGAACGCCGGCTATAACCTATAAAACGGATACAGTTGAATACCGCGCAAGCGATTATAAAGTACGTGCTAACGCTACGGTTGATGAGATGCTAAAAAAGGCAGAAGGTTTTGAAGTAGGAACAGATGGATCTTTAACCTTTAACGGAACAGCCGTATCTAAGGCTCGCTTAAATGGTAAAGATTATTCAGGCGGTGATGTAGCACAGGCCATACAATCATTACCTGCTGATATTATAGAAAAATTTCAGGTAGTGGATGATTACGGCGACCAGGCCGGCCGTACCGGCATAAAAAATGGCGATGCCCAAAAAGTACTTAATTTAACCACCCGTGCAGACAGGTCTGTGGGTAATATTCTGCGCCTAAGCGCCAATGCCGGTCCTAACGGGCGGCATGAAGAACGCATATTTGCACAACGCATAAATGGCAACCAGCAAATTGGTGTAAATGCAGCACTATCAAATACATTGAATGGCATAGCAACTGTAGGTCGTCAAGGTGGTGGTGGTGGTGCTGGCGGTGGCGGTGGCAGCACTGGCAGCGGCGGTAATACAGTATCTGGCAACGCGTCAGTAAATTATCGCGACCAGATAAGTAAAATATTACAGGTTACGGGTAGCTATGTTGTAAATTACACAGACGCCAATGTACTTAACAATACCAGCGCGTTCAATACTTACCGCACGGAAGATCCAAGAGGATCCGGAGTGTTCCGTAACGATACTTTGCTTTCAACCACAAATAGTACTAACCTAAACAACAATAAAACCCACAGGGCGAGTGTTGAATTTGAATTTACGCCTGACAGTTCTAACTTTTTTAGAATTACGCCCAGTTTCAGCGTAACTAATTCTACATCAAGTAGCATTCAGGATCAGATACAAAAAGGGTTCCGTAATCAAACAAGTAATAGTATAACGAGCAATACTAACAGCACACCACAATTTGGGTTGATAGCTTTTTACCAATATATATTCAAAAAGCCCAGAAGGAATATTTCTATTCAGTTTAACTTAACTAATAGCGATCAAACCCAGGACAATACGCAGAAAACGGATATAGTCATAACCAGCGGTACAGGTACAGGGTCTAATATTGATCGTCTGGTAAGCCGCAAAAACTTAACAAAGAATTATCGTACAAGCTTAACTTATGTTGAACCATTGTCTCCTTCGTCACAAATAGAATTTAATGGACAAATGAACTACAGGGGCTATGATAACACCCTCCTTACTGATGACATAACCCCATCCGGAGTTTACGTAAGATCTGACGCTGCATCGAACATTTTTAACTATTCATTTACAGAGATGCGCGCAGCGTTAAACTATCGGCTAGTTAAAACTAAATTTAACTTGTCTCTGGGAGCTACGGCTATTCCAACCCATTTAGCGGGCACTAATGTTAGCCGCGGCAATATCGCTATCTCACGTAATAATTTTTTCCTGGTGCCTTTATTGCGCTTCCAATACCAGTGGTCGCGTCAGCAGCAATTGGCTATTAACTATAGCGGCGCACCAACTGAACCTACGTTTGATCAGATCCAGCCAGTGCCAGATCAGTCTCAGCCACTGCGTATAACATATGGTAATCCTGATCTTAAACCCGCGTTCAGGCATACCATGTCTATTCGTTACAGTAACTACCTTTCTAATTCAAGACTTAACTTAAGTGGTACTATCAACGGTAGTTTAAACACCAACCAGATAGTTAGTGATACAAGGGTTGATTTAACTGACCCGAGAGGTAATTTTACTGAAACCCGTTATGTAAATATAAATGGGGGAAAAAGCTTATCAGGTAACTACAATATTTCCAAAAGCTTCAGCGACCGCAGGTACATGATCCAAATGAACGGAACAGCTTCTTACGATTATACTTTGGGCTTAAACGCAGGTCAGTTGCAAACAGTAGCGACATATAATTTCACAGAAAGTTTTGGACCAAGAATAAACCCTAACGATATGATTGAGATAAACCCGTATGTGTCTCATAGATTACAAAGAGCGTTCAATAGCTTAAATTCTGATGCTAACAGTAACATAACACGCGTAAGCGCCAATTTAGAAGGCCGTTTTTATTTCGGTAAAGATAGAAGTTGGACACTTGAGTATGACCTAAGTAAAAACTATGTCACTGGTATTGCTAATAACACCGCTAAGAATCCATTTGTGGTAAATGCATTTCTTGAAAAGCAAATGTTTGCAAAGCGCAACGGTATCTTAAGGATTTCCATGTTTGATATTTTCAATCAAAACAACTTTGTAACCAGAGCCTTTAACGCTAATAATACCGGTTATACTGACACCCGTTCAAACCTGCTTAGCCGTTACTTTATGGTGGGCTTTACGCTTAACCTACAAAAATGGAGCGGCAGGGCGCAAAGAGACGGCCGTAATTTACTACGCCGTGGCGATGGTAGCTTTATGTACTAAAAACAATTGATTAAACAATACGCCGGGCAGCTGTAGCAATACAATGCCCGGTTTTTTTATGCCTATTGTTTAACTAATTAAAAACGGGTTTCTTTGTAACATGTCTTTGTTTGTAGCCTCATTAAATTCCGGGAGTAATGGTAATTGTTATTACGTTGGCAATGAGCACGACGCCGTACTTATAGATGCAGGCATATCTTGCCGCGAAACAGAAACGCGTATGGCGAGGCTTGGGCTATCTTTACGCAAGGTGCGGGCTGTCTTTATATCGCATGAGCACAGCGACCATATACGCGGCCTGGCGGTCCTTTCAAAAAAATACAATTTGCCGGTTTACATAACGCCACTCACCCTTCTGCATTCGGGTTTGCAAATTGCAGAGGGTTTATTAAGGCCTTTTTTTGCAGATGTACCGGTAAGTATTGGTTCGTTTTGGATTACCCCGTTCAACAAAATGCACGATGCCGCCGAGCCCCATAGCTTTACGGTAGCTTGTGGAGATTTAAAAGTAGGTGTGTTTACTGATCTGGGTGTGGTATGCCAAAACCTAATCGCTCAATTTCAGCAATGCCATGCTGCTTTTCTCGAGGCTAATTATGACGAGGATATGCTGGAGCGAGGTGGATATCCTTATCATTTAAAACGTCGCATCAGGGGCGGAAAGGGGCATTTATCAAACGCGCAGGCACTTGCTCTTTTTGAAGCATATCGTCCGGGTTTTATGACCCATCTCTTTCTGTCGCACCTTTCAAAAGATAATAACTGCCCAGACCTTGCCCTTACGCTTTTTAAAAAATGCGCCGGCGAAACAGAGGTAATTGTTGCTTCGCGATATGCAGAAACGGCCTTGTACCAAGTTACGGGCTCGCATCCAATAAATAGCCCGGTGTTAAATTTGCAGTCCAGTTTATTTTAAGCGTTCAGTTCCTTTTTTGAAGCGGGTTACTCCTAAAAACCCTAAAGCATTAACAACGAGTAATGCATTTTTATATTAACTTTAAAAAAGGCAACCGTTTGTGTACCTAACCGTATTATAACTATGAACCCATCTTTACAGGATAGTAAGGCCCAGGTGGTTAGCTTATTAGATGAAGGCTATGCCTGCCGTTCAAGTAATTTGACGTTAAGTGTGGAGCTGGCAAATAAAGCATTGTCCATAAGTCGCGATCTGGGTGATGATGCGCTCATTGCAAAAAGCCTTAGCCAATATGCTCTTTTTTTAATGATCCAGGGCGAGTACGACTCGGCCATCAGTATGTCCAAAGAAGCGTTGGCCTATTTTGAAGAATTAAAAGATGAGTTGGGAGCGGCAAGTGCTAAATACAACTTAGGTAGTGTATATTATAAAACCGATAACTACTACCTGGGTATGGCCTACCTTACAGATTGCGTTAATATTTATCGTAAAAATAATGATCACCAAAACCTGGCGCGCACACTAAAGGCATTAGGCACCATTTATGATTATTTTGGCGACCCCAAAAATGCCATTAGAACCTATGAGGAAGCTATTGCAGAATCAAAACTGGCCGGCGATCTTAATCAGGAAGCCAATGCCTACAACCCGCTGGCAAGCATCTATCTTAAACAAAAAAACATACAAAAGGCTACCGCGCTTATTGAGCAATCTATTGCCATCAAATTAAAAACGGGCGATACACGGGGCATGGCCTTTGCGCTTTACGGAAGAGGTAAGATAGCTATCGCAAGAAAAAAATATAAAACAGCCGAAGTCGATATTAACGAAGCCATAAAGATCCATCAGGAAGTACGAGAGGTTTTGGGCCTGGGAATGGCCTTGCACAGGTTGGCTATTTTATATGTTAAAACGCAGCAGTTTGAAAAAGCTAAGCAAGTTTTAGAGGATACACTAAAACTAAGCACAGAGTATCATTTGGTGATGGTAAGGTTTAAATGCTACTATTTATATTACCAGATAAATAAGCAGGTAGGTGATACCGAAAATGCATTGCGCTATCTTGAATTGTATTTTAAAGAAAGGGATACGGTAATTAACAATCAAACGCTCAAGTTAATTGAGAATTATGAGTTGATTGCAGAAATGGATCGCCTTAAAAAAGAGGCCCAGATGCAATTGGAAAGAGCCGAGATCATTGAAAAAAAGAACCACGCTGAGCAGATGGCGTTGGTAAAACAGGAGTTCCTGTCAACCATGAGCCACGAGATAAGAACACCGCTAAACGCTGTTATAACTATAGCCTCGCTATTGTCTGACCGGGTAGAGAAAGAGGAACAGGAGTTGCTTAACTCGCTCCGCTTTGCCTCAAACAATTTATTGCTGCTGATCAATGATATATTAGATTTTACCAAGTTGGAAGCGGGCAAAGCAAGCCTTGAACCTGCTCCATGTGATTTTTTCAACCTTCTTGAAAATATAAGAAAAACATACGTAAGCCTTGCCTCAGAGAAGGGTGTATTGCTGCAATTGAAAGTTGGTGAAGGGGTGGCTTCTGCTTATGAGCTCGATGAAACAAAGTTTTCGCAAATTTTGGGAAACCTTGTTACAAACGCTATAAAGTTTACACAAACAGGCAGCGTTCAGATAGATGTTGAAAAAATAGATACTTTGACCAATGGCCACCTATTGCGTTTAAAAGTTATTGATACGGGCATAGGCATTAGTGCCAAAAACCAGCAAAGCATTTTTGATGCATTTACGCAGCCCCATTCTATAACTAAGAAAAAGCATGGCGGCTCCGGGTTGGGGCTGGCCATTGTAAAAAAATTGGTAACGCTGCATAACAGTACTGTTAAAGTAGAAAGTACAGAAGGCAAGGGGTCAACATTCTATTTTGATCTTATACTTAAGCCATCCGCTGCTCCCGGCAAGAAAAGCATCACATACTCTAACGATTTAAGCGGAAAAACAGTTTTGCTTGCCGAAGACAATTTGATAAATGCCATGGTAATAACAAGGCTGTTAGGCAACTGGAAGATCCGTACAGAACACGCAAAAAATGGCCTTGAGGCATTGGTAAAATCAAGAGACAATAGGTTTGATTTTATTTTGATGGATATACATATGCCCGAAATGGATGGCTTTGAAGCTGCCCGCGAAATTTCGACGGAAAAAAATGCAAATTATAAGACGCCCATTTTTGCCCTTACAGCAGACATAACCGCCGAGCATCGTAAAGAACATTATAATTATTTTGCAGGTTTTTTAAGAAAGCCCATAGAGCCCGAGAAGCTATTTGCTGCGCTTGCAACCGTAGAAAATTTGACCAAAAACAAGGAAAAAACATTATAATTTTATAAAAAATAGTTAAAAACTAACTTTTTTAACAAATTTATAATTGATGGAGGGAAGCAGGTCTTAGGCGACGGGAAAAAAGGAAATAAAAAAAGGAGAAGTTACTACCCTTCTCCTTCCATTAACTGATCTTATTATCCTCATAAAGAACAAATTGGTTTAGTCCGATGTAATAAGTATCACAAAGGTATAAAATTACATCGCACTTAACAGAGACTTTTTATATTTTTTTTCAAAAAAAATATAAAAAATAGACAAAAAGGGGTTAAAATCCACTTTTTTACCTCTTTTTACCCGTTTTTTGTTCGTTTTTGATTATTTAATACCGTCGTTAATTGCCGTTATTTTATCCAGGTGGCCTTTTAATACCGGCAACGTTTTATCAACAAAGGCCTTTAATTCAGCATCCTTTAGATCTTTGCTGGCATTTTCAAACATTGAAACTGTTTTTTTATGCTCGCTCACCATAGTGCTTACGTACGCTTTGTCAAAATCTTTTCCGGTTTTAGCATTTAGTTCATCCCACATTTTTTTTGAGTCGGCATTTACAGAATCCGGTAATGTTACATTTTTTGCCTTTGCCAAAGCCTTCAACTCATCGTTAGCTTTAGAATGGTCCATAACCATCATGTCTGCAAACTCCTTAGCTTTAGCGTTAGTTGCTTTTTGTTGTGCCAGCTTGCTAAGCTCAACTTCTGTCATACCGCCATTGCCGGCATCAACCACAAACTTGGCGTCATCTTCAACTACCGCAATTCCCGGCCCTGCCACTGAAGTGTCCTTCTCTGCGTTTAAACTGTCAGCGGTTTCTGTACTGTCTTTCTCGGTACTGTTACAAGCCTGCAATGCAAAGGCTGTTAACGCGATCATTAAAATTACTTTTAGCTTTTTCATAGTGATGTATGTTTGTTACAACAAACAACGATTAAATAAATATGTTTCAGAGAAAGTTTTTTAACCCTGGGGTTTGATTCTTCTGAAAGTTACAGCATAGGGAAACCTACGCCTTGCGGTATTGTTATAAATTAATGAAAGTGGTAGTTTTTATTATCGCCATGTTGTTCAGCTGCAACGCCTATGCCCAACAAACACCGCTGCCGCATGGAATGGTGTTTGGCCAAAGGCCGGATACCACAATAATTGTAGCATCAACAAAAGCGATGGATTTGATGGGAAAGAAGATCCGCATCAATACAACCCTAAGGGGTAGGGTAATTAACGTAACAAAGCAAAAAGGTGGTTGGTTTAAACTTGATGCCGGAGATGGCAAGGTAATTTCGGCCCACTTTAAAAATTATAACGTTACACTGCCTATGGCGTTAAAAGGCAGGATTGTAATTATCGAAGGGGTAGCCGTTAAGCTTGTCGACTCTACAAATGGTCAACGCTTTGGCGGCAATACGGCCGTTGACAAGGACATTGTGTATAAAGGAAAGCCCCTTGCGCTTACTTTTGAAGTAAGCGGCCTTATGGTTTACAAATAACCGTTTAATGGCAAGGGGATGTGCGACCCGTTAAAAGCCGTAACCGACCAGCCAGGTATACGGCACATTTTTAACAATTTTTGCCTTGATTATTGGAAGGGTTTTTATAACTTGCAAACCCTAAATGATTTAAGATTGAAGAAGTTAGACCCCCACGACATCAGCACCGTCATCATTTTAAATAAAAGCGAAGCAGGTACAAAAACACTGCAAATTAAAACAAAGCACATCTATCGTTTTAAGTATTATACCTTGGGTATGTTTAGTGTTTTAGCATTACTTGTGCTTACCATTGTTGTACAGCGGCAAAGCAATACCCGCCACGAGTTAGAAAAGCAACTATTGCTTTCGCAGATAAAAAACCTTAAGGGCCAGATACCCGAAAGCATTAAACTTACAGAAGATGACCATCAGGCGCAAACTTATGTACAAGCCATTGAGGGTAAACTGAAAAAGATAAACGATTACTTAAGAAAGCGGGGCCTTAAAGGATTCTCTACAGCATCAGTTGGCGGTAAAGGCAATAGCGACGCTGATCTATCCGATAAAGACGTTTATATGGCCTACGATAATTATTTAAACAGTGTAGTAACCGCCGTGGCTTTCACTCCAATGGGATATCCGCGGATAAGCTCGTTAACGTCCCGCTTTGGTTACCGCAATGATCCGTTTAGCAGTTCAAGGGCCGAGTATCATCCCGGTATAGATTTTAAAGGAAGTTATGGCGATGCCGTAAAATGCACCGCCAATGGCAGGGTTGTTTCTGCAGGCTGGGCAGGTGGTTACGGTAACTGTGTACGTGTTAAACATAATAATGGTTTCGAGACTGTTTATGGTCACCTGTCGCGCATTACGGTAAAAATTGGCCAAAAGGTAAGCGTTGGCGATAAGGTGGGTCAAGTTGGTTCAACGGGCCGGTCAACAGGTGCGCACCTGCATTACGAAGTTAGACAAAACGGCAAACCCGTAAACCCAACAAAGTTTTTAACGCTCAATAACTAATGAGTTTTTTGGACAAGAAGAATAAACAGGGCATTTATGGCCAGTCTATTACTACATTAATAAGCGAAGGATCGGTGGTTGACGGTAGTTTGCAAGCCAAAGCCTTTGCCCGTATTGATGGCCACATAAAAGGTAATGTAGAAATTACCGACGGCCTTATTTTAGGCAAACAGGGCTGTATTGACGGCCATGTTAACACCAAAGAAATGGTAGTGCACGGCACCGTTAACGGCAATATCACAGTAAGCGCCATTGAGATAGCTGCCACAGGCAAAGTAACCGGCGATATTACCACAAAGGCCCTGTCTGTTGAAACGGGTGGGGTTTACAACGGGCGTTTAATAATGAACGCCTGATAATATTGCCAGACGCTGACGAGCGCTGAGTTAAAGCATTTTACTTTCACAAGGGAATACTGTATTTTTGCATTTCAAAAAAATTGAAACGCTATGTCATCAGTAGAGACCGCTTACACCCAATACAAAGTTAAAGACTTGTCGCTGGCCGAATGGGGCCGCAAGGAGATTGAATTAGCCGAAGCAGAAATGCCGGGCTTAATGTCGCTTCGCCAGGAATTTGGTGCATCAAAACCATTAGCAGGTGCGCGCATTGCAGGTTGCCTGCACATGACGATACAAACCGCTGTATTAATTGAAACACTTGTTGAACTGGGTGCAGAGGTTACCTGGTCGTCATGTAATATATTTTCAACTCAGGATCATGCCGCCGCTGCTATTGCTGCTGCCGGCATTTCTGTTTATGCCTGGAAGGGCCTGAATGAGCAGGAATTTGACTGGTGCATTGAGCAAACACTGTTCTTTGGCGAGGACCGCAAACCGTTAAACATGATATTAGATGACGGTGGCGACCTAACTAACATGGTTTTAGATCGTTATCCTGAATTGGTTGCCGGTGTTAATGGTATATCTGAAGAAACTACTACAGGTGTACACCGCTTATATGAGCGCGTTAAAGCCGGTACTTTACCAATGCCCGCTATCAACATTAACGACTCAGTTACCAAATCAAAATTTGATAACAAATATGGCTGCCGCGAATCGTTGGTTGACGCTATCCGTCGTGCAACTGATGTGATGATGGCCGGTAAAGTGGGTGTTGTTTGCGGTTATGGCGATGTGGGTAAAGGTTCTGCAGATTCATTACGCAACGCTGGTGTGCGTGTTATTGTAACAGAAATTGACCCTATCTGCGCTTTGCAGGCAGCTATGGAAGGTTTTGAGGTTAAAAAATTAAGCACTGCCATTGCCGAGGCTGATATTGTAGTTACCGCTACAGGTAACAAAAACATCGTTCGCGAAGAGCATTTCCGCGCGTTGAAAGACAAGGCTATTGTTTGTAACATCGGCCACTTTGATAACGAGATTGACATGGCCTGGTTAAACAGCGCTTATGGTGATAAGAAAATTGAAATTAAACCACAGGTTGATAAATATACTATTGACGGTAAAGACGTTATTGTTTTAGCCGAAGGCCGTTTGGTAAACTTAGGTTGCGCCACAGGGCACCCAAGCTTTGTAATGAGTAACTCATTTACCAACCAAACATTGGCTCAATTAGAGCTTTGGACCAACGCCGGTGCTTACGAAAACAAAGTATACACCCTGCCTAAACATCTTGACGAGAAAGTTGCCCGACTACACCTGGCCAAAATTGGTGTTGAGCTGGAAGTGTTAGATCAAGACCAGGCAGACTACATTGGCGTAACAGTTGATGGTCCGTTTAAGGCGGATTACTACCGTTATTAAGTTATTGAGCCGAAAGGTAAAAGTATAAAGCAAAAGGCCAGGTCGATGAGATCAGGCCTTTTTTGTTTTGAAAATTGGAACACAAAACAGAAAGGTAGGCTCAACTGGTTTATAATTTTGAAATCAGTACATAGTGGAAACTCATACGTAACCACACCCAGCATGCCAGTTGTATTGGTAAAAAACGCTATCAAGCCAGAAGCTCAAAATTATCTTTAAATAAAAAAGCCGCGTATAATTAACTTATAACGCGGCTTCTTTTATAGAACAGAGAACTAACCCCTATCCCCTAATCACAAGGTCTATCAACTAAGCTTTTACAGCCTGCCCTACCAAATGGTTAGCCACCAAATATTCGGCAATTTGCACAGCGTTGGTAGCGGCACCTTTACGCAGGTTGTCGCTTACTATCCAGCAATTTAAAGTATTAGGCTGGCTCTCGTCCCGGCGAATACGGCCTACAAAAACCTCGTCCTTATCATGCGCGTCAAGCGGCATAGGGTATTTCAAATTAGCTACATCATCAGTAACTATAACACCAGGTGCTTTGCTTAACAGCTCACGCAATTCTGTAAGATCAAAATCATTTGCAAATTCAATATTCACAGACTCAGAGTGACCACCCATAACCGGGATACGCACAGTAGTTGCAGTTACGCGTATGCTGTCGTCACCCATAATTTTATTGGTCTCTTTAACCATTTTCATTTCCTCTTTGGTGTATCCGTTTTCGGTAAACACATCAATATGAGGCAATACATTCAAGTCTATTTTATACGGATAAGCCATAGGGCCTTCAACACCATTACGTTCGTTCATTAACTGGTCAACCGCTTTAACGCCGGTACCTGTTACTGATTGGTAAGTTGATACCACAACGCGTTTAATTTTGTATTTATCGTGCAATGGTTTTAAAGCTACCACCATTTGTATGGTTGAGCAATTTGGGTTGGCTATGATTTTGTCTTCGGCAGTAAGAACATTAGCATTTACTTCGGGCACTACCAGTTTTTTGGTAGGATCCATGCGCCATGCAGATGAGTTATCAATAACAGTAATGCCTGCTGCTGCAAAAAGCGGCGCTTGCGCCAATGAGGTGCTGCCTCCTGCCGAGAATAAGGCAATTTCGGGCTTCTGCTTTATCGCATCCTCAACAGAAACCACCTTAAACTGCTTACCCTTAAAAGTTATTTCTTTACCAATACTTTTTTCGGAAGCAACGGGAATTAATTCTGTTACCGGAAAGTTGCGTTCTTCAAGAACCTGCAACATTTTAGTGCCCACCAAGCCTGTGGCACCTACAACTGCGATCTTCATTGTTTTTTTAATTTGTTAATTAATAATTTATTGCGAAGGGCAAATATCGTATTTTTTTGTTTAGAGCCGTAAATTTATTGTAAATGATGGCTTATATTTTGCTTGTATCTGCCTCAAAAGGATGCTATTGCAGGCAAATTCTTACCTTTGCAAAACATCCGCATTAGCTATGAGCGAAAAGATATTAGTGATAGGCTCTAACGGCCAAATTGGTACAGAACTGGTACTTAACCTGCGTAACAGGTATGGTGCCGGGGCGGTAATTGCATCAGATATACATCTTTCTGATCATCCGCTAATTAAAGGCGGTCCTTTTGAACTTATAAACGTTTTAGATAAGATAGTGCTTGAGGCGGTTTTTGAAAAGCAACAACCCACCCAGGTTTATCTCCTGGCTGCCATTTTATCCGCCACCGGCGAAAAACACCCAAAAATGGCCTGGGACCTTAACATGACCGGGCTGCTTAATGTGCTTGATCTGGCTGTGAAGTATAAAACCAAAAAGGTGTTCTGGCCAAGCTCAATAGCGGTATTCGGTCCGCATTCTCCACGCGAAAATACGCCTCAGTTTTGTGTGATGGATCCCAATACCGTTTACGGCTTTAGCAAATTGGCCGGTGAGCGCTGGTGCGAATACTATTACCTTAAGCATGGTTTAGATGTGCGCAGTCTGCGTTATCCGGGTTTGATAGGCTGGCGCAGCGATCCGGGTGGCGGAACAACGGATTATGCCGTAAACATTTTCCATGAAGCTTTAGCAAACAACAGGTACGAAAGCTTTTTATCGGCAGAAACGGCTTTGCCTATGATGTATATGGACGATGCCATACGCGCCACGCTTGAGCTGATGGACGCCCCGGCTTATAAACTCAGCATCCGCTCATCCTATAATCTGGCGGGCATCAGCTTTACACCGGAGCAGTTATCCGAAGAAATAAAAAAACACTTGCCGGGCTTTGAAATAACTTATGCAGGCAGTGATCCCCGCCAGGCCATTGCTGATAGCTGGCCAAAATCAATTGATGACACGAAAGCGCAGGAGGACTGGGACTGGAAGATTAAATACGATTTGAGGGAAATGACAAAGGATATGCTGGAGAATTTGAAGGGGTGACGAGTAGCTTTTATAGATTATACATTTTTAGTATATTTGATTATGACGAAGCAAGCAATTATTGAACATACAATTGATGTAATCAATCAGCTTCCGGAAGATGAAGCTACTAAAATTGCAGAATTTGCTGACCTATTAATCGAAAGCGAAAATAAACTTGTAGCAATGCATGCAAGGTTAAAGCAAATGCGAGAGGAGCTTATTGTTCAAATGGATGAATTGACATTTAACGAGAACGTGCAAAGTATGGCCTCAAACTCTGCTTTTGATTTTTTGAAGGATGAAGAAGAACTTTATACTGAAAGCGATCTAAAGGAAGTTTATGGGAAAAGGTGATATCTTGTTAATTACCTTTCCTTTCACAGATTTAAGTGGCACTAAACTACGACCCGCTGTAATACTTGCTGAAACCGGAAGTGATTTAACAGTCTGTTTCATAACCAGCCAAATGCAATGGCACGAATCAACTGATCTTATTCTAAATCCAACGAGTACAAATGGGCTTAAGAAATTATCGCTTCTACGTACCAGCAAAATTGCTACTTTAAATATTGCTTTAGCGCGTGGGTTTTTAGGAACGCTGACCAATATTGAGCTAAATGACCTTGATAACAGTTTAAAACAGTTCCTTCAGATTCCTTGATACAATTACCTCTGCTATTAAAGATCAATTCCATTTTTTTACTTCACCTTTCCCGCGCTATTAACAAAAACAACGTTTGATAAAACCGCTGTATCCGCCTTGTCCGGCACGTGCGAACACATACCTATTCCAATATAAAAAGGTCTATCCAATTTTAATTCTATAGGTGTGCCGTATTGGGTCATCGGTTCGCCAAATATGCTTACAAAAAGTGCAAACTTATCGCCACGCTTTTCAATGCCTATTCGTTGCGCATGAGCAATAATGCCTTCATCCATAGATTTGCCGCCGGGCAATGCCCCACGACTGGTTACACGATATTCAAAATCTCTAACGCGCACCCCTTTCTCCGGTCGCCAAGCTAATTGTATCATTCCCTCACCATGCAATGCCACAACTACTTGCTTGGCATCATCATCTAAACTCTGGCGAATAACAATACAGGCTTTTCGATCGCCATAGCCAGCCGGATCCGGATACATGATGTCTGCTGCCATCGATACATCGCCAGATACCTTCTTCCACAAATACCTAAACTCATCTCTAACATACCAGATGTTGTAACCGGCAGATGTAATGGTATATTTCTTTGTGGCACTCTCATAACTTGAACTACCGGGAATAATAGCCGCACCAACATCGCTTTGCCCATCAAATATGCCGATAGGTGTCATTATTGTTTTTGCATCGCGATGAAAATCAGCAGGAGGCGATATTTGTTTATGCGTTGCACTGGCAGGCAAGGCCCAATCAGGCACAGCAGGGTTAGCAGTTGGTGTTTGAGCAGTGGCCAGTAATGTCGCGACTAATATTATACATGCTTGCAATAGCACGCCTTGGATGCTTGTTCTCATAGAAAAATTCATACACTAAGCTTTAGTATAATTGGGTGTTTTGGCAAATGTAAATAAGTATTTCAAAAACCATGGGGCTAACTGATATGTTAGCAATGGTATATAAGGGCAACTTGATCCAATAATTAACGGATGTATAAGGCCTTTCAAAAATTTAAAAGAAACCTGCTATCTTTAACCCCAGTTTCCATGACCTATAAACCATGGACCATTCAGTAATAAAATATGGGAAGAGCATTTGAATTCCGTAAAGAGAGAAAATTTAAGCGTTGGGCCAAAATGGCCATTCAGTTTACCCGTTTAGGTAAAGAAATAGTAATGGCCGTTAAGGCAGGTGGCGGCGATGTTAACACTAACTCGCGCTTACGCACGGCCGTGCAAAATGCTAAGGCCGTTAATATGCCGAAAGACAGGGTAGAGGCAGCTATTAAACGTGCCGTTAGCCGTGATGAGAAAGATTACGAGGAACTGGTTTACGAGGGTTACGCCCCACATGGCGTTGCCGTGTTGGTTGAAACAGCTACCGACAATACCAATCGTACTGTTGCCAACGTGCGCAGCTATTTTACTAAAACCGGTGGCGCGCTGGGTAAAACCGGGTCTTTGGATTTTATATTCACCCGCAAAGCGGTATTTAATTTTGAGCCGGGCGACCGTGACCTGGAGGAGTTGGAGTTTGAATTGATAGATGCCGGATTAGAAGACCTTTTTGTTGAAGCAGACGAAGAAGGAAATGACATAGCAGTTATCCATACAGCATTTGAAGACTTTGGCAAGATGCAAAAAGGCTTAGAGGCCTTAGGTATCGAACCTAAATCGGCCAAGCTGGAACGTGTACCGCAATCTTTCCATGAGGTAACTGAAGAACAGGTTGCTGATGTATTAAAACTGATAGACAGACTGGAAGAGGACGACGATGTGCAGGCAGTTTATCATAATATGGCGGAGTAAGCGTTAGTTGAATAGAGTCTCGTACCTATCAAGTTAATCCTAAAATCAAGGTCCATGCCACTACTTAACACACGCAGACAAGAAAAGAAAGTTAAAGTTACCTTTAGCGATGGCCTGCTGCTGGTTGAAAAGGATGATGGTAAACAACAGGTTTTTCCATTGGAATGGTTCCCGAAATTGTTGAATGCTACAGAAGAAGAACGCGAAGATTGGGCACAAACCGATCAAGGCCTCCGATTTAATAAGTTAGGTATTGATGTAGCTTTTTAATAGAGTCAGGATACAATAATCAGGAGACCAGAGTGTCTCCATTCTTGGCTCTTGGTTCTTGATTCTAAATAATAATGACGTTCGAAGAGTTTTTTAAAAAGAAAAGAATTGATCTGGATGCTTTAGAAAAAGGCAACCCGCTACTTCTTTTTGAGTTTAAAAATCACTTTGAGCAAATGGGCGAAAAAAGTTTTGACCATACCAAAAAGTACTGGTTCAATAAACTGCGTTTGCAGTACCACCTGGCGCCCGAGGTTAAAACAGAAAAGGTTAAGATGGAAAACCCGTTAGCCGAACAAACGGTTACCGATAGCCTGGCCGAAAGCACTTTGCCGGAACCAAGACCTGCCGCTACCTCCAAATTTCAAGGCGCCCCAATACCAGAGCGGCCGGCAACCGAACATACCGGCAGTGCACCAGCCCAATCTAAACCCGCAACGGGGTTCACTCCTCGTTTTAAAGCCGACGCAACCAAGTCTGCACAACCAGCTGCTCAGTCGGACGAAAACAAATCGGAAGAACCATCTGCTCCAGATAAGCCGAAAGCGGGCTTTACGCGACGCTTTAAGGCCGGGGTTACTAAACCAATAGAAGATATTAACGCTGCAACATCTGAAGAAAACAAAACTGGAGATGCTGCTGAGTCTAAAGTTGGCTTTACACCTCGTTTTAAAGCGGGGATAACAACACCTGCTGTTGAACCTAATGCTGCACCAACTGAAGAAACAAAAACAGACGAGCCTGCCAAAGCCAAGGTTGGTTTTACACCACGCTTTAAGGCCGGCGTTACAAAAGCTGCTGAACCTGAGCCGTCAATTGGAGAAAACAAGAAGGATGAAGCTCCTGTTGATAACAAAGTTAATATAGGTTTTACTCCACGTTTTAAAGCGGGGGTTACTAAATCTGTACAGCCCGGCGTTGGAGAAGATGCTGAGGATAAACAACCCGCTGCAGAAACGGAAATGCCTAAAGCAGAAGAGCCAACAGCAGATAAACCTAAAATTGGATTCACCCCCAGATTCAAAGCCGGTATTACTAAGACAAACGCCCAGCAAGCTGATAATAATAGCGAAGAGCCTCCTGCTGAAAGCTAAATTTTTATTGCAAATTAGTTGCAATACTTTTTTATGGCAACGTACGCCTCGGCCAAACCTAATTCGCCCGCCTTACTGAAATCAAGACAGGCTCCGTTCTGATCTGTGTTCCCTTCTACTTTTGCCAAGCCCCTTAAATAAAAGGCCCATTTATCATAGATGTTTAGCGTGGTAGCTTTGGTAAAGTCCCCAATGGAGCCACTGTAATCCCGCAGTTTTGCCCTTGCCTGTCCGCGCTTTAAAAACGCTTGCTCCATATTGGGTTGTAATTGCAATGCTGTATCGTAATCTTGTATCGCTCCACGTGCATCTGTCAACGCAAATTTGGCCATTCCCCTGTTTAGGTACGCATTAGCGTTACGGGGGTTCATCGCAATGGCCATGTTACAATCCTGAACGGCACTAACAGAGTCGCGCAGATTAAGCTTTGCTAATGCCCTGTCAATATAAATAGTTTCGTTCAACGGCTCAAGGCGTAAGGCTGTTATAAAATCCTCCTTAGTGCCTTCACTATCGCCACGTAAGCTTTTTACAAGCGCGCGTTTTACGTATCCTTTACCACTCGCCGGTTCTTTGTCAATAGCTTGATTATAGTATTCAATGGCTGCCATATAATCTTTCTGTTCAACCTTAGAATCGCCCATCAACAAATAACCCTCTTCTGAATGAGCTATGGTTATGGCGGTGTTCAGATCATCGTTGGCCCCTTCTAAATCTCCTGATTTCATCTTTACAACACCGCGATTAGCATAAGCATCGGCATACGCAGAATCCAAGGCAATAGCGGTATCAAAATCTTGCAATGCAGTATACGATCCGCTCAGGTGTCCTTTTGCTATACCTCTTCGTAAATACAATTCCTTGTTTTTAGGATTAGCTTCTATGCCGGCCGTAAAAAGCTTAATGGCGGCATTATAGTCACTATTCTTATCTTTCATAATACCGAGGCTAAGCAACGCATTTGAGTTTTTTGGATCAATCTCCAGGGCTTTTTCATAATCTGCAATAGATCCATTAACATCTCCTAATAATGCTTTGGCATAACCTCTTTTAAAATAAATACCCCCGCTGTTTGCGTTGATCTGAATAACTTTGTCATAATCTGCTAACGCTCCTTTATAATTTTTCAAATCCACCTTAATATCGCCACGCGTATAATAAGAGCTTTCGTTATTGGGGTCAAGGGCAATGGCCTCATTAACATCAGGCAATGCTGCGCTTGTATCGCGGTTTAAATAGTATTTTGCTTTACCCCTTATAGCCAGCAAGTTACTATTTTTAGGGTTGACCCTTAACCCGTTGTCAGCATCTGCTATGGCATTCTGTAAACTATCGCGCTCCATATTGATGTTCGCCCTTATCTCATAAGCCTCACTTAAATTCGGATTTACAGTTAAGGCTTTTGATATGTCGTTCAGTGCCGCATCGCGTTTCTTTAAATTGAGATATGCCTTGCCTCTTGATAAGTACAGTTCGGCATTGCCCGGGCTGGCTGTAATAGCTTTGGTATAATCAATGATGGCGCCTTCATTATCTGCAGCGTTTATGCGGGCATTGGCTATGTAAGCATACAGTTCTTTGTAGCTCGGATTCATTTTTATAGCCAGATTGTAATCTTCAATGGCGCCTTTATTATCCTTTAAATTAGTTTTTGCGTTTCCGCGATAGTATACGGCTTCGGCATTTTTTGGATCAAGCTCTATCGCTTTATTAAAGTCAACAATAGCGCCCCTATAGTCAGCAATTGCTGCTTTTGAATTTGCTCTGTAATAATAGATCTCAGCTGCTTTTGGGTTTAGCCTAAGTGCACTACCATAATCGGCTATTGCGCCCACGTGATCCTTTAGATTACTTTTGGCCACACCCCGGTATTCAAAAAGCTGGTATTTTCGCGGGTTGATCTGTAAGGCGCGGGTAAAATCTGCAACGGCACCTTCGTAATCCTGAATGTTGCTTTCCGCATTGGCCCGGTATTCAAAAACTTCCGCATTTCCCGGTGCCTGCATCGCTGCTTTGTTATAATCAATAATTGCGGCCTTGTATTCCTTAAAGTTGCTATATGCGTTTGCCCTGTAAAAATAAGCGTTAGGATAGTTATCGTTTAAATTGATAACCTGCGCAAAGTCTTTAATAGCTAAAATATAGTTCTGATTGTTGCTGTAAGCATTTCCCCTGAAAAAATATGCATCAGTGTAGTCGCGCTGCAACTCAATGGCACGGGTAAACTCAGTTATGGCAGCTTGCTGATCGCCGGCCTTGGCTTTGGCATGGCCACGCTGCACAAAATCATCGGCTGTTTGAGCAAACCCATTAAAAGAAAAAAACAACAGTACTATAAAAAGATACTTCATACGCCGGGTGAAACTGCTATAAATTTTTTAAAACATTCCAAATACATCAATCATCCAATCGCTTAAATAACCAAAAATAGTTTGTGGCACCTCGTGTGCTAAATTGGGGTACACAAAAAGCTTATTTTTATTAGTAAGGCTATTTACCATCACAAAGGAATTTTGTGCGGGCGCCAGGTTATCTAATAAACTTATACCCATTAACGAGTTGCATTTTAAGTTAACTGCAAAGTTTTTAAGGTCATAGTAATCCAGATTGATTAACAACTTTTTTAAAGGGATTCGGCGCTGAACACCGTATTCCTCTATATTCTTCATCGGCCATTCTGTACTTCCGATCATAGAGCGGAAATCAGAAAAAATTGGGTTGAACGCTGAACAAATTTTTATCCGTTTATCAAGGCTCGATGCGGCTATGGATAAAAAGCCTCCCATACTTGCTCCTGAACATACAATGTTTTCTTCATCCAGATCGGGGCGCGAGACAATAAAGTCTACTCCGCGTAGTACGTCCATCAAAGCTCCGCGGAAAATGTATTTATACCTGTTTTCAATATCAGTGGTAAGATATCCTTCTTTTGAAGGGTTTATTCTATCGCGCGCATTACCCTGGCCGCGTATATTAAGCGCTAAAACCGCAAAATCTTCTGATCCATAAATTGGATTTACGCCATACCCACCGTAACCCGGCACCACCAGCCATATAGGCAGCTTACGGCCCGGCTTAAGTTTCTTGCTCATGGTTAGCCACCCACGGATAGTTATATTATTCCATGATTTTAATTCAACCAGGTAGCATGCTATGCCCTTTTTTTCCATACCTGGCTGTATGGTTACTTTTGCAGCCATGGGTATTAGCGCCAGCGAATCTTTTGCATTTTGCCAAAACTGATCAAAATCTGCGGGTTTGGGTGTTTGCGATTTGATGTTCTTTGCGTCAATTCCCACAACACGCTTTATGGTATCATCATACTCCGTAACATTGATAAGCAGATTAAGCTTATAAAAGCCCGCGGGCTGCGATGGAATACTTAGCGTAACACTTTTAGAATCTTTTTTCTTTAAATTAACATTAACCGAACCCTGATCAAGCACCTTGTCTTGCATGCTCAAAACCATGTAGCCAACTGTGCCTGTTTGCGTTTCAGTAAGATTGTTCTTTATGTCAATATTGTAGGTAACTTTCTCTCCCCGACCAAACAATGCATCTTTTTTTGAAGGGTTGGCGGTAAAAACAATGCCGTCCTCATCGTTATTTTGTGCAAATGTGAAAGTGGGGATGCTCATTAGAAATGATCCCACGGTACATATAACACTTAAAAACCGAGACAATTTCAACATTATTTAAAAAGACCTACTATTAAAACTTTGTAATAAAAGACAATGATGCATTGCTGCCAATACCTGTATTTGTACCAACAAAAAACTTGGTATAATTAACGTAAACGGCTAAGGCAGGTGCAAAAATATGGCCAACACTGGCGGTAGCATTAAAATACTTAAAATCTTTATTAAGTAAAATGTTGTTTGCAAATGATTTGTTGGAGCTGGTTGAAATAACTCCCGCGCCAGATAACGATATTAAATTCTCTTTATCAAAACTATAACCTAACGTTGCTGCCGATCTGAATTGGAACGGCCCGGTCTCGTTAAAATATTGACGACCGCCCGCTTCTAAAGAATAAAATAAACTACTTTCATCTCCTGTAGTTGCAGTTCCACTTCCTATCAATTTAAAATCGGCACCAAATGCTCCAAAGCCAAGCTGGCTTGTATTTACGTTATACAACGGTATAATCATTGAGCCCTGCAATGCCATATAAAATTTAAAGTCCACATTACCAAGGTAATAGCGTGCACCAATTTCGGCATCTCCCAAACCCTGTGTTATTGACTTCCCGGCAGATTGATAGGTGTTATATGAATATGGAAGTGAGGCTATCAATGTAACCTGCCTGCTGGCCCCGTACTCGCCATAAACCGAAACACCGCCCGAGTTAAAATAGCCGTTATTATCATAATCTACGGTTTTGCCATTCACATCCCACTTTTGGGTGGAACTGAAGTAGCTAAAAGATGTTGAAAGAACGTAAACGCCTTTACGTACCGGCGTACCACCGGCGTACCCATAATTTACGTTTGTAGCTGTTAACAAACTCACTGCAATAAAAATTTTATAAAAATTTCTCATATGACGATATTTAGCGTAATTGGTTTATTGTTACCCTCTGTTTGTGGAAAAAATTGCCCATATGGCGTGGCTTTTTTAATGTTTAGATCTATAAGCTTAGCGAAATGTGTATAAATACTAAATACAATAAGTGGCCTGCCTTTTCACAGAAAGGAATTGCAAACACAATACCATATTTTTGATATAATTTATCCCCGTAAATCAAATAAATACGGAAATGAAAATTTATCTCAAATATATCAACATTAAATGTGTTTTAATAAATAAGATGGCCGGCAAAGAAGCAAATAATTCAAGCGACCGGCGCCGCTAAAACATGCCGAACTGATCCATCATCCATTGACTTAAATATTTAAACAAGGGTGGTGGAACTTCGTGGCCCAAATTGGGGTATACAAATAGCTTATAACTGCTTTTGTTTTTTATGTTATTAAGCATAACAAACTCATTATACGGTGGCGCAAGCGGATCTAGCAAACTAACGCCTATTAACGATTCGCAATTCAATTCATAGGCAAAGTTCTTCAGATCGTAGTAATCCAGATTGTCTAATATAGTTGCCAGTGGTATGCGCATCTGGGTACTGTATTTTTCTATGGTATTCATGGGCCAGTCTGTACTACCCACCAAAGAGCGGTAATCACAATAAACCGGGTTATTTGCCGAGCATATTTTTATGCGCTTATCCAGGCTACATGCGGCTATTGACAAATAACCACCCATACTACCCCCAGAACATATGATGTTACTGACGTCAAGTTCGGGCCGGGATTCAATAAAGTCAACGGCCCTTATTACATCCATTATGGCACCACGATAAATGTATTTATCCCGACTACCTATATCGGTTGTTAAATACCCATCTTTTGATGGGTTTACAATATCTTTACTGTTACCCTGCCCCCTTACATTAAAAGCTAACACCGCAAGGTCTTCATTGCCATAAATAGGTTTAACGCCGGTACCACCGTAACCAGGCACAACAAGCCACACAGGTAATTTCTTTCCGGGTTTTGCTTTTGCACTCATGGTAAGCCAGCCCCTAATTGTAATATTACCCCAGGTTTGTACTTCAACAAGATAACAGTTAATCCCTTCGCGCTCCATTCCGGGCTTAAGCGTAACCATTGTACGCAAGGGTATTTTTTTTAAAGAGTCTAAACTGGTTTGCCAAAACTTATCAAAATCAGCAGGTTTGGGCGTTTTTGACCTTATTGCATCTGTATTCACACCAAACACCCGCTTCAATGTATCGTCATATTCTGTAATATTTATCGTGATATTAAGGCGGTAAAAACCAGTACTCTGCGATGGCATACTGAGCAAGTAATTGTTGGATGCGCCTTTGCCTAACTTTACATCTATTGTTCCTGTATCCAGCACCTTATCTTTAAGGTCCATAATAGCGTAACCAATAGTGCCTTCCTGGGTAGTGCTCAGGTTGTTTTTAACATCAACTTTGTAAACTATTTTTTCGTTTTTTTCAAAAAGTGCTGTTTTCTTTTTTGGTGTAGCTTCAAAAACAATGTCATCGTCTACATCTGCCGTTGCTACAGCTCGCTCACTATGCATGATTAGCAAGGCTATAAGAAGGAAAAAGTATTTAGAAAGCGCCCGTAATACGTTAAAAAAAATCATTTTAATCACTTATACAACGCTTACTGTTAACGTGTATCCTATATTTATATACGTTATTTTTCGGAAATGGTTTAAATTTATTGTTCGCCTTATTTCATTTGTTTCCTGTAGATGGATGATTTTAAATCCTTTTGAAACAGCGTTACGTCGTCTTTAAAAAAAACTTCAAAATCATTAGCGCTTACCTGGCCCGGATACGGAGTAAAAAAATGTTCTTCTTTCCAGTTGCGCCAGGTTAGCGCGTACGAAACCTTAGTTAACTTAAAAAGTGGCAAAATGGTTTGGGTCCACCAGTAAGGGTCTGGTATTGTGTTATACCCAAATTCTGTTAATGCAGGGAGTTTTTGATGTTCTAACGCAAAGTTAGATAAAAGCTGAAGCCGGTTGTTTAAATACGGGCCATAGTTTTCAGGGTCTTTTTCGCAATACGCATCAAAACCTACTATGTCTACAAAATCATCTCCAGGATAACGTTCGCTATAATCAGCTATTGATGTAAAATCAGAAGAAGAGTAAGCAAATATCAGGTTATGAAGATTTTTTTCCTGTACCAGATAATTAAAGGTGAGGCGCCACAATGCAATATATTCGGCGGGTGTACAACTTGTTTTTCCCCACCAAAACCAATCTCCTGTACTCTCGTGAAACGGTCTGAATATAATGGGGATCATCTCGCCGTCTTCGCCTTTTATCATGCTTACATAATCGGCAAACTTGTCAAGGTATTTTTTGAATTCTGCCTGATACCGGGCGCTATCTAAAATAAGTTTTACGCTTTTACTCTTAGTGGTGATCCATGAAGTTTCGGCAGTTACAGGGTCATTCATGTGCCAGCTTATGGTGTTAATGCCCCCGCGTTCATAAGCCTCCTGCATATAAGTAACCATTTTTTGAAACGGGATACCATCCAAATTGAGGGCACTATCCACCTCAATCCGCCCTGCATCCCACCCATACACTGCCGGATAAGAGCCTGTAACATCTTTAACATCAGAACGTTTATTTTGATATGCCCAGCCAACTCCATACGCAGGGTCTTCCTGATGCCCGTACATAACCCCCTTGTTCATCAGTCTGAACATGTTGCTATAAAGCGTTACGGTTTCCTTGGTTGCAAGTTTGTCAACAGGACTAATGCTTTGGCCGTTAACTGCTAACGTAACGCAATGGGCTAATAATGAAACACAGCACACCAATAATATCTGAACAATCCTCTTTTTAAAACCTCTCAATATCAAATTGTTAAATTCTATGTTCTTATCAGCAAAAATATCATTTATCAAACATTTATGGCTGAAGGTCTTTGCTTTGGTTCCTTTTTCTATTTGCTTCTTCCCTCTTTCTCTGCAGTTTAATTCGTTCCCCTGGAAATAACGAGTTATAAAACGACGAGTATAGCATGATTAATGAAGCCGCGAAATACATAACGTTTTGAAATTCAGGACTGCGAGAGAAAAAAATATTCCACCCGCTGGCAACAGCAAGACCTAACGACCCGAAAAAGAATACAATTTGGTAAACTTTCATACGCCAACTATATAAATATCTTTGTTTTAACCATTTTTCTAATTATTTATTGCTTTTTATCAGAAAATTTGACCTCCTGATGTAATGATTTAACGGTTCTTCAATTTTGGTGAACAACAGTATTGATATGGCATTTAGTAGGATGAAAGCGTATAACAAGTTAAGCTTATCAAACTCAAAAGGCGAGCGCCAATCAACACCCCATTTATCATACAACTCAAAAGCATAATCGTTTAAATTATCAAAGTAGCCATGCATCAAAGTATACATCCAACCTAAATGTATAAGGTAAAATATGTAGGAACTTTTACC
The DNA here is from genome assembly GCF_054061755.1 of Mucilaginibacter sp. HD30. Classification (NCBI taxonomy): domain Bacteria; kingdom Pseudomonadati; phylum Bacteroidota; class Sphingobacteriia; order Sphingobacteriales; family Sphingobacteriaceae; genus Mucilaginibacter; species Mucilaginibacter sp. HD30. Next base: position 3,902,689 of record NZ_JBSSEO010000001.1, read on the forward strand.
TAACAGCTCAACAAATGGCAGGGCCAGCACTTTCTTAAACAAGGTGTTTTCTGTAAGTATGCCGTAAAAGAACAACGCCACTGCGATGCATAAAAAGTAGTTATTAACTATAATGCCTGTAGTGCTTTCTACCCCTGCTGCCCAGCCCGCTGGCACCGGTTGAAATGCCATTACCAGCACACAAAGCATCATTAACAAAAAGCCAATGTAGGTGTATGTTATTTTATTGGTACGCGTAAAACCTTTATTAAGCACTATGCGTGCCAATTGCACACCAACAAAGAACTCAAAACAACGCCCGAAAAACGTAAACAGCATTACAAACGGAACATTACCGAAGAAGCCGTACCAGTTAACGCGACTGAATATTGATACCATTACAACGGCAAACGCAGTTAAAACAATGGGTTGCAGGTAAAATTTATTATATTTTTTTGCGATAAGGAATATTATAGGTGCAGAAAAGTAGAAACACTCCTCAACCGTTAATGACCAGCCCTGTGCTATCCCGGTATCCCAAAACTGATAGAAGAAGCCGCGGAGAAACGTAATATTCATGATCATCAGCCAAACAGGATTGTCGTTGCCTTTTGTAACTGCAGGGTCTTTGGTAATGAAATAATATACAAACGCGCAAATGGTGAGTAAGGCGTACATTGGATAGATCCGCGCTACCCGGTTTTTAAGGTATTGCCTAAACCAATTGTTAGTTAAATGGAAATTATTATAGTACCTAAACGTTATTAAAAAGCCTGACAACACGAAGAATATAGACACGCCAATATGCAGCTCGCCTAAAAAGCGTTGCACAATGTGGGGAAAAACATCGCCAAAAACATCATAGTAATGAGATATAAAGACCAGGTAAGCAGCAAGGGCGCGAACGCCGGTTAGCGCGGGAATATAGTTTTGAAGCGGTTTTTGTGACAACAGAGCAAATATTTAAGTTCCTAAAATAATTGTTATCTGTTTAAATGCAAAATGGGTGCCGCTTGTTCAGTGGGCAGTTCTCAGTGTACAGCAAGGTGTTAAATCAATATAGCTAACCGCCAACTAAAAACGGCCAACTAAGGAACCCTGTACCACACCACGCTCCAATATGCGTTGGTCTATACGATATTGTATCTCTGATTTTTTTAGTCCCCAGTTAGGTGCTATCAGCAGTTCACGATCGCTTAGGCCAAACAGGCGTTGTATCACCACATCAGGCCGGACAAGGGGCAGCAGATCGCATAAAAAATCAGCGTACTCATCCAGCTCAAACAGCTTGAAGGGTTCGCGCTTGTATTTAACGCCCATAACAGAACCTTCTACAATATGCAGGTGGTGGAACTTTACAAATTTTATCTGCGGATGCCGGTTTATTTCATCTGCGTACTTCAACATCATTTCGCGGGTTTCCCATGGGAAGCCGAAGATGGTATGCACGCAGATATCCAGTTTGCTGTTCTCAACCAGTTTTAGCGCTTTGATCAGATCTTCATGATCACAGCCACGGTTGATCTGAGCCAGCGTATCGTTATAGATAGACTCCATACCCATTTCCAGATCCACATCAAACCTGTCGGTATAGCTTTCTAACAACGCTATCTTTTGGGCATCGATACAATCGGGGCGGGTACCCACACTTAAACCAACAATATCTTCGGTGCCATAACTTAGGGCCTCGTCATACATCATTTTTAGGTAATGCGCTGGGGCGTAGGTATTGGTATTAGGCTGAAAGTAGATAATAAATTTATCGGCACGGTTGCCTTTACGGGCACGCTCCATCCCCTCAATTACCTGCTGGCGCACGGTTGGCGCGTTGCGGCTAACAGATGGGGTAAACGAGTCTACATTGCAGTAGGTGCAGCCACCATAACCCTTTGAGCCATCGCGGTTGGGGCAGGTAAAGCCGCCATCAACAATTACTTTGAACACGCGTGCGCCATTGTATTTTTCGCGCAGCCAGGGGCCGTAGTTGTTGTAGCCTTTTTCCCAAGTGGTTGGTATGGTGCTTATTGCTTGCATTGCGGCAAAGATAGGGATTTAAGGTGAGGGATTAATAGAGAACACCGAATGCTGAATCTTGAATGACGAAGTATCTTCATCCCCCGACATTGGATATTTGGCGTTGGATATTAATTTATCATGAATTTTTATCCGCAACACTTATTCTTTGCCCATTTCAACACATTTTTATCATATTTGATGTTATTATCAATCTATACTGAAATTAATATCACTATGCCCGAATTAGATCCGCAAATACAGAAAAAAGTAAACGCATGGCTTAACGGAAGCTATGACGACCAGGTAAAACAACAAATACAGAAGCTTATTGATGACGGAAATACTACCGAGCTCACAGACGCTTTTTACCGCGACCTGGAATTTGGTACCGGCGGTTTACGCGGCACCATGGGGCCGGGTTCAAATAGGGTTAATAAATATACCATTGGCACCGCTACACAGGGCTTAGCTAACTTTTTAAAGAAAACCTATCCGGCAGAGCAAATAAAGGTGGCCATAGCGCACGATAGCCGCAATAATTCTGATTTGTTGGCAGGCATTACTGCTGATGTGTTTTCTGCTAACGGCATACATGTATACTTCTTTAAGGCTCTGCGCCCGACGCCAGAGCTTTCTTTCGCGGTGCGCCATTTGGGTTGCCGCAGCGGTGTGATGCTTACTGCATCGCATAACCCTAAAGAGTATAACGGTTACAAAGCGTATGGCGCCGATGGCGGGCAGTTTGTTGCCCCGTATGATAAAGCCGTTATGGACGAGGTTGCTGCTATAAAGAGCATAGACGAAGTTAAATTTACCCGCATTGATACCAATGTAGAACTGATAGGCGAAGAAATAGACGAACTATACCTGAGCAAGATCACCGAGCTATCGGTATCGCCGGAGGCTATACAACGCCAGAAGGATCTGAAAATAGTATACTCGCCGATACACGGCACAGGCATTACAATGGTACCACCCGCGTTAAAACGTTTTGGCTTTGAGAACGTGATAATTGTAGAGGAGCAGGCTACGCCGGATGGCAATTTCCCAACCGTGGTATACCCTAACCCTGAGGAAAAAGAAGCACTTACTTTGGCACTTAAAAAAGCCGAAGAAGTTGATGCTGACCTTGTAGTTGCTACCGACCCGGATGCCGATCGCGTAGGTATTGCCGTTAAAAATACCGAAGGCGAGTTTGTGTTATTGAATGGTAACCAAACAGGCAGCTTATTGATAAGCTATCTGTTAACCGCATGGCAAGCTAAAAACAAGCTGGATGGTAACCAGTATATTGTTAAAACTATTGTTACCACCAACCTGATAGCTGATATTGCCAACGACAAAAGCGTTAAGTATTACGACACCCTTACCGGCTTTAAATACATAGGCGAACTGATGACGAAATTTGAAGGCAAACAAACCTTTATTGGCGGCGGCGAAGAAAGTTATGGTTATTTAATAGGCGAACTGGTGCGCGATAAGGACGCAGTTGTATCTGCAGCGTTTATTGCGGAAATGACAGCTTACTACAAAGACCAGGGCAGCAGCTTGTTTGAGGCTTTGTTGGAGCTGTATGTTAAATATGGTTTTTATAAAGAAAAGCTGATCTCTATCACCAAAAAAGGGAAAACAGGTGCTGAAGAAATTAAGGCGATGATGGAAGCTTATCGCACCAATCCGCCGGTAACTTTGGGTGGATCAAAAGTAACTACGCTTAAGGATTACGAGTTGCAGGTAGAAACCGACCTGGCTACCACTACCACCAAGCCTATTGAGTTACCAAAAAGCGATGTATTGCAGTTTGTAACCGAGGATGGCACCATTATATCCGCCCGCCCATCGGGTACGGAGCCTAAGATAAAGTTCTATTGTAGCGCAAAAGGCAAGCTGGCTTCAAAAGAAGCTTATGCAGAAACCGACCAGCAAATGGAAGCTAAGATAGAAACGATAATGAAGGATTTGGGCGTTTAAACCCTTTGCTTAACTTGCTTACCCCACTCCGTTTTTTCAATGGAGTGGGGTGTTGCAAAAAATATGTGTTCCCCTAAAAGTAAAAATTCAATTAGCTGTATGCGAGGCGTTTATGTGTTTTGCTTTTATTGAATTAAGGCGATGAATTCACCTCAAAAACCGCTAACTTACTCCTGTTCAGGCCAATACAATCTTATTGCCTTTTGACTTTTTGCAACGCTTTAGCAACAAAAAAGCAACACTTTTGCAACAGCATTTTTTAGCTTCCGGGCACAGATTCTACACAGGTGAGTGAAACTGAATTGAGTAAATATTCAAGACCTACAAAAACGGCTACGTTCTTATTTGGCAGATTGCCTGCTCACTTTTTTAGGATCATCATTAAAGTATAAGCTTATTAGTTCAAACAGTTTTGGATCATAATTATTCAATTCTGTTTTTGTATTAATTTGGTTGTGAACGCCATTGCATGGAATAGCTTCCAGGTTTGCATTAAACCAGCACTGTACCCCCTCGGCAAAGTACTCTTGGTAATTAGAAATGGCATAAGTATTTTCCCATAAGCCATTTTTCCGGGCATCGTTGTAAATGGATTTCAATTTATTGTCAAAATCGTTGTCTAAATAGTTTAAGCCCATTAAATGTATTGTGTGTGCAAACTCGTGAATTAAGATATCCTCACCACGATAATTGTCTCTTGCATAACCCAACAAGTTTTCCTCGGCACAGCTTACCACCGGACGAGCGACGGTTGCCCCTAAGCCCCGGGTTCTTGTATTCCAATTAGTTTCGGGGAACGCTGTGTTTAAATCGCTATGTTCAGGAATATCTGTAGTAACCTCATTTATTCCCATTACTGCTACTTTTATTTTATTCGCAATTAATTTGTTTTTTACAGCCGAAATTTTCGCGAGCATTTGTAAGATGATCATTCTTGCTTGTAAGAGCGCTTCATCAGGGACATTTGAAGAACTAACAATCAGCAGACCGTCCGCATTCAGATACTTTTTATAAAATGCATTTAACCTGAGGTTGGCTGTTGCTTTATTTACTACCGCCGTGTCTCTTAACAATTTAGATATTGGCACCGGCGTTGGTTGGGATCTAACCTCTTGGTCGGGATGACAAAATGAATTTAAAAAAAAGAAAGGCAATAAAATTAGAGCCCGGGTAAAACAATGTTTTATCATCGGGTTAAATTAATAAAAGCATGCTTAAAAACAATTGAGCAGGATTCTCGGCAGAAATAAATTTCTTTCGACCACCCCAAAACTAAAACTTCATCCCCCTTGCACTTAGCACCGCTATTGCTCATATTTGCCATACAATCCAATTGAAAAAACAAAATTCAATAAATCAATAATTCAGTCCTTCACTAATTAATCAGATGGCAGACGAAAAGATAATATTTTCTATGGCCGGGGTGAGCAAAGTTTATCCCCCGCAAAAAACCGTATTAAAAAACATTTACCTGAGCTTTTTTTATGGGGCCAAAATCGGCGTTATAGGTTTAAATGGTTCGGGTAAGTCATCACTGCTTAAAATTATAGCAGGCATAGATAAAACTAACATAGGCGAGGTTGTTTTTTCGCCAGGCTACACCGTAGGCTATTTGAGTCAGGAGCCTGAACTTGATCCCGAAAAAACCGTGCGCGAAGTAGTAGAAGAAGGTGTTTCCGAAACTACCGCGCTGCTAAAAGAATACGAAGAGATCAACGAAAAATTCGGACTGGAAGAGTATTACGGCGATGCCGATAAAATGGATAAGCTGATGAGCCGCCAGGGCGAATTACAGGACCAGATTGATGCGGTTAACGCCTGGGAACTGGACACCAAACTGGAACGCGCTATGGATGCCCTGCGCTGCCCTGAGCCGGATACCAAAATTGCCGTACTATCGGGTGGTGAGCGCCGTCGTGTGGCGCTTTGCCGGTTGTTATTGAAAGAGCCGGATGTTTTGTTACTGGATGAGCCAACCAACCACCTGGATGCTGAATCCATAGACTGGTTGGAGCAGCACCTTAAGCAGTACAAAGGAACCGTTATAGCCGTAACACACGATAGATATTTCCTTGATAATGTGGCCGGGTGGATCCTGGAATTGGACCGCGGCGAAGGCTTACCATGGAAAGGAAATTACTCGTCTTGGCTGGATCAAAAATCAAAACGCCTTGCACAGGAAGAAAAAGGAGAAAGCAAACGCCAGAAAACATTGGAGCGAGAGCTGGAATGGGTGCGTATGGGGCCAAAGGGCCGCCATGCCAAATCAAAAGCCCGTTTAGGCAACTACGAAAAACTGGCATCGGAAGAAACAAAAGAACGCGAAGAAAAATTGGAGCTGTTTATTCCGCCGGGTCCGCGTTTGGGTAATGTGGTGATAGAAGCCAATGGCGTAAGCAAAAGCTACGGCGATAAATTACTATTTGACAACCTGAACTTTAGTTTGCCACCAGCGGGTATAGTAGGTATCATCGGGCCAAACGGTGCCGGGAAAACAACGCTGTTCCGTTTAATTACAGGGCAGGATCAACCTGATGCAGGTACCTTCCGTGTTGGCGAGACCGTAGCTTTAGGCTATGTAGACCAGATGCACGATGACCTTGACCCAAACAAATCTGTTTGGGAAAATGTTACCGGCGGCTTGGAAACCATTATGGTTGGCAATAAGCCGCTTAACTCGCGGGCCTATGTGTCGCGCTTTAACTTTAACGGTGCAGATCAGCAGAAAAAAGTAGGTGTACTATCGGGCGGTGAGCGCAACCGGGTGCATTTATCTATCACCCTTAAAAAAGGCAGTAACGTGTTGCTGCTTGATGAGCCTACCAATGATATTGACGTAAACACTTTACGCGCCCTGGAAGAAGCGTTAGAAAACTTTGGTGGCTGCGCAGTAGTCATCAGTCACGACCGTTGGTTCCTGGACCGTATTTGCACGCACATACTGGCTTTTGAAGGCAACTCGCAGGTATACTTCTTCGAAGGCAACTACAGCGACTACGAAGAGAACCGCAAAAAACGTTTGGGCGATATTGGGCCTAAGAGGATAAAGTATAAGAAGTTGACGGTGTAGATCATATGCACATCAAAACCTGCAATTTGCAAAATGGGTGGTTTAGCGTTATGCTTCCAGATGATTGGGACGAGTATGATGATGGCGAAGAAGGAACTTTTTGCTTTTTCAATACCGCAAAATGGAACGGTAACTTAAGAATAACACCTTTTCATTGGCTGGGCACTGTAATCGTTGACGAAAGTAAGGCGGAAAAATATATTGAAGATGAAGTACGTGAAAATGAAGGTGCAATCAGAATTAAAATTGGTAATTTTGATTGCGCTTTCTATAAGAAAGATCTAATTGAAGATGGAGAAAAACTAGTTATCTACTACTGGATTACAGGCAAGGACAACGATATTTTTATTTGCTCCTTTACAACCAACAAAGAATTAGAAAATTCAATTGACCTGAATCAATTGCAAGATGTTATCAAAAGTATCGTTTAGGGGATCGGGCCTAAGGGAAGTCAAGAATTTTATAAAAAGAAGCGCAAAGGCCTGCCAATGTGCGCGGCCGGGAGTCTGGCCTGTGTAGTGGCAGCGATCAGCTTGGCTTGATTTTTTGGTTACTTTTGTATCAAGTGGCTGTTGCGCAACCGCCATAAGGAGCTTTCAATTTTTTATATTTATGATAGTTGCACGTGATAGAAGTTGATTCTTTCCAGGTAGATGTAGGCTTTATAAACGTGTTCACGAAGGATAATTACACTTAACTTCACCGGTTTTGGTCGGTATTTCAACATTTTCTTAAGATTATAAGCGATAGCAGCCATAGTTAGGCATTTATTGGCCTGTATAAGTCCTTTACAGTTGACCCTTTTAATGCCGAGATAATTTACCAATGTGCCGATAACCGGCTCAACTGTACTTTGTCGAAGCTTCATTAGTCTTTTAGCTTTTCGGGTCCGCATTCTCAGGTGCATAGTATCGTAATAAGGTTTGTCTAAAGTTTCCTTTATCCTTAGTCTGTTACCTTTAAAGGCTGCGCATGTGGCTTGTTGCTCGCAATTGCTACAACCCTTCACCCCGGCTCCATACTGCTTCATCCAATAGCCTGCGGTAAAGTAAGTTCCCAGATAGTTTACGTTTACGCCCCGCTCGCATTGGTAGTGATCTTGTATTGCATCATAAGTAAAACCTTCTCTCTCATAGTTGAACTGGCCTCTGTTTGGAATATAACCGGTTATACCACTTGCTTGTAGCGCCTTTAAAGCATCGGGACTGCTATAACCTGTATCAGCTACGATCTCTTGCAGCGCAATATCATTTTCAAGTAAGGTAGCTTTGAGATGTCTTAACACAGCAGCTAAACATTCACTGTCTCTTTTATCCGCTGTAAAAGCCTGTACATGGGTGATCATGTGAGTTGCTGTATCAACTGCTACCTGCCCAAGATAGTTAAGTGCCGTTGGTTTACCGGGCTTTACTGACATCTTTGCATCAGGATCTGATGGACTATAATGGGTGTCGTTTGAGGGGTTCTTCTTTGGCTTCAATCCTTTATCATCAAGTTCATCCGCCTTTTTAAACGGTGATACCGATACTGATGGCTCTTCATTATCCTGTAGTTCACGGCTGTAAGCATCCGCATCATCCAAAATGTCTTTTTCAATCAGACTATCCAAGGAGGCATTAGCTTTAATAAAGAAACCATCTACAGCCTGCCTTTTGCCTGATACCATACCTTTATCAATACATTGTTTCAGCACTTGTTTAAACAGTTCTGTAAATACATGCTCCCCATATAGCTGCCTTGTGCGACTTAGGGTGCTATGCCATGGCAATTCGTCGTCCAGATCATGATCGATGAAATACAAGAGATCCAACCGCAAGCGGGAGGTGGCTATGATACGGCGGTCGCTGTTTAGGTTTTCAAGGTAACCAACAAGTATCAACTTCATAAACACTACAGGGTCAATACTCTTTTGACCTTCTGTACCATAATACTCAGCCGTCAGCGGATAAATAAATCGTAAATCAAGTTGTTCCTTTAAGCGCCTATAGAAATTGTCGGCGGGGATATGATCTGATAGTTGAAAGTTAACAAACAACTTTTCCTGATAGGTCTTTTTGCCTTGCATACCACAAGATAACACATACCACAGTCCGCTTTGTCTGTATCTTTTCAACAAACTGTTAGTTGCGCAACAGCCACTCAAGACAAAAGTAACAGCCTCTGCGGCAATTGAGCGGGGCAAGCCAAGCGCGAGGGGATAGTCCAATGATAGGAAACCACGCACTTCCTGGCAATCGGGGGGATTGCTTCGTACCTCGCAATGACGTTTTTATGAAGCGTTTACCACCATCTCTGCTACTTCTTCTCCCACCAAACTCCCCATAGCAACCCCCATACCATTGCACCGCACGGCGCAGAACACACCGGGTTGTACCTGTTTAATTATTGGCTTTAGCTCGTCGCCGAAACCCATAATGCCGCTCCACCAATAGTCAACTTCAGCATTTTGCCCGGGCAGTATCATTTCGCTTAAATACGTTATCAATTGTTGCTTTACCGCTTCAGTATGGCCCAGATCATAGGTCCGCTCGCTGTTAAAATCGATATTCCGTCCGCCGCCAAAAAGTACGCGGCTATTAATATTTCTGAAGTAATAGTATCCCTCATCAAAATGATAAGTTCCTTTAAGCTTTAAACCGGCAATGGGTTTGGTAACCAGCACCTGCCCGCGCCCAGGCACCACATCCAGTTCAGGATAAAGCTGCGCGGCAAAGGCGTTGGTGGCTAATATTACCTTTTGCGTTTTGAATATGCCGTGAGATGTGGTTAGTTGAATATGGTCACCAGAGTTTTCAATATTGTTAACACCGCAGTCATTCAGTACCAATGTACCTGTGCTATAAACCTTGTTCAGCAGCGTACGCATCATTTTACCGGTATCAAGTTGACCTTCATATTTATTGCAGATCATGCGCTTGATCCCCTTTACGCCAAAATCGGTAATTTTAGCATCAGCGCCTGCATAAATGTCAGTATTTCCAGTAGTCTGCGCCAGCAAAGTGTTAAAGTATGTTAATTGATCAAAGCACTCTTCGGCGCGCAGCTGTTCATCATCACTGAAAAGTTCATACCCGCCATATTGGTGAAAATCTATATTAGCATCGCCCAGATTTTCGCGCAGTTTTTGCAGGCCCCGCCATTTATAATCAACAAGGCGCAGCACTTCTTCTTCTGATGATTGTTTTAAGTAGGCAATTTGTTCTGAAACAGTGCCAAAACAGGCAAAACCGGCATTTTTTGTGCTTGCACCGCTGGGTAAAAAGCCACGCTCCAATACAAGCACCTTTAAGTTGGGTTGCTTTTTTTTAAGATGGAGGGCCGCGCTTAAACCCACAATGCCGCTGCCTATAATAACAACATCGGCATTGTTAATAAACTGCGTTTGCTCCCAGTAGGAAAACGATGACCCCATGCTATCAAATGTAAAAAATTCAAAAGTCAAAAAAACACCTGCTATGATCAGAATGGAATACTTTTTGAAATATCCATCTTAAATAATTTACCATGAATCAATTATCATTTATATTAGGATTTATAAGTTATGGCTCTGCGTGGTTGTTAATGATAATCATAATGGTTGCCAGCATGATAGTCCAATGGCGTTTTAAGAGCAAGTTTAAACAATATTCGGAAATGGGTTTGGCATCCGGCCTATCAGGAAAAGACGTAGCCGAAAGAATGCTGCGCGATAACGGCATATATGATGTGCAGGTAGTTTTTGTTGAAGGACAACTTACCGACCACTATAACCCTGAAACACGGACGGTTAATTTAAGTCCGGACGTTTATCACAGCCGGAGTGTTGCAGCGGCAGCGGTTGCTGCTCACGAATGCGGGCACGCTGTACAACATGCCCGCGGCTATAGCTGGCTAAACCTGCGCACTACTTTGGTGCCTTTAACCAATGTGGCTAATACCTTGGTGCAGATAACCTTGTTTATTGGTGTTATGCTATTGTTTTTTATGCATAACCCGCTGGTTTTGGCAATAGGCGTTGCCGCCTTGGCGGTGGTTACTGCATTTACTTTTATAACCTTACCGGTTGAGTTTGATGCAAGTAACAGGGCGCTGGCCTGGCTAAACAACAATTATAACGTTATGCAAACCAATACGGAACACGAGCAGGCAAAAGACGCCCTCTGGTGGGCCGCAATGACCTACGTAGTTGCCGCTTTAGCATCGTTAGCTACATTGTTGTATTATGCTTCAATGCTGGTTAATCGCAGAGATTAATAGCTGGTTAGTTACTTTAAAAAGGTGATAGTTTTACCACTTTCCCTTTTTTATTTTAAGTGTACATAAAACACTTATCTGCCTGATAATGTAACATTTACATATACGAAAACGTTAGCGACTAATTTTCCTTTTTATTGATTTGTTGCTTTGGGGGATTTACATAGATTTGTTAGGAATCGATTAAGCCTGTTTCATCACACAGGCGTTTGCTACCAGGCAAACAACAGATTATAACCCAATTAACCAATTATACTAAAATGAAAAAAATCCTTGGCTTGTTATTGTTGGCTTCAACAGCGGCAATGGCCCAAAACAGCAATCCTGCGATGGTGACCTTCACCGACGATCAGGATCACAAAAACATGATGGAGCAATTAGGCATTAAAGCGCTTCGCCCAGGCCCCAGCGGCAATGAGAGCGCGCCTAACCATGCTAACTATGACGAATCATTAGCAAATCCCTATCCAAACCTGCCAGATCTTTTAACGCTTAAAAATGGCAAAAAGGTAACCACGGCCGAGCAATGGTGGAAACAGCGCCGCCCCGAGATTGTAGAAGATCTGGAAAGGGAAGTTGTTGGGCGTGTTCCTAAAAATGTTCCTAAAGTAACCTGGAAGGTGGAAGTTAGTGATAGAGAAGTAATAAACCGCATTCCGGTTATTGCTAAACACATCGTTGGCCATGTTGACAACTCATCATACCCGGCTATCAATGTAGATATTGATATGGTATTGGTGGTTCCGGCTAACGCTAAGGGGCCCGTACCTGTTTTAATGATGTTTGGTGGTGGCCGTTTACCGGCGCCTGCTCAGCCAGACGCGGCCTCATTAAAATTGATTAATGATGGTTTAAGAAAAGTATTAGGCGACTCAAGCCCTGAACTTAAAGCAGCTTTAGAGAAATACCCGGCTTACCAACCTATTGCTGCTGCAGCAGGTGCAGGCGGCTTCGGTTTTGGTCCCCCTCCGGCGCCAAAGGCACCAACTCCTGATATTCCGGGAGTAGCGGGTGTTAATAATGACGGGCCATCAACAGAACAGCTTATTGCTGCGGGTTGGGGTTACGCTGCTGTTAACCCATCAAGCATACAAGCGGATAATGGTGCCGGTATAACAAGAGGCATTATAGGTTTAGTAAACAAAGGCCAGCCACGCAAACCAGACGACTGGGGCGCATTACGTGCATGGGCATGGGGTGCGGGCCAGGCGCTTAACTACCTTGAAGCAAATGAGCCTGCTGTAGATGCTAAGAAAGTGGGAATCGAAGGGGTGTCTCGTTATGGTAAAGCTGCCATGATCACCTTAGCTTTTGAACCAAAATTCAATATGGCATTGGTAGGTTCATCGGGCGAGGGTGGTGCTAAACTGCACCGTCGCAACTGGGGTGAAGCCGTTGAAAGCCTAACCGGCGGCGAGTACTACTGGATGGCCGGAAACTTTATGAAATATGGTGCTTCTGACGCCACTTTCGGAGCAAAAACCGCTAAAGATATCCCGGTTGATGCGCATGATATAATTGCGCTATGTGCTCCGCGTTTAACCTTCATCAGCTATGGTATCCCTGAAAAAGGCGACGCCAAGTGGCTGGATCAGCAAGGGAGCTATATGGCAGCAGTTGCCGCCGGACCGGTTTTTAAACTATTAGGCGTAAAAGATCTTGGCGTATCGAATGATTATAACAAAGAAAAAATGCCTCCGGTTAATGCACCTATGCTTGACGGCGAATTAGCATGGCGCCAGCATGATCAGGGTCACCAGGATCAGGCTAACATGAAATGGTTCATCAAATGGGCCGACCAGAAAATGGGCCGACCGGCAGCGGCACCCGCCACTGCAAATCAAGGCTTTCCTCCAAGACAATAAAACAAAAGAGCGATGGGTTTGAAAACTCATCGCTCTTTCTTTATAGACCATGTTTGTTAATTCATCCTATACGGAGCAATCAAATAAAACTCCGGAATCTGCACATCAAAAAAGGTATTATCCAATAAACGCATCATACGATACTGGCCTTTCATGTTGCCCATGTCAGTCTTTAAATTACAGCCAGACACATATTCATGCGCGCTGCCAGGTTCAATTATAGGCTGCATCCCAACAACACCCTCGCCCTCTACTTCCCGCTTTGCACCATTCGAATCAAAAATATACCAATGGCGACTTAACAGGCGCACGGCATAGCTCCCGGTGTTTTCAATATTTACCTTGTAAGCAAACATAAAATGGTCGTTGGCCGGGTTGGAATACTCCGGCTGATAGATGGTTTCTACCGAAACCTTAACCCCGTCTGTTGTATAAGTAACCATAAAGTACTATCGTTTAATTCAAATATATACCTCGTCGTCAAAAATCAAGCCATCTTAATGGCATAATTTTGAGCAATATATATTTTTTAATATTAAAAAAGCAAACAGAAAGTGTTAAACTTCCAATACTGATACGGACGAAGTGAAGCGAGGGTTGCGTTCAATCTCGTTCAGAATTTCATCAAGCTCATCAAAAGTGCCGGCGGTAACCAGTTTGGCGCGGTATTCTTTAAAGTTTTCTATCCCTTTAAAGTAGTTGGAGTAATGCCTGCGCATTTCAAAAACGCCGGTTTTTGGTCCCTTCCACTCAATTGATTTTACAAGGTGAGTGCGGCAGGCATCAATTCGTTCGGCAAAGGTTGGTTTTTCCAAATGTTCGCCGGTGGCAAAATAATGTTTTATCTCGCGGAAGATCCATGGGTAACCAATAGCCGCCCTGCCTATCATCATCCCATCAACGCCATATTCCATGCGCCAGGCGGCGGCTTTTTCGGGCGAATCAATATCACCGTTGCCAAAAATCGGAATGTGTATCAACGGATTCTTTTTGATCTTGCTGATAAGTGACCAATCTGCCTGACCTTTGTACATCTGCGACCGTGTACGGCCATGGATGGTAAGTGCTTTTATGCCTACGTCCTGCAAACGCATGGCCACTTCCTCTACGTTTTTGGTATTGTCATCCCAGCCTAAACGGGTCTTAACTGTAACGGGTAAATGGGTGCCCTCAACAACGGCTTTGGTCATGGCAACCATTTTATCAATGTCCTGCAATAAACTGGCACCAGCACCACGGCAGGCCACATTTTTAACGGGGCAACCATAGTTTATATCTATAAGGTCCGGGTTGGCTTTGGTTGAGATCTCTGAAGCTTCGCGCATGTGCTCAATATCACTACCAAAGATCTGGATCCCAATGGGGCGCTCGTACTCAAAAATATCCAGCTTTTTAAGGCTTTTGGCCGCATCACGAATTAACCCTTCTGATGAGATAAATTCGGTATACATCATATCTGCCCCATGCTGCTTGCACACATAACGGAACGGCGGATCACTCACATCCTCCATCGGCGCCAGCAAAAGCGGGAACTCCCCTAAATCAATATTTCCTATTTGTACAGACATGCTTATCTTTAACCCGTTGCAAAAATACGAAATTTGAATTAAATGACGTCTAACCCCGCTAATCGCCTGCATCCATCACTGCAGTTTCTCATCCTTACGGCCATCACTATTGGTGTTGTGCTGCTTGGAAACTTAATTGGGGCGGCGGTAGTTGCCGCTTTTTATGACCTTAAAATGGTGATGAATATAGCACAGCTTGATTTTTCAGCACCCGGCACCGCTAATGCTTTATGGATCCTGCAAATATTGGGCACCACCATACCGCTGCTTATAACTCCTTTGGTGTTTGCGCAATTTATTGTAAAGCAACCGCAGGAGTACTTAAAACCGTCCTTTAATTTCCCATGGACCATGTTTGCGCTTGTGTTTTGTGTGATGATGGTATCATCCCCCCTAATAGAGCTTTTAAGTCGTATAAATCAAGATATGGTATTGCCCGACTACTTGAGCGGTGTACAAAAATGGATGCGCGACAGCGAAGATAATGCCGAAAAACTAATAAAAGTGCTGTTAAAAATGGATACCATTTTTGGCGTAATAGCGAACGTTATTGCCGTGGGGCTTTTTACTGCCATTGTTGAGGAGCTGATGTTCAGAGGCTGTGTGCAAACCATTTTTATAAAATGGACCGGCAATGTGCATGCGGCTGTTTGGATAACAGCAATTCTGTTCAGCGCTTTCCATATGGAGTTTTTTGGCTTTTTACCGCGCGTACTATTGGGGGTATTATTCGGCTATTTTACTGCATGGAGCGGCAGCGTATGGCCGGCGGTTTGGGCGCACTTTTTAAATAATGCAACCGCCGTTGTTGCTGTTTATCTGTACCAACATAAATTGGTAAAAATAGATCCTAACGACATGCACATTTTTAAATCTTCGGCTTATGTATTTAGCTTTATAATTGTGTTATTTTTGCTATTCCTGTATCATAAAGAGGCAAAAAAAGAGAAAACGGCAGCCTAAGCAAAAAATGGAGAAAAACTGGATAAAAATTTTTACCTCTTCAGATTTTTACAAGTCGGAGATTGTAAAACAGGTGCTGTGCGCACACGAGATAGACGCCGTTTTGCTCAACAGACAAGCCTCCTCACACCGCGACTTCGGCAATGTGGAAGTTTATATTCACCAGGAAAATTTCAGCAGTGCCATTGAGGTGATGGTACTTAATCATTTTTAAATTTTATGAAAACCCGCGCCATTACCGGCTTTTTCTTTGTGATAGTAATGCTGGCTTCGGTTTTTACCGGTCGGTACGTCTTTGATGTTTTTTTCTTCTTATTGGCCAGCTTTTGTCTTTGGGAGTTTTATGGCTTATTAAAAGGCACATCCATCATGCCCGACCGCATTACAGGGCTAATTAACGGCGCTATTATCTACGTGATATTTGCACTGATAGCGTATGCTGATGATGCGCATAAGTTGATACTTTTGTTGCCTATTACTTTAAGCGCAGTTGCCATAGCAGAATTGTTTAGAAAGAACGAGGCTCCTTTTACTAACATAGCTTATACCTATTTTGGCTTGCTTTTCACCATTGTGCCATTTAGTTTTTTCCACGCGCTGGGCTACCTTAACGGTAGTTTTAACCCGCATTTGCCGTTGGCGTTTTTGCTGATGCTTTGGGGGAACGACACCGGGGCTTACCTGGTTGGAAGCAAACTTGGGCGCACAAAGTTATTTGAGCGCCATTCGCCAAAAAAAACCTGGGAGGGTTTTATTGGCGGCCTGGTAATAACAATTGGTGTAGCTTTTATATTGGATAGATTTTTTACCGAACAGCCTTTACAAAACTTAATATGGATGGCGGTGTTAATAAGCACGTTTGGAACTATAGGCGATCTGATAGAATCTATGCTTAAACGGAGCCTGAATGTAAAGGACTCCGGGGGGATATTGCCGGGGCACGGCGGATTGTTGGACAGGTTTGACGGACTGCTTATGGCCGCACCAATTGTATACGCATACCTATACTTTGTTACAAATGTTTAGTTTTGCATAAAAATTATTTCTATGACTTTTCATAAAGAGGGATACACATCACTGGCACTTTGCATTCTTTTTATATTTGTATTGAATGCTGCTGTACAATTTTATTTACCTGAGGCAACGGTGTTTAAATGGATAATTTACATCCTCTCGTTCCTGCTGTTTGTAATCATTGTTCAATTTTTCCGTAGCCCCAACCTGCTTGTTACCCAAAACGAAAAAGTGGTGCTTTGCCCTGCTGATGGAAAGGTGGTAGTAATTGAAGAGACGGAAGAGCCTGAGTTTTTAAAAGACAAGCGCATACAGGTGTCTGTATTCATGTCGCCGGTTAATGTACACGTTAACCGCAATCCAATAAGTGGCGTGGTAAAGTATTTTAAATATCACCCGGGCAAATATTTGGTAGCATGGCACCCCAAGTCATCAACAGAGAACGAGCGTACAACCGTTGTAACCGAAAATAAAGTTGGCCAGCAGGTATTGTTCAGGCAAATTGCCGGGGCACTTGCCCGCCGTATTGTTTGGTATGTAAAAGAGGGTGATAAAGTAGAGCAGGGCGAGCAGTTCGGTTTTATTAAATTTGGCTCAAGGGTTGACGTGTTTTTACCATTGGGATCAAAAGTTAATGTAGAAATAGGCGAAGTAGTTAAAGGCGGGACAACCGTACTTGCCGAGTTGCCGGCTTAGTTAACATACTTTAAGAAATAGTTCTAAAGCTTTCGGTATTAGCCGAAAGCTTTTTTGTTTGCTAAAATATTTTATAAGCTATTGTCAAAAAACATTAGGCACAAAAAAACCTTTCTGAATTGATCAGAAAGGTTTATATACTTTATAAAAGTAAAATTATTTTACTACGCGTTTTGCTTTGATACGCGCAGCTTTACCGGTAAGCTCGCGCAGGTAGAACAATTTAGCGCGACGTACTTTACCAAAGCTGTTCACTTCAACTTTATCAATGTTTGGTGAGTTAGCAGGGAAGATACGCTCAACACCTATACCGTTAGAAACTTTACGCACGGTAAAAGTTTCAGAAACGCCTGTGCTGTTACGTTGGATAACCACGCCCTGGTAAACCTGGATACGCTCTTTGTTACCTTCTCTGATTTTATAATGTACGCTTACAGTATCGCCTGCTTTGAAAGACGGAAGTGTGTTAACTGTTACTGTTTGCTCTTCGACAAATTTTATTAAATCCATGATTTTAAGCTCTTAAAGCGACTTTTAGTCCCCTAAAAATCGGATTGCAAGTATAGGGATTATTTTTGAGAATAAAAAAACGATTTTAAAAATTTCCACAATTTGTTTTTTGTTAACAAATGGCGTTATAAATCGGGTGTTCTTCGGCGCTTAAATACGACATTTCTGTAGCGGTATCATTATTACTCAAGCAGATCCGGTCTCCTGATTTTTGTGCGCTCCACCGCCTGATCAAATCGCCATTTTTCAATTTCGGGTGTGTTGCCGCTTAAAAGGATATCGGGCACCTTGTGGCCGTTCCAATCTGCGGGGCGCGTGTAAATCGGCGCATCCAGCAAACCATCCTGAAATGAATCTGAAAGGGCCGATGTTTCATCATTCAATACACCCGGTATCAACCTTACCACTGCATCTACTAAAACGGCCGCAGGCAACTCGCCGCCTGATAAAACATAATCGCCAATAGAGATCTCGCGGGTAACAAAAATGTCGCGGATGCGCTGGTCTATGCCTTTATAGTGCCCGCATAAAATGATAATGTTTTTTTTGGATGAAAGCTGGTTAGCTATGGGCTGGTTAAGTGTTTCACCATCGGGCGACATAAAGATCACCTCGTCGTAATCGCGTTCGCTTTTTAGTTTTTCAATACATGCTGCAAATGGCGCTATGCCCATTACCATCCCGCTGCCGCCGCCGTACCGGTAATCATCTACGCTTTTTTGCTTATTGGTGGCGTAATCTCGCAGGTTATGCACATGTATTTCGCTAATGCCTTTTTTTTGTGCACGCAACAAAATTGAATGGGCAAAAGGGCTTTCTAACAAAGCAGGCAATACAGAGATGATATCAAAACGCATGGGGCAAAGTTAGTAATTAGTGATTGGAGATTAGTGATTAGTTTTTAGCGGATCTTATACCTGCACGACAAGGCCTAATCACTAGTCTCTAATCACCAATCTCCGCCAACGGCTAGTCTTCATCGTCAAGCATAAAAATTTGCTCTACGGGTTTGTCAAATACCCTAGCTATTTTTAAGGCTAACACAGTTGAAGGTACGTATTTATTGCTCTCAATGGTATTTATGGTTTGGCGGGATACGCCTATCAGGTCGGCAAGTTCGCCCTGGGTTATGTTTTTAATGGCGCGCTCAACGCGCAGTGAATTTTTCATGATTCGGCGCGTTTTGTGAATAATGGTTTTAATCTTAGCATATATTCCATCCTTAAAATGCTAAAAATTAAAACTACATTAATTAATATATCCGCTCGCCAGCTTGCGCCCGGGATATCAAAATAACCGACTCCTTTTTTGCTTGTCAAAATCAGGGTTTTTATTTCGGGCACATTAAATTTTTGGTACAGAACAATGAAGAAAAGCAGCAGGATGGCTAATTGCAGCGACTGTGTACGGTATTTGCTAATCAGCTCGTCTTCAACTTTTTCTTTAGCAAAAGCCAAAAACAGCAAACCAACCGGCAAAATCATAGTAAAGGGAGTGATAATAATACTGCTGGCATGTACAACTTTACCATTTTCTTTCATGCTGTCGAAAACTTTATTCTGCTCATCGGTTAAGCCATCTTGATAAGACGGAATCATTACCTGCGTATACCACTTTTCAGTTTTTACTGTCCGGTATTTGTAACTGGTTACAGCGTATATCAGGGTGAAAAACACGTAGATGTAACCGGCGTATTTAAAATAATGGGGCAACAATAACCTGTTTGATAAATAGTCGTCTTGTTTTTTAGCCTTGCCAAATACGATAAATATAATTGCCAGCGCAAACACAACCAAACCCATAGCGTTACATGCTGAGCTTAGTGCATCATGATCTTTAACTTTGTTACCAGAAATAAGAAGAAGCGCTAAGAAGCCAGATGTATTTATAAAAAACAACACCGCCGAGACCATTAATAAAATGTGACCTGTTTTTTTAGCTATGGGAGATAAGGATTTGATGCTCATGATAATTCGCCCTCCTGACCCAATTTGTTTAATTGATACACCGCCCATCTAAAACGGATGATAAAAAATGCCAACGGCGATAATATGTTGTAAGTTATAACTGCTAAAAAATCAAAGCCGTTAAAAGCCAGCACGCAAATCAGCATCAATATGTAATTAAAGTAAATTGCCCATTGCAAACTATCTAAGCGGAGTTGAGCTATTTGCTCATCTTCTATCTGCTCTTTACTAAATGATATTAAGATTAAACTTACTATTAAGGTTATTAATTTCGCATCATTTAATATTGTCTCCAGCGGAATACTGTTACCACGATTATTTTGTGACACAAAATATGTTGTAATCTCGGGCTCAAAATAGGTTGAGGCAACAGATAAGGCTAAACCTGTTAAAAATAATAGCGTACCTGTTTTTTTAAACGTGTAAGGGAATAAAAATCGTGTTTTCATATTTGTAAAGTTTGGTTTACCAAATGTAAAACAAACTTTACAAATGTCAAGTATATTTGACAGATTTTTTTTGGATTGAAATTTATTCCCCAAAAGATGCCTAGCTAATCCTGCCAGCTGGTGAGTTTACCGTTTTCAAAATAAAGATATTCAGATTTATCGCCTTTGTCGTAAACCCACTGTTCATGAACACCCCAGCTTCCTACGGTTCGGTTTATGTTATCTGGTTTGGGATATACCTCACGCACCATTTTAGCTGTCATCCCCAAACTTATAGTGCCTTTGGATAAATCGGTGCCATAAAACTTACCATACTTTTTTATCATTGTAGATCTAAAATCCTGGTCAATGAATATATTTTTAAAGCCGATGACTTTATAAGACTTTGCAAGCAATGTATCTTTAAGCGTTCCCTTAATTCCTTTATAGGTGGCTTGCCAAAGTTTTGTGGACACGCTGTAAGTGTGAAGCGTTACAGAATCGCCAATAGTTATTGGAATAGGCTGTTTCCCGGTAGCTTTAGGTGGTACTAAGTCTGCGGGCTCATCTGTTACCGCTTTAATCGAAGTTTGCGCATAACTTCCTATCGATAGAAATATAAACAATAAGATCAGGTAATTTTTCATGACGAAATATCGCAAATTATTTAAAGCTAAAGAAAGACTTTGTACTTTTTAATCTAAATAAATCTCCAACAGCCCATCAGGGAGGTCAACCATCACAATTTCTTTAACCACATCAATACCTTTAACGGTTGCTTCATTTAGCGGGAAAAGTACTTCGCAGCCTTTATAGGTAACGGCAGCAATTAATTGTTGGGGATATTCGTGTATTGCCGTTATCACACCTAATTCGCCTTCATTTTCATCAACAGCTGTAAAGTCTATGAGGTCCTTTAAGGTGAAATCGCTTTTTCTCTTTTTGGGCTTAAGTTTATTAGGCAGGTAAATATCTTTCTTTACTAAAACAGATGCTTTTTCAATGGTGTCTACATCCTCCAGGTACAGGTAGGCCGAGTTTTTTTGATTGTACTTTATTGACTCAACAAAGTACGGCGCCAACTTACCGCCCACCTCAATAAACAGGGCATTAAAGTTGATGTCATCCAGCCCGTCAAAATCAACATATAGTTGCATTTCGCCTTTTAGGCCTTTGGTTTTAAGCACACTGCCTATGCGGAAATAGTCTTCTATCTTCATACCAAATTTGTTATTTATGTCATTGCGAGGCACGAAGCAATCGCAAGTAGAAAAGCGGCCATGCAAAGTTCGCGATTGCCTCGTGCCTCGCAATGACAGCTGACGTGTTTTAAACAACAATGGCGAAGAACCTGTAGGTTGCTTCGCCATTGTATTGAAACGAGTTCAAAAAAATTATTCTGCGCTTTCTTCAGCTTCTGGTGCAGCTTCTTCAGCAACCGGAGCTTCTTCTTCAACTTCTTCGGCAACCGGAGTGTTTTTAGCAGCAATAGCAGCAGCTTTATCAGCATTACGTTTAGCCTCAGCAGCTAAAGCGGCTTTACGTGCCTCATCTTTTGCAGATACTAAATCTGTTTTCTTACCGGTGATCTTTCCGTCTTTTTGATCGGTCCATGCTGCAAATTTCTCGTCAGCTTGTTCCTGAGTTAAAGCGCCTTTTTTAACGCCGCCTTCTAAGTGTTTTTTGTATAAAACACCTTTGTAAGACAAAATAGCACGACAAGTATCAGTTGGCTGTGCGCCGTTGTTTACCCAATCAAGGGTTTTTTCAAAATTAATGTCAATTGTAGCAGGGTTGGTGTTTGGGTTGTATGAACCTATACGCTCAATAAAACGACCGTCGCGAGGTGCGCGTGCGTCTGCTACTACAATGTAGTAAAAAGGTTTTCCTTTTTTACCGTGTCTTTGCAATCTGATCTTAGTTGCCATTTTTCTATTCTTTTTATGTGTCCAACATTTCCCCGGAGTTTCTTTCAGCGGGGACGCAAAGGTAAGAAAATTTATTTTATATTTTAATTAACGGTTAGCTTATTTTATTTGATGCTGAATGCTTTACGCGATCAGTTCTTCATTGTTTCAAAAATCTTGCTTAAATCAAAAACCATCGGCCTGCTTACTGAGTATATTAATCTGTGAAAAAGAAATCTACGGGCATAATATGCAGTTTACTATTGGCGGGTGTCTTTTTTAACTCATTTAGCGCAAATGGTCAAAGCGCTACTGATACCCTTAACCGTAACGAGGTTTATAATCAAGCCTTTAATGGTATTTATCGCCAAAACGCACCACCGCTATTTTTCGGCAATGAATATGGTGGCCCTGAAAAAACTTTGCTTGTGGCCGATATCAACCCTAATGTGGTGCTGTTTAGCTCAAAAAAATCAAGGTTTTTCTTCTTATTCTCGCCAAGGGTTTACCTGCGTTTGTTTTCTGCCTATCACTCGCCGGTGCGGTCGCCAAGTTATATGCCGGGCGCCACCATGTTTACCAGGTTGAATAATGATGCCGCTAACCCCAGGTTTATATCGCTCTCGTATTCCCATCACTCTAACGGACAGGAGGGATCTACGCTTGATGCCAATGGTGATTTTAACCGTACAGATGGTAAATTCACCACCAACTTTTACAGGCTGGACTATTATTGGGGTAAAAAGGCCGCCAGTGTTACACAGTCCAGTAGTCAGTTTGCGTCAATTGGTATTGAACTACATGCGGGTTTATTTAAAACCGGATACTCAAAAGAGTTAACAGGCAAATATGGCTTTGTACGCACAAATGGCAGTTGGACCTACGATATAATGAAAGACAAAAGCGGCAAGGCTGATAGTTATGCCAGCCACCAACGCGTCCGGTTTGATTTTACTTATATTTTAGATAAGGTTTATAACTACAATATCGCCAACATAAATAAACGCTTAAATGCTTCCTTTAAATATTACTACCAATTTGGTTTCATGGAAAATTCAGCACTCACAGCTACAATTGGATACAGGGGGCAAGATCCTTACAATATTTATTTTGAAGATAGTTACCCTTACTTCGCTGTAGGTGTGGCGGCGGGTATATCCTTTAAAAAAAGCAAATGTAATTAATGAACATTTAAAGCACCATCTTGTTATCTTAACAAAAAACAATAGATATGAAATGGTTTGGCGGAAAAGAAACATCTGATTACGAAGAAAGCAGCGGCCGTGGCGGTCGCGGAATGTTATTCGGAGGTGGCATAATAGGGTTGATAGGGGCCGCTATCTATTTCTTTACCGGTATTGATCCGGGTGCAATTTTAAACCAGTCTGGCAATTCTGATCAGATAATTACACAACCGGGCGCCAGCGACAGTCGCGAAAAAAAATTCGCCAAGGTAATATTTGAAGGAACCACTATAGTTTGGGACAGTCTTTTCAACAACATGGGCCAACAATATCAGCATCCTATATTACATGTTTTTACTGATGAAGTAAATGCTGAAGGCTGCGGCTATGCATCGTCTGCAACGGGGCCATTTTACTGCCCGGCTAATGGCAAGGTGTATTTAGATCTATCATTTTTTCAGGAACTTGGCAATGAATTTGGCGCACCGGGCGAAGCAGCCAGCGCTTATGTAATAGCGCATGAAGTTGGCCATCATGTGCAAAATTTAATGGGCACGTCGGCAAAAATGGATGCTGAACGAAATAGAATTAGCGAAACGGAATACAATAAACTTTCGGTTAAACTGGAACTACAAGCCGATTTTTATGCCGGAGTTTGGGCGCATTACCAGGCACTTAACCACCACAATAATATCGTTATTGAACGCGCGGATATTGACTCTGCATTAAATGCTGCTAACCAGATCGGCGATGATAGACTGCAGCAACAGTATCAGGGCAGAGTAACGCCCGATAGCTTTACCCATGGCAGTAGCGCCCAGCGTATGTATTGGTTTAAAAAAGGCTTTGATACTGGTGACTTGCGCAAAGGCGACACGTTTGAAACAGAAGAATAACCTGTAATTTGAGCTAATAATTTTTACTTTAGTGCCGATGGTAAATTTATCAACTTTTGGCAAAACAGGTCTGTTTTTATGCGTAGTGCTGCTATATGCCTGCTCGCCCAAAATAGTACAGCCGCCCAAAGCGGTGCAACCGCCTGATGTACCGCCCATACCTGTAGTAGCAAAGCAATTTGATGCTACTGACAAGTTTTACACTACTAAAGCAGACTCTTTGCTGAATATACTTAAGCAGCAAACCCCTGCTATGTTGTATGATAGCACCGGCGCTATTGCGGTGCCGTCTGAATGGGTGGCCTCAGTAAACTTCGGCATCCGCAAGGCTAATTTTGTTATACTACATTACACCGCGCAAGATTCGGTGCAGCAAACGCTACGCACTTTCACGCTTTTACGCACCGAAGTAAGCGCCCACTATGTTATTGGCAAGGATGGCAAAATATTTCATATGGTGAATGATTACATGCGCTCTAACCACGCAGGAGCGGGTAAATGGGGCAGCGTTACCGATATGAACAGCTCCTCGTTAGGCATTGAGATAGACAATAATGGTAGTGAGCCTTTTACTGATGCGCAGGTAAATAGCCTGCTGCTTTTATTAACTCAGTTAAAAAAAGCATATAACATACCAGTAGCCAATTTTATTGGTCACCAGGATTATGCTCCTAAAAGAAAATCCGATCCGGGTCCGTTGTTTCCATGGAAAGCTTTAGCTGACAAAGGCTTTGGTATTTGGAGTGATACTGTGTTGATCCCGGCGCCACCCAACTTTGACTATGCTACGGCATTGCGAATAATAGGCTATGATACAGCGGACCTTAACGCTGCCATTATTGCCTTTAAACGGCATTTTGTGCAACAAGACAGCAGCCCTATAATGAGCCAGCTGGATCTGAATGTGCTGTATAATGTTTACAGGAAGTATTGAGCCCCTAGCCCCTGAAGAGGGAAAGGATAGTTGGCAGGCAAAATATGATAAATAAAAAAGGCCGCTCAAGACGGCCTTTTCTATTATGCTCCCCCTTTAGGGGATTGGGGGGCCTTCCAGCCATCCTTTAGCGCAACTGTTCTGTTAAATACCGGTTTTTCTGGTGTTGACAATTTATCCACAGTAAAATATCCTTTACGAATAAACTGGTACCCCTTTCCAGTTTCAGCAGCAGCCAGATGTGGTTCTATGTAGGCATTGGGTATAATTGTCAAGCTTTCCGGGTTAATATAGTCTTTAAAGTCGCCTTCCTCGTTTGATGGGTCTTCTACTTTAAATAAACGGTCATACAAACGCACCTCGGCAGTTTTTGCATGGGGCACACTCACCCAGTGGATGGTGCCTTTTACGTTTACGCCGCTGGTATCATGTCCTGATTTTGAGTTAGGCAGATAAATGCAATGTATTTCCGTAACGTTACCGTCAGCATCCTTTTTAAAACTTTCGCAGGTTACTATGTAGGCATTTTTAAGGCGTACACTCAAACCAACACCCAGGCGGAAAAACTTTTTAGGCGGCTCTTCCATAAAGTCTTCGCGCTCAATCCACAACTCGTTGCTGAACGGAATATCACGGCCACCGTCGCCACCCTCAACTTCAGGGTTGTTCTCGCCATGCATTATTTCTGTTTGCTCTGCCGGATAGTTGTTGATAACCAGCTTTATAGGGTCAAGCACTGCCATACGACGCCATGCGGTTTTGTTCAGATCCTCGCGAATACAAAACTCCAGCAGGCTAAAGTCTATCATGTTTTCGCGTTTTGCTACGCCTATGCGCTCACAAAACTCGCGAATGGAAGCCGCAGTGTAACCACGACGGCGTAAGCCACTTATGGTTGACATCCGTGGATCGTCCCAACCATCAACATGCTTTTCATTCACCAGTTGCATTAGCTTGCGCTTGCTCATTACTGTATAGGTGATGTTTAAGCGCGCAAACTCGTACTGCTTGCTCTGGAATATATCAAGTTGCTCAATAAACCAATTATACAGGTCGCGATGCGGGATAAATTCCAGCGTACATATAGAATGTGTGATATTTTCAATAGCATCAGATTGTCCATGTGCAAAATCATACATCGGGTAGATGCACCATTTATTGCCCGTGCGATGGTGGTGCGCGTGTTTAATGCGATACATCAGCGGATCGCGCAGGTGCATGTTAGGCGCGGCCAGATCAACTTTAGCGCGCAACACTTTTGCTCCATCCGGATATTTCCCTTCCTTCATTTCGGCAAACAATTGCAGGTTTTCTTCAACGCTGCGGCGGCGGTATTGGTTTGGTGTGCCCGGCTCGGTCGGAGTGCCTTTTTGGGCAGCAATTTCCTCGGCGGTACTATCGTCAACGTAAGCCAGTCCTTTTTTTATAAGGGCGGTAGCAAAATCATATAATTGGTCAAAATAGTCTGAGGCATATAACTCGTTGGCCCACTCAAAGCCCAGCCAACTTACATCGTATTTGATACTCTCAACGTACTCTGTGTCCTCTGTAACGGGGTTAGTATCGTCAAAACGCAGGTTGGTTTTGCCATTATATTTATTTGCCAAACCAAAGTTAAGGCAGATAGATTTGGCATGGCCTATATGCAGGTAACCGTTAGGCTCGGGCGGAAAACGTGTCAATACCCGGCCACCGTGCTTGCCTGCACTTAAATCCTCTTCAACTATCTCTTCTATAAAGTTTAATGATCTCTCTTCGCTCATATTATTTCTGCAATCCTGCAAAAGTAGGTTTTTTTAGCAGAATGGATAAAGTTGTTACCAAATAGTATTGTTAAAGTTCTAATAACTTTCTAATAGAATTCTAATGAAATTCTAATGACTTTTTGAGTGCGAAATTAATTTCTATAGGTAATTTTCGATTTAAATAATTGCCTATGATAGACAGCAAGCAAGATATCTTTAAAGTAATTGACAATTTGGCCCGCATTACTGATGTTAAATCTACACTCATCTTTAAAAACAACTCACTTGCCTTGCCCTTGGTAAGCATTGTTATCCCCACTTATAAAAGAGCAACCTTACTGAAATCTGCAATTGAAAGTGCTTTTAATCAAAAAAACTGCCCAGCCTTTGAAGTTATTGTGGTAGACGATGACCCCGTAAGAGGATGCGAGACCGAGCAAATGATGCAAGGTTTTGCCAACAAAAAAATAAGCTATTTAAAAAACGAACAAAACCTGGGGCAGATCAATAACTGGAACCGTTGCTTTGAATTGGTCAATGGCGAATGGGTGGTTATGCTGCATGATGACGATCTGCTCCTGGACTTTTTTTTACGTGATTGTTTCACCGTTATAAACCGGCATCCTGAGACGGGGCTTTTAAAACCTAAATGGCACCATTGGGTTGATGATGGCGGCAGGCAGCCTGACATTATTGATGATAAGAGTGCCGGCGACTTGCAGCGTGTTTATGAGATAGACCAATTAATGGCTGACCATATAGGAGCGCCAACAGGTATAATTATTAACCGGGAGAAGTTTTTTAAGGCAGGAGGTTTTAATCCTGATTTTTTTCCGACTGCCGATAAATGTTTTGTTACCTTGTTTGCCCACTATTTTAAGGTTTATAAACTTAATAAAACCGCCTCCGTATACCGGTTTTTCTATAACGATTCATTAAAGACCGAAGTTCTTCAAGGCTTTTTATATAATGATTTTTACCTTTTTAAGCAGCTGTGTAGTCGCTTTAAAATCCCGGCGTTAATAGCCGATAATTTTTTAGGTTATAAGCTACGTAACATTGCGGGCTATTACAAAAGCATTAATCCTGCGTTTTCTTTTGATAAAAAATCAATTGGTTTAACAGAGCCGGGTAGAATAGTTGGAAGAATATCCTATATATTAACAGATAAAATTGTTACAGTCTATCGTAATTACTATGAGTTATTTGGGGCGCTGGTGTTTAGCAGGCGCCGGCAAAAACTTAACCGTGGCTTCTTAACGCAACAAAAAGTTAAAAAGAGCACTACCGGCTTATCTGTGCTTGCGTGGACCCTGTCGCAATTTTTAGAAGAAGGTTGCCTGGTATTTTTTGAGGGATGTGAAACGGTCTTTAGTTTGTAAAGTTCATCTGTTTGCTAAGGAGTGGCTCAGAGCCGGGTGAGTCACCGTGAGCCCGGCCGAAGATGGATAGATAAAAACCAAAAGCCCTTGCTGTTATGCAAGGGCTTTTGGTTTTTTAATCCCACCAGGTTTCGCCCGGTACCATATATTTCTCTTTAACCAGCTTTTCGTTAAGGGTAATGCCAAGGCCTGGTTTGCCATTAAATTGCAGGTAACCATCCTTTAACATGTCAATGCCGTAACCCAAAACTTCAGGGTCGCCATTGCAGCTTTTTCCATCCTGATTAATGGCTTGATTCATGAAGGCTTCGTGCCCAACAAACTCACGCACTGTTGCTGCCCAATGTGCAGATGCTATTGTAGCAACCGGCCCGGCAACGTTATGTGTAACTACCGGGATAAAGTAAGTTTCGGCCATGTCGGCTATCTTCTTGGCTTCCAGCAGACCGCCTGTCATAGAAACATCTATCTCAATTTTATTTACCGCGCCGTTTACAATAAACGGACGGAAATCATCGCGGGTATATAAGTTCTCTCCTGTTAATATGGGCACCGGTGAGCGCTCGGTAAGCTTTACCCACTGATCGTTATAAGCAAATGGAAGCGGGTCTTCCAGCCACCATGGCTTCATTGGGGCGACAGCATGGGCAAGGCGCAGAGCGCTGTCAAAATCCATCTCCCAGTGGGTATGCACCACCACTTCAAAATCGGGCCCTACCGCATCGCGTACGTTTTGAAAACCACGGGCGTTGCGGTCCACTTCGTTATTAGATAGCATGCGGTTATCCAGGCGTTCCCATTGCTGATCGCGAATATAATCTACCTTAGCTGCAGTCAGCTTCCAGCGCTTCATTTTTTCGGCATATTCAGCACATGAGTCCTTGCTTAACAGATCGCCCGGACGGGTGGTGCAATAAGCACGAACTTGTTTACGGTGCGCGCCACCACCTAATATATTATGAACCGGCTGGTCTGCCAGTTTACCAAGAATATCCCACAACGCCATCTCTATGCCTGTTATGGCATGTTGTGGTATACCATGGTTACCGCCATAGTAAGATGTGCGGGTGCTCATTTTAAATAACAGGCGCTCCAGTTCATATGGATCCTGCCCCATCAGGATAGGTTTAAAAACCGATGTAATGATGTCTTTAGCACCAAAGCTATTTTCGTCGTGATGGCATTCGCCTATCCCGATCACTCCGGCATCAGTTTCAATTTTAACCAATAAGCTGGGCCTGAAACCTATTTTTGTTCTAAGGGTTTTAATGTTAGTGATCTTAACCTTGCGTACGTTGGGCGATGCTAACAGATCAAGGTAAGGCATAAACACGGTTGCCGCGCCGGCAACGGCCATCTTTTGGATAAAGCTGCGTCTTCTCATTTAAATAGCGGTAATTATATAATTGGTTAGCGGCCTGGTAGACAGACCTGATAGCCAAATATATTATTAATTGTGCTAATCAAACTTATTTAGCCAAAAGTTTTTGTTTATTAGGAAATGGAAAAACGTGAGCGTAAAAACGTTTACAAAGTTTATAATAAAATTGCCCTTTGGTTTTCAGAAAACAGGGCGACTGACCTGCAAGAGAAGGGCTATCTGGATTTTATATTAGATAAAATACCGGTTAACGGCACCATTTTAGATCTGGGCTGTGGCACAGGAAAGCCAATATTAGAATATTTGGTGCGGTGTAACGTAGATGTTATTGGAGTGGATGCAAGTGAGGAGATGCTGAACATAGCGAAAGCCAGTTTCCCTTCAATATCCTTTTTATTGCAGGATATGCGGCTACTTGATTTGAATAGAAAGTTTGACGCAATGATCTCCTGGAATAGCCTGTTTCATTTATCGGCAACAGATCAACAAGCCATGTTCCCGATTATAAAAAAGCACCTGAACCCTATGGGTTTGCTGCTTTTTACATCAGGGACGGAACGAGGGGAAGCATGGGGAATGAATGGCGGAAAACACCTGTTTCACGCCTCGCTAAACACTAAGGATTATGAGCAGTTGCTAATTGACAATAATTTTAAAGTATTAAAGCACGTTGTTAACGACCCTGATTGCGCGGAAGCAACTATTTGGATAGCCCAGTACTGCCCTACAAAAAATGATCAAAAGTATCGCTTCTGATGCCTAAACGCAGTGTTTCCAACGGAATAACATCATTAGGGGCAATGTTACCTAAGCTTACGTTGGCGCCAACCAATTTAATGAACCAAACCTGTTGTGGCTTTTGTGGCGCCTCCCATATTATGGTTTGTTCCGGTATTTGCGTTAAGATCTCGTCTACCAAGCCCTGGCGCACCTCGCCCGAGTCGCGGTAGATACCAACATTGCCGCTTTCGCGGGCTTCGGCAATAACCTTCCATGATCCGGCCTCTATTTCAGCTTTCATCAACTGGATCCATTTGTAAGGGGCAAAGATTTTTTGTACGTCTTTTGAGCCCACTTCTGATATAACGGTTACCTGTTTAGCCAGCTCGGTTATATAGCGGCATTTTTCCTCATGGCTTATCTCAATAGAGCCATCAGAAACTTCGGCATAAGCAAGGTCATACCTATCCAACAGGCGACGATAATCATCAAACTGCCCGCGCACTATCATGGCTTCAAACAGGGTACCGCCAAAGTAAACCGGGATACCGGCGTCTTTATACAACTTAAGTTTTTGATCCAGATTAGGCGTGACGTATGACGTGGCCCAACCCAGTTTCACCATATCGGTATACGTACCGGCAACTTCAATAAAATTCTCCACCTCGCGCAAACTAAGGCCCTTATCCATTACCATAGTTATCCCACTGTCTCTTGGCTTTTGTACTCTATCGGGAAGATTATTGATGGTGTAATTCATAAAAAACAACGTAAACTTTGAGCTATACGGGGTAAAAGTCATAAAAAAAACTAAAACCCGAAAGCGTTTTAGTTTAATTTTATGTTAACGGTGGGCAGGCACTTACCTGCTGTAACGGTTAATAATATCTAATATCACCTTGTTTTCCTGCAACTGTGGTAGATAATCAAATAATATATAATGCTTCTCCGGATCGGCGGCCAGGGCCAGTTCCAGGTAATTAAGCGCCTCGTTATAATCACCTTTGGCAAACAGATATGCCACCATGCGGTAATATAATTCAGCGGCATCAGGGTTATTCTTAATCGCCTCCGCCATTATTTCAATAGCGCCGGTTAGCCTGGTTTGCTCATATAAAATAGAGGAGTAATCCAGCCAGGCATCCACATCAATAGGATTGAGTTCAACCACTTTTTCGTAAGCCGCTTCGGCTTCTGCCAAATGACCAAGTTTATATTCGGCGTCAGCAATGGCAAACCAATAGTCGGCGTTGGCAACGTCCAGGTCAAGTGCTTTTTTGTAAAAATGCAGCGCCTCAAAATAGCGCTCTTCAAAATCAAGCGTAACCCCTATGCCGAACCATGCATCAGACAGCTTGGGATCCATCTTTACAGATTTTTTGTAGAATACCCGCGCATCGTCCATCTGCTCCAGCTTTTCATAACACTCACCGATGGCGCAATACGTGTCAGCGTTGGGTTGTTCGTACTCAAAAGTATGGCGGTAAACCTCAATAGCCTCAGCATATTTCTCCAGGTTAACAAGTGCGTTGCCCTTATTAAAATAAGCCGATGCAAAGTTGTCTTTTATTAAGATAGCATAATCATAAGCATCAATTGCCTTTTCAAACAAGCTTAGCTTTGTAAAAGCATTACCCAGGTTGTACCATGCCGCATAGCTGTACGGCTCGTTATCAATATATTGCTGATAAAACTGCACGCTTTCCGCCTGATTGTCCAGCACGTCATAGCAAAAAGCAAGCTCGTAAAGCGCGTCCTGGTTTTCCATATTCTGCTTTAGGCACAGCTTCAGGTACTTTACGGCCGTCTCGTAATCGCCCATGTTTTGGTATACATAGGCAATGTGCAGCAATATCTCGTCTATTTCTTCTGCCAGTTCAAGTGCCTTTTCGTAGTTCTCCAAAGCCTCGGTAAACCGCTCCATACCTTCGTAGATGTTACCCCGGATGATATAAATATCCGCATCAGAAGCCTCCAGCATGGCAGCCTTATCCAGCGCAGCAAAAGCATCGTCAACCTTGTTGGATATCACCAACAGCTGGGCCTGCTTTATCAGGAAAACGGCAGCAAAAGGATGTTGATTGATTGCGTACTCTGCAACCTGTAGCGCCCGGGCGGGGTCGTTCTTTTCGATGTAGTAATCGATAATGTTCTCAAACGCCTGGGCATCAAAAAAGTACTGGTCCTGATTGCGAATCATTTCCTCGTACCGCTCTACCGAGAATTTTGGATCTTCGGTAAAGCCAAATTCAAATTCTTCTTCCATTCAATAGCGTTTTCAGAACATTCCTTCCTAACATACAATTTTAGGTTGAATATTAGGTTTTTTAGTTGTGTTTAAATTACAAGTTAAACCCCCATCTATGCAATTAAGTTTTCAACATACAAACATTGGCTAACAGCTGCAATTGCAATTGGTTGATTATTAATCAGAAAGCATTTGCGGCGGCAATGAGGCGGGATAAACTGTAATTGCCTTAAAAGATTTTTAACTTTGATCAAATCTACAAAATATGGATATCAATATTAGCGATACGCTGAAACATTTACATATAGATGTTATTAATGAGGCTTTCAGCACGGGTGGCAAATGGGGCAGCAGCAAAGGTGCCGAATTGAAACAGATCGCTTCCCCTGTTGATGGCAAACCCATCGCTTCGGTAAAAATGGCTACGCCTGCCGATTATGATATGGTTGTTAAACAAGCGCAGACTGCCTTTATAACATGGCGCACCCTACCTGCGCCCAAGCGCGGCGAAATAGTGCGACAGATAGGCGAAGCGCTCCGCCAAAACAAACAGCATTTGGGAATACTGGTATCATACGAAATGGGTAAAAGCCTGCAGGAGGGCTTGGGCGAAGTGCAGGAAATGATAGACATTGCAGACTTTGCCGTTGGCCTGAGCAGGCAGTTGCACGGTTTAACCATGCACTCTGAGCGCCCCTTGCACCGCATGTATGAGCAATATCATCCGCTGGGCGTAGTGGGTATTATATCTGCATTCAACTTCCCGGTGGCGGTATGGAGCTGGAACGCTATGCTGGCCTGGATATGCGGCGATGTTTGCATCTGGAAACCATCAGAAAAAACACCATTAACAGCCATCGCCTGTCAGCATATAGCGCAAACTGTTTTTGCAGCAAATGGCGTTGACGAAGGTGTATCATGCCTTGTCATCGGGGATCGTAATATTGGTGCATTGATGGCAAACGATGCCCGCCTGCCATTAATATCAGCCACGGGCTCTACACGCATGGGTAAAGCCGTTGGTGCGGCAGTAGGTGCGAGATTAGGGCGCAGCCTACTGGAGTTAGGCGGCAACAACGCCATTATAATTACAGAAAATGCCGACTTAGATATGGCCCTGATAGGGGCCGTATTTGGCGCAGTAGGTACGGCAGGCCAACGTTGCACCAGTACCCGCCGACTTATTATTCACGAAAGCGTTTATGATGCCTTTAAGCAAAAACTGGTTAATGCTTACGGGCAGATCCGCATTGGCGACCCGCTGGATGAAAACAACCACATGGGGCCGCTGATTGACAGCGATGCGGTTAATAGTTATTTAAACGCTATTGAGGCCTGCAAAGCCGAGGGTGGCCGCTTTGTGGTGGAAGGCGGAAAGCTGGAGGGCGGGGCCTATGAATCCGGTTGCTATGTAAAACCCTGCATTGCCGAGGTGGAAAATAATTATAAAATTGTGCAGCATGAAACGTTTGCCCCAATTCTGTATCTTATCAAGTATAAAACAATTAACGAGGCTATTACCATGCAAAATGGTGTGCCACAAGGTTTGTCATCTGCAATTATGACCAATAATTTGCGGGAGGCGGAAACATTTTTGTCTGTTACAGGTTCAGATTGTGGTATAGCTAATGTCAACATAGGCACTTCGGGTGCTGAAATAGGCGGCGCTTTTGGTGGTGAAAAAGATACAGGCGGGGGCCGCGAATCAGGCTCGGATGCCTGGAAAGTTTATATGCGCCGGCAAACCAATACCATTAATTACTCAACAAGCTTGCCCCTTGCGCAAGGGATAAAGTTTGATTTGTAGGAAGGAGCAGGTGTTTCAGAAAATATACGACACAAATGAAACATGCGAAACAGATTTATTGTTAAACAACTGATAGTTAGCTATTTGCAATTTTAAGATGAAACAAAATGAAACTACTTATAAGTCAGTTAGTTTAGCTGTAATT
Organism: Mucilaginibacter sp. HD30; assembly: GCF_054061755.1. Taxonomy (NCBI): domain Bacteria; kingdom Pseudomonadati; phylum Bacteroidota; class Sphingobacteriia; order Sphingobacteriales; family Sphingobacteriaceae; genus Mucilaginibacter; species Mucilaginibacter sp. HD30. Next base: position 3,937,318 of record NZ_JBSSEO010000001.1, read on the forward strand.
TGTGGTTAAGTCTCTGTTTATCAGATGAATGAAAAAGCAATAAATTTACGCGTTAATGAAATGCGATTTTGTAGTTGGTTTAATAACGAGAGTTGAAATTAGTGCCGATTGAAACAATGATATGCAACCGAACTCCCCTCTTGAGAGGGGGCGTGTTGGACTGCGCGGTTGCGGGGTGTGTTAAGTAGCTCACATAACACACCCCTGCACCCCTCTCGAGAGGGGAATCGCACCGCCCGCCGCTTATTTTTGATATGTCGAATACTCAGTTTCAAATACCACCACCACGATTTAACCATATTTTAAATATATTACGCAAAATTTAGATAGATGAGCAGTTTGAAGAAACATATGTTTGGCCCGGTATTGGTCGGGGCCTTTTTAACCACCTTTGGCGGGTTTGCGCAACAGGCGCCTAAAGCTGATGCGCCAAAAAACTGGCATACCCTTGACCTTAAAACCGACGGTTATTATGGCATTAGCTTAAACCAGGCCTACAAACTGGTACAGGGTAAAAAAAGCAAAACCGTTGTAATGGCCACCATTGACAGCGGTATTGATACCGCCCAAAACGACCTGAAAGGCATTTTATGGGTTAACACAAAAGAGATACCCGGTAACGGAAAAGACGATGACAAAAACGGCTATATAGATGATATACATGGCTGGAACTTTTTAGGTGGCCCAGGAGGCAAATGCGATTATACCGAAACCACCGAGGAGGTACGCGAGTACAATCGCCTTAAACCTAAATATGGCACGCTTACTTCAGCCCCTGCCAATGATGCCAAGGGCTATGCCTATTGGTTAAAGGTTAAAGCTACGCATGACGAAACTGTACAAAAATCAGACGCAGAGCTTAAGCAATATTCGCCAATGATGAATGCTTTGATGGTAACCAGCGGCTACCTTAAACGGGAAATGAAACTGGATGCGGCAGGAACGTTTAAAAAGGCCGATGTAGAAAAACTTACTACTGTTGCCAATGATACCATTGCACAAAGTAAAGGGATCTGGATGCAGATATTTGACCAGCAAGGCGGCGATGAGAATAACGGCAAAATAATAAAAGAGCTGAGCGACTACATGGCCAAATTGAATAATGACCTTAATCCGGACCTTACCACACGTAAAACCATTGTTGGCGATGATCCGGATGTTCAGGATGGTAAGCCGTATGGCAGCGGCCTTGTCAAATTTCCGGATGCTTCGCACGGAACAGGTGTAGCGGGTCTTATGGCTGCAGCACGTGGTAATGGTTATGGCATAGATGGTGTGGCCGACAATGCGCGTATCATAGCCATAAAAGCTGTACCTAACGGTGATGAGTATGATAAGGACATTGCCAACGCCATTCGCTACGCGGTTGATAACGGTGCTAAAGTGATCAACATGAGCTTCGGTAAAAAACTATCGCCACATAAAGACTGGGTTGATGCTGCTTTTAAATATGCTGCCGCCAAAGATGTACTTTTAGTACAGGCATCGGGCAATGACAATCAGGATGTGGATGTAAAACCGCAGTTCCCTAATGATACTTTTGAGGATGGATCTGTAACCGATATGCCTAACGTAATTTGCGTAGGTGCCTCGGGCGCAAATAAAAACGAAACGCTTGCTGCCACGTTCAGTAACTACGGCAAAAAGAACGTTGATATCTTTGCACCAGGTGCAAAAGTTACTTCAATTGACATGGATGCCGAATTTAACACGGCCGATGGTACCAGCTTTGCATCGCCCATTGTAGCCGGCATTGCAGGTTTAATATTAGAATATTACCCAACACTTAGCGCAAAACAGTTAAAGCAAGTGATATTACAATCGGCTACGCCACTTACCGGCACGATGGTGCTTAAACCCGGCAGCCAGACAGATAAAATTGACTTTACCACGCTTTCAAAAACCGGCGGCATTGCAAATGCTTACAGAGCATTGCAGATTGCTGCTACAATGAAGGGCGAGAGAAAGTAGGTTTAGATCAGTAATGCGTTGATGAATGATTTTAAGGCGGGCTTCGGTTCGCCTTTTTGTGCTGCGTCTTCAATATATGACATTGTTTGTCAGTCAAGATTGCACCTGCCCCGGAGGGGCTACCTGTTTGTAGTACTTTACCCCGCCCACACATTTTGCTCCGTAGGTGCAACCCATAGTAAAGCGACATAACAAGCGTAGGGCAGCCTACGGAGCTCTGATTCCTATAATATATTTCTACAAACAGGTAGCCCCGTTGGGGCAGATATCGCTTGTAGAAATATATTGAAGGGGATTGGGAACTGATAGCTTTGGCAACTTTTTAAAAGGGGCCTCCATGTTAGTTCGGATTTTAAATCCGGACCAACGCAACATGATGCCGAATATTAGCAAAAGGCATACCTTTAATTGCTTATAAAAACCCGATCATCAGTAACAATCGGATCCGGTGCAGGCTCTATTGCCTCAATTGTAAGCATTTTGTTGGTTGACAAGGTTTTTTTGAAACGGTCATTGATCATTTGAAACTTAATTGGCAGATAGAAAACAATGTCGCCATGCATGCCTAATTTACTGCGCAAATACCATTCGGGTCTCGACTTGAAAAACTGATTTACGGCATCCCTGAATATTTCATCCTGATACTTTGCTATCTCAAAACTTACGCGCCCGCTAACAGATGTGAATTTTACAATTACCCATCCGGTATAGTTGTTATCTTTTGCCACCGCCGGATACTTTAAGTTATTATAAACAGAGGCGAGCAGATCTTTCTCAATAACAGGAGCTTTTAGCAGCGTTTCAATTGTTATTTTATATTGCTTGTCGGCTTTAAGAGTGCCATTGGCATTGTAAAGAGTTGTCGATTGGCTTAATCCTATAACCGGAAGTAATAGCAATAGTATAATCAAAGTTTTCATATATAGCCCCATCATTTTACCGCAACTCCTTAATCAGGTAATAGCCGTTAATATTTAAGTTATCATCAAGCGCTTTATTGTCCATATTAAAGCTGATACTCGTTACCACCAGCGCCACCTTAAAGCCATTTATTTGCTTAATAATAATCATAGTTGCTAAAGGAATTTTGTCGGCGTCGCCCGGGTTATATTTTTGGGCATCAGGCTTAGTTTTTACTTCGGAAAGTTGCTTTTCAAACTGGTTAATGTCAAATTCAAAACGCTGCCCGTTAACTAAAAGTCCAATTATTTTTCCGTTCAGTTTTTCGGTACGCTTTAAGCTTAGGTTGTTCACTTTCAACACAGTAGAGTCCGCGCCGAGTCCTGTTAGCATATAATCGTATTCTTTCAAATCTACTACATCACTTTCCGATTCAAAACTGTAGTAACCCCCCATCGTTACTACAGTATCTGCAAATCCATATCTGCCATAGTATTTATTCAGTTTTAAATATTTTATCATCCACTCGGTTTTTAGGTATTTAAACTCATAGCGGTTAAAATAAATGTTACGCTCCTTTCCTTTAGTTATCGAATCACCTATTAGGTCCAGGTTCCTGCTTATGTAGGGTTGCAATGAAGCAAAGTCGTGCTCGCGAACCAGGTATTCTACTTTACTTGCTGCCTCGGCGCCCGATGTTGAATCAATTTTCGTTGTAAGCGGCTTTAGTTTACCATCATTAAAGGAGTTGTGCTTTTTAAAAATATTGACCAATATGCGCGTTTGCGAGTATTTAGAAACAGAGAACGCGCTTTGAGGCCCGTAAACCGACAATAGTGTTAAAATCGAAAGCGAAACCGGGATTAGTTTAATGTTCTGCTTTTTAAATAACAGGAAGTAAACAGATATAAACAGCAGCCAGAAAGCCAGCACTATTAAAAAATAGCGCTCTTCTGTAATCCCATATTTAAATACCCTTGTACCCACCGCCACAAATAGCAGGGCCAGCAATGGCAACATTAAAAAATAAAAACTTCGGGCATAGGTTTTTAGCCATTTATTCTCTTCGCGTTCGCGGATGGGGTAAACAAGCAGTAAGGATAATATACCGAACACTGCATAACCTAATATAATGTTGGATACATAGCCCTTTGGCAGGCTCCATTGCAGCAGTATTTTAACCTCGTATGCCAATAGGATCAAAACATACACCGTAGCAAGCGGCACCAATACATATTGGGTAAAAACCTTCAATCCTTTAGGGTAAGAGTCATCTTGATCAAGAGTGCTTAAATCTACAGGCACTCCCGCTAAAAAGAACAGCGTATTAAACATGCCCGCTATCCAGATCCAAAGAATGAGGAAAGTATCCCACTCAAATTTAAAATTGAACAAAAAGTTAAGCGCGCCTATTGCAGCCGCCAGGCCCAGGTATAATACCCCACTATAAAGCACACTGGTTAAAAAACGCAGAAACAAGGTTTTATTAAATTGCCAGAAACCCTGTATATGGCCGCTTATTGTAAAGCCGGCATAAGCTACCAGTAAATGGAAGGATAAGCTTAATAAAAAGAACCGCATATAATCGCTTTGCCGGTAATAGGGATCTATAAGGGTACATATAAGTATTGCAAGCACTACTGCTGTACCCCTTAAGCCCCATTTAGTTAATGCTGATGGGTTACGGCTCCGCGTGTAAAGGGTGATTGCCAGGCTAAGTAACAGCCCAAGGTTAGCGGTCATCATTATTCTTACGCACCAGCTTTCGCCCACGCGGTTAATGTTATCTAATTCAACATTCACTGTTGCGGCTATGGTGCCAATAAGTGCAAAAGCAACCTCAAGCGGATATAATGCTAATGTTGTTTTAAAACCTTCGGCAAGGCTTTTTATTGAAGGGAATTTCATGCTGTGAGCGGCTACGGTTTATATTAGTTTGTCTAAAGTACAAAATCTGCATCGTTACCGTAACAAAAACCATTACAGCAACCCTACTCAATTGCTTTTCACACATTAGTGCTTATATTTGCGGCAGAAAACATCATACTTTACTACACGATGAGAGAAATACAATTCAGAGAAGCGCTTCGCGAAGCAATGCAGGAAGAAATGCGTAAGGATGAAACCATATACTTGATGGGTGAAGAAGTTGCCGAGTATAACGGCGCTTACAAGGTTAGTCAGGGCATGTTGGATGAGTTTGGCGCTAAACGTGTTATTGATACGCCCATTTCTGAATTAGGTTTTGCAGGTATAGGCATTGGCTCTGCCATGAATGGTTTAAAGCCTATCATTGAGTTCATGACGTTCAACTTCTCCCTGGTTGCAATTGACCAGGTGATAAACGGCGCGGCCAAGATCATGTCAATGAGCGGCGGTCAGTTCTCTGTACCCATCGTTTTCCGCGGCCCAACTGGCAACGCGGGTATGCTAAGTTCGCAGCACAGCCAGTGTTTTGAAAACTGGTACGCTAACTGCCCCGGCTTAAAGGTGGTTGTACCATCAAACCCTGCAGATGCGAAAGGGTTGTTAAAATCATGTATAATTGATCCTGATCCTTGTATTTTCATGGAGTCGGAATTAATGTATGGCGATAAAGGCCCGGTTCCCGAAGAGACTTATTATATTGAGATAGGTAAAGCTGCTGTAACCAAGCAAGGTACTGATGTTACTTTAGTTGGGTTTGGTAAAATAATGAAGGTGGTTAACGCTGCCGCTGCTGAGTTGGAAAAGGAAGGCATCAGCGCAGAGGTTATCGACCTACGTACAGTCCGCCCCATTGATTATGCTACTATAATTGAATCGGTTAAAAAAACCAACCGTTTAGTATTGGTTGAAGAAAGCTGGCCTTTAGGCTCAATAGCTACCGAAATTGCATTTAAAGTACAAAAAGACGCGTTCGACTACCTTGACGCACCAATACTACGCATTATGGGTGGCGATGTGCCACTACCTTACGCACCAACGCTTATACAAGAGTATCTGCCCAACGCAGATAAGGTTGTAAAAGCGGTAAAAGAAGTAATGTACGTTACAAAATAATATAACAGAAACGCCCCGGATAGGGGCGTTTCTGTTATAAGTTTGACCTTCAACCGGAAAGTTGGCTATTCGCTGTATCTTCTATATTTGTTTAACCAATTCATTTTAACCATGAACTTTACCAGCCTGGTTCCCAGCGTATTTTATGCTGATATCAATATCGGTATTAAAACTTTTGTCGATTGCCTGGAATTTACCATGGGGCATCAGGAGTTAAATACTCGATCTCCGTATTGTGTGGTTAATAAAGGAAGCTTAAGTGTAATGATCTTTCAAGACAAAGCCCAGGCAGAAAACGATCATCCTGAACTACGCCTGGAAACCGATAACATAGACGAGGTTTATCAAAAGGTTGCATCAAGTTTTCCAGAAATGCTGCATCCAAACCTTAACAAAGTAACTTTAAGGCCTTGGGGAGCCAAAGAGTTTGCTATAATTGATGGCCAGATAGGCATCAGATTGATGCAGTGGTAATATTACCTTAGTAGTTTTCCCCTACTCCAAAACCTCTTTATTCTTGTTTCTCGCCTCTTGCATCTTTAAAGGTACGCCTATAGGCTGCGGTACTTTAACATAGTACCCTGTACCATCATAAACACGTTTACGTGGATGCGATTTACAATCGTCGCTGCAGCAGCCATCCATGACCGTGCCGCATTCATCGCACTGGGTAAAATGCTCGTTGCACTCCGGGTTGGCGCAATTGATCATTTTAGGGGTAACCTTGCCACAGTTTAAGCAGGCTGATATTACTTTTGGATTAACACTGTTCACATCAACAGACAAGCGATTGTCAAACACATAGCATTTGCCTTCAAAGTCCTCGCCACCTGCTTCTTTGCCATATTTAATGATGCCGCCATGCAGTTGGTAAACATCGGTAAAGCCCTCGTGTAGTAAAAGTGCCGATGCCTTTTCGCATTTTATGCCGCCGGTGCAATAGGTCAGTATCTTTTTGTCCTTATATTTTGCCAGCTCATTTATCTTATCCGGAAAATCGCGGAAGTTATCAATATCCAGCGTAACGGCGTTTTTAAACTTGCCTAAAGAGTGTTCGTAATTAGAGCGCACGTCAAGTATCACCACGTCTTCGTCATCCTTCATGGCCATAAAATCTTTAGGCTCCAGGTGCTTGCCGGTTTGCAGTTGGGGGTTGATAACGTTAGGATCGCGCAGGCCCGAGTGTACTATCTCAGACTTATAACGCACATGCATTTTTACAAATGATGGCGTATCAACTTCGTCAACCTTAAAATCGATAGATGCAAAACGAGGATCAGCATGAAGCGTATCCATATAGGTTTTACAAGATTCTGCTGGCCCCGATACCGTGCCGTTTAAACCTTCTTCCGCTACAATAATGCGACCGGTTAAGCCTAAGCTTTTACAAAATTTTAAATGATCGGCAGCAAATTGCTCCGCATCTGCTATTGTTGAATAACAATAGTACAGTAGTGTATTATATTTAGCCATAACAACATTGATACCGCTGCAAACGGTGTTAAATGAAGCGCAAAGATAAGAATTTACAGGTAAAACTATAACCGGTGTTACACCTGGCCCGAAGCATCAAAAATAACAGGGATCACCATGGTAAACTCAGACCCTTTACCTACCTCTGATTTTACCAGCAACTGCCCGTGATGTTTTTTTATGGTGTTGTAGGCTATTGACATGCCCAGGCCTGTTCCTTCACCAACGTCTTTGGTAGTAAAAAAGGGCTCAAATACTTTGCGTATTGTATCCTCGCTCATACCAATACCGTTATCGGCTATTTTGATAATTACATTGCTGCCCTCGGTGTAGGTTTGAAGTTTGAGTGCCCCGCCTTCGCTGCTGGCGAATTTCTTTTCGATAGCATAAGCCGCGTTTGATATAATGTTTAAAAACACCTGGTTAAGCTTGCCGGCATAACATTCTACCAGCGGTAGCTCGCCGTATTCTTTCATCACTTTTATTTGCGGGTTAAGCAAATTGTTGCCAATTATCATGGTCGACTCCAGGCCTTCGTTCAGATCTGCGCGTTTTAGATCGTCCTCGTCCAACCTGGAGAAAATTCTAAGGCCCTTAACTATTTCTGCTGTTCTTGATGCTCCTTCGTGTATGCCCTTTATCAGATGGTTCATTTCAACAAGCAGATAATCAAAGTCCAGGTCTTCTTTATAGGTGGCTATTTTCTTTTGTTTTTCTTCTGTCGATAGATCAGAAAGGCCAATTTCCTCAATTACGTTCACGGCATCTAATACGATTTCAAGGTCGCGCTTTAGCGGGTTAATGTTAGCCGTTACAAAATTGATAGGATTATTGATCTCGTGCGCTATGCCCGCTGTTAACTGACCCAATGATGCCATTTTTTCTGACTCCACCAATTGCGATTGCGTTTGCTTCAGATCTTCTAACGATTCGTTCAGTTTGTGTGTGCGTTCCGTAACTTTCTCTTCCAAAATAACATTTTGCTCGCGGATGATGCGTTCGTTTTCTTTGGCTGCACTAAGTGCTTCGGCCTGTGATGCTTCTTTCTCGCGTTTAAGTATGTTTATTCTATCAGCCAGCGCGAATGATAGCAAAGCCATTTCGATGATGGACGCGCCTTGCATAGAGTAGCTGGTAAAGGTATTATAAGGCAAGATACCGTTATCTTTTAAAGTAAAAATAACGGCACCTATTAGCAATACCGACCATGACAATAATACAAACCTGGCCGGGCGATACCCCCCGATGAGTACAATAGCCGATACAATGATCAAACTGAATACAAATAAAGTCGTGGCTAACTGCATCAGCCGGAAACCGATCTGTATTTGCCCGGCTATGGTTAATACAAATGCTATTGCTTGTAAGACGATAATAATGTTGAGCACTATATTAAAACGCCGCGCTCTTACTGGGGTTGCAAGGAAACCTTTGGTGAAAACTATGGCCGCAATGGCACCCAAACACGCAAATAGTATGATGCTTTTTAATTCAAACCCGGGCGAACTACCCCATAAGTATTGAAACGTATAGCCTTTTATACCAATCTGGGTAAGGCCTACAGAAGCAACATAAATTACGTAATAAAGATAACTCCTGTCTCGTACGGAAAAATAGACGAACAAGTTATACAGGAACATAATGATAATGGCGCCTATAAATAAACCGGATAACACCGCCTCTTTACTTAAAAATTGCCACAAAACTGAAGGATGATTTATTGAGATGGGCAGTATAAGCTGTTCAGCACTTTTAACACGCAAATAGTATGTTTCGCTTTTGTTCTTGGCGATATTGATATCGAAAATATAATCGGGGTGATTATAAACGCGGTGCTTAAACGGCTTTATCTCTCCTGTTAACAGGCTGCTGTAAGAGCGTGAATCAGTTGGAGAGAAGAATTCAACCTCATCCAGTATGGGGTAAGCTACATCCAACAGCAGATCAGGATTGTTGCTGTTGTTAGTAATGGTAAACTTTAACCACACGCTGGTTGCAGATAAGCCCAAATTAGGAATATCAGCATTGTACTTTTTAAAATCTTTTGATTTTACAACGGCATTAAAGGGTAGTTCTGTTGCCGGCTGCAATACGTAAACCTCTTTACCTATCAGCTTGGTGCCGGTAGTGTCTGTAACCAATACTTGTGCATCCCCGGCAAGGCTGCATAATAACACGCATAGGAATATTAGCGGCTTTAATATTTTTCCCTGCATAATAGATCTTTATTTGTTGCCCCAGGCAACCACCATATTAATTGAAGCGGCAAAATAGCCATTTTCATCTGCTGTTTGCAAGGCGGTATAGAAATCGATATGCTCTCGGGGGCTTATACATCCTTTTTCAACAGCTTCATTAACCATTTTCTCTATCCAAAAATAATCATTAGCTTCTTGCAAAGTACTTACAACAATTGGATGTATTTCTACTTTTATATCTTTAAAGGATTGGTTTTTTAGGTAAGCTGTCAGCTTGCGCGACGCAAAGCCATTATTGACCTTAACATCTGTTAGGTAGGCGTTTATCTTCTTTTCAATATCTATAAACTCCGTAAAAAACGCCAGGCTATGCCAGTCTGTTTCAACTATTACGAACGGGCTGCCCGGTTTAAGTATCCTGTGCACCTCACCTATTACCAGTTCGGCGGTTTTAAGGTGCTGCACCACCCTTTCTGTTCTAAGGCCCGCAAGTGAGTTATCAGCAAACGGTAGCGGCGAAGCTTCAGATAAAACAAAGCTTACATTCCCAATATCCTTAGCATCCTCATTGCCCTGGTTGATCATTACCGGGTCGTGATCTACCCCAATGACTTTAACCTGTGGCCCGTTTTGTTTAGCCAGTTCAATAACATCTTTACCGGCACCGCAGCCAAGGTCAACAATTGTACCCTGCTTTACATCTTTAAATAAAGCGTATGACCGCTCCTTCAGATTAAGCAGCAGCCGCCGCGAGTTTTGTAGATAATTAATGTCGTAATGTTTCTCGCTCATGTCGTGTTTATTTTAATTTAAAAACTCTAAACCTTTTGTCGCTGATGTTCAGTTTCAAGAAATAGCTGCTTTGCTGAAGCTATAATTTCAGTAAGGTTCCATTTTTCAAGATGCGGTACGCGCAGTTTAAAATCAATAGCGATCTCCCTGTTTTTAAATTCCGTAAGCTTGAAACCATCGGGATCAGCGCGCATTTTGGCAATTTCGTCATACGTTTCCTCATTGGCTTTAGTCAGTGTCAGCAAATCATTAAGCACCATTGCTGTGGCTATAAGATCAAGTTTGGGATAATAGAACGTGCCTTTGTTACCAACTACATCTACTAACTCCATGCCTGCATTTACCACAGGCTGAACGGTATAAGGCGCACACAGTGCAAACAATGTTTTTATACCCAGCTGCGATGCCATTGCAATTCCGGAACGTATAAGTATTGGCGTGCCCAACCCATAGCCCTTAAACTCATTTGAGTTCCATAACCCGCAGATCTCTCCGCTGCCGTGCTGTGCGTATTGCCATACAAGGGCGTGTATAGAAGGGTCAAGCTCGGTCAGTGCCTGCTCAATTGGTAAGTATTCGGTTCCCCCTGCAACATGAACCCGGGCTCCGCCAAAAACCTTGTTGCTATTCAGATCTTCAACCACAATTACAAAAACTGCTGGGTTAGTGGTCCATTGATGTTTAGACGATGTAACTTTTTTTATGCCAATGCTGCTCAAAACCTCAGCATGCCCCTCAACAAATAAACGGCATGTCTCTGGTTCATCAATAGCTCTAAACGCCCTGATGCGCACTTCGGGGCGATGTATGTTTAGGGGGTCATCCATCTGAGCGTTTAAATTATTGGTTAGGGGTAATTTTTGTTTATACGTTAAAAAAATTAAATAGTTATTAAACAACGCATACAACTAAAAGTTTTAAGCATTGTGTCGCTAACTTTAAGCTTCACTAATTATCTACGAAAATTCAAATTTGTTTATAGGCCGGAGGCGATGCTCTTTTGCTGCTAATAGCAAATAACATTAGACAATTTGCGTTAAGCCATTGCGATCAGTAATATTACTTATAAAGATACTATTTATATTGATTGATGAAATCTCTACAGCCTTGTTCAATCAACTTAAATACCGGATCAAACAGGCTGTCATCATAATAAGAGTCAGGCACGGTTGCCGAGCCTAAAAGCAATTTTACCTTTTTCTTGTCCGCATCGCTGCCGGCCAGAGCTAATACGTTGGATAGGTTTGACCTGTCCATAACAAGAATATGGTCAAATACCTCAAAATCTGTTTGACGGAAAACGCGGCAAACCTGCTTGCTAATTTCTATGCCGTAATTTCGCGCCACGTTTACCGAGCGCCGATCCGGCCCTTCGCCTACGTGCCAGTTACCCGTTCCTGCAGAGTCAACGGTCCAGTCCAATCCTTCCTTATCCGCCAGGTGCTGCATAATGCCCTCTGCTAACGGCGAGCGGCAGATATTGCCCAGGCATACCATGAGTATTTTCATTCTGTAGATGTGCAAATATGCAGATGTGCGGATGTGCAGATTCTAATTGCGCGGGAAAACATTTGCATATTTTTTGATCTGCATATCTGCACATTTACCCATCCGTACATCATGAAATTATCCAAAAATTTGATTCAATAAACCAGCTAATCTTACTCCGCCCTTTAGTAACTGCTGGTTAATTGTGCCGATGTATTTGAAGTTATAATTATAAGCTTGAAGTTGTAGCGTTTTAGCTTCATCGATAACCTTAGTTGATATTTCTTCGGATTCAAATACCCATTTGGTTATAGGTGCTTTTTGCCATTCGGCGCGTTGTGCTGCTGTGGTATGGTTTATTAATGTCGCATATTCTGTGTAGCTAAATTGCTGAAAATCTATCAGCTTGCTATCCCATATAGTGTGTAGGTTAGTTGATTCATTAAACCATTGTAATTTAACACTATTACCCCCTTGCGTTCCATTCAGCGCGGCATGCATGGGCTGGTGTATATCCTCTACTAAATGTATTAAAAAGCGCAGATACATCAATTTTTTATCTTGCGGCAAATTCTTTTTCTTTAACTCGCCAACAAAAAATTTGAGCTTTGTGTAGGCATCTTCATTGTTGTCATGTTCCAAATATTCTGTTAGTTCAGGCTGACTCATTTGCCGGTCAAAATCAACAAAGTGCCATATTTCTGTGTATTTATAATTAGGGTCAGACCTCACAAAATCGGCCCAGTTACCTGCTACTGAAACAGGCTCATTACCTAATATTTTTTTGATGGCCGCGCGCGCCTTTGGTGTTAAATAGCTATCAGCTATTTGGCCGGTTATGCGGTGCCCATTTGTTCCCCACGCCATGGTTTGTATCGGGATGCAAAACAACATAATACCGGCAATGATCTTTTTAAATGCTTTCATAAATTACAGGGGTTTGGGGTTACAAACTATTTTATTTATTAAACGTAAGTTAACAGGAATAACGTTTGATGTGCCTGAAAGTTGAACAAGCGAATCACTTTTTGGGGTTACCTTAAATACGTCCTGGTATACACCCGACCGAAAGCAGCCTTGCGGTTCTTTAAGACTGAAATCGCTATTGCAAAAATTACCTTTAATGCGCAGGGTATCGTCTGTTTGTTGATAAGTTCCGCGGAAAAACTCGGTCCATTTTCCGGAATTCATGCAGGTGTCGTAACCGTTGTTTACCTTGCTGAAGCTGTGAATGGTACCGTAAACAGAGTCGCAACTAAACTTAAATTCATATAAAGAATAGCTAAGCAACTGCTTTTGCATGGCAATACTATCCTGCTTCCATTCGCCCTGAAGGTAAACCTCGCCCTTGCCCTGTAAACTTGGGTTTAAAGAGCAGGCGGTTGTTAAAAAGCAAAAGGCGTAAAGGAGAAAGGTAAAAGCTCTTTGCATTTGCTTTAAATTAATTGGGCTATCGCTACCCATTACATAATTACAGTTGTCATTGCGCGGTACGAAGCAATCGCGAACGTTACATGCGGACTGTTCTCCGTGCGATTGCTTCGTGCCTCGCAATGACAAAATCAGGCTCTATTTTAATGAGCCAATCATATCCTCTGGACGTACCCATTCGTCAAACTGCTCGTTGGTTAAATAACCTAAACCAATAGCGGCTTCGCGTAACGAAGATCCATTGCTTAATGCAGTTTTGGCGATTTTTGCAGCCTTTTCGTAGCCGATATGCGGGTTAAGTGCGGTAACCAGCATCAATGAGTTTTCAAGGTGTTTTTTGATACCTTCATAATTTGGCTCAATACCCACAGCACAATTGTTATTGAACGATACGCAGGCATCGCCAATCAATCTGGCAGATTGCAGAAAGTTAGCCGCCATTACCGGTTTAAATACGTTCAACTCGTAATGGCCGTTTGAACCACCTATTGATATAGTAACATCATTACCCATAACCTGCGCTGCAACCATAGTTACTGCTTCGTTTTGGGTAGGGTTAACCTTGCCCGGCATTATTGATGATCCCGGCTCGTTATCGGGAATGTGGATCTCTCCTATACCCGAGCGCGGGCCAGATGCCAGCATGCGGATATCGTTAGCAATTTTCATTAATGATACTGCTATCTGTTTTAAAGCTCCGTGGCTCTCAACAATTGCATCATGTGCAGCAAGCGCTTCAAATTTATTTTCTGCTGTGCGGAAAGGTAAGCCGGTAAACTTGGCAATATATTCTGCTACTTTAATGTCATATCCCTGCGGGGTATTGATGCCCGTACCAACCGCGGTACCGCCCAAGGCTAACTCAGAAAGGTGATCTAATGTATTACGTAAAGCCTTTAAGCCATGGTTCAATTGAGAAACATAGCCCGAAAATTCCTGACCCAAAGTAAGGGGAGTAGCATCCATCAGGTGCGTACGGCCAATTTTTACCACACTTTTAAAAGCTTCAGATTTTGCCTGTAAAGTATCGCGCAGTTTTTCAACACCGGGGATGGTTACGTCCATCAGCATTTTGTAAGCAGCAATGTGCATGGCCGTTGGGTAGGTATCGTTTGATGATTGTGATTTGTTCACATCATCATTCGGGTGGATAAAGGTTTTGCCTTCGCCCAATTTATTACCGGCTATAACGTGCGCGCGGTTGGCAACAACCTCGTTAACATTCATATTTGATTGCGTGCCCGAGCCTGTTTGCCAAATCACCAGCGGAAACTCACCCGCCAAGCCGCCTGCTAATATTTCGTCACAAACTTCACCAATCAGGTCGCGTTTGTCAGCAGTCATTACGCCCAGATCTGTGTTGGTGTAAGCAGCCGCTTTTTTTAGAAATGCAAATGCCTCAATTATCTCTTTTGGCATTGAAGCCTCGGGGCCAATTTTAAAGTTATTGCGTGAGCGTTGGGTTTGTGCGCCCCAATATTTGTCGGCAGGTACCTCTACAGGCCCCATGGTATCATGTTCGGTTCTGAAACTCATTGGTATAAATATTTTTCAGGCGCAAAGGTATGGCTTAAACACGTGCTAAGTAAATTTTTGCATGTAAAAATTTGCACCTGTTTTTGCAATTGGACGGCACCGAAATTCCCATCTCAAAGATCAACCGCGTTAAAGGGACGCACGGCTTTTTTGTTATATAGAACACCGTTAAATGCAAGTTGATTAACTACTCCCAAAAATCAACAAAGCTGGTTTTTAAGTGCTCGATTGTATGGTCTGATGACGTTTTCCTCGCGATGAGATAAATTTATTTCGATTTCAAATTGCGTAATTGAGTTAGTAGCGCGCCATTTAAATTTATGTATTGCTTTACCTCTAAAGCAATTACTGAAAAACATAATCTTCATTTCTTAAGTCTTTTTACCTAAGATTTGCCCATTTGAAGGGTTCCTGCGAAGTAAATGGTTTAATATATTCAACCAGGTCGTTATCCATTTTTATGGAAAAGACAAGCCGTAATTTATAAGTTTAACCGCATAGTCAAATATTTTGCCAAAAGATTGGACTTTTGTTTTATTTCAATAATTTTACAATCATTGCGTGTCTGGCAATTGAATACCAATTATAACTAATTTATTTGCAATGGGTGAGATTAAGCGCATTGACGAGCACGAAGATAAGAAGCTGGTTGTCCGTTTAATTTTGGACGATGAAAAAGCCTTTGATCTTTTGTATCGAAAATATCATGTCGCTATATATCGTAATATTTTAAAGCTGGTAAAAAGCAACGAACATGCACAAGACCTTTTGCAGGAGGTTTTTTTTACGCTATGGGATAAACGAAGCCAGATAGACGCTAATAAACCGGTTGCCAACTGGCTGTTTGTGGTTAGCTACAATAAATCCATCACCCACATCAAAAAATCTGCCAACGCCTGTGTGGTATTTGAAGAAATACTTGCCGATGTTTCGGATGAAACATTTGATCCCTTTATATCCGAAGAAAAGCTAACTTTTATAGAGGAAGCAGTTAATCGCCTGTCGCCACAAAAAAGACGGGTGTTTGAATTATGCAAGATCGAGCATAAAACCTATGAAGAGACCGCCAAGGCGATGGGTATTTCGCGTTATACCGTTAAAGAGTATTTGTCCCAAGCTATCGCAAGTATTAAATCACAGGTAAAGTGTCATTTTGATGATCGTGCCATAATTTTGCTGGTTATATTATTTATTCCCTTTTTAAAAAAATAATAATACCGTACCCCCCCCCCTTTTTTTTCGTTTTTGAGTATTTATGGAATAAACCGACTGGATTTTTATTTCATGGAATATTCGCAAGAAAACTTAGCGGCATTATTGCGTAAGCAGGAATGGTCTGTTGAAGAGTATAAATGGTTTCTGCATTACGTAAACAACGTTGATAAAGGCGAGCTTGAGGAGCTAATGCATAGTCAATACGTTGAAAGCTTGTTGGATGCAAAAGGTATTGAATTGCCTTTTTCTGCAGAAGTACTTGAGAAAATTCATAACCGGATTGATGAAACGCGCAAGCCGAAAAGTGGTTTAAACTTAACGCATTGGCTGGCTATAGCGGCATCGTTAATCGGCGTTTTATTTTTTACAGGTCTTTTTTATGTTCATTATTCAAAAAACGACTCAAGCCAGTCTGAAGCCGTAACGCTTATCAATACTGATGTGGCGCCGGGTAAAAACAAAGCCATCTTAAAACTATCTAACGGTTCTTCTATTGTTTTGAACGAGGAGGAGACGCGCCGTATTGCGCGAGAAGGTGATGCCGATATTATGAAAGAAGGCGCAAAACTTTCTTACAAAAGGCAACCGAACAGCGTAAAAACTGAAGATATAAACACCTCAACCTTATCATATAATACCCTTTCAACACCCAGAGGAGGGCAGTTTCAATTACTGTTGGCCGATGGCACGAAGGTTTGGCTTAACTCTGCCTCCAGTATTCAGTTTCCTGCTGTATTTAGTGGAGAAGAACGCAGGGTTAAGCTAACCGGCGAGGCTTACTTTGAGGTTGCTAAAAATAAAAAGCTACCATTTATTGTTGAAGTAGCGTCATCTCAGATACAAGTTTTAGGTACGCATTTTAACATTAAAGCTTATAAAGAGGAGGAAACGCCACTTCAAGCCACCTTGCTGGAAGGGTCAATCAGATTTAATAACGCAACCGGAACTGTTTTACTTAAACCCGGCGAACAAGTAAATCTTGGTGCCAACGGAGGGATAACAGTAGATAAAGACATTGATGCCGACAATGTTCTTGCGTGGAAAAACGGCCTGTTTCATTTTGAAAAACAACGCCTTGAATCAATCATGCGTGAATTGTCTCGCTGGTACGATATAGAAGTAATTTATAAAGACCGTATCGACGCTTCGTTTTTTGCCGAGATGCCAAAAAATACTAACCTGTCAGATGCATTAAAGGCATTGCAATTAACAGGGAGGGTAAAATTTACCATTGATGGGAAAAAAGTGATGGTATTTAAGCATTAGCCAATTAGTAATATAAACCAATTTATATAAAATTTCAGAAAGTAATTATCCGCTTTGCGCTGTTTCCAAATAGTTTGGAGGCAGGGCCAGGTTATTGAGCTTATAAAAAAAGCCGAAAGTGTTACCAGCACTTCCGGCCCATTAAGGCTTAATAATTAAAGTATTGTCACACAATTTCAAAACTAAACCCGTGTAAAATTATGCATTTAATTTTTATCTTTTTTAAAGACAGAAAAGGGCGGTTTTCATTGTCAACTTTCTCTTTAAATAAGAAAGTAATCGCTATGAAATTAACCATCATTTTTCTTCTATTTTTCTACTCACAATCAATTGCTAACAGCTTTGCGCAAAGAGTAACCTTGTCAGAAAAGGAGGCCTCGCTTTCAACGCTGTTTAAGGAAATAAAACGACAAACGAATTATACGTTTGTTTATACCGACGCTTTGTTAAAGAAAACGACGCCGGTAACCATTAATGTTAAAAACGTAAGCCTGGAAGATGCGCTTAACGATTGCCTGGCGGGTCAGCCGCTGGCTTATACCATCGTCAACCAAATAATTGTAATTAAAGACAAAGATGCCGACAATGCCAACTTGCCTTTCAATATACAGCAACGGATAATTACCGGCAAAATCCTTGACGAGCATGACCAGCCTATAACCGGTGCCACCATAAAGGTAAAAGGCACACAAACGGCAGTTGCAAGCGATATAAACGGTCAGTTTACTATACAAGGGCCAGCTAATGCAGTGCTGCAGGTTTCATTTATAGGCTATAAATCGCAAGAAATTACGCTAGGTACACAACAGATAAACCTGGTCATCAAATTAGAAATTGCGCAGCAAGGGCTTGAAGAAATTATAGTTGTTGGATACGGCGAGCAGAAAAAAGCCAGCGTAGTTGGCGCTATTACTCAAGTTACTGGTAAAGATTTGCAGCGTACCGGTGGTGTTACCAACCTTGGTATGGCCTTAACCGGAAACTTACCAGGCCTTGTAACAACGTCTTCTTCAGGGCAGCCAGGTTCAGAAGATCCGCAAATCGTAATCCGTGGGGTAACTTCATGGAACAGTAGCGCGCCACTTATTTTGGTGGATGGGATTGAAAGGTCTATCAATGCTATTGACATTTCTTCTGTTGAAAGCGTGTCTGTGCTTAAAGATGCATCTGCTACCGCCGTGTACGGTGTACGTGGCGCAAATGGTGTTATATTAATTACAACCAAGCGCGGCGTTGAAGGTAAGGCTCAGGTTTCTGTTAGATCAAACACTACAACAAAAATTGCTTCAAAACTGCCGGCGAAATATGATTCGTACGATGCGTTGGTTTTAAAGAATAAAATTATAGAAAGAGAGTCTCTTGCCGATATAAACACATGGGCCGGATATACGCCTATGGATATGGTTAACAAATACCGCTATCCTGCTAACGCTTACGAAGCAGATCGGTATCCGAATGTGGATTGGGAGAAAGAATTGTTTAGAAGCAGTGCTCAATCCTATAATAACTCAGTCAATGTTTCGGGCGGTTCAAAGTTGGTAAATTATTTTGCCGGAGTTGACATAACCCACGAAGCCGACTTATTTAAAACCTTCCAAAATAACAGGGGTTATGAGTCGCACTTTGGTTATGATAGGTTTAACGTTCGTAGTAACCTTGACTTTAACCTAACCAAAACAACCAAGTTCTCAACCAAATTATTTGGCTCAAACGGCGTACGCCAGGTACCTTATGGTTTGGCTAATGGTGACGGGCAGTACTGGTCATCAGCTTACCGTACAGCTCCTGATTCATTTAAACCTATCTATCAAGACGGGACTTATGGTTTTTACCCGTTATCTGCTCAAGATCAGCCTAATGCGGCGTTTTGGCTGGCATACTCGGGTGTTGAGAAACGTACTACAACGCAGTTAACAACAGATTTTATTCTGGAGCAGCAATTGGGTATGGTAACCAAAGGGCTTAGCTTTAGGGCCAGCCTCTCTTTAGACAATACGTTTTTAGAAAACAACAGAGGGATAAACGATCAATTTAACCCTGCTCAGCGCGAGTATATTAACCCTACCAACGGCCTGGTAACTTACGAGCAACCAAGAAACACAGGCACTCAGTTTGATTTTAATGATGCCATTGCCTGGTCTTCAAATCCAGGTTCTGTTGCTACCGGCAACGTCTATCGTAATTTAAACTATCAGTTTCACATTAATTATAACCGCAGCTTTGGCGGTCATAATGTAACCGGTTTAGCAGTTGTGCAGCGCCAGCGTAATGCAACGGGGGGTAATTTCCCAACATACCGAGAAGACTGGGTTTTCCGTACAACGTATAATTATAAACAAAAATACCTTTTTGAAGCCAACGGCGCCTACAACGGGTCTGAGAAGTTTGGACCTGCATATCGATTTGCATTTTTCCCGTCCTTTTCTGCTGGCTGGTCAATCGACAAAGAGAAATTTATGGAAAAGCTAACTTTCATAAATCAGCTAAAGTTAAGGGGTTCTTGGGGAAGAATTGGAGACGACAATGTTGGCGGTCGCTATCTATTCCGCGATTCCTATAATTATGGTGGAAATACGGCAATGGGTAGCCCGGTAGCTAATACACCATACACAATATACAGTCAAGGTACAATCGGCAATCCAAATATTTCATGGGAAACTGCAGAAAAACGCAACGTAGGTCTTGACTTTGGTTTCTTCGGAGGCGACGTAGCGGGTAGTGTAGATGTGTTTAGCGACAGAAGAAGAAGGATTATGATTGGTGGCGGAAACCGTGCTTTACCGACATTTTTTGGTTACGGCGGCAGCGCGCCAAATGCTAACCTGGGCGAATCAAGCAGTAAGGGTTACGAAATAGAGCTAAGGCTTAACCACAAATTTGCAAACGGTATGCGTGTTTATCTAAACACCTCCATGACACATGCTACCAATTTAACAATTTTCCGTGATGACCCTGCTTTGACCCCTTCTTACCAGAAACTGCAGGGTTATGCAATTAACCAAAACGTTTCTTACATTGATAACGGCTTCCTTAAAAGCTGGGATGACCTGCTTGGCAGTACTGTCCGCTCGGCCAATAATCAAAATAAGTTGCCCGGCGACTATAATATCGTCGATTTTAATGCCGATGGTGTGATCGACAATAAAGATCAGGCCCCGAATGGGTATACAGGCAACCCACAAAATACCTATAATGCCTCCATTGGTTTTGAATGGAAACGCTTTAACGTTTTTGCCCAGTTTTATGGCGTAAACAATGTTACACGTACAATCAATTTCGCTAATTTTCAAGGAAAGAGTAATGTGTTATTTGTTGAGCGCCCATTCTATTTTCAGCAAGACGGCGGTGGCGCCGTACCTCCGCCACGCTGGAGTGTTCTTGATGCCTTTGGTGCAACCGGGACCCGATACTCTTACGATGGATCTTATGTCCGTTTAAAAAATGTCGAAATAGGCTATATGCTTCCTACCAACGCAATTAAAAAGATAGGGTTGAAAAGCTGTAGGTTATTTGTAAACGGAAACAACCTGCTTTTATGGACTAAAATGCCTGATGACCGTGAGTCTAACTTTGCCAGCGGCGGTAACGATAGTGGCAATGGAGCGTATCCTACTTTGAAACGTTACAACGTTGGTCTTGAGATAACTTTATAAACTGTTTAAAGATGAAAAATTACATGAAAAAAATTGTGATGCTGGTTATGATTGTGCTGGGTACCGGCACGCTTAATTCCTGCAAAAAATATCTTGAGCGGTCTCCGCTTACCGATATTTTACCGACAGATCCGTACAAAAACTTTCAAAACTTTCAAGGCTTTACCGAAGAATTGTATAATTGTATTCCGCAGAATAGTATTAATCAGTTCCACAACAGCTGGAACCTGGGCGAAGAAGAGTTTTGGACAGTTGGTGAAACCAGGGTGATGATGTACCAGGTTGATAATGGTAACTATCCGGGCTGGTCAAATACCTTATATAGCATGTTTGGCACTAACGCCGGTGGTGCGGGCAATACTGACTCCGGAAATAAAGGACAGCTTTGGGGCTTATCATGGTATGGTATCCGCAAGGCCAATCTGGGCCTGGCCAACCTTGACAAAATGGTTGATGCAACCCCTGAAGAAAAAAATCTGATTGCTGGCCAATTATACTTCTTCAGAGCGTTTTTCCACCATTGCGTAATGGAATATTGGGGTGGATTACCTTATCTGGATCAGGTTTATCCGGCAGATCAGATCACCAAACTTCCGCGTCTTAGCTACCAGGCTTGCGCAGATAAAGTTGCAGCCGATATGCAAAAGGCAGCTGATTTATTACCGGTTGACTGGGATGCAACAACTGTTGGAAAGGTAACGCTTGGTAACAACAATACCCGTATCAACAAAATAATGGCACTTGCCTATATGGGTAAAAATTACCTGTGGGCGGGTAGTCCTTTAATGAATAGGTCTTCTACAGGTAGCAGCACTTACAATACCGCTTATTGCAAAAAAGCGGCTGATGCGCTGGCTCAGGCACTACAAATTATCGAATCAACAGGTCGCTACTCTTTAGCGCCATTTTCACAATACCGCGAGTTATTTAATACCTGGAACGCAGGCGGCAAAATTCCGGGGCTGAAAGAGGCAATTATGCTGGAAGGCCTTTCCGGTGCTGGTGGTCGTTTCCGCTACAATCAGGTAAATGATTATCGTCCGCTTACTATTCAAACAACAGGTATCAAAGCATACCCCACTGCTAATTACGTTGATTACTACGGTATGGCTAATGGCTTACCAATTGTGGATCCTGAAAAAGCAGACCCTGAAAGTGGTTACGACCCATCATATCCATGGAGGAACCGCGATCCACGTTTTTACCATGATATTATGATTGATGGCGAAAAATGTGTGCAAAATGGTGGAGCCGTAGGTAACAATGAATTCCGCCAGTATGCTAGTCTTTACACCGGTGGTCTTTACAGAACAGCTGATGGCAACAATAAGGTTTGGACCGGCTACCTGAATTCAAAAATAGTAGCCAAACTTATGAATGAATTCGACGGATACAGAGAAAACAACACCTTTGTTTTAAGCTTGATGCGCTTATCAGATGTATATCTGCTATATGCCGAAGCTACTGCAACGGGTTATGGTACCCCTCAAAGCATTGCCACAGGCTATACGCTTTCGGCTGTTGATGCTGTAAATAAAATTCGTCAAAGAGCTGGCGTTGCCAATGTAGCTGCAAAATTTTTAGGCAGCACCACCGATTTTTTAGGTGAATTAAGACGTGAACGTGCCGTAGAGTTGGCGTTTGAGGGTCATCGTTTTGTAGATCTGCGTCGTTGGTTGCTTTTAACACAACGCCCTTATACCTACAAAAAAGCTATTGAATTTGATAGAGGACTTCCCAACGCGCAAGTATATGCAGACCCGCGGAATGCTAAGGTCAATAATTTCAGAGAAACCGTACTGTTCGAAAGACAATTGGCTGACAGGCATTATTGGTTCCCTTTCCTGCAAAAAGATATAAACATGTACGAAGAGTTTAAGCAAAACCCGGGTTGGTAACTAAAAAATTCTAAAAAGTAATGAGAAAACACATAAGAAACTGTGCTCTCCTGGTTGTTTTACTATCAGGATTGTCAACAGCATATGCACAAGAAAACACAGATACCTTGGTAAACGTTGCGTTTAAAACGGTTGCAAAAAAGGATCTAATTGTTCCAGCTGCATCGGTTAACGTAACCGAGATTATAAAAAAGAGCTACAGCGCTAACAGCTTAGACAACTTAGGAAGCTTTATTGCAGGATATACCGGGAATATTTGGGGCCAGGCGCCATTGATTTTGGTGGATGGTATTCCGCGCCGTGCTACGGATATTAGGATGACCGAGGTACAGTCTATAACAGTGCTGAAAGGCGCAAGCGCAGTTGTACTTTATGGCAGCAGCGCTTCTAAAGGCGTTGTATTGATCACTACCAAACGCGGTAGTATTAACCCGCTACAGATTGATGTACGGGCTAATACAGGTGTGTATGTACCAAAATCGTACCCTACATACCTTAACGCTGCCGATTACAAGACGTTTTACAATGAAGCTTTAGCGAATGATAAGATTGCTCCTGCTTTCACTGCGGATGAAATCAATGCCACCCGCGCAGGCACAAACCCTTACAGGTATCCTGATGTTAATTTTTTGGGTTCAGACTACCTTAAAAAAATGTATAACAAATCAGATGTTACCATGGAAGTATCTGGTGGCAACGACGCTGCCCGTTATTATACAAATTTTGGCCTGGCGTATAACAATGACCTGTTGAAATACGGCGAACAGAAAAATAATGGCAATTTGCAGTTCAACATTAGAGGGAATGTAGACGTTAAACTTTCTAAGAAGCTAAGCGCAACCATGGACGCTGCAGCCGTTAGTACCAACAATTATGTAG
Organism: Mucilaginibacter sp. HD30; assembly: GCF_054061755.1. Classification (NCBI taxonomy): domain Bacteria; kingdom Pseudomonadati; phylum Bacteroidota; class Sphingobacteriia; order Sphingobacteriales; family Sphingobacteriaceae; genus Mucilaginibacter; species Mucilaginibacter sp. HD30. The sequence goes on from NZ_JBSSEO010000001.1 coordinate 3,961,060, forward strand.
GCAGAGGCAATTTCTGGAACGCGACATCAACACTTGCTCCAAACTTCAACAGGTATTCGCCCTTTGTGCCAATAAGTATGTTAGACCCCAATAATCCTGGTCTGCAGACAATTGCACAAGGTAGTAATCATATAATTGATGGGCAGTATTTGCTTGGCGGAACAAGCTCTAACCAAACTAACGTATTGGCTGATATGTTGGCGGCAGGTTACATTAAAACCAAGTCAAATACATTTATGTATAACCTGGGTATACAGGCAGACCTAAGTTCGGTTTTACCAGGTCTGACTTTTAAAACCACAGGAAGTTTAGATTATACAACATTATATACCGAAACTTACACATTGCCTTACGCAACCTTCCAGCCTACTTGGTCTACCATAAACGGGAAAGATGTAATTACCAATTTAACAAAATTCGGTGTTGATAGAAACTCAACAAACGAGGCAGTTGGGTCAGCATCGTACACGCAAACGGTATCTTTAAAGGCGCAATTAGGGTATGATCGTACTTTTGCAACAGATCATAATGTTACCGCAGCGTTATTGGGCTGGGGTTACACAACGCAATTTTCTGCTGATAATGGTGGCGGATACCAGCCTTTTAAAAATACAAATCTTGGTGTTCAGGCGGGTTACAATTACAAAAGGAGATATTACCTTGACTTTTCTGGGGCTTTGCTGCATTCTGCCAAATTACCTCCGGAAAAACGTAATGGCTTTTCTCCAACAGTTACAGCAGCATGGCGTATAAGCGATGAAAATTTCATTAAAGAAAATTTACCGTTTATCAGCGACATGAAGATCAAAACTTCATACTCTTCTATAAAGCAAGATCTTGACGTTACAGGCACAAGGCCCGGTACTACGGGCGCAGTTGATCAATTCTTGTATCAGGGTTATTTTAGTAATAATGCTACGCTTGGTGGTTTCTACACCTGGCGCGATGGTTTGGCCGGCGGTCGTACAACGCTTGTGGGCCAGGCAGATAACCGTGGTTTAACCTTTGTGCAACGTAATGAGTTGTCTATTGGATTAGATGCATCGCTGTTCAAAAACAAAGTTAGCGTTGACCTTAATTACTTTTCGCAAACCACAGACGGACTACTTGCCCGCGGAGCTTCTATTTATCCATCTTATTTTGCAGGTTCGGGTGATTTCCGCCCTTGGATAAATTTTAATAAGGAACAACGTAAGGGATTTGATTTTGCGGTTAATCTGAACGAAAAGATAGGTGAAGTACAATACTCATTGGGCGTTACCGGGATGATCTATAATTCTAAAGTGTTACGCAGGGATGAATTACCGGCAGAAAGCTACCAGGCAAGAACCGGTTTGCCTATTGATGCCAATTTTGGATATATAAGCGAAGGTTTTTTCCAAAACCAGGCTGATGTAGACAATTCTGCAAGGCAAACGTTTGGCGGAACAGTGGCACCCGGTGACATTAAGTACCGCGATATTAACAAGGACGGCGTGATTGACGCGAAGGATCAGGTAAATCTGGGACATAACGGCTTTTCAGCCGCTCCGTTTTCCTACGGCGTTAACCTTACAGTTAAGTGGAAACGTTTAACAATGTTTGTATTGGGCTCAGGCATAAACGGAGCTGTTGGCTTTAAAAGCAATTCTAGTTATTGGGTTGGTGGTAACACTAAATATTCTGATATTGTTTTGGGACGCTGGACAGAAGCAACCAAAGCTACAGCCACCTATCCGCGCCTTACAAGTACAAGCGGAACCAACAATTTCCAGAACTCTACTTTTTGGATGTACAACGTAAATCGCTTTAATTTAAGCCGCGTTCAGTTTACTTACAGTTTCGACGAAAAGATGTTTAAGAAATCGTTTGTTCACGGCTTAAGCGTTTATGTACAGGGAGATGACCTGCTTGTTATATCAAAAGAGCGCAAGTATATGGAGACCAATGTAGGTACGCCGCCCCAAATGCGCTTTTTTAACTTAGGCGTTAAAGGTTCTTTTTAATTACGATTATTTAGCTAAAATTATATGAAAATAAAGATCATATTTCTTGGATTAGCGGTTATGCTTTTTGCAGGCTGCAAGAAAATCCTGAATCCGGAACCGGAGGATTTAAAGTCACTCGATCAAATGTATACTGATGTAAACTTTGCTCAAGGGTTTTTGGTTACGGCTTACAGGAATATCCCCGGTTACTACGATAACTCGGAATATGCTACGGATGACGCAGTGACTAACCAACTAAGTAACACTTATTTGCAATTGGCCACAGGCTCGTGGTCGTCACAAAATAACCCTGCTTCTGTATGGAACCAGTGTTACGAAGCGACGCAGTACCTAAACCTGTTTCTCGCAAATTCAAACAAGGTTAAATGGGCGGCTGATCCTGAAGCAGCAAAACTTTTTAACCTGAGGATGCGGGGCGAAGCTTTTGGTTTGCGGGGCCTTTTTATGTATTACTTGTTGCGTAACCACGGCGGTGTAGCCGCTAACGGGCAGTTATTGGGCGTGCCTATAATAACGGAGTATCAAACAATTGATGCGCAGTTTAATGTGCCCCGTGCCAGTTTTGATGCTTGCGTTAAACAAATTTACAAGGATCTGGACAGCGCAGAAGTTAATCTTCCGGTGGAGTATAATGATATATCCAATGCCTCTCAAATTCCTGACCGTTATAAAAAGTACACAACTAATTTTGACACCTACAATAGGGTAATGGGACAATACGGCCGTCAATTATTTAACGGTTTGATAGCTAAGGTAATAAGAACAAGAACTGCCTTGTTAGCCGCCAGTCCTGCTTTTCAGAACAGCGCTAACCCTGCAACCTGGGCAAACGCTGCCGATAATGCCGCCGCAATAATTAATTATAAAGGGGGCGTAAGTGCTTTGCCTGCAACCGGTGTTACTTATTATGCTAACGCATCAGAAATTGACAATCTGGCAAGCGGTATTAACCCGCCCGAGATTATCTGGAGAGAGAATATAGTAACAAATGACGCTACCCAGGAAAACCAGCATTTCCCTACTTCAATAAACGGTGCAAACACTACCGGTGCGGGCTTTATGAATCCATCTCAAAATCTGGTTGACGCTTTCCCTATGGCCAATGGATATCCTATTGACAATGCAAAATCAGGTTATAGTGCCGCTGCGCCATATGCCGGCAGAGACCCAAGGTTCGCAAAATATATAATATATAATGGCAGCACAGCCGGTGTAAGTAATACAGTTATTAAAACGGGTACCACTGCAGGTACTGGTGACGGCATTAATGAAAGGCCGGGCTTTTCTACACGCACTGGCTATTATATGAAAAAACGCCTGCGCATGGATGTTAACCGTAATTCGGTTGGAGCAAACGGAAAAACACACTACACACCACGTATGCGTTATACCGAAATGTACCTTGCCTATGCCGAAGCTGCTAACGAAGCCTATGGCCCTACCGGGCTGGGCACACAAGCCTATTCTGCGTACGATGTTATCAAAGCCATTCGTAAAAGAGCACTCGGTTTAACTACCGACCCTTATTTAGAAGAAATTAAGGGCGATAAAGATAAAATGAAAGATCTGATCCGTAATGAGCGCCGTTTAGAATTATCTTTTGAAAGTTTCCGTTTCTGGGATCTCCGTCGTTGGAAAGTGGATATAACCAAACTGAATGAGACGGTAAGGGGTGTGGACGTAAACGGAACCGTTTATAACCCATTAAATAGTGTAGAGACGCGTGCTTACCAGCCTTATATGTACTATGGGCCTATCCCCAATTCTGAGATTTTAAAGTATAATGCGCTGTTACAAAATGCGAATTGGAAATAATAACGAGTTTAAATTAACAAACATGAAAATTAATAAAATAATTATAGGATTGGCGGCTTCAGCGGGTTTGCTGGCATCGTGCAAAAATGCTCCGGTTGTTTACCCCGATTTTACGTACTCTGCCGTTTATTTTGCCAGCCAGTACCCTATGCGCACCGTTGAGCTGGGAGAGGATCTATTTGTAGATAACTCTTTAGATAACCAGCATAAGGTTGCTATAAAGGCGACAGTTAGCGGCGTATATGACAATAAAAAAGATGTTTTAGTAGACGTACAAGTGGACGAAACGTTGCTGAATAATCTTTATTTTAACAACAATGGCCCCAAAATTGTCGCCATGCCCGCACAATATTATAAGTTGGCATCTAATCAGATAAAGATTCCTGCCGGAAGCCTTCTCGGTGGTGTTGAGGTACAGTTGACCGATGCTTTTTTTGCTGATCCTTTGGCGCTGAAGGCTAATTACGTTATCCCGTTGGTAATGACTAAAGTTACCGGCGCAGATTCAATTCTAAAAGGCGCAAAGGGTGTTGCAATCCCATCAAGGGTAAAAGCCACAGACTGGCTAACTCCGCCTAAAGATTATATACTTTATGGCGTTAAATATGTTAATCCATGGCATGGGCGATTATTTAAGGAAAGGCGTTGATCAAATTACACCGGTTACGGGAGCCCCCTCTACAGCTGTTAGGCATACCCCTTCTGTGGAAAATAACCAGGCTGTTAACATCACAACCGCCTCTTTAAAAACGGCTAACCTGCCATTGTCAATTAAAAACAGTGCTGGTACTACCGTACCGTTCACCCTGGTGCTCACTTTTGCCGATAATGGAACTTGTACAGTAACAGGTAATAATCCTGCGAGTTTTGATATCACAGGTACGGGTAAGTTCGTTTCAAAAGGCGAAAAAAATAGCATCGGAGGAACAGACCGTAGTGCTATATATTTAGACTATACGGTTAATTTTAAAAGTTTGAACGTAAGTTACGCTACTAAGGATACCCTTATAGTTCGAGACAGAGGTTTAAAGGCAGAGTATTTCGACGTGGTAATTAAATAGCACTCAATTTACTGTCTAAATTGCCTAATCAGAATAAAAGGTCCGGCCGTAAAAAGCCGGACCTTTCTTTGGCAAAGTTCCTTTGTTCACTTGCAACAGCAGTGAGTCTGATTATGAGAGATAAATTCGCCTCATAATTATTTTTCACCCCAACTCTTTAGTCAAGCGTTTTAGATAAAATGAGTTGTGGTATTTCAACAAGCAACTAAATATACGCTCATATAATTAGTTTTATGCCCTCTTAGACCTTTATGGTCTAAGAGGTTTTTGTGCAGGCGGCGGGTTCTTTCTTTTCAAATGGATAATCGGCTACCATTTGTGGGTTAGCCTATGAAGTGTTTCAAACTTTCTATTACAATATGGATGCCTTGTATGTGCTGAGGTTTATCGTAAAAATAATGTTTAAAAAAGCCTTGCAGTTTATATTGCTTGGCGTGCTACTTTTGGAATTTGCCCCCGCACAGGCAGCAGATTTTTTTGTAACTTCCAAAGCAGATAGTGGCGTGGGCACATTAAGAGCCGCGCTTACAGCCGCTGCTGCCAACGGCGATTCATCACCAGACCGCATACTTTTTAATCTGCCCGGCTCCACCGAAGCTGACTTTACCATCTTGGTTAACGCTCAACTACCTAACGTATCCTCCAATTTAGTGATTGATGGGACTAGTCAGCCGGGAAATAGTATTGCCGGAACGATCAATACACATGTGGTAATCAAATCCATAATTGAACCCAAAAATGATTTTGTTATTTTTAAAGGTAACGACGTGCACGATGTAGAATTTTACGGGCTGCTAATGTGGGATACAAACTTACTTAGATCAACAGACCCTAACCGATCTAACCGGTATGGCTTTGGGTTTACAAATTCTGAACGCATTACCATAGGAAAGGCCGGGAAAGGCAACTGGATTGATGGATACAACCAACAAAGTATAGAGATGATTGACTGTAGGGCGATAAGCATAGTGGCCAATACGTTTCATAGAAGAGCTGGTAATAAAGACCCGGATGATACCGCGCCTATTTATTTTCAGCGTATTGTGGGCTTAAACTTTGGCGAAGCTGGCGCGGGCAACGTGGTGTTCACAAAGATGTTTATTTCGCTCGCAAGTACTTCCGAGGAATCTAAAATTGTGTTTGTTGATAATAACTTCGCGGTAGAGGCCGATGGAAAAACTATTTCCAAGCGTGCCATGGTTGGCGTAAAAATCGTAGGAGGTGATATTAACCCCACTGATCCCAATGCGCTTGTCGACATTTTATTTACGGGCAACCTTTTCAGTCACTACGATGGATATGGTCTCAAGCTTGATTTTCTAAAAGGGAAAGCTGTGATTAAGCACAATTGGTTCGGTATAGATCGGGGTAATACAGTGCCATTAAACTATATGAGAGAAGATCCGTATGGAGGCCTGGGGACCGGCTTAGTGTTGAACAGGTTTCTCGGCGATCTGCAAGTTGGAGATCCGGATCCCGCACAGGCAAACGTTTTCGCTTATTCTGAATATGGTGTTACCGTAGCTGCCATAACTAATCTATTACTTATGCGAAACTCATTTAAATGCACGTACGTAGCCGACTTTGATCCTGGAAACGAAGACATCCCTTTAACTACTGTCACATCCTCTACTCCCAATGCCATTACGGGTACAGCTGCGCCAGGCGCTATAGTCGACTTATTTCACACAGAAGCATGCACTACGCATTGTTCGCCTGATAGGTTGATGGGCAGTACATTGGCGGATGCTAATGGGTTATGGCAATATACGTTCATTGAGCCGGTAACCTGGTATGTAACTGCAAACTCCCACATCGGTAAAAAATCATCAAATTTTACTACGATCATCATAAATACAAACGACATTAAGGTTACAGATTCCAGATGCGGCAAACTGGGCTCGATCAAAAATATTCATGTATCAAATACAACCACCGTAAAATGGGTGGACGGTGACGAAAAAGTAGTCTCAACTTCTTTGGATCTTGTTGACGTGCCCCCAGGTACATATAAGTTGATCGCCGGTATCTATTGTACTTCAGAAACTTATCGTTACGAAATCCAGGATTTTAACGCACGTGTTAACGATGCTTATCTTAAAATTCAGCAGCCATTCTGTGATTCAAAAACCGGAAGCATTATGGGGCTTGTTATTGTACATCAGGATTACACCGATCCCGTGTCTTTCCGGTGGGTCAATTCTAAACAAATTACAGTAGGTACTTCTATTGATCTCCAAAATGTTGGTCCAGATACCTATTTTCTGAAACTAACTACCGCATCAGGCTGCGAAACCAGCTATGGGCCACTGGTGCTCACTGCATTAAGTAACCCATCGCCAGGGATGCTGCTTCAGGCCGACACAGCTACTGCGATTATTACTCCTGACGACTGCAATGGGGCTACAGGGGCTGTTACGGGGCTAAGGATTACCGGTGGTTTAACGCCCTACAGCTTTGCCTGGACGGACGCCTCAGGCCTCGCCGTGGGGACCAAGCAATCACTTACCTCCGTAAAAGCCGGAACGTATACCTTAACTGTTGACGATGCGAACCGTTCGCCTTGCAACCGTATCATCCTTAGTTTTGACGTTCCCGCCCGATATGTTATCCTGCCGATGCCAACAGTTCCCTCTGTGGATATTTGCGGACCTGCGGCAACACCACTGCGAGTGGTCAATCCGACTAAAGGCAAATACAAGCTTTATAGCTCTGCAAATGCCCTTGTACCTTTACAGGAAAACAATACGGGTATTTTTATTGAAAACGTCACTGCGAATATTACCTATTATATCTCGTTGGAAGTTGGCACGTGCAGCAGTCCCCGGGCAAAGGTGAGTGTTCATCTGGTCGGATCAGGCATAAACATTCCGAACTCGTTTACCCCTAACGGCGATGGCGTGAATGATAGCTGGGACATTGCTAACATTACGGAATACCCGAACGCTACAGTGAAGGTGCTTAATCGTACGGGTACAGAAGTATTTAACTCCCGGGGTTATCATTATCCTTTCACCGGCAAAATAAATAACCGGAATCTTCCTCCGGGTACGTATTACTATTTGATTGACCTGGGGAGGGGTTGCAAACCCCTCAGCGGGCCGTTAACAATATTGCGGTAGGGTGCCAAAAAGTATTTGACTGTAGCCGATTTTGTTACCTCACAGCAAGTTTAAACTGTCGCTTTTAATCCACACACTACAAAAGTTTAAATACAATACAGTCCAGCGATTTTATAAAAAATCCTGGAAATGAATTGACGCCAGTGCTTTTATACTCTTCAGGATGTTTTGCTAAACTGCGCCCTTCAACAAACCACCCTCAGCCCTGATAGCGGCTCCGTTGGTAGCCGAAGCCAGCGGACTTGCCAGGTAGGTAACCATGTTGGCCACTTCCGTAGTGCTCAGGAAACGCTGTATGATAGATGTCGGCCTGATGGTTTTGAAAAAATCTGCTTCTACCTCGGCTACGGTTTTGTTCTGATCTTTGGCCAAATTGTCTATAAAAACGCCAACACCTTCTGACAATGTGGGGCCAGCAGTACAGAGTTTACAGTAACAGCAGTACCTTTGGTCAATTCTGCCAGGCCGCGGGCAACCGCCAACTGGGCGGTTTTTGTCATCCCATAGTGTATCATTTCTTCGGGGATCTGTATTGCCGATTCGCTTGATATAAAAATGATCCTTCCCCAGCCATTTGCCACCATTTTGCCAAAGTAAGCGCGCGACAAGCGGATCCCGCTTAATACATTGATCTCGTAAAAGCGCATCCAGTCTTCGTCCGTAATATCGGCGAAGGCTTTAGGCTCAAATATGGCTACGTTATTGATTAAGATATCCACTTCCGGAAGCTCGCTGATTAGATTTTTAATCGATTCCGCGCTGGCAAAATCAGCTATAACGCCACTTATTTTATCATTGCCGCTTTCTTTTTTGATTTGCGCTACGGCTTTATCTACACGTTCGGCTGTGCGCCCGTTAATAAACACTTCGGCGCCTTCTTTAGCTAACTGAAGCGCAGTCGCATAACCTATCCCGGCTGTCGAGCCGGTAACAAGCGCTTTTTTATTTTTTAACTGGAGATCCATATATTTTCAAGATTGATGTATAACGAAACTAAAAATTAAATTGTACAGATGTAGCCATTTACAAAAACATGGAACGGCGCTGACAATATGCTATCAATAGCAAGCACCCTACGGACGAGCAAGGTGCTTGCCATTAAATCTACTTTAAGCTTATTTCAGAAAAAAGGAAAGCAAATCATTTTGTACCTGTGCTGTGTTTTCCTGTACTACCCAGTGGCCGGAGTCTTTTATAATCGATTCCTGCACGTTATTGGCAACCAGTTTGGTGTGGGCTGCTAAAAACGCTGCGGCAAAATGATCTGAGCCCATAGCTAAAACCGGCATTGGTAGTTTTTTCTTTGCAAATTGTATCCTTTGTAAAGAAATGTTTTAAAACGTAATCGTGCTATAAGAATAGCGTCGTAAGTAATTTTCGGCGCCATTTATTTTATAAATACTTTATAATAAATAATTTAAAAAGACAGGCATTTTGTTGCTATAGTGCAGAACCTTATAAAACAATTGTTATGAAAAACCAGCGCGAAATGTGGAATTTTTTGACGATTTTGGAAAGAATCCGAGAGGACCCACAAAATAAGAAAAGCCTTCTGACGTATCATCAGAAGGCTTTTCTTATTGGTTCGCGCTGGTGTTGCAAAAAATATGCGCTACCAAAAAATAAAAATGTTAATTTCTTGATTATTAATTATTTACCAGTTTTACCTGCGGCTACTTATTCGTCATGAAAATTAGCTATAAATTATTTATAAGTATTTGATTATAAATATACTGTAAAATATTTAAACTGACGTTTTTTTGCCCTTTTCTGCAACACTTTAGCAACAGAAAAGCAACAACAAAGCAACACGTTAGCAACACTTTGGATCGCTGGTATTTATTCAAAAAGGTGTAACCTACAGGTGCATTAAACCTCTATTTTATTGGTTGTTATGCCCTAAGCGTTTTCAATGCTTCAGTCCATTTATCCAATTCAGTAAACATCGTACCCGCTGCTTTAACATGGCTTTCGTCGCCGGTAAAGCTTCCATCAGGATTAAAAAATTTAGGGAAGAACGGGATGGTCACGCCCTGATTGAGCGGCATCATATGTAAAGTAGTTAATACTTGTTTCAACATCTGTGCCGCACGCAATCCGCCCGACACACCGCCGTAGCTTACAATACCAACCGGTTTATATGCCCATTCATTAAACAGGTAGTCGATGGCGTTTTTAATAGGCGCAGGGAAACCGTAATTGTATTCTGCAAGCACAATGATAAAGGCATCGGCTTCATTGATCTTAGCGCTCCAATCTTTGGTATGTTGATGCTCGTAATTACCCAGGCGTGGGTGGTTAGGCTCATCCATTAAGGGTAAGTTGATCTTGGCCAAATCAAGTAGCTCAGCGTTAATGCCATCCTGCGCAGCAGCAAGCGAATAAACCCACTCTGCAATTGCTATTCCTTTACCGCCCGGGCGTGTGGTAGATGTAATGATCTTTAAATTCATGTAATTAATTGTTCCTCTTTGTTATAGTCGTCAAAAGTTAAGCATTATTTTCAACTATCTGTCTTTCAATTTCAGCCAGCGCAATCTTAATACCGTCACGCTGTTCTGTCAGCAAACTCAGGTGGTCGGCATGATCAGCGTAATCAGCAATACAGGCGTCACACTTTTCAATAGCAGCCCGTTCGCCGGTAATTATAGCGGTTAATATCGCTTTATCTTCCTTACTGCTTAAAGCTTGTTTTATACTGAGCCATGTACGGTGCAAGCCGCCTAAAATGCCTCCACTCTCATTTTCTGCCTCTTCTCCATGCAGTGCTATGTGCTCCTTTAATTCTGCCGCATACACAATCCGTTCTCCTGACAACCGCGAAAACAAAGCCTGTAAAACTGGATTCTCTGTCGCCTCTGCTGCTGATTGATAGCCTTCTTTACCATCATTAACAAGTTCTAAAATCTCTTTCAGATCATTCGTTACCTCTTGTTTGCTCTTTAAAGAAGACGCTTTTATATTTCCATAGTAATTTGATGTTTAGGTGGGTTGTTGCAAAAAGTCAGCCAATAATATCGGGCTGAGCAGCGAGAAAAAAGCCTACTAATTGCGCCCCTTATCCAGCACCTCAAAGCGGGTTTGTAAACGGTTACCATCAGCATCAACCAAAGTTAAAACATGTTTGCCCGGTGGGGGGCTGATGGCCATTTGATGGTAACCGATAGTTTGCCCAAGGTACTGGTTGTCTATATTCCAAAATAGTTTAATACCCGGCTGCCGGTGCGCGGCATTGCAGATCACCCGTCCGCGGCTCCCATCGGCCTCCAGCGGTACGTAAACTTTAGCGCCGTCTTTAGGGTAGATCATTTCCATTGTGCGCTGTGTGGTGGTACCACAGTCGGGCCTGAACGGTGGCAGCGTGCGGTAGTTGTAACTTCTGCTCTTATAGTAATATTCCATTGATGGCGGCAGTACAAACCAAGGCACATGCACCATGTTACCGGGTGCTTCGCAATTTGAGTTAACCTGCCACTTGCGCGTAGCATCCAAATGCACCAATTGATGAAACGAACACACCCCCGCCTTTAAGCCGCTTTTAGGTACCAATAGGGTATCAACAGGTTGGCAATATTCGCCTGCTCGGTAACCGCTTTCGCGGCAAATGGCAATGCGGATCATCTCGGCTGCGGGTGGGGCAAACCATTGTCGGGATATGGGCAATTGCCTGAAAATCTCAAACAAAATTGGCGCTGCAGTATTTACCCCGATCAGTCCCGGGCTACCCTCGCCATTAGTGTTACCCACCCACACCCCAACTACATAGCGCGGCGTAACACCAATGGCCCAGCCATCTCGAAAGCCAAAACTGGTGCCGGTTTTCCAGGCTATGCGTTGGGTGGAGCTAAATTGCTGCCACAGCAACTCATCGCCGGGGCGCATAACCTCTTCCATGGCTTGAAAGGTGTAATATATTGATGCCGCATTTAACAAGCCACCTTTTTCTAACTGCTTATCGGGCTGCTGAAGAGTAGTATAGACGGGGGGATGATAATCATTGGCATCATATTGCCCCTTATTTTTATTATAATGAGTTAATACTCTTGCCATATCCGCATAAGCGCCTGATAGTTCCCACAGGTTATTTTCTGATCCTCCTAAAATTAGCGACAAACCGTAATGATCGGCGGGTTGGGTAAGGGTGGTCATGCCCATTTTGCGCAACAGGCTATGCAGCCGCTCATACTTATATTGCACCAGCATTTTGACCGCCGGAATATTCAACGACCTCGACAGCGCTTTTGACGCAGGTACGGCGCCATCATAACCCAGATCAAAATTTTGCGGATGATAGCCTGCTATTTGCGTCGGAATATCCGGAATTAAACTATTAGGCAGTATGAGGCCGTCATGCAGCATGGCGGCATACAGTATCGGTTTCAATGTACTGCCGGGGCTGCGCGGCGCGGCAATAACATCCACATCGCTTTCCATATCCAGGTTTTCGGGGTGATTGATGTTGCCTACATAAGCCAGGGTTTGGCCGGTCTCTACATCCAACACAATTGCTGCTGCGTTGCGAATGTTATTGCCCTTTAATAACTGATGGTGGCGCTCCACAATATCTGCAACGTTTTGCTGCAGCACACCGTTGATGGATGTTTTAACCCGTCCGCCGTTTTGACCCGTGGCCATATTATCAACCCTGAAACGCTGCAGCAAATGCGGAGCGAGGCGAGGCAAGGGTACCGGCTTATCGGGTACCGGCTCCAATTTGGCCAGCATAGCAGTAGTGGCATCAATTGTTTTTTGCTGCGCGAGTTTATCTATCAACTTATTCCTTTTCCGTAACAGGATAAGGCGATTTTTACCGGGATGCACCAGCGACGGCGAATTAGGCAGCACCGCGAGCGCCGCCATTTCTCCCCAGGAGAGTTTATCCGGCCCGCGCCCAAAATACCGCCATGATGCGGCATCTAAACCAACTACATTACTGCCAAAGGGTGCATTACTACTGTACAGCGCTAATATTTCAGCTTTAGAATAGGTTAGCTCCAGCCGCATGGCTTTTACAATCTCCAGTGACTTTTGCCAAAAAGTTCGGTTTTGCCGGGTAGACAGCCGGATGACTTGCATGGTTAAGGTGCTGCCGCCACTTACTACATGTCGCGCTTTTATATTCTGCTTTATCGCCCGCCCAAAGGCCAATGGGTCAAAACCCCAATGATGCTCAAAGCGCTTATCCTCAAAAGCCATAATGCAGGCTTTGAATTTATCAGGCACCTGTTGGTTGTAGGGGAACCGCCACTGTCCGTCTGCTGCTATAGCTGCGCCGAGCAGTTGCCCGTTACTATCGTCAATAACAAATGATGTAGGTGCGTTAAACAGCTTTTTAGGCAGGCAGAACCAGAATAGCGAGAGAAGCACAAGCCCGATTATAATTATAGTGGCAATGCGTTTGGGCTTTTTAAAAACAAACTTCATAAACAATTCAATTAGCCCCCTCTAAATCTCCCCCGGTAGCGGAGACTTTTAAACAACATTTAAAAGCCCTCCCTTTCGGGGAGGGTTGGGTGGTACTCACTTCACCACCTCAACCCATTGCCCTTTGGCCAGGGCATTAATATTGTTATTATACATGGCTGCGCAATAAGGTGCCGGGAGATAATATCTGCCGGCGTATGATGCGTTTAGCATCACGTAAAAGGTCGCCTCTTTACCTTCAGCCAGGCTAAAATAGGTATTTACCCTATCATCGCGGATGTCGCGGTAATCAGATGGTGATGACTTATACACATCGTCATTTTCCATCAGGCGGGTATTCAATATTTCCCATCCCGAAGGGAAGATCTGCGTAAGCGCCATATTATCATAACGGCCGCGCCTGCCCGGGTTTTTCACAATTACCTGTGCCACAAAATCGCTTCCTTGCTTTAAGCTGGAAACATCAACAGCCTGTCCTTTTAAGTTAAAGTAATTTATCCGCATGGTTAACACATCCGGGTTGTTTACCGGCGCTACTGCTTCACCTGTTACCGGCTGTCCGTACTGTATCAGTCTTGCGTATAGCCGGGCACCACCGTTATTTTTTATAGTGAGATTTCCGGCATGATTGGTAACCGGCAGTTGCCATAGGTAAGTGTTAGAATTTACGCTGCCGCGCGATGTTGCTGCCTGGTAATTAAACGCCAGCTTACTACCCGATGCATTTTTGCCGCAATACTGCGCTATTGCCATCAAACTGTATGCAGTGGTTTGTGTGCTGTACCAACTATCCTGAGATAAGTGTGCGGCAACGGTACGCAATTGGCTTGCAGCTTCTTTCTTTTTGCCTAACAACGTCAAGGTTTCTAAAATCATGGCCTCATCGCGCAGGTCAGAGCCGTAAGTACCCCACATGCTGTTATAAGGTTTAATGGTGAGCGGCAAACCTGCTACCATACGCAGGCCAACCTCTGGCTGCCCGGCCAGTTTGTAGGCCGCTGCTAAACGCCATTTGGCTTCAATACTCAGGTAAGGGAACTCTTTTAGCCTGTTCATGGCCCCCAGCTCGGGTGAGCGCGCCATTGCTAACAGGTACAGTCGATAAGCTTGTGTAAGGTCAGCCCCGTAAAAACTGCGGCTATCCGGCGCCCAGGTAAGCGCTTTTTGGCGTTGATAGGTTTTCCAGTGTTCAATAAATCCAACCGGTAACGCATAGCCTGCCGCTTGTGCAGCCAGCATAAAGTGACCGGCGTAGTTGGTTCCCCATTCATCGGCTTCTCCACCATCGGGCCAGTAGCTTAAGCCACCAGCGGGGAGTTGGAAACCATTTAATTTTTGTATGCCTGCCTTAATATTTCTGTCAGAAAATGCTTTTTGTGCTGATGAAAGATCAGTTAACTGCGCCAAATACAACTGCGGGAACACAGCCGATGTGGTTTGCTCAACACAGCCATGCGGATAATCTATTAAATAGGTTAGCCTTTTTGCCAGATTAAGCGGCGGAATATTTGATGCCTCAAGCGTGGTTTTGTTGGTGCCACTCATACCCACGGCAGCATAAGGCGTGCTCCAGGTTTCGCCGGGGGCTAACTCTTTTTCCAATACACGGGTTATTCCCGGGTTAGGGTTTCTAACGGATAGCTCCACATCATAAGCAGCGGTTTCCTTCCCGCTCCTGGCTATGATCTTCACTTTGCCTATGCCTATAAAATTTTTAACATCCAGGGCAAAGGTCACCATCTGGTCGCCGGGTTTGTTAAAGGTTATAGTTTGATGATTATTGCCCATAAGGTTGCTGAACGCATTTGATTGGATATCAACAGTAACCGTTTTAATGTTATTCTCCGTAGCGAAAACAGTAACAGGCAACAAAACTTTTTCTGTCGGCCCCAAAACCCTTGGCAGCGTTGCCAGCACCATCAACGGTTTTTTAACGGCCACTGCCTTATCCGCGAAGCCATAACTACCCTCGTGCCCGGCAATTACCATAACTTTAACAGAGCCAATGTATTGCGGCAGGGTAAAAGCAGTTGTTCTCCGTTCGCCCTTGCCCAAATGGAATGGTCCCATAAATTTAACCACTGGCTTAAAGCGATTTACGGTGATGTTTTTATTGAGGTTTCTACCGCCTGCATCGCCACCAATACTAAGTATGCGTTCCAGTTCGCCACCGTAGGCGCCTATCACGTAGTCAAAAAGGTCCCAGCTTTTTACACCTAAAGCCTCGCGTGCGTAAAATGCGGCGTGCGGGTTGGGCGTTTTAAAGTTAGTGATATCCAACAGGCCCTCGTCAACAATAGCCAGCGTGTAGGTCATTTCCTTACCTGTTGCTTCTGATACTGTAACCGCCGACCGTGTTTCCGGGCGGATCTTATCAGGCATGGTAATAACAGGCTTCAATATAGTTTCCGGATTTTCTACCAGCAGCGGGATAGCGCCGTACATACGTATAGGGAGGTCATTCACCGTTTGCGAGTGAGGTTGCAGCAGCGTAACGTTTACAAAAACGTTGGGCGCCATGGTTTCGTCCACCTCAAACTTGTATTGCGTTTGCCCTTTTTTGGTATCCACCCAATCTGTTTTTAAAACTTTGGTGCCGTTTTCAAAGCTGATGAGCGCCCTGCCGTTGGCCGGTGTAGGTATGGTAAGTGTTGCTTCATCCCCAACTTTATAGCTTTTCTTGTCAGATGTAAAGGATAGCATGGCGGCTTCGCTGGGGTTATCCTGTTGTAAGCGCTGCGCCCAATTTGGCCAATCAATATAAAGTTCTTTACCAGTGGTATGGCCGGTTTGATCGTCCGTAATCCTTACCATAAAGCGGCCCCATTCTGGTTGGTTAAGGCGCATTTTCCACTTACCGCGACCGTTAACTAAAGTTATGGTCTCGGTTTTTATCAGCTTATTATACTTGTCTTGGGTAAAATTGCTGCCCTGGTTGCCGGTATTGTCCCACCACCAATGCCACCTTACTTTATACAGTTCAACCTGCACTGTGCGGGTGCCGCTTACTAAATTGCCCTTAGTATCAACAGCCACCACATCAAAAAAGTGGTCTTTTCCTGTAACCAACATCCCCGAAAGGGCATTACCCTGCGGCGCCTTTATACCTACATAGCCCGGGTAAACATTATAGGGCAGGCTAACCTGGTTTATGCTAAAGTTGCCGCCGGGTTCAAAAACCTTGGTCATAAAATTGGCACGCAGCTGCCCGGGCGCTTCGCCTTCGGTTTCAATATCGGCGCTGATATTGGCGTTGCCCGCTGCATCAAGGTTACCTTCAAATACATTTTTTACTTCAGAGTTGAAGGTTTTGTTAGGATCATCAAAATCATAATCCTCAAAGTTTTTAAAGCTTGTTTTTTGTGACGACAGGTACGCATCAACCGTGGCCTTAAGGTTCTGTGCTATGCCGCCAAACAACCATTTGGCATTAAGGCTGCCACTCGTATTCGCTCCTTTGGTCAGCTCCGTTTGCCCGTTAAAATCAATGTTGATCTTTAGGCGGTTGGGCATAATGGTTTCTACCTTAATGCTTTTGGTAAACGTAGCGCCGCCTACTTTTATCTTGGCCGTCCAGTTACCCGTAACATCAGTAGTTTGGGTGGCCGTATGGAAACTGTAAAAGCCATCAACAGAGCTTGTTCTGGTTAGGCGGCTATACAACCGCCCCATCGGGTTGTAAAAACTAAACTCAACGGGCATTTCCGGCGGCAGCTTTTTGCCTTTATCCTCTAAAATGAAAGAAACGTAAATACTGTCGCCGGGCCGCCAAACACCGCGCTCCGCATAAATAAAACCCTTTAACCCTTTCTGCACCTCGTCGCCGCCTATATCAAACCGGGTAAGAGGCAAGGCATTGCCATCGTCAACTTTTAAATAGCCCCGCTCTTCGCCGCGCTTAGCAACAAGAAGGTAAGGCTTACGCTTCATATCAAACTTAGCCATACCATACCCGTCAGTTGTGGCTTTCATTATTACCTGTTTTTGGTAATCCTGCAAGTTAAGCTCAATACCCGATAGTGGCTTAGCGGTTAAAATATCGGTAGCTATAACAACCATACTGTTATCAGTACCGCGTTTGGCTATCAATCCTATGTTTGATGCTATGATGTTGCGGGTGACCCAGCGCCTTTTGGTGAAATAGGATGTTGTGCAGGGGTTGTCCTTATCTGCCCAGCTATAATCTTCGGGATAGTAATTATCGTACCGGCTCCAAAAATCATCGTCGTCATCACTTATTGAACCGCCGCCGTAGCCATCCTCGCCATCATAGCCGTACTCATCGCCATCCTCTTCAGCCTTAACCGGCCCGCCCGCATTGCAATTATATAGCGAGTACTCTTTACGGAACCCTATAACAACGCGGTAAATAGCGCCCGGTTCAGTACGGATCAGCTTATCCAGATCAAGCATAAAGCGGTTTTTCTTGCGCAGGTTTACACCCTTATCCGCATCAAGCCTGATGGTTTTTTCAACAACCGGGCGGCCAACTCTGCGTAATTCGCTCCCGCCATCAATATCGTTAGTTTGGAAATATTGCGGTATGTTGTCCTCATAAATTTTAATAATGCTTACGTCTACCGCATTAAGATTAACTGCCTCAAACGGCATCATCAGCTTACCGGCGCTTGGCAAAATAACGCCCTTGCCGGGGATGGTAACGGCAGGCAGCTTATTCTCAAAAAACACATTGGCGGTATACGTTTTTGTTATTTTTTGGTGGGAGATATTCTGAATACCCGGGTTTACAAAAATGCTGTAATTGCCTTCCAGCCGCTCGGCAGCATATACTTTTACCATGCTGCCCTCAATAGTGTAAGACGGCTCTGTAGTATTGCCAATGCCTATTAACCCGTTAAGCTCTTGCCCTACCATAATCGCATCAGAGAACTGTACCAGCACGTATTGGTCCTGGTCCTGCATGGCTTTAATATCCAGTACGCGAAAATCGCCTACGGCTGGTACTTCAAATTTTTGCGCGCCCTTTTTATCAACGTCCAGGGCATCGCCATTCCAGCTTACTACCACCGGCGTAGTTTTATCAGGGGCCCGTACCAGTTTATCAATGGTAAAATTATGGGTACGGCTATAGCCGTTGTGCTGCCAGCTGATCTGCACATCCGAAGGGTAATCAACAGCTATGATTTTTTCGATAGCTTCATTGCTTTCAGCGTCAGCGGTTTGCACTATACCCTCCAGTTTCATTTTGTCTAATGATGTACGCGGCGATGTTTGCAAGCCGTTAAAGGTGACATTAAAATCGGGCGCTATGGTTTGAAAGCAAAAGTCAAACTCTTTGTGCTCATCATCAACATTGGTAACCTTGCCTAACTTAAATGTGGCATTATATTTTTTGTCCGGATCAAGTGGTTTCTCAGGTTTAAACTCTACAGTGAGTGCATCAATCCAATAAGCTTTACCTTTTACAGAAGGAGAAAAACTAAAAACGCCATCAGGCAATTGCTCGTTTTGCGCATGGGTACCCTCTACGCGCGATACAAGGCGGATGCGAACGCTGCTTTCGCGAGAAATAATACCCGCAGTATAAGACTCAATGTACTTGCTGAATGATCTGTCTATTTGGTTGTCGCCTTTAAAACGACTTATTGCGTAAGCTACAACTGCAATTAAAACAAGTGATGTGGTGGTTATGATGATGCCTTTTTTGCTTAAAAAAAAGCCCTTTATTGCTGACATTCTTCGTTGGTTTGATAACGAAAATTAAACAATAAAAATTAGAATATAATTAATGTCAAAAAATAGATTGTGGCCGGAAAAAACAATAAGGGCTATTTTTTAATGCATGCATTCCGGCTATGGTTTGAGAACAAAAGCGGGGCAACCTATGGCTTTATGTACGTGCAAATGACTGCCAGCTATCCGTTTTGCCAGAGATACGTGATGTTATTGACGAAATTGAGAGCACAGCGTCATTTAAATTTTCGCATTCCATCCATAATTGAAAATATCCAGAACCATAATTGGCCCGATGCTTAAACTGCCACAGGTAAAATAATCACTCAGTTTTCAACACCGTAAATTCCGTGCGTCGGTTGGTCTGTCTTCCTTGTGGATTGTCTGTTCCGTTTGGAAAAGAGTTTGGCGCGATGGGCCTTGTTTTTCCGTATCCGCGTGCAAATATCTTATCCTGGTTAATTCCACGACTCATTATGTAGTCGACACAGGCCTGTGCACGGGCTGTAGATAGTTTGTTGTTGTAGGTGTCGCTGCCAACGGAGTCCGTATGGGCCGAAAGCTCAACTTTTATTTTAGGGTTGTCACTCATTATTTTTACAAGATCGTCCAGCACCGCTTTTGATTGTGGCCGCAAGCTGGCTTTATTATAATCGTACAAAACATTTTTTATCACGATAGGTTTATTGACTTCAAATGGTTGCAGGCAAATATCTGCATTGAACAAAGTGTCTTTCACCATTCGCCCCGATGCAGGCAGCGGTATAACTTTAGTAAAATAGCCAGACTTCTCTACCACCAGATTATAAGGGCGCTTTGTTGTAATGTTAAATTGATACCGCCCGCTTTGTGCAATTGTTATTTTGTTTAGGATATTACCCGAAATGGAATCTTTTAAACTTACCGTTGCTCCTAATAGTGGTTTTTGATTAACACAGTCAAGCACTTGCCCAACCGCAAAGTGTCGTTTATCATATCCCTCGAAAAGTTCGAGACAGCAGTCTGATTGGCGGTCAGAAGCCAGATAAAATTTGTCTTTATCTGAGTTATCCGGATAATAATATATATCATCTTTTGCCGAGTTGATAGGATAACCCATGTTTGCAGGCGTGGCCCACTGCGAGTTGTTATTAAAACTTTCAAACAGATCATGGCCCCCTAAACCTAAGAATCCTTTTGAGCTGTAGATCAATCTTTTTTTCGTAACATCAAAATAAGGAGCTTCTTCATCAAAACCCGAGTTAATTGTAGTGCCGGCATTATGCGAACTAACCGGATCGCCTTCACTGTTCAAGTCGGCTATCCAAATGTCTTTACCGCCACTGCCGCCGGGCTTATCAGAAACAAAATACAACTGTTTTCCGTCGGCTGTAATAAACGGTTGTATTGACGCAAAGTTCTGGGCATTTACAAAACTATTTAACTTTACTAATGGGGCCCATTTGCCATTTTGCCATTCGCTTTTGTAAATAGCATAGGTGGTATGGCTGCCTGTTTTGAACCATCGTGTAATATACATACGCTTTCCGGATGGCTCAAAAGAAGGTGCACCATATTCCGCTTCGTTTTTACCGGGCTCGTTGTCGTCAAAGTTGAGCATCTGTGGTTTGTTGTCGCCCGTTTTAGTTTCATAAATGCGGTTAAGCGCTGTTTTTTCATCCTTTGTTTTTCTTGATGACGTAAAAAAATAATTACCTTCTTTTTTCACCAGTGCATAGTCTGATCCATTTGAACTGAATGCCCCTTTTATAGCAGAAAGATCTGCTAATACCGGATAATTATATTGTTCGCGGGCAAATCTGCAGGTTGCGATTTCTTTACGTGCAAGCTCTATGTTTTTGCTATCGCCTTTGTAGGATGTAACAAATTGCTGCATCTGTTTTTCCGCTTCGTCAAAACGTTGGTTAGCACGTAGGCATATGCCATACCAAAGCCTGGTAAGCGGATACTGCGATTCAAAATTATCATCCAGTAATTTATAATACCAAGGCTCGGCTTCCAAATAATTTTGATACAGGCGGTATGACTCGGCCAGCATATAACTTACATACTCCTGGTCTACAGTGTTCACCGTTTTTTTATTGGGTTTACTGGCCGATTGATAAGGCATCTGCTTATCGTTTATCAGGTTCATACCAAGGGCAGCTTTTTTATAATAAAACGCAGCTTCGTAATAGTCCTTGTTTTTAAATGCTTTGTCGCCCAATACCTTTGGCGAACTATTCACCTGCGCGTTTGTAGCGTAAATAAATAGCGTTATTGTTAGTGTTAAAAATGCCCTTTTCATAACCAAAATATTAAAGACGTGGACAAACAGGTTCAGGGTCGCTTATGCGTTTTCTGAACAAATAGCTTATAGACAGTTCAAAGCCACCCCTTGAGTTTGTGGCCCGGTTAAGCGATGAGGTATTAAAATCATAACTGGTACCTATAATAAGGCTGTTGACATGGTAACCTACACTTGCAATAGCCGCATCGTTAAAGCGGTACATCCCACCTAAAATTAATCCCTTGTCGCCTTGCATTTTATATTCTGAGTAAGCGCCAATTGCTTTTTCCTGAGCATGTTGCTGCCTGATATATATAGCATGTGGTATCACATCAAAATAATCACTGGCTCTAATACGCACCCCGGCATGCGCCGTATAGCGCAGGGGCAATTTGGAGTTATCGCCCTCTGTGGCGAATGGATCGCGCGGGCGTGATAAGTGCCCAACACTTAAACCGCCGAATAGGTTGGCGTCGCTCATAGGGTTGCCATCATAATAAAATACCCCTGCACCTGCGTCAAAAACTGTGGCGTTAGTGGTTAAAAATCTTTCATTAGACGGTAATGAGGGGTTATATCCTGAGTTTGGATCGAATTGATTGCCAAATTGTGCTTTGCTGGGGTCAAAACTGCGATTTATAACGCCTGCTTGTAAACCGAAGCTTACTTTCTTGTTGCCATCATTAGATACGGTAATACTATAGCCAAATGTTCCGTATGCAGAAAAGTAGTTAAACCCCGCATCTCCTGCGGATTGATTGAGGACATTTAAGCCAAGCGCCACATTGCTATTGGTGCGCATATCTGCAGATAGGGCGGTAGTTTTATACGCGTTATTTAATTGCGGATATTGATTTTTATAGTTGGCATTTATGCGCGCATCGCCATTAATAACGCCTGTAAGTGCCGGATTTAGCCATAATGGATAGGCGTAGTACTGAGAAAAATGCGGGTCGATCTGTGCTTTCGACTTTAGGTGGAGTATCAGCAGCAGTATTATCAGAATTAATAGTTCCTTTTTCATCGTAATAAAGTTATAGTTCCCTTTTTCTTAATTAATTGACCATCATCCATGGTGGCTTCTACATAATACACGTATACGCCAACGGGTTGAACGCGCCCCTTGTAGGTGCCGTCCCAGCCGCTGTTAAGCACATTGGTGCGATACAGCAGTTCACCCCATTGATTATACACAGAGAAGTTTACGCCTTTTACAGCGGTGCCATACACATAAACTACGTCGTTGTTGCCATCACCATTAGGTGTAAAAGCATTAGGAATGAATAGGTCATTACCAAATGGATTAGATGATGTGCCCGTTACAGCAGCAGAGTTGAGACCTGTTTGACATGCCCCTGTAGCTCTTATGATTACAGTAGCGCTTTGATTGGCTTGTAGCCCCATCACAGTGTAAGTAGTGCCCGCACCCACATCAACAAAATTGGTTCCACCGTTGGTGCTTACCTGGTATCCGACAGCACCCGCAACGCCGCTCCATTGAAAAGTTATACTTGATGTGGTTACAGAAGCCACCGTTACAATTGGAGCTGCGGGTGGTGCTGTAACTGTGACTGTTACCGTAGCTACCGCCGATTTGTTGCCGGCAGGATCTGTAGACTGCGCATAAAAAATTGTATTGGCGTTAAGCGCGGTAGTGTTAAAGCTATTTCCGGTTGCTCGTAAATCTGTTAACCCGGCATCAGCATACCACCTTACTGTGAAATCGGGATTAGGATTGGTGATAGTAAGTGCAGTAGTAGTACCAGGACATATATTGGTGCCGGTTGTTGCTATAACCGGAGTAGCCGGAGAGACAGCCGTAACAGACACAACTCCGGTTGCCCGTGAGGCTGACGGGGTGTTTGTTGCGGTAACTACCGCTTCGGCATAATACGTTGTGTTGGTATACACAGATGGCGAGGTATAAGTAGCACCGGTAAATATTGGTGACCCGCCTGTTGGTGTGCTGTACCATTTAAAAGACGTGCCCGGCGTTGTAGATGATGCCGTAAATGTGGCTGTTTGACCGGAGTTGATATTGCGGGTGGGTGGATTTACCGCCACATCGGGTACAACATTGGCATTGATAGTAACAACTCCACTGGCACGAGTTGATGATGGCGTACCTGTGGCATCAACCACTGCTTCCGCGTAATAAGTTGTATTGACGCTTAACGGAGGGGATGTGAATGTAGGGCCAGTAAATATTGGGGATCCGCCTGTTGGTGTTGTATACCAGTTGAATGAGGTGGCAGGTATGGTAGACGAGGCAGTGAAAGTGGCCGTTTGGCCGGAGTTGATGCTCTGGCTGGGCGGAGTTACAGTTACATCGGGTACGGTAATAGCAACAGTAACAGCGCCGCTTGCTCTTGTGGCTGACGGTATTCCAGTAGCATCAACAACTGCTTCGGCATAGTAAGTGTTATTAGCAAAAACAGGCGTGGTTGTAAATACCGGCCCGGTATATATCGATGTTCCGCCGGTTGGCGTGGTATACCAGTTAAACGATGTACCTGGTGTGGTAGATGATGCGGTGAACGTAGCGGTTTGCCCTGGATTAACAGTTTGTGTTGGCGGCGTTACAACTACATCCGGAACGGTTGCTGCATTAACGGTAACTGCTCCGCTTGCTCTTGTAGCCGAAACTGCCCCACTTGCAGTAACAACTGCTTCTGCATAATAAGTTGTGTTGGTGTTTAATGGCGGTGAGATAAAAGTTGGCCCCGCAAATATGGATGAGCCCCCCGTTGGCGCTGTATACCAGTTAAATGTAGTACCCGGCGTAGTTGACGATGCAGTCATGGTAGCTGTTTGGCCTGTAGTAATGCTTTGTGTTGGAGGGTTAACAGCTACATCCGGAATTACAAGCGGTGAAACTGTAACGTCAACCTGCGTTCTGTCAACCGAAGTACAGGTGCCATTGCTGGCTTCGGCAAAATAGCTCGTGTTGGCAGACAGGGGCGGCGTTGTAAAGGTTGTTCCTGTGAAAACCGGGGTTCCGCCGGTTGCTCCGGTATACCAATTGATAGTAGTGTTACCTACTGGGGTTGCTTTAAAAGTTGTTGTTTGACCACTATAAATGGAAGCGCTTGCAGGCTGAACAACAGGTGTTAGCGGTACGTCATTAGCAACTATAGTAATTGGATATCTAACGGGATTAACGCAGGTGCCGCGGCTGTACTCAACATAAAGCGTTGTGTTACCTGTTATGGGGTCTGTAGTAATTGTGCTGCCAGTATATACTGGTGCTCCGCCGGTTGGCGTGGTATACCATTTAAAAGTTCCGTTTGTTGGTGATGTAATGGCAAGTTGCGTAGGGCTTCCCTTACAAATTTCAGGATTCGCGTTAGCAAAAACAGGTACCGGATATTGCTGAGAAGTATAAAACAATTGTACCGATGTTAATAAAGTTACCGCGCCTGAACTCAGGCGGATACCTACACCATCATATCCGGCCGGTGCGGGTACAAGTACAGCATAACGGTTACCTCCGCCAAGTAGCCTTACTTGCACAGTAGAATTGTTAAGCAACACTGTATTTACAGGAGTAGTACCATTATAAATGGTAACCTGTATTTGCCCTAACAAAGCAATATCTGTTAAACCTACCGGGCTTTGTATCACCAGTTTTATCATATCGCCGGCAAAGCCCGGTTGTTGAAACTGTAGGATCTGTTCTGCGTATCCACCTATTAATCCGGCACCTACAGTTATGGTTGATGCTGTAGTTGTATCTGCATCAGCAGCTACGGCGGCATTAGTTACACCGCAGCCAATACACAAGGCGTTAACGTTAGTTGTCTGCGTACTGGCGTATGTACACGGCGAGTTATTATCAATGTTTACGGTAATTGTTATTGCTGTACGCGTTGATGACTGACAGCCTGTGCTGTTAACCGAGTTTACATAATAAGTTTGCGAGGTATACAAAGCAGGGGTAGTGTAACTTGCCCCTGTAAAAAATGGTGTTGTGGCACTGCCGGTGGTGTACCAGTTAAAAATGACACCAGATGTGGCCGATGTTGCGTTAATAATTGCAGTTTGCCCTGCATTTACGGTTTGGTTATTTGCTGTTAAAATTGGTGCGGCCGGTTTTGGCTGCACGGTTATTACGGCTTCTGCCCGCGTAGCGCTGCTACAGCCGCCCGCATTTACTGCCTCAACAAAATAACTTCTGCTGGCATTAAGCACGGGCGTGGTAAAGCTGTTGCCTGTAAATAGAGGGGCACCGCCTGTAGCTGCATCGTACCATCTGTAACTTATGCCTGCCAACGGCGATGCAACTGCAAGTACAGCTACATCACCGGCACAAATGGTTGTATTAGCAACGGTTAAGTTGGGCGCGCCCGGAGCGGCATTTATTGTGATAGTTACGGGCGTACGTTCAGACTCGTCTGTACAACCGGCTCTGCTGGCTGCAACATAATATGTAGTATTTGAAGTTAATAGTGGCGTAGTATAAGATGCGCCTGTAAAGATGGGCACACCGCCGGTTTCGGCTGTGTACCAGTTGAAAACAGTGTTAGGCCTTGCCGTTGCTGTTAGCGTTACAGAACTGCTGCCGCATAATTGCAAGTTAGAAACAACAACATTATTATTTGAAATAATGGGCCTTGGCAGAATTCGCTGTACCTCGTGCAGGTTTAACGAAGTTAATGCGTTCAAGATCCCGCCTCCTAAAGTGAGCCGAACCCTGTCAAACACATTAGGTGGTGCGTAAGTAACAGTTACGCGCCGGCTGGGACCCGAAAGGTCCAATAAACGAACAGTAAGCAAAGAAGAACTCAGTATTCTTGAATCACCGTTGTCTGCGTTACCGTTAAACGTGTTCACAGATATACGGGAAAAGACACCTGCATCAATCAACGCCTGCGGAATAGACAACGTCAGTCTTACTGAATCGCCCGGAACTGAAAGTGATTGAAAAAGAGCTGTTTGCTGAGCATAAGCACCAACGGCGCCTATTGATGCGTTTAGCGTAGAGAATGTATTTAAATTTCCATCAATAGCATTTAACGGATTGGCCACGCCACCTACATCTACACCCAAATTCAATAAACCTGCCGATACGCCGTGCAATTCATCAATTGCTGTGTTACATAGATTGGGGCCGGGGCCGTTGTAAAAAGCCTCGTACACATAAATGCTGCTTAATGCACCAACCAGCCCGCCGTTAAGCGTAACTCTAACCCGATCATAGATCTGCGTGGGGCTAAAGCTGACCAAAACCTGGTTATTGTTGCTGGCGGCACTAACTAAAGTTGCGGCAGCAAGCCCCGGTGCAACAGGTGTATTGCCATTGTAGGCTTGCAGAAATATGCCGCCAAGTGCGGTCACATCAAGCAGATTGTTGCCACTACCCAATTTTAACGACACAGGCGTATTGGCAGGAACCTTACCCGGAGCAGGAAAGATAAGTTCCTGATAAGTGCTGGCCGCTACACCAACAGCAACGTTTAAAACAGAAAAAGTTTGTGGATTGCCATCAGAGCCGTTGTTAGGATTAGTGACTATACAATTAACGCAGAGTAGTCCGTTTGCCCCCACGCGGTTGGTGGTTGCGTAGTTACGCTGTGCATACACACCTTGTGTTGTAAGCAGCAACAAACAAGCTGCAGCAAAGCTGATAAGTAAGGTAAAAATTTTCATCGTGGCGTTGTTATTGGTTAACACCCCTTATTACATACCTTAATTACTTAAGGTTCTAAATCAGTTTATTCATTGTTTATCAAAATATTATAATTTGTTCACTTTTAATTAACGTGTTCATTTTGTTCATTCCTGTAGGTTTTACAACCATGAGTGTGTATCTTACCGTATATTTTAATATTTATGCCCTATGGTTGGGGCATTATATAGCCAATTTGAATATTAATACCCCTTCATAATGCCTGATGAAAAAATAAAGACCAGAATCTGTCATAGCACCTATGAGTCCTTTTTTACCGAGTCACCTGGAAGAACTAAAGAACTGCGTACTTGCCGCTGCAGGCATAATTAACCCTATACCTGCTGATTGTAAGTTGCTGTCTAACTTAATTTATAAGAAAACGAGGTTAAACGTAAGCGAGACCACGCTAAAGCGTATATATGGTTTTGCAAACAGTAAGTTCAAGCCCTCGCTCTTCACCATAAATACAATGGCGCAATTTTGCGGTTGTATAGACTGGCCGGATTTTTATCAGAAGAAAATTAGCCCCACCAAACGGCATGGAACTGATAAGAATATGTGTTGGAAGCAGTTGCAGCAAAAAGCGGCCATTGTAACTAACTTCACCTTACAAGCATTAAAGAATAAATCTGGTATTCCGTATAGCCGTACCATAAAACGCGAATTTATAGAATACCATATGAGTGAGTTTATGGCTTCTGAATGCTGCGGAACCGTAATATCTGCTCCGGCAGGATATGGCAAAACCATAGCGTTATGCCACTGGATAGATTATAAATGGCCTGCCGATAAAGTAAATCATGGTGAAGATATCGTATTGCTATTTAGCAGTAACGCCCTGATTAGCGCGGTACACGCCTGCGGTAATGTTAACAACTGGCTGCTAACATTATTAGGTTACACGGCAGATAATGATATCAACGCTATTCTTGATGTGGCGCATAGAAATAACGGCAAGTTTTTCCTGATTGTAGATGGCCTGGATGAACATATGTTTAAAAATGATCAGTTCCGCACCATACTTAATCAACTTATAGATGTATTTGCTTTTTATCAAACGCATAATTGGTTTAAGTTGGTGTTGACCACACGCACTTCAACATGGATAAACAACCGGCATCACATTGAATTTAACGAGGATACCTGGTACACCGGCTTTCATGCTAATTATATCAACGTGCCGTTGTTTAATTTTCAGGAAATAAATGAGTTATGTCACATTATCAATCCAGACGGACACGATCCGGTAAATGTAGAGATTGCCGAAAAATTCAACCACCCTCTTTACTTTCAGGAATACTACAAACAAAATAAAGGCAATTTCTCATTAAGTTCTGCCGATCATGCTTCTTTATATGAACTAATAGCGGGGTTTATACTAAATAAGGTTTATTTAAGCTCTTACTCGTCAGAAAAAATTGCTTTCATTAACGGACTTATTGATCATTTAGATCTCCAAAATAGCAACTATAAAATTAATAAGCTTAAAATAGAACATCTTATAAAGCGATACCCTCACGCTTATCTTGAGCTTATAAGTATCGGGTTTTTAAGGGAGATGAATGAGAGCAGCAGCTTACATTACAATACTTATCTGGTTTTCGGTAACGACAATTATTTGGAATATAGCATAGCGCAGGCTTTATTATTTAAACACGATGATAGGTTTGACGATCAATTAATGTCTACCGTAAATGAATTATTTACTGACAATAGCCAAAAAGTTAATGTTTTAAAGTGGTGTTTAATACATGCTATTAAGGTGGATGGATTGAAAGATTTGGAGTATATTATTGAAGTAGAGCTGAATCCGAACGAAAAAACCAGCCTGGTAACTTTTATAGGCGAATTGCTTGAGCGTGAGTATAACACTGAACAGCGAAATGGTCCTTTAATGCGCTATTTTAAACAGCCGTTAAGTGATAAGATATTCCAATACTTTTTTGGCCTTGAGTTAATAAATCCATACTATAAAAATACCTTAAACACGCTTTTAAAACTTGAGCTTTCTAACCAAAGGCGCATAATTATATTTACAGCGCTGGGCATTATTGCTCTGATTGAGCTTGATTTGGATAAATTGCACGAAATCATTGTCATACTTCGAAGTTTCCGGGCAGAAGATTTCAATACGCTGCCGATAAATCCACTAAGTTGTTTTGATACTTACTACAATTGTATGAAGTATGGTATTGTTAAAAAGGATGCTATCAGGGAGATAACGCGACTTTATTTTAATCCGCCGGAAGATCAAGATATTTTTAAGCAAACCAAAGCCAATGATATGCTTTATCTTTTGGGTGTACACACTTTGCTTTTGTGTCGTAACCCCAAAAAGGTACTGCGGTTTTTAAACTTTTTGAGAAAAAACTACAGACCAGATGCGCTTGACAATTATATCATCCAATACACATATTTTATTCAGGTACATAGAGCAAACATGCAGTTTGAAATGGGTTATACGTGTAAAGCCGAGTTGATTTTTAATGCCTTATCAGCCGCCTTCCCTGATACCAAAAATTTGCTGACGCCTTTTATGAGGATACTATATCATTTTCTACGCATTAAGACAATGATTAATACTCCGCGCCAGTTACTGATTTTGAACGAGGTTAAAAGCATTAATAGCATAGTAGAAAAATCTGGTTACAAATACCTAAAGCTGCGAACCATGGCAAACCTGATTAATAACGAGAGCTTGCGAAAAGTTGCACCTGAGTTTTGCCGCCAGATGAGCTACGAAGCAAATAAAATCTGTCGGGAGCACGGCTTAAATGCAGATATATTGATTATGGGCATCCTGGCGCAAGCCACTCAAATTAGCACGACTCAATAGCATAAACGCAATAAACCTATCTTCAAAAATTATACTTAGCGTAAAAAAACGCACCGTAAAATTAATCTTGAGTCAGTTTAACTATGATACTTTCTGGAGATGGGGAAACTTTTTCAACCTCAGATCGAGTCATCAAGCTTCATTCCGCGTCATTCAATTTACCCGCTGCTTTACCCCTAAAGCAAAAAACGCTATCCTCTTGTGAAGAATAGCGTTTTTTAGTAGCCCGTAGGGGATATGAACCTTATAAATAAGGTACTGTATATCAGATACTTGCTTTTTATCTTAAACCGGGTGCCACGAATGACGCGACCAGTTTAATATGTTTATTTAAAGAACCTTTTTAGCATTATCGAAAGCCTTTTGCCTGCACCACAATCTTACACCATGTTCAAGAGCAATTGCATTTCCATATCGATACAAAGATAGTAATCTTAGACAATAGTTCTATCTCGGTGATAACAAATAATGTTTAATTTCACTGTTACTTACCCATTGAATCTCTTGGCTCCGAACAATAATCTCAATAGACTATAATTAAATTAGCTGATGGAATTCAGCTCTGAAGTAATTTTATAGATATTAGATGATTGATGAAGCTGATAACGTAAAATAGCTTTGCTTTTTAATAACCATGCGCCAATATAATTTCGATACACTTAATAGCACAGATCTTGAATATTTAGTACGTGACCTGTTGAATGCTGATGAGAAAGCGAATAAAAAAGCGACAATTTATTCCAGTTTTCCAGAAGGAAAAGATCAAGGAATAGACTTACTGGATAACAACAGTGAACCAGGAAAATACAATATTATTGTTCAAGTCAAGCATCAGCCTAATGTAGCATTCCCCGCATTCCTTACTGCGCTTTCCCGATCAAGCAAAACCCATAAATGCGAGATCGAGAAGATTGAAAAATTGAAACCTAACCGTTATATTTTGGCAACATCCAGATTGCTAACCTTATCGAATCGTGAAGATATCGTAGAGGCCATGCGGCCTTATATAAGTTCCTTAAAAGATGTAATTGACAGGGAAGAACTAAACAGACTTTTATCTGAATATCCTGAAATAGAAATCAAACATCAAAAACTATGGTTTTCCAGTGTTCCTGTTTTTGAAAAAATATTACACAATGACATTCACTGTGATTCTTAAATAAACATAGTGGTTTGGTCTTTTTGAGGTTTTTGGTTGCTTTAAGAAGTAAAACAATCCGAAGCTTTTTTCCAGCATTTTATAATGAATTAGGGTTAATTAATGCGGAAAGATGTGATTTATAAACCAACCCTTGTAAACACCTTTCTTACAGTTGTTTACAACGATATCAAGACGTCTTTTCTAAATAAAAACACGTCAGAAAAGACGCAAGCAAATTTTGGGCGTTTTTGAAAGATTTGATTAATGATACCGGAAAATGAGGAGATTTTATGCGTAAAACGGCTGTTTTTATAGCTAAAAATTTAGGTTCGATTTTTTCACGGGAGGCCTAAAATGAAAATAACTTGCTGATTTTCAGCAAGTTATTTTCCAGTAGAGGGAAGGCGCGAAATGTCGAACTTTTTGGAGGATTTAAATGCAGTTAATAATTTAAAAGTTCCATAATATCCTTAGTGGTCTTTGTCCATCTCCGAACTTTCATTTGGATACGTAAGCGGTAGCAGTTCGTGAAGTGACCACTCCGGTTTACGGTTTAGAATCTCATTCATTTCTATTGTAATGTCTCCGTAAAGATGTTCGTAGATGCCGCTGTTTCTTGCTACGTGATCAATCGCCGCGCGCCGTTGAGCAAGGTCAGCGAAGAGTTTGCGGTGCTTCACGTCTCCTCGCAGCATTTTGTCGTACCGCTTGCGCAAAGCGTTCATCTCGTAAGTAGAGATCAAGTCCTTCATCAATTTAGCACATTCATTCGCCTGTTCCGTTTCACCAAGAAAATCAAGAATTTCGTACTTACAGCGCAGGCAGTTGAAATGATTTTCACGATGCAGTAGCCGATCATAAGTCTCAATCACCTTATCCAGATTGATTAGCAGCTTGTACAGCAATACGCGGTCTTCAGGCGCCACCTTCACACCGATGCTCAGCTTGTCTTTGTCCCAATTGCTGAAAGCATGAAAGTGGTAGACCTTGCCAAACTCCCATTCTATTTTTTCCATTATCAGGTTGCTTAGAGATAAGAAATTCCTGTGTTTCAAAGCGTAACCGTAAAGTTCCTCCCATTGGCGAAGAAAATGCTCATCCAGCCTCAACCAATCCGCCACTAGCAGGTCGCGAAAAGCGTCCACCCTGCGACCCATCGTAAGTATCGAGTTTTTAGCCAGCTCATGCAAAAGCAGCTTTGCTTCAAGGGTCAATACCTTGGCATGAGCGACTACTCTCATGTCGTGAAAATCAGGGTGGTCGGCAACGATCTGCATGGCAGCCCCGTAAAATTTTTTGATGCGGTCGCGTTGGTCATCGTCCTTGCTGTCTAGAAATTTATTATACAGGTTCTCCAACTGCAAAAATGTCCCTGCATTTTCATTGGCGGCAATCTCCGCAGTTGCTTTCCTGAATTCCGATTCACCCATAAGGCCCAGCAAGTATTTCGCATGCGCCAAGGTGTAAGACAGCATGCTTCTATCCTCAGGATGGAGGCTCTCAATTTCATTATGAGCCAGCTTCAGCAAATCCAACGCTTTGAACAGGTTGGCCTGAAGATAGTACGCCACGCCGCAAACCATATTAAACGTGGGCGAAGCCTTAACCCTGGGATGGGTACGCTGCTCGATCTCAACGATCTGCGAAAAAGCATGCTGATTGAGGAGGTAAAATCCTGCTTGGTCAATATACTCTATATTTTGCTCGACGCTATAAACATCCTTTAGCTCATCAATCACAAAACCACTCGCCGACAGACCATTTTCGGGACGCGCCCTCATGTGCGCACTCAGCTTTTTTAGCAGAGTGCCGTTGTCAAAAGTTTCTTTATAAATGCCGTTTATCTTCTCCTCATCGAGTAATTCAGTGAATTTGATCTTGTAGCTTTTCGGCAGCTGATCGGGCAAATACTTTTTTTGGAGATCGCGAAATACCTCAGCCGCAGAAGCAATATAGAATAAGTCCGCAGGGTAGTCGTACATGATATAAAAACTGGGTAGCCCGAAGTTTAACAGATAGTGGATATTGCTGATCTCCACCGGATATGATAAAGAGCCGCCTTTTTGCTTTTTGACAGATTCCGTTGACTTCAGTTGCACTGCAAAACGAAAGTTAGTGTACACGCCGTCTTGCTTGATCTCACCTATCACGTCAACACCTTTGTCTCGCTGGTGTTCCGGACGTAGCTCAAAAAGTTCCGGATTAAACCGCAGGGCAAGTTTGTTGCGCGAAATCGTCTCTAAAGTTTCCTGCCGACTTGAACGGGGTAACTGCGGTTTTCGGTTCATTTGTTAAATTTAGAAATTCTCAAAAAATATGGTTCCCGTTGCAAGTCGTGTCTGAAGTTTTATGTGATCACGCCGCGTTTATTTCTGGTCTATTGATCCTTTTATATTCTCCAACTTTCGGCTCATTCCATTTCAGGATTTTTTATGATCGAACATTCTTCGCTCCAATACACTGAAAGGAATCAGTTTGTACAAATGGAAAGTGCTCTGCACCTCGGATATGTAAATTACCTCGCTCTTACCGATGAAGTACTTGTCATTAATCATGTCAACCGTGAAGTTGCGGTAACGCCAATTTTCCTTGCCTGTCTTTTGGTTTATCATATACTTAAACCCTAAACCATCCAAGCCCAGCGGTAAACCTGCTTTTTCAATTTCATCGTCATCGCAGAAAAAATAATTGAGACCATCGTACAGCCTGATGCCTTCTGCCGTATCTTCAACATATTGAACCCATTTCTGTTCTTTATAAAGCACTATCTCACCGTAATCAAAATATTTCATGCGTTCAATAAATTTTAAAGTAAGTGAATAATATGTAAATATTGAATATTTTTGAGTTAAACCTGATAAATGAGAACAATTGCAGAGATTGGAATTGAAACACCTACAGCACATAGCCGTTTTAAATTAGCATCGCTGACTTCCCTGTCAGACACAGACATCGTGATTTTTTGTCCGGATTTTAAGACTACTTCATATTCGAACCACGAAGGTTATTCGTCCGATAGCGGGTATTATCAAGGAAAGACATGTTGGAATAAAGAGTCTTCAGCGCGGGTGCTAGAGCACACGCAGCACTGGAAGAACGAATTGCTCAATTTCGTTAGCAACGGTGGGACATTGTTTTTTATCTTGAATAAAAAGGAAGACTATTTTTATTACACGGGAACAAACTCGGTAAGCGGAACGGGGCGCAATCAAAAAGTAACCAACCATGTTGCGCCTATTTCTAATTACAACTGCATTCCTTTCAAATTCGCTTTCAATTCTGCGGCTGGAAACAGCATAGTTGCAGCTAATCCCCTTGTGAAAGAATTCTTCGACAATTTCAAGGATTTAATGTCATATGAGGTTTACTTAAGTCCTAACCCAAGTTTGGAGACACTTTTCACTACTAAAAATGGGGATAGAGTATTGGGAGCGGTATGTAAGATAGGCAAGGGGCATGTTGTTTTTATTCCAAATCTATCTTTCCAAAAGTCCGGTTACTCGATTGATACACGGACCGCCGAAAAGTGGACAAAAAAAGCAATTCAAAAGGGGAATCAGTTTACTGCTGCTATCGTAGAAATAGATAAGAGCCTAAACCAATTGGACTCTAAGACACCTAAGCCGATTTGGGCGGATGATGATGCATATGCGTTAATGCAAGCTTTGCAGACCTACAAATTAATTCAAATAAATATAGAGGAGTGCGCCAGGTTAAACGCAGAAAATGAAGTACTGAGTAGTGTGCTGTCAGAACAGCAGTCGCTCAAAGACTTGCTTTTTGAAAATGGCAAACTGCTAGAGAGGGCCGTTATTAAGGCGTTGATTATTTTGGGCTATGAGGCCGAAAATTATGACGACGGAACATTGGAACTCGATCAAATAATTTTGTCACCAGAAGGAAGCCGACTAATAGGTGAATGCGAAGGAAAGGATTCCAAGGATATAGACGTCTCGAAGTTCAGGCAACTGCTCGATAATCTAAATGCTGACTTTGAAAAGGATGAGGTAGCTGAAAGGGCTTCTGGCTTGCTATTTGGCAACCCCCAACGCTTAGTTAATCCAAACGAAAGAACTCTAACCTTTACCGCAAAATGTAAAACTGGTGCATCACGAGAAAAAATAGGTCTAATTTTAACGACAGATTTATTTCGAGTCGCAAAATACGTTATGGAGAATAACGATGAACAATTTGCGAAAAATTGCCGCGAGGCAATAATTAATCAGTTAGGAAATGTTATCAATTTTCCAAGCATCCCGATAAAGGAAGAGGTGTCCTCTTAAATTAGTTGATGAAGTTTAATATTTGAAATACAGCCCCGTTATTTATCGAAGTTTTCCAATGTCACCGCGCTAAACCCTTTGCTCTCCGTGCCGTCAATAAGCAGTTTCAGGTAGATATGATACTTTGGCAGCGTAGCAAAGTCGTCATAAGTAAATACCGGATAGAATTCCTTTTCCATAAGTTTGGCATCTGACAAACCCACACGAAAAACAATTATGCTACCAACCGAACCAAGCACAGCATTTCTCGTTTCGGGCTCCCATTGGTCAAGGTATTGGTTTGCTAGGAACAGGCCCACGCCGAACTTCCTAATTTCCGGCAGCATACTGGCGAACGTGTGGGACACGAAGGTGTGGGCCTCGTCAAGGTACAGGTAGAAAGGCTTGCGCTGCTCAGCCGGAATCACCGCGCGTCTCATAGCGGTAGCCTGAATAGAAGAAATAAGGAAACTGCCAAGCACCGTACACACGTCATCGCCGATTACGCCTTTTGCCAGGTTGACCAGCAAGATTTTATTTTCCTGCATGCACCGCTCAAAGGATATGCTGTTGGTTTGACCAAATATGCCCCTCAGCGTTTCGTTCGCTAACAGCACCCCCACTTTATTAATAATAGGAGTAACGGTAGAAGCCTGGGTACTGGCGGAATACAGGTTATATTCCCTTTCCCAAAACGCCTTGATATACGGGTCGTCGACATGCTTTAACACGTTTGCCCTAAAATCCTTGTCCAATAGCAGCGGCGTAATGTCCAACAGTGTAGCATTAGGATACAGCAACCTGGTGCTTACGCTCATGCGTAGGATATATTCAAGCTTGTTTCCCCATGACTCAAGAAACAACTTTTTGAACGTTGATACGATTTCAGACGCCACCAATTGCCGTTGCTCGGGGGCGACGTTGCTAAGCGGATTAAATCCCGGCAGCGCATCTTTATTTGTCGCGTCAAAATACACTACGTCTTTTCTACGATTGTCGGGCAAGCGGTTTAAAATGGCGGTAATCGTATCCTGATGAGGGTCGACCACGCATATCGAATTGTTTTTATAAATATCATCCACAGCCATGTTTACTAGCAAATGGCTTTTGCCCATTCCCGTCTTCCCAAGCGTCCACATGTGAAATAATCTGTCGGCTGGCTTAATTCCAAAAATCTCGTCTCGGTTGCGGAAGTTGAGTCTGCCAATAGGCGTAAAGGGTCTGTAGTTATACATACTTCAAGCATATACAGGACGTGAACTTGTTTGTAGAGACAGTAAATTCGTGAATTCACGAATTTACTGTCTCTACCGCCTGGTTTTCCCGCATGCGACTATTGCAGCATGGAGTTGAAAGAAAAGGACATAGTTACATTTATCAACCTTTGCCAAAAGGCCTACGGCGTCACGTTCGACAAGGAAACCGCACAACGCCAACTTTCAAAGATACTGCAACTATACCGACAAGTCTACCTCACGCCGTTGCCCCGTTCTGCCAAAAGCAACCACCTCCTTTCAAGAATACCGCTGAAAAGCCAGGTCCCAACTTCCCCTGACGCGTGGTATAATGCAGACGCAACACGTGAGATTAATAATTAATCGGCTTAGGCTCAAAAGAGGGGTGGGGAGTGTCTTGCGTGTTGCAACCTAAGACGATTATCCCTTCCCCTCTTTTGGGTTCTTGCCAAACCATTTAGACAAGATGACGAACGAACAAACCAGCGCAACTCGGTACAGCGAATATTTGCGCAAATCAACCGACGACAAGGAAAAGCAAGTCCTCTCGCTCTCAAGTCAGCGAGATGTTATTGACCGCCTGAAAAAGAACGGCAACCTGTTAATCGTTGAAACTGTTGAAGAGAAAATGTCGGCAAAGCGTCCGGGCAGGCCCGGGTTTTCGCGCCTTATAAAGCTTGTCAAGGAGCGCAAAATAGACGGCATTGTCACTTGGGCGCCGCACCGGCTTTCAAGGAATTCCGTCGACATCGGCGAAATTATCAACCTGTTTGATACCGGCTATTTGAAAGAAATAGTGACAGAAAGCCACACGTATCGCAATAATCCTATGGACATTTTTATGCTTGGCTTCCACTGTCTGCAAGCGAAGTTTGAAAACGACAATAAGGCGCTAGACGTGCAGGGGGGCATGAGAAAATGCGCGGAACTGGGCATTTATCCAAGTTGCCCGCCTTTGGGTTATCTGCCGGACAAGGGAGGCATTAAGGGAGCGCGCAAAAGAGAAATCGACCCTGTGAAATTTCCGTTGGTACGCAAGATGTGGGACTACATGCTAGGCGGTCAGCATACTCCCCGACAGATACTTGCCGTTGTAACCGACGATTTGGGGCTCAGGGGAAGAACCGGCAAAAAGCTATCGCTGTCAATGGTCTACCACATGTTTAACAATCCCTTTTACTACGGTGAGTACGAGTGGCCGCGCTATAGCGGAAACTGGCAAAAGGGAATTCATAAGCCAATGGTCACTAAGCAGGAATTCGAGCGGGTGCAACGGCTAATGGGAAAGACGGGGCGTGCCCGCCCGGTCAAGCACTACTTCCCGTACGGTGGTTGCTCGTTGCACTGTAGCAACTGCGGTTGCGCTGTCAGTGGTTGCAATAAGGCCAAGTTTCAAAAGAACGGCAATGTCCATAAGTATCAATATTACTTCTGTTCAAAGCACAAGCCGGGGGTTGCCTGTAACGAGATGCCCGTATCGGGAAAAATGCTTGACGCTCAGATAGCCCAGCTTTTGAGATCCATTGAAATTCCCCATTATCTACACGGTTTTTTGATGGATTTGATTCGCGCCGAAAACGATAAGCAATTCGCGCCAAATGCCCAAAACGAACTGCACAAAAAGGCTTACAGCACTGCTTTACAAAAGAAAAACGGCCTTATCGATATGCGCGCAAGCGGTCTAATCGATGACGACCAGTTTAAAGCAAAATCATCTGAATTGAAGGCCGAGGAGCAACGCTTAAAAAGCCTGATCGACGAAACTGATGAGGCGGCAATTGGCTGGATAGATACAGCGGACAGGCTATTTGCCTTTTCCGAACAGGCCATAAGATACTTTCAAAACAGTACCCCTGAAACAAAAAGAGGCATCCTGGTTAGTTTAGGTTGGAACCTGTCCATAAAAGACAGAAGGCTTGATTTATCAAGTGTAAATTGGATTGTTGCTATCAAAGCGATTGCCGAGCTGCTTAGGGAGCAATCGGCGACGTTTGAACCTAATTTAGCTTTGGAAAATAAGGCTTTAATTAAGAATTTATCTAGTAATTCAGTGTTGTGCTCTCTACTGAACGACCTTAGGACCTCTTTTCTCGAAACACCCAATAAAACATGGTTTCCCATCGTAGACCAGTGGAAAAATGAAATTTGACTTTATAGTTTTGTTAGAAACGTTTAAGCGAAAGTTTACTGCGCTTGTAATATACTCGCGCCGCACTATGTTGTAGAACACTCGACGTCAAATCAGTCAATTCGTGAATTCACGAAGTTAATGCCTCTACAACTTTACTGCGCGTCCTGATAATTTATGATAGTGGATTACAAGCAACCAAATTATCCTAACCGGTTACGCGTAATCCGCCAACATTTGGGCTATGAGCAAAAGCAAGTTGCCTCGTGGCTCGGACACAAAACCGCCGCCCCGCTCTGCGAGTGGGAACAGGCCGTCACGATGCCCAATGGAACCAACCTCATCAAGCTGTCGGTGCTGTACGGCAAGGACGTGCAAGAATTGTATCCCCAATACTACGAGCTGATTGAGCGCTACACGCTCAAGCCAACCGGCGACCTTTCTCGACGGAGATGGGATGAAGTGCCGATAATTGAATAACGCTTCCCGCCTGCGTTGCAGACGTTCTTTTTCCCTGCGCCTTCTGTTGAAAACCGCAACGTACGAACGTTGATTAATTAAAAAGCGTACGAACGTTCGACCAGCATTATTAGCCATTTTTTATCAGCCATGCAACCTATAAAAAGCACCATGTATACACCCAATGAAATAACCTTGGCGCACCAGCTGGCGGACAGCCTTGACGA
The DNA here is from genome assembly GCF_054061755.1 of Mucilaginibacter sp. HD30. Lineage (NCBI taxonomy): Bacteria > Pseudomonadati > Bacteroidota > Sphingobacteriia > Sphingobacteriales > Sphingobacteriaceae > Mucilaginibacter > Mucilaginibacter sp. HD30. Next base: position 4,000,392 of record NZ_JBSSEO010000001.1, read on the forward strand.
CCAGAAGTCCCTGGCGTTCTACCTCACCTGCGCGCAAAAGTACCCTAAGGACTACCTGCTCAATACGCTTGCCCATGTTATGACGCTACCGGAGCATTCGGTGCGCACGACCCGTCCCCGCCTCTTCACCTCAATTATCACTAAGTCCCGCTTCAACACGAATGACCGTTCTTGGGATTAGCATAGGCACTGCGCGGACCGGCATTGCAGTATTGGAAGACGGGAAGATTCTAGAGCGGCAGGCTCACGTCTACCAGACAACGTGGACTGAAAACAAGCTGCGCGCCATCACCGACAAGTACCGCGAGCACGTCCGGCAGCACAACGTCACGGCGATCATGGTAAAGATTCCGCCGCTCAGCCGCCACTCCAAGGCGGTATCCCGGCTGCTAAGAGGGATAGAGGCTATCGCAAAAGACACCTACTGCGACTTTGACCTCATCACCAAGAACGAAATAAAGGACAGGCTGTGCCTGAAATCGACCGAGGAAATGATTACCTACGCCCCGATGCTCTACCCGGAACTTTTGCCGCTTTACAAGCAAGGCCTTGCAACGGGGCATAACCACTATAAAAAAATATACGAAGCCGTCCTGGCGGCGCACATTTACGCTCAAAGGCAAAAGCTAAAGCAGCCCTGAAAGAATGACAATTGAATAACCACCGGAGTTATCGCCTCTGGATACGTACGACACCCCGACCATTCGGGGTGTTTTTTTACCTCCTTACCCCTTGACTGGCGGAGGCTCCAATAACTCGCACACATTAATTTCGAGAAATGCGGCTATCGCATACAACTCAGGAAGGGACGGCTGGCTGTAGTTGGTGCACCATTTAGATACCGTCTGCTCGCTTACGTTAAGATGCTCCGCGAGGGTCTTGCTCTTGACCCTCTTGAGTGCGAGAGAGGCCTTTATGCGGTTGTATACCCGCTTTTCCTTTTCCATCCCATAAATATAGATAAGATAAAAAAGACACATTTTTATTAAATACTCCTGATACTTTAATAAATTAAAATTAAAAGATATTTAAATCTTTAATATTTAATAAGTTTCCTATATATTTAACTTGTAAATATTTTTAAAAATATCCCTGAGCTTTAACGAATGAGCGTCCAGGGCAACTAATTAACCCAATTGGCAACTATACAATTAAAAAAGCAGTCATGAAAACAACCAAAATGCACGCACTTTTATGCGCCCTTCTCCTAATCCTCTCGCTCCTTTCATGCAAGAAATCCGAAAGCGGAAACAATGGCGGTAGCGCTTCCCGCGCAAAGCTCCTGGTAGGCGGAAAATGGACGCTCCAGAGCTACGAGTACCAAAAGCCTGATGGTACGTGGGACAAGGGGCCCATAAACGCCCTCACGTTCGAGTTCCACGAGGACAAGTCGGTGGTTTCCGTATTGGGAAGCAGCAGCGCGTTAAGGGCATGGGTCCTTTCGGATGACGGTGGCCAACTCACGATTACAAGGGTCGGCGGCGGCGCGGACACCTACAAGATTCTGCAGCTCACGTCCTCGCTGATGCAGATCTCGAAGGTTGGCTACAGCTCTTCTGCGTACGTTGACAGTCGGGACACTTACACCCGCTGAGTCAACGGAAAGCAATCGCGCAGCCTGTTTCCTAAGGGGTACGGGGATATCCCCGCAAGATAGTGTGTCCCTACAAGGCAAGATATCAATCTGTCGCCGGAGGGACACACTATCTTGTTTTTGAATGTGCATCTAAAGTAGATACTTATTTTCAGTTGTTTACAAAATAACAACTATTTTGAGACATTACCCCACTATTTTGAGGCGCTACCACAGGGACATTTTTCTTCATCTACGCTATACCATAGGGTATCCAATTTGTTTGCCGCTGTATGAGCAATCATACTATCTAGTTTTTGAATGTGCATCTAAAGTAGATACTTATTTTCAGTTGTTTACAAAATAGCAACTATTTTGAGACATTACCCCACTATTTTGAGGCGCTACCACAGGGACATTTTTCTTCATCTACGCTATACCATAGGGTATCCAATTTGTTTGCCGCTGTATGAGCAATCATACTATCTAGAAAAAACTTATTTAAGGTTTTCCCATGGGAAATCGCAGTAGAGTCCGCCCTACGGGCCATTCTTCTAATTATTGACATGTCGTCATAAAAGAAATGGACGCTCAAGCAATTTGTCTTATATCGATTTAAATCGATAATTCTTACTTTCGAATTGACCTTCAACAATATCTCATTTTCGTATTCCGTATTAGCTTCAAAGCACGACACCACGTTGGCAAAACCTGCCGGCAGGTTTGCTTTAATGATTTTGTCAGCCATTATTTTACCGTTCAGATAAATAAAAACATGCCGATCTCTTTCATTTATGTTTGCCGTTGGTTCAAAAAAAATGGATATAGTTTTATTGCTTCCGCTATCCGAACGACAAGCGATGAAAAACATGGAGAAGAAAAAAATATACCGTTTCATATTATTGGTTTTTAATAGGAAGTAAAATCCTCATTCCAAAACTTCTAGGTCCCTTGTATGGTCTTTCGTTTGTTGATCTTTCGTTGCTGAATCCGGTGTTTCGCCTATTAGTAATGATAGCTGTATTCGGTACTTTTTTCCTGTGGATATCATAGAGTCCGCCATTATTTTCCCAAACGAAAAACATTTCATTTTGATTAAATCGCGTCCCTCCATAAAGCGCCCCACCTTTGTAGTCCATTGGACTTGTCCTGTCCCCATCAAAATAATCGCTTAGGCCAAACTGGTGTCCAACTTCATGATATGCAACGTCGACCGCGTTTCGAGGGTTTGTCCATCCCACATATGACACGAGGCCAAATATATTATTTGTGACGCCTGCTGCATCGGTAACGCCGTCTGCCGATTTACCCAGCATTTTGTCTATGATCGCAACTACATTATCTCCTTTACCAACATCGTTAGCTGAATTGGCTGCCGAAAATTGAGCGTCTATGTTATAAGATGTATAAGTTTTACTCCCGTTGGCGTTGTTACGGACTTGCGACGTTGTCGAAGAATTTAACCGCGCATTAAGCCCCGAGGCCAATGCGTCCGCTCCCCTGTTATCTGTCAGATCGAGCACCTTTCCAGTAATATGAGTGGTTCTTGTAATATAAATATTGCCGTTCCTCATCACTCGAGACGTTGTCGTCCAAACTGAATCGCCATTCATGTCAATGTTTGATATTGGATTATTCAACCCATAGTGGTATGGAGTACCCGAATCATACTTCTCAGCAAACCTGTCTATAGTAGCAAACCTACCAATTACAGGATCATAAAACCTCACGCCATAATCGTATTGGTCGGTAAGGTCAGCTTGCCTTTCCTTACCATTATAAAGGTAACGGTTTCCGTTGGAATTATCATATATTCCGCTTTTCAGACCAAAGGAATAATACTCATCCTGTTGTATAATCCTCGCCGCTCCGCCGCTTGGGTTCTTATCAAAGGTAACCCGCACATTACCCAGATGGTCTTTCAAATCATACTGGTAACTGTAGGTGCCACTGTTATTGGTTATGCGTCCTTCGGCTGTAGTGATTGTTTTGATAGCACTACCTTCGTAGTTGATGCCACCGATATACTCACGTGTACCGTCAGCTGTGCTAACACTGCGCAGCTTTTGGCCGGTGGCATCATAAGCAAAAGTAGCAATGGCGCTTCCGCTCACTTTCAGGGTAGACGGCAGATTCAGCAAATTATAGTCAATTGTTTTACTAACACCATCGCTTTTTGCGTTCCCGTTGCCATCGTAAGCACTATAACTACGGGTAGTAAAACCGGTTCCGGTTACACCATCAAGCCTATTACCGGTATAAGCATACCCAAGAGTACCATAAGTAACCCCGCCACGGGCAAGGGATGCGATATTGCCCAGTTCATCGTAAGTCATCGCTTCGTTTAAAGCTGTACCCGACGCAAGCGCAGCATTAGTAAGTCTGTTCAGGTAATCATAGGTATAACCAAAAGTACGGCTGATAGCGCTCGATGAAGGAGCAGCAGCGTATCCGTAAGTCATCTGGCTGATGTTGCCATTCCATTGAGGCGCAGAGCCGCTGTTGTAACCCAATGATTCATTAAACAAACCCCCACTCGTATTGCTTGTACTCAACCATCCACGCTCATTATAGGTATATGCCACATCCTGCAAAAAGCTGCTCCCACTGTTCTCGCTATGCAGCCCTTTGCCTTTTAACTGCCCTACCTCATTATAGCTGTTACTGCTCATTATAACCTCGCTTAATGCGTTTACCTTGTTTTTAGCCAGGGTTGACCTGCCCATATGGTCGTACACGTAAGTATCCAACAGGGTAAGCTGTAAGCTGGCGCTGCCGCCGTTATTTTTATAATGCTTCCGCTCGGTAGTTAAAGCCTGATTGGTAAAGCTATAGGTATTAGCTATCTGATCGTAATTATTGGCGCTGGCTGCCCCGCCCAAATAATGCTGCGCATAGCTTTTGCTTACTCGGCCCAGGTCATCATATACCATTACCTTCCATAACATGTCGCTTGTTCCCAGCACATTCGTCTGGCTGGCGGTTGGCAGGCTCATGGTGCTGGCGCCGGTTAAATTATAGCCCGGCAAACCGGTAATGCTGTAATCATCGTAATAATTAACCGTTAGCGCTGTAGTGCCGCTGGTGGGCCATGCGCCGTTGCTGTAGCTGCTGGTGCGGCTTTCCCAAAGCACGGTTGTGCCATTAAGAGTTCCCTGCAATGTAGCCCGCGATGAGGAAGAGCTATAGACGCCGCTTGTAGTTATCCGTCCCAGTCCGTCATACTTGACATAGGTCCACTGGTTATTACCCTTTAGCACCGAGTCCTGCGTAGCCACTACCTGATCTATGTTATTGTACACCATGTATTCCCAACCTTTCCCCGGTACCTTCTTTTCAGTCAGCCGCTGGCGGGCATCGTAATGGTAGCCGTATATAAAATATTTAAATACGTTGTCGCTTTCTGCAAAGCTGGTTGGATTGGTAGTGCCCGTTGGGATAGGAGGGATAACGTATCTCAGGTTGCCAAAGTCATCGTAAATGTACGCAGTAAGCAGCCATGTGCTGTTGCCGGATTGCACCTTTTTTGCTACTACACGGCCTTCCTTATCAGTAAACGTAACGGAGGCATGGCTGTTCTCATCATACACGGTATCCGCAGTAAGCGCTCCGGCCTGGTAGTAATTGCTGCCTGCAGACGCGCCATTGCCGTTGGAGGCTACCGTCCAGTACCTTATGTCGTTAGCCGCATTAACGCCATAACCCATCCTGGCCGGATGCGCCGACGGCTGCCAGTCTGCTCCTGGAGCGCCCTGCTTTGCCACCCGGTTCAGCGGGGAGGTTTCAAACACGGTTTGCGCGTAAGGCGTTCCCGTGCTTACCACACCGGGTGTTCCGCTGTAAAAGGCAGCCTGTTGACCGGCAAGGGCATTGGGCTTATAACTGCCGTTATTAGCCACGGTAGAGGCATAGGGCAGGTATTTATAAATCTCGCGGCCAAACTCGTCATAGGCCATAGGCTGAACTACGTCTCGCATTTTTGGGCTGGCGTTGGCCTGCACGTTCTGCAACGGGCGCCCCAATCCGTCGAAATAGGCTATGCTCTGCATCACGTCGCAAGGCGAGCGGTTAGCCAGCTGGCTTCCCTGAGTAATACCACTAACGCGGGGAACGACGGTAACGACATAGTTCTCATTGCCCGGACTTAACGTAAGCGGCGGACATGGGTCATAGTAAATATAGGCTTCAAAGCTTTCCCCTGTTCCAGGCGTAGAGCTAAAACCATCTCCAAAAACTATCTCGCCGTTGCTGTAATTGTAATACTGGCCCAGCATGTTAGTACCTGTAAGCGGAGCCGTAACGCGAGTGCCGCTCTGTGCAAAGATTCGCCCCCCCGTAAACATACAAGCGCTAAAAGCCAGCAACGCAGTTAAGCTGTTTAAAAAGGAACCTTTTCTGATTTTTAAAAAAATATCTTTCATATCGCGTTGCTTAATGGTTAATGCGTGAAGTATCCGTTCCCGTTTGCCTGTAGCTGGCCTGCCTTGCTGCTGCGGCCTGTTTTAGGAATGCCGCTTTCTGTTCAGGTGTAAGCAGCGAATCGAGCGCCCTTCGGCGCTTGGTCAACAGAGCTACCATTAGTTTCTGTTTCTGCTTTGGCAGCAGTTGCTTGTCATCCTGAATGTCTTTTATTTGCTGCTCCGGATTGCTTAACGCGGCGTTGAGCTCAAGCGCTTTTTGCAAGCTAATTGACAGGTCGGCCGAAAGCTTGCTGCTTGCTGCGGAATTATCGGCCCGCCCCTGCGCCTTTGCTATTGAAACGGCAAGCGTTAAAAAAAGCAGGATTGCGCCCATTCGCGTCATTCCTTGTATATTTTTGTTAATCATTGCTGTATGGATTAAATGTTGTCAAGATGCAATTACAAGAGCACCACAAACAGATTGCCCGTTGTTGGCGTGGTTATGGTTGGATAAAAGTCATAAGTGTCTCTCCACCAGTTGCTATACTCGTCGTACCATGTGTGCCAGTGTTGTAACAGCTGGTTTCCTACTGGCTTGGTGGACGTGTTTGCTGCTACTGTAACACTTATGGTATTGCTAACAGAGTTGACCGTCGTATTGCTGACATCGTCGTAAGCAATAAGGTTTACCGGTATCAGCACGGCTGTGGACGTCGTGAACGAGTACGGTTGCGTGCAGGCCACGTCCGAATAGAACTTGAGCGTCATATCCGCATAAGTATAGTAGTCAATGCTTGTTCCGCTCGGGATGTTGGTGTACGAATAGTTGCTGTATTCAAGCCGGGCATAAATGGCGCGCACCCCGGGAACATAGCAGTCTTGAGTAGCCTCGCCCTTGTAGTTGTAGCAGATGGCTTTTATAATGTTGTTGTCCTTGTCCCTCACCACATTTAACCGCCCGTAAGCATCATACTCGTTGTAGGTAATCATGCCCTTAGGGTCTGTAGTGCTTGACACTCCCACCAACGGGTTGTAGGTAAATACGGTTGCTTCTGCGCTTGCCATTGTACGTAACGGCGCTAAGGCGCTACGCAAGTTCGCGTCGGGCATAGGAGCCCCGTTGATCTGATCAATAACGGTCTGGGTCAGTTTATTTATCAAATCCTGATAGGTTGCATTCTTTACCTCTGCTACGGGATATTGCTTATTGTAGCCGTAGATGTAGGACACCGGAGGGCCTCCCGGTTTCTGCTGCTGAAGGACATTACCTTTGTCGTCATAATAAGGTATCAATAAAGCTGCTTTGTAAGCACTGTTTTTTACAAATGCATTGCTGCTAAGCGCTGAGCCACTGCCGAAAGTAGAAAGAGCTACAGGATTGGCTATTTCTAAGCGGTACAGCGTGTCGGGATAAGGCTTGTCTGTGCGGAACTTGCTGACCATGCCGCCAATAAGCCGCTGGTTGGAAACCGCCTTGGTTGACACATTGCGTTGCTGCCTGTAAGTGTACTCTTCAATCGGCGCGTTTATTACGTACAGATCCTGAAGCTTTTTGATGCCTTGCGCGGCGGAGCCTGACGGCGATCCGGCAAAGGTATAATCCTTCGCGTACTTTTTGTTTGTAACTACCTCATCGATAACGTTGGCGGCGTTGCCTGTTGGCGAACTGGTTGATTTGCTAACCTGCGATAACTGGTAATGACTGGGATCATAAGTATAATCTATGGCCGTTTCCGTAAACTTGCTCGCATCATTTATATTGTATAAGCGCTCTGTTTGATGGTTTAACGCGTAAAAATGGGGCCATAGCGTATAAGTGGCATAGGGTGCATTTGTGTAATAGGGTGGGCAGTCGCCAATTGAGATTGATTGGCGCCCGATCTTGTATCCCGTCACAGTGCCTTTCAGCAGACTTGTATAGCCGTACTCTATTGTTTTTGCAGGAACCAATACGCCATTTCTCCATGCCAGGTATTCGGTCTTCAGCTCACTGCCGCGCGTCCAGTCCAGACCTTCCTGCGGTGCAAAGGGAAAGGATCCGCTTGGCGTGCCGTAGGCAATGTAGCTATGTCGCACCTCGCCCATTGCCCCCATATCTTCAACCACGTTCTCATAACCCACAAAACTGCCGTTCGTTGTGGCTAACGGATAGTTGGTAGTACCCTGGGCGGCGACGTAGTAATAAACGCCAGATGGATAGCATCCACCTCCAGTAGTATAAGTATACTTCGTGGCTTCCAATCCGTACCCGTAGGTTGGAAAATTGACCAGTACTCCGCTAGAATTTCCCGCTATAGTCGGATCTTCATATCGGTACTTTTTAACAATCGGTTGACCGCCCCCTCCGGGCCGACTCACCATTTGTTTTATGCGCATTCCGCCTACCGGTTTTTTTCCGCTGGTTGCCGTATTTGGTGTCTTAACCTCGAACCCGGCCTGATAATTAAAAGTGAAGTTTGGCACACATGTGTATTCAAATCGAAGTTTGTACGTTCCGCCCGGCATAAAAAGGTGAAGATTGTAACTGTCCATTGTAAATCCTCCAGCCCAAATCTCGCCATCCTTGATGATGTACATATGGAAATTGTCGCATCCAAGAGCGCTGCTATCGAGCCCTCGCGTTGTCATTTTCACCTCTGCACCCGAAGCCGGGATAGTAAACTCCGGTTCTTCGTAGGGCGAAGGCACGGTCGAATACAGCTGGTTGCGGGAAAAGCCGTAGCTGGTAGTGGTTGTGCTGGTAAAATCAAGAATGGGATCGGCCGACGTGTTGCTTTCGAAAGTGAACTCAGTTTCTCCGCCAGTGGGATAGATTATTTTTTGGAGCATAAAGGCCTTTGCATTGACCGTATCGGCGTTCCTGTCAGCCCCGCTTGTGTTATATTGGCCGAAACTGCCGCCGAAATCATAAGCCTTGAACGCCGGGATAAGGCTGCCGTTGCCTCTACCGTTATAATAACCCCAATGGTCTTTATCCATGGTATTCCTTGACAGGATTTGCACCGCCTCGTTATAGGTAAATGTGTACGCGGGATGGGCTTGAGTGAGATTTTTTTCCGTAACTGATGTTAGTTTGAGGCGTTTCTCGAGATAGGTACCGCCGGTGCCGAAATAGGAATAAGCTAAGTCATACTTCTTTATAAGTTGGCTATTGCCATTGTAGACTTCGATCTGATCAAGGCTTTTGTCCGCCCCGTAAGCGATGTCTTGCCTTGCGTTGTTGTAATTAAGCCTGACATATCCGCCCGAAAAATCAATCCTTGTCAGACGGAAGGTGTGCGTATTTTGCGTCCTGTTGGTAGAGCCAACGTCGTTCAAGCCGCTACCGCTACCGCCGCCGACTAGGAAATATTTCGTCTCCCCGTAATATAGCGTGTTAAGGTATTCTACCGCTTCATACGTGAAGGTGATTTCCTTGGCGCCATCCGCGGAGGTGATCTTTGAAAGATACCATGCCGTGGTTACAGGCCCTGAATCATCCGTGTCCACACTTTCCGGTTTGTCAAAACGATACACCGTGCCTTCTTCGGCGGTGATAGTAAAGCCGGAGCCACTCAATGACTGTATTTTAACGCCCGTAGCAGGGTAGCCGTAGACGTTTCCGGCTTCGTCAAAAAGAAACTTTCCCGACTTCCCATCGAAGTTATAGTAATAAATGTCGGGCTCGCCGTCTCTTGACCCGTTTTCCAGATTTATACTTGTGCTGTTCCTGACGCTCGCATCGCTGCTTTTCAGCAAGGTTGAAACCCTGGTACTGGCGCCCGACACCCATCCCCCGATTTCATCGGGCTTTCCTCTTACCTGTCTGCCGATCATTCCTCCGGCATTCAGCGCCCATCCTATGCCAACGCATGACGCGATCTCCTCCACGCGAACGCCGCCCGCATGGTAGCTTAAGCCAATGGGCACGCTCAAGCCTCCGTCTTTTAGGTCGTATAACGGAATTGAAATGTTGGGGATTCCTGTATACAGGCTGACTGGTATCTCGCCGAATTTACCCAGCGAGGCCGTGGTTGCTGAGGGTGCGACAACCGTTCTGAGATTGTAATTGCCATTCTCGGTTGTACTTTGCGCCGCCGCGCTAAACGCCGCTATGGCAAAAAGAAATATATGGGCTAGTTTTTTCCTGTAAGACATATTCTATTTTCTTGTGATGTCAGTTGTTGTGATGTATTTGGTTTGAATGCGCTGTAGCGACTGTTTGGGTAGACTACTAATCTTGGATTGCAGGGAACTTACTATTTGCTTCAATTCATCAATCTCTTTTTGTTGCTGATTGTCTTTCTCATCTTTTTGTATTAGATACAAAGTCATTTCCTCCACTTTCTTTAAAAGTAGCCTGTTCATTTCGCCAAGGTCAAGTCCGTTGGTATGCACCTCATCTGCGGAGGGCATATCGGGCAAATGCTGGTTCTTGTCGATATAGGTTTTTACTTCAGTAAGTGTTGGCAAATTGTACTCTTTTAGAAATACGAAGTCGGGCCAGCTTCCGTTTGGCTTTACCTTCATAGAGGTGGCAATGGCGCTGCCGTTGACGGCCAATTTGTAGCCTTGCGGCTCGGTGGTGCCTATTCCCACATTACCGCCCTGAAAAGTTAAAACCGGTGCGGGCGCGCCGTTGATATATTGTGTAAATCTATAATCAATTCCCCATGTACTGTTGTGATTCGATAAAGTTAGATCATAATTGGCGATAGAGGGGCCCCAAGTTTGCATGTTGACATTTGTGTATGGGATAGATGCCTTAACGATATGAAGGGGTGCATTTGGTGTAATTGTGCCGATGCCAACGTTGCCGTTGTATAACCATGTCATAGCGTGTTGGTCAGGTATATTAGTTTGATTGGAAGCGCCGTTGACAAAAAGATCTACTTGCGATCCCCAAGCACTCGGACCGCCATGCCCTATTCTGAATTCCGCACTTTCATTGTAAGAATAGTTCGCCGTTCCGATACGCGATATTTTCAAGACGGACGCAGTTGGCGCACTCACGCCAGATGGCTTACTACCACTTAACTGAAATATTTCCAGTGGCGATACGGGATTCGTGGTGCCAATTCCTACATTTCCTGAATTGGTATTATAGATGTTGGATCCCCCTGTCCATTGGGCATAGGAAAATTGCAGCGTGGCAAAGAGCGCGATGAGGCTTAGATAGGTCTTTTTCATTGTGATGCTTTTTAGCGTTAGTTAGTTTTCGCTTTTTCCAGCGCGTTTATGCGCTGATTCTGGAGTTTGTTCTCGACCTGCTGCTCAGACAGTTGTTTGTCTTTCTCAATCAAGTACAGCGTCAGCTCTTCCACCTTCTTAAGCAGCAGCCTGTTCATCTCACCCAAATCAAGGCCGTTCGTATGCACCTCGTCTGCCGAAGGCATATCCGGCAGGTGCTGGTTCTTGTCGATGTAGGTTTTTACTTCCGTAAGGGTCGGCAACCGATAATCTTTCAGGAATACGAAGTCAGGCCAGCTACCGTTAGGCTTTACTTTCATGGATGTTGCTATGGCGCTGCCGTTAACGGCAAGTTTATAGCCTTGTGTATCCGTCGTGCCAATCCCCACGTTACCGTCCAGTGGCTGGAGTACCAATGAACGCGAGGCCCAACTTACGTGAGGCTGTACCGTTTGAATATAACCATTGTTTAAAGTTGAGGCTACCCCCAAAAGTAAGCCTGTACCATTACCGAAATCATTGACACGAACAGCTGATGCATATTGTGGATCTCCATAACCTAAAGAGTTAACAACTATATTTAAAGCGTTAACTGGTGAAGTGGTGCCAATTCCAACATTACCACTTGCAGGGAACGTGTTAGTTTGTGCAAACGAAACTTGCAACGCAGCAAAAAGCGCGATTAAACTTAGGTAAGTTTTTTTCATTGTTATTTATTTAGCTATGATTTAATGATTTTGAATGGTGGTTTTCAACACCGTTTCTAAAGTCTTGATACGATTTTCTTGGTCTGCGTTTTTATTGTGTTCTTCCATTAAATAAAGCGTTAGCTCCTCCACTTTCTTCAGCAGCAGTCTATTCATCTCGCCAAGGTCAAGGCCGTTTTGGTGCACTTCTTCAGCTGAGGGCATATCAGGCAGGTGTTGGTTTTTGTCGATATAGGTTTTTACTTCTGTAAGAGTTGGCAGCTCATACTCTTTCCGAAAAACGAAATCAGGCCAGTTAGCTTGTAGTTTTACTTTCATTGAGGTAGCTACAGCAGGGCCATTAACAGCAAGTTTGTAGCCTTGAGGGTCTGTTGTGCCGATCCCCACATTTCCCGCGAAATAGTTGTTTGTTCCACCTGTGAAGTAAGCAGTAGCGGCATTTGTACCATAACTGTTTACGTAATAATCTACACTTGTTTTGTAGGTATGCGCTGGCCCGTTGGTTTGCTGAAAGGGTAGGGCATGTTGTACGCCATCATAAACTACAGGACTGATATTAACAGGTGAATTAAAGTAATAGGTAGTTGTGCCACCTTTAAGCCATATAATAATCTGAGAGTCGCCGTTAGATGCTGTGGCGTCGGACCAGCCTGCAATGTGAGGCCCCGAGACGCCATTAAATTGGTTTAATTCGGCATTGATAAAATTAGATCCATGCCCCCAATCAGTTGTATGAAAACTAAATTTTGCAATGACAGATCCTCGCCAGCTTGCATCGGTATGAACATTTGATCTTCCAATCTCAATTTCGGTGGCCTTATTGTTACCCCAAGATAAGTCTTGGAAAATTACCGGATAAAACTTGTTAAGATCTCCCTGCACGTTAAAACTACCGGAGTATTGCCCGAAGCATAAATGTGTAGTGATTATTAAAGCAAGGTTTAAAAAAAGCCGTTTCATAGCGTTATTTGGTTAAGGTTTTGATTTTCTTATTTAGTTGATCAATTTGGTATTGCTGAGCTTTTAGCTTGCTATCGGTAGTGTTTTTTTGTTCTATAAGGTACAGAGTCAGTTCCTCCACCTTTTTTAGCAGAAGCCTATTCATCTCACCAAGGTCAAGACCATTGGCATGCACCTCATCAGCCGAGGGTATATCTGGTAGGTGCTGGTTCTTGTCGATATAGGTTTTTACTTCCGTAAGCGTTGGGAGCTTATAGTCTTTCAGGAAAACGAAATCGGGCCAACCCGTTAAATCAACCTTTACAGATCTGCTGTGGATTCCGCCATTTACGGCAAGTTTGTAGCCGTTTGTGTTGGTTGTTCCAATGCCAACATTACCCGAGCCGGTTATGTAGCTGTCCATACCCGCAGTACTATTTACCTGTAAGGCGCCTTGCAGCGTTACTTTATTATTATTTTCCTGAGTCAGCCCGGAAGTGTTGTCGAACAAAAATCCGCTATAGCTCCCCGAACCATTTCCAACCCGCAGTATCCCACCTTCAACATCCAATTTTGCGCCGGGGCTAATCGTCCCGATTCCTACATTGCCGTTAGACTGAATAATCCCTGTTGTACCAGATGCACCATTGCCGAAGTATGTATTGGCTCCGCTGCTAAAGTTCAAGTATATTCCTGCACCCGATGCAGCATTTAACACAAGGTTGCCGTTCCCGCCGCCGGCTGTTGAAGCATTCATACTGAATGATCCGGTATTATGCTGGTATATATTAGACCCGGATGTGCTGTTGTCAAAAAACAGCAGACTACCGCTGGACAACCTTACGTTTCCGGCAATGTCAAGTTTAAATCCCGGTGTTGTTGTTCCAATGCCAACATTACCAGTGTTCGAATTATAAATGTTAGTTCCTGAAGTTGTCCATTGGGCGGAGGCCGACAGCGCTATGCAGAGCGTAATAAGGCTTAGATAGGTTTTTTTCATTGTGATAGTTTAATTAGATGTCATTTCAGGTCTTATTGTTTCTTGTTTTTTAAAGCCGTTTCCAACACGTTAATACGATTTTCTTGCTCAACGTTTTTGCTGTGCTCTTCCATTAGATACAATGTCAGTTCCTCCACCTTCTTTAGCAGCAATCTATTCATTTCTCCAAGATCAAGTCCGTTGGTGTGCACTTCATCCGCAGAGGGCATATCCGGCAGATGCTGATTCTTGTCGATGTAGGTTTTTACTTCGGTTAATGTGGGCAGCTTGTAGTTTTTCAGGAAAACGAAGTCGGGCCAGCTACCGTTGGCCTTCACTTTCATTGAAGTTGCAATAGCACTGCCGTTTACCGCGAACTTGTAGCCTTTGGTGTCGCTTGTGTTAACGCCAACATTGCCTACTCCATCTATAACTATGTCGTCGCCATAATTCCAGGTAATACCGCTACCAGTTCCCTTATCGAATAAGCGCCTGGTACCTAATACCATCTTGCCTATTGCACTTTCATTTGAACTGCTGCCCGCTACCGCGATTATTCTTGCCTGTCCCCAAGGATTGGTCCCGTCGGTATTTGCAGGCACGACAAATTCAAGCGACGCTCCTGACGTGCTGCTTCTACCGCCTGTGGCGGCCTCTACTATAAAGTTGCCGCTGTACTGGTCCGTAGTATTTGCCGAACTGCCGCCACTATAAACATGTAATTTGGTCTGAGGTGTGGTTATACCTACTCCGACATTGCCATTCTCGCCAACTGTCATGTAGCTTCCCCAATTTCCGGCATTGTCAATGTTGCCGAATTGCACATTCCTGTCAGATGCGGCAGATACGTTGGTGCGCAATCGTATCGCGCCGCCGTTACCGACCGGATGGATAAAATACGCCGTTTGGTCGTTTGAAAAGGTTATGTCACCATGAAGTTTCAAATTGCCATTTAAGTCCAGTTTTTCAGCTGGGCTAGCGACGCCAACCCCTACATTTCCAGTGTTTGAACTGTAAATATTGGTTCCGGAAGTTGTCCATTGTGCATAGGAAAATTGCAGCGCGGCAAAAAGCGCGAACAGGCTTAGGGCAGTTTTTTTCATTGTGATATATAGATGCGTTTGTTTGAAAGCAAGCCGCCACGGTAGCTTTTGACCCACCGGCGCGTTACCTTATCAAGATCTGCTACGTAAAGCCGCAGGGACGCAAAGTCCCCGCTATCGTGAACAGGCATAGGTATTTTTAATAGAGGTAATCTAATCTAAGGACTCTTTTTGACAAAACAAAATTTTTTGAAACTGCAAGCACAGGTTCACGGGCGGAGGGATTTCTGTAGTCCAGGACGTACTGATCGCTACGTGAAAATGTTCTGGCTAAAACCACCTGGCTTACCAATCTGGCCGATTAAAAAAGCCGGGCTTCGCCCGGCCGTGTAATCTATTCGCCCCTAGTATTGCTTTATTCGTCTTTTCCGCCTTTGGACTCGTAGCCGCCAGCGCGCCAGACGTAGCTCTCGGCTCTCTCGGCAAACGGCGTAACCCACGGGACGTGGTAGCCGCCCACCACTGTCGTGCCCGTCCTGAATCCCTGGAAGAACCTTCCGCTCAGCGAGTCCATGTGGACGATCTCGGCCGTGAGCGAGTGGAGCAGCATGTTGGCGACCGCCATCCTGCAGCAGGTCAGGTCGCTGTCAGCGCCGTAGAGCAGGCGCGAGCGGTCGATCTTCGCCGCCGCCAGCAGCAGGCGGCCGGAACCGCAGGCCGGGTCGAACACCCTCTGACCCTTCGCTTCGCCGGGGATAGTGCACCGGACCATCAGCTCGCCCAGCGGCTCGGGGGTGAAGTACTGCCCGTTGCGGCCCTTGGAAAGAAGTTCCATGTAGATTTCGCCCAGCGGGTCGCGGAATCCCTCCGCGCCTTCGCCTATGGCCTCAAGCAGGGGAAGCATCCTGGCAGCGTCGGCCGCCGCCAGCGGCTCCCTCGCGGGATGGGTGCTGAAACTGGAAATGAAGTGGTCGAGGAGCGCCGAGAACGCCTCGTGGTGGCTGCCGCCGTTCGCGTACCGTTCGAACAGGGGGACAAGGTTGCTGGTTCGTGCCATGGCTTTTTCGGGAAGTATGGCATGCCGCGGACCCCTTGCAAAGCAAGGCCGGTTTAGGAATATTTTAACTTTTACCGCTACCGCTCCCTGTCGTATCCTTCCCTTTCCCGTTCGGGGTCACGCCGTATTTCTCGGATCGCCCGGATTTCGGCTAGCGCCGTATCTTCCTCGCTTCTCTCAACAGGCAGGTCTTCAAACGCTGTGCCCTCAAGCAGCCGCGAAAAGCGGAATTTTTGCCCCTCGTACTCTATCCCCGTCGGCCTGCCGCCCCGCTCGTAATGGTGGAGTCCCGCTTCCCGGAGCCTTTCCAAGAACGCCCGCTGGCTGGCAGATGAATTTAATATTTCTTGCACCTGCCCCGCGATCTCCTGCTTGCGGTGGGTGTGCCACTGCGCGTGCGTCCTGTATGCTGTGCCCTTGCCGTGCTCCGGATGGCTCTTCGTGAGTTCGGGAAATTTTTCCCTGTGGTATTCCTGAAAACTCGTTTTCAGTTGGTTAAGCTGCGCCCTGTTTAGGCCGAAGGATTTGCCTGTTCTGTAATGGAGCGCCGAAACGCAAAAATGTATGTGGACGTGATCCTTGTCGCGATGCGCCGCTGCTAGCATCACCCCTGTATCTCCTCTCAACCCCATGTATTTAGCAACCAAATTGTCGACCGTTTCCTTGGTGATTGCGGTACCGTCCTCCTCTGCATGGAACGACACGATCTCGTGGAAAAGATAGATTTGGTCGGAACGGGTCTGCCTGCGGAAGGCCTCGTTTTCCATAAACTGCGAAACAAAGGCATCTATGTCGGCACCGCGGAGGTTGTTGGTATAGACTTCCCTTTCATCGCCCTTGCCCTCTTTCAATATGTAGGCGATGAGCGATCGGTACGAAGGTGAATGACGGGAAAGAATTTTAACAATTGCCATGATTACATTTCCCTCGTTCTCACTTCGGTGAAATTATTGCGGTCCTGCATATATTGTTTTAGGTCTTCTTTACCTTTTTTAATAATTTGGGAGACTTCTAAAATTGCAATGTCTCTACATCCTTTATCTATAATTGTGGGAAATATTTCTCGTATATCATCAAAATCCAAAATTTCCTGTTTATAACCTGTTAAAAGATAATTGATGACATCACGACAGGTTTTTTCATCATGATATTTTGCGAATACATAAATGTTATTTAAGTAATAATCCACCCCAAATAATTCATCCAACGTGGGTAATACCCTCGGTATCCGTTCGCGGTATTCAAGCATCCTTTTATAAAATTTCCATTTTAACGGGTAAAATCTTAAACCAAAAAAACATAAACTTTCGGCTGTGTAATTTTCATGCATGTCGATAAGGGCATCTAAAATCTCAAAAATTGTTTCGTCGCTGAAATGCCAATCCTCAACAAATTTCTCTTTTAGAGCCTCTGCAATTAATGCGTTATGGAATGAAAACCAATCATACTTTCTTAGCTTTGGTAAGGACTTTTGCTCCCATGAGATATACCGGGATAGAATCTCTATAGTCGGATTTTCTTTGTTGATGAATTCCAATCTTTTGTACAAAACGGGTTTGTCATTAAAATGGTCACATATTTTTAAGAATATCTGCCATGACATCAAGGGCCTAAAATCACGATTACTCAGGCAAAGCCAAGCCCAGTAATAAACAAACCGAGAAAGTCCGGGATAGGAATCGTTGACAACTTTTAAATCTTCCCTTACCACATTATTCAGTTGATGTATAACTTTTTTGTAGGCTGGTGATTTTGTGTCCTTTGTATGCTTTTTTATTAGCATAAATAAGGAATAGTAAATTGGACTATTTCGCATTCCTGTATTGTGCTTGAAGGACTCATAAGCATCTCTCCACTCCGGATGTATATGAACCAACTTCGCAAAAGTAGCTTCATGGTCGTTCATATTTAAACGCAGCTCGCCGTTTTCAGATAAAAAAGGCAGGTATTCTTTGTTCGTAGAATTGTAATCGCTAATAATGATAGTCAAATTTTCATATTCCAAAAGTGTTTCAAGAAATACACTGTTCTTACCTTCCGCTAACTTCGCTTTTTCCCAATCGTCAATAATCAAAAGCCATTTTTCAGAACTATTAAATTGATTAAAGTCATTATTTTCAAATTTTGCTAAATCACTTACCCATAATATATGGTAGTCATTTAATATTTGGGACGACAATCTCCTTAGAGCAATTGTCTTACCAACGCCGCCCGGGCCTGTCAAAACGAATATCTTACATTCAGCAAAATCTGGTGAAAAATCCTCTACCTTCTCGAGTATTTCTGCATTGATAGACCTAGAAACGTCCCATGAAAAGTTTTGAAAAACCCCAAACCACTGTGCCTTTTTATTTATTTTATTGAGATAAAAATCGAATTTTGAATATTTATGACCATCAAGTATTTGTTTCTTATAGGAATTGTCGATTACAGTTGCCCCATGAAATTCAAATTCGGTGTTGGTTTTTTCATCATTTAAATAAATTAAGAGTTTTGGGTCTCTGCGAATTATCCCTTGTACAAACTGCCTAAAGTCTATTGGTAAAGAAAAACTTTTGTTTAAAAATTCCAGCGTTTCTTCCGCAGCATCAATACTATTTCCTTTAAGCGCCTTCGATATACCTTTCGATACGCTTTCTAATTTTCCTAAATCCACTAGGACATTATGAAATTCCATTTGATGGTTTTTTAGGAAAGCCCTAATGAGTGCGGGAGATTCAACAAACGCCTCAAACGTGCCATAGCCCACGCCGTTCCAAATTTTTGGATTGTCTTTGAGGTAACCTATCACATACCTAACGTAACCAATTCTATTCTTATCTCTAGCCATAATCAGAATTCTGTGGAATTCCACAAGGGGGTATTCGCCAAATAGCTAACGTTGTGCAGGCCAAGGCGGTAAGTGCTAAAGTAAAACTAAAAGTGTTACCTCGCAAGGCCAATTAAACGAGTACAAACCAAGTACAAAAAACCACCCTGTATTTTCGAGACACACGGGTGGGGAGTACTTCAAACACTAGCAAAATGAAAAAGCAACTCCGCGCGCAGTGTACTACTGCCATTTCAGAAAGTCAAGACCGACCTGAATCTATCGCTGATTCTAAAGATGCAGCCCACCAATCCCTTTCTTACCACAACCTAATAACAAATGCATCTTTGTATGAAATCTGGTATCCCGAATGGGAGCATTTTAAAATCCTCAAGACCGAAGCCAGATTTTATCTGTTGGACGAAGGCATAATTGTCTACTCCAGCCCTTCCTATGACGTGGTGAAAATGAGCCTGTTCGAACGGTTTCATTTTTACAAGAAGGACCAGCTTTCATCCCAAGTGTAAATTAGCGAACGGGCCGCATAGCTGCAACCAATTCAGCAGATTACAGCTATTCTGCCTTTCGTCCGAAGTAAAAAATCAAAGAAATTGAAAAAATTCAATGCCCAAACTTTCGCCCCTCACAGCGGACTTAGAAACTGTTGTGAGCAAGACATTACAATCATCTAATGAAGCGGGCTTTGACATCAATTACACATGCATCAATCACCTTAAAATCCAACAAAATGATAGTCCAAATTGAAACACATTACAGTAACGCTTCGGTCGAGGCGTTGCTTAAAAACGGATTCCCCTTGCTAGCAGACAAGGTGAAAACGAATGCAGAGATGTTCGGCAAAAGGAACCTGCCATTTCCCAACGGCGACAAGATGAACTCGTATTTCGAGACTACCTTTCACGAATGCCAAGGGCTGGTTGACGAGGCGAACCGCATCCTACAGTTCCAAACAAAGTGCTTCGAGGTTTCCGAAAATGATGCCCTGATTAACCCGCAGCTGCGGCAACTGGAAAATGACATTGTTGATGCAGAAGGAAAGCTAAGCTCGATAACCACTACGATTGAAAATACGCCGATACTCGCAAACAAAAACGGAAAACGCATAGTGATAGCCGCTTTGCTCATCGTGTGCGGGCTTGATTTCATGCTAAGCAGGTCAATCTTTGAGCAATGGGGATTTGGCTTTTTTGAGTCTTTGATAATCGCGCTCCTCTTTCCGCTGGTCATTGCATTGGCAGCTCATTTGGTGCCCTATCTGATAAGGCTGGGTAGAACTATACAGCAGCAGCGAATAATTGCCGTGGTTGCATTTGTTGCAATGACTGCCGTCTTTACCCTCTTCGCCCTCTCACGAGCCTACATTCAAACCTCCATTCTTCGCGAAAATGGAGATACTTCAACTACAATAGGCGCCTTGCCCTTTATCGTTCTGTCGGACTTTTGCTTTATCGTAGCCGTCCTGAGCCATTTCAGGTATTGGCCCGCGAAGTCGGAGCGTGATGCCCAAGACCGTTACGACACGCTGCTTACAAAGCAAAATCAGCTGGTATACGAAATAAGCGCCTCGAAAGTCCGCCGGTCCGAGTTGGAGGAAAGCAAGCACCGGTTGCGCATGCAAAACAGCGCGATTATCGACTATGGGCAGATGGTCGAGCACCGCATTGCTGACTTTGCGAAGCAGCTCTATTCGCAATGGAAAACCGAGAACCTGAGGCACCGCTCCGATTGCCAACTTATCGACTGCTTCGATCAGGAATTCCCCTTCACGTTCACCTATTACTTTAACCGAAAATCGCAATGAAAAAGCTATTAAAAATCTTGTTTTTTGTTTTGACGGGATTAGCGCAATTACGCTGCTCGTCGTCCCAAAACGGCTTCGAAACCGACCTTTGCGTCCTCATCGACGTTACAGACACCCTCGCACTTTACCCCACCGCAGACGCGATTACAGCGCCTTTGGGGCTGACTAGGAATATCTACCAGGGAGTTCACGTTCGTATAGCCCCGATAAATGACAAGGATATCAATTCGGCGATAGACATTTCTCTGCCATCCCAAGACGAATGGTCGGGCAACCGCGTACTGAGAACGTCGGAGGTGCAGCACTTTAAAACGAGGGTGCAGCAAGCACTGGATCAGGTGAAGGTTGGCGAGCCAATCAGCCACTCGATCATTTTCCGAACGGTAGCCAGGTATGGCAATTCCCTTTCCCGTTCCAATGCCGGCCGGAGAATACTATTAGTATATTCAAATCTTTACGAAAACAGCACCCTATCCCTTTATGGCAAAACAGCCTCTGCGGAATTAGACGGTAAACCTACATCATTACGGCAAGCGCTGGCCAAATCGGTCCAACTGGATAAGCTAGCAGGCATCCAAGTCTGGCTCATGTACTCCCCGAAAGGTTATGACGACAACAACCGCTATGTTGGCGTTGCAGACGCCTACAGGCAGGTTCTCGAAGCGCGAAAGGCATCAGTTTTTGTTGCCAGCTCATTCAGCCCGCAATGAAAGTGGCAGTGCAAATCCTTCGCTTTCTCTGCTACTGCATAATCTTAGTGTTTGAGTACGCGCTTTTGATGCTTTTGGACATCGTTAAAAAAATGAAACATTCCGTTCAATAAATCCAACAAATGAAATCACTATTGACCCCCTTTGATCCCAGCAAGCCCTTTACCGCCGAGTTCGGCAGCATAGGGGACATCGGCTCTTGGTTCAACCATGGCTTCGTAGTGGGACGTTACAAGAAATTGAAAAAACGAGACAGTTACGAGAGCGTCTTGTTAAGCGGAAACACCGGTTCCGGGAAAACGTCGCGATACCTTTTGAAGCAAATCCTTTCCCTGAAAAACTGTAGCCTGCTGGTAAACGACCCCCAATTTGAACTCTGGAAATATGGCAGCGGCTACTTGAAAAGGCACTTCAAGAATATTTACTCCATTAACTTCTCTAATTCCGCCGTATCGGCAGGATACAGCCCCTTTTCGCGGATAAGGAAGCCCAACGACGTGCACAAGCTCGCAAGCCTGCTGATCTCGAATACCCTGCACCAAAGCGGCGATATTTTCTGGTCGCTGGCAAGCATTAACCTGACGCAAGTCCTTATCAGGATTCTGCTATACCAGCCGACGCAGTTCCATAACCTCGCAAACCTTATCCGGATGCTCCATTTCTTCAGTGTCGAGCCGGGAAGGACGGATGCGTGGGTGGCGGAAACGAAGGACGAGAAGCTGATTATCGACTACAAGGGCATAGTCGCCACTCCGGAAAAGACCTTGCAGAACGTGGTCGCTTCCGTAAAGGCGGCGCTACAGGTATTCGACGACCCTGAAATTGCCAAGACGACGGCCTACGACACGATCGACTTCGAAAAGATGCGAACCGAGCCTACGGCCATATTCCTACACAATACGCTTGGAGACCAGAAATACATAAACGTGCTGAACTCGATCCTTTTTGACCAGTTTTACGCATTTGCCTTGGAGAAACTACCGCAGAAGGATGACCTAAGCATTTACGTGCTACTGGAGGAATGCGCTTCCCTTTACATCCCAATGCTGGCTCAGGCGACGGCGACGTGCCGTAAGGCGTTCGTGGGCAACTATCTCGCCGTGCAAAGCCATTCGCAATTAAAGTCGTTTTATAAGGACCAATCCGAGACAATTAAAAGCAATTGCAGAACCAAAATTTGGCTTAGCGGGCAAACTTCGATTGAGGAGTTGCGCGAAATAGAGACGCTGAGCGGCAAGCGCATTTATATAGACGACAAAGGGAGCGAGAAAGTCGTGCCCCTTATTTCCATGGATGCCATACGCACCATGCCGAAAAACAGAAGCCTGATACTGTCGAGCAATTTTCCCCTGATACTCGCCAAGTCGAGCCCGTACTACAGGTCGCTGATTTTCCGCAGAAGGGCGGCTATCCCCCCAGCGGAATTGGAATGCCACATCCCCGACACGCCCATTCCAATGATTAAGTAACGATGAGAATTCGCAGCAAGGCGCTATACCAATATCTACTTCAGGCCGGCGTTCTAAACGGCCCCGAGAAAGCTATTGCCCTTGCCAAAGCGGAATACAGGCGACTATACAAGCGGCGCTGGAAAAAGCAAAACAGGCCGAGGATGGAAATACGGTTTGAAGTGACACTGAAGCAGTTTGACGAATTAAAGGCCAAGGCTACCGCGGCTGAAATGCGCCACACCACCTATTTGAAAGCGATGGCATTGGCGAGCATAGGCGTACCGCCAACGCCCGATCCCCGCTTGTTAGACGTGCTGCAGTCGGTGAGTATGGCTGTGATAGCAATTGAGCGCGACGACCCAACAGCGCATATCTATTCACTGATTATTAAAGCAGAAAACTCCCTTTTGGAGTATCTGCGCACGTAAGATGAGGCAAACCGAAACGAAGTTGGATTATACGCGGACACACGACCTAACGGTTGAGGAAGTGAAGGCCTGTCCGGCGTTTTCCGATCTGACGGATGAGGAGCTGCAATGCGTAATTTCCACCCTTAAAAGTTTTACGGTGATCGTGTTTGAAAGCGATAAAAAATATCAAAAATCTCTTGAATATTTGCAGAGAAAATCGTAGATTATATGCATTAAATCATTATAAATCCGATAGTTATGCATGACTTAGCCGCCTTCTCAGCCTTTGCCAAAGGGCAAGCAACCAAGACCGTTACCAGCTCGAATTGTTTGATCTATACGAGAGTGAGCAGCAAGGAGCAGGCGGATACGAACATGAGCCTGACGACCCAAATGAAAGCGTGCAGCGAGTATGCGGAAAGGCACGGGTACAACGTGCTGAAAAATTTCGGCGGAACGTACGAATCGGCGACGACCGATGACGAAAGGAAGGAATTTACTGCGATGCTTGCTTACATAAAGAAAAGCAAGGAACGCATCAACTTAATTATTACGTATAGCGTGGACAGGTTTTCGAGAAATGCTAATTCGATTTGGCTTATAGGAAGTTTACGTAAGGAAGGTGTGGAAATAGTGTCCGTTACGCAGCCAATTGATACATCCAACCCGTCCGGGCAAATGCAGCAGGCCATATTGGTACTATTTTCGGAGCATGACAATCAAATTCGAAGGCAGCGCTGCATGGCCGGAACGAAAGAGATGCTTCTTCGCGGCGACTGGCCCACGCATCCGGTTTACGGGTATTCCATTCAAAAAATTGACGGGAAACGAACGATAGTGCCGAACCAAACCGCCAAGCTTATCCGGCAAGCTTTTCATTGGAAAGCCTTAGACGGCTTGTCCAATGAAGCGATCCGCGAGAAGCTCAGGGATAACGGCTTCAGCATACCCCACCAGCGGCTTTCGGAAATGCTGAGGAACGTCTTCTACTGCGGGCTAATGAGCCACAAGATGCTTGAGGGTAAGGTAATCAAGGGCAACCACGAGCCATTGATATCGCAGGAGATATTTTTAAAGGCGAACGGGATGTTAGCTAAGAACACGCAAGGGTATTCGATTACGGTTGAAAACGAGAACTTGCCTTTGAAGCGATTTTTACTTTGCGACAAATGCGGCAAGTCGATGAGAGGCTACAAAGTGTTAAAGAAGGGGCTGCACTATTATAAGTGTAATACTCAACAATGCTGCAACAATAGGCGGGCAGATGAGTTACATGATAGGTTCGCTCGGATACTGACACACTTTACCCTCGACGTTCCGGCAGGTGTTTTGAAGCTTATTAAGCAGCAAATGATTGCGACCTTCAACCAGTATACAAAAGACGGCGAAGAGCGATACCAAACCATTAAACAGCAGTACGCTGAACTAGAAAAAAAAATTTACCGTTTGGAGGAAAGATTTATAGAGGAGGAAATTAGCAAAGATCTGTACCATAAATTCAACGACAAGTACTCGGCTGAAAAAGTAGAATTGAACACCGTTCTAGAAAAAGCCAGTCAAAAAGTGTCGAACCTTGAAGAATGTATACAAAAGGCTTTCGATTTTTCCTTAAATCTGCCTTCCCGATGGCTTGAAGCTGATTATTCCACCAAGCAGAAGTTGCAGTACCTCATATTTCCAAATGGTATCTTTTATAACAAGGTTACTGATAGGTGTCGAACCGATAGAGTCAATTCCCTGTTCGGATTTATTGCTCATTTTCAGGCAGTTACAAAAAACAGCAAAAGAGATGCTGTTGATTGCATCTCTTTTGCTCCAGTAGTAGCCCGTAGGGGAATCGAACCCCTGTTGCCAGAATGAAAATCTGATGTCCTAACCCCTAGACGAACGGGCCTTTTTTAAATTTGTTTCCCTTATTTTGGGACTGCAAAGATATACGTTTATACATAATTTAAAAATATTCTTTTAAAAAAATATTTACGGGCTTTTCTCAGGCTAATATCCCACTCTTGGTCAAACAAAAACATTAATCAGATATTATAATCCTATCAAAGTATAAACTACCTTTAATACAATATCTTACCAACAATTATTATGATGCTGAAAAACTATGATGCCATAATTATAGGTGCCGGACAAGCTGGTGTTCCGCTGGCAAAGAGACTTGCCAAAGCCGGTAAAAAGGTAGCACTGATTGAAAAACGCTGGGTTGGCGGCACTTGCGTAAATGATGGCTGTACACCCACCAAAACATGGGTCGCATCAGCTAAGGCCGCCTGGGCTGCTGCAAACAGCGCTCATTTGGGTATAAAAATTAAGAATTATAAGGTTGATTTTGCACTTATCAAAAAGCGGAAAGACGATATAGTGCTCAATGCGCGCAAGGGAATTGAGAAAAGCATGGCTGAAACCCCGGGCTTGGACCTTTTACATGGCGAAGCAACGTTTACCGGAGAGAAAACAATTGCCGTTAAATTAAAGGGTTTGGGAGTTAAACATATTAAGGGCGATTGGATCTTCATCAATACCGGTACAGAAACCTTTATTCCTCATGTTGATGGCCTGTCTAATATAAGCTATCTCACATCCACCAGTATTTTAGAACTGAATAAGATACCAGATCATTTGCTGGTACTGGGTGGTAACTACATTGGGTTGGAGTTTGGTCAAATGTTCCGCCGGTTTGGAAGCAAAGTTACGTTAATAGAAAGGTCACAGCGCCTGCTAAGCAGAGAGGATGAAGACATATCTCTCGCAATGCAAAAGATACTTAGCTTGGAAGAGATTGATATCCAAACTGGATCGGAAGTTGTTAGTTTTAAACAAAAAACCAATGGCAAGATAACGGCTACAGTAAAAAATGCAGAAATAGAGAAAAAGATAAAATGCTCGCATGTTTTGCTGGCTGTGGGGCGCGTTCCAAGAACTCAATCGCTTGGCCTGGAAAAAACAGGAGTGGCAGTAGATGAGAAAGGATTTATAAAAGTAAATGGCAAGTTGGAAACCAATGTGCCGGGCATTTATGCCTTAGGTGATGTGAACGGCGGCTCGGCATTTACGCATATTGCTTATAATGATTACACCATCGTCTATCGCAATTTGATTGAAGGAGCTAAGTATACTACCAAAGACAGACCCTTGCCTTACTGTATGTTTACAGACCCGCAGTTGGGGCGGATAGGTATTAGCGAAGCAGAGGCGGCGAAAAGCGGCCTGGATGTTAAAATAGCGCATTTGCCTATGTCTCGCGTGGCGAGGGCAGTTGAAGTAGGTGATACGCGTGGTTTTATGAAAGCTGTTGTTGATACCAAAACTAAAAAGATATTAGGCGCGGCCGTTTTAGGCGAGGAGGGCGGTGAGATCATGTCGGTGCTGCAAATGGCTATGGAAGGCAATATTACATATGACAGGATCAGGTATTGCGTTTTTGCGCATCCGCTCTATTCCGAGTCGCTGAACAATTTATTCATGACCATTCCAGAGTAGTATCGTTGTGATAAAAGTTGAAAATCTGAGAAGATTATTTGGCACTAAAAAAGCCGTTGATGGAGTTTCGTTTGAGGTTGCCGAACAGGAAACACTTGTTTTATTAGGCACCAGCGGATGCGGCAAAACAACACTGCTTAAAATGATCAACCGCCTTATTGAACCCACTTCGGGCACCATACTGATCAACGGTGAAAATATTCTTAATAAAAACGCGGCAGAACTAAGGCGGGGCATTGGTTATGTATTACAAAACACAGGCTTGTTTCCGCATTATACCATAGCAGAAAATATTGCCGTGGTGCCCCAACTGCTTAAATGGGATAAAAAGAAAACGGAAACCAGGACACATGAACTGTTGGAAAAACTTCACCTTGACAAAAACACCTTAAGCGCTTACCCCAATGAACTAAGCGGCGGGCAGCAACAGCGTGTGGGTTTGGCCCGTGCTTTAGCAGTCAATCCGCCTGTGTTATTAATGGATGAACCTTTCGGGGCTTTAGATACCATAACACGATCGAAAATACAGGCCGAGTTTAAAGACCTTGATGAACTGAAACGCAAAACCATCATTATGGTTACGCACGATGTTCAGGAAGCTTTTGAACTGGGTAACCGCATTTGTTTGATGGATAAAGGGAGCATAGTTCAGTTAGGTTCTAAGACTGATCTGCTCTTTAAGCCCGCCAATAAATTTGCACTTGATTTTTTAAAAGAGCAACGCTTGCTGCTTGAATTTAAAACGGTTAAACCCCCGCCTCCACCCGCAGGGGGCGTTTTTGAATTGGACGGAGTTGTATTGCCATCAGACGCCAATTTATGGCTTTTAATGGACCAATTAAAGTTTACTAATACTGACCATATATCAATATTAGATAGCGAAGGTAAAAAGATTGGAAAATTGGGATATGAAGAGCTGATGAGCACTTTTTACCAGCATAAAAAAATTCACCGCCATGAATGAAGCACAACAAACATTATGGCAATTTATGCAGCAACAGGCCGATAAACTGCTGGCCCAAACATTGCAGCATATTGGTCTTACTTTTATCTCGCTAATTTTAGCCGTAATAATAGGTTTGCCGTTGGGGATTTTTATCAGCCGTAGAAAACAATTTGCCGGTACAATATTAGGCTTTGCCGGAGTAATGCAAACTATCCCGAGCATAGCTTTGCTTGGGTTTTTAATACCGGTGTTGGGCATTGGGGCAAAGCCCGCCATTGTAGCGCTTTTTTTATATGCGCTATTACCCATTATCCGGAATACCTATACCGGCATTACCGGTGTAAGTGCCGATGTGCGTGAGGCCGCCGTAGCTATGGGCATGAGCACTACACAAGTATTGACCAAAGTAGAGTTGCCGCTGGCTATGCCAGTAATATTGGCCGGTATCAGAACAGCAACGGTAATTAATGTAGGAGTTGCCACGCTCGCCTCTTATATTGCAGCGGGTGGTTTAGGCGAATTCATATTCGGTGGCATATCACTTAACAATACCAACATGATATTGGCAGGCGCTATTCCCGCTGCTTTGCTGGCTATTTTGTTTGATCAATTGCTTGCGTTGGTGCAAAATGTCAACCTTAAAAAAGTGAAGGTAGTAACCGTCGCAGCACCGGTATTAGTTTTACTGCTATCATCATTTTATTTTTTACCATCTGCTTACGGGGGCAAGCTTACCGCTGGTTTTACACCCGAGTTTATGGGCCGGCAAGACGGTAATTTGGGGCTGCAAAGCCGTTATGGGCTAAAAATACATACCATTGTTATAAGTGACGCAGTGATGTATAAGGCTGCTTTTGAAAAAGAGCTTGATGTAATAAGTGGCTACTCTACAGACGGCCGCCTGAAAGCATTTGACCTTGTTACTTTGGTTGATGATAAGAAAATATTTCCGCCGTATTATGCTGCGCCTATAGTGAGCGACGAGGCGTTGAATAGATTTCCTGACCTTGAACAGACATTAAATCTGCTTTCGGGCAAAATAAATGATAGCCTGATGACGGATTTAAATTACCGCACAGACTATCTTCACCAAAGCCCCGAACGGGTTGCAAAAGATTTTTTAGTAGCAAATAAATTATGGAGACCTGCCCGCAATGGCAATGCCGGACAGGTGCGCATAGGCTCAAAAATATTTGGAGAACAATACATTTTGGCAAATATGTATGCTATGCTGATTGAAGGCTATACTGATTACTCGGTAGCAACAAAAACAGGTTTGGGCGGCACTAAAATATGTTTTGACGCGCTTACCAATAACCAGATAGACCTTTATCCGGAGTATACAGGTACAGGGTTATTAACCATTTTACAAGCGCCAAAAAATGCCGTTGATGCCCTCGGCGGTGATAAGAATAAAACATACAATTATGTAAAAGCCGGGTTTGCCAAACAGTATCATATTAAGTGGCTACAACCAATTGGGTTTAATAATGCCTACGCTTTAATGATGCGGCAAAAACAAGCAGCAGCGTTAGGTGTTAAAACTATATCAAATTTGAAGCACTATCTGGACAAGAAATAAATGAAATTAACAGACCGCTACCTTAAAACACGTAAACTAACAGCAGCCATTTGCAGCCACCTGCAAACGGAGGATTATGTGGTGCAGCCTGTAGGGGATGTTAGTCCGCCTAAATGGCATTTGGGCCATACCACATGGTTTTTTGAAACCTTTATTTTAAAGCCCTATTTTATGGGCTACCAGGAGTTTAGTCCGGAATATAACTACGTGTTCAACAGTTACTATGAAACCGTCGGAAACAGGGTAATTCGCACAGATAGGGGTAACCTTAGCCGCCCTACTGTTATTGATATCTTTCGTTACCGCGAATATGTGGATGAGGCAATGGTGAATTTTCTTTGTCATGAACCATCTGCCGATGTAAAAGAATTGCTCATGCTGGGATTTAATCATGAAGAACAGCACCAGGAACTGCTATACACCGATATCAAATATATTTTAGGGCATAACCCGCTTTTTCCGGCCTATGATAAAAGCTACCTATCGCCTAAAGTTGAGGTGGTCAATGCTGATTTTATCAACATGGCCGAGGGCGTGTACGAGATAGGTTTTACAGGCGATGGATTTTGTTTTGATAATGAGTTGAACCGGCATAAGGTGTACCTTAACAGCTATCAAATAAGCCCCAATCTGGTAACCAATGCGGAATATCTGGAGTTTATTAATGCTGATGGTTACCATGATTTTCGCTACTGGCACGCCGAGGGTTGGGACTGGGTGAAAAATAATAAAATCGAAGCGCCGCTCTACTGGCATTTAATTGATGGCGAATGGCACAATTATACGTATCGCGGATTGGAGCTGCTCAATCTGAAAGAGCCTGTCTGCCATATCAGCTTTTTTGAAGCCTATGCCTATGCATCATGGAAGGGCCTGCGCCTGCCCACTGAATTTGAATGGGAAGCCGCGGCAGATCAATTTAAATGGGGTAAAAGCTGGGAGTGGACAGAGAGTTCTTACCTGCCTTATCCCGGATTTACTAAAGCTCCGGGTGCAATAGGCGAGTACAATGGCAAGTTTATGGTGAACCAAAAGGTGCTGCGTGGCGCATCAGAGGTGACATCGCCGGGGCATAGCCGTGCTACCTACCGCAACTTTTTTCAAACCAATTTACGCTGGCAGTTTACAGGGATCCGCCTGGCCAGGTAAATAATATCAATAAACATGGATCAACCTACAGCTAATACCATGACAACCGAACGGACTGGTGTAAAAGCCGGCCAGTTTTATACTGACGTAGTTAAAGGGCTAAGTACTTACCCTAAAAGGCTAAGCTCCAAATATTTTTATGATGCCAAAGGCGATAAGATCTTCCAGGAGCTGATGAATTGTGAAGAGTATTATCCAACCAATTGCGAGCTGGAGATCTTCTCAGAACAAACTGCTGAGCTGGGACAAGCTATTGCAGGCGATGGCGGGCCTTTTGACCTGATAGAGCTGGGTGCCGGCGATGCCATGAAATCAACCTATTTGCTGCGGTATTTGCTTGAGCAAAATATAGACTTTACTTACCTGCCTATTGATATATCAGATAACGTTATATCCTACTTAAACAGCACCCTGCCGGTTACCCTGCCCGGCTTAAACATAACCGGCCTTAACGGCGAGTATTTTGATATGCTTAAAAAGGCCGCTAACCTCTCAAGCCGCCGTAAGGTTGTGATGTTCCTTGGCTCAAATGTGGGAAATATGCCTGTTAGCGAGGCTATTGGGTTTATCAAGGAGCTCAAACGCAACCTATCACAGGGTGATATGCTGTTGATAGGCATCGACCTTAAAAAAGCGCCTAAAACCGTACTTGCCGCGTATAATGATAAAGAAGGCATCACCAAGAGGTTTAATCTTAACTTATTAGAAAGGATCAACCAGGAGCTTCACGGAGACTTTGATTTGGAGCAGTTTGACCACTATGCCAGCTATGACCCTGAAACCGGCGCCTGCAAGAGCTACCTGGTAAGCTTATGCGATCAAACGGTAAGCATAGGCGATGAAACCATCAGCTTTGCTAAGGATGAGTATATCTATATGGAGATCTCGCAGAAGTTTACCATTAAGCAAACGGAGCAAATGGCCCGCGAAGCAGGCTTTACGCCCGTACGTGAGCTGTTTGATAGCAAGCAATGGTTTATGGATGCTGTATGGGGGGCTTAATTGCGCATACTGTCCCATATGGATGTGAGACAGTATGAGACGAAGTGGACAGTATTTTTAGTAAATAGTTGACAGTAAGGTGTTTTTGGTTTTTGTTGGGACAAACTGAGACTACTTATTCGTCAGGAAATTTAGCTGTGATTTTAGTTCAATTTTCTGATAATCAGAAAGGTATAGAATTGAGTATTTTGTCCCAGGCAGCAGAACAAAAATCACTGAATAAACTTAAGCGCGGACAGCGGGTGACGGTGTGGTTTTTACCTTACCAAACTTAGGGCAGCCACAGTCCTTTTTAAAAATTCCGCATGCAGATAGGCATAGCAGCATAGCTAATCCCAATAAAATAAATTTACTTTTTAACATGCTTAGTAGCGTCAATAGTTATTAATATACTAAATATAGCCATACACGCCCCTATAGTATCTGCAAACAGATCATCCCACTCCCCGCTGCGCCAGGTAAATATAGTAAGTTGCAGTACTTCAATCAGTGCCCCAAAACCAATGGCAAGCATGGTAATAAAGAAAGCGTTTTTAAAAGTTAGACGTTCATTTAATTTGTGTCGTATAAAGCCGTTAGCTATAAATACCACTAGTACAAAGAACAAACCGCAATGCGTTAGTTTGTCAAAGCCCGGAAAAAACAGGCTTGACTTACCTACCGCGCCAAATTTAATATTGCAAATTATAAAAATAAATAAGGCCCACCACAGGGTGAGCCTCTGATTTTTTAATATTACGCCCATCACTTACTCGCCAATAAGCGCTTTGTAAGCATCTGCTGATAGTAAACCTTCCGCCTCGGCAATATCGCTTAAACTAACTTTTACCATCCAGCCTTCGCCGTAAGGGTCGCTATTTACTAATTCCGGCTGGCTGTCAAGGGCAGCATTTACCTCTGTAACGGTAGCGGTTACGGGCATAAACAAGTCTGATACGGTTTTAACCGCTTCAACGGTGCCAAAAACTTCTTCTTTAGCCACCTCTTTGCCTACTGATGGTATATCTACATAAACAATATCTCCCAACTCACGCTGTGCAAACTCGGTAATGCCTATATAGGCATCATTACCTTCAACTCTTACCCATTCGTGGTCTTTAGTGTATTTTAATTCAGCTGGAAAATTCATCGTTCTAATTTTTATCCTCAAAAATAAGAAAACTTTATAGAAGAGAAATAAGTTAAAGGATAAAGCTTACATTTAATTTTTGCAGGTTGTTATTAAGGAACACTGCTCACCCTATTTTACAAACCTTTTATGAGAATTATAAAATGCGTGCTTTTCGCCGTTGGCGTTAGCATTTTACTAAGTTGCAACCAGGATACTGCCGACGAAAGCAATCCGGTTGTAAAGGCTCCGTTAATGGTGGTTGAAAAAGTTGATGCTGACTTTATTGCGACAGCGAATGATATTGTAAATGCAGAAATAGCAGCCGGTAAACTGGCCATGGCCAAGGGGGCAGACAAGCGGATAAAGAATTTTGGGCGCATAATGGTTAAGGACTATACAAAGGGGATGGCGAAGCTTGATAAACTTGCCAAAACGAAAAGAATACCGCTGACCGATACTTTACGTGCTGAAACGGCAAAAAAGATAGCTGCGTTGAATAGTATGAACGGAAAGGATTTCGACAGCGCCTATATCGACTACATAGCTGCCGATCATAAAAATGCTGTAGCAATTTTTGAGCGTGCACAAAAAAATTGTTTTGATAACGAAATAAAAACAACCGCCCGAAAAGGCATCCTGGTTTTTAACCGGCACATGGAAGCTATATTTTCTATAAGAGACAGCATGCGCTAACAGAAGCGTTATATGGGTTTTTTAGCTTTAATTTTGCATTAGCCCTTTTAAAGCAATAATTTGGCTTTGTAATTTAATTAACCACGGCAATTAATTTTATGTCATCACCCATCGTAACCGGATTAATGGCTTATGGCATGTCAGGAAAGTTATTTCATGCGCCTTTTTTAAGCACTAACCCGCAGTTTAAGTTAAAGGCTGTAGTTGAGCGCAATCAAAAAAAAATGCCGGCCGATTACCCGGATATTGTTAGCTATGATGCGGTTGATGAGTTATTGAACGACCCTGAGATAGAATTAATTATTGTAAACACGCCCAGTTTTACACATGCCGATTTTGCCAAACGGGTGCTTACAGCAGGTAAACATGTTTTAATTGAAAAGCCGGTATCGGCAACTGCGGCCGAAGTAAAAGAATTATTTGACCTGGGTAAAAAGGTTAACCGACAGGTGATGGTTTACCAAAACCGCCGCTGGGACAGTGATTTCCTGTCGGTAAAAGAGGTGATTGAAAGTGGCAGATTAGGGCGGCTTGCTGAGGTACATATCAGGTATGACAGGTATAAACCAGAATTAGCTGTGAAACCCTTTAAGGAAGGAGCGGACATACCTGCCGCCGGCGTGCGTTACGATCTTGGTGCACATATAGTAGATCAGGCTATACATTTATTTGGCAAACCTTTATCGTTTGATCGCGTTGATGCCATACAGCGCGAAAGATCTGAGGTGTTTGATTATATGAACCTGCGTTTGGTTTATCCCGGAGGTTTGGTGGTGAATTTAATATCGGGCTTGCTTATTGCCGATGCTTTGCCGGCATTTGTTGTACATGGGTCCTTGGGTACATTCAGCAAAAATCGCTGCGATGTGCAGGAACCCCAGTTGAATGTCCCGATATTACCCAATGATGCTGCATATGGCGTGGAACCGGTAGGTTGCGACGGAAAACTGGTTACTATTGGCATTGACGGAGAAAAAAGTATAGAATTTATACCTGCCCCAAAAGGCGATTACAATAATTTATTTTACGCTGTGTATCATGCCATACGCGAAAACGCGTTATATCCTATAACAGAGGAGCATATTACATGGCAAATGGAAATGCTTGAATAATTTAACTATGATAAAGAGATTACTATTTTTTTTAAGCCTGGTAATAATTGCGGGCTGCACCAACGCGCAGAATAAAGACAACGGAACAATAGCCCATTACCGGATATTGAGGCCCGACAGTACCTTCACCACATGGAAAGATCTGAAAAAAAGCCAACCGGTTATGTTGATCTATTTTGGAACAGACTGCCCGCATTGCCAAAAACTGACCATGGAGATGAAGGAAAAAATGAATGTTTTTAAGAACATTCAGATAGTGATGGTAACTTTCTCTAAAACGGAATATCCATGGATGGGCATGATAAAAAACTTTAACCGCGATTTCGAGCTCTCTAAATACAAAAACATCACTATTGGTACTGAATATCCAGAATACCTGGCCCTGGGTTTTTACCCTGTGCAAAGGTATTACAGTATTCAAACAACACCTTATATAGCCATTTACAATCGTAACGGAAAACAAACCAAGGCTTTTCCTAAGGAACCTAAAATAGAAGATCTGGTTGCGGCGGTGAAGAAAGCGATAATATAGGGCGGATTATTCAGTACTTAAGAGGGGGCTGTAACGTTGAGCCTGTCGAACCATGGTGGGCAAGGCCTTTACGCTCGCCTTTCGACAGGCTAAGGGTGATAAACCACTACCCCCTACTGGTCGAAGTTTTCAACTTCGTCCTAAAATGTGCAAGCATTCTGCTTGCGTAAAACATTTACTACTTTGGCTTAATGGGTAGGAAATACATATTTCATGAACACAATCAGCTTTACTTTGTGAGTTTTGCTACGGTAAATTGGGTTGATGTTTTTGTAAGACGTATTTACTGCAACATAATGGTTGACAGCCTTAGGTTTTGTATTGAAAGCAAGGGACTTGAATTATATGCCTGGTGCATCATGTCGAGCCATGTTCATTTGATTATTAGCACGGAAAATGGCAATTTGTCTGATATAATGCGCGACATGAAAAGGCACACCGCCAAACAGATTTTAAAAGCCATTGAAGAAAATGTGCAGGAAAGCCGGCGCGATTGGATGCTGTGGATGTTTAAACGTGCCGGAGAACACAATGCTAATAATGAGAAGTATCAGTTTTGGCAACAAAACAACCATCCGATTGAATTATCTACTCAAAAAATGATGATACAACGGCTGGATTATTTACATAATAATCCTGTTGAATCAGGCGCTGTTGATCATCCGCCCAATTATTTATATAGTAGTGCCATAGACTATTATACTGATGAGAAAGGAGTGCTGCCAGTTATACTCTTAAGCTGAAAGCTTAAGCAATTTTAGGTCGAAGTTGGAAACTTCGACCAGTGGAGGGTTCGATACGACGACTTATTTAGGAATGGCGGGCAAGGCTTTACGCGCGCCCTTCTACAACTCAGGGTGACAGGTCACTATACTGTTGTTGCGATCAACCGACGGCTACGCTATTAATTTTTCTTTGTGCCATAAATTGATAAACCGACCCCGCAATAAACAGTATAAGAATAATAAAAAGTGTTTTTGCTATTATTGGATCGGTTGGTGCCTTGGCCAGCGGATGCCTGATTGGAACACGGGTTAAGGTTTCATTAACAGTGGGTATCCACGACAAGAAAAAACTAAAAGACAAAAGGAAATTCTCCAAAAATCTGGCATTGTTATTCCCCTTTTTTCTAAAATTAACAACGTACGCTATTACCACCAATACAACTATAAACAGGGCGAAAATATGTCCTGCATTAAAGCCGCCCATTTTTGATATGCCTAATGCAGTTAACGAAGTAACAACAGTTGTATAAAAATATATTTTGCCGGAACTATGCGCCAGGTTTATTTTACCAAACCTGATATATGACATCATAGCCGCAATAATGGCTATGATGCCTATAATAGTATGGAATATGCCTAAATTAGATAAGCTCATTTTTATAAAATTAAGGATGCTGTAAAAAATGGATTAAGCTACCAGGTGAGCCTCTGAACTGATTTGCACCTTCAATACTTTAGAGATCAAACAATTTTTCTCTGCACTGCTTACAATGGCGTCAAACTCTGCTACATTAATGCCCGGCACAACGCCTGCAATAGCAAGATGGATACTCTTGATATCAAAACCTTCCATTAGTAAGGTAGCTTCGGTATCCAATGAGGTAGGGTTGAATCCTTTTTCTGTTAAGCCTAAGCTAACTGCCATGGTGAAACATCCGGCATGTGCCGCAGCCAACAATTCTTCCGGATTAGTGCCTTTTTCTTCGCCCGTAAAGCGGGTTTTGAAACTGTAATTTGTTTGGTTTAAAATTTCGCTTTGTGTAGTTAACTGGCCTTTGCCTTCTTTTATACTACCTGCCCAATGTGCTTTTGCTGTGCGTTTCATTTTCTTTTTTGATTAAATTTTGACTGTCAATATTGACAATACAAAAGTGCAATGCAAAAAAGAGAAGAGCTTTGTAAAAGAGTTCAATTACTTGGCAATTTGGTTCAGCCGGTAATGGGTTGGAGAAACCTGGTATTTATCATGAAAGCTTTTGGTAAAATTAGCCAGATCATTAAACCCGCAATTGTAGGCAATGTCAGCAATGCGGTTATCAGAAGCCAGGAGCAGTTCTGCGGCTTTCATCAGCTTTTTGTTTTTAATATAATTTGCAGGCGTGTCGTTATATAATTTAGCAAACTCTCTTTTAAATGACGAAACGCTTAAATTGCTTTTTTTGGCCAATTCTTCAATGTTGACCTGAGAAAACAGATTGGCTTCAATAATTTGTTTGAAAGAAAATTTTGCAGGAGAAAAAAGTTGAGACAAAATAACCTGGATAGTTTCAACCTGCCGGGTTTGGGATAATAAGAGGATGATTTCCTTGAGTTTTAAGATCATTATCTCATCGTTTACCAATGATGGGTTCTCAAAATAGAAAAGCAGCCCCTCAATATATTTCTGAATCAGAAACTCATTATTGATCTTGCCGTGCGATTGGTTGGATACAGATTTGCCTGGTTGAATTATCGCCGGCAATTCTCTTTCATAAATTTTCTTTAAAATTTCAGGGTGAAAGGTAACTATAACCACTTCGCCTGCGCTGGTGTCTTTGGTGTTACGAATTTGTTTCCCCGAGATGAGGCAATTCAATAATAAAGAGTGATTTACAGGGATATCCGTTTGGTCATCTTCAAATTGAAATTGCATTTCGCCCTGTAAAACATATAAAAAACAAGCACGTTCTTCCACCGGAAAGTCAAACGCAAAGGGAGGTTTTACCACTAACTTTTGAAGGAAAGATTTTCCAAGCAGATCGATTTTTTTATAGTTGCCCTGCATTTTTAAATACTTACCGAGGTGTTAATTCGAATTGCCAAAATACCAAAAAAAGTATGCTTGCGGAAGTGTGGGCATTGTTAGCGCCCTTGAGTACTTGTGGCTGAGATTGAAGGCACACAATTTCAACACAAGGATAGTGATGCGAAGTCCGGGGACTTGGACAATGCGTTGTAATTTGGACCATTGAAAAAATGGATTGTTGTATTGAGAGATAAGGAAGTATCTTACCCGCATTCCATTCTTAGGTATTAATATCTCTATATCATTACTGCTGCTGTTGTTGTTGCTGCTGAATGATCTCCATATGGCGCTGGTAGCTGTTTTTTGTAACAACATTGGCATCGGCAGGAGTAGGGGCAGATATGATCTCAACGGTTGATGTCTCTATATTAGTTGGGTTGGCAATATCATCATCAACCGTTACTGATACTTCTAAACGGTGGCCCGAGGCGCCTTTATAAACACCTTTAACGGGCGAGCAATCGCTAAAATTGCGGCCCACAGCTAAACGCACGTGGGTTTCGTTTGCTATACAATTATTGGTAGGGTCAATACCCAGCCAGCCATAATCCGGGATATAAGCTTCTGCCCAGGCGTGGGTAGCACCTTCGCCACGCATACCATTTTTGTAAGTACATATATAACCGCTCACATAGCGCGCAGGTATTTTTACCAGGCGCAACATTTCGGTTAAGATATGGGCAAAGTCCTGGCAAACACCGGCCTTAAGTTTCCAAATTTCGTCCAGCTTGGTCTCAACGGTGGTTACGCCTTTTATGTAATCAAAATTGTCATAAACATATTGGCAAAAGCGCAGTACCACCTGATAAGGAGTGTCGTCTGGTGATCTTTCCTGATCAACTATTTTTTGCAGATCGGCCAGACCCTCAAAATACTCCTGCCTTAAAAAGTCTATATATGGCACCATGTACCTTAACGGCTTAAGATCTTCCCATTGCTGCGACGGAAAAATATCGTTTATAGGCAACAGGCGATGCTTTGTAGTAACCAGCATTCTTGAGGTGATCACCATTATTGAGTGCGGTACGCTGTAGGTAAATGTTCCAACTTCGTTACCATAATAATCAGTAAAAGTATCTACCACAGGGCTTCCCGTTACCAAAACATCATGCTTGATCACGTCCTGATAGTCGTCTTTTATAGGGAACAATATGATCTGGTTAGCGCTGTCGCGAACGGGGCTATCATAAATGTAAGTAGTTATATGTTGTATCTGAAACTCAGGCATCTTTTTATATTTATTTATAGCCGGTTAGTCGTATTCAATTATGAATTAGCAAAGTAATATTCGTTCAGGGCGTCGCTAATTCCGTAAAGCTCTCCTCTTATTTGTGCTAAAAATGTATGCAGCCCCTCTTGTTTTATACTCCTTACCGAACTGTATTTAATACGACTTTGTAAACGCCCAATTCTGAAAGACATTTCCCTGAAATTATCCAGGTTACTATCCTTTTTTAACCTCTCAAAATAACGCTGTATGTTATTTACAGAATAGATAACAGAGCGGGGAAAATCATTGTTCAGCACTACCTGCTCCAGCACATTCTCGGCTTCAAAACCCTCCCGGTAGGTTTTAAGATAGAGTTCATATCCACCTAAGGAGAGCAGCAGGTGTTTCCAGTAAGTAGTATCAGTAAGCAGATCGGGGTTGTCAGAAATAGAGCCGAATTTAGTATCCAAAATATCAACAGACTGGATGGAACGTTCCAGGTATTTGCCAATATTCATAAAGCTGCGGCCTTCTCCACGCTCCATTGTTATCTCTACCGTACCGTAGTATAACATAACCTGTTTTATCAGTACATCTAACACGCCAATAGGATCTTCGCGCTGCAAGGCCCGTTCCAGTTTAGTATCCTTCACGGCGTGATAATATTCGTTAAGGCACTGCCAAAGATCTTTGGTAATGTGTTCCTGTACGCTGCGCGCGTTTTCGCGGGCGAGGGTGATAATGTTTACGATGGAATTAGAATTGGCTTTGCCGGTAACCATGTATTTAAGTACAGAGCGGCTATCGTTTTCCAGCTTGCCGCCTTCATCTTCGCCCAACTCTGCGTACATATCTATAACGGGCTCCCACGTAAACTCTTCAATAGTATCTTGCGATGATGCATAGTTGATCTTCAGCATACGTAATAAACCGTCGCTGCGCTCAATGTATCTGCTCATCCAATAAAAGCTTGCTGCTACCCTACTTAACATTTTAATTTCGAATTTCGGATTTTCAATTTCGGATTTGTTTATTGTCGAATTTGATTCTCTATGTTTAATTAATTAGAAATCTGCTCACCCCTATATCCTCTTATCTGCACATTTGCATATCTGCACATCCCCAACATCTACGCAAGCACCCAGGTATCTTTACTGCCGCCACCCTGCGAGCTGTTAACCACCAGCGATCCTTCTTTTAAGGCCACACGAGTCAAGCCTCCGGGCACTATCTCAATACCATCCGGGCCAAACAGTGCATATGGCCTAAGGTCAATACGCCGCGGTTTTAGTTCGCCCTGCATATAGCAGGGTGCCGCCGAAAGGCTTATGGTTGGCTGCGCTATAAAATTGCGCGGCTCTTTTAATATTTCTTTTTTATAATCTTCTATCTCCTCGTCAGATGCCGCGTGGCCCATCAGCATACCATACCCGCCGCTGCCGTTGGTGCGTTTTATCACCATCTTGTTCATATTTTTAAATACATAGTCCTTTTCATCAGGATTACCCAACTGGTGTGTTGGTACATTCTTTAAAATAGGCTCCTCGTTAAGGTAATACTTTATCA
Organism: Mucilaginibacter sp. HD30; assembly: GCF_054061755.1. Lineage (NCBI taxonomy): Bacteria > Pseudomonadati > Bacteroidota > Sphingobacteriia > Sphingobacteriales > Sphingobacteriaceae > Mucilaginibacter > Mucilaginibacter sp. HD30. Next base: position 4,040,640 of record NZ_JBSSEO010000001.1, read on the forward strand.
TTTGCGGAACGTAGGTGTAAATAGCCTTGTCATCGGCTACGCCGTTGCCAATAGCGTTTACAATGGCCACATTCCCTTTGCGGTAAGCGCCCATAATGCCCGCCACACCCAGCATACTGTTGGGGTTAAACACAAGCGGATCAAGGTAATCATCGTCAACACGGCGGTATATTACATCAACCTGCTGCAAACCTATGGTGGTTTTCATGTATACTTTCTGGTCCTTAACCACCAGATCGCGTCCCTCAACAAGTTCTACACCCATTAAGCGGGCCAGGGTGGTGTGCTCAAAATAAGCAGAGTTATAAATGCCGGGACTAAGCAGCACAATGGTTGGATTGGCGATCTGTCTTGGCGACAGCGCCATCAGATTACGATAAAGTATAGAAGGATATTCTGTAACACTGCGAACGCCGCATTGCGGTAACAGATCAGGGAAAAGCCGTTTTGTTATCTCGCGGTTCTCTAACATATAGCTTACGCCCGATGGTGTGCGCAGATTGTCTTCCAATACATAAAAAGTACCGTCGCTGTCGCGAATAAGGTCGATGCCTGATATATGTATATAAATATCGTAAGGAACGTGCAACTGATACATCTCGCGCAGAAAGTGCGGGCACGAGTAAATTATATCAACCGGAACTATACCGTCTTTTATTATAAACTGATTGTGATAGATATCCTTCAAGAAATGATTGAGCGCGGTAAGCCGCTGCTTTATACCCTTTTCAACAAAGGCCCATTCTGCGGCGGTAATTATACGCGGAATAATATCAAAAGGAAAGATCTTTTCAATGCCCTCGTTATTATTATATACGGTGAAAGTAATGCCCTGGCTCATGAACAGGCGCTTGGCCAGATCTTCTTTTTTATTCAGATCATCAGCAGATTCGCCCGAAATATAGTCTATTACCTTGCTGTAATGGTCGCGCACTGTTGAATCATCCCCGTACATTTCATCCCATACTCCGTCAATGGGGCTATATTTATTAAAATAAGCTGATTCGTGCATGTAAAATAGCGCCTTTAAGTTTATGGTTACACAATTTACTCATTAAAAATGAAATATATGAAGTGTTTTTTATAAAAATGCAATTTATTTTGAAATTATTACAATTTTTTAATCATTTAATTGTTAAATCGCCAAAAAGTTCCTTAAAATTAGCGACGATGTAAGCAATTGTTGTGTCTTTATTCTGATGTTTTAAAAAGTTATTGTTTTAATCAAGCTAATGAAAGTATGGCAGAAAAGGAAGATAAAAGCGAATCTATTTAGTTAACAAATACGTTAATAGAATGTTTATTTACAATAGATACCACACATAAAACAAATAATTTCCAAAATCCGGAAAGTGTTCCAAAATTCGGAGTCTGGCACGGTGCTAAAAATGCTTTCTAAGCGCATTTAAGGCCTTTTTCAACAATGGAACACCCTTTGCATACCACGAAAACAATAAAATAAAGCCCAAATAAATGAAAAAATTTACTCCACTAATGTTTGCTGCACTTACACTATTAGCAGCATGCAAAAAATCAAGTGTTAATCCTGACGAGGGAAAACCAATTGATAATGTAACCAAAATTGCTCCTGACGGATTTAATTTTAACACGACAAAAAGCGTGAGTTTAAACTTGTCGCTTAAGGCCCCAAACGGCGATGCGCTACAAGGAGTGGTGGTAAGCATTTACAACCCGGCTAATACGGCAGACAATGCATCAATATATAAAGGCGTGACAGACAGTAACGGAAATCTGGTAACGCAACTATCTGTAGCTTCGACACTTACACAACTTGTAATTGACCCTGCGTTTGTTGGTTTAATGCGCTATGCAAAGGCTAATATCAACGGCAGCTCGGTAACTGCTTCAATAGGCGGCGCTGCAGGTTTTAGCGGTGATATAGTGCCTCAGGAAATTGTGGTACAAACCGGTGCGGGTTCTGGCATAACAACATTAGCGGCGGCAACAACTACTTTTGCATATCCACTGCCTTATACTTCGTCTGACGATGCAATTGTGAATACGGCTCAAACGCCTTTAAGCCAAGGTGTACCTAAATATTTAGAGGCAACATCTGACGTGATCAGTGCCTCTTTATTATCATACGTAAACACTTCTTTACCAGAGTCAAAGCCATTAACAACAACTCATCCCGAATATTTATCAAGCACTGCTAAGTCAACGCTGGATATTAAAGAAAAAGCAGATGTTTGGATAACTTTTGTTGCAGAAGGTGCCGGCAATTTAAACACACTTGCTTATTACACTTATAAAACAGGCGCGGCTCCGGTAAAAGAATCAGATATTAAGAACGCTACTATTATATTGCCAAACGCGTCTGGTAATGGCGCAGGCGGCGGCCTTAAACCCGGTGCCAAAGTAAAGATCGGAACTTTTGATGCCGGCACTTCAATTGGCTTTATACTGATAGGAAATGGTTGGACAGGTAAAGGAATTAATACTGGTAACACGAAATTTTACTCACACAGTGATTTAAATCCGGAGAATAGTGCAGAGTTAAGGAAGCATAGCGTTGTGTTGTATGACGATGTGCATAAACTTACTTTAATAGGTTTTGAAGACCTGAACAGGCAAACAGGCTCAGATAACGACTTTAACGACCTTGTTTTCTACGCTTCATCTAACCCGGTTACTGCCATATCAACAGATGGTGTATCAGTAGTTGATAAACCCAAAGATGCTGATGGTGATGGCATATTAGACGAATTAGACGCTTTCCCTAATGATGCATCTAAAGCTTTTATAAGCTACTATCCATCAGCCAGTGCTTTTGCTAACGTAGCGTTTGAAGATAACTGGCCTAAAAAAGGCGATTTTGACCTGAACGACGTAGTGGTTAAATACCGTTACACATTTGTAGCTAATGCAAAAAATGAGGTAGTAACCATACAAGGCGATTATAACGTTACCGCAGTAGGTGCTTCTTTTAAAAATGGTTTTGGTGTTCAATTCCCGTTTGCTGCATCAGCAGTACAATCAGTAACAGGCCAGAAATTTAAAGATAGCTACATAACACGTGCTGCCAATGGCGTTGAAGCCGGCCAAAGCAAAGCAGTTATCATTCCTTTCGATAACACGGATATAATGATAAACAATCCTGATAACGCTTACTTTGTGAATGTGTTGAACTCCAAAGACAAAGTTACAAATGGTGCCACTGCATCGGTGTTAGTAACACTTGCAACCCCGGTTGCGCAGTCAACGTTAACAATGGCTACCATCAACCCGTTCCTGATAAGCAACTCGCGCAGAGGCTATGAAATACACTTGCCGGGTTTTGCTGCAACTGATAAAGCTGACGCTAAATTATTTGGTACAGATGATGATACCTCTGCACCGTCATCATCAAGATATTATTTATCAAAAGAAAATCTGCCATGGGCAATAAACTTTGCAGACAACTATATATACCCCCAAGAACAAATTAAAATAACCGACGCGTACCTGCACTTTGCTGATTGGGCCAGCTCAGGCGGTTCGCTCTTCCCGGATTGGTTTACCAATACCGGTGCGGGATACCGCGCAACTTCAGGTTTATATTTGAAGTAGAAGTAATTAATTGTTCAGACCGTCCCTGATTTGTCAGGGGCGGTTTTTTTGTATAGCGACCTTAAAGTTTTTTGTCTTGTAATAATTTGTAGATGGTTGACTTGCCTATATCCAGCTTTTGGGCAACCTTTATAACATTGTTGTCATACTTATCAAGATAGGCTCTGATAATGTCGCAGGTATATTCACTCATCGTTTTATCGCCTGCAACGGCAACGCTGTTTGCAACCGAATTATGAAAGCCTATATCGTCGGCTGATATTTCTTTATCATCACACATTACTGCAGAAAGTTCTATTGCCGACCGCAACTCGCGCACGTTGCCCGGGAAAGGATACTTCATTAACTTGTCTTTAGCTTCGTTACCTAAAAACTTTGCCTCCATCCGGTTCTCTTTAACAAAGTCATCTAAAAACGTCTTCGCTAATAATAAAATGTCAGTGCCGCGTTCGCGCAGTGGGGGCAACTCAATGGGCAGCCCCATAATTCGGTAGTAAAAATCTTCCCTGAAACTGCCTTTTTTTACCAGATCGGCTAAGTTTTTATGTGTCGCCACTATCAGCCGCACATCCAGTTTTATTTTTTCGTGCCCGCCCAACCTGGTTAGTTCGCGCTCTTGCAAAACCCTTAACAGTTTGCTTTGCATACCAGGCTCCAGTTCGCCTATCTCATCTAAAAACAGCGTACCTTTATTGGCCTCCTCAAATTTCCCGGTTTTTCGCCCGGAAGCACCTGTAAATGCCCCTTTTTCGTAACCGAATAATTCGCTCTCCAACAAATCAGACGGAATTGCGGACATGTTAAGTGCAACAAAGGGTTTTTTTGAGCGGTCTGAATTATAGTGGATAGCTTTAGCTACCAGTTCTTTGCCTGTACCGGTCTCGCCGGTTACTGATACATTAATATTAGCTTTAGATGCCTTTTCAATCAACCCAAATATTTTCTTTATGGCAGGCGATGTTCCTTTAATAATATTCCCGATTTCGTATTTATGACCGAGTTCCTGGCGCAAATGCTCAACCTCTTTTTTAAGTGATTGATTTTCGCGTACGCGGATAACAGCGTTCCAAAGCAACTCTTTAATATTGTCGTTCTTTACCAGATAATCGCTTACGCCGGTCTTTAACAAATCAACAGCTGTATGCACGTCATTTTGCCCGCTTATAACTATCACCGGAACAGACGGATTAAACGCCCTGATTTTTTTGAATAACTCTGCGCCGGTCATATCTGGTAACGAATAATCTATCGTTATCAGATCAGGTTTTTTATGCAGGTTTCTAAGGCAGTCATGCCCCGTAGCAAAGCGAGTTACCAGGTAATCCGGGTTAAGAGAAAGCTGATAGTTTAGCAACTCGCTGTACCATACATCGTCCTCTACAATAAATATATGGTAAGCATCCATGGTTTAAAAGTGGTAATGGTGTGGCAAAAAACTAAAATAGACAAACGTTTCCAAATTTTGGAAAATTTATAGTGCGAATGTTTATAGCAACAAGGTGCGTCAGTTCCCCACTATATCAAAAATATTCCCCAACGCGGTTTTAGATATGCCTTTACTGATGCAAAAAGGCGTTTTTACGGATTGGCGCGCAATTTGTTTCACTACAAGCGTACGTAAATACTTTATTATGAGATCCAAAATTACTTTAAGCACAACCATAATCACGCTGGTTGTTATAGTGCTTGTTTTAGCCGCGCTTTCCTTTATGGATAACAATACCACAAGAAACACCTATGCAAGTATAGTATTACTCTGCTGCCTGTTTGTTTTTGTAATTGCTTTATCGTTACGCCAGCCGTCAGGTAAAGCAAACGAGCAAGCGTATAAGGTAGGATAATTTGCATTGAAGGCAATCCGCCATCACCTGAAAATAAATTAATTATAAAGAAACTTTTGCCGAACTGGAGTTGTTATAATTGTTAATAAATTTTAACAACTATGAAAAGCTCAGTAAAAATATTTATAGCGCTGGCAGCGCTATTGGTAGGGTGCGGCACAACTACCCAAATAACAAGTTCATGGCGTAAGCCAAACGCAACAGCCGATAGTTACAACCATATATTTGTGGCGGCCTTAAGCAGCAATATAGCTGCGAAGCAAGCGGTTGAAGATGGCATACAGCAACAATTGCAAGAAAAAGGCATAAAGGTTGATAAAGGGCTTGATGCCTTTCCGCCCGATTTTAACACCAATAGCGCGCAACGTAAAGACTTAGTATTAAGTCGCATTAAATCTACCGGTGCAGATGGGATACTTACTATTGCCTTGTTGAAGGAAGATACTGAAACCCATTACCGCGCCGGAAGCGGCTATTGGAACCCGGGCTTACGTTATGGGTATTATAATACTTTTTGGAATTATTATAATAACTGGTACCCATCCTTATATGCACCCGACTATTACGATGAGACCAAAGTTTATTATCTGGAAACCAATTTATACAATGCGAAAACAGAGCAGTTAATATGGACGGCTCAATCAAAAACTTATGATCCTGTAAGTATCAGCAGTTTTTTAAAGGGATATCTTAAGACCATCCGCGAACAAATGGTTAAAGATGGTTTGATACATCCGGCATCGCAAACGGTTGCCGCAAGGTAGTACTAAGGCATATATTAAATAAAAAAACCCGGTCCTGAAAAGGAACCGGGTTTTTCTGCTTTCTGCTATTATTTTAAATAAATGCTGCCCTTGCCCATTGTATAGCCATCAGCATACATTATTATAGTATATGTGCCCTTTTGAAAAGGCTGCTGGCTCATCCACTCAACGGGATAAGTTTTCCCATCGTCGTTAAAATCAATTGATGTTCTGTAAGTAGCCTGCAATTCAGTGCCGTCTGCATTGAATGTTCCGCCATCGGCAGATGAAATTAAATTACCGGTGGGATCAATTATCCTGAAAAATATTTCATGTGTGCCTTTAGCAGCAACCTGGTTACCTGCTACGGTAAAGTTTATTTTTAATTTGTTAACGTTTTTGGCTTTGGTCTCGTCGCTTTCTTTACCATTGTTTTTTACTTTATAACCCACAACGTTTATACCACCTAATTTTAAAGCAGATGCCACCTGAACTTTGGTATTAAGATCCTGGTTTTGTTTTTCAAGGTCAGAGGCCTTGGCTGCAACAGTGGTAAGATTGGTGCGTAAGGTATCGCGCTCTGTAGTAAGATCAGAGTTTTGTTTTTTCAGCTCCTCAATATCTGCGGTGTATTTGGTTACAAAATACCTTAGTTGCTTAACATCTTCCTGCGCTTTTGAAAGCTCCGCAGCTGTCAGTTTACCTTTAGCCAGATCAGAACGTAAAACTTTGATCTTCGCCTGTAACGAATCATTCTTCGCCTGCATTTCCACTGTCATCCTGGTGCGGCCTGCGTTTACCTGTGTTATTTGCGCCTCAAGGCTGTCAAGTTCGGTTTCCAACCGCGTTTTCTCATCGTTCTGATATACTATCTTCTCGTCAGATTTATTCTTCTTCAAGTACAAGTACACATCGGTTCCTAACAACGCTACAATTACTAATATTAAAAAGTAAATAACATTGGAATTTTTTTTAGGTGTTTGTTCCTGTTGGTTTTCCATAAAATTTGATGATTAATTAATTGGCAACGTTAATCTAAATTAAACAGTCTGTATTTCTGTTTGCCCTATAATTATCTTAACGCTCCAAAATAAAGGATATTTTATCGGCATTTATTACTATTTGACGTTAATATAGGTAAAAATGCAAAAAATGTGATAATGTTTTTAAAACGCAGTAAAATTTTGTTCGCAAAAGGGTGGGTATAAATGTCGCCTTTAATTAAAAACAACAATTAAAATAAGGGATAATAAACAGGCATACAATGGAGTTTATATCTTTGCACTTTCCCCAAAAAAGCCTGTTTAATGCATTTATACCGATATTTACTTTTACTGCTACTGTTGCCTTTTACTGCGGCTGCACAAAATCAAACTGATACCGTACCCAAAGTTAAGCATGCGCCCAAACGTGAATTCAGGGGGGCGTGGATAGCTACCGTTGAAAATATAGACTGGCCAACACGCCCGGGTATGCCCGCAGGCGAGCAGCAAAAACAACTGATAGATATATTAAACGCACACCAGCAGATCGGTTTAAACGCTGTGATGTTTCAGATACGACCTGCTGCCGATGCTTATTACGCAAAGGGTACCGAGCCTTGGGCACGCTGGCTAAATGGCAAACAGGGCCAGCCACCCGTACCGTTTTATGACCCATTAGAGTTTGCCATTACAGAGGCGCATAAACGCGGTATAGAACTGCACGCCTGGTTTAACCCTTACCGCGCTACTAAAGACAAAAGGTTTAATTTGTTAAGCCCCGACCATATTACCAATTTAAAACCCGAGTGGTTTTTTATTTATGGGGAAGAAAAATTATTTAACCCGGGGCTGCCGGAGGTACGGGAGTATATTATAAAGGTAGTATTGAATGTGGTTGATAATTATAATATAGATGGTGTACATATGGATGATTATTTTTATCCATACCAAATAGCGGGACAAAAAATAAATGACGCCGCTGCCTTTGCCAAATACGGAGGAGAGTTTCAAGACATACGTGATTGGCGCCGCAACAATGTGGATCTGCTGATTAAGGAGCTGGCAGATAGTGTGCATAAACATAACCCGCGTATAAAATTTGGTTTAAGCCCGCGGGGTATTTGGGCCAACAAGTCGCAAACTCCTGAGGGTTCTGACACCCGAGGCGGCGATGCTTATTATGAACAGTTTGCCGATTCGCGCAAATGGATAAGAGAGGGTTGGGTTGATTATATTAATCCGCAACTGTATTGGCAAATTGGCTATCGTTTGGCCGCGTTTGACGTGCTGGTTGATTGGTGGAGCAACAACGCAAATAACCATCATGTGTACATTGGCCAGGCACCTTACCGAATGGCCGAAAGAGCATCACTTGCCTTCCATAATCCAACAGAACTGCCTAATCAAATAAGATATCTTCGTGGTAATCCGCGCGTGCAGGGCAGCGTTTTTTTTAATACTAATTCCTTAACTAAAAACCTTTATGGTTTTACAGACTCGTTGAAGCAAAATTTTTACAGGTATCCGGCATTGCCGCCCCCCATGTTGTGGCTTGATTCGGTTGCGCCTAATGTACCACGCGTTTTCTCGGTAACTAAAATAGCGCCGCGTACCATACAACTTAAATGGGAAACTCCATTACTTGCCCGCGATAAAGAACCTGTTTATGGCTATGTTATTTACCGCTTTGAGGGTGATGAAAAGATAGATTTAGATGATCCAAAAAACATCCTGCGTATAAATTATAATGCAGGTACGGTATTTAATGATACTACAGTGCAGCCCGGCAAAACCTACCTGTATGTTGTAACCGCAATTGACCGCCTGAAAAACGAGAGCGACCGAACGCCGTCTATAGCTGTAATGATAAATTAGCTGCATTTAATTATCTTGCCGGCATACTGATAATATGAGAGCAGTAATACAAAGGGTATCGCAGGCAAGTTGTACCGTAAATGGAGACATTACCGGCCAAATCAATATTGGGCTGCTTATACTTTTAGGTATTGAGGATACTGATACGGATGACGACCTGCAATGGCTGGCGCAGAAAATATGCAACCTCCGCATTTTTAGCGATGAGAACGGTTTAATGAATAAAGCCCTTGCTGATGTTGGCGGCAATATTCTGCTAATTTCTCAATTTACGCTATTCGCTCAAACCAAAAAAGGCAACCGCCCATCGTTTATTCGTGCTGCGCGGCCGGATAAAGCTGTGCCACTTTATGAGAAGATGATAGCTACGTTGGCAGATATAACAGGCCAAAAAGTAGCAACGGGCATTTTTGGAGCTGATATGAAAGTGAGTTTAATAAATGATGGTCCGGTTTCCATTATAATGAATACTAAAGACAAGGATAATTATTAACCCATGGAACTTTCAGAGGCTCAGAAACTCGTTGACAACTGGATTAAAACCACCGGCATTCGTTATTTTAACGAATTGACGAATACAGCCATATTAATGGAAGAAGTGGGCGAGGTGGCGCGTATTATGGCGCGGCAATACGGCGAACAATCCTTCAAAAAATCTGATACAGAAGTTAACCTGGCTGATGAAATGGCTGACGTTTTATTTGTGCTGATATGCCTGGCTAACCAAACCGGTATTGATCTTACTGATGCCTTACAGAAAAACATGGAGAAGAAAAGCATCCGCGATGCAGAGCGGCATAGAAATAATGAGAAGCTGAGGTAACAGCCTTATTACCAATACAGCTTACAGGTACTATTAAGGTATCAAAATGTTTACTACTTTTATAAAATATGCCTAATTTACTTATTATGAGAAAGATATTCATTGGTGCAGCGTTGGTATTTGCAGCTTCGGCTTGTAATAGAGCCCAACAGCCCGAGGTTAATAAAACATCTACCGCGGATATCGCAATGCCTAACCAGGCAGCAGAAAAAATGAAATTTCCGGAGATGGCGGCTGTTGAGGGTTACGGTGATCAGGCATCAACAACAGGTAGCTCTAATGCCGTTGAGAAAAAAATTGTAAAAGAAGGTGACATCCGTTTTAAAACAGAGGATATTAATCAAACTCGTAAAACACTTTACGCGTCATTAAAAAAGCTGGGTGGTTATGTGGCAGAAGAGAGCGAGAACAATGACAGCGAAGACGCCGAAAATGAAATAACGTTGCATACACGTATACCTGCAAAAAATTTCGATACATTTCTTATTGAAGTTTCTGCCAGCGCCGAGAATATCGATGAAAAAAATATAAGGATTACGGATGTTACCACGCAGTTTATTGATGTTACAACGCAACTTGCCAATAAAAAGAAACTGGAGCAACGATACCTGGAACTGCTTAAAAAAAGCACCAAAATATCTGACCTTTTAGAGATAGAAAGTAAACTGAATGAGATCAGGAGCAGCATAGAATCAACGCAAGGGCAATTGAATTATCTTACTAAGCAGGTTGAATACAGTTCTTTAGATATCACATTTTACTCAAGGCAAACGGTAACGAACAAAAGCAATCCTTTCGGATATAAAATAAAGACGGCGTTGATTGATGGATGGAGAATCTTGGGAAAGATATTTTTCGGACTTATTGCTCGCTGGCCAATCTGGTTGATGCTTTTTGGAGTATTTTATCTGTCCAGAAGATGGGTAATAAAAAACAGGAAATCAAGGGGCTAATTAAAATGCAACCTTAATGAAGTCATGCCGGACGTGTTCGGCATGACTTTTATGAGACTATTTTAATTTAATCAGTCGCTCACCATCCAAAATGGGTATGGCTGTGGTTACATCAACATTCAAACAAAACTCTATATCTTTTTCAATGCCTAATGCCTTTAGGCGCGCGCTGTGCGATGTTTTTTTAAGATAGCCATTCAGGTCATCTTTAGCCAGGCTATACATGTCATTGGCGGCAATAGCCGGATCATCCAGGCTGAAGCCGTTGTTCTTTAATTGCTCAACAACGGCACCTGCAAACAAAGTATCTTCCAGGTTAAAATTGTTTTTCCAGCCGGAGCATACCAGTAATGTGTTTTCCTGCTGTTGTTTTAGCCAGTTACAAAGCGCTGTAAGATTTAAAAACGAGCCAATAACTATCTTCTTAGCCCTGCGCGACAGATGCAAGGCATGTGTGCCGTTGGTAGTGGTAAGTACAACAGTTTTACCGCTAACCTTCTCTTTAGTATAAGAGAACGGCGAATTGCCAAAATCAAATCCGGATACTACTTCGCCATCCCGCTCTGCAGCTAACAGGTAATCAAAACCTTTCTCGATGTAGGCGCTGCACTCTTCTACCTTTGATACCGGAATAATTGCCTCTGCACCGTTTTCAATACCATAACAAATAGAAGTAGTGGCCCTGAAAACATCAATTATAACCACAATATATTCTTCTACTTTATATAAAGGAATAAGCGCAGGTGTAAGGCAGGCATGTAGTTTTGGCCCCCGATCCCCTAAAGGGGGAGTATGGTTTGTATCTATGCTCAAATCTTTTTTCTTTTATCTGTTAAACCGAAAGGAGTTCCCCTTTAGGGGGTTAGGGGGTAAACGGCGGTTTAACCACCTTTGCCTTAATTTTGTTATCTCTTATTTTGATGAAGATATCTGTGCCCTCTTTAGCAAAAGCCGTTGGTACATAACCCATGCCGATTGCTTTTTGCAACGAAGGTGATTGTGTGCCTGAAGTAACCCTGCCGATGGTGTTGCCTTCTGCATCTGTTATCTCATAATCATGCCTTGGGATGCCCCTTTCAACCATTTCAAAGCCAACCAGCTTTTGTTTAATGCCTGCCTGCTTTTGCTGCTCCAGTTGTTTAGCGTTGGTAAATTGCTTACTAAACTTGGTTACCCAACCCAAACCTGCTTCTAATGGCGATGTGGTATCGTCTATATCATTGCCGTATAAACAAAAACCCATTTCCAGCCTTAAAGTATCCCTGGCACCCAAACCAATTGGTTTTATACCAAATGGCTCGCCTGCTGCAAATACTTCAGTCCATATTTGTTCTGCGTTGGCGTTATCAAAATACAATTCAAAGCCACCTGCGCCGGTATATCCTGTTGCTGATACTATTACATTGTCTATACCCGCAAACTTCCCTTTTTTAAAGGTATAATATTCCATGGTACCCAGATCAATATCTGTAAGGCTTTGCAAGGCTTCAGCAGCTTTGGGGCCTTGAACGGCCAAAAGAGAAGTACGGTCTGATATGTTTTTCATATCAACACCTGCTGTATTGAATTTGCTTATCCAATCCCAGTCTTTATCAATGTTGGATGCGTTTACTACCAGCATGTAGGTTTTCTCATCAATGCGGTAAACCAGCAGATCATCAACAATGCCGCCTTGCTCATTAGGCAAACAGGAGTATTGCACTTTGCCATCATACAATTTAGCCGCATCGTTACTGCTAACGCGTTGTATCAGGTCAAGGGCTCCTTCGCCCTTCAGGATGAACTCGCCCATGTGGCTCACATCAAAAACGCCTACGGCTTTGCGCACGGTTTCGTGCTCGGCATTAATGCCGGCATACTGCACGGGCATGTTGTAACCTGCAAAGGGTACCATTTTGGCCCCTAATTTTATATGGATATCAGTTAATGCGGTATTCTTCATATTAATAAACTAAACCGGGGCAAAAGTAATAAAATTGAGCAGCTTAGCAGGCTGATTGGTTCCTTAAACTTTATATTAAGACTGTAGGCAGCTGTGGTAAAAATCAATCAGTTTTTGGGTTATAATTTGAATGTCGTTTTCTGCCTCTATCAATTTCCGCGCGTTATCGCCTATTTCGCTGCAAAACTCTTCGTCGCTGATACAGCGTTTTATAGCCTTACCAAACTCTTCAATGCTGTTAGCTATCAGTATATCCCGGCCATCCACATAATTAATACCCTCGGCACCTAAGGATGTAGAGATAATACATTTTTGCATAGCCATGCCTTCTACAATTTTTACGCGCATACCGCCGCTTGTTAACAGCGGCACTATCATTATTGCCTTGCTGTTTACAAATTCCAGCGCATTATCAACCTCACCCTGAATAAAAATTTTCCCAAGCGCTTCGTAATCATCAAAAAGCTCGGGGATGTCATTACCGGCAACATAAAGTTTGGTCATTAATGTCCCGTCGGCTATGTCCTTATAAAAATTTTCAAGGAACCATTGCATACCCTCGCGGTTAGGTAACCAATCCAATGATCCCAAAAAAAACAAGCTCGGAAACTCTATCAGGCTATGGTCAGGGGCGTATTGATCAAGTCTAATACCTATAGGCAATACTTGCATTTTTACCTTAATACCATCTTTAACCAGGGTGTTTTTATCTTCGTTGGTAAACACCAGCAAGGCATCAAACTTGTTAAGCTGATGAAGCTCGTAGTTTTTTATGCGCCGGGCATGCAGCTTTAAATATGATCTTTTAAAAGGATCTATTTTTTGTTGCGAAAGGCGTTCCCACAATTGGTTCTCAATATTGTGGGCGCGATATATCAGCCGCGCATTTGAGTTCTTTCTTGCAGCATCATAATAAAGCGTGGTAAGCAAACCCTCAAACTGAATAATATCAAACTCGTTTGTTTTTACTTCGTTTATAAGCAATCGCTCAAAACCTTCATCGTAATACCTGTCAATATTAAAGGATGTCTTTTGAAGAAGATTTGTCGCTACCTGCAATACCGTAACAGTAATGTCTATGCTATAGGCTTTATAACTTATTTTACCAAGCAGATCATCATCAGGCAGGCAGTCCTCAAGGCTGGGTTTGGTGTTAAGTGCTAAAACTGATACCTGGTGACCCATACGCAGCAAGCCCCTTATGGTGTTACACACCACAATAGAGTAGCCACCGTTTTGCGGAAACGGTACACGATGAGACAGAATAAGAATCTTCAAAACTAAATTTAGGGTTAAAACCAAAAATAGCTTAAATGCCTCATAGAAACAAGGTAACGAAGACTTGCCCGGACATACAAATGTAATTTTGAGGGACTAAAACGCCACCACTTCTTCTCCTGCATCCAGCATCGTTACCCTAAAAGTGCGGCGGTGATATGGGGTGTAGCCAATTTGTAAAATGGTTTTGCGGTGTTTAATAGTTGGATAGCCTTTGTTGCTGTGCCACTCATATTCCGGATGGTGCAAGGCTATTTGCTTCATATAGTCATCGCGGTAGGTCTTGGCTAAAATAGAAGCGGCGGCAATGCTAAAGTATTTACCATCGCCACCTACAATGCATTGATGAGGGATGGTTTGGTGTTTGTTAAAGCGGTTGCCGTCAATCAATAACAATTGCGGCTGCAAGTGCAGTTTTTCAATGGCCCGGTGCATGGCCAGAAACGATGCGTTAAGTATGTTGATCTCGTCTATCTCAATATTATCAACCGAGGCTACGGCGAAGGCTATTGCTTTTTGCTCAATCTCATCGCGTAAGGTATATCTCACTTCCTCTGATAGTTGCTTTGAATCATTGAGCAATTCGTGCTCAAAATCATGTGGCAAAATAACAGCGGCTGCAAACACAGGGCCTGCCAGGCAGCCACGACCCGCTTCGTCGCAACCGGCCTCAATTAGTTCATGCTGAAATCTGGCTAATAACACAATACAAAAAGACGGTTTTTACTTAAACGGTGCAACAAATGTTTTTCACACGTTTTTAACAAAATTTAAAATATGCGCAAGGTAAGCATCGTAATATCATCAATGGGTTTACCTTTTATGGTGATGTTTAAATGATTTAAAAGCGCTTGGTTAAAGTTGTCGGGTGTTTCTTCTCCCTCTACTATAACAAAATCGAGCAGCTGTTCCTCGGTCCATTCCTTATCACCGTAGGGCTCAAAATCAAGTAAACCATCGGTGTAGTTAAACAACAGGCTTCCCGGTTCAATATCAACTTCGCCCTGGTTTAAAAAAGGCAGCTGTTCAAAAGCGCCTATCATGGTGGTACCCAATTTAAGCGTTACGGCCTCGCCTTCAGAATAAAGTATGGTAGGGTTATGGCCAGCGTTAATGTAATTAAGCTTTCGGGTTTTCTCATTGTATTTGGCTATAAACAAGGTAATGAACCGCTCGCCTTTTGTATTGCCTATAACTTTTTGATTAAGGCGCTCCACGATATTTGTCAGGTCATCTTCAACCGCTGTCCAGGCATGTAATGTCGCCTGGAAGTTCGCCATTAACAATGCCGCCGAAACTCCTTTGCCGGATACATCAGCAATACACCATAAAAACTCATCCTCATTTAAACGTATAAAGTCAAAATAGTCGCCGCCAATATTTTGATGAGGCAAATATCTTGCGCCCACCTCTACCGCGGTTTCCTTATGTACCCCTAAAGGGATCAACATGTTTTGAACCTCGGCCGCCAGTTCCATTTCACGCTGAAAACGTTCTGCTTGTAATCTTTCTTTAAACAGTTTCTTGTTTTCAAGGGCAACCACCACTACATTAACAAGCGTTTGTATAAAGTTGAGGTCGTTGCTCAGCATTTCGCCCGAGGTGCTGAAATCGCCTATCAGCGCGAAAGCGAGCGCTTTGCTTTTATGATATATAGGGATAAAATAATTATATTTATTAAGCACCGTATTGGCGCTTTTAGCCAAAGGCTCCGGCGACCGTATTTTACTTAAGCTAGCGCAGGCTTTACTTAATATACCTGTGGGTTCAATCTCGCCACCGTATTTTGATATGCAGGCGTATTTGTTGTCTTTTTCTATCAGAAACCTAAACCGCCCCAACATGCAAATGATTTTGCAGAATTACTTCCAGCATCTGTATCAATACAGTTGTGGATGTGTTTTTATTGATAGCACGGGTTACCTCAAGTAGCGAGTTCAGCTCAGATTGCCGCTTTAACAGCAAACGTATTAGTTCTTCTTCGCCTGAGGGGTGGTTTATATCCTGCATTTGGTAAGCTTGCTCGGCGTTGTCTAAAATAGAAATTTTTTTTTACATACGTGTGTTTTGCGATTTTATATCGAAAGCATCGCGGAGCGCTACCGTTATGAGATTAAATGCGTAAACCACCAACATAATAGCAAGGCCGGGGATAATTGATAAGTAGGCAGCATCCATAATTATATAGCCATAATGTTCGCGTATCATGCCGCCCCAGGTGGGGGTAGGGGGCTGGGCACCAAAGCCCAGAAAACTTAAACCGGCCTCTAACAATATTGCCGATGCGAAGTTAGAAGAGGCCATCACTAAAATAGGGCCCATAATATTGGGTAAAATATGGCGGATAATAATGCGTGTGTTACCATAGCCAAGCGCTCGTGCGGCCTCAATATATTCCGTTTGTTTTATGCTGATAACCTGCCCGCGTACCAGCCTTGCCACTTCAACCCACATGGATAAACCTACGGCCACATAAATTTGCCACAGGCCCTTGCCCAATGCAAAGGATATGGCCAACACCAGCAACAGGGCGGGCAGTGACCATAATATGTTCATCAACCAGCTTAAAGCGCCATCTATCCATCCACCAAAATAACCCGCTAAAGCACCAATTGTAACGCCGATAAGTAAGCTGATGATTACGGCCATTACACCTACAGAAAGAGATATGCGCGCGCCTAATATCAGTCTGCTTAAAATATCGCGCCCATAAATATCTGTACCCAGCCAAAAGGTTTTTTGGGCGATGTGATGCGATTTTATCTGATCTTGAAATCTGACGTTTGCGGCTTCACCGGCGTTTAAAGTTTTCTGCCCTATAATTACTTTGCCGCGCTTGTAAACAGGCTTTATACCGCTTACCACTTCGTAGATATTGTAGCTGCGCGTTTCAGGTTTATCTTCATCGCCTATATACTCTTTTACAAGGATCAGATCTTTATCAAACCTATAACTTACTATGGGTAGCTCTGTATAAACCGCGGGTTGCCCGTACCATACCTTGGTAAAAAAAGATACCGTATCAACATACTCCGGCTTTTTAAGCCGAAGCATTATAAAGCTGGTCCCGGGTTTTTTAAGGCTGAGTTGTATAGTTTGATTATTGGCCAGCGGGGTATCATCGGGCATTATTAAATAACCCAATGCTGCTATAACTGATGTAATGATAATAAAAGCGAGACCCACTACTGCGAATTTGTTTCGCTTAAATACTTTCCAGGTGCGCTGCGCGGGGGTTAATTCAGCCAATTGTTTAATTGTTTGGCTAAATATCGTTTAATAAACAGCTATCGGCAAATCGGGTTCAGAAAATTTCAATAGAATGATAGTGGGGTAGTTTGCTACCTTACCATCCGCCCCTTCCAAATATACTTGCTGTTATTACTGATAAGGCCGATATAAACAAGGTATATAACATGCAAAGGCGAAACGAGCAGAATCAATGGTACCATACCGGGCCTTTTAAAAAACAGCATTATTGGAATGAGGAACCACGCTTCGACCGCAATTTTAAGCGCGAATTGTAGCAGAAAAAGCATAAAAATATCATAACTAAAAAAGCTAAGCGCAGCACTTATCAGCAATGATATATTGAATAGCCATATCCCTACTGCTAAGGCCACTATTTTTTTATCTTTATAACGGGTTGATTTTGATGCCCAGCGCCGGCGTTGCTGCAAAAAGCTTGATAAATTGTGCTTGGCGTGGGTATATACCACAGCATCTGTAAGTTTTGTAAAACCAATTCGCCCGGGATAGCGCAGCGCGACTTTTTGGAGCAACAACTCATCATCTCCCGACGCAAGGTCATCAATACCTTTAAAGCCACCAACTTCATAAAAAAATATCCTTGTGGTAGGCGAGATTGGCCCCATTACAAGTTGAGGCGCGACCATTACCTATAAAAGCGGCACCAACGCCAATAAGGTACGAAAACTCAAGCGCCTGCATACGTTCAAACAGGGACCTTTCTTCAAAATAGCTAACCGGCGAAGAGATCATAACCGGTTGTTCGGCCTCAAAATACCCAACAATAGTTGATAGCCATTTATTGCCCATACGGCAATCTGCATCAGTGGCCACCATTAAATCACCTGTTGATAGGGCAATGGCTTCGCTTATTGCTTTCTTTTTATAGGAGTTAAGCGGTTGGTCCTCATTTAGCTGAAGAAGCTTTACGCCCCGGTCACTATAACTGCGTATAATGTCTGCAGTACGGTCGGTTGAGTGGTCGTCAACTATTATAATTTCGGTAAGATGTTTAGGGAAGTCCTGCGCTAAAATATCGTTAATAGTTAAATGGATGGTTTCCGCCTCATTACGTGCCGCTATAAGTACAGTAACCCGCGTTGTAAAACCTGATGGATTTACCCGTGGTGTTTTTAACGCCGCCCATCCCCTTATCAGATATAAAAGCACCAGCAGGTATAAACCGGTGAGCGATAAAAAAGCGATACTAAGCGTTACGATCAAAGAATTTAATATTTAGCGTAAATACTGAACCTATTATTGCCGGAAAAATAAGATTTATCAGCCAGATTGATGCAAAAGCAGCAATTATAGCCACATGTTGATCGGTCACGTAGGCAAATACTGTTGTAGCTACCGCACTGCGCACAGCGATATCAAAAATATCAAGAGAGGGTAATGCAGATTGTATAAAGAAAACAATAAATACCATCAAAAACACTTCGTACATAGGTATTTGCGGAATAAGCAAATGGATGACCAGATAATATTGAGAAGAGAAAATGAAAAACCGGCCAAGACAGAAATACATAATTGTACGCAGTTCGGCAAAGCGGTATCTGCCCATTATCTCAAAAAATCGATGAAATTTGCTGAGAAAGGGAATACGGTCAAGCAACCAGACCGCCCATTTAATATTAAAATAAAGTATCAGGAAGAACGCGATAGATGTACACGAAAATACAAATGCGCCTGTCATCATCAGCGTGTTTAAATTTAGAAAAGAATAGGCAAACCACGCCATGGCAATAAAGCCGAGCACATTGGTAATAACATTTTGTCCAAACGCACCTACCGCCATTGCAAATACACCATGAATACGCTTGCGTGGTGGCAGGTACATAACCCGGCCTCCGTACTCGCCAAAACGGTTAGGCGTTATAACAGCCCAGGTGAGGCCGCAAAATACGCCTTCAATAGATTCCCATAAGGTAATTTGTGCCAGATTACGGGTAAGGTATTTCCATTTTAAGGCTTCCAGTGTCCAATTAGCCACCATTAAAACAACAACCAACGACATTATTGCTATAACATGCCCTTGCGGAATATGGCTTATCAGTACTTCAAACTGTTTTAAAGTATCCCCTTTGTTTACGTATTGATGAATGATAAAATAACAGGCAGCACTAAGTATAGTGGCTTTTAGCGCATAGGAGATAAACTTTTTGGTAGTAGCGGTCAATTCAGAAATATTTGTGCAAGGTACAATTCAAATGGCTAAATTGTTTGCCGGGGGCATATTACAATGCGTTAATAATGATACCTACACTGTAGTATTATAATCGCATCGTTGTCTATTTTATAAACCAACCTATGCTCTAAATTAATTCTCCGCGACCACCATCCGGTAAGATTATGGCGTAATAATTCGGGCTTTCCGTTTCCTTCAAAAGGCTGGCGGTCAATGTCTTTTATTAAAATGTTTATTTTCTTTAGCAGAGCCTTGTCGGTGTTTTGCCAATACAGGTAGTCTTCCCAGGCATCTTCCAAAAAAATGATCTTCATTCTTCAATAAGATTTCTTTCCTTGGCATAGCCTTTATTGTAATCTGCAATGCCTTTTAATAATCTTGCAGCGTTGTTAGGGTTTTTTAGTAGGTAAAATGTTTCTTCCATGCTTTCATAGTCAGATTTTGAAAGCACTACAACATCTTCTCCCTTTGCATTGGTAACAAATAGAGGTGTATGATCATTTCTAACCTTATCTAACCACGACTTTAATTGTTGGCGAAAATCGGAATAAGTTGTAATCATAAGTTTCTTGTTTAGTTAAAGGTAACTACTTATTTTCTATTGTACAAATTATTGTACAATAGAAAATATTACAACCCCATCTCTTTCTTCAAAAACTTACCTGTAAAGCTGTTCTTTACTTTACACAAACCTTCTGGGGTGCCCGAGAAGAGTATCGTACCACCACCTGAGCCACCTTCCGGGCCAAGATCTATAACATGGTCAACTACCTTTATAACGTCAAGATTATGCTCAATAACTAATACGGTATTGCCTTTGTCAACCAACTGTTGTAGCACACCAAGCAAAACATTAATGTCTTCAAAATGCAGACCTGTGGTTGGTTCATCTAAAATATAAAAGGTGTTGCCGGTGTCTTTTTTAGAAAGCTCTGTAGCCAGTTTTACTCGTTGCGCCTCGCCGCCAGATAGGGTGGTTGATGCCTGCCCTAAACGGATATAACCCAAACCAACATCAAGCAGCGTTTTTACTTTACGATAAATAGAAGGGATATGCTCAAAAAACGGCACAGCATCCTCAATGCTCATATCCAACACATCGCTTATTGATTTGCCTTTGTAGCGTACTTCCAAGGTTTCGCGGTTATAGCGCCTGCCGCTACATTCCTCGCAAGGCACCTGCACATCAGGCAAAAAGTTCATCTCAATAACTTTCATACCCGCGCCCTGGCAGGTTTCGCAACGGCCGCCCTTTACGTTGAACGAGAAACGCCCCGGTTTGTAACCGCGGATCCTCGACTCAGGCAAGGCAACAAACAAATTGCGAATATCAGAGAAAACACCCGTATACGTAGCCGGGTTAGAGCGCGGCGTACGGCCAATAGGCGTTTGATCTATCTCAATAACCTTGTCAATATGTTCCAGTCCTTCTATTGTTGCAAAAGGCAACGGGTGCTTTTTAGCCCTAAAGAAGTGATGATTAAGGATAGGATACAGCGTTTCTGTTATAAGGCTGGATTTACCACTGCCTGATACGCCTGTAATGCCTATCAGCTTACCCAAAGGAATGTCTACACTCACCTTTTTTAGGTTATGCCCTGTCGCTTTTTTAAGCGATAACGTTTTACCGTTGCCCTCGCGTCGTTTTTGGGGGATAGCTATTTCGCGCTCACCATTGATGTAGGATGTAGTAAGGGTGTGTTGCGCCATTAATTGCGCCGGAGTACCTTGCGCTACTATTTGGCCGCCATGTACACCGGCTGCCGGGCCCATGTCAATAACATGGTCGGCTTCCAGTATCATGTCTTTATCGTGTTCAACAACCAATACGGTATTGCCCAGGTCGCGCAGGTTTTTAAGTGCGTTTATCAGTCGCTCGTTATCACGTTGGTGCAGGCCTATGCTTGGCTCGTCCAAAATGTACATCACATTCATCAGTTGCGAACCTATTTGTGTAGCCAGCCTTATACGCTGCGCCTCGCCGCCTGACAGCGTTTTGGCAGTACGATCAAGCGTTAAGTAGCTTAAGCCCACATCAAGCAGAAAGCCTATTCGCGCGCGGATCTCTTTCAATATTTCTTTGGCAATAATATTCTGGCGCTCATCAAGCCTGCCCTCTAAACCGGTAAACCAATCGCGCAGGGAGATGATATCCATGCTTGATAGTTCAAAAATGTTCTTATCGTCAACCTTAAAATGCAGCGATTCTTTTTTCAGGCGGGCACCTTCGCAGGTAGGGCAGGTTTTCAACACACGATAATTTTCCATATCGTCCATACCTTCGTCGTTGCGGCGCTCCTGCTGCTCTTCCAACATACGGATGATGCCCTCAAAGGTTATCTGGTAGCTTTGAACGTTCCACTTGTTGTACTCAACGGCTACGGTAAGCAGCTCTTGCGTGCCATTTAAAATTATATCCAGTTTCTCCCGGTCCAGTTTTTCTATCGGGACAGAAAGCGAGAATTCATATTTTTTTGCCAGCGCTTTCAACACCTGGAAGATCCATGTTTCGCGGAACTCGCCCAAGGGTGCCAGGCCCCCATTCATAATAGTGAGTTTTGGATTAGGTATAACCGATGCTTCGTCCACCTCAAAAATATAACCCAGGCCATTACACTTATCGCAGGCGCCGTATGGCGAGTTGAACGAGAAAGTATTAGGTTGCGGTTCATCGTATGAGATTCCCGAAACCGGGTCCATCAAATACTTGCTGAAATAATAAACGTTATTGTCTTTATCTGCTATGCGGATAATACCCTTTGCGGTTTTTAAAGCGGATTGAATGGAATCATAAAGGCGCTTGCTGTCGCTGGCGTTCACCATCAGCCGGTCAACCACAATATCAATATCATGGATCTTGTACCTGTCTAACTGCATTTTAGGTTCTACATCGGTAATAGCACCGTCAATATAGACCTTTAAATAGCCCTGTTTGCGTATCTGCTCAAACAACTCGCGGTAATGCCCTTTTCGTGCCTTAACCACCGGGGCCATTACATTAATGGGTTGCCCGTCAAACCTGTCTAATATGGTTTTAAAGATCTGGTCCTCGCTCATGCGCTCCATTTTCTCGCCGCTTATATACGAGTAAGCTATGCCGGTACGGGCATAAAGCAAGCGCATAAAATCGTAAATCTCTGTAATGGTGCCCACAGTTGAGCGCGGGTTCTTGCTGGTTGTTTTTTGCTCAATTGCTATAACCGGGCTCAAGCCCGAAACTTTGTCAACATCCGGCCGTTCCATACCGCCCATAAACTGGCGCGAGTAGGCAGAAAATGTTTCCATATAACGGCGCTGCCCCTCGGCATAAATGGTATCAAAAGCCAGGGATGATTTGCCGCTACCGCTCAGGCCGGTAATAACTACCAGCTTGTTACGCGGAAAAGAAACGTCTATGTTTTTTAAATTATGTACCCGTGCCCCGTATACCTCTACTTCACTCTGCTCGCCCAGGTCGATGTGTTTGTCGTCCATATTATATATAAAACCGTTGCCGGTAAAAATGCTAAAAATTTAAGCAAATATAAGCAAAAACAGATGCGTTGCCGGATTGCCAGATTCTTTTAATACACAGAATACAAATTGTTTTTATGTTAACAGTGAGGTTATACGGCAAGCGTTTCTTTGGTGCGAAAATTAAAAATTTATTACAAATGAAAAAAACGTTACTTGGCGTATTAGCTTTTGCAGCTATCAGCGTTGCTGCCTGCAAAAAAAATAAAACTGAAATTCCTGATGAAACCATTACCTACCCGGCGATGGCCGAAGCAAGTGACCCCGCATTGTTAATGACTACCGCTGCCGGTGTTAAAGTTTACAACGGTGGCTACGGCTCGGCAGTTGCTGCTGACCCTAATGATCCCACTGTTTTTTACCTGATGACAGATCGCGGACCGAACGTTGCCGGTACTACTGTACCCGGATCAATAATCTTAGGTAAATCAGATTTTACCCCTGCAATTGGTAAATTCAGATTGAAAGACGGAAAATTGGTGTTAGAGCAGGTCATCAACTTTAAAAATGCTGCAGGTGCTAACTTAAATGGTTTACCCAACCCTATCGGGGCCGGAAACACAGGCGAATTACCTTATGATTTAAACGGGAATGCGTTAACAACCAGTGAAGATGGCATTGACTCTGAAGGCTTAGTACGCGCAAGCGACGGCTCTTTTTGGGTAAGCGATGAGTACGGCCCGCATATTGTACATTTTGATGCCACAGGCCGTACAATTGAACGTATTAATCCATTTGGCAGCGGCACAGGCGGCCGTAAAATTCCATTGGTATTTGCACGCCGCAGGCCCAACCGTGGTATGGAGGGATTAACTATTACACCTGATGGTAAAACGCTTGTAGGCTTAATGCAATCGCCTATGTATAATCCATCAAAAACTGCCGTTGCTAACTCATTAGTGCTGCGGATATTAACATTTGACATAGCCACCGGGACAACTAAACAATATGCTTACTTAATGGATAATATCACACTTACAGGTTGCAGCGAAATATTGGCTTTAAACGCCACTACCTTCCTTACAATTGAACGTGATGGTTTATATGGTGGCGCAGCAACTAATCCCGCTACCTTCAAAAAGATATTTAAAATTGATATTTCCGGCGCTACCGATATTTCTGACGCTGCAAATACCGCTTCTGGTAAATTATATGGAGGCAAAACAGTTGAAGAACTGAATGATATGACGGGATTAACCGGCGCGGGCATTATCCCGGTTACAAAAACGTTGGCAATAGACCTTTTAAAAGATCTTCCAACGGTTTATCCGCATGATAAGGCAGAAGGTATTGCATTGCTTCCGGGTAATATACTTGCAGTATCAAACGATGACGACTTTGGCGTTGTAGATAATGGCGCAAGCGGTTTTATGGCAAAAATATTAGCGAGCAGCGGCAGTGTTGACCACAACCGCATTTACTTTGTAAAGCTTAAATAATTGTTAAAGCATAAAAAAGCCCGGCTTGCCATTGGCAACCGGGCTCGCATGTGCTCCGTAAAAATGGTTAATTATACGCGATAAAATTTTTTGGCTCAAACTTTACGAGTGTGTAGTACTCAGAGTAGCCATACTTTTTGGGTTTAGCAATAATCTCTTTCATTGCTATTATACTATACACGTAGTTGCCCGTCTCGCGGTTCAGCTTCATCATAAAGTAATTGTCCTCGCTTTGGCTGTTTATTGCCCTTTCCAGTTTAACAGATCCGTTGTTGTAAGCCGCGGCTGCTAATGTCCAGCTGTTAAACTCGTCATACAGATCATTAATATACCTGCATGCCGCAATTGTTGATTTCTCAATATTCTTGCGCTCATCAACTTTGCGGTTAACCTTTAGGCCATAAGTACGTGCGGTACCCGGCATAAATTGCCATAAACCCGACGCTCCCTTTGGCGAGGTTCCCTCTCTTAAACCCGATTCAACCAGTGGGAGGTACTTAAAATCCTCTGGTATGCCGTGGGCTTTTAAAATAGGCTCAATAATAGGAAACAGCTTTAATGCCTTAGCATGCAGTATATTAGACTGAATGTTTTTAAAATTGTGTTTTGTAAGTGATTTCTGTAATTTTCTGTAAACAGTTGCGTTAACGGGCATGGCCTCGTTAGCAAAGCTGTAACCCTTAATTGCTTCAGTAGTTTTAGTGTTAATAACCAAATTGGGTATTACGTACGCAACCGGCGTTACTGTTTTTGGCGCGGGTTTTGTTACTATTGAGCTGGCAGTGTTAAGCTTTAAAATGATTAGCAGCACCACTATTACGGAGCACGTAATTAAGTGTTTTTTCATCATTTTTTCTTCGTTTTTTAATGAACTATTGGGTAAAATGTTTTGCAAAGGTATCTTATATTAAGCACATTGTCAAACACTTATCATAGGCTTAGTGTTTTGAGAAATTTAAAATAAGTTAAAAATCGCGGTTTAAAGTGGTTTAAACGCAGTTTTTGAACCGGCAAAAAAAATTGAAAAAAGCCCCGTTTTGGGGCCTAAAAACGCTATCTTTGCGGCTTCACGCTGCGAAAGCGCAATCAAAAAATATATGGTATTTAAACGACCAACAAACAGTCGCGACGACAAAAACGGCAAGTCATCAAGCCGCAGTACAAAGGGAGATGATAGTTCAAAAAGACCCTCTTCGTCAAACCGTGGTAGCTTCTCAAAAAGCACGGACAAATCAAGCAACAGCGATTCTAAAAAAAGATATTCAAGCGGCCCGGCTGCTGAACGGAGTGCTTTCTCGTTATCAGGCGAAAAGAAAAGCTACGGTCCGCGTAAACCTTACTCAGGAAGACCGACCGGTGATGATGATCGCCCTAAAAGAAGTTTTAGCGGCGAAAAGAGTGAAGGTAAAACTTTCGAGCCCCGTAAAAAACCGTATTCCGGCCGTTCAGCCGATAGCGGCGAGGACAGACCAAGGAAAAGTTTTGGCGGCGAAAGAAGCGAAACCCGGAGTACAGATTCAAACAGAAAACCTTACGGCACACGCTCAACAGGTAGCTCTGACGATAGACCAAAAAGAAACTTTGGCGGAGACAGGAGTGAAGGCAGAAGCAATGACGGTGATAGAAAACCATACGCAAGCCGTTCAACCGAGGGCGCTGAGGACAGACCTAAAAGAAATTTTAGCGACGACCGCGGGCCGAAAAAACGTTTTGAAACATCATACGAGAAAAAACCCGAACGCGCAGGTGGCAGCACTGATAAACCAAAAAGAGCTGGTTTTGAATCGCGCGGTGGAAAGAAATTCGACAACGGCGCAAAACCGGGAGCGTTTAAACGCGATGGTGACAAACCTTTCCGCAAACCAAGGGCCGAAGGTGACGATTCTGAGGCGCCGGTTAGAACCATGCGTAGCAAGAAAGCTACCGAACCAAAGGAAAGTGGCCTGATCAGGCTGAACCGTTACATTGCTAATGCAGGCATTTGCTCAAGGCGTAAGGCTGATGAGCTGATTGAAGCCGGCGTAGTATCTGTTAATGGCGAGGTGATAAATGAACTGGGTTACAAAGTTGATCCGTTTAAAGACGAAATTCGCTATAACGGCGAAATGCTGAAACGCGAAAAGATGGTTTATGTATTGTTAAATAAACCTAAAGACTATATAACTACTACAGATGACCCGCAGGAGCGCCGCACGGTTATGCATTTGGTTGAAAAAGCCAGCCGCGAACGCATTTACCCGATCGGCCGCCTGGACCGCAACACCACTGGCTTATTATTAATGACCAATGATGGTGATCTGGCCGATAAATTATCACATCCGCGCAGCAACATAAGTAAGTTGTACCATGTTGAGTTAAGTAAAAGTGTTTCGCAGGGCGATTTGAACAAAATTGGTTTCGGCGTTGAACTGGAAGACGGCCTTATTAAACCTGATACGGTATCATACGTGGCAGGTGGCTCGAAACGCGAGATAGGTATACAGATCCACAGCGGCAAAAACCGTATTGTGCGCCGTATATTTGAAAGCTTAGGTTATGAGGTAGTAAAACTGGATAGGGTGGTATATGCCAACCTTACCAAAAAAGATCTTCCGCGTGGCCGCTGGCGCTTTTTAGATGAGAAAGAGATCATCCAGCTAAAACATTTGATTAAGTAAAATATATATAATTGTAACCCCTGCTGTTGTGTATATCATATAGTTTGGACACCGAAGTGCCGATTTCGTGTTCTACGCGATGTTGTTGCCGATACGCTTGAAAATAAGATATAAGCGATTTGTCAATGAAAAGAGGTAGAAATATTGGAGATGAATATTCAGCCAGATCACATACACTTGGTATGTAGCATCCCCCCAAAGCTGAGTGTGAGTGATTTCATGGGGTACTGAAGGAAAAAACAGCAATACTGATGTTCAAGAATTATCCAAGTCTGCGCAAAAAGCCATATTGGGTGATCATTTTTGGAGTCGGGGTTATTTTGTGATTACAGTAGGAGTGGATGAAGATCGGATAAAGAATTACGTAAAATATCAGGAAACAGAAGAACGGAAAGAAGACGGCTCAACAGATCTGAAACTTTTCTGAGGAACACCCTTTCAGAGGTTAGGTAAGGCCCCCGCCTTAGGTGGGGGCTTTACCTAAATCGTTATTTTTTATCTGCCAAAACCCAAAGCATCAGAACCGAACGTTTAATGATCTATTTAATGTTTATTTGTTTTTTGCCAAAACCCAACCTCCCGTCCATATCGGTACCTTCTAAAAGTAACGTGTAAGTTGCCGCTTTATCTGCACTATAAAAAGTTACGGTAGCTTTACCGTATTTATCGGTAACAACATTAGGTTCCCAAAAAATTGTGGAACGGATATCAGTACCTACGCCCGCAGTTTTATTTTTTACGGTATATTTTGGGCTATAAAACTGTTTAGCTAAAGCGAAGGGCAGCGTTCTAAGTAAATAAGTGCCCGGCGTTACCTGCATAAAAGGGCCTTTTTTTGCCCTGGTGGTAATTTCAAAATAGGCAAACGCGTTAGACCTGCCCATTCGTTCTTTGTTGGTTTCGAATGAAGCGCTATAAGCAGCGGTAAATTTGTTGTTTATCATTAGCTCAATACCTGTAATATCTTCGGCAGTAAAGAATTCAAGGTAACTTTTTATATAGTTGTATCGCTTAGTGTCTCCGGGGGTTTCCATCATTTCATCATAAAATCTATCCACGTCTGTTCCGTCTATAATAAAATGTACTTCCTGGCTACGCAGTGTATAGCTCTGTCTCCATGGTTTATGCTGGTTTGCTATAATGGCCTGCGCGGCACGCCCTTTTTCTGGAGGTGATAGCAACGCCAGGTCTCGTGCTATATCATTTGCCCTCATTGGGCTTTCAGGATATTCCCGTTTAGGTGGTGTAAACCCCGCGACACCAAACCCCGGGAATTTTTGTCGCAATAGTTCGGCAAGGGTTATCTTATCCGCTTTTTTCAACTCCTCCTCATCAATTACTACATCTGCCTCACCCGCTCCGTTAAGGTTTTTTGACTCCTTTACAACTTTTTTTGCCTTAATATTCACCTCATTTAACGCCATGCCTTCCCCTTTGTATTCTGACAGCGCTTTTGATTCCGCCGTCTTTAATCGCGAGTTATTTAATGCAATACTATCCAGGTTTAAATACCATGGGTTAACCGCTTGCACGGGCGAAAAGGTGGGCAGCTTTAACAGGTCCATTTCAATCCCTATATTTATTTCCTTGCCTTTTTTATTTCTCGCCTGTAGTTTAAAAATAGCGGTGTCAACCGGAAACAGGTCTTTAAAAACAAAGCGCCCCGTATTGTCTGTCATCGTATCTTTAATGGTGAGGGGTTTAGTGGCAAATAGCACCACATTAGATTTTTCAATTGGTTTGCCAAATACATTAACAACCCTGCCACTAACCGTAAACTCTTTTTCAAATTTAAAAGCAAAGGGCAGCTTAGGCTGAAAGGCCTCTTTCCAGTCGTAACCCACCCAGCCCTGCGTAAGCATTAAATTATCCAGGGCGCGTTCGGCATGGCCGGTAAAATAATAGCCGGGTTCTTCAATATTACCTTTCAGATCAGCAGTAAGCAGCAGGTTGGTTAGAATATTGCTGCCCATACTGTCAAGCTTAACCTGGTCATTATCTGTAACCGCCAATGAAAAATTTCCCTGTATTGGCGCGCCGTCTTTATCGGTTACTTTTATTGCTAACGCGATACTATCGCGTATGCCATAGGAAGTTTGATGGGGGGCCACTACAACGCGCATTTCGTCATGATGATTGATAAAAGCAATGCGCTCGTTAACGGGCAGATTGGCAGCGTCAATTAAGCTAAAACTCACAATACCCGTTGGAAACAAATTTTTAGCAATAGTTTTATTTAAAGGAAAATTACCGACGCTTTGTGCGTAACACACCACTCCCCTTGAGTGTGCAATCAGGTAGTAAGGGGCTGTATTATTACCGGTTGCTGCGATATGTATTTGTAAAGAGTCTGAATTTGTTAAACTTACCGCTAAAGATGTTCCGCTTAATTTAACCACCGGCAAAGCATAAGTTTTAACAATACCATCCACTTTTGCAAAATAGGTTTCGCCGGCAACAGGCGTAAACTCAAAACTACCCATGCCGGCGTGGGCGGAGGCGAAAACCACTACTTGCATTCCTTTAGCATCCACTATCCTGCCACTAACATCAACACCTTTGCCATCTTCGCCAATGGCCTTAAAACCAAGCCTTGCAGGCAAACCGGCTACTAATTGCCCACCTTCGGGCATAAACTGCACATCAGTGTTTTCTTTGCGGTTAATAAGCACAGGAATGTTTAACAGCCCGCTACCTGTAGTATGCGCCTGGATACTTAAAGCGCCAGTTCCTTCGGGTAAGGTAAAATTAACAATAACGCCACCATCAACGCCGGTTGTAATCTTATCTTTTAACAGATTCCTGCTGCCGTTCGTCACCCTCAGCTCAACATCCTTAAAAGCCTGTATCCTTCCATCAAGTAAACTGAACAACAGCCCGGCTTCTACTTTATTGCCAACCTGTTTAAAATTGGCTTTAACCAGCAATGGGTTATTTGCGCTTTTTGATATGGTAATGGTTTTTTTAAAAATATAATCCTCGCCAAAATTGCGCATCCAATTGGTATAGGCGCGCAATGTATAAGTGCCGCCGGGTACTTCCACGCTGTCCAGCGCTATATCCCCCCATGCCAGTCCGCTTATTACGGGCACCATTATTCGTTTGGCGTATTTACCTTGCTCATTGTCCAGTTCAACGTAAAGCAGGCCGCTGCGGTCAGCAGGCGTCAAATAATCAGCATTCAATAAATATCCTTTAAAACGCAGGGTGTCTCCAAGGCTATAATGTGGCTTATCTGTTTGCAGATATAGTTTTTCAATGGGCTTTAACTCGCGGATGTTGGTTAAGGCGGTGGCATATCCTTTTAACTTATTAGCCGGTGCCTGCTGGGCCTGCACAACGCTGCACAAAAAGCAGATGCTTAAAAAAAGCAAACAAGTAAAATGGCTCAGCGGGTGTTTTGTCATCGGTTAGGCTTTAATTCCTGACTAAGAATTTAGGTTACATCAAACATAAATAACAGAAATTGCAATAGCAATAGAATTGCAAAAAAGCAGATATATGAGTCAGCCAAAAACCCTAATTTAGCGTTATGACTACAATTGCCGAAGAATTTTTGGCCGATGCTGAAAATAAGGCCTTTGATACAGATCACAGGCGCATAATTAACTATAATATCGGGAAATATGATACGGCTGTGGCTCGCGGTTTGTCGCGGATCATCAATATGGAAAACGCCAAGCGTCGCGGCCACGTAATAAAGTGGAAAATGATGGAGAACCTGGATAAGGTTCTGCCTGAGTTTGAAGCCAATTTTCAGAAACGCGGCGGTAAGGTAATCTGGGCAAATGATGCCGCAGAGGCAAACCAGGAGGTTTTAAATATCCTTAAAAGAGTTAATGCCAAAACCATTGTGAAATCAAAATCAATGGTGACCGAAGAAATTCGTTTAAATGAGTTTTTAGAGAGCAACAACATAGCATCTATTGAAACCGACCTGGGCGAATACATTGTGCAACTGTTGGGGCAAAGGCCTTATCATATTGTTACACCGGCCATGCACCTGTCAAAAGAAGACATTGCAAAGCTTTTTCACGAAAAGTTCGGCACTCCGCCAGATGCCACACCTGAGCAGCTAACCCTTAAGGCACGCGAACTGCTGCGCGAAAAATACCTGCAGGCAGACGTAGGCATAACCGGCGGCAACTTTTTAATTGCCGATACGGGCAGCGTAGCCGTTAGCGAAAATGAAGGTAACGCAAGGTTAACCACCAGTTTCCCCAAGATTCATATTGCTATTGTTGGCATTGAAAAAATCATTCCTTCAATGGCAGATCTTGATCTTTTCTGGCCAATGCTGGCCGGGCACGGTACCGGGCAAAACTTAACGGTTTATAACACCATATTAAGCGGCCCGCGCCAACCCAATGAAACGGATGGCCCTGACGAGATGTATGTTATCTTGTTAGATAATGGCCGCACTAATCTGCTGGCACAGAAAGATCAGCGGCAGGGGTTGTATTGTATTCGTTGCGGGGCCTGTCTTAACGCTTGCCCGGTTTATAAAAACATAGGCGGGCACACTTACAATACCCCGTACAGCGGGCCCATAGGTTCTATTATTACCCCGCATTTGCAGGGGATGAAAGAGTTTAAGCACTTAAGTTATGCGTCAAGCCTGTGTGGCAAGTGCACCGAGGTGTGCCCCGTTAAAATAGATATCCATAAAATGCTGTTGTTAAACCGCCGCGATGCTGTTGAGGGCGGGTTTGTTACAAACGCCGAAAAATGGGGCTGGAAAATGTGGACAAGGGGCATGTTAAGTCGCAAAACCGAAGATTTTTTTGGCGGGAAAATGAAAAACTTTTTTTTGAAGACTTTCTTCAAAAAAACATGGGGGCACTACAAACAGCTGCCGGATGTGGCTGAAAAATCCTTCGCGAAACAATGGGAAGAAAAAAATGCCCCTTCAAAATAAAAGGGATCACTCAAAAACAAGTTCTATTCAATAAATTTATAATATTGCTGGTGCTTAACGTGCATTGCCACTTTGTGCTTTTTAAAGCGTTGATTGCGTGAGCGCAAGGTTTTTGTTTACCTCTCCCAAATTCCGATAATTAAGTTAATATGATTTTTGACCGGAAAAACCTGGACGATAACGCGCTAATCAATATCTACAGAAAACTGTTGTTTCCGCGTGTTATTGAAGAAAAAATGCTTGTACTATTGCGCCAGGGGCGCATTGGCAAGTGGTTTTCCGGTATCGGGCAGGAAGCAATTGCAGTTGGCGCATCGCTGGCTATGCAAGCTGATGAGTATATTTTACCCATGCACCGCAACCTTGGTGTTTTTACTACCCGGAATGTGCCATTTGAGCGTTTGTTTGCCCAATGGACAGGGAAGTCATCGGGTTTTACAAAAGGGCGCGACCGCTCTTTCCATTTCGGATCTCAGGAGCATAAAGTATTGGGCATGATATCGCATTTGGGGCCACAGCCAACATTGGCCAATGGTATTGCACTTGCTGATGTGTTGAGCAAGCGGGCCAGGGCCACAATTGTTTTTGTTGGCGAGGGCACTACCAGCGAAGGCGATTTTCATGAGGCATTAAATATTGCGTCTGTCTGGAACTTGCCCGTAATATTCCTGGTTGAAAATAACGGTTACGCTTTATCTACGCCGGTTGTAGAACAATACAACTGCAAACGGTTGGTTGACAGGGCAATAGGCTATGGTATTGAAGGCAGGCAGGTTGACGGAAACAATGTACTTTCTGTTTATTATACCATAAGCGAGATAGCATCAAACATTCGCCAACGGCCCCGGCCGGTGTTGGTTGAGTGTATGACATTCAGAATGCGCGGGCACGAGGAGGCTTCGGGTACCAAATACGTTCCGCAGGAGCTTATTAGCGCATGGCAGGACAAGGACCCGGTACTTTTGTTTGAAAACTATTTGGTTAGCCAGGAAGTAATAAAGCGCGAATGGGGGCCCTATCTGCGTAAAGAGTTCAACTCCCGCTTAGAACCATTGATAGAAAAAACACTTGCCGAGCCGGACATAAAGCCTAACGTTTTTACCGAGATAAGAGATGTGTACCGCGATGCTGTGCTCCCTTTAGCAACCGAGAGTGCCGGAAAAAACGTTGTACGTTATATAGATGGCATATCGGCTGCGCTAAAGCAGAGTATGCAAAAATATGACAACCTTATTTTGATGGGGCAGGACATAGCAGACTACGGCGGGGTTTTTAAAGTTACCGAGGGATTGGTTGAACAGTTTGGCAAAGCAAGGGTACGCAATACGCCGCTCTGCGAATCGGGTGTTGTAGGTGCGGCAATGGGTTTGGCGCTTAATGGCTACAAAGCCGTTGTTGAAATGCAGTTTGCTGATTTTGCCAGCAGCGGCTTTACGCAGATAGTCAATCATCTGGCTAAAACGCATTACCGCTGGGGCCAAAATGTTGATGTGGTTATCCGCATGCCAACAGGCGCCGGTACATCCGGCGGGCCGTTCCACTCGCAAAGTAATGAAGCCTGGTTTATAAAAACGCCCGGGCTTAAGGTAGTTTATCCCGCTTTTCCGGATGACGCCAAAGGCCTGCTGATGGCCGCCATTGCCGACCCCAACCCGGTAATGTATTTTGAACATAAACATCTGTACCGCAACCTGACAGGCGAAGTGCCCGACGGCGACACTTATGTTGAAATTGGCAAGGCCCGCATTGTAAAAGAAGGTACCGACGCTACCATAATAGCATACGGCTACGCCGTGCATTGGGCGCTGGAATATATGGATAAACATCCCGCCCAATCTATTGAACTGATAGACCTGCGAAGCCTGCAACCTTGGGATAGGGCAACCGTAATTAAAAGTGTTAAAAAAACCGGCCGGGCACTTGTGCTGCACGAAGATACTTTTACCTGTGGTTTTGGTGCCGAGATCGCTGCCAGCATTGCCGAACATTGCTTCGCTAATTTAGATGCCCCGGTAATGCGCTGCGCCAGTTTAGATACGCCCGTGCCTATGGATAAGGGGTTGGAGAATCAGTTTCTGGCTAAAGCGCGGTTGGAGAAGGCAATGGCCCAGGTGTTAAGTTATTAACCTCTGCTTAATTCTATAATGAAACTTGACGAGATCTATTTAAAAATAAGAACTAAAGTATGGCTAAGCAGAGTAGTGTTTCTGCTGCGTTATCTCATCGGGTTTGCGTTTATACCTTCGGGTATGAAAAAGCTACTCGGCCTAAGGTTTACCCAAATACCAGACAGTGACCCTATAGGTCACTTTTTTGAGGCCATGTATCAAATGGGTTTGTATTGGAACTTTTTAGGCGCCGGGCAGCTTTTAGCAGCGTTATTGTTAATGACACAAAGATTTGCAACACTCGGAGCACTCATCTTCTCATTTATCGCTATAAACATTTTTGTAATAACAATTTCTCTGCCGTTCACAGGTACCTGGGTTATTACATCGGGACTGGTATTAGCCGGCATTTGCCTGCTATTATGGGATTACAACAAGCTTAAATTCGCCTTCCTATCAGACAATTTTCAATACGAGACCGAAAACCACCGGCCGCTGCCAACACATAACACCGCCTGGGCAATTGCCGGTTTTTTACTTTTTGCTTTCTCTGTTGTAATATCAATTTGGTTTAGGCCTATTTAACCCTACTCATAATGGTAATATCCCTTACTATTTAGATAATAACATTAAATTTTTAAATGTATTTTTAATATTACTTTGTAGGTTACCCACATTATAATACTAAGATTAAGTGCCAAAGAACCGAGCAATTTTTTATTTGCTGTAATAATGTTTTATCAACTTAACTCCACTTGCTCTCCGCAAAATCAACCAATTAATATATCAATACAAAAACCTTAATTTGCAGTAAACCATAAAACCAAAATATGAGCCACCAACCAACAACTACGCAGCAAAGTGCCCAAACCAGGGGGTATCTTTTTCCGCTGATAATGGTAACCACTTTGTTTTTTCTGTGGGGATTTATCCATAACCTTGACCCCATACTTATCCCCCACCTTAAAAACGCATTTACCCTCACCGACCTGCAGACTGCTTTTATTGATTCCTCAGTATACGCTGCCTACTTTGCTATGGCTCTGCCGGCGGGGTATTTTATGCGCAAATTTGGGTACAAAAGTGGTATCATTTTAGGTTTGGTGTTGTTTGCCATCGGTTCCTTTTTGTTTTTGCCCGCGGCCGATACACGGCAATATGTTTTCTTTTTAGGCGCGTTGTTTATAATAGCCTGTGGCCTCACATTTTTAGAAACAGCAGCTAACCCGTATGTTACTATTTTGGGCCCGCCCGAAACAGCTGTTCAGCGGCTTAACTTTTCTCAATCATTTAATGGCCTGGCAGCTACTTTAGCACCGCTTGTTGGTGGTTGGTTTATTATGACGGATACCAGCGATGCCGATACCAAAATGGCTGCCATGTCGGCTATCGATAAGCAAGCATATTTAACCGCGCAGGTAGACAGCGTTAAAGGGCCGTATATGATAATTGGGATAGTTATTGTATTGATAGCACTAATTGTTGTCTTTACCAAACTCCCCGACATCAAAGAAAACAAAGAAGAGATTGAAGGATCAAGCATATCGCACGCGTTAAAACACAGTCACCTTACATGGGGTATAATAGCGCAGTTTTTTTATGTTGGAGCGCAGGTGTGCGTTATCAGCTTTTTCATCAGGTACATAACGGGTTCAACCGATATTGTACAGAGTGACGCAAAATGGTACTCTAGCATTGCCGGCTTGGCATTTTTGGTGGGACGCTTTGCCGGAACGGTCTTTATGCGATTTTTTGCCCCCAACCGTTTATTGATGCTGTATGCACTTGCTTGCGTATTATTAAGCGGGCTGGCAGCACTGGCCGGCGGCATGGTTGGTGTTTACGCAATAATAGGCGTTTGCTTTTTTATGTCTATCATGTTCCCCACCATATTTTCAATGGGGATAGCAGGTTTGGGTAAAGACACCAAGTTAGGCTCTTCGTTAATTGTAATGTCAATTGTAGGTGGCGCTTTATTACCTTTGGCACTGGGGTATGTATCTGACGTCACAGGGGCTATCCGTTACGGCTACATAGTGCCAATGATATGCTTCATGGTGATATTGTTTTACGGCTGGAAAAAATGGATGCCGGTGGTAAAAGAAGCCGCTTTAGAAGTTAAAATATAAGTTACGCGCAAATGAATTTAGTGATCAGAATAAATAAAGCCGATAACGTGCTTGTGGCCCTGCAGGATTTAAAGCAAGGCCAACAGGTGCTGTTTGAAGGCAACACCTATACAATTGTTGAACCTGTACCGGCCAAGCATAAGTTTTTTATGCAGGATATGCGTACCGGTGATGAAGTGTACATGTATGGGGTATTGGTAGGGAAGATACAGCATGATGTACAAACGGGCATGCGCATGAGCGTTGATAACATCAAACACGCAGCAGAGCCTTATTTTTATCGTGATGTTGAATATAAATGGGAGGCGCCTGATGTAAGCAAATTTCAGGGCCGCACCTTCAATGGGTATCATCGCCAGAATGGTTCCGTTGGGACAGCGAATTACTGGCTGTTCATCCCCACTGTATTTTGCGAAAACCGCAACCTTGATATTATAAAAGAAGCCTTGCATAATGAGCTGGGCTATGCTGTTGATGCTAAATACAAAGCATATACCCATCAGCTGGTGCAGGCATTTCAAAACGGCGAAGATATAAACAACCTAAACCTTGCGCCGGTGCAAGGGCATACAGCCAACCGCGTATTTAAAAATGTAGATGGCATAAAGTTTTTAAATCATACTGGTGGCTGCGGCGGTACCCGTCAGGATTCTTTGGTGCTGAGTAAATTACTGGCTGCTTACGCAGATCATCCTAACGTGGCGGGTATAACTGTACTTAGCCTTGGTTGCCAGCACTTGCAATTGGATGAGTTTAGACAGGAACTTTTAGATAGGGACCCCAACTTTAATAAGCCTTATTTCACTTTTGAGCAACAAAGCTCGCAAAGCGAAGAGGACCTGATTAAACAGGCCATCCGTCATACTTTTAACGGACTTATAGAGATCAATAAAATAGAGCGTACACCTGCTACATTGGATAAACTTAACCTTGGTGTTAAGTGCGGTGGCAGTGATGGCTTTAGTGGTATTTCTGCCAATCCGGCTGTTGGTTATTGCGCGGATTTGTTGGTAGGTTTAGGGGGTAAGGTACTACTGGCCGAGTTCCCTGAACTTTGCGGCGTTGAGCAGGAAATGATTGACAGATCTGTCGACCGCCCAACGGCTGAAAAGTTTATAAAACTAATGACCGATTACGATGCCATGGCTCACCGCGATGGCTCGGGTTTTTTTATGAATCCTTCGCCGGGTAATATAAAGGATGGTTTGATAACAGATGCCATTAAATCGGCAGGGGCAGCGCGCAAAGCGGGTACTTCTCCGGTTGTTGATGTGCTAAATTATACCGAAACCGTAACTAAACCGGGTCTGAGCCTTGTTTGCACGCCCGGCAATGATGTAGAAGCTACAACGGGCAAGGCAGCAGCAGGAGCAACGCTGATCTTATTTACCACAGGGTTAGGCACGCCGACGGGCAACCCGGTTTGCCCTACCATAAAGGTGGCAACCAACTCTGTTTTGGCTAAGCGTATGGCGGATATAATAGATATTGATACAGGTGCAATTATCCGCGGCGAAAAAACAATAGAAGAAATGGGCGAGGACATTCTGGAGTATTGCATTGAAGCCGCAAGCGGAAGGCAAATACCCAAAGCCGTACTACTTAACCAGGATGATTTTATACCTTGGAAACGCGGTGTAAGCCTGTAAACATCAAATAGAAATAAGCAATAGTAGATGTTTTCACTACAAAATAAAAAAGCTGTAATAACAGGAGCGGGGAGCGGAATTGGCGAGGCGATTGCCCTGTTGCTTGCCGCTCATGGTGCCGAGATTCACATCATAGATCTTAACGAACATCAGGCGAATGCTACAGTAGCAGAGATAAGGCAGAATAACGGGCAAGCTACTGCTTACGTGTGCGATGTATCAAATCATCAATCTGTATTAAACGTTTTTGAAGAAATAGGCACAATAGACATCCTCATCAATAACGCAGGCATAGCCCACATTGGCAAAGCCGATACTACACCCGAAGCCGATTTTGACCGGGTGATGAGCGTTATTGTAAAAGGCGCGTATAACTGCCTTTTTGCTGCAATACCCAAATTAAGAGCCAGTGGTGGTGGCGTTATCCTCAACATATCATCTGTTGCAGCGTTAGTGGGTATATCCGAAAGATTTGTATACAGCACAGCTAAGGGCGCTATCCGTTCTATGACCATGAGTGTAGCCAAAGATTATATAGGCGAGAACATCCGCTGCAATTCTATATCACCGGCGCGCGTGCATACTCCTTTTGTAGATGGCTTTCTGCAAAAGAATTACCCTGATAATATAGAAGAAATGTTTGATAAACTTTCTAAAACGCAGCCCATAGGTCGCATGGCCACCCCGGAAGAAATTGCCACACTGGCGTTGTACTTATGCAGCGACGAAGCGGCTTTTATAACCGGGGTTGATTATCCTATAGACGGCGGATTCACCACACTAAATAACTAACACCAGCGTTACAATACCTATATTTGGTATATGAAAAATCTGTTCACTACACTTTTGTTGCTGTTCGGCGTGTTAATAGCTAACGCGCAGGTATCCGCCAGTATGTCAATGCCGGGTGCAGGTACGCCGTGGAAACCAACAGAGCTGATGGAACCGGGCGAACTAAACGAGTATATAAAGACTGACAAGGCTCCTGTAATATTTAACACAGGCACTGTAGAAGACATAAAAGGAGCCATACACATCGGCACGATCAATGAAGCCGCCAATCTTGCGAAATTTAAATCTGACCTGGCATCTCACCCTAAAAATACCCAGATAGTAGTATACTGCGGATGCTGTCCTTTTGGCAAATGCCCCAACATACGCCCAGCTTACAAGCAGTTAAAGGATTTAGGGTATACCAATGTTAAAGTATTAAATCTGTACGTCAATTTACGCAACAATTGGACATCGGAGGGATATCCCTTGGCTAAAGATTAATATTAGTAGTTAAATCAATTGTGATAACACAAACCTTTTATTAGGTGGCATGGTTAATTAATAGTCATGAAAATAGCAACCTATAATGTTAACGGCGTAAACGGCCGCCTGCCGGTATTGCTGCGCTGGCTTGCGGAAGCACAACCCGATGTTGTTTGCCTGCAGGAATTAAAGGCCCCACAGGAAAAGTTTCCCGAGGCGGCTATACTTGAAGCCGGTTATAATGCTATATGGCACGGTCAAAAAAGCTGGAACGGGGTGGCAATTTTAAGCCGTGGGCGCGAAATAAAGGAAGTACGCCGGGTGCTTCCCGGCGACCCGGAAGACGAGCACAGCCGCTACATTGAGGCTATTGTAAACAACGTTATAATAGGTTGCCTTTACCTGCCTAATGGCAACCCGGCGCCGGGGCCTAAGTTTGATTACAAACTGGCCTGGTTCCAACGCCTTACGTTGCACGCTGCGGATTTGATGGCAAAAGGTTTACCCGTTGTGCTAACCGGCGACTATAATGTAATGCCTACCGAAAAGGATGTGTATAAGCCTGAACGCTGGGGAGAAGATGCACTTTTCCGCCCCGAAACCCGCACCGCTTTTAAAACGCTGTTTGAGCAGGGCTGGACAGATGCCATTCGGAAGCTTTATCCCGATGAAACCATTTATACTTTTTGGGATTACTTCCGCAATGCTTACGGCCGTAACGCTGGGCTACGGATTGATCATTTCTTACTAAGTCCGCAGATTGAGGGCCGCTTGCAAAGCGCCGGGGTTGACAGGCATGTACGCGGATGGGAAAAGAGCAGCGACCATGCGCCGGTATGGATTGAGTTGGCAGATTAGCAAGTATAAATGCTTCAGGTTTTTTGATATTGAACATAGAATATCCAGCACTTATATAATGAAGTGGTCAACTTCGGTGTTGGATACTCGACGTTCATTATTCGATATTATCTCAATTATAGATCTTATCCTTCTTCAACATAGCCACATCGGCCGGGGTAATATCAGCTATCGCACGGATCTTGTTATTGGTGATGTTAAGCTCATCCATTATACCCACTACGTTTTCGTAAATAGATTGGTCGCTGGGTTTTATTAAAACTATCATTTCCTTATCCTGCTCTTTTTTTATGCGGGCGGCTTGCTCCAATAGAACTTTCCTGATGCCTTTTTTATTCAGAGTGGCTACCGAAGGTCCCATCATCGGCTTATCTGGTTCGCCGAAATACCATGATGCTTTACTATTAGCACCCAATAACACCGTCATTGTTCGGCTTGAAGCAACACTTGTTTCCCGAGTATCCACCGGCATGTTCAGCTCCATTGTTTTGGGCTTTTGCAGTGTGGTGGTTAGTATAAAAAATGTAATAAGTAAAAAAGCCAGGTCAACCATTGCGGTAAGGTCAACTCGCAGTGCTTTCTTTTTACTGCGGATACTGCTTTTGTTGTTGTCGGAGGTATTTAGCTCTGCCATAATTTTAGGTTTTGTGCCATGCGGCGGATGAATTATTCGGGTTAACTAAAAGGATAGTTAAATTTAAACACTGTATTTTTTAAATGCAACAAAACTGCATTTAAAATTTATTAAATCTTTTCAACACGCTCAATGTTAATATTTTAAACATTTTTGCCATGAACGATAAAGCATTTGCACAAGAGTATGCCAAAGAACTCGAAGCCGAAATACCATCAACAGCGAAATGCCTTGAACGCATCCCGCTTGAAAAGTTTGATTGGAAACCGCACGAAAGATCTATGCAGTTAGGATACCTGGCTTTACTTACCGGCGAGATCCCCAGGTGGGTCACCCACATTATATTACATCCCGAAATAGATCTGGCAACCTTTGCCCATGATCAACCAAAAACCGGGGAAGAGCTCAGTAAGCTTTTTCACAAAAATGTTGATGAAGCTATAGCTACGCTCAATACGGTTGAAGATGGCGGACGATAAATTCGAGTTGAAGACCAATGGCACGGTGGTGCTTAGCTCAACCAAGCGCGAGCAGGTAGCGCAATGCATTAACCACATGGTGCACCATCGCGGGCAGCTCACTGTTTATATGCGCTTGTTGGATATCCCTGTGCCGTCTATTTATGGGCCATCTGCTGATGATAAAAGTTTCAGCAGTAACTAAATGGTGATGAGATAAGCTCGTTAATTGTTTGATTTTTGCAATTATCGGTTTGCTTCGCGTAATAGCTGGCGAGCATCCGTCATATACCTTTGTGTTGTTAAACAATTAAAACAAACACACAATGGACACACAAAAAATATGGCTGGTAACCGGCGCATCAAAAGGACTTGGTTTATCACTGGTACAAAAACTGTTAAGCGAAGGTTATAAAGTAGCTGCAACATCAAGAAAATTAAAGGATCTGGACGCAGAAAGCGAAAGCTTTTTACCCCTACAGGTTGAACTGCTTAACGAGCAAAGCATTACCGACGCAATTGCAGCTATCATCAACAAATTTGGCAAAATAGATGTGGTGGTAAACAATGCCGGTTACGGACAAATAGGAACGTTAGAGGAACTGACCGATGCCGAAGCACGCGCAAATTTCGATGTAAACGTGTTCGGCTCGCTTAATATCATTCGCGCGGTTATGCCGCATTTACGCAGCCAGCGTTCGGGTGCTATTTTTAACATCTCATCAGTTGGCGGGTTTACCGGTAATTTTCCGGGCTGGGGTATTTACTGCGCCACTAAATTTGCTATGGCAGGTTTTACAGAATCATTATCAGCAGAAGCTAAAGAGTTTGGCGTTAGCGCTACGGTTGTATACCCGGGATACTTCCGCACAAACTTCCTTAAAGAGGGCTCATTAACATTGCCTAAAAACCCAATTACAGATTACACTGGCGCAAGAGAACTGGAAGCTGCTCATGTAAATCAGATAGATAACAATCAAGCGGGCGACCCGGATAAAGCAGCCGCAGTGTTAATTGAAATTGCCGAACAAAACGAGTGCCCGCTACATTTATTTTTAGGACAGGATGCTTATGATATGGCAAATACAAAAATAGAAGCTGTACGAAAAGACCTGGCCGAAACAAAGGCACTTACTACCTCTACAGGGTTTTAATTAGTCGATGGTCCCAGGCAACTATATCCGGCGGAACTCCCCTCTTGAGAGGGGGCGTTTGGGAATGTGCGGCTGCGGGGGTGTGTTAAACAGGCGGAATAACACACCCCTCCGCCCCTCTGAAGAGGGGAATCGCACCACCCACCACTTGTTTTGATCTCCTGACAATCTTTAATTATTCAAAACTAGATACACCCTCTGTTTGATTTTTATAACTTAGTATAATGAACAAAACCGAAACGCTTGAGGATTTTTACCTGCAAAAATTAAACTGGATGCCAGACAATTTGGGTAAGGGAATGGGGCATTTTAATGTTTTTAAACTGGAAGATTTTGTGGCTAAATATTGCCAAACCATTCCTTATAGCCGTAAAGATTTTTATAAGGTAAGTTTTATAGTGGGCAAAAACAGGGTTCATTATGCAGATAAATCTATAGATATTGATAAGCAGGCTTTGTTTTTTGCCAGTCCGCAGATCCCCTATAATTGGGAGTATTTGAGCGAAGAGCAAAGCGGTTTCTTCTGCATTTTTACCGAAACGTTTTTTAATCATTTCGGCAATATTAAAGATTACCCCGTATTTAAACCCGGCGGCAATCCAATTTTTCAACTAACAGATGAGGACGCGAAGAAAATAAGGGTGATCTATTTGAGAATAATGGATGAAATAGATTCCGACTATATCTATAAATATGATGCAATACGCGCGCTGGTAATGGAGCTTATCCATACAGCGCAAAAGTTACAACCCTCGTCTTTGCGCTATGAGCATCCAAATGCTGCCGCACGTATTTCATCCTTATTTATGGAGCTGTTAGAGCGGCAATTCCCTATAGAATCTATTCAGCAAACCATGAAGTTCCGGTCAGCTACGGAGTTTGCAGATCAATTGTCTGTGCATGTTAACCACTTAAACCGGGCACTAAAAGATGCTACCGGAAAAACAACTACACAGATAATAGGCGAGCGGATTGTTCAGGAAGCTAAGGCGCTTTTAAAACATAGCAACTGGAATATTGCCGAAATTGGCTACAGCCTGGGTTTTGAGGAAGCACCGCATTTTATTAATTTCTTTAAAAAGAGCACGCAATTTACACCGCGATCGTTCAGGGCTGCGGAAGTATAAAACAACTAAAATAAGCGGAGGCCCTGTTCGATTCCTCTTCAGTTGTATACAACCAGTGGTTGTATTGCGGCTTTTTCACGATTTAAAGAACCTTTGCAAAAATTAACTACCTGATTGGCAGAAGCTTATAAAGCAGGTGTATACTTGTATACAATAGTTGGATACCCGTATACAGTATACACTTTTACTTATCTACCTTGCTTATCCAGTCTTTTATGGCAGCTCGCAGGGGCTGCTCTTTTTGCAAAACCTCGTCCATATCGCTTAAGTAAAGCAGCTTACGGCCGTCGGCATAGTCGCCTGTAAGCAGGTTGTTATCGTTGCTGATCTTTGCCCCGCTCGGAAAAACCAGCACGATGCGTTTATGCAGGTTCATCACAATAATATACTGCTTGTACTCTTTAGGATTGAAGGGTTTCATTGCGCCGGTGTAGTAAAAGCTTGGCGCGTTCCATTTAATTTCTTCCGCAATTTCGGGGTCGGTACTTAAAACTATCTGCCGCAGTTTTTCCACTACGAGCGCAACGGCTTCATCCAACTGCGCAATATAAGCTGATACCGCCTCGCTTCCGCTTAATTTGGGTGTTTTGGCCACGCGTGATTTAATTTAAGGCGTTTTTTAACCATGAGTGGTGAAGCAGGTTTGTAGCAGGCTGTAGCACTCTACCTGCTACATAATAATTACCTTTCTAACTTAGCCACCCGTGTTGGCGTCTCTGTCCCCGCAACAATACCACGCGAGCTTAAGGCTATGGCTTTTATAGTTGCAGTGATG
This sequence comes from Mucilaginibacter sp. HD30, assembly GCF_054061755.1. Lineage (NCBI taxonomy): Bacteria > Pseudomonadati > Bacteroidota > Sphingobacteriia > Sphingobacteriales > Sphingobacteriaceae > Mucilaginibacter > Mucilaginibacter sp. HD30. The sequence goes on from NZ_JBSSEO010000001.1 coordinate 4,084,764, forward strand.
TTCTTTACATCCAATGAGCTGAACTCATCCTTTACGGTATGGTACAGCTTATCAATATCTATCTGATCTGTTGAAATTGTATGCGCCGGGACGCCGAGTCTTGCCAACGTGGCGTTATCGCTGCGATAAAAAAGATTTTGTGTTGGGTAGGGGTCCGGATGAAACTGAAAGGCAGTTCCCTCCAGGTTTTTTTGCAGGATGGTGCCAAAGTCAGAGCGCTCAAAACCGGTAATAAAGGCCGAGTTCTCGCCAAATTTTGATGCCTTACCGATCATCTCAATATTAAACATCGCTACAGTCTTATCAGGATCAACCATTTTTGAGAAATACCGTGCACCATACCCGCCGATCTCTTCAGCTGTAAAAGCAACGAAAATTAAAGTGCGGGCATTGTTATCCAATTTTTTAAAATACTCGGCTAAGGTAATAACCGCCGTAGTACCTGATGCATCGTCATCAGCGCCGTTGGATATACTATCTCCTTCCATTGGTTTACCAATACCCAAATGATCATAATGGGCAGAAAAAATCACGTATTCATCAGGCTTGGTTTTGCCCGGCAGCACACCCACCACATTAAAAAGGGGAATGTTGGTCAATTTTTCTGCCATATTACCCCTTGTAGGCAGTGGTCCCAATGCCTTTGGGTCCACAACTTGCCTAAAACCACTTAGGCCTGTTAGTGGCGTTAAGCCAATGCCTTTAAACTCGTCCTCAATAAACAGGGCGGCTTTTTCTATGCCCGGTGTAAAGGTGCCACGGCCCTGCATATCATCGGCAGAGAGCGTTTTTATAATGCGCTCAACCTGTTTTTCTTTTATTAATTTATCTACTTTCTGCCCGTAACCGTAAACAGATAAACCTAACAGTAAGGCAATGGTGAAGAATTTTTTCATAAGATCTATTTTACTTTGGATGATAACCAGCTGTTTCTGAAAGCTAATTGCCCGGCGTTGGGCTGTTGGCCTGCTTTTTCAAATGTAGCAATTTCAAAGGTGGGATTCTCAGTTAAGGTTACTGTTGCCTCATGTTCACCGGCGCGGTTGGTATACTTTATCAGCACTTTATCGCCGGGTTTTTTATCGGCAATTACCTGGTTAAATGATGCCGCGTCGGTTATTTTCTTACCATCGGCAGTAAGAATAACATCGCCTGCGTCAATCCCTGCATTATAAAGCGGCGAACCTATTAACGTGTTGCTAGTAATTGTTAAGCCATTTGCCGTAATAGCCTGCACTTGCCCTGACCGACCCCTTGTGCCGCCGGTAGACAAACCCGCCCAAGCTTTACCCGGCTGCGCTTTGCGCACTAATAGACCGGCCTTAGCCAGCAGTACTTCGTAATTATTTTTCTCTGTTCCGTAGATGTAGCGGTTAAAAAAATCGGCAGCAAACTTGGTGTCTTTGGTCAGTTTAGCCAGGTCGCTTTGCAAATCTGGAATGGTGTAGGGCTTCATCTTTTTGCCCCGTTCCAACCAAACCACACGCATGTAATCATCCAATGTCAGGTTATAATCGTTGCGTAGCGTCAGATCAAGCGCAAGGGCAATAGCGCCGCCATACGTGTAGTAACTGGTAAAGTTATTGGCATAATTATTTGGGTCTATAGAAACGCCGGCATCCGTAAAAACAGATTTACGGCTCATCTCAGTAGCCGGATATTTTGCTGCGCCCGGTGTGTTCAATATGGCGTTTACTAAACCGCCTAAAATCTGGGTGTAGTTATCAGTTGTATAAGCACCGCTGCGCGTTAGTATTAGTTCGCCGTAATATTGGGTAAATCCTTCGGCAAACCATAACTCGCTGCTTTGGTTGGCATGGGTAAAATTAAAAGGCTCTAATGATTTTGGGCGGATGCGTTTCACGTTCCAGGCGTGGAAAAACTCGTGCGAGAAAGTGCCTAATAAATTGATTTCATTACCGGCAACTTTATCGGCAACATCAACAATACAGGTGGAGTTTCTGTGCTCCATACCATCACCCGCATTACTGGGATAAACGTCATCTAAAAAAGTGTATTCGCCATAGTCATAAGCGGGTAGTTCACCAAAAACGGCTTGCTCCTCCAGCACCATTTTTTGTACCATTTTGCCAAAATTATCAATGACAGGCTGGTCATCAACCGAATGTATTGTAAGGTTGATCTTTTGTTTTTTACCATCGGGATTAACTACATCCCAATTGGTAATTTTATAGTTAGATAGTTCAGTAGGGCTATCCATCATATACTGAAAGTTGGGTGCCCAATAAACATTAGCACCCTCGTGTTTTAACTGGGTGGCTACCTTCCATCCATATTTTTCAAGGTCATTAAACTGCAAACGTACAGCGCGCTTTTCCTGGTCCAAATTACCCAGCCACATAAAAATGGCAGGCATATTAAGGTGGGCGTGGCTGGCGTCAATACCTGCATAGGTGCCGTCGGTCCAATTTCCAAATACAGTATAGCTTACCTTAACAACGTTGCTATGTTCGGCAATCTCATACCTGTCGCCTTCGGCTTGTTTTATGGTGAGCGGGGTACCATCTACATTATATGCTTTTACGTTATAGATGTTTTTGCCGAACTCGTGCGTAGCATATCGGCCCGCAGATGAACGGCTAATTTGCAAATTTAATATCCCCGCCGGCGCCGCGGTAATGGTAAATACCACCTCAGCTTCGTGATGTGCAGCATTTGGAAATGAGATACTATAGTAAAGAGGACTGGGGGCGGGTTGCGCTGTAGCCGCGCATATAAAAAATGCTACGCTAAGCGTAATAAGGGAAAGCTTTTTCATTACATCAGTTAATTAAAGGCAAAATAACGTAAAAAACCAAAGAAAGGAAATGCCAGTGCAAAACTACCTGTAACGGTAGCGCGACATATCATTGCTGGACTGGTCAACTAAGGCTTTCTTTCTGTTGCCGATATCCTCATCAAGGTGATGTTCAAACACACTATCGGTTATTGCTATATCGCGCTCTTTGTCCCGCTCGGCGTAATGTGTATCCGCTTCGCTCATTTTACCAATGGCAACATCATACGGTCCCTTTGGCGACATCAACTTAACAAACACAGGTAAGCACTCAAACAGAATAAACAGGTAGCCTATAAATGAAATGGCGAGGTAGGTATCAATGTCGCGGGTGCCGTCATTATTGTAACCCAGTTGCCCCAGCGCCCAATTACGGTCGGCAAAGCCGGCAACATTGGCCAGGCTGTCCAATTGTTTTTCACTAAATAGCCGCAAATTGTTTAATCCTTCAAAATCCTTTCGCTGACTGAGGTATTGATCCATTTGCTCAGACTCAGAGGTTACGGTTTTAAGGCGTTCTTGTTTCTCTTGCAGTACCGCTTCTTTCCGTTTGGCGTAGGTGCCGTACCCGGTAATACCGGATGTTTGATTGGTTTTATCACCAAAAACTTCCTGGTTTAATTGATAGCGCGACCGGTTTATGTCTTTTTCCAGCGAGTCTTTTTCTTTACGCAGATTTGTGCTTTTGGCCAGTTCCATACCGTACTTCTGTACGTAGGTTTTTTGCAGGGTGTCAATCTTGCGGTTTTGGCCCTTAAGGTAGGACGTCTTTAGTTTCTGTCGTATCTCTTTGTCAAATATCTTTAACTCCAACGGACGCGATATAACAATACCTATCATTATGGCTAACAGGATCCGTGGCGATGCCTGTAATATTTGTTGATTAGTGCTGCCTTCTTTGTTTATGCTTGATACGATATAGCGGTCCATATTAAAAATGGCTGTACCCCATAGTAACCCGAAAAGTATAGCAAAGCCCACTGCAAATGCATCGCCGTTAAAAACAAAATACATTGCATAACCGCCAGATAACGATGCAAAAAGCGCAGTAAAGAATATGGTGGCCCCTATGCCCACATACTTATTATGTTCAACGGGGTATTTTTTTAAAATGTCAACTTGGGCGCCCGAGCAGAACCAGAAAAACCGGGTAATTTTATCCATCAGCTGTTTAATATACAATGAAACGCTCTAAAGGGCGTATTGTTACAAAAGTATGGCTTAAATATTTAATACATAACACTTACCTTTGATCGGATAAAATTTAAAACCATGCAGGAAATTACCGTACAGGAACTAAAAGAAAAGATAGATAATAACGAAGATTTTCAACTGATTGACGTAAGGGAGGATTTTGAATATGAAACTTCAAACTTAGGCGGCGTGCTTATACCCTTGGGTGGCATATTAATTGAAACTGATAAAATAGCTAAAGACAAACCCGTTGTAGTAATGTGCCGTAGCGGCAAACGCAGTGCGGCTGCAATTATGCAGTTAGAGCAACAAGGCTTTACTAATCTGTCAAACTTACAAGGCGGTATTTTAGCCTGGTCTGCAGAGATAGACCCGGATGTAGTGGTATACTAAAATGGGCAAAAAGATATTGCTTAATACCCTTTACAATGTTGGTATTTTTATAACCCTGATGACGGCTTATTGGGGCATTACCAACAGCCGTTACGAATTTGTTGCAGCCGGGGTTTTTGTTGCAGCCATATTTGTAGTTTTAAAAATAAAATTGATCAAACAAGTAAAAAGCGGCGTTAAAAGCTAATACACAAGGCCTCAATATTTTGAGGCCTTTTTTTATACTCAACCTTGCACCTTTAACAATAACCTTATGATAGTAGTAATTTTAGGTATAATAGTATTTTTTGCGGGCACCGTTTTAAAGCGTTCGCCGCAACCTTCCAATCGTTTTGGTAGTATTTTAAGCGTAGCCGGTGCTGTAATAGTAGTTGCCGCAATTGTATCATCTGCATTTAAAGTTATTGATCCGGGCATGGTGGGTGTACAGGTTTTGTTTGGAAAAGTTCAGGATAAGCCTTTAGAGAGCGGGTTGCATGCCATTAACCCGTTGGTTGATGTAACCGAGTTTGATACCCGTACCCAAAACTATACCATGAGCGGCACCCACAACGAGGGCGATGTGCAGGGCGACGACGCCATCAGGGTATTATCGTCTGATGGTTTGGAGGTGACTATCGACCTATCGGTACTTTATAATGTAATGCCGAACAGAGCTCCATTTATCATGCAAAACATTGGGGTTGATTTTAAGGACAAGATTGTGCGCCCCGTTACTCGCACCGCGTTACGAGACAACGCCGTGGCTTATCAGGCCGTAGACTTGTACTCTATAAAACGGCAGGAATTTCAAAACAAGATAAATTCTACCATTAGTAAAAACTTTGAGGCAAACGGACTTAAAGTGCAGCAAATATTGATACGCAATGTTAGTTTGCCCCCATCGGTAAAAGCCAGTATTGAGTCAAAAATAAATGCTGAGCAAGAGGCCCAAAAAATGCAGTTTGTATTGCAGAAGGAACGCCAGGAGGCCGACCGTAAAAGGGTTGAGGCGCAGGGTATAGCCGACTATCAGCAAATATTATCAACCGGATTGTCAGACAAACAGCTGCAATACGAATCCATTAAAGCTCAAAAAGAAATTGCACTATCGCCCAATACCAAGGTTATAATTATGGGCGGTAAAGGCAATCCTATTATTTTGAGCGATAAGTAAACTCTTAACGACAGCGATGGGTTAACTCATCGCTATTATTGATTCGTTTATTCAGATTTGCCCACCAGTTTCCACACGTAGGCAGAACCTTCCTTTGCAATGCCGAAATAATCAAAGGTACCACTTGCCCTATCGCCGTTATCATCCAGCGCTTCCGCCCCAACTATACCGCTATGTGCGTTAGCCTGCCGCATAAAATTACCTCTTGTGTTGTTAAAATCAATTGTAGAACCGTTGCTGGCTTCTAAGGTATACGCTATTGTCCAGGCAATATCATAGGCTGCAAGGGCAAAGGCATCCGGCTCAATACCTGTTTTTGCTTTTATGCGTGCTGCAATAGGCTTCCATTGAGATTCTGTAGCAACAGGTAACCCAAATGACGGTGCGAAAAACCCTGTCTTTATTGCGAACTCAGCTACGGCCGGGTCGCTCAAAAAAGCTGTACTTAATACAACACCATCGCCCCCAAACCATTTAACGCTGCTCAAAACCGGATCGGCAGCGGCCAGCTTAAATATCTCTGTAACCTCATCAAATGATGCTAAATATATACCTACTTTATTGGCGCCATACACGCCAATCAGCGTGTTAACTTGCGCCTTAATGGTAGCTATAAGCGCTGCATAATTTGCACCTGTAGTGGCATATGGCGCAGTAGCAACAGTTTGCCCTCCCTTGACAGTAAATGCCGCACCTGTTGATGTTTGTAAACCCTTATTGCCAGCATCATTGCGCGATACAGTAACCAACCCTCTAAAGCCTTTTGCGTAAATGGTTGCAGCTGTAGCCGCCCCCTCTATTTTATCGGGCGGGCAAAAACGAAATATCGCATCATTAGGTATTGCGAGGCTTCCGGCAGTGCTGCTTTGGCTTATCACCATTAGCTCTGCATCGTCAGCAAGTGGTTTCAGGGCAGCTAATTCAGCGCTAGATTGGGGGCCAATTATGAATTTAGCTCCTTCGTACCGGGCTTTAGTAAAGTATGATTTTGTTAGTTCGGCATCCAGTTTGGTGTCGTAAATGGTAAACTTTACGCCAAAATGAGTGTTTTTGGCCGTTAAGTATTGGTTTATGTCATCAGAAGCAACCTCTAAAGCAGCCTTTGAAGTTATGCCCAATGAAGACCAATTACCTGTTAAAGAGAAAAGGCCTACAACGCTAACGGTTCTTTCAGGATCTTTTTTTCCGCACGATTGGAATGTAACAGCAATGGCTAAAACGGCAATTGCACTAAAAAGGATTTTTTTCATTTATAGATAAGCAAACTCAACACTGCTTGCTAAAATACATAAATATCAGGAAGATGGGAACCCTAAGTCCATGCTAAGTGTATTAACACCTGCCTTATCCAATTTTTTTATAATCATCGCTTGACCTTTTAGCATCATAATGCACGCCGGGAGTTAGCCAGTAAAGCAGCACTACTCTTGAATACCGAAAGTTAAAGGGCGAAAGTAAGACCGTAGAACCTAATAACACAGCAACATACACCCACGGATTTTGGCTGCCTGTAAGCACGTATAATGCAACCGCCAATGTCACCATTTGTGCAACATTAAAGGCGTAGCTAACAAACATAGCTACGTAGAAATAGCCCGGCTCAATTTCAAATTTAAAGCCGCAATGCGGGCAGGTTTCATTCATTTTTTGAGATGAAAAACTGTACATCCCGTTAGCAAACATGTCGCCCCGGCGGCATTTAGGGCATTTGGCGTTAACGGCTGCATATGTTTGCGATATTTTCATGGTGTTATCAACTAAGGTATACATACTAATTATGGTTATGCTTTCTGAATTCTTCAGGGGTAACCCCAGCTTGTTTTTTAAAGAACTTGGTAAAGTAAGAGTTATCCGCAAAGTTTAACTGATCTGCTATTTCGGCAACGGTTAGGTCGCGGTTAATTAAAAGACGCTTGGCCTCCAATGCTATCCTGTTACGTATAACCTCCCCGGCGGGCATGCCCAGCATTGCATTACACAAGGCGTTTAAATGGTTGGGCGTTATAAACAATAGTTCAGCGTATTCTTTAGGCAGCTTTAGTGTAGTGTAATTTTTTTCAATTAGTTTTTGAAAATTACGCAGCAGTGTATAGTTATAAGCCGGGGCGCTGTTATGCGGATTGTTAAGCCTGGCTATCGCGATAAATAGCTTTAATAATATTGCCCTGGTCATGTCAGCTTTTAAGGGCCGCTGATTTTCATTTTCATTAACAAGTTCTTCAAAGCCATCCGTTATAAATACCTGTATATCATTAGGTACATCAATAACAGCGTCGGCCACGATGCCGGAGAAAAACGGCAGCTCATCTAAATAACCGGCTTTTAGCAAAAACGACTGAAAAAATGCAGCCGAAAAATTAATAATGTAACCATCAATTTTGCCTTCAAAGTTCCAGTTATGTACCTGTCCGGGAACCATAAAATATATTTGATGTGGCTTTACTGCAACATATTCAAAGTCTATGGTCTGCGATCCGCCTCCGTCTGTAAAATAGACAAGGTGGTAAAACGAGTGTTTATGTGGTATAAAAAGGTTTTTGTGGATGGAAAGATATTCCCCAAATCGGCTTATTAATATATCATCCTGACTGTTATTGGTGAGGCTGCAAATATCATATACCGGGATGTTGCTTTTCATACATCAAAATTAAAGTTTAATAACCGTTAATGATGGCAGTAATTAGGGAGATAATGGTACTTTTTACTTATTGATACATTTTCCAGCATATTATACCAAGCGTTAATCACGTTAGTTAGGTCCCTAATGCTTGCTAAGGCATTAGTCGCCCTTTACTTCGTTTTTTGTAACGGGTGTGTTACAAAATCCATGTTTTGGGGAACGCCGTGCACACTCCATAATCCGTCAAAACTAAAAAGGCCTTAAAAACGAATAAAACGCTGCTTTTTAAAAATGGCAAGCATTTTGTATTTACCTGTTCATAAAAAGGAGGATATTATGAAAGTAAGATCATTATTTGCAACAGTGTTTATAACAATAGCTTTAATTGTTTTAACTGTATCATCAATGTATTTTGTAGTGAATGAAGGTTCTGCAGCAAATATAGCCGGTAACCTGATATTGTTGGTTTGCTTATTCTTCTTTACATGGACGGCGCTTTTACTTAGCCGTGCTAAATATGCCAATGTTGCCCCCTAATTAACCGGCTTCCTGCAAAGGCAGCCTTATATAAGTTAGCCTGAAGGTTAAGTGTGATAGATGAGCGTACTAAGGCTGGCATTTAAAGCCCTCCATTTATTGGAGGGCTTTTTTTGTATTGGCTATTGGCCCGTGCCCCGCCACATATACAGGTTTATTGCATTTTAAATACGCTCATCTTCAATAATTTATAATAAATTTATTTTGAAAAGCAACCTTTATTCCATTTTAGCCGTGATGAGAATAGAGTAGGGGTTAATGGAACTACAATGTAACGCGAACATATGAGCGACGAAGAATTACATCACCTTATACAAGGCTGTGTAAAACAAGATAGTAAAAGCCAGAAATTGCTTTATAAAGCTTTCTATGGCTTCTCTATGGCTATATGTTTACGATACGCAGCCAACAAATACGAGGCGGCAGAGGTAATGAACCAAGGCTTTTACAAAATATTCACAAAAATTGAGGGGTATAATTCGTCGCGGCCTTTTAAAGCGTGGCTAAGCAGAATTATGATGAATACGGCAATAGATTATTACAGATCAAATTTAAAAATGGCCTATGCGCAGGAACTGGATGCAGCAGAGCATATAGGCGAAGTAAGCGTAGCAGATAATAATTTGAACTATAACGATTTGCTCACCATGATACAGCAATTGCCCCAGAGCTATCGAACAGTTTTTAACCTGTTTGCGATTGACGGTTATTCGCACGAGGAAATAGCAGAAATGCTTAACATAACTACGGGCACGTCAAAATCAAACCTGTTTAAGGCAAGGCAAAAATTAAAACAAATGATAATGAGTGCAGAGGCACCCGCTTATGACTATAACAACGGAACAGAATTTTCGCCCGTTGTAGCAATAAGCAGTAATACGGCTATAAAACCGATGTTTTATAGCAACGGAATAAGAGAATGAAAGACGAGCAGCACAAAAATATAGACGACGTTTTCAGGCAGGGTATTAATAACCCTGCAAATGAACCTGAATACCAGGAAGGCCACTGGGATGCATTAGAAGAAATGCTGAACGGTAAAAAAAAGCCGGGTAAAATGGTGTATTGGCTACCGCTTGTCAGCGCTGTTGCAGCAATGATCTTGATTGTTATGGGCTGGTGGTTCCTGGTGCCTCATGGTACAGAAAAAGCCAACATTGCTCGGGTGGTTGTGAAAAAGCCGAAAGGTACGGGTACACCACTGCAAGTTGACAACCCCGCAACAAAGGGAAATTTAGCCCAGCAGACCGAGCCAAAAGATCATATAGCAACTACTCAAGGTGTAGGCATTAAAAAACCGATGGCGGGGGGCTTTATTAAACAAAAAGAGAAACGAAGATACGTATCGGTTGAGCAGTTAGCGCCGGGCTTTATACAGCCAACGGTTTTACCAATTGATCAAGGTGTAGCCGCTAACATTAGCCCCATTAATAGGGACAGTGCGAGGCTTATACTTGGCAAGCCTGCTAATATGAATTTGACATTTGTAGATCCCATTCATACTATAGCTCCTGTTAATATTATAAACAGCCTGCCCAATTCAGTTTCAAGCATAAAAGCCACTCAAAAAGGCAGGCCAAAAAACGGGGAAAGCTGGTTTAAAAAGCCTCGATTAACAGTTACCGTGCTTGCCTCGGCCGATATTAACGGAGTAAACTCTTTCAGCAATACAAATGCGGGTAAAAATATTGGGATGCTTGTTTCTGCCCGGTTTAATAAATTATCAATAAGCACAGGCGTTTATTATTCGGCAAAGCCTTACAATATGCCGTTTTCGGCGTACAGCCCCAACTCAGCTTATAAGTTTAAGTATTCGCCAGAGACTGTTACTGCTGATTGCCGTATGCTGGATATTCCGCTTAACATAGATTACCAGGTATTTGCAAAAAACAAAAACTCAATAAGCGTAGGTACCGGTATATCGTCTTTTGTTATGCTGAAAGAGAGTTATCAGTATAATTATGCAACAACACATGTGTATGGTTTATCATCTTATAATGTAAGTAATCCGGATAAATATTTGTTTAGCTCGGTAAATTTTCAGGCAAATTATCGCAGGCAGATCAATTCAAAAATAGGATTGAATATAATGCCATATATAAAAGTACCACTTAACGATATTGGATATAGTAGGATAAAACTGCAAACCGCGGGAGTAGCAGTTGGACTTAACTGGAATATAAATTCGCTCACAAAACCCAAGTAGTATGAAATACATAGCTATTATTTTACTTGTCTGGATGTGTTCATTCCAGGCAGGGCAGGACCTCTATGCTTGTAAAAATGCGCGTATATCGATGTTCTCATCAGCGCCTATTGAAGATATTGCTGCAACATCAACAAGCGGAACCTCAGTTCTGAATGTCGCCACAGGCGATGTTGCATTCAGTCTTAACATATCTTCATTTAAATTCAAAAAGTCGCTGATGCAGGAACATTTCAACAGCGAATACCTGGAAAGTGATAAGTATCCAAAGGCCGCTTTTAAAGGTAAAATACAGGGCAGCATCAACGCCTCGCAAAATGGCACTTATCCTGTTACGGCCGTAGGCGAGCTGGAAGTGCACGGCGTAAAGCAAAATCGTACGCTGCAGGGTAACATAACAGTTAACAATGGTAACATAACCCTTGTCTCTGAATTTATGGTGAAATGCGCCGACCATGACATTAAGATACCAACAATAGTGTTTCACAATATTGCCGAGAGCATAAAAATAAATGTTAATGCCACGTACACAGCCGTGCCTCAATCAAAATAACCATATCATGAAAAAGTATTTTTATTTACTGTTAGTATTTGCATCACTTTCTGTTAAGCTTAATGCACAGCAAACCGGCAATAAAATAAGTCGCGAAGACTCGTTGATGAACGCTATGGCCTCCGCTAATCCTCCCGAAGCCGGACGAACAGCCATTTTTGCCGCAAGCAGGCTCATACTATCAGAAACCAACGAAACCGTTAAAAAAGGTAATCTGAATTTTTTGGTGATACACCGGTTTGGCGATATTGGCGGCCCATTTGGCGGAGGTCAAACTTTGTTTGGGCTAGATAACTCAAGCGATATATACATAGGGTTTGAATACGGGCTTGGCCAAAACCTGGATATACAATTTGGCCGAAGCAAATTTCAACAATTGATAGATCTGGGATTAAAATACAACATCGTCCATCAGGCAGAAGATGGAAGCCCTGTTGCCATCACCCTATTGGGTAAAGCAGGCCTTAAGCCTTACAAAAACAACGGTTCGTTTTCTACCTACTCAGATCGCTTTGCTTATGTTGCGCAAGCCATAATAGGGCACAAATTTTCTAAAACCTTTTCTATGCAGCTTACCCCAACATTTGTAAGTAGTAATGCAGCGCAGCCCGCTTTGCCGGGAATTGATAAGCGCTTTTTTGCGCTTGGAGCTGCTGCCCGTTTAAAATTAACCAAACGCATGGGTATAGTGGTAGATTATGCACATTCTTTTTCATCCTTCCGAACTAACTCACCGGCCCCTGATAAATTTTATGACCCACTTGGAGTAGGGATTGAGGTTGAGACCGGCGGCCACGTTTTTACAATAAATTTTTCAAATGCTAAGGCTATATCGCAAACCAATTATTTAAGCGATACGCGGTCTGATTTTAGTAAAGGTGAGTTTAGATTGGGTTTTACCATTTCAAGAATTTTTGATCTGTCAGGTCATAAATCAAAAAATAACTAACGTATATAAAGCTATTAAAATGGAAAGAGAAGAATTTTTATCAAAACTGGGTATAGGCGTATTGGCCGTTTGCACAGGTTGTGGGTTTGCCAGCTGTGGCGGTAGCAAGGGCAATGATCCAACGCCATCAGGCGGTGGTGGCGCAACCCCACCTTCAACAGGTTCCGGAACAGTTTTCACCGCCGACCTTAATGCAGAGCTAACTGCGGTTGGCGCGTCAAAAACAAGTGGTGGCGTGATATTAGCCAGAATAGCTGCAGGTAATGTAGCGAGCGCGTTCACAGCAGTGCAGGTTGCCTGTACACACGAAGGCACAAACATAGCTTATAACGCCGGGGCAAGCAAGTTTATCTGCCCGCTGCATGGCAGCGAGTTTAGCCAAACCGGAACAGTAATTACAGGGCCAGCTGTAGTTGCGTTAAAAAAATATACAGTGAGTATAAGCGGTACAACACTTAGCGTTATAGCTTAAAAGAAAAGGCATATTTATGAGCTACCAGGGGCGAGGGTATAGGGTGGCTCGTAATATATGCCCGCCGTTTGATTATCTGCAGTTGTTTGCCGATTGAATAGCAGCTTTTTATGACTGTAACGCATTAGATGGTACTATAAATCCGTATCAATCGTTATATTTATTTTAAGAAGCCTTTTTTACAGTATGAAACCCTTACGCCTTTCTTTCTTTTCAATTTTAGTTGCTTTGGTGGCCGTTACCCCTGCGTGCAAAACCAAAAAATTAGCACAACCCGTACCCCTTGCCGAAACTTTTCCGCCGGCGCCGGTATCAAAGCCAGCACCTGTGCCTGTACCTGCCGCTCCAACACCCACGCCTGTGCCGCAACCGGTAGCAGCGCCTGCTCCTCCAGATTATAATTTCGCTAACATTCAGTTTGAGTTTAATTCGGGCATATTAAAAACGCAGTCGTACCCGGTGATGGACCGCGCTATTGTAGAGATGAAAAAAGACCCCTCGGTAAAATTTATATTGAATGGCAACGCCTCTGCCGAAGGTACACCACAACATAATATGTCGCTTTCTGTTGAAAGAGCTAATTCCGTAAAAACTTACTTAGTTAACAGCGGTATAAATGCCGATAATTTGCGTACCGTAGGAAACGGCGAGAGCAAACCCATTGCTGATAATACTTCCGAGGCTGGACGTGCGCTAAACCGTAGGGTAGAGATAAAAAAAGCCGAATAGCTTAACATCTTATAAAACAAAAAGAGCGATGGGTTTTAAAACTCATCGCTCTTTTTGTGCGTTTTGGCTGCGCTATATAAACATGTTTAGGATCAGTACGCCTATTAAACCAAAAACTGATACTAACGATTCCATCATTGTCCATGATAAAAACGTTCGTTTCATGTCCAGGCCAAAGTATTCTTTAAACACCCAGAATGAGGTGTCATTAACATGCGAACAGAACAAGCTGCCGGCGCCAACAGATAGCACCATCAAATTAGGATCTGCATGGGTTTGCTGCATTAACGGGAAAACAATACCCGCGGCTGCAAGGCCGGCTACAGTAGCAGGGCCCAGGCATAGCCTCAATATAGCTGCTATTAACCAACCTAAAAGTAAGGGCGGCATGTTCAGTTGCTGCAAACCATTAGCTATCTGGCCACTAACTCCGGTATCAATAAATACCTGCTTAAGTATGCCGGCACTGCCTATAATAAGCAGTATAAGTGATATCTCTTTTATCGCGTCGGCATATACATCCATTACTTGTTTTAAAGTGCGGCCGGTACGAATACCCAATGTATAAGAAGCAATTAAAATAGTGCCTACCATTGCAATGGCAGGATCAGCAATAAAATGCGCTATATTTTGTACGCCGGGGTTACCGCTGGCAAAGTTGGCAATTACACTGCCTAAGCCTATTAGCAATACAGGGAGCAAGGATGATAAAATACTTGTTGCCAGTGATGGCAGTTTTTCTTCCGGGATATCTTCGGCTGTAAATGTAATTGTGCTGTTAGACTTAATGCCCTTCAACGTTTTGGCGAATATGGGGCCGGCAAGTATAATGGTGGGTATGGCTATAATAAAGCCGTACATAAACACCTTGGCAATATCTGCCTGAAACTGCACTGTAAGCGCCATTGGCGATGGATGCGGAGGCAAAAAGCCATGCATAACTGATAAAGCAGTAAGCATTGGGATACCTATGTAAACCAGTGGTAATTTGTAACGTGCGGCAACGGAGAATATAATAGGGATCAATAAAAAGAAACCTACGTTATAATACAAAGGGATACCTACTATTAGGCCGGTTAAACTCATGGCCCATGTAATGTACTTCTCGCCAAAGGCATTACGCATTGATGTGGCTATGCGTTGTGCAGCACCGCTAACGCCTACCAGTTTACCCAGCATACCACCTAATACGATAACCACCACCAGGGAGCCCAGCATATCGCCAATGCCTTTATTAATGGTTTTAGGTATCATCTCAAGCGGCATACCCAGCAGCAGCGCTGCCATAATAGATACTATTATAAACGTGAGGAACACGTTCATTTTTGCCCATGTGGTTAACACAATGAGCGTACCTATACAAAGAATAAGAATAAACACTAACATTTTTATAATTGGTTTAGTATTATCGAAAAACGGAGAGAACTGTTGTAGATCTCTCCGTTAATATTATTGCTATTAAAAGCCCATCCCTTAATAGCTTGTATGTTTACTGTTTTTAGTGCGAGTCTCTGGTAACTTTAGAGCCTGAGCAACCAACCAGAAAACCAAGGTCAGCACCTTTATCGGCTTGCTGTACCGTGTCAATGTACATTTTCACATAACCGCGGTCGGCCATCATTGGTGGCGCCTGCCATACTTTGCGGCGGGCATCCAGCTCTTCGTCTGATACTTCCAGTTGTAATAATTTTTTGGATACATCCAGGGTGATCATGTCGCCGTTTTCTACCAGACCTAAATTGCCACCTATGGCAGACTCCGGCGAAACGTGCAGCACCACAGTACCGAAAGCGGTTCCACTCATGCGGCCGTCTGATATCCTTACCATATCGGTAACACCCTTATCTAATAATTTTTTAGGTAAAGGCATATTGCCTACTTCGGGCATACCCGGATAGCCCACAGGGCCTACGGTTTTAAGTACCATCACACAGGTTTCGTCAATATCCAAAAGCGGATCATCAACGCGAGCGTGGTAATCTTCAATATTCTCAAAAACAACTGCACGGCCAGTATGCGTCATTAACGCCGGTGTAGCTGCAGATGGTTTTATAACACAGCCGTTAAGCGCCAGGTTTCCTTTTAAAACGGTTGTTCCCGCTTCAGGTATCAACGGCTCATCATATGTATAAATAACGTCGCTGTTATATATAGTCCCGCTGTTAGCAATATTTTCTGCATGAGATTGACCTGTAACGGTTAACACACCCATGTGCAGTTCAGATTGTATTTGTTTGATGATTGCGGGAAGCCCACCGGCATAATAAAAATCTTCCATCAGGAATTTACCGGATGGCATCAGGTTAAGCAACAATGGCATTTTTGAGCCAAGGTTATCAAAATCGTCAATGTTAAGATCAACGCCAACACGGCCTGCAATTGCAGTTAAGTGAATAACAAAGTTAGTTGAGCCACCTACTGCAGCATTTATTTTGATAGCATTTTCAAACGCTTCGCGGGTTAATATTTTTGAGATACGAAGATCTTCTTTAACCATCTCAACAATACGGCGACCAGATAGCTGCGCAATTCTTTTCTTGCGCGCGTCAACAGCGGGAATAGCAGCCATTCCGCTTAATGACAAGCCTAACGCTTCTACCATAACAGCCATGGTTGATGCTGTACCCATGGTCATGCAATGGCCCGGGCTGCGCGATTGGCAGCTTTCAGCTTCTGCAAACTCATCATAGGTCATCTCGCCGGTTTTAAGTTTATCGTTAAATTTCCAAAGAGCAGTACCAGAGCCTATATCCTCACCCTTGAACTTGCCGTTTAGCATAGGGCCGCCTTGCACAACAAGTGTAGGTAGATCAACACTGGCAGCGCCCATAACGGTTGATGGTGTAGTTTTATCGCAGCCGGTTAAAAGCACAACGCCGTCAATAGGATTACCTCTTATTGATTCCTCGGCATCCATACTGGCCAGATTGCGAAAAAGCATGGCTGTAGGTTTTAATAAAGTTTCACCCAATGACATGATAGGGAATTCCACCGGAAAGCCTCCGGCCTCTAATACACCACGGCGAACACTTTCAGCAATATCGCGCAGGTGCGCATTGCATGGGGTAAGTTCAGAGTAGGTATTACATATCCCAATTACCGGGCGGCCATCAAACATATCCTCAGGCATGCCCTGATTTTTCATCCAACTGCGGTATAGAAACCCCATTTTATCCTTTGTTCCAAACCATTCGGAACTGCGAAACTTGCTCATAAAATCTATGTATGTTATTCTTGTATAATACTAACCCGCTACCCTGTTAGCCGGGCAATACGTAAGTCCAAAAAAGCGGTAGTACGCTTAGCGGTTAATAGCGTGCAAAGTAATAAATCTTTTATTTAAACTGGTAAAAAAAAACCAATTTGAAACCTACTTACACGCTTGCGCCCGAACAACTATTATCCTGTTGAACAGCCCGTTATTGAATAGCAGAAAATTAAGAAAGCAGCAGCTAAGCGCGGTAAAAGCAAGCATAAAAATGGCCGTTGTACTTTCTATAAAATAGACCATTTTGTGTGATTTTCAATAAGCTGATAATCAAGCTATTGTGTTTTATTTTAAGTCCGGTTTGCTGACGAATAGGGTGTTTCAAGCTGTTTCATGTTCAAACCAGCAATAATTTTAAACAATTAACAATCAGATAGGTACAAAAAAATGCTGTTCCATATGTTCCATTCGTTTCTTATATCTCTGAAACACTTAACAGCCATTTAATTCAGGAAATCACTATAAAACTGCTATCCAAAATTAAACTGCATCGCAAAAACAGAGCCTTCGCCCTCAACCGACTGTACTTTTATGGTGCCTTTATGCAGTAACATTATCTGTTTACACAAACTAAGCCCTATGCCGCTGCCTGTTTTACGGGTGCTGAAAAAAGGTATAAAGATCTTATCAACCAACTCTGGCGACATGCCCGTACCATTGTCTGCAATTTTTATTAACTGCCTGCCTTCTTTTGAAACTTCGGCGCTAAGCGTAATTACCGGTTTTTCAGCAGTTTTTACGGCTTCTATAGCGTTTACCAAAAGGTTTATCAGCACCTGCTCTGTTAGTTCACGGTCTATATTTACTGCCATTTGTGTATCGCGCAACACAATGTTCAATTCTATTTTTTTCTGTGTAAGGGTGGGCAGCATCAGGCTGCTTAAATTCTCAAACAAGTCGCGCACTAAGGTGTGTTTCAGATCAAGACGGGTAATTTTGTTCAAATTACGATAGCTTTCAGTGAATTTTAGCAGGCCCTCGCTGCGGCGTTTTATGGTGTCAATGCCCAGCTCCAAATCATCCAGGTCAGTGCCGCCATTGGTTTTTTCGCTGTAAAGTTTAAGTCTGTTCTTAAGGGTATCAGCCAATGAAGAAATAGGCGCTACCGAGTTCATTATCTCATGCGTCATTACATTTAACAGCTTTTGCCAGGCTTTCGATTCGGTCTCGTCTAACGCTTCACTGATGTTTTGAAAAGCCAGCAATTTATACACCTTATCGTCGCTGCGCATAATGCTTGCAGTTAACAAAATTTTAACCACCTGCTGATTGCGCGTAATAGCCACCACTTTACTATCGCCGGGTTTTAAATCTATAACAGCATTATAAAGATCTTCGTCGCGTTTTTGCAGTGATTGGATGGTTTTTAAATAAGGGATACCAAAAGTTTTTTTAAACGACTCGTTAACCCAGCCTATATTGCCGGTTTCCTGCTCGTAGGATATTATGCCGGTATCAACCAGCTCCAGGATCTTTTGCAGGTATTGGTATTGTGTTTCGCGTTCGCGACTTATGGTTTTAAAAGTGGTGTTGATATCATTAAAGCCCTTGCGTAATGGTTTAAGTTCTATCGGTGCCCTGTTTACATCAAAATGCCGCGAAAAGTCGCGGTAATGTACCGACTCGGCAAACTGTTCCACCTCGTTATGCGCCTTTTTTTGAAAGCGGATCATATCTGCCAATACAAACAAGATAATAGGGATACCTATTATCAGCATTTCATACCAACCCCTTACAATTATAACGCTGAGCCCAAGCAGACTTAAAAACAACAGCGCTACCCGCAGCAGCAGGCGCATTTCGTATCCTTTAAATATCATACTTGCTTAATCTGCGGTATAGCGCTGTACGCGTTAACCCCAGTTCTTTTGCGGCGCGTGTAATATTACCACTGTGCTTATCAATTACCCGCATAATGGTGTTTTTTTCGACCATGCTTAAGGGCATATCATCCGGCATTTCAAGTTCGGGCGCAGTGTTTTCTATTGATGAAAATATCAGATCGTTGGCGGTCAATACATCGCTGTCGGCCATGATCACAGCGCGTTCCATCGTATATTGCAACTCTCGCACGTTGCCAGGGTAGTGATAGCTGTTCAGCTTTTGTAAGGCACCGGCATCAAAACTAACTGCGGGTTTTAAATACTTTGTAGCGTAGGTAGATGCAAAATGTTTGGCAAGCAAAACAATATCATCATTGCGCTTGCGTAGCGGCGGCATAGTAACCTCTACTGTGTTTATGCGATAGATAAGATCTTTACGAAAACGGTCGTCGCTGGCTAATTCATTCAAAGGCAGGTTGGTGGCGCATATCAGCCTGATGTCAATATCAACTGGCTTATTGCTGCCCAGGCGCGTAACCTGCCTGTTTTGCAACACGGTAAGTAATTTTGCTTGCTGCCTTAATGATATATTGCCTATTTCATCTAAAAATAAGGTGCCGCCATTGGCATCCTCAAACCTGCCAGATCTGTCCTCACGGGCATCGGTAAAGGCCCCCTTTTTATGCCCGAAAAGCTCACTTTCAAAAAGGGTATCGGTTAGCGCGCCAACGTCAACCTTAACAAACGGTTTGCCCGCCCGCATAGAGCGTTCGTGAATGGCCTTTGCTATCAGATCCTTGCCGGTGCCGTTTTCACCTAATATCAAAATGTTGGCATCGGTAGGGGCAATTTTGCTCACCTTTAAAAATATATCCTCCATCACATCTGATTCTCCAAGTAATGTCGTGGTGGTGGCAGCGCTTTTTGCTGAACTGCTTTTGGCAGGTTTTCCGCTGTCTTTTTTGTCTAAAAGCTCTTTTATTATCTCGGTGAGTTTATCGTTGTGCCATGGTTTTACCACAAAGTCAGCAGCGCCTTCTTTTAATGATCGCACTGCCAGGTCAATATCGCCATAAGCGGTTATCATAATAACAATAGCATCTGGCTTCCACTCTCTTATCTTACGCAGCCAGTATAAGCCCTCGTTGCCGGTGTTAATGGCGCTGTTAAAGTTCATGTCAAGCAAAATAATATCAATGGCATTGCGCTGCAACAAACTGTTTAAGTTCTCCGGGTTTTTCTCGGTGATAACTTCTCCCGCTTCGGTTTTAAGCAGCAACTTAACAGCAGTAAGTACATCGGGGTCGTCGTCAACAATTAAAACAGTGGCTTTTTTTAATAACATATTAATAAAGTTAAAATGCCCCTCCTAAATCCTCCCCGGCAGGGAGGACTCTAAACCTCAAGTCTCCCCTGCCGGGAGAGATGTAGAGGGGCAACTATTTTCGGCAATAATATAACCGTAAATATAAGGTACTGTATAACAATTTTTTGCGTAAAATAGACTATGTATAAAGTGTATCACAACCGTACACCTGCTGTTGCAAAACCGTACGCGGTTTAACAAATTTACTTATTTATGAATTTGATTTACAGCTATTTGTAGCTTGGCACGTTGTTTTATAAACAGGGTTAATATATATCGTCATTTTTAATATTGTGGACAGAAAAATTGAACAGAAAAGGTGGAATAGTAAACGGGTATTAACGATTGCAGGGATTACCGCGCTCGTTTTATTAATAGCATCAAGTATTTATTTTACCTCGGGCAAAAGTAAGCTGGATGTTGATACCGAACGTATAACCGTAAGCGAGATAACAAAAGGGCCTTTCCAGGTAACCATCCCGGTAAACGGATTGGTAATGCCTGTTACTACTATATATCTTGATGCTATAGAAGGCGGGCGTGTTGAGCAGTTATTTGTAGAGGATGGCGCTACTTTAAAAGCCGGCGATCCTATTCTCAAACTGTCAAATACCGACCTTGAGTTGAGTTTGGCTAACCAGGAAACAGCAGTTTACGCGGCCCAAACCCAGATTCGTATTCAGCAGAATAATGCAGAGCAAAATACCATTGGCAAGCTTAATCAAATGGCCGATGCGGATAACGCTTTCAGAGAGGCGGAGCGCTTATATAAATTAAACAAGCGTTTGTTTGATCAGAAAGCCATCGGTTCGCAAGAGTATCAGCAGTCATCCAACACTTACCAATATGCGCTAAACCGTTATAACCTTACCAAACGCATACTTAAACAAGATACCTTACTTACCAGCGAGCAGGCACAGCAAACCCGCGAGCAGTATACCCAAATGCGTAACACGCTTAATTTAATGCGTAAAAAGGTAGCCGATCTAACAGTTCGCGCACCGGTTGACGGGCAATTAACATCGCTGGATGCAGAGATAGGCCAAAACAAAAACAAGGGTGGAAGATTGGGTCAGATTGATGTTGTATCGGGCTTTAAGGTTCGTGTTGATGTGGATGAGCATTATATATCGCAGGTATACACAGGCTTAACAGGCACCTTTAGCTTTGCCGATAAACCTTACACCTTAAAAATTAAAAAAGTTTTTACACAGGTAGCCAATGGCAAGTTCCAGGTTGATATGCAGTTTGTTGGCGCTGTGCCGCCGGGCATTCGTCGCGGACAAAGTTTGCAGATCTTACTGGCACTAAGCGACGAAACAAAACAGGTTTTACTACCTAAGGGGGGCTTTTACCAGCAAACCGGAGGTAATTGGATCTTTAAAATGAGCGAGAATGGTAAAATGGCTTATAGGGTTGATATACAATTGGGCCGCCAGAATACCGAGTATTATGAAGTGCTGCAAGGCCTAAAACCAGGAGAAAAAGTAATTACTTCCAGCTACGAGAATTACGGCGACATACAGGAGTTGGTATTGCAGAAGTAAAGCCCCACTCGGCCTCCCCTAAAGAGGAGGAGACGGCAGGCGTGTTAAAAGAGAAATAAAAAATAATTAAAATCAAAAGCCCCTTTATACGAGGGGTTGGGGAGGCTCAATGATAAAAATAACCGAATTAGAAAAATTTTACCGCACCGAAGAGGTGGAAACTATCGCGCTTAACAAATTATCCATCGACATAAAGGAGGGCGAGTTTGTGGCTATTATGGGGCCTTCGGGCTGTGGTAAGTCTACCCTGTTAAACATTTTAGGTTTGCTGGATGATCCTGACGGCGGCAGCTACCTGTTTAATGGTACAGAGGTGGCCCATTTTAATGAGCGCAAGCGCGCCGACCTGCGCAAGCATAACATTGGATTTGTTTTTCAGAGTTTTAACCTGATAGATGAGCTTACCGTGTTTGAGAATGTTGAATTGCCGCTGATTTACACAGGGGTGCCGTCATCAGAGCGGGTGGCGCGTGTTGAGAAAGTGCTGGATAAAATGCAGATCATGCATCGCCGTAACCATTATCCGCAGCAGCTTTCGGGTGGGCAGCAGCAGCGTGTAGCTGTGGCCCGCGCGGTGGTGAACAACCCAAAGCTGATACTTGCCGATGAGCCTACAGGTAACCTGGATAGCAGTAATGGTAACGAGGTAATGGAACTGCTTACAGATTTGAACGAACAAGGTACAACCATCATAATGGTAACTCACTCAGAGCACGACGCACGTTACAGTCATCGTATTATCCGGCTGTTAGACGGGCAAACGGTAATGGAAAATATAATGATCTAAAGTTAATACTGATAAAAGCTTCGGATCAAGCTTAAAAATACACAATACGATTGGCCCGAAGGTGTTGCGGGGGCTCTGACCAGCCCCTGGCAGCGGGGCTAAAAAAAGAACAATACATGTTTATATGATTAAGAACTACATAAAAATAGCATGGCGAAACATGCTTCGCCACAAAGCTTATTCCACTATTAATATGGTGGGCCTGGCCATTGGTGTTGCCGCCTGCCTTTTAATATTTTTAGTGGTAAACTTTGAACTGGGCTTTGATAAGTTTCAGTCCAATTATAAAAATATATATCGCGTGGTGCTGCGTGAGAAGCGGGGTGATGAAATTAATTACACCGTAGGCACGCCTGTACCTATGTCTCCGGCGTTAAGGGCCGATTTTCCGGAAGCCACCATTGCTACGCTTGAAACAAGTTACGGCAGCCAGATAACTGTACATACAGGCAAAGGCAACACCGATAAGAAATTTATTGAGCCAATTGGCGTATTTTTTATTGAGCCTGATTTTTTTAAGATTTTCAGCTATAAATGGTTAACCGGAGACGCTAGTGCGCTTGCCAATCCGGGCAATGTGGTGATTGATAAAAGCACCGCAGCCAAATATTTTGGCGACTGGAAAACTGCCACAGGCCGGGTAATAAAAATGGATAACCTTATAACACTTAAAGTAGCCGGAATAATTGAGGATGTACCCTCTGACAGCGACCTGCCTTTAAAGGTAATAGCATCATACGAAAGCCTTAAGTCAAATCTTGAGGCGTATTTCCTGGAAGACTCTTGGGGTAACAACACCAGCAATCACCAGGTATTCATTATGCCGCCTGTCGGCACATCTGTACAGGCTATGAATGCCAGGCTAAAAGTATTCGGCAATAAACACTATACCAAAAAAAAGGCAGCAAACTTAACGCATTTTTTGCAGCCTTTGGCAGATATGCATTTTGATACTCGTTTTGGCAACAGCCTTGGCGATCATGTTACCAACAAGGCCACCATCCATACGTTGTCGCTTATTGCACTGCTCATTATTTTGATGGCTTCAATTAACTTCATTAATTTATCTACAGCCCAATCTGTTGGCCGCTCAAAAGAGGTGGGTATACGTAAGGTGCTTGGCAGCAGCCGTGCACAGCTTATAAAACAATCATTAGGCGAAACAGGGCTTATAGTAATCTGCTCGCTCATTATGGCTATTGCGATGGCTTACATGGCCGTACCTTATTTAAAGAACATTGCCAGCGTGCCGTCTGATATACAGCTGTTTACATGGGGTTCGGCTCTGTTCCTGATGGCAACTATATTAGTAGTGGTGTTGGTATCCGGAATTTACCCTGCCCTTGTGGTGTCAGGTTTCAGGCCCGTTGTAGCGTTAAAGAACAAAATTACGGCGGCATCAGTAGGCGGTGTGCCACTGCGCCGCGCGTTGGTAGTTACTCAGTTTGCTATATCGCAGCTATTAATAATAGGCACCATAGTAGCTGTTAAGCAAATGAACTACGTTAACTCTGCCGACCTGGGTTTTAACAAAAGCGCAGTGCTGATCATCCCCGGCAGCACTGATAGCCTGAGTTTACAAAAGGCGGAAAGCTTTAAGCAGGAGTTGCTGCAAAATCCAGATGTTAAATCGGTAACATTTATGTCAGATCAGCCATCGTCAGAGAACAACTGGTCAACTAATTTTTACTATGATAACTCAACGGTAGACAAAGATTACCAAACCAGCCTCAAATTTGCTGACGCCGATTATTTTAAAACCTTCGGCCTTCGTTTCAAAGCTGGCGAACCCTATCTGCAAAATGACAGTGCAGGTAAAGTAATAGTGAACGAAACCTTTGTAAAAAAATTGGGCTTAAAAAGTGCCAATAATATAATAGGAAAAACTATACGCCTGGGCGGCGGCAAATGGCGACAGGTAGCAGGTGTTGTTGAAGATTTTAAAACAAACTCCATGCGCGAGGCGGTACGGCCAATTGTTATACTGCAAAATAAAAAACAGCAGGGCGTTGTTGGCATTAAATTAACTACTGCTAATTTGAAACCCACCTTGGCATTGTTGCAAAGCAAATGGGAAAGAACTTATGCCGAGTATGCTTATAATGGCTATTTCCTTGATGAGAACATAGCAGAATTTTACAAGCAAGAGAACCAGATGGCGCTTATATATAAAATATTTGCAGGCATTGCCATATTCATTTCGTGCCTGGGTTTATACGGCTTGGTATCGTTTATGGTAGTGCAGCGAACCAAGGAAGTGGGTGTGCGTAAAGTTTTAGGCGCATCTGTAAGTCGGATAGTGTTTATGTTTTCCAAAGAATTTATGTTGCTGATAGCCATATCATTCCTGATAGCTACACCGGTTGCTTATTATATGATGAATAACTGGCTACAGAACTTTGTTTTCAGGATACCATTATCGGTAGGGGTTTTTGTGTTGGCAGTGGTTTCTTCGCTTCTGGTGGCCTGGCTTACGGTTGGGTACAAGGCTGTAAGTGCGGCATTGGCCAATCCGGTTAAAAGTTTAAGGAGCGAATGATAAGTTGGCAGTTAGAGAGACATAAATAATAATCATATAAGAAATTCCTTCGCCTGATGCGGAGAGATTTGGAGGACAAATGGTAAAGAATTATTTAAAAATTGCGTGGAGAAACCTTTACAAGCATAAAGCATTCTCATTGATTCATATACTGGGCCTTACCATCGGCGTTACGGTTTGTTTAATGATATTTTTATATATCACCAACGAGTTTAGCGTTGACAAGTTTCATGCTAAGGGCAAGAATGTTTACCGTGTAATGCGGCAGTTTGATCCTACAAAGCCAAATGTACCCTACCTTTCCGGGCCTTATGCGCCGGCTTTATTGAATGATTTTCCGGAGGATATTAAAGCCGCTGTAAGGGTAAAACCCGAAAACTACCTGTCAACTTATGGCGACAAGGCTTTTAACGAGAAAAAAGTATACTCAACTGATGCCGGGTTTTTTGAGTTGTTCTCCTATCCACTCATCAAAGGCAACGCTTCAAGTGTATTAAAAAACCCAAACAGCATAGTTCTTACAGAAAACTCGGCAATTAGATATTTCGGCAGTGCGGAAAAAGCCATGGGCAAGGTTATCACTTTTGATAAACAGCTTAAACTGCAGGTAACAGGCGTAGCAAAAGATCTGCCATCTAATACCCATCTGGATTTTGAGATGGTGATACCAATAGCCAACCAGGTTAACTTAGAGGGTTTTAAGCGCTGGATGAATAACAGCATGTTTGTTTATGTTGAACTGAATGAGCACAGCAACAAAGCAAGGCTTGAGCAGCAGTTCCCTAAATTTATGGATAAGTATATGGGCAAGGATATGGAGCGTTTTGGGTCGAAGGTCAACCTGTCGCTTACGCCTTTAACCGATATTTATTTTGAGCCGAGTTCGGCTTTTGACAATGTACGGCACGGTGACAAAGCAGTAGTATACATTTTTATCTCTATCGCGATATTGATCATGCTGATAGCTTGCATCAACTTTATGAACCTGTCAACTATACGCGCGGTAGAACGCTCAAAGGAGGTTGGCTTGCGTAAAGTATTAGGCGCACTGCGCGATCACCTGATTTTACAATTTATAGGCGAGTCAATTTTGTTAGCGATTATTGCTTGCATTTTATCCGCAGGTTTGCTTTTAATATTGATGCCTTATTATAATGATGTGTTGGGTTACACGCTATCGGGTCCGTGGGGTTCATGGCCCATTTATTTGTTTTTATTGGGTGTTATTGTTGCTGTAGGCTTTTTAGCAGGCAGTTATCCGGCTTTTTTCCTTTCGGCGTTTTCGCCTATACAGGCGCTGAAAGGTAAGCTGCGTTTAGGCAAAAGCGGGGTGTTGCTAAGGCAAACGCTGGTGGTGGTTCAGTTCAGCATTTCGGTCTTTTTAATAATCGGCACTATTGTCATGACCCGACAAATGGCATACATCAAGGGCAAGTCGCTGGGTTATGATAAAGAGCAAACAGTAGTTATTAAAATAGATAACAGTGATATATACGACCATAACAAGGCTTTTAAAAGCGAACTTTTAGCAAACAATAGTATTGAAGCGGTTTCTTTAATGTCTGGCGAGCCGGGCGGCTTTCATGACATTCATGCTTTTAATGCCGAGGGCCAGCGCGAGACGTTTAAGCCGCGCACAGAGTTCGCAGATTTTGATCACACCAAACTTTTGGGACTTAAAATAATTGCAGGCAGGGATCTTTCTGCACAATACGGAACCGATTCTGCCGGCTCTGTTTTAATTAACCGTACTGCTGCACAACAACTTGGGTTCAGTCCCGCGCAAGCTATTGGCAAATGGATCCACAACATAGGACGCGACAGCTTGCGCAGACAGGTAGTTGGAGTGGTAGAAGACTTTAACTTCCTATCATTAAAAGAGAACATTGAACCGCTGGTTATTTCGCCGGGCGAAGATTGGCGGGTGATATTGGTAAAACTTAAACCCGGGCAGGTAAAGGCGGGCATAGCCGCCGTTGAGTCGGTTTATAAGAGCGTGGCTCCGGTTTACCCTTTTGAATATACCTTTCTTGATCAGCGTTTTGATACAGCGTATAAAGCTGATCTGCGCCAGCAAACTATATTGAGCATTTTTGCGGGCCTAGCGATATTTGTTGCCTGTTTGGGTTTATTTGGGTTGGCATCTTTCACGGCAGCCAAACGCACCAAAGAGATAGGCGTGCGCAAAGTGTTGGGTTCGTCTGTACAAAATATTTTGCTGCTGCTCTCAAAAGATATGCTTAAGCCGGTATTAATAGCTACACTGATAGCCGTACCTATAGGATACTATTGTATGCATAAATGGCTGCAGAATTTCGCTTACCAGATATCTATCAGTTATTCAGTGTTTGTACTTGCCGGGGCCTTAGCCATGCTAATAGCTTTTGTTACTATTAGTTTTCAGTCGATAAAGGCTGCGTTGGCAAACCCTGTTAAAAGTTTGAGAAGCGAATGATCAATAAACCGATAACCTAAAACCTACAATATGATTAAGAACTACATAAAAATAGCCTGGCGTAACCTCATTAGGCAAAAGCTATATAGTGTTATTACCATTGCCGGTTTGGCAGTTGGTTTGGCTGTTTGCATAATGATAATGCTATATGTAGCGCATGAAAAAAGCTATGACAGTTTCCATAAAAACGCTAACCGCATCTTCACCGCGCATTATGTAAGTAGTTTTGGCAAGAACCGAATGGAATTTGCACGGTATAATGCCGGAGAAGAGATCAAGAAAACACACCCCAAGGTAGAAGAATACGCAAGTATTCATAAACATGTTAAAAAGGTTATTGTAAGCCTGCCCTCATCTCCCAATAATAAATTTGCAGAAGAAGACCTGCTATTCACCAGGGAAAATTTTTTCAGATTTTTTTCATTTCAGCTGCTATCCGGTGATGTGAACACCGCGCTTAAGGATCCGTTTTCGGTGGTTATATCAAAGGACATGGCTAAAAAATACTTTGGCCACAATGATCCACTTGGTAAAACACTCGTTATCAGAACAGATAGCGTATATACGTATCAGGTTACTGGTGTTGCAGACAATAATCCATCCAACTCAACCATCAAATTTAATTTCCTTGCCTCAGACCTTAGCATGTTGAAGATGCACGAGTATGGTAGTTTCAGAGTATCGGGTACAACCTATCTGGCCTTACAAAATGCGGCCGACACAACCGATTTGATCCGCAGCGTGCAATCAACTGTTAAAAAAGGTGATGAAAGTAAATTTGGGCTTGTTCCGCTGGTTAATGAGCATATAAAAGGTGTTTTTGGCGCGGGGGCACAGGGCAGTTTTCTTAAAATTTTCCCGCTTGTTGCAGCCTTGATATTACTGCTTGCACTGGTTAATTACATGAGTTTGGCTACCGCGAAGGCTACTTTGCGGGCTAAAGAGGTAGGAGTACGGAAAGTAGCCGGCGCAAGCCGAAAAACTATAGCCATTCAGTTTTTTATTGAGTCGGCTCTTTTCACGCTTCTGTCTTTTGTATTGGCTTTTGTAATATTCATCTTTTTTAAACCCTGGTTTTTAAACGTACTACAGCTTAAAATTGACAATACATTTTTATATAGCCCTGTAGTTTTATCGCTGTTAACGATGTTACTTTTAACAACCATTATAATAGCAGGCAGCTACCCGGCACTGGTTCTTTCGGCATTTAAACCTGCCAGCACCCTTAAAGGCAAAATGGGGAAAAGCAATAGCGGTGTTATAGTACGTAAAGTATTCACCACCCTGCAGTTTACCATAGCGGTAGCCCTTATTATCTGTGGGATAACCATTGACAGGCAACTGTATTTTTTCAGACATGCCGATACCGGCCTTGATCGCGAAAATGTTCTTATAATACCGGGCACTTCCAGTTTTGGTAAAAATTACAAGGCATTTAATCAGGACATAAAAGCGCTTGTAGGCGATAGCCTGGTGGCAACATCGCAGCACAATATTTTTGACCCGAGTTATAATATACTTATGCTGGACGATAAGATAAGCAACGAAACCAATTTTGTTACTTATATGGAAGTTGACAGTCAATTTGCGAGGCTTTTAAATCTAAAATGGAAGTATAAGCCATCTTCAACGGGAAGCAGCAATCAAAATGAACTTTTTATTAATGAGGAGGCTATTAGCAAGTTGCATCTTGAGCCAAATCCGGTTGGGACAGAAATAGGAACTGCCGGCATGAAGTATAAAATAGGCGGGGTGTTAAAGAATTTTAACTCCATGTCATTAGCGTCAACCATACAGCCGTTGGCAATGGCTGTAAAGCCTGACTCATCTGCTAACTGGAGCCGGTTTGGATTTACGCTTTATATTAAGATTAAACCGCATACCAATATACCATCCTTCATGAATAGCGTAAACGAAGTTTATAATAAATATGATGCGGAAACACCATTTAGCTATTCGTTTTTGGATGAAGACTTTAACGCGCAATACAAGGCAGAAGACAGGTTGGCATCAATATTCAGTTTGTTTACTGTAATCGCTATCATATTGGCAACTTTAGGCTTATTCGGTTTAGCTGCGTTTACCATTGAGCAGCGCGTAAAAGAAATAGGTATACGCAAAGTATTGGGCGCAAGCATTGTGTCTATAAATACATTGCTGTCATTAGACTTTTTAAAGCTGGTTGTATTGTCGGTCATCATTGCATCGCCTATTGCATGGTGGGCCATGCACAACTGGCTTCAAAAGTTTGCTTACCGTATAGCGGTACCATGGTGGGTTTTTGTAATGGCAGCAGCCGTTGCCATTGTTACCTCTTTACTTACCGTTAGTTACAATGCCGTTAAAGCAGCACTGGCTAACCCGGTTAAAAGTTTAAGGAGCGAATAGATTAATTAAATGTACACCTAAAACCTATAATATGATTAAGAACTACATAAAAATAGCCTGGCGCCACCTGGTAAGAAATAAAGTTTACAGCGCATTAAATATTGTAGGCCTTGCCACAGGAATGGCGGTTGCGTTGCTGATTGCCTTATGGGTAGTTAATGAATATTCTTATGATCGTTCGATGCCAGACTATGGCCGGTTATATCAGCTTGAAATGAACCTAACCAGTACGCATGATGGTACGCATACGCAGAATAACGTTTCTATACCGGTTGTTGGAGCGCTTAAAAAACAATATCCCGAAATTAAATATATCGCTGAAAGCGATGGAATGCGGCAACATAACCTAATGGTGGGTGATAAAAAGCTTT
This sequence comes from Mucilaginibacter sp. HD30, assembly GCF_054061755.1. Taxonomy (NCBI): domain Bacteria; kingdom Pseudomonadati; phylum Bacteroidota; class Sphingobacteriia; order Sphingobacteriales; family Sphingobacteriaceae; genus Mucilaginibacter; species Mucilaginibacter sp. HD30. The sequence continues at coordinate 4,114,914 of NZ_JBSSEO010000001.1, forward strand.
ACGTTAAGGGAGCAGCGGTTGGAACTGATTTTTTAAACATATTTCAGCACAAGTTAATTAAAGGGAGTGTCAGTACCGCCTTTGCAGATGCCTACTCTGTTGTACTCACAAAATCACTTGCTAAATCATTATTCGGTAATGCCGACCCAATTAATAAGCTGGTAAAAATAGATAACCGCAATAACCTTAAAGTAACGGCGGTTATAGACGACTTACCTAAAAACTCAACTCTTCAGTTTAAATTTCTTTTCCCGTTTAACTACGTCATACAGTCGGACGATTGGATGAAGCAAGAAATTACCAATTGGACCAATAATTCCTACCAGGTATTTGTAATGCTTCAACCTGGTGCTGATCATATTGCTTTAAATGCTAAGATCAAAAACTTGGTGTCAAAAAACAGCGAACGGATGCGGCCTTCAAAACCCGAGCTATGGCTGCACCCCATGCAAGACTGGCACCTCTATTCCGACTTCAAAGATGGAAGATCTGTGGGCGGATTTATTGATTATGTGCGCATGTTTAGTCTTATAGGTTTGCTGGTATTGCTAATAGCCTGTATTAATTTTATGAACATGGCTACAGCCCTATCTGAAAAACGAGCACGAGAGGTTGGCGTACGTAAAGCGATAGGCTCACAACGTAGCCATCTTATCATACAGTTTCTAACAGAATCTGTAATGATCACAGTTATATCATTTGTATTGTCTTTGTTAATTGTTTTATTGGCACTGCCTTATTTTAATAGCTTAACCGGCAATAACATCAGCATACCCTATGCCAGTGCTGTTTTTTGGGTAGCTATGTTAAGTTATGTTTTATTAACCGGTTTATTAGCCGGGAGCAAACCGGCCTTTTACTTGTCGTCTTTTAATCCGTCAACGGTTTTGAAAGGTGTGATTAAAACAACGGGTATCAATGCATTTAGCCGTAAGGCTTTAGTGGTGGTGCAATTCAGCTGTTCAATAGCTTTAATTATTAGTACAGTAGTTATTTACCGGCAGATTCAACATGTTAAAAGCCGCCCGACGGGATACGATTCATCAAAGCTAGTGATGACCGATATGAGCGATGATTTAAATAAAAATTACAACAGCTTAAGGGCCGATCTTTTACAAGCAGGTTTAGTAGAGAGTATAACCCGAGCTACAAGTTCTGCCACCGAAGTACGATCACACACAACCTTAGAAGACTGGCCGGGTAAAACAGCACAGGATGAGGGTATTAACATAAGTACCATTTATGCATCCGAAACTTATTTTGAAACATTGGGTATTAGCTTGATTGCAGGGAAAGGTTTTTCATCAGATTGGCGCGTTGATACTAACAATGTTATAGTTAATGAGGCGGCTGTAAAGCGTATGGGTTTAAAACACCCTATCAATCAATTGATAAGCTGGAACAACCACGATGACGGACGGGTGAGGATTATTGGTGTTGTAAAGGATGCGCTAATGGAGTCGCCTTTTACCTCGGTTATGCCCGCTATTTTTTCGCATTTAACCTGGGGCTCATACGCTATGTACCGTCTGCCTAAAAATGCCGATACTCACGCAACAATAAACAAGATAGGGTTGGTGTTTGACAAATACAACCCGGCTTACTCATATAGCTATAAGTTTGTAGATGACGAATACGACCAGAAATTTAATTTAGAGGTTTTAGTTGGTAAGCTAGCCGGTATTTTTGCCTGCCTTGCAATTTTTGTGTCATGCCTGGGTTTGTTTGGCTTAGCCGCTTACTTAGCCGAGCAACGCACCAAAGAGATAGGTATTCGTAAGGTACTGGGTGCATCTGTAACCCAGATATGGATAATGCTTTCATCTGACTTCATATTGCTGGTATTAATCAGTGGCTTAATAGCGTCGCCTGTAGCGCTTTATTTTTTACAAAGCTGGCTCCAAAAATATGATTACCGCATAAGCATAGGCCCCGGTGTATTCCTGATATCAGCAATTGTGTCGATAATAATTACCTTATGTACAATCAGTTTTCAATCGATCAAAGCAGCACTGGCTAATCCGGTTAAAAGTTTAAGAAGCGAGTAAGCAGTTTGCAGAAGCCAGTCAACATGTTCATAAATATATCAAAGCAAATTAAAACCACATCTTCATTAAGAAAGATCGGGAGGGACAAATGTTTAAAAACTATATAAAGGTGGCATGGCGCAACCTTATCACGCATAAGGCAAACGCCTTTATCAATATCACGGGGCTTTCCGTTGGATTGGCGTGTAGTCTGATGATAATGCTCTGGATTAAGGATGAGCGTAGCGTAGATGGTTTTCATGCCAACGGTGATTATTTATACCAGGTGTATGAACGCAAAACAAATGAAGGCAAGGTCGACGCAAGTTATCTCACCCAGGGTCTACTTGCTCATGAGCTTAAAAAGAGCATTCCCGAAATTCGGTACGCAGCCGGCTTAGAACAAAGCTTCCCTCGTACGTTTGAGGTAAATAAAAAAGTATTAAAGCAAGATGGTACTTATGCCGGTCCCGACTTTTTTAAAATGTTTAGCTATCAATTATTACAGGGTAAGGCTGAAACTGCGATCAATGCCCGGAATGATATTGCTATTTCGCGCAAAATGGCCGAACTCTTTTTTGGTTCACCCCAAAACGCGATGGGAAAAATGATGCGGTATGAAAATAACGATAATCTGCAGGTTACAGCAGTTTTTGAAAATGTCCCCACTAATTCCTCTCAGCAGTTTGATTTTTTAAGGAGTTGGACAGCGTTTGTTGCTGATAACGCATCCTGGGCAAATGAATGGCAAAGTACAAGCCCGGCTACCTTTATTCAATTGAATGCAAATGCAGATCCGTATAAAGTTGGCATTAAGATAAAAGATTTTATTCGCCAACACCTTCCGGAATCGAACATTCAGTTGGCGCTTCAACCGTATACGGAGAGGTATTTGAATGCCAATTTCAAAAACGGACAGATTGATGGTGGCCGTATTGAGTACGTCCATCTTTTCGGTATTGTAGCTGCTTTTATATTATTAATAGCCTGCATCAACTTCATTAATCTGGCAACCGCGCGTTCGGCTAAACGGGCTAAAGAGGTTGGCGTACGAAAAGTTATTGGCGCAGGCAGATCTACACTTATAGCGCAGTTTTTATCAGAAGCGGTACTGCTAACCTTATTGGCGGTAGTTATAGCCATGGTGTTGGTTATATTGCTGTTGCCTATGTTTAATGCCGTTACTGCAAAGCAATTAACCATCCCCTTTTTAAGTGTCAACTTTTGGCTCATCTTGTCGGGCATGTTCGTGCTGACTGCACTTTTAGCGGGCTGTTATCCTGCTTTTTTCCTTGCCTCCCTTAGTCCTATAAGTACTTTAAAGGGCAAGCTTAAGTTTAGTAGCGGCTCGGCATATTTCAGAAAGGGGCTGGTTGTGTTTCAATTTGCCTTAACTATAATGTTGCTGATTGGCACCGTGGTAATTTATCGGCAAATGCAATACGTGCAGTCAAAAAATCTGGGCTATGACCGTGAGAACCTTATTTATATTCCTTTTGAAGGGGATCTGATCAAAAACTACTTGGTATTTAAAAACGAAGCGCAAAAAATATCCAGCATTCGCGCTATTACTAAAATGAAAGAGTCGCCTACTGTCATCGGGCATTCTACGGGCAATTTTAGCTGGACCGGTAAAGATGTAAAAGCGGATATTTCGCTTAACGACGCTGTCGTCGATTTTGACTTTGTGCAGACCATGAAGCTACAGTTAGCTGCTGGACGCGATCTTTCAAAAGAATTTGCCGACTCTGCCAACTTTCTACTAAACGAGACGGCTGCAAAAAAAATAGGTTATAAACATCCGCTTGGAATGCCGCTTTGGTTCAAAGGCAAGGAGGGTAAAATAGTTGGTGTATTAAAAGATTTCCATTTTAATTCTATGCACCAGGCCATAGAACCATTGATCATCCGCCTCGCTGATAACCAGAAATGGGGGACTATCCTGGTACGCGTTGATCCGGGCAAAACACAGGAGGCAATTTCCGGCTTGGAACAATTGTCAAAAAGGTTAAATCCTAATTTTACCTTCAACTATTCATTTGCCGACGAAGAATACAACAAACTGTATAAAAGCGAAGAATTGGTAAGCAAGCTATCTAACTACAGTGCTGTGCTGGCAATTTTTATTTCGTGCATGGGCCTGTTGGGCTTATCCATTTTTGTTGCCGAGCAGCGTAATAAGGAAATAGGCATCAGGAAAGTACTGGGTGCAAGCGTAGCATCATTGTTTGGTTTGCTGTCATTAGAGTTCCTGCAACTTATAATCGTGTCTTTTTTAATTGCCTCGCCAATTGCATGGATGGCTACAAATAGCTGGCTTCAAAATTTTGTATATAAAGCAACTATCCCCTGGTGGGTGTTTGCGCTTTCGGGGGCTGTAATAATTCTAATAGCTATCTCAACTATCAGTTTTCAATCAATAAAAGCAGCATTGGCCAACCCGGTTAAAAGCCTCAGAAGCGATTAATTTATTAAACATATTACAACAACCTAAAATTTACCACATGATAAGGAACTACATAAAAATTGCCTTTCGCACGCTTTTAAAAAGCAAGGGATTTACCGCGATAAATGTTTTTGGCCTGGCTTTAGGGCTGGCCACCTGTTTGCTTATAGTATTTTATGTTTTTGATGAGCTGAGTTACGATAAATACAACGTCAACGCTGACAGGATCTACAGAATTAATAACGACATGAAATTAGGCGGTACCGAAGGGAGCTTTGCAAAGACCCCGGCTGTAGCCGCCCGAACCTTAAAAGCAACTTTTCCTGAAGTAGAACAGGTAACAAGACTCGTGTCCGGGGGCAAGCAGTGGGTTAAAAAAGGGAACCAAAATATTCCTGAGGTAAAAATTGTTTATGCCGACGCAACTATTTTTGATGTGTTTACCTTACCTATGACAGAAGGCAACCCGGCTTCAGCCTTAAAAAGGGCGCATTCTGTTGTTATAACAGAAAGAGCGGCAAAAAAATACTTCAACACCGTAAATGCACTTGGCAAGGTAGTAACGTTTAACGATAGCTCGTTTTACAAAGTAACCGGTGTTATAAAAAACATACCCAAGCAATCGCACCTGGACTTTGACTTTTTTTTATCTGTAGTAGATACCGATCAAAACGAAGATGTGGTATGGTTCAATAATAATGTTCATACTTATATTTTGTTCCGCCCCGGCACAGATATAAAAAAGTTCGCGGCTAAAATGCCCGCGTTTCTTGTAAAAAATGCGGAGCCTCAGCTTCAAAGCATCATACGCATGACGTTTGCCAAACTGGAAGCATCAGGAAATTATTTCAGGTTTAGTTTTACGCCGCTTACAGACATACACTTTAGCTCAAACGTAAGAGACAGCTTGGGCGAATCCGGCAACATTACAGTAGTATATATTTTTTCGGCAATAGCCTTATTTATATTACTCATAGCATGCGTTAACTTTATGAATCTTTCTACCGCACGCTCATCAAACAGGGCGCGCGAGGTTGGTGTGCGCAAGGTTCTGGGTTCGTCGCGCAAATACCTGATAGCACAATTCCTTATTGAGTCGGTATTGGTAACATTAGCGGGAGCTTTAATAGCAGTATTTTTGGCTTGGGTGTTTTTGCCGGTATTTAATCAAATGTCGGGTAAAGAGTTAACGGTAACACCACAAATCATCGGCTGGTTAGTACCTATAATGTTCGCGTTTGTAGTTGTAGTAGGATGCATAGCAGGATCGTACCCCGCGTTGTTCCTATCGGGTTTTCAGCCTATTGATGTTTTAAAAGGAAAGCTGGCTGCAGGCTTTAAAGGCGGACGGTTGCGCAGTTCGCTGGTGGTTTTTCAATTCGCTATATCCATCTTTTTGATTACGGCTACTACCGTTATTTATAGTCAGCTTAAGTACATCCAAAATAAAGACGTAGGCTACAAACGAGAACAAGTAATGATAGTTCACCAGACAGGCAGTCTCGGTAAAGAAAAAGCTAAAATGCTTAAGCATAATATAGAGCAGTTAGCTGGGGTAAAAAGCGCAACATTAACTGCTTTTTTACCCACAGCAACGTCAGATAATTCCATTACGTTTTTTAAAGAACCTACATTGGACGTAGCACAAACCCTGAACACTTCAAAATGGAGCGTAGACCAGGATTATATCCCTACGCTCGGTATAACATTAAAAGAGGGGCGTAATTTTTTAAAAGAAATGAAAACCGACTCGGATGCTGTAATTATTAACGAAGCTGCAGCGCAGACCTTAGGTTATCAGCATCCTGTAGGCAAAAAACTGTATTACCTTTGGGATAACGATGCAAAAAGGGTAAAACCACTACGTATTATTGGGCTTATCAAAAATTTCAATTTTAAGTCGTTAAAAGAAAGCGTTACGCCCATGGTTTTAATTGCAGACGACGAATACTATTCTCTTAGTGTACGTTTGAACACCACAAATGAAAGCGCCGTTCGCAACAAAATAGCAGCTGAATGGAGCGCATTGTCACCAAATGTCCAATTTGATTACACGTATATGGACGATGACTTTAACCATATTTATTCCGCAGAGCAGCGTATGGGTAAAATATCCATTGCATTCACTTCGCTGGCAATAGTAGTGGCTTGTTTGGGATTGTTCGGCTTGGCAGCTTATGCAGCTGAGCAGCGCACCAAGGAGATAGGCATACGCAAGGTTTTAGGGGCCAATATATCAGCAATTGTGGGCATGCTTTCAAAAGATTTTCTGTTACTCGTATTTATTGCCATAGTTATCGCGTCGCCTTTAGCCTGGCTTTTTATGAATAAATGGTTACAAGGCTTTGCCTATAAAGTAGCAATCTCGTGGTGGATGCTTATCGCCGCCGGACTCGGCGCCGTTATAATAGCTTTCGCTACTATCAGTTTTCAATCAATTAAAGCTGCGCTGGCTAACCCTGTTAAAAGTTTAAGAAGTGAATAACCACTGTATCATAACCGAACAATCACTGTTACGGTTATGAACGTCTGTATTATTCCATTTTTTATAACCTACTGTAAATAAGTGAATTGTAATTTGGTATGGTATTTTGTCTGTAAATCAAAACACGGTACAATGTTAAAGAATTACTTTAAAATAGCGTGGCGATCTCTTTTGAAAAATAAAGGATTTACTGCCATTAATATTGGGGGCCTGGCTTTGGGCCTTGCCGCAATGCTGTTGATAATGTTTTATGTAATTGATGAGTTAAGTTACGATCGCTATAACGAAAATGCCAACCGCATCTTCCGGGTGAACGAAGATCTAAAACTGGGCGATAACAAAGTACAATACGCCGTTGCCATGCCGCCCCTGGCTCAAACGCTGGTAAAAGATTTTCCGGATGTTGAGAATGTTGCCCGAATCAAGAAGGCGACTATTATCATACAAAAAGAGAACGAAAAATTAACGGAAGACCATGCAATATTTGCCGACCCTTCTTTACTTGATGTTTTTACGTTACCGTTAACTTATGGCGATAAGGCCACCGCTTTAAATGAGCCTAATACTGTTGTTATATCGCAGTCGGCAGCTAATAAGTATTTTAACAGGCTTAACGTTGTGGGCCAAAGCCTAATACTGCCCGGTCAGTCTGCATTGAAAATAACAGGGGTGATAAAAGATATTCCTGAACAATCGCATTTTAAAGCTGATTTTATAATGGCCATGAGCGGTTGGGCTGATAGCCGTTCGGACGAGTGGCTGCGAAGCGACTACAACACTTATGTTTTAATGCGTAAAGGCGCTGATTATAAAAAGCTGGAAGCCCAATTTCCGCAACTGATAAGGCATTACAGTGGCTCGCAAATATTAAAGGCCGTTGGCATGAACTATGACCAATTTGAAAAAAGCGGCAGCTATTTCAGAATGAGTTTGATGCCATTAACGGATATACACCTGCATTCTAACATGACGGGTGAATTGTCTGCTAACGGCACTGTGCAATACATTTACATCTTCTCTGCCATTGCTATTTTTAGCCTGATAATAGCCTGCGTTAATTTCATGAACCTGTCTACAGCGCGTTCATCTAATCGCGCCCGCGAGGTTGGCGTACGCAAAGTATTAGGCTCAACGCGAAATTTTCTGATCGGTCAGTTTTTAACGGAGTCTGTTTTGGTAACTTTTATCGCAGCAATTATAGCTTTTTGCGTGGCAATAAGCGTGCTGCCTGCTTTTAATGCTATAGCTGCAAAAAATATAGTTATTAATAATTTAGCCCTTGTGTGGATGTTACCGGGGTTGTTAATATCGGTATTGCTTATAGGCTGCCTGGCCGGAATTTATCCCGCATTCTTTTTATCGGCCTTTAACCCTGTTGATGTACTTAAAGGTAAATTGGCAAAAGGTTTTAAAGGGGGAAATCTGCGCAGTGCGTTGGTTGTTTTTCAGTTTGCCATATCCATTTTTTTAATAGTGGGTACGCTGGTTATCTATCAACAACTTAAATACATTCAGAACCGCGATGTGGGTTATAACCGCGATCAGGTGCTGGTGATACATGATGCCTTTGCATTAGGTAACCAAACTAAAACATTTAAGCAGGAAGTTAAGCAACTATCGGGAGTAAAGGATGTGACCGTCAGCGGCTTCCTCCCAACTACCGGAAAACGCGGCACTTCTATATTTAGAAAGGACGCTACCCGGGATCCGAAAAAATCAATATTTCCCCAAGCATGGAACGTTGACGAAGACTATATAAATACACTGGGTATGAAATTGGTTGCAGGCAGAAATTTCTCAACCCAGATGGGTACAGACTCAAGCGCATTAATTATTAACGAAACTTCCGCGAAATTTTTAGGTTTTAATAATGCGCTTGGTAAAACGCTTTACCGCAATCAGGGCGATGATAAAGCGCAAAAACCTTACACCATAATAGGCGTAGTTAAAGATTTTAATTTCGAATCTATGCGCGAAAATATTTCGCCGGTGGTGATGACAATGGCCTACGATAACGGAAACCTGGGGATTCGTTTAAAGTCGGCAAATTTACCGTCATTAATGGATCAGATAAAAAGCAAATGGCAAGCCATTGCGCCCTCGAAGCAATTTAGCTACTCTTTTATGAATGCGGATTTTGAAGCCACTTACAGGGCCGAGCAACGCGTGGGGCAGATCTCTATTATCTTCACTTCGCTTGCTATAATAATTGCCTGCCTTGGGCTTTTCGGCCTGTCGGCCTATGCTGCAGAACAGCGTACAAAAGAGATAGGTATACGTAAAGTGCTGGGTGCAAGTATAGCAAGCATCCTGAGCATGTTATCTCTTGATTTTATAAAGCTGGTGCTTATCGCTTTGCTTATTGCCACGCCATTTGCCTGGTATATTATGCATAAATGGCTACAGGGCTTTGCCTACCGAGCAGACATATCCTGGTGGATATTTGGCGTATCAGGAATGGCCGCTGTACTTATTGCCTTTGCTACAATTAGCTTTCAATCTTTTAAAGCAGCTACCGCAAACCTGGTTAAAAGTTTAAGGCGCGAGTAATGCAGTTGTCAATATCAATGATTCAATAAAACACTAATTTAATATTAAGCTGATGCTATCATTAAAAAACATATCAAAATACTATAAAAACGGAGGAGCTCAGGTTAACATCCTCAACAATATCAGCCTTGACGTTGACGCCGGCGAGTTTGTATCCATAATGGGCCCATCAGGTTCCGGAAAATCAACTTTGCTTAACATTATTGGCATGCTGGATGAACCATCAGGAGGCTATCACTATTTTGTCAACGAGCCTGTTCATCAGCTAAAAGAAAAACAGCGCTCGGCTTTGTACAAAAAGAATATTGGCTTTGTATTTCAGGCCTACCATTTAATAGATGAGCTGAATGTTTACGAAAACATTGAAACCCCATTGCTTTATCATGATGTAAAAGCATCTGAGCGGAAGGCCCTGGTAGCTGATATGTTGGATCGTTTTCAGATAGTAGGTAAAAAAGATCTGTTTCCTTCGCAGCTTTCGGGTGGGCAGCAGCAGTTGGTTGGCATAGCCCGCGCGCTCATTGTAAAACCTAAACTACTGTTGGCTGATGAGCCTACAGGTAACCTTAACTCAAAGCAAGGCGAGGAGATAATGGAGCTTTTTCGCAAGTTGAATAAAGAAGAAGGAATGACCATTATACAGGTAACCCATTCCGAGAAAAATGCCGCATACGGGACACGTATTATTAATCTGCTGGATGGTGCCATTGCATCCTCACAACAACTTTGAAATGGGCAAGTTAGGTAGATATTTTATTATTTTAATGCTGTTGGTCGCAGGCAAGCATGTTACCGCCCAGCAGATGACAGACAGTGTGCTCACCTTGCAGCAATGCCTGGATATTGGCATAAAAAACAACCTGGTAATAAGACAAACGGCAGCCCAAATGGAGGCCAACCGCGTTTCCTGGCAGCAGGCTCGCGAAAATCTGCTGCCCTCGCTCAGCGGGGATGCAAGCCAAAGCTTTAGTCAGGGCCGAAGCTTGAATCCTTTTACCAACGGTTACCTTGATCAGCCAATAACATCGGGTAGCTACGGGTTAAGCAGTGGCCTTGTGCTATCAAGCGGCTTAACCTTGCAGAACAGTATTAAACAAACCGCTTTGGCCTATCAGGCCGGGAGGATGGATTTTGAACAAGCCAAAAACGACCTTACCCTAAACCTTATCATAGCGTATTTACAAGTACTTAGCGGCGAGGATCAGTTGGTGCTTGCCAGAACGCAGGCTTCTGTTTCGCAAGGTCAGTTAGACCGTGCAGATGTTTTGAACAGGGAGGGTGCAATACCACCGCAGCAGCTGTTTGATCTGAGAGGGCAGATGGCGACCGATCAACTTAGCATCGTAAACGCGCAAAATAGTATAGCTATAAATAAGCTTAACCTGCTACAGATGCTGAATGTGCCATACAGAAAAGACGTTAAGCTGCAGCGCCAGCCAGGTGATGCCATTGCACAACGCTACGGCGATTCGGCCGATCAGGTTTACGGTGTTGCATTAAACAACTTTGCGTCGGTAAAATCCGGAATGTTGAAGCGGCAAAGCGCCGAGAAAGCTGTACAGGTAGCAAAAGGGGCTTTATTGCCATCGCTGGCGCTGTACGGGGGGGTAAATACAACCTATTCAAGCGCTGCGCAACGGTCTGTATTTGTTAACCAAACGGTCGTGCCCACCAGCCAGTTTATAGAAACTACGGGCGGTGGCAGACAAACAGTTTATACCACGCAATCTAACTTCGTTGGGCAAGACATAGCTTATGTAGATCAGTTTAGAAATAACTATCGCACCAATATTAGTTTGCAGCTCAGGATACCTATACTCAACTATTTTCAAAATCGTAATAAAATAAGCTTAGCCAGGTTAAACCTGCAAACCGCGCGAGACGTTGAGCAAACCAACCAGTTAGCGTTAAAAGTAAACATTGATAAAGCTTATGATAATATGGCGGCAGCCTACGAACGCTATCAGCTTGTACTGAGCCAAACGGAGGCTTTTACAGCTTCTTTTAATATTGCAGAGGCACGTTTTAATGCCGGAGCCAGCACATCTGTTGATTTTCTGATTGTAAAAGGTAACCTGGACAGGGCTAAAACCAGCCTGATCACGGCCCGGTACGATTACTTGGTCCGCACACGTATATTGGATTATTACCAGGGAAAATTAGCCTTATAGACTGATAAAAACGGGTGTTGCAAAAAATATGTGTTCCCCTTAACGAAAAAATATAATTATTTGATTAACAGTAATTTAAGCAAATGGTTGTCAATGACTTATTCGTCAGCAACGACACACTTGATTGGGTTGTAAATGACTGGCTTTTAGCTGCTTGTAAAAGCTAAAAATTGGCTGTTTTTAGCGACAATCTGCAACAGAATAGCAACAGAAAAGCAACAGATTAGCAACACTTTTGCAACAGTGGCGAATTAAAGACCGGGATTGACGGTTACTTTAATAACTTATTATCGTTATCCGGAAACACCAAAATAGGCTCGTATTTGCGCGCCTCATCCATTTCCATGTACGCGTATGACATGATGATAACTATATCGCCAACCGCCGCCAGGCGGGCGGTGGCGCCATTTAAACAAATGGTACCAGAACCGCGTTCGCCTTTAATAACGTAGGTTTCAAAACGGGCTCCGTTGTTGTTGTTAACTATCTGCACTTTCTCGTTGGCAATAATATTTGCCGCATCCATCAAATCCTCATCAATAGTAATGCTGCCCACGTAGTTAAGTTCTGCCTGGGTAACGCGCGCACGATGAAGCTTCGATTTTAATACCTCAATAATCATGGGGGCAAAGGTAATGTTTTATGGCAGATAGTTCATAGTTGATGGTTCATAGTTAATACATTGCTATGTAAAAAACAATCAAGGATCAAGAACCAGGAATCAAGAGTTAAAAAAGGACATGTCGTTATACGCTATGAACCTTCAACTATGAACCATGCTCTATGAACCATAACCCATTAACTAATAATCACATTATCTATCAACCTCGTATTACCCACTTTAGCGGCCACTAATGCTACTAAGTTAGTATCGCCTTGTTGGGCCGGGCGTAGTGTATCAGGGTTTGCGGCTTCAAAGTAATCCAGATGCACGCCCGGTTGGGCATGTATCATTTTTTTGCATTCAGCCACGGCTTGTTCAATACCCGTGCGGCCAACATTTTTTGCAAACCAATTTAAGGTTTTTGATAATATCAGCGCATGCTGCCTGTCGGCAGCAGACAAATGCACATTGCGCGAGCTCATGGCCAGGCCGTCGGTTTCGCGCTCTATGGGGCACATTACCAGCTTAACGTGTAAGTGTAACAGGTCAACCATTTTAGTTATCACCAAAAACTGCTGATAATCCTTTTGACCAAAAAAAGCCACGTCGGGCTTAACAATGTTAAACAGTTTATTAACTACCTGTGTAACGCCCTGGTAGTGGCCCGGGCGGGATGCTCCTTCCAGCAAATGCTCTAAATCGCCTATCTGTAAATGCCAATGCTCATTATCGGCATACATCTCGTTCACGGCAGGTTCAAATAAAATATCAGCTTTTACCTGCTCCAGTTTTTGTATATCGGCGGCAATGGGGCGGGGGTATTTCTCCAGGTCGCGAGGGTCATTAAATTGGGTTGGATTAACAAAAATACTGCACACCACTATATCGCATTGCTGCCGGGCAATGTTTATGAGGGATAAATGCCCGTTGTGCAAGGCCCCCATTGTAGGCACAAAGCCTATTTTAAGGCCTTTTTGCCGCAACGGAAACAAGTATTGGGCAAGACTTTGTATGGTATAAAAATGTTTCACGGCGTTGGCAACAACAAAAGGGGGCTAAGTTGCATAATAGATCAGTAATAACCAAACTACTTGTGTAATTGGTTGATAGTTGTTATTATATTGCTTATATTTGCAAACCCAATTTTTTTGGGTAAGTTTTATAATTTAAATTCTGAATTGGAGATGGGTAAATCTAAGCTATTGTTTATAACTCATGAAATGTCGCCTTTCCTTGAACTCACCAAAATTTCTGAAATAACACGGCAGCTTCCGCAGGCAATGCAGGAGAAAGGCTACGAGATCCGTATCCTTATGCCTCGTTTCGGTAATATTAATGAGCGCAGGAACCGCCTTCATGAAGTGATCCGCTTATCGGGTATGAATATTATCATTAATGATAATGATAATCCGCTGATCATTAAAGTTGCTTCTATACCGGCAGCGCGTATGCAGGTTTATTTTCTGGACAACGAAGAGTATTTTCAGCGTAAACAGGTGTTTGAGGATAAAGACGGGAAGTTTTATGCCGATAACGATGAGCGGATGATATTTTTCTGTAAGGGAGCGTTGGAAACGGTAAAAAAATTAGGATGGGCTCCGGACGTTATACACTGTCACGGCTGGATGAGCGCATTAGTGCCGGCGTACCTAAAAACTACTTATAAAGACGATCCGACTTTTAAGCATTCAAAAATAGTTTACTCTATTTATGACAATGATTTTAAAGGCGAAATGGCCGCCGATTTTGCCCAAAAGGCAGTTATGAGTGGCATGACAGAACAACACACCGAAATATACAAACCAGGCACCAACACATCGCTTTACGAAGGAGCCATTCATTACAGTGATGGCATTGTGCTTGCCAGCGAGAATATTGATGAGGATGTGTTAAATAATGTTAAAAACAGCCATAAATCGGTTTTAGAGTTCAATTCTACTGCAGATTTCGAAAATTATTACAATTTTTACGACGAAATTACCACCGAAGAATTGGTAAATGTTGTATAAGCTTTGAGATCATATATGAAATTTTTCAGATTAGACTTATTGACCCTGTTAATAAGTCTTTTTATTTTAAGCGGCTGTAAAAAGCAAGGGACTGTTAATCTTGGTGTTAACAATGATAACCTTATTGAAGGCAAGCTAATAGACACATCATCTGTATTTATCAGTACTATACGCGAAGACGATGCTATTACATCGGCTTTAATAAAAACACCCCTGTCTTATTTTAAAGACCCGGTTTTTGGCGTTACAGAATCCAATATTGCAATGGATTTGAACCTTCCCAGCAAAGCTAGCTATACTTTGCCAACGGGTACTATTTTAATAGATTCGGCTGTATTAGTGCTACCCTATCAAAGTGGTTTTTATGGCGACTCTATAACAACCCGTTTTAAAGCTAATGTTTACCAATTGGATGAACGTGTGCTAAGTTCAACCGGGTACCTGGCTTCAAAAAAGTGGAAGCGTAAAAGCACATTATTAGGCACGCGCTCGTTTTTTTCGCGTACACATGATAGCGTTACTGTTGTAGAGCCTGTAAGAGCCCAGAAGGATTCATTACTAAAAGTGGCGCCACAACTGCGTATACCAATTGATCCGGCTTTTGTCAGAGCAAACCTGTTTGATGCGGGGGCATCACAGTTGTCATCAAATCTTATTTTTAAGAATGCGGTTAATGGTTTATATGTTACGCTTGATAAAGCGCAAACAGGCCCCGGCGGTACGTTTATGTTAAATATGGATTCTGCTTCTGTTAAGGTTTACTTCAAAGTAAAGACAACTACAGATGGAGTGGATAAAGCAGATACCAGCTATATAATTTTGCCAAGTGCAGTAAGGGCTGCAGAGATAAGCCATAATTATACCGGCACCGTTATAGCAACCGAGCTGGCCAGTACCCAAAAAACCCGCGGTAATTTTTATTTGCAAGGTTTATTAGGGCTAAGAGCCAAAATACAGTTCCCTTATTTAAAAGAGATTGTTAGCAAAGTTGGAAGCGATGTAATTGTTAACCGTGCAGAGCTTGTTATATCTGCTCAGCCCGGTACAACATTTCCTTACGAAGCATTAAGAAGCTTAATGTTTTATAGGTTGGATCTGGCAAAACAGCGTATCAACATTCAGGATAACACTTCAACAGATCCTCGTTCAAATCCATCCTATGGAGGGTTTTACAATGTGGCAAAAAAAGAATATCACTTTTTAGTAACCGCTTACGTACAAGACCTTATAAGTGGGAAAGTTGTTGATTATGGAGCCTATTTAGGCGCTGCGGATAACCAGGGATCAAGTTATTTTGGCGATGTAACGCCTAATCCGCAATTGGATGGCCGTACTGCTGCAGGGGGCTTTGATAAAGACTCCCCTTCGCCCTATCGTATAAAGCTTAATATAATTTATAGCAAAGTGGCTAAATAACACGTTTCTGTACAGAAGTGTTGTTTCTTTACCAATAAAAAACAATCAGCTATATAATGTTATTATATAGCTGATTATTTTTACAGCGTATTAATATTAGAATCTATGTGTGGAATTGTAGGCTATGTAGGCCACAGAGACGCTTATCCAATAATTATTAAAGGCCTTCATCGCCTTGAGTACCGCGGATATGACAGCGCGGGTGTTGCCCTGATTGATAAAAACTTAAAAGTATATAAAAAGACAGGCAAGGTAAGCGACCTTGAGGAGTTTGTTAAGGGCATTAAAATGACCGGTACAATAGGTATGGGCCATACCCGCTGGGCAACACACGGAGCCCCAAGTGACCGTAACTCGCATCCGCACTCATCGGGCGACCGCAAGCTCACTATTATTCATAATGGCATTATTGAAAACTATGGCATTATAAAAGAAACGCTGTTAGCAAAGGGCCACGTTTTTAAAAGCGACACAGATACTGAGGTTTTGATACACCTGGTTGAAGATATTGTAACCGAAACCGGTGTTGATTTAAAGGAAGCAGTCCGTATTGCCCTTAATCGTGTTATTGGAGCTTACGCAATTGTTATTATGAGCGCTGAGGAACCCGACCTGCTTATTGCGGCACGCAAAGGCAGCCCAATGGTTATAGGTGTAGGCAAAGGCGAATATTTTGTAGCATCAGACGCTACACCCATAGTAGAGTATACCAAAAACGTTATTTATTTAAACGATAACGAAATAGCTTACATAGAGCGTAATAACCTGCTGATAAAAAACATAGACAATACCGTTCAAACACCGTACATACAGGAGCTGGATCTTAAGCTGGAAATGTTGGAAAAAGGTGGTTATGATCACTTTATGTTAAAAGAGATCTATGAGCAGGCCCGGTCTATACGCGATTGTTTACGTGGCCGTATATATCCCGACAAAGGTAAAATACAGTTGGGTGGAATGAAAGAGTATGCTGATAAACTAAAGAACATAGACAGGATCATCATAGTTGCATGTGGCACCTCGTGGCACGCCGGCCTGGTGGGCGAGTACCTGATTGAGGAATATGCAAGAGTGTCTGTAGAAGTTGAGTACGCTTCTGAATTTAGATACCGCAACCCTATCATATCCGAAAAAGATATAGTGATAGCCATATCACAATCTGGCGAAACAGCCGATACCATGGCAGCGCTTGAAATGGCAAAAGAAAAAGGAGCTACCATATTTGGTATATGCAATGTAGTGGGGGCATCTATCCCCCGCATTACCCATGCCGGCATTTACACCCATGCAGGCCCCGAAATTGGTGTGGCCTCTACCAAAGCATTTACCGCACAGGTTACTGTTTTAACGCTGATGGCCTTTTATATGGCGCAATTACGCGGCACACTTACCAAGAGCAAATTAATTGAATATTTAACTGAGCTTAACCAAATTCCGGACTTAGTAGAGCAAACGCTTAAATGCAATGATGAGGTTAGGGATATAGCAGAGGTATTTAAAAATTCAAGCAATTGTTTGTTTTTAGGCAGGGGTAGTTCATTCCCGGTGGCGTTAGAGGGCGCTTTAAAGCTAAAAGAGATATCATACATCCATGCCGAGGGTTACCCGGCTGCCGAAATGAAACACGGCCCTATAGCGCTTATTGATGCAGAATTACCTGTAGTATTCATTGCCACCAAAAATTCATCGTATGAGAAAGTGGTAAGCAATATTCAGGAAGTAAAAGCGCGCGGCGGGCGCGTTATTGCCATTGTTACAGAGGGAGATACAGACGTTAAAGGCATGGCGGATTATGTAATTGAAATACCTGCAACAAACGACGCTTTTGTACCGCTGCTGGCTACCATACCTTTACAACTGCTGGCTTACCATATTGCTGTTATGCGCAATTGTAACGTTGATCAGCCACGCAACCTGGCTAAATCTGTTACGGTAGAATAACACATAAATAAAATACATGCAAAGGGCGCCCTGTTTATCAGAGCGCCCTTTTTGTTTTAACATAATTTAATAAAGCGGGTTTGTGTATTTTAGCGCCATAAACCAAATTTATGCAAAGCTTATCCCCCAATATTTTTGTGAATGATATGAAAGCCACCATTGCTTTTTATAAGGCACTTGGCTTTAACATAACCATGGCAGTGCCCGAAGAAGGAGACGAATTTGTTTGGGTAAACATGGTTAACGGCAACGTTACACTGATGTTCCAGACATATGAAAGCCTGGGCGACGAGCTACCAGAAATTTCTCGTAACGATGGCGGTTCTTTGGTGCTATATATCAACCTTAAAAATATAAGGCAATTTTTTGATGAGGTAAAAGATGAAGTGATTGTTTTAAAGGGCCTTGAGACCACGTTTTACGGTGCAACAGAGTTTTCTATAAAAGACAACAACGGATACGTACTTACATTTGCCCAGCATGAGTAACCCGCTTGTATACAAACGTACAGACCATATTAACCTATGTGTACCGGTTGAGCGACTGGAAGAGGCTCGGCAGTTTTATACTACGGTTATGGGCCTTAATCAAATAGAGCGCCCCGATGTTTTTGGTGTTCCCGGCCATTGGTTTATCTGGGCAGATATTGAGCTACATATAGGCATTGAGCCTGTATCGCCCCGGTCGGCAAGGCACACAGCATTTGAAGTAACTGATATTGCCGCTGCGCACGCGTGGCTGCAGGAAAATGGCATTAAGTTATACGAAGAGCCATTAATTGCCGGGCGCGCCCGCTTTACTTTTTATGATCCGTTTGGCAATAGGCTGGAGTTGCTGGAGTATGTTGCTTAAGCCGGTTGTAATAGCAACTTAGTAAATACCCGCATTTTTGTACATTTGCCGCATGGCTGTAATTAAACCATCAGTACCCAAAGGCACCCGCGATTTCTCTCCGTTGGAGATGGGCCGCCGCAATTTCATTTTTGATACTATTAAAAGTGTTTTCCGTAAATACGGCTATCAGCAGATAGAAACGCCGTCTATGGAAAACCTATCTACCCTAACCGGTAAGTATGGCGATGAGGGGGATAAGCTGATGTTTAAAATTTTGAATAGCGGCGATTTTTGGGCCGAAGCAGAAAGCAGAAAGCAGAAGGCGGAAAGCTTTGAATTTTCTTCAAAGTCGCTCACTTCTGTTATTTCAGAAAAAGCCCTGCGTTATGACCTAACCGTGCCCTTTGCACGTTACGTAGTACAGCACCAAAACGAAATAACATTCCCATTCAAACGTTTCCAGGTGCAGCCCGTTTGGCGCGCCGATAGGCCGCAAAAAGGCCGCTACCGCGAGTTCTTTCAATGCGACGCCGATGTAGTTGGTTCTGATTCATTGTTAAATGAGGCGGAATTTGTGTTAATATATGACGAGGCTTTAACCCGTTTGGGCTTGAAGGATTTTACCGTTAAAATTAATAATAGAAAGATCCTATCGGGTATAGCAGAAATTATAGACAAAGCTGATAACATAATTGATCTGACCGTTGCCATTGATAAGCTGGACAAGATTGGTTTGGATGGTGTTACTAAAGAGCTTTTAGAGCGTGGCTTTACCCAAGCCGATATCGAACGCATCCGCCCTATAATTTTGTTAGAAGGTAGCAATGAAGAAAAACTGTTGCAATTGCGCGAAGTGTTAGCAGCATCGCCAACCGGCATTAAAGGCTGCGATGAAATAGATGCAGTTTTCAATTACCTAAAACTCTGCAAACTGCAAACTGCAAATTGCGAAGTGGATATAACCCTCGCACGTGGCCTAAACTACTACACCGGTGCCATCTTTGAAGTTAAAACTAACGAGGTGCAAATGGGCAGCATAGGTGGCGGCGGCCGGTATGATGATCTGACAGGTATGTTCGGATTAAAAGGCTTAACAGGCGCAGGTATCTCTTTCGGTGCCGACAGGATCTATGATGTGATGGAAGAGCTAAAGCTTTTTCCGGAAGAAGCAGCGCAGGTATCGCAGGTTTTGTTATGCTGTTTTGATAAGGATGGTGAGTTGTACGCACTGCCGTTGTTACAGCACCTACGCTCAGAGAACATTAGCGCCGAACTTTATCCTGCAGGTGCCAAGATCAAAAAACAACTGGACTACGCCAATAGCAAACATATCCCCCAAGTAATTTTAATAGGCAGCGACGAGATGCAAAGCGGCTTACTAACCGTTAAAAATATGCTTACCGGCACGCAGGAAAAGTTAACGTCTGAAGAGATAATAAAGAGGTTTTCCGCAGATTAACCCTGATGATATTCAGGCTGAATGAAGATATGGTGTTTCCGCCTGCTGAACTGGCAGAGCCCGACGGTTTGTTAGCTGTTGGAGGGGACCTTTCCATCACGCGCCTGCAACTGGCCTACAAAAACGGTATTTTTTCCCTGGTATAGCGATGACACACCCATATTGTGGTATGCACCGCATGAACGCTTCGTGCTTTATCCCGATGAGTTGCGTATCAGCAAATCCATGCATAAAATACTGAAGCAAAATGTATTTACGGTTAGCAACGACAAGGCCTTTGCTGAGGTGATTGATGCATGTTCGCAAGTACCCCGCCAGGGCCAGGATGGCACCTGGATAACCGACGATA
The DNA here is from genome assembly GCF_054061755.1 of Mucilaginibacter sp. HD30. NCBI lineage: Bacteria > Pseudomonadati > Bacteroidota > Sphingobacteriia > Sphingobacteriales > Sphingobacteriaceae > Mucilaginibacter > Mucilaginibacter sp. HD30. The sequence goes on from NZ_JBSSEO010000001.1 coordinate 4,135,205, forward strand.
TGAAAGCTGCGTACATAAACCTGCATCAGCAAGGGATGGCGCACTCTGTAGAAGTGTGGCAGGACAATGAGTTGGTTGGAGGGGCATATGGCGTTGAAATAGGAAATATTTTTTGTGGCGAGAGCATGTTTAGTAAGGTTAGCAATGCATCAAAAGTGGCGCTAATAAGCCTGTGCCAAAGCAAGAAGTATAGCCTGATAGATTGCCAGGTGCACACAGAACACCTTGAATCAATGGGCGCGCGAATGATAAGGCGGGAGGAATATATGAGGTTATTGACAGATAGTGCCGGTTGATTGGTAACTTAGCAAATAAAAAACTGTAACACCCCGGTAGTTCGATTTCTTAATTATGCAACAAACCACCAACGCTAAAGAACGTATAATTTTAGGCATTGACCCCGGTACCGCTGTTATGGGTTATGGGTTGGTAAAACAAATTGGCTCTAAAATCGAGCTGATAAGTTTGGGCGTGGTTAAAATGGACAAAATTGACGACCACATGCTGAAACTTCAGCGTATTTTTGAAAAAACAGTTGCTTTAATTGATAATTACAAACCAGATTGCCTGGCCATTGAGGCCCCATTTTATGGCAAAAACATACAGGTTATGTTAAAACTGGGCCGTGCGCAGGGGGTAGCAATGGCGGCAGCCTTGTCCAGAAATATAGAGGTTACGGAGTATTCTCCGCGAAAAATAAAGCAGTCTATAACAGGCAATGGCAATGCCACCAAAGAGCAGGTAGCCAGCATGTTGCAGCGCCTGTTAAACTTTACCGAAACGCCTGATTTTTTAGATGCGACAGATGGTTTAGCGGTGGCCGTTTGCCACTCGTTCCAAAATGTGGCTACCGGTAAAGGCGGCGCTATAAAAAACTATTCTGGTTGGGAAAATTTTGTAAAGGATAATTCAAAGCGCATTGTGAAGTGATGTGCGAATGCTGATTAGATGTGCGGGTGTGCAAATATGCAGATGTGCAAATGAACTATAAATACTATCATTCACCATTTAGTCAAATGCGATAAGAATCTGCACATCCACGCATTTGCATATCTGCACATCTACAAAGCTTCCTTTATCTTATCAGCAATAGCCTGAAACTCTTCAGAAGTGAACTTTAGTTTTGGTCTTGTAAAATCCATATCCCGCATACCGTTTAGCGGTACAAGGTGAATATGGGCGTGAGGCACTTCCAGGCCTAAAACCGTTACGCCAATGCGGTCGCACTCGAAAACCTTTTTCATAGCAGTAGCTATAATTTTGGCAAAGATCATCAACCCGGTATAAGTTTCATCGTCAAGATCAAAAAGCCTGTCAACCTCTTTTTTAGGTATCACCAGCAAGTGTCCTTCAACCAATGGGTTGATATCCAGAAAGGCTAAAAAATCATTGCTTTCGGCTACCTTATAAGCAGGTATATCGCCCGCTATTATTTTAGAGAAGATGCTGCTCATTGGTATTTGGTTTATAATGTTGATTAAGTGAGTAGTTGATTTTTTAAACAACTCACTTAATCACCCATTCTCTAACGACTAATTTCCAATACTTCAAACTCCATTTTACCCGCAGGTACAGTAATTTCAGCTATTTCGCCTACTGATTTGCCTAATAGGCCTTTAGCTATTGGTGATGTTACAGAAATTTTTCCGGCTTTCATATCCGCTTCGCTCTCTGCCACCAGCTGGTAACTCATGGTAGCGCCATTCTTCACATTTTTTATTTTAACTACTGATAGCGCCAGTACTTTTGAAGCATCCAGCTTCGACTCGTCTAATAAACGTGCTGATGCCAGTGTTTCCTGTAACTGCGCAATTTTGGCTTCGTGCAGGCCCTGTGCTTCCTTAGCTGCGTCGTACTCGGCGTTTTCTGAAAGGTCGCCCTTATCGCGCGCCTCTGCAATAGCTTTTGATATATTGGAACGACCGGTGGTCTTTGCTTCCTGTAATTCCTGTTTTAATTTTTCTAAACCTTCTTTGGTAAAATATGCAACCTCTGCCATAACTCAATAATATTTATCAATTGATCGCCAAAAAAAACCGCCCTTCCCGCTTAAGAAAAGGACGCATTGACTTTAAAAACAAACAAGACTATGCAGGTATGCCTGTATAGTCTTGTCGATGTATTAAACGAAGATAAGTGATTTAAGTTTTAATCTCCAAATTTTTTGTGTGCTTAACAAAGATTGGTATTTGAAGATTGAAGATTAGTTGCCTGGAACAAACCAATCTTCAATCTTATGCGCTAATCTTTAAAAGCAATCTTCAGCTTGCCCGCCATTACTTCGCTTATTCTGCGATAAGAATCAAACGTCCATCCAGCAACGTGGGGGGTAAGTATAACTTTCCCGCTTTGCTTCAATTCATCAAACCAAGGCTGCTCAGCAAGCGCCGGGAATTTTTCTGTTTCCAGCACATCTAAACCCGCGCCTAAAATTTTACCGCTTTTTATTCCGTTTAAAACCGCCTGTACCTTAGCCACGCTACCACGGGATGTGTTGATGAAAAATATGGCCTTTTTAAAATGGAATAGGTATTCATCATTCACCAGGCCCTTGGTTTCGTTGGTAAGCGGTATATGCAGGCTCAAAACATCGCTGTGTTTCACAATCTCCTCCATGCTCACTTCGCGTGCATATTTATCGCTAAAGCCGGTTTTATATTTATCGTATGCTATAATATTCACGTCAAAGCCCGATAGTTTTTTGGCGAAGCTTCTGCCCATAAAACCGTATCCTATAATACCTACTGTTTTGCCTTTTAATTCGTGCCCGCGGTTACCTTCACGGTCCCATTTCCCTGCCCGCACCTGGGCATCAGCAATGTTAAAATTGTTCATTAAAGCCAAAAGCAACCCCACAGCATGCTCGCCCACAGCATCCATATTGCCTTCTGATGCATTTATCAAAACAACATTTTTTTCTTTAGCACAAGCCTCATCAATGTTATCCATGCCTGCACCGGCCCTGCAAACAAAGCTTAAACAGGTGGCGGCATCAAAAACTTTTCTGTCTACATTAAACTTTGAGCGGATTACCAACCCGGCATAACTACCAATAATAGTAAGTGCTTCGTCTAATTTGATAGTAGGCTGATAGCTGCAGGTGTAACCTATTGCCTCGGCCTGCTCAATAAAAATGGGATGTATATCGTCAACTATAAGTATGGTATTATTGTTATCCATTGCTTTTAATTTAAATAACAAAACCATTTTCGTTTATTCCCACTTTACCAACTGGTTTTGATTTAGCATGATAAAATAAACATGTCCAACCTTCTTGTGCTGCCTTTGTGCCATAAATTTCGCGCAGCTCCATGGCTTTGCGTCCATCGTAGTCATACTTAGCAATAAACTTGCGGATCAATTGTTCTGGCTCAGGGAGCTCGTCGCCTCCAAAAAATGCCTTGTCTTCGCCATCCTGTATCCAGAACACCTGGTGATAAGGGCAATGTCCGCCTGATAGTTCATACTTTATCCCCGGCTTAAACTCGCCATTGCCCTCAACAAATGTTATGGTGGCCGAGCGCTGCAATACGTCGAATATTTCTGTATGATAAGAATCTGATTTTTTTGTGTAGGCTGTTTCCCACTCCTGCCTGCTTATAACATGCTCAGCCGCCGGGAAACTGGGTTCAAATTTGCCGTTGCGCTCCACCACCAATCCGCCTGAATGATCGTAATGCAGATGTGACATCAGTACAAGCGTAACATCTTCCGGATCAAAACCGGCTTTGCGTATTTGCTGATGCAGCACTAATTCGCCGCTTTCATCTTTATAGCCAAGCCCGGCATCAAGCACTATAAGGTCCTTTGCCGTTTGTATCAGAAAAGGATTTACATGGATAAACAGCGAGCCGGGACGATCACGGTAGTTGTCTTTTTGAGGATCAAACGGAATAAATTTTTTAGATGCATCTACGGAGTAGGAGCCCTCACTTAACGCGAATATTTTCATGCTTTGTAAATGTGCAGATATGCAAATGTGCAGGTGTGCAATATTTTTTGAGTTGTTGTGTTTATTAAGAACTTATTTAAACAGTTATTTGTCTCTGGTAATCACTTTTAAATCTGCACATTCGCAAATTTGCATGTCTGCACATTTTTAAATCTGCACATCCAAAGGTATATTTACTGTTTTAAGCAACAAAGATATGAATAAACGGTGGTCGATTAAGGATGTTCCGGCGGTTGATAACGTAAATCGTCTGGCCGCCGAGCTTAATATCGATCCGGTTTTAAGTGCTTTGTTATTACAGCGGGGAGTGAACACCTTTGAGGAGGCCAGGTTTTTCTTCCGGCCGGATATCCGCCACCTTCATGATCCTTTTTTAATGAAGGATATGGAGCAGGCAATTGAAAGGATTGAGCAGGCCATCATCAATAAAGAAAAGATTTTAATATACGGTGATTATGATGTGGATGGTACCACATCTGTAGCCGTTGTGTACAGCTTTTTTAAGCAATATCATAGCTACATTCAATATTACATCCCCGACCGTTACAAAGAGGGTTACGGGATATCCACACAAGGCATAGACTATGCGGCCGAAAACGGGTTTAGCCTTATTATAGCTTTAGATTGCGGTATAAAATCAGTTGATAAAATTGCATATGCAAATACCCTCGGTGTTGATTTTGTAATATGCGATCACCATACACCCGGCGCCGAATTGCCGGCTGCTGTTGCGGTTTTAGACCCAAAACGCGCAGACTGTAATTATCCTTATAAAGAACTTTCGGGGTGTGGTATAGGCTTTAAGCTGATACAGGCCTTTGCCGAAAAGAATGATATTGACTTTGAAAAGGTTGCCCGCTATGCCGATCTTGTTGCGGTGAGCATAGCCTGCGATATCGTACCCATTACTGGCGAGAACCGGACGCTTGCCTATTTCGGCTTGCAAAAGCTAAACAGCGAGCCTTGTATCGGCCTTAAAACCTTAATGGGCGTAGCCGGGAAAAGTATCAGCTACACCATTACGGATATTGTTTTTCTGTTAGGGCCACGCATAAACGCTGCCGGCCGAATTGATGATGCTAAACATGCTGTGGAATTATTGGTGGCCTGCAACGAGGCGGATGCGCAACTAAAGGGCGATTTAATTAACATTAAAAATACCGAGCGCAAAGAGCATGACTTATCTATTACCGACCAGGCGCTGGAAATGATAGGAAGCGATGACGTGTTGATCAGTCGTAAATCTACGGTGGTTTTTAATGAGACCTGGCATAAGGGAGTAATTGGTATTGTAGCATCAAGATTGACAGAAAAGTACTACCGGCCAACTGTGGTATTAACCCAATCTAACGGCCATGTTGCAGGATCCGCGCGCTCTGTTGTTGGCTATGACCTTTACGAGGCGCTTTGTGAATGCAGTGATCTGCTGATACAGTTTGGTGGCCACAAATACGCGGCAGGCTTAACTATGCATCCGGATAACGTACCTGCTTTTATAAACAGGTTTGAAGAAGTGGTAAGCGCCAGTATTACCAGTGAGCAATTGATACAGCAAATACCAATAGATGCGGAATTGCGTTTGGATCAGATAGAGGCTAAGTTTTTCAGGATATTGAATCAGTTTGCACCTTTTGGGCCCGAGAACATGGCACCGGTGTTCATCAGTAAAAATGTGTATGTTAGTGGCAACCCGGCAATAGTCGGCGCTAATCATTTAAAAATGACGGTTATGCAGCCAGGATCGGCGCATTTTGACTGCATTGCCTTTAACCATGCGGAATTTGCTTCAAAAATTAAAAAGGATGTGCCGTTTGATATTTGCTACGCTATTGAAGAGAATGTGTGGCGCGAAAAGCGCACCATACAGTTAAATATAAAAGGGATTAGGGTGTAGATTCAACAGTCAAAATTTAAAAGTAAAAATGTACTTTTTTGAATTTTGACTTTTTATTTTTGAATTATAAATGATATTAAGAGCAGAACATTTAATAAAGAAGTATAAACAGCGTACTGTTGTAAACGACGTTTCGTTCAGTGTGGAGCAGGGCGAGATAGTAGGTTTGTTGGGGCCAAATGGTGCGGGTAAAACCACGTCTTTCTATATGATAGTGGGCCTGATAAAACCTAATGAGGGTAACATATTTCTGGATGATCAAAATATTACTACCGACCCAATGTACCGCCGTGCGCAAAAGGGCATAGGTTATTTGGCGCAGGAAGCTTCAGTTTTTAGAAAATTAACGGTGGAAGATAATATTAAGGCGGTGCTTGAAATGGGTAAGCTACCCAAAGATATACAGGAAGAGAAACTGGAGACGCTGATAGATGAATTTAGCTTGCATAAAGTACGGCGTAACCGTGGCGACCTACTATCAGGCGGGGAACGTCGCCGTACTGAAATAGCGCGTGCATTGGCGGCGGAGCCTAATTTTATTCTGCTGGATGAGCCTTTTGCCGGCGTTGACCCAATAGCTGTTGAGGAAATTCAATCCATGGTAGCCAAACTAAAATACCGTAATATTGGTATTTTAATAACCGATCACAACGTGCAGGAAACATTGTCTATAACCGACCGTGCTTACCTGCTGTTTGAAGGAAAGATACTGGAAAGCGGTGTGCCCGAGGTTTTGGCGGAGAATGAAATGGTGCGAAAGGTATATCTTGGAGCTAATTTTGTTTTAAAACGTAAAAACTTTTTGCCTGATGGGCAGAAAGCTACCTTATAATAAACCGATTGTATGACCATTTTCAACTCTGTTTTCACATGGTTCATGAAAAAGCGTATCCATCAGATAGAGCTTTTTATGAAATATCCTAATGAAGTACAGGAGGAGTGGTTTGAGCAGCTAATAACGCGTGCGGAGAATACCGAGTGGGGTAAAAAGTATCACTACAAAAGTATAACCAACCTTACCGAGTTTAAAGAGCGGGTACCCATCCAAACTTATGATACGCTAAAGCCTTACATTGAGCGCATGCTTCAGGGCGAGCAAAATGTTTTATGGCCCTCAGAGATAAGATGGTTTGCTAAATCATCGGGCACCACAAACGACAGGAGTAAATTCATCCCCGTTAGTGAGGAAGCGTTAGAGGAATGTCACTTTAAGGGTGGTAGAGATTTGCTCACCATTTACTTCAATAATAGGCCCGATGCTAAAATGTTTACGGGTAAGATCCTTACGCTTGGTGGCAGTCATCAGATAAGTCAATTAAGCCCTGATACCTCTTTTGGCGATCTTTCTGCAGTGTTGATGAAGAACTTGCCTTTGTGGGCGGAGTTTCACCGCACGCCCGATCTGGATATTGCCCTGCTGGAAAACTTTGAAGAGAAAATTGAACGCATGGCTTACGCCACTAAAGATGTTAACGTAACCAGTATAAGCGGCGTACCTACGTGGAATTTGCTGTTATTTAAACGCATATTAGAAATAACCGGCAAAAAAAACCTGCTGGAAGTATGGCCCAACCTGGAAATGTATTTTCACGGCGCGGTTAATTTTACGCCTTACCGCGAGCAGTTTAAAAAACTCATCCCTGATGAGAATATGTATTATCTGGAAAATTACAATGCTTCTGAAGGTTTCTTTGGGATACAGGATACCAAAGAGCCCGGCGAAATGCTGCTGATGCTTGATTACGGCATTTTTTATGAGTTTTTACCCTTAGAGAACTTGCATGATGAGCATCCCAATACACTCACGTTAGATGAAGTAGGACTTGATAAAAACTACGCGCTTATCATCAGTACCAATGCGGGTCTGTGGCGGTACATGATAGGCGATACCATTAAATTTACATCGCTGGCTCCTTTCCGTATACAGATAACCGGGCGTACCAAGCATTTTATAAATGCCTTTGGCGAGGAAGTAATTATTGATAATGCAGAACGTGCTTTGGAAGAGGCCTGCAACCAAACTGGCGCCATAATACGCGATTACACCGCCGCCCCGGTTTACTTTAACGGCGATGAATGCGGCGCCCACGAATGGCTGATAGAGTTTGAAAAGAAGCCCACCGAATTTGAACGTTTTGTTGATATTATGGACGAAACTCTGCGCCGCGTAAATTCCGACTACGACGCCAAACGCTTTAAAGACATGGCCCTGCGCCGACCTATTGTGCGTAACATGCCGCGCGATACATTCTTTCACTGGCTGAAAGAGAAGGGGAAACTGGGCGGGCAACATAAAGTACCACGCTTAGCTAATAACCGCGAGTATGTGGATGCGATTTTGAAGGTGGTGGAAGTGGTGGGATAAGGTTATTTCTGATATCGGATTTTCAATAAGGATTTATTTGTATACACCTGATGCACTATTCAAACTAGAAAATAGAAGGGCAATAGCTTTGACAAGTTTCAAAGTTGTCAAAGCTATTGCTACCTTGCATAAAATGAGCACCCAACCATTCAATCGGCCCATACGTGTTTTAGTTGCCAAGGTTGGCCTTGACGGGCATGATCGCGGCGCGCGTATTATTGCGACATCGCTTCGCGATGCGGGCATGGAGGTTATTTACACTGGATTAAGGCAAACTGCCGAAATGGTAGTGAATACCGCCTTACAGGAAGATGTGGATGCGATAGGCATTTCGATACTATCAGGTGCACATATGACGGTCTTTCCGAAGATCATCAAGTTGGTAAAGGAAAAAGAAATGAACGATGTGCTGATAACGGGCGGCGGCATTATTCCGGAAGAAGATAGAGAAGAGTTAAAGGCTTTGGGTGTAGGGGAACTTTTTCCGCCGGGGACAAGTACACAGGATATAGTTGAATACATTACCCAATGGGTGCACCAGCATCGTAATTTTTAATTAAGATGAGCTACCAAAATTTACTGACCGAGCAAAAAGAGCGTTTACTATACATTACCATTAACCGCGAAAGCAAAATGAACGCGCTTAACGCCGAAACTTTACGCGAGTTAAATGCTGTTTTTACTTCTGCTTTTTCTGATAATAGCATTGGTGGTATAATTATTACGGGTGCGGGGCAAAAGGCTTTTGTTGCAGGCGCGGATATTTCTGAGCTGGAAGGGCTGGATAAAGCCGGTGCCGAAACAATGGCGCGCAATGCGCATAATAATGTTTTCAACCTGATAGAAAACGGCAATAAGCCGGTTATTGCAGCCATCAACGGCTTTGCTTTGGGCGGTGGATTGGAACTGGCAATGGCCTGTCATATTCGCGTAGCGGCTGACAATGCCAAAATGGGCCTGCCCGAAGTTACTTTAGGCTTGATACCCGGATATGGAGGTACCCAGCGTTTAACACAACTTATTGGTAAAGCAAAAGCTTTTGAAATGATAATGACGGCCGACATGATGACGGGCGACCAGGCACAGTTTTTTGGTCTGGTTAATCACGTAGTTGCTCAGGACGAATTGCTGCCCAAAGCCGAGGACATCATGCAAAAAATATTAACCCGCGCGCCTCTAGCCATTGCCGCAGCTATAAAAGCCATAAATGCTGCCGGCAGCGCAGAAGGATTTGATACCGAGATAGCGGGGTTTGCCGAGTGTTTTAGCACCGCAGACCGTAACGAAGGGGTCTCCGCTTTTTTGCAAAAACGGAAACCTGAGTTTAAGGGTAAATAATCTTAAGGCATTAGCTCCTTTAGTTTATTCTCAAGCACTTTACCGCGGATATTTTTAGCTATGATAGTGCCGTTCTTGTCTATTAAATAATTGGTTGGGTAGGCATCCACACCGTAAATTAATGCTGCTTTGTTTTTATCACCCTGCAAATCAGATACGTTTTCCCACAGCAAACCATCTTTCTTAACCGCATCCAGCCATGCCTTTTTATTATCATCTGCCGAAACCCCTAATATATTAAACCCTTTAGATTGATATTGTTTGTAGAATTCAACTAAACGCGGGTTTTCTTCGCGGCACGGACCGCACCAGGCTGCCCAAAAATCAAGCAAGATATATTCTCCTTTTATATCTGAGAGTTTTACTTTTTTACCGTGAGTATTCGCTTGCTCAAAATCCTGAAATTTATCGCCAACTTTTACATTTTTATTTAGGCTGATATACGCGTTTATTTCTTTGCCATAATTGGTTTGCTTCATAGTCGCACTCAAATTTTTATAAAGCGACTCCGTTTTTTCTTTACCCCAGGTAGACGAATAGACATTAAGTAGGTGAGCAGCAATTAATGAATTGGGGTGCTGTTTAACATAATTGCTATCAACTTGCTGTTCCTCGTTACGTAATAGAGCGAGTTGTTTTAACAAACCTTCCCGTTCCGACGTAACCTTGGTTTTTGATAGTATTTTGTTAAGGCTATCTTGCATTAATGAAAGCTGCGCAGAACTTGCTTGTAACTTATTATTCTCGTCCTGCGTGGCTGAACCCTTAATTGTCGCCTTTTTAAATTCTCCTGCTTTAAGAACGATGCTCATCGGTTTATTCTCTATCCATAAACCGACATAGTTTTCGTATTTAGCGGTAAATATATATACCTGTCTTGCCTGCTCATTAATACGGCCGCTCATTACAAATTTTCCTTTTATAACCAGGGCAGAATCAATAATTTTTTCTGGCCTGGCATTTCTTAAATAAATTTTAGCACTGTCTTTCAGACCGGTAACTTGACCGTTAATTTTGAATCCGACATTTTGTGCCGATGTTTTAAATTGAATTGCGCACACCAAAATAACGGCGTAGCTTAGGTTAATTATCGTTGTTTTCATGCCCAAATCTAAAATACTTTGCATAATGAATTTTGTTATTTAGACTGATTGTCGATTTAATTAGACAAAGCTGGTTTAAAACGTTTTAGTCGAAAAAATACCGGGTTTAGTCGAAAAAACCGCAGCGTTCACTTCAGGCCCAGCTTGTAATTCCTATTTTGCATCATGAAGGCGACTCATTTTGAAATAGACCGGACATACTTTTGGGTAGAGTTGAGTTTCCTGCTTTTCCTGTCCTTCGGTGTTTCGCTCATCAGCGACCTGGAGTACAGTGCCTATGAACAACACGACATTGCCCGGTTTGCTGAGGATATCGGTTATCGGCTGATCACAGGCAGCTTTTCTCTCATCATCTATACCATATATTACTTTGCATTCTTAAAACGCTATGTGTTTGGACACAAGGTTATCGGTATTATCCTTTGCAGCGCCGGCTTTGTGATCATAGATCACTTAATGGATAAGTTTCCGAGTAACTGGGTCATAATTCATACTGACTGGGTTTCAAACAGTTTGAAAAAGCGGGCGGTTGAAGACCTTTTGAGGCCACGTATTATATTCACGTTCAATTACAGACTAATCAATTCCATAATTCCGTTAATTGGCTTAGCTTTTCTGATCAGGTCGCTCACCCAGGAACGGGAAATGAAGGAACTGAAAGAACAACAACTGGTTTCTGAACTCAATTACCTAAAAGCGCAACTCCACCCACATTTCTTTTTCAACACGATGAATAATATTTACTCACTCGCGTTAAAGCAATCAAAAGATACCCCGGCGGTGGTAGCTAAATTGGCCGACATGATGCGGTATATTTTATATGAAGCCGATCAACCTAAAGTTTCGCTTTCAAAGGAGATTATTTTTTTGACCAATTATGTAGAGGTAGAGCGAATAAGGCATCAGCAAAACACCATACGGTTTGATGTACAGGGCGCTAATGAGGCGGCGAGTATTGAGCCACTTTTAATGCTGCCTTTTATTGAGAATGCCTTTAAACACGGCCTTGAACAAGAGACCGGACAGGGTTTTGTAAATATTATACTTTGCATTATAGACAACGAGCTTACTTTAGAAGTTAGTAATAGTAAACCGCGGCAGTTAAACCTATCGCCGGGCATCGGTTTGCAGAATGTTGTAAAACGCTTAGCTTTACTTTATCAAGGCAGGCATGATCTGCGGGTAAACGAAGAAGCAGGCACATATCATGTTACCCTGACGCTTCAATTGATATGACACGCTGTATAATTGTTGAAGATGAGCCATTGGCGCAGGAGGTGATTGAAAATTACATCTGCCGTTTTGCGGATTTTGAATGTGTAGGGGTTTGTAAAAATGCTTTAGATGCTTTCACCTTGTTGCATCAGGAGCAAATTGATCTTATGTTTCTGGATATAAAAATGCCGGGCATTAATGGACTGGATTTTCTTCGTTCTTTGAAAAACCCTCCCGCTGTGATTTTTACCACAGCATTTGCCAACCACGCGGTTGAAGGTTTTGAACTGGATGCGATAGATTATCTGCTGAAGCCAATAACGTTTGAGCGATTTCAAAAAAGCATCAATAAGTTTTTAAAAGTTCAAACAAATGAGCAGCAGAAAAGCAAAAATTACAGCTATTTTAAGGTATCAGGGAGGTTGCTAAAAGTAATGCATGCGGATTTATTGTATGCGCACTCTGTAAAAGACTATGTGCACCTTTGCACATCAAGTAAAAGTTATCTTACCCATATGACGATGAAGTACCTGTGTGAGTTATTGCCGACGGATACTTTTATACGGGTACACAGATCATACCTGGTCAATAAAAACCACATAAACACGGTAAGCAGGTCGGCCATAAAAATAGGTGACGAGGAGATCCCGGTTGGCGATAATTATAAGATTAACCTGGAAAGCCTTACCTGATTGAGCTAAAATATAAAAGGCCCTTCTTTTACGAAGAGCCTTTGTTATTTTATTTACTTTTTAACTTATAACTTACGTTTAACTTCAACATTCTCGTAAGCTTCAACAATGTCGCCTACTTCAATATTGTTAAAGTTATTGATGTTCAAACCGCACTCATATCCGGTTGCAACTTCTTTAACATCATCTTTATAACGTTTTAACGAAGCCAACTCGCCTGTGTAAATAACCACACCTTCGCGTACTATGCGGATCTTGCTGTTACGGCTAATCTTGCCATCCAATACCATACAACCTGCAATAGTACCCACCTTGCTGATCTTGAAGGTTTCGCGTATCTCAACGTTGGCAACAATCTTCTCTTCGTATTCAGGAGCAAGCATGCCTTCCATCGCCGCTTTTATTTCGTTGATGGCATCGTAAATGATAGAGTATAACCTGATATCTATCTGCTCTTGCTCGGCCAGTTTACGGGCACCGCCTGATGGGCGAACCTGGAAACCGATGATGATCGCATCAGAAGCCGAAGCTAACAATACGTCTGATTCAGAGATCTGACCTACTGCTTTTGATACTATGTTAACCTGGATCTGCTCAGTTGAAAGTTTCAATAACGAATCGGACAACGCTTCAATAGAACCATCCACGTCACCTTTAACAATCAGGTTAAGCTCCTTAAAGTTACCAACTGCCAAACGACGGCCAATTTCATCAAGGGTAATATGTTTCTGCGTACGTAAGCCCTGCTCACGTTGCAATTGCATACGTTTGTTAGCAATTTCGCGTGCTTCAACTTCACTTTCAAGCACGTTAAATTTATCACCTGCGGTTGGTGCGCCCTGCATACCCAACACCTGTACCGGTGTTGATGGTCCGGCAGATTCAACACGCTGCCCACGCTCATTGGTCAACGCCTTAACACGACCGCTGTAGCAGCCGGCTAATATTGGGTCGCCTACTTTAAGGCGGCCGGCTTGTACCAATATGGTGGTAACAATACCGCGGCCTTTATCTAAAGCAGCTTCAATTACAGTACCTACTGCGCGTTTATTAGGGTTAGCTGTAAGCTCTAACAGTTCGGCTTCCAGCAATATTTTTTCTAAAAGTACCTCAACGTTTAAGCCTGTTTTAGCTGATATTTCCTGAGTTTGGTATTTACCGCCCCATTCTTCAACCAAAATGTTCATGGCAGATAACTGCTCACGTATCTTATCAGCATTAGCGCCTGGCCTGTCAATTTTGTTGAAAGCAAAGATAATAGGGGCACCTGCGGCCTGCGCGTGGTTTATGGCCTCGCGGGTTTGCGGCATCACGCTATCATCAGCAGCTATAACTATAATTACAATATCTGTTACCTGGGCACCCCTTGCACGCATGGCGGTAAACGCCTCGTGACCCGGTGTATCCAGGAATGTTATTTTACCTTTATCGCCGGGCAGGGTTACTTCGTAAGCACCAATGTGCTGCGTTATGCCACCTGCTTCGCCGCCTATTACGTTGGTTTTGCGTATAAAGTCAAGCAATGATGTTTTACCGTGGTCAACGTGGCCCATTATAGTAACAATAGGTGCACGTGGTACCAGATCTCCCGGTTCGTCAGGCTGATCAAGGTTAGCCTCTTCATCCTGTGGCTTAACAAACTCTACTTTGTAGCCAAACTCTTCGGCAACAATACTTAGCGTTTCAGCGTCAAGCCTTTGGTTAATTGATACGAACATACCAAGGCTCATACAGGTAGAGATAATTTGCGTTACCTGTACGTCCATCATTATAGCCAGCTCGTTTGCCGTAACAAACTCAGTAACTTTAAGCACTCTTGATTGTGCTTCCTGCTCCATTGCCAGCTCATCAGCATTTGCCGCTACATCATCACGTTTTTGACGACGGAACTTAGCACGCTGAGCAAATTTCCCTGATTTCCCTGCACCGCTTAAACGGGCAAGTGTTGCCTTGATCTGGTCTTGTATATCTTTTTCTGTAGGCTCTTCTTTAGGTGTAGACGGAGGTGCATTACGGTTCCTGAAATCAGGACGACCCACGCCACCACCTTGACCTTGACCACCACCTGGTCTGTTATTTCTAAAGTCCGGGCGATTGTTGTTGTTATTATTATTGTTGCCTTGACCGCCTCCCTGGTTTGTACCAGGCGTGCCGGTACCTTGTTGTGGGTTAGGGCCGCCCTCTTTGCGTTTACGTTTACGCTTATGATCGGCGTTGGTATTTGATGACGATGCTACGGGGTTGCGCTTAGGCTCATTAACAGGTAAGGTAATTCTACCTACAATGTTTGGTCCACTAAGACGCTCTGCTTTCGCGCGGATAACCTCGTTCTCTTCAGGCGCTTCTGGCTGCGGTGCTGGTGTTGCTGCCGGTTGTGGCGCAGGTGTAACCGGAGCCTTTTCAACCACTGGCGCAGGGGTAGCAACAGGTGCTTCTGCAACAGGCGGTGTTACTACTTCCGGTGCAGCTGTTTTTACAACCTCGGGCTGTGTAAAAGGTTTTACCTCTCCGGCCACAGGTTTTTCAACTTGTGGTTCCGGCTTATTTTCAGTT
The DNA here is from genome assembly GCF_054061755.1 of Mucilaginibacter sp. HD30. NCBI lineage: Bacteria > Pseudomonadati > Bacteroidota > Sphingobacteriia > Sphingobacteriales > Sphingobacteriaceae > Mucilaginibacter > Mucilaginibacter sp. HD30. The sequence continues at coordinate 4,150,317 of NZ_JBSSEO010000001.1, forward strand.
ACTTGAGGTTTTGCGTGTAAGTTGTTCAGATCTATTTTACCAACCACCTTTACACCCGGAAGTGCATCCTGATTCTGACTTTCTGTGCGTTCTGCAACAGGAGCAGGAGGAGTGACAGCCGGTGCCGGTGTAGGCGCTGGCTTGGGTTTGTCGGCAGCTGGAGCAGCAAACTGCCCGGCATTTTTTATAAGGATCTCCTCATTTTCAAAATCACCACGTGAACGGCGCACCTCAGGCTGCTTTTCGGCAGGAAAACCTGCGTCCTCCTTCCTGATCTTGCCTATGCTGATCTGTTTGGCTTCTTCCTTAATACTCTTGTCAACAGCAAACTCTTTCAACAAGGCACTGTACATGTCATTGCTAAGCTTAGCCATTGGCTGCTTTTCAACTTTAAAGCCTTTACCGGCTAAAAAGTCTACAATGGTACCCATACCAATATTGAGTTCCTTTACTGCTTTTATTAACTTAATAGATTTGTCTTCGGACATTTATTACTCTTTCTCTTTTTATAAGCTTTTCCTGCTTTTATGCAAAAATACGATTTTAATTTGTCTTCTATTATTTTATTCAAACTCAGCTTTTAATATAGACAGCACATCTTTAACAGTTTCTTCTTCCAGATCTGTGCGTTTAACCAATTCATTTACAGACAGGGCTAATACTGATTTTGCAGTATCTAAACCTATACGTTTAAATTCGTCAAGTATCCAGCTGTCAATTTCATCTGCAAATTCTTCAATGTCCACGTCCTCATCATGCTCGTCAGCTTCACGGTAAACGTCTATTTCATAGCCGGTTAACTTACCTGCCAATTTAATATTATGTCCACCGCGACCGATTGCTAACGACACCTGATCTGGCTTTAAATAAACCGCTGCTGTTTTTTTCTCATCATCTAATTTAATAGAAGTGATCTTGGCAGGCGATAAAGCACGCTGTATATATAACTGAATATTGTTGGTAAAGTTTATTACGTCGATATTTTCATTTTTTAATTCGCGTACTATACCGTGTATACGCGATCCTTTCATACCCACGCAGGCACCTACCGGATCAATACGATCATCATATGATTCAACTGCAACTTTAGCACGCTCACCTGGTTCACGAACAATCTTTTTGATAGTGATCAAACCATCAAAAATCTCAGGAACCTCAAGTTCAAACAAACGCTGTAAAAACTCAGGCGCTGTACGCGATATAATGATTTTAGGGTTAGCGTTCAGCATATCTACTTTGTAAACAATAGCTTTAACACTGTCGCCTTTTTTAAAGTAATCGGCAGGGATCTGCTCTGTTTTAGGTAATAAAAGCTCGTTGCCTTCATCATCTAATACCAAAGTTTCTTTTTTCCAAACCTGGTAAACTTCACCGGTAACTATCTCGCCAACACGATCTTTATATTTTTTGAAGATCTCATCCTTTTCCAGCTCCAGAATTTTTGAAACCAGTGTTTGGCGTGCAGCCAATATAGCACGGCGACCAAAGCTTTCTAAGGTTATCTGCTCAATAAACTCATCACCAACCTCAAGATCTTCATCATGCTTATGCGCCTCGGCCAATTCAATTTCAAGGTCATCATCTTCGCTAAAGCCATCTTCCATTACCTTGCGCGTGCGCCATATTTCCAAGTCACCGTTATCTGTGTTAACAATAACGTCGCAGTTTTCGTCGTTGCCGAATTTTTTACGGATCATACTTCTGAAAACGTCTTCCAGTACGCTCATCATTGTGGGCCTGTCAATGTTCTTGAAATCCTTAAACTCCTGGAAGGAATCGATCAAATTAATATTGCTCATTTTTCTTACTTAAATGATATTAAAACTTTTGTTTCGGTTATTTTATCTAAGGGGATAACGCTTTCAATAATTTCAGCCTTTTTCCCTTTTTGTTTTATTTGTTCTTCTATTAATATAGCATCTTCTGTAATACCGTTCAGTTTGCCTTCGCGCTTGGCGCCATCCTCCATTTTTATAGCCAGATTGCGGCCTATATTTTTGCTATACTGCCTTGGCATGGTTAGCGGTGTATCAATACCCGGCGATGAAACCTCAAGGTTATAAGCCGTTTTTATAACGTCTTCCTCTTCCAGTTTAAAGCCAACATAGCGGCTTATCTGCACGCATTCGGCTATACCTATGCCATTGTCACCGTCAACCAGTATTATTAATACTCCACTGGGCAGTAGTTTCGCACTTACTAAAAACAGGTCGGGGCGTTCAATTTCGGTTATTTTTTCTTCAACCAGTTCGGCTACCCTTTTTTCAATATTCATATTTCAGGCCCCAAATATTCCGCAATAACTGTATGCAGCAAATGCGCGAATAAAAATTATTGTTAACTAAAAAGAGGGGGCAAACGGCCCCCTCTTTTTTTATTTTCGATGCAAATATAGTAATTATTATTTGATTATCAATACCCTTAAGGCGTAAATGTAAGGTCTTTATATGGCGCGCCGGTCTTCTGGTTACCGTTCTTAATATAATCCCAGGCATCTTTACCAACGGCGTGGTCAAAATAGCGTAAAAAGTAAGTTTGTTTTGTTTTGAAGCTGGTATCAGGCATAAAAAGCAATGAGCCTTTATTTACCCAATAATGCCCGGGTTGTTCATTCTGAAAATCTTTCATATCGGTATCAACCGGCATCCGGTAAACCGGGAAAACACTTTGCCAGTTGACCATACTATCACGGGCAATATCATTTAATATAAGCGAGTCTAAGCCGCTTATAGCCAATATGCTTTTTTTGGCTATAAGCTCCACCTTTATTTTAGCCGGTTCGGGCTTGCTGCAGCCAAAGCATAGTAAAAGCAGAAGGGGATATATTTTTTTCATCTGTTTGCGATACTGTAATATTACTAATTTTATAGCATGCAATTAACCGGAAATAATTTTGTGCTAAGGAGGTGGCAAGAAACTGACGCTGCGTCACTTCAAAAAAATGCGAACGACAGAAAAGTATCGGCCACGTTGTTAGATTGCTTCCCCTATCCTTATAACCTTGCTGACGCGGAGTACTTTATCAGCATAAAAATTAACGAAGAACCCATAACTAATTTTGCTATTGATATAGACGGCGAAGTAGTTGGCGTGATAGGCGTTGACCTGCGCGAGGATATTTACCGCAAAACCCCTCTGCTGGGTTACTGGATAAGCACAGCTCATAGCGGCAAGGGAATAATTACCCAGGCAATTGAACTTATTACCAATCACGCATTTACTCATTTGGATATTATTTGTATCCAGGCTAACACACTGGGCAATAATCCTGCATCCATGCGAGTATTAGAAAAAGCCGGTTTTATTAAACAAGGGGTATTGCCGAGATCTGTTATTAAGGATGGGGAAATTTTGGATGAGCATTTATATACGCTGCATCTGCTTTAGGTATATTATAAACAAAACCTCTATAAATTAAATTTATCAAATATGCTGCCTTTACTAACTGCCAAACAGATTCGCCAAGCCGATGCCTATACCATAGCCAACGAACCGGTTAGTTCTATTGACCTGATGGAGCGGGCATCAAAGGCGTTTGTAGGTTGGTTTGTAAATCATTTTCCGGATAAAAAACAAAGTATTGCCGTGTACTGCGGCACAGGTAATAATGGCGGCGACGGATTAGCTATTGCGCGGATATTGTTTGAGCATGGTTACATAAATTTAAGCGTAAAAATTGCACGTTTCTCTGAAAAGACCACACCCGATTTTGACTTTAATCTTAATCGTTTGCAACGAATTTTAACAAATTGCACCGAGCTTTTTCCGGAAACTGATATTGCTGATGAAAAGGCAGCGGTTATAATTGACGCCCTATTGGGCAGCGGTTTGAACAAGCCATTAAAAGGCGATTACGAAACACTTGCCAGGTTCATTAATAATTTATCGGTGACAGTGGTAGCCGTTGATATTCCTACAGGGTTTTTTGCCGATGGAGAGATAGTTAAGGATGCAGTGGCGATAAAAGCGGATGTTGTTATTACTTTTCAGCAGCCTAAGATCAATTTTATGCTGCCCGAATCGGCGCCTTATATAGATTGCTGGCGCGTGGTAAATATTGGTATTGACGAAAAGTTTATAAAGACGCTTAACTCACATTATCAGTTTATTGAAGAGAAGGCTGCAAAGAGTATTATTAAACCCCGTAAGCATTTTAGCAATAAAGGCACCTACGGGCACGCCCTGATCATAGCTGGCGCACCGCAAACCATGGGCGCCGCTTTATTAAGCGCTTCGGCTTGTTTATTTGCCGGGGCGGGCCTCACAACTGCCTGCATCCCGCAAAGCGGATTAATTGCATTGAACAGCTCACAGCCTGAAATAATGGCTGTTATTCGCGATGAAGATAACTTACCGGAAATTGATTGGGATAAATATAACGCCGTTGGTATAGGGCCAGGTTTGGGCAAAAAAGACGATGCACTTAAATTATTGATAGATACTATTGAGTTTTTTAAACGCCCTATTGTTGTAGATGCAGACGCATTAAATTTACTGGCTGAAAACCCAGACCTTTTGCAAAAGCTACCTGCAAAAAGCGTTTTAACGCCACATATGAAGGAATTTGACAGATTGTTTGGCCAACATGCCAACTGGTGGCAACGTATGCAAACAGCGAGAGCCAAAGCTGCCGAGCTGAATATCAATATTGTTTTAAAGAACGATTATACGCTTGTTGTTACTCCTGGCGAGAACGTTTATTTCAATTCTACAAGTAACCCTGCTATGGCCACAGGTGGCATGGGCGATGTGTTAACAGGCATCATAACATCCCTTTTGGCTCAAAAATATCAACCCGAAGAAGCCTGCATATTGGGCGTTTATGTTCATGGTAAAGCAGGGGATGAGCTGGCTTTGCCCAACCGCGCAAACGTAGTTTTGCCATCCCAGATAATGTGGAGACTACCGGCAACAATGGCAAAATTATTGGCATAAAAAAAAACGGATGCGAGTATCACACATCCGTTTCTCTAAACATATTAACTGATCTTATAAAGAACTAATACTCTTAACTGGTATATCCATAAGACAGCGTTTAGTTACGTTTCGTTACAGTAAATAATGATTTTTTTTAAAAATGGCTATAAAGGCGTCATTTGCAATTGCTTATACCCGTTTTAGACTCACGATAAGGCTAATGGGAAAAGAATAAGTATGCAAAACGATTTTTTTTGCGATTTTTTGCTTAAAAAAATACAAAAATCGTGAATTTTTTAGTCGAAAAACTATTGGATCAGAACTGTCCGATAACTACCATTTCGGTCATGGTAGGGTTCACGCTACCGCCGCGCGGCTCAAGGGTCACAGCAAATGCACTAGCCATATCAATAGGTTTCATCAGCTTCATATCCACCGAGTCAGCTTCACCCTTATCAAAAACGCCAAGGTCAATAGGCTTACCATTAACCAGCGCCCATAATTGATATTGATGGTTGGCATCGTTTGCCGGAAGCTGCATGCCGGCAATATCTATCATTACCTTCTTTTTGACAGGACTCCAGGCCACTGTCATTTGTGCAGAAGGCGTTTTAGCTGTACCTTTTAGTTTCAGCAATTTAAAAGTGGTATCTCTAAAAACACCAATCTCCTCGCCCATATTGCTTATGGTTTTGCTAAATTTGGTGTTTTGCGAGTTAAGCGTAAGTAATTGCTGGTTGCTTTGTTGTAATTTATCATATAGGCCATATAACGCTACAAGGCTGCCAAGTAAGAGTGCAATGCTGGCGGCAAATGCATACTTATAAAAATTGCTTGTATTGCGTTCGGGCATTGAAACCACTTTTGTTCCAACGTCAGAAGGTTTAGAGCGGAAAGTGCTATCGTCGGCAAAATTGGTTAGCAGGCTGTTTAATACTTTGTACCGGTGTTGTTCAGCAGGTTGAACGGCATTTTCAAGTGCATATTTCTCAAGAGCATTTTCCACCTCACGCAATTCTGCTTTAACAGCCGGATGAGCCGCGGCCATTTGCTCTACCTGTGCGCGCTCTTCGGGGCTTCCATCCCCCAAAGCATACAACTCAAGTATCCCAGATTCAATATATGCTTTTATGTCGTCCAACTTACGCGTTAATTAAAGTATTTTCTCAGCTCAATTATGGCCATTCTTAAACGGGTTTTTATGGTACCCAGTGGTATACCTAACTCTTCGGCGGCCTCCACGTGGGTGTATCCTTTAAAATAAACCAGATCAAGTATTGCTTGCTGCTCGGGTTTTAACGTTTGCACCATTTCTTTTATCCCAAGCAACTCGGGCTTGTAAACCGTGTTGCGCTGTTCGTCTATAAAAGTTACGTTATTTTCCAGCTCCTGGTTTTTGTTCTGATTTTTAAAATCCTTGGATCGCAACTTGTCTATTGACAAGTTACGCGCAATGTTAACCATCCATGTAAACAGGCGGCCTTTCTCCGGACTATACGCGGCAAAGGAATGCCATATTTTTACAAAGGTTTCCTGTAGAACGTCTTCGGCTGTAGGAGTATCATTAATTATGCGCGAGATTACGCCAAATAAGGAGCCCGAGTACATATCGTACAATGCCTCGATAGCTATTTTTTCGCGGTTTTGCAGGGCTAAAACCAGCTGTTCTTCTGAAAGGGATATTTTGCTTTTTTTACTCAACGGGGTGAATATATAAAGGAAATATCATATTTCAAACAAGTGTTTTTCAGCGTGGTAAGATGACCGTACAAGTGGGCCGCTCTCTACATATCTGAAACCCTTGCTTAATCCAACTTCCTTATAAAAAGCAAACTGATCCGGATGTATCCAATCCACAACGGGGTGATGGTTGCGTGTTGGCTGTAAATATTGGCCTAATGTTAAAATTTGTACACCGGCATCAAGCAGATCGTCCATGGCTTCTAAAACGTCAGCTTCTTGCTCGCCTAAACCCAACATAATGCCTGATTTTGTGCGTAAGCCGGCTTCTGCAATGTGTTTAAGCGCTTCCAGACTTCTATCATACTTGGCTTGGATACGCACCTCGCGGGTGAGGCGCCTTACCGTTTCCAGGTTATGCGATACTACTTCGGGCCTTGTTTGTAATACGCGGGCAAGGTTATCCCAGTTTCCCCTAAAATCCGGCAGTAAAGTTTCTAATGTAGTATCAGGGCTTTCGCGGCGGATAGCGTTTATAGTTTCAGCCCAAATAGTTGATCCCCCATCCTTTAAGTCGTCTCTATCAACCGATGTTATTACACAATGCTTTACCTGCATTAGCTTAACCGAATTAGCAACACGGTTTGGCTCATCGGTATCTACCGCCAGCGGCCTGCCGGTTGCAACAGCGCAAAAAGAGCAGGAGCGGGTGCAGATATTACCCAGTATCATAAAGGTGGCGGTACCGGCACCCCAGCACTCGCCCATGTTTGGGCAATTACCGCTTTCGCAAATGGTGTGTAGTTTATGGTCATCAACTAAACTGCGTACGTGAGCATACTCTTTCCCGGTTGGAAGTTTTACTCTTAACCAGTCTGGCTTGCGTGTTTGTTGATTAGCTGGAACTACCGGCAATTCTATCATGGTACAAAAGTAATTAAAAACCTTTTAACCGTTTAAAGGAGGGGCGTAAATATTACAGAGCGTTGATTAAGGCGCTGTCTGCGTTCGATAGCTAGCGTATCATCGATTCAATGTTGTCGGGCTCAAGATCAATAGGGCACTACGGGTTAAAACAATAATGCGTGGTTTACAGTTGTTACTTGCGCCGACGGGTAACTGGGCGACCAAAAATTTGCTGATAAAAGACAGATAGGTAAATGCCTGGATAGAATTCTTTATGTAAGACAAATTTATTGTTGTAATTTGTCATAACGGACTGCCTGGATACCGGTTTAATGTTAAACATCGATAATTTAATTACTATGTGGCAAGAACTAAACAACAAGCTTTATCGCTCCTTTACTTTTACAGATTTTAGACACGCGTTTAATTTTATAACTAATGTTGCAGATCTGGCGCAGCATCATAACCATCATCCTACCTGGACAAATACCTATAATAAGGTAGAGATATGGCTAAGCACACATGATGCAGGCGATACTGTTACCAGTAAAGACCGGGAACTTGCATCCGCTATAGATGATATGGTGCTGGAAATGGAAGGCAGGAAGCTGTAACTATTTATATAGGTTATTCCTCATACAGCATTTTGGATGGCACAGCTATGCGGGTTTTTATTAATATGCTTTGTTTTTTGCCTAAAAAGTAAAAAATCATTAAGCTAATAGATAAAAATGCAAAAAAATTGCAAGCACTTGTGTAATTTAGCATGAATATTTATTGGTGCGCGAATGTTTAAGAGATACATTATTACTTTAATAGTTATTTTTATTGCTGTTAAAGGGTTTGCGCAACGCGGTTTAGGCGATCCATTGATCAACGTAGATTTTGGGGCGGGCAGTTCCGTTCATGGCCCTGAAATACCAGGCGTTAACAACTACGCTTTTAGTAATTTAGATTATCCTCCCGAAGGCTCATACGCTATTTTGAATAGCACCGCTGGCGCCGGAAATATATGGTGGAACACAACCGACCATACAGGCAATACCGGCGGGTATATGATGGTATTAAATACGCGGCCGCAATCATACGAGACCTATATTAAATACCTGGTAAAAAATCTTTGCACCAGCACTAACTACCGGGTGGGGATATGGATGTTGAATTTGCTTAAAACGACAGATAATAATCCGCCGGATATTCGCATTATAGTTGAGACAGCATCAGGCGTTCTATTACAGGATATTCCGGTGGGCCCTTTACCGCAAACGCCAAATGGCCCTGAGTGGGTACATAAAACCTGCGATTTTACACTAAACAGCGCCGAGAGCGATGTTAATATCTACGTTAAAAGCATAACGCCCGGGGGCGCAAATGCCAACGAGATAGCGATTGACGACATGACAGTTAACACTGTTGGGCAGATTATTGACGCTGAATATGATGATGGGGGCGACTTCCGCATTGCATGCGTAAGCTCTGCGCAGTCTTATTCTGCTACAGCTACTACTCCTGATCCGGGTAATGTTATAAAATGGCAACGTAAATTAGACGATGGTATATGGGTGGATATTCCGGGCGAAACATCAACTAAGATAACTTTTGTATCTGAAACGGTACCCGGCAGGTATCGTTATAGGGCATCTTCATCATCGCCGGATAAAATAGCCAAATTTTCTTGCAGCGTAGTTACTAATGAGTTAAGCGTATGGGTGCAGCCTCTGACCACCGTCAGCGCCGGCCCACCCAAATTTTATTTGCGGGGAGGCTCACCTGTTTTGCTGGAGGGCAGTAGTAACTCCGATACTTTTTACTGGACGGTGGAATCTGGCGCAGATATAAGCTCATTAAGCAGCACAACAGTGCTAAATCCACTCGCTTCGCCCGGCCAAACAACCACTTATGTTTTACACGCATCGCCGGATAATAATACCTGTGGCGTTGAGGTTATTAGCAAGGTAACGGTATCAGTAGCAGATGATATAAACCTGCCCAATACGTTTACGCCTAACGGCGACGGTATTAATGATACATGGGTTATAGGCGGCATTAACAGTTATCAAAGCCCTGTGGTACAGGTATACGACCGCAATGGACAGCTTGTTTACAGAAGCGTAAACGGATCATCGCCCTGGGATGGTACTTATAAAGGCAAATTTGTACCGGCAGGTAACTACTACTATATTGTAGATCTTCATACAAATGGCATTAAATTATCCGGATCGGTTACAGTTATCCGGTAATCAGGCTTGTATGCCTAAAATATTGCGCAGGTAATTATCCATCATATCAATATCAACAACATCGTTGATAAAGCCAATGTGCATATCGGGCCTAACAATCAAAGCTTTTTTACGCCCGTCGGCTATTTCAAAAGTGCCAAATATTGCTGTATTTTTTGCTGATGGCGGCAGGTAGTAAAAATTAAGACCCGGATAATTTTGGGTTATCCATTTAGCTAACGTAAAAAGATCTATTTCCTGCAGTTTGCCAAATACCATTAATGTAAAGCCGGGCTTAACGCACCATTGGTGCAGGTCGGTTTCTTCCTGTTTTTTCTCATCAAATACTTTTAAATAAGGCAGCCGGTCGCCGGCTTTTATGTTTTTCGCGGTGCTAAGGTTCAGGTTTATATTGCTATCGCGATAGGAAATATTGATCTGTGCTACCCGTTTAAAAAATTCCGCACGCAGGCGCTCGCTTTTCCAAACTAAAGCCGTGGCCTTAGGCATTATCCACTTGTTAAAAAACACAACAAACCAATTGCTTGATATGATCATTTTAAACAACCTGTCGGTTGTATTCAACAAGGTTTTTGCAACCGGCATACGCTCGGCAGCGTAGCTGTCCAGTATTCCCTCTTTTATCAGCCCGTTAACTACTCCTGCCAGTTTCCAGCCCAGGTTATACGCATCCTGCAAGCCAGTGTTCATACCTTGCCCACCGACCGGCGAGTGGATATGCGCGGCATCGCCCACTAAAAAACAACGCCCCTTCCTAAATTTGTCTGCCATACGGTGGTGTAGCTTATACGTGGTAAACCAATTCTCTTTTGCCACATTAACTGTAAACCCGGTAAGCGCGCTTAAATGTGGCAGCACCTCTTCCAGCTTCAGATCCGGCTTGCCTTCGCTTAACGGCGGAATGTTGCCGATTATGCGGTAACTGTTATGCTCTGGCAAGGGGAAAAATGCAGATAAGCCTGCCCTGCCACGATACAAAGCTACCTGCGTACCCGTTAGCTCTTTATTATTAAGCTCCAGATCTGCCAAAAAGAATTCGTTGGCGTAAGTGTCTCCCGTAAAAGGGATGTTTGATTGTTTGCGTACAGTGCTGTGTGCGCCATCGGCACCAACCAAATAATCGCAGGTTAAAATGGTGGTGTCTGCTCCCGACCGCAGTTCAACCTCTACCTCCTTCGCGGTTTGCTTTAACGATACCAGAGTGGTGTCCCAATAAACAGGGCAGCAGTTTTGTGTCAAAAAATCAAGCAGCAGCCGTTCATTCTTGCTTTGCTGGTATAGGTGCACAAATGGGAAGGGTGTTTGCTGTTTGCCTACATTTATTAAAGAAATAGAGGTAACTTCTTTGCCCTCCTGATGAAGCACCATGCCATTAGCTTGTTTACCGCCCTGAAGGGCCTTTTCAACAATGCCCATTTGCCTATAGATCTCTAACGAGCGGGCCTGAACAGCCAGCGCTTTAGATTGATTGGTTGGCCCCTGTTTAATATCAACAATAACTGGAATAACACCATGCCTAAGTAGCTGAGCAGCCATCATTAACCCCGATGGACCGGCACCCACTATTAATACTTTGGTATGCTGCTCTGTAATTGTCATTTAAACAGAACGCGCTATTATAAAAATGGTTGGTTTTTTATGCAGATCAGGAACTTGCTTTTGCCAGTCGGCTATGGTTTTGGTTTGTACAAACTCATCCTCGGCAGTAAGGTTGCAGGCAATGCACAGGCGAGTTTTGGGCTGGGCGGTCTTTAAAATATCGTCTAACAGGTTGTTGTTTCTGAACGGTGTTTCAATAAACAGTTGAGTCTGATCAAAACGCACGGCAAAACTTTCCAGATCTTTTATCTTCTTTGATCGTAGCGCCTTATCAATTGGCAAATATCCCTGAAAGGCAAAACTTTGGCCGTTAAACCCCGAGGCCATAAGCGCCAACAAAATAGAGCTTGGGCCAACCAATGGTACTACCTTAATACCCCGTTGATGGGCTGCTGCAACAATATCGGCACCTGGGTCGGCTATGCCGGGGCAACCTGCTTCGCTCATCAGGCCAACATCATTACCTGCAAGCAGACCTTTAAAAAAATCCTTAATGTTGTCGCGGTTGTGTTTGCCGTAATCATGGATCACTAATTCGCTTTGTGGGGATTTAAGGCCGGCTTCTTTTAAAAACCGGCGGGCAGTTTTCTCATTTTCAACTACGTATTCCTTAATGCTGTTTATGGTGTCAACCAGGAAAGGTGTGAATGTTTTGGCTGCGGCGTTTTCTGCAAGCGGCACGGGGATTAGAAACAGTGTTCCGTAGGGCATAAAACAAAGTTGCGCTTTTTTTTTAAAATCCGTCGTTCAAAACTGTATCACAGCCGCACAGATGTTGTAACGTAACCGCACAGAAGGGTGGATAAAATTTTACGCAAATAGCTGATAACTAAAAAGAGCAATAGTGGCACAAAATTGTAGCAAAGTGTTTTTATAACCCGATTGAAAATAGGTTGCACTGATCGTTTTTAAATTCATCCCTTTTTTAGGCGTATTCGTAACACTTATTTAAACCTGAAATCCTATCGCAGTACTTTAGCCTGATATCAATCGTAAAACTTAAAAAACCGACTTATAAAGTTAATTTATGTTAAAAATAATACCTGAGATAATATTTTCCTAAAACCTTAGTTATATTCGCACAACCAACAACCTAATATGAGATTTATACTTTACACAATTTTTTCTTCCCTACTGCTGCTCTCTTTTTCTTCAAAGGCCCAAAATGCATTTTCAGTAAAAGGCAGCGTAGCCGACACAGCTTCAGCAAGCAAGCTGCACAATGCCACAGCGCTGGTTTTGCGAGCCAAGGACTCCATAATGGTTAAGTTTACAAGGGCAGATCAGGATGGTAAATTTGCGGTCAACAACTTGCCGGAAGGTAAGTACCTGATCCTGATTACCTACCCGGAGTATGCAGATTATTCTGACTCCTTTACATTAAACGCGGCTACCCCAACGCGCGATTTTGGAAAAATTAACATGCTGCTCAAATCAAAAATATTGCAGGACATTGTTATAAAGGCCACCCCAACTGCCATAAAAATAAAAGGAGATACTACTGTATTTAATGCATCGGCTTATGTAGTGCAGCCCAACGCCAAGGTAGAGGATCTGATAAAGCAGTTTCCGGGTATACAGGTAGATAAGGATGGCAAGGTAACCGCCAACGGACAAACCGTAAGCAAGTTTTTGGTAGATGGCGAAGAGTTTTTTGGCGATGACCCAACATTAGTTACCAAAAACATACGGGCTGACATGGTAAAGGAGGTGCAGATGTACGATAAGAAAAGCGACCAGGCCGCATTTACAGGCATTGATGACGGGCAGAAAACACGTACTATGAACGTTGTATTAAGGGAGGACAAAAAGAACGGTTATTTTGGTAAGCTATATGGCGGCATAGGTAACAACGATTTTTATACGGGGCAAATTGGCTTTAACAAGTTTCAGGGTAAAGAAAAAATTGCTGTTTACGGAATCGCGGCCAATACAGGTAAAACAAGTTTAGGATCAGACGATGCGCAAAAGTTTGGCGACGGCGGCAATGTTACTGTAATGGATGGCGGCGGTATAATGATATCAGGCGGCGGAAATGATCTGAATTATGATGGCCGGGGTATCCCAACAGCAATTTCGGGCGGAGCCCATTATGACAATAAATGGGGTCCTAAAGACAAAAACAGCTTTAATACCAATTATAAAATCGGACAGGTTGATGTAAACGGTACCGCAAATACTTTAACCCAAAACAATCTTCCCGACCGCGTAAACAACACAAGCTCAGATCAGAAGTTTAACCGCTCAGCTTTCAGGCAAAAGTTGGATGCTACCTATCTGTTAACAATTGATACCTCGGCTACGTTAAAATTAATAGTTGACGGAACCTTGAAACACTCAAAACAAGAAACAGATTACCTGGATGTAACCTATACAGATATCGGCTACAAGGGGACCGATAAGTTGTTAAATAGTCAAACCCGTACCAACATCAACGAGACTGATCAGAAATTAATGAACGCGAGCGCGTTTTACACAAAAAAGCTGAAAAAGAAGGGTCGTACACTGTCTATATTGTTTAGCAACGCTATTGATAAAAGTACGCAAAACGGAAATTTATATACCAATTTAGATACGTATGATCCTGTTACCGGCGCGCTTAAGAGCAACGAGAAAGTGGATCAATATAAACCAGCCACAAGTAACAGCAATATTTTCAACACAAATTTTACCTACTCAGAGCCATTTACAAAGTTCCTGTCGTTAGTAGTTAACTATGGTTTAAGTATAACTGATGCCAAGTCTGATCAGCGTACATTTAATAAATCGGGCAGTGGCCAATACGATCAACTGGATTTAGGCCTTACTAATGAGTTTACGCTAAACCAATTGGCTCATCAAGGTGGTGCTATCCTTAACTATGTTAAAGGAAAAACCACGGTGAACTTTGGTACGCGGGCAACCGATGTCCAGTATAAACAAATAAACGAGTTGACTGCTAATAAATATGAACGCCACTTTATTAACTGGATGCCGCAAATGACTTATCAATACCGCCTTGGAACACAATCAAGTTTCAGATTAGGTTATAATGGATCTACAACACAGCCTTCATTGTCGCAACTACAGCCGATACGTAACAACAATGATCCATTGAACCAGGTTGTGGGTAACCCTGATCTGAAGCCTTCGTTTAGAAACAATTTCAACGCATATTATACCAGTTATAAGGCTTTAAGCGGGCAGCAGTTTTATATTTCGGGTAACTATTCATTCATTACAAGCCAGATAGTGAGTAACAACACGACAGACGTAAATGGTAAAAGCATTATACAAGCCGTTAATATTGACCAAACGCCATACAATTACAGCTTAACGGCCGAGGCAAGCCGCAAGCTAATGGGCATAAGTGTTACGTTAGGTAGCAGCATTAGTAAAAACGTAAGTTACAATATGGTTAATAACGTGCTGAATACAACAAACACCTCATCGTTTTCGCCTTACTTAAGCTTTAGTAAATACGAAGCTAAGAAATATGATATTTATTTATACGGCGGGCCAAGCTATAATATCAGTAAAACATCTTTACAGCAAAACATAAATAATAACGGCTATAGCATTTATGGCAACGCTTACCTGGGTTGGTACCTGCCCGCCGACTTCCAGATCACATCTGACATGAGTTACAATTACACCGGTAAAACGCAGACGTTTAATGAAAGTAACTCCAGGTTTATATGGAACGCCACTATAAATAAAACGCTACTTAAAAAAGATAAAAGCCTAAAACTAACGGCTACGTTAAACGACGTTTTAAATCAAAATAATGGTTTTAACAGAAGCGCACAGGGATCAAGGATCACACAAAACTCTTATACCACCATTAGAAGGTATTTTATGCTTTCTGTAACCTGGGATTTTTCAAAAATGGGCGCGGCTCCAAAAAAATAACACAATGAAAACATTTATAAAAAGCATCATCTTAATTGCGATTGCATCGGTTAACTTTTGCTACGCGCAGAACGCACGGTTCACTACATCGGGTACCGTAGAGTACGATAAAAGCTCAAATATTTACGCAATAATGCCACGTTTAATAACTAAAGAAAACGAGTATTATATGAAACCGGCTTATGAGCAGGTTAAAAAAATGCCCCAGTTCCGGGTGCTTAAAAGCACTTTAAAGTTTGGCGAAAATAAAACCCTGTTTACACCTATTGTGCCCGAAACTAATACGCAGAGTGTAAACCTTCTTATTACCGAACAAATTAATACGGTTTATAGTGATTTAGATAAAAAAATGGCCGTTTCTGAAAAAGAAATATATGGCGATAAAATGCTATTGACAGACAGTACACGCAAAATTGATTGGAAGATTACCGATGAAACGCGGGAGATAGCCGGTTATACCTGCCGCCGGGCGAACGCCTTAATTTTAGACTCTATTTATGTTGTAGCTTTTTATGCCGAAAAGATACCCGTATCTGGCGGGCCTGAGTTGTTTAGTGGTTTGCCGGGGATGATACTAATGGCGGCCCTGCCGCACGAAAACGTGATCTGGACCGCAACCAAGGTTACAGACGCTGCTGTGCCGCAAAATCAAATAATTGCACCCAAAAAAGGGAAAGCCGTAAACAATAAAACCTACCGCGCGGCACTTGAGGGTTTTATGAAGGAGGTGAGCCCAGGTTACCGGCCATTGTATTATAAAGCCTTTTTGTTATAACCCCACATCAACCTAAACTATATAAGCAGAAAGCGCCCCGTTTGAATATACGGGGCGCTTTTGTTATTATGATAATTGAATGCTGACTATTACAGCGTTTTAGGCGTGTATACCTTTATCACTCCATCATTCTCGCTGCTTACAACCAATAAGCTCTTTTTGGTAGGGCTGTTCTTAGCAGGTATTATCATTACGCCTTCGGGCGCGTCTCCGCATTTAAGCAATTGTAAATAAACAGGTTTTGTAGGGTCGGTAATATCGTATACGGCAACGGCGTCAGCACGCTCCATGCCAACAAAGGCAACTTTTTTATTACCTATTTTCCCAATTGCAATGCCCTCTGGTTCAACAGATTTGTCATCGCTACGGGCGTCGTCATAAACACTTGCTGCAATGGTTTTAACGTCAAGTTCGTTTTTGCTATCAAAAACTTGTGTGCCGGTATTACCGTTCCATACGCTGAAAGAGCGCGAACCTAACGAATACAATGCATCATAATCGCCATCTCCATCAATATCACCCAGTGTTTTTGTGATATTTAGTCTGCCTAATTGCTCATCTTTTCTCAGATCGGTTCTGTTGGGAAATACAGTTGGATCAAGGGTAATATCTTTAACACGTGCCACTTCAACAAATGCAGAATATTCGCGCGCGTCGCCTTCATTAGCAGTAAACAGGTAAGGAACGCCGTTAAGTTCGCTTACCGCAATACCGTCTGGCATATATATGCCTTTAACCGGCCAGCTGGCAAGTGGCGTGCCCGTATTTTTGTCGCTTGGGTCTATTTCATTGCCCGCTGCGTTATAATCTTTAAAGCCTAATGGAAAGATGTCGGTAATAGTTTTGGTGGTAAGGTTGATCTTAGCTATTGCATTGTTTTCCTGAAGAGTTACCCAGGCTGTTTTTGAATCGTCAGATACAGTTACATATTCCGGTTCAATGTCTTTAGCAAAATTCAAACCCGGGCCAAAAATGCGGAAACCCTTTGCTACCAACGCAGCTTTTTGTCCTTCAAATCCCGAAAAATCAAGCGTAGTAACCGCATAGTTATCGCTTACAGAAATAATAGACACCGTGCCAACAGGATCGTTTGTGTACGTATCATTTGGCTCACCCTCGTTAGCAGTGATTATAAATTTACCATCGTTTGAATAGGTTATCATGTCTGGCAAAGCGCCGACTGTAATAACTTTAACCTCGCTGTAGTCATCTGTTTTAAAAATTGCTACTTTGCCATTTGCCTGTTTATCTACAGACTCAATAGCGGCCGCCAATTTGCCATCAAATACGGCAACGCTGTTAACCGCGCCGCCATATGGCGCCATGCTGATGGATTTAATAACCGTCATAGCACCGGGGTTGCTAAAATCTATCACATCAATTTTGTTGACTGTTCCATTGTTAACTACAAATAAGCGCTTGGTCAAAGGGTCAAATGCCGATATCTCGGCAGCCCCTACATCTCCAATATCAATTGAGCCGATCTCCGCAAAAGTGGCCGGGTCCTCGTTAACAAAAAATTCAGGTTCGGGCTGAGGCTCTTGAGCTGCTTTTTTACAGCCAAATAAGCTTGCAGCCACAATAAGTGCAAGTAAATAGTTTTTCATTTTTAAGTTGGTTTTTAAATGAATCGCAAAACTATTCCGCTTATGTTAAAACATTTCAGTTAGACTGTTAAGCATTCGTTAATATGTCTCTTGAAATATTAACGATCTGTTAAAAAAGCGTTAATTCAAAGAATTGTGAAAACCAATACGGCGGCAAGGCGTTAAATATTAAGTTAAAATATTTAAACGAAAGGAAATAAAATGAAAAAGATAGGTGCAATAGCAAGTGTAATAGCAATATCGGCCATGCTTGGAGCTGGCGCGATAACCGCTAAACCAGTAGTAAGATTAAACACAGGTTATGTTGGTGTGGCAGCAGATACCATACCCGGCGCTGTTAAAAAGCCTGCACCAGGGCAGGTAAATCCATTGCCGCCGCAGGTTACCCCTAACCCTGTACCTTACCCCAATACAGTGCCAACGCCAACTCCTATGCCGGGAGTAACACCAAATCCGGTAACACCGGGTGTAACGCCAACGCCGTCACCCATGCCCGTAACGCCAAATCCGGTAACACCGGGTGTAACACCAACGCCGTCACCTATGCCGGTAACGCCAAATCCGGTATCGCCGGGTGTAACACCAAGATCGTAAATATTATTTTGAGAGCCCCGATAAGGGGCTCTTTTAATGCAGCCACCTGTAGAACCACTCAACGCTGAGCCAGTTATCTTCTGCATTAAATACATGCCCCAAATTGGGCTGCACAACAATGTTCAGATTGCCCGTCGCGTCTTTCAGTTTGTAGGCATCCGTTGCGGCCATAAACGCTATTTGTGCCCCGCCATACGGATTATTGGGATCTTTATCTTTGCTTAGTATCAACAGCGGGCGCGGAGCAATAAGGCGAAGTAGCGATGGGCAGTCAAACTCGCCGGTAACACCCGGCAATATCTTTTCCCAAACGGCTTTAACATTGGCTGTATTCAGGTCGGTGTCGCCCAAATCCTTAGCCGCTTTTTTATGCGCATCGCTTATGGTGCCGGCGCGGCCTTGCCATTGGTTATTATCCAAGATCCATTTAAAGCTTTGCGCCGCAATACCTACCACAAGAACTTTTATACGTGGATCAACAGCTGCGGCCATATAAGTTTCTATACCCCCCATTGATATACCTCCCATGCCGATCCGGTCGGCGTTAACATCTGGGCGGGTTACCAGGTAATCAATTAGTCGAAGCAGGTCGTAAGAGGTGTCGTACAAAAAAGGGTAGCCGTGGTGTGTAGCGTCATTGGTTTTCCAGGCCTGATAAACCGCGTCAGCATATTCCTGACTACGGTGCGCGCCACCGGGTACCCTATCGCCATGGAAACGTGCATCAATAGATACAGCCATAATGCCGCGTTTAACAAAGGTACTAACACAGCCTTAACCTCTCCGGCATCTTTATTACCACCGGTGCCATGCAGAAAAATAACCACCGGAAATTTGGTTTGCCCTTTTATAACGGGTTTATAAATCATAACGGGCATCTTCTCGGTCGCTTCAGTATAGATGCTGCCTTTCTCGGTCTGCATGCTATCTGTCGCCGTAACCGTAAACAAAGGTTTAGCGTCAACCAAGGGGCGTTGCAGTAATGCCTTAAAATTCTTTGCAACCTGCTCTGTCGGCGGATAGGTTGGAACTTGGGCGAACAGTAGGGGCGCATCAAGCAGAAGGACAGTTATAGCGGCTATAATATCTCTTAGTCGGATCACAATTTTTAAAGTATTTTAATTGGTGTGACTAAAGATAAAAATACCGCACCAAATTGTTGTAAGGTGCGGTACTAACTTTATTGGAAGCGGTGATTAACTAAACCACCATATTAACAATGCGCCCTTTTACAACGATCACCTTTTTAGGCTGTTTGCCATCAAGATAACGTTGCACATCAGCATTCGATAATACAAAAGCTTCAACATCTTTTGGCTCCATGCTTAGTGGTATGCTCAAATTCATTTTTGTTTTTCCGTTGATGGAAATAGGATAAGCAAAATCATCCTCTACCAAATAAGCAGGGTTAAACTTAGGATATGCGGCATATGACAACGTTCCGGCAGCGTTGCCTAATTGGATCCACAACTCCTCGCAAATATGCGGCGCGTAAGGCGACAGCACAATAACCAGATCCTGCAAAATTGCGCGTTTGTTGCATTTTAAATCGGTTAACTCGTTTACAGCTATCATGAAGCTGGAAACCGATGTGTTGAACGAGAAACGCTCTACATCTTCTTCAACCTTACGGATGATCTTATGTAATGATTTTAACTCTGCTTTGGTTGATTCAGTATCTGATACGCCGAACTCCCAGGCATCGTTGTGGAACAAGCGCCAGAATTTGCGCAGGAACTTAAATACTCCTTCAATGCCATTGGTGTTCCATGGTTTGCTCTGCTCCAGCGGACCTAAAAACATCTCGTACATACGCAGGGTATCGGCACCATAACGGGCAATCAGATCGTCCGGGTTAACAACATTGAATTTGGATTTTGACATTTTTTCCACTTCAACACCGCAAATGTATTTACCTCCCTCTAATATAAATTGGGCATTTGCAAAGTCGTCACGCCACGCTTTGAATTTATCAAGGTTCAAAGTGTCATTCTCAACAATATTAACATCAACGTGAATAGGAGAGGTGTTATAATCCTTGATCAATCCGTGCGATACGAAAGTGTTGGTTCCCCGCCCTTCTTCGTCTACCAAACGATAAACAAAGTTACTGCGTCCCTGTATCATGCCTTGGTTGATCAGCTTTTTAAAAGGCTCTTCTTCGCCAACTTTGCCAATATCCTTTAAAAACTTATTCCAAAAACGGCTGTAGAGTAAGTGCCCGGTAGCGTGCTCGCTGCCACCTATGTACAGGTCGACGTCTTTCCAATATTCAATTGCTTGTTCTGATGCAAACTCACTGTTATTATGCGCATCCATGTAGCGGTACCAGTACCAGCTACTGCCTGCCCAACCCGGCATGGTGCTTAATTCATAAGCATATTCAGCCCCCTCTAAATCTCCCCCGGTATGGGAGACTTTCGATTCTTTAGTGAAATGAGATTTGTCTCTTTCTGGCAATGTATCCAGTTTGTTTTTGATTTGGTCAAAAACTCGCTGTGGGTTGCGCAATACTTCCTCATTATCAAACCTTATTACTTCAAATCCAAAGTGATTCAATATCGCAGTCCGATCATCGTCGGCTTCTTTATTTAGTTTGTGATGATGCCCATCCAATTCCACTACTAATCCCTTTTCAAGAGAAACGAAGTCGGCAATAAACTGATCAATGGCGTGTTGTCTTCTTAATTTATAGCCAGTTTGCTCTTTTCTTAACAACTGCCAAAGAATACTTTCAGCTTGAGTTGGGTCGCTGCGATTTGATCGACTAAAATCTTTTAATTGCTCATAGTAAACCGGGTCAGCTGTTTCGCGATAACTACCGGCTTTGTGCGGTGGCGAAGTCTCCCCTACCGGGGGAGATTTAGAGGGGGCTGATTCCGGCTTGTAACTCCATCCCTCAGCCCTTGCCAATGGTGGTTCGCCGCTTTCTGTTGGCAGATATTTATCAATTTCTGGTAACAGTAGAGGCAATTCGCTTTCTTCAATCAATTGCGGCAATCCATCCTTAAAATAAACAGGAACAGGCTCGCCCCAGTAACGCTGACGGCCAAATATGGCATCGCGCATCCTGAAATTTACCTTGGCCCGGCCGGCTCCCAACTCTTCCAGTTTAGCAACGGTTGCGGCCGTGGCTTCTTTATAGGTTAAGCCATTTATAAAATCAGAATTAATGTATTTGCCCTCTTTAGTGGGGTCGGCTTCATCAACAATATTTTGCGAATCCAGTATTGGAATGATAGGCAAACTAAAATGCTTGGCAAAAAGGTAATCGCGCTGATCACCGCTTGGTACGGCCATTACTGCGCCGGTACCGTATCCCGCTAAAACATAATCTGCAATATAAATAGGCACACGATCACCATTTAGCGGATTAAGCACGTAGCTACCCGTAAACGCACCCGATACCGTTTTGGCATCTGCCATACGGTCCAGTTCAGATTTCTTTTTTGTTTGGGTAATGTAAGCATCAATTCCGGCCTTTTGCTCAGGCGTAGTTAACTCTGCCACCAACTCATGCTCAGGCGCTATCACCAAAAAAGTAACGCCAAAAATGGTATCAACACGAGTGGTAAAAACCTCAATAGAATCCTGACTCTTCACTCTTGATTCCAGACCCTCAATCGGAAATTTAACTGAAGCACCAATACTCTTACCGATCCAGTTGCGCTGCATTTCTTTAAGAGGTTCGGGCCAGTCAATGGTGTCTAAGCCTTGCAATAATCTATCAGCATAGGCGGTAATGCGCATGCTCCACTGCATCATTTTCTTTTGTTCAACGGGGTAGCCACCACGCTCGCTAAATCCGTCTTTAACCTCATCATTGGCTAAAACGGTACCCAAGGCAGCGCACCAGTTTACGGTGCTTTCGCGCAGGTAGGTAAGGCGATATTTTAAAAGCTCTTCTTGTTTTGAGTGACTATCAAAAGCTTTCCATTCATCAGCGGTAAAGCTTAATACTTCATCATCACAAACGGCATTAACACCAGCCGATCCGTTTTGCTCAAAATAAGCAACCAGGGTATCAATAGCCTCTGCTTTGTTGGCAGCTTTATTATACCAGCTGTTAAACAGCTGCATAAAGATCCACTGTGTCCATTTGTAATAGTCGGGCGAGCTTGTGCGCACCTCTCTACTCCAATCATACGAAAAGCCGATCTGGTCCAGCTGGCGGCGGTAAGTAGCAATATTAGCCTCAGTAGTTACGGCAGGATGCTGCCCGGTTTGTATAGCGTACTGTTCGGCGGGTAAACCAAACGAATCATAGCCCATGGGGTGCAAAACGTTAAAGCCGCGTAAGCGTTTATATCTTGAAAAAATATCTGAAGCAATATAACCCAGTGGGTGCCCCACATGCAGGCCCGCTCCTGATGGGTACGGAAACATGTCCAATACGTAATACTTGGGCTTTTCGCTGTTATTTTCAGCTTTAAATGTGCCGTTGTCGGCCCAAAACTGCTGCCACTTTTGCTCTATATCTTTAAATTGATAATCCATTGGTTGAATTCTACCGGTTTAACCGCGAAATTAAGAAAATCTCTATTAGTATGGTAGTTTAATTGGGATACTGAAATTATGATTTACTTGACCAAACACCAAATTCTGCTAATTTTGCAGCCATATCTTATTATCACAATTTATGAAAAAACTTTTTACCACACTTTTTGCAGTGATGGGTTTATGCACCCTGGCCCTTGCACAACAATCAAAAGGCGTTGAATTTGGTATAGGCGTTGGTTACAACGGCGCGTCGGTTAGCACGGTCAATAACGAAAGTACCAAATCAAAATCAGGCTTCAATGTTGCCTTATCTGCCGACAATTATTTTTCTGACAGGTGGAGCCTAAAGGTAAAAGCAATTTATGATCAAAAAGGTTGGGGCGGAGGCTTTTTGACCACACCTACAACAACTTATTCGGACGTTGACTTTTCTTTAAATTACTTAACAGTGCCTGTTATGGCTAACTGGCATTTTGGTAAAACCAGAAATTGGTATCTTGACTTTGGTCCGTATGCCGGTTTCTTATTAGATGCCAAAACGTCAAAATACTCCGGTTCGATAAAAGAAGCTTTCAATTCTGTCGACGGTGGTTTAGCTTTAGGTATAGGTGTAAAGCTTCCAATTTCAGAAAAAACAAAGTTTTATATTGAATATGATGGGCAGGGAGGTGTGGCAGATCTTTTTAAAAACAATTCCGGTTCAACTATCCACAGCACAAGGAGCAGTTTCAACGTTGGGCTAAATTTTTAAAGCAAATTGAATTATGGCGACGGCAGTTTTGGTTAACCGAACTGCCGTTTTTTATTATAGGTAGTGCAGGTTTATGCGTTTGCAGGCCGAAAGTAACGTTATCATAAACAAGGCCTGTTATTACAATAGCATCGAAATTTATTCGTTAATTTGGATATGAGGGTAGGTGTTAAGTTATTATTGTTAGTATGCTGTGCGTTGCTGCCATTGTTGAGCAAGGCATCGTCTATATTAATACCGATGGACGACACGCAAAAGAATCACCTTAAATCATACGGTATAGCTTTCTGGATGCTGAAGAACGGCGGCGAGGTTAACTGGTTGCTTAACTACCGCGGTGGTAGTTTTATGGCGCAGCATACCAGTACCATAGAAACCGAATGCAAAATACGTGGCATTAGCTATGAGTTAATAGGCGACGCGCAAGCCAGCGCTATTATAACCGAAGTGAGCGATCCTTCTGTTAATATGGACCTTGTAAAGCTGGAAAAAGCGCCAAAAATAGCCGTATACTCCCCTAAAAGTAAAATGCCCTGGGACGATGCCGTTACCCTTGTACTTAAGTATGCCGAAATACCTTTTGTTGTTGTTTATGACGAGGAAGTTATAGGCGGCGAACTGCCCAAGTACGACTGGCTGCACATGCACCATGAAGATTTTACCGGCCAGTACAGTAAATTTTACACCAATTACAGCAATGCCAGCTGGTATGTTGAAGACCAAAGGGCGCAGGAGGCCATGGCTAAAAAGCTGGGCTTTAAAAAAGTATCAAAAATGAAGCTGGCGGTAGCAGAGCATATCCGCGATTTTTGCTCCGGAGGTGGGTTTTTGTTTGCTATGTGCGCAGGTGCCGAAACCTTTGATATTGCGCTTGCAGCTGCTAATACTGATATATGTGAAGCCATGTTTGATGGTGACCGTGCCGACCCCGACGCGCAATCTAAATTGGATTTTACGCAGACCTTTGCTTTTCAGAATTTCAGGTTAGATACCGACCCTTACTCGCACACGTTCAGCAATATTGATGTTAACGCAACCCGTACGGTTGAACGACCGGAAGATTATTTTACACTGTTTGATTTTTCGGCCAAGTGGGATGTGGTACCAAGTATGCTTACCCAAAACCATGATAAAGTTATTAAAGGGTTTAAGGGGCTTACAACTGCCTTTAACAAAAACGTGCTAAAGCCCGGCGTTACTATTATGGGCGAAATGAAGACGGCCAACGAGGTGCGCTATATTCATGGCGAATATGGCAAAGGGCAATGGACCTTTTATAGCGGCCACGACCCGGAAGATTATCAACATGCCGTAAGCGATCCACCAACTGACCTGAACCTGCACCCCGCCTCGGCAGGTTACCGGTTGATATTAAATAACGTGCTATTCCCTGCGGCTAAGAAGAAGAAACAGAAGACGTGATATGCTACTTTCCTGCGCAATTATTACTTAATACGGCTTACTACCAGATCCATAGCCTGCGTATATGAGCTCCCTACAGGCAGCACTGCACCATTTACAATGATCTGGTGCCGCTCTATCTTTTCAATTTTATTGTGAGCCGCTATAAATGAGCGATGGATGCGGATAAACCTTCCGGCAGGAAGCAGCGCCTCGGCTTCGGTTATTGTCATACGGGAAAGTACTGTGCTGCTTGTTAAAACAAAATTGACATAATTGCCAGTAGCCTCCAGGTAACAGATCTCGTCAAAATTTACACGTACCTGCTCGTAGCCCGTTTTAACAAACAGGTAATTCTTTTTATCGTTCACAGTCTCGCGCAGCAAAAACAGCTCATTGGCTTTATTGCAGGCTTTGGTAAACCGCGCCAGCGAAAATGGTTTAAGCAGATAATCCACAGCGTCTAACTCAAAACTCTCAACAGCGTGTTCAGAATAAGCAGTAGTGAAAATTACCATTGGCTTTTTATTAAGACAGCGCATTAGCTCCATGCCGCTTATATCGGGCATTTTTATGTCTAATAACAGCAGGTCTACAGGCTCTTGCTGCAAATACGCCATCGCCTTAAAAGCATCAGCAAAGCTGGCCTTTAAATCAATAAACGGCACCTTATCAGCGTGCGATCGCACTACTTCTAAAGCTAATGGTTCATCGTCTATGGCTATTGCGGTTAGCATAATGTATTGTTTTCGCTGTTATCTCGAACAGTAGTGAGAGATCTATACACGGCCAATCCGGCTGCTTAGCGTGTGTATAGATCTCTCCTTGTACCATGTGGAAATGACAGATTACTTATAATGTTTTAATTAACTTGTATCGTTAAATGTATAAAATTATTTAATCAAAGCCGCTTCCAGATCCTTGTAAAGCGCTTCGCCATCACTTGGTCTTTTGGCATTGTTGTCGGCAATGTTGCCGTTTTTGTCAATAATAAAATAGCGTGGATAAGCCTGGTCCTTATCGGGTATGCCCAACTCATTCCATAGGGTCTTTATCTCGTTATCTGTTTTACGGATATGTTCGCCCGTCATATTATTTATAAAAATAAAATCCCGCCATACCTCATCGTCTTTATCAGACTCTCTGGCAATATTCAAGAACACTACATCGTCATTTTTAAAACGCTCTTTTAAAGCCGGAGTATATTTAAGTTCCGCAATACAGGGTGGGCATTGCGTAAACCACATATCAATTAACACAACTTTGCCTTTGTAGGGCTGCAAAACGTTAGCTAATGAGTTTGCCGTTTTATAATCCGGCCGTATCCTGATATTCAGATTATGGGCATACTGGTCTCTTGCTTTTTTTAGTGGCAAAAATAGCTGTTCGGCAGCAGCAATATACCCCTTGTCGGTACAGTTGTTTTTCATGAAATGCAACAACCTGTCAGCTAATTGCAGCTGTCCCGACATGGAAAAATTGAACATCAAATTGCTTAGTTGTTTCTCCCAGGCATATTGCGGCATAATATTTTTAACAGCCAGGTTAAAGGCATATTTTTCACCGCTCGCGTTTACATTTTCCATTAACTCGTCAAAATCTATCCCTGAGTTAGTTTTAAGCGCCTGTTTGGCTAACTGCTTATCAGGGTTAACAGTATATGGGTAAAAAGCCTGCCACGCTTTAAACTGCGCATAATTGTCCAGATAGATATTTGCGTATAAACCCCGGTCACGTTCATTTTTAGCAGGCGCTTTGAACAACTTAAACGTTGAATCAATAAAACGCAGATGGAAATCTTTCCGGTTTTTCCGGTTATTTACATATGCCCCTATCTTATCAGCTACGGCATGGGCGTACTGGTATTTTACTTCGGCTGCAATTAGCGATTTAAATGCCGGCGGAACAGCTGATCTATTCACATAATTTAAACTACTGTCAAGACTATGCATAACTTGGGGGAGTTTTATCTGAATCACAGAATCAACAGACCAGGTTGCGTATGAATTTTTTGCCTTTAACTCTTTTATAAACGGGAGATCGCTTACATTACTTAAATGCAGCTTAACTATTAAATTATTTTCCGGTTTAGCGTGCCCGCTAAAGCTGAACGGATTGGGTGATTGGGTGTTTATATTGACATGCAAAGGCCGGTTAGGGCTAAGCAATATATATTGCTGAATTTCTTTATACACTAATATTGCAAATTTCGCGGTGCGTTCTGAACTACGGAATTGAAAATTGCCTGCTTTGTTCGGTTTTAAATGAACCGAGTTGTTTGGCCAGTAGTTGCCATCGCGCGAGAAATTAATTTCAATGGCATCCTGCACTTTTGCATTTTTAATAGTGCCTGTAATTTGAAGCTGCGCAATGCTAATTTTTACAAGCGTAAGCAGTGATAAGGTAAGTAATAATTTTTTCATGATGATTTAATTTATAGGTGTAAAATTACCTGCAGGGGTATTGCTGCTCAAGTGATTGGGATGAAATACAGATTTAATGGGATGGAAACTGGGGGGCTACAGTTGTACCGTTAAATGCACAAAAAACTCCTTTGTGGTTTCGCGTATCATCAATTCGTGCCTGTCGGGATAGAGCAATTGCAAGCGTTGTTTTACATTCTCCAGGCCAATACCGGTATGGTTTTTTTCAGGGTCGATACCTGTTTTAGGATGAACGCTGTTGTGCACATCAAAAAACAGTTTGGCCCCCTCTGTGTGCAGGGTTATTTTTATGTGCGATGCTTCGCGCAGACTAATGCCATGCTTAAAGGCATTCTCAACAAATGGAATGAGCAGCATGGGTGCTATCTGCAAGCCATTAACCGATTCCTCAATTTCTGTCTGGATAACAATATCCGGCGATGTGTGGGTGCGCAATTTTTGCAAATCGATGTAGTTTTTTAAATAATCAACTTCGCGCATCAGCGGTATTTTTTCCTGCGTGTTCTCATGCAGCATAAAGCGCATCATATCGCCCAACTTTTGGATCCCCTCGCCGGTGCGGTCTGCATTTTCTTGTATAGCTGTGCCATATAGGGTATTAAGCGCATTAAACAGAAAATGAGGATTAATCTGCGAGCGCAAAAAATCAAGATTGGCAGATGATTGACCAAGCGCGGTTTTTAAGCCGGTTAACTCAGCATTTCTTGATAGCCGATGATGATAAATTGCCCAGGTTGCCGGGGCAACAATAAATACTTGGGAGGATGCATAAAGTAACGCGATCAGTGTAAACGTTTCAACTTTAAAATTCCCCATAAGTCCATAGATAAAAACCACTACTAAACCGATAACAAAAGCAATCAGGGTGACCCGTGTCAGGTAGTTAATAAAGCCCTTGTTTTGGCTTTTCACAAGTGGTATTAACCTTGCCGATAAATAAATGTATATAGGAATAACAGGTAGCGCAAGCACTGCCGGCTCATTGATAAATGCATATAGTAATGCCCAGATTGCAAATAATATATAAGTATCTCGCCTTAGTGGCGTTAAGCGCAATCCGTCAAAAGTAAACAGTATATTTTTTTTGTATTTTAAGTAGCTGTACACCACGTAAATACCTGTAACCCATGTAACAGTAATTACGCTTCTCCAAAACAATTGGAGGCCTACACTTCCATATAAAACGGTTCTGTCTTTTACGGGCTTTAAAAAAAGATAGTAGTTGATCCATACCGACGACCATGTCCATACACCTATAAGTGCGGCAAACAACAGCAAGGCGTAAATTATATTAGTTGGTATGGCAACACGATTAACCAGGTTTTTTAAAATGACGAAATGCGCTAAAACATATACTCCATATAATGCAATGTACCGGAAAAGCCAAGGCAAAAAGTAGTTTTCAATATATGATAAGCTTACACCCAGCGTTGCAAAACCAACTACCTGTTCCTGCCTAAATCCTACGCCTTTTGCGGCATCGTTAATAAGGCCTAGCGTAAAAAAAATGAAAACACCTGTAACCAACCAAAATTCAGACTTGTTGTACTTATCAATTTCAAACTCTTCTTCCATTGTAATGCGGTTTAAATATGCCGCAATGTAAGCAGCTTGCTAATAGTTGCTAAACAGTTGGGATGAAAACACAAAACCGTGGGATGAAAAAGGGCAAAGCGCGTTTTGTAGCAGATGTAGCACGTTTGTAGCAGGGTGTAGCACCCTTTCTGCTACACTACAAGCGCAGGTTTATTTCTTTTTTAACGCTTTGTTTTTTTTCTTTTGCGCACGGTCTTTTTTCTTCTGGCTCATATCGCCCATGCGCTTCTTTACGGCGCTTTCTGTTTTCTCATCTAAACCCATGGTAGGTTTAAGTCCTTTTAACATGGTTGTCCATGCAGTTTTAAAGAACGGAGAATCTTTAGGGCGAGCGTAAACCACATTGAATGTGCGGGGAGTTTCGCCGGGTTCATCGGGGTTGTTATGCTTAATTACAAACAGGTTGGCAAATAAGGTAGGGATCAATTTACGCGAGTATAACAGATTGTCATCATTAACACGGAGTAACCTAACCTTAACGTCATTATATAAAAGTGCAATATGACCCCTTGATATGCTGGAATTGCCATGAATGTTAAAATCGTAGCTTTTTACTGTTCCCTCGGTAATTTTTACCATAGCCAAAGGCATGGTGACTTTATTAAGCGCCTCCAATTGCATTAGGCCCAAATGGCCCTTAAAGCTATAAGGCGCGTTGCGTGCCCGTAAATTAAAACGGAAGGAAATATTGAGCTTGCCTTTGCCCATAAACCAGGTATTGATCTTTACTGTGGCTATGCTGTCTGTTTTTAGCGCGTTAGGGTTGGTTGTAACATTCCTTATTAGCGCATTGGTACCTGCAAATACAAGCGTTCCGGTTTTATGCGATTTTTTACCCACTTCGTTGTAGGTAATATTGATTTTTTTAAGCTCGATGGAATCTATCTTTAAATCAGTTTCCAGTTTATAAAGTGCCACATTAGGGAAGGTTTCCAACTTGTCTTTATATATCCTGATCTTATTGGGATTGTTATACAGATCAAGTATTCCGCCGTTAATAATTAGGCTGCTTGCTGCAAGGCTGCGGTATTTATGGTAGGATAAAAAATCGAAGTTATTAAGTTGCACAGAATCAAACCTTACCTGGAACTTATCCTTACGACTTTTCGCGAAAAAAACATCAGCCTCTACGGGATCAAACTTAAAACCCGTAACAACCAGCTTAGCGGTTGAAGTGGACAGCTTGAGCCGCTTTAATGAATAGGTATATAGCCCATTGGCCGTTCGGCCCGAGTAATTTTGCACATCGCCGGATATATCTTTACAATATTAAAAGACGGGTGCGGTCTGTTTGCGTTGCCGAGTCGATCAGCAGATCGTGCGCGTGCAGGCTCATCTGTTTAATTTCAGACACGGCAACTTTGTTGCCAGAGTAATCATCGTATTTAAAAGAGATGTTATCCAAAAAAATATCGCCCACGTGGGCCGACTTAAAGCTTTTGGATAGCTTTTGCCAGGCGGTGCGGTGGTCTTTATCAGTAGTGTCTTTAGTATGATTTAGTGCGTAGCTTACCTGTATGTGCGGCGAATTGATGGCAATGCGGCCGATATCTATTACTTTACCAAAATACAGCTTAAACGGATGGATCTCTGATAAAATGATGCGACGGGCATTCAGCCTTACTAAATTATTAGGGGCCGTGCCCAGCTTAACTCTGCGGCGGTAAAGCTGTGTGTCTGGTATTAATGATACGTTGTAAAGCATTATTTTGCCTTGCAGAATGTGTAGTTGCGCATCCGAAAAATCGGCACGGTATAAACTGTCGCTGCCCTTAATAACGGCATTTCTTACCTTCCTGGCTAAAATTGGCGACCATATACTATTAATAACCAAGGCGCCTATCAACAGCAAAACAACAGGCACAACTATCACGGCAGCTACAATTCTGCTGCGTTTGGTGCTTAAAAATTTAATAGCCATAATTAGTTCCCCGTCGGTTTGCCTGCATCTGCCTCGTTCTTTTGTTTAGCCTTTTCTTCAAGAATTTTTTTCTCTTCCTTTTTTCGCTTGCGCTCTTCTCGCCTCAATTTACGGTTTTCTTTAAAGTTATTGAACTTATCAACCAGCGAACCTACCTTTTCTATTACTTTGTTAACCTTACCTTCGGTTTTTGCGTCAAAACCTACGCTTGGTTTTAATCCGTCTAACAAACCTTTATACAAAAAGCTAAAGAACGATGTGGTGGGATCGCGCTTAACATTGATGGGGCCGGGCCTGAAATTGCCCTTCCTGTCCGGGTTACTGTTTTCTATAATAAGCGAGTTGGCAACAGTTGAGATAAAGCCCTGGTTTTGCAGATCCTTTTTGCCTGCCACTTTTTTAAGTAGTTGAACGTTCAGGTTTTTGTAGTAAAACTGCAGCATACCTTTACCGCCATAGTTATTGGCATCCACATTAAAATCAAGCCGCTCAACATCGGCAGATCTTACCTGCACCATCGCCAATGGCTTTACCAGTTTGTCGAGTACGCGCCCGTCAAACTTACCCAAACGGCCGGAGTAATTAAAGCCACCCCGTTTATCGTTTAAATCAAACTTAAAGTTAACAGTTAAAGGCGCGGCGCTCATAAACAATGTTTTGATATGAGCCGTCATATAATGATTCTTCTTTTTAGCGTTCGGATCATTGGTGACATTTAAAAAATATCCGTTTGTTTTTTTAAATGTTATCAATCCGGTTTGCTCTGATGTTGCGTCTGTTTCTGAATACGTTATGTTAGAATTGGCTATATTTAACCGACTTAGCCTCATGTCTAACGCTACCTTCTGCAAAGCCTGGTGCGGATCCTTACCGATCTTTGATGATTTTTTGCCTTTGTATTTGCCATCATGATAGATCTGAACATCGGCATTCTCAACATCCATAGTTCCGGCATACAGTTTCTGATCGCGCAAAAAGCGTTGCAGATCTATATCATTGATGGCGATTTTTTTAAACTTCATGGTGAAAATATCACCACTTTCGCCGGTCTTGCGGTAAAAAGCGTTGCGGCTGTAGCGGGGTGTTAAATCAACCTTATTTAATCTAATGGTACGCTTAGCGGTAGAAAAATAGATCTCCTTAATTGCTGAGGTATACAGACTATCGGGTGTCTTCACTTTATAATTCCTAATAATTACATCTACGCCTTTGGTATAATAAAAACGGCTTTCATCCTGTGCAGACAACGAGTCTATTAGCACGTTTGAGATATTAATGTCCAGGTTTTTTAAAGCCGTTTGCTTAGTTTTCGGTTCGTTTTTGTTAATATAATTTAAGCTGATATTTTTAAGTGAGATAGAATCAACACGCACCTCTTTAAATATATTTTTAACCAACTGATAAGGTGTTTTAGGATTACCAACCTTAACCGTATCATTAAAAGCGTAGCGTTTGTTAATTACAGTGAGGCGAGGTTCATCAATTGTTATACTACTTACATTAAGTATTTTGTCTTGATAAGCCTTTTTTGCGCCTACATTTTTAATAGTGAGTTTATCTACGCCAAGGATAAAAAGGTTATCCGGCGCTTTTTTTTGTTCAACTAATTTGTTGTAAATGTTGGTGTCGGGTATCAGCTTAAAATCAGATAAAGTAGCGTTGCCTGATGCGAGGTTGAGATCAAAATCTGAATATTCAATACGATACAAACTGTCGGTTGATTTTAAGATCATCTCTTTTAACTTAGCCTGCAATAAAGGTTTCCATTTATCGCCTGCAAAATAACGGTTATAAGCATACCAGGTCCCGGCTCCAATAATTATTAAAATACATAGCACAATAAATGGCCAGCGGGGAAAGCTTTTTTTGGGTAACGAATTTTCTGCGGCCATTTAAATAGGATTAATTTAATGTAATAACAACAAAAACTTGATTTTGTTAATTCTGCCAATCTGTCACGCTATATATAAAATTTATGTATTTTTGCAGCTCAAATTTTTATAGCAAATGATAGATTTGGTTCTTCCGGATAAAACACATGATGAGGGCAGACAGGGCGAGGCTTTACTTTTAGAGCCGGTTGAAGGTAAGAATAACGGGCGCAAATTGTATATAGAAAGTTATGGCTGCGCCATGAATTTTTCTGACAGCGAAATAGTTGCATCTATTTTAGCAGAACAGGGTTTTGAAACCACCGGCGATTACACCAGTGCCGATGTTATCTTTATTAATACCTGTTCCATTCGCGAGAATGCGGAGACGAGGGTACGCAACCGTTTAAAGGAATTTAAAACAGCCAAATCTAAAAACCCCGGTATGGTGGTAGGTGTGCTTGGTTGTATGGCCGAGCGTTTGAAAGCCAAATTTTTAGAAGAAGAAAAACTGGTTGATGTAGTTGTTGGCCCGGATGCCTACCGTGATCTGCCTAACCTTATAGACCAGGTTGATAGCGGACAAAAAGCAGTTAACGTATTGCTATCGCGCGAGGAAACTTATGCAGATATCAGCCCGGTACGGTTAAACAGCAACGGCATTAATGCCTTTGTATCAATTATGCGCGGTTGCGACAACATGTGTTCGTTCTGCGTAGTGCCCTTTACCCGTGGCCGCGAACGCAGCCGCGATCCTTATTCAATTGTAAAAGAATGTACTGATTTGTTTGATCAGGGCTACCGCGAGGTGACCTTGTTAGGGCAGAATGTGGATTCGTACAAATGGAGTAGTGAGAATCAAGAATCAGCAGGCGAGAGCCAAGACGAGCCGTTTAAAGTCAACTTTGCCAACCTGTTAGAAATGGTGGCGGGTGTTAGTCCCGAGCTGCGCATCCGCTTTTCTACATCGCATCCAAAAGATATTACCGACGAGGTTTTATACACTATGGCTAAGCACGATAATATTTGCAAGTACATTCACTTGCCGGTACAATCAGGCAACAGCCGCATATTGGACCTGATGAACCGAACTTATGATCGCGATTGGTACATCAACCGTATTGATGCTATCCGTCGCATTATGCCTGGCTGCGCTATTTCAACCGATGTTATTACCGGTTTTTGTACAGAAACGGATGAAGAGCACAAAGAAACCGTAAGCATGATGGAGTATGTTAAGTACGATTTTGCTTACATGTTTATGTACTCTGAACGCCCGGGTACTTTAGCAGCAAAACGCTATGCAGACGATATACCCGAGCCTGTTAAGGCAGCACGTTTAACAGAGATTGTGGCTTTGCAGCAGCAGCATTCGCTTCACCGTTTGCAAGCGCAGTTGGGCAAAGTGCAGAAGGTACTGATAGAAGGTTTCTCAAAAAAATCAAAAAACGATTACGCGGGCAGAACTGACCAAAACGCTATGATGGTTTTCCCCGTTGATGAAAGATTTAAACCGGGGCAATATGTATATGTAATGGCAGAAAGATGTACTACGGCTACGTTGATGGGAAGAATTGTTGATTAGTTTATTGGGTTGATTAGGTCAGTAGCTGGGTGTTTGATAAAACCATTCACCTAATCTAACATAATCAACCACTCACTCTACCAATGGAAATACAAGAAATAAAACAACGCTTCGGTATCATCGGCAATTCGCCGTTGCTGAACCGGGCAATAGATATAGCAAACCAGGTTGCACCTACCGACATTTCGGTATTAATTACCGGCGAGAGCGGTAGCGGCAAAGAGGTATTCTCGCACATAATACACCACATGAGCCAGCGCAAGCACGGGCCGTTTATAGCGGTTAACTGCGGCGCTATCCCCGAGGGTACTATTGATTCGGAACTATTTGGTCACGAAAAAGGAGCTTACACCGGGGCAGTTGGCGAGCGTAAGGGTTATTTTGAAACGGTTAACGGTGGTACCATATTTTTAGATGAGATTGCCGAAATGCCCCTGGGTACGCAGGCAAGACTGCTGCGCGTGTTGGAGTCGGGTCAATATATTCGGGTAGGTTCATCAAAGGTTGAAAAAACTAACGTCCGCGTAATTGCAGCTACCAATGTTGACGTTTATGATGCTGTTAAAAATGGTAAGTTTCGCGAGGACCTTTATTACCGTTTAAATACAGTCCCGCTGCGCATTCCGTCGCTACGCGAAAGAAAAGAAGACATTTACCTGTTGTTTCGCAAATTTACTTCAGACTTTACTGATAAATACCGCACGCCACCCATACAATTAGATGATGAGGCACAGCAGATGATCACCAACTATGGGTGGCCGGGTAACGTAAGGCAGCTAAAAAATATGGCAGAGCAATTAGCCGTATTAGAGCGAAATCATCTTATAACCGGGCAAACGCTGCTTACCTACATTCCATCTGATGGTAATAACCGTAATTTGCCTATGCGCCTTGAGCATCAGCCAAAAGAAGATTTTTCTGAACGGGACATACTGTATAAAGTGCTGTTTGATATGAAACGGGATATGGTTGAATTAAAGAAGCTGGTTGTTGATATGATAGAGCACGGCGGCGTGGCAAGCAATTACCCTAACCACTCACAAACGCTTACGCAGTTGTATCGTGATATTGAGCTGCCTGTTACAAGCGAGCAACAATTTACTATTCAGCAGCCCGTTAATAATATCAATAAAATTACTAATGATGACGATAGCTTTAATATAACGCAACACGCCGAAGAAGTAGAGGAGTCATTGTCGCTGATAGAAAAAGAGTCTGACCTGATACGCAAAGCGCTTAAAAAACATAAAGGCAAACGTAAGCTTGCCGCTAATGAGCTGGGTATATCTGAACGTACCTTGTACCGAAAAATTAAAGAACTGAATTTATAAGCTGATGAAACGACTTCTTTTAGCGCTACCCCTTATAGCTGTTTTGGCGTTTTTAACGCCAGGGTGCTACACCTTAAAAAGTACAGCTATCCCCGCCGAAATGAAAACGGTTAACGTAGCTTTTTTTGAAAATAACGCGCCGTTAGTTGTAAGTAATTTAAGCTTAACCTTTACCGAAGCGCTTAAGGCTCGCATACGTACCACCACACGCCTTAGCATTGTTAACGGCGAGGGCAATGCCAATATGAGCGGGGCCATAACAGATTACAGGAGTGCACCGGTTTCAATACAGGCGCCAAGTAATAACGCGCCGCCGATAGCCGGAGCACAGGCGCTTACGCTGGCCATACGTGTTAAGTTTGATTATCCAACAGATAAAACTATATCGTTTGACCAAACTTTTAGCAAAAGCATTAATTATTCCGGTAATCTGGCATCGCAGGAGCAGGCGCTCCTTCAAACGCTCACCAGCCAGATCATTGATGATATTTTTAACAAAGCCTTTAATAATTGGTAACAATTTTATAGCTTCAACGGCGTGAACGAATACACAAGAAATAGTGCGAATGGCTTTTTTTATGATCTGCTGGATAACCCGGCCGATCTGTCTGATGCTAATGCTTTCAAATTACAACAGCTTATTAATGAATTTCCCCAAAGCGGTTTGCTGCGGTCAATACTGGCCGTAAAACGCGAGGAGGAAAGTCTGCACAGCGCCAGTACTTATGTTAACCCCAAGCTGCTTTATGTAATTGCAAATGCTGTAGGTTCTCTTCTGCCTGTATCTGACGAACAGATTGTAATCTGCCAAAAGCCAGGAGATGCCAAAGTAGTGCTGCCGCTGCCCAAGGGTTTGGAATTACCTAACCCTGTTGTAGATGAATCAAACTATTTCCATATTCC
This sequence comes from Mucilaginibacter sp. HD30, assembly GCF_054061755.1. Taxonomy (NCBI): domain Bacteria; kingdom Pseudomonadati; phylum Bacteroidota; class Sphingobacteriia; order Sphingobacteriales; family Sphingobacteriaceae; genus Mucilaginibacter; species Mucilaginibacter sp. HD30. The sequence goes on from NZ_JBSSEO010000001.1 coordinate 4,186,829, forward strand.
AATTGATCCTGATCTGGCTTATAAGGCAGAGGAACAAACGGAGGAGATAGAAGTGTTTGAAGAGGATCCTGAAATTGAAGATGCAGATAAGGAGGTTGAGGTAGCGACTGCCGTTATTGACCACGATACTGAAATTCATAATGAAGTAGCGGAAGAAAACGAGACAGCAGAGGGTGCTGTTCTATTATCAGAAGATGATACTGAAATAGCAGAGGAAAAACGAGTTGAAGAGGATGCTGCCCTTTCATTAGAAATTGATGCCGAAGTAGCAGAGGAAAACCAAACGGAAGAGAAAGTCGTTCCAACTTCACAAACTGAGGCTGAAGTAGCGGAGGAAATCACGGCTGCCGGTGAACAGCCTGAACACCCGGCGGTTACAGAGCAAACGAAAGATATTGCAGTTGAAACTGAATATACCAAAGCAGATATTAAGCCAACGCAAACTTATGATGAAATCGACGACGAAGTATTCGACGAAATTGTAAGTATTGAGGATATTGGACTTGAACAGTTAGCGGTATTAGACAAGGTTGCAGATGAAGCCGAGCAGAATGTAATAAATGATCTGGCAGAACAGGAAGAGACAGGTGACCTGATAGAAACTGAAGAAACGCCTCATCCAACGGAAACTGAGGCCGCACACGATCCTGAAGAAACTGAGGAAACGGCGGTGGCGAATAATTATTTTGTACTTGAGCCTACGCTTCCGGCAGATGAAGAATACCGTGAGCCTTCAAATGTCGCGACGCGAGATGTGCGGGGTAACCAAAGCCGTCAGCGTGTTTCAAGATACAATGACGAGAAGCTACCTTATAGCTTTATGTGGTGGTTAGATAAAACGCGTAAAGAACATGCGGCTATTTATCAGCCTTTCGCGGTTGAAGGTAAATTTCATACGGAAACCGTTACGCCTGAAGAAAAGCCACAAGCTGGCGCAGACCACCTGCAGCAACAGTATGTTGAAAATATTTTTGCTGTAAGCTCGGTGGTTAGCGATTTAAAAGTTATCCCACCGAAGGAACATGCACCTTCTGTTGAAACAAAAGCGGATAAAATAATTGAAAAGTTTATTCATGAAGAGCCGCAGATAAAACATCCCAGTAAAGCTAAACTGGATAGCGAAAATAAGGCAAAGAAAAGCTCTGAAGACCGGGACGAACTTGTTACCGAGACGCTTGCAAAAATATATACCGAGCAAATGCTGTATCATAAGGCTATTTTAACATACAAAAAATTGATGTTGAAATTCCCGGAAAAAAGCCTTTACTTTGCAGGCCAAATTGAACAATTAGAAAATAAAATAAATTAATAAAGATATGTTAATAGTATTAGTGATCCTGGTAGTGATAGTATGTGCGTTGCTGGGACTTATCGTATTGATCCAAAACCCTAAAGGCGGTGGTCTTTCATCAAATTTTTCAAGCTCATCACAATTAATGGGTGTGCAAAAAACTGGCGACTTTTTAGAAAAAGGTACATGGGTTTTGGCTATCACCTTAATGGTACTGTCATTGGGTATTAATGTTGTAGCTAAAAACGGCCCCGCCGCTGGTACTGCTAACAAATATCAGGAGCAGATCAATAAATCGCTTGATGCAAAGCCTACTACCAGTGCTGCACCACTTGCGCCGTCGCCTGCCTTCCCTTCGGCTGCCACACCGGCAAAAGGAGATACATCAAAAAAATAATATCTATCAACTTATATAGAAAGGCTTTGGAAACCCCAAGGCCTTTTTTGTGTTATATATAACTGTCATGATGACACGCCATGTTAAAACTTTTCAGACTTAAAAAAAGTAACCGGTATAAAACTGACAATTAAACAGCCAATAATGGCAATTTTTAATTTTTTTGCCGCTTGGCATAATTGATGTGTAAAAGCAAGCACATAGAAAAACTTACAAGTAACCTAAAATAAAAAGTTATGTCAATTAAATTTAAGCCTATTGCGGGCACAACTAACCGGGTAGTTATACAAGCCGCTCCAGCGGAAACTAAAACAGCGTCAGGTATTTATATTCCTGAGACTGCACAGGAAAAACCCCAAAACGGTGTAGTAGTGGCGGTATCTGAAGAGGATCCTGATGGTAAAAAGCCAACTGTAAAAGAGGGAGATAGAGTACTTTATGGAAAATTTGCTGGACAAGAGTTTCCACTTGAAGGAAAAGATTATCTAATTATGAGAGAGTCCGATATCTACGGAATTATTTTGTAATGTATCGAGCAATCAATAAATCATTAATTAAAATTAAAATACACATGACAAAGCAAGTTAAATATAACGTTGAAGCAAGAGACGCGCTAAAAAGAGGCGTAGACATTCTGGCTAATGCGGTAAAAGTTACTTTGGGCCCTAAAGGTCGTAACGTAATTATCGACAAGAAATTTGGTTCACCTGTTGTTACCAAGGACGGTGTTACAGTAGCTAAAGAAATTGAGTTGAAAGACACCATTGAAAATATGGGTGCACAGATGCTTAAAGAAGTAGCTTCAAAAACTGCTGATCAGGCTGGTGATGGTACAACTACCGCAACTGTTTTAGCGCAGGCTATTGTTACTGCAGGTATTAAAAACGTAGCTGCCGGTGCAAACCCAATGGATTTGAAACGTGGCATTGACAAAGCTGTTAAAGTAGTAGTTGCTGATTTAAAGAAACAAAAACAAGATGTTGGTGATGATTTCAGCAAGATCAAACAAGTTGCTTCTATATCAGCAAACAATGATGAGGTAATTGGCGAGATGATTGCAGATGCAATGAAAAAAGTAGGTACTGCAGGTGTAATAACTGTTGAAGAAGCAAAGGGTACTGAAACTGAAGTTAAAACTGTAGAAGGTATGCAGTTTGACCGTGGTTACCTTTCGGCTTATTTTGTTACTAATACTGACAAAATGGAAGCAGAATTAGAGAACCCATACATCCTTATCTGCGACAAGAAAATATCTTCGATGAAGGAAATTCTTCCTATCCTTGAAAAACAAGTTCAAACAGGCAAACCATTGTTAATTATTGCTGAAGATCTGGAAGGCGAAGCACTTTCTACTTTAGTAGTTAACAAGATCCGTGGCTCACTGAAAGTAGCTGCAGTTAAAGCTCCTGGTTTTGGCGATCGTCGTAAAGCTATCCTTGAGGATATCGCTGTATTAACTGGTGGTACTGTTATATCTGAAGAAAAAGGTATCAAATTAGAGTCAGCTGAATTAAGCGATTTAGGTCAGGCCGAAAAAATAACTATTGATAAAGACAACACTACTGTTATTAACGGTAAAGGTGATGCTGAAGCTATCAAAGGCCGTATCAACGAAATATCCATTTCAATGGAAGCTTCTACCTCTGATTATGACAAGGAAAAACTGCAAGAGCGTTTAGCCAAGTTATCAGGTGGTGTTGCTGTATTATATGTTGGTGCAGCTACCGAAGTTGAAATGAAAGAGAAAAAAGACCGCGTTGATGACGCATTACACGCAACCCGCGCTGCTGTTGAAGAAGGCATTGTTGCTGGTGGTGGTGTAGCATTCATCCGTGCCGTTGCTGCTTTAGCTGATCTTAAAGGCGATAACGAAGATGAAAATACTGGTATCCAGATCATCCGTCGTGCTATTGAAGAGCCGTTACGTCAAATCTGCGAGAACGCAGGTATTGAAGGTTCTATTATTGTACAAAAAGTAAAAGAAGGCACTGGTGATTTTGGTTACAATGCACGTACCGACAAGTTTGAAAACTTAATTGGTGCAGGTGTAATTGACCCAACTAAAGTAAGCCGTATAGCTTTAGAAAATGCAGCTTCAATTGCAGCTATGTTGTTAACAACAGAGTGCGTATTGGCTGATGATGCTGAAGAACAATTTAACGGCGCCCCAATGAATGGCGGCGGCGGCGGTATGGGCGGCATGATGTAATATGCACGCTTGGCTCCGTAAGAGTCAGAATAAACTAATAAAACCCCTGTATGTTTTTACGTACAGGGGTTTTTGTTTTCAATACGATTGTTATTGTCACTATGCGGTAAACAGACGGTCATCAATTAATCAAATGATTAATTTTTGGTAAAACGGGCGTTTTCTGAGCTTATTTTTGCATCAGTATTTAAAACCTGCAAATCAGGCACAACAATTGAATACTTCTAAATATGAAACGTTTAACACAAACAACAAGGCATGTACACTCAACGCTGGTTGATTGGGTACTATTTAAAGTGCCTGAGTTATTTGTGACTATTTACGGAAGGTAATTAATTCATTAACTTCGTGCTTCCATCATGAAGTTAAAAGATTTCGATTTACACGCGTTTTATGCCGAGGCCTACCGATGGCTATTTATACACGGCACCAGGTTTGTTTTTTCAATAATAATTTTATTAATAGGCCTGCGCATAATTAAGTTTACAGGAACACGTTTGCGCGGCCGGATGAGCAGGCAAAAAGTTCATTCTTCATTACAGCCATTTTTTCTCAGTCTATCTTTAACAGCACTGTATGTGTTGCTTATTGTATCGGTATTAGCGCTAAACCAGATAGATATAATAAATGTTAGCACTATACTTGGCGGCGCTACGGTTGCTATTGGTTTAGCATTATCAGGCACGTTCCAAAACTTTGCGGGTGGTGTGCTTATATTGTTATTAAAACCTTTTGAATTGGACGACAGCATTGTTGCTCAAGGCCAGGATGGGCGAGTAACCTCCATACAAATATTTTATACCGTATTACTTACTGCCGATAACAAGACCGTCATCATTCCCAACGGCAAACTGTTTAACGAGGTGATTGTAAACGTTACCCGCGAAGGCAAGCGCCGGCTTGATTTTGAGGTTAAGGTGGGGTATGTGGTGGATATTGACCAGGTAAAGCAGGTTATTTTAGATACAGTTAAGGCTGACAGGAGCGTATTGACCAGCCCCGCAATAAGAGTAGGTATTATGTCACTGGAGGTTGATTCGATCAGGTTCGGAGTAAACGTATGGGTAAAACCTTCTGATTTTTTAACTACCAAAATGGAGCTTCAGGAAAATATTATTAAAGGGCTAAAGGCTGCCGGGGTAAAGTTACTCGGCACCTGATCATAATTTTTGCCGGGCCTGGATCTCCAGGTAACGGTTTATGGTATTTACGTTCAAATGCTGGGGAGCACTCAATATTGATTGTATCCCGTGTTTGGCAAGTTCCTTAACAATAAGCTTTTTATCAAAAGCCATTTTCTCTGCAATGGTTTTTATATAGATCCCCTCCACATCTTCCGCGTGTTCTTCGCTTAGCTTTTTTAACTCGGTATTTTCAAAAAACACCACCAGCAATAAATGGAACTTAGCTATTCGTTTCAGATAAGGCAATTGCCGGTTAAGTGCAGAAAGGCTTTCAAAATTGGTAAAAAAAACCACCAGGCTCCGCTGTTTTAATACACTGCGAATAGTTGTATAGAGCAGGCCCATATCGGTTTCAAGATAGCGGGTCTTCTCTTTATACAAAGCCTCCATTATTTTATTAAGCTGGGTGGCCCGTTTATCGGCTGGCACAACTGTTCCTTTTTTTTCTGATATAGTTATCAGCCCCGCTTTATCCTCTTTCAGCATGGCCACGTTTAAAAGAATTAGGCTGGCATTAATGGCATAGTCCAGCAGGCTCAAACCCTCAAACGGCATTTTCATCACCCTTGATTTGTCAATAACGCAATACACATGTTGTGATTTTTCGTCTGTGTAAGAGTTGGTCATTAAACTACCTTGTCGTGCTGTCGCCTTCCAGTTAATGGCCCGGTAATCATCGCCAGGCACATAGTTTTTTACCTGCTCAAATTCAAGGCTGTGACCAAGGCGCCTTATTTTTTTTATGCCAAATTCATCCAGCCGGTTGGAGATGGCCATTAGCTCGTACTTGCGCATTTGTAAAAACGAGGGATAAACCGGCAGTATTTGCGCCTGCTCAAAATTGTACCGGCGGTTAAGCAAGCCCAATGGCGAGCTTACATAGATCCTTACATAGCCAAAATTGTATTCGCCGCGTTTTCGGGGCTGTAAAATGTAATTTAATACTTTATGCTCGCGTGCTTGCAAATTAGTTTTAAACCAAACGTCGCGTTTTTGAAACTGGAAAGGGATCTCATCAATAACACCCACGCTAATAGCAAACGGGTAATTATTTTCCATATAAACACCAAGCAGGTTGTCGTCATTGTTGCTCAGCCGTTCCGGCGCATGGCGCCGCGCGAAGATGCCTTTTGGGGTGCTGTAAAGTAAAATAATGTCTACCAAAAGAACTACCACAAATGCCCAAAAAAATAGTTGCGGAACCACACCCAGCCACGGAAAAAAGAACGACAGCATAAACATCACCACTGCAGCGGCAGTGGCGATGAATAATCTGTTAGTTAAAAACAGATCAGCGTAAAACCTGATGATCCTTTTCACAAAAATTATCTTGGTACTTCTATTTTTTTAATTATTTGGTGGATCACGTCATCCGGCGTTAAGCCTTCCATTTCTTTCTCAGGAGTAAGCATAATGCGATGCCTCAAAACAGGTACAGCGGTAGCAATAATGTCATCAGGCGTTATAAAATCCCTCCCTCTTATAGCGGCCAAAGCTTTTGCAGCGTTAATTATAGCTAAGGATGCCCGTGGCGAGCCGCCCAGGTATAAGGATTTGTTGTTACGTGTTTCGTGAATAATTTTAGCAGCAAATTCAAGTAGTTTTGGTTCTACATGCAGTCCCTTTACCTGCTTTCGCAATGTTACAATATCATCGATAGATAGTACCGGGGCTATATGGGTTAATTGTTCGGCAGGTGTTTGCTGATGCTGTTGAGTAAGTATGGCTATCTCATCTTCAAGCGATGGGTATTTTACTTCTATCTTAAATAAAAAGCGGTCAAGCTGCGCTTCGGGCAAGCGGTAGGTGCCTTCCTGCTCTATAGGGTTTTGCGTGGCCAAAACAATAAAAGGCTCCTGCATTTTATAGGTTTGCCCATCAATGGTTACCTGGCGCTCTTCCATCACCTCAAATAAAGCCGACTGTGTTTTGGCCGGCGAGCGGTTGATCTCATCTATCAAAATAATGTTGCCAAAAATTGGTCCGCGCCTAAACTCAAACGCGTTAGTTTTCGGGCTAAAAACAGAGGTTCCCAACACATCAGACGGCATCAGATCTGGCGTAAACTGAATACGCGAGTATTGCGCATTAATGGTTTTAGCTATCAATTTAGCGGTTAAGGTTTTGGCCACCCCGGGTACCCCTTCAATAAGCAGGTGCCCATCGGCCAAAATGCCGGCTATAATCAGTTCTATGGTATCGTGCTGCCCTACTATAATTTTACCTATAGCTGCTTTTATCTGTTCAACAGCGGCGCTCAGTTTGCTAAGATCTGTTCTTTGTTCAAATATTTCGTCGTCCATGGTGCTCATATTTTTTGGTAAAATTTCTCTATAAGGCGGTTCAATTCAATTAGTTCTTTGTCGTTAACTTTATTTTGGTGGCCGATGTAATTAATGTAGTCCACAAGATCCTGTACCAAAGCGTTATCAATCCCGGTTTTCCATACCAGGCTGTCAACAAATTCTTTGTCAAGTTGTGTGGTTTTAAGCTGGTATTGCTCCCGCAAAAAACTTAGCAGGTATAGTATTTTTTTATGAGCGATATTGACGTTATCGCGTTTTTCGTAATAAACTTTTCCAACCACTTCAACAAAGCCAACGGTCGAATTTTTTAGAGGCTCTATTATCGGAATAACGCGCTGCCGCCTTTTTACTTCAAACAAAACAAATAAGGTTAAACCCAACAAACTTATATAAAATGCCCATTGCAGGCTTGGGTTTGTAAAGAAAACCCGTAGCGGCGATCTATCAATTACTATGTCTTTATTTTGATACTGGTCCCAATAGATATTGTCATGCGCAGGCAGGAACGACAATGCTTTGGCGGCATAATCGGCCCCCTGGGGCTTTAGCAAACTGTAATTGGTGAAAAGTTCGGGGTTAGCGCAAAGCAGTAAACTACCCTTGCCGAAACGGTAACGTACATAATTGGCCTTGCCATTTTTATTACTACTGATGATAGTTGCCCTTGCCGTGTCTATTGAAGAAAAATATTGCGTGCTGATATCCTTATCAAATTTGTAAGAGGTAGTGTTTTGTAGCGATTTACTGTTGAATCTAATAGATGCAGCTTTATTATCATCCTCTACTCCGGTTTCAAGCCTTAGCTTATTAGCAAACGCCCCGTCCCAGGTAAATGTGCTTATAAATACATTGTTCCCTGCCCTTATATACCTCACCATTTGCTCAAAATCTGCCTTGGTGATGTTAACAGATTTAGCGATGATGATATAGTTGCCGGGTTTTATCTGGCGGCGAAAGAAGTTGTAAACAGATTTATTTGTATTAGTAACCCGCGCCCCCGGAAAAATATCAGTTAAACGCTCGCGCAGTACAAACGTCCCAAACGGAATTTTATCAGCGGCTGCTAAACTGGGCTGCCAGTTAACGGGCGCCGGCTTGTTGTATTGAATAACCAGGTAGATTATTAGCAATACGCTGCCTATAATAATATAGATCTTAAAGTCTTTCATTAGCGTTTAACTTTAAAATCTTTAAACAGGTTACTTATCCGCGCAAATACGTCGCCATCAATATTAAATTCGCCGTACCATATATATTCAAACTGCCGGGTTAGCAGGTTAAACGCCAGCCGTTGGTTAAAATCCTGCAATTCATTACTATATTCGGTGTTGGTTTTATTGGGCTCCCAATGTATCAGCCCCGCATCATTTAATTGTTTAAGGCTTTTTAGATAAAGCAGTCTAACCGCAAGGCGGTAATTGTGCACGTTAACGGCTTTTTCCAACTCATCATCCATGTTAATGTCATGAATATTCTCGTTAAACTCGCTGTATGGTAACGCTGCCGACGCAGATTTGCCACGTATAACTTTAAACGGATCAACGCCCGCCAGCTTCATTATAAGAAAAGCAATCGCTGCTACGCCCAGGCCCATAAGTAAATACGTTACAACTGTCCCAATTATGCTCTTGTCTGTATTGTCAAATAAGCTCCAAAACCACCTTTTAAAACGATCCCAAAAAGATTCTCCCACATATCCTTCGTCATAGTGAAATGCTTCTTGCTGCTTGTATTTTTCTAAGGCAGGCGGGTTGAACGTTCTTTTGCTGATATCCAAACTATCATACCTGGCTACCAATGGCTTTTTTACTTCCTTTTCAGGTTTGGCGCAAAAAGCTATGCCGGCGTGCATGCTTATAAACAATACAGTTAAATAAAAAAAACGCAGCATTAGTATTCTTCGGCGGGTAAGTTACTGTCAGCTTTGTTTTCGCCAATTTGGTTTATCCGTGCCATTAAGCCGGTACCTTCTTTTTGCTCATTAAGGCTAAAGTAACATAGTGCAATTGTGATAACGGGTAATATGTACAATACCAAAGCCACATGACCTAAAACGGAAGTGAGAATGGTGGCTATTTTACCGCCGGGCCAGTGTAGTAATAATGAGAATTGGCTCCACAATGCTGCGGGTACAGTAACTATTGCAGCTGCAATACCTACTATTATTGCCATAATAAATATAGCGCCAAATGTGGTCCACCAGTTATCTTTTATCAACCGGAAACTTTGATTAAAAGCGTAGCCGTAAGTAGCGTTTTCCATTATAATTATAGGGAGTGTTAATGACATAATGGGGTATAGCCAAATACCCGGTACAAGGCAAAACACAGCGCCGATAAAAACTATAATACCATTAAGCAGCATGCAGCCCAATATCTTCAGGTAATAATATTTAATATACCCCCACATTTCTTCGTTGGTAGGTGGTACGTTTCCGTTTGCTTTATAAATAGCAATATAGCATAGCACTGTAATTGGGATGATGGTATAGCTTAGTACAGCAAAAATTATGGAGAGGGCCGCCTCCCAGCCCCACGTTCTGTAATAGTTATATATCTTGTTGGAAGACATGTTTTCCACGCCGTTATTTTCATAAAAATCATGAACTTTTAGCTGTTGAAAAATGCTTGTAATTATGGCCACCACAATAATAAAGCCGCAAAAAGTAAAAAAGCAGCGTAAAAGCGGTTTAAAGTTTTGCTTCAAAAACAAAAATGAATCACTTATTATGGCGCTGAAGTCGCGAACTTTTGCCAGTTCAATATTAGGTTGGGTCATTGTGAATATGTTTAGGGTTAGATAATTTATACGGGTATATAATTACGTACCAAATTATAAAAATTAATGAAGCTGCCAATATAAAGCTGCTTAACCACATAGGCATTTCGGTATGGCGGGTTATAAAACTTTCAAAAAAAGCGGCGACAATAAAAATAGGCACCAGGCCTATGGCTATTTTCATTCCGTCTTTCGCCCCCCGTTTCAGCGATTCTATGCGCGAAAAAGTTTTTGGGAACAATATAGAGTTACCCAATACAAGCCCCGCCGCGCCTGCAATAATTATAGATGATATCTCTAGCGTGCCATGCACCCATATAACCAATACCGATGCCATACCCAGGCTTTTACTAAAGAAAAAGTACTGGAACGAACCCAGCATAATGCCGTTAATAAACAGCATATATACCGTACCTACCGATGCAAATATGCCACAAACAAAAGTTCTAAGGGCAACATAAATATTGTTGCCACCAATAGCCAGCCACATTAAAAACTCGTTTTGTTGTTTGTATACCGCAAAGGGGTCTTTTTTTGCAATGTTGGCCTCCGTCATATCCACATAGTTATCGCCCATAATAATGCGCACAAAACTGTCGTCGTACTTTGCCGACAGCGCGCCCATCAACGAAAAAACAAAGAAGAATAGAAACGCGTATAGCAACTGCCTGCGATAGATGTAGAATATCAAGGGCAACTCAAATTTCCAAAAGGAAATAAACCTGTTGCTTTTTTCTGTTTTGTTTTTGTAGATAGACTGGTGTAACCCTGCCGCCAACGCATTAAGGTAAGCTGTAGTTTTTGAGTCGGGGTAAAACGTTTTGGCAAAGGCAAGGTCGTCTGTTATCTGAATAAAGCGGTCAGCCAGCACATCAGGGTCATTGGATGGCTCGTTTTCAAAGCTTTTCCATTTAGCCGAGTTTTGTTTAACAAATAAAGGTTCGCGCATTTATAATCAATTTCAGGGTTAAATTAGATACAAAATTTGTTTCATTCAACTATTTATTGAATATTCAACTAATAAATTTTAAGCAATGCCAACCATCCGTATCACAACCTCACAGAATATTGACATCGACTATGAAATAGCAGGCGTTGGGCCACGCATTTTGGCACGTATACTTGATGGATTATTATTTGTTGTTATTGTTGGAGCCGCCGCTATCTCTTTAAGCTTAACCGGAAGCAATTTTAATAACATTGCAGTTGGCATAATGGTAGCCATTTTTGGTCTGTTATATGTTTTTTATGATTTGCTCTGCGAGATATTTATGAACGGGCAAAGCATCGGAAAAAAAATCATGAAGATCAAAGTTATCAGTCTTGACGGTGGCAGACCATCCGTTGGGCAATACATGTTACGGTGGTTATTCCGTATTGTTGATTTTTCGCTTACCGGAAGTCTTTGCGCGCTTATATCAGCAGCTGTTAGCGAAAAAAACCAACGCGTTGGAGATATGGTAGCGGGTACAGCTTTAATAAGAACCAGCCCTGGCACTAAAATGCAGGATATTGCATTCACCCCGCCGGAGGATGAAGGATATACCCCGGTTTTTCCTGAAGCTGTGCAGTTAAATGATAAGGATATAGCCCTGATACACGAGGTAATTACAAATTACGTTCAATCTGGTAACAGCGTTATTTTGTACAATACAGCCACCAGGTTAAAACAAGTATTGAACATACAGACTGGCATGGATGATATGAGGTTTTTACAAACGCTTACCAAAGATTATAATTACATAGTAGCGGCCGCGAACGCAAGCGAGTTATCGTGAGTGAAAATACCCCACAGCTTAATGCCATAATTGATCAGCACTATCCAGCCAACTAAAACAAAAAGACTCTTTTTTAACAAGCCTTTTTCTGTATCCAGTTTAAAAAACCTGTCTGTAAGGGTATAAGTAAAGAAAAGCAATAGCGGAATGGTTGGAGCGTAAATGCGAAAACTTTCATTTATATCGCCCTGAACAAGTGCCAGCACGGCACGCTGAAAGCCGCAACCGGGGCAGTCTAAACCGGTGATATATTTAAACGGACAAGATAACAAGTGATCCCGCAGCCAGCTGATAAAAACCGGCTGGCCGCGGGATATATTTATTAAGGCAGTAATCAGCGCCATTAAACTTGCAGTGGGTTGTTATCAAATGGATCCCGTGGCGGTTTAGTGTTAAATGGGTCCTGCGGCATGCCCGCAAATTTTGCTTCGCTGGCTGATGGGCCCAGGTAAGCATAATTGCCAAAACCAAGTATCGGATAAAATATAAATGGTAGCAGTAAAAGCCCAATGGTGAACCCTTCGCTTTGACCAAAGCTTTTGGCCAATAAGTTGGCTAACCAGATAAAAATTACAATGTTTACGCAGGGTATAAGCAACAAAATTATCCACCAAACGGGCTTGCCTACAATCTCCAGCAGCACTATGTAATTATAAATTGGGATTATGGCTGCCCAACCCTCTTTTCCGGCCTTCTCATAGATCTTCCATTTGCCTATTACAGAAATTACCCAGATAATAAGAAAAGGAACAAAGATAATACCGAACAATGCGGCTACCACGCCAGGGTTCGCTGTGGTTGATGAATAGTCATTCATAATTGATAAGATAAAGAGGTTAAATAGTTAGGGTTTATAATCAATGCAATATAAAAAATTAAATTTCAAACTGACTCGGTAACAGTATGCTCTTTTTTATTAATTAAATTTGCGCCTATGCAGCGCGAGCAGATTTCGGTATTTGATATGTTTAAGGTGGGCATTGGCCCGTCAAGTTCTCACACCTTGGGTCCGTGGCGCGCGGCACAGCAGTTTGTCCAATTGCTTAATAAAAATGATTCTTTTTCTTCGGTTAATGAAGTTAAAGTGTTACTGTACGGTTCGCTGGCAAAAACCGGGCATGGCCACGGAACCGATATTGCCATTTTATTAGGTTTAAGCGGTTTTGATCCGGTTACCTTCCCTGTTGATAAAATAGAGGAAGAAATAAATGCGATACGATCAGGAAACATCATGCGACTTGGCGGGAGTAAAGAAATTAGTTTTTTTATAGATAATGATCTGTTGTTCCTTTATAACGAAAGCCTTCCTTTTCATCCCAACGCCGTAACTTTTCAGGCTTTATTAGCCAATGGAAAGGCCATGTCGCAAACCTATTATTCTATAGGCGGTGGCTTTGTGGTTACAGAGGGCCAGGGCGGAAGTTTCAAGCCTGAAGTAGATCTGCCATTCCCGATAGACACTGCCGCTAATCTGCTGCACTGGTGCATAAAAACCGGACTTAAGATCTCCGACGTTGTAATGGAAAACGAGTTGGCCTGGCGAAACGAGAATGAAACCCGCGATGGCGTGGTGGCAATTTTCAAGGTGATGTCAGAATGTATGTACCGGGGATGCCATTCAAGCGGCTATTTGCCGGGCGGCCTTAATGTTGCCCGCAGAGCCGACGTATTAAATAAACGTTTGATAGGCGACAACGCTTATAGTAATTATGAGGAATGGGTAGCCGCCATCAGAAAAACTGGCAATAGTTTTCATAATATACTGGATTGGGTAAGCTGCTTTGCGCTGGCCGTAAACGAAGAGAATGCATCATTTGGCCGCGTGGTAACGGCTCCAACAAACGGAGCGGCGGGTGTTATACCGGCAGTGCTTCAATACTACATAGCTTTTTGCAATGGTTTTGATGATGATAACATTATTAAGTTTTTACTTACCGCTTCAGAGGTAGGTAGCATATTTAAAAAAGGAGCCACTATATCGGCCGCTATGGGCGGTTGCCAGGCAGAAATAGGTGTATCATCGGCTATGGCAGCTGCGGCGCTTACAGAGCGTTTAGGCGGCTCGCAGCGGCAGGTTTTAATGGCTGCCGAGATAGCCATGGAACACCATTTGGGCATGACCTGCGATCCAATAGGTGGCCTGGTGCAGGTACCATGTATTGAACGTAATACCATGGGGGCAATAAAGGCAATAACAGCATCGCAACTAGCTTTGCAAAGTAACCCGGATAAGGCTAAAGTAAGCTTGGATGCCGTTGTTAAAACCATGTGGCAAACCGCGCAGGACATGAATGTTAAATATAAAGAAACTTCTGATGGCGGCCTGGCCATCAATATTCCGTTAAGTTTGCCGGAATGTTAGTTTGCAATGAGCTATACATCCTATAGTTAGATTTTCCTTTAAAGTCTTAAAAAAGCTAATTGGTTGATCAGGCAATGAAAATGAACAAAATGGTTTGAAACTAATAGCTTTTAAGGTAAGTATAAGTTTTACTTACTAATTGAAAGTTTATGAGAAAACTTACGTCCTTCATTCTCGCTGTTACAATAGCAGGTAGCATTGTATCATGCCGCAAAAATAATCAGATCCCCGAAAACCCTCCGGAAAATGTAGTTAAAGCAGCGCCTGATGGTTTTAATTTTTCCAGCTCAAAAAACGTAACGGTTAATGTCACGCTGCGCGATAATAATGACGGGCCACTTAAAGGCGTGGTATTAAGTGTATATGCAGCTGACAATACTAGCGCCGATGCTGCTATTTTTAAAGGTGTTAGCGATGCCTCAGGTAAAATAACGGCGACTATTAACGTTCCGGCGTATTATACCCGGCTGGTTATTGACCCGGCATACGTAGGCTTAATGCGCAATGTAACAGTTAGCTTGAATAATAACGCAACAACGGCTGTTATAGGCGGTAAAGCGGGCTATAGTGGCGACATAGTGCCTGATGCAATAAATGATACGCCTTTAACTCCTACATCCAATGGTGGCAGGCAGGTTAATGGTTTGCTTGGCACAGAATACGCTTACCCAAGCGGTTATTCAAGTGCTAACGCTTTTGCTGCACCTGTTAATCAGGGTAAGCCGACTTACCTTGAAACTACTTCAGATGTGATAGACGCATCTTTGCTCGCCTATGTTAATGCGTCTCTGCCCGAAAGCCAGACTGTTCCTAATCTTCACCCGGAGTACCTGAACAATAGTGCTACAAGAGTTATCAATGTAACAGCCAGGGCCGATGTATGGATCACGTTCGTATCTGAAGGCGCCGGTTTTCAAAATACTTTAGGCTTTTATACTTACAGAACCGGATCGCCACCAAGTGCTTCTGCAGGGGGTACACTTTTCGGAGGCATTGATAAAATAACTTATATATTCCCAAATGCGTCGGCCAACGGATCAGGTGGTGGTTTAAAATCAGGCGATAAAGTAAAATTGGGCACTTTTGATGCCGGCACTACCATTGGCTTTGTTTTACTTCAAAACGCGTGGACAGGCAGTGGCGTTAGTACCCTTGGCACCAAGTTTTTTACACAGGACGAATTTAACCCTGAAAATACCGCAGCACTGCGTAAACATACTGTTATGTTGTATGATGATGTGCATAAACTATATCTGATGGGCTTCGAAGACCAAAATCGGCAAAACGGAGGATCTGATAACGATTTTAATGATCTGGTTTTCTACGCTACATCTAATCCCATAACAGCTATTTCTAACACAGGTGTAGCGGCAATAGACAATGGCGGCGATAGCGATGGAGACGGGGTTCTGGACGAATTGGATGCATTCCCAAATGATGGCACCAGAGCTTACGTAAGTTACTACCCATCAGCAAGTAAAATGGCGACACTGGGCTTTGAAGATAACTGGCCAAAAAAAGGCGACTACGACCTGAACGACCTTGTTGTTAATTATCGTTATGCTTTTACCAGTAACGCGGCCAACCAGGTTGTTGAACTCAAGGGCGAATTTAAGGTAGCTGCTTCGGGTGCATCGTTCCACAATGGTTTTGGCGTACAGCTACCGGTGGCTGCATCGGCTGTTACTTCTGTAACAGGCCAGCAGTTTATGAGTAATTACATTACATTGGCTGCAAACGGCGTTGAGGCAGGTCAAAGTAAGGCGGTAATAATTCCGTTTGATAACCACGAGATATTGCTAAAAAATCCTGATCTCTCTTATTTCATCAATACCAAAGCAGATAAAGATAAAGTTACCAATGGTAGTACAGCAACCGTTGTTGTTAAATTTGGAACGCCTGTTGCCTCTTCTGTTTTAACAGCGTCTGCCTTTAATCCATTCATCATAAGCGACCTGCGTCGCGGATACGAAGCGCATTTGCCGGGTTATGCGCCAACAGACAAAGTAACCACAACATTGTTCGGTAAAGACGATGATAACTCAATACCTGCACAAAACAGGTATTATCAAACCAAGGAAAATTTGCCTTGGGGTATAAGCTTCAGCGAGGGTTTTAGTTACCCCATAGAGGGCGCTAATATAAGTGCAACATATCTTCACTTTAATGAATGGGCATCCTCGGGTGGTATAAGCTATCCCGACTGGTACACTAATACCGCTGCTGGCTACCGCAGTTCGGGAAATGTTTATAGTAAATAATAATTGATCTGCTACAACAAAGCTGCTCTTTAACGGAGCGGCTCTTGTTGTATTATTTAGATAACGAAGATCTTACTAAAGGTTCCAGCCGTTGTATCCAAAAGCCATACATTTTAGCTGAGGGGTGCAGGCCATCGCCGGCGATAAGGTCGGGCTCATCTTTGGCTTTTCTTGATATATCAGTTATATCAAGATAATTTACCCCTGCTGATAAAGCCATTTGTTTATTTATGGCGTTAAACTGATCTATTTGCGCGGCTATATCGGCTCTGTTAGCTGATGCCGCATAAGGCGTAACGCTATAATCGGGTATAGAAAGTACAAAAACCCGGTTTACTTTATTGTTGGCAAATGTTATTGCTGTGTTGAGCAATTGTTTAAAGTTGTTGCTATAGGTGGTAGAATTTATACCCTGATACTGGTCATTAACGCCTATAAGCAGGGTAACAATGTCGAATTTTTTATTTTGTACACCGCTTTGATCTATCGCGTTCATTAAGTTAGCTGTGGTCCAACCTGTAGCAGCTATTATACTTGGGTCTCCTGTTTGATCTTTGCCCAGCTGCCGGGTAAGCTGGTAAGGAAAAGATAAATCAAGTTGTACAGACTGTCCCACGGTATATGAATCGCCCAGGGCCAGATATTTAGCAGAAGGGTTTATATATATCCCATTGGAAACTTCATTGTCGAATTCGCTTTTTTTAGCACATCCGCTTAACGCTATAACTGATAATAGTAAAGAAATAAACGTTCTCATAAACACCCCCTATACTAATCATACGAAAAGTATGCCGCTTTAGATGTTTGGCCGTCCAAAGCGTTATTTCTTAAACAGTCGCAAGTCAAACTCAAAGGCATCCACACTTTTTATTAGTACATTTTTAAAGTCGGGATGACGAGGGTTAATAAGGTAGTTATAATCGCCGGTAACGGTTGCTGATGGCACCTGCACCATTAAGTGCTTGTTGCTTTTAATAAAACCATCGCCAATTAACTGGGTGGTTTTTGTAAACGGATTTTTGTTCCAGTTTGCAGGCAGATCGGCAATTTCTACGCGGGGAATGCTTGCTTTGTTGGGTATTTCAATTGTTGCCAGATAATAATCGGTAGGAATAATACCCAGAGGAACATGAACCGCTATTTCAACCACAGCTAACGCGCGCGATGCCGCTGTATATAAAATGGGTATACCTTTGCTGTTCCATCTGCCTCCGGTTTTTTCGGCCCCATAGCCCGAAAGATCATTAATATACGCCTGCTTGCTAAGCCGGTAAACAATCATGCAAATATGCCGTGTTCAATGCGCCCCAACTCATCATAAATAAGGTTTATACCGAAAGAGGTATCAAGCATATCTTTAGGCCTTACCCCGCCTAAGGCAATGCTTTTGGTATCCATCCAGGTATAAAAGTTATCGGCTACGCCAAAAACATCATTTCCCTTTTTATATAGCAGTTCAATTTGTAGTATTTTTTCAGAGTAGATAGGATCGAAAGATTTCTTTTCCTTTTTATAACGCTGGATGGTGCGTTCAGAAAGATGCAGGTATGACGACCACTCCTCGAAACCAAAATTAATTTGAGTAGAAAGTTTAGTGAAATAAGGATATGGCACACCCTCTCTAACCATATTGGCCAGATCAAAGGCATCATCATCACCAATTGGATATTTTTTTACTTTGCTCATATCTTTGACATCTGTCATCAAATTTACGGCACTTGTCAAAGATAAACAAGTAAAATTTTTAAAAAGTTTTCTTTAAATGCAAAGGTTTACGTCAGTTTCATATCAAACAGCTTAGCAATATGCTGCTGTAATATTAACTGTACCTCTTTTAAATCTGCTTCGTGGCCCAGTTCTTTTTGCATCGATGTTACGGCTTTGTCATCAATCCCGCAGGGAACTATATTTTTAAAATAATCCAGATGGCTGTTAACATTGAGTGCTAAACCATGCATTGTTACCCAACGACTGCAGCGCACCCCCATAGCACATATTTTACGCGCACGTGCATTGTCGGCATCAAACCAAACACCGGTGTAACCGGGGTAGCGCCCAGCCGTTAAACCGTAATCAGCCAATGTAAGTATTACAGCGTCTTCCAGCTTGCGCAGATATAAATGTATATCGGTAAAAAAATTGTCAAGGTCTAATATAGGGTAGCATACCAACTGCCCCGGCCCGTGGTAGGTTATATCGCCGCCGCGGTTTATTGGGTAAAAGCTGGCGTGCTTTTCTTCCAATCCGGCATCATCAAGCAGTAAATTTTCGGTTTTGCCGCTTTTTCCTAACGTATAAACATGCGGATGCTCGCAAAATATAAGATAGTTAGGTGTTAGATCGCAGTGCTCCTCGTCAGCAGTTATTACATGTTCTCTATTTCGTATGGCGGTTTTTATAGCTATGGTATCAGCAAATATGGCTTCCTGTTTATCCCAGGCCGCTTTGTAATCCATCAAACCCCAATCCTGCACCTCAACTTTTTTGTTTTGCATCACTTATCCCTTTACATATCCTACCATATAGTCTTCATAATGTAGGTAACCTACGGTGTAATTAATATTAACCTCATCTTTCTGCAATACCGCTTCAAGCGCACCCTTGTTGGCAAACTTAAAAGGCTGTAACAAAATATCATCAGCAAATGATACTTCTTTTTGCCCGTGGCATTTGTAAACGGCTTCTTTAGCACACCAACACACATATAGCTGTTCAATTTTGTATTGCGGCTCAATAAATGCAAGTTCGTGTGGGCGCATAAATTTGTGGGCAATGCGTTCTACCTTTTGTTTTATCTGTTCAACGTCAATACCAACCGGGCTTTTGCGGCTTATCATTACGGCGGCATAGTCAAATGAGTGGCTTAAAGAGATATGGTAAGGCAAAGTAAACAGATAGGGCTTGCCATGTTCATCAACGCGGCAATCTATATATTCTTCGGTGTTCAGCATTTTACGCAGTAAAACCCGGGTACCAAGCCAGTGAAGGTGCCGTTTACCGTTACTTATCCCTTCTACAAAAGCCTTTTCTTCGCCGTTAAGCTGCAGCTGCCTGTATAGTTCATCAGCTTGTTCTTCAATTTTCCAGAGCGCAAACTCCGTATCCTCATCAATCCGTTGGCGGTATGCTATGGCCATAAAGTAAAATTGCAAAAAGCGTGGCAAACTTATGTTAAATAATTCTAATTTTAGCCCTCCAAATAATACCCCAATGATTTTATCCGACAAGCGTATTCTGGAAGAGATAGACAATGGACACATTGTTATTGAGCCCTTTAAGCAGGAATGTTTGGGTTCAAACTCCTATGATGTTCATTTAGGCAAGCATATGGCTACCTACCGTAACCGCATGCTCGACGCGAAAATGCATAACGAGATTGACGCATTTGAGATACCTAAAGAGGGCTTTGTGTTGCAACCCAACACGCTGTATTTAGGGTAACCATGGAGTATACCGAAACCCATAAGCACATTCCCTTTTTAGAGGGAAAATCAAGCACGGGGCGTTTGGGCATTGATATCCATGCCACGGCCGGAAAAGGCGACGTAGGCTTTTGTAATACATGGACGCTTGAAATATCGTGCTTACAGCCTGTGCGTATTTATGCGGGCATGCCAATAGGCCAGCTTATATATTTTGTAGTTGACGGTGACGTAGAAACCAGCTACAGCCAGAAGGCCAACGCCAAATATACCAACCCGTCTACACGGCCTGTTGAGAGTATGATGTGGAAGAATACGTTTTAATGCAGGTTTTTTATGCTTTTTGAGTAAATTTGCTCCCCTAATGCCTACTCAAACCCAAGAAGAAACCTTCACGCTGGAAGAACTGCTGGCCAGCTTAAAGGAAATGCATCGTTTAATATTATGGAACGATGATTTTAACACCTTTGATCATGTGATACACTGCATGATGAAATACCTTGATTATACCGAAAGCCAGGCGGGTAAAATTGCGTGGAAGGTGCACAACGAAGGCAAATGCGCTGTATTGGAAGGTTCATTTACCGAAATGGAGATCTATCGGAAAATTTTACAACAGGAGGGACTGACAGTTTCTGTTGATTAGGTGTGTGTTTGTTTAGCAACAAGATATATAAAAATAAAAGAGCCGCTATAATATTTACAGCGGCTCTTTTTATGAGTGAAAATTTTTTCTGTTTCTTAGAGACCTATCGGCCCGCTTTAGATTTTCTTACGCTGAAATGCGGTTTGCCACTCGGGTTTATTTCCGGAGCGCCAACCAGGTCCATCGCGCAACGGAAACCCACTTCGGCGCTGGCATCAGCCTGATCCATAAAACGGCGGGTAGCCGGATTTAACCAATAGGCTAAATCATTCCATGAGCCACCTTTGTAAACTTTAGAGCGATCATTCACCAAAGTGGTTATGCCATATAAGTTGGCATTAACAGTATCCCTGAAACCGCGGGCATCTGCACTATAAGCCTTGCCCGCCAATGGATCTTTGTCTTTATTTACAAACGGAACGCCTTGATTAGCTACAGCCGGCCTGCCGGTAGCAGCAGTTACGTTAGCCAGGCTATCAGCACGTTGCGACGCTATCAATTCAGCATAGGTCATTTTTTTCTGAAGACTTAGCAGGGTCTTTTATCGGGCGGCCATATTTATCTTTGGCATACTGGCCTGTACTTGCATTAGCCAAACGTTTATCGCTAAATTGATTTCCCCTGAATGGGTTAAATGCGTCAACATCTTCAAATGACATTTGGCGGTAGGTATCTTCAACCCACTCATTAACGTTGCCTGCCATATTGTACAAACCAAAGTCATTAGGTTGGAAAGATCTAACAGGGCCGGTAATAAATGCTTTATCGTTCAAATATCCGCCAACACCGGCATTATCGCCGCTACCGCGTTTAAAGTTGGCTAAAATTAAACCCCTGGTTCCTTTTTCAGGCGAACGCACACCTAAACCATTCCATGGATAAATTTTGCCATCGTTTATATTTTCAAATTGCGTGTTGCCGTTAAGTGATAAGGCAGCATATTCCCATTCAGCTTCGGTAGGCAGGCGGTAAGCTGGGTTTAAAATACCATCTTCTACACGTACCGGCCTTACTTGCTTCTGGTTAGAACCAAGTGGTGCAGTAGGGTCTGCTGTCGGATTTAAGTTAACTGGCATACGTTTACCGTCAACACCAACTCCTCTTACCTGATTATTAAGATACATATCCGTATTAAACGGAGTTTTCTGCCCGTCAGGGTTGGCAGCTATAAGCTGGCTGTTCTTTTTGTCGCGTGGATTTATTAAAATTCCGCGCTCTTGTAAAATAAACTCGTTAGTACGGTCTGTGCGCCACTGGCAGTATTCTTTAGCCTGTTCCCAGGTAACACCAACAACCGGATAGTCCTGAAATGAAGGATGACGCAGGTAGTTATTTACATAAGGCTCATTGTATGACAGCGGTCTGCGCCAAACCAGCGTGTCCGGCAGTGCATTGTAATAAAGTTCATGGTCATTAGGAAAGGTAGTCCGTATCCATGAAAGGTAGTCTAACCAATCCTGATTTGAAACTTCGGTTTCATCCATATAAAACGCGGGTATGGTTACCCGTCTGCGTACATTGTTATACTCAAATGTAACGTCCTGGTCAGCACTGCCGCCTAAAACAAATGTACCACCTTCTATAGCAACAAGGCCCGACCCCGGAGCAGGGTGGGTTTGCCTGAATTTTTGATATCCAAATTTTTTGTCGCCATAAGGAATACCCGTTTTTTCAGACCGTTGTTTACTACAGCTGCTCGCTAACATTGCAACACCCAACAGCGCTAAAGCAGTACGAGTAAAAAGTAATTTCATATTTTTACGGTTGTATATATGTTATAGGGGGATAAATTTAATAAATATATATAGGGGTAAATTTAATTATTTTAAAGTAAAAAGCTAATCAAAATTTTACCATTGCTGATAATGTATGTTTTACGTACGCATTTTAACGCTATTTACCTTTAACATGTTGCAGATGCTGAGGATGGAATAAAAAAAATCTTGTTAGGTGGGTAGCATTTAATTCAGTTATATTTATCCGTTAATTTAAATCTGTAGCACGATGAAGTTTTTTATAGGTGGGATAGCTTTTTTATACTTGCTGATGGTAATGCCTGCAGGTGTAATGGCGCAAACTAATACCGATGGAAGCGGTTTTGGCGCAATTCCTACCGCAGTGCCTTTTCTAAATATCGCTCCTGATTCACGATCTGGTGCAATGGGCGAGGCGGGCGTAGCTATATCAGCCGATGCCAATTCAAATTTCTGGAACCCATCTAAACTCGCTTTTATTGAAGATGATTTCGCTGTAGGCGCTTCATACAGCCCATGGCTAAGGCGTTTAGTGCCCGATGTAAACTTGTCATACGTCGGGTTTGCCCATAAATTAGATGAGCGGAATGTTATTGGCGCATCTGTAAGGTATTTTAATTTAGGCACTATACAATTAGTAGATAATAATCAGCTTAATCAAGGCACCTATCGCCCCAACGAGTATTCCATAGATGCTTCGCTGGCTCGTAAGTTTGGGGATAATTTTTCATTAGGGCTTACCATGAGGTTTATCCATTCAGATCTGTCAAACGCTTCGTTTTCTTCAGGCGCAACCCAGGGTATAAAACCTGCCAACGCGTTCGCTGCAGATATATCTATGTTTTACAAAAAACCGATGGAACAGTTTGGTACCGATGGCATTTTCTCTTTCGGCGCCAATATATCAAACATAGGTACAAAGGTTAAATATTCAGAGGGTGGGCCATCGTACTTTTTGCCTACCAATTTAAAGTTAGGCGTTGCAGATACCTGGAACATTGATGATTACAGCCAGCTTACCGCTACTGTGGATTTTAATAAACTGCTTGTACCAACGCCGCCATTGCGCGATGCCAACGGCTCTATTATCTCGGGACGCGACGATAACGTGTCGGTTCCCTCGGGTATATTTGGTTCATTTACTGATGCGCCCGGTGGTTTCAAAGAAGAAATTAGGGAAGTAAGTATATCATCCGGACTTGAATACTGGTACAACCAGCAGTTTGCGTTAAGGGCCGGTTATTTTTACGAAAACCCATCAAAAGGCGGCAGGCAGTATGCTACGCTTGGGGTTGGCCTTAAATATGATATTTACCGCTTTGATTTTTCTTACCTGGCAGCAAGCCAAAAAAACAGCCCTTTAGCCAATACGCTCAGAATAACGCTCGGAATTAGCTTTGGCAGTAAAAAATAATTATGGGGAAGATACGTGTTGGGTTTGGTTTTGATGTGCATCAGTTAAAAGATGAACATCCGTTTATTTTAGGTGGGGTTAAGCTCGAGCATCACTCTGGCGCTTACGGCCACTCTGATGCTGATGTTTTGTTGCACGCCATTTGTGATGCTCTTTTAGGGGCTGCCAATCTGCGCGATATAGGTTTTCATTTTTCAAATACTGACGACCGTTGGAAGGGCATAAGCAGCCTGAAACTACTGCAGCATGTACTGGAATTGTTAAAGGATAAAGGCTGGGGGATAGGTAATATTGATGCCATGGTATGTTTGGAAGCACCCAAGATCAATCCGCACATCCCCGCTATGAAAAAAAACATAGCCGCCGCTGCCGGTATTGACGAGGACGATATTTCTATAAAAGCTACTACCAACGAGACAATGGGTTTTATAGGCAGGCAGGAGGGCGTAGTTGCTTATGCTGTTTGTTTGATTGAAAAAATTTAATAATAAAGATTGAAGATTGGTTGTCCGGTTTATTTCATCGTGAAATAGATTTCGGAGCTCAAAAAAGCTAATCTTTATTCTTCGATAACTAATCTTTACCTACCATTTCGCCCTTAACATTCCCCGTCCGTTTCAGATCGCCCCAGGCGTTTAATTCGCCTTTTAACGCCCTGCGGATAGCCTTGAACAGGATATAATACATTAACTGCCGCCAGATAAAGCGCTGCGGAATGATGTAAATAAGTTTTCTGTAATTCTCCTTCTCCATGCGGAAGGCTATGATAGAAACGATAAAGTCTATCACAACAAAAAGAACGTAATACATCAAGATCTTCTCGGGCTTTTCGCCGAACAGCCCGAATATCATCATCAGATCAGCAAGGGGTGAGAACAGCGGCAGAATGATCTGGAAGATCAGAATATTTGGCATCCCCACCATTCCAAAAGACTTGAATTTTTTGTTGAACAAGGCCTTGCGGTTTTTCCAGAAGCTTTGTATCACACCAAAACTCCACCTAAAACGCTGTTTAAGCAATCCTTCTAAAGTCTCGGGTGCTTCTGTGTAGGCAATGGCCTCCGCAGCGTTACGCACTATATAGCCGCATTTTAAAATGCGCATGGTAAGATCGCAATCCTCGGCAAGCGTGTCAGATGTAAAGCCGCCCGCCTGTTCTATAGCCGATTTACGGAACGCGCCAATAGCACCGGGAATGACGGTGATACTGTTGATCAGATCAAAAGCTCGGCGATCCATATTCTGAGCCGTAATGTACTCAATGGCTTGCCACTTTGTTATAATGTTGTTTTCGTTGCCTACTTTAACGGTTCCGGCTACTGCGCCTATTTCATCATCGGTAAAATAGGTCATCAGGTGGTAAACAGCATCATTTTTTAGCTGTGTATCCGCATCAATACAAACCGTAAAATCATATTTGGCATGGCTTATCCCAAAGTTTAATGCCGATGCCTTGCCGCCGTTAGGTTTGGTTAATACAGTTACTAAGGGATTATCCGCGTATTCTTCATTTATAATATTGTAGGTATTGTCTGTTGATCCGTCATCAATAAATATTATTTCAAAAAGCGGGTAATCGGTGTTAAGTAGACTTTTTATGGTTTTTAGGGCGGTTACTTCTTCGTTATAAGCAGGCACTATAATGCTCACCGGTACAGATAGGGCAGTTTGGGGCCTCTTCTCCTTTTTATTCTCGGTATGCTGCCTAATCGCTAATATGCCGATGAGCACAATGCGCCCAATTGCCAGGAAAATAGCCGAAATAAATACATAGAACAGAAACATGTTGCCATAAAAAAGCCCCACTACAACGGCGTCATAAAACCAGCCGATAACACCGCTGTCGGCATCATCCTGTATAGGTGGCATCAAATCCTGTTTGGTTTTACCTAAAACGTCGGCAATGGTGGTAAATTCATACCCCTTCTGTTTATAAAAACGAATTATCTCTGGCAGAGCCTGTACGGTAGCTTCGCGGGTGTCGCCGCCGGCGTCGTGCAGTAGTATCATTGATCCTTTATCGTAATCCTGCTTTACGCGGTCAATTATTTGCTGCGCAGTAACGCCTTCTTCCCAGTCGCGCGGGTCAATAGATTCGCCTATGGTAATGTAGTTTTGTTTGCGGCTTTCGGCTACCGGAATAACCTCGTCCAGCGTCTGCGGTTCAGCATCAGCATTAAACGGCGGGCGAAAAAGGATGGTACTGTGCCCGGTTATAGACTCGATCAGTTTACGGGTAGCGTTAAGCTCCAATATCACCCTGTCTAAACTAACTTTTGATATATCCGGATGCAGGTAGGTGTGGTTGCCAATTTCATACCCCTCGTTAAAAATGCGTTTTAAAAGAGGGATGTTCTTTTCAACCATGCCGCCTACAACAAAAAACGAGGCGGGAACATTTTCTTTTTTAAGGATCTCTAAAATACGCGGTGTAAAATCAGGGTCGGGGCCGTCGTCAAAAGTTAAAACAACTTTACCCCGCTTGTAACCAAACTTTTTAATAACATATTTGGTAGGCAGTTTTATGTACGTCTGGTCGGTAAAAACGTAATTCTCTTTATCCAGCTTCAGGTTTATTTTGCCTCTGGATGGGGTGGTAATTATCTCAAGTACCTCGCCATCGCCGGTGTAGTCAATTTTGTTGTTCAGCGCTACGTTATCCAACGGACTAATATCAAAACCCGTCTTTTTTAATGATGCCAGTGCCAGGTTCTTTTGGAAAAACTTCCACAAACGCGGGTCCTCAGCCCCTAAGCGCCAAAGTGCAATGCCGGCAGTACCCCAGTCATCAGCCATGCGCATAACATTAAAATTAGCAGCGGCATCAACAAAATATACGGTATGCTCAATGCTGTCAGCCTGTCTATATTTATAGTGTAAATTAGCAGATACAGGATCATAAACAACCTTGCTCTGAAATTGCTGCGCAATGCTTACAGCAGCCTGGTAGCCAACAGCATTACCTTCACTGTTTTCCGGCCAGTCTACGCCACCGCCTGCTATGGTTAATATCACTTTTTCGCTCGGCACTATCTCGCAAACACGGTCAAGTTGCTCCTCAACCCAATGCTGATGTGATATATCGCCGGCATTACTCTCTTCGGTATGCTGATCCATCGCCATAACAAAAAGGTAATCGTTAAAGCGCTGCAAGTGCCTCAGATCGTAACGTTCATCATCCGGAATTACGTTTTGCGTAACCAAAAAGCCCTGTGGATGGAGTATATTATAAAGATCTTCCTGAAAAGCGCGGTAGGCTCCGTCACTCCTATCGGGCAGGTTGTTTATATCCAGGTTTACCCCACGCAGATTATATTTTTTTAGCTGTTTAACAAGGCCGTTTATAAAGATTTTTCGCAGCTCTTTGTTAGATGTAATGCGCACAACATCTTTTGTGTCAAAATAACCGCTTTGGTTATCTTTATTAACATAGTTGGATATAGAAACAACAATTGGCTTGTTGTATTTTTTGTTTATGTGCAACAGGCCGGTATCAATACGGGCCTCAACGGTATCTGCACCCGGTTTTATAAAAAAACCTTCAGACACCACCATATCTAACTGACTAATGTTTTCTTTTAAAGAGTTATAGGCTTGCGATTCCCATTCGCGGTAAAACGCGGCGTTTATACGCTCTTTATTATTGGCATGCTTAAGCTGGCTGCGGCGCTTGGCTTCCAGTACTTCAAGTTGCCGTTTGTCTATTTTATAATCTTTATAGCGCGTTGATTTTTTGTATTGTTCTAAATCCTGGTCGCTGATACGTTTTGGGGCCGGGTTAAGGTTAGGGAGTTCCGGATAGCTTTGCGAGGTAACGGTTATGGCAGCGGCTATAACGCCAATGATCAATACAAGTAATATTACACGACTTGTCCACTTAAAGCGATTCCATCTCTCGGGTGTGTCAGCCTGAAAAATTTGTTTATGCCGCATTAAAACAGATAAAAGTTAAAGGATCAGATAAAAAGTTTAGTAAAGCCAACAGACTAACTGAAGGATATTACTTATTCTGCGGCTCAATGGCGGAAAAATCAACCCCACACTTGCAGTTGCCGCCGCAGCTTTTTTTGGTGAATAACTTTTTGTATGCCATTCTGCCAACGTAAAACAGCGCTCCGGCAAACAAAAGAATTACTATTATGGTTTGGATATTCATTGCTGCAAAAATAGTATAATAAATATATACGTACTGATTAATATACGATTATAGCACGGATATGTTGTGTTTGAAGTTAATTTTACTTTGTGCTGAAGTTAAGTAACTAAGTAAAAGCATTAAAAGCTTTTTAATGAAGTAAATTAACGTTACCTTTGCGCCAAATTTTAGAGGCATTTCATGCAAAATATAAGAAACATTGCGATCATCGCACACGTTGACCACGGCAAAACTACTTTGGTTGATAAAATCCTGCACAGCTGTGCAATTTTCCGCGAGGGCCAGGAAACTGGTGAGTTGATACTTGATAATAACGATTTGGAGCGTGAGCGTGGTATCACCATTGTTTCAAAAAACGTTTCTGTAGTATACAAGGGTACTAAAATTAACATCATTGATACACCTGGTCACGCCGACTTTGGCGGTGAGGTAGAGCGTGTGTTGAAAATGGCTGATGGTGTATTATTACTTTGCGACGCGTTTGAAGGCGCTATGCCTCAAACTCGCTTTGTAACCCAAAAGGCTTTGGCTTTAGGCTTAAAACCAATTGTGGTTGTAAACAAGGTGGATAAAGAAAATTGCCGCCCTGAAGAGGTTTACGAGCAAATTTTCGAATTGTTCTTCAACCTTGACGCTACCGAAGATCAACTGGATTTCCCGGTAATTTACGGTTCGTCAAAACAAGGTTGGATGAGTACAGATTACAAAAAACCAACCGAAGATATTTTCCCGTTGATGGATGCGATCATAGCAAACATCCAACCGCCGCCAATTAGCGAAGGTACTTTACAAATGCAGATCACATCTTTAGATTATTCTTCATTTGTGGGCCGTATCGCTATCGGTCGTGTTGCACGCGGTGTTGTTAAAGAAAACCAGGCAGTATCGTTAGTAAAACGCGATGGCACCATCCAAAAAACAAGAATAAAAGAACTATACACTTTTGAAGGCTTAGGTAAGGTTAAAGCTTCCGAAGTTAGCGCTGGTGATATTTGTGCAGTTGTAGGTATTGATGGTTTTGATATTGGCGATACCATTGCCGATTTTGAAAAACCGGAGCAATTGGAAGTTATCCATATTGATGAGCCTACCATGAACATGTTGTTCACCATCAACACTTCGCCTTTCTTTGGTAAAGAGGGTAAATTTGTAACCTCACGTCACCTACGTGATCGTTTATACAAAGAGATGGAGAAAAACCTGGCGCTTAAAGTTGTTGAGACAGAATCACCAGATTCATACCTGGTATACGGTCGTGGTATTCTTCACTTATCTGTATTGATCGAGACCATGCGTCGCGAAGGATATGAGTTACAAGTAGGGCAGCCACAGGTAATTGTTAAAGAGATCAACGGTGTTAAATGCGAACCGGTTGAAGTTTTAACGGTAGACGTACCGGGTGATGTTGCAGGTAAAGTAATTGAGTTAGTAACCCAACGCAAAGGCGACCTGTTAGTAATGGAGCCTAAAGGCGATTTACAACACTTAGAGTTTGAGATACCAGCACGTGGTATTATTGGCTTACGTAACAACGTATTAACTGCAACAGGTGGCGAGGCTATTATGGCTCACCGATTTAAAGCATACGAGCCTTGGAAAGGTGTTATCCCCGGCCGCTCAAACGGTGTATTGGTATCAATGGATACCGGTAAAACAACTGCTTTTGCTATTGACAAATTACAGGATCGTGGTCGTTTCCATGTTGATCCGGGAGTTGATATTTACGAAGGACAAGTATTAGGCGAGCACATACGTGATAACGACTTGGTTATTAACTTAACCAAAGGCAAGCAGTTAACCAACATGCGTGCATCTGGTAGCGATACCAACGTACGTATAGCGCCTGCTATCAAATTCTCGTTAGAAGAGTCTATGGAATATATACAGGCCGACGAATACATTGAGGTAACGCCTCAGAGCATCCGCATGCGCAAGATCTTCCTTAACGAGAACGAACGCAGAATAAACGCTAAGAAGTTCCAGTCATAACCAGACTTTTTAATAAAATGATAAAAAAGAGCTCCTTTATGGAGCTTTTTTTATTTATATCATAAAACGCTGTATATTAGCAGCGTTGATTAAATAACCTGATGCAAAGAAGATACCCCCTGTTTCTTTTAATCTCGCTGTGCGTATGCTTTAGCGCGTGCAAAAAAGAAATTAAAGCGGTAATTGACGCGGACGTTTGCCTGCGTAATTCCACGTTGTACTATCAGAAAAAGTGGGCCGCTGTCTACACCCGGATAGATAACCAGGAATCGGGCGTGAAAAAGACAACCATTATTCCCGCTTATGGCTACTTTAACATCAATTTTAACGCTACGTATAAACTTTTTGGAGACACGCAGCCTGCGGAAGGTAAATGGTTTGTTGACGAAAACTGCAATTTTGTACTAAAGCCTTCCAACGGAAACCAGCATACCTACCAGGTGAAGAAATTAACTACCGATTCGCTTATTATAAGTGAGCGTGTTGGTGCTATTACAACAACCCTGCATTTTGCAACGTTTATGTGCCCTGATATGAACAAACTGGAGAACCGTTGGGATAATGTTGAGACCCGCACTGTTGATTATGACCCAACAGGCGTGAGCAACAGGCAGATAAGCTATCCGGCGGGGTATATAAAATTTAATACCGACGCCGGGTATGAACTGACAAGTAACGCTTTCCTGTTTAAAGGAACGTGGGGAATAGCGCAGCCCGATTGTAACCTGGTATTAGATAAAAACAAGCGCTGGGAAAAATCATACATAGTAGAAAAACTAACAGCCGACTCGCTTAAGCTGTGGTATAAAGACACAGTGGCAAAAACCAATTATCTATTGGTGTATAAAAAGCATTAAGGGCAATGCGCTTATGCACTGTAATTGCGCTTTAATAAACCTGATAAAACAATTATCTTAGCCGGATGAAAGGTAACGATCGCCTGCAACCCTCTTTATTTCATCCGCGTTATGTACATCTTACGCATTTACGTGATGCTACTTTAAAAACTATCTATCAATTAACTGCCGATAAAAAAGATCTGTTGCTGGTTGATTTTGGTTGCGGCGATATGCCTTACCGGTCGGTTATTGAACCGCATGTTGGCAGGTATTTAGGCGTTGATCTTGATATGAATCCTAAAGCAGAGCATCATATTGATTTTGACAGCAAAACAACGCTGCCAGATAACTACGCCGATATAGTTTTATCCAACCAAGTACTGGAGCATGTTGATTCGCCTTCTGGCTATCTCAAAGAAGCATTGCGCATATTAAAACCAGGCGGCTCTATTATTTTAACTACCCATGGTTATTGGTATTACCATCCAACGCCTAACGACTACTGGCGGTGGACAAGCGCGGGTCTACGCAAAACAGTTGAGGACTCGGGATTTGAGGTAAAATCTTTTCATGGCATTATGGGGCTTGCAGCCAGCGGTTTACAATTATTACAGGATGCAATTATTAATAAGCTGCCTAAGTTTTTAGTGCCGCCTTTTGCTTTTGTTATGCAGCTAAAAATAAGGTTGTTCAATAAAATGAACTCACAGCCGCAGCGCGACAGGGACGCTTCATTATATGTAGTGATAGCTCAAAAGCCATCCATTTAATGGAAGATTTTAATTTATGTATCATAAAGCCAAACAAAGGCACTTTTTCTGAGACCTTTATACAAGCACACATAGACAGGCTTCCGGGAAACAAAAAAGTGCTTTACGGCGGGGCCTTTCCGGTTTATAATCATGAAGGGAAGTTTTTGATCAAGTCTGTTTTTGGAGTAATAAGCTATCTGATACAAAAACGTTTATTCAAGCGGCAGAACATTGGCGTCAGAACAAAAGCACTCAGCAATTATTTAAAGCGCGAGAAAATTGACGTTGTACTGGCCGAATACGGAATGGTAGGAGCCATGATAACGCAGGCCTGCAAATTAGCTAACGTGCCCATGGTTGTTCATTTCCACGGAGCTGATGCACACCACAAGGGGACAGTAGCAAAATATCACGACTTATACCGTACCATGTTTAAATATGCAAGTACCATTGTTGCTGTATCCAACGAAATGGTGGAGAGTTTAAAGCAATTAGGTGCTCCGGCAGAGAAAGTCGTTTTAAACCCATATGGTGTTGATACAGATCTTTTCACCGAAGTAAACCTGAGCGATTCGGCACCGGACTTTTTGACGGTGGGACGTTTTGTAGAGAAAAAGTCTCCGTTATCTGTTATTGAGGCGTTCTTTATACTTTCAAAAAATGTAGCCGATGCCCGGTTATGGATGGTAGGCGATGGCCCGTTGTTTATTCAGGCAAAGGAACTGGCCGGGCAGCTTAAACTATCAGATAAAATAACCTTTACCGGCGTACTGTCAAAAAACGAGATCCAGGCGCTAATGCAGCAAATGCGATGCTTTGTTCAGCACTCTGTTACCGCAACTGATGGTGATAAAGAAGGAACTCCTAACACCATATTAGAAGCGGGTGCATCGGGCCTTGCCATTGTAAGTACACAACACGCCGGAATAAAAGAAGCCGTAATAAACGGTGAAACCGGTTACCTTGTGCCTGAGCACGATATAAAGGGCATGGCGCACTACATGATAAAAATTGCGGAAGATGTACAACTCGCCGCTTCGCTTGGTGCTAAAGAGGCGCAGCACATACGCCAAAATTATGATATAAGTGATAGGATAAATACATTAGCTGCCGCACTTAGGCAGGCAGTAAAAGATAAAAAGTAATGGTAAGACAACTGGTACGGAATACACTTAAGAAATTTGGTTATGATCTTGTAAAGCCCGATGAACGGCTGATAAAGAATGGCTTGCCTGCTGATTTTGACAAAGAAACGGTAGACACATTTAGCAAGGTAAAAACCTACACCATGACTACACCCGAGCGCATAGCATCATTATGTAACGCGGTAAATTATTTGGTTAAGAACAACATTGAAGGCGATTTTGTAGAGTGCGGTGTATGGCGCGGTGGCAGCACAATGGCAGCTATTGATACCCTGATTAAAGCAGGCGATACCAGCCGTACGGTGTATTTATACGATACCTTTGAGGGGATGTCTGAACCAACGGAGCATGATAAAGAACTGAGCGGTACTGCTGCCGATGTTTTGTTAGACAGCAGTGTTAAAGAAGACGCTACATCGGTTTGGTGCTACTCGGCATTAGAAGAGGTTCAAAAAAATGTCGGTACGCTTAAGTATCCGGCAGCTAAAGTACACTACGTAAAAGGTAAGGTTGAAGACACCATCCCGCAAACGCTACCCGGTAAAATAGCGTTGTTGCGATTGGATACTGATTGGTACGAAAGCACCAAACATGAATTGGAGCACCTTTACCCTTTGCTTGTACCGGGCGGCGTTATTATTATTGACGATTACGGCCATTGGGAAGGCGCACGCAAAGCAGTTGATGAATATATTGAATCTGAGAAACTACCGTTATTGTTAAACCGCATCGACTACACCGGCCGTATCGGCATAAAATATTAGTATTACCTAAATGGGGATTGTAAAAGCGCAGGCCTATAAAAATACCATCGTATCCTACGCGGGTATGGTCATAGCGTATCTTAATACGGTTTTATTGTTCCCATCCGTCTTCCCTAAAAGCAGTAGCGAGTATGGTTTTTATAACCTTATCATTGGCATATCGGTATTATACTCATTGGTGGCGTCTATGGGCATACCAAGTATACTGGCCAAATACTTCCCGTTTTACCGTACAGATGATAAACTACATAGTGGTTTTATGCACTGGTCGGCCATAATTTCTGTTGTTGGTTTTTTAGCTGCCACAGGCCTTTACGTAATATTCAGGCCAATAATCGTATCGGCTTATATTAATGAATCGCCGCTCTTTGTTAAGTACTACTATTTGCTTATACCGCTGTCGTTATTTATAGTTGCGTTCAACTACCTGGAAATGACGGGCCGCATCATTTATCAAACCATTTATTCAAATGTGTTGCAAAACGTGCTGTTGCGTTTACTCACATCTGCTTTTTTGGTAATGATAATTTTTAAGTGGATAAATTTTCAGCAGTTCATATTGCTATACATAGCCGCTAACGGTGCCATATCGCTGTTGCTGCTTATCAGCATAGCCGCCAGTGGCAAGTTTAGTTACAAGGTTAACGACTACCGTTTTAAAACCATAAAACAACGCGAAGTGGTACGTTTTGGCTTATTTACTTTATTATCCAGCGCGGTATATGTATCGTTACAAAAGATTGATATTCTGATGCTGACTTCAATGGCCGGCGAAGCCGAACAGGGAGTTTATAGCTGGTATTTTAATATCGCTATCATTATCAGCGTACCGGCACAGGCGCTTAGCCGTACAACATATGCCCTGGTTGCCGATTCGTGGAAATCAAACAACCTGGCCAATATTGCCGATGTTTATTATAAAACGTCTATTGTGCAAATGGCTATTGGCGCGCTGCTTTTTATAGGTGTAATTGTAAATAGAGAAAATTTGTATGCCCTGGTACGCAATCAGGAGTTTACAGATCCCAAGTATTTTAGTTTGTTTATTGTTATAGGCCTGGGTTTTATGGTGGATATAACAGGCGGCTTGAATACCTATATCGTTTCAACATCGCACAAATACAGGTTAGTTACCCTAATGGTGTTGGTGGCCAGTATAATTTGCGTAGGCTTAAATTTCCTGCTTATCCCTACCTATAAAGGCTTAGGCGCAGCGCTTGCTTATTTAATTTCTATAGGCTCGTTAAATTTTATAACCTGGTTTTACATAAAATACAGGTTTAAAATGCAGCCTTTTGGTTATAAGCATATCGCGGTGCTCGGCATTTCGCTGGTTAGCCTGGCTGTGGGTTATTATTTTTGGCGAATGCCCAATGTTTGGCTTGATATAATTTTGCGTAGCGGCACAACCGCGGCATGTTATAGCATACTTACTTACCTGTTCAAAATATCGCCTGATATAAACGAAAAGGTTGATAAGACCTTGAAAAGTATCGGGGTTATTTAATTTATATTGCTAAATTGTAAGTGCCTATTCCATTAATGATGTGATTGCAAGGAATAAACTTTTTTTTCTACTTCTTCTATTAATTCTGCCGTTTGTTGCTATTTGCCAGATAACGCCGTCTGTGCCCAAATGGGTGAGTGATATCGGCGGTTCCGGCTCGTGTATATCTTCTTATTTACGGGTTGACGCACAAAATAACACTTATGTTACAGGGATTTTTGAAGGAATTATAGATTTTGATCCTTCGGTCAGCACCTTTAATCTCACAGCTACAGGAGGCTTTGATGCTTTTGTTGCAAAGTATGATACGAATGGTAATCTGATTTGGGCTAAATCAATGGGAGGGGCAGGTACTGACCAGCCAAGCGGAATGGATTTAGATAATAACGGCAATGTTACTATTGTTGGTCAGTTCAATTCACCTATAGACGCAAATCCAGGTGCGGGCGTCTTCTCGCTTAATAACGCTTCCGATTTCGATATGTTCATTATCAATCTGGACGCTAATGGTAACTTTTTATGGGCTAAGTCTATAGGTGGTTCGGGTGCCGACTACGGAAACAAAGTGGCAATAGATAAAGATGGTAACAGAATTATGATAGGCCAGTTTCAACAAACTGTTCAAGTGGGCACTGTAACCTATTCTACCAGCGGAACATTCAATGGACTTATTGCTAAATATGATGCCGCGGGCAACTATTTGTGGTCTTTCAGCCTTGGGGCATCCGGCGATAATAAGGGCGTTGGAATAGAAACGGATAACAACAAAGACATCATTATTTCAGGTACTTTTAGTGGCACCGTTAATTTTAACCCCTTAGGTGCGAGTTATAACTTATCTTCGCCGGGCACGGCATCATATATTGCCAAATATACTTCCTCCGGTCAGTTAATTTGGGTAAAAGTAATTACCGGAAACACAGCCACTAACATTGCCGTTGATAGAAGTAGCAATAATATATTTGCCACGGGAACGTATTCAACTGTAACATTTGATCCTGGAAATACATTGAACGCTGCGGCAGGCCAGGCTATGTTTATTGCCAGATATGCGCAAGACGGTTCTTTCATTTGGGCGAAGGGGGTAGACGGATCAAATGCGTCTGTATCAAATAACGGAATTACTGTTAAAAACGATAACGTGTATATTTCAGGGTATTTTAATGGTACTGTTGATTTTGATGGCTCTATGGGTTCTGCTATTATAAATTATCACGGGCAGCGTGACTTTTTTTTACTGAAATATAATATTGACGGAGATTACCAATGGGCGGTTACGGCTGGGAATAACAGTTGTGGCAATACATTGGGACGGGCGGTTGGTATTGACGGCAACAATGATGTATTATTTTCCGGCACCTTCTGCTCAACTATTAATTTCGATGTTTCGGGGTGCACATCTTATAATTTAACAGCAACAAGTCCCACTCGTGATGCCTTCCTCGCCAAATACACTCCTTCCGCTACAGGGTTGGCTAACAATATTATCACCGCACCGATTATAACAAGCTTTTGCGGCCCTTTTGACCCCGCGGTAATACTTGGCAGTACGCCAACCGGCGGCGTGGGTACTTACACATATCAGTGGCAAAGTTCTGCCAACGGAATTAATTTTGCTGATATTCCGGGTGCGTCTGGAAAAGATTACGACCCGCCAAGTGCCACGGGCACTACTTATTTTCGGCGAATGGTTGGTTCAGGCAATTGTAATTTAGATATTAGCAGTAACACAATTCAAATTAATCAACAAAACACCATTGCCAATAATGTCATTACCGCTCCGTCTGTGGTCCAGTTTTGCGGTAGCGGAGATCCCGCTGTTATTACAGGAAGTACTCCCACAGGTGGCAACAGCACCTACGCGTTTCAATGGCAAAATTCAAACGACGGCGTTAATTTTAGTGACGTTACCGGCGCAACTTTAAACAATCTTGACCCCGGAGTTATTAGCGTAACAACCTATTATCGAAGAAAAGTAACATCGGGGGGGTGTGATGTAATAAGCAATATAGTTGAAATAAGTGTGCAGCCACCAATAGCTAATAATCAATTAGCCGCTCCCGTAACAACTTCGTTTTGTAGCAGCACAGATCCTGATGCAATTACAGGTAGTACACCAACGGGTGGTGTCGGCACCTATGCTTATCAATGGCAAAGTTCAAGTGATGGGATTAATTTTACAGACCTATCCGGCGCTACATTAAAGGACTTTGATGCGCCGGTTATTAATTCAACAGTTTATTATCAACGAATTGTTACATCAGGTAGTTGCGCAACATCCTTAAGTAACATGATACAATTTTCTGCGCAGCCGGCTATAACAAATAACCAGATCAATGCTCCGTCTGCTACAGCATTTTGCGGCAATGGCGACCCGGATGTTATAACAGGCAGCACGCCAACAGGCGGCAATGGTGTCTATGTTTTTCAATGGCAAAGTGCCGTGGATGGAATTAATTTTACAGATATAACCGGCGCAACATCTAAAGACCATGATCCATTGGTTATTAATTCAACAGTTTATTATCGTCGCAAAGTTAGGTCAGGCTCCTGCGAAACAGCGAGCAATATCATTCAGCTGCAGGTACAGTCCACTGTATCAGCTAACACAATATCAGCACAATTGCCGACAACTTTTTGCGTATACGCAGATCCCGGGGTAATAACCGGAAACATTCCGCCAGGTGCTTTTACTTACATTTATCAATGGCAAAGCACAACGGATAATATTCATTTTGCAGATATCCCGGGCGCCATAACCAATAATTATGATCCGCCGTCAATAGCGATGACGACCTACTTTCGACGGATAGTTAGTTCTGCTGTGTGTGTAGTACCACTTATAAGTAATGTGGTGGTTATACGGATTGACCCCGCTGTTGCAAATAACACAATAACTTCTCCTGTTATCAATTCTTTTTGTAGCAGCGGAGAGCCCGGTAATATTGTAGGGAGCACGCCTGAGGGTGGTGATGGCACCTACTCCTACATGTGGCAAAGTTCAACCGATGGTATTGCTTTCAGCAATATTGGTGGAGCGATAGCAAAAGATTTTGATCCACCCACCGTTACAATTACCACTTATTTTCGCCGCATAGTAACCTCGGGCAGTTGTAATATTCCGCAAAACAGCAATGTTATAAAGATAACTGTTGATGTAATGCCTGTTATAACCCTACAGGCTGAAGTGACCATCTGCCAGGGTGCAAATACCACGTTAAATCCAATCGGCGGAGACAGCAATTTTACCTATCAATGGTCTCCAGCAGCTGGGCTTTCAAATACCACTTCATCAAATACGGTGGCATCGCCCACCGTTACCACGCTATACACGCTAACGATTTCAAATGGATTATGCAGTACCACAATTACTACAACGGTTAATGTTATACCGCCACCAACGGTTGATGCCGGCAAGGACAAAGAAATATTAAAGGGTGGCAGCGTGTTGCTTGATGCTGTGGTAACAGGGAATGACCTGCAATACAATTGGTCGCCCACCTTGTATCTGGATAATCCTAATATCGCTAACCCTACTGCGTCTCCCCCCGAAAGCATCGCTTATACTCTTACCGTAACCAGTGCCAATAATTGTTTTATTGTTTTCGATGATGTTTTTGTAAAAGTGTATCCTAAAATAGCCCCACCGAATACTTTTACACCTAATCACGATGGTATAAATGATGTGTGGGAAATTTCTGGTTTAAGTAATTACAGCGGCAGTGTTGTTTCTGTATTTAACAGAAATGGCGAGCTCTTATATAGGAGCATCGGATATTCAAAAGCGTGGGATGGTAGTTATAACGGCAGAGTTGTACCATTTGGCAACTACTATTATACCATCGACCTGAAAAACGGTACAAAGGGATTATCAGGATGGGTGGCTGTTGTAAAATAACACGGCGGATTTAAACACAATAAGTTAATTTTGGCCCAACATGCAATCCCTTGCTCCAATAGCACTTTTTGTTTATAACCGGCCAGATCATACCCGCCGCACGCTGTGCTATTTGCAAAAAAACGTGCTGGCTAATGATTCTAAGCTTTATATTTTTTCTGACGGGGCAAAAACGTCGGGCGATGAGCAGAAAGTACAGGAAGTGCGCGATCTGGCAGCGCAGGTTACTGGATTCAAATCGGTGCAACTGATCAGCAGGAAACAAAATATGGGCCTTGCTAATTCCATTATTGATGGGGTTACGCAGCTGGTTAACCATTATGGCAACGTTATAGTTTTTGAAGATGACCTGCTGTCTTCGCCACATACGCTGGAGTATTTTAACGAAGCGCTTACGCGGTACCAACACCAGGAAAAGGCTATGCATATTGGGGCCTATATGTTTCCGTTATATGATAAAACGCTGCCCGAAACATTTTTTTACCGCATTGCTACCAGTTGGGGTTGGGC
This sequence comes from Mucilaginibacter sp. HD30, assembly GCF_054061755.1. Lineage (NCBI taxonomy): Bacteria > Pseudomonadati > Bacteroidota > Sphingobacteriia > Sphingobacteriales > Sphingobacteriaceae > Mucilaginibacter > Mucilaginibacter sp. HD30. The sequence continues at coordinate 4,226,191 of NZ_JBSSEO010000001.1, forward strand.
CACGTGGGATAGGGCATGGCGTAATTTTGAGCCAGACGTTGATAAACTGATAGCACAATTTGATAGCCAAAAAATTCAGGAATTTTCTGTTGACGGAACCGGCAACTTCTGGAAACAGATAATGGAATTTAAGGCCGGTAAAAATAATTCCTGGGCCATCCGTTGGTATGCTTCTATATTTTTAAAAGGCGGTTTAGCGCTGCATCCTTCACATTCGCTTATTCACAACATAGGGCATGACGGTACAGGCGTACACTCCAATATTGAGCACATGTACGGCGTAAGCGTTGCGGATAAACCTGTTAAGCATTTTCCCGCTGAAGTAAAGGAAGATGGGAAAGCCCATTTAGCAATATGGCATTTCTTAAAAAACCGCAAGGGAACTTTATTGCAACGTGGGTTGCGCTTAATAAGGCAGTGGCGTATAAAGTACGCGATAAAAGGAAAATAGAGACTAACTAATCTCTAATCACCAATCAACTAATCGCTAACGCTCTGCCTTAACCACTATATAAGGCGACAATACTTTACTTTCTACGCGAATTATCTTACTTATCACTTTCCCGGCAAACCATAATCCTTTAACAAAGCTTTTGGTTAGCGCAGACTGATGTGTTTTGTTTTCTAACCAGATAGAAAAACCGCCATGATAATAGGCCTCTGCATTTTTTAACCCTAACTGCCGGCAATAGTCTGCAAGCAGGGGAGGGTTCATACTTTCAATATAATGCTTGTCGTAATTTTCGCGATCGAATTTGCGCTGCACCCAACCGTTAATCCCGGTAAAGTTAGGCAGGGTGATAAATAAGGTACCCCCGGGTTTTAAAAAAGAAAGGTGAGTTTTGATGATGCTTTTTGTATCGCTGAAATGTTCTATCAATCCAAAGGAAAGCACCATATCATACTGTTCGGCAGGAGTGTAGTTAAACAGATCTGCCTCAATTATCTTTATATCGCTTTCATTCAGGCCGTTTTTTTCAAGCAGTTGATTAACAAGGCCTTCATGGATAAAATAATCCAGCAAGGTAGTTTCCATTTGCTGATATTTTTTTAGGTAGATGGCGTAATAACCCGGAAAGCCGCCCAGTTCTATAGCTGTTTTGGCGTTCTTCTGTTTAATTATTTTGGCCAGGATATCGCCAAAAACATAATCGGGTTTTATAGTAAAGATCAGGCCGATCCTTGATTCCCAGAAAGATTTCCAGAACGAACGGTCGGTTAAATTATTCTCCATTTATCAGATCAGCCCTTATTTTAAATAAAATGCAATGGTTCTTTTTTCTTTAGTATCCTTGCCGGATTACCCACAACGGTACAGTCAGACGGCACGCTTTTTACAACTACCGACCCGGCGCCAATCATCACATTATCACCTATCTCTATATCCCCCACAATAACCACGTTGGCCCCTATATCTACGTTATTACCTATCCTTGGGCAGCCGCTCAAACTACCGTCGGCCAGTTTTTTATGGCCTATGGTAACAGAATTTCGCAAAACACAATTATCGCCCAAAACAACACCCTGATTAACTACCAAAGCATGGCCGTGATAAATGATCAAGCCTTTACCGGCTTTTAGTTTACGCGGCAGCTCAATCCCCCAAATCCAATCAACTACATAACGGTACCATAGCAGGTAAGGATAAAATATCACCTTAGCTATCATGGAGCGATTAATAAGCGACGCCAGCCTGAACAAAAACAACACCAGCTGACCCTTAAAATTTAAGGAGTTGGCTTTGCGGTCCTGAAATAAGTAGGTAATGGCGTTCATTTCCTCAAAAGTAAGCAAAAAGCGGAAAGCAGAAAGACCAAAGCTTTTTTAGTGCTATGGATACGTTTGCAAGTTAGCTTGAAAGCTTTCTGCTTTAGTCTTTTCGCTTTCAGCTATAGTCTTTCAGCTTTTCACTATACTTGTGCAAATGAAAGTTACGCTCATCAACACTGCTGATGCCGGGGGTGGCGCGCCTGCCGCTTGTATGCGGTTGCTGCAAGCGCTGCAATTGCAGGGCGGCGATGCGCGTTTATTGGTTCAGTATAAAAAAACAAATAACGCGGGCGTTACCGGTATTGTAAAAGATGCCATTAGCAAGTTAAAAGCCAGGCTTACTTTTTTAGCAGAACGTATTCCTTTTATACTTTTTCATGAACGGGACAAAACGGTGCGTTTCGCGTTCTCTACAGCTAATGCCGGAACAAGCATAGCAAATAACCCCTTGGTAAAGGATGCGGATATACTGCATCTGCATTGGACAAATTCTGGCTTTCTCTCTATAGCAGATCTGAAACAACTGATAGATACAGGTAAACCCATCATCTGGACGCTTCACGATATGTGGACCTTTACCGGTGGCTGCCACTATTCAGGCACATGTGAGCGGTTTAAAAACGAGTGTGGTAACTGTCCCTTTTTACGGGATGCCGGGGAAGACGACCTATCCCATCAGGGTTGGCTCCGCAAGGCTGCTATGTACGCGGGCGCGAAGAATATCAGCTTTGTAACTTGCAGTAATTGGTTAGGAGAGGTGGCTCGCACAAGTTCTTTGATCAGCCAGTTCCCTATTACCGCTATACCAAATCCTATTGATATCGAGACATTTTCGCCCGGCAATAAGGTAGCGGAACGCAGCAAGCGCGGTATTAAAGTTGACGCTAAGATCATTTTGTTCGGCGCAGCTAATATTAATGATAAACGTAAGGGCATCCGGTTCCTGGTAGAAGCCTTGCAGCTTTTAAAACAAAACGATCAGGATACTTCTGCTGTTGAAGTAGTGATCTTTGGTAAGAACAAGCACTTTGATGTAACGCAATTGCCGTTCCCTGTGCATCAGTTGAATATAATTACAAAAGAAAATGAGCTGGCGGGAATTTATAGCATGGCAGATGTATTTGTAACCACGTCGTTAGAAGATAACTTACCCAATATGGTAATGGAAGCCATGGCTTGCGGTACGCCGGTGGTTGCGTTTAATACTGGTGGAGTGCCAGAACTGGTAGATCATTTACAAAACGGCTATCTGGCAGCCCTGGCATCGGCAAAGGGAATAACCGATGGAATAACAGAAATTTTGTACAATGCAGATGCAAAAAAAATGGCTGCCAACGCGCGCCAAAAAGTGTTAAATAATTACACCAATGATAAAGTAGCTAAACATTATCTTGAACTTTACCGCTCCGTTTTAAGTAATGAGTAAACAGGCCCGGCCCATACTTTCTGTTGTTACTGTTGTTTATAACAACGTAGCAAATATTGAGCGTACTATGCTTTCGGTGCTTAACCAAACCTACCCGGCTATTGAATATATTGTTATTGACGGCGCGTCAACCGATGGTACTTTGCAGATTATTGAGCGTTATAAAGACAAACTGGGCAAATTCATCAGCGAAGAAGACAAAGGTATTTATGATGCCATGAATAAGGGCATATTGGCGGCTACAGGCGATTATATTATATTCATGAACTCTGGTGATGAATTCTATTCTGATGATACTGTCGCCCGGGTATTTGCGTCTGCGGAGGATGCTGATATTTATTATGGCGAGACAGAGATGATGGATGAAGAGGGTAACAATCTCGGTCGCCGCCGCCACGCCGCACCCGAAGCCTTTACCTGGCGGGACTTTAAATATGGCATGAGTATAAGTCACCAGGCTATTTATATAAAACGCTCGCTTGTTGAACCCTATGATCCAAAATACCAGTTAAGCGCCGATATTGACTGGATCTTGCGTGCGGCAAAGAAAGCCAAGAGCATAGTGAATGTTCACACATATGTGGCGCGATATAAAATGGGCGGCATGTCAAAACAAAAACACAGGCAAAGCCTGCTGGAGCGTTTTGATATTATGAAAAAACATTACGGGTTGTTGCCTACGGTGTTTAACCATATGGTTATTGCTTTCAATCTTGGCCGGTACTGGCTTAGAAACAAACGCACAAACGATTAATGTCCTGCGATTGCTTTAACTCGTCCGCGTTGAGCCTTTAATACAATTACGCCGGCAATACCCGCGATAAGAGAGGCCAACAGTATCCCATACTTAGCCTGATCTATCATTTGCACGTTATCAAATGCCAGCGCAGACACGAACAACGACATGGTAAAACCTATACCCGCCAGCAACGCTACCCCAATAATATGTTTCCAGGTAGCGCCCTCGGGCAGTGCGCCAATGCCCGACTTAACCAATAACCACGTAAACAGCAGTACACCAATAAATTTTCCAATTACCAAACCCACAGTTACGCCAATGCTTACCGGATTGATAAGTACAGCGAAAAAATCTGCACCGATAACAATCCCGGCATTTGCCAATGCAAACAACGGCATAATAACAAATGCCACCCAGGGGTGAAGCGCGGTTTCAATTTTTTGCAGCGGGGTTTGTGCGGCAAGGCTCAGCGCTTTAATATGCTCAATGGTATCGTGCTGTTTAGGAGTGGTAAGCGAGCTGCAGTTAGGGATCTCCGCATCAAACGCTGCAGAGAGTTTATTAAGCCTCTCTGAGTATTGTTTTTCGTTGATCTTGGTACGCGCAGGTATCGTAAATGCTACCAAAACACCTGCGATAGTAGGATGCACACCTGATAGCAAAAAGCCAACCCATACCCCAAAACCTATCAATAAATAAAATGTAGAACTGCGGATGCCTAGCACGTTGGCAACTGCAAGAATAGCTAAAAAGCCAACGCCTATTAACAAAGGCACCCACACAATACCTGAACTGTAAAAAAAGGCTATCACCAAAACCGCACCCAGATCATCGGCTACAGCAAGTGCAGAAAGAAATACTTTAATGGAGGCCGGAATATGTTTGCCTGCGATAGAGAGCAGTGCGAGGGCAAACGCGATATCCGTAGCCATGGGTATGCCCCAGCCATGTTCGCCGGCTGTGCCGTGGTTAAACGCCATATAAATACCCGCGGGCACCAACATGCCGCCCAGCGCTGCCACCATCGGTAAAGAGGCCTTGCTTAAGGTTGATAGTTCTCCCGCAATAAATTCGCGTTTCAGCTCAAGGCCTATTACAAAAAAGAAGATGGCCATCAAACCATCGTTTATCCACAAGTGGAGCGGATGGCTCAATACATTTTTATCAAACCCAAAAGAAAATTCAATGTTCCAGATATGGTGGTAACTTTCGCTATAAGGTGAGTTTACCCAGATAAGCGCTATAACTACGCCCAGAAAAAGCACAATACCGCTGGTGTACTCTAAATGAATAAAGCGGTTAACAGGATGGATAAGCTTATCTATAGGCGACTTTTGCATCAGTCCCCAAAGATAACGTTTTCAGTGCGTAAACAGATTGAAACGTCTTTACTGATCCGGGTCTTTGGTCAATTCTTTTTTGCCGCGCGCTCCTGTGTGCTTGCCAATACGTTTGGTGGGAATATTGTCGCCTAACAGCTTACCCCATGGTTTAAGCTCTTCAATGCGGTCGAAAATTATTTTGAGCACGGCCACAAAAGGTATGGACAGGAACATGCCCGATACGCCCCATAACTGGTTACCCAGCAACACTACTATAATTGACATAAGCGCGTTTATCTGCACTTTTGATGATACAATGCGCGGCACCAGTATATTATTATCAATAAACTGAATTACAATATAAGCAATTATAACGCCCAATTGCGTTGAGTAGCCGTCTTTAGTTACGGTGGCCATAAGCACAGGTAAAGCAATTGCTATAATGCCGCCCAGATAGGGGATCAGGTTAAGTATGGCACCTATGCAGCCAATTAATATGGCATATTTAACACCCAGCAATAACAGCGCGGCTGAGTTCATAACAGCTACAATTATCATCTCTATCAGCAAGCCTACAATGTAGCTTTGTATGGCAAGCTTGGTTTCGCTTAAAACCTCGCTTACTTTGGCAGAATTCTCCTCAGCAAAAACTTCGTATAAAAAATTTAGTATCAGCTGTTTGTACAGCAGTAAAAAGAATATGTAAACAGGTAATAAGAATATAATACCCAAAGTGCCAACCAGGCCGCCCAAAGTTTTACCAACCATTGCCTGCCCATTGCCCAAGGTCTCCTTTATCATTTGATCTTGTTTGGCTACCGGCGTGCCAATGTTATCCTGGACCCAAAGTTTTAAGTCGTGCGTTATCTCTCCGAATTTTTGTTTTAGCATGGGCAGCGAATCGCCGAACTGCACAATTTGCGAGGAAAGAAAATAAAATACACCCGCTACTACCACCAGCGCTGCCAGCATGGTTATAGCTATGGATAAAGCCCGTGACATTTTATAACGCTGCAAACGGTTAGCAACAGGATTTAGCAATACCGCTATAAATGCCGCAAATGCCAATGGTACTAAAATATCCGTAAGTGTTGCTAAAGCATATACCAACAACACCAAGCCAAGCAGCACCGCTGTGCTTTGTACATAAAAGGGTTGGTCTTTAATTTTTATGGCCATTTACAATGATTTGGGTACAGACACAAAAGCAAATTATGGACAAATTGTTTTATGATGCCATTTATGTCCCATTAATTATTTCATTGTAATAAATCAGCTAAAAGCCCGGCCGCACAAATGTATTCAGCGTGTCCAGGTTACGTACAGCATCGCCCATGGTATTGTTAAAATAAACGTAAACGGTTTTACCTTCCTGCTGCCAATCGTGTATGTAGCTGCTGTATTCGTATAATAAATCGTTAGCATAACTGCCGCGGTATTTGCCGCCGGGTCCGTGAAAACGCAGGTAAACCGTATCTGCCGTATCGTAAAATTGCAATGGCGTAGCAGAGGCTGGTATATCGTGCAGTACTATGGTTAGCTTATTGCTTTCGGCAAACTCAAACAGGTCATCGGTATACCATGATGCGTGCCTCAGTTCAATAGCGATCTGCCAGCTATGATCAAAATCGGCTTCTAACACACAATTAACCAGGTATTGCAGATGTGGCATTAGGCTGGCCTTAGCTGATGGTGGCAGTTGGATGAGCAGGCAGCCTTTTTTGTTACCGGCACCATCAATTGCCGCCATAAAGCGGTTAATATCTGCAACATCAAATATCAAACCTTTTTCGTGTGTTATTCCTCTCCAAAGTTTATATGTAAACTTAAAGTCGTCGCCCGCTTCCTGCGCCCATTTGGCCACTGTGCGGGCCTGCGGTATTTTGTAGAAAGACGAATTAACCTCAATGCTGTTAAACAAGGAAGTATAATAACATAACCTGCTTTTGTCTTTAAACTCAGGTGGGTAATGTGTTTTGTTGGGCACCGGTAGTACCAGGCCGCTTGTGCCCGAAAAATAGTTTTCACTCGCCATTGTATAGTTTCAACACATGGTAAGCTTTGCGGTTTTTGTAAGGGTTATTTATTAACTGTGTAAAGGATACTGATTAGCCGGGTTAAACAGTTTTTTTCTTTATCAGCAGATTTTTTATTCAGGGTTGATATACTTTTTCTAATAAGTATGCGAGTATTATAATTAGGGTAAACAGCAAAGTAAACTTAATAATGTAAGCCCAAAGCTTATTTTCAAAAACACTAATGCTCCCTACCCAAAAAAGCAAGGGGGCATGTATAATATAAATACCATAAGAAATGCCACCCAGCCACGCACCTATACGGATCATTTAAAAGCCCTATGTCATTAAACGCGACCAGTTAATTAACCTGACTATTAAACTTAAGCACAAATAAAATATAGGCCCAAGGAATGCTACGGGTGTCTTCATTTACGAGTTTAAAAATTAGGGTGGTGCGTAACAGTGTAAAAATAAGTAATATAGTTTGCCAGCAGCATAAACTCGTCAACAAAAAATAAAAGCAGCCGGCGCTTACATTATAGCCCCGCGCTTGTTAAGGGTACATGGAACAGCGCAGCAATTTAAAAAAGATCATCCTCATCATCTCTATAGTGGTGATTGTTATATTATCCGGTGTATTTTACTATCGGTATTATTTTGTTTTTGGCGATGGTGTTAAGGCGGGTACAATGAACTACTTTGTGCACAAAGGTTACCTGTTTAAAACTTACGAAGGGCGCCTCATCCAAAGCGGTATCCGGGCACCAACACAGGGCACTATACAATCAAACGAGTTTATGTTCTCTGTTACCGATAAACATGTTGCGGACATACTTAACAAAAACGCGGGCGCTTATCTGGAATTACATTACAAAGAGTACCTGCACACTTTGCCCTGGCGTGGTGTAAGCAATTTTGTTGTGGATAGTGTTGTTTCTGCCAGACCAGTTAACCCAATGCAGCCGTAGCGGCAGTTGGCAGTTTTTAGTGAGCAGTTAGCAGGATCTATAGTGCCTCACTGCAAGCTGCCAACTTATCAACCATTTCCAACCCTCTGCGCCTCATCAGTAGCACTGCCTTGGCTGCGGCTATTAGTTTTATAGGCTTTGCCAAATCTGTAAGTAAACGATAATGTATACACACGCGTATCTCGGCGCAGTCTAAAATATTCTTCAGCGTTAGGGAACTGTGTAAGGCCGTGCATTACGTTGGTGTACAACAGGTCTCGGGCGGTAAAACGTAGTGTGGCGCGCTTTTTCATTATCGGCCTTGCAATACCTGCTGATAGCTGCCCTGTTGGGTAAAGTAGTTCCTGCACATCATTACGTGCCCGGGTGGTGTACGCGCCCGATAGTTCGGCCGTATAAATTTTAGCTATGGTAAACTGGTTGTTGGCGCTTACGCTAAGCTGGTTAATATCGCTGGTGTAGGTATTACCGTTAAAGCCCCGCAACTGCTTATAGTTATAAACCGCCTGCGCTGTTACAGACCACCATTTAAACGGCGACGCCACCACAGTTTCAGTTACACCAATAGTGTAGGTATGGCCAACGTTGCCCTGCGTGTATAGTAAAATCCCTTTTTCCTTATCTGTTAAAAAAAGCTGCGAAAAATAGTTGTTTATACTACTGTACGATAGCATTGTGGTTAACAGGTTTTTGTACTGATGGCTCAGCTCAAAGTTCCAGGTGTACTGCGGCAACAAAAACGGGTTACCTGTTTGGTAGGTGTATTTATTAATGATAAAATAAAATGGGTTAAGGTTTTGAAAGCTCGGCCGGTCAATACGCCTGCCCGCGTTCAAGCTAAAACTGTTTAAAGAATCTGCCTGGTAGGTTATGTATCCGCTCGGAAATAAGCCGCTATAGTTACGCGAAAACGATGAATCTCTTTGAACCGCGTTACCCAATTGATGGCCCTTATATCCGGTATTTTCATACCGCAAGCCTATTTGAAAGTTGAGTTTTTTATACTTTTTATCTATAGATGCATAAAACGCGTGGATGCGCTCATCGTACAAAAAGTGATTGCTCTTAACATTGTCAGGCACCCAGCCCGTGGGTTTTAAATTTTCGTACGACGCTAAATTATCCGTATTGGTTGATGATGATTTCCAACCGGCCTGTAAGGTGGCACCCTTTGAAAACCTGTTGGTATAGTCTATTTTGCCTGATAGTATCTTAATGGTGGATGGTATGTTACCCCTGGACTGTTGCTCATAACCAACTGTGGGCGGCCCCGGGCGACTATTGTTGAAAGCCTGAGTACTGGTAATATCGTAGCCCAGCCAGTCGGCATCGGCAGACAGATCCTGGCTTTCGGTTATTTTATGGCGTAGGTTTAAATTGACGGATCCGTTTTTAAAACGGCTGCCGCTGCTGTTATTCGTATAAATTGCCGAGTCTGTTGCGCCTGCCGGGTTTAGCCAGGTGGCTACCGCTGTATTATAACCATCCCGTTTAACCTTGATGCCCCCAAGCACAATGCCTAAGGTAGTTTTGGCCGATACATTATAATCAAGCCCTGTTTTTACGGTATTATTTAAAAATGTGCCCGAAAAATAACCTGGCTGATCTAACTGCGAAACAACCTGGTGTTGGGCGTTAAAATATTTGCGTAAAGCATACAGATCTGTAAGGTACTCTGTATAGTTCATGCTGTAATTTAAAAACAGGTTTACCTTGCCGGTACGGTAGTTAAGCGCAAGGCTATTGTTGTTTTTAGGATAAACGCCATAGCCGCCGGCCACTGTAAAGTTGCCGTTAAAGCCTTTCTCCTTGGTTTTTTTTGTTTTTATATTGATGATGCCCGCATTGCCGCTGGCATCGTACCGCGCCGTAGGGCTGGTTATCAATTCAATTTGCTGTACCTGTGCCGAATTCATACTGCTCAACAGATTATTCAATTCAGATCCCGATAGATAGGTGGGCTTATCATCAATTAATACCAGTACGCCCGTTTTTCCCTGCAAGGCAATGCCGCCATTTCTGTCAACAGTAACGCCCGGCGATTTCTCTAAAACCTCTAATACAGTAGCGCCAACATTAGTTACTGATGCGGCTACATCAACTATCATTTTGCCTTGCTCCATCCGTATCAGCGGCGTTTTTGCAGTGATATTTACTTCCTGTAAGGTTTGGTTGTTCTTTTTGACAGAGTCTGTCTTTAAGGTATCTGTTGCAGATTGTCCGTAGGTTGATACAGACAGTAGTAAAAAGCCAACTACGGCAACCGGGTTTTTAAAGGATATGATCAGCATCAGGTTAATAGACGCAGATATTTGGCCAATGTTACACTGCTGCTATTTCTTTACACCTAAGCTATTTGCCGGTTTCCATATAAGGTGCATCAACAGGTTTTGATTCCGGCGATCCTTTTTGCCTCAGAAAGATAGAGAGAACAACTATAGAAAAAACGGATAAAAATTCGCTTTGCCAGTTTTGGAATGTCTCAAACCAAAATCGCGGAGCGGTTAAAAACCCGCTTATCGTCTCGGGAAGTTTGCCTTTGATCATCTGTTCAGCATTGTAATCCGTCCAGCTGCCGTACAAATGCATTCCCCAACTGGCAAAAAACAGTAGAAAGAATACAATGGAAAGCGAATAGCTGTATAGCAAAAGCCATATCCCACCTTTTTTTACCGGCCAGGGGGCATCTTTTTTAGCAACGGGCTCCCTGTCAACTTCCTCTTTGCCTTCCAGGCTTTTTGATTCTGAAGAACCTTGTTGCCTAAGCCCCACTGTTAAAACAACATACAGCGCCATTTGTAAAAACTCGCTTTGAAAGTTCTCAAAGGTTGCCGATACAAAATGGCCGGTAATAAGGTAGGCCGGGAACGATACCTGCACAGCATTTTCATCTTTCAGTTCGTCGTTATATTCTTTCCAGCCTGTAAACGCCTGGCCAAAAAGCGAAATGATGAACAATGACAAGAACACGATACTTAATCCGTTGCGATAAAAAAAGGTGTGCTTTTTCATAATAACCAATTTTATTTTTACAACCATTAGTTGTTTCGCTTTGTTTGCTTAACCGGTAAGCTAACTATCCGGAGACTCCTGAGTCTTAAGCCGTATGCTTACCACAGCGGCAATTAGCATGAGCAGGGCCGCCAAAAAAAACGCGGCAGACTGTGTTATGGCAAGCGCTAAGCCTGCTATAATAGGGCCGGTGGCCTGCCCCAATGAGGTGTACGACTGGTTAATGCCCATGATCTCGCCTTGTTGTGTTGCTTTACTTTTGTCTGCTATAATGGCATTTAGCATTGGGTTTCTTAAACCATTGAACAAGCCATATATCCCGATGCCGATGGCGAATGGTATTAAAGCGTTTACAAAACCGGTAAAGGCCATTGCCCCCAGGCAAGCTATTGTTGATATAAGTAAAATAATAGAGCGGGAGGAGATCATTTTTGTAATGTACGGAACCGCAAGTTGGGTAAGGATGCCCATAACGCCAAATCCCGCGTAGAAAATGCCCACTTGTGTGGGCGTTAGTTTGAGGGCATCGGTACAAAATGTCTGGAAACCGATCAGCATTACCAATTGCGCCGTGGTGAGTAAAAAGCCCGTGCAAACTGCCGGCCCAATAACAGGCTGCTTAAGCACCGTGATCAATGATTTAAACGCGAAGGCTTTCTTTTGCCGCTGTTTTTTTGTTTTGCTATTTGTTTCCTTTAAAAATATCATGCTTAAAAGCGCGCCCGTAAGTGAAAGGCCGGCGGCGATAAAAAAAGGGGTGCTCATACCAAAGCCGCTCAGTAAGCCTCCTGCAGCCGGCCCCATTACACTGCCGAAGCCAAATGCCGAACCGAGAATGCCAAAGTATTTTGCCCGGTTTTCTGATGAAGAAATGTCTGCCACTATTGCTTGCGCTATGGATATGTCCCCGCCGGTAAGGCCGTCCAAAGCCCTTGCTAAAAAAAGCATGAGCAAGCTGCCGGCCAGCCCGAAAAGCACAAACGATGCGGCAGTGCCCACCAGGCAGGTTACCAGCAGCCATTTGCGACCGAAGCGGTCTGAAAGTGAACCCAGCAGCGGCGTAGAGAAAAACTGCACAACAGAAAAGGTAGCAGTTAGCCAGCCAAGGCTTGCCTTGGTGAGGCCGAACTGCTTGCCGTACGAATAGATGAGCGGGATCATCATACCGAAGCCCATGGAATCAATGATACAGATAAACACCAGCACCCAAAGAATCCTTTTTAGCTTCATACTGCCCTATCAATACATTAAGACTGCGCGTTATCTTCGTCAGTATTATGAAGAATCTCGTTTTTTAACAGAGCGTCCCGGTCGGTTTTTGGCGCCTTGCCGGGGTGGTGCATGTAGGCTTGCGGATCTTGCTCCTCATGGTCGTCAGCATCATCTTGTCCTTGCCCGAAATAACCGGCGAGTTGCTGCCGGACTGCAATACCGCTCTCGGTTAAAAATAAATAGGCTAAACTGGCCGCGGCCGCGCCAATGGCAATACCGGCTATTAACAGGGTGTTATCTTTCTTTTTAAATGGATTTTTCATGGGTTTTATGCTAATTACATACAGAATAACCCATCGAATTACACAATGTTTGCCTTTATTTTGTGATGGTTTTTTACACTAAAATTTGGGACAAAAAATACCAATTTATAAGCGCTTAATAATTACATCCTTATGCATGTTCTACAGCTAAATTTCCTGACGAATAAGTAGTCTCACTTTGTCCCAGCTTAAAACTTTAAAGCGTTTACTGTCAATAGCTTACTAAAAAGAGTGTCCCACATGGTCTCACATTGTCTCACACCCGCGCGGGACAGTAAGCCATTACGGTGTTAAGCCAAGCGGCAAGCTAAAGTAAAAGGTAGAGCCTTTGCCGCTTTCGCTTTCCACCCATATCTGTCCCTCGTGGCGGTGAATGATCTCGGCGCTTAAGTAAAGCCCGATGCCAAAGCCGGAAATATGTTTGGTATTGCTATTCTCAATGCGGTAATAGCGGTCAAATATCTTCTCCGCGTCGGCGGGTTGAATACCGATCCCTTCATCGCTTACGCTTACTATAACCTCGCCCTCATTGGTTTTACAGCCAACGCTCACTACCGTGCCATTTGAAGAGTATTTTACCGCGTTACTTATCAGGTTAGAGATAACAGATTGTATTTTATCCTGATCCGCATTAACGTCAACATCCTCGCATTGGTCTATATTGATGGTATGAGTTGTGGCTGTAACTTTCATTTCGTCCGCAACTTCGTGAATTAGGGTTTTAATGTTAAAAAGCTGTTTGTCTATCTGTATCTTCCCCGACTCCAGGCGCGAAATATTCAAAAAGCCATTTATCATAGTTGTCATTCGTTTTACCTGGTGATTGGCTTTCTGCATAGCGCCAGACAAGAAGGTATCGTCGGTATTGTTGAGTTTAGCTTTAGCCACCTGTAAAATAGCGCTCAATGATGTTAACGGTGTTTTCAACTCGTGGCTCACCATGCCAATAAAATCGTTTTTACGATTTTCGTCCAGTTTGCGCTCAGTAATATCACGGGCAATCTTTGATAAGCCTATTATTTTTCCGTCGCTGTCCTTTACCGGCGAAACCGTTACAGAAACATCTATTAATCTTTCGTCCTTGGTAAGCCTTTTGGTTTCAAAGTGCTGTACCCGTTCGCCTGATTTTAGTCGCGCCAGTATAAGGGGTTCTTCATCCAGCCTATCGTGCGGTATAAGCTTATAAATACTTTCACCTATAATTTCATCTGCACTGTACCCAAACATTCGCTCCGCAGATGCATTCCAACTGGTTATAACACTTTCAAAAGTTTTGCTGATGATGGCATCATCAGTTGATGCTATAATGGCTGCTAACTTGGCGGTTTTCTCCTCCGCGTCTTTCAATCCGGTGATATCAAACGCGGTACCTATAAAACGCACAGCTTCACCCTCATCGAAATAAACACTGCCTTGTACCTTTATCCAGCGTGTTTCATGGTTATCAAACCTGGTAATGCGATAGCTCAGATCATACCGGCCGCCCGTAACCGGATCCATTGCAGCGGCAATTTGTGCTTGTACCCATGCATAATCTTCAGGATAGATATGTTCGGCAAACGCTTCCATCGTAGCAGGAGCTGTTTCTGCTATACCATAGATCTCGCGCAACTCTTTTGACCAATATAATTCGCCGGTTGTAGGCATATATTCCCAAGTGCCCAAGCTGGTAGATTCTATCGCCATTCGCAATCTTGATGCACTGGTAGCCAGTTCCTGATTAGCAGCTTCCAATTGCTGCCTGCTCTCATTCAACTCTTCGTTCGTGCTTGCCAGTTCTTCGTTAATTGCCTGCAACTCTTCGTTAGAGGCGGCCATTTCTTCGTTAAGCGCTGCAAGTTCATCCGAAGACTCTTCAACCTGCTGTTTAGCTAATACAGTATCGGTTACGTCCGCTGCGGTATTCATCACACCATATATTTTACCTTTCTGATCAGCCAGTGCGGTAAAACTGTAGTTAAAATAATAGGTGCGCATTTGGCCATCCACACTCAGATCAATGCGCTGGTTACGGGCATGGAAAGGTTTGCCAGTAGTAAATACATCATCTAATTGGGTAAAAACCGACTGATTGCTAAGTTCCGGCAAAACCTCAGCGTATTTTCTCCCTATCACTTTTTGCCCTTTACCCCAAACATCAAGAATAGCCTGGTTAGCAAATGCAATACGCAGCTCCCTGCCCATATACACACCTATTGGGAAAGGAGCGTTCTCTATTATGGCCCTTATCCTATGTTCACTCTCAGCTAATTCGTAAACTATCTTCCGCAGATCTTTCTGACTGGATGACAACTGTTCATTATTAGTTAAGAGCTCCCTGTTTGCTTCAGCTATTTTTTTATTGGTGTTCTGCAGGCCTTCAAGGGCCAGAACCTTCGCAGTTGTTTCTGTACATATCACCAACATGCCATGAATATTCATATGCTCATCAGTAATGGGAGTATATGAAAAATCAAAGTAAACATCTTCCTCTTGTCCGTCCCTGTTTAATCTGAACTTAGCGTCTTGAAATGCCACCGCCTCGCCTCCCATTACTTTTTCAAATAAGGGTTTTAGGGTCTCCTGTCCCCCGGCAAAGGTGTCATAAACCGTAATCCCCAGAGCATGTGGATGCCTGGTTGACCCTAAAATGGGAATACAGGCATCGTTATATAAACGAATAAGGTCCTTACCCCAACAGATCATCATGGGTGAGGGGGTATTCAGCATGATACCGGTTTGCTGCTTTAGCTGAACGGGCCAGTTTTGAGGCGCACCTAACGCGCTCGTTTCCCAGTTAAACTCCTTCATTAATTTACCCATGGTGCCGCCGCCCTGCAGGAAGGGTAGTATTGAATTATTTACGCTATGATTTTCCGGCATTAAGTTAATACTATTGGCTTTTGCATTTATAATTAGTATCGAAAGATCGACAACATTGGATAAATATAAGGCTTTAAAAGCAATAAAGTTTTGAGAAGATTATTTATGCTTTACCCTGCCTCCCTGAGCATGCTATGTTCTTTTTTAAACTCCAGCGGAGTTTTTTTCATCAGTTTTTTAAAGTAGCGGTTAAAGTTAGACAGGTTGTTAAAGCCACTGTCATAACAGACCTCATAAATGGTCATGTCTTTTTCTAAGATCAGGTTACAGGCATGTGCCACCTTTACTTCCAGTAAAAAATCCTGGAGAGTTTTGCGGGTTTTAGATTTAAAATACCTGCAAAACGCCTTTGCGCTAAGGTTGGCTACTGATGCTATTTCTTCCAGCGTTATCTTTTTCTGAAAATTCTCTGATATATAGTGAAACACTTTGTTAAGCCGGTCGGCTTCTTGTGGTTCAATTTTTTGGGGATGATAAATGGTGTTAATGTACTCCCTTTCTTTTGAGGTTGCTATTTTGTCTAAAATGTTCAGTAAAATCATTATCCGTTCAAGGCCGCTGGCTTCTGCCAACTTTTTTATCAGGGTTTTTACAAGCGCTTTCGTGCTGCCGGTTATTTTGATGCCCTGTTTCGCTTTTTCAAGTAAAGATTCAATGTTTTTAAGCTCGGGCGTGTTAAAGAACTTGTCGCCTAAAAAATCATGTTGAAAATAAATTACCGTTACCTCGGCCTTTAATTTAGAGTCTTCTACAAAATATTCAGGGTCGCAGCGCCACATGTGCGCCAGGTTAGAACCGAACAGGCACAACTCGTCAGGCTCAAAACGATGCACGTCATTTCCGATAAACCGTGTACCTCGCCCCTTGTGTATGTAGATCAACTCAATTTCCGGATGAAAGTGCCATTGGTTATAGAAATTCTCGTCCTTGTTCTGGTAAATAGAAAACGAGGATTCAGGCTTATGCGGTACTTTCAGCAGGTGTGGTTTCATGGCAGAAGGTATAAAATCTACAATATGGGCGTTGTTTCTTTCAAATATATGTTACTATAGTATTACTTTTTGCGAATTGGTTGGAAATTTTTTCTACTTTAATAGATGAAATTTGGATAGAACGATAAACGTGATATGGTGGGCATATCACCGCCGGTTCTATAAACCAACAATTGCTTAAAGTTTTTTGCGTTACATTTTAACTAATGCTGCAAAGCGCGGTCAAAACATCGTAAGATGAGCTAAGGCGGTTAAAAGGTGTACTTTAATTAAGTTTGAGATACAATTAGAAACCAATTTTAATAAATACCAATTTAACCAATTAACCTAATTTAAAATTTTGAGAACATGAAAGTTTCTTTAATCGCTCTGATGCTTGTTATCGGGTTTGTACTAACCCTGCACCTTGCCATGAATGGTAAGGTAGGCGCTATCTTAGCAAACCCGCGTATGGGTAATGCCATTTTTTGGGCCATTGGCGCATGTGCCGCCATTATTATAGGCCTTACGGATTGGGACCCCGGCGTTTTTACGCGCCTAAAAGAAGTGCCTATGTGGTTGCTTACCGCAGGTATAATGGGCGGGGCGCTTGTGTTAGGCATAGCTTATGCTTTCCCAATACTGGGCCCGGGCAGGGCAACCATTTTAATGATTGCGGGACAGGTTATAACAGGTCTGGTATTCTCGCACTTTGGATGGTTTGCAAACGCACCTGATCCAATATCATACACAAAAATAGGTGGTGCTTTGCTATTGTTGGCCGGAACAGCTTTAGTAACATTTGGTAAGTAATATTAAATTTTGATACCATGGAAAATTTAAATTCATTTAATCGCAGAGATTTTATGCGACTGGCCGGCATGGCCGGGGCAGCGGCGCTTGTGGCGCCAAGCCTTGCTTTTGAGGAAGCAAAAAAACGCAAGTTTCAAATAGGCTCAACTTTTATTCTTTGGGGATATGGTGCCGATGTGCTGGAGGCTTCGTTAAAGGATATCGCTTCATTAGGATTTCATTCTTTTGAAACCTTTGGCCAGGTGATGGAACAGTTTGAAAAACAGCCGGGTGGGTTTGCACAGGTTGTAGAGAAATACAAAGTGCCAATTGTATCAGCCTTTTGTACGCACGATGTGCTCGATCCGGCAAAAACAGCAGCGGAGGTTGAAAAGTTAAGGCGCTGGTGTAAAATACTGAAAGCCAACGGAGGTAATGTAATTGAGTATTGCGCCGGCGGCAGCCGCCGTGGTTACGACTACAAGAACTATAAAAAGAACCTGGTAGACTCCATGAACATGTATGGTAAAGTTGCGCAGGAGGAGGGTTTGGTTGCAGCGTTGCATCCACATACCGGAACACCTATCGAAACTGAAGAAGAGATCTACTTTATAATGGAGAACGTGGATACCCGCTACATGAAATTTGGCCCGGACGTAGGTCAGATACAAAAAGGTGGTGGCGATCCGGTTAAGATCTGTAAAGACTTTATGGATTTGATTGAGCACGTTCACCTGAAAGATTTTGCCGGTGGCGATAATGGATATCTGGGTTATTCTCCGCTTGGCGAGGGTAAGGTTCAGCTGGCAACCATTATGGATATGCTGGAAAAACGTAAGAAAAAAATGGCAGGCATGGTGATGTTTGAGCTGGATTACGATAACAGGGTTAAACCACCGTATTCGCCTTTGGAAGCAGCTAAGATCTCAAGAGATTTTATGGCTAAATTGGACTATAAGTTTGAGCCGAAAACCATCTAAAATCTATCAAAAACTAAATAATAAAGATCCATGGTGCGCTTAGCTAGCTGGCGGGCATGGGTCTTCTAAAAGCAAAACATGGAAATTTTAAGCAATTACATTAGCAATAAATGGGTAACAAGCAAGGAGTCTAATACCACCGATGTAGTGAACCCCGCTACACAGGAAATATTAGGTAAAGTTCCTTACGGAAGCGGAACTGCTACCGATGTGGACACTGCAGTGTTGGCAGCACACGAGGCGTATAAACAATGGAGCCAGGTGCCGGTGATGAAAAGGGTGCAGCCTTTGTATAAACTAAAACAATTGCTTGAAGAAAATGCAGAAGATATTGCAAGAACCATCACATTAGAGTGCGGTAAATCTTTAGCCGAATCACGGGGCGAGATACAACGCGCTATTGAAAACGTTGAAGTGGCTTGTGGTACGCCAATGCTTATTCAGAGTGAGTTTTCAGAAAATATAGCCGGTGGCGTTGATGAGTTTATGATCCGCCAGCCATTAGGGGTTTGTGCTTGTATAGCTCCGTTTAACTTCCCGGGGATGATACCTTTTTGGTTCCTTCCATACGCCATTGCCTGCGGTAATTCTTTCGTTCTTAAACCATCAGAGAAGGTTCCGTTGACGATGATGAAAGTGTTTAAATTGATCGAGCAGATCGATCTTCCGCCGGGCGTTATCAGCCTGGTACACGGTGGTAAAGAAACCGTTGATGCCTTTTTAGATCATAAGCTTATCAAAGCTATCAGCTTTGTGGGTTCATCTAAAATTGCACAGTACGTATACGGCCGTGGCGCTGCTAATGGCAAACGTGTACAAGCGCAGGGCGGTGCCAAAAATCCGGTAGTTATTTTGCCTGATGCAGATATAGATATGTCTGTGCAAATAATAAGCGATAGTGTTTATGGCTGCGCCGGACAACGTTGTTTGGCGGCATCAAACATTATTACTGTGGGCGACAGTGGCCACATTAAAGAGGCCCTATACGAAGCTGCTAAGAAAAGAACAACCGGTTACGGTTTAGACGAAACCAACGAAATGGGCCCGGTTATAAGCGCCGAAAGCAAATCAAGGGTGGAATACCTGATAGGTAAGGCAGAGGCAGAAGGTGCCAAGGTTTTGTTAGACGGCAGAAAAGCCAGCATAACCGGATTTGAAAAAGGCAATTTCATTCTCCCGACTATTTTAGAAGGTTTGCCGTTAGGTGGGGACGTTATCAAAACAGAGATATTCGGCCCGGTAATGAGCCTTATTTCTTTAGATACTGTTGATGATGCCTTAAATTTTATAAACGGAAACAACTATGGTAATATGGCTTGCCTGTTTACCAGCAGCGGCGCTAATGCACGTAAATTCCGCAGTCAGGCTAATGCAGGTAACATTGGCATTAACATTGGCGTTGCTGCACCAATGGCGCAGTTCCCTTTTAGCGGATGGAACGAAAGTTTCTTTGGAGATCTGCACGGTCAGGGCCGCCACGCTATTGAATTCTTTACCCAAACTAAAGTGGTTGTTGAAAGATGGCCAAAAGAGTGGTCAAGGAAATTTTAAAGCAAAAAGCCCCCTCTAAATCTCCCCCGGTAAGGGGAATTTAGAGGGGCATATAGATAATTGATTTGTAAACATTAACCCGAATTATACATGTTTAAGAAAGCCTTTTGTCCGCCGTTTCAGTTCCAGACAAAAATGAACTTTATGGGTATTGACTGTGTTGTAACCGACCTTAGTCATACCATTGCTACTACGGACCCTACATTTATCGGCCATCAGCGCACGCTGATATGGAACCACCTATCTCACGAGGAAACACAAAAAATGGGGTTAACCAAAGCCCCATACTCTTACAAAGTGGTGGGCTTTACCATGTGCGATCACTCTAACACCCACGTTGATGCAATTAATCACGTAGTTAATGAGCCCGATGCGCGTGCTATTAATGAACTGCCTTTAGAATGGTTTATGGCACCCGGTGTTTGGTTTGATTTCTCGCACAAAGAACCAAGCAGCTACATAACCAGAGCTGATATTGAAGAAGCTATCGAAAAAACAGGGGTAACCATTAAGCCACAATCGGTAGTGTTGTATTACACCGGCTGGTACAAAAAATGGAATGACAACTTTGGCTACATCCGCGATTATCCGGGTGTTGACCGAAGCGCAATTGAGTACCTGAATGATTTGGGCGCTATAAGCATTGGAGCCGATGCGCCGAGCATTGACAGCTTTAACGAGGTGGCGGTTGTTAAAGAACAGCCTGCCCACATTGTGTGCCGCGAAAGAGAAATACTTAACATCGAAAATCTGGCACAAGTGGACATGATCCCTGCGCACGAGTTTTGGTTCGTGGGTTTACCACTTAAAATAAAAGGAGGCTCAGGCTCTCCGTTCAGGGGTGTGGCCATAGTGCCCGAAAGTAATATCAAATAATTATGAGTTTACCTAACCAAATGGACGCTGTTGTATTAAAAGGCGTTCGTGATTTTGAAATACAAACGGTAGCAGTGCCACAGCCGGATACTGACGAAGTGATCTGTAAGGTTGATACTACCTTTATTTGCGGTACGGACCCACATATAATAAACGGAGATTTTCCCGGCTTTTGGCCAACCGGATATCCGTTTATTCCGGGCCATGAGTGGTCTGGCACTATTGTTCAGTCTGGGCCTAAAGCGCTTAGCCTGGGCTGGAAAGAGGGCGACCGCGTTTGCGGTATCTCGCATTGCGGTTGCGGTTATTGCGCCAACTGTATGAAGGGCCGTTTTAACAATTGCTTAAACTACGGGCACGAGGAGCGCGGTCACCGCCAATACGGGCACTATACACCGGGTGCATATGCGCAATACATGCGTACATCGGTAAAAAGCATTTACAAAGTGCCTGATTCAATGGATCTGGAGTATGCGGCCTGTGTTGACCCATTGAGCATCGCTTTATACACTGTTAAACGTTCGCGCTTACAGCCGGGCGATGACGTACTGATATTAGGTACTGGCCCGCAAGGCTTAATGGCCATACTTTGTGCCAAGGCTTTAGGTGCCGGCAGAATACTGGCAGTTGGCAGTGGAGAGCGATTGAAAAAAGCGGAAGAGCTGGGCGCTATCGGCATCAGTTATAAAGCGGGCGATGTTTTAGCGCAAATAAAAGCATTAACCAACGGGTTGGGTGTGCCAGCTGTGTTGGAATGCGCGGGCACAAGTGAATCAATCCGTTTGGCTTGTTTGGCTGCTTCAAAAGGTGGCGTAGTATCTATGATCGGTATTCCGCATTCAGATCCCTTACTCCCTATAAAAAGAATTGTATTGGATGAAGTGGAGTTAATAGGCAACCGCGCAAACCCTAACACCGCGCAGGAAGCTATTGATCTGCTGGTAAATGGCCGCGTAGACCTTACACCTTTAATGACGCATCGCTTCGCGCTTAAAGATTTTGCCATAGCGCTGGATGTTTTTGAAGGCAGAAAAGAAGGTGCCATAAAGGTGGCTACTAAACCAAACGGAATGTAATCTATTAGTATTTGACCAAAAATTAAATCAAACCTATATGAGTAATAAAGTAATGATAGTAAGCGGCGGAGCATCAGGATTGGGCCTGGCTGCTGCTGAAAAATTTGCCAGAAACGGATACGATATTGTTATCTGCGACATAAATGATGAAAAAGGTGCCACAGCTGTTGAAAAGATAAAAGCCATAGGAACCAATGCGGTTTATTGCCATTGCGATATATCAAAAAAGGAAGAGGTGCAAAATGCTGCCGAAACAACAAAGCAACACTTTGGCCGTGCTGATGTATTGATCAACAACGCAGGTTTAGAAGTTAGAGGAAGTATTACCCAATGCTCTGAAGACGATTGGACACGCCTGTATGATATCAACCTGAAAGGCATGTACTACATGACGAATGCTTTTGCCCCCATGATGTTTGAGCAAGGCAAAGGCGCCATTGTAAACACGGGCTCTATATTAGGTTACCGTACAGTGGGTGAGCGCGCTGCTTATTCATCATCAAAAGGTGCTATTGATACCCTTACCCGCAGCATGGCATTTGACCTTGCTGAGAAAAACATCCGCGTAAACTGCGTGGTGCCGGGTGCAATTGATACCCCTTTGCTACGCGGTTCTATAAATGATTCGCCCGACCCTGCAGCTACCGAAGCTTTCCTTGGATCAAAAAGTGTTTTTGGCCGCATGGGTACATCAGAAGAAGTTGCCAATGTAATGTATTTCCTGGCATCAGATGAGGCATCGTTTGTAACAGGCGCGGCCTACTTTGTTGATGGCGGCTGGTCTATCATGTAATCAGATTTATTAAAATTTAAACGTACTGTTTTGGTTTATTTAGAGGAAAAAAAATCGTTAGTTAATAAAGGGATCACGCACCTGCTGCAGGTTAAAGATTCTGATATAAGATTGCTTAACCTGTACCAGTGCAGGCACGCGGTAGATAGCTCTATCCACATTGGCGGTGCGTCGTCTGCAACTATACCAATGGTTAGCCTTTTTTACGGCGGCATTATTGATGTAAATGTAGAACAACCAACCGCTACAGATCAGGATATGTTTGTGCTGAGCAAAGGCCACGCCGTAGCTACTCTGGCATCTATTTACTCAGATCTGGGTTATTTTGATAAGGCCGTATTAAAAAATTCGCGGTCGGTTAAAAGTATACTGAATGGTCACCCCGGTCCGGTATTGCCCGGTGTTCACGTTGCCACCGGCCCAATGGGCCAGGGCATCGGCGTGGCGCAGGGTTTTGCGGTAGCAGGCCAGCGTTCGCCGCAATTTGATGTTTACACGGTTACCGGCGACGGCGAATTACAGGAGGGGCCTGTTTGGGAAACCGTAATGTACGCAGGTGCCAAACGACTGGATAACCTTTGCGTAATGGTTGATAACAACGGGGGCCAGTTGGATATAACCAGCACCCTGCACTTTCCGCATAACAGCTTAAGCGGCACCTTTGCCAGCTTTGGGTGGAAGGTAATTGAGGTTGATGCTACCAAGTATCACCCCGTTTATGCTGCCTTGCAGGACTTTAAATATGGTGAGCGAGATGGCAGGCCAACCGTCATCATCTGCAAAACCACAAAGGGGCATGGTGGCTTGTCAGACTATATGAATACCCACAAGGCCACCATTGCTACTGATATTCTAGACCAGGAAGATCAACTGCAGTTCAACCAACGAACTGCCCGAGAGCTGGATTTCTTTAAATTCTTCAACCGGTTAAGCGGCGAAGAATTTGAAGAGGTGCGAGCCACTATTCAAAAACATGGGGAGAAGATCGGTCTTAAAATTGAAAAAGATAAGATCACAAGCATAGACACTCCTGTTAAAACTCAAAAAGCACCGGTACGCGATAAAAAGATAAGATACAACGCAGCACAATTACCTAAGCTGGAAAAGGGGAAACCTTATGCAGCCAATAAAGTGATTGAGCTATCCATGAAAGCCTTTGCCCAGGACGAGCGCGTATTTTCTGTCGACTCCGACCTGGCATCTACCAGCGGTTTGCAATCGGGTATTGGGTTTGTTGACAAATACCGTGCGTTAAACGCCGGTGTGGCAGAATCAAACATGATGTTGTTAGGCGAGGCGTTTGCCATATTGGGCGGTAACGCCTGGGTAAGTACCTTCTGCCCGTTTTTTGACTGGAAGGTTATGCGCCGCATTGCCGTTGGCCATCAGGAGCGCCTTGAGGTTATTGCCGAGCCTGACGGTTGGCTAAGTGAAGGGCACGGATTGGATTATACCATGGTTGCCACCGCAGCCGATCTGGAAACACAATCAAACGGCGCTACCCACATGGGCAATGACGATGTGATGCTGTTTAACGAAGTTGCTCAGCTCAAGATCATCAATGTATCGTGCCCGCAGCAATTATTGGGTGTTTTAAAATGGATAATGGAAGGCAATAAAGGCATGATCTACATGCGTTTGCTGCGTGCGCCATCCAACGCTATCTATGATGCCGATTTTAGCTTTGAGTTTAGCAAAGCTTACATTGTTAAACACTCGGCAGATGCAGAGGCTACAATAGTTAGCTCTGGTCGTGGAGTGTACGAGGCGCTGGATGCTGCTGATAAGTTAGAAGCAGAAGGTATAACAGTTAACGTGGTTGATATGCCCACTATTGATGCCGATGCCATTGTTAAGCTATATCGCTCAGGTAAGCCGGTGTTTATTGCCGAGCAGAACAATGGTTACCTGTGGTCGCACTTCCGCAAGGTGCTATTTGAGCAGGAAAGCAGCATCAATACCAAACAGCTTATCGCCATCAACACAACCACTAACGGCGGGTTGCATTACATCCACTCCGGCACGTATGCCGAGCTGGCGGCACATTATAACCTGAACGGAGCTGCGTTAAGCCAAACCATTTTGAACACTTTAAAAACAGTTTAATACGATATTGATATGACGATTATAAACGAAGCCGACGTACCCGAAGTAGAGCACCCGGGCAGGTTTATGCGCTGGCTGGCCAGCGAAGATTCGCTTAAAGCTAACCATTTGTCTTGTTGTGTTATCCGTGTTTTGCCTGGCCAGGCGGTAAGGCCGGCGCATTCGCATCCGCAAAGCGAGGAGCTGATCTACATTATAAAAGGCAACGGCAAGGTAATGATAGAGGGGGAAGTTGGCGAGGTGCGCGAAGGCTCTGCCATTTTGTTTGAACAAGGCAAAGTACACATGCTGAAGAACACCGGAGATACTGAAATGAAAGTGGTATGCTTTTTTGCACCTGCCACCAATATTGATAACTATAAGATGTTTGAGGGAATTGATTTCCCTGAATAAGGCACCCTTTTTCGGTTGGGTTTAATGCTGAGCCTTCCTGAGCGATCGGGAGGGCTTTTTTGTGCTGTGCTGTCCCACACGAGTGTGAGACAGATTGAGATACCGTGGGACAATTATTGCAGCAACTATTTGATAGTAAGTTATTTGACTTTTTTAAGCGGGACAAAGTGAGACTACTTATTCGTCAGGAAGTTTAGCTGTGGATTTGCGTTAAATTGCTGTTTATCAGTACGAATACAAAATAGGCATTTTTTGTCCCACTTTCTCGTCCTAAAATAGGTTTACCCATGGTTTAATTTTTAATGGGCAGACTAAAATAAAATGTAGAACCTTTGCCCGGCTCGCTGTCTACCCAAATTTCACCGCCATGATGGTGGACGATCTCTGCGCTTAGGTACAAGCCAATGCCAAAACCAGAAATGTGCCTTGTATTGCTGCTTTCTACGCGGAAATAACGCTCAAAAACTTTTGCCTTATCCTCGGGCGACAAACCGAAGCCTTCATCTTTAACGCTTACATGTACTTTATCGTCTATCACTTCGCATTTTACTTCAACTTCTTTTCCCTTTGGCGAGTATTTAACCGCATTGCTCACAAGGTTGGTAACCACCGAGCCTATCTTATCTGCATCAGCATTAACAATTATATGGCATAAATTCATGGTAATATTGTGAGTAGATACACTCAGAGCAGTTTCTTTAACCACTTCTTCTATCAGGTGGTGCAGGTCGAATTCTTTTTTGTCTATCAATAGCTTTGCAGACTCCAACCTCGACACATTCAGAAAGCCATTTATCATCTTACTCATCCGCTTAACCTGTAGGTTGGCTTTTTCCATTGCTCCCGCCAGGAACGGATCTTCGTTATGCTTTAATTTGGCATTGGCAACCTGCACAATAGCGGTGAGCGAAGTTAGCGGGGTTTTTAGTTCATGACTCACCATCCCAATGAAATCATTTTTGCGTTGTTCGTCCTCTTTTTGTTCTGTCACATCATTGGTAATACCGGCAAAATAAGTTTCTGAATTGTTAGCCACCTGCTGAAAAGTACCTACCGACCGCAGCCAGCGTTGTTTATCATCATGAAATCCGATGACCGGAAAAATCAGATCAAATTTGTCGCCCTTTGTAATTGCTGCTTCCACCATATCACTAACAGCTTGCCTGTAATCATCCCGCACTTGCGCTATAAGGTCCTGGTAGGACGGGTTTTCATCACGCCGAAAACCATGTAGCTCTTTCAAACGCGACGAAGCATAAAACTCCAGCGTTTTGGTATTGATAGAATAGGTACCCGAATCAGATGCTTCTATTGCTAAACGAAGTGCTACTTCGCTCTCCTCAACTTTTTGCCTGGCATGAAGCAGTTGCTGATTAACTAACTCTAACTCATTATTAGTTGCTATCAGTTCTTCATTGGATGCTATTTGCTCTTCGTTACTGGCGGCCATTTCCTCGTTAATGGCCTGCAATTCTTCTGTACTTTGCGCCAGGGCATCTTCCATCCGTTTGCGCTCTGTCACATCGCGCGTGGTGCCGGCAATAGCCTCCACTTCGCCGTGATCATTAAGTACGGGTATCAATATGTAATCATAGATCCTTCGACCCAATGTTGCGTGCGGAAAAGCAACTTCGCCGCGTATAGGCTGTTTGTTGGCTACTATCCGGTCGGTTTCCCGCTCGTGCATGGTTGCGTGCCACTCTTCATACCCATGGTCCCTGAAGCCCCTTCCAATAGCCGTATCCCAGGTTTTTCCCCACATGTTAAGCAGGGCCTTATTAACGTAAGTAAATTTATAGTCAAGGTCCCACACATACATCAGATCGGGTGTGCCGGATGTGATGGTTTCATAGATCCGTTTTTGCTTATCAGCTTGTTCGCGGGCTTCATGAAGTTCCTGCTGGATTTTTATGAAGCCCGTTACTTCGAAAACAATATTAACTATACCATCTATATCGTTGTTGTCATCGCGCTGCGCATAAAAGCTTGATGTGAAATATCTATCTTTTGTCGGGCCGCCTTCATAATCTGCAACAGGTACCAATAGGTTATCAACCTGATATGGCGTGCCGGTGCTATAAACCTTCAGTACCTCATCCTGTAAGGGCGTGCCTACAAGTTCTGGTAGGGCTTCAAAGATGGGCCGGCCTAATACATTCCTATGGGGTATTATTTTCTGATAAGCGGGATTTATTAACTCATAAACCAGATCGGGGCCTTGCAGTATGCAAATACTGGCTGGCGCTTGCATAAAAATGCTTTTTAGCCTATTGCGCTCCCGTTGAAGAATAGCTTTTGCATCAGCCTCTTTTTTGCGCGCGGCTACCTGTTTTGTGTTTTCTAAAACCCATACCGACACCTTGGTAACTTTGCCGGTTTTATCTGTTACCGGCGAATAAACGAAAGTTACAAATACTCTTTCTACCACGCCATGCCTGGTAATTACTAATTCTACCTCATTTCCGTAATAAGGTTCGCCCGTGGTTATTACGCCGGTCATTGCCGGTTCATTCAAAGGGCGGGTTTCTGTAAATACATCCCAATAGCGTTTGCCCAAAACTTCATTTTGGTGTTTTCCTGCCACCTCCAGAAATTTATCATTAACGGTCTCAGTAACTAAGCTGTCAGCATTGAGGATACAAATGCCAATAGGCGCAGTAAGTATGGTTTTATTCAGGTCTTCTCCGTCGGCAGATAACATAAAAGATAGTCGTTTTAACAATCAACAACCAAAATAACTAAAAATCAACATTTTTGTTTAATGTGACGGTTGCAGTTTCTTTATAATTTACAACTTTATTGTTTACCACACTTGTTTTAAATTGTCAATAAACACAAAGCGCCCTTTACGGGCGCCATGCATTGTAGTTTAAATTACTCTTATTGTTGGCCTTGCTCAACCGGTTTTTGCTGCTCGTCCATCATTTTAGTTACAGCACTGTCGGGCATCAGGTTGGCCGAACCAACCATCACTTTGTTCTTAAACCCGGATATAACATAGTCATCGCCGGCCATTAAAGCTTCATAGCCATCTTTCGCAACGTCTGCAGGGTCAGACATGGCGTCTTTATCCTGTACTATTCTGCTTTCATTCATGCCTGCTTTATTGAAGAAATCTGTATCCGTAACGCCCGGCATCAGGGTAGTGAAAGTAACGCCCGAGTCTTTCATTTCCTGGCGAATAGCCATGGTGAATGAATATACAAAGGCCTTAGTCCCATGATAAACTGCCTGCCATGGGCCGGGCATTTTGCTGGCTATTGATCCTAAATTAAGCACCCTGCCTTCGCCGCGCGCAGCCATTTGCGTTGCAAAGTGTTTGGTAAGTATTACAGTAGCGCAAATATTTAGGTGAACGATATCCAGTTCGCGCTCAATGTCATTCTCCATAAATAAACCATATACGCCTTGCGCTGCATCATTAACCAATACATCCACTTGCTGACTTACTTCCTGACACAATGCAAAAGCTTCATCCATTTTTGAAAGATCCTTTGCAATAGTGTCAACTTGTACACCAAGCCCGCGCAGCTCAGTAGCTGTGTTGTCCAATTCATTTTGATTACGCGCCACTATGATCAGTTTATAGCCATCCAGCGCAAATAATTTTGCTAATTCTTTGCCTATACCACTGGTTCCGCCGGTAATAAGGGCCGTTTTTGTTTGATTTTCCATAAGTGTATTTTTTATTTTATTCTCCTGGTTGTAACACCACTTTTACGCAGTCTTCCTCTTTCTCATCAAATATCTTATAGCCATGCGATACCTGGCTAAGCGGCAGTTTATGGGTAATGATGTCATCCAGTGCCACTTTTTCTTCTTTAACCAGATCTATCAGATGATCTATATAATTTAACACAGGTGCCTGTCCCATTTTAAGGGTAATTCCTTTATCAAACAGCCTGTGTAGCGGGAAATTATCGTAAGGTGAACCATAAACGCCCATTATGGATACTGTGCCAGAACGACGCACGGCTTCAAAGCAAAGGTCTAAAACTTTCATGCTGCCTTTTTCAAAATTGATGGTGGCCTTAACCTTATCCAGAAATGTGCGTTCCGGCTCAAAGCCAACCGCGTCCACGCACACATCTGCACCACGGCCGCCGGTCATGGCACGAATGGCTTCAACCACGTCTACTTCGTCGGGATTTAGTGTGTCTACTTTATTAACAGCTTTGGCTTTTTCAAGGCGATAGTTTAGCGGATCAATAGCTATAACCCGGCTTGCGCCGTTTATCCATGCCGCTTTTTGCGCCATTAACCCAACAGGGCCTGAGCCGAAAATTGCCACTACTTCGCCACCTTTAAGCTGAGCCCAATCAATTGCAGACCATCCTGTGGGGAAAATGTCGGTTAGGAAAAGTACTTGTTCATCCGTCATGTTATCGGGTACTATGCGCGGACTAATGTCTGCATAAGGCACGCGCACATACTCCGCCTGCCCGCCAGAGTAACCGCCATACAGATCGGTATAACCAAACAAGGCCGCGCCTTTCTGATCCATCAGATCGCCGTTTGGCCCGTAGTGTTTATAATTAGAATTTTCGCAAGCCGGTGATGCGCCGTGACAGCAAAAAAAGCAGTGCCCGCAGGCAATAGGGAAGGGTACTACAACACGATCACCTTTTTTTAAATTTTTAACTTCTGCGCCTACCTCTTCCACAATTCCCATAAACTCGTGTCCCATTATCATCGGCTCTGGTTGCGGTACCGCGCCGCTTAGTATGTGAAGATCAGAACCGCAGATAGCTGTGGATGTTACTCTCAATATCACATCCGTGGCCTGTTCAAGGCGCGGGTCTGGCATTGTATCGTAACGAATATCGCCAGGTTTGTGGAAGACTGCTGCTTTCATAAATAATAGGTTTTAGTAATTATTGATTAATAAAATTTCTTATTATAGAAAATTAACAAAGAGTATTCCACAGTAAAGGCAGCGGCATAAATAATTTGCTGTTGGAGGGAATAGTAAGAGATTATGGGCTAAAGTATGGAACCGCGATAAGGGTGGCGTATAGATTTTGCTACGACAATGTTATTAACTGCCTAAAATTAGTAGCGTTTTAGTATAAAGAGGGCTGAATTGACTTACTATAAAAATTCTGCTAAAAACTCCTCTGGCAAATAAACAGGTAAAGAAGGGATTGCTGCTTTCTTAAGGTGTTTATCGCAAGTTATGAAATAATCAATTTTATGGTGTAAGGCGGTATAATATTGTAACGCATCTTCAATATCTGTCATCGCAGAATTTAACGCGTTGATAACTAAGTCGTGTTTGCAATCAATAACTTTTACAGCAGTTAATAATTCTAAAAGTATCTCTTTTGTTTTGATCTTACTATAGGTCTTACTCAACCAATACCCTGTTATGTGTACTATAGCCGGAGTTATATAAGGTTGAAATTGTCCGTCAACCACATGTTCAATTAACTGTTGTGATGCATTATAATTCCCTCTTTTTAAAGTGAAGTTTAATAGGATATTAGCATCAAGGAAAATTTTAGAAGCCATATTTAGAAGCTTGATCCTCGTAATAAGCTTTCTTTAAATCGATGTTTTCGTCAATAGCAGGCTTTTCTAAACTTTCTATTAAGTTAATAATATTCGATTTTTTTCTCGGTTTAACAATTTTGCTAAAGTATGCTTCAACCAAATCAGAGACGCTGGTTTGATGCTTTTCAGCATATGCCTTAATCTGTTTAACCAAATCTTTTTCTATAGACAAGTTTACATGCGTTTTCATATAACAAATATACGTATATATTTAATTTATGCGCATAGATTCTATGCGTTCTTCAACAAGTAATCTTTAAATCCTTCAAAATCTTTACCCAACTCAACCGATTGTTTTTCTTTTGCCTGTAGCTCTTTTACCTGGTCTGGCTGGTCAATTTTTGCTGCTATTTCTTTTGAATAAGCATCCGGAAACTTGCATGGATGAGCGGTGGATAAAAATATGCCGGTCGCCTCATCTTTATTCTCCTGCTGATGATCTTTTAAAGCGCGCCACGCTATTGCGGTATGCGGACAAGCAACATATTTGTAATTGGCGTAAATAGCTTCAATAGCGGCGCTTGTTTCTTCGTCGGTATAGCTATATCCTTTTATTAATGTTTTAAGCTGATCTGCATCTGCTTTGAACAGGTCGGCAATGCGCACCCAGTTGCTTGGATTGCCCACGTCCATCGCATTTGATAGCGTAGCTACAGATGGTTTCGGATCGTAAACTCCTGTCTTTAAAAACTGCGGAACGGTATCATTAGCGTTAGTTGCAGCAATAAATTGATGGACGGGTAAACCCATTTTCCACGCTAACAGGCCTGCACCTAAATTGCCGAAATTGCCGCTGGGCACAGAGAATATCACTTTGGTTTTGCCTTGTTTTAGCGCCTGCGCATAGGCATTAAAGTAATAGAATGTTTGCGGTATCAAACGCGCTATGTTGATAGAGTTGGCTGATGTTAAACGGTACTTCTCGTTCAGTTTAGCATCTGTAAACGCTTGTTTAACCAAAGCCTGGCAATCATCAAAAGTGCCGTTAATTTCTAAGGCACGAATGTTTTGTCCGTTGGTGGTTAACTGCAGTTCTTGTATATCGCTTACTTTTCCTTTGGGATAAAGAATAGTTACGCGGGTATTCGGTACACCTAAAAAGCCTAAGGCTACGGCGCCGCCGGTATCGCCTGATGTTGCTACCAATACATCAAGCTGCTTTTCGCCTTCCTTAAGAAAATAACTCATTACACGGCTCATAAACCGTGCACCGAAATCTTTAAACGCCAATGATGGTCCGTGGAAAAGCTCCAATACATAAGCTTTATCTTCCAGTTTTACAATGGGTGCGTAAAAGTTAATGGCATCGTATATAATGGCTTTCAGGTCTTCTTCCGGAATATCATCACCTATCAAATTGCTCGCTACATGAAAGGCAATTTCTGGCAGGCTGTAGCTATCCAGGTTATTGAGGAAAAGGTCGCTTAAACGAGGGATGTTCTGAGGCATGTAAAGGCCCTTATCCTGCGGCATGCTGTTAAAAACCGCCTCTTTAAAGCTAACGCTTGATTCCGGATTATTGGTACTGTATAATTTCATTTGAGCCCCCTCTAAATCTCCCCCGGTAGGGGAGACTTTAATATTTATTCATTAGTTAATTAAAAGCCCTCCCTACCGGGGAGGGTTTGGGTGGGGCTTATATCACCCTTGGCCCTGCATCATTAATTGGTGATACATACGCTTGCGAGCCGATCTTTATCGCAGTTAAATGCTTTTGTAATTTCTGGGTGATCTGCTTTGCTGTTTCTTCATCTTTTGTAAACGCAAATACCGATGGGCCCGAACCGGAAATGCCGAAACTCACCGCGCCTAACCCCATCGCCATTTCGCGCATTTTGTAAAAATCAGGTATCAGCATAGAACGTACCGGCTCAACCAAAACATCTTTCATGCTGCGGCCTATCAGGTCAATATCGCCCATAAATAAACCGCTTACCAAACCGGCAATATTGCCCCATTGGGTAACGGCATCTTTCATATAAATTTTATTGCGGATGATCTGCCTGGCTTCGCGGGTAGGCACATCAACATCAGGGAACACGATGGCGCAATACAAACCTTTAGGGTGCGGTAATCTAACCACATCCAACGGCTCATAGCTGCGGATCAATACAAAGCCACCAAACAGGGCGGGCGCCACGTTATCCGCATGCCCATGCCCGCAGGCCATTTCTTCACCTTTCATGGCAAAGGGTAAAAGTTTTATCGGGTCGCTGTCATCGCCCAAAAGGGTTTTAATAGCAAACAAACCCGCCACAGTACTTGCCGAGCTGGAGCCCAAACCGCTGCCAATAGGCATTTTTTTATGCAACTCAATATCCAAACCTATATCATCACGACCGATGCTTTGCAGGTAATGCTTTACACTAACACTCACCGTATTTTTTTCCGGGCTAAGCGGCAACCTGCCGTCATCTCCGGTAATTTTGCTAATGGTAATACCCGGTTTGTCAGTAATCCGCATTATCACCTCATCGCCCGGCTCGTTTACGGCAAAGCCCAACACATCAAACCCACATACCACGTTGGCAACGGTTGCCGGGGCAAAAACGTGAACGCTTTTTTCTTTTATATCAAATGCTGGCATTTTTTCCGACGTTACTAATTCTTCCATGTTTGTATTGTAATCCTTATTAAATGGTCATTTGCATATCTGCATATCCACTCATCTGCAAATCATCTACGCCCCTACATTTATCAAATCAGCAAATACACCAGCCGCTGTAACCTCTGCACCCGCACCAGGGCCTTTAACCACTAACGGGCGCTCTCTATATCTGTCGGTTGTGAATGATATGATGTTATCACTGCCGGAAAGAGTAAAGAAAGGGTGATTTTCATCAACCATTTCAAGTGTTATAGCCGCTTTGCCGTTCTCTAATATGCCTATGTATCTTAACACTTTGCCATTGCTTTCAGCTTGGGCTTTAAGGTTGGCAAAATAGGCATCTTCTGCTTTTAAGGCAGCGTAAAAATCATCAACCGATTGCGCATCTAAACAAGCTTGTGGTAAAATGCTGCCTATTTTAACATCATTTGCCTCTAAACTGTAGCCCGCATCGCGTGCCAGGATCAGCATTTTGCGCATAAAGTCGGTGCCACGCAGGTCATCACGCGGATCAGGTTCGGTATAGCCTTTTTCCTGCGCCAGTTTAACCACATCATGAAAACTTACAGCACCTTTAAAGTTGTTAAAGATGAATGATATAGTGCCCGACAAGATAGCTTCAATGCGCTGCACGCGGTCGCCACTGTTCATCAGATCTTTTAAAGTGCGGATGATGGGCAAACCTGCACCTACGTTGGTCTCATAAAAGAAATCAACGCCGTGCTGGCGCGCCGCATCGCGGAATACTTTATACTGACTGTATGGCCCGGAGTTACCTATTTTATTACAGGTTACTATAGATATAGTTGATTTCAATACATCCTCGTAAAAAGCAATTGGCTTAGGGCTTGCGGTGTTATCAATAAACACGCAGTTAGGCAAATTCATACTTTGCATTTTGGCAACAAAGCCGGCCAGGTCGGCAGTATCGTGCGATCTTTCCAGTGCTTCTTCCCATTCGTCCAGATCAATGCCATCACTGTTGAATGCCATTTTACGGGTATTGCTTATGCCTGCAATTTTAACCTGGATACCGTTATTTTCTTTAAGGAAGGTAGTATGACCATTCAACTGCTTAAACAGTGTTTTGCCTATGTTGCCGGTGCCCAGGCAAAAGGCGTGCAAGGTTTTGGTTAACTCAACAAAGAAAGCATCATGAACTGCGTTTAAGGCCTTGTTCAGATCGCTTGCTGATATGATAACCGATATATTATACTCTGACGAGCCCTGCGCTATTGCACGTACATTTACCCCGTTACGGCCAAGCGAACTGAACAATTTTCCGGATACACCCGGGGTTTCCTTCATATTTTCGCCAACAACGGCTAAAATGGCAAGGTCCTGCTCAATATCAATGTTTTCCAGTTTTTTGGCCATCAGCTCCAGCTCAAACTCCTGTTCAATAACCTTCATGGCTTTCTCGGTATCAGTAGGTGATACGGCGAAAGTTATACTATGTTCTGAAGATGATTGCGTAATCAGTATAACGTTGATCTGTTCGCGGGCAAGTAATGAGAACAAGCGGCCGCTAAAGCCTGATTTGCCCACCATGCCGCTACCCTGAACGTTGAGTATACTGATGTTATTAATAGATGATATGCCTTTTATGACCAGGTTTGATGGCTTGCAATCGTGACGGATAAAAGTTCCCTTAAATTCCGGCTCAAAAGTATTGCGAATAACAATTGGGATCTTCTTCATGAAAGCCGGGATCATGGTAGGGGGATAGATCACCTTTGCGCCGAAGTAGGATAGCTCCATGGCTTCCGTATAAGTTAACTCCGGCAGGCTAAAAGCCTTTTTAACCATGCGGGGGTCGGCGGTCATCATGCCGTTAACATCGGTCCATATTTCTATTTCTTTTGCGTTTAGCGCTGCCGCGAAAATGGCCGCTGTATAATCACTACCGCCACGGCCAAGGGTGGTTATTTGC
The DNA here is from genome assembly GCF_054061755.1 of Mucilaginibacter sp. HD30. NCBI lineage: Bacteria > Pseudomonadati > Bacteroidota > Sphingobacteriia > Sphingobacteriales > Sphingobacteriaceae > Mucilaginibacter > Mucilaginibacter sp. HD30. The sequence continues at coordinate 4,261,475 of NZ_JBSSEO010000001.1, forward strand.
CCCTGATCGTTGCCGGAAATAAATCCGGTAACAAACAGCATTTTATCTTTATGCCCGTTGTAAAACCCACGGATGATCTGCTCTGTAATTTCTGTTTGTACCCTGGCGTTGCCAAAACTGCTATCGGTTTTTATCAATTCAGACGCGTCAACATAAATAGCCTCGGGAAAATATTGCGCGGCTATCCTGCTTATCATCATGGCAGAGCAACGCTCGCCGTAGCTTAAAACCAGGTCGCGGGTTTTTGGTGTAAGCTCGCGCAGGGTTAAAATGCCTTGCAAAAGTTCCTCTAACTGATTAAAGTTTAGCTTAAGGCGGGTTAAAGCAGGGTTTTGGTTTTGAATCTCCAAAAGTTCCTTTACTACATCAAAATGGCGGCGCTCCAATTCGGCAAGACCGGCAACAAAGTCGTGTCCCTCCGCAGCCTGTTCTGCCATTGAAAGCAGCAGGTTGGTTACGCCGCTCATGGCAGACAGCACCACAATTGGCTTTTGGCCCGTTGTTGTCACCTCGTTCTTTAAAATATCAATTAAAGTACTGATGCTCTGAACTGAACCTACGGATGTGCCGCCAAATTTTAAAACTTTCATTTGTAATAGCTATTAAACAAAAACGCCTTCCCCGGTTTCCGGAGGAAGGCGCTCATGTGGTTTTTTCTTTATCTGGTTACACCATACGATTATCTTCCTCCGATATTTATCCCGGTGGTAGTAATGGTTGTTGTTATGGTGTTAGTTTTTATCATTGTTTTATTGCGTGGGCAAATTAAACGGTAAATTTTCTAAATAGCAAAATTAAAGCGTTATTTTTTTTATTAAGTCTACAGACTTTGTATACCTTGTTGGTGCGGGCTATGTTTATAACGCTTAGCCAGGTAACCTGTAGCCAATTGCGGATCAATATCAACAACCAACACACCCGGTACGGTATACGGCTGATGTGCTATATAACTACCATCCGGTGCTATAACGGTACTTGCGGACTCAGGATATTCAAAAGCATAATTTACACTAACAAAATATACGCTGTTCTCAATGGAGCGCATCATCATTGCTTTTTCGTAATACGGACTGTTTCTATCACCCCATTCTGTTGGTACATCACCACTTTTATTACTGCCCGCTGCATGCGGATGGAAAACTACCTGCGCCCCGCGCCTTGCTGCCCACCTTGCGGTCTCTGGGTAGCGGAAACCTTCGTGACAGATAACAATGCCGAATTTTAAGCCATTCACCTCAAACGTCTGCCTGTCGGTCCCTGCATCCCAAATGTTGTCTTCGCTGGGGTCAAGCTGTACTTTGGCTTGATAGCCTAATAACTCTCCCTGGGCAGATATTACATGCGCCACGTTTAAATATTTATCGTCAGCGTACCAGTCCATAGGCAGTATTATGGCAATGTTATTTTCGGTGGCTATTGCCTTAGCTTCTTGCAAGGCCAATTGCAGCTCTTCGGGCGAGCACTTGCTTACATTAAATTCCTCGTAGGGGTAACCGGGAAGGAACGATTCGGGAAAACAGATGATCTCCGCCTTTTGCGCAGCCGCTTCCTGTGTCAATTTTTTTAGTGATTGCAAACCATCATTAACAGATTTTGGAAATGTGGGCGAAGCTAAAGCAATTTTCATGTTGGCGTTGTTAAGGCCTAAAGATAAGCAGCGCAGGCGTTTTATTTTTCAGCGCTTTGTTAAATTTATACCTTTACATCTTAAATGCAGGGATTAATTACCAAATCAACCGGAAGCTGGTACCAGGTGCAAACACCCGAGGGGGAGAAGTACAACTGCCGCATAAAAGGTATTTTCCGTACCAAGGGCATCCGCACAACCAACCCCATTGCTGTTGGCGACGTGGTTGATTTTGAAACAGAGCCCGAGCAGGAAACCGGTGTGATATCTCATTTGCATCCGCGTAAAAACTACATTATCCGCAAATCGGTTAACCTGTCTAAACAGGGGCATATATTGGCCGCTAATTTAGATCAGGCATTGCTTATTGTTACGCTGGCATCACCGCGTACCTCGTTGGGTTTTATCGACAGGTTTTTAGTTACGGCGGAGGCTTATGATATCCCTGCCATGCTGATTTTTAACAAGCTTGATCTTTTCAGCGGCGAAGGCCTGGAGATATTGGCAGATTACAAAGCTATTTATGAGCAAATAGGCTACCCTTGCTTTGAGGTATCTGCTACAGAAGGCACAAACATTCAACAGGTTCAGGATCTGTTAAAAGATAAGGTAACGTTGTTATCCGGACACTCCGGCGTAGGTAAATCAAGTTTGATCAATGCCCTTTTACCCGATCTGAGCCTGCGCACCAGTCACCTATCTGAATGGAGCGATAAAGGCACCCATACCACCACCTTTGCAGAAATGTTTGAATTACCGCAAGGTGGTTTTATTATTGATACCCCCGGCATCCGCGAGTTAGGCATTATAGATATTGAACAGCACGAGCTTGGCCGTTTCTTCCCTGAAATGCGCACCCGCATGCAGGATTGCCGCTTTAACAACTGCCGCCACATTAACGAGCCAGGATGCGCCGTTTTGGAAGCGTTGGAAGATGGCGAAATTGAATTATCGCGCTATGAGAGCTATCTGAGTATTTATAATGGGAATGATACGAGGGGGTGAGGTTGCCTAACTACGCGGCACGACAATTATTTTATACACTCTCGAATTGGTGTTGCTAAGTACATTCAAAGTGCCGTTCTTCCAGTATACAGCCCTGCCCAGAGGAGTTTCTCCCCCGACATAAACATCATCAAAATTTACAGCGATTGAATACACATCTGAGGCGGTATTTTCATCAGAAAGCCTTACCGCTACGCCGTTTTTCCAATAGGTAACTACTCCATAAGAATAGGGAGAGTAGTGAGAAAAGCCTACAAGATATATGTCATTATCATGAACAGCGATTGCGTACGCTATAGGTAGCACGGTTTCATCTGGCAGTACAGATGGTACTCCATTTTTCCAAATAATAGCGGTGTTTATGTTTTCAGAAGCTAATGACTTGCCTCCTACTATAAAGACGTCACCTTTGTTTGAAGTAACGTCATTGGAGACTGAAGCGCCGCCCGGCAGTATTGTTTCAATTCCGTTTTTCCAATAAACAGCTTTTGCGGTTGAATTAACTACGATATTATTCGTTACAGACCCAACAATATACACATCACTACCATTAATGCTGATACTCTCTGCAACGGCGGTATTACCGGAATAAGGAAGTGTTTGCCCAATTCCGTTTTTCCAAAGGACAGGGCGCCGCCCACCTCCTGATGGATTCATGTTTCCAATTATATAAATATCGTTGCCAGATAATGCAATGCCAGTTGCACCGCTGTAATCTACACTATCAGCGAGTTTCGTAGCGATGCCATTTTTCCAATAGGTAATAACTCCTTTGCCGGTAGCTGTTAAAGAACGTCCAACAACATATATGTCGGTCCCTTTGACGGCAATTGAAGTCGCCTCTGAGCTTATATTACTTAAAATCTGAGCCACTCCGTTTTTCCAAATAGTCGCAACGGTTTTGTTGCTGGTATTGGTAGTGTAACCTGCTATATAAACATCAACTTCTTTTTTTACGGGCTCGGTTGGTTCTGGTGTGTTTTTTTCAGGCTTTTTGCACGAAGCGACTGCAGCTAAAACTACAATAGAAAAAAGTAAGTGTCTTAACTTCATAAGGTAAAGGGATTATAGGTAAATATAATACTTAAATAATAATTCAATCCGTTAAATCCTGAAACACATACCTTTCATCGTATTTAACATCGTAATCTTTTAATATATCCAGGTATTCGTCTTTGAAACTTCGCTTAGCGTGATGCTCTTTTTGATTTAAAATATATTTGACAACACCATCAATTTGTGATCGGCTGTTGCTAAACGCACCGTAACCTTCCTGCCATTGGAATTTTCGGGTTGTTAATTTTTCTTTGTTGATGAACTCAGAACTGTCGCCCTTAACCAGGCGCATTAATTCAGAAATTGATTGTTTAGGAGTAAGCCCGATGAAAATATGTGTATGATCTGTAGCTGAATTAATAGCCAATAACTTGTGTCCGTTGTTTTGAATTATACCGGTGATGTATTTGTGTAAACGTTCTTCCCAATCGGATTTGATCAAAGCTTCACGATATTTTACAGCGAATATAAAATGAATGTATAATTGTGTATAAGTATCAGGCATATTGTAAAAATATGCATTTGTTTCGGATTAAGGGTAGCCCTTCCAGGGCAAAATCTTTTCATTTTTTTTCTACAAACAGGTAGCCCCTCCGGGGCATTTTTGGTTACCGTATGCTCCAGCGGGGCTACCTGTTTGCAGGTTAGGGGTAGCCCTTTTCAGCGCAAAATTTCAGTTTATTTTTTTCTACAATAAACCCATGCCCCAGCGGGGTTACCTGTTTGTAGAAAAAAAGAATAGAAGTATTTTTATCTCGTGGGTGCTACCCATTCATATGTACTAAGCCATGCCCCGGAGGGGCTACCTGTTTGTAGAAAAAAAGAAAATTGAATTACCGTGCCCCGGAGGGGCTACCCATCGGCGCGCTTAGAGGACTTTTATCATTGAAAAATATTAATGTTATTAATCAAACAATACTTTTTCTTCCCAAAAACCACATAAAATACCGCATTTCCCCCGCCATACATTAACAAATACCCGCCTTTTGTTAAAAACTCAAAATTTACTCACAAAACCAAACTAATTAGCTAAATTTTAGCCATATAAAGCTAATATTAATAACTTTGCTCACGTTTTTTAACAATAACAATGAAAAGAGATAAACTAATATTTAAGCTGTTGGATGAAGAGCAGCAACGCCAGGAAGAAGGTTTGGAACTTATTGCATCAGAAAATTTTGTGAGCCTACAGGTTATGGAAGCTGCCGGATCTGTTGCTACCAACAAATATGCCGAAGGCCTTCCCGGTAAACGTTACTATGGTGGCTGCCAGATAGTTGATGAGATTGAAACCATTGCTATTGAGCGCGCCAAACAGCTTTTTAACGCCGAATGGGTTAACGTGCAGCCGCACTCGGGCGCACAGGCTAACGCTGCGGTAATGCTGGCTTGCTTACAGCCGGGCGATAAAATATTAGGATTTGACCTTTCTCATGGCGGGCACTTAACCCATGGGTCTGCTGTTAACTTCTCTGGTAAACTGTACGAGCCGCATTTTTACGGCGTTAGAAAAGATACCGGTTATGTTGATTATGATCAGTTAAAAGAAGTAGCCCGGCGCGAAAAGCCTAAAATGATCATTTGCGGTGCTTCGGCTTACTCGCGCGATTGGGATTATGAATTCATTCGTAAAGTGGCTGATGAAGTTGGCGCTTTGGTTTTAGCTGATATCTCTCACCCTGCGGGTTTAATTGCACGTGGTTTATTGACAGATCCGCTTCCGCATTGTCATATTGTTAGTACTACTACCCACAAAACATTACGCGGGCCACGTGGCGGCTTAATTATGATGGGTAAAGATTTTGAAAACCCATGGGGACTGAAAACCCCGAAAGGAGAGATCAGAATGATGTCGAACTTGTTGGATATGGGCGTTTTTCCTGGTACACAGGGCGGCCCGCTGGAGCATATAATTGCTGCTAAGGCAGTTGCGTTTGCCGAGGCTTTGTCTGACAGTTATTTGAAATATATAGTTCAGGTAAAAAAGAATGGCTCAGCTATTGCTGAAGCTTTTACAGCCAGGGGCTATGAGATCGTATCGGGTGGTACAGATAACCATTTGGTACTTATCGACCTTAGAAATAAAGGCGTAACCGGTAAAGCTGCCGAGAACGCGCTGGTTAAAGCGGACATCACAATAAATAAAAACATGGTACCGTTTGATGATAAGTCGCCATTCATTACCTCAGGCATCCGCATTGGCACTGCAGCGGTAACTACGCGCGGGATGAAAGAGAAACAGATGGAAGCCATTGTTGCCTTGGTTGATGAAGTAATAAAAGACCCTGAAAACGAACTTTCTTTGAATAAAATACGTAAAAAGGTGCATAAGCTAACGGAGCAGTTCCCGTTATACAGCGACAAAGATAAAGAGTGATGATAAACACGCAGGAAACCCATTCAGCAATAAAAGATAAGCGCTTAGCCGCCCTTAACTCCTATAATGTAATGGATACCCTGCCTGAAAAGGAATACGACGCCATTACGCGCCTGGCATCTTATATATGCCAGGTGCCTATTGCGCTGATCTCGTTACTTGACCACCAAAGGCAATGGTTTAAATCATCCGTTGGCCTTGACATCGACCAAACTCCCAGAGCCGATGCATTTTGCAATTATACCATTCTTAATGATGAACTGTTAGAGGTAGACAACGCTGCCGAAGACGAAACGTTCAAAGACAATCCTTTAGTTACAGGCAGTTCGCACATCAGGTTTTATGCCGGTGCCCCGCTTATTGATCCGGACGGTCATCGCTTGGGGTCATTGTGTGTAATTGATACAGTACCGCGTAAACTGAACGAACAACAACGCGATGCCTTGCGCACACTGGCTGATGAGGTGATGTCGCATTTACTGCTGCGCAAACAAAAACAGGCACTTGAAAAGTCGCTTGAAGCGCACAAGGAGTTTTACAACCTGTTTAACAGTTCGCCGGAGATTCATTATATAGCCGGTGCTGATTCTAATATTGAATTTATTAATGACGCTGTAACCAATATTTTAGGCTACACCCCCCAGCAGGCCATTGGCCGGTCATTATGGGAGTTTGTGGTGAGCAAGAACCGCGAACAATTTTTACCGCTTATAGAGATGGCGATGGAAACAGGGCGCCCTTTTGAATTAGAGACGCAAACCATTAGTGCAAGCGGAGAAGCCAAGTGGATAGGTTGGTGCGCCATACATAAGGGAGGTAAATGGTATGCCAGCGGCAGGGATATTACCTATCAGAAACAACTAACGGAAGAACTGGAGCAACTGTCTCTGGTTGCAAGTAACATGGTGAATGGTTGTAGCATAAGCGATGCTAACGATAATGTTATTTGGATAAACAATGCTTTCACCAATATAACCGGGTACGATCTGTGGGACGTTGAAGGAAAACGCCTGCGGGATATCTTTGTACCGGGCGATAGTACTATCAACCCTATAGCCGAGTATAAAGAGAAAATTCAATCAAAAAAATCTTATTCTGTACACGTTTATGCTACCCGCAAGGATGGTCAGCAAGTTTGGCTATCGCTGATAACATCGGTTATTTATAACCAAAAGGGCGATGTAGACAAGTACGTACGTATAATAGCTGATATAACAACCCGGAAAACCACACAGCAGGATCTGGAGATATTATCCTTCGCTGCACAAAAATCACCTGCAGGCATGCTTACGCGCGATGCTGAAGGGCACATTATGTGGATGAATGAAGCGGTAGAAAAAATTACCGGATATACCCTTGCTGAAATGAAGGGAAAGACCTTTGGTACTATACTGTTAGGCCCTGATACAGACATGAGCGTGTTTGAAAACGCTGTTAAATCTTTTCAGGAAAATAAACCTTACGACATAGAAATACTGATCTATAGAAAAAACAGAACACAGGTTTGGGTGGCATTGTCTAACAGCCCTTTATTTAATGAAGAAGGTGGGGTGGAACGACAGGTAAGTTCGGTTATAGATATTACAGAGCGCAAGCATGCTGAGGCTGAGCTCAAACTGCTTTCTTTAGTGGGCAGCAGCATTAATAGCGGTGTTGTTATAAATAACAGTAACGGCGAAATTGAGTGGGTAAACCCTGCCTTTGAAAAAATTACGGGTTACTATTTAAAAGACGTTGAAAAGAAATTTTTAGGAGACGTTTTGCAGGGGGACCTGACCGACACGAGTGTGATCCAGGACGCAAGAGAATTATCAAAAAACCGAAAGTCTTTTGAGGTTGACCTGCTGGCTTACCGTAAAGACCGGAAGCCGATGTGGATATCGGTTATCAACTCGGTTATATTAAACAAGCAGGGCGAAGTAGAAAAGTACATCGAGGTAATTATTGATATAAGCGCCAAAAAGAAGGTAGAACTTGAATTGATCACGGCCAAAGAAGAAGCCTTGCAGCTTAGTCGTGCTAAAGACATGTTCATATCGGTAATGACGCATGAGATCCGTACGCCGCTAAACGCCGTTATCGGCATGTCGCATTTAATGTTAGAGGGCAATAGTGATCCATCGCAAAAAGAAAATCTGGATATACTTAAATTCTCTGCAGAAAATTTAATGCTGCTTATTAATGATGTGCTTGACTTTACTAAAATAGAAACCGGTAACATTGAATTAGAGAAGGCAAACGTTGATCTGCGCGACCTGGTGCAGGGCATTACCGGATCTATGCAGTTTAAGACCAGGGAAAAGCAAATAGAGCTGACTCAAAAGATAGATAGCGATATACCGGCAACAGTAGTTGGCGATAGAACGCGCCTATCGCAAATACTGCTTAATTTAGTAAGCAATGCAGTTAAGTTTACCGAAAGCGGAAGTGTAACTGTTGAATTACGGGTAGTTGAACAAAACGAACAAGATGTACGTGTTAGGTTTGCCATAACTGATACCGGAATAGGTATAGCAAATAACAAATTAAATACGATATTTGAAACGTTTAAGCAGGCCGAAGCCGACACCACCCGTAAGTATGGCGGCACAGGTTTAGGTTTGGCCATCAGTAAAAGGTTGATTGAACTGCACGACTCGCGTATTAACGTGGAGAGCCGGCCGGGTAAAGGTTCAACCTTTTGGTTTGCGATAACATTTAAAAAGGCAGAAAAAAACGATTATAACAACATTAACGTGGAATCAGGTTTAAATATTAACGTACTTGTAGTAGATGATAACCAAATAAACAGGTTACTTATTAATAAAATACTAACCAAGTGGGGAGCTACTATTGACTTTGCCGAAAATGGTTTACAGGCAGTTAATAAAGTTGAAACCAACAAAAACTACGATGTTGTCTTGATGGATATACATATGCCGGAAATGGGCGGGCTGGAAGCTACGCAGGTTATACGCTCAAAAGCCGAACCATATTTTAAGCAACTGCCTATAATAGCCCTTACGGCTTCTATGCTTACCAACCAGATGAACCAGATAGGCGATGCCGGTATGAACGATTATATATTGAAACCGTTTGAACCCAAAACGCTGTTTGAGAAATTAAGCAGGTATCAGAAGGGGTAGTAGTTAAAGATTGGTATTAAAGATTGAAGATTGGTTCTTTGATCTCGCAATATGCCATTCCCCCAATCTTTAATCTTCAATAACCAGTCTCCCTACTCTGCATACGCAATAGTAGCTATACTCACTTTCATACCCGGTATTTTTAGCAGCTCTATTCCACAAGCCTCCAAAGTTGAGCCGGTGGTTACAGTATCATCCACCAATAGTACATGTTTGCCGACAAGCTGATCCGGATTTTTCACAGCGAAAACTTCCTGCATGTTTTCAAATCGCGCAAACCGCGATTTATGGGTTTGCGTTTCAGTGTGCCGCGTTCTAACCAACGTTGTCTTCTAATAATTCCGCATTTAGTTTTTGAGCCAAACCTTCGCCAAAGCGGGCACTTTGATTGTACCCGCGTTCCCTTAACCTGCGCTTATGCAGCGGAACTGGAATTATGTAGTCTATTTGGTTAAATGCATTGCTTTTTAGCAATTGCTCTCCCGCCATGATGCCTAGTACCTGGCCTATGTGCGGCATGTTTTTATATTTTAGGTGATGCAGCAGGTTTTGCACTTTGCCGCCTTTATTGAAGTAATACATAGCATAGGTCGCCTCAATATTCAGCTTGCCCCAAAACTGGCGTGCAACTATGTTATCCGGCTGTAAATGGAAGTTGGTATAGGGCAGGCTATAGCGGCAATCTGTACAAAGCACAGCCTCATTCGCTACCAAGGCTTCGCCACAGGCGGGGCAAAGGTGAGGGAATAGTAAGGATGTAAAATCTGCCAGGTATTGGGAGAGCACATTCATGGCATCAAGATAAGTGTTTTCTGTCGAATCCATCTCACCAATACGCCATCGGAAGTTTTCAACTTCGGATTCTATGCCTGTAATCTCCGACTACAGCAGACAAGCGGGTTAAACAGCGTTTCACAAAAAGTATAAATCGCACTATTTTATAACTATTTGATATTCAATGTATTAACTTAATTCTACGGCTAAATTTCCTGACGAATACGTAGTTTCACAGCGTTTCACCACGATAAGATAATACGTTTAAAATCAGCAAGTCGCATTTAAAAGCGTTTCGGCCGTTTCGCTTGTGTTATATATTATCGTGAAACGCCTGTTTCTCAGATCTCCTTCTGCAACTGCTTAATATCCTCAACCAGCATATCAATCTCCACCGCAAGCGATGCATTATACACCCCGCGGATGCGGCCCTTTGTATCAATCAGCACAACGTTTTCGGTATGCAGAAATTCATCAGGTTTTTTGCCGTAACCACCGGCCTCATCAGCAAAATAAGCCTGGCGGGCAAGTGTATAGGTAGCGTCCCTGTCGCCGGTTAGTAGCAGCCAGCTTTTATTGTTAATGTGCCGTTCGTCGCCATATTTTCGCAATGCCGCAACATTGTCCTTTAAAGGTGTTACCGAGTGCGACAGTATAAGCACTTTATTGTTGTTTTTAAATGCCTTTTGTACTTTTTCAAGATTGTCCATTATGGCAGGGCAAATGTTTTTGCACGATGCAAAGAAGAAGTTAGCCACATATATTTTGCCGGCTGTGGTTTTATTGCTTACATTTTGGCCAAGCTGATTGATAAAGCTAAAAGGTGGTATGGTGTGGATCTTGTCATACCCATCATCGCCGGGTTGGAGCCATATAGGCGTAAAATCGGGTGTATTGTAAAACGGGAGTCCGTTGTTTTCCTGTTTGCAGGCAGAAAATGCAAACAACAATAAAACAATAATCGGCAATCTAACAGTCTTCATTTCTTATCAATATTCTTGCAAAGCTTGCGCCCTATTAATCCGTACTGACGGTTATTCTTAACAACATAATTGGCCCTAACGCTGCCATCCTCCCACCACATTTGCTGCCGGCCCTGTTCATGGCCTTTTACATAATTGAATTCCCTGTAAAGCTTATTATTGCTGAACCACTCCCTGGCCACACCTTCGTGCTCGTCATCAACAAAATTATACTCAAACTTGGATTTACCGTTTGGCCACCAACCTTTGTGAACGCCCTGTTTTTCGCCCGAAACAAAAAGTCGTTCCTGCTCCGGCGTTTTATCAGGGTACCAGGTTTTCATGGTTCCCTCTATTTTGCCGCCATAATAAGGTACCTCTTTGGCACGGGTTCCGTTATCAAAGTTTTCAAACAGCCAGCCTGTATACACTTTCTTATTATAGTATAAAAAGCCATTCATATAAACCAGGTTCGTGTCGGTGGTTTTCACCCACGTATCCTCAATGGTTTTTGGTTTAGCGCTGCTGTAAAAGGTTACCACCACTATGGCCGCCCAAAACAGCAGCAGTAATTTATTGAGAGATTGTACCCGGTGTTCCATAAAACTGATTTCCGTTAATGTAGGGGTCGGTAGCGGTTGTATGATAATGATAGATGCCTGTAGGGTAATCTGCAGTTGCAGCTGTATGGCCGTGATATACGTCTAAATCGGCATTGGTTATGGCTTTGCCGCCTTCGTTAGGGCCATATACCGGGAAGCCATCAAGCAGGAAACCTACTAACGCATCCTTGCCTTTTTGAGCCGTTAAGTAGTAAGGTTCTGCATGATAATGATACATGCCCTGCTGCTGCGGATGTCCGTAGTATTGATCAAAACTATTGATCTCGCCGGTTAATGGCGCCCCGCCCGCTGCGTACTGATTAAATATAGGCACGCCGTTAATAGCCACACCCATTGGCCCCATTGGGGTTGATGTATGGCTGGCAGCCACAGTTGGATTTAGGGGGATTTTAAAAGTAACATCAGCTTCGGCTATAGTGTTAGGGTTTTGGTTCCATAGGGGATTAGTTCCATTATAAGCCTCGTACTGTGTTGCAGCCCATTTGGTGCCCTTGTAATAGGGTGATTTATGGTCGGGCAGACTGGTGGTTTTTATTATAACAAAGCCGCTTTGTATGTATATCTCTTTAGCGTTGTAGATCTTTTTATAAACAGCAGGTAGATCCGCGCCGTATGTCGGGGTAATGCTGATAGCTGTTATGCTGCTATCGGTGGTATTAGCTGTGTTATCTTTTTTGCAGGATATTATCGCAATAAAAAATATGGCGATGGTTAGTAGTAGAAAAACAGGTTTGGTTCTCATAATAAAAGGAATTTATATCATTAGAAGCCTGTTGATATAAATTCCTTCGGCGAAAGTGAAAATAGTTAGCCCCCTCTAAATCTCCCCCGGAGGGGGAGACTTTTTTACGCAGCTTAATTACCCGGCGGAGTCGGAAAGCCATCTCCCGGCGGCGGGCCTTCACCGTTTGGCGGGCCCTGACCCGGCGGAGGCCCATTTCCATCGCGCGGCGGTGGCATACCGTTTGGCCCTCGTCCCCCACGTGGTGGCCCGCCCATCATGCGCAGGGCATCTTTAATTACATCATCAAATTTTTTCTGCTGCTCTGCATCCAAAATGTTTCTAAGCTCGCGGAAATGTAGTAAAGTAGCCTTCTCCAGTTCTGCTTGATTAAAAGCAATTTGCTTTTCAAGCCGGGTAACGGTTGGCGTATCTAAAGCCGGTGTTTGTATGTAATTGAAAAGTGAATCGCGGAGCCCGCTGTTTGCTTCGTTCAAGGCACGGGTAAATTCAAAATGCTTTGTGCGCATCTTTTCATATTTTTCTTCCTGCGTTTTAGTAAGTTTCAACTCTTTTGTCAAAAACTCGTGCGCGCGCTGCGGTGGGCCGTCGGGGCCAGGCCCCCTGCCGCGCTGCATCCAGAAGAAAGTTAAGAGCGCACAGTTTACCAACACAAGCAGCATCACTATCGCCATTAATATTTTAACACTTTTCATATGTGCATTTTAATAATTTTCTGAACTATTGCTCAAGCCATACGCGCTGGCAAAAGCATCAACACCCGTAGTGGTTAATGCTGTATCCGCACTCGTTTTATTCAAAACATAAAAGCTTACACAGTTTATGCAAATGAACAATACCAATACAGCGACCAGCCTTACCAGCAACTTATTGTATCCGGTTGGTATACTCTGCCGCTGATTTTGCATGCGCTGCCACGCCTTAGCCGCCAGGAAATCATTGGCATCCACCTGTTGCAGTTTATCCAAACTTTGTAGGGCTTGTTCAGCCAGTTGTTCAATCTGTTTCTTATCTTTCATAACGATGAATAATAATTGATCAATGATTTTTTGAGGTTTGCTTTAGCGCGCATCAATAACGATTCAACCGCTCCCTCTTTTATTCCCATTACTTCCGCAATTTTTTGCTGACTCATATCCTGTACTTTTTGCAGTATAAATGCAGTTTTTTGATTTTCAGAAAGCTGATTTATCGCAGTAAATAAAATTGCAGCCTGCTCTTTGTTTTCGGTTAACACACCAGGGTGAACAAAGTCTACAGGATCATGCAGCGGTGAATTATCAGTACCAAAAAGGCTGGTTAAAAAACCCAATCTTTTTTTGCGGTTTTTATGCCTTGCAAAATCAAGCGATTGCGTAATGCTTATGCGATAAACCCAGGTGCTAAGCTTACTCTGCTGCTTAAATTTGCCGATACCCTCAAAAACCTTTATAAAAACCTCCTGCGTAACATCTTCAGCGTCGTGCGTGTTTTGCACAAAGCCCAATACGGTGTTATACACCATTTTTTTATAGGTGTTAACCAGTAGTTTAAAGGCATTTTCATCGCCCTTAATCAGGTAAGCAATTAGGTCTTGCTCCGTCAATGTTTAAATTCTCTGTTGGGTTAGACGATAGGTGGATTTAAATCCTTCGCCCTAAATTAGTAATTAGATCAAAGATTGCTGATAAAGATTAGAGATTGGCTTTTTTGAGGAACGCGAAAGGAATTGGAGACTATAAACCAGTCCGGCTAATCACTAGTCATTAACTACTGCGCGTCTTTTATGGCTAATTGGCCACAGGCAGCATCAATATCTTTACCGCGGCTGCGGCGCAGGTGGGTGTTTACGCCTTGCTTGCGCAGGTATTCTGCAAAGGCATCAACGCGGTCTTCGCCTGCATTAATATAAGCGGCAAAAGCAATGGGGTTATATTCAATAATATTTACTTTGCATGGCAAATGCTTGCAAAAGCGGGCCAGCTCTTCGGCATCCTTCAATGTATCATTAACGCCATCAAAAATTATATACTCGTAGGTTACCGGGTTTTTGGTTTTGGCGTAATAGTATTTAAGCGCCTCGGCCAATGCTTTTAATGAGTTTTGCTCATTAATGGGCATAATGGTATTTCGTTTTTCGTCGTTAGCCGCATGGAGCGACAGCGCCAGGTTAAATTTAACATTATCGTCGCCCAGTTTCTTTATCATTTTGGCAATACCCGCAGTTGATACAGTAATGCGCTTGGCGGCCATGTTCAAACCTTCTTCAGACGTAAGCTTTTCTATCGAGTCTAAAACGTTTTTATAGTTAAGCAAGGGTTCGCCCATGCCCATATAAACAATGTTAGTTAGCGGGATACCGTAATTTTCGCGCGATTGCTTGTCTATCAGTACTACCTGGTCGTAAATCTCGTCGGCATTAAGGTTCCGCTTGCGCTCCATATAACCTGTAGCACAAAATTTACAAGTAAGACTGCACCCTACCTGAGAGGATACACAGGCAGTCATTCTCTCAGCTGTCGGAATTAAAACACCCTCAATTAAATGGTTATCATGTAAAATGAAAGAATTTTTTATAGTTTTATCAGCACTAAACTGCGAATTGTTGATCCGTACATTATTTATGGTGAAGTTTTCTTCCAGCTTGGTACGAAGTTCTTTTGAAATATTGCTCATCTCGTCAAAAGAAAAGCAGGATTTTTTCCAAAGCCATTCGTAAACCTGTTTAGCACGAAAGCTTTTTTCGTTCATATCCGAAAAATGCTTCTGCATGCTCTCCAGGCTCAAACTACGAATGTCTATCTTTTCTTTAACGCTGTTCACGCTGCAAAAATACGAAATTAAAAAGCGGTATTTTTAAATCGATTGGTTAAAAACAATTAACTTTTAATTATTGTTTTTAACTTTATTGGGCGGTAGTTAAACGAGTTGCGTAAACGCTAAGTTACGATACATGAAAATTTTTAGAGCCGATTACGTTTTTCCTATTAATGCCGATCCAATTAGAAACGGAGCAATTGTTGTAAGTGATGATGGTAAGATCATCTCTGTATCTCAAGAAGTCTCCCCAGAACACGCCAATATTCCTGTTGAACAGCTTAGCGGGGTTATATGCCCCGGGTTTGTTAATACACATTGCCATGTTGAGCTTTCGCACCTTAAAGGCAAAATAGCCAACGGAGAGGGCCTCATTTCTTTCATCCAGAATGTACAACTGCACAGAAATTCCAGTCAGCAAGACATAGCAGACGCTGCCTTGGCTGCCGATCAAAGCATGTATGACAATGGGATTGTTGCCGTAGGCGACATAGCAAACAGCGGTGTCACAATCGACTTAAAATCAAAAAGTAAGCTATACTACCATACCTTTGTTGAGGCCTTTGCATTCGTACCGGAAAAGGCGGAGGAGGTATTTGCTAAATCCATTGACCTGCTCAACCAATTTAAGCCGCAATCTTGCTCGGTAACCCCGCACGCGCCCTATTCGGTATCAAAAGAGTTGTTTAAACTACTAAAGAAATATTCTGACAGCAACAAAAACCTGCTTAGCATCCATAACCAGGAGTGCGAGGACGAAAACAAGTTTTTTAGGTATAAACTTGGTAGGTTTAATGATCTTTATGCCCATTTTGGCACAGATATTAGCTTTTTTAAACCACAGGCCCGCAATTCTTTACAGTCTGTACTGCCGTTACTTTCTAACAAACAGGACATATTATTGGTGCATAATACTTGCACCAATTTAAAGGACATTTATTTTATTAAGCGGTTTGATCATAAAATACATTGGTGTTTTTGCCCTAACGCCAATATGTATATTGAAGGCAAATTGCCCAAGATAGATCTGTTTATCGACCAGGGATTTAATATCACGTTAGGCACGGACAGCCTGGCATCAAACCATAAGCTGTGTATTTTAAGCGAAATGGCAACTTTACAAAAACATTTCCCCAAGTTACATTTAAACCGGCTCTTACAGTGGGCAACCATAAACGGGGCCAGGTTTTTAGGAATAGACCACGATAAAGGGACTTTAGAACCAGGTAAAACCCCCGGACTTAACCTGATAACGGGCTTGGATGATCTGAAGATAACCGGGGAAACCAAGGTAAGGCGGTTGATTTAAGATAGTGGCCCGTCTATCTCTCCCCCGGCAGGGGAGACTTTTACGGCATTTTTTTAATTTAGCAAGAAATTTAAAGTCCTCCCTACCGGGGAGGATTTAGGAGGGGCACTATGAAACATCTAAACATAACTATAAAAGGCGTAGTACAGGGCGTGCACTTTCGTGCATCTGCAAAGGCCGTGGCCGACCAGCTGGGCGTCCGGGGCATTGCGAAGAACCAACCCGATGGCAGCGTTTTTATAGAAGCCGAAGGCGACCCCGTTTTGCTTGATATGTTTTTGGATTTTTGTAAAGAAGGCCCTGAATATGGCCAGGTAGACTCCATTGAAACTAATGAGGGCGAATTAAAAAACTATCGTAATTTTGAAGTACTGAAAAGGGGGCTGTTTAAATAGTAGTCTCGGGTACTTAATTACAAATTCTATTGTCAACAGCTAAAAAATTTGCAGGGCAAACTATCATTTATGGTTTAAGTACCATCATTTCGCGGATGATATATTTTGTGCTCACGCCTATATATACGCGTAAAATATCAGTGGCTGGCAATGGTGTGTTCACATCACTTTACAGTGCCGCTTCTATAGTAAACGCTGTACTGGCTTTCGGCATGGAAACAACTTATTTTCGCTATTTGCAAAAGCGCGAAGATAACCGCCAGCAGGTGTATAATAACTCATTCGGTGTTATTTTGGCCGTATCTGTAGTAGTTCTTTTATTTTCTTTGTTGTTTTTAGACGGAATTGTTGGATATCTTGTTGCTGGGGTCGAGAAGGATCGGGCCGACTATACCTTTTACGTAAAATGTTTCCTGTTTATTTTACTGGCGGATGCATTTTGTGTTATACCTTTTGCTAAAATACGCGCTGAATCAAGGCCGATGCGCTTCGCAGTCGTCAAACTGGCTAACATAGCTTTTGTTATGTCTTTTAACCTTTTCTTTTTATTTGGCGTTCCGTTTTTTATTAACCACGGTTGGTTGGGGGCAGAGTGGATGGCATCATGGTACAGGCCCGAATGGGTAGGTTATGTATTTTTATCGAATTCGGCTGCCAGCGTGTTCACCATTTTGCTCTTGTTGCCCGAGATATCAAAACTTAGGTTAAGCTATGATAAATCAATGCTAAAGGAAATGCTGCTGTATAGCTGGCCTGTTCTGGTAGCCAATCTTTCTTTTATCATTAACGAAGCATTGGATAAAGTGTTGATCAAGCAGTTATTGCCACCGGATATTGGCGATGAACAGGCAGCCATCTATGGTACCTGTGCCAAAATTGCCATATTCCTTAATATATCTATACAGGCATTCAGACTGGGTGCTGAGCCTTTCTTTTTCAGTCATGCTAAAAATAAGAATGCCCCTGATACTTATTCGCGTATAATGACCTATTTCATCATCGCTATATGTGTTATGAGCGTTGCTGTTATGGCTAATATTGATTTGCTTGCTACTATTATACTTAAGCCGGAAACGAGTATTATCAAGGGCCAAACTATAAATAATATTTACTGGGAGGGCTTGCCAGTAGTCCCTATACTATTGTTCGGGTATATCAGCCTCGGCGTGTACATGAACCTTTCTGTGTGGTACAAGCTTTCTGACCAAACTAAATACGGGCTATATATATCGGGAATAGGCGCGATAATCACCATCATTCTGAATGTTATTTTTATTCCCAAATACAGCTACATGGCTTCGGCCTGGACATCGCTTATAGCTTATTCAGGCATGATGATCTTATCTTATCTGTGGGGGCAAAAGCACTACCCAATTCCTTACAATCTAAAAAAGAGTATAACCTATATCTTGTCGGCAGTTTTTCTCGTTTATATATCGTTCTACGTTTTCAATCGTAACATTTTTATAGGCAATGGGCTGTTAATTGCATTTGCATCAGTAGCTTTATATTTTGAATGGAAAAACTTAAAGAGTATTTTTATTAAATCATGACCATTCGTATAGTTAACAAATCAAAAAATAGTTTGCCTGCTTACGAGACTTTGCATGCCGCAGGTATGGACCTTCGCGCTAACATTGAGGCGTCTATGTCGCTTAAACCGCTTGAACGCAAACTTGTGCCTACAGGTTTATATATAGAGTTACCAGAAGGTTTTGAAGGGCAGATCCGTCCGCGAAGCGGCCTTGCCTATAAGCATGGCATAAGCATAGTGAACGCGCCCGGAACCATTGATGCTGATTACAGGGGAGAAATAGGCGTGTTATTGGTTAACCTGTCAGATCAGATTTTTGAAATAAACCCAGGCGACCGCATTGCACAAATGGTTGTTGCCCGGCACGAAAAAGTAGATTGGCAGGAAGTAGAATTGCTTACCGAAACCTCAAGGGGCGCAGGTGGCTACGGGCATACCGGTAAATAATGTATATTAAAAAGATAGAAAATTGGGACGCGCAGCATTGAATATATTCGGCATTACGGGCAAAAAGCAGATCAGAGTTTTTGTGCTGCTGTCTGCTTGCTGCGGTATGTCGCTACAAGCATTGCAAGCGCAAACGTTACGTGTGGGCGCGCAAGGTGAAGGAGATGTGGAGCAGATGTTTTACGCCGCACTTAGCAAAAAAACAATTGAGGATAATGCAGGGGCCGCCGGCATCTTTACTAAGATATTAGAAATAGATCCAAATAACGATGCTTCATTATACGAGCTGGCCAACATAAAAAAACTGCAGAAAAATTACCCTGCCGCTTTGCCTTTGCTTGAAAAGGCGGTGACCATAAAGCCCGATAACATTTGGTACTGGTTGGCACTTGCTGATGTGTATGAAAGGAACAATGACTTTGCTAAGCTTGAAAGCGTATTCGCGCAGCTGATACGGCTGAATCCTGATAAACCTGATGTTTATTTTGACAAGGCAAATGCACTTTTTTTGCAAGGCAAGTTTGATGATGCGTTAAAAGTGTATGATCAGGTAGAAAAAATAACAGGCCCAAGCGATGACCTAACGCTTAACCGCCAAAAGGTATACCTAAAGCAAGGCAACGCGGATAAAGCAGCAGCTTCGCTGGAAGCATTGATAGCGGCCAATCCTAACAATGTAAGATACTACCTGATGCTGGCTGATCTGTACAACTCCGTCAATCAGCGGGATAAAACGGCGAAGGTACTGGAGCGGGCAAAAAAGGTAGATCCTAATAACGGTTTGATCCATTTGGGATTGGCCGATATTTATCGCGACAAAAAAAATATTGAGGGCAGCTTCAGCGAGTTGGAGCAGGCATTCTCTGTACCCGAATTGGGCATCGAACAAAAAATCAGGATCATAGCTGGTTATATTCCGCAGTTTCCTGATCCAAATGCCAAAGCAAGTGCGTTGGCACTTTCAAAATTATTGGTTGCCAGCCATCCTGAAGACGCCCGTGCACACGCATTATATGGCGATATACTTTTACAAAATGATAAAGTAGAAGAAGCTAAAGCCAGCTATAAAAAATCACTGGCTATTAATGATCAGGTTTATGAGGTGCGCGAACAATTGGTAAGAATAGCGCTTGGCGAAAATGATTTGGCAACCGTTATTAAAGATGGCGAAGAGGCGCTTTCATTCTACCCTAACCAGGCACCAATGAATTATTTTGTCGGCCTTGCATGGCTGCAAAAAAAGGATCCAAAAAGAGCCCTCACCTATTTGAAGAATGCGACATCGCTGGAGTTAGAGGATAAAGAATTATTATCTCAGGCGTACTCTGCCCTGGGCGATTGTTATCATGAACTGCAGAACAATAAATTGTCTGATGAAAGTTACGACAAGTCATTACAATACAGCGCTGATAACGTTTATACCTTAAATAATTACGCGTATTATTTAGCCATACGCGGCGAGAACCTGGTTAAAGCTGCAGCAATGGCCAAGCGCGCTGTTGATACTAAGCCGGACATGGGATCGTTTGAGGATACCTACGCCTGGGTGTTGTTTAAGCAGAAAAAATATGCAGAAGCAAAAACCTGGATGGAAAAAGCCATGCTGCACAACAAAGATAAAAGTGCAACACAAGCAGAACATTACGGCGACATTTTGTTTAATGTAGGTAATGCCGAGGCAGCTTTACAGAGCTGGATGAAAGCGAAGGAATATGGTGGGAAATCGGCAGTGTTAGAGCGGAAGATAAATGAAAAGAAATATAGCGAATAAAATAGCAGCAATTTGTGTTGTAATGGTAATTGCAACAGGATGTAAAACCCGCAAAATGGTAACGGCTCCGGTAACAACTACTCCACCGGTAATAGTTGATAACTCCAAGGCAAATACTCTTGCTGCCATTAAAAGCAGGCAGCTCAACTTCAATACTTTTTCGGGCAAGGCCGATGCTGAATTGGACATTGATAACAATAACAGAAGTGTGTCCATGAATATTCGCATTGACAAGGGTAAGAAAATATGGGTTTCAATTTCAATAACCATATTGGCAACCATTGAAGTTGCGCGGGCATACATTACCCCCGATAGCATTAAAGTGATGAATAAACTGGAGGGGGTTTATTTTAAAAAGCCGTTCAGTTATATCAATGAATATGCAGGTAAACAGGTTAATTATACTACCCTGGAGTCGTTGTTAACAGGCAACGCAATACCCGAATTATTATCAACAGACGCAGATATACAAAAGGCTGATAACAACGCCATCCTGTCGGGAAAATTGCAGCAGCTTTTATATAAGATGATTATCAACCCTGATATGAAAGTATCGCAATTGAATTTATCTAATAGTGCGCAGCAGCAGTCACTTCAGGTAAATAACAGCAATTTTGTGTTGGTGGATGGGCGCACGCTGCCATCGTTGATCAATATTAACTCAAGCCTTAAGGATAAAAAGATAGCGGTTAAATTAGAGTACTCAAAGGTAGAGCTTGACCGTGTGCTTGAATATCCATTCAATATCCCCGAAACGTATAAACCTGCCAATTAAAATTAATACTTTTGAAGGGATGAAATTTTTAAAGGTACTATTCTTTTTGCTTTGTGTTGTGGCTACATTGAGCGTTAGCGCGCAAAGCAGCGAGCAGCTTAAACGCGAAAGAGACAGGTATACTGATGAGTTGGAAAAACTTAACCGCGAGTTTAACGAAACGGTTAACAACAAAAAATCCACACTTAAACAGCTTAATATACTAAGAGCGCAGATCAATCTTCGTGAGAAAAAAATAGATAATATAAATGCTGAAGTAAGGAACCTGAACAGCGAAATTACCGAAAATACAAACACCGTACATAGCCTTGAGCAGCAGCTTAACCAGTTGCGCGATGAATACAAGGCTATGGTTTTATTTGCCTACCACAACAAAAGCGGCTACAATAAACTAATGTTTGTTTTTGCGGCTAAAGACTTTAACCAGGCCTACAAGCGTTTAAAATATTTGCAGGAATTTGCAGCTTATCGTAAAAGACAAGCGGGATATATTGAAGAGAAAGAAAGAGAATTGCACGGGCGCATTGTGCAGTTAGATAAAACGAAAGAAGAAAAACGCAATATCCTTTCAGAGCAGCAGAAAGAAAAAGAAAACCTGGGTAAGGAGAGAAGCAGCCAGCAGCAGGTGGCAAGCAGCCTTTCAAAACAAGAAGGCCAGTTAAAAACCGCGCAAAGAGATTTGCAAAGAAAGATAGCCGCCGCAACAAGGGCTATAATACGCAAGGAGATTGAAGAAGCCCGCAAAAAGAAGGAAGAGGAAGATAGGTTAGCTGCCGCAAGGGCAAAAGCGGCTAATAAAGATGCACCTGCGCCCGCGCCTGTTGCCCGTAAGACTGATAGTCAAATACTTAACTCAACGCCCGAAGCTGCGGCGCTTTCAGTTAGTTTTTTAGGCAATAAAGGCCGATTGCCGTGGCCGGTTGCAACTGGAGTTACTATACAGGGCTTTGGTACTAACAGGGTAGACGGGATTGAAATTGAAAATAATGGTATCGATATAAGAACATCAAGCGGTGCTGTAATGAGGGCCGTGTTTGAAGGTGAAGTAACTACCGTTAAAGATATAATGGGCACATCGCTTGTTATTATCAAACACGGGGAATACTTTACGGCCTACTCTAACTTACGTAGTGTAAACGTAAAGGTAGGGCAGAAAATAAGCACTAAACAAAGCATAGGTGCAGTTGCAACTGATGGTGCTACCGGCGAAACAGTTGCGCATTTTGAGCTATACAGAGGGCAGTTATCTGTTAACCCGGAGATATGGCTCGCCAACAGATAGTTGGTGTTTTATAAGATTTTAATTGTTTATATTTGTAACCTAAAATTAAAAAAAAGAAGATGTTGAGCGGGCTGTTTTTATTTCTGGATATTGGGGGCGGCGAATTAGTGTTGATACTTGGAGCGGCTCTATTGCTTTTTGGAGGCGACAAGCTGCCGGGTTTGGCAAAGGGGTTAGGAAAAGGTATTCGCGATTTTAAAGAAGCATCAGAGGGCGTAAAACGCGAGATTAACAACCAGATAGACAGTTTTGAAAATAAAAAACTGGAAGAGGAGCGTGGTAAATCCGCTATAGACCAAACTCCTGCCGAATATGATGAATATGACCCTAACCGGTTTATTGAAGAAAAATCTGCAGGTGATGAATATCTTTCAAATAGCATACCTGCCAGCCAGGATTATGTTACAGGTACGGATCAGGTAGAATTTGAAGAGAATGTTGAGCACGACACCAGGTACAAAAACGAGCAGCAATTGCCTAATGATGCACCCGAAACCACTCAACCCAACAACAAAAAAATATTTTAGAATAAATAATATTAAAAAGTAGAAATCATGGGATTTGGAATGCAGGAAATAATCTTAATTCTTTTAATTGTTGTGTTACTGTTTGGTGGCAGAAAAATACCTGAATTAATGAAAGGCTTGGGTAAAGGCGTAAAAGAATTTAAAGACGCTCAAAACGGGACTAGCGAAACTACAGAAGAAAAACCGAAAGCTTAATAAGCTAAAGTACTCTTTTACAAGATCTTTATTAAATATAACTTATCTGTTGAAAATATTATCTTTTTCAACGGATAAGTTTTTTATTTTAGGCCCCTATGATTAAATCTTACTCCTCTTTAGCTGAAATACAAAGTGGATTAAAAAGCGAAACCATCACCGTAAAGGCGCTGGTTGATAACTACCTGGTTAACATAAAGGCAAACAGCCACCTTAATGCTTTTAACGAGGTTTTTGAAGAAGAGGCACTGCAAAATGCGGAGCTTATTGACCAAAAACTAAAGCAGGGCAATGCAGGCCGTTTGGCCGGAATGGTGTTGGCTATTAAAGACAATATTTGCTACCAGGGGCACGAAGTTACCGCATCGTCAAAAATTTTAGAGGGCTTTAAATCTATCTACTCTTCAACTATAGTTGAGCGGCTGCTTAACGAAGATGCCATTATAATTGGTCGCACCAATTGCGATGAGTTTGCAATGGGCGCCTCGAACGAGTCCTCTTATTTCGGTATAGTAAAAAACCATGCTGACAATACCTGTGTTCCGGGTGGTTCTTCAGGCGGTGCAGCCGTGGCTGTACAGGCTGATATGTGCCATGCTGCGATAGGTACAGATACCGGCGGATCAATACGACAGCCGGCTGCTTTTTGCGGCCTTATTGGTTTAAAACCCACTTACGGGCGTGTTTCACGCTATGGCCTTATTGCTTATGGGTCATCATTTGACCAGGCCGGCCCGCTAACCCGCTCTGTTGACGATGCAGCGTTGTTGTTAGAAATAATGGCAGGCGCTGATGATTATGATAGTACCACATCACAGGTTAAGGTAGACGCTTATGGCGATAAACTTGAAAAATCATCCGGTAAAAAAAGGATAGCTTATTTACGCGAAGCTTTAACCAGCAGTGGCGTTGATGATGATGTAAAAGCGGTTTTAAAAGAAAGGATAGAAAAATTACAGGCCGAAGGGCATACAGTTACACCAGTAGAATTTGATTACCTGGATTACATTGTACCCACCTACTATATTCTTACAATGGCCGAGGCATCATCCAACCTGGCGCGGTTTGATGGTGTTCATTACGGGTATCGCAGCAAAAACGCTACGGATTTGGTTTCAACTTATAAACTTTCAAGGTCTGAAGGTTTTGGCAAAGAAGTTAAGCGCCGCATTATGCTGGGCACCTTTGTGCTTAGCGCAGGGTATTATGATGCTTACTATGCAAAAGCGCAAAAAGTACGCAGATTGATAAAAGAACGTACAGAAAGCATATTAAAGGAGTTTGATTTTATATTGATCCCAACCACTCCCGAGCCTGCTTTTAAGATCGGCCATATCAGCGACGATCCGTTAAAAAGTTACATGGCCGATATATTTACCGTGCAAGCATCGCTGGCGGGTGTGCCTGCTATATCGTTACCTGCAGGTAACAACAGCAAAGGTTTACCCTTAGGCCTGCAATTATTAACCAGTCATTTTAACGAGCAGGAGTTGTTAAATTTCTCGAAATATTTCGTTGAACTATAAATAATTTATACTTTAGTAAAATGTACGTACACGTACGTGAGCCATTAACCCCTAATGAGAGAAGATGAAGAGAGTATTTATTATCGCTTTATGCCTTTTATCACAACAAATTACTAAAGCCGCAAACCTACCGGTTGACAGTACAATCAAAAATAAAGCCGTTACGCCTGCAAATGCAGGCCCCAATGACGCAGCTGCGTTAATTGTTAGGGAGTTATTTCCCGGTAAGGCCTTATCTCCTGATCCAACATCTTTTGCGGGCAAACTTGCCGCTATACAAAAAGAAGTGCAGTTGGATTATAATGAACATGTACAAAGCTACATAGACATTTACATTCGCCACAAAGATGAAATGAGCCATGTGTTAGGCTTATCGCAATACTACTTTCCTATTTACGAGAAGATCTTTCGTGAAGCGGGTATCCCCGAAGAAATAAAATATCTTTCTATAGTTGAATCAAAGCTTGATCCCTTTGCGGTATCAAGGGTGGGAGCTACCGGCCCATGGCAATTTATGCCCGCTACCGCCAAAGCTTATGGCTTAGGTATGGATAGCTACGTTGATGAACGTCGCGATCCGGTTAAGGCTTGCTATGCGGCTGCGGCTTATCTTAGAGATTCATACATGGAATTTGGCGACTGGCTGTTGGCAATAGCATCTTACAATTGCGGTAAAAGCAATGTAGAGCGTGCGGTTGAAAAGACCGGAGCGCTGGATTTTTGGACTATCAGACAATACTTACCGCCGGAAACGCGTAATTATGTGCCGGCTTTTATAGCAATGTCATATGTAATGAATTACGCAAACGACCACGATATTGAAGCACATAAAGGTTCGATATTAGGTACAACCGAAACGGTGATGATTGATAAGTTTATCACACTGAACAATGTGGCGAAAGCCCTTAGCATGGAGGTTAAAGACCTGGCAACATTGAACCCTTCTTACAAAAAACAGGTAATTAATGGTACCTCTGAAAGCCCGCGCATGCTGGTAATTCCGCGTACGTTTGACGTTGATTACGCCACTTTATATACTGCTTTAACCGATCCTAACGCTGTTATACCCGTTCAACCAAAACGGGTAGTGCCTATATTTGCACCCAAACCTACAACGATTTCGCCTGCCGCAGTAACTATGGCCAACACTAATATTCACGTTGTAAAATCCGGCGAGAACCTTGTTGATGTAGCTTCTACCTACGGGGTGGATATTGAGGACCTGAAAAAATGGAACCATTTACGTGGCTACAGCCTTACTCCCGGCAGAAAATTGAAACTGGCAGTAGACGCTGTAATTGAGCCAACTGTATCTGCTGATGCCGGAAGCAATGGTTAAATTGATGCCTTAAGCTTATTTTAAATTTGTAGCCCGTATGTTACCGGGCTTTTTTAATGTAAATGGCCCAAAAACACCTAAATTTGTGCCGATTAAATACTAATTATGGATACTCCCAACCGAAAGCAGGACGCGTTAAACTACCATTCAAAAGGCCGTCCCGGTAAAATACAGGTTATACCTACCAAACCTACCAACTCACAGCGCGATTTAAGCATGGCTTACTCGCCGGGTGTTGCTGAGCCTTGTTTAAGAATTGCAGAAAATGTTGAGGATGTTTATAAATATACTGCTAAAGGTAATTTGGTAGGCGTTATAAGCAATGGTACTGCTGTTTTAGGCTTGGGTAATATTGGCCCCGAAGCCAGCAAACCGGTTATGGAGGGTAAGGGCCTGCTTTTTAAAATTTATGCAGATATAGATGTTTTTGACCTGGAGATAAATGCTACTACGGTTGACGAGTTTGTAACCATAGTTAAAGCGCTTGAGCCTACTTTTGGCGGCATTAATTTAGAAGATATAGGGGCACCGGCCTGTTTTGAGATAGAGCGCAGGCTTAAAGCCGAAATGAAGATCCCGGTAATGCATGATGACCAGCATGGTACAGCTATCATATCTGGCGCGGCGTTGTTGAATGCCTGCGAGATACAGGGCAAAAAACTGGATAAGATAAAAATGGTCGTGAACGGCGCGGGAGCTGCAGCCGTGTCCTGCTCAAAAATGTACCTTTCGTTAGGTGTTAAAAAAGAGAATCTGGTGATGTTTGACATCAATGGATTGATAACGCCGGAACGGCAGGATCTGGACGAAATGCGCTTGCAATTTGCCACAAACAGAACCGATGTAAAAACACTGACCGAGGCGTTAAAAGGGGCAGATGTTTTAGTAGGATTATCGGCAGGCAACTGTGTAACACCTGATATGCTTAAAGGCATGGCGAAGAATCCTATTGTGTTCGCCATGGCTAATCCTGAACCGGAGATAGCATATGATCTTGCCATTAAATCAAGAAAAGATATTATTATTGCAACCGGACGTTCTGATTTCCCTAACCAGGTAAACAACGTTTTAGGTTTCCCTTATATATTCAGAGGTGCATTGGATGTGCGTGCAAGCGCCATTAATGAAGAAATGAAGCTGGCTGCGGTACACGCTATTGCAAACATGGCGAAAAAATCGGTTCCTGAAGCAGTAAACCAAGCTTATAATGCTAAAAACTTAAAGTTTGGTCGCGATTATATCATTCCCAAACCGATGGATCAACGCCTGATAACAGAAGTGTCGGCCGCTGTTGCCAAAGCTGCTATTGAGTCGGGTGTGGCGCGAAAAACCATAACCGATTGGGATGCATACACCGAGCAATTACGATCAAGAATAGGGCCCGATGACAAACTGTTACGTAACATTACCAACCAGGCCAAGAGCAACCCGAAACGTGTTGTTTTTGCCGATGCCGATAATTACAAAATATTACGTGCCGCCCAAATAGTTAAAGACGAAAAAATTGCTACCCCGATATTATTGGGGGATGAGGCAAAGATAAAGGCGATAATAAAAGAGCACGATATGGACTTTGGCGATGTGAAGATCATTGATCCACATTTGGGTGCCGAAAATGCCGAAAAGTACGCCAACTTTTTGTTTGAACACCGCCAACGCAGGGGTATTACCCTTTATGAAGCACGCAAGTTATTATCTGATTATAACTATTACGGTGCCTGCATGGTTGAGTTTGGCGAAGCAGACGCGCTGATATCAGGCCTGAGTAAAAACTACGCTACTACTATTAAACCCGCGCTGCAGATAATTGGGGTACAGAAAGGTGTGAGCCGGGTTGCAGGTATGTATCTGATGATAACCCCTAAGGGCCCTGTGTTTTTTGGCGATACAACAGTAAATGTTGATCCAAGTGTTGAAGAGCTGGTTGAGATAACAGTGCTGATAGAAAAATCGGTAAAGCAATTTAATATCAGTCCGAGGGTTGCGGTATTATCCTACTCAAACTTTGGCTCCAATGAAGGGCCTATCCCTGAAGGTACGCGCGAGGTAGTGCGTCGCTTACATAAACAACATCCAGACATGGTAGTTGACGGGGATATGCAGGCCAACTTTGCACTGAATGCCGATCTGCTTGCGGATAATTTTCCTTTCTCTACCTTGAAAGGTAAAGCAGCAAACACGCTTATTTTCCCCAACCTTGAGTCGGGCAATATAGCTTATAAACTATTACAGGAAATTGGAGGTGCTGAAGCTGTTGGCCCTATTTTGTTGGGCTTAAAAAAATCAGTACACATATTACAGTTAGGTAGCTCTGTGCGCGAGATAGTTAATATGGTTACCATAGCCGTTGTTGACGCGCAAGCCAAAGAGCAAATGCAATAAAAGTAATCTTGCAGGCAAGCTTTCATTCTAAACGTGTAAATTTATCCGTCAGCAAAAACTATGTATAATTATATCGACGGTAAATTAGCTTTTAAAAGCCCTGCTTATGTAGTAATTGATGCCGGCGGCGTTGGTTACCACATCAACATATCATTACATACCTACTCGCTGTTGGGTAGCCAGGAGCGGCAAAAGCTGTATGTGTGGCTGCATGTTAAAGAAGATGCCCATACACTTTACGGCTTTGCTGATGAAGGCGAACGCCGTTTATTTTTACACCTTATTTCCATATCAGGCATAGGGCCCAACACGGCACGCATGATGTTATCATCCATAACGCCAACCGAGATTCAAACAGCCATAGTAAGCGGAAACGTATCGTTAATACAGCGCATTAAAGGCATTGGGCCCAAATCTGCACAGCGTGTCATATTAGAGTTGCAAGACAAATTACGGAAGGAAGGGTCTGAAACCTTAAGTGTGGCGCCGCATAATCCTTCTGTTAAAGACGAAGCCTTATCGGCACTGGTAATGCTTGGGTTTGCACGCAACGCCGTAGAAAAAGTGCTGGAGCAGCAAATGAATAAAATAGATGGCCCGTTAACTGTAGAACAGCTTATAAAAATTGCGTTAAAAAGTTTATAATTACCTTTAATTAAACTTGGGCCTTTGAGCGGGATTTTTACTGGTAGATATTTTTTAGCACTGTTTACATTTGCCGCGCTGTGCGGTACAGGCAATGCCTTTGGCCAACGAAGCCCGCTAAGCAAACCCGACTCGGTAGTTATCAAGGTTCCGTACAATTATAAGCCCACCAACAGCAGCCAGGCCCGAAAAGGAATATTTGATCCGGACCCGCCCGGCCTTACCCGTACTATAGAATACGATGTTGCTAACAATCGCTATGTGATGTATGAACGTGTTGGTAATATGTTGTACAGGCCACCGGTTTATCTCTCGTTTTCAGAATATCTTAAGTTAAAACAGCAGGAAGAAAAGCGAGGCTATTTTAGAAAACTAACAGACAATTACGCCTATCAATCTCTGCAACCCGGTTTTTTACCGCAGATAAAAGTACGCAGTCAAACTTTTGCGAAAATATTTGGCAGCAATGTAATTGATATCCGCCCGCAGGGTTCCGCAGAGGCTATTATGTCTGGCCAGATTAATAATAACCAAAACCCGCTATTCAATACGCGGCAGCGCAAGCAATTCAATTTTAATTTTGACCAGCGCATACAGCTTAACGTAACGGGTAACATTGGCGATAAGCTAAAAATAGCCACCAACTACAATACTGATGCCCAGTTTCAGTTTGATAACCAGTTTAAATTGGAGTACAAGGGCAACGCTGACGAAATTATACAGGAAATACAGGCAGGTACCGTAAGTATGCCATTGCCAACTACCTTGATAACCGGTACACAGGCCCTGTTTGGTATTCGCACTAAATTGAAATTTGGCAAGTTGGGTGTAACCAGCGTCTTCTCCCAGCAGCGGTCACAATCAAGGACGATAACCATTACCAAGGGATCAGAGCAGGGCGAGATCGATTTAATGGGATCAGATTACGAAGCAAACAGACATTATTTTTTAGCACAATATTTCAGGGATAACTACAATAAGTCGCTGGCAAATATTCCACTCATCGCTTCAGGCATTAATATCACCCGTGTGGAGATTTGGGTAACCAACCGCACTAATTCAACCACCGATTCAAGAGACGTATTGGGTTTGCTTGATCTCGGCGAAAACAACCCTTACACCACGCCGCTTGTACAGGGTGGGGGCGGGTATTCGCCCTTGCCATCGGGCTTTTCAGGGCCTATAGCCAACCAGCAATCTAACTCATTATTGCAAAACCTTCCGGCAGGTGCCCGCCAAACTAATGATCCCACTAACGCTTTGGCTAATTACTTTGCAGCCAATGGTGGTACAGATAATTATGCCAAGCTTACCTATGCACGTAAACTTACCCTTAATAAAGAATTTACGCTTCAATCTCAGTTAGGTTACATCTCGCTTAATTATCCGTTAAATAATGATGAGGTGTTGGCTGTTGCCTTTCAGTATACCTATAACGGCGTGCAGTACCAGGTAGGGGAATTCTCAACCGATATCCCTGTTGATCCGGCACAGCCGAAGGTTTTGTACCTAAAACTCTTAAAAAATACCCTGCTTAAAACGAAGCTGCCCACATGGAAGTTGATGATGAAGAATATTTACTCCCTGGGAAGATATCAGATCAGTTCGCAAAATTTTAAGCTGCGCGTGGCGCGTTTAGACGACAAGACCAGCGTTGAAAAACCCGTGATGGAAGAAGGGCAGAATACCAACGGAAAACTGTGGCTGCAGCTTACCGGCCTTGATAACCTAAGCCAACAGAATGAGAAGCGACCGGATGGTTATTTTGATTTTTTGGAGGGCGTAACCATTGATTCGCAGAACGGGCGAATCGTATTTCCGGTATTGGAGCCCTTCGGTTCCGACCTTGCCGCGCGTTTTGCGGCGGGCGAAACAGATCTGCGGCGCCGGTATGTTTATCAGCAGTTATATGATTCAACAAAGACGGTTGCCCAGCAATTCTTCCCGCAGTTAAACAGGTATGCTATAAAGGGAACTTACTCATCGCAGGGGGGCGGCGGCTCTTATCAGCTTAATGCTACTAATATTCCGCAGGGCTCAGTAGTTGTTTCTGCGGGGGCTGTAAAACTTGTTGAGGGGACAGATTATACCATTGATTATAACTCGGGGCGACTCAATGTTATTAATGGCGCTTTGCTGTCATCTGGTCAGCCTATCACTGTAAATCTGGAAAATAACGAGCTTTTTGGGGTGCAACAGAAATCGTTATACGGTACCCGGTTTGATTATCGTATGGATAATAAACTGGCCTTGGGTGGTACAATTATGCACCTCACCGAGCAGCCTATTTCTCAGAATGAAGCCATCGGAGCAGAATCTATCTCTAATACCATATGGGGTTTAGATATTAACTACAGTTCTGAGTCGCGGTTTTTAACGCGGATGATTGATAAACTGCCTTTTTTAGAAACCAAAGCACCATCCTCAGTAAATTTTAGCGGAGAGTTTGCTCAGCTTTTGCCCGGCAGCCCAAATGTATTAAGTTATGCCGGTGCACGGAACGGTACATCTTACCTGGATGATTTTGAGAACAGCCAATCGGTTATTGATGTAAAGGCCGCTAATGCGTGGCAACTATCGGGCACGCCGCGTTTGTTCCCGGAATCGGGCGTGTTTAATAATTTAGCTTATGGCTACAACCGTGCGCGGCTTGCATTTTATAATATCGACCCGATATTTTATACTTCAGGATCAATACCAGTATCGCGTACCCAATTATCTAACCATTATGTAAGGCAGATCTTCCAAACGGAAGTGTTCCCTTACAAACAATCGGTTACGGGGCAGCCGCTGGCCGTTGCTACGTTAGATCTGGCTTTTTATCCAACCGTACGCGGCCCTTATAACTATGCAACAAGCGGCATTAACGCCGATGGTACACTGCAAAACCCACGCTCACGCTGGGGCGGCATATATCGCAGCATTCCAATTACAGATTTCCAGTCGCTTAACGTGCAGTACATTGAATTTTGGGTAATGGATCCCTTTATCTATAAACCGCAATCGCAAGGCGGTGATCTGTATGTTAATTTGGGAAGTACATCCGAAGATGTTTTAAAAGATGGCCGCAAAAGTCTGGAAAATGGCCTGCCTGCAAACGGCGACTACAGCACTGTTGACAATACCGTTTGGGGGCGTGTAACGCGCACCCAACCTGTTATCAATGCTTTTGATAGTAACCCAACATCACGGTCTTTGCAGGATATTGGCTTAGATGGGTTGAACAGTGCAGACGAACGTATAAATTTTGCCGATGCTATCCAACAAATACAGGGGCAAGTAAGCGGACCCGCTGCCGCCGCGTTTAACAATGACCCGTCTTCTGATGACTTTCAGTACTACCTTGGCGCTAACCAGGATCAGGCAGGGGCTGGAATATTGGCCCGCTACAGCAGGTTTAATGGTAATGAAGGTAACTCAAAAACGGCAGAGCAATCGCAGGCAGAATTAGGGCTGCCAACATCGGCATCAACAGCACTCCCGGATGGGGAAGACATTGACCGCGATAATAACATGAGCCAGGATGATCAGTACTTTCAATATAAAGTATCCATGCGGCCAAATGATCTGGTGGTTGGGCAAAACTTTGTTAATGATAAGCTTACGTCACAGGTAAAACTGGCCGATGGTACTACGCAACCCGTTACCTGGTATCAGTTCCGTATCCCGGTTACGTCCTACCAGTCAACAATTGGTGGTATACAGGATTTTAAGGCCATCCGCTATATGCGTATGTTCATGACCAATTTTGCTGATACTGCCGTTTTGCGCTTCGCGACGATGGAACTGGTAAGAGGCGATTGGCGCGCTTTTAATACAGAAAACAATCCTGCTAATGTTATTGCTGATGTAGCATTAAATAATCCGCCGCTTGATAATTCAACCTATGCTGTGCAAACCGTTAATATTGAAGAAAATGGCAAGAGAGTACCTATCCCTTATGTGGTACCCCCTGGTATACAGCGCCAGCGCGATTATAACAACTTACAAATTAACACGCAGCTAAATGAGCAGTCGCTCTCGCAAACGGTAGCTAATTTAACTGATGGTTACTCCAGGGCGTCGTTCAAAACATTTTATAATGACCTGCGCCGGTACAATCACCTGCAAATGTTTATCCACGCGGAGGCTGTGGCACAAGGCATGCTGCGCGATGGCGACCTAAGCGCATTTGTGCGTTTAGGAACGGACTACCAAAATAATTACTACGAATACGAAATACCGCTTGTTGTAACACAGCCGGGCACAACCAATGCAAGCAGTATATGGCCCACAGAAAACGAGCTGGATATTGACCTAAGCATATTAACCGATGCTAAGCTGGCCCGTAACAACGCTAAATATATGGGCCTGCCCTGGCCGGTTAACAGGCCGTTTACCTATTCAAATGGGAAAAACAGGATAACCATAATGGGTGTGCCTGACCTTAGTCGCCTGCGCACCATTATGCTGGGGGTACGCAATCCGCTTAAAGCAAACTCGGCCCCCGGTGTTGACGACGGATTACCGAAAGCCGGTATAGTTTGGTTTGATGAGCTGAGGCTTACTGATTTTAAAACTAAGAAAGGCTGGGCGGCAATGGCGCGTGCTGATTTTAAACTGGCTGATTTTGCTGATGTAACCATGGCAGGCAGCAGATCTACCGCGGGCTTTGGCGCGTTAGACTCTAAGCTACAGGAGCGATCGTTAAATGATAACCAGGCTTATGATATTTCCGCAAGTATGGACATTGGCAGGTTTTTTCCTGAAAAGTCGGGGATAAAAATACCAACATATATAAACCTTTCATCGCAGGTTAGCACGCCGATGTATGATCCCGGTCAGCCAGATATCCTGCTTAAACAATCAATGGATAACGCCGCCACCGAAAAACAGCGCGACTCGATAAAAACAGTAGCCGAAGATTATACCAAACGCCGCAGTTTTAATTTTACCAATGTGCATAAGGAGCGAACCAACCCAACGGCCTCTGTGCATTTATGGGACATTGAAAATTTTAACGTTAGCTACGCCTTTAGCGAATACCTGCACCGCGATTACATAACCGAGAACAACGTTGAGCGAACTTATACAGGTGCCTTTGCTTATAATTATGCCAACCAGCCTAAATATATAAGTCCGCTGGCAAAGGTTATCAAAAGCAATCCGTTAGCCTTGCTGCGCGATATCAATTTTAGCCCCATGCCGTCGCGACTAAACTTCAGCATGAATTTTAACCGCTTTTATGCTGAAAATACTTTGCGTAACATTGATAAAGATAACCCCACCGCTATACCTACCAACTTTAACAAAAACTTTAACATTATACGTATTTATGGCATAGGGTGGAACCTGACCAAATCATTAACCATGGATATTGATGCAACCAATCTGGCGGTAGTTGACGAGCCTTATGGGCGCATAACAGGTTTAAAGCGCGATACCCTTTGGGAGAATATAAAAAAGTTGGGCCGTACCACTAATTACACTCACAATTTAAACATCAATTATACAACGCCCATAAATAAGATACCCGGCCTTGACTGGACAACAATGATAGTGCATTACACAGCGCATTTTGACTGGCAGGCACAGCCCTTATTCGGCATTAGGGATCCATCGCTTAACGTAGGCAATAGCATTCAGAACGGGCGGACTATTCAACTTACGCCTTCGCTTGATTTTACGCGGTTGTACAGTAAGTTTTCGGCATACCGTGACAGACAGAAACCCGATTTTGAGGGCAAGGGCATAGGCAATTTCTTTATGGGGGCGTTATTCAGCATAAAAAACATAAGCAGTACCTACACCCGTACAGAAGGTACATTTTTGCCCGGGTACCTGCCGCAGTCCAATGTCTTCGGGCAGGATTTTACATATGATGCTCCCGGGCTGGGCTTTTTGTTAGGCAGCCAGGCTGATCTGCGCGAGAAGGCAATAGCTAACGGGTGGCTGTCAAAAAACACCTTGCAGAATCAACTTTATTCAAGAACTTTTAATGAAGATCTGCGCCTTAAAGCTATGGTTGAGCCTATCCGCGACCTGCGGATACAGCTATCATCATTTAAATCGCAAAATCGCAACTATCAAACCAACTATAAATATTCTGATGTTACCGGCGGGTTTGAAAACATGGCAGCAATTACCGCAGGGGATTACAGTGTTTCTTTCTTATCGTTGGCTACCGCGTTCTCATCACCGTCGGGCATTGAGAATACTTCTGCAACGTTTTTAAAATTTTTAGAAAACAGGGCCGCTATTTCAAAACGCCTGGGTACAGAAAATCCGAATTCAGCAGGTACCAGCGCCTCTGGGTACGCTGACGGTTTTGGGCCCAATGCTCAAAATGTTTTGGTTCCGGCATTTTTGGCTGCCGTAACAGGTAAAGATCCATCGGGCGCCAGCCTTAACCAGTTCCCAGCCATACCAATTCCTAACTGGCAAATTACTTATGGCGGTTTAAGCAGGATCCCTTTTATGCAGGAAATTTTTGATTCATTTGATCTTCGCCACGGGTATCAATCAACCTATACTATAAGCGGCTACAGCAGTTTGTTGCAATACAAAGAGATTGGCGGGCATGCTGTTTCGCGCGATGTTAATAACGACTTTTTGCCGCGTTACCAGTTTTCGCAGATAACCATTTATGAGCAATTTGTCCCTTTACTGGGCGCCGACATGCGCTTTAGAAACAATGTAACTGCAAATTTCGAATACAGACAAAGCCGCATATTAAGTTTGAGTATGGCAAACAGCCAGCTTACGCAGCAAAATGAGAAGGTGGTTCAATTTGGAATGGGTTACAAAACGCGAAATTTCAGGTTCCCGTTTGGTTTGTTCCCTAATACCATCCTTAAAAACGAACTTAACTTTAAAGTAGATTTTGCATTGCGGGACAATAAAACGTTGATCTACCGTGCCGATGTTCAGGCTGCGCAAATTTCATCAGGCGCGCAAAACATTACCTACCGCCCATCTATAGATTACAGCATAAGTCAGCGGTTTAATATGACGCTGTTTTACGATTCGAACCTTACAAGGCCGTACACCTCGCAGTCATTCAATACCTCGTTCACTAACTTTGGGGTTAATTTGAAGTTGTTGTTACAGTAAAAATCTGAATACCTAATTGCAACAGGGACGGCGGGATAAATTTATTTTCTTAATATAAATTTTGATAACCCTAAGTTGTGTAGGAGGTTTGTAGCGGGGTGTAGCACCCTACCTGCTGCGCTACATGCTAATCTAAAATGCCCAATAATTCATTCAATTCGTTAACCTTATCAGGCGAGCCCAAATGCTCGTAGGAACTGATGAGGTTGCGCAGAATGCGGCGCACGATATCGGTGTTGGAGCAGGGCTCGTAAAATTGCTTGTCAAAGTTTAGGTTAAGCTGTTTCAGGAACATATCCACATCCCTTCGGCCAAAAATAAAACCTTTGTTAAAGGCATTGATGTAGAAGAGCACACCGCCTTCCATTTCGCTTTGCTGACTTTCGTCCATATAAGCTAATATAAAATGCTGCGGCAGGTTAACGCCATAAACGGGGATATCCAGTTTTTGAGCAATGATAGAGTAAATGCTGGCCAGCAATATCTGGTTGCCTTTTTTAGTTTCGAGCACCTGGCTCAGGTAGCTGTTCTGCGGGTCCTGATGGTTAGTAGTATTGCCGCTAAAGCCGTGTAAATGGTAAAATACATGATTAATGAGTTTAACCTGCTCCACCGGACTGGCCTCGTTCATCATCTGGATCCAAATATCGCGTTTGATAGTTTCTATCTGATTGATCAGCTTTTGCTCATCAAGGTCGGGATATTGGTAACGGTTGAGTATAAGGATGCCCTGCAGCAGATCAAAAGATCCGCTCTGGTGCCAAAGCTTTAGATCAGTTTTTAAAATGCCGAATTGTATCTCGTGCACCAGGTTGGCAATGCGTTCCTGTTGTATGGGGTCAAAAGCCTGCTCAAAGGCGCTTTCCAAATATTCGATAGCCTCGCTGCCGTACGACAACAATTTATCGTGTACGTGGTTATATATTTCCTGATCCGGATCATCCAACAGGTGTATAAGGGATTTTACTTCTGTTTGATTTATCATCTATACCGCTAAAATACTAAGGTTTGTATAATTTTACAACATGTTCAATATAAGGTTCGGGTTTGACTACCTTTTATACCGCTTAAAAGCCAAAACCAGGCATGGTCTACATTCGCCATTTGTGTACCGTTTGGTTGATAAAGTAATATACGATTATAGTGCCAAAAAAGTATATGATGAGGTAGAGGGCATTCGTAAAAATCTGCTTGCCGATGACCGGATGATAACCGTCACGGATTTAGGTGCCGGATCCCACGTTAACAATAACAAGCAAAAGCGGGTTGGGGACATTGCCAAAAACGCCCTTAAACCACCAACACTGGCGCAGCTACTTTATCGCCTCGCCGCAGATGCGCAACCCGATAATATTATTGAATTGGGTACTTGTTTGGGCACTACATCAGCTTATCTGCAAAAGGCAGCGCCGAAAGCAGAGGTTTATACCTTAGAGGGCTGCCCGCAGACTGCAGGAGTAGCCAAAGAAAGTTTCGCAAAAGCCAAAACCGATAATATACAATTGGTGGTAGGTAATTTTGACGACACCCTGCCAGATGTTATAAAAGGTTTGGATAAACTTGATTTTGTATTTGTTGATGGGAACCACCGTAAGGACGCCACTCTTGAATACTTTGAATGGTGCCTGCCCAAAGTGCACGAAAGTACCTTGCTTATTTTTGATGACATTTACTGGAGCGAAGGCATGAAACAAGCCTGGGCCCAAATAAAGGCACATCCTCAGGTTACCGTAACGGTTGATCTTTTTTGGATAGGGTTAGTCTATTTCAGAAAAGGGCAGGTGAAGGAAGATTTTGTGATAAAGTTGCAAATATGCTAATATGCACATCTTAAAACGACTGCCCCAGCGCTACATACAAGCCGCTTGCACGGGTTTCGCCGGTAGGTTTTTGGCCAATGCCATAGTCAACCCTTACGGCCAGGCCCTTTTCTAAATCAAAAAAGTAACGTAAACCTCCACCTAAGTTGGGCTTCAGTTCTGACATAGCGAATTTACTGCGAAACACCTCGCCAGCGCCGGCAAAGCCGGCTATGCCAATACGTTCGGTTAAGCGATACCGCAGTTCAGCCTGCCCCGCCACCAGGTTACGATCGCGATAACGACCGCCATAGTAACCGCGCATTATTTCGTCGTTGCCCATTTGTGGCAACAGGTAAAATGGCGATGCGCCGCCCGTGAGGCTTTGGCCCCGCGCATTTAGCCCTAAAATCAATTTACTGCTCAGCTTTAAAAATTTGGCATATTCAATGTTTACCAGTCCGCCGTTATAGCCGTTGTTGCCAAAAACGCCTTTAATGGCTTTAAACTGGGCTGTAAACATCGAGCCCTTTGTGGTATAAGTATTATTGTCGCGCGAATCAAAGATCAGACTGGGGCCTAAAAAAGCTATTGGTCCGCCGTCTTTATCCTGTATTCCGGCACCCGTGTCAAAAATACCTCCTGCTGTTTTGTTGTTGTACCTGTAATAATACATGCCGCTTAAAAAGCCAATGTACAAGTTGCGCACAACCTGTTTTTCGGCGGCAATATCAATCCTTAATCTTTTTTCGTCTAACAGGTCGGCATCTGCCTTGCGGGTATTATTACCTATCCCATAAAAATTGGCCGGGAAATTAACAAACGTAATGGCAGCCGTATAATGATACTTGTTTTGTGACGACCAGCGACTTGTACTCAGATTAAACCTGTTTTGCCCTTTGGTTGTAATAGTGGCATAGGTATAAATGTTAGATACGCGTGTTTCCCTATGCACAGTATCGGTGTAAAAAGAATACAAGCCTGCGCCGCCCACTTCTACGCCTGTTTCGGGTGCTGATGAAAGTACAGGTATCAGCACAAAACCACCGCGTTTGCTGGTATCTTTTTCAAAATACATTTTGCGGATGAATTTTGGAATGATGCGTTGCGCCGTTGCCGACTGGAGACTAATTGTGACAATGAGAATTATACCTACAAGTTTCTTCATATAAGGATACGGTGTTGCTAATATAGCTTTTAAACACCGCATTACATGATAGGGAATTAGCTTTCTACATAAAACACAAAAAGGTGGACCAGAATGTGGGGCCACCTTTTATATTATATATGTTGTTGTTAAAACAAAGATCTCCAATTGCTAAACTATATAATTCCAACCATGCGTATCGGCAATACTGCCGTAACGTATGGCGTCGATAGTTTTTAACACGCGTTGCGAAAATTCTCTCTCTTTTGGATCAATAAGGGTATACTCCTCGCCATTGTGGCTGATAGATCCTACAGAAGCGATGGTTGCAGCGGTACCGGCACCAAAAGCGTCGGTGAGTTTGCCATTTTTGGCTCCTTCCATAATTTCAGCAACTGATACCTTGCGCTCTTCAACCGGATAGCCCCATTCCTTAGCCAGTGTTATAACCGTATTACGGGTTACGCCATCTAAAATAGTATCTCCGGCCAATGGAGTTATCAATTTGCCGTCTAACACAAACATGGCGTTAGCTGCTCCCATTTCCTCAACATACTCATGGTTTTTAGCATCGGTCCATATTAGCTGATCGAAGCCTTCTTCGGCAGCCTTAAGTGCAGGATACATTGACACTCCATAGTTACCGGATGACTTTGCGTAACCCATTCCACCTTCGGCAGCACGGGTGTAATGCGTTTCAACTTTTACGCGCAGCGTCTTTGAAAAATAGGCACCTACCGGACAAGCTAACACCATATATTTAAAAGTTTTAGATGGTGTTACCCCCAAAAATCGGTCGGTAGCAAACATGTATGGCCTTAGGTATAATGATTGATTAGGCTTGGTAGGTATC
Organism: Mucilaginibacter sp. HD30; assembly: GCF_054061755.1. Classification (NCBI taxonomy): domain Bacteria; kingdom Pseudomonadati; phylum Bacteroidota; class Sphingobacteriia; order Sphingobacteriales; family Sphingobacteriaceae; genus Mucilaginibacter; species Mucilaginibacter sp. HD30. The sequence continues at coordinate 4,301,580 of NZ_JBSSEO010000001.1, forward strand.
CAATCGCGGTCAATGTCTACCAAAGCAGCTATACTCTGAATAAAAGTTTCTTCAGGTAAAGCAGGCATACACAGGCGGTCGGCAGATTTGTTAAACCTCACAGCATTCTTATCGGGGCGGAAAATAGATACCTTTCCGTCGGCATGTTTGTAAGCCTTTAATCCCTCAAAAAAAGATTGACCGTAATGCAGCGATGAAATAGCAGGGCTGACCAGAATATCACCGTAAGGAACAATTTGAAGGTTTTTCCATTCGCCATCGGCATAATCGGCCACAAACATGTGGTCAGAAAAAATTTGTCCGAAGGGCAGGTTTTCAAAATCCGTTTGTGCTAAACGGGAGTTGCTTGTTTTGGTGATCTTAATATCCAGCGTCTCTGTCATGGCTTTTGCGTATTATATTGAACTTGCAATTTACCTAAAAAACAGACTACATGAAAACAGAACGCCGATGAAAATTACTTTTTTATGATAAAGACAATGGAAATCGTGGGAAATCTATATGGATTTCCCTCAAACTCATCTAATTCAGAACATTTCTAAATAATTTTAAGCAAAACACTGGTTTCGGGTTTATTGTTATATTTTGTAGATTCGCCGATATTCATTTCTACGCCACATTTCTAAGAAATTGCAAGGCAGAAATGTAGTTTTACTTACATTTTCTTCTCATTTTAATTGACATACAACCATGGCTTTTGATATTGACATGATAAAACAGGTTTACAGCAGGTACAGCACCCGCATAGCTGCGGCACGCAACGCTACCGGTAAACCCTTAACATTGACCGAAAAGATATTATACGCGCACCTTAGTGAAGGCGATGCTTCTAAAGCTTACACGCGTGGTGTAGATTATGTTGACTTTGCACCGGATCGTGTTGCTATGCAGGATGCGACAGCACAAATGGCGCTGCTGCAATTTATGCAAGCCGGCCGCCCGCAAGTTGCAGTACCTTCAACCGTACATTGCGATCACCTGATACAGGCTAAAGTTGGTGCCGATGCTGATTTGAGTACCGCCAAGGATGTAAACAAAGAGGTTTACGACTTCCTTTCTTCGGTGTCTGACAAATATGGCATTGGTTTCTGGAAAGCTGGTGCAGGTATCATTCACCAGGTAGTGTTAGAAAACTATGCATTCCCGGGTGGTATGATGATAGGTACCGATTCGCACACGCCTAATGCGGGTGGTTTAGGTATGGTTGCTATTGGTGTAGGTGGTGCCGATGCCTGCGACGTTATGGCCGGATTGCCATGGGAACTAAAGTTCCCTAAACTGATCGGCGTAAAACTAACAGGTAAATTATCAGGTTGGACATCAGCTAAAGATGTTATATTAAAAGTTGCAGGTATTTTAACAGTAAAAGGTGGTACCGGCGCTATCGTTGAGTATTTTGGCGAAGGCGCAGAATCGTTAAGCGCTACCGGTAAGGGAACTATCTGTAATATGGGTGCCGAGATTGGCGCTACTACATCAGTTTTTGGCTATGATGAAAAAATAGCTACTTACCTGCGTGGCACTAAACGTGCGGAAATTGCCGATGCTGCCGATGCGGTTGCCGAGTATTTAACGGGCGATGCCGAGGTTTATGCTAACCCTTCTGCATATTTTGACCAGGTTATTGAGATCAACCTGAGCGAGTTGGAGCCGCATATTAACGGACCGTTCACGCCCGATCTGGCCTGGCCTATTTCGAAATTTGCTACTGCAGTTAAAGAAAACAACTGGCCTGCAAAACTGGAAGTTGGTTTGATAGGATCTTGCACCAACTCATCATACGAAGATATTACCCGCTCAGCCTCTATAGCTAAGCAGGCTATAGATAAGGGCTTGAAAGCCCAGGCTGAATTTACCATTACCCCAGGTTCTGAACTGGTGCGTTACACTGTGGATCGTGACGGTTATCTGGATACTTTTGACCAAATGGGTGGTGTAGTGTTGGCTAATGCCTGCGGCCCATGTATTGGCCAATGGGCGCGTCATACCGATGACCCTACCCGCAAAAACTCTATCATTACTTCATTCAACCGTAACTTTGCCAAGCGCCAGGACGGTAACCCTAATACGCACGCCTTTGTGGCTTCGCCCGAAATGGTGACCGCTATGGCTATTGCAGGCGACCTTACCTTTAATCCGCTTACTGATTACCTTACGAACGAAAAAGGCGAACAGGTAAAGTTAGATGAGCCACAAGGCATTGAAATGCCAATACAGGGGTACGCTGTTGAAGATGCAGGTTATCAAGCCCCTGCAGAGGACGGCAGCCAGGTATCAGTAAAGGTTGACCCTGCTTCTGCCCGTTTGCAATTATTAGAACCATTTAAAGCTTGGGAAGGTACTGACCTTAAAGGTTTACGTTTGTTAATTAAGGCAAAGGGTAAATGTACTACCGACCACATTTCTATGGGCAGGCCCATGGTTAAAGTTCCGTGGTCACCTGGATAACATCAGTAACAATATGCTGATAGGCGCCATTAACTATTTTAACAATACAGCTGATAGCGTTAAGAACCAACTAACCGGCGAGTACGGCCCCGTTCCGGCTACACAGCGTGATTATAAAGCACATAGTATTGGTTCAATTGTAGTTGGCGATGAAAACTATGGCGAGGGCTCATCACGTGAGCATGCAGCTATGGAACCACGCCATTTAGGTGTGCGCGTTATATTGGTAAAATCATTTGCCCGTATCCACGAAACTAACCTTAAAAAACAAGGTATGCTGGGTATTACTTTTGCTGATACTAACGACTATGAGAAAATTCGCGAGGATGATAAGATTGATGTTTTAGGTTTGACTGAATTTGCTCCTGATAAGCAATTAACCGTTGTGTTGCATCATCAGGATGGTATAACCGAGCAATTTGCTGTTAACCATACCTATAACGCTCAGCAAATTGAGTGGTTTAAAGCTGGTGGCGCATTAAACATCATCAGGAAACAAATGGCTTAATTGATTTCGGATTTCGAATTTTCGATTTCGGATTTATTTAGATTTTATAGCATGGCGACGTTCGGAAAATTCCGGACGTCGTTTTTGTTATGCAACTTGTTAGGGTGACCAATAGAAGCTTTTTGCTTTCTGCTTTTACCTTTCGCCTCAAAAAGATATATTTGTTTAAACTGATTTTACTATGCTCAAAAAGATACTTTTTTTGGCGATGCTATCGCCATTGGCCGTTTGTGCTCAAACTATTAACCCCCTGCTCACCCGCTCTAACGTGCCTACTCATTTTGAGAAGATAGATAGTGCTATTATTAATAACGCGGTAACGCAAGTAATTAATGAAAGCGACGCGCTGATCAAAGCCGTTGTAAGCATCCCCACAGGGAAGCAAACTGCGGCTAATACCTTAAATCGGTTTGATGACTTATACTATAAACTCTCAGACCTGGGTGGTAAGCTAAGCATTATTGGGGCCACCTTTGAGGATGATAAAACGCGTAACGCCGGTACAAGCCAGGGCGACAGGCTATCGGCATATTATTCAGATATTGCGTTAAACGTTGATCTTTACAGGGCTTTAAAACGTTTCTCAACCAGCGCAGTTGCTAAAACCCTCCGTCCGGATCAGAAAAAATTTATTAACGAAACGCTGATTTCGTTTGAAATAAATGGCACCAAACTTAGCGATGCGGGCCGTGCAGCACTTAAAAAAACCAACGAGAAACTTATAGGCTTAGGAAGCACATTTGATCGTAACATAGCAGAATATAAGGACAGCGCTAAATTTACAGCAGCGCAGTTACAAGGCGTTCCGGAAACAATTAACAAAGCCTGGAAACGCCCCGACGGAAACTATGTACTCACAGTAAATGGCCCTAATTACACTAACATAGCTAAATACGCCGACGATGAAACAACCCGTCAAACCATGCTTATTAAATACAATAACCGCGCTTACCCGGCCAATGTAAAGGTTTTAGACAGTTTGCTTTTTTATCGCCAGCAATTGGCCGGGCAACTGGGTTATAAAAGTTATGCAGCATATGCCCTGGTACAAAAAATGGCGGCAACACCGGCTAATGTTTGGAGTTTTCTTGATGATCTGCGCGACAAGTTAAGTCCGCATGTGCCCGAAACAACTGTAGAACTGGCCGCACTTAAGCACCGTTTGAACCCGGCACTTAAAGAAGGTATAAACGCCTGGGACCTTTCTTATTACGGCAAAAAACTGCTTGATGATAAATATAAGCTGAATACCGATGAGCTAAAGCAGTATTTTGAAATGAATAATACCATTGAACGTATGTTGGGCTTTTATCAAAAACTTTTTGGCTTTACTATTAAAGAGGTAAAGGGCCTGCCTGTTTGGTACAGCAAAGTAAAAACGTATGAGCTACATAAGGATGGAAAGAAAATGGGGACCTTTTACCTGGACCTTTACCCGCGCGCTAATAAATACACCCACTTTGCCTGCTTCCCTATTTCGTTTTATAACAACAATAAAGGCAAGGAAGTGCTGCCTACCGGTGCGTTGATCTGCAATTTCCCGGAAGGAGCCACAGGCGAGCCAACATTGCTTACACATGGCGATGTGGAAACTATGTTTCACGAGTTTGGGCACCTTGTGCACTTTCTGTTAAGTCACCCGGTTATTTCGTCGCAAAATGCGTTTTCTGTAAAGGGAGATTTTGTTGAGGCCCCATCACAGTTTATGGAAAATTTTACCTGGAACTATGATTGCTTAAAACTTTTTGCTAAGCACTACAAAACAGGCGAGGTAATGCCAAAGGCCTTATTTGACAAATTAGATAAATCAAGACTGGTGGGTATTAGTAATGCCGAAATTGCCCAGGTTTATTATAGCATGATAGATTTTACCTACGAGGACCGCTATGCCGAAACCAAACAAAAAGGCGCCTGGCAGATATCAAAAGATCTGTATAGCATGACACAGTTACCCTTTGTAGAAGGTTCGCATTTTATTTACGCGTTCAATCACCTTAGTAGCTATGGTGCCAATTACTATGGCTACTTGTGGTCAAAAGTTTACGCGCAAGATATATTTTCGGTGTTTGAAAAAAATGGCGTGCTAAGCCCCACCACTGGTATAAAATACCGTAAGCTGATATTAGAAAAAGGTGCTACCGTGGATGAGGCTACAATGCTGCAAAACTTTTTAGGCCGCAAACCAAATTCAAAAGCATTTTTAAAGTCGATAGGACTGTAGGGATTTTGATTTTCAATATCGGATGTAAATATTGACAAGGCCGCTCCAAAATGGGGCGGCCTTGTGTTATGACCTAAAAGCTATCAATGGCTTTTGTCAGATATTCATTAAACAAACCTAAATGGTAGCCATCCATCAGGCAATGATTAACCTCAACAGAGATAGGAAGCAAGATCCGTTCTTCGCTTTTATAAAATTTGCCTAAGGTAATTTTGGGGATACTCTCCATTTTACTATTCAACCCGCGTGGATGAGAGATAGAGGTAAAGGATATCCAGGGCAGTACCGAAAAATGTATCACATCCTGCTCCTGACTGCGGGGTTGGGTTTGCCGGGTGTCTAAAACATTTTGGCGGGTAACAAAAGCTTTAGACTCAAATTCTTCAAAGCCGGTAGTATGCTCATACATGCAAAAGCGGATGTTATTATCAGGCAGCAACACTATTGCGCCCGCATGTATTACATTGTATTGTACTACGCCGCCGCTTAGTATACGCAGTTTAAACTCGTCGATAGTGTTTGCAGCCTGCAGGCAACAATACTGCAATGCCAGGCTAATGGATTGCTTATTGATCTTGCATTTTTGATAAACCGGAGTGATATCAACGTTGCTGCAGATGTTAAAAAAGGGTAGCTCAAAACCAGAGAAATGGTTGTAAGTATCTAAGCGGCTCCAGTTTTTCAGGTCAATTTCCTTGTACATATTTTATCTGCGACGGATTATCCGTCGCAGATAAATTTCGATAAAATAAATAGCTATTCAAAAACGACCAGGTTTGTAGCGTAGCGGGTGGGTGCTACACCACTCAGGATTAAAATTATTGACGGATCATTACATCTTTTTCAAGCGCATTTCAAAATTCTGCGCCCAGGTTTTGCCATCGTCATTTGATTGCTCGCCAATTTCAAGCCAGTCCCCTTTATCTAAAGTAATGGTGTACCGAATTTTACCGCCGCGCGAGTTCAGCATCCAAACAAATTTTTCGTTGCTCACCTCAGGCACTATGTCGGTTATATAACCGGCAGTTGTGGTTGAGGTCCACCGGTATTGTTTTTTAATAACATCATAGGTAAGCATGGCAAGGGCGTTATGTATAACGCGACCGGTTTGCGGCACTTTACCCATGCCTTCTACCATAATAACGCCGCCATCCAGCTTGGTAGTAATGCTTTCGGTTTGCTCAAACGATTCTTTTTTGCCGTCCATCAGCATCCAGCCTGTGCCTTTCCACTGGCCTACTAAAAATTTAACGTGCGACATTTTATCTAAACGTTCAGCAACTGCATCCTGTGCATGGGCAGCATAACCTGCTAATAATAAAAGTATAGTCAGTATTTTTTTCATGTTGTTTTTTTAGGTAAAGTTAGCAACAGGGCTTAATGCAGTATTGTACAAAACCGACTTTATAACAATTGGTGGTCTATTAGATCTATATGGTTTAAAAACCTATCTAATTTGTAAGCCGCAACATTGCGGAACGACTTATAAAAGTGTGCCTGATCTGTAAAGCCCCGCTCAACCACCATTTCGGCCCATGGCCTGCGCTGCACGTAAAGGTCTACCACCGCCTGCCTTAAACGCCTTATCTGGCAAAATTGCTTAATACCTACACCCGTGTGTTTAATAAACAGCCTTTGCAACTGCCGTTCGCCCAGAAAGCATTGGTCGCATAGCGCGGTAAGGCTTATGTCGCCTGCATTTTTAATTATAAGGTTTACGGCTTTTATAATACGCTCGTCGGGTGTTATGGTTATTGGGGCGCAATGTTCAAGCAGCAAGGCATCCAACACCTGCGGACGATCAAAATCAACAGTAAGGTTATTTAGAAAATCGGTTTGCCATTGTAAAGGCTCAGTTACAGACAAGCTTGAGTTAAGTATAGCTCCAGGATCAATTGGATTAATGCAGGCAGCATAGCCCGGCTTTAAACGGATGCCAACATTTATCGAGTCCGCAAAAACATTAACCTCATGCACCTGCGTTGATGGTCCTGCAAAAAAGATCCCCTTGTAATGTATAGCCGGAACTTTTATAAAAAGCAATGAACAGGCACCTTCCGGTGGATATACATGCTCAAAAGGGTTTGCCGGTGCTGTGTGGTTCGCCGGCACTACAAATTTCCAATAACATTCCACCCATTGTCGTAATTCGGGCGCGGGCAGATATTCTTTGTACAACATTATGCCTAATATATTGATTTTTAAGTCGACCGTAAAAACAAAAAGGCATAAAATGCAAACAGTCCTGCAAAATGCAAGACTGTTTATCAATAAGTTTTAATTAAGCCGATTAGTTAGCAACATGTGCTGCAGCCGCTTTGGCCACCTTTTTAGGGATCCTGGTGTGTTTGGCAATGGCATCAACCGCGGCATCTTTGGCTATTGATTTAATCTTTTTCTTTAAGCCGGAACGTACATTGCTGCCACTTTCTGTTAAAAATAAATAGGCAACAGCGCCTGCGGCTATGCTGGCTACGGCAATTGTTGCTATAATGGCGGTATTATTTTTTTTCTTGAATGGATTTTTCATGATACATTTATTTTAACGGGACCCTCACGAAGTCTATTTTTTATAACAAAAAGTAAAGTGTATTGTTGGCGCGGATTTAAAAAGCTTGTGTGGTATCAATTCGGTGCCGCAGCAATGGTTTCAATTATACTTTTGGTGGTCATCCATCGTTAATAGCACTATGTATAATGCAAGAGTTTATGGGTTAGTATGCGCGCTGGCAACGGCAGGCATAATGCTTACTTCTTACACCCTTAAAAACGATATCGTTCTAAACGATTATCCATTGCAAATTGTGCCGCAGGGTTTTTATATCAGTTCTGTTACGGATGACCGCGCCGAAAAGGGGGTTATTGCAATACTGGCGTTGGGAAGCAATGGTAAATCTGAAATACACGAAGCCGATCTGCAAGGAGGCACCGCCGTGGCGATAAGTAGATTTATAAGCCGTAACCTAAAAAAAGACACCTCAGAGCGGGCGGTAAACATCAGCATTAAAGATTTTAAACTCACCGAAACCATAATACCCAACGGTGGGGTAGACGGCCGCATTCAGATTGGCCTGAGCTTTGGACTGCCTAAAGAGTATGGCATGCAGCAACTGATACAATACAGGGGCGGGTTGCATTATACGCGGATACCGGGCAAAAGCGAGGTTATTGAGGCCCACTTACGGAATGTAATAAAATCAGGCCTGGTCTATTTTAACGGTTGGATGCAGGCTAACGTTGATCGTGATCCAAAGCTGGCTAAAGCCGTTTCGTTTAAGTTTACTGATTATTCTGACAGCGCAGAGGGCGACACCATTTATTATTCGGCTGCGAGGCCACTTAAATGGAATGATTTTCAATCGAAAATACGTCCGCCGGGTCCATTTGAAGCCATGATAATGCCAGGCTTTGGATATAACTTAAACCGGGAAGTAAAAAACGGGGTTATTAATGTGGAGATGGAAATGAAAACATACGTTGCTAAAAGCGATAGTTGGGCAGGCAACGTACGCGATAGTTACGGCCTTAACCATGAGCAGCGGCATTTTGACATTGCCCGCGGTATAGTCAAAGAATATCAGAAAAAAATACTGGCCGCAGGTTTAACACCCGATACGTACGAGGCATTTATCAACATGCAATACCTCGATTCCTACCGGGATATGAACGCGCTACAAAAAGCTTACGACAAAGAAACCCGCCATGGCATTAATGAAGATGCACAATCTGCATGGGGTAAGAAGATCGATGCAATGTTGGCAGAGTAATAGACAACGCAATCAATTCACCAGACGTTCCGGTGGAGCGTCTGGTGGTTATGGCTTTGCCGGGCTTGCTCTATTTCTGCCTGTTCGCCCATTGTTCACCCTCGGGCGAGCGTCTCCATTTAAAATAACCCTCAAGTACTTTTAACGATGATGCGCTTGGTACAGGGCCAACATGCGGTGTTTGGGCAAAGTACATTACGTTATTGCCACCTGTAGTATTATAAACGGGCCACTTAGGTACGCCGGCACCGTTAGGGTCGCCGTATTTGGCAAAGTTGGTCCAGTAGGTACCCATTGCATCAGAGATCTCAGCGTCGGTTTTTAAAGCTTGTGGGCTGGTGGTATTTAATGTTCCAAACACATAAGCCACTTCCTGCCCATGGGGCGAGCCGTTACCTTCTTTTGGTGAGCCTGCAGGATAATCAGCATGCTGATCAAAATAGTAATAAAACACTTTTGACTTGCCACGATTAGCTACCAGATTAGCCCAGGCCCAGGTTTGCCAGCCAAAGGCGGCATCGCGGGCAAGGTCGCGCGCAGTTTTTTCAACCTTGCCGTTTCCGGCAGGGTAAGCTTTAACAAGCTCATCCGCAAATTTACCATATCTCCCTTTCACGCCGGCGATGTAATCTTCAGTAGTTTTTGGTGGCGAGAAACTTAAACCCTCATCAGAATTATAGCCCACCAATATGGGCGTTTCATTATATTCCCCTGCCTCGTAAAGTTTATACTGATCGTCAGGTATTACCTTACCATCAACAATGGGCCAGGCCAAACCGCGCACGGCCGGTAGTTTATCCGCTTCAACTTTGCGCAGATCGGCAATTGATGCAAAGCCTGCGCCTTTAACATAGGCATCGCCGGCGGCTTCTGCATCTTTAAGGCGTTTCATGTTTTCGCCGGGGAAAGTTATAGCACGCGATGGACCGAATGACCCACCGCTTTCTGATATAGCACCCTGAAATAAACCTTTTGCCAATGGCGATGCACACAATTGACTAACGGCAATGCCCCCGGCAGATTCGCCGAAAATGGTTACCTTATTTGGATCGCCGCCAAAGGCCGCTACGTTTTTCTTTATCCATTGCAAGCCTGCTATCATATCCAGCAAACCATAATTGCCTGATACTTTATCCGGATTTTCTGCGCTCAGCTCAGGATGTGCCAAAAAACCCAGCTGGCCAACCCTGTAAGCTATTGATACCAGTACAACACCTTTTTTTGCCAGCTTTTCGCCGTTATAATTGCTCTCAGAAGTAGCGCCTGCGTTAAAGCCGCCGCCATAGATCCAAACCAGTACAGGTACCTTTTCGCTGGCTGATTTTGCGGGTGTCCAAACGTTCAGATACAAGCAATCTTCGCTTTTACCAGACGGGATGTTACCCCCTTGAATAGGGCCTGGTGCAAATTTATCGGCTACACGTACGCCTGTCCACTTGGCGGCAGGCTGGGGTGCTTTCCATCGCAGATTGCCAATTGGTGGCGCTGCAAACGGAATGCCTTTATAAACTGAAAGATTACCCTCTATGGTTCCCTGTAAGGCGCCTTCCGCAACTTTCGCGGTTGGGATTTGAGCGTATGAAAAAGCTGCCGACAGTATTGAGGCGAGCAAAGATGTTAAGCGTTTCATGTGTGGTTTTATTGGTTTATCAAAGCTAATTATTTTGTTAGTAAAGTTTTGCAACTTTAAGTTTTTGGCGAATTGCAGATTCGGAGAGGGTGAGCTATGTTTTAATGGAATTAAGAAAATGTAATACTAATTGTTCCCACTCCTCATCAAGAGATACTTTAGGCCGTTTATAATTTGCTTTAGTATACCAGTAATCAGCGTTCCAAATGTCCCCTTCTTTACGATGTAAATAGGCATGTACCTGCGCAGATGCTCGATCGGCTTGCTGATCAACCTGCGCGTGTGCTTTATGCCAGTCACCTTTACCATCGTACCAAAGACTTTTTAACTGCACAGAAAGCGCGCTATCCGGATGTGGTAAATTTAGTGATGCTTTAAAATCGGTTAGGGTTTTCATTATGCTTCGCTTATTTAAAGGCAGGCATTTGTTGATACCATGTGTGTTAATTTTGCAGACAACTCTCGTCCCTGCGCAATACTTTTGTTGTTAAGTCTAATTCTCCTACAGCTTCGTCACTAAATCGCTTCAACGCTATCATTCTCAAATTTAATAATGCAGGCTTATCAAGTGTTTTGACGTAGTTGATTTCTTCTTTCCCTAATTTGCCATGCGCCATTGCATCTTTTGCAAATTCTCTAACATCTTTACCTAATGATTTATCTTCAAGGGACGCTTTTATTAAAGCATCACCTTTACAACTATAAACAAACGACAAAGTCATAAGTATCGATTTTTGGGCTGCAGGGTTTGAAGTTTTAAAAATAGCGATCAAATTGTCGACATACAATGTGGTTTTTTGTGGAAGTAGCATATAAGCAAGCGCATATCCCTGATTGAAGGTGAAGGCATGCTGTGGTAGAAAAAACGAAAATTTATCATCATTTAATATCTTTAAAGCAGCGGCAGTTACATCCACGCCTTCATTAGCCAATTGATTTAACATCCTTGTGTATGATTCAGGGTTTAAATCTTCTAGGTCGGCTTTTACAATCGTTTGTGCTATTAAATTTTTATCAGAGATTTTGTTAGACAATGAAAATAACAAAGCACAGCCATCGTAATAAAAATAAGGGTTGTGCCCTGAAGCAATTAATTCAGTTCGTAACTGAGGTAAATACCGAGCGGTATCACTAGTAATCTTATTAAAAAGTTTATCCATTGCCGGAAACTTTGCTTCCTGTTCAGACTTGGAAAGTTTACTTGGTTGAAAATTATAGATATTGTCAATTTCCACTTTAAGTGTTTGACCTGCTGCAATTGTTGTAACAAAAACAAAGGCTAGTAATAATTTGACGCGCATATGCAATTATACTTTTAACTTGTGATTTTTTATCGGCCACTAATGTGCAATATTAATTTAAAAAAGCCTCAAATTTTCCAACTTGAGGCTTATAAAGTATAGCTAAAGCGGTTAAGTACCACGTACTTAAACTATCTAAAATGTAGTCCGAATCGGAATCATGCCCCGTTTACTTAAAGTTGTTAAAGGTATATCCATCATAGCGGTATATCCCATTCTCGGCGCCAGCCCAAATGCTTCCGTCATTAAGTTCTAAAATCCCAAAAAGCGTAATTTTTACACCATCTTCCGGTTTTATTTTGGTTACAGTTGGCTTTTCCGTTAACAAAAACTTTTCGTCATATCGCGAAAGCACCCACCCCTTGGCACTATTTACAGAACCGCTGGGCATGCTATCAGTCTGCATAGTCGGGAAATTGTCATTTGAACGTTCTGAACTTGTCCATATATTCCCTTTTTTGTCTTCGTAAACATAGCCAACAAAGTCATCCGTCAATTTGGTATATGTGCGGCCGTTATAGCACCAAAGTCCGTCGTTGCCGCCTAACCAGATATTGCGCTTTTTATCCTGAATTATGCTACGGATATTGGTAAACGGTTTGCCGTTACGGGTTAAGACTGTAAAGTTCTTGCCATCATAAACAGATGCGTATCCCCTTGTTCCGAACCAAAGTTTTCCGGTTTTGTCTTCAATGATCGAATTAATATCATTACTCTGCAAACCGTCTTTCGTTGTAAAATTTTTGAAGGATTTGCCGTCGTAACGGCTCGCGGCGCCGTTAGTACCTAACCAAATGTTACCGGTTCTATCTTCATAAATAGTGGTAACATCATTATTAGCCAGCCCATTCTTAGTTGTAAAATTTTTAAAAGATTTCCCATCATAATAGTAAACACCCGATCCAATTGAGCCGAACCAGAAGTTGCCTTTGCTATCTTCTAAAACAGAGAAGAAACGCGCGGAACTTACCTTAGCTGTAATTTTGGTAAACGATTGCCCATCATATTTAAAAATGCCTTCTGAGGAAGCTATCCAAACGTCGCCCTTTCTATCTTGTATGATGTTCCGGGTAACAGTTTTAGGTCCGCGGGTGTTAGCTGTTTTGTTTAGTAAATCGGCTTTGTTCTGTGCTTTGCTGGGAGCACAAAAGGCGGCCAGCAGCAACAAGATGTAAATGTGTGCGTATTTCATAGTTTTTATTTATTTAAATCATTTTTTTATAATGCCCGGTCGAGATGGGTCTTTCAGCATCCGGCAGGCTCAGCTACAGCATACAGTGTATCGCCAGCAACATATAACCTTAATACATTATTAGAATCTACAGGAGGGCGGATTATGTATTGTTGGTAAAATTGAAACGCATTGGGAGCAATGATAGCGAAACGAACCCTGCTCCATGTTTTACCCATGTCAGATGAGCGGAATAGGCCACCCATGTCACCACATATTAAATATTTACCCATTTGCTTAATAGATGAAATGGAAGGCGAAAGGTCATTGTCAATTGCTCGCCAGGTTTTTCTCTTATCCAATGAGATGCGTATCTTATTGCATTGGGTTGTGGTGTTATAAGTTATGGCAGCAAATCCACCCTTGATGCGTTCAACAGCTATTCCGGCGCCACCCTCGCTTATTGCCAATCGCCAGTGTTTGCCATCATCCGTAGAGCGTATGATCCCTTTTGCATCCGCAGCAATCAGCACTCCTTCTAACTGCACTACCTTACCCTTCGCCTAAGCCGATCAATATCCGGCGGCGTTTTGCTAACGTCCTGCCATGTTTGTCCACCGTCAATAGATTTTAAAACGGTGGTTATACGGCCGGGCTTATATTTATATATCCTGGCCGCGTCCTTTTCTTTTAGTACAAAAGAATTTAGCAGAAACAGTGCAACCATCATGGCCGGAACAAACGCAAATAATCTTTTCATATTTTTATTTTCATCCTGTTAAAATTGATTCAGCGAAATTACTTTGATATATTTTCGGCTGAAGAATCAGGATTGTAAATAAAAATGTAAACTTTGTAAATAAAATATTGACGTTATGCATGTTAGCCCAAATCTCCTCTCCGGGAAACGCAAATACCTGGCAGGATTGGTACTGCTTCCGTTTATCGCTGTGATCAGCGTAGCTTTCAGTTTGAAGGATGATGACAACTTCGGCATAGCCAGGCGCGAAGTCTTGCTCCGAAAAATAGGGCACGAGCTGCTCTTGCAATCGGGCGATAGTACATCAAGGGTGCTGCCTGTAGAAACGATTGCGGAAAATGAATACCAGATTAGGTTTGAGAACGAGCTTACTTTTAGCCCCGACTCGCTGGTGAGTACTACCGGACGTTTGCTGGCTAAGGACCCCATGGCCCGTGATTATGTTGTCAATGTTTTAAACTGCGGCAAGGCCGGTGTAGTATATGGATACGCTATATCTAAAAACAAGAAAGATGATATTATTACATGTAAAGGACGAAAACAACCCACAGCATGTTATACCATTAATGTTAAATTTAAACTTACAGGCTTAAGCGCAGCAACAGGTGAATATATTTTGGGCGGCCTGCCTATTTTAGCCTTTGTTGGCTTTCTTTTTTTTAGATCTGCCAAGCCGAGGAGGGAGACACTGGATAGTCAGGATACCGGCATTATTGCTATAGGCTCCGCTTTTTTCGATGCGCAGCACCGCAAACTTACCATACATGGAAACACCATAGATTTAACCGGTACCGAAACCCGTGTGTTACGCATTTTCGCTTTATCGCCTAACCAAACGATAGCGAGAAGCAGGCTGCAAAAAGAGATTTGGGAAGATGAAGGCGTTATTGTTGGGCGCAGTCTGGATATGTTTATATCAAAACTCAGAAAAAAGCTGGAGGTTGATCCTGACATTAATATCGTTGTTATCCGTGGTAAGGGATACAGGCTTGAAATAAGCGCATAAAATTGAACTTCCGCTCCGTATTAATGGCTGCCGGCGTTGTAAATTAGCTATTTGTTAATTAGAGATTACCAAGAAGTGTCTTTTTTGTTACAATGAAATCAACACCCATCAATTCAGAATTAATTATTTAACGCAATCTTAATTTTAAGCAAGTTTCAGCTTAAACTGCAGCGCGATATTTGTATCGTGATCTACGGGCGAATATATAATACGGTACAGTTATCATGAAACGGATGTACCAATGCAGACAAATCCTTCTCTTTTTGTGCTGCATGGTTGTCTTCACCCCTGTCCGTGCCTTCTCTATATTAGCACACGAGGCAATTATTGATGCCTCATGGGTAAATCATATTAAACCTGTACTGCTTAAAAAATACCCTTCAGCCACCGCAGATGAATTAAAACGCGCTTATGCTTATACTTATGGTGGTAGCCTTGTAGCCGACATGGGGTACATGCCCTTTGGCAGCCCTTACTTTACCAATTTATTGCACTACGTACGGAGCGGCGATTTTGTAACAACGCTGATTGATGAGGCCCAAAACCTGGATGAATATGCCTTTGCCTTAGGCGCTATGTCGCACTATATGGCCGATAAGTACGGACATTCGTTGGCAACTAACCTGTCTGTTGCTATAGATTACCCTGAGTTGAAAAAGAAATTTGGCGATGTGGTTACTTATGAAGATGATCATGCTTCGCACAGCAGAATAGAGTTTGCTTTTGATGTGATCCAAACCGTTAAAGGCAATTACGCCGGTGCTGCGTATCATAATTTTATTGGATTTGAAATAGCTACGCCGGTTTTACAAAGGGCATTCAGAAAGATATATGGGCAGGATATTATTACGGTATTTCCTAATTTCCAATCGTCTGTTGCTCATTTCCGCTGGGGCGTGCGCGATCTTTTTCCGGAACTGGCCCGCGTGGCATGGCGATCTGATAAGGTGGGAATTGCAGTATCGCGTAATAATATTACCCGTAAAAATTTCAGTTCGCGCATGCCGCAGAATCGTTTTAACGAACAATACAGTACCTCTTCCCGCCACACAGGTTTTGTTGCCAGGTCACTGGCGCGGATAATTCAAAGATTACCCAAAATAGGTCCGCTTAAAAAAATGGGATTTAAATACCCGGGCGTTACCTGCGAAGACATGTTTTTACAAAGCATGGATAGCATTATGGTTAATTATGATGCGGCGCTGGCCACGGTAGCCAATAGCCAACTGGTGCTTGCCAATATTGACTATGATACTGGCAGGCCAACGGCCTTAAATGAATATGCCCTGGCTGATGCCACTTACAACGAATGGGTAGCCAAACTACAAATTGACAAAGGGGCAGTAATTACCCCCGCACTACAGCGAAACATATTTGCGTTTTATAGTAAAGTAGAGATATCGGGTTTAGCCGTTAATCAAATAGATAATGATAGAAAGCAATCTGATTTGCCGATAATGTTCGGAGCTTTAAAATACTGATAAAGAATTATATCTGTAAGATACTTTTTGGTGTCGCTAAGTTTTAATGGTAAACTAAAAGTGGGCCTATCTCGAACTATTTTTATATGATTTGCGCAGTATGGCATTTTAAGTAAGATTGATCGATTCAAGTCCGTTCCGAGACGAAATCATAATACTTTTGTTGCTTACACTGCACTTCAAGAAGGCACTTTTATTGATTTACCCTTATTCTTGGCAACGCGCCGGCATGGTTTTGCTGTATAAATTGCAGGAGTTTTTCTCGTAAGTAGGCCCTGAGGTCACCGATTTTGCTCGAGTCGGCAGCACTTACGATAACTTTCAATTCCATTGTGGTTTCTCTGGCATCGCTAACTTGTAAGATGCCTAACCGTTTATCCCAAAGCGATGTCTCCGCTAAAAGGCGGTTTAATTCGCCACGTACATCTTCAACCGGGCAGGTGTAGTCCACATATAAAATAACGGTCCCTAACAATTCAGCCGTAGTGCGCGTCCAGTTCTGAAAAGGCTTTTCAATGAAATAAGTAATTGGTAGAATCAACCTTCGCTGATCCCAAATGTTAAGTACCACATAAGTAAGGGTAATGTCCTCAACCTTGCCCCACTCACCCTCAACTACCAAAACATCGTCAATCCGTATAGGTTGCGTAAATGCTATCTGAAAGCCGGCTAATAGGCTGCCCAAGGATTTTTGCGCGGCAAAGCCAATAATAATACCGCCGATACCGACACCTGTTAATAAACCGGCGCCGATTTTTCTAACATTATCAAACGTGAGTAACACCACGGCCACTGTTATGATTATTATAAAGGCTCCTATAAGTTTACGTATAAACCTTAACTGCGTTTGTATTTTACGCTCTTCAAGGTTATTTGCTTTATTAAAGTCATAAGCATAGTATACATAGTCTTCAAATATCTTAATGGAATTCATCAAGACGTTTGAAAAAGAGATGATCAATAATATTTCAAGCAGTTTTTTAAAATAGACTATGTATCCACCCTCATACATTAAAAATGGCAGCAGCGCATTTAGGGTAAGCAATGGCACAAAATAATTTAGTGGCTTGCTTAAATGAGTAAGTATCGACTTGAAAAGCGAGTAGTCTTTCGTGTTTTTATAATAATGAAGCAGAATCGTTATTACAACTTTAACAAGGTATCCTAACAACGCAGCAGCTACAATCAGGCTTATATTCCAAAGCCAGCCCGGAAGTAGTTTTGACCAATCGCTAAGTATACTATTCATTTATAAAAACACGGGTCTATCCAGTTTTACTGCTATACGGTAAGCGGCATTCATCAACCCCACATGGCTGTAAGCCTGCGGAAAGTTGCCCCACTGGCTGCCGTCTTCGCCATCCACATCCTCGCTGAAAAGCAGCAGATGGTTGCAGTATTTCAATAACTTTTCAAATTCTTCTACAGCTTCATCTACCCGGCCCACACAGGCCAACGCCTCTACATACCAAAAGGCGCAGATCAGAAAAGTGGTTTTAGGTTTACCAAAATCATCGGCATGCAGGTATCGGTAAAACAAGCCTTTCTCTGTTTTAAGCTCTTTTTCTAATGCTGCCAAATGATCACGCGCCTTTTGCGAAGCAGGATCAATATAATTCATCATGATGAGTTGCAGGGTACTGGCATCAAGGTAAGGGCTGCCTACAGCGTGTGTATATACTTTTCTTTCAGCATCATAGCAAGCTTCAATATGGCCGGCGGCGCGTTCCTTTAATTTTGCGGCGCGTTCTTCAAGCGCTGTATCGCCTATGGTTCTGGCCATTTTTTCTGCCGCGTTACAGCCGGCCCACTGAAATAAATTGCTGTAGCAGTGTACCAATGCTATGTTGCGAAATTCCCATATACCGGCATCACGCTCATCAATGGTGCGTTCTATCTTGTCTAATACTGATGTGATCCACTTATCAGAATCTTTACGCTCACTATAAATGAAACGATTGTCAGTGTATAATGGAAGCAACGAAATTGACACCTGTCCATAAATATCGTTCTGAATATGCTCTGATGCCTGATTCCCCATGCGCACCGGCCCATTACCCAGATAACCCTCCAAATGATCCATTATTTCTTCGGTAAGATCTTTTTTACCGGTTATGCCATAAAGTGGCTGATATCGGAAGCTATCATTCTCTGAAAAAGAAATGTCTGTTACATAGTTAAAATAACGCTCCATCTCTTCAAAATGACCAATATGATTAAGCGAGGTAAGCACATAATAGGTGTCGCGCAGCCAACAGAAGCGGTAATCCCAGTTACGCCCGCTCCCCGGAAACTCGGGTAAGCTGGTAGTGCTTGCGGCGATTATAGCACCGGTATCTTCGTATTGATGTATTTTAAGCGCTAATGCAGAGCGGATAACAAATGGTTGATAAAACAGCGCAATAGACGAGTGCTTTATCCACAGCCGCCAATATTCAATGGTCTCCCGCAAATAGTGTTCGCAGGTGCTGGCTAAAGGCCCACTCCAAACTTCCCCATAATTCAGTATCAAATATTTTGTTTCATTTAAGGCAAAGCACTCTTCATCAATCAGGTAGGTAATCGGAACGTTGGTTGATAAACCCATTGTTTCGCCGCATCCGGTAAATCTGATATTATCGCTTCCATGCAGTACATCCTGGTATTTGCGGCCGTAATCGCACACAGGCTTGCATTTAACACGAATACGCGGTGCACCTTCCAGCGGCTCTATCTTTCTAATCAGCATAAGGGGCTTGTAGAAATGATCAAACTGCCTGAAACGCGGTGCAAAATCGGTTATACGATATCTTCCATTTTTGCAGGTTATGTCTGTACGCAATACGTTGGTGTTTTCTGCATATACTTGCTTTGAGGTATACTCTCCAACAGGTAAAATGGAAAACTCACCGCCTTTTTGCTGATCAAGCATTCCGCCAAACACAAAGGGGCTATCAAAACGGGGCCAGCACATCCAGTCAATGTTGGTATTGAGGTTAACATGTGCCAAAAAGTTGCAGTTGCCTATAATGCCTGTTTGATAAGTGTGTTTCGCCATGAGTTCTATTTTGTTTTTCAACAACCTTTAACCGAATTTGTTATCAAAAAGAGAAATCTTATCTGTTAAACAGCATAGTTAAGCGCTGTAACTTCTTAACTGTTTCGTCGCTAAGCTGATTATCGGTTAGCCGCCATGTCCAATTTCCATCGGCAGATGCGGGCAGGTTCATACGTTGCGAGCCGTCCAGCTCTAACACATCCTGAACCGGTACAATGGCTGTTTTAGCTACCGAACCATAACATTGACGGATCAAGACGCTACAGATGTTTTTTTCAGAAACCCTTTGACCGACGAGATCACTAACAGCTTTGCGACTTACTTTATTTACGTCTTGAGCAAACCAGCCCTTTAAGGTATTATTGTCATGTGTCCCTGTATAGGCAAAGGTGTTTGTGGTGTAATTGTGGGGGGCGTGGTCGGATACTGCTGTTTCGCCGCCAAACGCAAACTGCAGCACCCGCATGCCAGGCAAGCAAAACTCATCCCGCAACTCATGAACGGCGTCATCAATATCTCCCAGATCTTCGGCCACAAAGGGCAGGTGGCCTAATTGCGCCTTAATTTTATCAAAAAAATCCACTCCCGGGCCTTGCACCCACTTGCCGTTAATGGCGGTTTGTTCACTTCCTGAAACTTCCCAATAGGCAGAGAATGCCCTGAAATGATCAAGCCTGATCAGATTAAAATATTCCAGATTTTTGCGGATACGCTGCACCCACCAATTATAATTATCCTGCCTTAAAACCTCCCAATTGTAAACAGGCATGCCCCAAAGCTGACCTTCGGCCGAAAAGTAATCAGGCGGCACGCCGGCTATCCCCTCAATTTTGCCTTGTTCATCTAGCTTGAAAAATTCCGGATGAGACCATACATCAACCGAATCATAGCTGATGTAAAAGGGCATGTCTCCAAATAGAATGACGCCCTTTTTTTCTGCATAACCTTTAAGCTGCGCCCATTGCTTACTAAAGATGTATTGCAACCATTTCTCTTTGTCTATGCGTTCGCTGCTTTCACGGGTTACTCTTTCAAGCACCGCCTTATCGCGGTTTTTAACAGGCTTTTCCCACTCATACCACGGCATGTTCTTATTGGTCTGCTTTAACACTTGATATAATGCAAAATCGTCCAACCAATATGCTTCAAGTGCTTTATATTGCTCAAATTCCTGCAGCCGGTCACTGCTTGTCTTAATGAAGTTGATATAAGCTTTATCAAACAGTTTGGCCTTTAACACTACGGCTTGATCAAAGTCGGCTCGGTTGGTTGATGGCAGATAAAGACCCGAAATATCTTCTGCGCTTAACCAGCCATAAGTAACCAATAACTCCGGGCTTATCAATAAGGTGTTACCTGCTATACTTGAATTTGCACTATAAGGCGAATAACCGGCTCCTTTATCAACAGGGTTTACCGGTAGCATTTGCCAATAGCGCTGCCCGCTGCTAAACAGAAAATCGATAAATTTATAAGCTTCAGGGCCAATATCGCCCGACCCAAACGGTGACGGAAGCGATGTAATATGTAGTAATAATCCTGCTCCACGGTGAGCGGGCCTTTCCAGTTTTAACAATGCAACAGGTATGTCTTTAAAAAGCATTAAGACAGGTAAAGTCTCCGCAGCATAACCTTTTTCGATAGCCAATAGATTTTCCCAATTACGCGGTGCTCCGTCTGGCAGTACCACTGCTGTATCCTGCCAATCAAATTCCAGCGGCTTTGCATTGTCTGCTCCAAGTTCGGCCATATGTAAAGGCACAATAGTAACATACCAGGTTGCACCATGCTGCCGCGCAAAAGCCAGGATATTATTTTTATATTTCCCTATTACGGTTATTTCCCTATACTCACCTGTAGCAAAAACCTTCGTATCGGCAGAACGTAAATGCAGCAAGCGTTGCGTTAGCTGTAGTTTTATTTCGCCGTTATAACGTTTTTCCCATAGCTGCTGCCATTGCTGAGCGCTGTAAACATCATTTTCTTTCTGTAAATACTGTTTTCGCGTTTGATAGTCAACCGGTCGGCGATTATCGGGATCAACAAGGCTCGAATCCCACAACTCACAACCTTGATAAACATCAGGCACCCCCGGACAAGTGAACTTTAGTAAAATCTGCGACAACGAATTGATGATACCGTAATCGGCAACGCGCTGATGAAAGCGGATAAAACTTTGCATAAAATCGCTTTTTTTATCCAGCAGCTTAACTATAAAATTTTTTACTGCCTCTTCATATACTTCGTTTGGTGCCGCCCAATCAGAGTTCTTTTTACCCTCGCGCAGTGCTTTTATCAGGTACTCTTGCATGCGTTGGATAATGTTATCGTCGCCGCTTTGGGGCATAGGGTACGCGCCTAAAATTGATTGGTAAATAAAATATTCATCGTTCTCATCGGGGGCGGTGTTTGTTTTTAAGCCTGAATTTATACGCTGCCATTGCTTAACCAGCCTGAACCATTCGTCGGGAATATCCGTAAGCACATTTAGGCGTGTACGAACGTCCTCGCCGCGCTTGGTATCGTGTGTGGATGTCCCGTTAAGTGAAAGCGGCCAATTGCGCTGCCGATCAATCATTAAGCCATGGAACTTATCAGTAGTAATGCCAAAGGAAGCCGCTGAGTCGCCTACTTCGTTATGCCCAATAAAGCGGTTATAGGTGTACATCAGGGTGTCTTCTACTCCCTTTGCCATTAAGGGGCCGGTAAATTGCATCAAGCGTTGATAGAAGTGCAAGGCACGATCGTTGTAATCAACATTTCCATGCTGTGTGCGTTCTAATAATGCTGACTTTAATATCTGAAATGCGTGTTTCAAATCGGGATTGCCTTTAGTTGCCGAATCCATTACACTAATCAAAGCTTTGGCTTCTGCCTCGGTTAGTGGCATTGTGTTGCCATAAAAGCGGTATACCGGGCAGTAGATCAACAATTGTGCAATTGCGTTTTTTAAACTGCCCCCAATTGCGGCAATCTCGTCAACCAGAGCCAGGTCAACGCTCTTAAACAACTGGTAGAGATTTTCTAACTCACCAGCCATGTGCTGCTTTAGAATAAAAGTTTTCTTTTCCAGTATTCCCCGCTCAACATCATCACCACCGGCCATAAGCTTTTGGTAATAATTGGTAAACGCACGCTCACTTTTGGTATTGGTAAAAACGTTGTTAACCACGGCTAAAAAATCGTAGCCGGTGTTGCCCTGAACCGGCCAGCCAAAGGGGAAGGCTTCTCCGGTTTCCAGTATTTTTTCAACGGTGATATAAGTGTCAGGACCAGCCAATTCACGCAGTAGCTGCAAATAGGTTTTTGGGTCATATAATCCATCAATATGATCAACCCTCAGTCCTTGAAAAATGCTCTCGTCAAGCAATTGTTTAATAAGTTTATGATAATGTAAAAACACTTCTTCGTGTTGTACATTTAAACAGATAAGGCCGTTAACCGTAAAAAACCTGCGGTAATTTATCTGTCTGTCTGTTTCTTGCCAGTGGCATAGCTGATAGGCCTGCCTATTTGAAATTTCTTTAAGGGATTCAGAATCAGCATTAACTTTTTTTAAATATGCCTGAGTAAATATTTTCGGCGCGTCAACTTTTACCGGGTACTGCTGACCGAAATAATCAAAGTACAGTTTGCCGTCTTT
Organism: Mucilaginibacter sp. HD30; assembly: GCF_054061755.1. NCBI lineage: Bacteria > Pseudomonadati > Bacteroidota > Sphingobacteriia > Sphingobacteriales > Sphingobacteriaceae > Mucilaginibacter > Mucilaginibacter sp. HD30. The sequence continues at coordinate 4,324,553 of NZ_JBSSEO010000001.1, forward strand.
CTTGATCATTTGAATTTGCTTTTGCTCAACGGCTTCATCAAACGGCAGACCTAAAAATGGAACCATTATACGGCCATTATAAACATCGCTATCCCAGCCTATATCAAAAAAAGATGCGTACGCCGATCCCTTACCATTTTCCAGCACATCCATAAGCCATTTGTTATTTGGATGATAGGCCATGTGGTTAGGCACAATATCCTGTAGCCAACTTACACCCAGTTCTTTCAATTGTACACTTATTGCACGTAGTTCATCCAATGTTCCAATTTCAGGATTGATGTTTAACGGATCAACTACATCATATCCATGTGAACTGCCGGGTGTAGCTTCAAACAGGGGGGACGCATAAAGCGTTTTAATTCCTAATTGATGCAGATAGGGAATGATACTTTGCAAATTTTTGAAAGTAAAATCTTTATGAAATTGTATGCGATAGGTTGATGCGGGATCAAACATATTATTGCGTATAAATAATTACTGATTCCGGTTGCAGTGTGACACCGTCACGATTCATAATTTGCGGCGCATCTGCTATACCATTCCATTGCTTAGCTGATGATTCAAAAAGCAGGGTCCAGTTTCCACTTAAATTGACACTCTCTGGTTTGTCAGAAAAATTAAACAGGCAAAGCAATTCTTGTTCTGCATTCCATCGTTTTAATATCAATACCTTTTGTGGTTGGTTAACCGTGATATGTATAGTCTCGCGGTTGTTATTTTTCAATATGGTATTAGTTTTACGAAGCTTGATAAGTGCTTTGTAGTAATTAAACATTGTTTGATGTGGCTCTTGTTTAATTACATTCCATTGCAATTTGGAATTTGCAAACGTATCCTCAGCCTGTGGATCCGGTGCTTCCCCTTCATTCATAAAGTTTTTAAATTCTTCCTTACGGCCCTTTCGAACGGCTTCCACTAAATCAGGATCAGTGTGGCTTACAAAATATTGAAATGGATTAGGTTCCCCGTATTCCTCGCCCATAAACAACAATGGCAGGTAAGGACTTAATATAACGGCTGCAGCCAGCAGCTTCTGCATTTCAAAACTTACCAGCGTACTTGTACGCTCACCCAACATGCGGTTGCCTACCTGGTCATGATTTTGCGAGAAAACTACAAACTGTTGCCCTGCATGGCCATTGGTTTTAACACCAAACGATTTATGGCGTTCCTCTGAATATTGGCCATCATATACGTATGCATCGACATAAGCCTTTGCCAAATGTTCAATTCCGTTAAAGTCGGCGTAATACCCATCGCGTTTTTGGCCCGCGCTTACCCGTAATGCATGATGAAATTCATCCGTCCATTGGGCATCAATCCCGAACCCGCCCTCTGCAATTGGTTTGATAAACCGCGTATCATTAAGGTCGCATTCTATTATAAGATAATGTTCCCGACCGGTTGCTTGCTTTAACTCGTCAACATACTCCTTCATTTCCTGAAGGATGTGCTTAGGGCTTAAATCCTTTATAGCATGCACAGCGTCTAAACGCAAGGCATCAATATGGAAATCTCTGAACCACATTAATACGTTTTCTATAAAGTATTGGCGCACGCCATCGCACCAGGCGTCATCAAAATTTATGGCACCTCCCCAGGGCGTTTTATACTTTTCGGTAAAATAAGGGCCATATTGACCGAGGTAGTTTCCCTCTGGCCCCATGTGGTTATAAACCACATCCAGCACAACCGCCAGCCCTTTTTGATGGCAGGTGTCAACCAGTCTTTGCAGTGCTACCGGCCCGCCGTAGCTATTTTGCACTGAGAATGGAAAAACGCCATCATATCCCCAATTACGCTCACCCGGAAATTGCGCAACGGGCATTATTTCAATGGCAGTTACACCGAGGTTTACCAAATAATCCAACTTATCTTCAATGCCTGCAAATGTGCCATCGGGAGTAAATGTGCCGGTGTGAAGCTCATAAATAAGGTAGTCCTTAAGCTTTACATTTTGCCAGTTTTGATCGGTCCACCTGAAGTTATTTATTTTAGTAGCCAATGACAGGCCATGCACCCCCTCGGGTTGATAAAGTGAGGCCGGATCAGGCAATGCGTCTTTGCCATTAATAACAAACCCGTAACTCATGCCCGGCTTTAATTCGGCTGTGGTTAAGGTCCAATATCCTTTCTCTTCGCTGTTTAAGGGCAGTATTTTATCGTCAATACTGATATTAACGGTATTGGCAAGCGGGGACCAAAGAACAATCTCAGCGAGGCTGTCTTTATTAAAGTTGACGCCTATCGTCCGCTTATAAATGTTTATTCCTGTCATCTTGTATTAACTGATGCTGTAATAAAATAACCGACCGGCCTTCTACATGAACCACCTCTTCTGCATTATATATTTTATCAGTCGGACTAAAAGTTGGCTTACTTGTATCTATCAAAACCTGCCAATCCATTGAATAATTCCTTTCCGGCAGCTTATAATCCAGTGACTCTTCGTGGGCGTTGAATATGATATAAAAGTTATCATCAATAACCTTGTTGCCCTCTGAGTTAACCGCGTGTAACCCCTGACCATTTAGAAAAACGGCTACTGATTTGGCAAAGTCCTGCTGCCAGTGCTCCTCCATCATATGCGATCCATCGGGCAAAAACCATGCGATATCTTCAATTCCATCTCCTTTTATCGGCTCGCCTCTAAACCAGTTTTTTCTTGAAAAGGCAGCATGTTCCCTACGCAGATGGATAAGCTGGCGAGTGAATTCCTGTAATTCTTCATCCTGATCTTCCCAATGCAGCCATGATATTTCGTTATCCTGGCAATAGGCGTTGTTGTTACCTTGCTGCGTGCGGCCCATTTCATCACCGGCTACCAGCATCGGCACCCCTTGCGAGAGGAACAGTGTGGTTAGAAAGTTTCGCTTTTGCCTTGCTCGCAGTTCCTTAATGCCAGAATCATCCGTTGGGCCTTCTGCACCGCAGTTCCACGAGCGGTTATGGCTTTCGCCATCGTTGTTATCTTCGCCGTTTGCTTCGTTGTGCTTTTCATTGTATGATACCAGATCATGCAGGGTGAAGCCATCATGCGCGGTTACAAAATTGATGCTTGCCGTAGGGCGACGGTAAGCTTCATAGAGGTCGGCGCTTCCCGTAATGCGTCCGGCAAAATCAGCGAGCATATTATCAGAGCCGTTCCAATAATCGCGGATGTCATCCCGGTATTTGCCGTTCCATTCGGCCCAGCCCGGCGGGAACTTACCTACCTGGTAGCCCCCCTCACCAATATCCCACGGCTCAGCTATCAATTTAACCTGAGATATAACCGGGTCCTGGTGTATAATATCAAAAAATGCGCTTAAGCGGTTAACCTCATGCAATTCGCGGGCAAGGGTGGCGGCCAGGTCAAATCTGAAACCGTCAACATGCATCTCCAGTATCCAGTACCGCAGGCTGTCCATCATCAGGCGCAGTACATTGGGCAGGTTGGCATTTAAGGTATTGCCTGTGCCCGTGTAATCGTTGTTATACCGTTTATTATCATCAACTAAACGATAGTAGGCTGCATTATCAATTCCTCTAAATGAAAGCGTTGGCCCCATGCGGTTACCTTCGCCCGTGTGGTTGTACACCACATCCAGTATCACTTCTATGCCGGCTTTATGCAGTTCCTTAACCATGCTCTTAAACTCCTTAACCTGATCGCTCACCTTGTTACCCGCAGCATAATCCGGATGGGGAGCGAAGTAGCCAATGGTGTTGTACCCCCAATAATTAGCGCGGCCACCGTCTTTTAAATGCCTGTCATTTAAAAAGTAGTGCACCGGCATTAGCTCTATAGCGGTTATACCCAGCGTCTTTAAATAGGCAATGCTGGCCGGATGGGCAAGCCCTGCATAAGTACCTCTTATGTTCTCCGGGATATCCGGGTGTAGTTTAGTAAAACCTTTTACATGGGTCTCATAAATTATAGTATTGTAATAGGCTACGCGTGGTGGCTTGTCATCGCCCCAATCAAAGTGTGGGTCAATCACTACAGACTTGGGGATAAACGGCGCGCTATCAAGGTGACTAAAGCTTAGATCGCCATCCGGGTGCCCTATTTCATAGCCAAACAGCGCGTCGTTCCAATCAATGGTGCCGGATATTGCCTTGGCATAAGGATCTATAAGCAGTTTGTTAGGATTAAACCGATGCCCGTTCTCAGGTTGGTACGGGCCGTGCACCCTGTAGCCATATAGCTGGCCGGGCTTAACGTCAGGCAGGTAAACATGCCATATCAGGTTGCTGTGTTCGGTAACGGGTATCTTCAGATACTCCAGTTCATCGTCCACGTGCTGAAACAGGCAGAGTTCAACAAACGTGGCATTTTCAGAATATAAGGCGAAGTTTACGCCATTGCCATCCCAGGTTGCGCCAAGGGGAAAGGCGGCCCCGGGGTATACAATTTGTTTCATATATATCAGGTAAATACTGCTACGGACATAGTGCCGCAGCCGTCAGAATAACATATTTTGGCTATGATGGTTTAGCAGAATATGCATTAGCGGCATTTACCGTAGAAATACAATAGCGGCGCGTAGTAATCGTTCTGTCCCACGTGGGTGTGGGACAATACGAGACACATTGCGACACTGTTTTGTGTAAATGATTGACAGTTAATGTTTAATATTTCTTGAGTGGGACAAAGTGAGACTACTTATTCGTCAGGAAATTTAGCTGTAGAATTAGCTTAAATGGCAGATTTACAGAGCTAATGTAAATCAGAGATTTTTGTCCCACGGAGTGTAGAAAATGTACAACCTATTTCAGGACGAAAGCTTATTAAAGCCCCTGAGGCAACTCAATGTAAAAAGTGCTGCCCTTTCCCACTTCACTCTCCACCCATACTTTTCCACCGTGCAGCTCAATTAATAAACGGATGATGGACAATCCTATCCCGGCTCCTTCTTCGCCCCGAAGGCCCGGGCGATGGGCGCGTGTACGGTGCTCAAATAAATAGGGCTTCAACTCCTCCGGAATACCAATACCGTTGTCGCTTACAGCCAGTCGCACCGTATCTGCCTGCTCTGTTAAAGTTACCTCTATACGGCCGCCCGGATGCGTGAATTTAATGGCATTTACGATCAAATTATTTACACATTGCGCAATTTTCAACATGTCTGCCACTGCATAAACCCGCTCTTTATCGTGCCTATATACAAATTGTTTAACAATAACGCTCTCACTATCCTGGTACTGCTTTACAATATCGCCAACAGACTTAACCATGTCTAACCGTTCCTTCCGTAAACCAACCTCTGGCGACTCCAAAAACTCCTGCTGCATCAGGTCCTTAATAAGGGCAATGTTGCGCGCGCACAAGTCTTCTATTACCTGAATATTATTGAGAATAGTGGTATTGCCGGCTACAGCTTCATTGCCCTTAATGGCCGAGGCCATCATATTTATAACCGCCACGGGCTCTTTCAAATCATGGGCCAGTACCGCAAGCATCGCATTTTTGCGGGCATTTATTTTCTCGGCATAAAATATATTGTTTTTAATATCGGTTATATCTGCCACATAGCCGCTTATCATCAGGCCGTCCATTTCAATTGGATAAGCTTTTAGCTCCAAATGCCGCGTTTCTCCTTTCGGCATTATTCTAAACTCAGTCTTTATCTTTTCTCCTCTTTTTAACGCAGCCAGGCATTCGCGTATGTAAGTGGTATCATCCGGATGGATCAATTGCCAAAAATGCTCAGCATGTACTCTTCCGCCTGATTCCGGCAAATTCCAGATGCGCTTGAAGGCGTCACTTAAATAAACGATCTTATTTTCTGCTAAACTAAACACAAAGTAGCCTTCGTTGGCAACGTCGCCAAGGCTTTTTAACAAATCATTTTCTTCTATATCCATGATTATTAACTCCTTGTATAGCAACCATTGTTAGTAAATTTTTGTTTGCAAAACTAATAAACCCGTATAAATCGGTCTTAAAACGGGTATTTAACCATCAAACCGGCTCCTTTATAATCCTGTTGCCTTTACAGGCATTTATTAATATTAAACGTTAGGAGGAACTATGTTAGCAATGAATTACCGCGGCCCGTTCAGGGTACGCATTGACAATAAGCCTTATCCGGAGATCCTGCATCCCGAGGATGCCATAATAAGGGTTACCCGATCGTGCATCTGTGGGTCAGACCTGCACTTATACCATGGCCTGGTGCCCGACACCCGTGTGGGCAGCACCTTTGGGCACGAGTTTGTTGGCGTTGTTGAGGAGGTGGGGGCTGCCGTGGAGAAAATTAAACCGGGAGATAATGTATTAGTACCGTTTAACATTGCCTGCGGCAAATGCGCGTTTTGTAAGCAAGGCCTTTACGGTAACTGCCACGAATCAAACCCCGAAGCTACTGCTGTTGGCGGGATATTTGGCTACTCGCACACCGCAGGTGGTTTTGACGGTGGGCAAGCCGAGTACGTGCGCGTGCCGTTTGCTAACGTAGGCCCAACGGTGATACCTGAAGGAATGGACCCCGATGATGCTGTACTGCTTACCGACGTTTTACCTACCGGTTACCAGGCTGCCGAAATGGGCGGCATTAAACCCGGTGACACAGTAGTAGTATTTGGTGCGGGCCCGGTTGGCATAATGGCCGCAAAATGCGCCTGGCTATTTGGGGCGGGCAGGGTAATTGTGCTTGACCATATTGAATACCGGCTGGATTTTGTGCGTCAGTATGCGCAGTGCGAAGCCTATAATTTTAGATCTGTTGGTGATGTGGTACTGTTTTTAAAGAAGACCACCGACTGGCTGGGGGCCGACGTGTGTATTGATGCAGTGGGCGGCGATGCTGCCGGTAACGCCATGCAAACTATAACAGGCCGAAAGCTGCTGCTGCAGGCCGGATCTGCAACCGCGCTGCATTGGGCCATTAACGGCGTTAAAAAAGGGGGTATAGTTTCTATAGTGGGTGTTTACGGCCCAACTGATAATTTGATCCCTATTGGTAATGTGGTCAATAAGGGCATAACCATACGCGCTAACCAGGCATCGGTAAAACGGCATTTACCAAGGCTAATTGAACATATACAGGCAGGGCGGATTGACCCGAAAGGAATTATTACGCACCGCGTACCCTTAGAAGAAGTAGCAGAGGCTTACCACATTTTTTCTGCCAAGCGCGACGAATGTATTAAAACTGTACTTATACCACCATCAGCAAGATAAAACATTATGGAAACACCAGAGCATTTAAAACATATAGCGGGTTGGGGCATTGATGCCGACCCCGATAATGAACCAACGTATCCAATGAAGATCTATACCGGCGATGACCACGCCCGGATTAACTGGGAGCGCCCGGAACTGCAACCGGAGAATGTAGAGATTTTAAAGTCGGTAGAGCGCCCATATAACACCGCTGTATTTGGCACCGGCCAGCCGCCCGCAAGGTTAAGTGGTAAAATACGCCGCTTTGCTTTTAAGTACAGCGAGTCGAGCTATGGCCACTGGCTGCCACTTATCCTGGCAGATAGGGTAGATATGATTGAAGGGATAATTGATGATTTTAAAAAAGGCAAGGCGCCCAATATATTCGCCGAGCGGGGCTGGAACGCCGAATGGAAATACAACCGGGAAGCGGTGATAAAAAACGTTGCTATAGGCGCTGTAGCCGCGTTGGTTGTTTTTAAAGTGATGCAGAAGAAAAGGTAATCAAATCAACTCATCAAAATCCCACCTTTAATGTAATAGCCATGAATAGACATGACCTCAAATTCACGAAACGTTCCTACCGAACGTAGTGATTTACAACTTTAATGCTACCAACCAAACATTCCTATGGGATGATTATAGCCTTTTCGGTCCATAGGAACGATTGGTTGGTTGGTAGGAACGTTTGGTGATTATGTCTATTTACGGGCTATTACTCTTTAGACGGGGCGATGGAATGTGAGATAGCGGGTGTGCGTTTGTTCTCAAAAAACCGCACCTATATCCTTCTTTACCCCGCCTGCTCAACACCTATTTGCTCTGTTATTGCAGCACCCACCTTATCTAAAAGCTCCTGCTCAATAACTTTATCATTAGTTGATTGCCACTTGCCATCTTTTTGATAAACAATAACCTTTAAGTTGCCTGTATTGATCTGATAAACAACCTTCTCAAGGTAAACAGCTGTGCTAACGCTGAGTGTTAGCTGCTGCCCTTTATATGTAACCGTAATTTGAAACCTCATTGTATTTTTATTATTGTTCGAAATTACCGGCTTGTATTTTATCAAAATACACGTATTAATACGATAATGGCCCCGGATAAATACCGTATTTACCAAAACATGAAGCACCGCCGTTTGGCTATCACTATCTTGGCGGTATTCTTGCAGCTACCCCCTATAGTAAACACTGCAAACAGATACCTATAATGATCAATATTATTTTAGCGGAGGATCATCAACTCGTTCGTTCAGGGTTGCACCAAATTTTGGCACGCGAGCCTGAATTTAACATCACAGGTGAAGCCAGCGACGGGCAGCAGATTATAGACCTTTTAGAAACCGGCGTTAACGCAGACGTGTTGGTAACTGATATCAGCATGCCTAAGATAAACGGACTTGAACTGGCCGCGATAGTGCGGTCGCGTTTTCCTTCTGTCCAAATTTTGCTGCTTACCATTCAGGATGAAGAGAAATACATTCGCCGGGCTTTTCAGGAGGGCGTAAAAAGTTATGTACTTAAAACTGCCGATGCTGACGAACTGATATTTGCTATTAAGCAAGTAGCCCGCAATCGTTCTTATTTATGTTCCAATGTGGCAGATAATCTTATTAAACGATTTACACCCGGGGGACAGGCTGCAACATCAGAACAAGTTCAGACTGTTGACTTCTCAAAGCGGGAGATGGAGGTGCTGCAACTTATTGCTGATGGGTATACCAACGAGGAAGCAGCCGACAAGCTGTTTACCAGCCGGCGCACGGTAGAAGGGCATAGGCAATCTATGATCAACAAAACCGGCACCCGCAACACACCGGCCCTTATTAGGTTTGCTATGCGCCGGGGCATTATAAATTAAGAGGGAAAAGGTATTTCTGCGTTTAAGAATACCGTAACAATCGCATATAGCTTGACGTAAATCAGGTATTTCCACTCAAAACCACAACCTATTAACGCTTGTTAATAATTTAACTCGTGTTTGTTGATTAGCGGGGAGGATTTTATGGACAATATATTAGTTATTACAAACCATGCGGATGATACGCATGTAACCAAATTTGCTTACCAATTTGCACTGCAAAACGGTAAAGACATTATTGAGGCTCAAATGAGCAAACAGCCGGGCGCACGGTCGCTTATCTTGCAGGCCGTTTCAAACCAGGATAGCAAATCGCGAAGCGCTCGTGTCGAACACGTTGACATGGATGAGGAAAATTTTGGCGATTTTAATGACCGGCATTTACCCAACATAAAAACTATGGACGCGTCGCGATGCACCGAGCGAAAATTGGCTGCTTACATACGCCGCGAAAATTGCTCCATGGTTATTGCCTCATTAAAAAATTGCCGGCTTAATTTACAGGTAGTTCTCAACCACATAAGCTGCCCAATGATGATCTTACCTGATGATTTTGAGGCACGGCAAATAAAACGCATAGTTTATTTAACCGATCTGCGTTATTGCCAGCAGCCTGTAGTTAGTCAGTTAGCTAAATTTAAAAAATCAAGTGTGCTATTGGCTCATATTTGCCAGCAGGGACTTCCAGACCTTATGCCCGATTATGGCAAACAACTTTTTGTCGACTCGTTTGGCCGCTATAGTAATATGTGCGAGTTGTTTTTTAGCCATATAAAAGAGACCAACTTTGAAAATGTAGTAGACACACTCACCAATACAATGGGCGCAGATCTGCTGGTTTGCAGTAACCGTATGTATCACTTTCAAAAGCTGTTGGGTGATTACGTCCCCAGGCAACTTCCCGATCATATTGCTGTGCCGCTGCTTATTTTTCCCTGTTGAGGCGGCATGAGCAGGAGCTGTTTATATCTGATAATAATTGCCTTTTGTTTTACGGCATGCAGGCGGCAACAACCGCATGTGACTGATAACAGTACGCCTGCATGGTATAAGCAACAGGTAATTTATAACCTCGATGTTAAAACCTTTAAAGATAGTGATGGTAACGGCATAGGCGATTTCAGGGGGCTAAGCTCAAAGTTAGGCTATCTTGATTCCCTTGGCGTTACAACGCTTTGGCTGGCTCCGTTTCAACCCTCGCCTTTGCAGGATGACGGTTATGATGTAACAGACTATACGGGTGTAGACCCGCGGTTAGGCACCACTGCAGACTTTCGTCAATTTATGCAGGCGGCTAAGCAACATCACATAAAGGTGATAATGGATGTGGTGCTTAACCATTCGTCCATTCAGCATCCCTGGTTTCGAGCAAGGCCAGACTGGTATGTATGGTCGGTTAAGCGGCCCACTGATTGGGACAAAGGTATGGGCTTTCCGAAGGTGGAAAAGGAAACGTGGCGGCTTGACAGCACTACGGGAAAATATTTTTTCCATCGTTTTTACAATTTCCAGCCGGATCTTAATTTTCAAAACAAACAAGTATTGGCAGAGGCGGAACACATTCTAACTTACTGGCTTAAACAGGGCATGGATGGCTTTAGGTTGGATGCCGTACCATTTATTATTGATGATCCGCGCCCATCGGCAGCAGATCCACGACATCATTTTGGAATATTACATGCGTTGGCGCAAGCGGTGAGAAAAGCCAAGCCTGATGCCGTTTTGCTGGGCGAAGCCAATGTTAAGCCTGAAGAGACAAAAGACTATTTCTCAAAGCAAGGCGAAGGATTAGATATGATGCTGAATTTTGAGGTTAATGAATACTTGTTTTATGCGCTGGCCAGCGGCAACGCCCAACCGCTGCAAAAGGCGCTGCATGCTACAGCAGAAAAACCGCCAAAGGCGCAGTGGGTATATTTTTTGCGCAACCATGATGAGGTTGACCTGGGCAAGTTGAGTAAGAAGGAGATAAAAGAAGTTTATGAAAAAATGGGGCCGGATACGACAATGCAATTGTATGATCGCGGCATCCGCAGGCGGCTGGCACCCATGCTAAATAACAATTCGCATTTGTTGAAACACGCTTATGCGTTGATGTTGGCCCTGCCCGGTACAGCTGTATTGCGGTATGGTGAAGAGATAGGCATGGGCGATGATTTAGCATTGAAAGAACGCTTATCTGTGCGTACGCCAATGCAATGGAACATCAATTTTAATGCAGGTTTTAGCACCGCACCCACACTTTTTCGCCCGGTTATAGCCACCGGTACTTACGGCTACCCGTCAGTAAATGTGCAAAAACAGCAAAGTGATCCAAACTCGTTGCTTACTTACACCCGTCGCCTTTTAACATTGCGCAAAGCCCATCCAGAAATTGCACAAGGGCGTTGGGACGTTCCGGATGCAGGTAATAAGCACTGTTTTATTATCAGATATCACTCTGATAAAGGTGCATTACTCGCAGTGTTTAACTTTTCTGATAAACAGCAAACTATAACGCTCCCCATAGATACATCAACTATAAAAGATTTAATCAGCGGGCGTGCACTAACTCCTGCCAAGGGTGATGTAACGCTACCCGCTAACGCTGGCTATTGGTTAACGGTTAGCCCCAACTGATGGCTATTGTTTGATTACCATGGATGGCATACTCCAACCCATCCTTAGTTGGCTTTGCCGCATCAATCTGCTCTTGATCTTCTTTGTTGCCAGCTTTAATTTTAAATGAGGGAAGGCGCTTTTGTTCTTTGCTTACTATACACATGCGGCACGTTAGCGCACTATCGCCTAAAACATCAAAGCGTATAGTTTTGCCCTTTGTGGTTTGGTTCAGCACCGGATAATCTATAAACACCATAAAATCCTCATTAGGTATGCGCGTGTATTGTCGTGGTACAATACCAAATGCAAGCCCCGCGCCGTACACTTCCTGCCCAACGCTGCCTGATTGTTCCCACCCGTCATGAATATCTTCCAAAGCAATCCATAACTTTGGGTCCAACTCGCCGGTTTTTACTTCTTTAACCAACATATCTTCAGGTAGTTTAGGCGGGTAATAAAAGGTCATGCGGTGTATTCCGTGGCGCACAAACTCGGCAAGCAGCAGTCTAACTGCCGGTAAAAGTTCAACACCGGTTGCATAATTTAAAAATTCATGCACACCTGCAAATACTTCCTGCTCCTCGTACACCGCTGTATAAGGCGCATCATTAAGCGGAAACACCTGAAAAAAGCTTGGGAAATTTTTTCCAAAGCCGTAATGACACTCCCATAGCGCTACATTCTTAAACACGTTGGCTAAAAATAAGTAAGCAAGGTCGCGGTACAATTCCTTTTTCGTTTCTTTATAAAGGAAGACCATTGCCTTTGCAGAGAACATGGTATTATTGGCCTGATAAAATACGTTGAAGCCATGTTGCGGCATAGACTGTGCGGCCTTTTCTGCTTCCGCGAAGTATTTTTTGTCTTTGGTTAGCTCCCATACCTGCAGCATTACGTGCGCATACAAACCAGCTACGTCTTTTTCGCCGCCTTCACTTTCCTTGGTTTCGGCCTTTACAACTTCCAGGGTGTCCATCTTATAAAACACGGGCCAGCAGTAATTAAAGTGCCGTGCAACCTTTATGGCATAATCTACAGATTTAAGCAGCAGGTCCTTAGCTAACTTATCGCCATAGCTCGCCATTCGGGCAAGGTTAAGTAAAGGATGGTGCAGGTACCAGGCATCCATTACCAAAGGCGTTTTTTGCTCCTCAGACTCATCTAACATGCCTTCCTCGGCGGGTAACCACCGCATCACGGTGCCCAGTTGTTCATTGTAGAATGCAGACAGACCGTCTATGATCTCTTTTTCCATTATGCAGGTCTCTCCGCTCCAGCGCATATAATCCTGTACCGGCAACAGTACCGAAAGTTGCACCATTATCTCGGGCGGTGTATTGTAATCACACAAATAGGCGTTTAAATACGGGTGCCCGCTCCGGTGCGACCAGCAACCTTTATTGGTTTGCAGATCGTGCAGCGCTTTCGGTAGTATTTCTGTATAATCATGGTATACCGTTTCAGGGCGGGGTAGGAGCAGGTAAAGATTCCCAAGCGCCTCTAAAAAGCCTTTAGCTACATCAAACTGGTCGGCGGGGCTTTGTTCGCTCAGTGCAACAAAGGCATCGCAAATGGTGTAGGTTTTGCCTTTTTGCAAAGGTTTTTCTAAAGCCGGCGGCAGGCTAAGGCCCATTTCGGGCCACTGCCCCCCTACAACGCCACCGGCTGAAGTTTGGGTATCAATGTTATAATCTGCTAACGCCGTCAGATTCTGCAGGTACAGGAATGACCCACCCGCCGGTTTCTTAAACGATGCATAAAGATGCCCGGAGCGGGTGCCTGTTTGCGATATATGGATCTCGCCCTCTGGGTCGCCTTTGCCGGAAACAATAATATCTCTTGGCCAGAACGGTACAAACAGCTCTGTAGCCGGTTTAAGCGATGTTGTATAACGAACGATAGGCTGATCTTGCCGCGGAAAGTTGATCTCAACTTTAAATTCGCCTACGGCTGATGTTAAACTTGCTGAGAATTGGCTATCAGAGTCTTGTGTTATCTTAAAATCCTGAAAGCCATCAGGAGAATACACGGTACGGAAAGCTATTTGTTTATTTTTCCCGAACCCGGCAATAAGCCATAATGAGTCGCCGAGCAGTTTCACTTCAAAATTAAAGCCGGCTACCGTGCGCTTATACGAAGGCTGCTCTTCTACATCCGACAATTGTTGAATGGCTGCAGTCGCCCATAATGATGTTGCTGTAGACATATTTGTTCTGTAAATCAATAAAACCGTAAGTTATTTGTTGGATTAACACATAGTTTGGCGGTATGGTTTTGTTTTGTCAAGAAACCGTATTCTTCGCAAAGTACCGTATTACTACGGTTGATCAACATGCTCACTTTAGCTATGTGCTATTTTAGGATCACGTAAACGCTATCCATCACATGGCCGGGAAGTTTTAGTCTTGCATCGCTTATAAACCTGCTGCGTTGTGCGGCAGTAACCGCTCCCCTTAATGTTATTCCAGCATCACTAACCTCGGCAACAACTTGCGGATATTTAGCCAGTACGCTGTCGGCATGAAGCTTCAGAGGTGTTAAGGCGTCTAAGCTTACAGGCGCAATGCTTACCTTATAGTTGACTGATTTTATTACATTAATATTCGATATTGTTTGCTTTACCATATCAAAAGCTTTTTGCGATGGGCAACTGCCCCTGAAGCTTACTTTGCCATTTTGCACTGTGTAATACAAACCTGCAAAGTTCAGGTCTTTACGTGCCTTACCTGCTATATCTGCCCGAATCTCTTCATCAGATGTCTGGCAGCCGGCCAAAGCAAATACTATCACAGCTATTATTATCTTTTTCATAACATCCTATTAAGCATTGTCACTGATCTCCTGAACTGCGGTCACCCACTTTTCTTTTGCACAATTAGGGCATCTTGCATAACCGTGTCCATTTTCTTTTTGTGGAAAGCCGCATTGTACACAGATCTGCCGTTCAGAATATTCCTTAAAACAATCGCGCAGCGAATCATCCCAAGGTGGCAATACAGATAACCCGGGCACAGGCTTCGGGTTGCGCACCAATGTAAATGTTCCGTTGGCTTCCATATAAAACCGGGACACACTGCCCAACTGTAACAAGCCCTGTGATCGAAGTTGAGCGAATACCCGCTCGTGTGATAACCGCGACTTATTTAACTCCTTTATATTAACCACTCCGTCACTCACGAGTGTGCTTACTTTGCCCTGCGAAAAATTTTCAAACCGCTCGCTTTTGCAGGCTTGCATGGCTATTATACGTTCGGTAGTGATCAACACAAACGCTATGACAACGGCCGGTAAAACACCTCTGTCCGGCGCCATCATAGGGATACCAACCGCTGCGGCCAGCGATACCAGTGCAGCCAACTCATTACGACCCAATTGTGATGACATGCGCTTCCCCATTGCACGCATAGACACCATCAAAATGAGGTAAACAATAAAAGCTCTGATAAATAACTCGATAAAAAAACTCAAGGGCACTTCTCCAATAAGAATGCGCATCCAGTCGTTTATATGAATATCCTGTGGTTGCATACTGTTTTTTTAATGGATGACCGCTTGTGTCCAGCTATTTTGGCCGCAATGAGGACACTCCTTTAATTGATGCCGATGTGGGTTTACATGTCCGCAATTTTTACAGGCCATATCATTTGCGTAACGTAACACGGTAAGTACTCTGTTGTCGCCGGGTGGCATTATCGGTAAACCAGGCACCTGATTGTGCATTTTAACGGTGCTAAATAATCCACAAGCCTCCAGGTAAACGCGCCTTACTTCGCCTAAACTAAATATGCCGCTGCTGCGTAATTGCGCAAATAGTTGCTGTGGCGAGATACGGCAGCGCCGCATCTCATCCAGATCTAACACACCATCTTTAACTAATGTGCTGATCTTACCCTGGGTAAGTTCTTCAATTCGGGCGCTCTTAATGCCTAACCAGCTAAGGCCGCGCTGGAAAGCCAGCGTGCAGAATAGCACAAACATACTTAGCGTAATGCCCCGGTCGGGCACCTGCATAGCAACAGATACTATAGCCCCCAGTGTAAGCATTACCACCATTTCCAGTATGGTTAACTGCCCGCTCATGCGCTTACCCAACCAACGAAGCACAAATAATAGAAAAATATAAATAATAAGCGTACGCACAAGAACCTCCAATAAGAATATTGGCTGTGCCTGACCGAACAATATACGCTGCCAATCAGCCAGATGAATCTCAAATTTCTTCATAGCGCCTTGTGCATGGGATACCAGTTTACATAGTTATTGCCACAAACACCGCGTGGGTTTCTTCCTTCTTCTGCGCAGTATCAAAAGCTTTATTAATATCATCCAGCGGAAAACTATGGGTGATGAGCTTTCTCGCGTTCATTTTTCCTTTCGAAACCAGGTCAAGGCTCATTTGCATTTCCGGATAAATGTCCCAGTAAGAATAACTGGCGCTCATTATCAGCTTTATCTCGGCCATTTGTATGTGGCTCCAATCCAGTTCAATGTTTTGCCCTTTTTCAAAGCCGCCCACAACTACAACTTTGCCGCCTATCCGGGCGCATGCCACCGCCTGTGGCAAAGTCATTGGCATAGCGGTACCACCTGCGCATTCAAAAACAATGTCGGCGCCGCGCCCGCCTGTAAAAGCTTTAACGCGCTCTGCTATATCCTCATTGTCCTTGTTTACAATCTCGTCCGCGCCAAGTTCTTTTGCCAGTTGTAATGCCGAATCCACTTTATCAATAATTAAAACATCTGCACCGCTTATTTTAGCCAGTTGCAGCTGGCCCAGGCCAATGCAGCCCGCCCCGATCACCACCACCTTATCATTTAGCTTAATGCCGCTTAACTGAATGGCGTGCATGCAAACAGAAAAGGTGTCAAGCAGGGTGGCTTCCTCAAAACTTACATGATCGGGCAGTTTATAAAATTTACGGCACGGCCCTGCTACGTATTCTGCAAAAGCCTGGGATATCGTTTTCATCCTCACCGGGTACAGATTTGGACAAATATTATATCGCTGAATATTGCACCATTCGCAGGTGTCATCACCTAAAAGAGTCTCTATCACTACGCGGTCGCCAGGCTTCACGTTTTTAACCGCCAGCCCCACTTCTACTACTTCGCCCGCCAACTCGTGCCCCATAATCTTACACTCCAATTCCGGCTCGTGTTTTTTCCAATGGCGAAGGTCGGTACCGCAAATGCCGGCTACCTTAACACGCGCCAACACCCAGTCATCTTTTGCTATTTCGGGCATACCCACCCGTTCTACTTCAAACTCGCCCTCGCCGGTTTTAAGAGCCGCCTTCATTTGCTGCGGATGCTTATCTTTCTCGTCCATATTACAATATTATATCATCTGTAAATGTGGCCTGATCTTTAACTCAACAACATCACAACGGGCAGGCTGACTGGCTACATACATTACAGCAGCAGCAATGTCCTCTGCCTGCAGCATCTCCATCTTTTCTACACTGTCTGCTTTCTCATCCGTGCTTGCCGGCTGCATGTCGGTATCCACCGCGCCTGGTTCAATTAAGGAAACCTTAATGCCCTGTTCGTTCAACTCTTTGCGTAGGCTTTCAGAAAATCCCTGAATGCCCGATTTGGTTGCCACATATACGGTGCTTCCTTTTTCGCGGGTGTTAGCACTCATTGATCCTATATTAATAATGTGCCCGCTTCCCGCGCCCTTCATTCGTTCGGCAGCCAAACTTGCACAGGCTATATATGCAGTAAGATTTGTTTGTACCACTTTATTCCACTCACTGTAACTACCTTCTGTTACGCCTCCGGCTGATAATGCCGCATTATTGATAAACAGATCCAAACTGCCCAATTCGCGATCGGCCTCATTAAATAACTGCCTTATTCCGTCTTCGTTGGATAAATCGGCCAACACGCCTTTAAGCCTGTCAGCATAATCAGCTTCTGCGCCGCTCAGGGTTTCGTCTAAATGTTGTTGGTCTTGCCCCACTAATACTACATTTGCACCGCCGGCTGCCATCTTATAGGCTATTGCACGGCCTATTCCTGTTGTTCCGCCCGTAACTATAACTGAGCGCCCGTTAAAATCCATTTGATCCATATTATTGTTGCTTTGATTAATAATGTTGCCCAACCTTATGCGGTCGGTCACTATTTCAACAATAAGTTTGGTTGCTCGTTTCCGTTACTTTCAAAACAGGTAATAGCCGCTAAAAATTGAGTATTTCAACCCTGCACATCAGGTAGTTAATCGCCAAACTTCGTTTCGGGCAAGGCGTTGTTTTCTGTAAATACAATTTTCTTAACCATTAAATTCAAAATTATGGCAACTCAAAAAGAAAACCGGAAAGACGAAAACCAACAAAGCAACAACCGCTCCAACCAGCAGGAAAATCAGTCGGGTAGCCGCAGAGGGCGCAGCAGCAACCAGGAGAGCCAGCAACAATCAGATAATAGCTCAAACCGGGGTTTTGCCGCTATGGATGATGACCAACAACGGGAGATAGCCAGTAAGGGTGGCAAAGCCGTTAGCCGCGACCGTGAACACATGGCAGAAATAGGCCGAAAAGGCGGTAAAAACTAATTCTAATTACCTGGGGCGGGTGCTTCAATACCCGCCCTTTAAAACATTTAACTTATGTTTCACCACGTTAAAGAACTACAATTTAATGCGCGGGTGTCAAAACCCGACCCACGCTTTGCCCGATTGCTGCTGGAGCAATTTGGGGGCAGCAATGGCGAGTTAAAAGCCGCCATGCAGTATTTTACACAAGCTTTTGCCTGCAAGCAAGCCTATCCGGATAAGTATGACCTGTTAATGGACATAGGCATTGAGGAATTTAGTCACCTGGAAATTGTTGGCGCTACCATACAGATGCTGCTTAGCGGTGTTAGCGGAGAGCTTAAAGCATCGGCAGACGAATCGGAAATTATGCAGGCCATGAACGGGAAAGCTGCAAAAGAAAGCTTTATGCACGAGGCGATGTTAAACCCGCAGTTTGGCGTGTTAAGCGGTGGCAGCCCAACGCTGACGGACAGTAACGGCAACCCGTGGACAGCGGCTTATGTTAACGCAAACGGCGATCTGACTGTTGATATGCGATCAAATATAGCGGCAGAAGCCCGGGCCAAGATAGTTTACGAATACCTGATGTCTTTTACCGATGACCCATATGTAAAAGAAACCCTGCGCTTTTTGATGACACGCGAGGTAGCGCATTATCAGCAATTTGAAGCTGCGCTGAACAGCATCCAACCAAACTTTCCGCCGGGTGTTTTACAAAGCGACCCCCGCTATAGCAATGCCTATTTCAACATGTCAAATGGAGCCGAGATACGTGGACCGTGGAATGATGGAGTAAGCACACAATTAGGCGAAGAATGGAAGTATTTTGATAAACCGGTTGAAACTGTGAATGAAACTAATGGCCTGCTTGAGTTAGAACCCGAGGGAACCGACCGAACCGAAGAACAGGTGCAGGAAATGGATAAATCTTTGGCAAAAGAGCGCAGTAAAGAACTTAAGCAGGCCACACCAACCACAGAGATACAATGGTCTACTTACGGTAAATAACGTTATTCAACCTTTCTAAATAAATGGCCGTCTCCAATTGAGGCGGCCTATAAAATGTAAACTTATGGAATCTTCAAATCCTAAAAAAGATTACCCCCAACCGCCACAACCGGAGCAACAACAGGAAGTGCCTGGTACAATAGAAGAAATGATTCCGGAGGCGGATCATGGCGAGCAGAGTTACACGGGGTCGGGAAAACTAACCGGCAAAAAAGCAATTATTACAGGCGGCGATTCGGGCATTGGCCGCGCGGTAGCCATTGCTTTCGCGCGCGAAGGGGCCGATGTATTGATATCATATCTTGATGAAGATGAGGACGCGCAGGACACTGCCCGTTATATTATAGCAGCCGGCCGCAGGGCGGTTTTGGTTGGTGGCGATATAAGTGAAGAAGGGCATTGCAAACAAATAATTGAAAAAGCCGTAACGGAGTTTGGCGGTATAGATATTTTGGTTAACAATGCCGCATTCCAAATGTCGCATGAAAGCTTACAGGAGATAACAGCAGAAGAATGGGATAAAACTTTTAAAACAAATATTTATGCGATGTTTTATTTGTGCAAGGCTGCAGAGCCGCATCTAAAAGCGGGCAGCTCCATCATCAATACAACATCGGTTAATGCCTATAATCCTAAACCAACACTGGTGCCGTACGCAGCAACCAAAGGTGCCATCCAAAACTTCACAGCCAGCATGGCGCAGTTATGGGGCGAAAAAGGGATCCGCGTTAATTGCGTGGCACCCGGCCCGGTTTGGACACCGCTTATACCATCCACCATGCCCGAAGACCAGGTTAAGGAATTTGGAAAATCAACTCCATTGGGACGGGCCGCGCAGCCGGCTGAACTGGCGCCGGCATATGTTTTGCTTGCTTCAGATCAATCCAGCTATATGTCCGGCGCAACCATCCAGGTAACCGGGGGCACGCCAACAATTTAAATTGCATTAGTATGAAAAAGCAAAAAGATACGAACGATAAAAATGAGTTGACACAAAACGATTTGAAAAATGATGTGAAAACTTTTGAGGCTCAGCCACCAATGCACCCAGCCTTAGAGACAGCTGATGGTAAAAATAACGGCGCTAAGCCGGCTGCCTATAAAAACCAGCGGAGTAACCATCCTTAATGTAACAAGGTAACAAGGCGGCTAATGGCCGCCTTGTTTATCCGGCATCGCTGTTATCCTCCAACTCTTCGTCAGAAAACGCTTTTTTTTCGCCGGTTTGTAACTTAACCGTGATCTCTTCGCCGATAATTTCATCTATCGTGCCCAACCCCTCGGGAGTGAGCACTTGTTGTCCTTTTTGAAATACAGTTCTCATGTGCTGATTATTTGGTGCGTTTTTCGTTCTTTCCTTTTGCCTGACGAATAACGAGCCATAGCGCAATAATGGCAAAAAGGCCAATAAGTATAAAAGCAATTGGTATAAGCATAATCGTTTGTTTTATGGTTTACAAAGAATGTACAGGTATAACAAGCGTGGGATGGCTGCGTTTTAAAAAATTAAATATCAGGTATTTAACACGCGCGCTAAGTTATTTATATTGGACAGGCATGGAATTAATTTCACCAGATAGTCTTCCGTATACCAGTAATGGGTATTTAATGCAGAATACTCTTTCAAAACGCCAATTTTCCGATATTTCGTTGCGCGATTTACGCATCGCAGGTGGTTTTGCTTTGAAATAACAAGCTTATTTACAGATTCGTAAAAAAGTAGAACAAGTTCCCTTTTGGTTTCCCCCCTAACTTCGCTCTGTGCCTCCGCGAGGATCAGGGAATGGCGGAAGTTCCCAATCATTTCCTTTTTTATAAGCTAAATGGCTGATTGAATATTGTCGATGATAACCGTTTGGTTTGAGCAAACTGTTGAACTACTGGGCTCAACCAAGCAATCGTCGTTTTTTATAGCGTTAATACCGTTTTTGAGGCAAAAAAAAAGGACAAATCTGCTAAAAACGCTGATTTGTCCAGTATGGTAGCCCACAGTGGGCTACTTCGAACTTTTTCTTAGAAGATTTACGTAAAATGGCCTTTTGAAACATAATGTTTGCAACGATTCCATAACGGTTAAGTACTTTGATTTGCAAAAATGTAAATTAATAAACTATCTTAACACACATTAAATGATCAAGTGCGCCCGTATTACATGTTATTAGCCGCGAATGCTTAAACTCCGTGTCAATCAATGGCTTAACGGTATGCGGAAATATTTTTTTACATATCGTGATGGTTATTTCGATCTCCCTTATCTCTCCAATAGTCCTGAGATCATGATCGAGTCACTTAAACACATGCCTTTTACAAAGTTTTTGGCCGCCGAAAATGAAATTCATACCAATAATATCTTCTCAGAGGGTGTTATGCGGTACCGCGAATTAGAAGAAGGTCTATGGATAATGATCACCGAGATAGAGTTTCGAAAAAATGTGTCTATGCATGCCTTGTATGATCAGGAACCATGCGATTACTACTTTCTCGCACACTTTACTTATAGTTCGGTAGCCAACCGGATCCGTTTTAATGACCTGACCATCCCAACGCATGGTTGGGGTTTTTATAAACCTGGTACTGAAGTGAAATCATTTTTTAGTAAAGACGATAAAGGTACCTTTACCAATTTTGTTTTTAATGAGAAATGGTTCGAGCGTAACCTGCCGATGGCCACTTTGGCAAAAGAGGATAACTTCAAGCACTTTTTTGAATCGGGTAATTCTTATAAGACCTGGGACAACCTCGTGCCCGGGTCTGATTTACTTATAAAAAATATATTAGACTTATTAAAAGATGGCAGGCAGGACCAGCAGGGCATTATATTGGTAAAAATGCTTTGTCTACAAATTATTTCCCAGTTCTTCGCCAGCATATCAACACAAAACCTGGCACCAAAAATCAAGGTTAGTAAAGACGATAGCCGCATGGTTGCCCGCACCGAAAAAATTCTGATAGATCGCCTTACAAGTGGGTTCCCAGGTATAAATAGTTTGGCGGAAACGTTACATACCTCTGCCGCTAAATTGCAAAATTTATTTAAAGCGGTTAATGACAATTCTATATTTCAGTACTATCAGGAGAAGCAAATGGTGCTGGCTTTACAAATGTTAAGATCAAAACCTGTAAGTGTAAAAGAAATAGCCTTAACCTTTGGCTACCAGAGCCCGGGGAAGTTTTCGGCAGCATTTAAAAAATATCACGGTTTTTCACCTTCCACCATTAAATAGTTTCTGTGGTATGTATAACTCGGTCGGTACAGGCTATAGTTATATACGTCCATTTTATTAAAGCCAAGTATTATACAGTTAGCTGACTCATTTACAATTCATGAATTTTTTTTCGGGAAGTATATTAATTTTTTCGGGCGTGTCCGTTAAAAAGTTGAGGCTTATTTTTACCAGATTGTCAAACGGTAATAGGTAGTAATTATTGTTTATCACTATCTGTTTTTTTGATAATAATGCTAAGTCTACAATTATATATATCTAAATCAATTATCATGCACCCCTCATTTCGCCGCATAGCGCAAAAAACTCTATTATTTTTAACGTTTACGTACAGTAGTTTTGCTGCGAAAGTTGATTTTGAAACAGCAACAGGCGCGTATAACCTGGCCATAGTTGGTTTGAATGGCCACGGAAAAGCCGATCTGGCGGTAGCTACCAACGGCAGCAGTAGTGTTTCTTTATTATTTAATGGCGCAAAACCCGCTTTCCCTGTTCCATCGATACAATATGCCAATTCAAAATTAAGTTATACAGCAACTGTTGCGGTTCCGGCGATATCTCCGGTTAACAATGGCGGCGCGGTTCCGGCGATGAGTTACGGACAAACGTCAGCATTCTCGGGCGGCCCTGTCGCCGGCTCTGCGAACGGACCTGTTGGGTCAGCCACTTTCAGCGGCATCTGGGGCCTGGCTTTTAATCAGGGTGTTTTGTATGCAGGCGACAACTATTCGGCCATCCGAAAAATATCGGATGGGACGGTAAGTAATTTTACATCCGCCGGCGCAGGAGAAGGCATGGCCTTTGATGCTACGGGAAATATGTATGTAGCCGTTGACACTAAGATCAATAAGATTACACCAGCAGGTGTTATTTCCATATTTGCAGGCAGTGCTACACGTAGTTCTGTTGACGGCACCGGTACGGCTGCCACGTTTAACGGAGCTTCCGGTATTGCGATAGATGCCCAGGGCAACCTGTTCGTTTCGGAGCAGGGAGGCCGCAAGATTCGCAAAATTACCCCTGCGGGCGTAGTTACAACCTTTGCCGGGAGTGGTGTATCTGGCGGGGCGAATGGCACAGGTACAGCGGCCACATTTAGGTTTCCCACCGGGCTGTCATTTGATGCAGCGGGTAACTTATACGTTGCCGATGTGAGCGGCCAGGCAATCCGTAAAATTACGCCTGCGGGTGAGGTTACCACGCTTGCCGGTTCGGGCGCGCCGGGTAATGCCGATGGCTGGGGCGCTTCAGCCACTTTCACATCGCCTTATGGCATTACTTATGACGCTGTTTCGGGTGACTTGTTAGTAGCGTGCAGCCGGAACATCCGTCGTGTAAGCGTAACAGGCCGCGTTACAACTATTTCGGGTAGCGGTACTGCAGGAATTGCCAATGGCGAAGGTAATACCGCCACCTTCACATCTGCTTACGCTGTGGCGCTGGATGGTGCAGGTGACCTGTATGTTGCAGAATCAAACACAATACGCAAAGTTTCGATGTTGGGTTATAGCATCAGCCCGGCCTTGCCGGCAGGATTGGTATTTGACCCTTTCACCGGTGCTATCAGCGGAACGCCAAAGACATCATCGGCAGCAACAAACTATATAGTTACCGCAGCTAATGCAGGCGGAATAAGCCAGGATACTATTAATATCACGGTGAACGGTTTCCCCCTTCCATCGATACAATATGCTAATTCAGCATTAACCTATACTGTAACTGTACCGGTAACGGGGGTTACGCCGGTTAACAGTGGCGGCGCAATCCCAACCACCGGTTACGGTCAAACTACTACATTTTCAGGTGGTCTCACATCCGGCTCTGTAAACGGACCGGTAGCTTCGGCTACGTTCGGCTTTATCTGGGGCCTGGCTTTTAATCAGGGTATTTTGTATGCAGGAGACAATTATACGGCCATTCGTAAAATTTCTGGGGGTACGGTAAGCAATTTTACCACCAGCGGCGCAGGCGAAGGCATGGCCTTTGATGCTGCCGGAAATATGTATGTAGCTGTTGATACTAAGATCAATAAAATTACGCCTGCAGGTGTTATTTCTACCTTTGCAGGCAATGCTACAAGTAGTTCTGTTGACGGTACCGGTACGGCTGCCACATTTAACGGAGCTTCCGGTATTGCGATAGATGCCCAGGGCAACTTGTTCGTTTCGGAACAGGGAGGCCGAAAAATTCGTAAAATTACCCCTGCCGGTGTAGTTACTACATTTGCAGGTAGTGGCGTATCAGGCGGGGCTGATGGCACGGGTACGGCCGCCACTTTCAGGTTCCCAAGCGGGCTGGCCTTTGATGCAGCAGGTAACTTGTATGTTGCTGATGTGAGCAGCCAGGCTATCCGCAAAATTACGCCAACGGGTGTGGTTAGCACACTTGCCGGTTCGGGTGCACCAGGTAACACTGATGGATGGGGCGCCTCAGCCACTTTTACATCGCCTTATGGCATTTCGTATGATAACGTTTCGGGCGATCTGTTCGTGGTATGCAGTCAGAAAATCCGGAGGGTAAGTACTGCGGGCCGTGTAACTACAGTGTCAGGTACCGGGAGCGCGGGTAATGTAAATGGCAATGGTCATATAGCCAGTTTTACATCTGCTTACGCTGTGGCGCTGGATGGTGCCGGTAGTATGTATGTTGCACAGCCAACATCCATCCGCAAAGTTTCGATGTTTGGGTACGGGATCAGCCCTGCCTTACCGGCAGGATTAGTTTTCGACGCCGCTACGGGTGCTATCAGCGGAACGCCAAGCGCAACCGCGCCGGCAACAAACTATGTAATTACTGCAGCTAATGCAGGCGGCATAAGCCAGGATACTATTAATATCACAGTGAAGGGTTTACCTGTTCCTGCCATACAATATGCTAACTCAGCATTAACATATACAGCAACGGTTCCGGTAGCTGCAATATCTCCGGTTAACAATGGCGGCGCGGTTCCGGCGATGAGTTACGGACAAACGTCAGCATTCTCCGGCGGCCCTGTCGCCGGCTCTGCAAACGGACCTGTTGGGTCAGCCACTTTCGGCGGCATCTGGGGCTTGACTTTTAGTCAGGACGTTTTGTATGCAGGAGACAACTATGCGGCCGTTCGAAAAATTTCAGGAGGTACGGTAAGCAATTTTACCACCAGTGGCGCAGGCGAAGGCATGGCCTTTGATGCTGCCGGAAACATGTATGTAGCGGTTGGTAATCTTATAAAAAGAATTACACCTGCGGGTGTTGTTTCTACCTTTGCGGGCAATGCTACAAGTAGTTCTGTTGACGGTACCGGTACGGCTGCCACATTTAACGGGGCTTCCGGTATTGCAATAGATGCCCAGGGTAACCTGTTCGTTTCGGAACAGGGAGGCCGAAAAATTCGTAAAATAACCCCTGGGCGCGTAGTTACTACATTTGCAGGTAGTGGCGTATCAGGCGGGGCTGATGGCACCGGTACGGCCGCCACTTTCAGGTTCCCAACCGGGCTGGCCTTTGATGCAGCGGGCAACTTGTACGTTGCTGATGTGGGCAGCCAAGCTATCCGTAAAATTACCCCTGCGGGCGTGGTTACTACGCTTGCCGGTTCTGGTATAACAGGTAACGCCGATGGATGGGGTGCCTCAGCCAGCTTTACAGAACCTTATGGCATTACTTATGATGTTCTTTCGGGCGACTTGTTAGTAGCCTGCAGCCGGAACATCCGTCGTGTAAGTATTGCCGGCCGGGTTACTACGGTTTCGGGTAGCGGAATTGCTGGTACTGCCAATGGCGAGGGTAATGCAGCCGGTTTCAAAGCCGCTTATGCTGTAGCGCTGGACGGCGCCGGCAGCCTTTATGTTAGTGAGGGAACCTTAATACGTAAAGTTTCGATGTTTGGTTACGGGATCAGCCCGGCTTTACCGGCAGGATTAGTATTTGACCCGGCTACAGGTGCTATCAGCGGAACGCCAAAAGCATCGTCGACAGCAACAAACTATATAGTTACCGCAGCTAATGCAGGCGGAATAAGCCAGGATACTATTACTATCACAGTGAACGCTTTTCCTGTTCCATCGATACAATATGCCAATTCAAAATTAAGTTATACAGCAACTGTTGCGGTTCCGGCGATATCTCCGGTTAACAATGGCGGCGCGGTTCCGGCGATGAGTTACGGACAAACGTCAGCATTCTCGGGCGGCCCTGTCGCCGGCTCTGCGAACGGACCTGTTGGGTCAGCCACTTTCAGCGGCATCTGGGGCCTGGCTTTTAATCAGGGTGTTTTGTATGCAGGCGACAACTATTCGGCCATCCGAAAAATATCGGATGGGACGGTAAGTAATTTTACATCCGCCGGCGCAGGAGAAGGCATGGCCTTTGATGCTACGGGAAATATGTATGTAGCCGTTGACACTAAGATCAATAAGATTACACCAGCAGGTGTTATTTCCATATTTGCAGGCAGTGCTACACGTAGTTCTGTTGACGGCACCGGTACGGCTGCCACGTTTAACGGAGCTTCCGGTATTGCGATAGATGCCCAGGGCAACCTGTTCGTTTCGGAGCAGGGAGGCCGCAAGATTCGCAAAATTACCCCTGCGGGCGTAGTTACAACCTTTGCCGGGAGTGGTGTATCTGGCGGGGCGAATGGCACAGGTACAGCGGCCACATTTAGGTTTCCCACCGGGCTGTCATTTGATGCAGCGGGTAACTTATACGTTGCCGATGTGAGCGGCCAGGCAATCCGTAAAATTACGCCTGCGGGTGAGGTTACCACGCTTGCCGGTTCGGGCGCGCCGGGTAATGCCGATGGCTGGGGCGCTTCAGCCACTTTCACATCGCCTTATGGCATTACTTATGACGCTGTTTCGGGTGACTTGTTAGTAGCGTGCAGCCGGAACATCCGTCGTGTAAGCGTAACAGGCCGCGTTACAACTATTTCGGGTAGCGGTACTGCAGGAATTGCCAATGGCGAAGGTAATACCGCCACCTTCACATCTGCTTACGCTGTGGCGCTGGATGGTGCAGGTGACCTGTATGTTGCAGAATCAAACACAATACGCAAAGTTTCGATGTTGGGTTATAGCATCAGCCCGGCCTTGCCGGCAGGATTGGTATTTGACCCTTTCACCGGTGCTATCAGCGGAACGCCAAAGACATCATCGGCAGCAACAAACTATATAGTTACCGCAGCTAATGCAGGCGGAATAAGCCAGGATACTATTAATATCACGGTGAACGTTGCCAGTTCGGATAAAGCAATTACTACCTTTGGTTTGACATCTCCCGCTACTACCGCGTTTGTAAATGAGACGGATAAAACGATAGCAATGACCGTTCCGTCTGGTACCAATTTAACCGCTTTGGTGCCTGTGTTTACCACCTCAGGGGCATCGGTGAAGATTGATACCGTTATACAGGTAAGCGGCGTAACTGCCGTGAATTTTAGTTCGCCGGTAACTTATACCGTTAAGGCCGCCGATCTTACATCTCAAACCTATCTTGTAACGGTTAACATGCCGCCGGTACCACCAAACCAATCATCGCGTTTGCTATCATTTACTAACATTACCGCCACCAGCGCAACTGTAAGCTGGACCAATGGTAACGGCGTTAAGCGTGCTGTATTTATTGCTAAAGTATCGGGCGGGGTAGCCGCACCGGTAGCTAATACTTCTTATTTGGCAAACACCACCTTTGGTTCTGGTACTCAAATTGGAACAACAGGTTGGTATTGCGTTTATAATGGCAGCGGAAACACCACTGATGTGACCGGCCTTGAGCCTTACAGCACCTACCGCTTAACCGTGGTTGATTATAACGGTGCTGCTGCTACCGAGCAATATTTGCTTACCGGCCTATCGCCGGCCAACGTAGCCACCGCATCATCGCAAAATGTATTGCCAACCATATCGGCACGTTTGCTAACGTTTAGTAATACAACTTATACCACAACTGCAGTAAACTGGATAAGCGGAAATGGCGCCAGGCGCGCCGTATTTGTTGCCCAGGCAAGCGGCGGCGTAGCGGCCCCTGCCAATAGTATGGAGTATACCGCCAATACAGCTTTTGGCTCTGGTAAAGAAATTGGCACCACGGGGTGGTACTGTGTTTACGATGGCACCGGCAGTGCGGCGAATATTAGCGGATTACTGCCTTACAAGACTTACCGCGTAACAGTTGTAGAATATAACGGGGCAAGTATATCAACTAAATACTTGCTTACCGGTTTGTCACCAGCCTCGGTTCTAATGCCGGCCTCACCCTTGGTGGCGCCAACAGTGCCATCGTTAAAATTAACCTTTACTAATACCGTAGCGGATGCTACGACTGTAAGCTGGACCAATGGTAACGGTGCAACACGTGCTGTATTTATTGCCAAAGTATCAGGCGGGGTAGCAGCGCCAGTAGGTAATACTTCTTATTTGGCAAACACCACCTTTGGTTCTGGTACTCAAATTGGAACAACAGGTTGGTATTGCGTTTATAATGGCAGCGGAAACACCACTGATGTGACCGGCCTTGAGCCTTACAGCACCTACCGCTTAACCGTGGTTGATTATAACGGTGCTGCTGCTACCGAGCAATATTTGCTTACCGGCCTATCGCCGGCCAACGTAGCCACCGCATCATCGCAAAATGTATTGCCAACCATATCGGCACGTTTGCTAACGTTTAGTAATACAACTTATACCACAACTGCAGTAAACTGGATAAGCGGAAATGGCGCCAGGCGCGCCGTATTTGTTGCCCAGGCAAGCGGCGGCGTAGCGGCCCCTGCCAATAGTATGGAGTATACCGCCAATACAGCTTTTGGCTCTGGTAAAGAAATTGGCACCACGGGGTGGTACTGTGTTTACGATGGCACCGGCAGTGCGGCGAATATTAGCGGATTACTGCCTTACAAGACTTACCGCGTAACAGTTGTAGAATATAACGGGGCAAGTATATCAACTAAATACTTGCTTACCGGTTTGTCACCAGCCTCGGTTCTAATGCCGGCCTCACCCTTGGTGGCGCCAACAGTGCCATCGTTAAAATTAACCTTTACTAATACCGTAGCGGATGCTACGACTGTAAGCTGGACCAATGGTAACGGTGCAACACGTGCTGTATTTATTGCCAAAGTATCAGGCGGGGTGATAAATGCCGTTGATAACACCTCGTATACAGCCAGCACAACATTTGCTGGGGGCACGCAAATAGGAGCAACCGGCTGGTATTGTATTTATAATGGAACAGGCAGTAGCGCTAATGTAGCCGGTTTATTGCCCAATAGTACTTACCGTGTTACGGTGATAGAGTATAATGGTACAACAGGAGCTGAAAAGTACATGAACACGATGCTTAATCCGGCAAGTGTAGTTACACTGCCTTCTCCGGCAGTGCCACCTACTGTTCCATCACTAAAATTAACTTTTACCAACACCACTATGGATGCTACAACCGTAAACTGGATAAGTGGTAGCGGTAGCAGGAGGGCTGTATTTGTGGCGAGGACCGCCAACGGCGTAATTACCAGCCCCGACAATATTACGTACGCGGCAAACGGCGAGTTTAGCTTAGGCATGCAGGTTGGCAATACGGGGTGGTATTGTGTTTACAATGGGACAGGCAACAATGCCTTTATCACCGGTTTGACGGTCCTTACCAATTATCGCGTTACGGTGATCGAATATAATGGCCTTGATGGAGCGGAGAAGTACATGAACACCATGCTTAACCCGGCAACTTTTACTACCACTGCTAATGTCCCAAGGCAGGCTGCAAGGGCATCCACGTTCGATAATGAGAGTATAGCATCCGGTATTACCGTGCATCAGGCCGTATCGCCCAATGGCGACGGAGTTAACGACGTGCTGACAATTGATGGAATATTAAATTATCCGGATAATACAGTTAGCATCATCAACAAATCAGGTGTTCAGGTATTCAGTATTAAGGGTTATGATAACGTTACTAAAGTATTCGATGGGAGTAGCAGCAATGGTAGCAAATTGCTTCCGGGAACTTATTTCTACTCAGTGGATTACAAGGAAGGTGCTGTAACCAAACATACAACAGGTTACCTGGTGCTAAAGTATTAACAAATGAATCTAAATAAAGCAAGTATTATAAATCATATAAAAAGCAGCCATCAATTGATGGCTGCTTTATTTAGCTTTAGCATTTTGCTGTTTATTACAGATAAGGCCATGGCCCAGCAACAAGGTAATTTTAGCTATAGCCAATATGCCGATAACCTTACACCATTAAACCCGGCTTATTCGGTAATAGACAAAGCTGGCTCTGTTAATCTGTTAGGACGGAAGCAATTTGTTGGGATAACCGGGGCGCCGCAAATGCTGCTGTTCAATGCAAGCGTCCCTATACCGTCTTATAACAGCGCTGCAGGTTTAATTGTACTGAACGACCAGTTTGCCGTAGAACGCTTGACGGAGATAAATGGCTTTTTTGCAAAGTCCATCCAACTGACGAATGAAAATTATCTGGCAGTATCACTTAACATTGGCGTACGCAGCTATGCAGCTAATTATTCATCGCTTGATTATAATGACCCACAGTTTAAAGATGACGTAAGACAGACAACGCCCAACTTGGGTTTTGGGGTGATGTTTTATGGTGCCAATTATTACGTAGGCGTATCACTACCCGAACTTACTTTACAAGGGCTGGGTGATGCATCTGTACAAAAATTTAACTATTTAAAAGATCATTATTACTTTGCGGCGGGTTACTTGACCACTTTGTCCGAGGAAGTTAAATTTAAGCCCGCAATGCTTATATCTTATTCCAAAGGCACTTCTACAATCGCTAACTTATCTGGCTCACTATTTTTAAAAGAGCAACTTGGGCTGGGGTTTAACTATAACACCAACAAACAAATGGCAGGTATTTTATCCATTAACAGCGGCAGCTTTAAGATAGGATATAGCTACGCGTTCAATACATCAGGCAACAACCTTGGCGGCTTTAACAATGCCACCAATGAACTTAGCCTAAGTTATCGTTTTGGGACGGATTTGAAAAACAAGTTACTGTAAAATCCATTAATTTATATATTCATTAAAGCCGCGCTTATACAACACTGGGTGATTTTTGAAGAAATGACAGCAGAATTTCGTTAAGGCAAATTTAGACTAATGTTATTCGATTCCATTGAAAATTCAACCAATATTGCCGAGGATAACGAGTTCGTCTGAATGAATTTATAGTGGGTCAAACTTTGAAGGCTCATTCAATTAACGTGTGAAGCCATAGCTCTTATCCTAATCTTCGTTGTCGTCCGATCCTCTGGAATTACAAGCCAAGAGCAATACTTATAGAAAATTATGGGCAATAAAAAAGCGGCATACCAAATTAAATCTGGATTTGCCGCTTTTGCCTGTTTGGTAGCGGGGAAGGCGGGAAATGTCGAACTTTATGGAAGATTTGGAGGCGCTCTCCAACACTGTTTAATTAACCTGGTTCTTTTAACGCTTGTCCCACGTGTGTGTGAGACAATTGAGACAGGTTGGGACAATGTTTTCAAAAAGCAACTGACAGTTAGTAGTTTGCTGTTTTTAGCTGGGACAAAGTGAGACTATTTATAAGTCAGGAAAATTAGCTGTGGATTTAAGTTAACTTACTTATAATCAATATGCTATAAAAACTCAATTTTTTGTCCCACTTTTTCAAAGGCAAGTTATAAAAGCAACAAAGCCCGGCGCTTAGCCAGGCTTTGTTGCTTTACATCTGTTAAGAGAGCCATTGGTATTCCCCGCGCTTCAGTTGTTGGTCATAAGACACAACAACGGCTTGGGCGCGGAAGACAAACAAGGGCATAGTTTGCTGTTTTTAGCTGGGACAAAGTGAGACTACCTATAAGTCAGGAAAATTAGCTGTGGATTTAAGTTAACTTACTTATAATCAATGTTCTATAAAAACTCCATTTTTTATCCCACTTTTTCAAAAGCAAGTTATATAAAAACAACAAAGCCCGGCGCATAGCCAGGCTTGGCTGTTTCACATCAATTAAGAAAGCCATTGGCATCTTCCCGCGCTTCAGTTGTTGGTCATAAGACACAACAACGGCCAGGGCACGGAACACCAACAAGTGCATAGATAATATTAATCAAATACTAATTGAGTTATATAGTCGCCGATAAAAAAACTAAGTAAAAGGAAAAGGATACAGCAGATAAAAGATACATAGTGGGCATTTCTACTAAAAAAACCAGTTGGCCTATTTGCATCATAGTAATGATTTACATTTTTGTAGAAATTATTGTGTTTATACAATCTGTAAAAAATTTGCTGCACAATAATTACCACTAGAGGCCCCCATATCAATCGGAACCTAAGACTATCTTTTGATTTGTCCAAAAAAAACAACGGATTATGATCGGATCTAACCACCGAATATGATATGACGTAAATTCCCGCAGCTGTAAGGCAGGTTATGCCAGCAAGCATTGTTGTTGAGTATAACAGACCGGTATCCTCGCCATAATATTTATAAAATCTGTTGAAAATAAGGTTAATTATCTTTTTCATTTGTCTGTATCTGTTGCCATGTCTATTATAGAATAAGTTAAACCCGAAACAAAAAATAATGGATTGGTTGATTTCCCGAATGTGAAAATTCCATCTAATACCAATTTTCCCGCCATGATTGCCATTTGTTCTCTATCATTCGCTCGGTAAGCTTGAGAAAATTTCCCAGCATGTTTCAAAATAGACGGTATTCCTAATAGTTTCGAAGCCACGCCGGAATAACGTCCAACTGTTTTTATACTGTTTACAACTTCGTCTATTCTACTAGCTTGGCTTACTCCTTCATCAATCGTGCCGAATGCAATAGAGAGCCCATCTGCAAGATCGGATAAACCATTGTCTTTTTGTTTATTTGTACTATGAATATTCACTTCCTCTAACCGAAATCCGAATATAGGATCAGGCCCGTCCATTAAGCCGTAAGTTGGATTTACATGAAAATATCCAGGTGTTCCTTTATCAGCCGCTGCGTTCATCCTTTCCGCCACACTTAGCCACATGGCTGCCCGCTGTTGAGGTGACCATCCTAACGAGTTTGCGATACGATCGAAACCAATAGATTGTGCTGAAGGTCCGCCAGTATACTTATAAACCCGGGTAATGTCAACTGAATTCCAAAAGCCGCCAAATGGACTATTCCATAGTTTATCGAGCACTTCTGTTAGAACAGCGCCCATTTTAGCCTGCTCAATTTGGCCTTTTAAGTATGAGATGTAGCCAGGCGTATACCACCCACCACCCCCACCAAACGCCTCATAGGATGCCTTGAAGTAGTCGTTCAGAACAGACCCAAATTCTAATCCGTACTTTCCCCTTTCATTCGGTGTCATCAAATCCCCCAGCGGGTCATTAAACATCACCGGATTATTCCCGCTATAGTTGTAAACCGAAAGACTTTCCGCCCCCTCCGCAATCGGGTCAACCCCCGTCCAACGCCCCAGCGCTGCATCATAATTACGATAGAAAGTCTGCATCAGGTCGGGCAGATCGCCAAAATCGTTTTGCAACTCGCTACCACCGTTATAAAGACTCTTGTTGGGCAAAACAGCAGGGGTAAGCCCGCCCGTTTGCACCATGCCAAAAGCGTAGTAGCTGTTTTCCTGTATTACTTTGGCAACACCATCATTGTTAACAAAGGTTACCCTTGCATTGCCCTGCTGGTCGGTTATTATGTATTGTGGCTTTAGTGTGCCTCCTGTGTAAAGAACGCGCCCCTCCGGCGTCCCGAAGTATGCTAATGTACTATTTTCATAAACAAAGCCCCCAATGTAATCGGTGGTTTTTTGCAGGGTGGTGTTATATTGCTG
Organism: Mucilaginibacter sp. HD30; assembly: GCF_054061755.1. Lineage (NCBI taxonomy): Bacteria > Pseudomonadati > Bacteroidota > Sphingobacteriia > Sphingobacteriales > Sphingobacteriaceae > Mucilaginibacter > Mucilaginibacter sp. HD30. The sequence continues at coordinate 4,358,756 of NZ_JBSSEO010000001.1, forward strand.
TTTACGTAATAGCATGCCATCGCTACTGTAAGTATAAACCAAAAACTTGTTGGTGCCGGTTAGCTTAATGGTATCCGCCCTGTTTAAAACATTGTAGGTAAACCCGAGTCCTTTGTAGGGATCAGTTTTAATATTCCCGTTATCATCATAAGCATAATCACCCGTGCTGCCTGTAAGGTTCCTGAAACCGTAACCGGTATAGTTGGCCCCTGTACCATCCGTCATGTGCTTTAAACGGTTGGGGTTATTACTGTCGTAGGTATAGGTAAGGTTATCAATGGCGCTTACCGTTCCGCTCAGTAAGGCATTGCGCTTCAATGCCGTTATATTGCCGTTCACATCATAGGCAATATCCTTTTCGTCATAGGCTCCGTTACCGTTCCAGCTGCCGCTAATCTTTTCCTGGTACAGGGCGCTGGTCAGCCTGTTTAGCTGATCATAGTTGTAATTATAATTGCGCTCCGGCCCTTTAATCCCCAAGCTGTCGCGGCTCATCCAGCGTACCGAACTGAGCTGCCCGTTCCAGCTGGCGGTATTGCCGGTTACCACGGTATTATAATCCAGCTGCATGCCGAACACATCATCATCGTCATCATTCAGGCCGTCAACGGTAAGCGTGCTGTTGTTAATACTGGTTTGCTGCCCCCGTATGTTGTACCGGTAATCAACCGACTGCAAATAAGGGTTGCTGCCTATTTTGGCCACAAATTTTGATCCCGAAGCGGCAACGAAATCCGGCGTAAGCGTAATGGAGTTGCTGGCCACTCTCAGCACATCCTGCCCGCTTGCTACCGATTGAGCGGTACCCAGCGTAAGGTTGGTTGGAATAGCCGCCCCCCCGTTTATGGCATGCAGGTTCTTTTTTACCAGCTGGCCTATCTCGTTGTAAACATAATTACCCACCCGTACAACAGGGTCGCTGTTGTACTGCTGGTCAAGTGTGCTCAGCCGGAAACCTACATCATAATTATAAATTGTTTTTACCGTAACAGTAGCCGATGTCACCTTTTTTACCAGGCTCACAGTAGGCATGCTGATAAAATTCATTACGGTGGTGCTTACATCCGCAACCGTGCTGTTCAGCTGGTTGTTGCCCTGCGTTTGTATGGGCCTTTCCTTGCTGTCATAAAAAACCACGCCGGTAAGCCATATATTGCTCAGGCCCGCGCCTATGGTTCTTTTCCTGCTCATGGTTGCCAGGCCGCGTGTTTTTGTGGTGGCGGTACCTTCGCCGGGCAGGCTCTGGTTTTGATAACTAAAATCAGCCGTTCCGTTGCCGTCCAGATCGTAATCGTCAAAATAGCCATAGGCCAAAGGTTCTATATCCGCAGTGGGGAAAACGTTGTTGGTGTAATAACCCGTGCCCGATGTGCTGTTGCGCTCCTCGGCCCAAACCGTGTTATAACCCGACAGGCCGCTTACGTAAGTTTGCATTCCTGTACGCGTAGTATACGTAGCGTTTACATATATTCCCTGTGATATGGCCCTGCCTTCTATATCATATTTTATATAGTTCCACTTATTGGCAGCGCGAAGGTTGGCATCCTGCAACAGCACCGGGCGGCTCAGCGGATCATAAATAACATACATTACCCCTGATGACGGAACGGTTTTTTCAATTAGCCGGCTCATGTTATCGTACTCGTATTTAAACAGCAGGTTGTTTACAGCTGTTTGGCTAAGTGCGTAGTTGGCAGCAGCTTTCATCAGGCTGAGGGCCTTTGGGGGCACCACATAACTAACCATACCTGCGGCATTATATATATAATAGGTATCTAAATAACCGCTGCCTTTTACCTGCCGCTTTAACACCGTTTGGCCATACACATTGGTAAATACCCGCGTCTCAATACTCTGCTCATCGGTAGCATCAACAACGGACAGCTTGTTGGCGGCATAATAAGTTGGCGAGGTAGTACCCGTCAGGCTCCATTGCAGCACACTGTCGGCAACGGTGCTGCTGCGGTAGCTAACCGTTTTATAATGCTGCCCGCTCACCGGCTGGAAGCCTGTACCTACCAAACCTTCTTTTAAAACCCGTTGCAGGGGGCTGTTTTCAAATACGCGGGCGCTGTAGGCCGCCGTGTCAACCGCTATTTTATCGGTAGTTATTTGGTAAAACGTTTTTTGCTGGCTAATGGCGGTGCTGTGGTAACTGCCGTCTGTTGATGTGGATACGTAAGGCAGGTAACCGGTTGTTTGCTGACCCAGCGCATTGTAAGCCATTGGCTGCACCACATCTTTTTGCAAGGGGCTGGCCTGTATGGCTACAGACTGTATTACCCTGCCCAGGCCGTCAAAATAAGTTCTGCTGCTTTGCTTTTTGGCCTGGTTAAGCGTATCAATTTGTGCCGACGTGGTTATGCCCGCAATGGTAATAACATCCTGTTGGATAAAGGTGCGGCTTTGCGCCCAAGCCTGCTGACTAAGCAGTAACGCCAATCCCAAAACGATAACACTAAGCATCCCGGATGCCGAAGATTGGTTGTAGCGCAGCTTATTCACAAGGCGTAGGGTTTAGGATGACCATAAAATAGCTCATTGTATCAACGTTATAGGTGTACACGTTGGCATGCAGCCAGTTCTTGCATTCGGCTGCTGTCGAGTCTGTCTCTGCAACTACGCTTATGTCTGTGTCTTCGCCGTAACAATAAACCTTAACCGTATAACTGCCCTGCGGTATGGTTGTAAAGCCGATATTGCCCGCCTCAACCCTTTTAACAACTACGCCCCCTTGTAAAAACTCCAGTCTTTTTAAACCGCTGCTGCTTGTATTATTAATATAGTAAAGCGCAACCATCGGCGGCGGCGGCGTTTTTATGGTTATTTCGTATGTACTGCTTTGTGGCGCGTACCCGGTTGCGGTTGTCGTAAGCGTTACAGTATAGGTGCCGGGCGTTGTCCAGGTATGCACGTTGCTTGATGTCGGGCTTGAACCGTCGCCATAATTCCAGCTAAAAGTGGGCATAGGCAAGTCACAGTCCGCGTAATTGTTGGCTATATAAAAAGTATACGCTTCGTTAACGTAATAGTCTTTGTGACCTACCGGTTCGTTAGGCGCAAAAAGCGGATAGGGCAACGTGACGCTTGGATTCTTAAAATCGTAAGTTTTTCTCAACGTTATCTGCTTGTCTTTGTCGAATGCCAGATGCACCCGCCCGAACTTATCTTTCTGGTAGTATGCTGTATTGCCGTTGGTGCCTGTTTCAACCAGGGCGTAGTTAAAATTCGCGTCGTAACCACTTGTGCTTACTTCCGTGGTTTGGGGGTAGCACAGCACATCATGGCCTATAACAAGGCTATTGGTAACAGTAAAGCTGACGGTAAAGTTGTCAGCAAGCATACTTACCGGTAGTTTAACCTCATAGTATTTCCAGATATTACTGTTATCGTACGTGAGCGTTGCCGATACCGTACTTGCCGCTATGGCATTTACGTTAAACGAACCCCCCGATGCCGATTTTATCCAGGCAGAAAAAATGTAATATTTTACCCATGTATTTTTTGTAATGGCCCGCGTAAAAGTTACGTTGCCGGTAAATGAATCAGCAGCCTGTCCGTCCCAGCGGCCCGCTACCGTTGCAATGTTTGCCGGCGTGCTAGGCACAAAATTTTCGGTTACATTAGAAGACAAAGCATAGGCAACCTCTGTAGGAGCGGCGTTGTTAAATACGGCCAAAGGCACTTGCCGAACGGTGTCGCTTAGCACGGTTTGCGGGCGCCTGTTAATGCCCACGCCGCTCTTGAGCATGCCCAGCTTATCATAGCTCGTTAGCGTATTGGCCAGCACGTACCGTGAGTCGGGCGTTGCCGCGTTGGTGGTGATTGTAGGTACAAAATCGGTCAACCCTGCTGGCGAGATCAATTTATAAACCTGCGACGGCAGTATGTTAGGCACTAAAGCGTCTTTAGACGTAAAAGATGCAAACTTGGTTACCTGTCCGCCGGTAACTCTAAACGTTCCTGAACCCGACGGCTTAATCTCGTTGTAAGTTTCTAAAGGTATATTGATGTTTTTTGCCACAAGTGCCGTGCTGTAGGCTGATGCTGTACCACCGGCGTAATCTCTGGTGTAAGAGATATGCGTGCGCGATACTGATCCGTCGCTGCCTGTTTTTTCCTCTTCGGTAACCAGGTGGTGAGCCGTTGAACTATAATAAAACTTTGTAAGCTCAGAAATCCCTGCCGTAACCGAAGGGTCAAACACCTTACTGTCTATCTGCGCAACCAGCTCACTGGTATTGGTTAGTATCGCGTATTTAGCATATACTTTTGCATAATCATTTTCATCAAGTCTCAGTGCGTATACAGGAGTAGCGCTTGCGTTTGACCGTGTATAAGTATAGTTTGATTCTGCCACCTTGCTGCCGGCCTCATTATAGCTCCTTTCCCTTTTGAGCAGGCCCTGCTCAAATTCATAATTTGCATTCGGCGCGAAGGGATAAGTGCGTACGGTATTTTCAAGCAAGCCAAGGCTGGGCGTACAGCCGGGTACAGCGGCATGGCTGATAGTGGGAGTCCAGTCTCCTAAAGGAACGGTAGCGGCAAAAGCTCCGGCGGGAATACTATAATCGGATATGGTATATCCGTTGTTGGTTTGGCTTTGCTTCACCTGAGCGTACATAATGGTCTGGTCGTTCTCTGACTGATCTGAAATGACAGTGACTGTAGAATTGCCGGTTGTTGGCGATGATGCAACCGGCCGGATGAATTTGTACTGTGGCAAAGCTAAAGGCACTCCCGTTGAAACGCCGAGACTGTCCGCATAACCGTAATTACGCACGATGTTGTTAGTTGCGCTTATGCCGTCGAAGTCCGTTATTTTTTTTATCCGGACTCCACCACCATATATTACCGTGCCCAGGTTTGGGTCTTTATAGCTGTTTGATTCATACTCAAAATCAGTAGTACCACTATTAAAGTACTTTATTTGCTTCAGCATGGCTATATTAGTCATTGCTGCATTGGTAGTGCCAACGTTATTTGACTTTTTGCCTGTGTAATAGCCCCATGCGTCTGTGTATTGAAAAACGGAGTCTCGGTTGGAATAGACGTAAGGCCCTTTGATGCCGGATTCGCCCTCATATACAAACCTGTAGTTGAGTGGTGAAGCGCATTCCTCGGCGGTTATGCTGCGCAGGCAGTTAAACTCAAATGAGACGGAATCTTTGTTGAAATTGACAGTTGCATAATTAAAAGCATATTTTATGCCTTTTGATGATATTGAACTTAACAACGTTCCCTGAACGATGTCGTTTGTTTGCGTATTATAGGAAAAATTGACCGTATCACCTTTGGCGGATATGTTAGACAATACGTTAACATCACTTTCGTTGAAAACCGCATACATTGAGTCCAGCCCAGTCCCGCCGGAGTTAGCCGCTACAAGGTCCCTGGTTGACGAAGCGCCTTTGTTTGTATAGTTAAATGAAACCGTATTGCCGCTAGCATCCGTTATGCTTGTTAGCAGCCAGGCATCATAATAACCCACCAAGTTTAGGTACTGATAATACTGTTTTTTAAAGTATTTAATGTTTGCCTCGGGCCAGTAAGGCATTCCGATATCCCATCGTGTAGAGGTTACCATTGAGGCAAGGTTACCAAGCGTAAAATGGTATTTGGTGCCTCTGTTGTTGGTAACCGTAAAGCTGCCCAAGAAGGTAGTTGAAATATCATACTCTATTTTAAGGTCCTGGTAAGGAGCAAGCCGTATCTGATTATTGCTGTCAAACACAAAATTGCATGACAAACCGGGTGCTCTCACGCTAAACAAATCAGGCTCGGTATCGTCGTAGTCATTAAAATGGCTGGATATATAGGATAGGTCGGTTGTCTGGTCGGTACAATTAGGGGGATTGCTGTTGTTGGCTATTGCAAACCCGTCAATAGCCGCGCCCTTTGAGCTATATAACCATCCTTGGAGTTCGCCGCCAAGTCCTCCGTAGTCGTCGGGCAAACCACGCACTTCACGGGTAATTTGCCCGCCGGCAATCAAGTTCCACCCCAAACCGGCCGTTCCTTCGCCGTATTTTAATTTCACGCCGTTTGACCCGTACGCCAAACTAACCGGAACCGTTACATCTCCGGCTTGAATGTTATCAATGGGTACGACCACGCTTGAAGTCCCGGTATTCAAATTTACCGACACAGGGGCTTGGGAGAAGCCTAACGCGCAGCGCAAAACAATACCTATGCTAAATAGTGTTTTTTTCATGGTGATAAGGTTTGATTGGTTACTTTTTGGTAGAAACTTCCTCAAGTTTTTTGATGCGATCAGCTTGTGCTTTAAGCTGCACTTGCTGCTCCAACAGATATAGTGTCAGCTCCTCCACCTTTTTAAGCAGTTTCATGTTCATCTCGCTTAGCATAATGCCTTCTTTCTCCATGTGTGCTGCCGAAGGTATCTCGGGCAGGTGACGGTTTTTGTTTACATATGCTCTAAGGTCGTCTAAGGACGTTAGCTTATATTCAGGCTCAAACACATAATCAGGTACGGGAATACTGAGGTCCACTTTCACCTCTTTCGAATGAATTTTTCCATCAACGGTTAACTTTTCGTCGGGGCTGGCTGTGCCAATGCCTACGTTGCCGCCCTGCGGATTAACAATGGTATTTCCCCATGTTGAGCCGCTGCTATTAACCGATTGCAGAATGCCGTATCCTGCTGCGTCGGCAGAAGTGATTAAATTTATGGAGGTTTTTCCTACCGCCGCCGATCCAACCGAAAAGCTGGTTGAGACTCCCGTGTTGTAAACACTCGCGTTACCACCCTGAACGTCGAGCTTAGTAGCCGGTGTGGTGGTGCCGATGCCTACGTTGGCCCCATTGCCCAGTATAAGAGTATTAGAAGCTGTTGCCTGGGCATTATAACCTACGGCAGTAGCGTTAAAAAGATCGCTTGCGCTTGCTGTTCCCGCGTTATAGCCAATAAAGGTAATTCCACTGCCGGTAATGTTACTCATACCCGAGTTAGTACCGATGAAGGTATTCCCGCCTCCTGTGGTATTCGCGTATCCCGCTCTGTTGCCAAATAAGCATTGTAAGTACCTGTAGAATTCTGATAGCCCGCGTTAGGACCAACCACCGTATTGTCACTCCCGTTGCCTGCAGTCAAAGCGCCGATACCAATGGCAATATTAAAAGCTCCTGTTGATACATAACTGCCTGCGCCGTTTCCTATAAATAAATTGTCGGTACCACTTGTTAGCGCCTGACCTGGAAACCTGTTGGAGCTATTAACATTGACCGTTCCCAGAATGATGTTGTTATTGCCGGTGGTTATTGCGCCCGCAGCCCAGCCGATAATGGTACTGAAACCTCCGGTAGTAAGGGTGCTTCCCGCGCTGGTACCTAAGAGGGTATTGCCACCTCCGGTCATGGTGCTGTTGCCTGCACCCGCGCCTACGTAAGTCGAGTTGCCATTTGAATACAAATTGCTGCTCTTAATGAGACCGGCTACCGTAAGCGTGTAGTCGGGTGTGGTTGTACCGATACCCACGAGTCCACTTGATGTAACCGTTAGACGTGCCGCTCTGTTGCCTGCGTTAGATCCTGTAATAAAACTTATTTTAGTAGGAATATTACCGGATGAAGGGGTGCCGTCAACCAGAAAATCAACCCCTCCGGCATTTTGAAAGTTCGATCCATCATATCCGGAAGACAAAAATGACAGTATCTGATCATTGTTCTGAAGCGCTGTTGGACTTGCAAGAGTTCCCCTTGATCGTCGCCCGAAAAAAACGGGGCGTAATGTGGCGGAACTCGCTGCGACGGCGTTCAATACCGCTTTGTTCTCACCTTCACTATACACTACAGCTCCTATATCGCCCGTTGACGTCCAGTTTGCGGCTGGTGTTGAAGCTCCCACAGTGCCCTGTACGCCAAATTTAGTTGTAGGGCTTGAAATGCCTATTCCAAGTTTGTCGGAAGTTGTATAAATGGTTCCGGTCCCGTAGCTCCATTGAGCGAAGGAAGGTAAAGCAAAAGCGAGCGCGAGTGCACTTAAGATGATTTTTTTCATTGTGAAAGGGTGTTAGTTTGGTGATTGTTAAGGTAGTAAAAAAACAGGAAGAAACAATATTTGAAAGAGATAATGCTTTATCAGGCTTAGATAGGTTTTTTCATTGTGATATGATAAATCAGTTAGCAAGCAAGTCGCTACTGGCAATGTCTAGATAGCCGGTAGCCGCCCTGTCAAGACGGGCGGATTGTCAGCAAAGATTCGGTCTCCGCTATCGTGATAAGGTATAGGCTCTATATAATAGAGATGACCTAATCCATGAACATTTTTTGATAATGCAGATTTTTTAAGATGCGCAATGTCAATATTTATGGGAACTTCACCGTTACCGTGGTGAAGCCCTTGCTTTCTGTCCCGTCAATCAGCAGCTTTAGGTAAATGTGGTATTTCAGCAGGCTAACGAAGTCCTCATAGCTGAACTTAGGGTAAAACTCCTGTGTCATGACCTTCGCGTCGGGAAGCCCGATCTGGAAGCAGATGATCGTTCCCACGTTGCCGAATACGGCGCTGCGAACCTCTGGTTCTAGTTGATCGAGGTACTGGTGCGTGATAAACAGTCCTACGCCGTACTTGCGGACTTCAGAGAGCATGCTTGCAAAGGAGGCCGAGATAAAGTTGAGCGCCTCGTCTATGAACAGGTAGAAGCTCTTGCGCTTGCCAACATTGATAGCTGCCCGGCGCATGGCCGTTTTGGATGTTGGTAATGATGAAGCTCCCGAGTAGGGTAGCCGCATAATCGCCTATAATGCCTTTTGATAGATTGCCCAAAACGATCTTATTTTCATTCATGCACCGTTCGAGCGAAATGCTCTCTTGGCGGCCGAAAATACCCCGTAGCGTTTCGTTTTCCAGCAGCGCGCCCACCTTGTTCAATATCGGCAATATGGCGGTTGCCTTCGCGCGTTGGTGTTGAGGTTGTATTCCGTTTTCCAAAAGGAAAGAATGTAGGGATCATCAGTGTGCTTAAGCGAAATTCTATGTCGACTAACAGAGCGTGAATGTCCAGCAGTGGGCCCTGCGGAATAGTGAAGCAGCGTAAGTATTGCCATGCGTAATACCCTTTCCATCTTGCTGCCCCACGCGTCAAGAAAAGCTTTCTGAAAGTGGTTATCATTTCGGAGGCTACGAGCTGCCGCTGCTGTTCCGGCACGCCATGCAGCGGATTAAAAGTCGGAAGATTGTTTGCGTCAGCGGCATTGAAATAAACCACGTCCGCTTTGCGGTATTCCGGCACGCGGCGCAAAATCGCTTCAATGGTATCCGAATGCGGGTCGAGCACGCAGACTCCGTGCCCCTTGTGAATATCATCAAGCGCGATATTCATCAGCAGGTGCGACTTGCCCATGCCACTCTTCCCTATGCAGTAGATGTGGTGCAGGCGGTCGGCAGGCTTTATGCCGAAAGCCCGCTTGTCGTCCCTGAAGTCTACCCGCCATATTGGCGTGTAAGGTTTGATCTCGTAAATGCGTTAAGCGTATCTTTTTGCGGCAACGCGCGGAAGTGTTAGGTTTTAACGGTTTTCAGTGAGATTTTCATACTACCGACGATTCGGCAAAGGAAGGACAATTAGGCCATGGAAATCAAGGAACACCGCTTAATGCTGTTCATCGAACTGTACAGGGGAATTCACGGTATCAGTTTTTCAAGGGAGGAGGCGTACAGGAAGGCTTCCCTGATGCTGCAATACGCCATGCTGTGCATAAGGCCGCTTGCGAAAGCTGACGAAAGTGATATAAATAATATGCCGGATTAAGTTAACATCGCATATTTTTTGTACCCAGAAAGGGGCAACGGGAAGCTTAGTCAAGCAAAGACAAAAGTGTTACCCGTTATCCCTTTTTGCGCATATGGATAAAGGAAAAGATAAAATATTTTATATACGTCCGAAAGTCAAGCGAGGGAAGGGATCGCCAGGCTATTTCGCATGAGGGGCAGCTAGAAGAAATACAGAAGATTGTGGAAAGGGAAAAGCTGCCCATCGTGGCAACTTTCGATCAGCTGTCTCATGAACACTTAGACCACCATGCGCAACTGCAAAAAAGATTTGCAGAACTTGAACGGAAGATTGATTGACTGGAGGAAAGGCTAATGGCGGAAGAGATACCGAGCGAATTTTATGGTCATTCTGCCTTCTGGCGATGATTCTGGTCCGCACCCTGCTAAGGCCACAGATAACATTAGGAGCATTATTATTACTTTCATAATTTTGTTTTACCATTAGTGGCAAACAGCAGCTAAATATTACAGCCAAAACGTTTTTAATTGTATAGCTGTCTACAGGTTGCTAAACCATTTTAGCGATAGCATATATACACAAACCCCAGGCAGCAGCTTCGGGCAATAACCGTAGCGGACTTAATCCTACCCACCATTTCACAATACTACGCAAGCGGTTGGGTTCAATATCTTCGGGTTTCATTATATAACGCAGCATTACCGGTATAAAGTAACTAAAGGTGATAACACGCGATGCAAATATAATAACCGCGGCCGTAAGCCAAACGCACCTGGCCGGCCCATCATGCAGGTAAGCCATAACCATGTTGGCTATTGAAAGTAGAACCTGAGCAGGCGATACTAATGGCCAAAACCTGGTGCCCGCCAGCATTTGCCCGGAGCTGTGCAGCTTTTCTAAAAGCGTTGAGGGATGCACGTCTTTTTTCCAGTTAGGATAGATCACTAAAGTTTCGTAAAGGCCGCCACCCAGGCTTAGGGTAATGGTAAGCAGCAATAATGTTAACAGGATCAAGTTTGTCATGCCGCGAAATTAGCACGGCACTCAATCAGCTGAAATGACTATTGGGTGAAAAGGAGTATTAAATCGGCAAAGGGCGGATTGTTTCGGTGAGAGTAAGTTTTCGTTCGCTACTTGTGGGTACAGTTTCCAACAACCCCAAGCTGCGTCATTGCGGGGACATGATGCAATTTCTACACGAAAGCTACGGTAAATTTTGCTCACGAATACCAAGTCGCGTCGTCATTTACTACTTCATTATAGCGTATTTTTAATACAGCGCTACGGTTTTTCGCAGTTATTGTATGTGTTTTTTAATAAACACTCACAAATATGCTTCATATAAGTACTATTTAATGAAATTATATAATTAATTCAGGTAGATTTTAAAATTTTGCTGCGTAAATATCCATTTCAATTAAAATTTTGTTATAAATAAGGTTATTTTTTTAGTGTTATAATAAATTCTAAGGTTTTCTTAAGGTTTCGCTTTCTGTTAAAGGGTAATTTAGCTAAAATTCAAGATAATACTTAGCATAATGCACTCTTTTCACTTTAACTTATCGAACAATTATGAAGATTGAAATTCTACAAAAAAAATGGTTTCCCACGATTACCCGAGAGAAATGGATGCTTGGTGCAACCATTTTATCTGGCAAACTGATTGGCTTGGGCCTGGTGGTTGTGGCTATGTTTACATTGCCGGGACTGCTCCCCTCGTCAGCACATGCTGAAGCAGCCGCGGCCGCTCCTTCGGCCATCGAGACATCATTAATGAACACCGTCAACACCGTTTGGACATTGGTAGCGGCATTCCTGGTATTTGGCATGCAAGCCGGTTTCGTAATGCTTGAAGCTGGTTTTGCCCGCAAAAGGGAAACTGTGAATGTATTAATGGAATGTATTTTCGATACCTGTCTGTGTGGTCTGTTGTTTTGGGCAATTGGCTATGCGTTTATGTTTGGTAGCGGAAACGCCTTTATCGGATGGCATGGACCAGACGGAAAAGACTGGTTCTTTTTACAGAATATTCCACCAACCTATTTAGCAACGGGTATCCCTGTATTGGCGCATTGGATATTCCAATATGCTTTTGCTGACACCTGCTCAACCATTGTATCAGGTGCAATGATCGGTCGTACAAGTTTCCGTGGTGATATTTTGTACAGTATCGGTATCACAGGCTTCATTTACCCTATCTTAGGCCACTGGGCCTGGGGACCAGATGGATGGTTAGTTGCCCAAGGTTTCCTTGACTTTGCCGGTTCTACTGTTGTTCACACCATTGGCGGTATGGCTTCATTGGCTGGTGCTATCGTGCTTGGCCCTCGTTTGGGTCGTAAGTTTAAACGTGATGGCGGCGGCATGCCCCCTGCGCACAACCTTACCATTGCAGCGGTGGGTGGCTTCCTTCTTTGGTTTGGTTGGTACGGATTTAACCCCGGCAGTACCCTGTCTGCAATGGACGGACAAGGCATAGGCCGCGTTGCAACAAACACAACCTTAGCTGCCTGTGCAGGTGGTATAGTAGCTATGTATTTAGCTTTATGGTTTGGCGATACTAAAGGAAAATTTGATCTGGCTTTTACAATAAACGGCTTTTTGGCGGGCTTAGTGGCCATTACCTGCCCATGTTATTGGGTTGATCCACTGGGTGCCATACTGCTTGGTGCTGTTGCAGGCTTAGTTGTTTACCTGGGTACAAACTTACTGGAGTACCTGCGTATAGACGATCCGGTTGGCGCTGTGCCTGTTCACGGCCTTTGCGGTATATGGGGAACCCTGTCATTAGGCTTATTTGCTTGCGGAAAATATGGATTTACCGGCCCTACAGGACCGGACGATTCTAAGCCGTTCACCGGATTATTTTACGGTGGTGATTTTAGCCTCCTGAAATCGCAGCTTATTGGCAGTGGTGCAATAACATTGGCAACATTTGTAATTGCGCTTTTAATGATGTTCATTATCAAAAAATTACCTCACCCTTGGAGCTTAAGAGTAGAAGCTGAAGGAGAATTAATGAAAGGTGGCATAGATATGTTTGACCACGGCACAACTGCTTATCCGGAAGAAGATGCTGTAGTAGCATAACGTAAAAAACATAAATAAAAAACCGCGTCAATTATCGGCGCGGTTTTTTTATTTAGTTAAAGGGAATGAGTTTAATTATACCAGCAGTGCAGATAAACAGTTTGAGTTTTAAATTCTAATGTTTTCTTAAGGTTTGGTCTTTAGTTAAAGGTTAATTTAGCTTAAATTCAAAAAAGCAGATAAAAGTTACTGTTATATAGTTAATAATTATAATACTTGAGGTGCTTTTTTTCTTGGTACGATTTTTAGCTTCCTCAATTAGCCTCTGTTTATCACAGAGGCTTTACTTTTTTTTAAAATTTTCGTTAAATTCCCACAAATATAGTTTAATCGTTCATTAGTCGATATTATGTATAAAATTTTGCTGCTTGAGGACGATTATAAAATGGCTAATGAAATAAAGGTATTTTTAAGCAGCCAAATGCTACAATGTGATTTGGTTTATGACGGAGGATTATTTTTTAAGCATTTGCAAATGGAAAAATATGATCTGTTTGTACTGGATGTTAATGTTCCGTTGTTAAATGGCATTGAGGTTTGTAAGAAAGTGCGTGCGGATGATAGATCTAAACCAATACTTATTTTAACGGCTTATAGCGATGTAAAAAGTAAAATTGTTGCCTTTGACGCCGGCGCAGATGATTACCTGGTAAAGCCCTTCCATTTAGACGAACTTTCTGCACGTATTAAAGCGCTACTAAGACGAAGCTACTCGCAAACAGAAAACGAAAAACAAAAAATTGTAATTGACGACCTGATTATCTACCCGGGCGAAATGAGGGTAACACGGGCAGATAAAGGGATACAACTTACGCCTAAAGAATATAAGTTAATTGAATTGCTGGCTATGGAAGAAGGAAAACCCGTTTCTAAGCAAACTATTGCAGCTAAAGTATGGGGTATTAATTTTGAAACCGGCACCAATACTATTGAAGTTTATATTAATTATTTGCGAAATAAAATAGACAAAGGCCACGGCAGGGCGCTGCTACATACACGTGCCGGATTTGGTTATTATCTTAAATGAACTTAAAACAGCGATTCTCTTTTATTTTTAGTTGTTTATTCTCGGCAGTGTTGGCAATAGTTATGCTAATAGTTTACTACCTGTTTGCCGATTTAAGAGAAAATGAATTTATTGGACTACTTACCGAAAAGGCGCAGACAACCGCTAAGCTGCTCATCCATGTAAAAGAGGTTAGCTATCCAATGCAGAAGATAATTGACAGCAATACCGTAAACAAGCTGTATAATGAAAAAACGCAGGTCTATAACGAAGCCCGGGAGCTGATATACAGCAGCGCGAGTAGGCCGGGCATACATTGGACAAATGGAGATTTTGACAAGATAAAAAAAGATAAAAGTGTTTTAAAGAAGAACGCTCCCTATGTTGTACTGGGGATTTATGGGATAGTAGAGAAAAATGGTTACTATGTTTTGATCTCGGCGGATGACACCTATTACAGTGTTGGGCTACGTAATATAAAATATATATTGTTTTGCGCATTTGTAACCGGCACTGTGTTGGTTTGGTTACTCTCTTTTGGCTTAGGTAAAAGAGCGCTTGAACCGCTGGATAATTTCCGGCGAAAAATACAGGAGATCAACGATAGTAATTTAAAAATACGCTTGCATAAAGCGGAGCGCGAAGATGAAATAAACGTGCTGGCAAGTTCTTTTAATCAAATGATGGACCGTATAGATAATGCTTATGACCGTCAACGAGAGTTTACCAGCAACGCATCGCACGAACTACGTACACCAATTGCCCGTATAGCGGCGCAGCTGGAAAATTTATCGCATAGAGATGAACTGGACGAGACGATCCGCACAAACCTGCAAAGTATATTTCAGGACACTTTTCAGCTTTCTGAGGTGGTAAGTTCATTAGTAGCATTGGCTGATATTAACAGCCGCGAACACCGCCTTTCCTTCACCAGAACACGGTTGGATGAAATTGTTTATTCAAGCACTGCAGAACTTGCAAAAAGATATCCTGATTTTAAACTGAAATTTGAAATTGAGAACAACACCGGTAAAGATACCGATCTGGAAATATCCGGCGACGAGACCCTTTTAAAAATAGTTTTGCTTAACCTATTTAAGAACGCCTACCTGTATTCAGACAACCATCAGCCCGAGTGTTTAATAAGCCAGGGCGAGGGCAAGGTAACATTATATATTACCAACACCGGCGAACCGCCGGATGTGTCTGATACAGCATTATTGTTTACAGCCTTTTATCGCGGAAGCAATAGTATCAGCATTGAAGGCAGCGGCATTGGTCTTGGCATTGTGAAGCGTATTGTAGATTACCATAAGGCAAAGATCAATTACCGTATAATTGACCGTATGACAAATCAGGTTAGCTTAGTATTTACGCGTTAAATTGTAGTTTACTGTATTTTAGGGTATTGTAAAATATGGTGTAGCAGGTTTGTAGCAGGGTGTAGCACCTGTAGCATGCTACACTTTGCCGGCTATTCCTGCCCCAAATAAGTCTTGATCCGGCTTTCTGCCAAAGCCACCAGTTCATCAACCGGCCTACCGTTAGGTTCAATGGGCGCAAGCACTTCTAAGGTAACGTGGGTAAAGGTATTAAGCGGGTAAATGCCATAGCGCACCACCTGCCACGAGTTGTTAATAGCAACGGGTACCAATAAGGCATCGGGGCATTTTTTTAATATGGTAGCTACCCCCGCCGACTGGAATTTGCGCACTTTGCCATCAGCAGAGCGGGTTCCTTCCGGAAAGATCACGGCAGACCAGTTGTTATCTTTCATGCGCATGCCCAGCTTCATCAGCTCGGTTATGGCTTGGCGCTGGTCCTTGCGGTCTATATTAGCGCCACCGCCCACCTTTAAGTTGTAGGATATGGATGGGATGTTTTTGGTGAGTTCTATCTTGGAGATGAATTTAGCATGATACCTGCGCAAGTACCATATCAAAGGTGGTATATCCAGTAAACTTTGGTGATTAGCCAAAAAAATAATGGGCCGGCCCTCGGGTAAGTTTTGCTTGTTGGTGTAGGTAACTGTATCGCCTAAGAAGTAAATAGTAGCGGTTAGGCAAAAGTTAAGGATATCCACTACACGTTTGTGTGCCGCGTACCCCCCAAGCTTGTAGCAAAGCCACTGTATAGGCTGAAAGATGCACAACACCAGGAAAAAAAGTACTGTAGTGATGGGCGATAAAATGTAGCCTAAAAATTTCCTCATACCGGTAATTACGCCTGCTAAATTAGAAATATTTTATCTATTGCATGGTTATGCTGCCCTCCAGCATCATTAGTTTTACCCTTAATATCCCTGCTACGGTAACCGAGTCGGTTATGCGACCATCGCACACCATTTGGTAAGCCTCTTCAAAAGGCAGCTTGCGGGTTTGCAACTGTTCTGTGTCCTCGGGTTCAGCCTCAAATTGCTCTAATCCTGTTGCCAGGTAAATAATGCAAAGCTCGTCGCATACAGAGTTGCTTAGATACATGCGCTGTATCTCGGTCCAGTTATTGGCCTTTAGGCCGGTTTCTTCCAGTAGTTCGCGTTTGGCGGCTATTAACGTGTCCTCATCCAGCGGAGCACCGCCCTCGGGTAGTTCCCAGCTGTATTCATCCAGCGGAAAGCGGTATTGGCCCACCAGGTAGGTATTGCCATCTGCATCAAGCGGCACAACGCCGGTGGCCCGGTTTTTAAAATGCACCTTACCATATATACCTCGGTTGCCCGCCGGGTTAATAACCTGATACTCCGTAAGGTTTATCCAGTTATTATCGTAAATGTTTTGCTGCGATGTTATTTGCCAGGGGTTCTCTTCAGCGCGCTGCATAGCTTATTTATGTTTGCCCACGTTTAAAATATCATCAATATTGCCGCATCTTTTGCTTTTATCGCCTTTGCTAACATAAGGATTACTAACCGTGGTTGATTGCGCTAGCCAGACGTTTCCGTCGCAACTAAGCTTATAAACCGGCTGTTTGTTAAGGTTAAAAAGTTTAAGCGTCTCAAAAAACTGCCTGGATAGCTCAGTATATCCCTGCTTTTGTGCGACAATGTTGTTGCTTTGGCTAACTCTGCGACTGGCTTGCATCAACCTATCTAAATGACTAAACCATTGTTTATGCTGGCTATCAGACATCATATTAACGGGCATATTGCGCAAATCCCAGATAATTGCCTGCGCATTTTCGGTAGCCCGGGCTGCGTTGTTTGCAGCCAGCGCCTTTTGAATGTTGAAATAATCTTGTGTTACCTTGCTTAAAGAGTACCGCAGATCTTCTGCATTTGCAGTAGCAGCCAACAATATAATTGCAGGTAATAATAGTAGTATTAGTTTTATTTTCATAGATAATTTATCCGCATAAAAAAAGGCGGTATATACCGCCCTAAATTAAAAACTATTAATTAATTTTTTGTTACAAACCGAAAGCTGCTTTTACCTTATCTACGTAATCCAGCTTTTCCCAGGTAAACAACTCAACCTCGCGGGTTAAAACAGAGCCGTCATGATGGGTAAAGCTTTTGGTTACCGTTTGGCTTGGCTTGCCAAAGTGGCCATAAGCTGCTGTTTCGCTGTATATAGGGTTGCGCAGTTTAAAACGGGTTTCTATAGCATAGGGAGTCATATTAAATATAGCTTCCACTTTTCTGGCTATCTCCCCGTCGTTTAACGCAATTTTAGCGCTGCCGTAGGTGTTTACATAAATACCCATTGGCTGCGCTACGCCAATAGCGTAGGATACCTGTACCAATACCTCGTTGCAAACGCCTGCAGCCACTAAGTTTTTAGCAATGTGGCGGGTAGCGTAAGCCGCAGAGCGGTCAACTTTTGAAGGATCTTTGCCTGAAAAAGCACCACCACCATGCGCCCCTTTACCGCCGTATGTATCCACAATGATTTTGCGGCCGGTTAACCCGGTATCGCCATGGGGCCCGCCAATAACAAATTTACCGGTTGGGTTAATGTGGTATTTGATGTCGCTATTAAAAAAGTGAGCGTATTTTGGATATTTAGCTTTTACCCTTGGGATAAGTATATTGATGATATCTTCACTGATCTTGGCAAGCATTGTTTTTTCCTCATCAAAATCATCATGCTGAGTAGATATCACAATAGCATCTATACGTGTAGGCTGATTATTGTCATCGTACTCCAACGTAACCTGTGATTTAGCATCGGGCCTAAGGTATTTAATATCTGAATTCTCGCGGCGAATGGCCGCCAGCTCAATTAATAAAGCATGGGCAATATCCAAGGCCAAAGGCATATAGTTATCAGTTTCAATAGTGGCATAACCAAACATCATCCCTTGATCACCCGCCCCTTGTTCTTCTTTTGCTTTACGATCAACACCCTGGTTAATATCCGGAGACTGCTCATGAATTGCTGAAAGTACGCCGCAAGAACTGCCATCAAACATATATTCGCCTTTGGTATAGCCAATCTTGTTGATCACTTCGCGCGCTATTCTCTGAACGTCAAGATAAGCTTTGGATTTTACTTCGCCCGCCAATATCACTTGTCCGGTGGTTACAAGTGTTTCGCAGGCCACTTTTGATTCGGGGTCAAATGCAAGAAAATTGTCTATCAAAGCGTCTGATATTTGGTCGGCAACTTTATCCGGATGACCTTCTGAAACGGACTCTGAAGTAAATAAATAAGGCATACTAATAAATTATATAAATTAATTAACAATAAATACTGGTTGAAAGCGAGCAGTAATTGAACTAAGTAAAAGTATGGTTTTAGCACTTTTTTACGTGGTTGCAATCCGGCCCGGGGTAAAATCTCATCTGGGCAGCTAAATCAGTCCACTATCAACAGGTCAAAAATAAAACAATTTTCACAAAGCAGAAAATACATTTACTTTTGGCACCTTAAATTAGCAGGTAGTTGAAAAAGAAAGCATTATTTATCATTAATCCGATATCAGGAGGGAAGAAAAAAGATGACGTGCCGGGACAGATAGAAAAATATCTGGATAAAGCTTTGTTTGAATCTACTATTCTATTTACAACCGGCGTTGCGCATGCACGGGAGGCGGCAACAGATGCCGTAGGAAAGTACGACGTTGTAGTTGCAGTAGGAGGTGATGGTACGGTTAATGAAACTGCCTCGGGTTTGGTTGGAAGTAAGGTTACGTTGGGCATAATTCCGTGTGGATCAGGAAACGGATTGTCGCGTTTTTTAGGTATCCCGATGGATATTGAAGAATCAATACAAACTTTAAATAAACTTCAAATTCAATCAATTGATTCTGCAGAGGCTAATGGTCGCCCGTTCTTCAATATTGCGGGCCTGGGTTTTGATGCACATATAGGCCAGGTTTTCGCAGGCGGTAAAAAGCGGGGATTTTTTAGCTATGCTAAATCATCGCTTGCAGAAATTATAAATTATAGATCGCATACATACTATTTAACTATTGATGGCGTTAATTATACTCGTAAGGCGTTTATTTTAAGTATAGCCAATTCGTCGCAGTACGGTAATAACGCGCATATATCTCCAAAGGCTTCGGTGCAGGATGGTTCGCTTGATGTGTGTATAGTAAAGCCATTTCCATTGTATCGTTTTCCTGAGATGGTGTTACGTATGTTTACCAAAACAGCTGATAGCTCAAGTTTTGTGGAGATAATAAAGGGACAACGTATAACCGTTAAACGTGACGTGGCCGGGCCAATGCATTTGGATGGCGAACCTACAAAAATGGAAGCGGAAGTAGATATAACAGTAAAGCCCGCTACGTTAAACGTAATTGTTGGCGATAATTTTAACAACTAGCACGCAAATGGCAAAGAAGTTGAATGATTTTTCAGGACTGGTTTATTCTACCGATCCGGATTTTAATAAAGAGGAAGCTGATCAAAGCAAAGAATTGACTGTACCACCGCAACAGCAGAATTTGAAAATATACCTGGACAGGAAAGGCGGAGGCAAAATGGTTACTGCTATTGCCGGTTTTGCTGGCAAACTTGCCGATATGGAAGAATTGGGTAAAAAACTAAAAACCAAATGCGGTGTTGGAGGATCTGTTAAAGATGGCGAGATATTAATACAAGGCGATTTTCGGGATAAAATCCTGGCGATGTTGTTAGCAGATGGATTTAAAGCAAAAAAGGCCGGCGGGTAAGCGCCGGTATATGGTGCAATTAACAATTAAAAAAAGATTGTATCAGAAATAATAAAATAACTATTTTTTTAGTTATACTTGTAATGATTATCATTGCACCGCCAATTAAACCACTTTTATAACGTATTGCAAGGGTTATCATTTAAATCTTTGAGCGTTTGTAGCAGAATACTGTAGGTAAGAAAGCTTATCTTTACCATACGTAATATGCAATAAACACCAAAATTTAACTATAACAGTATAATTACATAAAATATGTAAACTATTGTTTGCGATTATAAAAAATAATGGGTTTCATTGTAAAAGATTGTTTAAAGCAAAGATTTTTAGCCATCTGCGTTTATTAAAACAGCGGCAAGAGCTTTGTTATTAAATAATTGTTAAAGAATAACAAAAGAGTTTTTTTATTTCATTAAAAGTTTAATTTTGTTATCCGCTGAAAAAGCACGTTAAATAAATTAAAACATAAACAAAAACTAAAATCAAAACTAAAATTTAAAGTAATGGCAAACGCACCAACAAAACCAACTACTACTGCTAAACCAGAAAGCACAAGCAAAAGCAGCATTTTTGCAAGCCTGACTATTCCTATTTGCATTGTTGTAGCAATTATTATATTCGTATTTGTATTAGGTAATCCAAGCCATTTTAAAGGTGGAGATGTTGAGGGTGAACCAACTGACATCTATGGAACTGTTCATAGCGGTGGCTATCTTGTACCACTTGGTATGTCTTACATCTTAATGGTTATTGTATTCTCTATCGAAAGATTCATCGTTATTGGTAAAGCATCTGGTACCAGCAATGTTGATGCCTTTGTTAGAAAAATACAAGGTTTCCTTAATGCAGGTAACATCGATGCTGCTTCTGCAGAATGCGACAAACAAAAAGGTTCTGTTGCTAACGTAATCAAATCAGGTTTGAAAAAATATCGCGAAATGGAGCATGATGCTACATTAGATGTTGATCAAAAAACTTTAGCTATCCAGAAAGATATTGAAGAAGCAACTGCATTAGAAATGCCAATGTTAGAGCAAAACTTAACCATCATAGCTACTTTGGTATCTATTGGTACATTAACAGGTTTGTTAGGAACGGTAATTGGTATGATTAAGGCCTTCGCCGAGTTATCTCAATCAGGAAATAACACTTCTAAATTATCACAAGCTATTTCTGAAGCACTTGTAAACACTGCAATGGGTATTACAACTTCAACAGTATCAATTGTAATGTACAACTTGTTCACTTCAAAAATTGACGGTTTAACTTACGCAATTGACGAAACAGGATTCAGCATTGTGCAAACATTTGCTGCATCGCATAAAAACAAATAAATTTTAGTGTTTGCCAAATATCCGGCTCCTTAAAAGAGCCGGATATATAAATCAATTAAATCAACACTAAATATTAAAATTATTAGATTATGCCCAGAGCAAAAGTAAAAAGAAAAAGTACGGCAATAGACATGACCGCCATGTGCGATGTGGCTTTTCTGTTGCTAACATTCTTCATATTGTCGGCAAAACCAAAAACTCAGGATCCGATAACGGCAATAGTGCCTGCTGCGGCTTCGGAAGTAGCGCTTCCTGAAAATGATTTTGCCGCTATTATAGTCGGCCAGGGAAAAGTATTTTACAACATTGAAGGCCAGGATCTGAGAATGGAAACTTTAAAGGCAATGGGGGAGAAGTATGGAATTACCTTCACCGCTGAACAGATAAAGTCCTTTTCAAATACTGAATCATTTGGCGTGCCTGTTAAACAGTTACCTCAATTTCTAAACATTCCTGTTTCAGAACGCGGAGATGTTAGGCAAACAGGTATTCCGGTTGATACAACCGATACTAATGAACTGTTCAATTGGGTTAAAGAAACCCGTAAGGCCGATGTAGCGCTTCATAATGCTGTATTAACAGTAGCCATAAAAGGTGATAGCAAGGAAGAGTACCCTAAAATTGCCGAAATTATAAAAACCCTGCAAAAGCAGGAGGTGAATAAATTCAGTTTAATTACATCACTTAGAAAAGTGCAAAAATAAAAAGATATGGCAGAATTAGATACCTCCGGTGGGGGTAAAGGTGGTAAGAAGGTAAGAAGTAAAAAGCAATCAACACGTGTGGATTTAACAGCCATGGTGGATTTGGCTTTCTTGCTTATAACTTTCTTCATCCTTACTACTACCCTCCAAAAACCTAAGGCAATGGACCTTACCATGCCGGATAAACAAGACGATAACAAAAAGGTGGAATTGGACGTAGCAGAAAGCCGCACAATGACCATTTTAATTGGGAAAGACAACAAAGTAGAATGGTATATAGGCCAGCCTGCTAAACCAATTGCCGGCCCAACTGTTGATAGCTTTGGTAAGAATGGATTAAGGAAAACTTTGCTTGAGAAATCAGCTGAAGTTAAAAAAACACAAGGCAAAGACATGATCGTTATAGTAAAGCCAAGTTCAAAATCAACCTACGAGAACGTTGTTAGCGTTATGGATGAGTTGAACATTGTGGGTAATCAGATCAGAGCGATACAGGATATCAGTCAAGACGAGATTGGCTTGCTGCAAAGAGATGGATTATATTAAGGTATAATTT
Source organism: Mucilaginibacter sp. HD30 (assembly GCF_054061755.1). Lineage (NCBI taxonomy): Bacteria > Pseudomonadati > Bacteroidota > Sphingobacteriia > Sphingobacteriales > Sphingobacteriaceae > Mucilaginibacter > Mucilaginibacter sp. HD30. The sequence goes on from NZ_JBSSEO010000001.1 coordinate 4,381,321, forward strand.
AAATAGAAAATAAACGTTAAAAATTAAAACTCGGAACCATGCTGGGATCTAAATTAGACATATTAAAGCAAGAGTGGATCGACGTTGTTTTTACCGGGCGTAACAAAGCATATGGAGCATATGAGCTTAGAAAAGCTAATCCGCGCAATACCAATCGCGCGTTGCTATTCGGCATAATATTTTTCGTACTTGTTATATCCATGAAGACAATCATCAATATGATTGATGGATTCATTCCGAAGGCCGATGAGAAAGTTAAAATGACTGATGTTATTTTAGCTCCGCCGCCGCCAGAAGAACAGAAAAAAGTACCACCTCCGCCACCACCAGAACCGCCAAAACCAAAGATTGACCAAGTGAAATTTCCTCCTTTGGTTGTTAAGCCGGATGTTGAGGTAAAAGAAGATCCACCTACACAGGAGGAACTTAAGGTTGCCGATCCAGGTCCAAAAGATCAGAAAGGTGACCCGAACGCGGAGATCAGAATTGATGAACCGGTAGGTAACTCAGATATTAAACAGGTTACAGAAGACGAAAATAAAATTTTCGTTTCAGTGGAATCTGCTCCGGAGTTTCCGGGTGGTGCTGCTGCGTTTACCAAGTACCTGGAGAAAAACATCAAATATCCTGGTGTTGACAGGGAAAATAACGTACAGGGTAAAGTATTTATCTCTTTCGTTGTTGAAAAAGATGGTGCTTTGACAGATGTTAGTGCAGTACGTGGACCAAGCGAGACTTTGAAAGAGGAAGCTATGCGTATCCTAAAGAAATCACCGAAATGGAAAGCCGGTATTCAAAATGGCCGACCAGTTCGTGTACAATACACTGTGCCAATCAACTTCACGTTGGGCGAAGAACAGTAATGTGATGTCATTAAAATTTGATAGTAAGCAAAAATCGCTCAAAAGGCGGTTTTTGCTTATTTTAGGAGGGGTAACAGCCGTTTGCGTTTTGGGTTTCGGCCTGATGATTATATTTTGGAAGGACATGTTACCGCAGCTCGCAGGCTTCCAAAGAACCGGTTTTGGCGTTCTTATTATGATATATGCAGTATTAAGATTTGCACGTTTATTAAAGAAGGATCCTGATGAGGTTTAAAAACGGATATTTGTTCTTTGTGTTCATGTTGGCAATAGCCGCTTGTGGCCAAAAAACTAAAGAAACGGAAAAGGAAACGACAGTAAGCGGTAAAACAGTAATTGCGGTTGATGAATCATTTCAACCAATTGTTGATGAAGAGGCTTTTGTATTTAAGAGCCTCAATGAACAGGCAGATTTAAACATCGTTTATGGGGCCGAGAATAAAGTTGTAAGCCTTTTTTTGAATGATAGTGTAAGGCTTGCCATTTTATCGCGCGATTTGAGCGCGGGGGAGAAAAAGATACTGGATGGCAGAAACCGGGCACCTAAGGTTGATAGGTTTGCGGTTGACGCAATTACACTTATAGTAAATAACGCTTCTGTTGATACGTTATTTACAGTTAGTGAATTGAAAAATATGCTTAACGGTAAAGCAAGAACAGACTTAAATATTGTTTTTGATAACCCCAACTCAAGCCTGGTAAGGTATTTAAAGGATTTTGCAAACAGTACTGACCTTAAAGGGCGAAATATATACGGCCTTAAGGACAACAAAGAGGTGATAAAATATGTCAGCGAGCACCAAAATGCTATTGGCATAACAGGTTTTAGTTGGCTAAATGATCCGGATAAGGATTACGCGGAAGCGGTAAGTAAAGTTAAAATTGTTTCAGTAAAGGATGACAGTAAAAAGACAGGGTATTTTAAACCTTCGCAAGCTACACTCGCTCTAAAACAATATCCGCTTACCAGAGATCTGTTTATAATTAATAGCACCGGCAAAATGGGTTTAGGCACAGGCTTTGCTTACTTTATGTTAGGTGAAAAGGGACAACGGATAATTTTGCGGTCGGGAATATTACCCGATTCGGTTCCTACAAGGGAAATTAATATTGTAAAGAAGAAATAACAGAGGTAAATTATAAAACTAAAATAGTAAAAGATGAAAATGATCAGAAGAATAGCTACGGCTGCAGCGGGCCTTGCGCTTGTTGGATCATCAGTTTTTGCACAAAGCCTTGCTGATGCCAAAAAAGCGATAGATGCCGAGCAGTATGTAAAAGCTAAAGCGATGCTTAAGAACCTGACAACTACGCAGCCGACAAATGCCGAGGCGTTTTTTCAGTTGGGATGGGTATATCTGGAACAAGAGTATGTTGATTCAGCAAAAGCTGTATTCAATAAAGGTGTTGCAGCCGACCCTAAATCAGCGCTTAATTATGTTGGCTTAGGTGTAGCAGCACATTTGAATAAGGACGACGCCGGCGCTAACGCAAGTTTTAAACAAGCAATTGATTTAAAGAAGAAAAAAGATGCAGAGCCTTTTCTTTATATTGGCAAAGGGTATCTTTTAGGTGCGGAAGATGGTAAACTCTCTTCACAGAATGCCAATTTGGCTATTGATGCTTTGAACAAAGCAAAACTGGATAACGAGAAAAATGCCGAAATATTTATTGAATTAGGTAATGCTTATCGCTCGCAGTTTAAAAGTAATGATGCTTATTCAAACTATCAAACAGCTTTAACGCTTGATCCAAAATCAGTTACTGCTAACACTGCTATAGGGGTGTTGTGGAAATATGCCGATAGCTTTGATTCTGCAGAAGCGGCTTTTAAAGCGGCTACAGGTATAGACGCTAACTTTGGACCGGCTTACCGCGAATGGGCGGAAACAGAGAGCCGCGAGGCCACTACCAATCGTAAAGTAGCTGTTGATAAAATAAATTCTGCGGTGGCTCATTACAAAACATACATGAGTTTGACCGACCAGTCTGATGAGACTTTGCTGCGTTATGCCGACTTTTTGGTACGCGCCGGTAAATGGGCAGAGGTGCGCGAGGTTGCTACAAAACTTGCCGCGTCATCTAATCCTAATGCCAGGGTTTATCGCTATTTGTCTTATGCTGCATTTGAAAGTAAGGATTTTAAGGGCGCTATGGACTACATGAATAAATGGATGGCAAAAGCTGATCCTAAACGCGTTATTCCGCGCGATTTTTTATATCATGGTCGTGCACAGATCCAATCAGGTCAGGATACTACTAAGGGTATAGAAACATTAACTAAAGCAGTACAGTTAGATAGTTCATTTGTAGATGTTTATCCTGATATAGCCGGAGTTTATTACAAAAGAGGTAAGTACCAGGGCTCTGCTGATGCATGGGCTAAATATATTGCCAGAACGAAACAGCTAAACTTAAATGACTACATAAACTTAGGACGCAGCTATTATTTTGGTTTTACAAGTGAGGAAATTGCAAAAGCCAAAGCTGACCCGTCATACAAACCAGATTCAACATTTTTGGTAAGAGCTGACTCTGCTTTTGCTTACATTAACAAAAGGGCCGCCTCCCCTGTGGCTTATGCAACTTTGATGAGAGCGCGGATTGCAGATTTGAAAGACGCTGATCGTAATAATATCAAAGGGATTGCAAAGCCTTATTATGAACAAGTTGTAGAAATTTCTGGAGTCAAAGATCCAGCTACTTTATCAGCAATTGATAAGACAGGTTTATTAGAAGCGTATGATTACCTGGGGGTATATTACGGCTATAAGGAAAAGGACGACATAAAAGCAACCGAGTACTTTAACAAAGCAAAAACCCTAAGGCCTGATGATGCGCAGGCGGATGCTTACTTTAAGCAAAAGGCCGGCACTAAAAGCAAGTAATTAATAACACATTTATAAATAAAAAAGGCTTCTGTAAAAAGAAGCCTTTTTTATTTATAAGCCCTTTGTATATTTGCGGCATGGAAACTCAAAGTTTACCGGTAAATTACTTACCAATTATATTTCAGATGTTGGTTGCGCTGGGTTTTGTAGTGGCAACTATGTTTGGTACACACAAGTTAGGACCAAAACGCGCAACTAAAGATAAACTTACGCCTTTTGAATCGGGTATTGAAGTTGTTGGTAATGCACGCACCCCCATCTCTATCAAATATTTCCTGGTAGCCATACTGTTTGTATTGTTTGATGTGGAGGTAATATTTATGTACCCCTGGGCTGTTAACTTTAAAGAATTAGGCAGATCCGGCATGATAGAGATGTTCATCTTTATGGCAACCCTGCTGGCCGGATTTATCTACGTTATAAAGAAAAAGGCCCTCGACTGGGACTAAAGTGCACTATTTGCTTACTGTGGGCCTTGATTTCTAACACGCGCCTTATCCGTTTATAGTTTATTTATCGGGGAGCACTGTTTAAAAAGCGTTTCATTGCAGATTTAAATTTTGCCTGTTTACCAATTGCTTGATAAGTAATTCGTTATGCTTTTTTTACGGCTGAGTTTACTGACTTAAAAGTAGTTTCAAGGTGTTTCATGCGATTTGTGCAATATGCTGCATAACAGGCGGTTAATAGACAACGGTGTTTCAAATGTTTCGCTGTTGTCATATATTTTATTGAAACGCACTAAAGTGCAATTTCAATAGTTATAGCATATAAAATGGTGATTCATTCAAGGCCATGGTGTTTGTTTAGAATAATTCTAAATATATTTCGTTTAGCCTTTAATGTAGCTAATACAACGTATTTTATCATAAATTTGCGCGTCCAAATGCCACAGTTTGGACAGGTATTTGATAATTATAATTCATGAGTGATATTCAAATAGTTGGGGCTCCTGCGGGAGTAGAGGGAGCGGGATTTTTTGCTACTTCGCTTGATAAAGCGGTAGGCATGGCACGCGCCAATTCACTTTGGCCATTGCCTTTTGCCACTTCATGTTGCGGTATAGAATTTATGGCCACTATGGCCTCGCATTATGACCTTTCGCGTTTTGGCGCAGAACGTTTAAGTTTTTCACCAAGGCAAGCCGATCTTTTAATGGTTATGGGTACCATCGCCAAAAAAATGGGTCCGGTATTGCGCCAGGTTTACCTGCAAATGGCCGAGCCGCGCTGGGTAATGGCCGTTGGGGCATGTGCTTCAAGTGGTGGTATTTTTGATACTTATTCAGTTTTACAGGGTATAGACGAGATAATACCGGTTGATGTTTACGTACCGGGTTGCCCGCCACGCCCCGAAGCTATTATTGATGGCTTTATGCATATACAGGATCTGGTTAGAACAGAATCAACCCGCAGACGTGAAACTCCGGAATACCAGAAATTATTAGCATCATACGGAATTCAATAAATGGGTAAGATAAATAACGAGGAGCTTTTAAGTAATATAAATACCCGCTTTGGCGATGCGGTAGCTGTGGTAGGTGAACCTTTCGGCTTACTTACACTCCAGACCACTAAAGAGCAGATAAATGATTTGCTAGCTTTCCTTAAGAATTCGCCGGTTCTTCAGTTTATTTATTTAACAGATATAACTGCAGTTCACTACCCTGAGCAGGAACTTACAATAGGCGTTGTTTATCATCTGCACAGCCTGGTAAACAATGTGCGTGTGCGCATTAAAGTGTTTATTGATGGCGAAAATTGCCACATCCCTACAGCAACAAATTTGTGGGAAGGTGCAAACTGGATGGAACGCGAAACTTACGACTACTTCGGTGTTATTTTCGACGGCCATCCTGATCTGCGCAGAATATTGAATGTTGACGATATGACGGCCTTCCCGATGCGGAAAGAATTCCCGCTGGAGGACCCGAACCGCGTTGATAAGAAAGATTATTTTTTTGGAAGATAGAACATGGAGAATCATCCGGTATATATAGATAACGATCCACAAAGCGACCATTCCACGCTAAATTTAGGCCCTACCCACCCGGCTACGCATGGCGTTTTTCAAAACGTTTTGCAAATGGATGGGGAGCGTATCATCAGTGGCGTTTCAACTATAGGATATATTCATAGGGCGTTTGAAAAAATTGCCGAGCATCGTCCTTTTTACCAAATAACACCATTAACAGACCGTTTAAACTACTGTTCATCGCCTATCAACAACATGGGCTGGCATATGACGGTTGAAAAACTATTAGGTATCCAAACACCTAAACGCGTGGATTACCTGCGCGTTATTGTAATGGAGCTTGCCCGTATAGCAGACCACATTGTTTGTAATGGTGTATTAGGTGTGGACACGGGTGCTTTCACCGGCTTCCTTTACATGATGGAGTTCCGTGAATCTATTTACGAGATCTACGAGGAAGTTTGCGGATCACGCTTAACAACTAATATAGGCCGTATAGGCGGGTTTGAACGGAACTTTAATACTAAAGCTTTTGCCAAACTGCGTAAGTTTTTGGTGGAGTTCCCTAAAACATTAAAAGAATTTGAAGCGCTGTTTACGCGCAACCGAATATTTGTTGACCGTACTAAGGGTGTTGCTGCTGTTACTGCAGAAGATGCTTTAAGCTACAGCTGGAGCGGACCGTTATTGCGTGCTGCCGGTGTAGATTATGATGTGCGTGCCATGAACCCATATTCAAGCTATGAGGACTTTGATTTTGAAGTTCCGGTAGGCGAAAATGGCGATGTCTATTCGCGCTTTTTGGTGCGTAATGAGGAAATGTGGCAAAGCCTTCGCCTGATAGAACAAGCTTTGGTAAAGCTGGAAAAAGAGCCAAGCGATGTTTTTCATGCTGATGTACCCGAATTTTACCTGCCTCCGAAAGAGGAAGTTTATAATAACATGGAAGCCCTTATCTACCACTTCAAAATAGTTATGGGCGAGATACCAACCCCGCATACTGAAGTTTATCATGCTGTTGAAGGCGCTAACGGCGAGTTAGGTTTTTACCTGATAAATGATGGCGGCCGTGCACCTTACCGGTTGCATTTCCGCAGGCCGAGCTTTATCAATTACCAGATGTATGCTCCTATGAGTGCGGGTATGTTACTTTCAGATGCGATTATTAACATGAGTAGTTTAAACGTTATAGCCGGAGAGTTAGATGCTTAGAGTTGAAAATACCGAGATGGTTCCGGTTGAGTTTTCAATCGCGCTAACCGACCAATTTGCTGACATTGTTAACCGCTATCCCGAAGGAAAACAAAAATCGGCATTGTTGCCCATACTTCATTTAGTGCAAGCCGAGTTTGGCTGGGTAAGCGCGCCGGCGATGGACAAAGTTGCCGAGTATTTGAACATACAACCTGTTGAGGTTTATGAGGTTGCTACTTTCTATACGATGTATTTTATGCGCCCGCAAGGCAAATATGCATTAGAAGTTTGCCGCACAGGCCCTTGCTGTTTAGTAGGCGCCGAAAAGGTAATGGATCATATTGAGCAAAAGCTGGGCGTTAAAGAAGGTGAGGTTACTGCCGATGGCCTGTTTAGCTGGCGCGGTGTGGAATGTTTGGCGGCTTGTGGCTTCGGACCGGTTTTACAGATCGGCCCTGAGTATACTTTTTATGAAAAGTTGACTAACGATTCCGTCGACCAATTGATTGAGGATTTAAAAGCTAAGGCGAATAACTAATGGGACGCAAATTACTTTTAGAACATATAAACGTACCCGGCATCAATGCTTTTGATGTTTACCGCCAAAAAGGCGGTTACAGATCTGTAGAGAAAGCTTTGAAACAAATGTCGCCAGAGGAAGTGGTGGAAGAAGTTAAAAAGTCGGGTTTGCGTGGCCGTGGTGGTGCAGGCTTCCCTACCGGAATGAAATGGAGCTTTTTGGCTAAGCCGGAAGGTGTTGCCCGTTACCTGGTTTGTAATGCTGACGAATCTGAACCAGGTACGTTTAAAGATAGATACTTGATGACTTATATCCCTCATTTATTAATTGAGGGTATGATTACAGCAAGTTACGCCTTAGGGGCAAAAACGTCATACATATACGTTCGCGGCGAAATGATGCCGCAGATCCGCATTCTTGAAAAAGCAATAGCCGAAGCAAAAGCCAATGGCTTTTTAGGTAAAAATATATTAGGCACAGGTTATGATCTGGAGTTGTACGTACAGCCCGGTGGCGGTGCCTATATCTGCGGTGAAGAAACAGCTTTGCTTGAATCATTAGAAGGCAAACGTGGTAACCCGCGTATTAAACCTCCATTCCCGGCTATTGCAGGTTTATATGGTTGCCCAACAGTAGTTAACAACGTGGAGTCTATTGCTGCCGTAGTACCTATCATTAATGATGGCGGCGAAGAGTATGCTAAATTAGGAATCGGTCGTAGTACCGGTACCAAACTGATATCTGCAGGTGGTAATTTGGTTAAGCCGGGTGTTTACGAGATTGATTTAGGCTTACCTGTTGAAGAGTTTTTATACAGCGATGAATATTGCGGTGGTATTGCCAATGGCAAACGCCTAAAAGCAGTTGTTGCAGGTGGTTCATCTGTACCAATTTTGCCCGCTAACCTGTTCTTGAAGACAGCAGCAGGCGAAGGGCGTTTAATGAGCTACGAATCATTGGCTGATGGTGGTTTTGCTACCGGTACTATGATGGGATCAGGCGGCTTTATCGCTTTTGATGAAGACCAGTGTATTGTGCGCAACACCTGGAACTTTGCACGCTTTTATCATCATGAAAGCTGCGGACAGTGTTCGCCATGCCGTGAAGGTACCGGTTGGATGGAAAAAGTATTGCATCGTCTTGAAATGGGTCATGGCAGCATGAGTGACATGGATCTGTTGGTTGATGTATCTAAAAAGATTGAAGGAAATACAATATGCCCGCTTGGCGATGCAGCAGCTTGGCCGGTGGCCAGTGCTATACGCCACTTCAGAGATGAGTTTGAATGGCACGTTAGCCATGCAAGCGAAGCCGTAACACGCAATTACGGGTTGGCGCATTATGCAGATCCGTTGCCGAAGCCTGAACCGGCAGCGAGCTAGGTCAAAATTAAAAAGTAAAAATTCAAAAAAGCGTTGGTTGAGAAACCTTTTGATATAAGACACAGATGTTACCAATTTTCGAAGGAACTCGTAGTTTTTATATCGATAGCAAAATATGAAAGAATTTACTTTTCAATATTTGATCAGTTATTAAGAAGTGGAACCTCAATAGGGTGGAATATAGTTGAAGCGAAGGCAGGTAGTTCAGTAAAGGATTTTAAGAACTTTTACAACATAGCCTTAAAATCGTCAAACGAAACAAAATATTGGCTTTGTTTAATCAGAGATACAGTTCTGATAAATGAGAAAGAAGTCATTAATAACTTAATAAAGGAGGCGGATGAATGTCAAAGATTATCGCTTCAATAATAATTAATGTGCAAAAATGATACGTTGAAGTTCATCAGTTTTTGACTTTTGAATTTTTAATTTTGACTTAAATGAAAGTTACAATAGACGGAATATCAGTAGAAGTACCAGACGGAACAAGCATCCTTAACGCCGCAAGGGTTATAGGAGGAGATATTGTTCCGCCGGCTATGTGCTATTATTCTAAGCTGGAAGGTAGCGGCGGTAAATGCCGTACTTGTTTGGTACAGGTAAGCAAGGGTTCTGATAAGGATCCTCGTCCTATGCCTAAGCTGGTAGCATCATGCCGTACCACAGTGATGGATGGTATGGAAGTGAAAAACATTACATCGCCAGAGGTTGTTGAGGCGCGTAAGGGTGTGGTAGAAATGTTATTAATTAACCACCCGCTGGATTGCCCTGTGTGCGATCAGGCTGGAGAGTGTCATTTACAGGATTTGGGCTTTGAGCATGGAAGAGAGAAGACACGTTATGAATTCGACCGCCGTACATTTGAAAGAATTGATATAGGCGACAAGATCCAATTGCACATGACGCGTTGTATTCTTTGCTACCGTTGCGTTTTCACTGCTGATCAGATTACCGATCATCGTATACATGGCATATTGAACCGTGGCGATCACTCAGAAATATCGACTTATATCCAGGCTGCTGTTGATAATGATTTCTCTGGAAATGTTATTGATGTTTGCCCGGTAGGTGCATTAACAGACAGGACTTTCCGCTTTAAAAACCGTGTTTGGTTTACCAAACCGGTAGAAGCGCACCGCGATTGCGATCACGCTAACTGTAACGGCAAAGTAACCCTTTGGTATAAAGGCGAAGAGGTGCTTCGTGTAACCGCACGTAAGGATCAATGGGGCGAAGTTGAAGAGTTTATTTGCAACGAATGCCGTTTTGATAAAAAGAAAACGTCTGATTGGGTAATTGAAGGTCCGCGTAAAGTCTCGCATAAATCAGTTATCAGCTCTAATCATTACGAAATGAAACCGCTTCCGGTAGTAAAAACCAATCCGGTGTTACAGGAAGCTAATAAAACACAATTTGAACGGGAGACACGTTTATAATGGAACTGACTGATATCCTAATAAAATTTACTTTGATAGTGATCATTTTCGCTATCAGCCTGGTAGTAGCCATGTATTCTACTTACGCGGAGCGTAAACTGGCTGCCTTTTTTCAGGATAGGGTTGGCCCTAACCGTGCAGGACCGTGGGGTATTTTACAACCCCTTGCTGATGGTGGTAAGATGTTTTTAAAAGAAGAGATCATACCTACTAATGCAACAGGTTTTCTGTTTATCGTGGGCCCATCGCTGGCTATTTTTACAGCTTGTATAGCTTCTGCAGTTATTCCCTGGGGACAAAAGCTGACGATTGGTACAACGGTTATTGATCTGCAGGTTACCGACATAAATGTGGGCATACTTTACATTTTTGGTGTAGTATCATTAGGTGTGTATGGCATCATGATAGGTGGCTGGGCCTCAAACAACAAATACTCGTTGTTAGGCGCCATCCGCGCGGCATCGCAAAACATCAGCTATGAAATTTCAATGGGCCTTTCTATTATCGCTTTAATAATGGTTACTGGTACCATGAGCCTGGGTGAGATAGCGGGGCAGCAGCATGGTTTTTGGGCAAATGGCTGGTTTAGTTGGTTTGTATTTAAGCAACCTTTGGGTTTCCTGCTTTTTATAATATGTGCCTTTGCGGAAACTAACCGCTCTCCGTTTGACTTGCCTGAGTGCGAAACTGAACTGGTAGGCGGTTATCACACAGAATACTCATCAATGAAACTTGGCTTTTACCTGTTTGCTGAGTATATCAATATGTTCATTTCATCGGCTGTAATGGCTACGCTATATTTTGGTGGTTATAACTATCCGTTTATGGATTGGGTGGCTGCTAATGCAGGTACCAACATATCGGTAATATTAGGGGTGGTATTGTTATTTGGTAAAATATTCGGCTTTATCTTCTTCTTCATGTGGGTAAGGTGGACTATACCCCGTTTCCGCTATGATCAATTGATGGATCTTGGCTGGAAATCGCTGATACCATTGGCTATAGCCAATATTATTATAACCGGATTGTGGATGACTTTTATTAGAGGATAATATGGAACCATTAAGTAATAAAAGAAAGGTATTGGAGTCGAAGCCGCTTACTCTAATGGAACGCGCTTACTTGCCGGCCATTGTAAAAGGTTTAGGTATTACCATGAAGCACTTTATGAAAGTGGTTTTTGCCAAAGGCGATGTAACCATCCAATATCCGGAACAAAAACGTGAATTCTCTGAGAATTTCAGAGGCATGCACTCGCTTAAGCGTGACGAGAACGGCAAAGAGCGTTGCACTGCCTGTGGTTTATGCGCATTATCATGCCCGGCAGAAGCTATTACAATGACTGCAGCCGAGCGCCAGAAAGGCGAGGAGCATTTGTATCGCGAAGAAAAATATGCTGCTGTATATGAAATAAACATGCTGCGTTGCATTTTTTGTGGATTGTGTGAAGAGGCCTGCCCTAAAGAAGCAATTTATCTGGATGGTGATATTGTGCCTTCAGATTATTTGCGCAAGGATTTTATTTACGGTAAAGACAAATTAGTAGAGGCCCCGTTAAATCAATAAAGAAGTTTTATACCTTTGCCCAACTTTTTTAAGGGTATAAGGTACGTTAATAGATAACCATGAATCCATTTTACGTTGTAGCGTTTTTGTCTATCTTTTTTGCCATTTTGGTAATAAGCGCAAAAAATCCGGTGCATAGTATACTTTATCTTATACTAACCTTTTTTACGTTCACCGTCCATTACATTTTACTTAACGCTCAGTTTTTAGCCGTTGTAAACTTCATTGTTTATATGGGTGCCATATTAGTATTGTTTTTATACACGCTAATGCTCATCAATTTAAATGAGGATTCTGAGCCGGCAAAATCAAATTTTGTAAAAATAGCTGCGGTTATAGGTGGCGGATGTTTCCTTGTTACTATAGTAGCATCAATAAAAGCCTTAGGCGCTTCAAACCTGGTGGTAATGAAAAACCCCGATCTGGGTTTGGTTAAAAACCTCGGAAAAGTATTGTTTAACGAATATTTATTGCCATTTGAAATCTCCTCAATATTGCTGTTATCGGCAATGGTTGGTGCGGTTTTATTAGCAACTAAAGATAAAGACCCAAAAGCAGCGTAATATGCAAAGTTTAACTAATTCAATGCTTGGTGTGCCGCTTAATCATTACATATTATTAAGTGCTATCATATTTTCAATAGGTGTTATGGGCGTGTTGTTGCGCCGCAACGCTATAGTGATCTTTATGTCTGTTGAGTTGATGCTAAATTCGGTAAACCTGTTGCTTACAGCTTTTTCGGTTTATCGTGGGGATGCGGCAGGACAGGTGTTTGTATTTTTTATTATGGCGCTTGCAGCAGCCGAGGTTGCGGTGGGTTTGGCTATTATAGTAATGATCTATCGTAACACCAACTCTATTGATATAAACGTACTGAACAGGTTGAAATGGTAGATAATTTCGAATTTCGGATTTTCAATTTCCGATTTAGAATTATCAGTATATAAGAAAAACGTATAACGTACAACGTCAAACCGTACGACTTTTAAAATGGATAAATATATCTGGCTTATTCCTTTATTACCGTTGCTGGGCTTTGTTATTAATGGCATCGGTCGTAATTCACTATCAAAAGGACTTATTGGCGCAATTGGCAGTTTAGTTGTATTGGGCTCATTCGGCCTGAGTATTGCTGCTTTCTTTCAAATAAAGTCTACCGGCGTTCCTATTAATGTTGATTTGTTCACGTGGTTCAGCGTAGGCTCATTAAAGGTAAATTTTTCTTTTCTGGTTGATCAGTTAAGCGCTATAATGCTATTGATCATAACCGGAGTAGGATTTCTTATTCACCTGTATTCAACCGGTTATATGCATGATGATGACGGTTTTGGTAAGTTCTTTTCTTACTTAAACCTGTTTGTATTCTTTATGCTGCTGTTGGTGATGGGCTCTAACTACCTCATCATGTTTATTGGTTGGGAAGGCGTTGGCTTATGCTCATACCTGCTTATTGGCTTTTGGTATACTAACGCAAGTTATGCAGACGCAGCTAAAAAAGCCTTTATCATGAACCGCGTAGGCGACTTAGGTTTCCTGATAGCGATATTCTTAATCTTCACAAACTTTGGAAGCATCAATTATGCCGATGTATTTGGTAAGGCCGCCACTATTGGCGCCGGCGGTGCACCGTTTGTACTAATCACTATTCTGCTGTTTGTAGGCGCCACCGGTAAATCTGCACAATTGCCATTGTTTACATGGTTACCAGATGCAATGGCCGGTCCGACACCGGTATCGGCACTGATACACGCTGCAACCATGGTAACTGCAGGTATCTACATGATAGCTCGCTCCAATATCCTATTCACAATGGCTCCTGAAACCCTTGAGGTAGTTGCCATTGTAGGGTTAGCAACCGCCGTATTTGCTGCATTAATTGCGCTTACGCAAACAGATATTAAAAAGGTGCTGGCGTATTCAACGGTATCGCAGTTGGGTTATATGTTTTTAGGCTTGGGCGTTGGTGCATATACCGGTGCATTTTTCCACGTATTAACACACGCCTTCTTCAAAGCATTATTATTCCTGGGTGCGGGCTCTGTTATTCACGCCATGAGCGGAGAGCAGGATATGCGTAAAATGGGCGGCTTAAAAGGGAAGGTTAAAGTAACATTTATAACCATGCTGATAGGTACCATAGCAATAGCGGGTATACCTCCTTTCTCAGGCTTCTTTTCAAAAGACGAAATTTTAGCGGCAGCCTATGCCCATAACCCGGTTTATTATGCAATAGGCGTGGTTACTGCAATGCTAACCTCGTTCTATATGTTCCGCATGATGTACCTTACTTTCTGGGGTAAATTTAGGGGCACGCATGAGCAGGAGCACCATTTACATGAGTCGCCTGCAAGCATGACTATTCCTTTAATAGTATTGGCGGTTTTGTCAATTATTGCAGGTATGATTGGTGTGCCGGCTGTAATGGGTGGTCACCACGAATTAAACGCTTTCTTAACACCTGTTTTTGAAGCATCGCACAAGATAATGGGCGAGCACGAATTAAGCCACAGTACAGAATGGATGCTAATGGGTCTTTCCGTTGGAGGCGCTTTAATTGCCATGGCTTATGCTTATACCAAATACGTTAAAGGCGGCCATGTTCCGATAGCTGATACGGAAGAACGCCCGGCGCTGGCAGGCCTGTCTTACAATAAATTTTATGTTGATGAATTGTATGATGCCATTATCCGCAAGCCATTAGATGCTCTTTCAGTGTTCTTTTATAAGGTGGTTGATAAACTGGGTATTGATGGTATAGTGAATAGTCTGGGCAAAGGTACTATTGAGGCCAGCAAGAGCTTTAGATTATTGCAGGCGGGTAACGTCGGTTTCTACATATTTATGATGGTAGCAGGCATTATTGCCATTTTGCTATATAGCTTAACAAGTGTTATTTAAAATGACTGTTAGTATACTTATATTTTTGCCGGTAATAGCAGCGCTTGCTGTGCTGTTCCTTAAAAACGAAACAGCTAAACATGCCGCCTTATTTTTCTCGGTTATTGAACTGGCGGTTGCCCTGTTTTTCCTAAGCAATTTTGTGCCAGACGCCAGCACACAGTTTAAGATTGATGTGCCCTGGATAACACGTTTAGGCATCTACTTTACTGCCGGTATTGACGGTATCAGCATGATAATGGTATTGTTAACAACCGTATTGGTGCCGTTAATTATTCTTACAACCTATCAGCATAATTATAAAAACGCGGGTGTATTTTACGCGCTCATCTTGTTTATGCAAGCCGCTATGCTGGTAGTATTTACAGCTTTAGATGGCTTTTTGTTTTACGTAGGATGGGAAGCAGCGTTGATACCTATTTACTTTATCTGCGCATTATGGGGAGGCGAAAATCGTATCCGCATTACCATTAAGTTTTTTATCTATACGTTCGCCGGCTCACTTTTTATGCTGGTAGCTATTATTTATTTATATACGCAAACCCCTGATAAGCTTTACAGTTTAGAGACTTTTTACCATTCGGGTTTATCGCATGGTCAGCAGGTTTGGGTTTTCTGGGCATTCTTCCTGGCTTTCGCTATTAAGATGCCTGTGTTCCCATTTCATACCTGGCAGCCTGATACCTATACCGAAGCACCTTCTGCCGGTACTATGATGCTATCAGGTATTATGCTGAAAATGGGTGTATATGGTGTCATCAGATGGCTGATCCCTAATGCGCCGATAGTAGCTTTTGAGTGGCAGAATTTAACCATCATATTATCAATTGTTGGTATTGTATACGCTTCTATAATTGCTTTCACTCAAACAGATGGAAAACGTTTGGTGGCCTATTCATCAATAGCCCACGTAGGCCTTATAGCTGCGGGCATATTTGCCTGGAATGTTCAGGGCTTGCAAGGAGCGATGGTACAAATGCTTAGCCACGGTATCAATGTTGTAGGTATGTTCTTTATCTGGGATATCATCAGCCGCCGTTTAAACACCCGCGATCTTTCTCAATTAGGTGGCATTGCCAAAGCAGCTCCTGTTTTTTCTATCGCATTTCTTATCATCGTATTAGGCACAGTGGCCTTGCCGCTTACTAACGGTTTTATAGGCGAGTTTTTATTACTGAACAGTGTTTACCAATATAATATATGGCTGGCCGCTATTGCAGGTCTAACCATCATATTTGGCGCGGTTTACATGCTGCGTATGTACAAAAATGTAATGCAGGGCGAAGCCAATGCCTTAACAGCTGTTTTTGCAGATGTTAAAGGCTCAGAAGCTATTGCGTTGGGCATAATTTGTTTTTTAATAATAAGTATCGGTGTTTATCCTCAGCCAATTTTGCACATATCAGAGGCTTCGGTTAACAACTTGATACACAATATAAATCTCAGGTAGTTTAATATGAATACTCTAATAGTTATATCTGTTTTACCTATAGTGCTGCTATACCTGGGCCTGTATAAAATGCAGAAAGCACTACTGCCTGTTACTATAATTGGTTTACTGGTCGCATTCGGATTGGCTTTGGGCCATTGGAACGACGGTGCCACGCCTATCTACAGTGGCATGATGTTGTTTAACAATTTCTCGGTAGTGTTTTCATCTGTTGCTATATTATCAACCATATTGATCGTTATGCTTTCAAAAGATTATTTTGAACGCATAAGCTCCCACGTAGCCGAGTATTACGCCGTTATATTATTTTCGCTAGCCGGCATCATTGTAATGGTATCTTACTACAATTTATCAATGCTGTTTATCGGTATCGAGATCATGTCAGTAAGTTTATACATCCTTGCCGGTATTAAAAAACGCGATTTCGCTTCAAACGAAGCTGCGTTAAAGTACTTTTTAATGGGTGCCTTTTCAACCGGATTTCTATTATTTGGTATCACTTTGATCTACGGATCTTCGGGTTCATTCAATTTAGAAGAGATCGGTAAATGGCTTTCGCACGACACTCATATTGATTGGTTATCATTTACCGGTATGATGTTGATACTAATTGGTCTTTGCTTCAAAGTTGGTGCTGCTCCTTTCCATTTCTGGACGCCTGACGTATACGAAGGTTCTCCAACGCTCATTACAGCATTTATGTCTACCGTTGTTAAGGTAGCCGGATTTGCCGCGTTTTATCGTTTGTTTTCAGTTTCGTTCGGTATGGCAAGTGGTTTCTGGATGCAGCCCTTATCAATAATTATCATCCTCACCCTATTTATTGGTAACATAACGGCCTTATACCAGCAGAGCTTTAAACGCATGCTGGCATATTCAAGTATCTCGCATGCCGGTTATATGCTTTTTGCAATTATCGCTTTAGGCGGCAGCTCTGCGGTGTCAATCTTCGTTTACGGAAGCGCTTATTCAATAGCTTCAATAATTGCGTTTGGCGCGCTAATATTGGTTCAGCAGCAAAGTGGCAGCGATAGTTTTGACAGCTTTAACGGCTTAGGAAAAACAAATCCGTTTTTAGCGTTGGTATTAACTGTAGCTATGCTTTCTCTGGCTGGTATTCCCTTAACTGCGGGTTTTATAGGCAAGTTTTATATGTTTAGTACCGCCATAAGCAAATGGCAGATCTGGCTTACCGTTTTAGCAGTTATAAATGCTATTATCAGTATATTCTACTATTTCAGGGTTATTATAGCTATGTATTTTCGCAATAGCGAACGTTCGCCTGTGTTGGTGCCCGGTAATTATGTTTTTGTTTTTGCAATTGCGGCTATTGCCACGGTTGTTATTGGCATCTATCCCGACCTGATATCCCGACTCATTTAATTCATTAAAATCAAAATCGGTTTCTAATTGATTTAATATTTGTAGTTTTACAGATATAGTTAATGGAAAATTTTTGGGAATACCTGCAAAACTTAACCGATGCTAATTCTATTTTAAGTAAGGGAGGGTTTTACTTTTTACTGATTGTGGTATACGCAGAAACGGGCTTGTTCTTCGGGTTTTTCTTACCCGGGGACTATCTTTTATTCATGGCCGGATTGTTGTGTGCATCTGGCAGAATAGATGTTGATTTAGCTACTCTCCTTTTTTCGGTTATGGCGGCTGGTATTTTAGGCAACTATACGGGGTATTGGTTCGGCTATCGCACAGGGCCAATGCTGTTCAAAAAGGATGACTCTCTTTTCTTCAAGAAACGTTACATAGTGGTTGCCGAAGAATTTTATAATAAACACGGAGGTATGGCACTAGTTTTGGGAAGATTTTTCCCTATAATAAGAACTTTTGCACCTATCTTTGCGGGGGTTGTTAAGGTTGATTTTAAAAAGTTTACGATATACAACCTGGCGGGAGGTATTGCGTGGACATGTACCTTTATTTTGTCCGGTTATTTTTTAGGACGAAAGTATCCACAGTTGAATGATTACCTTGAATATGTTATATTAGGGCTCATAGTCATTACATCAATACCGCTATTAATAGCTTTTTTAAAAAGGAAGAAAACAAGTACTGAAAAAAACAAATAATATATATGGCTACACTACACCCATGGCACCAGGTTACTACTGGCGACAACGTTCCTGAAATTGTTAACGCTATAATTGAGATTCCGAAAGGCTCAAAGGCTAAATATGAAATAGACAAAGATTCAGGATTACTTAAACTTGACAGAGTTTTATTTTCTTCAGTAATGTATCCGGCTAATTATGGCTTTATCCCACAAACCTATTGCGATGACAAAGACCCATTAGATATTTTGGTGCTTTGCTCAATAGATGTTTTCCCGATGTCAATGATAGAGGCCAAAGTTATTGGCGTTATGCACATGGTTGATAATGGAGAGCAAGATGATAAAATTATTGCGGTAGCAAAAAATGATATGTCGGTAAATTATATTAACGATCTTAACGAGTTGCCGCCTCATGCAATGACAGAGATAGTGCGTTTTTTTAAAGACTACAAAAAACTGGAAGGCAAAAACGTTACAATTGAGCATATGTTAGGTAAAAGATATGCATACAAGGTGATTGCCGAAAGCCTTGAGCTTTACCAATCTACCTTTGTTTCACCAATAAATATTTAATGGACCCCGGCGATTATCATATTAGCGGACTTAGTGTTTTCTTAACCCTTTTTCTGGTTCTTTTAAACGGCTTTTTTGTTGCTGCAGAATTTGCGATGGTTAAAGTTCGCACGTCTCAGATAGAGTTGCGGGCAAAAGCAGGCAATAGCGTGGCAAGGATTGCCCGCGGTATGATGCATAATCTCGACGGTTATCTCGCAGCTACACAACTTGGCATTACCATTGCATCACTGGGATTAGGTGTTGTTGGCGAAGAGGTGGTTACTAACTTAATGGTAAATGCATTCAGAGCCTTTAACGTAGAACTTGCGCCGGGGGTAATTACTGCAAGTCATATTATTGCATTTTCAACAATTACAATTTTTCACATTGTTTTTGGCGAATTAGCGCCTAAATCATTAGCCATACAACGCTCGTTGCGGACGGTAATGGCGGTATCAATACCACTCAGGTTTTTCTATATAGTTTTTAAACCTGCTATTTGGGTGCTTAACGGTTTCGCTAATTTTATGCTTAAGCTATTTGGTATAAATCCGGTTGGCGGCCACGAAGCTCACCATAGTTCTGAGGAACTGCAGTACTTGCTTGAACAAGGCAGAGAAACCGGTGCTTTGGACTCGTCTGAGCATGAGTTAATTCAAAACGTATTTGATTTTAATGAGCGCGTTGTAAAAAATATAATGGTGCCGCGTACCAAAATATCTGGTATCGAGCTCAATACAGAAAAAGAAGAATTATTGGAGATGCTGATATCTGAGGGATACTCGCGGTTGCCTGTATATGATGAGGTGATTGACAAGATAGTGGGTATTGTTCACGCTAAAGATATTTTGCCTTTACTGGCCAGAAATGAAGAAATTGTTCTGAAGGATATTATACGCAAGCCTTACTTTATCCCCGAAACCAAAAAGATAAACGATCTGATGGCTGAGTTACAACAAAAGCGCATCCAGATAGCTATCGTATCTGATGAGTTTGGCGGTACAGCAGGCATGGTAACGTTGGAAGATATTGTAGAAGAGTTAGTGGGCGAGATACAGGACGAGTATGACGAGGAAAAGCCAATTGTTGAAGTAGTAAACGAAAGAGAGTTTATTGTTAACGCGCTGGCGCCTATTTATGATGTAAATGAGCATTTACCGCATGACCTGCCCGAAGATGGCGACTTTGATACGGTATCGGGCTGGCTTGGCCATGTATTTGGGAAAATACCTGACGTTGGCGAGCAAAAGGAATCAAACGGTTACAACATAACCGTTTTAAAAAAATCTGACCAGAATATAGAATCCGTAAAGCTGGAGTTATTGCTAAATGAGGAAGATACAGTAGATTTGCATTGATCTGCTGTATTGTATGCACCTGTTTTATACGCCCGATGTTGATGCTTCGCACCCTATGTATTTCCTCAGCGAAGAGGAAAGCAAGCACTGTGTACGTGTTTTACGCCTGCAGGCTGGCGACAGTGTTCAACTAATTGACGGACGCGGAGGATTGTTCAACGCCATTCTTCACGAAGCCCATCCCAAAAGAACCATCCTTAAAATAACAGGCGTACAAACCGAATTTGGTAAACGCAACCATCACCTTCACATCGCTATAGCGCCAACCAAAAATATTGAACGTTTTGAGTGGTTTTTAGAGAAAGCGACCGAAATAGGTATAGATGAAATAACCCCCATCATCTGTCAGCGATCTGAACGTAAAGAAGTTAAAACAGAGCGATCTGCCAAGATCATAACGGCTGCAATTAAGCAATCGTTAAAAGCGTACCATCCCATTTTAAATCCCCCAATCGCTTTTAATAAGTTCATCCAGCAGCAGTTTAACGCTCGGAAATTTATTGCGCATTGCATAGAAGATAACAAAAGTAGTTTAGCGGCCGAGGTTGAAAAATCGGGGAGTTATGTAATATTAATAGGACCGGAAGGGGATTTTACCCCTGCCGAGATTGATTTGGGTTTGCAAAACCAATATAAAGCTATAACTTTAGGTGATAGCAGGTTGCGAACGGAGACCGCCGCTTTAGCCGCTTGTTTCGAGATCAATTTTTTAAACCGCTAAGACACACATGAAGAATTTGGTATATACAGCTATACTGCTTGGCTTGTTTACGTTAAGCAGCTTTAACGCGCCTACCTATAAAATTGCCAAGCTTAAGTATAGCGGTGGTGGCGATTGGTATGGTGATCGTACTGCTTTGCCCAACCTTATTAAGTTTTGTAATGAGAATTTAAAGACGAATTTTGACAGGGAGGATGATATTGTTGAGCCTGGAAGTTCACAACTTTTTAGCTATCCCTTTGTTTTTATGACAGGGCATGGTAACGTTATTTTTTCTGACCAGGAAGCAAAAAATCTGAGGAAATATTTAACAGGAGGAGGGTTTTTGCACATTGATGATAACTATGGTTTAGATAAGTTTATACGGCCGCAAATGAAGAAGGTATTCCCTGAACTTGATTTTGTGGAGCTGCCTGTTAATTATCCTATCTATCATCAAAAATACAGCTTCCCTACAGGGTTGCCTAAAGTGCATGAACACGATGGTAAACGCCCGCAGGGTTTTGGCCTGATCTACAAGGGGCGTTTAGTGTGCTTTTATTCGTTTGAATGTGATCTGGGCAACGGATGGGAGGATTTGGGTACTTACGCCGGCGATACGCAGGAGGCCCGCCTAAAGGCCTTAAGAATGGGTGCCAACCTGGTTCAATATGTTTTAACGCAGTAACGGATGTTAGAGGTTAGCGTAAATTCGCATAAATATACTGTTGAGGATGGGATTGATGGCGGTGTTGTTATCAATAATGAGAACGTTAACTCAGATGTAAGTAGGATCAATTCTTCTGTTTGGCATATTATAAACGATCTGCAATCGTATAATGCCGAAGTTGTAGCCTTTGACAGCGCTTCAAAAACCGCGCAAATACGGGTAAATAATAATTTATATACCGTTTCGGCAAAAGATCAATTTGATCTTCTGCTGGAAAAAATGGGTCTGAGCAATTTAAACAGTGCAAAGATAGGCGAACTAAAAGCCCCTATGCCGGGCTTAGTGCTTCGCATTTTTGTTAAGGAGGGTGATGCTGTAAGCAAAGGCGATAACCTGCTGATACTGGAAGCCATGAAAATGGAAAACATCATTAAGGCCCCTGCCGACGTTGTTGTAAAAACAGTTAAAATCAATCCGGGCGATAAAGTAGAGAAAAGCCAGATACTTTTGCTATTTGTCTAATAGGATAGGTGGCTCAGAACCGGGTGAGCCACGCTGAGCCCTGTGAGCTTCCGTGAGCCACCCGCGTAATTTTGTCACTACCACGCCGCGAAATTGGTCAATACATCCCCATTTATTCATTTAAGCCAACGTGTCTTTGGCAATATTAATGCAATGTGTAGTCTGATATAAATCATTGAAAATACGTTACAACGAGGTTAGGTAGTTTTAGTCGAAAAAAGTACTCCCGCTATCAATTCAATGCATTTAAGATAAGATCAGTCATGTCAAACCGTGGGAAATCGCCGGTATTATTCAATAATATAACGCAGGTGTTTGTGTCTTCTTCGCGCGCAAATAGCGTATAAAAGCCCAGATCTGTACCCGGGTGGTAAGTAATAACGTGCTTTTTTGAGGCAGCGAAATAATCTTTATCAATCATCCAGCCATAACCATACCAGGCGCGGTAATCTAAAAATTCAACCCGTGGCTTCAACATTTCGGCCTTAGCAGCTTTAGATAAAAGATTGTCGGCCATTAATGCGCTATGGAATTTTGCCAAATCTTCTGCCGACGATGATATACCCCCTGCGCCTGTTAC
Source organism: Mucilaginibacter sp. HD30 (assembly GCF_054061755.1). Classification (NCBI taxonomy): domain Bacteria; kingdom Pseudomonadati; phylum Bacteroidota; class Sphingobacteriia; order Sphingobacteriales; family Sphingobacteriaceae; genus Mucilaginibacter; species Mucilaginibacter sp. HD30. The sequence goes on from NZ_JBSSEO010000001.1 coordinate 4,403,951, forward strand.
GTTGGCCGCGTCATACTTAATTTCGGGAACAAACGCCTCAAGGTATCCTACAGCTTGCTGCTTGCCTGTTTTATAACCCAACCAGGTATTATTAAGTTGTAGCGGAATGATAATGCGTTCGGACAAAAGGCTATTGAAAGATTTGCCTGTTACTTCCTCTGCTATCAGCGCCAATACAGAGAAATTGGAATTACTGTAACTAAAACTGTTTCCGTTTTTAAACAGCAGTGTATCGCTGCAAAATTTGATCGCCATTTCTTTTAGGGAAAATGATTTACTAACTATTTCTGCTTTATAAGCATCATTATGAAAGTAATCGGGAATGCCTGATTGATGTGTAAGCAACTGTTCAATGGTAACTTCGCCATTAGCGTAATAGGGGATATATGTTTTTATTGGCACCTGCAAAGAAAGTTTTCCCTCATTAATTAATTGATTTATAATAACCGAGCAGAAGGTTTTAGACAGTGAACCTATGCGATAAACAGTTTGCTCATTTGCTACAGTTTTACTTGCCTCATCGGCGTAGCCATAACTTTTACTGATGATGGTTTTTCCGCTGCTTTTTACAAGTGCCGTGCCGTTAAACTGGCCGTTTTTATTATAGAAACTTAATATAGAGTCTATACGTAACGCGGGGTCTTTAGGTAGCTTACGCAGTTTTGCTTCAAGCGCCTGTTTAAGTTCAAGGGTGTTGTTAATTGCTCTGATATCTGCCACAACTTTTTCAACATTAAAATCAGGGAGTTGGGTTGTATAATCTTTCCAAAATTCCGCGCCGTCTGTCGTACTGTTTTTTTCAATGCTGCTATTATTGCTTAAAGTTTCAACAAAGGCTTGGTTCCGGGTTGTATCAACATCCGTCACCACGTAGTTGTAATGTGTTTTTGCAACAAAATCTGAATGAAGTAAGGTGCTCTTAATATAGACGGCGCTATTGGCAATCACATCCGAGATCACCCATCGGTCGCCTATTTTTTTGTAGCTTATTTTATTGTCACCGGCTTTCATTGCCATGCTAATGTTCATCATTTTCATTAGCAATCGTTGCGAAAAATCGCCCATCTTTGTCCGGGCGGCCCCTTCAGGACTTAACCGGTAATCAAAATATAAAAAAGCGTACGTTTTAGTTTCAATAAAAACTTTCCCGCGGTAGGTTATATCCTTTGCGCCATTCCTTTCTGTAAAATCAATTTCATAAGCAGGGTATCCTTTAAAATCAACTATACCTTTTACTTCAAACTGATGCCGTTTTAAACCATCTTTGCCAAAGATCTCGTGCGTATTTATGTTTTTTACTATATCCTCATTAAAAACAGTTCGTGGACTTTGGCCCACCTCAATATTTTTAAAATCGCGTATATTTTTAATATCCCGCGCCTTTATTAACCGGAACATATTAGCGTGTTTATCGGCATAGCCAAAATTATAAATGTCAAATACTGCTTCTGATAATTGTAAAGGTTCATCGTTTTTAGCCGTATGCATCCGGTAAAAGCCTTTAATAACGTGCGGTAGGTTAAGGTAATTATCAGGTATGTGCTCAATAGCTTTTTGTATGATCTTTAGCGGATCGCGATACTGAATTTTTACCTCCTTAAGTTCTAAGCTGCTTTTGTTTAATTTAATTTGAAGTGTACCAGGAGATAGATCAGAGAGCGGTATGCGTTTGGTTAAATACCCGATACTGCTTATAAGCAATGTATCGGCCATGTTTTTTGTAGCTATATGCAGCACAAATGCCCCTTTGCTGTTAGTAGCTGTGCCAATGCCCGTGCCCGAAATTGTGATCCCTGCATAGCTCACCGGCTGTTGGTCTTCACCAGAAATTACTGTGCCCGATAAGATTAAATTGGCGGTTTGCGCCTGCCCATGCTGAATATTGAGCGAGGATAGAATAATAAAGATCAGTAACCGGATAACCGATTTCAGTGAGAGTTTTTGCATGCTGCGCAAACTAAGTCAGAATCCACGTTGAATACCAATAATTAACAAAAATTAACGTATGGTAGCAATTGAATCAGGCCTATAGTTTAATTATGCATTCTCCTTTCTGTCGTATGCTAAAAGGCGCATACATATCGGTAGGGTAAAAGCAAGTTTCTTCGGCTCTGAATTCATTTGCAAAAGCAAATCCCTCTTTCCCTCAAAATACCTACTTTTGCCTTTCAAATTTGAAAGATAATGAGCACTACCAAAGGACCCATATCTCAGTTTATTGAGAGAAACTACCTGCATTTTAATGCTGCCGCGTTGATGGATGCGGCCAAGGGTTATGAAACACACCTTACCGAAGGCGGTAAAATGATGGTAACCCTGGCCGGTGCCATGAGCACCGCGGAGTTAGGCATATCGCTGGCCGAGATGATCCGTCAGGGTAAAATAGATATCATTTCGTGTACAGGGGCTAACCTTGAAGAGGATATAATGAATTTGGTAGCGCATTCGCACTACAAACGCGTGCCTAACTATCGCGACTTAAGTCCGCAGGACGAGTGGGACCTTTTAGAGAACCACTACAACCGCGTAACTGATACCTGCATACCCGAAGAGGAAGCATTCCGCCGCTTACAAAAACATATTCATAAGCTTTGGAAAGATGCTGATGACGCCGGTGAGCGTTATTTTCCGCACGAATACATGTACAAAATGTTGTTGAGCGGTGTTTTAGAACAGTATTATGAAATAGATCCAAAAAACTCATGGATGCTGGCCGCTGCGGAAAAGAATCTGCCGATTGTAGTACCCGGATGGGAAGACTCTACCATGGGTAACATTTTTGCATCATACGTAATAAAGAATGAAATAAAGGCCGTTACCATGAAAAGTGGTATTGAATATATGGCCTGGCTGGCTGACTGGTACGTTAAAAATTCATCAGGTAAAGGAATTGGTTTCTTTCAGATAGGTGGGGGCATTGCAGGCGATTTTCCAATATGTGTTGTGCCGATGCTTTATCAGGATATGGAGATGCCGGAGATACCTTTTTGGAGCTATTTCTGCCAGATTTCTGACTCTACCACCTCGTACGGTTCGTACTCCGGAGCGGTACCTAACGAGAAAATAACATGGGGTAAATTAGACATCCATACACCTAAGTTTATAGTGGAATCTGATGCCACCATAGTAGCACCATTGATATTTGCGTGGATATTAGGACAATAGCAAAAATTCTAAATTGAACTGATGTTATCGTAAATAATTGCAACAATTAGTTATAAAATTTACAACATTTCTATTTATTTAGAAAGATTATAAATTAGTTATTACTGTCATTTATTTGTCAGCGATTATTTAATAAATTATACTTTTGTGGCTGAAAAATTGCGTAAAAGTGGCTTCTTTTAGCATTTTTAGTACATAAAAATAAACTATTTAGCACAATACAACTTTATGAGAAGCATCTCATTGATTTTTAAACAATTCACTAAACCGGTTTTACTTGCGTTATGTTTGGCCGTTTGGGGATTTTCTGTTAAAGCACAAGGAGACCCTGCTAATGGGGAGGCTTTGTTTAAGAAAAATGGCTGTAACGCCTGTCATGCTTTAGATAAGCGGATGACTGGTCCTGCATTAGGGCCTTTGTTGACAGAGGATACCGATGACAAATGGATAACTAAGTGGATACAAAATAACCCCGCTTTAATTGCAGCTAAAGATCCAAAAGCGATAAAGATCTACGAAGAGTTTGGTCAGGCCGGCATGCCCGCTTTCCCCAACATTACTGATGCGGAAGCCGCAGACGTTATTGCTTATGCACGTGATGGCTACAAGAAGTTAGAAGATGCAAAGAAGACTGCAGGTCCTGCTGCTGGTGCGGTTGCGGAAGATAAAGGCCCAAGCGACTTAGTTGTTTTTGGTCTTATCGGTGTGATCATACTTGCCTTTATCATCATCCTGGTATTAAACAGGGTAATCGGCACGCTCGAAACCATCATTACTAAAAAGGGCGTTGTGCTTGACGCCGAGGAAGTAGAAGCCGAGCAGGTTGACCGTTTTGCCACCGTAAAAAGGATGGCCAAAAACAAGAAATTTGTTTTCTTCGTACTGTTGTGCGTTACTATAGGCGGCGGAGCCTGGCAGTGGAATATCCTGTGGAACACAGATGTTCATACTGGTTACCAACCAACCCAGCCAATCAAATACTCGCACGAACTGCATGCAGGCATCATGAAAATTGAATGTCAGTATTGCCACACCGGCGCGTTCAAATCAAAAAATGCATCTATACCGTCGTTAAACGTGTGTATGAACTGCCACAAATCAGTTAAGACTGAGTCGCCGGAGATACACAAAATATACGATGCCTTGGGTTACGATCCGGCAACTGCTAAATACGACAGCACTAAGGCTCGCCCTATACAGTGGGTGCGTATACACAACCTGCCAGATCTGGCTTACTTTAACCACTCGCAGCACACTACTGTGGGCGGCATTAAATGCCAAACCTGCCATGGCCCGATTGAGACCATGCCTGAGGTTAAACAATACAGCCCGCTTACCATGAAATGGTGTATACAGTGCCACAAACGTACCGAGGTTAACAGCAAAGGCAGTGCATATTACGATCAGGTTTTAGCCGCTCATGATGAGATCAAAAAAGGCAAAAAACCAACCGTTGCTTTATTAGGCGGTATTGAGTGCGGCAAGTGCCATTATTAATATACAGATAGAATTTAGAGCATTACAGTTTTATATTACAGCTTAAATGGATAGCAATAAAAAATACTGGAAAGGTGTAGAAGAACTAACCCGAACCCCGGAATTTGTTGAGAAAAATAAAAACGAATTTGCGGAGCCTATTCCAATTGAGGATGTTTTGTCTGGCGATGGCCTGCTGGGTAAAACTCCCCGCCGCGATTTCTTAAAAGCGGTAGGTTTTGGCGTTGGCGCGGTTACCTTAGCGGCTTGCCAAAGGGTACCTGTACACAAATCCATCCCATATTTAATTAAACCGGAAGAAATTACGCCGGGTGTTGCCAATTACTATGTATCAACCTACGAAGGTTCGGCCATTATGGTTAAAACCCGCGAAGGCAGGCCGATCAAGGTAGAAGGTAACCCGAATGATCTTCTTTCAAAAGGTGGTTTGAGCGCACAGGCTCAGGCATCAGTTCTTGACTTGTATGACGTTAACCGTGTAAAAAGCGCTGCTATAAATGGTTCTGACGTTACCTGGAGCAATGTTGATGACCATATTATATTAGAACTTGCTAAAATTGTTGATGCCGGCACCAAGATCCGTATCGTATCTTCAACTATTTCAAGCCCTTCAACTTTAAGCGTAATTGCAGATTTTATTGCTGCTTATCCTACTGCAAAACATGTAACATATGATGCAGTATCATATACCGGTATTATTCAGGCTAACCAAAACAGTTTTGGTAAAGCCGTTATACCTCATTATAATTTTGATAAAGCTGACGTTATTGTAAGCTTCGGCGCCGACTTTTTAGGCACCTGGGTATCTGGCGAAGAGTTCACCCGCCAGTACGTATCAAAGCGTGCTGCCAAAGCACTGGAAGAGAAGAAAATGTCTCGCCACATCCAGTTTGAAACAGGCATGAGCTTAACAGGTACCAATGCTGATGTGCGCATCGCACTAAAACCATCAGAAGAGGGAATTGCCTTAGTTAATCTTTACAACGCGATTTCGGGCACTACTTTACCGGGCAGCAAAGCATTAGCAAATAATAAAGCAGCCAATAACGCTATAGCAGTTGTTGCTAAAGAATTGGTAGCAGCTAAAGGTCGTTCGCTGGTTGTTGCAGGTTCAAATGATGTAGCTACCCAAATATTGGTTAATGCTATTAACTCAATATTGGGCAGCTACGGCACTACAATTGATCTGGACAACTATTCAAGACAATATGCAGGTAATGACGCTGAATTAGCAGAGTTTGTTAACGAAGTTAAACGCGGCGAAGTTGGCGCAGTATTCTTCCTGAATGCTAACCCGGTTTATGATTTTTATCAAGGCGCAGCATTAGCTAAAGCTATTGAGAAAGTTCCGGTACGTGTATCATTCTCTGATACTAAAGATGAAACTTCTGCCATATGTAACGTTATAGCACCTAACCACCATTACTTAGAGTCGTGGGGTGACGATAGTGCTATTGAAGGTTACTATACCGTAATGCAACCAACCATTAACCCGGTTTACGATACCCGCCAGGCTCAACAAAGCCTGTTGGTATGGTCATCAAACTCGGTTAATAACTACTATACTTATTTAAGAAACGTTTGGAATACAACAGTACTTCCGTTGGCAGGTCTTTCAGGCCAGGCCGGATGGGAAAGCGTATTGCAAACAGGTTTTATAAAAGCTGCTGATAAACCGGCAGGCGCTTATTCATTCAGCTTTGATTTAAATGGTGTAGCTCAGAAAGTTTTAAGTCAAAGCGCACAGTTAGCTGCTTCCGGCGATAAAAAGCTGGAATTATCTTTATATCAAACTAACGCTATCCGCGATGGCAAGCATGCTAATAACCCATGGTTACAGGAGCTGCCTGATCCGGTTTCAAAAGTTACCTGGGATAACTTTGCCGCCATGTCTCAAAATGACATGAAAGAGTTAGGTTTAGTTGAAGGCGATGTAATTACAATTGATGCTAACGGATACTCAATTGCTTTACCTGCTTTATTGCAGCCAGGGCAGGCAGTTGGTACGGTATCAGTTGCTGTGGGTTACGGCCGCACCAGCGGTGGCGCTGTAATTGAAGGTGGAATAGGCAAAAATGCTTTCCCTTTCTACAGCTTACGTAACGGCACTTTCCAGGGCACTACTATTGCTAAAGTTGGTGCAACCGGCGATAACATTCAATTGGCACAAACACAAACGCACCATTCATACGAAGGACGTAGCATAATACGCGAAACCAGCCTTTCCGAGTTTGTTAAAAACCCTGCACATGCGGTTGGCCATCATGAAGGACACAAAGATTATAGCCTTTGGGACGAGCACGTTCGCCCTAACTATGATTGGGTTATGGCAATTGACCTTAACGCGTGTACCGGTTGCGGTGCCTGTGTGGTTGCTTGTAACGCAGAAAATAATATTCCGGTTGTAGGCAGAGACGAAGTACGCCGCCGCCGCGAAATGCACTGGATCCGTATTGACCGTTATTACACTTTTAACGAAGCCGGCAAAGGTGTTACCGAAGAAACAGAAATTGCTCATTTGGAAGACATCAGCAATGTATCGGTTGTACATCAACCAATGCTTTGCCAGCACTGCGACCACGCTCCGTGCGAAACTGTGTGCCCCGTATTAGCTACCGTTCACTCATCAGAAGGGTTGAACCATATGGCTTACAACCGTTGCGTTGGTACCCGTTATTGCGCTAACAACTGTCCGTTCAAAGTACGCCGCTTTAACTGGTTCAACTACTGGAACGATTCACGTTTTGATAACTACCTTAACAATCCGCATACTCAATTGGTATTAAACCCAGACGTAACTACCCGTTCACGTGGTGTTATGGAGAAATGCTCAATGTGTATCCAAAGAATACAAGCCGGTAAACTGAAAGCTAAAATTGAGAAACGCCCTGTAAAAGATGGCGATATCAAAATGGCTTGCCAGCAAACCTGCTCTGCCAATGCTATCATATTCGGTAACCGTAATGATCCTAACTCGGCAGTGTCAAAAGCATTGAAGAGCGAAAGAACTTACTATGTGCTTGAAGAATTTAACGTTGAAGCAGGTATAGGTTACCAGGCAAAAATTAGAAACACATTTGAATTAGAAGCTTAAGCTATCATTATTATATATAAAGTATGGCATCTCATAAAGAATCAATAATAAGGGAACCGTTAATTACCGGCGAGAATATAACCTACGCCAAGGTAACAAACGATGTTCTTACACCTGTTGAAAACGCACCTAACAAAGCCTGGTGGATAGGTTTCATCGTATCCTCAATAGGGGCCTGCCTTTGGGTGTTTGCAGTTAGCTGGACGTTTTGGTTCGGTATCGGATCATGGGGTTTGAATAAAACAGTTGGCTGGGCCTGGGACATCACCGGTTTCGTATGGTGGGTAGGTATTGGTCACGCAGGTACGCTTATTTCGGCAATCTTGTTACTGTTCCGTCAAAACTGGCGTAACTCTATTAACCGCTCTGCAGAGGCGATGACGATCTTCGCGGTAATTTGCGCAGCTACTTACGTAGTATCGCACATGGGCCGCCCCTGGTTAGCTTACTGGCCTTTGCCGCTGCCAAACCAATTTGGTTTGTGGGTTAACTTTAACTCGCCACTGGTATGGGACGTGTTCGCGATATCAACTTACTTTTCGGTTTCATTAGTGTTCTGGTACATCGGTTTATTGCCTGATATTGCCAGCATCCGCGACCGCGCTTCAGGCCTTCGCCGCAGAATTTATTCTATCTGCTCATTCGGTTGGACAGGTTCAGTTAAAACCTGGCAGCGTTTTGAAACCGTATCATTAATATTAGCAGGTATATCAACCCCACTGGTACTTTCAGTGCACACTATTGTATCAATGGACTTTGCTACCTCTTTAGAACCGGGCTGGCACACAACAATTTTCCCTCCTTACTTCGTTGCAGGAGCTATTTTCTCAGGTTTCGCAATGGTGCAAACACTATTGCTGGTAACGCGTAAGGTTTTAGGGTTAGAGAATTACATAACCATGTTCCACATCGAATCAATGAACAAAATCATCCTGGTAACAGGCTCTATTGTTGGTGTGGCTTATTTAACAGAGTTCTTTATCGCTTACTATTCAGGCGGCGAGTATGAGCAATATACTTTCCTTAACCGCTTTACCGGTCCGTTCTGGTGGGCAGGCTGTATGATGTATGGCTGTAACATCCTGATGACCCAGGTAATGTGGTTCAAAAAGATCCGTACCAACATTGCAATGGCATGGGTACTATCTATCATCGTAAACATCGGTATGTGGTTTGAGCGTTTCGTAATTATCGTAACCTCATTGCACCGCGACTTTTTACCTTCAAGCTGGGCTATGTTCACGCCAACCTGGGTTGACGTAAGTATCTTCATCGGATCAATAGGCTTGTTCTTTACGTTATTCCTGTTGTTCCTTCGTGTGTTGCCTTCAATAGCAATGGCCGAGGTGAAACTTTTATTGAAATCGTCAAGCGAGCAAGCTAAGAAGAAACAAATTGAGGAAGGACATCTTGATCCGGCTCAGGTTCAATACTACAAAGATTCATTGATCCCTTACGATACGGTAGATTTAGAAAAATACGAAAACGCATAATCAACAATGAGCAGCACTAAATATATATTAGGACTTTTTGACGATCCGGATGTGATGATGCATGGGATTGACAAGTTACAGAAAAATAGTATCCCTATTTATGATGTATACACCCCAATGCCAATACACGGTATCGATGCCAAGTTGGGCGTTAAGGAATCGCGTTTGGGTTATGCGGCATTCATGTTCGGCTGCTTAGGCGGTACGGTAATCTTCAGTATTATTTATTACTGTTTGGTGCATGACTGGCCTATGAACATTGGTGGTAAACCATATTTCGCCATCCCGGATTTTGTACCGGCTACATTTGAATGGACAGTATTATTTACTGCATTTGGTATGGCATTTACCTTCTTTTACGCTACACACCTTTTCCCGGGTAGAGCGCCACGGGTAATGGACCTTAGAGCAACTGATGACCGTTTTGTAATAGCAATTGATGCTAAAGGAAACGTATCGCACGAGGATATAACGAATATATTAAAAGAAGCAGGAGCAGTAGAAGTTAAGCATAACACCAGAAAATATGTTAGCTATGAATAAGTATAAAATATTGGGAACAGCGGTTGTTGCTGTTGTTGCATCGGTGGTAACCACCTCATGTAACAATAAGGAAAACACCGGATGGGAGTACGCACCCAATATGTATGAGCACATTGCATATGATCCTGATCAGAAGAATGAGCAATTTAAAGATGGTAAAACAGCGCAAGTACCCCCAGCCGGTACTACGCCAATTGGTTTTACCCGTTTTGATTTTCCAAATAGCAAGGAAGGGTACGAAGCTGCTTCAACAGGTATAGTAAGCCCCTTAGCTGTTAATGCCGCTACTTTAGCAGAAGGCAAAAAAATGTACATTACGTTTTGCTCTCCGTGCCATGGTGCTACCGGAGGCGGAGATGGCGAAGTTGTTAAACACGGTTTCCCGCCGCCGCCAAATTATGCAACCGGTCAGTCATCACGTGGTGGCGCAATGAAAGACCTTACGGATGGAAAGATCTATCACACTATAACTTACGGCGTAAACGCAATGGGATCTTACGCATCGCAACTGGCTCCGCAGGATCGCTGGAAAGTTGTAATGTACGTTCACCATTTACAAAACTTATAAGAAATAAATTTGATGAAGACTCATAATAATTTTGACGAACAGTTTGAGTTTGCGGGCAAAGCAAAAACCTGGAGCCTTGCTGCCATTGCTATAGGTGTTGTAGTGATCGCACTTGGTTTCCTTACCGGGCAGGTTGAGCGTACGTTTGCTAATTTATTGCTGATGGCCTATTATACTACCTGTGTTAGTTTGGCCGGAGCTTTCTTTTGCGCCATACAATATGTAACACAATCAGGCTGGTCAGCCTCTATTCTTCGCGTTCCGCATGCGTTTATCAAAATAATACCTATACCGGCTATTATTTTAGTGATAGTTATAATTGCCGGCCTCAGCTTTAACCACAAAATTCTTAATGAAGAAGGCCACGAAGTTGTAGCACCTTATCTTTATAAGATCTGGGCTCAGCATGATATTACCAAAGAAGGTAGCGAAGCTTACGATCACCTAATAGCAGGTAAAGCAGGTTTCCTTAACGAGCCATTCTTTTTAGTACGTGTAATTGGATTTTTACTGGCCTATATTTTATTAAGCAGGTTATTTGTAAAGTACTCTGCTAACGAGGACGAGCTGGGTGGCATGTTAAACTATGAAAAGAGCTTTAAATTGGCCTGTGTTTTCCTTGTTATATTCGGTTTCACTATTCCGGTATTTGCTTTTGATGTGATCATGTCATTAGAGGCGCACTGGTTTTCAACCATGTTTGGCTGGTATAACTTTGCCGCAATGTGGGTAACAGGCCTTGCTACCATGACGCTGATCATTATCTATCTGCGCAGCCAGGGTTACATGCAATGGGTAACGCAGGATCACCTGCACAACTTTGGTCAGTTTATGTTTGGTTTCTCTGTATTCTGGACGTATCTGTGGTTTGCCCAGTTCTTATTAACCTGGTATGCCAATATACCCGAAGAGACGGCTTATTTTTTCAAAAGATGGGAGCCGGAGTTTAAACCTTGGTTCTGGTTCAGCATAATAATTAACTTTTTAACGCCACTGTTGGTGTTAATGGCGCGCGATTCAAAACGTTCAACCAGCATTTTAAAAGCAGCTTGTATCATTTTAATAATAGGCCACTGGTTTGACTATTTCCAAATGATTATGCCAGGCACAGTTGGCCCGGCTTCTGAATGGTTTACCGCAGTTTTGTGGATCGAAGTAGGTACATTCATAGGTTTCGCCGGCTTGTTTGCCTTCCTGATCTTTACAGCGCTAAGCAAGTTCAAAGCTTTGGCGCCTAAGAATCACCCGTTCCTGCCAGAAAGCTTACATCATCACATATAATATATTGTTAAATTTGCAACAAAAACAGAATACCAAACTACCAATTACAATGGGATTCAATAAAGTAATAACTTCTAAAAAAATGCTTTCGCTGTTTGCTGTGTTGATGCTTACCGGCACCAATTTGCTGATGGCGCAAGGTACAACTGCAGCAGCTGTAGAAAAGCCGGGTGTTGACTGGTTAAGCGTGAGCTACTATATATTGCTTTTCGTGCTGGCATGCATAGCGATAGCTATTATTGGTAAAATTTTAAAGGTATATGACCTTAGCCAGAAGATACAAGGCAAAGCAGGCATTAACTGGAACAACCTGATGGCTATTATTTGTATTATCTTCCTGATAGCGGGCGCGGTTGGAACCTATTGGTCATTTTCTGTACAGGGCAAAATGTTATTACCCGATGCAGCCTCGGCGCATGGTGTAAAAATAGATAGCATGTTCTGGACCACCACCGTTATTACTTTTATAGTATTTGTAATTACCCAGATATTGCTTTTTACGTTCTTGTTTGTATACAGGCATTCATCAAAACGCAGAGCATACTTTTTACCTCACAACAATACCATTGAAAAGGTCTGGACAATTGTTCCCGCCATTGTTTTAACTGTACTGGTAATTTTCGGCTTCTTTACATGGAGAGAAGTAACTGACAGTGTTGATGCTAAAGGGCAACCGGCTTCTATAAATATCGATATCACCGGTCGGCAGTTTGCATGGGATCTACGCTATGCTGGTCCAGACGGTAAATTAGGCAAAAAGAACTTTAAATTAGTTGGCGGCTCTAACAAAATGGGTATTGATTATAGCGACAAAAATAGCATGGATGATTTAGCCGCTGATACCTTGGTTATCCCGGTTAACAAATCTATACGTTTAAATATTTTTGCTATGGATGTTATCCATAGTGTTTACATGCCACATTTTAGGGTCCAGTTAAACGCGGTACCGGGTTTACCTAACTATTTTAAGTTTACACCAACATATACCACGCAGGAGATGCGTAATAAATTAGACGATTCTAAATTTGAGTACCTGGTTTATTGCAATAAAATATGCGGATCCAGCCACTACAACATGCAAAAAGTTGTGCGTGTGGTAAGCGAAGCCGAATACACTCAATGGTTGGCCAAGCAACAACCCTATTTAACCCCGGCTTTAAGAACGGAGTTAAAATTAGCCGAGGCTAAAAAAAATAATATTTCTACAAACAGGTTAGCGTTAAACAATTAATTAGCGAGTATGTCAACATTAGCAGTTCACGATCACGGGGTAGCACATCACGAAGAGGGTCACGAGCATCACCATAAAGACACTTTTTTAACAAAATACGTTTTCAGTCAGGATCATAAGATGATCGCTAAGCAATTCCTTATAACAGGTATTACTATGGCGTTTATCGCGATGATGCTGTCTATATTATTCAGGATCCAATTGGCTTATCCCGATAGGGCGTTTCCTTTATTGGAAACTATATTGGGCCGTTTCGCTCCTGAAGGCCGCCTTGATCCTGAGTTTTATCTGTCATTGGTTACTATACATGGTACCATAATGGTGTTCTTTGTATTAACAGCCGGCTTAAGCGGCACATTTAGTAACTTATTGATCCCGCTTCAGGTAGGTGCGCGTGATATGGCTTCGCCGTTCATGAACATGTTATCTTACTGGTTCTTCTTTACTGCCTGTGTTATTATGCTTTCTTCATTCTTCATCCAAAAGGGCCCTGCCGGCCCCGGATGGACAATATATCCGCCTTTATCAGCATTGCCAACTGCAATGAAAGGTTCAGGCATGGGGATGACGCTTTGGCTGATAAGTATGGTTTTTTTCATCGCTTCATCACTTATGGGCGGTATAAACTACGTAAGTACTGTGTTAAACATGCGTACAAAAGGCATGGACCTTTGGAAAATGCCTTTAACTATCTGGGCGTTTTTCTTAACAGCCATTTTGGGTGTGTTATCATTCCCTGTATTGGTAGCAGGTGTGGTATTGTTAATATTTGACCGTAGCTTTGGTACCAGCTTTTATTTATCAGACATTGTTGTACAAGGAAAGGTAATGCCATTTGAAGGTGGTAGCCCTATCTTGTTCCAGCATTTGTTCTGGTTCCTGGGTCACCCTGAGGTATACATCGTAATTATGCCTGCCATGGGTATCTCGTCAGAGATCATGTCGGTAAATTCACGTAAGCCTATTTTTGGTTACCATGCAATGGTTTATTCCTTGATAGGTATTACGGTATTATCATTTATAGTATGGGGTCACCACATGTTTGTAACAGGCATGAATCCGTTCCTGGGTGGTGTGTTCATGATCACAACGTTGATTATTGCAGTACCATCGGCAGTAAAAACATTCAACTGGCTGGCTACTATATGGCGCGGTAACATCAGGTTTACACCTGCAATGTTGTTCGCTATAGGTATGGTGTCGTTCTTTATCTCTGGCGGTTTAACAGGTATATTCCTGGGTAATGCAGCTTTGGATATCAACCTGCACGATACTTATTTTGTGGTAGCGCACTTCCACCTGGTAATGGGTTCAGCAGCAATATTTGGTATGCTTGCGGGTGTTTACCACTGGTTCCCTAAAATGTTCGGTAAAATGATGGACGAGAAGTTAGGGTACCTGCACTTCTGGTTAACCTTTATCGGTGCTTATTTGGTGTTCTTCCCAATGCACTTTATGGGTCTTGATGGTGTACCACGTCGTTACTACCAATTTACAGAGTTCGCGTCTATGCAGCGCTGGTTATCAGTTAATATGTTTATTACGTGGGCGGCCATTATATCTGCACTAGCGCAGGTGGCATTCCTTTATAACTTTGTTACTTCTATATTCTGGGGTAAAAAGTCAGTTCAAAATCCATGGGAAGCTAACACCCTTGAGTGGACTGCACCTGTTGAGCATTTCCACGGCAACTGGCACGGCGAGATACCTTCGGTTTACCGCTGGCCGTATGATTATAGCAAGCCTGGCGCCGAAGAGGATTACATCATGCAAACCACTCCGCTATCTCAAACAATGAGTTCAAACGTTCCGCATGATTTTGAAGATAATCCTGCAGGTTTAGAAGAGCTTAGTAAATGGACAAATACACAAAAAGCTAACGAAGAAGTAAAATAATAATTTACTGATCTGATTCTTTTAGGGTATCTGTACCGGATTAATATCCATAACAGATACCCTAATTTTTTAAGATACATAGATGCACAAAACCACCGCCAAGCATAGATTTCAGAGAGTTAATCTTTTGAGCATTATACTGCTTTTTATATTGATACTTGCAGGCGGCGTTGTGCGTAGTACAGGTTCCGGTATGGGATGCCCAGACTGGCCTAAGTGTTTCGGCAGGTATATCCCACCGGTGAGTGCCGATCAATTACCCGACAATTACAAGCAAAAGTATGTTGATGGCCGTATGGCTAAAAACCAGCGTTTTGCTAATACACTGGATGTTTTTGGCTACAATGATCTGGCAAAACGCCTGCGCGAAGATAGATCGATACTGGTGCCGGAAGAGTTTAATGTAGCACGCACCTGGACGGAGTATGTTAACCGTTTAATTGGCGCAGTATCTGGTATATTTTTATTGCTTACGGCTGTATATTCCTTTACCTACGCAGACAAAAACAAGTTGATTCCTTTTTTAAGTGTTTTTAACCTGGTGTTGATCGGTTTTCAGGCCTGGCTTGGATCAATAGTAGTATCTACCAACCTGGTAGCCTGGATTATCACGGTACACCTTTTATTAGCATTGGCTATTTTGGCCATTTGCATAGCCACTTACCATTTGGCGCGTGCAAGCGGCAGGCCAGCCTTGCGCGTTAACACTATAACTTACATTATTACTATAGCAGCACTGGTCTTATCTGTTGTACAAATAACATTAGGCACCGAAGTGCGCGAACGTATTGACGCCGTTGCCACACATCTGCAAGATGGATACCGGTCCACATGGATAACTAACGCAGGCGAGATTTTTACCAATCACCGCGACCTTGCATTAATAGTGCTGGCGGTAAACATTATATTGTATTTATTAATACGCAGGGGCTTTAACAGGCACTCCATACAACAGCAGATAATGAGTTTTTCGTTTCTGATGGTGGTGTTACAAATTGTTACGGGTATTGCATTAGCCTATCTGGCCCTGCCGCCGGTAGCACAAGCCAGCCATATTCTTTTAGCAAGTTTGTTATTTGGGGCGCAATTTTATTTGTTGCTTAATTTATTTCGATCGGCAAATTTACACGGAGGGCATCAATGAAGTTTAGCGATTTTTCAAAACTCATAAAGTTCAGGCTCACCTTTTTGGTGGTATTTTCTGCGTCTATATCTTTTATTATCGCAGTAAAGGCCAATGGTGGTAACACATGGGGGTCGTTATACAGTTCAACCATGTGGCTCAACTGGATTAAGTTGGTAATTGGTGGATTTTTGGTGACCGCTGCCGCTAACAGCTTTAACGAAGTTATAGAGGTTGACCTTGATAAGTTAATGAAACGCACCAAAGACCGCCCAATGCCTGCCGGACGGATGACCACCGGGCAAGGTTTGGTTTTAGGTTTAGGTATGGGCATGGCAGGTACTTATCTGTTAGGGACCTTAAATATACTTACCGGTCTGCTATCTGTTTTTTCAATTCTGCTATATGCATTCGCCTACACGCCATTAAAAAGAAAGTCGCCGATATCAGTTTTTGTGGGCGCTTTTCCCGGCGCTTTCCCGGCATTGATTGGTTATGTGGCGGGTCAGCCAAATGGGCGTATTGACGAGATAGCGCTGGTATTGTTCTCTATACAATTTGTATGGCAGTTTGTGCATTTTTGGGCAATTGCCTGGGTACTGGATGATGATTATAAATTAGCGGGTTTCCGTTTATTACCTACCGGAAACAGAGACACAGGCAGTGCAATAATTACTGTTATATTTGCCGTGATGTTGCTGCCCGTAAGTTTGTTACCTACTATTTTTGGATATGGTGGTTACTACGTTGGCGGTGTAACATTAATTTGTAGCCTGATATTTTTGTACCAGGCAATTATGCTGTTGCGTACCCGGCAAATACCCGAAGCCAGAAAGCTAATGTTTGGATCGTTTTTTTGGTTGCCGATAGTACAGTTAATGTTTTTATTTGATTTTATAGGAAAGTGAGATGATGATGGCTCAGATACAACAGGAAGATAGATTAAACCTCGGCGCAAAAAAATTCAATATGTGGATCTTTATATTCACATCGTTTATGTTTTTTGCGGCGCTTACCAGCGGTTTTATTGTTTACATAGGCGGCCAAAAGAGCGGCAAAGCGCTTGATATGCAGTTACCCGTTGCATTTATGTACAGCACCGCCGTTATTATACTAAGCAGTGTTACATTGTATCTGGCCACAAACGCGGCCAAACGCCTACAGTTTGAGAAACAACGGCTTTTTCTTTGGTTAACCATGTTATTGGGAGTGGGCTTTTTTGCTTTGCAGTTTTATGCCTGGTCTCAATTGGTTAAAATGGGTGTTTATTTTATAAACCCGAATGCAGCGCAGTCGTTTATATATGCGTTTACTGTTACGCATTTAATACACATCATAGCCGGCTTGGTGCTGCTGGGCTTAACGCTTTCGGCCAGCTACCGCAATAAGCCGCAGGTTAAGAACTTATACAACATGCAGATGTCAGGTATTTTTTGGCATTTTGTCGATATTATATGGATTTATCTGTATGTTTTTTTACTTTTGAACCAACATTAATAACAATTTCATAGCTAAACTAGAAATGAGCGAAGCAGTATCAAAAATTGATGAATTAAAAACAAGCCCATGGGCCGGCGGGCATTCTCCGTTTAAGGTTGAGTACGGTAAAATGATGATGTGGTTCTTCCTTTTATCGGATGCCTTTACATTTTCTTCGTTACTTATATCATATGGCGCTCTTCGTTTCAGCATGCCTACATGGCCGGCTGCAGATAAGGTTTTCCAATCTGTACCGTTGACGAGCATTGAACACGGTGCACCACTGGTGTTTGTGGGTATCATGACATTTATTCTCATCATGAGTTCGGTTACAATGGTGTTAGCTGTTGAAGCAGGCCATCGTAATTCAAAAAAGGAAGTTGTTAACTGGATGATATTGACCATTATCGGCGGCTTTATGTTCCTGGGTTGCCAGGCTTTGGAGTGGACACACTTACATCATGAAGGTTTTTGGTGGGCAAGTATCCCCGGTAATGAGCATACATTAAAAGAGTTCTTTAATGAGGCGCCTGGTGTTGGCTTAGATGCGCAAAAAACAGCTGCGCAGGCTTTTGCTAACCTGTTCTTCACTATCACAGGTTTCCACGGTTTCCACGTGTTTAGCGGTGTTATCATCAATATCATTATTACGATTAACGTGCTGGCCGGCACTTATGAGAAACGCGGAAGCTATTTAATGATTGAAAAAGTTGGTCTTTACTGGCACTTTGTGGATCTTGTTTGGGTATTCGTGTTTACCTTCTTCTATTTAGTATAACATTATAACAGATAATATATTATGTCATCACATACAGACGTTACAAGCCACGATCACGACCATGAGCATGGTGAAGGAATGACCGCTAAGAAAATATGGAAAGTGTTTTTCATATTGCTGGGCATTACCGTAATTGAATTCTTTATAGCACTTTACTGTGTTCCTAAAGGTATTTTCGGATATAACATTGCTAACCCTATATACATAGTTTTAACACTGGCTAAAGCATTTTATATAGTAGCTTACTTTATGCACTTAAAGTTTGAAAAAGTGGGCCTGGTTTATTCTATAATTGTGCCTATTCTGTTCATCATCGGTTTGATCCTGGTGCTTACTAACGAGAGCCACCACTGGATTGGATTGAGAGCATAAATGAGTATCCGTTTAGTAAAAAAAATATTGATCCTGGCAGCCATATTGGCCTTGCCGGGATTTTTATATTATTTACTTACCGAGAAGGGTAAGAACAGGTATAAACCGCTACAGGTTTACGGCCCAAAACAGGTAGCCGAAACCGGCCATAAGTTTCATGGTAAATTTATCCCCGATACCATTTACCACCAACTGCCGGATTTTAAACTGACGGATCAGGACGGACGCGTGGTTACAGGCAAATCGCTTGATAGCAGTATTTTTGTAACCAACTTCTTTTATACTAATTGCACAGGTGTTTGCGAAACCACTAACAGTAATTTGAAAGCGCTGCTTGATACCTACAAAAAGAATAAACTTGTTTCGTTTGTATCTATAACGGTTGATCCCCAACGCGACCCGGTGCCTGTTTTAAAAAAGTATGCCAAACAGTTTAATCCGGCCGGGGTAAAGTGGATGTTTCTTACAGGGGATACTTCGCAGATCTATCCTTTGGCCAGGCAAGGTTTCCTGGTAAATGCGGTTGATGCCGGCAATGGGAGCTTTATATATAGCGATAAGCTAATATTGATAGATAAAAAGAAACGGATCAGGGGTTATTATTCCGGCGCTTCAATGGAGGAAATGACCCGCCTAAACGACGAGATAAAAGTACTAATAGCCGAAGAGATACGTGAAATGGATGAGCCGCTTTATTAGATAGTTAATAGATCATGGTTGATGGTTCATAGTAACCTGGGCTAAATCATCCGACATAAATGCAAAACAAAAAATGACTGATAAATTTATTTTCCGATTCGTAGCCGTTATAACTGCTGTAGTTATATTACTGGTTATTTTGCTTAACCGCCACATTATACCCGGCCCGGCAGAAGCTCCTGCTTTTACGCCATACCTGCCTATGCTTAACGCCATACTTAATGGCACATGTTCTGTGTTGTTGTTGGTATCGTTATATTATATAAAGCAGCGTAATATCATTATGCACAAAAGGCTTAACATACTTACGTTTTGCCTCTCGGCGATATTCCTCATCTCTTACGTACTGTTTCACTACCTGATGCGCCATGATACCATTTATGGCGATCTAAACGGAGATGGTGAAGTTTTAGGAGACGAAATAACGCAATATGGCACATTACGCACCATATACCTTGCCATATTAACACCCCATATTATTCTTGCCGCAGGTGTTTTGCCTTTAATATTACTCAGCTTTCACCGCGGCCTGCAAATGCAGGTTGAAAAGCATAAAAAACTGGTGCGTTGGGCCTTCCCAATTTGGTTGTTTGTTACGGTAAGCGGCGTAGTGGTTTATTTAATGATAAAACCATTTTATCATTTTTAGCTGCTTTGTACATAAATGAAAAGCCTCCTGCGCAGAAGCGTTCGGGAGGCTTTTTGTTTATATGGTATATTTAATAAATATTTCACTTTCTCTGCAACCATTTTAGCTTTTGTTTCATCTTACTATTAAATGCTATTATTGAAACCAACTTACACAATTGATGAATTAGTTTCCCGCTGCAAGGCGGGCGAGCGGAAAGCGCAGGAGATACTGTATAAGCTGTTGGCTTCAAAAATGCTCGGCGTTTGTATGCGATACGCTACAGACAAGGGCGAGGCCGAAGACATGTTGCAGAATGGCTTTATTAATGTTTTTAAAAAGCTTGCCGATTACCGCGGCGATGGTGCTTTTGAAGGATGGGTTAGGCGGATAATGGTACACAGCGCCATTGAGTATCATCGTAAGTACCACAAATCGCTACAATTGATGGATGTCATTGATTCGGGTTATGAGCCATCGGTTAACGCTGCTGCTATAGCTACACTAAGTGCTAAAGATCTGATGGGATTTATCCAGGAACTGCCGCACAACTATCGCATGGTATTTAACTTATATGCTATTGAGGGGTACTCGCACAAAGAAATAGGCGAGATGGTGGGTATAACGGAAGGGGCTTCTAAATCACAATTATCAAGAGCCCGCACAATTTTAAAAGATATGGTTATCAAAATGGAGGATAAAAGATATGGAAATGCAGGATAGGGAGTTTGACCAATTATTTAATTCAAAACTGAACGATTTTGAATTGGAGCCATCAGCAGACGTCTGGCAAAATATCGACCGCGAGTTGAACGGTAAAAAGGCAAAACGCTCAATAATGCCGTATTTAAGTATAGCGGCAAGCGTTATAGTACTTGCATCAGTGTCGCTTTGGTTTTTTAATCAGAAGCAGCAAAAAACTGAACAGCCTGTAAAATTGGTTAAACGCGTAAAAGCTGTTAAACCTCAAACTTATACAAAGGAAGCTGCAGCTCCGGTTAGCATTGTAGCGGACCGGTTAGAAGATGCAATTGCCACAAGCACTAAAATAAAAACAGCCTCTGGGTTAAACAAAACTCAGGTTACTGAACAGGCACCACGAGAAACAGCGATTACTTTAACGGAAGCGACTACTCAAAAACCTGAACCGGTTTTAGCTGTTGTCCCGATGCAAAAGGCTACGGCTTCGCAAGCTGCCGTACCGGCTAATGATATTCCGCTAAGCACTGGTTTATTAGCTGATAACGCTGTTGAATATATGGAAAAACCGATTGACGAAGCGAAAGACACACCTATAAAGGAGAAACCGCCTGTGAAGAAAAAAGCCCATGGCTTAGGTGGCCTGTTTAATACGATAATTGCCGCTGTTGATAAACGGGAAGATAAGCTGATTGAATTTACAGATGCCGGCGACGACGAAGGGACGAGAGTTACCGGTGTAAACCTGGGCATTTTAAAAATAAAAAAACAATAAAAAATCCAATTACATAACACAAATACACCAATATATATGAAACGCTTATTACTTACCGCCATGATGGCTGCGGTTGCAAGCATCGGCCTTGCACAAGATACCACAACAACTGTTACCACAACTACCGTTAAGAACGGTGATACAACCGTGGTTACCACTACCGAGAAAAAACAACGCATAAAATTTAGCTTCGGCGATAGGAAAGCTAAAGTTGACAGCGCACGCAAAGCCCGCGCAGGCAAGCCGGGATTTAATTTTGGCATTACCTTTTCAAGGGTTGACCTTGGTTTGGCTACACTGATAGATAACGGCAGCTTCACCCTGTCGCCGCAGAATCAGTTTTTGCGCTACCGGTCCTGGAAGAGTAGCAACTTTGGCTTTGACCTTGTTCAGTTCGGCTACCGTTTTAATAACAATTTTAAAATGTACGTATCAGGCGGTATAGACTGGACGCACATTCGTTTGCGAGAGAATGTTACCATACAAAAAGGCGGGTCATCATTAACTTATATTAATGATAATGTAGACTTTAGTAAGAATCGTTTCTCATCAACTTATTTGCGCATCCCGCTTTCGTTTGAGTTCCGAAGCAGCGAAAACTCGGGCGGAAAACGCTTCAGGTTTATAGCGGGGCCAGAAGTGGGCCTGTTAATGGGCGGAAGAGTTAAGCAAATAAGCGAGGAGCGCGGCAAGCAAAAAATAGATGATGATTACCACTTTACAAAAATGCGCTATGGTGCCGTTGGACGTTTAGGTTATGGTGGCGCCGGTATATTTGCTAAGTACTACTTTAACGATATGTTTGAGAACAGCCCGGCCCAGGCAGGTTTGAAAAACTTCTCCTTCGGGTTTACGTTCGGCTTTTAAGAGGCTTATCCGAATACTCATAATAACAAGTCATGCTGAAATAAATTCGGCATGACTTTTTTAGTGCCTATCTTTACCCTCATGACTACTCCATTCCTTGAGGCCATATCGATCAGCAAAGTTTATCCGGGCAAACAAGCGGCGGGTGTTAAAACAACCAACCTGAGTATTGCGCAAGGGAAAATTACGGCTATAATAGGAGAGAGTGGCAGTGGTAAAAGTACTTTACTTAAAATGCTGTACGGATTGCTATCGCCTGATGAGGGCGAGGTGCAGTTTAAAGGAGAACGTATTTGGGGGCCGGAAGAAAAACTTATACCGGGGCATGATGCCATGCGTATGGTTACCCAGGATACGGATGGCCTGAACGTTTATGCCAAAGTTTGGGACAATGTTGCGGTGTTGCTGCCCAATACAAATGTTGCCGCCAAAGAAGAAAATACGCAACGTGTGCTGCAGCAACTTAACATTGCTAAAATTGCCGATAAACAAGTAAATTTTTTAAGCGGCGGCGAAAAGCAGCGTGTGGCCATAGCCCGCGCGCTGGTAACTAAACCCGAAGTTTTATTGCTGGACGAACCCTTTAATCAGGTAGATACTTCGTTTCGCGAAGGTTTGCAGCAGGATATCAGGCAGGTGGTAATGGAGACCGGATTGACCGTGATAATGGTATCGCACGATCCGGCCGAGGTGCTGTCTATGGCTGATGAATTGGTTGTTTTAAAAGAAGGTGAGGTATTAGAAGCAGGTAATCCAAAAAGCCTATATCAAAATCCTCAAAACCTGTATACCGCGCGTTTGCTAACCGGGTGTAACGTACTTACGCATCTTGAAGCTGCCCATTGTGGCATACATAGCAGCAAGGAGCACGTGGTGATCTATCCCGAATGGGCCAAACCCACCAATAGTTGGACACGCAAGGACTGGACCATAAAACAAGTACTTTTTAAAGGTAGCCATGAAGGTTTATTGGTTGAAAAAGAAGGTGTGACCCTGCGCTTGCTGAACGACGAGCCTGGTAAGTACAATGAATGCGATAAGGTGCACATAAAGGTGAATAGATATTTGGAGTTTTAAAACACCTTTTGACATCAGCACCTGCAGAACCTCAAATTTCTTAAAACGCCGGTCATATTGTATTTTAGCAATCAAAGGAATAAACTTGAAACAGCAACCTCTACAGACAATAAATCCTGGCTTTCAAAATGCTTATCAACCCCATCTGGACGGTTTACGCGGAGCGGCTATAATTTTGGTGATACTGGCTCATATTGGTTTTGGGAGGGTTATACCCGGCGGCTTTGGGGTAAGTATGTTTTTTTTTATCAGCGGGCTTTTGATAACAGGCTTGTTGATCAATGAATTTAACAGCAACAATACCATCAACCTTAAAAAATTCTATTTAAGGCGCGTAATAAGGCTTTACCCTGCGTTGGTGTTTATGACGGCGCTGTCTGTAATATTGCTGCTGATATACCATTCTCGTATACAATTATTAGCCATTCTGTCCTCGTTGTTTTATTTCGCTAATTACTATTATACCTATCTTAAACCTCCGGCCGTTAATGGTTTTGATGATATATTTAACATTGTGTGGTCGCTTTCTATTGAAGAGCATTTTTACCTCGTTTTTCCGGTGTTGTTTTACCTGTTATATCGCAGCGGTAATAAGTTGCTTTATCTGTCCCTGGTAGTGTGCTTGTGTGCTTTTGTATATAGATATTATATATTAAACACAGGTAATAATTATGCAGCAACAATGCGCATTTATGTTGTAACAGAAACGCGGGTTGATTCTATTATGTGGGGCTGCATTGCTGCATTGCTTGTTTATAAAAACCGGGCAACGTGGTATATTAATATCATACGCTCGCCTTGGGCTTTGCTTATAGGCATCGTTATAATATTAAGTCCAGCTGTATTTAGCAACCGTTTATTCGCGGAGTCTTTCAGGTTTACCAGGCAATCATTAGGCTTTATGTTTATAATCCCGAGCATAGGTTACTTATCGCAAAATTCGATCATCAGAAAAATATTTGAGTATAATGTGCTGGTCTTTATCGGCAAGCTTAGTTATTCCCTCTATCTTTTTCATTGGGTCGCAGTTACAGTGGCCAATCAATATTTTAAGTTTGCTACTCCACTATGGCTTTGTTTAATGCTGGGCTTAACTATTTTGCTATCGCTAACATCATACTATTGGGTAGAGCGGCCCTTTGTAAAATTGCGAAAAAGGTTCGGTTCGCATGCGGGGTAATAAAACCTTTTAAATTGCTGAAACAAAACAGGCGCGTAGTTATTGTATGTTAAACCACCCGCTATGAAAAAGCTAATCATTATTTTACTGTTCCTTGGCCTGTTTTGCAGTTTAGTTGCTGCAGGCTGCGGTTCATCGCGTCGTGTATCACCGCCGCCCGCTCCTCCAGGTGCCCCACAAGGATAAACGCAGAGATTTAAAGCTTTTAAAAACAATTAACGGCCCGGGAGTGTCTATCATAAAAACATCACAGCTATGAAAAAGAAATTGATAACTATAATATTACTTGGAGCTATCGCAGCTTCAATAAGTACAGGATGTGCTTCGTTGCCGAAGCCGGGACAGGCTCCGCCACGACCAGCTGGCGCACCTGCGCCGCCAAGATAGAAGGCTCCAACCAAAGCCCTCCTTGCCATTTTGGTGAGGGGGGCTTTTTTGTTGTCTGAGCTAGGATTTGTAGGATTAAATGATAACAGGATTAATATAATAAATACTACAAATCATGGTTCAAACAATTGCCCGGCGGTCTTGGGAAACCGTTATTCGCCAAGTAACTAATACCTTTTTAAAGCACTAAGCCTCAACGTCAATCGCAAGTACAATCAACCTTCTTCAACCTGTCACTAAAAAAGAAAAACTTTTTGGCCCAACCGCTTGAAAATCAAAAAATAACTCCGTACTTTTGCAGTCCCGAAAACTGCCCGCCAATGAAGGATGGCAGCGGGATTTAAAAAAACAAAACAAAAAGCAAGAATGCCTACTATTCAGCAATTAGTTAGAAAAGGTAGAGTAGCTCTGGTTGACAAGAGTAAGTCGCCAGCGTTGGACAGCTGTCCACAGCGAAGAGGCGTATGCACACGCGTGTATACCACTACCCCTAAAAAACCAAACTCAGCAATGCGTAAAGTTGCCCGTGTGCGCTTAACCAATGGTAAAGAAGTTAACGCTTACATCCCTGGCGAAGGACACAATTTGCAAGAACACTCTATTGTGTTGATCCGTGGTGGTCGTGTTAAAGACTTACCTGGTGTACGTTACCACATCATCCGTGGTGCTTTAGATACTTCTGGTGTTGCCGGTCGTAATCAACGCCGTTCAAAATACGGAACTAAACGCCCTAAACCAGGTCAGGTAGCTGCTCCGGCAAAAGGTCAACCAGCTAAGAAAAAGAAATAATTAAAGGAGGATAGTAGTAATGAGAAAGTCAAAACCAAAAAAAAGAATCCTTCTTCCTGATCCAAAATTCAATGATATTTTGGTAACCAGGTTTGTAAATAACATGATGTACGATGGTAAAAAATCTACCGCGTATTCAATATTCTATAATGCAGTTGAGATTGTTGAAAAGAAAACAAGCGAGAACGGTTTAGAGACCTGGAAAAAGGCTTTAAACAATGTTATGCCAGCTGTTGAAGTAAAAAGCCGCCGTGTAGGTGGTGCTAACTTCCAGGTACCAACCGAGGTTCGTCCGGAGCGTAAAGTTGCTTTGGGAATGAAATGGTTGATCAGCTATGCACGTCGTCGTGGCGAAAAAACCATGATGGAGAAATTAGCCGGCGAGATCATATCAGCAGCTAAAGGTGAAGGTGCAGCAGTGAAGAAAAAAGAAGATACGCACAAAATGGCTGAGGCCAACAAGGCGTTCTCTCACTTCCGTTTCTAATGAGTGAATTTGTGATTGGGTGAATGAGTGAATTGTTGATTTGGTAACGTTATACTAATCACTAATTCGCTCATTTGCTCATTCACTCAATAAAATTAATATGTCAAGAGATCTAAGATATACAAGAAACATAGGTATTGCCGCCCACATTGATGCCGGTAAAACTACCACAACCGAGCGTATTCTTTACTATAGCGGCGTTAGCCACAAAATAGGCGAGGTACACGAAGGTGCAGCTACAATGGACTGGATGGCGCAAGAGCAGGAGCGTGGTATTACCATTACCTCTGCAGCTACTACAGTTGGTTGGAAATACAGAGGCCAAAACTACCACATCAACATTATTGATACCCCGGGACACGTGGATTTTACCGTAGAGGTGAATCGTTCTTTACGTGTACTGGATGGTTTGGTTTTCCTTTTCTCTGCTGTTGATGGTGTTGAGCCACAATCAGAAACTAACTGGAGGCTTGCTAACAACTACAATGTAGCCCGTATAGGTTTTGTTAACAAAATGGACCGCAGCGGTGCCGACTTTTTAAATGTTGTAAAACAAGTAAAAAGCATGTTAGGCAGCAACGCAGTGCCATTGCAATTACCTATTGGTGCTGAAGAGAATTTTAAAGGTGTTGTTGATTTGATCAACTGGAAAGGTATTGTTTGGAATGAGCATGATAAAGGTATGACCTTTACTGAAGTGCCTATCCCGGAGGATATGATCGAAGAAGCTACCGAATGGAGAGAAAAATTATTGGAATCAGTTGCTGATTACGATGAGAGCCTGATGGAGAAATTCTTTGACGCTCCTGAAACAATTACTGAGCGCGAAGTATTAGACGCTTTGCGTAAAGCTGTTTTAGATGCCAAGATCGTTCCAATGGTTTGCGGTTCATCATTCAAAAACAAGGGTGTACAAACCATGCTTGATTATGTGATGGAATTGCTTCCTTCGCCTATGGATGTGGAAGGCATTATTGGTACCAACCCTGATACCGGCGAAGAAATTTTGCGTCGCCCTACAGAAAAAGAGCCATTTGCAGCTTTAGCATTTAAAATTGCAACTGACCCGTTTGTGGGCCGTTTATGCTTTATCCGTGTTTACTCGGGTAACTTAGAGGCTGGTTCATACATCCATAACATGCGTTCTGACAGTAAAGAGCGTATCTCTCGTATCTTCCAAATGCACGCTAACAAGCAAAACCCAATACCTAACGTAGGTGCCGGTGATATTGCTGCGGTAGTAGGCTTTAAGGATATTAAAACAGGCGATACCCTGTGTGATGAGAAACACCCGATCATATTGGAGTCAATGAATTTCCCTGACCCGGTTATCGGTTTAGCTATTGAGCCTAAAACTCAGGCTGACGTTGATAAATTAGGTATAGCTTTAGGTAAATTATCTGAAGAGGATCCTACCTTCCACGTAAAATCTGACGAAGAAACCGGTCAAACCGTAATTAGCGGTATGGGCGAGCTTCACCTGGATATCATCATGGACCGTCTTAAACGCGAGTTTAAGGTAGAGGTTAACCAGGGTGCTCCACAGGTTGCTTTTAAAGAAGCTATTACAGGTACTGTACAACACCGCGAAACTTATAAGAAACAAACCGGTGGTCGTGGTAAATTTGCTGATATACAAGTTGTGTTATCACCAAATGATGAAGGTAAAGAAGGTTTAACTTTTGTTAACGAAATTTCAGGTGGTTCAATACCACGTGAGTTTATTCCATCTGTACAAAAAGGCTTTGAGGCTTCTTTGGCAAATGGTGTGTTGGCAGGTTACCCGCTTACCGGCTTAAAGGTACGTTTGATAGACGGATCATTCCACGCAGTCGATTCAGACGCGCTATCTTTCGAGTTAGCAGCTAAAATGGCTTACCGCGAGGCATTGCCAAAATGTAAACCGGTATTGCTTGAGCCGATCATGAAAATTGAGATCTTAACCCCTGAAGAAAACATGGGTGATGTTATTGGTGACATGAACCGTCGTCGTGGCCAGCTTTTGGGTATGGACTCACGTGCAGGTGCGCAGGTAATTAAAGCTACTGTACCACTTTCTGAAATGTTTGGTTACGTAACCCAGTTACGTACTATCACTTCGGGCCGTGCTACTTCAACCATGGAGTTTGATCACTATGCTGAAGCGCCACGTAACGTACAAGACGAAATTGTTGCTAAAGCAAAAGGCAGAAAAGCAGCAGGAAGTAATGCATAATTAGAGATTAGTTGATTGGTGATTAAAGATTAGTCGCCAATCAACTTTTTAAATAGTAAATCCCGATCGCCCTAATAAATAGCTCTTAGGAACGGTCATCAAACAAAAACAACATGAGCCAAAGAATCAGAATCAAATTAAAATCTTACGATTACAATCTGGTTGACAAATCAGCCGAGAAAATCGTAAAAACAGTTAAGCCTACGGGCGCTGTAGTTAGCGGACCGCTTCCGTTACCAACTGAAAAGAAAATCTTTACAGTATTGCGTTCACCGCACGTTAACAAAAAAGCACGCGAGCAATTCCAATTATGTTCTTACAAACGTTTATTGGATATCTACAGCTCTAACTCAAAAACTGTTGATGCTTTAATGAAACTTGAATTGCCAAGTGGAGTTGAAGTTGAGATCAAGGTTTAACTGTACCGGAAGATCCGATAATATTGAAAGCCATTCCTGCAAAGGAGTGGCTTTTTTTGGTTTAAAGAAATTAAAAGTCTCCCCTACCGGGGGAGATTTAGAGGGGGCTAATATCCGTGGCTTTTTTGTTTAAGATATTTTTAAGTAAATTTGTTTATGAGCACTTACATAGTAACTCCTACTGTTGAACAGGAAAAGCTTATGGCTGCATTTTTAGAGGAACAGCGTATATCGTTTGTAAAAGACGAAAACGAAGCCAACCTGCCGCCCCATGTCTTAGAGGGCATAGCAAGAGGGGAAGAGGATGTAAAAGCGGGGCGATTTAAAACACTTGAACAATTTAAAAAGAAATATCCTGTAGACTAATGCCATATCAAGTAATTTTTACTGATGAGGCAGACGATACATTTGACGATATTGGAAATCAAATGTTCAATGTTCTACCGTATCAATAACTCAAATATTGAAGTGCTTTTCTTTTGGGATAATAGACAAGACCCTATTTTTTAAGAGTTGATAACTAATTAATACACCCCATCCGGCGCTTCATAATCCATAACAAAGTCTGCAATTTGTTTCTTTTCGTCGGGATTTAAGCCGGTTTGTTTAAAATCCCAAAGCGGCTTTTCCTTATCAATTAATAATTCCCCCAAATAGTCGGACCTTGTTTTATCATGAGGATCCTGCGTTTGTATATCCTCTAAAGATTTCGCACTATAGATATGGTAAGTACCGCTGTCCCACGTGCCATTGTCACTTATTATTTTAACTTCGCGTTCCTGCGGCGTATCAGCATTTATTTTTAAAACAACCATCTTTTAGTTTTTTATACAGTTAAGACAGTTGTAACACTAACATGTTTTGTTTTTATTGTCAACTTGATTGAGAATGAATTTGTCAGGCTTGTTTATTTGCCAACTTTTCCCGCTGCCACAAACCCACCTGCCGCAACAGCCATTGCCAATAACAACGCGGTCCACTCGGCACCGTTTTTAATATTAGCAGCCAAAGTGGGCACGCTATATAACAGCGCGAATACCAACAACATGATACCGAGCGCAAGAGCGGCTATCTGTGCGTATCGCTTGGCAATAATGCAAACCGCAAAAGCTACCATTGCAGCACCCACAACAAAGTCGAAAATAGCAGTAGCCGGTAAATACGAAGGTATTTTTGGCGTGATTAAAGCCGGGTGCATAAAATGCGCGGCGCCTAAAAATATAACTGGCAGCGCATATAAATATAAGCCGGCTTTGTTTAATGATTTTTGAGAAGTGAGCATCAGTGCAGTGCCTAAAATAGCAAGGTCCTGCATGGCGCGCATCCAGTTATTGATTTCGTGTGGTGCCGCTATCAGTTTAGGGATGTGAATCATTACAATAAAACCGGCCATCATTATGCTCAATAGCAATGCGGCAAGGGCAGTCCTGCGCCTTAGCAAAAAGCTTACGCCTGCTATTATCATAGCTACGCCGGTAAAGCCCGCCCATAGCATCGGAACGGGCAGGTAGGGCGGTACAAGCGTTGCTACAAATTGCAGGTATATAAAATGCTGCAAACCGGTGCCTATAAAGCAAAGGCCTAATAGCGCAGCACCAACGTAAATGTATTTTTGGGCAAGTACCCTTTGACGTATACCCATACGTGATTGGTTTTAATAGAAATGGTTTACCAAATTTAACTTATTGATTGACAACGGCAAATAACAGTTCAGCAAATGATGTAAGGGAAAGATTAATTTAGTTCTGAAAAATGTAACCTTTTAAAGTTTTTGGTAATCAAACAAGTAAATAAATCAAAAAAATGGAAAACATATTTTTTTGCGTAATTGCAGTCGTGTTTATTATATGCGCTTTCTTAGCATGGTACTTCATTTTCACCGCTAAGCAAAACGAGCGTATGCGAATGATTGAGAAGGGTATAACCCCCGACTTGCAGCCTCAAAAGAGCGCAGGCGGATCTTATTTGCTAAACATAGGTATCATAATTATTGGTTTAAGTTTAGGTGCTATTATAATCCAAATATTACCATTTGAGCTGGTTCACGGCGGTATTATGCCCCTACCAATATTAGGCGTATCGGGTGGTATTGCTATGCTTATTGCTAATTACTTGGGGAAGAAAAATGAGTAACAACCGCTCTTCAGACAATAATTACATTGAAGCTTTATGTAATGGCGAAGAAGTTGCTTACAGGTATTTTATTAAAACTTATCAAAACATGGCATTTACTTTAGCAATTTCTATTGTAAAAGATGAGTTTGCCGGGCAGGAGATTGCACAGGATGCTTTTTTTAAAAGCTTTCAAAGCTATCCGTTCTTTTAACAAACAGTCATCTTTTAAAACCTGGTTTTATAAAATTGTTGT
Organism: Mucilaginibacter sp. HD30; assembly: GCF_054061755.1. Lineage (NCBI taxonomy): Bacteria > Pseudomonadati > Bacteroidota > Sphingobacteriia > Sphingobacteriales > Sphingobacteriaceae > Mucilaginibacter > Mucilaginibacter sp. HD30. Next base: position 4,435,061 of record NZ_JBSSEO010000001.1, read on the forward strand.
CAATGAAGCTTTTATGCGAATGAAAAGCAGCAAAAAGGATAGATTGTCATTTTGTGAGGAATATGAAACCGATATTCCGGACGAAAGTGGGTTGGCCAATTTACGCGAGGAGGAACAAATTGATTTAATTAATAAAGCACTATTAATGATGCCTGCTAACGAAAGTCTGGCCCTGCGTTTGTTTTATCTGGATGATGAAAGTATAAGGAATATTGCCGCAATTACCGGATGGTCTGAAGCTAATTGCAAAGTTATATTGCATCGCGCCCGTAAAAGCATTCGAATAGTTTTGAACGATTTGAAAAAAATTTAAACACTTAAAGATGGAAAATATACATAACGAGGATTTCGCTATCGGTAAAATAATTAAAAAAAGCGCCCTCATTGTTCCAGATAACGGGTTTGAGCAACAGGTTATTGCCAAATTACAGATCGCGCAGCAACGTTCGGAGCGTTTGCGCCATGTCAAATACTCTTGCGTGTGCATTTTGATTTTTACTACGTTCGGCCTAATTATTTGCCATCAGTTAGCAAGTTTAAAAACAATAGGAGAAACGGGTCTCTTTACATTTCAAATGGGTTTTGTATTTCTCCTGTTAATATATGCAGATCATGTCATCCGTTTCTTAAAAGAAAAGATTTGGAATACGTCCACACCGTCCATAGGGACGTATTAATCGCGAATAATCACGCCAACCTACATAGTCTGTAACACAATCTAAAACCTAAATATAAAATAAACACATCATGAAGAATTTAATTATCGCATGCCTATTGGCATGTACTGTACCCACTTTTGCCCAAAAAAAGCAATTTGAAATCGCAGGCAACGTCAATAATAGCTCAATTAGGACTATCTATTTAAGCTATCAATCAAAGAAGCAGGTAGACTCAACCGCTGTTGTTGACCATAAATTTCGCTTTACAGGTGACATTGAGGATGTTGAGTTGGTGGCTTTACAAGTTGGCAATATGCGTTACCCAACGGCTTTAGAATCAGGCGTATTAAATTTTTCATTTATAAATGATAGTATGGAAGATGTATTAGTAACCGGGCAGCAACCCGCAGTTGATTTTAAGGATTGTTTCCTGTTGATGTTATCGTTTCAAAAACAAATAATGGTGATACGAAGCAAGCATGCGGAGGCGGCCGCCAGGCGCGATACAGCGGCGATGATAGCTGCCGGAAAGGAGAATGATCAGGTTAACATAGACAGAGTAAGCGTAACCAAACGTTTTGCAGAAGCTCATTTAAGCTCATTAATAATCCCTTATATTATAAAAACAGACCTAAAGTCATTACCAATTATTGAGATAGAAGACCTTTATAAAAAGCTAAGCTTAGCTGTTCGCAACAGTAAAGGCGGTACCGAGTTGACAAAGTTTATAAATGCGAAAAGGGCTGTTAAGATTGGGCAGACTGCACCTGCTTTTTCTCAAAAAACTCACTTAGGAAAAGCATTTTCTCTTAACGATTTAAAAGGAAACTATATTCTGTTAAACTTTTGGGCGTCATGGTGTGCGCCCTGTCGGTTAGAAAGCCCTGCGTTGGTAAACATACATGAAAACTTAAAGCAAAAAAACTTTAAAATGATAAGCGTATCATTGGATGAATATAAAAACAGTTGGTTAAAAGCAATCAAAGAGGATCATTTGGCAGGGTATCATTTATCTGATTTAAAAGGATGGAAAAATGGCATAGCTGTTGAATACGGCGTAGGTGCCTTGCCAATTACTTACCTGCTCGACCCTCAATTAAAAATTATAGCCATCAACCCAGACCTTGCATCATTAGAAAACACGCTTAACGGCCTGTTCAAATAAATACCCGCCTTATAAATTACTTGCCATAAATATCCAGCAAATACCGCCGCCCGCGGCGGTATTTAAAAAATTTACCACATTATTACCTATCAAACGCTTACGCTCCAGCCATGCTCCTAAAACTGAATCAACCAGGTTGCCAGTAAATCCGGCCAGTATTATAATGATGAAACGTTCGTTCCAGCCGAAACCGATGCAGTGAATAGCAGCAATTGCAGACGCCCCTGCAATACCTATTAGTGTACCTTCAAGACTGATCACGCCATCCAGGCCGCGTGTGTCTTTTTTTAGGGTGATGATATTATAAAAGCGACGGCCATATACTGTTCCTAATTCTGACGATAAAGTATCAGCGGTAGCGGCAGCGATACTCCCGGCAATCATTAATTCGGTTAACGATAAATTGCCAGGTTGCAACCAGCCCCATAAGCCCAACAACGCGGCAACGCCGCCATTGGCCAAAACCTGCGCGGCATTGCGGCGGCCTTTGCTTTGCTCGGCAGCATTCATCATCACTTTCTTTTCGCGCTGCCATTTTGTGGCGGCTGATGCTATCACGAAGAAGAAGGTTAACATTACGAAACATGGCAGGCCGCCACCTTTAAAAATAACAAGGCCAATACAACCGCCGGTAAGGCTACCCCCAGGCGTAAGCTTACCTGTGGCATAGCTGCATATCCCACCAAGCAGAAGTATCACATAAACCACAATTTCTGCAATTTGCATAGCCCATTATCGCTCTTAATTTTGCCCTGTTTTTTTGGGACAAAAAATGCAAAATATATTATATTGATAATCAATTCTTTACCAGTTCTTTACAGCTAATTTTCCTGACGAATAAGTAGTCTCACTTTGTCCCAATTAAAAAATGCAAACCGCTTACTTACAGCTTTTTAGTAAGAAAACTGTCCCACTGTGTCCTACATTGTCTCACCCATCCGTGGGACACGCTATATCGCCCGCGTATCCAGAAAGTCTTGCCAAACGCCTTCCAGTTCATCAACCAGGTCGGGCTTAATAGATATGCCGGATGCCTGCGGTGTCCAGGTTTGTTTAGCCAGGTCGCCGGTTTTTAGTATATCAAGTGTAAGTATGGGTTCTTTATCCGGGTTAAGCAAGGTGTCAAACCGGATGTGAACACGGTAATAGTGGCGCCCGTTACGGTAAGCCACATAAGGCGCTGATGATATAAGCCCAGAAGCAAATATGCCTTTAGGCTCTACGCCCACGCGTACAACGTAGGCCCGGTCGCCGGGCTGTATAGCTTTATGGCTGGCAGCGCTCCAGTTGTCTTCCAAAACCTCACCTGAACGAAGTAAGGCTATATCGTCATCCAGGTCAGCCCACGCAAACTTCACCGGGTTCCAACCGAATAGGAACGCTCTCATCCACGCCCTGTCAATTCATCCACTTTGTTGCGCTCGGTTTGCAGTTCGCGGGCCAGCTTTTTCTCTTTCTCGTTGGCTTTGGCTTTGTAGGTTTTAAATTCCTCCTCCAACTCATTATAAAGCTTGGTACGGTAAGTTGCCTCAGACCGTGCGCTTCCGGAGCGGAAGATCACAAAAGCAGCCACGGCACCCAATATTAAAACCAAGCTCCACATCATGGTGCTGTAACCGTTTTTAGAAAACGATATGCCAATGAAATCAACCGACTCAGCATTAGAAAGCTCCGTCTGGCTTGTGCTAACATCACTTTTCAACTGGTTAACTGATTGGTTGCTTGCGGCAAGCTTCTGGTTAGCTGCTTTAAGCTGCTGTTCACTGTTATTAAGCGAGTCGCGGACATTTTTCCAAAATGCAGCTATAAAAGGCTGTTGGTAATTATAAACTTTTGTAAGCAGGTATTTGTATTGTCCATTAAGGGTTTTATCAGTTACTACCGGTGCAACAGGCTGTGGAGCTACCGGGGTGCTGTCCGCTTTTTGAGGCTGAGCTGTTTTTGCTTGTGTACCATATCCCCATTTGCCGTATGGTCTGCCTGTTTTTGGGTTGATAGGTATGCCGCTTGTCACCGGTTTTTGCGCAGTTGTGGCAACTTTAGCGAGGGGCTTTTTAGCAGCACTTTTTATTGTGTCTTGTGCCTGGCTTAATCCGATGTTGCTTAACACCACAAGCAAGACAATACTTAAATTCTTATAAATGTTCATAACCTTTTTCAGATTTGTATCAGCATTCTATAATTATACGCTATCACAAACATAAAGTTTGCAATTAACTATGCGGCATAAAAAAATGAATAAACGCTTCCATTGTCCCACGAGAAAGAGCGAAGCAAATAACAGACGACAATAAAGTAAGCAATGCTATGCTCACCCGCGACTTATCTGCAAACAAATTAATATTGGTTATAATATTATAAGCAAGTACAACCACCATCTCAATATACCCTGTTTCAAATGGTCCGAAGAGTAGTTTTAACGAGTTTACCACAGAAACAAACAGCAATAACATTGAAGTATTATAGAGAATAATAACCAGGTACTCGGCAAAGTTATAGCGCTTACTAAATATCACCCAACTAACCAACGCGTAAGCGGGCGCCAAACACATTTGACCTAAAGCAAAATAATGCTGATAGTAATGCCCTTCCTCCAGATCTGCATCGTTGTAAAGTTTGCCAACTGCAATATTTATCCAATAAAGCGCCAGCGCAGTAACAGTGCCACACACAAAAAACGTAGCAAAAGGTTTCTGATGTTTGCTGCGTTTACCTGCCAGGTAATCGCGCTGCATAAAGCCGGGGCGAAGTAGCAGTTGCTTTATTGTATAGAGAACACCCTTATCAAAATGAGTGAGTAAGTGCACAACCTCATGTAAAATATGCCCTACTGTAATGCGATGAATATGATACTCGTTGCCGCAGGTATTGCAGTAATTCCCTGTGCCGTTTTTACCACAGTTTAGGCAGTTGTTTTGGGCAATTTCTGTCATGGGGTAGTTTTTGCTAAAATATAAAAAAGATGCTAACGATGTGTATGGCTTTTAGCAAAACCATATATTAGGCCTTTATTTTTGTTATGCAGATAGGCATTATTGGTTTGGGTGATATGGGGCGTTTATACGCCAAAGCTTTTGCAAAAGCGGGGTATACGGTTTCGGGCTGCGATCTGCCTGCCAATCGTTTCAGGCTGGAGCAAGAACTTGCCGCACACCACATAGCCGTGCTAAACGGAGGTAAAGAGGTTGCAGAAGCCAGCGACCTGGTGATCTACTCCGTAGAAGCAGAAAAGCTTGACGCCGTGGTAGCAGAGTTTGCCGCTTATACCAAACCCGGCGCTATTGTAGCGGGCCAAACTTCCGTAAAAACGCCCGAGATAGCTGCATTTGAAAAGTATCTTCCTAAAGAAGCTCAGATCATTACGTTCCATGGCATGCATGGTCCCGCGTTTGATCCTAAAGGCCAAACGTTGATATTGATACCACACAGATCTAATGAGGCGGCGCGGCAACAAATGCTTGATCTGTTTAACGCTATAGGTTCGAAGATAGTGGAGTTAGCTGATTACCATGAGCACGACAAAATAGTGGCTGACACACAAGCCGTTACCCATGTTGGTTTTGAAAGTATGGGCACAGCATGGATGTCGGCCGGCTTTTTTCCGTGGGAAAACGCATCGTATATAGGTGGTATTGACAATGTTAAGATCTTAACCACGCTGCGCATTTTTAGCTACAAAGCTCACGTTTACGCGGGTTTGGCTATAATGAATCCTTATGCGCGGCAGCAAGTGAGGCAATACGCGGTTTCTGAATCAGAGTTATTTAAGCTGATGATACAGGAGGAAGAGCAGGCTTTCCGGGAACGGTTGTACCGCGCGCGCGATTTTGTTTTTCACGAAAGCCGTAAACCAATAATGTTGAGTGATAAGGTGATGAAGGAATTTTCACTATCGCAAAATCACGAAAAGCAAAAGCCTAACTCGCATTTAAGCATTTTAAGTATGGTTGATGCCTGGTATCACTTGGGTGTAAATCCTTATGATAACCTCATTGGCCAAACCCCGCCCTTTAGATTACGCCTGGGTATTGCCGAGTATTTATTCAAAAATGATGAATTGTTAGAGGAGTCTATCCAGGCAGCCCTGTATGATAAAACCATTCGCGGTGATGATTTGGAGTTCCATTCTGCCGTGCGTGAATGGTCTTCAATTATAGGCTACGGCGATATGGAAGGCTACAAAAAACATTTTAATCAGGTACAAACCTTTTTTAACGACAGGCTCGAAGAAGGCAAAAAGCAAAGCGCTGAGTTGATACGCAGGCTAATGATGGAGTAACAAAGCATCGCGAAGCGCATCTAAGTATTACTTAGCCCATCATGGAACAAATAGGAACCAAATTCCGACTGATCTTCATCCCATACGTACTTATTTGTATTGCAACTATAGGCATTTATACTTTTTTGCATTCGGTTTTGTTTATCAGAACCCCTGTTTTTTGGGTTTATCAAGAAACGCTAAATTTCATTGTGCCAATGGTGCTTCCGGGTATACCGGTTTTGGTATGGTTGCGCCCCAGGATAAAACTTTTAGAGTTTAAGAAGAATGCTGCTGGCAAGAACCCTATTGGTGGCTTCATAATACTTGCCTGGATCGGAATGGTAGTGACGAATGTTATAGCGCAGGAGTACCTTGTAACGGCAACTGGTAAACTTACCAGGCTAACCAACATTAGTCAACTTAATAAGCTACCACCAACAAAGTATTACACAGTAAAAAATTTTTATGCCGATAAAAAGTTGGCACGCTTTAGATCGGAAACTGCGGTTACAGGCAAACACAATTCTAAGTACGAGATAAATATTTATATAGCGGTACCGCTATATGATAAAAACCATTTTATAAAATTCTACAGCTATTTAATTTCTGATCCGGCATCAGGGTTAACAAGCAATAATGCCGCACTGATTATAAACGGTAAACAAGCAGAGAAGGAGGCACTTCGGCGTATCAATCCTAAATCTATCATAAAAACTACTTTTATAAAAGACAGAGCCGCAATTTTTAAATATGGCGATCCAACAAAGCCGGGGATCATTGTTTTAGAAACTCATCCGTACAAAGGAGCAGATACTTTGCTGGTGACCGATGAAGATAACCGGTCCTATAAACCCGGTGCTTGGTTAGCATTAAGCTACCAACAAACAATCAGCAAGAAACTGTCACTCCAGGAAAAAGAGGGCTATTTAAAAGTGTTTTACAAGAATTGTGAAAATAACCTTGAGTTGATGCATTTAAGCAACTTTGTCTACCTGGATAAAATAGCGCATGGTAGAGTGAGAGAAAATTTTGCAGAAACAATAGGTGATAAACCCGACAATGTTTTCCCTGTTGTGTTTAAGCCGGTATATGAACCATTTGAGCAAAGAAACGGAGAGACGCTAATTTGGGTAGTTGTATCATTTGCTATTAGCTGCTTTGTATTTTTTCTAATGTTATTGTCTAAGCCTTTAAAAAATAACATCCCCGGCATAGGCTATTTTTAATCTTCTCTCAACCGCTCATCGGTATAAACTATCTCAGTACGGCCATGCGGAATGGGTTTACCTTCAGCATCAACAGCTACAAAAACAATCTTATCAATAGTGAGGATAGTTTTTTGCGAGATCTTGTTACGCACCTCGCAGGTAAGCGTTAAGGATGTACGCCCAAAACGGATGGCTTTTATCCCTAACTCAACAATATCGCCCTGCTTTGCAGAGTTTACAAAATTTATTTCCGAGATAAACTTTGTTACAACCGCGTTTGTGCCCAGTTGTATAGTTGTATAAATGGCTGCTTCCTCGTCTATCCAGGCCATTAAGCGGCCCCCAAAAAGTGTGTTATGCGCATTAAGATCCTCGGGTTTTACCCATTTACGTGTATAAAAATTCATCCCTGTAAAAGTAAAATAATCTAAAAAAGATTAAGCACGGTTATCTAATTAGTAATCCGCTGCTTTGGCATTTGCAGCGATGTGATCTGGGTTAAACATAGAGCATATAACGACACTATTAGGAAAGTCCTTGTACAAAAGTTTAAGCTTATCAGCAGGTTTTACGTCACCTGAGCCGCCACGCATTGGCGAAAAGATGACATTTGAACTCAATCCGCGATCTGCCACAGCCTTATCATAACCCGGCGCACCCGGCGAGTTATCAAATTGCAATAAGTTGAATTTATGTAGATAAGCGGCATGCGATGGCATTTGCGCCCTTGTGCATGCCAGGCCCAAGGCTCTAATCTTTCCCTGTTGCTTCAGCATGTCGGCCATGTTGATCAATTCGTCAATATTTAGCAAGGTTTCTTCGGGTTCATGAATGAAAAAACAATCCAGGTAGTCGGTTTTAAGCGCTTTTAAACTTTGTTCAAGGCTTTTTTTCATTACATCTCCACGTAAAGGTACCCGCTCCATAAAACTATTGGCAATAGATATGCCGCTGGCTTGGATATTTACATTATTTGCAACAGGTTTATTTTTTTTGATCTTGCCCATAGCGTACCGCACCAAGGGTTTAACAGGCGCTATTAAACTCGCCTTCCAGTTAGCCATAATACCAAATTTGCTGGCCAGCACTAAATTATGTCTGTTACCTTTAATTAGCTTGCCTACAAACTTCTCTGCCTCGCCATATCCGTATGAACGAGCCAAGTCAAGGTGATTAACGCCTAAATCAAACGCGCAATGGAGCGCCCGCTTGCCCGTAGTAGCATCAACCGAGCCCATAATAGGTGCGCATCCAAATCCTAATACTGATGAATGGACACCTTTTGCTAATTCAACCTTTCTCATCCTAATTTGCTTAAATGATTGGCAAGCCTTACTGCAAATGCTCCTAAAAAGAAGGTTGGATTGGCTTGCCCGGATGTTGGAAAAACAGAACTGCTGCAAACGTAAACGTTACTTGTGCCCCACAGTTTAGTATCACGGTCAACAACGCCTTTATCCGGAAAGTCTGCTATTCGGGTTGTGCCTAACTGATGAACGCCATCCTGTGATATTTGCCTGATCATTGTCTCCCTTTCTTCTTTTGGATACCAATATTCTAATTCGCCGCAATTGCATTTTCTTAACCATTTATCCAACTCATCATGTAGTGCGATAACAGATGTAACATCAATCTCAGTTAGCTCATAATGGACAATGAGCTGCTCTCCGTCCTCAGAAAGTTCCAGGCGGTTGGTTTCTATCGGGATTTGTTCTGCATGAAAATGCAAAGCATAACGATTTTCGGGATTGTATAAAAAAATGCCTGGCAGTTTGCGCTTCAAACAGTAACGTCTGTAAAATATTGAGGCCGGTGTTAGTATTGAACCCGGCAGTCCTTTTAAAATATTCAACAGGTGTTTTCCCACCCCGAAAACCTTGCCATTTGTTACCGAATGCGCAATGGCGGGCGGAGCCAGTTTCTTGCCAAGCACTGGGGTTATCATGGCCATGTACATAAAAGACATAGGCCCACTACCGTGCTTGGGGTTATAATACAAGGGATTATCAAGCCATAGCGCTGTGTTCAACAAATTGTTTTTTATTAAATAATCAGAACTGAACTGAAATCGCCGGCGCACGTATGAACCATCAGCGTCTCTATGAAACCCGTAATCGGTTTTTTCAGGATCGCCGTAAAATTTGATAGAGGCCATTTTTCCTGAAACGTGATTTTGATAATACTTGCCCAAGGCGTTGGGTACTCCGCTTAAAAGCTTAAAAAGCTGCAGGTTACGCAGTAAAATGCGTGTGGTTTCCATTGCGCCTGCTGCCAATACAAATACATTGGCAGCTATGGTATCAGTTTTTCCGGATCTAACATCTCTTATGAGTAATGTAGATACATGTCCGTCTTCATTGGGCTCAGCGAATGTATAAGCTTCTTTACCCTCAATGTAAGTAAGGTTAGTTATCGCTTTGATATCGTCGGCATAGCGAGCGCCGAAACGGGTAGGCATACTCCATCTTTCAATAACACTATCTGTTATATCGCCTTCAACAAACCCTTCGGCAATTCTTTTTTTTACGCCAACATCTACTGCGCTAATATCAAACTCCGCATTACCACATTCAAAATAGTCGGCGCTTTTACCTATGTATTTGCTTACTTCCTCAAACAGGGCCTTATCCCATGTGCAGTTTTCGCCAATTGCTTCGCGTTTAGCAAAGTCAACCTCGTCGTACATTACACAACGGCCACCCCAGGTTGCCGAGGTGCCGCCAAGCCCTTTATTGGTACATTCATATGGATGATGGTGATTAACGGGATTGGTGATAACAATTGAATCGTCCAGGTGGTTTTTAGGCCCCTGATTGTTAAACCCATACTCGAGCAATAAAACCTGTTTTTCGGGATTTGACCTACAATATTCAAGGGCGGTGATTATTCCGGCCGGGCCGCTTCCAATTATACACAGATCATATTTAAGTAATGAAGCATCTTCGGTCATTTTATTCCTGCATGTTAACTGATGTTACATTATTACGTTTTTTAACCGCAACAGCCGGATTACCCGCATAAACTGTCCAGGCATTCATGTCCTTACCGGTTACAGATGCCGCGCCTAAAACGCTTCCCTCGTGGCAAAGCACTCCGGGCAATACCACAGCCCGGGCACATATCCAAACATATTGTTCTGTCACTATCGGCTTTTTTATATACGTAAAGTCAATTGATTGATAGTTATGCGTGGCGCCACATAAAAAGGCACCTTGAGAGAGTATAGTATGATGGCCCAGTTTAACTCCGCCCGGATTGTAAATTTCAACACCGCCGCCTATAGTTACAACGTCTTCGGTTTCTAACAGCCATGGTGCCCAAATAATGCAATTGGGATAGATATAATTACCGGCACCTATCCGGGCGCCAAATATGCGCAATATAAAGCTGCGCCACCTGTGCATAGGTGCGGGGGTAAATCGGCACAGTAAAAACCAGCTAACCATCCAAACAAGGCGTCTCATTTTGTCTGATACCGGGAAGGATGGTCTCTTATAAGCGTCTTCAGCGTTAGGATCGTGAGAAAAAATCATCAGTGCTATAAAGGTAAAAATAATTGGGATAAAGTGTAGCGTAGCAGCAACAGGTGCTACGCTGCTGCAAACTTGCTACAATTAAAGGCCGGGGGGTACTACTGTTACTACTGTTTAAAAACCAAAACACCATGTTAAACCGTTTTTTTGTTGTTAAATGAACGTGCAAAACGCTATTAAATATTTATAAAAAAATAACTCACTAAGTATTTGACATTTAATGTAAAATACCTATCTTTGCCGTCCCTTAACGGGGATAACATGCCTTGAACGAAGCCCTACTGCTTCGATGGGCAACAAAAAATATTAAAATGTCAGGAATAATTGGTAAAAAAGTAGGTATGACCAGCATATTCGATGGCACAGGGAAAAACATCCCTTGTACCGTTATCGAAGCTGGCCCTTGCGTGGTAACACAAATCAAGTCTGTTGATACAGACGGGTATTCTGCCGTACAGTTAGCCTACGGTGAGAAAAAAGAGAAAAACACTACAGGTCCTTTAAAAGGACACTTCCAAAAAGCCGGAACAACCCCAAAACGTAAATTAGTTGAATTTAAGTCTTTTGAGGACGGAAAATCATTAGGTGACACTGTTACCGTTGAGATTTTCGCCGAAGGAGATTTTGTTGATGTGGTTGGTACCTCCAAAGGTAAAGGTTTTCAGGGTGTGGTAAAACGTCATGGTTTTGGCGGTGTAGGTATGCAAACTCACGGTCAGCACAACAGGTTACGTGCTCCGGGTTCATTGGGTGCTTCATCATGGCCATCTCGCGTATTCAAGGGAATGCGTATGGCGGGTCAAATGGGTAATGAGCGTGTAAAGATGCAAAACTTAGAAGTTTTGAAAGTTTACGCTGATCAAAATCTTATCGTAGTTAAAGGTTCTATCCCTGGGGCTAAAGGTTCAATAGTAATAGTGGATAAATAAGATGGAAGTTAAAGTATTAAATGTATCAGGTCAAGAAACAGGTGCCAAGGTGCAGCTTCCTGAAGCTATTTTCGGTATAGAACCTAATGATCATGCAATCTATCTGGACGTTAAGCAATTTTTAGCTAACCAACGTCAAGGTACTCACAAAGCTAAACAGCGTAATGAGATAGCAGGTTCAACCCGTAAATTATATAAACAAAAAGGTACAGGCGGTGCACGTGCCGGTAGCGTAAAATCTCCATTGTTTAATGGTGGTGGCCGTGTATTCGGTCCGCAGCCGCGCGATTACAGCTTTAAGTTGAATAAAAAACTTAAAACGCTGGCTCGTTACTCTGCCTTATCATACAAAGCAAAAGATAGCAACATTATAGTTTTAGAAGATTTTAATTTTGACGCTGTTAAAACTAAAAGCTACATCAAACTGGTTGCAGATCTGCAGGCTACTGATGTTAGAACATTATTGGTATTGCCTGCTGCAAATAACAATGTGTATTTATCAAGCAGAAACTTGAAAAAAGCAAAAGTAATTACTGCCGACCAGTTAAACACTTATGATGTGTTAAACGCAGGCAAGCTTTTGTTAACCACAGGTGCTGTTAAACTTTTGGAGGAAGCATTAGCTAAGTAATATGGAAATTTTAAGAAAACCCTTACTTACTGAAAAAGTTACTCAGTTAACTGATAAGCTTAACCGTTACGCTTTCCTGGTACATCCAAAAGCTAACAAGATTCAGATCAAATCAGCTATAGAAGCCATGTATGGCGTTAACATTACAGCTGTAAATACCATGAGGTACGTTGGAAAACTAAAAACACGCAACACTAAAGCCGGCCCGGTATCTGGTCGTGCTGCCACAGTGAAAAAAGCTGTTGTTACGGTTAAAGACGGTGAAACAATAGATTTTTATAGCAATATATAAATAAGGAGATGGCAGTAAAAAGATTTAAACCGGTTACGCCGGGTACCCGCTTCAGAGTAGGTGCCGATAACTCTGACATTACTACAAATGTACCAGAAAAGTCATTAGTAGTATCAGTAAACACCAGGTCTGGTGGTCGTAACCACAGTGGTAAAATGACCATGCGCTACCTTGGTGGTGGCCACAAGCAATTATACAGATTGATTGATTTTAAACGTAATAAGTTTGACATCCCCGCAACTGTTGCTACAATTGAATATGATCCAAACCGTTCAGCACGTATAGCTTTGCTACACTTTGTTGATGGCGAGAAAAGATACATGATAGCTCCGGAAGGTTTAACAGTTGGACAAACTGTTGTATCTGGCGAGAACGTTGCACCTGAAGTTGGTAACACTTTACCTTTAAAAAGCATCCCTTTGGGTTCAATCATTCACAATATTGAATTGAATCCGGGTCAGGGTGGTACAATAGCACGTTCAGCCGGTACTTACGCGCAGCTTGCTGCACGTGATGGCAAATACGCAGTTATCAAATTGCCTTCAGGCGAGACACGTATGATCTTAGCTACTTGTTTGGCTACTATCGGTACAGTTTCAAATGGCGAGAGACAAAATGAGGTATTAGGTAAAGCTGGTCGTAAACGCTGGTTAGGTCGTCGCCCAAGAGTTCGTGGTGTAGCCATGAACCCGGTAGATCACCCTATGGGTGGTGGTGAGGGTAGAGCCTCAGGTGGTCATCCACGCTCGCGCAAAGGTTTATTAGCTAAAGGCTACAAAACCCGCGACAAGAAAAAAGGGTCTGATCGTTATATCATTGAAAGAAGGAAGAAATAATAATGGCACGTTCAATTAAAAAAGGACCGTATATTGATCATAACCTGGACAGAAAAGTTCTGACCTTGAATGAATCAAATAAAAAATCAGTAGTAAAGACATGGTCTCGTCGTTCCATGATTTCTCCGGATTTCGTTGGTCATACATTCGCAGTACACAACGGTAATAAATTTATCCCTGTGTACGTAACAGAAAACATGGTTGGTCACAAGTTGGGAGAATTTGCACCAACCCGTACATTCCGCGGTCACGCAGAAAAGAAAAAATAACAGGCAATGGAAGCAACAACAAAAATTAAAAAGTCTGTATTAATCAGGCAACAAAAAGAAGCTGCTAAAGCCGAAGTAGGTGGCGCTTCTGTTGCAAAACTACAGAACTGTCCAACTTCACCGCGCAAAATGCGTTTGGTGGTTGACCTGATACGAGGTGTTAACGTTGAGAAAGCGTTATATATATTAAAATTTACTAACAAAGAAGCTGCTATTCGTGTAGAGAAACTTTTGTTATCAGCCATTAAAAACTGGGAAGCAAAAAACGAAGGTAAACGTGTTGAAGACAGCGGTTTGTTTGTAAAAGAGGTTTCAGTAGGTGGTGGCCGTATGGCTAAGAGATTACGCCCTGCACCACAAGGCCGCGGATACCGTATACGCAAGCGTTCAAACCACGTAACGCTTATTGTTGATAGTAAAAATGAAAACAACTAATTAGGAAATGGGACAAAAAGCACATCCAATAGGTAACAGATTAGGAATCATCAGAGGTTGGGATTCTAACTGGTTCGGTGGCAACAACTACTCCGATAAATTAGTTGAGGACGAAAAGATCCGCAAATACTTATCAGCCCGTATCAACAAAGGCGGTGTAGCCAAAGTTGTTATTGAGCGCACATTAAAACGCATTACTGTAACTATACACACTGCTCGTCCGGGTATTGTTATAGGTAAAGGTGGTGCCGAAGTTGACAAGATAAAAGAAGAGTTGAAAAAACTTACTAAAAAGGAAGTTCAGATCAACATTTTCGAGATAAAACGCCCTGAGCTGGATGCACAATTAGTTGCAGAAGGCGTGGCCAAACAGCTGGAAGCGCGTATCTCTTTCCGTAGAGCAATGAAAACTACTATCGCTTCAACCATGAGAATGGGTGCAGAGGGTATCAAGATCATGACATCAGGCCGTTTAGGCGGTGCGGAAATGGCGCGTAGTGAACAATATAAAGAAGGAAGGATTCCGTTACATACCTTCCGCGCTGATATTGATTACGCATTAGCCGAAGCTTTAACTACTTATGGAAAAATAGGTGTTAAAGTATGGATTTGCAAAGGTGAGGTTTACGGCAAACGCGACTTGTCTCCAAATATTGGTGGCACAAGCAGCGCAAGCGGTAAAGGTGGACGCCCTGAAGGCGCAGCAGGTTTCAGCAATGAGCGCGGCGGCGACAGAGGTGACAGAAGAGGCGGTGGTGACCGCAGAGGTGGTGCAGGTGGTGGCGATCGTGGCAGAAGCGGCGGTGGTGCTCCGGGCAGTAACCCAAACAACCGCGGCGGTGGTAATAACCGTCCGGGTGGCCCAAATCGTGGTGGTGGCGGTAGTCGTCCCGGCGGTCCAGGCAAGAGATAATTAATTTGGGCGTTAGATATGAGACGTGAGATTTGAGAATCTTGGTCTTGTTTTAAAAGTCTGATTTTATAAAAGAAAGTTGAATTAAGGTAAAGGTTTTTGCAAAGAGGTAGTTCTCAAATCTTAAATCTCATATCTCAAATCTAAAAGAGAAATGCTACAGCCAAAAAGAACGAAGTTCAGAAAGATGCAAAAAGGCAGGATGAAAGGTTTAGCCACCCGTGGCACTGAACTTTCATTCGGATCTTTCGGTGTGAAATCACTGGAAGCAGCCTGGATAACCAGCCGCCAGATAGAATCTGCACGTATTGCTGTAACACGTTTCATGAAACGTGAAGGCCAGGTTTGGATCAGGATTTTCCCTGATAAGCCTGTAACCAAAAAACCTGCAGAGGTACGTATGGGTAAAGGTAAAGGTGCGCCGGAATATTGGGTAGCGGTAGTGCGCCCCGGTAGGATCATTTTTGAAGCAGAAGGCGTACCTCTGGAAGTTGCTAAAGAGGCTTTACGCCTTGCAGCCCAGAAGTTGCCGGTACAGACAAGATTCGTAGTTAGAAAAGACTACGTAGAAGCATAAACAAATAGTTAGCAGTTTTGAGTTTGCAGTTATCAGTTTGGATAAAGGAAGCTTAGAACTAACAACTCAAAAAACTAACAAAAGAAATGAAGAACTCAGAAATTTTAGAGCTCGCAACTGAAGAGTTGGTTGCAAAATTAGGCGAGGAGAGGGCAAACCTTACTAAGCTTAAATTTGCACACGCGGTTTCGGCCATAGAAAATCCAAGCCGTATTACAAAAGTACGCAAGGAGATCGCTCGCTTAAATACTGAATTAACCAAGCGTAAAGCGGCGAAAGCTTCTGAACAAAATTAATTTTTTACGCGTCGAGAAAAATGGAAAGAAATTTAAGAAAAACACGTACCGGCCTGGTAGTTAGCAATAAAATGGAGAAATCTATTGTTGTAGCTGTTGAGCGGAAGGTGAAGCACCCGATCTATGGTAAGTTCGTAAAGAAAACTACCAAGTTTATGGCACATGACGAAGCTAACACTTGTGGTGTTGGTGATACCGTATTGATTATGGAAACTCGTCCGCTGAGCAAGAATAAAAATTGGAGATTAGTTCAAATTTTAGAAAGAGCTAAATAAGATGGTACAACAGGAATCAAGATTAAATGTAGCTGACAACAGCGGAGCTAAAGAAGTTTTAGTGATCCGTGTGTTAGGCGGTACCGGTAAAAGATATGCCTCAATAGGTGACAAGATTGTAGTAACTGTAAAAAGCGCACTGCCATCTGGTAACATTAAAAAAGGTACTGTATCAAAAGCCGTAGTGGTTAGAACCAAAAAAGAGATTCGCAGAAAAGACGGTTCATATATCCGTTTTGACGATAACGCGGCTGTTTTATTGAACAACCAGGATGAGCCGAGAGGCACACGTATCTTCGGCCCTGTTGCAAGAGAATTGCGTGAGAAACAATTTATGAAAATCGTTTCATTAGCACCGGAGGTATTGTAACATGGAAAAGAAAAACAGAGCAATTAAACTGAAGATCCGTAAGGGTGATTTAGTTAAAGTAATAGCCGGTGATTCAAAAGGATCACAAGGTAAAATCGTGGAAATAATAGTTGATAAAAATCGTGCTATTGTTGAAGGTGCTAACATGGTATCTAAACACACTAAACCAAATGCAGCTAACCCTAATGGCGGTATTGTAAAGCAGGAAGCTGCTATACATATTTCTAACCTGGCACTGGTTGATCCTAAAACAGGAGCAACAACCCGTGTTGGCCGTAAGAAAAACGATGCCGGTAAATTAGTTAGAGTAGCAAAAAAATCAGGGGAGGAAATTAAGTAATGGCCGAGTCAGCTTACACACCAAGATTAAAATCAAAATACAAGGAAGAGATACGCACTAACCTGAAAGATAAATTTCAGTACAAAAGCGTAATGCAGGTTCCTAAATTGGAGAAAATTGCCATCAACCAGGGTGTTGGCGGTGCTACTACCGATAAGAAGTTGATTGAGAACACAATTACCGAGTTAACCACAATTACCGGTCAGTTGGCAGTATCATCAAAATCTAAAAAGGATATCTCTAACTTCAAATTGCGTAAAAACATGCCGGTAGGTGTACGCGTTACTTTGCGCGACAATACCATGTATGAGTTCCTTGATCGTTTGATCTCTGTAGCTCTGCCACGTATCCGCGATTTTAAAGGTATTAATGATAAAGGTTTTGACGGAAGAGGTAATTATACTTTAGGTATTACCGAGCAAATTATCTTCCCGGAGATCAACATTGATAAAATTAACAAAATACAAGGTATGGATATTACCTTTGTAACCTCGGCAACTAATGATGTTGAAGCATTAGAGTTACTGAAACAATTTGGTTTACCATTCAAAAATCAAACTCCAATTAACAATGGCTAAAGAAGGCGTAAAAGCACGCGAAGTAAAACGTGCCAAATTAGTAGCTAAATATGCTGAGAAAAGAGCAGCGTTAAAAGAAGCTGGTGACTGGGTTGCATTAGATGCATTGCCTAAAGCATCATCTGCTGTAAAACTGCACAACCGTTGCAAATTAACGGGCCGCCCACGTGGTTATATGCGCCAATTCGGCATTTCGCGTGTTACTTTCCGCGAGATGGCTTTAGAAGGCAAAATACCGGGGGTTAAAAAAGCTTCTTGGTAATAAGCTAAGTCAAAATTCAAAATTAAAAAGTCAAAACGGGCTTTTTGAGTTTTGAATTTTAACTTTTGAATTTAAGAATTAACCGATGAAAGGTCGCCCGGAAGGCCGGGAAGGAAACCATCGTCACAAACAATAAATAATGAATACAGATCCAATCGCAGATTATCTTACACGAGTAAGGAATGCTATTAAAGCCAACCACAGGGTTGTTGAAATTCCTGCATCGAACCTTAAAAAAGAGATCACTAAAGTTCTTTTTGATAAAGGTTACATTGCAAACTATAAGTTTGAGGATAATGGTCCGCAAGGCACAATTAAAGTGGCTTTAAAGTACCATCCAATAACTAAAATTCCAGCTATCCGTTCAATTGAGCGCATAAGCCGCCCGGGTTTACGCAGATACGCAGGTATGGACACCATGCCGCGTGTGTTAAATGGTTTAGGTATCGCCATCCTGTCAACTTCAAAAGGTGTAATGACCGATAAAGAAGCTAAACAGTTAAATGTTGGTGGTGAGGTTTTATGCTACGTATATTAATAGGAGGAATTAAGCAATGTCAAGAGTAGGAAAATCACCAATTGCAATACCTGCAGGCGTTACAATCACAGTATCTGATGATAATGTGGTAACTGTAAAAGGCCCCAACGGTGAGTTGCAACAAGCGGTTGACACCGATATTAAAATTGTACAGGAAGGTACCGAACTATTAGTTCAGCGCCCAACTGAACAAAAACGCCACAAAGCATTGCACGGTTTATACCGTTCATTGTTAAACAACATGGTTGTTGGCGTAACTACAGGTTACAAAATTGTTCAGGAGTTGGTAGGTGTGGGTTACCGCGCAACTAATACCGGCAACACGTTAGACCTTGTATTAGGATACTCTCACCACTATGTGTTTGAGTTACCAAAAGAAATTAAAGTTTCAACCACTGCTGATAAGGGTAAAAACCCAACCATCATTCTGGAATCAAACGATAAGCAACTGATAGGCCAGGTAGCGGCAAAAATACGCTCGTTACGTACTCCTGAACCATACAAAGGTAAAGGTATCAAGTTTGCAGGCGAAGTATTAAGAAGAAAAGCAGGTAAATCAGCATCTAAAAAATAATCGTCATGGCAGCTAAAGCGAAATTATCAAGAAGAGACAGAATTAAAATGGGTATCAGGAAGCGCCTGTCAGGTTCTTCAGCCCGTCCGCGTTTGTCAGTGTACAGAAGCAATAAAGGTATTTATGCGCAGATCATTGACGATGTTAACGGTAAAACACTTGTATCGGCATCATCTTTATCAAAAGAGTTTACTGCTGATGGTACCAAGTCAGACCAATCAGTAGCAGTAGGCAAGCTGGTAGCTCAAAAAGCTATTGCAGCCGGTATTGTTGATGTGGTTTTTGACAGAAACGGTTACCTTTATCATGGTCGTGTTAAATCACTGGCCGAAGGTGCACGCGAAGGTGGTTTAAACTTTTAATCAGTAGGAAGAAAAGAAATGTCAACAATTAACATAAAAAGAGTAAAAACCAGCGAGATCGAATTAAAAGATCGTTTGGTTAGCATACAGCGTGTAGCCAAGGTAACCAAAGGTGGCCGTACTTTCAGCTTCTCTGCTATCGTAGTGGTAGGTGATGAGCAAGGTGTAGTAGGTTACGGTTTAGGTAAAGCTAAAGAGGTTACAGAAGCTATTGCAAAAGGTATAGATGATGCTAAAAAGAACCTGGTAAAAGTTCCGATCATCAATGGTACTGTACCTCATGAGCAAATAGGTAAATTCTCTGGCGGTTTTGTATTTATAAAACCAGCTGCTAACGGTACCGGCGTAATTGCAGGTGGTGCTATGCGTGCAGTATTAGAGAGTGCCGGTGTACATAACGTATTGGCAAAATCAAAAGGCTCATCAAACCCGCACAACGTGGTTAAAGCAACCGTATCAGCATTATCGCAATTGCGCGATGCTAACACAGTAGCTCAGCAACGCGGTATAAGTTTAGGAAAAGTATTTAACGGATAATCAGACATGGCAAAGATCAAGATAACTCAGATCAAAAGCGTGATCGATAGAAGTGAGCGCCAAAAAAGAACAGTGGAGGCACTGGGCTTGAAGAAAATAAACCACAGCGTGGAAGTTGAAGCTACTGCGGCTATTATTGGTATGGTTAGAAAAGTTAACCACCTTGTAGCGGTAGAAAACATTTAATATCATGAACTTAAATAATTTAAAACCTGCAGAAGGTTCTACTAAAAATAGAAAAAGAATTGGTCGTGGTACAGGTTCTGGCCGTGGTGGTACATCAACACGTGGTCATAAAGGTGCCGGTTCACGCTCAGGTACAAGCCGTAAAATAGGCTTTGAAGGTGGCCAGATGCCGTTACAACGCCGTGTGCCTAAGGTTGGCTTTAAAAACCCTAACCGCGTAGAGTATGTTGGTGTTAACCTTGATGTTTTACAAGGTTTAATTGAAAAATATTCAATCGCGACAATTGATCTTGCAACTTTGAAAGATCATGGTTTGGCATCAAAGAACGACAAGGTTAAGATATTAGGCCGTGGCGAACTTACTGGCAAAGTAGAAGTTACCGCACATGCATTTACCGCTACCGCGCAAAAAGCAATTGAGGCTGCTGGTGGCACCATAGTTAAGCTATAAAATTTCTATGAAGAAATTCATCACCACATTATCCAATATCTGGAAAATTGAGGATCTAAGAGTGCGTATAACTAACACACTCTTATTTCTTTTAATATATCGTGTAGGTTCATTCGTGCATCTTCCGGGTGTAGACGCATCGAAAACTGATACCAACAAGGCTGAAGGCCTGGTTGGTTTATTAAATATGTTTGCGGGTGGTTCGTTTTCGCGTATATCTATCTTCGCATTAGGTGTTATGCCTTATATCTCTGCATCCATTGTGATGCAGTTGTTGGGTATAGCAGTACCTTATTTTGCTAAAATGCAAAAGGAGGGCGAAAGTGGCCGTAACAAGATCAACCAGTGGACACGTTATCTTACTATCGTTATTACGGCTGTACAAGCTGTGGCTTACCTGAACTCTCAGGTAACGGCTAATGAGATATTGATTGCTAACCCAATGTTTACCATAATGAATACCCTGGTGTTAACTGCGGGTACATTATTTGTAATGTGGTTAGGCGAGA
Source organism: Mucilaginibacter sp. HD30 (assembly GCF_054061755.1). Taxonomy (NCBI): domain Bacteria; kingdom Pseudomonadati; phylum Bacteroidota; class Sphingobacteriia; order Sphingobacteriales; family Sphingobacteriaceae; genus Mucilaginibacter; species Mucilaginibacter sp. HD30. The sequence goes on from NZ_JBSSEO010000001.1 coordinate 4,456,047, forward strand.
AAATTACAGATAAAGGTATAGGCAATGGTATTTCATTGATTATTATGGTGGGTATTATTGCTACGTTACCAAGTGCATTTTTAGCTGAGTTTGACAACCGTACAACCGGTACAGGTGGTTTAATTGCCTTTATTGTGGAGTTGGTGGCGTTAATAGGTGTGGTAATGTTTACTATACTTATTGTTCAGGGAACCCGCAAAATAGCGGTTCAGTATGCAAAACGTATTGTTGGCAATAAACAGTATGGTGGCGTTCGTCAGTACATTCCTTTAAAGGTGAATGCTGCCGGTGTTATGCCTATCATATTTGCGCAGGCGCTTATGTTTATACCGGCTACCGTGGCGTCGTTTTTCCCAACCGCGGCATCAAACAGCATTTTGATAGCATTAACCAACTATACATCGTGGTTACACAATGGCTTGTTGGCTATACTGATCATAGTATTTACTTATTTTTATACTGCTATCACGGTTAACCCGAAGCAAATGTCTGACGACATGAAAAAGAATGGCGGATTTATTCCCGGTATTAAACCAGGTCTTCCAACAGAAAGCTTCATTGACGGTGTTATTTCAAAGATCACCCTGCCCGGCTCGGTATTTTTAGCTATCATAGCTATTATACCTGCTATAGCCAACATGGTAGGTATAAACAACCTGTTTGCGCGTTTCTTTGGTGGTACCTCGCTTATCATTCTTGTAGGTGTTGTTTTAGACACCTTACAACAGATAGAAAGCCACTTGTTAATGCGCCACTATGACGGATTGATGAAAACCGGCAGAATAAAAGGACGTTCGGCTGTGCCAGCCGCTGCCGGAACAACTCCGACAGCCATTTAATAAGCATGTCAAAGATCATTTATAAGTCTGCCGAAGAGATAGAACTAATAAGAGAGAGCGCACAGCTGGTTGCAAAAACCCATGGCGAAGTAGCCAAAGTTATTGGGCCTGGTGTACGCACTATTGATCTGAATAAATTAGCTGAAACCTATATACGCGATAATGGCGGTGTTCCTGCATTTTTAAACTACGGTGGGTTTCCTTACTCGCTTTGTATTTCGCTGAACGATCAGGTGGTACATGGCTTCCCGGGAAAGTACGAGTTAAAGGATGGAGATATCGTATCTGTTGATTGCGGTGTAATACTTAATAAGTACTACGGCGACTCCGCTTTTACTTTTGCCATTGGCGAGATAAGCGAGCAAGCTAAAACGCTTTTGCGTGTAACACGCGAATGCCTTGACAAAGGAATTGAAAAGGCAGTTGTGGGTATGCGCATTGGCGATATTGCCTATGCTGTACAGGAGCATGCCGAAAAGCATGGTTTTGGTGTGGTTAGAGAGTTGGTTGGCCATGGTGTTGGAACCAGACTGCATGAGAAGCCCGAAGTGCCTAATTATGGCAAACGTGGGGCAGGAGTGAAACTGGAGGAGGGAATGGTGATTGCCATTGAGCCAATGATAAACGCGGGCAGAGCCGGTGTTAAGTTTTGGGATGATGGCTGGACAGTATCAACAATTGATGGTAAACCATCTGCGCATTTTGAGCACACGGTAGCAATACGCAAAGGTAAAGCCGACATATTATCGTCATTTGATTATGTTGATAATGTTTTAAAAGAAAAAATAAATAATTAAAAATATTTTATTAATTTTGCGTCCCGCTTTTGGGGCGGATAATTTAGTAATAATCAGTAAAATATGGCAAAACAATCTTCGATTGAACAAGATGGTACAATTCGGGAGGCGTTATCAAACGCGATGTTCAGAGTTGAACTTGAAAACGGTCATGAGATTATTGCGCACATATCAGGTAAAATGAGGATGCACTACATCAAAATTTTACCTGGTGATAAAGTAAAGTTGGAAATGAGTCCTTACGATTTATCAAAGGGCCGTATTACATACAGATATAAATAATAAGCGAGATGAAAGTTAGAGCATCCATAAAAAAACGTAGTGCTGATTGCAAGATCATTCGTCGTAACGGCAAACTTTACGTTATCAACAAAAAGAACCCTAAGTTCAAACAACGTCAGGGATAATTAGAAAAGCGCAACAGGTCGTACAACGGTAGCCGCCGTTCGGTTGTTGCACAAAAAACAAAACAAATATGGCAAGGATTTCAGGTATTGATTTACCAAAGAACAAAAGAGGCGAGATAGGCCTAACCTACATTTACGGTATTGGCCGTTCAACTGCTGTTGAAATTTTAACTAAAGCAGGTATCGATCTAAACACTAAAGTGCAGGATTGGAATGACGATCAGCTTACAGCTATTCGTACTATCATCAACGACGAGATAAAGGTGGAGGGAGCGCTTCGTTCAGAAGTTCAGCTTAACATCAAACGCTTAATGGATATTGGTTGTTACCGTGGTACACGTCATCGTAAAGGGTTGCCTCTGCGTGGTCAGCGTACTAAAAACAACTCACGTACCCGTAAAGGAAAACGTAAAACAGTTGCTAACAAAAAGAAAGCTACTAAATAGTGATTAGTGATTGGTGATCAGACATTCGTTCTGATCGTCGTCATTAGGAATAAATAAAATTAAAACGATTGGTGGGTCCGAATTATGAATCAATAATTCAGTAATTCATTAAATCAATAATTAAAACATAAAATGGCTAAAGCTAAAAAAGTAACCAAAAAGCGTATTGTGATTGTTGAAGCCGTTGGCGAAGCACACATCAACGCTACCTTCAACAACATTATCATTACCTTAACCAACAAAACCGGTCAGGCTATATCATGGTCATCAGCTGGTAAAATGGGCTTCAAGGGTTCAAAAAAGAACACTCCTTATGCTGCTGGTCAAGCTGCTGCCGATTGCGGTAAAGCTGCTTATGATTTAGGTTTGCGTAAAGTTGAAGTATTTGTAAAAGGTCCTGGATCTGGTCGCGAGTCGGCTATCCGTACTCTGCAAACTACAGGTATTGAGGTTACTACAATAAAGGACATTACGCCACTTCCGCACAACGGTTGCCGTCCATCAAAAAGAAGAAGAGTTTAATTAATCAATTTTTTAAAGCTAAGATTCAGCGGCTGCGGGCCGTTTGATACTTTAAAAGCAACAAATAATGGCAAGATATACAGGTCCAAAATCAAGAATTGCACGTCGTTTCCGTGAGCCCATCTTCGGCCCGGATAAAGCGTTAGAAAGAAAAAACTACGGCCCTGGTATGCATGGCGCTTCAAAAAGAAGAGGCAAGCAATCAGAGTACGCAGTACAGTTAATGGAGAAACAAAAGGTAAAATACACTTATGGTGTATTAGAGCGTCAGTTCGAAAACCTGTTTCACCGTGCTTCTGCTAAAGAAGGTATTACCGGCGAAAACTTGTTAAAGTTTTTAGAGGCCCGTTTAGATAACGTGGTATTCCGTTTAGGTATTGCTCCAACACGTTCTGGTGCACGCCAGTTAGTTGGCCACAAACACATTAACGTAAACGGAAACGTTGTCAACATTGCTTCTTACCAGGTAAAAGCAGGCGACGTAATTTCTGTTCGCGAGAAATCAAAATCTTTAGAGGCTATCACTACATCGGTAGCTGGTCGTAAAATAAACAAGTATAGCTGGATTGAGTGGGATGCTGCTAATTTAACAGGCAAGTTCCTTAACTATCCAAACCGCGATGAGATTCCTGAAAACATCAAGGAAAACCTGATCGTCGAGTTGTACTCTAAATAATAAGATATGAGATTTGGGACATGAGATTTGATATAAAATTCAAATCTCATTTTTCAGTTTCATAACTAAACATTAATAAACTGTGGTTTAGGTAAGGTTGGATCTCCAATTACATACTCAAATCTATTAGCAATCAAACAATAAATAAAGGATATAAATGGCAATTTTAGCATTTCAAAAACCAGACAAGGTTATCATGCAGAAATCGACTGATTTTGAGGGTACGTTTGAGTTTCGTCCGTTAGAACCAGGCTTCGGTGTAACCATTGGTAATGCTCTGCGTCGTATCTTACTTTCATCGCTTGAAGGTTTTGCAATTACTTCTGTACGTTTCTCAGGAGTTACGCATGAGTTTTCAACTATTAAAGGTGTTGTTGAAGACGTTACCGAGATCATATTAAACCTGAAACAAGTAAGGTTTAAAAAATCAGGTGATTCTGGCGACAACGAGAAAGTTTTCGTGATCATCAATGGTCAGGATGCTTTCAAAGCCGGCGATATTACCAAGTTCTCAAACAACTTTACTGTTTTAAATCCTGATATGGTTATCTGTAACATGGATTCTTCAGTAACCCTTGAAGTTGAATTTACTATCAACAAAGGGCGTGGTTATGTACCAAGCGAGGAGAATAAAAACCCGGATGCGAACGTTGGCGTAATTGCTATTGATTCCATCTACACCCCGATAAAGAACGTTAAATATACCATCGAGAACTATCGTGTTGAGCAAAAAACCGACTATGAAAAATTAGTTTTGGATATTGCTACTGATGGATCTATCCATCCTGAAGACGCGCTTAAAGAAGCTGCTAAGATCTTGATCCAGCATTTTATGCTTTTCAGCGACGAGAACATGATGTTAGAAGCACAAGCTAAAGAAGAAACTAAAGAAGTTGACGAGGAAATCTTACACATGCGTAAGATCCTTAAAACTGAATTGGTTGATCTTGATCTTTCTGTCCGTGCGTTAAACTGCTTAAAAGCAGCTGATATCCGCAGCCTGGCTGACCTGGTATCATATGACGTAGCAGACATGCTGAAATTCAGAAACTTTGGTAAAAAATCATTAACAGAAATTCAGGACCTGGTTAAATCAAAAGGATTGTCTTTTGGCATGAACCTGGCTAAATTTAAGTTAGACGAAGAATAATTTTTAAGAGTCAAGAATCAAGAGACAAGAACCAAGACTGTTTTTGCATTTTATTCTTGACTCCTGATTATAACAAACAACAGTTGAGAGAAGAGGAGATAAGCAACAGGACATAAATCTTGCATCTTGATTCTTGCCTCTTGATTCTAATAATAACCGCGTAATTCCGAGGGCTTGACGATAAACCGCCGCCCAACGGTATGCACGTGCCACAAACAACAAAACAATGAGACACGGTAAAAAAGTAAATCACCTGGGGCGTACCAACAGCCACCGCAAGGCAATGTTAGCTAACATGGCTACATCGCTTATCCTGCACAAACGCATTACAACTACATTAGCTAAAGCAAAAGCTTTACGCGTTTATGCAGAGCCTATTTTAACAAAATCAAAAGACGATACTACACACTCACGTCGTACAGTGTTCAGCTATTTGCAGGACAAAGACGCGGTGTCTATCCTTTTCCGCGATATCGCAGCAAAAATTGCTGATCGCCCAGGAGGTTATACACGTATTGTTAAATTAGAAAACCGTTTAGGCGATAACGCTGAAATGGCAATAATTGAATTAGTAGACTATAACACTGTTTACACTAAAGGCGAAGCAGCTGTTGCTAAAAAATCAACTCGTCGTCGTGGTGGTAAAGGTGGCGCTGCTGTTGCTGCACCGGCTAAGGAAGAAGTTGTTTTAGATGCTCCGGTAGCTGAGGAAGTAACAGAAGCTCCAGAAGCGGAAGTTGCAGAAACAGCTGTAGCTGAAGAAACTGCTGCACCTGCTGCAGAGGAAACTCCTGAAGCACCAGCTAAAAACGAAGAAAACGCAGAGAAAGGCGAATAATATCGTCTTCTTTAAATATTAAAACGGCCCCGATTTATCGGGGCCGTTTTTGTTTATACAATTGTTGCAAAATAAAAATCCCGGCAGCCTTTCGGCATACCGGGACAACCTTAAAACAAAAGGTCTATAGTTAATGGGCCGCTACTTCAGTTTCTTCAAACTCGTACACATACCCCAACTTGTGCGAATCGTTTGCGCTTACGCCCAGATCCTTTATCAACCCTGTTGAGATATCCACTATCCAGCCGTGTACAGAAAGGTCGTCTCGCTCTTTCCATGCGTTTTGTATAATGGTGGTTTTACAAAGGTTGTAGGCCTGCTCGGTTACATTTAGTTCAACTAAACGGTTTACCTTTTGTGCCTGATCTGTAATGCGGTCCAGCTCGTGGCTATGCAGGCGGTACACATCTTTTATATGGCGCAGCCAGTTATCAATTAAACCAAATTGTTTATTGCTTAACGCAGCTGCCACGCCGCCGCAGCCATAGTGGCCCGCTACAATTACGTGCTTTACTTTTAATACGTTAACAGCATAGTCTAACACGCTCAGCATATTCATGTCAGTATGCACACATACATTGGCAATGTTACGGTGCACAAAAACCTCGCCCGGTTTGGTGCCGGTAACTTCGTTAGCAGGTACACGGCTGTCTGCGCAACCAATCCATAATACTTCGGGGCTTTGGCCTTTTGCCAGCGTTGTAAAAAACTCAGGGTCTTCCTGTAGTCTTTTATCCACCCATGTGCGGTTGCCTGCTAATAGTTTGGTATAGCTTTCAGTATTGGCCAATTGCAATTTATATTTTTCGGTAGTACTTACTCCGTTGTTATTATTTTTCATCGTAAAAATCTTATTTAAGTTCTTGTAACAAATCTTTCATTTTAGGTACATCGTACCTTTCTTTAATACATTCAAGTGATACTATAATGCCTTTAGTATAAGCATTATGCTTAAAGTTATGGATGATCTCCAAGACATCGGGGTCAATGTATCTTGACGCCGAGCCATCAATTATAACTTCGGTTTCCTTAGGGATATTGGTGAGTGTTACCTGTATGGCTGCTTTGTTTAAAAACGAAACCTCCTCTGCCAACCGTATCCGTATTTTACGCCCGTTACTTTCAATATGGTAGAAATATGAGTTGCGTAAGTTGGTTAAAAGCAGGAAGAATATGGCCACTAACATGCCAATGCCAACCCCTTTCAACAGATCGGTAAAATAAATGGCGACGATAGTAACCACAAAAGGAACAAACTGTGGCAGGCCTTTGTGCCACATATGTTTGAATAGGCTTATGCGCGTTAGTTTATAACCCGTCATCAATAGTATAGCTGCCAGGCACGACAGCGGTATAATATTAATAACCACAGGTATAGTTAATAGCGATATTAACAGTAAACAACCATGCACTATAGCGCTCACCTTTGTGCGGGCACCGGCGTTGACGTTGGCTGATGACCTTACAATAACGGCCGTCATTGGCAACCCACCCAACATAGCGCTTACTAAGTTGCCTGTGCCCTGTGCCAGCAATTCGCGATTGGTTGGCGATACTCTTTTTATTGGATCTATTTTATCAACTGCTTCCAGGCTAAGCAAGGTTTCTAAACTGGCTACTACGGCAAAAGTTAAGGCGGTTAAAAATATATCCAACCGGCCTATTTGACTAAAATCCGGCGATCTGAAGAGGCCAAAAAACTCACCCGCGCTTTTTACAACGGGTATGTTTACCATTTGCTTATCGCGCAAATCCAGGTCTGTTCCGTTAAAAACCAACACTAAAATGATACCCGTTACTACCACCAGCAGGGGGGCAGGCACCAAGGCCAGCTTTTTTACTTTGGGCCAGTAAATTAGTATCGCCAATGATACCATGGTGATAATAACGGCGCCGTAATTTATTTTAGAAAACGCTATCATTACCTCCGAAAAGGTATTATGCTGATCTGTTTGTGCAAAACCTTCATCTCCTTCAAAATCGGCATCGTATCCCACTGCGTGCGGAAACTGTTTCATAATAAGAATGATACCAATAGCTGCCAGCATGCCTTCAATTACTGATGAAGGGAAGTAATTAGCTATGGTTCCTGCTTTTATTAAACCGAATATTATTTGCATAACGCCCGCAAGGAAAACCGCGAGTAAGAATGATTCGTAGGATCCTAATCCTGTTATAGCATTTAATACAATTACGGTTAAGCCTGCTGCCGGCCCGGCAACGCTAAGCTGCGAACCGCTCATCATGCCTACTACTATACCGCCAACAATGCCTGTAATTAAGCCCGCAAATAATGGGGCGCCCGATGCAAGCGCAATGCCTAAGCATAAAGGCAGTGCTACCAGAAACACTACTATGCTTGATGGAAGATCCTTTTTAAGGTTTTTAGGGAGAAAATACTTTTTTATATTAAGGAAGCCTGCAATGCCCCCAGTCTGCTGTGATTGCATATCAATTTTTTAGTTAAATTTTTAGAAATAGCCGTACAAGCCGGGAGAGTGCCCGGCTTAATTTAACTAAACGTTTGGAGGGGGGGTAGGTACCACCTTATGGTATAACCTTACTGCTAAGGCTTTCTCCTTATTATGCAGTCTATTGGTTTCAACTAATAAGGGTTTGTAGTCAAAAAAGCTGTAAATATGTTCGTCGAAGCCTTTTTTTTCTTTTAACAAATCTTTGTCTGTACTGTCTTTTTCGCCTTTGGTCTCTTGCTCAAGCTGCATAATTACTGATGCTGCTATCTTGGCATCAAGCAAAGAAAATATAGGAATAACCGATATAGTCATCTTTGTAGCAAAGACAACCATAAACAGCAAACTTGCAAAAGTTCTTTTATTCCTACTATTCATCCGTTACAAATATATAAAAATCTGCGCCCGCAAATTATAAATAATTTGTGTCAACATATATTTTTAAAATTAGCTGACAGTTTTAATTGATTCAAAATATGTGCAACGCGCTTAAAACGTTTATGTCTAACATATATTATAACAAGCATAATTACTATTTTTAGCATTGCACATTAACACACAGCCATTGTGAAAGACAAAATAGACCAATTAAATAAAAGGCGCCGGGATGCGCTGGCAGGCGGCGGGCAGGCCCGCATTGAAAGTCAGCATAAAAAAGGCAAACTAACTGCACGCGAGCGCTTACACTTTTTAATGGATGAAGGCTCGTTTCAGGAGATAGGTATGCTGGTTACCCATCGCTCCGTTGATTTTGGTATGGAAAATGAAAAGTATCCCGGCGATGGTGTTGTTACCGGGTATGGCACCATAAACGGGCGTTTGGTATACGTTTTCTCGCAGGATTTTACCGTTTTCGGTGGTTCGCTTTCTGAAACACATGCCGAAAAGATATGTAAGATAATGGACATGGCGCTAAAGAACGGCGCACCTGTAGTGGGGCTGAATGATTCTGGCGGAGCACGTATACAGGAGGGGGTGGTATCATTGGGTGGCTATGCCGATATATTTTACCGTAATACAATGGCGTCTGGCGTGGTGCCGCAAATTTCGGCTATTATGGGCCCATGCGCAGGGGGCGCTGTTTATTCTCCCGCTATTACAGATTTTATTTTGATGGTTGAGCATACCTCGTACATGTTTGTTACCGGCCCCAACGTAGTAAAAACCGTTACACACGAAATAGTAACATCAGAAGAGTTAGGTGGTGCCAATACCCATGCAAGCAAATCGGGCGTAACGCATTTTGCCTGCGCTAATGAGATAGATGCTATTCAACATGTAAAAAAACTACTCTCATACATGCCGCAAAACTGCGAAAGCATGGCCCCGGCTTTACCATATCAACCGCAAGATGAGTTACGCCCCGGACTTGACAATTTCCTTCCTGAAACTGCCTCGCAGCCTTATGATGTGCGGGAAGTAATAGGCCAGGTGATTGATTCTGATAGCTTTTTAGAAGTTCATAAAGATTTTGCAGAAAACCTGGTGGTGGGGTTTGCGCGCCTGGCAGGCCGCAGTATAGGCATAGTTGCCAACCAGCCCGCTTTTTTAGCCGGCGTATTGGATAGGCATGCTTCTGTAAAAGGGGCGCGCTTTGTACGTTTTTGCGATAGTTTTAATATCCCGCTATTGGTTTTTGAAGATGTGCCTGGCTTTTTACCGGGTACGGATCAGGAATGGAACGCTATTATTACTAACGGAGCCAAGTTGCTCTATGCTTTTTGCGAAGCTACGGTACCTCGTGTTACCGTGATATTACGTAAAGCTTACGGTGGGGCCTATGATGTGATGAACTCCAAACATATTGGTGCTGATATGAATTATGCCTGGCCATCAGCAGAGATAGCCGTAATGGGAGCCAAAGGCGCAGCAGAAATTATTTTTAAGCGCGAAATAAACGCTGCTGCCAACCCTGAGTCGAAATGGAAGGAAAAGGAAGCGATGTACTCAGAGATATTTGCCAACCCTTATCGCGCAGCAGAACGTGGGTTTATAGATGAAGTTATTGAGCCATCTGCAACACGGCTTAAATTGATTAACGCTTTTAAAATGCTGGAGAATAAAGTGGTCAATAATCCGCGTAAAAAGCACGGCAACATCCCATTATAGGCCGCATAACGATTAATACTTAAAATGAGAATATATATAATGAAAAGAATGAAGATGATTAGAAAGTTAGTACTTGCCCTATGCCTGTCAATACCCTTGTTCGCATCTGCCCAGCAAGTTAAAAAACCCGTATCGGGCTGGCAAAACCTCGACCTAAAAACCGACTCGGTATTTGGCATCGGCACAGAAAAAGCTTACAATGAGCTGCTGAAAGGAAAAAAACATACTACCGTATTAGTAGCAGTAATTGACGGCGGCGTTGACACGGCCCACGAGGATTTAAAAGATGTGTTGTGGATAAACCCGAAAGAAAAAGCGGGCGATAAAATAGATAACGACAAGAATGGTTATGCTGACGACCTGCATGGATGGAATTTTATAGGATCTGCTAAAGGGAATGTGGAGTTTGATAACCTGGAAATAACCCGCCTGGTACGCAATTATAAAAGGAAATTTGCAGCGCTGGATACTAATAAGCTAACAGGTGCCGATGTAGCAGCGTTTGCAGCGTACAAGAAACTTAATGCCGAGGTTAATGGAGAAATAGCAAAATCAAAGCAAAGCTTTACAGGGGTGAATAACTTCAAGGTGGCCTTAGACAATATTTTGGCGGCTATCGGCAAGAAAGATCCAACAGCCGACGAGTTGGTTAAATATCAGCCAAAAAACAGCGCCGAGGCCAGGGTGCAAAAAACAGTATTGAGCTATTTGCCTGATTACAAGAATGTGAGCGATTTTGTTAAGAAAGAGATTATGCCCGCGTGGGATCATTACAATGAACAATTGGAATATAATTACAATGTTGATTTTGACCCGCGCAATATTGTAGGTGATAATTATGCCGACGTTAATGAACGTTTTTATGGCAACACTGACATTACCGGCCCCAATGCTGATCACGGATCGCATGTGTCGGGCATCATTGGCGCTAACAGGACAAATGGAATAGGTATACAAGGCGTGGCTGATGATGTTAGGATAATGGGTGTACGCACGGTACCAACCGGCGATGAGCGTGATAAAGATGTAGCCAACGCTATAAGATATGCGGCTGCCAATGGTGCCCGCGTTATTAACATGAGCTTCGGTAAATCTCAGTCGTACAATAAAAAAATTGTTGATGAGGCCGTTAAATTTGCCATGAGCAAAGATGTATTGATAATACACGCTGCTGGTAACGACAATAATAATACAGAGAAAGAAAACAATTTTCCGAGCCGCGTATATGAAGATAAAAGCGGAAAGGCACAGGCCTGGATAGAAGTAGGTGCATCCGGGCCCAAAGACGATCTTACGTTAAAAGCTGATTTTTCTAACTATGGCAAAACCACGGTAGACGTTTTTGCACCGGGTGTTGATATTAACTCAACAACGCCTGGTTCAACCTACGCCTTGCATAGCGGCACCAGTATGGCGGCGCCGGTAGTAGCCGGGCTGGCAGCGCTTATCCGATCATATTACCCTAAACTGACAGCCTTGCAGGTTAAGGACATTATTTTAAGATCAGTGGAAAAAGTAACACATAAAGTAACCTTAACGGAAGGAAAAGAAAGCCGTGAAGCTGCTTTTGATGAGCTTTGCATAACAGGCGGTATAGTTAACGCTTACAATGCACTTAAATTAGCTGCAAATTATAAATAAGAAAAAGTGATTTTCAATGCAGACAGGATCGAATTGATCTTGTCTGCATTTTTTGTCCCACTGTTTGTATCGTCCTGAAAAAAGTTTACACTTTTAATGATTAATCCTGTGATAAGTTTACACTTTAATTTTAGTCCTGTTATAGGTTTACACTTTTCTAAATATAAAGAATAAACTATTGTTGTTTGCTTGTTGTGTGGGAATGTGGGAAACTCCTTCAGTTTTCCATATTTCCACATGTTTTTCGTTTTTTGCTTCTTTTTTCTTTTTACTGTCTCCTTTCTTTTGTTTAAAACTGTGGTACCCGATTTCTGCAGGGTCTGTTAACCCAACTCTTCCATTTACGTTGGATCGGGCCGGTTTGCCCATGTGCCTGGTCAGGGGTCATCATATCAATGCTGCTATGCAGCCTCACGCTGTTATAAATCTCAACAGCTGTTACTGCCGACTCCCGGGCGCTTGTAAGGTGGGGATATACTTCCTTAAGTAACTCCAGCTTTAGTATTCCGTTTACTCTTTCTGCAATGGCATTATCCCTGGGATCACCGCTTTGGGTCATGCTGATAGCGATAGCGGCTTGATTTAACAAACCGATATAGTTTTCACAACAGTATTGTGAACCACGGTCTGAATGATGGATCAACAGTTCATTACCCGTCCTTTCTTTAAGCGCCATTTCCAGAGCCGCCACAGGCCCCTGACCTGATAGGTCCTTATTCATGTGGTAACCCACGATCTTACGACTGTAAGCATCTGTAACCAAACTCAGATAAGCGAATATGCTCTTTTTCAGTCGTATATAGGTAATGTCACTCACCCATAATTCTTCTGAACGGCTTAATACGATACCCTTTATCAGGTCGGGGTATTTCTTCATCCAGTGATTCGAGTCCGTTGTCCGGGGCTTACTGTGCCTACGCTTTCTGTTTAACAAACCGTTTTCACGCAGCAGGTCAAACACCCGGTCTCTGCCCCTGACGATATGATGATCTGCCATAAATGGCTCCATCATCGCATACAACTTTCGTCCTCCAAGTTTCGGTTGAAGCAGGCGGTGAGCAAGCACCTGAGCGATTATCAGGTCGTCCTCCAGTACACTTTTTCCTAATGCTTTTTGATATTGATAATACGCCTGTGGCGAATGACCAAGCAGTCTGCAAAGCTCACGAAGTCCCCGTGAGCAGCTTTGCATTTTCATTTGGACCGCCTGGTGCCATGCTTTTTTCGCAGGTCTATACCCAGCTCCTTACTGGATATATCGATCATCAGATCCTGTAACTCAATCTTCAGACGAGCTTTTCGAAGCTCCTCACGGAGCGTCTTAACATCATCCGGTAAGGTTGTGTCTTCTACTGAAATGGCTTTAATTGCTGCCGGCTTCTTTTCTTTCTTTTGCTTTGACATCACCATCCGGTGGATTTGCGCACGGGATATTCCGTACTTTTTCTCTAAAGCTCGGTAATTTAATCCCAATAAATTACGATCCATAAGTATCGATTCTGCTGTTCTTTCGTCCATCTTTGTTTACTTAATGTGTAAACCTATTTCAGGACGAGACAGTTTTCCACAGAATTTCATTTCTTTATCATCCCTGTAAATCAATTGTTTACGATGTTTTTACAGCTAAAATTCCTGACTTATAAGTAGTCTCATATTGTCCCACTAAAAAAACGTAACTTATTAATTATCAAAAATTTGCCATAAATTGTGTCCCAAATTGTCTCACATTGTCCCACCCCCACGTGGGACAACACATACATACTCTATGTTACAAATAGAACAGATTCGTCCTGAGCTCACCTGGCGTTTACGCCGCGATGTGTTATACCCGGATGAACCGTTTTCCCAAATGGAAATGGAAGAGGATAACCACGGCTATCATTTCGGCGCGTTTGCGGATAACAAACTTGTAGCTGTGGTGTCATTATTCCCTAAAGGGGATGATTTTCAGTTTCGCAAGTTCGCCGTAGTGCCTGAAGCACAAGGGCAGGGTGTAGGTAAAACCTTGCTTCAATACATTAACAGTTTTGCTACAAATGAAGGGGGCAGCCGCTTATGGTGCAATGCACGTGTGTCGGCCATTGGGTTTTATTCTAAATCAGGATTCAGGCAAACAGGCAATACATTTAATCGTAACGGTATTGATTATGAGATAATGGAAAAGCGCATTAAAAATTAAGAACATTATATGTACGGCTTTGTTATATTTGCTTTCGGCCCTTTAGGGGTCAAAAAGCCGAATACAATATGTCTAAAAAGAAATCTGAAAAGCAACCTCATGTTGCAGTTGTAAACGATAACTCATTATCATTTCTAGAGAAATACATTAACAATGCTTCGCCCACCGGTTTTGAGTGGAAAGGGCAGCAGCTTTGGTTAGATTACATCAAGCCTTATATTGATGATCATTACGTAGATAACTATGGCACAGCCGTAGGTATTATTAATCCTGAAGCGGAATACAAAGTAGTTATTGAGGCCCACGCCGACGAGATTTCTTGGTTTGTAAATTACATTACTAACGATGGCCTGATCTACGTAATCCGCAACGGCGGCTCTGACCACCAGATAGCACCTTCAAAACGCGTGAATATCCATACTGATAACGGTGTGGTTAAAGCTGTATTTGGCTGGCCCGCCATACATACCCGTTTAGGCGGCGAAAAGGAAGAGGCACCGTCACTTAAGAACATCTTTCTTGATTGCGGCTGCACCTCAAAAGAAGAGGTTGAAAAACTCGGCATTCACGTTGGTTGCGTAATTACTTACGAGGATGAGTTTATGATATTGAACGACCGGTACTATGTTGGCCGCGCGTTGGATAACCGCGTTGGCGGCTTCATGATAGCAGAAGTGGCCCGTTTACTTAAAGAAAATAACGTTAAACTGCCGTTCGGCCTTTACATAGTAAATGCGGTTCAGGAAGAGATAGGTCTGCGTGGTGCCGAAATGATAGCGCATCGCATTAAGCCAAATGTAGCCATCGTGACAGACGTTACGCATGATACCCAAACGCCTATGATCAGCAAAATAACTCAAGGCGATTTGGCTTGTGGAAGGGGCCCTGTTTTATCTTATGCGCCCGCAGTTCAAAATAACGTAAATAAGGTGTTGATAGAAACTGCCCAAAAGGCGGGTATTCCTTTCCAGCGCCAGGCCTCATCGCGCTCAACTGGTACTGATACAGATGCATTTGCGTACTCAAATGACGGCGTGCCGTCGGCTTTGATATCCTTGTGTCTGCGTTACATGCACACCACGGTTGAGATGGTGCACAAAGAAGACGTGGATAATGTTATCAGTTTAATTTATGAATCATTATTGCAAATTAAATCGGGGCAAGATTTTAGGTACATCAAATAATATTATATATTTACAACAAAATTGAGTTTTTGTTATTGATTTAATAAAAAAAATTCCGAAACATTACTAAATCATCACTGTCAGACAATGAAACCTACTCTACTTATTTTGGCCGCAGGTATGGCCAGCCGCTATGGAAGCATGAAACAAACTGATGGCTTTGGCCCCAACGGCGAAACTATTATTGACTATTCTATATACGATGCCATTAAGGCTGGCTTTGGAAAGGTAAGTTTTATTATCCGCGAGGAGTTTGCCGAGAAGTTTCAGTCGATATTTGAACCCAAGCTGAACGGCAGAGTAGAAACTGATTATGTTTTTCAGAGCTTTGATCTGAAACCATTTGGTATTGATAAAGAAGTTGAGCGCGCCAAGCCCTGGGGGACCGCCCATGCAGTATTAGCAGCGCGTAACCAGGTTAAGGAGCCGTTTTGCGTTATTAACGCAGATGATTATTACGGTTACGACGCTTTTGAGAAAATGGTTAAATTTTTAACCACCGAGGCTTCTGATACGCAATACTCGTTGATGGGTTATCAGATAGATAAAACGTTGTCAGAAAATGGCTCAGTGTCTCGAGGTGTGTGCGAGGTTGACGAAAAGGGCAACATGACCGGCGTTAACGAGCGAACCGAAGTTTATTTTAAAGAGGACGGGAGCGTTGCCTATAAAGATGCTACAGGCGAACATCCGTTGCCTAATGACAAGCCGGTTTCTATGAATTTTTGGGGATTTACTCCGGCCGTGTTTGATCAAAGCCTGCCAATGTTCCAACAATTTGTTGAGGCTAATGCAGAAAATCCTAAGGCTGAATTTTTTATTCCACTTGTTGCAGACGAATTAATTAAAAGCGGACAAGCAGCATTTAAAGTTATTCCAACACCATCAAAATGGTTTGGTGTAACTTATAAAGAAGACAAAGAAATTGTACAGGCATCTATATCGGCTTTGGTTGAGAATGGTACCTACCCTGCCAATTTGTGGGATTAATTAATTGCTTATAAAACAAAAAAAGCCGGCTCAATATATGAGCCGGCTTTTTTATTGGCTATTACTTTTACTTACACACGCAAGCAGAAGTAACATTTGAGCAAGTTGCCTTGCTGGTGCATTTAGCCTTAGTACATGCTGTACAAGTTGCTTTTTTAACAACTTTTTTTGCGGGTACTTTGCCATCAGCAAATACGCTGGCGCATGCAAATAATGCTACTATAACTCCTAATCCTAATTTTTTCATGTCATGATATTTTATAAAGTTTTAATGTTTTAATTCTCTGATTGAACATTTAAACTTTTGGTGGTTTCCAGTCCTTAGTGAGGTAAACGGCTGAATTGCCATATCGATATATCGGGACTGTTTTTTCTGTTAGCGTAGCCAATGCCGCCGTTAAACTAAGAGGCTCAACAGCTAAAAAGCCGCAGATGCTGCACGTTAGCAACATATTGCAACCATATTCCTCGCAGCTATCTTCCTGATGTTTTTTTTCGGGCGCTTTGGGGCAACGAGCGTTTTTATTAACCCTGGCGCAGCAATTGGCTTTCTCTGCCAATTGCAAAGGCTTTACCGTTCCGGCAAAAGCCGATAGTAAAACTATACACAAGATAAGCAACGACGCCAAAAATTTCATTATTCAAATATAGTTAAAATCGATGACCGGTATAATGATGGATACACATTTGCCTAAAACTAAAAAACCTTAAAACGGTTGATTTAGTATGCACGTAGAATTATTGGGAAATACTGAATCTGCAGAAATGCAAAATGGGGTTTTAGTTATCAGCACATCCGTTGCCAAAGCGCAGGTTATGCTATACAGCGATACCGTTATCCGCATTTGTATAACCAAAGCAGATAAGCAGCCGGATGAGTCGTTGGCCGTTATCACGAGTCCGCAGGATAATATGACCTATCAGGACTTTGATAATACCATCGAGCTATATACATCTGCCATCAAAGTTTTAATCAATAAAAACCCATTACGGTTTAGTTTTTTTACAGATGATGGAAAACTTTTAAGTGGAGATGACCAGCGCTTCGGCACAACACTCGAAGGCGACAAAGTAATGAACTACCGCAAACTTCATGCAGATGAGATGTTTTTGGGCTTGGGCGAAAAGACAGGTAATCTCAACAAACGCGGCATGCACTATGTAAACTGGAATACGGACGCGGCTGTGCATACCACTAAAGACGATCCCTTATATAAAACTATCCCATTTTATCTGGGCCTGCACAGCGGCGTTTGCTACGGTTTGTTTTTCGATAACCACCATAGAAGCTATTTTGATTTTGGAGCCAGTACCGACGAGCAGTTTACCTGGTTTGGAGCTGACGGCGGGGATATGAACTACTATTTCTTCGGCGCGCAAAGCATAGCCGAAATTATTAAGGATTATACCTGGCTTACCGGGCGGATGGAAATGCCTCCACTGTGGAGCCTTGGCTATCAACAATGCAGGTGGAGCTACATGAGTGCTTATGAAGTGCTGGGCATCGCAAAAAAGTTCAGAGAACGCAGCATTCCTGCCGATGCCATCTATTGCGATATAGACTACATGGATGATTTTAAGATCTTCACCTGGAACAAGCAAAGCTTTCCTGATCCGAAGGGAATGGTCGACCAACTAAAAGCTATCAATTTTAAACTGGTAACGATAGTTGACCCGGGGATAAAAATTGAACAAGGTTACAAGGAATACGACGAAGGTGTTGCCAAATGTTACTTTGCCACCTATCCCAACGGCGAATTATACACTGGCAGCGTTTGGGCGGGCCGCAGCCATTTTCCTGATTTTTTTAATGAAGAGGTACGCGAATGGTGGGGTAAAGCCTTTACAGCGCTGACTGGTGTTGGAGTAGAAGGGTTTTGGAACGACATGAACGAACCCGCCGCCTGGGGACAAAACATACCACCGATAGTAAAATTTGGCGACCGTTATATGCCCGAAATTCGGAATGCATACGGTATGCAAATGTCACGTGCCACGCAGGCGGGTACAAAAAAGATATTAGACAATAAGCGCCCATTTATACTAACCCGGGCCGCCTATGCTGGCACCCAGCGTTATTCTGCCATTTGGACCGGCGACAACTCTGCCAGCGATGAACATATGTTATTTGGGCAGCGGCTGGTAAATAGCCTTGGCCTTGGCGGCTTCTCGTTTATTGGAGTAGATATGTGGTGGATTTATGGGCAACCCTACACCCGAATTAATGGTGCGCTGGAATTCTTTAGGTGTTTATACGCCAATGTTCCGTAACCACGCAGCGCAGGGAATGAACATGCGCGAACCGTGGGAGTGGGGCGAAGAATACGAGAATATCATTCGTAAGGATATAGAACTGCGTTATAAATTGCTGCCTTACATTTATTCGGGTTTTTACAAGTCAACACAAACGGGCATGCCCTTGAGCCGCACATTGGCTATTGACTACACCTGGGACGAAAATGTTTATAATGAACGTTTTCAAAACCAATTTCTTTTTGCCGATACAATATTGGTTGCTCCTGTTATAAGTACGGAAAATACAGCCGATGTTTATTTGCCGCAAGGGGATTGGTATCGTTTAACCACAGATGAGTATTTTGAAGGGGCGCAGATAGTGAATGTCGCTGCGCCATTGAATGATCTGCCTGTTTTTATTAAGGGCGGTGCAATCATCCCAATGCAGAGTTTAATTCAAAGCACGGCTGATGAATGTGATGGAACGCTTTACATTAACGTTTGGAACGGCTTTGCCGAAAGTGAATTTATTTATTATGAGGACGATGGCATCAGCTATCAATATGAAAAAGGAGAATATTATAAGCGTGCTATCCGGTTCAATCCTCGGGATAGATCAATAACATTTTCTGAAGTAGAAGGAAATTTCAAATCTAAATATCCATATCTGCAGGTAGTCTTACATGGGTTTAGTCAGCCTAAATTAATTGATAAAAGGGATAACATTAGTTCGGAATTAGTTGTGCGTTATTGATAATGTTGCCGAAAGAGCTTAGAAATAATTAGTCATGATATTTTTCGTGGCTTTTATCTATCTTAATGGCGTAAATTGCTATGAAACAACACGACCATCTTTTAGACCAACACGACCCCGGGCGGAGGGATTTTCAGATAGAACGTCTTATTCTATTTACCGACGCGGTATTCGCTATTGCTATAACATTGTTAATAATTGAGATAAAAGCTCCTGAGGGTCACAATAAAAATACCCATGAGCAGATAGTTGATCTACTGAACATGATACCAAAGTTCGTTGGGTTTATGATGAGCTTTTTCGTGATAGCCATTTACTGGCGTAGTCACCATCGCATATTTGGTTTTGTAACCAATTTTACCGAAAAACTGATATGGATGAATATGCTGTTTCTGTTCACGGTGGTGTTGATGCCGTTTTCGTCAGCATATTTTAGCGAAAATCAACTGCAAACGGTTCCCTATGTGTTTTACAATGCTAATGTTATAATTATGGCAATAGTTAATTTTCGCATCATTAGATATGTATTTAATCCTGCTAATAACATAGCCGAACACTTACCATCAGCGCAGTTTTTACACCTCTTCAGGATGCGGGCCATAGCTATACCTGCATTCTTTTTTTGCTGCTTATTAATCGCCCTGATTTTTGGAGCTCCGTTCCCTATTATATATTTCATGATCTGGCCGATGATGTATATCCTAAACAGGTATAACAAACGTAAGTTTCAAGAAAAGCCGGCAGTTGCCGAAAATGCAGCCACAGAGCAAAGCCAAGCTTAAACGCATAAAACAAAAAGCCCTCTCCGTTTAATCAGAGAGGGCTTTGATATATATTGAGTTTACTTATTGTAGCTTACTTCACTTCTTCAAAGTCAACATCGGTAACATCATCAGCTGCACCTTGCGCGCCACCGGCATTACCGCCAGGCTGGCCTGCATCAGCACCAGGTTGTTGTCCGGCTTCAGCAGATGCTTTGTACATATCCTCAGAAGCTGCTGTCCACGCTGTGTTCAGTTCTTCTTGTGCTACTTCAATATCAGCTAAGTTTTTAGACACATAAGCAGCTTTAAGCTTGGTTAAACCTTCTTCAATAGCGCCTTTTTTATCAGCAGGTATTTTATCGCCGTACTCTTTCAGTTGTTTTTCTGTAGAGAAGATCAGTGCGTCGGCACCATTCAGTTTTTCAACTTCTTCTTTTGCCTTTTTGTCAGCATCAGCATTAGCTTCTGCTTCATCCTTCATTTTTTTGATCTCAGCGTCAGTTAAACCTGAAGAAGCCTCAATGCGGATCTTTTGCTCTTTACCGGTAGCTTTATCTTTTGCAGATACATGCAATATACCGTTGGCATCAATATCAAAAGTTACCTCAACTTGTGGCACGCCACGAGGAGCTGGTGGAATACCATCCAGGTGGAAACGGCCTATAGTACGGTTAGCTGATGCCATTGGGCGCTCACCCTGCAAAATGTGGATCTCCACAGATGGCTGACTGTCTGACGCGGTAGAGAAAACTTCCGATTTTTTGGTTGGGATAGTAGTGTTTGATTCTATCAGTTTGGTCATTACGCCACCCATGGTTTCAATACCTAATGAAAGCGGGGTAACGTCTAACAGTAACACATCCTTAACTTCGCCGGTTAATACACCACCTTGTATAGCTGCACCAATTGCAACAACCTCATCAGGGTTTACACCTTTTGAAGGCGATTTACCGAAGAATTTTTGTACTGCATCTTGTATAGCAGGTATACGGGTTGAACCACCTACCAATATTATCTCGTCAATATCGCTTGTGCTGTAACCTGCGTTTTTCAAAGCAGTTTTACAAGGCTCAATAGTACGTTTGATCAGGCTATCAGCCAGTTGCTCAAATTTAGCACGGGTTAAAGTTTTAACTAAGTGTTTTGGCACACCGTCGCCAGCGCTGATGTATGGTAAGTTAATTTCTGTTTGAGTTGAGCTTGATAACTCAATTTTAGCTTTTTCTGCAGATTCTTTTAAACGTTGCAAAGCCATTGGATCTTTACGCAGATCTATACCTTCGTCGCTTTTA
This sequence comes from Mucilaginibacter sp. HD30, assembly GCF_054061755.1. NCBI lineage: Bacteria > Pseudomonadati > Bacteroidota > Sphingobacteriia > Sphingobacteriales > Sphingobacteriaceae > Mucilaginibacter > Mucilaginibacter sp. HD30. The sequence goes on from NZ_JBSSEO010000001.1 coordinate 4,477,341, forward strand.
AACTCATCCGCCATCCAGTCAATAATAACCTGGTCAAAGTCATCACCACCTAAGTGTGTATCACCATCGGTTGATTTTACTTCGAAAACGCCATCGCCTAACTCCAGTACTGATACGTCATGCGTACCGCCACCGCAGTCAAACACAGCAATTTTCATGTCCTTATGAGCTTTGTCTAAGCCGTAAGCTAAAGCAGCAGCAGTAGGTTCGTTAATAATACGACGAACTTTTAAGCCTGCAATTTCACCGGCTTCTTTGGTAGCCTGGCGTTGTGCATCATTAAAGTAAGCAGGTACAGTAATAACCGCTTCTGTAACTTCGGTACCTAAAAAGTCTTCCGCAGTTTTTTTCATTTTCTGCAAAATCATTGCAGAAATTTCTTGTGGCGTGTACTTGCGGTCGCCAATTTCAACACGCGGAGTGTTGTTGTCGCCTTTTACTACGCTGTAAGGCACGCGTTCTGCTTCTTTAGTAACCTCGTTAAACTGGTTACCCATGAAGCGTTTAATAGATGAAATAGTTTTTGTAGGATTAGTAATAGCCTGACGTTTTGCAGGATCACCTACCTTACGCTCGCCATTGTCGATAAAAGCTACTACTGACGGCGTAGTACGTTTGCCCTCGCTGTTAGCTATAACTACAGGTTCGTTACCTTCCATTACAGATACGCAGGAGTTTGTTGTTCCTAAGTCGATTCCGATTATTTTAGACATATGATTATTGTTTCTTTACTTGATTGTTTTACCTAATACATGCTTATTAACAAGGGTTGTGCCAAATTAGGTTTGTCAGTTTTTTGGGCGGCGAGTGCTTAGTGGGGGGTGACTTGTGGTATTAAATAGTCAGAATGTGGGTGGAAACGGTGACAGGTTGGCAGAGGTTGGGGTAATTAAGTTAACGACTACATCGTTTAGAATCTCTTTTAACAAAACTTTAAAAATTGTTACTTTGCGAATACAATTTAATTAATCTATGTGTGCACAAATTCACGATACCGGTCATATAACTTATGAAAGCCTTTTAGCCGGCAATGAACAGTTCATAGCAAAATCACTTGAACTCGATCCGCAATATTTTGAAAAGCTGGCAAGGGGCCAAAATCCGCCGGTTTTATGGATAGGCTGCGCCGATAGCCGTGTGCCGGCCAACCAGATCACCAACACGCAGCCGGGCGAGATCTTTGTGCACCGTAACATTGCAAACATGGTGATACATACAGACATGAACATGCTGAGTGTGCTGGATTATGCGGTGAACGTTTTAAAAGTAAGGCACGTTATTGTTACCGGCCATTATGGGTGTGGCGGCGTTATTGCTGCCATGAGTAATAAAGAATTTGGATTGATAGATAACTGGTTACGTCACATTAAAGACGTTTATCGTATTTATGCAGAGCAGTTAGACAGAATAACAGATGAGAAAGAGCGCACCAACCGCCTCGTTGAGCTGAACGTGGTTGAAAACGTTTACAACCTCTGCAAAACTTCTATCGTACAAAACGCATGGTCTACCGGGCAGGAGTTAGCGGTGCATGGCTGGGTATACAGCATAGAGACAGGTAAAATAAAAGATATGGGCGTAAGCACCCGCAATAACGAGAACATGGATGAGGTGTTTAGGTTTCAATAGTAGAAAGAATCAAGAATCAAGAGCCAAGAAGCAAGACAATTACTGCTAAACTGTCTTGCTTCTTGGCTCTTGATTCTTGCCTCTCCTCCAAAACTATCCCAAAAACGGGTACCTGTAATCCTTAGGAGGATCAAAGGTCTCCTTAATTGTTCTTGGTGATACCCAGCGCAGCAGGTTGATCATGCTGCCCGCTTTATCGTTTGTGCCGGAGCCGCGGGCGCCGCCAAACGGCTGCTGCCCCACAACTGCCCCGGTTGGTTTGTCGTTTATGTAAAAGTTACCCGCCGCGTTGCGCAAACGGTAGGTAGCTTTATCAATAGCATATCTGTCTTGGGATATGATACTTCCCGTAAGGGCATAAACTGATGTCTTATCAACTACATCTAATATCTCATCAAACTTGTCATCGTCGTAAACGTAAACCGTCAGCACCGGACCGAACAGTTCTGTACACATGGTTACGTAAAAAGGATCGTTTACTTTTAGTACCGTTGGCTCAACAAACCAGCCCTTGGCTTTATCATAACCGCCGCCTGCTACTACCTCAACACCGGTGTCGGCCTTGGCAGCATCAATATATTTGGCCAATTTGTCAAATGATACCTCAGTTATAACTGCGTTCACAAAATTGCCGAAATCCTCAACCGGTCCCATTTTAATAGCGGCCAGATCACGCTGCATTAACTCTTTAACTTTTGGCCAAAGTGAAGCAGGAATGTAAGCCCGTGAGGCAGCAGAGCATTTCTGCCCCTGGTATTCAAAGGCCCCGCGAACTAACGCAGTACTTACCACTTCTGCATCGGCGCTTGGATGCGCTAATACGAAGTCTTTACCCCCGGTTTCGCCAACAATACGCGGATAGCTTTTATATTTATGAATATTGGTGCCGATAGTTTGCCAAATGGTTTGGAAAACAGGCGTTGAGCCTGTAAAATGGATTCCTGCAAAATCAGGGTGGTTAAATATAACATCACCGGCGACCGGGCCATCCACATAAATTAGGTTAATAACACCTGTGTGGCACACCCGCTTCGCGGAAAACCTGCATTAGTACATTGGCAGCGTAAATTTGGGTGTAAGCGGGTTTCCAAACTACCACATTACCCATCATGGCTGCCGATGTTGGCAAGTTGCCGGCTATTGCCGTAAAATTGAACGGTGTAAGTGCAAACACAAAACCTTCCAGCGGGCGCTGCTCCACGCGGTTCCATATACCTTTTGGTGATATTGGCGGTTGCTGTTGATAGATCTCCGTCATGTAATGCACATTGAAGCGCAGAAAATCTATCATTTCGCAAGCTGCATCTATCTCGGCCTGGTAAGCGTTTTTTGATTGCCCCAGCATTGTGGCGGCATTGATCTTCATTCGGTAGGGGCCGGCAAGCAGTTCTGCCGCTTTTAAAAATATCGCGGCACGTTGTTCCCAGGATAATTTTTCCCAGTCGGCTTTAGCTGCCAGTGCTGCTGCTATTGCTTCGTGCACAGTGCCTTTATCACCTTCAGAAAAAGTAGCTAATACGTGTTGGTGGTCGTGAGGTGGGCGTATCTCCAGTTTTGTAGCAGTACGCACTTCCTGGTCGCCAATATACATCGGAATATCTATTTGACGCGCCCGGGTTTGTTCCAAAGCGAGCTTGAGTGCAGCGCGTTCGGGGCTTCCGGCGGCATAATTAAATACCGGTTCATTGTGCGGGATAGGCACATTGAAAAATCCTTTGAGCATAGTAGTATCAGTTAATGGTATGTCAAATGTAACAATAATGTGCCAAAAGTATTGCAAGCACGTACTCAATTTACGGATTGGTGACAGACGTATTTAATGGCCGTGTACTGCCTTTGAATTGTGATAGCGTTGTAGTATTTTTAATTGCCAATATTTTATCCAAGCATGATCATAGAAAACGATCCTTTACAACTTTATTCGTTGCTGCAATCCATAGGCGCAATAGTTTGGAATGCCGATATGGATATGCGCAGATTCTTCTTTATTGACGAGCAAGTGAAGGTTATTTTAGGCTTTGAATCGGCCGAATGGTTGCAGGTGCCAGATTTTTGGGTAACACGAATACATCCTGATGACCGCGGTATTGTTGACAAATACCGCATGATAAAAGAGGATGGAGCACCCAGACAGATTTTTGAATTCCGGATGATAAGCGCAGATGGTACGGTGGTGTGGGTTAGGGATACGGTTTCAATTGCCCATAACAACGAGGATGGATTTAGATTATGCGGTATAATGCTTGATGTAAGTGTTACCGAACGCTTACACGCGGTAGAACTCCTGGAGCGCAATATCCTTCATCTCAATTCAGACTTGTCCATATCGCTAACCAATGTGCTTCTGGCCTATCTTAAAGGCCTTGAAGAATTGTTTCCGCAAATGCTTTGTTCTATTCATCGGATCACCAACGGGCGATTAACCGACGGTTTGGCGCCGTCGCTACCCTTGCCTTACATGGAAGCAATTTCAAATATTGTTATTGGCGCAAATGTGGGTTCATGCGGAGCTGCTGCTTCATTGAAGCAGCAGGTTATTGTAAGCAATATAGCCGCAGACCTACGTTGGGCGAACTATACAGAGCTTGCAGAAAAATATAATCTTGCAGCGTGTTGGGCCAATCCGGTTACTAATGGCGAAGGCAATGTAATAGCGGTTTTAGGAATGTATTATAACAAACCTAAAAGCCCCCGCCCGGAAGAACTGAAAGTGATGGAAAAAACCGCCGCTTTGCTGCGTATAATTTTAGAGAACCGGCAGCAAACCGAAGTTATTAGAGACGCTAACCTGTTAATGCTACAAAGCCAGGAACTGGCGCACTTTGGCAACTGGCGATGGGATATTGTTAATGATGTAGTAAGCTGGTCGCCGGCTTTGTACACCATTTACGGGCTGGATCAGCACAATTTTAAAGCAACATTTGCCGGCTACCTGGAGCGGCTACATCCCGATGACCGGGACAATATATATAGTATAATTAAGCAGGTTTTAGATACCGGGGTAGGAGCTGAGTTTAATGAACGGGTGTTCCGCCCGGATGGCAGCCTGCGCTACCTACGGTCATGGGCTAAATTAAAAACTGATAATAACGGAAAACCGCTTGAAATGATAGGCGCCTGTTTAGATAATACCGAAAAAATACTCTATGCTAACGCTGTGGAGCAACAAAGCAGGCAATTGCTGGATATTGCCTGGCTGCAATCGCACTCCATACGTTCGCCTTTAGTGCGGATAATGGGCCTTGCAGATCTGCTTTGTAATACGCCGAATAGCGAGGAAGAGCAGAGTAAACTTATTGCCTACTTAATGGTATCGGCGCGTGAACTTGACGAACAGGTCAGGCTTATCTCACTTAAAACGGAATCAGCGGGATAAAATGTTCTAAATCTTAGCTTTGCTGCCTCATTCTACTTTACGTTCTTGGTCTTTTCAGACACTTCAGTTTTAGTAACAATAGAATCGTTACTAAAGTAAAGTACCAGATTTTTGATATAAACCGGCTTCTTTTTTGGGTTATATTTCAGTCCGGTATCTTCTATCTGATAAGAATATTTAAAGCTTGAAGTGTCCCTATTCTGCGGGCTTCCCAACAATTGAATAACCTGGTAATGGTTAAGTCCTTTTATTTTATGGTTGGCTAACAAATCATCCAGTATCATCTTTCTCGACGGGTATTCCAACCCATCGCCATAACTCCACATTTCGCGGGTAAACTTTTGCTGACGATTGCAGCCTGTAGTGCTAATTAAAACAAGTGCGGCGAGCGTTAACGTAAAAAGCGACTTCTTGAGCATAGTAAGGCAAATCTACTAAACGCTTTGCTAAACCGACAGGTTGTGCCATAATTTATGAAAGAGTTACAAACTATGTACACCTTTTCTGGGCTTGGACGAGGAAATTGCCATGTATATCCTCTTAAGTTGTTATAACAAGATAAACCAAAAGCGCTATACCTATTAGCGAGATAAGCGCCACAAGCAGTTGAATGAGCCAGGATGAATGATGATACTCTTCGGCATCTAACTGGCGTTCGGTGTGGCGATATTGGATGTAAGCAAACACTATGCTCAATGTGCCCAATGCAACCAAAGCGATGCCGATCTCGGCCGAGTAGCCATGTGGTTTACTGAGGTTTTTTCCGATGGCAACGGAGATCTGGCGAACGAAAAGCGAAAACTTAACTACTGCAAAGCCAAAAGCTATAATACCAATACCGGTACGCACCCATGCCAACATGGTACGCTCGTTAGCTAAATGATCGTTTACATTTTGTCTTTTTACAAGTTTCTCTGTCGCTTTATCGTTTTGCATAGTAATTTAAATAAGATAGGAGGAGGGGCTATCCACTATTTCAGTTTTTCGTCATTTGTAAAATACTACCATGCCTGCAATTTATATAATGGCGGCACAAATACTAAACGTAATACACTTTCGCCTGTAGTGGTAACATACGATGTGGTGTTTATATCCTGAGCCGTTAATTCAGCACGTTAACCATAATTATAGATATAAATATGAAGAACATTTTTTCATGATGGTATAAATGTAATTAGTTGTTATCAACCATCATAGGTAGTTAACCTACTTTTAGATCAATTAAACTTACTTTGTAGTTAAACAATTTTCTAAATCAACATCAGTATAAATTTTTTCAACATCAACGCAAACGATTTAGTTACTGTAAAGCATAATTTGGTACTAACCAATTAATGAGTAATTACCAGTCTGTTAGTGAAAATAATACCGTTATCATTTTTTGATAAACTGACGGATTGTAGCATTACAGGATTATTATTAAACCGGAGGCATCTCCATTTTATTTAAAAGCTTGAACTATAAAAAGGAGCATATTTTGCCGCTTTGGCAACGCATATGTTTTGACGACGACGTTAAGGCATTTGAGTCATTTTATTACCTGCTATATGATGCATTGGTACGCTTTAGTATGATGTATACTCATCAGCGAGAAGAAGCTGAAGAGATAGTGACCAATGTGTTTGTAAAAAGCTGGATAAACAGGAGCAATATGCAGCACATTGAGCGCCCTGATACCTATTTTTTTGTTGCCGTAAAAAACCATTCTTTAAATTATATTAAAAAATACTCTTCTATTCGTGTTGTCCCGGCCGAAGATTCGGGCGAGATGAATCTGATAGATACCGCCGATCCGCAGATCCAGCTTGAAAAAAAAGAACTGCATTTTTATATGGATCAATCTATAGATGCGCTACCTCAGCAATGCCGCATTATCTTCAAATTAATAAGAGAAGACGGCTTGAAGTATAAGGAGGTGGCAGAAATATTAAATATATCGCCGCGCACTGTACAAACCCAATTATTCAGGGCAATGCAAAAGCTTACTACTTGTTTGACCGGTTATTCCGTGACGCCATCGGCCAAGTTAATTAAGACTGATATTGTTTCGAAGGTTGTGATGATGATGGCCTTTTCAGAAATATTTTTTTAGCCTGTAGGCAATTCGTCTTTTTTTATTGTCCTTGCTTTAAATCAGAAGGTATTCTTGTTTTATATGGTTGAACCACGCTTTGTAGAGCTGCTTACAAAAGAATTGACAGAAGAACTAACTCCTGCAGAGCAGCAGGAGCTTGTTCTGTTAATGCAGCAAAACACGTCCTATAAAAAACAAAGCGCGATCATAAAACAATACTGGAACGCAAACAAAACAGAATATAAAGCCAGCGCTGCAAATTTTAATAAATTGATGGATGTTATTCACCTTACAGAACAGTCTGGCAATGTGGATAGCGAGGATGATAATGAAAAGGCGCCGCGTAAATTATGGCCTGCTGTACTAAAATATGCAGCAGTATTAGTTTTAGGTACAACATTGTTTTTGTGGTACCTATCGGCCCGGACTGCTAAAGAAACCTCTATTGCCAGAAACTGGCAAAATAGCACTACCGCGCCCAAAGTAAAAAGAAAACTGGTTTTGTCAGACAGTACAATTGTTACGCTTAACTCAGGTACTACTTTAAGCTATCCGCTATCATTCGGCGATAAAATCAGGGAAGTATATTTAAATGGCGAAGCTTTTTTTGAAGTGCATAAAGATCGTAAGCACCCTTTTATAATTCACACAAAAAAAATGAATGTAAGGGTGCTTGGTACTGTTTTTAACATTAAATCCTACGATGACGCATCGCAGAGCGAGACCTCGCTTATTGAGGGCTCAATAGAGGTAACGCTGAATGACCGCAAGGCCGATCGTATCATACTTAAGCCAAAAGAAAAGTTAATAGTTGAAAATAACTTACCATCTCAAATACAATTAAATAAACCACGCGGCCGTAACATAAATGCCGTAATAGAGGGAACCCAATATTCCCTTACCAATTTAACCTACCTCCCCAATATTGACAGTGCAGCAGTTGAAACCTTATGGCTTAAAAACAAACTGGTGTTTAAAAATGAAGATTTTGAAACAATAGCAGCAGACATGGAACGCTGGTATGGTGTTCAGATAATCTTTAAAGACAATGAATTGAAGAATTTAAGATTCACAGGAACGTTTGAAAAGAAAACCACCGTTTTGTCTGCGTTTATGTCTTTGCGCGAAGCAGAGCCTTTTCAATTCAAAAAGAAGGATTTAACATTTTACATTACAAAATAATATGCCTATGAGAAAAGAATGACCTAAAAAAACGGGATAACCTAATGGTTGATCCCGCTCCTAAAAGATGACCAATTACTAGTAACAGCAGATGTTGTTGGCACGGCTACCTGTTGTTATTTCACCTTAATTCCTAAAGTTATGAAAATATTTATGCACTCGCTGAGTGTATCGGAAAAATTTTATCTATTTAAGCGTCTGTTAATAATGAAACTGACACTATTTTTTATATTGATTTTTAATATCGGAGCGTTTGCGAACGTTTTTTCGCAAACCACAATTTCCCTTAATTTAAAGGATGCCGATCTGGACAAAGTGATTGAAACTATCCAAAATAAAAGTAGTTATCGGTTTGTTTACAGCAACTCAAAAACGCTTACAAACAAAAAGATATCTATAAAGGCGGATAACGCGAACCTTACTGATGTACTTAATAAGGTATTTGGTGATTTTGGTTTGGTTTACAAGGAAATTGACAATCAACTGGTATCAATTGCCCGGGCGGATGACATGGCAGCTTACGAAGCCGGCCCGCAACAAGGTTTTAGAGTAACCGGCCAGGTTACCGACGAGGGTACCGGCGAAACCTTAATTGGTGCAACCGTTAAGGTAAAAGGCACTACTAACGCTGTCGCGGTTGACGTTAATGGTAAATTTACTTTAGACGTACCAAGCGCTAGTTCTGTTTTAGTAGTAAATTTTGTAGGCTATACCGAGCAGGAAATTGCTATAGAGGGCAAGAAAGTGCTGGATATTAAGCTGACAAAAGTAACACGTAACCTGGATGAAGTTGTTGTAACAGGTTTTGGTTTAACCACCAAGAAGGCTACACTTGCCGGCGCAGTTTCACAACTTAGCGGCGATGACTTGTCACAATCAAGGGCAACGTCAGCCTCAGGTGCAATGGCAGGTAAAATTGCCGGTGTTAACTTTAGGCAAAGTAGCGGCCAGCCGGGATCCAACCCAATAATTCGTATTCGTAACTTTGGCGGTACTGGTAATGGTGGCAATAATGCTGGTGATCAGCCTCTTATTATTATTGATGGTACCAGACGTAATATGGATGCTTTTAACGCCCTTGACTTTAATGATGTTGAATCATTGAACGTTTTAAAAGACGGCTCAGCTGCTATTTACGGCTTTGCCGGAGAAAACGGTGTAATAGTTGTGGTAACTAAAAAAGGTAAACGAGGCCAAAAGCCAACTTTTAATTTTGACAGCTATTATGGTACGCAAACTTATGCCAATTTTGCTAAGCCCGCCGATATAAAAAGCTATGTTAAAGGTATAGTACAAACCGAAACTTACGGTGATGGCAGACAAAGTGTTTCTCCCAGAACTATAACTCCGGAGATCTACCAAAAAATTATGAATGGCGAAGCAGGTTATGAAGGTTTTGATTGGTATAAATATATATACAAAAGCGCGCCGCAATACCAGGCTAAGATCGCTGTTTCAGGTGGTACAGAAAATACAGACTATTATATTAGCGGAGCAACCTTAAATCAAGGTGTAGCCTTGCGCGATTTTGGTGATGGTTTTAAACGCCAAAATATACAAGCCAATTTTAATGCTAATATTAGCAAGCGTATCAAATTTGGTATGCAAATGAATGGATACTGGTCAAAACAATCGAATACCAATGTTGAAGGCAACGATTTTGACTGGCAGGCCGAAGCCCCATTTCGTAATTTGCCAATTTTACCGGGATCGGGAACTGCGCCGTATCTTAGTCCATTATCAGGGCCGTATGTTAACGGTAACCCTTTATACCCTACAGGTACATCTCCTTCATCTCAGTCATACAGCTATGGTTTAGTAGATCCTAAGTTATCAGGAACAGAATCAACCACCAGGAGAAATGTTTCAATAACCGGTACGTTAGAAGTAGACATTTTACCGGGTTTAAAGGGGCGTATGTTGGCTAATTACTCATTCTTGAGTAACCAGTTCGATTCGCGCCGTTTGTCACCTAGTTTGTATGTGTTAAATACTGCAGGTGTCATTGTCCCAGATGCGTCATTTGCACCAAACCGTAATAATGAGCACAATTTTGGAAATACTGATCAGTCTTCACTTCAATTTCAGTTAGAGTATAAAAAGTCTATTGGCCAACACAATTTCCAGTTGAATGTCAATCAAGAGAGCACCCTTAGTTATTCGCCATTTGTAAGGATAACGGGTATCCCGCCGGCTAATGCTATCCCTTATATACCAAATGCTGGTAATGGCAATCTTACCTCTTTCGAGGATAACATTAGTAATTATTCACCGGCGCAGGGTTATCAGGTAAGGTTAAATTACGACTTTGCGAGCAAATACATTCTTGAGGCTTTTGGACGTTACGATGGTTCATCTAACTACAGACCTGCCGATAGATGGGGATTCTTCCCGGGTGGCGCAATAGCTTACCGTATCTCTCAGGAAGATTTCTGGAAACAAAGCCCGGTTCTAAGCATTTTTAACGATTTTAAGATCAAGGCATCATACGGTGTTTTAGGTTTCAACATTGGCAACCCTACAGATAACTTCTTGACGGGTTATGAGTATAACCAAGGCTCTGCGGTACTAAACGGTAGTGTAATTACCGGTACACAGGTGTTACCTCCGCCTTCTACAGCTTTAACCTGGGGACGTACCTATACAAGTGATGTTGGTATTGACGTTACCTTGTTAAATAGCCGCTTGAATATCGCGTTAGATTATTTTAACCGTACCCGTACAGGCCTTCGGGCAAATAGAGGGTTAACCTTGCCTGACCTGGCAGGTTTTCAGCCTGGTGATGAAAACATTAACACCGATAAAAACCGCGGTGTTGATGGTAGTTTGTCATGGCGCGACCGTGTAGGCGAAGTTAGTTACGGCTTTAACGCCAGCTTTAGCTATGGCAGAAGCATAACAGGTTTCCGTTACAACCAGATTTTTTCAAGTGACTATGACAGATTTCGCAATAGCGGTGTAGACAGATTAGGTGGCGGGCCATTTCAGTATGTAGTTGTTGGACAATTTCAAAACTGGGAGCAAATACAGAACCACGGTATTGACCAGGACGGCAAAGGTAACGTGACCCAAAAACCCGGCGATTTTATATTCAAAGATACAAATGGTGATGGTGTGATAAATGACCGCGACCAAACCAGGGAAACCTATCAAATAAATGGTGGTCTCCCACCATTAAGTTTTGGCTTTGGTTTTAACGTAAACTACAAAGGGTTTGACCTTAGGGCCGATTTTACAGGTGGTTCAATGTTTACGTTTGAACAGACCTCTTCTGGTTTTAGCAGTGCTACCGGTGCTTACATGCGCGAGTGGTTACCAAACCGTAATACATCACAGTATTTATTAGATAACTCAAGCTATTATTCTGACATATTTGACAGAAACAGCCCTATTGTAGTTGGTAAGTACCCATTGATTTTACAAACAAACCCTGCGCCAAATACAAATTTCAACCACGGCGGATGGCAAACCAATATAACCTATGTTAGAGTACGTAATTTACAAATAGGTTATACAGTACCATATTCTGTTTTGAAACCTTTAAGTCTAACTAACCTTAGGTTGTATGTAGCTGCACAAAACTTGTATACATTCTCAAATATGCCGGGCAAAATTGATCCGGAACTTACACAAGGTGCCGGTGGCGGATTACCTAGCCCGAGGGTTTTAACAGCAGGCATTTCAGTTAAATTCTAAATATAAGAACATGAAAACAAAATTTTTATATAGTCTATTCGCACTCTTTTTAATAAACATGGTGTTTATTGGGTGTAAAAGAGACCTAACGGTTGTTCCGAACTCGGTGATCGAAGAACCAGCTGTATATACCGATAAGAACCTGATCAACTCAGTGTTGGCCCGTTTTTACAATCAAATTAATGAGGTGTCTAACCCTCCTGGTAATAATTTTGGTGTTGGATCTGCTGGCTGGGGCGCAAGTAACGCTACTGATGATAGTTTTCAACAGGATCCGGATGATGCGCAAAATAACAGGGGTGGGGCTTCTGCTCAGCAAGTGGCTTTCACCAAAAACAGGTACAGGGCTTTTGATTATGGCTTGATACGCAGACTAAACATATTTTTAGCAGGCATCCGTACTGAAGAGTCTAAAAAGAGTATGTCTGCGTTTGAAAATGCCTCGTTTGAAGGACAGGCTATGTTTTTACGTGCCTGGACTTTTTTCCACATGGTAAAAACTTTGGGTGGTTTGACCATTGTAGGCGACGAGGTATTTGAATTTGCGGGCGGCACAGATGCGACGCCACTGCAAAAGCCACGCGACTCAGAAGAAAAATGTTATGATTACATCATAGCCCAGTGCGACCTTGCTGCTGCAAAGCTGACAAGTAGCGGTATAGCAACTATTCCGGCCGGACAAAATAAAAACCAGGCTTTGGCTAATAGATGGGCGGCCAAAATGCTTAAAGCACGTGCTGCTTTAACTGCGGCTTCAATTGCCAGATTTAATACCCCCGGCGACGCGAATGTTGAAAAAAAGGATAAATTTGGCACTCAAACTCATGGTATCCCTGCAACTAAAGCTGATGCTTATTACAAGGCTGCTTTTGATGCTGCCAAAGAGGTTGTTGATGGGGGTGCTTACCAATTAATGACAGGTGCTACTCTTGTAGCGGCGCAACAAGCCTTTGATAAGGTGATAAACGTTAAAGATGGTAATACCGAAGTAATATGGACAGCAGATCGTCTATCGCCTGCCAGAAATACCACTTGGACTGAGAGGGTTGGTCCGTTTAGCCTTAACGAAAGCACCCAGTTTGGTAATCAATTGGGTGCCACAGCTGACTTTGTCGAGTCGTTTGAGGATAGAGCTACCCGTGCCCAGGGAATAAAAACCAGGACCATCAGTACCCCAAATCTGATTAACGAGGGTGGTGTTGGCAACGCACCGATCATGTATGACTTGTCAGATCCAAATAGTAATCCATTTATGCAAAAAGATGCACGTTTATGGGGATCAGTTATATGGCCTCAAGCTGTATGGAAGGGTAGCCCGGTAGATTTACGCGCGGGTGAGTGGCGTGGTGGTTATAATGCCGATGGTACGCTGCTGGTTTTTACCTCTGCCCCTCCGGCAAAAGGAACTCAAGGTACTTTCCTTACCAGTATAAACGGACCAGCTGAGAATACTAGTCAAACTGTAAACAAAACCGGTTTTATCCCCCGCAAATGGCTTGACGAGAAACCAGGTGCCTCAATTGCACCAAACTATAGCGATATATGGGTAATACGTTTCCGTTTGGCAGAAGCGTATGCAATATGCGCTGAAGCCGCTTTATTTAGTGCTCCGTTAGGTGGCCCGGCTGTAGGTGTTACTTATATTAATGTTTTAAGAAGGCGCGGTTTACTTCCGGACCTTAGTGCTGGTCAGTTTGACTTTGCTCAGCTAAGAAGGGAATTGCGCATTGAATTTTTTATGGAAGATCACCGTCTTTGGGATATGAACAGATGGAGATTGGCAGATCAATATTGGGACGGCCCGACTAACTCAAAAGCAGGGGAATATCCAAATGGTTCGTCGTACCCATACCAATTATATGGTTACACAGTAAATATCGCAGGCAATCCTGGTGGTAATAATGGTAAATATGTATTTGAAAGAAAAAGGGCTTTCAGAAAGAGAGCTAATCCTCAGTACTTTGAAAACAAAAGCTATTATTCAGCTACGGTTGATAGTTGGAGAACCTTTAATCCAAACTGGGAAAGAAATCCGGGCGAATAATAAATCATAAAAAATGTATTATGAAACAGAAAAATAAAATAACACTTTTTATAATGTTGCTGGCTGCAGCAAGTATGCTTGTGCAATCATGCGGTAAAGATAATGAGAAATACCCATCATCAACATTATCAGGACGGTTCACTTATCAGGGGAAACCCGTTGGGTTAATATTTACCAACCCCGACATTATCGGTTCTGCCAACACCTCTCATGTGCTTTTACAGCAAACAAGCGGGGCGCAAGAGAGATATGGTGCCGGAGAGGTTAGAATTTATGCCAAGCATGATGGTAGCTTTAGCAGTAAATTTTTTGATGGTAGCTACACGGCCAGAACCAACCCGGGTAGATTGCCATTTGAGGACTTTACAAACAAAGCCATTTCAGTTAACGGTGATACTGATCTTGGTAATATCGAGGTGGTACCCTATTTGTGGATGAATAACTTTGCAACTACGTATACTGGTGGCGTTTTTACAGCTACGTTTAACGTTACTAAACCTTCTGCCAGTACGTTAGCAACTTTACAGTATGTAGCTATATATCTTAGTCCAACCAATGTACCAGATCTTCAGTCTGCTACTCAAGGTGCGGCACGTAGCTTTAATGCCGGTACAAATGCCGGGGGTATCATAGTTCCTGCTGCTGCTACTTCTACTGGTGCTGTTACTGTTAAAGTTGATTTGAATACCCTTACCACCGGCGAAAAGCAATTCTTGCGTGCTTTTGGTAATAATGGTACTATCTATGCGTCTGTAGCTGTTAAAGCTAATACCATAACTGATGCCTTATATTCAGATGTAATAAAATTGCAACTGCCGTAATTTTAACAATTACTACACAATTCAAAAGCCGCCACGTATTACGTGGCGGCTTTTTTGGTGAAAAGCAATTTTTTGCGCTCAAGGTGCGGATGGTCATATCTTGGCTAGTGTAGCTGTTAATATTAATGGGATAACTGGTGTGTTTATATTCAGATGCGATAATGCTTAGTAGAACTATGCCATGTCAAATAGTTTTTAGAGATCTCCCGCGGGAGATTTTTGGTTTTTTATTATTTACACCATTGTTATAATGATTAACTTTATTATAGATATGGGGCAGGAGCTACGCACACGACTTAAGTTGATATTAAAACCGCTTGAAGCGATCATTAACAATCTTGGTGATGAGCTGCTTAAGGCACAATTGGAGAGTATTTATACAAATGCATGTCAAACCCTGGACCAGTTAAGTGGGCAGGAGAGCATAGCAGCAGGCGACGAATGCCCGCTATCATTTGACCAGGAATTAGTTGAGCGGGCGCTCAGGTTTGTAGAAGAGAATCTCCTGAATCCGTCTTATTCTGTTGAACAATTAAGTAAAGACATGAATATGGACCGAACCGGTCTGTACAGAAAATTAGTTGCACTTACCGGTTATGCTCCAACAATGTTTATCCGTTCAGTACGTCTAAAAAAAGCGGTTGTATTATTAAATCAAAAAAGGTACAGCCAGGCCGAAATTGCCGAAAACGTAGGATTTAGTAACGCCGCTTATTTTAGCAAATGCTTTAAAGAAGAGTACGGGGTAAGTCCATCGCATTATCAGTAACTATACTAATAATCAGTATATTGAATGCGTTTTAAGGCTATTCTTCCTGACGAATAGTTGTTTCGCTTTGTTTCATTTTAAAAGCTATATGTTTAATTGTCAACGTCTTAAAAAAAATACTGTTCCGCTTTGTTCCACCTGTTCCGGAACAGAGTTGTTAATAATAATAGCAATGCCACAAAACAGAAAAATCTTGCACCCTTTACGGAGCAAGATTTTCAATAAATTGTAAACGCAGAAGGCAATAAAAAGCCTACTTAATTTTTAACTCTTTGCCTGCAATATCTTCCCAACGATAATAATGGAATGTTTTGTCGGTGCTCATTACTACAAACAGGCCGTGCTTAAATGTATCATTCAAAGGCACATTAACAACGTCAGATCCATCACTAACCCGCGCGGCAACATTTACTATTTTTAAAAGTTTATGCTCATTAGGGTTTTGCGGCGTTCCTTCGCGACTAAAGATTTGAAACCGGTTAGCGCCCTGATCAGACACCATGATGTATCCTGTTGAATCAGTCAGTTTATATATAGAAATACCTTCATGGTCTTCTTTAAAACCGGTAGTGCCAAAAATGCGCAGCTGCTTATTGCCAGATTTTGGGTCGGCATCATACTCACGTACGCCAACCTGCTCGTCTGAGTAGTAGATATGTTTTAACTCATTATCAACAGCAATGGATTCTATCTCCTTTTTACCGCTGTACTGGCCAAATTTACGTACCAGCGTAGCCTTTACATTTCCGGTGCCGTCATCGCCCAATAAATATTGCCACAAATAGCCATCCGCAGGCCCTGTTTTTCTGCCAACTATCGCATACATCTTGCCATCCTTCGCGGTATAAATAGAGATCCCCATCAAATCGCGATATTCTGTGCCTGTTTCACCTTCAAAAACCGGGATTCCACCTTTATCAACAGGTTTCATATCCGGCAGGGAAAAAATGCGCAGCTTATGCGTTAAACGCTCTGTTGTTATGGCAATATCCGTTGGTTTGCCATTCAGCATTAAACCATAGGCCAAATCAACATTATTAGGGCGTTTTAAGCCATGCACAACCTTATCCTGAACGATCTTTCCATTCAGATCAAAAACATACAAAGCGCCATCCTCGTCTTTATCCGTGCCTATTACCAGGCTTTTAGCCGGGTCGGCGGGGTTTACCCATATAGCCGGATCATCGGTATCATATTTTACAGGCTCTGTAATTACAGCCGGTTTAACTTCTGCAGTATTATAGGCTACAGAATCTGACCCTAAAGTATCAACAGATGATTTAGTGGATGCTGGTCCGTTGCAGGCTGAACAAGACAATGCCAGCAGCGGTATATATAATAACTGAATTCTTTTCATTAACAATTACAATTTTGTGCCAAACGCGCCAACATATAACGATGGCTCAGGCGATTTATAAGTTATACCATTTACCACTATACCGCCTGCGTGATTGCGGGTAAAAGTGGTTGTGCCTTTTGTTAAAGCCGGAGAGTTACCCTGCAAATGGAAATCCCAATTGGTATCAAAATCAGCACTGTTTACTGATGCGCTTAAAGGATAGTTAACAAATTTGGGGTCATTTTCGCCTGCATTGGTTCCGCGTACATCGTTGGTTCCGGCTACTATATCATTAGCGCCTGGTTGAAACTGCTTAACAGTTGTAGCATCATAGCCATAATACCAGTTGTTGCTATACTTAGAGCGCGAGTCTTCGGGCTTTTTAGGGTCTCGTTTTACACCGAAACGTGTATTGGCAAACAGATTGTTGTACAGGTCGGCACGTACGGTTGCCTCTAACCAAACCGAACCACCTTTTGCAGTTGGCCTGCGCCAGCCGGTGTTTACCATGGTGTTGTTATAAACAATAATATAAGCCTGTGGCACGCGGTCGCCTGCGTTTGATAGCTTAAAGGCGTTGGTATTTGTGCTGTAAATCAGGTTATAAGCCAAATCAGCCAGACATCCCGATTTAAAGTTCATAGCTTCGCCGCCGGTAACGCCTGTTGTATAGAATTTATTAAATGAGAAGATACTTTTACCACCTTCTATATAAGTACAGTCTTCCTGAAAATTACGGATGATACAATTTGTTACGATTAATTTTCCGTTGATGTTAGAGAACCATAGGGCGGGCACGTTTTCGCCGGCTACCGCTTTATACAAACCTTGTTTTACCGATGTTGACGCATCGGAAGTTGTGTTGCCCCCGTACTCTATGATGGCATGGTCAAGTACCAGCTCGGCGCAAGTTGGCGCGGCAAGGATACCACCCCACAATTTGCCGAATTTCTTTTTATCGGTTTTATATTCGTCTTTTACGGTAAATTTCACCGGGTTCTCATCTGTACCCAAAACGTAAAGGTTGCCTTTAACAATAAACTCAGGTTTAGCCAGCGTATCCATTAAAACTGTTACACCTTCCTGTATGGTTAAGGATTTGCCTTCCGGTATAATTACGTCACCTTTAATTTCGTGCACGGTGCCTTTTTCCCAAATTCCTGATATATCGCCCGTGGCCGATCCGTTAGCTACAGTGGTATCTACATACAGGTTGGCTTTTTTACAGCCCGCAAACGCCAGCATAAGCAGGGCTATAGCGATAAAAAATCTTCTTGTTTTCATATTCTTACTTTTTAATGCTTTATGTTAATTGAATTTAAACCTCACACCCAGCACATAGCTTTGCCTGTAGTAATCGTTGCGGATAAGTGTTTGCCCGTTTGATACCGCGGCATCTTTGCTGTTAGGGCTAACACCTTTTATAAACAGTTGGGTAGGAGTGTTTAGCAGGTTGTTTGCTTTGATGAATACAGAAAACCCGCTTTTCAACCTTTTTTCTGCCGAAGCATCCATCTGGACGAAGCCTTTCTGCCACAGGTCATTGTTTAAGAATTGCGATACCGTGTTGATACGCGGGCCGGTATAAGCGGCTGCAACTTGCGCATCCCATCCTTTTTTAGTGTCTTTGAATAATAATGAAAGGTTGGCAATGTGTTCAGACTGACCATACAACGGCCTGGTTTGATCCACATTGATAGTTTGTATATCGCCGGTGGTGCTGTTTATTATACGTTTATTTTTGTTAGTAGTAATGCGCGAATGGGTATAGGT
Organism: Mucilaginibacter sp. HD30; assembly: GCF_054061755.1. NCBI lineage: Bacteria > Pseudomonadati > Bacteroidota > Sphingobacteriia > Sphingobacteriales > Sphingobacteriaceae > Mucilaginibacter > Mucilaginibacter sp. HD30. Next base: position 4,496,044 of record NZ_JBSSEO010000001.1, read on the forward strand.
GTAGTTAATTTTAATACCTATTTTGTTAAAGTACTTAATGTAATCAATTTCGGCTCCGTAGTTTTTTGCAGTACCAAAATTGCCGGGGATATAAAAAACATCCTGACCGCGCACCGCATCGGCAATAAAGGTGTATTCTATCGGATTTTGAATATTTTTATAGAACACGCCTACCAATAATTGCTCGGCGGCACCGGGAAACCACTCATAGCGCAGATCATAGTTGTCGGCTAAAGCACGTTAGATCAGCATTACCTTTTTCAACGTAGTCTTCACCCGGCAGCCTTGAAGGAACAATTTCATAAAAGCCCGGGCGATTTAAGGCTTTATAATAAGATGCATGCAACTGAGCTTTGTTTGTTAAATGATATTTCAAGGTTAAGCTGGGTAAAACATCTGTATATACCTGGCTGCCCATCGGTCTTGGTTCACCCTGTGGAAACAACAAGTTGTAGCCCTGGTCGGTATGTTCTACACGCACGCCACCTATAACCTGTAATTTTTTAACATTAAATTTAAGCATACCATACCCTGCCGTAGTTTTTTCAAAAGCATCGTATGTTGAAGTATTGGCTACGCCGCCTGTTGGATTAGTAACTGACAATTGCAAGTCGGAATATTTTTGAAATCCCGGACTACCATACATGAGCCCGGCATTAGCTGAAGAAGGAGCCAGTGTATAATTGTTTAAAAGATTGCTCCGTTTTTTGTCGCGGTACAGTCCGCCAGCACTAATGTCTACTTTTTCGCCGCCAATTGTTGCGATATAGGTAAGGTCAAGGTAACCGGCCTTGTCTTCGTCGGTGTTGCGTTCCCACCTGTGGGTTACCGGTGCCGTGTTAACCAACACCGTACGAGTTTGCTGAAAGTTTTTTTGTACTCCGTTTAGGCTGATAGTAGTATAATCCGGAACGTCATTCTGCGCTGAAGAATATAGCGCAGACCATTGAATTTTAAATTTATCATTAAACAGCTTATGGTCGCCATGTAACGTGCTGTTATAGATTTGCTGCTCAGTTAAACGGCTGCGTGTAGTGTATACCAGTTCTGAGTTGCCATTTGCAGCATCGTAAACGCCGTTAAATGGAGTTTTAACAGCATCTCTTATTTGTATGTTTTGCAGGTTAACATAAACGTTATAAAGGCTGATCTTATTTTTGCTATTGAAAACGTAGTCTACCTTGCCATGCAAACCTAAACGCTTTTGCTGATCGGAATATTCCCTGTATTCTTTATCTGTAACAGTGGCGTAAGCATCGGTGCCGCTAACAGCCGTTCCGTACAGCGTGCTATTGCTGCCGCGATAAGTGTTTTGATAACTGGCTGCTACAATCACCCCCAATTTGTCGTTTAAAAAACGCTGTCCCAATGATAAACTTCCGATAAGGTTTGGAGCGGGTTTTTTTGTATTGTAATCTAAGGTAGCTTTTTGAAAATCAGCTTGAGTAGCGTTATAAGTACGCCCGCTAACTTCATAAGGAGAAAGGTGATTTACTGCCGAAGCATCATAGCTGGTAAATTTGCGATCAAAAAACAACTGGTTATAACCAGACGCAATGTTTGCGTTTACCTGGAAACGATTAGGTGCGTCCTTCATCACCATGTTAACCGCGCCGCCAATAGCGTCGCCTTCAAGGTTTGGCGTAAGCGTTTTGTAAACCTCTAATCTGTCCATCAGGTCAGCCGGGAAAAGGTCAAGCGGTACATATCGGTATTTGTTATCTGGGCTTGGTATTTTAACGCCATTAACTAACGTGTAGTTATAACGTTTATCCATACCACGCAAAATAGCGTATTGACCGTCGCCATTGCTGTTGCGCTCAATAGAAACGCCAGATACACGCTGCATTACGTTGGCAACTGTAAGGTCTGGAGATATTTCAATAGATTTTGCCGAAACGATATTCATTACCTGCATCGCGTTTTGCTCAATCCTGCGCGCGGCATTGTCTGTATTGCCGTTTCCTGATGAGGTAATGGCAATCTCCTCCAATTCCCTTGTATCCTTTTCCATATAAACTGTTACAGCAGGGGTGTGTTCTTCAAGTACTGTGATTTCCTGTACAGCTGTTTTATAGGTAATGTAGGTAACGCGCAAACTCGCGGCACCTGCCTTAAGGCCCTTCAGTTCAAAAGATCCATCTAAACCGGTGCTGGTTGATTTGCCAAACTTCTCAATAGTAACAGTGGCACCAACCAGTGGTTCGCCGGTATTTTTATCATAAACTCGGCCTTTAATTGTTGTTGCGCTTGCCGCCGTTATACAAAACAGCAGGGGTAATAGCATTCGTAAAATTTTATTCATAGCATTGAATTTTTGCGATAACGTATCCGTCATTTTTTATTGACGCCGCAAAAATGTGCTGTCGATTTTTGTAAACGAAACTTTGCGTGTTACATAAAGGCAACACCGTTACAAAGTACATATATCAAAAGGCAACAATGAATTGTAATTTATTGAATGTCATTGAGTTAAATACTATAAGAAACGCCGTTATCATTTTATTACCGTTACATTAAGCCAATATTAAGTGGGTAAAAACGATGAAATTTATGCTTTGTGTAACGGTTTACGTGGGGCTTATAAAGCTTGTATGAAGGCCGTGAGATTATCGCCCTGGGGAATGTTAAGCTTTTTTCGTAACCTATACCGCGATACGCGAAGGCTATCAGTTGATATGCCCAGTAGTGTGGCAATATCCGCGGAGTCCAAGTTCATTTTAAGTAGGGCTATCAACCGCATATCGGCTGACGTTAATTCGCTGCTATAGTTTTTTAGCTGCTCAAAAAAGCTTTGATGCACCTGCTCAAAGGCTGTGGTAAATTCCTTCCAGTGTTGCTCATGGTTAAAACTTTCGTTTATCTGCAATATAATTTGCTGCATCTGCTTTTTCTGGTCGCGCTTATCTTCTTTAACCATAGCCTGCAGTGTGCTGCGTAAATGCTCAAGCAACTGATTATTCTTGATCAAATTTAGGGTGTGTGTAGATAGTTCCCTGCTCTTAAGCTCCAATTGTTGTATCAGGCTTTCTTCTTCCAGCTTTTTTAGCTCCTGTTGTACCTGCTGATCTTTTATTTTTAAACGCTGCCGACTAAAGACCACCAAGCCTAATATTATCACCAGTACAATGACAATCACTACTGCGATGGTTATAATTCGATTTATATTCCTGTTATTATTTAAGCGGTTAATCTCATCGCTTTTTTTGCTCATATCATATAATACCTGTAAAAAAACGGTTTGATTGGCTGCATCTTTTGAGTACACATCTAAATAGTATCTGCGGCTTAATTCAGAATATGTGTAGGCACTATCCATGTTGTTCATCAGAGCATAAGCCTGTCCGATATCTTTGGTGCACGAGGCTTGCTGATAGATATTGCCGGTTTGCGTAGCCAAAGCAAGGGCTTTTTTTGATTGAATAATGCTGGCTGCATGCTTGCCGGTTTTACGCAGCATATCGCCAAGATTATTTAGCACCTCTATGCTGCTAATTTCGTTGTGCTCTGCATTATATAACTGCAATGACTGGTTAAAACAAACATATGCTGAATCATATTTAGCAAGGTCCTCATAAATACTACCCAGATTTTCGTATATTTTGGCAGCACCCTGTGTGTAGTTAATGGCAGTATAGTTTTTTAGGGCCAAGCGCTGATAAAAAAACGAGCTATCATACCGCTGTTTTTTTTCGTACAGATGGCCTATGTTGCCAAAAATATCTGCCTGCCCTTTTAAATTTTTGGTTTGTCTGTATAGTGAAAGTGCTTTGTTATAACTTACACGGGCTTGATCAAGTTGCTTATTGTAATAGTATAACACACCCATTTCCGCAAGGTTAGCGGCGCTTAGATTTTTATCATCGAGCTCGTTGAATATTTTATCCGCATGCAGATAAAAATCTAAGGCCTGCGCATAATGACCCTGGTTATAACATATCTGCCCCATTTGTTGCAAGCAAAGACCCTCTGTTATTCTATTTCTATTATCAATTGCCGTTGCGTGAATTTTTTTCAGAATGATAAGGGCAGAATCGGGATGTTTTTGGCTTATAGCATTTACCTCTTTAAATTGGGCATTCACCTTTAATGAAAAGGTAACTACCAATGCTGCAACAAAAAGGGCAAATTTCATTTACTGGCTAACAAATTATATTAACAAATTAACCACTCTAATATTAAGTTACCGTTAACAATAGTTTCTTCAATAGTTCAATATTCTTGTAACCAAAAAACGAGCTAATTCAAATAAAAAAGCCTCAAATCGTAAGATCCGAGGCTTTTAGCTCTTAAAAGGTAGCAGAAGGAGGTTAAAATATCCCCAAAAATCTCTTCCTTTTTTTCTTTTGCTGCCCGGGCGGGTTTTTATTTGCGTGTGCAGCTCTCGCTTTTCTGTCAATGCTATCAAGTCTGGCTTTTATAATTCGGGCGCGCTCAGCCTTTAACATACTATCAACGTTGTAGGGTTTAAAAAAGATGTAAGGCGATTGGTAAGTATAAGGGTTTCCGCCTACGTATTCATTTGCCGAGAAAATTTTATAAATAAAAAGCGACATAAATATACCGGCTATCGCAATAAGCCCTCTTAAGGCCCTTTTCGATATAATTGTCATTTTTGGGTTGCGCTCATAAACCTCCCTATTATGGTTGTAAAGCGTGCCGGCCGTGGCTTTAAAAGAAGCCAGCTGTTCAAGTAACCGCGTATTTTCTGTTTCAAGGGCTATGGCACTAAGCGCTGCACCAGACCCGGCAGAAGCAGATATACTTCCGTTTATAATGGCGTTGTGCAGTTCAGCACCATCAACAAATCTGTCTTCCGGCTTCTTCTGAAGGCATTTGTTCAATATTTGGGTAAACCAGGCCGGTACCTGCATCTCCAACGCTTTTTGTTCATCGCTCCATTCAACAGGCAGGTTGGCACTGCGCACCTTTAGGGCATCAGGCAATTCCTGCTCCATGTGACTTAACATTACAGCATTACGACCCGTATCACCGTCGCCAGATAATGGAAAGGGCACCTGCGATGTCAACAGTTCGTACAAAATTACGCCGTAGCTGTAAATGTCGGTTTGCATCAGCATTTTGCCTTCGTGCTGTTCCGGCGCCATAAACTCTATAGCGCCTGCATGGCGTATGCTGCTGCGGCGCTGTTCTTCGCTCATTATAGCAAGGCCAAAATCAAGCAGCACATAATTACCTGTATGGATATTGTACTTTACATTATTGCTTTTTATATCGCCATGTTTAACGCCAACTTTATGGCAATGAGCCAGGGCGAAAGCAAGTTGATCAGCAACTTTGATCAGCTCCTTAAGTGTAAATATTTTATCGTGGGGTGGGTGTAAAAGTTCAGCCAGGTCCGGCCCTTCTATGTATTCCATCTCTATGAAAGGGAAGGAGCCGCTTTCTGTAATCCCCGAACTAAGTATCTTAACTACATTAGGGTTAGGATTTTCGTTAACCTTTTGCAGTTTAGTTACCTCGTTTTGATAATTGCGATAGTTTTTATCGTTCTCATCTTCGGTATAAATGGGGGTGGGTATAAGCTTTACAGCTGAGTAGATTGGTCCGTAGCGCCGGCCTTTGTAAACGGAGCCCTGGCCGCCGGTGCGTAGTGCACCCAGGTTTTCCAGCCCCTCAGCTATTGTGAATACCTTGCTCATTTTTTGAGGGGCTGATAGCTAAACTCCAGCACTACAGACTCACCCAGTATTACCTGGTCGCCTTCTTGCAATGGATGCCCTATATGTGTAGCATGTAACTTGGTTATTTGTTCGCTGGCTTCAGATCGTACCTTAACTTTATTTCTTGGTGGTACGCCTCCTTCGTCAGCAAATATCATAAAACGGCCGGCATCATTGTTCCATTCAATATGTGCGTGTTGGCGGCTGATAAACTTATTCTCTTTGTGTTCGCTTTCTGATGGAAAGGCGATATGATTGGTACGAAAGTACCCTTCATCAGACTGTGCTTTTTTGTCGCGGCCAATGTTAAACTTGCCGTTGTCAGATTGTAAGGTGTATTCGGGCTCAAGCGTCTCGCCGCTTAAAGCCCTTAGGTAGGCAGTGGCTGTTTGTTTTATAAAGTGTTTGCCGGTTTTTACAAAAAAGGCAACGTCAATATTTGAGGCCTTTGTGGCTTCAGCAGGTATCTCTTCGTCAAAAGTAACATCAAGCGACCAGTTAGCCGGGATTTCTACTGCATAGTCGTCTGCAATGCGCTGTATCTCGTCTCTTAGCTTTTGCGGCTCATCAGCATAAACAGCGGCCTCATAAATATGCCTTTCAGCATCGCCGGTATTTATATACAAGCATACACCCTTAATATTGCCGCCTTCGCCACCTTCTGCTTTTTGCAGTTGTTGCTTTATAAATTGTAGTAAGGCGTGGCGCACGCCTTTAACATCATCCGGTCGTTCTTCCGCTTCGCTCTTAAAAAAATTTAATAACATATTTATACAACCTTGACGAGATATTTACTCTGAATTATTACTTAACCTAACTGTTATTCTTTTGTTTGTTGAGTGATATCTTTAATATAACCCTTTTTTAGCAAAAATGGTATAACGTGCCTGCCCGCCAGATGAACGGCATCTGAAGAGCCTTTAGTTGATTCGATACGCACGCAAACCACAATATTGCCTTTATATTTAGCCATAGGAGCAAAAAACACATACCAGCCATCATTTATTTGCTCTTTTTTCCAGATTCGTTCTGGCGTACCTGTTTTACCTGCAACTGAAAGCCCCAATGTATATGCCTTAGGCGCACTTTGTTCTATCATGTATTCGCGTAAAAGCTGCGCGTATTTGGGATCGTTGGCCAATTTTATTCCCGAGTTCACAGGTGCCAGCGAGTCGCTCACTTTCAACACATAACGATTATTTACCATAACACCGTTATTGGCAACGCCCGATATTAACCTGGCGACCGCGGCAGGCGAAGCAATTAACTCGCCCTGACCCCACGCCATGCCAGATATTCCTTTAGCCCGGGTAAGGCGTATGTTATTGGGGTTATAACGTGGTTTTGTGTTAAACTCGGTTTTGCGCCATAGTTCCCGCCACTTTTCTTCTCCGGACGGGTTCTCGTCGGGTTTATTATAATAATAACCACCTACGCCGTGTAAAAACATACCGGTTTTTAGGTAAAGGTCGCCCATTTGTTCCTCCAGATGTTCCTGGTTGGCCAATTTTATAAAGTAAACGTTATTAGATTTTACCAAACCGCGTCGCAGATCTATTACACCGGTTTCATCAGGCTCCAACCCTTTGGTCCTGATACGCTCCCATGAGGCTACCGTGTATCGTTTTTTAGCAGCTTCCAATCCCAGTTTATTAAAGGCTGCCATAGAGGTAAGCACTTTGGCAGTAGAACCTGGTTGGGTGAAATGTGTGAAACCCAGATCAGAAGTGGTCATCCATTGCGATAGTTGGTTTTGCTCCGCATAGCTCATGGTCAGTTTCTCCCAATTGTGTACCGGCGGCAACGGATAAACAGCTGATGTGAGCACATCGCCTGTGTTAGCCTGCATTATAACTACCGATACGCGATTATCATTTAATGAAGTATCCGTAGCGATAGAGCGTTGTATACTGGTCTGTAAACCGGCATCCATTGTTAGCTTCACATCGCGGTTGCGGGCTTTAAACGCTTCTACTTCAGCGCTGTTTATCCCGGCAAGCAGCAGTGGCGCAAGTGCTTTATAGTCTTTTTTAACAACGGTCATTTCCTTTACACCGCGGGCCAGATACCTGTTCTCGGCATATCGCTTAGCTATGGCAGAGAACCGTTTTGTAGGCATGTCAAAACCGCGTAGTTCTGCAGCGTGTTCATATTCTGCAAAGTAGCCGTTTACGCTGCCGTTAAACACCCCCGTGTTTGCGTCGCCCGTCCAAAAAAACATTTGATCATCAAAAGGATAGTATCTGTTAACCCTTTTATGCATTGCAGAGTCGAGATTGTAATTTTCAATTCCTGCGCCGTATAATTTAAAACGCTGCTTTTTAACTGTGGCAGCATCGCTGGTTGCCAGCAGTACTCCGTTACGGTCAAACAGTGATCCTGCTTTAAGTTTATTCATTAAAATTGCGATGCGCGGATTGTAGCTGAACATGCGTGCGCCACTGCGGTCGGCAACCAGTGATGGCTGCACCACCCACACTTTATTATTAAATAAATAACGCGAGATATTAACGGTTAACAGCAATATGCCTAAACAGGCCGCTATAAGGGCAGGTACCAGATTTTTATCCTGTTGTTTGGAAATATAGGTTATCTGTACCGGTGTGCCTTTTACCCTTGATGCCGATAGTAAAAACCCGGAAGCAAGTAAATTGGCAACTAATGACGAGCCCCCATAACTTTGAAATGGCAGCGACACACCTGATAAAGGTAATGCACCGGTTGATCCGCCGGCAATAAGCAGAAATTGTACAAAAGTTGATATGCCGATACCCGCACATAAGTAAAAAAGAAAAGGGGTACCCGTTCGCCTCCCAATAATGATGGCGCGGTGCAGGTATAATAGAAACAGGATAAATATGGTTATGATACCTACCCAGCCAAATTCTTCCCCCATAGAAGGAAGGATCATATCTGTATGGGCCTCGGGAATAGTTTTGGCAAATCCCTCACCAACACCTTGCCCGCTGATGCCACCACCAGACATGGCCCAGAGGCCGTTGGCTACCTGGTCGCCGCCATAAACCTCATTGTTCCAGGCATCCTGCCAAATGGCTTTACGGTCAACCAAGCGCTGTACCGGGCCTGGGAAAAGCTTTTCCAGATAGGGAACCTGATCGATGGTTAAAAATGCGGCCATTATCACCAATACCATTATGGCCGACTCGCTTAGTTGCTTGCGTTGAAACAGCATCAGCAAGGCCACAACCCCTAAGGTCACTCCGGTGGAAAGCCAAACGCTATTGAAGATCCATGATGCAATTACATAAAGCACAACGGCTATAGCCATAAACATAAAGTCGCCACGAGAGAACGAGAACAGCGCTATGAACGTAAAGCATACCACCATTGCCGGTCCCAGATCGCCCAAAATCAAAAACAACATTAATGTTACCAGGGTAGATACTAACGCGAATGAAAAGAACGACCAGCGTTTTTTCCAGCTGGTATATTCGCTGATAAGTTTTTCGTTAACAGCGAAAAAGCCTGCCAGGAAAAGAATGATAAGGTATTTAACAACCTCGCTGGGCTGAAAGCCAAACAAGTTGACTTTTACACCGCTTCCCTCGGGTCCTGTGCCAAACCTTATTGTTAAAGCCAGCAGGCAGATAGCCGAAACTATCCAGGGCCATCCATTCGCCGCGGAGGTAACGTTTTTAAACACCAGCATGCGGTATAACCGCGAATCGGTATTAAAACGCCGCAGCTGAATAGTAAGCATAACCAACATTGCAACTAAGCCTATGGCCAGATAAATAAGACTATCTTTAGCTAAAAACCTGTCGCGTAAGGGGTCCTGCAAACTCAGCATTGTTAAAAACGACAGACCGGTTAGCAGCATAATAACAGGTAGAATAAACTGATCGACAGCGCTGAATTTCCATGAAAGGATGATGTGCATCACTACAAATGCGCCTACAAAGCTTGATGCAACAATTAAAAACCACGCGTTAAATTCCTGCGGGGTGCGTATGATGAGTGATCTTTCTTTCTTTAAGATGTTAAAATCGCGCGTGGAGAAAAGCCTGATGGTATGCGGCCTTTGTTGAAAGGTAAAGGATGCATCGTCATCTAGACTTTGAACTCCCTGCGACGAGCCAAACTGATATCCCGGCTGCAAGGGCAATACCTTAAAAGCTTTATTGTCTGGCAGGCTTTTAAAGTTAAAGTGGCCTGCATCATCGGTTCGGGCGTATGCGCTTAGTTCCTGCAAATGCTTTTTACCCGCGCTATCAGGCATGTAAACTGTAGCTACACCGTTAGCTGTTGATGTTATGAGTTTAATATCTTCGGTAGGTTCGCTATTAAAAATACTGTCTTGCGGTAATATCAACTCCAGCTTTACCAATACACCCGGTACGGGGACGTCTTTATTTAAAATGGATCCGCTGATGGAATAACTGCCCATTTTTAAATCGTTAGTTGCAGTGAACCACCGCACTTTCTTGCTTAACTCCTCATCAAAACGTAAAGAATCATCGCCTGTATAACCTAACAGGGATCGTGATGCCTCAACACGCGACTTAAAAGATTCCCCGCCTTTTGCATAAGCCTCGTCTGCCGAAATATCAAAGCGTCGTTTATTCAGTTCACCAATATTATCAATTTGCTCTCCAGGCTTAAGAGCGCCTGCTACAGTTGCTTCTATCAGGTCAATATCCCGCTTGTCATCAAAATAATAGCCTTTTTCAAGCAGGTGCCTTATAGACGCGGCGGGGTTTTTGGCATTTAAATTGATCATGGTGCCATCTTTCAGGCGCGCGTCTACATCCGCAAAACGCGTTTGTAATACGGTGTATAACCTGAAGAAAAACAGCGATAATAGAATTGCTGCAAACAGTAAAAACCAGCGTTCAGTGTTTCGGTTAGGCGCTACGCTATCTTTTTCCATTTGTATTTACGCGGGGTTTAGATACAGAATCGCCGGGCATTATTAAAACAGGTAATCTGGCTGTTACATTGGCCTTGCCACCAAAACGGTACCTGTTCAAAACCGGAAACGTGCTGCCAACAAAATGGGTGTTTTTTAATACCAGCGTTGTATTGTTAACATACATGGCGGTAGCAAAATCATTAAACTGCAAGCTATCTAACACAGTTATTTTAGCTGAAGACGCTATTACCAAGGCCGGGCCGTGGTAGGCGGTATCGCGCTGTAAAACTATATTGCCTTTTGCTTTTATAAAAACACTGTCGTCTTTTATAAATAATGTGTCGCTGATAATTATGGGGCTTTTAAATATGCTGTCAGATAGTATAAGCGTGTCTCCTTTGGCATTGTCAAAAGCATCCTGTAATAAAATTTCCTGCTCATTACGTGGTGCACGTGTGGTTGTTGCCTTTTCGGCAGGTTTGTATTTTTGCCACTGCTGGTAGAGCCAAACTGACGAGCCCAGCAGAACAAGGCAAATAACACCTAAAATTAATGTTAAGCTGCTGCTTTGTTTAACTGGTGCCACCGGGGTTGGGTGCGTTCGTGGTTTCTCGTCGGGTACAATCAACGTGTCTTTATTTACCTCAATAGTTTTTTTTTCTGCGGATGCCGGTTTAGTTACATCAACACGTTTCGGGGCCTTGTCGTTTTTTACTAAAACAACAGTAATGTTATCATTGCCACCGTTGTTATTGGCGGTTTCAACAAGTGCCGTTACTTTCTGCTCCAGCGTATCGTCACCGGTTATTATATCGGTGATGTCATTCTTGTCTACCATGTCGGTCAAGCCATCACTGCACAGTAATAACATATCGCCAGGCAAGAAAGGCGATTGCCCTGTTTCTATATAAGTATCGTCTGTGTCTATCTCATTGCTGAACCCCAATGCTTTATTGATCTCGTTACGCTTTGGGTGCTTCATGGCTGCAGCTTCGGTAAGCCGACCCGAATCTTCCAGGTATCCCACAAATGAATGGTCCTTTGATATTTTTATCAGGGAGCCATCGCGCAGCAAATACAATCGGGTATCGCCCACATGAGCATAAACAAACTGATTGTTTTGTGTATCAGCAACAACCAATGTTGCCACGCAGGCCATTTGTTCGTGTTCCTTATTGGCTTGCCTTTCGGAAAATATCTTGGCGTTAGCTTGCTTAAAAGCTGATATCATTTCAGAGATCAGATCTCCTTTGTCTTTTTCAAGCTCTTTCAGGATCTCTTCTCTTGCTATGGCCGCGGCAACTTCTCCGCCGTGGTACCCGCCTACGCCATCAATTACACAAGCCAGTATATACCGTTTATTTAAAATATACTGAGCAATAAAGGTATCCTCATTATTGTCGCGTACTTTGCCGGTATCTGTTAGTCCAAAAAAGTTTTCAGCCATCTTGTTTACCCGATTTTTTGATGTCGATAAAATGTATTGCCAGTAGACCAACAACAAGTACTAACAATGCAATTGACAAGCCGTGCGACATACTATGATTTAAATAAGTTAACGCCAATTATTCCGTTTAACAGCAGCCGCGAATTAACCGGAAGTTCTGTCCAAACCGGTGCATTTACATCGCTTCTGTTTACTGTCACTTCGTTCATGGTAGTAATCTCGCCAAACGAAGCAAGGTAAAATTTGCCATCGGCTTTGTTATATTTAATTTGCAGATGCGGCGAGTTAACCCATTCTGAAGGAATAATAAAAACATTTGCATCGTCGCGCGTCTCATCACTGCCTGATATAACCATATCATCCTCCTTCATCAAATATTCCACCTTTTTACCCGAAAACTGTTTATCGGGAATAATGGTTTCTAAACGGGCCAGTACTTTATTGCTTACTGTCTTTTCGTCTGCGTACTCTAATTCCTCTTCGTAGGGTAATTCCATGTAGCCATCGCTGTAGTAGGTGAAGCCCTTTAAAATATCATTGTTAACATCAAATGTTTGTGCAATACCTGTTTGCCGTGGAATAAACGTTACGCGCAGGTTTTCTGCTTTTTGATTATTATCCGGTAATAACTTTCCTATAAATCCTTTATCGCCCCTTACGTAATCCGGGTGCGACACCAGCCTGAAAACCCATTTTGAGCCCGATGGTTCAACTGTTTTACCTGCGGTTCGGTGTTCTTTTAAAATTTCGTAGAATTTTTTTACAGTTTCTTTGGCAATCAAACCAAAAATCCCTTGTCTGTTTTCAACAAATTCCCGATAATCTTCGGCGTTAAAGCTGATAATAAATTCGTGGTAAAACACAACCCGGTTACCGAAAGATAGTTCTCTTATAGAATCGGTAAATTTTTCAATAATATACTTATAAACAACATCAGGTGTAAGGGCAGCGGTCTTTCCATTTATACCGGATGTTTCATTAGTTAAAAACCAATCCTGAATACCTAAGCGTTGCCAAAAATTTCCTTTTGTTTCCATGAATTATTGTGAGTATGTGTACTGAACATTTTACTGTAGCAGATGTTTGTGATGCGTTACGATTAAAACTCCTGTGGCGCTAAAGAGGTATCGGGCGTAAGATCTTCTGTCGTGTCCGATTCGGTTACTGCCTTTTTTGTTGTAACAGTGTCTCGTTCTGCAGGCCTGTCATCATTGTAAACAGGTTGCGGTTCTTCCCCCTGTATAGTGTCTTGCAAATACTTTGATGAATCAACCTTAGCTACATTGGCATTTGCTGAGCTGTCTTTGATAAACAACAGATAGCCGGATAATAACATAAATACTATCATCAGCGCAAATATGCCGTTAAAAAAAGCTTTCGATACCGGCGCATTTAATCCATTTGACCTTATTTCGGGTTGTGGTTGCAGGGCCAATGCTTGTTGTAACCTGCGGTTTTCTTCCTGCAAGGCAATAATTTCAGGTTGCAGAGCCGGTATTGCATTGATGCCCACCGACATGCTTCCCTTCACAATAGCATCATGAAGTTCGGCGCCGCTTTCAAACCTGTCTTCCGGTTTTTTTTGCAAGCATTTTGTTAGTATCTCCAACAACCATGCGGGTACGTGCATTTCGTCGTCCTTTTTTTCTTTGGTCCAGCTTTTTGGCAGGTTGGCCTTTCGGAGCGTCATCACATCGGGCACTTTTTCTTCAAGGTGGCCCACCATTACCGCATTGCGCGCTGTATCGCTACCTCTGTTCAAAGGGAAAGGTACCTGGCCGCCAAGCAACTCATATAATATCACGCCAAAGCTGTAAACATCGGTTTGCAAAAGCATTTTACCCTCGTTCTGCTCAGGAGCCATAAACTCTACGGCGCCAGCATGGCGTATGCTTGTGCGGCGCTGCTCCTCGCTCATAATGGCAAGGCCAAAATCAAGCAACACATAATTGCCGGTGTGCGAGTTATACTTTATGTTATCGCTTTTTATATCACCATGTTTAACCCCAACTTTATGGCAATGGGCAAGCGCGCAGGCCAGTTGCTCGGCTACTTTTAAAGCTTCTTTAAGTGTAAATATTTTTTCATTCGGAGCGGTAAGCAACTCACTCAGATCGGGCCCCTCAATGTATTCCATTTCGATATAAGGGAACGAGCCGCTTTCTGTAATTCCCGAACTCAATATTTTAACAATATTGGGGTTCGGAATTTCATTCACCTTTTGCAGCTTGGCAACCTCGTTTTGAAAGTTGCGATAGTTTTTATCCTGCGGGTCCTCAGTATGGATTGGTGTGGGTATAAGTTTTACAGCCGTGTAAATAATGCCTTTACGTCTGCCCTTATAAACGGAACCTTGCCCGCCCGTGCGTAAGGCCCCTAAATTTTCAAGACCATCTGCTATTGTAAACACTTTACTCATACGTAGTAAATTTACATTTAATAAGGGTGTTTTGTTGTAATTCAAATGAAATTTCATTAAATCATAATATGATTTAACTGTTTATAGTATTGATATTTTAAAATGCTATCAGTTAAATAAGTAAATTTGATAACCTTGCAGATATGCCCTTGAAAAAACTTTTATACACTTTTCTATTTTTATTATCGGTTACCATTGTCAGGGCACAGCACCCTAAACCCGATACTGTTAAAGCCGGTGTCTACATCACCAGTATACATGATATTGATTTTAAAGAAAAAGAATACACCGTAAACCTTTGGCTGTGGCTTAAATACAAAGACAAAAAGTTTGATTTTGTACAGAATTTGGAAGTGCCGCAGGCAAAATCAGTGGTTAAATCCTACTCAACTATTGACAGTACCGGGGGGAAGATATACCTTTTGATGAAGCTGCAATGTGTGATGAAGGATTCGTGGGCCATAGATAATTTTCCTTTTGACAGCCAGAAGCTGCGCTTCTCCATAGAAAACTCACAGTTTGATTCTGATGCGCTGGTTTTTTCTGCTGATACCCTGGGTAACCATTTCGACCCGCGTTTTACCTTGCGCGGCTGGAATGTAGACAGTATTAATGTAACAACAGGCACTAAAGTTTACGAAACCGGCTTTGGCGATGAGTCGCTTGTTAAGCCGCATACCGAATACAGTAACTTTAAAGTTCTTTTACGGATTAACCGCGATGCTACAGGCTTGTTCTGGAAAATGTTTTTGGGTATGTATGTGGCATTTTTAATTGCCTATATGTGTTTTTATATACATACAGACAGCATTGACTCCCGATTTGGCCTAAGCGTAGGCGCGTTATTTGCAGTTATTGGTAATAAGTATATTGTTGATTCATCATTACCAGACTCAACAACATTTACACTGGTTGATACACTACATTGCCTTACTTTGTTGTTTATTTTAACCGTTATAATGGCGACAGCCTATTCGTTAAAATTGATTAAAAAAGGTAAGCCTGCGCAGGCACAAAAATTTGATTTTATTATAGCCCAGATTTTATTGGCGAGCTATGTAATTTTAAACGCTTGGTTTATTTATAAGGCAAGTTCGGTGGTGTAATTAACGCGTGGTGTTGCAGAAAATATGTATTACCCATGTTGTTAATACATAATCAGCTTATTTCCAAATATTTGCGATTTTAATTGCAATAACTTATTCGTCAGGAAAATCAGCTATAAAATACAGTTAAATAGCTGATTACAAGCACATTTAAAAAGACATAAATTGCCCGTTTTTTGCAACAGATTAGCAACACTTTAGCAACACAATAGCAACAGTTTTGCAACAGCAAAAACGCGTTACTTCAGTTGGTTTCAGCATAATTCCACCCATCAAAAGCACATTTCTCGGGTAAGATCATTACAACTCTCTCATCGCAACGGCTGTATCAAATATCAACTGTCAGGCAACCTTTAGTGCGTACTTTGCGTGATACGTAATACAAAGCCGTCAGGGTTATAAAACGTACACACATGATTCCTATATCAATAGTTATTATCACAAAAAACGAAGCCGAGATCATCGAAAAAAGCATCAACGCAGCAAAACTTATAACCGACGATATTATAATAATTGATAACGACAGCGCCGACGGTACTGAGGGTATAGCCCTTGCAAATGGCTGCAGGGTTTATCAAAAAAGCTGGGGAGGCTATGGGGCCAATAAAAATAAAGGAAGTGACCTGGCTGCGTACAATTGGATACTGAGTATTGATGCGGATGAAGTACCCGATATAGAATTAGTGTTGGCCCTGCACGATCTGAAACTTGATGATGAGCAGGTGGTATATGACATAAAGTTCAGGTCGTTCTTTGGTAAAAGGCGCATACGTTTTGGTAATTGGGGCCGCGATCATCATATCCGTCTTTTTAATAAGAAACACGTAAAATGGTCTGAACCCTTAGTGCATGAAACATTAATACTACAGGGGCAGGTTAAAATAGCAGCACTTACAGGCAGCATCAATCATTATTCTGTGAAAGACAGTTTTGAGTGTGACAGTAAGGCTATTTACTATGCTAAACTAAGTGCGGCCAAATACTATCAAGTTGGGAAACGGGCCAGTTTTGTTAACATGTATTTATCGCCGTTTTTCAATTTTTTTCGGAATTATATATTGCTTTTAGGTTTTTTAGATGGCCGCGAGGGTTGGGTTATAGCAAAAACCATTTATAAAAACCGTTGGCTTAAATACCACTATTTAAATCAAATGGCCCGCAGCTACAGCAAAAACGAACATTTGGAACGTGACCTTGCGGTTGAATACTAGCAGCATCGGCATGAAGTCAAAGCTTATTCAAAATCTTTCCGCCAACACCTTACAGCTGGTGCTTAACCAGGTGCTGGGGGTTGGCATATTCCTTTTGTTATCAACCACCTTAAATAAAACAGATTTTGGCTGGCTTAACCTAACATTGGCCATACTGTTGGCTGTATTTAACATACTTTCAGTCGGTATGGATCAGCTCATCATAAAGAAGGTTGCCGCTGGCGGGGATAAACAGCATATGCTTTCAATATATTTATCCCATGTGTTGCTTGTCGGTTTGTTGTTTTATAGCATACTGATAACCGGCTGGTTGATCTTACCAAAGGGCGCGATTTATGATTTGGTGTTATTAATTGGTATAGGAAAACTGCTGATGTTTTTCTCTACCCCTTTTAAACAGGTAACAAGCGGGTTAGAACAATTTAAACTATTAGCTTATATGCTGCTGGTTTCAAACTTTGTGCGATTTATTGGCTTAATAATTTTATTGGTTTTACATATTATAAGCTTGGCCAATTTGGCAGCAGTATTTGTTGTTGGTGATTTGATGGAGCTGCTTTTGAGTATTCTGCTTTTTAAAAAAGCAAATAGTACAATAGCCATTAAATGGTATAAAACGGATTATTTAAAACTACTACGCGAGGCCCTGCCGCAAAGCGGCGTTGTTATTATTACCGCTGCATTGGCCCGGCTTGACTGGATATTTATCGGGATTTTTCTTTCGGCCGCTAAGTTGGCAGAGTATAGTTTTGCCTATAAGATATTTGAAATGGCAACACTTCCGCTACTGGCCATTGCCCCATTGCTTATCCCGCGTTTCACTAAGCTGTTTACGGGCAGGGATGTAGACACGTCCGGAATTCAACTTTTATTGAGAGCAGAATTAATAATTGCAGCGTTTATTGGTTTGTTGTTAAATGTTTGCTGGGCTCCGGTTATTGATGCCATTACCGCCGGCAAATACGGGGCAGTTAACACCAAAACCATTTTTATTTTAAGCTTATGTATGCCGCTGTTATACCTGCAAAATTTTTTCTGGACCATTTACTTTGCCCAGGGCCGCTTAAAAATGATATTGCATTCATTTATAGTAACCTTGATAGTAAATGTAGTTGCCGATGTTATACTGATTCCGCTCTATCAAAATGAAGGCGCGGCTACAGGCTTTTTGTTATCGTGTTCGGCACAGATTATCTTCTTCTTCCAAAAAAATAAAATACCCCGGCTTGGCAATAGCTGGCAGCCTTTAATTGTATGCGCCCTCTGTGCATTGTTGAGCGGATGCGCTGCAAAATTTATTTTCCCTGCGGGCTGGGTGGCATTGCCGGTTAGCGTTGTTTTTTACCTCGTAGCATTAGTCATTACCGGTACTTTAAGGTTTAACGATAAAGACAAATTGAAGCTGGTTTTAAGCTAATATATCATTCCACATAGGCAACCAAGGTTCGTTTCCGGTCGTAATCATTTTTGAAAAACAGCGCGTTTACATTAGGCGCCTGTAACTAAAAACCAGTGAAGCACCGGGAATGTATAATAGCCTAAAAAAGATAGACCTGAAAAAGCTCCGCGGCTTTGCCGACTGGAAATTGCTATTGCTATTGTTGCTGTTTCTGAATGTAAAACTGGCAATTAAGATCCCGGCCATAGTCATCGTCTATTTGCTGGACACCAATTTTCGATTTGGTTTCAGCTTAAGAAATTCAAGAATACCCCTGTTTTACCCTGTTATTATTTTAATAGCGCTGATAGCTGTTATAATTAACAAAGATTATAATGCGCCTAACTACCTGCTTGTTTTTGGTATGGGTATTCTGTTTTGGCTGCTGTGCATACTGGCTGTTCACCAGGTAAAGTTATCGGTTGAAAAAAACGCCGTCGAAACTATCCACAGAACGCTGCTGATCTTTTTTATAATAAACGCAGTCTTTTCGCTGCTTAACCTCGCAGCTATATTAATTGAGATTGGCGCTGTAAATCCCTATACCTACCGCGGGCAATATCAAAAATACTTTTTAAGTACTGGCGATTTCATCAAAGGGCTAACCTTTGATACCTCTACCAACAACGCTATTATAAGCGCCTTCGGGGTCATTTACTACTACATGCTTAAAAAGCCTTTCATGTTGCTAACATGCATGGTAGTATTGCTTTTAACGGGAAGCAACTTTACCAATTTGGCATTGCTTATCATACTGATACCGCTGTTTATATTTAAAAGCGACCGGGATCAGAAAAGTCTTTTAATGGTTTGCGGGATGCTCTTTGTGGTGTTTATGACTAAAATATCGCCCGAGAACAACAAGTATGTTGTAGACACTTTTAAAAATATCGCCCACGTAAAAAGCCCGCCCGTAAAACCTGATACCCTGCCTATCCCTCTTACACTCCGTGCCGACAGTACATTAGATCATGAAGAAAAAAGACAAAAGCTTGCCCTGTTGTACCTGGATAGTTTGAGTGCCCAACGGACACCCCCGCCGCGCCTGGCGGTTAGTAAGAAAGTTTTTGTTACTGATGCAGGTCGCGTGTTTATACCTCCGCCTAATATACATACACCGCCTTTTCAGGGCCTGAAGGTTACCCCGGCAGAACAAATACCATTGGTTAAGTTTATCAGCGTACATAAGAAAGAGCTGCATCTGGCAGCGCAAGCCGAAGCTAACACCGCCTTACCCGGAAAGGTGCAAGGACATTTACAAACACTTATTTTCTTTTTACAGCATCCGTTTAAAATACTAACCGGCGACGGTATGGGTAATTTCTCATCAAAGCTGGCTTTTAGGGTAAGCGGTATTGGTGTTACGGGCACCTTCCCTGCTAAGTACGTTTATATTGATCCGGATTTTAAGGCAAACCACCTTGATCTGTATCTCGAGTTTTTCAGCAAGCGCGGCGATTATCATTCTCTAACACATAGCCCGTTCTCTGTATACGATCAAATGCTGAGCGAATACGGCTTGTTGGGCTTTGCTGCCTTGTTTACTTTATACATAGCTTTTTTTGCCCGCCATTATAAGCTGCTCACTTATGGCATTCCCATCATTGCGCTGGTATTAATAGTGTTTTTTGTGGACTACTGGTTTGAGCAATTATCTGTTTTGGTACTGTTTGAATTGATGCTTTTTTTGAATTTAAAGGAGGGCCAAAAACGTGTTGAGTATGCAGGTTGATCCCACAATAACCGTTTTAATGCCGGCTTATAACGCCGAATGCTACATAGCCGAAGCTATTGATTCGGTGCTACAGCAAACTTATACCAATTTTGAAATGATAATTGTGAATGATGGTTCAACCGACAATACTGTGAACATCATTAATAGCTTTAACGACCCGCGTATCAGGATCATAAATCAGGATAACCAGGGCGTGGCGGCAGCGCTTAACAATGGCTTAAAAAACGCTAACGCATTGTACATAGCTCGCTTTGATGCCGATGATATTTGTTACCCGCAGCGCCTGGAAAAACAGCTTTCATTTTTACAAAACAACCCTGATTATATTTTGGTAGGCAGTGATGCTGAATATATCTCTGCCGGCGGCGATCATCTGTTCAATTTTGAATGTATTGCACATACGCACGAAGAAATTATACAGAAAATGTATTTCTACTGCCCGTTTGTACACCCGGCCGTGATGTATAAAAAAGATAGCATAGTTAGTTTGGGTGGATACCCTGAAAATGCGCATAATTTTGAGGATTATTTGCTGTGGACCAACATTGCCAAAGCCGGAAAGCTATATAATCTTAATGAGCCCCTCATCAAATACAGGCTGAACCCGACATCGGCAACCATCGACGAAAAATGGCGCGGTAAAAGATTTCGCAGCCTGAAAAGGAACGCGGTATTGCGCGGAGTAGTTACAACAGCCGAAGGTGAAGAACTGCTGGCCATTATAAAAGATCAGGATACAAGAAAAATACGCGAAAGCGCTTATCATGCCCTATGCGGTAAAAAATTCCTTACAGATAATTATCAGCCGCAAATATCGCGTGGGCATATAAGTCGCGCTATTAAAATATTTCCACAGCGGTTTGATAACTATTTGCTGTACACGCTGAGTTTTCTCCCTCAAAAGCTAATTGCCTTTATGCATAAACTAAGCCCAAACCGCCTGTAATTATGAATGTAGCCATCATAGCACGATCAACTTTATATAGCGTTCCGGGCGGAGACACTGTTCAGGCTGTACAAACAGCAAAGCAGTTAAATATGCTGGGAATAAATGCAACAATTAAACTAAGCAATAAGGACATTAAGTATGCGCAGTACGACTTGCTGCACTTCTTTAATCTTATTCGCCCGGCAGATATACTTCATCACAGCAAAAAAGCGGCAAAGCCCTTTGTAATATCCACCATATTGGTTGATTATAGCGAATATGACAAGTACTATAGAAAAGGCGTAGGGGTAATATTTAATTATTTAACAGGTAATTCCATCGAGTATTTAAAAACAATGGCTCGGTGGGCACTTGGCCGTGATCACCTTGCGACTAAGGCATATATATGGAAAGGGCAGCGCAAAAGTATCATGACTATTTTAGCGCAAGCCGGCCGGATATTGCCTAATTCTTTTTCAGAATGTCGCAGGGTGAACACGGCATATCCGTCAAAGGTTAAATACAGCATCATTCCTAATGGTATTGATCCTGAATTATTTCAATATGATGATAGTGTAAAAAAGGATGCGGAACTGGTGCTCTGCGTAGCACGAATTGAAGGCATAAAAAATCAATTAAACCTGATAAAAGCTTTAAATAATACCCGGTTCAGGTTGCTTTTAATTGGTGCCCATAGCCCTAATCAGTTAAGTTATTACAATGAATGCCGCGCAGTAGCGGCATCCAATATCACCTTTGTAGACCACATTCCGCAGCTGCAATTGCTGCAGTATTATGCGCAAGCCAAGGTGCATATTTTACCCAGCTGGTTTGAAACCACTGGCCTAAGTTCTGTTGAGGCCGCCGCCATGGGATGCAATGTTGTAATTACTGATAAAGGCGATACCCGGGAGTATTTTGCTGATGGCGCATTCTATTGCGATCCCGCATCGCCACAAAGCATTTTAGCTGAAGTTGAAAATGCAAGCACCGCAACTGTTAATACATCGCTACGCGAAAAAATATTAGAGAAATATACCTGGCCGCAAGCCGCAAAACAAACGCTTAGGGCATATCAATTAACACTGCAATGAAATTAAAGATAGCGATTTTAGGAACGAGGGGTATTCCCAATTATTATGGCGGTTTTGAGCACATATCAGAATATGTATCAGTAGGGCTGGTTAACCGTGGGCATAGGGTAACAGTTTATAATTCACATAATCACCCGTATCAAAAAGATAAATGGAACGGCGTTGAAATTAAACATTGTTATGATCCCGAATACCTGATGGGTGCTGCCGGTCAGTTTATTTATGATTTTAATTGCCTGATAGATGCCCGGAGGCAAAACTATGATGTTATTTTACTGATGGGCTATACCAGCAGTTCGGTTTGGGGTAAACTTTATCCTAAACAAAGCACAATCATTACCAATATGGATGGGTTGGAATGGAAACGCTCAAAATACAGTCAGCCTATCCAAAAGTTTTTGAAATACGCCGAACAACTGGCTGTTAAGTACAGTCATTATTATATTTCAGATTCGTCAATTATTAAAACTTATTTAGCAGATAAATATGAAATTAACAGTCATTATATCCCTTACGGAGCGGATCCTTTTTCATTGAATGAGCGGGAGCAGCTAACCAGAAAACAGGCACTTAAAGAAGATTACTTTTTATTGATGGCCCGCATGGAGCCTGAAAATAACATCGAGACCATTTTGCAGGGTTTTAATAACAGTAACTCGCGCAAGCAGTTTGTGGTGTTGGGTAACACTGAAAACAGATTCGGAAAATTCATCACACACAAATTTAAAAATGATAGCCGGATAAAATTTGAAGGCGCTATTTACGATACGCCAAGTGTAAGGGTGTTACAAAATAACTCTTACCTCTATTTTCACGGGCATAGTGTGGGTGGCACCAATCCATCGCTGTTAGAAGCCATGGCGAGCGAGGCCTTAATTGCTGCTCACAATAACCCCTTTAACAGGTCGGTACTAAATACTGATGCTTTTTACTTTTCAAACGCAGGTGATGTATGCAGTCTGGTTGAAAATGTGCAGCGCCAAAATAACGAGCAAAACATGGTTATCAATAATGCGCATAAAATAAAGCATCATTTTAACTGGGACAGGATTGTAGGCCAGTACGAAGAGTTTGCTGTTGACTGTTACCTGAACCACAACCATGAACCAGCTGCAAAAAACCGGGGATAATCTCACTAACTGTATAAGCTATTATCACTTATTAATGTTGATGGCCAGTTTGCCATTTGATCGTTTTTTTAGCCATGTTATATTGATAAGCTTTGCGCTGCACCTGCTGATACATCTGCGTAAACCGGGTTTTGAATTGCGCAATATAGCGCTAACCTCAGTGTTTTTTGTAACAGTAATCAGCATGTTATATACAACTAACCTAACCGGGGCGCTCAGCGAATTGACGCTGCATATTCCTATATTAATTATCCCGTTTCTGTTTTGTTTAGCCGCCGTCGCTCTTGAAGAATACCGGGAAAAATTGCTCATGGGCTTCGCGTGGGTTTGTGCTGCTACCGTTATCTACTTATATGCAGATGCCATAAGGCTGATCAGATATTATCACCTGCCTAAATCGGCTTTGTTTTCTGCGGCGTTTACCAACCATAATTTTTCTGCGCCAATTGACATGCACGCAACATTTTTTTCTATGCAGATAGCCATAGCGCTGGTTTATGTAATATCTGTTTTGATGAATAACAAAACGCAGCGCAAGCGGCTTGTGATATGCGCTATAATATTAACGGCGGGTTTGGTGCAACTGTGCTCTAAATCTGTTTTTATCCCATTACTTTTAATTATTAACCTGGCAATACCCTGGTTTTTGTTGAGGCAAAAAATGCGCTGGCGGTATACTGCAATATCAGCATCAGCTTCTGTACTACTTTTAGTTGTCATTTTTTCTGTCGGTTCTTTACGCACCCGTTATGTAACAGACCTTCGCACAGATCTTTCCCATACAGCAAGCGGCCAGATCCTTGACTCGCGTATGGCGCGGTGGGGCATAGTTACTAATGCTATAAAACAAGCGCCCGTTTTTGGCCATGGCGCCGGAACGGAAACGGCCCTGCTACATGAACAATTTTTTAAGCAAAAATACTACAGCTCGTTTTTAAAGAACCTGAACGCACATAACCAGTACCTAAGTTTCCTATTTAAATCAGGTATTTGGGGCCTGCTTATTTATTTAGGTACACTATGGTATGGTTTTAATATTGCGGTAAAAAGAAAGGATCTGTTGTTTTTTACTTTTATGACATTGATTTCATTTATATCACTGTCAGAGAATTTGTTGGATGTGGATAAGGGTGTATTTTTTTATGCTGTATTCTTTTCGTTCTTTATTTTCTCGGTAACAAAAAATGGTAATAAATATAAGCCTGTATCTCCTTAATTTTTAAATGTTAAGGCAACCAAATCAGGGATGTGCACGTCATTATTATATAACAGTAAACGCAATAAAAATAACGTGTTCATACAGATTAATCAGAGAAAGCCGGTGCCAAAACTTCAAGAAGACATATTAGCTACGCTCGCTTATTTTGACATGTTCAATTATCCTTTGGTGGCTAACGAGATCTATTTATTCTTACGGAACAAATACCAACCGCATGATTTTGACAACGCATTAAACGGTGTGGTAAATGATCGGTTGGTGTTTCGTTTTGGTGTTTTCTACTCGCTAAAAAATGATCATGCAAATATTGAGCGACGACGTAGCGGGAATAAAAAAGCAGATGAGCTGATAAAAGTAGCGGAGCGCGTGGGGAATATTCTCATTAAGTTTCCGTATGTAAGGGGGATAGCAATTTCGGGTTCGTTATCTAAAAACTTTGCCGACGATGGCTCTGACATCGACCTGTTTATAATTACCTCTGCCAACAGACTTTGGATAGCGAGGTCCCTAATGCATGCCTTTAAAAAGCTGACCTATCTGGTTAACAAACAAGACTGTTTTTGCATGAACTATTATGTAGATGAGCAGCAAATGGAGATAGCGGAAAAAAACATTTATACAGCTATTGAAATTGTTACGCTAATGCCCCTCCAGGGAGACACCATCATTGAAAAGTTTTACGCAGCCAACAGCTGGACCCATCAACACCTGCCTAATAAGATCATGCGGGTATCATCAGCAAAACCATTAAAATTTAATGCTTTAAAGCAGTTAGTTGAAGCTATATTTAATAATGGCGTGGGCAACGCTATTGATAACCTGCTAATGAAGATAACGGCTAAACGCTGGTTGAAAAAAACAAGGCTTAATAAAGTTAATGCGCACGGCGGTATTATGGCTATGGCCACCGGAAAACATTACGCTAAGCCTGATCCTGCCAACTTTCAAGCCCGTCTGCTTAAGCAATATGAAATAAAGACCTCACTTATTTTGCACCATCCGGAAAGCAGCATGGCTCAATAATTACTTTTTCTTTAGCGATATTATATAATAATCGCCTATAAATTTCAACGGCCAACTTGATTTAAATCTTCCCTCTGCCTTTTTTAGCAAAGTGTATATGCGTGGATATTTTTCTGCAAACCCTTCTATATAGGATGGCGGCACCAGCGTACATAGCCCTTCAACGCCCAGCACATCAAAATCATTTTTTACAGTATTTATAATGTATGATGGGTTGTAGTACCAGCAGGTAAAATGCGTGCCCTCTACGTGGGCCTTAACTCCGTTTTTGCTGAACCAACGGCGGGTAGCCGTTTTAAATTTTCCTTTAAATATCAATAACGACTCCCACAAACAGAATTTTGGCAGGATAACTAATGTAACGGTGCCACCGGGTTTTAACAATCCGGGCAGTGATAATAAAACCGTATCCAGTTCGCCGGTACAATTTAAGCCTGCAAAGTTGGAGAATATATGATCAAAAGGCCCTTTATTTTTTAGCAGATGCAGTTGCGTAAAAGAGCAAAGTTCATTGCTTACCAGGTGTCCCAGATTTTGGTCTTTTACCTTTTTTCGTAATTGTTGCTGCATACCGTTTGATACGTCGGTGGCGTGTAAACGAAAGCCTTTATTTGCGAAAGAAACAGCGTCTTCGCCTGTACCGCTATTTAACTCCAGTATAGCGGCCCCGGGTTTCAAGTGCTGCAAAACATTGGCCCGTACCCTTTCTCGTTTATAAGCAACAATACTATTGGCCGAATAAATATCATCAAAAACACCAGACTGCGCAGTGAATGCCTTTGCGGTGTAGTACTCGTTAGTTCTGTCAGCAGTTATATTCATTATACCTTTTCCAGTTGGGTTAACTTTAGGCGTTCAAAAAATGTTGCCGGGGCATGGTACATTACAGAAAGTGCTTTTCTTAAAATAGTTGCGTTAACACTCAAGGGGTCTTTGATCAACTTTATCATACTATTTTTTGCCAAATGCTTATGATAGTTTTGATGCACATATTTATGCAATTGCTTGTAATAAGATGGTGGAAACGTGTTGCTGAACATAAGTGCCATCTCATCAGAGTCTGTCCAGTTAGTTTTTTTATGTAGATCAGTCTTTACACGCTCGTAAAAAACGGTGCCGGGTAAGGGGTAGGATACGGAGATCCCAATTTCAAAAGGCAGCAGTGTATTTATCATCTTAACTGTGCTGGCAATGTCTGCTTTATCCTCTCCCGGGTAACCAAACTGAATAAAAAACGAAGGTTTGATGCCATTGCTTTTCATGGCTTGGGTAGCCGTACGTATTTGCTCTACGGTAATGCCTTTATCCATGGCATCCAACACTTTTTGCGATCCGCTCTCGGCGCCTATCCAAACATTTTCACACCCTGCATCGGCCAAAGCGGCAACAATATGGTTATCCACCAAAAGGTCGGCCCTTGATTGGATCTTAAAGTGGATGGATATATTTTCCCGTTTTATCAATTGAGAAAATTCTAATATCCAACCTGGTTTTAAACCAAAAATATCGTCGCAAAACCAAATGTGGTCCATGTTAAAAAGCGATTTCAGCAGCTTTATTTCCTGTATCACATTTTGCGGACTGCGTGAATTATAACGACTACCATAAATGGGCTTGGCGCACCAATTGCATTTAAAGGGGCAGCCACGCGTGGTGCTCATATTAAGGGAAAAATAGCCTGCATTTTTTAACCAGCTTTTGAGATACGGTTCTATATCAATTAAATCCCATGCGGGTAAAGGCAAACTATCCAGATCCTTTAAAACAGGGCGCACCTGTGTTTTGTAGGGCTTGTCTTTCTTTATAAAAGCAAGTCCGGGTATTTCGTTGTAAGTGTTTTTTCCGGCTTGTATGTTATCTACTAAATCAAGCAGGGTATGTTCCGCTTCGCCGATAATTACAAAATCGGCCCCTTCCTGTAAATATTCGACGTAACGATCTGTTGAATCAGAGCTGGAAACAATTACCGTACATCCCCTCGCCTTTGCCAGTTTACACATCCTGAATGCTGCCTCCCGCATATTGGTGAGGCACATTTTGGTGAGGTAGTTAAAGCCATCATCATACAATACAAAAAAATCAGGAACGCTATTGATCAGAGCTGTATCTACCTCCTCGGCCTGATGACAGAACATAGTGTCAAATAAGGATACGCTGTACCCATTCTGGCGCAGCAAAGCAGCGGCATACAAAGTACCCAATGGCGGGTATGGTTGCCCTAAAGCCAATTGCTTCGGGTCAAAACCTAAAAAATAGGAATGGGTAAAGAGGATGTTCTTCATTTATAGGAATTACGCTCTCAAATTGCCACGGGTTGCCTGCTTAAGCTTTAATCATTATTTACTTTTAATGCGATAAATATTATAGCCGTGCAAGCTCCTGTCAAAACTGTATGAATCAGCAACCAAATGGTCAATATATTCCCGCAGATCAGCGCTTACATATTTGCTATAATTCGGAAATAGTGGTGCCAATACAACATCGGGCTTATTAGTTTCCATATCCTCATAAAATCTTTTTTTAGCAAGATCTGTCTGAGTAACATTGAAGTAGATAGTGGGTGAAAACCGTTCGGAATAAACCTGTACCTGCGCGCCAAAGCCCGCCACAAAAACCTTTTGTTGGGGTTTTGTATTTGCTTTTATCCATAACCCCAACTCCTTACAACCAAGTTCATCGGGCTGAGAAGATACGCTTTGGGTTTGGGGTGCATCTTTTACGAAAAGTTTTTTCAAATTAACCAGCGGCTCCAGTAATTTAGGGAAGAAACATACCCATACTATCAGCAAGGCCCGGGCTGTTGAGATGTTATAAGTTTTTATGAGATGCGCCGCGGCAAAGGCGTTCACCAGCGAAAATGCAGGCAGCAGGTCCTTAAGCTGTACCCTGGCATAATTACCCACTATATTTAAACCTATAAATTCAAAAAATAGCCATAAAAGCAACCAATCAAGTTGTCGTTTCATAAACCAATACGCCAGCAGAACCGGATAAAATAAAACCATTTCTGAATAGAAGAACATGCCAAACATTTGTTCCAATCGCCATAATAAAGAATGATCTGTAGTGCTGCCGGAGCCAAAGTTATCTGCCAAAGCATAGGTGAAAACGTCCTGGAGATGGATGCCTGCAACAACAAATAGTAAGGTTAATAAACCCAGGCCTGTCAAAGCTCCACCACAAAAAACAATTGTATACCTTATGCCTTTTCGCAAGGATGCAATAAGCAGCGTTAGGATTCCAAACACGGCCGAAAGTCTGAAGCCTATCCCAACAGCGGCAAGAAAGCCACTTAAAAATGCGCCGGCGTTGTTTTGCCGGGTAAGGAAAATAAATACTGCGATTATAATAAACAACACTTGATATGTTTCTGTATACGAAACATACTTCCCATCGACGCAGTGCCATAGCACCGACAGCCCATAAAACGAGATAGCCAGCATGGCAGCTTTTTTACCTGCAATGTGGTGAGCTATTTTATACACATAGTAAATACCGATAGATTGACAGATTGTACCCAATACCCTCGGAAACCAATAGTTAACGCCAAATAGCAGATCAGACAAGCCAAATATTGCAAAGAATAATGGAGACTTATTGTCAGTCCCGCCACTATACGGAACGAGCCCGTGCCTAAACCAGTTGCGCCCAATGTAATGCCACATAGCCTCGTCGGCCGATAAAGCGAAGCCGTTAGTGAGCAGTGTTATAAATAGTTGCAGTAGTGTTAGCAATAAAATTACCTGACGAACGCCGGGGTTCCAGTTTTTTATTGATTGCTTTATGTTCATGGTTGGGCTATAGCCGGGTAAGCGGCGATAAATTTAATGCGCACACACATTTAACGCAGGTGGGGTTGGTTGCGAGATCAAGTTCCTTACGAAAGTTTATTGCGGATTTACTGTTCAGAACATCTGATAGTGACTCGTCGCGAATATTGCCGATAACATCGTGAAAGAAACAAGGGCGAACACTTCCGTCTGCCTCAACAACTGTTGATACCCATGGCGCGTTGCATTTTTTAAACGGAAATGGATTTAATCCGTAAAATGCAGCATAGTATTGATAGATCTGGTAAATTTTATGGTTTGACTCAGCTATGTAGCCATTTTCAAAATCATCGTTGTGCTCCTCAAAAAGTGCTTCAATAATGCCCTGCAACTCGGGCAACTCATTTTGCTGAATCAATATTTCATGCTGTCTGGGTTCGGCCCAGGCAGTTTGGCGGTTAAACGCATGGCTACTTACATCGGCAGGTAAAAAGCTTATTTGATCAATCCCCATGGACTTTGCGGTATCTACAATGGTAAGCCATTGTCTGAAATTGAGGCGATGGATAACCGTACGCGCCGTTATGCGATAGGCAGGGTTAAGTGCCTTTAAATGCATTACTCCTTCTTTTAGCTTTTTAAAAGCGTTAGGTATATCGCGTATGGCATCATGTAACGGTTCGTCGCCGTCAAGAGATACGATCAGGTCATCAACCCACTGTATCAATTGATCAGCATTTTGTTTGATTGATAAGCCGGTAGTTAACAGACTTATTTTAATGCCCTGCTCTTTCAGAATCTGGCAAAGTCTAAAAAAATTGGAGTTCAGCAGTGCTTCTCCACCAGACATAACCACTTGTTGTGTGCCAAGCTTTTTTAGCGAGGTAAGCAGGCCGGTTATATCTTTTTCAGTAAGCTGTTTCAGGTTTTTATTGTCTTTCCATATATCGCACATTACACAGCGGCAGTTGCAGGCGCTATGCGGCATTAGTATAACAACCGGTAACGCAAAAATTTTGTCGGTTTGTAAAGTACGATACCGCTGATAGGTGTTATATAATAATAACTTAGTCATGGTTCATTTAAAACCCCTGTATTTCGGGCTGGCGGTATTTCCAAATTTTTTGCAAAAGCTTTATCTCATAGGGGTACTGGTATAAGTTAATTTTATAGCGTATCGTTGACGCCGCTTTTATTGCAGCCCGTTTTAGAGTACTTAACCTAATGTCTGTAATGGTGGGATAAACGCCGTTTAATACCGTCTCAAAGTTTCTTATCTTATCTATCATCTCCGGCGTTAGCCAGGGAGTAAGCGGGTTTTTGCGCAGATCAAAATTTTCCCAGGCCGGGCTTATCCAATCTTCTAAGGTCTGCGGAAATTTAAAGCCGCTTGCTAATACCTGTTTATACAGTTCAGAACCCTCTGTAGGTACAGGGCTATAGGTATAAATAATGATCTCGGTTTTAGGGTTTACCGTTTTTACCTGTTTAATAAAATCTATTTCAAAATCAATTTGCGCCTGTACCATTTGCGGTGTCGGGGCGGGTGTGCCTAACACGAAGGAATATTCCGGCACTATGTCAAATTTCTTTAACCGCTCAGCAAACTGGATGATCTGTTCGCCTGTTTGGCTGCCACCTTTATCCATCTGCGCTAAAATAGAATTGTTGCCGCTTTCGGCTCCAAAGAAAATGATTTTACAACCTGCTTTACGAATAACTGCTAAAGACTCATCTTTAAATTTGCTCATGGTGTCAATACGTGCCATGCCCCACCATGTCATCTCCTCAGGTTCAATCAACTTTGCAAATTCAACCGCGCGTTTTTCTGATACAAAGAAATTATTATCATGAAATTCAATAGCATCAGCGCCCCATTTGTCCTTTATATATTTAATGTCCTTGTACATATTCTGAGCCGATTTGGCTTTCCAGCGTGCTTCGTAAATAGGAACAACCGCGCAAAACGAGCAGGTAAACGGGCAGCCTATGCTGGAGTGATATGCCAGGGTTTTTTCCCCTAAATAGGTCTTTCCCAAAAACTTCTGTATCGGGTAAAAAAGGTTCAGTTTATCATAGGGCAGGGGCGGTAATGAGTCTTGATCTATTAAGTCTTCTTTGGCTGTTTTAAATATAAGGCCATCTGTATTTTGATAAATCAGATTTTTAACGAACTCAAAAGGTTCATTTTTTTCCAGAGCATTTATCAGCGTGGGGAAAGCATGATCACCGGGGCCGTTTATTATAAAATCAACGTAGCCTGAACATAAAACAGATTCGGGCTGATTGGATGGAAAGTATCCACCCCAAATCATTTTGGTGTATGGGTATTTTTCTTTTATGGCTTTAGCCGCTGTAATGGCCTGTCGCAGTTGCGGCCCCGGCATTACCGTAAATCCAATGTATTTAAACTCGCCGCTATCAAGATGGTGTTCTATTTTTTTTAGGGCGTTAGCTTCGCAATTACCGTCAACTATAACCCAGTCATATTTGCCTTCAACAGATGCGGCAATATTTAATATAGAATTAGGTATGCGATATTTCGCGTCAGAGCTTTTAGGATTGAACAAAAGTATTTTATTCATTTATGATAATAATTAAAAGCGGCGGGCCTGGCCCGCCGCTTTCCCCTAAAAAATAGTTAAGCGCCCCCGCACTTAACCATAAAGTGAACTATAGTATTAACAATACGCAATGATTTTGACGGCGGTTGCCTGTAGATAATAATAACCGCGCTGGCAACCACAATTAATTATGAGGCGTATTTATAAAAACGCAATTATGATAACAACCATCAGAAAAATAATTGAACAGCGTATTTTCCCCGTTCGGGAAAAAGATTCAATTGAGGCATATAACCTGTGGGCCGAGAATTACGATACACAGCAGGGTAACCTGATGATGGACATGGATTCGGCCATATTCTTGCAACTGTTAAGCGAGGTAAATATAGCCGGCAAGCGGATTGCTGATATTGGGTGTGGCACTGGCCGGCACTGGCCGTATCTTTTCGGGCAGAAACCCGCCGATATAAGCGGCTTTGATGTTTCGCCGGGGATGCTCAACCGGCTTCAGCTTAAATATCCATCGGCACGCGTTTATCAAATTAAAGACAACTTTTTCATTGATATCCCCGATAGCTCATTTGATGTAATCGTATCGACACTTACTGTTGCCCATATTGAAAATATTGATGAGGCTCTTGAAGCCTGGAGCCGAATATTGAAAACCAAGGGCGACATTGTTATAACTGATTTCCACCCAAACGCCTTGGCATTCGGCGGTAAACGAACTTTCAAATATCATAACACCAGCATCGCAGTAAAAAACTTTGTACACTATGTAAGCGATATTGAAGATGCCCTGAGCAGGTATGGATTTACTTTAGTAAATAAAATTGAACGGGAGGTTAACGAAGCGGTAAAGCATTACTATGATGCTAAAAACGCATTGCCGGTGTATGAGAAATTTAAAGGGTCGCGTATAATATACGGGATACATTTACGGCGCGGGTATGATATTGAATAACGTAACTACCAGCAACAGTAAAACGCCCCTAACCGTTTATGTTGATGAGGGCGTGTATAATAATTTGCAGATAAATTTTGATAATGCCATACTCTTTCCGGGTCTGGTTAATTCTCATGATCATTTAGACTTTAACCTGTTCCCCCAATTTGGTGGCAACGTTTATAATAATTACACGGAGTGGGGCAGCTACATCCATCAAAATTATAAAAACGAAATAGCAGAGGTTTTGAAAGTGCCCCTTGAACTGCGTATACAATGGGGCCTTTTTAAAAACCTGTTATGTGGCGTTACAACTGTTGTAAATCACGGCGCATATTTATATACCCACAATGCGCCGATTACTGTATTGCAAACGTGTTGTATCCATTCGGTACAATTTGACAGGTTATGGAAATTAAAATTAAATAACCCCTTAAAAGCAAAACAACAGGTTGTGGTGCATGTAGGCGAGGGTAAAGATAAACTGGCTAATAAAGAAATTGACCAACTTATTAGCTGGAACATTTGGCGCAAAAGAGTGATAGCAGTGCATGGGGTGGCGATGTCTGCAAAACAGGCAAAAAAAGTTAAGGCATTGGTTTGGTGCCCTGATTCGAACTTTTTTTTGTTAAATAAAACAGCTCAGGTTAATGAATTAAACACTTATACCTGCTTACTGTTCGGCACAGATTCTACGCTTACCGCTAACTGGAACATCTGGCATCATTTACGCTACGCCCGCAAAACACAACTGCTTAATGATGAAGAGCTTTATGACACGTTTAACAGGAATGCAGCTAAAATCTGGAAGCTGCAAAACGAAAAAGCTGATATAGTGATAGCCAAAAATAAACATACCGACAGCTTTTATAATGCTTTTTACGCTGTCGATCCGGAAGATATTCTGTTGGTGCTGCATCAGGGCAATATCAGGCTGTTTGACGAACAGATGCTTAGTCAGCTACCCGGCATTAATATTGAAAAATACAGTAAGATATATGTTAATGGTTCATGTAAATATGTTGAAGGGAATTTAGCGGCGTTAATAACAGACATTAAAAGGTATTATCCCCGTGCCGATTTTCCAATTACAGTTGATAAAGTGGCCTAAATGAAATTTGTATTTGCCAGCTATACAAAAACAGACCAATTTGATAACCCGGATGACTGGTTAAAACGGATAGATATATACAGTGGTGTACTATCAGCCCTGGCAAAAAACCACGAGGTAATAAGCATTGAGCAGATCAACTACGAGGGCGACTTTGTTAAACATGGTGTTAATTATAAATTCGTTCGGTTTACTAAATGGGGGTTAAAATTCCCTTTTAAGTTACACAATTTAGTAAGGCAGCTAAAACCCCGATGTGGTGTTGATACATGGCCTTCATTTTCCGCTACAGGTAATGCAATTGCAGTTGTTTTTGGGCAAGCATGTAAAAATAATTGTACAACATCATGCAGAGCGGCCGTTTGTTGGCCTCAAAAAATATATTCAGCGCCTGGCAGATCCATTTGTTAATGCCTACCTGTTTGCATCGCTGGAAATGGGGCTCGACTGGATAAAAAAAGGTAACCTGGCATCACCCCAAAAAATACATGAGGTGATGGAAGTGTCTTCGGTTTTTTATGAGATAGATAAGCAGTTTGCAATAGCTAAGACCGGAGCCACCGGAAAAGTGTTCTTATACGTTGGCAGGCTTCACCCGCAAAAAGACCCCTTAACAGTTGTAAAAGCATTTTTAAAATTTGCTGGTTTAGTGCCGCAGGCAAAGTTGTACATGATCTATCAAACAGCAGATATATTGCCGGACATTAACACGCTATTGGAAGGCCACCCTCAATCATCAGCTATTGTATTAGTAGGCCAAGTGCCACACCATGAACTTTTATATTGGTATAATAGTGCGGATGTTATTATCTCGGCATCTTTTTATGAGGGCAGCGGCACAGCGGTTTGCGAGGCAATGTCATGCGGTTGCGTGCCTGTTTTGAGCGATATTTTTTCTTTCAGGATGATGACTGATAATGGTAACTGCGGTTTTTTATTTGAGCCGGGTAATGAAGCAGCGCTACTTTCTGCTTTAGTTTATACCCGGCAAACCGAGATGCTAAAAATGAGAAGTGCCGCCTTAGACTATTTCAAGTCTAATTTGTCTTTTGAGGCTATTGCAGAAAAGATAGCGATGATCAGCAATATAATTTAAAAACCATTTTGGCTATATCGTCCACCGGATAGGGTAGAGCCGGCTCGTGAGTAAGATCAGTATCCTGCATTATTTCTTTAAGTATTTGCACCATATGTTTTTTGTCTGTCGCTATCTGCCAGTTTTCAATGGCAATATCCATTGGTTTTACAAAGCTGACTACCTTGTTGCCCGCATACAAAGCCTCCAGGCATACAGTGCCAAATCCTTCATAGTTAGCGGTATGCAAAAATATCTTTGCGCGCTGCATGTGCGCCAACACTTCTTGGTTTGATAACCTGCCGGTCAACGTGACATTACCGGCGAGGTCCAACTCTTTTATCATTTGTTTTAAATGCAGCATCTGCAAACCATCACCACAAATTGTGGCTTTGATATCCGGAAAATGGGATTTAAGTTGTGCTATGATCTCTAAAAACACATCGTACTGCTTTAAAGGGATTAATGAACCCGCACCTAAAATGTCTATATCTCTTTTACCTGCAGGCGGGGAAAATAAACCGGGATCTATGCCAACGGGAACAACGTTTTTCGGCACTATACCATAATTCAGGTTAAACTCTCTCCTTATAAAGTCCGACAAAGCAATTAATGATAGTTCATCGGGCTTTATCCGCGCTACGTACTTGTTGCCTGCTTTGGCATCTTGCCCCAATATCCATGAGTAGTGTTTAAGGCGATGTTTTTTGGCGAACCTGCTGCTAATAAAGGAGCACTTGCCCAGCCAGAAACTAAGAGAGCCAATAAGATGATATCCTTTGTTCAACCTGTGCAGAGTGGCCCAAACCCTAAATGTGGTAAACATATTATAAATACGCCCTTTATTAATACCACCGAAAGAAATAACCTGCACACCGTGCCATTGATATGTTTTAGAAAAAAATGGGTATTGAAGAGCCAGTACAACAATATTCAATTCGGGATGCAACCGTTTCAATGCCCGCACAAATATCTGCCGCGGTGGTACACACGTACTGTCGTTTTCATCGGCAGGGAAACCGGGTGTTAGTATCACCAATGTTTTCACCCGGTTATGCTTCATCCAACTTAATTATTTTACTGCAGCAAGTAAGGCTGGCCTTGTTGTGTGTAATAAGGATGAGCATTTTGCCTTGCTG
Source organism: Mucilaginibacter sp. HD30 (assembly GCF_054061755.1). Classification (NCBI taxonomy): domain Bacteria; kingdom Pseudomonadati; phylum Bacteroidota; class Sphingobacteriia; order Sphingobacteriales; family Sphingobacteriaceae; genus Mucilaginibacter; species Mucilaginibacter sp. HD30. The sequence continues at coordinate 4,531,956 of NZ_JBSSEO010000001.1, forward strand.
CGCCAGTATATTCAGGTTTCGCAGCATTTCTTTTTCGGCAAGCTCATCCATCTCACTAAATGGTTCATCTAAAATCAGCAGGTCAAAATCGTGGTATAAAGCCCGCGCAAACATGATGCGCTGTCGCTGTCCGCCGCTCATATTTTTACCATCTTCTGTAATTAATTTATTTAAACCTTCCGGGTATTGCGCCAGCATGGTGTCAATCCCGCTGCCGGCCGTAGCCGCTGCTAATTTATCGCGATCAAAGTCTCCATCAGTAAGTACAATGTTTTTTAATATAGAATCATTTATAAAAAACGGTTGCTGCTTTACATAGGATATTTGTGGCCAGTAATGTTGCCTGTCCTCATTTGTAATGGCAAGGCCATTTATGGCTATAGTACCCGTAGTTTCCGGTAAAAATCCAAGCAATAAATGGATCAGCGTGGTTTTACCGCGACCCGACTTTCCGGAGATCCCAACAAAATCTCCGGGCAATATTTCCAGGTCCAGGTTATCGAGTATGTTGTGATGATCATATCTAAAGCCAACTTTGTCAAATTTAATTGACCGTATGCTTTGCGGAGCGTTGGGATTTGTTTTACGGATTTTAGTTTGTTGAGGTAGCAAGCCCGGCAGTATAAAGGCGTAGGTTTTTATCAAACTTACGCTGTTTAATATTTTTACTACTCCTGGGATTATCTTATACGCTGCGGCCATAAATACGCCTATGCTAAGCAGGTCGGCAGCCGGCACACGGGTTGCCCATTTATTAATGGCTATCAATATCATAAAACCTAAAACAGCAAAAACTTCAATTGTTCTGGATGACAGCCCGTGCAATGTTTGCTGTGTGGCGATATTACTATTTAGCTGTTGCTGATAGCCGACGTATCTGTCTGCAAAAAAGCTATTTTTACTGTAGATGTTGCTTTCGATAAAGCTATTTAGGGCCTCTTGTAAATATTGGATAACGCGGATATGCGTTGCCTTGGCCTCTGTTCTTATGCGTTTTAGCCTGCGCCTGATAAAATAAGCCAACGCTATAACAGGCGGTAGTAATAGCATAAACAGCCAGGCGAACAGCAAAGGTTGATAACAAAGAATGGCGACAACGGTAAATGCTATAAGCATACTTTGTGTAATAACCTGCTGCACATTGGCTAATATATAATTGCTAAACTCAATAGGCTGATGACTTATTTCTAACACATTGGCAGAAGAGTCAACATGCGTAAATTTAAGGTGATCTTGATTTAAATAGCGCCACATGTTTTGTTTGGACAAACGCGAGGCAATATTAAAAAAGAAACGATTTTGCCATTGCAGGATTAGATAGGCTGCGCCATTTTTTAAACTATACAGAAAAAAAAACAGTGCCATTGGCAGTAACGAATTTTTGCTGAACTGAAAAGGTAAAATTATTGGTTGGGCTGAGCTTTTGTTGTAAAAATCTACCACTATCAGCAGCAGGGCCAGAAAAGCAATATCCAGCAATGTAATAACAAGATCAAGTACTACCAGAATGCCGGTTTGTATCTTTTCCGCACGGGTTAGTATCCTTAGTATAAGTAAAATATTAGATCTCAAAATTAAACGAATAGTACTGTACAACTACAGCATAAAAACTATAGCCAGTACGTGCCGATAGCTGTTAGGGTTGCCCAGATGCCTATTGAATGATGAATGTTTGGGAATATTAAGCATGGAGGCAGACCATGCATGATGTGATTAAATAAAAGTGGATTGCAAATTTGAATAGCCAACTTGCCCTACAAAAAAGCCTCAAATCTTCCGACTTGAGGCTTTTAACTTAGCACATCTCAAAGCTATTAATGCTTTTTCTTATTATTCATTTTAGCTTTTTCGCTGGCCTTTAAATTGTAGGTTTTGGCATTGCTTGCTTTCTTTTCGTGAAATGCGCCTCCGGGAGCACCATCATCTGCTTTTGCTTTGGCAGCCTTCTTTTCGGCAACATCAGCAGAGGAGCGTTCTTTTTCGATGATCAAATCTTCGGGCAATTCTCCCATTGGGATTTTTTGGCCGGTGGCCTGCTCAATTTTTTTAACCGCGCTTAGTTCAAGATCCGTTGCGAACGTAATGGCCATGGTTTCATTTTCAACGCCCGGCGAATTACTAATTATTCGGTCAATATAGGTTTCTTTATTAACCGGTAATTCAAAATGAATCAGGAACGGGATATCATCCAGATCCGGTTTCTGTTCCACATCATTAACCACAATCAGTACCCGGGTATTGGCGTTTTTAAAATCATGCAACGATGTAAAGCCATCCATCTCAAAAAACCATGGGTTTAACAAGGCAACTGTACTCCTCCCATTTTGCAAGGTTTTGTAAAGTTTCTCAGCCGTTGGGCGAGTGTTTACAAACAGCACTACTTTGGTAAACAGGTCTTCATCTTGCATAAAAAGGTTAAGCAGATTTACCTTAGTGCCAAAGTTAGGCAGCAGGTATAATATCTGCGGATGTGTATCAAATTGCGGCTCGCCTATCTCTTCAACCTCTACAATGGCCGGCTGTTTCATAAAAGGCGCTATCATTTTGTTTAAGCGCTCATGCAATACTTCGGTAAAAACAAGGTGCTGGCATTTAGGGATGCTATCAGCCAGTTCGGCAACGGGTAATTGCAACCCTTGCTTTACAATCAGTTCAGCATCATCAATAACCAGCAATTCTATTTTATTTACGTCCAGGCCAAGTTTAAGGTAAATGGCACGCGCCCTGTCGGGTGTTGCAACCACAATATCGGCACCATCGGCTATGGCATTCATCTGGGTTTCTGTGCCCGGAGCAGCAAATAAAGGAACGATAGATAGGCTTGTGTTTTTGTTGAGCTGATCTATTTTAGCAACAACTTCTTCTACTTTTTCTCTGTCTGGTACCAAAATCAAAACTTTGGGCACACCATCGGGCGTATAGTTAAACTTGTTGAGTGTGGCTAATATATAAGTAGTGGTTTTGCCGCAACCTTCGGGGCCAACCGCTATTACATCCTGGCCGCCATTAATACGCGTCAACGTTTTTTGCTGAATTTCTTTAGGCCCTACAAAACCTGCTTCGTTTGCAGCTTTTACTAACCCTTTTTTTAGCTTCAATTTATCTAACCACGCCATAGCTTTATTTTAAAAAATCCCGGGACATTTAAATTTGCAGCAGCACACCACAAACAAATCCACAAAAAAAGCCCCTGATTTTCATCAGGGGCTTTACTGGGTAGCGGGAGCAGGACTCGAACCTACGACTTTGCTTACCTTTATATCAGTGCTTTATACCCTCTGAAATAACCTGTGTACCGTTTAATGTACCGAACTCTATTGTTAATTGGTCAAAATTAGTAAAAACGTTTGGTTTTAAGATGTTTCTGCCATATCTGTATTGGATTAAGTGAATAAAAGAATTATGATGCCTACACACGCTTATAGCAATCAAGTGCAAGATGGAAAAGGAATAAATGGATAGTGCGGCTGTATTGAGGGTTTATGCCGGAAGCTCTTGCACGCTACAGCAGCTATAAGCGTAACTTTGCTCAATAATTCTATCATTCTCATTCCTTCTTAATCCCTGTTTTCTTGTTTTTCTTACTTTATACAGGGAAGAAATATTTGGGATTGAAAACGTCGGAAGCAATGGACAGATTTTGATGAAAAGGTTATTCTATAGACCCTCTACGTGAAAGTGTCCACTTAGTGTTTTCTCCTTGCTGTATTTGAGAATGTGAGTTTAGGTTTTGATGAGATTGGGTTTGATATTCACCTACAGCCTTTAAAAGGTAAAGAGCTTAAGAAACAAGCGCAACTAGAATTGTATAGCATCTAATTCAATAAGAGTTTCAGGTTTAAGCCTATCTCTAAAGCTTTCAAGGACTCCAGCTACCAACTTACCATTGCTACCTTCCCATGCAGCGACAGGAACATGATGTATTTCATCTAAACTTAGAGTCTCCAGTCCCGCATTGACGTTATCGATCAACAACTGTTGTACTGCTCTGCTGTACTCTTGGATACGTGCTTCATTTTCCATATTACTAAGTTAAGATAAATACGATTGTCTGTCAAGTGATTGAATGTTGACTATATGCTTTAAAAGTAAACATGCTCAAGTAGCCATTTCAGTCTGCACATTATATTTCCAACAATGCTTATACTATACCAAGTGTTCAGGAAATGTGCAGTCAAGCTTCTGTTTAAAGTCTGACTTGCGAGGCTTAACTTGTAAAGGATGCGGTTAATGTATGTTTTGGCTAATTAAGACACTTGATAGCAGCAGATATTCTTCAGGCAAACATATTAGTATGGGATATTCAGAATGAAAACTATTCCCGTTGGTGACTCCTAATAATCCTGTTAGCTCCAAATGTTGTAAGTGTTATGTCTGGTTACCGTATTCCTCACCTTTTAAAAGACAGGTCTAGTCGTCGTAACTAATCTCACAATATCTTAACTAAAAGGAGAGATATATGGTGCAAAGTGCGCAATACTAGAAATACAATAAGAGTTGATCTCACATCCCGCAAAGTGACTTATGTCTTTGTCCTCTATGTGAAGATTTACTTTATCAAAATCATTACCAAACAAGGTGTAGTACCTATATTGACCTCCACGACCATAATACAACTCGATTGCAAAGTAAGCATCACGCATAGTTTTGTTAGATTCGTGAGCCTCCACGTACATAGCATTTTCTTCGTCGAAGGTCATTTGACCCATAATATTATTTGGAACTCCATCAAACAGATATTCTATTGGGTATTCCGAGACTTGGTGACTACTGATGGTAGTAGAATCGATTGATCGGTTATCAATTGACGTTACCAGTATGTCTGCATTTCGAAATTTGAAATAATGAGTGTTAGTCAAGGTGGCTTCCTCACTAAGTTCTGTCATAACATGTGAGAAGTTAGTGTAATCAGCTACGCCCAGAATAGTCTTTACTTTATCCATTGAAGTGCCAGGAAGCAAATGCTCCACAATTCTACTTTCAACATAACGTAAATGTTGTTGTGGAGATACGACCAGTTGTCTTTTCGCTTTAAGCTCATCCTCTACGATTTGTTTCTTCTTGTCATTGAAATCCCAAAACTTTTGAAATAACAATACAATTAAACCTCCAATTACACCACTTGTTAAGGATAAAATAAAGTCTGACATCGATATTAAACTTGCTTGGTAAGGTACTGAAAACCATTATTACTTGCTATAGTAACCAGTGGTTGAATATGTTCAAAGAACTTATCGCGATTGAAGTATGTAGGATTTAAGTCAGAGAAGATACTTAAGTATTCCTCTAGGAACTTGTTGTTTGGTAACTTATGCCTTATAATCTCTACAGCTGCTTGCTGTAAATTGAAGAACTTATCAAAATGATTATCAAGCAAAGGTAGCCTGTCACTCTTAGAGCTATTGAATGACTTGTCCGCCGGAATGAGGTTCCATATAAGATCATGCGATACGAAAGCATACGGAACGAAGTGTTCAACTCCATAGTTGCCAACCTGTAAAGACCTATTGGTGTAGATGCAGTTAACCGCGCCAAGTTCACCTATAACTATATCCCAATACTGTTTACGTTGCAAGTTAAGAGCTTTTCTAACCGGTATCTTAATTAGTTTATTGGGAATATCAGGAACGTTTGGATTCTTAGTTTGAAGATAGGTTGACAGGTTCCAGTAACAGAAATCCTTAAGTATTCTGCTGTTTCTTTTGAGATAACTGACCCATGTTGGATTGATTTCAATGTGTTCCTTATGAAGAGCGTAGGGACAATTATTCGTGTAAGATTGAGAATGCTGATACGCTAAACTCATATCTTCCGCTCTAAACCACGGGCTTAAGAAACGATGAGGTACTTCTGAATTAAAATAGTTAAGCTGCTTCGCAGTTTCTCGATTATTACTTTGTGATAAGTGAGAAATGATCTTGTCGCGATTGAGATCGATGGTTAGTCCTTCAACAGCTTTTATCGTCTCAATAGCATGTTGCAACTTGTCTTGCTTTCCAAATGACACGTGAAAGTAGTTTACAGTAAACCATGAATGAGAAACCATTTCTATAAACAAGTCTTTCTTGCTTATAGTTAACACACCAGCTTCTACTTTACTAAGAATAGCTAAGAACCAGTAAAACTTATACGTCGCGGAAGTCTTATTGAAACAAGCAGCAAGCAAGTTTACCGGAAGGTCAGGCTGATATGGTAACTCCATACCGCTAAGATATTTATTTCTTAGATACTCTCGCTGCCCTGCTCTTACCAGGATTGTTTATTACATAGTTCAATGCTTCTTGCTCAATCTCCTTTTGACTCATCACCCGGTTCTGCTGTAAGTAGGAATTGATATCATCCCTTTTAAAGTAGATACGTCCACCAGTTGGTTTGTATAGTGGAATTACATTATTACTACTCATTTTATATAAGGTAGACTTAGATACGCCCATAAAGGCACAGGCTTCATCTACCGTAAGCATATCCTTAGATGGACGAGGATCTATATTTCCTCGAATTGAAAGTGCATCTTCAATTCGTTCAAGCTTTTCAAGTATTAGAGCTACCATTCCAGGTAGCTGATCAAAAGTTATTCGTTCTATGATTAGTGTTTTCCTATACCCCACAAAAGTTATTACTTGTCATTTTGCTAACTTGCTTACGTTTTAAAAGGTAACTGTTGCGTGAATCGAATGTCTGCACATTATTTTTCCATAAGTGTATATCTAATACCATGTGTCCAAAAAATGTGCAGACTAATTATAGCTCCCTAATCACAAATGACCTTCTCATTGAGTATATAGTCAGTTGCCTTTTGAGCTTGTGAAGCAGCTTTAATGATTAATGTCTTATCGTTCTTAAGTACGTTCAACCAATTCTCAATATATGCAGCACTATTCTCAATTGTTGGTTGTCCTATGCCGGTAACCGCGCATAGATATGCTGCTGTCATTTCAGCAGTAAGTTCTTCTTTAGCGTAATTGACTTTGCCAAAGCCATCGGTTTCCAACAATTCTTTACGGTTCAACCTTGAGCTGTGACCAGTACTGTGAGCCAGTTCGTGAAACAAGGTGCAATAGTATTCTTCAGCACCTACAGATTTTTTTAAAGGTGGCACAAGTGCCGTGTCTTTTGTGGGTTGAAAGAATGCACAGCATCAAATAATGTTTACAATCGTGTCACTAAGCTAGAGATTCAAGCTAACTTAACCAGCGTTTATCACCTGCCACTTTTATCGCCTCTGCTTTGCTGTTTACGGCCAGTTTCTGGTAAATATTTTTGATATGACTTCGTACCGTTTCTTTGCTGATGAATAGATCGAGCGCGATTTTTGAGTAGCTTTTGCCCTCGGCAATACCCCGTAGCACTTCCTGTTCGCGTTCTGACAGCGGCGAATCGCTGGCACGGGTAAAGGATTGTACAACCATTTTAGCAATACGTAAACTCATTGGCGCTCCGCCTGCCAAAGCCTCGCTGATGCTTTTAATGATATCGTCGGTATCAGAGTTTTTGATGATGTAGCCACCTGCGCCGGCGCACAATGACCGAAACACTTTGTCGCTATCTTCAATCACGGTAATAATAAGCACTATGCAGCCGGGGAGCTGTTTTTTAATGCGTATGGTACCTTCTATGCCATCAATGCCGGGCAGATCAATGTCCATCAGCGCTAAGTCAGGACTATCGCTTGCAAGGTTACGCAGTGCTTCTTCACAAGTAGTGTACTGACCAACTACCCTATAGCCGGTTGTACTGTCAATAACAACGGCAAAGCCCTCGCGTATCTTGGGGTTGTCTTCAATTATGGTAATTCTTTTATCCATGTTATACAAAAAGCGCACTGCTAACAGGTGCCGTTATACTTATTTTGGTGCCTTCATCTGCCTTTTCTATATCCAGCTCAAACCCGTTTCTTTTACATCGTTTTTCAATATTGCCCAAGCCATAATGTTCACGGTCACTACTAATGCTTTTCCAGGCGCCGTTATCGTGTAAGGTAAAGCATACGCTTTGTTGCAGACAGCTCAGGCTTAAATGTACTTCGGTAGCGCCGGAGTGCTCTATAACATTGGTCATCGCTTCCTTAAAAATAAATATCAGGTTAAGTGCTGCAGAAGGGTCAAGTTGTAAACCGTTACAAGGTTCAGTTTCGGAAGAAAAGGCAATGTCAAACTGGTTGTAGTACAATTGGCCATAACCGGTAAGGTAGTCAAATAATTCGGCAGGGTCGTCGCTGTTGTGGTTTAACTGCCATATAAAATCTTTGCTGCTGGCATAAAGGCGTTTGCTATTTTTTATAATGCTTTCAACAATTAACTGCACATCATCCCGCTGAATGAGCTTTAATTTAAGCAAGGTTGCCTGGCGGGTAATGGCCGACAGCATGTTGCCGGTTTCGTCATGAAAATCAGTAGCCAGTGTTTCGCGCATGGTGTTAAGCTGCTCAGTTCGTTTTTTAACGGCATCATCAAGCATGCTTATTTTTTCATCCTGTAAAGCTTTTATTTTTATCCTGTCTCGCTCCTGATCTAATTGCAGATATGCCAGAAAACCGCCAAAAAATATAGTGATCAGGCCGTTCATAATCAAGGCATATAAAGCGTCGCCCCGGGTGTGGCCAACCAATTGGGTATTGTGGTAAATAATATAAAATATAATCAGATTAGAAAAAATGGCCCACCACCCAAAACGCTTATCCGCCCATATCGCGCCAAGTAAGTACATGTGTAATATACTTACATTAGAAGAAAATATTTGTCCTGAACCGTTTATCCAATCGTAAATAATAAAATAAGTTACCAGCGCCGTAATGCTCATAGGGATGCGGTAATGCCCCAAATAGCGGCTGCATAACAATGTAGCAGCAATCAAAGCTCCGTTAATAAGATAGCCCAGATAAGGTTTTCCCAGGTAATAAAGCGGAACAGGAAAAAGCAGTACCAGCGGCAAGCCTATCAAGCAGGTGCTTACAACTACCCTGAACTCGTGATAATCAGGGTGACTAATATCACGCCGCATTGCCGTAGGCATAAAAAAGTTTACAATCTGCTCAAACATTTAGTTAAAAGTAAAACTTTTCGGTTTGCATAAGCAATTTTGTATTTAAAATCCCCCAAATTGGGTGATTGCAGCAGGTTTTAAAACAAGTATTTTTGTAATTAAATATTAACCATGAAGAAATTATTGGCAGTGCTGGCAGCATTGTTTATAGGCGTAACCGCATGCAAAAAAGAAGCAGTTGACAGCGCAGAAAAATCAACAATAGCAAACGGCATTTTGAGTGGCATTATTTCGCCGGCAAACGCAGCCTTAAGTTTAAACGTGGTGAGCGAGAGCGACCCGGCATTTAACAGTACGCTGCAAATTAATAGCAACTCGGGTGATTTTTCGCTGAAGGAACTAAAACCAGGCCGCTATCGGATCTCCTTAGCGGTTAACAACGGTTTTTCGCCTTTGGCACCAGACAGAATTGTGGAGATCAAACCTGGGATAAATACTGATTTAGGCGTATTTGCATTCACAGCGAGCAGTACTGGTAATGCTTACACCCCGTCCGATGCAGATCCAACCAAAAGCTATTCGCTATCGCATAAATTAAATGGCAACTTTGTAGGACATCCGGCGTCAGCTACCCTTACGGGCACAGATCTTACCATAACCGGTTCCACCTCAGAAGGTAAGTATATGAGTATCGGCTACCATACTTTTGAAACCACTATTATTGTAAAAGGCATTACCGTACCAGGAAACTACCCGGCTACTGTTAACTATGTTACAACCAAGGGTACCATCGGTTTTAGAACCTGGGGAACGGTGCCACAGAGCGGGAGTGCCACGGTTATTATAACAGCGCTGGATGTGGTTAATAAAAAAGTCAGCGGAACATTTACGGGAAAGCTGGTACCTGTATCAGGAACATCAGGCGATTTGGATCTTACAGAAGGAAAATTCAATGTTATTTACAGATAAGCATTTAACTAATACAATCACAAGTTTTGTTTTTATGACCAATCCGAACGTATTCAAAAAACTATTTTTAGCATTAGTTTGCTCTTCTATCTTCTTAGCATTTGGCTGTAAAAAAGACAAACAAGCGGATGTTGATCCTGCAACACAGCCCACGGTCACCACCATGCGGTATGAAGGGTATGACGGCCAGGCCTATAGCAACGACTTTTACCCATTTTACTATTATAACCCATTTATTTTAAATAACCTCGGCAAGCCCAATAGCGAAATTCTGATCAATGGTCATAATTTTAGTCAGGATTTTACGCAGAGCAAAGTTTTGTTTAACAACATAAGCGCTAATGTCACCGGGGGCGACTCTACCCGAATATTTGTTGTGATACCGGATAATATTCCGCCGGGCCCGGTAACGCTTACCATCAATACCAATGGCAAAAGCATTGTTCACCCGACAAAGTTTACCGTTGAAAAACCAAGCCCGCAAATAAGCGGACTTAATAATGAAGGGGGGATGCCGGGCAGTAAAGTAATTATCTACGGTATAGATCTAAGCAGCACCGTTGCTAATAATAAAGTTACCATCAACGGAGTTAGCGCTACAGTAGATTCGGCAAGTGTATCAGCTGTCTATTTTACTGTGCCGACAGGTGTCGCTGGTGCCGGCAAAATTACCCTGACAACCCATGGGGTGACACTAACTTACAAAAACGATTTCAACGCAACCTCCTCAAGTTTCAGTATCATCAACCCGGGTATAAAAAATTTTGGCCTCAACAACCTGGCCTTAGATGCTGCTGGTAATATTTACGGCACGTATAGCAACTCGGTTTATAAGGTGTCGCCCAATGGTACCTCCAGTTTATTTGCGCAGATACCGGCTTCCGCTGATGCTATTCCTTACATAGCCGGATGCGCGGTTGATAAATCCGGCAATATATATATCGCATCACCCTATGTTGCTGTGCCTTCCAGGGCGTCGATTCAAATTAATGGTCCGGCCAAAGTTTATAAAATATCGCCGCAGGGCAACATGACAGTTTTTGCCGGAGGCAATTACACTGGCAATGTAAATGGTACAGGAGCCAATGCATTATTTTTTGGACCTAGAAATCTTGCATTTGACGCGGCGGGAAATTTGGTTGTAAATGATCAGACATCCATTCGCAAAATTACTCCAGATGGTTTGGTAAGTACATTTGCAAATACGGGTGGAGGGATTGCCATGGCGGTTGATGCTAAAAACGATGATATTTATGCGATCGAAGCAAGTGGCGGCCCGGGTAATAACATAAATTGGTCGGCCCGCATAAAAAAGATAAGCGCACAAGGCACTGTAAGTATCCCTGGAATCAATCCGCTGCCGGATGCATTGTCAGGAGGCTTGTTTCCGGACGTATCTCAATTTTTCCGTACCGGGAGAATCCATTTAGCGGTTGACGCCTCAGGAGACCTGATTGCCGTTATGGGTAATAATGTTTACAGCATTAAAAATTCAACGATTACAAATACCTTTTTGAACCCCACAACCCAAATGGCAATCGGAATGGCGCTTGACGCTGCAGGCAAATTGTACCTTACGCTGCCTTCAGGGAATAATGAGCGAAACGATAATTATGTAATTTATAAAATTAAGCCTTAGCCAGCGTAAGGCCAGGCGTGAGCGATCCTGTAAACTGTGTAGCGGTGGCCGTACTCTATAATTTGCCTTTATAGACCTGCCTGCCGTTCATGTTGGGCTGGTAGTGCTGTGTTTGCGGAGGTCATCAGGAGCGGACGACCGGTACAAATTTGTGTCGGTCTTCGCCCTGGACTGCTGCAGCGCGTCGGAGGGGCAGGCTGCGTGCGTCATAGATCACTTCGGCATTGAACTGTGCGAAAGGTGGCCTGCCAGCTTATAAATAGATTTACTCAGTATTCCTTCATGTAATTTTCATAAGTTTACAACTAACAAAATGGGCAGTTTGCCTACTCCCTTACATGTCAGGTGTCAATAAAGTTATTCTTGCTGGGCATATAGCCGATGTTCCTAGCTACCAAAGCCTTGAAAATGGTACAAAAGTGCTGACGTTTCAACTTCTGACTACTGAAATCCATAACAAGAGCAAAAGCGATGTTGAACATCAGGAGCGACACAACATAGTCGTGATGGCCTCTATAGCGGAGAAGGTCAAATATCCATTAGAGAAAGGCTTATTCGCTTATATAGAGGGTAGCATAAAGACCCGAACATTTGTCGATTTGCATGGCGTTAAGCAACATGTTGTTGACATAAGGGCGTCAAGTATTTCCAAGATGGGATAGTGCCCGTAATTGGCAGCAGAACTTGTGTCTCTAGTCGTTAATATAAATAGCAATGGAAAGCCAATCTAAATAGGGTGAGAGCATTGCGGTTGATTTAAACGCATGAATGTCGCTAATAAGATGCGTGCTATCATCGAAGTAAACCTCGACGTAGAAGCAGTTCAGATTGTATAGTTTTATATAATGCTGTTCAGTAAGACGGTCTATCAGGAACGTTCCTTTCAACATTGCCTCTGTTTTCTCCGGTAAGTCTAAGCTGTTAAAGTCATGTGAGTTCATCTAACCTCTTGTTTATAAGTTCTCAACAATGTAAACAAAAGGTATGCCGCGGTTGAGCTCGCATCATTCAATTACTTAGATCTCAACCATATCATGAACGTATAACTACGCTTTGCTAAAGAAATAAATACCCGAAAAACGTTTACGCTAAACCAATACGTTAAAGTACCGTCTTTCTTTAATGATAAATATTGTAGTCGTAGAAGATCATCCGCTTATCAGAACTGGTCTTTGTGAACTGCTATCTGGACAAAACGATATGCAGGTAGTTGGCTCAGCAGCAGATGGACAAGCGGCCTTAGCTTTGATCGACAGTGGAATTAGTATTGACGTTATATTAACAGACTTAAGGATGCAAGTGATGGGAGGTTTAGAACTGACCACAACGCTTTTAAATAGGAACAATGATTATCGAGTTGTAATACTTAGTACTCATGCTAGTAATATTGTAAAGCAACAAACCTTGCACGCTGGTGCATTTGATTACGTTGATAAGGCAGATGATATCGGTGTATTACTTACTGCAATCAGAGATGCTTTTTATAATTAGTTCAAGCTGTGAAGTTCTGCATTCCTTTCACTACATTTGATCGGACCCCAAAGACCGTATCAGGCTAAGAACCCTTCCTCTCTTTTTGGATTTCAGTTTGAAATCAACATCATGGAAACCATTATTGTACAAGAAACCGACAGCGATGTCCTGAATATCCTTACCTACGCGTTACAGGAGGGTGGCTTTGATGTTTATCCGCTATCGGACTGCGACGAAAACTTTCTAAACATAATCGAAGATACGAAGCCGCATGTGGTAATGCTGGATTTCAGACTGAACGGAAAGGAATGTATGCGAGTTCTGCGCGAGATCAAAACAAAGTACCCACATTTGCCTGTGATTGCTGCTAGTTGTAACTCTAACATCAATGAAGAATATGATAAGATAGGGTTTGACGACTACATTCCCAAACCATTTGACTTGGAGTCTTTATACGAGACATTGCGGAAACATATCCCTACCACTCAAATAGCTACTTGATGCCATCTATTGTAAAGACCTATTACGAATTTATCAATGTCCAGACCGGCAACGTTATAGCACACTTGTCTATCCCTGTTAGCTTAGATAAGCCTCAACACGCTGAACGATTGAATGAGAAAAAGATATTACTTGCAACTTCTCATAAGTTAGGTTTGGATAAGATCTACTGGCAGGATCGCGCTAATCCCATTTCTAACGCTTTACCAAAAACAGTTGATAAAGGCAAAACAACGTGATCAACTTAGTTTATTTTCCAAGAAGAATTCTGGAAACCTATCTATTATCTCCTTTTGTATTTGTGCGTACCTGATACGTAATAGAGAGATCGCTGTTTCAAGAGCAACGTACTCCATTGAAAATTTTTCGGTATAACCATGTACGACTACAAGGTCGTAAATCTTTATATACAACTTAGTCCGTTCGTTGATGAGTTCTAAACACGTTCCCATTAAATTGTAATCGCAGATCGGTTAAATTGTTTGATTCAGGAGTTCAAAGCTTTAAATATCAATGCTTAGACTAACTTGGTTTGGGATGGTGAGTTTGTTGGCAGCAGAGTAGTTGACGATGTGTTTATTCAACGTTATAAGTTAATAGGCTTTGAAGTAGATGTTTACTATGACCCGATGGATAACAAGATTACTCACATAAAAATAGCAAACGCCAGGCTGACTAAGCCTAGCGTTTAGGGTGAATACTATTTGATCTTGCCACCGTTCGCTACAATAATAATGCAAACGATAATGACAATTATGAACAAGACTAATTTAGCTCCAAATACATTACCTTCTAGCTTACTTCTCTCTTCAGGAGACATTGCATCATAGCGTCTTTGGAAGTCTTCCCTTATCTTTCGCTGTCCATATTTCGTGTTAGGATTGAACGGTCTGCCTCTTGCCATGTGCGCATTAATGTTTTCTGCCACCTCTAGAACCAGTACCTCCGACACGTTTAACACTTCCTGATGGGGTACTTCGCTTTACATAGGTCTTATTACCGTTCTTGTTGATGTAGTATTTGCCACCTCTAGAACCGGTTTGAATAGTTGCGTTGTATCCACTGCTATTAGTAGTAGTAACACCAGATCGTTCATAACTGCTATAGGTATAATCATATGATTTAGGGTTGAATCCTGGGACAAGGGTTAATTTATCATCCCAGGTGTAATACCACGTTTTGTCATTGTGATACCTAACTTTCCTAAGTCCATAACTATTTGATTTGCCTTTTAATAGCAGCACAGAACCTACAGGAACTGTTTGTATAGTCTGTATGGCATTAGCATCACCGTACATGTTAATTTCAGTATTGCTCGATGCAACATAGTAAGTATTACAGCTTGTCAAACAAATAAGCAATAGCAACGACGATGTAATAAGGGTTTTCAATTGTCTCATCTTGTGATAGTTTGGATAATCAAATCTATATAAAATTCTCAAATTGACAAGGATTAGTGTCGTTAAGTGCCGACTTGCTATTCTCGTATATTCAATCTACTTTAGTGGCAACCAAACCGTTATGACATGAAAAGATATCTCTTAATGCTATTAGCTGTACTTAGTATAGCGATCAATCAACCATCCGTTGCTCAACCCAAGTCAAAGAAAACTTCAAAAAAGTATGTTCAAAAGGAAGTAACAGTTTACATCACTAGAACAGGTGCCAAGTATCATAGCGAATATTGCAGCTATTTGAGAAAAAGCTCGATTCCTATTGGCAAGAGAGATGCTATATCTCAAGGTTATGATGCGTGCAGCAGATGTAATCCCTAAGACCAAATAAACAAGCAATGAAGAAAATTATTCTTATTATCTTGCTCGCGGCGTTGTCGTTCAGCAATTGTTCAAAATCATCTATAACGCCAACCAATACGACTTCCTCAAATTGTGGCACCTATAAAAGCGGACAGAAGCTATATAGAGGTCCTGAAGGAGGTTGTTACTATTACAGTTCTGGCGGCAATAAAGAATATGTGGAGCGAAGTGCTTGCACTTGTAATTAAAACATGCTAATCTGAATGCCATTTATAGTGTATTCTGATCTAACAGGTTCAAATGGCATATCAAACTTGGATTTAACTTCCTGAACTTTTAAAGGACGTAGCCAAATGTAACTTAACTCAGGTTCAGTAAACTCAACGTAGTATGGTATGTTATAACCATCAACAAATGTAGTCTGCACTTTAAAACCTCTGTAGAACTCATTGCTTAACGTGTTCATGTGAGCTATCTCTCCAGTAAGCGAGTTAAGTAGCATATTGAGCAACGCCATCTTACAGCAAGTTAAGTCCAGGTCTGCACCGTAAAGTAAGCTACTGCGATTAAGTTTAGCTGCTGCAAGCAACATCCGTCCACTACCACAAGCTGGATCATTAACGGTCTTTCCTGGTTCAATGATGTCACCAACTTGCATCATTGCCATCATATCACAGATTGGTTCCGGCGTAAAGTACTGCCCATTGTGTCCATTGGATATAGCTTGCATAAATAGTTCACCAAGTGGATCTCTGAAGTTTTCTGACAAGTCACCTATCAGTGTTATAAGTTTAACTAATTGTTCAACCTTTGGGTGAGATTGGTAGGTTTCGAGTGCATTGCGTTGTTCATCGACAGTGTCGTACCTTTTAAAAGGTAACAGCATCCAATCAAGCATGTCAGTAAACGCGGTGTGTAGGGATTGCCCGTAAGCAAACCTGTTAAACTCGGGAAGCAGTTCTTTGATCTCAGTCATAGCAGTAAGTATTAGTTCGAGTGAATTCTCGAAGCAACGAACTGCTGAACAGCATCACTAAGGCAAGGTGGAAATCGAGTAATTGCGGAGGCTCATGAGTGTGCGAATGATACCCAATTACGAGATACTACCTTGAAACGAAGTGAGCTATGTGATGATGAGAGGCTAACTTGGAGAGAGAATTAAACATTCATTCTTCGTAATCTAGGTAACATTATAAAGAAAGGCTCTTAAGTGTGTATAAGCCTTTGATCGATTTCTAATACGAATTTTTCACCCAATTCTAATAGTTTATTTATGTAGCCTACTGTTTCGTTTAATTCACGTTTATTTCTACTTCTGTCTCCCTCAAAATTGATATCCATTTCGTGAATTATCTTATTTCGCTCCAAAAATATTCTATGTAATTCGTTAAAGTCAGACACAATGGCTCCAGATGGGATATCAAAGTATGCTGCAATTTTTAGTATTTGATCTTTAGACTGGAGGCTATTACTCGTTAAGTTATAGCATAATCTAGCTTTCAATTCTTCTTTGGGACTTTCTGATATGAGGAGTTTAGAAAGAAGTTTGGAATTAACCCTAAAGCCATCATCATTACCTTTGAATATCTTTTTCAACGAATCCAAGAAACATATTTTCGGCACCCTTATTAATATCAATCAACCAGGGCAGAGCATCTTTTATAGCCTGTTTGATAATAGAATCAAGCCCTCCCGTTGTAAAAACGAACATTGCTCGTAAAAGGTCTTCTTTCTCTTGTTCATTTTCTATTTCGTTATGTATAGACAATAATGAGTCCAGAGTTATAGCACATTCTTTAATAATCAAATTACATCGTTCAAGTTCTTTCGAAACTGGCGAATATACAATTTTGTGTAATTCAGTCATTTTTTGTTATTCAATTCTTCTTTTGTGTAATCCAAAGTTCCAGAGGGAAGTTGTGAATAACCGCCGTATCCTGGGTATCCTGGATAGCCTGGATAACCTGGATAGCCTGGATAGCCTGGGTAACCTCTATAAGGAAAATAATTAATTTTATAAAATCTGTTACCCGGGAAGATTGACCCTAAATATTGGCCTTTTGTGTCAACCGAATGTTCATCATTCCATGGGAACCACCCAATCCAGTTGGCATTTGAATTGTATAAATATCTCCCTAGCTTAAAGGCTATCCAGTCACCGTTAGAATTATATAAATATTTTAAGCTCGCCATAAACTACTTAATATATCACCTTGGAATATTTCTCAATGATGTAATCCTTCATTATCAAATTATTGCAATGGTTTGTTATAACTATTTGCATTCTTGTTTAATCGCTCTAAAATACGTTGTATTTCCTTTTCTAACTCGGCGGAGCGCTGCCTCCAGTCAAAATATGGATTTACAAAATCACTGTTCTGCCAGATTTGATCTAAATAATTCTTGAAAGTTAGAGCACGTTGGATCCTCCCGTTTATATCCTGCACATTAATAATCAAGCCTCTTAAATTTTCATCAAAAACTGGTACATCTACAACTATTGCATCAATATATGTAAATGAGTTTAATAAATAACATAAGTGATAAATCCCTGAGTTGGTAATTCTAAGGAGCAATTCGATATGTGCTATATCTAAAGCATTACCTTTTTGAGACAATTCTAAAAGATTTTTAGAATAAATGAAATTCAGTCCGTTATCAATTTGATCAACGTTAAAGCCAAAAGATTGTACATGGGAATACAAATCCGCTATAGAAACAAAGCCATTGTCCCTGTTGTTCTTTGAGCGATCAAATAGCAGCCCTAAAATCAATGGCGTTAAAAAATGCTCTTTTGGATCATAAGTGCGTACGTCTAACAAGTTGACGATTTCAGATGAGCTGGGATCGTAATAAACGTTCTCGTTGAAAATAATAGCCCTAAGTAGTTCATGAACAGGAACTAAGTATCCTGATTCTTCCGCGATTTTAATTATTTTCTCTGTGTCAACATGAGCGCTGGCAAAAAATTTCTTTATTAACTCAACAGCTTTTCTGATATTTCCATTTGAAATATTATCAATTAATTTGAAAAGTTCATTGTTACGCCTTAAAGAATCTTTAAAGGTCTCAATAAGTATGTCGAGCTTGGAGAAGCTTGTTTTATTTTCAAGTCTTGACAGGTTAATTTCACCACTTGTGATCTTTTGAGCAAATTGCAACCTCTTAATTATTACATCGTCTATTCTTGGTGGAGATATCGTGAATGCTTTAGTATGATATCCACTCAATGCACCCGAAGATTTTTTCGTTCTATGAAAAGTCTCTGGTCTTAAGCATAAGAATGCGATTACTGGCCAATCTGTCGCAAGCTCTTGAGCAACTAAGAAGGCAGTTTCCTGATCTTGATCATTTCGTTGGTCGCAATTATCTATAAAAACTATAATTTGTCTTTTTTGACTTTTGCTTATGTATAAAAGGGCTTTCTTTAGATGCGTTGCTCTATCTTCGACAAGTGAACTAAGGTATTCAACCTCCTTTTCGATAGCCAAAACAGGTTCGACATCATAAAGGCGTTTCACTCTAACATTTTTTTTAAAGTTTTCTAATTCGATATAATAACAATGTCTTACAAAGTCATCATCCTCTACATCAACGTTATAATTAAATTTAAGTTGTTCATCAATGAGTTTAAGTATCGCTTCTTTAATGTCTACGCTAATAATCGCTCTTGAACCCAAATCAATTTTGAACGTAATTGATTTTTCAAAAACTCTGGGAGCTTCAACCAATAATAAATTATCTATAAACGTCGACTTTCCAACACCTACATCCCCGATAAGCAAAATTGGCCTTTTACTAAGGCTATTGGCAAACAATTCTACTAGTTCAGGAGATAATCCTTTTTTAGTTGCAACTTGTTCTAACGTAGCTTTTCGATCATTTTCTTCAAATAAATAATTGTATCTTGTTGTCAAAATGTCTTTACTGACTAAGGAATATTGAGACAGAGCACCACTTTTACAATAGCAGTCTTCTAAAAAATCCTTTTCAACATCTTTATCTTTGATAACATCTTCCAAAACCAAATCGCTTAAGATTTCAAGTTCAGTTTGAAGGGTATTCCGGTTTTGTATACCCGGATATTGATAAATTGTGGACGATAATTTTGGAGGTAATTGCCTTACTGAATCACCAAGTAATTTTTTTATTATATGTTTTTCTTCAATTCCTGGCTTTGAGAGACAATTCCAAACGTCCTTAAAATTCTCTTTAAATACGTTAAGAGAAGAAACCACTAACGCATTGCCCTCGAGTGGTGGTACAGAATCATTCCTATTGGCCACAAAAGCAATTATCTGCCATCCATTACATACTACTCCAATTTGTATGCCTCTCTCATGGCAATAACTACTAACTTGCTTAAGAGCATCTTTAACCTTAGGATTGCCTTTGGCGATTGTTTTGATAGGCAATATAAGTTCCGAAACACCTATAGGTAATTCAAAATATATATTGGTTCGTTTAGCTTCCCAAACAGCTACCGGTCGGAACAAATTTAGTTTGTAATCACAGAAGCTTCCGCCGAATGAGTCTTCAGGATCTATGTCAGAATGAGCCCAAGCTAAGCATCCCGTAAGTATTTTATCTATAAATGAAAGGCGAGTTTTAGCTTCGTTAAAAAGACTTATATCTGATTCATTGTAAGAATCGATAAGGGCATCTATAGTTTCTAAACCCAACTCGTATTCGCCTATCATTTCGCAATATTGTTTAAGATTGAAGCCTAAGATACTTTTAACAAAGTAATTATTAAAATTAACAAACAAATTATCGAGTTGAACCACTTCAGACATTAATATTATTAATAAATTTCAAGTATTGAGGCGTTAGTAAACTATTCGAGCCCTCCAAACCACCGAAGAGCAACGCAGGTGGTTGCGAGTTGAGTGAGGGTCTTAGCAGAGAGAGTACCGATAGGTACGACTGCTAAGTATCTGCGACAAACGATTGGCATTGACCTTGAGCAATGCCATAAGCATTGCAAATCAAGAGCTGTGACAATCGCGCAGCCCGAACGATTGGCGCAAGGCGAGCCAGACAATACGAACGATTCGATTTACGCATCTTGAACGTTGCAAGCTTCACCTGGTTGCAAACCAAGTGAAGTGCAGCATAAGTGAGAGTTGCTGAAATCGAGAGAAAGTGAGTGTGGAGCATGACGTTCACTCTTGACAAGCGGTGTGTCAAGTCGGCTATGCCGGTGAATGGTAATGTGCTGATAAGCTTATTACCATGAACGCAAGCTTGGCGCAACGATTGTGAGTGTAAGGAATGCGGAACGCCTTTCTTCCTGTGCGGTGGGCCTGTGGGAGCGACAAGAGAAGAACAGAGTTAACCTTAGCCCAATGTAAGCAACAAAAGTGGGTAAGGTTAATGGCGTTCTTCTTAATAACCATTGTATGCTAACTTTGCAATAGTTAGAGATAAGAAAGCATGTCAGAGGGTATTGAAACAATAGTGATAAGGAAGGTGGAATTAGGGGATTTGCACCTTTTACAAAGGATTGGAAGGAAAACATTCTTAGAAACGTTCGGGAGTACAAATGATAATGCGGACATGGAGAAGTACCTTGCGGAAGGTTTCACTGACAATAAGCTTACTAGTGAACTAAGTAATGCTGATTCCTTTTTCTACTTCGCTACGTTGGGTGAAAGTGTTATAGGTTACCTAAAATTAAATAAGGGACAAGCACAAACAGAAATCAAGGAAGATCATGGACTTGAGATTGAGCGTATCTACGTTCTAAAAGAATATCATGGAAAGAAAGTAGGACAAGTGCTATATGATAAGGCAATTGAAGTAGCAAATCAACTCAAAGTCGATTATGTATGGTTGGGTGTTTGGGAAGAAAATCCGAGAGCAATAAGCTTCTATAAGAAGAACGGATTCGTTGAGTTTGATAAGCACGTCTTCAAGTTAGGTAGCGACGAACAAACCGACATCATGATGCGGAAAGAGCTACGTTAACGGAACCGAAAGCGGGTTAGGGATAGCGTAGCTTATTGCAATCTACTGGTACAATGCTCAAATTAACATTTGCTATTTCGATAGGTTCGTATTAGATTCGACTTATGAACCAATTAATACCTAAGTCTCTTGTATCCAGTATAGTTATTTTAATGTTGAATGGAGCAATAGCGTCACATGCTCAAAACTTGCCTAGAGTTCAAACAACTGGTATAAAAGCACCTCTTGACATAAAAATAGATGGTAAGCCCACCGAGTGGCCTCAGTTTGAAGCTTATAATAACGCAACTGAGTTTTTCTATACTTTAAGTAATGACAGCAACAACCTTTATCTTGTGGTGCAAGCAACGTACCATGGTATTATACAAAAAATTATCGATGGCGGAGTAACATTGAGTTTGAAGAGTACAGAAAAAGGCAGCAATATACCTCCCGTTGAAATCACCTACCCGGATGTTATTGTACCATATGATGAAGGAGTAAGTTCTACACTTCGCAACAACAAAACGTTGTCAGAAAAACAACTGTCTGCCCTTAACAAGCGGATATCGGAGCACATCAAAGAAATTCCGCTTAATGGTGCAAAGGGAATTGATAATGGAAAAATATCGATATATAACGATTTTGGCATAACAGCTATTGGCCTGATAGATGATAAGAAAGTCTACACCTACGAGCTTGCTTTACCTTTAAAATACATCAGCCAGGTAATTGATGCAGAGGGTAAATTCAGTTATCGAATGACTGTCAACGGATTGATTACTGCTGATGGCAAACATGGCATTATAGTAGGTGGCAGAAGTTCAGATCCATCTGCCAGCGCTATCGTTCATGATTCTATGGGATGGCTTACTTCTCCGACTTACTTGGATGGAACTTATGAATTAGTAAAATGATACCGGTTTAAGAGAACAAGATCAAGATTACCACCAAAGTTTGCAGAGCCTACTTAATTCAGGTAAGCTCTGTATTGCGGCTCTTGGCATTTAAAAGGTAGGCTTTGAAACAACATTACCCAACAAACCCGCTAACTTTAGTTGGTTTATGCTGCAAAACAAACTCTTTACCATCCCATACAGCTTCACAGCTTTTTAAGCGGTAAGTATCTCCCTGGTTCCATTTAGCACCGACGACATCTTCAATCAAGTCTTCCAAAACCACAAGCTCGCCAATACCCAAATCATTTGGCACAAGGTATGCAGCGAAAGGACTTTCAAACTGATAAGGATAAAAGTAAGTCCAACCAATAATAACATCTGTATCTGTAGGCTGCGTGTCGTGGTCAAATTTGAACATTGGAATATTCATTGCCCTGTAATCGTTCCCTACAGTTATCTTTCCGGTTTCCTTATCTTGTTTGATAGCATACTTGGCTCTTATTTCAGGTGATGGTATTACAGGCTTAACTATGGGCCAAAAACCTTCCTTGGCAGCTTCATTAATTGCCTGTTCTGTTCGGGCTGTTTTGATAATTCTAAGTTCGGTTTGTTGGTTGTTATTGTTTTCGGTTTTCATAGGTAATTGTAATGCTAAATTGGTTAAGGTCAACTTTTAAGCATGTTTCAGCAGCTGCATTTAGCATAGATTGCACTTCGCTATCACTCAAAATGGAAGTGTCGTAAACAGCCCGATTACAAGTGCTACAGGTTTTGGCCTGTGCACTTGATGTAGTGTTTAATTGCTCCCATTTTTTAGCTAATGGACAATGCAGTTGCTTTAGAAATGAACCAGTACCGGTATAGAGTTCTTGGGTTATAGGATTGTACTTCATGGTAATTACTGTTCAGTGATTTTGGCAGCCAATAGCGCGTAAACACCTGGGTCTAGCTTCGTACCGACGCATTTAACCTTGTTACCTTTTAAAAGGTAGGCGTTGAAAGTCTTGCGGTCGGTTACCTGCATCTGTTCAGGCTTAAAAGTCAAAGCGACCCTATCTCCGTCAACAGTATTCACAACAAACGATCCTCCTAAATCAGTTTCATCAATTGTGCCGGTTATAACAAACCTGTCAGCTTCATTGGTTGGTGGCAAATCTCCTGTTGCGTAGAGTTCTTTAATGTTAAACGATTGCTCTTTGGGTTTGCTGTCAGTGGTTTTTTGTAAGCATGATGTAGCCAGTACCGCTGCAAGCAGAAGGATTGATAAGGTTTGTTTCATTGTATTGGTTTAATTATCGTGTATTAGGCTTTTGGGCTTTTAAAAGGTTGATGACTTAGGTAAGCACCCTATTCAGAGAATCGAGCCAACAGGGCCAACCTAACTAATCAAGGATTGGCTTGTCTGTTAGATAGCGAACAACTTCTCTACCTAAATAGTGATTTAGCACGGCCATCCTTGCAGCTATACTTTCGGGTTTAGTAGGATTGTTAGGATTAGCTTTGCTCAGTTTCCCTTCTTTCTCCCATCCAAGAAAGTACAGGGGCATATTGTCTCCGCTATACTGAGAGGTTGCCAGTCTTTCGCCGTATGTGGTATAGCGGTAATACCCTTTGACAGAGAATACTTTGAATCCATTGAACGTTGTTACCCATGCGTCAAAAGCGCTTTCTTTAGCCACTCCTTTGGCGACTAATTTAGAGAATGTTATGCCAAAGAGATCGTTATACTTAGCCTCGTCAAGTGAATACTTCGCACCATCTATTTCGAAATTAAATGTTCGTTGTGCATAAGCCGCGGATAGGCTTCCAAGCAATAAGGCTATCGCTATAAGATAAGATTTAAATGTATATTTCATGACCTTCCTATTTAAAACCTCTTTGCCGTAATAGTGAGTGCAGCAGATCGATAGGGTGAGTTCTTTTCATCATATCTTAAAACAAATGTTGCAGAAGTAACGACGCGCATTGTGGTTTGTAGCGTTAGTATATAACTCTGAGTTTCATTGCCTGCATCTGTTACTTCTTTATACTCATTAGAGTCACTACCTGATTGTTTGAGCACCATAGTTTCGTGCCCAGGAATGACAAGTCTCACTGCTTTGTCAAACGTTGTAATGACTAGTGTTTTGCCAAATAGAGCCTTGGTCTTGTTGTTCCAAAGCTTTTGATCTGAAGCGGAGACATCAGTAATTTTAAGGGTTTGTGAGTGAGCAGCAATGACCGATAAGATCAATATGCTAACGAGTAAGATTTTCCTTAACATGAATAAGTGGTTGAATTACCGAGTAGTCCTCAAACTCGATGGTTATAAAACACGAAAGCGCAGGACTGAACTTAGTCTGCACCCAAACAGGCCCTAGGAAGCCCACGCAGTAACAAACAAGTCTTCGCCCTACGCTTGCGCGTGGACGTTGAACTCATTTGCTTTTACTGCTTATTTGAATTTCCTAGGTTCGTTTGAGTAAAGCAAACAAAGCTTAACGCTTTATATCTTTAATTATAATATGTTAAATGGTATAGATACTGTCTATGTGGTTCCTCCTTTGTTGGTTAATAAACAAAGTTAATCAGTATCGGTAACAGTTAAGCGACCTTGCTCAACTTTCTTTTGACAGCTTTCGGTTTATAAGGAACGAGGTGAAATGAATGGTGCCGACAGCCTCTTTCTTCCAGATGCTCATAAGCTGCTGAACACTCGTTTATAACATAATCTGTTCGTATGCAATCTTCGATATTGATGGGAGTGGCACTTACCATTGTAGCCTTGTAAAGATTGCGGATGAAGGTTCTAGTAATCGGATAGAATTCGCCAAAAGTTGGTATAAGTTCCCAACCATAGTGGATACCGAGCTTATCCTCATAAAATGACAGCCGTAGATAAAGCAAAGGAGAGACAAATTCATGAATGATCGAGCCAGAAACAATCGGTGGCTTGTCCCGTCTGATGAGTGAGTAACGTAACGATTCGGCTTCAATCGTTGCAAGTAATGCTTTTGCATCTTTAAGGACTTTAAAATAAATCCGGTGCACTTCAGCATTATAAGGCGACATAGGTAAGTCAGGGTTTGTTTGAGATTTCATAACACATAATTAGATGCAGGAGATTAAGCCTCCTGCATTGGGTGAACCGTATGTTTCTTATAATTCTCAAGGCTCGCTGCATACTTCAACGCATCATCGAATTTGCTGTATTGGTATGTATATTCCTCCACCCTATCTTCAATATTGATCTTGCTGGATTCTACTGCCGTTTGCTTATAAATGATGCGTGGAATTACAGTATCAAGTATTGGCCCAATGTGCGGCTTCGCCTTCGCATTCTTAGCAAATGAGATCACCCTTTTACCAAAGTTTTCAGCTACACTGATATAAGCCATAGGGCAATAAAATGATTGGGAATCGTTGTTAGTTCCCTTACGCTCAACATAGGTGCGCAATTCTTCGGTTGGGAATGATGCAAGTACAGTTTTGACTTCTTTGATGATGGCTTGATAGGCTTTCTCTACTGCCTGATTACCATTTTTAATTTGTTGGTCTTGTTTGTTTTGTGTTTCCATGTTGTTTGAATAAAAAATTGATAAATAAAAACGCCCGATCAAATGACCAGGCGGTTGGGATATATGTAGAAGGCTGCTTCAGCCTGTAACTTTTAATGTAGTGATGTGGATAGCATTTTGTACCTCAAGCACAGTTGTATAAAAGGCTTCATAGCCTTGCTTGGGTTTGAATTCATGTGTTGTGCAGTAAAGCGGAAAAGGATGCATAAGCTCTCGGACTTGTTGCTCATAAGGGCAGTTGTGAAAAGCATAATAAACCTCATAGTTGTAATTAAGCTCACAGTCCAATCGCCAGTAGAATGTACTGGTGACAAAGCTGTGCATGCCGGTGTAGGAATCTGGATTTGACTTGTGGTCTTGCTCATAGATGGTATCACCACCGTGTAAAAGGATAAGCTGTTTCGCCAATGTAATAATGCGATGATATACTGCTTCAACAGATTCATTTTGCATCTTCTGATATTTCTGATCAGTTCGCGACTTGGTGACTAACCAACGAGGTTGTTCACGATATCGACGTGGTT
Organism: Mucilaginibacter sp. HD30; assembly: GCF_054061755.1. Taxonomy (NCBI): domain Bacteria; kingdom Pseudomonadati; phylum Bacteroidota; class Sphingobacteriia; order Sphingobacteriales; family Sphingobacteriaceae; genus Mucilaginibacter; species Mucilaginibacter sp. HD30. The sequence continues at coordinate 4,558,206 of NZ_JBSSEO010000001.1, forward strand.
TTGGTGGTTGCGGATCGAGTATAGCTCCACTTTTAACCGCAAATGGATGATGCATTTCTTTCATGTTTTAAAGGGATTGAAAATGGTTTTTAGGAAATTTTACTTTTAAGGATTGGAGTTGAAAAGGCACTATTCTTAGTTAGAATTTGGTTGACTTGGAACAACTGTTCCGATAGATAGAAAATCGAGCTTGCGAGACTGCCACTGTGAGCGCACAACGTAACAATATTCCGTTTTCCCTCAGGATGAAGGGGAGGCGGTACTTCAGAGCGGGCTAGCCGGTCGCACCATAGACAAAATTTTAAAATTGGAATTGATATTTGGATAGAAGTGTCAAAAACAAAAAGCGAGTACGTTTTGCGATGCCAGGGGCGTAAATGTGAGATAGACGCATAATGAGTGATAAACAGGTGTTAGAAACGACAAAAGCCACTTTGTAGGTGGCTTCGTCTGTATATGTAGATGTGATGATAGTAGGTGTTGTGATGTTATCTCATGGATTGAGGCATTTGTATTGGAAAATCCTTCAAGTTAGGTATGATGTCCTTAAAAGATAAAATAGCTTTAATTAAGGCAGCATGCTTGTCTTTGTTGCCTTTTATTATCTGTGCAACCGTAAGTGCGCTTGCATTCAATTCGTTGTCATTATTCTTATTATTCATTGTCTTATTTTTTATTATAGCTTTAATAAATCTTTACATATCCGGTAAAGTCACAGATTTTCTCTAATAATTGGTCTGATGTAACTTTTATATTTATATGTCCTTCTGTATATAGCTTCAAAAACATATAAAACGCTGGATGATAAACTATATCGATATATTCAGGCTCTTCCTTACCCTCAAATGGGATAAAAACTTCAATTACGTTGGCCCCTAAGTGAAATGAGACATTAAATGAAACTCTATCATACATCAGCTGAAATAGCTTCTTAAATGGTTCAAAGTCACTATAGTCAAACCGAATAATGTAATCGCAGAAAGTATCCAAGCAACGGAAGTCTTTTAAATCATCAGTCTCAAAGTAGTTATCGAGAGTAAGGTCAATCTGTCCTGGCTCGTTTATGAAAGCTCCTTGGCTTGTAAAGGTAAGTTTTGGTACATCTGAATAGGTTCTTCCTTCACGGATAACCTCATGCAGCACATTAAGCTGCTCACTGTTAAAATCATTTTTAAATTGCATTAGGGTATTATTGAAGATTATTAGATAATCAAGCTTGCAGAATTGCAAGAAGTGGATCTGAAAGAAACGAGTGATAAGCACCAAAACAAGAAGAGAAACAGAATAACTAATTGCTTATCAGTAGTTTATTAGTACAAATATACTAAAATTCAGTGACTTTAGCAAATAAAAATGACATTAAACCTTTGGTTAACAACGCTTTAACCTCCTTTAAGGGTTCGCCATTAAAAGCTAAAACTGGTTGATGTCTTTCCTAATCAAGTTGTAGAAAATGCCTTAATTGGGCTGATACGACTTCTAAATAAAAGAGCCGAGTATAATACTCAGCTCCTTTGTGCCCTGTGAAATATATAATGATGTTTAGCAGCGTGAACCTTGCTTCAACAATTAACATAAAGATACTCATTTTTAGCGAGTTATGGAAATTTGTTTTACCTATTTCCCATGGCGAACGTTACCTATACATTAAGATATTTTCTTGTATAGATAGTATTCGTAAGAGGAAAATGGGAGAAACCAGTTTTTGAATTTGCAACTTAATTTTCACTTTTCCCCAAAACGAACATTATCTATACATATAGATATATAGTAGATAGAGTCTGTAAAGGGAAACGACATTAGTGGGTACAAAATATTTTCACATAGTATTATACTAAGAGACCCGAATAAAAAATGTGCTGCTTCCACCTTTTCCATTTTGGAAAGCTCAAACTGTTTTAACTATCTTAAAATCAACTTACTATCTATTCTCACCAAGTCGTTCGCGCTAGGAAAAGTCATAAAAATTTCGTATTTTTATATTAAGATACTCCGCCCAACCAAATTTGGTTCAAGCTACTTCAGATCAACTTCCCTTTCGAAGATCGATAGTTAATAGCCCATTAATGATTATAAGACGTGAATTATACTGCACAGCAATTTATTGCCATGCCTGACTTTTTAAACTTAAAAGAACAAAAACTTAAGTATTTAGATGCGCTTACTTATGTAAGCATTAGATCGTTCGACAGCAACGACAAAGATTATTGTTTTCCATCCTACACAAAGATTATGGAACGTTCAGGACTTGGACGGACATTTTTGGCAGCATCCATTAATCGTTTGGAAGACGCCGGATTCTTAAAAATAGTGCGCTCTAAACGAGAAGGAACCTGCAACAAGTATTATTTTGAAGATTTAGAACACTATGAGCAGCTTTCTTACGACATTCTGTATAAAACTGAAGATTTATCAAACCATGAAAAGGCCATGTTAATCTGTTTACGGCAATTCTTCGTTCATGGCGGGTTAAGTTGCATGTTTAGGATTACGCAACTTGCTAGCTTGTTGGGTGTATCATATAAGCAGGTACATAATCCTTTAAGCAAATTGATCTCCAGGGAATATGTTAGAGAGGTGTGTAAGCCGCATAAACATACAAATAAGGCATTAAAGTATTACAAAATCACAGATAAGATAAACTGGCCGCTACCCAAGAGTACTTTTACTGCGCACGTTTATGAAATTCCTAAAGTGAAAGTAGCTTAATGATAATGGTGACAGCTACTTAGCAATCACATTTTTTTACCGACTCTTCTATGCATATACTTGATGTCTAAAAAATGTGCTGCTAAATATGCAGCCTCCCAGATATGGGGTTAAACTTTTGCGCGGTAAACACATACGCCCTGTCGTCTTTGTTATCACCGCCTTTTGCCTTTGTTTCCTTGTATTCAAAATAGCGGAAAACGTCAGTACTCTTGGCTCTATAAGAGATATTAAACTCTTCAAATATTTCGAGAAGCTTTTCTTTAACCTCTTCAACAGTATATTTAACATTTAAGCGAAATGTCATGTATACCATATTTATAAGTGGCAAATGGTTCAATCCATTTTCAATATCAAGCTTTAAAAGCTCTTTTTCAATAGGTGTTTTCTTAAACTCCAGATCAATTAGTTTTTGATAACCAAGTCTTTTATAGGCATCAAATATAACAGGCGACAACTTTTCAACATTTGCACGTTGTTCATAATAAACGTCCAATCCTTTATAATCATCCAACTCAAGTAAGTCATTAGCCATACGCTTATTCATTTCGCTTGAATATCGGATACTCTTTCTTTGCAATTTCATCAATGTGTCCTTGTCGTATGTTTTACGGGGAACCTGATTGACATCATAAAGTTTAGTGTGCGTGTAAGCATTCAACAGTACAGATGTGCTTTTATAATACACTTTAACTCTTTCATCGTCCAGGTAGTTATCTTGCAAAAAATGCGAGAAATCACCTTTAGCACTTAACAGCCGGAAATATGGTTTAACTGTCTTCAGTTGGTGGTCTATAAACTGCTTGAACTTGTTATCATAAAGCGAAAGCTGTAAAGTAAGGATGTGTTCATAAACAATTTTACTGTGTTCGATTTTTAAAATGGCTTCAGGCTTTGTTAAAGGATTGGTAAAGCTACCAGCATTGTTTATATGAGTTACTTTTCGATATGCATACTCATTGTTGTCTCTTTGCGCATCGGTTCTCCTAAATCTACCCATAATCTGCAGTATATCTGTATAAGGGTCAAGCAATGTATGGTCCTTGTAGCCATAATCTGTGATGATTATTACGTCAGGCTTTATGTCCATATAAATATCTAGACCATTGAAAAAACTGCTGGTAAAGAAGTTGTATCGTTTAAAGCCACCGATGCTGTTCGACACATTTGGTTCATCGCTCAATTTTAAAAGCTCCTTACTTTCCTTAGAGCAAAAAATGACATAATCATCTTTGATACTAGTCTGATTTATTAAGCTTTTAATACCTTCAACAGAATTGAAAAATATACAAAAACATTCTGCTTTATTTTCGTTGAAGTATTCTCCTACTGTATTAACAACACTGTCAGTTGGTACAACATTAATCGGTTGTTTATAGTCATATTCCGGGCAAACCTTTATATGCTTAAATTCTTTGCCCTTTTTCTTAAATCTTGGGTCACTTGGTGGTATTGGCGTAGCTGATACCATTGCCTTCCTTTCAAAATCAAAGAAGTGCTCCATAAGTTCCACCATGTCTGTTCTGTAAAAGGCGTCCTGAACTAGCTTGTGACATTCATCAATTAAAAGGAAAAAAAGCTTTTTATAATCCAAATGCTGCTCGTGTTCTCGCATCACAGCAATTATTTTGTTTAAACCTTTAGGAGTAGTTAGTATTTTGGTATGTACATCGTCATTATGCAAAAATTCTCGTACGACGTTAACTTTAACCTCTCCATAAATAGCTAAGGTTTTGACGCCTTTTTCGTTTTTGTAATAGTCATGCTTGCTGGTGATGATAGAGATATGGGGAAGTACGATGATGCTGTGCCTTTCAGCTACGATTTCGCTATGGGTTGCTCCTATGCCTGTCACCGTTTTATAAACAATTGAATTTGTGGGAATAGGAGTAACTTCTGGTATTTCTTTAAAGTATGTAACATCTTTCGAATAGGTTATTACCTGGTCGAAGGTAACATTGGTAATGTCAAAAATATCGCTGGTGTTTGTCATGGCTCGTTGAAAATTGTAGAAGGTGCCGCACTGACACCTCCCTATTTCAAAATACTTAGTTAACCGAATTATTGTCATCCTGTGATCGATTGTCATCCCGCCGCTCTTCATCGGAACCACTCAAATCCTCATTATTAGATGGATCGCCCTCTTCAAAGGTATAATCGTCCACAAGTCCAAGAGGAATTTCGTTATCTATACCATTATCAAACTCTGATGCAATTACTAGTGTACCGTCTTCTAAACTTTTAATCTCTGACCCAATTGCTCCAAACAGTAGCGAGTTGCCATCAAGAAATTTTGGTTCGCTATACTCATATAACCAGAGGCCATGTACAACAGCCTTTTCTATACCGTTATCATTTGATAATTGTATACCTACGCGAAATACCTGTAAGGTCTTGCCAATGATATTGGAATAGTCAAGTTGACTTTTTGAATCAGCCGCATGAAGGCTTGATACGGCAAGTTCAAACGTCGCTTCTGCAACAAACAAATCTTCGCGATTTGCTTTCCAATTTGCAGTAATAAATGGGTAACTGCCGTTTCGAATATCGCGAAACTCAAATGCTTTTACGTAATAAAAGCCATTTCGGGGAGCGAACTTGCTCAACCCTTGTTCTAGTGCGTTATAGTACTGTTTTGTAACGCTCTCAATCTTTAATTTTAATAATGAATTCATAATTCTTTATATGTCATTTGGTTTGATGACGATACAAAGATTGTTCAGTAAGTGAGGGTGAATTTGGACAAACCGCTAGCTTTTATGACTTTGTTTTGTCCAATTTGACTGGAATCAGTAACGCTCGATAAGCTTTCTTAGACCGTGATAATTTGCTTCCTTACCGCCGGTGTCTGTTTTCGATTTCTCTCGAGGGTCGTAAATTTTAAGAGCAACTAATAGATCATACACAAATGCTCCCTGCTTACTTGACAAAGTAACTTTATCAGGTTTTGCTGTTGGGTTACTGAGAACTTGTGAATCACTATTTAGGTACTCAATAAGAATTTTGACTATATCAGCGACAGCTTGATTTTGGAGTGTTGAATCCGCTACTGCGCGTTCTTTCAAAGCTTTAGGATTTCCACCTCGTTTGAGGTGTATTTCCCAAAGTTCAGGATATAGTTGCCGAATATTGTTCATCAGTATGCCAGCGAGTTTATTGATAGCCATTTCAGATAGAATAGGCTGATCTTCAAAGCTGAACGGTGTGCCATTAATGACAAAAGACATTTCAACATTCTGCTTTTGCAAGGGAGTCAACGGTTTAGTCAGCTTTAGGAATTCGATCATATTGTTCAGCCGTGCATCACGTGCCTTGTCTGCCAACAGATTTTTATACTGTCTATTGAACTCAATTAGTAAGAATAGCAAGTTAGAATGATGGTATTTAGATTCCCTCCTGTTTAAGAGGTCGTGTTGGATGAGAGTGTCGTGAATCAACTCCGTCTGTTTTTGGTATTGCTCAAACTCTTTTTTGGCCAAAGGATATTTTAGAGTAACAGTATCGTCACCTATAGCGGTTAAAAGATCCCAATGAATAACTTTCTTAAAAACTGTGCTATTATAAGTTAACTCAACTCCTTGCTCATCTTTAGTCTTATAGAAATTCACATACCGCATGTCCAAAGTTGTGAAAAATTCAGGAATTAAGGTAGCAGAGGTATGCACTCCACTACCCATTAAAGTTAAAGTTTCTTAGCAAGTTCCTTAATATGCCTGGTTACAGAGTCTTTAACAACCTTCGCATAGTGCATTTCAGTCGTGGATGTTTTGCTGTGCCCTAGTAGGAACGAGACGATTTCGACAGGTATATCATTGTTCATTAGCACTGTGCTTGCATAAGTCTTACGAGCAATATGATGCGTGAGAACTTTGTTTATGCCAACAATCGAACCGATCTCTTTCAAATAAGAATTCATCTTCTGATTAGATATAGCTGGTAGAAGCAAGCCCGCTCTTGGGTAGCCATACTTTTTTAATATCCTTATCGCTCGGGGTAAGATTGGTACTACAATGGGACGCTGGGTCTTTTGTCTTACCATTTCAATCCACGTAAAGCCGTCTTCGGCGGGTTGCAGGTGTTCATCCGATAGCAACGCAGCTTCATTATAAGCTAAACCAGTATAGCAGGAGAATATAAAGCAGTCACGCACTGCATCTAAGCGCTCTTGTACAAACTTGTGGTTTTCGAGCTTCTTTAGTTCTTGAACGGTTAGAAATACCACCTCTTTGGAATATTTTTTCTTTTGGTATAGTATAAACGGATCTGCGGTTAACCAACCATTGCCGACTGCTATCTTAATAACCTTCTTAACGCGCTCGATAACCTTGTTGATAGTATTCTGATTTTGGTTTTTAACAACTTTAAGGTAGTAATCAAGGTCAGCTAAGAAGTTCAATCTTAGTTCAAAGAGCGGATAGTCGGGCTTATTATATTGGTGCCGAATAAAGTCGGTTACATGTGTTTGTATTACCACGAACTTATCATAAGTGGCTTGGACGTAATCCTTGCCAATTAATGTTTTCATCTTCTTATTGTGATAATCAAAGGCTTGTAATAGAGTTTTGTACTCTTTGTCGTTGCCGGAGAAGCGGTTGTAGATGTCATCAATATAGAAGAATTCCTTTTCTCGTATAAGCTCGTCATAAGCCTTGTTAAGCTTTTGTTTAATTAGGTCTAGATTGCTGTTTACCCGCTTAGTTTCTTTCGAGTTACCCTTAATGTGTTGTGCCTGGCTGCTCCAGTTCTTTTCACTCACGAAATGACCGGTTGAGAATTGCTTACGAGTGTTGTTGAATGTGATGCGGCAAAAGATGGGAGAGCATCCCTTGTCATTGGCTTTAGATTTGTAAAGAAAGAATAAAATGTGATAGCTGTGTATCATTGCATACTGATTAATGGGTTAGAGAAATCAGAGCTCGTTATAACAAACTGGTATTTAGGTTCTTACATGGGTTTAAAGTGTACCTTTTGCCTTTTCACGAGTGTACCTCGAAAGATACCTCGCTGATTAGTGTTTTATTGAGTGTACCTCTCGTTTCAAGGTACACTTATGCGTAAGCCACACACAAATCCATAAAAAAAGCCCCTGATTTTCATCAGGGGCTTTACTGGGTAGCGGGAGCAGGACTCGAACCTACGACCTTCGGGTTATGAGCCCGACGAGCTACCAACTGCTCCATCCCGCACTATTGTTGGCTTTTTTTAACCGGTACATTACCCCGAAAAGCCCTTTCCAATTGTCAAAATGCAATTTACATTCTGTTTAAATTGGACTGCAAAGATATAATTCGTTTCTTTGCAGTCCAAATAATATTTTAATTATTTTAATATGGGTCATAAGGCAGGGTTTGTAAGCATTATTGGTAAACCAAACGCAGGTAAGTCAACGCTGATGAATTTGCTGGTGGGCGAAAAAATGTCCATCATCACCCATAAAGCTCAAACTACACGTCACCGTATTCTGGGTATCGTAAATGATGCTGACCATCAGATTGTTTTCTCCGATACACCCGGCGTTATAAAACCGCACTACGCCCTGCAGGAAAGCATGATGCACCAGGTAGAGGGCTCAATTGTTGATGCCGACCTGATTTTGCTGGTAACAGATATACACGAGGAATACGACGAAACCGATGTGCTGAAAAAACTGGAAGGCAGTTTAGCACCCGTTGCTATACTGGTTAACAAAATAGACCAAAGCGACGAAGAGGCCGTAAAGAAGAAGATAGATTTTTGGCAAGAGAAATTAAAACCGGTTGCCGTATTTGCTATATCTGCCTTGCATGACCATAACATACAGGCGGTGATGGAATTTGTAAAGGAGCACCTGCCCGAGCATGCCCCTTATTACGAGAAAGACGCACTGACCGATAGAAACGACCGCTTCTTTGCATCAGAAATGATAAGGGCGCAGTTGTTAAAGCAGTATAAAAAAGAAATTCCGTATAGCTGCGAAGTTGTGGTTACCGCATTTGTTGAAGGCGAAAAACTCTACCGTATTAGCGCCGAGATAATTGTTGAACGCGATTCGCAGAAGAATATAATAATAGGCGAAGGGGGTAAAATGCTTAAAATAGTTGGTACCTACGCCCGCAAGGATATGGAAGAGTTTTTCCAGCGTAAAGTATTCCTTGAAACATTCGTAAAAGTTATACCCGACTGGCGCGACACAAAAAACTACCTTAAGAAATTTGGGTACATTAGTTAAGAGTCAAGATGTTAGAATCAAGATTCAAGACAAAAAAGTAAATAATAAAGTTTATCAAATAGAATAAGAAGATGGCCAGGCAATATATCTTGGCTCTTGATTCTTGCTTCTTACATCTTAATAAAGCATGAGTAACATAGTAGCCATAGTTGGCCGCCCAAATGTAGGCAAGTCAACCTTATATAACAGACTGACCGAAACCCGCAAAGCCATTGTTGATGATTTTAGCGGAGTAACCCGCGACAGGCATTATGGTGTTGCTGAGTGGACGGATCATCCGTTTACGGTGATTGATACAGGGGGTTACGTTGCCAACTCTGACGACGTTTTTGAAGCTGCCATACGCGAGCAGGTTATAATTGCTGTAGAGGAAGCATCGGTTATTTTGTTTGTGGTTGATGTTACCACCGGCATTACCGATCTGGATGACGAAATTGCTACATTATTGCGCCGTGGCAAAAAGCCCGTTTTTGTTGTAGTTAACAAGGTAGATAATCATAACCAGCAAGCAGATGCTACCGTGTTTTACGGCTTTGGCTTGGGCGAGATCTACAATATCTCATCTATGACAGGGTCAGGTACCGGCGAACTGTTGGACGAAGTGGTTAAACACTTTGAAGATCTTCCGTTAGAAGATAATACGCGCCCCAAATATGCCATCGTAGGCAGGCCGAATGTGGGTAAATCGTCTATCATAAATTCACTGATTGGCAGTCAGCGCAATATTGTTACTCCGGTTGCGGGTACCACAAGGGATAGCATACACATACACTACAACCAATACGGGCATGATTTTATGCTGATTGATACTGCCGGTATGCGTAAAAAAACCAAGGTAAAAGAGAATATTGAGTTTTACTCGGTTATGCGTACCATAAAGGCTCTGGAAGAAGCTGATGTTATCATTTTGATGATTGATGCTGTTGAGGGCTTTGAATCGCAGGACATGAACATCTTTCACCTGGCGGAGAAGAATAAAAAAGGCATTGTGATAGTTGTGAACAAGTGGGATCTTATTGAAAAAAACAACAAAACCATTAAGGTTTTTGAGGAAATGATCCGCGAGAAAACTGCGCCTTTTACAGATGTACCTATTGTGTTTACATCAGTAACAGAGAAACAGCGCGTACTAAAAGTTATTGATGTAGCTAACCAGGTTTACGCTAATCGCGCACGCAAAATATCTACCTCAAAATTGAATGATGTGATGCTGCCGATCATCGAGAATTATCCGCCGCCATCATTAAAAGGTAAATACGTTAAAATAAAATACATTACGCAGATACAGGGTACATCGCCCATGTTTGCGTTTTTCTGCAACCTGCCGCAGTATGTAAAGGAGCCTTATTATCGCTTTATAGAGAATAAGCTTCGCGAAAACTTTGAGCTAAGCGGGGCACCGGTACAGGTGTGGTTTAGGCAGAAGTAAATTTGCAGATATGCAAATGTGCGGATGAGATTAAATTAAAGCGTCTGCACATCTGCATACATCAATTAAGACTTTCTACCGCCTTTTTCAACGCGATGTCTGTTGAGTTCAGCGCCTTATAATACCCGGCATCGCCCCATTTAAAGTGTGCGGCATTGGCTTTTAGCAAAGTTTTTAGGTGTGCCTTGCTGGCAGCTATCTCTTCTTTGGTAATGTCCTTAACAATTAGCGATGCATATTTAATAAACTGAGCCATGGCCGCATCACTAACATTGTAGCCGTTTACAAAATCATCATCAGCATTGTACAATTTCAGAACAGACTGCAGGTAGTCTATTGTATAAGCAGTAAAAAGGTCGTTTTTGGTTAGTTGACTAATCAGCCATGTGTTTTTGGTGGTGTCTTCGGGCACAAAAACATCGGGCATAATGCCACCGCCACTAAATACCTTTCTCCCGGTTGATGTACGGTACTTGCTGTTGGTATGCATTACGCTGTCATTAAGGTTGCTTTCGGCAGAAAATAACTCGCCCTTGCGCATGCGCTCAGCCAGTTCATTACGGTAGCTGGCAACACCGTTTTTATAGGTTTTTTGTATGGATCGACCTGACGCTGTGTAATACCTGGCCACGGTTAAATTAACTGCCGACCCATCATCAAACTGAAATTGTTCTTGTACCAAGCCTTTACCGAAAGATCTGCGACCTACTATAGTGGCGCGGTCCAGGTCTTGCAAGGCACCCGCTAAGATCTCGCTTGCCGAGGCGGAGTATTCGTCTATCAGCACAGCCAGCTTACCATCCTGAAAGGTGCCCGAATCTGTAGCAAAGTAATCGGTGCGGGGTTCGTGTATACCTTTGGTGTATACAATTAGCTGTTTACTGTTTAAAAATTCGTCGGCCAGGCTGGTAGCGCTGTTTAAATAACCGCCGCCATTCCCCCGCAGATCAAGCACCAGTTTTTTAACGCCGTCCTCCTTAAGCTTTAATAATTCTGCCCTAAAATCGGCATCTGTATTGGTGGCAAATTTGCTTATTTTAATATATCCGGTTTCTGCGTCAACCTTATAAGCGGCATCAATACTGCTCAATGTTACGCGGTCGCGTTTAACGTTTACAGCTTTTATTTCTTTCGTATTAGCACGCAGTATGCCCATTAGCAGGTCTGAGCCCTTAGTTCCCCTCAGCTTCTTATTCACCAGCTCATTGGTAAGGTTGGTGCCCGAAAATTTTTCGTTATCCACCTCCACCACTTTATCACCGGCCTTAATTCCCTGTAGGGCAGCCGGTCCGTCGGGATAAACATAGGATATAACCAGGGTATCGCGCAACAAACTATATTCAATGCCTACGCCGTTAAAGCCGCCTTCTAATTTCTCATTCACGCTAAGCGCTTGTTGGGCAGGCAGGTATAACGAGTGGGGATCCAGCCGTTGCAAAAGTTCGTTGACCGTTTCGCCTTCAACACTATCTACGTTTACAGAGTCTACGTACTTATTCCGCACAAGGTCTAAAACCTTTGATAATTTACTTGGTCCGGATGAAGAAAAGTTAGTATCGTGCCCTATAAAGTTATCGCCGTTTATATACAAGCCGATAGTTAACCCCAGCAGGATAAGAATTGCAGAGCGAAAAATAATGGCGGCGTTTTTCTTCATACCAATCACAAAGCTAATCATTTAGGCCGATAGCTGATATTTTGTTAGATCAATTATCTAACCATTATCAGGAATTTTACTCAATTTTGCGAAATAAAGCAGAGCAAATGCAAAGAACAACCGAGAAGGATTCTCATTATAACGATCTGGAAAAAATGACTGTGGCCGAAACTCTTAGCCACATCAATTACGAAGATCAAACGGTAGCTGTTTCGGTAGCCAAGGCATTGCCTCAAATTGAAGCGCTTGCATCAGCCGTTGCCGAAAGAATGAGCAATGGCGGCCGATTGTTTTACATAGGCGCCGGTACCAGCGGCAGGCTGGGTGTGGTTGATGCATCAGAATGCCCGCCAACGTTTGGTGTACCGTTCGACTGGGTAGTGGGCATAATTGCCGGTGGTGATAGTGCCATACGCAAAGCCGTTGAGTTTGCAGAGGACGATACCGAGCAAGCCTGGCGAGATTTGCAGGCATTTGATATTAATGATAAAGACGTGGTGGTAGGCATAGCAGCATCGGGCAGTACGCCTTATGTAATTGGCGGCTTAGAAACTGCTAATCAAAATAATGTATTAACAGGCTGCGTTGTTTGTAACGGCGGCAGCCCGGTTGCAGAAGTTGCCAAATTACCGGTTGAAGTAATAACAGGGCCGGAGTTTGTAACAGGATCAACCCGTATGAAAGCCGGCACCGCACAAAAGCTGGTGCTGAACATGCTGAGCACATCAGTAATGATACAGTTAGGCCGCGTTAAGGGTAATAAGATGGTAGATATGCAGTTGAGCAACAACAAACTGATTGATCGCGGTACACGTATGATAATGGCGGAGACCGGGTTGGACGAGCAAACTGCTGCGAAACTATTAACTGAAGAAGGCAGCGTGAGAAAAGCAGTAGAGCATTATCAAGCCCCACCCAACCCTCCCCGGTAGGGAGGGCTTTAAAGGAGGATGAATAATAAACTATTTAATAAAAAGTCTCCCCTACCGGGGGAGATTTAGAGGGGGCTTAAATGCACGAAATAGAACCATATTATAAATGGCGCGATGATTATGTGGCGGCGGAAGACGATAGGTCCCCGTTTTACAACACACAATACAGCGAGTTTGAATTTGATAAGCAGATCTATAATTATCTGCTGCATCCGCAATGGGATTCATTCGGATCAAACACGCTTTACCTTAAAGTACTTTTTGCTGATTACGAGCGTTCTTATGCTATTATAGAGTTTATAGGCGAGTGGAACGATGCCATTAACAATGATATTATGCTGCTTAAACGTGAGATAATTGAGTTGATGGAAGATTACGGCATCAATAAATTTATCCTGATAGGAGAGAATGTTTTGAACTATCACTCGTCTGACGATTGTTATTACGAAGAATGGTTTCAGGATGTGGAGGATGGCTGGATAGCGGGCATCAACTTCCGCGAGCACGTAATTGAAGAATTTAAGCGTAATAACATTGATTATTATATAAACTTCGGCGGGGAACTTGACGATATGACCTGGCGCAATTTGAAGCCAGTACAGTTCTTTAAAAAAGTAGAAGAGCAATTGACGAAGAGACTTAATTAGATGTGAGATTTGAGTATTGAGATTGTAAAAAAAAGTGTTTTCTCACATCTCATGTCTCAAATCTCACATCTAAAATTTATCTTAGTACCAATATAATTAAATACAAAAATGGAATTTAAAGAAAAATACGTTTATGATAACGTAATACAAGTTAATGAAGCAGATGCATCGCGCAAATTTATTGCGAATGTATTTTTATGGATGTTCGTAGCATTGGGGATCTCAGCGGTTTGTGCTTATATTTTTTCCAGTGACGCATCTCTTTACTCTATGTTGCGAGACCCTGAAACAGGCCGTAACTCAATGTTGGGTACTATAGTAATGTTTGCCCCGCTGGCATTTGTGTTAACCATATCTTTTGGCTTTAACAAACTGTCTTACGGTGTATTAACTGTGCTATACATAGCTTACTCTATTGTTATGGGTATAAGTTTAAGCTATATATTACTGGCTTATACGGCAGCATCAATTACCGGCGTTTTTATCACATCGTCATTGGTGTTCGGTATAATGGCAATTGCGGGTTACACTACACAAACTGATCTTACTAAGTTCGGCTCATTAATGATAATGGGCCTGATAGGCATCGTTATAGCCAGCCTGGTAAATATGTTTATGCACAGCAGTGGTTTAGATATGATCATTAGCTACGTTGGTGTAGCAGTGTTTGTTGGCTTAACGGCTTATGATGTTCAGAAGCTGAAAAACATTGGTGCGGGTTTAGAGTATGGCGATGCATCAGCAAAAAAGATGGCCTTAATGGGCGGCTTAACTTTATATCTTGATTTTATCAACTTGTTTTTAATGTTGCTGCGCGTATTTGGCGGCAGAAGAAACTAAGGTAAGTTATTATACAGCCTTTAAAAGCCGCTTTAACCAAGCGGCTTTTTTTGTTGGCAGAAAGTAAAAGTCTTTTGGTGTACCAACAGAGGCTTTAAATGGGTTGCACTTTACAAACTTATTGCGCACCTTTGCGCTGCTTATAGAGAAAGATGGAGGGATTAGACCCTGCGATGTCTTAGCAACCTGTTACTTAACAAGGTGCTACATTCTACTTCAGCCCGCCGACTTATGGACTGAGACAGATAAGCGAAAGTCACGTTATACCAGACTTTTCGAAATAAGCTTTTATAGATGTGAGATTTGAGACATGAGATTTGAGACCAATTCCGGTATCTGTCTTCTTAACTCCATTTCCATCTGAAACTTTGTGATTTAGATAAGATCTAAGATTATTCCATCTCAAATCTCATGTCTCAAATCTCATATCCGAAACAATGAATATAAAAGACGAACTAAAAAAACGCATTCTGGTTATTGACGGGGCAATGGGTACCATGATACAGCGGTACCAGTTGACGGAGCAGGATTTTCGTGGGGAGCGGTTTAAGGATCACCCAAGCGATCTGCAGGGTAATAACGACCTGCTGAACCTTACACGCCCCGATATTATCAAAGCCATACATGCCGAATATTTAGATGCCGGAGCAGATATAATTGAAACCAATACCTTCAGCACGCAGGTTATTTCTTTGGCTGATTATCAGATGGAAGAGCTGGCTTACGAGTTAAGCTATGAGGGTGCCCGATTGGCGCGTGAGGTGGTTGATGAATACAATAAAAAAGAACCGTCAAAACCGCGTTTTGTCGCAGGTGCCGTTGGGCCAACCAACCGTACCGCTTCGCTTTCGCCGGATGTGAATGATCCCGGTTATCGTGCAGTTACATTTGATATTCTTGCTGATGCCTATTACGACCAGATCCGTGGTTTGGTTGATGGAGGATCAGATGTGTTGCTGATAGAAACCATATTTGATACCCTGAACGCTAAAGCGGCACTATTTGCTGCCGATAAATACGCACAGGAAAGCGGCAAGCATTTGCCCATCATGATATCGGGTACCATTACCGACGCTTCGGGCCGCACCCTTTCAGGGCAAACGGTTGAAGCGTTCTGGAACTCTGTACGCCATGCTAACTTATTATCCGTAGGTCTTAACTGTGCCTTGGGTGCACGCGAAATGCGCCCGCATCTGGAGGAACTTTCTGAGAAAGCGGATGTATTTATATCTGCCTACCCTAACGCCGGCTTGCCGAATGAATTTGGCCAGTACGACGAAACCCCGCACGAAACGGCGCACCAGGTTGATGATTTCATCAAAGCTGGCATGGTCAATATAGTTGGCGGATGTTGTGGTACCACACCTGATCATATAAAATGTATTGCTGATAAAGCCGCACAGTATTCGCCGCGTCTGATCCCAACGCTTGAACCAAATATGCGCTTAAGCGGGTTGGAGGCTGTTACCATTAAGCCCGATACCATGTTTGTTAACGTGGGCGAGCGTACCAACATTACAGGTTCACCCAAATTCAGCAAGCTGATATTGGCTGAAAATTACGAGGAAGCCTTATCAGTGGCCGCGCAGCAGGTAGAAGGTGGCGCACAGGTGATTGACATCAACATGGATGAGGGCATGATCGACTCTGAAGCGGTGATGGTTAAGTTTCTTAACCTGGTAGCTTCTGAACCTGATATTGCCAAGCTGCCCATCATGATCGACTCATCCAAATGGACGGTTATTGAGGCCGGACTAAAGTGTATCCAGGGCAAGGGTATTGTTAACTCCATCTCGCTTAAAGAGGGCGAAGAAAAGTTTAAAGAATACGCCCGTAAAATAATGAGTTACGGTGCAGCTACCGTTGTAATGGCTTTTGACGAGACCGGTCAGGCTGATTCATTGGAG
This sequence comes from Mucilaginibacter sp. HD30, assembly GCF_054061755.1. Lineage (NCBI taxonomy): Bacteria > Pseudomonadati > Bacteroidota > Sphingobacteriia > Sphingobacteriales > Sphingobacteriaceae > Mucilaginibacter > Mucilaginibacter sp. HD30. The sequence continues at coordinate 4,574,535 of NZ_JBSSEO010000001.1, forward strand.
CGCCGTAAAGAAATTTGCGGACGCTCTTACAATATTTTGGTGAACGAAGTCGGCTTCCCGCCAGAAGATATCATCTTCGACCCGAATATCTTAACCGTTGCCACCGGACTTGAGGAACACAACAACTACGCGGTTGACTTTATTGAAGCCACCCGCTGGATAAAGCAAAACCTGCCGCATGCTAAAGTGAGCGGTGGGGTTAGTAATATTTCGTTCTCCTTCAGAGGCAACAATGTTGTACGCGAGGCCATGCACTCGGCATTTTTATACCACGCTATAAAAGCGGGGATGGATATGGGCATTGTAAATGCTGGTATGCTGGAGGTTTACGAGCAGATTGATAAGCAGTTGCTTGAATTGGTTGAAGACGTTTTACTTAACCGCCGCGACGATGCTACGGAGCGCCTGGTTGAATATGCTGATACCATAAAAAGTAAAGGCAAAGAAATAGTACGCGACGAACAATGGCGCAATGAGCCGGTAGAAAGCCGCCTGTCACATGCGTTGGTAAAAGGTATTATTGAATACCTGGATGCCGATGTTGAAGAAGCACGTCAGAAATACGCCAAGCCATTAGAGGTAATTGAAGGCCCGCTGATGGACGGAATGAACATAGTAGGCGACCTGTTTGGCGCTGGTAAGATGTTTTTGCCACAGGTAGTAAAGTCTGCCCGTGTAATGAAAAAGGCGGTGGCTTATTTGCTGCCTTTTATTGAGTTAGAAAAGCAACGCGTTATTGATGCCGGAGAAGACTCCAGCGGAAGTCGTGCCAATGCCGGTAAGGTATTAATGGCCACCGTAAAAGGTGATGTGCACGATATTGGTAAAAATATAGTAGGCGTAGTGCTGGCCTGTAATAACTTTGAGATCATTGACCTTGGGGTAATGGTGCCTGCACAGCGCATTATTGAAGAAGCCAAAAAACAGGATGTAGATATAATCGGCTTAAGCGGATTGATCACGCCATCATTAGATGAGATGGTGCATTTCGCCAAAGAAATGGAGCGTCAGGGTTTTACCATTCCGTTGATTATTGGTGGTGCTACAACATCGCGCATTCATGCCGCGGTAAAGGTTGCGCCTAATTACTCGGGAGCAGCTATACACGTTTTGGATGCCTCGCGGAGTGTTACCGTTTGCAGCAACCTGATGAACAGGGATACCCGCGATGCCTACATTCAAGGCATCAAAGACGAGTACACCAAAGCCCGCGAGGCACATGCCAATAAAAAATCAGATAAACGTTTTGTAACACTGGAGCAGGCCCGTGCTGATAGGCTTAAAATAGATGTAACTAAAGTTGCACCTGCACCATCATTTACCGGAACAAAAGTTTTTGAAGCTTATCCGTTAACGGAGCTGGTACCTTATATTGACTGGACACCTTTCTTTCATACCTGGGAACTGCGCGGCAGCTACCCTAAAATATTTGAAGACAAGTTTGTGGGCGATGAGGCCAAAAAACTGTTTGATGATGCCCAGACATTATTAAAAGAGATAGTAGACAATAAATTATTACAAGCAAACGGCGTTATCGGTTTTTGGCCGGCTAACACCGATGGTGATGATATAGAGCTGTATACAGACGAAAGCCGCACACAATTGCTCTCACGCATACATACGCTTCGTCAGCAATCAGAAAAGGTAAAGGGCGAGCCATATTATGCCTTGTCAGACTTTGTGGCGCCGAAAGAAAGCGGCGTAGCCGATTACTTTGGCGGCTTTGCCGTAACAACGGGTATTGGCTGCGACGAACTGGTAGCCAAATACGAAAAAGACCACGACGATTACAACAGCATTATGGCCAAAGCACTTGCCGACCGCCTTGCCGAAGCTTTTGCAGAAAAAATGCACGAGTTGGTACGAAGAGAATACTGGGGCTACGCAAAGAACGAAGAACTAAGCAAAGAAGAGCTGATAAAAGAAGAATATGCAGGTATTCGCCCGGCGCCGGGTTATCCCGCTTGTCCGGAGCATACAGAAAAGACTACTTTGTTTGAATTGCTGAAAGCCGAAGACAACGCACACATGTACCTGACCGAAAGCCTGGCCATGATGCCCGCCGCCTCAGTAAGCGGATTTTATTTCGCACATCCGCAGTCGAGGTATTTTGGTTTGAATAAGATAAGTAAGGATCAGATTGTGGATTATGCTGCTCGTAAAAATATGTCGGTGGAAACTGTGGAGCGTTGGCTTGGCCCTAACTTAAATTATTGATTTATTAGTATCAAGTAGCGAGTATCAAGTAGCAAGACATTAATGCATAATTTTAAGGAGTTAAAGGTTTGGAAAGCTGGAATGGAAGTTGCCAAAGCGATTTTTGTAATGACAAGAACGTTTCCATCCGAAGAAAAGTTCGGTTTGATTTCTCAAATGACCCGATGTGTTGTTTCTATCCCTTCCAATATTGCGGAAGGCTGCGGAAGAAAGTCTACTAAAGAGTTCTACCAATTTCTTAACATTGCACAAGGGTCGTCTTTTGAACTGGAAACGCAGACATTAATAGCCTTAGATTTTAATTATATAACAGCAGAAAAATCAAGAGAAATTGCGCCGCTATTACTGATATACAGAAAATGATTTATGGATTGCAGAAAAGTCTTGCTACTTGATACTCTCTACTTGATACAAAAAAACAATGAAGATAACAGACCACATAGCAAACGCCAAGGGCAAAACCCTTTTCTCCTTCGAACTTCTTCCTCCAATGAAAGGCCGCGGCATACAGGGTATATTTGACGCTATAGACCCGCTGATGGAGTTTAAACCGCCGTTTATTGATGTTACCTCATCGCGCGAGGAAAGTGTCTATAAAGAGCACGCAAGTGGTTTGTTAGAGAAGGTGAGCTACCGTAAACGCCCGGGTACTGTGGCAGTGTGTGCGGCTATTATGAACAAATATGGCGTTGATGCAGTGCCACACCTTATTTGTGGCGGTTTTACCAAAGAGGAGACCGAATACGCGCTGATTGACCTGCAGTTTTTGGGAATTCAAAATGTTTTGGTGTTACGTGGTGATGCCCGTAAAACCGAATCATCATTTGTGCCGACGCCGGGAGGACATTGCTTCGCTAACGAGTTGCTGCAGCAGGTAACCGATATGAACAATGGCAAATACCTGCACGAAGATCATGTATCTGTTAAGGCTGACTTTTGTATTGGTGTCGCGGGTTATCCTGAAAAGCATTTCGAATCGCCTAATCTGAAAACTGATTTTAAATACCTTAAGCAAAAAATTGATGGCGGTGCCGATTTTATCGTTACCCAGATGTTTTATGATAACAGCAAGTATTTTGAGTTTGTAAAACAATGCCGCGAGAATGGTATTAATGTGCCTATCATCCCCGGATTAAAGCCAATAACGTCATCAAAACAGCTAATTAGTTTGCCAAAGATCTTCCACATTGATATGCCGGATGATCTGAGCGATGCTGTGCACGCCTGCAAAACCGAGGCTGATGTTAAAGAGGTAGGTATTGAGTGGATGATAAACCAGTGTAAAGAACTTATAAAATTTGGCGCGCCGGTAATGCACTTTTATACCATGGGTAACCCTGGGCCGACAAAACGTATTGCGCAAGCGATATTTTAGTGAATTAGTTTATTAGAGGTTAGTTGATTGGACAAATAATGTTAAACACTGAACGCCGAATATTGAATGATGAAGTAAAATTTCGAAATTCGATATCCGAAATTCGAAATCAAACATTCTTCCCGTCAATAATCTTAAAGAAGTCGTCGCGGTAGGTATCGCCAACGGGGATTATTTTATCGCCTATGCGGATGCGGCTGCGCTCTATGCTGTCAATTTTATTGAGGGCCACTATGTACGATTTATGCACCCTGATGAAATGTTTCTCTGGCAGCGTATCCTCCATTTTCTTCATGTTTTGCAGGGTGATAATGCGCTCATTAGTGGTAAAAATGGAGATGTAATCCTTTAAGCCTTCTATAAACAATATGTCGTGCAGGTATACTTTTTGGATCTTATGTTCGCTTTTGATAAAAATAAAATCGCTCATAAAATCCTGCTGTTGCTGCTGCACATGTTGGGCTGGTTCGGCAGGTTGCCCGGCAACGGGTTTTATAATGCCTTGCGCTTTTTGGGCCGCTTTATAAAAACGGTCGAATGCTATCGGTTTCAACAAATAGTCAACCACATCCAGCTCATAACCCTCCAACGCGTATTGCGGATAAGCGGTAGTTAAAATAACCTTAGTTTTTCCGTTAGCTATTTTCAGGAACTGAATTCCGGTCAATTCGGGCATTTGCACATCCAGAAAAACCAGGTCAATACCGCCATCCTGTACCCGCGTTAACGCTTCAATAGGGTTGGTGGTAGCTTTAACAAGCTCTAAGAAAGGAATTTTGGAAATGTAATCTTCCAAAATGTTTAGCGCCAAAGGCTCGTCATCAACTACCAAACATCTTATCATGCTATAAAACTAAGGATAATTCGCAAGTGTACGTATCAATTTCGTCGCGTATTTCTAAACTATATTTTCGCGGGTAAAGCAGATCCAGCCTGCGTTTAACATTACTCAGGCCAATTCCGCCAACTGCATCGCGGTTATTAGCGTGCTTTTTATTCCGGATAAAAAAGTATAAACTGGTAGCATCAATGCGTATTAGCAGTTGAATAGCCGTAGCAGCATCGTTAGCCACGCCGTGCTTAAAGGCATTTTCGATAAATGCTATCAATAATAACGGTACAATGCGCTGGTCGCCCACTTCGCCCTCAATTTTAAAATCAATAAACGCACTTTTGCCAAACCTGATTTTTTGCAGGTCGATATAATTTTGCAGGTATTGCAGTTCCTTTTCTAAGGCAACCTTATTATCGTTGCTTTCATAAAGCATATACCGCATTATCTCTGATAGTTTGAGGATGGCGCCGGGCGTATTATCTGATTTTTGATAGGCCAGGGAATAAATGCTGTTTAAAGAGTTGAACAGAAAATGGGGATTGATCTGCGATTTTAAAAAAGCCAGTTCGGCAGTCAAACGTTGGTTTTCCAGATCGCGTTGTATACGGTCATTCGAAAACCAGGCGATACTAAACTTTAATACAATGCTCAGAAAAATAAACATCAGGCTGGTGATAGCCGTACTTATAAAGTACGACCAAAACCCGATAATGTTGTTTGAGTTTCGCAACAATACATCATTCGGAAAAATGCGCCCTACCCCGTATTTGGCAAGGCCGTAGCCAATTACAACAATTAACACCGCCATTGCATAAACCGCGTAACTCTTACGGTCTAAAAACCGAGGTATTAAAATGAGGTAATTAATGTAGAATAAACTAATGTTAATGAGGCCGTAAAGCACGAATAGAACCAATATGCCCTGCATGGTAAATCTGTCATTGTTGCGTACCACAAACAAAACAAACGACACCAGACTGAGCCAGATAAATACGTGCCAGAAGACTTGTAAGCCTTTTTTCATCAATCCAAAATATATATTTTGAACTTTAAAGCATTGATATTTATATACAGCCTATATTTTCATCGATGAACGGTCTGTTATTATCGACGAACACCTTGTATTGGTGCTGCAACCGTTCATCTATAAATAGCAACTGTTGGTCTAAATGATTTTAGCAGGTTGATATTTTGATATTTCTTTGTATCATAAAATCAATCGCAATGAAAAAGTTAGTTAACAACACCAATCCTTTTGTACTGTTACTTGCACCGTTAGTGTTTGCCTTAATAATGGGCATCAGCTATCAGTTTGAACAAAAAAAGCATGAGGCCGAAGTGGCAGCATCCTCAACGGTAAAAGCTACTTCACTGTTTGTTAAAGGTGTAAACTTTTTAAGAACCGTTGCATCGGTTAAAAAAGACAACGTATGGTAATTGAAACTACCGGCCTAACTTTTAAGTTCGGCGCGCAGACCGTTGTCAACTCCCTATCTCTTCAAGTTCCGCAAGGAAGTATATATGGTTTTCTCGGCCCTAATGGCGCCGGGAAAACCACTACCATAAAGCTGCTGCTTAATCTCCTTCAACACGATCAGGGAGATATAAAAATATTCGGGTTGGATTTTGCAACCAACCGCCAGCAAATACTCTCGCAAATAGGCTCGCTTATTGAGCAGCCCGCCATATATAGCCATTTAACCGGCAGAGAAAATCTTGCTAACAGGGCCATACTTTTAAAAATTGACGATAGCCGGGTAGACGAAATGCTGCGCCTGGTACAGCTTACAGAGGCTGCAGATAAAAAAGCCGGTAAATACTCTTTAGGAATGAAACAGCGCCTGGGCATAGCATTGGCGCTGCTGCCTGATCCGAAACTGCTAATGTTGGACGAGCCTACTAACGGGCTTGATCCTAACGGTATTATTGAGATACGCGAATTGTTAAAGCGCCTTACCAAAGAGCAAGGCAAAACCGTATTCATATCCAGCCACCTATTAGCCGAGATTGAGCGTATGGCTACCCATGTGGCCATTATTAATAAAGGCACACTGTTGTTTCAGGGTGAAATAAAGGAACTGGAGGGCCTAAGCAAACCGCAGGTACGTATTGAAACCGGTAATACGGTTGATGCTGCTAATCTGCTTACCAAAAGCGGGTACATAGTTGGCGAGGTTAATGACGACCACTTAACCGTAGCCTTTAAATCAAAAGAAGATACCGGGGCCATCAATGCTTTGCTTAACCGGGCGGGTATAACGGTGTATAGTATTCACAAAGTGCAAAAAGATCTTGAAAACCTATTCTTAAATATCACTCAAAATCAGGCTATATGAACGGATTTCTATTATCGTTAAGGTCCGAGTTTTATAAAAGCCGGAAAACGCTGGGCTTTTGGGCTGCTATATTATTGCCATTTTTAATATTGTTGCTTACCACTGTAGGTTATTTTATAAACAGCGACAAATTGATGAACGTGCCGGGAATGGTAAACTGGCTGCGTTTTGCCGGCGTACCGCTCAATGTTATGGGCACGTTGCTTTTGCCCATGTATATTATTTTTATTGCCTACTCGGTTAACAGTATTGAGCATAAAGCCGATACCTGGAAAACCCTGTTCAGTTTACCAATAGGTAAATGGTCTGTTTACTCGGCCAAGTTTTTTTACGCCTTGTTATTGATCTTTATAACATTAATGCTGTTTGGGCTTTTTACAATTGGCTTTGGTAATTTACTGGGCGTGCTTAAACCCGAACTAAAGTTTGGTGATTTTCACATGGAAAAGATATTGCTGCAGATATATCTGAAACTATTCCTTTCATCACTGGGCATCCTTTCTATTCAGTTTTTATTTAGCCTGATGTGGAACGATTTTTTAAAGCCGATGGGGATTGGTTTTATACTTTTTATAACCGGTGTTGTTTGTGCAAGCGCCAGCTGGAAATATAGTTACACCATTCCTTACGCTCATCCACTGCTGGCATTAAAAAGCCTGCCGCGCAAGCCCATGACAGCAGCCGATTTTAAAATAGACCTGTTTACGCAGGAAGTTGTTATAGCCCTGGTTGTATCTGCAGTGATATTTGTGGCTGGCTTCTATATTGTGCAAAAGCGGAGTGTGAAGTAAAAAGTATTACACCATTTAAAAAAATAGCGATGGGTTTTAAACCCATCGCTATTTTTTTTGCGAAATGTTGATATCCCGGCATGTTGGTCCGGATTTTTAATCCCGGACCTGCCCGCCCACCAAGCGTTTCGCTTGGATGTTTATTGATTTAAGCGGGACGCTTAAATTTTGTGCGTCCAAGCTGCAAGCTTGGACGGGCGGGGAGTATTACAAAACAAAAAAATAGCGATGGGTCATAAACTCATCGGTATTTTTTTGCGCTACAGTTAGCATTATATATCGTTGAAATATAATCTGTCATTCTGAGCGATAGCGAAGAATCTTAAATGCCTAAACGATGGGCAACTTTTCGCTTTTATAAGATTCTTCGCTATGCTCAGAATGACAAATGATACTGGCTTACCTCACCGGTTTCGGAAACACCGGCAAACTCTCATGCCCGTCTGCATCTACGGCTTGCACAGCAAAAAAGTAATTATCCTTCGAGTAATTGAGTGTGCTTGTATTACCCGTTATGTAGATCTTTTTTTCCCAATATGGATTAATAGTTTCGCGCATCAGAATATAATACCCGGCCGGTTTCTTCCCTGTTTTTGGTGTTTCCCACTTAAGCGTAGTGGTATTGGTTAAGCCTGATGTGCTTACGCCAACATTTCCCGGTTCTGGAGGCGCGATGGCCAGGTTAGCCAAAACCGATAAATTCATCCGCGCCACTTTTTGTATATAATCATAATCTGCAAACCCGGGCAGGTCGCCGTATTGAATGCCTTTTTCGGTGCGCAGGTCCTGGTGCTGGCGGGTAAAATCTTCATTCATTTCTGTCAGCCTTACCGCCGTAAAACCCTGGAGCTGAAACGAGGTTTGGTCGCCGCCCCTTAAAAACCTGTCGCGCCGGTAAACCAGTTTTACATCCAGTTGATCAACATAGCGTTCCGCTATTTCTTTAGTATAACGCGCCAATTGCCTTGAAGGGCTATCATTTTCGCCCCCGTTACCTATTAAATTACTTATCGCCGTAGCCACGCGGCGACTTGTATCACCACGAACTACCACGTCAATTGATGGTATTCCCTCGCTGAAAACGCGCACATGTGTATTATCCTTCAAATCATTGTCCTGCCCATGGGTATTGCCAACAATATCATTGTTCAGCATGGCATCTATGTTCCAGTTTTCATCTTTTGCACGTTTGGCTATATGTGCCGATCCGTTTAAAGCCTGTTCCTCGCCCGGCACTGCCATAAAAATGATGGTGGCGGGGAAGGAGCGCGTTGCCATAATGCGACAGATCTCCATAGACACTGCTGTGCCAGAAGCATCGTCAACCGCGCCGGGCGCTTCACCTTTACTATTCATGATGTTGGTTACCCGCGAATCATAATGACCGGATACAACATATACCCGGTTATCAGTAGCATCAGTCCCCTTCAATATCGCCAATATATTTTTTAAAACAGTTGGTTTGTCAAAACGCCCGCCTGCCGGTTGTGTAAAAGTGTCAAACTCCACTTTCATCCTTCCGTTTGATGATGCTGCATACTTTTCCATTTCGCTTTTTATCCAGTTGCGGGCCGCGCCAATCCCCTCGGTGGCGCTTGTGGTATCGCTAAGGGTGTGGCGCGTTTTAAAACTCACCAGTTTGCGCACTATTGCTTCAATGTTTTTTGACGATACTTCTTCAACCATTTGCTTTATGGCGGCATCTTGTTTAACAATAGTTTGAGAAAAGGCGGGAGCCGTTAAAAATAACAGCATGAGTATGTGCAGGCGCTTCATAGTTAATGTTATTGTATTGCCTCAATATCGCTAATATTCATGTATCGTCATATTTTATTTATTAGCTTTTGGTATTAATGCTTATGCACATTTTTTGGATTTGCTAACAGGAGTGTTTGAAAGATTTAAAAAGAAGCGTTGGATTGTGTGATTCCCTCGCTGCGGGAGGGTGCAGGGAGGGGTTTTAGCCGCTTTAATAACCCCTCCCCGCCACTTCACAGCCAACCGCACCCTTCCCCGGGGAAGGAGTTTTTAAGCAGAAGTTTAGTTTGGATTTGGATACAAGTTGTTGAAATATAGAATGACAAAAAAATCTTACCTCTTGGTTCTTGTCTCTTGAATCTCCCTTCAGTCATATTTTATTTATTAGCTCTTTCTCTTGACGCCTATACCGTAAATTTGCTGCAAGCTATGTCAGATACAGAATCCCTTCCACCGGTAAAAAAAGATCCATTTGCGGCCCTGCGTTTTAAAGATTTCCGCTCGTACCTGGGTATGCGTTTCTTTTTTACGTTTGCTTACCAAATGCAGGCCGTAATACTTGGCTTTTATATTTATCACCTTACAAAAAGCGCTTTTGCTTTAGGCTTAATTGGTTTAAGCGAGGCTATCCCGGCTTTGGGTTTTGGCTTATTTGGAGGATACATTGCTGATAAAAGTGAGAAAAGAAAAATGCTGCTGCTGGTTTTTCTGTTGGTCTTCTTTTCCTCGGCAGTGATATTCACTGTTACGCTAAAAGATGTAACAAATATTATTCATCAGGATTGGGTAGAGCATATTATTTATATCATGGTTTTTTGCAATGGTATTGCCCGTGCCTTTTACGGCCCGGCAGCATTTACTGTATTGGCGCATAGCGTGCCTAAGGAGCTTTATCCTAACTCAAGCACCTGGAGCAGTTCGGGCTTCCAGATCGCATCCATAATTGGCCCTGCCACCGGTGGGCTTATTTATGGTTTTTTTGGTATAACAGCAGCGTTTACCGTAATATTAAGCTTCTTGCTAATTGCCCTTACCTGTGTTTTCTTTCTGCGGAAATACCCACCCGTTTTTGTTCCAAAAGAAAGTATCTGGAAAAGCCTGTCAGAGGGGTTGCACTTTGTTTTTCATAATAAAATGATGATCAGCGCCATGAGCCTTGATCTTTTCTCGGTGTTTTTTGGCGGGGCCGTGGCTTTGCTGCCCGTTTTTGCTAACGAGATATTGAAGGTAGGAGCAGAGGGGCTGGGCATTATGCGCGCCGTGTCATCAACAGGTGCTGTGCTGGTTATGCTGGCTATGGCTCGTTTGTCGCCTATGGGTAAGCCCTGGCGAAATCTTTTGATTGCGGTTGCCGGTTTTGGCTTATCTATTATTGGTTTTGCGCTGTCGCGCAATTTTTACTTATCGCTGTTGTTCCTGTTTGCCGAAGGGGGATTTGATAGTGTAAGCGTTTTAATACGAGGCACCATTATGCAAATGCTCACGCCAGATCATATGCGCGGCAGGGTATCGTCGGTAAACCAAATGTTTATTGGCTCATCTAACGAGATTGGTGCTTTTGAATCAGGAACAGCGGCTAAGCTGTTGGGGACGGTGCCGTCCGTTATTTTTGGCGGTAGTATGACGGTGTTGATCGTTATTGTAACGTTCTTTAAAACAAAAAGACTGGTTCCTTTATCGCTTAATGAGATCCATACTCCGCATCAGGATGATCAGCCGAAAGCATAACTTTTGCTGTTGCAAAAGTGTTGCTTTTTTGTTGCTTTTCTGTTGCTAAAGCGTTGCACAACGCACCAATCAGTAATACTTTAATGTATTGATATGTAAGCACTTAAAACTTTTTTGTACAAAACCTACTCAAAATCAGTATTGCGAAAAAAACTGTAATATATTAATAATCAATTGATTAAACATAGTGTTGCACCGGGGATGTATTTTTGTGCAACACTTATTTATTATCGTTTATAAATCCTCTTCAACTGTTACTTTCTCGCCTATTTGCTGGCGCCACATAGCGTAGTACAGGCCTTTTTGCAGCAACAGTTCAGTATGCCCGCCTGATTCTATTATCCGGCCTTTCTCCAGCACATAGATCCTGTCGGCATGCATAATGGTTGACAAACGGTGTGCGATGAGGATAGTGATATGATCGTTAAAAACGGAAACATCTTTAATAGTCTCTGTTATTTCCTCTTCCGTAAGCGAATCCAAAGATGAAGTAGCCTCATCAAATACCAACAAATCTGGTCTGCGCAGCAAGGCGCGAGCTATTGAAAGGCGCTGCTTTTCGCCCCCTGATACCTTCACGCCGCCCTCACCGATTACAGTATCCAAACCGTTGCTGGCGCGGGCCAGTAATGTCTGGCAGGCAGCGCGCTGCAATACCGTCATACATTCCTCGTCGGTTGCATCAGGGCGTACAAACAGTAAATTCTCGCGTATGGTGCCAGAAAAGAGCTGTGTATCCTGCGTTACAAAGCCAACCCGCTCGCGTAGTTGGTCCAAATCTATTTCTTTGCTTAATACGCCGTTGTATAAAATGTCACCCTCAAGCGGTTGATACAAGCCTACTAACAGCTTAACCAAAGTGGTTTTACCCGAGCCCGACGGCCCTACAAAGGCAATGGTTTCGCCGGTACTGGTTTCAAAACTGATGTGGTTAAGCGCGTTGCGGTTAGCGGTAAGGTGCTTAAAACTAACGTTATCAAAGGTTAGTTTTTTGATCTTTTCAACTAATACAGGTTTTTCAGGCTTAGGATCAATTGGTGTATCCAGGATGCTTTTAAAATTACTCAAGGATACCTCTGCTTCGCGCCATGACTGGATCACGTTGCCCAACTCTTGTAACGGGTTGAACAGGAAGAAAGAATAGAACAGGAATTTCAGATAATCACCTGCTGTTAGCTGATCTTTAAAAATCAATACTAACAGTACTAATACCATGCAGCTACGCACCAGGTTAACAACAGTACCCTGAATAAAGCTCATGCTGCGCACAAATTTTACTTTACGCAACTCCAGATCCAATATCTTGTAGGTGGTTTTGTTGAGGCGCTCAATTTCCTGTTTAGCCAGGCCCAAACTTTTTACCAACTCAATATTTCTTAAGGACTCAGTAGTTGAACCAGCCAGCGCCGTAGTTTCACCTATTATTTTCCGTTGTATCGTCTTGATACGTTTGCTTAGCGCCATGCTCACAAACATTATAATAGGTATGGCACAAAAATAAACCAGCGTTACCTGGTAGTTTACTTTTAATGAGTAAACAATTACAAATATCATCCCTACCAGGCTAACAAATAACACGCTAATGAAAGAGGTAATAAACTTCTCGCTATCTGTGCGGACCTTTTGTAGTATACCCAAAGTTTCGCCGCTGCGCTGGTCCTCAAAAACCTGGTAAGGCAGCTCAAGCGAGTGCTTTAACCCATCGGCATACATTTCGGCACCTGTTTTTTGTACAATTATATTGGTGAAGTAGTCCTGAAAGTTTTTGGCTATACGCGATACCATGGCCGCGCCAATTGCCAGACCAATCAAGCTCAATGCGCCGTAAAAACGCTCATCAAAAGTGCGTATGATACCGTCTTTGGGTACAATGTACCTATCCATAATGGTACCGGTTATCATGGGGTCAACCAGCGAGAAACCTATATTAAGGCCTGCAAGTACTAAAGCCAGTACTACCGTCCACTGATGTTTTTTGAGGTAGGTTAAAAGTATGTTCATAAATTATATGTGCAAACATAAAAAAAGGGAATGGCTAAGTAGCTCATTCCCTTTTAATTTGACAATGCAGTTAAACTACACGGTCATTATGTCCTTTTCTTTAGCCTCAGATAGCTGATCTACTTTAATAATGTAGGCATCTGTCAACTTCTGTATCTCAGCTTCGCCGGTTTTCATTTCATCTTCTGATACACCTTCTAATTTTAATTTTCTGATCTTCTCGTTAGCATCCTTACGAATGTTACGGATGCCAATTTTACCGCTTTCTGCTTCGCCTTTTGCTTTTTTAACCAGATCGCGACGGCGCTCTTCTGTTAGCGGTGGTACGTTAATGCGGATGATAATACCATCATTTTGCGGATTAACACCCAGATTAGCCTCCATAATGGCTTTCTCAATAGGTACAAGTAACGATTTTTCCCACGGCTGAATTACAATAGTACGTGCATCGGGCGTGTTAACGCTGCCAACCTGGCTAAGCGGCGTAGGGCTACCGTAATAGTCTACCACAATATCATCCAACATAGATGGGCTGGCTTTGCCTGCACGGATCTTATTCAGTTCGTTATCGGTGTGATCAATGGCTTTGTCCATGGAAGCCTTTGCATCAGTAATTTGCTTTTTAATGAGTTCGCTCATTGGATTTTTATTAAAATTTGTCCAAAAATATAAAATAGGGGCAAGAATCAAGAAACAAGATGCAAGATTTATGATGCGGCAAAAAGGCCCGGTTCTCGATACCCACTTGTTCTACTTTACCAAAGTACCAATAGGCTCTCCGCTGGCTATCTTCATAAAATTGCCCTCTTTGTTCATGTCAAAAACTATAATGGGTAGCTTATTTTCCTGGCAAAGAGTAATGGCGGTCATGTCCATTACGTTAAGGCCCCTGTCATACACTTCCTGAAAAGATATTTCATCAAAGCGCGTAGCGGTTGGGTCTTTCTCGGGATCGGCAGTGTAAATGCCATCAACACGGGTTCCTTTCAAAACAACGTCAGCCTTCATTTCAATGGCACGTAATGAGGCTGCGGTATCTGTGGTAAAATAAGGGTTACCGGTACCCGCGCCAAATATTACAATTTTTCCTTCTTCTAAATGGTGCATGGCCCTGCGGCGGATATAAGGCTCGCACACCTGCTCCATTTTAATGGCCGATTGCAAGCGCGTTTCAACACCAACGGTTTCCAGGGCGTTTTGCAGTGCCATACAATTGATAACTGTGGCCAACATGCCCATGTAATCGGCCTGAGCACGATCCATGCCCGACTTTTCTGCGCTCAAGCCCCTAAAAATATTACCGCCTCCTACTACTATTGCTATCTCTATTCCTTGCTCGCGTACGCTTTTAATATCTTGTGCATATTGCAATACCTGCTTGTTGTCAATGCCGTATTGCTGGTCGCCCATTAAGGACTCTCCGCTAAGTTTTAGTAGGATTCTTTTATATTTCATATAGATGCTGTGGGTTTACCAAAAATATAGAATTAAAGTTACTGTTAAAATTTTATGTCGTATTTGTCAAAACATAGTGCCGTGTGCAAAACGCTCGCCATTCGATGTCGCAGCAGAAAATACGACAAAAAAAATCCCCCTCGTGTAAACGAGGGGGATAAAATATTTAAGCTCCTAAAGCTACCCGCTTAAAGGCGGTTACCGTAAGGCCCTTATCAATGCTGCTTAAAAACTGTGCAACATTTTTTGATGAGTCTTTAACAAACTCCTGGTTTAACAGGGTTGAGTCTTTATAAAATTTATTCAATTTACCGGCGGCAATTTTCTCAACCATTTCTTCTGGTTTGCCTTCAGCACGAATTTGATCTTTAGCAATTTCCAGCTCACGCTCAATAACTGTAGCATCAACGCCGTCTTTATCAACAGCAACAGGATTCATTGCGGCAATTTGCATTGCCACGTCTTTTCCTGCTTCATCAGCACCAGCAACTGCAGCACTTAAGCCCACCAATACACCTAAACGGAAGTTACCGTGTATATAGGCTACAACTTTTTCGCCTTCAATAACTTCGTATTTTGATACGCCAATTTTCTCGCCAATTTTACCTGTTTTTTCAATACAAGCTTCTGCAATAGTAGGGCGTGAGTTTTCAATGTCAATAGAAAGCTGATTTAACTCTTCTAATGATTTTGGATTTTGCTCTACCGCTTCGTTAGCAATCGCGTTAGCAAAAGCAACAAATTCTGCATTTTTAGCAACAAAATCTGTTTCGCAGTTCAACTCGATAATAACACCGCGTTTTCCATCAGCAGATGTGCGTGCAATCACAACACCTTCGTTTGATTCGCGATCCTGACGGCTGGCAGCTACTTTAGCGCCTTTTTTTCTTAAAAAGTCAATGGCTGCTTCAAAGTCGCCGTTAGTTTCGGTCAAAGCTTTTTTGCAATCCATCATACCGGCACCGGTTTGCTGGCGTAATTTGTTTACATCAGCGGCAGATATTTGTACTGTAGACATTTTGTATTTATGTTTTAAAAGTTGAAAGTTGCAAGTTGTAAGCTTTAGGCGTAAAACTTACAACCCATAACTTACAACCTACAACTCTTTAATAATTATTCTTCAGAACCTTCAGCAGCAGGAGCTTCGTCTTCTACTGCGGCAGTAGCTTCAACAGCACCTTTACGCGCTCTTTTGCCTTCGCCGGCAGCGGCAGATCTGTCTGCAACTTCAGGGGCATCAGCTTTCGCTTTAGCTTGTGCTGCTTCTTTTTCTGCTTCGTCGTCTTTCTCGCGTTTACGTTCGTCTAAACCTTCTTCAATAGCTTTGATTATAATACCAGTGATCAATGAAATTGATTTAGTAGCATCATCATTCGCAGGGATAGGGAAGTCGATGTTTGAAGGATCAGAGTTAGTATCAACCATTGCAAAGGTTGGGATATTTAACTTTAATGCTTCAGACACTGCAATGTGCTCTTTCTTAACATCAATCAAGAAAAGCGCAGCCGGTAAACGGTTAAGGTCTGCAATGCCGCCTAATAAACTTTCCAGTTTAATACGCTCACGCTGTATCATCAGTCTTTCTTTTTTAGAAAGGTTGCTGTAAGTACCATCTTTAGTCAATTTATCGATGTTAGACATCTTTTTGATAGACTTACGTACAGTTGCAAAGTTAGTTAACATACCACCCAACCAACGCTCGGTGATGAAAGGCATGTTTACACCTTTTGCATATTCAGCAACAATATCTTTCGCTTGTTTCTTTGTAGCTACGAATAATACCTTGCGGCCTGATTTTACAATTTGTTTTATAGCTGCAGCAGCTTCTTCAACCTTTGATAAGGTTTTATTTAAATCGATAATGTGTATACCGTTGCGCTCCATGAAAATGTACTGTGACATTTTCGGATCCCATTTGCGGGTAAGGTGACCAAAGTGTACACCAGCATCCAGTAACTCTTCATATGTTGTTCTTGCCATTGTGTTGTTCTCCTTAAAATTTTAACGTTTACTGAATTGGAATCTCTTACGTGCTTTCTTGCGTCCTGGTTTTTTACGCTCAACCATACGCATATCGCGTGTCATTAAGCCCTTGGCGCGTAGCGCAGGTTTCTTATCAGCATCAAGTTCAACAATAGCTTTAGCAATAGCTAAACGAACAGCTTCTGCCTGTCCTTTAACACCACCACCAGCTACATTTACCTTAACATCATATAATCCGGCTGAGCCAGATACTTCTGTTGATTGAGTAACAATGTATTGCAATGGCAATGTTGGAAAGTATTCTTTGTAATCTTTACCGTTAACGGTAATAGCACCACTACCATCAGTAAGGTAGATACGTGCAACGGCGGTTTTTCTTCTGCCTGAAGTGTTAGTTGTTGGCATTTTTCTTTTTCCTTAGTTAATGATTAAATAGCTTTTGGGTTTTGTGCTGCATGAGGATGCTCGGCACCGGCATATACATGCAGATTGCCAAATAATGCTTTGCCCAAACGATTTTTAGGTAACATACCACGCACAGCTTTTTCAATTACACGTGTTGGATGTTTTGCCATTAACTCCTTAGGAGAAATGAAACGCTGACCGCCCGGGTAACCGGTGTAAGAAACATATTGCTTGTCGCTAAATTTGTTTCCGGTAAGCTTTACCTTGTCTGCGTTGATAACTATTACATTATCTCCACAGTCTACGTTTGGGGTAAATTCTGGCTTGTTTTTTCCACGAATGATCATTGCGATCTTTGTAGACAAGCGCCCCAAGATCTCGCCTTCAGCGTCAACAACAACCCACTGTTTGTTAACGGTTTTCTTGTTGGCAGAGACAGTTTTGTAACTTAACGTATTCACTTGCTTTAAATTAATTTAATAAAATGTTTATTTCACCCTACTTTTTAGGGACTGCAAAGATACAGTTTAAAGTTTTATTTGCAAGGGTGATTTAAGGATAATTTATGCGAAAGCTATAGCTGGTGCTTCTGCAGCAATAGAGCATGGTTTTTTCGGTTACTTTTAACAATCTGTATGAGTGATAATGCTTATGGTATTACCGCCGCTTTCTCTTAGGATGACGACTCATGTGGAAAATTGATACAATGATTATAATATTAAGCTTTTGCTCAACCTTAAATACCAACAAAAATGGAAACCTTTCAGTAATTGCTTCATGAAACCCTTTTTTACTTTCGTAGTGAAATGGGCTTTCTTTAATAAGATCGATCTTTATAAAAACTTCTTTTTCAAAGTCTTCCCCCAAGCCGAATAATTGTTCATCATACCACGCTGACGCATCGGCTAATTCTTTGCGAGCTTTGAGCGATAGTTCAACAATATAAGTCACTTTGAAACACCTGCTTGACGATCTTTTCTCTGCTGATTTAAATATTCTTTAACTTCTTCAAGATTGTAGCCACGGTCTATACCTGCCTCCCATCGTCTGTACCGCTCATCTAATTCAGCCACAAATTCTACGTCCTCTGACCAATCTGTAACAGGATTCATCTGCTCTTCCAGCAAAGTGTAAAGCGCTTTGATTTTTTTATCATCCGCCTCACTGATGTAATGGTATAGTTTTTCTTTTATAGCAGCTACAGTCATAACAATGCCTTTTAATCAAAAATACAAAATTACTTGATTACGTGTTATAAGAAATCAGTTGTTAAAACAGCTGGGCAACAATGTCATCAGTAGTAAGCCCTTCTGCCTCCGCATGATAGCTGCGTACTATACGGTGCCCTAAAATTGGTTTGGCTACGGCCTGCACATCTTCAATATCAGGCGAGTATTTGCCATTAATAACCGCATGGCATTTAGCGCCCAGTATTAAAAATTGAGATGCGCGCGGGCCTGCACCCCAGTTAAGCAAACGGCCGATCTGCGGAGCTGCGAATTCGCCGCCGGGGCGGGTTTTAGCTACCAGTTTAACTGCATATTCCAATACATTATCTGCAACCGGAATATTGCGCACCAGTTGCTGAAAGTAAATAATTTGCTCAGCATTAAGTTGCTTGGTCACTTCCTGTTTTAAGGTGCTGGTTGTGTTACGTACTACTTGTATTTCTTCGGCAAATGATGGGTAGTTAAGTGATATCTTAAACATAAACCTGTCCAATTGCGCCTCGGGCAGCGGATAGGTTCCTTCCTGTTCAATGGGGTTTTGGGTTGCCAGTACAAAAAATGGTTGCGCCAGTTTGTGGGTAACACCTGCCGCGGTAACAGATTTTTCCTGCATGGCCTCTAACAACGCAGCCTGTGTTTTTGGTGGGGTACGGTTTATCTCATCAGCCAAAATGATGTTTGAAAACACCGGGCCCGGAATAAATTTAAAGTTTCTGTCTTCGCCCAATATTTCAGCACCAATAATGTCTGAAGGCATTAGGTCGGGCGTAAATTGGATACGGTTAAAATCCAGGTCAAGTACTTGCGATACAGTTTGAACCAGCAAGGTTTTTGCCAACCCGGGCACGCCCACCAATAAGCAATGGCCGTTGCTGAAAATAGAGATCAGTATAAACTTAACAACCTCGTCTTGTCCCACTATAACTTTACCTATTTCTGTTCGTATTTGCTGGTACGCTTGTTTTAGGGCATCGGCGGCCTCTACGTCAGATCGGTGTTGCATAGTGTTAAAAGGGTTTTAATTATTTGATTGAAGCGGTTACAGTAGACCAGCCTTGCAATTGTGGGCACTGCTGGTATTCTTTTTCTATTTTTATGTAATTTTCTTTTCTTTTTTTCTCAAACCACTCGCTCATCACGCGGTTCATTTTGGCAGCATTGGCCATGGCCTTAATTTTCGGATAATCCTGTTCCAGATTAGCTTTATGCGCATCGGTTACCGATTTTAGGTAATAAAGGCGATAAGAAGTTTTACCTGTATTCTGATCGCGGTATGGTTGTGGTTTTGATATATCTCCCACTTTCATTGAGTCAACTATTCCGGCAATCTGTTTGTCTAACCTGTCTGTAGGTATAAAAGTAGTTCGTACATCAACGTTGTCCGGATTCAATAGCATCCCGCCGTTATACTTTGTTTCTTTATCATCAGAAAATACGCTTGCTGCGCTGGCAAAAAACTCGCCCTTACTTTTACTATCTGTTATTAATTTGTAAATAGAATCAGCTTTTGCTTCCGCCCGTTTAACGCTTGCCTCAGTCATTTTTGGAACAATCAATATATGTCGGGCATGCACATTCTCGCCCCTGCGTTCTACAACCTGTAGAAAGTGAAAGCCAAAATCACTTTCAAATACCGGCGATACTTCGCTCGCTTTAAGTTTAAATGCCCAGGCAGAAAATTCTTTTACGAAGCCACTACGGTCGTTAAAGCCCAAATCGCCACCGCTTGGCGCAGAACCCGGATCTTGCGAGTAAAGTTTGGCAAGGGTAGCAAAGTCGTCGCCTTTTTTAAACTTATCTAATAGATCTTGTGCTTTTTTACGGGCATCTTCTTTTTCTTCCTTTGAAAGTTTTGGGTCAAAAACTATCTGTCCTACTTCTACCTCCTTATTAAAAATTGGTAAACTATCTTTCGGAATCGCGTCAAAAAACTTCTTTATATCCTGCGGGGTGGTATTGATCTTTTCAGTTATCTTACTACGCATACGTTCAGCCAGCATAGCATCTTTAATGTCGCCACGAAGCTCATCCTTGTATTGAACTAATGATTTGTTAAGGAATTTCTCAAGATTTTCCTCGCCACCGGCTTGTTGTATACTGCGGCGCATACGGCGGTCTATCTCATTGTCCACCTCATCACTTTTTACCTCAATACTATCTATCTGCGCTTGATGATTAAGCAATTTTTGCGAAACAATTTGTTGTAAAATACTGCATTTTATATCCTCGTTAGGCGGGTTTCCCTGTGATAAGTAAAGGGAATACTGAAGGTCTAAATCAGATTTCAGAACAATATTGCTACCCACAACAGCCACTATCTTATCCAGCACCTGCTTTTTCTGCGCGCTGGCGGCCGTGGTAAACAAAACAAAACTTATAATAACTACTGCTATCTTTCTCATGTAAAAATTAATATGTACCTACTGCAACAAATCTGTTCAATAAACGCCAATTTTTGGCAAATCTTGTTCACTATAAAACGCCTTAAATGGAGCGCAAAGATAATGCAGATTTATAATTGTGCGAATATGCCGATAAAGCTTCAAACACTTTAACTATTTTTGGTTAAAATTTGTTAAAAGTGAAAGTAGAAGACCCTGCCGCGTTTCGGTTCATAATAAACGAAGATATCTATTTGCTACCCGAGGATAAAGAACTTCAAAGTAAAAAAGTTGTTAAGGAAGCTGAAAGCTTGCCTTTTAGCTTCAACTACGAGGGAAAGAACAAGAAGAAATTTTTGATTTTGACCCATTACACCGAACATGAGGCTATTTATGCCCCACATTATACTGCTTTAGAAGCTATTCTTTCGCGAAAAGGCTATCAGCCTGACGATGTTGCGATACTGAATATAGCCCGGAATGATGCCGATATCCATGCCATAACCAGTTATTTCGCCCCTGAAAAGCTGCTTATTTTGGGGGATAAAGCCATTCCCGCTGCTATGTCTGCGCCGGAGTTTAACCGCCTACAATTGATATCCGGCTGCAATACATTGCTTAGTTTTTGTTTTGATGATATGATGGAAAGTACGGATAATAAGCGCGCTTTCTGGGAGCAAATGAAAAATCTTTAATATGCAGCAATTAGTTTTTGCTACCAATAACGCCCACAAACTTACCGAAGTGCAGGCTGCCGTAGCCGGCAAAATTAAATTGCTGAGCCTTAATGATATCTTGAGCCACGATGATATTGCCGAAACAGGCTCAACGTTCAAAGAGAACGCATCTATTAAAAGCCATTTCATCTACAATAAATACAGCATAAACTGTTTTGCTGATGACAGCGGACTGGAGATTGATGCCCTAAACGGCGAGCCCGGTGTTTACTCCGCCCGGTATGCGGGCGAGCACGGTAATCATGCAGCCAACAACGCCAAAGTACTTAAGCAGTTGGAGGGTGTTACCAACCGTAAAGCGCGTTTTATTACTGTTATTTCGCTGATATGGGATGGGAAGGAATATTTTTTTGAAGGAACTGTAGACGGCATTATACTTACAGAATTGTCGGGCAATGAAGGGTTTGGGTACGATCCCATTTTTCAGCCGGATGGGTATGACATTACTTTTGCAGAGATGAGCCTTGGCCAAAAGAACGCTATAAGCCATAGGGGCAAGGCAGTAGAAAAGCTGGTGGATTTTTTGAATAAAAACTCGTAATAAAATGTTTGTAGCGTAGCAGGTAGGGTGCTACACCTGCTACACAGTATACTCTGTAGGTAATTATTTATACTTTAGTGCTTGCCTAATTCGGTATTTCGCTTTTACTTTCCTCAAACGAACGTAAAACACTATACAAAGCTATTAAGGCAATTAGTCCCAATACAGTGTAGCTCCAGCTATTTGCAAAGTTTAAGGTCCAGCCCAAACCATCGCCGCGTGGTATAAATACCCTTGAATCTGCTATATTATAGTAAATAAAGCCGGCTATATAATGGTTGTTGCTATTAAATAGATGTTCTGAGTTTGATATCAGTTTGATTAGACACGCAATAGCGCCTATTATGCCAACCGTAATGACATACCAGCGGACGTTCTTAGAGCGGGGCTTCTTGTTCTTATTTTTATTTATCAGATCAACGTAGTCTGGTTCCATCGTATGTACGCACTAACGCATGTTAAACCTATAAATAAAATAAACTTAATTACTTATTATCGTCTCATAAGTAACCGGTTTTGGTGGTACTGTATCTTTAGTCGCCGGTGCACCTGGTTTATCGGTAACTGGCTTTGCAGGCGGATCTTTAACATTGCCTTTATTTGAGGTAGAAACT
Organism: Mucilaginibacter sp. HD30; assembly: GCF_054061755.1. NCBI lineage: Bacteria > Pseudomonadati > Bacteroidota > Sphingobacteriia > Sphingobacteriales > Sphingobacteriaceae > Mucilaginibacter > Mucilaginibacter sp. HD30. Next base: position 4,596,921 of record NZ_JBSSEO010000001.1, read on the forward strand.
GATCCTTTTTTATCGGGTGTCTTAACAGCAACCGCAGTTGCTTTTAGCTTGCTGCCGTTGCCTGTGATAGCCTCTTTAGTCTGTGGGCGTTCTTTAGGTTTCCAGATAAATGCCTTTAAAATTTTATCGTCCTCTTTAACCTTATTGATGGGGTTCGCCTTGTTTTCGGTATTTCCGTAGGTGTTGGCACGATTAAGCTTGCCATTTTTAAAATTGGCCTTAATTACATTGCCTAATGATCTCGACATTTCTGTAACCACATGCTTAACAGTATCGCGGTTAAAATAAATCGTCTCGGCATTGCCTGTAACTTCCATAGTGTTTAGGCGGCTATCTTTAAAAGTACCATGGATTTTTTTGCCTCCAACCTGGTTAAAATGCAGCGAATCGTTTTTTTCAATGTTTACAATAAATCCGTTAGGGAACAGGTCGATATTGTCAATCTTTTTATTTTTCATTTGCAGGGCAATGGTATCGCCGGTCAATTGCGAACCTTGCGTCCATATAATAGGCGTAACATACATTCGTATGGTTGAATCGCTTGCACTATAGTACATGGAATCAGCTTTAGCCTGCAGGTCAGATTTAAAGATTTTGGCGGCGTGGTACCCCATTATGATCCTGATCCTTGCAGTATCATTTAACATTTTGGCTTTTAGCGCTGCCGAATCAATTTTAGCTGTATTAGTTTTTGCCACAGCAGGTTTTGCCACAGCAGGTTTTTTTGGCGGAGCAGCCTTCGCCACTGGTTTAGGCGCAGGTTTCCTTGGCGGCCCAAAAAAATCAGCATGTATAAAACTGGTATCTTTTGGAAACGGCGGGGGTGTTATTTTTAAAACTTTGGGCAATGTAGCCTTGGTAAGCATAACAGATTTTGGTCTTTTTGCAGCTGTTGTATCAGGGTTATCTAAAAGATAGCGCGCAAGTTTCATTTCTCTTTCTTGCTTTACCGTAATAACACGCGTTACAATGGTATCGGCACCCATATACATAGAATCTACTTTGGCGTTAGCCTGCCGGTCTGCCGAATCTTTTAAAGCAACGGTTTGCGTAACCTGTTTTTGTGTTTGCGCAACTTTGGCAGTTTGTGGCCCGGCCTTTTGTTGTGCCGTTTTCATAACCGAATCTGTAACCGCTTTTAAGGTTAATTTGCTGACAGCAGGTATTTTAGCCGGATTTGCTTTTTTTATCACAGAATCGGTTATCGCCTTTAAAGTAGGCTTAACACGTGCCGAGGCAGTAGTTTTAAGAGTGGCGGGTTTTGAATTTGACACAGTAGCCGCAGGTACTGTTTTTTTTACCACGATGTCTTTTTTACCGACTGATAAAGAATCTTTTTTAATTACTTTGGCTATAGAGTCTGCCGGAGCTTTGTTTTTAGAACTATCCTGCGTTACAAAAATAACATAGGGGTTTTCGGTAATTCTGGCTGTTTCGCTGTCTTTATAATACTCGCCCAGATGGCCCTTTATGGTAACCCGCTGCTCTTTATCATCAAAAGTTACATTTTTAACAGCCCGGCCATAGCCTTTTAATCTATCGTAAAAAAGACTGTCGCCTTTTAACGTTTTACTGCCCTGTGTGTATAGGTTTTTTTTGCCGAAGAAAGCCTGTTCCGGTATTGTTTCGTACCGCCCATCTTCGGTATACAGCACATCCTTGTCTTTGGTGCCATAAATATTGGTGGGCCCGTAAAACCACGCAATCCTACTGCCCGAATTATACTTTAGCGTATCGGTTTTAATAACGGCATCCGTAGTATTTAGTACTACGTTATACTTAAAATACGCATCGCGGCTACTTGCAAAATAATACCCGTTTTTACTTGTCAACGTGTTTTCTTTGTTGAAAAGCTTCCCTCCGCCTGTGTAAGTACCAAATTTGGTAGCTGTGTTGTAAGTAAAAAAATCGGTTAACAGGGTGGCATCCTTGTCAACCATTTTAACGTTGCCCGTTAAGGTGGCTAATTTTGTATTGCCGTCGTAATGTAACTTATCCGCAAAAATGTGTAGCGTATCACCTTGGTTAATAACAACATGGCCGTACGAGTCAACCATATTTTCATCAGCATACCACAACGAACTATCTGCAGTTAGCGTAGAGTAATCTTGCTGAAATACCCCCTTTTTGGTTTTATAAACCACTTTGCCATCTTTGGTTTTGTCTAAACCACCGCTTTCCGAAAAAATAAGCTTTACTCTTGATTTACCTGATTGTTGTGCCCAACCAACCCCGGCCATTAGTATTAAAAGAAGACTTAAAACGTACTTATTCACAGCAGCAAAATTAGTTTTTTGCAGGGGGTTATTAAATTAATAATTTTGATGCATGCTGCCGGTCCAAAAATTCACCAATTTTATCGAACAATATTGTCTTTTTAAGCGTGATAGCAATTTGCTGGTTGCTGTTAGTGGCGGTATTGATTCTGTAGCAATGGTGCATCTTTTTAAAACGGCAGGTTATAAATTTACCATAGCGCACTGCAATTTTCAACTACGGGCCGAGGCCAACGCTGATGAAGAGTTTTGCCGTAATTTAGCCTTGCAATATCAGACGCCTTTTTGCAGCACAAGGTTTAATACAGAACATTACGCCGTCACCCGCAAAATTTCTATTCAAATGGCAGCCCGCGAGCTACGTTATGAATTTTTTGAACAAGTAGCCCGCCAGTATAACCACACCTGCATTGCCTTGGCGCATCACCAAAACGATACAATTGAAACAATATTGTTAAACCTGGTGCGGGGTACAGGTATTGCGGGTATGCACGGCATTTTACCCCAAAATGGCAACCTTGTACGCCCCATGCTCTGCTTTACCCGTAAAGATATTGAAGAAATAGTTGCCCAAAATAACTTGACCTACGTTGAAGACAGCTCTAACGCATCGGTAAAATATGCGCGTAACAAAATACGTCATCAAGTTGTGCCAGCACTAAAAGAACTTAACCCTTCGCTGGAACATACGTTTGAAAACAACCTTAAACATTTTAGAGAACTGGAGCAGTTGCTTGAACTGCGGGTGGAAGAAGTGAGACAAAAATTATTCAGTTATATAGGTACGGAGATCCATATAGCTGTTGACGAGGTTAAGAAACTGCTCCCGCAACGGCTGTTGTTGTTTAAATTGTTGCAGGGTTACGGCTTTAGCGAGCACGATGTTGATGATATAATTGCAAGCCTTAACAAGCATGCAGGCAGAAAATTTGAAGTTAGCTTTGGCTACCTTTTGGTGCTTGATAGGGGAAAGCTGATCCTTACCAAAAAAATTCAGGAAGCACCTTCCGTCCTGATAGCTGATACGGATAACACTTTAATACACGGCACCTTTAAGTTAAATGTTACAAAAAGCGATGAGCCGGTGGTTATTAAAAATAACCCTTTAGCCCTTTCTGTTGACAGCGATAAACTTGAATTTCCGCTATTATTGCGGTATTGGGAGCGAAGCGATCATTTTTATCCGCTGGGGATGCATGGAAAGAAAAAAGTAAGTGATTTTTTTGTTGATCTTAAAATTCCGCTGCACTTAAAAAAAACTATTCCGTTATTAGTAAACGCAAACGGTGATATAATATGGATAGCGGGCTACCGGCCCGACGAGCGATATAAAGTGACGAATAACACTAAAAAAGTAACTATATTCGAATTGTTGCCGATAGGTGAGTGCGAATAATAATTTAAAATAAAATGAGCGAAAAAGCTGCATTTACAGAGAAGCAATATTTGGGGCGCGAATTTATACCCATAACCATACGTTTGGTGCTGGCTATGTTTTGCTTTGCTGCCTACGTTTTTACAGATGAGCGCGAAAACACCGGCAACCTACTGGCCGTAGTGGGGTTTGCTATAATAATCATATCTATTATTATGGGCTTTCTGCTCCATTTCAGAACAAGGGTGCAGAATAAAAGCGTTTTACTTAACGGCTTATGGACAACACGCCTGGTTAAAATAGATCTTAATGGCATTGTTAAAGTAGAAAAGACTGCTTACAGCAGATACCTTTTTAATAACCCGGTTTATAACCTGCACTCAAAAGGCTTTATCCGGTTTTATGCGGCGGGGCGGGATGCTATTTATCTGACAGACAGGGACGGCCTTGTTTATATCATTGGCTCGCAACACCCTAACGAACTTTTAAGGGCCATTCAGGAAGAGATGAAATAAGTACCTGCATACATGCTGCATAAAACCAGGGGCATTGTTTTAAAAACTACCGACTACGGCGAGAGCAGCGTTATTGTACAGGTATTTACCGAGAAGTTTGGCTTACAATCATACATCATTAACGGGGTAAAAAAGGTAAAAGCTAAAGTAAGCCGTAATATGCTGCAGCCGCTGCACCTGTTGGATATGGTGGTGTATCATAAAAATACCGGAGGCATACAGCGCATTGCCGAGCTAAAGAATGCACCGCTGCTGCAAACCATCCCCTATGATATAGTTAAAAGCAGCATTACAATGTTTTTAAACGAGGTGATATACAAAACGGTTAAACAACAAACTGCCGACGAAAATTTGTTCGATTTTTTATTTAGCGCGGTTGAGTGGCTGGATCATCAAACGGAAGGATTGGCTAATTTTCACCTGCTGTTCCTCATCAATTTAACGCGTTACCTTGGTTTTTATCCTGATAGATACCTGGCAGGCGAAGCAGATTATTTTGATCTGAAAAACGGAACGTTTAACAGGTATAAGCCGGATGGCTTGCAATTTATCTCGCAGCCGTATACGCAGATATTTAGCAGTTTGCTACAATCGGGCTTTAGCAGTGCGGCGACCTTGAAAATTAATAACGAAGATCGCCGCCATCTGATTACAAAACTGCTTGATTATTATTCCTTACATACCGATAATTTCGGTAATATCCGTTCGCACGAAGTATTAGAAGAGGTATTGTCCTGAAAGCTTAGCTGTGGCCTAATACCTGCTTTTTAATATAAGTGACGCATGATTCAGGTATAGCCGCACCATCAACTTGGATAACTGACCCGTCAGCATTTATCTTTAAGTCGGCATTCAGGTTCTCATCAATGATTACATGCAGCATGTCTTGTTCTTTTTCTACCTGGCAGCTTACTTCGCGTTCTGAATAGCTAATGGTGAATTTATATTTACCATCCTTATCTGCAGGTATAGTGTCCGTTGAGTTTGTCATAATTATCTATTTTGTATATAAACACAGCAGGCGCCAGTATGTTTAGTAATCAGAATTTTTTTAAAAGCAAAAGAGAAAGCTGTGGGGCTTCCTCTTTCGTATTAACTATCTCATTAATTGTTAAAAAGAACAATTGGTCCGGTTCTGTAATAACAATAAACAAATATAAAAATATGGTTAACAGAACCAAGTATTTTAACTTATTTTAACAAAACTGTTTAAGTTTATAGCACTTTAAGTGCCAATGCTTTTTTCCGGGCGGCAGCTTCTACAGCTTCAGAGTAGCGTAGTTCAGGCTTTACTACCAAAGGCTTGCTGTTGCTAAGGGCAATAAGGCGTTTATCAATTTCAATCACATCGGTGTTAAAACCATTGATATTGGCCAACACACGCGCTTGCTGAAGATCGGTTTTAGCCATAGAAACTTCACCCAAATCAGTTTTAATACCGGCAAGCGTTAACAAATTGGCTAATTTAAGCTTAGCATCATGAGAGAGTGAGATGCTTTGCAACAGGTACCATTTAGCCTCAGAAAACCTGTTATGTAACAGATATAAACCTGCCAGGTCTGTAAAACTATAGCTGGCCTGCTGGTACTCGCGGTAGCGCATATTGTGTTTTGCCTCTTTAAGCATGGCCTGTTCCATTTTATCAAAATCAAACACAGGTGCTATATAAAAATTAGTGTAGGCAATGCTGGGTTTAAGTTTTAACGCCGGTGTGGTAAACTGAGGGGCGGGCATAGATTGTGCAGGCGCCAGTGCAGCATACCTAACCTTTTTTTTCCAAAACTGAGCTGATGTGTTAAGGCTTATTGCGCAGCACGCAAGCAGTAAAAAAAATCTCATTTAATAAATATATGTCCCTTTAATTTAAAATTGGTTTTAACGCAAATATACTACATAATAGTATACAAAGATTATTGTACCACAAGGGCTTATATTTCATAACGTAAATAATACGCTAAGTCGTTTTCGGGAAATTAAGGTAAAACGTAGTTCCCAGGCCGGTTTTTGTTTCAAACCATACTTTTCCACCCGCGTTTTCAATCGAATTTTTTACAAATGCCAAACCTAAGCCTGTGCCCGAACTTTTTGTAGTGAAATTGGGTTCGAATATCTTTTCTCGCATATTCTCAGGGATGCCATTACCGTTATCCTTGATCATAAAAAGAATATTTTTAGCATCAATTTCATAGTTTATCTCAACAAGTCCGGCTCTGTCTGGCGGGGTTGCTTCAATTGAGTTTTTAAGCAAATTATTAAAACAACGCAATAGCTGGTCGCGATCAGCAAATACAATAAACGGTTGTTCTGGCGCGCTATATAGGATAGTGAAATTATCCATTTGTTTAAAAATTATCACGGCTTGGTTTAAAACATCAAAAATGTTAAACCTGTCCATACGCGTGTCTGGCATTTTTGCAAATGCAGAAAACTCTGATGCTATTGATGACAGGCTTTCAATCTGCTCTACAAACGATTTACTAAAGCGCTCAAATTTTTGATCAAACTTCGGATCCTTTTCCCGCCATGACTTCTCTAACAATTGAAGCCCCAGCTTAAGCGGTGTTAAAGGATTTTTAATTTCGTGAGCAACCTGTTTGGCCATTTCCCGCCAGGCGCTTTCCCGTTCAGACTGAGCCAATTTTTGCGCGCTTTGTTCAAGCGCAGCTATCATTTTGTTGTATTCGCTAATCAGCGCGCCTATCTCATCGTCGCGGTCCCACAGTATGGGCTCGTTTTTTTGGCCGTAAATGGTTTTACTTAAACTTTGCTGTATAAAATTTAGCGGATAGGTTATCTGCCGTGCAATTACCACAGCTAAAAAACCTATCGCGATAAAAATAAGTGCGTAAATATTGATCATCACGTTTAATAATGATCCAATGCGTTCGCGATAATCAACCTCGTTGGCAAAATAGGGTAGCTGCAAATAAGCAATAGTTTTATTACTCCCTTTGATGTTTCTGATGGGAGCATACACCGCCTTGTATTTAAGGCGGCCAATAGTTTCTTCGTTTATATACTCAGCACGCTGTAACTTATTGAGGTGGATATAAGCACGGCCGTCCATTTTACCGGCTACCAGGCCTTCTTCGTAAATACGGGGCTGCGTAGTTACCTCAACGTCTCCATTTTGGTTAAAGATGGTCAAATCAGTAGCGTATAACTCTGCAAGGCCATCAAGAGCTATCTGTTTTTCTTCGATGTTGTTATTTACATAATCACCAAGCGAATTCCCAATTGTATTTGAGACCCGGATGATCTTGTCCCGAATCATCTTGTCTTGCTGGGCCTGATATTGCGTACTTATTGATGCGTAGGTTACTGCGCCTACCAATATCAGCGTTATAACTACAGCCGATACCATTGATAACTGGATGCGTGTTTTGTAGAGTACTTTGTCAAAACTGAGCCGCAAGCCCCATTTTATACGGTCATTGGTTATAGTTAAGATTTTAATGCGTGTCCAGGCCCAGACTGATAAAATAACAACCAAACTAAAAGTCAATAATATGATGAAGAAAAAAGTTAGCGAGGTAATTATGTTGAAAACAGGATTCTCTTCTTTGGTCACTACAATAAAGTCGCGATCATTAGGCAGTTTATATATCAAATGGCTATAGCTATCAATCGGATCGTACCAGGTGTTATTAATAATATTAGCGTTTTTTTCAACATACTTTTTACTTATTCCCTTAAAGCCCGCTGCGGTTGTGGTATCGTTTGTGAGGTTGTAAACATATGTTCCGTTTTGCGAGGACAATTTATTATCAGAGTAAAACGCATACGAATAGTTTTTAAAATCGCCGTCACCGGTAAAGTCGCCGTCTGCCAGCAAGGCGGGGAAATAGTCGCCGCTATAAATTGTATTGGCGTCCAACACAACTACTATTGAGCCAATAGGTTCATTTTTGTTAAATACCGGCAATATGGCAAAATAACTCAGCAAGCCCGGAGTAGTGGTTTGTCTGTAAAAATATTTGGACACCTTGAATGATCCCAGCGCCACCATATCACCAAAAACCTGAGAGTAATAACTTTGGTCGCCACCAATTGGTTCGCCCTCGGTATTAAATACGTGTACAGTCAGATTATATTTTGACAAGTACCTATCAAAATAACGTTTCTGAAAGTAGTTTTTGATGTGCTCGTTATCGGGATGATTGGTAATGAAAAAGCTGGGTATAACTTCGTCTTTAACAATTTTACTTTCAACTGTTTTAAATAAGGTATCTGCAGCAGCATCGTCCGGAAACTCAAGTTTTTTGATCAGCAAGCGACGCATCTTGCCCTCTTTTACTTTTTCAAAGCGGGTAAGAGACAGTGCCGATATACATGAGCATATTAAAATTATTACTGCTAAGGAACGGTAATTTAACTTCCCCTCATAACGATGGTAGGCATACCCCCTTACGCCCACTATAGCTCCCCATAAAAAATAGAAAAATGTAAACTGGTGGTATTGCAACGCCCACCCAATAGTGCAAACGGAAGTACCAATTATTAAGAACAGCAATTGATGCTTGCGCACAATAGGCAATTGCACGCATATGCTTAATGCTACCTCTATTAATAAAGTGAATACGAGAAAGCTAAAACAAAGCATAACCAAGCCATAAGCGCTTAGTATGGAAAGGTTAAGCACATTACTAACGTCAAAACTGATATCGGATCTTATAACCAGATCATGGAATAGATGGTAAAGAGCGGTTGAAGTAATTACCAGTATGGTGAAACAGCCTGTTAACAAGGCGTACCCTGAAAACTTATCGGGAATAAATTTGAGTAGTTTATGGCGCAGCTGATACAAAAATGTTATGTGCCATGTAAGGCAAAGTATATTTATACAAAGGTCGCCGATGGATGGAAACAAGCGCCCTCCCCAAAACAGTTTCGGGTCAAAGATGCCAATATTAAAAGTGCAGTTGGGCCAGTTATAGAAAAGGTTGAGTGCCCGTAAGCCAATGATGAACAGGGAAAGGATGAACAAACCAAGAAAAGGAAAGTCTATACGGACAAGATAATTACAGGTGTTTTGCACAAAAATGCATATCACCATTAATGCCAGCAGCCAAAGCGTAACTTCTGAGTAGTAAAAACGCGAGTTAACCTGGTTGGGTATTGCTTTAACAGAAAAGAGGTAGGCGTTATTTACATTGTGAACGGCATAGGTATTTTTATCTGTAAAGTCGGCAATTTCTATGTTTTTCTCGTCTATAAGATCCTGCGAAAAATTATTCTGCAGGTATTGATTCTGAAAAGCATAGGTGGTTTTTATAGGTATAAAAAATATAACTGAAAAATTGCCCTCTGTTTTCTTAATTGCTTCATAATCGCCATTCGGTTCCCTTATAAACGATACGCCTTCCTTTATCCGGGCAGGGGAGCTTGGAATAACTTCAACCCCGCTCCAAAAGTTTACTTTATTATTCTTTACGGTTACAAACCTGATGCCTTTTTCGGTAGTGAGCTGGTTAATAAGACGCAGGCCCTCCTTTTCGTCCCGGGCTATGTTTTTTAAGCTATTAAAATTGGGTTTGCCATTAATAAAAGTGTAAATGTAAGCTTCCTTTTTATGCAGGTTACTTTCCAGCCCTTTGGCGCTTTCGCGCATACTTGCATCCGGGGTATTAGAACGATGGACTATTAAAGCAGTAAGCAGCAAGCTGCCCGCCAGCAATAATAACATTAAACGTATTTTTGCGGAATAGCTCAACAGGTGATGAATTGATTGGTGTAAACTTACACACTTAAATAAAAAAAAGCCGCTTTAGTTTGCGGCTTCTTTAATTTATTGTGCTATTTCGGCGCTTTCTGTAGGTATCTGCCGGTTTACTTTTTTAACCAACCCCTGCAAAACACTACCCGGTCCAACCTCGGTAAATGATGTTGCTCCATCCTCAAGCATATGCATTAAGGTTTGTGTCCAGCGCACTGCACCGGTAAGCTGTGCATTTAAATTATGTTTAATTTGCTCCGGATCTGTATAAGGTTTGGCATCTATATTTTGATATATAGGGCAAACCGGCATATTAATGGTAGTATTTACAATGGCATGCTCTAACTCAACACGCGCAGCTTCCATCAATGGCGAATGGAAAGCTCCACCCACATTTAGTTTAATAGCTCTTTTAGCTCCTGCTTCGGTCATCAGTTCGCAGGCCTTGTCAATACCGGCTATTGAGCCTGATATTACCAACTGGCCTGGGCAATTATAATTGGCAGGTACCACTACATCGCTTATGCGCTGGCAAATATCTTCAACAGTAAAATCATCCAAACCTAAAATAGCCGCCATGGTTGATGGTTGTATTTCGCAGGCTTTTTGCATAGCATTAGCACGCGCTGCAACCAGCCTTAAGCCATCTTCAAAAGATAAGGCGTTGGCCGAAACCAGCGCCGAGAATTCCCCAAGCGAATGACCGGCCACCATATCAGGTTTAAAATCATCACCCAATACTTTAGCCAGGATAACCGAATGAAGGAATATAGCGGGTTGCGTTACTTTAGTTTGTTTCAGGTCCTCATCGGTACCGTTAAACATTATATCAGTAATGCGGAAACCCAGTATAGTATTAGCCTGCTCAAATAATTCACGTGCTTTTTCTGATCGTTCGTATAGGTCCTTGCCCATACCTACAAACTGGGCGCCCTGCCCCGGAAAAATGTATGCTTTCATTGGTTGGTTAAGTTGATTGTGTGAGTAGTTTTAATAATGTTATTAATGTGATAGTAATATCTATTGATCAACAGTTGATTGGCAGCAAAACCACTCACACAATCAACTTAATCAACTAATCAACTAAGCTTAGACGATATTAAATGCAAAAACTCTGCCCTTGTTTTTTCCTGTAAAAAGCCGCCTGTAAATGCTGATGTGGTAGTTACAGAGTTTTGTTTTTGCACACCGCGCATACACATACACAGGTGGCGGCACTCGATAACCACACCCACGCCAATTGGCTGCAATGTTTCTTGTATGCAATCGCGTATCTCGTTGGTTAAACGCTCCTGTACTTGTAAACGGCGGGCGTAAGCATCAACCACACGTGGTATTTTGCTTAAACCAACCACGTGCCCATTAGGTATATAAGCTATATGTGCTTTACCAAAAAAGGGCAACATATGGTGCTCGCACATAGAATATACTTCTATGTCCTTCACCACCACCATTTGGCTGTATTCTTCTTTAAACAATGCCGAGCTTAAAATTTCCTTAGCGTCCAGGTCATATCCGTGGGTAAGGTAAAGCATGGCTTTGGCAATACGCTCCGGAGTTTTTAATAAACCTTCGCGTTCGGGGTTTTCGCCTATCTGTTTTAACACTTCTTTGTAATGGGCAGACAAGCTGTTTATCAGGTCGGGGTTATAACGGTCAACCTTTTCGTAGCCGTTTATGTCGTCATCCCTATCGGGGATATTGTTTTTGTCGATCATTTTTCAGATTTAATCACCAAAATATTCTGCCGAGTTGTTCTCGGTTTCAAACAGCCTAACCGAATGCAGAAACACACCTTCATGGGCTTCAATAGGCGCTTTTAGCTGATTAAAAATCTCAATACATACCAACTCTGTTGATGCCATTTTACCTTTCATAAAATCAACATCCAGGTTTAGATTTTTATGGTCAAGCTTTTCAATTACGTATTCGTGTATTATTTGTTTTAGATCTTTAAGGTCAATAAGATAACCTGTAGCATGCGTTACCTGGCCCTTTACAGTTACAAACAAGTTATAATTGTGCCCATGCCAGTTAGGGTTGGCGCACTTGCCAAACACTTCCGCATTTTTTTCTGCGCTCCATTCCTCACGGTACATTCTGTGTGCGGCATTAAAATGTTCTTTGCGCGTTATGTGTATCATCATAATTTTAATGGGTGCAAATATACATAATTGAGTTTGCAGTTATTAGTTTGCAGTGGGCAGTTTTTAACTGGTAATTATTAACGTGGTAAACTGCCCACTGTACGCTTGGCCGCCACTGCAAACTAAAAAAGCTATATTAGCATAAAAACAAGGCCTATGCGCATTTTGATTGTTGCTGCTACGCAGCCCGAAGTTGAGCCGTTAATACAATCGTTAGGTTTGCAGGTAAAGGATGAGCCTGATCTGTTTTTGCCCCGCCATGCTTCGGTAGCTAACTGCTCTGTATTGATAACCGGCGCAGGTATGGTACCTACCGCTTTTGCTTTAGGTAAACACCTGCCGCATAACGTTTATAACCTAGTAATTAATTTAGGCATTGCAGGTAGTTTTGACCGCAATATTCCTTTAGGCAGCGTGGTTAATATAACCCAGGATACCTTTGCCGAGTTAGGTGCCGAAGATGATACCCGCTTTATCAGCATTGAGCAGTTGGGTTTGGGCGCGGGCATTTTTAATCCAACAAGTTCTATTAGCTATTTCACTTCAAAATTAGCCCCGGTTAAAGCCACCGCAATAACTGTAAATAAGGTGCATGGCAACGAAGCATCAATAGCAGCAATTACTGATAGACTTAAACCGCAACTGGAAAGTATGGAAGGGGCGGCTTTTTTTTACGCCTGCCATCAGTTAAAGGTGCCGTGTGTACAGATCAGGGCAGTGTCAAATTATGTTGAAAAACGTAACCGCAATAACTGGGAGATAGGCCTTGCTGTTAAAAATCTGAATACATTTGCGCTGGATTTGATAAAGGAACTTTAGGCTAATTATTGAATTAATGGTTTATTGAATTATCGATTTTTCAGTTGTTCGGCCTGATCTCTTGTCAACTAATCACTAATCTTTCAAAATGAAACTAACCCTCGGCTTTTCGCCTTGCCCTAACGATACCTTTATTTTCGACGCGCTTATTCATCATAAAATTGACACAGAAGGCCTGGAGTTTGAGGTTTTTTATGACGATGTAGAAACGCTTAACCAAAAAGCATTTCGCGGCGAGTTGGACATTACCAAGCTAAGCTACCATGCATTTGCTTATGTAGCCAATCAATATGTTTTGCTGGATGCCGGCAGCGCACTGGGTTTTGGAGTTGGCCCGCTTTTAATTTCGGATTTGGAAATTTCAATTTCGGATTTGGAAAAAGGGCAAATCGTAAATCGTAAATCTGAAATCATAAATCCTTTAATCGGCATCCCCGGGAAGTATACCACAGCTAATTTTTTGTTGGGGTTGGCCTTCCCGGAGGCTACCAATAAAATTGAGTTAGTTTTTTCGGATATTGAAAATGCCGTTTTAGAGAGCAGAGTGGATGTAGGTTTAATTATCCACGAAAACCGCTTCACTTATCAGGACAAAGGCTTAAAAAAGATAATAGACCTGGGCGATTTTTGGGAAAAGAAAACCGGTTGCGCTATCCCGTTGGGCGGTATAGTTGCCAACCGTAATTTGCCTTTAGAAGTTCAGCATAAAGTTAACCGGGTGCTGCGCAAATCAGTTGAGTTTGCTTTTGCTAACCCTAAATCGGGTTTAGAATTCATCCGTCAACATGCGCAGGAAATGAGCGAGGAGGTGATGTATAAGCATATTGAGCTTTATGTAAATAAGTACTCCGTTGACTTAGGCGAGGATGGAAGGAAGGCAATTAAGCTTTTATTTGATACGGCTTTAGAGAAAGGGATTATACCGGAGATAAAGGAAGAAATCTTCCTCTCGTAAGGTAGTTTGTTATCCTGAGCGATAGCGAAAGATCTTATATGAGCGACTAACCAAGCGCTCGGCCTTGCATTTTTACAAGATTCTTCGCTATCGCTCAGAATAATAACTTGTGTTAAATAAAGTTAAATGGTTATTGAAGAATAGTTTACAATTAGAAAATTTTTTAATTTTTGATCGTTATTCCCAAAAGTACTTTATGAAATCACTGTTCAATCTTGTAGTTGTTTTCCTGTTATCAGGTGTTATTCTCTCGTGTAGTCAATCCGGGAAAAAATCTGAGACAGAACAAACTGGCACAGATGCATTTGAAACGCCGGTTGTTATTAGCAACAATGGTGTTAATATTGCTTACACCGATACCGGCAGAAGCGACACTACTATACTTTTTATACACGGTTGGGCAATTAACAAAGGTTATTGGGCCAATCAGGTGTCGTACTTTGGCAAAAAATATAGGGTTGTTACCATGGACCTGCCCGGCTTTGGGCAATCGGGGAAAAACCGAGATAAATGGGACACCAAAACTTATGGCAGCGATGTGAATGCTGTTGTTAGCAAACTTAGCTTAAAAAATGTCATCCTGGTAGGGCATTCAATGTCTGGCGATATTGCCTTGCAGGCTGCCGCTGAGAATCCTACTTCAATATTGGGATTGGTGGGCATTGATAACTTTAAAAACGTAGGCGAACCGCAAAGCCCCAATGCAGCTAAGGAGTACGCTGCCGCCATTGCCGAAATGAAACACAACTTTAAAAAAATAGCTTTTTCAATACTTTGAGCAGTCGCTGTTTTCTAAAACAACAGCGCCAGATATAAAAAAGAGAATATTGAATGATGTGGCGCAAACGGATAGCGCCATTGCTATAGCCAGTATGGAGCAACAAGACCTGAGCTTTGATGAACTTGGTAAATTAAAGCAAGCCGGGAAAAAGTTATACCTTATTAACAGCGATGTAACACCGACTGTTACCAAATACATGGCTGCTAAAAATATTCCTTTTAAAGTTTATTATACTGAAGGTACAGGGCATTATGCCATGGTCGAAAATCCTGCGGAGTTTAATAGACTGTTGGATGAGGTGATAGCAGATATTAAGAAACCATAAAGCTAAAAGAGCGACAGGTATACCCATCACTCTCTTGCATCTTGATTCTTAACTCTTGTTTCCTAACTATTGATTCTACTAAGCATCAATACAACAACTGATCATACGGATACCTCTTTGTATGAATATCCTTAACCAACTCGTAAATCAGGCTCCTAAACTCATCAATATTCTCTCGTTCGGTTGCCGAAATAAATATCGCGGGATTGTTATTTTTAGCCATCCAGCTATGTTTAAAGTCATCCAAGGTCATGGTATGTAACTCATCTTCGCTGTGTGTTTGCACGGGCTGATAGGCATCTATTTTATTAAAAACCACAATAGTCTGTTTATCCAATGCGCCTAATTCTCTCAGGGTGTCATTCACGGCCCGTATATGGTCCTCAAAACTTGGGTGCGATACATCAACAACATGTATCAAAATATCAGCCTCGCGTACCTCATCCAAAGTAGATTTGAAGCACTCAACCAGATCATGCGGCAACTTGCGGATAAATCCAACGGTGTCTGACAGGAGGAAGGGAACGTTTTCAATCACCACCTTGCGCACGGTTGTATCCAGCGTAGCAAACAGCTTATTCTCTGCAAATACGTCAGATTTTGCCAGCATGTTCATAATGGTTGATTTACCCACGTTGGTATAACCCACCAACGCAACCCGTATCAGTTGATGGCGGTTTTTACGCTGCGTTTCATTTTGTTTATCAATCGCTTTTAACCTGTCCTTCAACAAGTCAATTTTATTCAGAATCAACCTGCGGTCGGTCTCAATCTGGCTCTCGCCCGGTCCGCGCATACCAATACCACCTTTTTGCCGCTCCAAGTGCGTCCATAAACGGGTTAGGCGGGGCAGCAGGTATTGTAGCTGTGCCAGCTCCACCTGTGTTTTGGCTTGCGCTGTTTGCGCCCTGTTGGCAAAAATATCCAATATAAGGTTGTTCCGGTCCAGGATCTTAACCTGCAGCTCATTCTCAATATTGCGCAGTTGCGATGGTGTTAGCTCGTCGTCAAACACCACCATATCTATCTCCTCCTCAATTACAAAGGCTTTGATGTCCTCCAAACGGCCCGAGCCTACAAACGTAGCACGATCTGGCTTTTGCAGCTTTTGGGTAAATACCTTTTCAGTTTTAGCTCCGGCTGTTTCTACCAGGAACGCCAGCTCTTCTAAATATTCTTTAGCGCGTTCATCGCTTTCGTTGGCGGTAATAACACCAACAAGCACAGCACGCTCCTGCTTTATAGCAGTATCATAAAATTTCTTTCTCATTCAGTAATGATCATATCAATGGGAATGCCAATTAGCAAAACCACATCATGTGCAAAAATACACAGTGAGCAGCCATAGCCGACAAAACATTCAATAATAAATTTAATTAATTAAAACGGGATACTCCGGTCCGGCTATTTGAGGATAGCTTGCCTTGGGGCCAAAGTATTATTGTATAGCAGTAATATTCATTATGCTGCAAAGATAATGAATATTTCGGATTTCGGATGTTCCATTTCGGATGTTTGGGAATTGCGAATTTCGGATGTTCGATTTCGAATTTATTTGATTAGCCATAAATCCGAAATCGAACATCCGAAATCCGAAATTTACTTCTTCCCTTTCTCCATCTGCTGCATTACATTCAGGCTCATCAGCTGTTTCATGGTTTGCTGCATAGCATCGGTTGAGCCATCCAGGAAGATCACGTTACCCTCTGAGTTTTCTGAAAAATGTTTAATAGACTCCGTCCACATGGTAAATAATATTACCGAGGTATCCATATGCGCCTGCTCCATTTCTTTGGCGGCAGCGCTCATACCCTTTGCAACTTCCTGACGGAAAAGCGCCACACCCTGCCCGCGAAGTTGCGATGCCTGGCGTTCGGCTTCGGCAGATATTTTGATGGCGTTACCTTCTGCCTCGGCAGCTTTAGTTTTGGTGATCAATAGAGCTTGCCCCTCGTTTTCGGCAGCTGCTTTTAGGTTGTTTGATGCTACCACCTGGCTCATTGATTTCATAATCACTTCATCAAACGTAATGTCGTTCAGTTGCAGATCCTGCAAGTGATAACCCCAACCCTCTAATATCAGGTCCAGCTGCTCTTTAACGTGTTCAACAATATCGCGGCGTAATATCAATACTTCCGACTGTCGTTTGGTGGCCACAAAAGCACGGATAGAACCCTCGACAGTACGTATTAAAGCTTGCATTAAATTACGCTCATCAACAAACTTAAAGGCTACGTTTTTAATGGTTTCTTCCTGCTGATCTAATACGGAGAAGAGGATCATGGCCTTAAAATAAACATTGGCCTGGTCAAACGTAACGGCTTGGAATTCCAGCTCAACTGAGCGATTCTGTATGGATATTTTAGAATAAATAGCCTCTATAAGTGGAATCTTAAAATTAAGCCCCGGTGTTAATATTCTGCGGTATTTGCCAAATACGGTAATTACTGCAATAGTGCCCTGTTTTACAGTCACAAAGGATGAAAAAAGTATTACCAATACGATAAATACCAATATGAAAGATGTTATTTGGCTTTGCATTATATATGATTTAAGTATTAACCTGGTTTATTTGGACTAATTGGAGTGCAATTTGTTTCTAAAATTAATGATTAATTTTTAGAAGTAACCTATGAACGTAAAACGAACTTTTGGGACTATATTGACCATTTTGGGCATTATCGGTCTAATCTACACCGGCGTAGTAATTATACAACGCGACGGCAATGCGGTAAACCTTACAGTGATAGGCGTGATAAGCCTGATCTTTTTTTTAACCGGGATAGGATTGGTGCGCAACACCAAGGACGAGGCTTAGCTTTATCTAACAACGCTAAGCAATCCCTTTTCTGATATCAACAATTGCTTACTGTCAGGGAAATCTACAACCGTTAACCATTTCATGCGTTTTGCAGCCCGATGCAATGTATCGGGCTCAACATGCCTTTCCCTGCTTTGCTTAACCGAAATTATGTTTCCGCTTAAAAATTCACCTTTACGGTTTAAATAAACTTTTAAAAGCGGGGCAATGCCTGCAACGCCCTCAATACCCACACCGCGGTAAGTGCAAAAATTACCCAGGCTGTAAGCGACTAATCTGCCTTTATATAATTCCATTGCGCGGCTCACGTGCGGGCCGTGGCCCAATATTATATCAGCTCCATTGTTAATAGCATTGTGTGCAAAGACGCGCAGATCACCACGGCGCTCACTAAAGTAGGATTCGCCCGCCGGAGCCACATGCTCAAAATCCGGCCCTTCCCCACCACCATGAAATGATACCATCACTATGTCACACCTCTGTTTCAAATCGCTGATGATCTTGGCCGCGCCTTTCATATCAAAAATTGATACGGTGTGGCTGTTGGGTGCAAAAGCGCAGAAACCATATTTTACGCCATTTCTTTCAAACTCAACCGAAGGATATTCTAATAACCCTGCATGATGTATGCCGCAGCTGTCTAAAGCCTTTACAGTGCTTTCGCGACCGGTTTCGGCAAAATCGCCGATGTGGTTATTAGCGAGGCTCAGTACATCAAATCCTGCATTTTTAAGAATGCCGCAATATTTAGCGGGCATTCTGAACAAATAGGCCTTGCTTTTTAAATGCAGTTTATAGTGAGCGGGTTGGCCACCATCAAGCAAGGTGCCTTCCAGGTTTCCGAACGCTACATCAGCATTTTGGAAGTATTGCTCTACATACCTAAACCTATTTATAGCACTGTCTGGCGATAAGGTAGAATTGTCCGGATAGGAGGTGCCCAGCATAATATCGCCAACGGCAGCAATGCACACAGAATCTGGTAGTTTTGGCGTAGGGGGTATTTGTTTTGGTAGACTAACCACCGGGGGATTATTTTTTACTGTTGACTGCGGGGGCTCGCAGCCAGGTATCAGGCACAAACAGCTGATAATGATGATAAAAAGATTCAGGCGGCAAATCATAATGGCAAAAAAAATCCTTTCACCGCAAAAGTGAAAGGATATATCAGTATCTAAACGTTAGATTATTGTGCTTGGTCTTCGGTAATCTCCAGTTCTTTTTTGAAGGACGCTAACAAACGACCGCCCTTATAAAAATAACGGCTATAATAATTATCGTCAAGGCTACTTATTGCCACACCGCGAGAAGAGGCGTGTGCAAAACGGTTCCCGCCTAAATAAATACCTACGTGCGAGATGCTGCGGCTGCGTATTTTAAAGAAAACCAGGTCGCCTTCTTTAAGTTCAGTTTTTTTAACCGGGCTAACCATGCTAAAAATATCACGCGAGTTGCGTTTTATGTCAAGGTTAAAAACCTGCTCGTATAATTGTTTGGTAAAGCCAGAACAGTCAATGCCTTTTTTAGAGCCACCACCAAAACGGTAAGGTGTGCCTATCCAGTCATAAACAAAACTAAAAAGCTTCATATTTGATGTTGTGTTAAGCGCAACACCCATTATTTGTGATAGATAATCTTTTGCTAAGCTTTCTTGCTCCTCGGGAGCTTTTTCCGTTGCCTGACTTGGAACGGTTTTTGTCTGTGCCTGAACGGCTAAAACGCTGAAAAATAGGGCAATTGCCAGTAATGTTTTCTTCATTTAGTCCTTGTTTCGTTTTGTTTTTTAATGAATTTGTTCATTAAATCATACACTTCGGATCAGGTTGCCCACAAAACTATTCATATTTTTCAAAAAACCAAACACTTTGTTACATATTTCATAAAAAAATAACTTTCAACAATTGTGTAAATGCAATAGTTTTAACACTGTTAATAGTGGAGATAATAACCCATTTGTAATACGTGTGTAACTTAATTTTTCTGAATTTGATATTGTTACCCAAACTATAACGTTTAAGCTATTTAAAAGCTAATCTTTTTACATACCGCTTTCGGTTTTTTGGGATATATAATTAGATTTGCGCATTAATCTGCAAACTGAGGATTTTAATTAATGAGTTCAATCGAAATAACTAAAGACACTTATCTGATGTGGTACGAGTCTATGCTGTTAATGCGTAGGTTCGAAGAAAAGGCAGGACAACTTTACGGTCAGCAAAAAATCAGAGGCTTTTGCCATTTGTATATAGGTCAGGAAGCCGTTTTGGCCGGGGCCATGTCGGTAATGAAAAAGGGAGATAGTATGATCACTGCCTATCGCGATCATGCGCATGCTATTGCTCAGGGTATAAGCTCTAACGCTATAATGGCCGAGCTTTACGGCAAAGCTACCGGATGCTCAAAAGGCAAGGGCGGCTCAATGCACATGTTTAGCAAAGAGCATCATTTTTATGGCGGGCATGGTATAGTTGGCGGCCAGATACCTTTGGGTGCAGGTGTTGCGTTTGCAGAGAAGTTTAAAGGTACTGATTTTGTTAACGTTGCCTACATGGGCGATGGTGCCGTGCGCCAGGGTGCTTTGAACGAAACCTTTAACATGGCTGCTCTTTGGAAACTGCCTGTTATATTTATTTGCGAGAACAATGGTTACGCCATGGGTACTTCGGTACAGCGTACCACCATACAAACCGATATATACAAACTGGGTTTACCTTACGGCATCCCTTCATCAGCTGTTGATGGTATGGACCCGGTTGCGGTACATAACGCAATGGACGAAGCAGTTTCGCGTGCCCGTGCAGGCGAAGGCCCTACCTTCCTGGAGATGCGTACTTATCGTTATAAAGGTCACTCCATGTCCGATCCGCAGAAATATCGTACAAAAGAGGAACTGGAAAGCTATAAGGCTAAAGATCCTCTTGAAGCGGTTAAGCTTGCCATTGAAAAGAACGGCTACGCCGATGACAAATGGTTTGAAGAAATGGACGTTAAGATAAAATCTGAGGTTGATGAGGCTGTTAAATTTGCAGAAGAATCGCCATGGCCGGAAGCTTCGGAGTTATATACCGATGTTTACGTACAAAAAGATTATCCTTATATAAAAGACTGACAATAGCCGATTATTGAATGGTTGATTTATTGAATTAAATCACGGTGATAAAAAAAATCATCCCCGATCATTTTTATTCAATATTATAGCTAATCAATAATTCAGTAAATCAATAAATCATTAAACAATATATAATGGCCGAAGTAATAAAAATGCCGAAAATGAGCGACACCATGACTGAGGGTGTTTTGGCTAAATGGCATAAGAAAGTTGGCGACAAGGTAAAATCGGGCGATGTGTTGGCCGAAATAGAAACTGACAAAGCCACCATGGATTTTGAATCATACCAGGATGGCAGTCTGTTATATATTGGTATTGAAGAGGGCCAGGCTGCACCTGTTGACACTGTTATTGCTGTAATAGGCAAAGAAGGCGAAGACTATAAAGCTGCTCTTGCCGGCGAAAACACAGCCGCACCTGCTGCTGAAAAGAAAGAAGAAGAAAAACCTGCTGCTCCGGTTGCCGATAAGGCCCCTGCTGCAACACCTGCACCTGCTGCTAAAGTTGATCTGTCGAGCATCCCGGCTACGGTTATACGTATGCCTGCTTTGAGCGATACCATGACAGAAGGTGTTATTAATAAATGGAATTTTAAAGTTGGTGATAAAGTAAAGTCAGACGATTCTTTGGCTGACGTGGAAACTGATAAAGCTACCATGGAAGTGGTTGGTTATGAAACCGGCACCTTATTATACATCGGCCCTAAAGAGGGTGAAGCTGCACCAGTTAATGGCATTATCGCTATTGTAGGTAAAGAAGGAACTGATATTACACCACTTTTGCAAGACGGTGGAGGCGAAGCAGCAGCGCAAACTAACAGTAACAGCGAATCAAAGGAAGAGACTGCCACTATTTCCGCCAATGCAACTGAAGAAGCATCTGAAGGTTCTGACGACAGCCGCGTAAAAGCGTCGCCGTTGGCGCGCAAAATGGCTAAAGACAAGGGCATTGACCTTACCGCTGTTAAAGGCAGCGCTGAGGGTGGCCGTATTGTTAAAAAAGATATAGAAGACTTTAAACCGGGCGCTCCTAAAGTTGCAGCGGAAAGTAGCAGTAGCACTCAAGCAGCTTCAGCTGCTCCTGCAACTGCCGCTCCATCGGCGCCCGCTAAACCGGCCGCTGCTCCTATTACTTTGCCAACCTTTACCGGCGAAGAGAAATTTACAGAACGGCCGGTTACACAAATGCGTAAAGCAATTAGCCGCCGCTTAAGTGAAAGCTTGTTTACTGCTCCGCATTTTTATGTAACTATGTCTATTGATATGGATCAGGCCATAGAGGCCCGCACCAAAATCAACGCGGTTGCTCCGGTTAAAATATCATTTAATGATTTTGTGGTTAAAGCCTGCGCTGTTGCCTTAAAACAACATCCCGCAATTAATTCATCTTTCATGGGTGATAAGATCCGCACCAATGAGCATGTAAACATTGGCGTTGCTGTTGCTGTTGACGAAGGCTTACTGGTGCCGGTTATTAAATTTGCCGATGGCAAATCATTAACCCACATTTCTTTAGAGGTTAAGGATCTGGCCGGTAAATCAAAAAGCAAAAAATTACAGCCTGCCGAAATGGAAGGCTCAACCTTTACCATATCTAACTTAGGTATGTTTGGTGTTGATGAGTTTACGGCAATTATTAATACACCTAACGCTTGTATTCTTGCGGTAAGCGGTATTCAAGCCGTACCTGTAGTTAAAAATGGCGCTGTAGTGCCGGGCAATGTTATGAAAGTTACGCTAAGCAGCGATCACCGTGTGGTTGATGGTGCCTTGGCAGCAGCGTTCCTGCAAACTTTAAAATCATTGCTGGAAGAACCGGTTAGACTGCTAATTTAATTTCGGATTTTCGATTTCGAATTTATAGATATTGATAGCGATGGTGTAAAACCCGTCGCTATTTTAGTTTAGGACAAAATCAAATGGAAATACACGACGACAAAGTTTTCAACGGACAAAGCTTCGCGGGGCAAACCACCCGTGGTGGCGAATACAATAACTGCACCTTTAAAAAATGCGATCTGAAAGAAAGCGAATTTGCACAAGCTAAATTTATTGATTGCATTTTTGAGGACTGCGATCTATCTATGATGAAGTGGGACCGGTCTACGCTTAACAACGCAGTATTTAAAAGCTGTAAAATATTGGGCGTTAACTTTAGCCAATGTGCCGATTTTTTGTTTGCCGTTCAATTTGAGTCGTGTATTTTAGACTACTCGTCCTTTATGGGCAAAAAAATGTTGAAGACCAAATTCATCCGCTCATCATTAAAAGAAACCACTTTTACGCAAGCCGATCTAAGTGGTTCTGTGTTTGACGAGTGCAACCTGTTAGAAACTGTTTTCAGGCAAAGCAACCTTACCTCGGTTAACTTTAGCACCGCCTACAATTTTATAATAGACCCTGAGCTGAACACGTTAAACAAAGCCATATTTGCTACACACAGCTTACCCGGCTTGTTGCATAAATATAATTTAAAGATTGTGTAAACTCTTCCCCTCTGTCATCTCGATAGAGCAGGCGGGCCTTGAGCGTCGGCGCGAAAGAGAGATCTTTTCGAAGCGATAAGGCTCACCTTGCATCTTCGAAAAGATTTCTCGTTCGCGGCCAGCACACTACCCCCCGCTGCTCTATCGAAATGACAGCGAAATTTAATATCCTTATTTTATAAATCGCCTTAAAACAGTTAGTTTTGTCCATCCGTGAAGTTTTTTACCAAACCAGTTAGGCCTGATGATGCAGATGATGAAGAACTGCTACAACGATATCGTAAAAACGGCGATCTTGCTGTTTTAGGTAAGTTGTACCAAAAATATATGCAGCTTATTTATGGGGTTTGTTTAAAATACTTAAAAGATGAGGAACCGGCAAAAGATGCTGTAATGGCAATTTTTGAGGAATTGGTAACCAAAGTAAAGCAGCACGAGGTAAAACAGTTTAGAAGCTGGTTGTATGTGCTTGCCCGTAATTATTGTTTAATGCAGTTACGGTCTGGCAAAAAAATGGAAACAATTGGTTTGGATGACTTTATGGAATTTAACCCTGTTTTGCATCCTGAAGATAACAACAAGGAAGAAGCGCTTACCGCTTTAGAAAAATGCATGGATAAATTAATACCCGCGCAAAAACAAAGCGTTGATCTGTTTTATTTAAAAGAGAAATGCTATAAAGAAATTGCAGACTTAACCGGTTTTACACTTAACGAGGTTAAGAGTTATATACAGAACGGTAAACGCAACCTTAAAATTTGTTTAGAGAGAAGCAGTGGATAGCAAGAACGCCGACATATTGCAAATTAAAAAGTACCTGGAAGGGAAACTGGATACGCGTGCGATGTACGAGCTGGAACGCCGCGCGCTTAACGACCCCCTTTTGATGGATGCAATGGAAGGTTTTGAAGCTGCCGGAAATCAGGATAAAGCCATTGCGGAGCTTGCCGCTAATTTGCATAATCGTTTACAAAGGCCAAAAGCGCGTATAATTTCTTTTAGCACATTGGCAATGGCGGCGTCGGTTATAGTGGTGTTGGGTGTTGGGGGCTGGTGGCTAATGTCTGGCCCGGTGGTAAATAAAGCAGAAGTTGGCGCACAATTACAAGCCGATAATACAGAGGTAGCCCCGTCGCCACTTATTAAGGACCCTCAGATAGCTATCAACAAAGACTCATTAATAGCTTTCAATGCCCCAAGAAACAGAGCGGTGATCAGATCACCACGCCGGTCCTATTATAACGGATCAGCTTCTAACAATTACGATGTGCCGGTAACGGCTGATGAAACTGCAGAAATTGCTTCATCTGCCGTGCAGGGTGGTAATTTAAATGAAGTAGCTCTTGCTGCTGAAAATACCCGCGTTAAAAAAGATTCTGTACCATTTAATGAAATGGTGGTAGTGGCCTTCGGTAGACAGAAGAAGCAAGAGAAAGTAGGCGCATATAGTGATCCTTTAAAAGATCAAATAATGTCGGCAGCAAAGGCCGCTTCTGCTACAGTGGTGTCTGCTACAATAAAGGGTAAAGTTGTAAGCGAAGACGGCCAGCCTTTGCCCGGCGTAACAGTTAGAGCAGGTAACAACGCCAACTCCACGTTTACTGATAAAGATGGCGCCTATACACTAAATGTGGACAGCCTTAACACAAATATTAGCTATAAATATATAGGCTACCGCCCCCGCACGATAGATGCGAAAGACGCGCCGTCTAAAGTGACACTTGAGCCAGACGCCATGATGTTAAACGAGGTGGTGATAGCCAAACCAGACGGAACGCAGCCGGATGCACAACCTAAATATGGATGGGAAAACTTCCAGAAGTATCTTAATGCCAACTCCGTATTGCCCAATGGCAAAACCGGCAGTTCAAGGGTAAGCTTTACCGTTGGAAAAGACGGAACGTTAAGCGACTTCGAGATCAGTAAAACGGACGATGATATGGCTGGCCAAAAAGCCGTCCAACTTATTAAAAATGGACCTGAATGGGTGGGAAGCCCGCAGGGGCAACCTAAGAAGATTACCGTGACTGTGAAGTTCCACAAGCCTGAGAAATAATAGTAAGTTTTAAATTAGAGTGCTCTTTTGTTTTTGTCTGCGTAGGCAAAAACCTTTTGCATTAATGGTGTGGTTCTAAAACCAATGTTCTGGCGTATTTTAAGTTCCTCCTGTGCTATCTGGTAAAATACACCCTCAATAGCTTTTTGAGTGGCGTAATCGCTAATATCCGGGTTAAGTTTAGTTACCAGTGGTATTTTATTGTATGCGTTTACGGCATCGGTATAATAACGTGTCGCACCCACCTTACCAAGGCTTGTCTCTATAACAGGTTTAAATTTGCTTACCAATTCGGCAGTGGTTGCGCGTTTAAAATATTGCGTGGCGGCATCCTGGCTTCCTAACAAAATATTCATAACATCCTGCAAGGTCATTTGCCTAACTGCGCTTACAAATATGGGTTTGGCTTGTTTGGCAGCATCTTCTGCAGCGCGGTTGAGCGATAGTATAACATTATCAGCCAGTTTACCTAAACCTATGCTGCGCAATGTGTTTTCAGCCTTACGTGCTTCGGGCGGGAACAATATTTTCACCGCCGCGTTAGCAAAAAAGCCGTCAACTGCCGATAACTGATCGCTGCTGTTGGTTGACCCCTGCTCAAGCGCTTGCTTTAAAGCATTCCCTATCTCGAGCGTTGTTGGCTGCCCTTGCGAGTTAATAACAGCGGTGGCCGCCTGTTGCGCAACATCACATCCGGAAAACGGTAAAGAAATTAAAAGAGCAGGCAACAGCAGGTACAAATATTTTTTCATACCGTTAAAACGTTGAAAGTGCAAAAGAGTTTTAGTAACCGAAAACACGCATCAGCATAAATACTGTGCCCGCTAATATAGCCGATATAGGGATGGTGATTATCCAGGCCCACATTAGCGGGATGGTTACGCCCCAGCGCACGGCCGATATGCGTTTTGTTAAACCAACACCTATAATTGAACCGGTAATGGTATGGGTTGTAGAAACCGGGATACCAAAATGCTCGGTTATTTTTAGAGTGATGGCAGCTGCGGTCTCGGCGCTAACACCCTCAAGCGAGGTGATCTTGGTGATCTTGCTGCCCATAGTTTTAACGATTTTCCAACCACCAGACATGGTACCTAAAGCGATAGCAGAGTAACAAGCCAATGGTATCCACTCCGGCATTGGTGCGGTTGGCAATATTACTTTTTCGGCTATTAAAGCAACATAAAGTATACCCATAACCTTTTGCGCATCATTTGTTCCGTGGGCAAAGCTTAATAATGCTGATGTTGCCAGCTGCAATATTTTAAACCAACGCTCGGCTGTGGCAGGCCGCGCATTTTTACAGATGTGCATTATAAGTATGGTTATAATATACCCAATAGTAAGGCCTATTACAGGGGCCAACACTATATACATTATAATAGTAGTGATGTAATGCATGTTAACGGCATCAAGGGGCGCTGCGCCCATATATAGTGCATTGGTTATACCTGCGCCTGCAAAACCGCCAATAAGCGTATGTGATGAACTGGACGGAATGCCGAACCACCAGGTTATTAAATTCCATGTAATTGCCGCAAATAGCCCCGCAAGTAGTACATGGATGTTAACATAGTCCATAACAACAATTTTGGCAACTGTATTGGCTACTTTATGGTCGGTTACAACAAAATAAGCTAAAAAGTTAAACGCTGCAGCCCACAGTACCGCCTGGAAAGGTGTTAACACTTTGGTTGATACTACAGTGGCTATTGAGTTGGCCGCATCATGAAAACCGTTGGTGTAATCAAATATTAACGCAAGGGCAACTACAATAACTAAAAGGGTGGTAACCATTTAAATTTATAAAAATTAGGCGTTTTTAACTAAAATGGATTCCATAACGTCGGCAGCATCTTCGCACATATCAGTAGCTGTTTCCAAAGCAGCATAGATCTCTTTGTATTTTATAAGGCGGATGGCATCTTTTTCGTAAAGGAACAGATCAGCAACGGCGCGATCAAACACATAATCGGCCTGATTTTCAACGCTGTTGATGCGGATGCATGAGTCAGCTATGGCGCGTACATTACGCAAATCTTTCAATTCTCGAACGGCTTTTTCCAGCTCGGTACTGCCTTGCAGGCATAGTTCGCAAAGTTTAAGTATATGTTCGTTATAGTCGTCAATACGATAAAGGTTCATGCGGTTGGCTGCACCCTGTATATAATCGGCCACATCATCAATAGCGCTGGTAAGCGAGTGGATATCTTCGCGGTCAAACGGGGTAATAAAGTTTTTGCCCAGCTCTAAAAATACCTGGTGGGTAATTTCGTCGCCTTTGTTTTCCAGTTTATCAATTTGTTTAAACAGTTCTTCGCGTGTTGCCGGGTTATTTGAGTTAACCGCTTCAACCAGCAGGGTTGACATGACTACGGTGTTGTTTGCGGCTTGTTCAAATAGCGGAAAAAAAACTTTTTTATCCTTTGGTACAAAATACTGGAAGATACTGTTTAACGACATTTTAATAATATTTGCTCAAAGGTACATTTGCAATGTTAATTTAATGTTAACTTTTTAATATTGGTAACCCGGGAAATGGTAATCCTTGTTTAACCTTTTGCAGCGTAAACCCAAATGTTGATCCCAACCCCTCTGTACTACGCACGTTGATGGTTTGCTGATGTGCCTCTATAATGTGCTTAACAATGGCCAATCCAAGTCCCGACCCTCCAATTTGCCTTGAGCGGCTTGCATCTGTGCGGAAAAAGCGCTCAAAAAGGCGCGGCAGGTATTTTTCTTCAATTCCAATGCCATCGTCGGTTACTTCTATCAGCACTGTGTCGTGAAGATCAAACAAGGTAACCGATGTGGTGCCGTCCTCCCTGCCATACTTAAACGAGTTGTCCAGCAAATTAACCAGTACCTGCGTAATTTTATCTCTGTCGGCGGTTACCATTGTGGCCTCATCATATTTCTGCTTAAAGCTCAATTTAATTTTATGCTGCCTGGCCTTTAACTCCAAACTTTCCATAACCTCTTTTATCAGATCATTAATTTTAAACTTGGTATAATTAATAGGCAGCTCGCCCGATTCTAATTTTGATATTTCATCCAGGTCTTTTATCAGGTAGCTAAGGCGGTCCACATTCTTTGATGCCTTGTCTAAAAACTGGCGTGCCATCGCTTTATCCTCCAGGTCATCATCCTGCACGGCCTCAATATATCCTTGTATGGCAAATAAAGGGGTTTTAAATTCGTGCGATATATTGGATAAAAAATCGCGCCTGAATTTCTCCTGGGTCTTTAATGCGTCTATTTCTGTCTTCTTCTGTTTGGCCCATTCTTTTACCTCTTTCTCAACGTCATTAATGGGGTCGGCGCTGGTATGTTCGCCCAAAGCGTCGCGCAGATCGCGGCCCAGTTTAAGATTATGTATCAGCTTATAAATGATTATTATTTTTGAGTAGATATATTTTTCTATTAGGTAATAAAAAACAATAAAGCTGGTAATAAGGGTGGCAACAAAGGTCATAGCCATATCGTACAGGCTGCGCTGAAAATAGTAATTTACGGCTGACAGCGTAATGGCTACCGCTCCCGCGTTGATCAATATAAGTACCCTGAATTTCATAACAATAAAAGTATGAAATTACTAACGCAATAGTTTAACAGGACAATATGGAAAAGTTAAGTTTAGAAGTTGGGCATGGAGATCGTTTCAAAACCGTTTCATAAAAAGGGAAAAGTTTCTAAAATTACGGTTGATTGATAATCAGGAACTTAGGCTTAAATTACAGTTAATTTTCCTGACGAATAAGTAGTTTCATACTGTTTCACTGCGAAATTTTAAGGATTTGAAAATAAGATGTTTACAAAAGAATCCGTTCCAAACGTTCCGGGAGTGTTATATATCTTTGTGAAACACCCTTTCTCCTGAGCCCGCCTACTTATTCATGTCTACGGTTATGGTTGCGGTAACATTATCAGACAGCACCAGACTTGAACCCCCTACGCCAAAATCAAGCCGGTTTAGTTTAACGGTGCCGATAATTGCAGCAGTATTGCCATTTTCTGTATATGTAAAAGGCACATCCAGTTGCTTGGTTTTATCTTTTATGGTGACGTTGAACTTACCCACATAATTGACTCCGCTTTTGTGCTTAAAAGACACCGATTTCATGCTGATATGCGGGTAACGCTGCACTTCAAAAAAGTCAGCGCTCTTTAAGTGCGTATCGCGCTCTTCGTTATCAGTATTTATAGTGGCGACCTCTGCGGTAGCTTCAATACTGCTGGTGGCCAGCTGGGCCGGATTAAACAGAATAGTAGCTTTTACGCCCCCTATTGTCCCACCGGTATTAATACCCAGGTTCTTTATTTGAAATTTAATGCCTGCCTTGGTAACGGTAGCAGTACTCTGCGCAAATGCCGCAGCAATAGAAATTATTAAGAATGATGCAATCAGGGGTATTCGTTTCATACTGCTAAATAACGACGATTCCATTCGCCGTGTTATAGTGTGTTACTATTTTTACAATTAGTGACATTCTTTATAGAACTGGTCCAGATAAACCAGCATAAAGTTGTGGCGTTGCTGCGCAAGGCGTAGGCCTGTTTCTGTATTCATTTTATCTTTCAACAGCAATAGCTTCTCGTAAAAATGGTTAATGGTAGGTGCAGTTGAGTTTTTATAAGCTTCTTTATTGGTATGCGCCTCGGGCTTTATATTGGGGTCGTAAATTGCCCGGCCTTTGTGTCCGCCGTAGTTAAAAGCACGCGCTATACCTATGGCGCCCATGGCATCAAGCCGGTCGGCATCCTGTACTATCTGCATTTCTATAGAGCTGAAGGTGGGCGCATCAAATGATGATTTGAACGACATGTACCTTATGATGTTTTGAACATGCGTTATTATGGCCGCCTCAACCCCGATGCTGTTCAGAAATTCTGCTGCAAGTTGCGGGCCTTTATCTTCATCGCCATTGTTAAACTTGGGGTCGGCAATATCATGTAACAAAGCGGCCAGTTCAACTACTAAAATATCGGCGTCTTCTGTCTCGGCTATGTTTTTTGCATTGTTATAAACGCGCTCTATATGATGCCAGTCGTGGCCACCTTCGGCGTCTTTCAGCGTTTCTTTAACAAACTCTATGGTTTTTTCAATAATCTCTGCATGTTCCATAAGCTGCAATATTACAGTAATGGAGCTTATGCTTTGTTAAATATTTAAAATATGCAGCTAATCTAAATTGAGTAACGATATGACATCAGTTTCAAGGATCTCGGCTATTTGGAACAGGCGTTCCAGCGTTATTTTGGTATACCCCAGTTCTATTTTACTGTAGGCATTTTGTGAAATGCTTAGTTTATAAGCTAAATATTCCTGTGTATAATTCTTTTTTTCTCGTTTTGTGCGGATGTTAGCGGCGATAGCCTTAATTTTTAAACCCGTGGCATTCGTCATAAGTATGATATAGTGATCAGTTTATCCACTTACGAAAATTATTTGCCCTTAGATTTCAAGAATTGAAAATAACGATCAATTAATCTCATAAGTTACTGATACCGCAGGCAACAGCGTTGCTACATCCAACGGAACCTGATCATTAGAAAGTACTGGCTTACGGGTGCGATGATATTCGTACACGGCTTTTTGCAAAGCAGCGCTCGCCGTTGCAGGTGTTTTAAAGTTGATCCTGAACGGAATGATGAAATCGTGCGCTTTTTCTCTGAATGGAATAATCCATTTACCGTCTGATTTTTTTAAGGCTTCAATAATGGGCGTTACCAACGACACATCATCAGCATAATAGATAATTATTTTTTTGATGGCTCCGGCGGTATCTGCAGTAAACTTAAAAACGGCAGTTCCGGTTACTTTTCTTTTTTGGATGTCTAATGATACATCAACGTTTTGCGTAAAGAAGCTATTCATCACCTCCTTACCGCCTTGAAACGGAAAAGCAAGTTCCTGCTGTGCGAAGCACGATGCAGCAAGCGTTGTAGCAACAAAAAATAAAAATATCTTTTTCATATTATTTTAATCCTCCCGGATATTGATCAGGTTCTACCGGCGCTCTTCTGGTGCCATCATATAGCTCGTATTCAAGCAGGCGGCAATCTAACTTACCATTGTAAAATTCTATTCTGCGTGCCGCGCGTAGTCCAATTTTTTTAGCCAGATCAGGATTACCGGTAAAAATATAGCCCCTGTAACCTTTGCAGTTTTGCTTCATAAAATCGCCCATACGTTTGTAAGTTGCTTCCAGCTTGGTATGCGTGCCTAAACGCTCGCCATATTCCGGGTTAAACATTACAACGCCCGGTTCTTCGGGTACTTCAGTATCGGCAAAGTCACAAACAGCAAAATCAATTAAATGTTCTACACCCGCTGTGTTGGCATTCTTTTTTGCCACATCAACAGCGTCGGCAGATATATCGGTAGCTATAATTTTAAAGCCAACTTCTTTTTTTGCTTTGTCTTTAAGTTTGCGGCGTTCTGTAAAAAACTCCTGCTCGTCATAACCCATAACATGCATAAAGCCATAGTTCATTCTAAACAGGCCCGGGTGTTTTTCTGTAGCCAGCAAAGCTGCTTCAATAGCCAGCGTGCCAGATCCGCACATGGGGTTAATAAAAGGACTATTTTTATCCCAGTTGCTTGCCATAATTACCGATGCGGCCAATGCTTCTAACATGGGCGCCTTGCCCGGAATTTTACGATAACCGTGCTTGGCAAGTGTTTCGCCAGAGGTATCTAAAAAGATTTCGGCTTTGTCATCCTGCCAGTAAAGATGTATCACGGTTTTATTGGCATCAGGGCCAGAGTTGGGCCTGATACCTTTAACGGATTTAATACGATCAACAATGGCATCTTTTACCTTAACATTGGCAAAAAGGGGCGTAAGTATATGCTCGTTGTTAACATTTGAGGTTACAGAAAAATATCCACTAAAATCAATCAACTGCTCCCATTCTATCTGTACCAGGTTTTCATAAAGCTCCTGCGGAGTGGCCGCAGTGAAACTTTTTAACAGGTAGAGTATCTGGCTGCCGCTACGTAAATTTAAATTAAGCGGTATGGTATCGGTAACAGTGCCTTTTAATTCAACGCCTGTTTGAAATACGCGTACAGGGGTAAAGCCCAAAGCCTCAACTTCTTGCTGTAGATAAGGCGATAGCCTTTTATTACAGGTAATAACTATCTTACTCTCGGTGTGGAAAACTTGCATAATATTTTGGCGAATTTATGAATTAATAAACCCTAATTTTACTTTACATCTATTAACTTTACATTTAAATTTTTTTATAAGGATGGATATTAAAGGCAAAGTACATGAAATTGGTGCAACCGCACAGGTTACCGATTCATTAAAAAAAAGAGAATTAATTGTTGAGTATGTTGAAAATCCTCAATATCCGGAGTACTTAAAGTTTGAGGCTATACAAGACAGGTGTAACCTGTTGGATAATATAAAGGTAGGCGATGATATTGAGGTTTTCTTTAACCTGCGTGGCCGCCCATGGACAGACAAAACCGGTAAAAAGAGCTACTTTAACTCTATGCAGCTTTGGCGCGTTAATGTGTTGAGTGGTGCAGGCAGCAGCTCAACTCCTGAGTATGCCCCACCTGCTGATATCAGCTCTGCAGCAGACGATGATGATCTGCCGTTTTAATTAAATATTTAAGACATACAATTTTTTAGCCCCGCAATAGCGGGGCTTTTTTGTTAAAATTTGTTAAAAACCAGCGGATAGGCATTATTTAAAATATTTTTGTCTTTGCAGAAGAAGGTATAAGAAACTCCTGCTGATTTTATCGCTTTGAAAAGAAGAAGCATACGCATTATTATTGGGCTGATGAGCTTTGCATTGCTTGGTGTTATTACCATGCAGTTATACTTTTTGATGCAAAGCTATGATATGCAGTCACAGCTGTTTGACAGCACAGTTAATGGAGCGCTTAATAATGTGGTTGATAAGTTAAGTAAGCATGATGCCGACAGATTTTTGGCAAAAAAAGCCTTAGCTAATCATAGTGTTAGTGATGGCCGCAATACAGGCGTTATTAACGCAGTAATAAAAAAATACGAGCCGCAGATTCAAATTATTGCTAAAGATAGCTCGCAAAGTAGCAGTGTTTCAACTGCACGTCAAAAACGCATCGCTTTACTAACTGATAGCCTGCAGCGGTTAATTCTCAGCCAAAAATTCGACGAAGCGTTCTCTGGTAAACTAAAAATGGATTTCTACTTTGATGAATTAGGTAACATGCAGGGCCGCTTAACCGCTTTGCCGCAACCTAAATATGTTAAGCGGACCGGAAGGATCAATAAATACGATACTGTTTTCACTTCATATACAGACCCATTATACGGCCCGCAGATAGTTGCTCAATTGCAAGTAAATGAAGTTTGGCAAAAAGAGGAAATGCGGAAGAAAAAGGAACGCAGTATAAGGCAGGTGAAGCAGATGATTACCGAGATGACGGAAGACTCTTTAAGGAACGCAGCCGCCCTTGCAGGCAGCGCAACTTCTATGCAAACCCTATTAACTGAATACCAACGCTCCGGGGAGCTATTGAAAAATCGGCTTGACCGCGAGTGGATCGACTCCCTGCTGCGTGTTGAGTTACAAAGCAGAAATATTAACGTTCCGTTTAATTACGACGTAACCAATGCCAGTGGCGATTCGCTGATATTTACCAGCGCTGCTGATGCCACCAAGCGACCTAAGTTTACATCCGATAATACTTACGAGACCGCAATTTTTACCAAGGACGTTGTCAATGATCCCGGTAAAATAAAATTATCATTTCCGCAAAAAAATTCATTTGTTCTTGGTCGCATGAAAGCATCTATGGCTACCACCGCGGGGCTGCTCTTTGTACTGATATTTTGCTTTGCCTACACACTGGTAACTATTATAAGGCAGAAAAAGATCTCCGAAATGAAGACGGACTTTATCAATAACATGACCCACGAGTTTAAAACTCCGGTTTCAACCATTATGATAGCCAGCGAATCATTACTTGATCCTGAAATTAATGCTGATAAAAGCCGTATAACGCGCCTTGCCAATATTATTTATGAAGAAAATGCCCGTCTGGGCAATCATATTGAACGGGTGCTAAACGTTGCCCGCATTGATAAAAACGACTTTAGGCTGGAGAATAAACCGGTAAATATAAACGACCTTATAGCCATTGTTTTAGATAGCATGGAGCTTAAACTGCAAAAATGCGATGCCGAAATTAAATTGGAGCTAAGTGCAGAAAAGCCTGTAATTATAGCAGACGAGCTACATTTTTCTAACGTGCTTTACAATTTGGTTGATAACGCTATTAAATATAGTGAAGGTAAACCTAAGATAACTATAAGCAGCTCTAATAAAAGCGGGCAGGTAATAATTAAAGTGGCCGACGAAGGTATAGGCATGAGCCGCGACCAGCAAACCAAAATTTTTGAACAGTTTTACCGCATACCAACAGGTAATGTGCACAACGTTAAAGGTTTCGGGTTGGGCTTGAGCTATGTTAATACAATAGTTAAAAGACTGAACGGATCAATCAGCGTGCGGTCTGAAAAAGATAAAGGATCAGAATTTGAGTTAAAATTTGCAACGGCTTAATTAACAGCATTAAAAGCGAGCAATTTTTTTTACAAATACGCGTATAATATCACCCAAAAACCTTTCGGACTTTCGGCCTTGCCGACTTCCGGACTAAATACAACCGAACCATGAAAAAAATATTACTGGTTGAAGATGATCCTAACCTGGGATTGCTTACACAGGATTACCTGCAGCTGAAAGGCAAGTTCGATGTTGTTTTATGTACCGACGGAGAGGAGGGCCTGCGTGCCTTTACCAAGCAAAGCTTTGATCTGCTTATTTTGGATGTAATGATGCCCAAAAAAGACGGCTTTACTTTAGGCAAAGATATCCGGAAGATAAACCAGGACGTGCCGATAATTTTTGCCACTGCAAAAGGTATGATAGAGGATAAGACCCAGGCGTATAACTTAGGTGGTGACGATTACATAACCAAACCCTTCCGTATTGAAGAATTGTTGTTGCGCGTTAACGCCTTGTTAAAGCGTGCAGAAAGTGCAGAGCGCCGGGAGGATAAGCAATCAAACTTTAAAATCGGTGCTTATGAATTTGATTATTCGGCACAGGTTATAGCTATAAATGGCAGCCAGCAAAAGCTATCAACCAAAGAAGCTGAACTGCTGCGCCTGCTTTGCCTAAAGCAAAACGAAGTATTAACCCGCGAAGAAGCCCTGCTTAATATTTGGCACGACGATAATTACTTTAATGGCCGCAGCATGGACGTTTTTTTAAGCAAGATCCGTAAGTACCTGAAAGATGATCCATCTGTTGAGATTATCAACGTGCATGGCAGGGGGTATAAGTTGCTGGTAAATTAAGCATTTTGTAAGGTTTGGAACAGGTATACTCTACTGCGTAGTATCGTCTGTAAAAAAAATCGAACAACTATTGCGAAAATGCCTTAATTTTGTAACATGGAAACACTAATAGTTCATCCTGAGAATAAAGAACAATTGGTTGCAATTAAAGCTTTTATGAAAGCTTTAAAGATATCCTTTAAAGCAGAAAAATCAACTTATGATCCGGAATTCGTTACTATGATAAAACATGGAGACGAAGACCTTAACGCCGGTAAAGGCATTAAAGTTGATATTGGCGATCTATGGAAATAGTTTTTACGCCAAAAGCTTTGGATGATTTAAATCAGTGGAGAAAAAGCGGAAATATTTCTGTTCAAAAGAAAATAAACGAATTACTTCAATCCATTATTGAAACCCCTTATTCAGGTGTTGGAAAACCTGAAGCATTAAAACACGAATTATCAGGCAAGTGGTCACGAAGAATAAATGGTGAACATCGCATAATTTACAGTGTAATTGATGACAAACTAAATGTCTATTCTTTGAAGGGGCATTATTAATCACAGTTCATCATGAGCGAAACTGCTATCAAATTATTACCCGGTCGTTATTGTAACTCGCTTACAGAATATTCGCGTTTTGTAACGCGCGAGGTTTTTATAGGCGATGTACCTATGGGTGGCAATAACCCCATCCGCATACAAAGTATGACCACTACCGACACCATGGATACAATGGGTACGGTTGAACAGTCTATCCGCATGATAGAGGCGGGTTGCGAATATATCCGCATTACCGCGCCAAGTATTAAAGAAGCGCAAAATCTGGCTGTAATAAAAAAAGAACTGCGCAGCCGTGGCTATACTGCACCGCTGGTTGCCGATATCCATTTTACGCCCAACGCTGCCGAAGTTGCTGCGCGGATTGTAGAAAAGGTGCGGGTTAACCCCGGTAACTATGCCGATAAAAAGAAATTTGACCAGATAGATTATACCGACCTTGAATATAAAGGCGAACTGGAACGTATTTACCAAAAGTTTGCACCGCTGGTAAAAGTGTGTAAAGAGTATGGCACTGCCATGCGGATAGGCACTAACCATGGGTCGTTAAGCGACCGGATAATGAGCCGCTATGGCGATACGCCACAGGGCATGGTAGAGTCGGCAATGGAGTTTATGCGGATGTGCGAGACATTGAATTACTATAACCTGGTAGTTTCCATGAAATCAAGCAACCCCCAGGTTATGGTTCAGGCCTACCGGTTGCTGGTGGAGACTATGGTTGCCGAAGGCATGAATTACCCCCTGCATTTAGGCGTTACCGAAGCGGGAGATGGCGAGGACGGCCGTATAAAATCTGCCGTTGGTATTGGTACGCTGCTGGAAGATGGTCTTGGTGATACAGTCCGTGTATCACTAACCGAAGAGCCCGAAGCAGAAGCACCGGTAGCTATTGCATTGGTGAAAAGATATTCTAAGAGGAGTCAAGAATCAAGAGTCAAGAATCAAGAAAATTCTCAGAGCTCAGAACCTATAACTCACAACTCACAACTCACAACCCACAATCCTTACGAGTACAAAAAACGCCATACTTACGAAGCTAACGCATTCATAGGTGGGCATATGGTTCCACGCGTGGTGGTTGATCTGTCTAAAGCAAATTTGAAGGATCCTGCCGTGTTGAATGACGCCGGATATATTTACTCGCCATTGCTGGATAAATACAACATGGGCGAGCAGTCGGTTGATTTTGTTTATCTGGCTGATGAATTACCGTCCTTTAACCTTCCCGGCAACTTAAAGCAGCTTTATAATTATTCCACCTGGAAAAAACTGAGTAATAAAACACTGTGCCATCCTTTATTTACTTTGAAGGAGTTTATTGGTGATGTTGATCGGTCATCGCCTTTAAATTTGGTTAGATTAAAACCTGCGGATATTGATTCTGATGAATTTGGCTCGTTGCCGTTTAGCAATACATTGGTTTTTGTTTTAGAAACCGATGCCTTGCACGGCATGGCAGATCAGCGCGCCTTCTTCTTTAAAATGGAAGAATTGGGGTTAGAAGTTCCCGTCATCATCAAAAGGTCATACAACTTTGTTGATCAAAACCCACAACTTACAACGCAGAACCTACAACTTTACGGATCAACAGATTTAGGAGCCTTACTTATAGACGGCTTTGGCGATGGCATTTGGATAGATGTGCCGCAGGTTGATACAAAAACAATTACTTCAACAGCATTTGGTATTCTGCAAGCTACACGATCCCGAATCTCAAAAACTGAATATATATCATGCCCAAGCTGCGGCCGTACTTTGTTTGATCTGATGGTTACTACACAGATGATCCGCAGCCGCACAAGTCACCTTAAAGGATTAAAAATTGGTATTATGGGCTGCATAGTGAACGGCCCAGGCGAAATGGCCGATGCTGATTATGGTTATGTTGGTTCGGGTACTGATAAGATCACCCTTTATCGCGGTAAAGAAGCTGTAAAAAAGAATATCAGTTCCGCCAATGCGCTGGATGAATTGATAAGCATCATTCGTGAGGATGGGAATTGGATTGAGCCTGTTGAAGAAGTTGGCAGTTTTTAGTAGGCAGTTGGCAGCAAACGTTCTATTTTGAAAGTTGAAATACCACTGGTAAAGTAAATGTTATAGTTGTGGCTTGCCCTTTAAACAGCGCCGGTTGCCATCGAGGTGATAATTTCATCACCCTAAGCGCTTCGGCATTGCTTGCACTATCAAGTCCGCTTAAAATTCGAGGATTACTAATTTTCCCTTTTTTGTCGAGATCAAAACCAACAATTATTTTTCCTTCGCGTCCTTTGTAACTAACATTTTTTTGGAGAAATTTATTTAATGCCTCAATTCCTCCTGGGAATTTCGGATACGTATCAAATGTGATTGCAATTTTACCTAGGGGAAAGCTATAATCTAACGGCCTTATTTCTTCCTGTTTTATTATCGCCCTAGTTTGTTGAGCTATTAGCCTTCCACTCAATAAATTAAATCCAATGAACACCATAGCTGCTGATAGCCATTTTTTCCAAACAGGTATTTTTAGAATAGGTGTTTTTAATTGTTCAAGTTTAAACCTACCGCAAATGTTATAATTGTTTTCAGCTAAGATGAGTTCAAATTCGTTTTGATCGCTATTAGTGAAGTCGTATACTTTCTTTTGACATAAAAGACAATTTCTGCCGCCATCTGCATCGCCCATCTTGTCCCAATTGGCGGTGCAGTTAAATTTTAGCTTTGCGTTAATAATTGGCTTTTCCATTTTCGGCTGTTTTTAGTTAGATGCCTGATCGCCTGAAATTCCATAAGTCATATCGTTATTTTAATCTATCTTACTTATTTATTTTCAAGCGCCTGCAATAAGCTCCCGACTACAAGCTGCCAACTACATATACTTCCGCCACCATTCAGAGTTAAACGCACCAACTTCAGTAGGTTTACCTGGTTCAGGTACAAATAGCTCAATATTTTTCTCTCTGGCGTATTCTATCAGTAATTCAACGGGTTCGTACCAATCATGCAGGGCCAGGTTAAATGTGCCCCAATGTATTGGCATCATCAGTTTCCCTTTTAAGGCAAGGTGCGCGTTTGATGCATGGTTAGGTCCCATGTGTATATCCGGCCAGTATTTACCGTAAGCGCCAATCTCCAGCATGGTCAAATCAAACGGTCCGTAGGTTTCGCCTATCTCTTCAAATTGTGGGTGCCAGCCGGAATCGGCTCCAAAATATATATTATGCTTTGGTCCTTTAATTACAAAGGATGACCATAAAGTTTCGTTACGATTTAAGATACCGCGGCCGGAGAAATGCCGTGC
Organism: Mucilaginibacter sp. HD30; assembly: GCF_054061755.1. NCBI lineage: Bacteria > Pseudomonadati > Bacteroidota > Sphingobacteriia > Sphingobacteriales > Sphingobacteriaceae > Mucilaginibacter > Mucilaginibacter sp. HD30. The sequence continues at coordinate 4,636,499 of NZ_JBSSEO010000001.1, forward strand.
CGGGGCCGCTGTTAAAACGCAATCAGGTGCAATCATTACGCTGTCGCCCCAATCCATTTCGGTAATGAAGTTGGCAGCGATGCCCCATTTTTTAAGGTATTGCCCTACACCCAAGGAGCAGAAAAATGGGATAGTGCTGCCTGCAAAAAACTCAATGGTAGCTGTATCCAGGTGGTCGTAATGGTCGTGCGAACAGATAATGGCATCTATGTGCGGCAGATCTTTTAAAGCAATGGGTGGCTGAAAAAATCGCTTTGGCCCCATAAACTGGGTAAAGGACACGCGATTGCTCCAAACCGGATCTGTAAGTATGGTGTAGCCATCTATTTCGATCAGCAAACTGGAATGGCCAACCCAGGTTACCCGCAAGCCGGTTTCTGGCGGGGTATTGTAAACAGATACATCGGTTTTAAACGGGCCGAGTGTTTTGGCAGGGGTGCTCTCAGATTTATTATTCATGTACTCCCGCATAATCGGGATCATTTTATCAAAGCCTGCTTCGTCTGTAGGGATGGTGTTGATGTATTTGTTATCTTTTTTGGCAGGTCTTTCTAAGCTCATATTATATAGTACGTAAATGGCAGACGATTGACCGCCGGAAATCTTTTAAATTTTTATTTTTTTAAGAAAGAAACAGACACCTCAGCAAAAGCCGCCAGATCTTGCGGCAGCGCATTTTGCTGATAGGGGTGTGTCCCACCAAAAGTGTGGTCGCCATTCTTAACAACAATCAATTCAGCTCTGGGTTGGGCCTTTTTCAGGTCCTTTGCATGGCTGATATTCACAGTGGCATCGGCGTCGCCGTGCAAAATTAACCAAGGGCAGGTTACTGCTGCTGCATTGGCTAAAATATCCAACCGTTTGGCATTCTTTTCCAGATCATCCAACAATGTACTTTTTATCGGCATTTGCTGTTGTGTTCGGCTATTGTACATGTACATAACGCCTTGCAGCCGCCATTGCTCTTCGGCCGCTTTGGGCCACAGATTGCGGAAACTCGCTACCGCTCCAAATGTTATCAGTTTCTTAACCCGCTTATCTTCGGCCGCTTTTATTATACTTATGCCTCCGCCCATGCTATGCCCTATCAGGTAAACCCCGTTGGCGCGCGGCATGGATGGGCCATTGCAGGCAAAATCAATCACGGTACCCAGGTCCTCCAATTCCATCGAAAAAGTATTATCGGCAAAAGCTATCAGGTCGGTAAAATCAACCGGGTTATCGGGAGTGGTACCATTATGCGAAAAGTTGAACTTTAAAAACCGAAAACCATTGTTGGCAAAGTAATTGGCCAGCAGGTTATGCGTGCCCCAGTCTTTAAAGCCTTTAAAACCATGCGCGAAAATGACAAGCGGCGCGGCCTTATTGGTATCGTCATAAGTAAGATCTGCCAGCATGCCGCGGCCTTTAGCGCCGGGCAGTGTAAAGGTTTCTTTTTTTATCATAATTGCTTATCAAGTATACCACATTGCAACGCACTTAGCAAATACAATATCACTCCCTTGTATGCCACCATGCCCAGGCAATTAAAACAGGTTGCAGCGCCAGTCGTAACCAGGCTAACAAAGGGTTTACAGTTGTGGCGCCAAGCCTAAAAGGCGCATCGGTTATCATGCTGATGTGCACAGGCAAAAACGCCACAAGCATTAAAACTATTCCCCATGCCGCGTATTTGCGGGTAACTTTAAACGCCAGCCCTAATCCGAATATAATTTCAAAGATACCCGCCGCCGCGTTCATAAATTGCGGGTGGGGGATATACTGCGGAATGATAGCGATATAAAACTCTGGTACCCTAAAATGATTGATACCTGCGGCCGCATAGCCTAAAATTAAAGTGATTGTGCTCACTTTTTTTAAAGTTGTCATTATATTTTTTCTACTTAAAGCTGATAAACAGATGTTTACGAACACGATTTCGGTTTATTTATAAACAATCTAAATACGTCGGTATGACAAAGGTTTGACAGAGGTTCTGCTACAGGATATTATTTTTGTTCGGTTAATTTTAAACTTGTTTTGAAGTATCTAAAGGTAATAGCTTTTACGCATAAACAGATTGAGCTGAAGGAGTTGGGCAAGCTGGTTATCTGTCAGGAAAATCTGACGGATAAACTGCGTGAGGTAAAAGCAGAGTTCGGTATTTCTGAAATGTTTTACCTTGCCACCTGCAACCGTGTTGAGTTTGTTATGCTTACCCCACAAACGGTCGACAAAGCATTTGCCGCAAAATTTATAGAGAAACTTAACATAGGCCTGTGTACGCATTACATGGGCACTTTTGTTGATGCCGCTTTAATATACGAAGAAAAAGAGGCACTTAACCACTTACTAAGAACATCTTGCTCTTTAGAAAGTTTGGTGGTAGGAGAAAAAGAAATATTGGCACAGTTGCGTAAAGCTTATGAGGACTGTCGCGAAGCAGGTCTTACCGGCGACGGGATGCGAATGTTTATGAGCTGTGTTGTCAAAACAGCTAAAGAGGTTTATACCAATACCGCAATTTCTAAAAACCCCATCTCTGTAGTATCGTTAGCTTACCGTAAGCTCAATAACCTTAAACTCTGCAGTAATGCCCGCATCCTACTCATCGGAGCAGGCGAAACCAACCAAAACATCTCCAAATATCTTCAAAAGCATAAATTTTCTAACTTTGCGGTGTTTAACCGCACTTTGGCAAAGGCTGAAAAACTGGCTGCCGACTTAAACGGCGAAGCTTTTGATCTGGAGGCGCTTAAAACTTACAATAAAGGTTTTGACGTGATCATCACCTGCACATCGGCAGTTGAACCCATCATTACGCCCGAAATATATACTTCATTACTCAATGGCGAAACAACCCGCAAAACTATTGTTGATCTTGCCATCCCTAACGATACCGCTCCGGAAGTATTAGAGCACTTTCCGGTAAATTTTATTGAGGTACACTCATTAACCGAAGTAGCTAAACGCAACATGCAGGAACGTTACCAGGAACTTGTACATGCCGAAGCTATTATTGAAGATAACATGTGCGAGTTTTTGCAGCTGCTTAAACAGCGCCGCGTTGAACTGGCTATGCGCTGTGTACCCGAAAAGATAAAAGAGATCCGCAACACAGCCATTAACAGCGTTTTTGCTGATGAAGTGCAAGGCATGGACGAGCAATCTCGCGAAGTTTTGGAGCGTGTTATGAATTATATGGAGAAAAAATATATCAGCGTACCTATGGTAATGGCTAAAGATATATTGATCAACAGTAATTAAAATCCGCTTTACTCAATCTCCCACTTACCGGCTTAGCAGCATCAACAAATTTTTGACCTTGTTCTGTCATTAATTCTGTGGCCGTTAAACGCTCCACTCTCTCGATATTTGACTTGCTCCAATTGATTTTTGCCTTGCGTATTGAAAAACGCTGATAAGTACTTTCAGTGTCACGCTTGTACGGTACAAAACAGAATTTGATAATGTCTTGAAATAACCTAAGGGCGTTGAAGCCTTACTTACTCGCCTTTTAAACTTTTTACAGGGTTGGCTAAGGCTGCTTTTACAGATTGTATGCTTATGGTTGCAAGAGCCACTATGGCAGCAACACTGCCTGCCAAAAGAAAAACCCAAAGATTTATATCAATTTTATAAGCAAATTCCTGTAGCCATTTATCCATAGTAAACCAGGCAATAGGGCAGGCAATAAGCACAGCTATCACAACAAGGCGCATCAAGTCGGTTGATAGCAAATGCACAATACTGGCCACACTTGCCCCCAATGTTTTACGGATGCCTATTTCTTTAACACGTTGCTCGGCGGTAAAAGTTATCAGTCCAAATAAACCTAAGCAGGCAATACTTATGGCAAGCAGGGTGAATGTTAGCAATATGCTACCTTGCTTTTGCTCAGTTTGATATTGAGCTGCAAAATTTTGGTCAAGAAAATGGAATTCGGGTATATTTTCATTGTCAAATTTGCTAAATACCTGAGTTATATAATTTAACGATGCCTGCACATTTCCGCGGCTTATCCGGATGTATAGGTTATCCTTATCGCCGACTGTTGCTGGCATATTTAATACCATAGGAGATATTTTATGCTGAAGTGAATAAGTGTTAAAATCTTTTACCACTCCTACAATGGTTTGTGTTATAACATTACCTTTTTCGTCAACCCCCGTACGTACCGGTTTACCTACAGCGTTAGTCCAGCCAAGGTCTTTAACCAAGGTTTCGTTTACAATAATTGCATCTTTTATATCTGTTGAATTCGCTGCCGAAAAATTCCTGCCTGCGGCCATCTTTATCTGTAGGGTGGGGATAAAATCGGCATCAACAGTTAAGTTCTGTACTATTGTTGATCCGGAAGTGGGCTTACCATCTGCGCCCAGGTTAAAATCGCCCCCGCCTATGTTATTGTTGCCAATTGGGTTTCCGGCTACACCTGCACCTTCTATATTAGGGTTTTGCAGTAGCAGTTGCTTCAGCGCGTCTACTTGGCCGCGTACATTGCGATTATTAATATGGAAGGTTACTGTTTGTGCTTTATTAAAGCCCAGATCTTTATTTGAAAAATAATTAAGCTGCTTGTAAATGATGACCGACCCTGATATCATGACAATTGTAACAACAAACTGAAAGGTTACTAACGATTTCCGGAAAAAAATGGTAGAAAATTGATTCCCTAACTGCCCCTTAATAGCAGGAATTGTTTTAAATCCCGATAGGAATAAAGCGGGATAAATACCGCATAAAACACCGATGGACAATGCAAATGCAGCAAATATTATTATGGTTTTTACAGCGCCAAATTGCAACAACACCAATGTTTTACCCGATAGAGAATTAAAGTAGGGGAGTGTGAAATAAATTACCCCTAATGCTATAATAGTGGCGATAAGTGTTAACACAATACACTCAACAAAAAACAATGCCATTACCTGTCGCCTTCCTGACCCGATGACCTTGCGTATACCAACTTCCTTAATGCGGATAGAAGACCTTGCAGTGGTTAAGTTTACATAGTTTATAACGGCAATAACCAGTATAAGCAAAGCAGTTATGCTAAACACGTACACATAAGTAATGTTACCGTTTGAGCCAAGTTCATAACCTAAGTTGGAATGTAAATGTATGTCCGTAAGCGGTTGCAATTCCAGCGTGAACTTCATAGGGCCTAAATCGGCTTTAATATGGCGGTTAAAAAAATCTTCACCCATGGCCTCAATCTGTTTGTTGTCGCCGTGGTTTTTCAAAAGTACGTAGGTATACAATTCAGAGTTACCCCAGTTTCCCGTAGCGCCATTATCTTCAGACGGCATACTGCGCAGGGCCTTAAAGGAAAAATGCGAATTTACGGGCACATCCGCTATTACGCCGGTAACTGTAGTAGCATTACCATCTACTTGTATCAGTTGGTTTAGCGCCTTTGCGGCGTTGCCAAATATGGTTTCGGCAAATGCTTTGGTTAATACAATGCTTTGTGGTTTTTGCAAAGCTGTATTGGGGTCACCATATAAAAAATTATGCGAAAAAATCTTAAAGAAGCCAGCATCGGTAAAAAACATGCCTCCTTCATTTATTTTTTTATCTCCAAATGAAATATTACCTCCGCCCTCGGGATTTATGCGTACGGTTTCTTCAACCTGCGGAAACTCTGCTTTCAAGGTTGGCGCATATGGTGGCGATGTAATTGCCAGATCGAATTTGCCGCCGTTCCATTGCCCATGCTGCACAACACGAAATATGCGGTCGGCACGGGTATTATAGCGGTCATAGCTCCACTCATCGCTAACATAAAGGGTGATGAGCCAAAATGCAGCAATACCCACTGCCAGGCCAAAAATATTTATAAAAGAGAATGCTTTTTGCTTTTGAATATTTCTCCAGGCTACCTTAAAATAATTTTTCAGCATGATTCACAATTTCTCTGTTATAACAAAAATATGTGCCAATTATATAAATACCTAATTATCAATATATTATTAGTTAAATGTAAATAACAGATGTTCGTAACTGAAACAGTATTTGTTTGATTATGATACAATATGCAAAAACCATAGCCCCTCCGTCACTTAACATTCATATCCTCAATTAATATTACTATCCTAGCATTAAAAAATTAAATTTGCGGTTGCAAATAATTAAGGCAATTGGAAAGAACATTAATAATAGGAACACGCGGCAGCGAATTGGCGCTATGGCAAGCCAACTTTGTGAAGGATAGTTTGGCAAAACATAACATAACCGCCGAACTTAAGATCATTAAAACGCAGGGCGACCGAATTCTTAATTTAAGTTTTGATAAGCTGGAAGGCAAGGGCTTTTTCACCAAAGAGCTGGAGGAAGAACTGTTGGCAGGCACCATTGACCTTGCCGTACATTCGCATAAAGACCTGCCTACAGAAAATCCGGCAGGATTAATAATTGCCGCAGTATCAGAACGCGAAGACCCGTCTGAGCTTTTGCTGATACTGAAAGACTGTGTTGATGTTAAACAAAAACTATCCGTAAAATACGGCGCTATTGTGGGTACATCGTCTAATCGCCGTAAGGCCCAGTTGTTAGCTTATCGCCCCGATCTTGAAATTGAAGAGCTGCGCGGTAATGTACCTACCCGTATACAAAAACTGCGTGATGAAAGCTACGATGCCATTATGCTGGCTAAAGCCGGTGTACATAGGCTGGGTATTGATCTGAGCGAGTTTCATGTTGAAGAACTTACACCAAATGAATTAATACCGGCCCCTGCACAGGGCGCATTGGCTATACAGATACGCGAGATAGATACCGAACTTTTTGCGGCTTTGCAGGTTTTGCATCACCCTAATGTTGCCGAGGAATTAGCCGTTGAAAGAACTTTATTAAGGATGTTTGGTGGTGGCTGCCATTTGCCGTTGGGCTGCTATTGCCGTAAAGAAGATGGCGTGTACCAGGTGTTTACTTCAAAGGCTGACGAAGGTGATGAGTTTCCGGACAGGTTATTTATTGAAGCACCCACTACCGAGGGGCTTTCAAAAAAAGTGTTCAGCTATTTTGAAAAAGACCGTAAGCTGCCCTCAAGTGTGTTTATATCCCGCGAGGTATCAGAACAAAGTTATTTCCGCCGCGCGCTGGCAAAACATAATATGCAGATAGATGACCGGTCGCTTATACGAACAGTTCCTATAATAACCAAGCTCGACTCGTTTATATTAAAGCATGTAGACTGGCTTTTCTTCAGCAGCAAAAATGCCGTAGAATATTTCTTTCAATTAGAACCGCAATTGCCAAAAGGTGTAAAGTTTGGGGTAATGGGTGCCGGATCAGAAGAAATGCTGCGCCGTAAAGGGTATTTTACCAACTACACGGGTGTGGGTAACGACAGTGCCGATGTAGCCGCCGAGTTTGCTCAACTGGTACCGGAGGGTGATACTGTATTGTTCCCGGGTGCTAAAGATTCATTAAGGAGCGTACAGCAAGGCCTTTCTGCAGGTGTTAAGATAATTGACCTGCCGATTTACGAAACCGTATTGGAGGATGAGGTTGAAGCATCAGGTGCAGAAGTGTTGGTGTTTACCAGCCCATCAAATGTTGATGCTTATTTTATAGATAACCTGCTTGATCCTTATCAAAAAGTAATTGCCATGGGTAAATCAACCGGAAAGAAATTTGATGAGATGGGTGTTAAATACACCCTGCCATTCTCGCCAGATGAGGTAGGTTTGGCAGAGGCGGTGTTTGGAATTTGAGTTGATAGTTCATTGTTGATGGTTCATAGTAAAATTGCTGCGAATCCAACTATTATGAACTATCATCTATTAACCGTGAACTAAATGAATCAACGACCAAGAAGAAATAGAAAAAGCGAAATTATCCGCCAGATGGTGCAGGAAACGCACATAAGCGCGGCTAATTTAATATTTCCGCTGTTTATTGTTGATGGCGTAAATCAAAAAACCGAGGTAGCTTCTATGCCGGGCTTGTACCGGTATTCGATAGATAACCTGCTGCGCGAGATAGAAAGCTGCCTTAAACTGGGGTTAAATTCATTTGACCTGTTCCCGAATGTAAGCGAAGAACTGAAGGACAAATACGCTACCGAAAGCCATCGCGAAGAAACTTTGTATCTGCGTGCAATACGCGAGGTTAAATCAAACTTTCCTGAGGCTTGCGTGGTTACAGATGTGGCTATGGACCCGTACAGTATTGATGGGCATGATGGTATTGTTGAGAATGGCCAGATACTGAATGATGAAACATTAGAGGTTTTGGGCAAAATGTCTTTGGCTCATGCACAAAGCGGCGCCGATATCATTGCCCCGAGCGATATGATGGATGGGCGCGTAGGTTTTATCCGCAAGGTTTTAGACGATAATGGCTTCAGCAACGTTTCCATAATGTCGTACACAGCTAAGTATGCAAGCGCGTTTTATGGCCCGTTCAGGGATGCATTGAACTCGGCACCGAAATTTGGCGACAAAAAAACTTACCAGATGAATCCCGCCAACCAGCAGGAGGCATTAATAGAAGCGCGATTAGATGAAGCCGAGGGCGCCGATTTTTTAATGGTAAAACCAGCTTTGGCTTATTTAGATGTTATAAAGTTATTAAAAGATAATACACAGCTGCCTGTTGCTGCCTATAACGTAAGCGGCGAATATGCTATGTTAAAAGCGGCCGTACGTAACGGCTGGCTCAACGAGCAGCGCGCAGTTACTGAAGTGCTAATGGGCATACGCAGGGCAGGCGCAAGCGCGATATTAACGTATCATGCTAAAGAAGTGTTAGAGAATAAGTGGTTGTGATAAGTTAAAAGTCGAAATTAAAAAGTCAAAAAAACAACCAGGCTTTTTTAATTTTTACTTTTTAATTTTTACTTAAGAAAGATGTTAGACAGTATTAAAAAAATGTTTTCGGGAGAGGAAGATGTCGCGGTAAGTACCACAGGTAAGCCGGATATCAGCAGGGAAAAATCGGCAGAACTTTATGCCAAAGCGCAGACGTTTTTTCCGGGTGGGGTAAACTCGCCGGTAAGGGCGTTTAAGTCGGTTTACGGTACACCTCTATTTATTAAAAAGGGCGATGGCTGTCGCGTTTGGGATGCCGACGACAACGAATTTATTGATTTTTGCTGCTCATGGGGACCGCTAATTTTGGGTCATAACCATCCAAAGGTAAAAGACAAAGTGATAGAGGTAATGCAAAACGGTATGTCGTTTGGCGCACCTACAGCTTTGGAGAATGAACTGGCAGAACTCATTGTTAAAAACAATAAATTTATTGAGAAACTGCGCTTTATAAGCTCTGGTACCGAGGCGGTTATGTCTGCTATCAGGCTGGCTCGCGGTTATACCAAACGCGATAAGATCCTGAAGTTTGAAGGCTGTTACCATGGTCACTCAGACTCATTACTGGTTAAGGCCGGCTCTGGCCTGGTAACCTTCGGCGAGACTTCATCCGCCGGTGTACCGAAAGCATTTGCCGACGAAACCATTGTTATCAGCTTAAACGACACAGAAGCGCTGCAAAAGGCGTTTGACGATTTTAAAGATCAGATAGCGGCCGTTATTATTGAGCCGATACCTGCCAACAACGGCTTATTGCTGCAAAGCAAAGAGTACTTACAATCACTGCGCGATATTTGTACTGCCAATGGCACTTTGTTAATATTTGACGAAGTTATCTCTGGCTTCCGCGTAGGTTTTGAAGGCGCTGCCGGATATTACCAGATCAAACCGGATATTATTACCTACGGCAAGATCATCGGTGGTGGCTTGCCTGTAGGCATGTATGGTGCATCTGCCGAAATTATGGGTCATGTTTCTCCAGATGGTGGCGTTTACCAGGCGGGTACGTTATCTGGCAACCCGGTTGCGATGGCTGCAGGTATTGCGCAACTGACAGAATTGCTTAAATCAAGCTTTTACAAAGATCTGAATAATAAAACGCAGGAGTTTGTTGATGCTATACAGCGTTTTGCTACTGCGCGGAGTTACAAATTCAGGGTATTCAGCATAGGTTCCATCTTTTGGTTCGCGTTTACGGATAAGGCAAGCATTAGCAAAGCCGAAGAAATTGATGCAGCCAGCATGGAAAAATTTAAAGTAATGCACCGCGAACTGATCAACCGAGGTATCTATTTAGGTCCATCGGGTTATGAGGTTGGTTTTATATCATCGGCCCATAATAAGATAGATCTTGAAAAAACAAAAAGAGCTATATTTGATAGCCTGGATCTGGTATTTAAGAAGTGAGTTGGCGGTTTGCAGTAAGCAGTTGGCTTTGGTCAGCGGCGAAGTACTGTAAACTGACTACTGCAAACTGCAAACTGAATGAAAAAGCCATTAGTAATATTTTACGCCATAATTATCTACGCCGTTGCTGAACTGGTATGGTGGGGGTATATGCTGGTAAAAATGCAGCCCGAGCGTAAGGGAATGATCCTGAGCGAAGGGATGATGTTTGGCCTTGTGCTGTTGGCAGGGGCGTTTTACATGCATAAATCGCTTGCGCGTGAGCGTAAATTACAGGAGCAGAAAAAGAACTTCCTGCTATCTGTAACGCACGAGCTAAAATCGCCTTTGGCATCTATCAAACTGTTGCTGCAAACCATACAGAAACGTGATCTGAGCAAAGCGCAAATTTTGGATTTTATAGATAAATCATTACTTGATATTGAGCGTTTAGATGACATGGTAGAGAATATGCTGCTGGCATCAAAAATTGAGAATAGCTCGTACACTTTCCCGAAGGCAAAATTCAGCTTATCAGTTTTGGTGGATAGCATTGTTAACCGCCTGCAAATAACCAAATGCGACGGAAATCAACAGATAATAAACGCCGAAATTGAACCTAAAATTGAAATAACCGGTGATAAGTTCGCGCTTACATCGGTAGTTACCAATTTAATTGAAAACGCCATTAAGTACTCAAAACCCTGCGAAGCGGTTGACGTTAAGCTTTTTGCAAAAGATGGGAAAATACATTTTAGAGTAGCAGACCATGGCATTGGCATAGCCGATAACGAAAAAACCCGCATTTTTGACAGGTTTTATCGTGTGGGCAGCGAGGATACGCGTAATACAAAAGGTACGGGCCTGGGGCTGTACATAGTAAAGCAGGTGTTAGATAAGCACGAAGCCAGTATAAAGGTTAAAGACAATCGCCCGGCAGGAAGTATTTTCGAGGTGGTGTTCGGGTAACAAGATATGACAATGGGATTGCAGGGATAAAGGGTATTTTTGGTAACTCTGCACGATTATTGATGAGGACGGGTGTCAGTGCCTTTACAGCACGACGGAAATTATTCCATTTCACAATTAGTGCATAAATAAACTCACAATGCCAAACAAAAAAAGAATTCTGTTAGCCGAAGATGAGGATCATCTTTTAGAGGCTATAAAGCTCAACCTTGAGTTAGAAGGCTACAAGGTATCAACTGCCAACAACGGCAAAAAAGCTTTACAAATATTTAAAGAGGAGCGTTTTAACCTGGTTATCCTGGATGTAATGATGCCGGAGATTGACGGTTTTGTGGTTGCTGAAACCATCAGACTGGAAAACTCAGAGGTGCCTATCATGTTCCTTACCGCCAAAAATACCAACGAGGATAAAATTGCAGGTCTGAAAAAAGGCGCAGATGATTATCTGACCAAGCCATTCAATTTAGAAGAACTTATTTTACGTGTTAATAACCTGGTTAAACGCAGTTTAAAGGGCGATGATCTTAAAGAGTTTAACAGCTATAAAATAGGCGATAAAACCATTCATTTTAACTCATTTGAACTGGTTAACGGCGATGATTCTATCACTCCGCTTACTAAAAAGGAAACCATGCTGCTTAAGTTGCTGATAGAGCGCCGTAATGAGGCCGTATCGCGTGAGCAGATATTGGAAACTGTGTGGAACTATGATGTTTATCCATCAACCCGTACCATTGATAATTTTATCTTAACCTTCCGTAAATATTTTGAACCCGATCCTAAAAACCCGGTTTACTTTCACTCAATACGTGGGGTAGGCTATAAATTTACCGATCAGCATTAATGTTCACAAACCGGGCACGCATACTTGTTACAGGGGCATTTTTAATTTTACTGGGCTTTGCCTTACAGTGGCGCGTTTACGAGTTAGTGGGCGTTATTGTAATGTTTGTAGGGTTACTGATATACGGTTACTTTAAAGAGGGTACTGTAATTATGGCAGCCAAAGCGTTTCATAAAAAGGATTATGACAGGGCTGAGTCGTTATTAAGCCAGATAGGTAAACCCCAATGGTTAAGCAAGCAACGGCGCGGGTTTTACGAGTTTATAATGGGTGGCATTAACCTGCAAAGGCAGGATTATGAAGAGGCCGAAAGACATTACGAACTAGCCGCCCAATATCCATTACGATCTGCAAATGACCACGTTGCCGCTTTGGTGCATGTGGCTAATATTAACATCCGGTTAGGTAATTTTGAAAAGGCCAAGGCCTACTTACAATTAACAGATCAGCACGAAGCAAAGACCACAGCAAAGATGAAGGAAGTAATCAAAAAGCTTCATCAGGAACTAAAGGGTAAATAGAATCAAGAGACAAGAATCAAGAGCCAGGGACTTAGAACCAAGAGCCAAGAAATAAGAACCAAGAGAAATTATAAAACATAAAAAGCAGAGAGTCGTAAGGGGTACAGAGAGCAGAATTAAAGTCTTAATTCTTGATTCTTAACTCTTGATTCTAACAAAAAAGATGAGGGATTCACTATTAATAAAAGCCGCATTTTCTGAGGCAACAGAACGCCCACCAGTATGGATGATGCGCCAGGCAGGACGCTTTATGCCGCAGTATTGGGAGATCAAAAACAAATACTCCTTTCTGGAAATGTGTAAAACGCCGGAGATTGCTGCAGACGTTACTATGCTGCCTGTTGATCTGCTGGATATTGACGGGGCAATTTTGTTTTCGGACATACTGGTAACAGGCGAAGCCATGGGCGGCGACCTGAGCTTTGAGGCTAATATTGGTCCGCGGTTTGCCAACCCGGTACGCACCAAGGCTGATATTGATAATCTGAATGTTGATTGTATTGATAAGCTGCAATACGTGGCCGACGCTATAAAGGTAATTCAGCAGCGACTGAATGGCCGTATACCGCTTATTGGTTTTGCGGGCGCGCCGTTTACCGTAATGAGTTACCTGGTTGAGGGCGGATCATCAAAAGATTTTAAACGCACCAAACTGATGCTGCACAATGAGCCTGAAATGGCGCATCAGTTATTATCAAAGATAGCTACAGTTACTGCTGATTACCTTAACCTACAGATAGCTGCCGGTGTTAATGCTGTGCAGATCTTTGATAGCTGGGCACAAGCTTTAGCATGGGACGATTACAAAGAGTTTTCTCACCGTTACATTGCCGAGATCATCAGCAAATTGAATCGTAAAGATATACCGGTAATATCTTTCTGTAAGGGCAGCTCCGTTTTCGCGCCGCTAATGGCCGAGGCTAAACCTGATGTTATTTCTATCGACTGGAACGTTGACTTGTTGGATATGAAGAGGCGTTTGCCGCAAGGTATAGCCGTTCAAGGCAATTTGGATCCACATATTTTGTATGCTGATAAAAAGGTTATAAAAGAACGTATTCACCGCTTGTTCGACCGTATGAATGGGGAGAACGGCTACATATTCAACCTGGGTCACGGCATTATGCCTGATATCCCGTTTGACAATGTAAAGTACGCGGTTGAGGTAATAAAAGAGTACAAATATTAATAGAAACTTATCATTGCGAGGTATGATGCAATCGCACGGAGAACGGCCGCCATGCAAAGTTCGCGATTGCTTCTTACCTCGCAATGACAAACTAAATAACCACATTAATTCCCCTTTAGGGGTTAGGGGGCATGAGCAACTATTTCGATTACATTCTTGCCATACACATCATATTTGTAGTCTGCTGGATGGCGGGACTGTTTTATATGGTGCGCCTTTTTATTTACCATACCGAAGCGCAAGCCAAACCCGAACCAGACCGCACTATCCTTTCCAAACAGTTTGAAATAATGGAGAGCAAGCTGTGGTGGGTTATTGCCACCCCTTCTATGTACCTTGTTTTGGCAGCAGGTGGCACAATGCTTTACATAAGGGATTTTTGGCTGCAACAGCCCTGGATGCATATTAAACTGGCATTTGTTGGGTGTTTGATAGCCTACCACTTTATCTGTCAGCATAAAATGAAACAAATGCGTAGCGGCGTTTACAAATGGACATCCACCCAATTACGCGTTTGGAACGAATTGGCTACCATCTTGCTTTTCGCAATAGTTTTTTTGGTGGTACTAAAAAGTTCGCTCAACTGGATATTCGGAGTAGTGGGCATAATTGCCTTCTCCATAATTATAATGTGCGCAGTTAAAATCTATAAGCATTTCCGCGAAAAGAAGTAGCGGCATAATATAGCGGCGCAAGCATCGTTTTAATTATTAAATAGTTATTTTTGCAACAATGAAAGGCTCTAAATTTTTACTGACATTCTTAGCATTAGGCTTGTTGATTTTTGTGTGCACACAAGCTAACGCACAATGCGCTATGTGTAGCGCTACTGTTGAATCCAGCAGTGCAAACGGAGGCGGTGCCGCTAATGGCCTTAATAATGGTATAATGTACCTTTTAGCAGCGCCTTATCTTGCTGTCGCGATAGTTGGCTATATCTGGTATAAAAAATACCGCAAAAAGAATGTAACTCTTGAAATGCGCGAAGAGAAGCTGCATTTAAACTAAACGCCTGTGGCTAACACATCAAAACTGTGGGCAATGGCGCATGCAAAATGCCCGCGTTGCCGCCGTGGCGATATGTTCAGCGGGAGCGTATACAACCTTGGCTCCAACAAGATTAATCTTAACTGCCCCCATTGCAACCTTTATTTTGAAATAGAGCCCGGCTATTTTTACGCGGCCATGTACGTTAGCTATGCCTTAAATGTGGGTCTTTCGTTCGCGCTGGCAATGGGTACCTATTTTATAACCAACAATACCACGTCGCCGTGGTTATATACGGGGGTAATAATTGGCGGATGCGTTGTAATGGCACCTATAATTTTCAGAGCCTCGCGCGTTTTATTATTGTACTGGTTATCGCCCAAGATACATTATCAACCCCATCTGGATACTGATGATACAAAAGCAAACATTTGAGTTTTTAACACAACTGGCAGACAATAATAACCGGGAGTGGTTTATGGATAATAAACAACGCCACGATACGGCCCGCGAAAATGTTATTGATTTTACAGGCAAGCTGATAAAAGAGGTACATAAAATTGATTCGGCTGTATCACCGGAGCTTGATCCTAAAAAATGTGTGATGCGCATTTACAGGGATGTCCGCTTCAGCAAAAACAAAACACCTTACAAAAACAACTTTGGCGTAAGCCTGCCTACTACCGGGCTTAAGCCTGGCGGTGCCGAATATTACTTCCAAATTCAGCCGGGAAAATCTTTTATTGCCGGTGGTTACTGGATGCCGGAAGCTACGCATTTAAAAGCCATAAGGCAGGAAATTGACTATAACGGAAAAGACCTGAAAGCAATAATTGATGATGCAGACTTTGTTAAATTATTCGGTATTTTTAGGGATCAGGATAAATTGAAAACACTGCCGCGCGATTACAGCGCCGACAATGAAAATATTGAACTGCTAAAGCTGAAAAGCTTTATAGCCTGGCACCAGCTAAAAGATAAGGACCTGATGAAAGCGGACCTTGTTGACAAAGTAGCTGCCATATGCAGCAAGATCTATCCGCTTAATGTTTTTTTACGCAACGCAATTGTTTAACATATAACCTTAAATAGTATGAAGATAAAGTATTTTATTTTGGCGGCAGTTTTAGCAACTACACTACATTCCTGCGTAGTGTTATCGCCTAAAAAATACAAGGGTTTGCTGGCCCAGCGCGACTCATTAACTACCCGCACCGGTACACTTGAAGATCAGGTTGGTAGTTTACAAAACGATACCGCAAAGTTACACAGGGACATTGCCGGCTTGAGGCGCGATATTGCCGCTTTACAAGGCAACTATAACACCCTTAATGATAAGTACGAAGCATTAAATACCAACTATAACTCGTCAACATCAAAGGTTAGTCAGCTCTCTGCTGATCTGCAAAAGCGCGAGCAACGTTTAAAAGAAGTAGAGGATATACTAAAGAAACGTGATGAAGCCACCAATGCCTTGAAAGAAAAGTTGCAAAAGGCGCTATTAGGTTTCCAACAAAATGGTTTATCGGTTGATATAAAAAATGGAAAGGTTTATGTGTCATTAACAGATAAATTGCTGTTTCCATCAGCCAGTATAGTTATTGATGACCGTGGTAAAGCGGCATTAAAACAATTAGCTACAGTAATGCAGAAAGAGCCGGATATTAACATGGCTGTTGAAGGGCATACGGACAATAAAAAGATTAATAACCTTGGGCAAATAAAAGACAACTGGGACCTGAGCGTGCTGCGCGCCACATCGGTAACGCGCTATTTGACCGAGGTTGAGAAGATAGATCCTAAAAGGTTAACGGCAACAGGTAAAGGCGAGTACCAGCCTGTTGATGTTGCTAATACCGCTGAGGCATTATCAAAGAACCGCCGGATAGAGATTGTGTTAAGCCCCAAACTGGATGAATTGTATAATTTGATAACGAAGTAAAAGATATTCAGACATTGCCCTTTGGCGCATGCTTTAAAACGAGAAAGGCCCGGATTAATCCTGGCCTTTCTCACTTTAAAGCATGCCTGCTAAACATCATACCGTTTGCATTAATGTATTAAACATTACAAACTGGTTTTCAAAATTTTGTAAATGAAGTGCCTGTAGTTGTGGCAGATGGCCGGCCATAAATTTATTATAGTCTTGTCGGGTATTTGCAAAATACTGAACGCAATAGGTTACACCCTCGTTAGGCGAATCAAGCACATTCAATACAGTATGGCGGGTAAAGTGGCCTGTAGCCATTACGCGTGGTATATACTCCTGCTGCATCCAGCTAAGCCATTGCCTATGTATGGCTTCATCCACAATCACGGTTTCGTTATAAACGATCATGCCGCAAAAATAGAAATAAATTACAGGTTCTCTGTGTTGTCGCCACGTAAAATACGGAACCGCTTGCGGGCATCATTGATCCACAAGCTACCCGGGTAATCAGTAATTATTTTCTGGTAAAGCGTTTTAGCCTGCTCTTTATCATTTAACTGATTATCATAAATATCGGCCAACATGTAAACCGCGTCATCGGCCCAAAGCTCGGTTGGACTATCTGTATAGATCTTTTTAAGTTGAACTATAGCATCAGTATATTTTTTTTGCTGAATGTATATCCGCGCCTTAGACATTAATATATCATCAGTAAGGATATTATTGGGATACAAAACATTAATGCTATCCAACACCACCATCGCTTTCTCGGGCTCCTGCGCAAATATCAGCATATCGGCTTTAGCATATACTTTTAGCGCACTGCCGGCGCTATCGGCAGCCAGGTTATCGGTAACTAATAAAGATAAGTTTAAAGCGTCATTCGCAATCAACTGCGAAGTTGCCGACTTTAATACCGTTAACTGTCCTTTGGCAAAAGCAAAATCGCCGGTGTAGTAAGAAAATTTGGCATTTCTAAACTTGGCGTCCTGCCCCATTGCAGAGTTAGGATTATCTTTTTCTACCTGGCTATAAAGCAGGGTTGCGTCCCATGGCATCTTGTTTAACAGGTATACATCTGCCAGATCTAATTTACACGCAGCGGCCAGCTCGTCGCGCACACCTGGTATCTTGCTCACTTCCTCTAAAAGTTTTTGCGCGTCGTCCAGTTTATGCAGTTTAAAGCCCTGTAGTTTGGCCAGCCTTTGCATGGCATATACGGTAGATGAGTTTCTACCCAGCTCGGTTAACAGGTCCAGGTAATCTTTTTCAAGGCCCACCAGGTCATCATAAACGTATTTGCCGCTGGTTATTTTAAGGTTTTTTGCATCAATCAGCTCAATTTTTGCCGATGTATACCAGGGCTGGGTTTTACCCTTGTTTATAACAAATTCATAACCACGTATGGCTGTATCATAAGCTTCGTTAATTACCAGGGTGCGGCACAGGTCGTACACATCGCCGCCATCGCTGTTAGTGCGGCGGCTAAGCGCCAGGGTTTGGTTAAGCGCCTGTTCATAATCCTTTTGCTGCATGTACATCCATGTCAGCATATTAATAAATATGGTTTGCTGCGGGTCCTTCTGTATCCTTTTTAACAGAGATGTACGTAACATATCGTAATCCTCATCACCCTCATACAGGGTTGATAGCGTATATTGTGCCTGCCCAAGATAGCCTGCGTTTGTAGGTAAAAAGTTTAAAAATTCCTCTGTTATATTCACCTTATCGCGTTTATAGCGGTATAGCGTTATCAGTTCGTTAGCAAAAAGTTCATCCTTGCCCAGTTTCTTTCGGCCGTACAAAAATGTTTTAATAGCATAGTCAACATTGCCGGCCTGGTAAAATTGCGATGCCACATTGCTTATTTCGTTAGGGCTGGCGGGTATGCTCTTTATCAGGTCATCATATAATAAATTGGCCTTTTCCTTCTCGTTCTTTTTGTTGTAAACACCGCCCAGTGCAATAATATATTTGTTATTTTTAGGGAATTGCTTAACCATTTTTTTGGCTGTAGTTTCGGCAATATCAAATTTTTGTAATTCAAAAAGGGTATTCAGGTAAAATGAAAAATACGCTTCGGCATCTTGTTTAAATAATTTGTCATACAGCTCCAGCGCCTTTTCAGGCTCGCCATTGGCGGTATACTGGCGGGCCAGTGCAAATTCATTGCCCTGCGCTAATAAGTTAGCCGAGGACAGCAAAACAACAAATACAAATCCTAAAATGCGTTTCATAGCGTTAAATTTAGATATTATATTATTGATGTAAGCTTTATTGATTAGTTACTAACGCTGTATAAGGGTAAAATTGTGGTGACAAATAAAAACACGGGTACATATTTCATTATTTTAAGCTGTTATAATCTGAAGTAACATACGATGATAAGGAGCCGGAGACTTTTACTTTTATTTTATTTACTGATCGCTTTTTCTGGTTGCAAGGATAAAAAGGCGGATGATATTGCTGTAAGCGATTTTTTTACTTCTTCTGAAAAAAGCAACTTTAAAATTTCGCCAAGCGGCAAGTATGTTGCTTATTTGAAACGGTATAAGGATAAACAAAATCTATACATAAAAAAGCTTGAAGAGGGGAACGAAGTAGCCGCTACATCATACACGGACTTTAACGTTCGGGGCGACTATTTTTGGACCTTTGATAACCAGATATTATTTAGTAAGCAAAACTTTGGTGATAAAAGCAGGCATCAAATATTTGCGCTTGATGTACAGAGCTTAAAAACACGGGTGTTGTTTGAGTCTGAACCAAAAGTAAGAACCTGGATAATTAATACTAACCGCCTTGCGCCTAATGTACTGTCCATCTCAATGAACAAGCGTACGTTGAACACTCCCGACTCGGCAATAAGCGATGTATACAAGCTGAATATAAAAACGGGCGAATTGAAACTATACCTTGTTAATCCCGGCAAAATAACAGAATGGTTTCTTGATGCTGATGGCAGTATACGCCTTGCTAAGGCCAACGAGGGTGCCGATGAAAGCATTTTTTACCGCACCGGCGAGGGCGCTCCGTTTAAGCTTATTATAAAAAACAACTTCCGTAATTCCGTGCGCCCCATAGGTTTTAGCGGCGTTAAGAACAATTTCTACGCTTTATCAAATGTCGGCAGGGATAAAACAGCCATTGTTGAAATCAATGCTGAAGATGGCAAAGAACAACGCGTTGTTTATGCCAGCGATAAGGCGGATATGCAGCGTGTGGAATACATGAGGAGCAAGCACAGGATTGAATCTGCCGCCTGGGAAGAGGATAAGCCTCAAAAGCATTTTTTTGATAAAGATATTGGAAAAATGTACAATGCCCTGAGCCGCCAATTGGTGGGAAGTGAAATTAGCTTGTCAAGCAGAGACACCGCCGAACAGAAATTTATTGTAACAGCATCAACAGACAGAAGCCGGGGTGCGGTTTATTTATATGACCGTAAGCAGAATAAGCTGAGCAAACTTAACGATAACTCAAAGCTTAACCCCGAGGATATGTGCGCGATGGAACCGATAACCTATCATGCAAGTGATGGTTTGATCATTAACGGTTACATTACTTATCCACAGGGCAATGATCGTGCGGACTTACCGGTGATCGTTATCCCGCATGACAATCCCTTTGATCAGCGCGATCAATGGGGATACAGGGCGGAAACGCAGTTTTTTGCCAGCAGGGGATATGCCGTGCTGCAGGTGAACTACCGAGGCTCGTCAGGCTATGGCAAACAATTTTATAACGCCGGCTTTAAAGAACAAGGCGGAAAAATTCAACAGGATATATTAGATGGGGTTAACTGGCTTATTCAGAATAAAATAGCCAACCCCGCCAAAATAGCTATAGTTGGACGCCGCTTTGGCGGCTTCTCGGCTTTATACGGCGTATCGTTCTACCCACATAAATATGCTTGTGCCGTAGCTATTGATGCGCCCATAAACGCTTTTACATATGTGAAGGAGTTGCCGTCGTTTTTTTTACCCATTATGCAAAGGAGATATGAGATGTTTGGCGATCCGGAAAAAGATGCCGAGCGCCTTAAAGCCATATCGCCCGTATTTAATACTGGTAAGGTAAAATCCCCTGTCATGATTTTTCAGGCAAGTATGGATTCACGCTTAAACACAAGCGAAATGGGCCATTACATCAGCAATTTGCGGCGCCGCAATGTGCAGGTTGACTATAACAGCAGCAACAAGGAAAACAGATCAGGATCAACAGACAGCAGCAGAACGCAGATGTATCAGAAAATTGAAAAATTTTTACATGATAATATGCTGGTTAAACCTTAACCTTGTGCAATGAGGGCACCCAATACCTCTTACCGGAAGAATTTTTCACTGATAGTAGCTTTTTTAATACTGGTATCGGTTACGCTATTTGTGGCGCTTTATGCGGCTTACAAAATAACGGCCCAAAACGTGGAGAATGATTTTGCATCAAAGAAAAACCGCGTTGCCGAAAAAACTTTTGTAAACCCTTACAATGATCTTTATAAAAACAGAATACCCATCATAACCTCGTACACGGGTTTGCTTGATTCTGCTTTGGCCGGTGAGTACGCCGACACTATTTTTAGCAATTTCTCCTTTATCCGTAAAATAGCTTTCTTTCAAATAACCGTGGGTAACCCCATCGGCTCAAACAAAAAGGTGAGGAACCTGGGTATGCGGGTTAATGCCGTCCATCAATATTATCCTCCCGGCCAAAAGGTGTTGCCGGTAAAAAATGAAGCTACCATAAACGAGAATGATTTTAGGCAAATGGCAGATAAGTTGAGTGATTATATCGCTGCTTATGATACCTCGCGCGGCGCCCGTAATGAAGATCAGGCCAAATTTTATTTGACCCGGCCGGGTAAGGTAAGCTTTTTAAATATTCCTAATAACGAGGATCTGAAAGTGTACTATGATCTGCAGCGAAGCGGTTATTCGCCTGCTTATTATAAGCAGAACATGCTTACGTTTTATCTTGATCCGCAATACCTCAAGATTGTTAATACAAACCCCGAGCTTTACCAGGAGATCTCTATAAAGCAGTTTGTTTATGACCCGCCAGACATTGACAGGAGCCAGGTATTAACGGATGAGGTTGCGCTCTCTGGCGCGTTATCAGATTATAAACTGTATTTCAAGTCGTCAAAAAGCTATTTGCGGGCCGAGGCTAACCGCAGATTTGCGCCGGCGGGTGGAATAATATTGCTTGTTTATTTCTTTTTTGTACTAATAGGCTGGCTTATTTACCGCAATGTTAATGTAAACCTTAAGCTGTTTAAGCTGCAGTACGATTTTATAAACAATTTTACCCACGAGTTTAAAACACCTGTAAGTGTAATAAAAATTGCGGGCTCAAACCTGCGCGGTGATAGTGAACTTACCGAGCGACAACGCAAACACTACGGCAAGATACTGGATGAAGAAGCAGACAAGCTGAACGAGCTGATGAACAAACTGCTCTCGTTTACCCAACTGGAAAACAAATCTATCAAGATCAAGAAAGATAAGATAAACGTAACCGATTTTGTAAAAAGCTATATTGATACCTTTACCATTAAATATCCCGACTTTAAGCTGAATTATAAAATAAAAAACGCGCAATATTTTGAAACTGATGTGGTTTTATTGGGCAGTATTTTTCAAAACCTGATGGAGAACGCTTACAAGTACTCGCATCCGCAAAAAAAGACGCTTTTTATAAATGTAAGCGCTGAAAAGCGTAATATTATATTTTCGTTTATTGACAATGGGATAGGTATCCCAAAAAGTGAATTAAACAATATCTTTAGAAAATTTTATAGATTAGAAAACCAATATAACAAGAACGGAAGCGTTGGCCTGGGTTTAGCCTTTTGCAAAGAGCTGGTAAATTTTATGAATGGTACCATTATAGTTCGCAGCAAGGTTAACGAGGGATCGGAATTTACCATAACGCTGCCTTACGAAAATTAGATCATGAACAAAGAGATAAAGATTGCGCTGGTTGAAGATGATGAAAACCTGCGTTTTTTAGTGGCCGAACGTCTGGAATCAGAAGGATATAAAGTTTTAGAAGCAAATAACGGCGACGATGCCGAAGAAATTATTCTTTCGCAGCAGCCGGATATTGTTTTGTTAGATTGGATGTTGCCCGGCAAACAGGGGTCAGAAGTATGCGCCAATGTACGCGCCAAAGGATTTGATAAGCTGATCATCATGACCACCGCCAAACAGCAGGATATTGACAAGATTGATGCTTATGGCTTCGGCGTATCTGATTACATCACCAAACCATTTAATATGGATGTTATGGTGGCACTGATAGATAACAAGATCAAGTTTCAGCTGAATAACGAAAAATCAGAAACTTACAGCTTTGCCAACATGGAGCACCATCCTAACACCCACCTGCTGATAAAGGATGGCAAAAAAATTGAGCTGACCATATTAGAGAACCGCATATTGCTTTACTTTTTAAAGAACAAAAACAAAGTAATAAACCGCGAGGAACTAATGATGGAAGTTTGGGGTTATAACGCTGATGTGAATACCCGCACACTTGATATGCACATTGTGCGCCTGCGTAAAAAGATAGAAACTAACCCTGATTATCCGCAATATCTGCAAACTGTAAGGGGTATTGGTTATAAATTTGCTTACCTAGCGTAAGAATTTTCAACGTATTTTATAATTAAGGGCGCTCAATGGAGCGCCTTTTTTATTTACGAATACGTTAAAACTGCGGAAAGAAGCTGAATTTTATGGCGTAGGTGCGAACATTAGGATTGTCGAGGTAGTTGAAGCGCCGGATAGCATCCACCCGGAAAACCTTAAAAATATTAGCTATACCCACACCGGCTTCTACATATGGTGTGTTGCCCAAAGCATAAACAGCAGCAGGGAAACGGTATAGATCTTTGTTTTGCGCAGGGTCGTTCTCGGCGCGCAGACCACCATATAAAATTTTGGCCGATAGAAATTCCCGCCACTTAAGGCGCTTTATCAGCGGGATCTTGTTTAAGAAGAAACCGTTAAAGGTATGGGTGAAGTTGAGGCCGGCATAATGATCGCTCACAAATTCAAGGTAATTCATAGTGTTATAAGCATCCCGTTTATAGGCCAGCGACTGGTTAGCCGGGCTGATGTTAAGTAGGGGAAAAGGCACTTTGCCTACCACGACGCCACCCAATAAAGTAACGTCTGTAAAACCGGCCTGCGAAAGATAGACACGTTTATAAATATTGAGGCCGATAGCTGTATAGCTGAATTGACCACCAAGACTGCGGTTGAGCTGTAGATCGTAAATAGGATAAGGGTTATGAATGCTGTGCCGGTTGCGGGCACCTTGTACAAGCTCTTCATGTGGGGCATAACGTAAATGCAGGCCAAGTTCGCTGGTGGTAAGGCTGGGGATGTTAGTGCCGTCAGGAAGTTGAAAAACCAATGCCTTTGCAGGCGTTTGCTCCCAGTTTTTGTAACCTATTCTATAAGAAAAATGGTTTTCAAAGTCTTTTACATACTCAAACTGGAAGATGCGACTGTAGAGCCAGTAATCCGTTCGCCCGATTTGAAGCGAAGACAACGTGGTGGACCTATTGGTTAACGAAAACGTATGCCCGGGCACATCCACGTCATATAGATAGCTCACTTTAAAGTAATCATTCGGAAAACGATAAGGCGCCGTCTTATTTAATGCCAGGTAGGCCGTTGCACCGGTTTTTACCTGGTGATCCCTGGTACCATATGATACAAAGCCGTCAAAATAAAAAGTGCTGTCCAGTTTGGGCGTCGTCCTGAATCCAATTTCCGGTTTCAAACCTTCCTGGGCGTTAAAAGACAGCGACTGCGCCAATGGTCCAATTTGCACAGGCCCCAAATCAGCGTAACCAGACGTTAGCGTGGTTAGCCCCCAAATCGTCCGTTTGTACGATGGCATTTGTTCCAGCTTATACAGTTTGGCATATACCTGCGCCTGGCCCTTGCTTAACGTATCAAAACCCTTGGCTGGTGTAAGTACCCTTACGGAATCATTCCGGTAATTGCGAAACACCACCGTGCGCTCGCCAAAAATACCCCAACCCTTTTTGGTCAACCCAAAATCTGCCTTTACCATGCTTTTTGTAAGCAGGTAACGGCCATCTAATTGCGGTGCAAAATCTAACAACACGTCAAAGCTTCGCACAAAGTTCACGTTTACCTGCCTGTTCAAACGAAGTTCGCAAGCTGTTACCGCGTAGCGGCCATCCAAACTAACCCTCAGTTTACCCTCAAACAACAGATCGCCTTTGGTGCGCGGTGTAAATGTGAGCTCTACCTGGTTATCAACGGTATCAGTAATAAAAAACTTATAATAATTGGGTGCATTATCTGCTATTGGGCTCAAAAACTGATAGGCCAGGATAAATACATTGTTCTCATAAATATCAATCTGATGGCCATAAAATTGGTTCACGTACAGCTTAATACCGGCCGTATCAATAAACTGCAAAATATTCACTCCCTTGTAAAGCTTCTGGGTCTCTTGTTTTTTATAAACGTCAGACAATTTCTCTTCCAGCAGCACCGGTAAAAAAGTTTGCCCGTTTACCGTATCCAACATAAACTGGTACTGACTGAAAAACTTACTCTCTACCAGTTTTTGCGGTAGGTTAAACAACGATAAGCCCATACGTTCGTACTGCTCATATTGTAAATATTCTCCCCCGCGGTTCTCTTTTTTATGATCTATCACCTTTTGGATCAGTTCAACCGCGGGGTTGCCCTTGTTTCTGTATGGCCCGCGCCTGCCCGAACTAATTGTCACCCCCGCCAGCTCAGATACATCCTGTTCCAGCAATACCTGTAACCTATTTACCTGCCCGGGCACTATGGTCTTCACAGCGGGCAAATACCCTACGTGCGAAAACTCCACCTGGGCGAAGTTTCCAGCGCCGGATAACCGGAACCGTCCGAGCGAATCAGCCCGCGTGCCCAAATTACTTCCCGGAAAACTCACCGACACCGAAGCCAGGGGCCTTCCGTTTGCTGCATCAACTACCTGGCCCGTCACTACCGTCTGCCCTGCAGCCCGTAATCCAACCAACAAAAAACCAATAAAAAACCAAAAATGCCAACGCATGTTTACTTAACCTATGTTTTGCTTATATGTTTTCTAAAACGCGCAGGCAATATCGCAAATTGATCATGCAGATTCTTTATTTCCCGTCCAGTTTGCAAGCTTTAAAGGGCGGGAGGTCTTTTGCTGAGGACCTTGCTGGAAAAAATCCAGTAGATTTGAGACAACTTGTAAAAAATAGCAATGACTATAATTTATAAAGAGACGAAGCCATGGCAGAAAACAAATTATTAAGAATGGACAATATGGGCATTGTTGTAGCATCTCTGGACAACGCCATTGCATTTTTTACCGAGATAGGCCTTAAGTTAGAATGGCGGGGCAACATAGCAGGGGAGTGGGCCGGCCGCGTTACAGGGCTCGGCAACCAGAACGTTGAGGTGGCTATGATGATTACGCCTGATGGCCATAGCAAGCTGGAGCTTTCCCGCTTTATTGCGCCTGCCATTGTCGAAGATCACCGCGCCGCTCCGGTTAACGGGCTGGGTTACCTGCGTGCTATGTTTACCGTTCAAGACGTTGACGAATTAGTAGCCAGATTGGTTAAACAAGGCGCGCAATTGGTGGGCGAAATAGTTAACTACGAAAACGTATATAAGCTTTGCTACCTGCGCAGTGCAGATGGGCTTTTGGTGGGTTTGGCCGAAGAGTTAAAATGATGAATTACCGGGTTTTTTAAGGGGATAAATATTATCTACCTTAGCGTTATATTGTTAAAAATATGACGATGAAAAAACTCCTTACCCCAATATTGATTTGTTTTTTGGTAGCTATAAGCATAACCGCAAACGCCCAGGCTGTTATTGTAAGCGGTGAGGTTACAATGCCTTTAAATATAGATAAAGCGGAGTTACAGAAATTTAAGCAGGTATCTGTCATCTATAAAGATAAAGCGGGTAAAGACCATACCTATTCGGGTGTTTTACTTGGAGATATTTTACAGAAAGCCGGCGTTACATCAGGCGCAGCGCTTAGGGGATTGAACCTTACCAAATATGTTATGGCAGAAGCCGCTGATGGTTATAAAGTTATTTTCGCGTTGGTTGAGCTGGATAAAGAATTTACAGACAAACAGATAATTCTGGCTGATAAAGTAGATGGAAACCCATTACCCCCAACCGACGGCCCCTTTAGGATTATAGCGTCTGATGATAAAAAGGCAGCAAGAAGCATAAGACAGGTAACAGGGTTAAAGGTGGCTTTTGCTAAATAGAGTTTACTCTTTAGCCTCTTTGTCAATTTCCGCTATCATCTCGTTAACCTGATTTCCGTTTCGTTACCGCTCGGACAAATAAAAATTGAAAATGACCAACAAATATTAAGCAATTATTTTCCAGTCTGCCACGGGTGAAGGGTAGCGGTCATACTGTGAAAAAATCCAATTGCCTCTTGTTTTTTACGAACTTTTCGTAGATTGGTCCCGATCAAACCAATTATCAATGAACATAAAGTATGTTTTAGCGTCGGCGGCGCTAATATTTATGAATAATATAGTATGCGCGCAAAAATTACCCAACAAACAGGAAGTCAGCATTTTTGCACCTGCCGGAATTAAAACCGACGGCAAGGCAACTGAATGGAACGACACTTTTCAAGCGTATAATCGTGCCACCGAAATATTGTATACACTGGCTAACGATGCAGATAACCTGTACCTGGCTTGCCAGGCAACAGAAGTTGAGGTTATACAGAAGATGCTGGATGGGGGTATAACTTTAACCGTTAGCGCCGCGGATAAAAATTCAGCCTTACCGCCGGTAAAAGTAACTTATCCTATAATACCGTGGACATCAGTACAAATTGATTATGCTATGAAGACGGCGGGTCCGCTGGAAGATGATGTAGTAGTGATGATCAACAAAAGAATAAACGGGCAACTTAAGGTGATAAAGGTTAACGGTATAAAGGAATTTACTGATGGGACCGTACCTGTTTACAACGACGCGGGTATAATTATGGCCCAAAACGTAACTAAAGACAAAGTTTATACATTAGAACTCGCTTTCCCGTTAAAATATATCCGTCAGCTCATTAATGATAAAGGCGCCTTTAACTATGGTATAACCGTAAACGGCGACGATCCTAAAACAACAGTAGTAGTGGGCGGTACTAACCGATTTGGTGCAGCTACAGAGCAGGTGGTTGCCCGGGGAATGGAGTACGCTATGACGCCGACCTATTTTAACGCTACCTACACGTTGGCCGTTAAGCCGTAATTTAAGAGTAGCAATAGATAAAACATTATCGTTAGATAAATGAAGAAGCAAATATTGATGGGGTGTTTTTTTATCGCGTTTTTACTTATATCAATAGCTGTTAAAGCGCAGGTTGTTAAAGGTAAAGTGGTTGATGCTGAAACGGGCAATCCTATCCCTAAAGCAAGTGTTTATTTAAAAGGATCATCAAAAGGTACCACCTCAAACATACAGGGCGAGTTTGCATTATATACTAATGAAACCAAATTGCCATTGGTTGTAAGCAGCCTGGGTTATCAGCCGGACACAATAAGTAATTACGACGGCAAAACCTTCACTGTAAAATTAAGCCGGCATGCCCGGGTTTTACGTGAAGCGGTTGTTGGAACCATAATAACGATCCGCGAAAAGCAAATGAAAATATTTTTAACCCAGTTCATCGGTTCGCGCAACAAAGATTGTATAATAAGTAACCCGGACGACATCAACTTCACTTATCATCAAAAAACAAAAACATTAGAGGCCACTGTAAATCAGCCGTTAATAATTCTCAATAAAAAACTGGGTTACAAGATCACTTATTATTTGTCGGCTTTTTCTTATGCGCCCCAGCCAACATTGTATCCCTGGGAAACATCTTACCATATGCAAACATCGTATAAGGGCAATTATGTTTTTGAGGAGGATACGTTGTTCCTAAAATCTGTTGAGATAAAAAAAATACGCAAAGCACGTGATAAGGCCTATTATGGATCGAGGATGCATTTTATACGTTTAGTACTGGCGGGGGCAAGTTGGGAGAAGGATTGGGCGAATGATGAGAAAAAAACCAATTTTTACTGTGGCTTTAATAATATTCTCAATTACAACGAGTATAAATTTAATTTTGTTCTCACCAATATCAGAGCGAATAAAGAACAATTATTAAACAACATCATCGTCCATAACGACGGAATGTATTATTCGGGCAGACCTTTTGCGATGCTTGCCTATAACGGCCGCGTTTTTAATTCCTGGATAACCTTTCAAAGCGGAGAAATGACCTTAAAAGGCCGGCTGATGCTACTGCATTAACCCCCAATAGTTATAACGAAAGTAACCTGATATGGAGTGGCAAAATGGCCGAGCAACGGGTAAATGAGTTATTGCCAATTGACTTTGAGCCCTGGGAACCATTAACCGATTAATAATTGATAATGATAAAGGCCTTATTTACAGCTATTGCTTTTTTGCTTGTAACAGCTTATGCGCACGCGCAAGTTGTTAAAGGCACTGTGGTTGATGCCGGCACGGGTAATCCTATTCGTAGTGCCAGCATATATTTAGATGGCTTGTCAAAGGGTACCACCTCAAACACGCAGGGCGAATTTATATTCTATACCAATGAAACCAAAAAAGCATTGATTGTAAGCAGCCTGGGTTATCAGGCAGATACGATATATAATTACAGCGGGAAAACCTTAACTGTAAAGTTAAGTCCACGTACCCGGATTTTACGGGAAGTGCGTATTGGAGGCAAAAACAGGGAAAAGTATATGGAAATATTTTTAACCCAATTCATTGGTTCAGTAAGCGAAGATTGCATAATAATTAACCCGGAAGTTATCGGCTTTACTTATCATAAACGAACATTAACAGCTAATGCAAACCAGCCATTGATCATTCACAATAAAAAACTGGGCTACAACATCACTTGTTTTCTGTCAGCTTTTTCGTATTCACGAAGATCATCTCCCAATGAAACAGCATATAAAGGCAATTATGTTTTTGAGGAAGACACATTGAGCTTGTCGCCCGACGAGATAAAAGCCATACGCAACGCGCGCGATGAGGCCTATTATGGATCGAGAATGCATTTTATACGTTCAGTATGCGCAAGAGATCTGGAAAAGACCAATTTTTTTTACGACTATGCTAACACTAATTTTGCCTTTAACAATATAAGGGCGAATAAGGAACAATTATTAAACGATACATGCACCACCACCCTCGTGAACGGCATACATCATTTTATGGAATTTCCTTGCATGGTTATTAGGTATAAGGGCGGTAATGAGTCGCACTTAAGTTTTCAAAACGGGACTAAAGATGACCTGATAACTCCCAGTAGTTATAACCAAAGTAACCTGATATGGAGCGGTAGAATGGGTGCGCAACGGGTAAGTGAGTTACTGCCTATTGATTTTGAGCCTTCGGAGCCGCTTTCCAATAAATAATTAATAATAATAACGGCCATCGCGCCGGAACATCAACAAGGGCCAGGAAAAAAATGATTAATGACTCCCGTCCCGTCAGGGTCTCCTGAAAGGGACCCTGAGGTAGCATAATGGTCAACGTTAGAGTAAGTCCGCTTTTTATATTTTAGTATGGCTATACATTTAACTAGCCAATGCGAGTAAACTATGCTGGCCCTTAAGCATCACGGCCCGCAGGGTCCCTCTATGAGAGACCCTGCGGGGACGGAAATTATTTCAAAATGTTCAGAAATTTCTCAGACTACTATAAGGATAAATAGGATTATTAATCTAATTTAATACTTGTGCCCTCACGAGCGTCCTCTCACACTGCGGCTGGATACTTGCCCCCAAACGTGTTAATTTTTATAGTAGAGTTTATTGCCATTTTGCAGGGCAGAATTGCAGATTTGCTTTATAGCTATGTATGCATCGTAGTCTAGTGGATTTATGTCTTTTTCAATTGCTTCCAGCTGATTATAAAGTTCCAGAAGCCTGTTACACTCAGATTCTTCATCACCCCAGTCTACATCTGTATGAAAATTATATACGACACTTTCTTCATGTGTCTCTGTAATAAATGGCAACCAGTCTAGCACCGATGTGAAATGCCCATGCCAAAGGTGAACTTCGAATACTAAAGTTCCGGAGGGAGTCCGTTCTCGTAGGAAATCATCCAGTTCTCCTTCATATCCAGTGTATAAATCTATTGTAGTCATATTAATTATTCTTAAAAATATCCACTTTTCATACATTATAGGTATTCTATATACAGCTTATTTGAGTTCTGCAATGTCGAGTGGCAAATCAGTTTAAGTGCATTATATGCCTCTTGAAAATCAGATTCGATATTTGAACTGATCGAAATAAGCTGGTCATTGAATTCCTGTACTCGTTTACATTCCCATTCTTGGTAATTGTAAAAACCTGTCCCTTTCTGCCAATTATAAGTAACGCTATCTTGATGCATCGTTTCGCTAAGGGGAATTAAACTCATGATATCAACAAAGTATCCATACCACAAATGAACCTCAGTTACATTGTCACCCGATAAGGTTTTTTCTCTAAAAATAATCTCCGAATCAATTTCGAATCCTGTATATAAATCTATTATTGTCATAAACTATTTTATTGTGAATTATATATTTAGCTGTGCATTATCGCTCGGAAAACCCAGGTAGTGAACGCTGGTACTTGTTCCAGAATATGGCCATGTACCGTTAACTAATTGCTTTATATACTCCAATGTTGTGATTAGGCTTTGGGTTTTTATAGGAATGACCCAAACTCTTCTTAATCTAGGACTAGTTTTTATGCTTTCAAAATTATTTAACCAGGTTGTACTTAACTCGTTTCCCTCCAAAACGATTCGACTTTGAGCGTCTGTCAAAAGATTAAGAAATTGAGTTTTGTCTTTGGGAGAAATCACATTGTCATCCAACAGTAGCTCTACAAACCCTGAGTAAGCGCTGCTTCGATTTGTATCAAAATCTATATAAAGGTCTTGAATGTTCGCCGTTAAGTTGGGAAGCCCAGTATTTTC
Organism: Mucilaginibacter sp. HD30; assembly: GCF_054061755.1. NCBI lineage: Bacteria > Pseudomonadati > Bacteroidota > Sphingobacteriia > Sphingobacteriales > Sphingobacteriaceae > Mucilaginibacter > Mucilaginibacter sp. HD30. The sequence continues at coordinate 4,668,188 of NZ_JBSSEO010000001.1, forward strand.
AAATGTTCTACATACAAATTCACTGAGTACTTCTATAAATGCTTCATGTATCCAGAAGCCGTTACCATCATAGTCAATTTTAATCGAATTAGCCATTTTTATTATTTAAATACTGTCTATGCCTCGGTGGTGTTCTGCGCGTACGCCGTTGTTTCGGTCCCCTCAGGGTCTCCTGAAGGGGACCCTGAGGTTGCACAATGCCACCTTAGAGATATAATACTATTCTTTGCAGTATCCCATCGGCAGCGTCGTACTACAATCCGTTTTTGGCAAGCCCGCGTGGTCGAAAAATAGCTCCCAAAAAGCGTTTCACTTACATGCGCAATATTGCATTTTCACATCAGGCTGAAATACAGTGCGTTGTGAGGTTTTTACAGCTAAATTTCCTGACGAATAAGTAGTTTCATTTTGTTTCACGTCTAATCGTTAACTCATTTACTATCAGTTATTTAGTTGAAAAAAGTGTTTCACCCGTTCCACTTTGTTTCATATTCATGTGAAACGGAACACCTCAGAAATAATACCTTTTAAAGGCCTCCATAGCGGCGTATTCGGCAAAGCCAAGGCGGTCATAACGCTCTGCGGTTTCTCGGTTACGGTCCTCGGCGCGTACCCAAAACTCGCGCTGGTCCTCACCCGGAAACACCGCCGGGTCCTTCTGGCTTTGGTGCTTGAAAATTGCATAACGTTTCCGCAGCACCTCATCCGGAGATAGCGGTAAAGCCATTTCAATCTCGTGGGTTTCAAACTCAAACCAGGCGCCGCGATACATCCAGAGCCAACAATCGGGAACCCAAGCCTCGGTTTTGCTTAAGCGGCGCAGCGCCTCTACCACTATATTAAAGCAAACTATGTGGGTGCCGTGCGGGTCGGCAAAGTCGCCTGCGGCAAACACCTGGTGCGGTTTTATCTCCTGCAACAGCTCCATAGTAAGACGGATATCTTCTTCGCTTACCGGGTTCTTCTTTACCTTGCCGGTCTCGTAAAACGGCAAAGCCATAAAATGGATATGGTCATCTTTTAAACCGGCGTAGCGTGCACCTGCCAAGGCTTCGGTTTTGCGTATAAAACCTTTCACATCGCGTATCTCTGGAGTATCGGGCTGGTTGGGTTGTTTTTGTGCGATGAAGGTGCGCATATCAGCATAAGTGCTGTGCAGCTTAGCTGCGGGCGTTCCCATGCTATGGTCAAAGTCAATTGCAAATTCAACGTATCGCAGCACATCATCATCCCACACCGCCGTATTACCTGATGTTTGGTAAGCCACATGCACATCATTACCCTGATCAACCAAACGCATAAAGGTGCCGCCCATAGATATAACATCATCATCGGGATGGGGCGAGAATATCACCGTGCGCTTTTGGGCCGGTTGAGCCCGCTCCGGCCGTTGACTGTCGTCGGCACCGGGCTTGCCGCCGGGCCAACCTGTAATGGTATGTTGGATCTGGTTAAATACGTCTATGTTGATATTGTAAACAGGCCCTTGCTCCACGGCTAATTGCGCCATGCCGTTGTTGTTGTAATCGTCGGCCACCAGTTTTAGAATGGGCTTGCCAGCGTGTTCGGCCAGCCATATTATGGCTTTCTTCTTCAGTTCGTTATCCCACACACAATCCTTCACCAGCCAAGGTGTTTTAAAACGGGTAAGTTCAGAGGCCGCAGGTTCATCCAGGATGAACTCAACATTATCCGAAAGCTGCAAATAAGTAGCCGGCACCTCGGACGAGATCTCGCCCTCTACTGCCTTTTTAACAATGGGGGCCTTCTTACTACTCCAAGCCATCAGGATGATCTCGCGCGCTTTAAATATGGTGCCTATGCCCATGGTGATAGCCTTGCTTGGTACGTTCTGCTTGCCGCCAAAATCGCGGGCGGCATCGGCACGAGTCATATCATCTAAAGTCACCAATCGGGTACCTGAGTTAGGTGCTGAGCCAGGCTCGTTAAACCCAATATGCCCTGTGCGGCCAATACCTAATATCTGTAGGTCCAGGCCACCCAGTTCTTCTATTTGGTTTTCGTAATTTAAACAGAAATTAACTATTTCTTCCTGTGGAAGAGTGCCGTCAGGTATATGGACGTTGTCGCGGTTGATATCAATATGATCAAACAGCTGCTCGTTCATAAAACGCACATAACTCTGCGCTGCTTGCGGCTGCATAGGATAATATTCGTCCAGGTTAAAGGTGACGACGTTTTTAAAGCTCAAACTTTCCTCTTTATGCAGACGCACCAACTCGGCATAAACTGCAACTGGCGTTACCCCGGTGGCTAGGCCCAGCACTGCACTTTCTCCATTGGCCTGCTTGCTGCGTATCAGTTTAGCTATGCGTGCAGCTACTGCAAATGATGCTTCGGCAGGTGTGGCATAAACGGTAACAGGCAGCTTTTCGTAACGGGTTTCTTCTAATAAATTTAATCGGGCCATGGTGCAGCAGGTTATATGAAGATGCTATGTGCTTCAACAAATATCAACATTTATTGATTTAACTTTTGCTGTTGCGGTGGCAAATAGCTAATTTGTAGCGTTAAGAGGCAGGAATTAAAGAGCCAACATACATAGGCTATATTCTGAAACTCCAGTTTTGATGCCTGCACCTTGACGCTTGGTTCAATATCTCACCAAATCCTTTCATCATATGCCTCTGAACAAAAATTTACAACAACTGGTAGATATCGCTCAAAAGCCATCTCGGCTGGGCATTGGTTTAATGTCGGGCACTTCGCTTGATGGTTTGGACATTGCCTTGTGCAGCTTTATTGGTAATGGACTTGAAACGCAGTTTAAACTGCTTAATTTTATTACTGTGCCCTACAGCGATAGTTTTAAGGACGATGTACGCCCGGTCTTCTCCAAGAAACAGGTTGAGTTAGAAAAGGTGTGCTTGTTGAATGCTTTTATAGGCAGCTACCACGCCGAACTTGTACTGAAAGCATTGCTGGGCTGGGAAGTTGATCCGGCTGACGTAGATTTTGTAGCCAGTCACGGGCAAACTATTTACCATGCACCGCAGCGGCTGCATAAGCACGACGGTTACCCTAACGCCACGTTGCAAATTGGAGACGGCGACCACCTGGCAGTTAATACAGGAATATTAACCATATCTGATTTTAGGCAGAAACATGTAGCGGCGGGCGGCGAGGGTGCCCCATTGGCTTTATACGGGGATGTGATTTTGGGCAGTATGGCGGGCGAGGATCGCATACTGGTTAATATTGGCGGAATATCCAACCTTACTTATCTACCTGCAGATGGCGATACTGACCGCATTCTCTGTTCTGATATTGGACCCGGTAATACTTTAATAGATACTTTTAGCCGCAAGTTTTTTAATAGGGCTTTTGATGAGGATTCTGCCATAGCCAACTCGGGCACCGTTAACGAAGGTTTGTTGAATTCTTTGCTCAAGCATCCCTTCTTTCAGGAAAAACCACCCAAAACCACCGGTCCCGAGCTGTTTAATGAAGAGTATGTTCGGGCAGCACAAGAGCGATCAGGTACCAGTCATATAGCGCCGGAGGATGTGATAAGCACGCTAAGCGCCTTTACAGCGAAAGCCATTGCAGATTTTACCCGCGCCTATATGCCTAAAGGCGCTAAAATGTTTGTAAGCGGTGGCGGTGCAAAAAATCCATTTGTGATGGATTATTTAAAAAGACGCTTGTATCGTACAGAAATTAATGATACAGGGAGTTTGGGTATTAACCCTGATGCCAAGGAGGCCATATTGTTTGCTTTGTTAGGGAATGAAGCATTAGCGGGTGAACCCTTGGCAGTGGGCGGCAATCCATCGGTATTGTTAGGGAAAGTTAGCTTTGCTGGGTGATAGCCCCCTCCCAACCCTCCCCGGAAGGGAGGGCTTTATAAACGCACGATAAAAAGTCTCCCCTACCGGGGGAGATTTAGAGGGGGCTTCGTATATTGCAAAAAATTTCTTTATGTACAATTTCCTTTTACACCTGCACTCCGGGTTCAGGTATTTAGTAATGCTGCTGGTTGTGGTGGCTATATTGGTAGCCTTTGTTGGCTGGTTCGGCAAAAAATCATATACAGACGGTAACCGTAAGTTAAATCTGTTTGCCATGATATCTGTACATACCCAGTTTTTAATTGGCTTAATATTATACTTTGTTAGCCCGTTTGTACAGTTTACCAAAGCAACCATGAAAGATGATACCGCCCGTTACTGGACAATGGAGCACGCTGTTATGATGCTGTTTGCCATTGCTTTAATAACCATTGGCCATAGCCGTTCAAAAAAGGCAGTATTACACGAAGCCAAGTTTCGCGCTATTGCTATTTCGTATTCATTGGCACTTTTGGTTATCGTAGTGGCTATTCTTCAAAGTGGTAGGGGCTTATTTGGTGCCAGTTGAAAAAAAGAATGCAAAAAAGTTTGCTAATTCATTTTTCTTTATAAATTTGTGACCACAATGATCAAAAACAACAATAATAACTACTGGTGGCACTCATTAAATTGGGCAGCCGGAGTCGTTTGTGATCAGCAAGACTAAACAATTGTAAACCTAATACAAAACCCGGCGAGCCCCAATCTGCCGGGTTTTTTGTTTTATATCCTAATTTAACGCTAAATGAAAAAGTTTAAAATTACTACCACTTATAAAAAGCTACTTGCCGATACCACAACGCCGGTAAGCATCTACCTGCGTCTGCGCGATGTTTTCCCTAATTCGCTTCTGTTGGAAAGTTCAGACTACCACAGTCGCGAGAACAGCCACAGCTTTGTTTGTTGCCAGCCATTTGCCGGTATATTGTTGGATAATGGCGCATTAACAACAACCTATCCTGATGGCACAAAAGCAGAATTAAAAGAAGGCAGTTTTGAACTGATTGATCAAATAAGCGATTTTATAAGCAGTTTTGAAACTACAGACATCCCTTTAAAAATTACCTCTAACGGTTTGTTTGGCTACTTTACCCACGAAGCGGTTGAGCATTTTGAAACCATCACCCTAAAAAAGAGCGATGATACCACCCGGCAAATACCGGTAATGCAGTATCATCTTTACCGGTATATTATTGCTATTGATCACTTTAAAAACGAATTATATATATTTCTTAACTCCACCGAGGGCGCAGATGACGGATCGAGCATCAGAAGGATAGAAGATCTGATAAAAAATAAAAACTTCCCTGAATATAGCTTCCAGAGCAACGCCGAAGAAACATCAAACCTGAGCGACGAGGGTTTTATGGCTATTGTTGAAAAGATGAAGCAGCATATTTACCGGGGCGATGTCTTCCAGATAGTACCATCGCGTGCTTTCGCTAAGAAATTTACCGGCGACGAATTTAATGTATACCGCGCGTTACGCTCCATCAACCCGTCGCCTTATTTATTTTATTTTGATTTTGGCGATTTCAGGATCTTCGGCTCATCGCCCGAGGCTCAGATAACAATAAAAGAGAGGCATGCTACCATATTCCCAATTGCGGGTACATTTAAACGTAGTGGTGATGATGAGAAAGATGCAGAAATAGCACATAACCTAAAGAACGATCCAAAGGAATCATCAGAACACGTAATGCTGGTTGACCTGGCGCGTAATGACCTGAGTCGCCATTGCGACCATGTATCGGTTAAGGCTTTTAAAGAGGTACAATATTATTCGCATTTGATTCACCTTGTATCAAAAGTAAGCGGGCAGCTTCTACCCGATGTGCCTACTTTTAAGGTGGTTGCCGATACCTTCCCGGCTGGAACTTTGAGCGGCGCGCCAAAATACCGGGCCATGGAAATTATTGATGAGAATGAAAATATAAAACGCAGTTTTTACAGCGGTGCCATAGGCTATTTAGGGTTTAACGGCGATTTTAATCATGCCATCATGATCAGGTCGTTCCTGAGCAAAAACAACACACTTCACTATCAGGCAGGTGCCGGTATCGTGGCAGGATCAGTAGCCGAAAGCGAATTGAATGAGGTGAATAATAAAATAGCAGCATTAAGAAGAGCTATTGAGTTGGCAGAAGAGTTGTAGCCCCTAACCCCCTAAAGGGGAATTAATATTTAATTTAACGTAATAGTGATTATTATGAGTACAAAAGAAAACATACAGGCTTCCATCCCCCTTGGTGGATCGGACGGCAAAATTTTAATTATTGATAATTACGACTCATTTACCTACAATCTGGTGCATTTGGTTAACGAAATTGGCCTGCAATGCGAGGTATGGCGTAATGATAAGTTCGATTTAGCGGATGTAGAGGCGTTTGATAAAATCATTCTTTCGCCAGGGCCCGGCATTCCTGTTGAGGCAGGTTTGTTGTTAGATGTTATTAAGCGGTATGCTCCAACCAAAAGTATATTTGGTGTGTGTTTAGGGCAGCAGGCCATTGCCGAAGCTTTTGGCGGCAGTTTATACAACTTAAAGCAGCCTATGCACGGTATTGCTACCCCAATTAAAGTAACCGACGTTAATGAGCAACTTTTTCAGGGATTGCCGCAGCAGTTTAAGGTGGGCAGATATCATTCATGGGTGGTTGATGAGAAAAATCTGCCGGATGTATTGACCATTACAGCTGTTGATGAACGCGATAATTCTGCAATGGCTTTACGGCATAAGTTTTATGATGTTAGAGGAGTTCAGTTTCACCCTGAGTCTATCCTTACCGAGTATGGAAAAGAAATGATGCAGAACTGGCTGACATTACGCACAGAAACAGTTGCCGAAGAGGTTGTTTCACAATAAGCGCACTGAGATTTAACAATGAGCAATCAAAGTTTACATTTGCAGCAGCAAAAGGATATGACCATACTTGATAAAATTGTAGTCCGCAAACGCGAAGAGATAACGGCGGCAAAGGCAAACATTTCCATTAAACAACTGGAAAGTTCTGCGTTGTTTAATCGCCAAACCTATTCGTTTAAAGACTTTTTGTTGGACCCTGCCCGAACCGGCATTATTGCGGAGTTTAAGCGCAGGTCGCCCTCAAAAGGTATCATTAATGATAAAGTTAGTGTGGAGGATGTAACCAGGGGTTATGCCGCCGCAGGGGCTTCGGCATTGTCTGTATTAACCGACACTGACTTTTTTATGGGTACGCAGCAGGATCTGGCAAAAGCCCGCGCCATAAACCAGATACCGCTGTTACGCAAAGATTTTATGATAGACGAGTATCAGGTATTGGAAGCCAAAGCCTGGGGTGCTGATATTATATTGCTGATAGCCGCTATACTTACGCCGAAAGAAATAGACACCCTGGCGTCGTTAGCTAAAAGCTTAGGCTTAAATGTGCTGTTAGAGGTACATAACATGGAAGAGTTGCAGCGTAGCATCCATCCAGAATTAGATGCTATCGGTGTAAATAACCGCAACCTGGCCGATTTTACAGTATCGGTACAAACTTCTTTTGATCTGGTGGATCATATCCCGACAGATTTTATGAAGATATCTGAAAGTGCCATCAGCAATACCCATGTAATTAATGAGTTAAAGCAGGCAGGCTTTAACGGCTTTTTAATTGGCGAAAACTTTATGAGGCAAGAGCATCCCGGTGATGCAATGAAGGAGTTTGTGAAGGGGTTGAGATAGTATAAAATTGAAAAATATTGTAACCAAAAATAGCGATGGGTTTCAAACCCATCGCTATTTTTGGTTGGAGTCAAATCAATCTTCTAAGAACTTTTTATATCTCTCTTCCAATTCTTCCATAGTTTTAAATCGGCCATTTTTAATGTCCTCCTCGCCCCGCCTTATTCCTTCCTTCATATGCTCCGGGATGATAAACACTTCATCTTTTGATGAAATAATATCGTTGATCATTTCCAAATAACTCTCGTCATTTATGTTATCTATCTTCTCGTGTATAGATTTTTTTAACTCTAACAACGTCATAATATAAAGTTACGAATAACACTTTATAATGTAATCCATAGCGTACAAAAATTATGAATGCAGAAATATTAATACTTTTGCAGCCATGATTGATGTTGTATTAAAAAAGGATAAAGAGAAAGCAGTAAATCAAAGGCATCCCTGGGTGTTTTCCGGGGCGATAGACCGTGTTAAAGGTAAGCCAGTTAACGGCGATATTGTACGTTTACTCAACCATAAAGGCGATTTTATGGCGTATGGCTTTTATAACGATCAATCGCGGGTTGCTTTGCGTTTGCTGGAGTGGGATGAAAATACAGCAGTTGATGAACATTGGTTGAGGCAAAAGGTGGCGATTGCCGTAAATGCCCGTACAACTATTTTAAATGCAGATACTGATACCTGCCGTTTAATTTTTAGCGAAGCTGATTACCTGCCGGGTTTGATAGTTGATAAGTACGCCGATCATTTAGCCGTACAAATACTTACATCGGGCATTGAAAAGTTAATGCCGGTTATAATTGATGAGTTAAAGCGCCTGCTAAATCCGCTGAGTATATTTGATAAAAGCGATGCCTCATCGCGACAGCATGAGGGCATGGAAACAGATAACGTTGTTTTGTGGGGCGATGAGCCACCCGCATCTGTTGAAGTGAAAGAGAACGGTATTGTTTACAGTATCAACATAGCCGAGGGGCAAAAATCAGGCTTTTACTGTGATCAGCGCGACAACCGCCGCATTGTGGCCGAACACGCTGCCGGTAAAAAAGTGTTGGATTGCTTTAGCTATACCGGCGGATTTACGCTGAATGCCCTGCGCAACGGCGCAGCATCAGTAACCAGCGTAGACAGCTCTGCTTTAGCTATCGAAACCCTTAAGCAAAACATCAGCCTAAACAACCTTGACGAAAGCATACATTCGGCTATCCAATCAGACGTAAACAAGCAGTTGCGCGCCTTTAAGGATGCCGGGGAAAAGTTTGACATCATTGTGCTTGATCCACCAAAATATGCGCCTTCCCGTTCGGCGCTAGACCGGGCTGCGCGCGCTTATAAAGACTTAAACCGCGTTGGTATGCTATTGCTCAACAGCGGTGGCTTGTTGGCTACATTCTCATGCTCGGGCGCTATGGACATGGAAAACTTTAAACAGGTGCTGGCCTGGGCCGCGTTAGATGCCGGTAAACAGGTGCAGTTTATTTGTCAGTTCTGCCAACCCGAGGATCATCCGGTCAGAGCATCATTCCCCGAGGGTGAGTACTTAAAAGGCTTGCTTTGCAGGGTATTTTAGAGTAAGAACTAAGAGACAAGAGCCAAGAATCAAGATTAGATTTTCAATTTTGTCTCTCAAAACTATACGAAGACATCTTGATTCTTGACTCTCAATCGAACTTAACGCTTCCGTAGCTTGAGTTGATTTTGATAAGTTTAGTTGTGCTGCCTTTGCCAACCTGCCCTTTATAGTTTTGCGCTTGCTGCATTTGCCCGCTGTTGGCGGTAGAGTCGCTTGGATTTTTCGTTGCCATGTTTATAGCCGGATTGTTATAGCTAAAGCTGCCATTACGTACCGTTACATTAAAGTTGGCATTCTTTGTATCGCTTAAACCCAATTTTACGTTAGAGAATGATGAGTTTACCGACAGGTTTTTCATGTCTTTGTCCAAATCATCAATTTGCAGACCGGTACTGTACTGCATACTAATTACACCAGAGGTGTTTATCTTCCCGATCTTTGCCGAGCTGAAGTTTACAACGGCATTAAGGTTGTCGGCCGATCCAAGGCTTAAATTACCATAAGAAATATTAAGATCGCTCTTTTTTAATTTAGCAATTTTAGCATCCCCGTTGTTAATATGGATCTCCGCAGTGTTAGATAGCGATTGAGCGATGAGGTTGGTATACGAGCAGTTGATCACCACCTTACCCTCAAAATCAGGCAGCTCAATAATTCCCCACTGGTTGCTTATATCAAGCGCATTGCGGGTAGGCATATATATAGTATAATTGATTTCTATTCGCCTGTAAATATTTTTATTGCTACCAGATATAAGGTTCCAAACGCCTTCTTTGGCTATGTTGGTTTTAAACGCCACCCTTGAGCCTACCTTCTCGTTATTGATGCTTACTTTATTAAGCAGTTTTTTGGCGTCTGCATCATCCTTTGCGGCTACCTTAATCTGTATGTCTACCTTAATGTCATTCCTATTCCAGGTGTTCACGGTTATTTTTCCGTATAAATTATCTATCACCAATTTGTCTTGCAGATTAACTGTATAGGTCTTGCTGTAATTTTTTATCAATTCAACGTTGGTGTCATCTACATAGGCACCGTTGTTATATACGTATACAACCGGAATCTCCGGATCAAATCCTATAACCTCTGCCACGTGTGGGGTGGTAAAAATATAAATACTGTTGTTGCCTGTATCCGCACCGGCCGATCCGTTATCGTTATTTACAACTATAGCATACTTAGCCATCATCGTTTTAATAACATGCTGGGCTAAAATACGACCAGGAATGGCGGTAAATACAATCAGCAATAATGTATTAAACATTTTTGATCTCATTTCTTTGGACTAATTTCATATTGTTGTATTGCTGAACCATGTTTAGCTGTTGATTGAGAACCTGCGTTTGTATCTGTAAATTCTGGATCATTGCACGCAAAACCTTTTCGCGATCCGGGCTAACAGACAACTCATTCCTTAATCGTTTATAAACCGAATCCATACGGGCAAACTCTGTGTCAAACTCCTTATACAATTGCGGGTCGGCTTTGGTAACGGCCTTTAGTGCTGAGCGCTTGGTTTCAACCAAGGAAGCATAATGTGCCTGTTGTTGCGCATAATCGGGATTTATTGCGGCCAGATCTACCCGTGAGCTTAATTTTAAATAGCCGGTAAAGCCAATTGCCATAATTAAAATAACGGTCGCTGCCACGCGCAAAACAAACCCGAACGAAAATGTTTTTTTCTTAAACCTTTCAGTATACGCCGGCCGGGGCAACCCCCTTTCTATATGTTGCCACAACTCGTCTGCCGGTTCCAGATCGTCAAACTGTTCGCGGTTATTTTTTATAAAATCATCTAATCTTGAACTCATTTTATTCGTCCTTTTTTATTCAATATTTCACATAGCTTTCTTTTCGCCCTTAAAAACTGCGTTCGGGATGTGTTTTCTGTTATGCCCAAAACCTGTCCAATTTCTTCGTGGTCATAACCTTCTAACAAATACAATGACAATACCGTTCGATATCCATCGGGCAGTTTTGTCATTGCTTCTTTAATAAGGAGTACCTGGTATTGAACATCTTCATCGTCATCCACCTCCACTTCACCCAGGTTTTCGGCATCACTCTCATCCAGGCTCACCCACTCAACCCTGCGTTTTCTTAATAAATTAACCGAGCGGTTTATTACAATTTGCTTAAGCCACAAGCCAAACGTTGTTTCCTGCCTAAAATCTTTTAACTTGCTGAATGCGTCAACAAAAGATTCCTGCAAAATGTCTTCAGCATCGCCAATATCTCCCACTATCCGAAAGGCAACATTTAACATTGCTTTCGAATACAATCTGTATAGGTCATAGCAGGCTTTCTTACTACCCTGTTTGCACTCAACAACAAGGTTATAATGCTTATCAGTAAATACGGCGCTCAAACTGTTTAGCTTTCAATGTTATATGACGCATGCTTTGTTTGAATGTTGCACGGGAAAGGAAAATATTCTTCAGAGGGTGGTTTTGGCCCAAAGGCTATGTATTCTCTGATTATCCGTTGCTTTTAACCGGCGGCACATAGTAAGAAGAAAGTGGCTTTAGCCAAATTTAATGGCCAGATAAATATTGATCTATCACCCCCACAGCACTATCATACCGTTGCTGCCCGGTGCCGGATATTACTATGTAGTTAGCATTTATGGCTTTAAGCTCCTGGTGCCAAATTTCCATGAAGTGTTCGCGCAGCGTGGGGAAATCGCGCAGCGGGTCATCCTGCCATGGCATATCTATATTTAATAGCAGGTAAAGGTCATAATGATGTTGGGTAAGCGCATCGGTTACTTCTTTAGGCGAACTGCCGAAAATATGGTCACTCCAGATCTTTACGGTAATGAAGGTAGTATCGCATATTAAAATGCCATTTCGGGCATTAGTCGCCATTTCCCGCTCAAGCGCCAACTGCCCGTTAAACATATTGATTTCGTCCTGCCAGGTAGGCGGAGTAGTTAGTTTCTCGCAATAACCGCGCGCATATTCGGGCACCCAAACAGTATCATAGTGTTCTGCCAACCATGCCGACATGGTAGACTTGCCCGTTGATTCCGGACCAACTATAGCGATCTTTATAATCTCGGATTTCGGATTTTCTATTTCGGTATTGTGCATGTTTTAGAATAGACGCGTATAAAAGTAATTAAATCCGAAATCACAATTCCGAAATCTGAAATCATTTTAGCTGTTTTTTCCAATCCACATACCCTAACACCGCTATCGGTATATAGATAGCATACATTACGGCGGTTAGGTGCAGGTCCTTAAATAAATAGATGCCAACATAAATAATGTTTACAAACACCCATATCAGCCAGTTCTCTAAAACCTTGCGTGCCAAAAGCAGTTGGGCAACTATGCTGCAAGCAGCGCAAAAGCTATCAAGGTAGGGGTAGGAGGCCGTGGTATATTTTAAAACAGAGCCTAAAAACAAGGTGACTACGGCAACGCCAATTATGCTTAATAATATCTGGCGCTTTGTTATCCGCACCACAGGCGCAACGTTATCTAACGGCGACCTTTTGCTCCAATGATACCAGCCATAAATATTCATCGCCAAAAAATAAAGTTGCAAACCGGTATCGGCAAACAGGTGTTTTTCGTAAAAAATAAAGGCATAGGTAACTACGCTGATGATAGCCAGCGGCCAGTTCCATATAACGTTTTTAGCTGCAAGGTATACACATAGCAAGCCGGTTGTAAAGCCTGTTAGCTCTTGCCATGTTTGTTGCTGCCACCATATTTGAAACTCCTGTGCAAGTGCCATTTGTTAACTAAAATTCAATCCCTTTGACATCAATTTCCGCCTGTTTTTTACTTTGGTTTAAGAAAAAATGATTGGATTTGTATACAGGGCAAAATTTTTTCATTAAAAGAATAAAAAATATGCCTTGTTTTATCAAAAAACTTATAATTTTATCGCTAAGATTTAAACAAATACCTTCGGCGGATACTTTTTGTGAGAGGAAAGCGGATATCCGGAGGCACTAAACTTAATTGTTAATTTTTTTGGAGAAAGCCGTTCCCTTGCAAAAGAGAACGGCTTTTGTTCTTAATGTGCGTCTGTAACTGCCTTTAATTTCTTTTTAAAAGGCTGCAGATATAACAGTGGGATGGAAAACAACATTACCATGCCTGATAACCAGTAGGCATCATCATACGTTAGCAGCAAGGTTTGCCTCATTATACCTCCTTCAATAGCTTTATAGGCCATTGTAGTAGCGTCTGATAAGGATTTTCCTTTGCTCATGAAATTGTGTAAATGCCCGTTAAACCGTTCGATAAAAGCAGGGTTTAAAACGTTTATGTTCTCCAACAAATGGCTACGATGATAAGCTTGCCGTGTATGTATCAGTGTTGTAAGCACCGCAATACCGAAAGATCCACCCAACTGCCGCATCATGTTATTAAGACCAGACCCTTGCCCCAGTTCAGCACCCTTAAGGTCTGACATTGCAAGTGTGGTTAATGGTACAAACAACAGCGCCATACCAACACCACGTATCAACAATGGAATTAACACATCCTTTTGCCCTGTTTCCAGGGTGGAATGACTTAGCATATTGGTGAACACAAAGAACAGGAACATACCCGCAGTAGCCATAAACTGCGCAGGGATACCTTTGTTAAGCATTTTACCAATAAAAGGCATCATCACAATGGTACACAAGCCACCGGGAAACAGCAGTTCGCCGGTTTGCTGCGCATCAAACCCTAACAGCGTTTGGCAAAACACCGGGAACACAAAAACAGATCCGTATAAACCAAAACCAAGTATAAACGAGGTAAACATACCCACCGCAAAACTCCGGTGCCGCAATATGCTGAAGTTTACTATCGGGTGGTCCGTGCTCATTTCCCTCCAAATAAACAGGAAGGTACCCAGAACCGCGCTTACTGATAATATTACAATGTAGGTTGTAGAGAACCAATCTTCGCTTTCGCCTTTTTCTAATACTGTTTGTAAACTACCAACGGCAACAGCTAAAAGCACAATGCCCCACCAGTCAACAGGTCGCTTTTCCTCTTTTGGCGTCTCTCGAATAAACGTATAGGCGCAAAAAGCAGCCAGCGCACCTACGGGTATGTTTACATAGAAGATCCAGGGCCAGGCATATTGCTCAACAATCCAGCCGCCAATAGTGGGGCCAACAGTTGGGCCAACTACCGCCCCTAAACCAAACAAGGCTGTTGCAGTGCCAATCTGCTCGCGGGGCCAGGTTTCTAATAAAATAGCCTGTGCGGTTGATATTAGGCCGCCACCCGCAAGGCCCTGTAAAATTCTGAAGATGATCAGTTCGTCCATGTTCTGCGCGTTTCCGCATAAAAACGAAACGAATGTGAACACTATAATAGAGGCCAGGAAATAATTTTTACGGCCAAACCTGCCGCCCAACCAGCCAGACATGGGCAGTATTATTACGTTGGCCACTGCATAACCGGTAACTACCCATGCCACATCTTCAAGCGTTGCACCCAGGTTTCCCTGTATGTGGGGCAGCGCTACGTTCACAATAGTGGTATCAATCAGCTCCAATAGCGAAGCCGTTATCACCGTAATTGTGATGATCCATTTTTTAAAACCAGTTTCGGCCATTTAATTATTCTTTAACTAATACTGATACGTTTACACTCATACCTGCACGCAACTTGGCCAGATCTTCCTTACTTCCGGTCAGCTTGATCTTAACTGGTACGCGTTGAACTACCTTTACGTAGTTACCGGTAGCGTTATCAGGCGGCAGCAATGAGAATTTAGCTCCTGTAGCTGGCGAGAAGTTGTAAACCGTACCGCTTATTTCCATATTAGGATAAGCATCTACTTCAACATGTACTTTCTGGCCGTTCTTGATCTGTTCTAACTGTGTTTCTTTAAAGTTGGCGGTAATAAACAGGCTGTTAGCATTAACTATGTTAAACAGTGTTTGCCCTGCCTGTACTAACTGGCCTAACTGCACATTCTTTTTTGATGCGATGCCGCTTGCCGGTGCAATAACGCGGGTGTAGCTTAATTGCAGTTTAGCATAATCAATATCTGCCTGGCGTTGGTTAACACCGGTATTGGTTACCTTTAGCTCGCTGCGGGTTGTATTAACCTGTTGCTGGGCAGCCTTGTATTGATCTTGCGATGCGCGATAAGTAGCCTGTGCAACTTCCAGATCAGATTTTGCCTGATCAAACTGTTGCTGGGTGATAGATCCATCCTTAATAAGGTTAGCGTAACGCTCGTAATCTTTCACCACTTTATCTAAACGTGCCTTGGCCGACTCCATTTGCGCACGCGCAACTGCCGAATTAGCTGTATTGGTAAAGATCTGCGACTCACCTACGCCTACATTAGCAGCCGCGCCTGTTTGTGCAACCTGGGCCTGCTCTAACTTAACTTTATAATCGCGGTCGTCAATTTTAACCAATTCTTGTCCCTTGGTTACCTGGGTGTTCTCTTCAAACATTATGCTGTCTACATATCCGCCTACGCGGGCCACAACAGGGCTTATATCCGCATCAATCTGCGCGTCGTCTGTATCAACATGTTTACTATAGTATAAGTATTCTTTCACTCCGAAAATAATACCGCCTAACAGTATCACCCCTAAAATAATAGGGAGAACTTTATTTGGTTTTTTCGCAGGTGTATCTTCTTGAGCTGTTGCTTGCTTTGCCATTTTAGTAGAGTAATTATTATTTATTTAGTTTTCCGGTTGATTTAATTAAGGTATAGTAGGCCAGGTCGGCATCGGCTTTTGCCAATGCTAAATTGATCTGTGCCTGGTAGAGTAGGGTCTCCGCGTCGGCCCTGTCAATTGCCGATGCAATGTTGCTTCTGTATTTTGATGCCAGTATATTTTTGTTTTCGCCTGCCTGCTCAATAGAGGTCTGCAGCAGTTGGATTTTATCAAGAGCGGTTAAATAGTTCTGATAGTTTTCATTTACCTCGTTACGCAATTGGTCAGACACAATGCCCTTGTTAATGTCTACTTCGGTTTGCTGTATCTTAGCTTCGGCTATTTTATTCTTATTATTCCAAAGGCTTGATAAGTTCCACGATGCGGTAAGCCCAAGCGTAATAGGCGTAATAAAGTTGCCGCTTCTTGGCAGTGGATTAGCAGATACATCAACATAATAAGCACCAGCCGAGGCGGAAAGTGTAGGTGTAGTATTGGCTTTTATGCTTTTGATGTTGTTTTCGGCAATTTGCTTACGTATGTCCAACTGTGCCAGCTCACGGCGGTTAGCCATTGCTGAGTCTATATAATCATTAAGCGTACCAATAGCGCGTTTGGCCATGGGTATCTCATCAATTACCAGCCGGGTACTTTCTGGCAAACCTAACAAGATGTTAAGGTTATGATTGATGATCTTGCGGTTGCTTTCCAGATCAACACCGTTTATCTGAACGTTTGATCGTTGCAACTGAAACCTCAGTACATCATTTTTAGTCACCAAACCTTGCTCAAAAAAGCGTTGCGACTGATGAATCTGTTCGTCAATAGTTTCCAGGTTTTCCTGAACCACCTTTAAGCTTTGCTGTACCTTATACAGGTTATAGTAAGCGCTGATAATATCGTAGGTTATCTGGTCCTTATCTCTTACCGCATCTAAACGAGATATGTTGGTAAGCAAATTGGTTGATTCCTGTGCATACTTTAAGCGGTGCCCGCCAAAAATGGTTTGGTTGATAGATGCAATGCCCAGAAAAGCGTTAGCGCTTTTCGGCAGCGCCACAGCCTCTTCGCCAAAGTTTAACTTATTGGCAGGGATCTGCGCCCGGTTATAAGCAAAGCTTACTGATCCGGTTGGCAGGTCGCGGTCCTTTTCCTGGTTGTACCGTGATACCGCCTCGTCTATTTTAGCTTGCGACAGTTTTAATACCTTGCTTGTTTGAAGCCCCATTTGTATGGCTTCTTCCAGGCGCAGTGTTTTATCCTGTGCTTTTGCATTATTTACAAGGCCCATTAGCAGGATGGCCAAAATAACGGCCAGTAGCGGTATCTTAATTAAATGGAAGTGGTGAGATGTGTTAAATTGTATTTTCATTGTTTTAGCAGGTAGCATTTTAATAAATTCTTCATAAAGCTTTTTATCTGTGGTTTAAGCTTCTTTTCTATCATTTCATCGTCACGGATATCATAACCCAAAAGCGGCCCGGCCATTAGCGGCGTGTTGATGATATAGTTTTTGGTGCCGTAAAGGGTGGCAATCACCATCGGGATATCAATATCGTGGTTAAAGTCGCCGGCGCTTATGCCTTCTTTCAGGATCTTCTCCACCTCGGCAACATTTTTAAGCAGCATTTCGCGCAACTTTTGCGATAGCTCGTTGCCACGGTCCATCACCATTTCTTTATAAAGCAGTTTCTGAAAACAGTTATTGCTTACTATTTTATCGCCGTAAAGCTCTATGTAGGTTTCCATTTTATCCCAAGCGCGCATGTTTTCGTTACTGCCCAGATTTTGCAGGATGTTTTGGAAATGAGATATCTTCCGTTCAATTATTGCCAGGAAAAGACCCTCCTTTGAACCGAAGTAATAATTAAGCATAGCCATATTTACACCAGCCTCACCAGATATTAACCGGGTAGAAGCGCCGTCGAACCCTTTATCTGCAAAAACGCGTTCAGCCACGTCCAGAATGTAGTCCTTTTTGTCTATTTTATCTTTGTCCATAATTTCAATAGGTCAAAATTAATCAAACGATTGATTAAATGCGTGTCATATTTTTGTCATACAGCGTAAGTAACTCATTGTCAGTGGTAAAAAATCAATCGATTGATTAGTTTTTATTAATTGAGAAGTCCGAAATATCAAAAAAAAGCTGCGGGCGGTGCGATTCCCCTCTTGAGGGGGGGCGGTGGGGTGTGTTATGCATGAGGCTTAACACACCCCCGCAGCCGCGCAGACCCGAAGGTCCCCCTCTCAAGAGGGGAGTTTGGGGGGGGTACAATTTTTTTTGAGCTTAATCCCTCTAAATAGTGTAACATCTTTCTGACTGACCACCTTTACGACTTATAAATAATACAATCTTTGCCTTATATTTATCCCTATGAAGCATCTCAAATTACTTGCCGCAATTTTATTATTGAGTAGTGCAGTTTGTGCACAAACCGCCCCGCCTTCTGATCCGGGAACCATTTTGCAAGAACTGAAGAAACTGGATGTGTTGGGCAGCGTACTTTATGTAGCAGCTCACCCCGATGATGAGAATACCCGTTTACTGGCATACCTGGCCTTGGAGAAGCATTACCGCACAGGCTATTTAGCTTTAACACGCGGCGATGGAGGGCAAAATTTAATAGGTAATGAGCAAAGCGAGTTGCTGGGATTGATACGAACGCAGGAGCTGTTAGCGGCCCGAAGAATGGACGGTGCAGAACAGTTTTTTAGCAGGGCTAACGACTTTGGTTTTTCAAAAGGGCCGGAAGAGACTTTGAAGATTTGGGATCATGAGAAAGTTTTAGGCGATGCAGTTTGGGTGATAAGAAAATTCAGACCGGATATTATTATATGCCGCTTTACCACCACCGGCGAGGGTGGCCACGGGCATCATACCTCATCGGCCATTATAGCGCAGGAAGCATTTGCGGCAGCTGCCGATCCGAAACGTTTCCCCGAGCAACTGAAATATACACAAGTATGGCAAGCAAAGCGCCTGATGGTTAACGGCGCTAATTTTGGCGGTGCCAATACCGAGGGCCCATTTAAAATGAGCACAGGCGCTTATAATACGGCATTGGGTAAGGGATATGGCGAGGTAGCTGCCGATAGCCGCTCTAACCATAAAACACAAGGATTTGGCAGCGCCAAACAACGCGGCGATGCGCAGGAAACTTTTAGAACGATATTAGGCGATGCCCCGAAAACTGATTTGATGGATGGTGTGAACACCACCTGGACGCGTGTAAATGGTGGAAAAGGTATATCGGCAGATATAGCAGGTATACGCAAAAATCTGGATCTTGATCACCCGGAGAAGTCTGTTCCGGCATTGGTGTCGTTACTGACTAAAGTTGAAGAGGTAAGCGACCCATACTGGAAAGAACAAAAATTAAAATGCTTAAAAGAACTGATAGCCGCCTGCGCCGGTTTGTGGTTTGAAGCCTATACGGCACAGGCTACTTATGCTGTGGGAGAAGAAATAAAGGTAAATGCGCAAATAATAAGCAGACTACTGCCTGATGTAAAGATTAATAAATTAGAAGTGTCCTACTTTGACGGTAAGATAGACCACAAAAACGTTGAGCAGCCTGCAAATGGCGATTTGCCCATAAATCAAATAAAAAGTTTTAGTTTAAATGATTATGCTGGTAATATTACACAACCTTATTGGCTTGAATCGCCTCACCCCATTGGTATATACACAATTAATGACGAAACCAAAGTAGGCAGTCCGGAAAATCCCGACTACAAGCGCGTAACATTTGTATTCACAATTGCCGGGATATATATAAGCTATGATCGCCCAGTAACGTATAAGTACGTTGAACCTGCTAAAGGTGAGATTTATCAGCCCCTGGTTATCGCTCCACCGGTAAGCGCTAACATCATCAACAAAGACTACGTTTTCAACACTCAGCAGCCGCAAACCGTGCAGATAAAAATGCAGGCCTTTACCAA
Organism: Mucilaginibacter sp. HD30; assembly: GCF_054061755.1. Classification (NCBI taxonomy): domain Bacteria; kingdom Pseudomonadati; phylum Bacteroidota; class Sphingobacteriia; order Sphingobacteriales; family Sphingobacteriaceae; genus Mucilaginibacter; species Mucilaginibacter sp. HD30. Next base: position 4,687,915 of record NZ_JBSSEO010000001.1, read on the forward strand.
GGCAAGTGGCAGCATAAGCCTAAAGCCAATTGCAGGCTGGAAGATCGCTCCCGAAAAAATTGACTTTACAGATAAAGCACGCAATGCGGAGTGGGTAGCATCATTTACTATAACTCCGGGCGACGATAAACCTAAAACCAGCACACTACAAGCAGTAGTAAAAGTTGGGGATAAGGATTGGAGTTTAGGTATACAACAAATTTTATACGATCACGTGCCTGCCATTACTTTATTCCCTCCGGCCGAGACAAAATTGATCAACCTGGACTTGAAAACTGCCGGTAAAAAAATAGGTTACCTAGCAGGTGCGGGCGATTTAGTTCCGGAAGCTTTAATGCAGGTGGGTTATGACGTTCATCAGCTTACAGAAAACGAAATAATGAACGCTGATCTTTCTGTTTACGATGCCATTGTTACCGGCATACGTGCGTACAACGTAAATCCGCGCCTGGCCGTAATGCAGCCGCGTTTGTTAGATTATGTAAATAATGGTGGCAATTTGGTGGTGCAATACAATAACAACAATGGTATTGTGGTTAATCCGGGTCCGTATCCTTTCCGTCCGGTTAACCAGCGCGTTACTGATGAGAATGCGGCGGTTACGTTCCTTGATCCGACTAACCCCGTACTTAACTATCCCAACAAAATTACCCCGGCCGATTTTGAAGGCTGGATTCAGGAACGCGGTCTGTATTTTGTAAGTAACATTGACCCGCGCTATAAAAGCATCTTACAGATGAATGATGCCGGTGAACAACCAAACCCGGGCTCACTAATTGTAGGCGATTATGGCAAGGGCCGCTTTATTTACACCTCGCTGGTGTTCTTCAGAGAGCTGCCTGCCGGTGTGCCGGGTGCGTATAAGTTATTTGTTAATTTGTTGAGTAAGCCGAGGTAAAACTAAAATTGTCATTCTGAGCGATAGCGAAGAATCTTATACGCTTTACATATGAACGAGCGGCTTAGTATCGCTTACAAGATTCTTCGCTATTGCTCAGAATGACAAACTTTTTTTAAGATGAGGCAGTACAATTTTTACACTTATATATTAACAACCTCGAGTAAAAAGGTACTATATGTTGGCGTTACAAACAGCCTTGAAAGAAGGCTTTATGAACACTATTTTGGAACTGAAAAAAAGGACAATTTCACTACAAAATACAAATGCTATTACTTGGTTTGGTTTGAAAGGCATCAGTATATAAATCATGCTATTGAAAGGGAAAAGGAAATAAAAGGCTGGTTGCGTGTTAAGAAAGAAAAACTAATTGAAAGTGAAAATCCGGATTGGCGTTTTTTGAATACCGATATAATGGATTGGCCACCCCAAACCTGAACTCTAAATTAAGTTGTCATTCTGAGCGATAGCGAAGAATCTTATACGCTTTACTAACCGAGCGCTCGGTACAACATGGTTTACAAGATTCTTCGCTATCGCTCAGAATGACAAATAAAATTCTACTAACCAAATAAGAAGCCTGTTACAATTGAAATTTTAGCTTGCTATACAACGCATAATCAATTACTTTTGCCCTACTACATAATAACAACATGAAACAACACGAAGACAACAATTTCTATTCTATTTATTACCTGGTTGCATTGTTAACCGGTCTTTTTATTGGTGTAGTTACCGGCGTTAGCATTGGCTTCACAATTGGTTTAGGCGTAACCGGCCTATTGTTTGCCGGTTTCTTCCTCAGAACCTTCGTTAAAGGCCATGAAAAGCACGTCTGATACTGAATTACCTCCCTTTATACGTAGCTGGAACCAGTTTTATGGTGTAGTTATCATTTGGCTGGTTTTCCTTATCATTTTCTTCTCGCTTATCACGCTCTATTATAGATGAGCCTGATAGACTGGATCGTTCTCGCCATTACCCTGTTAACCATAGTAGTTTATGGTGTTTGGAAAAGCGGCGCTACCAAAAACATTGATCAGTATTTTGTAGGCGGACGATCCCTCCCCTGGTACCATATAGGGCTTTCGGTAATGGCCACGCAAGCCAGCGCTATCACTTTCCTTTCGGCCCCCGGGCAAGCTTACTCAGACGGGATGCGCTTTGTGCAGTTCTACTTCGGGCTACCGCTGGCCATGATAGTGCTTTGCATCACCTTTGTACCTATATTCCACCGCCTTAAAGTTTACACCGCTTACGAGTACCTGGAGCAACGTTTTGATCTGAAAACCCGCTCGTTGGTAGCCTTTTTGTTTTTGGTACAGCGCGGGTTGTCAACAGGTATTACCATATATGCGCCGTCTATTATCCTTTCAACCATCCTTAATATAAATACCACTTACACCACCCTTTTTATTGGCGGGCTGGTAATATTCTATACTGTTTACGGTGGTACAAAGGCAGTATCATACACACAATTGCTGCAAATGAGCATCATTTTTTTGGGGATGTTCGCCGCAGGGGCAATGGTAGTGGCCTTACTGCCACAAAATGTTGGATTTGGACATGCGCTAAGACTTGCGGGCAAACTGGGCCGCATGAATGTTATCGACTGGAAGTTTGAACCCAACAACCGTTACAATATTTGGAGCGGTATTATTGGTGGGTTCTTTTTGCAGCTGTCTTATTTCGGTACCGATCAAAGCCAGGTGGGGCGGTATTTAACAGGCAGCTCGGTTGGACAAAGCAGGATGGGATTGATTATGAATGGCTTGATAAAGATCCCTATGCAGTTTTGCATTTTGCTGATAGGAGTGTTGGTTTTCGCGTTTTACCAGTTTAACAGGCCGCCGATGTTTTTTAACCAGTACGAGGTAAAGCAGGTGCAAAAAAGTGGATACGCCGCAGCGTACAATGCCTTAGATGCTGAGTACACCAAGGCCTTTGAACAAAGAAAAACTAACGCCGAAGAGCTAATAAACGCCATAGATAGTAAAGACAATGCCCGTGTAGAACTTGCCAGAACTAAACTACAGCAAACAGAAAATGCCGTAAGCAAAATAAGGCAGGAGGGAATGGCCATAATGAAAAGGAACAACGCCCAGGCTGATACCAACGATACCAACTACGTGTTCCTGAACTTTGTTACGCATTACCTGCCTAAAGGACTAATAGGCCTGCTTATAGCCATTGTATTTATGGCATCTATGGGCTCAACGGCCAGTGCGCTTAACTCATTGGCTTCAACAACAGTAATTGATATTTATAAACGCGGCGTAAACAAAACAGCATCAGACCAGAATTATCTGAACGCATCGCGTGCTGCTACCGTATTTTGGGGATTGGTTTGCATCGCCATGGCGCTTTATGCGAGCAAGCTGGGTAACTTGTTAGAAGCAGTAAATCAACTGGGATCCTATATATACGGTACCATATTGGGAGTTTTTGTAACCGCTTTTTATTTAAAAAAGGTAAGAGGAACTGCGGTATTTATTGCAGCGGTGTTATCGGAGATAATTATCTGCGTATGCGGATACTACGAAGTGGTGGCTTATTTATGGCTTAACGCCATAGGGTGTTTATTAGTAATAGGGCTTGCGTTGATGCTCAATTTGTTTTTTGAGGATAAAGAAACATCACAGACGAAATAAATATTAAATCGTCCTCAGTTAGATCACAATTCCATTTTCTGGACAGCATTTGTAATTTTTGGAAAAAATAAATGCCCCTTCGAACTTGCTTCTTAGGGGCATTCAACCTAAACCTTATCACAATTAAACCGGTAAGTACCGGTTCATACGTATATAATCAATTACTGTACCAAAAATCTCACTGTGGTATTAGTGTTGAAAGGATTATGTTTTCAGAAAAAATGAAGCAGTGGTAAAAATAAAACTGTCTGAAAAAACCGAACACCGTGTTTATATTTTTATACACTTTTGGCCTCAGCGGTGCTCTTTCTCCTTCTCAAAAAGGTATCAACCAAAAACAGCAACAGTATCACATCTGCATAAAAGAAAACCCTTAATACGCTTGAAATTACAGGGACAGAAAGATCGGGCAGGCTGACATCAACCGGACTGTTCGCGATACTTAACCTTCCTTGAGAGAATATCAACGCCAGTACTCCAATAATAGCAGCAATAAAAAATCCTGCAATTGCACCAACAACGTAGGTGTTGATAGTTGTTTTTAGTGGTTTACTTGCTTCCTGTGCACGTATGGCTTCCATCACATTATAAGAGAAAGCCATAGACGGCTCATCTAAGCTAATCTCTGCTATGGAATTGTCCAACTCCAACATCTTGGTAAACGCCGTGTGCCAGGCTGCATCATTTTCAATTAAAGCAGCAATAGCTAAGCGCTCATCGTCGCTGCAGGTTCCATCAATATATTGCCACAGTTTTTCTTCCATGTTGTTCATATCAATTCTTTCGCCTCATGTTTTAAATTGCGTTCTAACGTTTCTTTTAAACGCTTGCGCGCCCTGTATAATTTTATTTTAACGCCATTGGATTCAATACCCATTATTAATGCTATTTCTTCTAATGATTGTTCCGCATGATAAAACAGCGTTAAAACAGCTCCGTCATCGGCAGATAGTTGCGATATGGCCTGATTAAGATAAAACGATCTTGAGCGGTTCTCTGCGCTGTTTACATCTGCTACCGAAGCAGCGTTTTCTATCTGAATAAAATTCTCCTCGTCATCTAACGCAACGGTATTGGTGCCTCGTTTTCGTAAACTTGTCATAGCAGTGGTATATACCACAGTATACAACCAGGTGCTGAATTTTGATTCCTGTTTAAAAGAATTCAGCGCCTTATATACTTTTATAAAACTGTCCTGTGCAACTTCTTCGGCATCCTCGCGGCTTTTGGTAAAGCGTAGTGCCAGCGTAAAAACATACCGCTGATAATTTTTTACCAATAAGGCATAAGCCCGCTGGTCGCCTTTTAGCGTGCGCTGTATCAGTTCAATGTCGGTAAGCTTGCTTTGCATTTAATGCTTACTATGACTACGCAAATTTAATTGAGGTTACACCCCCGTTATATAAATATATGCTTTTAACAGAACCCATATTTTAAAAAAAGTTAGACAGGCCGTAACCTGGTTAAAAATTAGGTAGTCATAGCTGCAAAACACAATGTAACATGGTGTTACATAACCAGAAATTAAACTTTAAATTATATGGAAAGAGCAGACGTACTAATTCCCATTTTTGTGCCATTGGCATTCTTTTTACTAATTTTCGGCATCGTTTACCTTCGCAATAAGGAAAAAATGGCGATGATAGAGCGCGGCATGGACCCACGCCTGCAAGTTGACAATGCCGGATCGCGCAACTATGTGCTAACCGCGGGTATGTTAATGATAGGCGGCGGCGTTGGATTGTTTTTGGCCTACATTTTAGAATGGTCATTAAGACTTAATGATGCCGAAGCCATTTACTTTGCGATGATCGCATTTTTTGGCGGCCTGGGTTTGCTTGGTGCATATGTGATAGAAAAGAAAACAGCGAAGTAGACTGAAAGCCGAAAGCTAAAAGCCAAGGAGTTACTCACAAACTTTTAGCTTTGGTCTTTCGGCTTTCAGCTCAAAAATATCTTTCGTTAACAATATTCAGGTGGTGCTGCACATGGCCTGCCATTACGTACACCAGCGCTCGTACAGATGTTGGGATGCTGTTTGAGATGGCCACCGTTGTCAATTGATCAACACTCAGCGCGCGGATGAAATATAAATTTGATATCCTTACCGCTTTAAACTCAGTAGCAAGGTCCTGCGCAGACCGGGCGTTAAAGCCGCCGTGCTCTACGTAAGTGTTCTCATCAAAACCCGGCAGTTCGGCCTGGCCGCGCGAAAAAGCGTAAGCCCGGTATGCAAAAGTGCGTTCCGCATCAATTAAATGGCCAATAACCTGTTTAAGCGTCCATTTATTGGGGCCATAAGCGTACATGGCTTTCTCCTCGGCCAAATTGTTAAACAGATCAAAAACTGTTGTGTTTTGCTGCTCAAGCGTATTAATAATATTGGTATCGGCTACCAGTTTAATGTAGTTGCCCATCATTGGAGCGTATTCTTCAGGCTTCGGTGGTATCATTTGTTCTGATGTTTTTTAAGCTGATGCGGAAAGTTGTGCCTTTGCCCAGTTCAGATTCGCGCACAAATATATGGCCGTTATGATAATTTTCTACAATGCGTTTAGTTAATGACAGGCCCAAACCCCAACCACGTTTGCGCGTGGTGTAGCCTGGCTGAAATACTCGCACAAATTTGCTGCGCGGTATGCCTTTGCCGGTATCGCTTATATCAATAAATATCTCATCCTTTACCTTGTTGGTTGAAATATTTACCTTAATATCACCCTTGCCTTCAATAGCGTTTACTGCGTTTTTAAGCAGGTTCTCTATCACCCAGTCAAATAACGGAATATTAAGGCCGGCCTGAAGCGTGGTATCTCCGGTAACTTCAAAGTTGATATTATGACTTACACGCACCCTGAAATAATCCACAAAATCACTTACTACCCCATAAACCGGCAAAGTATCCAGTTTAGGAACCGAGCCAATTTTAGAAAAACGGTCTGCAACAATTTCAAGGCGTTTTATATCATTACCCATTTCGGCCATTAGCGGGTCTTCTTCGGCATTGAACTTATCCTTCAATAACTCCAGCCAGGCCATTAATGACGAAATTGGGGTGCCTAACTGGTGAGCGGTTTCTTTTGCCAGCCCCACCCAAACCTGGTTTTGTTCTGATTTACGCGATGAGTTAAAAGCCGTATAGGCCAGTAAAAGGAAAATGGCAATAACAGAGAGCTGCACATAGGGGAACAACCTTAATTGGGTAAGCAGATCAGAATCTTTGTAATAGATAAGCCAGGTACCTATTTCAAATGGTTCATGCTGCGACTCCATAATTTCTAACTGAGTCTCAAAATACTTCGGATCATACTTTGGTGCTTTTTTACCTGCTGCTACATCAGGCGGAAGATCAATATTGGTTTTGGTTGTATCCAGCCCCTTAAAAAACAATATATCTCCGTTATGATTAGTTACAATTGCCGGAACGGCAGAACTATCGCGCACCGTGAAAATATAAGATAGAGAGTTACTATTATCAGCATTGATGGTTTCCTTAATACTCAGCGCCCAGATCTGTGCACGCGCGCGTTCTGAGCGTGCTATGTTTTTTACCAGATACCGGGTATACATCAGCGAGCCGCTGGCTATAATTGTTGCAAAAAACAACAAAATGTAATTCCATAGCCTCCTGTTTTGGTACGCGTTTATCATATCAATATCAAATAACGCAAATTTTATTGGAGTCGGGAAGTCCTAAACTCGGAAAGTCCACACAAGTTGGAAAGTAATAAAGATTGCCCACTTCCTGACTTTCCCGACTTTCGGACTAAAAAAACATTACATCATCCGGACTTTACTAACTTTCGGACTTCCCGACTAAAAACTATCTTTGCGCCACATATGTCAGATAAGAAAGTGAGAGTTAGGTTTGCACCCAGTCCTACGGGTGGTTTACACTTAGGAGGAGTGCGTACTGCACTGTTTAATTACCTTTTCGCCAAAAAAAATAGCGGCGAATTTATTTTAAGGATAGAAGACACAGACCAAACCCGCTTTGTTGAAGGCGCGGAACAATACATAATTGATTGCCTTAAATGGTGTGGTATTGAGGCTGATGAAAGCCCGGTTAAGCCCGGCCAATATGCCCCATACCGCCAAAGCGAACGGAAAAGTTTATATCGCCAGTATGCCGAGCAGCTGGTGATGCAGGGGCATGCTTATTATGCTTTTGATACCGCCGAAGAATTGGATAAAAACCGCAAAGAGATACCTAACTTTCAGTACGGCCAGGTTTACCGCGATGGTTTGCGTAACTCACTTTCTTTGCCACAGCACGAGGTTGATGCTTTATTAGATGCCCATACCCCACATGTTATCCGCATAAAAATACCTGCCGACGAGACCGTGAACTTTAACGACTTGATACGAGGCAACGTTAGTTTTGATACCAACCAGGTTGATGATAAGGTTTTGTTAAAGGCGGATGGTATGCCTACCTATCATTTAGCCGTTGTGGTTGATGATTACTTAATGAAGATAACCCACGCTTTTCGCGGTGAGGAGTGGTTGCCATCTGCACCCGTGCATTTGTTGTTATGGAAATACCTGGGCTGGAAAGATGAAATGCCTAAATGGGCACACCTGCCTTTAATATTAAAACCCGATGGACACGGCAAGCTTAGTAAACGCGATGGTGCCCGTTTGGGTTTCCCGGTGTTTGCTTTAGATTGGCAAGGCGACAAGGGTTACAATGGCATGGGTTTTTTGCCCGAGGCTTTTGTTAATATGCTGGCTACTTTGGGCTGGAACGATGGCAGTGGCCAGGAGTTGTTTACTTTAAACGAACTGGTAGCGAAGTTTTCTATAGAGCGTATCAATAAATCGGGCGCCAAGTTTGATTTTGAAAAAGCCAAATGGTTCAATGCTGAGTGGATAAAAAAGTCAAGCGGCGAAAACTTACTGGCTGAAGTAAAAGAGGTTTTGCAGGTTAAGGGTATTGTTGCAAACGATGACACCACTTATTTGCTAACTGTTATTAACCTGATAAAGGACCGCTGTACTTTGCTGACTGACTTTTACGACCAGGCTAAATACTTTTTTGAGATACCGCAGGAATATGACCTGAATGCTGTAAAACCAAAATGGACGCCCGAGAAAACCGATTTTTTTAATGATGTTGTTGCATTATTAAATGGTAGCGATACCATTGCGGCTGTAGTACTGGAGGAAAAGTTTAAAGCATTAGCTGCCGATAAAGGTTTAAAACCCGGCGATGTAATGCTGCCCTTCCGGGTAATGCTGGTAGGCGGTAAATTTGGTCCGCATGTGTTTGATATTGCTGCATTAATTGGTAAGGCCGAAACCGTTAAGCGAATTGAGGCTGGGGTAGCGGAGTTTGGTAATTAGACCTTGCTTTTTTGATTAAATCGACTTCATCTGTAGCTTAGTGAGGCCTTAACGCTCTTAGCTTGCCCCGCTGAGGCCGCGGAAGCCTTTTTTCTTTTTCTTGATAAAAAGAAACAAAAATCAAGTCATCCACGATGCTTCTTTGCGCACAAGGCCTTTGCCCACGATCAGGTAAAACCACGGGCTGTAATCTTTTTGCGCCTGTTACCGCACACGCCACCGCTTCAGCAAAAATTTACTATGCCCCTGCCCACACACAGGCCATCTGTTTTCCCTGCTCTTTTCCGAAGCTGCGCGGCTGACGAATTGTGCTCTGTTGTGAATATTGCAATGTTAAAAAAACGTAAATGTTATACTCTTGGCCGCACACCTACCAGGCAACCTATTTCTTTTTAATGTTTCTTGTGTGCAGTAATTTTTTATTTGTAGAATCCGTCAGCAGATAAGCTTTGGTTGAAAACGCAATGCGCAGTGGGTTGTGTGTGGGCAAAGGCATCAGGAACGTTGCGATTACAGATTAACAAAGCGATCAGTTAGTCCGCCGCAACGTAACGTAGCCGTGGCGCATTGCGTTTTGCAGGGCAAAGGCCATGTGCGGCAAAGAAGCATCTCTGCTGACTTGATTTTTGGTTCTTTTCATCAAGGAAAAGAACAATAATAAACTTGGCAAGGCAAGAGCGGTGGACTACGCTCAATGACCCGCATAGGGATTGCTTCGTGCTCATAACGGCATATTTAGCAAAAAAAAATCCCGAGCTTTAGCTCCGGGATTTTCTTTTTTTTATAACTGCTTAGTTAAGCAAGCTTAGCCAATTCTTCTGCCATAGCAGCGCCAATTTCGGCAGGCGATTCAACTACACGGATACCGCACTCAGCCATGATCTTCATTTTTGCAGCAGCAGTATCATCAGCACCGCCAACAATTGCACCGGCGTGGCCCATACGGCGTCCCGGAGGCGCGGTTTGGCCCGCAATGAAACCTACAACAGGTTTAGTGCCATGCTCTTTAATCCAGCGGGCAGCTTCTGCTTCCATGCCGCCACCTATTTCGCCTATCATAATGATACCGTGTGTATCAGGATCGTTCATTAATAATTCAACAGCTTCTTTGGTAGGTGTACCAATGATTGGATCGCCACCAATACCAATGGCAGTGGTTATGCCTAAACCGGCTTTAACAACCTGGTCAACCGCTTCGTAAGTTAAGGTACCCGATTTTGAAACTACACCAACGTTACCTTTTTTGAAGATAAAGCCCGGCATAATGCCAATTTTGCTTTCGTCGGCAGTGATAATACCAGGGCAGTTAGGGCCAATTAAGCGTGAGTCTTTGTCTGCCAGATATTCTTTAACCTGTATCATATCCTTTGTAGGGATACCTTCGGTAATGCAGACAATTACCTTTATACCCGCTTCAGCAGCTTCCATTATCGCATCGGCAGCAAATGCAGGCGGAACAAAAATGATGGATACATCAGCACCGGTTTGTTTAACAGCATCGGCAACAGTATTAAACACAGGTCTGTCAAGGTGGGTTTGCCCGCCTTTGCCGGGAGTAACCCCGCCAACCAGCTGCGTACCATATGCTATCATTTGCGACGCGTGGTACGAACCTTCATTACCTGTAAAACCCTGAACAATAACTTTAGAATCCTTATTTACGAGTACACTCATTGAATTTTGATTTTTGTAGCGCAAATCTAAGTTTATTGGCCATATTCTCAAACTAAATTTGCCCGTATTAGGCGTTTAGGCCATAAATTATTGTAATAATTATGATGAAGTTTGCCGAACGGGTATTATTATAACCAATTATTATTTAAACTTCTGTCATTTGGGTCTTGTTCCGCTGGAACAAAATTGCAGAAGGTTTAAGCAACCAATACATTCACCTCTTTTTACTTAAACTTTATTCTGCACCATCGTCCTGAAAGTAAGATTAACCCTTGGCTCTTTTATCTTTTTTGATTTGGGCAGACAGTGCAGCCAGTTACTTTGTGTTGCGCCCTTCATTATCAACAAGCTGCCATGGGCTAATATCAACTCCTCCTTATGTTTGCTTTCGCGGTGTTTAAGCGCGAATTTGCGCTCCGCACCGAAGCTTAAGGATGCAATGGCGGTATCTTTACCCAAAGCTTTTTCATCATCGCTATGCCAGGCCATACCTTCATCGCCATTGTGATACAAGTTAAGCAAACACGAATTAAATTGATGTCCTGTTAGTTCTTCAGTCAGTGTTTTTAATGCCGATAATTCCTTTGTCCAGGGTAAGGCGTGTTTAGTGGTGTTGGAATAGGTGTAGCTATAATCATTATCGGCATACCAGGCCACTTTACGTTTGGTAATAATGTGCCTGCCGAATATCACCGCTTCATCGTTTTTCCACTCAATTGTGTTTAGCAAAACGTCAAGATAATGGTTGGCCCTTTGCGCATCCATCACCCGGCCATAATATATAACCTCGCCGCCGTAGGGCAAAAGGTTGGGTGCTTTCTCTTGCTCAAATAGTTCCATTGTTGTTTTTCCATAATTTATAACCGGCAGGCATACAATTGCCGCATGGGCGGTAGTTGTTGGCTATCGCTTCGTCTTCGTTTTTAAAGAATATACGGTTTTCTAATTTCAATCGTCTGCCTGATGAACATTTAAGTGTGCCGTATATTTTCAGCTTTTTATTGCCGGCCAATTTTATTTCGCCTGTGGCGATAAGTTTATGTAATGCGCGGCCCCGGGTGAGAGGTTTGTCGCCTAAGGTGAGGTGCTCGGTCATTTAAATTGATATGTTAACCGCTGCGGTCATTCAAAAAAAGTGTTGCTAATCGGTTGCAAAAGTGTTGCTAAATGATCAAAAAAATGGGCAATTTTAGGCTTTTTCAATTGCCTGATATTTAATTAATTAAGTAGATATTACAGCTATCTTTCCAGACGTAAAAGTCATGACATTTTAAATCGTTAAATATCTAATATTCAATTAATTGAATATTTTTTAGCAAGGGAACATATATTTTGTGCAACACGTGCGAATATTACTGTGGGATTGCCAGATCAAACTGCTCCGAATGCCTTCGACGCTTCCCAACCAATCATGGCGTTTTTGCGATCACTACCCCAATGATACTGGCCGATCTGGCCAGTTGAACGGATGACCCGGTGGCAGGGGATAAGAAAAGCTACAGGGTTATCACCCACCGCCGAACCTACCGCCCTACTGGCATTAGGACTCTGTAATTTACCTGCCAACCCACCATAAGTTACCAGCCCGCCCATGGGCACTTTAAGTAAGGTTTCCCAGACCTTCAGTTGGAAAGGCGTGCCTTTTAGGTGCAGTTTTATCTGATCGAGTTTGCTCCAGTCCTGGGTAAAAATAAAGATGGCGTTTTGCTGGATGCGGTCTAAAAACAAGTTGAATTGCGCATTTGGAAATGCATGCTGAAGATGGGAAAAAGCTTCATCATTACCCTCATCAGCAAATGCCATATAGCAAATACCTTTGGCTGTTGAGGCCACTAAGACCGCCCCAAACGGGCTCTCTGCAAAGCTATAGTTGATATTGAGTTGCTCGCCTCCGTTTTTGAATTCGCCGGGTGTCATACCCTCAACCTTTATAAAGAGATCGTGCAGGCGACCAGTTCCCGACAGGCCGGTTTCAAAAGCAGCATCAAAAAGCGAGGCTTGTTTTTCCTTTAGGACAGATTTGGCGTATTCAATACTCAGGTATTGTAGAAACTGCTTAGGTGTTACCCCCGCCCAATCCTTAAACATCCGCTGAAAGTGAAAGGGGCTTAGGTTAACATGCTCTGCTGCCTGCTCTAAAGTAGGTTGCAGTTTATGGTTCAGCCTTAAAAATTCTATGGCTTCGGCTATTCTTTTATAATCAATTTCGTTTTGCGTTTCCATTATCATAACATTAATGGTACAAATTTACCTGCCTGCAAAACGTTATGAAACCCGTTTCTTGCTGTGTTAGTTAAATTAGTTGCCTGGTTACTGTTCAACCATTCTGTCATCCATTGGCAAACTAAACCAAAAGTTACTGCCGCTGCCAAGATTACTATCTACAGCTATTTTGCCGTTATGGCGCTGAATGATCTCGGCAGTAATGTAAAGCCCAAGCCCCAGGCCCGAAAACTGGTGCCCAAAAGCATCAACGCGGTAATACCTGTCAAACAGGTGAGGAAGTTTTTCCGGATTGATACCAATACCAAAATCGCGAACCGATACCGTTACGTTCTCTTCATCATGAAAAACTGTTATCTCTACCCGGTTAGATTGTGGCGAGTATTTTACGGCATTGCCTATCAGGTTTATCATTACCTGGTAAATGCGGCGGTAATCGGCAAATATCATTACCTCGTCATCGCCCATTAGTTTAAATTCATGCTCGCTGTTAAAGTTAATGTAGCCGCAGCAGTCCTTTATTAGTTCAACAATGTCAAACCGGGTAATGTTAAGCGCAAGTTGGCCCTGTTGTATCTTGGTTACGTTAAGCAGATCATCAAGCAGGTTAATAAGCTTGCTCAAGTTGTTATTAGCTTTATTTACAAACACCGGTATTTTTTCGGACGACGGATCGGTCTTTACCAGCTTTTGTAAGATCTGCATTGACGCACTAAGCGATGTAATGGGTGTTTTTAACTCGTGGCTGGCTACGCTTATAAACTCGTCCTTTCGTTGCTGTAGTTTATAGGCTTCGGTAACTTCCTGCGCTATGCCACTAAATCGGTACGCTTTCCCTTCTGCATCAAACAGCGCTTTCCCTTTTACCTCAAGCACCCTGCGGATCTCGTCTTTCAGGCTTTTTACAGTGTATATTATATTATAATTACCTTCAGAACCCGGCGCTATGGCATTTTTTATGGCTTCAATTACCTGTGCGCGGTCATCTTCAACTATTGCAGAAATGGCCAGGTTAAGGTCTATGCTTTCTTCCAACGGCAAGCCAAACCATTCCTTTAAACGCGTATTGCCTATAAAGTGATTGGTTAACGGGTTAAGATCCCATGTGCCCAGTTCAGCGGCTTCAATGGCAAACTCAAGGTCCTGCTTGGCGCTTTTGACGGAATTATACGATCTTACTTTTTCAGTAGTTTCATTACATATAACCAATACGCCGGCGGGTTTGCCGGTTTCGTCAATAACCTTACTGTAGCTAAAGGTCCAGTAAACATCTTCCAATTTATTATTGCGGTAAATGGGTATCAACTGGTCCTCGCTCCAGGTTGATTCGCCGCCGGCCATTACCTGGTCTATTAAAGGTTTAATAATGGGCCATATTTCCTGCCAGCAGTCTACACCGTTTTGGCCGAGTGCGGTCGGGTGTTTACCGTTCTGGCCCAAACTGGGCCGGTAGGCATCATTATAAAACTGTATGCATGAAGGCCCCCACCATAAAAACATAGGAAAGCGAGAATTGAGTATGATACTAACTGTAGTAAGCAAGCTTTGCGACCAGGTATCAGGTGTACCCAAAGTGGTTTTTTCCCAATCAAATTCCCGGGTAAGCCGGCCCATTTCGCCGCCGCCGTCCAGGTAATGTAAATATGGTGATTCTTGAATGTTTGATTCGGACATATTGTATATAAGGCCGGTTAACAGCACGTTAAATATAGATGTTTTTAACAGAACAGCATACTAAATGTTTTGCTAAATAGCCACCCACAGCATTTAAGGCACAAAGTTTTGATTTAGAAAAAATCTATTTGAAAATCAAAACTTTGTGCTTACCTTTGACGTCCCTGAAAGGAGGTATTTGGGAATTATGATCATCATCAACATTAAAGAAGGCGAATCTTTAGATAAAGCATTAAAACGCTTCAAAAAGAAATTTGAGAAAACAGGTGTATTGCGCGAATTGCGTAGCCGCCAGGCATTCGAGAAAAAATCTGTGACCCGTCGTCACGTGGTTAAGCATGCCATTTACAAACAAGGCTTAAATCTGGAAACTGCTGTATAGTTCTTTTCAATAAAAAGAATTTTTCAGTTTTCCTGAAAACATATAAAAAACTATTTGTACATTCAATTTACACGGATGTGCAAGTAGTTTTTATGTTTTTAGAGCGTTTCATACAATATATACAGTTCGAAAAGCGGTACTCTCCGCACACCGTATCAGCCTACCGGTCAGACCTTGACCAATTTATGGCCTTTTTAAATAGTCCGGAAGTAATAATTACCCATCCTGAACAAATAACCCAACACCACATTCGCAATTGGATGGTTGAAATGATGGGTAACCAGATCGCTTCACGGTCCATCAGTCGTAAAATAGCAACACTGCGTAAGTACTTTAAATTTTTGTTGGCGGATGGGGTGATCACTATCAATCCTGCATCAAAAATACATACACCCAAAGTGCCAAAAAATCTTCCGGTGGTAGTAGAGGACGCACGGCTTTCCCAGATGTTAGACAGTGCAGATGTTTTTACAGAAGATTTTGCCGGAACCCGCGATAAGCTTGTAATTGAAATGCTATTCGGTACGGGCATGCGCCTTGCAGAAATGGTGGGCCTTAAGGAAACAGATATAGATAATTATGAAGGCACGGTAAAAGTTTTAGGCAAACGTAATAAGCAGCGCATCATTCCGCTGAACTTAGAATTGCGCCATTTGCTGACAAAATTTCTGGACTTAAAGAAAAGTGAAAATTTTAGTAACAAATCGTTAACATTGATCGTTACAAATAAAGGGACAGACGTATATCCGAAGCTTGTTTATTTAATTGTGCAGAAATATTTATCCCATATATCAACCCAAAGCAAAAGAAGTCCGCATGTGCTACGGCACACTTTTGCAACCAGCCTGCTCAACAAAGGAGCCGCCCTGAATGCTATAAAAGAGCTTTTGGGGCATGCTAGCCTGAGCGCTACGCAGATCTATACCCATAATTCCGTTGAAAGATTAAAGTCTATTTATAAACTCGCCCATCCAAAGGCATAAAAAGGAGGAACCATGAAAATTACAGTGCAATCAATTCATTTTAATGCAGACAAAAATTTATTGGCATTTATACAGAAGAAAGCTGATAAGCTGGATACCTTTTTTGATAACATTATAAACGGGGAAGTTTATTTAAAGTTGGAAAATGTAGAACATGAAGCAAATAAAATAGCAGAAATAAAACTGCATTTGCCCGGCAATACCATATTTGCTAAAGAGCAATGCAAAACTTTTGAAGAGGCAACCGATTTGGCTATTGAAAGCCTGCGCAAGCAAATAGCGAAGCATAAAACAAAGAAAGAAATAGCAGCGCAGGAGGTTAGAAAAGCTGTTCTGACTTCAACCGAAGAAGAATTTTAATAAAAACGATATATTAATTAAATAATGAAGCGCTCCGAAAAATCGGGGCGCTTTTTTTTTGCTTAATATTCTGCCAGCACAATTATATCGCCATTAATAGGTGCTATTTTTTCTCTCCCATTTAAAAATCCAAGGCCAACTACAAAAGTAAAACCGCATACTTTCCCACCCATATCACTTATCAAATCGCTGGCTGCAGTTACGGTGCCGCCGGTGGCAAGCAAGTCATCATGTAGCAGAACATTTGCGCCCGGTTCAAAAGCGTCTATGTGCATCTCTATCACCGCGCTGCCATACTCCAGGTCGTATGTTTTTTGTTTTACGGAATAGGGAAGTTTACCTGCTTTTCGGATCGGTACAAACGATACTCCCAGCTTGGTGGCCAACGTTAGTCCAAATAAAAACCCACGACTTTCAACTCCTGCCACAACATCTATGTGTTTATCTTTTAGCAGGTCAATAAAGGCATCAACTATATCCACACATAAAACAGGGTCTTTTAAAATAGTGGTAATATCCTTAAATACAATACCGGGTTTTGGGAAATCAGGGATGTCGCGTATAGCAGCTTTAATTCGTTGTTCAATCATTTAAAAGTGATGTATGGTGCAATTTTACTTAAAATTTCGTCATTAAGAAGGACGATGTCGCGCATGTCGTTTAATGATCGGTAATTGCCATGCTGCACGCGGTATTGTATCACCGCATTAGCCTGTTTATAGCTAAGGTATGGGAAATGCCGCAGGGTTTCAAAATCAATAGTGTTAATAGCCAGTTTCTTAACACCGGAAGGCTCTATCCGCACTTCATTATTTATCTCAGCATATTTTTCCGAATCAAGACCATACACTTCTTTCAATTGATCTTTATTTATAAAACCACCCAGCTTTTTACGGTAAGCCACAATGCGCCGGGCAAATGAAGGCCCTATACCATGTATATGGGTTAGTGCGGCAGAATCGGCAGTATTGACGTCTACCGTTTCGCCCGGCTTTAATTTATTTGAGGAGTAAGCAAATACCGATGGGTTGCCTTTACCGGAGTTGGCATTTATTTTTGATTTTTTATCTGCTACGCTAAGTAAGGCCACTGCTTTATCAAACTCTTTATAGTTTATTGGTTTATCTTTGTGGAGATTTTGATAAACGTAAGGCACAGCTACAACTAACAATATCGCTATAACCAGCACAACGGTGCCGTTCCATTCTTTTTTAGTAATGGAAAAATAGTTGGTTATTCGTTGCCTCATGATTTAGGGAAGTAGCCGTTAAATTAGCAATTTAAAAATGAAAGTAATAACCACCGAGGAATTTGCAAAAGCTACCGGAGTTGATAAACTGAAAATGCCGGGCCTTGCCTCATTCCTGATGGAATTGATGAAGATAAATCAGGTGAATAGTTTGTTTGCCGAGGCGCAACCAAAACAGGGCATTGAATTTATTGACGCTATTTTACAAGGTTGTGGTGTAGAAATAGCGTTTAATGAGAAGGACCTGAGGCATATACCACGAAAGGGTAGCTTTATCGCAATTGCAAATCATCCGTATGGAGGTATAGAAGGCCTGGTACTGCTTAAAATGCTGTTAATGGTGCGGCCTGATGCCAGGTTAATGGCTAACTTTATTCTGAAAAAGATACCCAACCTGAGTGAATATTTTATCGCGGTAAATCCTTTTGAGAACGTTGAACATTCATCCAGTATAAGTGGTATAAAAAACACGCTCAGTTTATTAGCAGATGGTACACCTATAGGTATTTTCCCGGCAGGCGAGGTGTCTACCTTTAAAATTGATAAGCAACAGGTTACAGATAAGATATGGCATCCGGTAGTTGGTAAGATCATCGCCAAATCAAAAGTGCCGGTGGTGCCAATTTATTTTCATGGCAATAACGGCCTGTTATTTAATCTGCTCGGTTTAATCCATCCAACGCTGCGTACTGCAAAACTGCCGTCAGAGCTTTTTAACAAACAGGGGCATATCATAAAACTGCGTATTGGTAAACCAATTGCTGCGCAAGATTTTCCCAACTATAGTAACACCACCCAGTTGCTCAACTTCTTACGGGCCAAAACCTATGCGCTGGGTACCGGATTGGAAGGTGAAAAGCGCCTGTTTGATCCACGCAAACTGTTCAAAATAAAAAAAAAGCAGCAGGAGATAGTTAAAACTATTGATACTGACATTTTAGAGCAAGAGGTTATTCAATTGCGGGAGGATTATTTGGTTTGGACGGAGAAAAACTATGAAGTATTTATAACACCCACCGAAAATATACCTTGTGTTATCAGAGAAATAGGTCGGCTGCGCGAGATCACTTTTAGAGAGGTTGGAGAGGGTACCAACAAATCAATTGATTTAGATGAGTACGATATTTACTACCATCACCTTTTTATATGGGATAAAGAGGCCCGCAGGGTAGTTGGCGCTTACCGCATAGGCCTGGGCGATGAGATATTCTATAGTTTCGGCAAAAAAGGATTTTATATAAACGAGCTGTTTAAAATAAAATCGGAGCTTACGCCTGTGCTTAAACGGAGTCTGGAACTTGGCCGCTCGTTCATCCGCAAAGAATATCAGTTAAAACCTTTACCTCTGTTTTTGCTCTGGAAGGGTATAATAAAGTTTGTAGCTGATAAGCCCAGGTACAGCTATTTGATTGGGCCGGTAAGCATCAGCAACTCCTTCTCCAGGTTTTCTAAATCATTAATAGTAGAATACATTAACCGCAATCATTTCGATAATGAAATGGCCGCATTTGTTAAGCCGCGTAAAAAGTTTAAGGTTGATTTTTCCCAGATAGATACCGACGTGTTGCGCGGTAGCGAGGATACTTTTAAAAACCTGGACAGCCTGATATCGGAAGTAGAAACACGGAATATAAAGGTGCCTGTGTTGCTGCGGCAATACATTGGGTTAAACGCGAAGATAATAGGCTTCAATATCGACCCCAAATTTTCCGATTCGCTTGATGGTTTTCTGGTGCTTGATCTGGAAAAGATACCAGAGGATATGCTGGAGAAACTAACGCAGAATTTTTAGGGATAATTGTTTCCCTTTAATTGAAGATGTTCCATTTGTTTTCCTGCGAAAGTCTTATTGCCAACAAATTTAAAACCTAATTTCAGGTATAATTTTTGGGCTGCCGGGTTATCTTTATCTACCAGCAAACCAAGTGTTTCATTTCTTTTGTATACATATTCATCTATCAGAAATTGCAATAGCTTAGTGCCAATTTTCTGCCCTCGCTGCTCAGGATTCACCGCTATGCAATCTATGTAATATTCGCCCGGTTCAGTTTCATCCTCTGGATTAAAGTCCCGGTTAAACATCTGCTTGATTACTTTTGCAACGGGTTGGCGCAACTGCTGTAATTGGCTACCATTATACACCAGTGCAGCTGCAATAATTTTTTGCCCGGTATCTACCACCATGCAATTTTCAAAAGAATACTGATTATCGCTTTTGCTTATGAGTGTTTCTAACCAGGCAGTCGCTTTGTCCGGCGAGCTTTCTCCTATAAAATTGTATGCAATATCGCCCATTGCCATCAATAGGTAAGGTGCAATGATGTTAGCTTCTTCGCGCTTTGCTTTTCTGATCAACATTTTTGTTATGGATGAATTTCTAATCTACATAAGTTATAGTTGAATAGTTTTAAAACATCTATTCCTTAAATAGAAGAGAGGGTGCTTGTCCTTCGGTCAACACTATGTCAACAAACCATTCGTGCTAAAATCAGTTGAATTTATATGCGTACATTGTATATATCGAGAAACCATTCAACAGCTCAGTAATTAAATAATTAAAAATGGAATACAACAAACTCACACCCGACGAAGAATGGGTGATATTACACAAAGGCACAGAGCGCCCATTTACAGGAGCGTTATTAAATAATAAGGCGCAGGGTTTATACGTTTGCAAACGCTGCGATACACCGCTTTATACTTCCGAGTCAAAATTTGAATCGCATTGCGGCTGGCCAAGTTTTGACGATGAAATATCAGCCGCAGTAAAGCGGGTACCAGACGCAGATGGCCGCCGCGTTGAAATTGTTTGTGCCAATTGCGGCGCTCACCTTGGGCACGTTTTTGAGGGTGAATATTTAACACCAAAAAATGTGCGCCACTGTGTTAATTCTTTGTCAATGAAATTTGTTCCTGTACAATAAATTTACATACGAATATTCCTGAAAGTTTTATTAACTGACAGGAAATACATTGCATATACTCAGCCATTTTGTTTTAAAAAAAATAAAAAGTTTTACACGAGTCGATGTGAAGAAAAAGGGGGTAAAATTGTTTATAACTCGGCCTATTGTTCAAAACTTCGGCATCCATCTTAACGATATCGCTGTTACATTTGTTTTAGTCCAACGGCGATATTAGCTAATCGCATCTGTTAGCGTTAACACTGTGTAAATCACAGGTTAACTTAATAAAGCTGAAGGAAGTACACACAGAACTTTTAAGAAAAGAAAGTTATCCGCTTTTTAATAAAACAAAGAGCGGCAGGTGGTTTGTCGACTTTTAACAAATGGTTAAACGGTAAAAAAAGAATAGGGAATGAGCCAGGAAAATGAAGTATTACTAAGGGAGAATAAAGACAGATTTGTCATCCTCCCGATTAAGTATCCCGCCATTTGGGAAATGTACAAAAAATGTGAAGCCAGTTTCTGGACAGCTGAAGAAATAGATCTTTCTGACGACATGAAACACTGGGAGAACCTGAACGATGGCGAGCGTCACTTCATTTCGCATATCCTTGCTTTTTTTGCCGCCAGCGATGGCATAGTTAACGAAAACCTGGCTGTTAACTTTATGAGTGAGGTGCAATTGCCCGAGGCGCGTTGCTTCTACGGTTTCCAGATCATGATGGAGAACATCCACTCAGAAACATATGCGTTATTAATTGATACTTACATTAAGGAACCTGCCGAAAAAGATCGATTGTTCCACGCTATTGATACTGTACCATGTGTAGGAAAAAAAGCCGAGTGGGCTTTACGTTGGATAAACAACGGCACTTTTGCCGAGCGCTTAATTGCTTTCGCAGCGGTTGAGGGGATATTCTTTTCGGGTAGTTTCTGTTCAATATTCTGGTTAAAAAAACGTGGCTTAATGCCGGGTCTCACTTTTAGCAACGAATTAATATCCCGTGATGAAGGTATGCATTGCGAGTTTGCTTGTTTGTTATATCGTATGTTGGAAAACAAACTATCAAAAGAAGCAGCAACGGCCATTATAACGGACGCTGTTGAAATTGAAAAAGAATTTATAAGCGATGCATTGCCGGTGAGCCTGATTGGCATGAACGCTAAACTAATGAGCCAGTATATTGAGTTTGTAGCCGATAGATGGTTAGGCGAGCTGGGTTATGACAAAGTATACAACGCCACAAATCCGTTTGATTTTATGGAGATGATATCCCTGCAAGGCAAAACCAATTTCTTTGAAAAACGTGTAGGCGATTATCAAAAAAGCGGTGTATTAAATAATCAGGAAAGCAAATCATTCTCATTAGATGAGGATTTTTAAAAAGGAGACCTACAACCCAATATATATAACAACAAAAGACAATCACTAATCACCATTAACTGTTCACTGGTATGTTTGTAGTAAAAAGAGACGGAAAAAAAGAGTCGGTAAAATTTGATAAGATCACCGCGCGCATTGAAAAGCTATGCTATGGCTTAAACCCGGCATTGGTTGACCCAATTGATGTGGCACAAAAAGTAATTGAAGGTTTATTTGATGGGGTAACTACATCAGAACTGGATAACCTTGCCGCCGAGACGGCCGCATCACTTACTACAAAACACCCTGACTATGCTTTGCTGGCATCGCGTATTGCGGTATCCAACCTGCATAAGAATACAATAAAGTCGTTTTCTGAAACTATGAAGCTGCTTTATGAGTACATTGATCCTAAAACAGGCAAAAATGCCTCGTTATTAGCAGAGGATGTTCATGAGATCATCCAAAAAAATGCTGAAGAACTAGATAGTTCAATCATATACGACCGCGATTTTGGCTTTGACTATTTCGGCTTTAAAACACTTGAAAAATCATACCTGTTAAAGTTAGATGGCCAGATAGCAGAGCGCCCTCAACACCTGTTTATGCGCGTATCAGTAGGTATCCATAAAGAGGATATTGAGAGCGCTATCAAAACCTATAACCTGATGAGTGAGCGTTGGTTTACCCATGCTACACCAACGTTATTTAACTCGGGCACTCCAAAACCTCAAATGTCTTCATGCTTTTTGTTAACCATGAAAGATGACAGCATTGAAGGTATTTATGATACGCTTAAACAAACAGCGAAAATTTCGCAAAGCGCGGGTGGCATAGGCTTAAGCATACACAATGTACGTGCTACCGGCTCATACATAAGCGGTACTAACGGCACCAGCAACGGTATTATCCCTATGCTGCGCGTATTTAATGATACCGCCCGTTATGTTGATCAGGGTGGTGGTAAACGCAAAGGCGCTTTCGCTATTTATTTAGAGCCTTGGCATGCAGATATATTTGAATTTTTAGACCTGCGTAAAAACCACGGTAAAGAAGAAATGCGCGCCCGCGATTTGTTCTACGCCCTTTGGGTAAGCGACTTGTTTATGCAGCGTGTTGAGGCAAATGAAGACTGGAGCTTGTTTTGCCCGCACGAAGCACCAGGTTTAGCAGATTGCCATGGTAAGGAGTTTGAGGCTCTTTATAAAAAATACGAAGCCGAAGGCCGTGCCCGCAAAACTGTTAAAGCACAAGAACTTTGGTTTGCTGTGTTAGATGCCCAGGTAGAAACCGGTACTCCTTATTTATTGTATAAAGATGCCGCTAATGCCAAATCAAATCAGCAAAACTTAGGTACTATAAAAAGCTCAAACCTTTGTACCGAGATCTTAGAGTATACATCAGCTGATGAGATAGCTGTTTGTAACCTGGCATCATTAGCGTTGCCACGTTATGTTCGCGAGGGCAAGTTCGATCACGAAAAATTATATGAGGTAACTTATCAGGCTGCTATTAACCTTAATAAGATAATTGATAATAACTATTACCCGGTTGAAGAGGCCCGTACATCAAACTTAAGGCACCGCCCAATTGGTTTAGGCGTACAAGGCCTGGCTGATGCATTCATCCTATTACGCATGCCATTTGAAAGCGCAGAAGCGCAGCAGTTAAACAAGGAGATATTTGAAACTATCTACTTTGCTGCCATGACAGCTTCAAAGGACCTGGCAATTAAAGAAGGCGCTTACGAAACCTTTAAAGGTTCGCCACTATCAAAAGGCCAGTTCCAGTTTGATCTGTGGAATGTAAAACCAGACAGTGGCCGTTGGGATTGGGAAAACCTGCGTTTAGATGTTATGAACCACGGTGTACGTAACTCATTATTGGTAGCGCCAATGCCCACAGCTTCTACGTCGCAAATATTAGGTAACAACGAATGCTTTGAACCATACACTTCAAACATATACACCCGCAGGGTATTAAGCGGCGAGTTCATCATTGTTAACAAACACCTGTTGCGCGATTTAGTTAACCGCGGCATGTGGGATACTACCATGAAGAACAAGATCATTTCTGCGAATGGCTCTGTTCAGGATATTCCGGAGATCCCTCAGGATTTGAAAGATCTGTACAAAACCGTATGGGAAATAAAAATGCGTACCATTATAGATATGGCTGCAGACAGAGGAGCGTACATTTGCCAGTCGCAATCTCTAAACCTGTTTATAAACTCGCCAAACGCCTCAAAATTAACTTCAATGCACTTCTACGCATGGAAGAAAGGCTTAAAAACAGGTATGTACTACCTGCGTACACAAGCGGCGTCTCAAGCGGTTAAGTTTACTGTTGAAAACCAAGGCGGTAAAAACATGGACCCTGTTATACCAGCAGTGGTACAACAGGTGGAAGACGAGATACCTGCAGGCCCAACCTGCTCAATGGAAGAAGGCTGCGTAACCTGCTCAGCATAAACCCCAATAAATTTAAATTATGAAAGACGCCTTAATACTAAGGCGTCTTTTTGTTTTCATAGCGTGCTCCAGGTACAGTTTTATTACAAAGGAGCTTATAACCCAAAAAAACCTATTAATCAATAAATTAACTATGGCTTAAAAGAAATTTTTTAGTATCGGTTAAAAAAATGTATTAAATTTGAAGAATCAACCATATCTCATCCTTGCGCATGCACTTTAAATTCAAACGCCTCTTTTATTTTTTCGTTATTCCGGTTTTATCTTTAATGGTAATTTGCTTACCCTCGCAGGCTCAGCACCTTTCTGGTGGGATGAACGCAGATGGCAATTTACTTGGTGGGAGCAAAAGAGGCAGCGGAGGAGCCTACCTACCTACAGAAGGGTGGTCTTTAGCTGCAAATGGCGGTATTGAAGCACCGCTGGGTGATTTAAGAGATTCATACAAAAGCGCACCTACATTTGGTTTGACCCTTTCAAAAAAAACAAACCATTTTATATTGTCGCTTACAACTGATTACAGGGCATATCAACCAAAGCAAATTTCTTATCCTATAGAGGTTGAATTTAATGGACAGGTAATTGCTGCCGGAGAAATAGGGATAAGCAATTTTACAGGGGTGGGCGCTTATTTAGGAGCAGCATATGAATGGCTGATAACTCCTTCGGCCAGCTTCTATGCCGGTCTTAACGGTGGTTATATGTTCTCTAAGTATAGCTTTACTACCGAAACGCTTCAGGATATTACTGTGACTTCTCAAACCAATAATATACCGTTCCTTGGACCGAAGCTGGGCTTGAATTTTGCCGTTACCAATAGAATAAATGTGGGCATAGAAGCGCGTTATAGCGTTAGCTTAGCAAAAACCAAGGTGGATGAATTCTTTGATGCGCCTATTACCCCTGATTTTAAAGCCTACGCCGGCAATTTATTTTTAATTTACAATTTTTAAAACTCGCTGTCTTTTGTTATCTTGATGTAAATGATCAAGCACGAAATAATAGCCTGCGACCGTTGTGGAACGCGGATTGAGTGTAAGGCTAACTCCTATACTAAATGCCAGTGCAGCGGCGTACAGCTAAGTTTAAACGAGGTGCAATACATCAGCGAAAATTTTGAGGGCTGTATGTGCGCTGATTGTTTGAGAGCTTTGCAGGTGGATTATAAAGAGGCAATGGAGATAGCGTAATAGTTGTATGTCTAATATTTCCTTACGTACTTACTGCGAATTTGATAGCCATTATTCTATAGTAATAGAAGACGATAGCCGCGTAGCCTACGCTTATCTATACGAGGGTGAAGACATTGTTGGCGATGTCTGGCTTTATAACCAACAAGAGCCGCCTGTTACTTCATTTTGGCTGCCTGAGGATATGCCGTTTTTAAATCCAAAAGAATACTTAGCAAAAGATGCTACTATAAAACCTATAGCGCACGAAAGTGAGATAAGATGCGAATGGACAGAATCAAAAGACGACGGTTTGATAGAAGTTGGGATTTATGTCCGCGACAAATTTATTGCCTCTGTTGCTGTCGGCGCTAAACCGGGATGGTCTGTGTTGGTAGCTAAGGATGGGCCCTTGGCGTGTGTTTATTAAACTTCAAGCCAAAAAAATCCGCTAAAAATAAAAGCGCTCAGGTAAACCCGCAGCGCCTCAATATCAAATTCGAAATTGAACATCCGAAATCCGAAATAACCTAGCTCATTTTGAGCTTTTTCTGTATATCAGCAACGTATCCTTTAAACTTCTTGTCGGTGTCTATTAAATCCTCTACCGTTTGGCAGGCATAAATAACAGTTGAGTGGTCGCGGCCGCCAAAAAAGCTTCCTATTGATTTAAGTGAGCTCTTGGTATGCGCCTTGGCCAGGTACATAGATATTTGCCTTGCCTGCACTATTTCGCGCTTGCGGGTCTGTGATTTTACCATTTCAATAGGCACTTCAAAGTACTCGCAAACCAGGCTTTGTATATACTCCATTGATATCTCTTTTGAAGAATTTTTCACAAAGTTCTTCAGCATTTGCTTGGCCAGGTTCAGGTCTATCTCCTTGCGGTTAAGCGTTGATTGTGCCAGTAGCGATACCATAGCGCCTTCCAGTTCACGTACGTTATTATCAATGTTATGTGCAACGTATTCAATCACGTCGTCGCCCAACTCAATACCATCCTGATAGGTTTTATTTTTAAGGATAGCCATACGGGTTTCCAGATCAGGGATCTGCAAATCTGCTGATAATCCCCATTTAAACCTTGATAACAAACGCTCCTCTAAACCAGCCAGATCTTTAGGTGCTTTGTCTGATGTAATGATAAGTTGCTTGCCTGATTGGTGAAGGTGGTTAAATATGTGGAAGAAGAAATCCTGTGTTTTTTCTTTGCCGGCAAAATTGTGCACATCATCCATTATAAGCACATCAATTGCCTGGTAAAAGTTCACAAAATCATTAATATTATTATGTTTAAGCGCATCAACAAATTGTTGGGTAAACTTCTCGCACGATACGTAAAGAACCAGTTTATCAGGCAGTGTTTGTTTAATTTGATTGCCAATGGCCTGCGCCAAATGGGTTTTACCTAAACCTACACCACCATATATCATTAGCGGATTAAATGATGTACCGCCTGGTTTTGCAGCAACGGCATATCCTGCCGACCGTGCCAAACGGTTGCAATCTCCCTCAACAAAATTTTCAAAGGTGTATTGGCGGTTAAGCTGCGGATCAACATTAAGCTTTTTAAGCCCCGGAATAACAAACGGGTTCTTTATATCCTTATTAATAGAGATCGGGATGGGCATAGACTGTTTTTTTGACTCGGCACCGTTACCGTTTGACGGCATATTAGTTGTATACGGTTTACTTGCCGATGATTGTTCAACAACAATGTTGTACTCCAAACGTCCATCATCACCCAATTGTTTTTTAATTGTTTTGCGCAGCAGGCCAACATAATGCTCCTCTAACCATTCGTAGAAGAACAGGCTCGGAACTTGTATAGTAAGAACACTGCCTTCCATGCGTAAAGCTTTAATTGGTTCGAACCAGGTTTTAAAGCTTTGCGCCGGTATGTTATCTTTTATGATTTGGAGACAGCTATTCCAGACGTTAGTACAAGTTTTTTCCATATAAGTTTTTAGTAAAATATTGAATTACAACCCTCAGCGATGCATTCTTTGGGTTTGCTACGGAACATCGAATATTCAGAAAAAAAGCGAATTAAAAAATTAAATTTTAACTTTTTATTGAAATAAATTTTGAAAAAATAACATCATTCGTTGTGTGTTTTTCAGTATTAAAACCTATATTATTAGCGGCGGGGGTACCTAAATATATGTTTTAACATAGGATATTGCGTTTCAATGCCGTATGGGCATTTTTTCAACAAAGTTTAACTATAAATTTAAAAATTGTCCCGCGTTTTTTCGTCGGTTAAACAGATTGCTTTACTTCTTTTCGGAATAACATTAAGTTAATATTCACCAAACACTTCCCGCAAGGTTTGGGCTATTTCACCCAGTGTTGCATAAGCTTCAACAGCGTTTAATATTGGCGGCATTAGGTTATCATTATTGCCCGCGGCAAGGCGTAAGTTTGAGAGGCACGAAGCCACCTGAACATTATTTCGAGACGCTTTAAGTGTATTGATTTTTGCTATCTGATCCTGCCTTATTTTATCGTCAATCCTAAAAGAAGCATCCGCTTTTCCGCCGCTCTTAGTAAATTTATTTACACCAACAATTATCTTTTCGCCATTTTCTATTTCTTTTTGATAGATATAAGCTGATGCCGCAATTTCCTGTTGGATATAATCCTGTTCAATTGCTTTAACGGCGCCACCCATGGCGTCTATCTTATCTATATATATATAAGCGGCCTTTTCCAGTTCATCAGTAAGCGCCTCTATAAAATAAGAGCCGGCCAATGGGTCAACTGTATCTGTTGCTCCGGTTTCAAAAGCGATGATCTGCTGTGTGCGCAGTGCTATTTGCGCAGCTGCTTCACTGGGTAGGCCAATAGCCTCGTCAAAACTGTTGGTATGTAAAGATTGCGTTCCGCCAAGTACCGCTGCAAGCGCCTGTACAGTAACCCGGCTAATATTATTCATGGGTTGCTGGGCGGTAAGCGTTGAACCGCCGGTTTGCGTATGGAAGCGGAGCTTTTGGGCATTTGCATCAGTAGCGCCCATTTGTTTGGTAATGTTGGCCCACATGCGTCGCGCCGCCCTGAATTTGGCTATCTCTTCAAAAAAATTATTATGACAGTTAAAAAAGAAGGAAAGCCTTTTTGCAAACACATTAATATCAAGCCCACGACTAATTGCCGCATTTAAATAGGCCTTACCATTAGCCAGTGTAAATGCCAACTCCTGTACCGCGGTTGATCCTGCTTCGCGAATATGGTAGCCTGATATGGATATGGTGTTCCATTTTGGAAGCTCTTTACTGCAGTATTCAAATATATCCGTAATTAACCGCATGGACTGGGTTGGGGGATATATATAGGTGCCGCGCGCGGCATACTCCTTTAATATATCGTTTTGCACCGTGCCCGAAATCTGCTGCAAATCTGCGCCTTGTTTCTTTGCTAACGCGATGTACATGGCCAATAGTGTAGCTGCAGTAGCGTTAATGGTCATTGAGGTGGTGATGTCTGCCAGTTTGATACCATCAAAAAGTGCTTCCATGTCTTTTAACGAGTCAATAGCTACACCAACTTTGCCCACTTCGCCCTCAGAGAGTTCGTGGTCAGAATCGTAACCGATCTGCGTAGGCAGATCAAACGCCACCGACAGGCCCATTGTGCCCTGGCTCAATAAATAATGATAACGTTTGTTAGATTCTTCGGCGGTTGAAAAGCCTGCGTATTGGCGCACCGTCCAGGGTTTACCCCGGTACATGTCTTTCTGAATACCGCGGGTGTAAGGAAACTCGCCCGGTAGTTCATTCATCGCCGAGGGTTCAGTATAAACCTCTTTGATCTCAATACCCGAAGTGGTTTTTACCTTTTTGCCCCGCATAATATTATAATATATTATCAAGATCCTTATGAACGAGGCCGATGGCTACATCATAAGGGTCGTTTTCTAACTGACTTAAGTGCGCCAGGATAATCCTACCCAATTCCATACCACTCGCATTTTCGGGTAAGGCTTTTGTTGCATTACTAACTATACTTAGCGTATCATTTTTTAATTGCTTTACCACACCCCAGGCACGCAAACTCAAATAAATTTGTTGGGTAATATTGTGCTGATATTCATTACGTATTTCGCTCACCACTAATGCGTGCAATTCGGCGGCGGTATAATCACCTGCTTTTAGGCGGATAAGCATATTTGCAGGGTTAATGCGTTCAATAAACAGCACCATACGTTCGTAGGCTTGCAAACGCAATGGCAACGTTTGGCTGCTGATGCTTTTTTTTAACTCCAGCAGCTGCAACTGATCCTGTTTATCAAGATAAGGTTTCAGTAAGTAAAAAGCCACCCATACCACCCCCATACCTGCAATACTGTATTTTAATATATCTAATAAAAAAGGGTAAAGATCCATGCTTATAAATATTGTTAGGCGCAGGTCATAAAAAAGGCGTGCTCAACAAAAATCCGCATTTTACCTTATATTTGTGTAGTTAATTTAAAATAACATGAGTGTAGCGGTTGAAGCAGCACCGGTAACGTTTACAACCGGAGCAGTAAAAGAATTACATAAACTTAGAGATCAGCAAGAGATAGGCGAAAATTTTGGCCTGCGCGTTGGTGTTGAAGGGGGCGGTTGTGCCGGTATGAACTACGTTTTAGGTTTCGACCAGAAAAAGGACGGCGATAACGAATACGTTATTGAAGATATAAAGGTATACATGCACAAAGCACATGGTATGTACCTGGCGGGCATGCAAATTGATTTTCAGGATGGCTTGAATGCCCGTGGTTTTACATTCAGTAACCCCAATGCTGCAAGTACCTGCGGTTGCGGTACCTCTTTCTCTGTATAAATACGATCTTACTATCTACCTATATAAATAGAAAGCGGCCTCGATATTTCGGAGCCGCTTTTTTGTTATAAGCTTTTGATGCTGAAGCAGTTCAAAGAGATTTAGTACGATTCCAACTCACCTTTTACCAGTTCCATCAGCCACATGGGTGTTGATGTTGCCCCTGCAATCCCTACGGTATCATCCGACGAAAACATAGATGGACTTAATTCGGCTATTGATGAAACAAAATAGGTATCAGGATTATGTTTGCGGCATACCTCATACAACACTTTTCCGTTTGATGATTTTACTCCGGATACAAAAACTATTTTATTAAAGTTCTTTGCAAACGCGGGTAGATCCTTATCGCGGTTGGATACCTGGCGACAAATAGTGTCATTAGCATTCAGTTCATAGCCACGCCCGGTAAGTACATCTTTTATATGATAAAACTTATCCATGCTTTTGGTAGTTTGGCTGTAAAGGGTGATCTTTTGTGGAAGCTCTACATTATCCAATTCGGCAAGATCCTGAAAAACGAGCGCTTCGTTATTGGTTTGTCCCTGTAAACCTACCACTTCGGCGTGACCATGTTTTCCGAATATTAAGATCTTTTCTTTTGCGTCAAATGATGTTTTGATGCGGTTTTGCAGCTTAAGCACAACCGGGCACGATGCATCTATCAGCGTAATATTATTCTCTAACGCGGTACGGTAAGTTTCCGGAGCCTCGCCGTGCGCACGGATTAGCACCTTTTCGTTACGCAGGTCTTTCAACGCAGCGTGATCTATAATACGCAGCCCCTTGGCTTTTAGTCTGCCTACTTCTTCATCATTGTGTACAATATCGCCAAGGCAATATAAATAACCGTCTTCCTCCAGGATATCTTCGGCCATATCAATGGCATAAATAACGCCAAAGCAAAAGCCCGAATCCTTATCAATAGTAACCTGTAAGTTATATGCTCCCATACGTGTACAAATTTAAGCAATATTTAATGCAAATTAATCTATATCCGCCGGCCCTTCCACGTAAGGGTATGGGTTAGATGTTTTTGAATGGCTAT
This sequence comes from Mucilaginibacter sp. HD30, assembly GCF_054061755.1. Classification (NCBI taxonomy): domain Bacteria; kingdom Pseudomonadati; phylum Bacteroidota; class Sphingobacteriia; order Sphingobacteriales; family Sphingobacteriaceae; genus Mucilaginibacter; species Mucilaginibacter sp. HD30. The sequence continues at coordinate 4,719,136 of NZ_JBSSEO010000001.1, forward strand.
GAAGGCAATGGCCGTAAGGCTTATCATTTGCAATGGGTGCAAAATAATATTGTAAACAGGATTTTGACCTGCCAGTAATGAACTCATCAGACGACCGATCAGGATGATAGCCGACATAAACAAAATAAGCGGGATATTAAGGGTGATGATCACCATCATTGGCCCTGCAATAGTTAACAGTATATATATTAAAAACCAAATGATGTTATAATTAAAAACTGAAAGTACATTTTTGCTGAAGCCGCTAATTGCCTCTGTGTAACTTTTATACATGCGGCTGCTAAGCATGTTGTTTGCCAGCAAGGTTTCGCCTCGATGTCCTGCCGCCTTAACCAGCCGCATAATTTCGGCATCCTCCACAATTTTATCTTTAACCAAACTGTGCCACTGGTGCCTACGGTATGCGCCGGCATCAAAAAACATAAACTGCCCGCTTGCCGCAGCAACAAAAGGGCTTTTTATAAGATAGACTAACCTGAGCGGCAGCAAACCTAACAGCAGATAATGCTGCAGGGGCACCACAATACACTCGCCGGTTGTAAGCATATCAGGATTAGCAAATACACTTAGCAAACCCAATTGATATTGATGCATGCGATAAATGGCCGTATTTATCAATCTGTTATGCACCTGCTCATCGGCATCCAGAAATAATAGGAAAGCTCCTTTGGCAGCAAGTGCTAACTGATGACAGGCGAAATTCTTGCCCGTCCACCCGGCAGGCAATTGTTCACCTTTTATTATTCTGAAATTCTGATGCCTGTCGCAAAAAGCCTTGCATAATTTGTACGTATCATCTGTTGAATCATCGTCCAAAATAATCACTTCGTAGTTATTATAATCCTGCTGATAGATAGACTCAAGCAAAGTAATAATATCACGCCGTTCGTTGCGCACGGGGATAAGAATGGATACCAGGTCGGTATAGTGCCGGCTTACGCGCCTGAGTTTTGGGTCTGATATAAAATTGAACAGCGTAACCGTAAAGCGCAATACTATAAAGAATAAGGTTGCAGCAATTATGTATATCAATGTTAATTTATTATTGGTTTATCCGGCGCAGATGGTCTGCGGTTCCTTGTCTTTCAAATTTAGTTAAATATTCATCAAGCGCAGGTACTATCAGCCAATGTCCAAGATCAACCTGATGAATGGCCGGATCATGGAGTTTTTCAATAAAAGGCAAAGCATTTTTGTGAGGAAACAGGTTGTCGTGCCTGCCAAATATCAAAATGCATTTTATTTTATGTTGATTGATCAGATCTGGTAAACGCTCCGTATTGGGTACAAGCAGGCGCATTAGATTTAACGTATAATAAACATCCAATCGTTTTTTAGGGGTATCCAGCTCGTTATAAGCAATGTCAAACAAGGCCTGGTCTATAAAGCCTATGCGCAACAAGTTGCGTAAGAGCGATGTTGCCATCCATTTGCTTTTGGTTAGCCGCTTGAATAAGAGTTTACCCGGCCCCTGATGTAACAAAAAGTGAAATCCTTTAAAAACCGATAACCCATCCGGTGCCATCAGGATAACCTCATCCACAAGATCAGGAAATTCCTCTACCAAGATAAGTGCAAGGTTGGCACCTATGGAGTACGCCATTATAGAGAAGCGCTGCCGGCCATGCAGTTTAAACCACTCCTCGGCATAATGCCGCATCATTGCGCGTGGCATACCCGCCACTATTTGTTCTTCGGTCCAGTTATCTAATTTGCTTTCATGATGAAAAAAATGATCAAAGCCATAAACGCGGTATTCTTTTAACAAAGACTGCTCCAAAACATGGAACTGCTTGCCGGTCATACCATAGCCGTGAAAAGCCAGCAGGGGTTTGTTACCCGTTCCGTATTCATGAAAATGTACTGTTCCCAAGCCGGGGATCTGCAAAAAACCCATTAAGGCAATATTAAGGATTATGCTTAAATATGCGAAGGGAGAATTTGCGTTTCGCTACCTTTTAAAACTTATGTCTTAACAACTTGTTAAATATTGCAAAAACTTGTACCATGAGTGATTTGGCCCGTCGTTTCCCGCAAAACCCCTTACTAAAACCCGCCGACCTGCCGCCAAGCGAGGAAGGCCTGAATATAATCTGCCTGCTCAACCCCGGTGTATTTAGGTTTGAAGGTAAAATCTGGCTGATTGTTAGGGTGGCCGAGAACGCCGTGCAAAAAGAAGGCTCCATTTTCTTTCCCGTTCTTAATGAATTGGGTAAGACGGAGATTGTAGAATTACCCGCAGAGCACCCGGAACTGATAACCACGGACCCAAGGGTAATACGTTATATGGGTCTGGACTACCTTACCACGCTATCGCACCTGCGTTTGTTGTGTAGTGACGACGGCATCAACTTTTATGAGCCGGAAGGGTACAGTTCGCTATTTGGAATGGGTTACCTGGAGGCATTTGGTATTGAGGATTGCCGGGTTACCCAAATTGATGATACTTACTACCTAACCTTCACCTCTGTATCAGGCAATGGGGTGGGGGTTGGCATGCGCACCACTAAAGATTGGAAGACCTTTGAGCGGCACGGCATGATACTGCCCCCGCATAATAAGGACTGCGCCATTTTTGAGGAGAAGATCAACGGCCTCTACTACGCTTTGCACCGCCCAAGCAGTGTTGATATAGGCGGCAACTATATCTGGATAGCCGAATCGCCGGATGGGGTGCATTGGGGTAGGCACAAGTGCATTGTTAAAACCCGGCCCGGCAGTTGGGATAGCGCCCGTGTTGGCGCCGGGGCAGCGCCGATAAAGACCGACAAGGGCTGGCTGGAAATCTATCATGGCGCCAACAAAGAACACCAGTATTGCCTGGGCGCTTTCCTGCTTGATCTGGATGACCCGACAAAGGTTATAGCCCGCGCCGAAGACCCCATTATGATACCTACCGAACCCTACGAACTAAGCGGCTTTTTTGGCAATGTGGTGTTTACCAACGGGCATGTGGTTGACTGCGATACTGTTACCATTTACTACGGCGCAAGTGACGAGTTTGTGTGTGGGGCCACGTTTTCTATACAAGAGATACTGGCCCAATTGGGCGTATGAATACTTGCCCACTGTCCCATGGGTGTGTGAGACACCGGGGGACGTAATGGGACAGTTTTTTCGGTAAGTATTTGATAATTAATGGTTTGCTTTTTCTGCGTGGGACAAAGTGAGACTACTTATTCGTCAGGAAAATTAGCTGTAAATGTTCGATAAGTTGTTGATAATCAGTGGTCGTAGGCATTGTAAATTTTTGTCCCATTGTCTCGTCCTGAAATAGGTTTACACATTAAGTAAACAAAGATGGACGAAAGAACAGCAGAATCGATACTTATGGATCGTAATTTATTGGGATTAAATTACCGAGCTTTAGAGAAAAAGTACGGAATATCCCGTGCGCAAATCCACCGGATGGTGATGTCAAAGCAAAAGAAAGAAAAGAAGCCGGCAGCAATTAAAGCCATTTCAGTAGAAGACACAACCTTACCGGATGATGTTAAGACGCTCCGTGAGGAGCTTCGAAAAGCTCGTCTGAAGATTGAGTTACAGGATCTGATGATCGATATATCCAGTAAGGAGCTGGGTATAGACCTGCGAAAAAAGCATGGCACCAGGCGGTCCAAATGAAAATGCAAAGCTGCTCACGGGGACTTCGTGAGCTTTGCAGACTGCTTGGTCATTCGCCACAGGCGTATTATCAATATCAAAAAGCATTAGGAAAAAGTGTACTGGAGGACGACCTGATAATCGCTCAGGTGCTTGCTCACCGCCTGCTTCAACCGAAACTTGGAGGACGAAAGTTGTATGCGATGATGGAGCCATTTATGGCAGATCATCATATCGTCAGGGGCAGAGATCGGGTGTTTGACCTGCTGCGTGAAAACGGTTTGTTAAACAGAAAGCGTAGGCACAGTAAGCCCCGGACAACGGACTCGAATCACTGGATGAAGAAATACCCCGACCTGATAAAGGGTATCGTATTAAGCCGTTCAGAAGAATTATGGGTGAGTGACATTACCTATATACGACTGAAAAAGAGCATATTCGCTTATCTGAGTTTGGTTACAGATGCTTACAGTCGTAAGATCGTGGGTTACCACATGAATAAGGACCTATCAGTTCAGGGGCCTGTGGCGGCTCTGGAAATGGCGCTTAAAGAAAGGACGGGTAATGAACTGTTGATCCATCATTCAGACCGTGGTTCACAATACTGTTGTGAAAACTATATCGGTTTGTTAAATCAAGCCGCTATCGCTATCAGCATGACCCAAAGCGGTGATCCCAGGGATAATGCCATTGCAGAAAGAGTAAACGGAATACTAAAGCTGGAGTTACTTAAGGAAGTATATCCCCACCTTACAAGCGCCCGGGAGTCGGCAGTAACAGCTGTTGAGATTTATAACAGCGTGAGGCTGCATAGCAGCATTGATATGATGACCCCTGACCAGGCACATGGGCAAACCGGCCCGATCCAACGTAAATGGAAGAGTTGGGTTAACAGACCCTGCAGAAATCGGGTACTACAGTTTTAAACAAAAGAAAGGAGACAGTAAAAAGAAAAAAGAAGCAAAAAACGAAAAACATGTGGAAATATGGAAAACTGAAGGAGTTTCCCACATTCCCACACAACAAGCAAACAACAATAGTTTATTCTTTATATTTAGAAAAGTGTAAACCTATAACAGGACTAAAATTAAAGTGTAAACTTATCACAGGATTAATCATTAAAAGTGTAAACTTTTTTCAGGACGATACACATAAATGCCAGTCCTGGGGCTTGTTTACCCTTTGTGAACTATTCTTGCATAGGTTGTCATTATTGCGCGCAGGCCATAATAGCTTCATAGGCCGTTCCATAATTCGGGGTTTGCTTTTTGTTAATATTTATTAAAAAATTAACTTGTTGTAACAAAATGATGGTTTTTTGTTCATATTTATGAAAGAAAAACTAACCTTGTTTAAACAAAATGGGACTTTTTAGCAGACTTTTAAGCGAATTAATAGATGTAATTGAGTGGGTTGATACCACGCATGATACTTTGGTGTGGAAATTCCCCCGGGAGGATAATGCCATAAAAATGGGCGCAAAGCTAATCGTACGCGAATCGCAGGTGGCGGTGTTTTTAAACGAAGGCAAAATTGCCGATGTTTTCTCGCCGGGAACTTACGAGTTAACTACGCAAAACATGCCCATATTAACCACCTTAATGAGTTGGAAATATGGTTTTAACAGTCCGTTCAAAGCCGATGTTTATTATATAAGCACACGTACATTCACCGATCAGAAATGGGGCACTAAAAACCCGGTAATGATACGCGATGCCGAATTTGGCCCCGTTAGGTTGCGGGCGTTTGGGTCATTCAACTTTAAAGTAGATAATCCTTCGGTATTTATAGCCAACATATCGGCAACCAACCCGCAGTTTATTGTAAGTGATATCACCGAACAATTGCGCAACATAGTTAGCTCAAGGGGTATGGACGCAGTGGCCGAGTCAAAGATCGGAATACTGGACCTAACCGCTAATTATAACGAAATGGGGCAATTGATAGCCACCAACATTCAACCTGATTTTGCAGAAATGGGCCTTAACCTTGCCAAGCTATTGGTTGAAAATATATCATTACCACCCGAAGTAGAGGAAATATTAGATAAGCGCAGCCAGATGGGTATTTTGGGCAACCTGGGCGCTTACGCGCAGTTTCAGGCAGCCAACGCTATCGAAAAATCTGCCGAAAACAGCATTGGCGGTAATCTGGGCGCTGCCGGGATGGGGCTTGGTGTAGGCGCTGCCATGATGGGCCAGGTAGGCAATATATTTAAGCAGGGCCAGTTTGATGCAAACGCTCCCGTTGGCGAAACACCACCGCCGCTGCCTGCAGGCGCTCAATATCATGTAGTAATTAATGGTAAAGCCGACGGGCCGCATAGCCTTTCGGATATCGCGGCCATGATAGGCAACAAACAAATAGATAAGGACACCGTGATGTGGAAAAAGGGAATGGCCAATTGGGCCACTGCACAAACTGTTACAGAGATAGCCGATCTGTTAAGTGATGTACCTCCGCCATTGGCATAACGTTTAACGCTATAAAAAAACCAAACCTTTAAATGCCTTATGCCCAATACTAACACCGCCCAGGTAAGCAACTTGCTTAAATGCCCGGGTTGCGGCGCAATGCTGTACTACAAGCCAGGCAGCCAAACCCTGCAATGTGACCATTGCGGCCAAACCAGCGCCATTGATAGCGGCACGGATAACGACATAGTTGCTGTGGATCTGGACGATTTTGTGGCGGGTATAGATGTTGAAAGGCAAAGCGACAACATAAAAACCGTTCAATGTAATAATTGCGGTTCGCAAACTTTGTTAGATTCCTTTGTATCGTCAGACAAATGCGCGTTCTGCACAGCGCCGCTGGTGCTAAAGCTGGATGGCGGCAAGCAGTATGTGCCGCCGCATTATGTTTTGCCGTTTGATGTTACCCGCGAGCAGGGCATATTGTATTTTAATAAATGGCTTAAGGGCCTTTGGTGGGCACCTAATGATCTGGCCGCTAAAGTTAACGGCAGTGCATCGGCACTAACAGGCGTTTATTTACCCTACTTTACTTATGATACCGATACCGTAACAGACTATACCGGTGAGCGCGGCGACTATTACTATACTACCGAAACCTATACAGAAACGGTAAACGGCAAAAGCCAGACCCGCACCCGGCAGGTAAGGCATACGCGTTGGTCATCTGCCAGTGGTACGGTACATTGTGATTTTAATGATTTGGAGGTGCCGGCCAGCAAATCTTTACCCGAAAAAACACTGAATAAACTTGGCCCCTGGAACTTCGCGAAGCTTAAAAAATTTAATGAGGGATACTTGAGCGGTTTCCGGTCAGAAACCTACCAGCTTGACCCCGAAAGCGGTTTTAAAAAAGCGCAGGAACAAACGGTGGAACCCATAAACTCCGAAATAAGGAACGACATAGGCGGCGATGAACAACGCATTGGCGATACCGATACCACCTATAGCAACAACGCCATAAAATATATGGTGCTGCCGGTTTGGGTAAGCGCCTATACTTACAATAACAAACTTTACCAGTTTACCATAAACGCCAGCACCGGCGAGGTAATTGGGGCGCGACCTGTAAGCGTTATTAAAATCGTTTTGGCCGTTTTGTTGGTGTTGGCTTTGATTGCGGTGGGGGTTTGGTATTTTAATGGAGGACAGGGGTAAAATGTATGGAGAGAAAAATTACACTCACTATAGATAATCCTAATCGAAATTTCAAAGCCCAGGAAGACGAGAAAAATCAACACGCATATATTATTTTCAGTGATACCCCACGCAAAGGAGCAAATACAGAAGCGGGTTTTCTCATTGTTGACCAATTATTCCAGAATGGAAAGACCAGAAAGAAATGGTACAAAGACCGCTTGAGTTATAATATCCATAGTACCGATGAGGATGGAAACAAGATAACTAGTAAACCTTTGAACTACTTAATTATAGCTGAATATATTAGAGAAAAAGGGTATTTTGAAAGAATTGATTTTAATTTATTAGCCATAGAATGTCGCTGGTTAGACTATTCCATGGATTTAAAATACGACGCCCACTTTGTTGATGAAAACAATGAAACGTTTGCTATAAGCGATGGGACGGGTGAGCAAATATATGGTAAATCATATCCAATTATACCCAAACTTGATCGGGAAGGCCGTTCTTTTACAAATCTTTTCCCCTTGCTAATCAGGCGAATATCGAAAAATCGAACGAAGTTGGTTGAAACCTCCAGGTTAGCATTAACGACAGATTGGTTTTTAGACTTACGCACGTTGATTAGCGATACTGTTTCTCTTATAGAAATCACATTAAATCAATTGTATTTAAAAGCAGAATACGACCCATTACCCAATTGGATCTTTGATAAAGATAGATTAGGTCATCGTCATGGGCGTAGGTTCAAAGATAAGCTCGGTTGGGTGTACCAAATCAGCGGTCGGCACCTTAATGCTGAATCTTATATTCCCAATTGCGATAAATTGCGTGAACTACGTAATCATATGATGCATTTTGATCCGCCGTCGTTTATAATAACAGCTGAGGAGGCGGCAGATTGGCTTAATTATATTATTGATGTGGGATACTTGCTTATTGCGATTAGAAAAACATTAGGTGTCGAAGTCTCTTTTGATTTAATCAACTTTATACTCCAGAAAGAAGCCATTTTTAATCCTCACCCTCATTTTTATAAACGGCTACCTTTGAGTAAAAGCGGAGCTGGTTATGTGTCCTCGATTTGGCCAAGTAAAGAAAGTTAATTAAAAGCTGTAAGGCTAAACTCCCACATCAGTTGTCCAAGTAAATGTAAATTTAAATTCATTGAGATCATTTTGTATTAAGATTTTAATACTTGCTAATAAAAGGGAAGCGGCAAATGCTACATAATCCCAATAACCCTCTTCGTAATTTTCATGATCAATAGAAAATTTAGCGGGAAAATTCAAATCTCCATGAATTAGTCTAGATCTAAACGCATATAAAGCGTTCAGCTTTTTCTTAAACTCTAAAGGTTCACCATGCACTAATGAAATCTTTTGTCTCAATTGTTCAGAGATATTTTGCGTCCCTTGGGCAAATAAGCTCTCTAGACCCAGCATACACCAAAAAAGATGTGCGGAATCGGTTTCAGTTATTTCATAACTAAATAGATGAGTGAATGCGTTTATTGCCCGACCAGCAGAGTTGCGACTGGAAGAATAAAAATTGATTTCATATTTATTCATCCAACTTATTGTAGCCATTAATTTAACACCTGTCATCGGTGGCCATCCTATTTTCTTCGCATGCAGGTATGCAAAGTCAAGATTATTCATTAGTACATTAGTTTTATCTATACCGTTACTAGACAGGATAACTCCATGGAGGAAATTAATAGTTGCTCCGTAAGTTAAATTAATTAAAACGGACAGTCTCTTTAGATATGAATTGGTTCTTATTACAATGAACATTCCGTTTAATTCGCGCTCTAAGACAAAGTCAATGATTAAAAAGTCATCTATCCAATCAGTAACTAGCTCTGGGATTTGTGCTTTAAGTTCTAAAATTTGCGGATTATCGTTTCCAAGTATAAATTCGAATTTAACATCCCTTAACTGAACAATATTCTGTTCATTGTCATCCAACAATTTAATGAGATCTGCATTGCTGGAGAACCCAGGTAGGTCTTTCACAAATCTTTCATACTCTTCATCGCAAAAATCTATGTCATAGCTATTTTCGTTTGGCCTAAAAGGTAATATAACTCTCATTGTTTTTTAATCGATGCTATTGCTTTTTGTATCCAATTGCAAGTTATGAAATTGTTCTATTCCCCGCCCGTCCAAGTTGCAAACTTGGACGCCCAAATTTTAAGCGTCCCACTTAAATCTCCCACTTCGCCTAACCATTCCCAAACACAATCCTCAAAAAATTTCAGATCCGGTGTAATATTATTTGATATCAGCCACTAATCATGTAAATAGCACTAAACGACAAGAAATTGAGCATAGATTTTTACCAGACATCTATTGTACCCTTTGCAGGCATCATTATCAAGATCTGCAGAGCGTACACCAATTCGCAAGAGGATTTTGAGGATTACTACCAGGAGGTATGCCTGCAAATTTGGCGAAGCAAAGAAACTTTTCACGAACAATGCCAATGGTCAACCTGGGTTTATCGGGTGTCTCTTAATGTGTGCCTTACGCTACTCAAAAAACATAAAAAGAATGGGAAAACGTATTTCACCTCTGACCCTTTGCCCGACTTTGTAACAACCGAAAATCGGGCTTTTAAAGATGAGCCGTTGAATCAGCTATACATTGCCATAAGGCAGCTGTCGGAAGTGGACCGGGCTATTATTTTACTCTACCTGGAAGAAAAGCCCTACCAGGAAATTGCCGATATATTGGATACAACAGCAAATAATGTTGCCGTGCGTGTGGGCAGAATTAAAGAACGTTTAAAAAAATTATTGGATGGAAAACTCAATTGAACTAATATGGAAACAGGGATTTCTGAACGAAAGCAGCCTGGTTGCGCCGCAAGTTAACGACTTGTATAATCGTAAATCGATCAATGTGGTTGAGCGGATAAAACAGCGGATGAAAAACTACAGAGTTTTCAATTATGGGTTGCTCGTTGTTATACTTGTTACTGATTATTTTATGGATATTTTTTTGAATGGTTTGGTTTTTTGCACCATGGCGCTTTTTATGATGTGGTACACCCGTAGGATTGTAAATACCATTAAAACGCTGGATCAAGGCGTAAGCAGTTATGAATACCTTAAGGCGTTTGATTTGTATATCAAAGACACCTTCGCTAAATTCGGAAAAATAGTAAGGTTTTCTTTGCCGTTATATTGTTTAATTGGCTTTAGCGGTATGTGGTCGTTTTGGAACAAAGTGGGCTTTTTTTTAATTCTGCAAAAAAGACATCCAACACTTGATATTCCATTTTGGGCAGCGGCATATCTTGCAACATCTCTGTTGCTTGTGATCTTTTTTTCTCGTAAAATGTACAGTTGGGAGGTGCGTGTTGTGTACGGACGCTTATTTGATAAGCTGAAGGAAACCATTGCCGAGATGGAAAAGCTGAGACAAGGAGAATAAAAAAGTAATTTTACAGATATCCTAATACCTTTATAATAATGAAAAAGATAACCTTAATATTGATGCTATTAGCAGCAGCGTTTAACCTAAAAGCGCAGGACGTAACCGGCGACTGGTACGGTGCAATAAAAGTTGCCGGAGCCAAACTTAACCTGGTGTTTCACATTAACAAATCGGGAGATGGCTACTCTACTGTAATGGATAGCCCCGATCAGGGTGCAAAAGGACTTGCCACGGATAAAACAACAGTCAATAACAATGCAATCACTATTGAAGCAAATAAGTTTGGCATTAAATTTACCGGAACTTATAAGCCCAATAGCAGCATTATTAATGGAACCTTTACACAAGGCGCTCTTAACACAGAACTTATCCTAACGCACACCACACCCAAAGAGCAAGGCAAGCGTCCGCAGGATCCAACAACATTTCCTTATAAACAGGAGGAAGTGACTATCCCTAACACAAAAACCGGTAATACGATAGCAGGCACTTTAACTATCCCATCAAGTGGTAATGTCTCAAAGATCGTGGTTCTTATTACAGGATCCGGTCCGCAAAACAGGAACGAGGAACTACAGGGCATGGACCATCGCCCGTTTTTAGTATTGAGCGACTGGCTTACCCGAAACGGCATAGCAGTGCTACGTTATGATGACAGGGGAGTTGGTAAATCAACCGGTAACTTTGCTGCTGCCACAACCGCTGATTTTGCTGATGATACGGAGGCTGCTGTTAAATATATACAGGTAAGACCAGACCTTAATAAACTATCTATTGGTTTAATTGGCCATAGCGAAGGCGGAATGATAGCTCCGATGGTTGCCGCCAGAAATAATGCCGTGAAATTTATCTGTTTGTTAGCAGCTCCGGGTGTACCGATGACTGAATTAGGCTTACAGCAACAGAAAGATCAATTGCGTATGGCGGGGACGGCCGAGGAAGCTATGAAACTATCGACGTCTATGGTTCAAAATGTATTTAAGACCATAGTTGATAATCCCCAGCTCAGCAATGCTGCACTCAAGGCTAAAGTAGATACCGTGCTGCTTGGTGCCCTAAGTGCATTTCCACCTAAAACGTTTGCAAAAGAATCTAAGCAAGATATGGCAAACAAAATAACAACTCAGTTCCTGTCAGCCTGGTACCGTTACGCCTTGTCGCTTAAACCGGCAGACTACCTAACCCAAATTAAGTGCCCTGTGCTGGCTATAAATGGCACTTTAGATATTCAGGTTGAAAACATTACTAACCTTGCAGCCATTAAAGCGGCATTACAAACAGCAGGCAATAAAAATCATGAAGAAGTAGCGCTAACAGGACTTAATCACCTGTTTCAAAAAGCTAAAACCGGCAGTATGAATGAATATGCTGAAATAGAAGAGACTTTCAACCCGGTAGCATTGGAAAAGGTGTCAACCTGGATAAATGGACTGGGATTTTAATTGTATGACCTTAAGCAACTGCAGATAAATGAGCAATTTACTTTAAACCAGACACTTAATTTAGTTAGTGTGTAAGCCGGCCACCTAAATGGTTAGATAAAACTCGTCAAGTAACAATTGCGATAAAAATGTAATTATTTCAACAATAACTCTACTGTGTGGAAAATTTAGGTTCAGTAAAACCCATTAAACTATAGCATCAATAAAATTTAATCGTTACTATTGTTGTAGTGTCTAATATTGTTGATTTTTTTCAACGGTTCACTGAACATTGGGGTGGGCCGCGAAGCAATTTTCCTTTACCAATCCGGATATTTCATTCGGTGCTTTTGATTTGTATAGCAGCGCTTATCTACAATATTCCACTCAATTTAATAGTGGGATTGCCCTTAGTAGCTTTAGTAAGCGCTGTTACTTTAGTGCTGGTTAGCTTGCTTTATTACTTGTCGCGTTTTCTGAATTATACTGCTGTTTCGCGCGCAATTTTTTGCGTAACCGGCACCTGCCTGTTCATTATCAATTTTTTTCTCAATTCAGGTATCGACGGCCCTACGGGTTACTTTTTTCTTTTGATGCTGGTGGTAATGGTGGCCATAGTGCCGGTAAAGCAATATTGGTATTGGGTAAGCAGCAACGTTTTATTGTTAGTGGGTCTTAATACTATTCAGTATTATCACCCGGAATGGGTTCCATACACCTATCCTGCAAAAATTGACCGCTATATTGATAACAGTTCTGCCTATGTAACGGTAATGATCATTGTGCTGGCCTGTTTTTATATCACCCGTAAAAGGTATGATAGCGAACGAAAAGAGGCACAGCAAAACGCTTTAAGATTAACAGAGCTTGATGCGGAGAAAAACAAACTATTTTCCATTATATCTCATGACTTGCGCAGTCCGCTCGCGCTTATACAGAACTATCTGGAGCTGTTATCAGAGTTTGACCTGTCTGAGGCGGAGCGACGGGAGATCAAAGCTCAGTTGCTTCAATCTACACGCGGTACGCTTGATATGGTAAACAACGTACTGCTTTGGTCTAAAAGCCAAATGAGCGGAGGGGTATTGCTTAGAGAGAATTTGCTTTTAGAGGAATTGCTGGCACAACAAATACAACTTTTTCAGGCAATTGCCACACGAAAAAACATTCTGCTGGAAGTGAGGTTTGCCGAGAAGGCTGCCGTATGGGGCAATGCTGACATGGTGCAGCTTATTGTACGCAACCTGGTAAATAATGCCATTAAATTTACCGCACCGGCTGGCAATATTCTGATAACTGTTAGCCAACAGGCAACAACCGCTTTACTGGTAGTTAAAGATAGTGGCAACGGTAAACCGGTGCAGCTTACAGACGATATATTTAAACTGAGTTCGGCAACGGTAAGAGGTACGGCTAATGAAAGTGGGGTAGGGCTGGGGCTTTCGTTATGTAGGGATTACACCAATTTGCTGGGTGGGCGCATATGGTTTGAGTGCGATGCGCTAAGCGGTGCTTCGTTTTTTGTAGAATTACCGCTTACAAATAAAAGTTAAGTATTCCGGAGTGCGGTTTCCGCAGAAGGATTTCTCCACATACAACGCATTAAGTTTTTCATTATAAGAATTTAAAACCACCCGCCATTGTTCTCCCTTCAGGCGGTTAAGGGGGGTTAATACTCGCCAATACTTAACATCACCAATGTGCAAGCATAAATAGTTTCAATCCCGCGTTCATTTGCCATTTTTTGGAGTTCGCGGTTCTCTGTACCGGGATTAAAAATAATGCGTTTTGGGTTGGTGCCTAATATGTAATCATACAATGGCTCCTGGTTGCGGGTGCCCACGTATAGTGTAATGGTGTCAATATCATTATGCAAGGTTTCGGGCTTCTCAATAGCTACGCCTGCCACCTCGCCGGTTTTTTGCCCTACGTTTACAATAGTGTGCCCATGCCCGGTTAAGCGGTTAGCTGCCAGATAGGCATAACGCGATGCATCGGGCGTGGCTCCTAATATCAATGTTTTTTTATTTGCCATAGTGTTTAATAGTGTTCAAATACTGCGCCAAACCGGATTTATTGTCATTCTTAGCCAGAAGCGGCGGACTGTGCGATTCCCCTCTTGAGAGGGGTGTAGGGGTGTGTTGTGCAAGCGACTAAACACACCCCTGCAGCCGCACAGGTCTGCCCGCTCCCTCTCAAGAGGCGAACTTTAGCAGCGCTCCAGAAAAATAATTTAAAATTATTTGAAATGTTTTTAAAGGTCAGTCGTCTATACCTTTATAAAACAATAAAACATTGATCACCACCGTAATGCCCGAAGACAAAAACAGCCATATCCTTAGCACAATAAAGGAGTATGGTAAGAGCTTAATGGGCTTTATCCGTAAACGGGTGAAGAGTGATGCTGATGCCGAAGATATTCTGCAGGATGTATGGTTTCAGTTTAGCTCGGTGGTTAATGCGCAGCCAATAGAACAGACAGGCGCCTGGCTGTACAAAGTGGCGAGGAACAAAATTACGGATAAGCATAAAAAAAGGTCAGAGAGTTTGCTGGAAGATCTTTTCATCAGCGATGATGATGACGACGATACCAGCGATCTGCAGGCTATTTTAATGACCGATGAGGTAACGCCGGAAACGGCGTATCTGCGCAACCTGTTTTGGGAAGAGCTATTCAGGGCCCTGGATGAGCTGCCCGAAGAACAACGACAGGTTTTTATCTGGCAGGAAATGGACGACATGACGTTTCAGGAAATTGCCGAAATAACGGGCGTGAATGTAAACACGCTGGTATCGCGCAAGCGATATGCCGTGCTGCATTTGCGCACCCGCTTACAACAACTGTATTTAGATATAACACGATATTAAAGAATTTAAGAAAATGAAAAAAGCATTTTATAAAGGGCGTTTCATATTTATACCCCTGGCTGGGGCGGCATTCCTGTCGCTGGTAAGCTTCGCGGTGATGACGTTATGGAACTGCCTGGTACCCGGCATATTTGGGTATAGCGTTATAACCTTTTGGCAGGCAATGGGCCTGTTTGTACTTTGCAAGCTATTGTTTGGCTTTGGCCGGGGCGGCGGCCGGGGTTGCGGGCCATGCGGCGGCGGTGGCCGCGCACCATGGATGCGCTGGAAAATGAAAGAGCGCCTTGCCAGCATGACGCCCGATGAGCGCGAAACATTCAAACAAAAAATGAAGGAGCGCTGTGGTAACCATCCGTTTGCCAGTAAATGGAACGACTGGGCAAATGATGTAAAAAAATCAGAAGAATAACAGGCAAACTGTCCTGTTTAGATTAGCATGATCGTTATATGGGCGGAGGGGTTGATAAGATGCAAAGCCTCCGCTTATTTCAAACCATAATCAATAACAACATGAACGTATTGGTATTTACAACAAGTGTTTCGGCGCCGCATCTGGTTGATAGTATTAAACCACTGTTAAGCTCGCGCCCCGAAATTGAGGAATGGAATTTCGACCTGGAAGATTGCGATAATATTTTACGAGTGGTATCTGATGATGAGCTTTCGCCGCGGCAGATTGAGTTGCTGTTAAAAGGCGCGGGGTTTAGTTGTGAGGAACTAGCATATTAAATATAGTCATGCCGAACTTATTTCGGCATCCCACTGGACATTAAAGCGCGCTTAGTATGTGAGGTGCTGAAACAAGTTCAGCATGACCTGCTTTATTTATGATAGCATCTTAACCAGCAACCCTATCTGCCCCTGATGGTAAATATGATGCTGAATTAAGCCATAAACCATTTCGGCATAGGTAACAATAGGTTCTTCGCCGCGATCATCGATAATAGGCTGGTCCCAATTTTCTTCCGGGAAGTCCTGTATGGCTCTTAGCAAGTTGGTGTTTACCAGTTTAAGGTCATCCAGGTACAAGTTCCATTTCAGCTCATCAAGAGCGGCCGGCTCCGGCCAATCGCCACCTAAAGGCAAACCTGCAGGTTTTTCGTTTATACGATCAATCACCTCTTCGGTCCAGCTTATCATGTGCAGCACAATTTCGGCTATGGTATGCGCGCCACCCGGCGGGCGTTTAATAGCTGTTTCAAAGTTGATACCGGTTAGTGTAACATATACCGAGTTGCCATACCACGGTTGGCCCCATAATACTTTTTTTAGTTCGGCTTGGAGTTGAGTTGATGTATTCATAAGCTTTATATCTTCCCTATTGCCACAGCACAATTTATGCCATCAATTGCAGCAGATATTATCCCCCCTGCATAACCTGCCCCCTCACCACAAGGGAACAATCCTTTTACTTGCGGATGCTGTAAGGTTTCTTTAACGCGGGGTATTTTTATGGGCGATGACGTGCGCGACTCGACACCTACAATATCGCTTCGTTGGTATAATAGCCCTTCATTTTTTTGCCGAAGACAGGCAGGGCCTTGCGCAGGCGTTCGTGCACTTTAAAAGGGAGCACTTCTAAAAGGTCGACACTTTTGGTGCCGGGCAAGTAAGAGTTTTTAGGGAGATCGCGCGACAAGCGGCCCTCTGCAAAATCAACCATCCGTTGCGCTGGTGCCACCAAATTACCGCCTCCTGCACGGAAAGCCGCCATTTCTACCTCATGCTGAAAATTGAGCATTTTAAACGGATCGGCACTATCGCCAATCACATCCTCCAGATTGATCTGTACCACTGTACCCGAATTGGCGTAAGGATTATTCCGTTTGGATGGGCTCCAGCCGTTCACTACTATTTCGCCCGGCTCCGTGGCGCAAGGGGCTATGATCCCCCCCGGGCACATACAGAACGAAAACACTCCACGCCCTTCTACTTGCTCTACCAGATTATAATAAGACGGTGGCAGGTGTTCGCCCCTGAAATCGCAATGATATTGCGCCTTGTCGATAATTTCCTGCGGATGTTCTATACGCACACCCAAGGCAAAAGCTTTAGCCTCCATTAAAATATCCTGATGGCGCAGCATTTCAAACACATCGCGGGCAGAGTGGCCCGTGGCCAGTATAACGGCGTCGGCAGCTAACTTTTCGCCATCTGCTAATTGCACACCTTTTATCTGATCAAAACTGATGAGCAGCTCCGTCACCTTAGCATCAAACCGCACTTCACCGCCTGCATTTTGTATGCTCTCGCGCATGGCGGTAATTATTTGCGGCAGCTTATTGGTGCCAATGTGCGGCCGGGCATCTATTAATATATCCTCTGCAGCACCATGGGCAACAAACGTTTTCAAAACAGCATTTACATCGCCACGTTTGGTAGATCGGGTATAGAGTTTGCCATCAGAATAAGTCCCTGCGCCACCCTCACCAAAACAATAGTTCGACTCGGGATTAACCAGCCCTTGCTTATTGATATTAGCCAGATCCCGACGGCGCTGTTTTACATCTTTACCCCGTTCTAACACAATAGGCTTTAAACCCATTTCAATGCATTGCAAAGCAGCAAATAATCCAGCCGGACCGGCACCTACTATAAGTACCGGTTTACCATCTTTTACATCAGGGTAGTTGACTGTGAAAACATCAGGCGCTTTAGTTTCGCCCATAAAAACCTGTACCTGCATGCGGTACACTACCTTGCGGCCACGGGCATCAATAGAGCGTTTTAAAATTTTGAGGTGGGTTACCTGTTTGGTGGCAACTTTAAGGGTGGTGGCGGCTATACTTTTTAGTGCCGCTATATCTTCGTGCTGCTCTGGCGAGCATACAATTTCAATTTCTTTTACCATGTTGTTGCCGGGTTTTTATCCCGGATGGGTGCAATTTAGTGAATTAGTTATTGATGATTGGTGATTAAAGGTCAAAGTTTGGTTGTTGGAAGATTAGTGATTAAAGATTGGTGATTGGGAGAATATGGAAAAGGTTGTTTGTTTATTACTCTGCTTTTTCCTCGCGCTTCACCAGTAGTATCTCATCGCCATCCAAGGGCAGGTAACCGTACTCGTAACAAAAGTGGTAGGTTTTGCCATTGGCGGTATCATATTTATTGGTAAGGTATTTAAAGTTGAAGCCCTTGGCCGCCATTTTAACGGTGGTAGTTTTTGTTTTACCTGACGGATTAAGCTCTTCCATAATACGGCGGTTACGCTTTAATATATTGTTGATGTTGCGGATCAGGTTATAGCTGTTACTGTTTAGCTGGTTGTTGTAGTTATTTCGGCAGAGATCATTGCAGAATTTTTTATCCGCACGGCCATGTATAACGGTACCACAATCTAAACAAGTTTTTTCGGTAATCATAAAGCTAAGGTAATCAATTAATTATTTATTTGCAAACGTTTGCAAACGGTTATTATCGATTGTAAACGTTTATTAACCGACTAATATTTTTAGCAAGCTGCACCTTTGTATCATCAAATACGAAACGAAAAAATAGCAAATTATGAACTCATTAAAGAACAGCGTACGCCTGGTGGGAAACCTGGGTATGGATCCGGAAGTAAAAATATTTGACGGCAACAAGAAATTAACCAAGCTATCATTAGCTACTAACGACAGCTACAAGAATGATAAGGGCGAGCGCATTACCGAAACGCAATGGCACAACCTGGTAGTTTGGGGTGTACAGGCAGGCATAGCCGGCGACATGTTAAAAAAAGGCGACGAGGTAGTTATAGAAGGTAAGCTAAGCAACCGCAGTTACATAGATAAAGACGGCAACAAACGCTACGCCACCGAAGTAGTAGTGCACGAATTTTTAAAAGTTGGAGCGAGAGCGTAAGTTTACAGTGGGCAGTTTGCAGTAAATTAAAGAGCTGTTTAGTGAATACTAATTTGGCTACCACTGCCTACTGCTACTGTAAACTGCCACTATAAAAAGATACAATGTCCTAAACCTACATCACCTAAACCTAACCTTATCACATTTATTTTATATTTGTTATGTACTTAGAAGCAAAGGAAACCGCCCGGCTGTACCAGCTGTTATCTGATAAATTAGGTAACGAAACAACCGAGGCTATGTTTAAATACATCGATAACAAAACAGAACGGTCTGTGGAAGCAACTATTAAATCTTTAGCTACAAAGGATGATCTTGCAAAGGTGAAATACGACCTAAGCAAAGAAATTGGTAACTCCATAAAATGGATGTTTGTATTCTGGATCGGTCAGTTTAGCGCAACAGTAGCTGTTATAATGCTTATCCTTAAAAAATAGTATGGTAAAGGGCATTGAATTAGTTGCAACTAAAGATGACGTGCGCAGCGAAATACAAAAGCTTTTGCAAGACATGAGGGGGAATAAGCGCGAAGTTATAGCCTGGATGTTTATCTTTTGGATAGGCCATGTGGGTGCCACCCTGGCTATATTTTTCCTGTATTTAAAGAAATAAAGGAATCCCGAACTACATAGAAGCCTGAACTTTACTGTTCGGGCTTTTTTACGGCGTACTCAACGCTACCGGCAAAATTTTCCCATTGAAAAATCTATGGCCGGTTAAGGCAAAATCAGCAATGTATTTACCCATTTCAAACGCCATTACCGGCGATTGGTAGCCTGGGAAGGCTTTCTCTAACATTTCGGTTTGCGCAGAGCCTAAGGCCAGGCAGTTAACGGATATTCCCTTTTCGTTAAATTCCTGGGCAAGGCATTCGGTAAGGGTATGTAAAGCGGCTTTGCTTGCAGAGTAAGCTGACAGTCCCGCAAATTTTGAACTCCCCTGAAAACCGCCCATGCTGCCAATATTTAAAATATGCGAACCTGAAGGCATAAACTGATACAGATTTTGAATAATGCGTACATGGCCCAGGTAGTTGCTTTGCAACATTTCAACAACGTCGGTTTCCAGTAGTTCGGTAAAGGGTTTATTTACCAACGCGCCTGCATTATTGATCAGTACATCCACAGTTCCATCAAAATGGGTTTTGATAAACTGTTGCAGATCGGCGTAATCATCGTGCACAATGTCAAACACAATAGGATATATAACAGCATCCGGATTTAAACCCACAGCTATCTCGGCCAGTTTTTCCAGTTTGTTTTGCGTACGGGCCAATGCTATTACCTTATGTTTGCCTGTAGCAACCAGTTCTATAACAGCTTCAAAACCTACGCCGCTGCTGGCACCTGTTATAATAATGTTCATACTGCTAATAATTAATTTCCAACCGCATCGTCGTCCGTTTCTCCAACAACAACATCGCCCTTGGGTAAGCCATCTTCAAGTCGGCTTGGGCGCAATACGTAGTAAATGCCAGATAGTGCTACTAACAACGATATTATATAAAATGAACCCGGCAAAAACACCGCCAGGCTTTCGTCCATCGGAAATACTTTGGTTAAGTTGCATAAACACCGTTTCTCTTATTCCGGCACCGCCAATGCTTATGGGAATAATGGTGGCCAAAGCAGAGATGAGAAAAGACAGCAGATAGGGCGAAAATTTCCCATCAAAATTTTGTCCTAATAATATAAAAACGATTGCCATTACTT
The DNA here is from genome assembly GCF_054061755.1 of Mucilaginibacter sp. HD30. Classification (NCBI taxonomy): domain Bacteria; kingdom Pseudomonadati; phylum Bacteroidota; class Sphingobacteriia; order Sphingobacteriales; family Sphingobacteriaceae; genus Mucilaginibacter; species Mucilaginibacter sp. HD30. The sequence continues at coordinate 4,739,640 of NZ_JBSSEO010000001.1, forward strand.
GTAAGCCCTGCACCAGAACAGCCTTTGCGTGCCCTGCAAAAAAATGACGTGTGTATTCTCTAAAAAACGTATAAGCCACAAAATAGTAAACTATTGAAGCAGCAACGAATATGCCTAAGGGAATGCCTATATGTATATCTATTTGCGGTATAAGGAAAATCAGCATAACCGTTATCAGCCCTATAGCCCAGAGGCCGCTTAGTCTGTCAAACAGTATGGCCCAAAAAACCTTTTTACCCGGTAGTTTATAGCTTTTATTAAGCATGTATATTTTGTAACCGTCGCCGCCTATACCACCTGGCAGCAGGAAATTATAGAATAATCCTAATAAATACAGCCGGAAATTAAAGCGGGGATCAAGATGAAGGTTAATAGATTTAAAGAAACTCATTAAACGCCAAGAGGAAACTATCATGGAAAGTGAAAAACTAACCAATGCCGCTCCCATCCACCAATAGTTGGCGTGTAATAGTCTGTACTTAACATCTGCAAGCGGCACCCGTCTGAATACAAAGTATAACAATACCGACGTTACAGCGAACTTTAAGATTGTTTTGGTAATGTTCCAAAGCTTTGACTTTAAAGTTTTGGGTTTTATCTCGTCCTCCACTTCGTCAATGATGCTTTTGTCTATTTCTGTCATTGCGCGCAAAGGTAGTAAATAGAGATTAGTTAATTAAAGATTGAAGATTAGGGAATAGTTAATTAAGGTTAAACGCAAGTAATAACTTTACAAATCTGTATTGTAATATTATATAACTGTGACGAAACACAAGTCAACTAATCGCTAATCACCAATCAACTAATCTTTAAAAAACCTTATTTTTGCAGAAATTTTTAGCGGACATGAGTAAAGTAAAAGTTGGTATTGTGCAAATGAGCTGTACTGCTGATAAGCAGCAGAATTTGCAGAAAGCGATTGCTAAGGTGAGAGAAGCAGCCCAAAAAGGTGCGCAGATAGTTTGCTTGCAGGAGCTTTTTACTTCGCTGTATTTTTGCGATGTGGAGGATCACGATAATTTTCAATTGGCCGAAGCTATTCCCGGTCCATCAACCGATGAACTTTCAAAAGTGGCAGCGGAGTTATGTGTTGTTATCATAGCATCGCTATTTGAAAAACGTGCGCAGGGCCTTTACCATAACACCACTGCGGTTTTGGATGCTGACGGTGCTTATTTAGGTAAATACCGCAAAATGCACATACCGGATGACCCGGGTTTTTACGAAAAGTTCTACTTTACCCCCGGCGATCTGGGTTATAAGGTTTTTAAAACCAAATTTGCTACTATCGGCGTGCTGATCTGCTGGGATCAATGGTATCCTGAAGCGGCTCGTATTACCGCCTTGATGGGTGCAGAAATATTATTTTATCCAACAGCAATTGGTTGGGCCACTACGCAGGATGAAGCCACCAATGTTGAGCAATACAACGCATGGCAAACCATACAGCGCTCGCACGCTGTTGCCAATGGAGTGCATGTGGTAAGTGTAAACAGGGTAGGAGAGGAAGCCGGCGTTAAATTTTGGGGAGGATCATTCTTTGCCAATCCGTTTGGTGCTTTAATACATCAAACATCAACTGATGACGAAGAAGTTGTAGTGCAGGAACTTGATTTGGGTAAAACTGATTTTTACCGCACCCACTGGCCATTTTTGCGGGATCGCCGCATAGATTCATATCAACCCATCACAAAACGTCTTTTAGATAACGACTAATAACCACCTGTTATTGCGAGGTACGAAGCAATAGCACGCTGCAAAGTTCGCGGTTGCTTCGTACCTCGCAATGACAGGTTTACTTTATATCTACCATGAACTACCCGAAACAACAAGGATATCATTTTCCAGCTGAGTGGGCTAAACATAAGGCAACCTGGCTTAGCTGGCCGCATAAGGAAGAATCCTGGCCGGGCAAGATTGTAACCATTTATCCTAAATACTGCGAGTTTATTAAAGCTTTATCAGAGGGTGAACTGGTGCGTATAAATGTTAGGGATGAGTACATGGCCGCTTTTGCCAAACAGCAATTGCAATTGGTAGATGCCGATTTGAGCAAAATCGAGTTCTTCGAGTTTGAGAGTAATGATGCCTGGTGCCGCGATCATGGTCCGGCGTTTTTGATGAATCAGGCCACTAAGCAAAAAGCTATAGTAGACTGGGGTTATAATGCATGGGGAGGCAAGTATCCACCCTTTGATCTGGACGACGTTATACCAACTAAAATAGCCAATCATTTTAACCTGCCGGTTTATCATCCGGGCATAGTAATGGAAGGTGGGTCTGTTGATTTTAATGGAAAGGGAACCATACTTACTACCACCGCATGTTTATTGAATCCTAATCGTAATCCGCATTTAAATCAGGGTCAAATAGAAGAGTACCTGTATAACTACTATGGCGCAGAACAAATACTGTGGCTGGGCGATGGTATAGTTGGCGACGATACCGACGGGCATATTGACGACATAACCCGTTTTGTAAATGAAGATACCGTTGTAACCGTTGTTGAAGAAAATAAGGGCGACGATAATTACTACTTGCTGCAAGAGAATTTACAATCATTAAAAACCATGCGCCTGCTAAATGGCAAGCAATTAAATATAATTGAATTACCCATGCCCGATGCGGTAGTTTATGACGACATGCGCCTACCCGCATCATACGCTAATTTTTATATTGGTAATGCCGCTGTTGTTGTACCAACTTACAGGTGTGCCAATGATGACAAGGCGCTGGATATTCTTACCAAATGTTTTCCTGACCGGAAAGTTATAGGGATAGATTCGACAGATATTATCTGGGGATTAGGGAGCTTTCACTGCCTTAGCCAGCAGGAGCCTGAGGTATAAGAATTTTTCACCGACATATTAGCCGCTTTTACCGAGTTCTTAATAGATGCTTGCCTTTTTTAAGTTGGGCTTGCTATATTAGTGCGTTACTTTTGAGTAACAATTAATTTAAAAGACATGGATACTAACTCTAATATAGATCACCAAAGTAGTGCAAACAAAGGAAAAGTTTTCGCCGGAATTATTTTACTGTGCATAGGCGCTTCCTGGTTACTCAAAGAATTTGACTTTTTCTTCTTTCCCAGCTGGCTGCTTAGCTGGCCAATGTGGCTTATTGTAGGCGGCCTTTATATAGGTAGCAAGAATAATTTTCGTAATTCATCATGGCTGGTTGCTGTAGTTATTGGCATATTATTTTTGCTTGGTAAGGCTATACCCGGTTTAGATGCAGGCGCTATTGTTTTTCCCGGCATACTAATTACAGTTGGCGTGTGGATGATAGTAAGAAGAAATCAAACTACACATTGGGATAAAAAGAGCTGGAAAAAAAAATGGGAGAGCAGTAAATACGACTTCAACGTAGAGCAGCCTTTAACAGCCGAGAAACCACTTGCAGATTTTAGCACCATGGCAGATGCCGGTACTACCAACGCACAAAGTCAACCCTTTTATTCAGGCGACGAGCATTTGGACGCGGTTTCTATTTTTGGCAGCGTTAAAAAAACTATCTATTCAAAAAACTTTCAGGGTGGCGAAATAGTAAACGTTTTTGGCGGTGCTGAAATTGACCTCACTCAATCAGACATTAACGGCAGAGTTTATATTGACGTAACACAAGTGTTTGGTGGAGTTAAAATGATAGTGCCGTCGCATTGGACAGTAGTATCAGACGTAGCAGCAGTATTTGCCGGGTTTGATGACAAACGCGTTAGAACTGCGGTTCCGCAGGATCCGAATAAAATTCTGGTAATTAAAGGAACATCCATATTTGCAGGCGTAGATGTGCGCAGCTATTAATTAGTAAATAACATCAATATAGCAATTTACTTGTGGCAGCTCACTCAACTACATCATTAACATTTTCAAAATTGCGTGGTGCATTTGCAGCTTGCGGGTTGGCATGGGCCGGCCTGCAAAGCTACATTATGCACAGCTTTGGTTTTGACTGGTTTACCGGTATTACAGACGGTGCGGTAAGTACCATATTGCTGGCTGCGGCATGCTGGCTTATTAACAACAACTTACGTTATTATCAGCCTGGTAAGGGCAGTTACATTAATATTTTAATATGGTGCGTTGCTTTAGCCGCCGCATGTACAGCGGGCAGTCGTTATATTTTGCCTTTGCTAAATCCGGAAGCTGTTTACGCAAGTTTTATGGGGCAATCAATGGTTATCCGGTCGTTTACTAATTTTTTGGCGATAGGATGGATGGCCATGATAAGTATGATCTGGTATACCCAGCAAGATCAAAAAGAAAACGAAAAGCGTAAAACTGAGGCCGAAAGGCTTGCCCGCGAAGCAGAGTTGTATAATTTGCGCCAGCAGTTGCAGCCGCATTTTTTGTTTAACAGCCTAAACTCTATTAACGCCTTAATTGGTTTTAAGCCAGAGTTGGCCCGCAAAATGATACACCAGTTATCAGACTTTTTACGCGGGACACTGCGCAAAGACGATCAGCAGCAAGTTAGTTTAAGTGAAGAACTACAGCATTTAAACTTATACCTTGATATTGAAAAAGTTAGATTTGGACACCGCTTAAAAACTGAGATAAGTTGTGACGAAAGTTGCGGATCATGCGTAATGCCGGCTATGCTGTTACAGCCTCTTGTAGAAAACGCTATAAAGTTCGGCTTGTATGACACTACAGAGGAAGTGGTGGTAAGCATAAGGGCAGAATTGGATGGAAACTATCTTGAACTGATAGTACAAAATCCGTTTGATCCTAAAACATCGCGCCCGCGACAGGGGACCGGTTTTGGCTTAAGCGCCGTGCAGCGCCGTTTATATTTGTTATTTGCACGTAATGATTTGATGGAAACACACGCAAATGATAATATATTTACAACCATAATAAAAATACCGCAGTTATGACCCGAGCTTTACTTATTGACGATGAACCTTTGGCCCGCATGGTAGTGCAGGAGTATTTGCTGGATTTTCCGCAGGTAGAAGTACTACAGGAATGTGGCGACGGGTTTGAAGGACTTAAAGCTATACAGCAGCACAAGCCGGATCTGGTTTTTTTAGACGTGCAAATGCCCAAAATAAATGGCTTTGAAATGCTGGAGTTGGTTGACGACGCGCCGGCCATTATTTTTACTACCGCTTTTGATGAATATGCCATAAAAGCGTTTGAGGCACATGCCGTGGATTATTTGCTAAAACCTTTTAGTAAAGAGCGTTTTGCAAAGGCCATTGAAAAATATTTGGGGCAGGCGTCAGCTATCGGTACAGTGCCAAAACAAACAGAAAATCTCTTAGAAACCGCATCGCACTCGCCGCAGCAGCATGAACGCATTGTTGTAAAAACAGGTACAAAGGTTAAAATTATACCTGTCGCCGATGTGCAATACCTGCAGGCCGACGATGACTACGTAAGCGTATTTACGCACGAAGGCTCGTTCCTTAAAAACAAAACCATGAGCTTTTTTGAGCAAACGCTTGATCCCCGGCATTTTGTAAGGGTGCATCGCTCATATATATTAAGCGTACAGGAAATTACGCGTATAGACCCTTACGAAAAAGATAGTCATTTGGCAATTCTTAAGTCAGGTGCCAAAATACCTGTTAGTAAAACGGGGTATGCTAAACTTAAACAGGTGTTAGGTATATAGGGATAGATTTTTATCCATTATTCCTGTTAGTTGTATCGCTTAAATCAACGTATTTAAACAGCCGCATATCGCGGTTTTTTTTGCTTATATCATCGCCTTAATACTATTAATAGCATTTATATATTAGTTTTACTTCTTATACTATTGACTGATAGAATTGAAACCCCACTGTGCGATATATATTTTTCTGAGCATGCTCTGTTCTGTTGTGTCTGCGCATCCATTTAACAGCGCAACAGATAGCTTAAAAAAACTCATCTCGCCCCGGCTCAAAAATACTAACACCCTGCCCGACACCATAACCATAAGACGCATTAACCAGCTTGCGCTGGAATTTTATGAGTCTTTTCCGGACAGTACTAACTATTACGGTGAGCTTGAAATAAAATTTGCGAAAAGAATTAACGATAGACAAGGTATTGCTGATGGTAATGTGCAGGTTGCATCGGTAAATGCTTATATAGGCAATTATGAGGTGGCAGAAAAGCTATATAATACTGCGCTCGCCATTTATACACAAATTGGCCATAAGCATGGGCTTTTTAATTGCTATACAGGGCTGGGTAGCATTGAGGATTATTTAGGCAATTATGATAAAGCAATAAAGCTTTATGATAAAGCTCTTCAAATTGCCATTAACGCGCGCAACGAGACAGACGCAGCAGAATGTTATAACCTCATAGGGATTACATATGATAATAGGGGAGATTATTCAAAAGCGCTTGATAATTATTTTAGGTCTTTGATCATTAACATAAAGAAAAAGGACGATTTATCCGCTGCGGATAAATATTGCAATATTGGCATAATAATGCACGAGCTGGAACTTTATTCAAAGGCACTTGAGTATTATAAAAAGGCAAAAGATATTTGGACTCGCCTTGATGATGTGCAAGGACTTGGTGTTATCTCTCAGAACATTGGCGAGGTATTGCTTGATCAGGCAAAAGATGCAGAAGCTTTACCTTATCTGCATTATGCAAGGGCTAACTTTAAAAAGATGCGCGACCAGGACGGTGAGAGTCTGATTTACTATGACTTTGGTTTGTATAATTTACGCACACATAATACTGATTCTGCCATATATTACTTCAACCTTTCGTTACAATCTGCCAATCACAGTAAAATAAAATATAACACAGCCAAGGCGTGCCTTGGTTTGGCACAGGCATTTAACAGCAAAAAAGATTTTACGGAAGCTTACAATTTTGCCTTGCAGGCTCAAACCACCTCTGTTAGTCTTGGCAGTACGGCCATAAAAACAGACGCTATCAAGCAAACAAGTATAGCACTTGCCGGATTAGGGCGTTTTGAGGAAGCGTATCGTCAGGAATTGGTCTACTCAACCATGCGCGGCCGTCTAAAACACAATGAAAGTATACAGAAGATAGCTTTCTATAATCTCGAGATAGAATTTGCTAAAGAGCAAAAAGAAATAGGCGAAAAGCAATTAAAAAAAGAAAAGGAGTTTAGGCAAAAATTGGCGGTGCAACGAAGCGTGAATATTGCTTATGCCGGTATTACAATAGTAGTAGCAACATTGGCTGCCATTTATTACAGAGGCAGGCGCAAGCAAAAAGCAATTAATAAGTTGCTCCAGGAAAAAAATAAGGAAATAATGTTGCAGCAGGAAGATATCCAGAATCAAGCAGTTAAGTTGAATGAACTTAATTTGTTGAAAGACAGATTGATTGGCGTGCTTGCGCATGATCTGAGGGCTCCGATAAGCACATTGCGGGGACTTTTTAATTTAATGATAGATGATAGTATTACGCATAGCGAGTTTATTGAAATGACGCCAACCGTGTTCAATAAACTTGAACACACATCAGATTTTTTGGATACACTGCTTTTTTGGATCAATAGCCAGGTTGATACTACTGACACCAATATTAAACCCTTTAAAATAGATGACCTGGTAAATAAGGAACTTATGCATCTGGAAGACAGGATAACGCAAAAGGAGCTAAATATAGCACTTAACATGGATCAGAACGTTGCCGCCTTTGCGGATCCAAGTTCCATTCGTATTGTTATTCATAATTTTTTAACCAATGCCATTAAATTTTCAAACAGGGGTGGTTTAATTGAAATATCAGCTTTAAATGAAAATAACCGCATGCTTTTTTGTATTAAAGATAACGGCATTGGAATGACAGAACAGCATTTACTCCATTTGTTTAAAAGTCGTGTAAGTAGCTTGCAGGGTACTGAAAATGAAAGCGGAACCGGAATGGGGCTTTTATTTTGTAAAGATCTGATTGAAAAATATAACGGGAAAATTTGGGTTGAAAGCAAGCTGGATATTGGCACCCGTTTGTGTTTTGATCTGCCCTTGGGGTAATATGCTGAACATAACAATCTGCTATTAGATCATAGCAAAAACTCTAATTGTTATCAAAATAATAATTTGTGGTGCTTCTTTTTTCGTTTAATTAAAAACTCATTTTTAAAATCAGAATATTTTCCGTTTAGGAAGTGTTGTTATTATTTTTTAAAAAAAAATGATAATTGTAATAGCGATTTCGTAATTTTTTAATCATCCTGTTAAACATAAGTTAAGTTAAAGCGCAATTAAGTATTTTTGTATTAAAGCATTGACTGGGATGAGTAATAATCATATCAATTATATGTTATTAGCTGAAAGTGAGCTGATAATGTTACTAAAGTCCGATGACAAACAGGCCTTGGAACAACTTTATAATAATTATAAGGTTAGACTATACCGTACTATGCTAAGATTAGTCAAGACTGAAGAACAAGCTGGAAAAATACTCCGGGAAGTTTTCGTTAAAATATGGATTGACAGAGAAAATATTGATCCCGGTAAACCGTTTCGGAACCATATTTTTAAAACAGCCGAAAACCTGGTCTATGAAATTTTTAGGGAAGCTGCTTTAAACAAAAGACGCCAAAATTACTTTATTATAACTGCTACCAGCAATATTGGTGAAAGACAGGTCTATCGCAACGGAAGCACCGGCAGGCTTTTTCAAGCCATTGATCTTAGTTGATTAAAGGGGGGCAGATGACAGATCAACACTCACTTAACGATATCTTTCAACGCTATTTGAATGATCAGTGCTCGGCTTACGAGATTAAATATCTTTTAAGACATTTTGTATCAGGCACTAATGATGCTGTATTGAGAGAAATGATAGCGCAGAAGTTAAGGGATTATCCCGTCGTAGAAAACCCAAAATTGCAAAGCTCTCCAGTTCTTTCAGACGATTCATTTAAATTTATTTTAAATGAAATAGCAACTTAATACACGTTTCACTCATAAAAGACAGATGTAACTGTATCTCGCTCAGTTTTCATTGTCAAAATAACTGCCCTACTGGCGCTTGTTTTATTGGTAAATTAATTGCCAATTTATTAAATTCCAGCTTTTAATGCGTGTAGCTAAGGCTAACGTTAAAATGCAGGCACAACTTCGCCGTTATCTGTCATATTTCCAAGTAAAACACCAACAGCCCGTAAATTATAAACCCCCATAAAACCCAATCCACAATAATTAGTTACTTAATAAGTTAAATAAAATACCTTTGATGGATGGCTTATAAGTACGCTCTGTTATTTTTAATTTTTATCGGCTTTCAACAGCCTGCTAAAGCTGATTTTACTTTAGATCAAAACTCTACAGCCGCTTTCAAAGCTATTTTTGAACTTAGGTTTCCTGAGGCAAAAAGACTTATAGCAGAAGAAAAGCGCGTTAATCCAGATAACGGCATCATCACTTTGCTGGAAAACTATATGGATTATTTCTACCTGCTTACTTCAAGCAATAGGGCAGATTACGCAAAATATAAAGACAAGCGCTCTGACCGGATTGACGCATTAGAAGACAACGACGAAAAATCGCCCTATTATATGCTCGCGCAAGCTGATATTTACATACAGTCGGCAGTGTTGAAAGCTAAGTTTGGCGACTATCCCTCCTCCGTTTTTGATATGCGCAAGGGGCATAAACTGCTAACAAAAAACGCAGAGAAGTTTCCTGATTTTCTTCCCAATCAAAAAAGCATTGGCTGGTTAAATATTTTGGTTGGCGCTATTCCGCCGAGCTCAAAGGGCATAGTTGGCTTTTTGGGAGTTAAGGGCGATTTACCTACTGGCTTAAAACAATTGCAACGGTTACGCAGCCAGTTAGACGGTACCAAATACAGTTTTTATAAGGATGAAGTTACTTTTATAATAGCACTGGCCAATATTGATGTTCTGAAAAACAAAGGCAGCTATGCTCAATTGATGGCAATGGCCGGCGATATGAGCGACAAGAGTTTATTAAAAAGCTACCTGCAAGGTTACATGGCATTTAAAACTGGCCATACAGATGTAGCCATAAGTAAATTTATAGATGCTCCGCAAACATCAGAATACATGGATATGCCTGTAATAACTTACTGGTTAGCCAATGCCAAACTATGTAGGATGGATAAGGACGCTGATAAATATTTTCTGAAGTTTATCAATGAAAATAAAGGTGATAGCTTTAATAAGGATGCATACTTAAAGGTTGCTTACTGTTCTTTTCTAAAAAAAGACATAGATGGCTATAACAGTTATCTTAATCTGGTGCGTACCAAAGGATCAGCCGCAGATGAAAAAGATAAGGAGGCCTTAAAGGAAGCGAACGATAGCCGCCCCGACGAAGAATTGCTGAGAGCAAGATTTTACTTTGACGGGGGCTACTACGATAAGGCGCTCACAATGCTCAAAAGCAAACAGTTTAATGAGCTCAAAATAGTTAGGGACAAAACAGAATATTATTACCGCTTTGGCCGCACTTACGACGCTATGGAAAATGATACAGCGGCGTTACCCAACTACCAGCGTGCAATAAATTTAGGCAGAACAACCAGTTATTATTATGCTGCCAACTCAGCCTTGCTTAGCGGCCTTATTTACGAGAAGAAACGCGACTTTACAAAAGCAGCAGAGTTTTTCAAACTCACCCTATCAATGAAAAACCACGAGTATCAAAACAGTATAGATAATCAAGCTAAAGATGGCTTATCACGTGTAAAAGCCGATTAGCTATTTATTATAGCGCAGATTTAGTAAACCTCACTTGTTGCTGCAACGCTTTCTTGTGGTGCGTATTCACTTTTTCTACCAGTTGCTTAAAATCATAGTCGGCAGTTGTGCCGCAATCAAGCATCTCAAAATATAACGACGGCTTGGTGCTTTCAAAATACTCAATAATGTTGCTGCACCAAATTAGTTGGCAATTGCCTTTAACACGGCTTACCACTTCGTTTATTCCATCCTGAAACTCAATATCCCGTATGTGCATGCTTTCCAGGTTCCCCTGTGGGAAATAAAGAAATAAGTTACCGGGCTCAGATAACTTTTCGCCTATGTAATCAAAACTTTCAATTAACGACAACTTGCCGGGCTCAACCGAAAAACTGCCGCAATATTGTAACCAGGGATTCTTCTCCATCTGCTTTTTAACCGACATGATGTAAAGTTTGCGCATAAAACCCGGTTTCCACAAAACCTTTCCGCATAAATAAAAAGCAAAAAACCCATCAAAAAAACTAAAATGGTTAACCATTAAAATATAAGAGTGGTTAGGCTTTAGTTCAACCGGATTAATGATCAGTTTATTAAAGCGCCGTTTTAGCAATGCGGAAATAAGCATGCTCCCGCATTTAAAAAAGAAGGGTTTTAACGGTTTTGATTTAATGATCATGGCCGCTAATTTAATGTATTTATAAAAACACGGATTAAATATCCAACAAATATCAATTTTTAGGTGGCTGAGCTAATATGCGTAACTCTTTAGGATAGTAATTATTGATACGGTTGGGCAGCAGCTTGGCCCAGCCTAAAGCTTGTCCCTCATAAGTCATCAGGCTCCAACCTTTATCGGTTGCATCAATAGTTAAGTTATCCCGCCTTAAATATTGTATGGCCTGGTCGTAATCAAGCTCGGTTTGCAAAATCAAATCCTTATTAACTATAGTGCTTAAAGCTAACTCGTGATCTGGCACAACGTCGCGGCCCGCAACTTTACCTATTCGCACGCCAGATTTTTTCAGATATAACCGATGCGCCAACAAGTTTAGGCTTTCTTTGTGCACATTATCTATAGCCAGCCAATCATCGTTCACTTTAAAAAAATAAAACCTTTCCGGCTGCATAATAAAACTGCGTACCAGTTCCATCTCGTGTTTATCTACTTTTTGGTTATTGTTGTTCTTAAAAGATCCCAGATCGGTGGTTTCCTCTTTTTTACGGAGGCAGGCAGCGAACAAGCCTTCACCCTTTACTTTGCCCGGATAAAAACGATAACCCCACGCCTTTTTCAAAGGCGACTGTGTTTCAACTATGCCCCAGTCTTTATTAATAGGTATGCTGATGCTTTCCATATTAAAAGTCTGGCACAGCCAATCCAAAATGTCCTCATTTTCCTGATGCGAGTAAGAGCATGTACTATATATAAGGTATCCGTCTTCTTTTAACGCAGGATACACGTTGGCCAATATGCGCTCCTGCCGCTGGTGGCAAAGGTTAACGTTGGCCTCGCTCCATTCGGTCATTGCGTCAGGGTCTTTTCTGAACATGCCCGAGCCGGAGCAAGGGGTATCAACCAATACTATATCAAAAAAGCCGGGCAGTCGCTCAAAATCTTTTGGGTCGTTATTAGTAACTATGGTATTTGATGTTCCCCATCGTGTAAGGTTATCGGCCAGCACAGGCACGCGCGTTTTAATGATTTCGTTAGCTACCAACAGGTCATTGGCATCCATTGCCGAGTTTAGCAAAGTGCTTTTACCGCCGGGCGCAGCGCACAGGTCCAGTATTTTTACAGGCTCCGGTTGTTTTATATGCTGAAGAATGTGTGCGATAAACATAGACGATGCTTCCTGTACATAATAGGTGCCGGCATGAAAAAGTGGGTCGAATGTAAAGGATGGACGGGCATCAAGGTAAAAGCCATCTGCGCACCAGGGCACCGGGTTGCGCGCTTTTATATTTGTTTTTTTGAAAGGATTTAGGCGAATTGTTGTCGGTGTAGCCGAATTTTGGTGCGCGTTAACAAAATTATCGCGATCAAATCCTGGCTCGTTGCTCAGTAATTCAAGAAAATTTGGGGGGAATTGGTTCGTCTCCATCTGTGTTCAAATATACAAAAAGCCTAATAGGGTAGGTTTTAATTGGCAATATGCTTTTGCTAAACGTTAGTTTACAGTAGTTTATGGCCTTATATAAAAAATTATAAAAAATGTTTTCGGTGGTTCAGATTTTCTGCTTACATTTGCAACCCGGCCGGTAAAAAAGCCGGTTGTTTTTTGAAGATTTGCGAAGAAAAAAAGATTTAAAAAAAGTGAAAATAACACTTGACATGAATACTAAATTATTCGCATCTTTGCAGCCGCTTCTACAACGAAGCAAAACATTGAAAAATAGAATCCGCAAGGGTTTTACAAAATAGTTCTCTGCGACAGAGAACGACGA